>NZ_CP137002.1:0-5137500 GCF_033109485.1 Streptomyces cyaneofuscatus | reverse complement strand
CCAGGGCTTGTCCCAGAGTGAAGGGCAGATTGCCCACGTGTTACTCACCCGTTCGCCACTAATTCACCCCGAAAGGCTTCATCGTTCGACTTGCATGTGTTAAGCACGCCGCCAGCGTTCGTCCTGAGCCAGGATCAAACTCTCCGTGAATGTTTACCCGTAATCGGGTGCACACATCACGAGAGCGGAACAACCGGTCGGAATAAGACCCGTTGTTCACAGCGTCCTCGCTGTGTATCGCCTACCGTCACCGAAGTGAACCAGTAGGACTTTTCAAAGGAACCACCAACCTACACCAAGTGCAGGCCGGGGTATCAACATATCTGGCGTTGACTTTTGGCACGCTGTTGAGTTCTCAAGGAACGGACGCTTCCTTCGGTCCCGTTTCACCGGGGCCCTCCGGGCGCTTCCCTTCATGTTTCTTTGTCTTGCTGTCCTGCGTTTCCGACTCTATCAGACTCTTTCGTGTCCGATTCCCGGTCGAAGCGGGCCGTACAGTTTCGCTTTCCAGGTCCTTCGCTTTCGCGTTTTCCCTTTCCGGCGGTTCCAACTTTACCAGACTCTTTTTCGTTCCGTTTCCGGTCCGAATTTGAATTCCGGTGGCCTGTGGAGTGGCCTTGCCTTTCGGCGGATCCGACTTTATCAGAAGCGCGTCGACCGAATGAACGGCCCGTGATTCGAATAAAGGGAATCGGTGGCTCTGCGGGGTGTTTGCGAACTTACCGCCGCGAGCGAAGTAGACACTATGCGCTTCACTCGAACCTGTCTAGTTCGAGGCAACCGTTTAAATCTACCCCCCCACATCTCCCGTGTCAACGGTTTTTATGGGCGAAGAGGAGACTAGCAGCTCAGCGGGGGCGAACGCACACCGGTGCTCAGGCGGCGGAGGGAAGCTCGGCGCTGCGTTCGACCGCTGTGAGGTCGCCAGTGTCGCCGGCTCGTACCGCGCGGCGGCCCAGGATGTAGACGTACGCGAGAAAGGCCAGCTCAGCGACGATGCCGATGGTGATCCGGGCCCAGGTCGGCAGGCCTGATGGGGTCACGAAGCCTTCGATCAGGCCGGAGACGAACAGCACCAAGGCCAGGCCGATCGCCATACCCAGTGCGGCGCGGCCCTGCTGGGCGAGGGCGGTTCGGCGGGAGAGGGGGCCGGGGTCGATCACCCTCCAGCCGAGGCGGAGTCCCGTACCGGCGGCCACGAACACCGCGGTCAGTTCGAGGAGGCCGTGCGGGAGGACCAGGCCGAGGAAGACGTCCAGGCGGCCTGCGGAGGACATCAGGCCGATGCCGACTCCGAGGTTGAGCATGTTGAGGAAGAGGATCCAGATCACCGGTAGGCAGAGGAACGCGCCCAGGACCAGGCACATCGCGGCGGCCTGGGCGTTGTTCGTCCATACCTGCGCGGCGAACGAGGCCGCCGGGTGGCTGGAGTAGTAGGTCTCGTACTCCCCGCCGGGGCGGGTCATGGCCCGGAGGTCGTCCGGGGCCGCTATCGCGGCCTGGACCTCGGGGTGCGTACCGATCCACCAGCCCAGGAGGGCTGCCATTAGCGTGGACAGGACGGCGGTGGGGACCCACCAGTGGCGTGAGCGGTAGACCGCCGCCGGGAATCCCGTGGTGAGGAAGCGGGCCGCGTCGCGCCAGGAGGCCTTGCGGGTGCCCGTGACCGTCGCTCTGGCGCGGGCCACGAGCTGGGTGAGGCGGGTGGTGAGCAGCGGGTCGGGTGTGGTCGACCGGATCAGGGAGAGATGGGTGGCCGTGCGCTGGTAGAGGACGACGAGCTCGTCCGCCTCCGCGCCCGTCAGACGGCGCCCTCGGCGCAGGAGGTGGTCGAGGCGGTCCCACTCCGTGCGGTGGGCGGTGACGAAGACGTCGAGGTCCATGGGCGGCTGTTGCTCCAGGCATGGGTGCGTACGGGGCCGTACTACTGCGGCGCGCTGCGGGTCAGCTTGGCAG
This sequence comes from Streptomyces cyaneofuscatus, assembly GCF_033109485.1. Classification (NCBI taxonomy): domain Bacteria; kingdom Bacillati; phylum Actinomycetota; class Actinomycetes; order Kitasatosporales; family Streptomycetaceae; genus Streptomyces; species Streptomyces cyaneofuscatus. The sequence continues at coordinate 5,135,544 of NZ_CP137002.1, read as the reverse complement.
ACTGGGGCCGGCCGGGGCAGCGAAGGTCAGGAAGAGTGGGGGCGCGATGAGCGAGTTGGTGACCGGGGACGCCGTTGTCCTGGAGCTGAGGCCAGCGAGGCTGCCGAGCCGGGCGCTGGCCGCGGCGATCGATCTGGCCGTCGTCTTCTGCGTCTTCATCCTGGTCTCGGTTGTCGTGGGCATTGCCTCCGTCACCTTGGACGAAGCCGCCGTCGCGGCCATCGGGGTCGCCTTGTTCCTGCTGGTGCTGATCGGGGGGCCGATCGCGGTGGAGACGCTGAGCCACGGCCGTTCCCTCGGGAAGCTGGCCTGCGGGCTGCGCGTGGTGCGGGACGACGGCGGGCCGATCCGGTTCCGGCACGCGCTCGTGCGGGGGGCGATGGGGGCCGTGGAGATCCTGATGACGTTCGGGGTCGTGGCCTCGATCGCGTCGCTGGTCTCGGCACGCGGGCGCCGGCTCGGTGATGTCTTCGCGGGGACTCTTGTCATCCGGGAACGTGTGACGGCCAAGCGGTCGGTCGCTGTGCCGCCGCCTCCGCCGTGGCTGGTCGGCCGGTTCTCGCAACTGGATCTGTCGGCCGTGCCGGACGAACTCTGGCTCGCGATACGGCAGTACCTCACGCGGATGCACCAGCTGGATGCCGGCGTCGGCCGGTCGATGGCCGCGCGGTTGGCCGACGAGGTTGTTTCGCGGACGGGGATCGCTCCCCCGCAGGGGATTCCGGCTGCGGCGTTCCTGGCCGCGGTGGTTCATGAGCGGCAGGCGCGTGATGCCCGGCGGGTGTTCGCGGGCGGGCGGGGCGCGTCCTCGGCCGCACCGGTGCCTGTGGGCGGGGCGCCGGAGGCTGCGGGCGCAACCGTGGGATCTGCGGGCGGGGTTGCTGGGGCGGTCGGATTTGCTGCGCCTGGCGGGGCTGTTGCGCCCGGCGGGTCCGGCGCGTCTGCCGGTGGTGCTGGTTCTGGTGCGGAGGAGCAGAAGGGGGCGGGCGGGTCCTCGGCGGGGTTCGCTCCGCCCGGTTAGCCGGCGGGCGGGGAGAGGGGCGGGGACGGAGGTGTCTCCAGGTGCTCCAGCTCGATGCCCGGGGCCGCGAGGACGACGTCCCCGGCCACGTGGACGGTGTGCCGTTCACCGGTGTCCAGGGCGCTGACCTGGTATTCGTCCACGATCAGAGGGCCGTTGTCAGTGGCGTGCGCTTCACTGTTCACCAGAGCCCAGGACTGGTCGCCGGTACGCGGCGCGAGGACCGGGTCCGTGAAGGTGACCACGCGGACGCGGGTCTCGGGGGAATCGGGGGTGAGGCGGAGAAGTCGGGTCAGAGCGATGAGGAACGCGGGGGAGGTTCCGGAGAAGGCGTGGGCGCGGACGTTGCCTTCGGTGGCGTCGGTGCCGGTCGGGTCGGTACGGACCCAGGTGACGCCTTCCAGGGCGGCTCCCCGTACCTGCCAGCTCGCGGAGTGGAGTTCGAGACGGATCGGCCGGCCCAGTTCGTCCAGGGCCAGGTCGACGGAGCCCAGGTGGTCGCCCGAGGGGGACGTGGTCTGGGAGACGTAGCGCCAGCCGGAGGGGCCGGGGGCGCAGTGGAAGTGTTCTTCGCCGAGGGGGGTGTGATCGTGAAGATCGTGGAGCGAATACCTGCCGCGGGGCATGGGGTCCTTCGGGTTCCTCGGGCTGTGCGGGGGCGGTAACCAGGGGCGTTGACGGGACAAGCCCCCGACACGGGGGTGCGGGGGCCTGTCTCGTCAGCTGCTGGCCACCGGCCGCTGCTGCTGCTTGCTACGTGATGCGTGGTACGCGGTGCTGCGGATCAGTAGCGGTAGTGGTCGGGCTTGTACGGGCCGTCGACCTCGACGCCGATGTACGCCGCCTGCTCTGGGCGGAGCGTCGTCAGCTTGACGCCGAGGGCGTCGAGGTGGAGTCGGGCGACCTTCTCGTCCAGGTGCTTGGGCAGCACGTAGACGTCCGTCGGGTACTCCGCGGGCTTCGTGAAGAGCTCGATCTGCGCCAGGGTCTGGTCGGCGAAGGAGTTCGACATCACGAAGGACGGGTGGCCGGTCGCGTTGCCGAGGTTCAGCAGGCGGCCCTCGGAGAGCACGATGAGGACCTTGCCGTCGGGGAACTTCCAGGTGTGGACCTGGGGCTTGACCTCGTCCTTGACGATCCCCTCGACGGCGGCCAGGCCGGCCATGTCGATCTCGTTGTCGAAGTGGCCGATGTTCCCGACGATGGCCTGGTGCTTCATCTTGGCCATGTCCGAGGCCATGATGATGTCCTTGTTGCCCGTCGTGGTGATGAAGATGTCGGCCTGCTCCACCACGTCGTCGAGGGTGGCGACCTGGTAGCCGTCCATCGCCGCCTGCAGCGCGCAGATCGGGTCGATCTCCGTGACGATCACGCGGGCGCCCTGGCCGCGGAGGGACTCCGCGCAGCCCTTGCCCACGTCGCCGTAGCCGAGGACGACGGCGGTCTTGCCACCGATCAGGACGTCGGTGGCGCGGTTGATGCCGTCGATCAGGGAGTGGCGGCAGCCGTACTTGTTGTCGAACTTCGACTTGGTGACCGCGTCGTTCACATTGATCGCGGGGAACAGGAGGGTGCCGTCGCGGTGCATCTCGTAGAGGCGGTGGACACCGGTGGTGGTCTCCTCCGTCACGCCGCGGATCTCGGACGCCAGCTGGGTCCACTTCTGCGGGGCCTCACCGAGGGTGCGGTTCAGCAGGGTGAGGATGTGGGCGTACTCCTCGCTGTCCGCCGTCGACGGGTCCGGGGCCGCGCCGGCCTTCTCGAACTCGACGCCCTTGTGGACGAGGAGGGTGGCGTCGCCACCGTCGTCCAGGATCATGTTCGGGCCGCCGGTGGGGGTGTTCGGCCAGGTCAGCGCCTGCTCCGTGCACCACCAGTACTCCTCCAGCGTCTCGCCCTTCCAGGCGAAGACCGGGACGCCCGCGGGGGCCTCCGGGGTGCCGTTCGGGCCGACGGCGATGGCCGCGGCGGCGTGGTCCTGGGTGGAGAAGATGTTGCAGGAGGCCCAGCGGACATCGGCGCCGAGGGCAACGAGGGTCTCGATGAGCACGGCGGTCTGCACGGTCATGTGCAGCGAGCCGGTGATCCGGGCGCCGGCCAGCGGCTGGGCGGCGGCGAACTCCTTGCGGATCGACATCAGGCCGGGCATCTCGTGCTCGGCGAGGGTGATCTCCTTGCGGCCGAAGGCGGCGAGAGAAAGGTCGGCGACCTTGAAGTCCTGGCGGTTGGTGACCGTCGTCATAACGGGGCTGCTCCTCGTGATGGGTCGAGGTGGGCTGTCTGGGCTGACTCTGCGGCGACGGACATACGAATGCCCGAGCGCGTTCGCAGTGCAGTCCGTCGGAGGCCCTCTGTCCCTCGCCCGGCTCGCGTCCGCGGACCGGTCGACCGCCATCAGCAGCGACGTCTGTTCCGTATCCGAATCTACACCGAACGGCCCAGCGACCCCCAGCCCGTTCGTGGAGACGGGCGTGTGTGAGGGGTCACCGGGCCGATCGGGGCCGATGTGCGGTGGGTCAGTGGCCGAGATCCTTCGGAGCCTCCGGATCCGTCGGGACCGGGCCGCCGGGGGTCTTGCCCGGGTTGGTGCCGACCGCTGCCGCTTCCGCGTTGTAGATGTCCGGCTCCAGGTAGATGACCCGGGCGATCGGGACGGCCTCGCGGATCCGGTTCTCGGCGGCGTTGATCGCGTTGGCGACCTCGACGGCGGTGTCGTCGTGCTGGACCGCGATCTTGGCGGCGACCAGCAGCTCCTCGGGGCCGAGGTGGAGGGTGCGCATGTGGATGATGCCGGTGACGGTGTCGCCGTCGACGACGGCCACCTTGATCTTCTCGACCTCTTCCAGGCCGGCGGACTCGCCGAGCAGGAGGGACTTCGTCTCGACGGCGAGGACGATCGCGATGACGACCAGCAGGACGCCGATGCAGACGGTGCCGATGCCGTCCCAGACGCCGTTGCCGGTGGCGAGGGCGAGGCCGACACCGCCGAGAGCCAGGATCAGGCCGACGAGGGCGCCGAGGTCCTCCAGGAGGACGACCGGGAGTTCAGGGGCCTTGGAGCGGCGGACGAACTCGGTCCAGGAGCGCTCGCCGCGCGTCTGGTTGGACTCCTTGATCGCCGTACGGAAGGAGAAGATCTCGGCGATGATCGCGAAGACCAGAACCCCGACCGGCCAGTACCAGGCGGTGATCTCGTGGGGGTGCTTGATCTTCTCGTAGCCCTCGTAGAGCGCGAACATCCCGCCGAGGGAGAAGAGGACGATGGAGACGAGGAACGCGTAGATGTAGCGCTCGCGTCCGTAGCCGAACGGGTGTTGCGGAGTGGCCTCGCGTTTGGCCTTCTTGCCGCCGAGCAGCAGGAGGCCCTGATTGCCCGAGTCGGCGAGCGAGTGGACGCTCTCCGCGAGCATCGACGAGGACCCACTGAAGAGGAACGCTACGAATTTGGCCACGGCGATCGAGAGGTTGGCGACCAGTGCCGCCACGATCGCCTTGGTTCCGCCGGACGCGCTCATGAGTGCGTGGTGTCCCTTCCTCGGTGTACGGCAGGTGGTGCCGCGCTGCGGCGGCACATTGTTGCAGCCACGGAGGAGGGATGTGGTTTCAGGCCGCTCGGACCGTTCCGGCCGCCACCGTGGCACGGAAGAGTGTGCCCGATCCTGTGGCTTCCACCGCCTCGGCGGCCGGTACGTAGACGGACTGCCCGGGGGTCAGGTCGAGTTCGCCCACCCGGACGGTCCCCGCCGTGCAAAGGAGGATCTGGGGGGTGGGGGCGGTCAGTCCGGCAGGCGAGGCCCCGGACGCGAGGGTGTAGCGGGACAGGGCGAACTCGTCGACGGGTGTCTCGTACCGCTCCTCGCCGGAGGGTGACGCCTCGGGGCGCAGCACGCCGGGTTCAGTGGCCTCGAAGCGGACGATGCGCAGGAGTTCGGGGACGTCGATGTGCTTGGGGGTGAGGCCGCAGCGCAGCACGTTGTCCGAGTTGGCCATGATCTCGACGCCGAGGCCGTCGAGGTAGGCGTGCGGGACGCCGGCGCCCAGGAACAGGGCCTCGCCGGGCTGGAGTTGGACGTAGTTCAGCAGCATCGCCGCGAGGATGCCGGGGTCGCCGGGGTAGTTGTGGGCGATGCGGGCGTACGGGGCGTGGGCGCCGCCGAGGCGTTCGCAGGCGGCCGCCGCCTCGGCGACCGTGTCGGCCATCTCCGCCGGGTCGGCGCCGAGGATCGCCGTGAGCACCTCGCGGAGGGCGGCCTCCTCGGGGTGGGCGCGCAGGAGGTCGACGTACGGCTTCAGGGAGTCGACGCCGAGGGCCTCCATGGCGTCGGCCGCCTCGGTGGGCCTGCGGAAGCCGCAGAGGCCGTCGAAGGGGGTGAGGGCGCAGATGAGTTCGGGCTTGTGGTTCGCGTCCTTGTACGTGCGGTGGGGGGCGTCGATCGGGATGCCCCGGGCCTCCTCGTCCGCGTAGCCCTTGCGGGCCTGGTCCAGGTCGGGGTGGACCTGGAGGGAGAGGGGGGAGCCGGCCGCGAGCAGCTTGAGGAGGAAGGGGAGGCGGGGGCCGAACCTGGCGACGGTGGCCGCGCCGAGTTCGCCTTCGGGGTCGGCGGCGATGACCTCGGTGAGGGGGCGTTCCGCCGCGATGGTGGCTGTGGTGGGCGCGGTGCTGTTGGGGCGGGCTATGCGGGAGGGGGCTCCTGGGTGGGCGCCCATCCACATCTCGGCCTGCGGTTCGCCGGTGGGGGCGGTGCCGAGCAGGGCGGGGATGGCCGTGGTCGAGCCCCAGGCGTAGGGGCGCACGGTGTTGGACAGCCGGTCCATGGAGTCGTCCTCGGGGTCGTGCGGTGCGCGGTGAGCGGTGAGCGGCGGGTGTGGCTTGGGGCGTCGTCGTGCGGTGGTGGGGCGCGCCATGCAGGGGTGCGCCTTTGTCAGGTGGGGGTTGAGGCCAGCGAGAGGTACACCGCTGCGAAGTCCGTGATCGCGAGCAGTTCGGCCAGGGTCTCCAGTTCGCTGCCCTCGTCCGGTTCCAGTTCGCTGATCGGGGTGTCGTGGCCGAGGGCCAGTTCCCTTGCCGCCGGGTAGGCGCTCAGGCCGCCCGTCGGGCGGTCCCGCAGCAGGACGACCCTGGCTCTGAGGGTCTCTCCCTCCTCCACCCGGTCCCGGAAGAAGTCGTCCGGGTCCGCGCCGGCCGCGAAGTCCCCCGCGAGCAGGGTGCCGTGCGAGGGCAGCGCCTCCGGGAGTTGTGCGGCGAGGGCGGGGCGGCCCGCGAGCTCGGACAGTACGGCGGCGAAGCGGCGGCCTACCGGGCCCGCCGCCTCGCCCTCCGTCCACAGCAGCGGCAGGCTGTCGGCCAGCTCGGCGGCGAGCGTCTTGGCCGGGTTGCTGTACGTGGCGATGGCCGGGCCGCAGCGTTCCGCGGTGCGGTCCAGGCGGTCGGCCACCTTCTGCAGGTCCTCGGGGGTCGCGGTGACCAGACCGACCCGGTCGAGGAGCGCGAGCAGTGGGGTGAGCAGCGCCCACAGGGTGCCGGGGCCGGCGGCCGAGGTCTCCGCGTCGTACTCGCCGTGCGGGGCGGCCGCCATCGGGACGACCAGACCGTGCACGCCGTCCACCGCTTCCCGCAGCGGGGAGCGGGTGGGGGCGACGGCGACCACGGTGCAGCCGCGGCGGTACGCCTGCTCGGCGAGGAGGGCGAGGCCGGGCTCCGAGCCGTCGGCGGTCGCGATGAGGAGGATGTCCACGGAGCCGGCCCAGCCGGGCAGGGCCCAGCGCAGGGCGCCGGGGGCGGGGGCGACGCCCGTGGGGTGGATCCGGGTCACGGGGGCGGCCGCGCCCGCCAGTGAGCCGATCAGGTCGGCGACGCCGGATGCGGCGGTGCCGGGGCCGGCGACGAGGACGGCGCGGGGGCGGCCCTCGGGGTTCAGGCCGCCGATGCCGGCCTCGGCGGCGTGCCGGGCGGCGGTGCGGACCCGGGCGCCTGCCTCGGCGGCGCCGCGGAGCAGGTCGCGGCGGTCGGCCCTGGCCAGGGCTTCCGGGGAGTCGAGCAAGGACTCGTCGAGCATGGCGGTGGGCCTCCGATCACCGGGTGGGGTGCGGGATGCGGGTGCGGGGGCGGTGGCGGGGTGCCGGGGGTACGGGGGTGGGGGCGGGGTCCTGTTCGGGGTGCGCCCCTGGCCGTCCGGGCCGGCGTGCCGCGCGGGTTCCCGTACGCGCTTCGCTCGCTGGTCAGGCGGGGCGGCGCGCCTCGTCGACGAGCAGGACCGGGATGCCGTCCCGGACCGGGTAGGCCAGGCCGCAGTCGGCGCCGGTGCAGACCAGCTCCGGGCTGTCGGCCGCGGTGCGGTCGTCGAGCGGGGAGTGGCAGGCCGGGCAGGCCAGGATCTCCAGGAGGCCGGCTTCGAGCGGCATGGGGTGGGTCCCTTCGAGCGGTGCGATTTCTGATTCACGTGGATCAGGCGTCGTCAGCCTACCGCTGGGGGGACGGGGGCGCGGTTCGGCCGGGGGTGGGGGGGCGGGGGATGGGGCGGTGGGGCGCCTGCGGCGGGCTGTTCCCCTACCCGCCCCTTCCCGAAACCGGGGCTCCGCCCCGGGCCCCCCTTTGTCCTCAAGCGCCGGACGGGCTGGGTTTCGGGGCTCCGCCCCGGACCCCGCTCCTCAAACGCCGGAGGGGCTGGGAGGGAACGCCGGAGAGGCTGAAATGCTCGGGTCTCAGGTGCGGATCAAGGCCAGGACCTCGTCCCGTACCGCCGTCATCGTCCGCTCGTCCCTCGCCTCCACGTTCAGGCGCAGCAGGGGTTCCGTGTTCGAGGCTCGGAGGTTGAACCACCAGTCCGTGGATGTGACCGTCAGGCCGTCCAGGTCGTCGAACGTGATGTCGTCGCGCGTGCTGTAGGCGGACCTGATCGCGGTCAGGCTGGCCACCTGGTCGGCGACTGTGGAGTTGATCTCGCCGGAGCCTGCGTAGCGGTCGTAGGCGGCGACGAGTTCCGAGAGGGGGCCGGGCTGGCCTCCCAGGGCGGCCAGGACGTGGAGGGCCGCCAGCATGCCCGTGTCGGCGTTCCAGAAGTCGCGGAAGTAGTAGTGCGCCGAGTGTTCGCCGCCGAAGATCGCGCCGTGCTCGGCCATCTCCGTCTTGATGAAGGAGTGGCCCACCCGGGTGCGGACCGGGGTGCCGCCGTTCTCGCGGACCACCTCGGGGACCGACCAGGAGGTGATCAGGTTGTGGATGACCGTGCCCTTGCCGCCGTTGCGGGCCAGTTCGCGGGCGGCGACCAGGGCCGTGATCGCGGAGGGGGAGACTCCGGCGCCCCGCTCGTCGACGACGAAGCAGCGGTCCGCGTCGCCGTCGAAGGCGAGGCCGAGGTCGGCGCCCTCGGCGAGGACGCGGGCCTGGAGGTCGACGATGTTCTTCGGGTCGAGGGGGTTGGCCTCGTGGTTCGGGAACGTGCCGTCCAGGTCGAAGTAGAGGGGGACGAGGTTGAGCGGCAGGCCCGCGAAGACCGTGGGGACCGTGTGGCCTCCCATGCCGTTGCCCGCGTCGACCACGACCTTCAGGGGGCGGATCGCCTTGAGGTCGACCAGGGCCAGGAGGTGGGCCGCGTAGTCGGTGAGGGTGTCGCGTTCCCTGATCGTGCCGGGGGTGGGGGACGCGGGGGGCTGTGGGGCGCCTTCCGACCACTGTTCCACGAGGGTGCGGATCTCCCTCAGGCCCGTGTCCTGGCCCACCGGGGCGGCTCCCGCCCGGCACATCTTGATGCCGTTGTACTGCGCGGGGTTGTGCGAGGCCGTGAACATCGCGCCCGGGAGGTCCAGCGCCCCCGACGCGTAGTACAGCTGGTCCGTCGAGCAGAGGCCGATGAGCGTGACGTCCGCTCCCCGGGCCGCCGCGCCCCGGGCGAAGGCGCCGGACAGGGCCGGGGAGGTGGGGCGCATGTCGTGGCCGATCACGATCGCGTCGGCTTCCGTGACCTGGACGAACGCCGCTCCGAACAGTTCGGCCAGCGACTCGTCCCACTGGTCGGGCACCACTCCACGTACGTCGTACGCCTTGACGAGCTGCGACAGATCAGCGACCACGGCCGGTCCTCCTGGTGTTTACGGAGAGCCCAAACTACCCGGCCGGGTCATGCCTCAGGAGGTGGCCTCAGGAGTCGGGCGAGCGCAGCACCCTCAGGTGGCCTCGGCGGGCCACTTCCACCGGGTCCGCGGAGCGCGGGCCCCGGGCCCCGCCGTCCGGCCCGCGGTCGTGCGGCCGGGCCGCTTCCCGTACCGCGTTGGCCAGGGCTTCGAGGTCGTCACCGCTGGGGTGCGCGGGGGCGGAGCCGTCGGAGAGGCGCACCACCTCCCAGCCGCGTGGCGCGGTCAGCCGCTCACTGTGCTCGGCACAGAGGTCATAGCAGTGGGGCTCGGCGTAGGTGGCGAGCGGGCCGAGGACCGCAGTCGAGTCGGCATAGACGTACGTCAGTGTCGCGACGGCAGGGCGGCCGCACGCGGTGCGCGAACAGCGACGTACAGGGCTCACGATGTTGGACGGTACCGCACTCTTGAGCGGGCTGCGACGACTCTCCCCCGGCTCACCCCACCGTGTCGCCCTGTGGTCCTCGACACACCCCCGCCTCCCGCGGCCCTCCTGACCTGCGTCGCGGCGGGGGCGTGGTGCGGGACGGGTGGTGCGGAGGGTGCGCGCCGGGGCGGATGGCAGCGTTCCGCTCGCCGTCGATGATCGGATCTGGGGCCTGAAAAAGGCTCAACCTTGGCCTGAATGTTCAACTGTGGACAGAAGGTCCACATCGGGGCCCCCGGCCGGGATGTTCCGGCCAGCCGGCGGCCGAGGGGAGACGGTCAGCGGGGCGGCCGGGGAAACGGTCGCGGCGCCGTGTCCTCGGCACGTTCGGGCCGTCCTGGGGAGCGTTACGCTGCGTCGGTGATGGACAGCTCCGTACCTTCCCCCCACTCGTTCGAGCCGCGGCCCCGGCGCCGCGACCGTCATGGCCGCGGTATGCGGGGGCCGGTCGCGCCGCCCCAGGTGCCGCTGTCGGCCAGCCGGGGCGAGGTCTTCCGGGATCTGGTCCAGGACTCGGTGGAGCGGCTGGAGCGGCGCTGGCCCCAGCTGGCCGAGGTCGACTTCGTCGTCCTGGACGTGCCCAGCGATCTGGAGGACAGCGTTCCGCTCGGCAGCGCCGTATCGGCGGCCAAGGGACGGCCCGCGCAGATCGTCGTCTACCGGCGGCCCATCGAGATCCGCACCAAGAGCCGCGACGAGCGCTCCCTGCTGGTCCACGAGGTCGTCGTCGAGCAGGTCGCCGAGCTGCTGGGGCTGGCCCCGGAGTCGGTCGATCCGCGGTACGGGCAGGACTGAGCCCGTCCCTGCCCGCGCCCGCGCCGCGGAACCGTACCCCTCAGTCGTCCAGGACCGACAGGTCCTGCCGTGCCGACGGCACCACCACCGTGCCGCCGTCGTCCGGCAGCGTCTGCACCGTGAACATCTGGACGCCGCCCTCCGGGACGACCAGTGCCCGTGACGCGTGGACCGGGCCGCCCGACACCGTCTCGACGGTCAGCGCGTACGTGCCCTTGAACCCGGCCGGGGGCTTCGGGGTGACGGCCATCGTCGTACCGGCCTTGACCGTGTACGTCTCGACCGCCGCTTCGCCTCCCCCGCTCCCCGCCGACGTGGTGACCTTCACCTTGGCGTCCGCGCCCGGTGCGGCGAGGGAGAGCGTGGAGCCCTTGGCCCGGTTGTCGGTGACGCTCGCCCGGTCACCCACCGGCCGGGTGGCCGGGATGTAGGCGTACTCCTGCTTGGCGCCGGTGCCCCGGACCACTTGGAGGGCGGCGACGATCGGGGTCGCCCGGTTCTTCTCCACGGGGGTGAGGCGCAGGGAGCCCGGTTCGCCGCGGGTGATGTCCTTCAGGTCGACCGTCGCGGTCATCCCGGACTTGATGTGGAGGGTGTCGTTCCCCGCCGGGGCGAACGTCGTGTTCTTCCCCATCAGCTGGACCTTCACATCCGCGTCGCTCTCGCCGGGCGCGAAGGCCACCAGCTGTACGGAGGTGGCGTCGGCCGGGATGCCGGGCATCACCAGCGTGCCGGAGGGGTCCGCCGCCGCCGTGAGCCAGTCGGTGCCCGAGCCGTCGTCGGCGGTCAGGAGGACCGCTCCGACCCGGCCGGAGCGGGTGGTGACGTGGGCCGTCATGTCGTTGACGGACTCGTCGGTGAGGGTGGAGAGCAGGAGCGCGACGCTGGAGCGGCCGGGCACGGTGATGCCGTCGCCGACCTCGGAGGTGACCGCGCCCTTGGCGCCGAAGAGCTGGATGTCGGCCACGGCCGCGCCGGCGTCGGGGTTCGTGAGGTGAAGGTAGTCCTGGCGGGAGCGCGCGGTGCTCGCGCCGGGGAACCAGAAGTCGGTGTCCGGGGCGGTGCAGCTGACCCCGAGGACGCCCCGGGCGCCGCCCGCGGTGACCGTGGTGGTCTGCTGGGCGGCCCAGCCGGGGGCGAGCGTGCCGGTGGCCGTGCCGACGAGGGCCGGGGCGTCGGAGCCGTTCGCCTCGGCGAGGACCGGCTTTCCGGGTTCCTTCACGGCGAGGACCGGCTTGTCGGCCTTCGCCCGTGCCTTCTTCGCCGCCTCCTCGGCCTTCTTGACCTTCTTGGGGTCGGTCTCGGCCTCGTCGTCGAGGACCGGCAGGGCCGGCTTCAGCTCGGCGGTGTCGTCCTTCGTGCCGCCTCCGTCGCCCTTGCCGGGCGGGGTGAACGAGGTGTAGCTCGTCTCCGCCAGGTCGGAGGTGCTGGGCGCCGGGCAGACCAGGCTGGAGCGTTCGACCGGCAGCGAGGAGGCGGTCGCGGTCTCCTCGGCGGCCGGGGCCTCGGACGCGTTGAGCGAGGCGAAGCCGGTGATGGCGGCCAGGGCGACGGTGCCCGCGATGAGGGACAGGTGGGTGGACTTCACTCGGACTCGCCTCGCGATGCGTTACGGGTCTGCCAGGGGGCCTGGCCCGGGGTGTCGGGGTTCTCGCCGTGCTGGGCGTTCTCGGCGGGGTGCTGGGCGGTGGGATCGGCGTACGGGGGCTGCTCCCCGGTGTACTGCCCGTACTGGTCGTACGGGGCGTACCCGTCGTACTGAGGGGCGCCGCCCTGCTGATCGGAGCTGCCGTACTGGCCGCTGCCGTCGTCCTGGTCGCCGCCGTACTGCTGCTGCGGCTGTTGTTGCTGTTGCTGTTGCTGCTGTCCGTACGGGTCCTGGTAGCCGGAGCCGGCGGGGTAGCCGGTGTCCTGCTGGGTGTACGGGTCCTGCTGGTACGCGACGTAGTCGCCCTGCTGGTAGGAGGTGGCGGCCTGCTGGTCGGCGCCCTGGTACTGACCGCCGTCCCACTCCCCGTAACTCTGCTGCGGGAGCACCGCGTAGCCGCTGGTGGTGTCCTGCTGGTCGTAGCCACCGCTCTGCTGGTCGGGGATGTACTCCCCCGCACCGGCTGCCTCCACGGGTGCCGAGGGCTGCGGGAGCGGGATCTCGCCCGAGCCGTCCGCCGGATAGCCGTCCCCGGCCGCACCGGCCGTCCCTGCCGCCTCGGCCGCGGCGGCTTCCGCCTCCGCCGCCGCGCGGAGCCTGCGGGCCCGGCGGCCGTCGCCGTCCGCGTCGGCCGCGGCGACCGCGAGCGCCTCCTCGGGCAGGTCGTCGTCGATCTCCCGGCGGCGGCCCGGCAAGGCCATGACCACCAGGACCACGGCGAGCGCGCCCTGCGCCCAGAGCCAGACGGTGTGCGTGAACGGGGCGTCGTACGTGAGGTCCAGGCGGCCGCCGCCCGCGGGCAGTTCGAAGCCCTGGGCCCAGCCGTCGACGGTCACCCGGGTCAGCGGCTTGCCGTCGACCGTGGCCTGCCAGCCGGGTGCGGCCTCGTCGGCGATCCGCAGGATGCGGCCCTCGTCGCCCGCCGGGATCTCGGAGTGCGCCTCGACGGGCCCGGAGCCGACCGGAAGGCGCTCGCCCTCACCGCCGGCCGGGACCACCATCACCCGGGCGACCTGCCGGTCCACCCGCCACAGGGCGCTGCCGTCGAGCTGGCTGAGGCGGCTGAGGCCGGGGGTCGTGTCGAGGACGCGGCTCATCTGGCGCGGTGCTCCGTCGCGTACGAGGACGTAACGGACGGCGAAGTTGCCGAGCTGGCCGCCCTGGTCGGCGCCGGACCCCGCGACCAGGTTGGCGACGACCTTGTCGAGGTGGCTGTTGGAGCCCGCCGCCTCGGTCAGCTCGCCGTCGCCGAGGCGCGCGCCGGAGCCGCGGACCAGGCTGTACGAGACGGACCCGGGCGAGGTGCCACCGAGGACCAGGGTGCGCGCCTGGTCCTGGGTCGAGCTCTCCTCGGCCACGAACGCGGGCACCTGGACGGGGTCGCGGCGCTCCAGCGGGCCGTCGGCGCCGCCGATCATCCAGCCGAAGGCGGCGAGCGCCGGGGCGAGCCCGGCGGCCAGGGCGATCAGGGCGGCGACGGGCTGGCGCCAGCCGAAGCTCTGCTCGGCGACCCGGACCCGGGCGCCGTCCGCGCCGACGAGTGCGGCGGCGATCAGGGCGGCGCCGTAGACGAGGGTGGCGGGTCCGGCCCAGGTGGAGCCGTTGGCGAGCGCCGCGAAGAGCAGGCCGGTGAGGGCGGTGGCCCAGGCCGCCCGGACGGCGAACTGCCGCTCGCCGCGGAGCAGGGCGGCGAGCGCCGCCAGCACGATGCCGAGCAGCAGGATGCCGCCGGCCGCCTTGGGGCCGCCGGGGCTGACCCCGAGCAGGTCGAGCGCCGAAGCCGTCCCCGTACCGATGTCCAGGCCCGCTTCGCGCAGGAACGCGGACGGGTCGGTGAGGAGCGTGAGCGACCAGGGGGCCAGCGCCAGGATCGGGGTGCCGACGGCGGCGAGGAAGCGGAGCCCGTACGCCGTGATGTCACGGCGGCGCAGCGCCAGCACGCCGAGGCCGAGGACCACGGCGAGCGGCCAGACGACCGGGGTGAACGCGGTCGTGACCGTGAGGAGCAGGGCGTACGCCCAGGTCGCGCGCCAGCTGCCGCGCGGCGCGTCCGGGTCGGTGCCGTCGCGGAACCCGTGGGCGGCGACGGCCGCGCGGGCGATCAGCGGGAGCAGCACGAGCAGGACGGCGGTGCCGAGGCGGCCGGTGGCCAGGGCGCCGGTCGCGGCGGGCAGGAAAGCGTACGCGACGCTCGCCCAGGCCCGCAGCAGCCGCGAGGGGAGCAGCGGCCGGGAGGCGAAGTACGCGGTGAGCCCGGCCAGCGGGACCGAGCAGACCAGGATCGCGGCGACGGCGAAGCCGGTGGAGCCGAGGAAGAGGGCCGACAGGGCGGCGAGGAGCGCGAGGTAGGGCGGGGCGGTCTCGGTGGAGCCGGTGGAGATGGTGTGCCAGGCGTCCGCGTACCGTCCCCAGAGCTCGCCGGCCTCCGCGGGGGCGGGCAGCAGGGCGCCGCCCGCGAGGGAGCCGCCGGTGAGGAGGTTGCGGCAGGCGATGAGGGAGACCACGAGGAGGAGGGCGAAGAGGACCGGGCCGGGCTTGCGGCCGATTCTCTTGAGCCGCGCGAACTGGTCGACCTCCAGGAAGTCCGCGTCGTCGCCGCCGGGGCCGGACTCGACGGCTCCGTGGCGCGAACCGCTCGACTCGGCCTCGCCCTTGTTGCCGAAGTTGCCCGCGACCTGTTCGACGGTGGCGCGGACGGTGGCGCCGGGCGGCGGGAAGAGCGCGCGCAGTTCGGCCGCGTCGACCACGCCCTTTCCTCGGTCGCGGCGGGCGGCGAGGATGCGGCCGGGCCGCAGGAGGGTGCCGAGGAGGCCGGTGACCTCGTCGAGTGCCTGCCCCGGGACCTTGCCGACGAGGTAGGCGAGGGTACGCAGGAGGGTGCCGACGACGAGCCGGAGCAGGACCCAGGGGAGGGCCTTGCCGCGCGCGTTGACGAGCATCGTGTAGGCCGCGCCCGCCTTGTCGACGCGGTGCGGGCCGACGACCGAACGGCCGGCGCAGTCGATGGGGCGGCGCTCGCGGGCGGAGGCCTCGGCGTGGCGCAGGACGGCGTCCGGGGCGACCAGGACCCGGTGGCCGGCGAGGTGGGCGCGCCAGCACAGGTCGACGTCGTCGCGCATCAGCGGGAGGTTGCGGTCGAAGCCGCCGAGCTCCTCGTAGACGTCGCGGCGGATGAGCATGCCGGCGGAGGATACGGAGAGGACGGTGCGGACCTGGTCGTGCTGGCCCTGGTCCTGCTCGCGGCGGTCCAGGCCGGTCCAGCGGCGGCCGCTGTTGGCGATGGAGACGCCGACTTCGAGGAGCTGCTTGCGGTCGTACCAGCCGCGCAGCTTGGGCCCGACGATGGTGGCGTACTTGTCGGTGTCGACGACGCGCAGCATCTCGGCGAGCGCGTCGGGCTCGGGGGCGCAGTCGTCGTGGAGCAGCCAGAGCCACTGGACGGGTTCGCCGTGCGGCAGCTCCGGCAGGTCGTAGTTCTCGTCGGTCCAGGACCGGGTGACCGGGTCCCAGCCGCCGGGGCGCTTGAGGTAGGGCAGGTCGTCGGGGGTCAGCGCCCCGGCGGTGCGGACCGCCTCGTCGACGGCGGTGCCGAAGCTCGTACGGCGGGCGAGGTGCAGGACGCGGTCGCCGCCGAGCGCCTCCGTGACCAGCCGGGCGGAGTCGTCGGCGCTGCCGGTGTCGGCGGCGACGACGTTCTGTACGGGGCGTTCCTGCCCGAGCAGCCCGGCCAGCACGTCGGGCAGCCAGCGGGCGCCGTCGTGGGAGACGAGCACGGCGGTGACGACGTGCCGGGGGAACTCTGGGGCGGCGGCGGCCGCGTTCGGCGCCGCCGAGTGGCTGTGCACGGACATCGAGGTACGGGCCCTCCGGCCGGGTCCGGGGGCGTATCCCCGGGGGCTGCATCGGTGTACACGCGCGCCCCGGCGGGGCGTTGGCGCATCTCGGACGGGGCCCCACACTAACGGTACGGATCCGCGGGGGTGGCCCGGAGCGGGTGCTGGGGCCGGCGCTGGGCTGGTGCCGGGGCTGATGAACGCCTCTGGTGTGCGAGGGGTGCGGACATGCCGACGGCCCGTCGCCCGCTCCCCGGGGAGGGAGTGGTGGGCGGCGGGCCGTCGGGGCGTGGTCCTTGAGGAGCCCTGCTCGGGAAAGGGCTGCCGGGGCCGGGGCCGGGAGGGGCGCTGGGATCGCTGCCTTCTTCAGGCGTCTGGATCGCTGCCTGCTGAGGCGCCTGGAATCGCTGCCTTCTTAAGGCGTCCGGATCGCTGCCTGCTCGGGGCGCTTAGATCGCTGCCTTCTTGAGGCGCCGTCGTTCACGTTCGGAAAGCCCGCCCCAGATGCCGAAGCGTTCGTCGTTGGCCAGCGCGTACTCAAGGCACTCCGACCGCACCTCACAGGCGAGACAGACCTTCTTGGCCTCGCGGGTGGATCCGCCCTTTTCGGGAAAGAAGGACTCGGGATCGGTCTGGGCGCACAGTGCGCGCTCCTGCCAGCCGAGTTCCTCGTCCGCGTCCTCGACCAGCAGTTGCTGGAACAGCTCGGTCATGTGCGCCCCTCGTCTGTCTCTTGCGTCCCGTGATGCGGCCGTTACTGACTGGTCACGGCCGAACGACACGAGTGAAATTACAAGTGTGTATCTCCGAGGCAGTCAAGCGAGGATCTGCTATTGGCCCAGGGATTCACTCTGCGGAACCAAGCGTATGCGCAAAGTGTTCAAATCACCAAAAACCTGACATATGCCACAGGCGTCACTCCATCACGCCTTCCCACGGTCAAGACGATCAAGGGTGCCCTTACGTTGCGATTCGATCACTGTAGCGATCAAGATCACAGTCAGGTCACAGCCCCTCAGCCACGTTTAGAGGCACGGGTGATGCGCCATGTCTCCGCGCTTGGCGGTGAGCAAACCTTTCTGCTCGCGCGACAACCGGAAGGGGTGAAACATTGCCCCCATATCGGGCGGCGGGTTGACAGAGAGCGATTGAGCCGGTCTCCTTGATCTCATGTCAGCGATCGCAGCGATGCACGTCACCCACGTCCGTGGGTTCCGTAGCGCTGTCCAGGCTCGCTGTTGCTGTTCCAGCTGTCACAGCTGTTGATGCCGTAGTGCTCCAGCTCTGATCCAGCCCTCCCCCAGCTTTTCCGGCTTCCCCGTGGCTCTCTTCATCTCCGCGGCCGCCGACACCCCACGCGACTCCCCGCACGCGCACCCCCCATGCCGAGGAACCACCGCACCCCATGAACAGCGACAGCGACCTTCAGATCGCCGGCGACATCCTCGAGGTCCAGCACCTCCTCCAGCCCGCCCGCGAGCACCCCTCCACCGTCTCCGAGTTCGTCGGCCTCGCCCGCTCCATCGCGGCCGACCGCACGCGCTGGGCCGGACTCGTCCGGTACGACACCACCACCCGCTGGTACCACCGCCTCCAGACCGGCCCCGGCTACGAGGTCTGGCTGCTCAGCTGGGTGCCCGGACAGGGCAGCGGGCGCCACGACCACGGCCGCTCCGCCGGTGTACTCACGGTCCTCGAAGGCGAGTTGACCGAGCACACCGAGCGTGGCCATCAGGCGCTCGGCGCCGGAGCGCAGCGCGCCTTCGCCCCCGGATACGTCCACGAAGTGGTCAACGACTCGCTCGAACCGGCCGTCAGCCTGCACATCTACTACCCGGGTCTGACCGAGATGCCGATGCATGCCGCGCAATGCGCCCCGACGGCCGTGGATGTCGTACCCGCCTGACAAACTGCTGTGCATGCGCATTGTTGTTCTGGCCGGTGGTATCGGTGGTGCTCGTTTTCTGCGTGGCCTCAAGCAGGCCGCGCCCGACGCGGACATCACGGTCATCGGCAACACGGGTGATGACATCCATCTGTTCGGGCTGAAGGTCTGCCCCGACCTCGACACCGTGATGTACACCCTCGGCGGTGGCATCAACGAGGAGCAGGGCTGGGGGCGGACCGACGAGACCTTCCAGGTCAAGGAGGAGCTCGCGGCGTACGGGGTGGGGCCCGGATGGTTCGGTCTCGGTGACCGCGACTTCGCGACCCACATCGTCCGTACGCAGATGCTCGGCGCGGGCTATCCGCTCAGCGCGGTCACCGAGGCGCTGTGCGCCCGCTGGCAGCCGGGGGTGCGGCTGCTGCCCATGTCGGACGACCGGGTCGAGACGCATGTCGCCGTCGAGACGGACGGCGAGAGCAAGGCCATCCACTTCCAGGAGTACTGGGTGAAGCTGCGCGCCTCCGTCGAGGCGCAGGCCATCGTGCCGGTCGGGGCGGAGCAGGCGAAGCCGGCGCCGGGCGTGCTGGAGGCGATCGCCGCCGCCGATGTCATCCTCTTCCCGCCGTCGAACCCGGTGGTGTCGATCGGGACCATCCTCGCCGTGCCCGGGATCCGGGAGGCGATCGCCGAGGCCGGGGTGCCGGTCGTCGGCCTCTCCCCCATCGTCGGGGACGCGCCGGTGCGCGGGATGGCGGACAAGGTGCTCGCGGCCGTGGGCGTCGAGTCGACGGCGGCCGCCGTGGCCCAGCACTACGGTTCGGGGCTGCTGGACGGGTGGCTGGTCGACACGGTGGACACGGGTGCGGTCGGCGAGGTCGAGGCGGCGGGCATCCGGTGCCGGGCGGTGCCGCTGATGATGACGGACGTGGACGCGACGGCGGAGATGGCCCGGCGGGCGCTGGAGCTGGCCGGGGAGGTGGGGGTGTGAGCGCTTCGACCGACGGTGGTGGGGGCTCAGCGCCCTCTTTTCGTGTGTGGGCCCTCGGCGGGATTCCCGAGGTGCGTGCCGGTGACGATCTCGCCAAGCTGATCGCCGGGGCCGAGCCGGGGCTCGTCGACGGTGACGTCCTGCTCGTCACCTCGAAGATCGTCTCCAAGGCCGAGGGCCGGATCGTGCAGGCCGTGGACCGTGAGGCCGCCATCGACGCCGAGACCGTACGGGTCGTGGCGCGGCGCGGTGCCCTGCGGATCGTGGAGAACCGGCAGGGTCTGGTGATGGCCGCCGCCGGGGTCGACGCCTCCAACACTCCGGCCGGGACCGTGCTCCTGCTGCCCGAGGATCCCGACGCCTCCGCCCGGGCCATCCGGGACGGGCTGCGGGACACCCTCGGCGTCGAGATCGGCGTCGTCGTGACGGACACCTTCGGGCGGCCCTGGCGCAACGGACTGACCGATGTCGCGATCGGGGCGGCGGGGGTGCGGGTGCTGGACGATCTGCGCGGCGGGACGGACGCGCACGGCAATCCGCTCAGCGCCACGGTCGTCGCGACGGCGGACGAGCTGGCCGCCGCCGGGGACCTGGTCAAGGGCAAGGCGGCGGGGCTGCCGGTGGCGGTGGTGCGGGGGTTGCCGCATGTGGTCGCGCCCGGCGTGGACGACGAGCCCGGTGCTCGTGCGCTCGTACGGGGTGCCGCCGATGACATGTTCCGGCTGGGGACGTCCGAGGCCGTACGGGAAGCGGTGACCCTGCGGCGTACGGTGCGCGAGTTCAGCGACGAGCCGGTGGATCCGGGGGCCGTCCGGCGGGCGGTGGCGGCGGCGGTGACCGCGCCCGCGCCGCATCACACGACGCCGTGGCGGTTCGTGCTGCTGGAGTCCGCCGAGTCACGGACGCGGTTGCTCGACGTGATGCGGGACGCCTGGATCGCGGATCTGCGGCGCGACGGCAAGAGCGAGGAGTCGATCGCGAAGCGGGTGCGGCGCGGGGATGTGCTGCGCAACGCGCCGTATCTGGTGGTGCCGTGCCTGGTGATGGACGGCTCCCATACGTACGGGGACGAGCGGCGGGACACGGCGGAGCGCGAGATGTTCGTGGTCGCGGCGGGGGCGGGGGTGCAGAACTTCCTGGTGGCGCTGGCCGGTGAGCGGTTGGGGTCGGCGTGGGTGTCCTCGACGATGTTCTGTCGGCCGGTGGTTCGGGAGGTGCTGTCGCTGCCCGCGTCGTGGGATCCGTTGGGGGCGGTGGCTGTGGGGCATGCGGTGGGGGTGGCTCGGGAGCGGGCTGTTCGTGAGGCGGAGGACTTTCTCACCGTGCGGTGAGGGGGGCCGGGGGGGTGCGCCTGCGGCGGGCCTCTCCCCTCCCCGCCCCTTCCCGAAACCGGGGCTCTGCCCCGGGCCCCCCTTCGTCCTCAAGCGCCGGACGGGCTGGGAGTTCGGGGCTCCGCCCCGGACCCCGCTCCTCAAGCGCCGGAGGGGCTGGAAGGGGCGGAGGGGCTAGGGGAAGCAAGGGGGAAGGACGAAGGGGGAAGGGGGAGGCGAAGGGAAGGGGAAGGGGAAGGGCAGGGGAAGGGAAGGGGGAGGGGGAGGGGAAGCAAGGCTGGATTCGGCTACAGCGCTGCGATGTTTCCCGGGGTCATCCTCGGGCCCCTGCGCTCCGGGATGCGGCCCGACAGCAGGATCAGGCGCGTTGCCCGGTGGCGTTGGCCCTCGTACGGGGTCAGGAGCGCCAGCATCTCCTCGTCGGTCGCGTGGCGGTTGTCCGCCAGGGCGTGGCCCACGATGCCCGGGAGGTGGTAGTCGCCCACCGTCACCGCGTCCGGGGCGCCGTTGGAGCGCTGGAGGGTTTCGGCCGAGGTCCAGGGGCCGATACCGGGGATCAGTTCCAGGCGGGCCGTGGCCTCGGGGAGGGACATCGTCGACGCCTCCTCCAGCCTGCGGGCCACCCGTACCGCTCGCATGATCGTGGAGGAGCGCTTCGCGTCGACCCCTGCCTTGTGCCACTCCCAGGACGGGATCATCGCCCAGGTGCGGGCGTCCGGCATGACGTGGAGGCCGAGCGTGGCCGTCGGGCCGGGGGCCGGGGTTCCGTAGCGGCGGACCAGGAGGCGCCAGGCGCGGTACGCCTCGTCCGTGGTGACCTTCTGTTCCAGGATCGACGGGATCAGCGACTCCATCACCAGGCCCGTGCGCAGCAGCCGCAGGCCGGGGCGGCGGTGCCGGGTCGCTGCGAGCAGGCGGTGGTGCGGGGTGAAGGCGTCCGGGTCGTCATCGGCGCCCAGGAGCGCGGGGAGGCCGGCGAGCAGCCACTCCGCTCCCGGGCCCCAGGCCTCCGCCCCGATCCGGTCGCCGCGCGCCGCCACCCGCAAGGTGCCCGGGCCCACCGGCGTGCGGGTGGCCCGCCAGAACGTGCCGTCCGCCGCCATCCGGAACGTCGGGTCGGCCGGGCCCCTGCGCAGCGGGCTCAGCACCAGGCGCAGGTCCAGCGGGCCCGGCGGGGTCCATTCCCGGGTCAGGGGCGTGTCGTCGCAGCGCCCCGCCGGGGGGAGGCCCGTGCCCGTGCCCCGCGTCGCCGCAGAAAGGCCCGTGCCCCGCGCCGTCGGTGCTGCCTGGTGCGGCAGCGGCGGGCGTGCGGTGCGCGGGGCGAATCGTCCTGCCACGGGTGGGGCCTCGGGGGTTCCTGGTGCTGAAAGTGGTCTCTTGGCTGAAAGTAGTCTCTTGAGGGTACGGGGCCGAGCCGGCCTACTGGTCCGACGAGAAGCGGATCGCGGCGTCCGGGAGGACCGCCCCGCACCAGATCCGCACCCCGTCACGCAGTTCGTTGTCCGCGCCCACCCGGGCACCGTCCCCGATGACCGCGCCGCTCAGCACCGTACGGCTGCCGATCCGCGCGCCCGCCCCGATGAGCGAGTCCGTGACGACCGCGCCCGCCTCGACCACCGCTCCGGCCAGGACCGCCGAGCCGTCGATCCGCGCGCCCGCGCCGATCACCGCGCCGTCGCCGATCACCGTGCCGCCGGTGAGCTTGGCGTCGGCGGCCACCGTGGCCGTCTCCAGGACCAGGCGGTCGCCGCAGCGGCCCGGGACGGCCGGGGAGGGGGCGCGGCCCAGGACCAGGTCGGCGGAGCCGCGTACGAAGGCCTGCGGGGTGCCGAGGTCCAGCCAGTAGGTGGAGTCGACCATGCCCTGGAGGTGGGCGCCGGAGTCGAGCAGGCCGGGGAAGGTCTCGCGCTCGACGGAGACCGGGCGGCCCTCGGGGATGGTGTCGATGACCGAACGCCGGAAGACGTATGCCCCGGCGTTGATCTGGTCGGTGACGATCTCCTCGGGCGTCTGCGGCTTCTCCAGGAAGGCCGTGACCCGGCCCGTCGCGTCCGTCGGTACGAGACCGAAGGCGCGCGGGTCCTCCACCCGGGTCAGATGGAGCGAGACGTCCGCCCCGGAATCGTTGTGCGTGGCGACCAGGGCCCGGATGTCGAGGCCGGTGAGGATGTCGCCGTTGAGGATCAGGACCGGTTCCTCGGGGCCGGAGGAGAGCTTGGCCGCGACGTTGCGTATCGCGCCGCCGGTACCGAGCGGTTCCTCCTCGGTGACGTACTCGATGTGCAGCCCGAGCGAGGAACCGTCGCCGAAGTACGGCTCGAAGACCTCGGCCAGGTAGGACGTGGCGAGCACGATGTGCTCCACCCCGGCCGCCCTGGCCCGCGCCAGCTGGTGGGTCAGGAAGGGCACCCCCGCCGCCGGGACCATCGGCTTCGGGGTGTGCACCGTGAGCGGGCGCAGCCGGGTGCCTTTGCCACCGACCAGGAGGATCGCTTCTTTTGCCTCTGTCACAGCACCGTCTCTGCTTCCTGCTGGTGGCCTGGCCTGGATATGGCTGGCCAGTCTAAGCAGACCGGTCCGACATGCACCGGTCAGCGGCCCTGCAGTTTGGCGGAGCTGGTCCTGGCCTTGCCGAGCTTCTTGTAAAGACGCGCTCCGGGGCATTCGGTTGCGAATCCGTCCCGATGGCCCGAGATGACGTTCATCTTGACCTTCACGCCCGCCTTGTACTTGTTGCTCCCGCCGGAGACGAGGGTGATCTTGCCCTTGGGGTTGCGGCCGAACAGTCCGAGTTTCCAGGCCGTGAGCTTGGAGATCGCCGTCACCGCGGCGGCGGGCGGGTTGGTGGACCCGTAGGAGCCGAGCACCGCGATGCCCATGGTGTTGGTGTTGAAGCCCAGGGTGTGCGCTCCGAGGACCGCCTTCGTGACGCCGCCGGCCCGGCCCTCGTAGATGTTTCCGCACTTGTCGACGGCGAAGTTGTAGCCGAAGTCGCGCCAGCCGCTGCTCTTGACGTGGTAGCGGTAGATGCTGCGCAGCACCGAGGGGGCCTGCTTGCAGGTGTAGTTGTTGCCGGTCGCGCTGTGGTGCACGAAGGCCGCCTTGACCGTCTTCGTGTACCCGAAGTTCTTCTCGCGCAGCTTCTCGTCGGCGCCCCAGCCCTTGCGGGTGACGATGCCCGGCCGCGGACCGATGTACGGCTTCGCGCCCGGTGCCAGCTCCATCGATTCCAGCGTCTCCGCCTGGGTGAGGGCGGGGATGACGGTGGCGCCGATCTCGGCCAGTTCCGCGTTGACCGCCGAGGCCGCGGCGACCTCGGCCGTCAGGACCTCCGGCAGGGCGGCGGCGGTCGCCGGGGTGTCCGCGAAGCGGGCGGGGACGGCCGCCGCACGGCCGACGGGGGCGCCGCGGGCGGGCTCCGGCGCGGAGGCCTCACCGGGGTTCTCACCGGGGCTCTCGCCGAGGTCCTCGCCTGGGCCTTCGCCGGGGTCGACGAGTTCCAGACGCATGCCCTCGGGGAGCGGTACGGCGGTGGCCGCGCGGTCCTGGGAGTCCCGGGCCTCCGGACGTACGCGTACCTCCACGCCGTCCGAGTCGCCGACCCAGAGCGGAGCCGTCGCGCCCCGCACCGTACGCCCTTCGCGCTCGGCGCTGCCGAGGTCGGCGGCGTGCTCGGCGTTGTGGGTCTCGACGTCCTGCCAGTCGGACCAGCGTGTGGTGCCGGTGGCCCGGGTCCGGACCTGGACCGTGCCGTGCAGTTCGGCCTCGGCGTCGTCCCAGACCACGCCGACCAGGGAGAAGGGGCGGGCGTCGCGCTGGGGCAGGCCTTGGGCCGCCGGTGCTCCCGCGACCCGGTTCGAGGGGGCGTCCAGGGGGGCGAGGGGCAGCGACTGCGTCGAGCCGGACGGTTCGGCGGCGGATCGTACGTCGGAGGGGGCGAGGGCCTCCCTTGTCGTCGCTTCGGCTGTCGTCGCTTCGGCCTGAACCGAAGGCGGCCCCGCACCCGGTGACGCCGGGGACGTCGAGGGAGGCAGGGCCGAGGCGGAGTGGGGAGCGGGGGCGGAGGCCGCGGGGGTGGCGAGCGGCAGAGTGAGGGCCGCTGCACACGTGACGCCGACTGAGGTGACAAGTAGTGCACGCATACGCACGATCCTGGCCACAACCAGACAAGTCCGGCTACCCGGACGGAGAGCCGCATCTGATGGCCTGTCTGCCGAACCGGTGTACGTGACACCCGTTCAGCCCGCCCCGCACCGCCTCCCCGCGTACTCTTGCGCGGATGAACTCCAGCGACCGTACCGCCGCCGACCTGCTGCGATCCGCCCTCGCCGCGGACCCGGCCCGCCCCCTGGTCACCTTCTACGACGACGCCACCGGAGAACGCGTCGAACTGTCGGTGGCCACCTTCGCCAATTGGGTGGCCAAGACCGCCAACCTGATCCAGAGCGACCTCGCCGCCGAGCCAGGCGACCGGCTCGCCCTGCTCCTCCCCGCGCACTGGCAGTCCGCGGTCTGGCTGCTCGCCTGCTCCTCGGCCGGGGTCGTCGCCGATGTCCAGGGCGACCCGGCCGCCGCCGACCTCGTGGTGAGCGGGCCGGACACGCTGGAGCGGGCCCGGGCCTGCCGCGGTGAGCGGGTCGCGCTGGCGCTGCGTCCGCTGGGCGGCCGGTTCCCGCAGCCGCCCGCGGGCTTCGCCGACTACGCGGTGGAGGTGCCGAGCCAGGGCGACCGCTTCGTCCCCTTCGCCCCGGTGGACCCCGAGGCTCCGGCGCTGGCCGTGGGCGGGGTCGAGCTGACCGGTGCGCAACTCGTCGCGAAGGCCCGCGAGGACGCCGAGGCCCTCGGGCTCGTAAGGGGATCGCGGCTGCTGACCGGGCACACGTACGACACCTGGGAGGGGCTGAGCACCGGTCTCTTCGCGCCACTGGCCTCCGGGGGGTCCGTGGTCCTCTGCCGGCACCTCGGGCAGCTCGATGCGGAGGGGCTGGCGAAGCGGGTCGAGAGCGAGCGGGTCACCAACACGGCGGAATGACCCAACGCGGCGGTATGACAAGCGCCCTGAGGTGCACTCGTCCGGCCCACAGCGGGCCGAGCCCCCGATAACGATCGACGACGGGGGTAGATGATCGGCGGTACAGACCACTCTCCGGTCAGTGCACAACCAAGCGTGAGGTTCAGCCGTCTACTCCTGCGACCGGCGGCCCATCGCGCCGCCGAACGTGAAGGATGGACGCAGACGTGACCGACAGTGCTGGCACGCCGGCCGACCCGGACCTCCCGGCCGGGGACACGCCGCAGGGCAGGTCGCAGGGCAGGTCGCAGGAGGAGCCGGGGGCCACGGACCCGAAGGAAGAGCCCGAGCCCGGGGCCGTACCCGAGAACGACGCGCCTCAGGACTCCGGTGACGAGGGCGAGGCCGGCACCGGCGAGGACAGCGAGGGCGGCGGCGGGGACGGCGGCCAGCACGGCAGCGACGGGAAAAGCGCCGTCGGCGCACAGACCTGGGCCGACCACCCCAAGGACGGCAGCGCGTCCCGCCGGAAGCGGCCCTGGCTGCGCTGGGCCGCCCTCGGCGCCTCGTTCCTCGTGATGATCTCCGCGGGGGCGGGCTGGTGGCTGTACAAGAAGCTCGACGGCAACATCACCACCGACACCAGCGCCGCCGCCGAGCTGAAGGTCTACGAGAAGGAGCGGCCCACCCCGGTCGTCATGGATGCCCAGAACATCCTGCTGATCGGGTCGGACAGCCGGTCCGGCGACAACCGTGAGTACGGCCGTGACGACGGCGGCAGCCAGCGCTCCGACACCACGATCCTGCTGCACCTCGCGGCGGACCGGAAGAGCGCGACCGCGGTGTCCCTCCCCCGCGACCTGATGGTGGAGGTCTCCAAGTGCCGCACCGGGGACGACAAGGAGACCCGGGAGCAGTTCACCCAGTTCAACTCGGCGTTCGAGCTCGGCGGCACCGCCTGCACGATCCGTACGGTGGAGCGGCTGACCGGCATCCGTATCGACCACCACATGGTCGTCGACTTCAACGGGTTCAAGGACATGGTCGACGCCGTGGACGGGGTCGAGATCTGCCTCAAGGAGCCGATCGACGACAAGGACGCGCGCCTGGAGCTCCCGGCCGGGCGGCAGACGCTGAACGGCGAGGAGGCGCTCGGCTACGTACGGGCGCGCAAGACCCTCGGCGACGGCAGCGACACCGAACGGATGGAGCGCCAGCAGAAGTTCCTCGGCGCCCTGGTCAACAAGATGCAGAGCAACGGCGTCCTCCTCAACCCGACGCGGCTCTACCCGGTCCTGGACGCGGCGACCAAGTCGCTGACGACCGACCCGGGTCTGGACTCGCTGCGGGACCTGTACGACCTGGTGCGGAGCATGCGCGACGTACCGACCGACCAGGTGCAGTTCCTGACCGTGCCCCGGCAGCCGTACCGCCAGAATCCGAATCGGGACGAACTGGTCGAACCGGACGCGAGCGAACTCTTCAAGCAACTGCGCGAGGACAAGCCCGTAGCGGTGGTTCCGGCGGACGAACTCAAGGAGAAGGGGGAGGAGAAGGAGAAGGGAAAGGCTCAGGACGAGAAGCCTGACGACGCCGGCTCCGACTCCGAAAGTCCGACGCCCACACCCACCTATTCGGGTTCGAGCGCTGCGGACGACCTGTGTGAGCAGTAAAGCAATTGCCAAGACATAGAAGACAATCGACGCGCAATGGGAAGAATGCCCGGTTGTAAGGAGCGTGGTGTGGGTCACGCACGTCGCTCCTTTACGAACGGGGCGGATAGTGTGACGCGATCCGGTGCTTCCGGCCATCAGGTCGTGCACTGCCGGAGCGAAGGAACGAGCGCCTTGCCGGGGGAAGGCGCCTCGCGTGGCACCGACGGAGGACTCAGGCAACCGTGGATGCGCAAAGCCGTGGGCGGGCGGACGATATCGACCCCGCAGACCAGTGGGTACTCAACCCGCACACCGGCAATTACGAACTGCGACTGGACCAATCCGCAGGGGAGTCGCCGGCCGCCGCGCGTACCACCACTGCCGAGGATTCCGGCCGTCGCGCCGAATCCCCCGACGGCCCGCGCCGCGAGGTGCCCGCGCAGCGCAGCCGCCGGTCCGCCCAGAAGGACGGGCGCGGCCCGGAGGCCTCGGCGGCCGGTGGCGCGGGACGCCGTAAGCGCAAGGCTCCGAAGGCGCGCCGCAAGAAGGCGCTGATGTGGACGGGCGGGGTGACGGCGTTCGTCGTGGTCGCCGCCGGGGTCGGCGCGTACGTCCTGTACGAGCGGTTCAACGGCAACATCAGCACCATCGACATCGGCGATGCCGGCAACAACGACGTCCTCAGCGACGGTCCGATGAACATCCTGATCATCGGAACCGACAAGCGCACCGGCAAGGGCAACGAGGGGTACGGCGACAAGGGCAGCGAGGGCCACGCCGACACCAACATCCTCTTCCACGTCTCCGAGGACCGCACCAACGCGACGGCACTGAGCATCCCCCGCGACCTGATGACCGACATCCCCGACTGCGAGACGGTCCAGCCGGACGGGTCGACGAAGACGATCCCCGGCACCCCGCGCGTCCGCTTCAACGTGAGCCTCGGCCAGGAGGGCCGTAATCCGGGCTGCACCATGCAGACGGTCGAGGCCATCACCGGCATAAAGCCCGACCACTTCATGATGGTCGACTTCAACGCGGTCAAGGAGCTGACCACGGCGGTCGGCGGCGTCAAGGTCTGTATGGCCAAGCCGATCAACGACCCGAAGTCCCACCTGGAGCTCCCGCAGGGCGAGTCCACCGTGGCGGGCGAGGACGCGCTGGCCCTGCTGCGTACCCGGCACAGCTTCGGCAACGAGAGCGACCTCGACCGGATCAAGGTGCAGCAGCAGTTCCTGGGCTCGATGATCCGCGAGATGAAGTCGAGCGACACGCTCACCAACCCGACCAAGCTCTTCAAGCTGGCCGACGCGGCGACCAACGCCCTCACCGTCGACCAGGGCATCGGCAGCGCCAAGAAGCTGATGACCCTGGCGCAGGAGATCGGCAAGGTCGACACCAAGAACATCACCTTCGTGACCCTGCCGGTGATCGACAACCCGGCCGAGACCGTCAAGGCGACCGTCGTCCCGCATCCGACGCAGGCGGAGCAGCTCTTCGCGATGATGCGCTCCGACACCTCGCTGACCGAGGTGAAGCAGAAGGAGAAGGCCGCCAAGAGCAAGCAGGCGGCCCTCCTCAAGGGCCCGAAGGCCGCTCCCGCCGACGTACGCGTGGATGTCCTCAACGGCGGCGAGATCGCGGGTGCGGCCGGTGCGACCGTCACCTGGCTCCAGAACCAGCAGGGCGTGCTGAAGTCCACGAACAAGGCCAACGCCCCCGAGAAGATCAAGAAGACGACGCTGGAGTACGCGCCCAACCAGGCCGACCAGGCCCGCGCGCTCGCCGAGATGATGGGCCTGCCCGCCGCGGCCATGAAGCAGGGCACCGCCGACGCCGAGGGGCTGGAGGCGATGGTGCTGACGCTGGGGGCGGACTTCAAGGGCGCGGGCATTCCGATCACCGGTCCCGCGAAGATCTCGGACGACGTCGAGCGGGCCAGCGCCGACAAGGCGGTCTGCTCCAAGTGACGACCGGCGTCCGCGCCACAGTGGAAATCTGAACAGCATGGGGGGTCCGGTGGGACGGAGCAGTACGTCTGGGGAGAGGACACGGTCGCGTGTCCGCCACACAGACCGGGCCGGTGAGGCTGGGGACCCGAACGAGGGCGGGGACGGCGGAGGCCGGGCGAGCGGCGAGGCTCCCCCGGACCGGCGGTCCGCGTCACGAGGGCGGGGCCGCAGCGCCCGCAGCAGCCGCCGCGCCCCCAAGAGCGGCAAACGGCGCGCCCTGCGCTGGGGCTCCTCCGTACTCGCCCTGCTGATACTCGGCGCCGGTGGGGCCGGCTATCTCTACTACGAGCACCTCAACGGCAACATCAAGAAAGGGGACCTGACCCTCGGCGACCGGCAGATGGCCGACCACAAGGCCAACGCCGCCGGGCAGACCCCGCTCAACATCCTGCTCATCGGCTCCGACGCCCGGGACTCCGCGGAGAACCAGAAGCTGGGCGGCGCGAAGGAGACCTTCGGCTCCCCTCCGCTCGCCGATGTGCAGATGCTGCTCCACCTCTCCGCGGACCGCTCCAACCTCTCCGTGGTCAGCATGCCGCGCGACACCATGCTGAAGATGCCCAAGTGCACCGCCCCGGACGGGGAGGTCTTCCCGGCCAGCACGGTGGACGTGCAGACCAACCAGAGCCTGCGCCGCGGTGGTCCGGGGTGCACGGTGGCCGCCTGGTACGAGCTGACCGGCATCCGGATCGACCACTTCATGATGATCGACTTCGCCGGTGTGGTCTCGATGGCCGACGCGATCGGCGGCGTCCCGGTCTGTGTGGACGCCAACATCCACTCACGCGGCGCCAACGGCCGCGGTGGTTCCGGGCTGAAGCTGGAGAAGGGCACCCACTCCGTCCAGGGCGAGCAGGCCCTCCAGTGGCTGCGCACCCGGTACGGCTTCGAGGACGGCAGCGACCTGGCCCGGGCCAAGGCCCAGCACCAGTACATGAACTCGATGGTGCGCCAGCTGCGCAAGGGCACCAAGCTCACCGACCCGGCGAAGCTGATGAACCTGGCCGAGGCCGCGACCACCGCGCTGACGGTCGACAAGGGGCTGGACACGGTCAAGAAGCTCTACGACCTGGCCGAGGAGCTGAAGAAGGTCCCGACCAAGCGCATCACGATGTCGACCATGCCGAACGTGTACGGCACCGGCGTCAACGCGGGCCGCGTGTACCCGAAGGCGGGCGACGCGGAGCAGCTGTTCCGGATGGTCCGCGAGGACATGCCGCTGGACGGCAAGGCGTCCAAGCGGAAGAAGGTGGAGCCGAAGGACCCGTCGGCGCCGGTCGGCGAGATCGCCGTGGCCGTACGGAACGGGACCGCCACCGACGCCCTGGGACCGGTCTCCGGGCGGGCGGGTGACGTGGAGAAGCTGCTCAAGGAGTCGGGCTTCGCGAAGGCCACCATCGACCCGGACAACGTGGCGGGATCGGCGCGGACCTCCATCCTGTATCCGAGCGCGGACCTGGAGGGCGACGCCCAGGCGGTCGCCAAGGCGCTCGGCGTCCCGGTCTCGCAGGTGAAGCGGTCGACCGACGTCTCGGGCATCTCGCTCGCCGTGGGCGCCGACTGGCGCGAGGACGGGGCCTACCCCGTCTCCAAGGGCACGGAGAAGACCCCGGAGTCGGCGGGCGCGCAGAACGGCGAGGAGGAAGGCTGCATGAAGGTCGACCCGAAGTACACGTGGTGACCATGGTGACGCTGTAGCGGAACGCGCATACGGGAAGGGCCCCGCCGGTCGGTGACCGGCGGGGCCCTCCTTCGCGTACGGAACCGGGCGGATCAGACCGTCTCGCTGCTGCTACTGCTGGTGCTGGTGCTGTCCGCGAGCGACGGGCGGCGGCTCGCGATGACCCGCTTCGCCAGGGAGCGCGGGCTGGTGAGGAAGCCGAAGCCCCAGCACATGTGCATGGTCGCCAGCGCCACCGGGATCTGCGCGCGGGCCTTCAGCGAGAGCCCCTTGCCGGCGGGCAGCGACCCGGCGACGATCGCGGCCAGATACCCGCCGGGGACGAGGAGCGCCCACGGGGTGACGGTCGCGCCGAGCACCAGGCCCGCCGCGATGGCGACGACGGCGGTCGGCGGGGCGAGGTAGCGCAGGTTGATCGAGCCGGAGTGGTACCGGGCGACGACGTGGCGCCAGCGGCCGTAGTCCTTGTACTGCTTGGCGAGCGCCTTCACCGAGGGGCGCGGGCGGTACTGGACCTTCAGCTCGGGCGAGAACCAGATCAGCCCGCCCGCCTCGCGGATCCGGAAGTTCAGCTCCCAGTCCTGGGCGCGGATGAACTCCACGTTGTAGCCCTCGGCCCGCTCCAGCGCCTCGCGCCGGAAGACGCCCAGGTACACCGTCTCGGCCGGGCCCGCCTGGCCGCCGGTGTGGAAGGCCGCGTTGCCGACGCCGATCTTCGAGGTCATCGCGGCGGCGACGGCGTCCTCCCAGGCGTTCTCGCCCTCGGCGTGCATGATGCCGCCGACGTTCTGCGCGCCGGTCTCCTCCAGGAGGCGGACGGCGGTCGCGATGTAGTTCGGCGAGAGCATGCCGTGGCCGTCGACGCGGACGACGACGGGGTGGCGGGAGGCCTTGATCGCCGCGTTGAGGGCGGCGGGGGTGCGGCCGGTGGGGTTGGGGACCGTGTGGACCCGGGGGTCCTCGGCGACCAGTTGGGCGGCGATCTCGTCCGTGCGGTCGGCGGAGGGGCCGAGCGCGATGACGACCTCCATCTCACCGGCGTACTCCTGCTCCAGGATGTGCCGGACCGAGTTCCTGAGATGGCGTTCCTCGTTGAGCACCGGCATGATCACGGAGACGGCGGGGTACTGCGCGGCAGACATGTGGTCCTCAGGGGGTCCTCGGGGGCGCCAGGGGTTCCGCGCCCAGGAGGCGGGCACCCCGGGAGGGGGCGTTATTCGGCCGCCACGTTACCGCGAATGGGGGACACCGGTGCGCGCGCCGCCCGGTGGCGGGCCGGGTCGGAGATCGTATGGGCCTACCGTGCGATGGTCCCCTCGCACCACGGAGGTGTCTCCCCGCCGTGACCACCCGGAGGTGTCTCCGCCCGTGACCGCCCCCCGCCCCCCGCAGCGCCCGCCCCGCC
The DNA here is from genome assembly GCF_033109485.1 of Streptomyces cyaneofuscatus. Lineage (NCBI taxonomy): Bacteria > Bacillati > Actinomycetota > Actinomycetes > Kitasatosporales > Streptomycetaceae > Streptomyces > Streptomyces cyaneofuscatus. The sequence continues at coordinate 5,103,719 of NZ_CP137002.1, read as the reverse complement.
CCCGCACCACTCCCCCCCGCCGCCGCCCTCCGCAGGGCGGACGGCCGGTCCGCTCCCGGAAGCAGGACGGCCGGCCGGTCCGCTCCCGGAAGCAGGACGAGCGGCCGCGCTGGGGCATGCGGGTCGCCACCGGGCTCTCGGTGCTGGTGCTGGGCGCGGGTGGCATCGGTCACGCCGTGGTGAGCAGTCTGGAGGGCGGGATCGGCCGGGTCGACCCGTTCAAGGACATGAAGAACCGTCCCCAGTCCGGGCACGGGACCAATCTGCTGCTCGTGGGCACCGACGGCCGGGACACCATCACCAAGGCGGAGAAGCAGAAGTACAAGCTGGGCGGCGCGCCCTGCCACTGCACCGACACGATCATGCTGGTCCACCTCTCGGCCGACAAGCAGCGGGCGAGCGTCGTGAGCCTCCCCCGGGACAGTTACGCGGAGATCCCCGCCCACACCGACCGCACCACCGGCAAGAAGCACAACAGCCACCCGGTGAAGCTGAACGCCGCCTACGCGGAGGGCGGGCCGACGCTGACCGTGCGGACGGTCGAGCACATGACCGGCGTCAAGGTCGACCACTATCTGGAGGTCGACTTCACCAGCTTCATGAAGACGGTCGACGCGGTGGGCGGGGTGCAGATCTGCACGGCCCGGCCGATGAAGGACTCGTACACCGGTCTCGACCTGCCCGCGGGCACGCACCGGCTCGACGGCGGCCGGGCGCTCCAGTACGTCCGCTCCCGCCATGTCGACGTGGGCTCCGACCTGGGCCGGATGCAGCGCCAGCAGAAGTTCATGGCGGCGCTGATCAAGGAGGCGACGAGCAACGGGGTGCTGCTGAACCCGGTGCGGTTCCAGCAGGTCTCCGCGTCGGTGCTGGGCTCGGTCCGGGCGGACGAGGGGTTCGGTACGGAGCAGATGCTGGAGCTCGGCAAGGCGATGAAGGACTTCAGCCCTGCGTCGTCCGAGTTCACCTCCGTACCGATCGGGAATCCGAGCTTCCCGGTCAAGGGCATCGGCTCCACGGTCCAGTGGGACGCGGCGAAGTCGAAGAAGCTGTTCCAGGCGCTGCGCGAGGACAAGCCGCTGGCCCCGGCGAAGCCGAAGCCGGCGGCGGGCGCCGCGAAGAAGGCCCAGGCGACGTTGGTGGACGTGGCGCCGGAGGAGATCCGGGTGCAGGTCTACAACGGCACCCCGAAGGACGGCCTCGGCAAGGACGTGGACGCCGGCCTGCGCGCGACCGGCTTCAACACCACCGACGCCCCGCTCAACGGCAAGCTGCGCGACCTGGCGCGGACGCTCGTGACGTACGACCCGCGCTGGGACCGGTCGGCGAAGTCGCTGGCCGCCGCGTTGCCCGGGAGCGAGCTGAAGGCGGTGAAGGGGCAGGGCGCCACGATGGAGGTGACGGCCGGCTCGGACTTCACGAAGGTGCGGCCGGTGCGGGCGGAGAACAAGCAGACGGGCGATTTCGCGACGGTGACGGGCGACGAGGTGGTCTGCCCGTAGGGCCGATACGGCAGTACACGGCAGTACGGGGACCTCAGTCGTCGATGCCGTCGGCCACGCGCTTCTCCCGCAGCTCCTTGATCGCCCGGCGGCGCGCGAGGCGGTGGGTGCGCCGGATCTGCGCCTCCTGGTAGCGCCGCTTGTCGCGCTCGGTCTCGGGAATCACCGGCGGTACGCGGCGCGGCTTGCCGTCCCCGTCGACGGCGGCGAAGACGAGGTAGGCGCTGCCGACCTGCTGGGCGGGGGTGGATTCGTTCCAGCGCTCGGCCATCACACGGACGCCGACCTCCATGGAGGAACGGCCGGTCCAGTTCACCTGGGCGCGTACGTGAACGAGGTCACCCACCCTGACCGGCTCCAGGAACACCATCTCGTCCATCGACGCGGTCACCGCGGGCCCGCCGGAGTGCCGTCCGGCCACGGCGCCCGCCGCGTCGTCGACCAGTTTCATGATCACGCCACCGTGCACCGTACCCAGGAGGTTGGTGTCGCTGCCGGTCATGATGTGGCTGAGGGTGGTGCGGGACGCGGCGGTGGGCTTGCCCGGAATCTCTTCTTCCGAGCGCTCCGAGCGGGTGGCCTGATCTGTCATACAGTCCACCTTATGCGCGGGCCGTCCACCTTGTGCGCACGCCCGGATCCGGCGGAATGCATCAGCTTCGCAACAGCCCTGGTGCGATTTCCCTTACACCCTGTAATAGCTGTGGGTCGGCGCGGCACACTGTTCGGATGAACGATTGGCCCGATCGACGGACCGGCGACCGCAGCGAGCGCTACGGGCGGGGCAGTGCCAGCCCCCAGCCCGAGAGCGCCCGCGCGATGCCCCACATCCAGCGCCGCCCGGCCCCGCCGCAGAGGCCGACGGTGCCCCCGCAGAGCCAGGGGTACGACGACCGCTACCAGGGCGGACAGCCCGGTTACGGCAACAGCCCCGAGCCCGGTTACGACAGCGGCTACAACACCGGCCAGGTCTACGGCGGTGGCGCGGGCGGCGGTCGCGGGGGCGGCCGTGGCGGTGGCGGTGGTGACGCGGGTTACGTCCAGGGCCGCCCGCCGGTCGACTGGCGCCGCCGGATCAAGCTCGGCGCGCTGACCCTGGTCGTCGTGCTTCTCGTGGTCTCCGTCTCGACGTACTTCTGGGCCGACGGCAAGCTGAAGCGCGAGGTCGACCTCGCCAAGGTCATCGAGCGGCCGGAAGCGGGCGACGGGACGAACTACCTGATCGTCGGCTCCGACAGCCGTGAGGGCATGTCGGCCGAGGACAAGAAGCGGCTGCGCACCGGTTCAGCCGAGGGCAAGCGCACCGACTCGATGATGATCCTGCACGACGGCTCCAACGGCCCGACGCTGATCTCCCTGCCGCGCGACTCCCAGGTGGAGATCCCCTCCTTCAAGGGGTCCGAGTCCGGCAAGATGTTCCCGGGCACCGGCCGCCAGGTGAAGCTGAACGCCGCGTACGCCGAGGACGGCCCCGAACTCCTCGTGCGTACGGTCGAGTTCAACACCGGGCTGCGCATCGACCACTACGTCGAGATCGGCTTCGGCGGCTTCGCGCAGATCGTGGACGCGATCGGCGGGGTCGAGATGGAGATCCCAAAGGCCTTCAAGGACAAGAAGTCCGGCGCCGACTTCCAGGCCGGCAAGCAGACCCTGAACGGCGAGCAGTCCCTGGCCTTCGTCCGCACCCGGTACGCGTTCGCGGGCAGCGACCTGGACCGTACGAAGAACCAGCAGAAGTTCCTCGCGGCGCTGGCCAGCCAGACGGCGACCCCGTCCACCATCCTCAACCCGTTCAAGCTCTACCCGACGATGGGCGCGGGCCTGGACACCCTGATCGTGGACAAGGACATGTCGCTCTGGTCGCTGGCCAACATGTTCTTCGCGATGAAGGGCGTCACGGGCGGCGACGGTACGTCGATGAACATGCCGATCTCCGGCAGCTCCGGCGGCAACCTGGTCTGGGACAAGGCGAAGGTGAAGCAGCTCGTGCAGCAGCTGAAGAACGACGAGAAGGTCACGGTCAAGGGCAACTGAGGCAACGGAGGCCCTCCGCAAGGTTGTTGGCAAGGCTATTGCGAGGGGAGCCGGGGAACATCACCTACGGGCCTTTGGGCCTATGGGCCTACGAGCTGTAGGTGATGTTCCCTTCCTCGTCCATGAGGGGATGGATCTGGGAGGGGCCGTAGTCGTCCGTGTCGGACGGGCGCGGCTTCTCCGGCCCGTCGGGCCCGATGCGCATCACGCGCTCCACCCGCACCACCTCGTACCGGCGTCCCCGCACCATGAGTTCGTTGGGCCTCCGGCGCGCCATGAACTTCTTCGCGGCCCGGTCGTGGATCGCCTGCTCCTTCTCGTCCACCTTCATCCACGCGGGCAGCTCCGGCATGTCCGGCATATCCGGGAGCTGCGGCACGGGCCGGGTGAGGTGGTGGACGAGGGCGCGCCGGGCGCCCTGCGGGGTCGCGTACTGCCCGGTCACCATCGACCAGGACAGCTCCTTCCGCTCCACCACCCGGAACGTCGTCGGGAGGAGCACGACGCCCGGGTGGGTGGTCAACGCCCGCTGGGAGTCGGCCCGTACGTCGTCGGGGAAGCGGTCGGCGGTATAGGAGAGCTGGAGCAGCCCGGCCCGGTCGATCCCCTCGGCCAGCCCGACGGCGGCCGCATGGTCGACCACGAAGCCCTTGGTGCGGGAGGGGTCGGCCGCGTCCAGGTCCCAGCTGTCCTCGTCGGGGTCGGTGGCCCGGGGCGGCTCCAGGCGCGAGTCACCGATCCGGGCGAACTCGTCGGCCCGCACGACCCGGTAGCGGACCCCGTCCGCCGTCACCTCGTTGACCGGATCCTTCTCCAGCCGGGCCACGGCCTTCAGCAGCGACCGCCGCACGTCCCGGTCCTCGGTGTGGTCCTTCGCCTTGAACCACAGGTGCGAGTTCAGCTCGTCCCGGGCCATCTGCGGGAACCCGGTGTCGAGTTCACCCAGCAGCCGCCAGCGCGGCCGCTCCCCACGCCCCTGCGCGGCGAGCCCGAACAACGGCCCCCGGACCACGATGTTCGGATACTTGCGCACCGAGGCGAACGCGTCCGCCTGGGTGACCTCGAAGACCGGGTCGTCCCGGTGCGTGACGTTGATCGTGAGATGGTCCGGCGACTTCCCCGGGTGATCGTTCATGCACTCAGTGTGCCGAAGAGGGCTGCCGGTGTCAGGGTTTCCGCCACAAAGGCCCTCCGGAGCGCGGAGTTGACGCACGCGAGCGCGCCCGGCCACCAGTGGAGGGGCCGGGCGCGCTCGAAGCGTGCGGGGTGGTGGGTGGTGCGGGTCCCTCAGCTACCGGAGGCGTACGGGACGAAGTCCGCCCAGGCGGCGGGGGCGAAGCCGAGCTGGGGCCCGGCGAGGTCCTTGGAGTCACGGACATGCACGGTGCTGGAGGCGGCGGCGATCTCGACGCACGCGGGCCCGTCGTTGCTGCTGTAGCTGCTCTTGAACCACTCCAGGGCGGAGCCGTCTCCACCCGAGGTCTTGCGCGTCATGTCTCTCCCAGCACTTTCTCGATGAAGGTCCGCGATTCCCGTGGAGTGAGGCCCTGGGCCCGGACGAGACCGAGCCGCTGCTCCAGGATCCGGATCTCCTTGGGGTCGAAGGTCAGGCGGCTGAACAACTGGCTCTCCCATTGTCCCACCGCAGTTCCGTCCTTGAACTTGAGGAGCTGAAGCTGGCCGCCCATCCCGGCATGGTCCTCCCGGTCGGTCGGCATCACCTGGATCTCGACGTTCCGTAACTGGCTGATTTCCAGGAGGTGTTCGAGCTGACGCCGCAGCACCGCACGGCCGCCGAGCGGCCGCCGGATCGTCACTTCCTCCTGGACGAAGGTGAGCATCGGCAACGGCTGCCGCCGGAAGATCTCCTGACGTGCCATCCGTGCCCCGACGTACCGCTCGACCTCGTCGGGCCCGAACGCCGGCCGCCGCATCTCGTAGAGCGCACGGGCATATTCGGCGGTTTGGAGCAGCCCATGCACGTTGTGGTTCTCGTACGCGCCGAGCTCTACCGCTTCCCGTTCGAGCTTGGCGAGATCCTTCACCTTCTTCGGGTACCGGGCCTCCGCCACGTCCTGCTTCATCGCGGAGATCTTCCCGCCCGCGCCCACCGCCCTGTCCGTCCCGTCCAGGAACTCCGGCTTGGGGATACGTCGCCCACCCTCGACCTTGTAGACGAGATCCTCGCTGTAGCCGATCGCCGTACCCAGCTCGGCGGCGCGCAGCCCGGCCGCCTCCCGCCAGAGTTTGATCTGCCGCCCCACGGCGGCCATCACCGCGCTCGAATCGTCCGCCGGATCGATGTCCAGGTCGAGATCGGGCTCGGATACGTCTTCGTCAGCCATGGTGCGCAGCGTAAGGACGGCAGGACCCAGTGTGGGGCGGATACCCGGAAATCCACCCGAAATCGCAGCTCAGGCCGGGTCGTTGCGCGTCACGATCCGGTGAGGGGCCACCGGATCGTGGCCGACCGCGACCTGGCCCACCACGACATCAACTACGTAAAGAACCAAGAGAAATAACCCAACCCCACCCCACCCGATCCCGGTGGTCATCTGCGGGAGGGGCTGGTCACCCACACGGGTGAGATTCGCCAACTGAGCTGGATTTCGCACGGGTTGGCAGGCATATGCTCACGCTGACCGAGCACCCCAGACATGAGACGGCCCCCGCCGGGACGGCAATCCCGAACGAGGACCTGACCACCAAGGAAGCAGCACCACTTCCCCATGGCTACCCAGCACCCTAACGCCCTCACCCGCGCTCTGGCCGAGCTTCCCGGGCCCCTTCCGGCCTTCGGCGTGATCCACATCGCGATCCCGCACACCAGCCGGTTCACGATCGTCGGCAACCACCTCGCGCAGCACGCCGAGCTCTCCCTCGTCGCGATCGGCATCGGCGTCCACATCCAGTCGCTGCCCACCGGCTCCCTGGTCGGCATCAAGGCGCTCACCGCCCGCTTCGCCGAGGGCGAGATGAGGATCGCCGCCGCTCTGCGCGAGCTGGAGGCCCACGGCTACCTGCGCCGGGCGCACGTGCGGCTGGCGAACGGCCGGATGGCCACCCGCACCGTCTTCTGCAATCAGCCGGGGGCGCTGGAACGGGCCGGGAGGGTGGTGGTGGCGCCGAAGGTGCCGCCCGCCGTGCCGGAAGAAGCTCCCGCAGTGCCGGAAAAGCCGCCCACAGTGCCGGAAGAGCCGCCCGCGCCGCCCCCTGCGCCCGAACCCGATCCCGTACCGGAATCCCACCCCCCGGTCCGCGTACCGCCGCGCACGGCGCCCAAGCCGCCTCGCCGGCCGCTCCCCCAGCCGCGCGAACTCACCCCGGAGCTGCGGCAGACCGCCTCCGCGATCCTCGCCGACCTGCGGAATCACGCGGAGGCGCTGGTGCTCTCCGAGGCCGATGTCGAGGAGCTGGTCCCGGGTGTGGCCGCCTGGCTGGAGCGGGAGGTGCACCCCGGCGCCATCCGCCACGCCCTGACGACCGACCTGCCGAAGCCGCCCAAGTACCCGGCGAAGATCGTCAGGCACCGCCTCACCGTGCTCCTGCCCCCGCCGCTCCCCGGCGCCGAGGAGCTGGCCCCGGCCGTCCGTCGCCCGCTGGTGATCCCCCTCCAGAACTGCGACGGCTGCGACCGTGCGTTCCGCTCCAGGGAGCCGGGCCACTGCCGGGGCTGCCGCAGCGACCTGATGGAGGCGGCGGCCTAGCATGAGGGGGACGACTCTTGCCCCTGGGCACCGACGACGAGGAGTGGGCACGATGACCATCGCCCCGGACGACGCACGGCGTAACGCCCACCTCTACCAGGCCATGCGGGAGTTCGTCGCGAGCGCGGACGACACGCTTCCTGGCAAATTCGAGATCACCCAGGAAGGGATCGTGCACGACATGATGTCCCCGGGACGCCCCCACGAACTCACCGCAGCCCAGGTGAGTCGCCGCCTGGAGAAGGAAATGCCGGACGACGTCCTCGCGCATACCGGGACCCCGGATGTAGAGGTGGAAGCCGAAGGGATCATGCGCCACCCCGACGTCATGGTCATCGCGGTGGCAGACATGGAGGGTGAGGGTGCCTTCGACCCCCGCACCCTCATCGCCGTGATCGAGGTCGTCTCCCGGTCCAACCCGGAGAACGACTGGGTGAGCAAGATGCGGGACTACCCACTCCTGGGCATTCCGGTATACGCGATCTTCGACCCGCGCACCGGCTCCGGGGCCGTTCTCTCCGACATCCACCGGACGCCGGGCGGGCCGCGCTATGCGACCCGGAAGGACTTCCTGTACGGCGAGGACGTCACGATCGCCGAGTGGACGATCTCGACGGACGGCCTCCCGCGTTACGTCTGAGGCCGATCCCCTCTCCCCCCGCCCGGGCCCACGCTGCCCGGAGATTCTGCGGTGACGTCCACGGAGTGGCCGCGCTGGTGCTCTGCCTCGGAGTGCTGCTTCTGCTGCCCGGCGCCTTCTGCCGCCCAGCCTCTCAGTACCCCCAGGCGGCGTAGACGATGACGTTCTTGCCGTTGTCCCTGGCTCCGACGCACACGTCTCGCCAGTCGAGCAGCCAGCCGCTGGCGCGGCAGTTCTCCTGCTGGAGGCCCAGTTCGCGGATGATCTCCGGGCGGGACATGCCGTCCTCGCCGGTGACCGTCGCCTCGCGGTAGCAGCCGCCGGAACCGCAGCCGATGCCTTCGTCGGCGATGCTGATGCCGGACGGCAAGGCGGGGAGGGCCCTGGACGGCGGGGCGTCCGAGCCTTCGCTGAGCAGCAGCGCGTACCCGAGGCCGACCAAGAGGGTGAGGGCGAACTGGGTCGCCAGGAAGCCGATCGCTCCGTTGCGGCGGAAGGTCCATCGCGGGGGTGGGGGGTTCCCGTGCCGCCCTTCCCGTCGTACGCCGCAGGCGATGAGCAGGGGCGCGAGAGCCGCGAACAGGAGATGGGTGTCGGGCCCGGGGGCTTCGATCCAGCCCCGCTGGACGCTGATCAGCAGACCGGCTCCGGCGAGCAGTGTCCCGCCGATCGCCAAGCCGATGGGGCGGGTGCGGGCGAGCGTCATCCAGATGACGGCGGGCGCGACGGCGAAGAGTATCCCCAGGAAGATCAGCATGTACGGGGGACGTACGGCCCCGATCCACCGGTTCCCCGACGGCGGTTCCCCACTGCGGTTCCCCATGGCCGGGACCCACGTCTCAGGCGGTGAACTCCTGCGGAGGCAGGCCCTGCCCGTCGAAGGTGAGCAGGACATTGGTCCAGCCGCTGTGCACGTCCGCATGGGGGAAGCTGGCCAGCTCCCAGGGCGCGTCGATCACCCCCGGCCCGCAGGGCAGGGTGCCGGAGCCGGAGGGCATGGCCAGGGGCATGATCTGGAGGGCGTTGAAGGAGACGGCCACGCTGGTGCCGGACGGTTCGGTGCACGTGTACACGCCCCCGACGGTGAGGACGCCACTGTGGAACGGCGGATCGGCCGGCCAGGCCGAAGCCCACTGCAACTGGACGGACTTGGTGCCCTGTACGGCGACAGGTACGGCGCCTGCGGCGGGCGCGGTCACCGCCAGGGTCGCGGTGAGACAGGCGGCGACGGCGGCCGTGCGAAAACGGGATGCGGACGCGTACCGGAACATGGCGGCTCCCTGTGGTCAGCCGGGTACGGACGACGGGCACCCCAGGCTGGCCGTCCGCCAGGGCGCCGATGCAGTCGCACGCGGCGGCGCGTGGGCGCAACTCGCAGGCGCACGATGGGCGATGACCGCATCCGCCGTCCGTGATCGCCTACCGCAGCCATGCACACCCCCGGCTACGGCACGATCCCCTTCGGTTCGAGGTCGGCGAAGTCCTCATGCAGAGCGTCCAGGTGACGGCCCGTCGGCCCTCCCGCCGGGTCCAGCTCCGCCAGGCGCCAACCCGGCAACTGCTCCTCCACCTCGGCGGGCAGCGACCCGTCCACCGGGTCGGCCAGGGCACACAGCACCCCGAACGCGGTCTCCCGGGCCACCTCGCGGGCCAGCTCGCCGAGGTCCTCAGGCGTGAGCCCGGCCGCGAGGGCGCGGTCGACGGCTCCGGCGGCCACGCCGTCGCTGCGGTAGGCGGCGACCCAGCGGGGCGCCTCCGTGGTCCAGGCGTCGACGTCCTGCCACACCGTTCGCAGGAACCGGTAGCGGGCGAGCTGCGGCAGCCCCTCCTCGGCCTCGGACTCCGCCCAGTCCGGCGCGTCGTCGTCCGCTCCCAGGGCGCGGAAGAGGGCGGTGAGCCTGTCGAGTTCGGTCATGAGGTGGCAGGGTACCGGCGGTGGGTCCGGATGGATGGGCCTGGCCGGACCGATGAGTTTCGGCGGGGCGCGCGGTCAGTACGTCCGTAAGAGCCGATGCTCACACGAAGCACCCGTACGAGAAATAGATCCAGGAGCCCCCGATGCGCACTCTGATCAGCACCGCCTTCGTCTCCCTCGACGGCGTCATGGAAGCCCCGGGCGGCGAGCCCGGCTACCGGAACTCCGGGTGGACCTTCAAGGACATGGAGTTCCTCCCGGAGGCGTACGAGATCAAGGGCCGGGAGCAGGAGGAGGCCGGCGCGCTGATGATGGGCCGGGCCAGCTACGAGGCGTTCAGCCCGGTGTGGCCGGCGATGGAGGAGTTCGGCCAGTACAAGGTGATGCCGAAGTACGTCGTCTCCACCACGCTCAAGGAGGACGACCTGGTCTCCGACTGGGGCGACACCACGATCCTGCGCTCGCTCGACGAGGTGGCCGCCCTCAAGGAGACCGAGGGCGGACCAGTCATCATCCACGGCAGCATCGGCCTGAACCACAGCCTGTCGGACGCCGGCCTGATCGACCGCTACCACCTGCTCGTCTTCCCGCTCCTGCTGGGCGCGGGCAAGCGCCTGTTCAGCACGAGCGACAAGGACACCCAGAAGCTGAAGCTGGTCGAGTACGAGGCATACCCGAACGGCATCCAGAAGAACGTGTTCGACGTCGTGCGCTGACGCGCCACCGGGCACCGGTACGCGCTAGGCGCCCGAGGACAGCCGGTCCGCGGCCTGTGCCCACGGCTGAGGCTCGGCCACGTCCTCATTCTCGAAGGCGTCCTCCTCGAACCAGCCCGTCCCCGCGAGCCAGGTCTCCAGCCACGCCGCCAGACCGGCGGCGTCGAGGAACCAGCACTCCTCCCACGACCCGCCGCTGTACGGGTTCGGTTCGAAGAGCAGGACCTGACCGTCCTCGCTGAAACAGTCGACGGCGGCGTACATGGCACAACCCCAGGTCAGGATCGGGACGACACCCTCGGGCCACTCGGGGTGCTCCACTCCGACGGATGCCTGACGTCGCTCCAGGTACTCGCCGACGACGCTGGAGCCCGGACCGAGCAGAGGCAGCAGCTGGTAGTCAGGGCCGAAGCCGCCGTCGGCGACCTCGCCGTACAGGCGCGCCAGGAGGGGATGCAGCGGGAAGCCGAGTTGACCCTCGGCCTCCGCGATCCGGGCGTCGTCGGCAGGCGCGGGGAGGCCGTCTCCGTCCGATGCGGCCCGGGTGGCGACGCGTTGTACGAGGTCATCGATGTCGGTCATGCCCGCGATGCTGTCAGAGCCCACTGACACACGGACGGCCCCCGGCATCGTGCGCCGGGGGCCGTCGTTGCGTCAGCAGGCCTTACGGCAGGTTGCGCGCCATCACGATGCGCTGGACCTGGTTCGTGCCCTCGTAGATCTGGGTGATCTTGGCGTCGCGCATCATGCGCTCGACCGGGTAGTCGCGCGTGTAGCCGTAGCCGCCGAGGAGCTGGACCGCGTCCGTGGTGACCTCCATGGCGACGTCGGAGGCGAAGCACTTCGCCGCCGCGCCGAAGAAGGTCAGGTCGCCGTCGACGCGCTCGGACTTGGCGGCGGCCGAGTACGTGAGCTGGCGGGCCGCCTCCAGCTTCATCGCCATGTCGGCGAGCATGAACTGGATGCCCTGGAAGTCCGCGATCGGCTTGCCGAACTGCTTGCGCTCCTGGACGTACCCCTTGGCGTAGTCCAGCGCGCCCTGGGCGATACCGAGGGCCTGGGCCGCGATCGTGATGCGGGTGTGGTCCAGGGTCTTCATCGCGGTGGCGAAGCCCGTACCCTCCTCGCCGATCATGCGGTCGGCGGGGATACGGACGTTGTCGAGGTAGACCTCGCGGGTCGGGGAGCCCTTGATGCCGAGCTTCTTCTCCGGGGCGCCGAAGGAGACACCCTCGTCGGACTTCTCCACGACGAAGGCGGAGATGCCCTTGGAGCGCTTGGTGGGGTCGGTGACCGCCATGACCGTGTAGTACTCGGAGACGCCCGCGTTGGTGATCCAGCGCTTCACTCCGTTGAGGACCCAGAAGTCCCCGTCGCGTACGGCCTTGGTCTTCATGCCCGCCGCGTCCGAGCCCGCGTCCGGCTCGGAGAGCGCGTACGAGAACATCGCGTCGCCCTTGGCGAGCGGGCCCAGGTATTTGGCCTTCAGCTCCTCGGAGCCGGAGAGGATCACCGGGAGCGAGCCGAGCTTGTTCACGGCCGGGATCAGGGAGGAGGAGGCGCAGGCGCGGGCCACCTCCTCGATCACGATGACCGTGGCGAGCGCGTCGGCGCCGGCGCCGCCGTACTCCTCCGGGACGTGGACGGCGTGCAGGTCCGAGGCGACCAGGGCGTCCAGCGCCTCCTGCGGGAAGCGGCTCTCCTCGTCGACCGCGGCGGCGAAGGGGGCGATCTTCGTCTCGGCGAGCGCGCGGATGGTCTCGCGGAGCATGTCGTGCTCCTCGGCCGGACGGTACAGGTCGAAATCGGTCGAACCCGCCAAGACGCTCACTCCCCAGATGCTAACTACCGTTAAGTAACTCAATTTTAGTGCGGAAGCCCCGGCGCGGCATACGTGAGTGTCACGTGAGCTTCGTGACAGGGGTCGGGCAAAACGGGAGGTATGCGGCGGATCGGGTGGGGAAAGGTGGGGTCGCCCGCCGCGACTATGCTCGGTTCGCACGTCCGTCCGTACCTCCCAGGAGCACCCATGGCCCTCAGGATCACTGTGATCGGCACCGGCTATCTCGGCGCCACCCATGCCGCCGCCATGGCCGAGCTGGGATTCGAGGTCCTCGGGCTCGACGTCGTACCGGAGAAGATCGAGCTGCTCTCCACCGGGCGGGTGCCGATGTACGAGCCGGGGCTGGAGGAGATGCTTCAGCGGCATGTCGCCGGTATCGAAGGGTCGACCGGGCGGTTGCGCTTCACCACCTCCTGGGAGGAGGTCGGGGAGTTCGGCGACGTCCACTTCGTCTGTGTGAACACTCCGCAGAAGCACGGCGAGTACGCCTGTGACATGAGCTACGTCGACAGCGCGTTCGACGCGCTCGCCCCGCATCTCACCCGGCCCGCCCTGGTCGTCGGCAAGTCCACCGTCCCCGTCGGCTCCGCCGCCCGCCTCGCCGCCCGCCTCGCGGAGCTGGCCCCGGCCGGCGCCGACGCCGAGCTGGCCTGGAACCCGGAGTTCCTGCGCGAGGGCTTCGCCGTCAACGACACCCTGCACCCCGACCGGATCGTCGTCGGCGTGGAGAGCGAGCGGGCCGAGAAGCTGCTCCGCGAGGTGTACGCCGGGCCGGTCGCGGAGGGGTCCCCGTTCGTGGTGACGGACTTCCCGACCGCCGAGCTGGTGAAAACCTCCGCCAACTCCTTCCTCGCCACCAAGATCTCCTTCATCAACGCCATGGCCGAGGTCTGCGAGGCCGCCGACGGGGACGTCGTGAAGCTCGCCGAGGCCATCGGGCACGACGAGCGCATCGGGAAGAAGTTCCTCCGGGCCGGGATCGGCTTCGGCGGCGGCTGCCTGCCCAAGGACATCCGGGCCTTCATGGCGCGCGCCGGTGAGCTGGGCGCCGACCAGGCCCTCACCTTCCTCCGCGAGGTCGACTCCATCAACATGCGCCGCCGCGGCCACATGGTGGAGCTGGCCCGGGAGGCCGTGGGCGGCGGTTCGTTCCTCGGTACGCGGGTGGGCGTCCTCGGCGCCGCGTTCAAGCCGGACTCCGACGACGTACGCGACTCCCCCGCGCTCAACGTCGCCGGGCAGATCCACCTCCAGGGCGGCCAGGTGACCGTCTTCGACCCGAAGGGGATGGAGAACGCCCGGCGGCTCTTCCCCACGCTCGGTTACGCCGACTCCGCGCTGGAGGCCGTGCGCGGCGCGGACGTGGTGCTGCACCTGACGGAGTGGCGCGAGTTCCGCGAGCTGGACCCGGCGGAGCTGGGCGAGGCGGTGTCCCGGCGGATCATCCTGGACGGGCGGAACGCCCTGGACAGTGCGGTGTGGCGCGAGGCCGGGTGGACGTACCGGGCGATGGGGCGGCCGAAGGCCTGAGCCGGGCGCCTGAGCCGGGCGCCTGCGCCGGCCGCCTGAGCCCGGCCGCCTGAATGGCCGCACTCCCGGCGGCGGTACGGGGTAAGCGTCTCCCCGTACCGCAACAGGGCGGTATCCACCGGGAGGTATGCGTCATGCCCATCGCCACACTCGGCGCCGTCGTACTGGAATGCCCCGACCCCCTCGCGCTCGCCCGCTTCTACGCCGCCGTCATCGGCGGCACCGTCAAGGGCGACAGCGACAGTCGCTGGGTCGACCTCGTGGACGCCCCGGGCACGCCGCTCGCGTTCCAGGCCGCGCCCGGTTTCGTACCGCCGCAGTGGCCCCGGCCCGACAGCTCCATGCAGTTCCACCTGGACCTGACCGTGGAGGATCTGGACGCGGCGGAGCGGGAGGTGCTGGCGCTGGGGGCCCGGCCGCTGGACACGGAGGACCGGAAGCGGTCCTTCCGGGTGTACGCCGATCCGGCCGGGCATCCGTTCTGTCTCTGCGCCTGCTAGATCGTGCCTTTGGTGGACAGGCTGGAAACCATGGACGACTTCCCTGGCCGGGTCACCACCCCCCTCACCGACGCCCTCGTGCGCGGCGCGCTCGACCTGGAGCGCACCGCGCGCGGCGGCCTCCTCCCCCACCGGCTGCCGGCCCGTGCCCGGGCGCAGTTCGGCGGTGACGAGCAGGTGGCCCAGGCGGAGGCCCAGCCCTCCGGCGTACGGCTGGTGTTCCGCACCCGGGCCACCGCCGTCGAGCTGGACGTCCTGCGCACGATCGTGGCCTACCGGGGTGTCTCCCCCCGCCCGGACGGCGCGTACGACCTGCACATCGACGGGGAGCCGGCCGGGCGGGCCACGGCGAGCGGCGGCGATGTGCTGATGGTGGATCTGCGTGACGGCTCTCAGGAGACGTTCCCGGGGCAGGTCGGCACCGTCCGGTTCGACGGTCTGCCCGGGCGGGAGAAGACCGTCGAGATCTGGCTGCCGTACACCGAGACCACCGAGCTGATCCAGCTGCGCACCGACGCTCCCGTCGCGCCTGTGGAGCCCGGTGGGCGGCGGGTGTGGCTGCACCACGGGAGTTCGATCAGCCAGGGCTCCGCCGCCGACAGCTCCGCCACCGCCTGGCCCGCCCTGGCCGCGGCGGCAGGAGGCGTGGAACTGGTCAACCTGAGCCTGGGCGGCAGCGCGCTCCTCGATCCGTTCACCGCGCGCGCCCTGCGGGACACCCCGGCCGACCTGATCAGCGTCAAGATCGGCATCAACGTCGTGAACCGCGACCTGATGCGGCTGCGCGCCTTCGGGCCGGCCGTGCACGGGTTCCTCGACACCATCCGCGAGGGGCACCCGACCACGCCGCTCCTGGTCGTCTCGCCCATCCTCTGCCCGGCCCAGGAGGACACCCCCGGACCCGCCGCGCCGGACATCGAGGACGGGCAGGTGGAGTTCGTGGCGTTGGGCGACCCCTCGGAGGCGGCCCTCGGGAAGCTGAACCTGCGCGTCGTACGGGAGGAGCTCGCCCGGATCGTCGAGGAGCGGGCGGGCGAGGACCCGGCGCTGTCCTACCTGGACGGCCTCACCCTGTACGGCGAGGCCGACTCCGCCGAGCTGCCGCTGCCCGACCGGCTCCACCCGGGCCCCGCCGCCCACCGCCGCATGGGCGAGCGCTTCGGGGCGTACGCCTTCGGCCCGGGGGGACCGTTCGCGGCCTCCTAGCGCCTAGCGCAGGCGCCGTCCGTCCAGCTCCGTGATCGTCGCGTGGGACGGGCCGCGCGTGGCCTGCTCGTCGCGGGCCACGGCTTCCGCGTCGCGCAGCACCCGTACGGCGTTCTGCCAGGTCAGCTTGGCGAGCTCGCCCTCGGACCAGTTACGGCGGAGCAGCTCGGCGATCAGGTTCGGGTAGCCGGAGACGTCCTCCAGGCCGTACGGCGTGAACGCCGTGCCGTCGTAGTCGCCGCCGATGCCGATGTGGTCGACGCCCGCGATCGCGCGCATGTGGTCGAGGTGGTCGGCGATGGTCGCCACGGTGGCCTGCGGGCGGGGGTTGGCCGCCTCGAAGTCCTCGTGGATGCGCATCGCCTGCGGGGTGGTGTCCAGGTGGTGCAGGCCGTGTTCACGCATGTTGCGGTCGGCGGCCTGGGTCCAGGCGACGGCGGCGGGCAGCACGAACTTCGGGACGAAGGTCGCCATCGCGATCCCGCCGTTGGCCGGGAGCGCCGCCAGCACATCGTCGGGGATGTTGCGCGGGTGGTCGCAGACGGCCCGGGCCGAGGAGTGCGAGAAGATCACCGGCGCGGTGCTGGTGGCGATCGCGTCGCGCATGACGCCGTCCGCCACATGGCTGAGGTCGACCAGCATGCCGATGCGGTTCATCTCGCGGACGACCTCGTGGCCGAAGGCGGAGAGGCCCCCGAGGCGGCGCAGGTCGGTGGCGCTGTCGGCCCAGTCGATGTTGTCGTTGTGGGTGAGCGTCATGTAGCGGACGCCCAGCTCGTACAGGGCGCGCAGGGTGCCCAGCGAGTTGTTGATGGAGTGGCCGCCCTCGGCGCCCATCAAAGAGGCGATACGGCCCTCGGCGCGGGCCTTCTCCAGGTCGTCGGCGGTGAGCGCGCGCCGCAGGTGGGTCGGGTAGCGGGCGATCAGCTCGGCGACGATGTCGATCTGTTCCAGCGTGGCGCTGACCGCCGCGTCACCGGTCAGGTCGGTGCGCACGTACACGGACCAGAACTGGCCGCCGACCCCGCCGGCCCGCAGCCGGGCCAGGTCGGTGTGGAGCAGGCCGCGCTGGTCGGCGGCGATGTCCCGGGCGTCCAGGTCGTAGCCGACCTGCTCGCGCAGGGCCCACGGGAGGTCGTTGTGGCCGTCGACGACGGGGTGGGCGGCGAGGAGCTCGTGGGCGCGAGCGAGATGGTCCATGAAAGCCGCCCCTACTTTCCGAAGCCGAAGGAGTCCGAGCCCTGGACCTTGGAGCGCAGGCGCTTGCCCTTCTCGGAGGCCTGGGCGTTCAGCTCGGACAGGAACTCCTGCATCCGCTCCTGGAGCGCCGGGTCGTGCGCGGCCAGGATCCGGGCGGCCAGCAGGCCCGCGTTGCGCGCGCCGCCGACCGAGACGGTGGCGACGGGGACCCCGGCGGGCATCTGGACGATGGAGAGCAGGCTGTCCATGCCGTCCAGGTACTTCAGCGGCACCGGAACCCCGATGACCGGCAGCGGGGTGACCGAGGCCAGCATCCCGGGCAGGTGGGCGGCCCCGCCCGCGCCCGCGATGATCGCCTTCAGGCCGCGGCCCGCCGCGTCCTCGCCGTACGCGATCATCTCGCGCGGCATGCGGTGGGCGGAGACGACGTCGACCTCGTACGGGATCTCGAACTCGTCGAGCGCCTTGGCGGCCGCCTCCATGACGGGCCAGTCGGAGTCGGAGCCCATCACGATGCCGATCACGGGTGCGGAGGGGGAAGTCATTCGGTGATCGTTCCTCGCAGGTAGTCGGCCGCGTGCCGGGCGCGCTCCCGCACGTCCGCCAAGTCATCGCCGTAGGTGTTGACGTGGCCGACCTTGCGGCCGGGCTTCACGTCCTTTCCGTACATGTGGATCTTGAGCTGCGGGTCGCGGGCCATGCAGTGCAGGTACGCCTGGTACATGTCCGGGTAGTCGCCGCCCAGGACGTTGCACATGACCGTCCAGGGGGCGCGCGGGCGCGGGTCGCCGAGGGGGAGGTCGAGGACCGCCCGTACGTGGTTGGCGAACTGGGAGGTGATCGCGCCGTCCTGGGTCCAGTGGCCCGAGTTGTGCGGGCGCATCGCCAGCTCGTTGACCAGAATCCGGCCGTCACGGGTCTCGAACAGCTCGACGGCCAGGTGGCCGACGACGTCCAGCTCGGCGGCGATGCGGAGCGCGAGCTGCTGGGCCTCGCCGGCCAGCTGCTCGGACAGGTCGGGGGCGGGGGCGATCACCGTGTCGCAGACCCCGTCGACCTGGATCGACTCGACCACCGGGTAGGCCACGGCCTGGCCGTGCGGCGAGCGGACGATGTTGGCCGCCAGCTCCCGTACGAAGTCGACCTTCTCCTCCGCGAGGACCGGGACCCCGGCGCGGAACGGATCGGCCGCGTCCGCCTCGGAGCGGACCACCCACACGCCCTTGCCGTCGTACCCGCCGCGCACGGTCTTGAGGATGACGGGGAAGCCCCCGACCTCCTCGGCGAACGCGGCGGCGTCGGCCGGGTCGCTCACGATGCGGTTACGGGGGCAGGGCGCGCCGATCTCCGTGAGCTTGGCGCGCATCACCCCCTTGTCCTGCGCGTGCACCAGGGCATCGGGGCCGGGGCGCACGGGGATACCGTCCGCCTCCAGGGCCCGCAGGTGCTCCGTGGGCACGTGCTCGTGGTCGAAGGTGATCACGTCGCAGCCCTGCGCGAAGGCGCGCAGCGTGTCCAGGTCGCGATAGTCGCCGATGACGACCTCGCTGACCACCTGGGCCGCCGAGTCCTGGGGCGTGTCACTGAGGAGCTTGAATTTCAGGCCGAGGGGGATACCCGCCTCGTGGGTCATACGGGCGAGCTGACCGCCGCCGACCATGCCGACTACCGGGAACGTCACACCCCCAGGGTATCGGGCGCGCCGGAGCGCCCGGGACGCCGTCCGGGTGCCGCCCCCGGCGGGCTCCCGGCCATCACCGGGGCGCCACACGGGAGGGCTGGTTAGCATGGCGGAGTTGACGGACCCGTCGACGCCCCCGAACGGACGGACTGAGCGATCACCATGAGCGAACGGGGCGCACTGCGGACCCGGCTTGATCTGCTGGCCCGGGAGGTCGCCAAGTTCGGCGCGGTGGGTGCGGTAGGACTGCTGGTCAACATCGCCGTCTTCAACCTGCTCCGGCACACCACCGACCTCCAGGTCGTCCGGGCGAGCGTGCTGGCGACCTTCGTCGCCATCCTCTGCAACTACGTGGGCTTCCGCTACTGGACCTACCGGGACCGGGACAAGACCCGCCGGACCCGTGAGCTGACCCTCTTCCTGCTGTTCAGCGCGGCGGGCGCGGTCATCGAGAACGGCGTGCTGTACCTCGCGACGTACGGCTTCGACTGGAACACCCCGGTCCAGAGCAACGTCTTCAAGATCCTCGGCATCGGGATCGCGACCCTGTTCCGCTTCTGGTCCTACCGGACGTGGGTCTTCAAGGCTCTTCCCGCCGCCCGGCCTCTGCCCGACAAGGAGGCCGCGCGCCCCGCGGAGCGGTTTCTGGAGCAGCGGCGGCCGTCGGAGACCGTAGAGCCCGATCCCGTACGGAACTGACGCCCCCCGGTACGTCCCGGCTCAGCGCACCGGGCGTTCCGGGTCCTTGCGGTCCAGTGGGATGCGGCTGAGGAAGAGCGCGAAGACCGCCGGGTGCTGCTGGAGCAGTTCCAGCCGCCCGCCGTCCGCCTCCGCGAGGTCCCGGGCGACGGCGAGGCCGATGCCGGTGGAGTTGCGGCCGCTGATCGTCCGCTCGAAGATCCGCGCGCCCAGCTCGGCCGGGACGCCGGGGCCCTCGTCGGTGACCTCGATGACGACCTGGTTGCCGGTGACGCGGGTGCGCAGGGCGACCGTGCCGCCGCCGTGCATCAGGGAGTTCTCGATCAGTGCCGCCAGGACCTGGGCGACCGCGCCCGGAGTGCCGACCGCCCGCAGACCGTGCTTGCCCGAGCAGACCAGGGCGCGGCCGGTGGAGCGGTAGGCGGGGCGCCACTCCTCGATCTGCTGCTTGATGACCTCGTCCAGGTCGAAGACGACGGCGGAGCCGGTCCGCGGGTCCCGGGAGTTGGTCAGCAGCCGCTCCACGACGTCGGTGAGGCGCTCGACCTGGGTGAGGGCGATGTTCGCCTCCTCCTTCACCGTCTCCGGGTCGTCGGTCACCGAGATCTCCTCGATCCGCATGGAGAGCGCGGTGAGCGGCGTACGCAGCTGGTGCGAGGCGTCGGCGGCGAGGCGGCGTTCGGCGGTGAGCATCCGGGCGATCCGCTCGGCGGAGGAGTCCAGGACGTCGGCGACCCGGTCCAGCTCGGGCACCCCGTACCGCTTGTGGCGCGGACGGGGGTCGCCGGAGCCGAGGCGTTCGGCGGTCTCGGCGAGGTCGGTGAGCGGGGAGGCGAGCCGGTTGGCCTGGCGTACGGCGAGGAGCACCGCCGAGATGATCGCGAGCAGCGCCACCGCGCCGATGATCAGGAGCGTGCGCCCGACCTCGCGGGTGACGGCCGAGCGGGACTCCTCGACAGTGACCTTCTCGCCCTGCTCACCGGTCTCGGTGGCCCGCAGGACGTTGCCGCTGGGGCGCTCCCCGACGGCGATGGGGGCCCGGCCCGGGATCTCGATCAGCGCGAACCGGCTGGGGTCGATCTGCTCGGACAGCACCCCGGAGTTGATCACCTCGTCGCCCAGCAGCCGGCTGTCGACCACGCTGATCAGCCGCAGCGCCTCGGATTCGACGCTCTCCTGGGCGCTGGCGCTGATGGTGCGCGTCTCCACGATGACGAGGGAGACGCCGAAGACGGCGATGACCACGAGCACCACGGCGAGCGTGGAGTTGATCAGCCGGCGGCGCATGGCCGCCGGCTCCGGTGTCCTGCTTCAGAGCGCATAAGGGCTTCGTACGTCAGCTCTTCTCGAACCGGAAGCCGACGCCCCGGACCGTGGCGATGTAGCGGGGATTGGCCGCGTCGTCGCCGAGCTTCTTGCGGAGCCAGGAGATGTGCATGTCGAGCGTCTTGGTGGAGGACCACCAGGTGGTGTCCCAGACCTCGCGCATGAGCTGGTCGCGGGTGACGACCCGGCCGGCGTCCCGGACCAGGACCCGGAGCAGGTCGAACTCCTTGGCGGTGAGCTGGAGTTCCTCCTCGCCCATCCAGGCCCGGTGCGACTCGACGTCGATCCGGACGCCGTGGGTGGAGGGCTGCACGACGGGCTCGGAGGCACCGCGGCGGAGCAGGGCGCGGACCCGGGCGAGGAGCTCGGCGAGGCGGAAGGGCTTGGTCACGTAGTCGTCGGCGCCGGCGTCCAGGCCGACCACGGTGTCGACCTCGTCGGCGCGGGCCGTCAGCACCAGGATCGGCACGGTGTGGCCGTCGGCGCGGAGGCGGCGGGCGACTTCGAGCCCGTCCATCCCGGGCAGCCCCAGATCGAGCACCACGAGGTCGATGCCGCCCTGGAGTCCGGCGTCGAGCGCCGTCGGGCCGTCCTGGCGGACTTCGACCTCGTAACCCTCCCGACGCAGTGCGCGGGCCAGTGGCTCCGAGATGGATGCGTCGTCCTCGGCGAGCAGTACACGGGTCATGGACTGATGGTAGTCCGGCGGGGACCTCCGGGGTGAGGCCCGCGACGCCGCCTGCGGGTCAGCGTCGAAATCCAGACATGGACCTTTGAATATGGGAGCCTGGTTCCACTATTACCTGTGATCCATGTCTCAAGTCCTTCCATATGCCGCCGTGTCGTGTCGTATGGTGTCCCGACGCCTGTTGCACTACTGAAGGACCTTTGGGCCGCCATGAGCGCCAAGGGTCTCTTGTGTGTGTTGGGCCGGTTCGCGCCGGCCCGCTTTGAGTGAATGACCTGTGAGCCGGGCCCGGAGCGTGTGAACGCGATCCGGGTGTGGATCCCGACGCGGTACTTCCCCCGCCCCGCCGCCGAACGCTCCGACCGGAGCCCGGCCCCGGGGCGAGTCCCCTCAGGCGTGGGGATGGGGTGCGGCCGCGCCGGTGCCGGCTACCCCCCACCGGGCGCGCACCGCTCACGAGGCGAGCGCGTCCCGACCAGCAAGGATCGACCATGGCGTCCAGCCTGACGAAGGACTCGGCCAGTTCCGGCGAGAAGACCTTCTTCGGCCACCCCCGCGGCCTGGCCACACTCTTCATGACGGAGATGTGGGAGCGCTTCAGCTACTACGGCATGAGGGCACTGCTCCCCCTCTACCTGATCGCGCCCGGCGGGCTCGACATGAACCCCGCTACGGCGACCGCGATCTACTCGGTCTACCTGTCGCTGGTGTACCTGCTCGCCATGCCCGGCGGCTGGTTCGGCGACCGGGTCTGGGGCCCCCGCAAGACCGTCGCCATCGCCGGCGGGGTCATCATGGCCGGGCACCTGGTCCTGGCCCTGCCCTGGGAAGGCACGTTCTTCGGCGGTCTGGGCCTCGTGGCCATCGGATCGGGCCTGCTGAAGTCCAACATCTCGACGATGGTCGGCCACCTCTACGACGGCCCGGAGGACCCGCGCCGCGACGGTGGCTTCACGATCTTCTACATGGGCATCAACATGGGTGCCTTCGCGGCGCCCCTGGTGATCGGCACCGTCGGCGAGAACGTCAACTGGCACCTCGGCTTCGCCCTCGCCGCGCTCGGCATGGGCCTCGGTGTGCTCCAGTTCCTGCTCGGCACCAAGCACCTGGACGAGAAGAGCCTCATCGTCCCGAAGCCGCTCTCCAAGGACGAGCGCGCCTCGACCCTGCGCAAGTCGATGATCTGGCTCGGCATCGCGGCCGTCTTCTACATCGGTACGGTCGTCACCGGCGTCTACACGCTGAACTGGCTGCTCGTCCCGATCACCATCGCCGGTCTCGTCATCCCGGTGATGGTCCTGGTCCGCATCAAGCGCGACAAGGAGCTCAGCGCCGCCGAGCAGTCGAAGATGTCCGGCTACATCTGGTTCTTCGTGGCCGCCGCCATCTTCTGGATGATCTACGACCAGGGCGGCTCGACGCTGGCGATCTTCGCCGAGTCCTCGGCCGACAACAGCGTCTTCGGCTGGGACTTCCCGGTCTCCTGGTACCAGTCGGTCAACCCGGTCCTGATCATGGCCCTCGCACCGGTCTTCGCCGCCTTCTGGCTGGCGCTGAACCGCCGCGGCAAGGAGCCGAGCACGATCGTGAAGTTCAGCTCCGGCCTCGTCCTGGTCGGCGCCTCGTTCTTCGTCTTCCTGATGCCGCTGACCATCGCGGGTGACGGTCACAAGGCCGCCGCGATGTGGCTGGTCGCGATCTACTTCATCCAGACCGTCGCCGAGCTGACGCTCTCGCCGGTCGGCCTGTCGGTCACGACGAAGATGGCTCCGGCGAAGTACGCGAGCCAGATGATGGGTGTCTGGTTCCTCGCCGTCACCGCCGGTGACTGCACCACGGGCCTGCTCTCGCTGGCCGGTGTGGGGCTCAACGGCACCGGGGTGGTGGCCCTGGAGGCGACGCTCGCCGTGGTGGCCGGTATCGCGATCTTCATGTACCGCGGGAAGGTCAAGCAGCTCATGGGCGACGTCCGCTGACGTCGTACCGCCTGTAGCTGCCCATAGCTGCCCACGCTGTACGCGACGGAGGGCCGTCGTACCGGAGTGTTCCGGTACGACGGCCCTTCGCCTTGGCCTGGGCGGTGGGTCAGCGCGGGGAGCGCAGCCGCCGCCACGGGGTGAACGTGAAGACCGCGCCGCCCAGCAGGATCGCCGTACCCGCGACCAGGCCGAGCGCGCGCAGGGCGCCGTCGCCCTCGGCGCCGGTGGCCGCCAGGCCGCCGCCCGAGTCCGTGCCGCCGGACGCCGCCGCTCCGCCCGCGCCGGCCGTGCCGCCGCCGCTGGAGCCCGTGCCTCCGGACGCGCCGCCCGGCTGGGCGGAGGTGTCCAGCTCCAGGGAGACCGCCACATCGGCGGGCGGGGTGCAGGTCGTCGTCGTACCGGCGGCCATCACCGTCAGGACGCCCGGGCTGAGCGTGGACGTGCCGCTCGCGCCGGGCTTGTACGTGCCGGTGAGGTCCGGGATCTCGATCGGGGCGCCGGTCTTGATGACCTCCTTGTTCAGTGGGCCCTCGACCTTGACCGTGCCCTTGTCCGCACCGCCGAGCTTGACCTCCATGGAGGGCTTGACCTGGTCGGCCGGGATGTCGATGGGGCTGTCCATCACGGACTTGCTGAACTTCACGGTGAGGTCGTAGGCGCCGCCGTTCTTCTTGGCGCTGATCCGGACCGGGGAGGTGGCGTTCTTGTCTCCGATGGGGGTCTTGCAGGCGTAGGCGACGGAGACCTCCTTGCCGGGGAAGTCGGTCTCGCCTCCGCTGCCGCCGGTGCTGCCTCCGGAGGTGGGGCTTCCGGTGGTTCCGCCGCCGGTGGTGCTGCCGCCGGAGGTCGTGCCGCCTGCGGAGGTGGTGCCTCCGGTGGTCGTGCCTCCGGTCGTGGTGCCCCCGGTGGTCGTGGTGCCTCCGGTGGTCGTGCCCCCCGTCGTCGTACCGCCGGAGTCCGTACCTCCGGATGTGGTGCCGCCCGTGCTGGAGCCCCCCTCCGTCACCTTGATCGTGGCGCCCGGCTGAACCGTCTCCTTGGGCGCGCACTTGGTGTCCGTCGAGATCGGCTTCGAGACGTTGATCGTGTACGCGCCCGGGGTGAGCGTGATCTCCCCGGCCTTCTCCAGCTTCAGCTTGGCCTTCATGTCGGGCAGCAGCATGGGGCTGTTCTTGGGGATGGGCGGGTTCTGCCGGGGGCCCTCCAGCTTCAGCTCGCCGCTCGCCGCACCGCCGAGCGTGATGGTGCCGGTCGGCTTCACCGTGTCCTTGCCCAGGTCCAGCACGTCCGGGTTCTTGGACGCGGCGTCGACCGTCTTCCAGACGACCTCGATCTCGTCGCCGACCTTCGCCTCGGCCGGGGCGGTCAGCAGCACCTTCGTGGTGCCCTGGACCGGGGGCAGTCCCGAGATCGGCGGCGGAACGCACTCCGTCGCGTAACTGACCTCGGCGGCCTGGGCCGGGCTCGCGGCCAGCACGATGCCCGCGCCGCCGAGCATCAGCGCGATCCCGGCCGCGCTCATCCTCCGTTGCGTGTCCACGCTTGTCCCTTCGTCGTGGGTGGGGGTCGGTTCTCCGGCGGTGCGGAACGCCGGATGTCGGGCGGTGCGGAGTCCTGGGTGAACCACGGCAGCGCGGCCGGGGCGGGGGGCACCTGGGCGGCGGGCCTACGCGTGCGGTGCGCGTGGCGGGCCACCAGGCCGGCGGGGCGGGGGCGGACCTTGTCCACGACGGCCATGCCGATACGGAAGACGGCGGCCGGGACGACCAGGCAGAGCAGCACCCAGAAGAGCGTGACGCCCCACGGGCGGCTCACCCCCCACGGCTGTTCGGCCAGCACCTTCGTCCCGTACCGCAGGGAGACCTGGTAGTCGCCGTGCGCGCCGGCGGAGAGTTCGACCGGCAGCTTGATCCTCGCCTTGGAGCCGGGCGCGACCGTGCCGCGCCACTGGCGTTCCTCCCACTGCGGGGCGTAGACGCCGTGCGCCGTGCCGATCTCGAAGACGGGGTCCTCCACGGGCGCGGACCCCAGATTGCCGACGGTGAAGACCAACTGCCGGGCGGGCGGGGCGCCGAACCAGGTGAGCAGCGAACTCTCGCCCTCCAGCCGGGTGGTGGCGAGCACCGCGAGCCTTCCCTCGTCGGCCGGGGGCGGCAGCGGGGCCGTGGGGTGGCCCGCCACCGTGAACACCGCGTCGACCAGGGCCTGTTCGCCGGTCACCGTGGCGACGTGCACCACGCAGGGGCAGGGCTCGGGCGGCTCGGCCACCGGCAGCCTCTTGCTGAAGGCGCCCTTCTTGTCGGTGGTGACGGCCCGGCCGTCGGCGTTGGCGCAGGAGTTGGTGCCGCCGATCACGCCCCGCTCCGGGGTGGACCGGCCGCAGATCAGGAGCATCAGCAACGCCTCGGAGCGCCAGCCGCCGCCCTTGACGGCGATCTCACCGCCCTTGCCCGCCTCCTTCTTGGAGAGCGTGACGGAGGGGGTGTCGTCTTCGGCCGCCTGCGCGGTCGGAACTGCGAGCGCCAGGAGAACGGCCAGAAGGAGCAGGAGAGCTGCCGGTACGCGGCTTGCACTGCCCGGGTGTTGCCTCACGATTCCGCTCCCGCCTTCGCCAAGGGCCGTGCTTCTTCGGCCGGTTGCAGTTCGTCGTCCGCCTCGGCCTCTCGCGCTCCTCTGCGGGTGCGGCGCCGGTACGCCCCGGTGCCGAGCACCGCCAGCACGCCGAGGACCAGCAGCCCGCCCCCGGCGACCGGTGCCACCGGGACGTACGCCGCCGAGGCCGCCGCCTCGTCCCGCGCCCCGCCCTCCGCGGCGACCCTCAGCCGTACGGTGACGGAGTCCAACACCGGGGCGTCCGGCCAGGGTTCGGTGCGCTCCACCCGGCGGCCGGGGGCCAGCTCCACGTCCAGCGGCCGGGCCGGGCGGTCCAGCAGCGTGCCGAACACCCCGTCCGCGCGCACGGCCAGCCGCGGCCGCAGGGGTGTGTTGCCCCGGTTGACCAGGGCGTACCGGATGGTCCGGCCCGACACCTCGACGTCCTCCACGGTGAGCGCCGCCAGGGTGGGGCCGCCGACCCGCACCCGTACCGGTACGCGCCTCTCCTCGCCCCCGTCCGCCGACGCCACGATCTCCCCCGCGAGGTCGCCCGGCGTCGCGTTGTCCGGCAGGGCCAGCGCGAACGGCACGTCGGCGCGGGTCCGGGCCGGCACGGTGACCGTGTCCGCCGCGAACCGGAGCCACGGCCCGGCCCGGCCGTCGCCCCGCAGCCGTACGGTCAGCGGGGCGCGGGCCGGGTTGGTCACCGAGAGCCGGTCCTGGAGCACCGTCTCGGGGGCGCCCTCCAAGTAGACGTACGGCCGGGCGTCCCGGCCGCCGCTCCCGGCCCCCGCGGGCCGGGCCGTCCAGCCCGCACCTTCGTCGGCCGCCGCCGGAGGGGCGACGAGCAGCACCAGAACCAGGGCGACGAGCACACGTACGTACGGCATGGGCGGTTTCCTCACGCTGACGGTCGAGGCGTTCAGCCCGTGGGGCGCTGTCCTCGCCGGGTCAGCCAGAGCACTCCGGCCGCCCCGGTCAGCAGCACGGTCCCGCCGAGGGTGCCGAGCGCGGCAGCCGAGTCGAGCGGGCCGGTCTTCGGCAGTTCGCCGCCGCCGGAGCCACTGCCTCCGGTGCCGGTCGAGCCGCCTCCCGTCGAACCGCCGCCCGTCGAACCGCCGCCCGTCGAACCGCCGCCCGTGGAGCCTCCGGAGCCTTGGACGTCCAGTTGCAGCGAGGGGCCCGGGCTGTTCTTCGGCGTACAGGTCGTGGTCGTACCGAGCGCCTTGATGGTGAGCACCCCGGCGGTGAAGGTGACCTTGCCGCTCTTCTTCGGGGTGTACGTCCCCGACAAGTCGCTGATCTTGATAGGGGTGTTGGCCGGAATCGCCTCGGCGTTCGCCGGTCCCGAGACCCGGACCTCCCCCGTCTCCGCACCGCCCACCTCGATCACGGCGCTCGGGTTCATCGCCCCCTTGCCCAGTTCGACCGGGCTGGAGGAGACGCCCTTCTGGAAGGACATGGTGAGCTTGTAGCCGCTGCCGCTCTTGACGCTCTTGATGTCTATGGGCGAGACGGCCCCCTTGGGCCCGATGGGCGTCTCACACTCGTAGTTGACGTCCACGACCTCGGCGTGGGCGGCGGGCGCGGCCATCAGGACCACCGAGCCCGCCATCGCGACCGTGAGCGCGGCCGTCAGCGCGAGAGCTGTCCGCTTCTGGTTCGACACCTCGTGTTCCCCTCATGCCGGACGTCGCCGCGCGCCACGATCCGTACGGGCGCAGGTTACTGACGACACATCAGATTGGGCGCTCAAGGTACGCCCGGGGCCTGATGGAGGGAAGACAAAGAGCGCGCCGGATCGGCGCGCTCTTCGGTGTGCGGATGACTGCGGCTGTCACGCGGGAGCGGCGAGCTCCGCCCAGACGGTCTTGCCCGGTGCATCCGGCGTACGCTGCACGCCCCAGTCCAGGCAGAGGCGCTGCACGATGAACATGCCGTGTCCGCCGGGGCGGCCGGCGCGGTGCGGCGTACGGGGGGCGGGCTGGCCGGCCCCCCGGTCGACGACCTCGACGCGCAGCGCCTTGGGCGTACAGCCGATCCGGAGCTCTTCGGGGCCCTCGGCGTGCAGGCAGGCATTGGTCACGAGCTCGGAGACGACCAGCAGGACGTCCTCGGCCGCGGCCCGGCGGTCCGCACTGGACGCCGGGAGCCACCCCCAGTCGTGCAGGGCCTGCCGGGCGAAATCACGGGCCATCGGAACGATGCCGCTGGCCTGCCCGAGCGAGAGCGTGCGCCACTGCCGCTCGGCCGGAACGGGCGAGGCTACGCCCGCTCCTTCCGGCTCGCGGCCGAGGTCGCCCGGCGGATGCTGCCGGGTGGTGCTCATCAGCGCTTCACCTCACCGATTACCGATTCGCCATGTCACCATGTCGCGATCGAACAGAAATGATCAGTTGCCGAGTCCGCCGGATCTTTGCGGGATGCCGACGGGGGTCTCCTGCCCGGCCGCACCCTTACGACACCCCCTTCGGGCTGCCGATCGCGTAACACGGCCACCATCAGGGACGACGCGCGAGCGCACCGTACCGGATCTAGGTCCGGAGAGCGTCTTCGAGCGTGGCGTGGACGGTGAAGACCGCCTCGGCGCCGGTGATCTCGAAGACTCTCGCCACGACCGGTTGCATTCCGGCCAGATGAACCCCTCCTCCGACCGCCTCCGCCTTGAGGCGGGCGCCGAGCAGCACGTTCAGCCCGGTGGAGTCGCAGAAGTCGAGACGTGAGCAGTCGACCACCAGGCGTGAGCGCCCTTGCTCGACCGCGCTCTCCAGGGGTTCCCGCAGCAGATCGGCGGTGTGGTGATCGAGCTCACCCACCGGAGTCACGACCTCGCTGTGTCCCTCGGTCCGGGCCTCGACCTGAAGCCGACCCCGGTTCGCACTGCCGACCGTCCCGCGGTCCATGCCCATGTACCTCTTCGCCGTCCGTCACTGTGCGCGTCACTGCTGGTGCGGCTGAATGCAGAGCTGCCGCCGACGTGCCTGAAACAGTACGCGTTTCGTACGCCACGCGGTAGTCGGAGACCTCAACAAACCGGACATATGCGGCTAATTGGAGGTTGTAACTGCTGGCAGGAACCGGGTAAGGGTAGAGGGACACCTGAAACACGACCGGCTTTGGAGGCGCCGCTTCACCGCAGGAACACGTATGGGCATCGGCAGCCATATGCCGAGAACGATGGAGGAGAACCATGTCACCCCGGCTCGACGAAGCGCGTACCCCCCACGCGTCGTCGGCATGTCCTCAGGGACCGACCAATTCCGACTCCCCCGCCGCGAGCGCCGTCCCCGGCCCGCGCACCAGCACCACCCCCGAATCTTCCGGCGAGGGGCTTGAGGGCTTCACGGGGCTCGAAGGACTTCCCGAGATCCCGCCCTACGCCGAAGTAGGGGCTCTGGACGCCAGGGCCCTGTCGAAGACGCTCTTCGAGCGCCTCGAATCCCTCGAAGAGGGCACGCACGAGTACGCGTACGTCCGCAACACCCTCGTCGAGCTCAACCTCGCGCTCGTCAAGTTCGCCGCCTCCCGGTTCCGCTCGCGCAGTGAGCCGATGGAGGACATCGTCCAGGTCGGCACCATCGGCCTGATCAAGGCGATCGACCGGTTCGAGCTGAGCCGCGGTGTCGAGTTCCCGACGTTCGCGATGCCGACCATCGTCGGCGAGATCAAGCGGTTCTTCCGCGACACCAGCTGGTCCGTGCGCGTCCCGCGCCGGCTCCAGGAGCTCCGGCTCGACCTGGCCAAGGCGGGGGACGAGCTCTCCCAGCAGCTGGACCGCGCGCCCACCGTGGCGGAGCTGTCCGAGCGCCTCGGCATCACGCCGGACGAGGTCGTCGAGGGCATGTCCGCGAGCAACGCGTACACCGCGAGCTCGCTGGACGCCAAGCCCGAGGAGGACGACAGCGAGGGCGCCCTCGCGGACCGCCTCGGCTACGAGGACCACGGGCTCGAAGGCATCGAGTACGTGGAGTCCCTGAAGCCGCTGATCGCCGCGCTGCCCTCGCGGGACCGGATGATCCTCTCGCTCCGCTTCGTCAGCAACATGACGCAGTCGGAGATCGGGGAGGAGCTCGGCATCTCGCAGATGCACGTCTCCCGGCTGCTCTCCCGCACGCTGGTCAAGCTCCGCAAGGGGCTGACCCTGGAGGAATAGCCGCCCGAGGGCTTGCGGAAGGGCCCGCCCCGGTACGTCGTCGCGTGACGTACGTACGGGGCGGGCCCTTCCGCGTGCCGGGCCCTTCCGCGTGCCGGGCCCTTCCGCGTGCCGGGCCCTTCCGCGTGCCGGGCCCTTCCGCGTGCCGGGCTCCCGGTGGCTACTCCACCCGCTCCCCGCCCCGCCACACCGCGCTGACCAGCGGGACGCCCGGGCGGTAGGCGAGGTGGACGTGGCTCGGGGCGTCCAGGAGGACCAGGTCGGCGCGGGCGCCCGGGGTGATCCGGCCGATGTCCGTACGGCGCAGGGCCGCTGCGCCGCCCGCGGTGGCGGACCAGAGGGCCTCGTCGGGGGTCATCCCCATGTCGCGTACGGCCAGGGCGATGCAGAACGGCATGGACGAGGTGAACGACGAGCCGGGGTTGCAGTCCGTGGAGAGCGCGACGGTGGCCCCGGCGTCCAGCAGGCGGCGGGCGTCGGGCCAGGTGGCGCGGGTGGAGAACTCGGCGCCGGGGAGCAGCGTGGCGACCGTGTCGCCCTGGCCCAGCGCGTCCACGTCCGCGTCGGTGAGGTGGGTGCAGTGGTCGGCGGAGGCGGCGCCGAGCTCGACGGCGAGCTGGACGCCGGGGCCGTACGTCAGCTGGTTGGCGTGGATACGGGGGACGAGCCCCTTGGCGCGGCCCGCCGTGAGGATGGCGCGGGCCTGGTCGCCGTCGAAGGCGCCGCGCTCGCAGAAGACGTCGATCCAGCGGGCGTGCGGGGCGCAGGCCTCCAGCATGGGGCCGGTGACCAGGTCGACGTAGCCGGCCGGGTCGTCGGCGTAGTCCGGGGGGACGACGTGGGCGCCGAGGTAGGTGACCTCGTCGGTGTGGCGGGAGGCGACGCGCAGGGCGCGGGCCTCGTCCTCGACGGTGAGGCCGTAGCCGGACTTGGTCTCCAGGGTGGTGGTGCCCTGGCGCAGGGCCTCGGCGAGGTAGCGGGCGACGTTGTCGGAGAGCTGCTCGTCCGAGGCCTGGCGGGTGGCGGCGACCGTGGTGCGGATGCCGCCGGCGGTGTAGGGCTGCCCGGACATCCGGGCGTTGAACTCCTGGGTGCGGTCGCCCGCGAAGACCAGGTGCGAGTGGGAGTCGACGAAGCCGGGGATCATGGCCCGGCCGGCCGCGTCGAGGACGTTGTCAGTGGCGGGTGCTTTGCTTGATTCACCGGTCCAGACGATGCGGTCGCCCTCGATGACGACGGCCGCGTCCTGGATCAGGCCCAGGGGGGTCCCGTTGCCGAGGGAGGGGTCATTGGTGACCAGGCTGGCGATGTGGGTGACGGCGGTGGTCGTCATCTGGAGAGTGTTCTCCTTGCGTTCCGGGGTTTCGGCCGGGTTCCGGTCCGGGGTCAGTGGTGCAGGGCTGCCACGGCCGCCGCGAGCGCTCCTGGCACGTCCTCGATCAGCGCGTGGCGGCCGTCGCGGACGATGTGACGCCCTGCCACGACCGTGTGCCGCACATCAGCGGCGGAGGCGGCGAATACGGCGGTCTCCGCTGCCAGTCGGGGCACCGGTCCCGCTGTTCTGACGGAGTCCAGGGCGATCGTCGTCAGGTCGGCGGGGGCGCCCGGTTCCAGGACGCCCGCGTCGGGGCGGCCGAGTGCGGCGTGCCCGTCGGCGGAGGCGGCCCGCAGCAGGGCTGCGGCCGTCCAGTGGCCCCGGATGTGGGTGCGCAGCCGCTCGTTGAGCTCCATCGCCCGCGCCTCTTCGAAGAGGTCGATGACGGCGTGGCTGTCGCTGCCCAGCGAGAGCGGCGAGCCCGCCTTCTGGAGGGCCACGGCGGGGCCGATGCCGTCGGCGAGGTCGCGCTCCGTCGTGGGGCACATGCAGGTGCCGGTGGTGGAGGAGCCGAGCAGCGCGATGTCCTCCTCCCTCAGATGCGTGTTGTGGATGCCGGTGGTGCGCGGGCCGAGGACCCCGTGGTCGGCCAGGAGCCGGGTGGGGGTGCGGCCGTGGGCGGCCAGGCAGGCGTCGTTCTCCGCCGTCTGCTCGGAGAGGTGGACATGGAGGGGGGCGTTCCGCTCCTCGGCCCACTGCGCGACGGTGGCCAGCTGGCCGGCAGGGACCGCGCGGACGGAGTGGATGGCCGCGCCGATCAGGGTGTGGTCGTCGCCCTTGAGGAGGGAGGCGCGTTCGGCCCAGGCGTCGGCGGTGGTGTCGGAGAAGCGCAGCTGGTGCCGGTTGGGCTGCTCGCCGAAGCCGGCGGCGAGGTAGGCGGTGTCCAGCAGGGTGATCCGGACGCCCGCCTCGGCCGCCGCCGCGATCAGCGCCTCGCCCATGGCGTTGGGGTTGGCGTAGGGCGTGCCGCCGGGCGCGTGGTGCAGATAGTGGAACTCGCCGACGGAGGTGATGCCGGCCAGCGCCATCTCCGCGTACGTGGCGCGGGCCAGGTCGAAGTAGGTGTCCGGGGTGAGCCGGGAGGCCACCTGGTACATCAGCTCGCGCCAGGTCCAGAAGGTGCCGGAGCCCACCTGGACGGTGGCGCGCAGGGCCCGGTGGAAGGCGTGCGAGTGGGCGTTGGCGAGGCCGGGGAGGGTCAGGCCGCGCAGCACGGTGGCGCCGGGCGGGGGCGTCTCCACGCCGGTCCTGACCCCGGCGATGCGGCCGTCGGCGACCTCCACGGTGACGTCGGGCTCCACATGGGTGCCGAGCCAGGCGTGGTCCATCCAGTACGTGGCGGTGACGGGCCCGCCGGCCGTCCGTGTCGTCAGCTGCACGCGAGACCTTCCAGTACGTCGGCGAGTGCCCGCACCCCGGCCGTGCAGTCGTCCTCGGCGGCGTGTTCGGCCGGAGAGTGCGAGATGCCGGTGGGGTTCCGCACGAAGAGCATGGCGGTGGGGACCGAAGCGGACAAAATACCCGCATCATGGCCCGCGCCGGTGCCGAGGACGGGGACCGGGCGCCCCGTGTCGCCGGTCCCCTCCAGGATCCTGGCGAGTTCGTCGCGCAGGGCGTGCTCGAACTCGACGACGGGCGTGAAGGACTCCCGTACGACATCGAGGTCGATCCCGCCCCGCTCGGCGTGCTGGCGGGCGGCGCGCTCGATACCGGTGACGACGGCGTCCAGGGTGGCCTGGTCGGCGGCGCGGGAGTCGAGCCAGCCACGGACGAGGGAGGGGATGGCGTTGACGCCGTTGGGCTCGACCGCGATCTTGCCGAAGGTGGCGAGGGCGCCGGTGAGTTCGGCCTCTCGACGGGCGGCGAGCACGGTCTCGGCGTACGTGAGCATCGGGTCGCGGCGGTCGGCCAGACGGGTGGTGCCCGCGTGGTTGGCCTCGCCCCGGAAGTCGAACCGCCAGCGGCCGTGCGGCCAGATGGCGGAGGCGATGCCCACGGGGTCGCCGGTCAGGTCGAGGGCGCGGCCCTGCTCGACGTGGAGTTCGACGAACGCGCCGATCCGGGCGAGCCGTTCGGGGTCGGGGCCGATGGCCTCGGGGTCGTATCCGGCGCTCTCCATGGCGGCGGGCAGGGCGATCCCGTCCGCGTCCCGGAGGCGGTGGGCGTCGGCCACGGTGAGCTGCCCGGCGGCGAGCCGGGACCCGACGCAGGCGAGGCCGAAGCGGGCGCCCTCCTCGTCACC
Source organism: Streptomyces cyaneofuscatus (assembly GCF_033109485.1). Classification (NCBI taxonomy): domain Bacteria; kingdom Bacillati; phylum Actinomycetota; class Actinomycetes; order Kitasatosporales; family Streptomycetaceae; genus Streptomyces; species Streptomyces cyaneofuscatus. Next base: position 5,070,188 of record NZ_CP137002.1, on the reverse strand, counting down.
GAAGTTGGTGATGGCGAGGGGGCGGGTGAACGCCACGCCACGGGAGCGGAGTTCGTCGAGCGCGGCGAAGGAGGAGACCACACCGAGCGGCCCGTCGAAGGCGCCGCCGTCCGGTACGGAGTCCAGGTGCGAGCCGGTGACGACGGCGTCGCCGGCCAGGGGGTCGCCGAGCCAGGCCCACTGGTTGCCGTTGCGGTCCGTCTCGTAGGTGAGGCCGCGCGCCTCGGCCTGCGTACGGAACCAGGCCCGGCAGTCGAGGTCCGCCGCCGACCAGGCGTACCGCCGGTAGCCGCCGCTGTCGGGGTGGCGGCCGACGGGGGCCAGCTCGCGCCACATGGAGAGGAAGGAGTCACCTGTACGCCACTGCTGAGTGCCGGAAGAGGTGGCGGATGCGCCCGTGGGCATCAGTTGCCCTCCGCCATCGGGACGCGTACGCCCTTGTCCTCGGCGACCGACTCGGCGATGTCGTAGCCCGCGTCGACGTGACGGATGACGCCCATGCCGGGGTCGTTCGTCAGGACGCGGCGGATCTTCTCGCCCGCGAGCTTCGTGCCGTCGGCGACGGTGACCTGGCCCGCGTGGATGGAGCGGCCCATGCCGACACCGCCGCCGTGGTGGAGGGAGACCCAGGAGGCGCCGGAGGCGACGTTGACCATGGCGTTGAGGAGCGGCCAGTCGGCGATGGCGTCGGAGCCGTCGAGCATGGCCTCGGTCTCGCGGTACGGGGAGGCGACCGAGCCGCAGTCGAGGTGGTCGCGGCCGATGGCCAGCGGGGCGGCCAGTTCGCCGCTCGCGACCATGTCGTTGAAGCGCTCGCCGGCCTTGTCGCGCTCGCCGTAGCCGAGCCAGCAGATGCGGGCGGGCAGGCCCTGGAAGTGGACGCGCTCGCCGGCCATCTTGATCCAGCGGTGCAGGGACTCGTTCTCCGGGAAGAGCTCCAGCATCGCCCGGTCGGTCTTGTGGATGTCGGAGGCCTCGCCGGACAGGGCGGCCCAGCGGAAGGGGCCCTTGCCCTCGCAGAAGAGGGGGCGGATGTAGGCGGGGACGAAGCCGGGGAAGTCGAAGGCCCGGTCGTACCCGGCGAGCCGGGCCTCGCCGCGGATGGAGTTGCCGTAGTCGAAGACCTCGGCCCCGGCGTCCATGAAGCCGACCATGGCCTCGACGTGGCGGGCCATCGACTCCCGGGCGCGCTGGGTGAAGTCGGCGGGCTTCTCGGCGGCGAGGGTGGCCATGTCGTCGAAGTCGACGCCGATCGGGAGGTAGGCCAGCGGGTCGTGGGCGCTGGTCTGGTCGGTGACGATGTCGATGGGCGCGCCTTCGGCGAGCATCCGGGGCAGCAGCTCCGCCGCGTTGCCGAGGAGGCCGATGGAGAGAGGCTTCCGCTGGTCGCGGGCTTCGACGGCGAGCTGGAGGGCGTGCTCCAGGTTGTCGGCCTTGACGTCGAGGTAGCGGTGCTCGATGCGGCGGTCGATGGCGCGCGGGTCGACGTCGATACAGATCGCGACGCCGTCGTTCATGGTGACCGCGAGCGGCTGGGCGCCGCCCATGCCGCCGAGCCCGGCCGTCAGGGTGAGCGTCCCGGCCAGGGTTCCGCCGAACTTCTTCGCGGCGACGGCGGCGAAGGTCTCGTAGGTGCCCTGGAGGATGCCCTGGGTGCCGATGTAGATCCAGGACCCGGCGGTCATCTGGCCGTACATGGTGAGGCCGAGCGCCTCCAGGCGGCGGAACTCCTCCCAGTTGGCCCAGTCGCCGACCAGGTTGGAGTTGGCGATCAGGACACGCGGCGCCCACTCATGGGTCTGCATGACACCGACCGGCCGCCCCGACTGGACGAGCATCGTCTCGTCCTGCTTGAGCGTCTGGAGGGTGCGGACCATCGCGTCGAACGAGCGCCAGTCGCGGGCCGCCTTGCCCGTGCCGCCGTAGACGACGAGCTTGTCGGGGTGCTCGGCGACCTCGGGGTCCAGGTTGTTCTGGAGCATGCGCAGGGCGGCTTCCTGCTGCCATCCCAGGGTGCTGAGGGCGCTGCCGCGCGGCGCTCGTACGGGGCGGGGTCCTGACATGGCGGTGCCTCCTCGGGACGGTGAATATCCATTCACATCCTGAGGCGCTGAATAGTCTTAGTCAACAGGTGCGGTTCGCGTCGCGTCCGGGAAGAGGTGTTCCATCCCCGACCCGAGGGCACCGGAGGCACCGGAGGCACCGATGAGCACGCCCGGCACACCAGACACGCCCGGCACACCCGCACCCGCAGCCCCCGAGGCGTCGCCGCCGCTCAAGCGGGCGCTCGGCCCCAAGCTGCTGATCCTCTTCGTCATCGGGGACATCCTCGGCACCGGTATCTACGCCACCACCGGCGACGTGGCGGGCAAGGTGGGCGGGGCGCTCTGGCTGCCGTTCGCGATCGGGTTCGTCGTGGCGCTGCTGACGGCGGCCTCGTACGTGGAGCTCGTCGGCAAGTACCCGAAGGCGGCCGGGGCCGCGCTCTACACCCAGAAGGCGTTCAAGATCCCGTTCCTGACGTTCATCGTCGCCTTCATGGTCATGTGCTCCGGGCTCTCCTCGGCGAGCGCGGCGGCCCGGGCGTTCAGCGGCGACTACCTGGGGGAGTTCACCGACGCCGTACCGCCGACCCTCATCGCGATCCTCTTCATCCTCGCGCTGGCCGCGATCAACCTGCGCGGGGTCTCCGAGTCGGTGAAGGCGAACGTCGTGCTGACCCTGGTGGAGGTCAGCGGGCTCGCGGTGATCCTGGCGATCGGCGCGTACGCGGTGTTCAGCGGCGACGGGGAGCCCTCCCGGCTGACCCAGATCGAGACCGGCGGGACCGGATACGCCCTGCTCACCGGGGTGCTCGGCGCCACCGCGCTCGGGTTCTTCGCCTTCGTGGGCTTCGAGGACTCGGTCAACATGGCCGAGGAGACCAAGGACCCCGCCCGCAACTTCCCGCGCGCCATCTTCATCGGCGTGGCCGTCACCGGCACGATCTACATCCTGGTCGCGCTGGTCTCCTCGCTCCTGGTCGACTCCCGCACCCTGTCCGAGTCCAGCGGCCCGCTGCTGGAAGTGGTGAAGGCGGGCGGCGTCGATTTTCCGCCGAAACTCTTCGCGCTGATCGCCCTGTTCGCGGTCACCAACTCGGCGCTGATCAACCTGATGATGGCCTCGCGGCTCTGCTACGGCATGGCCAACGAACGCATCCTCCCGCCCACGATGGGCAAGGTGCTGGCGGGCCGGCGCACCCCCTGGGTCGGCATCGTCTTCGTCTCCCTCCTGGCGATCGGCCTGGTCTCCACCGGCGAGATCGAGGGACTCGGCGACACCACCTCGTTCCTGCTGCTGTGCGTCTTCGGCGTGGTCAACATCGCCGTACTGGTGCTGCGCAAGGACCGGGTGGACCACCGCCACTTCCGTACGCCGACCGCCCTGCCGGTCCTCGGCGCGATCACCTCGCTGGTCCTGGCGAGCCCGCTCGCCGACCGGGGCGCCGACGTCTACGTACGGGCCGGGATCCTGCTGCTGATCGGGATCGGACTGTGGGCGGTGAACAAGGCGGTGATGGCGGCCCGCGAGAAGTCCGACCGGGCGGCGGGCTGACGGAACGCCACCCCAGTTCCCGGCCACCACATTTCAGCCGCTCCTTTACACCCTGGGGCGCATGTACCAAAGGAAAATGCCAGAACCTCCACCTGCCGTGAGTACGTTGCGTAGCCTCAGGGTCACAGCCGTACGCCGCGTCGGGAGGGGAATCCGCGTGCCCGGAATCGACGAGTGCCTGCTCGAAGTCATGAGGCTGCCCGGCGCCCGGGGCGCCTCGGTGGTCGACTGGACGAGCGGCCTCGCGCTCGGCACCATCGGCGAGTCCCCCAACGGCGACCACGAGGCGACGGCGGCCGAGACCGCCGAGGTCGCCCGGATGACCGCCGAACAGCCCGCCTTCGCCCACCTGACCGCAGGGGGCGGAAGCGAACGCTCCGGGGAAGCGCCGAGCACCTCCGTCGAGGACGTCATCGTCACCACACAAGACGGTTACCACATGCTCCGCTTCGTCGAGACGGCTTTCGACAGCAGCGTCTTCCTCCACCTCTGGCTGAGCCGCTCCGAGGGCAACCTCGCGATGGCCCGGTTACGCCTGGGTGAGCTGGCCGAGCGGCTGGTGTTGGCATGAGCGCGATAGCCGCCGACCCCGGCGCCCCGGAGACGGACCGGCTCCCGGTCCTCTCCCCGATGCTCCAGCGCCTCGCCGCCGAACGCGCCACCGGCGCCCTGATGCGCGACCGGGGCACGCTCTACCTCGCCGACGGCCAGGTGGTGCACGCCGAGAGCCCCGCCACCCCCGGCATCGACGTCCTCCTCACCACCGGCGGCACACTGCGGCACGAGGGCTGGTGGGACGCGGTGGCGCAGGCCGGGGCCGGACAGCGGGTCGGCCGCTATCTCGTGGACAGCGGCCATGTGCCGGGCGGCGCCCTGGAGTTGTGCCACCTGGGCGCGTTGTACGACGCCGCGTTCTTCGCCCTCGCCCCGACCGGGACACCCGCCCGCTTCCGTTACGGGGTGTCCCACTGGATCGGGCCGGTGCGGCCGGTCCCGGTGGCCGCCGTCCAGCGCGAGACGCTGCGCAGACGGGAGCTGCTGGACCGGATCTGGCCCGACGCCGCCTGCGACAGCGCCCCGGTCGTCCGGGCGGCGGCACACCCGGGCGACAGCCCCGTACCCGCCCGCCAGCGCGCCGTCCTGGAGCTGGCCGACGGGGTGCGTACGGCGTCGGACATCGCCCTGGCACTGGGCCGTTCGGCGTTCCACATCCTGGTCGACCTGCGGCGGCTCGCCGCGGCCGGCCAGGTGGAGGCGGTCCGCGCGCAGCCCCTGCCCGCCACCGCCTCGGCACACGGCCGGATCACGCTCCCCGAGGTGACGGCCGACCCCGATATCGCCCTGCTGCGCCGGCTCCGAGACGCATTGGAGGCCCTGTGATACGCGCGCTCAGACAGCGTGCCGGGAGGAGACAGCTGATGGTTCCCGAGGCCGAGACGCGCGGTGTCCTCGACGAGCTCCAGCGGTTACGGGCCAGGGTTCCCCTCCTCGCCGGGGCGCTGGCCGCCTCCACCGACGGACTGGTCCTGGCCCACGACACCCCGGGCATCGAGGCCGAGGGCGTCGCCGCCCTCACCGCCGCCGCGCTCGGCGTCTCGATCCGGATGACGGAGGCCACCGGCCGCGGCGGCTTCCGGGAGCTCCTGGTCCGCGGCGAGAGCGGCTACATCGCCACCTACGCCGCCGGCTCCTCCGCCGTCCTGACCCTGCTGGCCGAGGACCGCATCAACGTCGGCCGGCTCCATCTGGAGGGCCGCCGGGCAGGCGCCCGGATCGGCGAACTCGTCGACACCGCCCTGGAACGCGCCGAGCGCACGCCCCCCATGCCGCGCACCGCACCGTCGCGCGGCGCCCCCAACCGCACGCTCCCGCAGCGCCCGACGTAACCGCCCCTCCCCCACGCGCACCACAACCACCCACCACACACCACACCCATGCCACTCACGCGAAAACGGACCCGGTCAGCGCGACCGGCCACGGAAAGGAAACGAGCCTCCATGGCGAACACCGAAGCGTCACTGAAGGAAGCGATGAGCTCGATCGAGGGCACCACGGGTGTCGCCCTCGTCGACTACACGAGCGGGATGGCCCTGGGCACGCTCGGCGGCGGCAAGGACTTCAACCTGGAGGTCGCGGCCGCGGGCAACACCGACGTGATCCGCGCCAAGCTCCGCACCATGGAGCACCTGGGCATCAAGGAGGAGATCGAGGACATCCTCATCACCCTGGGTACCCAGTACCACCTGATCCGGCTGCTCAAGACCCGGGGCAGCAACGGCCTCTTCCTCTACCTGGTGCTGGACGCGAGCCGCGCGAACCTGGCGATGGCCCGTCACCAGCTGAAGAGGATCGAGGCCGAGCTGGAGGTCTGAGGCCTGAAAGGTCGGACCTCTTGCGGAGCGGTCTCGACGCGCAAAGGTCCGACCTTACCGGCGGCGACGCCGCAAAGGTCCGACCTCACCGGCGGTGACGCCGCTGAGGTCCGACCTTTACCGGCGGCGACGCCGCGCCCCGCCCGGCGCGGCGTCCCCCGCCGTCGGCCCCGTCGTGCGGTGCCCCTGCACCCCCTTCGCGACCGGGCTGCCGCGCCCGGCCCAGTCGGTGCGCACCCAGTACAGGACGTCGTCCCGGCGCTCCCGCTGCCCGATCCGCACCGCCTTGGCCCAGAGACCGGCCCCCGCGCCCGCGAGGACCAGACCGCCGGCGCCCGGCAGCGCGAACGAGGACGCCACCGCCGCCACGAACGCGCCCAGCAGCCACCACCGGTGCCCGCGCCGCCAGGCCCGTACGGTCACGGCCCGGTCCTGGAGGAAGTCGCCGCGCCCCGCCCGGGAGGCGCCCCGCGCCAGCTCCGCGTACCGCCCTCCGCGTGCCAGGAGCACGACGGCCGCGGTCACGATGAAGAGCGCCGCCCCCGTCAGCAGCCCGATCCGGCGCCCGGTCAGCCCCGGTACGAACGCTCCCGCGGCGGCGGCCACCAGCCCGGCCCACGACAGCGGGGCGGCCCCGGCCCGTACGATCACGGCCACTCTCGCCAGCGACTGTCCTCCGCGCCCCACGTCCGTACCCCTCTCGCTCCACGCCCGCCGGTTCCTGTGCCGGTCGTTCCGGTCGTTCTGCGCGCGGAGATTAGCGGCCGCAGATGAGGGGTGCGTGAGAATGCGCGAAATCGAGCCGCTCAGGAGGCCTCACTCCACGAACAGGCCCCGGGCAGCCGCCCGTACGTCGAACTCCTCCAGCCGCGCCTGGGCGTCGGGCAGTTCGTCGCACATCGCCTCCAGCAGCACCCGCCCCAGCAGCATCGGGGCGCAGACGGTGTCGAAGGAGAGCCCGGAGCCGATGGCCGCCGGGAGGAGCAGATCGCTGTGCTTAGCGACCGGCGCGAAGGCGGAGTCCGCGACCGTCACGACGGTGAGCCCCTGCTCCCCGGCGTACGCCAGCGCCTCCACGGACTCCCTGGGGTGGCGCGGCAGCGCGAAGCACATCAGGGCGGTGGCGCCGGCCCGGCGGGCGGCGTCGATCCGGTCCAGGAGCATGGAGCCGCCCTCGTCGAGGACGCGGACGTCGGGGTGCACCTTGGCGGCGAAGTAGCCGAAGCCGCGCGCCTGCGAGGAGGCCGCGCGCAGCCCCAGCACGGGCAGCGGCCGGGACCCGGCCAGCAGCCGGCCCGCCCGCTCCACGGGGCCGGGGTCGGCGAGGAGGTCCGAGAGGTGCTGGAGGTTCTCGATCTCGGCGCGGACGGCCTGCTGGTACTCGTTGTACGTCTCCCCCGCCTCCTCCTGCTCCGCGTCGGCGGGCGCGACCTCGCGGAGGTGGCGGCGGAGCGCCGGGTAGCCGTCGAAGCCGAGGGCGACGGCGAACCGGGTGACGGAGGGCTGGCTGACCCCGGCGAGCTCGGCCAGCTCGACGCTGGAGAGGAACGGCGCGTCGGCTGCCCGGCGGACCATGCAGTGCGCGATGCGCCGCTGGGTGGGCGTGAGCCGGTGCCCCTCGAAGAGCTGCTGCAACCGCGCGGCGGGGCTGCTCCCACTCATGCTGTCCCCTTGCTGATCCTCGCCGGATCCCTCGCGCCACGATCGGCGTCGCGCCACGGTCGGCGCCGACAGATCCATTCAGCCAGGAAGGCTCCTGCATGTCCATATGCAGCGGGCGGCCGGGCGGCCCCCGGTCAGATACGGACCGGCAGGCGGGCCGGGCCCCGCAGGCTCAGCAGGCCGTTCCAGCGGACCTCGCCCGCCTGCTCCAGGTCCGGAAAGCGGCGGACCAGTTCCCCGATGGCGATCCGCCCCTGGATCCGGGCGAGCCCTCCGCCGATGCAGTAGTGGGCGCCGCCGCCGAAGGAGACGTGGCGGCGCGCGTTCTCGCGGTCCAGCCGCAGCCGGCCGGCGTCCGGGCCCCAGAACTCCTCGTCGCGGTTGGCACCCGCCAGGCTCGCGAGGACGACCGAACCGGCCGGGATGGCGAGCTCCGCCATCAGCAGGGGGTGCAGGGTGATCCGCCGGGCGAGGTGGACCGGGGGTTCGTAGCGGAGCAGCTCCTCGATCGCGTTCCGCTCCAGTCCGGGTGTGGTGCGCAGGAGGTCCAGCTGCTCGGGGTGGCGCAGCAGCGCCAGGATCCCCCCGGAGATCAGGTTGACGGTCGTCTCGTAACCGGCGACGTAGACCATGGCTACCTGGGCGACGAGTTCGTCGTGGGTGAGCCGGTCGCCGTCGTCCTCGGCGTCGATGAGGGCGGTGAGGAGGTCGTCCCCGCGGGCCCGGCGCTTGCGGGAGATCGCGTCGGAGACGAGCTCCGCCATCTCGGCGTCGGCGGCTTCGATGCCGTCTTTCGCCCCGGAGCCGGCGCCGGGTTCCCCCAGCCGTATGAGCAGGCTGGTCAGCTCGCGCAGGCGCACCGTGTCGACCTCCGGCATCCCGAGGATCCGGGTGATCACGGCGAACGGCAGCGGAAAGGCAAGGGCTTCGACCAGGTCCCCGCCCCCGGCGCGGCCCAGCTCCTCCAACGCCTCGTCGACCAAGGCCCGCACCACCGGCTCGATCCCGCTCATCGCCCTGGGGGTGAAGGCCTGGGAGACGAGTCTGCGCAGGCGCGTGTGGTGCGGGGGGTCCTGGTCGATCAGTGCGAGCCCCTTGAGGCGCGGCGGGCGGCCGGAATCGGTGGCGCCGCGCGCGCTGCGCTTGTCGACGGAGTGCTCCCCGCGCAGCAGCGTCTCCACGTCCTCGTACCGGGAGACCATCCAGAAGCCGCCCGGGTGTTCGTGCACCGGGGCGTGCCGGCGCACCTCCGCGTAGTGAGGGTGCGGGTCCTCCATGAATCCCTCGGACAGCGGGTTGAACATGATCGGGGTCCGGCTCGTCGCGCCGCTCATGACGCACGTCCTCTCTTCGGGTGCAGGGGTAACAGGTGCAGGGGTGAACGGATGGGCAGCGGCGAGGACCGGGGCCGCCCGCGCCGGTGCGCCGCCGCGGCGAGCACCCCGGCGGTCAGGGCCGCGCAGGCGACGACGCCCTTCCGCAGGTACGTGCCCGGGGGCCGGGCGGGCGGCGCGGGGACCGGGCGGGCGGTGACCACCCGGGGGTACGGCTCCAGCGCCGCCGCGTAGCGGGGCCGGCAGACCTCCGCGATACGCGCCCGCCGCTCGGGCGGCAGCGCGGACAGGCGCTCCAGGAACATCGACTCGTACCGGTCCGCCTCGCGCCGGAGCTCCGTGGCGGCCGCGTCACCGTAGAGCTCCACGAAGGCGGCGTACACGTTCAAGGTGCCCGCAGCGACGTCCTGTTCGTAGTGCCGCAGGTCGTTCGCCAGGTCCGCGAGCACTTCCACCGGCCAGAGCAGGTCCCGGGTCGCGGGCTCCATCGGACGCCCCCGCAGGGCGAAGGCCATCGCGCGCAGCAGACGTACGTCGGTGGGCCGCAGTTCGACCATGGCGAGGACGTCGCCCCGGGTGACGGTCCCGCGCGAGGTGGCGCCGTTCTCCAGCCGGACGAACCGTTCCGCCTCGTCGACCAGGAAGGCCACGTCCCCGTTCCACGCGCCCAACGCCCGCAGCACCTTCTCGAAGGCCTTCTTGTAGGTGTGGAACGCCTCGTAGTCGTCGTTGCGTACGGCATCGAGATCCACCGTCGCGTTCCGTTCGGCCAGGGAGTCGACGCGGTAGACGAGGTACTCGACGCCCAGCAGCAGGGGTGTCAGCCGCAGGCGATCCAGGCGCGGCACCTCGTCCACCACGTAGTACATCCGCAGGACGTAGTCCCGCACGATGGCTGCGGCCTTCCCCAGAGGGGTGGCGGCCAGGACGGCCGGACTGTTCATCACGCTTCCTTTCCACGGGCTCCGGACTTTCCACCGGCCCCGGACTTCCCACGGGCCTCGGAGGTGCCTGGGCGCGGGGCGACGGCGAGACCGACCGTGAGTCCCAGCAGCCAGCCGCCCACGACGTCGGCGGGGTGATGGGCGTCGGCGATGACCCGGGTGACGCCGACGGCCAGGACGAGGAGCGCCCCCACGCCCAGGCACGTCCACCACAGCGGTGTGCCGGTACGCGCCCTGGCCACCGCCACCAGCACCACGACGGCCAGGGTCGCGGAGGCCGCGTGGCCGGACGGGAAGCTGAACCCGGCGTCGGGCGGTGTGCCGTCGGCCGGTACCGGCGACGCCCGCCCCACCAGGGGTCCGAGCACCGTCTCCGCGACGAACTGCGCGGTCAGGCCGCCGAGCAGCCACAGGGCGGCGCCGAACCGGCGGCGGACCAGCAGCACCCCGAGGGCCGCCACCACGAGCACGGCCAGCAGGGTGGAGCCGGCCAGGTCGGCCCGTCCGCCGGCCCCGGGCCAGGGGCCGGCGGACGGGCCGAACGCCCGGGCGGCGAGCTCCCGGGCTCCGGCGTCGAACGCGCCGACGGCATCGCTCCCGGCGGCCACCAGCACGGCCAGCACGGTGAGCGCCGCCGCCGAGAGCGCCGATCCGACGAGGAGCCGGGGGGCGGTCCGGACTCCGGCGCCGGTCACCTCGTGGGCTCGGCGGGGGTGTGACCGGGCGGGACCGCGTCGCCGGGGGTGCCGGCCGCCGGCTCCGCGGGCTTCCTGGCCGTGACCACCTGGTAGCGCCAGGCTCCGGCGTCGAACATCCGGATCTGCGCGGCGGACGCGATCAGGTTGTCGGCGGGCACCGGGGCCAGCACCCCGAGCCGCCGGAAGGCGGGCGCGGTGGGACCCAGCAGCCGGACCAGCCACCGCAGCCGGTGCAGGGAGGGGGCGACGTAGGGGGAGATGTCCACGATCCGTACGTCCTCGAAGCCCTGCTTGTGCAGCAGCCGCTCGTACTCGCCGGCGGTGAGCAGTCCGGGCATCGCCCACCCCCGGCACCAGGTCGCCAGCTCCTCCTCCTGCGCCGGGGTGGGTGCCGGGTCCTCGCGGACGAGGTACTCGGCGATCATCAGCCGTCCGCCGGGAGCCAGCACCCGGTGCGCCTCACGGACGAAGGCCTCCTTGTCGTCGACGTGGACGACGCTCTCCAGCGCCCAGACGACGGTGTGCGACGCGTCGGGGAGGCCGGTGTCGGTGAAGTCGGCCTCGACGAACTCCACGAGGCCGTCGACGCCCGCCCGGTGGGCGGCCTCCCGGGCGGCGGCGACCTGGAACGGTGTGATGTTGACGCCGGTGGCACGGCAGCCGAAGTGGTCGGCGATGCGGATCGCGCAGCCCCCGATCCCGCATCCGGCGTCCATGATCCGGTCCTCGGGAGTGATCCCGACGACGGACGCCAGATAGCCGGTCATCCGGCGCAGCGCCGTGACGTGGTTCCGGATCCGGCGGTCGTAGAAGCCGAAGTGGAGGGCTCCGGCCTTCTCGCTGCGCCACAGATGGCGGTAGTCCCAGCGGGTTCCCTCGAAGTAGTCGACGACCTGTTGGCGGTTGGCGCTCATGTCCATTCCCTTCCTGCCGTCCGGCGGACGGCGTCCGTGACGGAGCGGAGACCTCAGAACCTCTGCCAGGGCGACATGCCCGCGGCCCGGATACGGCGGTGGAGCAGGACGCAGTAGGCGGCGTCGAGCAGGAACGTCCACCCGTACATGACGTTGATCAGCGGGGTGAGCGGGTAGGAACGGTTGCCCAGCGCCTGGCGTGTGAAGTCGGACCAGCTCGTCGGCCAGGTCCGCTGCGGGGTGGTGGTGACGGTGAGCGCCGTGGCGATCCAGGCGCACAGGGTGCCGAGCCACTTGCCGACCGCGATGTACATGGACTGCCCCGCGGGCGACCCGCGGTCCTCCAGCATCTTGATGTACAGGATCGACATCATGAGGTTGATCCCGAACCCGGTGTACTCCCCGTCGGGGTCCGCCAGGTCGATGAACGCGTGGTAGTTGACCGACAGGGCGGCGGCCACGCAGAGTCCGAAGACGGGGCGGAAGTACCGGCCCAGGGAGCTGTCGGGGAACTGTGCCGCCCCGTACTTCCACACCTGCCAGGCGATCACAGCGTCGACCAGGAACCCGAAGATACTGGCCGTGTGGAAGTAGTCGCCCAGCGGGTCCAGGAGGAAGCCGTAGGCGAACTCCCAGGTGAGGTTGGCGAAGAGGGCGGCGAGGGGCACACCGTAGGTCTGGTCGGCGAAGCCCCGGTAGATGATCGCCGCGTAGGCGACCAGCCAGCCGACCACGCACAGCATGCCGAACAGGACGACCGCGCTCGACACCCCCTCCGCCGTGGTCTCCTCCTCGTGCCGTTCGGCCGCGGGGTCCGGATAGTCCCCCCAGGCGGGAGCGCAGTGGAGCGTGACCGCGCCTGACAGCCGGTCGCGTTCGGCGACGTCGAGCGCTTGCAGCCGCTTCTCGAACTGCCGTCGGAAATCGGCCACTTCCTCGCGCAGCCGCTCCGCCGCCGTGTCCCCGTAGGTGTCGACGAAGGCGGCGTAGATGTTGGTGCGTCCGACCGTGCCGGTGCCGTTGGCGTACTGCGTCAGGTCCCAGGCGACGTAGGCGAGGGTCTCGGCCGGCCGGAGCGCCTCGCGGAGCTCCGCGTCGCCGGGGCGGTCCCACACCCGGCCGACGTCACGGACGACGCGCAGCTCGCTGGGGGCCAGTTCCATCAGCCGGCGCAGCTGTCCGGATTCGGCCCCGCCCCGGCGGACCTGGAATTCCGTTTCGGCGAGGTCAGCGATGTCCTGCTGGGCTCGCGCCCCATCGGGAATGTTGGCGCAAATACGCGCTAACGTCCTTTCGATGCAGGCGTCTCGGAACACGATGAGATGTCCGAATAGATTCCCTCCGACCGGCTCTGGGGCGAGCGCTCCGAGTCGGCCTCGTTTCATGGCGAATGCCAGGTATCGCGCTGTCAGGCGCGATGGTGTGGCGCGAAGTTGCCCTTTCAGGGATGCCCCGAGCACCGGGCCGTGGATACCCTCCCCGACTGCGATCTCGGTGGCGCGCCGTATCGCCGGGGTCACCTGCGTGACGACCGAGGTCAGGAGCTGCCTGGCGCGTCGGGACGCGGTCAGCCTCAGGGTTCTCATGCTGTTCATTCCCGTCTCCTAGAGCGGAATCCCGCACAGCGCACCCGATCCGCGGTCACACGGCGGACACACAACCGCCTTAACGGAATCGGGAGTTCAGGTTGCGACAACCTGAACAGATGACGAACATGGTGTATCATAATGATCCGCGCCGCCCAGAGTTACAGAAGACTTACCGGACTCACCCGCAAGATCTGACGTACAGGTTCGCCACCGATTCGTCACCAGGCATCATCCGTACGGGTTTCTCACCGATATGGTTGCCGTCCGGACCACGGGGGTTTACATAATGGATACCGTTTTAGGGCACTTACTCACGGATGAAGAGTCCGAGGCATTACGCGCGGCAGCCCGGACAGCACTGAACAGCCAAGGCTCACCCGCCGATCCCACCTTCTACAAGGGATTGGACGACCACCTCCACCGCATACCGGGATCGCTCCGCGCGGCCCTGGACGAATTGCGGGAATCCCCCTCGCTGAGCGCACTGCGCATCTCGGGGGCGCGTGTCGAACCCGAGCGGTGCGGACCCACCCCGCTCACCTGGCAGGAAGCCCTCGACGACCGCCGCCAGGATCTGGAGGAGGCCCAACTGGCGCTCCTCGCCGCCTACCTGGGTGAGGTCTTCGCCTGGCCGACCATCCAGCGGGGCCGGATGGTGCAGAACCTGATCCCCGTCGAGAGCGACCGCGAGGAGCAGAGCGGCCATGGCTCGGTCGCCCTGGAGTGGCACACCGAGGACGGCTTCCACCAGGACCGGTGCCGCTATCTGGGTCTCCTCGGCATCAGGAACGACGACCGGGTGCCCACCACCATCGGCAGCGTGCACGACGTACGGCTCTCCGCGCACCACCGGTCCGTGCTTCACCAGCGGCGCTTCCTGATCCGCCCGGACCTGGAACATCTGCGTCAACTGGCCGAGCTCGACCCCGAGGACGAGGCGCTGCGGCGGGCCCGCGCGATGAACGAGAACCCGGAGCCGGCCGCCCTCCTCTTCGGCGATCCCGAGGCTCCCTGCCTGCGGATCGACGCGCCCTACACGACCTCACTGCCCGGCGACGACGAGGCCGCCGAGGCCCTGTCCGCGGTCGTCGGCGAGCTGAGCCGCGTCCAGCGGGACGTGGTGGTCGGCGAGGGCGACGTACTGATCGTGGACAACTACCGCGCCGTGCACGGTCGGCGCGCCTTCAGTCCCCGGTTCGACGGTACGGACCGCTGGCTGAAGCGGACGAGCGTGGCCGGGACCCCGCCGCCCGCCGCGGGAGAGGACACCGGCACCCGGGCGCGGGTGCTCTGAATACCGGTCCGCCGACCGCTCTGAGGGCCGGCTCCCGGGAAAGCCGCGGCCACCCTTCGGCACCGCGCCGTGAACCACCGCCATCAGCGCCACCCGGTCCATCGATGACTCGTTCAGCGAATCCATGGGGGGAATGAACGCTCGTGTCCTTCACCGTCGACAACGCCGAAATAGAAGCCGATCTTCCGGTTCCTATGGAAAATTTCCGCCGCCAGGTGAACGACAGGCTGCGCTCCTCCGTGGATTCGGTGGAACCGCCCCGGTTGCGCGAGGCGATGGCCTATTCGTTACTGGCCGACGGAAAGCGCATACGGCCGACTCTGTGTCTGCTGACGTTCGAGATATTCGACACCGATGTCTCGATCGCCCTCCCCACCGCCTGCGCCCTGGAAATGCTGCACACCGCCTCCCTCATCCATGACGACCTGCCGTCCATGGACAATGACGATTTCCGCCGGGGCAGCCCTTCCAATCACCGGGTATTCGGCGAAGGCATGGCTCTGCTGGCAGGTGACGCACTGCTCGCCTACGCACTGGAGTTCATCCTCCAGAACGCCGGGGCTTTGCCCCCGGAGAAGATCTTGGGCGTCATGGCCAAACTGATCGAGGTGGTCGGCCCGTCCGGTCTCTCCGGCGGCCAGGCGATCGACCTCCACTCCCAGGGACGCGAGCAGGTCGACGCGTGGACCGTGGAGGAGATGCACATCAAGAAGACCGGGGCGCTCATCGAGGCCTCGGTGGTCACCGGGGCCATACTCGGCGGGGCTTCGCAGCAGGACATCGCCCATCTCGTCACCTATGCGAGGAACCTCGGACTCGCCTATCAGATCGTCGACGACATTCTCGACGAGACGTCGACGTTCGAGAAGTTCGGCAAGGAGGTCGGCCAGGACCGGGCCGCCGGGAAATGGACCTACCCCCGGGTGATGGGAGTGGAGAAGGCGCGCAAGCGGGTCCGCGACCTGATCGCGCACGGCGTGGCGGAGCTCGACGGGTTCGGCGAGCGCGCCTCGATGCTCCGCTGGGCCGCCCAGGTCGTCCACGACCGGGCCGCGGCGTGACCCGCGCGGCGGGCTCCCCGGAGGAGCTGGAGACCACGGACGCCTCGGCCGTCCCGCCGAACCCGGCCGGCGCGAACATCGCCGCCTCCTGGTACGCCGCGATCAGGAGCCCGCGCCTGGGCAAGGGGCCGCACAGGATGCGGCTGTTCGGGCGCCAGGTGGTGCTCTGGCGCGACCGGCAGGGGGTGGCGCACTGCGTCGCCGCGCACTGCCCGCACCAGGGCGCCGACCTCGGTCTCGGGGACGTCGTCGACGGGCAGCTGCGCTGCCCCTTCCACCACTGGCGGTTCGACGGGAACGGGGTCTGCTCCGCCATCCCCGGGGTCGAGCGCATCCCGACGACCGCCCGGACCCGGTCCTACCCCACCCAGGAGGCCCACGGGTTCGTCTGGGTCTGGTACGGGACCCCCGAACCCCTCTTCGCCCTGCCGGAGTTCCCGGCGAAGTCCGCCAGGCCCCGCCGCTATCTCGGCTTCCACTACGACGACACGACGACCGGCACCGTCCGGCAGCTGCTGGAGAACGCCGTCGACCACCAGCACTTCAGCGCGCTGCACGGACTGGCCCTGGACGCGGTGGAGTTCCGCGTCCTGACCGAGCAGTCCGAAGCCTCGGACAACGGCCCTCCGCTGTCCCGGGACGACTCCTGGTTCGGTGTGTGGTTCTCCGGCCGGCCGCGGCGGCCGCCGCTGCGCCGCGCGCCCTTCGCCTGGCTCACCGGCGTCGTCTCCACCTTCGCGATGGGCCGCCGCATGCAGCTGCTGGTCGACGGGTGGCCGGGCGGACAGCGGTTCACGGCGTACGTGGACGGCACCGAGGTCTACAAGGTGATCATGGGGATCGTCCCCGAGGGCGACCGGGCCACGCGGCAGATCGGCTGGGCAGGGGTACGCCGTACCGGACGCTGGCCCCGCACCCTCTTCAACTACGCCCTGTTCTGGGTCCAGAACAGGGCCGGGACCTTCCAGGACGTGCCCGTCTACGACTCGACCCGCAACGCCCAGCGCACGGTCTACGTGCGCTACGACAACGGGCTGCTCCGGTTCCGCCGCTACTACCAGTCGTGGGTCGACCGGGTGACGGACGACGGAAGGACGGGCACATGAGTCTCGCGCCGGTACGCGGACAGCCGCCCCGCGACCTCGAAGCGCCCCGCGGCCTGGCGCGCGGGTGGTACGTCGCCGAGCGCTCCGCCCGGGTGGGGCGCCGGCCCCGGGCCACGGTCGTGGCCGGGACCGAAGTGGTGGTGTGGCGCGCGGGCGACGGCGCGGCCGTGGTCATGGACCGCTTCTGCCCCCATCAGGGAGCCGCGCTGGAGCTGGGACGGGTGGTGGACGGCGCGCTGCGCTGCGCGTTCCACCACTGGCGGTTCGACGGCGAGGGAACGTGCGTGGCCGCCCCCGCGACCCGGCGGGTGCCCCGCGGCGCCTCGGCACGGGTGCACCCGTCCTGGGAGGGGCTCGGCTACGTCTGGACGTGGGTGGGATCGGCGGTCCCGGAGTACCCCCCGCCGGACTTCCCCCACCTGGAGCGATCCGCGCGGTCCGGCCGGCGCTACCGGTTCGCCTTCGAGACGAACGCGACCGCGCGCCGGGTGCTGGAGAACGGCTTCGACCTGCCCCACTTCCCGGTGGTCCACGGGATCGCCGGCGATCTGCGGCTCACCTGGGACGCCGAGGAGGACAAGCACACGATCGGGGCCCGCATCATCACGGACTCGATCACCCTGCCGCCCCCGCTGGACCGGGCTCCTGGCCTGGGGCGGCTCTGTCTGCACCTGCGCTCGACACCCTCGTACCAGGTGCTGACCTTCGAGCTGGACGACCGCCCGATGGCCCACGAGCTGCTGGCCGTGACGCCGACGGCCGAGGGCGCGACGACCATGCACGGCTGGACCGTCATGCCGAGGACCGGCGGCCTGCTCGGCTCCGCCCCGGCCTTCTGGGCGTACCGGCTCCAGCACTGGTGGGGAACGCGCGCGGACCTGCGTATCTACCGGGACGCCGAGGAGACCGACGGATCGGTCAACACCTCGGACGACGAGGGCGTGCTGCGGTTCCGTCAGTTCCATCGCGGCTGGACGGGGCGGGTCACGGAGTGAAGGGGCCGACGCCGCCTGGACGGTGGATTGTGGAGAAGGGGACCGGATGAGGCAGAAGACGTCCGAGCGGCTGGCCGCGGCGGCGCGGCCGGTCAGCAACCTCGCCTCGGGCTGGTACGTCGCGCTCCCCTCCGCGGAGCTGCGGGGCAGGCCGAGGAAGGCCACCCTCTTCGGGAGGGGGCACGTCGTCTGGCGCGGCGCCGACGGCCGGGCCCATGTGCAGGGCGCGGTCTGCCCGCACGCGGGAGCCGCCCTGTACGGCGGCAAGGTGGTCGACGGCACGCTGGAATGCCCCTTCCACCGGTGGCGGTTCGACGGGTCGGGGACGTGCGTCTCCGTACCGGGACGGGTCCCGCCCCGGCGGGCGGCCGTCGCCACGCTGCCCACCCGCGAGTCCTCGGGCTTCGTGTGGGTCTGGTACGGGAAGGGGGCGCCGCGGTACGAGCCGCCGGACCTGCCCGGCCTCCGGGCGCGGCGGCTCCCGAGCACCCGCAACTTCCGCCTGGCCGACCCGACCAGGGCCACCACCCGGCGGATCCTGGAGAACACCTACGACCCGGACCACCTGGTGGCCCTGCACGGGCTCACCGTGACCGGGGACGCCCGCATCACGTTCCCGCCGGCGGACGGCCTCCCGGAGGAGCGCTGCGACGCGACCCTGACCTGGCCCTCGTACCGGGGTCCTCTGGGCGCGGTGTCGAACGTGTTCGGGCTCAACGCCGACGAGTTCACCCTGCGGCTGCGCGGCTGGGCGAGCTGCCAGGAGATCGAGTACTACGCGGACGGCAGGCGCCTGTACCGGATGGTGCTGGCCGTCACCCCGATCGGGGAGCACCACAGCGTCCAGCACATCAGCGCCGCCGTGGACGCCGACGGGGCGGGGGTCATGGGCCGGCTGCGCTCCCTGGTCCACCGTGCCGAGGTCCAGGTGGCCGCCCGCCAGGACCTCCCGGTCTTCGACACGCTGCTGCCGGGTGACCGGCACGGCATCTACGTGCCCGGGGACGAGGCGGTCCGGCGGTTCCGGCGGTTCTATCAGCAGTGGGTGGAGTTGGCGCAGCGTGGCTGAGCGTGTCGTGAGTCTGGCCGAGGCCGCCGGACTGCCCGTGGAGCAGGTCGGCGGCAAGGCCAAGGGGCTGGGGCGGCTGGTGGCGGCGGGGTTCCCCGTACCGCCCGGCTTCTGCCTGCCGGTGGGGGTCTTCGCCGCGTCGGCGGGCCGGGAGGAGGACGGCGGGCCCGGGCTCCTGCCCGACGCCGTCGCGGAGGTACGGGCCCACTGGGAGGCCCTGCGCGCGCCGCACGGCGTCGCCGTACGGTCGTCCGCCACCAGCGAGGACGGTGCGGTGAGCAGCGCCGCCGGCCAGTACGAGAGCATCCTCGGCGTCCGCACCTTCGAGGAGCTGCTGGCCGCCGTCGGCCGGTGCCAGAGGTCCCGGCACTCCGCCGCCGCCGGGGTCTACCGGGACCGGATCGGCCTCGCCGACGGTGCCCCGGCGATGGCCGTCGTGGTGCAGGCGATGCTGGACCCCACCTGGGCCGGAGTGCTGTTCACGGCGGAGGGCCCGGCCGCTGAGGACGGCCACCTGGTCCTCGTGGAGGCGGTCGAAGGGCTCGGCACCGGCCTCGTGGACGGAGTGGTCGAGCCGGAACGGGCGGTGTTCTCCCGGAGCGAGCCGCACGCCCCGGCGTTCAGCACCGCGTTCGGGGAGCGGATGGGCGGGACGGAGGGGCGCGAGGGCCCCCTGCGCTCGCTGGTACGGACGGCGCTGGCGGTGGAGAAGGCACTGGGCGCACCGCAGGACATCGAGTGGGCGCTGGACGGCGCCGGAGTCCACCTGTTGCAGGCCCGCCCGATCACCGCCGCCGTCCCCCTCCCGACGCGGTTCGGCGACTGGGCCGCCGAGGTCCCGGGGACGCGGTGGGCCCGGATGAGCATCTGTGACTCCTGGCTGTCCGATCCGCTCTCCCCGCTCTTCGCGACCACCCTGTTCCCGACCCTGATCGACCGGTGGGCGACCAACTGGGGCGGTCCGACCGGACAGCGGGCGCGGAACCCGCTGATCCCCGAGCCGATGCACGGGACCGTCAACGGGTTCGCGTACCTGCGGTTCGACTTCCCCCTCTCCCGGCACCCCCTGCGCACCCTGCGGCTCACCGCACGCTGGCTGGGCTTCCACCTCTCGCCCGTGGAGCGGCGCTGGCGCGAGGAGGTGCTGCCCGCGCTCCGGGACGGTCTGGAGCGGGTACGGGACACACCGCTCGCCGACCTGTCGTCGGCCGAGGTGCTGCGGCGGATCCGGACCGTCGAGGAGCTGAGCGCCCGCTACTGGGCGGTGATCGGAGGGCTCGCCTGGCACTGGAACGCCGGCGAGTGGCTCCTGGGGAAGGTCCTGGCACGCGGCGGCCGCCGTACCGCCGGACTCACGGCCGGGGCGCTGCTGGTCGGCGAGGACCGGCTCGCCCACCAGGCCGACCGGGCACTCGACCGGATCGCGGCGGCCCCGGAGGACGAGGAGCGGCTGCTCGACGCGTACCTGCGCCGCTTCGGCCACCTGGTGTACAGCCTCGACCCGGCCGAGCCCACGGCGATCGACGATCCCTCGATGCTCCGCTCGGTGATAGCCGGCCGCCGCCGGGACGGCACCGGTGGACCGGGCGGCCCGCCGGTGCCGGGTTCCGGCGCCGCCGGTCCGGCCCGCCGGCTCGGGCGCGGGCCGCTGGGCCAGGTACGGCACCGGGTCCACCGGTGGGCGAACCACTGGAGCGGTGTGCGGGACGAGGCGCTGCACCACTTCACGCTGGGCTGGCCGTTCATGCGGGCCGGATATCTCGAACTCGGCCGCCGGCTGGTCGGCGCCGGCCTGCTCGACACCGACGACGACGTCTTCTACCTGACCGGGGAGGAGCTGTCCGGCTGGGTGGGCACGGCCACGGGCGACGCGCGCTGGCGCGACCTGGTGCACCGGCGCCGCCTGCGACGCCAGTGGCAGCGGCGCCTGGACCCGCCGGACGTGGTCCCCGCCGACGCGCGGATCGTGCTCTTCGGCTCGGACATCACGTCCCTCGCCCTGTTCGGGGTCGAGCGGCAGGAGGACCGGGCCGACGGGCTCAGCGGATCGGCCGTGAGCCCGGGGAGCTACACGGGCCGGGCCCGGGTGATCCAGGAGATCACCGAGGCGGACACGCTGGAGAAGGGCGAGGTGCTCGTCGTACGGCAGGTGACGCCGGCGTGGGCGCCCCTGCTCGCCCGGGCCGGAGCGGTGGTGGCCGATGTCGGGGGCGCGCTGTCCCACGGCTCGGTGGTGGCGCGCGAGTACGGCATCCCGGCGGTGATGGGGGTCAGGACCGCGACCTCGCGCATCACCAGCGGAACCCTGCTGACCGTGGACGGCGACGCGGGCACCGTCCAGCTGCGGGTGGAGCCGTGACCACGCCCCACTCCCCGCCGAAGCGCCGCACCACCCGCACCCGGGTGATCCGGGTGCTGCTGTTCGTCGCGGTGGCCGTCAGCCTCGTGATCACCCTGCGGGGCCTGGACCCGGGCCACCTGTGGGCGGTCGTCACGGACGCCGACCCGCGCTGGCTGACCCTGGCCGTCCTGGCCAACGTGGCCTCGCAGGTGACCCGTGCCCTCGGCTGGAACGCCATGTTCACCGGGTCCCGGATCCGCCTGGGCCTCCTGGTGCGCATCGAGTTCGCCGTACAGGCGGCGGCCGCCGTCAGCCCGGAGGGGGTGGGCGAGTTCGTCCGGGTGGGCTACCTCCTGCGCGAGGGGGTGGCCCGGACGGTGACCGTCACGCTCATGCTGGTCCGCAAGTTCTTCTCCAGCCTGGGTCTGGTGCCCTTCCTGGTGGTCATCTGGTGGCCGGGCAGTGGGATGCCCGGCTGGGCGGTGGCCGTCGCCTGGGCGTACCTGGCGGTGCTGACCGTGGAGTCCCTCCTGATCGTGCGGGTCGCGCGCACCCCGTCGGCCCCGGCCCGGGAGGGCCGGCTGCGGCAGATCGTCTTCGACGCGCGCACCTCCCTCGGGCCGGTGCGACGGCCACGCGTCTTCGCGGAGGTGGGGGCGGCCGGGCTGGTCACCAGGGCGCTCGACCTGGTGGCGGCCGCCGCGGTCGCGAAGGCCCTCGGCCTGGGGCTGTCGGCGGCCGTCCTGGTGCTGGTCCTGCTGTCGGTCGAGGTGTCCAACATCATGCCGACCCTGCCGGGTCAGGTGGGCACCTTCGAGGCGGCCGTGCTGGCGGCGACGGCCGGTGTCCTCGGACAGGCCGAAGGGTTGGCCTTCGCACTGGTTTTCCATGCCCAACAAGTGCTTCCCCAGATCCCGCTGGGGATGATGACGATGGCAGGCCGTTCACTCCTGCCGAACCGATCGAAACAGGATCCGACATGACCGAACCATGGAACGTCGATACTCCCAAGGTGATTCAGCTGCCCTCCGGGCGGCGGATCCGGGGGCGCGGCCTCAGGTATGACCTGCCGGAGGGGCAGACCCCGACCTTTGCCGTACACCTGACGGACCACCGGCCGGCCGACCAGCCGTGGGAATCGGTGTGGGTGCCCTGGCGGGACTTCTGGCTGCCCGCCGACCCGGCGGAGGCGATGACCAAGCTCCGCCTGGCGTACGAGCGGGCCGCGAGCGAACGGGTGGAGATCTGCTGCGGAGGGGGCATCGGCCGGACGGGGACGGCGCTGTCCGCGATCTGCGTCTTCGAGGGCATGGACCCCAAGGAAGCGGTCAAGTGGGTGCGGAAGAACTACCACTCGCGTGCGGTCGAGGTGCCCTGGCAGCGGCGTTTCATCCGCCAGACCTTCGCCGCCGACGCATCCGGCGGAGGACGGGCCGACCACCCGTGACGAGCAGGTGAGCGAGACGCCCGGCCAGGGCTTCCGGCCGGGCGTCTCCGCTGTGCGGCCGAAGGGAAATACGGGGGCTAGCCCCCGTGTTCCGGCGCGCCCGCGCTCGTAACGTAACGGGTATGGAAGCCCGAGACCACGAGATCGAGAAGGAGCTCGCCGCCACCCTCCAGGCGCGCCGCGAGCTGGGTCCGGAGTACGAGTCCGCGCTCGTCGACTCGTTCCTGGAGAAGGTCGAGCAGCGCCTCGACACCACCCTGGACCGCCAGGTCCGGCGCCACCTCGCCGAGCAGCAGGTGACGGCCGCCCGGGACCCCCGGTCCATATCGCCGCCGTCCGCCGGGGCGCTGTCCGGCTTCGGGGAGCGGTTCGGGTTCGGGGTCGTATCGCTCGTGCTGGCCGTCCCGCTCTCCGCGATCGGGGTCGCCAACGCGGGCATCGAGGGGCTGGTGGTGGCCTGGATGGGGATCGTCGGGGTGAACGTGGCCAACGCGTCGCGCGGCGGGGGCCTGTTCCGGCAGCGGGGGCGGGAGCGGCGCGCGGCCCCGGCCTCGGAGTGGCAGGACTGACCGGGTGACGTAGCCGCGCAGAAGACACACGGGACGTGGCCGGGAACGGCCGCGCGGCCGGGCCCACCGGGGGGTCCGGCCGCGCGTCCAGGGGATACCCCTGAGGTATGTCACGGGGGCCGCCGCACCCCCGGTGGCCCGGGGGGCGGGACGACGGCGGTCCCCGCGAAGGACGCGGTCCGGGTCAGGGCCGGATGCCCGCGTCCGGGCGACGGTGGAGGTCCGGGAGCCGCTCCGTAGTCCGGTGTCGCCGTTCTGGGTGCCGGCGGGTTTCCCTGCCGACACCCACCAATGTGCCGGAGCCGTGTTAAGCGGGTGCTGCGCGGACGTGACGCGCTCGTACCGTTTTCGCGAAGCCCTGACCGCGACCGGCCCCGGTCGGACCTGACCGGGTCAGACCTTCGCGGACCCGGCG
Organism: Streptomyces cyaneofuscatus; assembly: GCF_033109485.1. Classification (NCBI taxonomy): domain Bacteria; kingdom Bacillati; phylum Actinomycetota; class Actinomycetes; order Kitasatosporales; family Streptomycetaceae; genus Streptomyces; species Streptomyces cyaneofuscatus. Next base: position 5,046,781 of record NZ_CP137002.1, on the reverse strand, counting down.
TCCTTCGCGAGGAACGCCAGCACGTCCTGCCTGCTCACGACGCCCTTCGGCTTGCCCTCGACGAGCACGATCGCCGCATCCGCACCATCGGCACCACTGAGCGCGGCCATCAGGTCCTCGACCGGCTCGCCCGAGCCGACCTGCGGCAGCGGGGCCGACATGTGCTTCTCCAGCGGGTCGCTGAGCGAGGCGCGCTGGGTGAACAGGGCGTCCAGCAGCTGCCGCTCGACGACGGAGCCGATGACCTCGGCGGCCATCACGTCGGGGTGTCCGGCGCCCGGCTTCACGATCGGCATCTGGGAGACGCCGTACTCACGCAGCACGTCGATCGCCTGGCCGACCGTCTCGTCCGGGTGCATGTGGACGAGGGAGGGCAGCGGGCCCTCCTTGAAGTTGAGCACCGCGCTGACCTGCGGGGAGGAGCTGGTGTCCTCCAGGAAGCCGTAGTCGGCCATCCACTCGTCGTTGAAGATCTTGCTCAGGTAGCCGCGGCCGCTGTCGGGCAGCAGCACCACCACGACGTCGTCCGGGCCGAGCCGCCGGGCGACCTCCAGGGCCCCGACGACCGCCATACCGCAGGAGCCGCCGACGAGCAGGCCCTCCTCCTTGGCGAGGCGGCGGGTCATCTGGAAGGTGTCCTTGTCGGAGACCGCGACGATCTCGTCGGTGACCTCGGCGTCGTAGGCGGAGGGCCAGAAGTCCTCGCCGACGCCCTCGACCAGGTACGGCCGGCCGGAGCCGCCGGAGTAGACCGAGCCCTCCGGGTCGGTGCCGATGACCTGGACGGCGCCCTTGCTGATCTCCTTGAGGTAGCGCCCGGTGCCGGTGATCGTGCCGCCGGTGCCGACGCCCGCGACGAAGTGGGTGATCTTCCCCTCCGTCTGCTCCCACAGCTCGGGACCGGTGGTCTCGTAGTGCGAGCGCGGGTTGTTCGGGTTGGAGTACTGGTCCGGCTTCCAGGCCCCGGGCGTCTCGGTGACCAGGCGGTCGGAGACGTTGTAGTACGAGTCCGGGTGCTCCGGGTCAACCGCGCTGGGGCAGACGACGACCTCGGCGCCGTACGCGCGCAGCACGTTGATCTTGTCCGTGGACACCTTGTCCGGGCAGACGAAGATGCACTTGTAGCCCTTCTGCTGGGCGACGATCGCCAGGCCGACGCCCGTGTTGCCGCTGGTCGGCTCGATGATCGTGCCGCCGGGCTTGAGCTCGCCGCTCTGCTCGGCCGCCTCGATCATGCGCAGGGCGATGCGGTCCTTCACCGACCCGCCAGGGTTGAAGTACTCGACCTTGGCCAGGACGGTCGCCTGGATGCCTGCCGTGACGTTGCGCAGCCTCACCAGCGGGGTGTTGCCGACAAGAGTGATCAGCGAATCGTGGAATTGCACCGTGTACTCCGGGATCTCCGAGATGGTCCGGCCCAGAGTATGCGTACGGGCCGGACGATGCGTACGTACGGGCTCCGTCCCGGGAAAGGGAGGCCGGAAAGCGAGGTCGGACACGGAGCGTACGGGCCCGGGGACGCGCGGTGCGATTGGGCGGCGCACTTCACGGGGCAGGTAGGTACATGTAGGGCGGTACGGCGAGAAGGAGGTGGACCGGACTGTGTCGAGAGCAAGGGTGGCACGGCGGATCGCGGCGGGCGCGGCTTACGGCGGTGGCAGCATCGGACTGATCGGTGCGGCGGCCGTCGGCGTGTTCCTGGCGGAGGTCCAGCTCGCGAAGAGGCAGGTGGGCGGCGGTACGGCACCGGTTCCGCCGAGTGCGGACGGGCGGTACGGGGTGGCGTTCGCCGGGCCGAACGATCCGTTGCGGCTCGGGATGCTGGGGGATTCGACGGCGGCGGGCCAGGGCGTGCGGCGGGCCGGGCAGACCCCGGGGGCGCTGCTCGCCTCGGGGCTCGCGGCGGTGTCCGAGCGGCCGGTGGACCTGCGGAACGTGGCGCTGCCGGGGGCCAGGTCGGACGATCTGGAGCGGCAGGTCTCGCTGCTGCTCGCGGACCCGGCCCGTACCCCGGACGTCTGCGTGATCATGATCGGGGCGAACGACGTCACCCACCGGATGCCCGCCACCCAGTCGGTGCGCTGTCTGACGACGGCGGTGCGCCGACTGCGGACGGCGGGGGCGGAGGTGGTCGTCGGGACCTGCCCGGACCTGGGCACGATCGAGCCGGTGTACCAGCCGCTGCGGTGGCTGGCCCGGCGGGTGAGCAGGCAGCTGGCGGCAGCGCAGACGATCGGCTCGGTGGAGCAGGGCGGGCGCACGGTGTCGCTGGGCGACCTGCTGGGCCCGGAGTTCGCGGCGAACCCGCGCGAGCTGTTCGGCCCGGACAACTACCACCCCTCCGCCGAGGGGTACGCGACGGCGGCGATGGCGGTGCTGCCGACGCTCTGCGCGGTGCTGGGCCTGTGGCCGGAGTCGGACCGGCTGGACGGTTCGCGCCGCGAGGACATCCTCCCGGTGGCCAAGGCGGCCTCCCAGGCGGCCCGCGAGGCCGGTACGGAGGTCACGGGGGCGCGCGCCCCCTGGGCGCTCCTCAAGCACCGCAGGAGGCGGCGTCTGCCCGCCTCAACGGAGACGGAACCGGCGGCGGCACCCCATCCACACCCGGACGCGGCGCACGGGCACACATAGGGCTTCCCGGACCGGGCACCCGGCAGGCCGCAGAGGGCTGAGCAAGCGCTTAGAAAAGAGTCGCTCATCACACGGCCTGCCGGGTGACCCGGGCCATACGCCCGGGTAGCTTCCAAGGGAGTTCCCCCTGTCCACCCAGCTTTCCAGCCCTCATGGAGCCGCGTGATGCCCGAAGCCGTGATCGTCTCTGCCGCCCGTTCGCCGATCGGCCGCGCCTTCAAGGGGTCCCTCAAGGACCTGCGCGCGGACGACCTGACCGCCACGATCATCCAGACCGCGCTGGCCAAGGTCCCCGAGCTGGACCCGAAGGACATCGATGACCTGATGCTGGGCTGCGGTCTGCCCGGGGGCGAGCAGGGCAACAACCTGGGCCGCATCATCGCCGTACAGATGGGGATGGACCACCTTCCCGGCTGTACGGTCACCCGCTACTGCTCCTCCTCCCTCCAGACCAGCCGGATGGCGCTGCACGCGATCAAGGCGGGCGAGGGCGACGTCTTCATCTCGGCGGGCGTCGAGATGGTGTCCCGCTTCACCAAGGGCAACTCCGACAGCCTCCCGGACACGCACAACCCGCTCTTCGCCGAGGCCGAGGCCCGCACCGCCGCCCGCGCCGAGGAGTCCGGCGCCGGCTGGCACGACCCGCGTGAGGACGGCATCGTCCCGGACGCGTACATCTCGATGGGGCAGACGGCGGAGAACCTGGCCCGGTCCAAGGGCGTCACCCGCCAGGACATGGACGAGTTCGGCGTACGGTCGCAGAACCTCGCCGAGGAAGCCCTGAAGAACGGCTTCTGGGAGCGGGAGATCACCCCGGTCACCACCCCCGACGGCACGGTCGTCTCCAAGGACGACGGCCCGCGCGCCGGCGTCACGCTGGAGGGCGTGCAGGGCCTGAAGCCGGTCTTCCGCCCCGACGGCCTCGTCACCGCGGGCAACTGCTGCCCGCTCAACGACGGCGCCGCCGCCCTGGTGATCATGTCCGACACCAAGGCGCGCGAGCTGGGCCTGACCCCGCTGGCCCGGATCGTCTCCACCGGTGTCTCCGGCCTCTCCCCCGAGATCATGGGCTACGGCCCCGTCGAGGCGAGCAAGCAGGCGCTGAAGCGGGCGGGCCTGACCATCGGCGACATCGACCTCGCCGAGCTGAACGAGGCGTTCGCCGCCCAGGTCATCCCCTCCTACCGGGACCTCGGCCTGCCGCTGGAGAAGGTCAACGTCAACGGCGGCGCGATCGCGGTCGGCCACCCCTTCGGCATGACCGGCGCCCGCATCACCGGCACGCTGATCAACAGCCTCCAGTTCCACGACAAGCAGTGGGGCCTGGAGACGATGTGCGTGGGCGGCGGGCAGGGCATGGCGATGGTGATCGAGCGGCTCAGCTAACCCCACCGAGCCCCGACCGTGACCGAATCTCCCCCAGGATGTGATCTGCGTCCCGGGGGAGAGTCGTTTTCGCAGGTCACAGCCTTTTGGCGCTAAACATCGGACCGAAAGACCTGTCCATTTCGTGACGTAATGCACTGACAGCCGGTACGGGTACAGGCCAAGCTGATGTAGGAAGTCGGGGGTATCGATTGAAACCGGGAGTTGTCAGTGAGCGCCATGTCATTTGCCCTGTTGCTGACCACCGCCGCTGCCACGGCCGTCGGCGCCGCCGCGCTGCATGCCGCTCACGGGCTGCGCAAGCAGGTCGCGGGCCTGCGCACGGAGCTGGCCGAGGGGCGCGCTCCCGGTGCGTCGGTCCCACCGCAGAGCCGTAGTGCCGCCACTCCCCCCGAGGAGATACGCGCGGCCGTGGCCGAGGCGCTGGCCGAGGAGCGCGAGCGTGAGCTGGCCGAGGCGCGCGCCTTCTGGGCCGCCCAGGAGGCCCGTGACGCGGCGGACGCCCCCTCCCTGCTGGGCGGGATGCCGGTGCTCGGTGAGGACGCCCCGTTCTACCTTCCGCGCCAGAGCGACTTCGCGGGTCTGGAGTCGCTGGACCTCGAATCGGCCGAGGCGATGGAGGAGCTGGCGGAGCTGAGCGAGCGGACGCTGGCGGAGCACGAGGCCGGTGAGTTCGCCGGTGAGTTCATGGACCTTCCGGAGATCGCGGACCACCCCGAGGACTCCCCCGAGCTGGCCGCGGCCCGCCGCCGCCACCCCTCCCACCCGGACTTCGTCCCCGTACAGACGCCGGTGGTCACCGACCACGAGCGCACCGTGAGCCGCCTGGAGGAGCTGGCCGACCTGGCCACCGAGCTCACCGATGTGCGGCCGGGCCCGCTGGGCACGCTCGATGTGTACGTCTTCGCCGACGGCACCACGCTCTGTATGACCCCCGGCCACCGCGAGACGGCCGAGCGGCTCGCGGACGCGCTGCGGGCGGGCCGGCAGCCGGTGCTGCTGGGCGGCTCGGGCGTCTCCGGCGCCTACGCGCTGACCTTCTCCTGCGGTGAGGACAACGTCTACATCCTGGCGGACCGCGTCATCGCCTCGTTCTGACCCGTCGCCGCCTCCCGCGGCTACGCGAAAGCCCGCGCCGCCGCTTCCTCCACGTATCGCACGGCCTCGTCCAGCTCTCCGGACGGGGCCGTCACCAGTTCCACGGCCAGATCACGCCCCGCGACGGCGAGTTGGTCGCCCACCGCGAACACCCCGGCGTCCGGCAGCACCCGCGGCTCCGCCCCGGGGCTCTCGAAGCGCTGCGCCCGTGCGGCGAGTTCGCGGGCGGCGGCCAAGCCCTCGGCGGCCGCACCGCGCTGGAGGCGGCTCTGCGGGGCCGAACGCAGCCGGTCGGCGAATCGGTCCACGGCCAGGATCAGAGGCGTCGTATCGAGCACGCGCACGACCCTACGTGCCCCTCCCGCCCGGCCGCCAACAGCCGGACGCTCAGACGGAAGGGCCCGCAGGCTTCATGCCTGCGGGCCCTTCCGTTCTCGTGGTTCTCACCGGTGTGTCACCGGTCAGTCGTCACCGGTCAGTCGTCACCGCTGAGGATGGCGACCAGGCGCAGCATCTCGATGTAGATCCACACCAGGGTCACGGTGAGGCCGAACGCGGCCAGCCATGCCTCCTCGCGCGGGGCGCCGTACGCGATGCCGTCCTCGACCTGCTTGAAGTTGAGAGCGAGGATGCACGCGCCGATCACGATGGCCACGATGCCGAAGATGATGCCGAGGGCGCCGCTGCGGAAGCCGAGGCCGTCACCGCCGCCGAAGACGGCGAACAGCAGGTTGACCATCATCAGCAGCATGAAGCCGATGGCGGCCGCCATCACGAAGCCGTAGAAACGGCGCGTGACCCGGATCAGACCGGTGCGGTAGGCGATCAGCACACCGGCGAAGACCGCCATCGTGCCGAGCACCGCCTGCATCGCGGCGCCGGGGGCGACGTAGACACTGACGATGTTGCTGACGATGCCGAGGAAGACACCCTCGAACGCCGCGTACAGCAGGATCAGCGGCGGCGAGGGCCGGCGCTTGAACGAGTTCACCAGCGACAGCACGAAGCCGATGATCGCGGCACCGATGGCGACACCGTAGGCGCTGCCCAGGTTCGCCTGGTCGACCGGCATGACCCACCAGGCGATGGCGGCGGCCACGACGACCAGACCGAGCGTCATCGCCGTACGCGTCACCACGTCGTCGATGGTCATCGCGTCGGTGCGCGCGGGCGCCGGGGCGCCGGGCTGGGTGCCCTGCTGGGCGTAAGGGTTGGTGGCGTACGGGTTTGCGGCGGTGCCCTGCGCGTACGGGTTGGCGCCCGTCGTGGCGGCCCCGGCCTGCGGCGCCGCGTTGAAGCCCGCGTGGCCGTTGTCGCGGCTGAACCCCCGTCGCGAGAAGACCGGGTTGCTGCTCCTCATCTCACTCCTCCATGGCCACACTGCGCGGCCTTGCGACAAGAGTAATGGGTAGGCAAAAGAAGCACCCAGTGCCGGAGGAGGATCTTTGTCACCGTGGTCCGCGGGTGACGGTGGAGCCTGCGGGGGCAGGGGCTACGGGGAGGACCGTCCGGGTCACGCTCCGTACTGTGCGTGGTGCCCGGAGCCGGACTCGAACCGGCACGCCCCCGAGGGGCAGCGAGGTTTAAGCTCGCCGTGTCTACGTTCCACCATCCGGGCGTGCCGCGCGGCTCCGCGTTGGCAACTGACCCTATCCGGGGGCGTCCCCCGATCAGCGGAACAGTGGCGCGATGTTGTCCTATTTTATTGAACGCTTGAGGGACCGTCAGCATATTCGCGCGGCCTCACCACGCGCCCGCACCGGATCCCGGCCGACCGGACCCCCTGCGGGATTGACGGAAAGTCGCCGCACCCGTACGGCCCAATACGCCAGGTGCGCGCCAGGCTTCGCCAGGGGGCGCGCCACCCTCGGGATCCGGGGCGCCGGGAGCGGCTCCCGCTCCGGGTGCGGGGGCGCCTGCGCCGCCGGGAAGCGGCCGTCACCCTGCGTCACGAGACCGTCCCTCGGATGAAGCCTCAGGGTCGGTGTCATACCCGAGGAGGACGGCCCCACCCCTGTGATGCGACTCAAGAGGGCCACGGGAACGGGCATCGGGGGTGACGACTCGGCGCGATCGGGACGTGACGATGGAGTAGTCCCCAAGGCCGCGCCGTCAGCGCGGGCCGCGTCACCCCCGTATGCATCCGCATCACCCGAACCAGGAGCGTCCCTGTGACCACCACTCCCACCGTTCACCGCGCCACCGCGGTGGCTGCCCGCGCCACGGAGCTGTCGAAGGTCTACGGCGAGGGTGAGACGCAGGTCGTCGCCCTGGACCGGGTGACCGTGGACTTCCCGCAGGGCGAGTTCACCGCGATCATGGGCCCCTCGGGCTCCGGCAAGTCGACGCTGATGCACTGCGTCGCCGGTCTCGACAGCTTCAGCAGCGGTTCGGTGCGCATCGGCGACACCGAGCTGTCCACGCTGAAGGACAAGCAGCTCACCCAGTTGCGCCGGGACAAGATCGGCTTCATCTTCCAGGCCTTCAACCTGCTGCCGACGCTCACCGCGCTGGAGAACATCACCCTGCCGATGGACATCGCGGGCCGGAAGCCCGACGCCGCGTGGCTCCAGAAGGTCATCGACATGGTGGGGCTCTCGGACCGGCTCAAGCACCGGCCCACCGAGCTCTCCGGCGGCCAGCAGCAGCGTGTCGCCGTGGCCCGCGCCCTGGCCTCGCAGCCCGACATCATCTTCGGTGACGAGCCGACCGGAAACCTGGACTCACGCTCCGGCGCCGAGGTCCTGGGCTTCCTGCGCAACTCGGTCCGCGAGCTGGGCCAGACCGTGGTGATGGTGACCCACGACCCGGTGGCCGCCTCCTACGCGGACCGGGTGATCTTCCTCGCGGACGGCGCGGTCGTCGACCAGATGATGCACCCGACCGCCGACGGGGTCCTCGACCGGATGAAGGCGTTCGACGCGAAGGGCCGCACGAGCTGACCCGGGCGGGCCGCCGCACCCCGGCCCCGCCGCAGCACCCCGGCCCCGCCCCCGCGCTCCACGTCCCCCTTCCGGAACCCATCCCAGGACACACAGACATGTTCCGTACCGCCCTGCGCAATGTGCTCGCGCACAAGGCCAGGCTGCTGATGACCGTGCTCGCCGTCATGCTCGGCGTAGCGTTCGTCTCCGGCACCCTCGTCTTCACCGACACCCTCGGCAACGCCTTCCGCAACCAGTCCGCCAAGAGCTACGACGATGTCGCCGTCGCCGTGGAGACCTACGCCGGCGGGCGCGACGAGAAGACCCCCGGCCTCGACGAGGCCACCCTGGAGAAGATCCGCGCGGTGGACGGCGTCGCCTCCGTCACCGGCCGGGTCAACGGCTTCGCCGGGGTCGCCGACCCGGACGGCAAGCTGATCGGCAACGGCTGGTCCAACACCGGCGCCAACTTCGCCCCCGGCAAGGACGGCAAGGACGGCGCGTACGACTTCACCCAGGGCAGCGGCCCGGCGAAGAACGGCCAGATCGCCCTCGACAAGGACACCGCCTCCAAGGGCAAGTACCGCGTCGGTGACCCGGTCCGGGTCGCCACCAACGGCCCGGTGAAGGAGTACACCCTCTCCGGTGTCTTCACCACCGAGGACGGCGCGGTCAACGCGGGCGGCAGCCTGGTCCTCTTCGACACCGCGACCGCCCAGAAGCTCTACCTGAAGCCCGGCGTCTTCCAGAACGCCACCGTGGCCGCCGCCGCGGGCGCCTCCGACAGCAAGCTGCTGGACGCCATCACGCCGCTGCTGCCGAAGGAAGCCACCGCGCAGACCGGCAAGGCCCTCGCTGACGAGCAGGCCGAGCAGATCGAGTCCGGTCTCAGCAGCCTCAACGCCATGCTGCTGGCCTTCGCGGGCATCGCCCTCTTCGTCGGCATCTTCCTCATCGCCAACACCTTCACCATGCTGGTCGCCCAGCGCACCCGTGAGCTGGCCCTGATGCGGGCCATCGGTGCCACGCGCCGCCAGGTCAAGCGCTCGGTGCTGATCGAGGCCGCCGTCGTCGGCACGCTCGCCTCCGTCATCGGCTTCGCCCTGGGCCTCGGCCTCGCCACCGGTCTGCGCTCCGCGATGGGCCTCCTCGGCGGCAAGATCCCGGCCGGGCCGCTGATCGTCTCGCCCACCGCGGTCCTCTCCGCCTTCGCCGTCGGCATCGTGATCACGATCCTGGCCGCCTGGCTGCCCGCCCGCCGGGCCGCGAAGATCGCCCCGGTCGCCGCGATGAGCAGCGTGCACGCCACCGCCTCGGTCAAGTCCCTGGTCGTACGGAACTCGATCGGCGGCTTCATCGCCCTGCTGGGTGCCGTGGGCATCGTCGGCGGCGCCGCGACCGGCGGGACCAACGGCCGGTACCTGGTCGCGGCCGGCGCCTTCCTCGCCCTGATCGGCATCATCATCCTGATCCCGCTGCTCTCCCGCCCGGTCATCGCCCTGGTGCGGCCGGCGATCAGCAAGCTGTTCGGCGTCTCCGGGAAGCTGGCCTCGCAGAACGCGGTCCGCAACCCCCGGCGTACCGGAGCCACCGCCTCCGCCCTGGCGATCGGGCTGACCCTGGTCACCGGCATCTCGGTGCTCGGCGTCACACTCGGCCAGGCCATCGACAAGATGACCACGGACAACATCAAGGCCGACTACATGGTCTCGATGGCCAGTGGCGACTCCCTCGACAAGTCGGCGCTCACCGCCCTGTCGAAGGCGGACGGCGTCTCCGCGCTCTCCCCGCAGCAGGCCTCGTCCCTCCAGGTGGACGGGGAGTACCACTCCGCCTCCGGCGTCACCCCGGGCGACGTGGAGAAGGTCTTCGCCCTGGACACCGTCTCCGGTTCGCTCGCCACCCTGAAGGACGGCCAGGTCGCCGTCGGCTCCAAGACGGCGAAGTCGAACGGCTGGAAGACCGGCGACACCCTTCCCGTCCAGTTCGACGACGAGAAGAAGGGCAAGGTCACGATCGGGGCGCTCTACAAGGAGAACGAGTTCCTCTCGCCCTTCGTGATCCCCAAGGAGCTCGCCGACCGGCACAGCGCCTCCTCCCGCCCCGAGATCCGCGAGATCTGGATCAAGACGGACGGCGGCGCGAGCCAGGCCAACGAGCAGTCCATCGTGGACGCGCTCGGCGACAACCCGGCGATGAGCGTCATGGACCGGCAGGACATCCGTGACATGTTCGGCGGCTTCATCAACACCGCGCTGAACATCATGTACGGGCTGCTCGCCATGGCCCTGCTGATCGCCGTCCTCGGGGTCGTCAACACCCTCGCGATGTCGGTGTTCGAGCGCCAGCAGGAGATCGGCATGCTGCGGGCGATCGGTCTCGACCGCGGCCGGGTCAAGCGCATGATCCGCCTGGAGGCCGTCGTCATCTCGGTCTTCGGCGCGGTGATCGGGGTCGGCCTCGGGGTCTTCCTCGGCTGGGCGATCGGCCAGACCCTGGCCGCCGACATCCCCGGCTACGCCCTGGTCATCCCGTGGGACCGGCTGGCGATCTTCCTGGCCCTGGCCGGACTGGTGGGCGTCCTCGCCTCGCTGTGGCCCGCCCGCAGCGCCGCGAAGCTCAACATGCTGACGGCGATCAAGACCGAGTAGCCGGAGCTCCCCGGGACCGGGACGGGACAGGGGCAGGACAGGGACGACGAGGGGCCGGTGCACCGCTGGAAGGCGGAGCACCGGCCCCTCGCCCGTACCACGGGCGTACGCACCGCGGAGGTACGCGTACGGGTCAGCCGTCCGCCCGCTCCGCCTCCTCCGTCCAGGCGCGGCTGCGCAGCGGCAGCCGGGAGGAGCCGCCCTCCAGGGGGCGCACCGCGAGGATCTGGTTGACGCCGATCTTGTTGTGCTCGAAGGAGAGCGCGGAGGCGGCCATGTAGAGCCGCCAGACCCTGGCCCGGCCCGGGGAGGTGGCGCGTACGGCCTGCTCCCAGTGGCGCTCCAGGTTGGCCACCCACTGGCGCAGGGTCAGCGCGTAGTGCTCGCGGATCGCCTCCACGTCCCGGGCCTCGAACCCGGCCTCCTCCAGGGTGGCCAGGGTGCGGCCGAGGGGGGCGAGTTCGCCGTCGGGGAAGACGTAGGAGTCGATGAACGCGTCGATGCGGTAGGCGTCCTCGTCCTTCTCAGGGCGGCGGGCGATCTGGTGGTTCAGCAGGCGGCCGCCGGGCTTCAGGAGGGCGTAGAGGTCGTCGGCGTACTCGCGGTAGCGGACCGAGCCGACGTGTTCGGCCATGCCGATCGAGGAGATCGCGTCGTACGGCCCGTCGGTGACGTCCCGGTAGTCCTGGACGCGGATCTCGATCCGGTCGGTCAGGCCCGCCTCGGCGATGCGCTTGCGGGCGTGGGTGGCCTGTTCCTGGGAGAGGGTGATGCCGGTGACCCGCGCCCCGTACTCGCGGGCGGCGTGGATGGCCATGGAGCCCCAGCCGCAGCCGACGTCCAGGAGGCGGTCGCCCTCCTTCAGCGCGAGCTTGCGGGAGACCAGGTCGAGCTTGTCGCGCTGGGCGTCCTCCAGGGCGCCGCCGTCCTGCCAGTAGGCGCAGGAGTAGACCATGGACGGGCCGAGGACCAGGGCGTAGAAGTCGTTGCCCACGTCGTAGTGGTGGCTGATGGCCTCCTTGTCCCGCCGCTTGGTGTGCAGCGGGCCGGTGCGGCGGCGGACCTCCTCGGCGGGCGGGGCGGGCGGCGGCCAGGGGCCGGCCAGCTGGAGGAGGCCGCGGGCGAAGGCGCGTACGGCGGGGTCGCGGACCGGGTGGACGGCGTCCTTGGCGTCGGCGCCCCGGTCCCACAGGAGCCCGGCGATCCGGTCGAGCACCTCGTACAGATCGCCCTCGACATCGATCTCCCCGGCCACCCAGGCGCGGGCCAGGCCCAGTTCGCCGGGCTTCCACAACAGTCTTCGCAGGGCGCGGCGGTGGCGGATCACGAGGACGGGGGCGCCGGGCGGACCCGATTCGCTGCCGTCCCAGGCCCGGATGCGGACCGGTAGGGGTTCCGAGAGCAGCTCTTCGGCAAGAGCGGTCAGCCGCGATGCGGCGCGTGCCATGGCGCACACCTCCGTGGTGGTGTTCCCGACAAACACAACAAGCCCGATGCGTAACGACGTGCCCATAGTCCCGCCGTGGCAGGGATCGGTGCCACGACGAGGTACGTCTGTGTCAACTCTCCTTCCACGCTCCGTCATCCCGCTACCGGGCAACGAAAGGGCAAAACGCGCGCCCGCCCACGGTGGACACGGCCACGGATACGCCGAAGGGGCCGTCCGCACCACGGATGGCGGACGGCCCCTTCGGGCGTCGTACGGTGCGCTCCCCGCGGAGCGCGTCACCGGGGGGTCAGGAGGCCTTGGCCTTCTCGCCCTCGGGCTTGGCGGCGGCGACGGCCGGAGCCGGGGCCGGCTTGGCGGCCTCGTAGAACTCCTCGCGCGGCGTCTCCATGGCGCCGAGCGAGACGACCTCGCGCTTCAGGAAGACCGCGAGGGTCCAGTCGGCGAAGATCCGGATCTTACGGTTCCAGGTCGGCATCGCCATGCCGTGGTAGCCGCGGTGCATGTACCAGGCGAGACGGCCCTTGAGCTTGATCTTCACCTTGCCCATGACGATCATCGCGACGCCCTTGTGCAGGCCGAGACCGGCGACCGCACCCTTGTTGGCGTGGCTGTACTCCTTCTGCGGGAAGCCCCGCATGCCGGAGATCACGTTGTCGCCGAGGACCTTCGCCTGACGCAGCGCGTGCTGGGCGTTGGGCGGGCACCAGGCGTTCGGGTTGCCGGCGCGGCGGCCGACCATGTCCGGCACCTGGGCGTTGTCGCCCGCGGCCCAGATGTAGTCGGTGCCCTGCACCTGGAGCTTCTCGGAGGTGTCCACGTGGCCGCGGGGGCCGAGCGGCAGACCGAAGCGGGCGAGCGCCGGGTTCGGCTTCACACCGGCGGTCCACACGATGGTGCTGGAGTCGACCTCCAGGCCGTTCTTGAGCACCACGTGGCCGTCGACGCAGGAGTCCATCGAGGTGGAGAGGTAGATCTCCACACCGCGGCTCTCCAGGTGCTCCTTGCCGTAGGTGCCCAGCTTCGGGCCGACCTCGGGAAGGATCTTGTCGGCGGCGTCGACCAGGATGAAGCGCATGTCCTCGCGCTTCACGTTGGTGTAGTACTTCGCCGCGTCGCGGGCCATGTCCTCGACCTCGCCGATGGTCTCCGCACCGGCGAAGCCGCCGCCCACGAAGACGAACGTCAGCGCCTTGCGGCGGACGTCCTCATCGGTCGTGGAGTCAGCCTTGTCCAGCTGCTCCAGGACGTGGTTGCGCAGGCCGATGGCCTCCTCGATGCCCTTCATGCCGATGCCCTGCTCGGCGAGGCCGGGGATCGGGAAGGTACGGGAGACCGCGCCCATCGCGATGACCAGGTAGTCGAAGGGCAGCTCGTAGGCCTCGCCGACGAGCGGCGCGACCGTGGCGACCTTGCGGTCCTGGTCGATGGTCGTGACACGACCGGTGAGAACCTCAGCCTTGGGCAGCACGCGTCGCAGCGGGACGACGACATGCCGAGGCGAGATGCTGCCTGCGGCAGCTTCGGGGAGGAAGGGTTGGTACGTCATGTACGACCGCGGGTCGACGACCGTGACGGTCGCCTCTCCGTATCGCATCTTCTTCAGAATGCGACGAGCTGCGTACAGGCCTACGTACCCACCGCCTACAACGAGGATCCTGGGACGCTCCGTGGTGCTCATGCCATCGAGTATCCACCTCCCCTCAGGGGGGTGCTCGTGAGCCCCTTCACAAGGATTCACCCACCCTCTGCTACACTTCGCCGCCCACGTGACCCAGGTCATGACGCCGCAGGGGAACCGCAGCACCCCGGGAAACGTTCCTGACCGCCTGTGAGCTGGCCCTTGGCCCTCCAGGAGCACCGCGACGGCACCCCTTTTCACACCTGCGCAACACCCCCGGAACGCGCCTGTACGCCTTCCACGAGGGCCCTCCTGGGGCCCGGGCGGCCCTTGCGGGGACGAACTTCGCCCAAGAGGGCCGAATTCCTTGTGAAGAAGTTCACGAACTTTCTCGCGGCGCCTCTCCGGAAGGGTCCCCCGAGCAGCCCAGCAGGCCCCCGGGGCGGCTCAAAGGTGCAGGTGACGCTGCGGCTGAGCGGGCAGGAGGCGGGGCACGGCGCGGACGCAAAGAACCATGCCGACGACCTCGACGAGGGTCTGCGTGACGACCACGACGGCGGCGATCGCGTACGCGTCGGGGAGGGCCAGCGCGAGGGGAAGCACCACCAGGGAGTTACGCGTCGCCCCGCTGAAGACCACCGCCCGCCCCCCGGGCACGTCCAGCCGGAACAGCCGGGCCACCGCCCTCCCGGCGAAGGCCATCACCACCAGGAACGCCGCGTAGAAGGGGACGACCGCGGCGACGTCGGTGAGGTTCCCGCCCAGCTTCGGCACCTGGGAGGCCACGACCACCAGCAGGGTCGCGGCCATCAACGGGACCATCGTCGTGGTCGCCGCGTCCGACACCTTCCGCCCGCTCTCCCGCCGCCCCGCCCAGCCCTGGAGCCCCCAGGCCAGCGCGAGCGGGATGACGATCAGGAAGGCGAACGCCTCCAGGAACGGTCCGGCCTCCACGATGTCGGCGAGCCCGGAGCCGAGGAACGCGTACAGGAACACCGGCAGCAGCACCATCTGCGCGACCAGCAGGACCGGCGTCACGGCGAGCAGCCGGCGGGCCGATCCTCCCGCGAGCCCGCTGAAGACGATCACGTAGTCCACGCACGGACAGAGCAGCACGAGCAGCACCCCGAGCCGCACCGCCCGGTCGGCCGGCAGGAACGTGAACAGCGCGGCGACGACGAGCGGCACCACGACGAAGTTCACCACCAGCGCGGCGGAGAGGAACCGCCCGTCGCGCAGCGAGCGCAGCAGCTCGGCCGCCGGGACCTGAAGGAAGGTCACGAAAAGGAGCGCGCCCAGGACGGGGTTGATGAGGTGCTCCAACCCCGGCCCGAAGGAAGGCGCCGCGAGACCGAGAAGGGCGCCGAGGGCCATCGCGGCGAGATAGACGGCCACCTGATGGTGTTCCATCCGCTCGACGGCCCCACGCGGCGTGCCCTCGCTCATGCTGTACGTCCCCCCGCCCCTGCCGGGCTGTTACGCGGCGCTCCAGGCGATGCCGTCCAGGACGTCGTGCTCGCTGACGACGACCTCGTGTATGTGTACACGAATACGCGTACACTAGACCCATGGCCGAGAGCACTGTGACTGTACGGGAAGCCCGCGCGCACCTGGCGGACCACATCAACTCCGCCGAGGCGGGCACGCCCACGGTGATCACCCGCAACGGCGAACCCGTCGCCGCACTGGTGCCCATCGCGGACTTCGACGCACTGGAGGAAGCGGCGGACGTGCTGCTCGCCCGGGAGGCGGAAGCGGTCCTGGCCGAGGGCGGCCCGACCGTGACGATGGCGGAGCTGCTGGCGGACCTGTTCACCGAGCGCGCTGACGACGCGGCGTGAAGTACGCGTTCCGGTTCACCGCGGCGGCTCAACGACAGCTCCGGGCCATCGACCGGCCCGCCGCCATGCGCATCCTCGCCGCCCTGACGGCCCTCGGCGACGATCCGTACCGCGAGGACGCCGACATCAAGAAGCTCACCGGCCCGTCGGGGCTCTACCGGCTCCGGGTGGGCAGCTACCGGGTCGCCTACCAGGTGGAGGACGGTGAGCTGATCATCGTCGTCGTCAAGGTCGGCGACCGGCGGGACGTCTACCGCTCCCTGTGAGTGCGGGGCGGCCCCGCGCCGCACTCACAGCTCGATCAGCTCGGCTACGCGGCGCTCCAGGCGATGCCGTCCAGGATGTCGTGCTCGCTGACGACGACCTCGTGCGCGCCCGTCCGCTCCATCACGGCGAGCAGGACGAGGGCGCCCGCCGCGATCACGTCGACCCGGCCCGGGTGCATCACGGGGATCGCGGCGCGCTCCTCGTGGGTCGTCTGGAGGAGGTGCTCGGTGATCGCGCGGACCTGGCCTCGGGAGACGCGGGAGTGGTGGATGGCCTCGGAGTCGTACTCCGCCAGCTCCAGCGCGATGCCCGCGATCGTGGTAACCGTGCCCGCCAGGCCGACCAGCGTGGCCGCCTCGGTCAGCGCGACGGTCCCGGCGGCCACATCCAGGGCGGCGTCGATGTCCGCGCGGATCGCGGCGACCCGCTCATGGGTGGGCGGGTCCATCACGGTGCCGTCCACGGTCAGGTGACGTTCGGTCATGCGGACGCAGCCGATGTCCACGGAGCGGGCCGCCTCGACCTCGTCCGAGCCGAGCACGAACTCGGTGGAGCCGCCGCCGATGTCGACGACCAGATACGGCTTCTCCAGGTGGTCGCCGCCGGTCAGCTCCTTGGTGGCGCCGTCGAAGGAGAGCTGCGCCTCCTGGTCGCCGGTGATCACCTCGGGCTCGACGCCCAGGATGGACCGGACGCCGGAGACGAACTCCTCGCTGTTCTCGGCGTCGCGGGAGGCGGAGGTGGCCACGAAGCGGACCCGTTCGGCGCCGAGCTCCTCGATCACCGCGGCATACTCGCGGCAGGCCGCGAAGGTGCGCTCCAGCGCCTCGGGGGCCAGCCGGCCGGTCTTGTCGACGCCCTGGCCGAGGCGGACGATCGTCATCCGGCGGTCCAGCTGGGTGAAGGAGCCGGTGGCGGGGTCCGCGTCGGCGACGAGGAGCCGGATGGAGTTCGTACCGCAGTCGACGGCGGCGACCCTGGTCATGCGCCCTGCCCTTCGGAGGGACCGTCGACGGGACGGAAGGCGAAGTGACCCCCGTCGCTCTCATCCACCGTCCAGCCGTCCTCGTCCTTCGGCACGCACGGCGTGACGCACGCGCCCTTGGCCCACCACTCCGGCAGCATCGCGATGGCCTCGTCGCCCAGCGGGTTCACCCCCGGGCCGGCGGCCAGCGAGTGGCCGACCAGGACGTGCAGGCACTTCACCCGGTCCGGCATGCCGCCGGCGCTGGGGAAGCCCTCCAGGACCTCGATGGCGTCGCGGCGGGTGATGTAGTCCTCGTGCGCGGCCCGGTAGGCGGCGGCCAGCTCCGGGTCGGTCTCCAGACGGGCCGTCATCTCCTTCATGACCCCGTTCGCCTCCAGCGTGCCGATCGCCGAGGCCGCCCGGGGGCAGGTCAGGTAGTACGTCGTCGGGAACGGCGTGCCGTCCTCCAGACGGGGCTGGGTCTCCACCACGTCCGGGTTGCCGCACGGGCAGCGGTGCGCGATGGCGCGCAGGCCGCGCGGCGGGCGGCCGAGCTGCTGCTCGAACGCGGCGATGTCCGCGTCGGTGGGCTTGGTGGACTCGGTCTGCGGAGGGGGCGTTTCCATGCCTGCCTTGGTTCTGCTCGGAAGCTCGTCGAAAGCTCGTCGGAGGGAAGGGTCGTGTCGGAGGAGGGGCGCGTCAGTCGCGGTCGGCGCTGTCCACGCCGTCCCAGACGTTCGAGTGCCAGGGGCGGTGGTTCTCGCCGGGCTCTCCGCGGCGGTCCTCCACCGCGTCGGGGTCGGCCACGATGTAGCCGGTCTCGCCGGGGAGGACGTAATGGAGGTGCTGGCGGGCCAGCCGCATGATGTACGCGTCGTCCTGGAGCCGCGCCTTCTCGTCCCGCAGCTCCTCGGTGCGCGCCTTCGCCTCCTGCGAGAGCCGCTCCTGCTCGGCGATCTCGTCGCGCTGGGAGACGTACTGACGCATCGGGTAGGCGAGCGCGACCACCAGGGAGCAGACCACCAGCGCCAGGAACGCGGCCCGGCCGGTGAGCCGGGAGCGGCGGGCCTGGCGGCGGTTCTGGGAGCGGTACACGCGGGCCGCGGTCTGCTCGCCGAGCAGTCGCAGCCTGGTCGCGGTGGAGAACCGGTCGCGGTCCTTCCCGGCCATGTTCTCTCGCCTCCCCGTCATACACGTCCGTCCCCGCACACGGTACGGGACCGGGTGCGGGGACGGGCGGAGGCTACCGTCCCAGGGCCGCGGGTCAGCCCTGGGAAGGGGGTCAGCCCTTGAAGCGCGGGAAGGCGGAGCGGCCCGCGTACACCGCGGCGTCGTCGAGGATCTCCTCGATGCGCAGCAGCTGGTTGTACTTGGCGACGCGATCCGAGCGGGCCGGGGCGCCGGTCTTGATCTGGCCGCAGTTCACGGCGACGGCGAGGTCGGCGATGGTGACGTCCTCGGTCTCACCGGAGCGGTGCGACATCATGCACTTGAAGCCGTTGCGCTGGGCCAGCTCGACGGCGTCCAGGGTCTCGGTCAGCGAACCGATCTGGTTGACCTTCACGAGCAGGGCGTTGGCGGAGCCCTCCTCGATGCCGCGGGCCAGGCGCTCGGGGTTGGTGACGAAGAGGTCGTCGCCGACGATCTGCACCTTGGAGCCGATGCGGTCGGTGATGACCTTCCAGCCGGCCCAGTCGTCCTCGTACAGCGGGTCCTCGATGGAGACCAGCGGGTACGCGGAGACGAGCTCCTCGTAGTACTCGGTCATCTCGGCGGCCGAGCGGGACTTGCCCTCGAACTCGTAGACGCCGTCCTTGTAGAACTCGGACGCGGCGACGTCGAGCGCGAGTGCGACATCGCGGCCCGGGACGTAACCGGCCTCCGTGATGGCCTCGACGATGAGGTCCAGGGCGGCGCGGTTGGACTCCAGGTTCGGGGCGAAGCCGCCCTCGTCGCCGAGTCCGGTGGACAGGCCCTTGGTCTTGAGGACCTTCTTCAGCGTGTGGTAGATCTCCGCGCCCCAGCGCAGGGCCTCGGAGAAGGACTCCGCGCCGATCGGGGCGATCATGAACTCCTGGATGTCCACGTTGGAGTCGGCGTGCGAGCCGCCGTTCAGGATGTTCATCATCGGAACGGGCAGCAGGTGCGCGTTCGGGCCGCCGAGGTAGCGGAAGAGCGGCAGGTCGGACGCCTCGGAGGC
Source organism: Streptomyces cyaneofuscatus (assembly GCF_033109485.1). NCBI lineage: Bacteria > Bacillati > Actinomycetota > Actinomycetes > Kitasatosporales > Streptomycetaceae > Streptomyces > Streptomyces cyaneofuscatus. The sequence goes on along the minus strand of NZ_CP137002.1, from coordinate 5,027,748 downwards.
GGCGTGCGCGACGGCGAGCGAGACACCGAGGATGGCGTTCGCGCCGAGCGAGGCCTTGTTCTCGGTGGCGTCCAGGTCGAACATCGCCTGGTCGATGAGGCGCTGCTCGGTGGCGTCGTACCCGACGAGCTCCGGGCCGATCTGCTCGATGACGGCGAGGACGGCCTTCTCGACGCCCTTGCCCTGGTAGCGGTTGGGGTCACCGTCGCGAAGCTCAACAGCCTCGAACGCACCGGTGGAGGCGCCGGACGGAACGGCAGCACGGCCCGTGCTGCCGTCGTCGAGGCCAACCTCGACCTCGACCGTGGGGTTGCCCCGGGAGTCGAGGATTTCCCTGGCTACGACGACGTCGATGGACGGCACGAGGCATCTCCTTCTGGGATATGACGCTGGTTGTGCAGGGTCACTGTGGCCTTGCGACACGAGCCTAACCGGCCCGGCCGCGTCAGTCGGCCGACCGCCCGTCTCCTGGGACGAAAAAGGACCCAAGGGCCAGCATCACGGGACAAATCTCTAGAAATCTACTGGGCGGTAACAAGCGGCGGGGGTGCGATGCCGACAAGAAGTGAACGGATCGCCCACCATTCCCATCCCCATCACCCGTCATCGCCCCTACCCCCATCCCCGCCGGCGTCCTTCACACGGCGGGAGCGGCGCCCTTCCCACGGAAAGACCCCGGCCCGGCGCGCACGGGGGGAGTAGCGCGCCGGGCCGGGGAGCCGTGCGAGGGAGGGTGCCGCCGGACCCCCTCCCTCCGGGGAGGAGAGCCGGCTGTTACTTCAGGTGGAGCTGCTGACCCGGGAAGATCAGGTTCGCGTCCTTGACGATGTCGTCGTTGAGCTTGAAGAGCTTGCTCCAGCCGCCCTTGACGCCTTCCTTGTCGGCGATCTTGCTCAGGGTGTCGCCGGTCTTGACCTTGTACTCGCCGTCGCCCTTCTGGACCTTCTCACCGGTCGGGGTGGTGACGGTCTTCTTGGAGCTCTCGGCCTTGGGGGCGGCCGGGGCGGTGCGCTGCTCGCTGCGCGTGGTGGGCTGCTCGGCCTTGCGCTCGGGCTGGGCCTGCTCGGGCTTGCTCGCGGACTGGCCGGAGCCGGTGTTCACGCCCGGGTCCACACCGTCGTTGGTGAGGCCGCCGGCGCCGGCGCAGGCCCAGGCGCCCGGGCCCTGCATGTCGAGGAGCTTCTCGGCGGTGGCGATCTGCTGGTCCTTGGAGGCCAGGTCGGCGCGCGAGGCGTACTGCGTACCGCCGGCGGCGGCCCAGCTCGACTGCGAGAACTGGAGCCCGCCGTAGTAGCCGTTGCCGGTGTTGATGGACCAGTTGCCGCCGGACTCGCACTGGGCGACGGCGTCCCAGGTCTCGACGGAGGCGGCGGAAGCGTTGGTCGCACCCATCAGCGGGACGGCCACGGCGGCACCGGTGATGCCCGCGAGGGTGGCGAAACGGACGGTCTTCGAGGGGCGGCGGTGCTTGCCCTTGCTGTTCAGCAGCATGGAACGGATCTCCTCACCGACGCCTACGAGGTGAGCTGTCGGGTTCGGGCTGATGAGTTGCCCGGTCGCGCGACCTTGCGCGCGACTTCACCCCAAGCCGTTCCCGTACGTCCCCGGCCTCGAAGGAGCTGTCCTTCGAAGGGGTTGTACGGACCCGGCGGCCTACCTGGGTCCCCCGCTCCTGCCTACGGCGCTTACGCGTCTGTTCCCTTCGACCGACGGCAGGATTCGGCGTGACGGTCGACGGGGCCCGCGGTGCGAGCGGTTCCGACCGTAAACACAGGCAACCCCGACATTCAAAGATGGACATACTGGCCCAATCGGCGCTTACTTGCTCACCCTGACGGACCGTTTCCGCAGGTCGGAGGGGATCTGCGCCGAGCGGGCGGACGCGACGCGCCAGTTGCAGCAAAGAGACCCATGTCTCACTTACGCATAAGTGGACATAGGCCTCTGAACTACCCGCGATTTTGGGGCGTTTTCCCGGATTCGATCAGTTGGCGGCGGGCGCCTCCGCGCCCGTTCCGGCGCCCGCATCGGCACCCGCCCCGGCACCGGTCTCGGCACCTTCCGCGGCGCTCTGACCCAGCCCCAGATCCAGGCTCTGGCCGGGCAGGATCAGGTCCGGGTCGGAGCCAAGGAGGTCCTTGTTGGCCTCGTACAGGCCGGTCCAGCCCTGGGGGAGTTCCTGGGCGTCCGCGATGGCCCAGAGGTTGTCCCCGGGCTGCACGGTGTAGCCGCCGCCGGTGACCGCGCCGCCGTCCCGCGCGTCACTCTCGCCCCGCGAGGCGTGCCGGCCGGACTCGCGAGGGCCGTCCTCCTGCCCCACCGCACCGGCCTCCTCGGGGGCCGGTGCGCCGCGGTGCTTGCCGCCGGTGCGGTCGGTGCCCTGCGAGGCGTCGGGGGCGGAGGTGGAGGGCTGCGAGGCGTCAGGAGAGCCGGGGGTGCCGGTCTTTCCGGTGGCGGGGGGCGTAGTGGAAGGCTTCGCCGAGGGGTCGAGCGTGTCAGCTCCGCCCTTCTTCTCCCCCTTGCCGGTTCCGTCCGTCTTGTCGGTGGAGTCCGTGGTGCCGGTCTTGTCCGTGGCGCCGGTCGAGTCCGTGTTGCCGGAACCTCCCGCTTCACCCTTTTCGTCCGCTCCATCCGCTTCGTCCGCCGGAGCGGTCGTCGGGTCCTGGGTGGGGTCGGTGGAGGGCGCGGTACCGGGGTCGACACCGGGCAGGCTGCCGTCCACCGCGAGGCCGGAGATCACCGCGCAGCTCGGCCACGCCTGCGGGCCCTTGTCGTCCAGGACCTTCTCGGCGACGGAGATCTGCTGCGAGCGGCTGGCCAGGTCGGCCCGCTCCGCGAAGGCGTCGCCGCCGTACGCCGACCAGGTCTCCTGCGAGAACTGAAGCCCGCCGTAGTAGCCGTTGCCGAGGTCGGCACTCCACATGCCGCCGCTCTCGCACTCCGCGACCCGGTCCCAGGTGGTGGCGTCGGCTGCGTGTGCGCCCGCCGCGCCGAGGAGCGGAATGGCGATGGCCGATCCGGTCACGCCTGCGGCGACGACGATGGCGGGTGCCTGACGAGGGCGGCGGTGTCTGCCGTTCGCGGAGCCCATGGGATATGCCTTCCGTGCGACTGACAAGCAAGAACTGAGGAGCAAGAAGCTGTTGAACAAGTGACGCGTGGGCAACCGGTGAACAGCGGCCGACGCGTCGAACCGTGAACCTAGCGGGACTCGAACGCATGTCACAAGTCGATGCAGCGCAGATCACGTGAAAGTCACAGAGGTGACAGCGTGTCACTTTGTTCGAGGCGGCGACCGGGCTCGAACTGCACCGGCAGGGTGCGCAGTCCGCGCATGATGAGCCCGCCGCGCCAGCGCAAATCGCCAGGTTCTGCGGCAAGTCGCAGGTCAGGAAGGCGTCTCAGCAGGGTCGCCACCGCGGCCTGGCCCTCCAGCCGGGCCAGCGGTGCCCCCAGGCAGTAGTGGATTCCGTGACCGTAGCCGAGATGCTGATTGTCACTCCGTGACAGATCGAGCGCGTCCGGATTCGCGAACCGTTCCGGGTCCCGGTCCGCCGCCGCCAGCACCACCAGCACCGGGTCCCCCGCCGCGATCTCCTGCCCGCCGAGCGTCAGCGCCTCGGTGGCGTACCGCCAGGTCGCGAGCTCGACCGGGCCGTCGAACCGGAGCAACTCCTCGATCCCGGTGGCCAGCAGCGCGCTCTCCCCCGCCGCCAGCGACTCTTCGAGGCGGGCGCGCTGTTCGGGGTGGCGGAGGAGGGCGTACGTACCGTTCCCGATCAGGTTCACCGTCGTCTCGAACCCGGCGAACAGCAGGATGAACGCCATCGCAGCGGCCTCGTTCTCGGTGAGGTGCTCGCCGTGGTCGCTGGCCCGGATCAGCCCGGAGATCAGGTCGTCACCGGGGTTCTCCCTCTTCCGGTGGATGAGTTCGGCGAGATAGCCGCGCATCTTCTTCACCGACCGGGCCACCCCGCCGCGCGGCCCGCCGCCGTGGCGGATCATCATGCCAGCCCAGTCCCGGAAGTCGTCCTGGTCCTCGCGCGGGACGCCGAGCAGGTCGCAGATGGCGTAGATGGGGAGCGGGAAGGCGAAGTCGTGGATGAGGTCCGCCTCCCCGTCCTCGATGAACCGGTCGATGAGCCGGTCCGTCAGCTCCTGCACGCGGGGCGCGAACTCCGCGACCCGGCGCGGGGTGAACGCCTTGGAGACGAGCCGGCGCAGCCGGGTGTGGTCCGGCGGGTCGATGTTGAGCAGATGCGTCATCAGCTCCGCCTTGCGCTCCCCCGGGATCCCCGTCTTCCCCTTGGCCGCCGCGGACCCGGCGTGGTTCGCCGGGTTCTTGGAGAGCCGCGCGTCGGCGAGCGCCTGCTTGGCGTCCCCGTACCGCGTCACGAGCCACGCCTCGACCCCGCTGGGCAGCGCGGTCCGGTGCACGGGGCTGTGCTCGCGGAGCCAGGCGTAGGCGGGGTAGGGGTCGGTGGCGAACTCCCAGGTGAAGAGTTCGGGACCATCAGGCGTGTAGGGGCAGGCGGGGGTGTCGGTCACTCCTTGACGGTATCGGGCCGGGTGTCGGTGACTTTACGGAGTGAGGGGAGGGCGCGAGCGGCGAGGGGGTGGCCGGCTTCTGCTGCTCTGGAGAGCCACGTGTGTGCACGCTCGGCGAGCAGGACGCCGAGGTAGTACTGCGCACGTACGACGCCGGCTTCGGCAGCCTGCTCCAGGTACGGAATCGCTCTCGTCACTGTGCCGAGCGAAGCCAGCAGTTCTCCTACAGTCGCCGCGGCTTCGGTATGGCCCGCGTCCGCCGCTTTGCGATACCAGTACGTAGCGGTTTCCAGATCGCCGAACGTGGCGTTGATGGCTCCGAGCACAGCGGCGGCCTCCGGGTCCCTCTTGGCCGCGGGCACCAGCGACCTGTGGGCGTTCCACCGCACCGATCGGAGCGCCCCCTTGTCTGTGGCTGCGGACAGCACGAGCGTCCACACGCCCAGCGGGACGGGTGAGCTGTCCACCCGGTCGTTCGCATCGGCGATGAGCGACCCGAACACAGCCCAGGCGTCCGGCCCCTCTCCAGGAACCAGGAGCCCCGTCACTCCGTGGCGAATTTGGGCGGCCCATGCGAGCCCGTCCTCGAAGGACTCGGAATGCGCCGTGACGAGCTCCTGCGGATAGAACATCTGCGCATGGCGGAGCAGATCTTGGGAGAAGCCCGCACTCCGCAGCCCACACCTGCCGAGGTCGATCGCCGCTCGCACCAGCAGATGGCCACGCGGATGAGCGTTCGGACGCCGCGCCCGTCTCCACTCCTCCACGAGTTCGGGACCGACGGCGGTACTCAGATACAGAGTGATCCCCCCGCCAGAGCACGGCGTCAAGCAGACGGCGATCTTCGACGGTCACCTCAGCCGGGACTGCTTCGCTCTCGCTCCACACCCGCGGCAGCTCAACCGGTTCGGCCGCGCTCAGCACCCCCGCCCGCCCCGACGCCCCGAAGCGTCGGGCGTCGTACACCTCGTCCTCCATCGTGGCGAGCACCGGCATACGCAGCCGTACAAGCTCCGCGAGAAGCGCCGGGGTCAGCCCATGCTCGCCCAAGTGGCCCTCCAGGCCGTCGAGCCACAGGACACACCCCGCCCCGCCCGGCCCGCGTAACAGCCCCGGGAGCCCCCGCAGATCGGTGCCGGGCGAGGGAGCGAACACCCGTGTCCTACCGGGCAGGTTGGTGAACAGCGCGGCCCACGCCGTCCGGGTCTTGCCCGAGAGCGGCGCCCCCGTCACCACGACCAGGCCGCCTTCCCGGGCAGCCTTGAGGACGCGTCCGCCCAACTCGCCATCGCAATCCCGCTCCACGTACGGCGGCAGTGGTGACTCGCCGGGCAGCCGCCGGGTACGGCGTACGCCCAGGGCGATGGGGTCGGCAGTGTCCAGCTGCGGCCACTCGGAGACGGGTGGTAGGACGGTGTGCGACGGCGACACGTAGTAGCTGTGTACGCCGCCGGAGAAGGTCCTGGCCTGGACGACCGGGGCGTGGAAGGCCCCACCGGAGACGGAGTTGTCGGTCTCCGCGTGGTTCAGTGCTTCCCGTTCGGCGTCCATGCCCGTCCCCCGCCCTCGTACGACCTCTCAGGTCACCGTACTAACCCGCCCCGCCCTCCGCCGCCACGATCGCGTCCCGGTACGCCCGGGCCGCCGCGCGCAGGGCGGCTTCCGGGTCGGTGCCGTTCGCCTCGGCCTGCACGGCCAGCGCGAGGAGCTCGTAGCCGATGGTGTCGCCCGTGGGGAGGGGGACGTCGAGGCCGGCCGTGCGGGCGCGGCTGCCGAGCTTGGCCGCGAGGGCCAGGCCGGGCTGGCCGAGGGGGACGCCCTCCGTGACCGACGTGCGCTGCTTCTCGATCGCCTTCGTGCGGAGCCAGTGCGCGTGCACGTCCTCCGGGGTCTCGGCGGTCTCGTCGCCGAAGACGTGCGGGTGGCGGTGGATCAGCTTCTCGACCAGGCCGCCCGCCACGTCGTCCACGTCGAAGGGCTCTTCGGGGTCATCCTCCGCGATGCGGGCGTGGAAGACGACCTGGAGCAGGACGTCGCCGAGCTCCTCGCGCAGCTCGGTCCGGTCGCCGTCCTCGATCGCCTCGACCAGTTCGTACGCCTCCTCGATGGCGTACTTCGCGAGGCCCTTGTGCGTACGTTGCGAGGTCCAGGGGCACTCGCGGCGGATCCGGTCCATCACCTGGACCAGGTCCAGGAGGCGGGCGCCGGGCAGGTCGTACGAGCCGGGGAGCAGCTCCAGGTCCGGCATGGCCACCCGGCCCGAGCCGCCGAGCCGGGCCAGGCCGTCGGTCAGGCGGCTGTCGCCCTCGCCGCCCACCAGGACCACGACCGTGCGGCCGCCCGAGCAGGCGGCGACCAGCTCGTCGGCGGAGGGCTCCGCGTGCTCGACGCGGACGCCCGCCTCGCGGAGGTAGGGCAGTTGCGGGTGGTCCGGGTCGGCGGTGAGGACCTGGTCGGCCGCGTGCAGCGTCTGCCAGGCCGGCCAGGACAGCAGGCCGGGCGCGACCCGGTGGCTGGCGGTGAGCAGGACGATACGGCCGGGGGCGGCAGGGGTGGCAGGGGGCGTGCCGGGGGCTTCAGCGTTCACCCGGCGAACCTACCCGCCGTGTCCCGAGGTCAGGCGCCCGGCGGGTGCCCGGACGGCGACCGGCTCAAGCGACCGACCCAAGCACCCTGCTCAAGCGACCGGCTCAGGCGCCCTGCTCAAGCGCCCGGCTCAGGCGCCCGCCTCCGGCTCCTGCGGGGCGAACTCGGTGACCTGGGTGATCCACGGCGCCTTGTAGTTACCGAGCTGCATCTTCTGGTCGTCCCAGGCGCCGAAGCGCGGGTTGACGTCGATCTTCAGCTGCTTCGACGCCTTGGTCAGCGCCTCGCCGACGACCTGCTGGCCGGCGGGGGTGCCGAGGTCCGCGCCGAGCGCCTTGGCGAGCTTCGGGAGCAGCACCTCCTGCCGCATGTCGCCGTCGATCTGGTCCGGGGCGACCCAGCGCTGCTGGAGCATCATCGCCCGCAGCTGCTCCTCGCCGCCGTACTGCGCGCGGCCGGCGGTCCGGGCCTCCTGGATCTCCTTGCGGGTGACGGTGACCCCGGCGTCCTCGGCGGCCTTGTCCAGGATCCGGCCGAAGATCAGCCCGTGCAGCTTGGCGCGGTTGAGCTGGCCCGACTTGTTGACCAGCTGGGCGGCCTCGGGCGAGCTCTCCTGGGCGGCGCGGACGTCGGCCGCCTGGGCCTGGACCGCCGAGACCTCGATCCGCTCGCCGCCCACGACGGCCGCGGCACCGGGGTGGGCCTCGTTGCCGCAGGCGGCCAGGAGTGGGGCCGCCAGCAGGGTTGCGGCGGAGACGGCGAGCGCGGTGCGACGACGGCGGTGCAAAGGAGCCTCCCGTGGAGAGTTTGTGCATCGGTGCACAAGCCTTGCGGTGATCGATGGTAGGCAGTGGATGTGATCGGTGCCACTGATTCGACCAACGATTCGGGAGGAGTTGGGGATGTGGGGCGGCGCCAGGGCTGGCTCAGCCGCCCCGGACGTCCCTTTGGTGGCTGAGGCGGCGGCGCAGGTCCACGGGGAGCGGGTGGTGCGGGCCGTACGTGCGCTCCGCGTCGTACAGCAGGGCCTGGAGCTGGGCGCGGCCCGCCGTGTGGTCCCCGACCGCGAGCAGCAGCTGCCCGATGCGGTGCCGGATCTCGAGTGCCCGGCCGGGGTCGGTGGTGACCGGCCCGTAGGCGTTCTCGTAGTACGGGAGGACCGCGCGGTACTCGCCGAGCGCGGCCGTGGCCTCGCCGAGCTGCTCCAGGCACTGGGCGGCGTCGTAACGGAACTGGAGGACCTGGAGGTCGGCCGGCCCGGTCTCGGCGGTGCGGTCCTCCGCGAGGCGCCGCAGCTCCGGGAGGGCGCGGCGGTACTGCCCGTCGTCCATCAGCGTCGCCGCGTACTGCTTGCGCAGGATGCGGACGACCGGGGAGTGCTCGCCGTGCTCGGCGGCGGCCGCCGGGAGGATCGCGCCGAGGATGTCCACGGCCTGGGTGATCCGGCCCTCGCCGAGCAGCTTCTTGACCTCGTCCACGGCCTGGGCGACATCCGGCCGGGCGGGCGGCGGGGTGAAGTTGGTCGGCGCCGTGAGCGGCGGGGGCGGGGAGAGGAGGGAGGCGACGGCCGGCCAGGGGGTGGTGTTGGCCTGGGCCTGCGACGGTACGGAGACGGCTGCGGGTACGGGCGCGGAGGCCGGGGTCGTGGCCCGGTCCGGCCAGGGGGCGTGCGGGCGCAGGAAGGGGCGGGTCGGGTCGAGGGGCTTGGTGGGCGTCCCCTGCTGGGGCAGCAGCGGGGCCAGCTCCTCGTACACCTCCTGCGCGGAGGCGGGCCGGTCCTGCGGGTCCTTGGCGAGCAGCCGCAGGACCAGTGCTTCCAGGGCGGCGGGGACCTCGGGGCGGGCCTGGCGGACCGGGACCGGCGGCTCGTAGAGGTGACGGTGCAGCACGCCGAGCGCGGTGGACCCGGCGAACGGCACGTCCCCGCTGAGCAGTTCGTGCAGGACGACCCCGAGGGCGTACAGATCGGTGTACGGGCCGACCGCACCGCCCATCGCCTGCTCGGGGGCCATGTAGGCCGGGGAGCCGATCGGTGAACCGGTGTGGGTGAGGCGGGTGGTGTCCGTGTCGAGGACGGAGGCGACGCCCAGGTCGAGCACGGTGACGGTGCCGTCGGGCCGGACCATCACGTTCCGGGGCTTCAGGTCGCGGTGCACGATCGGCACCGCGTGCACCGCGCTCAGGACGGCGCAGAGCTGGGCGGCGACCGCGACGGCCCAGGGCCAGGGGTACGGGGTCCGCTCGGCGAGGTGGTCGGCGAGGTCGGCGCCCTCCACGTGCTGCATGACGAGGTAGAGGTCTTCGCCGTCGCTGCCCGCGTCGTGGACGGTGACCAGGCCGGGGTGGTCGACCTGCGCGGTGACCCGGCACTCGCGGACGAACCGGCGGCGCAGCTCGTCGGCGGCGTCGCTGCCGGTGGGCCCGGCGACCCGGTCCGGGCGCAGCAGCTTCACGGCGACGCGGCGGTCCAGGCGCTGGTCGTACGCCGTCCAGACCTGGCCCATGCCGCCCTGGCCGAGGATGGAAGCCAGCTCGTACCGCCCGGCGATGACCCGGTTGCTCACCGGCCTTCGCCCTCCTTGCTCTCCTTGGTCTCCTTGCGGAGGTAGTCGCTGAGCTCGTCCAGCTCGGCCCGGACCTGGTCGAGCCGCTGGGGCGCGGGCCTGGGGGTCGGGGTGTCGACGGCGTACGGGTTCGGGGTGGCGGGCGGCGTCGGGTGCTGGGGCTGGGGCTGGGGGTGGGCCTGAGGCTGGGGCTGGGGATGGACGGGAGGCTGGTTGCGGACCTGGGCGGGCGGCCCGTACGGAACGGTGGTGGTCGTGGGGCCGGCCGACGGCCGCTGTGGGTCGTACGGTCCGGGCGCCGCGAAGTGCCGCGTCTCCATGATCAGGTAGTACGTGATGACGCCGACGAGGAGCGCTATGAGCCAGCCGACCCCGACCAGCGCCTGGGCGTCCGTCATCTGGTCCTCCTCGGGCAGGGCCGCGAAGAACGCGAACAGGCCGACGGTGAGGACCAGCGTGACGGTCAGCAGCCACCAGTCACACGCTTTACGGGTGACGACCGCGAGCCTCAGCATCGCCACCCACCCGAGGAACCCGCAGCTCAGCACGGTCAGCACAACAAAGATCGCGCGCAGCGTGGTGAGCGTCCCCGGGGACGGCCGGGACGTCGGCGGCTGCTGCGGCGGATAGCCGTAGCCGTGCATGTGCTGCTCCTGGGAGGCGTACGTGAGTCGGGCGTATGAGCTGAGCGTATACACCGCCGCCGACAGACCGTCCCCGGTTGTGCCCAACCGTTGCCCAGTAGGTCACCGGGGCGTGACCGTACGGCACCGTACGGCACCGCACGGCCCGTCAGGCTGCCGTGGACCCCGTGGGACGGCCGGTCGCCGCGCCCGCCGTGAAGTCCACCTCGGCGGTGCGCAGTACGCGGATGCGGCGGCCGGGGAAGCGCAGGTTCCGGTAGATCTCGTTGTGGTGGGCGATCGACGCCTCCGGAGCGGCGTACGGGCCGGAACCGGGGTCGGAGTCGGAGTCGGAGTCGGGGCCGGGCCGGAGTGACGTGGTGTGGGCGTCGGCGACGAGCACCACGTCGTAGCGGAGGCTCAGCGCCCGCCGGGCCGTGGACTCCACACAGATCTCGGTGGCGAACCCGGTGACGACGACCTCGGTGACCCCCATGTCCCGCAGGGTGGCGTCGAGTCCGGTGTCCAGGAAGCTGTCGGGGCTCGACTTGGGGACGACCGGCTCGCCCGGCGCGGGCGCGAGTGCGGGGGCGATGCGCCACCCCTCGGTGCCCGGCTCCAGCTCGTCGTCCTGGTGCTGGACCGTCACCACCGGTACGCCGGCCGCCCGGGCCCGCTCCTGGAGTGCGGCGATCCTCGCGACGGTCCCGGCGCCCTCGTGGGCGATGGCCACCAGGGCGTTCTGCATGTCGATGACGAGGAGGGCGGGGATGTGCGGCACGGGGCACACGCTAACGCCGACCGAGCGGTGGCGCACCGGAGTTGTCCTCCGGGGCGCTCGGCGAGCGTGGTGACGCGCAGCTCCAGGCGGCTGCCCCTGGACCCGCCTCACCGCCTGTGATCAGGGATTTTCCTGTACGGGCATCGGCGGGGGCGCGCCTCGGCCGGCTGTCCGCCGAGCCCTCCGCTCCGGGAACCGTGAGGTGTCCATGCCGCGTCCCCACCCGTGACTTCGTACGCATGGCCTCGTACGCATGGCTTCGCACGCCGTGACGTCGTACCCGTGCACCACACACCATGAGGAGCAGCACCATGAGCCAGCCAGGCAGCACCCCGTCCCGCCCCCGGAGAGGAGCCGGGTGTCTGCAGAGCCTGTTGGTGCTCGCGGTGATTCTCGGTCTGGGCTACGGCGCGTCCAAGGTCTTCGGTGACAAGGACTCCTCCTCGTCGTCCTCCGCGTCGTCGTCCCCCTCCTCCGCCTCGGACGGCAAGGGCGGTTCGTGGGAGGTCGGCGACTGCGGAGGGCCGGATCCGGAGAACAAGCCGGACGGCTACCGGGCCTACGACTGCGACGAGTCGGGCGCGACCTTCAAGGCGCTGGAGATCAAGAGCGCCAGCATCATGCCCAACGCGATCCAGTGCCCGGCCGGGACGGACCTGATCATCCAGGTCTCACGGGTCTTCGGCTCCGGCGACAACAAGAAGAGCAGCGGCATCCCCACCAACACCGTCTGCGGCCGGAACCTCACCGGTGACCACCCCGGGGACGCGGGCGCCGGCGGCGGGCAGCTGGTGAAGGGCGACTGCATCACGTCGACCGCCAAGGAGATCGCCTGCGCGTCGGCCGGGTCGGACGCCTTCAAGGTGCTGGCCCTGGTCGAGGACAAGAAGGAGTGCCCGGCGGCGACCACGGAGCCGATGCAGCTGATGATGGCGATGGGTCGGCCGTACAACGTGATCTGCGGCGGCAAGGTCTAGGCGTGCGTCATCCTGCGGGACCACGGACCGCGGTCCCGCAGGACGGCCGGTTCATCCCCCGCACTGGGCGAGCATGGCCTGCTTGTCCGGGGCGGTGACCGGGAGGTCGTACTTCAGCGAGACCTGGGCGAACCGCACCGCGTACGAGCAGCGGACCGGCTTGTACGGCGGCAGCCAGGCGGCCGGGCCGGAGTCGCGCTTGGCGCTGTTGGCCGGGCCGTCGACCGGCAGGAGGTTGAGCGGGTCGTTGGCGATCTGCTGCCGCTTGGTCTCGTTCCAGCGGGCGGCGCCCATCTGCCAGTTGTAGGAGAGCGGCATCACATGGTCGATCTGCACCTTGGTCGCCTGCTGCTTGCGCCAGTCGATGGACTTGCCGGTGTAGGGGTCCTTGAGCTTCAGCGAAACGACGACGCAGTTGGAGCCCGAGCGGTGCTCGATGTCCTTGCCGTCGCGGGCGAGAAGGTCGTTGCGGGTGTCGCAGCCGTTCCGGGCGAGCGGGATGCCGTCGATCCCGTCCTTCCACGCGGACCCGAACTTGCTCCGCTCATAGCCGGTCTTGGGGCCGCGCCCCTTGGTGGCGACCTTCTCGATGATCTTGCGGGCGGCGGCCCGGTCGGCGTCGCCGGTGAGGGGGGCCAGGCCCGGCTTCGTACCGTCGGGGTTGTCCAGCGGGCTGACGCCGAACCCCTCGGCGGACTGCGCCCCGCCACCGTTCGCACCACCACTCGCACTGCCGCTCGTGGTGCCGCCGCTCTCCGCCGCGAGGTCGTCGGGGTCGCAGCCGGCCAGGGCGAGCACGACGAGGGCGCTGAGGGCGGGGAGGGCCGCGGCTCGGTACGTACGGGGAGATATCACGTGAAGCCATCCTGACGGGGAGAAAGCCGAAGGCTCAGAATCTTATGGGCGTCTTCCCCGACCGGGGCCCTTTCATGACTGGCCTTCAGCCCGTTCCGGCGCCGAGCGCACAGTTCTGGCCCTCGCCCCACGCCAGCCTTGTTCGTATGCCCACACACTCCACTCGGGAGACCCCCGGCCATGCCGCACGCGCACCCCGCCCGTACGCCTCACACCGCCCCTATGCCCCTGCCCGCCGACGCCCTGAACCGCCGGATCGAGCTGCTGCGCTCGACGGCCGGGGCCGACCCCCGGATCGAGGGCGTCCTCCTCTACGGCTCCTGGACGCTCGGCGAGGCCGACGCCCACTCGGACCTGGACGCGTGCCTGTACGTACGCGAGGAGGACGTCGACGCCTTCGACGGGCGGGAGTTCGTGGAGCGGCTGGCCCCGCTGAAGCTCGCGTACACGAACATGTACGGCATCCTCGCCGTGGTCTTCGACGACCTGATGCGCGGCGAGTTCCACGTCGAGCCCACCGGCCCCGGCATCGCCGAAATCGCCACCTGGCGCGGCCAGGTCCACTTCCCCCGCCCCGAAGCCGCCGTCCTCCTCGACCGCACCGGCCACCTCACCGCCGCCGCCCGCGAACTGGCCGCCTTCTCCCCGCCGGAGCCGGTGGCCACCGCCCAGCAGCTCACCGACGAACTGGCCAACTGGACCCTGATGCTGGCCCACATCCAGACCCGGGGCGAAACGGCCCGCGCCCACAACCTGCTGCACGCCGTGATCGCCCCGCTCCAACTGAAGCTCTGCCGCCTGCTGCGCCGCTCGACGGCCCACTGGCTCACCCCGAGCCGCGCCCTGGAGACGGACCTGCCGGTGGCGGACGTCGAGCGGTACGCCACGACCGCCGGGCCGCTGACCCCGGAGGCTCTCCGCACGGCGGCGGCGAACAGCTGGCAGTGGAGCCGCGACCTGGCGGCCGAGGCGGCGGACCGGTGGGACACCCGGCTGCCGCTGGGGCTGCACGAGGAGATCGCGGTGGCCCTGTCCCCGGCCGAGTAGGCATGCCTCACGCCGTCAGGGGTTCCCGGCCGTCCGTCAGGTGACGTCTGCGGAGGCGGGTGAAGGCGGTGGGGCTGGGGCGGTGCGGGAGGTACGCCTTGATCCGCTGCGCGCATTCGTGCGGGCTTGCAGTACCGGTGTCGCATTCCAGGTCGTAGTCGCCGTGGGCGTGGACCAGGCCGTACTGGTGCGCCGAAAGGCCCGATGGGCGGTCGCCCCGGGCCAGTTCGCGGCGGGCAAGCTCGTCCAACGGGCAGTGGACGCCGACGAACAGCACGTCCTCGGGCCTTAGCACCGCCAAGCAGTCCAGCAGCCGCCACGGCTCGCTCAGCACATGGTCGACCACGATGTCGTTGCCCGCCTCCGCCATGGCCGCGATCGAGCGGTGGAAGCCCATCCTGGTCCGCCGCAGCGCGGCATCGAGTTCCTCCGCCCCGAGCTCCCGCTTACTGCGCATCGCGTTGAAAGCGTCGACTGCCAGGTGGAAGAAGACGCCGTCGTCCAGGATGTCCAGAAGCTCCCTGGCGATGCTCGACTTCCCTGAGCTGGAGGTGCCGTTGAGGAAAATGATCCGACCGGATGCCACATCGGCATGATCGCACGTTGCCGACGCCGCCCAGGAGATCGCCCTGGGAAGCGCAGGCGTTGGCAGGCGGCCACTCGCCCTCCCGGGCACGCCGGTACGCCCCTGGTCCCGGCGTGGACGTCCGCCGGGACCAGGGGCGCGTTGAGAAAATCTGGAGTTACGACCCCAGGATCGTCGTCAGGAACTCCCCCGTCCACGACAGCAGTTCGCGCCCCACCACCGGCTTGCCGCCGATCTTGCCCGTCGTCGGGCGCGGGACCAGGATCTGGTGGGCGGCCGGCTTGATGATCGTCTTGGGGTGCAGGCGCTTCAGGCGGAGTTCCTGGGATTCGCGCAGCTCCACCGGGGCGAAGCGGATGTTGGAGCCCTGGAGGACGATCTCGCCGACTCCGCAGGCGCGGGCCAGCATGCGGAGGCCCGCGACCAGGAGGAGGTTCTCGACCGGTTCGGGCAGGGGGCCGTAGCGGTCGGTCAGCTCCTCGCGGACCGCGCGGATGTCGTCCTCCGACGTGGCCTGGGCGATCGCTCGGTACGCCTGGAGGCGCAGGCGCTCGCCGGGGGCGTAGTCGTGCGGGACGTGCGCGTCGACGGGGAGCTCGATCTTGACCTCCAGCGGGGGCTCCTCCTCCACGGAGCCGTCCATCTGGGCCCGGTAGTCGGCGACCGCCTCGCCGACCATGCGGATGTACAGGTCGAAGCCGACGCCCGCGATGTGGCCGGACTGCTCGCCGCCCAGCAGGTTGCCCGCGCCGCGGATCTCCAGGTCCTTCATCGCCACGTACATGCCCGCGCCCATCTCCGTGTGCTGGGCGATCGTCGCCAGGCGCTCGTGGGCCGTCTCCGTCAGGGGCTTCTCGGGGGGGTAGAGGAAGTAGGCGTAGCCTCGGTCGCGGCCTCGGCCCACCCGGCCGCGCAGCTGGTGGAGTTGGGAGAGGCCGAAGTTGTCGCCGCGCTCCACGATCAGCGTGTTGGCGTTGGAGATGTCGATGCCGGACTCCACGATCGTCGTGGAGACCAGAACGTCGAACTTCTTCTCCCAGAAGTCCACCACCACCTGTTCCAGGGCCTGTTCGGACATCTGGCCGTGTGCTGTCGCGATCCGCGCCTCCGGGACGATCTCGCGCAGGCGGGCGGCCGCCCGGTCGATGGACTCGACCCGGTTGTGGATGTAGAAGACCTGGCCCTCGCGCAGGAGTTCACGGCGGATCGCCGCGCCGATCTGCTTCTCCTCGTACGGGCCGACGAAGGTCAGCACCGGGTGGCGCTCCTCCGGCGGGGTGGTGATCGTGGACATCTCGCGGATGCCGGTGACCGCCATTTCGAGCGTACGGGGGATGGGCGTCGCGGACATCGTGAGGACGTCCACGTTGGCGCGGAGCTTCTTCAGCTGCTCCTTGTGCTCGACGCCGAACCGCTGCTCCTCGTCCACGATGACCAGGCCCAGGTCCTTGAACTGCGTCTCGGAGGAGAAGAGGCGGTGCGTGCCGATGACCAGGTCGACCGCGCCGTCCTTCAGGCCTGCGAGGGTTGCCTTCGATTCCGTCTCGGACTGGAAGCGGCTCAGGGCGCGGACGTTGACCGGGAATTGGGAGTAGCGCTCCGTGAACGTGCCGTAGTGCTGCTGGACCAGGAGAGTCGTGGGGACCAGCACCGCCACCTGCTTGCCGTCCTGCACCGCCTT
The DNA here is from genome assembly GCF_033109485.1 of Streptomyces cyaneofuscatus. NCBI lineage: Bacteria > Bacillati > Actinomycetota > Actinomycetes > Kitasatosporales > Streptomycetaceae > Streptomyces > Streptomyces cyaneofuscatus. The sequence continues at coordinate 5,011,500 of NZ_CP137002.1, read as the reverse complement.
GAACGCCGCCCGGACCGCGATCTCCGTCTTGCCGTAGCCGACGTCACCGCAGATCAGCCGGTCCATCGGGACCGTCTTCTCCATGTCCTCCTTGACCTCGGCGATCGTGGAGAGCTGGTCCGGCGTCTCCGCGTACGGGAACGCGTCCTCCAACTCCCGCTGCCACGGGGTGTCGGGGGCGAAGGAGTGGCCGGGGGCCGCCATCCGGGCCGAGTACAGCTTGATCAGGTCGGCGGCGATCTCCTTGACCGCCTTCTTCGCCCGCTGCTTCGTCTTCGTCCAGTCGGCGCCGCCGAGCCGGTGCAGGGTCGGGGCCTCGCCGCCCACGTACTTGGTGACCTGCTCCAGCTGGTCGGTCGGGATGTACAGCCGGTCGCCGGGCTGGCCGCGCTTGGCGGGGGCGTACTCCACCAGCAGGTACTCACGGGTCGCGCCCTGGACCGTGCGCTGCACCATCTCCACGTACCGGCCGACACCGTGCTGCTCGTGGACGATGTAGTCGCCCGCCTCCAGCGTCAGCGGGTCGATCGTCTTCCTGCGGCGGGCCGGCATCCGGCCCAGGTCCTTGGTGGCCGTGCGCTGGCCGGTCAGGTCCGTCTCGGTGAGCACCGCCAGCTTCAGCGCCGGGTCCACGAAGCCCTGGTCGATCGCCCCGCAGGAGACGTGGACCACGGAAGGGGCGATCTCGGTCAGGTCGGGCACGAAGCGGGCCGCGATGCCCTCGCCGCCCAGCACCTCGACCGTACGGGTGGCGAGGCCCTGGCCCTCCGTCACGTACACCGTGCGCCAGCCGTCGGCCAGCCACCCCTTCGTGTCGGCGAGCGCCCGGGCGGTGTCCCCCCGGTACGCCTCCGGGGCGTGCATCGACAGCTTGAGCGTGTCCTCGTCGTGGTCGGCGTCGTCGGCGGCGAACGGGGAGGTCGACCACCACATCATCCCCAGCTCACGGGCCCGGTCCCGGACGTCCGCGATGCTCCGCAGCGAGGCCGCGCCCACGTCGATCGGGGCCTCGCCGCCGCCCGCCGTCGCCGCCCACGACGCCTGGAGGAACTCCTGACTCGTCGCAACCAGGTCGGACGCCCGGGTCCGGACCCGCTCCGGGTCGCAGACCAGCGCCATCGACCCCTTGGGCAGGACGTCGAGCAGCAGCTCCATGTCGTCCACCAGGACAGGGGCCAGCGACTCCATGCCCTCGACCGCGATGCCCTCCGCGATCTTGCCGAGCAGCTCGCCCAGCTCCGGGTGCGCCTCGGCGAGGGCCGCCGCCCGCTCCCGTACCTCGTCGGTCAGCAGCAGCTCACGGCAGGGCGGCGCCCACAGGCCGTGCGCGGCGACCTCCAGGGACCGCTGGTCGGCGATCTTGAAGTACCGGATCTCCTCGACGTCGTCGCCCCAGAACTCCACCCGAAGGGGGTGCTCCTCGGTCGGCGGGAAGACGTCAAGGATCCCGCCCCGTACGGCGAACTCGCCCCGCTTCTCCACCAGCTCCACCCGGGCGTACGCGGCGGCCGCCAGCGCGTCCACCACCTCCCCCAGGTCCGCGCTCTGCCCGCTGGTGAGCGATACCGGCTCCAGCTCGCCGAGCCCCTTGACCTGCGGTTGCAGTACGGAGCGGACCGGCGCGACGACCACCGAGACCGGGCCCGTCTCCGGGTCGTCCGCGCGCGGGTGCGCCAAGCGCCGCAGCACGGCGAGGCGGCGGCCCACGGTGTCCGAGCGGGGCGAGAGGCGCTCGTGCGGCAGGGTCTCCCAGGACGGGAACTCCGCCACCGTGTCCGGCGGCAGCAGCGTCCTCAGCGCGGCGGCAAGGTCCTCGGCCTCCCGGCCCGTCGCGGTGACGGCCAGCACGGTGCGGCCGGTCTGCCGGGCCAGCGCGGCCACGGCGAACGGCCGGGCGCCGGGCGGACCCACCAGGTCGACATGCATGCGGTGGCTGTCGGCGGCAGCCTTCACCGCCTCGGCGATCGCCGGGTCCGTCACGACGACATCCAGCAGACCGTGCAAGCTCATAGGGGCATCCGTCCGGGTCATGAGGTGGTGAGGTGTGGCCGGCAGCCGGCTGCCGCGGCCGGGGGCAACGCGAAGAGCCCGACGCGTGGGACGAGCCGGGGCTTCCAGACTACGACCCACCGCTGACAGTCGCTCCCGCAACCGGGGTGGAGCCGGTGTACCGGGCGGGCCGGGCGGGGAGGCTCCCCAGGTGCCCGTTCGGGCAACCCCGGCGGGTGCGGGCGGTACCGGTCCGGGGCCGTCCGTCGTACCACCGCCACCGCTCACCGCCGGTCACCCGCCGTTCATCTCCGTACGGCACACAGTTCTGTCCGGGGGCCTCACAGGAGTGACCCCAGCGTCTAGTCTGTGGCCGACCATGGCACGAACGGTTTCCGACGGTTCACCGGCGCAGACACGGTTCCACCAGTTCCACCGGCCGCGGCAGCGGGCGGCGACCGGCTCCGCAGGGCGATCCCCCGCGGTGCACGGACTCAAGCGGACACCAGGTATCGGGTATCGGGGGCGTACGTGGGCGAGAACGAGATGGCGGTTTTCGGGGTCTCCGACGCCGAGGAAGAGATCTACCGCCACTTCCTGCGCAACCCCTCCACCGCCGCCGACGACCTCCACCTCCTGCTCCACACCGAGCCAGGGCAGGCCCGCGCCCGGATCGCCCGGCTCCGGGAGCTGGGCCTCCTGCGGGTGGAGGACGACGGCCGCCGGATAGCGCCCGAGGACCCCGAGACCGCCCTCTCCCGCCTGGTCGACCTGCGGCTCCACGCGCTCCACCAGGAGCTGCAGCGCGTCACCCGGTCGCGGCACGTCATTGACGGTCTACGCGCGGAGCAGGGGGCCCGTACGCCGCCTCCGCAGGGCATCGAGCAGCTGGAGGGGCTCACCCAGATCCGCAACCGGATCGACGACCTCGCCTTCTTCGCCCGGGACGAGATCCTCTCCGTGGAGCCGTACACCCGGCTCTCCCCGGAGAACATCGCCCGCTCCAGACCGCTGGACCTGCGCTGCCTCAGACGCGGCGTCCGGATCCGCAACGTCGTCTCCAGCGTCGCCCTCCAGGACCCGCCGACCGCCGCCTATCTGCGGGAGCTGTCCGAGCACGGGGCCTCGATCCGGGTCACGGCGGACACCACCGAACGGCTCCTCGTCTACGACCGCCGCGCCGCCCTCGTCCCGCTGGACCCCCGCGACACCTCCCGGGGCGCGCTGCTCGCCCACCGCAGCGGGCTCGTCTCCAACATCATCGCGCTGTTCGAGAAGATCTGGGACCAGGCCGAGGAGCTGGCCCTGGCAGGCAGTGGGAGCGGCGCGGACCGTGGCGGCCTCTCCGCCATGGAGCGGCGGGTGCTGGTCGCGATGTGCACGGTCGGCAAGGACGAGGCCGGGGCGCGGGAGCTGGGGGTGTCGGTACGGACCTACCGGCGGCATGTCGCCGAGCTGATGCAGACCCTCGGCGCCGCCAGCCGCGCCCAGGCCGCGCTGCTGGCCCGGGAGCGAGGCTGGATCTGACGTCCTGGAGGTGCCGTCGCGCTCAGAACTCCTCCGTCCAGCCCCGCAGCGCCGTGTCCGCCAGGACGCACGAGACCGCCCGCCGCACCGCCGGGGCGTCCGTCGCCCCGGCCAGCTCGATCCGCAGCACCACCCGGTCCTGGCCCACCTCCGGGTGGCAGCACCAGTGGCCGGGGAGCAGCCCCAGGAGCCGTACGACGGTGGTCCAGCCGGTCGGGGCGGCCCGGTCCCGGCGTACGAGGACGACAGCGGCGACCCCGGCCCGTCCGGGCGGACCGGGCGGACCGGGAGGACCCGGCGTCATGATTCGGCCTCCCCGCCGTCTCCCGGTCCCGCGCCCAGCACGTGCCGGGCCGCCGCCGCCAGGGCCGTGATGCCGGCGGGCAGGGCGGTGCGTACGTCGGGGGCGAAGCCTGGGGCGTGGTTCGGGTCCACGGGGGCGCCCCCGGCCCGGGCCGCACGCCACTGGCGTACCCCCGTGGTGCCGAGCAGCCAGTACGCCGTCGGCGCCCCGCCCGCCGCGAAGTGCGGGAAGTCCTCGGTGGCCGTCGAGGGGGCGGCGTCCAGCACCCGGGCCGCGCCGAGGGCCCCCTCATGGGCGCGGCGGACCGCCGCCGTCAGCACCGGGTCGGGCAGCAGGGCGGGCGAGCGGGCCGTCACCGTGAGCTCCGGGTCGCGCGGGGCGCCCGCCGCGGCGGCCTGGGCCCGTACGACGCGGGTCGCGGCGGCCAGCAGGCGGTCGAGCGCGGAGTCGGTGAACGCCCTTGCGGTGAGGGAGAGTTCGGCGGTGTCCGGGGTGATGTTGCCGCGCTCGCCGGCCCGCACCGAACCCACGGTGAGCACGGCCTGTTCGGCGGGGGCGGTCGCGTGGGCCGCCACCGACTGGAGGCCGAGCACGGTGGCGGCGGCCATCAGGACCGGGTCGACGGTGAGGTGCGGGGTGGCCGCGTGGCCGCCCCGGCCGTGGAGGGTGACATCGGCCGCGATGCTGCCCGCCATCAGGGGCGCCCCGCCCGGCGCGTGGGCGACGGTACCGGCGGGGAGCGGGGCCGCGTGCTGGGCGAGGACCGCGTCCGGGGTGCCGAACCGCTCGTACAGGCGGCCGTCCTCCAGCATCGGCCGGGCCCCGCTCAGCGTCTCCTCGGCGGGCTGGCCCACCACGAGGAGCGTGCCGCACCAGCTGTCCCGGTCCGCGGCGAGGAGGGCCACCGCCCCGGTCACCGCCGCGATGTGCAGGTCGTGGCCGCAGGCGTGCATGACCCCGGAGGTGGTGCTCGCGTACGGCAGGCCGGTGGCCTCGGTGACGGGGAGCGCGTCGAGTTCGGTGCGCAGGAGCACGGTGGGGCCGGGGCCGTTGCGCAGCACGCCGACGAGGCCGTGGCCGCCGCCGACCGCTCGGGTGACCGCGAGGCCGTGGCCGGCCAGGCAGGCGGCGAGGAGGTCCGCGGTGCGGTGCTCGTGGCCGGAGAGTTCGGGGTGGGCGTGCAGGTCGAGGTAGAGCGCGAGGGCGGATCTGAGCAGCGGGCGCGGCAGGGGCAGGGGCAGGGCCCCCATGGCCCCCGTTGCCTCTTCGCCCGTCGTCCCTTCGCCCGTCGTCCCTTCGCCCGTCGCCTCTTCGCCCGTCCCTTCGCGCCCGTCGCCGTCGGTGACCTTCGCCGTTCCCGCCGCTGTGACCACTTCGCACCTCATCCCATTTCCCTCGCAACGAGCCTGATCCGTACGGCTGTCAGAGGCCCTGCCGTCCCGCTGTCATCCGGTGCCAGCGAAGTGACAGCGAAAGCGCGGCCGATCTGACAGCGGCCACCCCTCCAATGGGTTCAGGACCCGATGGGTTCAGGACCGGGGACACCGGGCCGGAACCACCGGCCGTCGGCCCCCACGAGACCAGGGAGAACACCATGGCCCCCAAGACCGAGCTCGCCACCCTCGCCGACGAGATCCTGGAGCTGGAGTCGGAGACCTTCGAGATCTCGGACTACTCCGACGCGGTGGAGGTCGTCCTCGCCGGTTCCACGTCCTCCTCCTCGACCTCCACCTGCTCCAGCACCACCAGCACCACCTCCTGCAGCGCCTGACACCCGCTCCCAGGCCGCGCGCGTACGCCGGCCCCCTCCGTCGGTCGGAGGGGGCTGACGTGCGTCCGGCGCGGAGCCGGTCACGGGAACGGGTGCGGGACGGCCTTGATCTCCGCCTCCGGCAGGTCGTCCGCCCGCCGCCCGGCCGCCCGCAGCGCGGTCCGCAGCCGGGGCATGTGCAGGGCCCGCTGCCGGGTCCAGCCGAAGTCCAGCGGCAGCAGGCCCGGGACGGTGGTGGAGACGGTGTGCAGGCCCATCCGGTGCTGCTCGGGGGTCGTCTGGTCGACGGCGATGACGTCGTACCCGGCGCCCGTCAACTGGTCGCGCAGGCACCGCAGATCGTCCATCAGGTCGCCCGTGCGCGGTCGGAGCGGCTGCCAGTCGGCGAACACCTCCTCCAGCGGGAGGACGGCCTCCGGCTCCAGGTACTCGGCCGCGTGCCGCACCATCGACGGCAGCCCGTACAGCTGGGCGTGGTCCTTGAGGTGCAGGACCTTACTGAAGTCCCTTTCCATCGCCTCCAGTTCGGTGCGGCGCTCGGCCACCTGGTAGGGCAGGTGCGGGATGTAGGTGAGGACCTCCGAGAGTGCCGCCTCCACCGTGTCCGCCGGGTCGAATCCGGCCGCCGCGCTGAAGGAGAGCGTGCCGTGGCCGCCGTCGCGCCGGACCGCGAGGGCGGTGACGACGGGGACGGCCAGATCCATGCGCGTATCGAAGGCGTGCACGTCGTAGCCGTGCAGGGCGGCCCGGTCGAGCATCGAGCGGACGGCGGGGGTGGTCGCGGTGGTGAGGTCGATCGCGGTGAGGCGGGCGCGGCCGTACCAGGCGAGCAGGAAGGCATCCCGCTCGACGAGTTCGAGGAGTCCGAAGAGGATCGCCTCCTCCAAACTTCCGCCCGTGGCACAGCCGTTGGAGCACTCGAAGACGAAGTTGTCGGCGTCGACCCCGGCGCTGTAGTGCGCGAGCCGGGCCGGGACGAGGACCGGGCGGTCGTCGCGCAGGGAGTGGCCCCAGACCCAGGGGATCGCGCGGTCCGGGTCGAAGGGGCTGACCAGGGGGTCGGAGGCGTACGTCTCGGGGGCGTAGAAGCCGCAGTCGGCGGGGTTGAGGGCCTGGCCCTGCTCGGCCAGGTTGCGGTAGCTGTCGACGACCGGGGATGTGCCGCGTCGGCGATGGGTGCCCGCGTACCGCTCCAGGCCCTCCAGGTAGGCGAGGGTGCGGCTGGTGGCGTACCGGTTGGCCTGGCCGCTCCAGGTGACGTCGTTGAGACCGGCGTAGCCGCGGACGAAGTGGGTCCCCGCGACCGGGGCCGTAGTGGTGGAGGCGGGGTTGATCCAGGTGTCCGAACCGAGCGCCCCGCACACGGGGTTCGCGAGGGCGGCGGTCGGCAGGGGGTAGGAGTCGAGCGTACGGAGGCGGTAGCCGTCGGGGTCCGGTTTGGGGGTGGGGCCCAGCTCCATCCGGGCGGCCTCCGCCGTGTCGGGGACCTCGGACACGCAGGCGGGGCAGAGGGGTTCGGGGAGCAGCGGGAAGGTGGCCGTGGCGAGGGTGGCCAGGTCGATGCGGGTGACCTGGGGCAGCGCGCGGTCGGCGGGGGTGGCGTCGGGGTTGGCCGTCCCTCCCCCGATGACGGCCTGGTACGTGGCCCACACCGCGTCCACCGCGTAGGCGGTGAGCACCGGCCAGTGCACCGCCCCCCGTGGCTCGTGGCCCAGCTCCAGCGCCTCCCGCTCGGACCGGCTGCGCAACCGCTGCCACCGCATCGCGAGGCACTGCCCGCAGGGGGCGCCGGAGGGCCCGCCGCCCCAGGGGCCGATCAGGGCGGCCCGGGAGGTGAGCTGGACGTTGGCGGCCGGGCGGATGGCCGCGTACGGGTCCGGGTGCCCGAAGCCGAGGGTGTCGGCGGCCCCGAGCGGGACGACGTACGGGACGGGCAGGGAACCACCACAGTGGCGGGCCGACAGTGCGGCCTGGAGCTGCGAACGTGCCGCGTCCAGCGGCGTGGTGGGGTCGGTCGCCGTCGTCATGACTTGTCGCTCCAGCGGAAGGTCTTCAGCGCCACCGCGCCGAGGACGAGGGCGAATCCGGCGAGCACCGCGCAGGCCACGCCGATGTCCGTCAGGGAGCCGCCGCCGGTCAGGGCGCCGGACACCCCGTCGTTGAGGTAGCGCAGCGGCAGGACGCGAGAGAGGTTCTGCATCCACTGCGGCATGGCGTCCAGTGGGAAGAACGAACCGGAGAGGAACGCCATCGGAATCATCAGGCAGTTGGCGACGGCCGCGACCGCCTCCGGGGTCTTCGCGTAGCTGCCGACGATGACGCCCAGCGCGAGGAACGCGGTGATCCCGAGCACCAGTACCGGCAGCGCGAGCGGCCAGCGGCCGTCCAGCTGGAGGCCGAAGGAGGGGAGCAGGGCCACGGCGACGAACAGAACCGCCTGTACGGCTCCGATGGCGAGCGCCAGCACATAGCGGGAGGCGAGCACGGCGGAGACCGGCGTGGGCGTCATCCGGATCAGCCGGAGGATGTCGTCGCGCCGCCACTGCATGAGGACGAAGCCGACGCCGAACACCGCGGCGTTGCCGACGCCCCAGGAGAGCACCCCGGGCGCGATGTAGTTGATGTAGGGCTTGCCGCTCTCCTCGACGGTCTGGCCGTGGAAGATCAGCCCGAAGACGACGAGGAAGATCAGAGGGAAGGCGAAGGTGAAGAAGAGGGTGGTGCGGTCGCGGGTGTAGGCCCGGTATCCGGCCTGGCTCAGCGCGGTGTAGGCGCTCATCGGGTATCTCCGTATCGGTGGTTCGGTGCGAGGGGAGTCGTTCAACGGAGTTACGGCTGCTGAGCTCCCGTGCCGGTCAGCGCCAGGTACACGTCCTCCAGGCTCGCCGTCCTGGTCTGTACGCCCTGGAGCCCGGCGATCTCGTCGACGGCCGCGAGCACCTGGCCCGAGGCGAGGGTCTCCAGCACGATCGAGCCGCCCTCCTCGGTGACCCGCTCCACGCCCGGGATCGCGCGGGCCTGGTCGAGGGTGAGACGGTCGGCCGGGACCAGGAGCCGGGTGGTGGGGCTGGAGGCGGCGATGAGCCGGCCGGGGCTGTCGAGCGCCGCCACCCTGCCGTCCACCATGATCGCCACCCGGTCGCAGAGCGCCTCGGCCTCGTCCAGGTGGTGGGTGGTGTAGACGATGGTGCGGCCGGCGCCCTTGAGGTCGCGGAGCACCTGCCACAGGGAGCGGCGGGCCTGCGGGTCGAGGGCGGCGGTCGGCTCGTCCAGGAAGATCAGCTCGGGGTCGTGGACGAGGGCGGAGGCGATGGCGAGCCGCTGCCGCTGGCCGCCGGAGAGGTCGTCCACCCGGGTCGCGCCCTGCTCGGTGAGGCCGACGGAGGCGAGGGCCCGTTCGGCGGCGGCCGCGTCGCACCGGTAGAGGGCGGCCATGGTGGCCAGGTGTTCGCGGGCGGTCAGCCGGACGAAGAACGCGGAGCTCTGCGTCTGCACGCCGAGCCGGGGCAGCAGGGCGGTGTTGCGCGGCCAGGGGCTCTCGCCCAGGACCGTCACCGTCCCGGAGCCGGCGCGCCGCTGCCCCTCCATGATCTCGACGAGCGTGGTCTTGCCCGCCCCGTTGGGCCCGAGCAGCCCGAAGAACTCCCCGCGCCCGACGGTCAGCGAGACCCCGTCGACGGCCCTGGTCGTGCCGTACGTCTTGTGGACGTCGGTCAGGGCGACGGCGGCGGGGCCGTCGGACGCCCCGGGAGGGGGGTCGTGCGGGGTGTGGGGGGCGGTGGACGTCATGGCACTCTCCTTGAGGGGGAACAAACGGGCCGTCAGCGGGATCAGGCCGTCAGCAGATGATGGGCGCCCGCGGCGACCGCCGCGACCAGAGCGGCGAGAACCAGCACCGTCCCCAACACATAGGCGGGGTAGGCGATACGGGCCCTGCGGGGATACGCGGCCGCCTCCGGGGAGCGGCGCAGCACGAGCCGCAGGTAGCCGCCGGCGGAGGCGGCGAGACCGGTGGCCCCGGCGAGCTGGCTCGCGACCTTGTACCCGTCGAGCGGCGGCAGCGGTACGAGCATCGCGAACGCCTGCACGCTGCCGAGGAGCAGCAGCGCGGCGAGCGCGTCGTGCGTGGCGTCGTCCAGCGGGGCGAAGAGCCAGAGAGCGCAGAACGGGAGCAGGAAGAGCAGGTTCATCACCGCGCCCGCGACCGCTGTGGCGATGCGGTGCCAACGGCTTTCGAGATAGAGGTAGTTGTCGACTGTGCAGTACATGATGACGACGGGCAGCCGCCACCGCAGCCCGATCTCCGCGACCCGCCCGCCGTAGTGCCGGGCCACCACGCCGTGGGCGAGTTCATGGAGGGCGGTGCTCGTCCAGAGCAGGATCGCCGTGCCGGTCAGCAGGACGGGGTTGGCGAACAATTCGCTTACGGCGAGGAGCAGTTCGCCGGACCGGGCGACGACGACCACCTCCATCGCGACGATCAGCAGCAGCAGCGGCACCATCGCCCACGGCGCGAGCAGGAAGCCGACGACCCGGTGGAGACGGGCGGTGGTGGCGTCGGCGTCGGCCACCAGGGGGAGGGTGCCGCGCAGGAGGGTGCGGGACTCCGGCGCGACAACAGGGGCCTCCGGCACGGGCGTTCCGGTCAACAGACCCTTGGTCCCGAGCATCGTGAGGATCTGCTGCCAGTGCGCGTCCCCCAGCCGCCGCCCGTACTCCCCCGCGTACTCCTCCCCGATCTCCGCGAGGCTCCGCGCGCCGTCCATCCGGGCGATGAGGAAGTGCTCCTTCGCCCCGACCTTGAAGGAGTTGCCGGTGTCGGTGTCCTTGATCAGGTGGACGGTGGCGGGCCCGTCGAGGAGAGGGTCGCTGAGCAGGACCCGGGGGCGCAGGGCGGGCCGGTAGGAGGCGAGCGCCCCGGAAGTCCCGGGCGCACTCATACGGACTCCTCGGCGGACTCCTTGAGGACCCGGCCCAGAACATGGCTGAGATACGCCTCGTCCCGGATGGTGACGTGCAGCCGGTTGTTGGTCATATGCAGGTACGGGGAGAGCAGCAGCGGCAGCGCCACCGCCGGGTCGGTAACCTGCTCGTCCCGCTCACCGTCCCACGACCGGAAGACCAGGTCCCCGTCGACGGCCAGCTTCCGCGCCCGGTCCCGGAGTTCGGCGCAGTGCTCGGCCCACCCGGCCAGCGACCCGGGGAGCGAACGCGCGCTGCCGGGCGGGGCGGTGGCGGCCCGGATGCGGGTGAACCGGTCCCGCAGGCCGTCCGCCGTACGGGCGTAGTTCCGGTCGTACTCGTCCGTACCGATGAAGCCGGTGCCGGGGAAGGCGCGGTGCCAGAACGCGTAGTAGCTGTCCAGGTATTCGGTCAGCTCCGCCCGCTCCGGCAGGAACGTCGACGCCATCACCATCATCAGCTGGGCCGAGGTGCCGAGGAGGACCGTGCGCAGGTGGAGGTTCTTGGTGGCGAGCGCGTCGATGACCAGGTCGCTGGAGTGCCGGAAGTGCCACTCGGCCAGCTCGATCCCGGCCGGGCCGCCGTACTTCCCGAACTCCGGCTCGTACGCCTCCCGGTGGCGGGAGTTGTTGGGGCGCAGGTTCATCCGGCCCTGCTCGTCCATGTAGTGGCCGCGCTCGCTGCCGGGGAACTCGATCTCGAAGAGGGTGTTGTAGAAGTCGTTGAGGAACCCGGAGTCGACCTCGTACAGCGCGGGCCGCTCCGCCAGGAACGCGTCCACGGCCTGTTCGGTGCGGCCGGCCACCTCGGGTTCGGCGGCGGGTGAGGACGGCTTGAGGCGGAGGCGTACGTGGGGGCCCTCCAGCCAGTAGTTGATGAAGAAGTACCCGGCGAGCAGCCCGTCCGCCTCCAGCTCCGCCACCAGCGGGCGGACGCAGTGGAGGAGGAAGGGGCGGGGGTTGGCGGCGTAGAAGACGTGGGTGGCCTGCCAGGCGCCGGTCGTCTCCGTCGTAAGCGGCGGCGGTGTCATGGGGTCCTCCTGGGGACGGGTACGGCCGTCTCCACGGCCAGTTCGGCGACATGGCGGCCGTGGCCGGAGACGGTGTGCAGGGCGTCCTCGTCGGGCAGCGCCTCCCGGAACACCACCCGGGCCTCCGGGGTCTTGATCAGGGCCTCGAAGGCCGACAGGGAGAGCGGGCTGTCGAAGTCCAGGTACTGCGGCTTGGCCCCGGTCGCGCCCCGGGCCCCGGAGTCGGACACGGTCGCGAAGACCCGGTCGGGCAGCCCGTGGTCACGCCGGAACGCGTGCCAGTCCAGGAACCAGCCGTCCTCCGTCCTGCTCGTGCCCGGCCGGTCCAGCGGCAGCGCGGTGGCCGGGGCGCTCCAGCTGCGGCGACTGAGGACGAGCGAGCCGTGGCGCACCCGGGGCCGTGTGGTGACCCCGTCCGCGTCCGGCGCGCCCTCCGGGACCCCGGCCCACACGTTGAGCGGGGCCATGGAGGTCGGGGAGAGGAGGAGCAGGGTGCGGGGCAGCTCGGGGAGGGCCAGGGGGACGAGGTAGCCGAGGTAGACGGGGATCACCTCGCGGTCCAGGCGGGCCGAGCGCAGGATTAGCCGGTCGGCCTCCGGGTCGTGGATCAGGTGGAGGTCGTCCAGCGAGATCCTGAACTCCGGTTCCAGCGTGCCGCGTTCGCCGGGGCAGACGATCTCGTACGGGGTCAGCCGGCCGTGCAGGTTGAGGTTGCTGGTGACCGGCCCGCCGGTGACCTCGGCCAGCACCGCCCCCTCGGGCACGATCGCCCCGCCGCCCGCGAAGAGCCGCTCGTCGAGCCCGTCGAAGAGCTGGGTGAACCGGCTGAAGGGGAACGAGACCCCGCCGTAGGACCGGTTCAGGACGACGAGCGGGTCGCCGGGGCGGTCGGCGATCTGGAGGTGGTGGCTCATCGGGGCGAAGTCCGGTGCCAGGCCGCTCAGTTGGGCGGCCACCTCGGCCAGGAACGCCTCGTCCACCCGCACCTCGGCCGCCCCGGGCCCGGCCGCCTCCGCCAGCGCGGCCATGCGGGCGGTGAAGGTGCGGCGGGCGGTGTCGAGGGAGCGGAGGCGGTCCAGGCCGAGCCAGTTCACCTCGGGGACGTAGGTGCCGTCGGCGTCGTACGGGGTGCGGGTGGCGGTGAACGTCATGTACTGGTCGAAGAAGTCCTCGTGGAAGTCGTGGACCAGCTTGAGGAGGTCGTCGCACCGGCCCCCGCGCCCGTACCGCGCGAGGAAGAAGCCGGCGAAGGTGATCCGCTGCGGGAGCGTGAGGTCGAAGGCGGGCAGCACCCGCTCGACGGCCACCAGCGGTCCGGCCGCCAGCTCCTGCCAGGCGACGGGGTCGAACTCCGTGTGCGCGCCCGCCGCCGCGTCCTCGTACAGCAGCGTCTGCGGCACCTTCGCCCGGTCCGCCCCGAGCTCCTCCTCCTGGACCGCCCGCAGCTCCGCCCGCAACGAGCTCAGCAGCTCGCGCCGCTCGTCCGGCGAGGCGTCCGCGAACCGCTCGACGCAGCGGGCGGGTTCCTCCAGCCGGTCCGCGAGCCGGCCGGCCCAGGGGCGCTCCAGGCCCCGCAGCGCACCCTGGAACGCCCGCAGCGGGTCGGTGTCGTGCACCTCGGTCCGCAGGCACGGCACCTGGACCATGCCGATGTCCAGCAGCGCCCCGAGGTACTGCTCGCACTCCTCCCGCGTGGCCCCCTGGTCCCGGGCCAGCCACTCCACCAGGTCCCCGTACCGCAGCCCGCTCCCGCCCCGCTGCTCGCCGCGCTCCCCGCCGCGCTCCTCGAAGAGAGAGAGCAGGCGGTCCAGGGTGCCGCTGCGGCGCAGGAAGAACAGCCGGTCCTTCACCGCGTCGAAGGTGACGGCGGTGTCGTCGTCCCCGGCCGTGACCCACCGCCGCACGTAACGCACCCGGTCGTCGTCGCGGCCCCATCCGGAGGCGGGGGCGACCGGCAGATCGGCGCGCCGGGACGGGTCCGCGATCACGGCGCCGGCGAGGCGGCCCAGCACGACGACGTTGAGCCGGGCCTGCGCCCTCCACTCCTCGTCCACGTGGAGCCGCAGCCCGTCGGAGCCGGTGAGCGAGCCCGGCGCGACCCCGGTGAAGGTGGAGAACGGGCTCGTCTTGCACGCCGTCCGGTACACGTAACTCAGCAGCGACCGCTCGATCTTGCGCTGCCTCTTGTCGGGCCGGGCACCCGGCGGCGGGGCCTGACGGCGGTACGCGTCGAGCTGGGCGTCCAGCGCCGGGGAGGCGAGCAACAGGGCCCGGCGCAGGCGTTCGTGACCGGCGAGTTCGCGCAGGGCCGCGCGGCTGCGGCCGGTCTCGGCGGCGAGCAGTGCCGCCCCCGCCGCACGCCGCTCGTCCAGCGCGCGGCGGCCGGTCAGCCAGTCGGCGAGGGTGGCGGCGGCGGCCGGGTCCCGTTCCCGTACCTGCGCGAGGGCACGGTCGGTCGTATCCGGCGCGGGCAGACGGCCGTTGAAGATGTCGCGGCGCAGTTTCAGCAGGGCGCGGCGCAGGGGTTCGTCGTCGCTGCCGCCGATCAGATCGTGCAGCCGGTCACCGGCCTTCTCCGCGAGCAGCCGCAACTGGGCCGACTCGTCGAGGACTTCGTCCGCCCAGCGGCGGCTCTCGGGGCAGCGCAGCCCTTGCACGCTCTCGACCGGCAGCCCGGCGACCCGGGCCATGAACGCGGGCCGGATCACTGAGGTGTTGGTGTGGTGGCTCATCGTCGGCTCCCCCGCTCAGGCGATCTCGTAGCGGAAGTCGGCCGGCGCGGGCCGTTCGTTGCCGATCATCATGATCAGCAGGGGCGCCTCGCCCGTCCCTTCGAGGCCGAGCTCCTCGATGTAGGAGATGTTGTCGAAGCCCAGCGCGACCCCGCAGCCGAGATCCACGGCGGAGGCGGCGGTGTAGACGGCCTGGGCGACAGCCCCGATGGTGGCGTTGACCAGGCGGTATCCCCGGTCGCCGACCGCGTCCAGGACGGCGGTGGTCCGGACGGTCGGGACGAGCACGGCCCCGGCCTGCTCCAGGTTGTAGTTGGCCAGGAAGTAGTTGCGCTGAAGGAACTCCCCCGGCCGTCCCTCCTTGACCCGGCGCAGGCTCCGCCGCTCGGGGTCGTACGCGTAGGACCCCGGCGCCAGCCCCTCCACATGGCCGACGAACGCGTACAGCTTGGCGAGTCGCACCTCGCCGGTGTCCCCACCGAGCCGCGATCCGGCGACCGCCGCCGACAGGCAGGCCGCCAACTGCGGCCGCGTGACGGGCTGCTGGGCGTCGAAGCGGCCGAAGCTGGAGCGCCGGTCGCGCAGGGCGGTGCGGACGTCGGTCTCCAGCGGCCGGGCCGGGGGCAGCTCGACCTCCGTCGCCGCCGGGTCGACGGGGTGCGCGGCGGCCGGGGCCAGCGCGTCGGGGGCGGGCCGGGCGGTGGCGTCGGCGGAGGTGACGGCCTGCATGCGGAGCAGGGCGTCGAAGGTGAGGACGGTACGGGAGCGCTCGACGTCCTTGCGGCGGACGGCGGCAGGAGCAGCGGCGGAACCGTCCGAACCAGGCGCGTATCCAGCCCACTTCAGTGGGACGACCGCGAAGATCCCCTCCTCCTGCGGGTCGGCCCCGAGCAGGGCCGCGAGCCGCTGCTCGTCGAACCAGAGCGCGGGCTCGACGGCCAGGCCCCGGGCCGCCGCCCACATCCGCCAGGTCTGGAGGCAGGCGCCGAGGTCCATGGAGACGGCGTGGAAGGAAAAGCTGTTGTACTTGAAGGAGTTCTGCCAGAACTTGATGGAGAGCACCAGATACTGGTCGGTCGCCGGGCCCGGCGCGCCCTCCCCGAGCGCGGCACGCACCTCGCCGGACACATCGCCGGTGAGCAGCCGCTGCATGGCGTGGTGGCGGGTGGAGTAGTAGTGGACGCCCGGCGGTACGGGGCCGCTCGGCCCGGAGATCCAGTGGACGCCGACCGGGTACAGCCCGCCTCCGGAGGCCGAGCCGCGCGACCAGTTGGCCAGCGGGTAGAAGGGCAGAGCGCTCAGGTCGGTGTTGGCCTGGACGCCCAGGCGGCGGCCGGTGAGCCCGTAGGAGTCCCGGAGCATGCCGGAGAGGATGCGGAGGTCGAACTCGCCTTTTCCCGAGGCCCCTTCGGTGCACAGACCCCGGTCGAGCGTGGCGTCGGCGGGGTAGGGGGCGTGGGGCAGCGGGAAGCTGTCGGCGCCCGGGTAGAACTTGGCCTTGCGGGGCCCGTCCTGCCAGTTCGGTACAAAATCCGCGGGGTCCATCGGGACCCGGCCGCGGTGCATGATCGCGGCGGCGTATTCATGGGCGTATCCCATGGCGAGCTCCTTGGTCACGGCAGGAGAGAGGAGGGAGAGACCGGTCATGGGAACGGGTGCGGGGCCGGGTTGAGGTCGGCGTCGGTGAGGTCCGCCGTACGCAGCCCCGCCTCGCGCAGCGCGGTGCGCAGCCGGGGCATGTGCAGGGCCCGCTGCCGGCTCCAGCCGAAGTCGATCGGCAGCAGGCCGGGCACGAGGACGCTCACCGTGGTGAGCCCGAGGGCGCGCTGCTCGGGCATGGTCTGGTCGACCACGACGACGTCGAACCCGGCGCTCGTGACGGCGTCCACGCACCGCTGGAGGTCCTCGCGCAGATCGTCGGAGACCGGGAGGACCGGCCGGGTGCCGGGCCCATCCCCGTACAACTCGTCGAAGGAGAAAGCCGGTTGACGTACGGATCCGGGCGCGCCGAGCAGGAAGTCCGCGTGGTCGCCCATCTCCGGGATGCCGTAGGCGAGGGGGTGGTCATGGAGAGCGGCCACCTTGTCGAAGTCGTACGCCATCGCCCGCAGCCGCCCTTCGTCCCGCTCGGTGCGGCCCTGGAGGTTGACGGCGTCGGTGGCGATCTCGCAGAGCGCCCCCGCGAGTGCTGCCTCCGGGTCGAGTCCGGCGCCCGCGCCGAAGCACATCCGGCCCGGGCCGCCGTCGGGTCGGACGGCGACCCCGGTGACGACGGGGATCGGGAAGGAGATCCGGGTGTCGAAGAACCGGGCCTCGTAGCCGTACATCTCCAGCCGGTCCACCATCTGCCGGGTGGCCGGGCGGCGGCTGGTGCGCGGGTCGATCTCGGGCAGGGCGGCCCGTCCGTACCAGGAGAGCAGGAACGCGTCCCGCTCCACCACCTCCATCAGCCCGAAGTAGACGGCCTCCTCCAACGCACCGCCCGAGGCACAGCCGTTGGAGCTCTCCTGCACGAACCGGTTCTCCAGCCCGGGCGCGTGGTAGTACGTGAGCACCTCCGGCACCAGGACCGTCCGCTCGTCCCGCAGCGACCAGCCCCGCACCCACGGGATCTCCCGGTCCGAAGTGAAGGGCAAAACAAGGGGGTTGGCGGCGTGGAAGGCGTCGGAGTAGAGCCCGACGGTCCGGGGGTCCACCGCCGCCCGGCCCTCCGCCCGCAGCCCGTCCAGGCTCGCGTGGACCTGGGCGCGCTTGGCCCGCGACCGCATGCCCGCGTACCGCTCCAGGCCTTCCAGCACCCCGATCCGCACACTCTCGGCGAAGGTGTCGGCGTGGCCGCCCCAGAACGTCTCGCGGAGGTAGGGCCCCGAGCGCATCGAGAAGCAGCCGATGGTGGCGGAGGTGGAGGTGGACGAGACGTCCTGGACGACGGAGGGGCCGAGGGAGCCGCAGACCGGGTTGGCGTACGGCTCGACGGGGAGTTCGTACGAGCCGATGTCCCGGACCCGGAAGCTGCCCGGCCGCAGCTTGGGCGCGGGCTTCAGGGTGAGGGTGGCGGCCGCGTCGGTGTCGGGCTCGGGGGTGGAGCAGACCGGGCACTCGGGGTCCGGGACGAGCGGGTAGTGGCGTACGGCCAGGGTCTGGAGGTCGACCAGGTGGACGGCGGGGAAGGCCCCCGTCTCCGGTCCGCCGCCGTCCAGCCGGGCGGCGATGAGCCCGGCGAGCGTCTCCGCCGCGAAGGGCGTGACGTACGGGGACGGGCCCGCCGCCCGGGTGCCGTCGCCGAGCTCCAGCGCCTCGCGCAGCGCGACCGAGCGCACGGCCTGCCAGCGGCGCTCCAGGCAGCGGGCGCAGGGCAGTTGCCGGGTGTCTCCGGAGGCCGGGAGGGGGCCGACGACGGCGTGGCGGCCGTAGTAGCGGACGGGGACGGCGGGGGCTGAAGGCCTGTCCTCAGACCTGTCAGCCCTGAACGCGTCGCGTACGCCCAGGGGTTGGACGTCCACGGGTGCGGTGGCGGACTGCGCCCGGTCGTGCCGGGCCAGCCCTGCCGACAGCAGCTCCGCGAGCAGGTCGGTGGAGTCCGCCAGGACGTCCGTCCGGGTCTCAACGGGCATCGGGGCCGCCCTCGCCGTCCACCGTCAGCAGCACCCGGGCCGTGGCGATGGAGCCCGACGGCAGGTCCGCCGGGGTCGTCCCCACATACACGGCGTCGCGCCCGGCGGACCGCAGCCGCTCCAGCACGGCGTCGAACGACGTCTCCGGCCCGTCCACCGCCACGGGCGCCCCGCCCACCGCGATCGCCGCCGGGGCCAGGTCCCCCAGCAGCGGGTCACCGAGGTCGACCACCGCGCCCGGGTCCTCGGCGGCGAGCTGGACCTGACCGAGCAGGTCGCGCAGGGCGGAGGCGGCCGCCGTACGCCGGGAGAGCCCGGCACCGACCGCCCAACGGCCGTGCGCGGAAGGCCCGTCGGCCTCGCGAGCCAGGACCACGTAAGCCGAGGTGCGATCCGCCTCCCCCAGGTCCAGCAGCTCCACCGCGATGTCCAGGTTGGCGGCGGACTTCAGCAGGAACAGCAGCTCCGGGTCCGTCCCGCCGCCCCCGGGTGAGCCCGCCTCGGCCGCGACCGGGCTCACCCGGGTGGTGCCCCGCACCGCCCGTACCAGCGCGTCGTGCGCCAGCGCCGACAGCAGCCCCAGCCCCGCCGACTCCGCCGCACTGCCGCCCGCCCCGGAACCGGCCCGGCTCGCCAGGTGCGCCCGGTCGCGGTTGTGCGGGCCGAAGGGGCGCAGGGCCGCCGCCGGGACGCGTACGGGCTCCTTGGTGATCAGGGAGGCGGCCGTGATCCAGGCGGTGGGCTCGGCACCGGTACCGCCTCCGGTGGTGAGGGCGGCGGGGCGGAGGGCGCGTACGGGGTCGTCCTGTACGGCACCTGCGAGCGGCACGACATGGTCCACGTACACCTCAGCCGCCGCGTACAGCGCCCGCAGCCGCGCCCCCGCCAGATGGTGCACGTCGAACGCGGCGATCCGGCGCCGCACCCCGCCCCCGAGCGCCACCTCCACCCGGCTGAGCTTCAGCGGGGTCTGGGTCAGCTCCTCGTCGTCGTACCGGCGGAAGATCCCGGTGTACGGGCGCACCAGCGCCGTACTGACCCGGTTCAACTCCTCGACCAGCCCCTCCGCGTCCCGGGCCGTCTCCACGGTCGGGGTGACGGGCAGCGCGAGGGCGCCCGGCAGCGCGGGGGCGGGCTCGCGCGCGTCCAGGGCGGCGCAGCGGGCGCACCGGGGGTGGGGCTGGACCGGTTCGGCCATCACGTCGAGCGATTCCAGGTCCTGGACGAGGACCTGGCCGTCCGTCTCGGCGGGCAGGGCGCCGGTGGTGAGGCGGAAGATCTCGTAGCCGATGAGGTTGCCGACCATCGCCGCGACCGGGCCGGACAGGGCGTCGCCGGAGGCCGGTACGGCTCCCGCCGCCTCGCTCCACAGCGCCTCGGCGGCCCCCGCGTCGACGTTGCCGCCGAGGCGCAGCAGGGCGCAGGACCAGCAGCCGGTGGAGGCGGCGGTGGAGAGCGGGCCGACGATCAGCCGGCGGCCGAAGAGCCAGGCGGGGATGAGCGTCACGCCTTCGGGGACCCCGGCGGCCAGCAGCCGGTGGGTGCGGGCCCCGGCGCCGGAACCGGTGACCACGACGATGTCGTACCCGTCCAGACCCGGCCAGCCCGCGTCCGTACCGGCTCCGACCGTCTCGATCTGGGCGCCGGCCCCGGCGGCCTCGGCGGCGATGTCGTCGTGGGCGGTGGCGTGGGCGGAGGTCGTGCCGATGCGGGCGCAGCCGTTGCGCAGCAGGCTCAGCACGCACCAGCGGGCGGTCTCGTCGTCGCCGAGGACGGCGACGCGGGTGGTGCGGTAGCGGGCGAAGCGGGCGGGGGCGTCGTCGGTGTAGTGGTCGACGTAGGCGATCTGGGCGGCGAAGCGCTCGGCGATCTCCGGGCTCAGCCCGTCGTCCCCGGCGGTGTCCGGGTCCGTCGCCGGGATGTCACGGGCGAAACCGCGCGCGTACAGCGTCTTGACCAGCTCGGCGGCCATCGCCCGCTGCCCCGGGCCGAATCCGGCGCACAGCTCGTCCAGCCGGTGGTGTCCGGTGAGGTGGGGGACGACGAGGGAGGCGAAGCGGTAGGCGGTGCGGCCGGTGAGGTGGAAGCCGCCGTCGGCGTTGTGGAAGAGCACCCCGCCGGGGGTCTCGGTGAACAGGACGTCCCGGCGGATGCGCGGGCGGGTCCCGGCGAGCGCGTCGAAGGCTCCGGTTCCGCTTCCGGTGGCGGCGGGGGCGGACCCGGTGGGTGCGGCGGCGGGGGCGGGTGCGGGGGCGGCGCTCTCGGCCATGGGGATCACACCTTCTCTGTGCGGCGGTTGCGGATCCGGACGGTTCTTCGGAGGTGGGCGCGGAGCAGGTCATGGATGCGGTACGGGCCCGGCGGCCCGTCCTCCAGGAGCCCGGCGTCGGCGAGCTGTTCCAGGACGTCTTCGGGCACGGGCGGGTGGTTCCGCTTACCGTCCGTTTTGATGGCCTCGCCCAGCAGCTCCGGCGGGCCGGCGCCGATACGGAGGAGCGCCTCCGACAGCCGGGGGTCGAGGCGGTCGAGCGCGCGGTCGAAGAGGCCGCTCACCGAGTGGTCCGGGGCGTCGGTCAGGGTGAGCCGGGCCAGCGGGTCGTCGCCGAGCCAGTCGACGGCGTCGCCGAGCCGCAGCCCGGGGCGGGTCAGCAGGCGGGCGGTGAGGATGCGCAGGGCGGCCGGGAAGTGGCCGCAGAGCGCGGTGAGTTGCCGGGCCGCGCGGGGTTCGGCCTCCACCCGTTCCGTACCGAGGGCGGCGAGCAGCAGCGCGTACGACTCCGCCTCCGTGAAGGCGGTGAGCCGGTGCACCCAGCCGCCGTGGGTGGCGATGAGGCCGCCGAGCCCCATCCGGCTGGTGACGACGACGGCGAGGTCCGGCGGTGTGAGCAGCGGGCGGACCTGGTCGGCGTCGACCACGTCGTCCAGGACCAGCAGGGCGCGCTCACCCGCCCGTGCGGGCCCCAGGGCGGCTCCCACTTCGGCGGCGACCTCGTCCGCCGTGCGGGGGCGGCCGTCCGCCCGGGTCATCCGGACGAGCAGCCGGCCGGCCGGGAAGCTGTCCCGCACGAGGTGGGCGACGTGCTGGGCGAGGGCGGACTTGCCGATGCCAGGGGCACCCGAGACCAGGACGGTGAGGGGCCGTTGGCCGTCGGCGCCCGGGGGCGGCGGTGCGGTGAGCCGGGCGGCCATGGCGGCGGCCTCCGCCTCGCGGCCGGTGAAGTGCGGGACGGCGGGGACGGGACCGGCTTTGGGGGCGGCGGCCGGGAGAGGGACGGCCGCACCCTGGATGACCCGCGAGGTGGCCCCCGGGCCCGGGGCGGGGGCAGAGGCAGGGGCGGGCGCGGGTTCCACGGCGGCACGCACTGCTCCACCGGCCCCCAGGTCCTCACCGCGCAGGATGGACAGCTCCAGCTGCCGTAAGGACGGCGAGGGGTCCACGCCCAGCTCGTCCAGCAGGAAGCCCTTGACCCTGCGGTACTCGGCAAGGGCCTGGGACTGGCGTCCGGTGCGGTAGAGGGCCTCGATGAGCTGCTCGTGGAACCGTTCGTGCCCCGGATATACGCGCGTAGCGGTCCACAGGTCGACCAGTGCCTCGCCGCAGCGCCCGAGCCCCAGCAGCAGATCGCAGACCCGCTCGACCGCGCGGAGCCGCTCCTCGGAGAGCCGGGGCACCTCGTCCCGGTGCAGGACGTCGGACCGTACGTTGGCGAGGAGGGAGCCCTGCCAGAGCGAGAGGGCGTCCTTGAGCGTGTAGAGCTCCGCCTCCGGATCACCTGCGAGGGCTGTTGCCCGGCGCACCTGGTCGCGGAAGCCGAGGAGGTCCAGGGTGGGGGGACCGGCGGTGATCCGGTAGCCGCCGGGGACCGCCTCGATGGACGTACCGGTGACCCCGTGCTTGGTGAAGAGCCGCCGCAGCCGCAGGACGCAGGTCTGGAGGGCGGCCCTGGCGGTGGCGGGCTGGTCCTCGCCCCACACCGCCCGCTGCAAGTAGTCAGCGGAGACTGGGAAGTTGGCGTGCAGGAGGAGCGCGGCGAGCAGGATGACCGGCTTGGAGGGCTGGAGGACGACGACGTCCGGGCCGTCCGCGAGGGCCAGCGGCCCCAGGAGCTGGAAGCGCATCACGATCGACGCCTCCGAGTCCGAGTCCGAGCCCGGCAGGGTCGGCAGGGTCGGCAGGACACCTCCTAGTCCCAGCCGTTGACCAGCTTGCACACCCGGACGGGCACGGAGTCCGGCGGGAGGTGGCCGATGACCCCCGCCAGTTCCGTACAGACCAGCCGGGTGACGTGCTCGGGCACACCGTTCGGCACGGTGTACGTCGCGGGGGTGGCCGGGGCGGTCCGCTGGGGGGCGGCGGCCGCTGCGGGGCCGGCCAGCAGGGTGACGGCGGCGAGGGCGATTCCGGTGGCGAGGGCGGCGGCAGCGGTGCGGGGTGAGCGGCGCGGCTTCGGGTGGGGCGAAGTCCTGTACACGTTGTCCCCTTTCGGCGGTGGGGGTCCATGCCGGGGCGTCCCGGTTTCCTACCGGGGTGTCCCGGTTCCATGTCCGGGGGTGTCCCGGTAGGGACGACGATGCCAGCGCGGAACGGGGACGCAGAGGTGCAGCCGTGTCAGCTTGCTGCACACGGCAGCGGCCGCCCGTGCAACAAGCTGTCAGGGCCCGCCGTGACCGGCGGGCCCTGTCGGGGAAGCGGGTGGGGCAGGGGCGGAGAACGGACTCGGCCCCGGGGTGTTTGGAGGAACGCCCCGGGACCTGCCGGTCACCCTACGGTGAACTCCGTTTACTCAGAGGCCCGTTGAGGCGCCTGCTGGATGGATTGAGAGAGGCGGGGCCTCAGCCGTCCGTCGCGATGGCGTTGAGGACGTTCATCCGGCCCGCCCGGAAGGCCGGGACGAGTGCGGCGAACAGTCCGACCAGCGCCGAGCAGGCGAACACCGTGAGGATCGTCGGCCACGGGATCTCCAGGACCTCCAGACCCTCCAGCGCCAGCAGCTTCTGCGCCGCCGTTCCCCAGCCCATCCCCAGGCCCAGTCCGAGCAGCGCGCCGAAGAGCGCGATGACCACGGACTCCAGGCGGATCATGCGGCGGAGCTGGCGGCGGGAGAGGCCGATGGCCCGCATCAGGCCGATCTCCCGGGTCCGTTCGACCACGGAGAGGGCGAGGGTGTTCACCACACCGAGCACCGCGACGATGATCGCGAGGGCGAGCAGGCCGTAGACGATGTTCAGCAGCTGGCCGATCTGGTTCTTCAGGTCCTCCTTGAAGTCGGCCTGGTTCTGCACCTTGTAGACCGGGTACTCGGCGAGCGCGCTCTTGAGGGCCGCGTACGCCTCCTTCTCCTTGCCCTCCTCGGCCCTGCCGAACATCGCCACGTTCTGCGGCATCCGGTCGGCGGAGATGAAGGAGGTCGCCGTGGTGATGTTCGTGTACATCGCGCCGCGGTCGATGTTGGTGTCGTCGGAGGTGATGGCGGCGACCTTCAGCTTCGCGCTCTCCCCCGTCTTGAGCGCGATGGTGAGGGTGTCGCCGACCTTGACCCCGTGCTTCTCGGCGTAGTCCTCGCCGACCGACATGGCGTTCTTCCCGTACGCCTTCGCCAGGTCGCCGGAGAGGGCGGTGCGGCGGACGTCCTGCTGGTACGTCGGGTCGGTGGCGGTGATGCCCTCGTCGACCGTCTTGCCGTTCGGCGCGGTGATCTTCGCCTTGATGTACGTGTAGTCCGTCAGGTGCTCCAGGCCGGGCACGGCGTGCAGGGCCTCGGCGGCCTGGGGCACGATCGGGCGGCCCGCACCGCTGTCCTGGACGATGAAGTCCGCGCCGACCGACTTGTCGAGCTCCTCGGTGGCCGAGGCCACCATGGAGGACCCGACGACGGAGAGGCAGGCGACCAGGGCGAGCCCGATCATCAGGGCCGCGCCGGTCGCTCCCGTACGCCGGGGGTTGCGCAGCGCGTTGCGCTCGGCCAGCCGGCCGACCGGGCCGAAGAGCCGCAGGACGACCACGCTGAGGGCCCGGACGACGACACCGGCCAGCAGCGGGCCGATCACGATGAAGCCGATCAGGGTCAGCAGCACACCGACGGCGAGAAGGCCCGAGCCCTCGGTGGCCTTGTCGGCCTGCGTCGTCGCCCAGAGGGCGGCGCCGCCGGCCCCGGTGAGGACCAGGCCGATCCCGGCCCTGACCCAGCCGGACCTGCCGTCGGCCGGGGTCCCGGCGTCGCGGAGGGCGGCCATCGGGGAGACCTTGCCGGCCCGGCGGGCCGGGATGTACGCGGCGAGGACGGTGACGACGACACCGAGCACGAGGCCGATCACGGGCGTCGTCCAGGCGACGGTGAGGTCCCTGGTGGACAGCTCCATGCCCACGGCGCTCATCAGCTTCATCAGCCCGACGGCGAGTCCGATACCGGCGGCGACACCGAGGACGGAGCCGACGATGCCGAGGAGGACGGCCTCCAGCAGCACGGACCGGTTGACCTGCTTGCGGCTGGAGCCGATGGCCCGCATCAGGCCGATCTCGCGGGTGCGCTGGGCGACCAGCATCGAGAAGGTGTTGACGATGAGGAAGATGCCGACGAGGAAGGCGATCCCGGCGAAGCCGAGCATCGCGTACTTCATGACGTCCAGGAAGGCGCCCATGGAGTCCTTGTTGGCGTCGGCGGCCTCCTGCTGCGTCTGCAGCGTGTACGCGGCGGAGCCGTCGAGAGCGGCGGCCACGTTCTTCTTGAGCTGGGTGTCGCTGACGCCGCTCTCGGCGGTCACCAGGACCTGGGTGAAGACGTCGGGGGCGCCCAGCAGGTGCTTCTGGGCGGTGGCGGTGTCGAGGTAGACGATGGCCGCGCCCGGGTTGGTGACGGTGAAGGACGCGATGCCGCTGATCTTCGCCTTGAGGTCACCGGTGGCGGCTATGGTGCGCAGCTCGTCGCCGATCTTGAGCTTGTGCTTCTTCGCGGTGTCGCCGTCGACCATCACCTCGGTGGGGCCGCGGGGTGCGTGTCCGGAGGTGATCTCCATCGAACGCAGGTCGTTGTCGGTCCAGTTGCTCGCGATGGTGGGGGCGCCGGTCTCGGAGCCCATGTTCTTGTTCTTGCTGTCGACGACGGTGACCGCCATGGAGAAGGCGGAACCCTCCGCCTTCTTCACACCCTCGGCCTTCTCGACCTGCTGGACGAGCGAGGCGGGCAGGGAGGCGGGCTTGCCGTTGTCGGGCTGCTCGTCGTTCTCCTCGGCGCCCTTCGGGCTGACCGTGACGTCCGGGGAGGACACGGTGAAGAGCTTGTCGAAGGTGGTGTTCATCGTGTCGGTGAACACGAGGGTGCCGCAGACGAACGCCACGGAGAGCAGCACCGCCACCGCGGAGAGGGCCATCCGGCCCTTGTGCGCAAAGAAGTTGCGCATCGAGGTCTTCCAGACAGTCATGACGTCCGCCCACGTGCGTCGAAGTGCTTCATGCGGTCGAGGACCTGGTCCGCGGTCGGGTTGTACATCTCGTCGACGATGGAGCCGTCGGCGAGGTAGAGCACCCGGTCCGCGTAGGAGGCGGCGACGGGGTCGTGGGTGACCATGACGATGGTCTGGCCCAGCTCGTCGACCGACTTGCGGAGGAAGGAGAGCACTTCGGCCCCGGCCCGGGAGTCCAGGTTCCCCGTCGGCTCGTCACCGAAGATGATCTCCGGCTGGGCGGCGAGCGCACGGGCGACCGCGACGCGCTGCTGCTGACCGCCGGAGAGCTGGGTGGGGCGGTGCTTGAGCCGCTCGGCGAGCCCGACGGTCTCCACGACCTGGCGCAGCCAGGCGGCGTCGGGCTTGCGACCCGCGATGTCCATCGGCAGCGTGACGTTCTCCAGCGCGTTGAGCGTGGGGAGCAGGTTGAACGCCTGGAAGATGAAGCCGATCCGGTCGCGCCGGAGCTGGGTGAGCTTCTTGTCCTTGAGCTTGGTGATCTCGGTCTCGTCGAGGAAGATCTCGCCGGACGTCACCGTGTCGAGCCCGGCCAGGCAGTGCATCAGCGTCGACTTGCCGGAGCCGGACGGGCCCATGATCGCCGTGAACTGCCCGCGGGCGATGTCCACGTCGACATGGTCGAGCGCGACGACGCGGGTCTCCCCGCTGCCGTAGGCCTTGACGACCTGCCGCGCTCGCGCCGCGACGGCCGTACGCCCTCCAGTGCCCCCGTGCCTGGGAATGGTTACAGCCGTTGTCACGGTATGTCTCCTATGTCGGTTATGACTGGACGGTCGATTGACGACTGGACGTCGTCGGTCGTCGAGTACGTTCCAAGTCTGGGTTCAGCAAGCTGTCCGGCGCGATGGTGCCCAGCGCAGTCTTGAGGTGGGGTTTTCCCCACCCTCCCCCCTGCTGCCGGCCCCAGGCGCGACGTAAGAACAGGTTAAGGAAACGCCCTCGCTCCCCACGTCCTCCGCCGGGAGGAAGGGGCCCTGGCCACTATGAGGGGGCGCCCCCTAGGGGGAGTCGTCCTCCGGAGGGAGGCGGGGTCAGGGTCCCTCTCGGGCAAGCGGAGGCCGGAAGCGTGGCGTCCACCGATGGACATGATCACCAGCGGCCCGAGCAGCACGTCTGAAAACCGCCGCTCCCGCAGCCACGACCTCACCCCGAACGCCCCCACGCCGCCGCCCGGGATGAGACAGTGCCCCGGGAGATACGTGCATAGGGAAGGAAAACCGGTGGGCGGCACGGAAGCCAGGGACGGTACGGGCGGTACGGCGGCCAGTAACAGCACGGGCGGCACTGAGGCCGGTAACGACGCGGGCGGTACTGAGGCCGGTCACGACGCGGGCGGCACGGACGGCAGACGCGGTACGCACGGAACGGCCGGGCCGCCCCCCGCCGCAGCCGACGCCCTCACCACCCCCCGGGGCCGCCGCCCCGTCGTCGCGGCCCTCATGCTCGGCATGGCGCTGGCCGCCATCGACGGCACCATCGTCTCCACCGCCGTACCCCAGATCGTCGGCGACCTCGGCGGCTTCACCGTCTTCTCCTGGCTCTTCTCCGGCTATCTGCTCGCCGTCACCGTCACGCTCCCGGTGTACGGGAAGCTCTCCGACACCTTCGGCCGCAAGCCGGTCCTGATCGCCGGGATCATCCTCTTCCTCGTCGGCTCCCTGCTCTGCGCCGCCGCCTGGAACATGGGCGCGCTCATCGCCTTCCGCGTCATCCAGGGCCTCGGCGGCGGCGCCCTCCAGGGCACCGTCCAGACCATCGCCGCCGACCTCTACCCCTTGAAGGAACGCCCGCGTATCCAGGCCAAGTTGTCCACCGTCTGGGCCACCTCGGCGGTCGCCGGACCGGTCGTCGGCGGGCTGTTCGCCGGGTACGCCGACTGGCGGTGGATCTTCCTCATCAACCTGCCGGTCGGCGCGATCGCCCTGTGGCTGGTCGTCCGCCACCTCCATGAGCCCGCACGCCCCCGGCCGAAGACCCGTCCCCGTATCGACTGGGCGGGCGCGGTCGCCGTCTTCGCGACCGGCACCCTGCTGCTCACCGCCCTCGTCCAGGGCGGGGTGGCCTGGCCCTGGCTCTCGGCGCCCTCGCTCGGCCTGTTCGCGGCGAGCGTGGCGCTGGCCGCCCTGACCGTCGTCATCGAACGACGGGCGGCGGAACCGATCATCCCGGGCTGGGTCTGGCGCCGCCGCACCATCGCCTCGGTCAACCTGGCGCTGGGCGCGATGGGGCTGCTGATGGTCGCGCCGACCGTCTTCCTCCCGACGTACGCGCAGTCGGTCCTCGGCCTGGGCCCGATCGCCGCCGGGTTCGTGCTCTCGGTGATGACCCTGAGCTGGCCGGTCTCGGCGGCGCTCTCCGACCGGGTCTACAACCGCATCGGCTTCCGGCTCACCGCCATCATCGGCATGAGCGCCGCCCTGCTGATCCTGCTGGCCTTCCCGCTGCTCCCCTACCCCGGTGAGCCCTGGCAGCCCGCCCTGATCATGCTGCTGCTCGGCGCGGCCCTCGGCCTCTTCCAACTGCCCCTGATCGTGGGCGTGCAGTCGACGGTGGGGTGGGCGGAGCGCGGTACGACGACGGCGTCCGTCCTCTTCTGCCGCCAGGTCGGCCAGAGCATCGGCGCGGCCGTCTTCGGGGCCGTGGCGAACAGCGTGCTGGCCGCCCGCCTCCTCGACGCCCCCGCCCCCGGACTCCCCGACGACCTGGACGCGGTCGCCCGCGCCCTGGAGGACCCGGGCGCGCTCTCGGCGGCGACGGACCACCTGCGGCGGGCGGTGGACGCGGCGGTGGACTACGTCTACATCGGCGCGGCCGGAGCCGCCGCGCTGGCCCTGCTCGCCCTCGTCGTCCTCGCCCCGCGCCGCTTCCCGGTCATCACCGAGACGGGCGACTTCCCCGACGCGAAGTAGAAGACGGCCCGGCGACAACGCCTCAGGCGCGGCGGACCCGCCACAGCCATGCCGCCGTACCGGCCGTCAGGACGAGCGCCGCCAGGTTGGCCACGAGGGCCGGACCGGCACCCGACGGTCCACCGTCGGTCAGGTTCCAGACAGCCATGGCGACGCCAGGCAGGGCGAAGGTGAGCAGGACGCCCACGGTCTTCCGAGCGGTGGTCCAGTGCACCGAGGTGCAGAGCAGAACCGCGCCGGTGATGCGGAGCAGGCCGCCGATCAGCGAGCCGCCCTCGTCGGGGAGGACCATCCCGACGGGCTGCGCGAGGACGAGCAGCAGAAGCGGGACCACGGTTCGTTCTGACCTACGATCACCTCAGGGCGATGGCGCTCCCGCCGCTGATGTCGCTCGAACTGATCCGATCCGTGCTGGAGGTCGATTACCGTGGAAACCGCGTCCCGTCCCGATCTGACCGCCGCCGCCTGGCGCAGCAGCAGCTACAGCAACGAGGAGGGCGGCGACTGCGTGCAGGTGGCGGACGGATTCCCCGGCGTCGTCCCGGTCCGTGACAGCAAGAACCCGGGCGGCCCGGCACTCATCCTCCCCGCCACCGCCTGGACCGCCTTCATCGGCGCCGTAACCGCCGCCGAATAGACCTCGCACACCCCCTCCCGACGCGGTGACCGGCCATGATCGTCGCGTTGGTACGCTGACGCACCGCCTGCTGCCCGTGAGGTTCGGGCAGCGGGCCCGCCACCCCCGTACAGCCAAGAGGTGCGCAGTGAACGCAGGTCGCAGCAGGAATCCCAGGAGCCGAAGAACCGGCGCCGTCGCCGCCGTCGCGGGGGCCGTGCTCCTCACCACGGTGACCGCCCCGCCGGCGCAGGCCGCGCCCACCGGGATCGTCGTCTCCAAGGTCGTCGTCAACAACGGCAAACCCATCGTGGTGGGCACCAAGGAGGCGAAGGAGCCGCCGGTCACCTTCGAAGTCTCCCTGCCGCCGGGGCTCTCCACCTCGCAGCCGTCCGCGTACGACGCCAAACCGTTCCTCTACCGGGGCGCCAAGCTGCCGAAGAATCCGGACAACGACAGCCTGCGCATGGGCATATACACCTGCTATCCAATCAACGACTGGCAGGAGCGCTGCGAGGGCACGCTCTTCATCGACCCGCCCTACGACCTCGCGTCGAACAGTTACGCCACCACCTGGAAGATCGGCCTCACCTTGCGCCTCTGGAAGTCCGACGGGCGGCTCAAGGCCGAGGAGTTCAAGAAGGCCCCCGGCTCCGTCCAGCTCAAGCGCTGGGCCAAGGCCACCGTCAACGCCTCCCCCGAGCCGGTGAAGAAGGGCAAGAAGCTCACCGTCACCGGGAAGCTGACCCGCGCCGACTGGACGAAGCACAAGTACACCGCCGTCGCGGGCAGCGCCAGGCTCCAGTTCCGCAAGAAGGGCAGCTCGGCCTACACCACCGTGAAGACGGTGAAGTCGAACTCCGCGGGCGCTCTGAAGACCACCGTCACGGCCTCGACGGACGGCTACTGGCGCTGGACGCACAACGGCTCTTCCATCACGGGCCCCGCCACGTCCACCGCCGACTTCGTCGACGTGCGCTGACGACCCGGTCCCGTAACGCCGTGCCATCCGCCGGACGCGAGCAGACCGGGCCCGCCTGGGGCACCTTCCTGGAGCTGGAACCCCCCGCCGAGGGGCCGCTGCACGCACGGCTGGCCCGGGCGCTGCGCACCGCGGTCACCAGCGGGCGCCTCGCCGCGGGCAGCACCCTCCCCGCCAGCCGGGTGCTCGCGGCGGATCTGCGGTGTTCGCGGTGGGTGGTGACCGAGGCGTACGCCCAACTCGTCGCCGAGGGCTACTTCGAGGCCCGCAGCGGCTCGGCCACCCGCGTACGGGCCCGCACCGGCGGCTCCGTACGCGGTGGCGCGCGGGAGGGCGCGGACCGCTGGACGCCCCGGTACGACCTGCTGCCGGGCGTCCCCGACCTGCGGGCGTTCCCGCGTAAGCGCTGGGCCGACATGGTACGCGCGGCGACCGCCGAGCTGACCTGGGACGAGCTGGGCTACCCCGACGCGGCGGGGCTGCCACGGCTGCGCCGGCAGCTCGCCGCCTACCTCGCGCGCGGGCGCGGCGCCCGGGTCGAGCCCGGGCAACTCGTCCTCTGCGCGGGCACGTTGGACGCGGTGATGCGACTGTGCCGGGGCCTACGGGCCGCCGGGCACACCCACGTGGCGGTCGAGGACCCCGGCTGGACGCAGCTCCGCCTCACCGTGGCCGCCGCCGGGCTGACCCCCGTCGCGATCCCCGTGGACGAGCACGGGCTGCGCGTCGACCTCCTACACCGGGCCACCGCCGTCCGGGCCGTGATCGTGGCACCCGCCCACCAGTTCCCCACCGGCGTCGTCCTCGCCCCCGCCCGCCGCGCCGAACTCGTCGACTGGGCAAAGGAGATGGACGGCCTGGTCATGGAGGACGACTACGACGCCGAGTTCCGCTACGACCGCCATCCCGTGGGGGCCTTGCAGGGGGTCGCGCCGGAACATGTCGCCCTGCTCGGCTCGCTGAGCAAGACCCTCTCCCCCGCCGTGCGGCTGGGCTGGATCGCCGCCCCGGAACGGTGGACCGCCGCCCTCACCGCGAGGGACACCGGAGGCACCCCGCCGCCGGTCATCGACCAGGACGCCTTCACCCGGTTCGTCTCCTCCGGCTCGTACGACCGCCATCTGCGAGCCTCCCGCCTGCGCTACAAGCGCCGCCGCGACCACCTCCTGCGCGAAGTCGAAGCCCGGCTGCCCGGACAGCCCGTCGGCGGGGCGGCCGCCGGATTCCACCTTCTCCTCCCCCTGACGGACTGCCCGGCGGGCGCGGTGGTGGAGGAGGCCGCACGGGCGGACGTACGCCTGGCGAGCCTGGACGACTACCGCGCGGCCCCGGCCGCCACGGACACCCCGACGGCCGCCACCCTCGTCGTCGGCTACGGGAACCTCACCGACCAGGCTGTGCCGGGCGCCGTCCAGCGCCTCGCCCACGCCATCGAACGCGTACGGGCCAAGGAGCACGGCACGTAGACACGTAGGTAGGCACGTAGGCGCGTAGGCGCGCAAGCACGTAGGTCAGGCGGCGGCCGGGCCGAGCGCCGCCGTGTCCAGGCGCTCCTTCAGCTCCCCCGGCAGCTCCAGCTCCACCGCCCCCAGGATCTCCTCCAGCTGCTCCACCGAACTCGCCCCCACGATCGGGATCACCGGCCGGTCACCGGCCATCAGCCAGGCCAGCACCACCTGGTTCACGCTCGCCCCCAGCTCGTCGGCCACCTCACCGAGCACCGCGAGCCGCCGCACGCTGCCCGGGTGGTCGTACGCCTCCGGCAGCGGCTTGTCCGGCCGGGTGTAGGCGCCCGAGATCAGCGACGAGTACGCCATGAGCGTCAGGTCGGCCTCGCCCCGGACGTAATCCAGCAGCTCCTGCGTGACGTGCACATGGGCGGTCTCCGGCAGCCCCAGGTCGAAGCGCGGCTGGAGGTAGGAGTAGCGCTGCTGCACGCACGTGTACGGGGTCATCCCGGCCGCCCGGGCCGTGGCGCGGGCCCGCTCGGTCAGCCAGGTGGCGTGGTTCGAGCAGCCGAGCACATCCGCCTTCCCCGCCCTGACCAGCGCGTCGAACGCCTCGACCGTCTCCTGCAGTGGGACGGTCCGGTCCTCGATATGGGCCCAGTACACGTCGATCCGGTCGGTGCCGAGGCGCCGCAGGCTGTCCTCCGCCGCCTTGCGGACGACGGGCCCCGACAGGCCCTCGGCCGTCTCCAGGCCGGTGCCGGGCACGGTCGGGCGGGCGCCCGTCTTGGTGGAGATCAACACCTGGTCGCGCAGGGCCGGGCCCCGGGCGGCCAGCCACCGGCCGATGGTGGCCTCGCTCTCGTCGCCGGTCCCGCCGGGCGCCCAGAACGCGTAGTTGTTGGCGGTGTCGAGGAGGGTGCCGCCCGCCTCCACGAACCGGTCCAGGATGGCGAAGGACGTCTCCTCGTCGACCGTCGTGCCGAAGGGCAGCGTGCCCAGGGACAGGGCACTGGCCAGGGGACCGGTGGGTCCTCCGATACGGCGTCGCAGCATGCGGAACTCCTCGGGGTGTCCGGTTCTCGCGCCGGGCGTGCGCCCGGCGGAACTGGCACCACCGTAGGCACCGAACGGATCGGTATCCCGGGCCAATCCGGCGGCGATAAACCAGACCGCTCGCCGGTTGGGCGGAGTCCGCAGCGGCCCTCAGTCCTCCCCGGCCCCCGCCGTCACCCGGCCCGTCAGCGCCGCCAGCGAGCTGCGAACGTGCGCCATGTGCGCCTGGACCTCCTCGCGGCCCTCCTCGTGCTCCCGCAGCACGCGCTCGGTCTCGCGGACGATCCGCTCCTCGCGCACCCGGGCCTCCGACAGGATCTCCGCCGCCCGCGCCTCCGCGTCCTCCTGGCCGTGGCGGGCCGCCTCCCGGGTCTCCGCCAGCGCCCGGGACGCCTCCGCGAGCAGCGCCTCCGCCCGGTCCGTCAGCTCCTTGTGGCGCGCCTCCAACTCCCCCTCGGCCGCAGCGATCTCGGCCTCGGCGGCCTGGTGGCGCTCGGCGTGCTCCTGGTCCTGGTGGGACAGCACACTCGCCGTACGGCTCCGGGTCTGCGCCATCGCGGTCTCGGCCGCCCCGCGCACCTCCTCGGCCTCCTTGCGGGCCGCCGCGAGCACGCCTTCCGCCTCCCGGACCGCCTCGGCGACCCGCTCCTCCGCCGCCGCCACAGCAGCGGCCCGCACCGCGTCCGCCGCCTGCCGCGCCTGGTCCCCCAGCGCCCGGCCCTCGGCGTCGGCCGCGTCCGCCAGCTCCTGGCCCGCCGCCTCCGCGTCCGCCCGCAGGGCAGCCGCCTGCTCCTGCGCCAGCGCCAGGATGTGCTGCGCCCGCTCCCCCAGCTCCGCGTAATCCTGCGCGGGCAGCCCCGCCACGGTCTCCGCCAGCCGGGCCGCCTCCGCCGCAAGCTCCTGCGCCAGCCGCTCCAGCCGTACGACCTCGGCGAGCGCCCTGTCCCGCTCGGCGCTCCGCTCCGCCACCGCGCGGTCCACCTGCTCCGGACGGTAACCACGCCCCCGCACGCCGACGACGTCGAACGCGGACACCGGTCCAGCACTCATAGCCTGAAGCCCCTCTCCGACCTACGGACACACGGACGCACACGGATCTCCCCGCGATACGTCAAGGATGCGGCAATTGGGGCCGGAAGTCGGAATCGATCAGGCGCTTTCAGGACGGAAAGCGACCGGCGTCACATGCCCGGTACGCCACGAGGCACCCGATCCGTCCCGGACCGGGTGCCTCGTACGACCGCCACCGACCCCTATCGGCCAGTGGTACGGATCAGAGCAGACCGTCCCACATCTGCTCCAGCAGCACCGACCACCAGCTCTCCGGCGACGCCAGCGCCGCCGGATCCAGCGCCACCAGCTGTGCCTGGAAATCGACGGTCCACCGGCCCGCCTGCTCCGGGGTCAGCCCGAACCGGAGCCGCCACATCCGGCCCAGCAGCGCCATCGACCGCACGAACTCCGGCAGCCCCGTGTTCACGAACTGCGGCGCCACCGGCCGACCGCCCGGACCCGCCTCCACCGGCACGGCCACGATGTTCGCCGTCCCGTACTGGACACAGATCGCGCGCCCGAAGTCCGTACCCATCACCAGGTACGACCCCGCGTCCGGCGCCGCCTGCACCTGCCGCTGCGCCGCCAGCTCGCCCAGCGTCGGCACCACCGGCTGCCCCGGCTGCGCCCAGAAGAACGGCCCGAAATCGGCGGGCAGCCCCGCCCACACGAGGGTCCGCGCCACGATCTCCGGGACACCCTGACGCGACACCGCACGCTGGTCGAACCGCAGGATCCCCTGCGGGCCGAACGCCTGGAGCAGCTCATCGGCCACCGCCTCCGGCGGCAGCACCGGGGCGGGCGGCATCTGCGGCAGCGGAGCCCGCAGCGGAGCCGGCCGCGCCGGGCCGTCCGCCACCTGGTGCAGCTCGCCCTGGTGGGTGAGCAGGTGCTGCATGCCCTGCTGGCGGCTCGCGTGATCGGTGCCGTACGGCGCCACGCTGGTGATCCGCACCTGCGGCCAGGTCTCCCGGATCATCCGGGCGCAGTACCCGCCCGGCAGCTCGCAGGACTCCAGCTCCGTGTGCAGCTCGATCACCTGCTGCGGCGGCACGTTCATCGCCCGCAGCTCGTGCAGCATCTGCCACTCGGGGTGCGGGGTGCCCGGCGCCGAACGCCGGATCAACTGCTGCTCACTGCCGTCCGGCGCCCGGAACCGCAGCACCGCCTGGTAGCCGGGGCCCACGGTCGGCAGACCGGTGGGCTGCTGCGGATAGCCGTACGCCGGGGGCGGCGGCGGGGTGTGCGGACCTCCCGGGCCTCCCTGCTGATGTGCCTGCAGAGCACCGGGCGGAGGTCCGGGAGGACCGGGCGGGCCCGGGACCGGGATCGGGCCCGAGTTCGCGAACATCGTCTCCGCGTGGTGCACCCCGCCGGGGGGCGGCGTGGAGCCGGGCGGAGGTCCGGGGGGCCCGGGAGGGCCGGGCGGGCCGGGCGGGCCGGGCGGCTGCTGGGCGCCGGGGACACCGGGAGGGCCCGGGGGCAGCGGGGCGCCCGGGGCACCGGGAGGGCCCGGCGGGCGGGGTGCGCCCGGGGCGGCCGGGACGCCCGCACCGAGGCTGCTGCCGTCGGCGAGCATCGTCGCCGCGTGGTGGACCCCGCCGCCCGGAGGGGGCGTGGAGCCCGGCGGCGGACCGGGCGTAGCGGGCGGCTGCGGGGCGCCGGGCGGGCCGGGCGGCGGGGTGGCGCCGGGCGGGCCGAGCTGGGAGACGAGCTGCGTCGGGATGTACCCGCCCGCCGGAGCACCGGGCGCACCCGGGCCGGAGGGCGGCGGCGTCGCACCGGCGCGTACGCCGGGGATCCCGGGCGCACCGGGCGGCGGCGGGGTCGTCGGACCCGCGCCACGCGAACCGCGCGGCGGCACCACGGCCTTGCTGGTGGCCGCGTCCGCGATGTCCCCGGCGCCCGAGGAGTCCTGTTCGGCGGGCTTGATGGTGGGGGCCACCTGCGTACGCGGGAGCTGGCTGCCCCCCGACATCAGCGCGGTCGGCGCCTCCGCCGACACCACCGGCGGCGGGGCCTCCTCATCGTCCGTCCCCGACAGCGGCGGCGCGAACACCGTCGCGGGCAGCGGAACGGCCCCGTCGTCGGAGTCGGCGGAGTTGGTGTCCGTACCGGCCCACGGGGTCGCGTCGGCGGGCACACCGTCGTTGGCGGTCGGCTCGTAGGCGCCACCCGCACCGCCCGAGCTGCCGCCTGCGGCAGGCCAGGAGGGTGCGGGGGTGGCGTCGGCAGGCTCATCCGCAGGAGCGGGTACGGGCGTTCCGCCGGCCGTCCGGCCCGACGCGGAAGCAGAGGAGGCAGGGGAAGCAGCAGGAGCAGGGGAAGCAGAGGAGCCAGCAGAAGCAGGGGAAGCTGCCGAAGCCTCCCCGTCCGCCGCCGCAGCCTCGTCCTCCTGCTCCGCCGCCGCCCGGCGCTCCGCACGGTGGTCCGGGATCCCCAGCTTGTCCGCCGCCTCCTGGAGCCACTCCGGAGGCGTCAGCAGGAACGACGTCTGGTTCAGGTCCACCCGCTGGGGCGGCTCCGGCGCGGGAGCCGGCGCACCCACGGGGGTCCCGTACTCCTCCTCGTACCGCCGGATCACCTCACCCACCGGCAGCCCCGGCCACAACGTCGCCTCACCGCTGTCCCGGGCGATCACCAGCCGCTGACGGCCTCCGTCCGAGACAGGGCCCTCCGCGCGGTCCTCGGCCCACACCACGAAACCCAGCTCGAACTCACGGACCCGGACCTCACGGTGCTGGTACGCGGGCACGTCACCGTTGACCCACTCGTCCGCCCGCTCCTGCGCCTGCGCGAAAGTCACCACCGCGCTCACCCCTCCACCGGGACGGCGCGCGCGAAGCCGCCGTCCACCATCAGGTTCGCCACCGTCTCCAGCTCCGGCGGGTTGCCCGCAAGACGCTGGAGGAAGGCGTCGAAGTCCGCACCGCAGGGCAGCAACAGCCGCTCGACGCGCTCCTGCACGCTCCAGCCGTCCTGGTCCCGGGCATCGTCGTACGGGCAGAACCACACCGAACCGACGTCCTGCCCGCGCACCTTCACGGCCAGGATCCCGCCCTGGACGAAGGCGACGCCCAGGTAGTCCTTGGTGAAGTGGTCCCGCAGACACTTGTTCACGTACACCAGGTCGTTGACGGCCGCCTCGTCACGCACCGTGAAGAACGGCTGGTCCACCAGCAGCCCCAACTCGGCGTCCAGCGCGGCCCCCACGGGGGCCGAACCGCCCGCCGCTTTGAGGAAGGAACGGTAGGCGCCCGGCAGCCGGTAACCGAGGTCCTCCTCGACACCCTGGATCTGCTGCTCGCTCACCGCGACCGCGCCCTTGGGCAGCCGGAAATGCGCGGGGCGGGTCTCCTGCAACGGACGCGTACCGCGCCGGTTCTGGTCGACCTCGGTCGTCGCCAGACCGCCGTGATGACGCAGCAGCGCCTTCACCTCGACCGGCACCAGCTCCATCCGCCGGCCGCCCGCCACGTGGTGCCAGGTCCAGCCGTGCGGCGTCGCGACCGCCTCGATCGTGTCCCACAGCTCATGGCCGGAGGCCGCCATCGCCGCGTTCGCCGACACGTAGTCGGTCAGCCGCAGCTCATCGACACCGAACCCCTGCGGGGGGTCGGCGATCTCGGCGGCGGCCCGCGCGTACGGCGAGAAATCCGGATGGCCGCTGTCGCCCACGCGCACACCCCTGGGGTGGCGGGACGCCCGGACCGGGTCCGGGAAGTGCACGACCTGACCGGCATAGGCCGCGTTCGGTGGCGCGGCTTGCTGCCCGAGCCGACCTGTCGTCATGGCGGTTGCCCCCTGCTGCGTCTGGTGGTTCCGCACAGCCTAAGCGGTGGGGCAACAGGGGGTCCCGCCCCGCCGGTTCCGTCACCAACGGTCACATTCGCGTGACGGTGAGGCGACGGTCCGGCACCTTCCGGCGACACGCGCACACGTTTCCCCCACCCAGCTTCCCCACGACGTTGCACATTTGGCAGGCTGTCCCCGCAACTCGGGGGATTGCAGGGAGGGACGACCGCACCATGCATTCAGTACAAACAGTCACCAATGGCACATCCGGGGATCCGCGACTCAACTGGAGCAGCACCGAGACCAGCCGCACGCCTCACCTGCTCCACCGCCGCGACGGGATCCTCCCGGCCGTGGCCGCCGCGCTGTCCGTACGCGGAGAGACGCTCACCTGCACCGCCGGCAAGGGGGACCAGCCGCCGGCCCTGCACCCGCTCGTCCAGGACTTCCTCGACACCCTCACCAGCGGCCAGCGCGAACGCTTCACCGGCCGCTGCCCCGAGGCCATACTGCTCTCCCGGCAGCTCACCGCCACCGAGAGCGGCCGCTCCAAACGCGCCCAGCGCAAACCCCTGACCAACGGGGAAGCCCGCCGGGCGCTCAAACACTCCCGGCTCACCGCCCGCCGCATCCGTGAGGACGGCGACCCGCTGCACGGCAGCTACGCACCACCGTGCCGATCCTGTTCGGCGCTCCTCTCCCACTTCGGCGTACGCCCCGTCGACCTCACCACCACCGGCGCCGCGACCACCGCCGAGAAGGGCTGACCGCCCACCGATGCACGACCAGCAGCCGCACCCCCCGCACGCTCCTCACCTTCCGCCTCAGCAGAGGCCGCCGCACAACTCCACCCGCTTCCCCGTCGCCGTCGACGCCGCCCTGCGCGCGGCGGGATGGCAGCCCGGGCGCTGGGACATCCGGCAGGCCGAGGAGTGGGCCGACGCCCTGCGCGCCCACACCTCGCCCGCCGGGCACCGGCACGCGGTCTTCCCGGCGGCGGTGGAGGCCTGGGCGGAGTTCGGGGCCCTGCACATCACGGCGACCGCACCGGGCCGGCAGATCGCACCCACCGCCGTCCGCATCGACCCGCTGCACGGACTGCACCTCGCCCGGACCCTGGGCGACCTGGGCCGCGCCCTGGAGACGGAGGTGGCCCCGCTGGGGGCGGAGGGCGAGGAGCAGGCGGTGCTCGCGATCGACACGGAGGGGCGGGTGTACGGGATCGACCACACGGGCGACTGGTTCCTGGGCCAGGACATCGACGAGGCCCTGGCGACACTGATCACCGGCACGCAACCGGTACGCCTGACATCGAGCCCGTCGGGGGCCTGAGCCACTTTCGGCCCATGGGGCAGCCACTTCAGCCTGCGGGGGCGCCCACTTCAGCCCGTCCGGCGTTTGAGGACGGAACCGTCGCTCGGGACGAACGAGCACCATCACGTCCCCGGACACCCAGGGGCCGCCGCTCTCCCCGGCAAGGGTTCCGTCCTCAAACGCCGGACGGGCTGGGGGTGCGGGCCCGTCTCAAACGCCGGACGGGCTGGGTGGGCCGGACGGGCTGGAATGTGGGCCCGCCGCGTCCGGCAGCACTGCCGACACCCGGAACCCACCCGCGTCCGTAGGACCGGACACGAACACACCCCCCAGCCCCAGCACCCGCTCCCGCATCCCCACCAACCCGTTCCCCCCGCTCGGCAGCCCCGCATCCGCCGCCGCCGCGTCCGAAGGCCCGTTCTCCACCTGCATCGCGACCTCGGAACCCCGGTGCGCCAACCGCACCCACGTCTTCGCCCCCGCCGCATGCTTGTGCACGTTCGTCAGGGCCTCCTGCACCACCCGGAACGCCGTCTGCTCGACCTCGGGCGCGTACGGGCGCAGCTCACCGTCCACCGACAGCTCCACCACCATCCCCGCCTGCCGCGACTGCGCCACCAGCGCCTCCAGCTCGCTCAGCCGGGGCCCGTCCTCCGACGCCGCCGCCGCGGCCGCCGCAGCCGCCTGCCCCACCGACGCCAACGGAACCGCACCGCCACCCGCCGCCACCGGCGCGATCAACGCGTCCCCGCTCCGCAGCACCCCGAGCATCTCCCGCAACTCCGTCAGCGCCTGCCGCCCCATGTCCCCCACCAGCGCCGCGTTCCGCACCGCCTTCGCCGGGTCCTTCGGGGCAACGGCCTGAAGCGCCGCGGCATGGACCACCATCAGGCTCACCCGGTGGGCCACCACGTCATGCATCTCCCGCGCGATCCGGGTCCGCTCCTCCGTACGCGCCCACTCGGCCCGCTCCTCCGCCCGGTCCGCCAGCAGCGACAGCTCCCGCTCCAGCGAGTCCGCCCGCTCCCGCAGGCTCTCCATCAGGCGGCGCCGGGCCCCTATGTACAGGCCGAACAGCACGGCGGGAGCCGTCAGCCCCACCGCCATGAACACCGACACCAGCGGCACATACCAGTCCCCCGGCCCGAAATCGGCATCCTCGGCAACGGTCTGGCGCAGCCGTACGTAGGTGACGATGAACGTCCCCACCAGAGCCATCCCCGCCAGGACGACGGTGATCCGGCGCGGGACCTCGGACGCGGCCAGCGTGTACAGGCCCACCAGGGCCATCAGGAAGCCCATCTCGGCGGGCGTCATCGCGATCGACACCAGCACCACGGCGATCGGCCACCGCCGCCGCACCACCAGCACCGAACCCGCCAGCAGCCCGAACACCACGCCCACCGGCACCGGCAGCCCGGTGTTCCCGGCGAACTCCACCCCCTCCAGCGCACACTCCAGCGCCGATACCAGCGCCAGTCCTACGTCCAGGGCGACACTGCGCCGCCGCTCCCACCACCAGTAGCCGCGGGTGGTCGATCCCGCCGCCTCCCGGTCTGCCCCCGTTGCGGTCATGGCATCCAGCCTACGGGCGGTCGCATCCCATTTTCCGGTGACCGGCAACAGCACGTTCCGCGTTCGAACGAGCACGAAACACACGCCGATCGCCTGAAATGGCGAATCGACCGCACTTTCGACCCGGACGTTCGCATTCCGGACGACGATCACCGTATGACGGAAACCACAAGCAAGTACGCCGACTTCGAGGGCTTACGCACCCAGGCGGTGGCGCTGCGCCGGGAGGGGCTCAGCCGCCGCCAGATCCGCGACCGCCTCCACGTCGACAACAACGACCTCCTCAACCGCCTCCTCCAGGGCGAGCCGGCCCCGGAGTGGACGAAGCGGCCCAACGCCAAGGACGACGTACGGGAGAAGGCCCGCGAGCTGCGCCTCCAGGGCATGACCTACGACCAGATCCAGGTGGAGCTGGGGTGCTCGAAGAGTTCGATCTCGCTCTGGGTACGGGATCTGCCGAAGCCGGAGCGGAGCCGTAGCGCCATCGAGCAGGCGCGTCTCGCGGGACGCATGCGCTGGGACCACGAACTGGCGGTGCGCGACGCCGAACGGCAGAGGACGAAGGCTGCTGCCCGCGACGAGACAGTGACCATGTCGGACCAGGAGCTCTTCTACACCGGAGTGGCCCTGTACTGGGCCGAAGGCGGCAAGGACAAGGTCTACGACCGTCGCGAGAACGTCACCTTCATCAACAGCGACCCGGGCGTCATAGCCGTCTATCTGGCGTGGCTGAATCTGCTGGAAGTGGGGCGGGACCGCCTCTCCTACCGGGTGATGATCCACGAAACCGCCGACGTCCCGGCCGCCGAGCGCTACTGGGCCGGCTTGGTCGGCATCGACGTGTCCGCGCTTCAGAAGACGACGCTCAAGAAGCACAACCCCAAGACGGTGCGGAAGAACGTGGGCGAGGCGTACCGGGGGTGCCTGGTGATCCGCGTGGCCAAGGGCGCCACCCTCTATCGCCGCATCGAAGGGTGGTGGTCGGGGATCGCCGAAGGGGCCACCTCCCGGCTCAAGGAGGGTGATCGACCCGGTAGGGTTGAGCCGTGATCCGCCGTGGGGTAGCGGCATCCCGCAGGCCTTTGGAGCCTTGAGACGCTGGTTCGAATCCAGCCGGCGGAGCTCACGCATCGGGCCCCGACCACACCGGTCGGGGCCCGCCCCCATTCCCCGCCGAAACACCCCCGGTATCCTGCGGATGACCACCACCCGAAGCCGAAGGGCACATCCGTGAGCGCAACCAGCCCGGCAGCCGTCGTCGTCCTCGCAGCGGGTGAGGGCACCCGTATGAAGTCGAAGACCCCCAAGGTCCTGCACGAGATCTCCGGGCGCTCGCTCGTCGGACATGTCGTCGCCGCCGCCCGGGAGCTGGACCCCCAGCACCTCGTCGTGGTCGTCGGGCACGCCAGTGAGCAGGTCACCGCGCACCTGAACGCCGGCGACGCCCCCGTGCGCACCGCCTTCCAGGCCGAGCAGAACGGGACCGGGCACGCCGTCCGTATGGGGCTCGAAGAGCTCGGCGGGTCTGTCGACGGGACCGTGATCGTCGTCTGCGGCGACACCCCGCTGCTCTCCGGCGAGACGCTCGGCGCGCTCGCCGCTACCCACGCCGCCGACGCCAACGCGGTCACCGTCCTGACCGCCGAGGTCCCG
The DNA here is from genome assembly GCF_033109485.1 of Streptomyces cyaneofuscatus. Classification (NCBI taxonomy): domain Bacteria; kingdom Bacillati; phylum Actinomycetota; class Actinomycetes; order Kitasatosporales; family Streptomycetaceae; genus Streptomyces; species Streptomyces cyaneofuscatus. The sequence goes on along the minus strand of NZ_CP137002.1, from coordinate 4,969,706 downwards.
GACTCCACCGGCTACGGGCGCATCGTGCGCGACGCCGCCACCGGTGCGGTCACCGAGATCGTCGAGCACAAGGACGCCACCGACGAGCAGCGGGCGATCGCGGAGATCAACTCCGGGGTGTTCGCGTTCGACGGGTCGCTCCTGGCCGACGCGCTGGGCAAGGTGCGCACCGACAACAGCCAGGGCGAGGAGTACCTCACCGATGTGCTCTCCATCCTCCGCGAGGCGGGGCACCGGGTCGGGGCGTCCGTGGCGGGCGACCACCGCGAGATCCTCGGCATCAACAACCGGCTCCAGCTCGCCGAGGCGCGCCGGCTGCTGAACGAGCGGCTGCTGGAGCGGGCGATGCTCGCGGGCGTGACGGTGGTGGACCCGGCGTCCACGCTGATCGACGCGACCGTGACGTACGAGCGGGATGCCGTCGTGCATCCGGGGACGCAGCTGCTCGGGACGACGCATCTCGCGGAGGACAGTGAGGTCGGGCCGAACTCGCGGCTCAAGGACACCGTCGTGCACGCCGCGGCCCGCGTCGACAACTCCGTGACCGACTCGGCCGAGATCGGGGCGGGGGCCTCCGTCGGGCCGTACGCGTATCTGCGGCCGGGGACGCGGTTGGGGGTCAAGTCCAAGGCCGGTACGTACGTCGAGATGAAGAACGCCACCATCGGCGAGGGGACCAAGGTTCCGCACCTCAGCTACGTCGGTGACGCGACCATCGGCGACCACACCAACATCGGCGCGGCCAGCGTCTTCGTGAACTACGACGGGGTGGCCAAGCACCACACGACGATCGGCTCCCACTGCCGTACCGGTTCGGACAATATGTTTGTGGCACCGGTCACGGTCGGGGACGGGGTCTACACCGCCGCCGGGTCGGTCATCACGAAGGACGTCCCCTCCGGTTCGCTCGCCGTGGCGCGGGGCCAGCAGCGGAATATCGAGGGTTGGGTGGCCCGGAAGCGTCCGGGCAGCGCCGCCGCTCAGGCTGCTCAGGCGTCCTCGCAGGGAGCCGACGGCGAAAGCTGACCGGAAACAGGTGCGCCGGTGACGGCGTACCGTGATAGATGCTCACCCCATTTCGGCTGGCTCGTTGCACATCGGGACCTATGCGTGCAGCGCCAGATACACGTCTGAGGAGACTGTGCTGTGACCGGGATCAAGACGACCGGCGAGAAGAAACTGATGCTCTTCTCCGGCCGCGCCCACCCCGAGCTGGCCGAGGAGGTCGCACATCAACTGGGTGTCGGTCTCGTGCCGACGAAGGCTTTCGATTTCGCCAACGGTGAGATCTACGTGCGCTTCCAGGAGTCGGCACGTGGCGCGGACTGCTTCCTGATCCAGAGCCACACGGCTCCGATCAACAAGTGGATCATGGAGCAGCTGATCATGCTGGACGCGCTGAAGCGCGCGTCGGCCCGTTCCATCACGGTGATCGTGCCGTTCTACGGGTACGCCCGTCAGGACAAGAAGCACAAGGGCCGTGAGCCGATCTCGGCGCGTCTGATCGCGGACCTGATGAAGACCGCGGGTGCGGACCGGATCCTCACCGTGGATCTGCACACGGACCAGATCCAGGGCTTCTTCGACGGCCCGGTGGACCACCTGTTCGCGCTGCCGATCCTGGCGGACTACGTGGGCGCCAAGGTCGACCGTTCCAAGCTGACGATCGTGTCGCCGGACGCGGGCCGTGTGCGGGTCGCCGACCGCTGGTGCGACCGGCTGGACGCGCCGCTGGCGATCGTGCACAAGCGCCGCGACAAGGACGTGCCGAACCAGGTCTCCGTCCACGAGGTCGTCGGCAACGTCGAGGGCCGGGTCTGTGTGCTGGTCGACGACATGATCGACACGGGTGGCACGATCTGCGCCGCCGCGGACGCGCTGTTCGCGCACGGGGCGGAGGACGTCATCGTGACGGCGACGCACGGGGTGCTGTCGGGTCCGGCGGCGGACCGGCTGAAGAACTCGAAGGTGAGCGAGTTCGTGTTCACGGACACGCTGCCGACCCCGGGTGAGCTGGAGCTGGACAAGATCACCGTGCTGTCGATCGCGCCGACGATCGCGCGTGCGGTGCGTGAGGTGTTCGAGGACGGTTCGGTGACGAGCCTCTTCGAGGAGCAGGGCTGACCGGAGGAGCGGGGCCGGCCGCCTGAGATCGGTCCCCGCTGATCCACTTTGGGGTACGGCCTCCCCGCCGGGTAGACTCACCGAGTTGCTCGGCGAGGGAGGCCGTACCTGTGTGTACGGACACTCCGTTATCGACGCGCTCTTCGTAGCAGGCCTGTCGTGGGCCGGGTGACCGTCCGAGTTCCGTCAGCCGACGGCTCACCCACCTGACGAGGAGTGCAACATGGCCGAGATCAAGCTCGCCACCGAGGTCCGTACCGAGTTCGGCAAGGGCGCCGCCCGCCGCATCCGCCGTGCCGACCAGGTTCCCGGCGTCGTCTACGGCCACGGTGCCGAGCCGGTCCACGTGACGCTGCCGGGTCACGACCTGCTGCTGGCGCTGCGTACCGCCAACGTGCTGATCGGTCTGAAGATCGACGGCAAGGACGCGCTGGTCATCCCGAAGGCCGTGCAGCGTCACCCCCTCAAGGGCACCATCGAGCACGTCGACCTCCTCACCGTGAAGCGCGGCGAGAAGGTCCAGGTCGAGATCGCGGTGCACACCGAGGGCGACCTGGCGCCGGGCGCCAACCTGCTCGAGTTCGTGCAGAACACGCTGCTCGTCGAGGCCGAGGCCACCCACATCCCGGAGTCCGTGACGGTCTCCGTCGAGGGCCTGGACGCCGGTGACTCGATCGTCGCCAAGGACATCACGCTGCCCAAGGGCGCCACGCTGGCCGGTGACGAGGACGCCATCGTGATCCAGGTCGTCGCCGCGCAGGCCGAGGAGCCGTCCGAGGACGAGGCCGCCGAGGGTGAGACCGAGGGTGCCGAGGCCTGAGCCTCACGCCTCACCGTTCCACCTGCTTGACTGACGGGGTGGTGGTTCCCTTCCGGGGGAGCCGCCGCCCCGTTCGCCTGCCATCACCTGTTCCCGCACGAGGAGACCGAGCGCTGATGTCCGACGCCACCGACCCCTGGCTCATCGTGGGCCTCGGCAACCCCGGCCCCGAGTACGCGGCGAACCGGCACAACGTCGGGTTCATGGTGGCCGATCTGCTGGCGACACGGATCGGCGGGAAGTTCAAGCGCGCGCAGAAGGCGCAGGCGCAGGTGGTGGAGGGGCGGATCGGTCCGCCGGGTCCGGGGAGCCGGCGGGTGGTGCTGGCGAAGCCGATGTCGTACATGAATCTGTCCGGTGGGCCGGTGACGGCGCTGCGGGACTTCTACAAGGTGCCGACGGACCATGTCGTGGCGATCCATGACGAGCTGGACATCGACTACGGGATGCTGCGGCTGAAGCTGGGCGGCGGGGACAACGGGCACAACGGGCTGAAGTCGATGACGAAGTCGATGGGTCCGGATTACCACCGGGTACGGTTCGGGATCGGGCGGCCGCCGGGGCGGATGCAGGTCGCGGATTTCGTGCTGAAGGACTTCGGGTCGGTGGAGCGCAAGGAGCTGGCGTTCCTGGTGGACCGGGCGGCGGACTCGGTGGAGTGTCTGCTGGCGGAGGGGCTGGAGCGGGCGCAGAGCGCGTACAACTCCTGAGCCGCGGCCTGTTCGCTCCTGCCGTGCGCAACTCCTGACATTCCTGTCCCCCTTGGGACGTTTTTCGGCCACAGGTTGACCGGGGGCTGTGCTCTGGCCAAGGATCTGCCCCCATGAAGCGGAGCTCTTCCCAGCGTGCGGCGCACGTGGGCCGTCGGACGGCGCTCGTGGGCCGTCGGACCGCGATGGGGCTGGTGGCCCTGGTGCTGCTGGCCGCGGGGGTGTGGTCGTCGTGGGGTACGGCGCACCATGTCGTGCTGGCCCAGGGGCGTGAGCACGGCACGTTGACGGTGACGGAGTGCGGTGAGGAGACCTGCACCGGCCGGTACGAGCCGGACGCGTCGTCGGCGGCGCGGGCGCGGGTGACGGTGGAGAGGTCGGTCGCGGCGGAGAAGGGTGACCGTTTTCCGGTGGTCGTGAAGCCCGGTACCGATGTGGTGGTCCGCACGGGGGTGCCGGGCCTTCTGCATGCGTGGATGCCGCTGAGCGGGGCGATGGTGCTGGCCGGGTTCGTGATCGGCGGCGGGCTGCGGATGCCGCGTACGGGGTGGGGGGTCGGAACGGCGGGGGCGGCCCTGCTGGCGGCGACGTTCGTCGCGCTGTAGCAGGGCCGCCCGTTCGCTCAAGCGGTACTCAGCCGGTGCTCAACCGGTACTCAGCCGGTGCTCAGCCGGTGCTCAGCCGGTGTTGCGCAGGCCCGCCGCGACACCGTTGACGGTGAGCAGGAGGGCGCGGGAGAGCAGCGGGTCGGGCTCTTCGCCGCGCTCGGCGGCCTGGCGCTGGCGGGCCAGGAGCGAGACCTGGAGGTAGGAGATCGGGTCCAGGTAGGCGTCACGGATGGCGAAGGTCTGCTGGAGTGCCGGGCTGGTGCCGAGGAGTTCGGTGGAGCCGGTGACCTTGAGGACTTCCTTGACCGTGAGCGCGTGCTCGGCCTCGATGGCGTCGAAGACGTGCTTCAGCTCGTCGGGGACGAGCGTGTCGACATAGTGCCGGGCGATGCGCAGGTCGGTCTTGGCGAGCGTCATCTCCACGTTGGAGAGGAAGTTCCGGAAGAAGTGCCACTGCTCGTGCATCTCGTCCAGGACGGTGTCGAGTCCGGCTTCGCGCAGGGCCTTGAGGCCGGAGCCGACGCCGAACCAGCCGGGCACGATCTGCCGCGACTGGGTCCAGCCGAAGACCCACGGGATGGCGCGGAGTCCGTCGAGCGAGACGCCCGAGCCGGGGCGGCGGGCGGGCCGGGAGCCGAGGTGCAGGTCGGCGAGCTGGTCGACCGGGGTGGAGGCGAGGAAGTAGGCCGGGAGGTCGGGGTCCTCGACGAGCTTGCGGTAGGCGTTGTGGGCGGCGTCGGAGACGGTGTCCATGGCCGCGTCCCAGCGGGCAAGGGCCTCGTCGGACTGGCGGGGGGCGGTGTGGAGCGCGGAGGCCTGGAGGGTGGCCGCGACGGTCAGTTCCAGGTTCTCGCGGGCGAGCGCCGGGATGAGGTACTTGTCGGAGATGACCTCGCCCTGCTCGGTCACCTTGATCTCGCCCTCCAGGGTGCCCCAGGGCTGGGCGAGGATCGCGTCGTGGGAGGGGCCGCCGCCGCGGCCGACGGTGCCGCCGCGGCCGTGGAAGAGGCGCAGGCGTACGCCGTAGCGGTGGGCGACGTCGCGGAGCCGGCGCTGGGCGCGGTGGATCTCCCACTGGCTGGTGGTGATGCCGCCGAACTTGGAGGAGTCGCTGTAGCCGAGCATGACCTCCTGGACGTCGCCGCGGAGCGAGACGAGGCGCCGGTAGGAGGGGTCGGCGAGCATCTCGTCGAGGATGGTGTCGGCGGCCTTGAGCTCGTCGGTGGTCTCCAGGAGCGGGACGATGCCGATCTTGGCCCAGCCGGCGTGGAGGTCGAGGAGTCCGGCCTCGCGGGCGAGGACAGCGGCGGCGAAGACGTCGTCGGCGCCCTGGCACATCGAGATGATGTAGGACTCGATGACTTCGGGGCCGAAGCGCTCGAAGGCTTCCTTGATGGTGTGGAAGACGCCGAGGGTCTTCTCTCCGTCCGCGTCGAGCGGGGCGGGGGTGGGGGCGAGCGGCCGGCGGGAGCGGAGCTCCTTGGCGAGGAGCTTCTGCCGGTAGTCGCGGGGCATGTCGGCGTAGCGCCAGGACTCCTCGCCGAGGCGGTCGAAGAGCTGGCCGAGTGTGTGGTGGTGGGCGTCGGCGTGTTCGCGTACGTCCATGGTGGCGAGCTGGAGGCCGAACGCGGCGAGCGTGCGGATGGTGCGGTCCATGCGGCCGTCGGCGAAGAGGCCGCCCTTGTGCTCGCGCAGGGAGGTCTGGATGAGGGCCAGGTCGGCGAGGAGCTCGGAGGTGCCGAGGTAGTCGCAGCCGGGGCGGTGGGGGGTGCCGTTGGCGAGGCGCTCGCGGGTGTTGACGAGCTTCTGCCGGATGCAGGTGGCCTTGAGGCGGTAGGGCTCCTCGGCGTTCAGCCGCTTGTAGCGGGGGCTGATGTCGGGGAGGCGTTCCAGGTCGGCCTGGAGGGAGGTGAGGAGCTCGTCGGTGGCTCCGGTGTAGCGGATGGAGTTGGAGAGCAGGCCGCGCAGGTAGTCGATGAGTTCGAGTGCGTCGGTGATGCCGTGCTCGTGCTGGAGGATCAGGACGTCCCAGGTGACGGCGGGCGTCACGTTGGGGTTGCCGTCGCGGTCGCCGCCGATCCAGGTGCCGAAGGTGAGGGGGCGGGTGCCGGCGGGGAGTTCGACGCCGACGCGCTCCAGCTCGGCGGCGAGGTCTTCGAGGACGTCGCCGACAGCGTTGGCGTGGAGCTCGTCGAGGTAGTAGATGGCGTTGCGGGCCTCGTCGGCGGGCTCCGGGCGGACGACGCGGAGTTCGTCGGTCTGCCAGATGAGGTCGATGTTCTCGGCGAGCCGGAGGTCGTGGCGGCGGCGGTCGGCCTCGATGACCGGGGTCTCCAGGAGCTCGGCGATGCGGCGGAGCTTGTTGAGGACGGAGCGGCGGGCGGCCTCGGTGGGGTGGGCGGTGAAGACCGGCCGGACGTTGAGGTTCTTGACGGTGGCGCGCAGGTGCTCGGGGTCGGCGTCCTTGAGCCGGTCGGCGGTGCGGGCCAGGAGCCCGCCCTCGGCGGCGCGGCGGTCGCGCATCTCGTGGGCGCGGTGGACCTGCTCGGTGACGTTGGCGAGGTGGAAGTAGGTGGAGAAGGCGCGCACGAGCTGTGCGGCGGTCTCCAGCTCCGTCTCACCGAGGAGCTCGGCGGCTGCTTCGCCGTCGGTGCGGGTCAGGGCGCGTACCCGCTCGACGAGGTCGAGGAGTTCCTGGCCTTCCTGGCGTACGAGGGTCTCGCCGAGGAGGTCGCCGAGGCGGCGGATGTCGGCGCGCAGCTCGGGGCTGGCGGCGGGGGTCTGGTCGGCACTGCTCACAGTGTGCGGCTCCTTGCAGTGAATGAGGAGGTGCGTCGCTTCGGCGTCTCCCGGTGACGGTGCTGCTGGGTGGTGGGAGAGCACTGGGCGGGGTACGGGGCCCTGCGGCAGGCAGCGGTGCTGTTGCCACGCCCCGACGAGCGGGTGCGGACCGCGCTGTCCGACCCTCCCAGGATAGGTGTCGTCGCCTCCGGCGTGTCCGCAGCCCTGGCGGGGGGCGGGGAACACCGTCGGCACCGAGTGCCCTACCCCTCGGGCAGGCGGACTACCGCGTACGACGGGCTGGACCGGGTTCTCGTGTTGTGGGCCCCGTCACTGCCATACTTACCAAGCCGTAGGTTACGGAACCGTAGCCATGGCCGTCCGAGCACCACTTCCTCACCCTCCGGGGGTCTCCCCTATGCCGTCCACGCCCGATGTGATCGACGAGCCCGGCCCATCCGCGACCACCGCCACCACCGTCTCCACGCTTCCCCCCGGCACGCTGGGCGGGGACAAGAAGCGGTCGATCGAGCAGTTCGCGCTGCTGGCGTTCATCGTGGTGCCGTTCGTGGCCCTGGTGGCGGCGGTGCCGCTGGCGTGGGGGTGGGGGGTGAGCTGGCTGGACGTCGGGCTGCTGGTGGCGATGTACTTCATCGGCTGCCACGGCATCACGATCGGTTTCCACCGGTACTTCACGCACGGTTCGTTCAAGGCGAAGCGTCCGCTGCGGATCGCGCTGGCCGTGATGGGTTCGCTGGCGGTGGAGGGGCCCCTGGTGCGGTGGGTGGCCGATCACCGCAAGCACCACAAGTTCTCGGACGCGGAGGGTGACCCGCATTCGCCGTGGCGGTTCGGGGAGAGCCTGCCGGCCCTGATGAAGGGGCTGTGGTGGGCGCACATCGCGTGGATGTTCGACGAGGAGCAGACCCCGCAGCAGAAGTACGCCCCCGATCTGATCAAGGACCCGGCGATCCGGGCCATCTCGCGCCACTTCCTGACCTTCACGATCGTCTCGCTGGCGATCCCGCCGCTGGTGGGCGGTCTGGTGACGATGTCGTGGTGGGGTGCGGCGACGGCGTTCTTCTGGGGTTCGCTGGTACGGGTGGCGCTGCTGCACCACGTGACGTGGTCGATCAACTCGATCTGCCACGCGGTCGGCAAGCGCCCCTTCAAGTCCCGTGACCGTTCGGGGAACGTGTGGTGGCTGGCGGTGCTGTCGTGCGGCGAGTCGTGGCACAACCTGCACCACGCGGACCCGACGAGCGCGCGGCACGGGGTGATGCGGGGGCAGATCGACTCCAGCGCCCGGCTGATCCGCTGGTTCGAGCAGCTGGGGTGGGCGTCGAACGTGCGGTGGCCGGATGCGGCCCGTATCGATGCCCGGCGCACGCCCGTACCGGCCGACCCGGCATGATTGACGACGTGGCGACCGACGGCAGCAGCGAGAAGAGCAGACCCACCTCCTCCCGGCGGGCCCGGCGCGTCCGGATGACCGGCAAGGAGCGCCGCGAGCAGCTGCTGGACATCGGCCGTGCCCTCTTCGCCGACAAGGGGTTCGAGGGCACGTCGGTGGAGGAGATCGCGGCCCGCGCCGGGGTCTCCAAGCCGGTGGTGTACGAGCACTTCGGCGGCAAGGAGGGCCTGTACGCGGTGGTGGTCGACCGCGAGATGCGCCAGCTGCTGGACATGGTGCAGGGGGCGCTCACGGCGGGCCATCCGCGGGAGCTGCTGGAGCAGGCGGCGTTCGCGCTGCTGGACTACATCGAGTCGTACACGGACGGTTTCCGGATCCTGGTCCGGGACTCCCCGGTGGCGCAGTCGACGGGCACGTTCGCCTCCCTGATCAGCGATATCGCCACGCAGGTGGAGGACATCCTGGGCCTGGAGTTCAAGGCCCGCGGCTTCGACCCGAAGCTGGCCCCGCTGTACGCGCAGGCGCTGGTGGGGATGGTGGCGCTGACCGGCCAGTGGTGGCTGGACGTCCGCAAGCCGAAGAAGGCGGAGGTCGCGGCGCACCTGGTGAACCTGTGCTGGCACGGGCTGGAGAACCTGGAGGCGAAGCCGCGGCTGATAGGGCACCGGAAGAGCTGACCGGGTGCCCCCGGCGCCTCAAGCCGTGTCCGGCTCCAGCAACTCCGGCCGGTTGCCCGCCGGGTCGGTGGAGGTCCTGCTCGATGCCCAGGTGGAGCTGGACGTGGTCGACGGCGGCGAGGCCCACAGGGGCGGTCAACGGTTCTCCTCGAGGGCTCGGTCTACGGCTTGCGGGCTACGGCGAAGATGCGGCGGAACGGGAAGACCGTGCCGTACGGGCCCGGCGGGTACGCCTCGCGCAGCAGGTCGCGGTATTCGGTGACGAACGCGTCGCGGGCCTCGGGGTCGTCGGCGAGCGCGGTGAGGACGGGGCGCAGGGCGGTGCCCTTGACCCAGTCGAGTACGGCGTCCTCGCCCTGGAGGGTCTGGAGGTAGGTGGTCTCCCAGACGTCCGCCGTGCAGCCCAGGTCGCGGAGGCGGGTGAGGTAGTCCGCGGGCTCCAGGACCGAGGCCGTGCGGTCGCCGGTGCCGTGGAGGCGGGGGCGCCAGCGGTCGGAGTCGCGGAGGCGGGCCAGGAGGGTGTGGCTGGGGGCGGTGAAGTTGCCGGGGACCTGGAAGGCAAGGGTGCCGCCGGGGGCGAGGGCGTCCAGCCAGCGGGGGAAGTACGCGGCGTGGCCGGGGATCCACTGGAGCGCGGAGGTGGAGACGATCAGGCCGTACGTCTCGGTGGGCGTCCAGGTGGCGGCGTCGGCCTCGGCGAAGTCGAGGAGGGGCGGGCGGGCGTGGGCGGCGGCCTCGGCGAGCATCTGCGGGGAGGTGTCGTAGCCGGTGATACGGGCCTGCGGCCAGCGGTCGGCGAGGAGGGCGGTGACGTTGCCGGCGCCGCAGCCGAGGTCGGCGATGCGGGGCGCGGGGTGGCCGGGGAGGTCGCCGATCCGGGCCAGGAGGTCGTGGAAGGGGCGGGTGCGGTGGTCCGCGTGGCGCAGGTACTGCTGCGGGTCCCAGGTGGGGTCGGTCGTGGGCGGCGTGGACGGGGGCGTCGGTGTCATGGGGAACAGGATCACGCTGGCGATATCTTGATGTCAAGACACTTGAATTCAAGAGACTTCATGTCGACAGACCCTCTACACTGATCCACATGGAGGACGAGGTCGACCGACTGGTCGCAGCATGGCGCCGAGAGCGCCCCGACCTCGACGTGGAACCACTCGAGGTGCTCAGTCGCGTCTCCCGCCTGGCACGCCACCTCGACCGGGCCCGCCGCATAGCGTTCGCCGAGCACCACCTGGAGCCGTGGGAGTTCGACGTCCTGACCTCGCTGCGCCGCGCGGGACCCCCGTACCAGCTCTCCCCCGGGCAACTGCTGACCCAGACCCTGGTCACCTCGGGCACGATGACCAACCGCATCGACCGGCTCACCAAGAAGAACCTGGTCGAGCGGCTCCCCGACCCCAGCGACCGGCGCGGCGTCCTCGTCCGGCTGACCGCCGAGGGGCGCGACAAGGCCGACCAGTCGCTGGCCGGGCTCCTCGACCAGGAGCGGGCCATCCTCGGCGAGCTCTCCCGCCGCCAGCGCGGCGAACTGGCCGGCCTGCTACGCCAGTTGACTGCCCCGTTCGACAACATCCCCGGCTAGCCGGACCGTTACGGGCTCCGCCGGGCCGACCCCGGCCCGGCGGGCGAGCGCCACGGCGGCCAGCGTCGAGTGCACCCCGAGCTTGCCCAGCACGTTCTGCATATGCGTACGGACCGTGTGCGGGGAGAGGAACAACCGCTCCGCGACCGCCTTCCGCCCAAGACCCGCCACCATGCAGCGCAGCACCTCGCGCTCGCGCGGCGTCAGGGACTCCACCAGCTGCTCGCTCTCGGTGCGGTGCTTGCGGGCCGTGGTCAGCTCCCGCAGGACCCCGGTGAGCAGGGCGGGCGGCAGATGCGTCTCGTCGCGCAGCACCCCCCGGATCACCGTGAGCAGCCGCTGCAACGAGCAGTCCTTGGCCACCCACCCCGAGGCCCCCGCCTGGAGCGCCCGGGCCGCGCACCGCGGGTCGTCCTTCTCCGCCAGCACCACCGAGCGCACGCCGGGCCGGGCCACGCGGACCTGGGCGACCAGCGAGATGCCGTCGACGGCCCCCGGCTCCTCCGGCCGGGGCACGGGGAGCGCCGGGACACCGCCGGCAGCCGGGACGCCACCGGCAGCAGGGGAGCCGCCGAGAGCAGGGGCACCCCCGTGGGCCGCGGCGCCCCCGGGGGCCGGCCCGCCCAGCTCGGCGTCGACCAGGATCACGTCGTACGGGCGCGCCTCGGCGGCCGCGCGCTCCAGTGCGCGCAGCGCGGCCGGGCCGCTGCCCGCCGCCGCCACGTCCACGTCCGGTTCGGCCGCGAGGGCCGCCGCGAGAGATTCGGCGAAGATGCGGTGGTCGTCGACCACCAGAACCCGGATTCGAGCCACAGAGAGACCCCCATCAGCGGGGGCGGACAGCTGCGGGTACGGCGTCCGGAACATCCGGCGGGCCCGTGGCCTGCCTTCGGGTGGACCGTGGTGGGCCGACCGCCGTCGTCCGCACCGCGTGCCACCCCGCTCCGGGCGCCGTACCCGACTCTCTCGCCCCCTGATCCGGCACCGGCCCCCACCGGTGCTGGGATCAGCGTACGGGCGGGGGCCGGAGGGGGAAGGCGATTCGCGGAACTGATGAGCCAGGGGGATCCCGTGGTGTTTAGGGTGGGGTTCATGTTCCGTCTTGAGACAGAAGTGGACAAAGAACGTCACCGTCTGCTGAGCAAGCGCCTGCACGAGGACAATGTCGCGGCGTCGCCCGCCCTGCGCGCCCTGCTCTCCACCTCCGCCGAGCACGAAACCCCGCTGGAGGTGTGGGCGTTGGACGAGCACGGCGCGGTCGCCGGCGGGCTGACCGGGCGGACCTGGGCGTACTGGCTCCATGTCGAACTGCTCTGGGTGGACGCCCGCCACCGCGGCTCCGGCCTCGGCTCGCAACTCCTCGCCGAGGCCGAGCGGGTGGCCCGCACGGAGCGGGCCTGTACCCGCTCCCGGCTGGAGACCTGGGACTTCCAGGCCCCGGACTTCTACCGGAAGCAGGGGTACGAGGAGATCGGCCGGGTCGAGGACTACCCGCCGGGCGTCACCGAGTTCATCCTCACCAAGCGGCTCTGAACGGGCCGTACGCGTAAGCCGGTTCAGCTCAGACGGCGTGCTCCCGCCGAGGGGATCGCCGCGAAGATCCCCGGCGCCGCGTGCCCCGCCCCGGCGAACGCCTTCGTGACGGCCTCGGCCACCGCGTCGGCCTCCGCCGCCTCCACCAGCACGATCGCCGAGCCGCCGAAGCCGCCGCCGGTCATCCGCGCCCCGAGCGCCCCGGCCTCCCCCGCCGCCGCGACCGCGAGGTCCAACTCCGGGCAGGAGACCCGCAGATCGTCGCGGAGCGAGCGGTGGCCCTCGTTCAGGACCGGGCCCGCCGCCCGTACGTCGCCCGCGTCCAGCAGGGCGATGACCTGCTCGACCCGGCGGTTGTCGCCGACGACATGGGTGACGTAACGGATGACGGCCTCGTCCGCCCCGGCGTCCGCGAGGGTGGTCAGGGCCGCGTCGAGACCGTCGTACGGGAGGTCGCGCAGGGTGGGTATCCCCAGCAGCCGGGCGCCCTCCTCGCAGCCGGCCCGGCGCTCCGCGTACGCCCCGTCGCCGAGCGCGTGCTTGACCCGGGTGTCGACGACCAGGAGCGTGAGGCCCTGGGCGGCCAGGTCGAAGGGGACCTGGCGCAGGGTGAGGTCGCGGGTGTCCAGGTGCAGGGCGTGGCCCTCGGTGCAACAGGCCGACGCCATCTGGTCCATGATCCCGCAGGGCACGCCGACGAAGTCGTTCTCGGCGCGGCGCCCGATCACGGCCAGCTCGGGACCGGTCAGGCCGAGGCCGAACAGGTCGTTGAGCGCGAGCGCCGTGACGGTCTCCAGGGCGGCGGATGAGGAGAGCCCGGCGCCGGTGGGGACGGTGGAGGTGAGCGCGATGTCGGCCCCGGTGACCGGGTGGCCGGCCTCGCGCAGCGCCCAGACGACGCCCGCCGGGTAGGCGGCCCAGCCGTGACCGGAGCGCGGGGCCAGCTCCTCGACGCGGAGCGAGACGACCCCGCCGGGCACGTCGGAGGAGTGCAGCCGCAGGACGCCGTCGGTGCGCGGGGCGACGGCGGCGCGGGCGGTGTGCGGGAGGGCGAGCGGCATGACGAAGCCGTCGTTGAAGTCGGTGTACTCGCCGATGAGGTTCACCCGTCCGGGTGCCGCCCATACGCCGTGGGGTTCACCCCCGTACAGCTCGGCGAAGGTCCCGTACAGCTCGGCGAAGGTCCCGTACAGCTCGGTGGCGGCGGGGTCGGGGCCGGTCTGCTCAGCGCTCTCGCTCATGGGGTGGTGATCTCCTCTCGGCGGGCGAACTGCCAGGCGTCGGCGACGATTCCGGCCAGGTCGGCACGGGACGGCTGCCAGCCGAGGCGTTCGACGGCGGTGGCGGCGGAGGCGACGAGGACGGCCGGGTCGCCGCCTCGGCGCGGGGCCGGGGTCTCGGGGATGGGGTGGCCGGTGACCTTGCGGACGGTCTCGATGACCTCGCGGACCGAGAAGCCGTTGCCGTTGCCGAGGTTGCAGATGAGGTGCTCGCCGGGGGCGGCCGCGTCCAGGGCGAGGAGGTGGGCCTCGGCGAGGTCGGCGACGTGGATGTAGTCGCGGACGCAGGTGCCGTCGGGCGTGGGGTAGTCGTCGCCGTAGACGGAGATCGACTCCCGCTTGCCCAGGGCCACTTGGAGGACGAGCGGGATGAGGTGCGACTCGGGCGTGTGACGCTCGCCGCAACTGCCGTACGCCCCGGCCACGTTGAAGTAGCGCAGCGAGACGGCGGCCAGTCCGTGGGCGGTGGCCTCGCCGCTGATCATGTGGTCGACGGCGAGCTTGGAGGCCCCGTACGGGCTGGTGGGGGCGGTGGGGTCGGTCTCGGTGATGGGGCTGGAGACCGGTTCGCCGTAGGTGGCGGCGGTGGAGGAGAAGACGAGGGTGCGGATGCCGTGTTCGCGCATGGCGGCGAGGAGGGCGGTGGTGCCGCCGACGTTGTTGACCCAGTACTTCTCCGGGTCCACGACGGACTCGCCGACCTGGGAGTACGCGGCGAAGTGCAGGACCCCGTCGTAGGAGGGGTCGAGGTGCCGGGCGGCGTCCTGGATGCGGCCCTCGATGAAGGTGGCGCCGGCCGGGACGCCGGCCCGGAAGCCGGTGGAGAGGTCGTCCAGCACGGTGACCGTGTGCCCGGCCTCCAGCAGATGCTGGGCGACCACACTGCCGACGTATCCGGCCCCGCCGGTGACCAGGTACTTCTTCGGCTCGCTCATTCGCTCGCTACCTCTCGCAGTCGCTGGGCCGCGGCTTCCGGCGGCACGTCGTTGATGAACACACTCATGCCGGATTCGGAACCCGCGAGGAACTTCAGCTTGCCGGAGGTACGGCGAATGGTGAAAAGCTCCAGATGCAGGGCGAAGTCCTCCCGTCCGGGAACCCCGAACGGCGCCTGGTGCCAGGCGGAGATGTACGGGGTCGGCGGCTCGCCGGGTCCGAAGATCCGGTCGAAGCGCCTCAAGAGTTCCAGATAGACCTGTGGGAACTCTGTACGCGCCGCCTCGTCGAGTGCGGGCAGGTCGGGGACGCGGCGGCGGGGGTGCAGGTGGACCTCGTAGGGCCAGTGCGCCGCGTACGGGACGTAGGCGATCCAGTGGTCGGTGGCGAGGACGACCCGGGTGCCCTCCTTCTCCTCGCGGGCGACGACGTCGTCGAAGAGGTTGCCCCCGGTCTCCTCGTGGTGGCGGGCGGCCGAGCGGAGCATCAGCTCGGTGCGGGGGGTGACGAAGGGGTAGCCGTAGATCTGGCCGTGCGGGTGGCCGAGGGTCACGCCGATCTCGGCGCCCCGGTTCTCGAAGCAGAAGACCTGGGTGACCTGGTCGAGTGCGGAGAGTGCGGCGGTGCGGTCGGTCCAGGCGGCGAGGACGAGCGCGGCCTGCTCCTCGGTGAGGTCGGCGAAGGACGCGTCGTGGTCGGAGGTGAAGCAGACGACCTCGCAGCGGCCGGAGTCACCGGCGAGGGAGGGGAAACGGTTCTCGAAGACGGCGACGTCGTAGTGGCTGTCGGGGATCTCGCTGAGGCGTCCGTCCCGGGTGGGGCAGAGCGGGCAGGAGTCGGCCGGCGGGTGGTAGGTGCGCGCCTGGCGGTGCGAGGCGACGGCGACCGCGTCGCCGAGCAGCGGGTCGCGGCGGATCTCCGAGGAGGTCGACACGGCGTCCAGCGGGCGCCGGTCGACGGCGTCGCGGACGGTGCCGTCAGCGGAGTCGTAGTAGATCAGCTCACGGCCGTCGGCCAGGCGCGTAACCGTCTTCTTCACCAGGGTCCTCCACCCGTTCCCCCGATCAACATAAACGCACATAACAAATCACAAGCGAACACCCTCGTCAATGGCGGCCGCCCGCGTGCCACCCGCACAGGCCACCCGTAACACTGCCGCGCGGCATACCCGGACATTCCACCGCACTCGATCACGATCGAACAAAGAAGACCAACGAAACTGTTCATTTAACGAACGCAGAGGCGTAAGTTCCGTCGGGTTCAGTTCGCGCAACGAAGCGGGTACCCCCCATGCAGACACTGGCCGAAGGGCTCCGTCTCCCCACGAACGGGCTCGACTACGCCATCCTGGCGATCTACTTCGTCGTCGTCCTCGGCATCGGCTTCGCGGCCCGTGCGAGTGTGAAGACGAGTCTCGACTTCTTCCTCTCCGGACGGTCCCTGCCCGCCTGGGTGACCGGTCTCGCCTTCGTCGCGGCGAATCTCGGTGCCACCGAGATCCTCGGCATGGCGGCGACCGGCGCGCAGTACGGCGTCGCGGTGGTCCACTGGTACTGGATCGGCGCCATCCCCGCCATGGTCTTCCTCGGCCTGGTGATGATGCCGTTCTACTACCGCTCCAAGGTGCGCTCCGTACCGGAGTTCCTGCTCCAGCGGTTCGACAAGTCCGCCCACCTGCTGAGCTCCATACTCTTCGCCTTCGCGGCGATCCTCATCGCGGGCGTCAACCTGTACGCCCTGTCGATCGTCGTGGAGGCGCTCCTCGGCTGGCCGCAGTGGGTCGCGATCGTCGTCGCGGGCCTGTTCGTGCTGGTCTACATCACCATCGGCGGCCTCTCCTCGGCGATCTACAACGAGGTGCTCCAGTTCTTCGTGATCCTCGCCGCGCTGATCCCGATCACCGTGCTGGGTCTCAAGCGGGTCGGCGGCTGGGACGCCATGAGCGACTCGCTGACCAAGCAGCACGGCGGCGACTTCATGACGGCCTGGGGCGGCACCGGCATCGGTGACGCCAACCCGCTGGGCGCCAACTGGCTGACGATCATCCTCGGCCTCGGCTTCGTGCTCTCCTTCGGCTACTGGACGACGAACTTCGCCGAGGTGCAGCGCGCGCTGTCCGCGAAGAACCTCTCCGCCGCCAAGCGCACCCCGCTGATCGCCGCCTTCCCGAAGATCTTCATCGTCTTCGCGGTGATGATCCCGGGCCTGGTCGCGGCCGTGATCGTGCCGCAGATCGGCACCCCGGACTCGGACCTCACGTACAACGACGCGATCCCGCTGCTGATGCAGGAGTTGCTGCCCAACGGGGTGCTCGGCATCGCGGTGACCGGTCTGCTCGCCGCGTTCATGGCGGGCATGGCGGCCAACGTGTCCTCGTTCAACACGGTGTTCACGACGGACATCTGGCAGCGGTACGTGGTGAAGGGCAAGCCGGACACGTACTACCTGAAGTTCGGCCGTCTGATCACGGCGATCGGGGTGCTGGCCTCGATCGGCACGGCGTTCATCGCGGCGAGCTTCTCGAACATCATGAGCTACCTGCAGACGCTGTTCTCGTTCTTCAACGTCCCGATGTTCGTCGTCTTCATCATCGGCATGTTCTGGAAGCGCGCTTCCATGAAGTCCGGTGTCTGGGGGCTGATCGCGGGTACCGGCGCCGCGATGGTCAACTACTTCTGGATCTACAAGGGCGGGGTCATCGACATCCCGTCCGACCAGGGCGCCAACTTCGTCTCCGCGATCGTCGGCTTCGTCGCCGGTGCCGTCGTCATGGTCGTCGTCACGCTCTTCACCGCGCCGAAGCCCGAAGCGGAGCTGGCCGGTCTGGTGTACGGGACCGAGTCCCCGGACCCCGACGAGGCGCTGGAGGAGGCCGACAAGGCCTGGTACCGCAAGCCCGCGCTGCTCGGCTGGGGCGCGATCGTGCTCGCCGCCGCGTGCTACATCCCCTACTCGTTCTGATCGGAGGCACTCACCATGTCCGACCTGCACAAGGAAGTCTCCGAGCTGGAGCGCAAGTCCGCGACCGCCGCTCGTCTCTTCGACATCCGGCGGATCATCGGCGGCCTGTTCGTGGTCTACGGAGTGATCGTCACCATCGCCGGGATCAGCCCGTCCGACGCCGACCTGAAGAAGGCCGAGGGCGTCCACATCAACCTGTGGACCGGCCTCGCGATGCTGGCGCTCGGCCTGTTCTTCCTCATCTGGATGAAGCTCCGCCCGGCCCAGGCGCCTGCCGCCCCGGTCGAGGAGACCGACGCGGACTGACCCGTCGCCTGCCCTGACGCCCTCGGGGGCCGTACGTCACCCGCGCTGTCCGGGAACGTACGGCCCCTGTCGCGTCCCGCCGTCCGCTGCCGCCCGGTCCAGCAGCCCGGTACGGGCCGCGAGGGCGGCCGCCTCCAGCCGGGAGCCGACGCCCAGCTTCATCAGGACCCGCTGGACGTGCGTACGGGCGGTGCTCGGCGCGATCCGCATCCCGGCCGCGATCAACCGGGTGTCCTCGCCCTCGGCGACCCGGACCAGGACCTCCGCCTCGCGCGGGGTCAGCATCTGGAGCAGCCGGCGGCCCTCGTCGTCGGGCTGGGCCGCCGGGTTGAGCAGCTCGGCGAAGGCGCCCTGAAGCAGCTGCGGGGCGACGGCGCTCTCCCCCGCCCGCGCCTTCAGCATCGCCCGCTCGACGCCCTCGATGCGCTCGTCGTGCCGTACGTACCCCGCCGCCCCGGCCGCGAAGGCCGCGGCGATCCCGCGCGGGCTCGGCACCGGCCCGAGGACCACCACGGCCACCTGCGGGCGCTCCTGGACGATGCGCGTGATCGGGTCGAAGACCCCCGGCGCGGCGGGCGACGCCGTACCGAAGAGGCAGACCTCCGGGGCCCGGCTGACCACCAGCTCCGCCGACCCGGACGTCGGGGCGGCCGCCGCGAGCACCCGGTGCCCGCGCAGTTTCAGCGCCGAGGCGAGTGCCTCGGCGAGCAGGCGGTGGTCATCGACCACCATGAGCCGCACGCTCATCGATCAAGCTCCCAAGTGCCCGTGTATGCCCTGGATACCGGCCCCCCGGGCTCCTGACCCGGCAACGTACACGCTTGTTCGACGCCGTGTGCCCCTTACGGGGGAGAAGCTTCCCGGGGTGCCGGATTCTGCGTCATTCAAGGTCACTTGAGGGCGGTACCGGGGTCAGAAAACGACCAGCCCTGCCAGTCGGTGATCAACTGGCAGGGCTGGTCGGCGTGTTGAGATGTCAGTCGGTGCGGAAGGACACCGCGAGGTAGAGCTTCTCGTCCGCCTGGCTGTCGCGGCGTTCGCTGATCAGCTGCTTGGAGAGGAAGAGGCGGCCCTCGGTGTACAGGACCTCGGCGGAGCGGTCGACGCTGAACGCGTTCTCCGCGTCCCGTACCGACTCGTCGCTCGGGTTCTCCATCAGCAGCGTCTGCTTGAAGGTCTCCCCGTCGATGGAGACGACCTGGCCGCCCTTGTCGTACGGGGGCCGCTTGTAGGCGATGACGTTGGTGCCGTCCATCCGGAGCGGGATCAGGCTGTGCCGCTCCCCCGCGTCGGCCCGGCCGCCGAGCAGCTTGCCGGTGGTCAGGTCGAAGGCGACGACCTCGTTGGTGTCGCCGTACTCGCTCGTACCGTCGTGGTCCTCGGTCGGCAGGTAGAGCCGGTTGTTGCCGACGACCGCCGCGCGGCAGCTCTCGACGTCGGTGGAGCCGCAGCGGGCCGCGTACTTCTCCGCGTCGGCGGAGATCCGCACGATCAGCTTGCCGGTCGCCGCGTCGATCGAGAAGAAGTCGGAGATGCCGCTGCCGTCGTTGGCGGTGTCGCCGACATTGGCCGCGACCACCAGCGGCTTGGTGGAGACGATGGACGCGTAGTCGACGCCCGCGGGCATCTGGTACGAGGAGAGCGGTGCGCCGGTCGCCGGGTTCAGCGCCTGGATCTGGAGCTGCGGACTGTCGTACGAACCGCACTTGCGGACCACGGCGAGGGCTTCGCCACCGGCGTACCCGGTGTCGTAGCAGCGGTCGGCGGAGACCTTGGGCTTCCAGAGCTCGGCACCGTTCTCCAGCTTGAAGGCCGCGCCGCCGGAGGTGCCGCCCACGGCGACGGTGGTCCCGCTGAGCGTGACCTCGTCGAACTGGACCGGCCGGTCGCCGCCGGTGGCGGAGGTGACGGACTTGCTCCAGAGGAGCTTGCCGGCGGCCAGGTCGACGGCGCCGATCTGGTTGCAGGCGGGGTACTTCTTCTCCTTGGTCGGCTTGCCCTCCTTGAAGAGGATCGCCGACTTGTAGTCCTTCGTCATGTGGCGGGAGGCGCCGCAGACCTCACCGGGGACCGGCACGGACCAGAGCTTGGTGCCCTTGTCCCGGTCGTACGCGACGACCTCGTTGACGCCGGACTTCACGTACGCCTTGTCGGTGAGCCAGGAGCCCTTGACCGAGGTGACGTCGGAGACCTCCGGCTGCGGGAGCTGGAAGGCGACCTTGGAGCCGGTGTTGGCGGGGGCCTTCTCGCTGCCGCCGGCCAGGCCGCCGTCCTTGCCCTCGCCGCCCTTGCCCTCGCCGCCGGTGGAGCCGGACGTGGAGGCCTGGTTGCCCTGGTCGCCGTCGTCCTTGGTGGAGGTGTAGACGACGGCCGCGCCGATGATCAGCACCACGGCGACGGCCGCGGCGACGATGATCTGCATCTGGGTGGAGAACTTCTTGCCGCCGCCGGGGCCGCCGGGTCCGCCACCGCCCGGGCCGGGCTGCGGGGCGCCGTACATCGGCTGGGTGGGGTAGCCGTAGCCCTGCTGCGGCATCCCGGGCTGACCGGGCTGGCCCTGATAGCCGGGCTGGCCGGGCTGCCCCTGGTAGCCGGGCTGGCCCGGGTAGCCCGGCTGACCCGGCTGGCCGGGGGCTCCCTGGGGGTAGCCGTAGCCGGGCTGCTGGGCCTGCGGGTAGCCGTACCCGTTGGGCTGCGGGGCCGGCGGGGTCGGGTAGCCGGGCTGCGGTGCGCCGTAGCCGCCGGCGGGCGGGGTGGGCGGGGCCGCGGGCGGGGGCTGCTTGGCGAAGGGGTCCGCGGGCGGCGGGGTCGGTTCACCGAACCCACCGGGCGGCGGGTCCTGCGGGGCCCCGAATCCGCCGGAGGGCGGGCCGGCGGGGGGACCGGCGGGCGGGCCTGCCGGGGGTCCTGCCGGGGGCTGGTCCGACGGCTGGTTCGGCGGCTGGCCGGGGGGCTGGGGCTCGTTGGGTGGCTGCTGCGGCGGCGGCTGGGTCATCGCGTACGTACCTCGGGGGATGTGTGGGGGCGGGGTCGCGTCCGGCCGTCAGGGGCCGGCTGCCTGCGGATGCCGTGGGGAACGGTCACTTGGAGAACACCAGCGCCGTCGCCTGCTCCATCTCGCCGTCGTCGCGGCCGGTGATGCGCTTGGGGAAGAGGAAGGAGCGGCCGTCCCGGTAGACGGTGTTCAGACCCCCGAAGAGGCTGTTCTCGATCCGGTTGGTCCCCTCCGGGTGCTGGAGCAGAACGCTGGTGGAGCCGCCCGCCGGCGGGATGGTGAGGATGGCGCCGGCCTTGTCGTAGCGGGGCTCCGCGTAGAGCAGCACCTTGCCGCCGTCCATCCCGATCGGGCTCACGGTGCGCCCGGCCGGGGCGGGCGCCGTCCACTTGGGCTTGCCGGTGTTCAGGTCGAAGGCGACGACCTTGTTGGTCCGGTCGGAGCCGGTGGTGTCGCTCTTGGTGGCCATGTAGAAGGTGTTGGCGTCGGCGGCGACCCCGGAGCACCCTTCGAGCTGCTGGCCGAAGATGCTGCCGAGCAGGCCACCGCAGTTGGCGGTGACCAGGTCACCCTTGGCCGGGCTCAGCTGGGAACGGAGCTTGCCGTTGTCGGTGAACGCGGCCACCGACCACTGCTTCTTCTTCCGGTTCTCCAGCGAGACCACGAGCGGGCTCACCGAGTAGGTCTTCTTGATCTCCCAGCCGCGCGGCGGCTGGTAGGTCCACTTCGCCTTGCCGGTGACCGGGTCCAGCTCCTGCAGCTGGTGCTGCGGGTTGTCGGCGTCGTTGTTACGGCAGTTGGCGGCGGCGATCAGCTTCGGACCGCCGGCGAAGGCGAAGGTCCGGCAGTTGCTGTCGGGGGTGCCGAACAGCTGCTTGCCGTCGCTGACCCGGTAGGCGCTGGAGTAGCTGGTCCGCCCGGCGGTGACCGTGTTCCCGCTGATCGCGAGGCCGATGTCGGAGATCAGGTCGAAGGCGCCGTTCTTCTTGACCTCGGACTTCCAGCCGGCCTTGCCGGTGTTGAGGTCGATCATCTGCATCACGGAGCACTTGGACCGCTCCGTGGTGCCGTTCTGGATGCCGATGACGAGCTTGCCGTCGGGGGAGGTCGTGTTGGGGGCGGCGCAGATGTCGGCGGGGAGCGCGACGGCCCACTTCTTCTTGCCGTCGGCGACCGAGTAGCCGGAGATGCCCCGGTACAGGGCCGTGACCACGGTGTCGCCGACGAACCAGGGGCCACGGATCTCGTCACCGTCGCGCGGGAGGTCGACCTCGTTCTTCTGGAGCCAGGCGACCTTGGCCTCGCCCGGCTTGCGCCCGGCGTTGAGATCGTCGTCCGTCTCCCGGCCGTCGCCGGTGCCGTCGCCCTGGTCGACGGAGGGGGAGGCGGTGGGCTCCTCGGACCCCTTGGCGTCCTCGCTGGGGCCCGCGACGGGCTTCTTGGGGTCGTCGCCGCTGTCGCTCACCACGTACCAGGCGGTGCCCGCGCCGACGAGCAGGACGACGGCGACGGCCGCCGCGGCGAGGATGCCGGTCTTCCCCTTGAAGGGTCCGCCGCTGCCGCCGGATCCGCCGGTTCCGCCCGGGGCGGGGGCGCCGGGGTACTGCTGCTGCGGGTAGCCGTAGCCGGGCTGCGTGGGCTGGCCGTAGGGGCCGGGAGCCGGCTGGCCGTAGCCGCCGGGGCCGGGCTGTCCGTAGGGGCCGGGCTGCTGACCGTACGGGCCGGGGGCCTGCTGACCGTAGGGGCCGGGTGCCTGGCCGGGGGGCTGCTGGCCGTACGGGCCGGGGGCCTGTCCCGGTGCCTGGGGGTAGCCGTAGCCGGGCTGCGGGGCCGGGGGCGTCTGCGGGTAGCCGTACGCCGGGCCGCCCGGAGGCGGCGTCTGCGGCGGTCCTGCCGGGGGCTGGGGCTGACCGGCGGCCGGGGCCTGCGGCGGCTGGGCGGGCGGACCCGTCGGGGGCTGCGGCGGCTGCTCCGGCTGCTTGGCCAGGGACGGCTGCGGCTGGTCCTGCGGCTGCTGGTCCTGCGGCGGCTGAGGAGTCCCCTGCGGCGGCTCCTGCGGAGCTCCGAAGCCCCCCTGCGGCGGTTGCTGGCTGGGCGGCTGGCTCATCAGCACGTCCCCCTTCGTGCGGGCCGGTGCCGGATCCGGTCTCCCCCGCGATTCCGGGAGGGTTCAATTCCCCTCGGAAAGGAGCGAATCGGGCATGGCTTCCGCGGTGTTACGACAGTCGGGCGGGGCTTCTTTGTACCACCCACCCGCTGTCGAACACCGGATCGGTCCGCCCCCTGTTCCCAAGGGAGAACCGCGTTGTGATGCGCCCGTTACGACCGGCGGAAAGTGACGGTCAGTCACCGAGGCGGACGTCGCGCGGGCTGCCCGCGCACGCCGGGTTGTTCTCAGGCGTCCTCGGCCAGCTCCAGCCAGCGCATCTCCAGCTCGTCGCGCTCGGTGACGAGTTCGCGGAGCTCCGCGTCGAGCTTCGCGACCTTCTCGAAGTCGGTGGCGTTGTCCGCGATCTGCTTGTGCAGCGCGGTCTCCCGGGTCGAGAGCTTGTCGAGCTGCCGCTCCACCTTCTGGAGCTCCTTCTTCGCGGCGCGGGCCTCCTGCGCGGAGACGGCGGGTGCGGCGGCAGGGGCTCCCGACGTACGGGGCGCGGGGGCGGCGGAGGGGGTGGCCTGCTCCTCCATCCGCTGCCTGCGCTCCAGGTACTCGTCGATGCCGCGCGGCAGCATGCGCAGGGCGCGGTCGCCGAGGAGGGCCATGACCTTGTCGGTGGTGCGCTCGATGAAGAACCGGTCGTGGGAGATCACGATCATCGACCCGGGCCAGCCGTCGAGGAGGTCCTCCAGCTGGGTGAGGGTCTCGATGTCCAGGTCGTTGGTGGGCTCGTCGAGGAACAGGACGTTGGGCTCGTCCATCAGCAGCCGCAGGATCTGGAGCCGGCGGCGCTCACCGCCGGAGAGGTCGCCGACGGGCGTCCACTGCTTCTCCTTGGTGAACCCGAACTGCTCGCAGAGCTGGCCCGCCGTCATCTCGCGGCCCTTGCCGAGGTCGACCCGGTCGCGGACCTGCTGGACGGCCTCCAGGACCCGGAGGTTCGGGTTGAGCTCGTGGACCTCCTGGGAGAGGTAGGCGAGCTTGACGGTCTTGCCGACGACGATCTTCCCGGCGGCGGGCTGCTCGTCGCCCTGCGTACGGGCGGCCTCGGCCAGGGCGCGCAGCAGCGAGGTCTTGCCCGCGCCGTTGACGCCGACCAGGCCGACGCGGTCGCCGGGGCCGAGCTGCCAGGTGAGGTGGGTGAGGAGGGTCTTGGGCCCGGCCTGGACGGTCACGTCCTCCAGGTCGAAGACGGTCTTGCCGAGGCGGGCGTTGGCGAACTTCATCAGCTCGCTGGTGTCGCGCGGGGGCGGCACGTCGGCGATCAGCTCGTTGGCGGCCTCGATGCGGTAGCGCGGCTTGGAGGTACGGGCCGGGGCGCCGCGGCGCAGCCAGGCCAGCTCCTTGCGCATGAGGTTCTGCCGCTTGGACTCCTCGGTCGCGGCGATCCGCTCACGCTCGGCGCGGGCGAAGACGTAGTCGCTGTAGCCGCCCTCGTACTCGTGGACGGTGCCCCGCTGGACGTCCCACATGCGGGTGCAGACCTGGTCCAGGAACCACCGGTCGTGGGTGACGCAGACGAGCGCCGAGCGCCGGGCCCGCAGATGCCCGGCGAGCCAGGAGATGCCCTCGACGTCGAGGTGGTTGGTGGGCTCGTCGAGGACGATCAGGTCCTGCTCGTCGATGAGGAGCTTCGCCAGCGCGATACGGCGGCGCTCACCGCCGGAGAGCGGGGCGATCACGGTGTCGAGCCCGTGCTCGAAGCCGGGGAGGGCGAGCCCTCCGAAGAGCCCGGTGAGCACGTCGCGGATCTTGGCACTGCCCGCCCACTCGTGGTCGGCGAGATCGCCGATGACCTCCTGGCGGATGGTCTTCGCCGGGTCCAGCGAGTCGTGCTGCGTGAGCACGCCGAGCCGCAGCCCGCCGTTGTGGGTGACGCGGCCGGTGTCCGCGTCCTCCAGCTTGGCGAGCATCCGGATGAGGGTCGTCTTGCCGTCACCGTTGCGGCCGACGACACCGATCCGGTCGCCCTCGGACACTCCGAGGGATACACCGTCGAGCAGGGCACGGGTGCCGTACACCTTGCTGACCTGCTCGACATTGACCAGATTGACGGCCATTTCACTCCTGCCCAGGGGGTTGATCGACCTTCCCAGGGTACGGCGCGGCGGAGGGGGGCCGGTCCTGCGGCCTCGACGGCACCGGGGCTCCGGCACCGTACAAGGTGGTGCCGACCGGCGGGCGGCGAGCAGGTAGGCACCCGCGCGGCCTACCGCACGCCCCTCCCCCGCCCCGCCCGCTCCACCAGCAGCCAGCCGCACAGGGTCATCGCGACGGCGGCCGGGGCCGAGACCGGGATGGCGATCAGCAGGGCCGTGCGGCCCTCCAGCAGGCCGGCGAAGCCGACCATGGAGAGGCCGAGGACGCCGAGCAGGGTGAGCGTCGCGCCGAGGGCGGCGAGGGGGCCGTGGCCCTGGACGGCTGCGGTGGGGGCCGGGCGTTCGAAGGTGCGGAAGGCGGCGACGAGTACGGCGGTGAGCGCGGCCGCGACCGCCAGGCGCAGCGGGGTCTGGGCCCACCAGGCGGCGGTGGCGGGTTCGGGGAGCGGGACGTCCAGGGCGAGCATCGCCCCGTACACGCCGAGCATCGCCGTGAGGTGCCAGAGGAACGCGGTCATCGCCACCCCGTTGGCCGCCACCACCGTGCGCCAGGCGCGGGGGCGGGCCAGCAGGCGGGCGGCGGGGGCGCGGAGCAGCTCGACCGCGCCGACCAGCCAGAGGCCGTGGCAGAGGAGGGCGAGCGTCGGCGGGGCCATGTTGCTGACCTTCTCGCCGGGCATCCCGACCATGGAGAGCGGGTAGGGACCAGCAGCCACCAGGGCCACTGCGGTGATCAGGCCGCCCCCGGCGAGCAGGGCCGGGCGGCGGAGGGCGGAGAGGGCGGGGCCGGCGCCGAGGCGGCCGTCGGCGCGCAGGAAGCCGAGCTGGTGGACCGCGAGCCAGACGAAGGCGAAGTTGAGGAACTCGACGTACGGGACTCCGGCCGCGAACCGCAGGACGTCCACGGCCGCCGCCGCACCCGCAAGACCGGCGAACGCGCCCCAGCCGTACCGCTCGTGCAGCCTCAGCAGCGGCGGGGTGAACGCCACCATCGCCAGGTAGATCCCGATGAACCAGAGCGGCTGGGTCACCAGCCGCAGGGTGACACCGGTGAGCCCGCCGCCCCCGCCGAGCAGCTGGATGAGGAGAGCGGCAGCGCCCCAGACGAGGACGAAGACCATGGTGGGGCGCAGCAGCCGCTGGAGCCGGGCCCGCAGAAACGCCGCGTAGACGGAGTCCGTGGAGCCCTCGGGGCGCTTGCGGAGCAGGGAGCGGTACGACAGGGCGTGCGCGAATCCGCCGACGAAGAAGAACACCGGCATCACCTGGAGCAGCCAGGTCAGCGGCTGGAGCGCCGGGACGACGGCCAGCAGGTTGCCGACCCCGTCCGGGGTGACCGCCGCCATCATCCAGTGCCCGAGCACGACCGCGCCGAGCGAGGCGACGCGCAGCAGATCGACGTAGCGGTCCCGGGTGTCGGGGGTGGCCTCGGCGAGTACGCGAACTGGTGATCCCATGCGCATACGTTCGCGGCGGGCGGGGGTGCGGCGGGAGGGTACGGGTACTCAATTCGGCGCCTGAGTACGCGGAATGGCGCCGGCGGTGCGTCCCGTTGGCCGTCCCGGTACGGGGTAGGAGATAAGGGCAGGGACGCCGTAAATCGGTCAACGCCGGTGCGTGCGGACGCCTTTCACCGCTTTCCCGGATCGGAGTACCACCATGGTGCCAAATCCTCGCCGCCTCGCCCCGTCGGTCCTCGTCGTCGGCGTACTCGCCCTGGCCGGATGCTCGGGTGGTGGCACGCAGACCGGCGACGCCGCGCCGGTCACCTCGGCCGCCACCGCCGCGACAACCACGGCCCCGGCTACGGCTACAGCCACGGCACCGGCCACCGCTTCGGCCCCGGCCACCGCTTCGACCGCTCCCGCGCCCCCACCCGATGCGGTCATGCCCGCCCTGCACAGCAGGACCTACGAGCAGGCGCGGACGGAGTTCAGCCGCCAGGACCTGTCCCCCGCACGCCTGACGGCCGCCGCCCAGCACAAGGACGTCACCCTCCCCCGGGACCACGACGACTGGTACATCTGCGACACCAGTCCCCGGCCCGGCGACCCGCTCCCTGCTGCCACCACCACGGTCACCGTCAGGCTCGCGCAGGACTTCAGCGACTGCACGACGAGCTTCAACGGCTACCTGTACGACGAGAACGACCCGGCCTCCACCCCCTGAGTGGTTTGCCGGTACGGCAAGTTCTCGTGCGGATCGCGGCAGCCGGTGACCACACTGGGCGAACACCCGACAGCGCGCCCTGCCGCGCGCGTCCCGGCCGAAGGAGCCCTCCGTTGACCACCGACGACGCCCGCACCTCCTGGGACGGCATCTACGCCGCCCGGCGATGCGCTGGAGCTCGGCTGCGGTGAGGGCGGCGACACGTTGTGGCTCGCGCGCCAGGGGTGGCGGGTCACCGCCGTCGACGTCTCGGCCGTGGCGGTCGACAGGCTCACCACCCTGGCCCGCTCGCTCGGCCTGGGCGACCGCGTCACCGCCGAGCGGCACGACCTGGGCGCGACCTTCCCCGAGGGCGGGTTCGCCCTGGTCACCGCCCATTACCTGCACACGCCGTACGAACTGGACCGCGCGACCGTCCTGCGCCGGGCCGCGCACGCACTGCGGCCGGGCGGGCGGCTGCTGGTCGTCGACCACGGCTCGACCGCGCCGTGGTCCTGGAACCAGGACCCCGACGCGTACTTCCCGAGCCCGCAGGAGGTCGCCGAAGGCCTCGCGCTCGACCCGGCCACCTGGACGATCGAGCGCGCCGACGCGCCTCGCCGCACCGCGACCGGCCCGGACGGCACCACCGCCGAGGTCACCGACCACGTCCTGGTCGTCGTCCGCCGCACCGCCTGACCCGCCCGCACCCTGGAGACCCGCCATGGCCACCCGTGACCGCCGCCGTGACACCCCGCCGCCCCGGACCGGCAGCAGCGAGGCCGAGACCCTGCGCGGGTTCCTCGACTACCTGCGGACCTCGGTCGCCGCGAAGGTCGACGGCGCTCCCGAGCCGGAGGTCCGGACGGCCGCCGTGCGCTCGGGGACGAACCTGCTCGGCCTGCTCAACCACCTGACGTACGTCGAGCGCGCGATCTTCCTCGGGGAGCACGTCGCCGACTGGCAGGCGACGTTCCGGGCCGCGCCGGAGGACAGCGTGGCCGAGGTCGTCGCCCGCTACCGTACGGCGGTCGGGAGCGCGAACGCCGTCCTCGACGGGTGCACCGAACTGGCGGCACCGGTCCCCCGGCCGGGGTCAGAGCCGGGGCCGGGGTCACGGCCGGGGAAGCCCGCGCCCAGCGTCCGGTGGGCGCTCGCCCACATGATCGAGGAGACCGGCCGGCATGCCGGTCACGCGGACATCCTGCGCGAACTGATCGACGGTTCGACGGGCCGCTGACCCGCCCCCGCCCCCTCAGCGGCTCACGAAGACGCCGTCACCACGTGCGCGCCCCGCGCAGGCGCCGGTGCCACCCGGGCGTTGCGGCAGGTCCCGGAGGCCAGCAGCGCGTCGGCCACCTTCCGGGCCGCCGGCTCGTCCACCACCAGGAACGCCGTCGTCGGCCCCGACCCGGAGACCAGCGCGGCCAGCGCCCCTGCCTCCGTGCCCGCCGCCAGCGTGTCGGCGAGGGAGGGGCGCAGGGAGAGCGCGGCGGGCTGGAGGTCGTTGCTCAGGGCCGCCGCGAGTGCGCCGGAGTCGCCGGAGCGCAGGGCGGCCAGCAGCGCGGGCGAGGCGGTCGGCTCGGGGACGTCCGCCTCGGCCGTGAGCCGGTCGAACTCCCCGTACACCGCAGGCGTCGACAGCCCCCCGTCCGCCACCGCGAAGACCCAGTGGAACGCCCCGCCCACCTCGATCGGGGTCAGCTTCTCGCCGCGTCCCGTACCGAGCGCGGCCCCGCCGACCAGGCTGAACGGCACATCGCTGCCCAGCTCCGCGCAGATGGCGAGCAGCTCGTCGCGGCTCGCGCCCGTCCCCCACAGGGCGTCGCAGGCGACCAGCGCGGCCGCCCCGTCGGCGCTGCCGCCCGCCATGCCGCCCGCGACCGGGATGTC
Source organism: Streptomyces cyaneofuscatus (assembly GCF_033109485.1). Taxonomy (NCBI): domain Bacteria; kingdom Bacillati; phylum Actinomycetota; class Actinomycetes; order Kitasatosporales; family Streptomycetaceae; genus Streptomyces; species Streptomyces cyaneofuscatus. Next base: position 4,940,690 of record NZ_CP137002.1, on the reverse strand, counting down.
CTTGGCGATGTGCAGGTGGACGGCGGGTTCGATGCCGTACCGCTCGGCCAGCGCCAGGGCGGCCCGGGCGGCGAGGTTCGTCCGGTCCAGAGGCACCTGGGCGGCGTCCGGGCCCGAGCAGGTGATGCGCAGCTCGTCGGCGGGGGTGGCGGTGACCTCGTCGTACAGGCCGACGGCGAGGAAGACGTTGGCCAGGTCGTGGAAGCCGTCGGGGCGGGCGGCGCCTACGGCGAGCTGGACGTTGACCTTGGCGGGGACGCGGACGGTGACGGCGGCGCTCATGCGGAGACCTCCGGCTTGTTCTCCGCGATCGCCGCGAACTCCTCCACCGTCAGCGCCTCCCCGCGCGCCTGCGGCGAGATCCCGGCGGCGACCAGCGCGGCCTCGGCGGCGGGCGCGGAACCCGCCCAGCCGGAGAGGGCGGCGCGCAGCGTCTTGCGGCGCTGGGCGAAGGCCGCGTCCACGACCGCGAAGACCTCGGCGCGGCTGGCGGTGGTGGCGATGGGCTCCGTGCGGCGGACGAGCGAGACGAGGCCGGAGTCGACGTTCGGGGCGGGCCAGAAGACCGTACGGCCGATGGACCCGGCGCGCTTGACCTCCGCGTACCAGTTGGCCTTCACCGACGGCACGCCGTAGACCTTGTTGCCCGGGCGGGCGGCCAGCCGGTCGGCGACCTCGGACTGGACCATGACGAGGGTCCGCTCGATGCTCGGGAACCGCTCCAGCATGGTGAGCAGGACGGGGACCGCCACGTTGTACGGGAGGTTCGCGACGAGCGCGGTGGGCGCGGGGCCCGGCAGCTCGGTGACCAGCATCGCGTCGGAGTGGACGAGGGCGAACCGGTCGGCGCGCTCCGGCATCCGGGCCTGGACCGTGGCGGGCAGCGCGGCCGCGAGCACGTCGTCGATCTCCACCGCGACCACCCGGTCCGCCGCCTCCAGCAGCGCCAGGGTCAGCGAGCCGAGCCCTGGGCCGACCTCGACGACCACGTCGTCCGGGCGGACCTCGGCGGTGCGCACGATGCGGCGGACCGTGTTGGCGTCGATGACGAAGTTCTGACCGCGCTGCTTGGTCGGGCGTACGCCCAGCTTCGCTGCCAGGTCGCGGATGTCTGCGGGGCCCAGGAGGGCGTCGGGCTCTGTGCTGCTCACCCGGTAAGCCTACGGCCGCAGTGCGGCCACGGACTCGCCCCCCGCTGTACGTAGAGCTTCTTCGCCCGGTACGTCTGCTCGGCGGCGGGCGCGTCCTGGGGCCGCCCGCTGCCGCCGAGCGACTGCCAGGTCTGGGTGTCGAACTGGTACAGCCCGCCGTACGTCCCGCTCGGGTCGACCGCCCCCGCCCGCCCGCCGGACTCGCAGGCGGCGAGCGCGGACCAGTTCAGCCCGTCCGCCCCGGCGACGGAGGCGGGCCGCTGCCGGGTGCCGGTGCGCACGACGCGGCTGACCGGCCGGTGGACCAGCTCCTCGCCGGTCCTGCGGGGCGTCTGCCGTACGCCGTTGACGGTCCGGACGGCGTACGTGACCCGGCGTACGCCGTTGCGCCCGGCCCGCTCCACCCGCTCGACGCCCCGGAACAGCTCGGGGTCCTCGCTCCGTTCGACGGCGTACGGGACGCTCTCCTCGTGCACCTCGCGGGTGTCGGTGATCCGCAGGACGGAGACCGTCTGGCCGTCGCGCGGGAAGCTTCCAGGGCCCACGGAGGTGGCGTCCAGGCCGTGCAGGGTGATGCCCGCCTGGGCGAGGGCCTCGCGGACGGTGGCGGCGTTGGTGCGCAGGGTGCGCTCCTGGCCGTCGGCCATGAAGGTCACGGTGCGTTCGGTGCGGACGGTGAGGGTGAGGCCGGTGCGGGCGATCCGGGCGGAGGGGGAGGCGGAGAGGTACGCCCCCTCGGCGCGGACCCCGAACGCGCGCAGGGCCCCGGCCACGGTGTCGGCGGTCGTCCAGACCCGGCGGTGGTGGCCGTCGAGGGTGAGGTCGACGGGGCGGCCGTAGCGGACGGTGACCTGGTCGCCGTGGTCGAGTTCGGTGCCGGGGGCCGGGGAGATGTGGTCGTGGGAGCCGACGGTGACGCCCTCGTCCGCGAGGAGTTCGGTGACGTCGTCGGCGAAGGTGTGCAGGGTGCGGGGGCTGCCGTCGACGTCGAGCCGGACCGCCTTGTCATGGGCGACGAACGCGGTGGTGCCGCCGGCCAGGAAGGCGACGACGAGGGCCTGCGGCACAAGCCGTCTCAGCTTGAGGTTCTCCGGGTCGGCGACGCGGGGGCGGCGGCGCTTGGCGGCCCGCCGGGCCTCGGCGCGGGTGGGGCCCTGCCGGGGCGGCGCGGGCGGCGCGGGCATCGCGGGCGGCGGCGGTTCGGTGAGCGGGATGTCGACGACGGTCGGGGCGTGGGCGGCGGGGCCCGCCACCCACGCCCGGTCGGCCACGGTCAGCTGCTCGTGGAACGCGTCGAGACGCCTGTCCTGCGAAGTGTTCACGCCGTTCACGCCGCTCCCGAAGATCCGCCTGCTGCCGCCCCCGTCGTGCGCGGGGACGATAGCGGAGCTCCGGTGACTCTCCAAAGCGACACGGCTACGCAGCGTGCCCACCCCGGCTCGGCTCCGGCTCAGCCCCGGCTCATCACCGGCTCAGAAGTCGAACGCGCGTGCCGTGTTGTCGTAGATCGCGGCGGCCAGCGTGTCCTCGTCCAGCCCCTTCACCGCGGCCATGGCGCGGAGCGTGACCGGGATGAGGTACGGGGCGTTGGGCCGCCCGCGGTACGGGGCGGGGGTGAGGAAGGGCGCGTCCGTCTCGACGAGGACCAGCTCGGTGGGGGCGACGGCGAGCGCGTCGCGCAGCGGCTGGGCGTTCTTGAAGGTCATGTTGCCGGCGAAGGACATGAAGTACCCGGCCCGTGCGCAGATCTCGGCCATCTCGGCGTCGCCGGAGTAGCAGTGGAAGACGGTCCGCTCGGGCGCGCCCGCGTCCGCCAGGACCCGCAGGACGTCCGCGTGCGCGTCCCGGTCGTGGATGACCAGGGCCTTGCCGTGCCGCTTGGCGATCTCGATGTGGGCCCGGAACGACTCCTCCTGGGCGGCGACGCCCTCGGGGCCCGTACGGAAGAAGTCCAGGCCCGTCTCGCCGACCCCGCGCACATGGTCGAGGGCGGCCAGCGCGTCGATCTCCGCCAGCGCGTCGTCCAGCGCCGCCTTGCCGCCGGGCTCCCGGGCCCCCTGCCGCGCGGTGCCGTCCGGGTCGCCGTGGACGATGCGTGGGGCCTCGTTCGGGTGCAGGGCGACCGAGGCGTGGACGGCGGGGTGGGCGGCGGCGGTCTCGGCGGCCCAGCGGGAGCCGGCCACGTCGCAGCCCACCTGGACCACCGTCGTGACGTTCACCGCGGCGGCCCGGGCGAGGGCCTCCTCGACGGTGGCGTCCTGCATGTCCAGGTGGGTGTGGGAGTCGGCGACCGGGACCCGGAGGGGTTCGGGCAGCGGCGGGGCTTCGGTACGGCTCATGCGGACGACTCTACGAGGGCCCGGTACACCGGCGTACGAGGGCCGGAGCCCTCACGCGGGGAGGCGCCGCCGGTGACGCCGGGCCCGACTCAGGGGCTCACCTGCGGTGGAAGGGGTGGAGCAGGTCCGACAGCCGCCAGTGGCGGTCGGCGGAGCGGGCGGCCGGGACCTTCTCCGGGGCCTGCTTGGCGCTCTTCGGCGTGTGCAGGAACTGCTGGGCACCGGCCACCCGGCCCGCCCGCATGATGCGCACCACGTGCCCGTCGCAGTTGGCGCAGGTGGGCGTGGAGAGCGGGGACGGCACACGCTCACCGTCGGCCTTGTAGACGACGAACTCGTGACCGTGGACGTCCACGTGGTGCTCTATCTCGTAGGACTGCTCCCAGCCGTACCCGCACCGCATGCAGGCGAAGGCGTACGCCTCATGGACGGTGGTCGCTGCGATCTCGCTCATACCCGCTCCTCTTGTCCGCCGGTCAGGCACTCCGGGGAAGGCCGGCCCGCCCGAGGGTTTCGAGCAGGTGGCCCGTTCCTTCCAGTGGACACCCGCGCCGGGGCGGACGCACCAGCTCAGAGCCGATATTGGTGCGTTCTTGGCCTCCTTTTGCCGCCCTTTGCCGCCGCATGGCCCGCGACAGGCCGGCCCGTGACCGGCGGACGGGACAGCGGGCGAGCGGCGGACCACTGAGCGCCCCCGAGCACGCCCGCCACCCGGGGCGAATGCGCCCGCGCACCACCCCCACGCGACCCCCCATAATTCCCCGAATTCTCAACGCCTTATCACCCATTCGCCGCATGAATTCATCATTCAATTGAATCCCCTATTACCACGGATGTCCGGTCCCGATTTGCGGCGCCCCCATTCCTCCCTTTCACTCGGAACGTACGTCAAGCGTGACTCGGTACGTACACCAACCCGATTTCCCACAGGATGGGGAGCACCCATGTACACCACGGACACCACTGCCACCGACATCGAGCTCGACCTCGACACGGCGCTCAACCCGGGCGAGATCGACGGCGTCTACCGCGACTCCCGCGAGTGCGCCTACCTCGCGCTTCTCGCCGGCGGCGGGGCCCTGCTGCTTTCGCCTCCGACCCCGCGCCCGAAGAAGGGCTGAACGTCGGAACATGGACCAGACACATGCTTCGTCCCCGCTCGCGGGTGCCGTGCATGACCTGGCAACAGAGGTGGTCCTCGCTCTTCGGAGCGGGGACCACCTCGCCACGGTATGCGGCGCGGCAGGAATCGACGAGGAGAACCGGACCGGAATCGCGGCCGCACGGGTCATCGGTGCCGATCTGCTGCTGCCGAGTGTTCTGTACGGGCGTCATCCGCATCCGGGAGACGTCGCCGTGCTCGACCGGGCGGTACGGGAATTCCCGCCCAAGCCCGACGCTCCGGCCGCGACGGCCTGGAGCCACTGGCACATGATCTCCACGCTCCAGCGCATGGCACAGCCCCCGGGCACGACCGGGACGACCGGCACGACCGGCTCCTTCGAGGAGCCCGACGCCGCCTGGCTGGAGCAGGCGCCCTGGCAGTCCTTCACCCACCAGCTCTCGGTCCTCGCCCCCCTCGCCGTACCGGCCGCCCCCTCGGCCGTGCAGCGGGCCGCGGCGGCCCGGGCGGTCGACCTCGCGCGCGGCTTCGTCCGCGCGGTGCGGCGGCGCGACTGGCTCCAGGCGGCGGGCGCGGGCCGCTGGCTCACGGCGATCGGCGGCGAACCGGCCACCCTGGGCCTGGAGCGCGGCCTCGACTTCGTCGAGCTGATGGGCGGCCACGACCCCCGCGTCACCCTGCACGTCCGGGCGGCCCGGCTGATGGCCGAGGCGAGGGCGCGATGACGACGACCGCGACGCAGGGGTCGCGGGGCGGCCCGGAGAGCCAGGCCCCCCGGGGCCACGCCTCCCCCGGCGCCGCGCTCGCCGTCCTCCCGCACGTCCTGCGCACCGCCCTCGCCTGGACCGACGCGCACCGGGGCGAGTTCGCGCTCCCCGACGACGTCCTGGACCCCCGCACCCAGGTCAACGCCACCCTCAAACCCCTCGGCGAACTGGCCCAGCTCTGCTCCACGGTCCGCGCCGCCACCGCCCCCGGCACCCCGGAACACGAGGTGGCAGGGGACCTCGTCACGTACGCCTGGGATGAGGTGGCCCAAGGCGCCCTGCTCCTGGAGCTGCTCCGGGCGGAGCCCTTCGCGGCCTACCCGTACGAGATCTACGCCGCCTTCGCCGGGTACGGGCTGCGCCACGAGGGGTTCGAGGCTCTGGCCCGCCCGCTCACCGCGACCCGCGCCTGGGCGCACACCGAGCAGCACGCCAACCGGCAGCTCGGGCTGATCAACTCCGAGCGGCGGGTGGGGGTCCTGACCCACACGGACGCGGGTGCGGTCCTGTCCCGCACCTGGCTGGGCGGGCTCGCGGAGCCGTGGACGTTCGAGGGCCCGTCCGGCTACGCGCTGACCCACACCGTCTTCCACCTCACCGACTGGGGCCGGATGCCCGACCGGGTGCCGGAGAAGACGGACGCGTACCTGCGGACCTGGCTGCCCGCGTGGGCCGACGGGTGTCTGGAGAGCGGCCAGTGGGACCTCACGGGCGAGCTGCTGGCGGTCGGCGCCTCACTGCCGGGCCCGCCGCCGCTGGAGCTGCTGGACGCGGTGTGGCCGGTGCTGGCGGACGTCCAGCACACGACGGGCTGCGTCCCGGAGACCGGCGTACCGGTGCACGAGGACGCGCCGACCGGCGTACGGGGGCACGACGACGCGCCGGACCCGTACCCCTTCATCGACTGCTACCACTCCACCCTCGTCACGGCGTTCGCGGCGGCCCTGTCGCTCAGGTCGCTGACGGACGGGTCCGGGCCCTCCCGGGAAAGGCACACCCCATGAGCAGCGGAAACACCGGCATCCAGCAGATCCACGACGTCGGGGCGAAGGCCCTGGGCTGGCTGTACGAGCACCGCGAAGGGTTCCGGCTGGAGGCCGACCCGTCCCCGGAGGCGGGGATGCTGGACCGGTTCAAGCCGCTGGGCGAGCTGGCGCTGATCGGGAAGGTCATCTTCCGCGAGGGCGTGGCGGGCTCGCAGCAATCGGCGCTCGCGCACAAGCTGCTGGACCATGCCTGGCACGAGCTGCTGGATTCGGGCGCACGGCTGCTGGAGGGCCAGCGGCGCGAACCGCTCTCGCCGGTGCCGCTGGAGGTCTACGTACCGTTCCGGGAGCTGGGCTACCGGCAGCCGGACCTGGAGTCCGCGATCCGCCTCAACCACCGCCTGGCCAGCTGGGCGGCGCTGGAGGTGCTGCCGGTGCGGCGGCTGGGGCTGAGCGCGATCGAGCGGCGGTTCGGGGTGGAGCCGAGCGTTCCGGAGACGGCGGCGCTCGCGCACACCTGGCTGGCGCGGCGGCCCGAGCCGTGGACGGTGGAGGGCCACATCGGCTACGACATCACCCACACGGTCTTCCACCTGACGGACTGGGGCGAGAAGCCCGCGGACCTCCCCGTCGACATCGCCGAGTACCTGGAACTGTGGCTTCCGGCCTGGCTGGACGACTGGCTCGACCTGAAGCGGTGGGATCTGCTGGGCGAACTGCTGGTGGTGGACGCGTGCCTGCCCTCCCCCACGCTGGACGCGGCGGCCTGGCAGGGGTTCGCGCAGGCGCAGCAGCCGGACGGGGCGATGCCGGTGGTGGGCGACATGCCGGAGGGCGACGAGGAGTCGGTGTTCGACCTGGTCTACCACCCGACGCTGGTCGCCGCGTTCGCCTCGGCGCTGGCGATGAGCCGGGCCCTGTCCGACCTGAGCGCGGAACCGGCCCCGGCATGACGGACCTTTCCGTCCCGCCTGTGGACGCCCCGGGCTCACCGGCCACCGCACGCCTCCTGGCCGAGGCGGCAGGGCGGATCGACGCCCCGGACGTGGTGCTCGCGATGAGCCGGGGCGGAGTCCGTACGGTCCACACGGGCGGCAGCGCGGAGCCGGGCCCGGTCGCCCGGGAGCGCCTCCACTACGAACTGGGCTCGGCGTCCAAGCCGTTCGCGGGGCTGCTGCTGGCCCGGCTGGTGGCGCAGGGGAGGGTGCGGTACGAGGACCGGGCGGCGGACCTGCTGGCCCCGGGCTTCCCGGTGCACCCGGCGGTGCGGCGGATCACGCTGCGCCATCTGCTGACCCACACCTCGGGGCTGCCGGGCCTGCCCGCCGACTTCTACCCGCAGGCGGTGCCGCGGTGGTCGACGGACCCGTACGGGAACTATCCGGCGGACCGGGTGGTCGGGGCCTTCCTCCGCGCCCGCCCGCGCCACCGCCCCGGCACGCGCTGGCACTACTCGAACTTCGCGGTCTCCGTCCTCGGCCACACCTTGGCCGCCGCCACCGGAACCCCGTGGGAGGTGCTGCTGCACCAACAGGTGCTGGCCCCGCTGGGTCTGGAGGCCACGCTGCTGCGCCCGGGCCCGGACTCCACCGACGCGACGGGCCACCGCCGCGACGGAACCCCGCTGCCGGCGCTGGACACGGGGGGCTTCACGGCGGCGGGGGCGCTCCGCTCCACGCCGCTGGACCTGCTGACGTTCCTGGAGGCGCATGTGGGGGGCTCCGAACTCCGGGACCCCGCCCTGGCCGCCGCGCTCACCGAGGTGACCCGCCCGGTGCTGCGGCGCGGCTGGCGGCACGCGCACACCCATACGCTGACGTGGTTCCAGCACCCGACCCCGTACGGCCCGGTCCTGTTCCACGCGGGAGCGACCCTGGGCCAGCAGGCGTTCCTCGGCTTCCGCCCCGGGACGGGCCTGGCGGTGGTGGCGACGGCGACGCGGCGGGTGCACCGGGCGGACACGTTCGTGGCGACGGCGTACGGACTGCTGACGGAAACGCCGTAGGCACTGCCGTACGTACTAAGGCTTCTGCGGGGCCTTGTCGGCACTCTTCTCGGCGTTCTTGGCGGCCACCACCGCGTCGAACACCTCCCGCTTGGGCACCCCGGCGGCGGCGGCGACAGCGGCGATGGCCTCCTTGCGCCGCTCCCCCGCCTCCTCCCGCACGTGCACACGCCGTACGAGCTCCTCGGCGTCCAGGCCCTCGTCGCCGGAGTCGGTGGCGCCTTCGACGACGACGGTGATCTCCCCTCGTACGCCGTCCTCGGCCCACACGGCCAGCTCACCGAGCGGACCGCGCTTGACCTCCTCGTACGTCTTGGTCAGCTCCCGGCACACGGCGGCGCGCCGCTCGGCGCCGAAGACCTCGGCCATGGCGGCGAGGGTGTCGTCGAGCCGGTGGGGGGCCTCGAAGAAGACCATGGTGCGCCGCTCGTCGGCGTTCTCGCGGAGCTTGGAGAGCCGCTCACCGGCCTTGCGCGGGAGGAAGCCCTCGAAGCAGAAGCGGTCGACGGGCAGGCCGGAGAGGGCCAGGGCGGTGAGCACGGCGGAGGGCCCCGGCACGGCGGTGACACGAATGTCCCGCTCCACAGCGGCGGCGACGAGCCGATATCCGGGGTCGGAGACGGACGGCATCCCGGCATCCGTAACGAGGAGCACCCGGGCGCCCCCCACCAGGGCTTCCACGAGCTCCGGCGTACGGGCGGACTCGTTCCCCTCGAAGTAGGAGACGACACGCCCCGAGGTGTGGATGCCGAGCGCCTGGGTGAGCCGGCGGAGCCGCCGGGTGTCCTCGGCGGCGACGACGTCGGCCCGCTCCAGTTCGGCGGCCAGGCGTGGCGGGGCGTCCGCCACGTCACCGATGGGGGTCCCTGCGAGCACGAGCGTTCCAGTCGTTCCAGTCACATCAGCCATCCTCGCAGCACGCGCAGCACCCTTCGCACAGATGCGTTCCCTACGATGGCGCGGTGACCAGTACCGCACCCGAGACCCAGCGGGGCCAAGACGCCGGGGACCCGCTCGGCGAACAGCCGACCTCCTGGCAACGGCGGCTGCGCCGCTTCGGCCATGTCCCGCGCCCGGAGACCTCGCTCCGCGACCGGCTGGACCCGCCATGGACCCGGCCGGGCCGACAGGTGTGGTCGGTGCTCGCGATCCCGCCGCACGTCGCGGACCGGCTGGTGCGCTGGTCAGCCTGGGGCGGCCCGCTCCTGGTCACCCTGGTCGCGGGCCTGCTGCGCTTCTGGCGGCTGGACCAGCCGAACGCGGTGATATTCGACGAGACGTATTACGCGAAGGACGCGTGGGCGCTGGTCAACCAGGGGTACGAGGGTTCGTGGCCCAAGGACGTAGACAAGCTGATCCTGAAGGACCCGTCCTCCGTCCCGATCCCGACCGACCCGGGCTATGTGGTGCACCCGCCGGTGGGCAAGTGGATCATCGGGTTCGGTGAGCAGCTGTTCGGCTTCACGCCGTTCGGCTGGCGGTTCATGGTGGCGGTGCTGGGCACGATCTCCGTCCTCCTGCTCTGCCGGATCGGCCGGCGGCTGTTCCGCTCGACGTTCCTGGGCTGCCTGGCGGGGCTGCTGCTCGCGGTGGACGGGCTGCACTTCGTGATGAGCCGGACCGCGCTGCTGGACCTGATCGTGATGTTCTTCGTGCTGGCGGCGTTCGGCTGCCTGGTGGTGGACCGGGACCGCTCCCGCCGCCGGCTGGCCGACGCGCTGCCGGTGGACGAGGAGGGGGTGCTGCGCCCGGACGCCCGGATCGCGGAGACGCTGCGGCTGGGCTGGCGGCCGTGGCGGCTGGGCGCGGGCGTGATGCTGGGCCTGGCGTTCGCGACGAAGTGGAACGGCCTGTACGTGCTGGCGGCGTTCGGCCTGATGACGGTGTTGTGGGACGTGGGAGCGCGCCGTACGGCGGGCGCGGCGAGGCCGTACATGGCGGTGCTGCGCCGGGACCTGACCCCGGCCTTCCTCTCCACGGTCCCGGTGGCGATCGTCACGTACATCGTCTCCTGGACCGGCTGGATCGTCACGGACAAGGGCTACTACCGCAACTGGGCGGCCACGGAAGGCAAGGGCTCGTCCTGGAGCTGGCTCCCGGACTGGCTGCGGAGCCTGTGGCACTACGAGAACCAGGTGTACGACTTCCACGTCGGCCTGACCTCGGGCCACACGTACGAGTCGAACCCCTGGAGCTGGCTGGTCCTGGGCCGCCCCGTCTCCTACTTCTACGAGGAGCAGGCGGGCTGCAAGGAGTCCTCCACGGGCAAGTGCGCCGCCGAGGTCCTGGCCATCGGCACCCCGCTGCTCTGGTGGCTGGCGTGCTTCGCCCTCGCGTACGTGGTGTGGCGCTGGCTCTTCCGCCGCGACTGGCGGGCCGGCGCGATCGCCTGCGGCGTGGCGGCGGGCTGGGTGCCCTGGTTCTTCTACCAGGAGCGCACGATCTTCCTCTTCTACGCGGTGGTGTTCGTCCCGTTCCTCTGCCTGGCGGTCACGATGCTCCTGGGCGCGATCGTGGGCCCAGCAGCAGGCACGGGCGCCCGCGCCGACCTGGGCCTCACCTCCAAGGACCCGACAGGCGAACGCCGCCGCACCCTGGGCGCGATCGCGGCGGGCGTGCTGGTGCTCCTGATCATCTGGAACTTCATCTACTTCTGGCCGCTCTACACGGGCACGTCGATCCCGGAGGACTTGTGGCGGGACCGGATGTGGCTGGATACGTGGGTGTAGCAGGGAAAACGGTGGGCCCGGCACCATGTGGTGTCGGGCCCACCGCAGTCGTTCGAGGTGGCCGTTGGTCGTCATGGGCCGTCCCCTGACGGCCCACATACGGCCCGGCAATGTGCATCGGAATATTTACAGTCTGAAGAGTCTACGGCCGCTGACCAGCAAATTCGTCAGTCCTGCGCCCTCACACCCTCGCGACTGCCCCGCAAGGCGAGACCCCGATCGATCACCGGGGGACGGGTTCGCCATGCCGTTGACGGTGCGGTCAGGAATAGCACCAACGCCGTACCGGCCAGAACTCAGGACGGCGGTACGTCTCCCTCGGTAACGTGTGCGCCAACCACTCGTCGTGGGGCAGATACGGAGACTCAAATGGCACACGCACCAGCCCAGCCGCGAGCGCTCATCTCCTACTCGCATGACAGCGATGAGCACAGAAGAACGATTCGAAAATTCGCGGATCGCCTACGCCATGCCGGCGTTGACGCTTGGATCGACCAATTTGACGAGCACGACCCCCCCGAGTCATGGCCAGACTGGATGCGAAGTGAAATCGAGCGAGCCGACTCTGTGGTCGTTGTTGTGACAGAGGGCTACGTCGAGCGCTTCAGGCGAGAGACCGGGCCAGGAATCGGGTCCGGTGTCCGGTGGGAGGGCGCGCTCATCACCGCAGACCTCTATCACAGCAGAAGAGAGCGCGCTAAATTCATCCCCGTGGTGCTTCGCAATGAGGATGCAGCCCTCATCCCTCCACCCCTCAATCTGACCAGTTGGTTCGCAATCGGCCAAGCTGCAGAAGCTGACATCACACGCCTAACACAGGTACTACTCAGGAGTCCCAGCCAACTCCCCAGCGAGTTGGGGATTCCTAACTCCTCCCCGGACACAGCTTTCCATTTCGACGGGATCCAATCAAGCGCAGAAATCGATGCGGCCTTCGGAATCGCCGCTGGGGGCGACACCCAAGAGGCCATCCGACGCCTTGAGAATTTGCTTGAAAGTCTCCATGGAGACGAGCGGGCTTTCGCCATCTTCCTCCAAGGGGTTCTGCATCATAAGATTGGCGAGGCGTCACAGGCGACGGCGTGCTTCAGTCGAGTCCTCGACACGTCGGGCCATGCAGCCCTGCGAGAATCTTCCACACAGAGACTCGCAATCCTTCATGCCGAATTCGAGGCACATTATGGAGATAGCGGCCCCGTAGCCGCAGCGACAAAATGGCTAACGAGCGTGCAGCAGGGAAAGAAGCGCGACGTATGGAAAAACCTTACGCGCGAATTGAGACTCACCCTGGCCCAAGACTGGATCATCGCCAATGAGGGGCATCCCGATTTGGAAAAATACGATCGCAGCGAGCTCGCCGACGCATTGGCAGTCAAAAACCCTCGACATCCTCTGGGCAAACATCTACTGCGAAGCAAGCTTCAGGTCCTCCAAGACCACTACCGCAGGTGGAACATCGACAGCTGGGGAGCAGCCAGAAATCCACGCAGGGTCGGCCTGGAGTACGAGTTCGTCGTTATGACGCAGGCCGACGACGGAATCCTGATCACAGGGGAAAACGAACTCCTGTCTGTGTACACCATTTTGATGAGAAAGGTTGGCATGGACTGGATGGTTGCAAATTTCGGCGCCGCATATCCGATCCCTGGCTGGCCGCCCACTTCAGAGGAGATCCCTGCCCCGATGCTGCAATTCGGTCGACTCTTTACCGAACCCGAGAATGGAGGCGAGGCAGAGAGTGACGACACGTAGAGGTTCAGAGAGCGAGAGAATCAAGCACCTGGAATTCATACAGGCGATCATTTCCAGACTTAGCACCAACTCATTCTTAGTTCGAGGTTGGAGTGTTACAGCAACCGGCGCTCTCCTAGTAGTTTCGGTGCAAGCCGATGAGTGGCGCATCGCCGCACTCGCGCTGCTCATAGGGTTTGGGTTTTGGGCCCTGGACAGCTCATTCCTGCGGCGCGAGCGTATGTACAGAAGACTGTACGAAGACACGGCATTACATAACCCGACGACCATTCCACTTTTCAGCATGAATGTCCAAGCTTATCAACTGACCACAAAACGCAGAGATTCATTTTTCGCCAGTTCGGTAATACTGATTCACCTACCGATCGCGATAGTCGATTTGACCATTGCAGTTCTCCTTTTTCGCTGAATAAAATTCAACGAATGATAGAAAACAGACCAGAGGCGCGAAATAATCTCCCCCGCCGGGTCCGCCACTCTGGGCAACTCTACTTACCGGCGGGTCGGCATGATTACCCACCGAATACGAAGAGCTAACATCAGCAGGTCACAGAGCAGCGCCATTTTCCAGCTGGACATACAGCCAGAACCAGGCGCCGCTACTGAGAGTAGGAATGGTCGCACGCCCGTCAGCGGCACTTCGATCCCGCAAGATTTTTAGCGGGACAGGATGTGGCTGCACACCTGGGTGTAATTGGGGACCTCGGCCCGGCACCAGGTGGTGCTGAGGCCGCCCACCCTCGACGGTAGCTGTCGGTCGCACTAGGGCCTGTCTGGCATTCCCGTCGGATCAGCGAGAGTTCGTCGAGCTGGCAGCCCGGATATGCGCCGACATCTGGCGGGCATTGCCGGGCAGAACCTACGAGCGGCGGGCCAGCAGGTGGGCGTCGAGGAAACCGCGTTCAGAGGCCGGATCGTGGAGCAGCCGGGCGAAGGGATCGAGCCCGGCATCGGCCAGCAGTTCGGCGAAGCTATCTGCCGGCCAGCTGTAGGCGGGCGCCACCTTGTGGTCGAACCGGACCGGTTCTTGTCCGTCGGTCCCGAAGAAGGAGACCAGGAGCAGGCCATCCGGCGCCAGGACGCGTACCTGTTCGGCGAGCAGCTCCGGCAGTTCCCCCGGAGGGGTGTGAATCATCGAGTAGTGGGCCAGTACACCGCCGAGCGCGCCGTTCTCGATCGGCAGGGATTCCATCCGCGCCTCTTGGAAGCGCAGCGCTGGATGGGCCCGCTGGGCGTGGTCGATCATGCCGGGGGCAAGGTCGAGTCCGAATGGCTCCAGGCCGAGTTCGTGCAGCATGGCTGTCAGATGTCCGGGCCCGCACCCGACATCCGCTGTCCGCAGGTTGCCCGTCGCGCGCACCAGTTCGGCGAAGGTGCCGATCATGGCCCGGGAGAAGGGCTGTGTCTCCAGCCGGTCTGCGAACAGCGATGCGTACAGTTCGACGACACCGTCGTAGGCCGTTCTGGTCTCGTCCTGATGATTCGCCACGGGCAGGACTCTATAGCCGGTCTGATAATTGATCTTGTGGCGGGTCGAGGTGAGTTGACGGATGCGGCATGGGGGCGAATAGAGCCCCTGTTGCCGCAGGTGGACGGACGCGGCCGTCCGTGGCGTGATCACCGGCAGGTGGTCAACGGGGTGCTGTGGAGGCTGCGGACCGGGGCTCCGTGGCGCGACCTACCCGAGCGGTATGGGCCGTGGCAGACCGTCTACGAGCGGTTCGCCCGCTGGGAGGCCGATGGCACATGGGCGAAGCTGCTGGAGCACGTCCAGGTCCGTGACGATGCGACGGGCCGGGTGGAGTGGACCGTCGCCGTCGACTCCACGGTCAACCGGGCCCATCAGCATGCCGCGGGCGCCCGTAAAAGGGGGGACGTGGACGGGGACTAACTGGAAGATCCGGGCCGCTCGCAGGCGTGCCAGGCACTCGGTCGGTCTCGTGGCGGGTTGACCACCAAGGTCCATCTCGTCGCCGACGGCCGGGGGGTGCCGCTGTCGATTGTGCTCACACCCGGAAACGTCAACGACGCCACAGCGTTCGCCGATGTCCTCGATGGAGTACGCACTCCTCGGGCCGGCACGGGCCGTCCGCGCACGACACCAGACCGTGTGCTGGGTGACAAGGCGTATTCCAGCAAGGCCATCCGTCATTTCCTGAGGCGTCGGGGCATCGCTGCCACGATCCCCGAGCGCCGCGACCAGATGGCCAACCGTCGGCGCCGGGGGCGCCGCGGTGGTCGGCCACCCGTCTTCGACACGGAGATCTATCGCGACCGCGACGTGGTCGAACGATGCTTCGCTCGCCTCAAACAGTTCCGTGCGATCGCAACCAGGTTCGACAAGCTCGCGAACCGGTACCGCGCGGGAGTCGTCCTAGCCTCCCTGATCCACTGGCTCCGTGAAGCGGCCAGGTGATCATTTGTCTGACAGGCCCTAGCCGGGTTCAGGCTTCAGCCGCCGCCGGTGCTGGGGTGCTTGCGTCGGCGTAGTAGTGCTCTCGCCCATAGCGTCAGGCCCACAAGAGTCAGGATCGCCGCTCCTCCGATGACCACGGGGATGGCCCCCATGAGAAGGAACGTGACCAACAGCTCTGCCCACGTCGGCTCCTCGACCATCGTCCTGCCGCTTTCCTCCATGGACACCACGACGCGGGCAGGCAACGGCTAGTTCCCGCTGGGCGCAGGGAAGTGCAGGCGGCGCCGGGGCCTGAGGTCGAGGATGCTCAACCGCAGCTGACGCCGTGCAGAGCGGGCCACACGGGGTTGGCGTTGGAGCCGTGGATCAGCAAAGTGCCTTCCTTGGGGCCCCACTTCAGCTCGTACGCCCCGTCCGCGATGGGGCGGATGCCGTCGTCGGCCGTCCATGAGCCCATCGGCTTCCAGCCCACGCCGCCGGCCCCCACCGCGAACACCTCGCCCCTGCCCGCGAGAAGGAACGACGCCTCCCTGACCACGGCTCGGCAGCCGCCGGGGCCGGTCGGTTCGAGGACGTGGTACTCGGCGCCCAGGTCGCCGACCCCACCCCACGCCACCCCCAAACCCGCTGCGGCGGCCGGGGCGACCAGCATCCATCGGCGGGGGCCCACCTCTTCGCCGGCCGCCTGCGAGCGGCGGCTCAGCGCAGAGGCGGCCAGCACCAGCGCCAGGCAGGCCAGGAGCAGTGCCCCGCCCACCTTCCAGGCGGCGATCACCTGACCGCCGGCCACCGCCAGCGCATCGGTCCAGCCGATGGCTCCGGCCAGCACCGCGCAGCCCACGGCCGCCCATCGGTACGTGGAGGGGGCGGCAGCTCGGCCCCGGGCGCGCTCTTCGGTCTGCATCCGTAGAACCTATGGCCCAGGTGGGGTGGCGTGGCCGTGAGGGGGGCGGCGAGCTGCCGGCCGTGAAGCGGAAAGAAAGGTCGCACGAACTGCGGGCGGGCCGCGACGAAAATCGTCGCGGCCCGCCCGCAGTTTCAGGATTCTGTTGCGTCAATCAACAGACTTCCTGGTTCCGTCTGGCAACTCCGACGGTTAGAAGAAGTGCTTTCGTCCACCGACCGCGCGGCCGGTCGCACCCAGGATCCACAGGACCACGCCCACGACGATGAGAATACTGCCGATCGTGGTCAGCAGGCCCATGCCAACAAGCAGGCCGATAATAAGCAGAAGAAGCCCAAGGAGGATCATTTTCAGTTCCCATCGTCAAGTACGGATTCAGGCGCGTGTGCACCTGACTTCACAACGGTCTCAGTTCGCCCCACCGGTATGTCCCGGCTCCGAATGGTCGCCAGGACCTCGTTGCGTTGGTCCTAGTGCCCGGCGATTCCGGGTTCACTCATCACGGCGAAAATTTGTTCCCAGGGCGCCCGCCGACCCTTATTGATCAAGCCTCGGACCTCGGCCGACGGGCCAGGAAGATTGCCGCTACGGCCGCCACCGTGAGGAAGAGCAGGGCCGCCCCGCCCGACAGTGCCGTCAGCACCGCCGCCCCGCCGCCCCCGGCATCCTCCTCGCGGGCCACCACCCGGGGGTCGTCCGCCTGGTACCGGACCGCCAGTGAGGCGCCCGCCGACTGCTTGCCGCCGCCGCTGCCCACCGGGAGGTCCGCGATCACCGTCCGGCCGCCGGCCTCGAACTTCACCTGGCAGTGGCCCGCCATGCACGAACCGGCCGTGTGCAGCGTCGCCTGAGTCCGCTCGCCGTCCTGGAGGGAGCGCAGGTGCTGGGCCGCCGGAAGCATGACCAGGAGCGACAGGGCGCCCAGCAGCAGGCCGAGCGCCAGGGACATCACCAGGGACGCACGCGGTCCCATGGTGGTCGCTGCTGGCTTCTGCCCGTCCGCACCGGGCGCTCCCGCGTTCGTCGTACCGTCCACGTCTCTCGGCATCCGCATCCCCCGCCTGGACCTGCACCGCGCCCCGCGCGCCCCGCAGGTGAGCAGGGTAGGTGACGGGGGCGGCCGCCCTCATGTGCCGATGTCGGCACGCCCGGGACGGCCTCCCTGCCCGCTCCCAGCAACGGAGGGCCTGGTTCCGCACACACATCCGCAGACGCATCCGGAGAGCACATCCAGAGAGCGCTTCCCGGCCAAGCGTTCCGGTCCGATAACAACACCCTCACCCACCGCACCAACCCCTTAGGGTTCCTCACAGTTGCCCCTTGAACGTGTTCAGGGGCACTCCTGGGGAGGGGGACTGCACAGATGCGCAGTGGAGCGAAGGTCGCCGTGGTCGGCGGAGTGTTCGTCCTGGCGGCCGGCGGCATCGGCTACGGGGCCTACAGCATGCTCGGGAGCGACGGGGGCGGGGACGGCGGCAAGGTCGCCTCCCGGAACGCGACGCCCGAGGTGAAGACAGGGCCGCCGAGCGCGGAGGAGATAGCCGAGACGTCGAAGAGCTTCTTCGACGCCTGGGCCGCGGGGGACGCCTCGACCGCCGCCCTGCTCACCAACAACGAGGCCGACGCGGAGCCCGTACTCGCCTCGTACGGCGAGGACGCCCACATCGGCAAGGTGAAGATAACCCCGGGGCCGGCCGTCGGCACGACGGTCCCCTACACCGTCAAGGCCACCGTCTCCTACGGCGGGAAGGCCAAGCCCCTGTCGTACGCCTCCGAGCTCACCGTCGTCCGCGGGCTGACGACCGGCAAAGCCCTGGTCGACTGGGAACCCACCGTCGTACACCCGAAGTTGACCGACGGTGCGACGCTGATGACGGGCGAGTCGTCGACGGCGGCCATCGAAGCCGTCGACCGCAACGGCACCGTGCTCACCAAGGAGAAGTACCCCTCCCTGAGCACGATCCTGGACACCCTGCGCCAGAAGTACGGTGACTCCGCGGGCGGTTCGCCCGGCGTCGAGACCTGGATCGACCCCGCCGAGGACGGGCAGGCCGACATCAACCTGCTGACCCTCGCCAAGGGCAAGCCCGGCAAGGTGCGGACGTCGCTCGACGCCGGTGTCCAGGCCGCGGCCGAGCAGGCGGTCAAGCGGTTCGACGAGTCCTCGGTGGCGGCGGTGCAGCCGTCCACAGGCGCGATCCTGGCCATCGCCAACAACCGCAAGGACGGTTACAACGCTGCGATGACGGGCCAGTTGGCCCCCGGCTCCACGATGAAGATCGTGACCGCGGCGATGATCATCCAGAACGGTCTCGGGAGCATCAACTCCGCGGTGGAGTGCCCGGCCACCGTCCAGTGGGAAGGGGTGACCTTCCACAACCTCAAGGACTTCTCCATCCGCAACGCCACATTGCGAGAAGCCTTCGCGCAGTCCTGCAACAGCACCTTCATCAAGCCGATCAAACCGCTCGGCGGCCGGGCCGGAACGGCTCTGGGCCAGGAGGCCCGTGACTACTTCGGCCTCGGCCAGGACAACTGGCAGACCGGTGTGCCCTCCTTCGACGGCAGGATCCCGGAGTCCTCGGGGACCGAAACCGCGGCCTCGTACATCGGGCAGGGCAAAGTGCTGATGAGCCCGCTGAACATGGCTTCGGTGACCGCCACGGTGAAGAACGGCGGCTTCAAGCAGCCGTATCTGATCGCCCGCGCGCTGGACAACCGGCCGTTCGCCAGTGCCCGTCCGCTGCCGGCCGGCGTGGCCGAGCAACTGCGGCAGATGATGCGCTACACCGCGACCAGCCCCACCGGCACCGGCACCAGATCCATGGCGACCGTCGGCGGCGACAAGGGCGCCAAGACCGGTTCGGCGGAGGTCGACGGACAGACGTCGAACAGCTGGTTCACCGGCTTCAGCAACGACCTCGCCGCAGCGGCGGTCGTCCAGTCCGGCGGGCACGGCGGCGACGCGGCGGGACCCCTGGTGGCGGAGGTGCTGCGCGCGGGCCGCTGAGGGCCGAACCGACGGCGTACGGGGCGGGGCAGGGCAGGGCAGTTCTGAAGAGTCGCCGTGCCCCAAAGAGCCCTCGCAATACCAGGGTTGTGGGCTCTTCCCTCATCGCGTGCCTGCACTACCGTGGGCGGACCATGACCCAACTCCTCCTCGGAATCAACCACCTGACGCTGTCCACCACCGACCTCGACCGGCTCCTGGCGTACTACACGGAGCTGCTCGGCGCGACACTCGCCTTCGAGCGCGCCGCGACCCCTTCCGATCCTCGGTTCGCCGTCATCGATGTCGGTGGGAACGACCACCTGATGGTCGTCGAGACCGCTGACCCTCCCACCACCGGCCTCGCCCCCCTGGGCCAGGCGGGGTGGGGGCTCCGCGTGGGCACGTACGCGCAGTTGTGTGAGGCCCGCGAACGGATCCTCGGTGCCGGGTGGCCGGTCGGGGAGATCGAGACGCTGCCCGCCCAGTGGACGATGACGGCCCGCGATCCTGATGGGCGCCCGGTGGATGTCCGGGCCCACCGCCCTCGCACCACGACGCCGCTGCCGCCACCGGTCACCGGCTGACGTCCGGTCCGCCACCGGTCACCAGCTGATGACCGGCCTTCCGGCCTACCCGGCCGCCGGCCAGTCGCCCCGCCCCGCCACATCCAGCACCAGGGCGGCGATGTTCCACGCGTCGTCGTCGCCCCGGTGGTGGCGGCCCTCCAGCGGGAGGCCGGCCACCGTCAGCGCCTGGGCCATGCCGGGGCGGCGGCGCAGCCCGTACGCGGTGGTGAAGGCGACCTTGGCGTTCGTATGCCGCTGTCCGAAGGGGTACGCGGCGCCCGTCGCCCGGCATTGGCGGGTGAACTGGTTACGGTCGTAGTCGCCCCAACTGGCCCAGGGCAGCTGCCCCGTACGGTGCTCGGTGGCCAACACCCGGCAGGCCTCGGCGAACGGCAGGCCGCCGTCCACCTCCGCCTGCGTCAGCCCGGTCAGCTCCGTGCAGAACGGGCTCACCTTCGAGCGCGCGGGCCGCACCAACAGCCGGTGTTTGGACAGCCGTTCACCCGCCCGCAGGTCGACGACCGTGAGGCCGATCTCGATGATCTCGCTCACCTGGCCGGGCGGCGGCTGCCCCTCCCAGCAGGTTGCCTCGACATCGACGACGTTCAGCAGATGTTCGTCCTGATCGCCCTGCTCGCCCTGCTCGCGCCTGTTCATGAGGGCGAGCGTAGGAGCGGCCGCCGCCCTGGGGCATCCTGATTTCACGGCCTCTCAGAGGTCGTCGACGTCGACCAGTCCGTCCTGGACGGCCCGGGCCACCAGGCTCGCCTTGGTCCGTGCGGGGCGGCCGACGTTCGCGTACTTGATCCGCACGCGGTCCAGGTACGAGTTGACCGTCCGTACGGAGATGCCGAGGCGCTGCGCGACCAGCTCCTTCGACTCCGACTGGAACCACTCGATGAGCACGTTCTCCTCGCGCGAGGAGAGCTGCGGGCGGTCCGCGCGCGCATTGGTGCCTAGCGCTCCGGCCAACGCGGGTGGCATGTAGGGCCGTTCGTCGGCGGCTGCCAGCGTCGCCTCGACCAGGTGCTCCTGGCCCTCGCTCTTGGTCAGGAAGGTCGCGGCTCCGAGGTCCAGGCAGGTGAGCGCGGTCTTCTCGTCGTCCCGCATCGAGTAGACGACCACCTGCCGCCCGGCGTCGACAAGTCTCCGGAGGCCGCTGAACGCGGGTACGGCCTCGCCCAGTTGGAGATCCAGGACGACTACATCGGCCGTACTGCCCGGAGCGGTCCAGGCTTCGCGGACGGAGGCACCCGCCGCAACCACGGTGATCGGCCGTGGTGAAGCGCTGTACCACATCTCCACGCCCGAGAGGATGGCCGGATGATCGTCGATGACGACCACGCTGACCGGTGCATCGTTACTCATGGCAGGGCAACTCCCGAACTCATGGCAGGGCAACTTCCGGTGACGTCGGTCTGCTCCAACTCGCTTCCGCCCACATACTTTCACCGCGTCTCGTTCTGACCACGGACACCTGCGGGTCCGCAGCCCGGCGCTGCGCAGGGACAGCCGGCGCATACGGGCGCCCTCCACCCCGCACCGCAGCCTGACCTCCTCGTCGTGCGGGCTCAGCACACCGTGGCCGAGGCCCACCAGCAGCGGCACCGTCGTGGCCGTCAGCGCGCGGTAGCGCTCCTTGTGATCACTCTGGAGGTGCTCGTGGATACGTTCCCGGGTGCGCAGTTCCTCCTCGCGCGCGGCCGCCGACCCCGCTGCCGGGGCCGTGTCGCGGAGCAGATGCGTCATCAGGGCGCCGATGGCGAACTGGAGGCCACAGCTGCCCACCGTGGCGATGCCCAGGACGGCCGCCTCGGCCGCGGCCGGCGCCCCGTGCCCGACCACGGCTGCCGCGTTGATCCCTATGTGCGCCCCGAGGAATGCCGCGTACCACCTGACCCGCAGATCTGCCAGCAGGAACAACGCATGCCAGCCGACCACCCCGAACGCCCAGTCGGCCGGGCCCGTCGCGTGATGCGGCGGAAGCGTGTACGCGCTCACCGCCGAGACGGCCAGCACCGAGCCCAGGCACCAGCCGCGCACCCCCGGCGGGATCCGCCGGCCCCGCAGCAGAGAGGCGCCTCCGGCCGCCGCGACGGCGACGAGGCAGACGAAGGCGGCCGTCTGTGGCCACGCGGGGTGGTAGACGTCCTGGTGGGCCACGAGCCGGCGCAGCGAGATGGTGAACTGCCACACCAGGCAGATCAGCAGCGCGACCAGCTGGGCCCCGATGAGGAGCTGTCCGCGGATGAAGCGGACCGCCGCCGTGTGCTCGGCCCGGGTGCGGGCGGCCGGGCCCGGCACCTCCGTCGCCTGCCCGACAGCCGGGCCCCGCACTTCCGTCGCCTGCCCGCCTGCCGGGCCCCGCACTTCCGTCGCCTGCCCTGCTCCGTCCCCTGCCGGTGGCACCCGGCCATGGTCGTGCGCCTGAGGCACCCCGCCCCGGTCGTGCGCCTGGGGCACCCGGTCCTGGTCGTGCCCCTGAGGCACCCCGTCCCGGTCGTGCCACCGCCACCGCACGCGGGTTCCGGCGCCCGGACGCGAGGTGATGGACGCGGTGCCTTCGACCGCCCGCATCCTGCCGATGATGGAGCCGGAGATGCCCCGGCGCCGCACCGGTACGGAGTCCGGGTCGAAGCCCCTTCCCGCGTCCGAGAGTTCGACGACGACACCGTTCCCCTCCTCTCTCCACGCCCGGAGTTCCGCTTCCCGCACCCCGGCATGGCGGGACACATTGGTCACGGCCTCCCGGACGCCGTTGAATATCGCGAGCCCCGGGCCGGACGGCATCGTGAGCGGGCCCTCGATGTGCGTCGTGAGCCGCACCCTGGCCTGCCCCTCCCCCTCGGGCACACAGCCCAGAAGAACCGCGAGGTCGACGCTCCCCGTCTCGAATCCGGGCATGGCGGACAGCGCCTCCAGGTCCTTCCTGGCACGGGGCGGAAGCCACGACCAGTCCCGGCTGTCGCCCTGCGAGACCATCAGCAGGGTCGCGCTGGCCGTGTCGTGCAAGGTCGCCAGATACTCGCGCTCGGTCGCCCGCCGTGCCGCGGCGACATCGGCCTCCCGGCGCAGGGCCGCTCGCACCGCGGCCGACCGGTCGGCCGCCCTGGCCCGCGCCCGGACGATGAGGTAGCCCGCTCTCGACAGGCCCACCTGGATCAGCATGCGCACCAGAGGCACCACGTCGAGATCGTGCTCGGACGAGGAGAGGACGTCACCCAGCACGCAGGCGACGACTCCCGCCCCGGCCAGGGCGGCCCCGGCCACCGGACGCGTCGCCCACTCGAACTGGAACGCGATGACGCTGATGCCGACGGCCACCTCCACCATCGCGTTCCCGCCCTCACCGTCGAGGACCGGCTGAGAGAGCCCCATCAGCAGCACCACCGCCGCGTCCAGCGTCCAGAGCAGGGCAAGCGGGATCGGGAGGGGGAGCGGACGGCGCAGCGCCCAGAGGCGCACACCGCAGGCGAGGACAGCCGGTGCCAGCAGCGCCAGCGCCAGGGGCACATCCGCCGCGTCCGCCCAGACGAGGCCCAGCGCACCGCACAGCAGGACCACGGTGGACCTGAGCCATACCCCGTACCGCTCGACGGTCCGGTTCACCAGGCGCTCGCTGGTTCCCTCGTGCCCCCCACGCCGCATGGCAGCGAGGTTAGTTGACCGGCGTACGGGCGGGGGCCGGATGTGGGGCGAACGACCGGCACACCCCGCGCCCGGGCCGGGCTAACGTCCCCGGCGAGAACCACACGCGACGACGGAAACGGGGAGTCTTTCATGCAGAGAACCAAGAGGACTCAGCAAACTCAGAGAACTCAGCGAGCTCAGAGAACTCAGCGAACCCGGCGGCAGTTCACGTTGCTTCTCGCCGCAGCGCTGTCAGCCGTCCTGACCATGCTCACCGTCGCACCGGCCGGTGCGGCGGGCAAGCCGTCCCGGTCGGACGGCTCCAGCAGCCGGGTCATCTTCGTCCACGGGCACGCGCCCCTCGGCAAGCACGACTGCACCAAGGAGTTCAGCGACGCCCGCAAGCACTTCGCGAACAAGAAGTGGAAGGGGAACCTGCTCACCTTCGGCTACTACACGAACAACAAGAAGTGCTCGAAGAACGTCTCCGGTACCCGTGACACGGCCATCAAGGACGTGGCCAAGAAGTTCGCGAACCACATCTCCACGAACTACACGAAGAAGGGCATCAAGGTCGACGTCGTAGCCCACTCCATGGGCGGTCTCGTCGTCCGCGCCGCACTGCATTACACCCACAAGCGCGCCCCGGGCTTCCCGAAAAAGCTCTACATCGAGGACGTCGTCACGCTGGGCACCCCGCACGCCGGAATCACCAAGAGCAGGGTGGCGCTCTGCGGAAGTGCCCGGCAGTGCAAGGACATGAAGCCGGGTAGCGCCTTCCTCAAGGCTCTCCCGAGCAAGATGCCGAGCACCACCAAGAACGGCAACATGAGCACCGACTGGACCACGATCTCCTCGTACGACGACCACACCGTTTCCGAGGATTCCGGTGTCGTCGGCACCGCGAGGCACGAAGTCCAGTACAAGGCCGGAATCAACCACGGCCAACTGATCACCAAGACCTCCGGAAAGCACACCGCCAGGATCAAGCACTCCGGAAAGTGGAGCAAGTTCAGCAAGCGCGTCTCGCCCGTGGAACAGGCACGCCTGGCCGTGTACTACTACTCCAAGACCTGATATCCGCTGGGAAAGCGGAGCAACGAAAGGTGCGGTCGCCCCGGCAAGGGCGACCGCACCTTCGACGCACGGGGTCATATTCGACGCCCGGGGTCGTAGGGGACGCGCGGGGTCATAGGGGGCGCGAACAAGCATCCGGCAGGGTGGGCCCACCACCCGGAACCCCCTCGCGTGCACCATGCACGGACCGCTAGCGTGCAGCCATGAGCACTCCCGCGACCCCTGAGCCCGCGCCCCCCGAGCCCGCCCCCACCGCACCGGTCTCCCCCGCCCACCCCCGGTTCGCCGAGGCGCTGGCCGAGCTGGGCCTCCAGGTCGAGGTGCGCCGCTTCCCCGACGCGACCCGTACGGCGGCGGAGGCCGCGGCGGCGGTCGGCTGCGCGCTGAGCGAGATCGTCAAGTCCCTGGTCTTCACGGCCGACGGCGTCCCCGTCCTGGTCCTGATGGACGGCTCCTCGCGGGTGGACGTGGAACTCGTACGCCGCGAACTCGGCGCCCAGAAGGTCAAGCGGGCGGACGCGGACCTGGTCCGGCAGACGACCGGGTACGCCATCGGAGGCGTACCGCCCTTCGGCCACGCGACCCGCACCCGCGTCCTGGCCGACCGGCGGCTCCTGGACCACGCCGTCGTCTGGGCGGCGGCGGGCACCCCGCACACGGTCTTCCCGCTCGACCCCAAGACGCTGATCGCCCACGCGGGCGCCACGGTTGCGGATGTGCGCGAGCCCGCCAAGTGACCCCGCTGGTCGCCCTCGCGGTCCTCGTCGCCGCGATAACGCACGCCAGCTGGAACGCCATCGCCCACGCCATCAAGGACCAGCTCCTCTCCTTCACGCTGATCTCCGGCGGCGGCCTGCTGATCGGCGCGGCGATGGCCCTCTTCGCCCCGCTCCCGGCGGCGGAGGCGTGGCCGTACCTCGGCGTTTCGGCCCTGCTGCACGTGGCGTACATGCTGCTGCTGATGCGCTCGTTCACCCTCGGCGACTTCGGCCAGATGTACCCGATCGCCCGGGGTACGGCCCCGCTCGTGGTGACGGTCCTCGCGGCGGTCTTCGTCGGCGAGCGCCCGGACGCGTGGGCGACGACGGGCGTCGCGGTCGCCTCGGCCGGCCTGGTCGGCCTGGCCCTCTGGGGCATCCGGGGCTCCGGCACCCGCCCGCACTGGCCCGCGATCGTGGCGGCCCTCGGCACGGGCCTGGCCATCGCCGGGTACACGACGGTCGACGGCGTCGGGGTCCGCGCCTCGGGCACGCCGCTCGGTTACGTGGCGTGGCTGATGATCCTGGAGGGCCTGGCGATCCCGGCGTACGCCTTCTACCGCCGCCGCTCCGAACTGGTCACCCAGCTCCGGCCGTTCGCGGTACGGGGCCTGCTCGGCGCGGCCCTCTCGGTCGTCGCGTACGGGCTGGTCCTCTGGGCCCAGACCAGGGCCCCGCTCGCCCCGATCGCGGCGCTGCGGGAGTCGTCGATCATCGTGGGCGCGGCGATCGGCACGCTGTTCTTCAAGGAGCGATTCGGGGCACCGAGGATCGCGGCGGCGGGGCTGATGGTGGTGGGCATCGGGCTGATGCTGCACACGACTTGACCCGGAGCGGCGCAACGGCGTGCCCGCCTCGCGGGACGCGGGGGTGGCCCGATGCTTCATCGTGATGTGCCGGTCCACAACCTCGGATGGCTCCCGGCTGTCTGCTAGGCGCTGGAGGGATGAGCCTCCGGCGCCTTTCGGCAGCGAGATCGGGGATCAGGTGGGGAAGCAGGTCTGGAGAGCCGTCGTGGCCGGTGGCACGGCCGTGGTGTCCACGGCCGTGGCGGCGGTGCCGGCCGGGGCGGCCGAGGGTGGGGCCTCGTTCAGCCGTGTCCAGGTGAACGGCGGTAAACCGATCGTGATCGGGACATCGAAGGAGGTCGCGATACCGGCCTCCTTCAGGGTGAAGACCACGCGCACCTGGAAGTGGGCGCCCCTGGTGTACCTCTACCGGAACGGTGCGGAAGACACGTTGTGGCACAACATCGTGACCAACAACTGCCCCCACCGGGTCGGCTCCTGCGACATCGAGGAGACGCTGTACTTCGACCCGAGCTTGTGGATGATGCGCAACAGTGAGGCCGGGGTCTGGAAGGTCGCGGGCCAGGTGTACTTCAAGGACGGAAGCAAAGACGTCGACGCCACGGGGCTGACCGTCCACGTCAAGCGCAACTCCCGTCTGACCGTCAACGCCGCGCCCGAACCGGTTGCCAAGGGCAAGACCATCACCGTGACCGGAAAGGTCACGCGGGCCAACTGGGAGACCAGGAAGTACGCCGTGTACGGAGGCCGCCATGTGAGCCTTCAGTTCAAGCCCTCCGGCACCGGGTCCTACACCACGGTGAAGAAGGTGTACGCGAACGGCTCGGGCGCCCTCAATACGACCGTCAAGGCGTCGAAGACGGGCACGTGGCGTTGGGCGTACTACGGCAATACGACCACCGGAGCATCGATGTCGCCGGGGGACCACGTCGTGGTGAAGTGACGCCCGCCGTGCCGGCCTGACGCAGCACCGGAGTTGAGGCCGGAATCAGCGGCCTTCGTCCCCGCCCACGTACGGGACGAAGGCCGCCCAGGCGGTGGGGGCGAGGGCGAGACGGGGGCCGTGGGGGTTCTTGGAGTCGCGTACGTGGACGGCGTCCGGGGCCGTCGCCACCTCGACGCAGTCATTGGGATTGCTGCTGTCGCTGTAGCTGCTCTTGAACCACCGCAGCTCGCGAGAGGTCTCGCCGATCATGTCTCTCCAGAAGAGGTCAGTGCGCTGCGGCGTACGAGACGAAACCCGCCCACGCGGCAGGCGCGACAGCGAGACGTGGGCCCTGGACGTTCTTGGAATCGCGGACGTGCACGGTGTCCGAGGCGGTCGCGACCTCGACGCATTCGTTGCTGTTGCTGCTGTCGCTGTAGCTGCTCTTGAACCACGCCAGCTCAAGAACGTCTCCGGCGGAGGTCTCGCTGATCATGTCTCTCCCAGCACTTGCTCGATGAAGGCCCGCGACTCCCTAGGATTGAGAGCCTGCGCCCGGATGAGGCCACACTGTAGCTCGATGATCCGGAGTTGCTTCGGGTCGGAGACCGGCCGGCTGCCGAAGTCCCCCTGAGAGCGTCCCACCGCCGAGCCGTCCTTGAACTTCAGCACCTGCATCTCGCCGCCCATTCCGGCATGCTCGTCACGGCTGGTCGGCATCACCTGAATCTCGACATGGCGCAACTCGCTTACCTCCAGGAGACGTTCGAGCTGCCGGCGCCACACCATTCTGCCCCCGAGGTGGCGCCGCAGGCTCACCTCTTCCTGGACAAAACTGAGCTCCGGAGCTGGCGAGCGGCTGAAGATGGACTGCCGAGCCACACGAGCGGCCACCAGCCTCTCCACCTCATCCTGGGAGTACGCGGGCCTCCGCATCCCGAACAACGCCCGTGCATACTCTTCGGTCTGCAAGAGCCCGTGGATGTTGTGACTGCCGTAGGCCGAGAGCTCCACCGCCGCGGCCTCCATTTTGGCCAGCTCCCGGATCTTCTTCGGATACCGCACCTCCGCGATGTCGGCCTTCATCGCCGCGAGCTTCCCGGCCGCCCCCAGCACCCCGTCCGCGCCGTCCATGAACTCCGGGCGAGGGATGCGCCGGCCGCCCTCCACCTTGTAGATGAGGTCCTCGCTGTACCCCATCGCCGTCCCGAACTCCGCCGCCCGCATCCCCGCCGCCTCGCGCCACGCCTTGATCTGGCGGCCCACGGCGGCGACCACCGCAGCGCCCGGCTCGTCGTCCGGGTCGACCTCCCAGCCGGGCTCGTCCACCCCGGCGTCCCCGCGCTCCGTACCGTCGCCAACCACGCTCATGCGAGCCCCACTTCCGACGTGCGTGCCGTTCTTCCCTCAACAGCGACCGTTCCCGGCACGTCACTCCAGACAGCCAAGACAACACGGGACAAGCCCCAGACACTCACGGTACGCAAGGGCTTCGTCACTGTTCACGGTACGCAGAGACGGCCACGCTGAGTGACATGAAGCAAGAAATCCTCCACACCCAACACCCCTCCACCGAACAGGCGTTCACCGTCCTGCTCTCCCCCACCCGTCGAGGCGCCCGGCTCGCCCGGCTGCTCACCGTGGCCCATCTCGGCGCCTGGGGGCTCCCCTCGGAGTCGGCTGCACACATCGTCGCCGAGCTGGCGGCGAACGCCTCGGTCCACGGCCGCGTACAGGGCCGGGACTTCCAACTCGCCCTCGCTGTCAGCGGACAGACACTTCGGATCGAGGTCACCGACACGCGGGGCGACAGCGTCCCGCCGGGTCCAGGTGCCGTGAAAGCACCCGAGGACGACTACGCGGAACACGGGCGCGGCCTGCTCATCGTGGAGGCCCTGGCGGACCACTGGGGCGTCGCTCCCGGGCCCGTACCGCGTAAGACCGTATGGGCCGAGATCGACCTCGTACCGTGACGATCCCGACCGGGTCGTGCGCGGGCGCGATCCGGTACCCCGCACAAACCGCCCACCGGATCGCGCCCGGACGCGACGCGCTGAGGTGCGACATCAACTACTTAAAGAACTAAGAGAAATAACCCCACCCAACCCACCCCGTCCTGCACCTGACGCATCCCGGGGGCGCGTCACCCACACGGGTGAGGTTTGCCAACTGAGCTGGATTTCGCACCGGTTGGCAGGCATATGCTCACGCCACCAGCAGACGTTCAGACATCAGAAATACGTCGGCCCCCGGCCGGGACTCCACATCCCGATCGAGGGCCTGACCACCAAGGAAGAAGCAACCTTCCCGATGGATACCTCGCAGAATACTGCGCTCACACGCGCCCTGACAGAGCTTCCCGGCCCTCTCCCGGTCCGAGGCGTGATCCACATCGTGATCCCGCACACCGACCGGTTCACCGTCGTCGGCAACCACCTCGCCCAGCACGCCGGCCTGAGCACGGTCGCCGTGGGCCTCGCCGTCCGCATCCAGTCGCTCCCCCAAGGCACCGAGATCGGCATCAAGGCGCTCGCCGCCCGCTTCCCGGAGGGCGAGAAGCTCATCGCCGCCGCCCTGCGCGAACTGGAAGCCCACGGCTACCTGCGACGAGCCGTGACCAACCTGCCGAACGGCCGCATCGTCACCCGCACGGTCTTCTGCAACCAGCCAACGGCTCTGCTACGCGCCCGGGTTGTGGCCCAGCGTCCCGCCCCACCGCAGACCCCGCCACCGGTCCAGGAGCCCGCCCCCGAGCCCCCCGCACCGGAGGCGGCGGCGGCACCGCAGGCACCCGCACTCCCCGACGTACAGCAGGAGCAGGCACCCGAAGCGCCTGCCCCGCAGGATCATGCCCCCGAAGCGCCCGCCCCGCAGGATCACGCCCCCATCGTCGCGCGCGTCCCGCCGCCCACCGCACCCAGGCAGCCGTCCCCGCCCCTCCCCCAGCCCCGCGAGCTCACCGCCGAACTGGACCGCGCGGCCACCGCGCTCCTCAGCGACCTCCGCCGCCACGCGCACCAACTCGTCCTCTCCGAGAACGACATCCGCCACCTCGCCCCCGCCGTCGCCGCCTGGCTGGAACGCGACACCCACCCCGACACCATCCGCCACACCCTCACCAACGACCTGCCCCAGCCCCTCCGCCACCCCGCCAAACTCCTCAAACACCGCCTCACCGTGCTCCTCCCCCCACCCCTCCCCGGCGCCGACGACCTCGCCGCGCCCGCCCGCCCACGCATCGCCGTGACCCCGTTCCAGACCTGCGACGGCTGCGAACGCGCCTTCCGCGCCCCCACCCCCGGCCACTGCCGCGACTGCCGAAACGCTCACAGCCCCGCGCAGGCCGCCGCCGCCTGAGCATGACGTCACTCGGCCTTGCCGAGCGTGCTGCGGGCCGCGAGGCGGAAGTCCTTGACCGCTTGGTAGAGGGTGCGCTCCCGTCCGGCGGCCAGGGCTATGTCCTCGGCCTTGTCAGAGGATGGGGTGGTGATCCGCTACGACACCGAGATACAGGCCCTGTACCGCCGCTACTGCCTCCCCGGGCGCCGTTATATGAAGCTCGGCGGAGTGGTACTCCGTATGTCGCGCCGGACAAGCCCTAGGCTCCCGGCCCATGACCACCACCACGCGCAGCGAAGACAGGAACCGGGACGAGGGCGACAACGGGCAGGAGAACAGCGACGACGGGTACGAGATCGACACCGACCCCGGCCGCCTCGACATCGGCCTCGTGCACCACTGGCTCTCCACCGACGCCTTCTGGGCGCTCGGCCGCAGCCGGGACACCGTCGAGCGGTCCATAGGCGGGTCGCTCAACTTCGGCGTCTACGGCCCCGACGGAGGCCAGGTCGCCTACGCCCGCGTCGTCACGGACCGGGCGACCTTCGCCTGGCTCTGCGACGTCTACGTGGCACCCGCGCATCGCGGCCGGGGGCTCGGCGCCCGGCTGGCCACCGCCGTCCGCGACCACCTCGCACCGTACGAGCTCAAGCGGACGATGCTCGCCACGGTCGACGCCCATGAGCTGTACGCGAAGGTCGGGTTCGTCCCCGTGCCCGATCCCGAGCTGCTGATGATCCTGAGCAGCGAGCGGTAGGCGCCGGGCGAACCGTCAGTGGGCGATGCCGTCGATCAGCTCCCTGGCCCCCTGACGCAGCAGGGCGACCGCGACGGACGTGCCCAGGGTGGCCGGGTCGAGCGGTCCCGCCCATTCATGGGCGTTGAGGACGGTCTTGCCGTCGGGCGTGAAGACCTTGGCCCGGAGCGACATGTCGCCGTTCCGCTCCACCTGGGCGTACCCGGCGATGGGACTGTTGCAGTGCCCCTGCAACACATGCAGGAACATCCGCTCGGCGGTCGTCTCACGGTGGGCCGCCGGGTCGCCGAGCCCGCTCACGGCGTCGATGAGGTCGCTGTCGCCCTCGCGGCACTGCAGGGCGAGCACCCCCGCACCGATCGGCGGGCACATCACCTCGGGCGACAGGATCTCGGTGATCACGTCGGGGCGGCCGATGCGCTCGAGGCCGGAGGCGGCCAGGAGCAGCGCATCGGCCTCACCTGCGGCGAGCTTCTCAAGGCGGCGGTTGGCGTTGCCACGCATCGGTACGCAGAAGAGGTGCGGGTGCGATGCGGCGAGCTGGGCGGCGCGGCGGACGGACGACGTACCGATACGGGTCCCGGCGGGAAGTTCGTCGAGGGGCAGGCCGCCGGGGTGGATCAGTGCGTCGCGGATGTCGTCGCGCCGGAGGAAGGCGGCGAAGGCCGTGCCGGCGGGCAGGGGCCTGTCCGCCGGGATGTCCTTGACGCAGTGCACCGCCAGGTCCGCCTCCCCGGCCAGGAGGGCGGCGTCCACCTCCTTGGTGAACGCGCCCTTGCCCTCCACCGCGCTGAGGTCGCCCATCCACTTGTCGCCCGTCGTCTTGACCGGGACGACCTCCGTACGGGTGCGGGGATGGAGGACTGCCAGTTCGGCGCGGACGCGCTCCACCTGGGCGAGCGCCATGGGCGAGTCACGGGAGACGATGCGGATCAGATCGACGGACATGGCGTTCACGATAGCCCGTCAGATACGGGTTCCGACGGGAACCTCTGGCGCCCATGTCGCTGCGCTTCCAGGCAAGTTGGATCAGGCTTTTACCATGGCGCCACCCCACTCCGCCACCACCTCCCCGTCCTCCTCCACCCCCGTCGGGCGGAAGCCGAGTGCGGCGTAGAGGTGGGCGGCGGCCTCGTTGGAGGGGGCGTAGGAGAGGCGGACCGCCGTGCAGCCCTCCTGGGCCGACAGCCACGTCGCCAGGGTGCGTACGGCGGCTGCGCCGATGCCCCGGCCCTGGTGGGCGGCGTCGATCAGCATGCCGCCTATCCAGTGCGAGGCGTCCTCGTCCCGCGCCCACATGATGTGGCCGGCCACCTCGTCGCCGGCCAGGACCGCCAGGGAGTTCCAGGTGTCCTCGCGGGCCGTCAGGACGAGGTAGCGGGCGGCCAGGGCCGGGACCCAGTCGCGCTGGTCGTCGCGCGGGGCGCAGTCGGCGACCGCCCGCCAGTTGTCCGCGTCCACCGCGTGGAGGGTGACGGGGCGGCCCGCCTTGTCGGTGTGGTCGTACGTGATGATCATGCGGGGAGGGTAGGTCCCCCGTGACGCGCCGGGCCAGGGGATTTCCGTCCCCCTGGCCACGAGGTATTTACGGCTGCGCCATCGCCTGGCGGAAGCCCGTGTTCACCGCGAGGATCCCGCCGTCCACCCGCAGCGTCGTCCCCGTGATCCACGACGCGTCGGAGGAGGCGAGGAAGGCGACGGCCGACGCGATGTCCTCCGGGGTGCCGACCCGGCCGAGCGGGTAGAGCGCGGCGGCTCGTTCCAGCTCGGCGTCGCGGCCCGACCAGGCGGCCGTGCGGATCGTGCCCGGGGCCACCAGGTTGACCCGTACGCCGCGCGGGCCCGCGTGGCCCGCCAGCGTACGGGTCAGGCTCGCCAGGCCCGCCTTCGCGGCGCTGTACGCGTGGCCGCCGAAGTCCTGCTCGCCGTTGACCGAACCGATGGTGACGATCGCGCCCCGGCCCGAGGCCACCAGGTGCGGCAGCGCGGCGCGGGCACAGCGGAAGGGGCCGGAGAGGGTGATGTCCAGGTCGCGTTCCCAGGTCGCGTCCGTCTCGTCCTCGAAGAGAGGCTCGTCCTGGCCCGCCGCGTAGGCGTTGTTGACCAGGACGTCCAGGCCGCCGAAGGTCTCGACCGCGTACGCAACCGCCGCCTCCACCGCCGTCCGGTCCGCCACGTCGCAGGCCAGGGAGTCGGCCGTGCCTCCCGCCTCGCGTATCGCCGCCGCCGTGTCGGAGGCGCGCCCGGCGTCCAGGTCGGTGACGAGGACCTTGGCGCCTTCCGCCGCCAGGCGGTGGGCCGTTGCCGCGCCGATGCCCTGGCCGGCGGCGGTGATCAGGATGCTGTAGCCGTCGAAACGAGGTCGTGTCATAGCGCCGACCGTACTGCTCTGACCAGCGCCTGGGCACGGGGGTCCGCGGTGACTCCCTTCTGGAGGCCGTTGGTGACGTAGCCCAGCGCGATCCCGGATTCGGGGTCCGCGAAGCCGAGGGAGCCGCCCCGGCCCGGGTGGCCGAACGAGCCCGGGCCCAGCAGCGGCGCCGCCGGGCCGTGCAGCATGTAGCCCAGGCCGAAACGGGTGCTGACGACCAGGACCCGGTCCGGGCCCGCCGACTCCTCCGTACGGGCCAGGGTGAGGGTCGCGGGGGCGAAGAGGCGGCGGTGGCCGTCGACCGGGCCGATCATCGCGGCGTAGCAGTGGGCCAGGCCCCGGGCCGTCGCGATGCCGTTGGAGGCGGGGAGTTCCGCCGTACGGTAGGCGGCGTCGTTCTCGTCGGGCAGCGGGTCGATCGCGCCGAAGGCCCGGCGGGTGAGCGAGTCCGGGTCGCGGTAGGCCTCGACCACCGAGCGTTTGGGGCGTACGCGCAGGGCGCCGGAGGCCGTAGCGGAAGCCGGGGGCTCCACCGGGCCGATACGGCCGATGCGGTGGGCCTCGTCGGGCGGGAGGCCGAACCAGAAGTCCAGGCCGAGCGGGCGCGCGATCTCCTCCGCGATCCAGCGGCCGATGGTGCGGCCGGTGGCGCGGCGGACCAGTTCGCCGATGAGCCAGCTGTACGTCTGGGCGTGGTAGCCGTGGTCCGTGCCCGGCTCCCACTCCGGGCGCTGCGCGGCGACGGCCGCGGGGCCGGTGACCCCGTCGGCGGCCTCGGCGGGCGTGAGGGCGCGGTCCAGGGCCGGGACCCCGGCGCGGTGGGCCAGCAGGTCGCGGACCAGGACGCGTTCCTTGCCGTTCGCCTTGAACTCCGGCCAGTACGTGGAGACCGGGGCGTCCAGGTCGACCTGCCCGCGCTGGTGGAGGAGAAGGGGGACGGCGGCGGCGATGCCCTTGCCCGCCGAGCGCACGATCTGGACGGTGTCGACGGCCCACGGTTCGGTGCCGTCCACGTCTCTCGTACCGGCCCACAGGTCGACGACCTTGCGCCCGTCCCGGTAGACGGCGACGGCCGCGCCGCGCTCGCCCCGCTGCTCGAAGTTGCGGACGAAGGCGTCCCGGACCGGTTCGAACCCCGGGGCCACCGTGCCCCGTACGTCCACGTCCCCGCCTGCCTCTGTACCCGCCGCCGTTCCCACGCCCTCGCTCATCCCCCCATGGTGCACGGCCCGGCAAGGTCCCCGGGGAGCGGGTCACCGCCACCACCGCACTGTCACGAGCTGTTTACGGCGACGGAACCGTCACCGGTCACCGGTCACCGGTCACCGGTCACGGGAATGGAGACGTGACCGGTCACGGCGACGGAACCGTCACCGACCTCGGGTCGAAGCCGAACGGCAGCTCCAGGCGGTGCGCCCGCATCAACTCCTCGTCGCAGAGGAGCTCCTGCGTACGGCCGTCGGCCGCGATCACGCCCTCGCTGAGGATCACCGCGCGCGGGCAGAGCTCCAGCGCGTACGGCAGGTCGTGCGTGACCATCAGCACCGTGACGTCCAACGAGCGCAGGATGTCCGCCAGTTCGCGGCGCGAGGCCGGGTCCAGGTTGGACGAGGGCTCGTCCAGGACCAGGATCTCCGGCTCCATCGCGAGGACGGTCGCCACGGCGACGCGGCGGCGCTGGCCGAAGGAGAGGTGGTGCGGCGGGCGGCCCACGTACTCCTCCATCCCCACCTGCTTCAGCGCCCGCAGGACCCGCTCCTCCAGCTCGGGGCCGCGCAGCCCCGCCGCGGCCGGGCCGAACGCGACGTCCTCGCGGACCGTGGGCATGAACAGCTGGTCGTCCGGGTCCTGGAAGACGATGCCGACCCGGCGGCGGATCTCCGCGAGGTTCCGCCTGGCCACCGGGAGCCCGGCGACGTGGACCGTGCCGGAGCCCGCCTCCAGGATGCCGTTGAGGTGCAGGACGAGCGTGGTCTTGCCCGCGCCGTTGGGGCCGAGGACCGCGACGCGCTCGCCGCGCCCCACGGTGAGGTCCACCCCGAAGAGGGCCTGGTGGCCGTCGGGGTAGGCGTAGGCGAGGCCGCTCACGTCGAGCGACGGGGCGGCGGTCCGGGCATCCTTCGGGGAGAGGGTCACAGGGCCCATCCCAGCAGACAGACCGCGAGCGCGAGTACGGGGAGGGCCGCCGCGTACGCCCATTGGGTCCGGTCCGCCGTCACCTCGTCGATCACCGGCATCGTGCCCGCGTAGCCCCGGCTGACCATGGCGAGGTGGACGCGCTCGCCACGCTCGTACGAACGGATGAACAGGGCGCCCATCGAGGTCGCCAGGACGCCCCAGTGCCGTACGCCGCGCGCCTCGAACCCCCGGGAGCGGCGGGCGATCGACATGCGCCGCATCTCGTCGGTGATGACGTCCCCGTACCGGATCATGAACGACGCGATCTGGACCAGCAGCGGGGGCAGCTTGAGCCGTTGGAGGCCCAGCAGGACGGCGCGCAGCTCGGTGGTGGAGGCCAGGAGCACCGAGGCGGCGACGCCGAGGGTGGCCTTGGCCAGCACGTTCCAGGCGCCCCAGAGGCCGGGAACGCTGACGGAGACGCCGAGGACGGTGGTCTGTTCGCCGGCGCCCACGAACGGCATGAGCAGCGCGAACGCGACGAACGGCACCTCGATGACCAGGCGCCTCAACAGGAAGCCGGGCGGGATTTTCGCGACCGCCGCGACGGCGGCGAGGAGCGCCGCGTACAGGCCGAAGGCCCACATCGCCTCGCGCGGGGTGGAGACGACCACGAGCACGAAGCCGAAGACGGCGGCCAGTTTGCAGTGCGGCGGCAGCCGGTGGACCGGGCTGTGGCCGTGCCGGTAGAGCTTGTGGGCGTGGCCCGCTCCCATGGTCAGACCTCTTCCCTGTCGGACCGGGGAGTTTGTGGTCCGACCTTTCCTCTGTCCGACCGCTCGGCCTGGAGGACCATCGCCCGGTCAGACGCTCTCGTGGTCGCGGGAGGTCTTCTCGGCGGACTCCTCCTTGCGCCGGCGCACCACCCAGAAGACGCCCGTGCCCACGACCACCGTGGCGCTGACGCCGATCACCCCGGCGAGGCCGCCGGAGAGCCGGGCGTTGGCGATGTCGCCGACCCCGTAGTCGGCGAGCGGGGAGTCGGCCGCGCCGTGCTCCTCCACCTTCTCGTCGATGCCCTGGTCGGCGGCGACCCGCTCCAGGCCGTCCGGGCTGGCGGAGGCGTAGAAGGAGACGAACCCGGCGAGGAGGAAGGCCGAGACCAGGCCGGTGATCCAGAACCCGCGGGTGGACCGGTGCGCGGCGGCGGGCTCGGGCTCGCGGGTGGCGGCCGGGGCGTCGACCAGTTCGCCGTCGACCCGGAGCTTGAGCGGTGCGGCCAGGCCCTGGACGCCGTGGACGAGGTCGGGGCGGACGGCGAGGACGGCGCCGACGGTCAGCGCGGTGATCACCGCCTCACCGATCCCGATCAGGACGTGCACGCCGACCATGGCCGTGAACACCTTGCCGATCGGGATGTCGGTGGTGCCGCCGATCCAGTACAGCAGCGTGAACGCGGCGGCCGACGCGGGTACGGAGACCAGGGCCGCGACGAACGCCGAGGCGGTCGCGGACCGGCGCGTACGCGGCAGGAGGCCGGTGAGCAGCCGGAACAGGCCGTACGCGACGACGACGGTGACCACGCCCATGACGGTGATGTTCACGCCGAGCGCGGTGAGGCCGCCGTCCGCGAAGAAGATGCCCTGCATCAGCAGCACCACCGCCAGGCAGAGCACCGCCGTATAGGGGCCGACAAGGATCGCGGCCAGCGCCCCTCCCATCAGATGGCCGCTGGTACCGGCGGCCACCGGGAAGTTCAGCATCTGTACGGCGAAGATGAACGCGGCCACCAGACCGGCGAGCGGCGCGGTGCGCTCGTCCAGTTCGCGGCGCGCGCCGCGCAGGCTGACGGCGACCGCACCGGCGGCGAACACCCCGGCGGCGACGGAGACAGGTGCATCGATGAATCCATCGGGTACATGCATGGGGAGGCTCCGCTTCCTGCGGTTCCGCACGGTGTCCGCGTCCGCGTGGACGCGGCTCTGCGGGCGGGGTCATGAACCCATCAATAATAGTGCTCTCCTGCGAACCATATGCAAGAGCTGGCGCCCGGCAGCTGCGTCGCACCCACCGTCGGCGAGGCCCTGAGCTTCACCTCCTGTCACGGTGAGCGGACGCCCACCGTGCCACTTCCGTAAAATATGGGACATTAGAGGGCAGAACGACACATGTAGGAGGAGCCGGCCCATGTCCCCTGTGATCGAAGAACATGCACGCGCCCGGCTCATCACCGATGGCCCTCTGACCCGCCCGGTCCCCGTCGACCTGCGCTACGACGCCACCGAGGACCCGCGCACCGTCCACATCACCCTGCCCGGCGGCACCGACTGGGCGTTCGGCCGCGACCTCCTGGAGCGTGGTCTGCGCACCCCGATCGAGCGCGGCGCCGTCCGCGTCTGGCCCTGCGGCCGTACGCAGCTGATCGTGGAGCTGCACTCGACGGACGGGGTCGAGGTGTTCCAGTTCGAGATCAGGACGTTGATCCGCTTCCTCGCCCGCACGCAGACAGCGGCGGCACCACCGAACGGCAGCCGCGAACCGCAGCCGCCGTCCCGCACGACCCGCCCCGACCACGGCGTCACCCAGGAGAAGGGCGCCCGCCCGGAGCGGGGCACCCAGCCGGCCCACGGCTGAACGGCGACCCCGGAGTACGGTTGGGCGGCCCGAACGGGGCCGCCTATCCGCGTTCCGGTCCCGGTCCGGCGGAGCCCTCCGCCTCCTCCCGCGATGCCGATGACGCCTGACGCCCCGACAGCGCGGATGTGTGGAGGACCTCGCGCGCCTGCTCCGCGGCGCGGGCCATCGCCTCGGAGACGAAGTCGAGGAAGCGGGCGACACCCTCCAGGCGGGCGGCGGCCGGAGTGCCGACGCCGAGCACGCCGACACCCTGCCGCGCGGTCTCGACGACCTGGGCCGTGGTCTGGATGCCGACCATCATCGACCGGTACCAGATCTCGTCGTCGACGGTGTAGCGCTCGCGGCGGCGTTCGTCGCGCTCCCGGCGGACCATGCCCTGGCTGTCGAGGAACGCGACCGCCTTGGAGACGGACGCCGGGCTGACCTGGAGGCGCCTCGCGAGCTCCTGAGCGGTGAGGCTGCCGGAGTCGGTGAGGGTGAGGCAGGCCAGCACCCGCGCCATCATCAACGGCATGCCCGACTCCATCATGGCCGTGGCGAACACCTCCTCGAACTCGCGTACGGCATCGGCATCGCGCCCGTACGGCTGGACCGGCACCTGCGACTCCCGGGGCGCGGCCCGCTTCCGCCGGTGCGCGCGGCGCTCGGTGGCGCGGTGGGCCAGCTCGGCGCGGTAGGCGGTGGGGCCGCCGTTGCGCATCACCTCACGCGTGACGGTCGAGGTGGGACGATCCAGCCGCCTGGCGATCTCCGCGTAGGCGAGACCGTCGGCCAACCCCAGCGCGATCTGCTGCCGTTCCTGCTGAGTGAGCCTGCCTCCCGGCATCGGACCTCCTCCTTCGTGGTCGCGTCCCTCATGGTCGCGAAACCCCGACTATAGCGTTCACCTTCACATCATTGCAACGAAGCGCGCGGGTTCGTTGCATTAATCGAGAGCGACATTGCAACGAAATTGACGCTTTGAGCTGCAAGAATGCATCTACATCGCAACTATCGTGTTGAGCAATCAATAAACGCAACGTAGCTTTTCTCCCATCGGAAACGACGAGCCCCAGGAGAGCGCGATGCGAAAGTTCCCCACCACCGCCCCGATCACCACCGTCCTCGACATCCCCGTCGGGCGCATCCAGCTCATCGCCGCCGACCGGTCCGACGCCACGGTCGAGGTCCGCCCCACCGACGCGTCCAGGAGCCGGGACGTGAAGGCGGCGGAGCGGGTCGAGGTCGCCTTCGGCGAGGGCGTCCTGCGCGTCACCGCGAAGGCCCCCGAGAAGCGGCTCCTCGGGCACTCCGGCTCGGTCGAGGTGACCGTCCAACTGCCCGTCGGCTCCCACGTGGAGGCACATGCGGAAGCCGCCGAACTCCGCGGCGTCGGGCGCCTCGGCGCGGTGGCCTTCGACGGTGCCTACCGCCGGATCAAGATCGACGAGGCGGCCGGCGTCCGCCTCACCGCGGTCGACGGCGACGTCGAGATCGGCCGTCTGGAGGGCCCCTCGGAGATCACCACCACGCGGGGGGACATCCGGATCGCCGAGGCCGTGCGCGGCACGGTCGCGCTCCGCACGCAGTCCGGCGACATCTCGATCGCCGCCGCGGCCGGCGTCTCGGCCGCCCTGGACGCCGGGACCGGTGCCGGCCGCGTCAGCAACGCCCTCCGAAACGACGGCATCGCCGGACTCGACATCCGCGCCACCACCTCCCACGGCGACATCACCGCACGCAGCCTCTGACCCGTACCCACCAAGGAGAAGCGACCATGACTCATCCGGCCATCGCGGCGACCGGGCTGCGGAAGTCCTACGGCGAGAAGACCGTCCTGGACGGCATCGACCTGACCGTCCCGGCAGGTACGGTGTTCGCCCTGCTCGGCCCGAACGGCGCGGGCAAGACCACCGCCGTGCAGATCCTCTCCACCCTCGTCTCCCCCGACCCGGGCTCCGGCGCGATCCGGGTCGGGGGCCACGACCTGGCCACCGACCCGCAGGACGTCCGCGCCGCGATCGGTGTCACCGGCCAGTTCTCCGCCGTCGACGGGCTGATCACCGGCGAGGAGAACATGCTCCTCATGGCCGACCTGCACCACCTGCCCCGGCCCGAGGGGCGGCGGGTCGCCGCCGAACTGCTGGAGCGCTTCGACCTGGTGGACGCCGCGAAGAAGCCCGCCTCCACCTACTCCGGCGGCATGAAGCGCCGCCTGGACATCGCCATGACTCTCGTCGGCAGGCCGCGGATCATCTTCCTCGACGAACCCACCACCGGCCTCGACCCCCGCAGCCGCCACACGATGTGGCAGATCATCCGCGGGCTGGTCTCCGGCGGCACCACCGTCTTCCTCACCACCCAGTACCTGGAGGAAGCCGACCAGCTCGCCGACCGCATCGCGGTACTGAACGGCGGGAGGATCGCCGCCGAGGGGAGCGCCGAGGAGCTCAAGCGGCTCGTCCCCGGCGGTCACGTCCGGCTCCGCTTCACCGATCCGGACACCTACCGGAGCGCTGCCGTCGCGCTGCGCGGAACCGCCCCGGACGACGGGGCCCTCACTCTGCGGATCCCCAGCGACGGCAGCCAGCGCGAACTCCGCGCCGTCCTGGACCGGCTGGACTCCGCCGGCGTCCAGGCGGACGAACTCACCGTGCACACCCCGGACCTGGACGACGTGTTCTTCGCCCTGACCAGCCCCGACATCCCGAACCAGCCCAAGGAGAACGTCCGATGAGCGCCCTCCCCCTCGCCGTCCGCGACACCACCACCATGCTGCGGCGCAACCTCCTCCACGCCCGGCGCTATCCGTCCCTCACCCTCAACCTGCTCCTCACGCCGGTCATGCTCCTGCTGCTCTTCGTCTACATCTTCGGCGACGTGATGAGCGCGGGCATAGGGGGCGGGGACCGCTCCGACTACATCGCCTACATCGTCCCGGGCATCT
This sequence comes from Streptomyces cyaneofuscatus, assembly GCF_033109485.1. NCBI lineage: Bacteria > Bacillati > Actinomycetota > Actinomycetes > Kitasatosporales > Streptomycetaceae > Streptomyces > Streptomyces cyaneofuscatus. The sequence continues at coordinate 4,899,613 of NZ_CP137002.1, read as the reverse complement.
TGATGGTGACCATCGGCTCCACAGTGATCGGGGCGGCGGTGTCCGTCTCCACCGATATGACCGAGGGCATCATCGCCCGCTTCCGCACCATGGCGATCCACCGCGGCTCCGTGGTCATCGGGCATGTCGTCGGCAGCGTGCTACAGATCCTGACCAGCCTCGTCGTCGTCGGCGGCGTGGCCGTGGCCATCGGCTTCCGGTCCGTGGACGCCACCGCCCTGGAGTGGCTGGCCGCCTTCGGACTGATCACCCTGTTCGCCCTGGCGCTCACCTGGATCGCGGTCGGGATGGGCATGGCCAGCCCGAACGCGGAGGCCGCCGCCAACAGCGCCCAGCCGCTGATCCTGCTGCCGCTCATCTCCAGCGCCTTCATCCCGGCGGACACCATGCCGGGCTGGTTCCGGCCGATCGCCGAGTACCAACCCTTCACCCCGGTCATCGAGACCGTACGCGGCCTGCTGCTCGGCACCGGGATCGGCCACAACGGCTGGCTCGCCGTCGGCTGGAGCCTGGCGCTGGCCGTGCTCGGCTACCTGTGGTCGCGCTCGCTCTTCCGCCGCGACCCGGCGGCGCGCTGATCGCGGGGGGGCTGATCGCCGGGCGGCGCCGACACAGCCCCCACCTGATCGCCCGCAGCAAGAAGGCCCCCGCGCTCATCGCACGGGGGCCTTCTGTGTGCCCCGGTCCCCCGTCCCCACAGGTAACCGGCGCTTCCGGGGCCGCGCTCCGCTCAGACGCGGCCCCGGGGTTCAGGGGGGACTCGAACGGCTCCGCGGAGTCCCCGTACAGACAGCCGGCGCGGCTCAGACGCGTACGAGCTCGCGCTCGCCGCCGTCACCGCCGCCCTCGGCGTCGGCGGGCTCGTCCGTCAGCTGCTTCTGCAGCTTCTCGCCCTCCACGTCCACGTTGGGCAGCGCCCGGTCCAGCCAGCGCGGCAGCCACCAGGCCTTCCGGCCCAGCAGGGCCAGGACCGCCGGCACGATCGCCATCCGCACCACGAACGCGTCGAACAGAACGGCTATGGCGAGCGAGAAGCCGATCATCTTGATCATCTGCTCGCTGGAGCCGATGAAGCCGGCGAAGACCGCCATCATGATCACGGCCGCTGCCGTGACCACCCGGGCTCCGTGCTTGAAGCCGGTCACGATGGCCTGGCCGGGGCTCTCGCCGTGGACGTACGCCTCGCGCATCCGGGTGACGAGGAAGACCTCGTAGTCCATCGCGAGACCGAAGACCACACCGACCATGAAGATCGGCATCATGCTCATGATCGGACCGGTCTGCTCGACGCCGAAGAGCGAGCCGAGCCAGCCCCACTGGAAGACCGCGACGACCGCGCCGAGAGCCGCGACCACCGAGAGCAGGAAGCCGAGGGCCGCCTTCAGGGGGACGAGGATCGAGCGGAAGACGAGCATCAGCAGCAGGAACGCGAGGCCGACGACGAGCGCCAGGTAGGGCAGCAGCGCGTCGTTCATCTTCTGCGAGAAGTCGATGTTCATCGCGGTGGCGCCGGTGACCAGGACCTCGGCCCCGGTGTCCGCCTTGATGTCCTTGCCCGCGTCACGGATGTCGTGGACGACCTCCTCCGTGGCGTGCGAGGACGGCCGGTCCTTCGGGATGACCGTGATCGTCGCGGCGTCACCGGCCTTGTTGAAGGCGGGCGGGACGACGGCCGCGACGCCGAGGGACTCGACCTTCTTGGCGACCTGGTCGGCCGCGGCCTTGGGGTCGGAGCTGTTCGTGGCGTCCACCACGACCAGCAACGGGCCGTTGAACCCGGGGCCGAAGCCGTCGGAGAGCGTGTCGTACGCCTGGCGCTGCGTGGTCGACTTCGGCTGGGCGCCGTCGTCGGGCAGACCCATCTCCAACGAGGCGGCCGGGACGGCGACGATACCGAGGCCGAGGACGCCGACGAGCATCACCCAGACCGGCTTGCGCAGCACGAACCGCGCCCAGCGGGTGCCCATGTTCGGCTTGGCCTCGGGGCGGTTCTCCGCCTCGGCGGCCTTGCGCGCCTTGCGGCCCATGATCCGCTTGCCCGCGAAGCCGAGGGCCGCCGGGACGAGGGTGAGCGCGATGAGGACGGCGATGGAGACCGTGCCTGCGGCGGCGAGACCCATCTTGGTCAGCATCGGGATGTTGACGACGGCCAGGCCGGCCAGCGCGATGACCACGGTCAGGCCCGCGAAGACGACGGCGGATCCGGCCGTGCCGACCGCCCGCCCGGCGGCTTCCTCGCGCTCCCGGCCCTCGGCCAGCTCGGCGCGGTAGCGGGAGACGATGAAGAGGGCGTAGTCGATGCCGACCGCGAGGCCGATCATCATGGCGAGGATCGAGGTGGTGGAGCCCAGGTCCATCACACTGGCCAGCGCGGTGATCGTGGAGACGCCGATACCGACCCCGACCAGCGCGGTCACCAGCGGCAGCCCGGCGGCGATCAGCGAACCGAAGGTGATGACCAGGACGACGGCGGCGATGGCCACACCGATGATCTCGGCGGTCCCGGTGTGCGGCATGACCTGGAGGGCGTCACCGCCGATCTCCACCTTCATGCCGCTGCTCTGCGCGTCCTTGCCCGCGCCTTCCAGTGAGTCCCGGGTCTCATCGGTCAGCTCCATGGAGTTGACCTTGTAGGAGACCGAGATGTACGCCGTCGAACCGTCCTCGCTCACGGCCTGCGCCTCGAACGGGTCGGCGACACCCGCCACCTGGTCGGAGCCGGACTGGAGTTCCTTGACGATGCCGGTGATCTCGCCCTTGTTCTCGGCGTCGTTCACCTTCTCGCCCTCGGGCGCCTTGAAGACGACCCGGGCGGTGGCCCCGTCGGCGTTGGAGCCGGGGAAGCGCTGTTCCAGCAGGTCGAAGGCGCGCTGCGCCTCCGTACCGGGGATGGAGAAGGAACTGGAGGCGGCGGTGGACGCGGAGGCGGCACCGAATCCGGCGAGCGCCAGCAGTGCCACCCAGATCAGGGCGACATAGCGGCGGCGGCGGAAGGTGAGCCGTCCGAGCTTGTAGAGGAAAGTGGCCACGGGGGCGTACTCCCGGTCAGGTCGTGTGAGTGGATATGGGCGTGAGGAACCAGCCCGACGACGAGAGCGGCGTGTCAGGTGGAGCGTCGGGGAGAGGGCCGTGCGGGCGGGTCGGGGACGTCAGACACCGAGGGCGGGGAGAACCACGGAGTCCACGTAATCCACGAGGAACGCCCGGTCGACCGGTCGGTCCTCGATCAGCTGCCGGGCGGCGAGCGCGCCGACCAGCATGTGCGGGATGTACTTCAGCGCGGGGTTGTCCGCGCGCAGCTCGCCCCGTGCCACCGCCCGCTGGAGCATCTCGTCGAATCCGTTCATCTCGGGTTCGATCAAGAGCTCGCGCAGGGCTTCGAGCAGCTCGGGGTACTCGTGGACGGCATGGCTCAGACCCCGCATCAGTGCGGCGTCCTTCTCCATCTGGCAGTCGTCGGTCCGGCTCAGCACGGCGTGGAAGTCCCCGCGCAGCGAGCCGGTGTCGATGTCCGCGAGGTCGCCCGGCTTGTTGTGCCGGAGCGCCTTCGCGACCAGCTCGGGCTTGGAGCCCCACTGGCGGTAGAGAGTGGCCTTGCTCGACCGGGTACGGGCGGCGACGGCATCCATGGTCAGGGCGTCGTAGCCGACCTCACGGAGCAGGTCGAGAACGGCCTCGTAGAGCTCGCCCTCACGCTCGGGGGTCAGCCTGGTGCGTGCCATGTGCCGACCTCCTCGGTATGCCTGTCCACCGGTCCCTTGTCCCGTTCACCATCGAACGAAACCGTTTCGTACACCTGAACCGTACCCCGCCCACCCAGCGAAACGAAATCGTTTCGCTTGTGGGCTGCACCACAAGTTGCCTCGGGCCTCCCGCGCGGAAAGCATTGGGGGGTGAGTGACGACGTCGCGTATCTCCGGTTCCCGCACCTCCACCAGGACATGCTCTGCTTCGCGGCCGAGGACGACCTCTGGGTCGCGCCCCTCGCCGATGCCGGGCACCGGCCGGGACGGGCCTGGCGGGTGACCGTCGACCGGACCCGGGTCAGCCATCCCCGCTTCTCGCCCGACGGCACCTCCATCGCCTACACGACCTGGCGCACGCTCGATCCCGAGATCCACCTCGCCCCGGTCGACGGCGGCCCGGCCCGCCGGCTCACCTACTGGGGCTCGACCGACGCCCGGGTCTGCGGCTGGACGCCCGACCCGGCCGACTCCACCCACATCCTCGCCGTCTCCTCGCACAACCAGCCGTTCTCGTACTTCTCCTGGGCCTACAGCGTCCCCACCGACGGCAGCCCCGGCGGCCGGCTCCCCTGGGGCCCGGTCTCCGACATCGCGGTCGCCGACCTCGACGGCGAGCGCCGCACGCTGCTCCTCACCGGCACGCCCCCGCACGAACCGGCCGCCTGGAAGCGCTACCGGGGCGGGGCCATGGGCCGCCTCTGGCTGCACGGGGAGCGGCTGCTGCCGGACATCGACGGCCACCTCGCCTCGCCGATGTTCGTCGGCCGGCGCATCGCCTTCCTCTCCGACCACGAGGGCGTCGGCAACCTCTACTCCTGCCGGACCGACGGCACCGATCTGCGCCGCCACACCGACCACGACGCCTTCTACGCCCGCAACGCCGCGAGCGACGGCCACCGGGTGATCTACCAGTGCGCCGGTGACCTCTGGCTGGTGGAGGACCTGGAGTCGCCGGACGCCACCCCGCGCAAGCTGGAGGTACGGCTCGGCGGGCCGCGCACCGGGCGGCGCCGCCACCAGGTGCCCGCCGCCAGCAACGTCGACTCGCTCTCGGTCGACGAGACGGGCCGGGCCAGTGCCGTCACCGTACGCGGCAGCCTCTACTGGCTCACCCACCGCGACGGCCCCGCCCGCACCATCAGCGACACCCCGGGGGTGCGGGTGCGACTGCCGGAGATGCTGGGCAGCGGGGGGCAGGTCGCGTACGTCACCGACGCGGACGGCGAGGACGCAGTGGAGATCGCCTACCTGCCGCGCGCCAGCGGCGACCGGGCCCCGCGCCGGCTGGCCTCGGGGCAGCTGGGCCGGGTACAGGAGATGATCTCCGACCCGGACGGCGAACGCCTCGCCATCGCCTCGAACGACGGCCGGCTGCTGCTCCTGGACACGGGAGAGCCGGAGGCCGCCGACGTACCGGAGCGGGCGCCCAGCGGCTCCACCCGCGCCGACCTCTACGCGGCGACGGGCGCGGCCCGCCTGGACAGCGCGGCCCCGGTCGACGAGCACCCCGGCCTCACCGAGCTGATCCGCTCGGTCAACGGGCCCGTCCGCGACCTGGCCTTCTCGCCCGACGGCGACTGGCTGACCTGGTCGCACCCGGGCATCGGCCGCTCGCTGCGGCAGATCAAGCTGGCCCGGATCTCCGGCCCGGGCGCCCCGGTGATCGTGGACGTCACCAACGGCCGCTTCGAGGACGAGAACCCGGTCTTCACGGAGGACGGCCGCTACCTCGCGTTCCTGTCCTGGCGGGGCTTCGACCCGGTGTACGACGTCCACACCGGCGACCTCTCCTTCCCGCTCGGCTGCCGCCCCTACCTGGTCCCGCTCTCCTCCGCGACCCCGTCCCCCTTCGCGCTCTCCCCGGACGGCCGCCCGGCGGCGGGCGGCCTGGACCCGATAGACGTTCCGGAAGCGGGGAGCACGGGTGAAGGCTCCACGGTCATGGTCGAGTTCGAGGGCCTGGAGAGCCGGGTGACGCCGTTCCCGGTCTCCGCCTCCAAGTACTCGGCGCTGCACCCGGTGAGCGGCGGCGGCCTGGTCTGGCTGCGCTGGCCGATCTCGGGGGCGCTGGGCGAGACGTTCGCGAACCCGGCCGACATGTCGGGCCGCCCCACCCTGGAGCACTTCAACATCGCGAAGGCGCGCAAGACCGAACTGGTCGACCACCTCGACTGGTTCGCGGTCAGCGGCGACTGCTCGCGCCTGGTCGTGATGGACGACGGCGAGCTGCGCGCCGTACCGGCCACGGAACCGGGCGACAGCGACTCGACGGTCTACCTGGACCTGCGCCGTATCCTGCACGAGGTGGACCCGGGGGCGGAGTGGCGGCAGGCGTACGAGGAGGCGGGCCGGATCATCCGCTCCTACTTCTGGGAGCCGGACATGTGCGGCATCGACTGGGACGGCGTCCTGGACCAGTACCGCCCACTGATCGAACGGGTCGCCTCCCCCGACGAGTTCGCGGATCTGCTGCGCGAGGTGCTGGGCGAGCTGGGCACCTCGCACGCGTACGTCTCCCCCGCCCGCCGCAACGAGGGCCCGCCGCACTACCAGCGCGCGATCGGCCTGCTCGGCGCCAACCTGGTCTGCCGCGAAGGGGCTTGGGTGGTCCAGCGCATCCTGCCCGGCGACTCCTCCGACTCCAAGGCCCGCTCCCCGCTGGCCGGTACGGGCATCCGCGAGGGCGCGGTCCTCACCCACGTGGACGGCCGCCCGGTGGACCCGGTGACGGGCCCGTTCCCGCTGCTGACGGCGGCGGGCGGGACGACGGTGGAGCTGACGTTCACCCCGGCGGGCGGCGGCCCGTCGCGCCGGGTGGCGATCCTGCCCCTGGTGGACGAGCGCCCGCTGCGCTACCAGGACTGGGTGGCCAAACGGCGTGAGGTCGTACGGGAGTTGAGCGGCGGCAAGTGCGGCTATCTGCACATCCCGGACCTGGGCGGCTCCGGCTGGGCCCAGTTCAACCGGGACCTGCGCCTGGAGGTCTCCCGCCCCGCGCTGATCGTGGACGTACGGGGCAACGCGGGCGGCCACATCAGCGAGCTGGTGGTGGAGAAGCTCACCCGCAAGATCCTCGGCTGGGACCTGACCCGCAACGCCCAGGCGGTGAGCTACGCCTCCAACGCCCCACGCGGCCCGGTCGTGGCCCTCGCCGACGAGGCGACCTCCTCCGACGGCGACATGATCACCGCCGCGTTCCGGCTGCTGAAGCTCGGCCCGGTGGTGGGCCAGCGGACCTGGGGCGGGGTGGTCGGCATGACCGGCCGCCACCGGCTCGGCGACGGCACGTCGATCACGGTGCCGATGAACGCGGCCTGGTTCGACGCGTACGGCTGGTCGGTGGAGAACCACGGCGTGGAACCGGACGTGAAGGCGCTGCGCACCCCGCTGGACTGGGCGGAGGGCCGGTACGCGGTCCTCGACGACGCGGTCCGCCTCGCCCTGGACCTCCTGGCCGCCCACCCGGCCTCGACCCCACCCTCGTACGACACGGCCCCGGATCTGCGAAGGCCGCCGCTGCCGCCCAGGAGCGGGTGAGGCCGGGGGCCACGGGCCCCGCTCCTTCTTAGCCGCCGGAGGGGCGGGGTGCTCCCGTACGCCGCTCGTACACCGTCACCCGGCGCCCCCGGGCCTGTTCGTCGGCGACGGGCCTGAAGTGGGTGCGCAGCACGGAGGTCTTCGCCCTCTCGCGTTCGGTGGCGGGCGGGCGTGCCACTCCGGGGGCGTCCGTGACCAGCAGGATGCGGCGCTGGGCCAGCATCGCCGCCCGTATCCGGTCCGGCCGTGCCTCCATGCCCTTCAGGGTGCCGGACTCCTCCGGGCCCCGCGCCAGCGCTATGTCCCGGAGGCCCGCGAAGGCGTCCGGGGAGACCAGCCGGGTGTCCCGCCGTGCCGCCGGGATGAACAGCACCGCGTCGCCGGGCTTCTTCATCCGCCGGATGTCCCCGGCGGCGGCGAGGACGTCGTCCACCCGGCTCGCCGGGGACCGTTTGGCGAGCGCCTGGGGCAGCAGGGCCGCCACCGCCATGGCCATCACCACGGGGAGGACCCAGGGCGCGGCCCGCGGGCGGCGACGCGCCACGGCCTCGACCGCCGCGCCGATGGCCACGCCGATCAGCAGGGCGAGGCCCAGCAGGCTGAAGAGGACGTACCGGTCCAGGAACAGCGGCTGGATCAGGGAGAGTCCGGCGAGGCCGATCTGCGGCACCGCCAGCAGCGGCAGCCCGACGGCCGCCGCCGAGAGCCGCCGCGCACGGGGGCGGTCGAGGAGGGCGCCGGCGCACCCGATGGCCAGCAGGATCGTGGGGCCGATCAGCATGTGCCAGGTCAGCGGCGGTATCCAGGACACCTGCGCGGACTGGCTCCGGCTGAACAGGACCAGCGGCAGCACACAGGTCGCGGCGGCCAGGGCGGCGGCCGTCCAGCGCTTGGCGGTGGCGCGGTCCGCCCGGGTCCAGAGCAGGGTCGCCAGGTGCGCCGGGAGGATCATCAGCGAGAGCCAGTTCAGCAGGCCGCCGAGCGCGACCGTGGAGCCGTAGGCCACCCAGTGCACCGCCCGGCCCCGCCCCTCCAGCAGGGTGACCAGCAGCAGGGTGGAGATCCCGGCCCCGGCCGCGACCAGGGCGTACGGCCGCCCCTCCTGGAGGTAGAACTGCACGGCCGGCAGCAGCCCGAGGGCCAGCCCGCCGCCGAGGCCCGCCCACGGACCGGCCAGCCGGTGGCCGAGGGCCGCCACACAGGACGCGGCCACCGCCATGGCCACCACCGACGGCAGCCGCAGCACGGCGGTGCCGGGCCCGAACAGGTCGAACAGCCCGTGCATCAGCAGGTAGTAGAGCCCGTGCACCACATCGACGTTGCCGAGCATGTGCACGGTCTCGGCCGTGGAGCGCCGGGCCACCTGCCAGGTCGCGGCCTCGTCCCGCCACACACTGTCCTGCCGCGACAGGCCCCACAGGCCGAAGGCGAAGGTCCAGAGCGCCGGTATCGAGCGGACAAGAAGAGGACGCGGCGACGAAGGACGCACCGTACGAGCTGTGGACACGAAGAAGCGGGCTTTCCGGAGCGGCTGTGGCGCAGGGCAGGGTGACAGAGACCCTCAGGCCCCCGCACCGACCCTGCATCGTACGCACAGCAGTTCCGGAATCGATCGAATAATCGACACCACCCGGCTCCGGACAGCAAGAAGGAGGCGCATCCGGTCACCCGGATGCGCCTCCTGACGCGACGCGCACGCACGCGCACAGCGCAGCGCGCACGCGTCACACCTCAGCGACCGTCAACGGTCGAAGCGCTCGCGCGCCTGGTCCGTCGCGTCCTGAGCCCGGTCCCGCAGGCCGGTCGACGCGTCGGAGCCGTGCTGCTGCTGGTCGCGGTTGCGGTCGCGACCCTTCGAGCCCCGCTCCTGGGCCTCGTCCCTGCCCTGGCCGGCCTTCTGCTTGGCCTGGTCGGCGAGGTCCTGCGCCTTGTCCTTGAACTGGTCTGCGATACCCATGCTGTTCACTCCTGTGGGATGCCTGGGGTACGTGGGGAATGGCCCCCGGCGGGGCCGTGCTCAGCGTTGCACGCCCCGACATCCCACGCATTTCGGACCGCTACCGACCGTCACGTAGGGCCCGTAGGCCCCCTTACGTACGGTCGGCACGCTCCGCCCGCGCGTCCTGGTCCGCCGCTCCCCCGGCCCCCACCAGCCCCTTGGACACCGTGTGCAGCCGCGGCTCGAAGCGCCGCATCTCGCGCTGTCCGCCGACCGCGATGACGGACGGCAGGTAGCCCCGGACCGACTGCATCCCGCGCAGCCACCACTGGGCGTACACATGCGGGGAGCGCCGTGCGATCCCGTCCACGATGCGGTCGACGGCCGGGCCGAGCGGGTACGTACGGTTCATCGGCCACGGCAGCCGCTGGCGCAACTCCCGCATCACGTCGTCCTGGTCGGCGCCGCGCACCATGTCGGTGTCGGTCCAGGAGAGGTAGCCGACGCCGACCTTGACGCCCTTGTAGCCGACCTCCGCGCGCAGGCTGTGCGCGAACGCCTCGACGCCCGACTTGGAGGCGCAGTACGCCGTCATCATCGGCGCCGGGGTGATCGCGGCCAGCGACGCTATCTGGAGGAAGTAGCCGCGGCTCTCCATCAGCACCGGCAGGAACGCCCGCCCGGTGACCGCCCCGCCGATCAGGTTCACCTCGATGACCCGCCGCCAGGCGTCCGGGTCCGAGTCGGCGAACGGGCCGCCCGAGGCGACCCCCGCGTTGGCGACGACCACGTCGACCTTGCCGAACCGCTCCTTGACCTCGCGCGCCACCTGGGCCATCGCCGTGTGGTCGGTGACATCGGCGAACCAGTGGTCGCTCTCGCCGTGCAGCCGCTCGGAGACCTTCTTCAGCTCGTCCGGCTCCAGGCCGACGAGCGCCAGCGTCGCCCCGCGCGCCGACAGCTTGCGGGCCAGCAGCTCGCCCACGCCCCGGGCCGCGCCGGTGACGACGACGACCTGGCCCTCCAGACTCCGCCTGCTGCTCATGCGACATCCTCCTTCTCGGACGTGGCGGCCGACGAAGCCGTCCGGTTCGCGACGTACCGGGTGGTCAGTTCCCTGAGCTTCGCCGTGACGGCCTCCGGGGCCTCCACCGGCGTCATGTGCCCCATGCCGGCCAGCTCGGTCAGCCCGAGGCCGACCGGCAGCGCCGCCGCGATGGCCCGCGCGTGGACCGGCGGGGTGAGCCGGTCGTCCGTACCGGCGATGACCGCCGTCGGCACCCGCAGTTCGCGCACGTCCGCCGTCACGTCCAGCTCGGCGAGTACGTGGCCCCATCCCACCCGGGCACGGCGCGGGCAGGCGTGCACGATCCGGGCGCAGACGTCGACCCGCTCCGGGGCCGAACCGACGCCCATGGTGGCGTACTTGAGGAGCTTCTTCGAGACCGGGGTGACCGGCCCGAGCGGCGCCTTCGCCCCCAGGACCGCGGCCGTGAGCCGGGTCCGGAACGCGCTCGCCCGCAGCGGGAGCACGAGGGCCTCGGCGGTCAGCCGACCGCTGCCGGTGGAGCAGAGCAGCACCGCCGCCGCGTGTTCGCGAAGGCCGGGGCGGCGGGCCGCGGACATCAGCGTCATCCCGCCCATGGAGTGCCCGGCCAGCACCGCCTTCCGCCCGGGGGCGAGGGTGGCGGCGAGCACCGCCTCCAGGTCGTCGGCGAGCGCGTTGACGCTGTAGCCGCCGGGGCCGGGCTCGGGGGTGAGGCCGTGGCCGCGCTGGTCGTAGGCGATGACGCGGTGGTCGGCGGCGAGGTCCCGGATCTGCGCGGCCCAGAAGTGGGTGTTGCAGGTCCAGCCGTGGGCGAGGACGACGGCCGGCGCGTCCTCGGGGCCGTGCAGCTCGACGTGGATGCGGGAGCCGTCGGCGGACCGTACGAAGAGTTCGCTCGCGGGGACGGGCGGGGCGTCGTCGCGGTGCAGGAGCCGGCTCATCGGGCGGCCTCCTCGACGACGGACTCCCCGGCGGCCGCGGACTCTCCTGCGGTCACCGTCTCCCGGTCGGTACGGCCCGGCTGTGCGGGTACGTGGACGCCGCCGCCCGGCTGCACGGCCGCCCGGATGACGTCGTACTCCGCCAGGTCGACCGACCGCGTCTGCCGTCGGAACTCGCCCGTCGTGCCCGGCCAGACGGTGGTGTTGCGGCCGGCCTCGTCCAGGTACCAGCTGGTGCAGCCGCCGGTGTTCCACACCGTGCGCTTCATCCGCTCCTGGACCTTGTGGTTCCACGCGGTCACGGCGGTGGAGCGGGCGCCGAGCGCCGCGCGGCCGCCGAGCACGTTCAACTGGCGCAGGTAGTCGGCCATGTAGTTGAGCTGGGACTCGATCATCAGGATCATCGAGGAGTTCCCGAGGCCCGTGTTGGGGCCGATGATCGTCATCCAGTTGGGGAACCCGGCGGCGGTCGCGCCGCGCAGCGAGTTCATCCCGTCCTTCCAGGACTCGGCCAGCGTGATGCCCTCCTCGCCGACGACCCGCTCCGCGATCGGCATGTCCGTCACGTGGAAGCCGGTGCCGAAGATGATCGCGTCGACCTCGGCCTCGCTGCCGTCGGCGGCGACGACGGTGGAGCCGCGTATCTCACTCAGCCCGGAGGCCACGACGTCCACATTGGGCTGGGCCAGGGCCGGGTAATAGGTGCTGGAGAGCAGGATCCGCTTGCAGCCGATGCGGTAGTCCGGGGTCAACTTGGCCCGCAGCGCCGGGTCCTTGATGGCCCGCGCCATGTTGGACTTGGCCAGCTTCTCCACGAGGCCCAGCTGGTCGGGGTGCTTGGTGAAGGCGCTGACCTGCAACTCCCGTATGCCCCACAGCAGTCCACGCCGTGCGGTGCCGGTCGCGGGTATCGCCCGGTGCAGTGCGCGCTCGGCCTTGCTGATGGTGCGGTCGACGCGCGGCATCACCCACGGGGGCGTGCGCTGGAAGAGCGTGAGCTTCGCGGTCTTCGGCTGGATCGCCGGCACGATCTGGATGGCGGAGGCGCCCGTTCCGACCATCGCGACCCGCTTGCCCGCCAGGTCGTAGTCGTGGTCCCAGCGCGCGGAGTGGAAGACCTTGCCGGGGAAGGAGTCCAGCCCGGGTATGTCGGGCATCTTGGGGTCGGAGAGCGGCCCGGTGGCGGAGATGACGACATCCGCGCGGAGGGTCGTGCCGTTGGCGGACTCGATCACCCAGTACAGGTTCTCCTTGTCCCAGCTCATCAGCTTCACCTCGTGGTTCAGCCGGATGTGCGGGCGCAGCCCGAAGGTGTCGGCGACGCGCTCCAGGTAGGCCCGGATGTGCTCCTGGCCGGAGAAGGTGCGCGGCCAGTCGGGGTTGGGCGCGAAGGAGAAGGAGTAGAGGTGGGACGGTACGTCGCAGGCGCAGCCCGGGTAACTGTTGTCCCGCCAGGTGCCGCCCACCGATCCGGCCCGCTCCAGGACGACGAAATCGGTGATGCCTTCGCGGCGCAGCCGGACGGCGGCCCCGAGGCCCCCGAATCCGGTACCGATCACCGCCACACGTACGTGTTCCTGCTGGGCCATGCTGCCGCCTCCCCGCGGTACGTCACGCGACTCCGCCAGCAATCACTGGCATGGTTCGGAGAGTAGAGCAGGCTCGTACCGATGGGTAGGGGGCGGACCGAGGAAAGTTACTGGCGGTACAACATAGGGTGCCCCTGTGGCTGAAGGACGCGAGCACCGCGAATACCGCATGGAGGAGCTGGCCAAGGAGGCCGGCATCACCGTGCGGACCCTGCGCTTCTACCGGGAGCGCGGCCTGATCCCGCCACCCCGCCGCGAGGGCCGGATCGCCTGGTACGACGACCACCACCTGGCCCGCCTGCGCACCATCACGGGCCTGCTGGAGCGCGGCCACACCCTCAACGGCATCGCGGATCTGGCCGCCACCTTCGAGAGCGGGCGCGATGTCGCCGAGGTGCTGGGGCTCGGCGAGCCGACCGAGGAGACCCCGGTCCGCCTCACCCCGGAACAGCTCGCCGACTACTTCGAGGGCGAGGTCACCCCGGAGAACCTGGCCACCGCCCTGGACCTGGGCTATCTCGCCACCGACGGCGACGAGATCGTCCACATCAGCCGCCGCCTGCTGGAGGTCTCGGCGGAGCTCGTACGGGAAGGGGTGCCGCTCGCCACGGTGCTCTCCTCGGGCCGCCGCGTCCGTGAGCACGCGGACGCTCTCGCCGAAATCTTCGTACGCGTACTGCATGCCCACGCCGCCGAGACCGAACCGGCCCAACTCCGGCCACTGGCGCGCGCGGTGGTGGACGCGGAGCTGTCGATGGCGCTGGACCGGAGGCTGCGCCGCGAGGACGGCACACAGCCTCCGAAAGAGTAACGGCCCCTGACACGGCCTCCGAAGGCGTAACGGCTCCCGACACAACCTCCGAAGGCATAGCAGCCCCTGCGCTACCGCGCTACCGCTCGTAGACGACCGTCACCGGCGCGTGGTCGCTCCACCGCTCGCCGTGCGTGGCGGCCCGCTCGACCCACGCCTTCACCGCACGCGCGGCAAGACCCGGCGTGGCGATCTGGTAGTCGATACGCCAGCCCGCGTCGTTGTCGAAAGCGCGCCCCCGGTAGGACCACCAGCTGTACGGCCCCGCCACATCCGGGTGCAGCTGCCGCACCACATCCACGTACGCGGCCTCGTCGAGCACCCGCGTCAGCCAGGCCCGCTCCCCGGGGAGGAAGCCGGAACTCTTCTGGTTGGCCTTCCAGTTCTTCAGGTCGGCCTCCTGGTGGGCGATGTTCCAGTCGCCGCAGACCACGACCTCGCGCCCGTCCGCCGCCGCCCGCGTCTTCAGCCCCTGGAGGTAGGGCAGGAAGGCCGCCATGAAGCGCTCCTTCTCCTCCTGCCGCTCCGTGCCGACCTCACCGGAGGGCAGGTACAGGCTCGCGACGGTCACGCCGGGCAGGTCGATCTCGACGTACCGGCCGCTCGCGTCGAACTCCTCCGCCCCGGGCACGTCCAACCCGCCGAAGCCGATCTGGACCCGCTCCGGCGCCTGCCGGGAGTAGAGCGACACCCCGGCGCGCCCCTTGGCGGCGGCGGGGGCGTGCACGGTGTGCCAGCCCTCGGGGGTACGGACCGCCTCGGCCAGCTGGCCGGGCTCGGCACGGACCTCCTGGAGGCAGACCACATCGGCGTCGGTGCCCGCCAGCCATTCCACGAAGCCCTTCTTCGCGGCGGCGCGGAGACCGTTAACATTCACGCTTGTAATAGTCAGCATCGGAAAACAGTACCTACCCCACCCCCACTCATAGATTTACGATAATCAGCATGAACATCCGCCCGTCCCGCTTCGACCACCCCGACGCCGTCAAACTCAACGACCAGGTCCAGCTCGAATACGCCGAGCGCTACGGCGACGAGGGCGATGTCACACACCTCGACCCCGCCATGTTCGTACCGCCGCACGGTCTGTATCTGCTCGCCTACGACGAGCTGGAGCGCCCGGTGGCGACCGGTGGCTGGCGGACGCAGGACCGTAGCGACGAGGGGTACGGGGACGGCGACGCCGAGATCAAGCGGATGTTCGTGATCCCCGAGGGCCGTGGCCGGGGCCTCGCCCGCCGGATGCTCGCCGCTCTGGAGGAGGACGCCCGGGCCGCGGGCCGGATCCGGATGGTCCTGGAGACCGGCGACCAGCAGCCGGAGGCCGTCGCGCTGTACACCTCGTGCGGCTACACGGTCTGCGAGCAGAAGTTCGGCCACTACCGGGAGTACGAGAGCAGCATCTGCATGGCCAAGCCGCTGCGACAGCCGTAACACCTCATTGAGGTGTGGCCAGCACCTGCGTCCAGTAGGGCCCCCGCGGCGAGTCCGCGATGCCCACGCCCACATGCGTGAAGTTGCAGTTGAGGATGTCGTCGTCGCGGCCGGAGCTGCGGCGCCACTCCTCGACGACCTCGGCCGGGTCGGCGTTCCCCGTGGCGATGGTCTCGCCCACGGCGGTCCACAGGTAGCCCGAGCCGGTCACCCGGTCGCCCATGCCCCGGCCCGTGGAGTCGGTGTGGCCGAAATAGCCGTGCGCCGCCATGTCCGCCGAGTGGCGCTGGGCGACCTCGGTGAGCCGGGGGTCGGTGGTCAGCTGCGGGCAGTCGTTGTGGGCGCGCAGGGTGTTGACCTCGGCGACGAGGCGCGTCTCGGGACGGGGCTGCGCCCGGGGCGCCGGGCGCGGTGACGGCGGCGGGGCCACCGTGGCGGACGGCGAGGCGCTGCGGGCGGACGGGCTCGGCGTGGGCGACGGCGTGGAGGTGGGCGTCGGGGACGCGGACGGGGTGGCCGGCACGGTGACCGCGGGCGGCGCGGGCGCCGGGGACTGCGTCGTACCCCCCTCGGCGCGGGGCGCGGGCGGGGCGGGCGCCGAGGGCCACAGGAGTACGGCGATCGAGGTCACGGCGGCCGCGGCGGCGGCGAGCCCCGCCGCTTTCCCGGCCGAGAACGCGGCCGGAGCCACGGCCGGGGCGACAGCGGCGGCGTGCTGGCCGCCTTCGTACAACGGCACCACCAGAGCGAGCCCGGAGAGCAGCCCCTCCGGCGGTACGAGCCCCGAGCTGGTCGCCGCGCAGGAGGCGCAGCCGCGTATGTGGCGGGCTATGCGCTTGCGCCACAGGGGCGTGGGCACCTCGTCCCAGTCCTCCACCAGCGCGTCCAGGTAAGGGCAGCGGGGTTCGGCGGCCAGGGCCCGGACGACCGCGCGCCCGATGTCGAGCTGGTTCTTGACCCGCTGGACGCGTACGGCGGCGTGCTGGGGCGGGAGCCCGAGGGCGTCCGCCAGCTCGGCCCGGGTGAGCTCCCCCGTCGTCTCCAGCCACCACAGCGAGAGCACATCGCGCTCCGCCTCGTCGAGCCAGCGGGTCGCCTCGGCGGTCTCGCGCCGCTGGCCGGAGAGCTCCAGGCGCAGGATGGTGAGGTCGACGAAGTCGGCGGCCGGGTCGGCCGGCTCGTCGGTCTCCTCCAGCGCGGCGGGGCGGTGCCCGAGGACGGACCAGCGGGTGCGGACCTGGTTCATGGCGATGGCCACCAGCCAGGACCGGAACCGGGTGGGATCGCGCAGCGAGGAGAGGCCGGAGAGCGCGCGGAGCATGGTCTCCTGCACCACGTCGTCCACGTCCGGGTGGCCGTTGAGGGCGCGGCCCACGACGTTGTAGACGAGCGGCAGGTAGAGGGCGGCGAGCCGCTCCCCGGCCGCCTGGTCCCCGTCCCTGGCCGCGACGACCAGTGCGGTGACGTCCACGCCGTTCACGCTGTTCACCACGTGCTCACTTCCTCGGGCCGTGCGGAGGACGCCGGGCAGCGCATCCCCGGAGTGTGGGGCAGGTCACTCCTGGGGGTTTTGTTATCCGGTCCCTTTCCGGTGGTCAACCAGTATGCGGGGACCTTACGGGTGCCCCGCGGCGGGAGTGCCGGGATGGGGGAGGGACATGTCGAGCAGAATGGAAGCCGGCGTCGGTCTGCCGGACGCGGAGGGCGCGCGGAGCGCCTCGGGTGCCACGAACGCGCGTGACTTGCGGAAGGCGCTGAAGGCCGGGGCGGCCGGAACACCGCCTCACGACGAGTCGTCGGCCGCCGAAACCCCTCCCCCGGCCTCCGACGCCTTCCCCGCCGCCCTGCGGGAGGCGCTGGGCCGCCGCGGCCTCTCCCTGGAGCGGGTGAGCGAACGGCTCAGGGCGCGCGGCATCGGCGTCAGCCAGGCCACGCTGAGCAGTTGGCAGCGCGGCCGCAGCCAGCCGGAGCGGGCCCGGTCGCTGCGGGCCGTGGAGGTGCTGGAGGAGATCCTGGACCTGCCGGGCGGGGCGCTGCGCTCGCTGCTCGGCCCGCGCCGCCCGCGCGGCCGGGTCGCACCGGCCCGGGGCGAAGGGGCGGCCCTCCAGGTGCTGGGCGAGGACTCGGTGGTGGAGAAGGCGCTCGGCGAGCGGTTCCGCCACTTCAACCAGGAGACCGGCTCGCTGCTGATCCACGACGTGGTGACGCTGGGCGCGAGCGGAACGCTGAGCAACCTCACCACGACCAATGTGCTGCGGGCCAATCGCGCCGGAGCGGACCGCGCGCTGTTCGTGCTGAGCTTCGACGACGAACAGGCCGAGCCGCTCGACATCCGCGTCACCAGCGGCCGGCTCGGCGAGGCGACGTACCTCAAGGGGCTCAAATCCCTGGTGCTGGAAATCCACTTCGGCCGGGAACTCGCCAAACTGGATACGACCGTGGTGAGTTACGCGGTCGATGTGAGCCCGTCCCGGGAACCGGCCACCCACTACGAACGCTGGTCGCGGGCGAATCTGCACGAATATCTTCAGCAGGTCTTCTTCCATCCGGACGCGCTCCCCTCGGGCTGCCGGCGGTACTTCCGGGACCAGGTGGGCTCGCCGCCCCGTGCGCAGCGGCGCATTTCGATGAACGATTCCCACAGCACCCATGTGCTCGCCTCCCGCTGCAAACCCGGAGTGCACGGAGTGGCCTGGGATTTCGACACCGGAGAATAGGGGGAACCGAATCGTGGAAACGGGAGACCGCCCAGGGTCAGTGGACGGTCTCCCGCGTTTACGGCACCTTCACCCGGTCGGGGCTACTTGGTGTTGAGCGTCAGCCCGTAGTACTTCAGGGCGTCGTCGAGCGGCTGGAAGTACGACGAACCGGGCGAGTTCACCTGGCCGTTGCACCGCTGGCTGATCGGCCCGCCGGAGGTCATCCCCTGGGCCTGGTTGCCGGAGACGTAGGCACCTCCGCTGTCCCCGCCCTGGGTGCAGACGGAGGAGCTGGCGAGACCGGTCACGACGGTGTCGGGGCCGCCGTTCTGGTCGGTGTAGGTGACGCTGACGTTGTACGAGCCGACCTTGCCGCAGGTCCAGCCGGTGGTCTGGCCGGCCTTGCAGAGCGCCGAACCCTGCGGGGCCCGCTGGCTGCCCCGGACGGCTACGGTGCCCGCCTTGCCGTAGGTGGTGATGTCCAGGCCGATGGAGTGGCCGGCGTCCACGGTGGCGATGCCCATGTCCACGCTGCGCGTGCCGAGCGCGAAGCGGGTGTGGGTGCCCTTGGCGAACCGGGTCCCGTTGTAGGCCAGTGCGGGCAGGTCCTCGATGCAGTGCCCGGCGGTGACCAGCACCTGCTTGCCGTTGCGGTCCTTCGCCCCGTACCCGACGGAGCAGAGGTAGCCGTTGAACGTCATCCGGCTGCCCGGCGGCACGACGGCCTGCGTCTCCAGCTTCTCCTGGCCCTGGACGACCCGTACGGCCTCGCCGTTGCTCTTCGCGGCCTTGAGGAAGGTACGGGTGGCGGCGTCGGTCTCTCCGTTGACCTCGACGGTCACGGTGTCGGAGGCGAGGTCCACGGACCACGCCGACACCCCGGCCGGGGCGCTCTTGAGGGCCTTGGCGTCGAGCTGCGCCTTGATGCGGTTCAGCTCTCCCTCGCCACGCTCCGGGACCCGTGCTGCGAGCCCCGCCGCCTTGACCTCCTTCGCCGCCTCGGCATCGGCGGCGTTGACGACGAGCGTCCCGTCCTTGGCGAAGAAGGCCCCGAGGGTGGAGACCTTCTCGGCCCGCAACTTCGCGAACCGGCCCTGCTGCTGTGCTTCCTTGTCGAGCCGCTCGACGGCCTCCTGCTCACTCACGCCCAGGGTGGTGGCGAGAGCCTGGACCATCTCCGGCTGATACTTCAGCGGCGCGGAATCCGCCGCACCGGCGTAAGCCCCTGTGGCGACTCCGGCCGACAGGAGGGCGCCGATGGAGGCCGCCACGATGTATCTGCGCGCGTTCTTCTTCTTTCCGTGCTTCACGCGATTCCTTCCGCTACACGGGCGAAGCGTCCAGACAATGGGGGGGTGGCCACACCACGCTTGGGGACGCGCGATGTGTTCCATGGACACTGCCCGGCGGCGATGACATGTTCCTGTCGCCGCGCATCGAACTCTCGCGTAAACGGAACTGCCGCGACAAGGACCGGAGATGGGGCTCTTATCTACAGAACTGGCCGAGAACTGTAGAGAAACACGGCGGAAACAAAACGGCCGGGACCGGCGGGCACCGGCGTGCACCGGCGGGCACCCAGGCCAGAGTCGCTGCGCCTGCCGCAGAAGGGCTGCCCGGGGCTCTGTCAGTGGTGCGGTGGATGATCGGGCGTATGACCCACGGTTCCCGGGACGCCTTTCGCTCCCTCGCTCTGCGCCATCTGCCGCCCGCCGACGCCGAGAAGTGGCTCGGCCTGCTCCGTCCCGGTGCGCGTCTTGAGGTGGCGACCGGCGCCGACGTCCCGGCGGTCCGGCTCGGCGGCCTGCCCGCTCTGCCGGCCGTCTCTCCGTGGCCGGTGTGGGAGGGGCACGGTCCGCTCTCCTTCATCGCCTCGGTCGACTGCGCCCGACTGCCGACCGCCGCGCTGGACATCAGTCTGCCCGAGTCGGGAACGCTGCTGTTCTTCTACTTCGACGGGCAGCTGGACGACGGCGAGGCTCTCGTCCTGGCCGAGGACCGGGAGAGCTGGGCGGGCGCCCGCGTGCTCTACGTGGCGCCCACCCAGGAGGCGGCGGAGCGAGAGGCTCCTGCGGGCCTCAAGCCGTACCCGATGGTGCCGCTGACCGCCCGGGTGGAGGCGACGGCAACCGAGCCCTGGCATCCGTCCGTACGGGCCGCCTTCGCCCCTCACGCCCCGCTGGGGAACCGGTACGGCCACCCCGTCTGCTCGCAGGAGTTCCTCGACGCGCTGTGGGAGCTCGACGACGAGGCGGGGCACCAGATCGGCGGCCACGCCCACTCCGTACAGAACCCGGTGGAGATCGAGATCGCGGAGGCGGTCCTGGACGGCGAGGTGTCCTGGGAGGGCCCCCGGCTGGCCGAGGAGGCGGGCAACTGGGTGCTGCTGGCCCAGTTCGGCAGCGAGGACGCCGCGGACATGATGTGGGGCGACGCCGGAGTCCTGTACTGGCTGATCCGCCCGGAGGACCTGGCCGAGCGGCGCTTCGAGCGCGCGATGTTCACCTGGCAGTGCAGCTGATGGCCGCAGGACCTCCCGCCTGGGGAGTCCAGTACACGCTGAGCCTGCCGAGCGAGGACACCGCCCTCGCCGCCGCGGCCGAGTTGTCCGGGATGGGGCACCGTCTGACGGCGGTGCGCGTCCACGGTCACTTCCGGTTCGTCCCGTCGAGCTTCTGGTACGGCAGACCCTCGATGGATCCGGAGCTGGAGGGGTGGTGGCAGGTCTTCTCGCTGGCCGTCCACAGCGGGTACGAGCGCGGGGCTCTTGAGCCGTTCCTCCGCGGTGAACGGATACGGGTGGCCCAAGTGGCCCGTGACCACGGTGGTTTCCAGCAAGGGTGCGGCGAGGGGCATGCCGCGACTCTCGAATCCATCTTCACCAGGGACGGCCTGGTCCATGAGCAGCCCGGCGCCCAGGTGGCCCTTCCCAGCCCGCTGCCCGAAGATCCCGCGCGGCCGCCGGCCGGTCCGCCGTGGAACGCCGGCGGAGCCGGTGAGCCCGCAGCGGTGGTTCAGGCCGCGGTGGCGGTCGCGGAGCGTCTGTACGGCAGCGCCGAGGATGCCCCGGATGCCGTGGGGTGGCTGCTCGACGAGGAGTTCGCGTTCGGTGAGCCCTACGGGACGGCTGACGAGTCCCTCGGCGACCTCGCGGATGCCGTGGCCCACCAAGGCACCTGCACCGACACCACGGTGGAGGCCATCCCCTTCCTCCTGGAGCTGGTCCGCGACGGCGGCCTCGCTCCCGGCAGTCGCCTGATCCTGCTCTGCGACCTGGTGCGGCTCGGCGCCTCGGGACCGGCGGCAGCCGTCGCCCTGGCCGACCGCATCACCGCGCTCGGGGACGTCCAGGACGAGTCCGCTGCCGACCACCTGACACGGCAGGCCATCGGCAGGGGGCTGCCGACGCTGCTGTCACGCTGGGACGACGAGAGCGACGCCGTCCGGTTCGCCCTCGCCGCGCTCGCGGCGCTCTGCGGCACGCACGACCGGCACGTGCGCGCGTGGCCGGCCGCGCTCCCGACCCCGGCTCACAGCTCCCGCGCCGACGCCGCGTCGCTCATGACAGCACTGCTCAGCGACGACCGGAAAGGCTTGGCACCCGCGCTGGACCGGCTGGCCTCCTGGCTGCCCGGCGTCGCCGAGAAGGCCGCCGGCCCGAACGTGGACCGCGAGCAGCTGGCACTGGCCGTCCTGCCGGACCTCGTACGCGAAGAGGTGTGGCCGGGGCTCACACCGGAGCATGATCTGCCGTGATTCCCTCATCGGCGTTGGCAAACGCCAAGATCCCGCCCGATCAACCAGATCGGACGGGATCTTGTGAACTGTTCCTGAGCTGACTCAGGAACAGTCCTTGTTGTGGGGTGTTCACGAGTGGTGTTGACCAGGCAGAGCGGACGCTACGAGTGATCTTTTCCCAGCTTCGAGGTGATCGTTTCCCAGGATCACTACGGGGAGCAGCAGCAAAAGCCCGGCCCCTGCTGGGGAAAGCCTCCGCATCCTCATGTTTTCCAGGCCGCGCGTGCACGACGGCGTGCCGCCCGCCTGCGGGCACGGGCGCGCGCTCGAAGAACTTGGGGAGATTCGGTGCCTGGCGCGGGCCGGACCGGACGCCTCGTCGGGGTGGACAGTGGCGTGATCACCGGCAGGTGATCGACGCGATCGCGTTCAAGTACCGCACCGGGACCCCGTGGACGGACTTGCCTGAGCGCTTCGGCTCGTGGAAGGGCGCCCACAATCGGCTGCGGAACTGGGCCGCCGACAACACCTGGGACAGGTCTTCGCCTCTCTGATGGCTCAAGCAGACGCCGAGGACGACCCCGACTGGATGGTCTCGGTCGACTCCACCATCGTCCGGGCACTCAGCACGCCGCCGGGCCCGTCAAGAGGGGCCCCGGCCGGCGAGCCGGACGATCATGCTCTCGGACGATCCCGTGGCAGGCTGACGACGAAGATCCATCTCGCGGCTGACGGCCGATGTCGACCCCTGGCGTTCGTCCTTACGCCTGGCCAGGCGGGTGACGCGCCCGCGTTCCCCGAGGTCATGGCCCGCCTGCGGGTGAACCAACGATCAGATGATCCGAAGGCTACTGTTCAGCTGCCCTGGTGCCGCTGATGTTCTCGAAGCCGTCGCACACGCCTGCTGTATTGCCCGGCCTGCGACCTTCGGGCACGATCAATCGAAAGCACCTGTGGATCTGCCGCGCGCTCGTACAGCTCAACCTCGGAGGAGTCAGCGTCCGTTTCGACGAGCCGGGCCAAGGCGTCCCGATCCTGCTCAGCTGTCGGACGTGCTCTGACCTCGTCCCTCCATGCCTGGCCACTCACCTCGGCTTCGTCCACGCCGCCAATATATGCGCGGACAGCGACGTGCGAAGTCCGCCCAGACCAAGATCCGGAAGAAGCGGCCTAGGACACTAAGCCGTGGCCTACGACTTCAGCCTCAGTTCCGTCTCCGCCGCTGCAGACGGTTGCCGTGGTCGTGGGGGCAGCTCCTGAACCACGGGCGCTCGCTGGGGCAGCCGACCGCCGAAAGCTGCACGTGGCGTCCTTGCCAAAGCGTGAGCCAGAGGAACGACCTCAGGCCGAGACGAGCGGACCGCGAAAGTTCTGTAGCCTCTCCGTGAACCTGCGGGCCATCGTCGGCAGCCTTTACGCTGTGTACATGGTCGACAGCTCAGAGGCGAGGCGAGGAAGTGTTGCCGGCGCCTCCGGTGATGCGGGCACCGAGTACCGGCGCGGTGTTGCTGCCTACGCCGTAGCATATGGTCTGGCAGGAGTACCCCTGCCGAATATCGGGGTTCCATCCGATTATGCCCGAGTGGCATCTGTGTCGCTGGAGACCGACGACCCGGTCGACGACATCCGGATCGATTTCGACTCCGGGTGGCGAGCGCTCGTACAGGCCAAGAGAAGCCTGAGCGGTGGGAGACCCCTGAAGAAGGCCGCAGAACAGTGGGTAAAGGCCGCAGAAGCTGGCCTCAATCCCGAGAAGGACCGCCTGGTGATCGTCGCCGGAGAGCTGAACGGTTCCATGAAACACCTCCAGCGGGTCCTGGACCGCGAGCGGACGGATCATGCCGGTGCGCCCACAGGTCCCGAGGATGGGGAGCTGAAGGGTGTCCGTAAACTACTAGGCGCTTTGGACAAGCAGAAACAGGATCTAGTCCTTAAATGCGCCGTGATCTGGGAACTACAGGTGGAAGAACCGGGTGACCTAGGTGCCCAGCTGGCTGTGAACCACCTGCGTTTTGTGGTTGCTGACGGAACCCACGAAACGGCGAGCGACGCGTGGAAAGCCCTGCTCACGGCATCAGGCCGGACCGCGCGGCTCCGGGGCGGGTTCAAGATCGCTGGCTGGCTGGATGCGCTGCGCGGCGAGAGAATCGAGATCCGCAGTACCGGCAGTGCTCCGGCGGCCGTGCTTGAAATCCGGCGACGGGCAATGCAACGGTATATCTCGCGCCTTGAGCGCCAAGGAACGCAGCTCGACCTGCGTTCCCTGGGCGCCGAGCTTCCCGAACTCCCGCTCGCTGAAGCCGATGCCAATATCAAAGTGAGCACCGACGCTGGAGATCCTCGCAATGCAAGTGAGCTGATCTGGGCCTTTCTTCGGCGCGGTCGCATTGTCCTGACGGGCTTGCCCGGCGGTGGCAAGACCACTGCGCTGAGGCAGCTGGCGGCGCAACTAGCTTCGGACCCGTCGCTTCCTCTGCCCGTGAGGGTGTCGCTTCCCGAGGTCAACAGAGCTGGGGCGGAAGACGGTTTCCGAGACCGTCTCATCGCTGTTGCGGTGCGTGAATGCAGATCAGTAGACCAGCCTGAGCTTATCCGCGAGATCAACGAGCGCCTGGATCGAGACGGCGGCATCGCTCTGCTCCTCGATTCGCTGGATGAGACCTACGACCAGCGTTCGAAGGTGGTCAGCGAGATAGCCGACCTGGTCGCTGACTTGCCAGCAGGAGTCTGCATCCTGCTGTCCACCCGCGATGTCGCCTATGGACAGGCTTCCACCCTCGGCTGGCCGAGCTTGCGATTGAAATCCCCCTCCGGGATTGAGAGCACAGTGACCGCTGTCTTGGAGGCGGCCGCAGGCCAGGCGCGTGTGGATCCAACCGACCGCCCGGACTGGGTAAACCAGCGCGCAGAATGGGTGCGGTCAACATTGGAGCAAGACGAGCAACTCCGCGAAACGCCACTCCTCCCCGTGCTGCTGGCACTTCTCGCCGTACGGAGATCAACCCAGTCGCTCCCGACCCAGCGCGCGAGAATCCTCGAAGCCGTCGTGAAACACGTCATCGCCGATCACGAGGTACAGCGCCGCGCCGGACGCACTCTGGGACCCTTGACAGGAACTGCGCTGAACATGGCGACTATGCAGGCATTCACCACTGAGGCTGCGGAAATCCTGAATAGCCAGGGACTGGCAGATGCAGAATCAGTCACCGCTGCTATCGCAGCCGACCTCCGCGAGCCCTGGGCACTAGCGTCGGCGCAGGCGACTGCTGCGGCTCAGGACGCGGTACGGCTCTTCGACGAGACCGGAATCTTCGTCATGTCAGGCGCCGACGGAACCATTGCCCCGCGCGTCACTCTCTTTGCGGAGATCGGAGACGCCATGCGGATCGTCTCGCGTCCGCAGGAAGCCCCGGCGTGGGTCGCTGCACGGATCGCGGCCCAGCAATTCGAACCACTGGTGCTAGCGTGTGCCCTTGGCCCGAGCGTAGCGAGCGCTGCCTCCGCTGCCATCAAAAGCAGCCCCGGGAATATCGCGCTGGCGAAGGCGCTTGCCCAGGCCGGCCGGGAAGGGGCAGACCTCGACGACGCCACCGTCCGGCAAGTCTGCGAGATCTTGATTGCTCATGTTGCTGAGGGAAGTCAGGATGCGTGGCTGAGCTGGACTGACCTGCTTCGGCTTTCGATCCCCGTTGACCTGCATGTCTCCGCGGAGGCTGCCGCGGCGCACCACGGCACGGACTATGCCCTGGTGGCGCGTGCGTCGCTGGCGCTCCAATCTTGCCCCTCCACCCCAGAAGACCCGCAGATACTCAAGGATCTGCTCGGCCTGCGGTCCCTGCCGCGCCGCCCGTCAGCGAGCAAAAGCGCGGTGGTCGCTTTCGACGCATGGATGATGGACAGGACACTGGGCGCTACACAGCAGAAAGCTGCTGAGGCCCTGCTAGCGCATGACCCGGAGGCTTCTTCTCTCGTCGTCGCTCTTGCCATCGACGCTCCCTACGGGCTGCAGGAATCCCTCACGCGGCTTCTCACCGAGCGGGGTTTTGATGAGGATGTTCAAGCCATCCGGCATGCCAACGCTCAGAGGTTCAAGGACTTTAGGCTGCCCTCATGGGTCACGGGGCGCGACGGTACCGCATGTGCACATTTCCTTGAGCTGGTATCCGAACACGCAACGACAGACCTCACGTCCGTGCAGGCAGTACTTCTCGATGAGCTGGCCGACTTCGTCGAGACGATGGAGATGAACGATGGCGGCGTGACGCACCTGTACAAGCAACCGGACGACGTGCTTCGAGAACTCATCGCGCTGACCACCTCCCTGTACGGATTTGACCGTTCGGTCCTCGCGGCCCAAGCCAAGGTCGCGTGGTTTCGCCTGCAACACTGGGACGACAACGCCCCCTACTTCGCGCTCTTTGACGCCGCAGCCCAGCGATCGCGCCCCGACTGGACTGCGGTGCGCGATCGCGACAAGGCCGTGGGATCGCTGATGCGGCTGTTCACCTTGGGCCTCGGGCAGGCAGCATTCGCCGCGAGGTCCTTGTACAACACGCCCGTCGCCGAGCAGGCAGCCCCGCAACTACGCAAACTCCTGCCCAGGCTTCGCCCAAGCACGCGACATCAACGCATTGCAGCCGTGACGCTGGCATCGCTCAAACCAGGCCCGGAACCCGATTGCTGGGTGGGCAGCGAGGACCCGATCCTGCGGACCGTGGCAGCTTTGATGATCGAGCCCATCGTTGGGAGCACTGTCGGCGCCCAGTTTCGACAGCTTCTCGACGACCCCGATGGCCATGTCCAGGAAGCAGCGCTTAAACACCTCATCAAGGCCCGCCCACCGGAGCTCGCCGCGATCGCGCAGGCCGTTCTCGCCCGACCCAGACCAGGATGGATGTGCTTGGACTGCCGCACCGTGAACCCCCCGCCGGGATCTATCTCATGCACCGGCGACCAGTGCTCCACGATCGGGGCGGATCCCACCAAGCTCGCGGCCGAGTTCCTCCAGGCAAAGGCCCACGACGCGAGCTGACATTTTCCGCCGCGCAGGCACTTGGCTACCGTCGCCCGTGGTCGGCCCCTCCCACAGAGTGCTGGACGGCTTCGGGCACGTCGGGCGGGAGCAGAACGAGGTCGGTCCCGAGATCGTCTTCCCCGCCGCGCCCACCGTCGCGGCCGCCGACATGCGCGACTCGCGGTTCGCGAGCGCCGTCCTCGCGACCGCGGCGAAGAGCCTCCTGTTCGCCCGCTCGGCGACCGAGCACGCGAAAGTGCAGGCGGGCCGGGCCGCGGACGAGGTCCGTTGGGCGGCCGACTGCCCGCCGGACGTCAGCCTGTGCAGGTGGCTGCAGCGCAAGAGGCGGGAGCGGGACACGGGGGGCGTTCACGAGTCGGCCTGATCAGGCACGACGTAGCCCCTTGGAGATCATTCCCCGCAAGGCGAGTGATCATTTCTCGTTGGGTCGGGGTAGACCACCGCGGACGTATCCACCCCAGACCCGAGAGTGCCCTGACCTATGGCTCGACCGTCAGGGTCTGCTCGTCGAGATCTAGGTGGATGGTCCCGCCACCCTGAGTACGAAGCTTCCGCCATGCGTCGTATCCCGTCATGATCGCCTGCTCCCAGTCGGCAGAGCGCAAGATGCTGACTTCGAGATGGGCGGTCATGGAGGTGATGGTCTTGATGAACTCATGGTCGATGTGGCGGACGTTCTCGAAGTAGCTGTGACGGGCCGCGTAGGAGAAGACGAGGGCCGAGATGCCCTCCTCGATGGCGATGGCGCGTCCGCCGTCCTCGGCCTCGTCGGTCTTGGGGTCGCTCTTGCGCTTGCGGCCCAACAGGAAGCGGGAGACGGGCGACCAGCCCAAAACGGCGGCATGGGCGAGATGGAAGATGTCGTGGAAGCGGTAGTCGTCGTCGATGTGGGACGCGTCGGTCAGCGGGTCTCCGCAGGGGGTGCCGTCGTGGGTCAGGACAGAGACGGTACGCCCATCGCCTTCTCGCTGCTGGAGGGTGAAGGTGAGGGTGGCCTGTCGCGGGAGCCGCTCGGACTCAGGGAAATCGGCGTCGAAGATGATGCGGTCGGCAGTCGGAGTGGTGCGCCACCGGTCGCTGATCTTGACCAGGTTGGCGGCGGCAACATCTTCGAGGTCGAGGCCGAAGCGATGTGCGAGAGCGGCGACGTACCACAGGACGTCACCCAGTTCTTCGCGTACGAGTTGCTTGCCCGAGACGAGGCCGGGCCCGTCGCGTAGACGCTTCTTGTAGGCGGTGGCGAGGGAGCCGACCTCGCCGACGAGGCCGAGCAGGGGCACCACGGCAGGGTCAGTCCCGGGCGCAGGTTCTTGGAGGGTCTTGATCGCAGCTAGCTGGTAGCGGTTGATGTCCACAGCTTCCTCCTGTCGGAAAACTCAGCACACCAGTCGGGAATCCCGACCTCTGTCGTATAGTAGAGCAGAGGTGCTGGAAAATCAGACGGACGGGAGAGTCAGCTGAACACCATCGAGCCTTCACTGGAGGACATCGTCATCGTGGTCGTGGAGTTCTTGGCCGAACTGCAGAACCGAGATCCCGATGAACTGTGGATGGAACTGGAGGAGGCCGGTGAGGAACTGCCCGTCGACTCCATCCTTGTCGTCGAGATCCTGACGCGCATCGAGGAGCGCTACGGCATCAGTGTCCCCGCGGACGAGGAGGCGGCTCGCTCCACCCGGTCGGTGCGCACCTTCGCCAGCACCATCCTGAACGTGATTAACGAGAGGCGGAAGTCATGACCCCTGAACCTGCCGCACTCCGCGGCCGCGACCCCGAGCTCGAACTGCTCGGGGAGCGCCTGCGCAATACCCGTGACTACCTGGGCATGTCGCAGCAGCACGTCTCCGACATGACCGGCATCCCCCGCTCGGCCGTCAGCGACATCGAGCGCGGCGCCCGCCGGGTGGACAGCCTGGAGCTGAAGAAGCTCGCCCGCTTGTACATGCGCCCGGTGTCCTACTTCCTCGCCAAGGAGGAAGAGGCGGACCTCGGGGAGCACGCGCTGGCCGGACTGCCGCGCGCTCTGGTCGGTTTGACCGACGGCGACTGGGACGAGGTGCTGAGCTTCGCCGAGTTCCTGAAGTTCAAGCGGGCCAGCGAGCAGGAGCAGGGGGGTGAGGAGTGAACTGGGACGTGGCCCACCAGGTCGCTGCCATGGAGGCCGTGAAGGCACACCGTGATCTAGATGTCGACCGCAATGTATACGTGGATGTGTACGGCGCGCTGCTGCGTGCCGACGTGACCGGGATCGCTCGGCCCATGCCTCGGTTGTTCGGGGTGTACTTCGCGCCTCGGGACAACGGGCCCGCAGTTCTGCTGAACGCAAGCTTGGACATGGTTGCCCAACGACACACCGCTGCACATGAGTTGGGTCACCACCGGGCTGGGCACGGCACAGCGCTGGATGAGGAGCTGGATCGCTCTCGCACGTGGGGGGACGGGGCCTGGCCAGACGAGGAGAAGGTGGCGGAGGCATTCGCGGCCTGGTTCTTGATGCCCCTGCCCGCTGTCCAGACCGCGCTGGCCCAGATCGGAGTGCGTCGTCCGCTCGCCCCTGGACACGCCTATCGGATCGCCCGCATTCTGGGCACCTCCTATGCCGGGACGGTAAACCACCTGTACCGGCTACGGATGCTGTCGCGAGCCCAGAAGACGGCGTGGCTGCGGATCAAGCCCTCCGCCGTCAAGGCGGAGCTCGCAGGCGGCTCCGTGCCCGGGAAGGCCCACGTTCATCTGATCACCGCCGGCACGCACGGCACGATCGTGCGGGTCGATGCCGGCGACCTGGTGATCCTGGGCAACACTGGGGCGAGGTTCGAGTCCCTGCCGCCCGCGCTGCAGCTCTCCGACAGTGCGGGGGTTCAGCTTCTCTTGGGCGAGACCCCGGTCGCCGCAGTAGCCGAGGTAGCCGACGTGTTCACCGGAACTGCCTCCGTGACCGTGCACGTCTCCGGGGCCGCCGAGTTGCTGGAGTTCACCGTGGAGCGCCAGGCCCCACGCGTCGGGGTCCAGAGCCTGTGGCCTGCCTGATCTGTATCGCCTGTACTGGTTGTTCTTCCTCGCACCGTTCCCAGCTGGTACACCCCTGACGTCAGGAGTACGGTGATGTCCCTTTTTGTCGTTGACAAGGCGAACACGTCTCTGGCCTGGCAGGATGCCTGCCGGAAGCTCGACGCACCCGGCAATCCGAAACGGGATGCCCTGCACACCACGGTGCACATCCACAACGCCGCGGTTGAGGATCCCCATGTGCGCGCCGACTTCGATCAGATGCGCAGGGAGCGGGGCTATCCGCTGATCGAGACGGTGGCCAACACGATCTTCCCTGCCGAACTCGCGGCCGTCTCCAGTACACCGGAAGAACTGGTGCGCCGGTACCGCGTCATGTATCCGCGACTGTGCCGCATCGACCGCGGAAACGCCGCCGGCACGTACTTCGGGCGCATTGTGGCCTACCCGGGCGAGAACGGCCCGGTAGACCAGCTGACTGCGCTCATCGACCGGATTCGTCGCCAGGCGGCGGGCAGGGGGCCAATGACTGCGGCCTACGAGATGGGCGTTGCTCATCCCAGCGACGGGCTGGCTTCCGATCTCGCCGAGGACGACCATGCTGCCGACACAGACACCGGCACATGGTCTGCGCCGGTACATGCCGCCGGCAAGGACAACGGGTTGCGTGGCTTCCCGTGCCTGAGCCTCTGTTCGTTCCAGCTGGACCGCAACCGGGTCCTGCACGCTGTCGCCCACTACCGAAGCCACTACATGGTGGCCCGCGCTTATGGCAACTACCTGGGCTTGGGAAGGCTGCTGGCTTACCTGGCAGAACATGCCGAGGTGTCCCCGGGCACACTGACAGTGATCGCCGGTCACGCCCAGATCGAAGAGAACATTTCAGCCCTGCGTCCGATTCTCCGAGGCCAGACCCGGCTGGTGACCTGACCACAACGAACAACCGTCGAGCATCCTGGGCACTACGAGTTGATGCCCCACTTAGGTGGGAACCAGGCAGTCAGGGGGGCACTGTCGGCACGATACAACTGCTTAATGCGGCTGCGGCCGCTGATGCCTGCGATGTCCGGGTGAGCCACGCGCGCGTACTTGTCGACTTCGCAGAACAAGTTCTGGCAGTCGATCAATTGCAAGGGGCGCCCGCGCAGACCAGCGAAGATGAGCCCGAGTCGGGCAAAGTGCTCCTCCTGGGTGTCCGCCATGTACCGAATCACCTCGGCCTCGATGCCGCTCGCGTCAGCGCCGAAGCACTTGCGGATGCCGTCGCGAGCCCCGGGGCCAGGAACGACGAAGTCCATCTCAGAGAACGGCAACTCTGCCGCATAGTTGAGGTCGATCAGGTATTGGTAGGCCAGGAACGGCCCGAGTGCGGGGAAGCCCAACAGCACCTGATAAGCCTCCTGCATTGAGGCGGCCCGCCCCACCCGCCCAGGCGCCCCTTGGCTCATCAACAACTCGAGCAGACGGAGGTGGTTACGGTGCTTCCGCTGCTCTCCCAGCTTCGGGGGCGGAGTGATGTACGCAGCGGAGTACAGCCGTTCCCCAGACGCGAATGCCCGTGACAGCACCTGGTCCACGGCACGGTGGTCATGGCCCCGCCAAGTGACCTCACCCAGGTGCTCCTCCAGCAGTTGCCAGGTCTGGATCCTGTTGAAGAACTTGAACAGCAATGTACGGAAGAACACCTCCTGCCACGCCTGGTCACCGCGGTAAGACACGTGGCCGATCAAATACTGACTGACCCGATCAGCCGCCCGAAAGCAGTTGGTAAACCGATGCTGGGCGAGCACGGGGTCCGAAACCGCCGGCGCCGAGGCCTCCCCCAACCGCGACAGGTACACCTGCTGCCGCGTGGCCGCAAACCGCCAGTAGGTATCGAACACCGGCGTGGGCATCAGTACGCGGCCCGCAATTCGCAGGGGTTTAGGGGGCTCGGAGTCTTCCGTCCGGCGAACCCGCGGTCGGGCTTGCAGCGTGGTCACCATAGGGTCAATATATATCGAGTATAGGCCTGAAGCCAGAGGGGGCGCAGAATGGAGCTGCTGTGGCGAGCAGAACGCCGCAACACTCTCATCACATGGCCCGATGCCGTGAACGAGCGCCTCGACCAGCTGGTCGCCGCTGGAATCGCTGCTGGTGAGAACATCAACCGATCCCATTTGCTCGCGGCCCTCGTGGCTCATGCGGACCTGTCCCCCGAGTTCGTTGCTGGCATCATGCGGGACTACCGCGCACTAAACAGCAACGCCCTGGACGAGGCCAACCGCTCCGCGGCCGAGCAATGGCCGACAGTTCGGCGACCCGGACCTCGTCGTGACTCCCGTCGCAGCAAAACCGGCGGGGCACGACCAGACAGCGATCCCTCCGCCATCAACGAGGCGCGTTAGCTTTGGGCACGGCGACAGCTAAGCCCCTACCCAGGCGCCACAGCGGGGTACCGCGCAACGACGACCGAGAATGCTTGGCACCTACACTGGGCCGCTGGCCTCCTGGGAACGCCGCGGTGCAGAGAAGGCAGCCATCCCGAGCGTGGATCCTCAGACTCCGGCACTGGCCGCCCTTCGGCATCTCGTCCTCAAGGACGTGACATCAGGAGTCGCAGCAGAGCTGATCTGCCATAACTCTAAACAACGTTAAGAGTTACGACTGACCTCGCAGACACGCAGGTCAGGGGCGCCAGACGTCAGACTGAAGCTCCGTCATGCCTCAACTGCCAGACTTCGTTGGCCATTTGGCTGCCAGGCACGACTGGCATTCCCTACGATGACTGCCGTTGTCCTGTCGTACGGGAGGGCCGAGGAGGGGCGGATGGGCTTCACAGGGGCGGGCGAGCCGGATGCGGCTCCCGGGTTGCGGACGGCTGTTGGGATCTACTCCGGCAAGACCGATCGGGCGCTGGCGCGGATCTCGGAGCTCGAAGCAGAACTCGCGGACCTCCGAGTCGAGGCGGCGAAGTACGCGGGCACTCGCGATCAGCTGAGCGAAGCTCTCGCCGAACTCCTCGCAGACCGCTCGGCGCCGTCCGCGGACGATCAAAGCCCTCAACGGAAAGCTGGCGCGGAATACGAGGACAGCGATGCGTCCCCCAGTGACGAGTCGAACGCGAGCGAGCCGTCCGAGGAGACGCGTGCCGGGCAGAGCGGGCCTTCGCGGTCGCCGTCCGGGCAGTTGATGCAGGCAGTCGAGCAGATCCTCGTGAGCGCCGGACGGCCGATGAAGGCCAGGGACATCACAGAGGCCCTTGGGCGCCCAACCAAGGGCGACGAAGGGCGGGCGCCCATCGAGACGACCCGCGCGACGTGCAAGCGGCTGGTGAAGAACGGCCGTGCCGTGGAACACCCGATCGGCGTCTTCGCCGCCCGCCGGGTCACTAAAACGCAGGGAGGGGACGCCTGACGCCGCCAACCCGAACATGAAACGTCCCCTCCTCCCATTGCGGGGAGAAGGGGACGGGCTCCGTTGAGCTTGGACCCTCTTCGGAGCCAGTGACGTGGACCCTCGTAGTGGCTCACGCATCCCCGAGGCTAGAGCAATCCGCCTCGCCTCGGGGGCGCGTGGCCTATTTCGTCGTTCCCTGGGGCGGGTTTCCCTGGGGACGGGAAGGCCGATTTTGATGCGTACTGCGCATTCCGTCCCGCGGGTACAGCGGGACGGCGAGGAAATCTTCCAGGCGGGCAACAGTGACGACGTCCGGCCAGCACCGGCCGGCGAGCAGGTCGGAGATGGCCTGCCGGTTGACGCCGGATCCGGTGGAGACCTGCCGCAGACTTCGCTTCTCGCGCTCCAGGGCGCCCGCGAGCTCGCGGGCGATGGCCTGGACGACTCTGGCGGCGACGTCGTCGACGGCGGAGTCGGGCCAGGATTCCGGATCGCGGGCAAGGTCTCTCGGCGCGGTCTTGCGGGCCAAACCTCCGACCATGTCGATGCACTCCTTTCCGTGAAGATCGCCTTCGACGTCTTCACTGGCTGCTTGTCCAGCCGGTTCTGTTGGTCTGTGACACTGAGCTCAGAGGTCTCCAGCAAGATCCGTGACTACCGGCCCCGGCTGCCGCAGCGGCAGTGGGCGCCGGTCGCCGAGCTGGTGCGAGCCACCGTGGCGGCGACAGTTCCGGCCACCTGCTACGCAGCGGAGCATCTGCTGCACGTGATCGGCCGGATCGCGGTCTGGGCGGACCGGAGCGGGCTGCCGCGCGACCCGGGAACCTGGCTGCGGACCGAGACGATCGACGCCTTCATCCTGTCGGGCTGCGTTGCGGCGAAGGACTCGACAGTGCTGACCTACCGGACCTGGCTGCGGCGGGCACGGGAAGCTCTGGTGTGGGTCCAGCGCGGAGAGGCCCCTCCAGCTCGACTTTCCTCGCCTCGCACGCCTCAGCCGCCTTATGGCGCAGGAGATTTGGCTCGCCTGCGGGATTGGGCGAACCATCTGCCGGACCAGGCTCGACTCGACGGCCTCGCCCTCATGACGCTCGGAGCCGGGTGTGGCCTGATGCCGGGCGAGGTCCCGCCCCTGCGAGGCAGCCATGTTCGCGTGACCTCCGGCGGGGTCGCGGTGCTGGAGGAGAAGTTGCTCGGCCGACTCGTGGCGTGCCACTCCGACTGGGAAGGCATGCTGGCCGAGCTGGCAGAGACCTCCGGATCCGGATTCCTCTTCCGGCCGGGACGGAAGGTCGCGGCAGCCAAGAACCTCGTCTCGTCCTGGCCTGCCCGCCATCGGCCCCACGCGGGTCTGCCGCCGCTCTCCGCTCGGCGATTGCGGTCGACATGGATCGTCGGCCGGCTTTCCGAGGGCATCAGTCCGGAGGCGGTCGCTTCCGCCGCGGGCATGGCCTCCCCTGCCGGTTTGGCGGGCTACCACCACTGGGTGCCCCCACTACCCAGGGAGGAGGTGATCCGCTTGCTGCGTGGCCACCGCTCGTGAGGGCGCGACCTGAAGCCGATCAGCTGGCCGCCCGCCATGCGCGACCACGACTGCGGCCTGGACGGCTCACCGAGATCCCAGACTCGAAGGTCGGCCAACTGCTGACCGTCCTCGACAGCTCCGGCCTGCCCCAGCAGTTGGAAGACATGCTGCGAGGACGTCCTGGACCACCAGGTGTGCGGCCCAGGACCGTGCTGGCCGGCCTGATGCTCGCCGCGTACTACACGGGCCGAGCCACGGTCTCCGACGCATGGCGGATCCTGCACTTCCGTCTCCGGCCCGCAGCTCGCGCCTGGCTCGGCATCCCCGAAATGCCGCCGTCCACGGCACGCGCGTGCATAGCTGCCAGCCGTCGCCTCTACCGAGGGCTGGATCGGATCACGACCATGCTCGATCCGGCACGCTGTGACCGGCGTCGGCGCCTGGACCAAGCGGAGGCTGACATCCACTCCGCTGTCTGGGACGAGACTGCCGGTCGTGCAGCTGCGAACCGGCTCCAGCGGCTGGCGAACGATCTCGTACTGGTCCCGGTCCGGCTGGCACAGCAACGCGGATACCTGCGGCACTGGG
Organism: Streptomyces cyaneofuscatus; assembly: GCF_033109485.1. NCBI lineage: Bacteria > Bacillati > Actinomycetota > Actinomycetes > Kitasatosporales > Streptomycetaceae > Streptomyces > Streptomyces cyaneofuscatus. The sequence goes on along the minus strand of NZ_CP137002.1, from coordinate 4,864,596 downwards.
ACGGTGACGTGGGAGTTGACGCCACCTCGGTCCCGGTACTGGCCAAACCGGACAGCGACCGCTCGGGCACGGCCTCCGTCGAGATCACCGCCGGCTGGCACTTCAGCGGCGGCTCCGAGACGGGCACCTTCGGCTACAGCGCGAACCTGCTCGTCGCCGCCCACTCCCGTACGGGCGAAGGAGCCGCGAAGGGACGCCGAGCGCCCTCCTACCCGCAGCTCTGCCTCGGCCTCAGCCTGGACACTCCGACCGTCCGTACGGGCGAGAACGCGGTCACCATGCTGAAGCACCTCGCCGAGCTTCGGCTGCCGACAGGCACCTGTGCCGCAGATCGCGCCTACACCGGCTGCTCGCCGGAGAACTTCCAGATCCCCGTACGCCGACTCGGCTACCGCCTCGCCCTGGACTACAAGGCGGCCGACCGTGGCATCCAGGGCAGCTGGCAAGGAGCCGTACTGATCGACGGCTCCCTCGCCTGCCCGCACATCCCCAACGCCCTGGCTCAGGCCACTCACGGCATGGACGACAAGACCTTCCGCCGACGGCTCGATGACCTGAAGCCGGTGGTCGCCGAGCGGCTGCCCTACTTCCTCAAGCTCAAGCAGAACGCCGATGCCCGTGGAACCGTGCGCCTGCAATGCCCGGCGGCCGGGCCGTCCCCTTCGGTGAACTGTCCGCGCTGAGAACGCCTCCGCCCTGCTCGACCGACCGCCTCGGGCCCGCCTCAGACCGTGATCAAACTGGCGGATCTCCGCTCCCGCGCCAGCCACGCCTCGGCTCGCCCGACCATCCAGCTCCCTGACAGAGAGTGGGCGGACCCTCCCGGCAAGGAGGCGCTGCCCGCTGTCTGCGGGGCCTCCGCGATCAGCGTCCCCGCCGACGCGGCCGGAGACCTGAAGAACGCCAAGTTCCGGCAGGACAGCCACTACCTCAGCCCCACCTGGGAGCGGATCTACAAGCCGATCCGCTCTCACAACGAGGGCCTCAACGGCCGCCTCAAGGGCTCCGACATGGACATCGGCAACCCGATGTACCGTCGAGTTCCCGGCCAGGTGGCCCAGACGATCCTCATCGCGATCATGGTGACCATCGGGAACCTGGACATCCTGGAAACCTGGCTCTACGAGCGCACCGGCAACCGGCTCTGCGACACCGACTTCGAGTCCATTCCGGCTGCCCCAGGTTGCGACCTGTCTTCCGCCCCCACGCCAATCGACATGGGGCGGCATCCGCCGGCCAACCTCTGATCGGGCAACGTCACAACCACACAGCACCATCACCAGCCCCGGGCGACCGGGGCCGGTTCGCATGCCCTGGCAAGGCCCAAGCGTCTGCCCAGCAACCGGCCAGACCCGATACGCCGCCATCCACCACCCCGAACAGGCATCGAACGACCCCCGAAACGACGGAGATCCCGCCCGATCTTGCGATCGGACGGGATCTCGTCAATGCTCCTGAGATAACTCAAGAACAGTCGTGTTGTGGACCTGTGGGGATTTGAACCCCAGACCCCCTCGATGCGAACGAGGTGCGCTACCAGACTGCGCCACAGGCCCTTGCAACGAGTGAAACTCTAGCACCCTCACCGGGGTGCTTGGAAATCCGTTCCTCCGCTGGTCAGCGGTGCCGGGATTCCGCCGGTCTCACTCGTTGGCCGCGCGCGGCCGGTCCTCGTCGTCGTACTGGTCGAAGAGGGGGGTGCGGCCCCGGTCGCGGGTGCGGCGGGACTGGTTGGTGCGCTGGCGTGGCGCCGGGTCCACCGCGGGGGTGGTCGGGTGCGACGTGCCGGTCTGGCTGGGCTCGGCGGTGCTGGAGCGGGCCGCGCTCCAGGTCTCCGGGTCGCCGACCTCGACGCCGCCGGTGGCCCGGGGGGCGACGGGGGCGGTGACATAGGTGGGGAGCGGTACGGGGACGGGCTCCCAGCTGTCGCCCTGGACCCGGCCGCGTTCGCGCTGCTGGTCCACCCACTCCGCGTGGTCCGTCTGCTCGACGAGGGCGCGGCGGCCGGCCTCCTGGGGGGAGACCGTGGGGGTGGGTTCCGGCTCCGGGTGGTGGGCTTCGGAGTCGTCGTCCTGGTCGGCGGGGGCGGAGGCGGCGGGCTGGTGCCTGCGGGGGCGGTTCTCGCGCAGGCGCTGTGCCGCGACCTCGGCCCGGCGGCGGTCCATGGTGAACGCGAACCGACGCCGCTCCTGGGCGCGCAGATGCACGATGTACGTGCTCAGCAGGACGGCGGGGACGGCCGGCGCCCAGAGGAAGCCGAGTCCGCCGACCGCGGCCACGACCGCGCCGAGGGTGAAGGCCAGGAAGAGCACGACCGTCGTCCGTCTGCGCCGGGCCAGGACCTGCGAGCGCTGGGCGCGCCGGGCCCGCTCGGCGTCGGCTGCTCCGGTGCGCGGGCGGCGCTGGGCCGGAGGGCCGGGGGGCGCGGGGCGCTCGCCGGGCCGGCGGTCGTGCGCCTGGCGGTCAGGGGGCTGACGGTCGGGGGCCTGGCGGTCCGCCGGCTGACGGTCCGGTGGCTGATGCGCCGGTCGCCTGTCGTGCGCCTGGCGGTCGGGGGCCGGGGGGTCCGAGGCGCGCTCGGGAGCGTGCGCCGGGTCGTGCACCCTGGCTTCCGTATGCGCCGGAGGCGCGGCAAAGGCCCGGACGTCGACGGAATCCATACGGTCCGTCTCGGCGTCCGGGTCCACGTCGGGCCCCGCCTCCTCGGCGGTGCGCTCCCGCAGCTCCCTGGCGTACCGGCGCTCCATCGCCGCCCGTCCGGACAGCAGCCGGATGGCGGTGCTGAAGCGTTCCGTAGGACGGGCTTCGTTGAGCTCGTCCTGCCTGCGGAGCCACATCGGCACCAAGTAGGCGGCCCAGGCCCCGACGATGACTGCGTAGATGAGGCCGCTGCTGCTCACGCTCACACCGTAGAGGGGTTTACGCGGAGGCATCCGCCAATTGGCCCGGTGTGTCGCACGATCCGGCTGATATCACGGACTTTTTTTGTGATTGATCGGATCAACAGTCACCGATAGTGCGACCTATTGCTGTCATCCCTCGATCAAATTCGAACACTTATTTTATTTGCCGGACTCCCCGGGCCACTGGCCGGACTCCCCCGGACCCCGCGGCGTCACCGGCCGCGTGCGGCGCCAGCGCCGGAGCATCCCCTCCGGCACCTCCTCCGCCGTGAGCGCGAAGATCAGGTGGTCCCGCCAGGCGCCGTCGATGTGCAGATAGCGCGGGCGCACGCCCTCGGAGCGGAACCCGAGCTTCTCCACCACCCGGCGGCTCGGCGCGTTCTCCGGGCGGATGCAGACCTCGATGCGGTGCAGCCCCACCGAGCGGAAGCAGTGGTCGACGGCGAGCGCCACGGCCGTCGGCATCACGCCGCGCCCGGCGACGCCCCGGTCGACCCAGTAACCGATGTGACCCGAGCACATCGAGCCCCAGGTGATCCCCGCGACGGTGAGCTGGCCGACGAGCCGACCCTCGTACTCGATGGCGAACGGCAGCATCCGCCCGGCGTGCGCCTCGGCGCGCAGGTGGCGGACCATCTGCCGGTACGTGGGCCGCTGTGCGACCGGGCCGCCGGGCGCGGGCGGCGGGACGGTGGCCTCCCATGGGCGCAGCCAGTCGCGGTTGCGCCGGTTGACCTCACGCCAGACCCGCTGGTCGCGCATCTTTATCGGGCGCAGGACGATCTCGCCGTCGGTCAGCGTCACCGGCCAGGTCGCAATGTTCAGCTCGGGCTCCCCGGTCGGGGGTGGTCGCCGCCGCGGAGCTGGTCGACGGCGTGCACCAGGAGCCGGGACAGGACCGCGAGACCGTCGCGGACCCCGCCGGTGGAGCCGGGCAGGTTGACGATCAGAGTGCGGGAGGCGACGCCCGCGAGGCCCCGGGAGAGCGCGGCGGTCGGCACCTTGGCGAGCCCCTCGGCCCGGATCGCCTCGGGGATGCCGGGGATCTCGTGGTCCAGGACGCGGCGGGTCGCCTCGGGGGTGGCGTCGGTGGGCGAGATGCCCGTACCGCCGGTGGTGACGATCACGTCGTACCCGGCGGCCACTCCGGCGCGCAGGGCCGCCTCGACCGGGTCGCCGTCGGGGACGACCTGCGGGCCGTCGACCGCGAAGCCGAGGGCGGTGAGCCCTTCGGCGATCAGAGGGCCGCCCTTGTCCGCGTACACCCCGGCGGAGGCCCGGTTGGAGGCGGTGACGACGAGGGCGGCGTAGGCGGGGGCTCCGGGCTCGGGCGGCGTCACGCGTCCGGTCCCGCCGGTCCCTCCGGCGCGGTGCGCCGGTAGTCGCCGGACTTGCCGCCCGACTTCGCCTCGACCCGTACGTCGGTGATGACCGCGCTCTTGTCGACGGCCTTCACCATGTCGATCACCGTGAGGGCCGCCACCGACACCGCCGTCAGGGCCTCCATCTCGACGCCCGTGCGGTCGGTCGTCTTCACGGTGGCCCTGATCTCCACCGCGTCGTCGGCCACGCTCAGGTCGACGTTCACCCCGGAGACGGCCAGCGGATGGCAGAGGGGGATGAGGTCGGGGGTGCGCTTGGCCCCCATGATCCCGGCGATCCGCGCGGTGGCGAGGGCGTCGCCCTTGGGAACTCCCTCGCCCCGGAGCAGCTCGATGACGCGCGGCGAGACGAGGACCCGGCCGCTGGCGCGGGCGACGCGCGTGGTGACGTCCTTCTCGGACACGTCGACCATGCGGGCCGCACCCGCCTCGTCGATGTGCGTCAGCCTGTTCTGCGTACTCAACTCACTCCACCTAGGGCCTCTCGTGTGGATCATGCCGGGCTCGCGTTCCCCGGCACGCACATCTGCCGCGGCGTCGTCAATCACCAACGCTCCGCGTTGCCTCAATCCTCCGCCTTGCAGCTGCACGCACCGGACCCCGCTCCCTGGTCCGGCCTGATCCACACGAAAGACCCGACGGTAGGGCGCCGATCGGCCCGGTCCCGGAGGGGGTCCTCCGGAAGGCACGGCGGCAGATACCGTACCGCCACCGGGCGGCGGTCAGCGGAGCAGGATCACGTCCGTCTCCGTGCCGGGCTCGGCGGAGGTGGTGTCCTCGGGCAGCACGATCAGCGCGTCCGCCTGGGCGAGAGCGGCGATCAGATGCGATCCGGAGCCGCCGACGGGGGTGACGGTGCCCGCCTCCTCGTCGTACGTACCGCGCAGGAACTGACGGCGGCCGGCGGGCGAGGTGAGTGCCTTGTCGACCTTCAGGACGGCCCGGACGGTGGGGCGGTGGAGGTCGTCCGTGCGGCCCATCAGGGCCCGGATGGCGGGGCGGACGAACAGCTCGAAGGAGACGTAGCTGGAGACCGGGTTGCCCGGCAGGGCCAGCAGCGGGGTGTGGTCGGGGCCGATCGAGCCGAAGCCCTGCGGCTTGCCCGGCTGCATGGCGAGCTTGCGGAAGTCGATCCCGCTGCCCGGCTCGTCCTCGTCGCCGACGGAGGAGAGCGCCTCCTTGACCACGTCGTACGCGCCGACGCTGACGCCGCCCGTGGTGACGATGACGTCCGCGCGGATCAGCTGGTCCTCGATCGTGGCGCGCAGGGTCTCGGCGTCGTCGGTGACCGCGCCGACCCGGTAGGCGATGGCTCCGGCGTCCCGGGCGGCGGCCGTCAGCGCGAAGCTGTTGGAGTCGTAGATCTGGCCGCCCGTCAGCTCCTCGCCGGGCTGGACCAGTTCGCTGCCGGTGGAGAGGACGACGACGCGCGGGCGGGGGCGTACGACGACGGTGGAGCAGCCGATCGCGGCGAGCAGCCCGATCTGCGGCGGGCCGACGATCGACCCGGCGCGCAGGGCCAGATCGCCCGGCTTGACGTCGCTCCCGCGCTCGCGGACATGGGCGCCGGCCTCGACGGACCGGTGGACGCGGACCTCGCCGGTGGCTCCCTCCGGGGCGTCGGAGTGGGCGCGCATGGCGGCGGCCGGGCCCTCGCCCGTACCGCCGTCCGTCCATTCGACCGGGACCACGGCCTCCGCACCGGCGGGCAGCGGGGCGCCCGTCATGATGCGGGCGGCCTGTCCCGGCCCCACGACCTGGTCACCGTCGAGCCCGGCGCTGCCCGCGGCGACGTCACCGATGACCGTGAGGACGGCGGGGAACTCCTCACTGGCCCCCTCGACATCGGTGATCCGCACCGCGTACCCGTCCATGGAGCTGTTGTCGAAGGGCGGCAGGGCCACCTCCACGACGACGTCCTTCACCAGGACGCAGCCCTGGGCGTCGGGCAGCTGCAGTTCGATGGGTTCGAGCGGCCTCACCGTGGCGAGGATGTCGTCCAGGTGCTCGTCCACCGACCAGATCGTGCTGCTCACGGGGTTACATCTCCTCGGTGACGTACTGACGGAGCCAGGTCCGGAATTCCGGTCCCAGATCTTCACGTTCGCACGCCAGTCTGACAATGGCACGCAGGTAGTCGCTCCGGTCACCGGTGTCATAGCGGCGGCCCTTGAAGACGACGCCGTGCACGGGGCCGCCGATCTTCTCGTCCGCGGCGAGCAGCTGGAGGGCGTCGGTGAGCTGGATCTCGCCGCCTCGGCCCGGCTCGGTGTGTCGCAGTATGTCGAAGATCGCGGGGTCCAGGACGTACCGGCCGATGACGGCGAGATTGCTGGGCGCGTCGGCCGGCTCGGGCTTCTCGACCAGGCCGGTGACCCGGACGACGTCGCTGTCGACGGTGGTGTCCGCGGCCGCGCAGCCGTAGAGGTGGACCTGGGAGGGGTCGACCTCCATCAGCGCGACGACACTGCCACCCTCGCGCTCCTGGATCTCCACCATGCGGGCCAGCAGGGGGTCGCGCGGGTCGATCAAGTCGTCGCCGAGGAGCACCGCGAAGGGCTGGTCCCCCACGTGCGGGGCGGCGCACAGCACGGCGTGGCCGAGGCCGCGCGGGTCGCCCTGGCGCACGTAGTGCATGGTGGCCAGGTCGCTGGACTCCTGGACCTTGGAGAGGCGTTCGGCGTCTCCCTTACGGGTGAGCGCGGACTCCAGTTCGTAGTTGCGGTCGAAATGGTCCTCCAGAGGACGCTTGTTCCGACCGGTGATCATCAGTACGTCGGAGAGGCCCGCCGCGACGGCTTCTTCGACGACATACTGGATGGCCGGCTTGTCGACGACAGGCAGCATCTCTTTGGGAGTGGCCTTCGTGGCGGGCAGGAAGCGGGTGCCGAGACCTGCTGCCGGGATGACAGCCTTGCTGATCCTGGAAGGCGACGACTGAGTCATGCGCAGAACCTTAACGGGTGCACACGACCGGAAGATGATGTTCCGGTTAACTTTGCCCTTAAATATGCCCATACGAGAACCGTGCGAGTCTCTATTGAACCCCGACAAGTCCGGAAAGCGATCTGTGAAGGTGCCCGCGAAAGCCTCTCTGAGGCGTGAACTCCTCGCCGCACGCGCCCTCCTGACCAAGGAGGACGTCACGGAGGCCGCCGCGGTTCTCGCGGCCGGCGCATCGGCGCTCCCCGAACTGGCTGACGCCCGAACGGTCGCCGCCTATGTCTCGGTGGGGCGCGAACCGGGGACCCGGGCCCTGCTGGACGCACTGCGCGAGCGCGGCGTACGGGTGCTGCTCCCGGTGCTCCTGCCGGACAACGACCTGGACTGGGCCGCGTACGAGGGTGCGGAGCACCTGCTGCCCGCCGGGCGCGGGCTCCTGGAGCCGGACGGGCCCCGGCTCGGCCCCGCCGCCGTCGTGGAGGCCCAGGCGGTCCTGCTGCCCGGGCTGGCCGTGGACGGGGCGGGCATGCGGCTGGGGCGCGGCGGCGGCAGCTACGACCGGGTGCTGGCCCGGCTCTCGGCGGCCGGGGCCGACCCGGCGCTCATCGTGCTCCTGTACGACAACGAGGTGGTCGCGCGGGTCCCTGTGGAACCGCACGACCACCCCGTGGACGCCGTGGTCACCCCGGCCGGGGCGCGGCGCTTCACCGTCTGACGCACCCCGGCCCGGCGCGGCGCTTCACCGCCTGACGACCGGTCAAGCGCCGCGCTCCGGCGGGTCAAGCGCCTCGGAAGCCCCTAGGGCTTCAGCGTCAGCGTGTCGAGGGTGGACGCGTCGACCGCGTCCGTACCGAAGGACCAGTCGAGCAGTTCACCGTTGGACCACTTGTCGGTCTGGTCGGTGTAGTGCGCGCTGAACGCGTGCCCGGAGGCGCCGGTGAGGTTGATCCAGCGGGACTTGTCCCAGTCCCCCACGTTGACGACCATCCGCATCGACGGCACCCAGATCACCTCGTAGCCGCTCGCCGCGTTCCAGCCGGTGGCGTTGACCGTCGCCTCGCCGCCGCCGAGGTTCCAGGGGCCGCGGTTGAGCGCCCGCTGGAGCAGATCGGGCCCTTCGGTACCGAGGGTCTGGTTCTTCAGCATCAGCCGGTGCAGCCGGCCCCAGCTCCAGGTGGAGATGTCCTTGCCGAGCTTGGAGGTCAGCTCCCAGCGCGCGTCGTGCATCGCCTGGGCGAAGACGTCGTCCCGGCCCTCCAGCGCGTCCTCGCGGCCCCTGGCGGGCGCCTTCCACCACTCGTTGTCCTGGTCCTCGACGATGTCGCGGACCACCTGGAACCAGCGGTCGCCGCCGTCCGGCTGCGCGGTGTCGCCGTCGCGCTGGCCGCACTCGCGCACGAGCTTCTTCTGCTGGTCGGCCGGGCCGCTGTTCTTGGCCGGCGGCACGTTGATGCAGTCGCCCTTGACCCGCAGCTCCTTGGGCAGCTTGTTGCCGAAGGCGAGCTTGAGGATGTTGCGCCAGACGCCGTTGAAGTAGGCGGCGGCGGCCGAGTCGGACTCCTGGGTGTAGTCCCAGCCCTCCAGCAGCTTCTGCGCCTCACGCACGCTCGGGTCGGAGATGTTGATCTTCAGCAGCTCGGGCACCAGCAGCGCGGCGATCTCGCTGGTGTTGTCCATCTGCAGCTTCTGCATGTCGTCGGTCGAGACCTTCTCGCCGCCCTTGATCTTGCTGGCGAGGAGGTCGTTGATCCGCTGGCTGCGGGCGCCGTAGCCCCAGTCCTTGGTCAGCAGGTGGGGGTACTTGCTCTCGTCGATCACGGCCTGGTTGGCGGTGACGATGTAGCCGCGCTTCGGGTTGTACTCGTAGGGCAGCTCGTCGAAGGGGATCGGGTCCTTCGCCCAGCCGTACGCCGGGTCCCAGCCGGGGCTGGGCAGCGTGCCGTCGCCCTTGAGGCGGACCGGGATCGTGCCCGGCGCCTGGTAGCCGATGTTGCCCTGGGTGTCGGCGTAGATGAGGTTCTGCGAGGGGACCTCGAAGTTGCGGGCGGCCGCCCGGAAGGTGGTGAAGTCCTTGGCCCGGTTGATCGCGAAGACCGCGTCCATGGACTTGCCCGGCTTCAGCGCGGTCCACTTCAGCGCGACCGCGTACCCGTCGGCGCGGTCGGGGGCGGCGTTGGGGACGGGCGCCTTCTGGCCGACCTTGTCCAGTTCCTTGCTGCGGTCGGAGACCAGGGGCCCGTTGTTCGTCTCGCGGACGGTGATCGTCCGGTCCCGGCCGCCGGCGACCTTGATGGTCTCCTCACGGGTGGTGAACGGCTTCACCGCGTTGTCGTAGAGGTAGCCGTCGCCGGAGACCTTCTCCAGGAAGAGGTCGGTGACGTCGGCGCCGAGGTTGGTGAGGCCCCAGGCGATGTCCTGGTTGTGACCGATGATCACACCGGGCATGCCGGAGAAGGTGTAGCCCGCGGTGTCGTACTGGCAGGTCTTCGAGAGCTGCCGGCAGTGCAGGCCCATCTGGTACCAGAGGGAGGGCAGCATCGGCGCCAGGTGCGGGTCGTTGGCGAGCAGCGCCTTGCCGGTGGTCGTGTGGGCGCCGCCGACGACCCAGGAGTTCGATCCGATGCCGTTGCCGTTCGGGCCGAGCAGCGCGGGGATCTTGTCCAGGGTGTCGGAGAGCGCGGAGAGCTGGGTGTTCAGGCCCTCGGTGGCGCCCTGCGCGGTCTGGGAGCCGGTGTCGCTCGACGGGGCGGCGTCGAGGTCGTACTTCCCGGTGACCGGGGAGATCCCTCCCCGGTCGACGATCGGCTTGTGGGTGCCGTACGGGTAGTCCGGGTAGAGGTCCTTGATCTGGCCGCCGTCGAGCCGGCTGGTCAGCAGCGAACGGTCGATCTCGTCCTGCATGTTGCCGCGCAGGTCCCAGGCCATGGCCTTGAGCCAGGCGACCGAGTCGACCGGGGTCCACTCGCCGGGCTTGTAGTCGTTGGTCAGCCCCAGCGCGGCGTACTCGACGGAGATGTCCCGGCCTTCCTTGCCCTTCAGGTAGGCGTTGACGCCGTCCGCGTACGACTGGAGGTTCTTCTTGGTGTCCTCGTCCAGGACCTTGTCGTACTCCTCCTGAGCGACCTTCCGCCAGCCGAGCGTGCGCAGGAAGGAGTCGGTCTCGACCTGGCCCGAGCCGAACATCTCGGAGAGCCGGCCCGCCGTCAGATGGCGCCGGACGTCCATCTCCCAGAAGCGGTCCTGGGCCTGGACGAAGCCCTGGGCGCGGAAGAGGTCGGCGTCGGAGTCCGCGTAGATCTGCGGGATCCCGTAGGAGTCCCGTTTGACCTCGACGTCGCCGGACAGGCCGTCCAGGGTGATCGTTCCGGTGGTCTGGGGGTACGAGGCCCGCACGGTGGAGACGGACCAGTAGGCGCCGAACCCGACACCCGCGACGAGCGCCAGCACCAGGACGAGCAGAAGGAGGCGGACGCGGCGCCCCTTCTTCTTGCCGGGCTTCTTCGCGTCGTCGGAAGGGCCGGAAGAGTCGGTTGTATTGGCGGGCATCGCTGTCCTTCGAGGGGCAGGGTGGTCCTGGGAGTGCAGGAGCAACCATAGGCGCAGCCGGGAAGCCACTCGGACGCGGTATAGGGATGCATCCATTTGCGTGTTCCTCGTACGAACGCGCGAAGCTTCGAAGTGAACGCGGAAGCCGTCAAGAAAACGTTAAAGATTAGGTAAGGTAACGAAGTAACTGGCTGCCGGAGGTCGATCCGGCAGGCGCACGCAGGGAAGGAACGGACCCTGACTGTCCACGCGCTCAACGAACTCCTGCTCGTCTGCTCGCTCGTCCTGCTCGTCGCCGTGGCGGCGGTACGGATCTCCTCGCGCAGCGGGCTCCCCAGCCTGCTGCTGTATCTCGGTATCGGGATCGCCCTGGGGCAGGACGGCATCTTCGACGTCAAGTTCGACAACGCCGAGCTGACCCAGGTGATCGGTTACGCCGCCCTGGTCGTCATCCTGGCCGAGGGCGGACTCGGGGCGAAGTGGAAAGAGGTCCGCCCCGTCCTGCCCGCGGCCGCGGTGGTCTCCACCGTCGGCGTCGGCATCAGCGTGGGCATCACGGCCTCGGCCGCGCACTATCTCGTCGGCCTGGACTGGCGCCAGGCCCTCATCATCGGCGCGGTCGTCTCCTCGACCGACGCCGCGGCCGTCTTCTCCGTGCTGCGCCGCGTGCCGCTGCCGTCCCGGATCACCGGTGTCCTGGAGGCCGAGTCCGGCTTCAACGACGCCCCTGTGGTCATCCTCGTCGTCGCGTTCTCCGCCGTCGGCCCGGTCGAGCACTGGTATCTCCTGATCGGCGAGATCGCCCTGGAGCTGGCCATCGGCGCCGCCATCGGCATCACCGTGGGCTGGCTGGGCTCGCTCGGGCTGCGCCACGTCGCCCTGCCCGCCTCCGGCCTCTACCCGATCGCCGTCATGGCCATCGCCGTGACGGCGTACGCGGCGGGCGCCATGGCCCACGGCAGCGGGTTCCTCGCGGTCTACCTGGCGGCCATGATCCTCGGCAACTCCAAGCTGCCGCACTGGCCCGCCACCCGCGGGTTCGCCGACGGGCTGGGCTGGCTGGCCCAGATCGGCATGTTCGTGCTGCTCGGCCTGCTGGTCACCCCGCACGACCTGGTCGACGACTTCTGGCCCGCCGTCGTGGTGGGTCTGGTGCTGACGATGGTGGCCCGGCCGCTGTCGGTCTTCCTCAGCCTGGCGCCGTTCCGGCTGCCGGCCCGCGAGAAGGTCCTGATGTCGTGGGCCGGGCTGCGCGGGGCCGTGCCCATCATCCTGGCGACCATTCCGATGGTTTCCGGGGTCGAGGGCAGCACCCGGATCTTCAACATCGTGTTCGTCCTCGTCATCGTCTACACACTGATCCAGGGCCCGACCCTGCCCTGGGTCGCGGCCAGGCTGAAGATCGCCGACGACGAGGCCGAGGCCGACGACCTGGGCGTCGAGTCCGCCCCGCTGGAGCGGCTGCGCGGCCACCTGCTGTCGGTCGACATCCCCGAGAAGTCCAAGATGCACGGCGTCGAGGTCGGCGAGCTCCGGCTCCCGGCCGGGGCCGCGGTCACCCTGGTGGTCCGCCAGGAGGAGAGCTTCGTACCCTCCCCCACCACGGTCCTGCGGCGCGGCGACGAGCTGCTCGTGGTGGCCACCGACCCGGTGCGCGACAAGGCCGAAGCCCGGCTCCGGGCGGTCGGCGAGGGCGGCAAGCTGGCCGGCTGGCTGGGGACGGGCACGGTATCCGGTACGCCGGACCGTCCCGCGCCTGCCAGGCTCGCGAAGCCCTCGCCGGCGGGCGGATCCGCCGTCCGGCAGGCCGTCAAACCGGTCCGGCCCGTCAAGAAGCTCGGACCGGCCGACGACGCCTCCACCACAGGTGGTACGACCGCGCGTCGCTCATAGGACGCGGATCACAGGCTCACCAGGAAGCCCTGTGCGCATTCACAGGCACACGGGGCTTCCTGCCTGTACGATGAAAGGCACATTGATCGACCAACTCTGTCTGATGCAGAGCTGGCGCGACCGTATGGCGGTCGTGGTGCCTCATAGCCCGGCGTTTCTTCGCCGATGGCAGCGAGTCACCCGGCATCTACCGCAGTTCCGCGCGAAGAGGACAGCTCTCGGCCGCTTCCGTCCGGCCCGCCCCACAAGGGCGCCGGGAAGCACTGCTACCAGGCAGCAGAAAGGCAAGGACCGTGGCAAACACGGTCACCGACCGCCCCGGATACGGGCAGCTGCTCCGCACCCCCGGTGCATGGACCTTCCTCCTTCCGGGCTTCGCCGCACGGCAGCCCTTCGCGATGCTGACCATCGGCATCGTGCTGCTCGTGCAGCACACCACCGGCTCCTACGGCACCGCGGGCGCCGTCGCGGCCGTCGCGGGCGTCTCCATGGCGCTGGTGGCCCCGCAGGGCGGCAAACTCGCCGACCGGTTCGGCCAGCGGGCCGTCCTGCTGCCCGGCGTCCTGCTGCACACCGTCTCCGTCGGCGCCCTGACCGCGCTGGCGCTCGCGGACGCGCCGCTGTGGGCGCTGTTCGCCGCCGCCGTGCCCACCGGGGCCTCGGTCCCGCAGATCGGCCCGATGGTGCGCGCCCGCTGGGCCGCGATGCTGGGGGCCACCCCCGACCGGCCCGCCTCCCCGCTGATGTCCACCGCCGCCGCCTTCGAGTCGGTGACGGACGAGTTCACCTTCGTCCTCGGACCGGTCATCGCGACCGCGCTGTGCACCGGCGTGCACCCGGCGGCCGGGCTGCTCACCGAGGCCGCCCTCACCCTCGTCGGCGGCCTGCTCTTCGCCGCGCAGCGCGCCACCCAGCCCGCTCCCCGCCCCGCCGCCACCGCGGACCGGCCGCACACCTCGGCCCTCTCCGTCCCTGGCGTCCGGGTCCTCGTCGTCGCCTTCCTGGGCATCGGCGCGGTCTTCGGCGGCATGCAGGTCTCGCTGACGGCGTTCTCCCAGGAGATCGGCCACCCCGGCGTCAACGGTCTGCTGTACGGGATCTTCGCGGCGGGCAACATGCTGGCCGGCATCGTCTGCGGCGCCATCGCCTGGAAGAGCAGCCCGCAGCGCCGCCTCGTCGTCGGCTACATGGCCCTGACCCTCATGGCGTCCGGCCTCTGGGCCGTGCACTCGGTCCCGCTGCTGGCCGGGCTCGGCCTGCTGGTCGGCCTGTGCATCGCGCCGGCGCTGATCAGCGGCTACACGCTGGTCGAGTCGCTGGTGCCCGCCGGCGCCCGCACCGAGGCCTTCACCTGGCTGACAGGCGCCGTGGCACTGGGCCAGGCGGCCGCCGTGACCGTGGCGGGACAGCTCGCCGACGCCCACGGTGCCAGCACCGGGTTCCTCGTCCCGCTGGCCGGTACCGTACTGGCGCTGGCGACCCTGCTGGCCCTGCGCTCGCGACTGGCGCCGAGGTCCGCGGGCCGGACCGTCGCACGTGGGATCGGTCACCGCGAGCCGGTCATGGTGGACTGATCCCGCGGAATACGTCAGTATGGACCGTCGTTAGCACTCATTGAGTGAGAGTGCCAGGAGGAGCAAGTGCCGACCTATCAGTACCAGTGCACCGAGTGCGGCGAGGGCCTCGAGGCGGTGCAGAAGTTCACCGATGATGCCCTGACCGTGTGCCCGAGCTGCGACGGACGCCTGAAGAAGGTGTTCTCTGCGGTCGGCATCGTCTTCAAGGGTTCCGGTTTCTACCGGAACGACAGCCGCGGCTCCTCGTCGAGCAGCACGCCGGCGACGTCGGCCTCGAAGTCGTCCGACTCCGGTTCGTCGTCCTCGTCGACGTCGACGGGTTCGGACACGAAGTCGAGCGCTTCGTCGTCGTCCTCGTCCTCCGCTTCCTCCTCGTCGTCGGCGCCCGCGCCGGCCTCGTCGTCGAGCGGTTCGTCGGCCGCCTGAGCCGGCGTACGCCCCACACGCTTCACCGGACCCCGCCGATCCACTCGGCGGGGTCCGTGCGTTTCCCGGGCGCGGCTCCGCACACTCCCCCGGATACGGTGACCGCATGGTGAACGCACATACGGACACGAGCTCCGGCACAGACATCGCGGGTACGGCGCCGGGGGCGGAGATCGGGGTCATCGGCGGCTCGGGCTTCTACTCCTTCCTGGAGGACGTCACCGAGGTCTCCGTGGGCACCCCTTACGGGAAGCCCAGCGACTCGGTCTTCCTCGGCGAGATCGGCGGCCGCCGGGTGGCCTTCCTGCCCCGCCACGGCCGCGGCCACCACCTGCCGCCCCACCGCATCAACTACCGGGCCAACCTCTGGGCGCTGCGCTCCGTCGGGGTCCGCCAGGTGCTGGGCCCCTGTGCGGTCGGCGGGCTGCGACCGGAGTTCGGCCCGGGCACCCTGCTCGTCCCGGACCAGCTGGTGGACCGCACCAAGGCCCGTGTGCAGACCTATTACGACGGTGAGACCCGGGCCGACGGGACCGTACCCAACGTCGTGCACCTGGGCTTCGCCGACCCGTACTGCCCCGAGGGCCGCAAAGCCGCGCTCGCCGCTGCGCGCGGACGCGGCTGGGAGCCGGTGGACGGCGGGACCCTGGTGGTGGTTGAGGGACCGCGCTTCTCCACCCGCGCGGAGTCTCGCTGGCACGCGGCGATGGGCTGGTCGGTGGTGGGGATGACCGGGCATCCGGAAGCGGTGCTCGCCCGCGAACTGGGGCTCTGCTACACGACGATGACCCTGGTGACCGACCTGGACGCGGGCGCCGAGGCGGGTGAGGGCGTCTCCCACGAGGAGGTGCTCCAGGTGTTCGCGGCCAACGTGGACCGGCTGCGGTCGGTGCTGTTCGACGCGGTGAGCGGACTGCCGGACACGGGCGCCCGCAACTGCACCTGCGCGCACGCGCTGGACGGGATCGACACGGGGGTCGCGTTGCCGTAGGGCGGGGCGCGCTGCCGTAGGTGTGGGGTCATGACGGCCGTAGCGGCGGGTCACGGCGGCCGTAGCGGCAGGTCACGGCGGTCGGGCCACCGGATCGGGTGACGGAGTTGTCCACAATCCCGGGGTTGTCCACAGGCCTCAGCGGGATGCGTGCGGACCGTGGATCGTGAGGGGAGTTCGGCCGGGATCTCCGGCCGGGCTCCCCTCGTCCGATTGCAGGTGACGCCATGCCCCCGTCCCCTTTTCACACCCGGCCCCCGGCGCCGCCGCCCGCCCCCTGCGGGGTGGGGCCGTTCGCACCGCTGCGGGTGCGGGGCGGCGGGGCGTACCGGCTGCGGCGGATGCTGCGCAGACAGCGGCGTGCGATCGCCGCGGGGATCGCGCTGGCGGGTGCGGCACTGGCCACGACGGGCCTGGGCGGCGCCGCCTCCGGGACCGCCGCGTCCGGCAACGCCGCCTCGGACAGCGCCGCCGTGTCCGGTACACCCGCATCCGGCACGGCCGTATCCGGTACGGCGACGGGGTCCGGGCGTCCGTCGGCGCGGCTCGTCTCGGCGCCGGTGCGGATCGCGGACGCGGCGACCGTACGGCTGTTGCGCCCGGGTGACCACGTCGATGTGATCGCGGTCGGCGAGGCGGGGGACGACGCCCGACTGGTGGCCCGCGGGGTGCGGGTGTCACGGGTTCCCGGGCGGATCGCAGATGACGGCGGCCACCGGGGCGGCGGTGGCGGGGTGATCGGCACGGGCGGGGCGCCGGAAGGGGCCCTGGTGGTGCTGGCGGTGGAGCGGTCCACCGCCACGGCCCTGCTGGGCGCGGGCGCCTCGGGACGGCTGGCGCTGGCGGTGTCCGATGCGAACTGACGCGCCCTCAAGTCACCCGTGCGCATTACCGGATTGGACACTGTTGCCTTCTCCCGCCTTAGGTGGCGGAGCAGTCCGCTCCCCTCACCGCACATGCGAAAGAAGGCTCACCTGTGACCGAGAAGAAGGTCAGTCTGCTGGAAGGCTTCAAGGCCTTCCTGACACGCGGCAATGTGATCGACCTGGCGGTGGCCGTCGTCATCGGCGCCGCGTTCACGAACATCGTGAACGCGTTCGTCAAGGGCATCATCAATCCGCTGGTCGGCGCGTTCGGCACGCAGGATCTGGACAGCTACAGCTCCTGCCTGCGCGGCCCGTGCACGACGGACCCGGCAACCGGCGAGATGGACGGGATCGAGATCCTGTGGGGATCGGTGCTCAGCGCCGCCCTCAGCTTCCTGATCACCGCCGCTGTCGTGTACTTCCTGCTGGTGCTGCCGATGGCCAAGTACCTCGCCCGGCGGGCGGCGATGCAGGCCGCCAAGGAGGGCGTGCAGGAGACGCTGGAGGTCAGCGAGCTGGAGGTGCTCAAGGAGATCCGCGACGCCCTGGTCGCGCAGCGCGGTGGTGGCGCGGCGGGTGCCGGTGGGTTCGGAGCCGGTGGGCCGGGCGGGGGCGGGGGGACGCTGCCGGGCCGGGACGGGGAGCGGTAGCCCGCCGGTCGGGACCGACGCTTCAGATGTGGTGGGGCGGCTTCTCGTCGAGGAAGCGCGCGAGGTCGGCGGCGCCGGAGCCGCCGGAGGGCCGCTCGCCCCAGCCCCGGTCCGTGTCGTCCGCGGACTGCTGGTCCAGCGGATCGTCGAAGATCAGACCCGGCTTGGGCTTCGGCTTCGGTTCCTGCGACGGCTGTGCCTGCGGCTGCTGCTGCTTCGCATCTCGCGGACCGGGGGCGGGGGCGGCACTCATGCCTCCAGGGTACGGCGGCCGGCGGCGGGGTGCGTGCCGCCGCCGGGCGGGGCGACTTCGGCGACGGGGCGCGTCCGGCTTCCGGGCCTGTCGGCCGTCAGCGGTCCTTCGGGTCCATCAGCCACAGGCCGAGCACCGCGAGGAACGAGAGACAGAGAAAACCGGCTCCCCACCAGGCCGTGCCGGTGTTGCCCTCCATCCACTCGTCGATCAGCACGGTCAGGCCCCAGAGCTGGCCCACGACCACGGTCATCGCCAGGGCGAGGCGGGCGGTCAGCTTCGAGGAGCGCTCGGGTTCCTGGTCGGTGCCCGCGCCGGGGCCGGGCCCGGTGTGGCGGACGCGCGGGTCTCCGTAGCCGCTGGTGGGGCGGATCTGCGGATACCGCTCATGGACGGGCCGGTTCAGCGCGGGGTCGGCGCTGCCCGGGTGGTACGTCGGGTAGTGGCTGCCCGGGGGCGGCAGCGGCTGCTCGGGGTGCGGGGCGTCGGTCATGTCCGCCCACCGGGGGTCTCGGAGACGGCGGGGCCCGGTGCCCGGGGCGGGGATTCGGCGCCGCCGCCGATGTCGGGGCAGCCGATACGGGCCGCGAGGTCGGGGCGTTCGCCGCCGAGCTGGCGGCAGAGCCCCGCCTCGACGCTCTCACCGGACCGGGTGGTCCCGACGGCCCAGATACTGCCGTCGGTCTCCTCGATGACCACGACCTTCGGCAGTCCGCGCGGCGGTGGTCCGGCGGTCACCTCGCCGGAGCGGGCGTCAAAGACGCCCTCGTGGCAGGGGCAGTACAGCTCGCCCTCCCGGCCCCGGTCCTTGCGCCAGAGGACGGCGCAGGCGAGGTGGGTGCAGACGGCGGAGTAGCCGACGAGGGTGCCGTCGTCGAGGCGGACGGCGACGGCTCGGTCCTCCTCGCCCGGGTAGCGGAAGGCGATGGACTCGCCGGGCGGGAGCCGCTGGGCGATGCGTTTCGCCTCGGGGGCCTTGCCGTCCTCGTCGTCGCCGTGGCGGTGCAGGATGCCCGCGGCCACGCCGATGCCGCCGACGGCGAGGCCGCCGGAGACGGTGGTGACGATCCGGAGGTAGTCGCGCCGGGTGGTGAGGGAGTCGGCGGCGATCCGGTCCTGGAGCGCCTCGCGCGGGTCCCCTCCGGCCGGGTGGTCGCCGCCCTGCTGCTGTTCGGTGACGCTCATCGGCGGACGTCCTTCCCGTTGATCTCGACGACGGGCAGACCGCCGGGGACCGGCCACTGCACCTTCTCGGCGGGGACGACCATGGCCACGCCGGTGCGGACCTCGGTCTCGCCGAAGACGAAGGTGTCGGCGACCTGGACGCCGGGGCGCTCGGCCTGGAGCTCCTCGACGGTCCCGTAGAAGAGCGCCCCGGTCGGGCAGACGGTGGCGCACATGGGGGCGAGGCCGTAGGCGGTGCGGTCGTAGCAGAGGTTGCACTTCAGCTGGAGCTTCGCCCCGAGGTCGATCTTCGGTACGCCGAAGGGGCAGGCGTTGACGCAGTTGGCGCAGCCGATACAGCGGGTGGTGTCGGCCTGCTGCACCACCCCGTCGGCGGTCACCAGGATCGCGTCGGCGGGACAGACCTCGGCGCAGGGCGCCACCGGGTCCTCGCAGTGCATACAGACGGTCGGAAGGGAGGCGACGGAGTGGCCCTCGTCGGTGTAGTCGAGATGGATCATCGATTTGCCGCGGTGCGAGTCGCATTCGCGGCAGGCGGAGACACAGGCCTGGCAGCCGATGCAGCGCCCCGGGTCGATGAAGATCGTGCGGCCCATCATGGGGACTCAGCTCCTCTCCGAGGTGCCACGGCCCTGCGGGGACGTGGGAGGCAGCGGGTCGGTACGGGAGACCTGGGTCTCCGGGTAGGCGACATGGCCGGGGGCGACCGGGGGTGCGGGGACCTCGTCGATCCGGTCGGCGTGCTCGATGCGGCAGGCGCACACCTTGTACTCGGGGATCTTGGAGCGCGGGTCGAGCGCGTCGATGGTGAGGGCGTTGGCCGCGGTGGGGACGGGCCAGTGGTAGGGGACGAAGACGGTGTCGGGCCGAATGGCCTCGGTGACCAGGGCGGGGAAGACCTCGCTGCCGCGCCGGGTCACGATCCGTACGGGCTCGCCGTTGCGGAAGCCGTGGGAGGGGTGGATCTCGGCCCAGGGGCGCGGGGTCTGTTCGACGAGGGCGCCGAGCCTGCGGGTCTGGTTGCCGGAGAGGAAGTGGGCCACGGTCCGGCCGGTGGTGAGCGACATGGGGTGCTCGTCGTCGTACGGGTCCATCGGCGGGTGCCACTCGACGACCTGGAGGTGGATCTTGCCGTCGGAGTGATAGGTCTTCCCGTCCTCGAAGAGGCGCGGGGTCCCGGGGTGGTCGGTGGTGGGGCAGGGCCAGGCGATGCCGCCGGTCTCCTCCAGCCGTTCGTAGGTGATGCCGTAGTAGTCGTTGACGGTCCCGGCGGAGGCGGTGCGCAGTTCCTCGAAGACGGACCGGGAGTCGGGGAAGTCGAACTTGTCCCCGGCGCCGAGGCGGCGGGCGAGCTCGCACATCACCCAGGTGTCGGTGCGGACGCCGGTGGGTGGGTCCTGAGCCTTGTTGTGCTTGACCACGCGGGCCTCGGCGTTGGCCATCACCCCTTCGTCCTCGGCCCAGGTGGTGACGGGGAAGACGACATGCGCGTTGGCGGCAGTCTCGGAGAGGAAGAAGTCGAACTGGGCGTGGAACTCGGTGGCGTCGTACCCCTCCTTGACCACTTGGTAGTTGGGGAGGGAGACGAAGGGGTTGTTGCAGATGCCGATCAGTCCGCGGATCTCGCGGCGCTGCATCTGCCAGACCATCTCCATCATGGAGGTCCCGGCGGGCGGGAGTTCGGACTCCTCGATGCCCCAGATCTCGCAGATCTGACGGCGGTGCTCCTCGTTCATGATGGAGCGGCCGCCGGGCAGGAGGTCGGACTTCTGGCCGTGCTCGCGACCGCCCTGCCCGTTGCCCTGGCCGGTGATGGTGCCGTAGCCGGCGCCGGGCTTGCCGATGTGGCCGGTGGCGGCGCAGAGGCTGATCACGGAGAGGCAGTTCTCGACGCCCTGGGAGTGGTGTTCGATGCCCCGGGCGTGCCAGGCCATGGCCTTGGGGGCGCGGGCGAAGGTGCGGGCGACCTGGACGATCTGTTCGGCGGGGATGCCGCAGATCTTGGCGGCGCGGGACGGCGGGTACTCGGCCGCCTTGGCCTTGACCTCCTCCCAGCCGGTGGCGTGGGCGGCGAGGAAGTTCTCGTCGGTGAGCCCTTCCTCGATGACGACGTTCAGTACGGAGGTGAAGAAGGCCGAGTCGGTGCCGGGTTTGAGGGCGACGTGGATGTCGGCGGTCCGGGCGATGGCCGTCTCGCGCGGGTCGATGACG
The DNA here is from genome assembly GCF_033109485.1 of Streptomyces cyaneofuscatus. Classification (NCBI taxonomy): domain Bacteria; kingdom Bacillati; phylum Actinomycetota; class Actinomycetes; order Kitasatosporales; family Streptomycetaceae; genus Streptomyces; species Streptomyces cyaneofuscatus. The sequence goes on along the minus strand of NZ_CP137002.1, from coordinate 4,843,770 downwards.
ATGAGGCTCGCCCCGCGGTCCCGGGCTCCCCAGACGTACTGGGTCATCACGGGGAAGCACTCGCCGACGTTGGATCCCGCGATGAGGAGGCAGTCGGTGAGGAGGATGTCGGAGAAGGGGTTGCCGGCCCGGTCGATGCCGAAGGCGAGCTTGTTGGCGCCGGCCGCGCTGACCATGCAGAGGCGCCCGTTGTAGTCGACGTGCCGGGACTTGAGGGCGACCCGTGCGAACTTGCCGACCAGATAGGTCTTCTCGGAGAAGAGGCTGGCCCCGCCGAGCAGCCCGAAGGCGTCGTTGCCGTAGGTCTGCTGGATGCGCTGGACCTCGGCGACGGTGAAGTCGAGCGCCTCCTCCCAGGAGACCTCCCGGAACTCCTCGTCGCGGGAGCGGCGCATCAGCGGGGCCGTGAGCCGGTCGGGGTGGTTGACCTGCTGGTAGGCGTTGATGCCCTTGGGGCAGAGCCGCATCCGGTTGATGTCATGGTTGCGGGGTTCGACGCCGAAGACCTTGCCCCCCCGGTCCACGCGGAGATACATCCCGCACTGGACACCGCAGAAGCAGCAGTGGGTGGGCACGAGCGTCTCGCCGTTCTGGTCGGCGTGCCACTGATCGGCCGGGATACCGCCCGCGTCCCGGAAGGCGCGGGTGCCGGGCGGGGCGAGGGAGGGGTCGAGCGGGATGAAGGTGCGGCGGTCGGCGGTGGCTCGCGGTTCCGCGGTCACTTGAAGCCCTTCTTCACATGGGAGAGGTAGGCGCTGCCGCGCAGCACCCGCTTGCAGCGCGGGCAGTACTCGGCCCAGGCGTCGAAGTCGAGCCGGAGGTCGCGCATGGTGCCGCGCAGGTTCTCGACGTACGGGCCGGTGTCGACGGGTTCCTCGCAGCGGCGGCAGGCGAAGACCTGGTCGTCCTGGCGGCCGGTGTACTTGAACAGCTGCATGCCGACCGCGGCCGGGCGCTGGACGATGTGGAAGAACTTGCCGAACGGGATGTAGATGAGGGTGAAGACCACCGAGACCATGTGGAGGATCGCCAGGAACTGGTAGCCGCCGCCGTGCAGGAAGATCGAGGAGAAGGTGAGCAGCAGCCCGGTCACGGAGATGACGATCAGCGCGATCAGCGGCACCAGGTCGTAGGCGAAGCGCTGGCCGGTGGAGGCGCCGCGGTCCTTCATCCGGCGCCACAGGAAGTAGGAGGCGCCGGGGATGACGAGGACGGCGGCGATGTCGAGGCCGTGGAACATCAGCCAGCCGAGGACGGAGAGCGAGTCGAAGCCGAGGATCTTGATGCCCCAGATCCGCATCTCGTAGCCGGGCCCCGAGCCGCTGCCGGAGGTGAAGGTGAACCAGCCCCAGGTCAGCGGGAAGGTGATCAGCGCGGCGAGGATGCAGCCCCAGAAGATCAGCTGGTGGGCGGCCCAGCGGGCGTGGGACCGGGCGCCGAGGAACTTCTGGAAGCCGAGGTAGGTGGCGATCATCTTGGGCAGGGCGGTGGGGGCCTGACGGAAGTTCTCGTACGAGAAGAGGCTGCGCCAGCCCTGTCTGAAGAGGCGTCGGGCGCCCGGGGCGGAGATCCAGACCGTGTAGCGGTAGGCGACACCGAAGGCGAGGAAGACCGTGGCGACGGCGTACGGGAGGAGCGCCGAGTCGAAGTTGCGCAGCATGCGGCTGCCGAGCACGATCGCGACGATCAGCAGGGCGGAGACCACCACTCCGGCCAGGGTCGCCCGGGCGGTGACGGAGCGGGGGCCGGTGGTGGTGGGGGTCGGGGCGGCGGAGTCGCCGGAGGTCGCGTCCGTGGAACCGCCGGGGACCTCGCCCGCGGAACCGGAACCGCCGGCGAGAGCGCGCGCGGGACCAGTGGGGGGACGGGGCTCGGCTGCGGCGGGGGCTGCGGGGTCTTCTGGCGGCTCGGTCACTCGGCCACCGTAGGACCGTTTACGGCAATTGGACCCGTTTTGGGCGTTAAGGGGGTGAGCGGGTCGCCCGGACAGGCGCAGGGGACCGGGGCAGGGGACAGGGCCGGCAGCCGCCGGTACGTTCGGAGCGTACGTGGACGAGCCTGCGCCCGGCCGTGGGCGCCGACCGCCGAGCCGAGGAGTGCCCGATGACCGCCGAGGACCCACACCCGCCGCTGCCGGACGCCCCGTCACAGGAGGATGGCCCGTCACCGGAGGGTGGGCCGTTGCCGGAGGGCGCCCCGTTGCTGGACGCGCTGACCGATGTGGCCGGCGTGCGGGTGGGGCATGCGCAGGTGGGCGGGGCGGGGGCGTTGAGCGGGACGACCGTGGTGCTGGCGCCGGAGGGCGGGGCGGTGGCCGCCGTGGACGTGCGGGGTGGCGGGCCGGGGACCCGGGAGACGGACGCGCTGGACCCGCGCAACCTGGTGCAGCGGGTCGACGCGATCGTCCTCACGGGCGGCAGCGCGTACGGGCTCGACGCCGCGTCGGGGGTGGTGGCCTGGCTGGAGGAGCAGGGCCGGGGCGTCCGGGTCGGCGCGGAGCCCGGACAGGTGGTGCCGGTCGTTCCGGCGGCGGCCCTCTTCGACCTGGGCCGGGGCGGCGACTGGCGGGCCCGCCCCGACGCGTCGACCGGGCGGGCCGCGGTGGAGGCGGCGGCCGCTTCCGAACCGGGGACGCCGGTCGCCGAGGGGAACGTGGGCGCGGGTACGGGCGCGGTGGCCGGGCAGCTCAAGGGCGGCATCGGCACGGCGAGCGTGCGGCTCGCCTCCGGGGTCACCGTCGCCGCCCTGGTCGCGGTGAACGCGGCGGGTTCGGTGCTCGACCCCCGTACCGGGGTGCTGTTCGGGGAGTACGGGGCCGGTGAGCCGCCCGCGTACCCGGCGCCCGCCACGCATGCGGCGGCGGTACGACGGCTGGCACGGGAGCGGGAGGCGGCGGAGGCGGCCGGGGGCGGGGCCCCGCCGTTCAACACCACGATCGCGGTCGTCGCGACGGACGCGGCCCTCGTGCGGGCCCAGGCGCAGAAGCTGGCGGGCACCGCACACGACGGCATGGCCCGCGCGGTGCGCCCGGTCCATCTGCTGACCGACGGGGACACGGTGTTCGCGCTGGCCACGGGACGGGTGCGAGTGGAGCCGGAGAACCCGTTCGTGGTCAACGAGATCCTCGCGGCGGGCGCCGACGTACTGGCCCGCGCGATCGTGAAGGCCGTGCGCGCGGCCCGGAGCGTCCAGGGGCCTGGCGGCACATTCCTCGCCCACGCCGACCTGTACGGGGAGGGGTCGGACGGCCGGTCCGAAGCGTAGACCGCCGGGGGCGCGCGGCACGGGTGAAGGGGCGCGCGGGCGCCCGACTCGCAACCTGGGCAAGGGAGTTCACCCCCAACCGCCCGAAATGCGCCGGGAACAGACGGGGAACTTATCTCAGGCGCCTTACGTTTTTACGAACCCCGGTCACGATGTCAGACCCAGGGACTACGTTAAGCACGCACCAAGTAACACGCGGCGACGGCCTGGAGACAACACCTTGAGCGATCCGTACGAGACAACCGAGCAGCACCTCGACCGACTCCTGCGACGCGCCCTCAACTCTTTCGACCTTCCCGACAGCACGGTCGACCTGCTCGGTTCGGCGCTGGCCCACAGCAGTTCACTGCACTCGTCGCACCACAGCCCCGTCCTCCACCGGGAGACCTACCGCCACACCTACCTCCTCACCGACGGTTCCGACGTGACCCTCTGGGAGCTGGTGCACGGCGGCGGCCGGGACGAGCAGGTCCCCCGCCGCCACGAGCTGTACGCCGACGAGGGCGACGCCCATATCGCCGCGGCCCGGCTGGCCGGGAGCTTCTCGGACACCCCCGCCTTCGGTGACGAGGGCAGCCGGGGGGACCTGGAGATCCTGACGGTCCTGATGTCCGCTCCCCCGGTCCCGGTCCCCCGGACGTACGCGCCCGACAATTCGGCCGACCACGCCCGCCGGGTCCTGCGCCGCGCGGAGAACGGCGACCGCCCGGACGAGGAGAAGGCGCGGCTGCTCCGGTCCGCCTTCGCCCACCACATCACCCAGATCTTCGGGCGCCAGTGCCAGGTGGACGGGCAGGAGGCCGGGTTCACGCTCTACGAGCACGCCTTCCTGCTGCTGGACGGCAGCGAGACGAGCCTGTGGGAGGTCGAGCACACGGCGACCCCCGACGGCCGCCACATGTGCGAGGTCTACGAGGACGAGCACACCGCCCGGGCGGCGATGGAGAGCCGTACGAGGATCTGCTGAACCCGGGCGGGGATCACGGCGGCCGAGGGCCCGCCCGGGCTCCCGGGCCCCGCCGCCCGGGAGTCCCGACCCGCCGCCCCGCCGCTCAGCCCTTCAGCGCCGGCTCCTTGGCGAGCGGGCCGTCGCCGGCCGCTTCGCCCTCCACGTGCGCCTTCGGCCGGGCCGGCAGCGCGAACATCAGCAGGAAGATCACCGCGAGCACTCCGGTCACCCACCACAGCGACTGCTGGAAGGCGTTCACGAAGGCCGGGCCGAGCTCCTGGGGAAGGAGCCGGTCACCGATCGCGCCGAAGAAGACCACCGACACCAGCCCCAGGCCGAGCGCGGTGCCCATCTGCTGGACGGTGTTGATCAGCCCGGACGCCGAACCCGCGTGCTCCTTGGGGACCTCGGAGAGGATCGCGTCGGTCAGCGGCGCCACGATCAGGCCCATCCCGACGCCCATGACGACCAGCGGCACCGCCATCTGCCAGGAGGTGATGGCGAGGCCGTAGTGCTCGGCCTCCCAGATGTACGTCAGCAGCCCGGCGGCCATCAGGAGCGCGCCCGCCTGGAGGACCTTGCGACCGAAGCGGGGCACCAGCTTCTGTACGGAGATCCCGGCGGCCACCGAGACGGCGACGGAGAACGGGATGCCCGTCGTACCGGCCCGCAGGACGCTCCAGCCCAGGCCCATCTGCATGTACAGGGTCCAGACCAGGAAGAAGATGCCCAGCCCGATGCCGAAGGTGAGCTGCACGGCGATGCCCGCGGCGAAGCTCTTGATCCGGAACAGGGACAGCTCGATCAGCGGTGAGCCGTCGATGATCGCCTTCTGCCGCTGGTGCCGGACCAGGAGCCCGAAAACGAACAGGCTGCCCACCATCGAGAGGTGGCCCCAGAGCGGCCAGTCCAGCTCGTGTCCGCGGGTGAGCGGGTAGATGAGCATCAGCATGGCGAGGGTGACCAGGCCGACGCCCACCAGGTCCAGCCGCATGGCCCGCGGCGCCTTGGACTCGGTGATGAACTTGGCGCCGAGGATCAGACCCGCAATGCCGACGGGCAGGTTGATCAGGAAGATCGGCCGCCATCCGAGGCCGAAGAGGTCCCACTCGGTGAGCAGCGCGCCCAGCAGCGGGCCGGAGACCGCACCGAGGCCGACGACCGCGCCGAAGAGGCCGAAGACCTTACCGCGTTCGTGCGCCGGGAAGGTGGCGTGCACGATCGAGAGCACCTGGGGCACCATCAGGGCCGCCGTCGCACCCTGGAGGATGCGGGCGGCGACGAGTATGTCGGGGTTGGGGGCGAGGCCGCAGAGGGCCGAGGCCACGGTGAACCCGGCGATGCCGATGAGGAAGAGCCGCTTGCGCCCGTAGATGTCGCCGAGCCGACCGCCCGTGATCAGCCCGGCCGCGAACGCGAGCGCGTACCCAGCGGTGATCCACTGGATCGCGGAGACGGAGGCTTTCATGTCTCCGGTGATGCTCGGGATGGCGATGTTGACGATCGTGACGTCGACCAGGTCCATGAAGGCCGCAGTCATCACGATGGCGAGGGCGAACCAGCGGCGCCGGTCGGCAGGGCCGGGCTGGGGCGGAGCGGTGCTCGGTGCGGTGCTCGGTGCGGTGTTCGGTGCCGGGTCCGGCAGCGCTGCGGAAGAAGACATGAGAAGAAGCTAAGCCTTCATTAGGACTGATCATGACCTGATGGGCGCGCATCCTGGATTCCATGACCGACACCCCGGCACGCCTGCTGAAACTGCTGTCGCTCCTCCAGACCCCGCGCGAATGGCCCGGCGGGGAGCTGGCCGAACGGCTCGACGTCAGCCCGCGCACGGTCCGCCGCGACATCGACCGGCTGCGCGAACTGGGCTACCCCGTGGAGGCCTCGCGCGGATCGCTGGGCGGCTACCGCCTGGTTGCGGGCGCCGCCATGCCGCCCCTCGTGCTGGACGACGAGGAGGCGGTCGCCATCGCGGTGGGGCTGCGGGCCGGCGCCGGGCATGCCATCGAGGGCGTCGACGAGGCCTCCGTACGGGCGCTGGCGAAGCTGGAGCAGGTGCTGCCGTCACGGTTGCGGCACCGGGTCTCGGCGCTGCAGAACGCCACGGTGCCGCTGACCCGGGGCGACGGGGCCACCATCGACCCGCAGACCCTGACGACGCTGGCCTCGGCGGCCACCGGGCAGGAGGCGCTGAGGTTCTCGTACCGCAGCGGCGACGGTACGCAGACGAAGCGGCAGGTCGAGCCGTACCGGCTGGTGAGCACGGGGCGGCGGTGGTACCTGGTCGCGTACGACCTGCTGCGGGCGGACTGGCGGACGTTCCGGGTGGACCGGGTCTCCGAGCCGTTCGCGACGGGCGCCCGGTTCGCGGCTCGGCCGCTTCCCATGGAGGGCGGCGAGGGCGGGGCCGGGGACGCGGCGCGGTATTTCGCCCGGTCGATGGCGGGCAGGCAGCCGGAGCTGCGGCTCGATGTGCGGTTCCGGGCGCCGGCGGAGTTCGTGGCGGCCCGGCTGCCTCCGACGCTCGGGGTGCCGGAGCCCGAGTCGGGGCCGGACGGGGAGGACGGCTGCCGGCTGCGGTCCTCGTCCACGGACTCGTTGGAGTGGGCGGCGCTGCGGCTGGCGCTGGTGGACTGCGAGTTCGCGGTGCAGGGGCCGCCGCAGCTGGTGGCGTACCTGGAGAGCCTCGGCGCCCGCCTGACCCGCGCGGCCTCACACGGGAAGGGATGAGGAAACGGACCAGGAGACGGGCCCGGAAGCGGACCAGGAGGCGGACTCGGATGCGGAGGCGGACTCGGAAGCGGGGCCGGACATGGGGCCGGACATGGATGAGCCCCGACGCCGGGGGGGGTGGGCGCCGGGACTCAGTTCCGGGGACCGGTCGGGAAAACCGGTCGGTGACCGGCATGATCCGGTCGGTCGGCCGGTGCGAACCGGCTTGATGGGGAGGTTACGGGTTATTGGCTCACGCCGCAGCGTCAAAGCCCGTGTCGTGAGCCATTCGCTTCAATTCGAGTAGTGCGTGCTTCTCTATCTGGCGGATGCGCTCCCGTGTCAGGCCGTGCTGCTTGCCCACTTCGGTCAGCGTCCGCTCGCGCCCGTCCTCGATGCCGTACCTCATCTTGATGATGGAGGCGGTCCTGTTGTCGAGCTTGCCGATCAGGTCCTCCAGCTCCTCGCTGCGCAGGAGGGTCATCACCGACTGCTCGGGCGAGACGGCGGAGGTGTCCTCCAGCAGGTCACCGAACTGGGTGTCGCCGTTGTCGTCGACCGACATGTTGAGGCTGACCGGGTCGCGGGCCCAGTCCAGGACGTTGCCCACGCGCTCGGCGTTGGAGTCGAGCTCGGCGGCGATCTCCGCGTGCTCGGGATCGCGCCCGTTCTCCCGGTTGAACTCGCGCTGGACCCGGCGGATCCGGCCGAGCTCCTCCACCAGGTGGACGGGGAGCCGGATCGTGCGGGACTGGTCGGCTATGGACCGGGTGATGGCCTGTCGGATCCACCACGTCGCGTACGTGGAGAACTTGAAGCCCTTCGCGTAGTCGAACTTCTCGACCGCGCGCACCAGGCCCGCGTTGCCCTCCTGGATCAGGTCGAGCAGGGGCAGCCCCGCGCGCGGGTAGCGGCGGGCCACGGCAACGACGAGGCGGAGGTTGGAACGGATGAATATGTCCTTGGCGCGCTCGCCCTCGGCGACCAGCGCCTCCAGCTCTTCACGCGTCGCGCCACCGGCCTCGCTCTCCACCTCGCCGTCGAGGATCTGCTGGGCGTAGACGCCCGCCTCGATGGACTGGGAGAGGTCGACTTCCTTGGCGGCGTCGAGCAGCGGTGTACGAGCGATCTCGTCCAGGTACATGCCGACCAGGTCGCGATCGGCGACTTCCCCGCCCACGGCGCGAACACTGCTTGCCCGGTCGGTCCCACCGGAGGTGGTGGACGAACGACGGGCGACGGCACGGGTTGCCATGCGTGCTCCCTTGCTGAGTAGGTCGCGACACCTTTTCGGGTGCCCTGCATCCGATGGAAACAACGACTGGAATCCGGACAGAATTCCCATGCCGCCCATTCATTTTCGCGATCATCCAGTACCCTGTCCGGCGCCGACCGGCGGAAACCCGGCGCGGATACCCCCGTAAGCGCAGGTCAGACACCGAACCGAGGGGTACCGGCGAGCCGTGGCGGGGAGCTCGCGACTCCGTTTCGGTGAGGCGGCGCTCACAGGAGGCCACACCCCTGGACCAGGCCGCCCGGACCTCCGTACGCCCCGGGCCCTCCGAACGTTCCGGACGTCCCCGACCTCGCGTCTACCCCGGAAGACGATCCGTATCGCCTCGGGGTTGCTCGCGATGTCCGCACTGTCTCCGCGGAACGTGGTGCGGAGTGCGGTGCACCGCCCCGGGCCCTAGGTCCGCAGGAGGAGGCCTCGGCCGTGGCCGGCCGGGACCTCAGCCCGATCCGCCGGGCCGCCCCCGCCCCTACCGTGAGGCCCATGACGGACACGCAGCGCAACCCCACGGACACCTCCGGCACCCTCGACGAGGCCCTGGAGCGCATCCACCTCTCGGGGCCGGAGCGCGACGGCTGGCTCAGCAACCACGCGCCGATGGCGATCGAGGCCCTCGTACGGCACGGGCACGCGCGGGTCGCACACCGCTGGCTGGACACCTACCGGCCCAAGCTGGAGGACATGCCCGGGTCCGTCGCGCCGGTGACCGCCCTCAACTGGCAGGAGGCCCTCGGTGACATCAGCCGCGTCGCAGACTGGACGGCGTTCTTCGAGCGGGAGACCGCCGATCGCCCCTGGCGCACCGTCCTCGCCGAGTGGTGGCCCCGGCTGCTGCCCGGCATCGCGGCCGGCGCCACGCACGGGGTGATCCGGGTCGGTCACGCCGTACGCACACTGCTGGAAGGCGAGGAGACCGCCCCGCGCGTACGGGAACTGGCTCACGCCCTCGGCTACTGGGCCGCCCGGCACCAGCCGCTGCCCGCCCTGGCGCGCCTCGCCCCGGCCCCCGACGCTGCGGCCGCCCTGGACCGGGTGCCCCTCATCGCCGACCAGGACGGCGGCATCAGGAGCCGGTTCGAGCAGCTCACCGGGCTCACCGGCTTCCCCGATTGGCCCGGCCGGGCCCCTGCGGGGCCGGAGGCGGCACGCGCCGCGATCGAGGAGCTCGTCCGGGCCGCCACCCACCGTTACGCGACCCATGGCCACGCCGATCCGATCATGCTGGTCCACGCGGCGACCGCGCCCAACGCGGTCCTGCGCACCCTGCCCGCGCTCCCCGGCACTCTGTGGACGCCGAGCCTGCGCGCGGCCTGGGCGGCGAGCGCCGCGGTGACCTCCGCCTACGGGCCCCGCGAGGCGCAGCCGGTCACGGAACACCTGCCGACCACACAGGCCGCACAGGCCGCACAGGCCACGCCAGCCGCACACGCCGCACCGGTCGCGCAGGCCGCATCGGCCGCGCAGCACCCGCAGGAGGTGTTCGAGCGGGCCGCGGCGCACGGTGACGACCACACGATCAAGTTCGCCGACACGGCACTGGACGTAGGTGACGCGGCAGCCCTCGTCGCCGCCGGCCGCGCGATCGAGCTGAACACGCCAGCCTGGTGAGGCGCACGTGCCGAGCGGCCTCAGCCGAACTGCACCGAGCGCTTGGCCAGCCCCATCCAGAAGCCGTCGATGACGCTCCGCCCCCGGTCCAGCTCATCCTCGGCGGCGCCCAGCGTCACGAAGAGCGGGGCGAAGTGCTCGGTGCGCGGGTGGGCCAGCTGTCCGGCGGGGGACGTGTGCTCGAAGTCGAGCAGGGCGTCGACGTCCTGGGCCCGCAGCGCGCGGTCGCCCCAGTCGTCGAACTCCGCCGACCAGCCCGGCACCCCGCCGCCCGTGTGCCGCAGGGCGGCCAGGTTGTGCGTGAAGAAGCCGCTGCCGACGATCAGCACGCCCTCGTCGCGCAGCGGGGCGAGCTTGCGCCCGATGGCCATCAGCTTCTGCGGGTCGAGCGTCGGCATGGAGATCTGGAGTACGGGGATGTCGGCGTCCGGGAACATCTCCACCAGCGGTACGTAAGCCCCGTGGTCGAGCCCCCGGTCCGGGATGTCCTGGACGGGCGTACCGGCGCCGCGCAGCAGCTTGCGGACGCTGTCGGCGAGCTGCGGGGCCCCGGGGGCGCCGTACCGTACCCGGTAGTAGTGCTCGGGGAACCCCCAGAAGTCGTAGACCAGCGGAACCGGCTCCACCGCACCGAGCGCGAGCGGGGCCTCCTCCCAGTGGGCGGAGACCATCAGGATGGCGCGGGGGCGCGGCAGCGTGGCCGACCAGGCGGCGAGCTGGCCGGGCCAGACCGGGTCGTCGGCGAGCGGTGGGGCGCCGTGCGAGAGGTAGAGGGCGGGCATGCGCTCCGCGGTGACAGTCATGGCACTCCCCATCCACTGGACCTGACATTGCCTTCGGCATCGATCATGGATTCCGGATCCCGGGGGATGGTTCTACAGGGGCCCTGCGATATCAGGGCGAAATCAGGGCGCCATCAGGGCGAAATCAGGCTCCTGATCAGGGCTCCTGCGGAATCCCATCCGGCCAGGTTCTTGAACCTTCAAGTTCCTACTTCCAGAGACCTTAGCCCTATCTAGTTAAACTTTCAAGAAAAGGTCGTACAGTGGAGCACATGACCACGGCATCCACGGCATCCACCGGCGCGACGCGCTGGCTCACCGACGAGGAGCAGCGGGTCTGGCGCGCCTATCTGCATGCCACCACGCTGCTGGAGGACCACCTCGACCGCCAGTTGCAGCGGGACGCGGGCATGCCCCACATCTATTACGGGCTGCTCGTCCAGCTCTCCCAGGCGCCCCGTCGCCGGATGCGGATGACCGAGCTCGCCAGGAACGTGAAGATCACCCGTTCCCGGCTCTCGCACGCCATCGCCCGGCTGGAGAAGAACGGCTGGGTGCGGCGTGAGGAGTGCCCCTCCGACAAGCGCGGCCAGAACGCGGTGCTCACCGACGACGGCTACGCGATGCTCGGGCGTTCGGCGCCGGGCCATGTCGACGCCGTACGGCAGGCGCTGTTCGACCGGCTCACGCCGGAGCAGGTGCGCAGCCTCGGCGACATCATGCGCGTCCTCGCCTCCGGGCTCGAACCGGAGGGTGCGGACGCGGATCTGCCCTGGCTCCGCTGAGCGGCGGAACCAGGGCAGACCGCGAAACCAGGGCAGAGGGTCGTACGTCGGGGACGACGGCGTCAGTGGGCGACGACCGGAATCCGGAACTCGTCCTCGGCGCCCTCGGCGTTCCCGCCGGACGCGCCACCCGTACCGCCGGCCGCACCCGTTCCCGGGCGGCCGGTGTTGATGAGGACGACCGCGATCGCGGAGGCGAGGACCAGGATGCCGACCGCCCACCAGATCGCGCTGGCGAAGCCGCTGACCATGGCCTGGAGCTCCAGGAGCTTCGGGTCCGTGGCGCGGGCCGCGTTGTCGGCGATGTAGGCGGTGGTGGCACCGGCCGCGATGGTGTTCAGCAGAGCGGTGCCGATGGCGCCGCCGACCTGCTGCGAGGTGTTGACCATCGCGGAGGCGACCCCCGCGTCACGCGGCTCGATGCCGTGCGTGGCCAGGGACATGGCCGGCATGAACGCCGTACCCATACCGAGGCCGAGCAGCAGCATGCCGGGCAGGATGACGGCCGCGTAGCTGGTGTTCAGGTCCAGCTGGGTGAGGAGCAGCATGCCGATCGCGGCGACCAGGAAGCCGGGGCCCATGAGCAGCCGCGGCGGGACCCGGGTCATCAGCCGGGTACCGATCTGGGTGGAGCCGGTGATCATGCCCGCGATCATCGGGAGGAACGCGAAGCCGGTCCTGACCGGGGAGTACCCCTTCACGATCTGCAGGTAGTAGGTCAGGAAGAGGAACAGCCCGAACATCGCGATGATGGCGAGCCCCAGCGAGAGGTAGACCCCGCCGCGGTTGCGCTCGGTCAGGACGCGCAGCGGCAGCAGCGGCGACTTCACCCGCGACTCGACCACGACGAAGGCCAGCAGCAGCCCGGCGGCCGCGATGAACATGGTGATCGTCAGACCGTCCGACCAGCCGGCCGACTCGGCGCGGGTGAAGCCGTAGACCAGGGCGACCAGGCCGAGCGTGGAGAGCACGACGCCGGGGATGTCCAGCGGCGAGCGGTTGCGGGTGCCGGAGGGCTCACGGATCACGAAGTACGCGCCCACGGCGGCGACGACGGCGAACGGGATGTTGACGAAGAACGTCCAGCGCCAGTTCAGGTACTCGGTGAGGAAGCCGCCGAGGATCAGCCCGACCGCACCACCGCCACCGGCGATGGCCCCGTAGATGCCGAAGGCCTTGGCGCGCTCCTTGGCGTCGGTGAACATCACGGCGAGCAGGGAGAGGGCCGCCGGGGCGAGCAGGGCGCCGAAGACACCTTGCAGGGCCCGGGAGCCGAACATCATCGCCTCGTTCTGGGCCGCTCCGCCGAGCGCGGAGGCCAGCGCGAAGCCGATCAGCCCGACGACGAAGGTGCGCTTGCGCCCCCAGAGGTCGGCGATCCGGCCGCCGAACAGGAGCAGACCACCGAAGGCGAGCGCGTAGGCGGTGATGACCCACTGCTTGTTGCCCTCGGAGATGCCGAGGTCGGTCTGGGCGGAGGGCAGGGCGATGTTCACGATGGTCGCGTCGAGCACGACCATCAGCTGGGCGAGCGCGATGAAGGCCAGGGCCTTCCAGCGGCTGGGATCGGGAAGCCCGGTGCCGGCGATTCTCGACAGCGGGGTGTCAGCGGTTTTTGCCATGGGAGTAGCCACCTAGGGACATGTGAGGGCGCCGAGGACGTCGCGAGGTCAGTCGCGGGTACGTGCTGGCGTACGCGTGATGGAGTACGTAAGTGCGTGAACGTAAAAGGACGTTGATTTACGGGGCTGGAGCCCGGGACAGCGCAGGCGTCAGTCGCGGCGCCTCAGGTTCTCCAGGGTGGCCGCCGATCCGGGCAGCACGGAGCGGGCCGGGGCTTCCAGTCCGTCCAGGAACAGCTGCAGATGGCGGTGGGTGAAGCGGTCGATGTCCAGGCAGGCGATGCCGGGCAGCGGCCGGGTGAGCTGGGAGAGGGCGACGAGTACGTCACCGACGGCGATGTCGGTACGCAGCCGCCCCGCGGACATGGCGCGCGACACGAGCCCCTCGACAGCCGCTTCGAGGCGGTCGCGCTCGGCCAGCAGGTCGGGGTGGTCCTTGTCGAAGACGCCGGAGAGCATCGGGCACAGGGCCCCGATCCGTTCGTCGGCGGCCGCGTGCACGAACCGGCTGAGCGCGGCGAACGGGTCGGCCTCCGCCGCGGTGGCCTCTTCGGCCCTCGCGGTGGTGCGGGAGGTGACCGCGAGCACGACCTCATGGGTCAGCGCCGCGCGGTCGGGGAAGTTCCGGTAGAGCGTGGCGTTCCCGACGCCCGCCCGCCGTGCGACGTCGTCGAGCGGCACATCCGGCCCGAACTCGACGAACAGCTCACGGGCGGCCGTGACGATCCGCTCACGGTTGCGCAGCGCGTCGGCCCTCGGCCGGGGCGTACGGCGCTGAGCTGCCGGTGCGGTGGTGTCGGTGTCGGCGACGGTCTCCACGGCTGCGGCCCTTCCCGTTCTCTGATCGGCGATGGATAGCTGGACGATGTGTAGCTGAGTGACCCCCACCCGTAACCGGGGACCAGATCCCCGTTTCAGGGGGACACCGATGCAAACGGGGAGACCCTCCCCGCTTATTTCCGCGTTCCCTTGTGACCTGAGTCACACCCTCTGACGGCGAAAACCCTCCGATCGGCGCACCCCAGCGAGCGCCCCCCGACCGCCCGGCACAGGCTGATCGCCAGAGCGCAGTCAGGGTCGGCCGGCTGCCGCGGACCCGAAGGCGCCTCTATGCAGCAGCCCCGCCACCGGATACGCAATCACCGCCGCCCCGCCGCCCTGGCCGGAGCGACCGCCCTGGTCATAGCCGCCATGGCGACGGCGAGCACCACGCTTCCGGGGGCCGGGAAGGCCACGGCGGGCCCGGCGGCCACCGCCGAGGACTCCGCGGTCGCCCCCTGCCGGATCGCCACGACCATGGGCGTCCAGATGTCGCTGGGCATGCCCACCCCGCCCGGCTACGCCCGCTCCACCGGCGAGGTCAGGGCGCTCAACCTGATGATCGACTTCCCGGACGCGGAGGGCACGGATCCGGCGGCGGACCGGTTCGCGGAGTTCTTCCCGCAGACCTCCGACTGGTTCACGACCAGCTCCTACGGCCGCCTCGACTACCGCCCCGAGGCCCCCGTCAAGGAGTGGCTGCGGATGCCGATGCCGTTCGCGGAGTACGGGATAGAGCGCGGCTCACCGTTCGAACCGGGCTACCGCCAGCTGGTCGAGGACCTCGTCGCGGCGGCGGACCCGCTGGTGGACTTCTCGGCGTACGACCTGGTCAACGTCCTCGTCACCCCGAACGCGGGCCCCTCCGCCCTCGACACCGTGCTCTCCGTGACCTTCTCCGGCAACGACGACGCCCCGACCGCCGACGGCGTACCGCTCGCCAACACGTCGTTCGTCTACAGCCGCCAGGACGACGGCTCGGGGTCGTACGCACAGACGGGCTACCGCGTCCTGCCGCACGAGAACGGCCACGTCTTCGGCCTGCCCGACCTCTACACGATGGAGGGCGGCGGCTCGGTGGGGCACTGGGACATCATGTCCGAGGACTGGGGCGCCAACAACGACTTCCTGGGCTGGCACAAGTGGAAGCTCGGCTGGCTCGACAACGAGCAGATCAGCTGCGCCTCCCAGCCCGGCGTCAGCGACCACACGCTCGGCCCGCTGGCCACGGCGGGCGGCACCAAGCTCGCCTTCGTCCCGCTCAGCGCCCAGTCCGGCTACGCGGTGGAGGTCCGTACGGCGGCGGGCAACGACGAGGCGGTGTGCCGGCCCGGGGTGCTGATCTACAAGGTCAGCTCCGACGTGGACACCGGCCAGGGCCCGGTCTCGGTCGCCGACGCCACCCAGGACAGCGGCGGCTGCACCCGGCGCCCCAACGTGCACGCGGAACTCTCGGACGCGCCGTTCCGCCCCGGCCAGACGTACACGGACCGCGCCAACGGCGTACGGATATCCGTGCTGGACGAGGACGGGGACGGCAACTACCGGGTACGGATCACCCGGCCGTGAGCGGCGCGGGACCCTGATCGCGGGCGGGGCCGTCATCGCGGGCGGGGCTCTGATGGCTCGCGATGTCCTGATGACTCACGGGGCTCTGACTCACGGGCGGGGAACCGGTCCCGGAGCTCGTGCTTGAGGACCTTCCCGGTGGCGTTGCGCGGGAGCGGCTCGTCGGTGAGCAGTACCCGGGCCGGCACCTTGAACCGGGCGAGGGACCGGCCGACGTGCTCGCGCAGGACGTCGGCGGTGACCCCGGCACCCGTACGCGGCCGGACGACGGCGACGACCTCCTCCCCCAGCACCGGGTGCGGGACCCCGAGGACGGCGGCGTCGCGCACGTCGGGGTGGTCGTGCAGGACGCCCTCGACCTCGACGCAGTACACGTTCTCGCCGCCCCGGACCACCATGTCCGTGAGCCGGTCGACGACCGCGATGCGCCCCTCACGCGCCACGGCGAGGTCCCCCGTACGGAACCAGCCGTCCCGGAACGCCGCCTCGGTCGCGGCCGGGTCGCGCCAGTAGCCGCGGAACAGCGACTGCCCGCGCAGCCACAGCTCCCCCGCCTCCCCCTCGGGCAGCTCCTCGCCCGCCGGGCCCGCGATCCGTGTCTCGGTCACGGGGGTCGGGCGGCCGACGGCACCGGGGTGGGCCCGGTACTCGGCGCCGATGTTCGCGAGGACGCCGCCGCTGGTCTCGGTGAGGCCGTAACCGTTACGGGGCTCGACGCGCTCCCCGTACCGGGCGGTGAGGCGGGCGACCAGGCGGGGCGGGGCCGCGGCGCCACCGGTGCTGAAGAGGGCGAGGCTCGCCAGTTCGTCCCCCGTACGCTCGGCGGCGTCCAGCAGGTGGAGGGCGGTCGTCGGCACCCCCGCGAAGTGCGTGACGCCGTGGGCGCGGATGATGCGGAGGGCCTCGTCCGCATCCCACTTGTCCATCAAAACAAGCGTGCCGCCCGCCGCGATCACCCCGTAGAAGCTGGTGAACGCGGCGACGTGGAAGAAGGGGAACGTCATCAGGGAGACCGGCGCCGCCCCCATCCCCGGGACGGCCCCCCTCCCCAGCGCGGAGGCGGCCGCCTGGTACCGGGGGTTGAGCGCGGCCCCGGCCTGGGCGAGATGGGTGGCCACCGCCCCCTTGGGCCGGCCGGTGGTGCCCGAGGTGTAGAGGATCGTGGCGTCGTCCTCGGGCCGGGGCTCCACGTCGGGGGGCGCGGCCAGGGGGTCGGGCGCGGGAAGGTCCTCGTACCGCTCGACGCGTACGCCGTCCGGCAGCGGCTCCCGCCCGTGCGGCCCTTCCCCGTGCGGGCCCTGGAAAACAACCACGCGCGCCCCGGCCCGCCGCGCCCACCCCGCGACCCGCTCCAGCCGCTCACCGTCGACGAGCAGCACCCCGGGCTCACAGTCGTCGAGGGCGTAGGTGAACTCACCCTCGGTCCACCAGGAGTTGAGCGGTACGGCGACGAGCCCGGCCAGCTGGACGGCCCAGAAGGCGATCTGCCACTCGGGCTGATTCCGCATCGCGACAACGGCCCGGTCACCGGGGCGCAGCCCGTACCGCTCGCTCAGCCGGACGGCCAGGGCGGACGCGGCGGCGAAGAACTCCCCGTACGAATAACGGCGTTCACCGGCGATGAGGAACGGCGCGTCACCATAGGCCCAGGCCGTCTCGACGAACTCCCGAAGCGTACGCGGCCCGTCGGCGTACTCCAGCACCCCCCGCTCCCCCCGGACCACGGCGAAGGGGGCACCGGGGCCGGTGAGGAGGGCGTGGATGCGCTCGGCGCGCTCGGAGTCCTGGGGCCCGGTCGGGGGCGGGTCGGTGTGCGGCACGGACTGCGGCCTTTCTCGCGCTGGCTCGGTAGGGGTGACGTTATGCGGACGGCCCGGGGGCGCCAAGGCGGCGGGGGCCGCAGGGAGGCCACCGGCCTGCCCTCCTGCCCGCGTCCGGCGAGAAACCGCAGCTCGGACCGTGTCCGCGGGCAGGACGACCGCGGCCCGCCCCTGCACCGGCTCGGCACCGGCACAGATCCGCTACGCTGTCCATGGCCGGACATCAGCACGTCCGGTCACGCCTTCGTGCCTTCGTGGGGCTTGGAGAAAACCCCATCGCTGCAGGTCAGCGGGTAATCATCAGCCTCACTCAGAACGCATGCCTCCCAACCTGAGAACGCTCAGTAAAACGCTGCAGGTCAGCGAGGGCATCCGTTCGTGCACCGCAAAGACTGCCTCTCGACTCCGGAGTCCCGTCGATCAAGTGAGCGGGAGGCACCTCTTCACTCACCTGCGCGCTGCCGCGCGACACGAGCACGGCTCCGGGAAGCTGGTATCCACCCCAACCATCCGGACCAAGGGATCGCTCGGTCGCTGTATCCGTCACGCGCCCCACGAACATCGTCGCGACAAGGCCCGAGCGCTACAGAGCTAGGATGCCCACGGCTGTCGATCAAGGGGGTACGACATGGTGGGCGCGGAGAGGCCCGAGCTACTGCCGGACTGCGACGTACCACCCCAGCTCAGACAGCCAGATGACTTCGTCACAACCTGCCTTGTCCGTCTGGCCGACGAGTCACTCGGTGACGCCTGGCGGACATCCGCTCTGACAGCGTGCATGGTTCGTGGAGGTTCTGCACTCGCTGCGGCAACGTTCATGGTTCAGGCTCCAGGACCCTGGTACGAGGGATTGCGACGCATCCTGCGGTTGTCCGGGGTCAATGTCGATCGGCCGGCGTACTCCAGCGCCGACTACACCGTCGGCCTCTGCTACGTCGCAGGCACCAAGGGCCTCCCGGCAGGTCTGCGGCACCGCGCAGCTGACGCCCTGGTGCACCGCGCGAACGACGTCGGCTACGCGGAAGCCCGACACCTGCTGCCCAAGAATGGCTGGAGCTGGTTGGCGGACGCGGTGCGTGAGGGATGGGCCGTGTGGACCGCTCACCTCTTCGCCCAGGACGAGACGGCCCCGCTCACCACACGTATGCGAGTCGGTCTGGCCCTCGCCGAGCACGAGCATCCTGCTGGCTACGTACCGACAGCTCTGGAGCGGCTTGCGGCACACCCGGGTGCGGCAAGCAAAGATCGTCTCGCCCTGGCCGTCGCCGTGGGGCAGCGCGCCCCCAAGGACGCGACGGGTCTGCTGTGCTGCGTCGCGTCCGACTCGATCGTTCAAGCCGGCCACCGGATGCAGGCCATTGAGCTGTTGGATGAGATCGACCCGGTGAAGGCTGAGGAGATGCGGGCCCTGCAGACCCGCCTTCCCTCCGCCCGGACGTCTCGCGACCAACAGCGAGACGCCGCCGCGCGCGCGGAGCAGGAGGCGGCAGCGCGGCGCGAGCGGGAGACCCCTGCGGCGGTCAAAGAGCGCCTCGATTCCAAGGTGGAGAAGCTTCTGGACGATCTCCGTGGCCGCGGCTCGGCGGACTGGCTGGCCGATGATCTCGACAACCACATCGCAGAGAGCGACTGGAACCAGGTTGCCCAGGACATCGCCGACATCTGCGGTCTGGTCCGTGACGAGGAGGTCGAGTCCTCGCTTCCCCTGCTGGAAGTCCTCACGCAGATCAGGTACGGCGACGAGGCCAGTCCGACGTCGAGCACTTCCGACCTAGAGACGCGAGGTGATCTGGAATTTCCCCGACTCACTCGGGAGGAGCTGGAAGATTACGCGCGTGCCAAGGCAGAGCGCTCCTGGACCTTCTGGAAGGAGCTCGTCGAAAAGCACGGTTGGGATGACGACAAGCTCTATGAACTCGACCGTCAGGCAGACGAGGTGGACCGGAACGTTGCCGACTCGCTCTGTCAGAAGGCCGGCGATCACCTGCGAGCCCTACAACAGTTCCTGGTGTGGGAGCTCTGGCCCGCTCTCGTGAACGCCGCGGAGCACCGAAACTACGGCGCAGCGCGCGGCCACCTGGCGACCGCCCGACTCCTTGGGGACGAAGCAGAGCACGCCGAGGTCCTGTGGAGATCGACAACGCTCGAGAACTACTCCTTCGACCCTCGAACCATGTCCTGGCCCCGTGACTTCTGGCTGGTGCTGGAGCAATGGCGGCGAGGCGCTCCTGACCCTGACGCTCGGGACTGATCCGGCCGCTGGCACGTACCATGCGACCGGATCTCTCCTCAGCACCCCGCCAACCATGCCGGGGGCCATACCTACTTCGCCTTGGGCGCCCACTCCTGCGCGAAGGTCTCCATCTGCTTGAGGACCAGGTCGACGGCGTCGTGCTCCCCCTTCGGGGGGTAGTCGAACTTCGCGAGCACGCGGCGGATACGGGAGCGGAGCTTCGCTCGGACGGGTTCCCGGGAAAGCCAGTCGACGGACAGGTTCTCCCGAATGTCCGTCACGAGCGCGCGGGCGATCCGGGCGAGGGTGTCACCTCCGCCCGCGATGAGCTCAGCCATGTTGCGGTGCGCGACGGCATCGTAGAAGGCGAGCTCGGCATGGCTCAACGGCGGGTCAAAACGTTCGCCGCGGCGGGCCTCCGCCGAGATCTCAGCCGCCATGGCAGCAAGTTCGGCGATCACCTGGGCACTGGTCAGCTGCTGGAGCATGTAGCGCCTCATCAGATCGTCCAGGCGCTTAGCGAAGCTCTCGTGGCGGACGATGTTGTGCTTGGTGACCTCGCGCATCTTCTGCTGGATCAGGCGCCGCAGAGCCTCGGCGACGAGGTGCGGCGTCTCGGAGTTCTCCAGCTTACGCAGCTGCGCCTCGTTGAGGTGGGTGATGTCGAGTCTGCCTATGCCGGCCTGTTCGTACAGGTCGGTGATGTCGTCGGCGTCAACGACGGAGGCCGCGAGCTGCTTAAGGTAGAGCTGGACCTCCGCGGAGAGCGGCTCCCCCTTCGCCTCCCGGTCGGCAGCGTCGAGCTTGACCATCCAGGCACGGACCTCGGTGAAGAAGGCAATGTCGCGCCGCCAGTCCTCCAGGTCCTCACAGCGCTCGACGATCTCCCGGCTCATGGAGCAGATCCGGTAGTAGCGCTCCAGGCGGTAGGCACTTTCCTTGAACTTCGTGGACAACGGCTTGGCGTCGCCCTCCACCTGGTTGCCGGGGGTCTTCGGGTCGCGGAGGTAGTTGGAGACCAGCCGCAGGGCACGCTTGCGGGGCTCCGGGTACGTGGTGTCAGCGAGGAACTCCTTCCAGCGGCTGCCGGCCAGAAGCCCCTTGATCTCTTTGAGTTCGTTCTTGACGTGAGTGATCGCTCGCTCGATGTCCGCGCCGAGCGTCTTGTCCCGCTGATCGCCGGACGAGTATTCGCCGAGCGCCTTCGTGAGATGGTCGGTCAGCGGGGCGTAGCCGACGAGGAGGCCGTCCTGCTTGCCACGGAAGCGACGGTTGACGCGGGCGAGGGCCTGCATCAGGCTCGCGCCCTGCATCGGGCGGTCCATGTAGAGGGTGTGGATGGGCGGGGCGTCGTACCCGGTGAGCAGCATCGAGTGGACGATAAGTAGTTCGAGTGCGTCATCGGGGTTCTTGGCGCGCTTCTGCACCGTCTTCTGCTGAGACTTGCGCAGACCGTGCTTGCGGAGGAGTTCCGGATCGGTAGGGTCGCTGTGGAAGACGATCTTCATGATGCCCTCGTCGACCTTGTCGCTCGCCCAGCCGGGGCGCCGCTCCGCGAGCGCGTCGTACAGCCGCACGCAGATCTCGCGGGTGGCGCATACGACCATCGCCTTGCCCGGGCCGCCGATCTGCGGCTTCATGAGCTCGCGGCGCTGCTCCCAGTGTTCGATCAGGTCGTCGGCGAGCGTCGCTATGCGGTCGTCTGCACCGTACACCGTGTTCATGGTGGCGGCGCTCTGCATGGCACGGCGGCGCTCGGCGTCGTCCATGCCCTCGGTCAAGGCGTTTGCCTGCTCGTCGAGCACGTCGGGGTCGATGCCAGGCGGGAGGGAGACGTCGATGACCCGCGGCTCGTGGTAGACGCGCACGGTGGCGTCGTCGTCCACGGCCCGCTTGAGGTCGTAGCGGTCGATCTCCGTCCCGAACACTGCCCAGGTGTCGGCTTCGGCCTTGGAGATCGGGGTGCCAGTAAAGGCGATGAACGTGGCATACGGGAGCGCGTCGCGCAGGTGGCGGGCGTATCCATCAAGACTGTCGTAGTGGGAACGGTGCGCCTCATCGACGACGACCAGGATGTTGCGGCGCTCGGAGAGCCGCGGATGGCTGACGCCGGTGGCCTTCTCCTCAGGAGTGAGCCCGAACTTCTGCAGCGTCGTGAAGATGATCCCGCCGGTGCGTCGACTCGACAGCTCGGTGCGCAGTTCCTCGCGGGTGGTCACCTGGAGGGGTGCCTGGCGGAGGAGGGTCGTGCTGTCCCGGAACGTCTCGTAAAGCTGGTCGTCGAGGTCGTTGCGGTCGGTGACCACGACGATGGTGGGGTTGTTCAGCGCCGGGTGTCGGGACACCAGCGCGGAGGTCTCCACCATCTCCTCGGACTTGCCGGCGCCCTGCGTGTGCCAGACGACGCCGGCTTGGCCATTGCTGCGGGACGCCTCGATGATCGCGTTCACGGCCTTGGTGACGGCGTAGTACTGGTGCGGCTTCGCGATCCGCTTGCCGGTCGGCGTGAAGTTGACGAAGTTGGCCGCGAGGGAGAGGAAGCGGGACTGGGTGAACAGCCCGTAGAGGGCGAGGTTCAACGCCTCCAGGCCGTCGTAGTCGGGCGCGTTGGTGTCGACGCGCTTGCCATCCTCGTCAACGTTCCACGGGGCGAAGTGCTCGTACGGCGTGAAGACCGTGCCGTACTTCGCGGTGATGCCGTCCGAGATGAGGCACAGCACGTTGTAGCGGAACGCGATCGGAAACTCGGCGACGTACGTCTGGATCTGCGCGTGCGCGTCCTTGAGTGTCGCGTCCTCGGCGGCGGCGCTCTTCAGTTCGACGACGGCAAGCGGAAGACCGTTGACGTAGAGGACGACGTCGAAGCGGCGTTGCTCGCCGTTGCTGTCCCGCAAGGTGACCTGGTTGACGACGAAGTACGTGTTCCCATCAGCGTTGTTGAAGTCGACGAGGCGGATGGTCGGGGTCTGCTCAGCGCCGAAGTCGTCGGTGTACGTGAGTCGGATCCCGGAGACCATGTAGGAATGCGCCTGCTTGTTCTCCGGGTACGCCTCCGCGGAACGCACGTCGGTCGCGATGCGAAGAGCATCACGGACGGCCTTGGGTGGCAGGTCGGGGTTCAGCCGCTCGATGGCTGCCTTGAGCTCGTCGTGCAGAACGAGGTCGTCCCAGTCCGCCCGCTGCCCGGTTCCGGGAGCGATGTCCTCGCTCTTCTTCACTTCCCAGGCCAATTCGGCAAGGTGATCCATGGCCAGGCCCTCCCAGGTGGCCTCGGTCATCTTGCCGTCACGCTTCGCGCGGGCACTCGTCATACGGCGTCCTCCACGATCCGCTCCGCGTCACGGACGCGGAGTTTTCCGGACATGAGTTGGGGGAGCAGGGTGTCACGGAGGGCGGCAAGGGTGCGGGATTCACTCTCCAGCGACTTCATGTGCGCAAAGGCGGCAGCGGCGTCCGCGCCGAATGATGCGAGCGCATCAGCATCCGGCTCATTCACGAAATAAGTCGCAACTGCAGCTGCGCTCACTCGTTGCCGGCCGGACGAACCCACCATATTTCGAATGGCATGTTCACGAAATCGCTGGTCACGAGCCAGGAAATAGCTGAGCTGGCTGGGAACTCCGGGAAGGGAACGAATGACAATAAATTCAGTTGAACCGATCCCGATTTCACCGTCAGCCATGAAGTCAACATGGCCAGTCTTGCCATTTTCGAGGCAGGGAGTAATTCGAGCGAGGAGGGTGTCGCCGTTCGTGAAACGTGAGCCGGACTTCGGCTCTCGTCGGCTCCACGACGGGATTCCGGCTCGGTCCACCTGAAGGGCCGCCATGTCTACGTAGACCGGCTCCACCGCCGCCGGCTTGTCCGTCTTCGGGTTGAACGCAACGAGATCTGTCACCAGAATCGAGGTGCCCTCGCACGGCTCATCCGCTAGGCCGAGCTTCGCGAATTTCCCTTGGAGTAGCTGCTCATAGGTACTGGCGATGCGCCCGTTGACCGCGATCTTGTCGTCCAGCGCTCCAAGGACATCAGCCACAACCTCTTGTTGCGTCCGAGAGGGTACCCGCAGCTTGAGTGACAAGATGTCACCCAGACTAATGAAGTCCGCCATGTCGGTTTGACCCTTTAGGGCATTCGCCTGAATCCAAAAATCGGCACCCCTGAACCAGTAGTACAGATATCGTGCCACCAGCGGGCCATCCACGCGCGGCCGAAAATAACACAGCTGCGGACTGTAGGCATAAAGTGGACCTTCTCTCGGAATCAAGGCAACCCTACCCACAGTTCCCTTGACGGTGAGGACAATGTCTCCAGGGCGTGAAACCTTTGGGCCATGATCCCGAGAATAACCCTCTAGGGGCGGACTGAAATCGGGCGACCCAATCTTGCCATCCAAGACATCGGCAACCCTCAAAATGGGGAGTTCCTGGTCGACCGATCGAGGCCGTCCAGCACCGACTTCAATCTGCTTCTCATCGACCAGCTCTGCAAGCGACACCATTCGCTCAGCCATCGACCCTCTCCAATTGCTTCCGAACCACCGCGTCCAGCCGGGCCGACTCATTGAGGTGCGCGAAGAGTTCCTTGGTCAGGCGTCCGATACGTTCCTCCACCGGCTCCGCATTCGGATCTTCCTCAGCCTCTGCCGCGCCGACGTAACGCCCCGGCGTGAGCACGTGATCGTGCTTAGCAATCTCCTCCAGCGAGGCGCTGTAGCAGTAGCCGGGTACGTCCGCGTACGAGAGCCCCTTCTCCTTTGCGGACTTGGTGCCGCGCCATGCGTGATAGGTATCGGAGATTTTCTCGAGGTCCTCGTCCGGGAGGATGCGCTCCGTGCGGTCGATCATCGTGCCCATCGCGCGGGCGTCGACGAACAGGACCTGGCTACGGCGATCCTCCATCGCTTTGATGCCCTGCGGAGTCTTGTCCTTCGTCAGGAACCACAGGCAAGCCGGGATCGCCGTCGTCCGAAACAGGTTGCCCGGAAGCGCGATCATGCAGGCGACCAGGTCGGCCTCAACCAACGCTGCACGGATCTCCCCCTCCCCGGACTGCTTGGAAGACATGGAGCCATTCGCCAGGACTACGCCAGCCGAGCCGCGGTCACCCAGCTTCGACACGATGTGCTGCAACCAGGCGTAGTTGGCGTTGGACTGAGGCGGCACGCCGAACTTCCAGCGCGGATCGTCCGTCTTCCTCGCCCAGTCAGACATGTTGAACGGAGGGTTGGCCATGACGAAGTCGGCCTTGAGGTCAGGCAGCTTGTCGTCATCGAAGGTGTCGCCCCAGCGGTCACCGACACCCTTGGGATCCATGCCATGGATGGCAAGGTTCATCTTCGCCAGACGCCAGGTGCGCTCGTTGGCCTCCTGGCCGTATACCGCGATGTCGTGGCTGTGGTCGCGGCCGCGCCGCTTGGTGACGAATTTGCCGGATTGGACGAACATGCCGCCCGAGCCGCAGGCCGGGTCATAAACACGGCCCTCGTACGGCTCCAGGACCTCCACGATGAGGCGCACCACGCTCGCCGGGGTGTAGAACTCGCCCGCGCGCTTGCCCTCGGCCCTCGCGAACTTCTCCAAAAAATACTCGTAGACCTCGCCGAGCACGTCCTGTGCCGGGCGGTCTCCGTGCCCGGTGAAGCGGGCGTCGCTGATCAGATCAACGAGCTGCTTCAGCCGGCTCTGGTCGACGTTGTCGCGGTTGAAGATCTTCGGGAGGACGCCAGTGAGGGTCTTGTTAGCCTTCATCACCTCGTCCATCGCGTCGTCGAGGAGCTTACCGACGCCGCCCTCCGCGCTGGCCGCGTTCTCGGCGATGTAGTCCCAGCGGGCGGTCTGCGGTACCCAGAAGACGTCCTTCTTGGTGTACTCGTCGCGCTCCTCCAGGAAGGCACCGCGGCGGTGCTCCGGGATCTCCGCGAGCTCGGGGTCGGCGGCCAGCTCGGCGCGCCGCTCCGCGAAGGCGTCGGAGACGTACTTCAGGAAAACCAGTCCGAGGACGAACTCCTTGTACTGGGCGGCGTCCATGGAGCCGCGGAGCTTGTCGGCGGCCTTCCACAGGATGTCCTGGATCTCCTTGGTGCTGGAGACTCCGGGCAGTTCGCCCTGACCGGCGGTGGCTCGCTTGCGCGGAGGCATCGTTCCTTCTTCCTGGTTCCTTGGTGGCGTCGGTTTTCAGAAGTTCAACAGGGTTACAGCTTGGAGCGATTCGGTGCGGCTTCGTCGATTGTGAGGGTGCCGTCGGCCAGGCCGGCGATTGTCAGCCGTTTCGCCTCGTCGAGTGCGTCGGCCTGGGCCTGCAGCAGCTGTCCACGCCGTTCCATCTCTGCCAGGAGCGCGTCGAAGCGCTCGATGTCGTCCGGTTCGAGGTCCGGTAGCTGGTAGTCCTCGATACGGCGGGGGCGCACCGCACTCGGGCTTCGCCTGGTCGCACGAGCGGCACGGAGCAGCGCGGCCAGCACGCTTGGCGTCAAAGGCCGTTCATCGTCGTCGCGGACACGCAGTACACGCGCCGGGAAGGTGACGACCTTGAAGCCCTCGTGGTCAACGTAGAGCCCGAGTTCGGGGGCCACGGTGTAGACGAGGTCGCCGGGCTCGGTCAGTGCCACGCGGTCGTACTTCGCGGCCAGCACGAGCCGGTCGATCCGGCGGGCACCGATCGGACTGAACCCGGTGATCTCCTCCGGGCCGATCACGGAGTGGTGGCCTGCACCACTGATGTCCGTCTCATCGACACGGTGGCCCTTGAGCTTCGTCACCCGCCGCTGCTTGATCAGGGCTCCCAGAGTCGTTCGCTCCGGCAGGCGACCCATGCGTCGCTGGACGCGCCCCCGGAACGGGCCGTGCTGTTCGCCATAGGCCCGGGCTTCCTCAGCGACGCGCTCCAGTCGGGTCTCGGCCTCGGCGATCAACGCGGGACGCTCCATGACCGTGCGCGCCAGGATCTGGGAGGCCGGCGGGCCCGGAGGCGTGAGCGGGCCTCCGAACGCCCGGTCCAATTCGGCGATGCGTGCAACTCGCCCGTAGCGGGGGTCATGACCTCCGAGCCCCTGAAAGCCCTCCGCCCTCCACAGCAGGACGTCCTCAGCAAGTCGAGCACTCACGCGCTCAGTGAGCGCCTCCGCGCTGATGTCGACGAGAAGGACGTACCCCTCCGCTTCCGAAACCGGCTCACGCGTGAAGATCCAGAGGGCCGGCCGATACGCGGGCCGATAGGGCAGAGTGCCGGCAGGCAGAGAGATGACAGCCTCGACGAGGTTGCGCCGCAACAGGGCCGAACGCAGTTTGGACTCCTCGGTGCCCATCAGTGCGTCAACAAGGGCATCGGCGGGGCCGAGCACGATGGCGGTGCACCCAGGTCCGAGCAGGTCTGCAATCCGCTCCACGTCTGCCAGCGCGCTCAGCACAGATCGGTCCTCGCCGGGGCGATACGGAAGTTGCGTGACGACGATCTGTGGGTCGGCGAGCCTTTCCTCCAGATCCGTACCGGTCTGCACGTCGAGTGCGAACTCGTCGATGCCAGCCAGCAGGAGGCGACGGCGAACGATCCGGGCCAGACGCTCGTCGGGGTCTGCTGCCAAGGCAGTGATGCTCTCCGGTTCCTCCGCCTCGCGGATGAGAGCCGCCAGGACGTCTCCTGCCCTGGCGTACGGGTCGGCCAGCGTGACTCGCTCACCTCGCCCGAGGCGGGGGCGCAGGTCTGCGAGCTGTACCAGGAGGTTCAGGAGCTCCGGTGCCAGAGCATCGGCAGCAAGCGTGGTGGCGCCGAGCCGTGAGCGCGAGGCAAGCAGCCACTCGTAGGCTCCTTGCTCGCCATAGGCGGCCTCGATCATGTCCTCGGCGAGGTGGACGAGCGGAACGGCGTCCTTGCCTGCAGCCTGAAGCTCCCGCAGGAGAAATTCGTCGTCCGGGTCGATGCGCTCAGCGCGGTGCATGATCGCGTCCCACAGTCGCTGGGGCGCCGTCACCTTCTCGCCGTTCTCCCCGGCCAGGGGCTGCTCATCGAGGTACCGCAGAGAGAGCAGTGCGCCAATGGTGTCGACCGTACGCAGCGCATCAGAGCGGTCCGCATGTGCGGCCAGGCTGTAAAGCACGAGTTCAGCGCGCAGCTGAGCCGGATCCGCATTGCCGAGCCCCGTGGCGAGGAGCCACTGCGCGATCTCCTCGCCATCGAATTGAACGCGGCCGGCCATCTCGGCCACGGGCGCCGGAAAGTCCGTGTAGCGTCGGCGCCACGTCGATACGACCGGCCGTTTGACCTGTGCCAACGCAGCGATCTCGGGCATCGAGAGCAAGGCGCTAGCCGCGGCACCGGCGGCAGGCCCGCGAAAGAGCGCATCCGTCACGGCGTTCCCTCCTCTCAGTCGACAGGCATCGGTGTTGCCTGACCCCTGACACCAGATGGTGCGGTGGATTCGGGGATGTCCCACACCCTAGAGCACAGCCTGAACTCGATACCTTCCGTCCTTCGATAACCCCGGTTATCAGAACTTCGCTGTTCAGTTCCCTCGCCGCCCCGCCACTCTCGGAGCACATCGCCTCAGTCGTCAGACAGGCGGCAAGCGGCCACCACCCCGTGTGGCTGATCGACTCCATGCCGAGAGGGATCCACCGATGACCATCACCATGCCGACCGCCGCCGTCGAGGGCATCCAGCTGACCGTGACCCCGTTCCGTCCGGACGCCGTGATCGGGACCATGGGGCTGCCGACCCTGCTGCAGCTCGTCCCCTCGCCGAAGGCGGAGGAGGACAAGCGCGCCCTGAAGTACGCCTCGGGCACTCTGCGCCGGCACGCAGAGGTGCGCGGGCTGGTCCAGCGGATGCTGAAGGCGACGCAGAAGGGGCGGAACGTCACCTCGTACGCCTCCTACATCGCCACCGGCATCAGCGGCGGCCACGGCGCCGCCTGGTCCACGCCGCCGATCACGCTGTGGCTCGACGGCCACCCGGCCGCGGTCGGCGAGGAGCTGATCGCGGGCACAGGCATCCGCACGATCACGGTGCTGCCCGGCTCGCCCGTCGTCGCCATCGACGGGGAGACGCAGGTCACGGCATGGCACGAGCTGTACGACAACCCGGAGCGGTTCGGAACGACGTACGAGAAGCTCGGCCAGATCCGGGTGCCGTTCGAGCTGTACTTCGGGCTCACTGTCGAGGACGCCCGGCAGATCTTCTACGACCGCAACGTCGAAGGCGTGCCGGTGGCCAAGAACCTGGCGATGTCGATGGACCAGCGGGACATCGGTACCCAGATCACGCACCGGATCTCTGAGACGGTGAAGGTCGAGCACGACGGGAAGATCATCCCGTTCAGCAAACTGGTGCAGGGCCGCAAGCGCCAGCTGACCAAGACCGACCCGGAGCTCGTGACGCTCTCCGCGCTGCGGGTCCTGGTGATCACGGCGCTGCACGGGCGGAGCGGACTCGGCCTGACCTCGGCGACGGTCCACGAGGGCGGCCTGCCGGAGGGCGTGAGCACCGAGCAGGCCGAGCGCGAGCTCGTCCCGATGCTGTCCCAGGTGATCTCGGCGCTCTTCCCGCATTTCGCGGCGCGCGGTGCGGTCTCGGCCCCCGCTGTGCTTGCCGGCCTCGGGATCGCCGCCCACCAGGCGACCAGCTGGGCGAACGGTGGCAGCCGGCTCAGCGTCGAGGAACTGCTGCGGCTGCTGGAGCCGGTGCGCTTCGAGCGTGAGGCCCGCTACTGGGACGGCGTGGCCGCCAGCGCCAACGCGACCGGTGTCCTGAACTTCGGCGGCGGCGCCAAGGACTCTGGCGGCCGGGTCGCCGACGCGCTGCTCGGGCCCGACACCGACTTCGGGCGCAAGATCCGCGGCTGGTAGCCCGCCCCTCCCTCTTCCTACGGGGCCCGGTGTGGCTACCGGGCCCCGGCCCGCCCAGCACTTCGCCTCCGGAGAACCTGACCATGAGCACTCAGCATCCGCCGCAGCCCTCCCCCGGCAGCTGGGGGGCCTGGGCCCGCTCAGCCGCTCTCCGCCACGAAACCGGCCCGCCGCAAGGCGTGGCTGACCCGCAGCGCAACAGGCATCGTCGCGCTACTGATCGGCACCGCGATCGGGGTGAACGGCAAGGACGCTACGGGGAACCCGCCCACCGCCTCCGAAAACCCCCAGACGGTCGAGACGACAACCCCGACGACCGAGGCCGAGCCTGTACCCAAGCGGCACCGTCGAGGTTTCCTCACCTCAGCCCGCGAGTGTCGAGGCATGCTGCCTGCTGCATCCACCGTTCAGAGCAATGTCGCTGCTGGGTTCGGCGTCCTGGCTGCAGCATCCCTACCCGCGGCGCTCCTCGCCCTGGCCTCCCAGGCACCCAGATCCGGGGTCAGTGTGATCCAGCCGTCCGGGATCCAGCCTGCGAGGTAGCCCTCGACGAACTGTTCGAGTTCCGGCAGATCAAGGTGCGCCACATCCCCGATGGCTTGACGCCAAGGCACCCACAAGGCCATCGAACGGACCTGCCCCTCGGCGTACGCCGTGAACAAGCGCGCCTTCCTGCGGCGGCCGTCACCGTGAGATGCGGCGTCCAACCGAGCTACGAGCCCGCCGAACCGTATGCCTGATCCAACACCGAGGCGACGGATCGCCGCCTTGTAAGACTCTCCCGGCGCACACCGCGTCGTCGGCAGGCTGACGCGCTGCGGAGAGCGCCTTCGCACGAGCCCCACCCGATGACCCTCGTCGAAGCACAGCAGGTAGACCTCACGAGGCGTCGTTGGTGCATACATGGTCACAAGAAAAAGAATGACCGGCCAGCCTCAGTGCGCATTCCGGACAGGCCGAACGGTGGACGGCCGACCGGTTCAGGACTTCGGCGACGGCGGCGGCAGAGCCGCCGGCCCGGGCCAGAGCTGAAACCCGAACGCAGCCTCTAGGCGGGCGAGGGTGCCCAGGTCCGGCATGACCTTGCCGTTGAGAACGCGGCTGACCGTCGAGTGGTTGATACCTGTGACTTCCGCAAGGCCGCGAAGTGTGTATCCCGTAGAGGTCATAGCCCTCTGAAGGTTCCGCGAGAGCGACTGACCATAGTAGGCGCTCACCGGAGCATCCGGAGCGAGGGCAGCGTGAGGCCAAGCGCCATCCACGACGTAGTCGCGCGGCTGCTTGTCGTTGCTGCTCCGGGGCATGCCGAAATCATCCCACGTACCCATGGGACCGACCCTTCCCTCATCCGGGATCCCGTCAGGGACACTCAGCAGATGTTGCAAGTACGGAACATCATAGGGTCAGGGGAGGCGTCATACCGTGATTTCAGGCAACCGCGCGAGGCGCCCTTGGGGAACCCGCAAGGCGATCACATCCGGACCGCGGCCTCGCTCCAGGGCGCGTCCGAAGCCGGCGGCGACGAGCTCGCGACGTGCGTAACGCACGGATGGGTGGTCGCACGCTCGGCATCGAGGCACCTCCATCCGTGCGCTGCGGTCACACCAGGAGCCGCAGCGCCGAGCGCGCTCGTGCGCTCGCATCAACTGCGACTGGACACATAAAAGTTTGAGCCTGCACGGCACGCACAAGACGAAGTGCTTCGAGTGTTGCCGTTCCCCTGCGGTGCAAGCTTCTGATCGCTAGCTTGTGTACGGATCACTCAAGGGGGAGGCGAAGCGTGCGTACGAATCCGGGCGATGCAGTGAACCCCCTTGTCGAGCACCTGCGTCAGGTGGAGGCCATCGAGCAGGACCGGTGGGTCGCGGCCGGCGAAGCGTGCAGCAAGGCTGAGTACAACGTGAGCGAGCTGCGTCAGCGCCTCGCCGGCGCAGAGCAGGAGCTCGTCGCCGCAGAGCACAACCGGACGGTGGCCACGGAGCGACTCTCCGCCGTACGCGACACGATCTCCAGCGCAGAGCAGTTCCTTGCGCAGCCGGGAGATGCTGCGGCGACCGAGCCTGAAAGCGAAGACCCGGTCCGCCAAGAGCCTCCGGCAAGCAGTCGGAGTCGCCCAGCGCAGCCAGCCGACTCGGCCGCGCCCACTTTGAAGGTGCTCGTCCTTCAGGCACTGGCCGACGGCGATGCCACGCCGCTCGCACTGATCATCGACCGCGTCCGCCAATCACGGCCAGACACGAAGGCGAACTCTGTCCGCTCGACCCTCGCCAACATGGGCCCGAGCGACGGAGTCGCAGCCGTGGGACGCGGGCTGTACCAACTCCTACAGCCGGAGGCGCATACGTAGAGGTCTCACCCCTCGCACAGACGAAGAGGCGCCGCCCGGGTGGCTAGACCCGAGGCGGCGCCGATGACACGTCAGCTGAGGGCCCACGCGTCGCCCTCAGGCTAGGGCATCGCTCCATCACGCACGGGCTCTCCGCGGAAATGACAGCAGAACCACCTTGATCAAGCTGAGGGCCCACCATGAGTTTTCGTGCATCAATGCACCATTACGCCCATCTGAGGGTACCCGCCTGGCGTACACCCCACCCCCTCGGCGGGGGCGGTCGATGAGCCGCAGGGCGGCTCGTCATTCCGAAGCCACCCGCATCCTGCCCGCTGAGGCCGTGGCCCCTCGACGCCAGCTCGAGCTCGTAGACGTCAGCGCGCGACTCGGGCCCGCAGCGGACGGGGTGCCCATCGGAGCTGTGAGCAACGCCCTCGGCATTGCTGAGAGGACGATCGCCGACGCGCATGGGTTCCTGCGGCAGAACGGCCTCTTCGAGGCCGGCTGCCAGACCTTCACCCTCACCCCCGCCGGTCGACGGCTGGCGGAGCTCCGCGCTTTGGACTCCGCCCATGCCCGTCTCTACCTGCGGGAACTGTGGGCGTCCGCCTGGTTCACCACGGCCGCCGTGGGATTGCTGCGGCCCTGCCCCCACGACGCCACCGCCCTGGCCGAACATCTGATCCGTGGCGTGAGCCGCCGGATCGAGCGCGGGCTGCACCTGGTGCACTGGCTCGAGTACGCACTGGTCGTCCGCAAGGGCGACGACGGTCGGATGACGCTGGTCCGCGAGACGCTCACACCGCCGCCGTCTCTCTCATTCATGGTCACCAGCGAAGCCGTGACTGCGCTGCCGCGAGAGCGATTCCTCGAGGTGATGGACGCCTACCGCACGATCACCCGAGCGCTGAGCCCGTCGCCACAGCCCGCCGAAACCTCCCCTCGGGACCAGCAGCACGCATAGCGGCCGGACATTCCAGCGCCGGAGACGTCCCCGGCGCCGAGATGCACCACGCCTTCACCCCTTTCGCCCTCGTCATGTTGCCGCGGAGGTCACGCATGCCCAAGGTGTTGCATGTACGGAACATTGCAAATCTTTCGGCCCGCCCCTTGCCCATGTGGCGTGGAGCGGCATCCCCACCCTGCCCCGCCCATCGGAGGACGCCCATCGTGGGAACAGACCTCTCACTCACACACGGCATCGACCGTGTTCTCCAGGTCTGGCAGCAAATGACCGCACAAAACGAGATGTCGCATCAGACCTATGACAAGTTCGGCCTCCTGCTGCGGCGGTTCGACCTGTACGCCGGCGTTCGAGGGGCGCTCCTGATCGCCGATGTCGAGCCGGGTCTCGTCGATGACTTCGTCAACGCCAAGGGCCACAGCCGACACGGCTACGTATCTGACGCCGCGGTTGCCACCCGCCTCCTGAGGCGCAGCGTCGTACGCTCGGCCTTCCGCGTCCTGCGCGAGCTCGGACTGAGCCATCAGGATCCGGCCAGGGACATCGTCCTGCCGGCCCGGACCCACGAAGGCATCCGGGCCCTGACCGAGGACGAGATCGTGGATCTGCGCCACCACGCCTCCTTCACGAGCCGTCCCACTCGGCACGCTGCGGCCGCTGCGCTGGCTCTCGCAGGCGGACACAGCGGCGAGGTCGGCCACATTGTCATCGCAGACCTCGACCTGCCCCACAGGAGGGTGTGGATGCACGGTTCCATCAAGTACGAGCCTCGCTGGTGCCGACTGGATGCCTGGGGCCGACACGTACTGGCCGAGCGAGCCCGTCACGTCACCACAGAGAATCCGGATCCCGCAACCGCCCGCCTGGCCGTGTCGAGCCGTCCGACCTCGGATGCCGCGCTACAGGCCCGCGCCTGCGTCGCGCTCCGGGACCTTCTGCGCCGGATCGGACTCGGCGGCGAGCCTGACGTCAAGCCGGCCTCGATCACCGCCACCGCCGCAGTCGCTGCCTTCGAGACGACCGGCAGGATCGAGGACGCCGCTCGCAGCATCGGCCTCCGCTCACTGGACCGGGCAGCCGCCGTCGTCGGCTACGACTGGCGCTGCGACCCCGCCTACACCGATGGGGTGGCGCCCCGTGCCTGACGACATCTTCGGCGCTCCCTTGCCCGAGGGGAGCCGCTCCAGCCGTAAGCGGCAGCTCACCGACGCGGACCAGCGCAAGCTCGACCGGCGTCTTCGGGACTGCCTGGACTACCCGTTGCTGTACGAGATGGCCGAGCTGCTTCCCGCCCCTTCGAACGTCGGATGCCCTCGCGAGTACCCGGCGATCGTGTACCTGCTCCTCGCCGCTCTGACACCCGTCGCCGGGTCGAAGCGCGGAGCGGTCGGCCTCCTCATCGCCCCACAGGACTGGCGTAGCGTGCGTGCGCACGTGCGGCGCCACCTGGGGCGTCGGGCGGCCGCAGCACTGCCCCTGAACGGGCCCTCCCGCAATCAGTACCAGGACGCCGTCGACAAGCTGCTGGTCCCGAGCAGTGACGCGCTGGAAGAAGCGTTTCGCACCTACGCAGCACGTCAGGCACTCGAACAGGGCCTGTTTCCCTCAGACGCTCCCAAGATCTGGAGCCGTCCCGAGCGCCGGCAACTCGTGGTCGGCGACGCCACCGTCCCCAAAGCGATCTCGAAGGCGCGCAATGCGGTGACCGTGGACGAGAGCGGCAGGCGCCGTATTCACCGCGTCGATCCTGCCGCGCGGCTACTACGAGAACGGCGAGACGAAGAAGCGACAGGTCCGCGGCAGCAAGTGGTTCTTCGCATCAGGGCGGTCCGACGGGTACTGGACCCGCGTCATCCTGTCCTTCGCCCACGTCGCCGGCGGCCAGTACGAGGACGAGGCGGCCGTCGCGGTACGCCAGTTCCTCATGCTCAAGGACGTCCTGCCCGACTGCATGGGCATCGTCTACGACGGCGCCCTTCGCGGGGTGCACCGTGATGCCATCGCCCGCCGCGGCATGCTGGCGATCAACAAGCAGCACGGTTCCACCAAGCCGGTGTTCTACGAGCACCTCAAGGCCTGCCGGAGCGGGCACGAACTGTGGTGCAGTGATGGGCGGATCACGGAGAGCGTGCCCCTGGATGACGGCACACGCATTCTCGCGCCCGTCCCCATCGCCAAGTTGGAACGGCGCTTCGGTACCACCAAGAGCCGCTGGTACCACGTCCTGCGCATTCCGTGCCGCCACGGGGACCACACGCACCGCGTCCCCGTGGGTATCACCACCACCCCTGAGGACCGGTCCCTTCGCAATGTAGACACCGGCAAGCCGCTCAGGAGCGACAGCGAACGCGGATTTCATCGCGCGGAGCTGCTCCAGCAGATCCCGCAGTCGACGCTGGCCCACCAGCTCGTCTACCCCTACCGAGCCGACTCCGAGTCCGTCCACTCACAGTTCGACCAGAGTCTGTGGAACCGACGCATGATCGCCTACGGCGTCGAGCGCCAGAAGATCTTCGTGCTCGGTTTCTCGCTGGCCCAGAACGCCACCAGTCACCAGCTGCACAAGGAGCGGCAGAGCGCGATCCTGTCGGCGACCCGTACCGCTTGAACCCGTCTTGGGCGGGCGCTGTCAGTGCACCAGGGACAGTGCCCGTCGCGGTGCGCTCTCGGCCTGCTCACCGCCACCTTCGACGGTGGTGAGGGTCAGGCCGAAGAGCATCTTGTTCAGCTCGTCCCCGGTCACCCCGATCTCCGCGGCCACCGCGGCGGGGCGTACTCCCTTGGCCCGGAGTCCCTGGAAGACCTTGGTCAGCACCTGCGAGGCTTCCCGCTTCTTGATGCCGTGCGGCTCGTCCTTACGGTAGCCGCGCTTGCTCAGCTCCATGCAGGCCGACCGGTACTGCCAGTCCGTCAGGAGTCCCAGGTCGTGCATGCGGTAGGTCAGGGCCATGGCGGAGACCTTCCAGATGCTCTTCGCCTGGATGATCTGGTCGACATGGGCACCGGACGGCATGTGTCCCAAGACGCTCGACGCCGGCATCAAGAACGCGCTCGCGAAGTCGTTGGCCTGGCGCTCCGCCCCGGGACCCGAGCATTCCCGGTCGCTGCCGTGCATCACCAGGTGGCCGAGCTCGTGTGCCGCGTCGAAGCGGCCGCGCTCCGCGGACTTCATGGTGTTCAGGAACACGAACGGCGTACCGTTCCGCCACACGGCGAAGGCGTCCACGTCCGCGTACTCGGGCGCAAGCGAGAAGACCCGCACTCCGTGGGCCTCCA
Source organism: Streptomyces cyaneofuscatus (assembly GCF_033109485.1). NCBI lineage: Bacteria > Bacillati > Actinomycetota > Actinomycetes > Kitasatosporales > Streptomycetaceae > Streptomyces > Streptomyces cyaneofuscatus. Next base: position 4,807,902 of record NZ_CP137002.1, on the reverse strand, counting down.
GCAGGTGCACCATGTTCGGCGCCGGCGCCACGCCCAGGTCCCAGCGTGCACGGACCATCCCGGCCGCGGTCTCGGGGTCCGGCTTGCCCAGCGAAGGGACGTCCGGGGCGGGAAGGCGGAAGCGCTCGTCGATCCAGTCGTACAGCAGCGCGGCGAGCGTACCGGCCGAGCGTGCGGCGTCCAACGTCCGAGCCGAGGTCTTGCTCCGTGCCCGCCAGGAGATGCCGTCCGCCGGGAGCTCATCGAGCTCGGGCCCCTCGAAGAAGGACTCCGGGAAGTCCAGCGCCTCGGCGATCCGGGCGGTAGTGGTGCGGCGGGGGGCGGTGCGGCCCGTCTCGTAGTTGGACAGGCTCTGCAGCGAGACCCCCGCCAGGTCGGAGAGCTCGGCGAGCGTCATGCCCCGGCGCTTGCGGGCCAGCGTGATGCGGGACGGGGTCACCATGGTGGGAGCTGCCTCAGTGATCGGTGGTGCGTAGTGGGGCGGCGGTCGCCCGTCACCCCACCCTACGGGCCTCAGCGGAAGTCGACCGGGATGTCGATCTCACCAGGTCCATCATCGTCCATGCGTTCGATTCCGTCCATCTCGAGGACGGGCAGCGGGATGCGCTGATCCCACTTCGCGACGAACCCGCGCTTGAACTTGCGCGGAAGCGAGAGCTCGCTGTGGATCCGGACCACGTCGCCCACCCGAACCCGGTAGGAGACCAGGAACCAGGTCTTGAGATCGGACGCTTCGACAGGCGCGAGGCGCACCTCGTCAGAGTCCGTCCGGGGGGAGAAGAGGGCGAGTTGCATGTCGTTGCTTGCTGCGGCGCGCGCGGTCGCGGCTCCCCGCTTGCGCAGGTTCTTCGGGTGCAGGCGGGCGTTCCCCGTGGCCGCGTCACCGATCATCACGCCTATCGCAAGCGACTTCTCGGGGTTGTAGACCAGCTCGAGGTGGTCGTGCAGCAGCCGCTTCCACCTCGCGTTGCGGATGTGCTCCTCACGTATCGCCCGTACGTGCTCCTGGTAGGCGCGGGTGCCGGCCGTGTTCGCCGGGTGGTTGGGGGTGGCCGTCCGCCTCGCCGCCTCGCCGGCGTACAGCGCGGGCTGGAGGTAGTCGACCTTTGTGCCGAGCTCGGCTAACCGCGCGTGGACATCGCCCGGTTCAGGTGCGGGCGTAACGAGGGACAGTGCCATGGAACCTCCGCTGCCGACAGCAATCTTATAAGGATCATACCGCGAACGTGGCGCAGAAATTATAAGAAACATCCGAAGGCTCGACCTCAAGCCCCCGCCACCGCCCGCGGCCCAGGCGCCCTCGGGACGGAACGGACATCGCGGCCACCGCGCCGCCCCGTCAGTCAGCAGCGCCAACACAGGCGGCATCCGCGTTTCCGCAGATCAGGAGGCCTGCAAGACAACCTCCTGGCTGGGAAGCGTTATGGGGGCGCACCCGCGGACCTCGATCCGCTAGGCTGTCTGCGGTCAGTCGGCTACCAGGCCGCTGCTCGGGAAAGTGTCCACTCGGACTCCGCCCCGACTGCGCCGGGGCGTCAGTTGACCTGGAGGTTTGCCGTTCCGGCCGATGATCCCCAACTGGGGTTTTCTGCAGGGTTTTCAGCAAGCCCCCGCCTTCGTAGCTCAGGGGATAGAGCACCGCTCTCCTAAAGCGGGTGTCGCAGGTTCGAATCCTGCCGGGGGCACAAGCGAAAAGGCCACCTAGGAACGTTTCTAGGTGGCCTTTGACATCCACTCCTGACATCAACGGCGGCGGTCACTCACGGCCGGGACGCCTCTTGAGTAGCCGGTCCATGTGGCTGATCGCCTCGCGCTGCGTGTCCTGGACGACGTGCGTATAGATGTCCATCGTGATGCTGATCTGACTGTGACCGAGGAACTCCATCACGACGCGAGGAGCCACCCCGGCCGCGGTCAGGATCGTTGCACAGTCTTGCCGGGCATCGGGCAGGCGGATCACCCGGAGGCCGGAGGGTTCGGCAACGCGGATGAACGAGCAGTAGACGTTCCACGGCTCCACTGGGCGACCGGTCCGAGTGACAAAGACATTGCCCGCCTTCCTGCCCCGCTTCTCCAGCGCGTGCCCTGGCCTCAGCCTGTGGCATGCGGTGCCACCGAAGGGGCGCGATGCACCTAGCAGGAAGAGGCACGGACCGGCAACGGCATCCCTTGAGATCATCGTCGTAGAGCATGCCTCGCCGCCTCTGAGTCTGCTGGCGGGCGTAGAGGACTCTGCGGTCCAGGTCCAGATCGGTCCACTTCAGCCAGACCAGCTCCCCCGTCTGAGGCCCATGGTGATGGCGAGGACGAACGCGGCGTAGAAAGGGTCCTGCGGGCCGCAGCAAGGAAGATCAGGGGCTCTTCAAGGGACCCGGCTCTGACTCCGCCCGCGCTCCTGCCTTCGGTCCGCTCGGCGCTGCCGTCGCCGACGCGCGCCCGCGGAGGATAGGCCTGTGGGCATGAGTCGAGAACCAAGCCCGCGGCTTCAAGAGGATGCCTCCGGCGGGGGCGCTCAGACTCGGGATGGACGGGGCACCGTTCGCGAGTGCCGACCAGATCCTGGCGACCGGATGGAAGCCGGGGGTGAGTTGGTGGCAAAGCCTAGGCTGTGGCCCTTGTCTCGGTCATCCCGCCGAACTGATCACTCGTCACTGTGCGTCTTGGTCGTCACTATTGCTTCTCCGCCCGCTATACCACGCCGCTGCACCTGAAGTCGCCGCAGCGAACAGGGAGACAATTGATGCGATGGCATCCGCGCTCTCCAGGCCAGAGGAAATCAGCACTGACGCCACCGCAACCATCACGACGATGACCGCCAAGGACACCGAGATGTAGAGCTGGGTACGCCTAGGCCCATGCCGCCTACGCATAGATCTTCACTCCAGCCACCACAGAGGAAAGCAAAATGATGAGACCCACAGCGTTGGCACAGATGATGTGACTCCACCCCTTCAGATCACCAGAAGTGTCGTAACAGAGTTCCTGGACAACCTTCGGCATTACGGCAAACCCGAGTACCAGGACCGCAAGAGCAACGCCCACATGGATCGTCCCAACTGGCTTTCCTTGCATGCTTGCGCTTACTAGCGAGGTGCCCAAGGCCACGGCAGCGGTGACGATCCAGTCGATCCAGAAGAGTGCGTCATCACGCCTGAGGGCGTGGCTTTGTCCCGCTGGAGCCTTCCGCGATGCGTATTTGATCCACGTTTGCATCGCCGCGACCAACGCAGCCAAGCCGAACGTGAGTAGTGTCGCCTGCAAACGGTCCCCCCGAGCACGAACGCCCCTGTCGTACATAGTCATCTTAGCGGCTAGCTCTCGAAAGCCTGGTGGTGAGAAGCCTCGTGCCGCAACCGCGCCAGATCGGCCGGGGACTCACGGGGAAGTGAGGCTGCTGGCGGAAGCTGCAGCCAGCAAACACCGAAGTCGGCATCCCGCAGGTCAAGCCCCAACTCGCTCTGCCTCGCCCCTGAAGGGGTCGTCACGCTCAAGTTCGGCCCTTGTCCGACAAGTCGGCAAGCCGAGGTCAGCATGATCTGGAGGCGTTCGCCGGCCATGCCCCGGTTGCCGTGCACAGCACAGACGAAAACTTGCAGCGTCAGGGGCAGTGACACCCTAGGGTGACCTGCCAGACTCTTCCGCATGGATGCAGGGGTGGCAGCAGTATTGGGCGCGTTGGCGGGGGCGGTAGCCACGACGGGAGCGGCACTCGCTACGGGATGGTCCGCGCGGGAACAAGCGAAGATCACGGCGCGAGGTGAGCACCGTCGACAGCGTCGTGACTCACGACAAGTGGTCTACGAGGAGTTCATGACCACAGCATCAGCCCAGGAGGCGCACGCAGCCCGCTTCTTCCTCGCCCCGGTCCCCATGGACGAGGAAGGGTTGGACCTTGCACTCAGAGGCTCGGGAAACGCAAGTACCGAAGCCCTATGGAATGAATCCCACCGGCTCTGGATAGAGCTATTAAAACTTTCAACACGGGTAAAACTGGCCGGACCTCGAATGATGAGCGAAGCGGCAAGTGCTGTGTGCGATTGCTCTCACGACGTCACGGAATCAACCATGACCGTCAGCCACGGACTTATCGGCGGAGATTCCATCTCCGTGAGGTTCGAGGAGGGCCGCGAACGCTGGATGAAGTTGGACGATGCCTTAGATGACTTCATCGATAAGGCGCGCATCTCGCTGGACGATGACGGCACTGCTTAGCTTAACGCTCTCCATTGGGCCACCCAAGTGACATCACCAGCTGACATCAACGGCAGCGTACACAAGCGCCCTTGAGCAGCCCTGCATGGCGCATCCGTGCCGACAGAGAGGATCCACAGAGACTGCTCGATCGAGCTCCTAAAGCGGGTGTCGCAGGTTCGAATCCTGTCGGGGTGCAACGCGTCACCCCTCCGACCTGGGGTTTGTCCCCCAGGGAGGGCTCCTGCTCGGCCTCGGACTTCTCGTCCGGGGCCGTTTGCGTGAGCCAACGCCGATAGGCACCGTCAGCCCCGAAGGGGTTGCTTTCGTCCAGGATCGGAGGAATGTGTGGGTCTTTACCGGATCACGGTGTCACTGGCGCGCAGAGCGGCCGCAGCTCGTCCGGGAGAACCCCTGCGCCGAGGCCGCCCGAAACTGACGAACTTCTGCTTGGTATATGTCCCCGGGCTGCTGCCCCCGACTCGGTCACCCCTGAGATCGCCGGTTCCCCGCGCTATACGCAGCCGGGTGGGCTCGTGGGTGGTGGTAGGCGCCGGCGCCTGACAGGATCTGGCTGTGAACGAGCCCTTGTTCCCTCAGAAGTTGAGCAGAGCACTCGACTGGGCGGGGCTGATCCCGTCCTCCCTGCTCTTTTCGATCAGCATCAGGGACTACCGCGGCGGCACATCCATAGCCTGGCCCATAGGCGGAGCCCTCCTGGTGCTCATCAGCCTGTGGGTGGTCTATCGCGGGTTGCCTCATCGGAGGAACAAGACGACAGGGTCGCCATAGGGGCTCAGCTGCGCGATACCGCTCAGTGTTCAGGGGGCATGAGGCGGAATGGCACACTTCCCCCCTCGAAGACATCACGCATCGGCGACCCTGTCGGCAAACCGTGACCAGTCGGTAAACTCCCAGTCCCAGCGGCGGCAGACACGCTCTTTGGGAAGGTCGTCCCTCGAAGGATCCAACAGCATCAGCTGGGCATGGCGGCCGTCTCCGACCACGATGGCAAGCAGATAACCGCCTGGCTCCATCAACATGAGAGACATCTCGTTGTTCGTCATGGCGAACCGCGCGTCAGGCCGGTCCACCTTCTTGACCTCGATCCTTACGGGCTTGCCCAGGGGATCCGTTCCCTCCAGGTCGTACCCGACGTTCTGCCCGCTGACATCCCGCAGCGTCCAGCCGAGCTGATTGAGGTACTCCTTCGCCGCGAGCTCTGCCACTCTCCACCGCTTCAGGACCGACGCCAGAGAGCTGTCGGACCGGGGATCCGCCTTCCTCATACGGATTCCCTCGGCCGGATCCGGGACTGCGGGTGCCTCGTCCTGCGGAGCGGTCTCGGGCACGAGCCGACTCTCCGTGCTGGTGAGCTTCCGACCCTGTGTACGCGCGACGCCCATGAAATGCTCGCCAAGTCGCGCGCGCAACGCGTCGGACAGCGCCTCGGGGCTCACGTCCGCCAAGGCTGTCGCCAAGTCGATGCTGCGCAGTCCCAATACGGCTTTCAGCGCCCGTGCGGCGGTCTGGTGGCGCGGCTCGTACAGAGCCGCAGGGGCACCGTCGGGGAAGACGACAGCCACGTCCTGCGGCTCCAGCGGAAGCGGGGAGTGAGCGAACGACGGTCGTCGGGCCGTCATCTCCTCCCTCAGCGACGACACGAGCAGCTTGCCCGCGGAGGCAGTGGCCGAGACCATCACGCTCCGCAGGTCCTCGCCGTCCAGGACCAGCTGCCACAACCGCTCGAACGCCGGATCACCGGGCGAGCGCAGCCGCTCCGCAATCGCCCGGGCCGCGTCAGCGAGAACCTCACGGGTCGACTCGTGCGCCGTCACCGCATGAGTGCGGGAAGGGTCGGTGAGGAAGTCGCCCGAGATGATGACGGGCAGCCCAACTTCATCCTGGAGTGGCAGGAAGCACGCGAGGCGACCGCGTACGCCGGTCATTGCGAGAGCCCGTGCGTCGAGCGGCACGGCCACGGTCGCCGCCCCGTTCCGCAGAATTGAAAAGGCCGCCTCGTCCTCGCCGAAGCGCAGCACGACCATCGAGGTGGCTCGTTCGACGACGATGTCCTGACTGGCGGGCCCGGCTGCCGTACGAATCCGCGTCACGTTCCGTAGGAACAGCGCGCTGAGCGGGTCGACTGATCCGGGTGCTCCGGTGGCGTCCGGCCGGCACGTGACGGTGAAGGACACGCCGTCGGCGAGCGTATCGGCGTGCACGTCGGCCGGTATACGGATCAACGGCACCGCCTTCTCCGTCGACTCCCCGAGCAGCGCCGCGGCGGCCGTCCTGTCGAACGCGAAGCGCACGCCGGCCGAGCGGACTTCGATCCGGGAGGCGATCGCTGCGATCGATTTGAAACCGATGCCCCGGTATCCGATCGAGTCACCCCCACGCGTCTTGGTGGAGCTGGCACTGCGACACAGCGCCTCCACGTCTGCCGCCTCCAAGGGCCGACCGTCGTTGGTCCAACGGAACCGGCCCTCCCCCAGCTTCTCGACAACCACGGAGGTTGAGCCCGCATCGTCGGAATTCTGGAGCAGTTCGTACGGCACCCGGTCTCGGTAGGTGTCCGCGAGCAGCTCCTCCATCCGCGAGATCTCCCGGAAGAGCCCCGGCGCCTGCACATGCTCACGGACGAGTGTGCCTTGCAGGGCGGCCACGGACGCGATCAGGTCGGTCACAGGTCCTCCGCGTCCAGCACTCGTACCACGACACGGGTCGGGTCGCCAGCCAGGTCATCAAGGTCGAACGAGCACTGGGCCACCCAGCGCGGCTGACGCGACGGCAGCGTGGCCCCCTCCCCCACCGGAACCCTCCCGTACAACGACACCTCCCGCTGATCAAGCAGGAAGTCGGTTCCGTCCAGCACCTCGACCGTGATCCCGGGCACGGGGGCCTCGAACGGGGCCTCCGCCTCGACGTCGCCCTCGCTGTCGGCGCCCTCGCTCCGCCATGGCTCCACGGCCACGAGGTCGGCCAACAGCTCCGTGGCCGATCCGAACTCGGCGAACCCGCCGAGGCGCACCTGCAACGCCCCTTCATGCTTCTTGCCGACGATCGCGGCGTCGCAGGCGGTGGGCTTCAGCCGCACGCCCTCGCGAGCAGTCTCATCGATCAACTCGACGGGCAGCGGTCTTACCTTCGACTCGGGCCAGACCAGGCCGAGGTCGGTCTCGCTGAGGTCGAACGAGGTCACCTGCAACCTGATCGTCTCGGGCTTGACGCGTTTGGAACACTCCCAGGAGCGGCTGGTCTTGGAGAACCGCACCGGTCGCTTGGCGACCTTCTTGATCCTCTCCAGCAAGGCATGCTCATAGCTGACCAACTCAGGCCGATCCACCGGACTCAGCCCCAGCAGAAGGGTGGGCGGGTAGTCGTCGTCCTCGCCCCCCGAGAAGCGGTCGGACCAGTCCTCCCGCAGGAACCGCGCCGTACCCGATACGACGACCTCCTGGAAGTGCGCACCGTCGAAACTGTCCGTGACCAGTCGCGCCCGCACGCCCTCGACCTGCCATCCCACAAGAGACAGAGCCAGCTCGTCGACCTCGACTTCGAGTTCTTCGATTCTCTTGGCCATCGACGACTCGCCCCCATACGCCTTCACAGATCCACCCACATATGTGAGTGGTGTGCAGACGATAGCTGCTCTTCTTCACCTAGTGACGCACGGCCCCGACTTCGGCCCCAGCGAGGAAGCGGCCTGCAGCCGCCCCTGCTGACGGTTGACTACTTCACGCAGACCTCGTCCTTCCCGGGCAGCCTGCCCGTCTCCAGGTACCGGTTGACCTTCCCATCCACGCACGCGTTCCCGTACTCCCCGTACAGCGCGTGCCGGTTGGCACCCTTGAGGGTGAGGAGCCGGGAGCTGGGGAGCTGGTCGTGGAGGGCGACGCTGCCCCGGTACGTGGTGCGGGGGTCGCCGGTGGCGGCGACTATCAGGGCCGGGGCGTCGTGGCGTATCCGGGTGGGGTCCTCCCTCGGGGTGTTCCAGAACGCGCACGGGCCTATGTTCTCGGTGAGCGGGCCGAACAGGGGGTGGGCGGCGCGGGCGCGTTCGATGTCGCGCCAGTAGAGCTCGGGGTTGCGTGGGGCCGGTACGTCGCCGCAGATGATCGCCGTCTGGACGCTGCCGGAAGCCGAGCCCTCGCCGGTCAGCGCGAAGCGGAGTTGCTCCGTGAACTCCGGGGAGAGTGAGGACTGTTGGTTCTTCGCCGCCTTGGACAGTACGGAGACCTGTTCGGCCAGGAACGCCCGCGATGCGTCCGTGTCGTCGGCCACGCCCATGAAGAGGAGCGTCGGTATGTGGGTGTCGTCGAGCCGGAAGGTGTCCGGCGCGGTGCCGACCGTCAGGGGGCCGCGCGCCGCCTTCGCCATCACGCGGTCGATGGTGGCCAGCACAGCGGTACGGGTGCGGCCCAGGCCGTACGTCGTGTGGCGGCCGGCCGCCCAGGCGGCCCAGGCGGAGAGTGCCTGCTCGTTCTCCCGTGCCGTGTCGCGCAGCAGCCGGGGCCCGTACGCGCGCGGGTCGATCCCGCCGTCCAGAACCACCCGGTCGTAGCGTCCGGGGAACATCTGCGTGTAGACCGTGCCCAGATACGTACCGTACGAGTAGCCCAGGTAGGAGATCTTCCGCTCGCCCAGCGCGCCCCGGATCACGTCCATGTCGCGGGCGGTGTTGCGTGTGGTGACGTGCGGGAGGACCGAGGCGTTGGTGGCGCGGCACTTGGCGGCCAGGCTCTTGCTCAGGGCCACATGGCGGTCGAAGCCCGCCCGGCCCGCCCCGGCCGAGAACCAGGGGAAGCTGACGGGCCAGCCGCAGTCCAGCGGGGTGCTGCGACCGACGAAGCGCGGGTCGAAGCCGACGATGTCGTAGCGGGCGCCGACCTCCTTCATCGCCTTGCGGACGGTCGGCGGGGACTCCACCGCCGTGCCGCCGGGGCCACCGTTGTTGAGGAGGATCGCTCCTATGCGGTGGCGGGTGTCGGTGGCCTTGAGGCGGGACACCGCGACGGTGATCGTGCGGCCCCGGGGGGCCGTGTAGTCCAGCGGGACCGAGACGTTCGCACACTGCACGCCCGCCGCGTCCAGGTCCCTGCCCGTCGTGTCGTCGGGGGACTGCACGCACGTGCCCCAGGACAGGCGTTGGTCGTAGTAGCGGTCGAGGCCGCTGTGTGCCTCCGTACCGGCCGCCGTTCTCGTCGCGGGGGTTGCCGGAGCCGGTGTCGCCAGGGCCGGTGTCGCGGTGAGGCCTACGGCGAGGGCGAGGCCTGCGGCCGCGGCGCTGCGGGCCGCCGCCGGGCTGTGGGGGATCCTGATCTTCTCTGCGTATCTCATGCAACAGACGCTAGAAGCACGGGCGTTCGCACTCACTACGGCTGGCACCCCACTTCGCAGGGGGGCCAGCTCCTCCTCGGCCCACCCCCTGGCCGGTCACCCGGCCAGGAGCTCCCCGATCACCCACCACGCGTTCCGTGCCATCACCGGGTTCGACTCCCGGTAGGCGGCGAGCTCCATCACCGCGATGGACAGCGCCCAGCCCCGCCCCCGCTCCCAGTCCGCGTCGTCGGCCCCGACCGCAGTACGGAACGCCTCCCTGGCCCCCGCCGGCAGCAGGTACCAGGCGGCGATCAGATCGACGGCGGGGTCGGCCAGACCCATGCAGGCGAAGTCGATCACTCCCGTGAGACGGCCGTCCGCGACCAGGACATTGCCCGGCTGGAGGTCCCCGTGCACCCACACGGGCGCGCCCGTGAAGGCCGGGGCGGTCAGCGCCTTCTCCCAGGCGGCGGTGGCCGCCCCGGCGTCGAGGACACCGTCCAGCCCGGCGATCACCTTGCGCGTCTTCTCGTCCCGGGACGCCAGAGGTTCGCCGCGGTAGGCCTGCGGGCCGTCCGTGGGGTCGATGCGGCGCAGCGCGAGGACGAACTCCGCCAGGTCCGCGGCGAAGAGCTCCGGGGCCCAAGTGCCTTCACCGGGCAGCGGGTTCGTCCCCTCAAGCCAGGTGCACACCGACCAGGCCCAGGGGAAGCCCTCGGCCGGTGCTCCCTGGGCCAGCGGCGCCGGGACCGGTACGGGCAGTTGCGCGGCCAGCCGGGGCAGCCAGAGGTGCTCCGTCGCCACGTCCGCCGCGCTGCTCTCCGTACGCGGCAGCCGTACCACCTTGTCGTCGCCCAGGCGGTGGACCGCGTTCGCCGTCCCGCTCGCCTCGACCGCCTCCACCGGCAGGTCCGCCCAGTGCGGGAACTGGGCGGCGATCAACGTGCGTACGAGGGTCGCGGAGTCGAGAGGCGTCGCGGGGTCGAGAGGCACGGAGTGGAGGGGCGCGGAGTCGACGGGCGCGGGGCCTGGGGCATCGGGTGAGTGGACCGGGCGGTTCCGCTGCTGCACAAGGTCATTCCGCTCCTGTGCCCCGTCGGCGGTCCACCACTCCCGGCCTGCGAGAGTGTCGTGCATGAACGCCGACGTGACCGCAGACCCGCCACCCGTACCGGGCCAGGCTCCGGCCGCCTCCCCGGTCCGGCACGTCGACGCGGGGCGCTGGCTGGCCCAGTTCTCCGGGCTCGTGCTGGTGGTCTGTCCCCGGTGCGGGGGAAGCGCGCAGGTCGTTCCCCGCCCCGGGCTCCCCGAAATCCGTTACTTCAGCGAGCTGTTGTTCCAGCCGCGCCGGCTGGCCTGCGGACGGTGCGGCGCCGTCGCGAAGTGGCAGGCGGGGATGAAGGGGACCGGGCTCGTCGGCGCCAGGCTGGGCGGTACGGAGGATCCGTTCTTCCAACGGCCCCTGTGGTTGCAGACCCGATGCACCGGCCGCGTTCTGTGGGCCTACAACGAGGAGCACGTCGACCACCTGTCGGCCTACATCCGCGCCACGCTGCGCGAACGAGGAGGCAGCGGCTCCACCTTGGCGATGCTCCCCCGGCTGCCCCGGTGGATGAAGGCGTCCCGCAACCGGTCGGAGGTCCTGACCGGCCTGGAGAGACTGCGCGGGCTTGCCGGGCGGTCCGCGCCCGCCGACCGCTCCGACGCCGCGCACGAGCGCGGTGACCGTGCACGGTCCTCCGGAGCGCTGTACTTCCGGGGCGGACCGTACGAGGACGCCCCCTGACCTGCGCCCGGTACGGGCGACCTGCCCCGGGAACAGGCGACCCGCGCCCGGTACGGTCAGCCCGCGCCCCTCAGCGGCAGACCACCCGCATCTGCGCCGCCGCGTGATGCGCGCCCACCCGGTCCGACGCGCCCCAGTCCCGGCCCCGGTCGATGAGCAGCACCGCGAAGGCGTCGCCCTTGACCGGGTAGGTGCCCACCTCGACCGCGCTCCCCCGGTGCTGCGTCTGGCGCACCGCGAACCCGGTGTACGCGGAGTGCGCGTCGGCCGGGTCGGAGAGCACCCGGTAGACGGTCGGGTCGCCCGCCACGTCGCGGGCGCGCCCCTCCGGCACGAACACCGTCAGCGCGCAACTGCGGAAGCCCTCGCCCAGGTGCCAGGACCAGGTGGCGGTGGAGCCGCGGTCCTCGGTGGGGCTGCCCGACATCGGGACGGCGCTGAACCGGCCGTCGCAGCCGCCGCCGGTGAAGCCGCCCGAGGCGACCGCGTACCAGCCCGCCTCGCCCCGCTCGAAGCGCCCGTACTCCCGGTACTCCCCCGCCGTGCAGCCCGGGCCCGCCCACTGGGTGAACCGGCGGCCGCCCTCGTCCGTGGAGCCGGGAGAGTCCGGAGCCTCCGGCGCCTCCGCGGACGGCTCCTCGGGCGCGGGCGCGGCGGGGGCGTCCTCCCCCGGGCCGATACGGGTCGGAGCCCCGCCCCCGATCCGGTCCGGCGGGCCCGGCAGGGCGCCCGCCCGGCCCGCCGCGTCCGTACGGCTCGTGCCGCCGCCCACGCTCCCGCCGCCCGACAGGAGCAGCGCGGCCACCGTCGCCAGCCCCCCGGCGGCCACCACGACTCCCGCCGCCAGCAGGGCTTTACGTCGTCGGGGCAGGGTCGAGACGCGGCCCGTCAGGGTCTCCTGCGCGACCCAGGAGCTCTCGCCGGCCGCCATCCGGGAACGGGCCGATCCGCAGCCGGGGCAGACCATCCCCGGCAGCGCGCCGCGTTGACCACCGCAGTGTTGGCACCTCATGACAGGACACCTTGCCAGGGCGGCGGCCCCAGAGGGAGGGCCCATGAACGATGGCCCGTACAGCGATCGGTTTGAAACCGGCTCAACGGGTCCGTACAGCCGTCTTTTCCGCAACGTCCTTGCAGAAGAGCCCGGTTCGGCTCAGCTGAGCTCCTCCGGGCACGGCGTCCCCGGCTGCAACTGGTACGGGGCCGCCAGCCGGTACACCCCCGGCTTCGGCGCGAGCAGCTCGGTCCACTCGTCGCCGTACGGACCCTCGTCCACGATCTTGTTCAGGCAGCCGTGGAGGTTGTCGAAGGTCTTGGGGGCCGTCTCGTCCTCCTGCGTCCGCAGCTTGGACTCCTCGGTCTCCTGCGGCCGCTCCACCGCCTTGCCCTGCTCGTCGACGACCGCGAGCCAGCGCGAGTGCGGGATCCGGATGAGCACCCGGCCCGCCGACTCGACCCTGATCGTCAGCTCGTTCGCCCCCGCCTTCTCCACCGTCGCGGGCGGATCGGCGAGCGGGGTCGGCTCCAGGACCCGGTAGAGCTTCCAGTTCTCGTCGCTCCAGATCTCGCGGAGGTAGGACAGCCCCTTCCCCACGAGCTCCGTCTCCCGCTCCGCCCCGCCGTCCGGCCTGCCGGTGGGCAGCACCACGTAGTGGACCGCCCAGCGGTCGAGCCACTGCCGGTAGTTGACCGCGTCCAGGGTGTCGTCGTAGAAGAGCGGGTTGCGCTTCATGTCGGCCTGCCGGTTCCAGCCGCGGGCCAGGTTGTACGTGGCCAGCGCCGAGGCCTCCCGGTGGCTGCTCGCGGGGACCACCTCGACCCGGCCCCTCTCGGCCCCGACCTGCTGGAGCTGGTTGACCAGGGGGGCCAGCGAACGGGCCCAGGAGGCGTCGGGGGTGGTGCGGACGATGTCGTCGACGCCCTTGAAGCCGATCCAGAAGTTGAGCCCGGCGAACGCCAGGACCAGCGCGTACCAGCGGCGGCTGCGCGGCACCGTGTACGGCAGGGCCGCGAGCAGCACGATCCCGGCGAACAGCATCGCCATACGGGTCACGTTCGACCCGATCTGCGAGTCGACGAAGTAGGTGAGCACGGTGCCGAAGCCGTAGACGGCGGCGGCCGTACGGACCGTGGACCAGTCGCGCGGTACGAGGACGAAGACGAGGACCGCGAAGAGGAACGGCAGCGACACCGTCCCCAGCGACATCGGCTGCGTACCGGAGAACGGGAAGAGGAGGGAGGACAGCGCCACCACGGCGACGGGGGCGAGCCCGATCGCGTACGCACCGGGGCGCCGCTTGTGGAGGAAGAGCGCGGCCGCGACGACCCCGAGGAAGAGCCCGGCGACCGGGCTGGAGGCGGTGGCGAGACCGGCGAGCGGGGCGGCGACGGCCGCCTTGGCCCACCGCTTGTACCGCCAGCGGTGGGGCCAGCAGAAGACGGCGGCGACGGCACCGACGGCGAACATCATGCCGAGCCCGAACGTCACCCGCCCCGACAGCGCGTTGCACAGGTAGGCGAAGACCCCGGCGAGCGAACAGGCCAGCGGATTGCGCACGGCCCGGACCCGGACCAGGATCAGCGCGGTCAGCGCCGCCGAGACCGTCCCCACGATCATCATCGTGGAGCGGACGCCGAGCACCGACATCAGATACGGCGAGACCACGCTGTACGAGACGGGGTGCATGCCCCCGTACCAGGCGAGGTTGTACGCGGTGCCCGGGTGCCGGCCCACGAACTCGGCCCAGGCGTCCTGCGCCGCGATGTCGCCGCCGCTGTTGGCGAAGAAGAGGAACCACAGGACGTGGGTGACGGCCGCGGCCGCCGTGGCGATGGTGACGGGGTGGCGCAGCAGCCGGCGGGTGGGGGTGGTGGGCGGCGGCTCAGGGGTGGTGGTGGGCTCGGGAGCGGAAGGCTCCGGTGTACGGGGGGAGGGCAGCAGGACGCGCGGGGCGGCGCTGTCGCCGTCCGCGATCTTTCCGGTGCTGCTGTCCGCCTCGCGGCCGGGTCTCGGCTCCGCGGTGGTCACTACGGTTCTCCCCGTCCTCCGGCGGCCCCGTACGCCTTTCAGGACGCGTCCCGGCGCCCTTCAGTTGTCCGGGGACGCTAACACGTACCTCCGACACATTCTCCTGACATCGGGACGGGGTGAGCGACGCCGCTCACCCCGTCCCGCGCCTGCCCCCGTATCTGCCCCCGTACCTGCCCCGTACCGCTGTGTGCTCAGCCGATCCTGGTGAGCTTGTCGCCGAATGCGGGCTCGGTGAGGTCGCCCTGGAGCGCCACCGGAGCCGTGACCTTTCCGGTGCCCGTGCCCACGGTGACCATGCCGACCTCGCTGCCGGCCTTCGCGGCGTGCGCGATGCCCTTGCCGTTGTCGGTGACCTTCAGCTCGACCTTCAGTCCGGGCCAGCCGACCGCCTTGAGGTTCTTCGTCGCTATGACCGGGGTCTGTGCGCCGAAACCGTTGTCCACATATCCGACCACGTCACCCTTCTTCACCACCGTGGCGGAGGTGGGGGCCTTCTGCGCGTCCTTGATCAGCTTCAGGCTGTTGGCCAGGGACAGCTCCAGGCTGTGGTGGACCCCGGTACCGGACTGCTGACCCATGACCGCCCCGTAGATCCACAGCGTCTTGCCGTCGACCACGGTGTTCGCGGACCAGAGGAGGTTGCCGCCCGCAGGGGTGGAAGAACCGGTCTTGATACCGCTCACGCCGGGCTGAAGCAGCAGCGTGTTGTTGTTGTAGATCTTGCCGGGCATGCCATCGATCTCGATATCGGGCATGTCCACGATCTTCCGGAACACCTCGCTCCGCATGACCGCCTGGGCCAGCTTCAGCTGGTCGGTCGCGGTGGACACCGTGGTCTTCTTCAGGCCGCTCGGGTCCGTGTACGTCGAGTCGGCCATCCCGAGGTCCTTGGCCGCCTCGTTCATCTTCTCGACGAACTTGTCCTCGCTCCCGGAGTCCCAGCGGGCGAGCAGCCGCGCCGCGTTGTTCCCCGAGGGGATCATCAGCAACTGGAGCAGCTGGAGCTGGCTGAGCTTCTGGCCGTTGGTCAGCTGGGCCACGGACTCGTCCTCGTTCTTGGACTCGTCCTCCGCCTGCTGGTCGACGGTGATCGTCTCACCCACCTCGTCACCCTTGAGCGGGTGCTCCTGGAGGATCACGTACGCGGTCATGGCCTTGGCGACGCTGGCGATGGGCGCCGGCTTCTGCGCCCCCTCCGAACCGAGCGACCCGACGCCGTCCACCATCACGGCGGACTGCCCCTGGCCGGGCCAGGACAGCTTGGTCTCACCGCCTTCGAAGGTGTACGTCGGCTTCGCCGTGAGCTCCAGGGCCGGCTCCGGCAGCGGGCGCATCACCTGCACGATCGCAAAGACGATCAGCAGGAGGAGGACCAGCGGGGTCCAGATCTTGACCCGCCGCACCGCCGTACGGACCGGGGTCTCGGCCGGCGGCGGGGTGTTCGTCAGCTCGGCGAGCAGGTCGAGCGGCGGCTTGGGCGGGAGCGGCTGCTGCCGGGTCCGCTCGGCCGCGGCCCATGAGGGGGCGGCCGGGGCGGGGGTGGGGGTGGGGCTGGGGGTCGAAGCCGGGGTGGGAGTCGCCGGGCCGGCGTCCGGCTTGCCCGTCGGGGCCTCGGTCTCCGGCGCGCGGGGCGCGGGGGTGGGCCGTACGTCGTCGGAGCGCAGGGGCACGAAGGTGCTCGTGCGCTCGACGGCGCTCTCGGGCTCACGAGCCTTGCCGCCTGCGGCCTTCAGCTCTTCGCGCTCCTGCGGCGAGAGCTTCAGCGCGGTCGTCGGCTGGTCGACCCGCTTCGGGGGTGCGACCGCCTTGAAGACGGCCGTGGGCTGATCGATTCCTCGCAGGTCGGAGCCGGTGGCAGCGTCGGCGCCGGCGTCGGAAGCGGGGCCCTCGCCGTCGTCGTCGGACGTGGGGTCGGACTTGGACTCGGCGTCAGACTTGGACTCGGCGTCGGCGTCGGCGTCGGCCGCAGGTTCCGCCTTCTCGGCTTCAGCCGCGGTCACGGTCTCCGCCTCGGCCTCGGGGGCGGAGTCGGAGTCGGAGTCGGAGTCAGCAGCAGGCTCGGCGTCGGCATCCGCGGCCGGCTCGCCCTTCGCCTCCACCCCGCCCTTCGCGGAGTCTGCGGAGTCGTCCGCCTTGCCGTCCGTCTCGTCGTCCGCCTTGGCCTCGCCTTCGGCCTCCGCATCGACCCACGCGGCCACCGCCGCGCGCAGCCGTACGTCACCGGGCTCCGGCTCACCCACACCGGCATCGGACGTGTCGCCCGCGTCGCCCTCAGGGGCCTCCGCGGCCGCGTCAGCGCCCTCGGGGGCCTCGGCGCCCTCTGCGGGCTTCTGGGGCGTTACAGCGCCCTCAGGGGCCTTCGCGGGCTCCTCCTCGCCGGAAGCGGGCTCCTCGGGGCCGGAAGCGGACCCCTGCGGCGCGCGCCCGGCCTCGTCCTCCGGGAGACGGGGACGGAAGACAGCCGTAGCCGTGTCCGTCGTCACCCCGTCCGTCGTCGCCTCGTCGGCAGCCGCATCCTCAGCCACGTCCGCACCGGGTTCGCGGAACACCGCGAAGCGCGGATCACGTTCTTCCGCAGCCGTCCCCGACGACTTCCGCTGCTCCGTTTTGTCGGGGGACTCGCCCGCCACCGATGCCTCCTCATGCGCCGCGGGGCAATCCCCGCGCTGTCCGAACCATCTACCAGTGTCCTGTGTGAACCCCTGGCCGAGCTGCTAGACGAGAACGACATACCTACTGGTTCCCACACAAAGCAGTCAGGCGCTCTCGACAGATGAATGTGAGAGGGGTCACCCTGTCAGACATCCACGCGGGGAGGCATGGATGGGCAGGAGCCGCAGAACAATCCCGGAGGAGCTTCTGTTGCTCGCTCTGGACCCGACCACGGGTACCACAGCGCAGCCGCAGTCGCTCGACCTCGGCCTGGCCGGGGCACAGCTAGTGGAGCTGGCTCTGGCAGGACGGATAGCCCCTGACGGGGATCGTATCGCCGTGGTGATGCCACGGCCGACAGGAGATCCGACACTGGACTCCGCACTGGAGCTGCTGCGCCGTCGTGGCAGCCCGGTCCGGGCGGTCCACTGGATCGGCGGACCCCGGCTGGGGCTGCGCCAGATCTATCTCGCTCATCTGGAGCGGTGCGGCATGGTTCATGCCGTGGCGGGCCAGATGTGCGGAGTGCTGCCGACGACTCGCTACCAGGCGACGGACACGGCGATCAGCCGGGACATCAGGGCCCGGCTGGACAGTGCGATCCGCACCGGCGTACCGCCGGACCCGCGGACCGCGGCGCTCGCCGCACTGGCCCACGCGGTCGGACTCGGCAAGCACCTGTACCCCGGGAACGAGGGGCGTTCATCGCGCTCCCGGCTCCGGGACCTGATCAGGCACGACCCCATGGGCGGCCTCGTGGCGCATGCCGTGATGGACGTCCAGAACGGAGTGGCCGTCCAGCCGCGCCGTACGCAGCAGGCAGCGGGCGTTCCGTTGCAGCCGCAAGCACAGGCACGCCGGGACAGCATGGCGCACACCGCCGCGAGCTGATCCGGAGCGCCTGAGCAGGACCCGCGCAGAGGACCGCGCGGACAATCGCACACCGCCGTGCCGTCGTCACAGGACCCGGTTCGGGAGCCGCACCACGCACGGGGCAGCCGGTTTCGACCGGCTGCCCCGTGCGCTTGCGCGCCGTAGCGCACGCCCTCTCACGCGCCGGTGCGTGCTCCGGTGCGCGGTCGGGGGCTTATACCGCACGCACCTGCGTGTGGCCGTTTCCCAGCGCGGCCGGGGCAAGGGGTGGCAATCTGCTGAGCAGTAGATACGCACAGCTACATAGCCGGAGGTGCACTTTCCGTGCCGTCCAACGTCAATCCCACAGTCAGGCGACGCAGGTTGGGCCAGGAACTGCGCCGCCTGCGCGAACTCAAAGGCATGACGGCAGAGGAGGTGGCGGAGCGGCTGCTGGTCTCGCAGTCGAAGATCAGCCGCCTGGAGAACGGCCGCCGCTCCATCAGCCAGCGCGATGTGCGCGACCTCTGCGGGGTGTACGAGGTCGAGGACGTCCGCATCGTCGACTCGCTCATGCAGATGGCCAAGGACTCGCGCCAGCAGGGCTGGTGGCACGCCTTCGGCGACATCCCGTACAGCGTCTACATCGGTCTGGAGACGGACGCGGAGTCCCTGCGGGTGTACGAGCCCCAGATGGTTCCGGGCCTGCTCCAGACCCGGGCGTACGCCGAGGCGCTGATCAGCGGCGCGCTCCCCGAGGCACCGCCGTCGGACATCGAGAAGCGCGTCAACGTACGGTCCCGGCGCCAGGACCGGGTCAACGCGCCGGAGAACCCGCTGCGGCTGTGGGCCGTGATCGACGAGTCGGCGCTGCGCCGGCGGGTCGGTGACAACCAGGTGATGATCGACCAGCTGGAGCACCTCGTCGAGCAGTCGCACCTGCCCCATGTGACCGTGCAGGTGCTGCCGTTCGACATGGGGGCGCACCCCGGGATCAACGGGCAGTACGCGATCCTGGAGTTCCCGGACGCGGCGGACTCCAGCGTCGTCTACATCGAGGGCGTCACGAGCGATCTCTACCTGGAGAAGGCGAACGACGTCCAGCGCTACAGCGTGATGTACGAGCACCTGCGGGCGCAGGCGCTGAACGTGGAGCAGACGCGGGAGTTCATCAGCAAGATCGCCAAGTCCTACACCAGCTGACACCAGCTGAATCAGGACACTCTCCAGAGCGCCGGGGGAGCGGCGGCGGTACCTTACACCGCCGCCGACTCACGGCGTAAGAGTTCTTGGCTAAATGACACCCGGTCGAGTGAACGGCCATCTCATGGACGGGGCTTGGCGAGTAGCGTCGATCACGCCAACCGGAATCAGGTTGGTGCGACTCACCCAACTCTCTGAACCGGAGTGAACATGGCAATTCTTCAGGGTGCTACGGACATGTGGACGAAGTCGTCGTACTCCGGGGGCAACGGCGCGTGCGTCGAGGTCAAGTCCCCGGTCGCTCTGTCCATCGCCGTGCGTGACTCGAAGGCCCCCGAGGGCCCCTCGCTCACCTTCGTCCCCGGTGCGTGGAACGCGTTCGTGCGCGATGTCGCCACGGGCCCGGTCGACGCCTGACCGCAGAGCAGGCCGCACCACCTGCACCACTGCATCACCTGCACCACCTGCACCACCTGCACCACCTTGCATCACCTGATGGAGCCCTCTCGACCGGTTCGCCGTCCTGGCCGAGGGGGCTCGGCACGCGCCCCCACCCCACGCCCCCACCCCACCCGACGGCCGTCACCTCAACCGGTCGACGTACCGATCGGTCCCCGGCACGGTCGGGATGAACGGCGCGACCAGCTCGACCCGCCCCAGCCCCGCTTCCGCGACCGCCGCGTCCAGCCCCGTGAAGTGCGCCCCCCAGCAGGTACGGGGGTCCTCCTGGAGGAACCACAGCAGCGTCAGCCGGGTGTCCACCCCCTCGACCTGCTTCACGTACGTCATCCGGTCGCCCGGCAGGGGCGTCGGCCGGAAGACGGTCACCATGGCCGCCGGCGAACCGCTCAGCCGCTTCGGCAGATGGCGCGACCTCAGCCACTCCAGCAACTCGGCCCGCTGCTCGGGTCCTTCGGCGTCGACGACCTGGAGCACGAGTCCCGCGTACGGGTGGTCGAGCGCGTGGAAGTCCCGGGGTCCGGCGGCACCGTCGCGGTAGACCGTGGCCTCGTGGTCCTGGAAGGCCGTGAAGACGTGGGTCCGGTCCTGGTAGACCCGGCCGTCCCGGTTGAGCCGCTTGTTGATGGCGACGGTCCACTGCATGTGCTCGTCGTAGCGGCCCTCGGTCACCCAGTACGTCGACAGGTAGCACCCCGTTCCCACCGGCCGGGCGACCGCCGACTCCTCCGGATAGCGCAGCTCCTGGAGGTCCTTGGTCGCCACCCAGCGGCGCCCGGCGAACATCCACGGCATGGCCGTCGCCCCGGCGTAGTAGTGGTCGTCCTCGTACCAGCGGTTGTACGCGTACTCATGGCCCGGATGCGGTTCGACCATCGTGATCAGGGCGTGCCCCGGGCGCACCCCGTACGGTCCCACCGCCGCCAGCCCGGCATAGCCCGCGCCCCGCGTCCCCTCGCCCTCGCCCTCGTCCGCCATGTCCCGCACCCCTTCCCCTTCCATCGGCCCCCGAGGGCACCTACTCTGACGCTCCGTCAGAAAAACTTCCAGGGCCGGGAGGCGCCGGGATGCTGCTCACGGGAAAGACCGTCATCGTGTCGGGCGTCGGCGCGGGGCTCGGCCACCGGGTCGCCGAGACCGTCGTACGCGACGGAGGGCACGCGGTGCTCGGGGCGCGTACGGCGGCGCAGCTGGCCAAGGTCGCGGCGGAGATCGACCCGGACGGCCGGCACACCGCCCACCTGCCGACCGACATCACCGACGAGGCGCAGTGCGAGGCCTTGGCCGCCCTGGCGGTCGAGCGGTTCGGCGGGATCGACGCGGTGGTCCATGTGGCCGCCTGGGACAGCTACTTCGGCGGCCTCCAGGACGCGGACTTCGCCACCTGGCAGTCGGTCCTCGACGTCAACCTGCTCGGTACGCTGCGGATGACCCGGGCCTGCCTGCCCGCCCTCAAGGAGCGCGGCGGCTCGGTGGTGGTGATCGGTACGCAGTCCGCGGTGGCCGCACCCTCCCAGGTGTGGCAGGCGGCGTACGCGGCGTCCAAAGGGGCGCTCACCTCGGCGATGTACTCCCTGGCGCGGGAGTTGGGGCCGCACCGGATCCGGGTCAACACCGTGCTGCCGGGGTGGATGTGGGGCCCGCCGGTGCAGGCGTACGTCCAGTTCACCGCGCACACCGAAGGCGTACCGGAGTCCGAGGTGCTGGCCCGGCTCACCGAGCGGATGGCGCTGCCGGAGCTGGCCACGGACGGGGATGTGGCGGAGGCCGTCGCCTTCCTGGCCTCCGACCGGGCGCGGGCGATCACCGGCCAGTCCCTCCTGGTCAACGCGGGCGAACTGATGCGCTGATGCGCTGAGCGGACGGCGGCGGATCTCAGCCGCGCGGGTAGCGGGCCAGCCACCCCGGGGCGGCGGCGGTCGGGCTGTGCAGGGCCGGGCCCTGGGTCATCTCCATCGCGAAGTCGTCGGCCAGTTCGAGGAGCGTGGGGCGTCCCTCCAGCTCGGCGAGCCAGGCCGGCGGCAGCGCGGTCTCGCCGTGCAGCACGCCGAGCAGCGCCCCGCAGACGGACCCGGTGGCGCGGGACGGCCCGCCGTGGTTGACGGCCAGCCGCAGCCCGTGCCGTACGTCCTCACTGACCAGGGCGCAGTACACGGCGACGGCGAGCACCTCCTCGGCGGCGTCGCTCGCGCCCAGCGCCTCGATGAGGGCGGGACCGGGGATGCCCTGCCGCACCGACCCGAGGGCCTGCTGAAGGGCCTCGGTCACCGGCTCGTGTCCAGGGCGTTCGCCGAGCAGCACCATCGCATGCTGTACGGAGCCGTCCAGACTCTCGCCGCGCGCCAGAGCGTGCACGAGTACGGCGAAGGCCCCGGCGGCCAGCTGGGCGGCGGGATGCCCGTGGGTCTGGGCCGCGCACTCGACGGCCAGCTGGAGCACCAGCTGCGGCTCCCACCCCACGAGCAGCCCGAACGGCGCGGACCGGGTCAGCGCGCCCGCGTCCCGGGCGGTGGGGTTCTTGGGCCGCTCCAGGGTCCCCATGACGGTGTCGCCGAAGCCGCCCAGGCACTCCCGGGTGGGCCCGCGGCGGGCGTAGAGCCACTCCTCGGCGGCCAGCCACCCGTTGTCCTTGCGCCGCTCGTCGGGCCCCCAGTCGTGCTGGGTCGCGGCCCAGCGCAGGTGGGCCCGGTGCACATCGGTGGGCGGGTGCCAGGCTCCGGTGTCCCGGCGGACCTGGGCGCGGATCAGCCCGTCCACGGTGAAGAGGGTGAGCTGGGTGAGGGCGGTGACGGCCCCGCGTCTGCCGTGCGCGGCAACGTAGTCGGTGACCCCCTCGGCCCCGTACGCCTCCCGGATCTCCTCCAGCGCGAGCCCGCTGACCCCGGCCCCGAGCGCGTCCCCGACGGCCCCGCCGAGCAGCGCCCCGCGCACCCGGCTGCGGAAGTCCTGCTGCTCGGCCCGTCCCCAGACCGCCGTGGTCCCTGTGCTCACCCCGCCCCCTCCCCGTCACCACGTCCTCGCCGGCGCGGCCCTCTGCGGGCGACCGCGCAAGCACTGTAATCGAACGGGAACGGGCGGTAGAGGGGGCGACCTGGGTACGTACGGGTATGTCGACGGACGTCCCGCAGGTCGCTTTTGGGCCGGTCGGGCACGCGGCACCACCTCGTCTCTCTCCCCCCCACGGTCCGGGGAGGGGCCGTCAGCTGTCGAGCGACTCCCAGAGCGCGATCAGCTCCCGGGCGACCGGCTCGGCGCCCGCGGCCAGAACGGGAGACCGCAGGGTGAAGGCGCCGCCGCCCGCTCCCAGCACCGCCCCGCCGCGCTCCCGCACCAGGGCGACGCCCGCCGCCACGTCCCACGGGCTGGGGCCCAGGCATACGCAGGCGTCCAGCCAGCCCTCCGCCACCCCCACCAGGTCCAGGCTCATCGCACCTTGCAGCCTGATCCGGTGGGCCCTGTCGTACAGGAGGCCGATGAGCCGGGCCGGACGCGAGCGGCCGGAGCCCGTACCCGTCAGGCCGACCACAGCCCCGGACAGAGTCCGGCTGCCCGGCAGGCCGGGCGCGCCCGCAGCCACCGCGCCCTCGGCCCCCGTGCTCCAGCGCCGGCCGAGTGCGGGCGCGTCCACCACGCCGACCACCGGCTCCCCGTCCACCACGCAGGCGAGCGAGACGGCGTACCCGGGGGCTCCGCGGCTGAAGTTCATCGTGCCGTCGATGGGGTCCAGCAGCCAGCACGTACCGGGTACGGGGCCCGCGCCCGCCGACTCCTCGCCGACGACGGGGATCTCCGGTGTGCGCTCCGTGAGGATCCGGGTGACCCGCCGCTCGACCTCGATGTCGGCAGCGGTGACCTCTTCCCCCGAGGGCTTGAACCGCCTGTGCGACCAGGCCCGGCCCGCCCCCTCCCCGGCGAGCCACTCCACTCCGGCGCCCACGGCCTCCTGGGCGAAGCGGTGCAGGGCCGGGCCGTCGTACGGCGGGTGCCGGAGACTCATACGGCGCCGACCGGCAGCTCGGCCAGCTTCTCCGCGTGGGCGCCGTGCTCCCCCATCACGTAGAAGCTGAACCGGTCGAAGATCCACTCGGCGGGTACGCGGGTGCGCTCGGGTGCGGTCCGTACGAGTTCGAGGGCGGTGGCCTCGTCGGTGCGGCCCAGGGTGATGTGGGGTGCGTAGGCCTCGCCGGTGTAGCGGTAGCCGTACCGGGCGAAGCTGGCGCGTTCGGCGTCCGTGAACCGGGAGGTGTCCTTCGAGGTGTCGAACGCCTGCCGGTCGAGGCGGGGTGCGAGGCCGTCGAGGACGACTTCCTGGAGCTTTTCCAGCAGCGCGGGCCGTTCGACGGACATGAACAGCCAGCCGGTCGGCTGGTGGACGATGCCGACGGACGCGAGGGACAGCTGGTCGGGCAGGCTCAGCGCCGCTTTGGTCCTCGCCAGTTCCCGTGCGGGATCCAGGCTGTCCTCGAACGGCCCCTGGAAGACGGTCAGATGGGGCAGATTTCCTTCCTCGCTCAGCGGCGGCTGCAAGGGCTGGTCACCGCCCAGACTCTGCTGCAGCCGGATCGCGGCGCGTGTGTGGTCCGCGCGCGGGAGCAGGGCGACGCCAAGCCACCTGGTCATGGATGAGCTCCTATCTTCGTGATGACGTGCAACGCGGCATCGAGCCCTCTGCGCATGCACGCGGACGGCGGTTCGCCGGACAGCCAGCCGGCGACGACGCCGGCGTTGAAGGCGTCACCGCCTCCCGTACGGTCCACCGGTTCCACGGCCGTCGTCGGTTCGCGCACCACCGCACCGGACGGTGAGGCCCACAGGGCGCCCTCGGCCCCCTGCGTCAGGATCACCTCACCCGACAGCCGTCCGGCGTACCGCAGGGCGGTGCCGGCCGCGTCGTCGGGCAGGGCGCCGGGCAGCCGGCCCGCCTCGTCCGCGTTCATCAGGTTCAGTCCCGGTCCCTCGGCCAGCCGGCTCATGTCCCGGCCGTTCCATTCGACCGAGACGGTACGGCCGGCCCGGCGTGCCAGGGCCACGACGCGGCCGAGCTCGGGGGTGGGCTCCCCGACGACATGGACATGGTCCACGGCCGCCACGTCCAGCTCCGTCACCGCCCGGAACGCCTCGTCGCGGTCGGCTCCGGCGAACGTCATCATCCGTTTCCCGGTCCCGGACGAGATCACGATGGCCATGCTCGTCCGCAGCGAGGGGTCCACGCGCACCAGCGCCGTGTCCACCCCTCCCTCCCGGAGGTCGTCCAGGCACAGGCGGCCCAGCGCGTCGTCCCCCACCGCCGACACGAGCCTGACCTGGCAGCCCTGCCGGGCGAGGCCCAGGGCCGTGTTGGCCGCCGACCCACCGGGCCGCGCCTCGCAGGCGTCGCCCCGGACCTTCTCGTGCTCCCGGGGGAAGTCCTCCGCCCGCACGATGATGTCGAAGTTGGTCCCGCCCAGCACCAGCACGCGTCTGCCGTCGGTCACGGGTCCCCCAGGCGGTAGCTCTCGAAAAGGACGTGGCGCACCAGCCGCTCCCGGCTGCTCCGGGTGCTCTGGAGGGGGAACGAGGCATGCGCGATCAGGTCGTCGACGGTGGCCTCGAAGCGCTCGGCGTCGGCCCCCAAGTCGTGGAACCGCCGCATCAGTTCACGGAAGAGGTCGTTGGGCCGGACACCGACCGAGGACAGCCAGGTGCGGTTCGCGATGAGCACGTTGGCGGCTGCCGACCGTAACCGCGCCTGGGCCAGGGGCGGAAGCATGTCGGAGTTGAGCAGCTCGAAGTAGTCGTCCTCGTCCCGGGCGTGCATCCGGAGGTTCTGCCCGCCGACGGCCAGGACGTCCCGGTTCAGATGGAAGAGCTCAAGACCGAGGTGGTGGGGCACGTCGAGAATGCGGACCCCCCTCTCCCGCAGCCCGGCCTCGTCGGTGGCGAAAGCGGTGAGGACGTTGGCGAACATGTCGCTGTACCTCGGCACGGCGATCTCCGCACCCGCCGGGTCGGCCAGGAACTCCTCGGTGGTCGCACCGCCCCAGCGCCCACCGCGCGCCGCGAGGAGGTAGAAGTTGCGGCCTCCCATCGAGTGCCCGAGGCGGCCCACGGAGGCCACCCGGGCCCCGAGCTCCGCATCCTCCGCGATCATGCTCAGGAGCCGTTGCTCGTTGTAGATCGCCAGGTCCAGCCGCCCCTCCGCGACCTCCCGGACCAGCTGGTCCGACCAGGGAAGCTGGACGCACACCACCCGGTGGTTGCGCCGGGCGAGCACCTCGTCGAAGCCGCAGCCCAGCAGCAGGGCCTTCACCACGATCAGGGTCGAATCGGCCAGGCGGGTCGTCCCGGCCGTGTGCTGCACGGCGGCCAGCGCCTCCCGCCCCTCGCTCTCCGCGAACGACGAACTGGTCCGGCCGTACCAGGCGGCCAGCTGCGTCAGGGCGTTGAGACAGGGCTGTACGTCCTCCGCGGAGATCTCGTCGCCCGAGCCGTCGAGGGCGTGGCTGCCGAAGTTGCCGTAGTTCTGGATCGTGCGGATGGCGAGCACCATCTTCGGCGGTACGAGCCCTTTGGCCGTGAGCACCGTGAGCAGGGATTCGAGCGTCGGCTTGGACCCGACGGCCTCCCTCATGGCAAGGTCCAAGAGGATGGCCTCCGCCGCCCGCCGTGCCGTACTGAGGAAGACCTCCGGGTCCGATTCGGCATAGCGCAGGGCCTTCTTGTAGAGCCGGAGGGACTCGCCCTCGTTGACCGTCACGTCGACCGTGTCCTGTTCGGCAGTTTGAACCTGATGCTAACAACGAGGTCTATGAGCAGGCTGGTTGTGGTCACTCGTCGGAGATGCGGCTGCCCCGCAGCGAAGCGAGGACCAGGCGTCCGTACCGGGTGGCGAAGGCGGCCGCCGTGGCAAGGAAGGCGACGGCCAGGGCGAGCAGGAGGTGGCGGGGGTCGTCGTCGCCGAGCACCTGGAGGATGCTCAGTGCGGTGCCGAGCGGCAGGCCGAGGATCGTCAGCACACCGAGGGCGCCGGCGATCTGCTGCCCGTCCTGCGTCTGGACGAGCCGGGCGTAGTCGGCGGCCTCCGCGAGGATCTCCTCGAACCGGGCCGGCAGCCGGTACTGCTCGTGGTAGGCGAGCAGCAGCTCGTTGGCCGGGCCGTGGGCGGTGAGGTGCTGACGCCAGTAGGTGCTCCGGAACGCCGCGATGTCCCGTTCGAGGCCGGTGACGCGGCGGGCGAGCCCGGGGCCGTCGAAGACCCCGGAGAGCCCGTCGGTCAGCTCGTCGATGTGGTCCCGCTGCGCGATGCCGAGGAGGAGGGCGTCCAGGTAGACGGAACGGACGTGCAGGGCGGCGAAATCGTAGAAGTCCCCCTCGCCCGCATCGGGTCGATGCCCGAGGAACGCGGCGCCGTGGCGCAGGACGAGGGCGCTCCAGTCGGCGGAGATCCGCACGGCCCGCTCGGTCTGGCCGGGCAACTGCTCCGGAGCGGTGGGAAAGTCCGTCTCGTCGGACCGGGAGGCCAGCGCCCAGAGCCAGCGGTCGGCCGTCGCCGGGAGCGCACCGTCGGAGCGGAGTGCGGCGGTCCCGGAGGGGCCGGGGGTCAGGAAGGCGACGGTGTACGGGTGGGTGGCGGCGCCCAGGTCCACCGGCGAGGCGACCCCCGCGAGAAGGACGTCGGGGGCGAGCGGGCCGCCCAGCGGA
The DNA here is from genome assembly GCF_033109485.1 of Streptomyces cyaneofuscatus. NCBI lineage: Bacteria > Bacillati > Actinomycetota > Actinomycetes > Kitasatosporales > Streptomycetaceae > Streptomyces > Streptomyces cyaneofuscatus. The sequence continues at coordinate 4,780,723 of NZ_CP137002.1, read as the reverse complement.
TCGGGTCCCGCGCCCGCACGGCCGGCCAGCGCCCGGAGCACACCGAGCAACCCCGCCGAGTGGACGCTGAAGTGCAAGACGGCCAGGGCGTGTTGGGGCTGCACCGCCGTCGGGATGCGCAGGATCTCCAGGCCGTGCAGGTGGAGGGTCCCGTGCACGGTGTCGGCGAACAGGTGCCAGCGGCGCGGCCGTTGGGGCGACCCGTACAGCGCGCGCCCCGCGGCCTGGGTGAAGTACGTCTGACGCGAAACCACATCCGTCCGGTGGCCACCGGCCTCGAAGGGGATGGGGCCCTCGGCCCACGCGACGGGGTCGGCGTGCAGCCGGACCGGAAGGATGAGGCTGACCGACTGCCGTAAGCCGGCGGCGGATCCGATGCCGGCGGTCATCCGCGCCCTCCCCGGCCGGAACGATTTCCGTGCCCACGGTGTTCGCGCACCGACACCCCCGTCTTCAGCGCCCGCCGTACGAAGCAGGGAAAGGTTACCCGCCTCCGCTCCCCCCGTGACAACGGTTTTACGGCCGCCACCTCGCCGCCGCCTGGCCGCCGAGCAGCCCCCGCCCCGGCCTCCGCCCGCCCGCACTGTCCCGATACACGCGCAATAGCCCGGCGGTGCGACGGAGACACGGCGTCGATATCCCGCTCCTGGAAGCTCGTCGCAGTGCTCGGGAAGCCGGGCTCGACGAGGCGGGGGGAAGCAGCGCGTGAGTACGCAAGGCAGCGGTCCCACGAGCGACGTGGTGGTCCAGAAGTACGGCGGAAGTTCGCTCGCCACCGTGTCCCAGGTACGTCAGGTCGCCGACCGGGTCGGCGCACTCGCACGCTCCGGCCGGCGTGTGGTCGTCGTGGTCTCGGCACAGGGCGACACCACCGACGAACTGATCGGCCGGGCCGGCGCGGTCAATCCGCACCCGGCGGGCCACGAACTCGACCAGTTGCTCGCCACCGGGGAGACCGCCTCCGCGGCGCTGATGGCGATGGCGCTCCAGCACAGCGGCCTGGCCGCGACCGCGCTGTCCGGCTCGCGGAGCGGCATTCTCGCCACCGGGCCGCACGGCGCCGGAGTCATCGTCGCGATCGACACGGAGCAGTTGCGCACGCTCCTGGACGCGGGCCAGGTCGTGGTGATCGCCGGGTTCCAGGGCGTCACCGCCGACGGCGACATCATCACGCTCGGCCGCGGCGGCTCGGACACCACGGCCGTCGCGGTGGCGGCCGAACTCCGCGCCGGCCACTGCGAGATCTACAGCGACGTGCGCGGCGTCTACACCGCCGACCCGCGCGTCGTCCCCGACGCACGGCTCATGCCCGACATCGACATCGACGTGATGACCGAGATGGCCTTCGCCGGAGCGCGGGTCATGCACTCGCGGGCCGTCGAGCTCGCCGCCCTCTACGACGTCGACATCCTCGTGGGCCGCTCCACGGCCACGCGGACCGGCACCCGTATCCATCGACTCCACCGACGAGACGGAAACGACATGCTCGAGGACAGGACCGCGGTGATGGCCGTCGTCCACGACACCGACATCGCCCGCATCACGCTCCGCACCCACGACACACCGGATCCCTCACCCGACGTCTTCCGGTTCCTGGCCGAGGAGTCGATCCCGGCCGACATGACCACGGTCGCCTCCGCGCCCGGCGGCGGCTTCTCGCTCGGACTCACGGTCCACCGTTCGCACGCGGCGGACGTCAGCAGGTCCTTCAGCGACCTCATGGCGCCGCGCCGGCACGGGGTGGAGGTCGAGGACCAGGTCGCCAAGGTCTCGATCGTCGGCCAGGGCCTGCTCAGCCGGCCCGAGTACGCCTCCCGGATGCTGGCCTCGCTCGTCGGCTCCGGCATCAGCGCCCGGTCGCTGTCCGCGTCCCAGCTGCGCGTCTCGGTGACCGTGCCGAGCTCCGACGCGGTCCGCGCGGTCGGCCTGCTGCACAGCGAGTTCGGCCTCGGCGCCGAGGCCGGCGCGCTGCCCGCAAGCCTCTCCCCTCGGCCCTGACCCCGGCCCCGGTCCTGATCCCAACCCGAGGCCCGCCCCGCCGACACCAGACAAGGAGCACCGATGGCCCCGAACGCCCCCTTCGCCAGGAGTCTGCGACTCCAACGGCTCCACCACCACGACCCCGAGCGCCTGTTCATCGTCCCGCTCGACCACTCGATCACCGACGGCCCGCTGACCCGCGCGCACCACCTGGACGCGCTCGTCGGCCAGCTGGCCTCGCACCACGTCGACGGCATCGTCCTGCACAAGGGATCGCTGCGGCACGTGGACCCGGAGTGGTTCACCCGGACCTCGCTGATCGTGCACCTGAGCGCCAGCACGGTCCACGCCCCCGACCCCAACGCCAAGTACCTGGTGTCGAGCGTCGAGGAGAGCCTGCGGATGGGCGCGGACGCGGTGAGCGTCCACGTCAATCTCGGCTCCGACCAGGAACGTCACCAGATCGCGGACATGGCGGCGGTCGCGGAGGCCTGCGACCGCTGGAACGTACCGCTGCTGGCGATGATGTACCCGCGCGGCCCCAAGATCGACAATCCGCGCGATCCGGCGCTCGTCGCCCACGCCGTCCAGGTGGCCGTCGACCTCGGCGCCGACCTGGTCAAGACGCTGTACGTCGGATCGGTCGAGGCGATGGCCGAGATCACCGCGTCCTCGCCGGTTCCGGTCGTCGTGGTCGGCGGACCGCGCGACAGCGACGAGGGCCGGATCCTCGCCTATGTCGACGAGGCGCTGCGCGGCGGCGCGGCCGGTGTCGCCATGGGCCGCAACGTCTTCCAGGCCAACGATCCCGGGGCGATGGCGGACAAGCTCTCCGACCTCATCCACAACAGCGGTCACAGCCGCAACAGCGGCAACAGGTCCGCTTCACCGGCGCGCGCCGGCGCGACGGCCGGCGCCGCCTGATCCGTCCCGCCGAACGATCTCAACTCCCCTGTTCCATCACGTCAGTCCATCGCTTCTGAGGAGTTCTTCGCATGTCTTCGTCTTCGTCTTCGAAACTGACCTGGCTCGACATCCGTTCCGTCGGTGAGGCCCGCGCCGCCATCGTCCAGGAGGCCCTGCACCACAAGGTCGAGGCCCTGGTCGCCGACGATCCCGCCCACCTCGCGGACCTGCCGCCGACCGTGACCAAGGTCCTGCTGGTGTCCGGCAAGCAGCTCCCGGAGGAGTTCGGCGAGGCCACCGTCGTCATCGTCGACCCGGCCAAGCACGGGGTGACCCCGGCCGAACTGGCCATCAAGCACCCGGAGATCGAGTTCGGCCGGTTCGTGGAGATCATCGACGCGCCGACGCTGGAGGACGCCTGCGAGTCCTCGCGTACCGAGAAGTGGTCCGTCCTGCTGTTCCGCGACCCGACCAAGATCCCGCTGGAGATCGTGATCGCCGCCGCCGCGCGCGCCACCGGCTCGATGGTGACCATCGCGCAGGACCTGGAGGAGGCGGAGATCCTCTTCGGCGTGCTGGAGCACGGTTCGGACGGCGTGATGATGGCGCCGCGGACCGTCGGCGACGCCGCCGAGCTCAAGCGGATCGCCCAGGCCGGCATCCCCAACCTCAACCTCACCGAGCTGCGCGTCGTGGAGACCAGCCACATCGGCATGGGTGAGCGGGCCTGCGTGGACACCACCACGCACTTCGGCGAGGACGAGGGCATCCTGGTCGGCTCGCACTCCAAGGGCATGATCCTGTGCGTCAGCGAGACCCACCCGCTGCCGTACATGCCGACCCGGCCGTTCCGCGTCAACGCCGGTGCCATCCACTCGTACACGCTCGGCAAGGACGAGCGCACCAACTACCTCAGCGAGCTGAAGACCGGCAGCAAGCTCACCGCCGTGGACATCAAGGGCAACACGCGGCTGGTGACGGTGGGCCGCGTGAAGATCGAGACGCGTCCGCTGATCTCCATCGACGCCGAGGCCCCGGACGGCCGACGCGTCAACCTGATCCTCCAGGACGACTGGCACGTCCGGGTCCTCGGCCCCGGTGGCACGGTCCTCAACAGCACCGAGCTGAAGCCGGGCGACACGGTCCTCGGCTACCTGCCCGTCGAGGACCGTCACGTCGGCTACCCGATCAACGAGTTCTGCCTGGAGAAGTAGGCTCCGCCGAGTCGCGGGAGTCCCGCGAGTCCCGCGAACCCCGCGAGTCCTGCGAGTCCTGCGAACCCCCCTCCGCCTCGGCCCCGGCCGCGCCGCCCAGCTCCTTCTCATCGGCGGCGCGTCCGGGGCCGGTGCGTGTGCGGGCCGCCGCGACGGCCGGAACCAGGACCACGGCCACGGCTCCGAGGACTCCGCCGACCGCGAAGACCAGGAAGCCGCTGCTCTCCAGCCCCCGGCTGACCAGCGCACCGCCGAGCCACGGGCTGACGACCGCGCCGAGTCGGCCGACGCCGGTGACCCAGCCCAGGCCCGCGGCGCGGTCGGCCGCCGGGTAGAAGCGGCCGGCGACCGCGTAGACCATGGTGCTGGCGCTGAACAGCCAGATGCCGGTGAAGGCGACGACCGCGTACGTGAGGCCGAGCGAGGGCCCGGTGGCGAGCAGCGCCAGTCCGGCCGCCGTCAGGAGGAACCAGCAGGTGGCGACGCGGACCGCGCCGAACCGGTCGGCGACGCGGCCGGCGACCAGCATGCCGACGATGCCGCCGCCGTTGATGACCATGAGCAGGCTGACCGAGGTGGACAGGCCGTACCCGGCGGAGCGCATCAGCTGCGGCAGCCAGGTGGAGATGCCGTACACGAGCAGCAGTCCGCAGAAGGAGGCCGCCCACAGCAGCAGTGTCGCCAACGCCCTGCCGGGCGCCACGAGTTCGCGTACGGCACGGAGTCGTCCGGCAGCTCCGGCGGCCGGTGCGTCGGCGGCGGTCGGCGCAGGAAGTCCGTACCGTTCGGCGGTCGTCCGCGCCTGGTCGAACCGGCCGCGCGCGTACAGCACGCCGGGCGACTCCGGCATGAAGCGCAGGAGCAGCGGTACGGCGATGAGCGCCGGCAGCACGCCCGCGGCGAACGGCCACCGCCAGCCGTGGTCCGGGGCGAGCGCCAGGCCGAGGCCCGTCGCCGCGATGCCGCCCGCGTGGTAGGCGGTCATGAGGATGCCGGTGGCCAGCGCCATCCGGCGCGGCGGCGAGAACTCCGCCACGACGGTCAGGCAGATCGGCATCAGGCCGCCGAGGCCGAGACCGGCCAGGAAGCGGCCGGCGCCGAACTGGAGCGGGTCTCCGGCCAGCGCGCAGACCCCGGATCCGGCGGAGAACAGCAGCACGCACCAGACCAGCACGGCGCGTCTGCCGATCCAGTCGGTGATGTTGCCCGCCGTCAGCGCGCCGATGAGCATGCCGAAGGTGGTCCAGCTGCCGATCCTCCCGGCTGCGGAGGCGTCGAGGCCGAAAGCGGTGTCGTCGAGCATGTACGGCATGACGGCGCCGTAGATCGTGACGTCCAGGCCGTCGAAGAAGACGACGAGCCAGCACAGAGCGAGTACCACGTACACGGTGTCTCTCCTGGTTCGAGGGGCATTGGGGTCCGCACAACGCGGCGGCGCCGGACAACGGGGATCCGCTGTCCGGCGCCGCCGCGTCGGTCTACTGGTCGTAGGTGTAGAACTGCGTGTGGTCGAGCAGGTCCGCCGGGGTCTTGGTGTGCCACGGCCCGAGCGGGGTGTTGATGTCCGGCACGTCCTGGGTCGGCACGGTCGGCAGGTAGTGCGGCACGTTCGGGTGGCGCGCCTGCCACAGGGCCCAGCAGCGGTCGATCATGCAGTGGTTGAGGAAGAACACCGGGTCGTTCGGCGAGCCGATGTACATCATGTGGCCGCCGGTCCACACGTGCGCGGCGCCGTGCAGCTTGCCGAGCCGGGGCTCCCAGGCGAACTTGGTGTAGCCCTCCAGGTGGTTGCGGAAGCTCTCGTACGGGGGTGTGCCGCCGGAGGTGTGGTTCCACGGCGGGCAGTCGTAGACCGTGAGGTCGAGCGTCTGCTCCAGCTCCTGCGGCGTCGGCAGGTCCGGGGTGAGCGTGCCGAAGTCCCGTACGAGGTAGTCGCGGTCGTCATGCGTGTAGTTGCCGTTCAGCGCAGGATCCTCCGGGCCTTCCGGGATGACGCTGATGTTCAGCTTCCAGCCGTTGCGGCGGGCGAACGGTCCGGTCATGACGCGGCGGTCGCCGGGCCGGCCGTTGCCGCCCATGAAGTCCTTGGACCACAGCGGCGAGTTCTCGCCGTGGTCGGTGGTCCAGTCCCAGTACGGCAGCGTGACGCGCGGGTCGACCTTCTGGAGGGCCTGTTCGAACTTCAGGAGGTACTGCCGGTGCCACGGCAGGAAGCCCGGGTTGACATGGCCGAGGCGCTTGCCGGTCTCCTTGTCGAGGTAGTCGGTGGAGTTGACCTGTATATGGAGCTTGACGAAACGGTCGTAGATGCCGCGTCTCTTGATCTCCAGGACCGCGTTGATGAAGCGCCGCTTCTCCTCGGCCGTCATGTTCAGGTGGTTCTTGCGTACGTGGACCATCGCTGGGATTCCTTCGTTCCGGGGCCGCTTCAGAGGTGCCGCAGGGGACAGAGGTGCCGGAGGCGTCAGAGGTGCGTGACGTGGGTGCCGTGCGTGGAGGGCTGGAGGGCGGCGCCGCGCAACTCCTCGACGGCGCGGCGGGCGGCGTCCAGCGGGGTGGGGGCCATCTCGTAGTGGCACATGGAGCTGAGGTAGGCGTCGTCGGCGAACTTCATGAGGTGGAGCGGGCGGCCGTCGATGTAGACGCCGCCGCCGTCCGCCGCGGTGGCGACGCGTATGGTGCGGCCGAGGTAGCGCTCGGTGTGTTCCTGGCCCGCGGCCTTCGCGGGTGCGGCGGCCTCGGCGGCGGCTCCGGTGTCGTCGCCGCCGTTCAGCAGCGGTACGGCGGCCGCGGCGGCGACGAGCGCCGCTCCGGTGGTGGCCATGACCATTTCTCGCCTGTTCATGGGCATGCGAAATCCCTCTCTCGCGGTCTGGTGTGTCTTCGGTGGATGGGCCGGGGGCTCGGGGACGTCAGCGCTGGGCCACGAGGCCCTTCGGCTCCAGGAGGAACTGCGTGTAGTTGTCGTCGTGCGGGATGCCCGGTGTCGCGGTCCACGGCAGGACCCGGCCGCGCGTCACCTTCCGTACGCTCGGCTCCCGTACCGCGGCCTCCACCAGCTCCTCGCGGTCGGTGAGCAGGTTGAGGACGAGCGAGTCGCGGAGCGGCTCCACGCCGTCGGCCTCCGTCCACGGGGCCACCACGACGAACGGGAACGGGAGTTCCGTACCGACCGCCGGATGGCCGGCCCGGTCGGCGGAGAGCACGACCGGCCGCAGCAGGAACGAGCCGTCGACCAGCTCCACGACGGTCTCGTACTCACCCGCGCGTGCGCTGTGGTCGGTGAGCGAGGAGCGGAGCGCGGCGACCTGTTCGCGCAGCGCCTCGGCGCGGGCCCGGTTCACCACCAGGAGCGTCGCCGCTCCGTCGGTCGCCGGGAGGGACGGCAGCTTCGCGAGCCGCTCCGCGAGCCGGTCGGCGACGTCCTCGACCTCCCCGGTGGTCAGGACCGCCGAGAGGTTGGTGCACCGGGTGCCGCCGTCGAAGGAGGCGGAGAGCGCCAGGTGCTCGATGACGGCGTCGTCCGGGGCCGTGTCCAGGAGCGCCTTGGTACGGCCGGGGCCGCGTACGGCCACCGATTCGCGCTGGTGCCAGGTGGAGACGGCGCTCTCACCGCCGTAGATGATGCCGCGGTCGGCCTCCCGCAGCAGATACTCGCCGACCTCGCGCGAGCACGGCAGGAACGCGGCCCTGCTCGGCTCCAGGCCCGCCGCCGTCAGCGCGGCCAGCAGCCTGGCCGGGGTGAACGGGTCGCGGCTGCCCGGCTTGACGAGCACGCTGTAGCCGTGGAACAGCGCTTGGGCCCAGGAGATGTTCGGCACCGGGTGGTTGCTCGCCATCACGGCGGCGAAGACCCGGCCGCGCGGTACCCAGCGGGTGTCGAAGCCGTCGCCGAAGCCGGTGGCGGGCAGTTCGGCGGCGGTGGTCGCCGGGAGCGCGCGCAGTTCGGCGGTCAGGTCGGCGACGGCCTGTTCGACGGCGGTGGCGGTGAGGCCGGTGGCGTGGCAGACGCGCCGGGCGTACTCCTGCGGGCTCTCGCCGTCCAGCGTCGCGGTGGCGAAGAGCTCGGCCGCCCCGGTGAACACCTCGAAGGCGGGCGGTCTGCCGTCCGCGTGCGCGCGGATCTCGTTGAGCGCGGCGACCGCGAGGAGCCGGGGCGCGGTCCCGATGTCGGCGAGGTCCCCGCCGAGCACGCTCGGCAGCCGGGAGCGGTCGGAGCTGGCGACGCGGCGGCCGCAGACGCTCGGGTCGAGGACGACGGTGGCCGGTGCGGCGGTGCTCATCAGTAGACCCCTTCGATGATGGCCACGTCGTCGAGGGTGCGGTAGGTCTGCACATCGGCGAGGCCGTCCACGGTGGACCCGTCCCGCGGCTCGATCCGGATCGCGGTGTCCCGCTCCAGGACGTTCGGCAGGAACATCTCCTCCGAGACCAGGTGGAGCAGGACCCGGCCGCGTTCGCCGTACGCCACCGGCTCACCGGCCTCGTCGACGAGGTGGAGGCGCGTGGTCTCCGGGAACGGCTCGAAGACGCTCGGGTAGGCGTCGCCGGGCCGGGCGGGCCGCTGCGGCGCCACGCCCATCAGGCTGTTGCCGTAGACGCCGACCACGCTCGCCGCCGGGAAGAAGACCTCATCCAGCTGCTTGAGGCTCTCCCGGCTGATCGACGTTCCGGCCCAGATGATCGCGCGGACCTTGGTGCGCACCAGTTCGTACAGGCGCGGCCGGGCGCAGATCGCCTCCAGGAGCGGCGGCGTGGTGTTGAGCACCGCGACGTCCTGGCTCTCCAGGATGGTCTCCGCCTGGTCCAGAAGGTGCTGGATGTAGGCGTCGGCCTCCTCGCCGCGGCCGTCCGACAGGAGCTTCTTCACCCAGCGCGGATCGAGGTCGACGGTGTAGAAGATGCCGCCGCCGAGCGCGGCGTAACGGCCGGTGTCGAAGCCGATGACGTGCGGGCCGCTCGGTCCCAGGTGCAGCCAATTCCCTTCCGCGGGAACGCCGTTCGCGATGAGGCGTTCCCGCGCCCACTCGGTCACCTGCGACCGGTAGGCGCTGTCCACGATGCGCTTGGGCGATCCGGTGGTGCCGCCGGAGTCGTAGACGCGGAACGGGCGGTCGGCGAGGCCGCGCGGGATCAGGTCCTGCGCCGGTACGGAGCGGAGTTCGGCGCTGACGTCCGGGAAGCGCGTCAGGTCGGCCAGGCCCTGCACCTCGGCGACCGGGTCGAAGCCGAGCCCGTCCAGCTTTCCGAGCCAGAACGGCGAGCCGGTCTCGGCACCGAAGTGCCAGGCCATCAACTTACGTATGTGACTGTCGAATTCAGGATCAATGATGTGGCTCATGACGGTCTTCCGCTCTCCTGATCACGGGGCAAGGGCGGTACGGGGTCCATCGTGCTGGCGAGGCCTATCGGTGACGTATCACCTGCGTGTCGTGGAACGCGGCCGCCCGCACAGCACCGTTCGGGCGGGCTGTACGGGCGGTGCTGTACGGGCGGTTGTGCGCGTGCGGTTCTGTACGGGCTTCGCGGCGGGCGGCGCTATGCCGTGCGCCGGGACAGCGTGAAGGCGACCACTGCCGCGATCAGCGGGAAGAGCGCGACGACGCCGAGCGCCGTGGAGAGCGACATCGACTTCGCCAGCGCCCCGGCGGTGGCGCTGCCGACACCGCCGCCCACGAAGAACGTGAGGTTGAGCAGCCCCATCGCACCGCCGCGCCGGGCCGGTTCGATGTGTCCGGACATCAGGGCGGTGGTGAACACCTGGGTGACGGAGAAGGCGGAGAAGCCGAGCGAGGCACCGAGGATCAGCAGCACGACGCCGGAGCCGGCCAGCGCGCCGGCGAGCGCCGCCGCGAAGGCGAGGGAGACCGCGCCGAGCAGCAGGTTGCCGTGGTCGCCCGCGGTGAGCCGGCCGGCCAGCCGGGAGAGGATCGCGCCGACGACCGCTCCGGGCAGGAGCCAGACGCCGACGGCGAGGACGCTCCAGCCGTGGTCGCGGACGAGGAGCTGCGGTACGGCGTACATCGCGGCGAACAGACCGCCGTACACACCGATGCCGATGACGGCGGCCTTCAGGAAGACGCCGTCGGTGACGAGCGCGCGCGGCACGAAGGAGGTCTCGCTGCTGCGCGTACGCCAGATCAGTCCGGCGCCCGACAGGAGCAGCACGACGGCGGTCGCGGTCACCAGCGGGGTGGACAGCGCGAGCGCGGAGGACTGGATCAGTACGAGGAACGACATGGCGGTGAGCGTCAGCAGGGCCGCTCCCGGCAGGTCCATGGACCGGCCGGAGTTCTTCCGCGCCGGCGCTCCGGCCAGGCACAGCGGCACGACGAGGAGGGAGAGCGCCGGCAGGACCAGGGCGATGCGCCAGGTCACCCACTCGGTGAAGACGCCGCCGGCCAGGGTGGCGCTGGCGGAGAAGATCGCCATCGTGGCACCGAATCCGGCGAAGACCTGCGCCCGCCTCTCCGGCGGTACGGAGGCGGTGAGCGCCATCGCGCAGGCGGCCATGGCGCCGGAACCGGCGGCCTGCACGAAGCGTCCGGCCACCAGGACGCCGAGGTTGGGCGCGACGAGGCAGATCACCGCGCCGACGGCGAGCGCCAGCGAGCCCAGCAGCAGCGCGGCGCGGACGCCCCGGGTGTCGGCGAGGCGGCCGAAGAGCGCCGTGCCGACGCCGAGCGCCAGCGCGTGCGCGGTCAGGACCCAGGCCGTGGCGGTGGCCGAGGCGTCGAGCGAGGACGCCACGTCCGGGAGGGCGACCCCGGCGGCGGTGACGCCGAAGACGACCGGGCCGAACAGGGCGCCGTAGCGCAGCCCGTCCGAGCGGGCTCCGGGGGAGGAAGCGGTGCTGACGGCCGCGGTGGACGCGGCCTCGTGCGTGGTCATGATGCACTCCAAATAGTGACGAGAACCTGCCAAGAACGAGCGGCTCGCGCGGCCGGACGAGCGGTGGCGGCCGCCTTAAGGAAGCGGCGCGATGTTGTGGTTGAGCCGGAAGAGGTTGTCCGGATCGACCGCGGCCTTCACCCGCGCCAGCCGGCTCAAGGTCTCCGGGGCGAAGCACTCCGCCGCCGATCCGGCCGTATCCGCGCCCGCGAGGAAGTTCAGATAGCGGCGGCCCGTGCCCCACTCCTCCATCGCCCCGAGGACCACGTCCGGCGAACCGGGCGCCGAGAGCGTGGAGAGCGTGTACGCGCCTTCGCGGACGCCGACCGCGTTCGGCACCTCGGCGGGCCGGGCGAGCGCGCCGCCGAGCTGGCGCACCTCGACCATCAGGTCACCGCAGGACGAACCGGCCCCGGCCACCCGCAGCAGCGCCTCCATGGCCTGCGAGCCCAACTCCCGCAGCACGATGTTGCGTTCGTGGTACGGGAGCGGGTGCGCCGGGTCCTGGTGGATCTCGCCCACCTCGGTGTACGGCATCTCCGCGACGGAGTCCGCCAGCGGTGTCCCGCACTCGCGCAGCGGGCGGACGAGCCGCTCGCCCTCCTCGGCGCGGCCGGTGAAGGAGATCCGCACATGCGCGGCGAACGTTCCGCGCAGGAACTCCGGCACGTCCGGCACGTCCGGCAGCCGCAGCAGCGAGACGGAGGAGGTCATCTCCTCCGGCACGGTCGCGGACCACTGCCGCCAGGTGTGGAGCACCTGCGCCGCCTGCTCACCCGGGAAGTAGAGGCCGCCGCCGTAGAGCCGGCGCACCGGCATCAGGCCGAACCAGAGACCGGTGACGATGCCGAAGTTGCCCTTGCCGCCGCGCAGCGCCCAGAACAGGTCCGGGTGCCGGTCGCGCGTGACCTGCCGGACGCCGCCGTCGGCGGTGACCAGCTCGATGCAGGTCACATGGTCCGCCGCGAAGCCGTACTGCCGGCCGAGCGGCCCGAGCCCGCCGCCCAGCGTGTAGCCGACGACGCCCACCAGCGGCGACGAGCCGTTGAGCGGGGCGAGGCCGTGCGGCGCCGCCGCGGCGATCACCTGGTGCCACTGCGCCCCTGCCTCGACGTGCGCCGTGCGCGTCATCGGGTCGACGGCGACCGCGTTCATCCGGCGCGTGGAGACGAGGACGCCGCCGTCCGCCGGAGCGGCGATGCCGTGGCCGGTCGCCTGGACGGCGATGGGGAGCCCCTGGCGGGCGGCGAAGGAGACCGCGGCGGACACGTCCTCGGCCGACTGCGCCGCGACGATCACGTCCGGCCGGTGCTGCCCGATCCGGTTGAAGCCCGGCAGCTCCCTCGCGTACCCCGCGTCCTCCGGGGTGAAGACCTCACCCTTGAGCCGCGCGACGAGCCCGTCCATGGCGCTCTCGGCGATGTCCGCGTGTCCAGGTCGTCCTGCCACGATCACGTCCTTCCTCCCGGGCCACGCGGCGGTCTCACCAGGCGCGGCGGCGATGAGGAGCAGTGTTCTCGTCCGCCAGGCCCTCTCCCATCCCCTGCTTAGGGGGTATGGGGAGGAGCTGGTGCCGCATAGCGGCCGGTCAGCCGGGACGTACGCTCGCGTCGCGCAGATCCGCGATCTCGCGCTCCAGCAGAGCGATCCGGTCCTGCGGCCCGATCCGGTCCTGCGGCCCGGCGGCCGCCCCGGCCAGGCCGGACATCGATGTCGTGGCTACGAATGCCGGTGACAGCTCCCCCGCCGAGCGGCCGTCCAGGATCATCCGCTCCATCACGCGCAGCTTCTCGCTCGGCTCCAGCCCCAGCTCACGCGCCAGCCTCCGGCGCGTGTCCCGGTAGACGGACAGCGCCTCCGCCGTCCGGCCCGACCGGTAGAGCGCCAGCATCAGCTGAAGGCAGAGCGACTCCTGGAAGGGGTTCTCCGTCACATGGCGGGTGAGCTCGCCGAGTACCTGGCGGTGCCGGCCCAGGGCCAGTTCGAGCTCGATGTGGTCCTCGATCGCGGACAGCCGGTCCTCGTTCACCTTCAGGGCCACGGTCTCCAGGAGCTCGCTGTCGAGCCCGGCACCGACCGGCCCCTGCCAGAGCTGGAGCGCCTGCTGGAACAGGACGACCGCGTGTTCCGGCGACGCCGACCGCGCCTCGGCCCGGGCCCGGCTGAGCAGGTCCTCGAAGTGGGACAGATCGAGATGCGCGCGCGGCACACGGATCAGATATCCGGAAGGGTGCGTCTCTATCTGGGCCGCGACGCCGGCGGCCGAGAGAAGTCTTCGCAGACCGGACACGCATATCCGTAACTGGCTGCGGACCGTCGCCGGCGGCGCCTCCCGCCAGATCGCCTCGATCAGCCGGCCCACGCCGACCACCCGGTTGGCCTCCAACAACAGCAAGGTCAGCAGGATTCTCTGCCGATTACCGCCGAGGCGCACGGGCCCGTGCGCCCCCTGGACGACGAGTGGACCGAGGACGGAGAATTGATGGTGCGTAGACATGTGTGAACGCCTTCCTGAAACTCAACCGCAGTGTCCGGGAGATCACCAACTGGGCATGAACTTGAAGCTCCAGCTCTCGCTGAGCTGAAGCCGCTCTCCCACCTCCTGCCCCAGCCGCCCCATGCCTTCCAGCACCCAGGCGTTGTCCAGGCCTCCGGCGTCGAAGGCCCGCAGACCGGACCGGTCGAACAGCTCCACGACGGCCACCTTGGCGCCTTCGTCGTCGGCGGCGACGAACACGTCCACCGGAAGGCCCTCGCTGTATCCGCTGTGCAGCGCACCGGCGTCGGCGGTGGTCAGAGCCTTGACCCAGCGCACCTGCGGGGCGAGGCAGACGAGCTGGCGGACCGCGCTCGACTCCGGATCGGTCCGCGACGGAACGCTCAGGTCCACCACGGCCTTGCCGGTCAGCAGACCGGCGTGCAGCCGGGTCAGCTCCAGAGCCTGGGGCCACCGGATCGCGAAGATCACGATCTCCGGCCGGAGCGCCGCGGCCAGCGTCGTGGCCACCACCGTGCCGGCCGACTCAGCGGTCGTCGCCTCGGCCGCCGCCACCCGGGCCTGGCCGATGCTCCGGTCCGCCAGCAGGACCGCCGCACCGGCCAGCGCGGCCCGTCTGGCGACCGCGCGCCCCAACATTCCCGCTCCGATAATCCCAATCCGCATGAACAGCACACTTGCGGGATACGGGCGCGGTTCCCATCCCGCAATCAAGGGGGGCGGGGTGCGGCGGAGAAACGGCGTGAAAGGACCGCCTCCCTCAGGTGAGGGGTTGGACGGAACCGTAGGAACTGGCACATTCGAGGGATGACGAGTTCGACGATCTCGCGTATCTCGGTCGGCCGGGCGGAACTGCTCTCCCGGTCCGCGAAGGCCACCGACGCCCTCAGCATGTTCGCCGAGGCCTCGACGCAGCTGCGCCGGCTCATGCCGTACGACGCGGCGGTATGGCGCGTCACCGACCCCGTGACCGGCATGATGACCGCGCCGATCCGTGCGGAGAACCTGGACGAGGGCGGCTGCGCCGTCTACTGGGAATCCGAGCTGTTCACCGAGAACGTCAATCTCTTCCGCGATCTGGCACAGGCCTCGGTGCCGGTCGCCGGACTCCGCCAGACCACCAACGACCTGCCCGCGCGCAGCACGCTGTACCAGACCTTCATGCGGCCGCGCGGACTCCAGGACGAGCTGCGCGCGGTCCTGCGCGTCGGAGGCCACCCCCAGGGCCACATCAGCCTGTTCCGGGCGGAGGGCCGCCCGGCCTTCGACGACGCGGAGACCCAGCTGATCGCCTCCGTCCTCACCCCGCTCGCCAAGCAGCTGCGCTCGTTCGCCGAGCCCTCGCCGCAACCGCTGCCGGACGCTCCGTACGGCCCCGGGCTCCTCCTGTTCGACGCGAGCGGTGCGCTGATGTCGGTCAACGACGACGCCCTGGCCTACCTCGACACTCTCCCCGAAGGCCCCGCCGTGCCGTCGCCGCAGGGCATCCGCGTACCGGCCTGGGTCCAGGCGACGGCGATGAAGGCGCGCGCCGTCGCGCAGGAGCGGGACCGCGGGCAGGCGCGCGCCCGCGTACGGAACCGTGCGGGCCGCTGGCTGGTCTGCCACGCCTCCTGCCTGCGCGAGGCGAACGGCGGACTCGGCGCGGCGGCGGTGGTGATCGAGCCGGCGAAGACCTCCGAGATCGTGCCGCTGATCGTGGACGCGTACGAGCTCACCGACCGCGAGACCGAGGTCACCCAGTACATCGCGCGTGGCCTGCCGACCGGCGAGATCGCCGCGCAGCTGCACCTGTCGCCGCACACGGTCCGCGACCACATCAAGGCGGTCTTCGAGAAGGTCGGCGTCTCCAGCCGGGGCGAGCTGGTCGGCAAGCTGTTCACCGAGTACTACGCGCCGCTCGCGGAGAAGAACATGACGCGGGTCCACACCGGCTGACCGGTCGACCGGCTCACCCGCTGACCCACCAGCTGACCCGTCGGCCGACCCACGGGCCGGCCGGCGGACAACACACCGAAGCAGCGACACGACTCCCACTCCCCCATTCGCCCCCGGTCGCGCGTGCGGGGCACTCCTGAGAACGGTGCACGCTTTCGGCCTGCTCTTCGGCCGTGACGGCCGGGAATCGGACCAACGCGAATAGGCGAGTAGTCGACGCATCTCCCCGGTTCGACCGCACCGAACAAGCCGTCAGGACAATTCCACGCACCACAACTCGCCGGAATGACCGTAAAAGGCCCCCGCCATTGCCGTCCCGGCCGACGCCCGCACCCCGGCGAAGCATTTTTCGGCCGAATGCCCGCGACGGCCTTTCAAGCAACTCGTCCGAATGTCGGTGAGGTACGAGAAGCGCCGACCGCCCGCGCGACGCCCCGCCCTGCCCCCCTGCGCTCCCCCCCTACGCTCCGGTCACCCCAGCCGCTCCCGCTGCTCCCGCGCCCAGCCGTACTCCGGGTCCAGCTCCAGCGCCCGGTCCAGGTCCGCGCGCGCCTCCGCGAGCCGCCCCAGGGCCTCCAGCGCCAGCGCCCTGCTGCCGTGCGCCCAGGCGTACCCGGGGTCCATCGCGATGGCCCGGTCGTAGCAGGCCACGGCCTCCTCGTACCGCCCCGTCGCCCGGTACACCTCGCCCCGCTCCCCCTCCGTCCCCGCGAGCCCGGGGGTCAGCTCCTCGGCCCGGTCCAGATCGGCGAGGGCCCCCACCCGGTCGCCCAGGACGGTGCGGACCCGGGCCCGCCGGACCAGCGCCCAGGCGTACTCCGGCCACAGCGCGACCGCCCGGTCGAAGTCGTCGAGCGCCTCCTCGTGCCGGCCCAGCCCATGGCGGACCAGGCCCCGGCTGCCCAGCGGCACCGCGTCGGACGGGTCCAGGGCGTGCGCCCGGTCCAGCACGGTCAGGGCCTCCTCCAGGCGGCCCATCCGCCGGTACGTCTCGCCCCGCTCGCGCACCGCCCAGGCCCAGGCGGGCGCGATCTCCTCGGCCCGGTCCAGGTCGGCGAGCGACTCCTCGTACCGCCCGAGCGCGCGCAGGATCACCGCCCGCCCCTGGTGGGCGCGTTCGCTGCGCGGGTCCACGGCGATCGCCCGCCCGTGGTCGGACAGGGCGGCGTCCAGCTCCCCGGCCCGGAACCGGTCCCAGGCCCGCGCCACGAGCGCGGCCGCCCTGTCGGTGTCGGTCAGCTCGGCCCGGGTCAGCAGGAGCCCGAGGGCGGCGGTGGGGCGCGGGCCGTGGTCCGTTATGGCGGCGAGCAGGTCCCGGCCCCACTCCCGCAGTACGGCGTTGTCGGCGTCCTCGCCCGCCTCCGCGAGGGTCCGTGCCCAGTAGCGGGCGCGGGACGGCCGCTGGGAGCAGAGCGCGATCCCGGCGCGCAGAGCCTCGGGCAGCGCGGTGCGGGGGCGGGCGCACAGCCGGTGGTAGAGCACTTCCAGGGCCGCCCGGCGCCAGGGCTGCTCGGCCCAGAGCCGTTCCGGGTCGAGCCCCTCGGCCGCCGCGTCCCGGCGGGCGGCGAAGGCCTCGGCCAGCCGGTCGTGCGCCGCCTTCCAGCGGCGCGGCGACCCGGTGCGCTGGAGGCGGAGCATCGGGGCCCGGACGACGGCGTGGTAGCGGGAGTGGCCGGAGTGCCGCTCGGCGACGAACGGCAACTCGTGCAGCCAGTCGTAGAGCCCGGGCACGGCGTACGACCCGCCCTCCGGTACGCCGACGGCCACGGCGACCAGGTCCTCGTCGAACCGGCGGGGCAGCGCGCAGGCGAGCGCGGCCGCCCGGCGGGCCGGGTCGCTCTCTCCGGCCAGGAAGCGCTCGACGGCGGTCGCGTTCGCCTCGCCGGCGGCGCCCGGGTTGGCGGCGAGCGTCGACACCAGGACCGGCAGCCCGCCGGAGAGCCGCAGCACCTCCCGTACCACCGGCTCCTCCACCACCCCGCGCCCGTGCAGGAGTTGGCGCGACTCGGCCTCCGTGAACGGCCCCAGCGGTACGTCGGCCACCAGGCGGCCCCGATCGCCCCAGTGCGCGGGATCCAGGCGGCGCTGCCCGGCCAGGGTCAGGACAAGGTTGGCGGGCAGCTCCCCGTACCGGCCGCGCAGCAACAGGTCCGCCAGCCACCGGTCCAGCAGGGGCGCGGTGCGCTCGTACGTGTCCAGGAACAGCACGACCCACGGCACGGCGTCCGCGACCCGCCCGAGCTCGGCGACGAACACCGGCGTCAACGCCCGTACCGGCTCCGCCAGCAGCCGCGCCTCCTCCTGCTGCCGGGCCCGCCCGCCGAACACCGCCCGCAGCCCGCCCGCGCCCCGCGCCACGACCGCCGGATCGATGCCCCCGGCGAGCGCCCCGACCACCGGTATCGCCCCGGCCGCGATCAGCCCGGCCTGCGCGGCGGCGAGGGCGGCGGGCGAGGGCTCGTCCCCGTCGGCCGCGAGCCGCCCGGCCACGTCGTGGAGGGCACGCCGGTACGTGACCAGCATCCGGTCCAGCGCCCGCAGCGGATGCCCCTGCTCGGCGAACTGCCCGGCCACGGAAGCCAGAAGCTCCGGCACGGAGTCGGCGGCCTCGTCGACGGACGCGGAGAGCGCCCCGAACTCCCCTGCCACCTGCTGCCATTCGTGCACGAGCGAGGTCTTGCCGACCCCGGCGTTGCCCCGGACATGAAAGACGAACCGGTGACACGGGTCCTCGGGCGGGGTGGCGAAGTTCGTCCGGAACAGGTCGAGTTCACTCTCCCGCCCGACGAACGCGGCACGCCGCTGCCCTTCGACGATCTGCTGGAGGGAGAGGCGGCGGGGCGGAATCGCGGGCATGGGGGCCAGTCTGTCAGCGGACCCCGGAATCCGGCAGCCGCTCCCCCCGGCTGTGCGCGATGAGCAGCACGTCCCGCAGGGACAGCACGGCCTGCGTCAGCGCGAACCGTACGGCGACCTCCCCGGCCGCCTCGTCCGCCAGCACCTCCTGCGCCCCCTCCAGCACGACGTTGCCGCACTCGATCTGCTCCTCCTCCACCTTGTCGGCGAGATCGCCGCGCCCGCCTGGACCGCCTTCATCGACGACGTACGGAAGGGGTAGCACCTGTGACCGCACCCGACCTCTCCACCGCGACTTGGCGTAAGTCCAGCTACAGCGACGGGGGCGACAACAACTGCATCGAGGTCGCGGACGGCTACCCCGGCCTCGACCCCGTACGCGACAGCAAGGCCCCCGCAGGCCCCGCCCTCCTCATCACCGCGCCCGCCTGGGCGGCCTTCGTGGAGTTCGCGGCAGGGGCCTGAACCCGCCGGCGTACGCCCCCAGGGCCCGCGTACCCGTCCTCACCGGGCGGGGACGCGGGCCCTCACGCGCGCACAGCTGCGCGGATTTCGGGTGGCGGGCGGGTATGAGGCGGTGTGAGAGTGCGGGCATGGGCAACTCCGTGGCGTACCCCGTCCTCCGTACCACCGACGCGGCCGAGGCGTACGCGCAGGCTGTGCGCCTCTGCGGGCTGCTGGAGGAGCGCGACGACGAAGTCCTGCTCCATGCCGAGCTGTTCACCGTCGCGGACCTGCGCAGGATGGCCGCCGTGCTGCCGGAGGGGCCGTTCGACTATCTGGAGAGCCGCCGCGACCCGGCTACGGGGGACTTCGCGGATTTCGACCTCGACGTGAGCACGGCGGGCGATGCCGCGCTGGAGGCAGAGCTGCCGTTGTCGCTGATGGCTGAAGCGCCGCTCGGGACGGTGGAGGAACGCTTCGTGCGGGCGCTCGGCCGAGGCGTGGCGGGCATCGACTGGCAGGGCCGGTGGCCGGACGAGCCGGAGTTCGACTCGTACGGCATGGCGACGTACGACGGTGTGAACATCGCGTTCAACGGGGACACGGCCGCGTGGGGCGGATGGGCGGACCACCACACGGTGTTCGTGCATGTGGACAAGTACGGCGACCTTTCCCGCGCCGAACGCCTCGCCGCGTCCATCGGCAGTACGGTGCTGGGAGCGGCGCAGCGCGGCTGGTGAGGCGGCGGCCCCATCTCGTCATCCCGCCGGCCCGCTCACCGCTACTCAACCGCCCCTGAGTACCGACGCTCATGATCGCGCGGCGTCCGCTTCCTACCGTGGGCGTCATGGACACGGAAGAGGCGACCACCGCAGCAGAGACGCCACCCGCCGCCGACGGCTCGCGGTGGTTCCACGGCTGCTGGATCGCGGCGATCGCCCTCCTCGCGCTGTTCGCCCTCGCGGCGCACGCGGTGACGGAGTTCGAGAAGAGCCTCGACGGCGACGGGCAGATGGAGCAGCCCGGCCGGTCGGGCAGCGCGTACCAACCGCTCGGGCCCGGCGCGACGGCCCGGTACGAGGACGGGCTACGGGTCACCGTCAGCGCCCCCGAGGCCCACGACGACGGCACCTACAGCCTCACCGTGACCTACAAGAACGGCACCGACGAGGACCTGGCCCTCGACGGGGACTCGTACTCCGCGTCCCTCGCCGTCCGAGCCGGTGAGGCCCACGACGAGTACGCCACCGGCTACACCGTCCGGCAACTGGACGGCGCCAAGTCCGCCGCCGCCCTCGCACAGCCCCTCCCCGAGGACGGCGAACGCACCGTCCCCCTCCGCCTCAAGCCGTCCCGCAAGGGCATTCCGGTCACGGTGGAGGTCAGCACTCCGACCCCCGGCTCCCGGGACACGGCCCACTTCCAGCTCACCCTGGGCTGACCGCCGGGGCCGGTGCGGCCGTCACTCGTCGGGGACGTACCGCAGCACATCGCCCGGCTGGCATTCCAGTACGCGGCAGATCGCCTCCAGCGTCGCGAACCGCACCGCCTTCGCCCGGCCGTTCTTCAGGACGGCGATGTTGGCGGGCGTGATGCCGACGGCGGCCGCGAACTCCCCTACGGAAAGGTTCCGTTCGGCGAGCAGGACGTCGATCTCGACCGCGATCGGCATCAGATGACCTCGGCGAGTTCGGTCCGCATGTCCATCGCCTTGCCGAGCAGCGTCCGCATGATCACCATGAGCATGGAGAACGCCGCCCCCGCCGCCACACACGCCAGCGCGGCGAGCAGCGCGCCCTCGACGGCCATGCCGTCGTCGGGGGACGGGATGGTGCCGAGGGTCAGGTGCACCGCCGCCCCCAGCGCGATCAGGGTCGCCACGACGGCCGCGCCGATGATCAGGTCGACCCAACGGAAGGCGGCGCGCGTGAAGATGGCGTCGCGCTCGACCTTCGCGAGCAGCATCCAGATCGCACCGAGGGCGACCTGCACGCACGCCATCCCGAGGATCGACGCGGTGACGTACGGCAGGGCGTAGGGCTCGTACGGCGGGAAGAGGTCCACCTCGTCGGCCGCTGCCGTCGGGATGATGACGGCCTGGGCGAAGAGGCCGAACAGGACCGCTGCCGCGATGCCGATACGGAGGATGCCCACCAGAAGACTGTGCATCTATCGAGTTTCGATCGATAGCTATCGAAAGTCAATAGTTGCCCGGCGGCACTGCACTGTCACGCCCAGGGGTCGAAGGGGATGCCGGCGGGCTTGGAGTTGTTGAGGAGGTTGCGGAAGCGGTCGTCCTTGTCGGTGACCTTGATGGTCGCGGACCCGAAGTCGGCGTTCATGAGCTTGTCGCGCAGGGCGGTGCTGGGGAAGCCGTTCCAGTCGACGATCGGGGGGTAGCGCCAGTTCCCGTAGTGGTTCTCGGGCGGCTCGTCGTTGTTGTTGGCGAGGCGGAAGAAGTGGGTGCTCGGGCCGTCCTTGTGGTAGACGGCCTTGGGGTGGGAGCCGTCGAACCGCACCTGGGAGCGGGGGTAGGTCTTGACGGTGCTGTGCTGGGTGGTGGAGACGTAATCCACTTGGTTCGAGGCCTGGTTGACCCAGGAGATGACGTGCTCGAAGTCGTGGCGGTGCCCGCCGAGCCCGCTGCCGTGGACGGCCTGGTCCTTCTCGAAGTAGCTCGCGTAGACGATGCCGCACCACCCGTTGTTGCACTTGGAGCGGGCGTACGTCTGGGAGTTGTCCAGGTCCCACTTGTCCCGGCAGCTCCCGTTGATCGCGCCGGACGTCTTGAGGCCGGGGGCGAGGGTGCCGTCCGGGCCGATGGCGGGGGTGGCGTAGCAGCCGTCACCGTCGTAGTCGTAGGCGGGCGAGAAGGTCTGCTCGTAGCCCCCGGCGTTCTGGGGAAGGTGCTGCGGCGGATCGGCGTGCGCGGCCGTCGCGGTGCCGAGCACAAGGAGGCCGGCGGCGGCGAGGACGGTGGCGATGCGGGGAGCATGGCGGTTGCGTAGAGGAAGAGAGGCGTTCGCGTTCGAGGGCGCCTCACGGCGGACTTTGCGGGCGAATGCTGGTATCAGCGGGGTTCGCATTTCTCGCTCCTGACTCAGCAGCACGTAACGGCGGGGGCGACTCCCGCAAGAGTTGCCCGGGTCATGACAGAAAGAAACGGAGGACCGCCCCTCAGGCCACCGCCCGCGCACGGGCCTGGAACCCGTTCAGCAAACGATCAAGGAGCAAAGCTAACGTGGGGGGAGAGGCAGCCTCATGGCGGAAGAACAATTGGCTTACGGCTTCACGGAGGACCTATAGCGTGGGACGAGTGGGAGCAGGCGAAGACCAGGGCGCAGCAGGGCGCGTCCATGCAGCTGAACCAGGTCGCACCCGAACGCGGCGGCGGTAGCGGCGACAACGGGGACCTGATCGTCCACAACGACGGCCTGGGGGCGCTGGGAAACCTGGCGTACGGTCTGCGGCAGCAGTTCTCGACCGCGTCCGACCACGCCCGGCAGAACACCTTCGACGCGTACATCCAGCTCTTCAACGACGGACTGGGCATGGGCTCCGCCCTGACCGAATTCCAACTCCCGCTACACGCTCACGAGGGAGATCGGCGCTGCTGCCTTTGACGGCAACGACCGCGCCAGCGGCCGCGATGCTCGTCGGGGCCGCGGGCTGCGGGGGCCCCGACGCCTTCAGGATCTCCGAGGCCTGCGGCACCAAGGTCGACCCCGACCTCATCGGCGCGCTGCTGCCCAGGGGCGAAGAGCTGAAGACCAAGGACAGGTTCTCCGAACCCAACCAGCCCCGCTGCGAGTTCGAGGTGGATGGAAAGCAGGTAGGGCTGAGAGGCGACGTCGTCGAACCGTTCGTCAAGCCCCTGGCTCCGCCCGCGGAATCCGGCACCGGCCGACATCGGCGGCGGCGAACTGGCCATGGACGGCGTGAAGGACCCCGAGGGCACCGCGGAACGCAGTCGCCTGCTGGAGAAGTTCCTGCGCTCCCAACTGCCCGTCGCCATGGAAGCCGAGGGCTGCCGCCCCTAGCCCCCGCGCCGGGGGAACAGGGGCAGGGGCGCCGTCCCTGCCCCCGCTCCCCCGGCCACCCCCTCAGCCCGGCACCACCGGCAGCAACTCCGGCAGGTGGCCGTCCGAGGCCGTGGCCGCTGCGATGCGTTCGGCCGGGACCTCGCCGTACAGCGTCGTGCGGGGGCGGGACGGGCGGCCGGCCAGGTCGGCGATTTCCTGCAAGCCCTGGATGGAGCGGTACGAGCCGTAACTCGACCCCGCCATACGGGAGATGGTCTCCTCCATCAGCGTGCCGCCCAGGTCGTTCGCGCCCGAGCGGAGCATCTCGGCCGCACCCTCCGTGCCCAGCTTCACCCAGCTGGTCTGGATGTTGGTGATGTGGGGGTGGAGCAGGAGGCGCGCCATCGCCGTGACCGCCCGGTTGTCGCGGTCCGTCGGGCCCGGGCGGGCGATGCCGGCCAGGTAGACCGGGGCGTTGGTGTGGATGAAGGGGAGGGTCACGAACTCCGTCAAGCCGCCGGTCTCCTGCTGGAGTTGAGCCAGCGTACGGAAGTGGCCCAGCCAGTGGCGGGGCTGGTCCACGTGCCCGTACATCATCGTCGAGGACGAGCGCAGGCCCACCTCGTGCGCCGTTCTGATGACCTCCAGCCAGGTGGCCGTGGGCAGCTTGCCCTTCGTGAGGACCCAGCGGACCTCGTCGTCCAGGATCTCCGCCGCCGTACCGGGGATCGAGTCGAGCCCCGCCTCCTTGGCCGCCGTCAGCCAGTCGCGGATCGACATCCCGGTGCGGGTCGCGCCGTTGACGACCTCCATCGGGGAGAAGGCGTGGACGTGCATGCCGGGCACTCGCTCCTTCACCGCCCTCGCGATGTCGAAGTACGCCGTGCCGGGCAGGTCCGGGTGGATGCCGCCCTGCATGCAGACCTCGACCGCGCCCACGTCCCACGCCTGCGCCGCCCGGTCCGCGACCTGGTCCAGGGAGAGCGTGTACGCGTCGGCGTCCGTGCGGCGCTGGGCGAACGCGCAGAAACGGCAGCCGGTGTAGCAGACGTTGGTGAAGTTGATGTTCCGCGTGACGATGTACGTGACCTCGTCACCGACCACGTCCCGGCGCAGCGCGTCCGCGATCCGGCACAGCTCGTCCAGCGCCGGGCCGTCCGCGTGGAGCAGGGCGAGGGCCTGGTCGTCGGTGAGCTTCGTCGGGTCGTCGGCCGCCTGGCTGAGCGCCTGGCGTACGTCGGCGTCGATCCGGGACGGGACCATGCCGGGCGCCGCCGCCTCCCGGAGCGCCTCCCAGTCCCCGTACACCTCGTCGAAGTCGTTACGCCGGTCGCCCGTCCGGCCCTCGGTGTCGATGGTGGTGTGGAGGTCGGTGCGGCCGGAGGAGGTGAAGCCCTCGTCCGGTTCCTGCCAGGGCAGGCCGACGGGGAGGGCGTCCTCGCGGGCCAGGCCCGTCTCCAGGTCGGCCAGGGCGCGGACGTGCGGGAGGAGGCGGGGGTCGAGCCAGGGCTCCCCGCGCTGGATGAACTCCGGGTAGATGGTGAGGCGTTCGCGGAGCTGGAAGCCCGACTCGGCGGTGCGCGAAGCCAGTTCGTCGATGTGCGGCCAGGGGCGTTCCGGGTTCACGTGGTCGGGGGTCAGCGGCGAGACCCCGCCCCAGTCGTCGATGCCCGCGCCGATGAGCAGCGCGTACTCCGCGTCCACCAGGTTCGGCGGGGCCTGGATGCGGGCCGACGGGCCGAGGATGTGCCGGGCCACCGCGATGGCGGCGGCCAGCTCCTCCAGCTCCGCGTCGGGCATCCCGCGCATCGCCGTGTCCGGCTTGGCGCGGAAGTTCTGCACGATGACTTCCTGGATGCCGTGGTAGGCGCGGGCCGTCTTGCGCAGCTCGAAGAGGGAGTCGGCGCGCTCCTCGTACGACTCGCCGATGCCGAT
Organism: Streptomyces cyaneofuscatus; assembly: GCF_033109485.1. NCBI lineage: Bacteria > Bacillati > Actinomycetota > Actinomycetes > Kitasatosporales > Streptomycetaceae > Streptomyces > Streptomyces cyaneofuscatus. The sequence goes on along the minus strand of NZ_CP137002.1, from coordinate 4,756,040 downwards.
CAGGATGCCGGTGGTGAAGGGGACGTTGGAGCGGCCCGCGTCCTCCAGGACGCGCAGCCGCACCGCCGGTTCCTTGTCCGGGGAGCCGTGGTGCGGGCCGCCCGGCTCGGACCACAGGCGGGTCGCCGTCGTCTCCAGCATCATCCCCATGGAGGGCGCCACGGGCTTGAGGCGCTGGAGATCGGTCCAGGTCATCACGCCCGGGTTGAGGTGGGGCAGCAGGCCCGTCTCCTCCAGGACCCGGATCGCCATCGCCCGTACGTACGCGAGGGTGTCGTCGTACCCCTCCGCCTCCAGCCACTCCCGCGCCTCGGGCCAGCGGTCCTCCGGGCGGTCGCCGAGGGTGAACAGTGCTTCCTTGCAGCCCATCGCCGCGCCGTCCCGGGCGATCTTCAGCACCTCGTCGGGCGAGAGGAACATCCCGTGGCCCGCGCGGCGGAGCTTGCCGGGGACGGTGACGAAGGTGCAGTAGTGGCACTTGTCACGGCAGAGGCGGGTGAGCGGGATGAAGACCTTGCGCGAGTACGTGATCACGCCCGGCCGGCCCGCCGCCGCCAGGCCCGCGTCCCGGACCCGGGCGGCGGACGCCGCGAGGTCCGTCAGATCGTCGCCGCGCGCCTGGAGCAGGACGGCGGCCTCGGTGACGTCGAGGGCGACACCGTCACGGGCGCGTTTGAGCGCGCGCCGCATGGCGTTGGAGGTGGGACGTCCGCTCTGAGGATCAGGATCGGTCATGAACCGAGCATACGAGCGAGGCGCCCGCACGTGACCAGGGCCCGGGGCCTCCCTGCGCAGGCCACGGGGTGCTCCTGGTCACTCGTGCGGGCCGACTCACCGAATGAGCGCTCTGCCACGGCGTCCTCACGCCTAGTGTCGGCACGATGATGGAAACGATCGTGCTCGGTATCGGCGAAACCCTCGTACGCGACGACCGCCACTGGGCCTCCTGGGCCAACTGGCTCGGCGTGCCCGCGCACACGCTCAGCGCGCTGGTGGGCGCGGCCGTCGCCCAGGGCCGCGACGCGACGGACGCGCTGCGGGTGCTGCGGCCGGACATGGACGTCGACGAGGCGTACCTCGCCCGGGCCGCCGCCGGGCGCGGGGAGCACCTCGACGAGTCGGACCTCTACCCGGACGTGCGGCCGGCGCTGGCGGAGCTGCGGGCGGCGGGGGTGCGGGTGGTCGTGGCGGGGAACGGGACGGTGCGGGCTGGGGAGTTGCTGCGGGCGCTGGACCTGCCGGCGGATCTGGTGGTGACCTCGGACGAGTGGGGCGTACGGAAGCCGGATCCGGCGTTCTTCGCGCGGGTGGTGGAGGTGGCGGAGGCGGAGCGGTCGGCGACGCTGTACGTGGGCGATCACCCGGCGGACGACCTGTTCCCCGCCGCCGCGGCGGGGCTGCGGACGGCGCATCTGCGGCGGGGGGCGTACGGGCACTGGTGGGCGGAGCATCCGGATGTGGTGGGGGCGGCGGACTTCCGGGTCAACGCGTTGACGGAGCTGGTGGGGCTGGTGGGCGCCCACTCAGCCCCTCCGGCGTTTGAGGACGGAAGCGGGGCTGTGGGGAGCGGCCGACCTGCGAGGGTCTCGTACCTGAGGGGCCTCTGAGCGCCGGGCCCACCCCAGCAAGGGTTCCGTCCTCAAACGCCGGACGGGCTGGAAGGGGTGGGCCCGGGGGCGCTTCCTGTCAGCGGGCGACCGCCTTGGTCGCCGTGCTCGTCGACGCGCCGCTCGCGTGGCCCGTGCGGTGCGCCGTGACCTTCACCGTGATCTTCTTCCCCCGGTGCGCCGCCTTCAGCGTCAGCTTCGACCCCGTCGCCTTCGCGATCGCCTTGCCGTTCGCGTACCACTGGTAGCTGTAAGACGTGGGCGCCGGCGTCCACTTGCCCTTGCCGGCCGTCAGCTTGGCGCCCACCTTCACCTTGCCCGAGATCACCGGCTTCGCGGTCGCCTTCGGTGCGTCACCCTTGGCGACCGTGACCGCCGCCGACGTGCTCTGGCCGTCCGGGTGGCCGCTGCGGCGGGCGGTGACGGTGACCGTGATCTTCTTGGCGAGCAGCTTCGCCGGGACGGTGTACGTGGCGCCGGTCGCGGCCGCGATCGCCGTACCGTCCGCCTTCCACTGGTACGCGTACGAGGACGGCGCCGCCGACCAGGAACCGGTGCCCGCCGTCAGCTTCGCGCCGACCTTCGCCGAACCGCTGATCACCGGGGGCTTGGTGCTCGCCAGCCGGGCGGCGGTGACCGTGAACGAATTCCGCGGGTACTGCACTCCGTTGTGGGTGACGACGCTGAGGGACCAGGTGCCCGTCGGGACGCCGGTCAGGTCGAGGACCGCCGTGAGCGTCCTGCGGTCGGCGGAGACGGCGGTGGTCTTCGCCTCGATCTCCTTGCCGTTGACGTAGAGCTGCACGACGTCCTCCTCGTGCAGCGCCGTGCCCGTCACGGTCATCGTGACCTTGCTGCCGGCCGCGCCCGTCGCCGGGCTCACCGTGCCGACGGTGACCTGCTCGGTGCCGCAGCGGAAGAAGGTGCAGACGGCCTTGGCCTGGTACGAGGTCTTCGGCGCGGTCTCCGGCAGCGAGAGGACCAGGGTGCTCGGCGTGACTTCCTTCGTGGAGGGCTCGTCCACGTAGCACTGGTAGCCGCTGGGGATGAACCTCATGCAGCCGTTGCCGAGGCTCGCGTCGTACAGCGAGGGCACGGCGGTCTCCTCGGCGCCCGTCGTGTCGCTGATCTCCATGTCGAAGCGGTCGCGGTAGGCGGTGGGCAGCACCGCGCAGAACGTGCTGCGCGTCTCGTCGAGCACGCCGGTGACGGGGCCGTATCCGTAACTCACGTTCGGGACCCGTACGCAGCCCTCGGCGGGGCCGGTGGCGGTGGCGATGCGTACGGCGTCGAAGCGGTAGTCGGGGGCCGCCTTCAGGCCGCTGCGTACGGTGACCAGGACCTGGTAGCTGGTGGAGCCGGTGACCGCGCACGCCTGGTTCCTGTTGCACAGCGCGGTGCCGTCCGCGCCGTAGGCCACGACGTTGGCCGTGCCCAGGGCGTCACGGACATCGAGGTGGAGGACGTCCTCGGCGTCGGCCGTGGTCACCTGGCGGCAGCGCAGCTCGCCCGGCGCGCCCATCGCGCCGGCCGAGGAGGCGCCGCCGACCTTGACCACCGGATTCGGTGCGCAGCCCTTCGCCGTCGCGGTGACGTCGCGGCGGGTCAGGGTGTACGAGGCGTCGGCGTCGCGGCCGTTGACGAGCACGGTGTGCTCGGCGCCCGGAGCCATGGCGCAGGTCGTCCAGGTGGAGAGCGCGGAGTAGGTCGAGCAGACCTGCTGCCCGTCCTGGTCCAGCACGGTGAAGTCGGCGCCGTACCGCGTCCCGGGCGCCGCCTGGATCTGGATGTTCTCCTGCGCGCTGTGCGCGTCGGCGGGGATGCTGAAGCACTGCGAGAAGGCACCGCCGCCCATGGTCGCCCGGGCCGATGCGCTCTGCGCGGTGAAGTCACCGGCCGGGAGCACCGGGCAGCCGCTCGCGGCGTCGGTGCGGTGCAGCGCGACGGCGTAGGGGCCGGTGGCCGGGTCCACGTCGTCGGTGGAGATCTCGAGCCGGAACGGGGACGTGCCGGTCAGCTCGCACGAACCGGCCGACAGGTCGCCCTTGGCGCACCCGTACGCGCCGGTGGCGTCGAACAGCGTCAGGTCGGGGCGCGGCGCGGGCCCGGAGAGCGGTGTCAGCGCGGCCAGCCGGGCTCCGGCGGGGAGCGGCAGCAGGACGCAGTCGATCTCGCCGGCCGAGGCGAAGGTGGACCGGTGCAGACCCAGTTCGGCGCTCTCGCAGCCGGCGGCCGAGGCGCGGTCGAGGATCAGCGTGGCGTCGTCGGTGTGGACGGTGTAGTCGCCGGCGGCGGGGAGTTCGCAGCCGTTCCAGGTGACGCAGACGGTCTTGCCCGCCCTGTCGTACACCTTGAGCTTCGTACGGGAGGTGTCGACGCCGTACACGTCGTACCGGCCCGCGCGGGGGGCGGTGAAGGTCTTGCAGCCGGACGTCGGAGTCGCTTTGGTGGGTGCGGAGTTGTAGGTGTTGAGGGGAACGTGGGTGCAGCCGACCGGGTCGGAGATCCGGCGGACCTCCAGCGTGTACTCGGCGGGGAAGCCGCTCTCCGCGCTGGTGACCTGGGTCAGGACACGGTAGGGGCCGTTGCCGGGGAGCACACAGCCGTCGTTGTCGTCCTCGCCGCGGCTCGGGCAGATCCGGGCGCCGGTCCCGTCGGTGATCCAGGAGGTGCCCTGGCCGTACGCGGTGGTCGTGACGGTGTTGGTGAGCCGCTCGCCCGGCTTCGCGTCCAGCCGCGCGCACTGCACGGCCGTGGGGGCGGTGGCCCGGGCGACGAAGGGTGCGCTGTTCCCGTCGGTGGGGACCTGTGCCGTGCATCCCTCGTCCGTGGCGAGCGGGGTGAGGGCGAAGGTGACGGTGCTGGGGTCCCAGCGGTTCGCCAGTCGCAGTGTGAACGCGCCGGTGCGCTCCATGCGGCACCAGCCAGCGCCCCAGTCCGTGTCGTAGCAGTCGACCTGCTCCTCACCGTCGTGGACGGTGATCGCCACCTCGTTCCCTCCGGACTTCACGAGCCGGTGCAGGCCCGGCTTCTCGACCGTGAAGGTGTAGCAGGCCGTGCCCTCGGCGGGGAGGGTGAGCGTGTTCCCCTCCGGGGCGGCCTCGCCGAACGCGGAGAGCGGGAAGGCCGGGCAGTCCTCGGTGGCGGCCGGCGGGGCCGTCGGGGCCGACGGGTTCGCCTGGGCCGTTCCCATGGGGGCCAGGAGGGAGAGCAGGACGGTGAGGGCGAGCAGGAGCGCGGTGTACGCCGCGGATCTCGCGGTCGTACAGAGGTGGCGTGGCATGGGTCCGTTCCCCCCGGAGCGGTGAGTTGTGAGCGCCGCGTGAAGGAGCGCACATGATGATCGCACAAGGTGTGCGGCCGGGGGCATGTCAATTTTGGGCCGGGACCGACCCTCCCAGCCCGTCCGGCGTTTGAGGACGGAAGCGGGCCGCCACCCAGCCCGTCCGGCGTTTGAGGACGGAACCGTGGCCGTGGGGGGGCCTGGCACCTGCGAGGGACTCGCGCACGAGGAGCCTGAGAACAGCGCCGGGCCCACCCCAGCAAAGGTTCCGTCCTCAAACGCCGGACGGGCTGGGGTGGGCCGGACGGACTTGAAGGGGGTGCCGGAAGGGGGGGGCCGCTCCCTACGCCGGGTCCAGGCGCGAGACCGTGCCGCCTATCGCCAGCACGTAGAGCTCCCCGTCACCCGCTTCCACGAACGAGATCACCTCGCCGCCCTGGACCCCGAGGTCGCCCTCCTCCGTCACCGCGCCGTCCTCGATGCGCAGCGTGCGGAGCGTGCCGTCGCAGTAGTCGCTGTAGACGTAGCTGCCCGCCAGGTCCGCGATCGCCTCGCCCCGGTAGACGAAGCCGCCCGTGACCGAGCAGCCCAGGCCGCTGCGGTCGTACTCGTGGACCGGCGGCACATGGTTCGCCGGCTCCGTGCCGCCGCGGAACGGGTGGTTGCCCTCCATCGAGGACCAGCCGTAGTTCTCGCCGCCCTTGCTGCTCGCGGGGGCCCAGTCGATCTCCTCCCACTCGCTCTGGCCGACGTCGCCGATGAGCAGGTCGCCCGTGCCCGCGTCGAAGGAGAACCGCCACGGGTTGCGGAGCCCGTACGCCCAGATCTCGTCCTTCGCGCCGTCCTGCGCCACGAACGGGTTGTCGGACGGGATGGCGTACGGCTCCCCGCCGGTCGGGTCGATGCGGAGGATCTTGCCGAGCAGCGTGTCCAGGTTCTGGCCGTTGCCGTGCGGGTCGCCGCCCGAGCCGCCGTCGCCGAACGCGATGTAGAGGTAGCCGTCGGGGCCGAACTTGATGTCGCCGCCGTTGTGGTTCGGGTACGGCTGCTCCTGGGTGAGGACCGTGCGCCGCGTGTCCGGCTGGAGTTGGCCGTCCGCCACCGCGAACTCGTCGATGGTGCTGGTGCCTTCGAGGTCCGTGTACGAGATGTAGAAGTGCGCGAACTCCGGGTCGAACGCCACGCCCAGCAGGCCGCGTTCACCGTCGGTCGTGGTCTCGTCGGAGATGTCGAGGACCGGGTCACCCAGGCCGTAGTCGCCCAAGATCCTTACCGTTCCGGCCCGTTCGGCTATCCAAACCTTGCCGTCCGGTCCGGCGGCACCGGCCGACGGGCCCTGTGCGCGGGCAACTTCCGTCAGCACGACCTGCGCCGAAGAACCGTCGGCCGATGCCGATGCCGATGCCGATGCCGATGCCGTGGTCAGCGTCAGGGGCAGGGTCACTGCGAGGAGAAGTGCGCCGATGATCGCCGAGCTTCTGGTGCGAACTTTCACCGTGGCCTCCTGGAGGCGGCGAGTGGGGGAGTTCACCCTGGCTGCTCGGGGCAGAGTTCGGTGGGGGTGCCCGCGCCAGCATGCAACCGGGGTGGGGGGCGTGTGCCACTGGCTACGGATGAGGGTACGGGGACGGATGTGCATTGGCCTAGGCCAATGCACCGGCCAATTCCGGCGCCCGGCAGGCTACTTGCCCAGCGCCGCCTCCATCACCTTCTTCGCGATCGGGGCGCCGAGGCGGCCACCGGAGATGTCGGAGCGGGAGATGTCCATGTCCGTCGGGTCGATGAAGACGGCGACGGCGACCGACCGGCCGTCGTCCGTCTTGGCGTAGCTGACGAACCAGCCGTACGGGACCTCGTCGCGCACGTTCACCCCGCGCTGGGCGGTGCCCGTCTTGCCGCCGACCGTCACCCCGTCGATCAGGGCGCGCTGCGCGCTGCCCTCCTTCGCGGTGTGCTCCATCATCTCCTGGACCTTCTTCGCCGTCTCCGGTGAGACGGCCTGGCTCATCTCCGCCGGGTTGTTCGTCTCCAGCGTGGACAGGTCCGGGCCCTTCAGCTCCTCCACGATGTACGGCTGCATCAGCTTGCCGTCGTTGGCGAGGGCCGCGGTCACCATCGCCATCTGCATCGGGGTGCTCGTCAGGCTGCCCTGGCCCATGCCGGTGAGGGCCGTGCCGGGCTTGTCGAGCTCGGCCGGGTAGAGGCTCTTCGTGGCGAGCATGTCGCCGAACTCCTCCGCGTACACGTCCTCGTTGAAGCCGAACTTCTCCGCCGTCTCCCGCATCCGGTCCTCGCCCAGCTCGGCGGCCGCGTCGAGGAAGACGTTGTTGCAGGAGTACTGCATGGCCGTCTTCATGGACGCCTTGTTGCAGATGCCGTCCCCCGCCTCGCTGCCGATCTTGTTGCGGGAGAGCGGCAGCGGATACGGCGAGACCGCCTTCGTCGGGGCGTCCACGTCCGAGACGACGCCGTGCTCCAGCGCCGCCGCGGCCGTGAGGATCTTGAAGGTCGAGCCGGGCGGGAAGGTCTCGCGCAGCGGGCGGTTGGCCAGCGGCTTGGCCTTGTCGTCGAGGAGCTTCTTGAAGCGGTCGCTCTCCTTGAACGAGATCCCGGCGAAGACCCCGGGGTCGTACGAAGGCGTCGAGACGAGCGCGAGCACCTTGCCGGTGCCCGGCTCCAGGGCGACGACCGCGCCCCGGGCGCCCAGGTCGGTCAGCCCCTTGTAGCCCGCCTTCTGCGCCTTCGGGTCGATCGTGGTGATCACGCTGCCGCCGCGCCTCGGCTGCCCGGTGAGGACGTCCTTGGCGTGCCGGAAGGCGAAGCGGTCGTCCTGGCCGCTGAGGACGCTGTCGTACGTCCGCTCCAGCAGCGAGGTGCCCTGGGCCTGGGAGGCGTACCCGGTGACGGGCGCGTACATCGGGCCTTCCTTCCAGGTGCGCCGGAAGGTGTAGTCCCTGCTCTCCGTCTCCTTCGAGCCGGTGATCGCCTTGCCGCCGACGATGATGTCGCCGCGCGGGGTGGCGAACCGCTCGAACCGGACCCGGTGGTTCTTCTCGTGCTGGGACAGCTCCACGCGGTCGACCTGCTGCAGCCAGTTCGCCCGCAGCAGCAGCCCCAGCATCAGGAGCCCGCAGAAGATGGCTATGTGCCGCAACGGCCTGTTCATTCCACTCCCCACCCAGCCGGGCCGCCCGCCCGCACGCCCGAAAGCGCGTACGGGCGGTGCCCACGTTTGCGATCCCCCGAGGGTAAGGATGCCCTGTCGGCGCCCCCGGTTGCACGGGGCGGTGCCAGGGACACCTCAGAGGGTTCCCCGCCCGGTGCCTCAGAGGAACGCCGCGTACCCGTCCAGGACCCGCAGCACCTCCCGCTCACCGGCCGGGGGCAGCTGGAGTACGACCTCCTCGATGCCCAGCTCCGCGTAGTGCGCGAGCTTCCCGGCGTCGGGGAGGACGGCGTACGGCACCACCTGGAGCTCCTTCGGGTCGCGCCCCGCCTCCTCCCAGGCCGCCCGCAGCTTCGGGACGGACTCCGTCAGGCCCCGGCCGCCGATGGGCAGCCAGCCGTCCGCGTGCTCCGCGATCGCCGCGAACAGCTTCGGGCCCGCCCCGCCGCCGATCAGCGTGCGCGGGCCGACCACCGGACCGCGCGGCGCCTGAGCCGGCTTCGGGAACGCGAAGCTCGCCTGGACCGACTCGAACTCCCCTTCGTACGCCGTCGGTTCGGCCGACCACAGCGCCCGCATCAGCGCCATCCGGTCGCGCGCCAGCTCCCGGCGCGTGGACCACTCGACCCCGTGGTCGGCGGCCTCCTCCACGTTCCAGCCGTAGCCGACACCGAGGGTGAACCGGCCGCCGGAGAGGTGGTCCAGGGTCGCGACCTGCTTGGCCAGGTCGACCGGGTCGTGCTGGGCGACCAGCGTGATCCCGGTGCCGAGCGTGATCCGTTCGGTGACGGCCGCCGCCTGGCCGAGCGCCACGAAGGGGTCCAGGGTGCGGCCGTACTCGCGGGGCAGGTCACCGCCCGCCGGGTACGGGGTGCGGCGGCTCACCGGGATGTGGGTGTGCTCGGGCAGATAGAGACCGGCGAACCCGCGCTGCTCCAGCTCGCGCGCCAGCCGCACGGGTGTCACCGTCTCGTCGGTGAGGAAGATGGTTGTGGCGATCCGCATCGAACACCTCCGTCGTCTGTACGGGGGGCCAAGGTATGCCGTACACCCGAGAATTCCGAGACCATGTCAGCCCTGGCCATAGCCTGGGAGCAGGCAGGATCGCGGGAGAGGACCGCCGGAGAGGACGTGCGATGGGAATGGGACTGGGGTTCTTCCTGCTGCCCGCAGGCGGAGTGCTGAGCCTGACCGGTGTGTGGCTGGGCAGCGACACGCTGATCAGCCTGAGCTGGATCATGTGGGCGGCCGGGATCCTGCTGCTGATCGCCCAGCGCTACCGCCGTCCGCCGGACCCCCGGCAGCTGGCCGTCGCCGCTGCCGCCGGGGACGCCCGTGCCGTACGGGGGCTGCGCACGCTCGCCCTGGACGCGCGGAGCCAGGGGCGGCCGGACGCCGCCGAGCGGATGCTGCGGCAGGCGGTGAAGGCCGGGGACGTGGAGTCGATGTGGGAGCTGGGCCGGCTGGTCCAGGAGCGCGAGGGTCTGGCGGCGGCGGAGCCGTGGTTCCGGATGGCCGCCGGGCGCGGTCACGTCGTCGCCCGGCGGCTGTTCCGGGAGGGCGGCGAGCTGAACCGGGACGGGACGAGCCCTCTGTAGCCGCGTGTGCGACCACAGAGGGCTCAGAGGCCGCCGGTGTAGGCGAAGAGGAAGAAGAGCGGGAGGAGCACACCGACGGCACCGGCGGCGAGGCCGATGTGGCATTCGCCGACGGCCCGTCCGGAACGGCCCCTGAGCGCCGCGCGGCAGGACCACGACCCTCAGACCAGGCCCAGCGCCGCCCGGGTCAGGAACGCCAGCCTCGCCGTCTTCTCCGGCTTCCGGATCTCCGGGCCCAGCTCGAAGCCGACCCGGACCATCCGCGCGAGCGCCTTCTCGTTGCGGGCGTCCGGCTCGACGACGACCCGCAGGTGGGCCGGGTCGCTGAAGACGTAGCCGATGAACGCGGTGAGCAGGGCGTCGGTGTACCCCTTCACCGCGCCCTCGCCCTCGGCGGGCGCGATCAGCAGGTGGATGCCGAAGTCCCCGGGCTGGACGTCGTAGCACTCGCCCACCGGGTCGGCGTCCGGCTGGTACGTCTGGAAGAGCGCGGCCGGGACGCCGTCGCGCAGCGCCAGGTAGGCGTGGTGGGTGGGGAGCGAGTGGACGAACTCGTAGATCTCCCGGACCTGTTCGCGGGTGTGGTCGGCCATGCCCCAGAACCGGGCGCGCTCCTCGGTGACCCAGCGGTGCAGCAGCTCGGCGTCGGCCGCCGGGTCGACCGGGACGAGCCGGACGACGCCGAAGCCCTCGACCTTCTGCTCGTGGACGGCGGGGCGCAGGGCCGGGACGGTGGACGCGGCGGACGCGGCGGGCTCGGGGGTGGTGGTCATGGTGGTGGTGCTCTCCTCGGTGCGGTGCAGCAGGTTCCAGTCCGTGGTGACGGGGGCCAGCCGGCCGCTCGCCCACAGTTCGCTCTGGTCGCGGTGGTGGGCGGAGCCCGGTACGCCGGACGCGCCGAACGGCACCACCCACAGGCTGTCCTCGCGGCGGGCCAGGTCCCAGACGTACCGGGCGGCGGGGCCGCGCGCGAACAGGTCGGTGATGCCGGGGACGCTGGAGGTGGAGAGCACGCAGTCGTGGTCGCCCGCGAGCCCCGGCCACACCTCCTCGGGGGTCGCGCCCGGCAGCGCCTGCCACGGCGAGACCCGGTGGACCTGGCCCCAGGGGCTCTCCGCCTCCGTGGCGGCCACCGCTTCGGCCGAGGCGGCGACGATCGCCAGCCGGTCCTCGTACGGGAGGAGTCCGACGGTGAGCAGGGTCTCCAGGGCGTAGCCGATCCGGGGGACGGCGGCGAGCCAGGGGCGGAAGAGCGGGGGGTACGCGGCGGAGCGCCAGGGGTCGGCGTCGCCCGTGACGGGCCGCAGGGCGAGGTGGGCGGCCAGCCGGTGGACGACGTCCGCGCGGAGCCGGGAGTAGAGGGTGGCGTCGGCGCTGTCCGCGTCCATGTGGCGGTCCCAGAGCAGCAGCCGGTCCCGGAGGCGTTCGGCGTCGGGGCCGAGCTCCGGGGCCCAGGCGAGCAGGGAGAGGAGCTGCCGGGAGGAGGCGAGGCGGGTGTCGGTGTGGACGGCGGCCATGTCGGCGGACGACCAGGGCGGGCCGGTGAGCCCCCGCGCGCCCGAGCCGGGGGGCGTGCCGAGCAGCTCCCGTATGCGGCGGGCCCGGTGCGGGGGCGCGAACTCGATGCCGAGGGGGGCGGCGAGCCCGCGCTCGTTGGCCATCACGGCGGTGCCGGTGGCCGGGTCGACCTCGGTACGGGGGGTGGGCTCGGCGCCTTCGCGCCAGGCGTACGCGGGGTCGTGCGCGGGGACGACCCGGAGCCGGTTCTCGTGCGGGCGCACGGGGACGTGTCCGGCGACCCGGTGCAGGGTGGCCCCGGTGGTGTCGGCGGCCAGGACCACGTTGACGGGTTCGACCCAGCCGTCGAGGGCGGTGTCGAGGTCGGCGACCGTACGGGCCCGGAGGAGGGTCGGCAGGACGTCGAAGCCGAGGTCGCCGGTGACGCGGGGCGGGTAGCGGAGGCTGATGACGGGCGCGTCGGGGCTCGGATCGTCGTGCAGGTCCGGGCTCGCAGCGTCGGGCACCTCGGCGCCGGGCGCATCGTCGCGTACGTCCCCGATGATCACCGGCCCCCGGTCCGTCTCCACGATCTCGACCGTCTCCGGCTCTCCCCCGGCGACCTCGACGGTCTCCGTGTGGGCGTGGACCGCGTACCAGCCGTCCGGGCCGAGCGCCTCCACCCCGCCGTCCGCCGTGCGGCGCAGCTGCTCCCGGTAGAGGTCCTGGTAGTCGGCCATCGCGTTGGTGATCGCCCAGGCGACGCCGCCCGCGTGCCCGAAGTGGGCGATGCCCGGGACACCGGGGACGGCGAGGCCCACCACGTCGAACTCGGGGCAGGCGAGCCGGATCTGCTGGTAGACGCCCGGGTCCTCGATGAAGCGGTGCGGGTCGCCCGCGATGACCGGGGCGCCGGTGGTGGTGCGGGCGCCGGTGAGCAGCCAGCCGTTGGAGCCGGAGGTGCCGGGGCCGTCGGTGGCGAAGAGGGTCGCGCGGCCGTCGCCGAGCCTGCGGGCGACCTCTTCACGCCAGAGTTTGGTGGGGAACCCGGCGAAGAGGATGTGGGTGGAGAGCCAGACGCCGAGCGGGGTCCAGGGCTCCCAGCGGCCCGGGGCGAGCCCGGCGGCGGCGAACTCCGGTGCGCGGGCGGCCCCTTCGGCCAGGCCCGCGTTGACCCCGTCGACGTACGCGCCCACCCAGGCGGCGGTCTCGGGCGCGAGCCGGTCGTAGCAGCGGCGGGCGGTGTCGGCGAGCCGGGCGCGCCGGGCGAACCGGTCCCAGTCGAGCGCCTCGGCACCGAGGTACGCGGCGGTCGTGCCGAGCACCCGGTGGCGCTCGGTCTCCAGCTGCCAGGCGCGGTCCAGGGCGGCGTTGTGGCCCTGGGCGCGGGCGAGCGCGAGCGCGCCGCCGGCCTTCAGATGGGGTATCCCCCAGTCGTCCCGGAAGACCTCGAAGCCACCGGCGGCCCCCGTGTCCGGTCTCTCACTGTCGACGTCAGCGGTCGTCATCGCTCTGCCCTTCCCCATGCTCCCGGTGGTTTTCAGCCACTCCCCAGCCCCCGGAATTTAGGTTAGCCTAACCAAAGTGGCCCTTTGGGCAGTGGGCCGGGGCACCAAGGGAGGGTGGGAGACACCGTGGGTCATGGCTGGGAAGGCGTCGTTCTCAAACTGTTCCGGGGGCGGGATTTCACGTTCACCGTGACCGGCGCCGAGCAAGTCACCGACCGGTTCCGCCGGGTGCACGTGACCGATGGAGGGCTGCTCGCCGCGACCGGCGGGGCGCACCCCACGATGTGGGTGCGGCTCTGGTTCGAGAAGGACGGCAAACCGCACCAGCGCGCCTACACGCTGGTCGACCCGGACCCCGAGGCCGGCACCTTCAGTCTGGAATTCGCCCTCCACGAGGGCCCCGCCTGCGACTGGGCGAAAGAGACCAAAGCCGGCGACACGATCGACGCGACGCTCCAGGGCACGGGCTTCACGCTGCCCGACCCGGCGCCGAAGCGGCTCTTCGTGATCGGTGACCCGGCCGCGCTCCCGGCGATCAACTCGCTGCTGGACGCTATCCCGCAGACCCCGGCGACGATCTGGTTCGAGTCCTCCGACGAGGACGACCGGAAACTGCCGTTCCGCCTCGACGAGGCCCACCACACCCTGCACCACGTCGAGCGTCGCGAGGGCGGTGCGCACCTGGTCGCCGAGGTGAAGGCGGCCCTTCCCGCGCTGCTGGGCGACGACCGCTCGGACGCGTACGTCTGGGTCGCCTGCGACACGTCGACCACCCGGACCCTGGCGGCCTACCTCCGCAAGGAGCTGGGCCTGCCCAAGGACCGGGTGAACGCGCTGGGTTACTGGCGCCCGTAACCCTGAAGAAGCCGGTACCGGAGACCTCAGTCCTCGACCACGAGGGCCGGGGTCTCCTTCGTCAGTACCTCACCCCGGAAGAACGCCGGGCTGCGGCGCTCCATCGCGACCATCAGCACCACACCGAGGAGCAGCAGCCCCACCCCGATCACGAAGACCGAGCCGACGCCGAAGACCGAGGAGCCGGAGCCGTACGCAGGGTCCCACATGTCGTAGAGGGTCTTGGCGAAGACGGCGGCGAGCAGCAGACCGCCGACGGCCGGGAAGAGGCCCTTGAAAACCAGGTCCCGTCCGGAGCGGGTGAGTTCGGCGCGGAAGTACCAGACGCAGGCGAAGGCCGTCAGCGCGTAGTAGAAGCAGATCATCAGGCCGAGCGCGTAGATGGTGTCGATCAGGACGTGCTCGCTGATCAGCGTCATCACGGTGTAGAAGACGCCGGTCCCGATGCCCGCCGTGACCGTCGCCCGGCCGGGCGTCTTGAAGCGGGGGTGGACCTTGGCGTACGAGGCCGGCATCGCCTCGTACGCCGACATCGCCAGGACCGTCCGGGCGACCGGGATGAACGTGGTCTGGAGGCTGGCGGCGGCCGAGGCGAGGACGGCGACGAAGAGCAGGACGCCGAGGCCGGGGCCCATCACCGGTCCGGCGAGGGCGGCGAAGACGTTGTCGGAGGTCTCCGGGTTGGCGAGGCCGAGCCCGGAGGTGCCGGAGCCGACGGCCATCTGGGCGGCGATGCCGGTGGCCAGGTAGGAGCCGACCAGGACGACCATCGCGATGAGCGCGGCGCGGCCGGGGGTCTTCTCGCTGCCGGTGGTCTCCTCGTTGGCGGTCAGACAGGCGTCCCAGCCCCAGAACATGAAGATCGAGAGGGAGAGACCGGCGGTGAAGGCCGCGAAGGACTGGACGGCGAACGGGTTCATCCACGACCAGGAGAAGTCGAGCGAACCGGCGAAGTCCGCGCCGCCGCTGCCCGCCTTGGACAGGGCCATCGTCACGAAGAGCGCGAGCACGGCGAGCTGGAGTCCGACCAACGCGTACTGGACGCCCTTGGTGGCCGTCATCCCCCGGTAGCTGATCGCGGTGGCGGCGGCGATGAGCGCGAGGCAGGTGCCGATGTGGACGAGTTTGTTGTCGTCCAGCGCGGCGACCGACGCGCTGTTGGTGACCTCGCCGGCCAGCAGCCAGAAGTACGAGGTGGCGACGCCCGCCAGGTTGGACAGGACGATGATCGTCGCGATGACCAGGCCCCAGCCGCACATCCAGCCGACGCGCGGGCCGAATGCCTTCACCGTCCAGGTGAAGGAGGTGCCGCAGTCCGGCATGACCCGGTTGAGCTCGCGGTAGGCGAAGGCGACGAGCAGCATCGGCAGGAACCCGGCCAGGAAGACGGCGGGCATCTGCACGCCGACCTCACCGGCGGTGGAGCCGAGGGTCGAGGTGAGGCAGTAGACGGGGGCGACGGTGGAGACACCGATGACGGCGCTGCCCATCAGTCCGACGGAGTTCCCGCCGAGCCCCTTGCCGCGTACGCCCCCGTCACGGCCGTCGGCCGGGGCGCTTCCCCGTACCGTGTCTCCGGCCTGTGGCCGCGCGTCCAGCTGAGTCATGAGAGGGACGTTATGCGCTGCGATATCCACATCCGGAGGGTGAGACTCCCATGTCTCACCCTTGGTTACACCGGCCGATCCTCGATGAATACTTGATGAATTCAAGGTCACTTGCACACAGCGCCTTGCAATGCATGCCGGTCGCATGACGGTGGCCACGTACGGTAATCGCAGCACTGTCCGTTTTATACCGTTTCAAAATTTTCCCGCGCCGCCGGGGAAGGCCCTCAGCCGGGCCAGACGATCGCCTGCGTCTCGCTGTAGGCGTGCAGCGCGTACGAGCCCACGTCCCGTCCCACGCCGCTCTTCTTGAACCCGCCGAACGGGGCCTCCATGTTCCGCCCGACCGTGTTGACGCCGACCCCGCCCGCCCGCAGCCGCCGGGCGATGCGGAAGGCGCGGGCCACATCGCCGGACCAGACGTAGTCGATGAGGCCGTAGTCGCTGTCGTTGGCGAGCGCGACGCCCTCCTCCTCGTCGTCGAAGGGGACGACCACGACGACCGGCCCGAAGATCTCCTCGCGGACGACCCGCAGGTCGGGGGTGCAGTCGGCGAGGAGGGTGGGGGCGACGTAGAAGCCCCGGTCCAGGTGGGCGGGGCGGGTGCCGCCGGTGACGACCCGCGCGCCCTCCTTCCGGCCCAGCTCCACGTACGCCTCGACGCGGTCGCGGTGGGCGGCGGAGATGACCGGGCCGACGACGGTGGTCCGGTCGGCGGGGTCGCCGACGGTGAGCGCGTTCGCGTACGCGGCGAGCGCGGCGACCAGCTCGTCGTGCCGGGACCGGTGGACCAGGACGCGGGTCGGAGCCGTACAGATCTGTCCGCTGTAGAAGGAGAAGGTGGTCCCGATCCCGGCGACGGCGGAGCTGAGGTCCGCGTCCTCCAGGACCAGCGCGGCGCCTTTCCCGCCCAGCTCCATCAGCTGCCGCTTCATCCCGCGCCCGCACACCTCCGCGATGCGCTGCCCGACGGCGGTGGAGCCGGTGAAGCTGACCATGTCGACGTCCGGGGAGTCCACGGCGGCCTCGCCCGCCGCCGCGCCCGACCCGGTGACGACGTTGACGACCCCCGGCGGAACGCCCGCCTCCGCGAGGGCGGCGGCCATCCGGTAGACGGAGAGCGGGTCCTGCGGGGCGGGCTTCACGAGGACCGTGTTGCCCATCGCGAGGGCGGGCGCGACCTTGCCCGCCGGGTTGGCCCAGGGGTTGTTGTACGAGGTGATGCAGGTGACCACGCCGACCGGCTGGCGGACGGCCAGCGCCCCGAAGACCCCGGCCCGCCCCATCGGCCCGGCCTCGTTGACCTGCGGCGCGATGGCCTCCTCGACGGGCTCCAGGGCGCCGCGCGCGTACCGCCGGAAGCGGGCGGCACCGACGGCGACCTGCATCCCCCGGGCGGTGGAGGCGGTGGCTCCGCTCTCGGCGCGGGCGAGGTCGGCGTGGGCGCGGAAGTCGCGCTGGATGAGGTCGG
Organism: Streptomyces cyaneofuscatus; assembly: GCF_033109485.1. NCBI lineage: Bacteria > Bacillati > Actinomycetota > Actinomycetes > Kitasatosporales > Streptomycetaceae > Streptomyces > Streptomyces cyaneofuscatus. The sequence goes on along the minus strand of NZ_CP137002.1, from coordinate 4,739,448 downwards.
CGGCCCGGTCGAGGATGGCGGCGCGTTCCTCGGGCCGGGTGCGCGACCACGGGCCGAAGGCGTCGCGAGCCGCTGCGGCCGCCTCGTACACCTGGCCACGGCTGGCCTCGGGGGCGAGGCCGACGACCTCCTCGGTGGCCGGGTCGATGACTTCGTAGTGTCCGTGATCGGGTTCGACCCACTCCCCGCCGATGAAGAGCTTCCCGGTGCTGTCAGCGCTCACGCCGTACTCACCGTCCGGGTGTCGCGGCCCGAGCGCAGCACCGTCCCCGGCACCGCCCCCGTCACCTTGTCGTCGCGCAGGGTCTCGACCCCGTTGACGCGTACGGAGACGATGCCGATGGCCTTGGAGTCCAGGCGCGGGCTGTCCCCGGGCAGGTCGTGGACGAGGGTGGCGGGCCCGGCGTCGATCCGCTCGGGGTCGAAGAGGACGAGGTCGGCGTGGAAGCCCTCCTCGATCCGGCCGCGTTCGCGCAGCCCGAAGAGGCGGGCGGGGTCGTCGGTGAGCATGCGGACGGCGGTGGTGAGCGGGAGGAGCTTGCGACCGCGCAGACAGTCGCCGAGGAAGCGGGTGGTGTACGGGGCCCCGCACATCCGGTCGAGGTGCGCGCCCGCGTCGGAGCCGCCGAGCATGACGTCCTCGTGCTCCCAGGTGCGCCGGCGCAGCGCCCAGGAGTCCGGGTCGTTGTCGGTGGGCATCGGCCACAGGACCGTACGCAGGTCGTCGGCGGCGCAGATCTCGACCAGGCAAGTGAAGGGGTCCTGGCCGCGTTCGGCCGCGATGTCGTTGACGACGCGCCCGCTGAGCCCTTCGTTGGCGGCGCTGTACGTGTCCCCGATGACGTACCGGCCGAAGTCGGCGAGGCGGCGGAAGACCCCGGCCTCCTTGCTGTCGGCGCGGCGGAGCATCTCGGCGCGGGTGTCGGCGTCCCGGAGGCGTTCGATGCGCTCGGGGACGGGGAGCGCGAGGATCTCGCCCCAGCCGGGGATGAGGTTGAGGGCGCAGAAGGTGCCGAGGGACATGTTCATGGGCGTGAGGATCGGCATGGTGAGCGCGACGATCCGGCCGCCGGCGCGGCGGGCTCGCTCACTCGGTATCAACTGGCGCGGTACGCGTTCGGGGACGGCGGCGTCGATGGTGAGGACGTTCCAGTTGAGCGGGCGCCCGGCGGCGGCGGTCATGTCGACGAAGAGGTCGATCTCCTCGTCGGAGAACTGGTCCAGGCACCCGGCGACGATGGCTTCGAGCTGGGTCCCCTCGTGCTCACCGACCGCGCGGGAGAGCGCGAGGAGCTCTTCGGGTCGCGCGTGCCGGGAGGCGACGGGTTCGCCGTCACCGTCGGCGTGGGTGGAGGACTGGGTGGTGGAGAGCCCCCAGGCCCCGGCGTCCATGGCGTCGTGGAAGAGGGCGAGCATGGCGTCCATCTGGGCCGGGGTGGGCTGCCCGCCCACGGCATCGGCACCCATGACATGCCGCCGCAGGGCGCAGTGCCCGACCATGAACCCGGCGTTGACGGCGATGCGGCCTTCGAGGGCGTCGAGGTACTCGCGGAAGGTGGACCAGGTCCAGTCGACGCCTTCCTCCAGGGCGGCGAGGGCCATCCCCTCCACCCGGGACATCATCCGGCGGGTGTAGTCGGCGTCCTCGGGCCGGTCGGGGTTCAGGGGCGCGAGGGTGAACCCGCAGTTGCCGCCCGCGACGGTGGTGACGCCGTGGTTCATGGAGGGGGTGGCGTAGGGGTCCCAGAAGAGCTGGGCGTCGTAGTGCGTGTGCGGGTCGACGAAGCCGGGGGCGAGGACGAGCCCGTCGGCGTCCTCGCTGGTGACAGCCTCCTCGGTGACGGCCCCCGGCTCGGCGATGACGGCGATCCGGCCGCCGCGGAGGCCGACGTCGGCGGTGTAGGCGGGACCGCCGGTGCCGTCCACGACGGTCGCGCGGCGGATGAGGTGGTCGAGCATGACGGAGTCCCTTCTCGTGGGCTTCTTCTCCGGGTGGGACAGCCGGGGTACGTACGCCTTGGCCGCGGTACGCACCCCGGCTCACAGGGCGACGGTCCGGGAAGACGCCGCCCAGCTCCGGGTGGGGGCTCCGCCCCCACACCCCCGCTCCTCAGGCGAGTCTTCTCAGCCCCTCCGACGATTGAGGAGCGGGGTCCGGGGCAGCGCCCCGAATCAGTCGGCGGCGGCCCGGAACCGCGAGGTCCGATGCACCGGATCCGTATCGATCTTCGGAATCACGTGTTCCCCGATCAGCCGGATCGTCGTCATCGTGTCCTGCGGACTGATCCCGATCGGCAGCCCGAAGCTCAGCTGATCCGCCCCCGCCTGATCCCAGCGCCGGCACTGCTTCAGCACCTCATCGGGATCCCCGCAGATCATCAGCTCCTCCGCGATGAGCAGCTCCACGATCTCCTCCGTGTACTCCGGCAGCAGCTCCGGCCACTCCGGAATCCCCTCCGGCCGGGGAAACGTGTCGTGGTAGCGGAACAGCAGCGACTGGAGGTAGTTCAACCCGCCCCCCACCGCGATCCGCACCGCCTCCGCATGCGTCTCGGCGCAGATGGCGGTCGAGGTGACCATCACGTTGTCGTTGACGAACGCCCCCACCGGCTCCGCGTCCTTGACCGCGTTCTTGTAGGACTCGACGACCCACTCCATGTCGGAGACCTTCTGCACGCTGAAGCCCAGCACCCCGAGCCCCTTCTTCCCCGCCATGGCGTACGAGGACGGCGACCCGGCCGCGTACCACATGGCCGGGTGCGCACCCCCGTAAGGCTTCGGCAGGATCTTGCGCGGCGGGAGCGACCAGTGCTTGCCCTGGAAGCCCACGTACTCGTCCTGGAGCCACATCTTGGGGAACTCGGCGATCGTCTCCTCCCAGAGCTCCTTCGTGTGGTTCATGTCGGTGATGCCCGGCATGAACCCGAGGATCTCGTGGCTGCCCGCCCCCCGCCCGGTGCCGAACTCGAAGCGTCCCTCGGAGAGATGGTCGAGCATGGCGACCTTCTCGGCGACCTTCACCGGGTGGTTGACGGGGGCCAGCGGGTTGAAGATGCCCGAGCCGAGGTGGATGCGGTCGGTGGCGTGCGCGAGATAGCCGAGGTACACGTCGTTGGCGGAGATGTGCGAGTACTCCTCCAGGAAGTGGTGCTCGGAGGCCCAGGCGTACTTGAAGCCGGACTTGTCCGCCTGGATGACGTACTCGGTCTCCTCGATCAGTGCCTTGTGCTCTGCCTCGGGGTCCACCTTGGCGCGCGCGGCGGGCACGTACCCCTGAACAAAGAGCCCGAATTCCACGGAGGTTCACCGTCCTCGAGTTTTTCTGACGCACCGTCAGATTGTGATGCGACCGACTGTTCCACCGCCACCGCGACCCGTCAATAGCTGACGACCCGTCAGGCAACGCGATCAGAACAGACTCACCCCCGCCAGCCACCCCCCGTCGACGACGAACGGCTGCCCGGTGATGTACGAGGAGTCCTCGGCGGTCAGGAAGAGGGCCAGCGCGGCCACCTCCTCCGGCCGGCCGATCCGCCCCATCGGCACGAGCTTGCGGTAGTACGCGTCCAGCGCCGCGTCGGACCTGCTCAGATCGGCATCCGGATCGAGCAGCGCCGGATTGCTCATCGCCGTATCGATCGCCCCCGGGCAGATGGCGTTGACCCGAATCCCCTTGCCCGCCAGCTCCACGGCGGCGACCTTGGTCAGCCCGAGGACGGCGTGCTTGGTCGCGGCGTACGCGCCCACCAGCGCCATGCCCGTCAGACCGGTGTACGAGGACGTGTTGACGATCGTCCCGCCGCCCGCCGCCTCGATCTCCGGCGCCACGGCCCGGATGCCGAGGAACGCACCCGTCATATTGACCCGCACCACCTGCTCGAACTCGGCCAGCGGGGTGTTGACCAGCTCGTTGAAGCGCAGGATGCCCGCGTTGTTGACGAGCCCGTCGATCTTCCCGAAGGCGTCCCGGGCCACGGCCACCGCCTCGGCCCACCCCTCCTCGCTCCCCACGTCCAGCCGCACGAACCGGGCGGCCCCCTCCCCCAACTCCTTCGCCAGCGCCTCCCCTTGCTCGACCAGCACATCGGCGATGACGACGCGCGCCCCCTCCGCCGCGAAGAGCCGCGCCTCCTGCTCGCCCTGCCCGCGCGCCGCCCCGGTGACGAGGACGACCCGCCCGTCCAGCCTGCCCATTCCGCGCTCCCTACTGGTTGAGGTACGGGGCCACGTCCGCACCGAACGCCGCCATCTGATCGGTCAGTTCGTCCACGCTCCGGCTCCGGAACCGCACCTGGATCTGGTGCACGCCGATCGCCGCGTACTCCCGCAGCGACTCCGCGAGCGCTTCGGGCTTCCCTGTGAGCGTCCGCCGCCCGACGGACCACCCGGGCTCACCCACGTACAGCGGTTCGGTGATCGCGCCGATCACGATCGGCTCCCCCACCCCCGCCTCCTCCCGCAGGGCGTGCACCCGGGCGATCTGCGCGGGCAGCCGGTCGCGGGCATCGCCCTGCGGGAGCCAGCCGTCCCCGCGTACGGCCGCCCGGCGCACGGCGGCGGGCGAGGAGCCGCCCACCCAGATCGGCACCTTCTCCCGTGCGGGGCGCGGCAGTTGGCCGAGGCCGCCGAAGGAGTACCGCTCCCCCGCGAACTCCGGGTACTCATCGGGCCCGAGCGCGGCCCGCAGCGCGTCGATGCTCTCGCCGAGGACACCGCCACGCCCGTCGAAGTCCGCCCCGACCGCCTCGAACTCCTCCCGTACGTGCCCGGCGCCGACGCCGAGGATCAGCCGGCCGCCGCTGAGGTGGTCGAGGGTGGCGTACTGCTTGGCGGTGATGAGCGGGTGGCGCAGCCCGACGACGGCGACATGGCTCATCAGGAGCACGCGCTCGGTGACCCCGGCGAGGAACGCGAGCGTGGCGACGGGGTCGTACCAGACCGTGCTCATCCCCTCCGCGAGCCGGCGCGGGATGGCGATGTGGTCGCAGCTCGCGATGTAGGCGAAGCCGCCGCGGTCGGCGGCCCGGGCGATGCGGACGAGGTCGGCGGGGGTCGCCGCCGCCTCCCAGGGCTCGGCGTAGATGGCGCTCTGCGACTGGACCGGGAGCTGCATCCCGTACGTCAGCGGCCCGTCGGCTGACGGCAGCGACGGCGGTGACGGCGATGACGGCGGTATCGGCACGGCGGCCTCCTTCCCCTTCCGGCCCGGGGCGTTGCCCGCTCCGGGTGACGGCCGCCATCGTCGTACCTGACGGTCCATCAGACAAGGGGTGCGGGCCGCCGGGCGACGGCGAAGGCCCCCGTGGCCCGGACGCGTGGAGGCGTCCGGGCCACGGGGGCCCGAGGGACCGAAGGGGGCGTCAGGCGTCAGGGTGCCTGGAGCGAGATCCTGACCGGCGCGGCCTGCGGCGCCGATTCGGTGCCGTCGGCGGCCACGGCGGTGACCAGGTAGTAGTAAGTGGCCCGCGCCAGACCGGTGTCCGTGTAGGTCGGCGCCGTCACGTCCGAAGCGATGCGGTGCTCAGGATGGAAAACGTCCGACTCGGACGTGGACCGGTAGACGTTGTACGAGACGGTGGCGCCCCGGTCGCACGGTCCCGCCGCCGCCCAGGTGAGGCGGGCGGAGCTCGCACCGTCCCTGCCGGCCCCGGTGATCCGGGGCGTGGCCGGAGTGGTCATGACGGGGCAGGCGATGGTGGCCTCGGCGATCGGCGAGAAGTCGGACCACATGCTGCGCTTGCTGACAGCGCGCACCGCGTAGCGCCACGTGGTGCCGGCGGGCACGTCCACGTCCGTGAACGTGGTCCCGGTGATGAACGAGGAGATCGCGGTGGCCGACTCGGGGTTCGCGGAGGCGGTGCGGTAGACGTAGTAGCCGGCCACATCGGTCGACGCGCTCGCGGTCCACTCCACCGTGACATTGCCGCTCCCCGCGGTCGCGGTCAGCGAGGCGGGCGCGGCAGGCTTCTCGTTGACCGGGAGGCGCTTGCCGTAGACGGTGCCGTAGCCGGGTTCGGGCATCGAGGAGACGTTGCCGGCCGCGTCGACGGCGCGGACGGTGTAACCGAACTGCACGTCCGCCGGGGTGCTGGTGTCCAGGTACGTGACGTCGTGCACCACGGCGATCTGCTCCCACGCGCCGAACATCGCCTTGCGCAGGACGAGGTAATGGTCCGTGTCGTCGGTGTTGGCGTGCCAGGAGATGTGCACCCCGTCGGTGCCGTTCCACGCGTCCAGGCCGTACGGCATACGCGGCGGAGTGACGTCGCCGGTGCGGGTGGCCGAGGCCGTCGCCGACGGGCCCGACTCGGTGCCCTGCGGCGCGACCGCCCTGACCTGGTAGTGGCGCACCTGCCCGACGGGCGCCGCGAAGTCCTCGTAGGCGAGGCCGGTGACGGGGGTCCCGGTCAGCCGGGTCCACGGGCCGGTGGCCGAATCGGCGGCGTAGACGTGGAAGCGGTTGGCCGCGTCCCCGTGGTACTTCCAGCCGACGGTGTTCCGGTCGGTCCAGCCGTAGGCGGAGACGTTCGCCGGCGCCTCGGGCTCGCCCTCGACCGCGACGAGCTGGACGGGCGCGGAGTACGCGGAGGCGTTGCCCGCGCTGTCCAGGGCCCGCACCCGGTAGGAGTAGGTCGCGTCCGCGGCGGCGCCGTAGTCCGACAGAACGGTGCCCGGAGTGAACGAGAGGAGGGAGAAGGGCCCTCCGGGCGCGGAGGACCGCTGCACCTCGTAGTCGGTCGCCCCGTTCACCGGCGACCAGGAGATCCGGGCGACGGAGCCGTCGCGCGTGGCGGTGAGGCCGGTCACGGCGGCGGGGGCAGTCCGGTCGGCGCTGACGACGCGCTTCACGCCGGTCAGCGAGGAGAGGTTTCCGGAGCGGTCGAGGGCCCGCAGGGCGTACTCGTACGTGTCACCGGTGGCCGGAGGCGCCTCGGTGAAGGAGGCGCCGGTGACCGGCTTGGGGGTGCGCCGGCTCCAGTCGCCGCCGCTGCCGGTGCGGCGGTAGACGTGGTAGCCGGCCAGGTCCAGCTCCTGGTTGCGGGACCAGGCCAGGGTGGTCTTCAGGGTGGCCTCCGCGTAGCCGGCCTTCAGTCCGGCCGGGGCCAGCGGGGCCGTCTTGTCGGCCTTGCCGGTGACGGGCTTGTGGGAGAAGGCGATGTTGGCGCGGCCGGTGAAGGCGGCGAAGTCCACGCGCAGGGTGTGGATACCGCGCGGGACGGTGACCCGGACGGTCTTCTTCTGGTCCTTGGAGACGTTGCGCCACAGATTGATCTTGCGCGAGCCGTCCAGGTGGACGCGGACGCCGTCCTGGGCGGCGACGGTGAGGTCGAAGGGGCCGCCGGAGCCGAAGTCGCGGGTCATGCTCCAGCGGACGCCGAAGTTGTCGCGCGGCAGCTTGACGCCCGCGGGGTCGCCCGTGCCGTAGTTCTCGGCGATGGCGGTGTCGCAGACGGTGGCCTTCGGGGTGCCGGTCAAGGTGGTGTTGGCGTAGAACTGGGCCTTCCATACGCCGGCCGAGCACTTCACGGCCGCCTGCGCGGTGGTGGGAAAGGCGAATCCGGTGAGGGCGGTGGCCAGGGAGAGCACGGCCGCACCGGCGGTTCGGCGCACCGCACCGAGGGATCTTCGCATCTGCTGAACGTCACTCTTTCGATCGGGAGGTGGGCGTACGGCAGGTACGCCGAGCAGATCGTGCCATTCGGGATATCGCTCGCGATAGGGAGTTCGGGCGGAAGCACGCCAACCACTTCCACGGGGCGCGTAGTTGCGGCCACGTCACCGGCCGGGGCGCCGCCTTGGGCACCGGCACAGTCAGCCCATGGCGTTGATCACAGGAAAAGCACAGCACTGGAGAGCAACTGCCCCTTTTCGCGCTCTCTGTCCGTCGGCGAGAGGGCCTTCCGGCTCTCCACGGCCGGGAAATTCCCCTCGTACATTCGTGCGTCCGCCCTACCATCACCCGAGGCCACCCGCGTGATCCCTGCCGTCGGGCGGCCGCTCCCCATTCCGCGTCGCCGGACCACAAAGGGTTCAAGTGAAGATTCGCCGCATTCTCGCCACGGCCGTCGCCGTCGCCGTGACGACGCCTGCCGTCATGCTCTCCGTCACCCCCGCGTTCGCCGACACCAAGCCCGACAGCAAGAGCGCCGCACAGAAGCCGGCCAAGCCGACCGTCAAGGAGCTGGAGAAGGCGGCGGCCGAGGCGCAGAAGGCGTACGACGCCGCCCTCGCGGCCAAGGAGACCGCGTACCAGGTGCTGCAGGTCGCACTCTCCGACGACGCGCCTCTCACGGTGGCCGCCAAGGCCGCCCAGAAGACCGCGGACGACGCCGCGACGGCGAAGGCCACCGCCGACAAGGCGGTCACGGACGCCAAGACCGCGCTCGCGACCCTGCCCGCAGATGCCACTGCGGAGCAGCGGGCCGCCGCGCAGGAGACCGTCACCAAGGCCGAGACGGCCGCCACGGCGGCGGCGACGGCGAAGACCACCGCGGACGCCGACGCCAGGACCGCGGGCGAACTCGCCGATGACGCACGGGTCGAGGCCGCCCGTACCTACCAGACCGTGAAGACCGCCCTGGAAGAGGCGCTCACCGCCAAGACAGCCGCCGACGCGGCCCTGGAGCGCGCCAAGCAGGAGGAAGAGGAGAACCCGGGCGGCGACGGTTGCGTCGACGAGCCCGGCCTGACCACGGTCGTGAAGGGGCTCCCGTCCTCGGTCACCGCCGGTACCGCCACCACCTTCTCGGTCCGGGTGACCAACGGCACCGACAAGCACCTGGACCAGGTCATCACGTACGCGGGCGTCCACGCGACCGACAAGAGCGGCGCCAAGGACATCGCCAAGTACCTGAAGCTGACGTGGTCGACGGCCGCGTCCCCGAAGTGGCAAGCCGTCGACGACGACCACTACATCGACGACGCCGTCGGCGCGCTGAAGCCCGGCGAGAAGGCGGACGTCAGGCTGCGCCTGGACGTCGACGCCAAGACGCCGGCCGGGCAGGGCCTCACCTTCGTCGCGGGTGACTACCTGAACGAGGACGGCACCTGCGGCCTGACACCTGACCCCGCCGTCGACACGTTCGACATCAAGGCGGCGCCCGGCAAGCCCGTCGCCAAGCCGACCCCCAAGCCCAGCACCAGCACCACCGCCCCGGCCGCGGGCAACGGCGTCACCCCGCAGGGCTCGGGCACGAGCGTCCCGGCGACCACCACGAGCAGCAGCACCCTCGCCGCGACCGGCTCGTCCGACGCCACCACGCAGCTCGCCCTCGCGAGCGGCGCGGCCGTGGCGCTCGGCGCCGGCGCGATGTTCCTGGTACGCCGCCGCAAGACGGGCGCCGACGCCTGAGACGTACGGACGTGACACCGGAGGGGCCCCACCGCGCGCTGCGGTGGGGCCCTTCAGCGTGTGTGGTCCGGCCCATGACTGCGGGCCGGATGCCCCCACGAGCCGACCACAGCGGTCGCCCACCGCGAGAGTTGACGCGGACACAGAGGCTCTCCATCTTGTCCATGGATGTGAACTCCATCCATGTCAATGACGCATGTCGACGAAGCAGAGACGGCCGGAGCCTCACCGAGGAGATCCCCTGTTGCCCGCTCCCCGCACCATCCTGCTGACCGGAGCCGCCGGCGGCGTGGGCACCCTGATGCGGGGCCTGCTGCCCGCGTACGGTTACGAGCTCCGCTTCCTCGATCTCGTACCGATCGAGGGCGAACCGGACGCGATCACGGCCGACTTGGCAGACCGAAAGGCCCTGCGCGAGGCGGTGCGCGGGGTGGACGCGGTGATCCACCTGGCGGGCATCTCCCTGGAATCGACCTTCGACAGGATCCTGCGCGCGAACATCGAGGGCACGTACCACCTCTACGAGGCCGCACGCGAGGAAGGCGTCGCCCGGATCGTGTCCGCATCCTCGAACCACGCGATCGGCTACACCCCGCGCCCGCACCCCGGCGACCCGCTGATCCCGGTCGACACCCCGCGCCGCCCGGACACCTTCTACGGCCTGTCGAAGTCCTTCGGCGAGGACCTGGCGCAGCTCTACTGGGACAAGCACGGCCTCGAAACGGTCTCGGTCCGCATCGGCTCCTGCTTCCCCGAGCCGACCTCCGTACGGATGCTGTCGGTGTGGATGAGCCCGGCCGACGGGGCACGCCTCTTCCACGCGGCCCTGACCGCCGAGGCGGTCGGCCACACGGTGGTCTACGGCTCCTCCGCCAACACCCGCCTGTGGTGGGACCTGACGACGGCACGCGCGCTCGGTTACGACCCGCAGGACGACTCGGAGCCGTACGCGGCGAAGCTGGTGGCCGAGCAGGGCGAACTGGACCCGGCGAACCCGGCGCACGCGGGCGTGGGCGGCCACTTCCTCACGGACCCGCCCATCTGGCCGCACTGAGGCAGCGGCGCACAACTCCCTCCTGCGCGGCCCGTTGACACTCCCGCACCACGACGGAATGCTGCGAGAGCGCTCTTCCATCGATATAAATCCCCACCGGGACGGGCGCACCGGGCAGGGTCACCCACCCCCACAGCCTCCCCGCTCACCCGACCCGGGCATCACCCACCGGAGGCACACCCGGGAGCGAGCCGCCCATGAGACTGTTCCGCCGCTCGTCCGGCCTCGGTGCCCTGGCACTGGCCGGCGCCCTCACCGCCACGCTGTTCCTGTCCTCCCCCGACACCGCGCGAGGCGCGCCTCCCGCTCCGGAGGCGGCACCGGCGGGCCAGACGAGCCTGCGGGCGGCCGACCCCAGCGTGCTGCGGGTGGGCAGCACGTACGTCGCCGTCCAGTCGACCGGCGGAGGCATCGCCGTACGCCAGGCCTCATCGACGGACGGCCTCGCCACGGCCCCCGCCCGCCAGGTCTGGTCGGACACCCGTGGCCGGGGCGAGGTCTGGGCGCCGGAGATCGTGATGGACGGCGGCCGGTACTACATCTACTTCACGGCCGGCGTCGGCGCGGCACACCGGATGTTCGTGATCAGCTCCGCCACCTCCGACAGCGGCTACGGCACCGAGACGCAACTCGCCCTGCCGGACGACAAATGGGCGATCGACGGAACGCTGTTCACCTTCAACGGCCAGCGTTGGTTTGTCTGGTCGGGCTGGGCGGGCGACACGAACGTGGAGCAGAACCTCTACATCGCCCGCATGAGCAGCCCGACGCAGCCCACAGGCGCGCGCCACATCATCTCCCAGCCGCGCGAGAGCTGGGAGCGGGTGGTGGGCAACCCGTTCATCAACGAGAGCCCGGAAGCCATCAAGGACCCGAACGGCCAGCTGCACATCGTGTACTCCGCCAACGGCAGCTGGAGCGAGCAGTACTGCCTGGCGGACCTGCGCCTGAGGTCGGGCGGCGATCCCACCAACGTATGGGACTGGTACAAGTCGAACGGCTGCCTGTTCGGCTCCAACCGGGCGACGATGATGGCGGGTTGGGACCCGACGCTGTACGTGAACGGCCCCGGCCACCACACCTTCGTACTGCTGCACGGAGACATCAACACGAGCCCGCCGGCGGGCCCGAGGTTCCCGTCGATGTTCCACGCGGTGCCGAAGGGCACCCCGTACGAGTGGGCGAACCGCCACTGGTACACCGGCACGTTCGCGTGGTGGGGCAACACGATGTATTCGCGGGCCAACGTGCCGGGCCCGAACACGGACACGGGGTGGAGCCTGAAGTTCTTCGAGTGAGGTAATCCGAACCGGAGTTGCCCTCTCTCATCGCTCGCCTACCCGTCGACGACCAACCGCTCCACCCCTGTGTCGGTGAGCGAGTCGAGGGAGTCGAGCTGCTGCGCGGCGCGGACGAGATCCTGGTACTCCGACCGCAGGACGGGGAACTGGAAGAACTGGATCAGCAACCCGATGTCGTCCATGGCCAACTCGGTCTCATCGTTCTCCACCATGTCAACGACCGACGACAAAGCACCGACCAGCTGCGGTCGGTCAGCCAGCCGTCGGGACATGCGCAGGGCGACGGAGCGGATGAGGGCACCGGACGGGTCCAGGGGCGGGTTTCCGGGCGGGTTCCTGCGGCACACGTTCGGAGGCTCTTCCTCTGAGGCAAGGTCGCTGTCGACAGCGGGACACTACGCTGCTGGGCCAGGAGCCGCCGGAACGAGGAAAGCAGCACGATGGACGACGAATCTCTGTCGGACTGGGCGAAGCGCCGCGACGCGAAGATCGGCCGGCTCCGAGCCGTGCCACTCGTGCCCGGCGACGGCCCGAAGGCCTCACACCTCAACCCGGACGCACCCCGCGCCATCCAACGCTGGAACGGCTACACCTGGGAGCCGCACGGGACAGCGGCCAACCTGGCCGAGACCCGACGCCTGCTGCACCCACGCGAGGAGAAACCGCCGACGGTGACGGCCCCGCGGCCTCATGCCTTGCGGGCGGGGCGCGGCAGGCACCGTAAGCCCCGGCCGGGTGAATGATGCAGGGTGGAAATCGGTCCACCTCCGGCCCTGGCAGACCGGCCGAGGTGCCTTCGAACGGCACTGATCGATTCGTCGATGATTTCGTCCGAGATCGCCCACGCCGTCGCGGGCGTCGGCACCTTCTCCGTCTACCCGACTTCACCGAGACGGAGGACATCCCTCATCTCGCTGAGCTTCGCGGTCGTGGCCGGGGTCCGCTCCTGCGCTTGTTCAGCAAGCCGGAGGGCGACGTCGATCTCGCTGAGCTTCACGGAGGACAGAACGGCCGCCCGCTCGATCAGGTCGTCCCGGGACACCGTGGTCAGCCACGTACACGGGGTGAAGCCCGGACGCGGCAACGCGACCCGCAGCACGCCTTCGAACGGCAGCCCTTCACCGGCACCGACCGTCACTTCGACGCCCAGACCCCTGAGATCGACGCCCGCCGGAGCGACGACCTGCATCACCCGGAACCCGGACGTCTCGTCTCCCGACAGCAGCACGACCAGCCTCCGCACGTCGAACTGGACCCACCAGACTTCGCCACGTCGCACAAGTCCTCCAGACACACGACGGCAGGCAAACGCTGCGCATGGCCGCTACAACAAACCATTCTTCCTGGCCCAGCTCATGAATTGGCCGCGAGCGCAAGGATATCGGGCACCAGTATCGATCAATGCGTCAACCAGGGCACCCGCTACGTATTCCGTTGCGTGCCCCTCGCTGACTGCAGTCGCTATGACGCGTAGGGATCCCCAGACAGGAAGGGAGTTTCTGCCGGCGATCCTCCGAGCGTCTCCGTCATCGATCACAGCAATGGCACCGTTGACCTCGGCCCACGCAAGGACAGTAGCTTCGCCTTGGTTCGACTTGCTGCCCGAAACCAGATCCATCCACTTCACGAGTGCCGTGAGCTCATTCAGGTGGTCGACATGCACGATCTCCAGCCAATCAGCACTCGCCAGACTCAGCCCGTACGTACCGAGTTCGTCCACCACGGTCTGGGTGGTTACGTTCCGCCGCCTCACGCCTTGCCAGGTCTGGGCGATATCGCCGAGGACATCGATTTTTCCGGCTTTGATTGCGTGAAAGAGAGGAGATGCATCCCAGGCAAGTAAGGTGGCGGGCAGGCTTGCGGCGGTATAGGCGGCGCTCACGGCAGCGGCTCCTCCAGAGCGCGTGTGGGCAGTTCATCCACCGTGAGTGCACCATAGAGAAGCTCGACGGCGCGTGGAGCTGTGATGGCACCTGTTTCCCAGGCGCTCAGCACTGCCTTGCGCCACATTTTGCCAGTGGCGCCTGGTTCAAGATCAGGGATCGGCTGTTCGCCGAGTACGGCTAGGAAATCTCCACGCGTGGGCGAGTTCGCCTTCTGACGCCTGGCTTCCCCGCTGTCGATCAGCTCCAGGTTGCGCACCCGATTGACGACTGCACTCCAGGACACCCTGTAGCCGGCCGCCATGGCAAGCAGGGCTGGCCTAACTTTTGTGGCCTCCGTAACGTCCTGCCAAACCCTCTGCACATCCTGGGCGGGAAGCATGAACCACTCGACAAACCGGTCAATCTGTTGCTCACGCTCATCGCGGCCGGCCGCCACCCCAGCATCGCTGTGATATTCGTCCTGCAGAAGGTGATGGCCAAGCTCGTGAGCAGCCGTCCACCGCCGCCTTCCGGGCTGTGCTTGTCCACTAATGACAGCTACGCCATACCCATCCTGCAGAAGTGAAGCTCCCTCGGCCGACTCGTCCACGACTGTCAGGAAGAGACCCAACTGCTCCACGACGTCCGCCATCGGCCCGAGCGGGCCCGAGGGTCTGTCCAGGACGCTACGGGCTGCCGCTGCCAGCGCGACCGGGTCGACCGGGCCTTCTGCCCGCTGCACACAAGGGCCCAACTGCGGAGGCATGAGAAAACCCTCCGCGATGAGCCAATGAGCATTGCGAGCGTGCTGCTCGAGCCAGGCATCGAGCCGGTAGCTCGCACGAGTTGCCTCGTCCGACACGTCCTCCAGCGCGGCTCGGCGGGATACGAGAGGGGCCGGGGGGCGAGAGAGGAAGTGCGCTAGGGGGACGCCCAGCGCTTGGGCCAGACGCGAAAGTTCCAGAGCGGAAACACGGCGGTCCCCGGCTTCGATGCGCACCATGGCCGTCCGATCGAGACCTACCGCGGAAGCCAGGCTGCCCTGACTCATATCCGCAGCCAGGCGCGCCTCAGCGATCCGCTCGCCCACTTCATCCCAGCCCTGCACTGCTTCCATGTGTGCGATTTTTGCACACACGCGGCTTGCCGGCATCTACGGAGGGCTGCGCTCCCGGTCAAACGCCTACATCAGGCCAGGCGTGTAGCGGACGCCGGGGACCAGGCGGGTGCTCCGTGAACGCAAGAAATGACCTTCGATTCGAACCTTTGGGCTATTGACCTGCAACGATGCAGAAATCGTACTTCTCTGCACTCCAGGTCAGCGTCGCGGCGAAGTGAGGCTTGAGCGATAGCTCAGACACAGGTAATGGTTCATGATCGCCGTGCGGGTCTACAGGGAGGGATTTCTCCACTGCCAGGGCCGGAGTCATCTCGGCAAGAGGGCCACCCGGCTTGAGTATGCGGCGGCGAGCCTGGCCGGACTTGGTGCACGCGCGTCTTGCAGCTGTGTCCGGCCACTCCTTGGTGATCTGGCCTGGCCTCGATGTCCGCACGGAAAGTGCCATCCATGCGCCTGGCGAACACCACCGTCGGGGCGTCGGCACGTCCGACTTCCTGCACCCATCCCCACGCTCGCTCGAAAAATCCGATGACCCCATCGTGCGCGGCGATCTACACTCCGGCCATCATGAAGCGCCGTGCTGAGTTCACCGAGCGGACGGCCCGGCTCCGCGACTACCTCCCGCCCGATGATCGCCGGACCCTGAAACGCCTCGTCGATCGGGTCGCCGAGGACCCCTACGGCCCATCCACTTACCTCGCCTTCACGAACGACCAACTCACACGCTGCAGTTGGCTCAGATGTGGCGGAGTTGGGCGCTCTCGACGCCCGCGCGGCCCGGCGGCTGATCGGGGCGCTGCGGTTCTGAGGGCTCGCAGATGCGCCCGAGGAGCCCCGCAGGCCGTGCACGGGAAGGAAGCCGCCGCGGCCCTCCCGTGCACGGGGTCATGGGGGTGGTGGTGCGATCAGCAGTTGGGGATCACGGTGCCGTTGTTGTCGCGGGCCTCGTCGTTGCCCCAGCGGGAGAGGTAGTACGCGGAGACGTAGGCGTTGCGGCCGTTCTTGCCCGCGTAGACGCTGTCCAGGTCGGTGCGCAGCCACCAGTGGTTGAACTGCGTCGCCGTACCGACGCGGGCACCCCACACCTTGCAATAGACGTAGTTCGTACCGGCGTTGAGGATGCCCTGCGCATCGGCCGTGTTGGGGGCCGCGTAGCCGGTGGCGTTGGCGAAGGTGTCGACCCAGTACTTGCCGCCTCCACCGCCCCCGCAACCGTTGTCGCTGGTCAGGTACTTGGCATAGTACGAGCCCGGGTAGGGGCTCAGAGACTGGCCGTTGATGACGATGTTCTGGCCGACTCCGTTGAGGAGCTGCTCGTAGTGGATGTGGGCGCCGGAGCTGTTGCCGGTGGACCCGGTGGTGCCGATCTGCTGGCCCTGGCCGACGCGCGCCCCGTTGGCGACGGAGAAGGCGTTGAGATGGAAGTAGTAGGTCTGCCAGCCGCCGCCGTGGTCGATGGAGATGTAGTTGCCCGCGCCGCTGGGCTGGGAGTGGCGGTAGGCCGTGCCGGGGGCGGAGGCGAGGACCGGGGAGCCGGCGGTGGCGCCGCCGTCGGTACGGACGAAGTCGAGCGCCCGTCTGACCTCGGCGGAGTGGTGGCTGTAGGTCCACTGCTGGCCGCAGGCATACGGCGCCTTGAAGTTGGGCGCGGCGGCTGCGGGGGACGCGGCGGCGGTGACGGTGAGCAGTCCGCCGAGGAGTGCCAGCAGGGCGAGGAGGCTCGTACGCGTACGGGCGTGTGTTCGGGGAGAGCGTCGCATGGGCGGGGAATCCTCCGGGTCGACAACCGTGCAGTGGGGTGCGAGGTGTGCGAAGTGCCGTGGAATCTACGCGAGTTGATCGGACACCAGAGTGCCGTAAGTTGTGCCCGGCCGACAGACCCCGCGACCTGGCCGTCTCGCGTCAGAGGGCGGCGAACAGGTCGTCGAGCGGGGCGGGGACCTGGTCGGCGTCGAGGGCTTCGACGAGGACGCGGCCGTAGTGAATCTTGCGCCCCTTCTTCGTACCGAGGAACCGCCTCAACTGCTGTTGCGGGGAACGGCCTTGCTGGGCGGGCTGCCGCAGGAAGATCCGGAGCGCGCGCAGGTCGCCCTCCGCCTGGACGAGCTGCTCCACGCGCGGCACGCCGAGGGCGCGGATCAGCTCCTCTTCCAGATCGGCCGCGCAGACGAAGAACTCCTGCTCCGCCCCCGCCCCGGCCCGCTCCCACCCCCGCTCGTAGAAGCCGCGCTCCCGCTCGTCGCACAGCCCCGTGAGGCGTACACCCAGCCCGGAGGGCCCGAGGAGACCGGCGAAGCGGGCGACGCTCATCGCGCCGCCCATGGGGAGGACGCAGACCCCCTCGGCGGCGAGGTCCCGGCCACGGCTCTCGGCCAGCGCGTTGACGGCGGCGGCGTCGCTCGGGCCTTCGAGGAGGACGGCGGTCCGTACGGGGAGCTGTTCGGCCAGGTCACGGGCGGCCTCGCCGGGCCCGCCCGCCGCCCATGCGGTGACCGCCTCGCGGAACGCCTCCATGTCAGCCATGGGGCGAGTCTCCGCCCTGCGCGGCCGGTACGGTAGCGAATTTCCGCCGACACGCTGGGCGGGTAGGCGCAGGTGTGGCTGCTACGCCCGGGGCGCGTGCTGGATGGCCTTCACCAGCCCGGCCGCCAGGTGGGCGCGCTCGGCCATGGCGTCGATGACGACGTACTCGTGGTCCGCGTGGGCGCCGCCGCCGACCGCTCCCAGACCGTCGAGCGTCGGCACGCCCACGGCGGCGGTGAGGTTGCCGTCGCTGCCGCCACCGACGGCCGTGGCCTCGATGCCGGGCATCAACTGCTGGGCGAGGGAGAGTAGTTCGGCCGCAGCGGACTCGGGCATGGGCGGTCGCGCGATGGACCCCTCGACGGTGATCCGCGCCCCCTCCACATGGGAGGTCAGGGCGGCGAAGGCGGCTTCCACGCGCTCCTTCTCCTCGTCCGACTCGACCCGGACGTCCACGACCACGGTCGCCTCGGCGGGTACGACGTTCTCCAAGGTCCCGGCGGACGCGACAGTCGGGGTGACCGTCGTCCCGAGCTCGGGCCGGCTGAGGGCGGCGATGTCCAGCACCTGGTGCGCGGCCTCGACGAGGGCGTTGACCCCGGCTTCCGGCTCCAGCCCGGCGTGCGAGGCCCGGCCCGCGATGGAGACCTGGAACGCGCCGCACCCCTTGCGCGCGGTCTTCAGGGCTCCCCCGTCGGCGGCCCCCTCGAAGACGAGTACGGCACCGCAGGCGCGGGCCCGCTCCTCGATGAAAGCCCGGGAGGAGAAGGAGCCGACCTCCTCGTCGGCGGTCACGAGGATCTCCACGCCGGACCGGTCCCGCTCGTCGAGCGTCGCCAGCCCGTGAACGGCCTGCACGAGACCGCCGAGCATGTCGAAGACACCGGGCCCGGTCGCGCGCCCGTCCGCGACGGCGAACGGCCGACGCGCGAGGGTGCCGAGCGGGAACACCGTGTCGTGGTGGCCGAGGACCAGGACACGGGGCTCACCACCGGCGACCCAGTGGACGTGGGTGCCGCCCGCGTTCACGTTGAGCACGGCCTGCCCGCCGAGGCGGTTCTCGATGACGGTGGCGACGGCTTCGGCGGACGCGGCCAGGGCGTCGAGATCGCGGGACGGGGACTCGATCTCGACGAGCGTACGGAGGTCTTCGAGCATGGCGTCGGTGCTGACGGCGGAGGCGGTGGCGGGGGCGTCGGCGTCGTTACGGGGGCTGGCACCGGCGCTGACGCTGGGGCTGGCGTTGTCGTGGCTGGTCACGCGGCCAGCGTAGTGGTCACGCGGGCCGGGGAGAGGGCTTGTCGCCCTCCCCTGTCAGCCGCGCCAGAACTGCCAGCGGGCGTGGGGCGGCGCGCAGTGGCCGGCGGCGATGGCTTCCTGGTAACCGCGCTCGGCGGCCTCCTTCTGTTGCGCCTCGCCCCCGAACGAGGCCACCGCGTAGAAGCAGCTCGGCCGCACGGTCTGGGCGCTGAACAGGCCAAGGGCCGCAATGGCGCAGACGATGAGAAAGAGTCGACGGCTGTCGGCGGCTATCCAAGAGATCACGTGCGCATGGTACGGAGCGTCTCGGCGTCTCCGAGCCCGAAGGCGGGATCTGCGCCGGGCGAAGCGGGGGCGGGAGGCGGGGACGGGGCGGGGCCGCGTAGGTTCGCGCTCATGACGACCTCGACGCAAGAGTCCTTCCTGCGGGCCTTCCACGCCGCGTCCCCGGCCGTGACAGCGGATGCCTTCGGCGACGCCCGGGCGGCGGACGGACGGTCCAGCTACGAGATCCTGTGCGACCGGGTCGCCGAAAGCGGGCGGGTGCTGGATCTCGGCTGCGGTGACGGCCTGTTGCTGGAGTTGCTGGCCCGGACCGAGGGCCGTCGGCTCGCGGGCGTGGACCTGTCACCCGAAGCCCTGGCGCTCGCGCGACGCCGACCGGGGTTGGGCGGCGCGACCGTGCTGGAGGGGCGGGCCCAGGACCTTCCCTTCGCCGACGACAGCTTCGATGCCTGCGTGTCCCACATGGCGCTGATGCTGATGGGGGACGTCGAACAGGTCATCGCGGAGGTGGCCCGCGTGCTGGCTCCCGGGGCCACGCTGGCCTGCGTGATCGGGGGCGGGGCGGTGGGCGGCGAGGCGTACGAGCTGTTCCTCGGGCTGCTGAGGGCGGCGATCAAGGACGCGCCTGCCGCGCAGCGGGTGCCCGCGCTGGGTGACAGGCGAACACGGAGCCGAGAGGGTCTCGACAGCCTCCTCGGCCCTGCGGGGTTCACGCCGGTCGACTGGGAGACGGTGGCCATCGACCTGAGCGGCCGCCCGGAGCAGGTGTGGGCCGCCCTGTCCGGCGTCTACGACGTGGGCCCGCTCGACCCGCGTACCGTCACATCACTGCGTGAGACGTTCCTCGCCCGGGCGGAGGCGCTGGCACTCGCTCTGGAGATGCCGGACGGGCTCGTGCCGTGCGGAATGAAGGTCCATGTCGTGACAGCGCGCCTACGGTGACGCGGTGGAGACCGGGGAGGTTCCGCTGACGGGTGGTCACGCGGGAACGCCTGCCCGGTCCAGTACAGCGGCCATCTCGTCCTCGGGGAGCGCCGGGTTGGCCGCCGCGCTGGAGGCGAGTTCGGGGACATGGAGTGCCTCGCGGAGCCGGTGGAGCGGGAGACGCGGGTCGCCGGCCGCCTCCTGGCGTGTCCAGACCGTGGGGTCATGGCTGAGCCGTTCGATCAGCGTGGGGGTGGCGGCCGGGTCCCGGACGGCCAGCCGTCGGTAGTGGCCGTCCGGGTGGTCCGCGTAACGCGCGGCGAGGCCCTCGCGGGGGAAGCGGGGGTGCGTCTCCGCCATCCAGGCGGAGAAGGTGGAGCCGAGCCGTGCGTACACCCGCATCAGGACCTCCTCCGGGGTGTCGGGGTGGTGGATGCCCAGGCAGTCCTCCACCACCGGGTCCTCGACGCGTGCGAGCAGGAGCAGCAGGTCGGGCGGTAGGTGGGGGCTCCGGGCGGCGGTGCGGCGGAGCAGCGGGTGGGCGGAGGTCGCGGCCCGTCGCAGTACGTCGGGGTCGGCGAGCCCGTCCCGTACCCACTGCACGCCCTCGCCCCTGTCGAGGTACCCCACCGTGAAGTCGATCGCCATGCGCCGCGTCTCGTCCAGCTCGGGCCTGACGGAGACCGCGAGCCGTACGTCCTCGTCGGGGTCGACGGCGAGCCGCTCCACGAGGTCGGCGGGCAGCGACGGGTTCTCGGCGAGGGCGGCCAGGTACGTCCGCTCGGCGAGGCACCGTTCGGCGTCGGCACGGTGGAGAAGCCCGTGGCGTAGCGCCTCGGCGGCGGATTTAGGGTCGCGGAGAAGTTGGCGGTGAGGTGCGCGTCCCGGCGGCACTCCCCCAGTGCGGCGGCCCGCCGTACCTCGGGGTCGGGGTCGGCCAGCAGCGCCGACTGCTCCTCCGGCGACAGCTTCTCCCACACGCGGGCCGCGCTTAGGCGCGCTGCCGGATCGCGGTGCGTGGCCAAAGATGCCACGAACGACGGCGCGAGATGGGGTGATTCCAGCAGGGCCGCCCGTACGGAAGGGTCATGGTCGTCGAGCAGGCGGGCGCACACGTCGTCCGGCAGCGGCACGACCGTCGCACGCGGGTCGCCCCATTCGGGTCCGTACGCGAGAGTGGCCCGCACCTTGGGGGACGGGTCGTCCACGAGCCGGGCCCGCTGCCCGGGCTCGGCCAACTTGCTCTTCGCGTAGTCGATCCGGACCCAGATGTTCGGGTGAGCCAGGATCACCGCGACGGCCGACTCGGGGAGTCCAGGCCGGTGCATGGCGTACCGGGGCGGGCCGTCACCGCCTCCGTCGAACGCGAGCAGGCGCAGCAGCAGCGGTGTCGGGAGCGCCGGGTTGCGGGCGAGTCCGTCGAGTGCGGGTGCGTGGAACGCGACCATCGTTGCCCTACCTCTGTCTCTCGGCGGCCGGTTGCACCACCATGGTCCCCCGTCCCCCGCGTGGGCGGGGACCACAGTTCGTGACCTGCGGGTTTACGCGGGCGGAGGCTCGCCTTTACTCACTTCTTGAGAAACGGACACATCTCCCCCGAGGTGCGAGCAGGCTGTGCTCGGTGCTGTGTATGTCGGAAGCAATTCTGCCCTCGCCGACCACAAAGGGGCTCCCAATTCTCCGAGTTGGCAAGGGGGGAATCCGCCGCCCGTCGGCCTCAGACGGTTCTGAGCAGGTCGCGGAGGTTGGCCATGCGGGCCTCGATGTCGGTGGCCTCGGTGGGGTCGACGGGGGCTTGGTCGGTGTTGTCGGTGTTGGGTTGGTGGGTGGTGCGGCAGGGGCGGCAGAGGCCGTCGGGGAGGGCTTCTGGTTGGCCGGGGCGGCCGCAGTCGGTGCATTCGATGAGGATGCGGCGGGCTGGTGCAGGGCCGGGGGTGCCGGGTGAGGTGCTGTCTGCGGTGGGGATTCGGGGCGGGATCTTGTCGGTGAGGCGTTTGCGGATGAAGCCGAGGGGGCTGTCGACCTGGGCGGGGAGTCCTGCGGTGAGGGCGCTGATCAGGTAGTCCACGCTGACACCCCGGGCGAGCCACTCCGCCGCCAGGGGCTCCAGTGCTGCGCAGTCGCCGGCGGAGAGGGGCAGGCGCCGGTCCTCGTGGCCGAGGCGGGCCAGGGCGAGGTACGCAGGGGAAGGGGCGGCTTCGGAGGAGTGAGGGGTCGCCGGGGCCTGAGCGGGAGCCGCGTCCGGGGCGGCTGGCTCCGCGTCCGGCGCCTGCGCCTGTGCCTGTGCCTGTGCCTCAGCCTGAGTGCGTTGACGCGGTACGACGTTGCCCTCGGGGGCCCCTTCCGCACCAGCGCCCTCCGGCGCGGGCGGTGGTTCCTCGTCCGGGACCCAGGGCGGCGGCGGAGGCGTGTCGGGGGCCGGGGCATCCGGTGCGGGGCTCACGGCGTGGGTGGCCTTCTCGGTGGTGAGGTAGGCGGTCCACCACTCGTTGTCGTGGGCGGTGCGGGACCAGAAGGTGCGGAAGACCCACCGCATCTCGTCACCCGCGCCGACCGCACACCGTACGCGCCGCAGGTGCCCGGCCACCGACAGAGCCGTCAGGGCGCTGCTGATGGCTTGCTGCCCGTAGAGCGGGAGCTGCTTGGCCAGCTCCTTCACGCTCATCGCCGCGCCCTCGGGGAGGTGGTCGACGTACGCGGCGACGTACCGCTCGCGCACAGGGAGAAGGCTGAAGTCGCGCGGCGTGCGCTCAGGTTGGCCGGGTGCGGAACGTTTGCCGTAGCCGGGCTTGGCCATCGGGTACGGGGCGGAGCGTGCGGGGGCGGGCAGGGCGGAGCTAGTGTGCTGTGTAGCCACGGGATCGCCTTTCGCGGGATCGATCTTGCGGTCAGACCCCGGCCTGGTGGTGACACACCGTGTCGGGGTCGTTTAGTTCTCGAACCGTAAGCACTCGTGACGCTCCGCCGCAAGCTGTCACGATTAGTCATACTTGCTCGCCGTTACGGGGTCAGGGAGGTAGGGGAGGTTTCCCCTAACCCCCAATCTCACCCGCCAGTTAAAGAAGGCGCTCGAATCCCGAAGCTCGCATCCCGACGCCCGCGTCCCGGGGCCCGAGCTTCGGGCCGGACCCCGCCCACGTACCCCCGAAAGAGCGAACCGACCGGCCTCTGAAACTCGAACCCCGAAATCCCGAAGCTCGAAGCCCGAAGCCCGAGCCCGGGCGCGGACCCTGCAGCACGCCCCTCCAGCCCGCGCGGCGCCGAGGGTAGTTCGCCTCGCCGTCCGGGTATAGCGCACCTGGAACGGACCCGTTGGCTGGTGCACTGGTGAGGGGGCGGCCGTGGGGCCGGACGACAACGGCGTGTGCCCGGAGCGCAGTCCGGAAATTGTGGGATTCGGGGCGTTGAACGTGGACCTGATCGCCAGTGCCTCGCGGCTGTCGCAGAAGATGGCCGAGCAGATCTCCGAATCGACAGCCCGGTTCGAGTGGAACATCGAGGGACCCGTCGATGAGGCCGTCATCACGAAGGCCATCGAGCGGCTGGGCGCATCCTCATTGGACGCCTCGTTGGGCGGTTCCGCGTGGATCACCATTTTCGCACTCGCACAGATGCGTGTGGATATCCGCCTCGGCTATGTAGGAGTCGCTGGGCGGATCGAGACGCCCGGGTTGTCCTTCATCCGGCAGATGGATCTTCTGGGGATAGACCGGCGGTGGGTGGCACGTCGAAGTGACCGGTTGAGCGGCATGTGCCTCTCCTTCCTCGATGATGTCGAGCGGGTCATGCTGACTCATCCCGGAGCGAACTTCACCATGGCCGAGCATCTGCGCGACAACGGGGAGGCCATTGCGGCCTATCTGGCGCGCGCCCAGGTCGTGCACGTCACCTCGTTCCTGGACAGAGTGACGCCTCCGCTCATGCTGGAGGTACTCACCGCGGCACGACGGCTCAATCCCCACCTGCGGATCAGTTTCGACCCGGGTTACGACTGGGCGGAACATCGCACCGACAGCATCGACGGAATCCTGGCTCTGAGCGATCTCCTGTTCATGAACCACCGGGAACTCAAAGCACTGGGAGATTACGAACCGGGGGAATCCGACGATATTCTGGCCGGCCGAGTTCTGGACCTGTGCGGTGCGGACTGCACCGTATTCGTCACCAAACGTTACGACCTGGTCGAGGTCTTCCGTTCCTCGGCGGCCGGGGTGCTGGCGCAGCGTTTCCAGCTACAGCGGCCCGGTCATGAGACGGCGATCGAGGACGCGACCGGCGCCGGGGACGTGTTTGCCGCCGCAGTGCTCACCGCATTGCTGTCACGACGCATACAGGTGGAATTGGGGTCCTACATCGGGCTGACCCTCGCCCGACACCGCCTGCACCATCAGCATGCGCCGGAGGTGGGTTCTCCGCGTCTGGACCAAGGCTTTCTGCAATCCACCGAGAAGCTGACCGGCCCGGGCACCCGGCCCCCGGGTGTACTGGTCGCGCACGACGACGGCGCCGATCTGGGGTCGCTGCGTCGGTTCCTGCAAGAGGACTGCCACCTGCCCGTGCACGCTTTGGCGCGAGACGCGTCGGGCGGAGACGAGTACGCCCGGTTGATGCGTCAGCGGCTCGGGCGGTGCGGATTCGCCGTGTGCGTGCTGTCGGCCTCGCGGCTGATGGCGGGCGGAGGCCGTAGGGCCAGCGAGGACATCGTTCACCAAGTCGGCATCTTCCAGGGATACTACGGCTTCGGACGCGTGGCGATCCTGGCCGAGGAAGGCTGTGAAGCGCCGTCGAACATTGCCGGACTGATTCGCCTCGACTTCGCACCCGGTCGCATGGACGCCACTTTCTGGGAGTTGGAGAGAATGCTCGTGAGGGAAGGTTTTGTGCGCGGTGGTGGCCGATATGACCATTGATCTGAGCGCGGATCGGCCGGAAAAGCCCGCCTCCGATTTCGCTCTGGATGTGGTCGGGATCGGTGCGCTCAACCTCGACTACATCACCACCGCCTCCCGCGCCGCCGCGCAGGAAGCCGGCTCCGGGGCCGCTTTGAGCACCCGCATCGTCGGCCTCCTGGACGAGGGCCGGCCGGTGCCCGAGTGGGGAACCGAGACCGCGGTGGACGAGCACATCGTGTACGCGGCCTTGGAGGCGACGGATGCCGCGTCGCTCCAAACTGCTCTGGGCGGTTCCGCGTTCAACGCGATCAACACCCTCGCGCAACTCCAGCTCGACCTGCGTCTGGGCTATGTGGGAGTCGCCGGCCGGGTCCCAGGCCCAGGCCTGTCAGCTCTCGCACATCTGGAGGCCATGGGCGTCGATCACCAGATGGTCTTCCCCGACGACACGCGCCTGTGCGGAGTGTGTTTCTCCTTCACCGAGGACGGTGAGCGCACCCTGCTCACCCATGCGGGTGCGAACGCCGCGATGGCGGACCACCTTGAGCGCTCCTTCGACGACCTCGTCCGCTATCTGGCCTCCGCGCGGGTCGTCCATGTCACCTCCTTCCTCGACGAGCGCACCCCCGGGACGCTGCTGGCCCTGCTCCATGAGGTGAAGAGGGTCAACCCCTCGACGCGGATCAGCTTCGACCCTGGTCACGTGTGGAGCCTCTCGCCGACACCCGAGGTACGGGGCATGGTGGCTCTGGCCGACTATCTGCTCCTGAATCACCGCGAGTTCCGTGAACTGGGCCAACGGGCACCCGCGGACTCCGACGAGGACATCGCCGCACGGTTGCTGGAACATGTGGCCGGTGACCGCAGCGTGATCGTGGTCAAGCGCCGCACCGGTATCCAGACCTGGCGCCGGGAAATGGGCAAGGCCCTGGGCAGCTTCTACCCGCAGGCCGTACTCGCCGACGACCAGATCGAGGACGCCACCGGGGCAGGCGACGTCTTCGCGGCGGGGCTGCTCGCCGTCCTCACCGGTGACCGCCTGCAGATCGAGCTGGGAGCCATCCTCGGTATGACCCTGGCCCGTCACAAACTGCGTTACGTCGGTAGCCACGGGCACGCTCAACTGGCCGAAGTGACAGCCGACTTCATCCGTTCGGTGGACGCGGCCCGGCGCACCGCCGCGCTCCCCGGCGGCGTGTTCGTCGCTCACGGCAGAAACCCGGAATGGCTGGCGGTGAAGGCATTTGTCGAGCAGCGCTTCGGCGTACCGGTCTACTCCTTCGAGTCGGACGCCTGGGGCAGCCGCCCGGTCACCGAGGCACTCAGCGACTACCTTCAGCGGTGCGACTTCGCCATCTGCGTGCTGACCGCCGAGGACGCCACCAGCGAAGGACACCGCGTCGCACGCCAGAACGTCATTCATGAGATCGGACTCTTCCAGGGGCGCTGCGGCTTCGATCGCGTCCTGGTACTGGCCGAGGAGGGCTGCGAGTTCATCCCCGCAGCCATCACCCCCCACACCCTCACCTTTCCGCGCCACGCCATCGACAAGACGTTCTGGCACCTCGACCGCACGATGCGGGCGCAGGGCTTCAAGCATGCGTGAAGCGATGGACGCGGCAGCCAAACGACCACCGCTCGTGATCAGCGCGCCTGGCTCACGATCAAGGCACCTCGACCCCTCACCGCCGCCGGTACAGCCCCTCGATCTCCCCCGCGAAGTCCCGCGCGATCGCGTCCCGCTTCAGCTTCAGCGACGGCGTCAAGTGCCCCCGCTCCTCCGTGAAGTCCACCGGCAGGACCACGAACTTGCGGATCGACTCCGCCCTCGACACCAGGCGGTTCGCCTCGTCCACCGCCTTCTGGAGCGACGTGCGCAGCTCCTCGTCGTCGACCAACTCCCTTAGCGGCACGTCCTGTTTCTTCACCATCTGGCGCCAGTGCTGGAGGCCGTCCGGCTCCAGGGTGATCAGGGCCGTGATGTACGAGCGGTTGTCGCCGACCACCATGCACTGGCTGACCAGGGGGTGCGCGCGGAGCCAGTCCTCCAAGGGGGCGGGGGTGACGTTCTTGCCGCCCGACGTGATGATGATGTCCTTCTTGCGGCCCGTGATCGTCAGGTAGCCGTCCTCGTCCAGCGTGCCGAGGTCGCCCGTCGGGAACCAGTCGCCGTCCAGGAGGTACGGGACCGGCTCCGCGCGCTCCGTGTCCCAGTAGCCCCGGAACACCTGGCCGCCCCGCAGCAGCACCTCGCCGTCGTCCGCGATGCGTACCGACGTACCGGGCAGCGGCCAACCCACCGTCCCCAGGCGGGGTTTGAGGGGTGGGGTCACCGTGTGGGCCGCCGTCGTCTCCGTCAGGCCGTACCCCTCGAAGATGCCGATGCCGGCGCCCTCGTAAAAGGAGGCGAGCCGGCGGCCCAGCGGGGAGCCGCCGCAGATCACGTACCGGACCTTGCCGCCCAGCGCCGCCCGGATCCGGCGGTAGACCAGGGGGTCGTACAGGGCGCGGGCCGCGCGCAGGCCGAGGCCAGGGCCGGGGCCCGTGCCGTGTTCGGCGGCCTCGACCGCCTTGCCGTAGCGCTGCGCGATACGGGCCGCGCGGTCGAACGACGACGCCCGGCCCATCTTCTCGGCCGTCGCCCGGCCCGTGTTGTAGACCTTCTCCAGTACGTACGGGATGGCCAGGAGGAAGGTGGGACGGAAGCCCGCCAGGTCGGCCAGGAGGTCCTCCGTCTGGATGGAGGGGGCGTGGCCCAGGCGGACTCGCGCCCTCATGCAGCCGATCGCCACCATCCTCCCGAAGACGTGGGAGAGGGGGAGGAAGAGGAGCGTGGAGGCCGGGTCCTTCGAGACCGACTTGAAGACCGGGTGGAGAAGCTCGATCGCGTTGTCCACCTCGGCGAAGAAGTTGCCGTGGGTGAGGACGCAGCCCTTCGGGCGGCCCGTCGTGCCCGAGGTGTAGATGAGCGTGGCGGGGGACTCCGGTTCCAACGTTGCGCGGCGCGCC
This sequence comes from Streptomyces cyaneofuscatus, assembly GCF_033109485.1. Classification (NCBI taxonomy): domain Bacteria; kingdom Bacillati; phylum Actinomycetota; class Actinomycetes; order Kitasatosporales; family Streptomycetaceae; genus Streptomyces; species Streptomyces cyaneofuscatus. The sequence goes on along the minus strand of NZ_CP137002.1, from coordinate 4,711,863 downwards.
GACACCGCCTCGTCGGGGATGTCCTTCCCCAGCGACTTCAGGTGGCCGATCGCCCCCGTGTCGAACTGCCACAGGTGCGCCAGATCGCCCAGCTGCTTGCGCTCCTGGCTGATCAGGCGGCCCTGCTCCTTCGTCTCCACCGCGCACGCCACCGCGCCCGAGTCCTGGAGGATCCAGCGGGCCTGGAAGGCGGAGGAGGTGGGGTAGATGGGGACCGTCACCAGGCCGGCCGCCCAGGCCGCGAAGTCCAGCAGCGTCCACTCGTACGTCGTACGGGCCATGATCGCGACCCGGTCCCCCGCTCGCAGCCCCTCCGCCATCAGGCCCTTCGCCACCGCCAGCACCTCGGCGGCGAACTCGGCCGCCGTCACGTCGTGCCAGGTGGAGTCGGCGTCCTTGCGGCTCAGCACCGCCTCCGCCGGGGCCTCACGGGCGTTGTCGAACGGGATCTCTGCCAGCGAACCCCGCAGGACCGGGGGCGCGAACGCCGGTACGGAGACCTCCTGGACCCGGCCGTCCGGGCCCCTCTTCTTCGTCGGTTCCACCAACGTGGGCGTGGGGGCGGATGTCGGGGCGGGTGAAGGCGTTGACACGTGCGGCTCCTCAGTGGCGGGGGGTCGGGCGGGTCTTCGTCGCCGGGTCGTCCGTCCGGCAGATCACCAAAGTCCTTACGGGCGTTCCAGGATGGCCGTCACGCCCTGGCCGCCCGCCGCGCAGACCGAGATCAGCCCCCGTCCCGGGGCCTCCCGTTCCGCGAGCAGCTTGGCCAGCGTTGCGACGATCCGTGCCCCCGTGGCGGCGAACGGGTGGCCCGTCGCCAGCGAGGACCCGGCCACGTTCAGGCGGGTCCGGTCCAGCGGGGACAGGCCCTGCTTCTCCCAGGCGGCGAGGGTGGCCAGCACCTGGGAGGCGAACGCCTCATGGATCTCGTACAGGTCGAAGTCCTCGATGCCCAGGCCCGCCCGCTCCAGCAGGCGCGGCACCGCGTACGCCGGGGCCATGAGGAGGCCGTCGTCGCCGTCGACGTAGTCCACCGCCGCCGTCTCGTAGAGGGTGAGGTAGGCCAGGGGCTCGAAGCCGCGCTCCCGCGCCCACTCCTCGCTCGCCAGGAGGACCGTCGCCGCGCCGTCCGTGAGGGGGGTGGAGTTGCCGGCTGTCATGGTGGGGTTGTCCCCGGATGTGCCGAACACCGGCTTCAGCTTGGCGAGTTGCTCGGGTGTGGAGGTGGGGCGGAGGTTCTGGTCGCGGGTCAGGCCCCGGTACGGGACGACGAGGTCGTCCAGGAAGCCGCGTTCGTACGCCGCCGCCAGGCGCTGGTGGCTCGTGGCGGCCAGCCGGTCCTGGTCCTCGCGGCTCACCGCCCAGCGGCGGGCGGTACGGGCCGCGTGCTCGCCCATGGACAGGCCGGTGCGCGGCTCGGCGTTGCGCGGGATGTCGGGGACCAGGTGGCGGGGGCGTACGGCGGACAGGGCCTTGAGGCGGGCGGGCGTCGTCCTCGCGCGGCGGGCGGCGAGCAGGATGCGGCGCAGGTCGTCGTTGACGCCGAGCGGGGCGTCGCTCGTGGTGTCGGAGCCGCCCGCGACGGCCGAGTCCACGGCACCCAGGGCGATCTTGTTGGCGGCGGCGATCACGGCCTGGAGGCCCGTACCGCACGCCTGCTGGATGTCGTACGCCGGTGTGCGCGGGTCCAGCGCGGAGCCGAGGACGGTCTCGCGGGCCAGGTTGAAGTCGCGGCTGTGCTTGAGGACCGCGCCCGCCACGAACTCCCCCACCCGCTCCCCGGCCAGGCCGTACCGCTCGACCAGGCCGCCGAGCGCGGCCGTCAGCAGGTCCTGGTTGGAGGCGGTCGCGTACGGGCCGTCCGAGCGGGCAAAGGGAGTACGGCTGCCGCCGATGACCGCGACGCGGCGGGGGGCGGGGATGTTCATGGAGTCCGTCCGGGGGCCGTGCGTACGGGAGTCGTCCGTACGGAAGCCGTTCCCACGGGGATCGTCCGTCCGGAAGCCGTTCCCACGGGGATCGTCCGTCCGGGAAGCGCCCGTCCGGGATCGTTCATCTCGACCAGCTCCTGACTCTTGAGTAACCTTACTCTGGAGTAAATCTACGACCGAGCAGGGAGTCAGGACAATGGCCGATCGCTATCTGCACCTCACCGGCACAGCACCCGGCCGCTTCCTCACCCGCCGCCTCGGCCTCCCGCAGCCCGCCCCGCTGCGCCGCTGGACCCTGGAGACCCCGCACCTGGACGGGTCGCTGCTGCACCTGACGGCGGGGGCGTCGGCGGTCACGGGGGTGGCGGAGGCCCTGAGGACTTCAGGGCTCACCGTCACCGAGCGCGCCGACCGCCCCGCCGCGATCGTCCTCGACGCCACCGGGGTCGCCACCGCCGCCGGGCTCGGGGACGTCCACGCCGCCCTGCACCCCGTCGTCCGCTCCCTCGCGCCGGGCGGGCGGATCGTCGTCCTCGGTACGGTGCCGTCGCCCGACGACCACCACCAGGCCGCCACCCAGCAGGCGTTGGAAGGGTTCGTCCGGTCGCTGGGCAAGGAGATCGGGCGGGGCTCCACCGTGCAGCTCGTACGGATTCCGGTCGCACGGATTCCGGGCGGGGCGAGCGCCCACGCCGCCGGGTCCACCCTCCGCTTCCTGCTCTCGCCCCGCTCCGCCTACGTCAGCGGCCAGGTCATCGAGCTGACCTCCGCCGCCCCCGACTCCGGCTCCGCCCCCGCCCCGATCACCGACCCGGCCGCACCCCTCACCGGCCGCACCGCCCTGGTCACCGGGGCCGCCCGGGGCATCGGCGCGGCCGTCGCCTCGGTGCTCGCCCGCGACGGGGCCCGGGTCATCGCCCTGGACGTACCGGGAGCCCGCGAGGAGCTGGAACGTACCGCCGACCGGCTCGGCGCCACCGCCCTCCCCCTGGACATCACCGCACCCGACGCCGCCGACCGCATCGCCGCGGCCGCACCCGACGGGCTCGGCGTCCTCGTCCACAACGCGGGCATCACCCGCGACCGCCGCCTCGCCAACATGCCGGCCGACCGCTGGGCGTCGGTGATCGAGGTCAACCTGGACAGCGTGCTCCGCACCACCGACGAGCTGCTCAAGGCGGGCACCATCACGCGCGGCGGCCGGATCGTCGCCACCGCCTCCATCGCGGGCATCGCCGGCAACACCGGGCAGACCAACTACGCCGCGAGCAAGGCCGGGATCATAGGCCTGGTCCGCTCGCTCGGGCCGCGCGCCGCCGCCGACCACGGCGTCACCGTCAACGCGGTCGCGCCCGGCTTCATCGAGACGAAGATGACGGCCGCCGTACCGCTCTTCATCCGCGAGGCGGGCCGCCGTATGAACTCCCTTTCCCAGGGCGGCCTTCCGGTCGATGTCGCCGAGGCCGTCGCCTGGTTCGCCCAGCCCGACTCCACCGCCGTCAACGGCCAGGTGCTGCGGGTCTGCGGCCAGAGCCTCCTGGGAGCGTGAGCGCGATGACCTCCCTCAGCGCCTCCCTCGTCCGCGGGGCCGTCACCTCACCGTTCAAGCACCCCGGCCGACCGGGCGCGACCCTGCCCACCGACCGCCTCACCCTCCCGGCTGCTCCCGCCGCACCCGGCCCCCTGGCCGCGTACCGAAGGATCTGCGGCTTTCCGGCACCGGAATCCGGCCCGCTCCCGCTCACATACCCACATGTCCTGGCCTTTCCGCTCGCCATGCGGCTGATGACCGGGCGGGACTTCCCGCTGCCGGTCGTCGGGCTCGTCCACACCTGGATCGAGATCAGCAGTCACCGGCCCGTGCAGCCGGGGGAAGCGCTCGAACCGACGGTGTACGCAGCCGAGTTGACGGCTCACCGGCGCGGCACCGAGGTCACGATGGTGACCGAGGCGCGGGTGGGCGGGGAGCTGGTCTGGGAGTCGCGCAGCGGCTATCTCTCACGGCACGCGCCGAAGGCCGAGACGGCGGCCGCAAGAGTCGGGGAGGAAGCCCCCGAACTCCCCGCCATCGCCGAGTGGCGGCTGCCCGGCGATCTCGGGCGGCGGTACGGAGCCGTCTCCGGCGACCGTAATCCGATCCACCTCCACCCGCTCACCGCCCGCCCCTTCGGCTTCCCCCGGGCCATCGCGCACGGCATGTGGACGGTGGCCCGCTGCCTGGCCGAGGCGGACAAGCAGGCCGGTGAACTCCGTACCGTACGAGCCGAGTTCAGGGCCCCCGTCCTGCTCCCCGCCACCGTGACGTACGCCGCCGACCCGGCCGGGAACGCCTTCGCCCTGCGCAGCGCGAGCGGACGCGTCCACCTCACCGGGACGGTGACGCGAGCGCTCTGAGGCAGGCCGGCCCGCACCTCCTGAGGCAGGCCATTTCGCGCCCCCGGGTTCCTACACTGGCCGCCATGGCATGCCGCATCAGTGAACTGGTCATCGAAGCCGCCGACGCCGAGCGGCTCGCCGCGTTCTGGAGCGAGGTCCTCGGCTATGCCGAGATCGGCCGGGAGAGCGACGGGTCCATCGAGATCGGGCCGCCCGGCACCGGCTTCGGCGGCCCGCAGCCCACCCTCGTCCTGAGCCCCAACAGCGAGCCCCGGCCCGGGAAGGTGCGGCTCCACATCGACGTCAGCGCCACCGACCGCGACCAGGACGCCGAGCTGGAGCGGCTCCTCGCCCTCGGCGCCCGGCCCGCCGACGTCGGGCAGACCGGGAACGAGAGCTGGCACGTCCTGGCCGATCCGGAGGGCAACGTCTTCTGCCTCCTGCGTACCCGCGTCCGGCCGCTCTGACCCTCGTACGGACTCCTACGACGCGTCGTCCACCGGCGGCTGCCACGGCCGGGCGTGCATCAGGTTCTCCAGGCCCGCCCAGGCGAAGTTCATCAGCGTCGCCGCGGCCTCCTTCGCCGAGACGCCCGGGGTGTCGTTGGCCCAGCCCGCCAGCGACTCGGCGGCCCCCACCAAGGCCTGTGCGAGGCCCGCCACGTCCCGGTCCGCGAGGGCGGGGTCGCGGTGCGCCTCGCGGGCGGCGGCGCCGATCAGGCCCGTCACGAACGCGACGATCTCGTCGCGCATCACCACGACCTCGCTGATGAACGGCTCCCCGTGGGAACGCGCCTGGCGGTGCAGGACCGCCCAGCCGTCCGGGTTCTCCGCGGTGTGGGTGAAGAACGCCCGCAGTCCCGACCAGAGTTGGCCGTCGGCGGGCAGCTCCGGGTCCACCCCGGCCCGCACCGCCGCCACCAGGGCTTCCGCCTCGCGCCGGATGCAGGCGGAGAAGAGGTCCTCCTTGGAGTGCAGGTAGAGGTAGACCAAGGGCTTGGAGACGCCCGCCAGCTCCGCGATCTCGTCCATCGAGGCGGCCCGGTAGCCACGCTGCCCGAAGGTCTGCACCGCGGCGTCCATCATCTGCCGCTCGCGCACGGCGCGTGGCATCCGTTTGCTCTTCACCGCACCCATGTCACCGCACCCACGTCCGACGTCCTCCCCGCCCCACGGTCCTGCTCCCCGGCCAAGAGTACGGCGCCGGACAGGCCTCCGCCGTACGGAGGCTCCGCGCCTGTGCACACACGCGAGCGCCCCTGGTCCGCCTCGCGGGGAGGCGGACCAGGGGCGCTCTGGGCCGTACGGGCAGCGCTGCCGCTAGGCCGTGACCGGAACCGCGTCCTTCGGTGCCGACGCACGGTCGCGGTCCTCGTCCCGGTCGGCGTCGTCGAACGCGTCGATCGGGGAGGCCGAGGCCGAGTTGTACTTGTCGTGGTCGAGGATCTTCTCGCGGGCCGAGACCAGGACCGGGACCAGCGCCTGGCCGGTGACGTTGGCGGCGGTGCGGATCATGTCCAGGATCGGGTCGATGGCCATCAGCAGGCCGACGCCCTCCAGCGGGAGGCCCAGCGTGGAGAGGGTCAGGGTCAGCATGACCGTCGCGCCGGTGAGACCGGCGGTGGCGGCGGAGCCGATCACCGAGACGAAGGCGATGAGCACGTAGTCACCGATGCCCAGCTGGACGTCGAAGATCTGCGCGACGAAGATCGCCGCCAGCGCCGGGTAGATCGCGGCGCAGCCGTCCATCTTCGTGGTCGCCCCGAACGGGACGGCGAAGGAGGCGTACTCCTTCGGAACGCCGAGGCGCTCGGTGACCCGCTGGGTGACCGGCATGGTGCCGACCGAGGAGCGGGAGACGAAGGCGAGCTGGATCGCGGGCCAGGCGCCCTTGAAGAACTGGAGCGGGCTGACCTTGGCGACGGTGGCCAGGAGCAGCGGGTAGACGCCGAACATCACCAGGAGGCAGCCGATGTAGACGTCGGCGGTGAACGTCGCGTACTTGCCGATCAGGTCCCAGCCGTAGGTGGCGATGGCGTAGCCGATGAGGCCGACGGTGCCGAGCGGGGCCAGGCGGATGACCCACCACAGGGCCTTCTGCAGCAGCTCCAGGATCGACTGGCTGAGTGTGAGGATCGGCTGGGCCTTGTCGCCGAGCTTGAGGGCCGCGATACCGGCGACGGCCGCCATGAAGACGATCTGGAGCACGTTCAGCTCGGTGAACGGCGTGATCACGTCGGTCGGGATGATGCCGGTGAGGAAGTCGATCCAGCTGCCGGTGCGCTCGGGGAGCTCACCGTCCTTCGGCGTCAGGCCGGTGCCGGAGCCGGGGTTGGTCACCAGCCCGATGACGAGGCCGATGGCGACCGCGATCAGCGACGTGATCATGAACCAGAGCAGGGTGCGGGTCGCCAGCCGGGCCGCGTTGTTGACCTTGCGCAGGTTGGTGATCGACACCAGGATCGCGAAGAAGACCAGCGGGGCCACGGCCAGCTTCAGCAGCTGGACGAAGATCGAGCCGACCTTGTCGAGCGTGGTGACGAGCCAGGAGACGTCCTGGCTGCGGGCCAGCCAGCCGAGCAGGACACCGAGGACCAGACCGGCGACGATCTGGGCCCAGAAGGGGACCTTGGGTATACGCGCACCGGGGCCGGAGCCGGTGGACGGCTGCTCGGCCTCGGGGGCGGCGGACGCGGAATTCGCGGACACGGACACACTCCAGTGGGGACGCATCGGGACGTACGAGGACAGACGTACGGTCGTGCGGTGGAACGGGGACGGGGTCGCGGCGCCCGCGTCGAGGGCGGCGCCGCTGCATGATGCCGTATCAGACTTCGCGGCAACAGACCGCGGACATACAGCGGCAGAGATCGACATGCAGGCGCGCCACGAGCGGGGGGCTCGCGGCATGACGGAGGCGCACTGCTGTCTTCATGTCGAACACGTTAACACTTGAACTTTGGGAACCTCAAAGCCTTTCTTTGACCATGAGACATGGGCGAGACAGGCAGCAGATGGGACAAAGCGCCTCATGGTGGCCCGGAAACGGCAAGAGCCCCAGTACGGGAGCGGCTGCTCCGGCCTGGGGCTCTGCGGGACGGTTCACGGGGCGCGCCCGATGGCGGGCGCGGTGTGTGAGGAAGCTTACTGAACGACGTCCTCGCGCGTGCGGTTGGCGTCGAGGCGGGCCTTCGTCCGGTCGACCTTGGTGACGATCTGCTCGGACATCTCGTCGCGCTGCTTGCGCAGCAGCACGAAGCTGAGCGGGGCGGAGAGGACGAGGCCGAGCAGCATGACCCAGACGACGTTGGAGCCGCCGAGGCCGGAGGGCACCAGCCCGAAGTGGACGGCGACACCGGCGATGAAGAAGCAGCCCACGAAGATCAACAGGCGCAACGCCGTGTACCGGATCATCGCGCTCGGCTTGGCAGCGGACACGGCAGGCCCTCTCTTCCCATCAACGGTCGGAACTCTCGACACACTCCTGCCCGTCCAGTGAAGCATGACCCGAATTCTCAGGGTTCAGGGGGTTCCCGGGGCAGGCTCCCGAGGGTCCCCACGGGCCCCTACGGCCCCACGGCCCCCCACCGGCCCCCACCGGCTCAGACTCCCGCCGGGCCCAGCGGGAGCAGCATGACGATGTCGTCGCGGTCGTCGCCCGGGGCGACCCGGATGCCGCCTGGGACGCGGCCGACCTCCTTGTAGCCGCAGGCGGCGTAGAAGCGGTCGGCGCCGGTGCCGCCGCGGCAGGTGAGGCGGATCGCCTCGATGCCCTCGATGGAGCGGGCCGCGCCGGCGGTGGCGGCCATGAGGTCGCGACCGCACCCCTGGCCCTGGTGGCGGGGGTGGACCATGACGGTGTAGAGCCAGAGCCAGTGCGTCATCAGCCGGTGGGTGTTGAGCGTGAGGAAGGCGGTGGCGGCGACGGCCCCGTCCTCGTCGCGGCCCACCAGCAGCCGGGTGCGGCCCTCCTCGATGGCGACGAGGTGCTTGAGCAGCTCGGGCCGGATCTCCTCAGCCGTGACCGGCGGGACGAAGCCCACGGCGCCGCCCGCGTTGCTGACGTCGGCCCACAGGGCGGTGATGCCGTCGCGCAGGGCGGGCGAGAACGCGGGATCCAGCTCGAAGGTAAGTGGCATAGAGCCAGACTAACCATTACCCAACCGTCGGCTCAACTCTGTCCGGAACGCGAGAAAGCCCCGGCCGGGGACCGGGGCTCTCGTACATCAGGAGGGGGGGGTCAGACCCGCATCGGCTGCGGCGACTCGCGCCGGTCCGCCTCCGGGCCCGGGTACTCGCGCAGGATCTCGTACCGCGTGTTCCGCTCGACCGGCCGGAAACCGGCGTCGCGGATCAGGTCCAGCAGGTCCTCACGGCCGAGCTTGTTCGGCGTACCGAAGTCGTCGGCGTCGTGCGTGATCTTGTACTCGACCACCGAGCCGTCCATGTCGTCCGCGCCGTGCTGGAGCGCGAGCTGGGCGGTCTGCACACCGTGCATCACCCAGAAGACCTTGACGTGCGGCACGTTGTCGAACAGCAGCCGGGAGACGGCGAAGGTCTTCAGCGCCTCGGCGCCGGTCGCCATCGTCGTACGCGCCTGGAGCTTGTTGCGGACCTTGCCGTCCTTCATGTCCACGAAGTCGTGCTGGTAGCGCAGCGGGATGAAGACCTGGAAGCCGCCGGTCTCGTCCTGCATCTCCCGCAGCCGCAGCACGTGGTCGACGCGGTGACGGGGCTCCTCGATGTGCCCGTACAGCATCGTCGCCGGGGTCTTGAGCCCCTTCTCGTGCGCGAGACGGTGGATGCGCGACCAGTCCTCCCAGTGGGTGCGGTGGTCGACGATGTGCTGGCGGACCTCCCAGTCGAAGATCTCCGCGCCGCCGCCGGTCAGCGACTCCAGACCGGCCTCGATCAGCTCGTCGAGGATCTCGGAGGCGCTGAGGCCGGAGATCGTCTCGAAGTGGTGGATCTCCGTCGCCGTGAACGCCTTGAGCGCCACGTTCGGCAGGGCTTCCTTCAGCGCGCTGAGCGAGCGCGGGTAGTAGCGCCACGGGAGGTTGGGGTGCAGCCCGTTGACGATGTGCAGCTCGGTGAGGTTCTCGCCCTCCATCGCCTTGGCCAGGCTGACGGCCTCCTCGATCCGCATCGTGTACGCGTCCTTCTCGCCCGGCTTGCGCTGGAACGAGCAGTACGCGCACGAGGCGGTGCACACGTTGGTCATGTTGAGGTGGCGGTTGACGTTGAAGTGCACCACGTCACCGTTCTTACGGGTGCGCACCTCGTGCGCCAGCCCGCCGAGCCACGCCAGGTCGTCGGACGCGTAGAGCGCGATCCCGTCCTCGCGGGTCAGCCGCTCGCCGGCCCGGACCTTCTGCTCCAGCTCGCGCTTGAGTCCCGCGTCCACCTGGCCGCCTCCCATTCCTCCGTACAACAGACCGCACCAACCGTACGCCTAGGACTCCTCCGGAAGTTCCCCGACCCGGTTCTCCCACTTGGTGGAGAGCACGATCGTCGTACGGGTCCGGGAGACGCCCTTCGTCCCGCTCAGGCGCCGGATCGTCTTCTCCAGGCCGTCCACGTCACCGACCCGGACCTTGAGCATGTACGAGTCGTCGCCCGCGATGAACCAGCAGTCCTCGATCTCCGCGAGGTCCTTCAGCCGGCGCGCCACGTCCTCGTGGTCGGCGGCGTCCGAGAGCGAGATCCCGATCAACGCGGTGACGCCGAGGCCGAGCGAGGCCGAGTCGACGGTGGCGCGGTAGCCGGTGATGACACCGGCGGTTTCCAGCCGGTTGATGCGGTCGGTGACGCTGGGCCCGGAGAGCCCCACGAGCCTGCCCAGCTCGGCGTACGAGGCCCTGCCGTTCTCTCTGAGGGCCTGGATGAGCTGCCTGTCCACCGCGTCCATATGACTGAAACCTTCCATTGTTCAGCAGTACCGCGAGTCTACGTGTAGAATCTAAGGCATGCAGGGCTCACACCCTGCAAATCTTCTAGAACATCCAAGAAACGCTTTCGAATCTTCAGGAGTGAACTTCACCGTGTACACGATCGAGATGGCCTACGCCCGGATGCGCGAGCTGCAGGACCTGGCCAACCGCTCGCGTGCCCACCAGCCCGCCGCCGCGCACCGCGTGGACAAGACCCGCACCCCGCGCACCACCAAGAAGCGCTGACCCGCGCCCCTCACTCAGCCGGGCTGCGGGAGCCGCCACCGAGCTCTCCCTCCCAGCGGCGGTACAGCCGGTGTTCCACCCCGGCCGCGTCCAGCACCCGCCCCGCGACGAAGTCCACCAGGTCCTGGATGTGCGTCGCGCCCGCGTAGAACGCCGGAGAGGCGGGCAGCACGACCGCGCCCGCCTCGTCCAGGGCCACCATCTGCTTCAGCGTCTGGCCGCTCAGCGGGGTCTCGCGCACCGCGACGACAAGCGGCCGGCGCTCCTTGAGCGTCACGCTCGCGGCCCGCTGGAGCAGATCCTTCGACAGACCGAGCGCCACTCCGGCCACACAGGCCGTCGAGGCCGGCACGATGAGCATCCCCTTCGCCGGGTACGACCCGGAGGACGGCCCGGCGGCCAGATCACCGGCCGCCCAGTGGCGTACGCGCTCCAGCTCCGCATCGCCCACCGTGAAGGTGTCCGGCTTCCCGTCGGCGCCGCGTTCCAGCCAACAGCGCAGGTCCTCACGCCAGTGCGCGTCCCGGAACGCGATGCCGGTCTCGTCCAGCAGGGTGAGCCGCGAGGCCCGGCTCACCACCAGGTCCACGCTCTCGCCCCCCGCGAGCAGCCCGCGCAGGACAGCGGCCGCGAAGGGGGTACCCGAAGCACCGGATACCCCGACAATCCAAGGCCGCCGCTGCTGATGAGTCACTGAAGTCCCGGATTCCACATCTGCGAGCCTATCCGGCGCCCCCTGGCACCCCGCACCCGGAACCGGGCGGCGGCGCGGGACGTTCCACAGATGACGGCAACCCGGGGGCAGGGGCAGACCATGGGCGATTACTGGACCACCGACCGGAACAGCGGCTCCACCACGACCGGCAGCGCGCGGGCGCTCACGGCCGGGATCCTCATGGTGGGCTGGGTCGCGCTGCTGTGGATCCTCGAAGGGATCGACGTGGCGACCGGACACGCACTCGACACCTACGGCATCAGCCCGCGCGAGATCGCCGAGCTGCGTGACGTCATCCCCGCCGCGTTCCTGCACAGCGGCTGGGAGCACGTCGCGTCCAACAGCGTCCCGCTGCTGGTCCTCGGCTTCATCGCCGCCCTCGGCGGGCTGCGCAGATTCGCCGCCGTCGTCGTGACGATCATCCTGATCAGCGGCATAGGCGTCTGGCTGACCGCCCCCGCGTTCACGGTGACGCTCGGCGCCTCCGGCGTGGTCTTCGGGCTGCTGGGCTACCTGCTGGTCCGCGGCTTCGTGGACCGCCGGCCCTGGGACGTCCTCATAGGCATCGGCGTCGCCGTGGTCTACGGCTCGCTGCTCTGGGGCGTCCTGCCCACCGACTCGGGCGTCAGCTGGCAGGGCCACCTCTTCGGGCTCATAGGCGGAGTGGCGGCGGCCTTCTTCTTCCGCCGCCCGCCCGCGCGCCGGGGCCCGGACAACCTGGTCACGGTCTGAGCCACGGCTATTAGGCGTAATGACCGCCGGGCCTTACGGCGTCAGGCCGCGCACCAGCAGGTCCAGCAGCGCGCAGGCGAAGAGCGCCATGCCGATGAAGCCGTTGACCGAGAAGAAGGCGCGGTTCAGCCGGGACAGGTCGTGCGGCCGCACCACGCGGTGCTCGTAGACGAACGCCACCGCGACGATCACCATGCCGATCCAGTAGAAGACCTCGGCGTCCGTCGCCAGGCCGAACCAGACCAGCAGCCCCGTCGTCACCGCATGACAGACCCGCGCACCCCAGAGCGCCGCCGGGATGCCGAAGCGCGCCGGGAAGGAGAGCACCCCGTGGGCCCGGTCGGCCTGGACGTCCTGGCAGGCGAAGATCAGGTCGAAGCCGCCGATCCAGATGCCGACGGCCAGCCCCAGGATCACCGCGTCCCACGACCAGCTGCCGGTCACCGCGAGCCAGGCGCCGATCGGGCCGATGGCCTGCGCGAGCCCCAGGATGGCGTGCGGGAAGTTCGTGAACCGCTTGCCGTACGGGTAGACCACCATCGGCACGACGGCCAGCGGCGCCAGCATCAGGCAGAGCGGGTTGAGCAGGGCCGCGGCGCCCAGGAAGACGGCGAGGGCGACGAGCGCCCCGGTCCACGCCGACCTCACCGACACCGCGCCGGTGACCAGCTCACGGCCCGCGGTGCGCGGGTTACGGGCGTCGATCTCCCGGTCGATGATCCGGTTGGCGGCCATCGCGAACGTCCGCAGCCCCACCATCGCGAGGGTGACGAGCAGCAGGACGCCCCAGTGGATCGTGCCGTCCAGCTGGAACATCGCGGTCAGCGCGGCGATGTACGCGAAGGGCAGCGCGAAGACCGAGTGCTCGATCATCACCAGCCGCAGGAAGGACTTCACCTTGCTGCTGGAAGGTGCGGGGCCCTGGACGGACGCCGCCTCCGCCGCGCTGCTCACAGCCCGTACTCCTTCCAGCGGCGGTCGACCTTCGCCGCCGTCTCCGGGTCGGACTCGACCATCTCCGGCCAGCCCCCGTCCCGGGTGTAGCCCTCGGTGGGCAGCTTCCGGGTGGCGTCGATGCCCGCCTTGCCGCCCCAGAACTGCTGGTACGAGGCGTGGTCAAGGTGGTCGACCGGACCCTCGGTGACCGTGAGGTCGCGGGCGTAGTCGGTGTTGCCGAGCGCCCGCCAGGCGACCTCGTGCAGATCGTGGACGTCGCAGTCGGAGTCGACGACCACGATCAGCTTGGTCAGCGACATCATGTGCGCGCCCCAGATCGCGCTCATCACCTTCTGCGCGTGCTTCGGGTACTTCTTGTCGATGGAGACGATCGCGCAGTTGTGGAAGCCGCCCGCCTCGGGCAGGTGGTAGTCCACGATGTCCGGCACGATGATCTTCAGCAGCGGCAGGAAGAACCGCTCCGTGGCCCGGCCCAGCGGCCCGTCCTCGGTCGGCGGCCGGCCCACCACGATGGACTGGAGCAACGGCCGCTTCCGCATGGTCACGCAGTCGATGGTCAGTGCGGGGAACGGTTCCTGCGGGGTGTAGAAGCCGGTGTGGTCCCCGAACGGGCCCTCCGGCAGCATCTCGCCCGGCTCCAGCCAGCCCTCGATGACGACCTCGGCCTGCGCGGGGACCTGGAGCGGCACGGTCTTGCAGTCGACCATCTCGATCCGCTTGCCCTGGACGAACCCGGCGAAGAGGTACTCGTCGATGTCCCCGGGCAGCGGTGCGGTGGAGGCGTACGTCACGGCGGGCGGGCAGCCGAAGGCGATGGCGACGGGCAGCCGCTCCCCGCGCCGGGCGGCGACCTGGTAGTGGTTGGCGGAGTCCTTGTGGATCTGCCAGTGCATCCCGATGGTGCGCTTGTCGTGGCGCTGGAGCCGGTAGAGTCCCAGGTTCCGGATGCCGGTCTCGGGGTGCTTGGTGTGGGTGAGGCCCAGGTTGAAGAAGGAGCCGCCGTCGCCGGGCCAGGTGAAGAGCGCGGGCAGCTGGTCCAGGTCGACGTCGTCGCCCTTCAGCACGACTTCCTGGACCGGCGCGTCGTCCGACTTCACCTTCTTCGGCGGTACGTGGACCATCGAGCCGAGCTTTCCGAAGGCCTCCCGGACGCCGACGAAGCCCTGCGGCAGCTCCGGCTTGAGCAGCCCGCCGATCTTGTCGCTGATGTCGTTGTAGGACTTCAGCCCGAGCGCCTTGAGCAGCCGCCGGTCGGTGCCGAAGACGTTCATGGCCAGGGGCATCGAGGAGCCCTTGACGTTCTCGAAGAGGAGGGCGGGGCCGCCCGCCTTGTTCACCCGGTCGACGATCTCGCCGACCTCCAGGTGAGGATCGACCTCGGCCTTGACGCGCTTGAGATCACCATCGCGTTCAAGAGCCCGGAGCAGGGAGCGGAGATCGTCGTAAGCCATGCGGTCCAGTTTGTCATCCCCGCCTCCGCGCCCCCGCCGGGGCTCCCCCGGCTCCTGGCCCCGGATTCACGGCGGTCAGCCGGTACCCTGGCCGCGACACCGGGGAACACCGAGCCCCGCCGCCCGCTCCACTGGGGGACGCGCCATGAGAGCCCTGATGTTCATCCTGCCGCTGGCGCTGATGATCTACGCCTTCATCGACTGCCTGAACACCTCGGAGGAGGACACCAAGCATCTGCCCAAGATCGCCTGGGTCTTCATCATCCTGCTGTTCTGGGTCGTCGGCTCGATCGGCTGGCTCTTCGCGGGCAAGGTGCGTCACTCCTCGGCCGGAGGCGCGGGGTTCTCCTCCTGGCAGCCGGGCGGCAGGCGGCAGCAGTGGGTGGCCCCGGACGACAACCCGGACTTCCTGAAGTCCCTCAAGGACGACAAGGACGACAGGGCGGCCGAGCGGGCTGCCGCCGAGGAGGAGGAGCGGGGACGCCGCGAGGGCGGTACGGGCCCCGACGACAAGACCCCGCCCACTTCCTGACGGGCTATTCCTCCTGGCGGGGGTGATGTTTCCGACCGGCGCGGTGGGCGCGTCGGCGGGGTGGCGTCGGCCATCCTCGAAGGGGTAACGCAGCGCGCGTCCTTCTTTTACGGTCACGCGTGACCCTCTTGAGGAGCCCCCACATGCCCGCCACCCCCACCGCGACGCCCACAGAGACCCCCGCCGAGCTCGTCGCCCGCCTCCGCGCCACCTTCCGCACCGGCCGCACCAAGGACCTCACCTGGCGCACCGGTCAGCTGGAGCGGCTGCGCGCCCTCCTCACCGAGCACGGCGACGACCTCGCGGCCGCCCTCCGCGCCGACCTGGGCAAGAGCCGCAAGGAGGCGTACCGGACCGAGATCGACTTCACGGTCCGGGAGATCGACCACACCCTGGAGCACCTCGCCGACTGGCTGCGGCCCGAGCCCGCCCCCGTACCGCCGCATCTCGCCCCCACCGGGGCCACCGCGCACACCGTGCTGGACCCGCTCGGGGTCGTCCTGGTCATCGCGCCCTGGAACTACCCGGTGCAGCTGCTGCTCGCCCCGGTCGTGGGCGCCCTGGCGTCCGGGAACTGTGTGGTGGTCAAGCCCAGCGAGCTGGCGCCCGCGACCTCCGCCGCCGTGGCCCGGCTGCTGCCGGAGTACCTGGACACGGAGGCGGTCGGGGTCGTGGAAGGCGCGGTGGAGGAGACCACCGCCCTGCTGGAGCAGCACTTCGACCACATCTTCTACACCGGCAACGGCACGGTCGGCCGGATCGTCATGGCCGCCGCCGCGAAGAACCTCACCCCGGTCACCCTGGAGCTCGGCGGCAAGTCGCCGGTCTTCGTCGACCGGGGTACGGACCTGACGGCCGTGGCGGGCCGCCTCGCCTCGGGCAAGTTCCTCAACGCCGGGCAGACCTGCGTCGCCCCCGACTACGTACTGACCGACCCGGAGACCGCCCCGGCCCTCGCGGACGCGCTGGCGGAGGCCGTGGAGGGGCTGTTCGGGGCGGACCCGGCGGAGCACCCGGAGTACGGGCGGATCGTGAACGAGCGTCACTTCGACCGGCTGACCGGCCTGCTGGACTCCGGCCGTACGGTGACCGGCGGCGCCCACGACCGGGACACCAAGTACATCGCGCCGACCGTGCTGGCCGATGTCGCGCCGGACGCGCCCGTGATGGGCGAGGAGATCTTCGGCCCGATCCTGCCCCTGGTCACGGTGGACGGCCTGGACGAGGCGATCGGCTTCATCAACGACCGGGACAAGCCGCTGGCGCTGTACGCGTTCACCGACTCCCCCGCCGTGCGGGACCGGCTGCTGGCCGAGACCTCGTCGGGCGGGGTCGGCATCGGGCTGCCGCTGGCCCATCTGACCGTATCGGACCTGCCGTTCGGCGGGGTCGGCGAGAGCGGCATGGGCAGCTACCACGGCCGGTACTCGCTGGAGACGTTCAGCCACCGCAAGGCGGTCCTGGACACGCCGTTGAGCTGAGGACACGTGCGAAGGCGCCCCGGACGGTTTCGGATTCCGTCCGGGGCGCCTTCGCACGTGGGTGGTCTCAGACCCCGGCGTACGAGTGCAGACCGGTGACGAAGATGTTCACGCCGTAGTAGTTGAACAGCCAGCAGGCGAAGGCGACCAGCGCCAGGTAGGCGGCCTTGCGGCCCTTCCAGCCGGCCGTGGCGCGGGCGTGCAGATAGGCGGCGTAGGCGACCCAGGTGATGAAGGACCAGACCTCCTTGGGGTCCCAGCCCCAGTACCGGCCCCAGGCGTCGCCCGCCCAGATCGCGCCCGCGATGATCGTGAACGTCCAGAGCGGGAAGACCGCCGCGTTGATCCGGTACGAGAACTTGTCCAGCGACGACGCGGAGGGCAGCCGCTCCATGACGGAGGAGGCGAACTTGCCCGGCGTACCGCCGCCCGCGAGCTTGTTCTCGTAGCTGTCGCGGAAGAGGTAGAGCACCGTGCCGACCGCGCCGAGGTAGAAGACGGCGCCGCAGATGATCGCGGTCGAGACGTGGATCCACAGCCAGTACGAGTGCAGCGCGGGCACCAGCTGGTCGCTGTCGGTGTAGAGCGTCGTGACCGCGATGCCGAGGTCCAGGAGGACCGTGGTGACCAGCGGGAGGCCGATCCAGCGGACGTTCTTCTTCAGCGCGAGCAGCACCAGGTAGGAGCCGACCGCCACGGTGGAGAAGGTGATCGAGAACTCGTACATGTTGGCCCAGGGGGCCCGCTGCACCGACAGGGCGCGGGTGATGACCCCGCCCGCCTCCACGGCGAAGGCCACCACGGTCAGCGAGACCGCGATCCGGCCCCACAGGTCGCCCTTGAACGTGCCGCCCGCGGCGCCGGGCCCGTCCGGCACGTCCCGGGTCCCGGCGGCGGCGCGGGTGACGACCTTCGGCCGCTCCAGCACGGCGGTGGAGCCGCCCTGGGCGACGACCACCGGAGTGGAGGCGCCGGCCGCGGAGCCGGACAGCGCGGCGGCCGTGCGGCCGACCTTGCTGCGGCTGCCGAGGACCCACTCCGCGATGTGCGCGAAGAAGGCCAGGGTGTAGACGGCCATCGACGAATAGATCAGCACATTGCTGGTCTGCGCCAGGCTCTCGTTGGTAGCGGCGGCGAGATTCACTTCTCAGCCCCTTCGGCAGGTGCGTCAGCAGGGTGTACGGGCCGGCTCCCGGCCTCGTTCGCGTCAGGTTTCTCCGGCGCGTCAGGTTTCTCCGGCGCGACCGGCGCCGTCGTGATCAGGGCGGCCGCGAGGTCGCCCAGCTCCTCCGGCAGCTTCGCGGACTCGCTGCGGCCGAGGCCCGCCATCTCCACGACGGTCACCCCGTCCTCGCCGCGGACCGCCCGGACCCAGACCCGGCGGCGCTGGATGAACAGCGATCCGGCGAGCCCGGCGATGGCCGCGATGGCGCCGCCGAGCGCCCAGCCGTTGCCCGGCTGCTGCGAGATCTGGAAACTCGCCCACTCCTCGATGCCGTCGAAGGTGATGGAGCCCTCGCCGTCGGCCAGGTCCAGCTTCTCGCCGGGGCGCAGCATCTTCTTGAGCAGCTCGCCGTCCTCGTTCTTGAACTCCTTCATCTTGGACGTGTCGAGCTGGTACACGTTCTGCGGCAGGCCGGAGTCCACCCCGAGGGAGCCCCGGTAGGCGCTCAGCGCCAGCACCGGGAACTCCGCGCCGGGGAACTGCGAGAACATCTGGCCCTTGCCGTGGCCAGCGAAGGTCGGCACGAAGAAGGCCTTGAAGCCGAGCTGCGTCTTGGCGCCGTTCTTGTCGCGGTAGCCGTCCATCACCTTGATCGCGCCGGTCGAGGTGATGTTGTTGTCGATCGGCAGCAGCGGTACGGAGCTCCGCAGGACGACCTTGCCCTTGCCGTCCCGGACGGTGACGACCGGGGCGTAACCGTGGGCGATGAGGTAGACCTTGGTGCCGTCCACGACGAGCGGTTCGTTGACGCGGATGACGCTCTTGCGCTCGGGGCCGTCCGCGCCCTCGGTGTACTTCACCCGGGCCTCGAAGGTACGGGGCGTGCCGCGCTGCGGGCCGCTCTCCTCGTACGTACCGACGAAGTCGTCCAGGACGAAGCTGAAGGGAGCCAGCGAGTCGGAGTCGTAGAGCGAGCCGGACTTGAAGTCGTCGTACTGGGTGAGCGTGTTGGCGAAGCCGTCGCCCTCCACGACCAGCTTGCCGCCCTCGGACTTGAAGAGCTGCCCGGCGGCGAAGGCCACCAGCATCACGATCAGCGCGATGTGGAAGACGAGGTTCCCGGCCTCGCGGAGGTAGCCCTTCTCGGCGGCGACCGCGTCACCCACCGGGTGGGCCCGGAAGCGCCGCTTGCCCAGCACGCCGAGGGCCGCCTCGCGGACCGCCTCGGGCTCGGCCTCCGTGCGCCAGGTGGTGTACGCGGGCAGCCGGGTCAGCCGCTTCGGGGCGCCCGGCGGGCGGCTGCGGAGCTGGCCGACGAACTGGCCGGTGCGCGGCACGATGCAGCCGATGAGCGAGACGAACAGCAGGATGTAGATCGCGGAGAACCACACCGAGCTGTAGACGTCGAAGAGCTGGAGCTTCTCGTAGATCGGCGTGAGGGTGGTGTGCTGGTCCTTGAAGTTCTGGACCTTCAGGTCGTCGACGCTGGTCTGCGGGATCAGCGAGCCGGGGATGGCGCCGAGGGAGAGCAGGAAGAGCAGGATCAGCGCGACCCGCATCGAGGTCAGCTGGCGCCAGAACCAGCGGATCCAGCCGACCACACCCATGGCGGGGACGCCGCTCCCGGACCCGGACTCGGTCTCGGGGCGCTCTTCGCGGGGCGCGGTGGAGAGCCGCTCGCCGGCCGCGTGGTCGACGCGCTCCTGCTCGCGCTCGGCCGCCGCCGCCTCCGCCGTACGGGCGCCGGTGTCCGTGCTGCTGTTCGCCTTGCTCATGAACTCAGATCCCCACAACGAAGCCGCTGGACCAGCCCTGCATCTGCTGCATGAGCGTCGCCCACACGCCCGTCAGCAGCAGGAGTCCGGTCACGATCATCATGCCGCCGCCGATCCGCATGACCCAGGCGTAGTGGCGCTTGACCCAGCCGAACGCGCCGAGCGCCTTACGGAAGGCGACCGCGGCCAGGATGAACGGGACGCCGAGTCCGAGACAGTACGCGACGGTCAGTATCGCGCCACGTCCGGCGGTGGCGCTCTGGGCCGAGAGCGCCAGCACGGAGGAGAGCGTCGGGCCGATGCACGGGGTCCAGCCGATCCCGAACAGGGCGCCGAGCAGCGGTGCTCCGGCCAGACCGGTCACCGGCCGCTTGTGGAAGCGGAACTCGCGCTGCGTCACCCCCGGCAGCAGCCCCATGAAGAAGATCCCCATGAGGATCATCAGCCCGCCGAGGACCTTGTTGAGCACCTCGGAGTGCATCTGGAGCTCGTCGCCGAAGTAGCCGAAGAGCGCCCCGGTGGAGGCGAACACGGCGGTGAAGCCGAGGACGAAGAGCGAGGCACCCGCCACCACCCGGCCGCGCCGGGCGTCGGCCAGGTCGGTGCCGCTGACCCCGGTGACGTAACTCAGATAGCCGGGGACGAGCGGCAGGACGCAGGGCGAGAAGAAGGAGACGAGCCCGGCCAGCAGGGCGATGGGCACGGCCAGCAGCAGGGCACCGCCGACGACGGTGTCGCTGTACGCGGCCAGCGCGACGGTGTCGTTGTACGCGGCGAGCGGGATCACCGGATCACTTCTCCGCGATGATCGGGTCGATCATCTCGCGCAGCTGCTCGGCGTCCAGCGGCTGGAGCGTGCGGGCCGCGATCTTCCCCTCCCGGTCGACCACCACGGTGGACGGGATGGCCTTCGGGTTCACGGTGCCCTTGGGGAAGCGGAGGATGAGCTTGCCGATCGGGTCGAAGAAGCTCGGGTAGGTGATCCCGTAGTCCTTCTCGAAGTTGATCGCGGGGTCCTTCTGCGCGTCCCGGGTGTTGATGCCGATGAACTGCACGCCCTGGTCGGCGGTCTCCTCGGAGACCTTGGCGAAGTACTTCGCCTCCAAACGGCAGGGCCCGCACCAGGAGCCCCAGACGTTGAGCACGACGACCTTGCCCTTGTAGTCGGCGAGGTCGAGCGGCTTGCCGTCCAGGCTCTCGCCCTGGAGCTTCGGCGCGTCCGGGCGTTCCGCCTTCGCGACCCGGGAGATGCCCCCCTTGCCGGTGACGAAGTTGGTGTTGCCGCCGCCCTGGGCCGTGTTGCCGTCCCCACACGCGGTCAGCGTCAGGGCACCGGCGACGGCGGTGGCGGCGAGCAGGGTGAAGCGGCGTCGGGACGGGCGGCCAAAGCTCATGTGAAAAGTTTCGCATGGCAGTTCCGGGGATCTCCCGCACCCCCCTCGGTGCCCGTAAAGCCCCTTGTCAGGCCTGTTTAAAGAAGGAGTTCCAGCCACCTGCGGGCGCCTGTCCGACCTCCAGGGTGCGGAGCTTGGCGAGGACCGCGGGATCCTGCACGTCGAGCCAGTCGACGAACTGCCGGAAGGAGACGAGGCGCACATCCTTCTTACCGGCGGTCTTCTTGATCACTTCTTCCACGGCATCCATATAGATGCCGCCGTTCCACTCCTCGAAGTGATTGCCGATGAAGAAGGGCGCGCGATTCGTCGTGTAGGCGCGCTCGAAACCGTTCAGATACGCACCGGTGGCCTGCTTGCGCCAGCCCGGATAACGCGAGGGCATCCCCTTGGTCGAATTCTGCGACTGATTGGCGAGGATGTTGTAGTCCATCGAGAGGACCTCGAAGGAGTGGCCGGGGAACGGCATGGCCTGGAGCGGCAGATCCCAGACGCCGCCGCGCTTGACGGGCCACATCTGGCGGCCGCCGGGCGAGCTGGCGTCGTAACGCCATCCCAGTTTGCTCGCGGTCGGCAGGAGATTGTCCTGGCCGAGCAGACAGGGGGTGCGGCCGCCGATCAACTCCTTCCGGTAGTCGAACGGCAGCGGGTCCTCGTCGCTCCAGCCGGTATTGGTCCGCCATTCCGTGACGAACGACACAGCCTGATCGATCTCGCTCCGCCATTGCGCGGGGGTCCAGCGTTCGACGGATCCGGAACCGCCGCAGAAGTGCCCGTTGAAGTGCGTGCCGATCTCATGGCCGTCCAGCCAGGCCTGGCGTACGTACTTCAGCGTGTCCTTCACATGGCCGTCGGTGAGATAGCCGATGTCGGAGGCGCCGCGGGGGTTGTTCGGGGGACGGTAGAGGGATTTCTTCGACTCGGGCAGCAGATACAGCCCGGAGAGGAAGAAGGTCATCGCCGCATCATGGTCCTTGGCCAGTTCCAGAAAGCGCGGGAAGAGGCCGTTGCCGACCTCGCCCGCCCCGTCCCAGGAAAAGATCACGAACTGCGGCGGCGTCTGGCCGGGTTCGAGCGGGACGGGGGCGGCGGGCTGACGGGGCTGCTTCCCGGTGTCGGCGGTAGAGCCGTCGCCGATCAGCCGGACCTTGTCCTTCGGCGAACCGTTTCCGTTGTTGCCGCCGCTGCCGGTGTCACCCTTGCCGCCGGTCCCGGTGTCGCCCTTGTCACTGCCACCCTCCGAAGAACCGGAGGAACCGGAGAAACCGCAGCCGGCGAGCCCGATCGCCGCCGCCGTGCCGAGCCCCGCGCCGAGCAGTCCCCTTCGATTGATGTCGCGCATGTCGTCCCCATCTGCGGTCGTTTTATCTCAAGGCCATACAAACTGCTGGACAGTGAGAGGCCTCGAGCGACGCGACGGTTCCGTGCAATTGGGGACTTTCTTTACGCTTTACCTGGCGGCGGGGCGTCCGGGCAGCCCTGCGGAGCACACGGCCGAGCGGCCGGCCGGGCCCGTCCCACCCTGCGACTCTGCCGCGTTCACGTCAAGGCCGGTGCCCACCAGCTCCACCAGGGCGTCCGCCAGGAACCCGTGCCAGCAGGCGTAGTCGTGGCCGCCGTTGTGGAGGTTGCGGGTGACCCGGTGCCCCCGGGCGCGCAGCACCGCCTGGAGGGCCTCGGTGTGTTCCGCCAGGGCCCCCTCGTGCAGGCCGACGTCGAAGTGGACAGCGGCCCCGCGCACCCCGCCCGGCGGCCCGTCGCGGAGTCCGGCGGCGAGCGTGGCCAGCCAGGGGGTCCCGACCGCGTCCGGCGCCACGGCCCCGGGCTCCAGGCCCGGCCGCCACCACAGCGACGGGGACTGCGCGACGACCGCGCCGAACCGCTCGGGCCGGGTGAGGCCCGCGTACAGCGCGGTCATCCCGCCGAGCCCCTGCCCGGCCACCACCGTCCGGTCCGGCCGCGCGGTCAGCGGCCACCGGGCGCTCGCCCAGGGCACCACCTCGTCGGCCAGGAAGGAGACATAGCCCTCCCGCCCGCCCAGCTCCAGCCGGCGCGTGGCGGTGCCCACGGCGTCAGGGGCGAGGACGGCGAGCGGTGGGAGGACCCCGTCGGCGATCAGCGCGTCCAGCGCGTCCTGGAGGCCGAGCCGGTCGAACCACATGTCCCCGTCGCAGAGCACCAGCAGGGGCAGCCGGCCCTGCTCCCCCGGCTCGTACGCCGGCCGGTACGGGACGGCGTCCGGCGGCAGGTAGACCCACACGTCCCGCACGGCGCCCAGGACACCGGCCGCGACGGCGTGCCGCTCGACACCGCCGCGCGCGACGTCGGGCCGCCGGGCGGCCCAGGGCTGGGGCGGGGCGTCGGGCAGGGCGAAGACGGAGTCCTGCGCGTCCCGCCACCGGACCGGTATCCGGGCCGGGTTGAGCGGGTCGGCCCCGCCGTGCGCCCGCAGCGCCAGCAGCCGCCGCTGGAGCAGGGCGGGATCGGCGGGAGCGGGCCCGGCGGAGATGTCGGCCACCATCCGGTAGGAGCCGCGGTGGTCGGCGCGCAGCCGGTGGCCGAGGTACCAGATGTCGGTGCCCGGCAGGTGGTGCAGGAGCGAGTCGGCGAGCCGCTCGGGGTCGGTGATGCCCGGGGCCATCAGCAGGACCCGGCGGGTGGCGCGGTGGCCGCGCCACAGGAAGGTGACGGCCCGGTGGCCGGGGGCGTCGTCGAGCTCCTCGACGAGGGGGGTGCCGGTGCGGGCGGCCTCGGCCCAGAAGGCCTCGGTGAGGGCGTCCCGGGCCTCGGCGGTCCCGGCCGCTTCGAGCTGCCGGGCGAGCCGGGCGATGCGGGGGCCGGTGACCGGCCGGGGGGCGGCGTCCACGTCCGTACAGTCACTCATCTGCGGACCGCCTCACCGGGCCGCACCGCGGCGCCCGTCTCGGGTCGGGGAGGGTGGTCGGGGCAGGGTGCGTCATCGCTCCACCGTTCTCGTCAGAGCCGTTCTCACCAGAGGCAACTTAGCTTAGGCTAACCTAATCTAACGCACCGACACCTCTGACGAAGAACGGGACCGACCGCAGTGGCGGTCGGTCCCGTATGTTCACGGCGCGTGCGTACGGGGATTACGCGCCGAAGGCCTTCGACTTCCCCTTCACCGGCTTCGCCCCGGCCAGCAGGTGCGCAGGCACCAGGTCCCGGGCCGGCTCCGAGTAGCCCACCGAGACGATCCGGTCGCCCTGGTACGTGAAGCTGGTCAGCGAGGCCAGCGTGCACTGGCGCTTGCGCGGGTCGTGCCAGAGCCGGCGGCGCTCCACGAACGAGCGGACGATCCAGATCGGCAGCTGGTGGCTGACGCAGACCGCCTCGTGCCCGCGCGCCGCGTCCTTGGCCGCGTCCAGCGCGCTCATCATGCGGACGACCTGCTCGATGTACGGCTCACCCCAGGACGGCTTGAACGGGTTGGTGAGGTGCTTCCAGTTCTCCGGCTTCCGCAGCGCCCCGTCGCCGACGCCGAAGGTCTTGCCCTCGAAGACGTTGGCGGCCTCGATGAGCCGCTCGTCGGTGGCCGTGGCCAGACTGTGCGACTTGGCGATGGGCGCGGCCGTCTCCTGGGCGCGCTCCAGCGGGGAGGCGACGACATGGGTGATGTCGCGCTTCTCCAGGTGCTCGGCGACCCGGTCGGCCATCTGCCGGCCCAGCTCGGAGAGGCTGAACCCGGCGCGCCGCCCGTACAGCACACCGTCCGGGTTGTGCACCTCGCCGTGGCGCATCAGGTGCACCACGGTGATGTCCTTGCGGGCGCCCCCGCTCCCGGCGCTCTCGGTGCCCCCGGCGTTCTCGGTGCTCATGCGGTGGCCTCCGATGCGGCACGGGCGGCGGCGGGCAGGGCGGCGGCGATCCGCTCGACCGCCCGCTCGTCGTGGGCGGTGGAGACGAACCAGGACTCGAAGGCGGAGGGCGGCAGGTAGACGCCCTGCTCCAGCATCGAGTGGAAGAAGGCGGTGAAGCGGAAGGCTTCCTGCTTCTTGGCGTCGTCGTAGTTCCGCACCGGCTCGTCCGTGAAGAAGACCGAGAACATGTTGCTCGCCGAGGAGACGGTGTGCGCGACGCCTTCCTTGGCGAACGCGTCACCCACCAGGGAGCGCAGTTCGGCGGAGACCGCGTCGATCTTCGCGTACGCCGCGTCGTCGAGCAGCCGCAGCTGCGCGAGGCCGGCGGCCGTGGCGACCGGGTTCCCGGAGAGGGTGCCCGCCTGGTAGACCGGGCCGGCCGGGGCGAGGTGCGCCATCACGTCGGCGCGGCCGCCGAAGGCCGCGGCGGGGAAGCCGCCGCCCATGACCTTGCCGAAGGTCATCAGGTCGGGGCGGACGCCGTCGATGCCGTACCAGCCGGCCTTGGACGTACGGAAGCCCGTCATGACCTCGTCGGAGATGTACAGGGCGCCGTCGGCGGCGCACAGCTCCTTGAGGCCGGCGTTGAAGCCCTCGGCGGGCGGGACGACGCCCATGTTGCCGGGCGAGGCCTCGGTGATCACGCAGGCGATCTCGCCGGGGTGCGCGGCGAAGGCGGCCCGCACGGCGTCCAGGTCGTTGTACGGCAGCACGACGGTGTCCCCGGCCGTGGCGCCCGTGACACCGGGGGTGTCGGGCAGGCCGAAGGTGGCGAGGCCGGAGCCGGCGGCGGCGAGGAGGGCGTCCACATGACCGTGGTAGCAGCCGGCGAACTTCACGACCTTGGCGCGGCCGGTGAAGCCGCGGGCCAGCCGGATCGCCGACATCGTCGCCTCGGTGCCGGAAGAGACCAGGCGGACCTGCTCGACCGGTTCGATCCGCGCCACGATCTCCTCGGCCAGCGCGACCTCGCCCTCACCAGGCGTACCGAAGGAGGTGCCCCGGGAGACCGCTTCCTGGACGGCGGCGATGACCTCGGGGTGGGAGTGGCCGAGAATCATCGGCCCCCACGAGCAGACGAGGTCGACGTACTCGCGGCCGTCGGCGTCGGTGAGGTACGGACCGGTGCCGGACACCATGAACCGGGGCGTACCGCCCACGGCCCGGAAGGCACGCACGGGTGAGTTCACGCCGCCGGGCGTCACGACGGACGCCCGGTCGAACAGCGACTGCGAAACTGGAGCTTCGTATGAATACGCCACTTTGGTCCTGATCTGCGATTCGGGTATCGGGAGGCCGGGCCGGAGAATCCAAGGTAATCCCGGCCACCGGTGAGCAGTCAGCGCGCTCCCCTCGTATCACGGAAGAGCGTCGGCACCCTCACGTCTGCGAAACTGGGGCGACATAGGGAAAGCTCACACATGCCATGGTGTCAGAGGCACGGACGGTCTTGCGGACAGGTGTTTCACCGCACGCCCGTGGGGGAGGTCACTGACACGATGATCGGGTTGCGCGGCGGGGGCTGTGTCTCCTAAGAAGTAGTCGGGTGGATGAGATATGCATCGCGGTGGCGGAGTGGGCGAAGGGACCGACGACCTGGGGCCCGAGCCTGCCCGGCGAGGGCGGCACCGGCGACGGGCCGAGCACGCCCAGGGCAGGGGCGCGGAGAGCACACCGCCCCCCGGGATCAGGAGCAGTGGCGGGATGGGGGTGACCTACAAGTATTTCGGCGCCCCGGACGGGGCGACCGCCGCACGGGTGCCCATTTCGATGCGCCCGGAGGAGCTGGGCGGCGACGAGCTGGGCATGGGCGGCATGTTCACCAAGATCAAGCCGGAGACGGTGGCCGCCATGGTGCTGACCGGCATCCAGGGCATACCCCTGCACAAGGTCCCCCCGCTGGAACTGGTCGTCCTCCACCCCGACTACGCGGTGGTCAAGCTCCCGATGACCGTCGTCGACCCCCTGCGCGGCGTCGGCGAGGAGTCCGTCGGCGCGGCGGCCTTCATCTGGTCCACGGTCCCCGACCGCGGCGGCCCGCGTGACGCCTTCAACGTCTACCAGCTGCTCCACGAGTGGCAGGACTTCTCGCACCGGCTGCACGACGCCGGGCACCAGGCGTACTGCCTGGTCTGGCCCTGAGCCACTGCCTGATGTGGCCGTGAGCCGGAAGCAAAGCGGCTGATCCGGCCCTACGGCCGCCTGAGGCGGACACCGCCGGTTCAGGCACGCCCTGCGCGAGGCCCCGGCCGGTCCTACGGTGGGACCAGGCAGGAGGGCCGCCCATGTCCCACGACACCACCACCACCGCAACCGCCACCGCCATGCGGGCCGCGCCCCGCCTCACGCCCGCCGAGCGTGCGGCGCTCGGCAAGGAGGCACGGCGCCGCTCGCCCCGGTCGGGCCACGCCGTGTACGAGCCGGCCCCCGGCCGCCCCGACCCGCTGGCGGTCCTGGAGGAGCAGTCCGCGGCCCGGGTGCCCGAGCTCGTACCGATCCGCTACAGCCGGATGACGGAGTCCCCGTTCCGCTTCTACCGGGGCGCCGCCGCGATCATGGCGTCGGACCTGGCCGGCAGCCCGGTCTCGGGGATCACGGCCCAGCTCTGCGGCGACGCGCACCTGCTGAACTTCCGCCTGCTCGCCTCGCCGGAGAGGCAGCTGATGTTCGACATCAACGACTTCGACGAGACCCTGCCCGGGCCCTGGGAGTGGGACGTCAAACGGCTCGCGGCGAGCCTCGTCATCGCGGGCCGGGCCAACGGCTTCGACGACACCGAGCGCGCCCGTGTCGTGCGCGCCACGGTCCGCTCGTACCGCACCGCGATGATCCGCTTCGCGGAGACGGGCAACCTCGGCGTCTGGTACGCGAAGATCGACGCGGGCCTCCTGGAGTCCCTGGCCGCCGGGCGCCGCGGGACGAAGCACGGTCGCCGGAACCTGGTCCGGGCGATGGCGAAGGCCCGTACCCGCGACAGCCTCCAGGCCTTCGACAAGCTCACCCGGACGGTCGACGGCCGCCCCAGGATCGCCCCCGACCCGCCGCTGCTCGTCCCGGCCGCCGACCTGCTGCCCGACCTCGAACGCAGCGCCCTGGAGGACCGCTTCCGCGGCCTGCTCCAGCGGTACGGCCGCACCCTCGCCTCCGACCGGCGCCACCTCCTGGCCGACTACCGCCTGGCCGACGTCGCCCGCAAGGTCGTCGGCGTGGGCAGCGTCGGCACCCGGTGCTGGATCTTCCTCCTCCTCGGCCGGGACGACCGGGACCCGCTCCTCCTCCAGGCCAAGGAGGCCGACACCTCGGTACTCGCCGCGCACACCGGCCCGAGCCGGTACCGCAACCAGGGCGAGCGGGTGGTCACGGGACAGCGGCTGATGCAGGCCACGAGCGACATCTTCCTCGGCTGGGAACGGGTGGACGGCATCGACGGCAAGCGGCGCGACTTCTACATCCGCCAGCTGCGGGACTGGAAGGGCATCGCCGTGCCGGAGAAGATGCGGCCCAAGGACATGCGGGCCTTCGGCGAGCTGTGCGGGGCCACGCTGGCCCGCGCCCACGCACGGTCCGGCGACCGCATCGCGATCGCCGCGTACCTGGGCGGCGGCGACACGTTCGACCGCGCGCTCGCCACCTTCGCGGAGGCGTACGCCGACCAGAACGAGCGCGACCACCGGGCGCTCGTCGACGCCGTACGCACGGGGCAGCTGCCCGCGGCGGAGCCGCCCGCCTGAACGCCCGCCCCGGACCGGCCCCACCTGCACCGATTCTGTCGGATCACGCCAAATAAATGGCTGAAGTCCGATCTTCGGCCGACCTGCCCGGAACGCGTACGCGGCACTCAGCCCCCGGCCGGACCGCTCCACCCCGGATCGCGCCCCGTCACCGCCAGCACCCGCTCGAAAGCCGTGGCCCCCGCCCCCACCGGGAACGGCTCACCGAACACCTTCATCTCCCGGGCCTGCGGCGCCAGGGCCGCCAGCCCCGGCCCCACCTCCTCGACCACGCCCGGATCCGGGACGAACTCCGTGCCCGTCGCCCGCGCCAGGTCCCACGCGTGCACGGTCAGATCGCCCAGCACCATCAGCCCCACCGTCCGGGCCGGCAGCCCCATCTGCCCGGTCGTGCCCTCCTCGGCACCCGGCACGCTCCACGCCTCCACCAGCCGGGCGGTCTCCGCACCGAACCTGGCCCGCCAGTCACCCGTCACGAACTCCGGCTGATGGCCGAAATCCACCTCCTCCCGGGCCGCGAGGGCCTGGAAGTTCACGACCACCAGGAACAGGTGGTTCAGCAGCGCCCGTACGTCGTACTCCTCGCACGGCGTACGGCGGCCCAGCTGCCCGTCGTCGATCCCCCGCACGACGGGCAGGGCCCGGCCCGCGGCGGCTTCCAGCAATGCACCGATCGTCTGTGTCATGGCTCCCACGCTCCCCTTCGGGACCCGCCCCCGTCTTGAAGAAACGCGACAGCCCCCGCAGCCTGCGCGGCCTAGGATCGATGTCATGGGCGCCGCCGGACCTCGCCGCGACACCCGGGGCATCGTGGACGCCCCGGACCTGTTCACGCACGTCCACTTCCGCCGCCGCGAGCCCGCCCCCGCGCTCCGCCCCTACCTGGAGCACTACTGGCTCATCGACTGGGACCTCGACCAGCCGTACGCCGCCCACGTCGTCCCGCACCCGTCGGTGAACCTCGTCGTCCAGCGGTACGAGGCCGGGGAGAGCACCCGCGAACGGGCCGGGTACGCCGAGGTGGCGGGCATCGGCCTCGGCCTCTTCACCCGGAAGCTGACCGGGCGCGGCCGGGTCTGCGGGGTGCAGTTCCGGCCCGGCGGCTTCCGCCCGTTCGCGCCGGAGCACGCCCTGAGCGACCTGACCGGGTGCCGGGTCGACGCCGCCGAGGTGCTGCGTACGCCGCCGTCCGTCGGCGCGGTCCTGGACCCGGCCGACGAGGACGCCCGGGTCGCCGCGCTGGACGCCTGCCTGCTCGCCCTGGAGCCCCGCCCCGACCCGCAGGCCGCGCTGGCGATGGAGCTGGCCGACCGGGTGCGTACGGACCGCTCGGTGTGCCGGACCGGCCAGCTCGCCCGGGACGCGGGCCTGACCCCGCGCTCCCTGCAACGGCTCTTCTCCGCGTACGTCGGGGTGGGCCCGAAGTGGGTCATCCTCCGCTACCGCATCCACGAGGCGCTGGAGCGCGCGGAGTCCGACCCGGCGGTGGACTGGGCGCGGCTGGCGGCGGACCTCGGCTACAGCGACCAGGCCCACCTGGTACGGGACTTCACCGCCACGGTGGGCGTGCCCCCGACGGCGTACGCCGCGCCACCTCCGTAAGCCCCCAATTCCCTGGCAGCCCGCCCCGCCCCGGTGGCATCCTGACCGGGTGAACGGACCCGAGATCACCCTCGAAGTAGCCCCTGAGCTGCGGCTCTTCGTCCCGCACGACCGACGCCAAGGCGCCACGCGGCTCACCACCGACGGCGCCTCCACCCTCGGCCATGTCATCGAGTCCCTCGGCGTCCCGCTCACCGAGGCCGGGGAACTCCTGGTGAACGGCGCCCCGGCCCACCGCTCCCACATCCCCGGGCCGGGCGAACACATCGCCGTCCAGGCCGTCGAGCGCCCCCAGCAGGTCCCCGGTGCACCCCTGCGCTTCCTCCTCGACGTCCATCTCGGCACGCTGGCCCGCCGGTTGCGGCTGCTCGGCGTGGACGCGGCGTACGAGAGCGAGGACATCGGCGACCCCGCACTCGCCGCCCTCTCCGCGCGGGAGCGGCGCGTCCTGCTCTCCCGGGACCGCGGGCTGCTGCGCCGCCGGGAGATCTGGGCGGGGGCGTACGTCTACAGCGACCGCCCCCAGGAGCAGCTCCGCGACATCCTCGGCCGCTTCGCCCCGGCCCTCGCCCCGTGGACCCGCTGCACCGCCTGCAACGGGACGCTGGCGGGGGCGGACAAGGACGCGGTGAGCGATCTGCTGGAGCACGGCACCCAGCAGGCGTACGACGTGTTCGCACAGTGCACGGAGTGCGCCCGGGTGTACTGGCGGGGCGCGCACCACGGGCACCTGGAGACGATCGTGGCCGACGCGGTACGGGAGTTCGGGGGCGCGGCGGCGTAGCTACGGGCCCCACCGGACCGGACCGGCTCAGAAGGCGTACGCGTCCCCCGTCGCGGGCGCGAGCACCTCGTGCCCGTCGTTCGTACGGTCCGTGTCCCGCACCCCGCCGCTCCAGACGGTGTCGAGCCGTACGACGACCTCGTCGGGGCGGCCCGCCAGCGTCAGGTCGAGCGCGGTCTGCCGGGCCCCGCCGGCGGAACGCAGCCCGCCCGTCTCGCAGAGCACGGTCGCCTTGCCGCCCCGGAGGCAGCCGTACGGCAACTCCTGGCCGGCGGCGAGCGGCGCGGAGAAGCGCAGCCGTACGGTCGAGGCGGTCACATCGGAGGGCCCCCGGTTCTCGGACCGGATCCGGATCGCGATGTGGTCGCCCCAGAGGGAGACGTGCCCGTGATGGGCGAGGTCCGCCCGGGGCGCGGGGGCGGAGGCTCCAGGAGCATGCGCCCCATCGGCGGGCGCCGCGGCGGCGCCCGCCACCAGTACGGTCGTCGCCGCCATCGCCACGGCGGCGGACAGCGGCATCAACAGTCCTCTACGCGTCAGTCCCATGCCCGAAAGATACGGATACCACCCGATAACCCGATGAAAGGACGAACTCGACGCGCTTTTACCCACCCGCACAGCCCACGTGCGTCATGCGCGTCACGCGGGTCATGTAGGTCACGTATCGCGAACCTGGGACACCCGGACCAGGCGGGCAACGGCTGCCTATCCTTTTCCCGTTACCGATCAACTGCCCGAGGAGATCGCCATGACCGCCACCCCCATCGCCGTCGTCACCGGCGCGAGCAGCGGCATCGGCGCCGCGACCGCCCGCACCCTGGCCGCCGCCGGATACCGGGTCGTGCTCACCGCGCGCCGCAAGGACCGGATCGAGGCGCTCGCCGCCGAGATCACCGAGGCCGGCCACGAGGCGACGGCCTACGCCCTGGACGTGACCGACCGCACGGCCGTCGACGAGTTCGCCACCGCTTTCCGCTCCCTCGCCCTCCTCGTCAACAACGCGGGCGGCGCGCTGGGCGCCGACCCGGTCGCGACCGGCGACCCCGCCGACTGGCGCCAGATGTACGAGACGAACGTGATCGGCACCCTCAACGTCACCCAGGCCCTGCTCCCCGCCCTCACCGCGAGCGGCGACGGCACCATCGTGATCCTCTCCTCCACCGCCGCCCTCTCCTCCTACGAGGGCGGCGGCGGCTACGTGGCCGCCAAGCACGGCGAACATGTCCTCGCCGAGACCCTGCGCCTGGAGATCGTCGGCACCCCGGTCCGCGTCATCGAGGTGGCCCCCGGCATGGTCAAGACCGACGAGTTCGCCACCACCCGCTTCCGCGGCGACACCGAGAAGGCCGCCAAGGTCTACGCGGGCGTGGACGCCCCCCTCACCGCCGAGGACGTGGCCGACACCATCGGCTGGGCCGTCACCCGCCCCAGCCACGTCAACATCGACCTCCTGGTGGTCCGCCCCCGCGCCCAGGCCTCCAACACGAAGGTCCACCGCGTGCTCTGAGGCCCCCGCCTCCCGTCGACCACTCGTACGGGTGATCAACGCCGATCACCCGCCCGGTCGCCGCATGCGCTGCCTAGGGTCGTTCGCACCAGAACGCAGCAGCCCCCGGTCAGGATTGGCGTCCCGGCCGAGGGCCTCACCACCAAGGAAGTAGGGCTTCCCGTGGCTGAACACGACCCTAGCGCGCCCGCACTCTTCGAGATCGGCGCTCTCGCACCCGCACCATCCACCACACGTGCCACTTCGAGCTTCATGGATCTTGAAGATCCCCGCTATGCCTACATGTTCGGCTTCCTGCAGGCCGACGGCCACCTGGCACCCGGCACCGGCCGGAAGGGCCGGCTGTCGGTGGAGATCAGCGTGCGGGACATCGCGATCCTCCGCGAGTTCCAGCAGCTGACCCCGTACAACAGCAGCATCACCGAGCGCGTGCGATCCACGAACTTCGCCGAACAGCACCATTCGGCCACCTGGACCCTCTGCGACCTGGAGGCCCGGACGAGAATCAACGGCCTGGGCCTTCCCTACGGCCGGAAGTCGAAGCGGATCACCCCGCCCCGGGTGGAGTTCTCCCGCCGCGACTATCTGCGCGGAATCATCGACGCCGACGGCTCCATCGGCTACACGGGACAAGGGCTGCCCTTCGTCTCGCTGACCACCGCGAGCGCGGCCGTCGGCGCCTACCTGTGCCGGTACGCCAAGGTCGTCACGGGAGCCGCCCGGCAGATCGGGCGCAACGCCCGTGACGGGGTCTACAACGTCGTCTACACGAAGGAAGCGGCGGTCCAGCTGGCCGAGCACCTCTACTACCCGGGCTGTCTGTCCCTCGCGCGCAAACGGACGGCGGCCACGTCGCTGGCCTCCTGGGAGCGCCCGGCGACGATGCCCGTGCGTCCGCCCGGCCGCCGCTGGAAGCCGTGGGAGGACCGCGTCCTGCTGGCTCTGGACGACGACACCGCGTCAGCCGCCGAGCTGGGCCGCAGTAAGGCCTCCTGTTCGGTACGCCTCTGGCGGCTGAAGACCGGGCAGGTCCCGCGCCCCGAGGACGTTCCACCCGGCACGTAGACGCCGCGAGCACAGGTGAGGGGCGCGCCGCCACCGGCGACGGCGCCCCTCACCTCAGCCCTTGATACAGATGACCTGCTTGAGCTTCGCGACGACCTCGACCAAATCGCGCTGCTGCTCCATGACCTGCTCGATCGGCTTGTACGCGGCCGGGATCTCGTCCAAAACGCCGGAGTCCTTGCGGCACTCCACACCGCGCGTCTGCTCCTCCAGGTCACGCACCGTGAAGCGCCGCTTGGCCGCGTTCCGGCTCATCCGGCGACCGGCTCCGTGGGAGGCCGAGTTGAACGCCTTCTCGTTGCCGAGACCCTTCACGATGTACGAGCTGGTGCCCATCGAGCCGGGGATGATCCCGTACTCACCGGAGCCCGCGCGGATCGCGCCCTTGCGGGTGACCAGCAGGTCCGCCCCGTCGTACCGCTCCTCCGCCACGTAGTTGTGGTGACAGGAGATCTCCTGCTCGAAGACCGGCTTCGCCTTCTTGAACTCCTTGCGGACCACGTCCTTGAAGAGCGCCATCATGATCGCGCGGTTGTACTTGGCGTACTCCTGCGCCCAGTACAGATCGTTCCGGTAGGCGGCCATCTGCGGAGTGTCCGAGATGAACACCGCCAGGTCCCGGTCGACGATGCCCTGGTTGTGCGGCAGCTTCTGCGCGATCCCTATGTGGTGCTCGGCCAGCTCCTTGCCGATGTTCCGGGAGCCGGAGTGCAGCATCAGCCACACGCTCCCGTCACTGTCCAGGCAGAACTCGATCATGTGGTTGCCCGATCCGAGCGTTCCCATCTGCTTCGTGGCACGTTCCTGACGGAATTTGACCGCTTCGGCGATCCCGTCGAACCGCCCCCAGAAGTCGTCCCACCCGGACGTCGGGAACCCGTGCAGCCTCCCCGGGTCCACCGCGCCGTCGTGCATCCCGCGGCCCACCGGAATGGCCTGCTCGATCTTGGAGCGCAGCCGTGACAGGTCGCCGGGAAGATCGTTCGCCGTCAGGGACGTCCGGACCGCGGACATCCCGCAGCCGATGTCGACCCCCACCGCGGCCGGGCAGACCGCACCCTGCATCGCGATCACCGAACCGACCGTGGCCCCCTTGCCGAAGTGGACGTCCGGCATGACGGCGAGACCCTTGATCCACGGCAGCGTGGACACGTTCCGCAGCTGCTGCATCGCCACGTCCTCGACCGACGCCGGATCGGTCCACATCCGGATGGAGACCTTCGCCCCCGGCACCTCTACGTACGACATAACTCCTCGATTCCCCCGAGATTCCCCCGAAAAGACTGAAAGCGCAAAACCGGGCCCAAGGTCGGCAAACAAGTCGGCCGACCGGCATTCACAGCGGCGCGTGCGATACACATTGTGTCCATCGGCCGCCTCCGAGCGGCAACATGTTTTCCGTACCGAAGGGAGCCTGGGACGGTGCGACACATGGCGTACGTACCCGGCGTCGCGCTCCTCGCAGCGCTCGCCGTCGGCTGCAGTGCCGGCTCCGACGGCAGCGCCACCGACGCCGACAGCAAGCCGGGCGGCCCCACCGTCACCACCGCGCCCCCGGGCAAGTACCGGACCCTGCCCGCGCCCTGCCGCGCCGTACCGGGCCCCACGCTCAAGGACCTGCTCCCGGGCGTCGCGGAGCTGCCCCGGCAGCAGCAGGAGAAGGCGTTGCGGGGGTCGCCGACCATCACGTACGACACCGACCGCAAGGTCGGCTGCAGCTGGAAGGCCGACGCCCCGGACTCCACCCGGAACCTCTCGATCGACTTCGAACGTGTCGTGTCGTACGACCCCCTCGTGAGCGACGACGACCGCGCCCGCTCCCTGTACGTGAAGAAGGAGAACGCGGCCGAGCTGCCGGGGAGCTCCGCGCCCGGCACAGCCCCGGAGAAGGGCGCGCCGACCAGCGCGGGGGGAGGCGAGAAGGGTCAGGAGAAGGAGACCGGGAAGGCCGGTGACGGCACGGGCTCGGCGGATCCCTCACCCTCCGCCTCCGCCGACCCCTCCTCCGGTACCCCGGGAACGCCGGGCGGCGGCGAGGATCTGCGGCCCCGCGTGGTCGACGGACTCGGAGATGCGGCGTTTCTGGACGATCTCCTCACACGGGCAGGTTCCACCGCACAGCACCGCACCGTGAGCGTGGTATTCCGCACATCGAACGTGATCGTCACCGTCCGGTACGGCGAGCAGCCGGCCCTCGTCACCAAGGTGCCCGACAGCAAGGAACTGCAGGACAAGGCCCAGGCACTGGCCCGGAAGCTGGCCGAGGTGATCAGCGAGTAGGGGCGCGTACGGGCCCTGCGGGCTGCCCGCCCGCGGGCCGCCCGGGGCCGGGACGAGGGCGCCGCGGGGGCGCCGCCCGTCGTAACGTGGCACCACGAACGAGACCTCCGTGCCGTCCGAGTGAAGGAACCATGCACCGATCAGCTCCGCGACTGTCCCGCATACTCGCCTGCGCCGCCGTTCCGGTGATGCTCGTAGCCGTCGGCTGCTCGTCGGACTCCGGCTCCGGCTCCGACGCCGAGAAGAAGGCGGGCTCCTCCTCGTCGTCCGACTCCGCCGGGGCCGAGCCGACGAAGCCCGCGGTCGAGCCGGCGAAGTTCACCGACCTGCCCGACGCCTGCACCTCGATCGCGAAGAACACGGTCAAGGACCTGGTGCCCGACGCCAAGAAGAAGGGCGGCACCGCCGGCCGCTCCAGCGATCTCGCGGTGCGCGGCAGCTGCTCGTGGAACGGCCTGGACGACAAAGGCGTCAAGGGCTCCCAGTACCGCTGGCTGTCCGTCGCCTTCACCCGCTTCGACTCGGACCAGTCGCTGGGCAGCGGCGCCGCGCGCGCCACCGAGGACTACACGAAGCAGGTGGCCAAGGAGAAGGCGAGCGAGGGCGCGCAGAAGGCCGCCGCGGCCGCCGCCCCCGGCATCGGCGACGAGGCCACGGCGATCACGTACAAGCTCAACAAGACGGACGAGGACTTCGAGTACGCCACGGTCGTGGCCCGTACGGGCAATGTCGTCGTCACCCTGACGTACAACGGCGCCGGTTACGCGGGGGCGAAGACCCCCTCCGCGGCGGACATCCTCAAGGGCGCCCAGAAGGCGGCGAAGGAAGCGGTCGGCAAGGTCGACGCCACCGCCGGTGCCGGCAGCGCCGAGGCCTCCCCGTCGGCCGGGGACGCCAAGAAGGACGACACGAAGGAAGAGAAGAAGGACGACAAGAACGGCGACGAGAAGGGCTCCGAGAAGCCCTCGTCGGAGGCCACGCCCAAGTCGTGACCTGAGCCGGCCCGGAGCCCCGAACTCCCAGGCCGCACACCGTTTTCCGGAGCCCGGCCCTCCACCGAGGGCCGGGCTTCGCCCCTCCCCGCGCAACGCGACTCGCACACATGTGCCAGGCTGTGCCAGCGCCGGACGTGGATGCCGGACGGAGAGCAGAAGTCGGGGAGGGGAGCGCCGGTGGCCGCCATACCGCTGACACGCACACACCGGATACTCATCGGGATCGTCGTCGCCGGTGCGGTGATCATCGCCGCGATCGGGTTCGCGGGCTCCTACGCGGCCGTGCGCGAGCTGGCCGAGGCCAAGGGGTTCGGCCAGTTCTCCCTGGTCTTCCCCATCGGCATCGACGCGGGCATCTGTGTCCTGCTCGCCCTGGACCTGCTGCTGACGTGGATGCGGATCCCGTTCCCGCTGCTGCGCCAGACGGCGTGGCTGCTGACCGCCGCGACCATCGCGTTCAACGGCGCCGCCTCCTGGCCCGACCCGCTCGGCACCGCGATGCACGCGGTGATCCCGGTCCTGTTCGTCGTCTCCGTGGAGGCCGCCCGGCACGCGGTGGGCCGGATCGCGGACATCACGGCCGACAAGCACATGGAGGGCGTGCGCCTCACCCGCTGGCTGCTCTCCCCCATACCGACGTTCAAGCTGTGGCGGCGCATGAAGCTGTGGGAGCTGCGCAGTTACGAGCAGGTCATCAAGCTCGAACAGGAGCGGCTGATCTACCAGGCCCGCCTCCAGGCCCGGTTCGGCCGCAACTGGCGCCGCAAGGCGCCGGTCGAGTCGATGATGCCGCTGCGGCTGGCGAAGTACGGCGTCCCGCTCGCCGAGACCGCCCCGGCCGGGCTCGCCGCCGCCGGTATCGAGCCGGCCCTGCTGCCGCCCGCCCCGAAGGCCGAACTGCCCTATGAGCCGCGGCGGGAGCAGGAGCGGGTGTCGGGCCTGGAGCAGAGCCAGGAGCACGGGTATGAGCAGGGGCAGGGGCGCGAGGAACAGGCGCCGCAGCAGGAGCAGGCCCAGCCCCACCCGCAACAGCAACAGCCGATGTCGCTCCAGAAGCAGGGACCCCAGCAGCAGCTCCAACACCCGCAGCACCAGGCGGTGGAGACCCCGCAGGTCCCGCCCACCCACGACAGCCCCTGGTTCGCCGCGCAGAAGCTCCCCGAGGGCCCGCACGCGAGCGCGTACGACCCGCTCCACGCCGAGGGCCTGGAGCCCACGCCCGCCGCCGTCCCCCTGGGCCCCGGACGCACCCGCCCCCTGGGCAACGTCGGCACGATCGGCGCGGTCCCGCACCCCCGCCGCGAAGAGCCCCAGCAGACGCCGGAGCCCGTACCGCAGGCGCAGCCCGTACCGCCCGTGCAGCAGGCCGCCGACGAGGAGCCGCCCGCCGTGCCCGCGCCCGGTCCCGAGGACGCGCCGCAGCTGGAGGAGTGGTCCCAGGAGGACAACGACTTCGCCGACCGCGCGTACGAGGAGTTCAGCGCGTACACGGACGAGGTGGGTGAGTTCCCGAACGTCGAGACCCTCGACATCCACCTGGCCGACCGGCGCGACGTCCACCACCCGCGCTCGACCGCGCTGCTCCTGGACCTGATGCCGCAGTTCAAGAACCTCTACATGCAGCGAGCCACGGCCGACCAGAGCGCCTGACACGCAGCGTACGTACGGAAGACGAAAGGGCCGCCGCCCGGGAGGAGTTCCCGGGCGGCGGCCCTTCTCGTACCTACGGCGGTGCTACGCGCCCAGCAGCCTGCGCACCCGCTCCGCCCCCACCGCGAGCAGCAGCGTGGGCAGACGCGGCCCCGTGTCACGGCTGACGAGCAGCCGGTAGAGCAGGGCGAAGAAGGACCGCTGGGCGGCCTTCAGCTCGGGTGTCGGCTTGGCGTCCGGCTCCAGGCCCGCCAGCACCTTCGGCACGCCGTAGACGAGCGTGGTGAGCCCGTCCAGCGACCAGTGCGTGTCCAGCCCCTCCAGGAGCAGGCGCAGCGACTCGCGGCCCTGGTCGTCGAGGGAGCCGAGGAGCTCCTTGTCGGCCTGGTCGCGGACGATGGTGCGGGCCTCGGCCGGGACCTGGGTGGTGATCCAGTTCTCGGCGCGGTCCAGGCGCGGGCGCGCCTCGTCCAGCGAGGTCAGCGGGTTCTCCGGGTCGAGCTCGCTGAGGATGCGCAGGGTCTGGTCCTCGGCGCCGGCGGTGATGTCGGCGACCGAGGCGAGCGTCCGGTACGGGAGCGGGCGCGGGGTGCTCGGAAGCTCCCCGGCCGCCGTGCGGACGGCCCGCGCGTACGCGGCGGCGTCGGCGGGCAGCACCGTGCCGTCGGCGACCTTGCGGCCCAGCGAGTCCCACTCGTCGTACAGCCGCTGGATCTCCTGGTCGAAGGCGATCTTGAACGACTGGTTGGGCTTGCGGCGGGCGTAGAGCCAGCGCAGAAGCGGCGCCTCCATGATCTTCAGCGCGTCGGCCGGGGTGGGGACCCCGCCCTTGCTGCTGGACATCTTGGCCATGCCGGAGATGCCGACGAAGGCGTACATGGGCCCGATGGGCTGCACGCCGTCGAAGACCTCGCGGACGATCTGGCCGCCGACGACGAAGGAGGAGCCGGGCGAGGAGTGGTCGACGCCGCTGGGCTCGAAGATCACGCCCTCGTACGCCCAGCGCATCGGCCAGTCGACCTTCCACACCAGCTTGCCGCGGTTGAACTCGTTGAGCCGGACCGTTTCGGCGAAGCCGCACGCCGAGCAGGTGTAGTTCAGCTCGGTGGTGTCGTCGTCGTAGGAGGTGACGACGGTGAGGTCCTTCTCGCAGTTGCCGCAGTACGGCTTGTACGGGAAGTAGCCGGCGCTGTTGCCGCTGCCGTCGTCCTCGTCGGCGGCTCCGGAGCCCTCGGCGGCCTCCAGCTCGGCCTCGTCGACCTTCTTCTGCTGCTGCGGCTTCTTCTTCTGAGAGGCGGCAGCGGCGGACGGGTCCTTCTTCGTCCGGTAGCGGTCCAGTACGGCGTCGATGTCGGCGCGGTGCTTCATCGCGTGCAGCACCTGCTCGCGGTAGGCGCCCGCGGTGTACTGCTCCGTCTGGCTGATCCCGTCGTACTCGACGCCCAGCTCGTCCAGGGCCGCCGTCATGGCGGCCTTGAAGTGCTCGGCCCAGTTCGCGTACGCGGAGCCGGCCGGGGCGGGCACCGAGGTCAGCGGCTTGCCGATGTGCTCGGCCCAGGTCTCGTCCACGCCCGGAACCCCGTTGGGGACCTTCCGGTAGCGGTCGTAGTCGTCCCAGGAGATCAGGTGGCGCACGGTGTGCCCGCGGCGGCGGATCTCGTCGGCGACCAGGTGCGGGGTCATGACCTCGCGGAGGTTGCCGAGGTGGATCGGGCCGGACGGGGAGAGCCCGGAGGCGACGACGACCGGTTTGCCAGGCGCACGACGCTCCGATTCGGCGATGACATCGTCCGCGAAGCGGGAGACCCAGTCGGTCTCGGTGCTGGTCTGACTCTCGGCCACGGTCGGCACGTCCTTCTCTCGTCTGTCGGTCCCAGTGGGTTACCGACCATTCTCCCAGCTACCCCCCGTAGCGCGAAAACGGCTTTACACCCCGTGGGATACTCGGGAGAACCCTTGGTATTCCAAGGAAACCCTTGGTCATCCAAGGGAGACCCCCTGTACCCCCTACGGAAACGGCAGCCAGACATGGCCTCGGTCCCTTCCCTCGCTTCCACGCTCCAGCAGCAGCTGGCGGACGCCCTGACGGCAGCTCTGCCGGATGCCGGCACCGCGGACCCGCTGCTGCGCCGAAGCGACCGGGCCGACTTCCAGGCCAACGGCATCCTGGCGCTCGCCAAGAAGCTCAAGGGCAACCCGCGGGAGCTGGCGGGCCAGGTCACCGCCGCCCTCCCGGCCGGTGAGCTGATCAAGGACATCGAGGTCTCCGGCCCCGGCTTCCTCAACATCACGCTCACCGACAAGGCGATCGTCGAGACGCTGGCCGCCCGGGCCGCCGACCCCGAGGGCCGCCTCGGCGTGCCGGTGGACGCGGCGGCCGGCACCACGGTCATCGACTACGCCCAGCCGAACGTGGCCAAGGAGATGCACGTCGGCCACCTGCGGTCGGCGGTCATCGGCGACGCGATGGTCAAGATCCTGGAGTTCACCGGTGAGGAGGTCGTCCGGCGGCACCACATCGGCGACTGGGGCACCCAGTTCGGCATGCTCATCCAGTATCTGATCGAGCACCCGGGCGCCCTGAAGCACGAGGGTGACGCGGCGGACGGTGAGGCGGCGATGTCGACGCTGAACCGGGTCTACAAGGAGTCGCGGGTCCTGTTCGACTCCGACGAGGAGTTCAAGGCCCGGTCCCGGGACCGGGTGGTGGCGCTCCAGGCGGGCGACCCGGAGACGCTGGAGCTGTGGCAGGGCTTCGTCGACGAGTCGAAGATCTACTTCTACTCGGTGTTCGACAAGCTCGACATGGAGGTCCGCGACCCCGACATCGTCGGTGAGTCCGGGTACAACGACATGCTGGAGGAGACCTGCCGGATCCTGGAGGAGACGGGTGTCGCCGTCCGCTCCGAGGGTGCGCTCTGCGTCTTCTTCGACGATGTGAAGGGCCCGGACGGCAACCAGGTCCCGCTCATCGTGAAGAAGACCAACGGCGGTTACGGCTACGCGGCCACCGACCTCTCCGCGATCCGCAACCGGGTCCAGGACCTCAAGGCCGACACCCTGCTCTACGTGGTGGACGCCCGGCAGTCGCTCCACTTCAAGATGGTCTTCGAGACGGCCCGGCGGGCCGGCTGGCTGGGCGACGGCGTCAAGGCCGTGCAGCTCGCCTTCGGCACGGTCCTCGGCAAGGACGGCAAGCCGTTCAAGACCCGTGAGGGCGAGACGGTCCGGCTGGAGGACCTCCTCGACGAGGCGGTCGAGCGGGCCACCGCGGTCGTCCGGGAGAAGGCCGAGAAGGTGGGCCTGTCCGAGGAGGAGATCGTCGAGAACGGCCGGTACGTCGGCGTCGGCGCCGTGAAGTACGCGGACCTGTCGACCTCGGCCGTGCGGGACTACAAGTTCGAC
This sequence comes from Streptomyces cyaneofuscatus, assembly GCF_033109485.1. NCBI lineage: Bacteria > Bacillati > Actinomycetota > Actinomycetes > Kitasatosporales > Streptomycetaceae > Streptomyces > Streptomyces cyaneofuscatus. The sequence continues at coordinate 4,670,285 of NZ_CP137002.1, read as the reverse complement.
CTGGACCAGATGGTGTCGCTGAACGGCGACACGTCGGTGTACCTCCAGTACGCGTACGCGCGTATCCGGTCCATCCTGCGCAAGGCGGGCGACGCGGTCCCGGCCGCCCACCCGGAGCTGGCGCTGGCCCCGGCGGAGCGCGCGCTCGGCCTGCACCTGGACCAGTTCGGCGAGGTGCTCTCCGAGGTCGCGTCGGGGTTCGAGCCGCACAAGCTGGCCGCGTACCTCTACCAGCTGGCGTCGCACCTCACCACGTTCTACGACCAGTGCCAGGTACTCAGCCCGGACAACGCGCCCGAGGTCGTCGAGAACCGGCTCTTCCTGGTCGAGCTGACCGCCCGGACCCTGCACCAGGGGATGGCGCTGCTGGGCATCCGGACGCCCGAGCGGCTCTGACCCTCTCTGCTGTACGTACGCGACCGGCCCCGGCACCTGTTTCCGCAGGTGCCGGGGCCGATCGCGTACGCGCGTACGGGAGTGCCTAGGGCCTGTCGTCAAACTGCCGTCGTCGCCCGGAGGGCGGCCGGGCGGCGTCTGGTGCGTGCGATCGCAAGGCGCCGGAATGGTCTTGTAGCGGAGCTACCAGGGCATTGCGGCAACGCCGCGAGCGGGCGTGCCAGGCGTCGCCCGGCAGGCGGCAGTTTGACGACAGGCCCTAGGGCGCGGTGAGCTCCACGACGACGTCGTAGACCGCCGGGTTCGGTGTGACCGGCTGCCGGGTCTCCTCGCGCGCGGACCGGGTCCGGGAGGCGAAGTCGGGGTCGGCGGTGGCTGCCTCCCACGCCTCCTGGCTCTCCCAGTGGGAGACGTTGACGAGCTGGAAGCGGGAGTCCGTCGAGCGGGCCCGGTGCATCCGGGAGTCGGTGAAGCCGGGCTTGTCCCGCATGAGACGGGCCCGCTCCTCCCACTTCTCGACGAACGCGTCGAGTTCGTCGGCGGCTATCTCGAAGACGTTGATGAAGGTGACGGGCGTTTCCGGGGTACCGGTCGCTAAGCCGTTGTCGGTGGTCATGCCGCAACTCTAGGAGCCGGCCGACCGTCCCCCTACTGCGGGCGCCCCAGCGCCCACCCCGACACGTCCGCGAGCCGTCCGCGCCACAGCGGCAGCGAGACCGCGCTCATGGCGCCGCCGAGCAGCGTCACATCCCGCAGGTGGATCCAGCGCGGCAGCCGGGACGTCTCCGCGTCCTGCTCCCGGCCGTGCAGCTCCCGTACGCCCTGGTCGACGGTCTCGGGGAACTCGGCCAGCAGGTTGGCGCCCTCGCCCTCGACCTGGCGCAGGCTCCTGGACCACTCGGCCTTCCACTGCTCGTGGCCGATGACGTCACCGTGCAGCAGACCGCCGGGGTGGGTCAGGGTGAGCGGCAGGCTGGAGCGCGGATCCTCGTCCAGGAGCTGGATGAGCAGCTGGAGCTGGAGGTCGGGCAGGGGCTCGGTGATCACTGCGGCTGCCGGTGCCGGCGAGGTGTCGGCTGAGACGCTCATGGGCCCTTCCCTTCACAAGACGGACGCTAGGACGGACGCTGCTCTCCCCGCCTGCCCGGTCAGCCCCCGCCCCACACCCCGCCGCCCGGCTCAGAGGTAGCGGCGGATCGGTACGACGGCCGCTTCCCGCACCCGCTGGAGGACATCGCGCCGCTTCCACCGCCCGCGCTCGATCAGCACGCTCTTCTCGCGGTCCTCGTCGAAGTGGGCGTCGAGCGCGTCGGTGAACTCGCGGTCCATGACCGCGAGCATGACCTCCTCGTCGTGGTCGAGGGAGCGCCGGTTGAAGTTGGTGGAGCCGATGAGGGAGGCGACCCGGTCGATGGTGACGGTCTTGGTGTGCATCATCGTCGGCTGGTACTGGTAGATCTTCACCCCGCAGGCCGTCAGCTCCTCGTAGTGGCGCTGACCGGCGAGCTGGCAGACCCGCTTGTCGGTGTGCGGGCCCGGCAGCAGGATCTCGACCTCCACCCCGCGCCGGGCGGCGGCGCAGAGCAGCCCGGTGAAGTAGTCGTCGGGTGCGAAGTAGGCGGTGGTGAGGCGGATGCGCTCCTCGGCGGATTCCAGGACGACCCGCATCAGGGTCTGCATGTCCTGCCAGCCGAAGGACGACGAGCCGCGCACGACCTGAATGACCGCGTCACCGTGGTGGTCGCTCGCCACGAACCGGTCGCGCTCGTCGAACAGCTCGTCCTGGCACTCGGCCCAGTTCTGCGCGAAGGCGGCGGCCAGACCGTCGACGGCGGGGCCGCGGACCTGCACATGGGTGTCCCGCCACTCGTGTTCGTTGCGCGCGTCGCCGCACCACTCCTCGGCTATCCCGACGCCGCCGGTGAACGCGATCGACTCGTCGGTGATGAGGACCTTGCGGTGACAGCGGTGGTTCTGCTTCAGCGGCGAGAGGTAGAGCGGCTTCCGGAACCAGGCCACCGTCACCCCGGCCTCGTCCATCATGTCCAGCTGACCCTTCTCGATCAGCCGCGAGCCGAACCCGTCGAGCAGCAGCCGGACCCGGACACCGGCCCGGGCCCGCTCGGCGAGCGCCTCGGCGAACTCCTGGGCGATGTCGCCCCGCCAGTAGACGAAGGTCATCATGTCGACGGTGTGCTCCGCCTCGCGGATCGCCTTCAGCATCGCACCGAAGATCTGGTCACCGTTACGGAGCGGAACCAGCGAGTTCCCCTCGGTGGCCGCGATCCCGATCAGCCGCTCCAGCCTGCGTCTGAGCCGCAGGGAGCGACGCTCGCACACATCCGTGTCGAGTTCCGCCTGTTCACCGCTCTGCGTGCGGTCGCGCGGATCCTGCTCGGCTCGTTCGGAGGCTTCGGCTATGCCGGACATCGGTCACCTGGGGGTACGGGGGTGGGGCCGCCCGCCGTCCGGAGCGTCGCCGCACCGGGACGGGCGTGCCAGGGCGTCGGAGACTGTACTCCTCGGTACAGGCAGGGCTCAGCCCCGCTCCGCCCATCGGGCCCACCTGGCCTCAACTCCCCCGCCGCGCGGCCTGATCCGGCTGAAATCCTCCACCCCACAGCCAAGATGAGTATGGTTAGCCTAACCTAACTAGCAGCTCGTCTCCGGTCGTCCGAAACGCGCCGCCCGCCCGCGCCGCCCGCCCCCGGACACCACCACCGGACCACCCCGGAGGACCCGTTGACATCCGCGCCACCGCTCTCCCCGCTCACCACCAGCGAAGCCCTCCCGCTCGACGGCCACCTGGTCCACCTGCCGCCCGCCCCGCCCGCCGGCCTCGCCACGGCCACCGAGGTCGTCCGCGACCACCTCACCCGGCTCGGCGCCCGGTTCGGACCCGGTTCGGGCCCCTGGCACCCGGACGGGAGCGCGGCCCCGGCGCAGGACCGGTACGCCACGGCCGGCCCGGAGACCGTCATCGGCCTCAGCGGCCCGCACGCCCGGGGCACGGACCTGACCCTGCGGGGCTGGCCCACCGGGGACCCCACCCCCTTCGACGAGACCACCGCCCAGGCCGCGACCGGCCTCATGGCCCTCCACGGCCGGGCCAACGGCGGCCCCCGCCCGCTCGGCACCGACTACCTCTCCACCCTCACTGGAGTCGTCGCCACCCAGGCCCTGCTGGCCGCCGCCCTCTCCGGCCTGCGTGGCACCCCGGTCCGCTCGGCCCGGGTCAGCGTGACCGAGGCGGCCCTCTTCTCCCTCGGCCCGTACGTGGCCGCCGCCACCGCCGGGGACGAACCGGAAGAGGTCCCCAGCCCGCCCTACCGTCGCGCCGCCCGCCCGCCGTTCCTCTCCGCCGACGGGGTCCGCTTCGAGGTGGAGGCGCTCGAAGTCCAGCCCTGGCGCGACTTCTGGAAGGCGGTCGGCGCCCCCGCCAAGGACATCGCCAACAGCTGGCGGGCCTTCGCCGCACGCCACACCCGGGCCGCCGCCCCGCTGATCACCACGCTCGCCCAGTGCGCGGCCCGCCACCGCTACGCAGACCTCCTCCTGATCGCCGAGCGGACCGGGATGGGCCTCTGCGCCCTGCGCACGCTCGCGGACCGGCGCGCCGACAGCGACGTACGGTACGACGACGACCCCTGGGAGCTGCGCGAACTCCCCCGGGACGAGCGCGACGGCCTCCCGGCACCCCCGTACACCTCCTCCCGCCCCCACACCGGCTTCCCCCAGCTCCCCCTCGGCGGGCTGCGCATCGTCGAGTCCACCCGGGGCGTCCAGGGACCGCTGGCCACCTCCGTGCTCCAGGCGCTCGGGGCCCACGTCATCCGGATCGAGCAGCCGGGCGGCGACCCCTCGCGCGGGGCGGCGCCGCTGGCGGGCGGGGTCTCGGCCCGGTTCACGGCGCTCAACGCGGGCAAGGAGGTCCGCGAGACCGACATCCGTACGGCGGCGGGGCGCCGCGCGGTCGCCGAGACCGTGGCGGAGGCGGACGTCTTCCTGCACACCTGGGCCCCGGGCGAGGCGGCCCGGCTCCGGCTCGACGAGGAGGACCTGGCCCGCGCCCGCCCCGGGCTGATCTACGCCTGGGCCTCCGCCTGGGACCGCGCACCCGACGGCCCGCGCCCGGCGGGGACGGACCCCATGGTCCAGGCGTGGTCGGGCGTCGCCGACACGGTACGGACGCCCGACGGGGCCCCGGCCCCCTCGCTGGTGGCCCTGCTGGACGTGCTGGGCGGCCACCTGGCTGCCGAATCGGTCCTGGCGGCCCTGCTGGCCCGCGAGTCCGGCGCGGCGACGGGCCGCCTGCGCGTCGACTCCTCGCTGCTCGGCGCCTCCCGGGTGCTGCTGCGGCCCCTGCTGCGCGGCCTGGACGAGGCCCCGGGGACGCAGCGCGCGGAGGCGGGTCTCGTCGCCCCGACCGCCGACGGCCTGATCGCGGTCGGCGCGGGGGCCGGGACGACCCCGGCCGAACTGGCCACCGCCCCCACCGCCGCCTGGCTGGGCCGCCTCCACGCGGCCGGCATCCCCGCCCGCGCCGTGGTCACCGACATCGCCGCACTCCCCCAGGACCCCGCGCTCTCCCCGTACTTCACCCACGACGGCTGCGCCCGGCCCACACCCCCCTGGAGCTTCTCGTGACCGCCGCCACCGCCTCCGTACCGACCACCGCCTCCGTACCGACCGGCGCACAGCGCACCGCGCCCACCGCTCCCGTACTCGCCGACGCGCGGCACCCCGATGACGCGCCGCACCCCGATGACATCCCCCGCCCCGCCACCTCGCACGACGAAGCGGTCGCCGCCGCCCGCGCCATCGCGCCCCGCCTCGGGGCGTACGCGGCCGAGGCCGACCGGCTGCGCACCCTGCCCGCGGAGGCCGTACGCCTCCTGGACGACGCCCGCCTCTTCGACGTCCTGACCCCGCGCGTCTGGGGCGGCGGCGGCCTCGGCTTCGCCACCGCCCTGCTGACCACGGAGGAGCTCTCCCGGGGCTGCGCGTCGGTGGGGTGGGTACGCGCGGTCATGGGCGGCAACACCTGGACCGTCGCGCAGTTCCCCGTGGAGGCACGCCAGGAGGTGTTCTCCGCCCCCTCCACCCGCGTCGCCCTCCAGCTCCGCCTCAGCGGCCCGCCCGCCCAGCGCGTCCCGGGCGGCTACCTGCTGCGCGGCATGTGGGGCCGCTTCTGCTCCGGCATCGACCACGCCGAGTGGATCGTCGCCGGGGTGAACGCCCCGGCCGCCCCCGGAGCCGACCCGGAACCCCACGTCATGCTGCTCCCCCAGGAGCGGACCGTGGGCATCGACGACTGGCACACCAGCGGCCTGCGCGGTACGGGCAGCCGCTCGTTCACCGTCCCCGAACTCCTCGTCCCCGACCACCGCGTGCTCCCGCTGAGCGCCCTCGACCCCGGCAGCCCCGCACCCCACGGCCGCCCGAGGACGACCCCGTACCGGATGGCGTTCACCGCCGTCGGCACGGTGGCGCTCGCGGGCGTCCTCCTGGGCGCGGCACGGGCGGCCCTGGACACCTACGCGGGCTCCCCGAGCGGCGCCTCCGGGCTCGACGTGTCCGCGCTCACCGCCACGGTCGACACCGCACGCGCGATGCTCCTCGCCGACCTGGACACCCTCGCCGCCTCCTCCACGCCGGGCGGCACGGCCGAGGAGCGGGCCCGGATGCGCCGGGACATCGCGTACGCGGGGACGCGGTGCCGGGAGGTCGTCAACGCGGTGTACGAGGCGTCCGGTTCGGCCGTGATCTACGACGACGCGCCGGTCCAGCGGATCTGGCGCGACGCCAACGCGGCCGCCCAGCACCCGACGTTCGACCTCCGCCGCTGGGGCGCGACGCCCTCCTGAGGGGCCATCCGAACGGGGGCCGGCCGCTGCCACGGACAGCGACCGGCCCCTCCCTCAGCCGACTCAACCCGCCTGGTAGGGCTCCCACTTCACCTCGTCGTTGCCGTACGTGTACATCGGCCGCCCCCGCATACCGCTCGTCCGGAACGGCTTCCCGTGGTCGTCGATCCGCAGCATCCCCTCACGCCCGCCGCTGCTCCACTTCAGCTCCAGGTACCAGGTCACGTCGTACCCCCCGGCCTTCATGTCGAGGTTGAAGACCTCCACGTCCTCGGACGACACCTTGTACGGGAACGGCTTGGCCGGGATCGTCCGGTCGCCCTGCGTCCCCGGTACGGGCGTCATGATCGGATGCCCGGTGTCCAGGTCGGAGGCGAAGGTCTGCGGCACGATGCTGCTGCCGCACCCGTTCCCCATCAGGTACGCCGACCAGGGCAGCGGCGCCTTGCGGGAGACCACCCGCACATACAGGCCCTTCAGGACGACCGCCTCGCGCGAGGTGCCCTGCGCGGTCAGCTGAAGCAGCGTGTTCCCGCCCTCCACTCCGCCGTACGACCGGGCCCAGCCGCGCCGGTCCTGCGGCGGGGGCGGCGGATCCACCCCTTCCGGCCCCCGGTCCAGCAGGTAGAACTGCCCGCAGGGCTCGTCCCAGTTGTACGAGGAGATGGTGACGGCGGGCGGCGCGCCGAGGCCGGTACGGGTGCCGCCTCGGGGCTGCTCCTCGGCGGAACCGGCCGATCCGGCGGGCGCGCCGGGCTCGGCCGACGGCTCGGCCGACGGCGCGCCGGAGGACGGGGACGCGGACGGGGAAGCGCTCGCGGAGGGGGAGGCCGGTGTCCGTGAGGGCTGGAGGTCGGTGGCGACGGGCGGCGTGAAGGTGTCGTCGTCCGCCCGGGCCCCGGGCCCTGGAGCGCCCGCGCCGTCCTCGGCCCGCGCCCCGACGAGATCGGCGGCGACGACGGTGGCCGGCACGAGGAGGGCGGCGACCGCGACGGCGGCGAGGAGCACCCGCGTACGCCGGGAGAGCCGGGCCCAAGGGGAGCGGCCGGAGGCAGGCTCCGCCACGGGAACGGTCTCAGGCGCGGCAACAGGCTCAGGCGCGGCAACGGGCTCAGCCGCGACCGTCGGCACAGACGTGGCCGGAACCGGAGCCGCCGCCCCCGTAACTGCCCCCGCCCCCGCAGGCCGCCGCCGGGCCGCGTCCGCCACGATCCACCGCCGGTGCACCTCCACCAGCTCGTCGCCCACCGCCCCGCACAGCCGGGCGAACCGCTCGACGGGGGCGTACTCGTTGGGCACGGCGTCACCGTTGCAGTACCGGTGGAGGGTCGACGTACTGACGTGCAGTCTCCCGGCCAGCACCCCGTAACTGCGCCCCGAACGGTCCTTCAGTTCCTTCAGCAGGGCCGCGAACTGCTCGGCCTCCGGCGTCGCCACGACGGCGTTCCCCTCCCTGGTCGTCCCGGAACGGCATTCCAGGGACGTGGAATTCCCGCAGGTCACCGTATGCGTAGACGTTCCGGCATCCCCAATGGTTCGCCGGGCGTTGCGGCCGGAATCAGCCACCCCACAAGCTCGGACCAGACCGCAGCACCGACCGACGTACGAACTGACCTACCGAACACGGGGAGTACCACCGCCATGCGCACCAACCGCATCCGCACCACCGCGCTCGCCGCCACCGCACTCGTGGCCGCCCTCTCGCTGACCGCCTGCGGCGGGAACGAAGGCACGAAGAGCGCGGGCCCGGCCCCGGCCGCCACGACGGAGTCCACCGCTCCGCAGACGCCGCAGACCTCGGAGACCACCGCGCCGCCGGCCGAGGCGCCCGCCGGGACCGCCTCCACACCCGCCCAGGGCAAGCACGCCGGCGGCAACGGCGACCAGGGCACCCACAGCGGCACCGAGACGGCGACCCAGGCCTCGTCCACCGCCCGCACCACCTGCACGACCGCGAACACCACGGTGACGGTCACCAAGGTGACCCGCCCGATCAACCACCTGCTGCTGACGCTCAAGAACACCGGCTCCGGCCTCTGCGACGCCTACTACGCGCCGCACCTCGGCTTCGACGGCGCCCAGTCCGTCTTCCCGATCCTCAAGGACAGCAAGCCGCAGGCCGTGGTCACGCTGGCGCCCGGCGAGGAGGCGTACGCGGGCATCGGCCTCAGCGGGGAGCCCGGCCAGGGCAAGCTGTACAAGAGCAAGAACCTGTCGGTGTTCTTCGCCAAGAAGAACGGCTCGACGTACGACACTCCCGCCAAGCTGAAGCTCCCGGCGGAGACCTACTGGGACGACAACGGCTTCGTCACCTACTGGCAGTCGGACCGGGCGAACGCCCTCATGTACTGACGCCGGAACGCCCAAGAGGCCGATGCGTGAACCGTACGTACGGTTCACGCATCGGCCGGTGCCGGATCCGTCTCGTACCGCAGGAGCACCACGCCGTTGCCGAACGTCCGGCTCTCCAGGAGCCGCAGCCCCTGCAGGTCCGCCGCCTCCCCGAAGAACGGGCGGCCCCGGCCGAGGAGGACGGGGTGGATGTAGACGCGGTACTCGTCCACCAGGTCCAGCCGCCGGAACGTCTCCACCAGGTCCGCCCCGCCGACGATCAGGTCCCCGGCGGCCGCGTCGCGCACCGCGCACACCTCGTCCCTGTCCACCTCGCGCAGCAGGGTCGCCCCCGGCCCCACGCTCTCCAGCGTCCGGGAGTAGACGTACTTCGGCATGTCCCGCCAGATGCCCGCGAACTCGGCCATCGGCCCGGCGTTGGCGGGGTCCTGGTCGGCCGTCGGCCAGAACTCCTCCATCAACTGGTAGGTGACGCGCCCCTCGACGAACGCGCCCGCCGTCCGCAGGTAGTCGTTGAAGTGCTGGTGCACCTCCTCGTCGACGGAGTGCCATTCGATGTCCCGGTCGGGACCCTCGAAGAAGCCGTCGAGGGAGACCGAGATGGACGAGACGATCTTGTTCATGGAGGCTCCTGCCGGATCGGCCCGGCGACAGGGCCGGGCGGGGCACGCGACGGACGGGTACGACGGACGGGCACAGCGCACGGTACGACGATCGGGTGCGACGGTCGGGAGACGATACCCGCGTCCCCCGGCCCACCGCCCGCCGACGCACCGGGCGTTGTCAGTGGCGCCCCCTAGAGTCACCACCATGGCGACGCTCCCGAATCCCCTGCCCTCCCTGGCCTCCTCGGGCCTGGACCTCCCGCCCGGCTCCCTGGTGGACGCCACCCTGGACGGCCCCTGGCACGAACCGCTGCTCTGGTACGCGGAGGGGCCCGCCGCTCCCCGTGACTGGGCGGCCCTGCGGGCGGCCGGGCGGCGGCTCGGGCTGCTGCCGGTGCTGGTCAACGGGGGCTCGCGCGGCCAGTGGCCCGAGGAGTGGGACCTGTGCCCGGACAGCACGACGTATCCGGGCGACCACGACGCCGACGAGGTGCTGGCGGGGTACTGGACGGACTACGCGGATGACGAAGTCGGCGAGGTAGGCGAGGCCGGCGACGATTCGGAGCGCTCCGCCGGCTCCTGGCCCGGTCTGGCCCCGACGCCGGAGGAGTCCGGCGAGGACCCGGACGAGGCGGCCGCGGGTCTCGCGGGCGTCATCACGGCCGACCCGGACAGCTGGCTCGGCGGCGCCCGGATGGCCCTCGTCCCGGCCCGTCGCAGCGCGGACATACCGGCGGCGATCGGCTGGTCAGGACCGGTGAACCACGAGAACGACGTGGCCCGGCTCTGCGCGGTGCTCCGCTCCTGGGAGGACCGCTACGACGCCCGGGTCGTGGTGCTCGGCTTCGACACCATGATCGTCTCCGTGGGCCGCCCGCCGACCACCCCGGAGGAGGCCCGCGCGCTGGCCGCCGAGCACTACGCGTTCTGCCCGGACAACATCGACCAGTCCCCGCCGTACGACCTCGACGCCTACGCGGAGAAGCACGTGCTCGACCAGGAAGTGTGGTCGTTCTGGTGGGACTGACGGCACAGCACCACTCCGACCTCACCCGGATCACGGCCTGGTGGCGCGGCCTGGGCGGCGACGGCTTCGCCGCCCTGCCGCCACCGACCCGCAGCCGCTACACCCAGTCCGACGGCCACGAGGACGCCGCCGAGCTGTTCGCGGCCCGGTCCCTCGCCACCGGCACCTCCTTCGCGTACTGGCACTGGCAGTCCCACTCCGCCTTCGACCGCTCCGGCACGCTCACCGGCCCGCTCTACCTGCACTGGGGCGGCGATCACTCCACGGTCGCCGCCGGTCTCGGCGAGGGTCCGCCCGGCTACCGGCTCGTCAGCGGCGGCCCGCGGGGCGCGTTCCAGCTGGACCGCGTCACGGAGCGGGACGCCGACGGCCTGCCCGATCCGCGGGACGAGGCCGGGGTACGCCAGTTCCTCGACCGGATCGGCACGTCCCGCCACCACGGCTCCCCCGCCCCCCTCACCGGGCCCGAGGAGCGTTGGCTGCACGACCGGCTGGCCTCTCCGGTCGGGCTGCCACGGGTCGCGGGGTTCGCCGCCGCGCTGGAGCTGCGGAAGGCGCTGACGCCGGACGAGACGTCACGGCTGCTGGCCGCCTGGGAGGAGGAGTACGCCGGGCGGCTCTCCGCGTGGTCCGGCTGGTGGCCCGTACTGAACGCACTGCTGCGTCAGGAGCGGGAGGAGGCCTGGGACGTGGCCGCCGCCCTGGGCCCGGCCGCGGCGGAGATCCTCGCCGAGCACCCTTCGCCGCAGGCCTTGGCCACCTTGCGCGCGATGGCGCTAGCCGGTCACGACAGCGCCGTCCCCGCCTGGTTCCACACGTACCGCACGCTCCACGAACCGGACCCGTACCAGACCGCCCGTACGCTCTCCGACCAACTCACCGACGGGGAACGCGCCCAAGCCGCCCTGCTGGCCGCGCTGCGCACCGCCGTCACCGAGCACTGGCGCGCCACCCACCCGGAAACGGACCGCGCTACCGCCCAGGCATTCACCGCTCTCACCACCGTCCGCCTCACCACCGACGACCGCCTGCCGCGCCCGCTCCGCGTGGCGGCCGCGCACGCCGCGTACGACCGCCTCGCTCTCGTACGCGAGGAAGCAGCCCGGCTCACCGGTCCCGAGGCGGCCGACGCGCTCGCCGCCGCCGACCGGTACGAGGCCGCCCGCGACGACCTCCTCGCGGGCACCGGCCCGGACCTGACCACCTACGAAGGCGCGCTCGGCGACCTCTGGCACCGCTACCGCACGCTCTCCCCCGCCGACATCCGATGGCTGCGGGACCGGCTGGCCGACCCCGCCACCGGCGTCCAGGGCATCGCCTTCTGCCTGGAGCTCCTCCACGCCCACGGCGAGGCCGGCGAAACGGAGCTGCTCGCCCTCCTGCCGCGCTGGAAGAAGGAGCTGACCAAGCAGTACCGCACCACGTACACCGAGTGGCGCCACCCCCTGGTCACCCTCACCTGCCTCGCCCAGGACCTCGCCTACCCGGCCGCCGACGACCTGCTGGCCTGGTGGGCGAGGCCCAAGCCGCTCTGGAAGGCCCCGCTCCGCCTCCTCACCCACCTGGGCGCGCCGGACGAGACCCGGGCCGCCGAGCTCTGGGAGTTCGTGGTGTCCGGCGGCCACGACACCGGCCACCTGATGACCTGGGTCCTGCTCCGCGCCCGGCTCGACGGCACGCATCCGCTGCACGTCGCCGAGCGGCTGATCGGAAAGCCCGGCATCCGGGAGTACGTCCTGCACCGGGTCCTGATCGGCGTGGCCGACCCGGCCCAGCCGCTCTGGCACTACGCCCTCGACCCGCGCAGCCGCGGCTGGTGGCAGCGCGCCCGGGAAGTGGCGGACGACCCCCGCCTCTCCGCCGGGGCCCGCGCGATCGGACTGAAGGCGGCGAGCGAGCACTACGTCCTGCGCCACCCGGACCAGGTCCGCCCGCCGCTCACGGAAGGGGAACGGAGCGAGGCCCGCGCCTGGCTCGACGCGCGGGCGTGAACGGCTGAGCACCCGTACTCATGCGAGCGACCGCCGCCCGAGGTTGACTCGTACGCATGCCCGACACCGCACGCGACCACCGCGCCTGGATCGCCCCGCTCGTCTGCACGCTCGTGACCCTGCCGATGGGACTCGCCGCCCTCTTCGTCGGCGGGCTCACCCCGATGGCATGCGACTCCTGCGACGGCACCGCGGCCGCCCGTTTCGACGCGAGCTTCGTGCCGGCGTGGACGGTCCTGTGCGTGGGTCTGGTCCTGGCCGTGATGGTGCTGGTCGCCAGCTGGACCGTGCCCTGGCAGGTGCGGAACACGGCCCGGCGCGTGGGTCTGGCACTGGCGGCACCTGCCACCACGATGGTCACTTTCGTAGCATTCATGGCACTGGTCGACTGGCCCTGACAGAAAGTGTCCACCCCCATGAACGACACGCACCCCCCGACCACGGCAGCTGCGGCAGCGGCCGAAGCCGCCGAACGCCTGATAGCCGAGTACCGCGCACTGCCCCCCGGCAGTGACCGCAAGCGCGAGATCATCACCGAACTGGACGCCAACGCGCAGGCGTTGCCGTTCCTCGTCTCGGTGGTCGCCGACGCGGAGGAGTACGACCTCGCCCGCGTGGAGAGCGCCACCGTCCTGCGGGTCTGGCCCCCCGACGACCCCGACCTCCGCCGCCGCGCGGGCCGCGCCCTGCTCACCGCCCTGCGGGAACCGGAGGAGGACCTGGTCCGCCAGTACGCGGCGATGTCGCTCGCGCCCTACACCTCGGACCCGCTCGTCGCGATGGCCCTGGACTCCACCGCCCGCGCGGACCAGGACCCGCTCGTACGGGACAGCGCCCGCTTCTCCATCAAGGAGGCCCACCGGCTCCAGGAGACCGGAGCGGGTGGGCCCTGAGGACGACGGCTCAGCCCCGGCCACGTCCGAGCCACTGGGCGACCTCGGTCGCCCAGTAGGTGAGGATCATCTGCGCCCCGGCCCGCCGGATCCCGGTCAGGCTCTCCAGGATCGCCTTGTCCCGGTCGATCCAGCCCTTCTCGGCGGCGGCCTCGATCATCGCGTACTCGCCGCTGATCTGATACGCCGCGACCGGCACGTGCACGGACTCCGCGACCTTGGCGAGGATGTCCAGATACGGTCCGGCGGGCTTCACCATCACCATGTCGGCGCCCTCCTCCAGGTCGAGCGCCAGCTCCCGCAGCGACTCCCGGGCGTTGGCCGGGTCCTGCTGGTAGGTCTTGCGGTCGCCGGTCAGCGAGGAGCCGACGGCCTCACGGAAGGGCCCGTAGAAGGCGGAGGTGTACTTCACGGTGTAGGCGAGGATCGACACGTCCTCGTGCCCGGTCTGGTCCAGGGCGTCGCGAATGACGCCGACCTGGCCGTCCATCATCCCGCTGGGGCCCACCACATGGGCCCCGGCGTCCGCCTGGACCTGGGCCATCTCCGCGTACCGCTCCAGGGTCGCGTCGTTGTCCACCCGCCCGTCGGCGGTGAGGACCCCGCAGTGGCCGTGGTCGGTGAACTCGTCCAGGCACAGGTCCGACATGATCACCAGGTCGTCGCCGACCTCCTCGCGGACCGCGCGCAGGGCGACCTGGAGGATCCCGTCCGGGTCGGTGCCCACCGTGCCCCGGGCGTCCTTCTTCGCGTCCTCCGGGACGCCGAAGAGCATGATCCCCGAGACCCCGGCGGTCACCGCCTCGACGGCCGCCTTCCGCAGGGTGTCCACGGTGTGCTGGTACACGCCGGGCATGGCCGAGACGGCGACCGGGGCGTCGATGCCCTCCCGTACGAACGCGGGGAGGATCAGGTTCGCCGGGTCGAGCCGGGTCTCGGCGACCATCCGCCGCATCGCCGGGGTCGTCCGCAGCCGCCGGGGGCGGGAGCCGGGGAAGTTTCCGTACGCAGTCATCCTTCGACGATAGCCCCGTACGCAGCACGGTCTTACCGACACCGTCACCGGCAAAGACACCACCGGCAGGCCCCGGAAACGGCAGGTGGCCCGGCCCCGGCGACGACAGTGGGCCCGGCCGCCGAAGCGACCGGGCCCACCCACTCACGTCACACCGCTCAGGTCGTCGTCCGGCGCCTGCGCGCACCCGGGCGCCGCTCGCTCGGCCGGGTCACCGGGTCGCCGGCCTCCTTCGCCGCGTCCCGCCGCTGCGTGCCGAAGGCGGCGAGCGCCTCGGCGAGCTTGTGCACGGACGGCTCCGGGGACAGGACGTCCACCCGCAGGCCGTGCTCCTCGGCGGTCTTCGCGGTGGCCGGGCCGATACACGCGATGACGGTCACGTTGTGCGGCTTGCCCGCGATCCCGACCAGGTTCCGGACGGTCGAGGACGAGGTGAACAGGACCGCGTCGAAGCCGCCGCCCTTGATCGCCTCGCGGGTGTCGGCCGGCGGCGGCGAGGCGCGGACTGTGCGGTACGCGGTGACGTCGTCGACCTCCCAGCCCAGCTCGATCAGCCCGGCCACCAGGGTCTCGGTGGCGATGTCGGCGCGCGGCAGGAACACCCGGTCGATCGGGTCGAAGACCGGGTCGTAGGGCGGCCAGTCCTCCAGCAGCCCGGCGGCGGACTGCTCACCGGAGGGCACCAGGTCCGGCTTCACACCGAAGTCGACCAGGGCGGCGGCGGTCTGCTCGCCCACCGCCGCGACCTTGATCCCGGCGAAGGCACGGGCATCCAGCCCGTACTCCTCGAACTTCTCCCGCACCGCCTTGACCGCGTTGACGCTGGTGAAGGCGATCCACTCGTAGCGCCCGGTGACCAGGCCCTTGACCGCGCGCTCCATCTGCTGGGGCGTACGCGGCGGCTCGACGGCGATCGTCGGGACCTCGTGCGGCACCGCACCGTAGGAACGCAGCTGGTCGGAGAGCGACGCGGCCTGCTCCTTCGTCCGCGGCACGAGCACCTTCCAGCCGAACAGCGGCTTGGACTCGAACCACGCGAGCTGGTCGCGCTGGGCGGCGGCACTGCGCTCACCGACCACGGCTATGACCGGCCGGTGCCCCTCCGGGGAGGGCAGCACCTTCGCCTGCTTGAGGGTCTGGGCGATCGTCCCGAGGGTCGCCGTCCAGGTCCGCTGGCGGGTGGTGGTGCCCGCGATCGTCACGGTGAGCGGGGTGTCGGGCTTGCGGCCCGCCGAGACCAGCTCACCGGCGGCGGCCGCGACCGAGTCCAGCGTGGTGGAGACGACGGCGGTCGCGTCGCTCGCGCCGACCTCGCTCCAGCACCGGTCGGAGGCCGTACGCGCGTCGACGAACCGCACGTCGGCGCCCTGCGCGTCCCGCAGCGGCACCCCGGCGTACGCGGGCACGCCGACGGCGTTCGCGACGCCCGGGACGACCTCGAAGGGCACCCCGGCGGCGGCGCAGGCGAGCATCTCCGCGCCCGCGTCGCCGTCCAGGCCCGGGTCGCCCGCGACGGCACGGACCACCCGCCTGCCGCCCTTGGCCGCCTCCATGACAAGATTGGCCGCGTCCCTGAGAACGGGCACTCCGGCGGCTGTTGACGACACGTCAACAACCGTCAGCTCAGACGTGCTTACGCCTGCCCGCGCATGGCCGCGGACGACGTCGAGAACGTCCGGTTCGCCGACCAGGACGTCCGCGCTCGCAAGCGCCTCGACGGCGCGCAGCGTCAGCAGTCCCGGGTCGCCGGGACCGGCGCCGAGGAAGGTGACCTGGCCTCGTGGGGACAGGGCAGGAAAGTCGGATGCGGCGGGGCCGGTGGGGCTCAAAGTGCTCGCTCCCCCATAAGACCGGCCGCACCCTTGGCGAGCATCTCGGACGCGAGTTCGCGACCGAGGGCCGCCGCGTCGTCGTGCGACGTGGGGACGGGACCGGTGGTGGACAGCTGTACCAGCGAGGAACCGTCGGTGGAACCGACGACTCCGCGCAGGCGCAGTTCGTTGACAACCTGTCCGTCGACCAGGAGGTCGGCCAGCGCACCCACAGGTGCGGAGCAGCCGGCCTCCAGGGCGGCGAGCAGGGCACGTTCGGCGGTCACGGCGACCCGGGTGTACGGGTCGTCGAGCTCGGCGAGCGCGGCGGCGAGGTCGGCGCTTGTGGCAGCGCACTCGATCGCCAGTGCTCCCTGGCCGGGAGCGGGCAGAACGGTGTCGACCGGCAGGAAGTCGGTGACCTCACCACTCCGGCCCAGACGGCTGAGCCCGGCGGCGGCGAGAACCACCGCGTCGAGCTCCCCGTCCCGCACGAACCCGATCCGCGTGTCGACGTTGCCCCGGATGGGGACGGTCTCGATCCGCAGGCCGTGGGAGCGGGCGTACGCGTTGAGCTGCGCCATGCGGCGCGGCGAACCGGTGCCGATGCGGGCGCCGTCGGGCAGCTGCTCGAAGGTGAGCCCGTCGCGGGCCACCAGGGCGTCGCGCGGGTCCTCACGCTGCGGCACGGCGGCCAGCACGAGGTCGTCGGGCTGGGCGGTCGGCAGGTCCTTGAGCGAGTGGACCGCGAAGTCCACCTCGCCCCGCAGCAGCGCCTCGCGCAGGGCCGCGACGAACACACCTGTGCCGCCGATCTGCGCCAGGTGCTCACGGGAGGTGTCCCCGTACGTGGTGATCTCGACGAGCTCGACGGCGCGCCCGGTCACCTCGCGGACCGCCTCGGCCACGAGGCCGGACTGGGCCATGGCGAGCTTGGAGCGCCGGGTGCCCAGCCGGAGCGGCGCGGGGTTGCCCGCGCCCGGCGATGAGTTGTCGGTCATGACCGCCCTCTATTCGGGTCGTTCAGGTCGGCCCGGGAGACGGCGGCCACCGTCTGCGGGTCGAGGTCGAAGAGTTCGCGCAGCGCGTCCGCGTACCCGGCGCCGCCGGGCTCGCTGGCCAGCTGCTTGACCCGCACGGTGGGCGCGTGCAGGAGTTTGTCGACGACGCGGCGCACGGTCTGGGTGATCTCGGCGCGCTGCTTCTCGTCCAGGTCGGGGAGGCGGCCGTCCAGCCGGGCGATCTCGCCGGCGACCACGTCGGCGGCCATGGTGCGCAGGGCGACCACGGTCGGGGCGACATGGGCGGCGCGCTGGGCGGCGCCGAAGGCGGCCACCTCGTCGGCGACGATCGTGCGGACCTGGTCCACGTCGGCGGCCATCGGGGCGTCGGCGGAGGCGTCGGCGAGCGACTCGATGTCGACGAGCCGGACACCGTCGATGCGGTGGGCGGCGCCGTCGATGTCGCGCGGCATGGCGAGGTCGAGCAGGGCCAGCCTGACCGGTCCGGTGGACTGCGCGGGCAGCGTGATCCGGCGCGGGGCCTCGGGCGCGGAGGTGGCGGAACCGTTCTCCACCCAGGCGGCGTGCTGGTCGACGTCGGCGGGGGCCGGGACGGCCGTGACGGCGGGCGCCTCGGCCGGGGCGTCCAGGGTGACGCCGAGGGCGTCGGCCAGGGCGTCGGCGGTGAGGACGAGGCCGGTGGAGCCGGTGCAGGAGACGACGACGTCGGCACGTGTCAGTTCGTCGCCGACCGCGGACATCTCGACGGCGTGGGCGCGCACGGTGGTGTCGTCGCCCTGCTGGAGGATCTCCACCAGCCGGTCGGCGCGGGAGCGGGTCCGGTTGGCGACGACGATCTCGGCGACGCCGGTACGCGCCAGGGTGGCGGCGGCCAGCGAGGACATGGATCCGGCGCCGATCACCAGGGCGCGCTTGCCTCGGGCCCAGAGGCCCGGGTCGGCCCCGGCGGCGAGCTGCTGGAGCCCGAAGGAGACGAGCGACTGCCCGGCCCGGTCGATCCCGGTCTCGCTGTGGGCGCGCTTGCCGACCCGCAGGGCCTGCTGGAAGAGGTCGTTGAGCAGCCGTCCGGCGGTGTGCAGCTCCTGGCCGCGCGCGAGCGCGTCCTTGATCTGGCCGAGGATCTGGCCCTCGCCGACGACCATCGAGTCCAGCCCGCAGGCCACCGAGAAGAGGTGGTGGACGGCCCGGTCCTCGTAGTGCACATAGAGATACGGAGTGAGCTCGTCCAGCCCGACGCCGCTGTGCTGGGCGAGCAGGGTGGAGAGCTCGGCGACGCCCGCGTGGAACTTGTCCACGTCCGCGTACAGCTCGATGCGGTTGCAGGTGGCCAGGACGGCGGCCTCGGTCGCGGGTTCCGCGGCGAGGGTGTCCTGGAGCAGCTTGGCCTGGGTGTCGGCAGCGAGGGAGGCCCGCTCCAGTACGGAGACGGGGGCGCTGCGGTGGCTCAGCCCGACGACGAGGAGGCTCATGCCGGCATCACGGCGGGCATGTCCCCGTCGGGTCCCTTCCGGCTCGCGGGCGTGGCACGCATCGGCGGCGCCTCGGGGTCCTCGCCGTCGGCGGGCGCGTCCTCGCCGGCCTTGCGCTGCTCGTGGAAGGCCAGGATCTGGAGCTCGATGGAGAGGTCGACCTTGCGTACGTCGACGCCCTCGGGGACCGAGAGCACGGTCGGCGCGAAGTTCAGGATGGAGGTCACCCCGGCGGCCACGAGCCGGTCGCAGACCTGCTGGGCGGCGCCGGGCGGGGTGGTGATCACGCCGATGGACACACCGTTGTCGCTGATGATCCGGTCCAGGTCGTCCGTGTGCTGGACGGCGATCCCGGCCACCGGCGTACCGGCCATGGCGGGGTCGGCGTCGATCAGCGCGGCGACCCGGAAGCCGCGCGAGGCGAAGCCGCCGTAGTTGGCGAGGGCCGCGCCGAGGTTACCGATGCCGACGATGGCGACCGGCCAGTCCTGGGTGAGCCCGAGCTCGCGGGAGATCTGGTAGACGAGATACTCGACGTCGTACCCGACACCGCGGGTGCCGTAGGACCCCAGGTAGCTGAAGTCCTTGCGCAGCTTCGCTGAGTTGACCCCGGCCGCGGTCGCCAGCTCCTCCGAGGAGACCGTGGGTACGGATCGCTCGGAGAGCGCGGTGAGGGCGCGCAGATACAGCGGAAGCCGGGCGACGGTGGCCTCGGGAATTCCTCGGCTACGGGTCGCCGGTCGGTGAGTTCGGCCAGTTGCCACGGTGCTCCTGCGGGATGAGCGGGGCTGCAGGCGGCCGTATGTCCCAAGACCGCCCCGTCGAATGCAGGCTATGTCTTTGTGAACGCGTGCACAAAGATGGTGTCCGTTTTGTCCGGTCAAAGTGACCGGGGTCACGCGCATCACCTGCGCGATCCCGGAACCAAGGACCGCATCAGCCCGTTGCAACCTCGAAGGGGGCAAAGCGGTACACACTCCTCATGTCTACGCCCCCGAGACCACTCAAAACGCCCACGATGTTAACCGAGTTTCACGTCCGCCCCCAGCGCCTTGCGCAGTCTCGCCGGGTCCACCCGCCAGAACGTGTGCTGTTCGTCATCGATGAGCACCACCGGAATCTGCTCCCAGTACTCCTTGTACAGCTCCTCGTCCTCGGTGATGTCCTTCTCCACCCACGACGCACCGGTCTCCTCGCAGACCGCGCTCACCACCGCCCGGGCGTCCTCGCACAGATGGCATCCCGGCTTCCCCACCAGGGTGACCACCCGGTCGGCGGGCTTCTTCTTCGTACGGCGCAGCAGAGGACTCATGCCTCTCATTCTGCTCCGTACGGAGAGGAAGCCCACCGCGCCGGCGGACCGCCCGGAATCGCCCGATTAACGATTCGGCCCCGCAGAGTTCACGCCGCCGCATCCCGGCAGGTCGGGCACGTACCGGCGGACTGGCTATGCTCACCGCATGGCCGCTCTTGGATGGCTCACACCCCGTAGGCGTTCCGCAACCGCACGGAGCGTCCTGGCAGGCGAGGCCGCGGCCGAGGCCGCACGCAAGACCTCGGCCGAGGACGAGTCCGCCCTCCTGACCGGAGCCCCCGACCAGGCATCCGGCCAGACGCCCGGGGAGCCCGCGTTCCCCGTCGCCGGGGACGACCGCGCCGCCGCCTTCTTCGACCTCGACAACACCGTCATGCAGGGCGCCGCGATCTTCCACTTCGGCCGGGGCCTGTACAAGCGGAAGTTCTTCGAGCGCCGCGAACTCACCCGCTTCGCCTGGCAGCAGGCCTGGTTCCGGCTGGCCGGCGTCGAGGACCCCGAGCACATGCAGGACGCCCGCGACAGCGCGCTCTCCATCGTCAAGGGCCACCGCGTCTCCGAGCTGATGTCCATCGGCGAGGAGATCTACGACGAGTACATGGCCGACCGCATCTGGCCCGGCACCCGCGCCCTGGCCCAGGCCCACCTCGACGCCGGCCAGCGCGTCTGGCTGGTCACCGCCGCCCCGGTGGAGACCGCCACCATCATCGCCCGCCGCCTCGGCCTGACCGGCGCGCTCGGCACCGTCGCCGAATCGGTCGACGGCGTCTACACCGGCCGCCTGGTGGGCGAGCCGCTGCACGGCCCCGCCAAGGCCGAAGCCGTACGCGCCCTGGCGGCGGCCGAGGGCCTGGACCTGGAGCGGTGCGCCGCCTACAGCGACTCGCACAACGACATCCCGATGCTCTCGCTGGTCGGCCACCCCTACGCGATCAACCCGGACACCAAGCTCCGCAAGCACGCCCGGTCCCTGGACTGGCGGCTGCGCGACTACCGCACGGGCCGCAAGGCGGCCAAGGTCGGCATCCCCGCCGCGGCCGGGGTCGGCGCACTGGCGGGCGGCACCGCCGCCGCCCTCGCCCTGCACCGCCGCCGCCGCTGACCGCGACCCACGCGCACCTTCGTACCGCCCGATACCCGCTGTGCCCGTCAACCGGGCGCCCGAGCGGGAGAGTGACAGATCACGAAGCAATCCGATCAATAAGTGGTCACGATGTGCTGCCCGATGCGTCACTTAGCGATACAAGAAACGACGTAATCGGTGATTTAGACAACTGGGTGTAGCGCCGCCTGCACGAAGCGTTATTCTCCTCAGACGCATCACGGAGACCGCCGCTCGCTACGACGAGTGACGTTTTTCGAACTGCTCGTGATGGAAGCTCTGCCTCTGGGAGTCCCGTGTACCCACACGTCGGGGTTGACGCCTCGGGCCTGGCTACGCTGCGTGCATCGGTCATTGACCGCCTGCGCGGCTTCGTCCCCACCGCGTACGCCGTCCCCGCCTTTGCCACCCCTGCACCTGCCGGACCGTGCTACGCCATGGCCGAACGCAGTGCGGCGGTCGGAAGACGCAGCACCCGCGCCGCCTCGACCACGTCGACCGTCCGCCGTCCCACGGCCGACAGCGACAGCGCGCGCATGATGGATCTCGTCGAGCGCGCGCAGGCCGGCGAGGCCGACGCCTTCGGCCGCCTGTACGACCAGTACAGCGACACCGTGTACCGGTACATCTACTACCGCGTGGGCGGCAAGGCGACCGCGGAGGACCTCACCAGTGAGACCTTCCTCCGCGCGCTGCGCCGTATCTCCACGTTCACCTGGCAGGGCCGTGACTTCGGCGCCTGGCTGGTCACCATCGCTCGCAACCTGGTCGCCGACCACTTCAAATCCAGTCGGTTCCGACTGGAAGTGACCACCGGCGAAATGCTCGACGCCAACGAGGTGGCGCGCTCCCCCGAGGACTCCGTCCTGGAGTCCCTCTCCAACGCCGCACTGCTCCAGGCCGTGCGCCGACTCAATCCACAGCAGCAGGAGTGCGTCACACTGCGCTTCCTGCAAGGCCTCTCGGTCGCCGAGACGGCCCGGGTGATGGGAAAGAACGAGGGCGCGATCAAGACCCTTCAGTACCGCGCCGTACGGACCCTCGCCCGGCTCCTGCCGGACGACGCCCGCTGACCCCGGACCGCCGCGATCCCCTGTCCGAAAGTGACCGTCCCCTCACGCACTGGTCCGATCATCTTTCGTGCGTAACCCAAGTGCCGAGGCGCTCGTTGTGCCGGTTGCAGGCCCCCTGTCGTCACCCCATGTCCGTAACCACTCACTCCATCGAGTGGAAACGCTCAAGGTGTGCAACCTTCCGGACCGCCAGGGGAGTCGACCGTCATGACGAGAGGAGGTGCCGCCAGTGATCGCAAACGTTTCGGCACACCGGCGGGCGAACGCCTTCGCCCAGGCCCTGGAGGAGCAGACCCCCCAGGGTGCGGCGGCCGTACAGCCCGAGGAGCCGGCCGACCAGGCCGACCGCGGACCGCTGTTGGCCCTGGCGAACGGCCTCGGTGAGCTACCGAAGCCGCAGTTGGACCCCGAGGTCAAAGTGGTGCAGCGAGCCCAGCTCGTCGCGGCCATGGAGGCCATGTTCGCCGAGGGCGGCGCATCGACGGGCCCTACGGTGCCCGTGCAACGGGGCAAGGGGGCCCACCGGGCCTCGCCACTGCGCAAACTGCGTCCCCGCTCCCGCTGGGCGAAGGGGCTCACCGCCGGTGGGCTCACCGTGGGTGTGGCAGCCGGGGCGTTCGGCGGAGTGGCCGCTGCCAGCTCCGACGCCCTCCCCGGTGACTCGCTGTACGGGCTGAAGCGCGGGATGGAGGACATCAGCCTCGGCATGGCCAAGGGCGACGCCGACCGCGGCGAGGCCTACCTCGACCAGGCCTCCACCCGGCTCAGCGAGGCCCGCAGACTCATGGAGCGCGGCCGCGCCGGCGAGCTGGACCATGAATCCCTCGGCGCCGTCAGACGCGCGCTCAACGGCATGTCCCACGACGCCTCCGAGGGCCACCGCCTGCTCCACTCCGCGTACCAGCGCGACGGCTCCATCGGCCCCATCCAGACCCTGGACACCTTCTCCCGCTCGCACCGCTCCGCCTGGAGCAGCCTCCGCGACCGGCTCCCCGTCCAGCTCACCGACATCCGCGACCAGGTCAGCTCCGTCTTCGAGGCCATGGAGCACGACGTCGCCCCGCTCCAGTCCCTCCTCCCCCGCCCCCCGGGCGGCAGCGAGGACACCGGACGCACCGACACCACCACGCCGGACACCGGAACCCCCCGGACCGACGACCCCGCCCCCGCCGCCCCGGCCCCGTCCGAGGGCCGCCCCGACTCCAGCACCGCACCCAAGCCGTCGGACGCGTCGGATTCCCCCGGCTCCTCGGACCCGACCCCCGACGACGGCCTCCTCGGCGGCGGTACGGACGGACTGCTCGACGACCTCCCCACGGACGGGCTCCCCCAGCCGACCCCGGAGGACAAGCCCAGCACCTCGCCCCGCCCCGCCCCGGACGTCACCCTCCCCCCGCTGCTCCCCGGGCTCCTCCCCGGCCTCGGGATCGACGGGGAGAACCTCAAGCCCAAGCCGTAGGACATACGAGAAGAGGGGGCCGGTACGCGATCCGCGCACCGGCCCCCTCTCCGCATGCCCGGCCCTCAGAAGAAGACCGACCGCCGCTGCACCAGCAGCTTGTACAGCGTGTGCTGGATCTGCTCCCGCACCTGGTCCGTCAGGTTGAACATCAGCATCGGGTCCTCGGCCGCCTCCGGCGGATAGCCGTCCGTCGGGATCGGGTCACCGAACTGGATCGTCCACTTCGTCGGCAGCGGCACCGCACCCAGCGGCCCCAGCCACGGGAACGTCGGCGTGATCGGGAAGTACGGGAAGCCCAGCAGCCGCGCCAGCGTCTTCGCGTTGCCGATCATCGGGTAGATCTCCTCGGCCCCCACGATCGAGCACGGCACGATCGGGGTCCCCGCCCGCAGCGCCGTCGAGACGAACCCGCCCCGCCCGAACCGCTGGAGCTTGTACCGGTCGCCGAACGGCTTCCCGATCCCCTTGAAGCCCTCCGGCATCACCCCGACGATCTCGCCGAGCTCCAGCAGCCGTTGCGCGTCCTCCGCACAGGCCAGCGTGTGCCCGGCCTTCCGCGCCAGCTCGTTGACGACCGGCAACTGGAAGACCAGATCGGCGGCGAGCAGCCGCAGATGGCGCTCGGCCGGGTGGTTGTCGTGCACCGCGACCTGGAGCATCAGCCCGTCCAGCGGCAGCGTGCCGGAGTGGTTGGCCACGACGAGCGCTCCGCCCTCCGACGGGATGTTCTCGATGCCCTTCACCTCGACCCGGAAATACTTGTCCGCCAGCGGCCGCAGCGCCGACATCAGGACCTGGTCGGTGAGCTCCTTGTCGTAACCGAACTCGTCGACCTCGTAGTCACCGGTGACCCGCCGCCGCAGGAACGCCAGCCCGCCCGCGATCCGCCGGTCCCAGCCACCGTCACCCGCCTCGCGCACGGGGGACTCCTGGGGCCGCTGAGGCTCCTGCGGGTCCGCCGCACCCTCCAGGGGGTCATCGGGGAGCCGGCCGCCCGGCAGGGCGCTCACAGGGGCCGTGGAGCCGTCGCCCCGCCCACCGCTGCCGCCCCCGGTCCGGCGCCGGGCCGGACGCGAGCCGCCACCGGACCGCGAACGGTCGTCGTCGAACGGAATGACCTTGGCATCCGCCATCGTGGCCGCGCTCCTCTACCTGGCGCCGTGAGTCGTCTGTACCGCACCGGTCCCGCGCTCCCGCGGCCCGGCGCCTCCCGGCAGCGGCAGCTCCGCCAGCCGGTCCACCGCCCTGCCCACCGTCTCCGGCGGCAGCAGCCCCGGCCCCCGGCTCCGCGCGAACTCCGCGAACGTCCCGGCCGTGGTGAACTCCGGCCGGAAACCGAGGGTCTCGCGCATCTGCACGGTCGAGACCACCCGGCCGTGGGTCAGCAGCCGGATCTGCTCCGGCGAGAAGTCCGTCATCCCGATCGTACGGAGCGCCGAGCCGACCCACGTGACGGCGGGCAGCAGCACGGGAACGGTCGGCTTCCCCAGCCGCCGCGAGCACTGGGAGAGCAACAGCACGCCCTCCCCGGCGATGTTGAAGGTCCCGCTGTTCAGCGTCCCGCGCCGGGGCTCGCGCGCCGCGATACCGAGCACGTCGACGACATCGTCCTCGTGCACGAACTGGAGCCGGGGGTCGTAGCCGAAGACCGTCGGCAGGACCGGCAGCGACAGATAGTCCGCCAGCGGCGAGTCCGGCCGCGGCCCCAGGATGTTGGCGAACCGCAGCACGCACACCGCGACGTCCGGCCGCCGCCGGGCGAAGCCCCGTACGTACCCCTCGACCTCCACCGCGTCCTTCGCGAACCCGCCGCTCGGCAGCGACTTGGGCGGCGTCGTCTCGGTGAACACCGCCGGATCGCGGGACGCCGACCCGTACACGCTCGTACTGGACTTCACCACGAGCCGCCGCACGGTCGGCGACTTCTGGCAGGCACCGAGCAGCTGCATGGTGCCGATGACGTTGGTCTCCTTGATCGCCGTCCGGCCGGCGGTGCCGAGCGCCTTGCCGGAGACGTCCAGGTGCACGACCGTGTCGACGGCGTACTCGGCCAGGATCCGCGCCAGGGCGGACTGCCGGATGTCCGCGCGGACGAACTCCGCCTCCCCCAGCGGGTGCGCGGGCGCGACCGCGTCCACGGCGATCACCCGGTCCACCCCGGGATCGCGCTGGACGCGCCGGACGAAGCGGCCCCCCAGCTGCCGGGCCACTCCTGTGACGAGGACGACCTTCCCCAAGACCAGCGCCTTCCGTCGGCAGGGGAAGCCGAACCCTGCTTCCCTGTTCCCCTGCTTCCCGCGGTAACTTCCCTGGCCGTCACCGTAGCGCTTGGACGGTTCCCTGTGACGACCCCGTGCCCCGAAACGCACCGCAGCCCTCCCGCCGGAACGGCGGGAGGGCTGCGGATCTCACGAACTGCGTTCGCTTACTTCTTGTTGCGACGCTGAACGCGCGTGCGCTTGAGCAGCTTGCGGTGCTTCTTCTTGGCCATCCGCTTGCGCCGCTTCTTGATAACAGAGCCCACGACTACCCTCGCTCACTTCTTCTTCACTGGTGCGGGGCGTCTGGGCC
Organism: Streptomyces cyaneofuscatus; assembly: GCF_033109485.1. Classification (NCBI taxonomy): domain Bacteria; kingdom Bacillati; phylum Actinomycetota; class Actinomycetes; order Kitasatosporales; family Streptomycetaceae; genus Streptomyces; species Streptomyces cyaneofuscatus. Next base: position 4,644,314 of record NZ_CP137002.1, on the reverse strand, counting down.
CACACGACCTACGTCGGCCTAGCCTACCCGCCACCGGGTGAGGGACGTAATCCGAGGGCAAACCCCAGGCGTCCGAGGGCCTTCCTCAGAGTTTCGAGGGCGGCCTCAGGCTGATTCCACCCCCACAAAGGACTCGCGGAGATACGCGTGAACCGCTTGCTCCGGCACCCGGAAGGACCTTCCCACCCGGATCGCCGGCAGATGACCGCTGTGCACCAAGCGGTACACGGTCATCTTCGACACTCGCATGACCGAGGCGACTTCCGCCACGGTCAGAAACCTGACCTCGTTGAGAGGCCTTTCGTTGTCAGCAGCCATGACCCACCTGTACCTTCCGCACCGGACGCGCACCGGCTTCCCCTCCGGTGACTCTTCGTCGCTGTGCGCTCACTCCCCAGGTTAGGGGCGGGTGGTGCGAGTGGGGAAGAGGAGGGACGTCCGGGCGGCTACGAGGACAGACCGGCCCGGTGGAGCACATACGTCGTGAGTGGCCGGTAGTAGTGCGAACGGACCCCGTCATCCAGCGGTACGACGACCGAAACCCGCCCCTCGGCCTCGCCGACGAAGAGCGCGGGATCATCCGTATCCGCCGGCCCGATCGCCTCGATACCGAGCTGACCTGCACCGCAGACCCACCCGTGATCCCCGATCACCAGCTCCGGAAGAACCCCGTACCGCTCCGCCGCGTCCTGGAGCGCCACCCGGACCGGCAGCGGGGAATGCGTGTGTGCGCCGGTTTCACCACCCGAGGGCCGCCCCCCGGGCTCGCGTACCAGCGCGACCCCCCGTACGTAGTCGAGGCGGTACGTACGTACGCCGAACCGGGTCGTCATGTCGATACATCTCCCCTGCGCCGGGGTGAGAACAGGACACCCCACCGCCGACAAGGCGTCTGCCAGCCCGGCGTAGAACCCCAGCAGCCGGTGCGGATGCCCGGTCCCCAGCAGCACCGGAGCCCGCAGCGACGCCACCCGCCCCAGCCGCTCCGCGAACGCGTCCAGCGCCGCCACCGTCCGCTCCGGATCGATCGCGTCCGGACCCGACACATGCGCCGGATCGGCCGAGACCCCGCACCGCTCCGCCATCAGCCGCAGCACCTCCGGCTCACCCCAGGCCCGCTCGGGCGTCAGCCCCAGCATCACCCGCGGATCGCGCGCGGCGAACAGCCGGTAGCTGCGCAGACTGTTCTCGCGCGACGTGGCAACAGGCCCGGCCAGCCGGGCCGCCAGCAGATGGGCGCGCAACGCCCCGGTGCTCAACACCCTCGGGATGCTGCCGCATCGGCCCACCCGGGCGGGCCGAATTCCCGGTACGCCCCACCGTTGGCGTAACCGCACGGCACAATGCCCACCCGGTCCGCCACGGATCAGGCGAGGAGCCCCCGCAGCGGGAACGCCGCCTTACGGGTCGCGATGACCGCCTGGTCCAGCCGGTCCGCCGGGTCGTACCCGTCCTCCCAGGACTGCCAGGAGGGCGTACGCCCATCCGTCATCCGGCCAGGGCCCAACTGCCGCGTACGGGCGTAGACAAGATCCCGCCACGACGGCGGAACCACCGACTCCGGGTCCACGGGAGCATGCGCGGCGATCCCCACCAGATGCGTCCACGACCGCGGTACGACATCCACCACCGCGTACCCGCCCCCGCCGAGCGCCACCCACCGCCCGCCCTCCGCGTACTGGTGCGCCAGCTCGTGACAGGACTCCATGACCGCCCGCTGCGCGTCCAGGGAGACGGCTAGATGGGCGAGCGGGTCCTCGAAGTGCGTGTCGGCCCCGTGCTGCGTGACGAGCACCTGGGGCCGGAAATCGGCCAGCAGCTCGGGCACCACGGCGTGGAACGCCCGCAGCCACCCGGCGTCGCCGGTCCCGGCGGGCAACGCCAGATTCACCGCGGACCCTTCACCGTCCCCCGCCCCGGTCTCCTCGGGCCACCCGGTCTGCGGGAACAGGGTCCTCGGGTGCTCGTGCAAGGAGATCGTCAGAACGCGCGGGTCCTCCCAGAACGCGGCTTGCACCCCGTCCCCGTGGTGGACGTCCACATCGACGTACGCGACCCGCTCGGCGCCGAGCTCCAGCAGCCGGGCGATGGCGAGGGCCGGGTCGTTGTAGATGCAGAACCCGGCGGCCGCGCCCGGCATGGCGTGGTGCAGCCCCCCGGTGAAGTTCACCGCGTGCGTGGTCTCCCCCCGCCACACGGACTCGGCGGCCCCGACGGACAGCCCGGCGATCAGCGCGGACGCCTCATGCATCCCCGCGAACGCCGGATCATCCACCGTACCCAGCCCGTACTCCTGGTCGGCGGCCCGAGGGTTCGCGGATGCGGCCCGCACGGCGGACACGTAGTCCTGCCGGTGCACAAGCCGCAGGGTCGAGTCCCCCACCGGCTTCGCCGCCCGCAGATCCACCGCCTCATCGAGCCCGAACGCCCGCACCAGCCCCATCGTCAGGGCGAGACGGACCGGGTCCATGGGGTGGCTCTCCCCGAAGTCGTATCCCGTAACTGCGTCATCCCACATCAGCTGTGTGCGGCCGCTCATGCCCGCCACCGTATCGGGCGGGACTCGGAGCGAACGAGCGGGCATACACCAGCGTCGCCAGCACCAGAACCATCGGTACGAGCATGGCGCCCCGATAGCTCCACGCATCGCCCAGAACCCCCACCAGCGGCGAACCCACCAGGAACCCCACATAGTTGAAGATATTGAGCCGGGCCACGGCGGCGTCACTGTTCCCCGGGAACAGCCGCCCGGCCGCCGCGAAGGTCTGCGGCACGATCACACAGAGCCCGAGCCCCAGCATGGTGAACCCGAGCATCCCCACCCACGCGCCCGGCGCCCCGGCCACCACAGCGAACCCGCCGGCCGCCAGCAGACTCCCGCCCCGCACCACGGCCACCGCCCCGAACCGCCGCACCCCGAGGTCCCCGACGGCCCGCCCCAGCAGCGTCGTCACCATGTAGACGTTGTAGGGAAGCGTCGACATCTGCTCCGAGCTGCCGAGCACGTCCTGGAGGTACTTGGCGCTCCAGTTGGAGACGGTCGAGTCACCGATGTACGCGAAACACATCACCAGGCAGAGCGGCAGCAGCAGCTTGAACGACAGGGACCCCCCGGCTGCCTTCGGCGCCCCTCCGCCGGCCGCCTCCTCCGGACTCCGCCCCTCCGTGTACCACCGGCTGCCCACCAGGGCGGCGGGCAGCAGCACGGCCACGACGGGCAGGTAGGACACGAACAGCGACAGATCCCACCGCGCCCCGACCCACGCCAGCGACGCCCCGGCGATCCCCCCGAGGCTGTACGCGGCATGGAACCCGAGCATGATGGAGCGCCCGTACGCCCGCTGGAGGCTGACGCCCATCATGTTCATCGAGGCGTCCAGCGCCCCGACCGCCAGCCCGAAGACCCCGAGCGCCATGGCGATGTGCCAGAGCTGACGGCCGGCCCCCACCCCGAGCAGGGACAGCAGCACGAGGGGCTGCGCCCAGCGCAGGACGACACCGGGCCGCACCCGCGCGACCACCTTCTCGGTCAGTACGCTGCCGACGCCCGCCAGGATCGGCACAGCGGCGAGGAAGACGGGCAGCAGCCCGTCGGATATCCCGTACTGGTCCTGGAGGGCGGGGATACGCGTCACGAGGAGCGCGAACGCCACACCCTGGACACCGAAGCTCAGCGCCAGGGAGACCCTGCCGCGCCGCCAACCGGGGTCGACCGCGCCCGGACGTGTCATGCCCGCGTCTGTCATGGCCGCGAGCGTAAGCCCAGGATCTACCCATGGGTAGATGGATCAGGCGAGCAGTTCCGGGAGTTGGGCCATGTCCGAGAAGTACCCGGTCACTCCGGCCAGCCGGTCGGCGGGCATCATCGACGTGAACCCGTACACGTCCATCCCCGCAGCCCGGGCCGCCTCGACGCCGAGCGGGCTGTCCTCGATGACCACGCACCGCTCCGGCGCGACGCCCATCCGCTCGGCGGCGTGCAGGAACAGGTCCGGCGCCGGCTTCCCCCGCCCGACGTCCTCCGAGCTGAAGATCCACTCCTCCTCGAACCACTGGTCGATCCCGGTCTTGCGGTGCCCGACCCGGATCTTCTCGTGGCTCCCGGACGAGGCGACGCAGTAGTCGACCCCGTCGGCGACGAGCTTGCCGAGCAGATCCTGGACCCCGTCCACCGCCACCAGCTCCTGCTGGAAAGCAGCAAAGGTGCGGGCGTAGAGGGTCGCCTCGAAGTCCGCGGGGAGCTTTTCGCCACCCCGCTCCTCGACGAGGTCGTGCACCCGGTGCACGGCGGCCCCCATGTAGTCGCGGAGCGACTCCTCGTACGAGGTGGGGTGACCGAGTTCGGTGAGGTAGCCGGCGAGGATGGTGTTGGAGATCGGCTCACTGTCGACGAGCACACCATCGTTGTCGAAGATGACCAGTTCGTAGCGCATGGTTCGACCCTAGACGCTCAGAACGCAGAAAAGCCCCGCACCATACGGTGCGGGGCTTTCCCACAAAAATTGTTCGGCGGCGTCCTACTCTCCCACAGGGTCCCCCCTGCAGTACCATCGGCGCTGAAAGGCTTAGCTTCCGGGTTCGGAATGTAACCGGGCGTTTCCCTAACGCAATGACCACCGAAACACTATGAAATTCTGAACAACCGGTGCAATCACAGCTGTTCGTTATTTCAGAACTAACACAGTGGACGCGAGCAACTGAGGACAAGCCCTCGGCCTATTAGTACCAGTCAGCTCCACCCCTTACAGGGCTTCCACATCTGGCCTATCAACCCAGTCGTCTACTGGGAGCCTTAACCAATCAAGTTGGTGGGAATACTCATCTCGAAGCAGGCTTCCCGCTTAGATGCTTTCAGCGGTTATCCTTTCCGAACGTAGCCAACCAGCCATGCCCTTGGCAGGACAACTGGCACACCAGAGGTTCGTCCGTCCCGGTCCTCTCGTACTAGGGACAGCCCTTCTCAATATTCCTACGCGCGCAGCGGATAGGGACCGAACTGTCTCACGACGTTCTAAACCCAGCTCGCGTACCGCTTTAATGGGCGAACAGCCCAACCCTTGGGACCGACTCCAGCCCCAGGATGCGACGAGCCGACATCGAGGTGCCAAACCATCCCGTCGATATGGACTCTTGGGGAAGATCAGCCTGTTATCCCCGGGGTACCTTTTATCCGTTGAGCGACAGCGCTTCCACAAGCCACTGCCGGATCACTAGTCCCGACTTTCGTCCCTGCTCGACCCGTCGGTCTCACAGTCAAGCTCCCTTGTGCACTTACACTCAACACCTGATTGCCAACCAGGCTGAGGGAACCTTTGGGCGCCTCCGTTACTCTTTAGGAGGCAACCGCCCCAGTTAAACTACCCATCAGACACTGTCCCTGATCCGGATCACGGACCCAGGTTAGACATCCAGCACGACCAGAGTGGTATTTCAACGACGACTCCACAACCACTGGCGTGGCCGCTTCAAAGTCTCCCACCTATCCTACACAAGCCGAACCGAACACCAATATCAAACTATAGTAAAGGTCCCGGGGTCTTTCCGTCCTGCTGCGCGAAACGAGCATCTTTACTCGTAGTGCAATTTCACCGGGCCTATGGTTGAGACAGTCGAGAAGTCGTTACGCCATTCGTGCAGGTCGGAACTTACCCGACAAGGAATTTCGCTACCTTAGGATGGTTATAGTTACCACCGCCGTTTACTGGCGCTTAAGTTCTCAGCTTCGCACACCCGAAAGTGCACTAACCGGTCCCCTTAACGTTCCAGCACCGGGCAGGCGTCAGTCCGTATACATCGCCTTACGGCTTCGCACGGACCTGTGTTTTTAGTAAACAGTCGCTTCTCGCTGGTCTCTGCGGCCACCCCCAGCTCACCGAGTAAATCGGATCACCAGTGATGGCCCCCCTTCTCCCGAAGTTACGGGGGCATTTTGCCGAGTTCCTTAACCATAGTTCACCCGAACGCCTCGGTATTCTCTACCTGACCACCTGAGTCGGTTTAGGGTACGGGCCGCCATGAAACTCGCTAGAGGCTTTTCTCGACAGCATAGGATCATCCACTTCACCACAATCGGCTCGGCATCAGGTCTCAGACTTATATGCACGACGGATTTGCCTACCGTGCGTCCTACACCCTTACCCCGGGACAACCACCGCCCGGGCTGGACTACCTTCCTGCGTCACCCCATCGCTTACCTACTACAAGTCTGGTTCATCGGCTCCACCACTACCCTCAACTCCGAAGAGATCGGGCCAGCTTCACGGACTTAGCATCGCCTGATTCAGTACTGGGCGTTTCAAAGCGGGTACCGGAATATCAACCGGTTGTCCATCGACTACGCCTGTCGGCCTCGCCTTAGGTCCCGACTTACCCTGGGCAGATCAGCTTGACCCAGGAACCCTTAGTCAATCGGCGCACACGTTTCTCACGTGTGTATCGCTACTCATGCCTGCATTCTCACTCGTGAACCGTCCACAACTCGCTTCCGCGGCTGCTTCACCCGGCACACGACGCTCCCCTACCCATCCATACTCCCGTTGGGGATATGTGTATGAATGACACGACTTCGGCGGTACGCTTGAGCCCCGCTACATTGTCGGCGCGGAATCACTTGACCAGTGAGCTATTACGCACTCTTTCAAGGGTGGCTGCTTCTAAGCCAACCTCCTGGTTGTCTCTGCGACTCCACATCCTTTCCCACTTAGCGTACGCTTAGGGGCCTTAGTCGATGCTCTGGGCTGTTTCCCTCTCGACCATGGAGCTTATCCCCCACAGTCTCACTGCCGCGCTCTCACTTACCGGCATTCGGAGTTTGGCTAAGGTCAGTAACCCGGTAGGGCCCATCGCCTATCCAGTGCTCTACCTCCGGCAAGAAACACACGACGCTGCACCTAAATGCATTTCGGGGAGAACCAGCTATCACGGAGTTTGATTGGCCTTTCACCCCTAACCACAGGTCATCCCCCAGGTTTTCAACCCTGGTGGGTTCGGTCCTCCACGAAGTCTTACCTCCGCTTCAACCTGCCCATGGCTAGATCACTCCGCTTCGGGTCTAGAGCGTGCAACTAGTTCGCCCTGTTCGGACTCGCTTTCGCTACGGCTTCCCCACACGGGTTAACCTCGCTACACACCGCTAACTCGCAGGCTCATTCTTCAAAAGGCACGCAGTCACGACTGCATGTGCAAGCACATACAGCGACGCTCCCACGGCTTGTAGGCACACGGTTTCAGGTACTATTTCACTCCGCTCCCGCGGTACTTTTCACCATTCCCTCACGGTACTATCCGCTATCGGTCACCAGGGAATATTTAGGCTTAGCGGGTGGTCCCGCCAGATTCACACGGGATTTCTCGGGCCCCGTGCTACTTGGGTGATTCTCAAACGAGCCGTTGATGTTTCAGCTACGGGGGTCTTACCCTCTACGCCGGACCTTTCGCATGTCCTTCGCCTACACCAACGGTTTCTGACTCGTCTCACAGCCGGCAGACTATGAAAGAGAACTCCCACAACCCCGCATGCGCAACCCCTGCCGGGTATCACACGCATACGGTTTGGCCTCATCCAGTTTCGCTCGCCACTACTCCCGGAATCACGGTTGTTTTCTCTTCCTGAGGGTACTGAGATGTTTCACTTCCCCTCGTTCCCTCCACACTGCCTATGTGTTCAGCAGCGGGTGACAGCCCATGACGACTGCCGGGTTTCCCCATTCGGAAACCCCCGGATCAAAGCTTGGTTGACAGCTCCCCGGGGACTATCGTGGCCTCCCACGTCCTTCATCGGTTCCTGGTGCCAAGGCATCCACCGTGCGCCCTTAAAAACTTGGCCACAGATGCTCGCGTCCACTGTGCAGTTCTCAAACAACGACCAGCCACCCACCACCCCACCCTGTACAGGCGAGTTCACTGGGACCGGATCAGAAGGCTGCCTTACGGCCGTACCCTCAGATACCCAACAACGTGCCCGGCCCGATGCCCTGTTCACCACGTTCCACGCCGAAGCAGTACTAGTGACCAACAAACCATCGTGCCGAATAGTCAACGTTCCACCCATGAGCAACCAGCACCGAACATTCGCCGGTGTACTGGCCTCTGACCAAACCGAGGCTTGGTAAGAAGTGCTCCTTAGAAAGGAGGTGATCCAGCCGCACCTTCCGGTACGGCTACCTTGTTACGACTTCGTCCCAATCGCCAGTCCCACCTTCGACAGCTCCCTCCCACAAGGGGTTGGGCCACCGGCTTCGGGTGTTACCGACTTTCGTGACGTGACGGGCGGTGTGTACAAGGCCCGGGAACGTATTCACCGCAGCAATGCTGATCTGCGATTACTAGCAACTCCGACTTCATGGGGTCGAGTTGCAGACCCCAATCCGAACTGAGACCGGCTTTTTGAGATTCGCTCCGCCTCGCGGCATCGCAGCTCATTGTACCGGCCATTGTAGCACGTGTGCAGCCCAAGACATAAGGGGCATGATGACTTGACGTCGTCCCCACCTTCCTCCGAGTTGACCCCGGCAGTCTCCTGTGAGTCCCCATCACCCCGAAGGGCATGCTGGCAACACAGAACAAGGGTTGCGCTCGTTGCGGGACTTAACCCAACATCTCACGACACGAGCTGACGACAGCCATGCACCACCTGTATACCGACCACAAGGGGGGCACCATCTCTGATGCTTTCCGGTATATGTCAAGCCTTGGTAAGGTTCTTCGCGTTGCGTCGAATTAAGCCACATGCTCCGCTGCTTGTGCGGGCCCCCGTCAATTCCTTTGAGTTTTAGCCTTGCGGCCGTACTCCCCAGGCGGGGAACTTAATGCGTTAGCTGCGGCACCGACGACGTGGAATGTCGCCAACACCTAGTTCCCAACGTTTACGGCGTGGACTACCAGGGTATCTAATCCTGTTCGCTCCCCACGCTTTCGCTCCTCAGCGTCAGTAATGGCCCAGAGATCCGCCTTCGCCACCGGTGTTCCTCCTGATATCTGCGCATTTCACCGCTACACCAGGAATTCCGATCTCCCCTACCACACTCTAGCTAGCCCGTATCGAATGCAGACCCGGGGTTAAGCCCCGGGCTTTCACATCCGACGTGACAAGCCGCCTACGAGCTCTTTACGCCCAATAATTCCGGACAACGCTTGCGCCCTACGTATTACCGCGGCTGCTGGCACGTAGTTAGCCGGCGCTTCTTCTGCAGGTACCGTCACTTTCGCTTCTTCCCTGCTGAAAGAGGTTTACAACCCGAAGGCCGTCATCCCTCACGCGGCGTCGCTGCATCAGGCTTTCGCCCATTGTGCAATATTCCCCACTGCTGCCTCCCGTAGGAGTCTGGGCCGTGTCTCAGTCCCAGTGTGGCCGGTCGCCCTCTCAGGCCGGCTACCCGTCGTCGCCTTGGTAGGCCATTACCCCACCAACAAGCTGATAGGCCGCGGGCTCATCCTTCACCGCCGGAGCTTTTAACCCCGTCCCATGCGGGACAGAGTGTTATCCGGTATTAGACCCCGTTTCCAGGGCTTGTCCCAGAGTGAAGGGCAGATTGCCCACGTGTTACTCACCCGTTCGCCACTAATCCACCCCGAAAGGCTTCATCGTTCGACTTGCATGTGTTAAGCACGCCGCCAGCGTTCGTCCTGAGCCAGGATCAAACTCTCCGTGAATGTTTACCCGTAATCGGGTGCACACATCACGAGAGCGGAACAACCGGTCGGAATAAGACCCGCTGTTCACAGCGTCCTCGCTGTGTATCGCCTACCGTCACCGAAGTGAGCCGGTAGGACTTTTCAAAGGAACCACCAACCTGCACCAGGTGCAGGCCGGGGTATCAACATATCTGGCGTTGACTTTTGGCACGCTGTTGAGTTCTCAAGGAACGGACGCTTCCTTCGGTCCCGTTTCACCGGGGCCCTCCGGGCGCTTCCCTTCGTGTTTCTTTGTCTTGCTGTCCTGCGTTTCCGACTCTATCAGACTCTTTCGTGTCCGATTCCCGGTCGAAGCGGGCCGTGCAGTTTCGCTTTCCAGGTTCTTCGCTTTCGCGTTTTCCCTTTCCTGCGAGTCCGACTCTATCAGATCCTTTCGGGCCTGACCCCCAGTCAGCGGGGCTTGTCTTCCCGGCTGTTGGGCCGTTCCGACGAGTGAGACATTAGCGGATTCCTGGCCCCCGACGCTAATCGGGGTGCGTCCCTTCGAACGCGGATTCCTCATTTCGCGAATGCGCACGAAAAAGCACGCGACACGAGGTCGCTGCTGGTCGTGGTCACTGCGGAATGGCTGTCCGGGGACCGACCGGGGTCGGCGCTCACGTCGGACAACTCGGAGCACATTACGGTTCCGGTTCGGGTGTGTCAACCCCCGGCCGCGGGGTGCGGCGGCCGGGGGCGGGGGGGCGGGGCGGCCGCTCGGGGCTGGTCAGCCGTTGCCGGAGGCCAGTTCGCGGCTGCGGTCGCGGGCGGCTTCCAGGGCGGCGATGAGGGCGGCGCGTACGCCGTGGTTCTCCAGCTCGCGGATGGCGCTGATCGTGGTGCCGGCGGGGCTGGTGACGGCCTCGCGGAGCTTGACCGGGTGTTCGCCGCTGTCCCGGAGCATCACGGCGGCGCCGATGGCGGCCTGGACGATGAGGTCGTGGGCCTGGGCGCGGGGCAGGCCGAGCAGGATGCCCGCGTCGGTCATGGCCTCGACCAGGAAGTAGAAGTAGGCGGGGCCCGAGCCGGAGAGGGCGGTGGCCGCGTCCTGCTGGGACTCCGGGACGCGCAGGGTCTTGCCGACGCCGCCGAAGATCTCCTCGGTGGTGGTGAGGTGCGCGCCGGTGGCGTGGCCGCCCGCCGAGATGACGGACATGCCCTCGTCGACCAGGACCGGGGTGTTGGGCATGACCCTCACGACCGGGGTGCCCGCGGTGAGGCGGTCCTCGATGAAGGTGGTGGTGATGCCGGCGGCCGCGCTGATGACCAGGCGGTCGGTGGTGACGTGAGGGGCCAGTTCGTCGAGGAGCTTGCCCATGTCCTGCGGCTTGACGGCCAGGATGAGGATGTCCGCCGCCTTTGCCGCTTCGGCGTTGCTGACCGACTCGACTCCGTACCGCGTGTGCAGTTCCTCGGCCCGCTCGCTGCGGCGGGCGGTCACCAGGAGGTCGGCCGGTCGCCAGCCCGCCCGGATCATGCCGCTGAGGAGGGCCTCGCCGATCTTGCCGGTGCCGAGGACTGCGACTGTCTGGGTCATGTGTTCACCCTCCGGGCGGTGCTGGGGTCGGGGTGCGGCGGATGCGTAGCCCGTCGTCTCTCCGTCATCCTCGCACCGGGGTCCCGGAGCGTGCGGTGGTGTCTCAGGGCGTGCGGCGGCGCAGGGTGATCGCGCCCAGGCAGAGGACCAGGAGCGCGCTGCCCGCCACGACCGCGATGTCCCGGAGGAAGGCGCCGGTGGGGGTGGCGTGGTGGAGGACCTGGTTCATGCCGTCGACGGCGTACGACATGGGCAGGACGTTCGAGACCGCCTCCAGGACCGGGTGCATCTGGTCGCGGGGGATGAACAGGCCGCAGAGCAGGAGCTGGGGGAAGATCACCGCCGGCATGAACTGGACGGCCTGGAACTCGGACGCGGCGAACGCCGAGACGAAGAGGCCGAGCGCCGTGCCGAGCAAGGCGTCGAGCAGGGCCACCAGGAGCAGCAGCCACGGGGAGCCCGTCACGTCCAGGCCGAGCAGCCAGACGGAGACGGCGGTGGCCAGGGCGGACTGGACGACCGCGATCGCGCCGAACGCGAAGGCGTACCCGGCGATCAGGTCGCCCTTGCCGAGGGGGAGGGCGAGGAGGCGTTCGAGGGTGCCCGAGGTGCGTTCGCGCAGGGTGGCGATCGAGGTCACCAGGAACATCGTGATCAGCGGGAAGATGCCGAGGAGCGAGGCCCCGATCGCGTCGAAGGTGTCGGGGGCGCCGTCGAAGACGTAGCGGAGCAGCGTGATCATCGCGACCGGGACGATCAGGAGCAGGGCGATCGTGCGCGGGTCGTGGTGGAGCTGGCGCAGGACCCTGGCCGCCGTGGCCGCCGTGCGGGACGGGGTCAGGGCTCGGCCGGTGGGGGCGAGGGGTGCTGTTCGCGTGGTCATGGCGTGGGCTCCTCGGGGTGGGTGCCTCGTGCGGCCGCCTCGTCGACCAGGTGGAGGAAGGCCTCCTCCACCGTCGCCGTGCCGGTGCGGGTGCGGAGTGCCTCGGGGGTGTCCTCGGCGAGGATGCGGCCCTCGCGCATCAGGAGGAGGCGGTGGCAGCGTTCGGCCTCGTCCATGACGTGGGACGAGATGAGGAGGGTGGCGCCCCGGTCGGCGGCCAGGCGGTGGAAGAGGTCCCACAGGTCGCGGCGGAGTACGGGGTCCAGGCCGACCGTCGGTTCGTCCAGGACCAGCAGGTCGGGGGTGGAGAGCAGGGCGACGGCCAGGGAGACGCGGCTGCGCTGGCCGCCGGAGAGGGCGGCGGCCAGTACGTCGGCGTGGGTGGTGAGGGCCACCTCCTCGATGGCCCGGTTGACCGCGGACCGGCGCTTGTCCCGGTGGGTGCGGCCGGGGTGCAGGACGGCGGCGAAGTAGTCCAGGTTCTGGCGGACGGTGAGGTCCGTGTAGACGGAGGGCGCCTGGGTGACGTAGCCGATGCGGGGGCGCAGGGCCGGGGCGCCGGCGGGGTGGCCGAGGACGTCGAGGGTGCCCGTCACCTTGGCCTGGGTGCCGGCGATCGCGCGCATCAGGGTCGTCTTTCCGCAGCCTGAGGGGCCGAGGAGGCCCGTGATCGTGCCGGGGCGGATGGTGAAGTCGAGGGTGGTCAGGACTGTGCGGTCGCCTCGTACGACGGTGAGGTCGCGGGCCTGGACCGCCTGGACCGCTGGGGGTGGGCGGTCTCTTCCGGGGGCACTGGGTTCGCCACGCTCATTATTCATCATGTGATGAATTACAGACCTGGATGCGTGTCGTCGTCAAGAGGGCGGGGAGTGCTGGCCTTCGCGCTGATCGCCTCGGCGGAGTCGCTGTTCAGCGCGGCGGCCGTGGACCGGATGCACCAGGGGTGGCGTACCGACTACGACAAGGCGCTGATCGCCCAAAGCGCGGGCAACACCGTGTGCGGGGCGCTCGGGGTGATCCCGGTGGCGGCGCTGGCCGGGGTGCTGGTGCACGCCGGGTTCAAGCTCGTACCGCTGCGGGTGCTGGTGCCCCTGTGGTGCGGGCATCGCGGGGAGGCCGTCGTGCTGGGGGTGACGGTGGTGGCGACCAGCCTCTTCGAGGGGCTGCTGGTGGGCTGCTGCTGGACGCGCCGGACGCCCTGTCGGTCGACCGGAAGGTGGAGCTGGAGCTGAGCGGGCTGCGGCACACCGACCATGCCTGCGCGGCCGAGCCGGCGGGGTCAGCGGCGCTTCGGGCGCTTGCGGGCCGCCGGGTTGCCCGTACGGGTCGAGCGGCGCTTCTCGAACTGGGCGCGGGCGCTCTCGTACTCCGTCCGGCGCAGCTTCTCGCCCGGGGCCTCGATGAGCGAGCGGAAGAAGTAGGCGAGCAGCGAGCCGATGAAGCCGATCGACTTCAGGCCGCGCAGGGCGTCCTCGCGGGCCGGGTCCTTGGGGCGGGAGCCGAAGCCCTCCCAGGTCTTGCGGAAGGCGACGGCGCTGCAGATCGCGAACATCGCGATCACCAGCATCCCGACGAGGCTGCCGACCTCCGCGATCTCCAGGCCCTGGAAGGCGAAGCGCAGGACGAAGCAGGCGGCCACGGCGGCGGCCAGCGAGCCGATCGCGACGCCGGCGCGGCGGAGCCCGTAACCGCCGTCGTGGTCGACCCACGTCGTGCCGAAGAAGCGGATCGGTTCGGGCTGCGGGCCGGGGGGTGTACCCGGGGTGCCGGGTGCTTCGCTGTTGCCGTTCTTCTCGCTCACGGGGTCGATTATCCCGGACGGGGGTCGTGCCCCGTGAGCGAGCGGCTCGGCGGTCCGGTCAGTCGCAGCGCGGGGCCACGTAGCCGTCGCTGCCCGTGAGGACGTAGGTGTCCGAGATGAACTCGCCGTTGGCGATGTTGCACCAGAGGTTCGAGGTGCCGTACGGGCCGGTGACCCGCTCCCCCGGCTTCTGGCAGTAGATCGGCACCCTCATCCCGAGCGGGAGCGTCCGCACGATCCGGTAGCTGGTGCCCGGGCCGGTGCGGACGTTGACCCGGTAGCCGGGGGCGATCGGGTAGCGGTGTGCCGAGGCCGGTGCCGCCGCCGCGGTCGTGGTGGACTCGGCGGCTTCCGCCGCTCCGTCCGCCGGGTCGATGGTCTGTTCGTCAACGCCCATGAGGGGCCTCCCCCGTTGAAAAACGATGTGTACGAAGCCGTACGACGCGCAGGCTAACAAGCCCCACGCCACTCGCACGCACCATCGACTAGGCTCCGTGCGTCGCGCTTGCGCATCAACACACGGGGGTGGGCGATGCCGCCGCTGCCAGGGGCCGGAGCGCATCCGGAAGCGGAGTTTCCGGAATATGCGGGTACCTACCGCCTTGAGGCATGTCTCGGCTCGGGCGGCATGGGCGTCGTCCACCTGGCCCGCTCCGCCTCCGGGCTCCAGCTCGCGGTGAAGGTGGTGCACCGGCCGTACGCGGCGGACCCCGAGTTCAGGGCCCGGTTCCGGCAGGAGGTGGCGGCCGCGCGGCGGGTCAGCGGGGCGTTCACCGCGCCCGTCGTGGACGCCGATCCGGAGGCCGTACGACCCTGGATGGCCACCCTGTACGTGCCCGGGCCGACCCTCGCCGACCAGGTCAAGCGGAACGGGCCGCTGGCCCCCGCCGAGCTGCGCAGGCTGACCGCCGGACTGGCCGAGGCGCTGCGGGACATCCACCGGGCCGGTGTCATCCACCGTGACCTCAAGCCGAGCAACGTGCTGCTCTCCGACGCGGGCCCGAAGGTCATCGACTTCGGGATCTCGCGCCCGTACGACAGTGATCTGCGCACCGAGACCGGCAAGCTGATCGGCTCGCCGCCCTATATGGCGCCCGAGCAGTTCCAGCGGCCGCGTGAGGTCGGGCCGGCCGCCGATGTGTTCGCGCTGGGGGCGGTGCTCGTCCACGCGGCGACGGGGCGGGGGCCGTTCGACTCGGACAGCCCGTACATCGTGGCGTACCAGGTGGTGCACGACGAGGCGGACCTCAGCGGGGTCCCGGAGGATCTCGCTGAGCTGGTCGGGCGGTGCCTGGCCAAGGACCCGGCTCAGCGGCCGACTCCCGATGAGGTGATGGCGGAGTTGCGGCCGCCTTCGTACGAGGCTGCCGCGTTCATACCGGCTCAGCGGCGGCCTGCGGCGGTCGCCGTGGAGGCCGGTGAGCGGGAGGGGGCCGAGGACGCCACTCATGTGCGCGGGGCGGTCCCTCATCGGCGGTGGCGGCCGACGCGTGGGCGGTTGGTTCTCGCGGCCGCGCTGCTTCTGCTTATCGCGGGGGCGGGTGCCGGGGGGTTCGCGCTGTGGGGTGGGGGTGGTGGCGGGCCGGTGGCGGCTTCGGAGCGTACGCCGGAGGGGAAGGGGGCGGGGGCGGACGGCGCCGCCTTCTCGCCGTGGAGCACCTCGCTGCGGACCGGTGGCCGCGCCACCCCTGTCTGTTCCTCCGCCGGGGCGGGCGCTGCCCTGTACTGCGCGGTGGCCGGGACCGGGACCGCGCGGATCGACCCGGCGGACGGGCGGGTGGTCTGGTCGGACCGGAACACCGCGCTCCGCGAGGCCTCGGCGCCCATCGTCTCGGGCGGGGTGGTGCTCTCTGCGGGGCCGGACGGGAAGCTGCGCGCGTACGACCCGGTGAAGGGCGTCCCGGTCCGGGAGACCGGCCTCTCCGCGAGCCCCGGCTCCACGTTTCCCGCCGGGTCGACCCTGCTGACCGTCGCGGACGGCGGCACGGTCATGGCGCTGGACGGTGCGAGCGGGGTGGAGCGGTGGGAGCGGCCGCTGACGGGGCACACTCGGCCGGACTTCGGGCTGTACGACGAGGCGTCCGGTCTCGCGTACGCCGTCGAGCACGCGGCGGACGGGGCCTCGACCCTGGTCACCGCCGTGGACTCGGGGAGCGGCCGGGCCGCGTGGCAGCGGCGGCTGGACGGGATCCTCACGCCGGTCGCCACCGCCGGGGGCGGGGAGCTCGTCCTGACGGAGATGAACGCGGACATGCAGACGGTCGGGCTGGTCCGGTACGCGCCCCAGAAGCGCTCGGCCGTACGGATCGCGCTGCCGTTCCGGCTGGACGAGCCGGAGGTGGTGATGGGCGGCGACGCCGCGTACCTGCTGGGGCGGGGCGGGTCGTTGCTGGCGGTGGACACCGGGGCCCCGGCCTCGGCCGCGGGCGGCGGGAAGGCCGAGCTGTGGCGGCTGGAGACCGGGGTGGGGAGGGGGTCCGCGCCGGTGCTCGGGGAGGGCGGGCACCTGTACTTCTCGGCTGCGGACGGGCGGCTGCTGGCCGTCGACACGGGGCGGGGGGCGCTGGTGGGGGCGACGCGGGCGCGGCTGAGCGGAGGGAAGCTGACGTACGCGTCCGACCTGCCGGCGCCGGTGGCGGCGGGGCGGGTGGTTGTGGGGACGGCGCCGGACGGGTCGGTGTTCGCGGTGGACGGGCTGGAGCCGGGGGGTTGGTGAGGGGGGCGGGTCCACCCGGGGCTCCGCCCCGTGCCCCGCTCCTCAAGCGCCGGAGGGGCTGGAAAGGGTCAGCCCGAGACGCGGGAGCGGGGCAGGTGACGGTGGCATGGCCGAGGGCTCGGGAGCACCCGGGGCTCCGCCCCGAACCCCGCTCCTCAAACGCCGGAGGGGCTGGAGAAGGGTCAGCTCAGCTTCGAGACGTCCCTGACTGCGCCCCTGTCCGCGCTCGTCGCCATCGCCGCGTAGGCGCGCAGGGCTGCCGAGACCTTGCGTTCGCGGTTCTTGGGCGCGTACACGCCGTTCAGGGCCTCCCGGCGAACCGCCAGTTCGGCGTCGTCCACCAGCAGCTCGATCGAGCGGTTCGGGATGTCGATGCGGATGCGGTCGCCGTCCTCGACGAGGGCGATCGTGCCGCCGGAGGCCGCCTCGGGTGAGGCGTGGCCGATGGAGAGGCCCGATGTGCCGCCGGAGAAGCGGCCGTCGGTGACCAGGGCGCAGACCTTGCCCAGGCCCCGGCCCTTGAGGAAGGACGTGGGGTAGAGCATCTCCTGCATGCCGGGGCCGCCGCGCGGGCCCTCGTAGCGGATGACGACGACGTCGCCCGCCTTGATCTCCTTGCGGAGGATCTTGTCGACGGCCTCCTCCTGGGACTCGCAGACGACGGCCGGGCCCTCGAAGGTCCAGATCGACTCGTCGACGCCGGCCGTCTTCACGACGCAGCCGTCCACGGCGAGGTTGCCCTTGAGGACGGCGAGGCCGCCGTCCTTGGAGTAGGCGTGCTCGACATCGCGGATGCAGCCGCCCGCCGCGTCCAGGTCGAGGGTGTCCCACCGCTCCGACTGGGAGAAGGCGGTCGCGGAGCGGACGCAGCCGGGGGCGGCGTGCCACAGCTCGACGGCCTCGGGGGACGGGGAGCCGCCGCGCACGTCCCAGTTCTTCAGCCACTCGGCGAGGGTGTCGGAGTGGACCGAGTGCACGTCCTCGTTGAGCAGTCCGCCTCGGTGCAGCTCGCCGAGGAGGGCGGGGATACCGCCGGCGCGGTGGACGTCCTCCATGTAGTACGTACCGCCGGGGGCCACGTTCGGGGCGACCTTGGACAGGCACGGGACCCGGCGCGAGACCTCGTTGATGTCGTCCAGGTTGTACGCCAGCTGCGCCTCCTCGGCGGCGGCCAGCAGGTGGAGGATCGTGTTGGTCGAGCCGCCCATCGCGATGTCCAGCGCCATGGCGTTGTCGAACGCGGCGCGGGTGCCGATGGAGCGCGGCAGGACCGTCTCGTCGTCCTGCTCGTAGTACCGCTTGGTGATCTCGACGACCGTGCGGCCGGCGTCCTCGTACAGCGCCCTGCGGGCGGTGTGCGTGGCGAGGACCGAGCCGTTGCCGGGGAGGGAGAGGCCGAGGACCTCGGTCAGGCAGTTCATGGAGTTGGCGGTGAACATGCCGGAACAGCTGCCGCAGGTGGGGCAGGCGTTCTCCTCGATACGGAGGATGTCCTCGTCCGAGATCGACTCGTCGACCGCGTCGCTGATCGCGTTGACCAGGTCGAGTTTTCGCACCGTGCCGTCGACGAGCGTCGCCTTGCCGGCCTCCATCGGGCCGCCGGAGACGAAGACGGTCGGGATGTTGAGGCGCATCGCGGCCATCAGCATGCCCGGGGTGATCTTGTCGCAGTTGGAGATGCAGATCAGCGCGTCCGCGCAGTGCGCCTCGACCATGTACTCGACGGAGTCGGCGATCAGGTCGCGCGAGGGCAGGCTGTAGAGCATGCCGCCGTGGCCCATCGCGATGCCGTCGTCCACGGCGATGGTGTTGAACTCACGCGGGACCGCGCCCGCCGCCAGGATCGCCTCGGAGACGATCCGGCCGACCGGGGCGAGGTGGGTGTGGCCGGGGACGAACTCGGTGAACGAGTTGGCGACCGCGATGATCGGCTTGCCGATGTCCGCGCTCGCTACGCCCGACGCGCGCATAAGGGCGCGCGCGCCCGCCATGTTGCGTCCGTGGGTGACCGTGCGGGACCTCAGCTGGGGCATCGTCGCTCGCTCCTTCGGCAGGGGTGCTGCCTCCGACAGTTACAGGAAGACTGTCTTCGAGCGTACGCCCCGAATCCAAGATCTGGACAGGCTGTCCGGAATGCGGGATGTGGTGGTCGGTACGTGGGCAGGCACCGTGTGATGCGCCGCGTGCCACGCCGTGCCGCGCCGTGTGCCGTCAGCTCTCCGTCAAGTATCTCTGGAGCGTCGGAGCGACCATCGCGACGATGTCCTCCGGGTCGGCCGAGGCGAGCGGCTCGGCGCGGATCACGTACCGCAGCATCGCGATGCCGATCATGTGCGAGGCGGCGAGCTCCGCGCGGAAGGTGGCGTCGGGGACGTCGAGGTCGGCCGCGATCCGTTCCAGCAGCCGCCGCAGGACGAAGCCGCGCAGCACCTTCGCCGCCGCCTCGTGGGTGAGCGCCGAGCGCAGGACCGCCAGGAGCGGGGCGCGGGTGGCCGGGTTCTCCCATACGGAGAGGAAGTAGCGGGCCAGCCGCTCCCCCAGGCCCTCCGGGGGGCCGCCGAGGACCGCGGGGATGACGAGAGCCGGTTCGAAGGAGAGCTCGACGGCGGCCGCGAAGACCTCGTCCTTCGTACCGAAGTAGTGGTGGACGAGGGCCGCGTCGACCCCGGCTGCCTTGGCGACCTGGCGGATCGAGGTCTTGTCGTAGCCGCGCTCGGCGAACTCGGTACGGGCCGCCTGGAGGATCCGCGTACGGGCGTCGGGGCCTTCGGCGGCGGCCTGGCGGGAGGGGCGGCCCCGGCGCCGGGGGGCGGGCGCGTCCTCGGTCACGGGCGGCGTGCCTCAGGGGCCGGGTCCGTGGTGGCGGGGCCCGTGGGGGCCGAGGCGAGGTGGAGGCGGGTGAAGGCCAGGGCCTCGGCGAGGTCGGCCTCGCGTTCGGCGGAGGACATCGCGCGGCGGGTGTTGACCTCGATGACGACATGGCCGTCGAACGACGTTCGGGCGAGGCGCTCCAGCAGCTCCGCGCACGGCTGGTCGCCCCGGCCGGGCACCAGGTGCTCGTCCTTCGCCGAGCCCTTGCCGTCGGCCAGGTGGACGTGGGCGAGCCGGTCGCCCATCCGGTCCACCATGGCGAGGCTGTCGGTGCGGGCGGTCGCGGTGTGCGAGAGGTCGACCGTGAAGTGCCGGTAGTCGTCGTTGGTGACGTCCCAGTCGGGGGCGTACGCGAGCATCTCGCGGTCCCGGTAGCGCCACGGGTACATGTTCTCGACGGCGAACCGGACATCCGTCTCGTCGGCCATCCGCCAGATCCCGGTCACGAAGTCCTTGGCATAGTTGCGCTGCCACCGGAACGGCGGGTGCACCACGACGGTGGAGGCGCCCAGCTTCTCGGCGGCGGCCTTCGCCCGCTGGAGCTTGACCCACGGGTCGGTGGACCAGACGCGCTGGGTGATCAGGAGGCAGGGCGCGTGGACCGCCAGGATCGGGACCTGGTGGTAGTCGGAGAGCCGCCGCAGGGCCTCGATGTCCTGGCTGACGGGGTCGGTCCAGACCATGACCTCGACGCCGTCGTACCCCAGACGCGCGGCGATCTCGAAGGCCGTCGCGGTGGACTCGGGGTAGACCGAGGCCGTTGACAGGGCGACCTTCGCATCGGGGATGCGCACCACTGGTTCTGCCACCTGGACAGCGTACGGGCAGTGGTGCGCGGCGCCGAGGGGCCCTGGCGGAAAGTGATCAGGGCCATGGGCCGGTGACCGTACGTCACCACCCCTTCCGTCGTCCGTCACCCCGGCAGCGCGGCCCGCTCCACCGGGAGGTGGTCCAGGCGGCGCAGGATGACGCCCTCGCGGAGCGCCCAGGGACAGATCTCCAGCTCCTCCACGCCGAACAGGTCCATTGCGCCCTCCGCCACCAGCGCCCCGGCGAGCAGCTGGGCGGCCCGGCCCTCGGAGACGCCGGGGAGGCGGCCGCGCTCCTCGACGGTCATCGACGCGAGCTTGGGGACCCACTCCTCCAGGGCGCTGCGGCTGAGGCAGCGCTGGACGTAGAGGCCCTCGGTGGAGCGGGCGGCGCCGGCGATCCGGGCGAGCTGCTTGAACGTCTTGGAGGTGGCGACGACGTGGTCCGGGCGGCCGGCCCGGCTGAACTCGCCCACCGTCCGCGCGATGCTGGCCCGCACATGGCGGCGTAGCGCCCGCACCTGCTCCGGGTCGGCCGGGTCCTCCGTGAGCCAGGCGCCGGTGAGGCGGCCCGCGCCGAGCGGCAGGGAGACGGCGGTGTCCGGCTCCTCGTCGATCCCGAAGGCGATCTCCAGCGAGCCCCCGCCGATGTCCAGCATCAGCAGCTTCCCGGCCGACCAACCGAACCAGCGGCGGGCGGCCAGGAAGGTCAGCCGGGCCTCCTCCGCGCCGCTGAGGACGGCGAGGTCGACACCGGTCTCGACCCGTACGCGCTCCAGGACCTCGTCCGCGTTGGTCGCCTCGCGCACCGCTGAGGTGGCGAACGGCAGCACGTCCTCGCACCCCTTGTCCTCGGCCGCCTGGACCGCCCCGGCGATCGTCGCCACCAGCCGGTCCACGCCGAGCGGGCCGATCGCACCGGTCCCGTCGAGCAGTTCGGCGAGGCGAAGCTCCGCCTTGTGCGAGTGCGCGGGCAGCGGGCGGGCGCCGGGGTGGGCGTCGACCACCAGCAGGTGCACCGTGTTCGATCCCACGTCGAGGACTCCGAGTCTCATACGGGAACGCTACTGCTCCATCGGACTTACTCTGGGCGCGTGCCAAAGACGAAAAAGGCTAAGCAGGACAAAGCCACGAAGAAGCCGAAGTCGAACAAGCAGACGTCACGTCCGGAGGCGAACGGACCGGACCCGTCCGACGAGAAGGGCATCGACTTCGCGCGGGCCTGGGTGGAGTTCCCCGACCCCGGCGATGACGAGCAGGTCTTCCGCTGCGATCTGACCTGGCTGACCTCCCGCTGGACCTGCATCTTCGGCAGCGGCTGCCAGGGCATCCAGGCGGGCCGCGCCGACGACGGCTGCTGCACGCTGGGCGCGCACTTCTCCGACGAGGACGACGAGAAGCGGGTCGCCGAGAACGTGGCGCGGCTCACCCCTGAGCTGTGGCAGTTCCACGACGTCGGTACGGAGACGGGCTGGGTCGGCCTCGACGAGGACGGCGAGCGGCAGACGCGCCGCTGGGAGGGGTCCTGCATCTTCCAGAACCGGCCGGGGTTCGCCGCCGGGGCGGGCTGCTCGCTGCACATCCTGGCGCTGCGCGAGGGCAAGGAGCCGCTGGAGACCAAGCCGGACGTGTGCTGGCAGCTGCCGGTACGGCGTACGTACGACTGGATCGACCGGCCCGACGACACCCGGGTGCTCCAGGTGACGATCGGTGAGTACGACCGCCGGGGGTGGGGCCCGGGCGGCCATGACCTGCACTGGTGGTGCACCTCGGCGACGTCCGCGCACGGGGCCGGAGACCCGGTGTACGTGACCTATCGGCCGGAGCTGATCGAGCTGATGGGCAAGGAGGGCTACGACCGGCTGGTCGAGCTGTGCGAGGAGCGGCTGTCCTCGCTGCTGCCGATGGCGCCGCATCCGGCGGACCCGCAGGTCTGACGGCGGCCCCCGCCGGCGGCCGGTAAGTAGCTCTCGGGGGCCTTCACTCCGTCGGGGTCGGGTCGCTCGGTGCGGGGTCGGTCGGGGGCGGGTCCGTGGGGTCCGGGTCCGGCGGGTCCGTGGGGTCGGTCGGGGCCGGGTCGGTGGGGGTCGGTTCCGTGGGGCCCGGGTCGGTGGGGCCGGGGCCCGGATCGGTCGGGCCCGGGTCGCTCGGGCCGGGATCGGTGGGGCTCGGGCCTGGGCCCGGATTGGTCGGCCCCGGATCGGTCGGGCGCGGGCCGGTCCCGTCCGTGGGGTCCGGTGAGCCGGGGGCCGGGCGCGTCGGGCCGGGGGCGTTCCCTGTGGGCGGGGCGGTGGCGCCGCGCCCGTCGATGATCACGGCGGAGCCCGACGGGTCCAGCGCGATCCGGGCGCGCCACGGGGAGCGCGGGGCCGCCGCGTGGTTCACCGCGACCGTGACGGTGGCGGACTTCCCGGCCGCGAGGGTGCCCGCCGTACGGCTCAGGCGCAGCCACCGCGCGTCCGTGGTGGCCGTCCAGTCGACCGGGCCCCGGGCGGAGGCGGTCAGCGTGATCGCCGTGAGCGCGCCGGAGGTCCGGACGGCGACCGTCAGGCGGCCCGCGCCCTCCCGGTCGCCGCCGCTGGGGACGACCTCGGCCGTGATGTCCGGGGGGTGGACGCCGCGCCGGTCGCCGGCGCGGGTGTTGCCCGCCTTCTCGTACTCGGTCCCGGGGTCGTCGGTCCGCTCGCCCGCACCCTCGATCTCGGTGGCGGTGACCTTGGAGCCGTCGTGGCCTTCGCCGGTGAGCGGGGCTCCCCGGTACGCCGCCCACAGGGCGATCACCGGGGCGGCGACCACGGTGGCGACCACCGTCGTCGTCACGACCCGGGCGCGCAGCCGGTCCCGGCGGGCGGCGTGGTCCTTGGGGTCCAGCGGGTAGCCGGTGCGGCCGAAGCGCGGGCCGCCCGAGCGGGAGCGGCGGGCCTGGGCGAGGGCGACGTGCACGGAGGGGCGGGGGGCCTCGACGAGCGGCAGGCGGGCGGTGGCCGGGGCGACGGTGGCGCCGGGCCAGGGTCCGGCCGCGTCGACCCGTTCGGCGGCGCGGCGACAGCGCGGGCAGTCGTCGACGTGGCGGACCAGCTCGCGGCGGAGGGCGGCGGAGAGGAGCACCTGGTGGTCGCCGGTGAGCCGGGCGACGGTGGGGCATCCGGCGGTCTCCACGACGGCGAGCGCGGCGCGGGTGCGCTCGACCTCGCAGGCCGCGGCCGCGAGCAGCTCTCGGGCGGTGACCGGCTCCAGGCCGAGCACGGAGGCGACGGCGCGGGGGGTGAGCCGGTGGCGTACGGCCAGTTCGAGCGCTTCGCGCTGCTCCGGGGTGGTGCCGGCGGCCTCCGGCCAGGCGAGGGTGGCGAGCTCCCGCCTGCGGGCCTCGGCGGCCGGGGACTCGGCGGGGGCGGGGGTGGTGGCGTCCTCCGGGGTGAGGTGCGCGCCCTCGCCGGGCGCGTTCTCCTGGCCCTGGGAGGCGGTCGGCCGGTCCTGGGAGGTGGTCGGCGCCGGAGCGGTCCTGCGGTGGGCCTGGCGGCCGCGTCTGCGCTCGGTGAGCGTACGCAGGCAGGTCCAGCGGGCCAGGGCGTAGAGCCAGGATTGACGTTCCTCCTCGGCCTCGGGGCACCGGGCTCCGTGCCGGTCCGCGATCGCCAGGACCTCACCGAGCGCCTCGGTCGCGGCGTCGTGGTCGCAGAGCACGGAGAGGCAGTAGGTGAAGAGTCCGTCGAGGTGCGGCTCGTAACGTGCGGCCGGTCGGTGGGCCGAGGCGTGAGGTGCTCGCCGGTGCGCCCGGTGTGCGCCGGTGGTGTGCGTGGGGGCCTGCATCCTGCTGCTCGTCACCCGGCGACCGTAGGCAGAGGAGTACGTCCCCTTGGCGCCCCTTGAGCACATTTAATCCTTACGGGTGAACGTATCCCTCGAAATCATGGATTCCGTGGCCGGGGATCACGGGATCCGTGCGTCGTGCTTCCGTGCGCCCTCTGTGCGGAAGGGCTCCCCGCGCCCCCTGCGCGGGCGGCGCTGTCAGACCCCACCTATACGGTGACGCCATGGCTGCCCGTACGAAATCCGCGAAGGACCGGCCGTCCTACCGCTGTACCGAATGCGGCTGGACCACCGCCAAATGGCTCGGCCGTTGCCCCGAGTGCCAGGCGTGGGGGACGGTCGAGGAGTTCGGCGGCGCCCCCGCCGTGCGCACCACCGCGGCCGGCCGGGTCTCCACCGCCGCGCTGCCGATCGGCCAGGTCGACAGCCGCCAGGCCACCGCGCGCTCGACCGGCGTCGGTGAGCTGGACCGGGTGCTGGGCGGCGGGCTCGTGCCCGGGGCCGTCGTGCTGCTGGCGGGCGAGCCGGGCGTCGGCAAGTCGACGCTGCTGCTGGACGTGGCGGCCAAGGCGGCGAGCGACGACCACCGCACGCTCTATGTGACCGCCGAGGAGTCCGCGAGCCAGGTCCGGCTCCGGGCCGACCGGATCAAGGCGATCAACGACCACCTCTACCTCGCGGCGGAGACCGACCTGTCGGCGGTGCTCGGGCATCTGGACGCGGTCAAGCCGTCCCTACTGATCCTGGACTCGGTGCAGACCGTCGCCTCGCCGGAGATCGACGGCGCGCCCGGCGGGATGGCCCAGGTCCGGGAGGTCGCCGGGGCGCTGATCCGGGCCTCCAAGGAGCGCGGGATGGCCACGCTGCTCGTCGGCCACGTCACGAAGGACGGCGCGATCGCCGGGCCCCGGCTGCTGGAGCACCTGGTCGACGTGGTGCTCTCCTTCGAGGGCGACCGCCACGCCCGGCTCCGCCTGGTGCGCGGCGTCAAGAACCGTTACGGGGCGACCGACGAGGTCGGCTGCTTCGAGCTGCACGACGAGGGCATCACCGGCCTCGCCGACCCCTCGGGGCTCTTCCTGACCCGGCGCGACGTCGCCGTCCCGGGCACCTGCCTGACGGTGACGCTGGAGGGCAAGCGGCCCCTGGTCGCGGAGGTGCAGGCGCTCACGGTCGACTCCCAGATCCCTTCACCCCGGCGCACCACCTCCGGTCTGGAGACCTCCCGGGTCTCGATGATGCTCGCCGTGCTGGAGCAGCGCGGCCGGATCAGCGCGCTCGGCAAGCGGGACATCTACAGCGCGACGGTCGGCGGCGTGAAGCTCACCGAGCCGGCGGCCGACCTCGCGATCGCGCTCGCGCTGGCCAGTGCCGCCAGCGACACCCCGCTCCCGAAGAACCTGGTCGCGATCGGTGAGGTGGGGCTCGCGGGCGAGGTCAGAAGGGTCACCGGGGTCCAGCGGAGACTGGCCGAGGCACACCGTCTCGGCTTCACCCACGCCTTGGTACCGACCGACCCGGGCAGGGTTCCTTCGGGTATGAAGGTCACAGAAGTCGCCGACATGGGGGATGCTCTGCGGGTCCTCCCGCGCCGGTCTCGCCAAGAGGCGCCGCAGCCTCGTCAGGAAGAGAACGCGCGCCGGTAGACTTTGCCCTGGTCTCGCCCGCCCGTGGACACGGCACGGGGGACGGCCAGGGCACCGCAAACCTGTCGACCGGAGGAGTGCAGTGGCAGCCAACGACCGGGCGACGACGCCCGGAAAGTCCGGCCAAGGCACCGGTAACGAGGCGCTGATGCGCGCCTCGCTGAGCGCGGTCGCGCCCGGAATGGCCCTGCGGGACGGCCTGGAGCGCATTCTCCGGGGCAACACCGGCGGGCTGATCGTCCTGGGCATGGACAAGACCGTCGAATCGATGTGTACCGGCGGGTTCGTGCTGGACGTGGAGTTCACCGCGACCCGACTGCGCGAGCTGTGCAAGCTCGACGGGGCTCTGATCCTCGACAAGGACATGACCAAGATCCTGCGGGCCGGCGTGCAGCTGGTCCCGGACGCCTCGATCCACACGGAGGAGACGGGGACCCGGCACCGCACGGCGGACCGGGTCTCCAAGGCGTGCGGCTTCCCCGTCGTCTCGGTCTCCCAGTCCATGCGCCTGATCGCGCTGTACGTGGACGGGGAGCGGCGGGTCCTGGAGGAGTCCTCCGCGATCCTGTCCCGGGCCAACCAGGCGCTCGCCACGCTGGAGCGGTACAAGCTCCGCCTGGACGAGGTGGCCGGCACGCTCTCCGCGCTGGAGATCGAGGACCTGGTCACCGTCCGGGACGTGACGGCGGTGGCGCAGCGTCTGGAGATGGTGCGGCGGATCGCGACCGAGATCGCGGAGTACGTGGTCGAGCTCGGCACCGACGGACGGCTCCTGTCGCTCCAGCTGGACGAGCTGATCGCGGGCGTGGAGCCGGAGCGGGAGCTGGTGGTCCGGGACTATGTGCCCGAGCCGACGGCGAAACGGTCACGCACGGTGGCGGAGGCGCTGACGGAGCTGGACGCGCTGAGCCACACGGAGCTGCTGGAGCTGCCGGTGGTGGCGCGGGCGCTGGGGTACAGCGGCTCGCCGGAGACGCTGGACTCGGCGGTCTCGCCGCGGGGCTTCCGGCTGCTGGCGAAGGTGCCGAGGCTGCCGGGGGCGATCATCGAGCGGCTGGTGGAGCACTTCGGGGGCCTGCAGAAGCTTCTTGCTGCGAGCGTGGACGATCTCCAGACGGTGGACGGGGTGGGCGAGGCCCGGGCGCGGAGCGTGCGGGAGGGGCTGTCGCGGCTGGCGGAGTCGTCGATCCTGGAGCGGTACGTCTGAGTTGGGGCCGCGCCATTCCAGCCCGTCCGGCGTTTGAGGACGGAACCGTTTCCGTGGACGGGCGTCGCACTCACGCGCCCGGGTGACCTTCTTTGCGTACCGCCCACCCCGCCCAGGGTTCCGTCCTCAAACGCCGGACGGGCTTAGTGGGTGACGCCGGACGGGCTGGAAGGGGCGCCGGACGGGCTGAAAAGGGCTAGTCCTTCTTCAGGACGAAGGAGGCTCGGCGGATCGGGGTGTCGGGGGCTTTGGCCTCCAGCAGGTACGTGCCGGGGGCGGCCTTGCCGGGCGGCGGGGTCGCGCAGTTCGGGGCCGAGCGGGCGCGGTTCCAGTCCACCGTGTGCACGATCGTCGCGCCCGCCGGGATCTGGAGGAAGAGCGGGCCCTCAGTCGAGGGGCAGTCCTTCGAGGACCAGATCGCGTCGTCGCTCTCCGCGCTCGCCTCGGTGACCGTCAGCACCACGTTCTTCGGTCCGAGGTCCGCCTTGCAGGTCGCCGACGAGGTGTTCCGGGCGATGATCTCGAACTCGGGCCGGTCGTCGGGGCCGTAACTGACCTTCGTGCGCAGGGTCAACTCCAGTGCGCCGGGCTTGCATGCGGGGAGCGGGGAGTTCGCCGGGACCTGCCGGCCCGCCGTCGAGCCGCCGGAGCCCGTGCCTCCGCCGCCCGTACCGGCCGTGTCTGCGCCGCCTGTTGACGTACCGTCGGATTCCGAACCGCCGCCCGAGCCCGCGCCCGTGTCGCCGCCGGAGCCGCTCTCGCCGTTCGAGCCGTCGGAGCCACCCGAACCGCCCGAACCGTCGGATCCGCCGTCCGACTCGTCGCGGCCGCCCGGCTGTTGGCTGATCGCCGGGCCGGAGCTGCCCGGGCCCGGGGTGATCGACTCGACCGGGTCGGAGCCGCCGGGCTTGCCGTCGTCCTTGGTCCCGTTGGAGCCGGTGGTGGTGACCGCCCAGGCGATCAGCACCGCGAGCAGCGCAACCAGAAGCCCCGCTACCGCCCTTCGGCGCCAGTAGATGCTGGAGGGAAGCGGACCGACCGGATTGCGCATAGATCCCACGGGCCAAACTGTACGAGAGATCCGGGCCGTCTCAGGCCCCACCCGCCGCTCCGGTCACAAGTTTTGCCGATCATCATCAAGTTTTGCCGATGATCATCACGGAGGCGGGTCGCCGGACCCGGTCACAGGGGACAGAACGGGTGGCGTTCGCACCCGCCGGGGCCGCCGCGCGGGCCGACACCCCCGCACCCGTGACACCGCTCCCGCCTTCCGTGCCAGGATCGTCAGTGCCATGACTGCCATGACTTCGACTTCCCCCCAGACGCCCCCCACCGCCGCCTCCCTCCACACCCCCGTCATCGGGTGGTTCGAGCAGCACGCCCGCGATCTCCCCTGGCGCCGCCCCGAAGCGGGCGCCTGGGGGGTGATGGTCAGCGAGTTCATGCTCCAGCAGACCCCGGTGAGCCGGGTCCTCCCGGTGTACGAGCAGTGGCTCGCCCGCTGGCCCCGCCCCGCCGACCTGGCCGCCGAGGCGCCCGGGGAAGCGGTCCGCGCCTGGGGCCGGCTCGGCTACCCCCGCCGCGCGCTGCGGCTGCACGGGGCCGCGCAGGCGATAACGGAACGGCACGGCGGCGACGTACCGAGCGAGCACGGCCAGCTGCTGGCGCTCCCCGGGATCGGCGAGTACACGGCGGCAGCCGTGGCCTCGTTCGCGTACGGACAGCGGCACGCGGTGCTCGACACGAACGTCCGCCGGGTGTTCGCCCGCGCCGCGAACGGCATCCAGTACCCGCCGAACGCGACCACCGCCGCCGAGCGCAAGCTCGCCCGCGCCCTGCTGCCGGACGAGGACGAGCGCGCGGCCCGGTGGGCGGCGGCCACGATGGAGCTGGGCGCGCTCGTGTGCACCGCGCGCAACGAGAGCTGTGAGCGCTGCCCGATCGCCTCGCAGTGCGCGTGGCGGCTGGCCGGGAAGCCCGCGCACGAGGGGCCGCCGCGCAAGGGGCAGACGTACGCGGGGACCGACCGGCAGGTGCGGGGCCGGCTGCTCGCGGTGTTGCGGGACGCGCTCACTCCCGTACCGCAAGCCGCTCTGGACGCGGTGTGGGAGGAGCCGGTGCAGCGGGCCCGGGCGCTGGACGGGCTGGTGGCCGACGGGCTCGTCGAACCGCTGGCGGACGGCCGGTACCGGCTGCCGCTGACGTAAGCGGCTCTCGGCACCTCGCCCGGCGCTGTTACACAACCGATGGGCAGCCGTGCGTCGGCGTACGGCTGCTCCGCACAACCTCGTGACAACGCCTCCGTAGCGTCTCCGACAGCAGTACACGGGGATTCACGGGGACGGAGGCGGTTGTCATGGCGCAGGGCGAGGTGCTCGCATTCGAGGACTACGTACGCACACGGCAGGAGGCGCTGCTGCGCAGCGCACGGCGCCTGGTCCCCGACCCCGTCGACGCCCAGGACCTTCTCCAGACCGCGCTGGTGCGGACGTACGGGCGCTGGGACGGCATCGCCGACAAGTCCCTCGCCGACGCCTATCTGCGCCGCGTCATGATCAACACCCGTACGGAGTGGTGGCGGGCGCGCAAGCTCGAAGAGGTGCCCACCGAGCAGCTGCCCGACGCGAGCGTGGACGACGGCAGTGAGCAGCGCGCGGACCGGGCCCTGCTGATGGACATCCTCGGGATCCTGGCTCCGAAGCAGCGCAGCGTCGTCGTGCTGCGACACTGGGAGCAGATGAGCACGGAGGAGACGGCCGCGGCGCTCGGCATGTCGGCCGGTACGGTCAAGAGCACGCTGCACCGGGCGCTGGCGCGGCTGCGGCAGGAGCTGGAGAGCCGGGAGCTGACGAGCCGCGAGGCGGTCGCCCGGGAGACCGGGGGACAGCGGCCGGCCGGAAGCGCCCGCGAGACCGGGAACCACCGGCAGACCGAAGGCGTCCGGGAGACCGGGAGCCGGCGGTCGGCCGAAGGCGTCCGGGAGACCGGGGGACGGCAGTCGGCCGGGAGTGTCCGCAGCGCGGCGCCCGCGGCCACCGGCCGGGTCCCGGCCCAGCGGACGAGGGCCGCCGCCCCGGCGAAGGTCACCTCCGTCACGGCGGCGCGGGGACACACAGCGGCGCGGCACGACGGGCGTCACGACGAGCGGGGGCGGGAGCGGTGCGCGGCCTGACAGCCAGCAGCGACGGCAACGGGAACGGCAGCCGGAACGGCGACGGAAGCCGGGGCGGGAACGGCGGCGAGAGCCCGGGCGGAAGCCGGGGCCGGGGTTCTCAGACGGGCACCGACGACGGTGCCCCCTCCGGGAGACCCCGCCGGAACCGCGGGTTCCGGGCAGGTATGGCGGCGAGTGGTACGGCCCTGGCCGGACTCGCCGCCTTCGGCCTGTTCTGCGTCGGCTGCGCCACCGGCGGCACCGGCACCCGCGACGAGGGCCCCGCCGGCACGCAGCCGGTCGTCCAGGTCTCCCCGCAGCCCACCATCTCCGGCACGACCCCGCCCACCCGGCGCGTCAACGCCGTGGCCCTGCTCAAGGGCGACCCGACCGTGAGCGAGCGGGTCCGGGAGGGGCTCCGGCCCTGTGCAGGGAAGGCCTACCCGGTCGACACCTCCTACGGCTCCATGACCGGCGGCCCGTCCGCCGATGTCGTGGTCAACGTGATGAGCTGCGCCGACTCGGTGGGGATGGGGACGTACGTCTACCGGGCCCGCGAGGACGGCTCGTACGAGAACGTCTTCATGGCCGAGGTCCCCGCCGTCTACGGAACCATCGACCGGGGCGACCTCGTGGTGACGACCCAGGTCTACGGATCGAAGGACCCGCTGGCCTATCCGTCCGGCTCCGAGGTGGTCACCTACCGTTGGGCCGACGGGCGCTTCACCGAGCACGACCGGGTGCACAACGACTTCAGCCGTGCCGTCGACGGCGGCGACATCGAGGCCCCCACGCAGGCGGAACCGGTGGAACCGGCCGATCCGAGCGGGAACTGAAAGCGAGAGACGACCTCCATGGCCGAGACCCACGTCCTCTTCGTCGAGGACGACGATGTCATCCGCGAGGCCACCCAGCTCGCCCTGGAGCGGGTCGGCTTCACCGTCACCGCGATGCCTGACGGCCTCTCCGGCCTGGAGGCCTTCCGGGCCGACCGGCCGGACATCGCGCTGCTCGACGTGATGGTGCCGGGGCTCGACGGGGTGAGCCTGTGCCGCCGCATCCGGGACGAGTCGACCGTGCCCGTGATCATGCTCTCCGCGCGGGCCGACTCGATCGACGTGGTACTCGGCCTGGAGGCCGGCGCGGACGACTACGTCACCAAGCCCTTCGACGGCGCCGTCCTGGTCGCCCGCATCCGGGCCGTCCTGCGCCGCTTCGGCCACGCGGCCGGCCCTGAAGGCACGGGCCAGGGCGGTACGGAGGGGGAGGCCGAGGGGCTCGGCGGGGTGCTGGCCTTCGGCGACCTGGAGGTCGACACGGACGGCATGGAGGTGCGGCGCGGCGGTGAGCAGGTGGCGCTGACGCCCACGGAGATGCGGCTGCTGCTGGAGTTCTCCTCCGCGCCCGGCACCGTACTCTCCCGCGACAAGCTCCTGGAGCGGGTCTGGGACTACGGCTGGGGCGGCGACACCCGGGTCGTGGACGTCCACGTCCAGCGGCTGCGCACCAAGATCGGCCAGGACCGGATCGAGACGGTCCGCGGCTTCGGCTACAAGCTGCGCGGATGAGGCGGTCGGGGGCGGGACGGCCGGTGACACGACCATGAAGCGACTGGCGCTGCGGACCGGGGTCCGCTGGAAGATCAGCATCGCCATCGCCGCGGTCGGCGCGCTCATCGCGGTGGCGCTGAGCCTCGTCGTGCACAACGCGGCCCGGGTCTCGATGATCGAGAACGCCCGCGAGGTGCAGCTGGAGCGGCTGCTGGGCGCGCAGCGGTTCTACGAGGCGACGAGCATGCAGAAGGGCGGGCCCAAGTTCGGGGCGAAGCTGAACGACCCGGCGATCCCGCCGAGCCTGCGCGACGAGGTCCGCAAGAACCGGCGGGCCACCCATGTGGCGGAGACCTCCGACGGGGTGCCCGATGTCTGGGCGGCCGTTCCGCTGGCCAACGGGGACGTGCTCTCGCTGCACACCCGGTTCGCGGACCGGTCCGCGACGATCATGGACGATCTGGACCGGGCGCTGATCATCGGCTCGGTCTCGGTCGTCTTCGGCGGCTGCGCGCTCGGCGTCCTCATCGGCGGCCAGCTCTCGCGCCGGCTGCGCAAGGCAGCGGCCGCGGCGGGCCGGGTCGCCGAGGGCCACACCGACGTACGGGTCCGGGAGGCCGTCGGCGGGGTCGTCCGGGACGAGACGGACGAGCTGGCGCGGGCGGTCGACGCGCTGACCGACGCGCTGAACGAGCGGATCGAGGCGGAGCGCCGGGTCACCGCGGACATCGCCCACGAGCTGCGTACGCCGGTGACCGGGCTGCTCACGGCCGCCGAGCTGCTGCCGCCGGGCCGCCCGACCGAGCTGGTACGGGACCGGGCCCAGGCGATGCGGACGCTGGTCGAGGACGTGCTGGAGGTGGCCCGGCTGGACAGCGCGTCGGAGCGGGCCGAACTCCAGGAGCTGCCGCTCGGCGAGTTCGTCAGCCGGCGGATCGGGCTGCTGGACCCGGATGTGACCGTGCAGGTGGTGCACGAGTCCTGGGTCTCCACCGACCCCCGCCGCCTGGAGCGGATCCTCGGCAATCTCCTCGGCAACGCCGCCAAGCACGGCTCCACCCCGGTGGAGGTCACGGTCGAGGGCCGGGTGGTACGGGTCCGGGACCACGGTCCGGGGTTCCCGGAGGAGCTGCTGCGGGACGGGCCGAGCCGGTTCCGTACGGGCTCCATGGACCGGGCCGGGCACGGACACGGTCTGGGCCTGACGATCGCGGCGGGCCAGGCGAGGGTGCTGGGGGCCCGGCTGACCTTCCGGAACGCGGCGCCCGTGGGGGCGGCGGAGGGCACGGGCGGGGCGATCGCGGTGCTGTGGCTGCCGGAGCACGCGCCGACGGCGACGGGGAGCTTCCCGATGCTGCGGACGGCGGACGAGCGGCAGCCGCAGGGCTGAGGCTGCTTGCCGGTCTTCGGGGGAACGCCGACGGCGACCCCGAGGAGTGAGCCGTGAGGCTGTCCTCGACGTCGCCGTCGATCGGGTGACCCGGGCGCACGCCCCGGGTACCGGGGTGTAACGGGTCCACTGAACTCTCTTCGGTTGTGCTGCGCGGCCGCCGGGTCTCCCCGGCAGGTCCGCGCGGTTACGCCGGCCGGATCAGATGGAGACGTGCACCGAGCGGAGGAACTGGGCCGGGTTCAGCGCCGAGCCGTAGTTCGGGCTGGTGCGGATCTCGAAGTGCAGGTGCGGGCCGCTGGAGTTGCCGGTGTTGCCGGACAGGGCGATCTTCTCGCCCGTGGTGACCTTCTCGCCGATCTTCACGTTGACCTTCGACAGGTGCGCGTACTGCGAGTACTTGCCGTTGGAGTGCTTGATCACGATGGCGTTGCCGTACGCGGGGCCGTCACCGGCGCCGTTCGGGCCGGCCTTCACGACGGTGCCGGTGTGGGCGGCGGTGACCGGGGTGCCGATCGGCACGGCGAAGTCCTGGCCGGAGTGCTTGGCGGCCCAGCGGGCGCCACCGGTGCCGTAGCTGGCGGTCAGCGTGTACTTCTTGACCGGGGCCTTCCAGGAGGCGGCGTTCTTCTTGGCCGCCTTCTTCTTGTCCTCGGCCTTCTTCTTCGCGTCCGCGGCCTTCTGCGCCGCCGTCTTCTTGGCCGTCTCGGCAGCCTTGCTCTGCGCGGTCGCCTGCTGGGCGACCGACTGGGCGGTGGTGCCCGCGGCGAGGGGAGCGGCGGCAGCGTCGGCGTTGCCGGCCGCGAACGCCGAGCCTGCACCCAGCACCACGGACGCTCCCAGGCCGGCGGCCAGGACGGCGCCACGGACGCGGGAGGCGGACGGGCGGATGGTGTGCTGGTTCGTTGCGCGCTTCATACGGTGAAGTCCTCCGAAGGTGAGTGGACCCGGCGTGCTGTCCGGGCTTGCTCAACCTTGGTAACCCGCACCCCAGCCGATGCTCAAACACCCCATCTACGAAGAAAAGCCGTAGAAGGGGGGCCGGGAATTCGTCGCGGTTGCCCCACTTCGGGAGCCGGGACCGGGCGACGAAATCCCTCACTCGAAGGGGGTTTAAACGCTGTTCTGGGGGCACTTTTCCGGACATGGCGCCGCGAACGGGCTGTATCGCCCATCGAGTGGACGGGAACTCCCCCTGCCGGGCCGAAGGTCCCTCCACCGCTCCTGGCGCCATCTCCTAGTACGGGTAGTAGGCCTGTTTCGGCCTGTGCGCCTTGTCACCGCCGGTGGGACCTAAGTCCTTCCGATTCGGGACCTTCGGCCTGCTACATCACTACGCTGACGGGAAAGCGGATCCACGCCCCGGGGGGACCACCATGACGGCCGAGAACACCCATGACCTGGACGGCATCGAGCTCGCCGATGCCGTCGAATCCGTCCGCAACCAGCTGGAGGAGGCGGCGGCCCGGGCCGTGGGCCGGCCGCTGGCCTTCGCGGTCGGGGACATCCAGATGGAGTTCACCCTCGAACTCCGCAAGGAGGCCAAGGCGGGCGGCAAGGTGAAGGCCTGGGTGGTCGAGGCGGGCGCGGACGCGTCCCGGGCGACGGGCCGCACGCACAAGGTGGCCTTCACGCTGAGCCCGCGGAACGCGGTGACCGGGGAGGCGTGGGCGATCGGGACGGAGGACGACGGGTCCACGGCGGGGTTCGGTGGCGGGGCGGGGACGCCGTGAACGCCGGGGGCCGCCCGTACACGCGCTCCCTGTCCCCGGCCGACCGTACGGTGGTCGTCTCCTCCGCCGACCGCCAGGGCAGCGGCGTCCTGCTCACCGACCAGCTGGTTCTGACGTGCGCCCATGTGGTCGCATCCGGGTCTGTCCTCATCGCCCACCCCGCGCGCCCGGACAAAGTACGGGCCACCGTCGCCTGGGCCGACACCCAGCTGGACGTGGCACTGCTGGAGGCCCGCGAACCGGTGCAGCAGGTGCCCCCGATACGGCTCGGCGCGGTGGACACCCGCCAGGTGATCCCCGGGTGCGAGATCATCGGCTTCCCGCGCAGGCAGCGCTACGGCCCCGACCAGCGGCTGGAGGCGGACCAGTACACGGCGACGGTCCTGCCCATGGCCGGCCGGGTGCGTGACCTGCTGGTCTGCGACCTGGACAGCCCGCCACCCGCCCGCCCTGACGGCAAACCCGCAGCACTGTTCGGACTCTCCGGTGGACCGGTCTTCGCCGGGGGCGTGCTCCTGGGCGTCGCCCGGCAGGTTCCGCAGCAGGGCGCGGACCGCCGCATCGAGTGCGTGCCGCTCTCCCCGGCCCGCGCCTCGGACCTCTGCGCACGGGTGCTGGACAGGGCCGGCATCGAGCTGCGCCTCGAACGCGTCCATGGCAGCTTCCCCGAAGACCTGCGATACGAAGCGGAGTACGCGCAGGCGCTGGGCGTCGCGTACCGCCGTACGAAGATCTTCGGCTTGGACGAACTGAGCCGGCACGACTCCGAATGGGACCTGGACACGGCCTACCTCAGCCTGGAGGCCCAGGCGCAGGCACAGGACCGGTCCGCACAAGCTCCGCCCCTCCCCCAGCGCATCGACACCCTCCTCGCCGACCGCCCCCGGGTCCTGCTGCGCGGCGAGGCGGGCGCGGGCAAGACGACCCTGCTGTGGTGGCTGGCCGCCCACGCGTCCGCCCGCACCCTGGACGACGACCTGGCCCCGCTGAACGGCCTGGTCCCGTTCGTGGTGCCGCTGCGCACCCTGCGGGCACGCGGCGGCGGGTTCCCGGGTCCGGCGCAGCTGGCCGGCGCGGCGGGACTGGTGGTCGACGCGGCGCCGGAGGGGTGGGCGGGGCGCGTTCTGGAGTCCGGGCGGGCGCTGCTGCTGGTGGACGGGCTGGACGAGGTGCCGCCGGAGGACCGGGAACAGGCGCACGACTGGCTGTCGCAACTGCTGCGGCGCTACCCGCAGACCCGGTGCGTGGCGACCGTACGGCCGCTGGCCGTGGAACCGGACTGGCTGCGCTCGGAAGGCTTCGCGGAGTTACGCCTGCTGCCGATGCGGAACGAGGACATCCAGGCCTTCGTGGCCTCCTGGCACCGGGCCGCCCGGCTGTCCGAGGAGGACGACGCCGACCGCCTGGACGAGCTGGAACGCGACCTCGCCCTCCAGTTCGACCAGAACCCCACGCTCCGTGACCTGGCCCGTACGCCCCTGCTCTGCGCGGTGATCTGCGCCCTGCACCGCCGCCGCGACGGCTTCCTCCCGGAGACCCGGTGGAGTCTGTACCGCTCGGCGCTGGAGATGCTCCTCGGCCACCGTGACCGCCGCCGCCGGATCGGCGACCCCGAGGGCATCGACCTGAGCGTCGAGGAGCACACCCAGCTCCTCCAGCGCATCGCTGTCTGGCTGGTCCGCGAGGGCCAGTCGGAGTTCACGCGGGAGCAAGCGCTGCGCCAGCTCGGCCGGGCGCTGACGGGGATGGAGCGGGTGAGCGCCCAGGGCCCGCCCGGGAAGATCCTCACGCACCTGCTCAACCGCAGCGGTCTGCTCCAGGAACGCACCGATGACACCTACCAGTTCATCCACCGCACCTTCCAGGACTACCTGGCGGCCAAGGAGTTCATCGAGGACGACCACCTCAACGAACTGCTGCGCCACGCGGAGGAGGAGACCTGGCAGGACGTGATCCTGTTGGCCGCGGGACACTGCGGGCGGCGGGAACTCGCCCTGCTCGTACGCGGTCTGCTCGACGCGGGTCTGCGGCGTCGGGACCGATCGGCGGCGCGTACCACCGTCCACGTTCTGGCCGCCCTGTGTGCCCAGCACGCGACCTGGCTGGACGACGCGGTACGGGCGGGCGTCCGGGTGAGTACGGCGGCGCTCTTCCCGCCGGTCAGCGACGACCAGGTGACCGCCCTGGCCCGGCTCGGTCCGGCAGCGCTGGCCTTTGTACCCGATCCGCGCGCGATGCCCGAGACCGAGCCGGATCCCCGGCTCGTGGCCACCTTGATCACCGGCATCGGGGGAGCCTCCGCGATCCCCCATGCCCGCGCCTGGGCGCTGGCGCGCCCGGAGCTGGGCCGGTTCTTCGCGGGCGCGTGGGAACGTTTTCCGCCCGAGGAGTACGCCACCGAGGTACTGACGCACTGCGACCTCCGGGACACGGTCCTCGCGGTGAGTGACCGGCGGCAGTTGAGGGCGCTGCGTCACCTTCCGTATGTTCCGACGCTGTCCCTGCGCCTGGATCTGACGGATGCGGAGATCGGTACGGCTCTGATGGGGATCCGGCTCGGAGTGTTGTTCCTGAGGAGGGCCGAACGCCTCGCCGGGCTCTCGTTCCTGAGCGCCTTCGCGGGCTCCCTGTCGGAATTGGACCTCGGATGGTGCCCGACGCTCCGGGACTTCACGCCTCTCGCCGGGCTCCACCGGCTGAGAGGACTGGTTCTGAACACCCAGGGGACGCTCCCGGCCGACCTGGCTCCGCTGGCGGATCTGCCCGCCCTGTCCCACCTCGGGCTGCGGCACCTTGAGGCGGACCGGTTGAGCGAGATAGCGGCCAACCCCGGTGTCACGAGCCTGACGGTGACCAACCGGCGTCCACTGGCCCTGGACGGACTCGGTGCCTGGAAGTCGCTCAGGGAGCTGGAGGTCTCGGAACTCGCCGCGTTCGACGACGCACTCGACGCGCTGCGGGAGCATTCCCGGATCACCGACCTCCGCCTCACCGCCTTCCCCTGGGCACACCGGCCGACCCGCCCCGTGTCCGCTCCCACCGTTGAGGAGCTGTTCGTACCGGCCCCTGACCACGCCGGTGACCTCGGGATGCTGCGACCGCTCTTCCCCGGGGTCACCCGTCTCAGACTGGACGCCTCCGCCCTGCGCGTACTGGATCTCACGCCGCTGCACTCCTGGCCGGGCCTGCGAGTGCTGGTCACCGGGTTGCCCGGGCAGCGTCTGATCGGCGCGCCGGAGCTGGGCGACCGGCTCCATGCCCCTCCCGGCTGACGCACGGAAAAAGGGGCTGCCCCGGACCCGGCCGTGAAGCCGATTCCGGGGCAGCCCCTTCAGTGACGCCCTATACGGGTGTCACGCGTCCTTCGTCAGATTCGGGCCGGCGCCGCCTGCCGCCTGCTCGATCGGGGGGACGTCGGGCAGAGCCGACTTCTCCTCGCCGCGGAAGGTGAACGTCTTGTCGTCCCCCTCGCCCTCCGTGCCGACGACCACGATGTGGCCGGGGCGCAGTTCGCCGAAGAGGATCTTCTCGGAGAGGACGTCCTCGATCTGGCGCTGGATCGTCCGGCGCAGCGGCCGGGCGCCCATCACCGGGTCGTAGCCCTTCTTCGCGAGCAGCGTCTTGGCCTCGCCACTGAGCTCGATGCCCATGTCGCGGTCCTTGAGCCGCTCGTCCACCTTGGCGAGCATGAGGTCGACGATCTGGATGATGTCTTCCTCGGTCAGCTGGTGGAAGACGACCGTGTCGTCGACACGGTTGAGGAATTCCGGCCGGAAGTGCTGCTTGAGCTCTTCGTTGACCTTGACCTTCATCCGCTCGTAGTTCGTCTTGACGTCGCCCTGGGCGGCGAAGCCCAGGTTGAAGCCCTTGGAGATGTCCCGGGTCCCGAGGTTGGTCGTCATGATGATGACCGTGTTCTTGAAGTCCACGACCCGGCCCTGGGAGTCGGTCAGGCGACCGTCCTCCAGGATCTGGAGCAGGGAATTGAAGATATCGGGGTGGGCCTTCTCGACCTCGTCGAAGAGGACGACGGAGAACGGCTTGCGGCGCACCTTCTCGGTGAGCTGGCCGCCCTCTTCGTAGCCCACGTAACCGGGGGGCGAACCGAAGAGGCGGGAAACCGTGTGCTTCTCGCTGAACTCCGACATGTCGAGGGAGATCAGCGCGTCCTCGTCGCCGAAGAGGAATTCGGCGAGCGTCTTGGAGAGCTCCGTCTTACCGACACCGGACGGGCCGGCGAAGATGAACGAGCCACCGGGGCGCTTGGGGTCCTTCAGACCGGCTCGCGTACGGCGGATCGCCTGCGAGAGGGCCTTGATGGCGTCCTTCTGGCCGATGACGCGCTTGTGGAGCTCGTCCTCCATGCGCAGCAGACGAGAGGACTCCTCCTCCGTCAGCTTGAAGACCGGGATACCGGTGGCCGTGGCCAGGACTTCGGCGATGAGCTCGCCGTCGACCTCGGCGACGACGTCCATGTCGCCGGCCTTCCACTCCTTCTCGCGCTTGGCCTTCGCCGCCAGCAGCTGCTTCTCCTTGTCGCGGAGGGAAGCCGCCTTCTCGAAGTCCTGGGAGTCGATGGCCGACTCCTTGTCGCGACGCACGCCCGCGATCTTCTCGTCGAACTCGCGGAGGTCCGGCGGCGCGGTCATCCGGCGGATGCGCATCCGGGAGCCGGCCTCGTCGATCAGGTCGATGGCCTTGTCCGGCAGGAAGCGGTCCGAGATGTACCGGTCGGCCAGGGTCGCGGCCTGGACGAGGGCCTCGTCCGTGATGGAGACCCGGTGGTGGGCCTCGTAACGGTCGCGCAGGCCCTTCAGGATCTCGATGGTGTGCGGCAGCGACGGTTCCGCGACCTGGATGGGCTGGAAGCGGCGCTCGAGGGCCGCGTCCTTCTCCAGGTGCTTGCGGTACTCGTCGAGCGTGGTGGCACCGATGGTCTGGAGCTCACCGCGGGCCAGCATGGGCTTCAGGATCGAAGCCGCGTCGATGGCGCCCTCGGCGGCACCCGCACCCACGAGCGTGTGGAGCTCGTCGATGAACAGGATGATGTCGCCGCGGGTGCGGATCTCCTTGAGGACCTTCTTCAGGCGCTCCTCGAAGTCACCCCGGTACCGCGAACCGGCGACCAGGGCGCCGAGGTCCAGGGTGTAGAGGTGCTTGTCCTTGAGGGTCTCGGGCACCTCGCCCTTGACGATCGCCTGGGCCAGGCCCTCGACGACCGCCGTCTTGCCGACGCCGGGCTCGCCGATGAGGACCGGGTTGTTCTTGGTCCGGCGGGACAGCACCTGCATGACCCGCTCGATCTCCTTCTCGCGCCCGATGACCGGGTCGAGCTTGGATTCACGAGCGGCCTGGGTGAGGTTCCGGCCGAACTGGTCGAGCACCAGGGAGGTGGAGGGCGTGCCCTCCGCGGGGCCGCCCGCGGCCGCCGTCTCCTTGCCGCCCGAGTAGCCCGAAAGCAGCTGGATGACCTGCTGCCGGACCCGGTTCAGGTCGGCGCCCAGCTTCACGAGAACCTGGGCGGCGACGCCCTCGCCCTCGCGGATCAGGCCGAGCAGGATGTGCTCGGTGCCGATGTAGTTGTGGCCCAGCTGAAGGGCCTCGCGGAGCGACAGCTCCAGGACCTTCTTGGCTCGCGGGGTGAAGGGGATGTGCCCGGACGGAGCCTGCTGGCCCTGCCCGATGATCTCCTCCACCTGCTGGCGGACCGCCTCGAGCGAAATCCCGAGGCTCTCCAGGGCCTTAGCGGCGACACCCTCACCCTCATGGATCAGGCCCAGGAGGATGTGCTCGGTGCCGATGTAGTTGTGGTTGAGCATCCGGGCTTCTTCCTGAGCCAGGACGACAACCCGCCGCGCGCGGTCGGTGAACCTCTCGAACATCGTTAATCGCTCCTCAGAGCGGTCGGTCAGTGAGGGGTCGGTCCCCTCCCAGTCCTTCCGCATGCTAGTCCCGCAGGACGGGACAGCTCATTCCAACTGCCGACATCCGTCCGGATCACCCCGCACCGGGCGGGGATTCTTACTGCCGAACAGCTGACAACTGCTCCAACCCGATGGTGCGAGACGATGTTCCCGCAGGCCAGGCAGATACCCCTTTCGCCAGTACGCCGATGGCGAACGTGAGACGCCTCGGCCAGCGTGTCGCCCCTTCCCACTAGGAAAGTCTTACCCGCAATCACTGACAGTCCATGCGGCGCGCCCCGGTTCCCTCCGCTACGGGCGAACAACCTTGCGCCGCTTCACGCTCCTGCGCGCCCTCCAGGGCCGGACGCAAAGTGATCGTCCGGGAACCCTGCGTAACTTCACCGTCGGTTCAGCGGTTCATCGGACATGGCCTTCATCGTCCCGCCGCCCCGATCGTCACCCGATGCCGGTCCCGGCCGTGCCGGTCCGGGTCCGGTCGCTCCCGGCCCCGCCGCTCTCGCCCGGTGGTACGAGCGGAGGCTCGGCTGGGCGACCGAGGGGCGCGCTCCGGTGCGGCTGCTCACCGGGATCCGCTTCGACGTGCTGGAACTTCCCGCCGAGGCCGGTCACGCCCTGCTGCGCCGCCCGGTGCGGACCGGGCCGGTGCTGCTGAGCGGTGGACGGATGGGGCTGCTGGTCGCCGCGGGCGGCGCCGATGAGCTGCCGGGGCTGCTCGACTGGCTGGAGTGGGGCCCGATCGCGCTCGATCTGACCGCCGTGGGGGCGGGGGGCCGGATCACGGCTCCGTCACCCCGGGGTGGTGGTGCGGGCTCGCCGGGGGCCGCCGTATGGCTGCGGCCCCCCGAGCCGAGGCATGGGCCCGGGCCGGCGCTTCCCGCTCT
This sequence comes from Streptomyces cyaneofuscatus, assembly GCF_033109485.1. NCBI lineage: Bacteria > Bacillati > Actinomycetota > Actinomycetes > Kitasatosporales > Streptomycetaceae > Streptomyces > Streptomyces cyaneofuscatus. The sequence goes on along the minus strand of NZ_CP137002.1, from coordinate 4,602,727 downwards.
CGCGGGCTTCGGGAGCAGCGGTGGGGATGCCCCCGATCTCGTACGCCTGGTGGACGCCGCGGCGACGGAATGCCATCGGGTCCGGTTGTCGCGTGCCCGGGCCGGGCTGCGTAAGGGCAGTCCGGCAGATCAGCCGTTGGCCTTCTCGTAAGCCTCGCGGATCTCGGCGGGAACGCGGCCACGGTCATTCACGTTGTGGCCGTTCTCCCGGGCCCACCGGCGGATTTCCGCGGTGTCCTTGTTGCCACCGGCCACGGCGCGGCCCTTGCCACGGCCCGTCGCGGCACGGCCACCGGTGCGGCGGCCACCCTTGGTGTAGGGCTCGAGAAGGCCGCGAAGCTTGTCCGCATTGGCCGTGGTGAGGTCGATCTCGTACGTCTTGCCGTCGAGCGCGAACGTCACGGTCTCGTCCGCCTCGACACCGTCGAGGTCGTCGACAAGAAGGACCTGAACCTTCTGTGCCACGGGATTTCCTTTCATCGAAAATGGAGTACGCGGAAAGGAAACCGCTTTTCTCGGGAAAACACAAACCCCCGGGAGAGGTTCAGGAGCGCGAGAACACGGGAAACGTGCGCGATTCGGACATAGGGATGCCCGGCTTCCGCGCATCATCCGTGCATCACAGGTGCAGAAGCATCCGGCTGTTGCCCAAGGTGTTCGGCTTCACTCGTTCGAGACCGAGGAACTCGGCGACACCCTCGTCGTAGGAACGCAGCAGCTCACTGTAGACATCGGTGTCGACCGGAGTCTCTCCGATCTCGACGAACCCGTGCTTCGCGAAGAAGTCCACTTCGAAGGTGAGGCAGAAAACCCTCCGCACCCCGAGCCAGCGGGCGGTCTGCAGAAGCTTCTCCAGTACGTGATGCCCTACCCCCGCGCCCTTGATGCGGGGGTCGACGGCGAGAGTCCGGACTTCCGCGAGGTCTTCCCACATCACATGGAGAGCACCGCAGCCGACGACCCGGGCATCCTCGTCGCGTTCCGCGACCCAGAACTCCTGGATGTCCTCATAAAGGGTGACGGTGGCTTTGTCGAGCAGGATGCCGCCGGACACGTACCCGTCGAGGAGCCGGCGTACGGATGACACATCACTCGTCCTGGCCCGGCGGACGGTGATGGCGGGCTTATTTACCGACGGGTCGGTATGAAAGTCGGTATCCGGTTCGGTTTGCGGCTGCTCTGGGGACATGCCCCGACGCTATCGCCCGCTCCCGGGCTCCGCGCCATCGGCCGGGGCGGAGCCTTCGGCGGCTGCGGCGGTCGGTTCCGGCGGGCCGTCCTCCGGATTGGCCACCGGGCCGCCTGCCGGATTGCCGGCCGGGCCGCTCAGCGGATTGTCGGCGGAGTTGTCCACCGGGTTCGGGGAAACCATGCGAACTGCGTCCTGAAGTGCTTCGCGCTGCTCCGGCGACATCATGCCGAAGAACGCGACAAGGGCGGCTGCGGGGTTGTCGCTCTGCGACCAGGCTTCGTTCATCAGTGCGGCCGAGTAGGCGGCCCTGGTGGAGACGGCCGTATATCGATATGCCCGGCCGTCCACTTCCCTGCGGACCCAGCCCTTCTGATGGAGATTGTCCATTACCGTCATCACCGTCGTGTAGGCGATGGACCGTTCCTGCTGGAGGTCCTCAAGGACTTCCCGCACCGTGACCGGACGGTTCCATTGCCAGACGCGGGTCATCACGGCGTCTTCCAGCTCTCCCAATTGGCGGGGCACAGGATCACTTTAGTGCCAGATGTCCTGAATGGCTGGTTATTTACAGAGCCAAAAGAGCGCACGGCTCTCATGAGCCGTGCGCTCCAGGGATGCGCGGGTGCGGACCGTGCGGTCAGGCATTCTCCGGACGAGCGGTCTGCTTTACGGATTCCGCGCGGGCGATCGCGGCGTCGACCGCGTCGTCCTCCTTGGCCTTGTTCGGACCGCCCTGGCTCTTGACGATCGTCACGACCAGGCCGATGAAGAAGACGGCCATCACCACGGGGGGCACGAGCGCGGATACGTAGTCCATGCCGTCCAGAGTAGCGAGCCCCGCACGACGGGACGCGGCGACCTCCCGGTAGAGGCCGCCGCGTCCGTGGGCGGTGCGGGGTCAGCCCGCCGCCCGCTCCTCCTCCGACGGGGGCGGGGTGGGGCGGCGCCGGGGCGGGAAGACCTCGGACGGCTTGGGCGCCGGGCGGGAGCCGGGGGCCGGTGGGCGGCCCGGTACGGGGGCGGCCGGGGCCTTGGGACGGTCCGGCTCGCGGTCGGCCGCCCGGCCGCCGGGGAGGGCGAGCAGGCGGCTGCGGGGGCCGGGGGCCGACAGGGCGGCGGAGCGGCCCGCGAGCCGGGCACGTACGGAGCGCTCGGCGAGGATCTGGCAGCGCTCCAGGAGGGCCGCCGCGAGCGGTTTCCCACGCAGGGCGCGCAGGGCCGCCAGATCGTCCGGGCGGGGGTCGTAACCGGCCGCCAGGGCGTCCTGGAGGAGCTCCAGGTAGCCGGCGACGGAGCCGGGGAGGGCGGCGCGGTAGCGGGCGAGGTCGGCGAGGAGGAACGCTCGCAGCCGGCCCGCCTCCCCGACCGCCTCGTCCACGGAGCCCGCGAGCCGCAGGCAGTCCTGTACATCCTCGTCGGACAGGGGCATGGGGTGGAGGGCGATGGCAAGGGCACGTCGGAGCACCCGCAGCTCGTCCGCGCTGAACGCCATGCCGCCTCGTGAACCGTAGGGCGTGGGCATGACGCGACAATACGTGCTAAATGGACAAAATCCGTTTAACTGGTCGTCGGTGGCGCGGCGTCCGCGCACGGTGTGCCGGGCCGTCGCCCACAGCCGTTCCCGCTGGTACGCCGCGCCCGTGCGGCCGGATCGGTTACGAACGCGACGCGTTCCGCTCGTAGACCAGGCGCAGCCCGATCAGCGTCAGCCACGGCTCGTGCTCGTCGATGACGGAGGACTCCCCCAACACCATCGGAGCAAGGCCGCCCGTCGCGATGACCGTGACGTCGTCCGGGTCGGCGGTCAGCTCCTTCTTCATCCGGGCCACCACCCCGTCGACCTGGCCCGCGAAGCCGTAGACGATGCCGGACTGCATGGCCTCGACGGTGTTCTTGCCGATCACGCTGCGCGGCCGGGCCAGCTCGATCTTGCGGAGCTGGGCGCCCTTGACGCCGAGCGCCTCCACGGAGATCTCGATGCCGGGTGCGATGACCCCGCCCGTGTACTCCCCGCGTGCGGAGACCGCGTCGAAGGTGGTGGCCGTGCCGAAGTCGACGACGATCGCCGGGCCCCCGTACAGCTCGACGGCGGCGACCGCGTTGATGATGCGGTCCGCGCCGACCTCCTTGGGGTTGTCCATCAGGACCGGGACGCCGGTCTTGACGCCGGGCTCCACCAGGACGGCGGGCACGTCGCCGTAGTAGCGGCGGGTGACCTCGCGCAGCTCGTGCAGGACGGACGGGACGGTCGCGCAGATCGCGATGCCCTCGATGCCGTCGCCCAGCTCCATGCCGAGCAGCGGGTGCATGCCCATCAGGCCCTGGAGCAGCACCGCCAGCTCGTCGGCGGTGCGGCGGGCGTCGGTGGAGATCCGCCAGTGCTCGACGATCTCCTCGCCGTCGAAGAGGCCGAGGACCGTGTGCGTGTTGCCGACGTCGATGGTGAGCAGCATCAGGCGTCGGCCCCGTCGGTGTCGGTTTCGGCGGTGTCCGTGGCTGCGTCCGCGTCGCGGAAGTCCAGGCCGATGTCGAGGATCGGCGAGGAGTGGGTGAGCGCGCCGACGGCCAGGTAGTCCACGCCCGCGTCCGCGTAGGCGCGGGCCGAGTCGAGCGTGAGGCGGCCGGAGGATTCGAGGATCGCGCGGCCGTCGACCAGGGCCACCGCCTCGGCCGTCTCCGCCGGGGTGAAGTTGTCCAGCAGGATCAGGTCGACGCCCGCGTCCAGCACCTCGCGGACCTGCTCCAGCGTGTCGACCTCGACCTCGACGGGCAGGTCGGGGAACTCGGCGCGGACCCGCTTGAACGCCTCGGCCACCCCGCCCGCCGCGATGACGTGGTTGTCCTTGACCAGGGCCGCGTCGGAGAGCGACATCCGGTGGTTGACGCCGCCGCCGCAGCGTACGGCGTACTTCTCCAGCGCGCGCAGCCCCGCCGTCGTCTTGCGGGTGTCGCGGACCTGGGCCTTGGAGCCCTCCAGCACGTCCGCCCAGGCGCGGGTGGCGGTGGCGATGCCGGAGAGGCGGCAGAGCAGGTTCAGCGCGCTGCGCTCGCCGGTCAGCAGGTCGCGGGTGCGGGTGGAGACGGTGAGCAGCTTCTGGCCGGGGGCGACCCGCTCGCCGTCCTCGACGTGCCGCTCGACCTCGAACTCCTCGGTGCAGACGATCGACAGGACCGCCTCGGCGACCCGGAGACCGGCCACGACCCCCGCCTCGCGCGCGGTGAAGTCACCGGTGATCACGGCGTCCTCGGGAACGGTCGCCACGGTCGTGACGTCCACCCCGCCGTCGAGGTCCTCCTCGATCGCGACATGGGCGACGTCCTCGACCTGCACGGGGTCGAGCCCCGCCTCGGCCAGGAGCAGGGCGAGCGCGGGGTCGAGCCCGCACTCCAGGGCGTCGGGGTCGAAGCCGTCACCGCAGCCGCAGTCGTCGCCGCAGCCCCCGGAGGACGCGGCGGGTGCGGGCGCGCCGACCCGGATCAGCGGTACGTCCACAGGTGTGGGGCGCGGATTCTCTTCGGGCGTGGACACGGTTGCGGCTCCTCGGGGCGTGGCGGGTGGTGCGGTGCTTCTCTGGTGGCGGGTGGTGCGGTGCTTCTCTGTTCGGGTGCGGCCGCTGTTCGGGGGCGGCCGCTGTCGCTGTGCGGGTGCGGCTCGCGCCGCTGCTCTCAGCAGTCTGGTCAATCCGCCGCGCGTACGGGCGGGAATGCGGCGGTCTCCGTACGGTGGACGACCGGTGTGCGGTCGGCGGCGATACGGACGACCAGGTGGGCGCGCCAGTGGGCGTCGTCGCGGTCGGGCCGGTCCTCGCGCCAGTGGCAGCCGCGGGTCTCCTCGCGCTCCCGGGCGGCGGCGACCAGGACCCGGGAGACCAGCAGCAGGTTGGTGACCTCCCAGGCGTCGACCCCGGGGACCGCGTCCTTCGGGTCGGCGGCGTCCACGTCGGCGGCGGCGCTGCGGTGCAGGGCCTCCAGCCCCTCGGCCGCGGCGGCCAGGGACGCGGCGGAGCGGAGGACTCCGGCGCCCCGGGTCATGATGCGCTGGATCGCCGTACGGGTCTCGGGGGCGAGCAGCGCGACCGGCTCGCCACCCGTGCTCTTGGCCGGTTCGGTGCGCGGCGGCCGGGTCTCGGCGATGTCGGCGGCGATGCGCTCGGCGAAGACCAGGCCCTCCAGGAGGGAGTTCGACGCCAGCCGGTTGGCGCCGTGCACGCCCGTACAGGCGACCTCGCCGCAGGCGTACAGGCCGGGGACGGTCGTCCGGCCGCGCAGGTCGGTGCGGATGCCGCCGGAGGCGTAGTGCGCGGCCGGGGCGACCGGGATCGGCTCGGTGACCGGGTCGATGCCGTGGGCGCGGCAGGCGGCCAGGATGGTGGGGAAGCGCTGCTCCCACATCGGGGCGCCGAAGTGCCGGGCGTCCAGATACATGTGCTCGGTGGAGTGCTCGTGCATCTGGCGGGTGATGGCCTTGGCGACGATGTCGCGGGGGGCCAGCTCGGCCAGCTCGTGCTGCCCGAGCATGAAGCGGGTGCCGGTGGCGTCGACGAGGTGGGCGCCCTCGCCGCGCACCGCCTCGGAGACCAGCGGCTGCTGGCCCTCGGAGTCGGCGCCGAGGAAGAGGACCGTCGGGTGGAACTGGACGAACTCCAGGTCGGAGACCTCCGCCCCGGCCCGCAGCGCCAGCGCCACGCCGTCCCCGGTGGAGACCGAGGGGTTGGTGGTGGCGGAGAAGACCTGGCCCATGCCGCCGGTCGCGAGGACGACCGAAGGGGCCCGGACCGCGCCGACGCCGTCGTGCTGGCCCTCGCCCATGACGTGCAGCGAGACCCCCGCCGTACGGCCTTCGGCGTCGGTGAGCAGGTCCAGGACGAGCGCGTTCTCGATGGTGTGCAGGGCGGCCGAGCGGACCGCCTCGACCAGGGCCCGGGAGATCTCCGCGCCGGTCGCGTCGCCGCCCGCGTGGGCGATGCGGCGGCGGTGGTGGCCGCCCTCGCGGGTGAGCGCTATGTCGCCGCTGTCGGTGGTGTCGAAGGTGGCGCCGGTGGTGATCAGACGGCGTACGGCGTCGGGGCCCTCGGTGACCAGGGTCCGGACGGCTTCCTCGTCGCAGAGGCCCGCGCCTGCGACCAGGGTGTCGTCGAGGTGCTGCTCGGGGGTGTCGCCCTCGCCGAGGGCCGCGGCGATGCCGCCCTGGGCCCAGCGGGTCGAGCCGTCGTCGAGCCGGGCCTTGGTGACGACCACGGTGTCCAGGCCGGCCGCCGCGCAGCGCAGGGCGGTGGTGAGACCGGCGACGCCGGAGCCGACCACCACGACGTCCGCGTCGATGGCCCAGCCGGGGGCGGGGGCGGTCAGCCGTATTCCGGTCACGTCAGGGCTCCGAAGGTGAGGGGGATGTTGTCGATGAGGCGGGTCTCCCCGACCCGGGCGGCGACGGCGAGGATCGCATCCCCGCTCTCGCGGTCGTCGGGGATCTCGGTGAAGTCCGCCGGGTCGACCAGGGCCAGGTAGTCCAGGACGAGCGGGTGCCGGTCCCGGGCGGCGGCCTCTTCCAGGATCGCGCGCGCGGTGGCCCGTACGGCGGCGGGCGCCCCGTTGGGCCGGGCCAGCGCCACGGCCTGGGCGTCGGCGGCGGCCCGGGCCTCGCCGAGCTTGTTGAGCCCGGCGGCCCGGTCGCCGCCGGGGGCGGTGGCCTTGGCGCGCTCGTGCAGGGCCTGCTGGGCGGCGAGCCGGTCCTGCGCCGCGAACAGGGCGCGGGGCAGGGCGAGGGCGGTGTGCCGCTCCTGCGGGGACAGGAACCGGTTGCGGCTGGAGAGCGCGAGGCCGTCGGGGTCGCGGACGGTGGGCACGCCGGTGATCCGGACGCCGAAGTTCAGGTCGCGGACCATGCGGGTGATCAGGGCGAGCTGCTGGGCGTCCTTCTGCCCGTAGAACGCCTCGTCGGGGCGGGTGAGGTGGAGGAGCTTGGCGACGACGGTCAGCATGCCGTCGAAGTGGCCGGGGCGGGAGGCCCCTTCGAGCCGCTCCCCCATGGGGCCCGCGGTGATCCGGACCTGGGGCTCGCCACCGGGGTAGACCTCGTCCACGCCGGGGGCGAAGACCGCGTCGGCGCCGGCGGCCGCGGCGGTCTCCAGGTCGGCGTCCAGGGTGCGCGGATAGCGGTCGAGGTCGGCGGCCTCGCCGAACTGGAGCGGGTTCACGAAGACGGTGACCACCACCTGGCCGTCCGGGCCCGCTGCCTCGCGAGCCGTACGAATCAGGGTGGCGTGGCCCTCGTGGAGCGCGCCCATGGTCATGACGACGGCCCGCTCGGCCCCGGCGGGGCGGGGGAGCGCGTCGAGCTCGGCGGCGGTGCGGAGGAGGGCGGGGGTGGGGGCTGTCGTGCCGGTGTTTCCGGTGTTTCCGGTCGGGGCGGGGTGTCCGGTCGTGGTCATCGGGTCTCCCCCGGTCCGGTGGAGCCCGGGCGGCTCTCCTGGTCGGCCAGGGCGACGAGCAGGTCCTCCGCCAGCTCCGGCTTGAGCAGGCCGTGGGCCAGGGCCCGGTCGGCCGTGGCGCGGGCCATCGCGAGGTAGCCCCCGACCATCTGGGGGGCGTGCGCGCGCAGCTCGCCCACATGGGCGGCGACCGTGCCCGCGTCGCCCCGGGCCACCGGGCCGGTCAGCGCTCCGTCGCCGGACCGCAGGGCGTTGTCCAGGGCGGCGCCGAGGAGCGGGCCGAGCATCCGGTCCGGGGCGGTGACCCCGGCCTTGGCCAGCAGCTCCATCGACTCGGCGACCAGGGTGACCAGGTGGTTCGCGCCGAGGGCGAGGGCCGCGTGGTAGAGCGGGCGGGACTCCTCGGCGATCCACTCCGGCTCGCCGCCCATCTCGATGACCAGCGCCTCGGCGGCCAGCCGCAGCTCCTCGGGGGCGGTGACCCCGAACGAGCAGCCCGCGAGCCGCTGGACGTCGACGGAGGACCCGGTGAACGTCATCGCCGGGTGCAGCGCGAGCGGCAGGGCCCCGGCCCGCAGCGCGGGGTCCAGGACCCGGGCCCCGTACCGCCCCGAGGTGTGGACGAGCAGCTGTCCCGGCCGTACGGCACCGGTCTCGGCGAGCCCCTCGACCAGGCGCGGGAGCGCGTCGTCGGGGACGGTCAGCAGGACCAGCTCGGCGCGGGCGAGGACCTCGGCGGGCGTCACCACGGGGACGTCGGGGAGCAGGGCGGCCGCGCGGCGCCGGGACGCGTCGGAGACGCCCGAGACGGCCACCGGGCGGTGGCCGGCGAGCTGGAGCGCGGCGGCGAGGGCGGGGCCGACACGGCCCGCTCCCACGACGCCGACGGTGAGGCGGGCGGGGCGGTCCCTCGCGTCGAGGGGTTCCTTCGGAACTGTCGTATTCACGCGGCGATGGCCTTCCGTTCCAGTCCGCGGGGGGTACCGGACGATTTCTCTGCATGCTACGCCAGCGTTTCGGCGAAGCCCGCCCGCCGCCCACAGCCTGTGGATAACTCTGGACAACTCTGCGGAGCGGGCGGGAATCGTGGGGGCGTGCCGTCCGTCGTCCGGGGGATGATCGTCCCATGACAGCCATGGATGAGCAGGAGCAGCGGCGGCGCCGACTGGCCGCCTGGCGCGGGTCCCACCGGGTGCTGGCCCGCCGGTCCACGGACGGCACGGTGGCGGAGGGGCTGGCGGCGCTGGCGGCCGCGGTCGGGGCCGGTTCCGGGGTCGGGGGCGGTTCTGAGGCCGGGGTCGGGGGCGGTTCCGGATCTGCGGCCGGTTCCGGTTTCGTACACGATCCGGATGACGCGGTGGATGTGTACGGGGGCGGGGTCGTCGCCGATCTGGAGCGGCGGGTGGCCGGGCTGCTGGGGACGGAGGCGGCGGCGTTCTTCCCGACCGGGACCATGGCCCAGCAGGTCGCGCTGCGGTGCTGGGCTGGGCGTACGGGCAACGCCACGGTGGCGCTGCATCCGCTGGCCCACCCGGAGCTGCACGAGGAGGGGTCGCTGGGGGCGGTGAGCGGGCTGCGGACGGTGCACCTGACGTCGGCGGCCCGGATGCCGAGCGCGGAGGAGGTACGGGACCACCCGGAGCCGTTCGGGACGCTGATGCTGGAGCTGCCGCTGCGGGACGCCGGGTTCGTGCTGCCCACCTGGGACGAGCTGGAGGCCGTCGTGGCGGCGGCCCGGGAGCGGGACGCGGTCGTGCACCTGGACGGGGCGCGGCTCTGGGAGTGCGGGCCGCACTTCGGGCGGGGCCTTGAGGAGATCGCGGCGCTCGCGGACAGTGTGTACGTGTCCTTCTACAAGTCGCTGGACGGGCTGTCGGGGGCGGTGCTCGCGGGGCCTGACGTGCTGGTCGAGGAGGCGCGGGTGTGGCGCCACCGGTACGGGGGCCAGCTCTTCCAGCAGTACCCGGCGGTGCTCTCCGCCCTGATCGGGCTGGAGAAGGAGCTGCCCCGGCTGCCGTCGTACGTGGCGCACGCGAAGGTGGTCGCCGGGGCGATGGCGGAGGGGTTCGCTGCGGCGGGGGTGCCGTGGTTCCGGGTGCATCCGGAGCCGCCGCACACGCATCAGTTCCAGGTGTGGCTGCCGTACGACGCCGAGGTGCTGGACGAGGCGTCGGTGCGGCAGGCGGAGGAGACGGGGGTGACGCTGTTCCGGCGGTGGGGGGCGGGGGCCGCGGGGGCGGCCGGGTTGCCGCCGGGGGTTTCGGTGACCGAGGTGACGGTGGCGGGGGCCGGGCTTGAATGGTCGGCGGAGGATGTGCGGGAGGCGGTGGGGGTGTTCGTGGGGCTGCTTAAGTAGCTCCTGGTGCAGGAGCCTTGTTGAGGGCGGGCCCTCCGGCTTCAGGGTTCCGTCCTCAAACGCCGGACGGGCTGGTGACGCGTCGGCGGGTGCGTCAGCCAGTGGTGGTAGAGGTCGCGCAGGGTTCTGCGGTCGTGGCGGCCCGGCGGGGGCGGGGCCGGCTCGCCCAGGCGGGCCGCGCGGTAGGTGTCGAGCATGTGCTGCTGGATGGCGTCCATGTATCCAGCGTCCGCCCGTCACCGCAGGTCCGCGCGTTGATTGACGGCCGCCGTCAAATGGGGCGACGCCCCGTCCCCGTACCCCGCACCATGGGACGCGTGAGCGTGAACATAGACATCGTCGGCCTGCCCGCCAACCGCATCGTTTTCGCGGTCTCCCCGCTCGCGGAGCTGGGGAACGCGCTGCACGCGCTCTCCGAGCCCGGCCACCACCCCGGCCTGCACGGCTGGGCCACCGCGACCTCGTCGGCGCTGGAGCCCGATCTCGCCGACCGGCTGCTGGAGGCGGAGTTCCTCTGGCGGCACAGCTTCTCCGACGTCTTCATGCCGTTCGCCGGAATCCCCGGGGGCGACGGCAGGCCCGGGGCGACCCTCGCCGAGGACCTGGACATCCTGGACCGGCTGGACGACGAGCGGTTCGTGACGACGGCGCTGGAGTTCACCTGCGCCGGTCTGTACGGGGACGGCGCCGCCTCCCCGCTGTCGGACCCGGCGATGCGGGACCGCGCCCTGGATCTGGCGGCAGCGCGCGGCCCCCGGCAGGTGAGGTTCACCCAGCGGCTGCTGGCCGACCCCGCCCCCGTACGCCGCTGGATTCGGCGCCTCTTCGAGGACTGCGACCAGGCGTTCTTCGCGGACACCTGGCGCCGGGTCTCCGTCCAGCTGGCCGCCGACGCCCGGTACAAGACGGAGGTGCTGCGGCACAAGGGCGTCCGGGAGGCGCTCGGCGCGGTCTCCGCCGCCCTGACCCTGGACGAGGAGGCGGGCACGCTCTCCGTCGACAAGCTGTCCGAGGCCCGGACCACCGCCGTCGACCCGGACGTCGGCACCGGCCTCGCACTGATGCCCAGCAGCTTCGGCTGGCCGCACCTGATGGTGGTGTACGCACCGGGCTGGCGGCCGGTGATCCAGTACCCGGTCCGCCTCCCCGACCTGCCGGCCCCCGCCTCCGTCGAGCTGCTCCAGCTCCGGATGGAGGCCCTGGCCCACCCGATGCGCATGCGCCTGTGCCGCAACCTGGCCCGCTCCGCGTACACCACCGGCGAACTGGCCGACTCCCACCGGATCACCGCGCCCGAGGTCTCCCGGCATCTGTCGGTGCTCAAGAAGGCGGGCCTGATCACGACCCGCCGCCGCGGCCGCTACGTCCTGCACCAGCTGGACCTGACGGTCGTCGCCCGCATCGGCAGCGACTTCCTGGAGGGCGTGCTGCGGTAGGGCCGGTGGTCAGCGGTAGGGCCTGTTGCCGGGAGCTTCTCAGCCCGCTTGTCGGGAGCCCCTCAGCCCGCCCCGCCGCCCGCGCGCACCAGGCCCGTCTCGTAGGCGAGGACGACGACCTGGACCCGGTCGCGCAGGCTCAGCTTGGTGAGGATGCGGCCGACGTGGGTCTTGACCGTCGCCTCGGAGAGGACGAGGCGGGCGGCGATCTCGCCGTTGGAGAGGCCCTGGGCGACCAGGAGCATCACCTCGCGTTCGCGTTCGGTGAGCTTCTGGATGTGCTTGTTCTTCGGCTCCTTCTCGCTGCTGGGCAGCATCGGGGAGAAGCGGTCGAGCAGGCGGCGGGTGGTGGACGGGGCGACGACCGCGTCGCCGCTGTGCACCGAGCGGATCGCGGAGAGCAGCTCGGCCGGCGGCACGTCCTTGAGCATGAAGCCGCTGGCGCCCGCCTTGAGCCCGGAGAACGCGTACTCGTCCAGGTCGAACGTCGTCAGGATCAGCACCTTCGGCGGATTCGGCTGCGCGCAGATCCGGCGGGTCGCCTCGACCCCGTCCAGGCGGGGCATACGGACGTCCATCAGGACCACGTCGACGGCGGTGGAGCGCAGGATCTCGATCGCCTCCGCGCCGTCCCCGGCCTCCGCCACCACCTCCATGTCGGGCTGGGCGGCCAGGACCATCCGGAAGCCCGTGCGCAGCAGCACCTGGTCGTCGACGAGCATCACGCGGATGGCCATGGGGTCTGTCCTGTCCTGTATGGGTGGTAGGGGGTTGCTCCGAGGGCGTCGGCGTCAGTCGGCGGGCTTCAGCGGCAGCAGCGCGCTGATCCGGAAGCCGCCGCCGGGCCGCGGCCCCGCGTCCAGCGTGCCGCCGACCATGCCGACCCGCTCCCGCATCCCGATCATCCCGTGCCCGGCGCCGTCCGCGCCGCCGTCCTCGTACAGCTCGTGCGCCGCGCCCCGGCCGTCGTCCTCGACCAGCAGCCCGAGGCCGTCGTCGAAGTAGACCAGCCGGACGCTGGCCCCGGCGTCGGGGCCGCCGTGCTTGCGGGTGTTGGTGAGCGCCTCCTGCACGATGCGGTACGCGGTCAGCTCCACGCCGCTCGGCAGCGGGCGGGCGGTGCCCTCCACCTTGAAGTCCACCGCCAGGCCGGTCCGGCGCACCTGGTCGACCAGGTCCTCGATCTGCTCCACGTCGGGCTGCGGGACGTACTCCCCGCTCTCCGGCGCGTCACCTGTCCGCAGCACCCCGAGCAGCCGCCGCATCTCGGCCAGCGCCTGCCGGCCGGTGGAGGAGATCGTCTCCAGCGCCTGCCGGGCCTGGTCGGGCGCCGCGTCCATCACATACGCGGCGCCGTCGGCCTGGACCACCATCACGGACACGTTGTGCGCGACGACATCGTGCAGTTCCCGGGCGATCCGGGCCCGCTCGGCGGCGACCGCCACCTTGGACTGGGCCTCGCGCTCCCGCTCCAGCCGGGCGGCGCGCTCCTCCAGCTGGCTGAAGTAGGCCCGCCGGGTCCGCAGCGAGTCGCCCATCACCCAGGCCAGCACGAACGGCACCGTCATGATCACCGTCACGAAGATCTGCTGGGGCCAGGAGCCGCCCGGCTCGGCCTCCCAGCGCACCTGCGAGAGGGTGGCCGCGCTCAGGCTGCAGATCAGGGCGAGGCGGGAGGCCCAGCGCTCCCCGATCGTGGCCACCGTGAAGGTGATCACCAGCATCGCGAAGTTGCCGATGTTCGGCCGGACGTCGCCGACCAGCTGGAGCAACCCCACCGCGATGGCGAGCAGCAGCATCTTCTCGGGGAGGCGCCGGCGCAGCGCCACGACCGTGGAGAGGCCGAGCGCAACCGGAACCGCGAGGATCTCCTCCCGCCCGGCGTCGAACATCCCCGACACCAGCGACATGCCGGAGAGCCCGAGGAGGAAGACCGCCCAGAAGACGTCGACGCCCAGCGGGTGCCTGCGGAGAAAATCGTAAAGGCGCTGCACGTAGCCCAGCGTAAGGACAGCGGATAGGTGCCCGGGTCAACCGGAGGGTCGATCCAGATCCTGGGACCGTACTCCCCAAGGTGGAGACTGGCCCATATGACGGAGGAGTGGCAGGGGTGGCGGGAGGCGGCTGAGACCGCTTTGTACGGGGACGGGGGCTTCTACCGGAGCCCGGACGGGCCGGCCGGCCACTTCCGTACGTCGGTCCACGCATCGCCCCTGTTCGCGCGGGCCGTGGCCGGGCTGCTGGCCCGGACCGCACAGGAGCTGGGGATCGGCACGGTGGCCCTGGTCGATGTGGGGGCCGGGCGCGGTGAGCTGCTGACCGGGGTGCTCGCCGCCGCCCCCGAGTGGCTGGAGGTGGTCCCGTACGGGGTGGAGGTCGCCGCCCGCCCGCCGGGGCTGGATCCCCGGATCGTCTGGTGCGCCGAGCCGCCTCGGGGTGTGCGCGGGCTGCTGTTCGCCAACGAGTGGCTGGACAACGTGCCGGTGGACGTGGCGGAGGTGGACGGGGAGGGCGTCGCCCGGTACGTCCAGGTGCGGATCCCGGACGGCGGCGAGCGCCTCGGGCCGCCGGTGACCGGGGCGGACGCGGCGTGGCTGGAGCGGTGGTGGCCGCTGTCCGTACCGGGTGAGCGGGCCGAGATCGGGCTGCCCCGGGACCTCGCCTGGGCGCGGGCGGTGGGGTCGCTGGAGGCCGGGCTCGCGGTGGCGGTGGACTACGCGCATGTACGGGGCGCCCGGCCGCCCTTCGGGACGCTGACCGGGTTCCGGGGCGGGCGGGAGGTGCTCCCGGTGCCGGACGGGTCCTGCGACCTGACCGCGCATGTGGCGCTGGACGCATGTGCGGCGGCCGTGGACCGGGGGGCCGCCGAACTCACCGGCCAGCGGGCGGCGCTCGGGCGGCTGGGGGTCTCCGGGGAGCGCCCTCCGCTGAGCCTGGCCGCCACCGATCCGGCGGCGTACGTCACCGCGCTGGCGGCGGCGGGCGAGGCGGCGGAGCTGACCGCGCGCGGCGGGCTCGGCGACTTCGGGTGGCTGCTGCACCGGGTGGGGGCGGAGCTGAGCTGACCGCCGGTGCGGCGGGGCCCGGTCGGGGGATACTGGCGCCCATGACGGAGACGACCATCGGCATCGGCGGCGCGGCCGAGAGCACCGACATGGTGCTGAACATCGGCCCGCAACACCCCTCCACCCACGGGGTGCTCCGGCTGCGGATCGTCCTGGACGGAGAACGCATCCAGCACGCCGAACCGGTCATCGGCTACATGCACCGGGGCGCGGAGAAGCTCTTCGAGGCGCGCGACTACCGGCAGATCATCATGCTCGCCAACCGCCACGACTGGCTCTCCGCGTTCTCGAACGAGCTGGGCGTCGTGATGGCCGTCGAGCGCATGCTCGGCATGGAGGTCCCCGAGCGTGCCGTCTGGACGCGGACACTGCTCGCCGAGCTGAACCGGGTCCTCAACCACCTGATGTTCCTCGGCTCCTACCCGCTCGAACTCGGCGGCATCACCCCGGTCTTCCACGCCTTCCGGGAGCGCGAGGAGCTCCAGGCGGTGATGGAGGAGGTCTCCGGCGGCCGGATGCACTACATGTTCAACCGGGTCGGCGGCCTCAAGGAGGACGTCCCGGCGGGCTGGTCGGGGCGGGTGCGGGACGCCGTCGCCTCGGTCCGCTCCCGCATGGACATCTACGAGAACCTGGTCCTCGGCAACGAGATCTTCCGGGCCCGTACGCGCGATGTCGGCGTGCTCTCCGCCGAAGCCGTGCACGCGTACGGGGTGTCGGGGCCGATCGCGCGCGCCTCGGGCGTCGACTTCGACCTGCGGCGCGACGAGCCGTACCTCGCGTACGGGGAGCTCCAGGACACCCTGAAGGTGGTCACCCGGACCGAGGGCGACTGCCTGGCCCGCTTCGAGTGCCTGCTGGAGCAGACCCTCAACTCCCTGGACCTGGCGGACGCGTGCCTGGACCGGATGGCCGGCCTGGCGCCGGGGCCGGTCAACCAGCGGCTGCCCAAGGTGCTGAAGGCGCCCGAGGGGCACACGTACGCCTGGACGGAGAACCCGCTCGGCCTCAACGGCTACTACCTGGTCTCCAAGGGCGAGAAGACCCCGTACCGGCTGAAGCTGCGCTCCGCCTCCTTCAACAACATCCAGGCGCTCACCGAGCTGCTGCCGGGGACGCTGGTCTCCGACATGGTGGCGATCCTGGGGTCGCTCT
The DNA here is from genome assembly GCF_033109485.1 of Streptomyces cyaneofuscatus. Taxonomy (NCBI): domain Bacteria; kingdom Bacillati; phylum Actinomycetota; class Actinomycetes; order Kitasatosporales; family Streptomycetaceae; genus Streptomyces; species Streptomyces cyaneofuscatus. The sequence continues at coordinate 4,587,095 of NZ_CP137002.1, read as the reverse complement.
TCTTCGTGGTCGGGGACATCGACAAGTAGGAGAGCGCGCGCACCTGTAGGAACGCGCGGGCTCCTACAGGAACGCGCGAGCGGCTATAGGAACGCGCGAGCTCCTAGGAGACCGCGCCGCGCAGCTCCGCCACGTCGATCTGCTCGGTCTCGTCGTGCGCGGTGAGGTCGATGACCTTGCCCACGGCCCGGTTCTGCACGGCTCCCGTGCGGTGGACGGCGAGCGCCTCCTCGCCGACGACGTCCGCGAGGTCCTCGTTCTGCACGGACTCGATCGCGGCGTTCGCCTTCTGGGCGTTCTGGGTGCCGAAGAAGTCGAAGCTGCCCTGGGGGACCAGATGGCGGCGGGCCGCGGCATACGGCACGACGGCCGAGGCGGCGGGGACCGTACGCGGTACGTGCACGGGCGCGGTGGAGGCCGGGGGGCGGGCGGCGAGAGCCGGGGGCTGGGGCCGGGCGCCGAGGGCCTGGGGCTTGGCGGCCTGGGAGGCCGGCGTGAGAGGGGCCGGGGCTGCGGGGGCCGGGGCCTTCATCGCCGGTACGCCGATGGCCTCGGGACCGGCCGCCGGGGCGTCCGGAGCCGGGGAGCTCGAAGCCGGCGCGTCCGGGGACTCCGTGTCGGCCGTTGACTCCGCGTCGGCCGGGGACTGCGCGGCCGGGGCGGGCGGGGTGGTCGACGGGCGGCGGTGCTGGTGGTGCTCGCCCGCCCCGGGGGCCGCCGCGTCCTTCCCCTGCGGGCCTTCCCCGTCCACGCCCTGGTCACCGGCGATGGCACGGGCGGTCGCTTCCGCGCGGCGCGCTTCCTGGAGTGCGGCGTTGCGGGTGAGGTTCAGCAGGGCCTCGTCCGCACGGCGGTACGCCTCCGGGGTCGGCGTGGACCGTCCGGCGGGCAGCTCGGCGGGGGTGGCGGCGGCCTCGATGGCGAGCTGCCGACGGCCCTCCAGCGCACTGGCCCGCTCGGTCTCGGCGTTGGCGTACCGGCGCAGCAGGCCCGCGTGCTCGCCGCGCAGTCCGGCGAGCTCCACACGCTTGCGGCGGAGCTTGGTCTCCAGACGGGTGCGCAGCTCGCGCGACTCCTCCAGATCCTGCTCCAGCTCGGCTATCCGCTCCTCGGCCCGCCACTCGTCACGGGTGCGGGCCCGCGTCAGCTCGGCGACCTGCAACCCCGCGGCCCGGTCCCAGCTGCGCATCAGATACGCGCCGGTCAGGGCGGCGGCGGCCACGGCGGCCACCAGGCCGCGCAGGGCGAGGGGTTCGGCGAGGAACCAGGCGCCGGAAGCACCGACGACCGACACTCCCGCCACCACGGAGGGCGGCAGGATTCTGTGAAGGGGTGGCGAATGGCGGTGGCGTCCACGTGGCATGGCCTGAAATTTACCGTGTGTGCGCGCTACTTGGGGGGCCGCCCGGCAATCTTTCCCCGCCGGTTACCTGACGGCCCCCGAAGCACCCTGCTTTTTGATCAAGAACACCCCTCGATCAGGCGCTGATTCCTGAGGCGCCCACTTCCCGAGGGTGCCTACTTCCCGAGGGTGCCTACTTCTTGACGGCGCCTACTTCTTGAGGAGGCCCTTCGACTCCAGATACTCCTTCGCCACGTCGGTGGGCTTCGCCCGCTCGGCGTCGACCTTGCGGTTCAGCTCGGCGAGGTCTTCCGTGGTGAGGGTGTCGGTGAGCTTTCCGAGCGCGGCGGCGATCTCCGGGGCGCCCGCGTCCTTGGCATTGAGGACCGGCAGGACGTTGTCGGCGTTCTGGAGCTTCTTGTCGTCCTCCAGGAACACCAGCCCGTCCAGCACCGCGTCCGTGGTCGTCGTCAGGACCAGCTCGACCTTGCCGTCACGCACGGCCTGCTTGGACTGCGGGGTGCCGACGCCCTTGGGGTCGATCCCCGTGACGTCGATGCCGTACGTCTTCTTCAGACCCGGTGCGCAGAAGGGCCGCACCTCGCACTCGTCGCCCGCCGCGATCTTGACCTTGAGCTTCGACTTTCCGAGATCGGAAAGGGTCTTGAGCTTGTTCTTCTCGGCGAATTCCTTGGAGACCGCGAAGGCGTTCTGGTCGACGGCCTTCCCGGCCGGGAGCACCTTGAGGCCCAGCGGTTCCGCGAGCTTCTCCAGGGCGGCGACCGTGGCGGCGGCGTCCCCGGAGGCGAGGGGGGCGTTCTGGGCCTTCTCCGCCCCGTTCACCTTGGCGTTGAGGAATTCGGTGATCGTGGCGGCGTATTCGGGTACGACGTCGATCTCGCCCTTCTCCAGCGAGGGCTCGTACAGCTCACGGTTCTTCACCGTGGTGATCGAGGTGCTGTACCCGGCGTCGCCCAGGATCTGCGCGTACAGCTCGGCGAGCACCTTGGACTCGGTGAAGGCGGCCGAGCCGACGACGAGCGAGCCCTTCTTGCTGTCGCCGCCGGAGGAGCCGGAGCCGCCGCCCTTCTCCTTTTCCAGGCTGTCGCCGCCGCAGGCCGCGAGCGACCCTGTCAGCGCCACGATGCCGATGACCGCTCCGGCTATCCGCGAGGTCCTGCTCATGTCTGTTCTCCGTCCGAACTGAAAAAGGTGACCGAAAAAGGGGGGGTGAGGGGGGCGCCGGGTGGCTCACGCGGTCCGGCGGTGGCGCAGCGGTGACAGCACCCGGTCCAGCGCCACCAGGACCCCTTCCACCAGCAGGGCCAGGGCGGCGACCAGGATCGCGCCCGCGAAGACCTGAGCGGTGTCGTAGGTGTTGAACCCGGCGGTGATGATCCGGCCGAGACCGCCGAGACCGACCATGGCGGCGATCGAGGCGGTGGCCACGACCTGGACGGCGGCGGAGCGCAGCCCGGTCATGATCATCGGGTAGGCGAGCGGCAGCTCGACCCGGACGAAGAGCTGCCCGCCGGACATCCCCATGCCCCGGGCGGCCTCCACCACGGACCGGTCCACCTCCCGCATCCCTACATAGGCGTTGGTCAGCAGCGGCGGCATGGCGAACAGCACCAGCGCGATGATCGTGGGCCAGTAGCCGGAGTTGCGCAGGGGCGTGAGCATGAAGAGGGCCAGCACCGCGAAGACCGGGATGGCCCGCCCCACGTTGGAGATGTTGACCGCGAGCGCGCCGCCCCTGCCGATGTGGCCCAGGTAGAGGGCGAGCGGCAGGGCGATGGCGCAGGCCATCGCGAGGGCGACCCCGCTGACGTACAGATGCTCGCCGAGCCGGTGCGCGGCTCCGCCGTCGCCCGACCAGTTGGCCCCGGTGGTGAGCCAGGTCCAGGCTTCGCCGATGACTCCCACGGGTCAGCCCGCCTCCACCTTCGCCGGGGCGGGTATGCCCGCCGGACCGCCGGAGCCGCCGGATCCTTCCGTGGCACCGCCCGGGCCGCCGGAACCGTCCGCGCCGCCCGCACCCGTACCCGTATCCCCCGTCGCCGCCCGGATACGCGTCCAGGGCGTCAGCAGCCGCTGGAGGCCCAGCAGCAGCAGATCGGCGGTGACCGCGAGCAGCACGCACAGCACGGAGGCGGCGAGCACCTGGGCCTTGAAGAAGCTCGGCAGCGCGTCCTCGATGAGGTTGCCGAGGCCGCCCTTGCCGACGAGCGAGCCGACCGTGGTCAGCGCGACCGTCGACACGGTGGCTATGCGCAGCCCCGCCATCAGCGCGGGCAGCGCGAGCGGGAGCTCCACCTCCCACAGCAGCCGGCCCGGCCCGTACCCCATGCCCCGGGCGGCCTCCTTGGCCTCCTCGGGGACGGCTTCGAGGCCGGCGAGGATGTTCCGTACGAGGATGGTGAGCGAATAGAGCACCAGGCCCGTGACGACGAGCGCGGCGGAGAGCCCGAACAGGGGCAGCAGCAGCGAGAACATCGCCAGCGAGGGCACGGTGTAGAGAATCGTCGTCAGCCCGAGCACCGGTCCGGCGAAGCCGCGGCCCCGGCGGGCGAGCAGCGCCAGCGGAAAGGCGACCGCGAGCCCGATGAGCACCGAGACGACCGTGATCCCGATGTGCTGCACGGTGGCGTCGGTCAACTCCTGGCTGCGGGAGCGCAGATACTCGCCGCAGATCCAGTCGTTCGTCGCCAGGCAGTTTCCTGCGGCCATCCGGCCCCCACCTCCTGCTTTCCCTCGTCTGCCCGGATCTCCCCGGATCGAACTGATGACTGGCGAGCCTATCCTCGACCACTGACAATCGCGGAGGGCTGTCGCATTCCGGCAACACGCCCTTCACAGAACGCCCTCCACAATGGGGAATCATGATCCGTTTCGAGCACGTCACCAAGCGGTACGCGGACGGCACCACCGCCGTCGACGACCTTTCGTTCGAGGTCGCCGAGGGTGAACTGGTCACGCTCGTCGGACCTTCCGGCTGCGGCAAGACGACCACCATGAAGATGGTGAACCGGCTGATCGAACCGACCGAGGGCACGATATTCCTCGACGGGGAGGACATATCCGCCGTCGACCCCGTCGAACTCCGCCGCCGCATCGGCTATGTGATCCAGCAGGTGGGCCTCTTCCCGCACAAGACGGTGCTGGAGAACACCGCGACCGTCCCCCACCTCCTGGGCTGGAAGCGCGGAAAGGGACGCGAACGCGCCGCCGAACTCCTCGACCTCGTCGGACTCGACCCTTCCGTCTACGGCGACCGCTATCCGGAACAGCTCTCCGGCGGACAGCGCCAGCGCGTCGGGGTGGCCCGCGCCCTGGCCGCCGACCCGCCCGTCCTGCTGATGGACGAGCCGTTCGGCGCGGTCGACCCGGTGGTCCGCGAACGGCTCCAGAACGAATTCCTGAAACTCCAGGCCCAGGTCCGCAAAACCGTCCTCTTCGTCACCCACGACATCGAGGAGGCCGTCCGCCTCGGCGACCGGATCGCCGTCTACGGGAGTGGCCGCATCGAGCAGTTCGACTCCCCCGCCACCGTCCTCGGCGCCCCCGCCACCCCGTATGTGGCCGACTTCGTCGGCGCCGACCGCGGGCTCAAGCGACTCTCGGTGACCCCGATCGAGGAGAGCGACCTCGACCAGCCCCCGGTCGTCCACCTCGACGACTCCCTCGCCGAGGCCACCGCACGCCTCCGCTCCGAAGGCGCGCGGTGGGCGGTCGTCCTGGACGGCCGGGACAACCTGCACGGCTGGATCCCCGCCGAGGCGGCCACCGCGGCGAAGGGCACCGTCCGCGAGCACGCCCGCCGGATGGAGGCCTGGCTCCCGCTCGGCGCCCCGCTCAAGCAGGCGTTCGCCACCATGCTCCAGCACGACGCGGGCTGGATCGCGGTCATCGACAAGGAGAGCGAGGGCCGCTTCCTCGGCGTGCTGACCCCCGCCCGGCTGCACGAGGCGCTGCGCCGCTCGATCGACGCCGACGCGCAGGCCGTACCGCGCGCGGAGGTGGCGGTGGAGACGGTCGCCAGCGCATGACCCGGCCCCTCACTGCGCGCTGAGGCGCCCGCTCAGCCAATCCAGCGCCGGCGGGATCTCCCGCCGCCAGGTCGTGAAGTTGTGCCCGCCGCTGTCCAGCACGATCGAGGACACCTGGGCGGGCGCCTTCACCTTGTCGATGAACCTCATCGTGCTCCGCAGGTTCCCCTCGCCCTGCCGTGACGTCGTCACCAGGAACGAACCGCCCGACGGCGGCCGGTTCTCCAGCGTCCACATCAGGTCCGCACGGTCGCGCAGCTCCTGCTTCCCGTGGAACAGGTCCCCGGTCGTCGGGTCCTCGGCCGCCTTGTAGTACGCGGAGAGCCCGGCGCTCGCCGCGTACCGGTCCGGGTGGTGCAGCCCGATCTTCAACGCGCAGTAGCCGCCGGTCGAGTTGCCGATGATGCCCCAGTTACGGGCCTGCTTCCCGACCCGGTACGACTGGCTGATCGCCTCCGGGAGGTCCTTCGCGAAGAACGTCTCCGTCTGCGGCCCCTTAGGAACGTCCACGCACTCGGTGTCCCGGGGCGGCGCCACCGTCGGCCGCAGCATCACCAGGATCATCGGCTGCGCCTTGCCCGCCTTCACGCGTTCGTGCGCCGTCCGGGGATAACGCAGGCCCTTGAGAAGGTTCTCCGCCGTCCCCGGGTATCCGGTCAGCACCACCACCGCCGGGAACGTCCTCTTCGCGTACTCGCTGCGGAAGTACTCCGGCGGCAGATAGACGTACGCCGGTGACTCGATCCCCGACAGCCGCCCCGAGACCACCACCTTGTCGATCCGCCCGCCCGCCGACGGCACCCCGCCGCCCGGCACGTCCGGGCGCTGGGTGCCGATCCGCGTCATGTTCCGTGAGCCGGGCCCTCCGTCCGTGTGGTCGCTGACCACGCCCAGCTCCTGCTTCTGGCCGAAGAGATCGGCCCAGGAGCCGTAGAAGAGGAACGCGTTGTTCGCCGCCAGGCCGACCGAGGCGAACAGCGTCAGCTGGGTCGCCAGCAGCAGCCCGACCCGGCCCGTCACGGCGGCGGCGCTCCGCCGGGCCAGGCGTGGCCAGAGCCAGACCGTGGCGGCGAACAACGCCACGGCCGAGGCGGCCACGACCGCCAGAACTACCTTGCTGGTGAGACCCATGAGTGAGCTTTCTCTGCGTTTTCGCTACTTATCCGCCACGCTTCCGAGCGGAAATTTCCGGAATGTGGATGAACCCTCTCCACCCGGCCCCCGTCCTAGAGGGAGCACATCGTCCGGAACGGCCACCGCCGACGGACTCACGGAATCCGCAATCTCATCTGGAGCCACGGAAGCGATGTCTGTCACGGTAGATGGGGATAAATCGGTGTCGGTTCCGCAGCGTATGAGGCGGCTTCTGCGCGGCCCCCGCCCCGAATCCGTCCCGGTCGTCGTCGGCACCGCCTGCACCGTCGTCGGACTGATCGACGTCGCGGCCGGTGTCTTCCCCCGCTTCCGGCACAGCCGGATGCACACCCTCGCCGAGGTGCTCCCCGGGGCGCTCGGCCCGTTCGCCGCCGCGCTCTCGCTGAGCGCCGGCGTGCTGCTGCTCCTGCTCGCGCACGGGCTGAAGCGGCACAAGCGGCGGGCCTGGCGGGCTGCGGTGGTGCTGCTTCCGGCGGGGGCCGTGGCGCAGTTCGCGTACCGGCACTCGATCGTCGGTGTGCTGGTCTCCCTGACGCTCTGCTACCTGCTCGTCCGGCACCGGAACCAGTTCCGCGCCCTGCCCGACCCGCGCAGCCGCTGGCGGGCGCTGGCCAACTTCGTACTGCTCGGGGCCTCTTCGCTGGCGCTCGGGCTGGTCATCGTCTCCGTCCACCCCGGCCGCGTCGTCGGCGACCCGTCCATCGCGGACCGGCTCCAGCACGTGCTGTACGGCCTGTTCGGCGTCGAGGGCCCGGTCGACTACGCCGGGCGGACCAGCTGGACCGTGGCGTACTCGCTCGGCGCGCTCGGCCTGCTGACCGCCGTCACCACCATCTACCTCGCCTTCCGCCCCGAACACCCGGCCGCCCGGCTCACCGAGGACGACGAGAGCCGGCTGCGGGCGCTGCTGGCGACGCACGGCGGCCGCGACTCGCTCGGCCACTTCGCGCTCCGCCGCGACAAGGCCGTCGTCTTCTCCCCCAGCGGCAAGGCCGCCGTCTGCTACCGGGTCGTCTCCGGGGTGATGCTGGCCGGCGGCGACCCCATCGGCGACGTGGAGGCCTGGCCCGGCGCCATCGAACGCTTCATGGACGAGGCGAAGGCGCACTCCTGGACCCCGGCCGTGATGGGGTGCAGCGAGCGCGGCGGCGAGGTCTGGACCCGCGAGACCGGACTCACCGCCCTGGAGCTGGGCGACGAGGCGGTGGTCGATGTCGCGGATTTCTCCCTCGCCGGGCGGGCCATGCGGAACGTACGCCAGATGGTGGGGCGTATCGAACGCAACGGCTACGAGACCCGGGTCCGGCGAGCACGTGACATCGGCCCCACCGAGCTGGAGCGCATCCGCCGGGCCGCCGCCGACTGGCGCGGCACGGACACCGAGCGCGGCTTCTCCATGGCGCTGGGCCGGATCGGCGACCCCGCCGACGGTGACTGCGTGATCGCCACCGCGCACCTGCCCGGCACCGATGACGGACCGCACGGCGACCTGAAGGCCGTCCTCCACTTCGTCCCGTGGGGGCGCGACGGGATGTCCCTGGAGTTGATGCGCCGCGACCGCTCGGCCGACCCCGGCATGAACGAGCTGCTGATCGTCGCCTCGCTCCAGGCCGCCGGGAAGCTGGGCGTCGCCCGGGTCTCGCTGAACTTCGCGATGTTCCGCTCGGCGCTGGCCCGAGGTGAGCGGCTCGGCGCCGGGCCGGTGCTGCGCTGCTGGCGGGGGCTGCTGATCTTCCTCTCCCGCTGGTTCCAGATCGAGTCGCTGTACAAGTTCAACGCCAAGTTCAAGCCCCGCTGGGAGCCCCGCTTCGTGGTCTTCCGCACCAGCCGCGAGCTGCCGCGCATCGGGATCGCGGCGATGCAGGCGGAGGGGTTCGTGAACGTCTCGCTGCCCCGCCCGTTCCGCTCCCGCGGCCGGCGCCCCTGCGGCCACACACTGCGTACGGCCCAGGAGCACGAGGTACGTGCGGCGTAGGGGGCGGCCCTGCGGGGCCTAGGCTGGTCGTATGAGTACGTTGCGCGAGCGCGGCACGGTACAGGGACTGCCTCAGTGGGACCGCTGTGCGGTCATGGGGGTCGTCAACGTGACGCCCGACTCCTTCTCCGACGGCGGCCGCTGGTTCGACACCACGGCCGCGGTCAAGCACGGCCTCGACCTGGTGTCCGAGGGCGCCGACCTGGTCGACGTCGGCGGCGAGTCGACCCGCCCCGGTGCCAGCCGGGTGGACGAGTCGGAGGAGCTGCGGCGGGTGATCCCCGTCGTGAAGGGGCTGGCCTCCGAGGGCGTCACCGTCTCCGTGGACACCATGCGCGCGCGCGTCGCCGAGAAGGCCGTCGCCGCCGGGGCCGTCCTGGTCAACGACGTGAGCGGCGGCCTCGCGGACCCGGAGATGATCCCGGCCGTCGCCGCCGCCGGGGTCCCGTTCGTCGTGATGCACTGGCGCGGCTTCAGCGAGTCGATGAACAGCCGCGCGGCGTACGAGGACGTGGTCGCCGAAGTCCTCCACGAGCTGCGGCAGCGGATGGACGCGGTGGTGGCGGGCGGCGTGGCCCCGGAACGCGTCGTGATCGACCCCGGCCTCGGCTTCGCGAAGAACGCCCCCCACGACCTGGCCCTCGTCGCGCACCTCGACGAGCTCCACGCACTGGGCCGCCCGCTGCTGGTGGCCGCCTCCCGCAAACGCTTCCTCGGCCATGTGCTGGCCGGCCCCGGCGCCACCCTGCCGCCCGCCCGCGAACGTGACGCGGCGACCGCGGCGGTCTCCGCCCTCGCCGCCCGGGCCGGGGCCTGGGCGGTCCGCGTCCACGAGGTGGGGGCCACCGCCGACGCCGTACGGGTCGCCCGCGCCGTCGAGGGAGCCGCGTGAACGAGGACCACGCGTCGGCCGCCGCCGACATCGCGGAGGTCGAGACGGCCAACACCGCCTTCTACGAAGCCCTGGAACGCGGCGACCACGAGGTCCTCGCCGGCCTCTGGCTGCCGGGCGAGGACCTCACCGTCTCCTGCGTCCACCCGGGGTGGCCGGTGCTCACGGGGCGGGGCGACGTGCTCCGCAGCTACGCGCTGATCATGGCGAACACCGAGTACATCCAGTTCTTCCTCACCGACGTCAACGTCGCGATGACCGGCGACACCGCCCTGGTCACCTGCACCGAGAACATCCTCAGCGGCGGCCCGGCCGAGGAGGGCAACGCCCTGGGACCCCTAGTGGGCCAGCTGGTCGTCGCCACGAACGTGTTCCGGCGCACGCCCGAGGGCTGGAAGCTCTGGTCCCACCACGGCTCGCCCGTCCTGGCGGAGACCGACGAGGACGACGACGAGGAACCGCCCTCCTGACGCGACGGGCAGCCACTCGCCACTCTCCCGAGTGGGCAGGGGTCCGGCAGGGGTTGGAGTCCACGACCGCGGGGTATGGGCGGCTACCAGCCCCGTGAGGCGCTGCCCATGGCCCCCACGGGCGAGCACGGTCGGTGCTCGCAGGTAGATTCGAAAGAAGGCACCTTGCCGCCCGCACGCGGCCGGGTGCCTCTTGGACCAACGACAGCAGGAGTGATTCGCGTGGATCGTGTCGCGCTGCGCGGCCTCAAGGCCCGTGGGCACCACGGCGTCTTCCCCAAGGAACGGGAAGAGGGCCAGACCTTCATCGTCGACCTGGTGCTCGGCCTCGACACCCGCCCCGCGGCAGCCACCGACGACCTGGCCCGCACCGTGCACTACGGCGTGGTGGCCGAGGAGGTCGTCGAGGTGGTGACGGGCGAGCCGGTCGACCTGATCGAGACGCTCGCCGAGCGCATCGCCCAGCAGTGCCTGAAGCACGAAGGTGTCCAGGAGGTCGAGGTCGTGGTGCACAAGCCGGACGCACCGATCACCGTCCCCTTCGACGACGTGACCATCACCATCATTCGGAGCCGAGCATGACTGCGTTTTCCACCGAGGGGCAGAGCGACCCGACCGTACAGCCGGTGCCCGCCGCCGTCGTCAAGCAGGTGGACGCCGCCGACGTCACCCTCTCCAACCCCAAGATGGCCGTGATCGCCCTGGGCTCCAACCTGGGCAACCGGCTGGAGACCCTCCAGGGCGCCGTCGACGCGCTGGAGGACACCCCGGGCCTGCGGGTCAAAGCCGTCTCCCCGGTCTACGAGACGGAGCCCTGGGGCGTCGCGGCCGACAGCCAGCCCTCCTACTTCAACGCGGTCATCCTCGTGAAGACGACGCTGCCGCCTGCCTCCCTGCTGGAGCGCGGCCAGGCCGTCGAGGAGGCCTTCGACCGGGTCCGCGAGGAGCGGTGGGGCCCGCGCACCATCGACGTCGACATCGTGGCGTACGCCGACGTCCTCTCCGACGACCCGGTGCTCACCCTCCCCCACCCCCGCGCCCACGAGCGGGCCTTCGTCCTCGCCCCCTGGCACGACGTGGACCCCGAGGCCCAGCTCCCCGGCGCCGGCCCGGTCGCCGAGTTGCTCGCCGGGGTCGGCCGCGAAGGCGTCCTGCCCCGCGCCGACCTGGAACTGCGCCTGCCGGAGTAATCGTTAGGCTCGACGGGCACGAGCTCAGGAACAGCAGGCGGGCTCGGGACACAGGCGACGAAGGGCGGCTCACGCGGTGAAGCAACTACGGCTCGGGGTACTGGCGGGCCTCTTCGCCGCCGCCGGCGTCCTCTCCTGGGGCGGCGCCCGCCTCTGGGACTCCCTCGGCACCCTCCCGAGCGTCCCGCTGGCCGCCTCGATCGTGCTCGCCGTGATCGCGGTGATCCTCCTGGCCACCGCCCTCTCCATCCGCACCCGCCTCCGCGCCCAGCGGGAGCGCCGCCCCGGCGCCAAGGGCGTCGAACCCCTGATGGCGGCCCGGGCGGTCGTCTTCGGCCAGGCGAGCGCCCTGGTCACCGCCCTGGTCGCCGGGATGTACGGCGGCACGGGCGTCTTCCTGCTCAGCTTCCTCGACGTCCCACCCCGCCGCGACCAGGCCATCTACGCCGGCGCGGCGGTGGTGGCGGGCATCGGCGTCATCGCGGCCGCCTTCTTCCTGGAACGCGTCTGCCGCCTCCCCGAGGACGGCGAGAACAACCACGACGGCACAGGCACGGCAACCGCCTAGAGCGGCGCCGGGCCCGTGCCGTCGGGTTCGCGGAGTCGGCCGTCAGGCCGTGTCAGCGCGCCATGATGAGGCTCATCGCCTCGGCGCGCGTCGCGGGGTCGCGGAGCTGGCCGCGCACCGCGGAGGTGAGGGTCTTCGCGCCGGGCTTGCGGATCCCCCGCATGGACATGCACATGTGCTCGCACTCGACGACGACGATGACTCCGCGCGGCTCCAGGATCGCCATGAGGGACTCGGCGATCTGGGTCGTCAGCCGCTCCTGGACCTGCGGGCGGCGGGCGTAGACGTCCACCAGCCGGGCCAGCTTGGAGAGACCGGTGATCTTTCCGGTGGCCGCCGGGATGTAGCCGACGTGCGCAACGCCCCTGAACGGCACCAGATGATGCTCACAGGTGCTGAACACCTCGATGTCCTTGACCAGCACCATCTCGTCGTGACCCAGGTCGAACGTGGTCGTCAGGACGTCCTCGGGCTGCTGGTACAGGCCCGCGAAGATCTCCTTGTACGCCCGCGCCACCCGCCCCGGCGTCTCCCTGAGGCCCTCGCGGTCCGGGTCCTCTCCGACGGCGATGAGCAGTTCGCGTACGGCCGCCTCGGCCCGCTTCTCGTCGAATTCGCCGATCGATCCCTGGCCGTCCAGCGTCACCGGGTCGGTCATCTGTGCCTCGTTCCTCATGGCTGCCCCGTGCGCGGATCGCACGTGGACATCGCAGGCATACGGAAAAGCCGCGCCCCCACAGGCTAAAACCTGGGGGGCGCGGCATCCATTCCGGACCTGGTGAGACCCCCGTGACGGAGGTCTCACCGGGATGCGGTGCGGGTCTAGCTCTCGGGACGGTCCTCGGGGATCGCCTCCGTGGAGGGGGCGATGTCCTTGGAGAGGTCCGTCGCCGGGGCGATCTCCGGCGGAGTGGCCGAGCCGTTGGCGGTGGAGGCGCCGTTGGTGAGGGCCAGCTCCTTCGGGGAAAGCACCGGAGGCCGCGTCGACGGGGTGCGCCGGGCGGAGCCGGTCCACGCCGGGCGGGCGGGACGCTTGACGATCGGGGCGAAGATCTCCGCGATCTCGTCCTTGCCGAGCGTCTCCTTCTCCAGGAGTTCGAGCACGAGGGCGTCGAGGATGTCGCGGTTCTCGACGAGAATCTCCCACGCGTCGTTGTGGGCGGTCTCGATGAGCTTCTTGACCTCTTCGTCGACCAGCGCCGCGACCTCTTCCGAGTAGTCGCGCTGGTGGCCCATCTCGCGGCCCAGGAAGGGCTCCGAGTTGTCGCCGCCGAACTTGATGGCGCCGAGCCGCTCCGTCATGCCGTACTGCGTGACCATCGCGCGGGCCGTCGCCGTGGCCTTCTCGATGTCGTTCGCCGCGCCGGTGGTCGGGTCGTGGAAGACCAGCTCCTCGGCCGCGCGCCCGCCCAGCATGTACGCCAGCTGGTCGAGCATCTCGTTGCGCGTCGTGGAGTACTTGTCCTCCTCCGGGAGCACCATCGTGTAACCGAGGGCGCGGCCGCGGGAGAGGATCGTGATCTTGTGGACCGGGTCCGACTGGGGGGAGGCCGCCGCGACCAGGGCGTGTCCGCCCTCGTGGTACGCGGTGATCTTCTTTTCCTTCTCGGACATGATCCGGGTCCGCTTCTGCGGGCCCGCCACGACGCGGTCGATGGCCTCGTCGAGACTCTCGTTGTCGATGAGCTTCTTGTCGCTGCGCGCCGTCAGGAGCGCGGCCTCGTTCAGCACGTTCGACAGGTCGGCACCGGTGAAGCCGGGCGTCCGGCGGGCGACAGCGCCGAGATCGACGTCCTTCGCGACCGGCTTGCCCTTCTGGTGGACCTTGAGGATCTCCAGCCGGCCCAGCATGTCGGGGCGGTCGACCGCGATCTGCCGGTCGAAGCGTCCCGGGCGCAGGAGGGCCGGGTCGAGGATGTCCGGGCGGTTCGTGGCGGCGATCAGGATGACCCCGCCCTTCACGTCGAACCCGTCCATCTCGACGAGCAGCTGGTTGAGCGTCTGCTCGCGCTCGTCGTGCCCGCCGCCCATGCCCGCACCGCGGTGCCGGCCGACGGCGTCGATCTCGTCGACGAAGACGATCGCCGGGGCGTTCGCCTTGGCCTGCTCGAAGAGGTCACGCACCCGGGAGGCACCGACACCGACGAACATCTCGACGAAGTCGGAGCCGGAGATCGAGTAGAACGGCACGCCCGCTTCGCCGGCGACGGCGCGAGCGAGCAGCGTCTTGCCCGTACCGGGCGGCCCGTAGAGCAGGACGCCCTTGGGGATCTTGGCGCCGACGGCCTGGAACTTGGCCGGCTCCTGGAGGAACTCCTTGATCTCGTGGAGCTCCTCGACCGCCTCGTCGGACCCCGCCACATCGGCGAAGGTCGTCTTCGGGGTGTCCTTGGTGATCAGCTTGGCCTTGGACTTGCCGAACTGCATGACCTTGGAGCCGCCGCCCTGCATCTGGTTCATCAGAAACAGGAAGACGACGACGATCAGGACGAAGGGCAGCAGCGAGAGAAGGATCGAGACGAACGGGGACTGCTTCGACGGCGAGACGGTGTAACCCTTCTCGATGTCACCCGCTTCGAACTTCTGCTGGAGCGTGTCGGCGAGCTCGACGCCCTGGTTGCCGATGTAGCTCGCCTGGAACTTGGTGCCGGACTCGCCGGCAAGCTTCTGGCCGTCCTTAAGTTCGATCTTGAGAATTTGCTCGTCACCGGTGGTCAGCTTGGCCTGCTCCACCTGGTCCTTGCTGATCGCCTGGATCACCTTGGCGGTGTCCACCGTCTTGTAGCCGCCCGACGAGCCGACGACCTGCATCAACACGACCACGGCGAGGACGGCCAGCACGATCCACATGACCGGCCCACGGAAGTATCGCTTCACGTCCATCCATACGGAGCGAAGACGCCCCGTCCCTCCTGCCCGTAGGTAAATGCTGCTGTGTTTGAAAGCTCTGTTGGAAAAGAGTGCTCTTCGGACGGTACCCCAGCAAGGAGGCCCGCGACCGCTGCGTGCGGCGGAGAAACCCGCTTTCGAAGCTTCAACGGCCCGCGGGCGGCCAGGGTTCCCCGGGGGTCAGCCGCCGTAGACGTGCGGGGCGAGCGTGCCGACGAACGGGAGGTTGCGGTACTTCTCCGCGTAGTCCAGCCCGTAGCCGACGACGAACTCGTTGGGGATGTCGAAGCCGATCCACTTCACGTCGATCGCGACCTTCGCGGCGTCCGGCTTGCGCAGCAGGGTGCAGACCTCCAGCGATGCCGGCTCCCGGGAGCCCAGGTTGGACAGCAGCCAGGACAGCGTCAGACCGGAGTCGATGATGTCCTCGACGATCAGGACGTGCTTGCCCTTGATGTCGGTGTCCAGGTCCTTGAGGATCCGCACGACACCGGAGGACTGGGTGCCCGCCCCGTACGAGGAGACCGCCATCCAGTCCATCGTGACGGGGGTGGACAGCGCGCGCGCCAGGTCCGCCATGACCATCACCGCGCCCTTGAGGACGCCGACGATGAGCAGGTCCTTGCCCGCGTACTCCGCGTCGATCTTCGCGGCCAGCTCGACGAGCTTCGCGTCGATCTCTTCCTTGGTGAGGAGCACCGACTGGAGGTCGCTGCCCATGTCCTTCTCGTTCACCCGCGTCTCTTTCTCGCCTGCAGGGCCCGGGGGTGTGCCCCGGGCCCGGCCCGGCTGTTCGCCTGCGGCTGGCCGCTCGCGCGTCAGCTCTGCCGAATGACCAGTCTGCCACCCTGCCGTCGGGCCTCGACGCGGCCGGGCAGGTTGATGGCCCGCTGGCCGCGCCAGCCGGTGATCAGGCGGTCGACTTCTTCGAGGTGGCGAGCGAAGAGGGAGCCGGCCGGCGCCCCGGCCTCGATGACGGCCCGGCGCAGCACCCGGCGGCGTACGGCGGGGGGCAGGACGTAGAGCTTGGCGCACTCCAGGCCGCCGGTCTCGTCGCGTACGGCGAGCTCGGCCTCGGCGGCCCAGGTGTCCAGGGCGTCGGCGTCGTCGCGGGAGAGCTGGGCCGTCCGGGCGAGGGCTTCGACGACGCCCTTGCCGAGGGCCTTCTCCAGCGCGGGCAGGCCCTCGTGGCGGAGCCGGGAGCGGGTGTAGGCGGGGTCGATGTTGTGCGGGTCGTCCCAGACGGGGATCGACTGGACCAGGCAGGCCTTGCGGGCGGTCTGCCGGTCGAGCTGGAGGAAGGGGCGGCGGTAGCGGCCGGCCGGTCCGGAGGCGGCGGCCATGCCGGAGAGCGAGCGGATGCCGGAGCCGCGGGCGAGGCCGAGGAGGACGGTCTCGGCCTGGTCGTCGCGGGTGTGGCCGAGGAGCACGGCGGCGGCGCCGTGGCGTTCGGCGGCGGCGTCCAGCGCGGCGTAGCGGGCGTCGCGGGCGGCGGCCTCGGGGCCGCCCTCGCGTCCGACGTGCACGGCGACGGCCTCGACGGGGTCGAGGTCCATGGCGGCGAGCCGGGTGACGACCTCGGCGGCGCGGAGGCCGGATCCCGGCTGGAGGTTGTGGTCGACGGTGATGCCGCCGGCCCGGACGTCGAGCTTGCGGGCCTCGAAGGCGAGGGCCGAGGCGAGCGCCATGGAGTCGGCGCCGCCGGAGCAGGCGACGAGGACGAGGGGGGCGGCGGGCCGGTCGGGGAGGGCGGGGCGTTCGGGGAGCAGCGTGCTTCCCGCCGGGCCGGCCTCGGCGTAGCGGGAGGCGGCGGGCGTCGGGCGCCCGGCCTCGTGGGCGGGGCGGTCGAGGCCGCCGGGGCCGCCGTGACGGTGGAATTCGGTGAGGACGTCGTGGAGTACGCGGCGGACCGCCAGGCGTATCGCCGCGACCGCAGGATGGGGACCCATGTCCGGTGCCCTTCATGGAGGTTCGGGAGGAGCGTCGAGCGCCGGAACGCGTGAGTCCCGTCACTCAGAGTGCGTCGATGGTGACAGAGGCAAGCTGTTCATCGAGCATTGCACGCCTTCCCATGCCCTCATGGTCCCTCGGATGGGTGATAGAAGGGCAGTTTCCCGGCCCTGGGCCGGGAAGGGTCACGATTCCGCCGTGCGGTGCACCCGCGCGACCCACTCCGCGGGTTTGGCGATCTCCGCCTTGGTCGGGAGGGTGTTGGGCGAGGTCCAGACGCGGTTGAAGCCGTCCATGCCGACCTCTTCGACGACCGATCGTACGAACTTCTCGCCGTCCTTGTACTGCCGCAGCTTGGCGTCCAGGCCGAGCAGTTTGCGCAGCGCCTGGTCGAGCCGGCCGGCGCCCTGGGCGCGGCGCTTCTGGAACTTCTCGCGGATCTCGGCGACGGAGCCGACGACCTCGGGGCCGACGCCGTCCATCACGTAGTCCGCGTGGCCTTCGAGGAGGGACATCACGGCGGTGAGGCGGCCGAGGACCTCGCGCTGGGCGGGGGTCTGGACGACGTCGACGAGGCTGCGTCCGCTGTCGTCGCCGCGTTCGCCCTCGGGGCGGCCGGCGCCGGAGAGGGACTGGGCGGCCTCGCGGAGCCGCTCCAGGAAGGTCATCGGGTCGACGTCGGTCTCGTCCAGGAATGTCTGGATCTCGCCCTGGAGGTGGTCGCGGAGCCAGGGGACGCCGGTGAACTGGGTGCGGTGGGTCTCCTCGTGGAGGGCGACCCAGAGCCGGAAGTCGTGCGGGTCGACCTCGAGTTCCCGCTCGACGTGGACGATGTTGGGCGCGACCAGGAGCAGCCGTCCGCCGCCGTCGGCGGAGCCGGGGAGCTCGCGGGTGGCGGGGGCGAACGTCTCGTACTGGCCGAGGATCCGGGAGGCCAGGAACGACAGCAGCATGCCCAGCTCGACGCCGGTGACCTTGCCGCCGACCGCGCCGAGCACGGCGCCGCCGGGTCCGCCGGAGCGGCGGCTCTCCATCTTGGCGAGCAGCGGGCGCAGCAGTTCGCGGAAGCCCGCGACGTTGGCCCTGATCCAGCCGGCCCGGTCGACGACCAGGACGGGGGTGTCCTCCGGTTCGGTCCCTTCCGGGATCATCCGGGTGAAGGCCCGGACGTGCTCCTCGGAGGCCTTGGCGTGCCGCCGGAGCTCCGCGACGACGGCGCGGGCCTCCTCGCGGCTGATCTCCGGCCCGGGCCGCACCAGTCGGGTCGCGGTCGCGACCGCGAGGTTCCAGTCGACCATCTCTGCACCACCGATGCTCGTCATGCGTCAACCGTACGTGAGGCCTTCGCCCGGTGGTGGGGTTCAGGGCCGGTCGGGGCTCAGCCGGCCGGTCCCGTGAGGGCGGCGGCCAGGGTGTCGAGGGCGGCTTCGGCGTCGCCGGGCGCGGTGGAGCCGGCGGCGAGGAAGGCGAAGGCGAGGAGCCGGCCCTGGGGGTCGACGACGGTTCCGGAGAGGGCGTTGACGCCGCTGAGGGTGCCGGTCTTGGCGCGGATCAGGCCGGTGGCACCGGTGGTGTCGGTGCCGTCCTGGTAGCGGGTGCTGAGGGTGCCGGTGAAACCGGCGACGGGGAGGCCGGTGAGGACGGGGCGCAGTCCGGGCCGCTCGGGGTCGGCGGCGCGGGCGAGGAGCGTGGTGAGGAGGGCCGGGGTGACCCGGCCCTCGCGGTCGAGTCCGCTGCCGTCCGCGAGGCGGGCTCCGGCGGTGGGCACCTGGAGCTTCTTCAGTTCGGTGGTGACGGCGCGGCGGGCGCCCGCGAAGTCGGCGCTCTCGCCCTTGGTGATGGCGGTCTGCCGGGCGAGGGCCTCGGCGATGTCGTTGTCGCTGTTGGTCAGGGTGCGCTCGACGAGGGCGGCGAGCGGGGCGGAGCGGTGGGTGGCGACGGTACGGGCCTTGCCGGGCGCGCGGGCCTCGCGGGGCGCGCCGGTGACCTGGACGCCCGCCTTCTTCAGCTGGGTCGCGAAGTCGCGGGCGGCGTCGCCGGCCGGGTCATCGCTGCGGGTGGCGGGGCCGCGGTCGGTGTCGTCGAGCCGGCCCTCGTCGACCATCAGGGCGGTGACGGGCGCGAGGTTGGGGTTCTTGCCGATGGGGTGGCGCTCCGGGCCGGTGTAGCGGGAGGTGTCGTAGGTGAGCCGTACGCCGGTGGCGTCGGCCTTCTCGACCCCGCGCGCCGCGGAGGTGGCCAGGGACTTCAGGGCCGCCGGGGTCAGGGTGGGGTCTCCGCCGCCGACGAGGGTGAGGGTGCGGTGGTCCTCGGAGAGCCGGACGGTGGTGGCGATGCGGTGGTCGGGGCCGAGGGCGGAGAGCGCGGCGGCGGCGGTGGCGATCTTGACGGTGGAGGCCGGGGTCATCGGAGTGGCCGCGCCGCGCCCGTACAGCTGCTTGCCGGTGGCGGTGTCGACGACGGAGGCGGCGACCTGGGTGCCGAGTTCGGGTGCGGCGATGAGCGGGGCGAGGGCGGTACGCAGACTCGCGGGGTCCTGAGGGGCGGAACGGGTGACGGTGTCGAGGGCGCCGAGGACGGCGGGGGCGCTGGGGGCGGGTTCGGGGGCGCCGGGGAGCCTGCGGCCGTGATGTGCGCCACCTGTGGGGGCCGCGGCGGCTGCGAGCTGCCGCTCGGCCTTACGCTGACCGTTGTCCCAGGGACCGGCGGCGAGGACGGCGCCGGTGGCCACGACCAGGCCGAGCACGGCGGAGCCTGCGACGACCTGCCAGGTGTTGGACCCGTTGCGCTTGCTCTTCAGGTTCTTGATCCGGCCCCACGGGTCCGACGGGCGGTTCGACGGTTCTTCCACCGGCTCGGCCACCGTTGACCAGCCCCTTTCGCGAGCACTCTTCTGCGTGGGGGACACTTAACCACCAGTCGTATGTGTTGATCATGGAGGAGCCACCCGTGGAGTTCGACGTCACCATCGAGATCCCGAAGGGTTCGCGGAACAAGTACGAGGTGGACCACGAGACCGGTCGGATCCGCCTGGACCGTCGACTCTTCACCTCGACCAGCTACCCGGCCGACTACGGCTTCGTCGAGAACACCCTCGGCGAGGACGGCGACCCGCTGGACGCGCTGGTCATCCTGGACGAGCCGACCTTCCCCGGCTGCCTCATCAAGTGCCGTGCCATCGGCATGTTCCGGATGACGGACGAGGCCGGCGGCGACGACAAGCTGCTGTGTGTCCCGGCCTCGGACCCGCGGGTGGAGCACCTGCGCGACATCCACCACGTGTCGGAGTTCGACCGCCTGGAGATCCAGCACTTCTTCGAGGTCTACAAGGACCTGGAGCCGGGCAAGTCCGTCGAGGGCGCCGACTGGGTCGGCCGTACCGAGGCGGAGGCCGAGATCGAGGCCTCGTACAAGCGCCTTGAGGCGCAGGGCGGCAAGCACTGACGTACCTCTTCCGGTTCCGTTTGTGAGCCGGACGGCCGTACGCGAACGGGCGGTACACCTTCACGGG
Source organism: Streptomyces cyaneofuscatus (assembly GCF_033109485.1). Taxonomy (NCBI): domain Bacteria; kingdom Bacillati; phylum Actinomycetota; class Actinomycetes; order Kitasatosporales; family Streptomycetaceae; genus Streptomyces; species Streptomyces cyaneofuscatus. The sequence goes on along the minus strand of NZ_CP137002.1, from coordinate 4,567,104 downwards.
TGTGCCGCCCGTTCCGCTGTGCGCACCGCCTCGTCATGCGGGGGTCATGTCCGTGGCCATACTGGGCACACGTGCGCCCGGAAGATCAGCCGAGGAGGAGCGAGGTCGAGTGGTGGCGGAATCGGGCGGTCCTGAGGACCAGAAGCCCCAGTCCGACGAGGCACGGAGCGCTTTCGTGCCGCCTGCCGGGACGATGCAGCCGGTGTCGCCGCCCGAGGACGACCATCCGACGTCGGAGTTCGCGATCCCGACCGGGGTGCACCCCGAGGCGAGCGGCTCGGGCGGTTCCGGCGGCGGCTTCACCGGTGGCCCGAACTCGGACACGCTGAGTTCCGCTTTCACCCCGCCGAGCACGTACAACGCCCAGCAGGCGCCCCCCGCGTTCACCCCGGCGACGGGCATTCCGATGGTCCGGCTGACCAAGGAGGCGCCCTGGCAGGACCGGATGCGCACGATGCTCCGGATGCCGGTGACCGAGCGTCCGGCCCCGGAGTCCATCCAGCGCACCGACGACGACACGGGGCCCGCCGTACCGCGTGTGCTCGACCTGACGCTGCGTATCGGGGAGCTGCTGCTGGCGGGCGGCGAGGGCGCCGAGGACGTCGAGGCGGCGATGTTCGCGGTGACCCGGTCCTACGGCCTGGACCGCAGCGAGCCAACGGTGACGTTCACGCTGCTGTCCATCTCGCACCAGCCGTCGCTGGTCGACGACCCGGTGACGGCGAGCCGTACCGTACGCCGCCGAGGTACCGACTACACCCGGCTGGCGGCGGTCTTCCGGCTGGTCGACGACATCACCAGCGAGGACGCCGACGTCTCCCTGGAGGAGGCCTACCGGCGGCTCGCGGAGATCCGGCGTAACCGGCACCCGTACCCGGGCTGGGTGCTGACGGCGGCCGCCGGGCTGCTGGCCGGGTCGGCCTCCGTGCTGGTCGGCGGTGGGGTGCTGGTGTTCCTGGTGGCGGCTGCGGGCGCGATGCTCGGCGACCGGCTGGCGTGGCTGTGCGCCGGGCGCGGGCTGCCGGAGTTCTACCAGTTCACGGTGGCCGCGATGCCGCCCGCCGCGATGGGGGTGGCGCTGACCCTGACCCATTCGACGGACATCCGGCCGTCCGCGGTGATCACCGGTGGGCTGTTCGCGCTGCTGCCGGGGCGGGCGCTGGTGGCGGGCGTGCAGGACGGGCTGACCGGTTACTACATCACCGCCTCGGCCCGGCTGCTCGAAGTCATGTACTTCTTCATCGGGATCGTCGCGGGCGTCCTGATCGTGCTGTACCTGGGGCTCCAGTTGGGGGCGCAGCTCAATCCCGAGGCCCGGTTCGTGGCGTACGACGAGCCGGTGGTGCAGATCCTGGCCTCGATGGCGTTGAGCCTGGCCTTCGCGGTGCTGCTCCAGCAGGAGCGGTCGACCGTGCTGGCGGTCACCCTGAACGGTGGTGTCGCCTGGATCATCTTCGCGGCGATGGCCCGGACCGGGGGCATCTCGCCGGTCGCCGCGACGGCGGTGGCGGCCGGTCTGGTGGGGTTGTTCGGCCAGCTGTTCTCGCGCTACCGGTTCACCTCCTCGCTGCCGTACATCACGGCGGCGATCGGGCCGCTGCTGCCCGGTTCGGCGACGTACTTCGGTCTGCTGGGCGTGGCGCAGAACGAGCTGGACACCGGGCTCGCCTCGCTGTCCACGGCGGTCGCGACGGCGCTGGCCATCGCGATCGGGGTGAACCTGGGGAGCGAGATCTCGCGGCTGTTCATGGGGGTGCCGGGCGCGGTCGGCGGGGCGAGCCGCCGGGCGGCGAAGCGGACCAGGGGGTTCTAGCCCTGGCGTGCGCACACGGAAAGCGCCCCTCCCCGCGGGTTCGGGGGAGGGGCGCTTTCGTACGCGTACGTACGGGACAGGGGCGGACGTACGGGAAAGGGTCAGCGCTTGGCGTGGCGGCCGCGGCCGGTGGCCGGGCGGGCCGGCGGGCCGTCGGGGGTGCCGAGCGCCTCGGCTGCGGCGGCCTTCTTGCCCTGGCTGCGGGCGCGCAGGACCTCGATCACGATCGGCACCACGGAGCAGAGCACGATCAGGATGAGGATCATCTCGATGTGCTCGTGCACGAAGTCGATCTTGCCGAGCAGCGCGCCGAGCACGGTGACGCCCACGCCCCACAGGAGCGCGCCGACGACGTTGTAGATGACGAACAGGCGGTAGTTCATCCGGCTGACGCCCGCGATGATCGGCGTGAACGTCCGCACGATGGGCACGAACCGGGCCAGGACCAGCGACTTCGGGCCGTGCTTCTCGAAGAATTCGTGGGCCTTCTCGACGTTCTCCTGCTTGAAGAGGCGGGAGTCCGGGCGCTTGAAGAGGGCCGGGCCGACCTTGCGGCCGAAGAGATAGCCCACCTGGTCGCCGACGATCGCGGCGACGGCGACCAGCGTGCAGACGAGCCAGAGCGGGTACTTCAACTGTCCCGTGGTCACCAGCAGCCCTGTGGTGAACAGCAGGGAGTCGCCGGGCAGGAAGAAGCCGATCAGGAGTCCGGACTCGGCGAAGACGATGAGAAGAAGGCCGGGGAGGCCGAACGTATTGAGCAGATAGTCCGGGTCCAGCCAGCTCGGGCCGAGCGCAAGCGTATTCAAGGGTCCGGGCTCCAGGATGTGTGCGATGGGGGCTCTGTAGGCCGCCCCAAGCTATCAACGCCCGGTGAACGCCCTTGGTTCCAGTGGCGGACGGCGGGAATGCGCATCTTACGGAGCAGGGTGAGGCTGGACACAGGAGGTGCCACAGACATGGGCATTGAGGATTTCGGCGGCGGTCAGACCGCCCAGGCGGATGTGCTGGTCGTCACCACCAATGACGTGCCGGGGTATCAGGTGACGCAGGTCATCGGCGAGGTTTTCGGGCTGACCGTAAGGTCGCGCCACCTCGGCAGCCAGATCGGCGCGGGGCTGAAGTCGATGATCGGCGGCGAGCTGAAGGGGCTGACCAAGACCCTGGTCGAGACGCGCAACCAGGCGATGGAGCGGCTGGTGGAGCAGGCCCGGGCGCGGGGCGCCAACGCGGTCCTGATGATGCGGTTCGACGTGTCGGAGGCGGCGGATGTGGGGACGGAGGTCTGCGCGTACGGGACGGCGGCGGTGATCAGCAAGGTGTGACATGAGGGGCGGTGCAGTTCTGCCGGAGCGGTGAGGCGCGGTGCCGGCGGGAGCGGTGGGGCGTTGGTTCCGTCGGAGCGGTGAGGCGCGATTCCACCGTTGCCCGAATTGGGGCGCTTTAGGTGGCTATTCGCCCTAGGGTGTGCCGGTGGCCCCCGAATCCCCCGCGCCTCCGCATCCCCACCCCCCGGCCGCCCCCGCCCGGCGGCTCCTGCCGCTCGTGCTGCCCGCGATCGCCGTCGGCATCGTCTGCGCGCTGATCCTGCTCGGGGTCAGCCTCCTGGCGGAACAGCTCCAGGACGTGCTCTGGGAGACCCTGCCCGACGCGCTCGGCGTGGGGCGGTTCTCCTCGCTCTGGATGATCGTCATGCTCACCGCGACCGGCCTCGCGGTGGGCGTGGTCCTGCGGACCGTGCCCGGTCACGGCGGGCCCGACCCGGCCACCACCGGGCTGGTCGACGCCCCGATGCGGCCGGGCGTCGTCCCCGGGCTGCTCCTGGTGACCGTGCTGGCGCTGGCGGGCGGGGTGAGCCTCGGGCCGGAGAACCCGATCACCGCGGCCAACATCGCCCTCGCCTACTGGCTGGGCCGCCGCGCCGCGCCGGGTGCGCCGGCCGAGCTCTGGGTGGCGCTCGCCGCCGCCGGGACGATCGGCGCCCTCTTCGGCACCCCGATCGCCGCCGCGCTGATCCTCTCCGAGTCGCTGGCCTCGCAGCCGGGGCCCGGGGCGTTCTGGGACCGGCTGTTCGCGCCGCTCGCGGCCGGTACGGCGGGGGCGCTGACCATGTCGCTGATCGCGGAGCCCAGCTTCGACCTCTCGCTCCCCGCGTACGCCGGACCGCACTGGGGCGACCTGCTCTCCGCCCTCCTCATCGCCTCGGCGGGCGCGCTCCTCGGCATGGTGGCGGTGTACGCGTTCCCGGTGGCGCACCGGGCCTTCCACGCGTTGCGGTACCCGGTGCTCGCCCTGACCGCCGGTGGGCTGGTGCTGGGGCTGCTCGGGGCGCTGGGCGGCCATCTGACCCTCTTCAAGGGGCTGGACGAGGTGAAGGAGATCGCCGCGGACCCGGACGGGTGGTCGGCCGGGGAGTTCGCGGTGATGGCGGTGGTGAAGATGGCCGCCCTGGTGATCGCGGCGACGTGCGGCTTCCGGGGCGGGCGGATCTTCCCGGCGGTCTTCGCGGGGGTGTCGCTCGGCCTCTGCGCCCATGCCCTGGTCGGCGCCGTGCCGCCGGCGCTCGCGGTCTCCTGCGCGGTGCTGGGCGTGCTGCTCGCCGTCACCCGGCAGGGGTGGGTGAGCCTGTTCACGGCGGCGGTGCTGGTCAGCGACGCGTCCGTACTGCCGCTGCTCTGCGCCGCCACCCTGCCCGCCTGGCTGCTGGTGACCGGGCGGGCGCAGATGCAGCTGGACGGGGAGGGCAAGGCGCTGCGGTGAGGGGGAAGCCCAGGGGCGGGGGGCGGAGGCGTCCGGCGCGCCGGGTGCGTCGGATATCCGTATCGTCAGCTTGGTAAGTCTATGCACCGGTTCGTCCTGATGCTGTCCCGACGGAGGTCCCCGCATGTCCACGCCCGTCAACGTCGCCGTCATCTACTACTCGTCCACCGGCACGATCACCACCCTCGCCCGGGCCATCGCCGAGGACGCGGAGCGGGCCGGCGCGCAGGTGCGGCTGCGCCGGGCGGCCGAACTCGCCCCGCAGTCCGCCATCGACTCCAACCCGGCGTGGGCCGCCAACATCGAGGCGACGGCCGACATCCCCGAGGTCTCGCCGGACGACATGGTGTGGGCGGACGCGGTGATCTTCGGTTCGCCGACCCGGTACGGGAACATCACCGCGCAGCTCAAGCAGTTCATCGACACCCTGGGCGGGCTCTGGCAGTCCGGGCAGCTGGCCGACAAGGTCTACAGCGGCTTCACCGCCAGCGCCACCGCCCACGGCGGCCAGGAGTCCACGCTGCTCGCGCTCTACAACACGATCCACCACTTCGGCGGCATCCTCGTCACCCCCGGGTACACCGACCCGTCGAAGTTCGTCGACGGCAACCCGTACGGCACCTCGCACGTGTCCGGGCAGGGCGACCTGCCGATCGGCGAGGTCACGCTGACCGCCGCCCGGGTGCAGGCCGAGCGGGTCGTGAAGTTCACCCGGGCGCTGAAGGCCGGTCTCGCCGCCGAGAGCTGAGAGACCCACGAGCCGCAGAGGCCGAGAGCTGAGAGACCGACAGCCCCAGAAGCCGAGAGCTGAGGAAGAGGACTCCCCCATGCCGCTCCACCGAGGCGCCCACCCGCAGCGGGACGACCACTCCGAGGAGCGGCTCAGGCTCGCCCTCAACCCCTTCTACGGCGAGGCCGATCCGACGGCGGCGATGAACACCGCGCCGCCCCGGCACAAGCTCCCCGACGGGCCGCTGCCGCCGCTGACGGCGTACCGGCTGGTCCATGACGAGCTGATGCTCGACGGCAACTCCCGGCTCAACCTGGCCACCTTCGTCACCACCTGGATGGAGCCGCAGGCCGGGGTGCTGATGGGCGAGTGCCAGGACAAGAACATGATCGACAAGGACGAGTACCCGCGCACCGCCGAGCTGGAGCGGCGCTGTGTGGCGATGCTCGCCGACCTGTGGAACGCTCCCGATCCCTCGACCACCGTGGGGTGTTCGACCACCGGGTCGAGCGAGGCGTGCATGCTGGCCGGGCTCGCCCTGAAGCGGCGCTGGTCCCAGCGGAACGCGGACCGCTATCCGGCGACCGCCCGGCCCAATCTGGTGATGGGCGTCAACGTGCAGGTCTGCTGGGAGAAGTTCTGCAATTTCTGGGAGGTGGAGGCCCGGCAGGTTCCGATGGACGGCGAGCGCTTCCACCTCGACCCGCAGGCCGCCGCCGAACTCTGCGACGAGAACACGATCGGGGTCGTCGGCATCCTCGGCTCCACCTTTGACGGGTCCTACGAGCCCATCGCCGACCTCTGCGCGGCCCTGGACGCCCTCCAGGAGCGCACCGGCCTCGATATCCCCGTCCATGTCGACGGCGCGTCCGGCGCGATGGTGGCGCCCTTCCTCGACCCGGACCTGGTGTGGGACTTCCGGCTGCCGAGGGTGTCCTCGATCAACACCTCGGGCCACAAGTACGGACTGGTCTACCCCGGGGTCGGGTGGGCGCTGTGGCGTACGGCGGACGACCTGCCGGAGGAGCTGGTCTTCCGGGTCAACTACCTGGGCGGCGACATGCCGACCTTCGCGCTGAACTTCTCCCGGCCCGGGGCGCAGGTGGTCGCGCAGTACTACACGTTCCTGCGCCTCGGGCACGACGGCTACCGGGCGGTCCAGCAGGCCTCCCGGGACGTGGCCTGCGGACTGGCCCGGGAGGTGGAGGAGCTGGGCGACTTCCGACTCCTCACCCGGGGCGACGAGTTGCCGGTCTTCGCCTTCACGACCAACCCGGACGTCCACGCGTACGACGTGTTCGACGTCTCCCGCCGGCTGCGGGAGCACGGCTGGCTGGTCCCGGCCTACACCTTCCCCGCCAACCGGCAGGACCTGTCGGTGCTGCGGGTGGTGTGCCGCAACGGCTTCTCCTCCGACCTCGCCGCGCTGCTGATCGAGGACCTGAAGCTGCTGCTCCCCGAACTGCGGGCACAGAAGCATCCGTTGAGTCACGACCGGGGAGCCGCGACGGCGTTCCACCACTAGGGACTTCTAGCGGCTCAGCCGCGCGAACTTCCCCACCGCCAGCGGGAAGAACACCGCGATGATCGCCACCGGCCAGAGGATCGCGAGGAGTTGGGCGTGCTCGGCGGCCCAGGAGCCGGTGGCGCCGCCCGGGTTGCCGAACAGCTCCCGTACGGCGGTGGCGGTGGCGGACATCGGGTTCCACTCGACCACCGTGCCCAGCCAGCCCGGCATCGACGCCGGGGAGGCGAACACGTTGGAGAGGAAGCCGACCGGCCAGACCAGGATCTGGACCGCCTGCACCAGCTCGGGCCGCCCCGCCACCATGGCCAGGTGGATGCCGACCCAGAGCATCGCGAACCGGAGCAGGAGCAGCAGCCCCACCGCACCGAGCGCGGCCGCCGCCCCGTTGTGCCAGCGCCAGCCGACCGCGTAGCCGACCCCGGCCATCACGGCGAGAGCCGCCACGGACTGGAGCATGTCGGCGGCGCTGCGGCCGACCAGGACCGCGCCCGGGACCATCGGCAGCGAGCGGAACCGGTCGATGACGCCCTTGCCGAGGTCCTGGGTGACCGCGAGCATCGTGCTCTCCAGGCCGAAGGCCATGGTCAGCGCGAGCATCCCGGGGACCAGGTACTCGGTGGGGTCGCCCGCCACGCCCCGGCCGCCGCCGACCAGGTACGTGAACATCAGGAGCAGCATCACCGGGAAGGCCAGGCCCACGACCACCGCGACGGGCTGCCGGGCCCAGTGGGCGAGTTCGCGGCGGGTCATCGTCCAGGAGTCGGTCAGGGCCCAGGTGAGGCGGGAGGGGCCGGTGCCGTCTTCGGTGCCGGTGCCGGTGCCGTGTTCCGTGAGTGTGGTCGTGGTCATGCCGCCGCCTCCGTCTCGCGTACCGCCTGTTCGCCCACGGGCCCTGCGGCCCCGGCGGGCCGCCCCGTCAGCGACAGGAACACCTCGTCCAGCGTCGGGCGGCGCACCGCGATGTCCTCCGCCTCGATGCCCGCCTCCTGAAGCGCCCGGACCGCACTCGTCAGGGCCGCCATCCGGTCCGGGGCGGGGGCGCTGATGAGGCGGCGGTCCGGGTCGCGGAGGGCGTCCGGGGAGCCCAGCAGCGCGGCCGCCTCCGCCAGGCGGGCCGCGTCGCGCAGGACGACGTCGATCCGGTCGCCGCCGACAAGCGCCTTGAGCTGGTCGGACGTGCCTTCGGCGGCGACCCTGCCCTCGTCGATGAGGGAGATCCGGTCGGCCAGCTGGTCCGCCTCCTCCAGATACTGCGTGGTCAGCAGGACGGTGGTGCCGCCGCCGACCAGGGACCGTACGGCGTCCCAGACCTCGGCCCGGCCGCGCGGGTCCAGGCCGGTCGTGGGCTCGTCCAGGAAGAGCACGGCCGGTTCGGTGATCAGCGAGGCGGCCAGGTCGAGCCGCCTGCGCATCCCGCCGCTGTACTGCTTGACCGCCTTGCGCCCGGTGTCCGCGAGGCCGAACCGCTCCAGGAGTTCGTCGGCCCGGGTGCCCGCCCGGCGTGCGCCCAGGTGGTACAGCCGCCCGAACATCTCCAGGTTCTGCCGGCCGCCGAGCTGCTCGTCCACCGCCGCGTGCTGCCCGAGCAGCCCGATCCGCCGCCGTACGCCGGAGGCCCGCTCGCGGACGTCGAGCCCGGCCACGATGACCCGGCCCGCGTCGGGGCGCAGCAGCGTCGACATGATCCGTACGGCGGTGGTCTTGCCCGCCCCGTTGGGGCCGAGCACCGCGTGGACGGTGCCGGCTCCGACCGTGAGGTCCAGCCCGTCGAGGGCGCGTTTCTCCCCGTACCTCTTGTGCACGCCGTCCAGGACGATCGCTTCGGTCACGTTCCCCGCCATCCTTCGGTTGCCGCCTTGTAGTCAAACTTGACTAGCAGTTCGAAGGTAAACCCGGTTCCGCCATTCGTCAAACTTGATTAGTCGTTGTCCCCGGGGTCGGGGACGCCCGTCGCGTACGGGTTCTCCTCGCCCTCGGCGAGTACGCCGACGAACGGGTCACCCTCGCCCGCGAAGGTGTACGCGCCACGCTCGATGCGCTCGATCAGCCCCCGGGTCCACTCCGCGCCCGCGTCGGCGGAGTGCACCCACAGGTTCATGATCTCGCCGATGTGGCCGAGGGACTCGGGGCCCTCCTCGGGCGTGTAGTACTCGGTGACCGAGGCCCGCCACTCCTTCATCCCCTCCACCCGCTCCTTGAGCAGCGCCACCGCCTCCTCCCGGGGCAGGTCGACGATGAACCCGATCGCCGCCGAGAGGACGTCGAGGTTCTGGTCGTAGGAGCGGATGGCGTCGCGCAACAGGGTGCGGTACTCCGCGAGCCCCTCCTCCGTGACCTCGTACTCGGTACGCGGCGGACCGCCGGCGGTGGAGGGGGCCGTCTCATGGGCGAGGAGCAGCCCCTGCTTCGCCATCTGCTTCAGGGCGTGGTAGATCGACCCGGGCTTGGCGTTGGACCACTCGTGGGCGCCCCAGTACTCCAGGTCGTTGCGGACCTGATAGCCGTGCGCGCGGCCGTGCATGCGCACAGCGCCGAGGACCAGCAGCCGGATCGCGGACATGGCACCCATCCATCCCGCCCCGGGGGCCGACCGCTCCCGGGGCTCCTATTCAACTTTGACTAGGGTAGCCCGTACGGCCGTGGCCAGCAGCGCCGCCACCAGGCACCCCGCGCTCAGCGCCGCCCACACCACGTCGTACGTACCGAACACGTCCCGTGCCGTCGCGCCGAGGAAGGCCGAGGCCCCCGCACCCAGTTGGTGGGCGGCGTTGGCCCAGCCGAAGACGATGGGGCCGTCGGTCCCGTACACGCGGCGGCAGAGTTCGATGACCGGCGGCACGGTCGCCACGTCGACCAGGCCGTAGACGAACACGAAGAGGAGCATCGGGGCCGTCACCGCGGAGGAGAACAGCGCGGGCAGAGCCAGCAGGGTGAGCGCCCGGAGCGCGAAGCAGACGGTCAGCAGACGACGCGGGTCGAAGCGGTCGGTCAGCCAGCCGGAGAGGAGCGCGCCGAGGGCGGAGAAGACGCCGATCAGGGAGAGCAGCGAGGCCGCCGCCGTCACCCGCATACCGTGATCGTGCGCCGCCGGGGCCCAGTTGGACCACATGATGCCGTTGGTGGACGCTCCGCAGAGCACGAACATCCCGGCCAGCAGCCAGAACGGGCGGGTGCGCAGGGCGCCGGCCAGCACCTTCAGCGTACGGGTCGCAGCACCGGGAGACGGGGGCGGCGCGGGGGTGAAATCCCTTGCCCCATAAGGCTTTACTCCGATATCGGCCGGGTGGTCGCGCAGCGCCAGGAACACCAGGGCGGCGACGGCGAGCGCCACCAGCGCCAGGGTCACCACCGGGGGCCGCCAGCCGTGGCGCTCCACAGACCCCGCGAGCAGCGGCAGGAAGAGCAACTGGCCCAGGTGGCTGGAGGAGCTGAGCGCCCCGGTCACCAGACCACGGCGCCGGTCGAACCAGCGGGCGGTGATGCCCGCCGCGAACGTCATGGTCAGGCAGCCGCTACCGAGGCCGATCAACACGCCCCAGTACGCGACCAGTTGCCAGGGGCGGGTCATGAAGGCGGTGAGCACGGCGCCCGCCGAGACCAGCAGCAGCGCGCCGCCGACCACCCGGCGGGCACCCACCCGGTCCATCAGGGCGGCCGCGAAGGGGGCGGTGAGGCCGAACAGGACCATGTTGACGGAGGCGGCCAGCGCGACCTGGCCCCGGTTCCAGGCGAACTCCTCACCCAGGGGCGTCACCAGCAGCCCGGGCACGGTCGTGAACGCCCCGGCGGTGACGATGGCCGCGCCCGCGACGGCGGCGATCAGCCAGGCGCGGTGGAAGCGGGGTCGGCGGAGTCGGTGGAGGCGGAGTCGGGGGGCCGGTGCGGTGGGGTGGTCTGTGGTCCCGTCCTTGCTCTGTTCCGTGGTCGAAAAGGCCATGGAGCCAGCCTGGCGACCGGTGGCCCGCCGCTGCGAGTGTCCAGATGGACCAGGTGCGCAAGAATATGGCCATGCCCACGGTCTTCACCCACCCCGGGCGGCACCGCGTCGCCGTCCTCGCGCGCGCTGTCCTGCTCCCCATCGAGCTGGGGATCGTGCATCAGCTGTTCGGCCAGGCCAGAGCGGGTGGCGCGGTGGACGGGGAGCCGCTGTACGAGGTCGCCACCTGCTCCCTGGCGGCGGGGGACGTGGGCACGGACGGGGACTTCACGGTGGCGGTCCGGCACGGGCCCGAGGCGCTGGCCGAGGCCGACACGGTGGTCGTGCTGTCGTCGTACGAGGACTATGCGCAGGACACCCCGGCGCTCACGGCTCCCCTCGCCGAGGCCTTCGCCCTCATCCGGCCCGGCACCCGGACCGCCTCCATCTGCACCGGAGCCTTCGTCCTGGCCTCCGCCGGACTGCTCGACGGGCACACCGCGACCACGCACTGGCGGTACACGGACCTCTTCGCCCGGCTGTTCCCGCGGATCGAGCTGGATCCGGACGTGCTCTACACGGACGGGGGCAGCGTCCTGACCTCGGCGGGGTGCGCGGCCGGCATCGATCTCTGCCTGCACATGATCCGGCGCGACCACGGGACGGCCGTCGCCAACGATGTGGCGCGGCGGACCGTCGTACCGCCTCATCGCGAGGGCGGGCAGGTCCAGTACATCCGGCGGCCCGTCCCCGCACCTGCTGCGTCCGGCACCTCTGCCGCCCGCGCATGGGCCCTGCGGCGGCTCCAGGACCCGATCACACTCGGGCAGTTGGCGGCCCGGGAGGCCATGAGCGTACGGAACTTCAACCGGCGCTTCCGTGAGGAGGTCGGCACCACGCCGATGACCTGGCTGAACCAGCAACGCGTCGAGCTGGCCCGGGAGTTGCTGGAGGAGTCCGACCTGGCCGTAGAGCAGGTGGCCGAGCGGACCGGGCTCGGGTCGGCGGCCAATCTGCGGCGCCACTTCCAGGAGGCGCTGGGCGTCTCGCCGAGCGCCTACCGTACGACGTTCCGCGGGCCACCGGCCCGGTGAGGCGGCCCAGTGAGGAGGCCCGGTGAGGCGGCCCGGTGAGGAGGCGCGCTGTCAAGAGGCGTGCCGTCAGAACGGGAAGACCGAGCGTCCGTGCTGGATCGACATCCACTTCTGCGTCGTGAACGCCTCCACGACCGCCTCGCCGTTCAGCCGCCCCACGCCGGACGTCTTCTCGCCGCCGAACGCCACCAGCGGGTCGTCCTGGACGGTGGAGTCGTTGACGTGGAACATCCCGCTGACGATCCGCTGCGCGAACCGCACCCCGCGCTCCACGTCGCCCGTGTGCACGGCGCCGCTGAGCCCGTAGGGGCTGTCGTTCACGATCGTCACGGCCTCGTCCTCGCCGTCGAACGTCATCAGCAGGGCCACCGGGCCGAGGATCTCCTGCGTCAGCAGCGGGGAGCCGTCGGGGAGGTCGGTCAGGACGGTCGGCTCCACGACGTTGCCGCGGGTCCGGCCCCGTACGAGCGCCGTCGCCCCGTCCGCGACCGCGCGGTCGACCAGTGCGGTCAGCGCGTCGGCCTGGAAGGCGTTGAAGACCGGGCCGATCCGGGTCTCCGGTTCCCTCGGGTCGCCGGACTTCAGCGCGGCCACCTCGGCGGTGAAGCGCTCGGTGAACTCGGCGGCCACCGAACGGTCCACCAGGATGCGGTTGGCCGCCATGCTGACCTGGCCCTGGTAGAGGAAGCGGCTGAAGACCGCCGCCCGGACCGCGTAGTCGATGTCGGCGTCCTCCAGCACCACCAAGGCGCTGTTGCCGCTGAGTTCGAGGATGGTCCGCTTGAGGTGCCCGGCGGCGGTACCGGCTATGTGGCGGCCGACCCGGTCGGAGCCGCTGAACGAGATCACCTTGGGCACGGGGTGCTCGATGAACGCGTCGCCGATCTCGGCGCTGTCGGTGATCAGGACGTTGAGCAGCCCGGCCGGCAGCCCGGCGTCCTCGAATATCTTCGCGATCAGTCCGCCGCCGACGACGGGGGCGCTCTGGTGGGGCTTCACGACGACCGCGTTGCCGAGCGCCAGGGCGGGTGCGATCGACTTCATCCCCACCAGGAAAGGGAAGTTGAAGGCGCTGATCACGCCTATGACGCCGACGGGGAGCCGGTACAGGCGGTTCTCCCGGCCGTCGGAGACCGCGGGCAGCAGACGGCCGGTGGGCCGCAGCGACTGGCGGACCGCCTCGCGCAGGACCTCGCTCGCGCCGCGCACCTCGTACGCGGCGCGCAGCCGGGTGCCGCCCAGTTCGTCGATGATCGCCTCGGCGATCTCGTCGGCGCGCTCCCCGGTGATGCGCAGGGCGCGCTCCAGGACGACCCGCCGCTCGTACGGGTTGGTGGCGGCCCACTCCTGCTGCGCCCGCTCGGCCGCCCGGTAGGCCTGGTCGACCTCCAGCGCGGTCGCCACGGTGACGGCGGCGAGTTTCTCACCGTTGTAGGGATTGAAATCGATGATGTCCCATGAGCCGCTGCCCGTGCGCCACTCGCCATCGATGTACTGGTGGGCCAGTTCATGGAAGAAGGACATGCAATCCCTTACTGCAGGCGTTCGCAGACTCCTGATGTGACGTCATCGTAACGACAAATCACGTCAGTTGGAGGAGTCCTCGCAGGAGATCACGGCTCTCCTCGGGACCGGGACTGTCCTTCCGCAGGCACCCCATGGCCTTTTCGTACTGCGCGACTTCCTCGGCCTTGTCCAGATAGAGCGCACTTGTCAGCTGCTCCAAATAGACAATGTCCGACAGATCGGATTCCGGGAATCGCAGCATCGTGAACGAACCGCTCTCACCCGCATGCCCTCCGTAACTGAAGGGCATCACCTGGAGGGTGATGTTCGGCTGCTCCGACATGTCGATCAGGTGGCGCAATTGGGCACGCATCACGTCGCGTTCACCGTACGGGCGGCGGAGCGCGGCTTCGTCCAGGACGGCGTGGAAGACCGGGGCCCGTTCGGAGACGAGCACCTTCTGGCGCTCCAGGCGCAGGGCGACACGGCGCTCGATGTCGGCGGCCGGGGCGCCGCGCATTCCGCGGGCGACGACGGCGTGGGCATAGGCCTCGGTCTGCAACAGGCCGTGCACGAACTGGACTTCATAGATACGGATGAGGGAGGCCGCTCCCTCCAGGCCCACATAGGTCTGGAACCAGCCGGGCAGCGCATTGCCGTAACTGTGCCACCAGCCCGCCACATTGGCCTCGCGCGCCAGACCGAGGAGCGCTTCGCGCTCCGCGACATCCGCGACACCGTAGAGCGTGAGCAGATCCTCGACGTCCCTGGCCTTGAAGCTCACCCGTCCCAACTCCATGCGGCTGATCTTCGATTCGGAGGCCCGGATGGAGTAGCCGGCCGCCTCACGGGTGATACCGCGCGACTCCCGCAGCCTTCTGAGCTGAGAGCCCAGCAGGATGCGTCGCACCACCGATCCACTCGACTCGCCTGCCGACACTGGTCCGACCCTCCCCATCGCCTACCGGGCACTCGGGGCGCCCCCAGAACCCCTCGACCCCGAAGCCACGGATTCTGCCACCAAAACGCTTCAGCCCGTACTCATTCGGTTACGGAAATGGGAAGACGTCCGGAAAGCTCCGAAACTGCCCGACGGAAGAAATGCCCCGGAATCACCACGGTACCGGGCAGGTCCGGCGCGTGCACGTGCATCTGCCCTTGCATCTGCTGTGCGCATTGGGAAGCATGACCCCTGCGCACCTGCGTGCTCGTGTTGTGCCGCTGTACCCCCCGCAGTACCGCTGACAGGCAGTGCCGCTACAGCCGCGAATCCCGGGAGTGCCTCGTATGGGGACGAATGGATCGACGATGCTCGAGCCGTTACGGCAGGGGCTTCCCCCGACCGACCCCTCAGGGGTCGCCGGCTCGGCCTCCTGCGCTCTGCCCGCACGTTACGAAGCGGTCGGCGGAGCACGGCAGTTCACCAGGTCCACCCTGGAGCGGTGGGAGCTGAGCGACCGTTTCGACGATGTCGCCCTGGTGGTGTCCGAGCTCGTCACCAACGCCCTGCGCCACGCGCTGCCGAGCGACCCGCCCCGGGAGTTCCAGGACCCGCCGGTGCGGCTGCATCTGATGCGGTGGAGCTCGCGGCTGGTCTGCGCGGTGCGCGATCCCAGCCGGGAGAGCCCGGTGGCGGGCGAGGCGGCGGATTCCGCGGAGTCGGGGCGCGGTCTGTTCCTGGTGGAGTGCGTCAGCGACAGCTGGGGGTGGCACCCGTCGCCCGCGCCTGCCGGTGAGCTGCCGTCAGTACCCGTGTACGGCAAGGTGGTCTGGGCGCTGTTCCGGCTCTCGGACTGCGCGAAGAACGAATAGATCCACCGGATTCGCGCCGCTGGATCCGCACCGCGTCACCCAGGGCCGCCCGGCCGCCGGTTTCAGCCTCCGGCCGTCTGCCGGCCTTCGGTCGTCCGGTGCGCTTCGGTCGTAGGCCTCAGATGGCCAGGTGGTCGAACTCGCCGTCCTTGACGCCGAGCAGCAGCGCCTCGATCTCGGCCGGTGTATAGACGAGCGCGGGCCCGTCGGGGTGGCGCGAGTTCCGCATCGCCACATCACCTCCGGGCAGTTTCGCGAACTCCACGCAGGATCCCTGGGAGTTGCTGTGTCTGCTCTTCTGCCAGACGACTCCGCGAAGCTCTGTGGCCGCCATGCCGTTGTACACGTGGTGCACAGGACGCTCCCCGAGTTGCAAAGTGCAAGTGTCAACTAGATCGGATCATAGCTCTGTTCATATGCCGATGCATGAGCAGATGCACGTGCACGCGGGGTGTTGCTGCGATTACAGGTTTTCCCTTCCCGGAGAAGACCTTGGAGAGATCCTGAAGGAGACCCCGGAGGAGAGACGAACGGCACGCCTATTTGGCTCCCACTTAACGGAGTTGGCCGGAAGAACCTTGGTAACGTGGCGCGGTCTTTCGACCGGAAATCAGCAAGGGGGAACTCCACGTGACCAGGTTCGTACGCACCGGAGGTGTCGTGGTCGCCGCTCTGGCCGCCTCATGGGCGCTGACCGCATGCGGCAGCGACGACGACGCGGGCAAGGGTTCCGGCCCCGATGCCGGTTCGAGCGCGACGCCCGGCGACGGCCAGGGGTCGGGCGGCGGCGCCGGTACGGACGCCGCGGCGCTGGAGGGCACCTGGGTGGGGCTGACCGGCGGCAAGAACGTCACCGTCTCCATCACCGCGGGCAAGGTCGCCCTCGTCGCCGACCAGGCCGTCTGCCAGGGCGATGTGAAGGACATGGGCGAGGTGATGCTCGCGCTGAAGTGCACCGGCGAAGCCGATGACCGCACCATGGGCGCGATCGAGTCCAACGACGGCAAACAGCTGGTCCTCTCCTGGGACGGCGGGGTGAAGGACACCCTGACGAAGGCCGCCCCGGGCAAGCTGCCGACGGATCTGCCGTCGCTGCCCTCGGACCTTCCGTCGGACCTGCCTTCGGGTCTGCCGTCGGACCTGCCGTCGCTGCCGTAGATGCCCGAGGTGCCGTCGGCGTCGATGCCCGAGGTGCCGTCGGCGTCCTGAGGCCCCGGCCTCTCTGTTTCTCGGCTTCTCGGCTTCTCGGCTTCTCGCTCAACTCTCCGCGAGGGTGCTGCTCACCCGGGTCGAGCCGCCGCGCTCGTCCAGGGCCCGGGTGAACTCCTCCAGCGCGTCCAGAAGCAGCGCGGCGCCCCGGCGCACCACCGGGTCGCCGACCGGGGTCGTCCCGTCCTCCGTCGGCGTCGGCACATCCCAGTGGGCCACCGCGTCCACCACCGGCTGCCAGTCCGGCAGCCGCCGCTCCCGTACCGCCTTCGCTCCCTTCTCGGTGGCCCTGCGCAACGCCTCCGCCAGCTGGGCGGCGCCCGGCACCGGGTCGGCCGAGCGGGCCGGAAGGTGGGCCTCCAGCACCATCGCGGACCGGCCGAGCTGGGCCAGGGCGTGCTGGGCGTCGGTGGCGGCGGCGCGGGAGATGCCCCGGTGGCGTACGGGTTCGTGCTGGGCGGTCGCCAGCGCCTCCTGCCAGGCGACCCTGGCCTCGCGGGTCGCGATCAGGGCGTCCCGTACCTCCTCCAGGTCGCGGTGGGCCGGATCCGCGTACCGGTCGACCACCGTCGCCGCGTACCGCCCGTCCGCCACCAGCCACTCCGCCAGCCGGTTGCGCAGCCGCGGCGTCTCCCAGGCCGGGTAGAGCGCGTAGGCGACCATCGCGAGGAGACCGCCGACCAGCGTGAGCACGATGCGTTCGGTGACGGTCTGGGACCAGTCGTCGCCGGCCATGCCGAGCAGGAAGACCACATAGGCGGAGACGCAGACCTGGCTGACCGCGTACCCGGTCCGCATCAGCAGGTACATCAGCCCGGCGCAGACCACCGCCAGGAGCGCGGAGAGCCGGGCGTCGGGGCTCGCGGTCTGCACGATGGCGGTGGCGAGCCCGACGCCGATCAGGGTGCCGCCGAAGCGGGCCACGGAGCGGCCGTACGTCTGCGAGAACTCCGGGCGCATCACCATGACGGCGGTCATCGGCGCCCAGTAGCCGTGCCCGAGCGGGAGGGCGGCGCCGACGAAGTAGCCCACCACGGCGACCACGGCGACCCGGATCGCGTGGCGCAGGATCGGCGAGCCCGGGTGCAGCTCCCGGCGCACCGCCTTCAGGACGACCGGGACCAGCCGCAGCAGGGTGGGGCGGTGGCGGGTGTCGGGGGCGAGGTGTTCGGGGACCCCGCTGTCGGTGCCCGTACCCTCCGCGATCTCCAGGACGTCGTCCAGCAGGGCGGCGAGGCGGTCGGCGGCGCGGAGGGCGGGGCCGACGAGGATCACGTCGTTGTCGGGGGTCTTCAGGACGCCCAGGTCGGTGGCGGAGAGGTGGACGGGCTCCCCGTACCGCACGGCCCGCGCGGCGGCGTCGAGCACCGACCCGGCGGCGCCGAGCAGCTCGTTCACCCAGGCCCGCTCCAGGCCGTCGCCGGGCACGCCCATCGCCGGGTCGGCCAGCGAGGCGAGGACGGGGCGCAGCCGTTCCGCGATGCCCCGGGCGCCGTGGAGCTCGGCGGGGCGGCGGCGGGCCTGGCGCGGGGTGACGGCGGCGGCGCTGCGGGCGGTCATCAGGGGCAGCGGGTCGAAGGGGGCGACCGGGTCGTGGCGCAGGCGGCGGGCGTAGTCGGCCTCGGCGGCCAGCGCGTCGGCGAGCGCGTCGCGCTGGGCGCCCCATCTCCGTACCGGGAACAGGACGATCAGCGCCGCCTGCACCACCCCGCCGACCAGGATCATCCCGGCGTGGGCTGCGGCGTCCACGACGGAGGTCGGCAGGGTGATCGTCACCAGCATGATCGCGACGTTGGACGAGGCGATGATCCCGCCCGTCGGGCCCGCCGCCCAGGCCAGACCGGCGAGGAACGTCCAGGCGCCGAGCAGGCAGAGGAAGAGCACGGGATGTGAGGCGGTGACATAGCCGAGGAACGTGGACACGGCGAGGCTGGCACCGGAGACGAGGGCCAGCACGGGGCGCGGGCGCCAGCTGCGCTGGAAGGTGGCGATGGCCGCCTGGAAGGCGCCGAACGCCGAACTCGCCGCGATCTCGGGCCCGAAGAGCACCAGGCTCGTCCCGACCACGAGGGCCAGCCCGGCCGCCCCGCGGAAGGCGATGAGCGGTTCGAGTCTCTGCCGCTCGATCTCCAGCCCCGAGCGGGCGGTCTCCTTCAGCGCCCGGAGCCAGCTCATGGGCCGAGCCTAGCCCGGATCGTGGGCAAGTCGGACTTACGCCATGATTTCGCCGTCGCGTCCAGGGGACGTGCGATCGCTGCGGGAGCCTCCTACGCGGGCCCGGTCGGCGGCCTCGGTGCCGTGGTTCCAGCCGTCGAGGTCGGTGGCCCCGCGGACGCGGGTGGTGGTGGTCCGGGGGAACATCCGCTCGGCGGTCTCGGTGACGGCGACGTCCCGGGCGGCGAGGACGGGGAGCAGGTCGGCGGGGCCTTCAGACGTGCCCCCGCCCGTCTCCGTATCAGCAGCCGCCGTGGCCCGTTCGGTGGTGTCGGCGAGCCGGGAGCCGAGGCGCTGCGCGTACGCCATCAGGAACGACTGCCGGAATGTCTTGGTCCGCTTACGGCCGGAGGCCCGCTGCCCGGCCTCCGCCCGGGTCATCGCGGCCGTGCCCTGGACGAGGAGGGAGGTGAAGAGCAGCTCGACGGCCTCCAGGTCCGGCTCGAAGCCGACGACCGTGCTGAAGCCGAGGTCGCCGTTCCACACGGCCTGGCAGCGGTTGGCGGAGGCGACGGCGTCGAGCAGGATCGCCTTCGCGCTCTCGTACGGCGGCTCCACCCCGATCCGGCAGGCGCCGGGGGTCTCGGCGCTGTGGCTGCGGGCGGCGATGAGGGCCTCGTCGATGCTGTGCCGGGCCATCAGCTCCTGCGCCTTGGCCGTCAGCGCCTCGGCCTCCTCCGGGAAGCCCGTCGCCTCCGCCTTGGCCAGCAGGGCCCGGATCCGGGTGAGCATGCGGGGCTCGTCGGGGGCGGGCGGCCGGTGGAGGTGGTCGGCGGCGGTGCCGGGCGCCGGGCCGACGGGCTCGATCGCGGGGAGCCGGAGCAGCAGCCGGTACAGCTCCAGGAGGTCGGAGGCGTAGCTGAACCGGTCGGGCTTGTTGCGCGGTACGGGTACGGGTCCGGGCAGTTCGGCGAGCTGGGCGCGCCAGCGGGGCGGCAGCTCCCCGTACCGGGCGGTCTCGGCGGCGATCAGCGTGGCCGCCAGCACCGCCCGCCGCTCGTCGAGCTCCAGCCGGACGAACCGGACCAGGTCGGCGGGGTGCCAGCCCCTCCCCCAGGCCCGGGTCACGAACTCCTCGCCGCGCCGGTGCAGGTCATCGTCCGCGTCGGGGGCGGCGGCGAGCAGGGAGGCCCCGGTGTCCAGGGCCGCGTCGCCCTCCGCGTACAGCGCCGCCGCGCATGCCTGGTCGATCACCGCTTCCATCCGACCAGGGTAGGCGGGGCGCCGGGGTGGCCGACGGGCGCCGGTTCCGGGGTGGTCGGCCGTTCCGGCGCGGGCACCCGCTCCGGCGCGGGTTGCCGTTCCGGGGCGGGCCGGCGTTCCGGGGTGGTGTCAGTGGTGGGTGCCAGACTCGCACCATGACCGGACGGGAACGGTGGGCGGTGGCTGCTGCGGACGGGGGCGGGGCGCTGCTCGTGCCGCTCGCGGGGGACGGCGCGCCCGCCGGGCCGGTCCTGGCCGAGCCCGATCTCGTCGCGGCCGTACGCTCCCGGCCCGAGGTGGCCCGCTGGGTGTGGCGGTCCACCGCCGAGCTCTACCCCCGGCTGCTCGCCGCCGGGGTCCGGGTCGAGCGGTGTTACGACATCGAGTGCGCCGAGCTCCTGCTGCTCGGGCACGCGGGGCGGCTCGGTGAGCCCCGGTCCGCGGCCGCCGCGCTGGCCCGGCTGGAGAACGCGCCCGTGCCGCCGGACCCGCCCGCCCGGTCCGCCGAACCCGGCTCCCAGTCCTCCCTCTTCGAGCCGCCCTCCGGCCCCGAGGTCCCCTTCGAGGGGCTGCTGCGGGTCTACGCGGACCAGGTGCGCCGCCACGACACGGCCGAGCACCCGGACCGGATGCGGCTGCTGACCGCCTCGGAGTCGGCGGGGATGCTCGTCGCCGCCGAGATGCACCGGGCGGGGCTGCCCTGGCGGGCCGATGTGCACCGGGACGTGCTGCACGGGCTGCTGGGCGAGCGGTACGCGGGCGGTGGCGAGCCCCGCCGGCTCGCCGAGCTGGCGGACGAGGTGTCGGCGGCCTTCGGCAGACGGGTCCGCCCCGACCTGCCCGCCGATGTGGTGAAGGCGTTCTCGCAGGCCGGGATCTCCGTGAAGTCGACCCGGCGGTGGGAGCTGGCGGAGCTGGACCACCCGGCGGTCGAGCCGCTGATCGCGTACAAGAAGCTCTACCGGATCTGGACGGCCCACGGGTGGAGCTGGCTCCAGGACTGGGTGCGCGAGGGCCGTTTCCGCCCTGAATACCAGCCGGGCGGCACGGTCAGCGGGCGCTGGACCACCAACGGCGGCGGGGCCCTCCAGATCCCCAAGGTCATCCGGCAGGCCGTAGTCGCCGACGAGGGCTGGCGGCTGGTCGTCGCGGACGCCGACCAGATGGAGCCGCGGGTGCTGGCCGCGATCTCCCGCGACCGGGGCCTGATGGATGTGGCCGGTCATGACGGCGACCTCTACAAGGCCCTGTCCGACCGGGCGTTCCACGGCGACCGCGAGCACGCCAAGCTGGCGCTGCTCGGCGCGGTCTACGGCCAGACCTCCGGGGACGGGCTGAAGAACCTGGCCGCCCTGCGCCGCCGCTTCCCGCTCGCCGTCGCCTACGTCGACGACGCGGCGCGGGCGGGCGAGGAGGGGCGGACGGTGCGGACCTGGCTGGGCCGCACCAGCCCGCCGGTCGCACTGGCCGGCCAGGACGAGGAGGCGGGCATCCCGCAGGAGGGCGGCGAGGCCGTCTCCGACGGCGGTCTGGCCCGGGCCAGAGGCCGCTTCACCCGGAATTTCGTGGTCCAGGGCAGCGCCGCCGACTGGGCCCTGCTCCTCCTGGCCGGGCTGCGCCGCACCCTCCACGAACAGAGGCTCCGCGCCGAGCTGGTCTTCTTCCAGCACGACGAGGTGATCGTGCACTGCCCGGCCGAGGAGACCGACGCCGTGACCGAGGCGATCCGGGCGGCCGGCGAGCTGGCCGGACGGATCGCCTTCGGGGAGACCCCGGTGCGGTTCCCGTTCACCACGGCGGTCGTCGAGCGGTACTCCGACGCGAAGTGAGCGGGACCGTCGTCGGTGTGCGGTGCGGTCACGTCGGGCCCCGCACACTGCACTCCCGCCGGGAGCTCCCTACTTCTGCTGGAGCTTCAGCCACTCCGGGCTGGTCGCCCCCGCCGGGTTGTCGATCCGCCGGGCCCGGCCCCAGTGGACGTACATCCGGCCCAGCGTCTCCTGCACCAGGTCCTCGGCGAGGTGAACGTCACCGCTGGTCAGCAGGCAGGCCGAGCGATACAGATGGCTCGCCCGCATGGCGGCGAACTCCTTGAACTCCTCGGCACGCGATGTCCTCATGCCTTCCCCCGTCCATCTTCGTACGTCCTCCGTTCCGCCCCTTCACCTGATCGACGCGCCAGTGCCCGGCAAATGTTTCAGGCCCCACGAGAATTCCGCCGGACCCCGGGGCGGGGACCGCACGCGGAAGCGCCCCGTTCACGCGCCGGACGGCGTGAACGGGGCGCGGGGCGGTGGTGCGCCTGCGCTGCTGTCGCGTCTACCCGCGTTCCCACAGCGCGGGGACGTTCGGCGGCTCCCAGCCCGTCATGGATTGGTGTGCCTGCCGGCAGCGGTAGGCGACCCCGCCGTAGGTGACGCGGTCTCCCGCGCGGTAGGAGGTTCCGGGTGCCCAGGTGCCACCCGGCGGATCGGTGGGCGGCTGGGTCGGCGGATCGCTCGGGCCGGGCGTCTGGGCGACGTCCAGCACGAAGTCGAAGGTGCCCTGGCGACCGTTGCCGACGCTGCGGACGTTCATCAGCAGCTCCGGGTCGAACAGGGCGTCGGTGTTGTTGCGCGGCTCGTTCGGGAAGTAGAGCTGCGTGGTGAGGATGCGGCCCCCGGGTGCCTGCGCCTTCACATGGATGTGGCGGGTGCGCCCCGGGTAGAGGCCCGGCACGATCGTGGTGAGGCTGAACGCCCCGTCGGCACCGGTGAACTGGTGCCCCCGGAAGGCGTACTGGGCCATGTCGTACGACCCGTTGGTGTCGGCCTGCCAGAAGTCGAGCAGGGCGCCGGAGATGGGCCGGCAGGCCCGGCCGAAGACGTAGCCGCTCACGGTGAGCGGTACGCCCGGGGTGCCGGACGTCACCAGACTGGTGCGCCGCGGGGAGTTGGGCTTGAAGTACGGGCCCTCCATCTGCGGCGGTGTCGTGTCGTCGCCGTCGTCGCACTGCGGGGTGGGGGCCAGGAGAGCGCCCCCGCCCGACGATGCGGCGTCCCGGGCGAGCGCGACGCCTCCTCCGGCGAGCAGAGGAGCCGCGCTCGCGACGATCGCGGCCTTCAGGAGACCTTTGCGGCTGATGCGCCGCGGGTCGGCCGACGCCGCGTCAGAGGTGTTCGCCTCGTCGGAAGCGTTCGGCTCGTGGGGGGTTGCGTTGTCCATTTGTGGGGTCATGACAGATTCCTCGGAGTCCTCGGTGCGGGGAGGCGGAGAGGTTCAGGAGGTTCGGTGACGCCGGGCAGGTGGGGTGAAGGCCGCCGGAACGGCGGTCAGATGCGCTGCCAGAGGGCCGGGACGGCCGCCGGGGTCCAGCCGGCCTGGGCCGTGTGTCCCTGGAGGCAGCGGTAGGTCGCTCCGCCGTACGTCACGGTGGCGCCGACGGCGTAGGTCGTGCCCGCCGCCCAGGTGCCGCCCGGCTGGTCGGTGGGCGGCGGGGTGGTGGGCGGGGTGGTCGGCGGGGTGGAGCCGCTGGTGACGAGCGTCAGCCCGTACGCCTGCAGGGCCGGGAGCAGCGGCTGGAAGTACGTCGTACCGCCGGAGGAGCAGTTGCCGGAGCCGCCGGAGGTGACACCCTGCGCCTGGCTGCCGGAGATGTACGCGCCGCCGGAGTCACCCGGTTCGGCGCAGACGCTGGTGCGGGTCACGCCGGAGATGGTGCCCTCCGGGTAGGTGACGCTGGTGTTGAGCTGCTGGATCGTGCCGCAGTGCCAGCCGGTGGTGGAGCCGGAGCGGCAGACCGAGGCGCCGACGACGGACGGGGTGGAGCCGGTGACGGTCACATCGCCGCGGCCGTAGCCGTTGACCAGGGGCTTCGGCACCCAGTTGGCGTTGGTGGCGACCCAGGCGTAGTCACGGCCGGGGAAGGTCGAGCCCTGGAAGCTGCCCTGGGCCTGCTGGTTGACGCCGTTGGTGGTGGTGCCCACCCGGCCGCAGTGGCCGGCGGTGACGAAGCCGTTCTGGGTACCGCCGCGCGTCACGGAGAAGCCGACGGAACAGCGGCCGCCGCCGCCCATGTAGTACGCGTCGCCGCCGCGGATGTCCGCGAGGGCGCGGGGCTGTTCGGTGGAGCGGGCGACGGTGACGAGCTGGTCGCCGACCCCGGCGGCCTTGACGAACGCCTCGCCGGCCGAGGTGCTCGCGGCGTTCACGACGACCCGGTTGGCCGCGACGTCGACGTACCAGACGGGCACGTTCTTCGGGGCCTTGCTCAGCGCCGCCTTGTCGAGGGCGTCCTTGACCGCTTCGAGGCGGTCCAGGCTGTGGCCGACGACCTCGGCCCTGGCGCCCGCCTTCGTGATGAGGGCGGCCTCGGACGCGTCGGTCGTGGAGACGGTGAGGTCCGCCTTGTCCCCGCTGACCCGGGCCCCGGCGAAGCTCGTGCCAAGGGACTTCTCCAGGCCGGCGGCGATGGCGGCAGCGCGGTACTCGCCCGCTATCCGGGTTCTGGCGGCGTCCGCGTCGAGCCCGAGGTCGCGTTCCAGGGCGGCCAGCAGGCCGGGCGAGAGGCTGTCGGCGGAGACGGCCGGGGCGGTGGTTCCCGGCGGGCCTGCGGACGCCACTCCGGTCAGTCCCGCGAGGGCGAGCGCGCCCACGGCCACCGTGGCGGTTGCGGTGGCGAGCACGCGTCTGCGGAGCTTGGTGTTCTCCACGTAACTCTCCTTGCTTCAGGGGGTGTCCCGGCCCGGTGGGGGGTTGGTCCGGACCAAGGAATTGCCGACACCGTAGCCGCGCGCGGACCGGGCACAGGAGATCCCGTTCACCCCCTCCTCCCGCGTTATGGGGGCCGCGGGAACAAAGGCGCCTCCTTGCTCGCCCGAAGGCTCCCGAAGCCGCCCGGCGTCTCCCCTTCACCGGTACGCCCGGGTAGGTTCGGCCCCATGCACACAGGGCAACTTCTGGGCTCGGGACGCACCGCCGACGTGTACGAACTCGACGGCTCCTGGGTCCTTCGCCGCTACCGCGACCGCTCCGACACCACGGAGGAGCTGGCCGTGATGTCGTACGTCCGCGCCTTCGGGTACCCGGTGCCGCGCATCGGCCCGCCCGCCGACGCGGCCCGCCCCACGGATCTGGTGCTCCAGCGGCTGACCGGCCCGACCATGTCCGAGGCCCTGCTGGCGGGGACTCTGAGCGCCGCCGAGGGGGGCGTGCTGCTGGCCCGGCTGCTGCGCGAACTGCACGCGATCCCGCCCCGCGTCTCGGCCGATCCGCAGGACTGCATCCTCCACCTCGACCTGCACCCGGAGAACGTGATGATGACGGACCGGGGCCCTGTGGTGATCGACTGGTCCACCGCCACGGAGGGCCCGCCCGGCCTCGACCGGGCGATGTCGGCGCTGACCCTGGCCCGGGTGGCGCTCGACCCGGAGTTCCCGGCGCCGGAGGCCGGGGCCCGTACGCTGCTGACTTCCCTGCTGGCGGAGCTGGCCGGCGAGGGCGGCACCGACGCCGCCGACCTGGCCCGCGCCCGGGCCCGCCAGCGGGAGAACCCGTTCCTGACGGCACCCGAACGCGGCTGCCTGGACGCGGCGGTGAAGATGGTGCTGGGCTGCGCGCCTTCGCGGTAGACCCTGTTGGGCCGCGCGCCTTCGCCGTAGGAGGGGCCGGTTCCCGTACGGGGAACTACTCGCGCATACCCGCCAGTTCGACCGGCCGGGTGCGCAGTGCGAACGCGGCGGGCACCACGGCGGACACGGCTGCCACGACGGCCGCGGCCGCGATGACGGCTCCGGTCGTCCCCCACGGCACGACGACCCCCGACCGGTCGCCCAGCAGCGCCAGCGCGCTCCACACCCCCGCCAGGTTCACTGCGGCGACCCCCGCGCCGATCACCGCCCCGACGGTCACCACGGCCACGGCCTCCACCGCGACGAGCCGCAGCACCTGAGGGACGGAGGCCCCGGTGAGGCGGAGCACCGCGAGGTCGCGGACCCGGTCGGTGGTGGCCGTCACCAGCGTGTTGGCCAGGGCGATCCCCGTACAGAGGAGGGCCATGGAGAGGATGAGCCACAGTCCGGCGCGGGTGCTGTCGCTCATCCCGGGGGCGGCAGCCGCGGCCCACTCCGCCCCGGTCAGCACCCGTATGCCGGTGCCCTCCGCCTCGGCGGCCGTACGCAGCGCGGCGGCGACCGCGCCGGGGTCGGCGGCCTCCGCGACCGCCACGTCGACACGGTCGGCCCCGGCCCCTCCGGCGTTGCGGGCGGTGACGTAGACGCCGTTGCTGCCGGTGCCGGTGGCGAGGACGGCGGCGATGCGCAGGGAGACCTGGCGGCCGTCGCCGAGCCAGACGGTGACCCGTTCGCCGACCGTGGTGGTCAGCCACTCCTCGTTGACGACGATGCTGTCGTCGTCGAGGTCGGTGAGGCGTCCGGCCACCACGGGCGGCGCGGAGACGGCGGTGAGGCGGGCGGGGTCCACCGCGCGGGCCTCGGAGGTGACCAGAGCGGTGCCCTCTTCGAGCACGGTGACGGCGGTGGACCGCGAGACGCTGGCCACCGCGCCCTCGACGGCCCGGACCCGCTCGACGAAGGACGGCGGGAGCGTGCGGCCCTCGGCTCCCGGGACGACCACAAGGTCGGCGGTCGTGGCGGTGCGCACCTCGGTGGCCTTCGCCTCGGCGAGGGTGGCCACCGTGCCCAGCAGCGAGACGGTGAGGGCGACGGTGATGACGACGGGGGCGGCGACGGCGGCGGTCCGGCGCACCCCGGCGGAGGCGTTCTCCCGGGCGAGTACGCCGGTGGCGCCGGGCAGCCGGGCGGGCAGCCAGGTCAGCGCCCGGACCAACGGCCCGGCGAGCACCGGCGCGAGGAGGGCGACACCGACGATGAGCAGCAGCGGCCGGGTGATGTAGGCCTTGCGCCCCAGGACGTCGCCGGGGTCGAGGGCCAACGCCGTGACCAGCAGCCCCGCGCCGGTCAGCAGCACGAGGGCGGCCAGGATCCAGCGGCTCACCGGCATGGTCCGGCTGTCGACGGCCGCCTCGCGCAGCACCTCCGTCGGGGCGGTCCGCCCGGCCCGGAAGGAGGCGGCGAGCGCCCCGGCCGTCGCGACGCCCACCCCGGTCCAGAACGCGGTGTGCAGCGGCCAGGTCTGCTCTCCGATCGCGAACCACGCCGGTGCCAGGCCCGCTTCGACCAGCCGGGCGGCCAGCATGGGAGCCCCGGTGGCCCCCAGCCACCACCCCGCGGCCGAGGCGAGAACGCCGACGACCGCCGCTTCGGCGACGACGGTCCGCCGGATCTGGCCGGGCGTGGCGCCCGCCGTGCGCAGCAGCCCGAACTCGCGCCTGCGCTGGGCGACGGCGAACGCGAACGTCGAGGCCACCACGGAGACCGAGACGAACAGCGTGATGCCCGCCGCGGTCCCCAGCAGGGCGTTGACCGAGACGAGGGCCTCCGCGTCGCGGTCCGGGCCCGGGTCGGCGCGGCGTCTCCCGTCGCCGGTGAGGACGTCCATGCCGCCGCCCGCACGGACCACCACGTCCCGTACGGCGGTGGCGTCGGCGTGCACCACCAGGGCGTCGACGGCCGGGGAGATCCTGGCCGCCTCCTCGTCGCCGAGGAACACGGCGCTCTCGAAGCCCCGGTCCGCCACGGTGCCGACCACGGTCAGGGTGGTGGCGCCCGCGGGCGTGGTGGCCCGGACCCGGTCGCCGGTACGGAGGTGGCTGCCCGGCCCCGCGGTGACGACGGCCTCGCCCGGGGCGGCCGGGGAGCGACCGCTCGTCAGCCGGTACGGGGCGGCCGCGGCGACCGACCACGGGTGGCCGGTCCTCGGCTCGATGCCCTGGGCTCTCGGATCGCTGCCCTGGGCTCTCGGCCCGCTGCTCTGAGCCCTCGACGCGCTGCCCTGAGTCCGCAGATCACTGCCCTGAGCCCTCGGATCGCCGTCCCGGCCGGTGGCGGCCAGGTCCACCGGGAAGGTCCGGTCCTCCACCGTCCTGCCGAGGGCGGCCAGTTCGGTGACGAGCGCGGGCGGCACCGGGGCGGTCCGGGCGAGCGGCCGGGTGCGGACACCGTTCGCCGTGCGGACGCGCAGCTGGTCGTCGGCCCGGACCACGACGGGGGCGGCGGCGAACCGTTCGGGGCCCTTGTCCGGGGCGCTGAAGGTGGCCGCGAGGGCCAGTCCGGTGGCGGCGATCAGGCCGACGCCCAGGGCGAGGGCCACGAAGGAGCCGACGAAGGTGACCCACCGGGTCCGTACGCCGTGCAGGGCGAGCATCAGCACGGGGCCACCTCCGCACGCAGCGGAGCCTCCGTACCCGCCGCAGCCTCCGCACGCGCCGGAGCGGGCGATGCCTGTACGGTCCGGTCGGCGCGCGCCATCCGGGCGGCCACCTGCTCCGCCGACGGCGCGTACAGCTCGTCGACGATCCGGCCGTCCGCCAGGACCAGCACCCGGTCGGCGAAGGAAGCGGCGACCGGGTCGTGCGTCACCATGATCACGGTCCGGCCGTCGTCCACCATCGAGCGGAGCAGCCCGAGCACCCCGCGCCCGGTCGTGGAGTCCAGGGCGCCGGTCGGCTCGTCGCCGAAGAGCACCTCGGGCCGGGTCACCAGGGCGCGGGCCAGGGCCACCCGTTGCTGCTGGCCGCCGGAGAGTTCGCCGGGCCGGTGCCGGGCCCTCTCCCGCAGCCCCACCTGCTCCAGCGCCTCCAGCACCTGGGCCCGGTCCGGTCTGCGGCCCGCCAGTCGCAGCGGCAGGGCCACGTTCTGTGCGGCGGTCAGGGAGGGCAGCAGGTTGAAGGCCTGGAAGACGAAGCCGATCCGCCCCCTGCGCAGCCGGGTCAGCCGCTTCTCGCTCAGCCCGGTCAGCTCGGTGTCGCCCAGGAACACCTGGCCGGCGGTGGGCCGGTCGAGCCCCGCCGTGCAGTGGAGGAGGGTCGACTTACCGGAGCCGGAGGGCCCCATGACGGCGGTGAAGGTGGACCGGGGAATGTCCAGATCGACCTGGTCGAGGGCTTTCACCTCGCCGCCTGCGCGGCCGTAGGAGCGGGTGACGGAGCGGAGCCGGACGGCTGATTCGTTCATGCCGTCCAGTCAACTCGGGCCGGGCGCACGGCACATCGCAGCGGGCTGGAGTCTTGATGGTGGAGCTACCTCCACCCCCGGCCTACGGATACCGGCAGGTCAGAAGGGGGGTGGAGGGGATGGTCGGCGGGCGGTGGCGTCTCGTAGCGTTTCCGGCATGTACTCATCCGGCATGCACCCATCGGGCACGCACCCATCGGGCATGCACTCATCCGGCCTCTGGCAACCGCTCCGGCGGCGTGACTACGTGATCAGCGCCCGCCCGTGGCGCGCCGCGCTGTATCTGCTGACCAGTGTGCCGCTCGGTGCCGCCACGCTGCTCACGCTGGTGCTGCTGGCCGTCGCGGGCAGCGCGCTCGCGGTGGTCCTGGTCGGGCTGCCGCTGCTGCTCGTCCTGGTCCTCTCCGGTATACCGCTGGCCTCGCTGGAGCGGCGCAGGCTGCGGCTGGTCGACAGCACCCCGCTCACGGACCCGCACCGCGAACCGCCGGGCACGGGGCTCACCGCCTGGCTGCGCACCCGTCTCCAGGAGCGTTCCACCTGGCGGGAGTTGGGGTACGCGCTCCTCTTCGCGACGGTCCTGTGGCCGCTGGAGGCCCTGGCCGTCGGGGCGATGCTCCTGGTCTGCGGCGGACTGATGGCGACGCCGGCCGTGATGGCGGCGGGCGGCGACGGGGAGGCGAAGGTCCTCAAGCTCTGGATCGCCGACTCCTACCCGGAGGCGTTCGCCGTGCTGGCGGCCGGGGTGCTGCTGCTGCCGGTGCTGGCGTACCCGCTGGGCGCGCTGGCCGCGGGGCGCGCCGTGCTGACCCGGCAGCTCCTCTCCGTACCGGAGTCCGGGGCCGACTCCCGTCTCCAGGAGCTGGACCGGTCCCGGATGCGGCTGGTGGACGCGTTCGAGGCGGAGCGGCGGCGGATCGAGCGGGACCTGCACGACGGGGCGCAGCAGCGGTTGGTCGCGCTCTCCATGACGCTGGGCCTGGCCCGGCTGGAGGGCCCCGCCGAGCCATTGGGCGGGCTGCTGGCCAAAGCGCAGGGGGAGGCGGATGTCGCGCTGGTGGAGATACGGGAGCTGATCCGGGGCATCCACCCCCAGGTCCTCACCGACCGGGGGCTCCCGGCGGCGGTCGAGGACATCGCGGACCGCTCCCCCATACCCGTGGACGTCCGGCTCGACGTGCCGGGGCGGCTGCTCGAAGCGGTCGAGAGCGGGGTCTACTTCGCGGTCAGCGAGGCCTTGGCGAACGTAGCGAAGCACAGTGGTGCGACCCGGGCGAGCGTGCGGGGCGGCGTCGTCTCGGGGCGGCTGGTGGTGGAGGTCGAGGACGACGGGCAGGGGGGCGCGCGGCTGGCGGCGGACGGCGGGGAGGCCGGGGCGGCGGACGGCAGGACCGGTAGCGGTACAGGCACAGTCGGCGGGGCCCGCGTCGGTACAGGCCTTCAAGGGGTGGCCGACCGTCTCTCGGTGCTCGGCGGCTCCCTGCTACTGTCCAGTCCGCCCGGAGGGCCGACGGTGTTCCGGCTGGAGGTCCCCTGCCCGCCCGCCCGATCGAGGACCTGATGCTGCGCGTCGTACTGGCCGAGGACAGCGTGCTTCTGCGCGAGGGCCTCATCGGCCTCCTGGAGCGGTTCGGCCACCACGTCGTCGCCGGGGTGGGCACTGCGGGCGAGCTGACGGCGGCGGTCCTGGAGCACCGCCCGGACATCGTGGTGACCGACGTCCGGATGCCCCCGGGCTTCTCCGACGAGGGCCTGCGGGCCGCGGTCGAGCTGCGCGAACGGCTGCCCGGGCTGCCGGTCCTGGTGCTCAGCCAGTACGTCCAGCGCGCCTACGCCGAGGACCTGCTCGACTCCTGCGACGGTACGGGGGTGGGCTACCTGCTCAAGGAGCGCATCGGCCATGTCGAGGAGTTCGTCGGCGCGCTGGACCGGGTCGCGCGCGGGGACACGGTGGTGGACCCCGAGGTCGTACGGCAGCTGATCCGGCACCGCCGCGACCCCCTGGCCCGGCTGACGGCCCGCGAGCAGGAGGTGCTGGCCCTGATGGCGGAGGGCCGGTCCAACGCGGCCGTCGCCGCCGCCCTGTCCGTGGGCGAGGGCACGGTCAGCAAGCACTTCGGCTCGATCCTCACCAAGCTCGACCTCTCCGTCTCCGACGACACCAACCGCCGGGTGCTGGCTGTCCTGGCGTACCTGCGCGGCTGAGCCCCCTCCACCCTCGGCGGCTGAGAAACCCCTTCCCCGTGCGCACGCGCAGCGGCGTGCGCTTGACAGGCATTCCCTCAGAACACCATGATTCCATTAATTGACTAATGGAATCGAGGCGAGGCGCGTGGCAGACACGAGCACTCCGAACGGAACTGCGGGCAGCTGGGCCCTGGAGGCCCGCGGACTGGGCAAGCGCTACTTCCGCGGCTGGGCGCTGCGCGACTGCTCCTTCCGCATCCCGGCCGGACGCATCTGCGGGCTGGTCGGACCGAACGGCGCCGGAAAGAGCACTCTCCTCGGGCTGGCGACCCGTCAGGTGCAGCCGACCAACGGCGAGTTGCGGATCTTCGGCATCCCCGTCGACGACCCCGCCGTGATGCCGAGGTTCGCCTTCCTCGGCCAGGAGAAGCCGCTGTTCAAGCGGTTCACCGTGGCCGACACCCTGCGCATGGGCGCCGAGCTCAACCCCGGCTGGGACGCGGCGGCGGCCGAGCGGATCGTGCGCTCGGGCAACGTGCCGATGCACGCCCGGATCGGCACGCTCTCCGGCGGCCAGCGCACTCGCGTCGCCTTCGCGCTCGCCTTCGGCAAGCGCCCCGACCTGCTGCTCCTCGACGAGCCGATGTCGGACCTCGACCCGCTGGCCCGGGACGAGATGAGCACGCTGCTGATGGCGGAGGCCGTCGAGCGCGGCACCACGGTGGTGATGTCCTCCCACATGCTGACCGAGCTGGAGGACATGTGCGACTACCTCCTGGTCGTCGCGGAGGGCCGGATCCGGATGGCCGGGGACGCCGACGCGCTCGTACCCGCCCACACCCTGGTGACGGGCGTGACCCGGGACGGCGCCCTGCCGGCCGAGCTGGACCGGCACACCGTGGTCGAATCCCGCCTCCAGGGACGGCAGTTCCAGGCGATGATCCGGCCGAAGGGGCCGCTGTCCGCCGACTGGGAGAGCGTCGAGCCCTCCCTGGAGGAAGTCCTGCTCGCCCATCTCCGCTCCCCGGACGCACCCTCGCTCTACACCCAGGGCGCCCGCGTCGACGCCGAAGGGACCCAGGCCGCATGAGCACCACCACCCTCACCGAGACCCCCACCGGACGCCGGCCCCGGCGCCGCCTGCTGCGCGGCCTGCCCTGGCTCGTCGTGCGCCAGCACCGCACCGCGCTGGCCTGTGTCCTCGGCATCGCCGTGCTCGGCACGCTCTGGATCGTGTACCAGCGGTACGAGATGGTCCAGCTCCTCGACGCGCGCGGCTGGCCGGAGAAGGAGGTCCGGTACGCGGTCGACGACAGCCGGGGCTACGGCTACATCTCCTCCCTCCTCTCGGGCCTCCCGCTGATCCTCGCCGTCTTCGTCGGCGCCCCGCTGATCGCGGGCGACCGGGAGAACGGCACCGCGCAGCTGGTCACCACCCAGTCCGTGACCCGCCGCCAGTGGCTGATCTCCAAGCTGGGCTTCGCCTACACCCTCGCCCTGGTCTGCGGCCTGATGCTCTCGGCCGCGTTCACCTGGTGGTGGCAGCCGCACCGTTCCCTCTTCTTCACCAAGTGGGTCGAGGGTCCGATCTTCGACAACACGGGGCCGGTCCTGCCCGCGCTGCTGCTCTTCATGACCGCCGCGGGCATCACCATCGGCGTCCTGCTGCGCCGCCTGGTGCCCGCCATGGCGGTGGCGCTCGGCTTCACCGCCGTCTCCTCGTACGTCTGGGACGAGATCCGGATCCGGCTCGGCTCCACCCAGATGTTCACGTACCCGAAGGACACCGACCTCCCGGCCCGCTTCGACGAGGCGTACGAGGTCGACCGCTGGGTCGGCAACGCGCAGGGCGAGCTCTTCGGCTGGGGCACCTGCGCCGAGGCCACCGACAAGGCGCAGAACGCGTGCATCGAGAAGCACGGCATCATCAACGACGTCATCGAGTACCTCGACTACGACCAGATGGCGACGATGCAGTGGACCGCGGCAGGCCTTCTGCTCACCGGGACGGCGCTCCTCACGGGGTTCGTCCTGTGGCGGGTCTCGCGCCGCCCGCTGTAGGGGCCGTACGCATCCCCTACGTAAAGTGTCGGCAATCGAGCGGAAGGTGAAGTCCGTGGTCGTGTTCCGCATCGACCGGCGCAGCGGGGTGGCGACGTACCTCCAGATCGTGCGCCAGGTCGAGCAGGCGCTGCGCATGGGAGCCCTGGAGGAGGGTGACCGGCTGCCCACCGCGGCCCAGGTCGCCGCCACGACCAAGGTCAACCCGAACACCACGCTCAAGGCCTACCGCGAGCTGGAGCGGGCGGGTCTGGCCGAGGTGCGGCAGGGGGCGGGCACGTTCATCACCCGTTCCCTCGCCCAGCCCCAGTCCGGCCCCGACTCGCCGCTCCGCGCGTCCCTGGCCGCGTGGATGGACCAGGCCCGCACGGAAGGGCTCACGGGCCAGGACGTGACGGCCCTGTTCCACTCGGCCTTCGAGACCGCGTACCCGGGCGAGGCGGCGGGCTGAGGCGCCCTTCGGCCTGGTCGGTGTCAGGCCCGGTTGTAGCGGTAGCCGCTGCCGTGGGCGGGGCCGACGTCGTGCAGGATGCCGGACCCGTCGACGGCGAAGAACGAGGGGTCGGTGTCGCGGCACATCCCGGTGGAACGTGCCTTGTCCACCGTGGCGGTACCCACGTTGATCCGCTGCCCGCCGTTGGACACGGAGGAGAGCGTCGCCGCGTACTCGCAGTGCCCCGTGCCCTGTACGTCGGCGACGAGGGTCACCGCGACCTGTCCCGGGGAGACCCTGCGGATGACCACGGTGTGGGGCTGGAGAGCGTACTGCGACGCGATGGACCAGGTCCCGACGAAGTGCTGCGGTACGCGGTTGTCCGCGGCCGGGGGGTCGGGGTCCGGGGCGGGCGGCTTCGGGTCGGTCCCGGAGCCGGAGCTGGAGCCCGAGCTGGATCCGGAGTTGGAGCCCGTACCGGAGCCGCCGTTGTCGGAGGAGCCGGAGCCGGGCTGGGTGCCGCCATCGCCGCCGCCGCTGGACGAGGAGGACCCCGATCCGGAGACGCTGCCCCCGGGGACGGCGGCTCCGCCGGAGCCGGAGCCAGCTGCCTCGCCTGCGCCTGCGTCGCCGCCCTTGCCCTTCTCCTCCTCCTGGCCCTTGCCGTCCTTGCCGTCCTTGCCCTTGTCCTTCGGCTTCGCCTCGTTCCCGTCCTTGCCGGTGGGGCCTGCGGAGGGCGCGGTGGAAGGGCCGTCGCCGGTCCTGGAGGGCGCGGCCGCGTCGCTGTCGCGGGCGTCCGTGGGGGCGCCCGGGCCGTGCTGGAGGAAGGCGACGGTGGAGCCGGTGGCCAGCACGGCGAGGACCGCCGCCGCCACGACCCAGGTACGCCGACGCCGGCGCGGGGCCCTTCCGCCGGGCTCGCCTGCCGAGACGACGAGGGCGGGCGGGGGCGTGGCTCCCGGCGCGGGTGTCGGTTCCGGTGCGGGAGTGGGAGCGGGAAGGGGGTCCGGTGCGGGCGCGGGGTCCGGTGCGGGTGCGGGAGTCGCTTCGGGTGCCGGTTCCGCCTCCGCATCCGCCTCCGTCACGGGTACGCGTACGGGCCCCGCTTCAGCCCCCGGTACCGGCACAGCCTCAGCCGCCCTCGGCACATCCGCGTCCAGCAGCACCGCCGCCTGCCGCGCCAACCGGGCCAGGAGCTGCGGCGGCAGCCACGCCCCGCCGCGCAGGGCGGCGCCCGGGCTCTCCGACGTACCGGCGCCCGCCAACAGCGCTTCCACGCCCGGCCGTTCGGCGGGCTTCTTGGTGAGGCAGCGCCCGATCAGCTCCCGCAATGCCGCGTCCCCCACCTGGCTGAGGTCGGGCGCGGACTCGACGATGCGGTACATCACGGCGTGCTGGTTGCTCGCCCCGTTCCCGAACGGCAGCTGCCCCGTGGCCGCGTACATCAGGACGCAGCCGAGCGCGAAGACGTCCGCCCCCGTACCGGTCTCCTCACCGAGGATCTGCTCGGGCGCCATGAAACCGGGCGAGCCGATGACCATCCCGGTGCTGGTGAGCAGCGACTCGACCGAGACCTGGAGCGCGCGGGCGATGCCGAAGTCGATGACGCGGGGGCCGTCGACGGTGAGCAGGACGTTGGACGGCTTCAGGTCGCGGTGCACGATTCCGGCGGCGTGGATGCCGCGCAGCGCCCGCAACAGCCCCTCGGCCAGGGCGTGTACGGACTCGGCGGGGAGCGGGCCGTGTTCCCGTACGGCCTGTTCCAGGGAGGGTCCGGGCACATAGCCGGTGGCCACCCACGGGTGGTCGGCATCGGCGTCGGCGTCCAGCACGGGGGCGGTGTAGCGGCCGCCGACGCGGCGGGCCGCCTCGATCTCGCGGCGGAAGCGGGCCCGGAACTCCCCGTTGGAGATGTGCTCCTCGTGGACGACCTTCACCGCGACCGTACGGCCCCCCGCCGACCGGGCCAGATAGACCCGGCCCATGCCGCCCGCCCCCAGCCGGCCGAGCAGCGGATAGGGCCCGATCCGTTCCGGATCACCGGCCACGAGGGGGCGTATGCCTTCCATGGCCGTGTAGCGCTCGCCGTCGTGCTGTTCCCTGCCGCCGCTCATTGCTGACCCGATCCCCCGCTGGCCCGTACCTCTGCGGTCGCCCGCGCTCGGCTCAGGATAGAAGCCCTGTCTGCCGGGCAGCGCGGCCGGGGCAGGTGGCAGCACGGCTCAACTGGTCGTCGGCAGACTCGCGTTCCAGGCGCAGCCGACCGGGACCGGCTCCCCGTCGCGCGGGGCGCACCAGCTCACCCGCCCCCAGTCACCCGCCTGTTGGCCGAGGTTCACCGGCACGTTCCACGGGCGGCCGGAGAGTCCCCGCCCGACGGCCTTCACACACGCCTCCTGGACCGTGAAGATCCAGGCGAACTCAGCTCTGCGCCGGGCCTCCGGCATGCCCGCGAGCGCCTCCGCGTCGGCCGGCGAACAGCACAGTCCCAGCAGCCGGTCGGACACGTAAGAAGGGGTCTGCACGTCGACGCCGACCGCACAGCCCCGGCCGACCGCCGCCGCGACCCGGCCGGAGGAGTGCGAGAGGCTCACGCCCAGATCCGGCCGGCCAGGCAGGTACGGCCGGCCGCTCGGGTCGGCGGCGACCGGCCCGCCCGCCACGTCCTCGCCGATCTCCCGCAACAGGGCGCGCAGCAGCGTCCGCGCGGCGGCGTACTCCTGCGCACGCCACGGCGGCAGCCGCGATGCCGCCGCCCGGTCCCTCTCCGCGACGGGCAGCGCGGCCAGCACCTCCTCGCTCCGGCCGACCATGTAGTGGACGCCTTCAGCAGCCGTACGCCGGCGGAGTGGCGCGGGTCCGACGGTGTTCAGAGCCGGTCCGGCACCCGGCGCAGCTCGCGGATCGGGCGGGCGACGAGGAGCGCGGAGGCGGTGAGGAAGGAGACGACGACGCCCACCATGAGCACCGTCTTCGTGGAGAACAGGCCGACCGCCGGGCCGGCCAGCGCGCTGCCGATGGGGTACATGCCGACGGAGCCCGCGACCTCGTACGCGTGGATGCGGTTGAGCATCTCGCCGGGCACCTGGGTCTGCACGCTGGTCGACCACATGACGCCCCAGATGCCGATGCCGGTCCCGACCGCGACCTGGGCGGCGATGAGCATCCAGACCGGCCAGCCGAGCACGATGCCGAGCGGGTACAGCGGGTACGCCATCATCGCCACGGCCCCTGCGGCGAGCGGCCGTTCGGGCTTGTAGCGGATGGCCAGCAGGCCGCCGATGATGGTTCCGGCGCCCAGCGCGGCGTTGACCAGGCCGAAGGCGCGCGCGCCGTGCTCGGGGACGATGACCCCTGCGGCCAGGGAGAGTTGGGGGCCCCAGGCGAGCACCGCGTAGAACATCCAGATCACGATGACGCCCCAGAGCCAGCTGCGGGACCAGAACTCCCGCCAGCCGACCGCCAGGTTGTGCCACATCGACTCACCGGCCGGCGGGGCGGGTACCACGCCGAGCTTGAGCACGAAGAGGCACAGCGCGCTGGTCCCGTAGGCGACGGCGGAGATCACCATCACCCAGCCGGTGGACCCGAACCCGACCAGGGTTCCGGCCAGCGCCGGGCCGCCGAGACCGGTGATCGCCTCCGAGGTGCGCAGGATGCCGTTGGCGCCCTGTACGTCCCGCGAGACCAGCGGGACGGTGGAGGCGGCACCGGGCTGGAAGAGCGCGTTGGCGGTACCGGCGACCACCAGCAGCGAGTACAGCTGCCAGAGGTGGTCGATGCCATGGATGAACAGGAGGGCGAGCAGGACGTGGGCGACCAGGTTGGCCAGGTCGGCGAGGATCATCATCCGGCGGGCGGTGAACCGGTCGGCCAGCACCCCGCCGAACAGCACCAGGCCGGCGAACGGGGCGACCAGGAAGGCCATCGAGTAGCCCGCGGTCTCCAGGCCGTACCCGTCGATGAGCAGACCGGCGGCGACGGCGACCGGCAGCATGGCCCAGCTGAGGAGGCCCGCACTGCGGCCGACGAAGTAGAACTTGAAGTTACGGGACCAGATCGCCGGTTCCCCCGCCGAGGGGCCGCCGCCGGAACCGCTCGGGCCGTCCTTCGGCGGTGGTGGCGGCGACGAGGGCGGGGGTGATTCCGCCGCGGCGTGCTCTGCCAAGCGCTCTTCCATAGCCGTTCAGATCCTTCGGTCGTTGATCGGTGACTTCATGGGGGCTGTTCACGTTGCGTCGGGCGTCGCCGCCAACTCCCCCACCGGGACCAGCTCCAGGCCGCGCTCCAGCAGGCCCTCGATGATCGACGGGAGGGCCTGTACGGTCTGGGCTCGGTCGCCGGCGCCCTCGTGCATCAGCACCACCGAGCCCGGCCCGGCGCCCTCCAGGACGGTCGCGGCGATCTGCTCGGGCCCCGGCCTCGACCAGTCGCGGGCATCCACGTCCCACATGGTCAGGGTGGTCGGATAGCCGTCCAGGGCGGCCAGCACCTCGGGGGTCAGGGACCCGTACGGCGGCCGGAACCACACCGGGGCCGCGCCCGTCACCCGGGCCAGCTCCTCCCCCGTACGGTCGAGCTGCTCGCGCAACTGCTCCGGCGTCAGGTCGGGCAGGAACGGGTGCGACCACGAGTGGTTGCCCAGCTCGTGCCCGGCCGCGGCGATCCGGCGCACCTCGTCGGGCAGCGCCGCGACATGGTGGCCGACACAGAAGAACGTCGCGCGGGCCCCGTACCGCCCCAGGATCTCCACCACCTGGCGGGTGAACACCGGGTCGGGCCCGTCGTCGAAGGTGAGCGCCACCCGCGGGTCGTCCCGCCGGCCGTGGTCGAAGCAGCGTCCGGCCGCCGTCAGCGCCGCCCGGGCCGGCTCGCCGCGCTCGACACCCTCGAAGTACTCGTCGGCGCGGCCGGCCAGCGTGCCGGTCTCCGCGGTCAGCCGGGCCAGCGCACCGGGCGCGGTCCGGGCCTGCTCCGCGAGCTGTACGGCGGTGACGGAGCCGAAGTCCGGGCGCGGCGGCAGCAGCCAGGGGTCCGCCCGGTACACCTCCAGGCCCGCCGCCGTCATCGGGCCGTCGAGCAGCCCGTTGGTGCTGTCCAGGACGACGGCCGGAACCTCACCGTCGCCGAAGTCCTCCAGCCAGCCGATGAGTTCGGCGACCCGGTCGCCGCTCCAGCTGCTCGGCTCGGCCACCCGGTGCCCCGCGTCGTCCAGGACCTCGACCCGGTAGCCCGCCGCCGTCCAGGCGATCCCCGCGTACCGCTTGCTCATCGGCCCTCCAACGCGATCGCCCTGTCGACGATGTGCCGCTCGGCCCCCCGGAGGAACTGCTCCATCCCCGCACGGCTGATGACGGCCGGGTCGGCGGTCATCGCCAGGTCCAGGGCGCCCGGGGCGGTCAGCGCGTCCACCGCGATCGAGACGTTCCTGCGGGGCAGGAACTCGGTCGGCCAGCTCAGCTCGGTCCGGCCGGCCAGCTCGCTCAGCGGGACGTCCGGCCGCTCCACGGTGTCGAACGGGGTGGCGGCCGGGTCGCGGGTGTCGTTCCACCAGTACGAGTGGTCGGCGGCCGCCTCCTTCTCGACCAGCCCCGCCACCTCACGGTCCAGCGCCCACTTGTCGTACGCGGCGTGGCGGAAGGCGCTGAACGCGACCGACCGCGTCCGCCGCACCGCGTCCTCGAAGTCCCGGCCCGCGTCGGTGAGCCGGAACAGGGCCTCCTGCGCCACCGTGGAGACCACCGCGGCGGCGGCCGGCTGGAACCGGTTGCCCACCACCACCTGGAAGAGCACATCGCTACTCCCCGACGACAGGGCCAGCTGGTGGGAGACCGCGCCCAGCAGCACGGCGGCATCGCTCACCCCCAGCTCCTCGGCCACCCGCCCGACGGCCACGGCCAGCGCGGGCGAGCGCAGCAGGGCGCCCGGGAAGCGGCGGGTGGGGTCGTCCGCGAGCTCGGGAGCGGCGGGGTTGAGGAAGATCTGCCGGGGGCCGGCCGTCAGCTGCTCGGTCCAGTAGCGGCGGGCCGCCTCGTCCCGGCGGCGGCCGAGCGGGGACGCCTGGACCTCCGCGGCCTCCAGGGGCTGGAGGGCGGAGCGGGAGTCACGGAGGGACGCGGCGGTCGCCCCGGCCTGGACCGACTCCAGGTCGCGGAGCAGCCGGCCCAGGCCCCAGTAGTCCATCCCGGTGTGCGCGCCGACCAGCACCAGCCGGTGGACCAGGCCCCCGCTCTCCACCAGGCCGACCCGCAGGGGCCACTCCCGCGTGTGGTCGAAGGCGCGCCCGCCCAGCTCCGCGAGCAGGGCGGCGCCCACCTCCTGGACCTGCTCGGGCGCGCTCGTACGGAGATCGACGGGCAGCTCACCGCTGCCGTCCACCACCTGCTCCAGACCGTCCTCCCCCTGGGGAAGGAAACGGGTGTGCAGGCTGTCGTGGAGCAGGAGCAGCTCCTTCAGGTCAGCGAGCACGCGAGGGACCGGGCGGGGCGGGGAGACCGGGAGCGCGACCGGCAGGTTGTACCGGGGGGCGTCGTCGCCGAGCCGGGAGACGACCCCCCAGATCGCCCGCTGCCCCCAGGTCGCCGGACCGCTCCCGGCTCTCGCGGAGTCCAGCCTGATGGTCCGGTCCTCGGCCGTCGTCATCGTGTTCCCGCCTTCCCTTCCCTTGCTCGGTCCGATGTGTGTGGTTCTTTCCGCAGTGCTCTCTGCGGTCTTCGGGCGCCCTAGGCCGTGTCCGGCTTAGGGCGTGTCCGGCTAGGGCGTGTCTGTGGCGGCGAAGAGCGCCACATGGCTGCGGCCGGAGCGCGGGTCCGTGTCGCAGAGCACGATCCGCCGGAAGTCCCGCTGCCACTCCTGCCAGTGGTCGGCCAGCTCCAGCCAGAGGCTGGTGCAGTAGCTGCCCGGGGCCACCCGGTGCACCGCCCCGTGGTCCGGGACGTCCTGGGTGACCCAGGGGCCGAGGACCAGCAGCGTCCCGTCCTCCCCGAGCTCCCGGTCCAGGGCCGTGGCCGCGGAACCGGCCGAGTGCGCCCGGACGAACCGCAGCCCGTCCCCGGCGGAGGTGCCGAGGACGACGGCCGCGGCCGAATCGATCAGCGGGTTCTCCTGGACCAGCGGGAAGGCGGTGGGCAGGGTCGTCTGCTCCAGCACCGCGATCACCACCTCCGCCGCCCGCCCCGAGCGGTGGTACGCCGAGGCGATCCGCAGCGCGGTGAAGGGCGCGGCCAGACCTTGCTGGCCGATCGCGAAGTTGACCGCCCGGCCGCCGAGTTGCTCCGTCAGGTGCGGGGCGACGGCGGTGAACGGCACCACGTCCGGGAGGGCGTGGGCGACGATCGCCAGCTCCGGCCTGCTGCCGCCGACGCCCTCGTCGGCGACGAGCAGGTCCACGAGGTCGCGGTGGTGGACCTGCGGTCCCCGGCTCAGCAGCTCCTCGTCCGGCTTCTCGCCGAAGGGGGTGAGCAGATCGCGGAAGTAGTCGAGCGCGGCCGGGATCCCTTCCGGTGCCCGGCCCTGCGGTGAGCGCACCGATGCGGCGGCGCGGACGGCGAGCCCGCTCATGACGCCCCCTCTTCTTCGCGAGTCTCTTCCTTGCGGATCGCGGCCTCGACGTAGTCGGCGAAGGACCCCAGCGTCCGCAGGTCGTCGATGTCGAGCCCCTCCGGGTCGACCGAGATCCCGGTCGCCTCCTCGACGCTCATCAGCATCCCCAACACGGCGAGGGAGGTGAGCTGGAGCTCGTCGAAGAGCGCGGTCTCCTCCGTGAGCCCGCTGACCGGCCGCTCCAGCACCTCGCTGAGCGCCTTCTCGATGGTCAGCACAAGTTCCTGACGTTCCATCAGGCACCGCCTCCCGCACGGTGGGTGATCACCATCGCGCCGAAGGTGGCGCCCAGGCCGACGGAGACCAGCAGATAGTGGGCGCCGTCGACCAGGCGGCCCGCGTCCCGCAGGGTGGTGTAGTTGACGAAGACGTCGGAGGCGTAGGTGTGGCTGAAGCGCGGGACGTTGTCCAGGAAGACCTTCTCCGGCTCCACCTCCAGCTCCTTGATGGTCTGCCGCCAGGCCAGCTTGTTGACGTTGTGCGGGATCACCAGGTCGACCTCGTCGAGGCTCAACCCGGCTTCCTTCAGGGCCTCGTGGATGACGTCGGCGATCCGCCGGCCGTACTGCTCCCCGAACTCGGTGTTCTGCTCGGGGGTGAGCTCCAGCCACTGCGCGTACTCGCCGAGCGTCCGGATGGCGAAGGACCGCACCTCGTCGCCCTCGCCGTCCAGGGTGATCAGGCAGGAGGCCGCGGCATCCGCCATGATCGAGGTGTTGGGGATGTGCTGGACCATCGGCGAGTACGCCTGTTCGCCGGTGACCATCAGGGCGTACGCGCCCTCCTCCCCCTCCGCGCGCAGCAGTTCACCGAGCACCTCGATGGCGCCCAGACTGCTGACGCACGCCTGGTGGCTGAAGCCGAAGGCCTCGGCGTCGGGGAGACCGAGGTCCTCCCCGACCACCTGGGCGATGTCCACGTCGGGCGGGGCCACCGCCTGGGTGGTGTGCGCGTACGCCAGGTAGCCGACCCGGCCGCCCTCGGGCAGGGCGGCCAGGGCGGAGCGGGCGGCGGGCCGCAGCAGGTCGAGCAGCGGGAGCTCGGGGTCGAAGCGGAGGGTGTCCAGGCCGTAGAACTTGCGGAACACCCCGAGCTGGGCCCGGTGCAGGCCCAGCCGCTCGCCCAGCTCCTCGATCCGTACGCTGCGCTCGGGCACGTACGACTCGATCCGCTCCAACGTGATCCGGCGGCCGTCGCTCGACCGCCCGTCGATGGTCGCGTGCCCCATCAGCCCGTCACGACCTCGGCGCGGATCAGCCACAGCCGGTTGGCGCCGCGACGCCCCCGCGGCTGGACCTCGTACGGCCAGCGGCCCTCGCCCGCTCCGGGCTGCCCCGGCTCGCGCAGGTCGGTGGTCTTCCAGCCGTGCGCGGTCAGGAACTCCTCGGGCTCGTCGGTGCCGAAGACCCACGGGGTGCCGTCGGCGGCGAGGGCGTCCAGGAAGCGCTTGGAGAACGGGCTGCGCAGCATGGCGCGCCCGAGGATGTCGAAGGCCAGGTGGCTGCCGGGTGCGGAGGCCGAGGCGAGCAGCTCCAGCAGTCCGCCGGCCTGCTCCTCGGTGAGGAAGAAGGTGAGCCCCTCGGCGACCCACAGGGTCGGCCGGCCGCGGTCGAACCCGGCGGCCTCCAGAGCGGGCAGCCACTCCTTCGTCAGGTCGGCGGAGACCTCGCGCCGGTCGGTGCGCGGCTCGGCGCCCAGGGCGTCGAGGCGGCGGCGCTTCTCGGCGATCAGCGGGGCGTGGTCGACCTCGTAGAGCTCGGTGCCGTCCGGCCAGTCGAGCCGGAACGCGCGGGTGTCCATGCCCGCCGCGATCAGCACCACCTGCTGGATCCCGCTCCCCGCGACGATCTCCTTGATGGCGTCGTCCAGGAACCGGGTCCGGATGGAGATGAAGGGGAGCACGCCGCCACCGACGTACCGCTCGATCAGTTCGAAGCCCCGGGGTGCGGCCAGGTCACGGGCGAGCGGGTCGACGAAGAGCGGGTCCTCCCGCTCGGACTCCTGTGCACGGGCCGCGGCCATCCACTGGGCGGTGTACGAGACTGCATCCATGGTGAAGACCCCTCCTCGGGATCGGAAGAACCCTGGGGATCAGGCGAAGAACGCCTTCTCGATGGTGGCGAGGGTCTGGAAGTCCTCGATGTCGATGGTGTCGAAGTCGATCTCGACGCCCGCCGCGTCCTCGATGGTGTAGACGAGCTCGACGAAGGCGAGCGAGTCGACCAGCCGGCTCTCGATGAGGTCGACGTCGGCGGCGAGTTCGGTGCGCTCGGGGTGACGGCCGAGGATCCAGTCCCGGACCTTGTCGATACCTGCGGAACTCATGGCATTCCCTTCGAAGTCACTGATCCAGCGGGATGAGATGGTCGAGCGGTGGTGTTCGCGAGGTGGTCGCCGGGTGTTCGCGAGGTGGTGGCCGCCGCGACGGCGATCGCGAAGCCGCCGTCGTGGCTGATGCTGATGTCGATCGGGCCGAGTCCGGCGTGCTGCGCCAACTCGGCCGCCGTACCCGACAGCCGAACCCCCGGGCGGCCGCCGGGCCCGCGCAGGACCTCGATGCCCTGCCAGGGAACCGGCCGCCCGACGGCCCCGAGGAGCTTGAAGACGGCCTCCTTGGCGGCCAGCCGTCCGGCGATCCCGGCCCGGTCCGGCTCCCCGTCGGGGGTCCGGGAGGCGGCCAGTTCACCGGCGGAGAGGAACCGTCCGAGCACCGGCCCGGCGCCGGGGTCCAGCAGCTCGCCGACCCGGGCGAGCGGTACCAGGTCGACGCCGATCAGGGGCTGGCTCACGACGGTTCTGCGGCGGCGGGTGCCTGCGTGCCCTGTGCAGCCGTGCGTACGGCGTCGAGCGCGGCGTCGAGGTCCGCGTCGAAGTGCTCGGTCAGCACGGCGAGCCAGCGCTCCAGGCCGAAGGCGACACAGGAGGTGT
This sequence comes from Streptomyces cyaneofuscatus, assembly GCF_033109485.1. NCBI lineage: Bacteria > Bacillati > Actinomycetota > Actinomycetes > Kitasatosporales > Streptomycetaceae > Streptomyces > Streptomyces cyaneofuscatus. The sequence goes on along the minus strand of NZ_CP137002.1, from coordinate 4,523,037 downwards.
AGGCGTGCTCGCCGGAGTCCAGCCGGATCGAGCACCGCTCACCGAAGAAGTTGCGGTGGGTGTTGACCGAGGCGATCGCCAGGTCGCCGTACTGGAACTCGTACTTCACCGGGCTGAGCTTCTGCATCAGGGCCCGTCCGCTGTCGTTCTGGAAGAACGGGTCGCCGGCCGCCTCCCGGCCCAGCTCGATGCCGAGCGCGGTGGCGAAGGCCTGGATGCGTCCAGTGAAGCGGGCCAGCACCTCCTGGGTGTGGTCGAAGCTGCCGAGCGCGACGATCTCGCGCATCTGGAAGCTGGCGAGGCGGCGCAGCCCGCTGTAGTGGTCCTCGTTGCGGAAGCAGCGGTTGACCAGGGTCACCAGGGAGTCGTCGGCGACCTGGCCGCCCTCGTGGAAGAGGTACGCGCCGTAGCAGGTGGCGTGCGGCAGCCCGTACCGCGCCTCGGTGACGGCCCCAGGGCCGAACTTCCCCTCCACCGGCTTGAACTGATCATTCGTCAGCTCCAGCGAACCGGCCACCCAGGCGAGGTGGGGGAAGTTGGTGTAGACGTCGAACTTCTCCAGGTCGGTCACCGGGAAGAGCGGCGGGGCGCTGATCTCCTCGGCGCCGTCCGCCAGGCCCCAGCCGGTGAAGATCCGGTCGAGCTCCTTGACGAGCGCGGTGGCCTGCGGCCCCAGGATGGCGAGGGCCTGCTCACCGTCACTGCCGGTCAGCCGCGTCGGTCGCGTCGGTCGGTCCGGTATCGCCGGTCGCGTCGCTCCGGTCACCGTCATCGGATGAGCCCCGTCTTCTCCAGGAACTTGGCGGTCTTACGGAAGGTGCGCTGCTCGGCCTCGGCGCGGGCGGGCGATTCCAGCAGGGCCCGGCGCAGCTCGTGCGGGCGCTCGATGCCGGCGTCGCGGTAGACCTGGGGGTGGTAGAGGGATTCGAAGCTGTGCCGCATGTAGCGGCGGAGGTACGTGGAGACCTCGTCCAGCTCCTGCTCGGTGGCGGTCCGCTTCAGGTCCTGGTGCAGCAGGTTGACCAGTTCGCGGCCGAAGGCGATGTGCCGGGACTCGTCCTGGTGGTGGATCCGGTTGATGCCGCGGATCGTCTCGTGCAGCCGCTCGTCCTCGGCCATCGCCGAGTTGAAGTGGTCGACGAGCTCCTCGAAGATCAGGATGCGAGCGAAGACCAGCAGACTCTGGACCTTGTCCGAGGGTGCGGCCGTCTCCGCGCCGCCGGCGGGCTGCCGGTAGATCTTCTTGCCGTAGCGGAGGCAGAATTCGGCGAAGAACCACATGTGCTCGTTCTCCTCACCGATGAAATGGTGGAAGAACTCCGACGGCGTTTCGAAACCGGCGGTGTGGATCCGGTTGACCACCTCGACGAGCAGTTCCCGGATACCGTGGACATTGAGGCTGTAGAAATTGATGCTCTCGTGCTTGGAAAGCGTGTGGAGCTGCTCGGGAGTGAGCTTCTCGGCCCATTCCGTCCCGTAGGTGGTGGTGAGCTCGGGGCTCATCCACCACATGTCCTCGGGGAGCTGTTCCGGCCACTCGAAGAGCCGGTAGGGGTTGTAGTAGTCATCGATCGACTTGGTGGCGAGCCGGTCCAGGATTCCCCGAAACCGGTCGTTCCGGTCGATCACTTCGCTGACCATCGAGTGATTCCTCCGTTCGCTTCGAGGGCTCGTTGCTGAATCCAGATTAGGAATCCCGGCAGGAGTTCCTCAATGCCCGGAACCGGCTGCCGATTTCGGCCAGTGGGCCGTTCGGTTCTGGTCAGGGATTTCCCTCGCGGAGGTGCTGGATGGCCGGATCCGGCTGCCGTTTCCGGACAGCCGACGAAAGGCGGCGGCTACGGCCGGCCGGCGAGTTCCGCGCGCAGGGCGGCGTTCTCCTCCTCCAGCCGCGCGAGGCGCTCGTGGAGCGGGGCCAGCGCCTCGGAGACCTCCTGCTGGCTGAAGCGCGGCGTGATGTGGTTGGGGCAGTTCCAGGCGTACGCCTCGACCCGGACGGTCATGATCTGTTCGACCCGGCCCTCGGTACGCGGCGACTCCAGCCGCTCGGCGAGCGCGAGGTTCTCGTCGACCGGTACGGCGGTGGCGTGGCCGAACACCTTGAGGCGGGCCTGCCGGGCATGGTCGATGAAGAAGAGCGCGACCCGGTCGTCGCCGCGCACATTGCCGGTGGTGACGTACTGCCGGTTGCCCCGGACGTCCAGGAAGGCGAGCGTGTACGGGTCCAGCACATGGACGAACCCCTGCGGCCCGCCCTTGAACTGGATGTACGGCCAGCCGGTCTCGCCCACGCTGGCGAACAGGAAGCCGTCGAGGCTCCGGATGAAGTCGGCCGACCGCGCGTCCAGCGGATCGGGCTCCTCCACCTGCTCCCGCAGCCGCCGCCCGGCCGCCGTGGCACTGCCCATCTCCTGCTGCACCTGACGGACCGTCGTGGTCTGCGCGAGTTGGTTGAAGCGGCTCATACGGCACTCCTCAGGGCCAGGTCGACCAGGCCGGTACGGGCGGCCAGCACGCCGGCCTGGAAGCGGCTGCTGGCGGACAGGTCCTGCATGATCGTGGCGACATGGCGGCGCAGCGTCCGCTCGGACATGCCGACCCGGCGCGCGATGACCTCGTCCTTGGCGCCGGAGGCCAGCAGGGAGAGCAGGGTGGCCTTCAGCTCCTCCATGGTCCCGGCGTAACCGGCCGCACCGGAGTCGAAGTCGACGGCGGACTCCCAGATACGGGCGTGCAGCCCGGCCAGGAAGGCCGCGACCGTACTGTCGTAGACGACGGCGATCTCACCGTCCTCGCCGTCGGCCCCGGACGGGATGAAGGCGGTCTTCCGGTCGAAGACGAGGAAGCGGTCGCTCACCTCCTTGGTGGTGCGCACCAGACCGCCCGCGGGCAGGAGTTCGCCGAGGTGGGCGCGGGTGCCGGAGTCGCCGCGGGCGGTGTGGGGGTAGAGGATCCGCCCGTGCGCGCCGCGCCGCAGCGCCTCCAGCACCAGCGGGCGGGCCAGCCGCAGTTCGCGGGTCTCGCGGGCCACGCAGGGCTGCATGACCAACACCTCGGTGGTGCAGCTCTGGGCGGCCTCCAGCAGCCGTAGCTCGATCTCGTCCTGGTCGCCGGTGATCACCACCGGTTCGGCGCGGGTTCGGGACTGTCTCTCGAACGCCGCCGCGAAGGCGCTCAACTGCCCCTTGAATCCGGCGAGCCGGTGACGACTGTCGAGGATCTCCCGCTCCAGGGGGACCAGCAGCTCCATCTGGGCCGCCTCCGGGCTGACGGCCACCAGCCGGTCCGCCCTGCTCTCCGCCGGCTTGACCAGCCGCAGTTCGCGCAGCACGCCGACCGCGTGCTCGGCGTACCGCGGCGGGGCGCCCAGCTCCTCGGCGATCCGTTGCGGGTCGAACTCACCTCTGACGATGGCACGTTCGTAGAACGCGACGGCGAACTCGTCGAGCTCTGCCGCCCATTGAGCTCCTTGCTGCGGGGCCTGTGCCACGGAGTGCATCGTTACCTCATTCTCAGCGCGCGGATGATGGTGGCCTGGCCGAAGGAGAGGGGCCCGGAACGCGCCTCGCACGGGCGGTGGCGAGGCCACCGTGAGCTGTGGCAACGCGTCACCTCATGAGTCGGCACGGGGACTGGCCTTGCGGTGCGGTTCAGTACGGGTGCGGTGCGGTTCGGCGGTGCGGTTCAGTACGGGTGCGGTGCGGTTCGGTGCCGCCACAGTACGGTCCTGGGCTGGTCGGTCTCCTACAGCCGGACCAGAGACCGGGGAACGCCCGGAGGTCCGGTTCCGGCCCGGCACGGGGGCGCTGAGCTGGCGTTCTGCCGGTCGCCGCCGACGGGTTCACGTCAACCGGCAGAACCGGTCCAACTGCCGGAGTAGTTGTCCTGCCGCCGGGGACGGGCAGGGCTCGTCGCCCGTAGAGGGGCAGAGCCAGTCGCCCGGATACGGGCGCGGCTCGTCGCCCGGAGAGGGGCGCGGCTCAGCGCCCGGATACGGGCGCGGCCTTCAGCAGATCAGGCTCCCGGTGGGCCGCCCCGATGCGGCGCAGCGCCAGCGCCTGGCCGTCGGCCCAGCCGGCCTGCCGCGCGAGCTCCAGCGCGCTGCCGAGCAGCTCCAGGGCCTGCGCCCGGTCCGCCAGCTGCCAGTGGCATTCGGCGCGCCGCAACTGGGCGGCGGCCTGGGCGCGCGGCTCCCCGTCCGCGACGGCGGCGAACAGGCCGACGGTCGCGACCTTGAGGCACTCGCCCGTGTACATCCCCACCGAGAGGAAGCCGTGCAGGCTCTCCGCCAGCCGCCAGGCGAGGGTGGTGAAGCCCGCACCGGCCGCCTGCGGGACGGCCCCCGACAGGTTCTCCCGCTCGCCGTCGAGCCACTCCGAGGCCTCACCGTGGTCCGAGAAGACCAGCGCGGCCGAGGGCGCCGCCCCGGCGCACGGGCCCGGCGCGGGCTCCACCGGGTAGAGCAGCCGGGCCGCCGCGTCGGCGTGGTAGAGGTACCACTCGAAGAGCCGTTGCCGTGCGGCGTGCGCCTCCTCGGGGCCGGCCAGCTCACGGGCGTACGAGCGTACGAGGTCGTGCAGCCCGAAGCGGCCGGCGGCCCGTTCCCGTACCAGATGGGCGTCCGTCAGCGTCACCAGCAGCTCGGCGGCGGCGGCCGATGTGGTGTCCGCCAGGGCCGCCGCGCCGTTCACCGAGACGTCCGGGCCCGGCATGAGGCCCAGGAGCCGGAACATCCGCCGGGCCCCCGCCGGGAGCGCGAGGTAGGAGAGGTCGAAGGCGGCGCGCACGGTCGAGCGCCGGTCCCCTTCGACGCGCAGCCGGCTGAGCAGGTCGCCGCCCGCCAGCTCGGCGCAGTAGCCGGCGATGCCCGTGTCGCGGGCCACCAGATTGGCGCCGGCGATCCGGATGGCGAGCGGCAGCCCGCCGCAGAGGCGTACGAGCCGGCGGGCCGCCTCCTCCTCGGCGGAGGCGACGCACTCGCCGACGATGCTGCCCAGCAGCCGGCGGGCCTCGTCGGGGTCGAGGACGTCAAGGGCGAGCTGGCGGGCGCCGTCGCTCGCGACGAGTCCCGCGAGCCGGCTGCGGCTGGTGATCACCACCGCGCAGCCCCGGGCGCCCGGGATGAGTGGCCTGACCTGCTCGGCGTCGCGCGCGTTGTCGAGCACGATCAGCATCTGCCGGTCGGCGAGCAGGGTGCGGTACAGCGCCGCGGCCTCGTCCTCGTCGGCGGGCAGCCGGCCGGGCGTCGCGCCCAGGGCCCGGAGGAACTGCGCCAGGACGTCGCCGGGCCGCAGTGCCGGCAGCGGGGAGTGGCCGCGCAGGTCGACGAAGAGCTGCCCGTCCGCGAAGTGTTCGCGCCGGGCGTGCGCCCAGTGCTTGGCGAGGGCGGTCTTGCCGACGCCGGGCGCGCCGACCACCGCCATCACATGGGAGCGGCGGGCCGGGTCGGGCGAGACGAGGGCGTCCAGGTCCCGCATCTGCCCCAGCCGTCCGACGTACGAGCCGGCCATGGCGGGCAACTGGGCCGGGAGCGGCCCGGCGGGGGCGGCGCGGCCGGTGGACGCGGGGCGGGCCGGGTGCTGGGCGCGGGGTAGTTGCTGGCGCAGCACCCGCAGGTGGGCGTCGCGGACCTCGGCGCTGGGCGCGATGCCCAGCTCCTTGTCGAGCCGGTCGCGCAGCCGGCTGAAGACGTTGAGCGCGGCGGCCTGCTCCCCGCAGCTGCCGAGGGTGAGGATCAGCCGGGCGTGCAGGCCCTCGTGGAGGGGCTCGGTGTTGACCATGGACCAGAGGACCGGGACGGCCTCCTCGGGCCGGCGGAGCAGCAGGGCGGTGTCGGCGTACAGCAGGACCGCCTTGACCCGCCGCTCGTTGACGACGACGGCGGCCGGATGCTGGCGCAACACCGGGTCGGCGTCCGCGAGTACGGGGCCCCGCCACCACCGCAGCGCCTGCGTCAGCGACTCGTACGCGGCCCCCGGGTCGGGCGCGCGGTGCAGACGCTCCGCCTGGGCCAGCAGCTCGTCGAAGTGGCCGAGGTCGGTCTGGCTCCGGGACGCCTGGAGCAGGTAGCCGGTGGGCGTGCGGACGACGGTGGGGGCGGGGGCGGTGCGGGGGCCGCCGGGGTCGAGGAGGCGGCGGACCTGGCTGACGTAGGTGTGGATCAGGCTCTGGTGGGAGCTGGGCGGCCCGGACGGCCAGAGGGTGTCGGTGATCTCGCGCTGGGTGGAGGGCTCGGGGTGCTTGAGCGCGAGCAGGCCGAGGAGCCGGCGCAGCATGGGGCTGGTGACGGGGACGGGCGCCCGGCCGCGCTGGAGGGCGAGCGGGCCGAGGATCAGCAGGCGCGGGCGGGCGGCGCCGCGCGGTGGTCCGGTACGGGTGACGGCCAGCAGGTCCGCCAGCTCGCTGCCGGTCAACTCCAGTACTTCCGCCAGGTGTTGGAGGGTGCGCGCCTGCGGCCGCTGGACCCGGCCGCGCTCGATGTCACGGAGGGCCCGGGTGCTGATCCCGGCCCGTAACGCGGCCGCCTCCTGGCTCAGTCCGGCCCGTCTGCGGAACGCCTGGAGCCGGAGGCCGAAGGCACCGTGCTCGCCCGCCGGACCTCCCCGGGACAGCTCCGCGGCCGACGTCCTCTCTGACATGGCATCCCCCTCGTCCGATGACCGCCCCTTGCCGATCACGGCCTGCGGCGGCTTTGCGGGCCGTGCGCGGCCGACTCTCCGGAGGCTTCGTCGCGGATCAGTTTGGACTAGACCAATGGGTCAGGCAAGAGGACCCCCACCTCGCGGACACGGGCACCGGACGGGCGCCCCGGGACCAGGGGAGGCGGGCGGCGGGAAGGGCACAGCGGGACACCGCGCCGGCCACGCGGCGGGAGGACACAGCGCGGCGCCGCGCCCAACACCGCCGCCCCCTCACCCCTCAACCCTCGCTCCCCTCCCTCCCCCTCACCCCTCGTCGCGCAACTGGGCCGCCAGGGAGGCCAGCGGCTCGCACTCCTCCAGGTGGCCGAGCGCCGTCAGCCGGGCGACCGCCGCGTCGAGCCGGACGAGCGCGGGCGCTGGGCGCTCCAGGTAGATCCCCTCCACCGCGCCCGCCAGACGGACGCACTCCGCCCACTCGCCCGCACCGCCCTCCTCCGCCCCCGGCTCACCGAGCAGGGCCAGCGCCTTCTCCAGGGCGGCGAGGGCGTCCTCGTACGCGCCGACGTAGGCATGGACCCGCCCGTGCTCATAGGCGAGGGCGGTCTCCAGGGAGCGCCCCACCGGCTGGAACCCGGCGGCGCGGGCCGCCTCCGCGACCCGCCCGGCCTCGTCCAGGTGGGCGAGGGCGGCGGCCAGGCCGTCGGGGCCCTGCCGCTGGGCCCGGAGGCGGGCGAGCTCCCGCAGGCAGTTGCTGATCAACTCGTAGCGCGGAGACAGCGCATGGGCGGCGAGCGCCCGGTCCGCGACCTCGCCGGCCCGGTCGAACTCGCCCGCCTCGGCGAGGATCATCGCCGTCTCCGCGGCGATCATGGCGTGGCTCCCCGGGTCGTCGTCCCAGCCGGCCGACTCGGCCGCGAGGGCGACGAACTCCGCCGTGGCGGCCTTGAGATCATCGCCCGCGTGCAGGGACCGGGCACGCAGAAGTCGCAGCTGGGCGACCAGCCGGTCGTCCAACTCACCCCCGGTCACGTCCGGTTCGCCGAGCAGCGAGTCGAGCAGCGCGATGGAGTCCTCGATCCGGCCGAGGTCGAGACAGAGCTGGGCGGCGTTGCTGTACGTGCAGAACGCGTCCACCCGCTTGCCGTCCCGCAGATCCACCCCCGCCGACCGGGTGAGATGGGTCAGCGCCTCGTCGGGGCGGCCGAGGTGCAGGTACGTCTGGGCCAGATCGGCGTGCAGACGGGAGGTGTCGACCGCGTCGGCCGGCCACGCGGCGGCCAGCCGCAGCCCCTCCGCCAGGTCCGCGTGCGCGGCGGCCGCGTCCCGGAGGCCGAGCTGGAGCCGGCCGCGCAGGCCGAGCGCGCGCGGCAGCTGCCAGGCGGGACCGTCCGACGCCAGCCGGTCGCGGAGGGCGTCGATCTCGGCGACCGCCGCCGGCAGATCGCCGGAGAGCGCGTACGTACCGGCCCGCAGCAGCATCGCACCCGAGACCTGCGTGGTGAGGCCGTGCCGGGTGGCGAACTCCTGGAGCAGATCCGCCTCGGCGAAGACGACGGCGGCGTGCGCCGGGTCCCCCGACGTCTGGAGGCGCACGCCGAGCGCGGAGGCCCGCAGCCTCAGCAGGCGCCCCTCGACGTACGGGGCGAGGCCGGTCGCCTCCTCGTGCAGCCGGACCACGGCAGCATGGGCGTCGGCCAGACCGGCGGCCTTCACCTCGGCCTCGTCCTCGCCGCCCTCCCCGTCCTCCCCGGCGGCCTCGGCGGCGGCGAGCAGGGCGCAGGCCCGGGCCAGCACCACGTCATCCGGCGCTCCGGCGTCCTCGTACAGCCCGGCAGCCTCCTCGTGGAGATCGACGGCGGAGGCGTAATCGCCGCGCTCGGCCGCCCGGTACGCCTCGTCGGACAGCAGGTCCGCGCAGAGCCGGCCGTACGGGCCGACGGCCGGGTCCTCGGGGTGGCTGTAGCCGCGGGCGGCGACCAGGCCACGCAACCGCGCCCAGCAGGCCCGCGCGTCCGGATGCCCCTCCTCATCCATCTTCCGTGCCCGGCGGATGAGTTCGGGCAGCTCCTCGGGCAAGGCCGAGACGGCACGCGAGACGGACACGGCAACACCGGCACCCCGAGCGCCCGCAGCACCCGCAGCATCGCCCGGCACCAGCTCATCCAAGCCCCGCGTGCGCAGGGCCAGTTCCAGCGCGTCCACGAGCGGGGCCCGGTCGAGCCGGACCGTGCGGCGGCCGGACTGGGCGCTCGTTCCGTTACGGGTGTCGAACCGGGCGGCGAGGCCGTCGCCCCGGCCCCGTACCTCGGCACACAGGCCGGTCACGGTCCAGGCCCGGCCCGCGTACCCGGCCACCGGCAGTTCGCCGTGGCCGAGGCCCTCCACCCGGCGCAGCAGCACCTCCACACCGGTCAGGAAATCGAGCTGGTCCAGCGGCGAATCCACCTCGTCGAAGAGGTTCCGGTTCTCCGCGAGCAGTTCGAGCCCGCGCGCCTCGTTGCCGGTCAGCGCACAGAACTCCAGGTGCCGGCCGACCTCCCCGGCCATCGACGGATTGCGGCGGCAGGCACGGTACCCGGCGAGGTGCAGCTCCCGGGCCCGGTCGGCGTGGCCGGTGCGCAGCAGGGGCAGCAGCGCGTGCGAGACGGAGCGGGCCGGCTCCTCCTGGCAGGACTCCTTCCCGGCCAGGACCGGAGCCCAGACCTCCAGCGCGCGCTCGTCGTCGCCCGCGGCGACGCGGTACAGGGCGCGCTCGCAGATCTCGCAGGCCTCGCAGTCGCTGTGCGGGGTCCGGCGGCGCCCCGCCCACAGCTCGTACGCGAGGGTGGTGTCCTCACCGACGTGGACGGCGAGCTGGTAGGCCTGCCCGTAGTAGGGCTGGAGGCCCAGGCCCTCCTTCTCGTACCGGTCGCGCATCTCGGTCAGCCACTGGCGCAGGCTGGCCAGCGGTATCTCGGGCAGCGCGCGCAGGGCGTTGGCCACCCACTTGAACCGCCAGAACAGCTGAGCCCGCAGGCGCTCGTCGAAGGCGTCGGGCTGCTCGTCGAAGAGGGTGAGCAGGCGGGCGAAGACGACGGGCGACTTCCGGGGGTCGGAGCCGTAGGTGTACGCCTCCTGGAGTTCGAGGAGGGCGTGGATGAGGGGTACGGGTTCGGCGAACCGCTCGGCGGCGTCGACGAGTTCCTCGGCGGTGACGGTCCGCGTGCGGCCGTAGGGGAGCTGGTGGTTCTCCCGGAGCGCGTGGAACAGCTCGTCGGTGCTCTGGGGGTGAGGTGCGGTAGCCATCGTCAGCTGTCCTTGCGGAGGGCGTGGGCGAGAAGGTCGAGGAAGGAGCGGTTGATCAGGCTCGACTCGGCGGGCCGGAGCGGGCGCCGGGAGAGCAGCGCGGCCTGCCCGTAGAGGGCTTCGGCACTCGTACGGGCCAGCTCGGGCTCGTCGATGGCCACGGCGGTGCGCACCAGCGGGTTGAGCTGGTTGAGGATCAGCTGGGCGCGCGGGGCCTCCTGGCGCAGCGCGCCGAGGATGTCGCCCCACAGCCCGCCCTCCTGCTCCCGGGCGAGCTGGGAGCGGGTGCGCTCGTGCCGGGCCTCGCGGCTGTCGACGAGCAGGGCGGGCGCGGACGCGGGGTGGAACGTACGCAGCGCGACATCGCAGTCGAAGACGGCGAGGGCGTCGCGGGCCAGCGCGAGGTAGGCCGAGGCGGCCAGTTCGGTCTCGCGGTCGACGGGGTCGAGGTGGGCGGTGAGGGTGGCCGGATCGAGGTCGGCGACGCTCGCCTCGGGCCTGATCTCGGGCAGCCGGTGGACCAGTTCGCGGTCGTAGGTGTAGCCGCCGTTGACGACGCCGAGCCCGGCGGCCGAGGCGATCGCCGCGACCTGCCGGAACTCCTCCACGCTCGACGTGACGAGCACCGTGCGGTGGGTGCGCGCGAACTCGTCGAGGGTGGTGTGCCCGTCGGTCGTCTCGAACGGCAGCCAGGGCAGCAGCAGCCGCAGGATCTCGTCGTCGTGCACGGCAAGCGACTTCACGGCCAGGTGGTGGGCCTGGAGGAACCGCCCGAGCAGCTCCGGATCACTGGCGGCGGCCCGCGCGATCCACTCCCGCAGCCGCTCGGCGAGGGCGTCGCGTACGGCGGCGAGCGTGTCGTCCTCGTACAGGGACTCGCGCGACGCGGTCGGGCGCAGGCTCTCGGCGTCGATGACGCAGCGGACGAAGAAGGCCCACTCCGGCAGGATCTCGTCGGCCTGCTCGGAGAGCAGCATCCCCTTGACGTGCACCCGGTGGCCGTGACGCCGCCCGGCGGGCACCGCTTCGGGCAGCACGCAGGCGATGCCCTTCAGCCCGACGGCCGGCAGGTCCAGCTCGATGGTGTCCAGCGGGGCGAACCCGAAGACGTCTTCGCCGTACGCGGCCAGCGCACGGGACCGGGAGCCCGGGGTCGGGTACGTACGTGCCCAGGGCGCGGGCTCAGGGTTGACGGAGACCGTCGGCGCCCCCGCCGAACCGTCGCTGAAGGAAACCGGATGCCGCAGCAGGGACCCGAAGTGCCGCCCCAGCGCGTGCACTTGATCGGGCCGGGTCCACTCCCCCGTATCCCTGCGCGGCGTGAGTGTGACGGTGGTCCCGGGCCGAGGCCGGGCGGAGGCGGGCAGGGTCCGGACGCTGTAGCTGCCGTCCCCGTGTCCACGCCACTCCACGGCGGGTGCGTCGGGGGTCCGGGCGGAGCGGCTGAGCACATGGATCTCATCCGCGACGAGGAAACACGACAGCAGCCCGATCCCGAACTGCCCGATGAAGTCGCCGCGTTGCTCGGCGATCCCGTCGGCACGCTTGCTGCTGCGCCCGATCGTGGCAAGGAAGGTGTGGACGTCCGCCTCGCTGAGCCCGACGCCGTCGTCCTCGACGCGGACCACGGACCCGTCGGCGAACAGCCGGATGCCGAAGGCTCCGTCGGGCGCGTCCGGTTCGAGGCCGCGCCGGGCGGTCAGGGCGTCGACCGCGTTCTGGAGGAGCTCGCGCAGATAGACGCGGGGGCTGGAGTAGAGGTGGTGGGAGAGAAGATCGACGAGGCCGCGCAGATCCACCTGGAAGGCGCGGTCGGCGCCGTCCGGGGACGCGGGAAGGGGGAGAGTCATCGGACGATCCAAGAAAGAGAGCCGCAAGCGGCGTACGGAGGCAGGGACGCACGAAGGTACGGGAGGGGGAGGTACGGGAGGTACGGGCTACGGAGAGGGGCCGAAACTCCCCGCTCAGGCGAGGTTGTGGCGATGCCGATGGGCGAACTGCCCCTCCGGATCATCGAAATAGGTCCAGGGCCAGCCGGTGTAGGCGCCGTCGAGCGCGCGGAAGACACGCCGGATCGTGTGGCGCTCGTCGGCGATCGACAGGGCCATGGCGAACATGCTGAAGTCGTGCTGCCACCCCGGACGCCGTACGTAGGCGGGGTGGAGGACGCTGTGGTCGGCCGCGTCGCGCAACTCCGCCCGGATCTCGTCGGTTCCGAGGATGTCCGGGTCGTCAGACTCCACCCACTCCTCGATGGCGGCCATGGCGATCACGCAGCCGAGCGGATGTCCCTGCGGAGCCCGCCCGAGCGCCTCCCGGGCGAAGGCCAGCGCCTCCCCCGGCTCGCCGCCCCACCGGGGCTGCAACTGCGACACCCAGTCGATGTGGACCTCCAGGTCCAGCGGATCACGGCGCAGAGCGGCGTCGAACCGGGCCCGGTTGACGTCCTCCCCCAAGGACAGCCCCCGCCCGGAGGTGAGGAGCCGGCGCCACGGGGTGACCCACGATGGCTCCAACTCCGCCGCCGCCAGCAGCTGTTCCTCCGCCAGCGCGAGCCGTTCCTTGAAGACCCGCCACTGCTCCTGGGTGACATCGACGGCCCGGGCGGAAGTACGCGCCTCCCACCCCCAGCTGACATACCGCGCCCCGGATATCAGCAGAGCGGCAGCCCGATGCCCGCCGCCGCCCTCCTCCTCCACGGCCCGCCCGATCCACTCCTCCACCCCGTCCACCTCGGCCAGCTCGGCGAGCACGCGATGGTCCCGCCCGATGTCGAAGGACCCGAGCGCGGCCTTGACGCCCTCCCACTCCCCGGCGTCAGCCGCCTCCACCAGCGCGAGCACCCGCCGGTCCCCCAGCGCCCGGAGCGTGTGGGTCCCGTTCTTCCGCTGACGCGCGGCGGGCAGAACGTACGGATCCTCCGCCGGTCTCTCCCCACCCCTGCCGAACAACTTACCGAGCATGCCGCGCCCTCCCCTGGTCCCGCGTGATCTTCGGGTGCAGCATAAGGGGGCTCGGGGACCCCATTTCCACAGGGTATTCACAGATACTTCACGCGTACGGGCCGGGTGCGTGCACGGGTCCGGGTGCGGGTGCGGAGGCATCCGCCCAGCATCCACCGCACCTTCGACGTCGACGAGATCGACAGGAGCGAGTCCAGCCGCGACATCCTCGCCGAGCCCACCCTCCTGTTCTCCGAAGCCGAGAAGCAGCAGGAGGCTCCCCCTTCGGCCCAGAACCGTACGGCGTCCACTGCTGGTCGACGGGCTGGGCAGCTCGGTCCGGTCAGTGCCCGCCCGGCTGAAGTCCCCCCGGCTGGAGTCCCCCCGGCTGGAGCCCTGCGTCGCGAGCGAGGAGGGCGGCCTGGACCCGGTTGTCGCAGTCGAGCTTGGTGAGGATGCGGCTGACGTACGTTTTCACCGTGGCCTCGCTCATATGCAGCCGCCGCCCCGCGTCCGCGTTGGAGAGCCCCTCCCCGAGCAGCGCCAGCACCTCGCCCTCCCGGGTGGTGAGCCCGTCGAGCCGGCGCCGCGCGGCCTCCCCGCGCGTGGTGGCCCCGGTGGCGGAGAGCGCGTCCGCCACATGCCGGGTGGCCGCGGGTGAGAGATACGCGTTGCCCGCCGCCGCGGCCCGCACCGCCTGGATCAGCTCGCCGGGCGCGGAGTCCTTCAGCAGGAACCCCGCACCGCCGTGGCCGAGCGTCCGCAGTACGTTGTCCCGCTCTCCGAAGGTGGTGAGGATCAGGACCCTTACCTTCGGCGCGGCGCGGCCGAGCTCGACCAGCGCCGTCAGCCCGTCCATCACGGGCATCTGGATGTCCAGCAGCGCCACGTCGACCCCGCCGCCCCGGGCCTTCTCCACCGCCTCTCGGCCGTCCCCGGCCTCGGCGACCACGTCGATGTCGTCGGCCGAGGTGAGGATCGCTCTGATGCCGGCCCTGATGAGCGGCTCGTCGTCGGCGACGAGGACCCGGATCACACAGCCTCCTGCGCGGTGTCGATCATGACGTTGTCAAGGAGAACGGACGGAGTGGCCCCGCCATCATGCCCTGTACCGGCAGGCCCGCCGAGCGGAGCCCGGCATCACTTCGCCTTGTACGTCACCTTGGAGACCAACTTCCCGTCCTGGAAGCAGAACCGGAAGACGGTGAGTTCGTCGACCCCCTGGTCGTCCTTGGAGGTGAAGTGTCGGCACGTCGCTCCCTCGGGCAGCCTGGGCCCCTGGTCCGCGAGGTCCGAGGTGAGCCACGAGTCCTCCTTGGGGAGCCTGGCCCGGATGTCCGCCTCGGCGTCCCCGACCTTCGCCTCCTCGTAGACGCTCGGGGAGATGTCCGCCTTCTTCACCTCTTCCGTCAGGACGCCGATCCCCCAGACGCCCAGGCCGATGACGCCCGCGACGAGGACGACGGCGGTGACGGCGCAGCCGATGGCGACGTTCTTCCTGGTACTCATGGTGGTGGTGAACTCCCTCTGTGGATCGGCCCCGTCGATGACCGTTCCACCGTCGCCCACCGCCCCCGGACGCCACTGCCCCCGAACGTCGCGAGCCGGTACGACGGAGGTCGCGCCGTACGGGCCCGCGCCCCGGACACCGTTCCCCGCCCCGTGTCCCCCGAGGTTCCCCGACCGGCCCTCCGCCCCGCTTCCCGCCGCGCTCTCCTCCCCGTACGGCAGCATCCCCGCGATCCGGAAGCCGCCGTCCTCGGTGGGCCCGGTGTGCACCATGCCGCCGACCCGGCCGACCCGCTCGCGCAGCCCCTTCAACCCCTGGCCGCCGCTGATCTCCGGCGGCACCTCGGGCGCTCCGTCCGGCACTGGCCCGTTGGTGACCTCCACGACCAGGCTGTCCGGTTCGTACCGCAGGGCAAGGCGTATCGGGGCGCCCGGCGCGTGCTTGTGGGCGTTGGTCAGCCCCTCCTGGACGATGCGGTACGCCTCGTGGTCGGCGGCGGGCGCCAACGACCGCCGGACACCGCTCCGGTCCAGCGACACCGCCGTGCCCGCGCCCCGGGAGGACTCGACCAGGCCGTCGATGGCGGCGGTGGTACGGGGCGCGTAAGACACCGGGACACCGTCGCCCACCGACTGCCGCTGATACCCCTGGTACTGATGCTCGTTCTGTTGCCCCCGATACTCCGTCTCGTCGTGGAGCACCCCCACCGCCGCCCGCAGCTCGGCCATCGCGGTGACGGAGGCACCGCGGAGGATCCCCACGGCCTCCCGCTGGTTCCCGGTCAGTGCCGGGTCGACCTGGAGGGCGCCCGCGTGCACGGAGATCAGGGCGAGCTGATGGCCGAGGCTGTCGTGCATGTCGTGGGCGATGCGGTTGCGCTCCAGCAACCGCGCCTCACGGGCCACCATCACCTGCTCGCGCTTGAGTTGCTGGTTGTTCTGCCACAACGCGTCGAGCAGCCGCCGCCGTTGGTCCCGATAGCGGCCGATGAGGGCCGGCACCACGGCCAGGCTGAGGAATGCCACAACGTTCAACCCAAGGGTGACGGGCAGCACAGGCGCGGCCCCCGAGGCGATGTCCCGGTACAGGTCCGGAACGATGTGGAGCACACACGCGGCCCCGAACGCGGCGGCCACCCGCCAGGGTTCCGTGATCCGCCGCCCCGCCGACCAGGCGGCGCAGACCAGCAGCACGGAGGCCATCACGTTCCACCCCCCGGCCAGTGGGGCGGAGAGGATCAGGACGGTCGCGGGCAGCGCATGGCGCGCGGGCGCCAGCAGGGCCATGGCCCCGGCGAGGAGGACGGTCCACGCCCCGAACGTGTCCACCCACGCGCCGATGCCCATGGCGAGCCCGGCAAGGGTGACGGCGAGCACCGCCTCCCCGACGATACGGGCGGGGCTCCAGACCACACCGCCGGCCAACCGCCGCCGGAGGCCCCGAACGGCGAGCCCGGCGGAACGTACCCGTCGATCTCCCCCACGCGTTCCCGCCCTCACATCCACATCCACTCCCCTGTCCGCATACACCGGACCGACGGTAGGACCCCCGGAAGAACGCGCGCATCGGCCGAGCGTCGTGCCACCGTACGACGAAAGTCGACACCTTTCGTCGCCCGGGATCGCGACTTCCGGGGACTGCGCCGGGCCGGTCGTGCGGCCGACGATGAGCGGACCGGAACGGGGACACGGGGACTACGGGAGATGCCACATGGACAGCACGGGCACGAAGTCGAGTACGGGAACGGGCGCGGAGAAGGACAAGGCCGCCGCCGGCCTCACCAAGGCCACCCCCGCCGCACCCCCGGCCCCCACCGCCGCGGCAGCACCGGACATCCAGTCCCACGACACCTTCGTCATCAAGAAGAAGCTGAGCCTCACGGCCGGCGAGTACGTGGTGAGCGTGGCCCGGCCGGACGGCTCCGAGGGCGAGCCCGTCGCATACGCACGCGAGAAGCGGCTGTCGCTGAGGGGGCAGGTGACCGTCTACACGGACGCGTCCAGGAAGTCCGTGCTCGCCGCCTTCAAGGGCCGCGACCACGAAGTGGGCTACATGTACGACGTACGGGACGCCTCGGGCCAGCCCTTCGGGTCGTTCTACGAGGACGCGGGCGCGTCCTTCCTCCGCAGGACATGGCAGGTGCGGCAGCCGGGGACGATCAAGCTGACCGGCCGCGAGCGCAGCCGGGTGGTGGCCTTCGTCCGGTTCGTCTGGGAGTTCGTGCCGTATCTCGAGTACGTGCCGTTCATCTGGCCGTACCGCTTCCAGTACACCGAGAGCGGCAAGCCGCTGATGACCGTCACCAAGAAGCTGGGGCTGCACACCCGGTACGTACTGGAGATCCTCGCACCCGACATCGACCGCCGCCTCGCCATCGCCCACACGCTGGCCCTGGACACCCTGGAAGTGGACTGACGGGGGCCATGTGCACGTTCGGCCACCGGTCAGCCACCGGCGACGATCATGGCGCCCCGAGCGGGCCGCGTCACCCCTCCGGATCGATCATGAAAAGCACAAAGGCCCAGGTCAGAGGCTATCTGTCCTGGGCCTTTACTGAGCCGCCTTCGGGATTCGAACCCGAGACCTACGCATTACGAGTTGTCCGATCTTGCTCCAGGGACGTCCGTCGGCATCCGCCAGAATGACGAACCGCCTGGCCAGGCAGCCGCGCAGACCTGCGCAGACGAGGGTGGACGACTGCGGACGTAGCACCCATCGAGACCGGGACTGAGACCGCTTCGCCCCGAACGCGGTTAGGGGCCCTCGTGACGTTGCAACTAAGCCGTCGGCGCCGCTCGTTCGGCACCGAGACCGTCCACTACCGTCCGGGACAGTCTCGGTGAGGCTGCCTTGTTTGGCCCCCTGTTTGGCCCCCGGGCCGTCTGGCTATACAGCTTCACCGGGGGTGCCAGACCCCCTGCGCAGAGCTGATCGTTAGTCATACAAGCCTGAAGCGGGTGCCGTTGTCAGTCCCCCTCTATACGCTTCGGGGTTATGGCAGAAGCCTCTGAAGCGTCTCGCGACCGGCGCCGCGCCTTCAACAGCGCGGAGCGCGTCGCGCTGTTCCTCGCCGCTGACGGGCGGTGCACCGCTTGTCGACAAGAGCTGGACCCGGGCTGGCACGGAGATCACATGCAACCGTGGTCCGCCGGCGGGCCAACGGAGGTAACCAATGGGCAGGCGCTCTGCCCCGAGTGCAACCTGAAGAAGGGGCAAGGGTCCATGGCGGATGTGTTCGGGCTGCGTGAGTGGCAGCAGGAAGCTCGCGAGCGGTACCACGGTCGAGACGGCGGCACCGGCGGCAGCTTCCTGGTGGTGGCCACTCCGGGGGCTGGAAAAACCACTTTCGCCCTAACAATCGCCCGGGACTTGATTGATCAGGGTGTGATCGACAAGATCGTGGTCATCGTCCCGACGGCACACCTGCGACGCCAGTGGTCAGGCGCCGCCAGCAGGAACGGTGTGCAGCTTGATCACCGATTCGTCAACGCCAACGGTGTCATCGGTCGTGACTTCGACGGTGCCGTGGTCACGTATCAGACCGTGACGTCGGAGCCTCAGCTCTGGCGGAAGTTGTGCTCTGTTCGGCGAACATTGGTGATCTTCGATGAGATTCACCATGCCGGCGAGGGCGATGATCAGCGGTGGGGCCTGGCACTTAAATCAGCGTTCGATGTTGCGACACGCAGGCTCCTGCTCTCTGGAACTCCTTTCCGCACCGATGGGACGCCCATCCCCTTCGTGGAGTACGAGGACAAGCGAGCGGTGCCCGGCTACAACTACGACTACGGTATGGCCCTGGCGGACGGTGGTGTAGTCCGTCCCGCAGTGTTCCCGGCGATGGACGGCGAAGCGAAGTGGCGACGCGCGGGAAGGATGCCCGTCACGACCGTCGCGCTAGCCGATACGGACGAGAAGACGGTGCCGCCAGCCCTCAAGGCCGCCCTCGACCCGAACGGGGAGTGGATCCCGTCTGTACTCCAAGAGGCTGATGCCGCCTTGACTCAGGCACGGATCGACACCCCTGACGCTGGCGGTCTGGTTGTCGCGTTCGACCAGAACGCTGCCCGAGCGTACGCATCGATCCTGGAACGCATCACAGGAGAGCGTCCAGCCATCGCGGTGTCCGATGAGCCGGACTCGTCGAAGATCATCGAGAAGTTCAAGGACGACGACAGCCGCTGGATTGTGGCTGTTCAGATGGTGGCTGAAGGCGTTGACATTCCCCGTCTTGCAGTCGGTGTGTACGCCACTCGTGTTCGTACCCAGATGTTCTTTATCCAGGTAGTTGGACGGTTTGTCCGCATGCGTGGTGAGGAGGACGAGACCACGGCTCGGCTGTTCATCCCGTCCATCCAGCCACTCCTGAGCTACGCGCAGGCCATCGAAAAGACGGTAGACGCGGTGCTTGCGGATGAGGAGAAGCGGGTTCGGGAGATCCAAGAAGGTGACGGCAACGATCCCGACGAGCCGCCGTCCCTGCTGGCAGCCTTCGAGACCGTCGGCTCCTCGGCAGCGGTCCATCACACGACGATCGCGAGTGGCGAGTCCATCACCCCAGAGGAGATGACCTACGCCAAGACCGTGATGAGCAGGGCGGGTTCGGCGCCGCGTGGCATGTCGACCGAGTACGTTGCACTCATCTTGCGAACTGCAGGCGTGACATCAGCCGTTCCGACTCAGAGGCCGGCTCCGGCTGAGGCGCCGCCGTTGGCAGACCAGAAGTATGAAGTGAAAAAGCTGCTAAAGCGTAAGGTCGGGCGATACTCCATCGCTACGGACAAGCCCCATCAGTTTATTCACGGCGAGATGAATCGGCACTTCGGCGACAATTCCAAGACCGCTACCTTGGATTCGTTGCTTAAGCGCATTGAGCTGTTGGATCGCTGGCTCAAGGAGGTATAGATGAGTACGTCTGATGGCAACGCCGTCTTGGTTAACGCCCTTAGCTCTTCCGTTCGTTCCACTCTGAACGGCATGGAAACGGCTCCCGCACTGATTCGGCGAGTGCTGGAAGAAGGGTCCTGGCGTAGTTTCACAACTCCGCGCGGCGAGCATGTTGAGCACGAAAGTTTCGAGTCGTTCGTGACCGAGGCGCCCACTCGTGGGATCGGTAAGACAATAGACGAAATCGTGCGCATCATCAGCGGCGAGGCTGACGTGCTGCGTCTACTCGCTGAAGCGCTTGATGTTCGGGTTAAAGATCTTTATTCACCTGGAAATTCCCCGGACGCACTCGACGCTGTAGCTCACGATGCCGAAAAATTCGGTGCACATGCGCGCGCCGGTAATTGGATCTTTGGGCTCATGGTTGCGCGGAGTGTGAAGCCAGGGAATGTCCGAGCGTCGGCCAACGAGCCCCGTACTGAAACGGACGGGCCTCGGAAAGTCACTGCGGCGAAGTTCGCGATGATGGCAGGAACGGGAGTTCCTCGTGTCATGCGCTTCTACAAGGCATGGGAGAGGGCGGCGCAGGCTGGTGTCGTACCTGGATTCGAGAGCTTGACTCCTGGGATGCCCATAGATCTGCCAGATCCGGAACTCTGGGCCGAGTACTTCATTACCTACGAGCGGAATGGCGACCGGCGAGAAGGCATCGCGCAGCAGGCGGAAATTACTGGCAGCAGCTATGCGGAAGCGCTCAAGGTTGCGGAACGGCCCGGGGCCTTGCGGACAGCAATCCTTGGTGATGCCAAGACGGCAGAAGCAGCTCGGGTCGCACTTGTCGACCGGATGCAGGATGACCCAGAGCTTCAGCTCACTATGGCCAAGACGTTGGCCCAAGAGCCAGATTTGAAGAAGGCGCTCGCCAGCGAGACGCGCAGAGCGGAGCGAGTGGGCTACGTTCGCCATGCAGCAGAGCAGGGCAAGGTGAGGACACAAGCTGGTCAGCTCATCGAACTGTCCGAGCTGTCCAGAGAGAAGGCATCGGAACACTTGGCCGTCGTAATCGATCCAGCGTCAGATCCGGACGCGGTCGAGAACGCCTATGAAGCTGTGCAAGCCATGATCGCGGAAGCGGTTGTGGCAGATCCTGAGATCCAAACACGCGAACAGCGAAGCAAGTTCCATAAGGCACTCAGTAGTACCGTGAAAAGCATTGAGTCGATCGATCCGGACGACCTGGTCGCGGTGGCTGATGACGATCTGCGTGAGAGTATCTCGGCGGCACAGAAACGCATTAACGAGCTTGCAGAATTGGTTGCTCGGTCGAAATCGAACCGGCTTCGTGCCGTCTAGCACGTTTATGGGGCCCCACTAGTGGAGGGGCCCCATCACTGCCAGCCACCTCATCTTTGAGGAGACGAAGGGCGACGGATCGGGGCTCACATTCAACTCGGCGGCCAGGCGGAACGGGCGAGGCAAGCGACCCGGCTTGGCCTGCGGCTGTGGCCCAGAGAAGGTCGTGGCTGACGCGCTCGGCATCCTGGTGACCGCCGAGCGGGCGGCCCTGCTGTCAGGATGTCCGAGCTCGTTCACCTGCGGCTGGGTGCGGTGCGGTGCCCCCCGTTTGGCCCCGGAGGGAGAGGGTCAACGAACAACGGGCGGCATCAGGAGAGCCTCAGCTACGGAGACCATGGTCGTAATGATTGCCCTAGCCCCAGCCTCAGCGAGACTTGCCTCTTTGCCTGGCTTGTTGGCAAAGCCGATCGCCATGGAGCCAGCTCGCGCGGCGGCCTCGATGTCCGTAGTTGAATCGCCAATCAGAGTGCACGTGCTCACTCTGACCCCAAGCTCTTTGGCGGCTATTTCAAGAGAGTAGGGCGAGGGCTTCATGAGGTCGGGGCGGTTCGGGTAGCGCCCGACCACTTGGTCAACGAATCGAGCAAGGTCGTGGAGCACCAGAAACTCCCGCACGCACGCTGCCGAGTTGTTGCTGACGATCGCGACTCTTCGGCCGGACTCATGGGCAGCACGAAGGGACCCCATAGCCCCCGGAACAGGGACGCCCGCAGCCTTGACGGCCAAGACTTCTGCCGCCGTGAGCGCTTCTTCGATTCGGCACATGGCATCCTCGCCGGCGCGCGGCGCCAAGCGCAGCACTTCCATCGGATCGTCCGTTTCGAGGGCCTGATTGCCAGTCGGCGCGTCGATCTGAGCGAGGATGGCAGCCAACTTGCTCGCGACGGCAGGGGCGGGGTGCCCGGCGAACACGTCGCAGACAGGCCCGTCGAAGTCGAAGAGGACTCCGCCGGTAGCAGCGACGATCGCAGTCAGATTCTCATGCGCCATAGGGGTCGAAGTCCCTTCCAATGGTGGTCCAGACGCTCTCGAACCACAGACGGGCCTGTTCGACCTGCTGCGCGCCGCTGGTCGCGTCTCCTTCATTGGTGGAGTAGTGGAACAGAGCGGCGTCCGCGCCCACCAGGTCGTAGATGTCGAGTGCTTCCCCTCCTGCGGACACCTTGTTCGGACGGATGGGGTAGTACCCGAAGAACACGTCTCCCTCGTTGATGACGTAGAGCTTGAAGAACTGCGTCCCGCTGTGAACCCGCACGTTGACTGTGGCCTCTTGGACCAAGCCGAGGTGCTGGAGCTCCCCCACGGCGTTGGTGATGCTTCGAGTGAAGCCGACCATCATGTCGTGCATCCGGGCTCGGAGGCGGGGATCGTCGGCGCCGTCACTCCGACGCACCGGGGCGGCCTGCGGGACGGCCATGTCCGGCACCAGGATGCGGATGCTGATGCTGGTCGGTGTCAGCCGGCCGACCCGGATCTTGTCGATCGGCTCTTGTAGAGCCCCATGCAGCGTCTCACTGGAGAAGCCAGCGAAGTCGATTGAGACGGTCGGGCTGGCGAAAGCCTGCTCGACGTAGGGCCGGAGACCGGCTGGCCGTTCGGTCCGGTTCCGGACGTACACGCCACTTCCCTTGCGTGAGACGACCAGCCCCTCATCCTCCAGGTCCCGCAGAGCGCGCTGAATCGTCGCCCGGGCGAACCCATAGAGGTCGGTGAGGTTCTTGTGCGACGGCAGCTTGTCGCCGGGGGCGAGCCTCCTCGTCCGAATGGCTGCGGCAAGGCTGCTCGCGACCTGCTCGTAGGGCGGACGGCTGTCGTCCGGGTCCAGCGGTTCAGGCGTGAAAGTCATGCCTCGATGCTACGCCCCGGAACAGCGATCAGGGCAGCCAGGCTAGCCAGATGTTGACATGGCTAGCCATGATGGCTACGTTGAGGGCAGCTCAACCGGGCTAGCCAAGTTGGTCGGCTCGGAGGGGCGAGGCCCTTCATTGGGCTGCTCTAGCTGGTTCGGGATTGCTCGCCTGAAGGCGGCTTCGGCCGCGCGCTGCGGGCCCTGAGCTGGTCGTTCCTTGAGAACTGAACAGCGTGCCAAGGATTTGTCGCCTCTCCTGTGCCACAAGCAGGCGGCAGCACGGGACACCGTCTCGCGCGCTCAACTACTCCGCAGCTCACGCTGCGGCCGGTTGCCTCCACCGCCCGTCCAGTCCGCTTCACGCGGCGCTGTACGGGCGGGGCCGAGGGGAGCCGGATCACCGGTTTCATCCAACGAGAGGGGCCCACGATGTGGGGAAGCGTGATCGCGGTACTGGGAACCCTGCTGGGGTCGGTGACCGCTTACCTGCTCCAGCAGCGCACCGCCCGTACGGACCGTGCGGATGTCCGCCGGCGTGAGGAGCGGCGGGACCGGATCGCGGCCGTCACCGCTGCGACGGCGGCGCTGGCCGATCACCGCCGGGCGATGTGGGTCCGCGAGGACTTACGGCTGTCCGGTGCTTCGGACGTCGACTACCAGGCCGCCCGTGCGGCCAGTCACAACACCCGTTCCGCCCTGACCGCCCCGCTGACCACGCTGGCGATCCTGGCCCCCGACCTCGCCGTGGCTGCCCATGCTGCGGCGGATGCGACGTACGCGCTGCGGGGTGCGGAGAACCGGGAGCTTCTCGACTTCTACCGCCGGTCCGCGATCGAGGCCGCCGACGACCTCGTCCGCGCCGCCGCCACCGCCTGACGCTCCACCCCTTTCACGACAC
Source organism: Streptomyces cyaneofuscatus (assembly GCF_033109485.1). Classification (NCBI taxonomy): domain Bacteria; kingdom Bacillati; phylum Actinomycetota; class Actinomycetes; order Kitasatosporales; family Streptomycetaceae; genus Streptomyces; species Streptomyces cyaneofuscatus. The sequence continues at coordinate 4,499,669 of NZ_CP137002.1, read as the reverse complement.
AGCGCGGCCCCGGTGCAGGAACACCGGGGCCGCTGTTCGAGCCGCACCACCTGCTAGGGAGAACACGACTCATGAAGAGCATCGCAGCACTTCAGGCCGTTGTTACGGCCACCCCGTTCGACGGTGAGCCGTCGAACGCCGAGCTGGACGCGATCGAGACGGAGATGCCGCTGATTCTGGCGGACGTCGTCCTGCTGGACGCGCAGATCATGACCATCGACCGCATCCCGACCGAGGTGGACCAGCAGCGCATCCGCCGGGCACGGCGCCGGATGCTGGCCGCCCGCCGGGACCTCGCCAACCGCGCCGCCGCCGTGGCCGCCCCTGGCGGTGCGGCGTGAGTGAGCCGATGACGCCGGACAGCAGTCCGGCCCCCGCCGAACGGGCCTACCCGATCACCTCCCGGCCCGAGGACGACGCCCGGTTCACCGCAGGTCTGGCCCTGGACGTGGCCGACGTACTCACCCGGCACGGCTACCCCCGGCCCGCTTCCGGCCCGGACTGGGTGGAACTCAAGCTGACATTGTTCCGCTTCCTGTACGGGAACGGCGGTGCGGCATGAGTGCCACGACCGCGAAGACGGTTTTGCCGGCCGTCGCGATGACGGCGGTGTCCATGGTCCTCACGCTGGCCGTGGTCGTGATGTGGCTCGGCACCGCGATGCCGTGGCTGATCGCGCTGGTGGTCGGGCTGGGGATCGACGGAGGGTGGCTCGCCACCCTCGCCTACGAACGCCGCCTCGCCGCCCAGGGCGACCACTCCACCCCCGTCACCGCCGTGGGCTGGTTCTTCGGCTTGGTCGCCACCGGCGTCCTGATCGCCCACGCCGCCACTGCCGACGCGAGCGCCGGCGCGTGGCTCGCGGTCGCCTGGCTGCCCCTGGCGGCGAAGGCCTTGTGGTTGGTGCACGGGTTGTGGGAGCGGACCGCGTTGACCGGGTCCGCGCTGGAGGCGATCCAGGGCATTCAGCAGGAAGCCCGCGACGAAGCCGCCGTAGCCCGCGCTCGGCTGCGGGCCGAGGCGGGGACGGAGGAGACGCGGCTGGCGGCTGTGACGCAGGCGGGGGCGCGCGTCGCACGCGTCCAGGCACAGACCGCCACCACCCTCGCCCGGGCTTGGTCGACGCTGGAGAGCACCCGGTCCGGGAAGGACACCGGCAGGGCGCTGACCAGCGTGACGACCCGCGTCACACCCGGCGTCACACCCGGCGTCACACCCGGCGTCACACCCACCTGGGAACTCCCCGTCTGGGGCCCCACCAACCCCGTGCCCGCGCTGGAGAGTGCGCCCGCGCTCACGGATGCGGAGTTGGACCGGTTGGTGGATGAGATCCGGCACAGCGAGACCCCGGCTCTGTCCTATCGGGAGATGTCCACCCGGTTCCGGGCCGCCGGCCACTCCGCATCCGAGGTCCGGCTCCGGGGGGCGTGGAAGCGCGTCGTGGCCGCCTGATGGCCGATGTCTACCGGTGGCGCCTGGCCCCGGACGGGTTGGCCACCCGCCGTCAGCTCCGCGCGCTGGGGCTGCGGCCGGGTGGTCAGGACGTCGTGGCCGAGGTCCACCGGCCCCGCCGCCGTAAGGCCCCGCTGGTCGCCTACCTCTACCGCGTCGACCGGGCCAAGCCGGTACGCCCCATGACCCCCGCCCGCGTGGCCGCGCTCGCTGCGGCGATGCGAGCCCGCCGCACCTGCCCCATCTGCCGGACCGACGTGGGGTATTGCATCCCGCGTTCGCTCGGCATGTGCGTCCCCTGCCACGACACCCCGCCCATCCGGAAGGACATCGCCTGATGAACGCCGCCGAGTACCGCGCCGCCGCCGAACGCCTCCTCGCCAAGGACCGGGACCGCTACCAGGCCATCACCCCCTACGACTTCCGCAAGGCCGAGATCCTCGCCCAGCTCGCCGTCTCCGCCGCGACCTCCGAGGCCACCGAGACGCGCACCGCCGCGCAGCCGACGAACGCCTGACGCAACACCGCCCCAGCCATCCGATGAACGCGGGGGTGGTCAGCCGGTTCGACTCCGGCCCGGGGCACTCCCGCACCACCCCGCCTAGGGAAGGACCCGCGTGGAACCCCACCTGCCCGCCCCCCGTCCGCCGGCCGTCGTGCAGCTCCCGGACGGCACCCCCGCCTACACCGACCACCTCCCCGCCACCTACCAGCAGTCCACGGCCGTGCCGCAGGTGGTGCACGTCCACCAGGCACCCCCGGACCGGACGGTGCAGCGTCTCGCGCTCGGCTCCGGCATGGGCGCCGGGATGGTGGCCGCCGGCGTCTACTTCGGCCCGCTGCTGGTCGGCGTCCTCACCGCGATCGCCGCGAACCTCGCCCTGCTCGCCCTGCTCGCCGCCGTCTGCGCCTGGGGCGTCGTCACCGTCGTGAAGTCGGTCGGCGGCAAGACCACCCCGACCGGCCGCAAACGCCGCTGAGAGGGAGGGACATCGCATGTTCCAGGCAGGTCAAGAGGTGCTGATCGTCGCGTGCGAGGACGACCCGCGTGCGGTCGGACGTAGAGGCCGGATCGCCGATGAGGTTCCCCCGGGGCCGCTGACGAACGGCCGGTGGACCGTGCACCGGGTCGGGCTGCTGATCGGACCCGTCCTGTGCCACACCCGCGAACTGCGGCTCGCCTGACGGCTGCCCGCCACCCCCGAACCCAACACGGTTCGGGGGTGGTTGGGGAGCCGGACAGTCCGGCCTCACCACGGGAGGTCACCGTGCACAGCTACACCCGAGCCGAGTCCCGCGAACGCGCCAAGCTGTTCCGCAAGGGCTTCCGCCAGTCCCTCGCGGACTGCGTCGACCCGGACATCAAGCGCCGGATCGAGAGCATCGACCAGACGGCGGCCGAACGCGGCGCCCTGGAGCTGGCCGCCCTCCACAAGGTCCAGGCCGACGCCCGCACCGACCTGGCCGCCGCCAAGGCCGTAGAGCGCACCGCGTCGCGCGCCGACAAGCCCGCCGCCCGTCAGGCCCGGAGGCAGGCCGAGGAGCGCGTACGCCTCGCCGAGCGGGCCGTACACAAGGCCGAGCAGAGCTGAGCGGGGGTGGCCGGCCCCGGCCAAGGAAACCGACCACCCCCACTTTCACCCCAGCCCGATTCACTGAGCAGGAGAGGCACGTTCATCATGACCGAACCCGCCGTCGCGGACCCCGGAATGGGGACCGTGCACCACCTCGACGACCACCGCCCCACCCCGCCGGCCGAACCGGTGGTGGACCTGACCAAGCCCGACACCGAGCCGACCAGCCCGCAGACCCGGGCCGTGCCGCAGGGGTCGCGGATTGTCCGCACCGGCCGTGCCGTGCGCAGGGTCGCCACGCATGACCGCACGCGTTCCACGGCCCGGTTCGCCGTCCGGCACGGCATGTATGTGGTGGGCGGGGGCCGGATCGTTGCCCGCCGTGCGTGGGAGGGCCGTACCGCCTCCCGGTACGAGCGGATGCTGCGGGCGGCGGAAGCCGCGGGGAACCTCGACCTCGCCACCGAGTGGGAAGAGCGCCTCTCCCGCTTCCGCGCCGCCCGCCACCAGCGCCGCATGGACCTGCTCTCCGCCCCGGTCAAGGCCGCCAAGGGCGCCGCCGCAGCAGCCGGGCTCACGGCCGGTGGGCTGCTGGTGCTCGGCATCTTCCTCGCCATCGCCAACAAGAACTTCGCCGACCTCGCCACCCCGACACTCGCGTTGATCGAACTGGTCCGGTGGATCGTCGTGGTCATCACCGTGGTGTGGGGGCCGCTGGTCACCCTCGGACCGTGGGCCGCATTACTCGCCCTGTGGGGTGTGGGACGTCACCAGCAGGCGGCACCGCAGTGGGTACTGCCCGCCCGATCGGCCGATGCGGGGGCGCCGATCACCCCGTCCGTCGTCGTCACCGCCCTGCGCGACCTGGGGATCGCCCCGCTCCGCGCGGCGGTCAAGGAGATGGGCGACGCCGGGGCCGCGATGCTCGGCCCCATCCGCATCGCCGGGTGCGGTGTCGAAGTCGACGTCACCCTCCCCTCCGGGGTGGCCACCAATGAAGTGCAGGGGCGCCGGCGGAAGTTGGCGGAAAACCTGGCCCGGCACGAGCACGAGGTGTTCATCACGATCCCGCAGGCCGCCCGCACCGTGCGGCTGTGGATCGCGGACTCCGGGGCGCTGGACGAGCCGATCGGCCCCTCCCCGCTCCTGACCGACACCACCCTCACCGCCGACTACGCCAAGGGCCGGGCCCCCTGGGGTCAGGACCTGCGCGGGGATGCCGCCCTGATCAGCCTGTACCAGCGGCACTTCCTGATCACGGGCCTGTCCAACCAGGGCAAGACCGCCGCACTCAGGGCGTTGGCCCTGTGGCTCGCCCTGGACGCCCGGGTGGAGTTCCGGATCGCGGACCTCAAGGGCGTCGGGGACTGGGGCATGTTCGACGGCCTCGCCACGGTGCTGATCCAGGGGCCGACCGATGACCACGTCATCGAGGCAACGGAGATGCTCGAAGGGCTGGTCAGGGAGATGGAGCGCCGCATCCAAGCTCCGCCCGGGACCGTGTTCACACCGCTGATCGGGATCGTGGACGAAGCGCAGGTCGCGTTCATGTGCCCGGTCGTCGACAAGAAGAAGCGCCCCTACGGCGGGTCCAAGGCCACCTCCCGGTACTTCATGGCCGCACGGAAGATCCACAACCAGGGCCGGGCGGTGGACGTGCTGCTCTACGAGGGCACCCAGGACCCCACCGACCAGAACCTCCCCAAGCTGGTCCGTGAAGGCGCCCACACCCGCGCCTCCCTCGCGCTCGGCACCGAATCCCAGGCCCGCATGGCCTTGGGGGACAAGGCAGTCGACGGAGGGGCCGCCCCGAACCTCCTGCGCCCGGGGCTGGACAAGGGCACCGTCGTGGTCGCCTCGGACGGGATCAAGATTCCCGCCGGGCAGGCCGCGATCACGGTGCGGACGCACTACGTCAGCACCGACGACGCCGCCGTGGTCGCGGAGCGGGCCAAGGCTCTGCGCGACGGGGTCACCACCCTGACCGCCATCGACCACGGCGAGGAGCGTGACCCGCTCGCGGACATCATGACCGTCCTCGGAGACACCTCCCGCGTCCTCACCCAGGACGTCCTCAAGCGCCTCGCGGCACTGAACGAGGACGCGTACGGGGAGTGGTCGTTCCTCGACCTGAAGCGGGTCCTGGACGGCACCGGGGCCGAGCCTTACAAGTCCGACGGCCGCATGACCATCGGCCGCGAGCGGCTCGCCCGCCACCTCGCCAACCGGGACGCCGGGGGTTCCGTTTCCGCTGTCGAGTAGCAGGGGGAGGCGCCACCCGCCGGTTCAGGGAGGCAGGGAGAAGTCCCTGAACCCCTCCCTGACCCGCCTCCCTGGCCCTGACCAGCACAAATGATCTGCCAGGGAGTCAGGGAGGCGCCGCAGGTCAGACCCTCGAAACCCCCTACACACGCACCCCGGCAGGGGGTGCCCAAGCCTCCCTGCTGTATCAGCGGCAGGGCTTCCGGATACCGCCCGGCAAGCCGAAAGCGGCCCCCTCTCACGCCAATGAAGTCGGGGCCGCTCTCGTCTGCCAGAACCTCACAGAACTGGAGACACCCAGCATGACCCACCCCACCCCCATCCGGCGAGTGCCCGGCCACCGGCCGCTGTTACTCGACCTGTTCTGCTGCGCCGGCGGCGCGGCCACCGGCTACCAGCGAGCCGGGTTCGACGTCGTCGGCGTCGACATCATCGACCGCCCCAACTATCCGTTCACGTTCGTCCGGGCGGATGCTCTCGACCACCTCGCCGGGCTGATCGCGTCCGGGGAGATCGGCCGGTTCGCCGCCGTGCACACCTCCCCGCCGTGCCAGGCCGGATGCGCGCTCACCATCGGCACCAACAAGTCGCGCGGCTGGGGACGGGAGCACGTCCAGCTCATCCCCGAACTGCGCACCCTGCTGGACGCCACCGGCCTCCCGTACGTCATCGAGCAGCCCACCGGAAAGGCACCCGTGCGGCGGGACGTGTGGCTGTGCGGGGAGATGTTCGGCCTCGGTGTCCTGCGCCACCGCAACTTCGAGCTGGGCCGCTGGACCATGCCGCAGCCGGCGCACCCGAAGCACCGGGGGTACGTGCGCGGCTACCGGCACGGTGTCTACCGCGATGGCCCCTACGTGGCCCCGTACGGCGCCGGCGGCGGCAAGGCCACCGTCCCGGAGATGCAGCAGGCCATGGGCATCACGTGGACCGACGTGCGCGAGGAGCTGACCGAGGCCATCCCGCCCGCGTTCTCGGAGCACATCGGGAGCGGGCTCCTGACTGCCACGCTGGGAGTCGCCGCATGAACGCACACCTCAACGCCGCTCTGGAGGCTGCCGAGCGCGGGTGGCACGTCTTTCCGCTCCGCCCTGCCGACAAGCGGCCCGCGCTCCACGGTGAGGCCGTATGCCCGCTGATCGGGGACTGCGCGGGTGGTCACCGTAAGTGGGAGGACCGGGCCACCATCGACCCGGACCGCATCCGCCGCGCGTGGGCCGACCGCCCGTTCAACATCGGGATCGCCACCGGCCCTTCCGGGCTGCTGGTCGTGGACCTGGACATGCCCAAGCGGAACAGCAGCACGGACACGCCTTGCGGCGTGACGACCTTTGGAGCGCTCTGCGAGCGCGCCGGACAGCCCGTCCCGACCACCTACCGGACCCGGACCGCGTCCGGCGGACATCACCTGTACTTCACCACCCCGGCCGGGGGCCGGTTGGGAAACAGTGCGGGCAGGCTCGGCAAGCTCATCGACACCCGCGCCCACGGCGGGTACGTCGTCGCCGCCGGGAGCTTCACCGCCACCGGCCCCTACACCGTCACCGACCCCACACCCCCCGCCCCGCTCCCGGACTGGCTGTGCGCCCTTCTGGCGCCCCGTCAGGCGTCGCGGGCACTGACGGCCGTGGCCGCCGCTCCTCGGGCCTCCCGGTACGCGGCTGCGGCCCTCAGGGCGGAAACCGCGACCGTACGGAGCGCTCCGACCGGTCAGCGCGACTGCACGTTGTTGTCGGCGGCGCGAGCCCTGGGGCGGTTCATCGCGTGGGGCGACCTGGACCGGTCGGTGGTGGAGGAGGCTCTTCAGGAGGCAGGGGAGGCCGCCGGCCTGTCCGCTCGCCAGTGCACCTCGACCGTGCGCAGCGGTCTGAACTGGTCCATCGCCCGCAACAGCCCGCAGGCGAGGACGGCATGAACACCCCTCCCCGCTCCGCCCTGAAGAGCCTCACCCCGACCACCACCGGCCCCCGCTCCGCCGAACCGGCCCCGGCCGCATCCGGCAGTGGCGCGCCGAAGGTCGTCGGCCGCAAGGCCGTCCCCGTTGCTGTTCGACCTGACCCGCACCCGATCACGGTGACCGGCATCCGCCCGGGCCTGACGGTGCGAGGGCTCGGCCGCAACCAGATCCCGGCGGCCGACTGGCTGTGCGCCTGCGGCCACCACGAGCACGCCCGTGGGCGCAACGCCGTGACCGACCTGACCGCCCGTGCCCGCGTCGACCACTGCCCGCACACTGAGCAGCACCGGAGGAACGCCGCATGAACACCCCCAACTCGCAGCCTGCCGGGCCCATCGACGGTGCGGCGCTGCTGAACGAGGTGGAAGCCTTCCACCGCCGCTTCAACGTCTTCCCCCGGGAAGCCGCCTATGTCGCGGTGGCGTTGTGGGACGCGCACGCGCACCTGCTGGACGCGTTCGACTCCACCCCCCGTCTCGCCTTCCTCTCCCCGGAACCCGGTTCGGGGAAGTCCCGGGCGCTGGAGGTGGTGGAGACCCTGGTCCCGCGCCCCATGCTCGCCGTGAACGCACGGGCCGCAGCTCTGTTCCGGTCCGTCTCCGACCCCGCCGGACGGCCGACGATCCTGTTCGATGAGATCGACACCGTCTTCGGTCCCAAGGCCGGGGACAACGAGGAGCTGCGCGGCTTCCTGAATGCCGGGCACCGCCGCTCCGGGGTCACCTACCGATGCGTCGGGGACGGGGGCAATCAGACGGTGGTGGAGTTCCCCTCCTACACCGCCGTCGCGGTCGCCGGTCTCGGCTACCTGCCCGACACCATCACCACCCGCTCCGTCATCATCCGCATGCGCCGCCGCGCACGGAACGAGACCGTGGAGCCCTTCCGGGCCCGCCTCCACGAGGCCGAGGGGCAGGCGCTGCGCGAGCGGCTCGCCCAGTGGGCCGACACCGTGCGGGAGGACATCGCGGGACGCTGGCCGCAGATGCCCGACGGGGTCACCGACCGGCCGGCGGATGTGTGGGAACCGCTGCTGTCCGTCGCGGACGCGGCCGGGGGCGACTGGCCCGAACGCGCCCGCACCGCCTGCCTGGAACTGGTCAACGCCGCCCGCGCCGACGACAAGGGCAGCGTCGGTATCCGGCTGCTGACCGATCTGCGGGACCACGTGATGGCGGGCATCGACCGGATGCCGACCGTCGCGATCCTGGACCGGCTCTGCGCGCTGGACGAAGCCCCGTGGGCGGACATGAGCGGGCGCCCGCTCGACTCCCGGGGGCTGGCCAAGATGCTCGGGGAGTACATGACCGAGGACAACACCCCGGTCAAGGCCCGCAACATCAAGACCGCCGGAACGGTCCTCAAGGGCTACTACGCCGCCGATCTCCACGACGCCTGGCAGCGGTACTGCCCCCCACCCCCCTCAGGAGCCGCTACCTCCGCTACCTCCGCTACCGCGCAGGTCAGCGACCCGGAAACGGTAGCGGCAACCCTCTTCCCCTCCGCTACCTGAGCGCTACCCGCTACCGGCCCCACCTCCGCCACGGGCGGGTCCGGTAGCGGCACCCATCCGCTACCGCTACCCCATCCGCTACCACGAACAGGCCCCTGACCAGGGCGGTAGCGGAGGTAGCGGAGGTAGCGGACCTGACAGGAAGGGGGCGGGAAGCCCCCGGCACCGCCACCGAGGAGGCATGTTCTGTTGAGCACCGCCGCGCGAGTTATCGAGCCCCTTCTCTACACCCCCGAGGAAGCCGCCGAAGCCCTCCGGCTCGGCCGGTCAACCGTCTACGAGCTGATGGCCGACGGTGCCCTGGCGTACGTGAAGCAGGGCCGCTGCCGCCGCATCAAGGTCGCCGTGCTGAAGGCATTCGTCGCCGGGATGCCGTCGGAGACCACCACCCACTGACCACGACCCCGATGCGCGGGCCGGGAGACCTCCTCCGGCCCGCGCTTCGGCGTGCAAGGAGCACGATGAGCCCCCGCAAAGCCAACCTCGAATCGTCCATCTACCTCGGCAACGACGGCAGGTGGCACGGCCGCGTCACCATGGGCACCAAGAACGACGGCAGCCCCGACCGCCGTCACCGAAGCGCTAAGACCGAGACCGAGATCAAGCGCAAGGTGCGGGGGTTGGAGAAGCTCCGCGACGAGGGGCGGGCACCCGTCGCCGGACGCAAGCCCACCGTCGAACAGTGGATGACCACCTACCTGACCACCATCGCGAGCCTGAAACTCAAGCCCCGTTCCCTGGACGACTACTGGTCCAAGACCCGCAACGACATCATCCCCGGACTCGGTCAGCACCGGATCGACAAGCTTCAGCCCGAGCACCTGGAACGCTGCTATGCCGACATGCTCCGCGCCGGCCACGCCCCGTCCCACGTGCTCAAGGTGCACCGCATCCTCTCCCGCGCCCTGAAGATCGCCCACCGCCGCCGGATGATCGTGGAGAACGTCGCCACCCTCGTCGACCCGCCCACCGTCGATGAGACCGAGGCGAACCCGTTCACCATGGAGGAGGCGAAAGCCTTCCTGCTCGCCGCAGCAAAGCGGCCCACCTTCATGCGCTGGCTCGTCGGCGTCGGGATGGGCTTCCGGCAGGGCGAGAGCCTCGGACTCCGGTGGAAGTACGTGGACCTGGAAGCCGAGCTGTTCCACCCGCAGTGGCAGCTCCAGCGCCTCACGTGGCGCCACGGCTGCGCAGACCCGCACCTCTGTGGCGAGCGCCTCCACCGCTTCGATCCCTGCCCGCCCCAGTGCACACGACATAAGGGCTACAAGCGCGGCTGCCCGAAGCCGTGCCCGCCCGGCTGCACCCGTCACGCGAGCACCTGCCCGCACCGGAAGGGCGGCGGACTCGCCTTCACCCGGCCTAAGACCAAGAAGAGCCGTAACGCCGTCCCCATCCCCGTCCCCTTCATCCCCTACCTCCGCGACCACAAGGAGCAGCAGACCGCCTTACAGGCGGCGGCCGGGGAGGAGTGGCAGGAGTTCGACGCGGTATTCACGCGACCGGACGGCCGGCCGATCGACCCCCGGGACGACTGGGAGGAATTCAAGGAACTCCTCGAAGAGGCCGGGATCAGCGACCGGCGGCTCTACGACGGTAGCCGCCACACTGCCGGCACCATCCTCAACGAACTGGGGGTGGACATGCCGACCATCATGGAGATCCTTCGCCACACCCAGATCAGCCAGACCCGCCGCTACGTGAAGGGCCGCTCCACTCTGTCCAAGGACGCCATGCTCCGCATGGGCAACGCCTTCGCACCGGAGCAGCCGACAGGCCCATCTGAGACCAGAAGTGAGACCCCTGGCAGCCGCATGGAGCGCTCACGGCGTCGCCGCCGCATCCGCTGAACCAAAGAAGCCCAGCTCAGAGAAGGTCTGAGCTGGGCTTCGGATGGAGCCGCCTTCGGGATTCGAACCCGAGACCTACGCATTACGAGTGCGTTGCTCTGGCCAACTGAGCTAAGGCGGCACGCCCTGTCGCACTATGGTGCGATCAGCAGCGGGGCCAAGTCTACACAGTTTCCGGGGGTGCTCCGTACACGGCACCCCCGGGGGCGTTTGCCCTGGTCAGAGTGGCGCTGAGGGGGTCAGGTGCACTTCTTGCCGTCGGTGGGCGGGGTGCCTTCCAGGAGGTACGTGTTGATCGCCGTGTCGATGCAGTCGCTGCCTCGGCCGTACGCCGTGTGGCCGTCGCCGTCGTACGTGAGCAGGGTGCCGGAGGAAAGCTGGGAGGCGAGGGCCTGGGACCACTTGTACGGGGTGGCCGGGTCGCGGGTGGTGCCGACCACGACGATCGGGGCGGTGCCCTTCGCCTCGGTGCGGTGGGGGGTGCCGGTGGCCTCGGTGGGCCAGTAGGCGCAGTTCAGGGAGGCCCAGGCGAAGCCCCGGCCGAAGACCGGGGAGGCCTTCTCGAAGTCCGGGACCGCCTTCTCCACCGCGTCGGGGGTGTCGAAGGCGGGCGGGAGGTCGAGGCAGTTCACGGCGGCGTTGGCGTACATCAGGTTCGCGTACTTCCCGTCCGGGCTGCGCTCGTAGTAGCTGTCCGCCAGCGAGAGGAGGCCGGAGCCGTCGCTGCGCTGGGCGCCCGCCAGTGCTTCGCGGAGCTGGGGCCAGGCCGCCTCGTCGTACATCGCCGCGATCACCCCGGTCGTCGCCAGGGACTCGCCGAGCTTGCGGTCCTCGTCGCCGCTCGGGATCGGCTTCGCGTCCAGGTCCTTGAAGAGCTGCTTCAGCGCGGTCGCCGCGTCCGCCGTGGACGTCGTGCCCAGCGGGCAGTCCGGCTGCTTGACGCAGTCGGCGGCGAAGGACTGGAACGCCCCCTCGAAGCCCGCCGTCTGGTCGCGGTTCATGTCGACGGCCGGGAGGGACGGGTCCATCGCGCCGTCCAGGACCAGGCGGCCGGCCCGCTGCGGGAAGAGGTCCGCGTACGTGGCGCCCAGGAACGTGCCGTACGAGGCGCCCACGTAGTTCAGCTTCTCGTCGCCGAGGAGAGAGCGCAGCACGTCCATGTCGCGGGCCGTGTCGACCGTGGAGACGTACGGGAGGATCTCGCCGCTCCTCTTCTCGCAGCCCTGCGCGAATTTCTCGAAGGCCGCGCTGAGCTTCTGGACCTCCGCCTCGTCGTCCGGCGTCTGGTCCACCTGCGTGTAGGCGTCCATCTCCTTGCCCGTCAGGCACTCCACCGGTTCGCTGCGGGCCACGCCGCGCGGGTCGATGGCCACCATGTCGTAGCGGGCCCTGACCGGGGCCGGGTAGCCGAGTGCCGCGTACCCCTGGAGATAGCTGATCGCGGAGCCGCCGGGGCCGCCCGGGTTCACCAGGAGCGAGCCGATCCGCTTCCCGGGGCCGGTCGCCTTCTTACGGGAGACGGCGAGGTCGATGTCCCCGTCACCCGGCTTGTCGTAGTCCCTCGGCGCCTTCATCGTCGCGCACTCGAACCCCTCCACCCCGCAGTCCCGCCAGCTCAGCTTCTGCGTGTAGTACGCCGACAGCCCCTCCGGCGCCGCCGTGCCGGTGGCCGAGGCGTTCGGCGAGGAGCCGCCGGCGCTGCAGCCGGAGATGAGCAGGCCGGCAGTGCCGATCCCGATGGCGAAGGTGCGGAGCAGGCGCCTGGTATCCATCCTGGGAGCGTATCCGGCGGGTGACGTGTCGTCCGATTCCCTGCTCAATCGGGTGAACCGGGACCGGACGGAAAGCCCCTAGCCCGCTCTCAGCGACATCGTCATCGCCTCCACCGCCAGCAGCGGCGCCACATTCCGGTCCATCGCCTGCCGGCACGCGATCACCGCCTCGATCCTGCGCAGCGTCTGCGCGGGCGTCGAGGACTCCGCGACCCGGTCCAGCGAGTCCTGCACGTCCACATTGGCGATGGCGATCCGCGAACCGAGCTGGAGCGCCAGCACATCGCGGTAGAAGCCGGTGAGCTCGGTGAGCGCCAGGTCCAGGCTGTCGCGCTGCGTCCGGGTCTTGCGGCGCTTCTGCTTGTCCTCCAGCTCCTTCATCGCCCCCGCCGTGCCGCGTGGCATCCGGCCGCCCGCGACCCCGCCGAGCGCCGCCTTGAGGTCCTCGGTCTCCTTGGCGTCCACCTCCTCCGCCATCTGCTTGGCGTCGTCGGTGGCCGTGTCGATCAGCTCCTGGGCCGCCTTGAGGCAGCCGCCCACATCGGCGACCCGCAGCGGGACCTTGAGCACCGCCGCCCGCCGCGCCCGCGCCCGCTCGTCCGTGGCGAGGCGGCGCGCCCGGCCGATGTGGCCCTGGGTGGCCCGCGCCGCGGAGTGCGCGCGCTCGGGGTCGACCCCGTCGCGGCGGATCAGGACGTCCGCCACGGCCTCCACCGGCGGGGTGCCCAGGGTGAGGTGGCGGCAGCGCGAGCGGATCGTGGGCAGGACGTCTTCGAGGGAGGGGGCGCACAGCATCCACACCGTGCGCGGCGCCGGCTCCTCGACCGCCTTCAGCAGCACGTTGCCCGCGCCCTCGGTGAGCCGGTCCGCGTCCTCCATGACGATGACCTGCCACCGGCCGACCGCCGGGGAGAGCTGGGCGCGGCGGACCAGGTCGCGGGTCTCCTTCACACCGATGGAGAGCAGGTCCGTACGGATCACCTGGACGTCGGCGTGCGTACCGATCAGGCTCGTGTGGCAGCCGTCGCAGAAACCGCAGCCGGGCTCCCCGCCCAGGGCCCGGTCCGGGCTGGTGCACTGGAGCGCGGCGGCGAAGGCGCGGGCGGCGGTGGACCGCCCGGAACCCGGCGGTCCGGTGAACAGCCAGGCGTGGGTCATCTTCGAGCCCTGTTCCAGCGGCTTGCCGTCGGAGACGGCCGTGACCAGTGCGTCGGCGTCCTTGGCGGCAGCGGCGAGCTGTTCCCTCACCCGGTCCTGTCCGACCAGGTCGTCCCATACGGTCATGGGCGCCGCCCTTCCCATCCCATCGCGGGATCCGTCGCCGGATCCCTGTGCCCTCCCATTGTGGGGGACACCACTGACAAGTCCGGCCCGCCCACCCCTCAGGGCGGACGGGCCGGACTCCCGGCAGATGCGGGTCAGCCGCGCGGGCGGCGCCCCCGGCCCGTGGGACGGTCGTCGTCGTCCTGGCCGCCGAGCAGCTCGTCCGCCAGCGTCGGCAGATCGTCCAGCGGGGTCTCCTCGGCCCAGTCCGGACGGGGACGCTTGCGGCGGGCGCGGGACTCGTCACCGGCCTGGCCGGCGGCTCGCGGGTCCTCGACCTGCGGCAGTTCCCGGGTGCGCTCGTTCTCGCTCTCCGCCAGCGGGGAGGCCGGGCCCTCGTCCCGGAAGTAGCCCTTGGGCACCCGGTCGGAGGGCTGGTCGTCCCGTACGGGCGGCAGCACCGCCGTCTCGTCGGCGGCCCGAGCGTCACGGGCGTCACGGGTGTCGCGGGTGTCCCGGGTGTCAGAGGTGCCCCGGGCGTCACGGGTGTCGCGCCCGCCACTCCCGTCACGCCCCGACCGCTCGTCCGTGATCCGCGGCAGCATCGTCGTCTCGTCGTCCCCGGACGGCTTGTCCTCCTCCGGACGCGCCGCGGGCACCTGCTGCGTGATCTCGTTCGGGTTCACGATCGGCGTGGGCACCGTGAGCTCGTTCTCCGGAACGGTCGGACCGGTCGGCCCGTGCCCCTCCGACCGCGAGGACGCCTCAGGCCGCGAGTCACGCGACTCACGGGAAGCACGCGAAGCCGCCTCCGCCCGCTCAGCCTCGACCCGAGCCGCCTCCGTACGCTCCGCCGCCTCGGCCTCAGCACGCCGGCGCGCCTCCTCGGCCCGTACCAGCGCCTCCTCCGCCTTCCGCTGCTTCTCCAGGCGGAGCGCCTCGGCCTCCTTGCGGAGCCGCGCCTCCTCCTCGGCCTGCTTGCGGAGGCGTTCCTGCTCGGCCTCGCGGGCCCGCTCCTCGGCCTCCAGCCGGCGGCGGTCCTCCTCGGCGCGGCGGCGGGCCTCCTCGGCACGCTGCCGGGCCTCCTCCGCCTGGCGCTCGGCCTCGCGGCGGCGGGCCTCCTCCAGTTCGCGCTGCTTGCGCTCCTCCTCCTCGGCGCGCAGCCGGGCGAGCTGCTCCTGGCGCTCCTTCTCCAGGCGCTCCTCCTCGGCCTTGCGCGCGGCCTCTTCCTCCGCCTTGCGCCGGGCCTCCTCCTCGGCCTTGCGCCGGGCCTCCTCGATGGCCTCGATCTCGGCCTCGGAGAGCGGCAGGAGCCGGTCGAGCCGGTGGCGTACGACGGTGGTGATCGCCTCGGGCTCCTGCCCGGCGTCCACCACCAGATAGCGCGTCGGGTCGGCGGCGGCCAGGGTCAGGAACCCGGACCGTACGCGCTCGTGGAACTCCGCCGGCTCCGACTCCAGCCGGTCCGGCGCCTCCGTGAACCGCTCCCGCGCGGTCTGCGGGTCGACGTCCAGCAGCACCGTCAGATGCGGTACGAGGCCACTCGTCGCCCACCGCGAGATCCGGGCGATCTCGGTCGGCGCCAGGTCCCGTCCGGCGCCCTGGTAGGCCACGGAGGAATCGATGTAGCGGTCGGAGATGACGATCGCGCCGCGCTCCAGCGCAGGGCGGACGACGGAGTCGACGTGCTCGGCGCGGTCGGCGGCGTACAGCAGCGCCTCGGCGCGGTTGGAGAGTCCGGCGGACGAGACGTCCAGCAGGATCGACCGCAGCCGCTTGCCGACCGGGGTGGCCCCGGGCTCGCGGGTCACGACGACCTCGTGGCCCTTGGACCGGATCCAGTCGGCGAGCGCCTCGACCTGGGTGGACTTGCCCGCTCCGTCGCCGCCCTCCAGGGCGAGGAAGAAGCCGGTGGCGGCGGGCGCGACGGCCGGGTCGCCGCCGCGCAGCGCCTCGCGCAGGTCGCGGCGGAGCGGTACGCCCGACCGGTCGTCCGTCTTGGCGAGGACGATCGCGGCGACCGGCAGCAGCAGTGCGCCGATCAGCATCAGCGTGAAGGCCGCCCCGCCGTGGTCGAAGACGAAGTCACCGGAGGCGGAGGCCAGACGGTGCTGGCCGATCGCGGCGGCGAGCAGCGGACCGGCGACCGCGCCGAGCGCGACGAGCACCCGGACGAGGGCCTGGAGGTGCTCGGTGGTCCGGGCCTGCCGGGCCGCCTCGGTCTCCTGGTCGATGATCGCGTGCCCGATGTTCGCGGCGACCCCGGCCGCGTAACCGGCCAGCAGCGCGATCCCGATCCCGGTCGCGGTGTCCGGCACCAGGCCGAGCGCGAGGAGCGCGATGCCGGTGACGGTGACGGCCAGCGCGAGCAGGCGGCGCCGCGACAGGGCGGGCAGCACCTTCTGCGCCGTACGGATACCGAGGGCGGTGCCGCCGGTCAGCGCGAGGATCAGCAGCGCGAACGTGACGGGTCCGCCGCCCAGGTCGTAGGCGTGCAGGACGGATACGGCGGCGGCCGCGGCGATCGCCCCGGCGACGGTCGCGCTGACGGCGACGACCAGCCGGAGGGCGCCGGTGCGGCCCTTGTCGGGCCCGCTGCCGGTGGTGGGGCGGCGCAGGCCTTCCAGGGGCGAGCGCGGCCGGGGGGTCTGGGTGTCGGGCAGTTCGAGGAAGTACAGGGTGGAGATGGAGGCCGAGAATAGACCGGCCGCCACATACGAAGCCAGGGCCGCCTGGTGGAAGGAGAACCACTCCAGGCCGGTGCCGAGGAGGTTGCCGATCAGCGTGGCGATCAGCAGCACCACCGCGGCGGCGGGAACGGCGAGGAAGTTCGTACGGAGCGACAGCCTGCGCAGGGCGTCGAGGTGGTCGGGGAGCGGACGGACGGCGGCGCCCTCGATCGGGGGGGCCGGCAGCAGCGCCGGGGCGGCGCTCTCCTTGGCCACCGTCCACAGGCGCTCGGCGGCGCCGGTCACGAAGACGGTGATGAGGATCATCATGGGCGCCTTGTCCGGCACCCAGTCGATCCACAGCGGGGCGATGATCAGCAGGGCGAGCCGCAGCGCGTCCGTCCCGATCATCAGCCATCGTCGGTCCAGTTTTCCGCCGGGCGCGGTGAGCGACGTCAAAGGCCCCAGGAGTACGGCTCCGAAGAGCACGGTGGACAGGATGCGGGCACCGAACACGGCGGCGACGGCAAAGGCCGCCCCGCGGTATCCGGCCCCGAATGAGCCCTCCAGGACCGCTGCTTGCAGCGACAACAGCACCAGCACGAGAAGGGCGAGTGCATCGCCGATACCGCCGACGAGCTGGGCGCTCCACAACCGCTTCAGCGGGGGAACACGCAACAGGGCTCGTACGGCGCGCTCGCGTGAGTCTGCGGCAAGTGTGTCGGAGGTGGGGCTCACGACCGTTGGCTGCTCGGCTCGCGTCATCCGCCCAGCCTATCGGCAGCGGTGTGGTGACTGTCGGCCCGTCCGAACATATGGTCGTAGATCACTTCCGGCCAGCTCGCGGAGAGCCCTCTTGACGTGCTGCTGCCCGGCACCTGGATCAGGTGCCGGGCAGCAGCACGTCACAACAACAGAACCGGTCAGTCCTCGGAGGAGGCAGAAGAAGCCGACGCGGAAGCTGTCTTCTTCACCGTCGCCGTCTTCTTGGCGGCCGTCGCCTTCTTGGTGGTCGTCGTCTTCTTCGCCGCGGTCTTCTTGGCGGCCGTGGTCTTGGTCGCCGTCGTCTTCTTCGCGGCCGTCTTCTTGGCCGTCGCCTTCTTCGCCGGGGCCTTCTTCGCCGTCTTCTTCTTGGCGGGTCCCTTGGCGCGCTTCTCGGCGAGCAGCTCGTAGCCGCGCTCCGGCGTGATCTCCTCGACGCTGTCGCCGGTCCGCAGGGTGGCGTTGGTCTCGCCGTCGGTGACGTACGCGCCGAAGCGGCCGTCCTTCACCACGACCGGCGAACCGCTCACCGGGTCGGTGCCCAGCTCCTTCAGCGGCGGCTTGGCCGCGGCCCGGCCGCGCTGCTTGGGCTGGGCGTAGATCGCGAGGGCCTCTTCGAGGGTGATGTCGAAGAGCTGGTCCTCGGAGGTCAGCGACCGGGAGTCGGTGCCCTTCTTGAGATACGGGCCGTACCGGCCGTTCTGCGCGGTGATCTCGACACCCTCGGCGTCCTCGCCGACGACGCGCGGCAGCGACATCAGCTTGAGGGCGTCGGCGAGGGTGACCGTGTCCAGGGACATGGACTTGAAGAGGGAGGCGGTCCGCGGTTTCACCGCGTTCTTGCCGGTCTTCGGCGTCCCCTCGGGCAGCACCTCGGTGACGTACGGGCCGTAGCGCCCGTCCTTGGCGATGATCTGGTTGCCGCTGACCGGGTCGGCGCCCAGCTCGAAGTCGCCGCTGGGCTTGGCCAGCAGCTCCTCCGCCAGCTCCACGGTCAGCTCGTCGGGCGCCAGGTCCTCGGGCACGTCGGCGCGCTGGTGGCCCTCGGCGTCCTTCTCTCCCCGCTCGATGTACGGGCCGTAGCGGCCGACGCGGAGCTTGATGTCGTTGCCGACCGGGAAGGAGGAGATCTCCCGGGCGTCGATCGCGCCGAGGTCGGTGACCAGTTCCTTCAGTCCGCCGAGGTGGTCGCCGTCGCCGTTGCCCGCGTCGGAGGCGGCGCCCGCACCGGCCGGGTCGTCACCGGAACCGGTCGTTCCGAAGTAGAAGCGCTTCAGCCACGGCACGGACTGGGCCTCGCCCCGCGCGATGCGGTCGAGGTCGTCCTCCATGCGGGCGGTGAAGTCGTAGTCGACGAGCCGGCCGAAGTGCTTCTCCAGCAGGTTGACCACGGCGAAGGAGAGGAATGACGGGACGAGTGCCGTGCCCTTCTTGAAGACGTAGCCGCGGTCGAGGATGGTCCCGATGATCGAGGCGTACGTCGACGGGCGGCCGATCTCGCGCTCTTCGAGCTCCTTGACCAGCGAGGCCTCGGTGTAGCGGGCCGGGGGCTTGGTGGCGTGCCCGTCGACCGTGATCTCGTCGGCGGTCAGCGCGTCGCCCTCGGCGACCTGCGGCAGCCGGCGCTCGCGGTCGTCCAGCTCGGCGTTCGGGTCGTCGGCGCCTTCGACGTACGCCTTCATGAAGCCGTGGAAGGTGATCGTCTTGCCGGAGGCGGAGAACTCGGCGTCCCGGCCGTCGCTCGCCCGGCCGCCGATCTTGACGGTGACCGAGTTTCCGGTCGCGTCCTTCATCTGGGAGGCGACGGTCCGCTTCCAGATCAGCTCGTAGAGCCGGAACTGGTCGCCGGTGAGGCCGGTCTCGGCAGGGGTGCGGAAGCGGTCGCCGGAGGGGCGGATCGCCTCGTGCGCCTCCTGCGCGTTCTTGACCTTCCCCGCGTACGTACGCGGCTTCTCGGGCAGGTAGTTCGCCCCGTACAACTGCGTGACCTGGGCCCGGGCCGCGGAGACCGCGGTGTCCGAGAGGGTCGTGGAGTCCGTACGCATATAGGTGATGAAGCCGTTCTCGTACAGCTTCTGCGCCACCTGCATGGTCGCCTTCGCCCCGAAGCCCAGCTTGCGGCTCGCCTCCTGCTGGAGGGTCGTCGTACGGAAGGGGGCGTACGGGGAGCGCCGGTACGGCTTCGACTCGACGGACCGGACCGCGAAGGACGTGTCGGCGAGCGCGGCGGCCAGGGCGCGGGCGTTCACCTCGTCCAGGTGCAGGGTCTGGGCGGAACCGGCCTTGAGTTGGCCGTCGGCGCCGAAGTCGCGGCCCTGGGCGATGCGGCGGCCGTCGACCGCGCTGAGGCGGGCGGTCAGGGTCGAGGGGTCGGAGGCGTCACCGGTACGGCCGGTGGCGAACTTCCCGGTCAGGTCCCAGTACTCGGCGGAGCGGAAGGCGATGCGCTCGCGCTCCCGCTCGACGACGAGGCGGGTGGCGACGGACTGGACGCGGCCCGCCGAGAGCTTCGGCATGACCTTCTTCCACAGGACCGGCGAGACCTCGTAGCCGTAGAGGCGGTCGAGGATACGGCGGGTCTCCTGGGCGTCGACCATGCGCTGGTTCAGCTCGCGCGGGTTGGCGACGGCGGCCCGGATCGCGTCCTTGGTGATCTCGTGGAAGACCATCCGGTGGACCGGGACCTTGGGCCGCAGGACTTCCTGGAGGTGCCACGCGATGGCTTCGCCCTCGCGGTCCTCATCGGTGGCGAGGAAGAGTTCGTCGGACTCGGCCAGCAGCTGCTTGAGCTTCCTGACCTGGGCCTTCTTGTCGGCATTGACCACATAGATGGGCTGGAAGTCGTTGTCGACGTCCACTCCGAGGCGGCGTACCTCGCCGGTGTACTCGTCCGGGACCTCGGCCGCGCCGTTCGGGAGGTCGCGGATGTGCCCGACGCTCGCCTCGACGACGTATCCGGGGCCGAGATAGCCCTTGATCGTCTTCGCCTTGGCAGGCGACTCGACGATGACGAGTCGGCGGCCGCCCTGTGCGGTCTCGCTGGTCGGGGACAACTTCGCTCTTCTCTCCGGTCGACACTCGATGGGCATCCGGGCAGCGTCGGAACGCTTCCCGCGGTGCTGTCGCTGCGGAGTGTGACGGTACAACCCGCCCCCGTGTCAAACGGCAAAAGCCCGCAACGGCCACTCGAACGGTAACCCGACTTCCGCCATTCCTGCCGCCCGGACCGTCGGGTCCGCGCCGCGCGAAGCCCGGGCCTGCGGCTTTTCCGGGGTGGTCGCGGTGATCGCCGGGCGCCCCCTCGACCGGGCGGGGCCCCGGCGGGGGCGGGGATCAGACGAGCGTGAAGCACCACACGCCGAGGGCGAGGAAAACTACGCCGAAAAGTGTCGTGAGTGCGGTGGAGGCGACGGGGCTCACACCGTGCAGCACCGGCGCGCGGTGCACGGCGCGCGCCCCGGTCCAGATGAGGAGCGCGGCACCGAACAGCGCGAAGGCCGTGCCGGCGAAGACTGCTGCGACGCTCTCCATGTCGTACCCCTCGACCCTCGTCGTACCGCCCAAGCCCGTCGTACGCGTCGTACGGCTCGATCATGGGGGAGGCTGCCACCCCGGGGCGTCGCCGACACGAACCCCGGGTGAACAGCACGCACCCACAGGGAGTACCGGGGCCGTCACATGACGTCAGGGGCCCTCGGGGGCGAGGGCGCGCATCGGCTCCGGGCCACAGGAGCGGTCAGGAGCCGTCAGGAGCGGTACGGATCCGGCCACGGCGCGGGGCGGAGGAATCGGGCGGCCCGGGAGATCAGGAACACCTCGCGGGCGCCGGGCCCGAGCCCTTGCGGAGCGCTCGCGGCGCGCCGAGCGGAATCCGTGGACCGGGCAGGAGGCGGTCGACGTCCAGCGTGAAGGCGCTGCTGGGAAGGGTGTCGAGGACATGGGGCGCGGCCCGTCCGATCCGGAGCGGAGTCCGATGGCGGTGAACACGTGACGCCCCGTCCGATCCGGATCGCGCCGCCCCCGGCCGAAGCCGAAGCCGGAGCCCCAGCCCGGGCCCCCGGCCCGGAGCCCTAGCCGGAAACGGCCCCCGGCACCGGCACCGGCTCCAGGAAGCCCTCCTCGACCAGCAGCCGGATCGCCTGCGGGGTGCGGTCGCGCAGGAGCACCGGGTCCTCGGACATCAGCTGGGCGATGGCGTCCAGGATCCGCCCGGCGGGCAGCGAGCCGTCGCACACCCCGGCGAACCCGGCGGCCACCGCGTCCACCTTGGTCGCCCGCATCATCCCGCGGTGCTGGCGCAGCACCACATGCTCGGGATCCTCCGCCCCGGGCAGCCCCACCTGCTCCTGCACGACCTCGGCGGCGAGGGTGAAGTGCCCGGCGAGCAGGGCGGCGTCGTCCTGCTCGCGCAGATAGTCCTGGCGGGCGAAGTGCTCCTCCACGGCCCGGCCCAGCGGCTGCTGCACGGTGTGCGGCCACTCCTCGACGACGATCGACGGGTTCCCCGCGGCCGCCGCGGCGGACCGGCGCAGGGTGATCCAGCCGAAGCCGACGGACGTGGTCCCGCGCGCCTCGAACTCGTCGAGCCACGCCTCGTACCGCTCGGCGTACGCGGCCGGATCGCTGCGGTGGTCGCCGCTGTCGCGCAGCCACAGCTCGGCGTACTGCGTGACGTCCTGGACCTCGCGCTGCACGATCCAGGCGTCGCAGCCGGCGGGCACCCAGGAGCGCAGCCGGTCCTGCCACTCCTCGCCCTCCACGTGCTGCCAGTTGGCGAGGAACTGGGCGTAACCCCCCTCGTTCAGATGGCTCCCCGCCTGCTGGACGAGGGTGCGGCAGAGGTCGTCGCCGCCCATGCCGCCGTCCCGGTAGGTGAGGCGGGCGCCGGGCGAGATGACGAAGGGCGGGTTGGAGACGATCAGGTCGAAGGTCTCCGTGCCGACCGGCTCGAAGAGGGAGCCCTCGCGGAGGTCGGCGGGGGCGGCGCCGGAGAGGGCGAGGGTGAGCCGGGTGAACTCCAGGGCGCGGGGGTTGAGGTCCGTCGCGGTGACGCGGGTGGCGTGCTGCGCGGCGTGCAGCGCCTGGATGCCGGAGCCCGTACCGAGGTCGAGGGCCGAGGCGACCGGCGTACGGACGGTGATGGAGGCGAGGGTGGTGGAGGCCCCGCCGACGCCGAGGACGACGCCCTCCTCGTGCGAGCCGATCCCGCCCGCTCCGCCGACCGCGCAGCCGAGGTCGGAGACGATGAACCAGTCCTCGCCGTCCGGACCGCCGTACGGACGTACGTCGACGGTGGCGCGGACCAGGCCGTCCGCGACGCTCACCCAGCCGTCCTGGACGCACTCCTCCAGCGGCAGGGCAGCGCGGGCCTGCTCCTGGGGGACGGGGCGCTGGAGGAGGAACAGCCGCACCAGCGTGTCGAGCGGCGAACCGCCCCGGGTGGCGCGCAGGGCGGGCACGGTCTCGCTGCGGGCGAGCGCGGCGTAGGCGGGCGCGCCGAGCCGGTCGAGGAGGCCGTCGGCGGTGAAGGCGGCGGCGAGCAGCGCCTCGCGGAGGCCGGCGGTGTGGTCGGGTGCGGGAAGGCTGGTCTCACTCACCCGACCATTGTGTCCGGTCCCACCGACAACGGCGGCGGCCCGGGCACCCACCGGGTGTCCGGGCCGCCGCACCGAGGCCGTTCTCGCGGTCCTGAGGCCTCCTGGTCTCCATAGGGAGGCCAGGAGCTCTGGTCTCCATAGGGAGGCCAGGAGCTCTGGTCTCCTCAGGGAGACCAGGAGCGCAGGAGCCGGGAGCCAGAAGCCTGGAGCCGGGGGCTACGCCTTCTTCTCCTCCGAGGCCGACGCCGAGGGGGCCGTCGAGGGGGTCGCCGCGCCCGCTTCCGGCGCCGCGGATCCCCCGGGGCTGGCGGGCCCGGTCGAAGGCGCCGGCTTCTGGCAGCCCTTCTGCTTCGACATCGCGGCGCCGACCTCACCGGACTGGAGCTTCTTCAGCGCCTGGTCACCGCTGGTGCTGATCTTGTTGAGCTCGTCGGCGATGCCCTTGAGGCCGTCGGCGAACTTCGCCTGGTCCTTGGTCTCCAGGGCGTCGACCTTGGTCTTCAGATCCGCGTACGCCGCGGAGGAGGCGTTGAGCTCCTTCACGGCCTCCTTCTGCGTGGTCTCGCCGTCGTCGACCGGCGGCGGACCGGCCGAGTCCACGGCCGTGCCCAGCGACTTGTACGCCTGGGAGATCTGCTGGAAGGCGGCCGAGTCCGTCTTCTGGACGTCGGCGGGCTTGCTGTTGTCCGCGGTCTGCTGCTGGATGGAGGCGTTGGCGTTGGCGATCTTCTGCAGCTGGGGCTGGACCTGGTCGCAGACCTTCTTGGCCCAGTCGTTCACCTTGTCGTCGCTGTCGTCGCTGCAACCCGACAGCGTCAGTACGAGTACCGCACCGCCGGACAGTGCGGCTGCAAGCTTCTTGTTCACCGGATGGGTCCCTTCCAAGGCTCTCGGCCCCGGAACTTACACGCCGAGGGGGCTCCATCCGGGTGCCGGGCATCCGATGTACACCCTTTTGCAGCCATTTGCACCAAGGGAAATGAGGGAGACGCCACTCGGCCGGAGATTCCTACACCCGTTCGGTCACTCACCTGAACGACGGGATTCGATCACCGGCCCCCATAAAGGAGCACAGGCGGGCGGTACGCCACCACGCACCGCGCGGGCGGGCAGTGCGTCAACACGCACCACCCGCGCGCACAGTGACGGAAGGTCACCCGCTCCAGCAGCTCCGGGCTACGGGGCCGCCGCCGGGTTCGGTGACGGGAGCGACGGACCGCCGCCGTCCGGCGCACCGCTGTCGTCGTCGCCCACGGCGATGCCGCGCCGCTTGGACACGTAGACCGCGCCGACGATGACCACGACGGCGAAGACGGCGACCAGCGCCCGGATCCAGGGGTTCGCGTCCGCCCCGTAGCTGAACTGCACCACCGCCGGGGCGATGAGCAGCGCGACCAGGTTCATCACCTTCAGGAGCGGGTTGATCGCCGGGCCCGCCGTGTCCTTGAAGGGGTCACCGACGGTGTCGCCGATCACGGTCGCGGCGTGGGCGTCGCTGCCCTTGCCGCCGTAATGCCCGTCCTCGACGAGCTTCTTGGCGTTGTCCCAGGCCCCGCCGGAGTTGGCGAGGAAGACCGCCATCAGGGTGCCGGTGGCGATGGCGCCCGCGAGGTACGAACCGAGCGCGCCGACGCCGAGGCTGAACCCGACCGCGATCGGCGCCAGGACCGCGAGGAGGCCGGGCGTGGCCAGCTCGCGCAGGGCGTCCTTGGTGCAGATGTCGACGACGCGGCCGTACTCCGGCTTCTCCGTGTAGTCCATGATCCCCGGGTGCTCGCGGAACTGCCGCCGGACCTCGTAGACGACCGCTCCGGCGGACCGGGAGACCGCGTTGATGGCGAGCCCGGAGAAGAGGAAGACGACCGCCGCCCCGAGGATCAGGCCGACGAGGTTGTTGGGCTGCGAGATGTCCAGGCTCAGCCCCAGCTCCCCCGCCCCGGCCCCCACGTCGGCGACGGCCGAGGCGATGGCGTCACGGTAGGAGCCGAAGAGCGCGGCCGCCGCGAGAACGGCGGTGGCGATGGCGATGCCCTTCGTGATGGCCTTGGTGGTGTTGCCGACGGCGTCCAGGTCGGTGAGCACCTGGGCCCCGGCGCCGGTGACGTCGCCGGACATCTCGGCGATGCCCTGGGCGTTGTCGGAGACCGGCCCGAAGGTGTCCATGGCGACGATGACGCCGACCGTGGTGAGCAGCCCGGTCCCGGCGAGCGCCACCGCGAAGAGCGCCAGCATGATCGACGTACCGCCCAGCAGGAACGCCCCGTAGACGCCGAGGCCGATCAGCAGCGCGGTGTAGACGGCCGACTCCAGGCCGATGGAGATACCGGCCAGCACCACAGTCGCCGGGCCGGTCAGCGAGGACTTACCGATGTCCTGGACGGGGCGGCGCTTCGTCTCGGTGAAGTAGCCGGTGAGCTGCTGGATCAGCGCGGCGAGGACGATGCCGATGGCCACCGCGACCAGGGCGAAGACCCGCGGGTCACCGCCGTGCGTGGTGATCGCCTCATCGGTGACCCCGGTCAGTCCGGCGTACGAGGACGGCAGATAGGCGAACGCGGCCACGGCCACCAGGACGAGCGAGACCACGGCGGAGATGAAGAAGCCCCGGTTGATCGCGGTCATCCCGCTGCGGTCGGCGCGGCGCGGGGCGACGGCGAAGATCCCGATCATCGCGGTGACGACACCGATCGCCGGGACCATCAGCGGGAAGGCCAGGCCAAAGTCGCCGAAGGCGGCCATGCCGAGGATGAGCGCGGCGACGAGCGTCACGGCGTACGACTCGAAGAGGTCGGCGGCCATGCCCGCGCAGTCACCGACGTTGTCGCCCACGTTGTCCGCGATGGTGGCGGCGTTGCGCGGGTCGTCCTCCGGGATGCCCTGTTCCACCTTGCCGACGAGGTCGGCGCCCACATCGGCGGCCTTGGTGAAGATGCCGCCACCGACCCTCATGAACATGGCGATCAGCGCCGCACCAAGGCCGAATCCCTCCAGCACCTTGGGCGCGTCGGCCGCGTAGACGAGCACCACACAGGAGGCGCCGAGCAGCCCGAGCCCGACCGTGATCATTCCGACCACCCCACCGGTACGGAAGGCGATTTTCGTCGCCCGGTGCGCAACGGTGGTGAGATCCTTTTCCGGTTCGCCTTCTCCCGGAGTCGCCTCACGCGCGGCGGCGGCCACGCGCACATTGCTCCGTACGGCGAGTCGCATACCGATGTATCCGGTCGCCGCCGAGAAAAGCGCACCGACCAGGAAGAAGAGCGAACGCCCCGCGCGCTGCGACCAGTTGTCGGCCGGCAACACCAGCAACAGGAAGAACACGATCACGGCGAATACGCCGACCGTTCGCAGTTGCCGGGCGAGATAGGCGTTGGCGCCCTCCTGGACCGCCGCGGCGATCTCCTTCATACGCTCGGTGCCCTCGCCGGCCGCCAGGACCTGGCGCACCAGCAGCTGGGCGACGATGAGCGCGGCGACGGCGACGACCGCCACGATGATGACGATCAGCCGGTTGTCGTCGGTGAGGACCGCCGCCGCGAGGGAGACGGGCCCGTCGGAAAGTGCGGATTCCTGCGTCGGTGCAGCCGGTACGGCCGGTGCAGCCATTGGGGTGGTGAAGAACTCCGCCATACGTCCTCCTTGACGCTCAGCGCTCAAGACGTGGACGGATTGTAGGGAGCGGAACCGGATCAAAACAGTGGTCCGGAAGAGAATTGATCGCACTCCCCCCAACGCCGAAAGATCGACGGAGGTATTTCCCCGAATGCAGTAACGGGGCAGGCGCATTACTCCGGCTCCCTGCCCAGATGCATTACGGAGAGGGGCGGCGCGGGACGGCATGGGAAAGGCCCTGCTCAGCAGGGCCTTGGAAAAGGTGGAAAGGAAGCGGCACACGGGACACCAGCAGGGCGCCGTACAGGACCTCAGCCCTCAGGGCCGCAGGCCGCAGCTCTCAGGACCGCGGGCCTCAGGAGCACAGGCCGCAACTCTCAGGACCGCAGGCCTCAGGGGCGCACCCCGGCGAGGGCCGTCGGCCAGCTCATCCGGATGGTTCCGCCGTCCGCACCGGAACGGACCTCCACGTCGTCGACGAGACCACTGATGACCGCGAGGCCCATCTCGTCCTCGCCGCCGTCGCCCTCGGGCTCGTCCGGCCCCCCGGACGCACCGCCGCGCGCTCCGGGCGTGGCGGGGTCGCTCCCGGGATCGGGAACGCCGTCCCCGACCTCGATGGAGAACGCCTTCTCCTCCTCGGTCAGCACGACGCTGACGGGCGCGGTGATGCCATGGCTGCGGTGCAGCCCCACGGCACGGCTGCACGCCTCGCCGACGGCGAGCCTGACCTCGTCGAGCACCGCCTCGTCGACGCCGGCCCGGCGCGCCACGGCGGCCGCCACCAGGCGGGCCGTCCTGACATGTTCAGGCTGGGCACTGAAGCGGAGTTCAACGGTGGCCATGCGATCCCCCTGGAACGTTCGGGCGTACGCGTCAGAGGTCCCGGGCCTGAAGCCCGGCACCTCTGCTCTCCTCACTCCGGAAACCGACGGATCCACAGGGATCGACGGAACCGACAGCCGACCCGGAGGTCGACCGCCTGCCCGCCACGGCATGGCTTCTGCCGTTGTCGGTCCGATTCACTGCCTGACGACCGGCCCGGAGGCCGGTCGGAAACCGACCTCAGTCGGTGGCGGCGACAGCCTCGTCGACCGTGGTGTGAATCGGGAACACCTTGGTCAGGCCCGTGATCCGGAAGATCTTGAGAATGCGCTCCTGGTTGCAGACCAGGCGCAACGAGCCCTCATGGGCCCGGACACGCTTCAAGCCGCCCACGAGCACGCCGAGGCCGGTGGAGTCGAGGAAGTCGACACCTTCCATGTCGACAACCAGGTGGTAGCTGCCGTCATTCACCAACTCGACCAACTGCTCGCGCAGCTTGGGCGCGGTATACACATCAATCTCGCCACCGACCTCGACGACCGTACGGTCGCCACCAGGCCCGGACACATTGCGAGTCGACAGGGACAGGTCCACGGATCCTCCAGCACCTTGCTATCGAGCGGTCGCCCCTCGGTCTCCCCGACGGAGGCCAGGGGACGGATCGCCAGCCGCGATGGCATTCAATCACTTACCAGCAGCCATGCACGACGCCTTGGGACCATTGTCCGTCACGCCAGTGACACACTCGGTGCCGATGGCCAAGAATCACCGTCCCGGACGACCACCCGAGAGTGGGGACACGCGCCCCTCTCCCGCCATGATCCTCGACCGGCTCGCCACAGGGGCGGGCCGGGCCGCGCGCATCACTCATACGGAGCACCTGCCCCCTAGATCGGGAACCCATGCCATCTGGCCGGATCGCATCCGGCCAGAAGTGATCTCGGCGATCGAAAAAGCCGGAATCGACCATCCGTGGGCCCACCAGGCCGCCGCAGCGGAGCACGCGCTGGACGGCGAATCGGTCGTGATCGCGACCGGTACGGCCTCCGGCAAGTCGCTCGCCTACCTCGCCCCGGTCCTCAGCACCCTGCTGGAGGGCTCCGAGGCCCCCAACGGCCGCGGGGCGACCGCCCTGTACCTCGCCCCCACCAAGGCGCTCGCCGCCGACCAGCGGCGCTCGGTGAAGGCCCTGGCGGCGCCCCTGGGCAACGCCGTACGGCCCGCGGTCTACGACGGCGACACCCCGGTCGAGGAACGCGAATGGGTGCGCCAGTACGCGAACTACGTCCTGACCAACCCCGACATGCTGCACCGCGGAATCCTGCCGTCCCACCCCCGCTGGTCGTCCTTCCTGCGCGCGCTGCGGTTCGTCGTGATCGACGAGTGCCACACCTACCGGGGCGTCTTCGGCTCCCACGTGGCCCAGGTCCTGCGCCGGCTGCGCCGCCTTTGCGCCCGCTACGGGGCGAACCCGGTCTTCCTGCTCGCCTCCGCCACCGCGGCGGCCCCCTCGGTCGCCGCCGGGCGTCTGACGGGCCTGCCGGTCACGGAGGTGTCCGACGACGCCTCCCCGCGCGGCGAGCTGGTCTTCGCCCTCTGGGAGCCCCCGCTGACCGACCTGCACGGCGAGAAGGGCGCCCCCGTACGCCGTACCGCGACGGCCGAGACCGCCGACCTGCTCACCGACCTGACCGTCCAGGGGGTCCGCTCGGTCGCCTTCGTACGTTCCCGGCGTGGCGCCGAGCTGATCTCGGTCATCGCCAAGGAACGCCTCGCGGAGGTGGACCGCTCCCTGCCGAAGCGGGTCGCCGCCTACCGCGGCGGCTACCTCCCGGAGGAGCGGCGCGCCCTGGAGCGGGCCCTGCACTCCGGCGAGCTCCTCGGCCTGGCCGCCACCACCGCCCTCGAACTCGGCATCGACGTCTCCGGCCTCGACGCCGTCGTCATCTGCGGCTACCCGGGCACCCGGGCCTCCCTCTGGCAGCAGGCGGGCCGCGCCGGCCGGTCCGGGCAAGGCTCCCTGGCCGTCCTGGTCGCCCGGGACGACCCGCTGGACACCTACCTGGTGCACCACCCCGAGGCGCTGTTCCGGCAGCCCGTGGAGTCGACCGTGCTGGACCCGGACAACCCCTACGTCCTGGCCCCCCACCTGTGCGCCGCGGCCGCCGAGCTGCCCCTCACCGAGCCCGACATCGCCCTCTTCGGCCCCGCCGTGCCCGAGCTGCTGCCGCAGCTGGAAACCGCGAAGCTGCTCCGCCGTCGGACCTCGGGCTGGCACTGGACCCGCCGCGAACGGGCCGCCGACCTCACCGACATCCGAGGCGGGGGCGGCCGTCCCGTCCAGATCGTCGAGGAGGGCACCGGCCGTCTGCTGGGCACGGTCGACGCGGCCGCGGCCCACACCGCCGTCCACGAGGGCGCCGTCCACCTCCACCAGGGCCGCACCCATCTGGTCCGGAAGCTGGACCTGGAGGACTCCGTCGCCCTGGTCGAGCAGGCCGACCCCCCGTACTCCACCGTCGCCCGCGACACCACGGCCATCTCCGTCCTGGAGACCGACACCGAGATCCCCTGGGGTCAGGGGCGGCTCTGCTACGGCTCCGTCGAGGTCACCAACCAGGTCGTGTCCTTCCTCCGCCGCAAGCTGATGACCGGTGAGGTCCTGGGCGAGACCAAGCTCGACCTGCCGCCGCGCACCCTGCGCACCCGCGCGGTCTGGTGGACCGTCACCGAGGACCAGCTCGACGCCGCCCGGATCAACCCGGAGATCCTCGGCGGCGCACTCCACGCCGCCGAACACGCGTCGATCGGCCTGCTCCCGCTCTTCGCCACCTGCGACCGCTGGGACATCGGCGGCGTCTCGATACCGCTGCACCCGGACACCCTGCTGCCGACGGTCTTCGTGTACGACGGCCACCCGGGCGGCGCCGGATTCGCCGAACGCGCCTTCCACACCGCCCGTACGTGGCTGACCGCGACCCGGGAAGCCATCGCCTCGTGCGAGTGCGAGGCGGGCTGCCCGTCCTGCATCCAGTCCCCCAAATGCGGCAACGGCAACGAGCCCCTGCACAAGCGGGGCGCCGTACGCCTCCTGACCGAACTCCTCAGGGGGGCGCCACCGGAGGCCCGGCCGGAAACCTGACAGATCAGGTCGGCGGCACGGACAAACCCCATTCCTGCCGAGCGCGGGCCCTGCTCGAATCGCTGAGCTTCTCCAGGCAGGTACGCGTGCGAACCGGCTCTCGTGGAATTGGAGGCGACGGCCTTGCCCGCCGACTTGTTGCAGATCTTCGACAGGAATGAACTCCTGCTCACATCAGGTCCCTTGGGGAGGAACCCGAAGAGGCATTGTCTCAAAGGGCAAAGGGGAGACCCGCATTCAGAACGCCTCACCCCATGCCATAACGTGTCGCACGACCACCTCCCCCGGAGCGGGAAGACGAACTGTTGAGCATGCCCAGCAAACGCACGACCCTCCCCCTGGCCGCTGCCGGCGTGGCTGTCGCCGCCGTTCTGGTCTTCGTCGTCACCAAAGAGCCCCATTACAACGTCCGGCCGGGCGCCCAGTCCGGCAACGCCCATTGCGGACGCATAGCGGAAAACGCTCCCGCCAAACTGGCAGGGCACACCAAGAACGCCACCAAACTGGCGGGCGTCGCGCTCTGGGGTGACAGCAACATCGTTCTGCGCTGCGGCGTGACCGACATCGGTCCCATCTCAGACCCCTGCTTCGCGGCCGGCGGCGTCGACTGGGTCATCGACACCACACGGTCCACCGACACCCAGAAGGTGATCCTCACCTACGGCCGCACCCCGGCCACAGAGGTCACCGTCACTCACTCCCCCAAGGCACCCGACGAGATCCTCGGCGAGCTCTCGGCCCTCATCGCGCCGATCACGCAGACCTCGGAGTGCACCCGGTCGGAGTGAGAACCTGCCGTTCCGGGGGACGAAGCGCCGGTGGACAGCGCGTTCGTGACGGGCATCTTCGCCCTCTTCAGCCTCCAGCCCCGGCGGCGTGGGGGCTTGTCCGGGTGGCGCTCGGGGACCCGCCGGAGGGGCGGCCCGGGCCCGGACAGCGGGCGCGTAACGCCCGAGGCTCGACCGGGCGACCACATCGGCGATCTCCCCCTGCACCGAGCAACGGACGAGCACCGCCTTCTGCGCCAGGGCCACCCTGCGGGCCGCCTCGCACGCGGCCTCCGGCCCCTCCAGCGCCCGGTCCGCTGCCGCGAGTGCCGCCAAATCCGCTGCACCACCGGCCCGGTGACGTGCGGTCACGGCCTGCCCCAGCTCAAGCACAAGGGCGAACACCGCGCACAGGGCCACGGTGGTGACAGCCACCCACACCGTCGCCACCCCCCGGTCCGCTCCCCGGAACCGCTCCCCACCCAGCCCCCCGCCTTCAGAGCCCATCAGCTTCACGGCACAACACCCCCCACCGTTTCCTCGGCCAGGGCGGCTGCCTCGGCGCGCAGCGTCACGGCCAGCGCCGCCGGCCCCGGAGTGGGCGCCTCCACCGTTACGCGCCACATCCCCCCGGCTCTCCCCACCCCGACCCGGGCCCCACGGGGCGCGGCATCACGCGTGGCCGTAAGCACCGCCGCCTCAGGCTCCGAACGGGCCGCAGCCCTGGCCCCCGCCCGTGCCGCGTCCACACACCGGATCTGGACCGAGGCCGCCGCCAGCGCCCAGAGCAACGCCATGGCGAAGGCCACCAGCACCGGGATCACCACAGCCGCCTCCGCCGTCACCGCCCCACGATCCCGAAGCCTGCACACGCTCTGACGTCCGGACCCGGCCTCAGGACGTCTGCGCCGGCGTCCGGCTCCGGCTCCGGCTCCGGCCTCAGAACTTCGCATCGAGTGCGCCCTCGATCATGGACTGCATCGCCGACATGACCGGCCCGCTGTTGACCACCTTGTAGAGCACCGCGGCGAAGGCGCACGCGGCGATGGTGCCCACCGCGTACTCGGACGTGGTCATCCCGCGATCGGACGACTCGCCCAGCCGTCCCTGCCACCGCGCGACCCGCGTCGCCGCCGAGCGGCCCGCCGACCGAGTCGCCCGCGCTGTGCGGCAGAGCACGCCATCCGCGTGCCCCTCTCCTCCCGTTCGCCCCTCGCCTTCCCTTCGCTCCGTCAGTTCCGTGCGTCCTTCGAACTTCTTGTTCATTTCGTCCCCCGACGGGCATCGATCGACAGCGAGCAGGCGTCCGAACGGAACGCCCGTGAATCGTGAACAGAGGCCGTGCGGCCTAACCCGTGGCCAGCAGTCCGCCGGCCAGGCCGATGATCACCGGCGCCACCCCGACCGCCAGGAAGGCGGGGAGGAAGCACAGTCCGACCGGCGCGGTGATCAGGACCCCGGCCCGCTGAGCGCGAGCCACAGCGGCACCGGCCTGCTCGGCGCGCATCGCCTCGGCCAGCCTGGCGACCGGCTCCGCCGCCGGGGCCCCGGTAGACCCGGCCCGGTGCAGACAGCGGGCCAGCGGTCCGGCGCCCGGTATCGCCCCGAGCCGCCCCCACGCCTCGGCGGGCTCCCCTCCGAGACGGATCTCCGCGGCGACCCGGACAAGCCGGTCGCCGACCGGGCCGCCGATGGACTCACCGACCGCCTCCGCCGCCTCTCGGGGCCCGGCACCTACGGCGATGCACGCCGCCAGCAGATCGGCGGCCAGAGGGAGCTGCCCGGCGATCGCGGCCCGCTCCTCACGGGACTCGCCCGGGCCGGGCCGGGGCCGGGACCGCAGCCACCGCCACGTCCCGTACGCCGCCGCCGCACCGACGGCACACCCCATCAGGCCGCCGATCAGGAACCATCCGGCCAGCCAGGCGCCGGCCGGAGCGGCCCACCGCAGGACACCGGCACGAGCCCCGGCCCCGCCCCCGGAATCAGCACTCACACCGGCACCGGCACCGGCGCCAAGCACCGTCCGGGCGCCGTCCCCCGTCCGAGCAGCATCCCCAGCCGCCCGGAAACCCTCCCCACCCATCCGATCTCCGCCGCCCTTCCAGGCCCGTACGACCGCCGTCCGGGACCACCAGCCGGCCCCCACAGCCGGTGCGGCCTCCAGCAGCAGGGCGCCCCGGCCACGCACCACCCGGCTCCGGCGCCCCGCCGCCACGGTGAGCGCCAGCTGCGCCGCGGACCCCGACAGCGCCCCCACCATCCCCAGGCTGTGGAGAACTTCTCCCGTCGCGCTCATGGCGCCTCCCCTCCCCGCACGATCCGGCAAGCCCAGAAGAGTCCCGCCGCTTCCAGGAGGCCCCCCACCGCCAGGCAGAACAGTCCGCCCGGCGTATGGAGCAGCACCCTCAGCGGGTCCGCTCCCAGCGCGGCGCCCAGCCCCAGACCCGCCACCGGCAGCAGGGCCAGAACCACGACGGTCGACCAGGCCCCCGCCAACTGGGCCCGCAGCTCCTCCCGTCTGCGCCGGTCGGCCCGTAACGCCGTTTCCAGACGGTCCAGGCCCGCCACGAGACCGGCTCCGCCGTCCACCGCCACCTGCCAGCACGCCGCCATCCCGGACAGGCCTCCCAGCCCCGGCCCGGCCGCCGCCTGCCGCAACGCCCCGGGCACGTCTCCCCCGAAGCGCGCGGCCGCGAGCACAGCTGCCTCCGCATCCCCGAGCCACGCCCCGCCGCCCGGCCCGCCTCCGCCCCGTGGCTCCCCGTCCGCCGCGCACTCCCTCAGCCCGGCCGACAGGGCCTGGCCCGGCTCGTGGCCGGCCCGCAGCTCCCCGACCACGGCCGCGCACAACGCCGCCACCGAGTCCGCCGCCCGCTCGCACTGCCGTCGCCGGGCACGACCCCGCATCCATCTCCGTACCAACGGCACCGCCACGGCTCCGGCGATCAGCGGCAGCACCGAAGCCCCCAGCACGGCCAGCACCACCGCCACCGGAACGCACCACCACTCGCGCCGCTCCACCACCAGCCCTCGCGCCTTGAGCAGGACGCGCCACGATCGCCACGCCCGCCACGGCTCGGCCGGACCGTCCACGAACAGCACCCGCGCCCGTCGGGCCCCGGGCTTCCGCATCGCGACCAGCCATACGGCCGCGCCCGCGCAGAGGGCCGCCGCATGCGCCGCGTATCCCGCGGTTCCCCCCGTCACAGCGCACCCCCGATCAGCGGCTCCAGCCGCGCCCAGCCGGGCTCCGGGACGAACCCGTCGGCGCCCCAGCTCAGAGCGGGCACGGTGAACACCAGGCCGGCCGCGTCCCGCTCCAGGACGTGCACGTCGGCGATCCGTCGCCGTCCGGCCCGGTCCCGTACGAGATGGACGACCACCGAGAGCGCGGCCGCCAACTGGCTGTGTAAAGCCGTTCGGTCGAGGCCTGCGGCGGTCCCGAGCGCCTCCAGCCGGGCGGGCACGTGCTCGGCGGCGTTCGCGTGGACCGTGCCGCAGCCGCCCTCATGGCCGGTGTTCAAGGCAGCCAGCAGCTCCGTCACCTCAACACCTCTGACCTCACCCACCACCAGTCGGTCGGGCCGCATCCGCAGCGCCTGGCGCACCAGGTCGCGCAAGGTCACCCGGCCCGCGCCCTCCTGGTTGGCGGGGCGGGACTCCAGGCGCACCACATGGGGGTGATCGGGGCGCAGTTCGGCAGAGTCCTCGGCGAGCACGATCCGTTCGTCCGCACCGACGGCGCCCAGCATGCTGGCGAGGAGGGTCGTCTTGCCCGCCCCGGTCCCACCGCTGATCAGGTACGAGAGACGGGCCTCCACCATGGCCCGCAGGATCCGGTCGCCACCCGGCGGCACGGTCCCGGCCTCCACCAGCTCCACCAGGGAGAAGGCCCGCGGGCGCACCACCCGCAGGGAGAGGCAGGTCGAGCCGACGGAGACCGGGGGCAGCACGGCGTGCATCCGCGTCCCGTCCGGCAACCGCGCGTCCACCCACGGCCGGGCATCGTCCAGCCTCCTGCCCGCGACGGCGGCAAGCCGCTGGGCCAACCGCCGGACCGCCGCCGCGTCCGGGAAGGTGATCCCCGTCAGCTGAAGCCCGCCGCCCCGGTCCACCCACACCCGGTCGGGCGCGGAGACCAGCACATCGGTCACCTCGGGGTCCGCGAGCAACGGCTCCAGCACGCCGGTCCCGACGAGTTCGCCGCGCAGCTCGGCCGCGGCCCCGAGCACCTCCGCATCGCCCAGCAGCCGCCCCTGGGCCCGAAGCGCGGCCGCCACACCGGCAGGTGTCGGCGCGTCACCACTGCGCGCCAGCCGTTGGCGCACGGCATCCAGGAGCGTATCGGTCATGGGGTGCCTCCCCCGGCCGGAGCCACGGTGGCACCGGGCTCCCCCGCTGCTGCCACCGCCTGCTCCCAGAACTCCGCGCAGAAGCGGGCGAGCGGGCCGCGGGCGCTGCCGCCCGGTGGCATTCCGGCGTCCTGGGCGGCCATGAGGTCGGGCTCCGGGGGCAGTTCACCGACGAGCGGCAGGCCGATGGCCTGGGCCACCCAGCGCTCGTCGAGACCTGCCGCATACGGTCCCCGCGCCACCACCCGCATGTCGTCCAGCACCATGCGAACCGTGGACGCCACGCGCTGGGCAGCCGCGACCGCCCTCAGCTCGCCCGGCACCACGAGCAGGCCGAGGTCGAGCTGGGCCAGGG
Source organism: Streptomyces cyaneofuscatus (assembly GCF_033109485.1). NCBI lineage: Bacteria > Bacillati > Actinomycetota > Actinomycetes > Kitasatosporales > Streptomycetaceae > Streptomyces > Streptomyces cyaneofuscatus. Next base: position 4,463,942 of record NZ_CP137002.1, on the reverse strand, counting down.
CTTCCGCGACGCCCTCGTCCACCCGGCGCGGCAGATCGACGACCACCACCCCGCCGAGCCGGCGCGCGGCAGCCAGGACCGCCCGCACGGCCTGCGGGGCGATGGTCACCTCGTCGTCACGGCCCCAGCTCAGCACCCGCAGTCCATGGAGCGCGGGCAAGGAATCCTCCAGGGCCCCACCGCCGAGGCGCCCCTTGGAGTGGGCGAAATCCGGCCACCGCATGCCCTCGGCCCGCTCTCCGCCGAGGAGGACGTCGATACCTCCGCCCAAAGGGTCCGCGTCGATCAGCATCGTCCGCCGGCCGGACCTCGCCGCGCTGACGGCGAGGGCACAGGCCAGCGTCGACGCGCCGGAGCCGCCCCGTCCGCCGATCACCCCGACGGTGAGCGCGGGCCTGCCGACGCCCTCCGCCGCATTGGCGATCTGGTCGACGAGCCAGCCCTCCGAATCCGGCAGCCGCAACACGTATTCGGCCCCGATCTCGACCGCCCGCCGCCAGACGTCCGGGTCGTCCTGGTCCCGCCCGACCAGCATCACCCCCCGTCTGCGGGCGGCCCCGCGGCACCGTGCGGCGGCGTCGTCGCCCACCAGGACCATGGGAGCCCGCTCCCAGCCACCCCGCTGCCCGGGCGGCCCGTGATGAACCTCCGGCTCCGCGCCGGCCGCGGCGCAGAGCCGCAGCAGATCATCGAGCAACTCCACGTCTTCCGTCACGATCAGCGGTCCGCCGCGTCGCCCTTCGGCGACCGTCAGCCCTTCTCGCGTGAGGGATCCAGCCACGATCTCCGCCCCCTTCTCACTGCCCCTTCAGTGCGGTTCGCGGCGATCTCGGGCGTTTCCGAGATGCGCGATTCCGGTACCCGCGGACTTCGCGGGAGGAATCAACGTGCAGCACCCCGGAAAAACATGTGGATCTTGCTCGAAAACTGTGGACAACTTCGGCGTTGTGAATAACTCCGTCACCCGAACCAGCGACTTCCGGAGCGCAGCCCCACTGCTACACACTGTGACGAGACGAGGCTCACGTCGACGCCTCGCACGAGAGGGCCCCGCAGGGTCCGGAAGGGAGGGAGGCATGGAGCCCGGGCGTCGGAAATGCATCCGGACATGCGACGACCCCCGCCGGGGGGGAGAGCGGGGGTCGTCCCCACGGCCGACTCGGGGGGGGAGGAGCCGGACCGGGGTTGGCACGGTCGCGAACGATCCGTGACTTCCATGGTGTACCCGAGGGCCCTCTCAGGCAAACCCACGCGCCGGATTTTACGCCGAATGGCGGCCCCCTATGCTCAGCGTTGTGGAAAACTGCTTCTCGCCGCGCACAGCAGCCTTCTTTGACCTGGACAAGACGGTCATTGCGAAGTCTTCGACGCTGACCTTCAGCAAGTCCTTCTACCAAGGCGGACTGATCAACCGCCGTGCCGTACTGCGCACCGCGTACACACAGTTCGTGTTCCTGGCCGGGGGCGCCGATCACGAGCAGATGGAGAAGATGCGTGCCTACCTCTCCGCCCTCTGCAAAGGATGGAACGTCCAGCAGGTCAAGGAGATCGTCGCCGAGACCCTGCACGACCTGATCGACCCGATCATCTACGACGAGGCGGCCACCCTCATCGAGGAACACCACACGGCCGGCCGCGACGTGGTCATCGTCTCGACCTCCGGCGCGGAGGTCGTCGAACCGATCGGCGAACTGCTGGGCGCCGACCGTGTCGTCGCCACGCGCATGGTCGTCGGCGACGACGGCTGCTTCACGGGAGAGATCGAGTACTACGCCTACGGGCCGACCAAGGCCGAAGCGGTCAGGGCGCTCGCCGTCTCGGAGGGGTACGACCTTTCGCGCTGCTACGCCTACAGCGACTCGGCGACCGATGTGCCGATGCTGGAAGCGGTCGGCCACCCGCACGCCGTCAACCCCGACCGCGCGCTGCGCCGCGAAGCGACCCTTCGCGAGTGGCCGATTCTCGTCTTCAACCGCCCGGTCCGACTGAAACAACGGCTCCCTGACTTCTCCATGCCGCCGCGTCCGGCACTCGTGGCCGCCGCCGCGGTCGGCGCCGCAGCCATCACCGCAGGGCTCGTCTGGTACGCGAGCCGTAGGCGTACCGCCGGGTCGGCACTCCCCTGCTGAGGCAACCCGCGACCCGCGAAGCCGAGCGACACGCGACCCGGGGGAACGGAGCCCCCGGGCTACCGGGCTACCGGGCTACCGGGCTACCGGGCAGCCGGGCAGCCGGACCACCCGCACCACCGTCCGATTCGCCCTTTATTGAACCTAAAAGTAAAGAAGTGCGGCCAGGGCTTTCCCTTCCCCGGGTCCTGGAGTACAAAGGATTCAACGGCCCGCGAGACCAAGGACATCCGTGAGGATGACCTGCAACGCTGTGACGGCCCCACGGACCGAGCACGAAAGCCGAGCACCCACGCGACGTCGACCCGTCGATTACGGGCCAGCCGCACCAGGTGACGGGCAAAGCACCCGACCTGATGGGCAATTTACGAGGACGCTTGGTAACTGGGCGGACGTGCCAGCGGCGGTACCGCATTCCGGTACCGCCGCAACCCTTTCCGGGGCCCTCCCCGGGCCTTCCCTCCCGGCCGGACGCCCCGGGCCCCGCCCGCCGCCTACGCCGCGCCGCGCTGGAGGGCCTCGCAGACCGCCGTCGACTCGCGGACGCCCAACTCCACCGAGCGGCCGCAGTGCGCGATCCACGCGGCCACGCCTTCCGGGGTCCCCGTCGTGTACCCCTCGAACGCCGCGACGTACGCCGCCCGCCCCTGTTCCGCGTGGCCCACCTCGGCGGGGCAGATGGACTTGGGGTCCAGTCCGCTGCCGATCAGCACGATGCGCTCGGCGGTCCGCGCCACCAGGCCGTTGTGCGAGCCGAAGGGGCGCAGCGCCAGCAGTTCGCCGTGGACCACCGCGGCCGTCACCAGGGCGGGGGCCGCGGTGCCCGCGATGATCAACTGCGACAGGCCCTCGAGCCGTCCGGCCACCTCGTCGGCGCCGGGGAGCGGCGTCTCGATCAGCGGCTCGTCGACGGACTCCCCGGCCAGCCGCGGGCGGCCGACCGCGTCGTCGGGCGCGGCCCCGCCGGCCGCCACCAGGTGCAGCCGGGCCAGCACCCGCAGCGGCGACTGCCGCCAGATGGAGAGCAGTTGCCCGGCCTCCGCGGTGAGCCGCAGCGCGGCTCCGACCGTGCGCGCCTCGTCCTCACCGCTGAAGTCGGTGCGCCGGCGCACCTCCTCCAGGTTCCAGTCGGCACCGGCGAGCGCCGCCGACCCCCGAGAGCCCCGCAGCGCGGCCTCGGCCGTGACCTCGTTGCTGCGGCGGCGCATGACGCGGTGACCGTAGACCCGGTCGACGGCCTTACGTACGGAGTCCACGGCATCGGACACTCCGGGCAGGGAACCGAGCGTGGCGAGCGGGTCTGAGGCAGTCGTACTCATAAGTAGCGAGGCTACGCGCCCCCTACACCCGGACCGCCCTCAAGTGGCCATCTTCACGAACATCGACAGCACAACGCGATCGGTCCACTACCCTAGGTGAACATGAAGATCGCTTTCGTCGGGAAGGGCGGCAGCGGTAAGACCACGCTGTCCTCGCTCTTCATCCGCCACCTCGCCGCCAACGAAGCCCATGTCGTCGCCGTCGACGCCGATATCAACCAGCACCTGGGGGCCGCCCTCGGCCTCGATGAGGCGGAGGCGGCCGCGCTGCCCGCCATGGGAGCGCACCTCCCCCTCATCAAGGACTATCTGCGCGGCACCAACCCCCGGATCGCCTCCGCCGAGACGATGATCAAGACGACGCCGCCCGGCGAGGGCTCGCGGCTGCTGCGGGTCTGCGAGGACAACCCGGTCTTCGACGCCTGTGCGCGTACGGTCCGGCTCGACGACGGGGACATCCGGCTGATGGCCACCGGCCCGTTCACGGAGTCCGACCTCGGGGTGGCCTGCTACCACTCCAAGGTCGGGGCCGTCGAGCTCTGCCTCAACCACCTGGTGGACGGCCCGGACGAGTACGTCGTGGTGGACATGACGGCGGGGTCGGACTCGTTCGCCTCGGGGATGTTCACGCGCTTCGACATGACGTTCCTGGTCGCGGAGCCGACCCGCAAGGGGGTGTCGGTGTACCGCCAGTACAAGGAGTACGCACGGGACTTCGGCGTCGCGCTGAAGGTCGTCGGCAACAAGGTGCAGGGCCCGGACGACCTGGACTTCCTGCGCGCGGAGGTCGGCGACGACCTGCTGGTCGGGGTGGGCCACTCCGACTGGGTGCGGTCCATGGAGAAGGGGCGGCCGTCCCGGTTCGAGCTGCTGGAGGCGGACAACCGGATGGCCCTGCAGGCCCTCCAGGACGCCGCCGAGGACTCGTACGGGCTGCGCGACTGGGAGCGCTACACCCGGCAGATGGTGCACTTCCACCTGAAGAACGCGGAGAGCTGGGGCAACGAGAAGACGGGCGCCGATCTGGCCGCTCAGGTCGACCCCTCCTTCGTACTCGGTGAGCGGCGGGCCGGAGCGGGCGTCCCGGCACCCGCCTAGCCCGTACGGAACCGCCCGCAGGGCCGCCCTCCCGCAGCGCCGCCCTACCCGCCGCACCGCGCCGTCACCCCGGCACATTCGACCGGGGTGACGGGAAGGGGCCGTGAGGTCCTAGTCGGCGTCGCGGGCCGCCGGCTCTCCGGCCTCCGGGCCTGCCGCCTTGCCCTTCTCGGCCTTCGGGGCGGCCGCGGCCTGGGCGCCGAGGTAGGTCTTCCACCCCTCCTTGGGCGCCTCGCCCACGCCGAGCGTGGCGAGCTTGGCCAGCGCCTGCGGGTCCTGCGCGTCCAGCCAGTCCGCCAGCTGCCGGAAGGAGACGCAGCGGACCTCTTCCTTGGTGCACACCTTCGCGATGGTCTCCTCGATGGCGCGCATGTAGGTGCCGCCGTTCCAGGACTCGAAGTGGTTGCCGATGATCAGCGGCGCCCGGTTGCCGTCGTACGAGCGGTCGAAGGCCTGGAGCAGGCCGTCGCGCATCTGGTTGCCCCAGAACTCATGCTGGGAGGGGTCGCCCTGGGTGGTCGTACCGGACTGGTTGACCATGAAGTTGTAGTCCATGGAGAGGGTCTCGAAGGCGCGGCCGGGCATCGGGACGAGCTGGAGCGGGATGTCCCAGACGCCGTCCTTCTTCTTGGGCCAGACCTGGTTGCCGACGCCGCTGGAGTCGTAGCGGAAGCCCATGTCGCGGGCCGCGGCGACCATGTTCTTCTGCCCTTCGAGGCAGGGGGTGCGGGCGCCGATCAGCTCCTGGTCGTAGTCGAAGGGGAGCGGGGCCTCGCCCTTCAGCTCCGGGGCGTTGGTCTTCCAGTTCTTGACGAAAGCTTTCGCCTGGCTGATCTCGCTCTTCCACTCCTCGACGGACCAGGTGCCCACACCGCCGTCCGGGCCGCAGAAGTGGCCGTTGAAGTGGGTGCCGATCTCGTTGCCGTCCTTCCAGGCGGCGCGCACCTCGGCGAGGGTGTCGCGGATGCCCTCGGTGTCGTTGAAGCCGATGTCGGAACGGCCCGCCGAGTGCTGCGGCGGAGCGTAGAGGGATCGTTTCTCCTCAGGCAGGAGATACACACCGCTGAGGAAGTACGTCATGGTGGCGTTGTACTTCTTGGCGACGCCGCGGAAGTGCGAGAAGAGCTTCTGGCTGTCCTCCCCGGCACCGTCCCAGGAGAACACCACGAACTGCGGGGGCTTCTGACCCGGCGCCAGGCGCTGGGCGGCCGGCAGCTTGGGCTGGGCGCCGGTGAAGGCGGTGGAGCCGTCCCCGATGAGCTTGACGGCGTTCTTCGGGGCGGACTTCGGAGCGTTCTCCTTCGCGCCGTGGGCCCCCTTCTCCGCGCCCGCACCCGCCCCGCCGGGCTCGGAACCTCCGGAGCCCGCACCGGAACAGCCCGCGAGTACGGCGACCAGCGCCGCGGTCATGACGCCCGAGGCGATCCTCTTCGTGGCGGCCATCATCCGCCCACCCTCTTCCTTGCAGGTCATTTGCGTTGAGTGCCGACGCGGCGCGGCCAAACTCGCACGGGACCCTGCATGGAGGAGAGCGACATACCGAATGAAAAGCTGCCTATTCACTGGAATGGGCGAGGAAACGACCTGAATGCCACACAGACGAAGGGCAGGCGAAGGGCAGGCGAAGCCAACGCGGGACGCCCGCCCTGAACCGGACAGCCCCCGGACCCGTGAGACCTGATGACCCCATTCCGCTCAGCGACTTTGCGCCAAACGTCGTGAACACGCGTCGTAAAGCCGCCCTGACCAGCGGAGCGGGATCATGCTTCCATACACGAAGACACAGGTCTAAACCAATTCCCGGCAGACACTTGTCACCTGGCCTCGCGCCTGATGAGCTATGCCCCGGGACACAACGGACACCCTGGGACTGGGAGAAGTCGTGAGCAACGAGAGCCTGGCCAACCTGCTTCGGGAAGAGCGGAAGTTCGCTCCACCTGCCGCTCTGGCCGCCAATGCCAACGTCACCGCAGAGGCGTACGAGCAGGCCGAGGCGGACCGGCTGGGCTTCTGGGCCGAGCAGGCCCGCCGCCTGACGTGGACCACCGAGCCGACCGAGACCCTCGACTGGAGCAACCCGCCCTTCGCGAAGTGGTTCGCGGACGGCAAGCTGAACGTCGCGTACAACTGCGTGGACCGGCACGTCGAGGCGGGCAACGGCGACCGGGTCGCCATCCACTTCGAGGGCGAGCCCGGCGACAGCCGCGCCATCACCTACGCGGAGCTGAAGGAAGAGGTCTCCCGGGCCGCCAACGCGCTGACCGAGCTGGGCGTCAGCAAGGGTGACCGGGTCGCCGTCTACCTGCCGATGATCCCCGAAGCCGCCGTCGCGATGCTGGCCTGCGCCCGCATCGGCGCCACGCACTCGGTGGTCTTCGGCGGCTTCTCCGCCGACGCCATCGCCACCCGTATCCAGGACGCGGACGCCAAGGTCGTCATCACCGCCGACGGCGGCTACCGCCGCGGCAAGCCCTCCGCGCTCAAGCCCGCGGTCGACGACGCCGTCTCCCGTATCGAGAGCGTCGAGCACGTCCTCGTGGTCCGCCGCACCGGTCAGGACACCGCCTGGACCGAGGGCCGCGACGTCTGGTGGCACGAGATCACCGCCCGGCAGTCCGCCGAGCACACCCCCGAGGCCTTCGAGGCGGAGCAGCCGCTCTTCATCCTCTACACCTCGGGCACCACGGGTAAGCCGAAGGGCATCCTGCACACCTCGGGCGGCTACCTCACCCAGGCGGCCTACACCCACCACGCGGTCTTCGACCTCAAGCCGGAGACCGACGTCTACTGGTGCACCGCCGACGTCGGCTGGGTGACCGGCCACTCATACATCGTCTACGGGCCGCTGGCCAACGGCGCGACCCAGGTCATGTACGAGGGCACCCCGGACACCCCGCACCAGGGCCGGTTCTGGGAGATCGTGCAGAAGTACGGCGTCACGATCCTCTACACGGCGCCGACCGCGATCCGTACGTTCATGAAGTGGGGTGACGACATCCCCGCCAAGTTCGACCTGAGCAGCCTCCGCGTCCTCGGTTCGGTCGGTGAGCCGATCAACCCCGAGGCGTGGATGTGGTACCGGAAGAACATCGGCGCCGACAAGTGCCCGATCGTGGACACCTGGTGGCAGACCGAGACCGGCGCGATGATGATCTCGCCGCTGCCGGGCGTGACGGAGACCAAGCCGGGATCCGCCCAGCGCGCCCTGCCGGGCATCGCCGCCACCGTCGTCGACGACGAGGCGAACGAGGTGCCCGACGGCGGGGGCGGCTACCTCGTCCTCACCGAGCCGTGGCCCTCCATGCTCCGCACCATCTGGGGCGACGACCAGCGGTTCCTCGACACCTACTGGTCACGCTTCGAGGGCAAGTACTTCGCGGGCGACGGCGCCAAGAAGGACGAGGACGGCGACGTCTGGCTGCTCGGCCGCGTCGACGACGTCATGCTCGTCTCCGGCCACAACATCTCGACCACCGAGGTCGAGTCGGCGCTCGTCTCCCACCCGTCGGTCGCCGAGGCGGCCGTGGTCGGGGCGAACGACGAGACGACCGGCCAGGCCATCGTCGCGTTCGTGATCCTGCGGGGCACGGCGACCACCTCCGACGAGCTGGTCGCGGAGCTGCGCAACCACGTCGGCGCCACGCTCGGCCCGATCGCGAAACCGAAGCGCGTCCTGCCGGTCGCCGAGCTGCCCAAGACGCGCTCCGGAAAGATCATGCGCCGCCTGCTGCGCGATGTCGCCGAGAACCGCGAGCTGGGCGACGTCACCACGCTCACCGACTCCTCGGTGATGGACCTGATCACCACCCAGCTGCCGTCCTCCTCGTCCGACGAGGACTGAGCAGGCTTCCTCAAAAACTGAGAAAGATCTTCTTGTACGGCTCCGATGGGCATCCGGCACCGCGCCGGATGCCCATCGGAGCTCCCGTACAGTGAAGGGCGTGCCACCTGCGACGTCGTAGCGACACGACACCGCCGTAGGGGCGAAAGAATCTCACAGGGGCGCCGGGAAGTCTGGTCGGCAGGGTCATCAACCATGGCATCATGCCGTTCCCCAACCGGAGGTTCCCCCTCGTGGCACCGCCCACCCCTGCCCCGCCCACGCCGCCCGGGCGCACCCTGCTCGGCAGGCTCCCTCTCCCCGAGCGCACCTATCTGGCCGACGCGCTCCGCACCGAGACCGTCGGCGGTGTCCTGCTCCTGGTGGCCGCCGTCGCGGCACTCATCTGGGCCAACACCTTCGGCAGCTCGTACGAAGCGGTCAGTGACTTCCACTTCGGGCCCGGCTTCCTCGGACTGGACCTCTCCGTGGCGCACTGGGCCGCGGACGGAATGCTCGCGATCTTCTTCTTCGTGGCAGGCGTCGAGCTGAAGCGGGAACTGGTGGCCGGCGAATTGCGGGACCCGAAGGCAGCCGCCCTGCCCGTGGTGGCGGCCCTCTGCGGCATGGCGGCACCCGCCCTGGTCTACACCCTTACGGTGGTCATCGGCGGCGGTTCACTCGCCGGCTGGGCCGTGCCCACCGCCACGGACATCGCCTTCGCCCTCGCCGTCCTCGCGGTGATCGGCACCTCGCTGCCGTCGGCGCTGCGCGCCTTCCTCCTCACCCTGGCCGTCGTCGACGACCTCTTCGCCATCCTGATCATCGCCGTCTTCTTCACGTCGGACCTGAACTTCCTGGCTCTGGGCGGGGCAGTCGCCGGCCTGGTCGTCTTCTACCTGCTGCTGCGCTTCGAGGTCCGCGGCTGGTACGTGTACGTGCCCCTGGCGCTGACGATCTGGGCCCTGATGTACAACAGCGGCGTCCACGCCACCATCGCCGGTGTCGCGATGGGCCTGATGCTGCGCTGCACCCGCCGGGAGGGCGAATCCCACTCGCCCGGGGAGCACATCGAGCATCTGGTCCGGCCGATCTCGGCCGGGGTCGCCGTACCGCTGTTCGCCCTGTTCGCGGCAGGGGTCTCCATGAACGGCGAGGCGCTGGCAGGCGTCTTCACCCGGTCCGAGACCCTCGGCGTCGTGCTGGGCCTCGTCGTGGGTAAGACCATCGGCATCTTCGGCGGCACCTACCTCGCGGCTCGCTTCACCAAGGCCGAGCTGAACAAGGACCTGGCCTGGGCCGACGTACTCGCTCTCGCGTCCCTGGCGGGCATCGGCTTCACCGTCTCCCTCCTGATCGGTGAGCTGGCGTTCACGGACGACACCGAGATGACCAACGAGATCAAGGCCGCCGTGCTCATCGGTTCGCTGACCGCGGCCCTTCTCGCCTGCGTACTGCTCCGGATACGCGTCCGCAAGTACCGTGCCCTCCTCGACGCCGAAGAGCTGGATGAGGACGGCTCCGGGGTGCCGGACGTCTATGAACAGGACGATCCGGGGTACCACCTGCGGATGGCCGCGATCTACGAGAAGAAGGCGGCCGAACACCGCCGTCGCGCCCAACAGGCGGGGGCAACGCGCAACGAGCCGGACAGTCCGGCATGATCTGACATCAGGTGTGTCGAAGACGGAGAGGGAGTCAGGGATGAGCGACCCCGGCAACTACGTGGGCAGCGCGGACCGCAGCATCGGGCAGTTGGTCGCCGCGGCGACGGCCGAGATGTCCGCGCTGGTGCACGACGAGATCGCCCTGGCGAAGGCGGAGGTACGCCAGGACGTCAAGCGCGGGGCGATCGGCAGCGCGGCGTTCATCGCGGCGGGGGTGCTGCTCCTCTTCACGATGCCGATGCTGAGCTTCGCGGCCGCGTACGGCATCCACAACCTGGGGCTCGGCCTGGCGTGGTCGTTCCTGATCGTGGCCGGCGCCTTCATCCTGCTGGCCGCCCTGATCGGGTTCATCGGCCTGCGGAAGTTCAAGAAGATCAAGCCGCCGGAGAAGTCCATCGCCTCCGCCAAGCAGACCGCCGCCGTCCTGCAGAAGGCGAAGCCGCACCCCCGCCCGGCCATCGAGGCCGACGCGATCCTCCGGCGCTCCGGCTCCAGCCTCGCGGCCGGTACGGGCGTGGAGGCCCTGCCGGCGGGTAAGGACAAGCCCTCCGCTGTGGCACGCTCGTCCACATGACGGTTCCCGATTCCAGCGCATCCGGTCCGGCGGGCTCGGCGAGCCCGGCCGGCGCCGGAGGCCCCGTACGGCTCGACGGCCCCTGGACCCACCGCGACGTGGCGGCCAACGGCGCACGGTTCCACATCGCCGAGATGGGCGAGGGGCCGCTGGTCCTCCTGCTGCACGGGTTCCCGCAGTTCTGGTGGACCTGGCGCCACCAGCTGCCCGCGCTCGCCGACGCGGGCTTCCGGGCCGTCGCGATGGACCTGCGCGGGGTGGGCGGCAGTGACCGGACACCGCGCGGTTACGACCCCGCCAACCTGGCTCTCGACGTCACCGGGGTGATCCGCTCCCTCGGCGAGCCGGACGCGGCCCTGGTCGGCCACGACCTGGGCGGCTACCTCGCCTGGACGGCCGCCGTGATGCGGCCCAAGCTGGTGCGCCGGCTCGCCGTCTCGTCCATGCCCCACCCGCGCCGCTGGCGCTCCTCGATGCTGTCCGACTTCGCGCAGTCGCGGGCAGGCTCGTACATCTGGGGTTTCCAGCGCCCCTGGCTGCCGGAGCGTCAGCTCGTCGCGGACGACGCCGCCCTGGTGGGCCGGCTGGTCCAGGACTGGGCCGGGCCCCGCACGCCGGAGTTCCCCGACGAGGAGACCCTGGCCGTCTACCGGCGGGCGATGAGCATCCCCTCGACGGCGCACTGCTCGATCGAGCCGTACCGCTGGATGGTCCGCTCGATGGCGCGTCCGGACGGGGTCCAGTTCAACCGGCGGATGAAGCGGCCCGTGCGCGTGCCCACCCTGCACCTGCACGGATCACTCGATCCGGCGGTCCGGACCCGGAGTTCGGCGGGGTCCGGCGAGTACGTCGAGGCGCCCTACCGGTGGCGACTTTTCGACGGTGTCGGTCACTTCCCCCACGAGGAGGATCCGATCGCCTTCTCCACCGAACTCATCAACTGGCTCAAGGATCCCGAGCCCGACCGGTAGCCGCGCACCCGCCAGGGGCACAGCCGTGCGACGAACAGCCACTTGCCTGCCGCATAAGCCAATTGGCTGACTCGCGCACGATTACCGACCTTGGGTCACGGGCAGACGTCGGGGTATGGGCTGGACGCACGACTTCACTGACGAAGCACGCAACCGCCGCTCCACCGCGACAGCCGGTGCGAGCACTCATGAGGGGGGCGGCCCCCTGGGCCGGGTGCACCAAGTGCAGGACCTTCATCATCACCGGATCGGGAATCACCGCCTCGGGATCTCGCGCATCCTCCGCCGTCGGGCCCGCTGGGTCTCTGCGCGGCTGCGCCACCCCCGTAGCTGATCTCTCCGGTATCGCCATCTCCTGACAACCCCGCCCCCCGCCGATCCGCGTGTGCTGACCGGCGGGGGTCTTTCAGGGCTGGGGGCTTTCAGGGCGGGGGGCTTTCAGGGCCTGGGCCGCCTCAGAGGGCGCAGCCCTGGCTGTCGACCTGTTGGTTGGCCGTGCGGCCGATCTCGATGTCCTCGCGGATCTCGTCGGCCGTCAGCGCGTATCCGGTGTCCGGGTCGTCGAGCGATTTGGCGAACACCACTCCGTACACCTTGCCGTCCGGAGTGAGCAGCGGGCCGCCGGAGTTGCCCTGGCGCACGGTCGCGTAGAGGGAGTAGACGTCGCGCAGGACGGTGCCCCGCTGGTAGATGTCGGGGCCGTTGGCGTCGATACGGGCGCGGACGCGGGCGGAGCGGACGTCGTAGGCGCCGTTCTCCGGGAAGCCGGCGACGATCGCGCTGTCGCCGCTCTGCGCGTCGTCGTTCGGGCCGGTGAACTCCAGGGGCGTGGCCCTGAGGTCGGGGACGTCCAGGACCGCGATGTCGCGCTGCCAGTCGTAGAGGACCACCTTGGCGTCGTAGAGCCGGCCCTCGCCGCCGATCTGGACGGTCGGCTCGCTGACGCCGCCCACGACGTGGGCGTTGGTCATCACCCGGCGGCCGGAGAAGACGAAGCCCGTGCCTTCGAGGACCTTGCCGCAGCTCGGGGCCGTACCGACGACCTTGACGATCGACTTCTTGGCGCGGGCGGCGACCGGGCTGCCCACCAAGGCCGGGTCCGGGGGCTTGACCTCGGTGATCGGCTCGTTGGCGAAGGGGCTGAAGACCTGCGGGAAGCCGTTCTGCGCGAGGACGGAGGAGAAGTCCTGGAACCAGGGCGGCGGCTGTTGGGGCATCACCCGGGAGATCCCGAGGAGGACCGAGGAGTTGCGGACCTCCTTGCCGAGGGTCGGCAGCGAGGTACGGGCCAGCGGCAGGGCGATCAGCCAGGCGACCAGCAGCATGGCCACCACGTTCACCAGGGCGCCGCCGGTGGCGTCCAGCGCGCGGGCGGGCGACCAGGTGATGTATCTGCGGAGCTTGTTGCCCAGGTGGGTGGTGAAGGCCTGGCCGATCGAGGCGCAGACGATGACGATGACGACCGCGCCGATGGCGGTCGCGGTGGAGACCTCCGCCCCCTCGGTCACCCGGTCCCAGATGATCGGCAGCAGATAGACGGCGACGAGACCGCCCCCGAGGAAGCCGATCACCGACAGGATGCCGACGACGAAACCCTGTCGGTAGCCGATGACCGCGAACCATACGGCGGCGAGCAGCAGCAGGATGTCCAGCACGTTCACCGTCAATAGCCTCGCAGTTTCGTCACCTGGCCCGTCGGGGGTGACGGGGTCCGGGCCGGGCCCGGTACAGCGCAGCAGGACAGCCAGCGTGTCATGCGCGCCAGTCGAGCGGCACCTGTCTGGCCCGGTCCCACGGGCGTTCCCAGCCCGCGTAGTGCACGATCCGGTCGATCACTCCGGCCGTGAATCCCCAGACCAGGGCCGATTCGACCAGGAAGGCCGGGCCGCTGTGGCCGCTCGGATGGACGGCCGTGGCCCGGTTGGCCGGGTCCGTGAGATCCGCCACGGGAACGGTGAAGACCCGGGCCGTCTCGGCCGGATCGACCACCCCGACCGGGCTGGGCGCACGCCACCAGCCGAGGACGGGCGTCACGACGAAGCTGCTGACGGGGATGTACAGCCGGGGCAGCACGCCGAAGAGCTGGACGCCCCGGGGGTCGAGGCCGGTCTCCTCCTCGGCCTCGCGCAGCGCGGCGCGCAGCGGCCCGGTGGTGGCCTGGTCGCCGTCGTCGGGGTCGAGGGAGCCGCCGGGGAAGGACGGCTGGCCGGGGTGCGAGCGCAGGGTGCCGGCGCGCTCCATCAGCAGCAGCTCGGGGCCGCGCGCCCCTTCGCCGAAGAGGATCAGCACGGCGGACTGCCTGCCCGCCCCGCTCTCGGGCGGCAGGAAGCGGCTGAGCTGCTGCGGGCGGACGCTGCGGGCGGCCTGGGCCACGGGGTCGAGCCAGGCGGGCAGGCCCGCGGTGGTCACGTCGACCGCCGCGCGGTCGAGCGCCGCGCGGGTGTCCGCGTCCGCGTCGGTGTCTACGACTGCGTCCGCGACTGCGTCCGCATCCGTGCGCGTGTGCGTGTGCGTGTGTGTCACCGGCACCCCCCTCGTTGCCCTGGTTTCACAACGCCTGTCGTCGGCCATTTCGTTCCGAGCCATTCCGTGGTTCGTCGTGGTGCGCCGTGATGCGCCGTGGTTCGCCGTGGTTCGCCGGGAGCGTGCTCGATGCCGCACTCCCTCAGACGGCCCCGAGCGCGGGAGCGGGCTTGCCCGGGAAGTCGGGGGGCGGACTGAGCCGCTGGCCCGGATAGCCGCCCATCTCGTACTTCAGCAGCTTCCTGGCCTTCTCGGGGTCGGTCTCCCCTTCACCGTACGAAGGACAGAGCGGCGCGATGGGGCAGGCGCCGCAGGCCGGTTTCCGAGCGTGGCAGATACGGCGGCCGTGGAAGATCACCCGGTGCGAGAGCATCGTCCACTCGCTCTTCGGGAAGATGTCGGCGATCACCGCCTCGACCTTCACCGGGTCCTCCTCGTCCGTCCACTTCCAGCGCCGGACCAGACGGCCGAAGTGCGTGTCCACGGTGATGCCGGGGACCCCGAAGGCGTTGCCCAGCACCACGTTGGCGGTCTTGCGGCCGACGCCGGGGAGCTTGACCAGGTCCTCCAGGCGGCCGGGGACCTCGCCGCCGAAGTCGTCCCGCAGGGCGGCGGAGAGGCCGAGGAGCGACTTGGTCTTGGCCCGGAAGAAGCCGGTCGGCCGGATCAGCTCCTCCATCTCCTCCGGATCGGCCGCCGCCATGTCCTCGGGCGTCGGATAGGCGGCGAAGAGCGCGGGGGTGGTCTGGTTGACCCTCAGGTCGGTGGTCTGGGCGGAGAGGACCGTGGCGACGAGCAGCTCGAAGGGGTTCCGGAAGTCCAGCTCGGGGTGGGCGTACGGATAGACCTCGGCAAGCTCCCGGTTGATGCGGCGGGCGCGGCGGACCAGCGCGAGGTGCGACTCGCCCTTGGGGATCTTGGGCGCCTTGGGTGTCTTGGGTGCCTTGGGCGCCTTGGGTGCCTTGGCTGCGGTTCCGGTCTTCGACGATGTCACTGCGGGCCTCCTGGCCATCTCACGGACCGCTTTCCCGGGCCCTCCGGAGAGCCATTTGCGGCACTCTCCGGGCGAACCGGGGAGTGTTCGCCCACAGCGGAATCAGGCCTTCCCGACACCCCATCAGCCCCCTCGGCCCGTGTACTCCCCGGCATTCTGGACACCCGGCCAGCCTAGAGCCAGCCACTGACAACCGCCCCGGTCACCGCGTATCCACCCCCGATCGGCCCCCTGCCGTAGGGACCGGCACGCCCGTGCGTCAAACTGGTTTGTGATTGATCGCACTGTTTTACCGTCCGGCATGATGGGGACCACGGTTCCCTGAACAGGCCGACAAGGAGAGAACTCGTGGACGACGTTCTGCGGCGCGCCCCGCTTTTCGCGGCGCTCGATGATGAGCAGGCCGCGGAGCTCCGCGCCTCGATGAGTGAGGTGACCCTCGCGCGCGGCGACGCGCTTTTCCACGAGGGCGACCAGGGTGACCGCCTGTACGTGGTCACCGAGGGCAAGGTGAAGCTCCACCGCACCTCGCCCGACGGGCGCGAGAACATGCTGGCCGTGCTCGGTCCCGGCGAGCTGATCGGTGAGCTCTCGCTCTTCGACCCCGGCCCGCGTACGGCGACCGCCTCCGCGCTGACCGAGGTCAAGCTCCTCGGCCTCGGCCACGGCGACCTGCAGCCCTGGCTCAACGCCCGGCCCGAGGTCGCCACCGCGCTGCTGCGCGCGGTCGCCCGGCGCCTGCGCAAGACCAACGACCAGATGTCCGACCTGGTCTTCTCCGATGTGCCGGGCCGTGTCGCCCGCGCCCTCCTGGACCTGTCGCGCCGCTTCGGCGTCCAGTCGGAGGAAGGCATCCACGTCGTGCACGACCTCACCCAGGAGGAGCTGGCCCAGCTGGTCGGCGCCTCCCGCGAGACGGTCAACAAGGCCCTCGCGGACTTCGCGGGCCGTGGCTGGCTGCGCCTGGAGGCCCGCGCGGTCATCCTGCTGGACGTGGAGCGCCTCGCGAAGCGCTCGCGCTGACCCGTCGCGTGATGTGACCTGCTGAACGTACTGAGGCCCCGCGCCGACCGGATGCACTCCGGCCGACGCGGGGTCCTTTACGTTCACACGGCCGCCCTAGATGAGCCCGTGCCCCGCGAGGTACTCCAGCTGGGCCCGTACCGACAGCTCGGCGGCCGGCCACAGGGAGCGGTCCACGTCGGCGTAGACCCGGGCCACCACGTCCGACGGCGTACGGTGGCCCGCCTCGACCGCCGTCTCGACCTGGGCCAGCCGGTGCGCGCGGTGGGCCAGGTAGAACTCCACGGCCCCCTGCGCGTCCTCCAGGACCGGCCCGTGGCCCGGCAGCACCGTGTGCACGCCGTCGTCGACCGTCAGCGAGCGCAGCCGCCGCAGCGAGTCCAGGTAGTCGCCGAGCCGCCCGTCCGGGTGCGCGACCACCGTCGTACCGCGGCCCAGGATCGTGTCGCCCGTCAGCACCGCCCGGTCGGCGGGCAGATGGAACGAGAGCGAGTCGGCGGTGTGGCCCGGCGTCGGGACCACGCGCAGCTCCAGGCCGCCGGTGGTGATCACATCGCCCGCCCCGAGGCCCTCGTCCCCCAGCCGCAGCGCCGGATCCAGGGCCCGTACGTTCGTCCGCGTCAGCTCGGCGAACCGCCCCGCGCCCTCCGCGTGATCAGGATGGCCGTGCGTGAGCAAAGTAAGGGCCACGCGTCGCCCCGACCGCTCCACCGCGTCGATCACGGCCCTCAGGTGTCCGTCATCGAGGGGCCCCGGGTCGATGACGACGGCGAGATCGGAGCCGGGCTCCGCGACGATCCAGGTGTTCGTGCCGTCGAGCGTCATCGCGGACGGGTTCGGTGCGAGGACGTTGACCGTACGGGCGGTCGCGGGCCCGGAGGCCACGATTCCGCGCGGCTGTCCCGGGAGGGCGGCTGCGTCGCTCATGCCGCACCCCCGCTCTCGCCCGCCTTGGAGCCCTCGCCCGCCGTGGACATCCCGCCCGCCGTCGGTACGTGCTTGGTGAACTCGTCGTGCCCCGGCCAGCTCAGCACCAGCTCATCCCCCTCCAGACGGGCCTGCGCGAGTACGGGAGTCATGTCCTGGACGTCCGCCGCCCCGAGCGCCTCGGCGGCCGTCCTGAACGGCGTCAGGGCCCGCAGCGTCGACACGGTGGGCGGCATCATCAGCAGCTCGCCCAGGTCGTAGCGGCGGGCCGCCTCGGCCGGGGCGATCCACACCGTACGGTCCGCCTCCGTGGAGACGGCCCGGGTGCGCTGCCCCTCGGGGAGCGCGGCGACGAAGAACCAGGTGTCGTACCGCCGCGGTTCGAACTCCGGGGTGATCCAGCGCGCCCAGGCGCCCAGCAGGTCCGAGCGGAGCAGCAGCCCGCGCCGGTCCAGGAACTCCGCGAAGGACAGATCGCGGGCGACCAGCGCCTCCCGGTCGGCCTCCCAGTCGGCCCCGGTCGTATCGCCGACCACCGTCCCGGCACTCTCCCCGGCGAGCAGGACGCCCGCCTCCTCGAAGGTCTCGCGGACCGCCGCACAGACGATGGCCTGCGCCTCGGTGACCGACGCCACGCCGAGCCGGGCGGCCCAGTGCTCCAGCGAGGGCCCGGCCCACCCGATCAGCCGGTCGTCGTCGCGCGGATCGACACCGCCACCCGGATAGGCGTACGCGCCTCCGGCGAACGCCATGGAGGTCCGCCGGCGCAGCATGTGCACCACAGGGCCGGGCGTCGCGCCCTGGGGCCCCGGATCGCGGAGCAGCATCACGGTGGCCGCCCGCCGGGGTGCCACGGCCGTCAGCTCACCGGCGGCGAGCGCCCGGATCCGCTCGGGCCATTCCGGGGGGTACCACTGACCTTGGGACATGGCCGGAGGCTATCCGGAACCGCGTCGATGTTCGAGAGGCTCCGTGATCATCACAGGGACCCGACATGCCCCGTACACACCCGATCGTGCCCGCCGCACCCACCATCCGCCCGTCACACACGCGATCCCGCCCGGTCGCGGGGACCGGGCGGGATCGGAGAGCGTACGAGAAGGACGTACGGCAAGGGGCCCTCAGGCGCGTACGGGAAGGGGCCCTCAGGCGTCGACGAGCTCGACCTGGACCTCGACCTCCACCGGGGCGTCCAGCGGCAGCACGGCGACGCCCACGGCGCTGCGTGCGTGCACCCCCTTGTCGCCCAGGACCGCGCCCAGCAGCTCGCTCGCACCGTTGATCACGGCGGGCTGCCCGGTGAAGTCGGAGGCCGAGGCGACGAAGCCCACGACCTTCACGACGCGCTTGATCCGGTCCAGGTCACCGGCGACCGACTTCACGGCGGCCAGGGCGTTGAGCGCGCAGGTCTTCGCGAGCTCCTTCGCCTCGTCCGGCGTGACCTCGGCGCCGACCTTGCCGGTGACGGCGAGCTTGCCGTCCACCATCGGGAGCTGGCCGGAGGTGTACACGTACACCCCGGACTGCACTGCCGGCTGGTACGAGGCCAGCGGCGGCACGACGGCGGGCAGGGTCAGGCCGAGCTCGGCGAGCTGAGCCTCGACGGCGCCCGCCACTAGGCCTTCTCCCGCTTCAGGTAGGCCACGAGCTGCTCGGGGTTGTTCGGGCCGGGAACGACCTGGACCAGCTCCCAGCCGTCCTCGCCCCAGGTGTCCAGAATCTGCTTGGTCGCGTGCACGAGAAGGGGCACGGTCGCGTATTCCCACTTGGTCATGGGCCTGACTGTAACGCCTGGCACGTCCGGTCCCGTGCGTAGGCCGGGGCCTGACTGGTTAGGCTCGAATACGTGAGCAGGTTCCAGGTCGTCAGCGGCAAGGGTGGTACCGGTAAGACCACGGTCGCCGCCGCCCTCGCGCTCGCCCTCGCGACCGAGGGCAGGCGTACCCTCCTCGTCGAGGTCGAGGGCAGACAGGGCATCGCGCAGCTCTTCGGTGCCGACGCGTTGCCCTATGAGGAGCGCAAAATCGCCGTCGTGCCGGGCGGCGGCGAGGTGCACGCGCTGGCGATCGACGCCGAGCAGGCGCTCCTCGACTACCTCCAGATGTTCTACAAGCTCGGCGGCGCGGGCCGGGCGCTCAAGAAGCTCGGCGCGATCGACTTCGCCACCACCATCGCGCCCGGGGTCCGGGACGTCCTGCTGACCGGCAAGGCCTGCGAGGCCGTACGCCGCAAGGACAAGCAGGGCCGGTTCGTCTACGACTACGTGATC
This sequence comes from Streptomyces cyaneofuscatus, assembly GCF_033109485.1. NCBI lineage: Bacteria > Bacillati > Actinomycetota > Actinomycetes > Kitasatosporales > Streptomycetaceae > Streptomyces > Streptomyces cyaneofuscatus. Next base: position 4,444,628 of record NZ_CP137002.1, on the reverse strand, counting down.
ATGGACGCCCCGCCCACCGGCCGCATCACGCGCTTCCTGAACGTCAACGACGAGGTCGCGGGGCTGGCCAGGATCGGCCCGATACACAACCAGGCCCAGGCCGTGATGCGGGTCCTGAAGTCCCCGCAGACCGCCGTCCACCTGGTGACCCTGCTGGAGGAGATGCCGGTCCAGGAGACCGCGGACGGCATCGCCGAACTGCGCGCCGCCGACCTCCCCGTGGGCCGCGTCATCGTGAACATGGTGCGCCCGCACCTGGTCGACGAGGAGACCCTGCGCACCGGCGCGACCGGCCGCCGCAAGGAGATCGCCAAGGCGCTGACCCGCGCCGGGGTGACCGGCTCCGCCGCCCTCGTACGGCCCCTTATCGAGCAGGCCTCCGAACATGCCCAGCGCGTCGGCCTGGAGCGCGAGCAGCGTGCCGTCCTGGCCGGGCTCGGCCTGCCGACCGCCGAGCTGCCGCTGGTCGGCGACGGGGTGGACCTCGCCGCACTGCACGACCTGGCCACGGAGCTCCGTAAACAGGGCGTAGGGGAAGGGGCGGACGCATGACGCAGGCCACGGACCACATCCCGGAGCCGGCCCTCGGGGCGGCCCCCGGGCTGGACACCGACGCGCTGCTCGACGATCCGGGCATCCGGATCATCGTCTGCTGCGGCTCCGGCGGCGTCGGCAAGACCACGACGGCCGCCGCCCTCGGCGTACGGGCGGCCGAGCGCGGCCGGAAGGTCGTCGTCCTCACCATCGACCCGGCCCGCCGGCTCGCGCAGTCCATGGGCATCGACCAGCTGGACAACGTCCCGCGCCGGGTCGACGGCATCGCGGGCGACGGCGAACTGCACGCCATGATGCTCGACATGAAGCGGACCTTCGACGAGACCGTGGAGGCGCACGCGGACGCGGAAAGGGCACGCGCGATCCTGGAGAACCCCTTCTACCAGTCCCTGTCGGCCGGCTTCGCCGGTACGCAGGAGTACATGGCGATGGAGAAGCTCGGGCAGCTGCGGGCGCGCGACGAGTGGGACCTGATCATCGTCGACACCCCTCCCTCGCGCTCCGCGCTGGACTTCCTGGACGCGCCGAAGCGGCTCGGCTCGTTCCTGGACGGGAAGTTCATCCGGCTGCTGATGGCGCCCGCGAAGGTGGGCGGCCGGGCCGGGATGAAGTTCCTCAATGTCGGTATGTCGATGATGACCGGGACCCTGGGCAAGCTGCTCGGCGGCCAGTTCCTCCGGGACGTGCAGACGTTCGTCGCCGCGATGGACACCATGTTCGGCGGCTTCCGCAGCCGGGCGGACGCCACGTACAAACTGCTCCAGGCCCCCGGTACGGCCTTCCTCGTGGTCGCGACCCCGGAGCGGGACGCACTGCGCGAGGCCGCGTACTTCGTGGAGCGGCTGGCGGCGGAGGACATGCCGCTGGCCGGTCTCGTCCTCAACCGGGCGCACGGCAGCGAGGCCGCCCGGCTCTCCGCCGAGCAGGCGCTGACCGCCGCAGAAAATCTTGACGACGCCCGCATTGTGGATCAGGCGGCCGGGAAGGCTGGCCTTGGTGACCCGGAGGCCCCCGACCCTGTGGTCACCGCCCCCGAAGCCGGCACGACGCAGCTCTCCCCCGAACACAAGCACGAGCACGACCCCGAGAACACCGAAGAAGACGCCCAGGCCAACGCACACAGCCAGAGCAACAGCCACGCGAACCAGCCCGAGCCGCATGCGAAGGGCACGACGGACTCCACCGCCGAAGTCCCTGTGGACATCGACGAACTGACGGCAGGTCTGCTGCGTCTGCACGCCGAGCGCATGCAGGTCGTCGCGCGGGAACAGCACACCCGCGACCGCTTCATCGAGCTGCACCCCGAGGTCCTGGTGACCGCGGTGGCCGCACTGCCCGGCGACGTGCACGACCTGGACGGGCTGCGGGCCATCGGCGACCGCCTGGCCTCCGGTTCCGCCCCGGCTCCGGCCGGAGCGACGTAGACCTCCCGGAACTGCGTAGACCTCCCGCAGCGCCCTAGCCCACAGCCGCGTACGTCTCGTGCAGTTCGTCGTCCTCCAGCCCGATCACCGCGGGCATGATGCCGGTGGACCGCTCGTACTCACTGCGTGCGGTCTCCAGCAAGCGGCGCCAGGACGTGACGGTGGGCCGGCGGCGCAGCAGTGCGCGGCGCTCCCGCTCCGTCATTCCGCCCCACACGCCGAACTCGACGCGATTGTCCAGCGCGTCGGCCAGGCACTCGGTCCGCACCGGGCATCCGGTGCACACCGCCTTGGCCCTGTTCTGCGCTGCCCCTTGTACGAACAGTTCATCCGGATCGGTAGTGCGGCAGGCTGCCTGCGCACTCCAGTCGGTTACCCAGCCCATGCCGGCGCCGTCCTCTCCCGAATCGAGGCTCCCCCACGGCGGTAGCGGCATATTCACCGCTGCCAGTTGAGGACGTTACGGAAGGTGGGGACAGCACAACACCCCCTTCGGGCCCAATCTTGAATGGTCCGAACGGACTATGCGTATGCGGCAGATCACCCAGGGGAGTGAGGGGAAGACATGCGCGACTAACTCCGCGAAAACGGGACAGCACACCCGAATGGCAACGGACGTTCAGTGACACACGGGGCGAATTCGGGAGCGCCGGGATGTGCGAATCACCTGTGCGTCGGCCGGGAGAAGAATGACCAGAAGAGGTGCATGGGGTTGCAGGGGGGTTGATACGGAACCGGACTGCTGTGACAGTTGAGAGCAGCTTAGGCCAAGGCCTGTCCGCCTGTCCGGCGAATGAGAACGTAGGCGCCTCATGGGGGTGTGCCCGTTCGCCGTGCCTTTCTGTACACCGGGGGCGCGAGCCCGTCCGCATCCGGATGTCACGGTCTGGTACGCGAACGCTCCGAGAGGCCCCCGTTCCTACAGAACGCTCATAACTACGGATTAGGCTGCCCCCATGCCAAAGAAGCGCTCGGGCGGGGGTCTCACCACGACCCAGCAGGCCGCCAAGTTCCTCGGTGTCGCCGCACTCTCCGGAGCAGTCCTGGCAGGCATCGCGCTGCCCGCAGCCGGAGCGTTGGGGCTCGCCGCCAAGGGGACGGTCGAAGGGTTCGACGAGATCCCCTCCAACCTGAAGACTCCGCCGCTCAGCCAGCGGACCACGATCCTGGACCGCGACGGCGGCGCGATCGCGACGGTGTACTCGCGCGACCGCACCGTGGTCCCGCTCAAGGACATCTCCCCGTACATGCAGGACGCGATCATCGCGATCGAGGACTCCCGCTTCTACGAGCACGGGGCGGTCGACCTCAAGGGCATCCTGCGCGCGATGAACCGCAACGTACAGACGGGCGGGACCGCGCAGGGCGCGTCGACCCTCACCCAGCAGTACGTGAAGAACGTTTTCGTCGAGGAGGCCGGCGACGACCAGGAGAAGGTCGCGCAGGCCACCCAGCAGACGCTCGGCCGCAAGGTCCGTGAGCTGAAGTACGCGATCCAGGTCGAGGAAGAGCTCGGCAAGAAGAAGATCCTGGAGAACTACCTCAACATCACGTTCTTCGGCCAGCAGGCGTACGGCGTCGAGGCCGCCTCCCAGCGGTACTTCTCCAAGCACGCCAAGGACCTGAAGGTGGAGGAGGCCGCGCTGCTCGCCGGCATCGTCCAGTCGCCGACCCGCTACGACCCGGTCAACGACACGGAAGAGGCCACCAAGCGCCGTAACACCGTGCTGACCCGGATGGCCGCCACCCGCGCCATCACCCAGGCCGAGGCCGACAAGGCCATGGAGACGCCGATCAAGCTGAAGGTCAGCAAGCCGAAGAACGGCTGCATCACGGCCGTCAGCGGCTCCGGGTTCTTCTGCGACTACGTACGCAAGACGATCCTGACCGACCCGGCGTTCGGCAAGACCGAGGAGGAGCGCTCCAAGCTCTGGAACCTCGGCGGGCTCACCGTCCGGACCACGCTCGACCCGCGCGCCCAGCAGGCCGCCAACGAGGCCGCGACCGCAAGGGTCAACAAGGACGACAAGTTCGCGGCCTCCGTGGTGCAGGTGCAGCCGGGCAGCGGCAAGATCCTCTCCATGGGCCAGTCCCGCCCGTACGGCCTGGACCAGAAGCAGAACGAGACCATGCTCAACCTCGCCGTCAGCAACAAGATGGGCGGCAGCACGTACGGATTCCAGGTCGGCTCGACGTTCAAGCCGTTCACCGCGGCGGCGGCGCTGGAGAAGGGCATCACCCCGGCGACGTCGTTCTCGACGGACTGGAAGATGACCCTCAAGGAGCAGGACTTCCGCAACTGCACCGGCTCCCCGGCGGGCTACGCGGACTGGCCCCTGCAGAACGAGCTGGAGTCCGAGAAGGGCTCCTGGGACATGACCAGCGCGCTCGGCAAGTCCATCAACACCTACTTCGCGCTGCTGGAGCAGAAGGCCGGCCTCTGCGAGACCGTGGAGATGGCGAAGAAGCTCGGCTACGAGCGCGGGGACGGCAAGAAGATCGTGGAGGCCCCCTCGATCACCCTCGGCAGTGAGGTGAGCACCCCGCTCTCCATGGCCGCCGCGTACGCCGGGTTCGCCAACCGGGGCACGTACTGCACGCCGATCGCCATCGAGTCGATCACCGACCCGAACGGCAAGAAGCTCAAGGTCCCGCAGACGAAGTGCTCGCGGGCGATGAGCGAGAACACCGCGGACACCATCAACCAGATGCTCAAGGGCGTCGTCGAGGACGGCACCGGTACGCAGGCCGGTCTGAGCGACCGGGACAACGCGGGCAAGACCGGTACGACGAACGACCGCAAGGACGCCTGGTTCGTCGGGTACACGCCGAACCTCTCCACCGCGGTGTGGGTCGGTGACGACGTCGGCGAGAAGAGCTCGATGTTCAACGTCACCATCGGCGGCCAGTACTACGACAAGGTCTGCGGCGGCTGCCTGCCCGGACCGATCTGGCGGATCGCCATGACCGGCGCGCTCAACGCCGCCGAGACTCCGACGTTCAACCCCGTCTCCGTCCCCCGGGCGAAGGTCAAGGAGGACAAGGAGAAGGAGGACGGCGACCGCGACGGCGACGAGGACCGCGAGGACGGCAAGCCCGGCCGCGACCGGCCCGGCATCCAGCTCCCGGGCGGCCTGATCGGCGGCGGTGGCGGCGACCAGCAGGGCGGCGGCAGGTCCGGCCCCTGACCTGCTCGTACGACTCGCACGAAGGGGGGCGCCCCGGCCGATGATCGGCCGGGGCGCCCCCCTTTTTCACGCCTGTACGGGGCTCAGCCCGCGAGGAGCTTCTTCACCGCGGCGGCGACCCGGCCGCCCTCGGCGAGGCCCGCCACCTTGGGGTTGACGATCTTCATGACGGCGCCCATGGCGCGCGGACCCTCGGCCCCGCCGGCCTTCGCCTCCTCGACGGCGGACGCCACGATCGCGTTCAGCTCGTCGTCGGAGAGCTGCTTGGGGAGGTAGCCGTCCAGCAGCTCGCCCTCCGCCTTCTCCCGCTCCGCCTGCTCGGTCCGGCCGCCCTGGGCGAACGCCTCGGCCGCCTCGCGGCGCTTCTTCGCCTCCTTGGCGATCACCTTCTGCACCTCGTCGTCGGAGAGCTCGCGCGCCGACTTGCCGCTGACCTCTTCCTTGGTGATCGCGGTGAGGGTGAGCCGAAGGGTGGACGAGGTCAGCTCGTCACGCGCCTTCATGGCCGTGTGGAGGTCTTCCTTGAGCTTGGACTTGAGCGTGGTCATGCCGTGATTGTGACAGGTGCGGGGTGCCCGCCGCCCTCCGGTTTTCCGCTCCAGGCACCGTGTCTGCGACGATGGACACATGCGCGCACGCTACGGAGTACCCCTGAAAGTCACGGCAGTCGGTGCGGCGGTCGGCGCCGCCGGCCTCGCCTACGCCGCCGGATTCGAGGCCCGCTCGTTCCGCCTGCGGCGGGTCACCGTTCCCGTACTCCCGCACGGCGCACGTCCGTTGCGCGTCCTCCAGGTGTCCGACATCCACATGGTGAGCGGCCAGCGCAAGAAGCGCGCCTGGCTCCAGTCGCTGGCAGGCCTGCGCCCGGACTTCGTGGTGAACACGGGCGACAACCTCTCCGACCCGGAGGCGGTGCCCGAGGTGCTGGACGCGCTCGGGCCGCTGATGGAGTTCCCGGGGGTGTACGTCTTCGGCTCCAACGACTACTACGGGCCCAAGCTGCGCAACCCGGGCCGCTACCTCCTGGAGAAGATCCAGGGCAAGCACGGCCTCAACGGCAACGAGCCCGCGGTCGGCGTCGTGCACAACCCGTGGGAGCCGATGCGCGACGCCTTCGACGAGGCGGGCTGGCTGAACCTGACGAACACCCGGGGCCGGCTCAAGCTGGACGGCACGGAGATCGCGTTCACGGGCCTGGACGACCCGCACATCAAGCGCGACCGCTACGCCGAGGTCCAGGGCGGCCCGGAAACCGGCGCCGACCTCTCCATCGGCGTGGTCCACGCCCCGTACCTGCGCTCCCTGGACGCCTTCACGGCCGACGGCTACCCCCTGATCCTGGCGGGCCACACACACGGCGGCCAGCTGTGCATCCCCTTCTACGGGGCCCTGGTCACCAACTGCGACCTGGACACCGACCGGGTCAAGGGCCTGTCCACCCACACGGCAGGCGACCACCGCGCCTACCTCCACGTCTCCGCAGGCTGCGGCACCAACCGCTACACCCCGGTCCGCTTCGCCTGCCCGCCCGAGGTCACGCTGCTGACGCTGGTGGGGCGGGAATGAGGGGCACAGCCGGGGCTGGGGGCCGGGCTGGGGGGGGCGGGCTGGGGGCCGGAGAAAGCGGATTTCGCCTCCGGCCGCAGGTGGGCTAAAGTAATCGATGTCGCCGGGAGACCGGTGGACATCGGGGTGTAGCGCAGCTTGGCAGCGCGCTTCGTTCGGGACGAAGAGGTCGTGGGTTCAAATCCCGCCACCCCGACAGCTGAAACACCAGGTCAGGGGCCTGATCCACTTAGTGGATCAGGCCCCTGAGTGGTTTCCGGGGGCCTCTTGGGAACCGTTTGGGAGCCGATAACTCTGCCGGTCGGAAACGGTCAGTCGGGCGGTGGAGTCTTCCTCTCACCTCCCGAAGGGGCGTCCGCGAGGTCGATGATGCGGCGGAGCTCCGAGATGTGCCCCGCCAGGGCCCGTCGGCCGTCACGGGTGAGCGCGATCCAGGTACGCGGGTACGACGCCCCCCGCGCCCTGGTCACCTCCACGTATCCCGCCCCCTCCAGCACTTTGAGGTGCTTGCTGAGGACGGAATCGCTCACCCCGAGGCTCTCGCGCACCCGGGAGAACACCATGCTGTCGACGGCCGCCAGCATGGCGCAGATCTGCAGCCGGTTCGGCGCGTGGATCACCGCGTCGTAGCGGGGTTCGGTCACCGGCCCGCCCGCCGTTCCCGGCGTACGGTCGCGTCGACGCGGTGCCCCATCACCACGGTGCCACACCGGCGACCAAGCCCGCGCCGGCGATGGCCCAGCGGACGTCGAAGCCCCACTCCAGCGTCATGCCGGAGGACGCGAGCACCAGGCAGGCCAGCAGGTACGCCCCGAAGTGCCTGGCCGCGTCGGAGGTGCTCGTATAGCGGTCGAAGGTGACGCCGCTGGTCCGCCTGATACCCCAGCCGAGCCCCAGGACCGCCAGGACGAATGGCCCCCATGGCCCAGTCGGTCCACCGCAGGCTGATGGCCGCGCAGGCGAGCGCGAAGGCGAGCCCGAGGCCGCTGTGGAACCACCAGGGGCTCGACACACTGTCAGCGACGCGCGCCATGGAGGTGGCCACTTCACCCAGCGCGCGACGAGCCGCCTCGGCGTCGGGCAGCCCTGAAGAGGTCGGCGAGGGCAAGTCACTTTCCATATTGGAAAGTAAAACGAACCACCGCCCACCACGGCAGGTACTTTCTGTCGCAGAACCGCAGAAGGAGTGCCGCAGCAGGAGCGGGGCGGTCGTCGCTTTGGGCCGTCCGGATGAAAACGCCGTCGGCCATAGCTGCCCCTCGCCGCTGCGAATGGGTTTGAACCGCCGCCGGCCATGTGCGCGTGGACGCACAACCTTTCCTTCAACTCGCCTGTTTCTCCACGGAGTTAAGGGTTCATCTACGCGCGGAGCATCACCCGCCCGACGACCATCCGGTCATATCAGACGACTTCTTGCGTGGGCATTACCGGTGGGTACCACGAGCTGCTAGACACTGCATCGCACCTTCAACCCCCCACCCACCCCCACACTTCGAAGGTCGGCAGCCATGTCCGTACGTCGGTTCTGGGCATCCCTATCCACTCTCGCACTCGCCGCCGTGGCCGCTCTCGGTGTTGCCGGGACCGCCGTCGCGGCGGACTCCGCCGCCGCGGGCGGTTATGTCGCGCTCGGCGACTCCTACTCCTCCGGTGTCGGCGCCGGGGACTACCTCCCCGACAGCGGCGACTGCCGTCGCAGCGCCAACGCCTACCCGCAGCTGTGGGCGGCGGCGAACTCCCCCACCTCGTTCACCTTCGTCGCCTGCTCGGGGGCGACCACCTCTTCCGTCGCCAGTGGTCAGCTGGGCGCGCTCGACGCGTCCACCGCACTGGTCAGCGTTACGGCCGGAGGCAACGACGTCGGGTTCGCCGATGTCATGCAGGACTGCGTGCTGGGGAGCGAGGCCACCTGTATCAGCAGCGTGAACGCCGCTGTCGCCGAGATGAACAACTCCCTTCCCGGCAGCCTCGACTCGCTGTACGCCGGTATCCGCTCCGGGGCGCCCTCCGCCCAGGTCGTCGTCCTCGGGTATCCGCGCTTCTACCAGCTCTCCGGCAGCTGCATCGCGGGGCTCACCGAGGCCGAGCGGGCCGCGATCAACGATGCGTCGGACGTGCTGAACGGGGTCCTCGCCAAGCGGGCCGCCGATGCCGGCTTCACCTTTTCCAGCGTGGTCGACGAGTTCACCGGGCATGAGCTGTGCTCCGGCGACGCCTGGCTCCACAGCGTGACCGTGCCCGTCCAGAACTCGTACCACCCCACCGCCGCCGGGCAGTCGGGTGGCTATCTGCCCGCCTTCCGGTCTGTGGTTTAGCGGAGGGCTGTTCCTGTTTCTGTTTCTGTGTGGAGGCGGTTCACCGGTGATCCGGGGGCCGCCTTCCTCAGTAGCGCTCCACCAAGTGTTCGCGGCCCGCCGGGGGTTTGTACGACTCCGGCCAGAAGTCCGTCACTCCGGTGATCAGGCCCCGGTCGTCGAAGGTGAAGAAGTGGATCGCGTGTGTCTCCTCCGGGCCGACCGTGACCTCGGTCCGCGCCGCCGCTTGGAGGCCCTCGGCGTCGGCGACGATCCGCTCGATCCGGATGTGCCAGTCGCCCGGGTACTCCTGGTTGAAACGCACGTAGCGCTCCTTGCCGTGGATGCGCTCCCTGGTCTGCGGGAGCTCGTACACCACGTCGTCCGCCAGCGTCGCCGCGAACGCGGCCCAGTCGCGGGCATCGGCCGTCGCCCAGTACGTCTCCACCGCCGTGCGCAGGGCGCCCGTGGTGATGCCTCTACTCGTCTCGTCGGTCATGGGAGTGAGTGTGGCGTGTGGCACTGACAATGGCCCGGAGCGCTGCTGTTACGCCTCGGTCGGCTTGGGGCGTGTCGCCTTCAGCGAGTACATCAGCGGGATCCGGGGACGGTCCGCCGGGAAGCGGTAGTGGCCGTCCGCGTGGCGCTCCAGCGTGCCGAAGCGCGGGAAGAGCGAGACGTCGTGCTCGTGGAGGAACTCGATCCGCAGGCCGGCCGCCGCGAGCGCCGTCACCACCTCGCCCACCGGGTGCTGCCACTCGACGCTGCGGTTGTGCACGGTCGGCGCGTCGAAGTCGGCGTATGTCCCGGGGGTCTCGTCCACCCAGGCCTCACGGCTGAAGTAGTCGTGGGTGACGACCGAGCCGGTCCCGTCGTCCAGCGTGTCGGTGAGGGGATGGAACTCCGCCAGGTAGAGGAAGCCGCCGGGGGCGACCAGCGAGGCCGCCGTCTCGGCCCAGCGCTCCATGTCGGGCAGCCAGTTCAGCGCGCCGATGCCCGTGTAGACGATGTCGTACGAGGAGTCGGGGACGACCGCCGCGGCGTCGTACACATCGGCCGCCACGAACGCCGCGCGGTCCGGGCCCAGGCCCAGCGATTCCGCCAGGCCCCGGGCGGTCTCCACGGCGGGCTCGGAGAAGTCCAGGCCCACCACCTGCGCGGCGCCGTGGCGCGCCCAGGACAGGGTGTCCAGGCCGATGTGGCACTGGAGGTGCAGCAGGGTCTTTCCCGTGACGTCGCCGACCTCCGCCAGCTCGAACGGGCGCAGCGCGTCCTTGCCCGCCCGGAACGCCTCCAGGTCGTAGAAGTCGCTCGCCGCATGTATCGGCACGCGCTCGTCCCAGCGTGCGCGGTTGGCGTCCTGCCAGTCGTCCGGCGTCGGGGAGTACATATCCGAAAAGTTACCCAGGGGGCGGGAACGGCGCGAGCGGTTATCCACAGGCGGAGGAGGCCGGTCATATCGCGGAGGGGGCGGTCATATCTTCCTAGGGGGGTTGTGGATGGGCTGCTCCGGTCGGGCGGGGGATCGGGTTGGATGGAGGGCATGAGCGAATCAGAGAACGTTTCGACCATGCCGGAGTGGGAGCAGCGGTTCCGCGCGCCCAGGGTGACCCTGCCCGACTGGGCCGAGGACGCGCCTGACCGCTCGCTCTTCGTCTCCAACGCCACCGGGACCTATGAGCTGTACGCGTGGGACCGGGCCGGCGGGCAGCAGCGCCAGGTGACCGACCGACCCAACGGGACCACCGACGGCGTGCTGACGCCGGACGGTGAGGCTATCTGGTGGTTCAGCGACACCGACGGCGACGAGTTCGGTGTGTGGATGCGCCAGCCCTTCGGCGGCGGGGAGGACGAGCCCGCCGCCCCGGGCCTCGCGCCCTCGTATCCGGCGGGCCTCGCCATCGGGCGCGACGGGTCCGCGGTGATCGGCCGTTCCACGGATGAGGACGGGACGACCATCCACCTGGTGCCGGCCCCGGGCAGCGGCGAGGCCGTCGAGATCTATCGGCATCGCGAGTCCGCCGGGGTAGGGGACCTCTCCCACGACGGGACGCTCATCGCGCTGGAGCACACGGAGCACGGCGACGCCATGCACTCCGCCCTGCGCGTGGTGCGCCCCGACGGCTCCACGGTGGCCGAGCTGGACGACACCGAGGGCGGCACCAAGGAGCTCGGGCTCGCCGTGCTGGGCTTCGCGCCGGTGGCCGGTGACCCCCGGCTCCTCGTGGGGCACCAGCGCCGGGGCCGGTGGGAGCCGATGATCTGGGACCCGGTCGCGGGCACGGAGACCGCGCTCCCGGTCGACCTGCCCGGGGATGTGGGTGCCGAGTGGTATCCGGACGGGTCCGCCCTGCTCATCGAGCACAGCTTCGAGGCCCGCAGCGAGCTGTGGCGGTACGAGCCGGGGGCCGCGGAGCCTGTGCGGGTGGAGACCCCCGCCGGGACGGTGTCGGGGGCGACGGCCCGGCCGGACGGGACGGTGGAGTACCTCTGGTCCTCGGCCGCGCAGCCGCCCGTGGTGCGGTCGACGAGCGGTGCGGTGGTCCTGGATCCGCCGGGCGCAAAGGCTCCGGCCTCGGTGGCCGTCGAGGACGCGTGGGTGGAGGGGCCGGGGGGACGGATCCATGCCCTCGTGCAGAAGCCTGCGGGGGATGGCCCGTTTCCCACCGTTTTCGAGATCCACGGTGGGCCGACCTGGCACGACAGTGACGCCTTCGCCTCCGGGCCCGCCGCCTGGGTGGACCACGGCTTCGCCGTCGTGCGGGTCAACTACCGGGGCTCGACCGGGTACGGCCGCGCCTGGACGGACGCCCTCAAGCACCGGGTCGGGCTGATCGAGCTGGAGGACATCGCGGCCGTGCGGGACTGGTCGGTGAAGTCCGGGCTCGCGGACCCGGAGCGCCTGGTGCTGGCCGGCGGCTCCTGGGGCGGCTATCTCACCCTGCTCGGCCTCGGCACCCAGCCCGACGCCTGGGCGCTGGGTCTCGCGGCGGTGCCGGTCGCGGACTACGTCACGGCGTACCACGACGAGATGGAGGCCCTGAAGGCGATGGACCGCACGCTGTTGGGCGGTACGCCGGAGGATGTGCCCGAGCGCTTCGAGGCCTCGTCCCCGCTGACGTACGTCGACGCGGTGCGCGCTCCCGTCTACATCTCGGCGGGCGTCAACGATCCGCGCTGCCCCATCCGTCAGGTGGAGAATTACGTGGACCGTCTGGCGGCGCGCGGCGCGGTGCACGAGGTCTACCGGTACGACGCCGGGCACGGCTCGCTGGTGGTGGAGGAGCGCATCAAGCAGGTGCGGCTGGAGCTGGAGTTCGCCCTGAAGCACCTGGGGGGTGGTGACGTCCTGGGGGTCTGAGGGTCGGGCGGTCCCCCACGGGGGCGTAAGAGGCGGATAAAGGGGCGACCCCGCTCCGGAGGGCCGGAGCGGGGAACCGTACCTTGGTGGGGTGTACCGGTTCCTGCTGACCCCGCGATGGTGGGGGATCAACCTCTTCGTCGTGCTGGCCATCCCGTTCTGCGTGTTCATGGGCACCTGGCAGCTCGGCCGCTTCGAGGACCGTGTGCAGTCGCACGAGCAGGCGACGCAGCAGCCCGATCCGAGCACCCGGGCCGCCAAGCCGCTGGACGAGCTGCTGCCCGTCGACAAGGTGACGTCCGGCCGCCCGGCCGTCGCGACCGGGACGTACGCCGACCAGTTCCTGGTCCCCGGCCGTGAGCTGGACGAACGGCGCGGCTTCTACGTCCTGAGCCTGCTGCGGACCGAGGGGGGCAAGGCCCTGCCGGTGGTACGCGGGTGGCTGCCCGGCACTGCGGGCAGCGTCCCCGTGCCGGCCGCGCCGCAGGGCGAGGTCACCGTCACCGGGGACCTCCAGGCCTCCGAGAACATCCACAGTGACGGCGTCGACACCAGGGGCGGGCTCCCCGAGGGCCAGCTCGGCATGATCAGTGCCGCATCCCTGGTGAACCTGGTCGACTACGACGTGTACGACGCCTGGGTGACGCTTCCCGAGGCGGAGGCGGGCGGTGCGGGCGGCGCGTTGAAGCCGGTGCCCGCCGCCGCCCCGCAGGGCAGCGGGCTCGACCTCAAGGCGTTCCAGAACCTGGGGTACACGGGCGAGTGGTTCGTCTTCGCGGGCTTCGTGCTCTTCATGTGGTTCCGGCTGGTCCGCCGCGAGGCCGAGGCCGTCCGCGATGTCGCCCTCGGCCTCGTCCCGGCGGGCGAGGAGGCGCCGGAGGGCGAGAAAGCCGACGCCGACGTTGCGGGAGCCGAGGGAGCCGAGCGAGCCGAGGCCGTACCGGCGTCTGAGACGACGAAGGCCGCGCAGGGGTCGTAAGGCCCGTAGCTCTGGTAGGGCTCGTCGGGCTCTCAGGGGTCCGGTGAGCTCGTGGGGCTCTCAGGGGTCCGGTGCGTCTGTCGCGTTCTCGGGCGCGGCGGTGGTCCGGCTACGACGTGGGCAGTACGCCCGTCCGGTAGATCGTGCCCGCGCAGGCGTTGTCGATCTTCGTCTCGGCCGTGGGCGCGCCTGTCTCCGGGGTGTGCGTGACGGCGATGCTGCCGTCCGCCGAGGAGCCGTCCTCCCGCAGCGACTGGGTGTCGGTGCCGGACTGGCCGGAGCTCTCGCCCGTCGATCCCCCGGTGCTCGTGCCCGTGTCCGGCGACGGGGTGGGGGTCGGTGAGGGGGCCACGGTCGGGCAGGTGTCGTCGGGGACCCAGGCGAACTGCACCTCGTAGGCCATGGAGGGCTTCAGCAGCACCGTGCCCGGCTCTTGCGAGGGGTCGGGCAGGCCGGGGGCCGCGTCGCCCGCGGTGTGCTGGATGACGTTGATCTTGAGCGGGTCGGCGGCGCCGAGGGCGGTGAAGCCGACGGTGCCGTTGCTGCTGACCGTACAGTCCGCGCCGGAGACGTTCGCGATCTTGAAGCTGCCGTAGACCGTGCCGTCGGCGCCCGGGGTGCCCGCTCCCGCGGAGGCGACGCCGAGCTGGCCCGGGTCGCAGACCGGCAGGGCGGCGAGATCCGCCGGCGGGGGCGCGGAGGGGCCGCCCGTCGTGGCGCCGTCCACCGGGTCCTCGGTGCGGTCCGCCGAGGGGTTCTCCTCGGAAGGCTCCGGTGCGCCAACGCTGCCCCGGCTCTCCTGGTAGGTGGGCTCCACGGTCCGGTCGCCCGGCGCCTGGGGCCCCGGCTCCGCCCCCTTGCCGCCCTGGGCCTGCTCGCCGTGTCCGGCGATGGCGGGGGACGCGGTGGCCGGGCCGTCGGAGTTGGCCACGTGCACGAAGGCGGGGACGGCGGTGCCGATCAGCAGCGCCGCCGCGGCCGCGCCGACGGCGGCCTGCCGCCGGCGGGCCCGCCGGGCGGGCACCGCGCGCTGGAGGTGCTCCAGGGTCCGGTCGGAGGGTTCGAGGTCCCCCACGGCACCGTGCAGCATCCGGCGCAGGACGACCTCGTCCAGCTCGCGGTCACCGGTTCCGAGCCCGTCACCGGTTCCGAGCCCGCTCCGGACGCCCGCGAAGAGGTCGGTGAGCGTACCGGCGGGTTCGGAAGAGTCCGCGGGGCTGGTGGAGGAGTCGGCGGAGTCGGCGGAGTCGCTCTCGGCCGGCTCTCGGGGTGCGCTCTTCCCGCCCGGAGCGCCCGGGCCGCGCGGACCGTCCGGTCGGTCCGGCTGCTCCGGATCGGTGTGCGGAGTCTTCTCCGGCCCGTGGTTCACAATTCCGTTTCCCGTCGGGTCATTCTCGTGCCTGTGCTCGTGCCGGTGGCCGGGCCCGCTCATGTCTGGGCCTCCATCACGACGCGCAGCGCCGCGATACCGCGGGAACCGTACGCCTTGACGGAGCCCAGCGAAACTCCGAGCGTCTCCGCGACCTGGGCCTCCGTCATGTCCGCGAAGTAGCGCAGGACCAGCACCTCGCGCTGGCGCCGCTGGAGGCCTTTCATGGCCTTGATCAGGGCGTCCCGCTCCAGCTGGTCGTAGGCGCCCTCCTCCGCGCTCGCCATGTCCGGCATGGGCTTGGAGAGCAGCTTGAGCCCGAGGATGCGGCGGCGGAGCGCGGAGCGCGACAGGTTGACGACGGTCTGGCGCAGATACGCGAGCGTCTTCTCCGGCTCCCGGACGCGGTTGCGCGCGGAGTGCACCCGGATGAACGCCTCCTGCACCACGTCCTCGCAGGACGCGGTGTCGTCCAGCAGCAGGGCCGCGAGGCCGAGCAGCGAACGGTAGTGGGCGCGGTAGGTCTCGGTGAGATGGTCGACCGTGGTTCCTGCTGCCACCGACTCGTCAGCACCCCCGCGCTGCGAGGGCAGCTGGGCCGGGCGTGCGGCGGGCATGGGCGCGATCACCGGCATGCCGCCGGGCGCGCGGGGCCGCCGGGGCGGACGCATGGTCGCGCCTCGCAACGGGCCCACCACTGTGATGTCGAGAACCTCTGCCACGCCTGTTGGACACGCTGCCCCCCGTCAGGGTTGTACGCGTACGGCGCCACGTTCGGCGCTGTGCGACATGCCCTCATACGTACCTGCTCTTCCCCAAATGCCCCGTAAACGCGTCCCCGTCACGCAAGAAGTGACGGCATAGACGCTGCCCGGCCGACGTGCGGTTGCAGAAGGCCGGGAGATCATCGTCGGATATGACAACGCCCCAGCTCAAGAGGTTCAGACCAGGTAATTACTCATAGGGCGTTCACAGATCCTACAAAACAGGTTCGACCGCCAGGTTCGACCGCGATGTTCGGTCAAAGGGGCTCGCTCAGGCGAGGGTAATTTCGGCGGCCACCGATTCCGCGATCTGCGCCACGTTCAAAGCCGCACCTTTACGGAGATTATCGCCGCAAATGAACATTTCCAGGGCACGGGGGTCATCCATCGAGCGCCGTACCCGGCCGACCCAGGTGGGGTCGGTGCCCACGACGTCGGACGGGGTGGGGAAGTCCCCGGACGCCGGGCTGTCGAAGAGCACGACGCCGGGCGCGGTCGCCAGGATCTCGTGGGCCCGGTCGACGGCGACCTCGTTCTCGAAGCGCGCGTGGACGGACATGGAGTGCGTCGCGACGACGGGGACGTACACGCAGGTCGCGGTGGTCTTGAGGTCCGGCAGGCCCAGTACCTTGCGGCACTCCTCGCGGATGGCGAGCTCCTCGGAGGACCAGCCGTTCCCGGCGTCCGTACCGGCCCAGGGCACGACGTTCAGGGCCACGGGTGCCGCGAAGGGGCTGAAGGGGCTGGTTGCCGTGGGCGCGCCGTCGCCCAGGGCCCGGCGTACGTCTCCGGGGTGGGTGCCCAGCTCCGTACCGGCCACCAGCGACAGCTGTTCGCGCAGGGCCGTGACGCCGTCGCGGCCCGCGCCGCTGACCGCCTGGTAGGAGGAGACGATCAGTTCGCGCAGCCCGAATTCCGCGTGCAGCGCGCCGACCGCGACGATCAGCGACAGCGTGGTGCAGTTCGGGGACGCGACGATGCCGCGCGGTCTGAGCCGGGCGGCGTGCGCGTTGATCTCGGGGACGACCAGCGGAACGTCGTCCTCCAGGCGGAAGGCCGCCGAGTCGTCGATGACGACGGCACCCTTGGCCGCGGCGATCGGGGCCCAGCGGGCGGACACGTCGTCCGGCACCAGGAAGAGGGCCACGTCCACGCCGTCGAACACGTCCTCGGCGAGCGCGAGGACCTCGCTCTCCTCACCGCGCACGACCAGCTTCCGGCCGGCCGAGCGCGGTGAGGCGACGAGTCTGACCTCGCCCCAGACGTCCGCGTGCTGCGAGAGGATCCGGAGCATGACGCCGCCGATCGCCCCGGTCGCACCGACGACCGCGAGCGAAGGGCGGCGTGCGGTCATCGGCCGGTGCCTCCGTAGACGACGGCCTCGTCGGAGTCGCTGTCGAGACCGAAGGCGGTGTGCACGGCGCGCACGGCCTCGTTGACGTCGTCGGCCCGCGTGACCACCGAGATGCGGATCTCGGAGGTCGAGATCAGCTCGATGTTCACGCCCGCGTCGGAGAGCGCCTCGAAGAAGCCGGCGGTGACGCCCGGGTTGGTCTTCATACCCGCGCCGACCAGGGAGATCTTGGCGATCTGGTCGTCGTAGCGCAGCGACTCGAAGCCGATGGAGCCCTTGGCCCGCTCCAGGGCGTCGATGGCCTTGCGGCCCTCGGCCTTGGGGAGGGTGAAGGAGATGTCCGTCAGGCCGGTCGACGCGGCGGAGACGTTCTGCACCACCATGTCGATGTTGACCTCGGCGTTGGCGATGGCGCGGAAGATCGCGGCCGCCTCGCCCGGCTTGTCCGGGACGCCGACGACGGTGACCTTGGCCTCCGAGACGTCGTGGGCGACTCCGGAGATGATCGCGTGCTCCACCTTCTGGTCCCCTTGCGGCTCGTTGCTGACCCAGGTGCCGCGCAGTCCGGAGAAGGACGAGCGGACGTGGATCGGGATGTTGTAACGGCGTGCGTACTCGACGCAGCGGTGCAGCAGCACCTTGGAGCCGGACGCGGCCAGCTCCAGCATGTCCTCGAAGGAGATCCAGTCGATCTTCTTCGCCTTCTTCACGACCCGGGGGTCCGCGGTGAAGACGCCGTCGACGTCGGTGTAGATCTCACAGACCTCGGCGTCCAGCGCGGCGGCCAGCGCGACGGCGGTCGTGTCCGACCCGCCGCGGCCGAGGGTGGTGATGTTCTTGCCCTCCTGGCTCACGCCCTGGAACCCGGCGACGATGGCGATGTTGCCCTCGTCGATCGAGGTCCGGATGCGGCCCGGCGTGACGTCGATGATGCGCGCTTTGTTGTGGACCGAGTCGGTGATGACACCGGCCTGGCTGCCCGTGAACGACTGGGCCTCGTGGCCCAGGTTCTTGATCGCCATCGCCAGCAGGGCCATGGAGATCCGCTCGCCGGCGGTCAGCAGCATGTCGAACTCACGGCCGGCAGGGATAGGTGAGACCTGCTCGGCGAGATCTATCAACTCGTCCGTCGTGTCGCCCATCGCGGACACCACGACAACCACCTGGTTGCCGTTCCTCTTGGCGTCGACGACTCGCTTGGCGACCCGCTTGATGCCCTCGGCATCGGCTACGGAGGAGCCTCCGTACTTCTGCACGACAAGGCCCACGTGCGCTCCTCGCTCAGTCATTACTGCGGTCGGCTCAGTTTAACGAGCAGCCCGGAATCGACCCGTCCATACCAGATGGTGAGATGTCCCGCCCACAACCCGGTACGGCGTGTCGACCCGAACCGCTCGTACGGGGCTGCTGCCCATCCCGGAGGAGCGCACTCCCTTTTGTGTCCCAGCCCACACGTTCCAGCCCACACCCTCAGGACGGAATGCGCGAGCCGGGAGGAGCCGGCCGGGGCTCGCAGGCCGGGGGGCCGTCCGAGGCGTCGGTCGCGCGGCGGCGCCGCTCGGTGGCCTCGATGTAGTCGCCGAGGGAGCGGCGGGTGTCGAGCAGCGCGTCGATGCGCGCGTCGATCCCCCGGAGCCGGGCCCGCAGGACGTCCAGCACCTCGGCGCACGGTTCGAGCTCGGGGGACGGACCCGTCGCGCAGGGGAGGGTGTACGCGATCTCCTGGGTGGACAGACCGGCCGCGAGGAGGTTGCGGATCTGGGTGACGGTGAGGACGACGTCGTCGGTGTACTCGCGGTATCCGCCGGGGCTCCGGGTGGGCCGTAACAGTCCCTGGGATTCGTAGTACCGCAGAAGGTGCGCGTGGACCCCGGTCCGCCGGCTCAGTTCCCCGATCAACATGCCTGCTCCTCCTTGACCTTCGTACCGGCCCGCCTTGACCTTCATACCGGTGTGAAGGTTGATGATGCCCCCATGACCACGACACCCTTCAACCCGCACGCCCTCCTCGCGAAGAGCAGCCTCGGCACGCTCGCGACGGTCAAGTCGGACGGCCGGCCCCAGCTCTCCCCCGTCCAGCCCTTCTTCGACCAGGAGGCCGGCGTCATCTATGTATCGACCAGTCACGGAACGGCCAAGACGGCGAACCTGCGCCGGGACGCGCGCGCCACGCTGATGGTGCTGAGCTCCGACGGGTGGGAGTGGGCCACCGCCGAGGGCGTCGCCACGCTCACCGGGCCGGGCGAGGACCCGAACGGCCCGGAGGTCGAGGCGCTGGTGGACTACTACCGCAAGGCGGCCGGTGAGCACCCGGACTGGGACGAGTACCGCGAGGCGATGGTGTCGGGCCGCCGGGTGCTCATCACGATGACCGTGGACCACGTGTACGGCGCCCGGGTCTCCTGACGGCACGCCGCCGCACAGCCTCCTGCCCTCGCGGTCCGACCGACGGGCCGCGAGGGCAGGAGGGTTCGGTGTCACCCGGCCGGGTGACCTGACGGCGTCACTCGGCCGATGCGGCTCCGCCGTGCAGGAGCGTCTCGCCGTCCTGCTCCCGGAGTACGGCGATGAGTCCGCGCAGTCCCGCCTCCGTACGGGCGATCTCCTCGTCGGTCAGATACACCGACGGCTCGAAGCGCAGGGTGTTGGTCGCGCTCGCGGTCGGGAAGATCCGCAGCGAGTGGACCCGCAGGAGGTAGCCGGAGAACAGGTAGCCGAGGAGTCCGGCGCCCGCCTGCTCCCGGATGATCTCCGAGGTGGAGCCGGACTGGTCGTGGAACTCCAGGCCGAGCATCAGGCCCCGGCCCCGGACGTCCGCGACGATGTCGCCGAACTCCTTGCGCAGCCCCTCCAGCACCGCCAGCAGCTGGTTGCCCCGCGTCTCGGCGAGCCGGTACGCCTTCCCCTCGTCGGCCTCCAGCAGCTCGACGGTCTTGGCCGCGACGAGCGTGGAGAAGCTGTCCTTGGCGTACGTGGAGCTGTGGACGAGCTCGAAGTCCGTACGGTAGCGGGAGCCGCGCACCAGGGTCAGCCCCGCCTTGGCGATGCCGCCGCCGAGGCTCTTGGCGAGGGTGATGTAGTCGCCCCGCAGGCCGATGTGGGAGGCGGCGAAGAAGGCTCCGGAGCGGCCCATGCCGCTCTGCACCTCGTCGACGACGATCGGGATGTCGGCCGTGGCGCAGGCGTCCTGGATCCGCCGGGCGGTCTCCCGGTCGAAGACCCGGATGCCGGCCTCGCCCTGGATGGGCTCCAGCAGGAACGCGCCGATGACCGGCAGTTCGCGCTCGACGACGCGGACCGTCCCGTCCTCCGCCTGGAGGTCGAACAGAGAGCGGCGCTCCTCGTCGATGGCCTCCGTCAGCGCCTCGGGACGGCTGACGTCCACGAAGCGGCACCGGGCGGCGAGCGCGGTGAACGGGGTGCGGTAGCCGGGGTTGTGGGTGAACTGGACGCTGCCGATCAGCTTCCCGTGGAAGGAGCCCTCCGGCGCTAGGAACACCGGGGCCGTGCCGGCCCGTTCGGCGTTGACCCGGTCGACGGCGGCGAGCACGCGCTCGATCCCCTCCCCGCCCTCCCGCGCGGGGTCGCCCTCCACACCGAGTGCGGCGAGCGCCTCGGCGGAGACCTCCAGCCGCGCGCCCGTCCCGGCGGCGGCCCTGGCCTCCTCGGCGTGGGCCGCGACCCCTTCGAGGAGTTCGGCGAGCTTCAGCACCCGGTCGAGTTCCGCGTGCTTGACGGCCACTTCGTTGGCCTCGGCACCGCTGTTGGCGAAGATCGCCGAATAGGGCTCGGGGTCGCCGAACTCCCGGTGGATGATGCCGTTGATCTTCCAGGCCAGGTCATTGGCGTACGGGTGACGCGAGAACTGGGCGTGGACCGGCGTCCCTCCGTCCAGCAGCGACTTCGCGTACGCCACGATCTCGGGGTTGTTGTGCCCGAGGACGACCGACCCGTAGCCGCCGACCAGGTCGAGCACCGGTATTTCCGCCCCATCGGCCCGGCGGTAGAAAAGGGTGTTTCCACCGGAACGGACGTACTCGACGTCCAGGCCCAGCGTGGACAGCCAATTCGCCAGGTGCGGTTCAGCAAGTTCGAGCTTCTCTACCACGGGGTTCATCTCCACCCTCTGACCGACAGTGCCGCATGACTCCGTACTGTGACTCCGTACTGGCGGCGAACAATAGCCCCTTTATTCGAAGCGTCTGTAATGGATCGGTAACTGTCCGTCCTCCGCGTCCTGATCGCCGCCCCGACCAGGCAATTCCTTCCCGGTTCCCGGTGTGATCCATAGGTTTCCTTTCCCTGGAACGTGCGCTCTGCGGTAATCATCCGGGGAAAGCGGACGGAGATTCACGCGTTGCCGGGCCGTGACCGACTTCCTGGAATTCATGTATCGAATACGGATACGGTTCGGGGCGAACATGTGATCGTCAGCCAGAGGCGATTTCCGTCGCGGGAAAGGCAGTCGAGCGAAATGACGAGTGAGCCACGTTCCGAGGTCAACGGCCCGCACCGGGGACGGTCCGAGCCCATCGCCGTGGTCGGCCTGTCCTGCCGACTGCCCGAAGCCTCCGGCCCGGCGGCCTTCTGGGAGCTGCTGAGCGAAGGCCGGGACGCCCTCACCGACATGCCGGCCGACCGCTGGGAGTCGATCTCGGGCGACCCGGTCGACGGAATCCGCCGGGGCGGATTCATCGACGGCATCGCCGACTTCGACGCCTCCTTCTTCGGCATCTCGCCCCGCGAGGCCGTCGTCATGGACCCGCAGCAGCGCCTCCTGCTGGAGCTCACCTGGGAAGCGCTGGAGGACGCGGGCATCGTCGCCTCGTCCCTGGAGTCCAGCGCGACCTCCGTGTACGTCGGCACTGCCCGCGAGGACTACACCAGCCTGGTCTACCGGCAGGGCGCCTCGGCCATCACCCAGCACACCGTGACCGGCACGCACCGCGGCATCATCGCCAACCGGGTTTCCTACGCGCTCGGGCTGAACGGCCCCAGCCTCACCGTGGACACCTCCCAGTCCTCCTCCCTGGTCGCCGTCCACCTCGCGTGCGAGAGCCTGCGGACCGGCGAGTCCGACATGGCCCTCGCGGCGGGCGTGAACCTCAACATCCTCGGCGAAGGGATCGGCGGCGCCGAGCAGTTCGGCGGCCTCTCCCCCGACGGCCGCTCCTTCACCTTCGACGCCCGCGCCAACGGCTACGTACGCGGGGAGGGCGCGGGCGTGCTGGTCCTCAAACCGCTCTCGCGGGCCCTCGCCGACGGCGACCGGGTCCTCAGCCTGATCCTCGGCAGCGCCGTGAACAACGACGGCGCGACCCCCGGCCTCACCGTGCCCAGCGCCGCCGCGCAGGAGCGCGTGATCCGCCTGGCCCGGGAGCGCGCCGGGGTGGCGCCGGACGCGATCCAGTACGTCGAACTCCACGGCACCGGGACCCCGTTGGGCGACCCGATCGAGGCCGCCGCGCTCGGGGCCGCGCTCGGCACCCTCAAGGCGGACGGCGATCCGCTGCGGGTCGGGTCCGTCAAGACGAACATCGGGCACCTGGAAGGCGCCGCCGGCATCGTCGGCCTCATCAAGACGGTCCTGTCCATCCGCCACCGGATGCTCCCGCCGAGCCTCAACTTCGAGACGCCCAACCCCAACATCCCCCTCGGCGAGCTGAACCTCGCGGTCAACGAGCGGCTGAGCCCCTGGCCGCGTCCCGACCGCCCGCTCACCGCGGGGGTGAGCTCCTTCGGCATGGGCGGCAGCAACTGCCACGTCATCCTCACCGAGGCGCCCGCGCGACCGGCCGACCCCGCCGACCCCGCCGCCTCCCCGGCGCGCCCCTCCGTCGCCCTGCCGGTGGTGGTCTCCGGGCGGACCCCGAAGGCGCTGGACGCCCAGGCCGCCCGGCTGGCGGCCCAGGTCGCGGCCGACGTGGACGTGACGCCCGCCGCCGTCGGCCGGTCGTCGGTCACCACCCGGTCACTGTTCGCTCACCGAGGGGTGGTTCTCGCCGCCGACCGCGAGGAACTCCTCGCCGGGCTCCAGTCGTTGGGCGGACGGCTGCCCGCCGCCAACGTGGTCTCCGGCAGCGAGGTGGGCGGCCGGCTGGGGATGGTGTTCACCGGCCAGGGCGCCCAGCGGGTGGGGATGGGAAGCGAGCTGTACGCCGCCTTTCCGGCCTTCGCCGCCGCCTTCGACGCGGTGTGCGAGCACCTCGACCCGCTGCTGGAACGCCCGCTCCGGGAGGTCATCGCCTCGGGCGAGGGCCTGGACCTGACCGGCTCCACCCAGCCCGCGCTGTTCGCCGTCGAGGTGGCGCTGTTCCGGCTGTACGAGTCCTGGGGTGTGTGCCCCGACTTCCTCGCCGGGCACTCCATCGGCGAGGTCTCGGCCGCCCATGTGGCCGGGGTGCTCTCGCTGGCCGACGCGTGCGTCCTGGTGGCGGCCCGGGGCCGGCTGATGCAGGCGCTTCCCGAGGGCGGTGCCATGGTCGCGGTCCAGGCGTCGGAGGCGGAGGTGCTGGAGGCCCTGTCAGGGCACGAGGCGGCGGTGTCGCCGGCCTCGGGGTCCCAGGCGGCGGTGTCGCTGGCCGCGGTGAACGGGCCCGCCGCCGTCGTCCTCTCCGGGGACGAGGCCGCGGTGCTGGAGGTCGCGGGCGGGCTGCGCGAGCGGGGGCACAAGACGAAACGGCTCACGGTGAGCCACGCGTTCCACTCGGCCCACATGGACGGGATGCTCGACGCGTTCCGCCGGGCGCTGGCCCCGCTGTCCTTCCACCCGCCGCGCATCCCCGTCGTCTCCACCGTGACCGGCGAGGTGGCGGCGGACGGGCTGCTGGAGTCCCCGGAGTACTGGGTCGAGCAGGTGCGGAGGCCCGTACGGTTCCTGGAGGCCGTGCGCACCCTGGAGGCCGAGGGCGTGCGCACGGTCGTCGAACTGGGCCCCGACGGGGTGTGCTCGGCGATGGTGGCCGAGAGCGTGCTCGACCGGGACGCCGTGCACGCCGAGCCCGCCCTGCGCGCGGGCCGACCGGAGGACCGTACGGCGGGCGCGGCGCTCGCCCGGGCCTTCGTCCGGGGTGCGGAGGTGGACTGGGACGCGGTGTTCGCGGGCACCGGGACGCACCGGGTGGAGCTGCCGACGTACGCCTTCCAGCGCGAGCGCTACTGGGTGACGGACCTGCCGGCCCCGGCCGCCGGCTCCTCGCCGGGGGCCGGGGCCGTGACCTCCCGGCCCACGACCGCGAGCAGCACAGCGGGCAACCGGTCGGCGCGTCCCACGGCCGGTGACCGCTCGGCGGCAGACCTGGTGACGGCGCATGTGGCGGCCGTCCTCGGATACGGCCCCGACCGGTCCGTGGAGTCGGACCTCCCCTTCCGGGACCTCGGCTTCAGCTCCCTGATGACCGTGGAGCTGCGCACCGGCCTCGCCGAGGCCACCGGGCTGCGGCTGCCGTCCGGGCTGCTCTTCGACCACCCGACGCCGGCGGCGCTGGCGGAGTTCATCGGCGCCGAACTCCAGGGCTCCGGCGGCGCCCAGGAGGAGGAACCGCTCCTGGCCACCGGCTCCGACGAGCCGATCGCCATCGTCGGCATGGCCTGCCGCTACCCCGGCGGCGTCGCCTCGCCGGAGGACCTGTGGCGGCTCGTGGACGAGCACGGTGACGCGATCACCCCCTTCCCGACCGACCGGGGCTGGGACGAGGACCTCTACGACCCGGACCACGAGCGCTCCGGCAAGTCCTATCTGGGCGAGGGCGGCTTCCTGCACGACGCGGGCCGCTTCGAGCCCGGCTTCTTCGGCATATCGCCGCGTGAGGCGCAGGCCATGGACCCCCAGCAACGGCTGCTGCTGGAGACCGCGTGGGAGTCCCTGGAACACGCCGGGCTGGTGCCGCGCACGCTGCGCGGGACCCGTACGGGTGTCTTCGTCGGCGCGACGACCGGCGATTACGGGCCCCGGATGCAGGACGCCCCCCAGAGCGCCGAGGGGCACCTGCTCACCGGGACCACCCCCAGCGTGATGTCCGGCCGCATCGCCTACCAGTTCGGCTTCACCGGCCCCGCGGTCACCGTGGACACGGCCTGCTCCTCCTCCCTGGTCGCCGTGCACATGGCGGTGCAGTCGCTCCGGCGCGGCGAGTCCGGCCTCGCGCTGGCGGGCGGGGCGACCGTCATGTCCTCCCCCGGGATGTTCGTGGAGTTCTCCCGGCAGCAGGGGCTGTCGCCCGACGGGCGGTGCAAGTCCTTCGCCGCCGGCGCCGACGGCACCGTCTGGTCGGAAGGCGTCGGCCTGCTGGTCCTGGAGCGGCTCTCCGAGGCCCGCCGCAACGGGCACCGGGTCCTGGGCCTGGTCCGCGGGTCCGCCGTCAACCAGGACGGCGCCTCCAACGGGCTCAGCGCCCCCAACGGCCTCTCCCAGCAGCGGGTGATCCGGCAGGCGGTGGCCGACGCCGGTCTGACCGTCGCCGACGTGGACGTGGTGGAGGCGCACGGCACCGGTACGTCGCTGGGCGACCCGATCGAGGCCGAGGCGATCCTCGCCACGTACGGGAGCGACCGGGAGGGCCGGGAACCGGTGCTGCTCGGCTCGCTGAAGTCGAACATCGGGCACGCGCAGGCCGCGGCCGGGGTCGGCGGGCTCATCAAGATGGTCGAGGCCATGCGGCACGGCGTCGTCCCGGCCACCCTGCACGTGGACGAGCCGACCCCGCACGTGGACTGGTCCTCCGGCACGGTCGCGCTGGTACGCGAGCACCGGCCGTGGCCCCGCACCGGGGCGCCCCGCCGGGCCGGTATCTCCTCCTTCGGCATCAGCGGGACCAACGCGCATGTCGTGGTCGAGCAGCCGGACCCGGCGGACGGACCGCCGCCCGTGACGGCGGACCCGGTGGAGGCGCCCGCCGCCGAGCAGCCCGCCACCGTGGACGCGGCTCGCACCCCCTGGCTGCTCTCCGCCCCCGACGCCGACGGCCTCAAGGCCCAGGCCGCGCGGCTGCGGGAGTTCGTGACGGCCCGTCCGGAGCTGCGCCCGGAGGACGTGGGGCTCTCCCTCGCCGCCACCCGTACCCTCTTCGCCCACCGGGCGGTGGTCCTGGGCACGGCCGGTAACACCGGCTCCGGCTCCGAGGGCCGTCTCGCCGCGCTCGACGCGCTCGCCGACGGCACCGCCTCGCCGCAGGTGGTACGCGGCTCGGCCGCCGAACCCGGCCGTACCGCCTTCCTCTTCACCGGCCAGGGCGCCCAGCGGGCCGGGATGGGACGCGAACTCCACGCCGAGTTCCCGGTGTTCGCCGATGCCTTCGACGCCGTGTGCGCGGCGGTCGACCCGCACCTGGACCGCTCGCTGCGCGAGTTGGTGTTCGCCGACGAGGACGACCCGGACGCGGCGCTGCTGCACCGGACGCGCTACACCCAGCCCGCCCTGTTCGCCGTGGAGGTGGCGCTGTTCCGGCTGGCCGAGCACCAGGGCCTGGCACCGGACCTGCTGGCCGGGCACTCCATCGGTGAGCTGGCCGCCGCCCATGTGGCCGGAGTGCTCTCCCTCGACGACGCCGCCGCGCTGGTGGCGGCCCGGGGGCGGCTCATGGAGGAGGCACGCTCGGACGGGGCCATGCTCGCGATCCAGGCCGGGCCCGACGAGGTGGTCGCCACGTTCGGCGCCGACGCCGACGCGGTCTCCCTGGCGGCGGTCAACGGGCCCCGGTCCGTGGTCGTCGCCGGGGACGAGGCCGTGGTGGAGCGGATCGAGACGGAGTGGCGCGAGCGCGGTCACCGCGTCCGCAGGCTCCGGGTGAGCCACGCGTTCCACTCGCCGCATATGGACGGCATCCTGGAGGAGTTCCGTACGGTCGCGCGGTCCCTGACCTTCCACGCGCCGACCGTCCCCGTGGTGTCCACGGTGACCGGAGCGCCCGCAGGTCCGGAGCTGCTGCGCTCGCCGGACTACTGGGTGGACCAGATCCGTGCCACGGTGCGGTTCCACGACACCGTACGGTCGCTGTACGAAGAGGGCGCGACCCTCTTCGTGGAGCTGGGGCCGGACGCCGTCCTCACCGCCATGGCGCGGGAGTCGCTCGCCGACGCGGGCGCCGAGGCCGCCACCACCTGTGTCGCCCTGGCCCGCGCCGGCCGGCCGGAGGCCGACACGTACACCGCCGCCCTCGCCTCCATCCAGGCCTCCGGGGCCGCCTTCGACCTGGCCGCCCGCTACCCCGGCGCAGAGCGGATCGGCCTGCCGACGTACGCCTTCCGAGGAGCCCACTACTGGCTGGCCCCGGGCGCCCGTACCGACGTCCCCGGGCTGGGCCTCGACGCCTCCGGACACCCGCTGCTCGGCGCATCGGTCGAGGTGGCGGGCGGCGACGGGGAGACCGTCCTGACGGGCCTGCTCTCGCTGCGCACCCACCCCTGGCTGGCCGACCACGTCGTGGCGGGCAGCACGCTCCTGCCCGCCACCGCCTTCCTGGAGCTGGCCTTCGCCGCCGGGGAGCCGACGGGGGCCGACACCGTCGACGACCTGACCCTGGAGGCGCCGCTGGCGCTCACCGGGCGGGACTCCGTACGCGTCCAGATCAAGGTCGCCGCCCCGGACGCCGACGGCGCACGCCCCTTCACCATCCACTCCCGCCCGGTGAGCGCCAGCGGTCAGCCGTGGACGCGGCACGCGACCGGGTTCCTCTCCGCCGCGCAGGCCCCTTCGCCGGACGCCGATCAGGGCACCTGGCCGCCCACCGGGGCCGTCGCGCTGCCGACCGAGGACGTGTACCGGGAGCTGGACGGCCTCGGGTACGCCTACGGCGCGGCCTTCCAGGGCGTGCGGGCGGTGTGGCGCCTCGGGGACGAGCTGCTCGCCGAGATCGCGCTGCCCGAGGGCCAGCAGGAGCACGCCGGCCGGTACGGCGTGCACCCCGCGCTGTTCGACGCCGCGCTGCACCCGCTGCTGCCCGGTGCGGCGGAGGGCGGCAGTCCGGCGGAGATCCGGCTGCCGTTCGCCTGGGACGGGGTCCGGCTGCACGCCGCCGGAGCCGCCTCGGCCCGGGTGCGGATCACCCCGGCGGGCCCGGACACCGTCTCGCTGGCCGTCACCGACCGGGCCGGTGAGCCCGTGGTGACCGTCGCCTCGCTCACCCTGCGCCCGGTGGCCCGGGCGGCGTTCGCCGAGGCCGCCGTGGTCCGCGAGCCCCTCTACGTACTCGACTGGCCGGTGGTCGCGGCGGGCGAGGTCCCCGAGTGGACCCGTACGGAACTGACCGGCCTCACCGGCCACGACGCGGCTGCCGTCGAACCGGCCGACCTCGTCGTCCTGACCCTCACCGAGGACCCGACCGACGTCCCGACCGAGACCGCGACCGAGACCCCGAGCGCCGTGCCCGGCACCGCCCGGACCACGACCGCGCACGCGGCGGCCTTCCTGCGGGAGTGGCTGGAGGCGGAGCGGTTCGAGCGGTCCCGGCTGGTCCTGGTGACCAGCGGCGCCGTGGCGGCCGCCCCCGACGAGGACGTGACCGACCTGGTCCACGCCCCGCTGTGGGGGCTCGTGCGCTCGGCCCAGACCGAGCACCCGGGCCGGATCGTCCTGGTCGACCTCGACGGGAACGGTGACGCGGAGGCCCTGGTGGCCGGGGCCGTGGCCACCGGGGAACCGCAGATCGCCGTCCGCGAAGGGCAGTTCCGGGCCCCGAGACTGGCCCGGGCCGCCGCCCGGACCGCACCGCCGGTCCACTTCACCGCTGAGGGTACTGTCCTGATCTCCGGCGGCACCGGCGGACTCGGCGCGGTCCTGGCCCGGCACCTGATCACCGAGCACGGCGTACGACGCCTGCTCCTGCTCAGCCGCCGGGGCCCCGACAGCCCCGGCGCCGACACCCTGCGCACCGAACTCACCGAACTCGGCGCCCACGTCGACCTCGTGGCCGCCGACGCCGCCGACCGCGAGGCACTGGCCCGCGCCCTCGCCACCATCCCGGAGGAGCACCCGCTCACCGCCGTCGTCCACACCGCGGGCGTCATCGACGACGCGACGGTCGCCTCCCTCACCCCGGAACAGCTCGACAGCGTGCTCCGGCCCAAGATCGACGGCGCCTGGAACCTCCACGAACTCACCCAAGACCACGACCTCACCGCCTTCGTCCTCTACTCCTCCATCGCCGGCACCCTCGGCACCCCAGGACAGGCCAACTACGCCGCAGGCAACACCTTCCTCGACGCCCTCGCCCACCACCGCCACGCCCACCACCTCCCCGCCGACTCCCTCGCCTGGGGCCTGTGGGACGCCTCCACGGGCATGGGCGCCACCCTCTCCGGGGCGGACGTGGCCCGCTGGACCCGTACCGGTGTGCTCCCGCTCGCCGAGGAGCAGGGCCTGCGCATGTTCGATACGGCGCTGGGCGCGGACGCCCCGCTCACCGTCGCCGCCGCGCTCGACCCGGCGCGGATCGCGGGCTCCGGCCTGCCGCCCGCCGTGTGGCGCGGCCTGGTCCGCACCCGCCGCACCGCTCGTACGGCAGCGGCGGCGGACGCTACGGGGTGGGCGGCCCGGACGGCCGCGCTGCCCGAGGACGAGCGCGGCCCCGCCGTGCTCCAGCTCGTCCGCGACTGCGTCGCCGCGGCGCTCGGCCACACCTCCGGTGAACAGGTCGACACCACCAAGGCGTTCAAGGAGCAGGGCTTCGACTCGCTCACCGCCGTCGAGCTGCGCAACCAGCTCGGCACCGCCACCGGACTGCGGCTGCCCTCCACCGTCGTCTTCGACCACCCCAACCCCACCGCCCTGACCGCCTACCTCCTGGGCCTGGTCCCGGGCCAGGACCAGGCGGGCGCGGCCCCGGGCAAGACGGCCAAGGCCCGCCGAGGCAAGCGCTCCGGCACGGCCGACGAGCCGCTGGCCATCGTGGGCATGGCCTGCCGCTACCCGGGCGGGGTCCGCTCCCCGGAGGAGCTGTGGGACCTGGTCACCTCGGGCACCGACGCGATCAGCGGCTTCCCGACCAACCGGGGCTGGGACCTGGAGCGGCTCTACGACCAGGACCCGGAGCACACCGGAACCTCGTACGTGCGCGAGGGCGGGTTCCTGCACGACGCCGACCTCTTCGACCGGGACTTCTTCGGCATATCGCCGCGCGAGGCGACCGCCATGGACCCCCAGCAGCGGCTGCTGCTGGAGACCGCCTGGGAGACCTTCGAGAGCGCGGCGATCGACGCGACCGCGCTGCGCGGCAGCAACACCAGCGTCTTCGTCGGTTCCATGTACGACGACTACGCCGCCCGACTGGCCTCCGTACCCGCCGAGTTCGAGGGCTTCCTGCTCGTCGGCAACACCTCCAGCGTCATCTCGGGCCGGCTGGCGTACACCTTCGGGCTCGAAGGCCCGGCGGTCACCGTCGACACCGCCTGCTCCTCCTCCTTGGTCGCCCTCCACCTCGCCGCCCAGGCCCTTCGCTCGGGGGAGACCGATCTGGCGCTGGCGGGCGGGGTCACCGTGATGGCGGGCCCGGGCTCGTTCGTCGAGTTCAGCCGCCAGCGCGCTCTGTCCACCGACGGCCGCTGCCGGTCCTTCGCCGCCGACGCCTCCGGCACCGCGTGGAGCGAGGGGGTCGGGCTGCTGCTGGTGGAACGGCTCTCCGACGCCCGCCGCAACGGCCACCAGGTCCTCGCGGTGCTGCGCGGCTCGGCCGTCAACCAGGACGGGGCGAGCAACGGCCTGACCGCACCCAACGGCCCGGCCCAGGAACGCGTCATCCGCCAGGCCCTCGCCGACGCCGGGCTCACCCCCGCCGACGTCGACGCCGTCGAGGCCCACGGCACCGGCACCACCCTCGGCGACCCCATCGAGGCGCAGGCGTTGCTGGCCACGTACGGCGCCGAACGGGAGCCCGGACACCCGCTGCTGCTCGGCTCGTTGAAGTCCAACATCGGCCACGCCCAGGCGGCGGCCGGGGTCGGCGGGATCATCAAGATGGTCCACGCCCTCAACCACGCCCACCTGCCCCCGACCCTCCACGCCGAGAACCCCACCTCGCACATCGACTGGGACACCGGCACCCTCGAACTCCTCACCCAGGGCCGTGAGTGGCCCGCGACCGACCGCCCCCGCCGGGCCGCCGTCTCCTCCTTCGGGATCAGCGGCACCAACGCCCACGTCATCCTCGAACAGGCCCCCGCCGTCAAGGAGACGGCCGGGAAGGACGCCGACGGGCCCCGCCCGGAGACCGAGGCCGGTACGACGGTTCCGTGGCTGCTCTCGGCGAAGTCCCCGGACGCACTGCGCGCCCAAGCGGACCGGCTGCGGCAGTTCGTGACCGCGAACCCCGAACTCCCGTCCGCCGACCTCGGTTTCTCCCTCGCCACCGGCCGGATCCGGCACGAGCACCGGGCCGCCGTCGTCGGAGCGGACCGCGAGGAGCTGCTGCGCGGCCTGGCCGCGCTGGCGGCGGGCGAGGACGCCGCAGGCGTCGTACGCGACGAGGGCGGGCGGCGCGGCAGGACCGCCTTCCTCTTCACCGGGCAGGGCAGCCAACGGTCCGGTATGGGAAGCGAGTTGTACGCCGCGTTCCCGGTCTTCGCGGCCGCCTTCGACGAGGTGGACGCACACCTCGAACTGCCTTTGAAGGAGGTGGTGTTCGGCGGCGGGGACGAACTGAACCGGACCGCGCTCGCCCAACCCGCCCTGTTCGCACTGGAAGTGGCCCTGTTCCGGCTCGTGGAGTCCTGGGGCATCACCCCCGACCTGCTGATGGGCCACTCCATCGGTGAGTTCGCCGCCGCCCATGTCGCGGGCGTGCTGTCGCTGGCCGACGCCTGCGCCCTGGTGGCCGCTCGCGGCCGGCTGATGGACGCGCTGCCGGCGGGCGGGGCGATGCTGGCGGTGGAGGCCACCGAGGAGGAGACCGACCTGCCGGACGGGGTGAGCCTGGCCGCCGTCAACGGCCCCCGGTCGGTGGTGGTCTCCGGCGACGAGGAGGCCGTGGCCGCGCTGGAGGCGCGGTGGCGCTCCGAGGGCCGCAAGGTCAAGCGGCTCACCGTCTCGCACGCCTTCCACTCCCACCTCATGGACGGGATGCTCGACGCGTTCGCGCAGGTGGCGGAAGGGGTGACCTTCCACCCGCCGAAGGTGCCCATCGTCTCCACCGTCACCGGTTCCCTGATCGGCGACGCGGACCTGTGCACCCCCGACTACTGGGTGGCCCAGATCCGGCAGGCCGTCCGCTTCGCCGACGGCGTGCGCGGGCTGGAGGCCGAAGGGGTCACCGAATACCTGGAGTTGGGCCCCGACGGTGTCCTCTCCGCCCTGGTGGAGCGGTGCCTGACGGCTCCGGCCGGTTCGGTGGCCGCCCTGCTGCGGTCCGGCCGGCCCGAGCCCCGGACCGTCGTATCGGCGCTGGCCCTGTCCGCACTGCGGGGAGCCCGCACCGACTGGAGCGCCGTCCTCCCCGGCGCCCGCCGCACCCCGTTGCCCTCGTACGCCTTCCAGCGGCAGCGGTACTGGCTCACCGCCGGGGACACGAAGGGCGAGGCCGCCGACTTCGGCCTCGACTCCGCCGGGCACCCGCTGCTCGGCGCGGCGGTCGAGGTGGCGGGCGGCGAGCTCGTCGTCCTCACCGGCCGGGTCTCGCTGCGCACCCACCCGTACCTCGCTGACCACGCCGTCATGGACCGGGTCCTGCTGCCCGGCACGGCCTTCGTGGACCTGGCGCTGACGGCCGCCCGGCGGGTCGGCCTCCCTCTGCTCGACGAACTCACCCTCACCGCCCCGCTGGTGCTCGGCACGGACGACGAGGTGCAGCTCCAGCTCACCGTCGGCGCCCCGGACGACAGCGGCCGCCGCCCGGTCTCCGTCCACTCGCGACGGACCGGCTCGGGCTCGGGTTCCGGCTCCGGGGCCGAGGCCGACGAGCCCTGGACCCAGCACGCCGAGGGCGTGCTCGCCCCGGGCGGGCCCGCCTCCCCGGCCGACAGGGACACCCGCGCGCCGGCCGGGGTGCTGGAGATCGACCTCACCGGCGTCTACGACCGGCTCGCCGGGCAGGACTACCGGTACGGCCCCGCCTTCCAGAACCTCCGGCGGCTCTCCCGCCTCGGGGACGACCTGTACGCCGAGGTCGCCCCGGGCGCCGAACACCCGGCGGGCGGGGCGGGCTTCACCCTCCACCCGGCGCTCCTGGACGCGGTGCTGCACGCGCTGCTCCCCGGCGTCGCGGGCGTGGCGGACCGGCCCATGGTGCCCTTCTCCTGGTCCGGGGTCAGCGTGCCGGCGGGTCCCATCGACGCGCTCCGGGCCCGGCTGACCCTGCGCAAGTCCGACGACACGGCCGTCGCGGTCGGCCTCACCCTGACCGACGGTTCCGGGCTGCCCGTGGCCACGGTCGAGGAGCTGCTCCTGCGTCCGCTGTCGCCCGATGACCTGCCGGTGGCGGGCGACCGGGCCGAGGGACTGTTCGGGCTGAGCTGGGAACCCGTAACGCTCGACCGGACGGCGGCGCCGGGCGAGGCCTTGGTCCTGCTCGGCGGGGCGCTCGACCTGCCCGGAGCCCGTACGCACACCGATCTGGCGGCGCTGCGCCGGGCCGTGGACGACGGGGAGGCCGCGCCCTCGGCCGTACTGCTGCCGCTGGAGGCGCCCGCCGGGACCGGTGGTCTCGCGGAACGGGCCCGGGGAGCGCTGGCCGGGGTCCTCGCCACCGTACGGGAGTGGCTGGCCGACGAACGGTTCGCCGACACCCGGCTGGCCGTGGTGACCCGGGGCGCCGTCGCCCCGGACGGCGAGGACGCCACCGACCTGGTGCTCGCCGGTGTCTGGGGCCTGCTCCGGTCGGCCCAGGCCGAGCAGCCGGGGCGGATCGTGCTGGTCGACACCGACGACAACTCGCTCAGCCGGGACGTCCTGGCGGCGGCCCTGCGCACCGACGAGACCCAACTGCTGCTGCGGGCCGGCGAGGCGTTCGTCCCGCGCCTCACCCCCGCCGAACCCCCCGCCCGGAGCGTGGCCGGACCCGACTGGGGACGCGGTACGGTCCTGATCACCGGCGGCACCGGCGCGCTCGGGGCGATCCTGGCCCGGCACCTGATCACCGAGCACGGCGCACGACGCCTGCTCCTGCTCAGCCGCCGGGGCCCCGACAGCCCCGGCGCCGACACCCTGCGCACCGAACTCACCGAACTCGGCGCCCACGTCGACCTCGTGGCCGCCGACGCCGCCGACCGCGAGGCACTGGCCCGCGCCCTCGCCACCATCCCGGAGGAGCACCCGCTCACCGCCGTCGTCCACACGGCCGGGACGACGGATGACGCCACCGTCATGTCGCTCACCCCGGAACAACTGGACGGCGTACTCCGGCCCAAGATCGACGGCGCCTGGAACCTCCACGAACTCACCCACGACCACGACCTCACCGCCTTCGTCCTCTACTCCTCCATCGCCGGCACCCTCGGCACCCCCGGACAGGCCAACTACGCCGCCGCCAACACCTTCCTCGACGCCCTCGCCCACCACCGCCACGCCCACCACCTCCCCGCCCACTCCCTCGCCTGGGGCCTGTGGTCCGACACCAGCGCCCTGAGCTCCCACCTGTCGGACGCCGACGTCCAGCGCCTGGCCCGGCTCGGGCTGAAGCCGATCAGCGCGGCGGAGGGCACCGCGCTGCTGGACGCGGCGCTGCGCCTGGACCGTCCCGTCCACGCCCTCACCCGGATCGACCGGGCGGCGCTGCGCACCACGCAGCAGCTCCCCGCCGTCCTGCGAGGCCTCGCCCCGGCAGCCGCCGCGCCGGTCCGGAGCCAGGCACCGCTCACCGAGCGGCTGGCCCAACTGCCGCCCGCCGAACAGGAAGCGCTCGTCGCCGATCTGGTCCGGGCCAAGACGGCGGCCGTGCTGGGCCATGCCGACCAGTCGGCGGTCGCCGCCACCCGGGCCTTCAACGAGCTGGGGTTCGACTCGCTCACCGCGATCGAGCTGCGCAACCAGCTCGGCACCGCCACCGGACTGCGGCTGCCCTCCACCGTGGTCTTCGACCACCCCAACCCCACCGCCCTGGCCGCCTACATCCTGGCGGAGCTCGCCCCGGCGGCCGGCCCCGCGACCCCGTCGGCGGCCACGGCGGTCCTCGCCGATCTCGACCGGCTGCTCGGCGCCCTGCCGGGCGCGCTGTCCGACGCCGATGCCCAGGGCCGTATCGCCACCCGGCTCAGGGAACTGCTCGACCTGGCGGACCCGGTGGCCGGCAGCGACGAGGACCTGGACGGCGCGACCGACCAGGAACTCTTCGACCTCATCGACGAACTCGACGACTGAGTGGGGGTGGGCCGGGCACCGCTCGCCCGGCCCACCAGGTCCCCCGCACGGCCCGCTCGCCCCGCCCGCCTCGCCGCACGCACCGTCCCCTTCCGCACACGAACCTGGAGCTGAGAGACGTGACCGCCGCCGAGAACCAACTCCGCGACTACCTCAAGCGCGCCACGGCCGACGCGCGCGCATCACGCAAGCGACTGCGGGAGATCGAGGAGAGACAGCAGGAGCCGATCGCGATCGTCGGTATGGCCTGCCGCTACCCCGGCGGTGTGCGCAGCCCCGAGGACCTGTGGCGGATCGTCGCCGACGGCGTCGACGCGGTCTCCCCCTTCCCCGAGCACCGCGGCTGGGCGGAGGACCTCTACGACCCCGACCCCGAGGCGGTGGGGCGCTCGTACACCCGCCAGGGCGGATTCCTGCACGACGCCGACCTGTTCGACCCCGAGTTCTTCGGGATGTCGCCGAGGGAGGCACTGGCCACCGACCCGCAGCAGCGGCTGTTGCTGGAGACCGCGTGGGAGGCCTTCGAGCGGGCCCGGATCGTCCCGGACGCGGTACGGGGCAGCCGGACGGGCGTGTTCGTCGGGGCGATGTACAACGACTACGGCTCCCGGCCGCATCTGCCGCCGCAGGAGTTCGAGGGCTACCTCTACAGCGGCAGCGCGGGCAGTGTCGCCTCGGGCCGGCTGGCGTACACCTTCGGTCTCGAAGGTCCGGCGGTCACCGTCGACACCGCCTGCTCCTCCTCCCTGGTCGCCCTCCATCTGGCCGCCCAGGCCCTGCGGCGCGGCGAGTGCGACCTGGCTCTGGCCGGCGGGGTGACGGTGCTGGCCACGCCGATGCCGTTCGTCGAGTTCTCCCGGCTGCGCGGGCTGTCGCCCGACGGCCGGTGCAAGTCCTTCGCGGAGGAGGCCGACGGCACCGGCTGGGCCGAGGGTGTCGGGCTGCTCCTGGTGGCCCGGCTCTCCGACGCGCTGCGCGACGGCCGGCAGATCCTCGCCGTGGTCAAGGGGTCGGCGATCAACCAGGACGGGGCGAGCAACGGCCTCACCGCACCCAACGGCCCCGCCCAGGAACGGGTGATCCGCCAGGCCCTCGCCGACGCCGGGCTCACCCCCGCCGACGTCGACGCCGTCGAGGCCCACGGCACCGGCACCACCCTCGGCGACCCCATCGAAGCCCGCGCCCTGCTCGCGACGTACGGCAAGGAGCGGCCCGAAGGGCGACCGCTGCTGCTCGGCTCGTTGAAGTCCAACATCGGCCACGCCCAGGCGGCGGCCGGGGTTGGCGGGATCATCAAGATGGTCCACGCCCTCAACCACGCCCGTCTCCCCCGTACGCTGCACGCCGAGAACCCAACCTCGCACATCGACTGGGACACCGGCACCCTCGAACTCCTCACCGAGGCACGCGACTGGCCCGAGACCGACCACCCCCGCCGGGCCGCCGTCTCCTCCTTCGGCTTCAGCGGCACCAACGCCCACGTCATCCTCGAACAGGCACCCGCCGTCGAGGAGGAGGCGGCCGCAAGCGCCCCCGACGGGCCGCCGCAGCCCGTGCCGCTGGTGCTCTCCGGCCGGGACGGACAGGCGCTCGCCGACCAGGCCCGGCTGCTGCTCGACCGGCTGGCGGAGAACACCGACCCGGTGGCCGACCTCGCGTACTCCCTGGTCACCACCCGGTCGATGCTGGACCACCGGGCCGTGGTGACGGGCACCGGCCCGACCGAGCTGAGGGAGGCCCTGACCGCCCTCGCCGAGGGGGCGACGGCCCCGAACCTGGTGCGCGGCGTCCGGCGGACCGAGTCCCGCAGCGCCTTCGTCTTCCCGGGCCAGGGCTCCCAGTGGGAGGGCATGGCCGCCGAACTGCTCGACACCTCAACAGTGTTCGCCGCCAAGCTGGCCGAGTGCGCGGCGGCTCTGAAGCCCTTCACCGACTGGGACCTCGTCGAGACCCTGCGGACGGGCGCGCCGCTGGAGCGGGTGGAGGTCGTCCAGCCCGCGCTCTGGGCGGTCATGGTGTCGCTGGCCGAGGTGTGGCGCTCCCACGGGGTGCGGCCCGCCGCCGTCATCGGGCACTCCCAGGGCGAGATCGCCGCCGCCTGCGTGGCCGGGGCGCTCTCCCTGGCGGACGGCGCCAGGATCGTGGCGCTGCGGAGCCGGGCCATCGCCGAGGACCTCTCGGGGCGCGGCGGCGGCATGATGTCGGTGGCCCTGGCGGAGGAGCAGGTGCGCGAGCTCATCGCCGGGTACGGCTCCCGGGTGTCGGTGGCCGCCATCAACGGGGCCGCCTCCGTGGTGCTTTCGGGCGACGGCGACGCGCTGGACGAGGTACGGGAGACGGTCCGGGCCTCCGGCGGCCGGGCGAAGCGGCTCCCGGTGGACTATGCCTCGCACGGCGCCCATGTGGAGGTGCTCCGCGAGCGGCTGCTCACCGACCTGGCGGGGATCGAGGCCCGGCCCGCCGAGGTGCCGTTCTACTCCACCGTGACCGGCGGCCTGTTCGACACGACCGGGCTCGACGCCACGTACTGGTACACCAACCTGCGCCAGAGCGTGCTCTTCGAGCCGACCACCCGCACCCTGCTCGGAGACGGCCACGGGGTGTTCGTCGAGTGCAGCCCGCACCCCGTGCTGCTGCACAGCATCGAGGAGACCGCCGACGCCGCCGGGGTCACGGTCACCGGCCTCGGTTCGCTGCGCCGCGACGACGGCGGGCCCGAGCGCGTCCTGACCTCCCTGAGCGAGGCGTTCGTCGCGGGCGTCCCGGTCGACTGGACGCCCCGGTTCGCCGGGACGGGCGTACGCCAGGCCGAGCTGCCCACGTACGCCTTCCAGCGGGAGCGGTACTGGCTGGAGCCCTCGGCGAGCGCCCTCCGCGCCGCCGGCACCGGCTCCGCCGCCCCGCTCCATCCGCTGCTCGGCACCGCGCTGGCCGTGGCGGGCAGCGACGAGTTCCTGTTCGCCACCGCGATATCCCTGGCGACCCACCCGTGGCTGGCCGGACACACCCTCGCGGGCAGCCCGGTCCTCTCGGCGCCCGCGCTGGTCGAGACCGTGCTCGCGGCGGGCTCCGTGGCCGACGCCCCGGTCCTGCGGGAGCTGACCGTACGGGCCCACCTCGCCGTTCCGGAGACCGGCGAGCTGCCCCTCCAGGTGCGGGTCGGGGCGCCGGACGGCGAGGGCCACCGGCCGGTGACCGTGCACGCCCGGGCCGAGGCAGGCTCCGCCGTCTGGACGGAGCTGGCCACCGGGGCCCTGGGCGGCGCGGAGGACCCGGCGGTCCCGGCGGCCGCCGACGAGGCAGCCGAGGCCGTGGACGTGACGCTTCCGGAGGAGTACGCGCCGGAGGCCGGCGCCTTCGGCCTGCATCCGGAGCTGCTCCGGGCCGCCCTGGCCACCGCCTCGGACGCCGCCGCGCCGGACTCCGCGGCCTCCGCAGCCGGCGCGACGCTCGTCGCCGCCGAGTGGCGTGGGGTACGCCTGTACGCCCCCGGCGCCACGGCGGTGCGGGCCCGCTTCCGGACGGCGGACGACGGGGCCCTCGCCCTGCTGCTGACCGACCAGGACGGGCGGCCCGTCGCGTCCGTGGAGTCGGTGCTGCGGCGCGCCCCCCGGCCCGCCGAACTCGTTGGTGGACCGGGCCCGTTGCGCGCCCTCCACCACGTCACCTGGACGCCGTCCGGGCTGCGCGCTCCCGCCCGGCCGGTGGCCTGGGCGGTGCTGGGGACCGGTGGGGAGGGGGCTCGGTACGAGGACCTGGCCGCCGTCGGGCGGGCCGTCGGTGACGGGACGTCCGTACCGCTCCTGCTCACCCGTCTGCACCCCACCGAGGACGCCAAGGACACCGGCACCCTCGCCGGTCTCCACGAGGAGACCGCCGCCGCCCTGGCGCTGCTCCAGGGCTGGCTGGCCGACGAACGCCTCGCGGAGACCCGCCTGGTGATCGTCGCCCAGGGGTCGGTGCACGCGGCCGAAGGGGACCGGGTCCGGCCCGGCGCGGCGGCCGTCCGGGGGCTGGTCCACTCGGCGCAGTCGGAGAACCCGGGCCGGATCGTCTTCGTGGACACCGACACCGAGGAGATCGCACCCGAGCTGCTGTCCGCCCTCCTCGCCTCCGACGAACCGCAGGCCGCCGTCCGGGACGGCCGGCTCCTGCTGCCCCGGCTGGCCCGCGTGCCCGCCCCCTCCGCAGACACCGAGGCGGCCCCGTCCTGGCGGCCGGACGGCACCGTCCTGGTCACCGGCGGCACCGGCGCCCTCGGTTCGGCGGTCGCCCGCCACCTCGTCGCCGAACACGGGGTCGGACACCTCCTGCTGGCCGGACGGCGCGGCG
The DNA here is from genome assembly GCF_033109485.1 of Streptomyces cyaneofuscatus. Classification (NCBI taxonomy): domain Bacteria; kingdom Bacillati; phylum Actinomycetota; class Actinomycetes; order Kitasatosporales; family Streptomycetaceae; genus Streptomyces; species Streptomyces cyaneofuscatus. Next base: position 4,405,162 of record NZ_CP137002.1, on the reverse strand, counting down.
AGGAGGCTCCCGGCGCCAACGCGCTCCGGGCCGAACTGACCGCGCTCGGCGCCTCGGTGCGGATCGCCGCCTGCGACGTCGCCGACCGGGACGCCCTCGCGGCGCTGCTCGCCGAGATCCCCGACGGGCATCCGCTGACCGGGGTGGTGCACACGGCCGGGGTCCTGGACAACGACCTGGTGCCCGCCCTGACCGCCGACGGGCTGGACACCGTCCTGCGGCCCAAGGCGGACGCGGCCTGGCACCTGCACGAGCTGACCCAGGACGCGGACCTCTCCGCCTTCGTGCTGTTCTCCTCGGTCGTCGGCGTGTTCGGCGGCCCCGGACAGGCCAACTACGCGGCGGCTGGAGCGTTCCTGGACGGCCTCGCGCACCACCGCCGAGCGCTCGGCCTGCCCGCCACCTCGCTGGCGTGGGGCCTGTGGGAGGTGGCGGGCGGCATCAACTCCGGCCTGACCGCCGCCGACCGCACCCGGTTCGTCCGTGAGGGGTTCCTCCCGGTCGGTACGGAGGAGGGGCTGGCCCTCCTCGACGCGGCGCTCCCGCTGGGGACGCCCGCCGTGACCGCGACCCCGTTCGACCTGGCGGCGGTACGGGCCGGTACGCGCGTCCCGCCGCTGCTGCGGGCCCTCGTACCCCCGTCGGGCCGCCGCGCGGCGAGCCCCGACGGCGCCTCCTTCGCCCAGCGGCTCGCGGAGCTGTCCGACACCGACCGGCGCACGTACGTGCTCGACCTGGTGCGCGGCGAGGTGGCCGGGGTCCTCGGCTTCCGCGACGCGGACGCGGTCGACGCGGGCCGGGCCTTCCAGGAGCTCGGCTTCGACTCGCTCACCGCGGTCGAGCTGCGCAACCGGCTGGGCGCGGCGGCGGGCGTCCGGCTGCCGGCGACGGTGGTCTTCGACCATCCGACACCGACGGCGCTCGCCGGGTTCCTGCTGGCGAAGGCCGCGCCCGACAGCGCCACCGAACGGCGGGCACCCGCCCTGGCCGAGCTGGACCGGCTGGAGGAGATCCTCGCGACCGTGGCGGACGACGAGGGGCGCGCCACGGTCACGGTCCGTCTCCAGACGATCCTGGCGCGCTGGATGGAGGCGTGGGGAACGCCCGCCGGGTCCGAGCCGGTGGCCTCCCTGGAGGAGGCGTCGACCGACGAGCTCCTCGACTTCATCGACAACGAGCTGGGCCGGGCCGGCGGCTGACCCTCCGCCGACCGCCGAGCCATGCGCCCGTTCCGCCCCGCCCGCACCGCCCGTCCCGACCTCACGAGGAGATGTGAGCCGTCCCATGCCCGATGAGAAGAAGCTCGCCGAATACCTGAAGTGGGTCACCGCCGACCTGCAGAAGGCCCGCCACCGCATCACGGAGCTGGAGTCCGGGCGGAGCGAGCCCATCGCCATCGTGGGCATGGCGTGCCGCTACCCCGGTGGTGTGGCGTCGGCCGACGACCTGTGGCAGCTGGTCCGGGACGGCCGTGACGGCATCTCGGAGTTCCCCACCGACCGGGGGTGGGACCTGGACGGCCTGTACGACGCCGACCCGGACACCCCCGGCACCTCGTACACCCGGGAAGGCGGCTTCCTGGACGGGGCGGCCGACTTCGACGCCGGCTTCTTCGGTATCTCGCCGCGTGAGGCGGTCGCGATGGACCCGCAGCAGCGGGTGCTGCTGGAGACGGCCTGGGAGACCTTCGAGCAGGCCGGGATCGACCCGACCTCGCTGGAGACCTCCAAGGTCGGGGTGTTCGTGGGTTCGGTGGACCAGACGTACCTCGGTCTGGAGGGGCCCTCGGACCTGGAGGGCTACCTGATGACGGGCAAGCTCAGCAGCGTGGTGTCGGGGCGGGTCTCCTACTCGCTCGGCTTCGAGGGCCCGGCGGTGACCGTGGACACCGCCTGCTCCTCGTCGCTGGTGGCGCTGCACCTCGCAGCCCAGTCGGTGCGCAGCGGTGAGTCGTCGCTGGCCCTGGCCGGCGGGGTGACGATCAGCGGGACGCCGGGCGGGTTCGTCGACTTCTCCCGGCAGCGCGGCCTGGCGGAGGACGGCCGGTGCAAGTCCTTCGCGGGCGCCGCCGACGGGACGAGCTGGTCGGAGGGGGTGGGGTTGCTCCTGGTGGAGCGGCTGTCCGACGCGGTGCGGCGCGGCCACCAGGTGCTGGCGGTGCTCCGGTCGACGGCGGTCAACCAGGACGGCGCGTCCAACGGGCTGACCGCGCCCAGCGGTCCGTCCCAGGAGCGGGTGATCCGGCGGGCGCTCGCGGAGGCCCGGCTCGACGCCTCGGACGTGGACGCGGTGGAGGCGCACGGCACCGGTACCCGGCTCGGCGACCCCATCGAGGCGCAGGCGCTGCTGGCGACCTACGGGGCGGCGCGTCCGGCGGAGCCGCTGTGGCTGGGCTCCCTGAAGTCGAACATCGGGCACTCCGTCGCGGCGGCCGGGGTGGGCGGTGTGATCAAGATGGTGCAGGCCATCCGGCACGGCGTCCTGCCCCGCACGCTCCACGTCGACGAGCCGACCCCGCTGGTCGACTGGTCGGCGGGGGCGGTGGAGCTGCTCACCGAGGAACGGGCCTGGCCGGAGACCGGCAGGCCCCGGCGGGCGGCCGTATCCGCGTTCGGCGTGAGCGGCACCAACGCGCACGTGATCCTGGAGCAGGCGCCACGGGCGGAGGAGCCGACCGCCGTCCGTACGGAGGATGAGAGCCAACTGCCCGTCGCCGCCTGGGCGTTGTCGGCGAAGGCGGCGGACGGACTGCGGGCCCAGGCCCGCCGGCTGCTCGCCCATGTCGAGCGGCACCCCGGCCTCTCCGTACCGGATGTCGCCCATGCGCTGGTCACCACCCGGGCCGCACTGGAGCACCGGGCCGTGGTGGTGGGCACGGACCGCGACGCGCTGCTGGACGGGCTGCGCTCGTTCGCCCTGGACGAGGCGGGCTCCACCTCGCCGTCGGACGTGGCGCGGCCGGGCCGGCTGGGCTTCCTCTTCACCGGCCAGGGCAGCCAGCGGCCCGGCATGGGGCTCGAACTCCACGCCGCCTACCCGGTGTTCGCCGATGCGTTCGACGCGGTGTGCGCCGAGGCCGACCCGTATCTGGACCGCCCGCTGCGCGAGGTGATCGAGACCGGCGACCGGCTGGACGAGACCGGGTACGCGCAGCCGGCCCTGTTCGCGTTCGAGGTGGCGCTGGCCCGGCTGGCCGAATCGTGGGGCGTGCGGCCCGACTTCGTCGCCGGGCATTCGGTGGGGGAGCTGGCCGCCGCCCATATCGCGGGCGTTCTGAGCCTTGCCGACGCGACCGCCGTGGTCACCGCCCGGGGCCGGCTGATGCAGGCGCTGCCGGCCGGCGGGGCGATGGTGGCGCTCCAGGCGACGGTCGAGGAGGTGGAGCCGCTGCTCGCCGCCCGTGCGGGGCGCGTGGGCATCGCGGCGGTCAACGGGCCCTCCTCGACGGTGGTTTCGGGTGACGAGGACGTGGTCGCCGACATCGCCGCGACCGTACGGGCCTGGGGGCGGGCCACCAAGCGGCTGACGGTCAGCCACGCGTTCCACTCGCCCCGGATGGAACCGATGCTGGAGGAGTTCGGCAAGGTCGTGCGCGGGGTGACCTTCGGCGCCCCGGCCGTTCCGCTGGTGTCCTCGGTGACCGGCCGGATCGCCACCGAGGAGGAGCTGCGCTCCCCGGAGTACTGGATCGACCAGGTCCGCCGGCCGGTGATGTTCCTGGAGACGGTACGGACCCTCGCGGCCCAGCAGGTGAACACGCTGCTGGAGGTGGGCCCGTCCGGCGTCCTGTCGGCGATGGTCGACGACTGCCTGCCCGGTGGTGCGGCGGTCCTGCCGGTGGCCGCCGTGCGGTCGGGCCGGCCCGAGCCGGACGCCGTGGTCCACGCGCTGGGCCGGCTGTGGAGTGCGGGGGTGCCGGTGGACTGGGCGGCGCTCTTCGCCCCGGCGGGCCCGCGCCGGGTGGAGCTGCCGACCTACGCGTTCCAGCGGGAGCGGTACTGGGTGGAGGCGGCGGCCCCCGCCGAGGGCCCGCGCTCCGGCGGGCCGGTGGCGGACCATCCGCTGCTGGACGCGGTGGTGGAGGTGGCCGGCCGGGACGAGCTGGTGTTCACCGGCCGGCTGTCGGCGCGGGCCGAGCCCTGGTTCGGGGGGCACCGGCTGTTCGGCTCCCCGGTGGTGCCCTCGTCGGCGCTGCTGGACATGGTGGTGCGGGCGGGCGACGAGGTGGGCTGCCCGGTCGTCGACGCGCTGGTGGTGGACCGGCCGCTCGCCCTGCCCGAGCGCGACCCGCTGCGGGTGCAGATCACGGTCGGCCCGCCGGACGGGGCCGGTGCGCGGCCCTTCACCGTGCACACGGCGGGCGAGGGGGTGCGCCCCGCGTGGACGGCCTGCGCCTCGGGGGTGCTCGGCACGGGCGGCCGCGCCCTGCCCTTCACGCTCGGCCCGTGGCCGCCCGCCGACGCCGAGGCGCTCTCGGTGGCGGAAGAGGGCGGGGCCGGTCCGGTCGCGCTCTGGCGCCGGGACGACGAGCTGTTCGCCGAGGCCCGGCTGGAGCCGGGTACCTCCGCCGACGGCTTCGGGCTGCACCCCGCGCTGCTGGACGCCGCGCTGCGGGCCGCCGGGCTCGCCTCCGGGCAGCCGGTCGCCGTGGCCGAGTGGCGGGGCGTACGGCTGCACGCGGTGGGCGCCTCCACGGTCCGGGTACGGATCACGCCGGGCGACGACGGCGCGGTGGCGCTGCTCGTCGCGGACGGGTCGGGCCGGCCCGTCGCCTCCGCCGATGCGGTCCGCGTCCGTCCGGTCACCGAGGACGCGGTCGCCACCGCGCGGACGCGCCCCCAGGACTCCCTGTTCGAGCTGGGCTGGAAGCCGCTCGCGCTGCCCCCGCTCGGCGGCGACGCCGCCTGGGCGGTGCTGGACACCGGCAGCGGCGACCTGGGGCTCTCCCGGGGCCAGCGGTTCGACGACGTGGACGCGGCCCTGGACTCGCCGGGCGCGTTCGGGGCGCTGCTCGCCCCGTTCGTGTTCCCGCACGATGGTGACGTACCGGCAGGGGTACGGGAGGCCACCGGGCGGGCGCTGGCGCTCGCGCAGCGGTGGCCGACCGACGACCGGGCCGCCGACACCCCGCTGGTGGTGGTGACCCGGGGCGCGGTGTCCACGGGCGGCTCCGGCGTGAGTGATCTCGTCGCGGCGCCCCTGTGGGGTCTGCTGCGCTCGGCGCAGTCGGAGATGCCGGGCCGGATCGTCCTGGTCGACCTCGACGACGACCCGGCCTCGGTGGCGGCGCTGGCGACGGTGATCGCCTCCGGGGAGCCGCAGGTCGCGGTCCGGGGCGGGGCGGCGTTCGTGCCGCGCCTGGAGCGGACCACGCTGCCCAGGGAAGGTCACGCGGGAGCGGCGGCCGGACCGTGGAGAGCCGGCGGTACGGTCCTGATCACCGGCGGCACCGGCGCGCTCGGGGCGCTGTTCGCCCGCCACCTCACCCGGGTGCACGGCGTCTCCCACCTGCTCCTCGTCAGCCGCAGCGGCCCGGCGGCCCCGGGCGCGGGCGCGCTCGCCGACGACCTGGCCCGGCTCGGCGCGAAGGTGACCATCACCGCCTGCGACACCGCCGACCGGGAGGCGCTCGCCGCGCTGCTGGCCGCCATCCCGGACGAGCACCCGCTGACCGGGGTGGTGCACACCGCCGGGGTCCTCGACGACGCCCTGATCCCGGTGCTCTCCCCCGGGCAACTGGAGGGCGTGCTGCGGCCCAAGGTGGACGCGGCCTGGCACCTCCATGAGCTGACGGCCGGTCATGACCTGTCGGCCTTCGTCCTGTTCTCCTCCATCGCCGGGGTCGTGGGCGGCCCCGGCCAGTCCTCGTACGCGGCGGCCAACGTCTTCCTGGACGCCCTGGCCGCCCACCGCGCCGACCAGGGCCTCGCCGCGACCTCGCTCGCCTGGGGGCTGTGGGACTCCGCGCAGGGCATGGGCGGGCACCTGAGCGCCGCCGACCTCAAGCGGATCGCCCGCACCGGTCTGCTGCCGGTCACCGAGGAGGACGGCCCGCGCCTGCTGGACACCGCCCTCAACCTGCCCCGCCCGGCGCTGGTGGCCTCGCCCCTGGACGTGGCCGCCCTGCGCGCCCGGCCCGGCGAGACCCCGGCCGTCTTCGGCTCCCTCGCCCCGGCCGCCGCCCGCGCCTCCGTACGGGAGGACGGCGACGGGCCCGGTTCGCTGGTGGAGCGCCTCGGCAGCCTGCCGGAGGGGCGGCGGCAGGAGGCCGTGGCCTCGTTCGTCCGGGGCCAGGTCGCCCTGGTGCTGGGCCACGCCGACCCGGAGACCGTCGATGTGGACCGGCTCTTCTCCGAGCTGGGCTTCGACTCCCTCGTCTCGGTGGAGCTGCGCAACCGGCTGAACGCCGCGACCGGCCTGCGCCTCTCGCCGTCGGTGGTCTTCGAGCACGCCACACCCGCCCTGCTGACCAAGCACCTGCACTCCGAACTGTTCGCCGGGGAGCGGGAAGAGGCCTCCCGGGGCCGTACGGCAGTCGACTTCGCGGCCGAGGTGCACCTGCCGGAGGACGTACGGCCGGCCTACGAGGTGGTCCGGGTGGCGGCCGACCCGCGCGAGGTGCTGCTGACCGGGGCCACCGGGTTCCTCGGCGCGTTCCTGCTGCGCGACGTGATGCGGTCGACCACGGCCCGGGTGCACTGCCTGGTACGCGGGGAGGACCGGGCCGACGCCGAGCGCCGGCTGCGCGACAGCCTCGCCTGGTACCGGGTGGCGGACGAGATCGACGAGGACCGGATCTCGGTCGTCGTCGGTGACCTCACCGCCCCGGGCCTGGGGCTGGCCGAGGACGTCTTCGACGACCTGGCCCGCCGGGTCGACGTCGTCCACCACGCCGGGGCGACGGTGAGCTGGCTGCGGCCGTACACCGAGCTGCGGCAGGCCAACGTGGACGGCCTGCGGGAGGTGCTGCGGCTGGCCGCCCGGCACCGGACCGTACCGGTGCACTACGTCTCCACGACCGGGGTGTTCCCCGCACCGGAGCCCGGCACCCGGCCGGTGCCCGCCAAGCCCGGCGACCCGACCGGCCCCGCCGCCTCCCTGTGGAACGGCTACCTCCAGAGCAAGTGGGTGGCCGAGCAGGTCATCGAGGTGGCCCGGGACCGGGGGATGCCGGTGTCGGTGTACCGGGTGGACGTGGTCTGCGGCGACCGGCACAGCGGCGCCTGCCAGACCCGGGACTTCGTCTGGCTGAGCCTGAAGGGGCTGCTCCAGGCGGGCGCGGTGCCCGACCGGCTCGCCGGGTCGTTCCACATGGTGCCGGTGGACTACGTCAGCGGGACGATCACGACCCTCGCCGCCGACCCGGCCGCCGCGGGCGGGACGTACCACCTCTACAACGAACAGACCCAGCCCTTCGCGGAGTTCGTCGGCCACCTGAGGGCGGCCGGGTACGAGCTGCCCGAGGTGAGCTGGGACGCGTGGCGGGAGCTGGTGCGCTCCGATCCCGGGAACGCGCTCACCCCGCTGCTGCACGCCTTCGACGGCGCGATGGCCGGTGACGGGAGCGAGACGTACCCGCCGATGGACGTCTCCGCGACGGAGGCGGCCCTCGCGGGCAGCGGGGTCTCCTGCCCGCCGGTCGACCGCGAACTGTTCGCGAAGTACGTCGACTTCTTCGTGGACGCCGGCTACTTCCCGGCGTCCGGTGCCTGAGCCGTACGCGGCCGAATCCGTCGGCCCGACCTACCCGAGGAGCAGTGACCACCGTGGGCATAGCTGACCACAACCGCGCCGTCGTGCTGGGGGCGAGCATGGCCGGTCTGCTGGCCGCCCGTGTCCTGGCCGACTCCTACACCGAAGTCCTGGTGGTGGAGCGCGACGGCCTGGAGGACCTGACCGGCCCGGACGGATCGGCGGAGACGAGGCGGGGCGTACCGCAGGGGCGCCATGTGCACGCCCTGCTGGCCCGGGGCCGGCACATCCTGGAGGAGCTGTTCCCCGGCTTCACCGATGAGCTGGTCACCGCGGGCGCCATCACCGGTGACGTCACCGGCAACGTCCGCTGGATCATGGACGGCCACCGGATGCCGAAACTTCATTCGGACATGCTGCTGCTGTCGATGAGCCGGCCCTTCCTGGAGCAGCGGGTCCGGGCCCGGGTGCGGAGCCTGCCGAACGTGCGCTTCCTGGAGCGGCACGACGTCACCGGCCTGCTGACGGCCGAGAGCGGGAAGGGGGACAGCAAGGCGGTCGTCGGGGTGAGCGTCACCGAGGATGGCACGGACCGTACCCTCTCCGCCGATCTGGTGGTCGACGCCGGCGGCCGGCGCTCGCGCACCCCGGCCTGGCTCAAGGAGCTGGGCTACGCGGAGGTGCCCGAGGAGCAGATGGCCATCTCCGTCGGCTACGCGACGCAGTACTACCGGCTGCCGGACGCCGTGATGCCGGACGAGATCTCCATCGACGTGGTGGCCTCCCCGGAGCTGCCGCGCGGCGCGATCTGCGCGAAGATCGACGGGGACCGTACGGTGGTGACGGCCTACGGCTATCTGGGGGACTACCCGCCCAGCACCTCCGCCGGGTTCCTGGACTTCCTCAAGTCGCTGTCGGGGACGGACATCTACGACGCGGTCCGCGACCACCAGCCGCTGGGCGACCCCGTCGCCTACCGCTTCCCGGCCAACCTGCGCCGGCGCTACGAGCGGCTGCCCGCGCTGCCGGACGGGCTGCTCGTCCTCGGCGACGCGGTGTGCAGCTTCAACCCGGTCTACGGGCAGGGCATGACCGTGGCCGCGCTCGGGGCGACCGTCCTGCGCGATCATGTGACGGGCACTCAGGCGCCGGACCCGCGCGCCTACTTCGCCGATCTCGCCGCCCGGGCGGTGGACGACGTCTGGGAGATGACGACCGGCGCCGACCTGGCATTCCCCGGAGTCGAGGGCGAACGTACGGAGGAGTGGCAGGCTGAGCAGGGTTACGTGGCCGATCTCCTCACGGCGGCGACGCGGGACCACTCGCTCCTGACGGCGTACGCACGGGTCGTGTTCCTCGTCGACCCGCCGTCCGCGCTCGCGGCCCCGGAGATCCAGGAAGCCGTACGCGCCGCTCTGGCGTCGCAGACCGACCGATGACCGCACCACTTCACGTCGCACCACTTCACGTTAAGGACAGCTGAGATGAGCGAAGCACCCGTTCTCGTACTGGGCGGCACCGGCAAGACGGGCCGCCGCGTGGCCCGCCAACTCACCGAGAAGGGACGGGCGGTCAAGGTCGCCTCCCGCTCCGGCGGCCAGCGCTTCGACTGGCATGACCGGTCCACCTGGGCGGACGCCGTCGCGGGCGTCGAGGCGGTCTACGTGGTGGACGAGCAGGGCGCGGACGCGGCCGCGCTGCTCGCCGACTTCGTCGCCCTGGCGGTGGGCGCTGGGGTGACGCGCCTGGTCATGCTCTCCGCCCGGACCCTGGAGGAGTCTCCGCAGGAGGACGCGGTGTTCACCGCCGAGCGCGTGGTGCGCGAGTCGGGTGTCGCCTGGACCATCCTGCGCCCGACGTGGTTCGCGCAGAACTTCAGCGAGGACGGCCTCTTCCGCGACGAGGTCGCGCGCGGCGAGCTGCTGCTGCCGGACTGGAAGGGCCTTGAGCCCTTCGTGGACGCCGAGGACATCGCGGCCGTCGCGGTGGCGGCCCTGACCGAGGAGGGCCACGACGGGGAGATCTACGCGCTCTCCGGCCCCCGGCTGATGACCTTCGGGGAGTGCGCCGAGGAGATCTCCAAGGCGGCCGGGCGCGAGATCCGCCGGGTGGCGGTGACCCGCGAGGAGTACGCGCTCCACCTCGTCGAGCGGGGCTACCCGCGCGGCTTCGCGGACTTCCTCAACACGCTCCTCGACGTCGTACGGGACGGCGGTGCGGCCCACCTCTCCGACGGGGTGCAGCGGGCGCTCGGCCGCGAGCCGCGCGACTTCTCCCAGTACGCCGCCGAGACCGAGTGGACCCCCGCGGCGGGCACCACCGGCTGACCGTCCGACAGCGGCCGGGCCGCCGGTCACCGTGCGCTCTCCGCGCGGTAACCGGCGGCTCTGCACCGCAGGTCACACGGGTGGCCGGGGGCGGAGATCCGGCGGTTGCCGGGCCGTGTCGGGCAGCCCGTAGCGTCAGTCCGGCCGCCGCGTTCTGCGGGCTGCGGCACACGGCGAAGTCCATCCGAACGAATCCGAACGAAGAGAAACGGAGCGGTTCACCATGGCCAGCGCATCCCAGAACACCAGCTTCCTGACCGGCGACATCGAGCAGCACCAGGAGTTGTTCGGCCAGGCCTTCAACGCCGGTGACGCGGACGCCATCAACTCCATGTACGCCGATCACGCGGTCGGCGTGTGGGAGCCGGGCTTCCCGCTGACCGGGCAGGCCCGCCGCGACTACGTCACCGACTTCATGTCCCGGAAGCCCTCCGTCGAGGCGACGGTGCTCCAGACCCTGGTGACCGGCGACACCGCCATGCTGATCGTCCAGTGGTCCATGGAGACCACCACCAAGGAGGGCAAGCCCGAGCACCTGGAGGGCACCGCCGTGGACGTGCTCCAGCGGGACGAGAACGGCCACTGGCGCTACGTGGTGGACAACCCGTACGGCGCCAGCGGCCCGCACACCGCCGAAGAGGCGGCCGCGCAGGCCTAGAGGCCGGTGTCCGGCGCCCGTCGCGGACCCCGGACACCGGCCTCGGGCGCCCGGGTCCCGCCCCGGTCTCAGGCGCCGCGGCGGGCCGGGGGGATCGCCCCGAAGGACTGCCGGTAGTCGGTGGGGGTGACCCCGACGTGGAGGGTGAAGTGCCGCCGCATGTTGGCCGCGGTGCCGAGACCGCTGTGCTCGCTGATCCGCTCGATCGGCAGGTCGGTGGTCTCCAGCAGGGCCTGGGCCCGGGAGAGGCGCTGGTTGAGGAGCCACTTCAACGGCGTCATCCCGGTGGCGGCCTGGAGCCGGCGGAAGAACGTCCGGGTGCTCATCCCGGCCCGCTGCGCCATGCCGTCCACGGTGAGGGCCTGGTCGAGGTGGTGCGCGGCCCAGTCCATCACCGGCCCGAGGCTGTCGTCCTCGGTGGCGGGCACGGACAGGTCCACGAACTGCGCCTGGCCGCCCGGCCGGTGACCGGAGACCACCAGGCGGCGGGCCAGCTGGTTGGCCACATGGGCGCCCAGGTCGCGGCGGACGAGGTGCAGGCACAGGTCGAGCCCGGCGCTCATGCCGGCGCTGGTCAGCACCTGGCCCTCGTCGACGTACAGCACCGAGCCGTCGACCTCGGCCTTCGGGTAACGCTTGGCCAGATCAGCCGTGTTGGTCCAGTGCGCGGTGGCCCGGCGGCCGTCGAGGAGTCCTGCCTCGGCAAGCGCGAAGGCCCCTGTGCACAGGGAGACCACCCGCGCCCCGCGGGCGGCCGCCTCGCGGAGGGCTTCGATGAACGCGGCCGGGAGCGGCTCGCCGTGGGAGACCACGGCGTCCGGGACCGAGGGCACGATCACCGTGTCGGCGGCGACCAGTTCGTCCAGGCCGTAGGGGGTGCGTACGGAGAATCCCTTCGCATCGGCGCCGGGCTTCTCGTTCACCGCGCATAACCGCAGGTCGTACCAGGGGTCGTGGAGATCCAGGTGGGCATCGCCGAACACCGCGTAGGCGATGGCCGTCTCATAGACCTCGCATGCCTGCATATTCGTGTCGTTGATCAAGGCCAGCGCAACAGAGCCAGGATTCATGCCGCGAGTGTACGGCAGGAATTTTGCGACATCAGTCAGTTCTGCCACTGTCCGCCTCGCCGAGGCAATGCGATGGTGCAGGAGCAACAGGTCGGACATCGTCGCGATGCAGACCAGGAAATTGACGGGAGCACACAATGTCGAACACCAATGCAGCCCAATCACCGGTGTCGGTCATCGGACTGGGCCTGATGGGCCAGGCATTGGCCGCCGCATTCATCAAGGGGGGTCACCCCACCACGGTGTGGAACCGCACGGCCTCCAAGGCCGATGAGCTGGTCGCCTCCGGCGCCACGCTCGCCGACTCGGTCGAGGGCGCCGTCAAGGCCAGCCCGCTGGTGATCGTCTGCGTCTCGGACTACGCCGCCGTGCACGAGCTGCTCGACCCGCTGGAGGAGTCCCTCAAGGGCCGGGTCCTGGTGAACCTCACCACGGGCACCTCCTCGCAGGCCCGTGAGACGGCCGAGTGGGCGGCGCGACGCGACGGCCTGTACCTCGACGGCGCGATCATGGCGATCCCGCCGGACATCGCCACCGACGCGGCCGTCCTCCTCTACAGCGGTCCGAAGGCGCTCTACGAGCAGCACGAGGACGCGCTGAAGAAGCTGGGCCCGGTGGGCACCATCTACCTCGACGAGGACCACGGCCTGTCGGCGCTGTACGACCTGTCGCTGCTCGGCATCATGTGGGGCATCCTCAACGGCTTCCTGCACGGCGCCGCCCTGCTCGGCACCGCCAAGGTGAAGGCCACCACCTTCGCCCCGCTGGCCAACACGATGATCAACGTGGTCACCGAGTACGTGACCGCGTACGCGCCCCAGATCGACGACGGCTCCTACCCGGCCGGCGACGCCACCGTGACCGTCCACCAGGAGGCCATGGAGCACCTCGCCGAAGAGAGCGAGACCCTCGGCGTCAACGCCGAGCTGCCCCGCTTCTTCAAGGCGCTGGCCGACCGCGCGGCGGCCGAGGGCCACGCCGGCAGCAGCTACGCCGCACTGATCGAGCAGTTCCGCAAGCCCTCCGCCTGACGCTTCTGGCGAGATTTCCCTCCGGGGCACGGCCGATTCTCGGCCGTGCCCCGTTCTGCGTTCCCGCTGAAACGGCAGGAACAGGATCGGCGGGAACAGGAATCTCACATTTCCCTCCCCACAGGAGCTCCGCCCGATCACCGTTCCGGTGACCAAACCTGGACCACGGGAATTACCCACATGTGACTGAAAATCGATGCCTCTCGGCTACGTTGAGCCCGCGCTTTCCGGACACGGCATTGCCTTGCGCGAGCCCGGCGAAACACCGAGGAGAAACGTGAGAACACCCACGGACCGCGGTCCGATATCCACCACCGTCAACGCGGCCGAAACCGGTCGTGGCACCACGCGCCCGACCCGGCGCACCCTGCTGAAGGTGGCCGGAGCCGCCACACTCGCCTCCGCGGCGAGCGTCTCCGTGGCACATGCGACGCCGAGCGCCATCCGGCGCGATTTCGACGTCATCATCGTGGGAGCAGGCCTGGCCGGCGTCACCGCCGCCCGGGAGCTGCGCAAGAAGGGCAAGCGCGTCCTCCTCCTTGAGGCGCGCGACCGCATCGGCGGCCGGACCTGGACCGACACCTGGCGCGGCAGCCAGATCGAGCGCGGCGGCACCTGGGTCGACCAGCTCCAGCCGCACATCTGGCGGGAACTGGTCCGCTACCGAATACCGATCGTCGCCGACTCCGGCGTGGAGCGGGCCATCCTCCCCACCCTCACCGGCTTCCAGGAGTACGACCCGGTCGAGGCGTACACGCGCCAGAACGAGCTGTTCACCCCCTTCTTCGACGGGTCCCGGGACCACTTCCCCCGCCCGTACGAGCCCTTCGCCCGCGAGGACCTGGTGAAGCCGCTCGACCGCTTCTCCCTGCGGGACCGGCTCGACCAGCTCGACTACGCGCCGGAGGACGAGATCCGGCTCACCAGCACCACCTCGCTCTACGGCGGGTCGTCCACCCGCGGGGCGTTCACCCACCTCTCCCAGTGGTGGGCCCTCTCCGGCTGGAACTTCGACGGCTTCCACGGGGTGAACACCTACCGCCCGAAGGACGGCACGATCGCGCTGCTCCGGGCCATCCTCAAGGACGCGGCGCCCACGCTGCGCCTCAACTCCCCCGTGAAGTCGGTCGTCCAGAGCAACGGCCGGGTCCAGGTCACCACCCGCTCCGGCGAGCAGTTCTCCGCGCCCGAGGTCATCATGGCCGTCCCGGTCAACGTGTGGAAGACGATCCAGTTCAGCCCGCCGCTGCCGAAGGCCCACAAGGCGGCCTCCACGGCGGGCATCGGCGTCCCGCACGAGAAGAAGCTCTGGCTGGAGCTGAGGCGCCCCGCGGACACCTTCGTCGCGGAGGCACCCGAGGGCTACCCGATCTGCATCATGGGCCGCCTCAACGAGGGCGACCACGCCGTCGCGTTCAGCGTGAAGGACACCTTCGACGTCAACCAGCGCCGGCAGGTCGAGAACGCCGTCCGCCAGATCATCCCCGAAGCCCAGCTGCTCAACTACACCGCGACCGACTGGCACGCCGACGAGTTCGCCCTCGGCGTCGGGGCGTTCCGCCAGCCCTTCCAGCTGACGCGGCTCCACCGCCAGATCCAGCAGCCGCACGGCAAGGTGAAGTTCGCCGGCGCCGACATCGCCGACGGCTGGAGCGGCTACATGGACGGGGCGATCGAGTCCGGCCTGCGCATCGCCGGCTCCCCCACCCTGACCGGCCCGCTGCCCGCAGCGGTCCGCAACTCCCTCGGCGCACCCCCGGTCGACCGCCGGGCCTACCGCCCTCTCCGGGGGCTCTGACCGACCCGGCCCCGGGGCCGTCCGCGAGGGCGGCCCCGGGTGCCAGAGGGTGCCCGGTCATCCCTCGCGGCCCCGTCCGCCCATTCCGTACGACGAAGGTGAAGACGCAGGATCATGACCATCATCTCGGACGCCACAGCGCAGGACCCGACCGAGGAGCTGTTCTCCTGGTTCCGCACGAAGCTCGACACCACCCCGGTGTACCGGGACGAGGAGAAGGGCTGGCAGGTCTTCGGCTACGACGACATCGCCCGGATCCTGGCCGACACCACCACCTTCTCCTCCGACACCGCCCGCGCCTTCAACCCCCCGCAGCCCGACCTCGACTTCTTCGACATGGGCAACCTGGTCACCACCGACCCGCCCCGCCACCGCCAGCTGCGCTCGCTGATCAACTCCGGGTTCACGCCCCGCGCCGTCGCCGGGCTGACCCCGATGATCGAGCGGATCACCCACACCCTGCTCGACGCCGTCGACGGCAAGGACCGGTTCGACCTGATCGACTCGGTCGCGTACGCGCTGCCGATCACCGTCATCTGCGAGCTGCTCGGGCTGCCGATGGAGGACGAACCGCTCTTCCGGGTCTGGGGCGAGGCGCTGGGCACGGTGGACGCCGCCACCGTGCCGCCGGACCAGCTGCGCGACGAAGTGGCCCCCGCCGTACGGGACATGAACGCCTACCTGATGGACCAGGTACGGCGCCGGCGCAAGCAGCCCACCGACGACGTGATCAGCAAGCTCGCCAACGCCGAGGTCGACGGCAAGCAGCTGGAGGACGGCGAGATCGTCGGCATCACCGGCCTGACCATGTTCGCCGGCCACGCCACCACCATGGCGCTGATCGCCAACGCGGTGCTGCTCTTCGACCGCCACCCGGAGTCGGGCGAGGCCGTTCGCGCCGACCGCTCCCTGCTGCGCAACGCCGCCGAGGAGGTGCTGCGCCTGCGCCCGCCGTTCCCGCGGCTGGCCCGGGTCGTCACGGCCGAGACCGAGATCGGCGGCCACAAGATCGCCGCCGGCGAGCTGGTGACGCCGTGGATCGGCGCGGGGAACCGGGACGCCTCCCGCTTCCCCGACCCCGACCGGTTCGACATTCACCGGCACACCGGCAGCAGCCTGGTCTTCGGCCAGGGCATCCACTTCTGCCTCGGTGCCCCGTTGGCCCGCCTGGAGGGCCGGATCGCGCTGGACATCCTGATGGACCGCTACGCGGACATCGCGGTGGACGCGAGCGAGCCGGTGGAGTTCGAGAACCCGTGGCAGCTGATCACCCCGAAGCGGCTACCCGTACGCGTGTCCTGACAGCCGCGGGGTGCACTCCGGGGCGGCGGCCGACAGGCCGCCGCCGCCGGAGCACCGCTCGTAGCGCAGGGACGCCGACCCGGACGCCAGGATCCGGCGTAACTGGTGGCGCCGGGCGTCCGGTTCCCGGCCGCCGCTCTCCAGCAGGGCCTCCAGGAGCCCGCCGACGGAGTTCTTCGCCCCGCCCTCGGTCGTGGACATCAGGAACTCCAGCAGCCGGTCGATGGCGGCGTCGGAGATCGGCTCCAGGGTGATGGTGAGCCGGTTCAGACTGCCCTCCCCCCACTCCGGCCGTCTCTTGAGCAGTTCCGGCCCGGCGGTGACGATCACGAAGATCGGCAGCCCCGCCTGGGAGGCCGTCAGGTTCTCGACGAAGTCCACCAGCGCCTGATCGGCCCAGTGCAGGTCCTCGAAGACCAGCACGAGCGGTGTGCTCGCCGCCACCGCCCCCAGGAACTCCCGTGAGGCCGTGAGCATTTCGTCCGGCGGGGCCTGCGCCGCGGCCGGGTCGACGAGCGGGGCCAGGCAGGACAGCATCCAGCGGCAGTCCCCCTCCGACGCTTTCAACCGCCTTACGGTGGCGGTGAGTTTGGCCGTCATCGTCTCGACCCTGTCCCCCTGGAGGATTCCGCAGCAGGCCAGCAGGAGGTCGTGCAGGGCCTCCAGGGGATGCGCGCCG
The DNA here is from genome assembly GCF_033109485.1 of Streptomyces cyaneofuscatus. Taxonomy (NCBI): domain Bacteria; kingdom Bacillati; phylum Actinomycetota; class Actinomycetes; order Kitasatosporales; family Streptomycetaceae; genus Streptomyces; species Streptomyces cyaneofuscatus. The sequence continues at coordinate 4,388,605 of NZ_CP137002.1, read as the reverse complement.
CCGCCGGGCCGGACCCGCCCCACCACCAGCCGTACCGCGTCCGCGTTGGCCGCGACCCGCCGCTCGAACTCCATGACGAACCGCGTCTTGCCGACGCCCGGCTCACCCAGCACGGTCACCAGGTGCGGCGTCGCCTGGTGCCGGCTGCGCTGGAGCAGCCCGCGCAGCACATCGAGGTCGTACTCGCGGTCGATCACCGGTACGGCGTGCAGGGCGGTGTACTCCTGGCGGAACCCGCCGACCGTCCACCCGGAGGACGGGGAGCCGTGCTGGTAGGTGACGGCGAACCCGGTCGACCGGCGCGTGTTGTCGCAGACCCGGATCTCACCGGCCCGGGTGTCGGAGAGCAGGGTGTGGCACTCGTCCAGCAACGCCCCGTTGACCGTGGGCGGTACGCCGCTGCGGTCCGGCTGGTAGCGCACGAGCGCCTCCCCCGTGGCCACCGCGACCTGCACCGACACCCCGCGGGTGCAGCCGCCGTCCGGCTCCCCGGGGTCGGCGATCCGGGTCAGCTGGTCCCGGATGGTCAGCGCCGCGTGGACGGCCCGCTCCGCGTCGTCGTCGGCGGCCTCGGGGACCCCGAACAGCACCAGGGAGATCGGCCCGATGGACGCCGCGACCGTACCGCCGAGGCATTCGACCTCGCCCCGGATGGTCGCGGCCACCTGCTCCACCGCCTCGTCCATCCGCTGGGGGTCGACGCCCGCCGCGTCGGGCATCAGCTGGACCCGGGCGATCAGGACGCTGACCTCCTTGCGCTCGGCGACCATGGTCCGCGGCACCGGCCGGGAGGCCGCCTCGTCCGCCACCCGCTCGGGCCGCGTCTCCGACCGCACACGGCGCTCCGCCTCCGGCGGCGGACCGGCGGCAATCTCGGCGGGCGGCGGCGGCGCGACGGGCCGGGCCGAAGCCGCAGCCGCAGCCGCCCGCGCGGGTTCCCGAGGGGCGCCTGTCATCCGTACCTCTATCTGCTCCCGTATGCCGACGGGTATCAGCGCCGGATCGTGCGTCAGGACCGCCTGCTGCAACGCCTGAAGGGCGTGCCCGGGTTCGAGGCCGAGCCGCTCGGCCATCGCGGCGCGCGCACCGGAGTAGACGTCGAGCGCGTCCGTCTGCCGCCCGGACCGGTAGAGCGCGAGCATGAGCTGGCCCAGCAGCCGCTCCCGCAGCACCTCGGTGGCGACGGTCTTCTCCAGCTCGGCCAGGACGCGGTGGTGGTGTCCGCACGCCAGCTCCGCCTCGAAGAAGTCCTCCAGGGCGTCGAGCCGCGCGTTCTGCACGGAGGCCAGCTCGGGCCAGTCGATACCGGTCTCGACCAGGTCGGCCAGGACCGGCCCCCGCCACAGGGCCAGCGCCTCACGCAGCAGGACGGCCGCGGCCCGGGGCGCCCCCGCCGCCAGCTCCGCGTGACCGCACTGGGCCAGCCGCCGGAAGTGGTAGAGGTCGATCTGCTCGGGCTCGGCACAGAGCATGTAGCCGGGCGCCTGGCTCTGGAGCCGCACCCCCGTGAACTCCCCGTCGCCCAGCGGCAGGGCTCTGCGCAGCCGCCAGACGGAGTTCTGGAGGATCTTGCGCGCCGACTGCGGCGCCCGGCCGGCCGGCCACAGCGCGTCGATCAGCTGACTGCTGGCGACCACCCGGTTGGCGTGCATCATCAGGAACCCCAGGGTGGCGCGCTGCCGCGTCCCTCCCAGTCCCACGGGCACGCCCCCTCCATCCACTTCCAGCGGGCCCAGCATCCGGAACAGCATGTATATCCCCCGTAATTCGACATTCGGCATTCGACGTCGCTCTGCGGATCGTCGGGAACCGCAGAATTCGACCAGCGGGCTCGCCGAGAACAAGCCCGTATTACGAACACAAGACGTTCGCTCGGCGGATTCGTGACATCCGGGTCGTGTTTGTATTCCGTTACCCCCGGATACCGCGACGGTGAACGCCGGGCGCGGTGGTCAGCCGCTGGTGGCCGTGACGCTGCCGCGGATCAGGTCGGCGAGTTCCTCCACCCGGCTGCCCAGGTAGAAGTGGCCGCCTTCGAACACCCGCAGGCGGAAGTCGCCCGAGGTGTGGCCCTGCCACGCCTCGACCTCCCGGACGGGTGCCTCCGGGTCGCTGTCGGCCGCGAGGGCCAGCACCGGACAGGACAGCGGCCTTCCCGGCGTGCCCCGGTAGGAGGCCAGGGCCCCGTAGTCGCCGCGCAGCGCGGGCAGGACCAGCTCCCGCAGCTCGGGGTCGTCGAGGAAGGCGGCGTCGGTTCCGCCGAGCGCCCGCACCCTCCCGAGGAGGGCCGTGTCGTCCCCGACCCAGCCCCAGCCCGGTTCGGGCGCGCTCGGGGCCCGCCGGGCGGAGACGATGAGCAGGTCGGGGCCGCCGCCCGGGGTACGGGAGAGCCGTGCGGCCACCTCGTACGCCAGGGAGGCGCCCATGCTGTGCCCGAGCAGCACCCGGGGCCGGCCGCCGGAGCCGCCCAGCACCTCGGCGATCAGGTCGGCCAGCCGGTGCAGGTCCGCCACGGCGGGCTCCCGGTAGCGGTCCTGCCGGCCCGGGTACTGGACGGCCAGGACGTCCGCGTCATGGGCGAGCTCCACGGCCAGCCCCCGCCAGTACGAGGCGGCGCCCCCGGCGTGCGGAAAACAGATCAGCTCGAACGGCGCACCGGCGCGCGCGGCCTCCCGTGTATCGGTGCCGAATTTCCGGAACCAGAGATTCCGTTCGCTACTTGCCACTTTCGGACCGCCCTGACGAATCGTCATGCTTCGATGCCCCGCATGCAGACTTGGAAAGCAACCGCGCACCTCTCGCATCACTGTCGAGTGGGCGCGCGGACCAACGCAACCAGGAAAGGGTTCAGGCCGAGCCAATGGCCGGTATTGACCAGCATCACGGCCAAAAACGCATGCTTGCCAGCGCATTGTTAACCAGTATGTTTCAGCCGCCGTGCACGTGCGGCCGGACATCGGTCACCTCGGCCGATCCGGAGTGACAGCGGTGAACAGCGGCCCGTCGCGGGGATCCCGTCGGCCGATGAAGCATTCCGGCCAACTCCTGTCGGCCGCGGGGACAACGCCTGCCGCCGAGCGGTGAACGCGCCGGTGTCCGATACGTGTCACGAGCCACCCCTTCTCGGCCAGGCGCCGGGCCCGTGCACGGCCGCACCGCACGACGCAGCCGGCCCCACGGCTGCACTCACCGTGGGACCGGCTGAGAAAGCGAACGGAGGCTTTGGTTCCGGGCGGCTGCCCCGCCGGCTCGGGGGCGGCTACTTCACCGGCCGCAGCCCCAGCGGCCCCGCGATCTCCTGGAGCATCACGCGCCCCGCCTCCTCGGCGAGGTCGTCCTCACCAGGGTCCTGGTCGGTGTCCAGCCCGTCCAGCTCCTCCAGGGGCTGGCCGAGGCGGATATGGGCGACCAGGGACTGGAGGGCGCGCAGGGTGGCGGAGGCGGTGGAGCCCCAGTTGGAGAAGTACGAGAACTGCCACCACCACAGCGCCTCGGCCGTGCGGTCCGCCTCGTAGTGCGCGAGCCCGTGGCCGAGGTCGGTGACCAGGTCGGCGAGATCGTCGGAGATGCGGTGCGGGACCGGGGCCTTGCGGGGCTCGTACGGGTCGAAGACCTCGGAGTAGACGTCGATCGGCTCCAGGAGGGCCGCGAACCGCTCCCGCAGCCCGTCCGCGTCCGGCTCGGCGCCGAGGTCCGGCTCGTACCGCTCGTCGGGGAGGACGTCCTCGTACGCGCCGAGGCGGCCGCCCGCGAGGAGGAGCTGCGAGACCTGGAGCAGCAGCACCGGGACGGCCTCTTCCGGCTCCTCGACCTTGGAGACCTCGGTGACCGCGACGATGAACGTCTTGATCTGGTCCGCGATCTGGACGGCGAAGTCGCCCGGGTCCTGCGTGACGGAGTTCAGCGTGGCGTCAGACATCGAGGGGACCTCCCGTGGGCACGGTCACAGACGGTGAAGCGGACGGCGGTACGGGGAAGGGCCGGGGGCGAGCGGCGGCCTCGGTCTCAGACATCCAGCAGCCGCCTCCCCTCGAACGCGCGGCCCAGCGTGACCTCGTCGGCGTACTCCAGGTCGCCGCCGACCGGCAGGCCGCTGGCCAGCCGGGTCACCCTGAGGCCCATCGGCTTGACCATCCGCGCCAGGTACGTCGCGGTGGCCTCGCCCTCCAGGTTGGGATCGGTCGCGAGGATCAGCTCCGTGATGGAGCCGTCCGCGAGCCGGGCCAGCAGCTCACGGATGCGCAGATCGTCCGGGCCGACGCCCTCGATGGGGCTGATCGCCCCGCCCAGGACGTGGTACCGGCCCCGGAACTCACGCGTCCGCTCGATCGCCACGACATCCTTGGGCTCCTCGACCACGCAGATGACGCTCCGGTCGCGGCGCGGATCGCGGCAGATCCCGCACTCCTCCTGCTGGGCGACATTGCCGCACACGGCGCAGAACCGGACCTTGTCCTTGACCTCCAGGAGGGCATGGGCGAGACGGCGTACGTCGGTGGGCTCGGCCTGCAGGACGTGGAAGGCGATCCGCTGCGCGCTCTTGGGACCGACGCCGGGCAGCCTGCCCAGTTCGTCGATGAGGTCCTGAACAACGCCTTCGTACAACGGAACGCCTTTCTTCGCTTCCTGCTCCGTACCGTAGTGGGTACGGGTCGGTACCAGTAGGCCCCGCGGGCCTGCGGAACCTCAAGGCCCTGTGGCCGGCCGGGACCTCAAGGCCCTGTGGCCGGCCGGGACCTCAAGGCCCTGTGGCCGGCCGGATCAGAACGGCAGGCCCGGGATCGAGCCGCCGCCGCCCAGGCCCTGCGCCAGCGGCCCGAGCTTCTGCTGCTGGAGCGCCTGCGCGTTCTCGTTGGCCGCCTGGACGGCCGCCACCACGAGGTCGGCGAGCGTCTCGGTGTCCTCCGGGTCCACGGCCTTCGGGTCGATCACCAGGGCCCGCAGCTCGCCGGAGCCGGTGACGGTGGCCTTCACGAGGCCTCCGCCCGCCTGTCCGTCGACCTCGGCCCTCGCCAGCTCCTCCTGGGCCGCGGCGAGGTCCTGCTGCATCTTCTGGGCCTGCTGGAGCAACTGCTGCATATCGGGCTGGCCACCACCGGGAATCACGGTCACTCCTGGCATTTCGACGACAAATGTTTCGGTAAGCCGAGCCTACGTGCTCCCCGGTCACCGCGCTTCACCCGCCGGGGACCAACTCTTTCGGGTGAGATTCGTCAACCGCCGTGAAGGCTCCTATACCTGACCAGCGGCCCTGCGCAGGCGGGAATCCCGCGATTTCGACTCCGCAGCCCACCATTCGGCGGTAGGAAGGGCATGCACATCGGTACGCCTGCGCGCACGCTCGGTGACGCAGAGTTACCCGCGTCATCCGCGTTGCCCGCGAGGAAGCCCCGAGCGTCCGTTCCGTCCGTCAGAGTGCGAAGGAGTGCCCCGGTGAGTCAGCCGGAGATGCAGCCCGAGGGGCCGCCCCGCAAGGAGTCCGACGCGGGTTCCGGTGAGATCGGAGTGGAGGCTTCCGCTTCTGGCTCCCGCGCCGGCGGAGCCGGGGGAAGCGGCGGAGGCCGCGGGATGGGCGCCGGCGGAGGCGGCGGTGGAGCCGGTGACACCGGCGCGCGGGACGGATCGGGCGGCGGCGGGGCCGGGAGCGGCGGCGCCCGGGCCGGTGGGGCCTGGGGCGGCGGCTCCGGGGCCGGCGGGCGCGATCTGACCGGACGGCCCTTCCCCCTCGGGGACTGGGGCGAGCCCGCCGAGCGGCTCGACGAGCTCTACCGCTGGGTCGAGTCCGGCGCCCTCGAAACGGCGGAGTGGTATCTCACCGACCGCGTGTGGAAGCGCCGGGGGGCCCGGGCCCTGCGGCTGGGCACCGCCGTCGGGGTCGTCGCGGGGGTCGCGCTGCCACTGCTCGACCTGACCGGGGCGCTGAGCGGGGCCGCCGGGTGGGGGTACCTCTCGCTGCTGCTGGGCGCCGCCTGCATGGGCTGCGACCGGTATTTCGGGCTCACCTCCGGCTGGATAAGGAACCTCGCCACCGCGCAGGCCGTGCAGCGGCGGCTCCAGGTGCTCCAGTTCGACTGGGCGTCGGAGTGCGTACGGGAGACGCTCGGCCCGTCCGAGGGGACGGCCAGCGAGGCGACGGAGCGGTGCCTGGGGGTGCTGCGGCGGTTCTCCGAGGACATCACGGAGCTCGTGCGGTCGGAGACGGCGGACTGGATGGTGGAGTTCCGGGCGGGGCCCGCGCCCATGGGGACGCAGGCGCTGGTCTCCGGGACCGCGGGCGGCCGGGCCGAGCCGAGCGGGCTGCCGGGACGGTTCTCCATGCCGTCCGTCGCCGCCCGCCCGAACATGCCCCGGCAGCGGCCGCCGGAGGCGCCGCGCTAGCGCGCCAGGTGGCTCAGCTGAAGATGATCATCGAGCCCTGGGCCAGCGACCGGGTGGCCGCCGCGTGCAGCCCCAGCCAGACGTGGCGCTCCCGGGCGAAGGGACTGTCGTCGTACGGGACGGGGGTCGCCGGTTCCTCCAGGGCCGTGGGGCCCGGCGGCGGCTGCGGGGCGGCCGGGGGGTTGGCCGGGTCGATGCCGATGGACGGGGCCACGTACTCCAGCTCCCGCAGCAGGCCGTGCGCGGAGCCGAGCGGGCCGCCGCCCTCCAGCAGCGCGTCGTTGGAGAGCGGGTGCAGGAAGTCGACCGGGACGTACGCCCCGGCGTGGTCGTAGTGCCAGACCAGGTGCGACTGCTGGGCGGTCTGCTCGAACATCTCCAGCAGTTGCTCGTAGTCGCCGCCGAGCCCCTCGACCGGGGTGACGGCCAGACCGCTCAGCTGGAGGAGATAGGCGCGGCGCAGGAAGTGCAGGGCGTCGTAGTCGAAGCCCGCGACCGGGGCCACGTCCCCGTTGAGGCCCGGCATGTAGGCGAAGACGGGGACGGGCGGCAGCCCCGCGTCGTTCAGCGCCCGGTCGTAGACGGCGATCTCTTCGGCGAACGGATTGTCGGGGCTGTGGCACAGCACATCGACGAGGGGGACGAGCCACAGGTCACAGGCCACGAAGTCTCGCTCTCCATCAGGTTCGGCGATCGTCGGACCAGCGTAATGCGAGGTGAACCGGACGCACAGTGCGTGGGTTCCTACTCTTCCGGGCGTTCCGGCGCCTGCCCGGCCTCCCGGGCCTCGCGGGCCTCCCCGGCCTCCCGGGCCTCCAAGTGGTCGGCCCAGGCCAGCGCGTGGGCGTAGTACCCCTGCATCACCGCCAGCACCTCGCCGCGGTCGCCGCCCGCGATGGCCTCGACCAGCTCCTCGTGCCCGAACCACAGCACATGCTCGTCCGCGTGCTCGCCGCGCAGCCGGTGGACGGCGAACACCCAGGCCTGGACGCGGAGTTTGGCGAGGAAGGCGGTGATGTACGGGTTGAGGACGAAGGCCCCGAGCTCCCGCCAGAAGCGGAGGTCGTACCCGATCAGTACGTCGAGATCGCCGCCCTTCGCCGCGCGGACGGCCTCCGCGGCCCGGCGCCGGATCGGGGCGAGCGCCTCGGGCCGGACGGCCACCTGGTCGGCGGGGCGGCGGAAGATGCCCTCGACGACGAGGGAGCGGGCCTCCACCATCGCCCGGTAGTCCCGAATCGTGAACTCGTGGACCTGGAAGCCGCGGTGCTGGTCGGAGCAGAGCAGCCCTTGCGCGGAGAGGTCGAAGAGCGCCTCGCGGACGGGGGTCGCGGAGACGCCGTACTGTTCCGCGATCTGTTTGACGGTGAACTCCCGGCCCGGGCGCAGTCGCCCGGCCAGCACTTCGTCGCGCAGCGCGTCGGCGATCTGCTGGCGCAGCGTACTGCGGGTCACACCTCCGCTCGGCACCATCGGTGGCCGCCCTTCCGGTTCGCCGGCCGTGTCCAGCCGGATTCGGCCGTCTTTCGGCTCGGGTCACCTTAAGGCAGCGGCCCGCCGTGCCCGATTTCGGGCACGACGGGAGGCGATTGCGTACGCGAGAGTGCCCGTACGGCTACACCGTGTACTCGTCGGCCACCGCGAGCGCGATGTCCAGCGCCGCGAGACCCTCCTTGGCCTCGGCCTCGGTGACGTTGCACGCGGGGACGGCGTGGGTCCGGTTCATGTTGATGAACGGCCACAGCCCCTGCTTCTTGGCCGCGGCCCCGAAGGCCGCCATCGGCGCGGCGGCCTCACCCGACGCGTTGTACGGGACGAGCGGCTCGCGGGTCTCCCGGTCGCGTACGAGTTCCAGCGCCCAGAACGCGCCGAGGCCGCGCACCTCGCCGACCGAGGGGTGACGCTCGGCGAGCTCGCGCAGACCGGGTCCGAGGACGGCCTCCCCGATCCGGGCGGCGTTCTCGACGACCTTCTCGTCCTCCATGACCCCGATGGTGGCGACGGCGGCCGCGCAGGCCAGCGGGTGGCCGGAGTAGGTGAGGCCGCCGGGGTAGGGGCGGGTCTCGAAGGTGGCGGCGATCTCGGCGCTGATGGCGACACCGCCGAGCGGTACGTAACCGGAGTTGACGCCCTTGGCGAAGGTCAGCAGGTCCGGCACGACGTCGAAGTGGTCGGCGGCGAACCAGGCGCCGGTGCGGCCGAACCCGGCCATGACCTCGTCGAGCACGAACACGATCCCGTACCGGTCACAGATCTCGCGCACACCGGCCAGGTAGCCCGGCGGCGGGGTCATGATGCCCGCCGTGCCCGGGATGGTCTCCAGGATGATCGCGGCGATGGTGGACGGCCCCTCGAAGGCGAGCGTGTCCTCCAGGTGCTGGAGCGCCCGGGCGCACTCCTCGGCCTCGGTCTCGGCGTAGAACGGCGAGCGGTAGAGGAAGGGCGCCCAGAACCGTACGACGCCCGCCGAGCCGTTGTCGGAGGGCCAGCGGCGCGGGTCACCGGTGAGGTTGATCGCGGTGGAGGTGGCGCCGTGGTACGAGCGGTAGGCGGAGAGCACCTTCGTACGGCCGGTGTGCAGCCGGGCCATGCGGATGGCGTTCTCGACGGCCTCGGCCCCGCCGTTGGTGAAGAAGATCTTGTCCAGGTCGCCCGGGGTGCGCTCGGCGATGAGGCGTGCGGCCTCGGAGCGCGCCTCGATCGCGAACGCGGGCGCGAACGTGACGAGCTTGCCCGCCTGCTCCTGGATGGCCGCGATCACGGTGGGGTGCTGGTAGCCGATGTTGGTGTAGACGAGCCCGCTGGTGAAGTCGAGGTAGCGGTTGCCGTCGTAGTCCCAGAAGTAGGACCCCTCGGCGCCGGCGACGGCGAGCGGGTCGATGAGGCCCTGGGCGGACCAGGAGTGGAACACGTGCGCGCGGTCCGCGGCCTTCACGGCCGCACCGGCCGCGGGGTCGGCGTACGGGGCATGAGGGGCATGAGGGGTCATGCGGGGAGCGTAGGTGCTGGTGGGGGCCGGTCTCCATGGCCATGTTGTACGGCGTGGGGCGCGGGGTTCGGCAGGGTGTCGGGTCCGGGCGTCCGGATGGCCATTGACAGCAAGCTGTCATCATGACAGAATCCTGTCACCTACTCCGGGAGGCTGCCATGACCGGCACCAGCACCAGCCCTGTGGTTCATCTCGCCGTGTACGACACCCTCGCCGACTGGGAGACCGGGTACACGACCGCCTTCCTCGCGCAGAACGGCTACACCGTGCGGACGGTGGGGCCGGAGCGGGAGCCCGTCACCACCATGGGCGGGCTGCGCATCCAGCCCGATCTGGCCCTGGCCGAGCTGCGCCCCGAGGACAGCGCGCTGCTCGTCCTCCCCGGGGCCGGGCTCTGGGACGCGGGCGACGACCTGGCCCCGTTCGCCCGTACGGCACGGGCCTTCCTCGACGCGGAGGTGCCGGTCGCGGCGATCTGCGGGGCGACCGCCGGGCTGGCCCGCGAGGGGCTCCTCGACGACCGGGCGCACACGAGCGCGGTCTCGTTCTACCTGGCGGCGACGGGGTACGGCGGTGGCGCGCGGTACGTGGACGCCGACGCGGTGACGGACCGCGGGCTGATCACGGCCGGGCCCACGGAGCCGGTGGCGCTGGCGCGGGAGGTGTTCGGACTGCTGGGGGTGTACGGGGAGGAGAAGCTCGGGGCCTGGTACCGGCTGTTCCACGACTCGGACGCGAGCGCGTACGAGGTGCTGGAGGGTGCGTAGCGAGGGTGCGGGGCGCGTCCCGTCCGAGCAGGAGCTGCTGAGCCGGGCGGCGCTGACGGTGTTCCGGCTGAACGGCCAGTTCCTGGGCGTGGCCGAGGAGTTGGCCAAGCCGGGCGGGCTGACGGCGGCGTGGTGGCAGGTGCTGGGGGCGGTGCTGCGGGAGCCGTTGCCGGTGGCGGGGATCGCGCGGACGATGGGGATCACCCGGCAGAGCGTGCAGCGGATCGCGGACCTGCTGGTGGGACGGGGCCTAGCGGAGTACGTGGACAACCCGGCCCACCGCCGAGCGAAGCTGCTCCGCCCGACGGCCACGGGCCGGGAGGCGGTCTCTCGGATCACCCCGCCCCACGCACAGTTCGCCGCCCGCCTGGCGGCAGAGCTGGGGCCGGAGGGGTTCGCGGAGACGGTGGAGGTGCTGGAACGCTTGACGGCAGCAATGGACTCAGCAACGGGGCCCCACTCCAGCCCGTCCGGCGCTTGAGGACGGAACCCTCGCGGAGGGGGGCCGCCACCCCAGCGCGTCGGGTGCCCACCCAAGCCCGTCCGGCGTTTGAGGACGGAACCCTAGGGCTGGGGAGCCCGCGCTCAACGCATCCGCTGCTCCGGAGCACCGCCCAAGCCCACGCACCGACCCCCCACTCCCCGGTTCCGTCCTCAAACGCCGGACGGGCTGGGTGTGGCGGGGACAGCGGCGGCACCACCCCCGCCCCACCGGGGCTATCCTCGTGCGGGCCGCACGGGAGGAACCGCACATGGACAAGCTCGGCCCCGCCGACCCGCACCGCATAGGCGCGTACCGCATCCTCGCCCGCCTAGGAGAAGGCGGCATGGGCCAGGTCTTCCTCGCCCGCTCCGACAGAGGCCGCACCGTAGCCCTCAAGCTCGTCCGCCGCGAACTCGCCGAACAGCCCGAGTTCCGCGCCCGCTTCCGCCAGGAAGTCCGCGCCGCACACCAGGTCGGCGGCGCCTGGACCGCCCCGGTCCTGGACTCCGACACCGAGGCCCCGGTCCCCTGGGTCGCCACCGGCTACGTCGCCGGCCCCTCCCTCCACCGCATCGTCTCCGGCCGCCCCGGCGCCCCCCTCACCGACGCGGGCGCGTACGGCCCCCTGCCGACCCGCTCCGTCCAGCTCCTCGGCTCCGGCCTCGCCCACGCCCTCCAGCACATCCACCGCGCCGGGCTCATCCACCGCGACCTGAAGCCCTCCAACGTGCTGCTCACCATCGACGGCCCCCGGGTCATCGACTTCGGTATCGCCCGCGCCCTGGAGTCCCTGGCCGACGGCGACCTGACCCGCACGGGCGCGATGATCGGCTCGCCGGGGTTCATGGCCCCGGAGCAGGTGCGCGGCGAGCGCGTGACGACGGCGTGCGACGTGTTCTGCCTGGGCTCGGTGCTCGCGTACGCGGCGACCGGCCGGCTCCCCTTCGGCGCGGCCGAGAGCGGCGGGGTGCACGCCCTGATGTTCCGGATCGCCCAGGAGGACCCGGACCTGGCCGGCGTCCCGGCGGAGCTGGCCGGGGTCGTCCGGGACTGCCTGGCCAAGGACCCGGCGGCCCGGCCGACCACCGACGAGATCCTGGCCCGCCTCGGCGAGGCGGAGGCGGACGAGCCGTGGCTCCCCGCCACCCTCATCGCCCAACTGGGCCGCCACGCGGTGGGTTTGCTCGACGCGGAGGACCCGGAGGCCCCGGCGGACCCACAGGGCCCCCACACACCGCCCGCAACCGCCGCAGTCCACGCGCTACCCACGCAGGCGGCAACACCCCCGCCGACCCCGACGCCACCCCCGTACACCCACCAGCCCCAGCCTCAGCCCCAGCCGTACGGCCACCCCCACCCCCAGAGCTACCACCCCACCTCACCCCCACCCCCGGCCCGACGTACAACACCCCCCTCCCCCCGGCCTACTTCACGCCCGCCCCGGCCCCCGCTCCCACCCCCGCGCGCCGTTCCACCGGGGCGACGGTCGCGCTCATCGCCGTCGCGATCGTCGTGGCGATAGGCGCGGGCGGCTCCGTGTACGCGTTCATGAACAACAAGGGCGGCGACACGCCCACCCCCGGCCCGTCGACCTCCGCCTCCGGCCACACAGCGGGTACCGGCGCCGACGGCGGCGTCCCGGACGACTACCTAGGCACCTGGTCCGCCTCGCTCCCCGGCGACCGGGGCGCGTCCACCCGGAAGCTGACCATCCGCCAGGGCGACGTCGGCGACCAGGTCCTCTCCCTCACCGCCGAAGGCCCCCTGGCGCTGGGCGCCACGTACCACTGCGAGTTCACCGCTCCCCTGGCCGCCCGTCCGGCCGACGGCGAACCGGTCCGCATCGGCCCCTCCACCGTCTCCGTGGGCCGCCCGGCCGCCTCCTGCTCGCCCGGGAAGGCCACCGAGCTGACCCTCCTGCCGGACGGCACCCTGCGCCGGACGACGACCGCGTCGGGCGAGAGCCTGATCTACACCAGGTCGGACTGAGCGGACGACTCCTCCGTAGGGGAAGAGGACACCGCGTCCGTACGCCGCACCGCCCCCGCCGGCCGCAACGCCCCCGCGACCAGCGCAGCCGCCGCCAGCAGGACCAACACCACGAGCATCGCCAGCCGCAGGCCCACATGGTCGGCCAGGAACCCCAGCGCGGGCGGCCCGACCAGGAACGCGACGTAGCCCGCCGTCGCGACGGCCCCGACCCGGGCGGCGGCCTCCTTCTCGCCCTCGCCCGCCGCCGAGATCGCGACCGGGAAGCCCAGCGAGGCGCCGAGGCCCCAGAGCACGACCGCCGCACCGGCCAGCAGCGCGCTGGACGAGAAGATCACCAGCGCCACCCCCACCGTCGCCACGACCGCGCTCGCCCGGACCACGGCCGCAGGCCCGTACCGCACCAGCAGCGGCCCGCCCGCGAACCGGCCCGTCGTCATCGCGACGGCGAACAGCATGAACGTCAGCGAACCCGCCGTCGCACTCGTCCCGTGACCGTCCACCATCAGCAGCGGCAGCCAGTCGTTGGCGGAGCCCTCCGCGAACGCCATGGCCAGCACGATCAGCCCGATCAGCACCAGCCGCCGGTCGCTCCACACGGCCAACTGCGCGCGCAGGCCCCCGGTCCGCTCCCCGTCGTCGCCGGCCTCCGTCTCCTCGCGCCCGGTCCCCGAGGGGATGGCGCGTACGGTCCACAGCCCGGCCACCGCGGCGGCGACGGCGATCCCCGTGAGGTGCCAGCCGACCGGGAAGGCCACCGCCGTCAGCCCCATCCCCAGCAGCGCGCCGAAGACCGTACCGAGGCTGAAGCAGCCGTGCAGCACCGGCAGGACCGGGCGTCCGGCGGTCCGCTCCACCGCGGCGCCCTCGATGTTGAACGCCACCTCCGCGAGCCCCATCCCGGCCCCGAACAGGGCCAGTCCGGCGAAGACCCCGCCGGACACCTCCAGGGCGGTACCCCCGGCGATCACCAGCAGCCCGGCGACGAACAGCCCCGCCCCGACGGCGATCACCGGCCGGCCGCCGTACTTGCGCACGAGCCCGCCGGAGATGAGCACACCCCCCATCGAGCCGACGGAGAGGCCGAACAGCACCAGCCCCATGGCACCCGTGGAGGCGTCCAGCGCGTCCCGGACGGCGGGGGTCCTGGCGACCCAGGAGGCCAGGCTCACCCCGGCGGCGAACATGAAGAGGAAGAGCGCGGCGCGCCAGCGTCGGGTGGGTGCGTCCATGACCGGCAGGTCCTTCATGAGAGCGGCGCCTCTGCTATCCAGATGGGGGACGGGGGAAACGGATATGCGCCTGAAGCGTACGGTCGGGCGCTCCGCCTCCACAGAGCCTTTCGCCCCTTGCGTCCGGGCTGCGACCAGGCGGTTACCGCAGCCTCCCGGACCGGTTACCGGGACCGGCCCCTCACGCTCCCGTGGTGGAGCCGGGCCGGACGGACGATCATCAGAACACCCGGTTCTCCGGCAGGAACCGTTTCGGCCAATGACCCCGATCGCACCCGGAGAGTGCGAGCCTCACGGGAAGATGAGACGTCTGCGTACGCCTCTGACTTGGAGGTCCTCATGGGTACGCACGGCAAGCCGGCACCGGACCCGTCGCAGGGCAAGCCGCCGCCCGGCAACTCGGACGGCCAGGTCCCGCCCACTCCCCCGCCCACCGGCACGCGTCGGAAGTAGCCCCACATGCTGGAAGAGCGCCGCCTCCGTCTGCTCTCCGCGATGACCGCCGGGGGCCTGTGGCCTGCGGACTCGCCCTGGGTGCGCCAGGCCATGGAGGCGGCCCCTCGGGATCGCTTCGCACCCGATGCCGTGCACGTCTGGACAGGCGAGCGGTACGAGGTCGTGCGCCGGGCCGAGGCTCCGGAGGCGTGGGCCGCCGCTGTCCACCCCGACCCGTACGGCTCCACCGTCACCCAGGTCACCGACTCCCTGCCGACCTCCAGCATCTCGTGCGCGGCCGTCGTCGCCACCATGCTGGACGCGCTCGCACCGGACCCCGGACACCGGGTGCTCGAACTGGGCACCGGCTCCGGCTGGAACGCCGCCCTGCTCGCCCAGCGCGCCGGACAAGGCCACGTCACCAGCATCGAGATCGACGCCGGACTCGCCGCCCACGCCCGCCGACGCATCGAGGCGGCCGGCCACCGCGTCCGGGTCATCACCGGTGACGGCGACGCCGAGCTGCCGGAGGGGGATGCCTTCGACCGGGTCATCTCCACCTACGCCGTGGACCACGTGCCCTGGGCCTGGGTGGAGCGCACGCAGCCGGGCGGCCGCATCGTCACCCCCTGGGGGCACACCGGGTGTGTCGCCCTCACCGTGGCGGAGGACGGCGGGTCGGCGACCGGCTGGATGCAGGCAGCTGCCCGCTTCATGCCCACCCGCCACGCGGGACGCCCGCCCGCACCCTTCGAACGTGTACGGGACGGAGACGTCGGCGCACCAGCGCAGTTCCCCCGGTCTGTCCAGCAGTTGGCCCACCCGGACGTGCTCTTCGTGCTGCGCGTGCTCCTGCCCGACGTGCACCTCGACACCCGAGACGCCGGGACCGACGGGCTGGCGACCGCCTGGCTCAGCGACGGGCACTCGTCCTGGGCCGTCCTCCAGCAGGCCGGTACCGCTGTGACCGCACACCGTGGCGGGCAGCGCGACCTGGCCGACGAGGTCGACCGGGCCTGGACCGCATGGGAGGAGCGGGGGTCACCCGGCATGTACGACTTCGGACTCCACATCACGCCCGAAGCCCACCACGTCTTCACCGGCGACGACCCGCACGGCCCCCGCTGGCAACCGCTCGCCCCTGCCCATCAGCGCCCGCCGCACACATGAGGCGGCCGAACAGGACCCGGGGCGGTCACCGAACGTCTCCAAGGAGGTCGTTGAGTTCGTCTTTGCAGTCCATGCCGACCGGCATGAACGTCAGGATTCCGGATTTCTCCCCGCCGTCCCGCCTGGCCCTGTCGAGCTGGCCCTCGATCTCCGCGATGTACTCGCGGCACTCGGCCTTGACGTGCCGCTCCGGCCGCGCCTCCGGTGGCGACGCCGCACCCTGGAGCCAGGCGGTCGCGGCCAGGCCGGCCCCGCAGAGCCCCGCCCCGGTGAGCACCCAGGCGCGGCGGCTCATCCGTCGTGGATTCGGCATTGAGGCACCCTACGAGCACGACGGCAACGACGCCTAGAGGGGCGCCGCGCCCGCCCCGGCGGACCGTCCGTCACCTGTCGCGGCCGAAGTACAGCAGCGACTCCGCCGCGTTGATCAGGATCAGCGTGTGGACGAAGCGGCCCGGAGCCGTCGGCGGGAACCGCCACGACAGCGGCCATGTCCGGCCCTCCAGCGCCGGGACGGGTACGTAACTCACCCGGTTCCTCGCCGCGTTCAGGATCGTCACCTCGCGCGGCCAGCAGCGGTGTGCCGTCGAGCCCGGCGGTACGAGGAAGTAGACGCCGCGCCGGCCGTTCGCCTCGGTCACCACGGGGCCCGGTTCGCCGCCGACCAACTCCTCCATCAGGTCGGCCAGCCGCCGCCCGGCCTCACCGTCCACGCGGACCGCGTCGAATTGCACGCCCGCCTTGCGGAGTTGGAATCCCGAGTCCGGGACCCACCCGATATTGCGCTCACCATTCAGTGCATTCACAGGGCGATTGTGACCGCGATCACCTAGCGTTCTCTACGACTGGCGAGGGCCGTCGCACACCCGTTGACCTGCGCGAACTTCGCTGTTGGGCAGTTGATTCCAGCCACATCGCGTAGTGACCGGTTGAGTTCGGTTGAGTCGAAAAGAGATCACGTCATGGCAAGTGCGGAGAACAAGGAGACGGCCAGTCCGGCGGCGAAGCTGGTGGCCAAAGTGACGCGGATGCTGCGCGTCCAGCGCGATTGGTCGCAGGACCGGCTGGGGGACGAGATCGGCTATTCGGCGGCGGCCGTCAGCGCGATGGAGACGTGCGCGCAGCCCGCCAGTGACGCGATGCTGGTGGCGCTGAAGCGCGTCCTGAGCGAAGGCAGCGAGGTCTTCGAGACCGCACGGCTGTACATGCGGATGGAGCGGCTGCCCGAGCAGTTCCAGGACTGCGCGCTGCTGGAGCAGGCCGCGATCAGCCTCCAACTGTTCGCCACCAACGTCATCCACGGGCTCTTCCAGACGGAGGCGTACGCGCGGGCACTCATCGGTGGCGGATACCCGCCGCTCTCCGACGAGCGAGTGGAGGAGCTGGTCCAGCTCCGGATGGCGCGCAAGGCCCTCTTCGACCGCGACCCGCTGCCGATGATCGAGATCATCATCGACGAGGCCGTCCTGCGCCGCGTCATCGGCAACGAGGAGATCATGCGGGAGCAGTTGCTGCATCTCGTGGAGTGCGCTCGGCGACGCAATGTCACGCTGCTGGTGTTGCCGCTGGACGCCGGGAAGTACGGGGAGTACGACGGTGGTCGCGGCGAAATCAACCTGGTGGAGACCCCGGAGCATGAGCATCTCGTCTATCTGGAGCCGCAGGACGAGAGTCTGCTGATCAGTGACCCGGCAAAGGTCAGCGTCTACGCTCAGCGCTATGCGAAGATCCGGTCACAGGCTCTGGGTCCTCGCGAATCGCTGGACCTCATCATGCGGTTGGCAGGAGTGAAGGAATGAGCAGCACCCTCCGATGGTTCAAGTCGAGCTACAGCAACGCGAGCGGCGGCGAGTGCATCGAGGTCGCCTTCGACTGGCGTACGTCCTCCTACAGCAGTGAGAGCGGCGGCAACTGCGTCGAGGTCGCCGCCTGCCCCCACGCCGTCCACATCCGTGACTCCAAGGTCACCGACGGTCCCGCCTTCGCCGTCGCCCCCGACGCCTGGTCCACCTTCGTCAACTGGGCGGATTGACGTATGCGTGGGCGGCCGCCTCGGGGCCGCCCACGCAGTACGACATGATCAGCCACCTGTGAAGCTCCTGGTGGCGGAACTGATACGCCGGTCCCTCCGCCCGCAGCAGCCCCACCTTGTAGGCCCACCTCACGAAGTGCCCCAGGCGGAACGGCAGTCGGCCGCGCAAGAACAGGAGCGCGAGGAGGTAGCGGCGGGTCGCCGGGATGGCCATCAAGGCCATCACGACGGTCGCGGAAACCAAGGTCGTGGCGATCGCTGCCGGGGTGAGGGCGAGGCTCCCACTCCATATGCGTGGAACAGCCAGTGCAGTGAACATGGTCGTGGTGTAGGCCGTGCCGCGGAACGTGGCGCGCACCACCTCACCGAGCATGCCACCGCGCGGATTGTGCCGCAGCAGCTGCCAGGAGTCGAGGGTCCCGCCCCGGGCCTGATGAGCGAGGAACCATATGGCGGCCAACGCGGCCGCAGGTGCCCCGATGCGCGCCATCACCTCACCGGTGGCTGCGCCCGCCTGTCCGACGCTCTCGCCCGCCAGGTAGCCGGAGGCGCCCATGCAGAGCGCGCTGACCACGAAAATGATGCGCCAGAGGAGTGACCGCAGCTCCCCGAAAGCCGCCCACGGAATCAGCAATTCGAAGGCGACCAAGCCAGCAAGGCCGGTGGCCATGGCCGTGGTGGAGCCGGAGGCGCCCAGCGCGGAGGCGGCCGCGAGGGCCAGGGTGACCAGACCGGGTGCGGCAAGAAAGCGGAGAAGCGTCGACCTCAGCAACCTCAGCAGGCGGCGGCGCTCCCGGCCTCGCCAGAAGCGCCTCACGTCCAGCCGTGGCAGCTCGTACACCTCCTGGCGGTAGGCCAGCCACGCCGTCAGTGAACCGGCCGCCACCACGAGCCCCGGGGTCACGTACCAGGCGCTCCCGGCCAACGGCCCGCCGGTCAGCGCGACAAGGACGACGAGGAGGCCGACTGCGGCGGCGGAGCCGGTGAACAGGGCATCCAGCGCACGGATGCGGCGTGGACCCGCGATGGACCCGAGGCGGCCGACAGAGATGCCGCCGAGGATGAAGTCGTCCGACCGCAGTTCCTGCTGAAACACAACTCTGAGCTGACGGCCTTCGGCATCCACCGATGCCATATCCGCTTCCCGGGTGGCGACTTCCTGCCGTAGCTGTTCGAACTCGGGATGCGCCACGTCCAGTGCCGCGAGGTGTCTCCGCTGCTCTTCATGGGCCACTCGGATGTCCGTCATGACCCTGTGGGCCCGCTCGAGTCGTCGCCGCATCTTCTGCGCCTTGGCGGCTATCGCGTCCTCCTCCGCGCCTCCCAGGCCGAAGTGCCAGGCGAGTTCGCCCAGCCAGCGTTGTACGTCCCCCTCGGCGTACCCTTTCTCGTCCGCCTCCGCGACGTGCAGGCGGACGGTGGCCGGGATGTACCGGGCCAGCATGTGCTCGTACAGGTCCCCGGCAGCGGCGCGTTCAACGAGGCCCGCCGGGTCTCTCGCGTAGGCCGTCACGGCGAGCGTGAGGCGCCACGGTGAGGAGAGGCTGCGGGCCAGCGGGCCGTCGGGAGCGGTCCGGAGTTCGGTCAGGACCGGCTCCCAGCGTTCGGTGTTGGTCAGGACGCGCGGGTGGTGGGCCAGGAACGTGAGGGACTGGGTGCCGGTGAGGGGTTCGACGGCGAGGTGGTGGGCGTTGGTGAGCGGGTGGTCCTCGCTGAGGCGCTCGTACAGTTCGCTGCGACAGGTGAGGATGACGGGGCGCTGGTCCATGTTCTGCCGGTCGGAGCTGAGTTGCTTCAGCAGGGCTGTCGCATGGGTATAGCTCATCTCATCCACGCCGTCGAGGACAGGTATCACGTGGTGCCCGGTGACGACATCGTGGGCCTCCGCCTCGCTCAGCGCGTGCACGCGCTTTATCTGCTCGGCGAACCACGTGTCGAACGGGCGGTCCGGCTTCCAGGCCTTGGCGGAGAACCGGACCGGGACCGGTGCGCCCGGCTCGCGTGATTCGAGCAGCGCCAGCATCAGGTGGATCACCAGCATGGTCTTTCCGGCGCCCGGCTCACCGGTGATCATGACGCGTCGGGGACGCAGCGTACGGAAGTGGTCGACGACCCCGGTGCGCGGCTGCCGGTCGCCCGGGACCCGGAAGCGCGTGTCGATGTCCGGCGTGCCGACGCCGAGGAGCTGGGCCACGGCCTTCTCCTCCGCGCTCCGTACGAGCTCGGCCAGCCGAGTCGCGGTCGTCTTCGCGTCCGGGCGCCGCTTGAGGATCGCCACGACGGCCAGCCACGCGGCGAGCGCTGTCAACGGTAGGGCGAGGACACCGGCCGTGTCGCCCGGCCCCAGCCCGCCCTTGACCAGCGTCCACACCGTCCACAGCAGGCCGGCCACCGTGACCACGGCCAGCGGCGGTTTGAGGTGCCGCAGGACGGTGTGGAGGCGCAGTTCCCGTTTCTCGTCCATGGCATCGATCTTCCCCTAACCCTCGTGCCAGAAGCCGAAGTTCGGGCACAGTCCCGGCTGCGCGTTCCGGAACTGGACGATCCGGCCGGGCAGGATGGAGGCATGGTGACGCGACCTGTTCCTGTCCTCGTCTACGACGGCGACTGCGCCTTCTGCACCTCGTCGGTGAACGTCCTCACGCGATGGGTGCGGCCGCGCTGCACCGTCACCCCGTGGCAGTTCGCCGACCTGGACGCGCTCGGCACCACCCGGGAGCGGGCCGAGCACGAGGTGCTGTGGGTCACGCCGCTCGGTGCGGTGCACGGCGGCGCACAGGCCGTCGCCAAGCTCCTGCTCAGCGCGGGCGGGGGGTGGGCGTGGCTGGGCGGGCTGCTCACGCTGCCGCCGGTGCGGTGGATCGCCCACGGGGTCTACCGTCTCGTCGCCGCCAACCGCGCCCGGCTGCCGGGCGGTTCACCGGCCTGCGCGCTGCCGGCGGACCGCAGGCCGGGCGCGGAGGCCCGGGGCGTGTCCGGGCCGGACACGCCCCAGGACAGCAAGCCCTAGGAGGGGCCCTGCTTCCAGTCCTCCACGAGGAGGCCGAGCAGCACCTCGTCCAGGAACTCGCCCAGCACCCAGGCCGAGGAGCGCAGGACTCCCTCGCGGACGAAGCCGTTGCGTTCGGCGGAACGCTGCATCGCCGTGTTGTCCGCGAGCGTCTCGATCTGGAGGCGGTGCAGGCTGCGCACGACGAACGCGTAGTGGCACAGGGTCGCGACGACGTCCGTTCCGTACCCCTTGCCGCGGGCTTCGGGCAGCAGCGCGAGACCGAGGTGGGCCGACCGGTTGTGGGTGTCGATGCCCCACACCGACGCGATGCCGATGAGCGTGCCGCCCTCCAGCTCCACCACGGAGAAGGAGAGACGGTCCTCGCTCTCCTCGGCGTCCACCGCCAGGGGCGAGTCCTTGGCGTCCGGTGACAGCGGCCGCCAGGGCACACCCGAGGCCCGGGCGGCGTTGACCACGTCGTTGTAGAGCTCGGTCCTCAGGACCGGTATGTCGTCCTCGTGCCGGGCCCGGAGCCCGATCTTTCCGCCGGTGAGCATGGCGGGATTCCTATCCGACGGGGCCCGGCGGCGGCAATCGGATAACCGGCCGGCCAGGCCCCGGCCCCTTCTCCGCCAGAACCCCCGGCCCCTTCCCCGCCAGGCCTGCGGCCACTTCCCCGCCAGGTCTCCGGCCGCTTCCCCGCCAAGTCCCCCGCGCACGCGGGGGCGTGGGGATGGCCAGGAGGCGCGAAAAGTGCGCTCCGTTGTCGGTGGCGTGCCTTATTCTGCGATCCTGGCCGCGCCCCAGCTCTTCGTTCTCTCATCTCGGGTGACGCGCGGCCCTTTCATACCGTGGGGGTATCAGTAACTGTGCGCACGCGCAGAATTTCGACCGCGACGGCGTTCGCGGTCCTCTTCAGTTCCGTGGTGCTCGTCGGCGGTACGGCGGGCACTGCCGCCGCCGACAGCAGCAGAATCCTTCCCGCAACCTCGCTCGGCGACATCGTCGCCGACGGTGTGCACCAGCGGGTGTTCATCAGCGACCCGCAGTCCGGCCAGATCCTCGCCACGGACTACTCCGGCAAGGTCGTCCGCGTCCTGGGCGAACTGCCCGGCGTGACCGGCCTGGAGCTGTCGGCCGACTCCGGCACGCTGTACGCGGGTGTGGCGGCCTCCGACCACATCGTGGCCATCGACACCGCCACCCTGACCGAGTCCGCGCGCTACGACATCGGCCTGGGCACCCGGCCGACCCACCCGGCCCTGGCGGGCGGGAAGCTCTGGTTCGGCTACGGGGCGGCGACCGAGGGCAACATCGGTTCGCTGGACCTGTCCGGCGAGGAGCCGGTCGTCACGCTGGACCAGGAGCCGAACCGTACGTGGTACTCCGCGCCGGTCCTCGCCTCCTCGCCCGGCGCGCCCGACAAGCTGGCCGCGGCGGAGGAGGGTTCGAGCCCGGCCGAGCTGGCGGTCTACGACGTGGCGTCGGGCACCGCCGAACGGACCGCCCAGCTCCGGTCGGACGCGAGCAACGTGAGCGACATCGCGGTGAGCCCGGACGGGACCCAGCTCGTCGTCGCCAGCGGTGCGCCCTACTTCCACCAGGTGTACCGGACGTCCGACCTGCGGGCGGAGCAGGGCTACACCTCGAAGCACTACCCCAACGCCGTGGACATCGCCCCCAACGGGACGGTGGCGGCCGGGATCGCCGGTTGGTACGACCCGGACGTCTACATCTACCCGAAGGGCGCGTCCAAGACCGTCCCGGTGCGGACGTACGACTTCCCCAACACCGGTACGTCCAGCGGGTCGGACCTCCTGGAGGATGCGGGTCTGGCCTGGGCGCCCGACAGCAGCCGGCTGTTCGCCGTCTCGGTCAACAGCGAGGGGACCCGTTCCTTCCGGGTCCTCACCGACCCGACGCGGTCCGTCGCCACCCTGAGCATCAGCGCCCCCGCGAAGGCGGCGCGCGCCAAGGCGCTCACCGTCAAGGGCTCCATCAAGGCCTCCGTGGCGCTCCCGGCCGGCACGCCGGTCACCGTGACCCGTACGGACGTCGAGTCCCCCAAGGGCAAGTCGCTCGGCACCGTGAAGACGGACGCCAAGGGCGCGTTCACCTTCAAGGACACCCCGCCCGCCGGCGGCAAGGTGACCTACAAGGCCACCTACGCGGGCTCCGCCAAGCACACCGCCGCGTCCGCGTCCGCCTCCGTCACCGTGTCGCGTGCCGCGGTCTCGCTGAAGCTGAACCGGAACAAGGCGGTCTACGCGTACAACAAGAACGTCTCCTTCACCGCGACCCTCGGCAAGACGTACAAGAACCGCGTCGTCGAGCTGTGGGCCGACCCCTTCGGCGCCGACAAGCCGAAGAAGCTGGTCAAGAAGGCGAAGGTCAACTCCAAGGGCAACCTGTCCGTCACCGTCAACATGAAGCGCGACACGACGGTCACCGCCGTGTTCGCGGGTGACGCCCGGTACGCGCCGAAGACCGTGAAGTCGACCGCGTACGCCAAGGTCAACGCCTCGCTGAAGCTGTCCAAGCAGTACAAGACGGCGAAGATCGGGAAGACCTCCTACGCGTACTACAGCAAGAAGAAGAACCCCGACTTCACCACGAACATGACCTACCACAAGGGCCGCAAGCACCTGCTGACCCTTCAGCTGAACTACCAGGGCACCTGGTACGACGCGGGTCAGCAGTACTTCGCGCTCGGCTCCAGCGGCAAGTCGATCGTGACGCTGGAGGGACCGCACGAGACCGGCTACAAGATGCGCGTGCGCACCTCGTACGTCAACGGTTCCTCCGGTGACAGCGTCAACTCCACGACGCACTCGGCGTGGAAGTACTTCATCTTCACGAAGTAGCCTCCGCCGCCGCTGTCTCGCGGGCCCGTAGCGCCAGCCACAGGTCGTAGCGGGCGCTCGGCGGGCGCAGCAGCGAGCGCTGGAGCACGGTCTCCAGCCGGGTTAGGCGCTTACGGGCGCCGGGGACGGAGATGCCCAGCTCGGCCGCTGTCGGGCCGAGGCGGCCCTCGCACCGCAGCCAGGTGCGCAGGGTCTCCTCGGCCGCCCCGGTCACCGGGGCCAGTTGGCGGAGCGCCCACTCCTGGACGGCGGGGCGGCGCAGGACCTCATCGAGGTCGTGCGCCGCCCCGCCGTCGCACTGTCCGGCCTCCGGGGTGCAGACCGGGGCCGGGGTGGCGCGGATGCGCAGGGCCAGGTCGAGCGCCGCCTGGTCGGCCAGCCGGTGGAGGTCGAGGCCGAGCAGCTCGCCGATGAGCCTGAGGCGGGCGGCCAGGGTGTTGCGGTGGATCTTGAGGTGGTCGGTCGCGTGCGACGAGAAGGCCAGCCAGGACGCGGCGGTCGCCGTGAGCTCCTGGTTCCCGGGGTCCTGGGCCCGGCGCGGGACGTGCGTCAGGAGCGGGGTGAGCAGGGCCTCGGCCCACTGCCGCCCGGCGGTGCCGACGACGAGCGCCGGTTCCGGGGCGGCGCCGAACCGGACGTGCCGGCCGGGCACTTCGCGGGCGACGGCCAGGGCGTGGAAGGCCTGGCGGTAGCCGGTGGCGGTGTCGGCCAGCGGCACCTGCTCGCTGGCGCCCACCACACAGCGGTCCACCAGGGCGGCCACCGCCTCGTCGGTGGTGGTCCCGCCGTCCGCCGGCATCACGAGGATGAGGTGGCGGGCGTAGACCGGGCACCGCACGATCCAGGACCGGCCGCCGTCCGCCTCGGCGCAGACCCGGGCCACCTCGTCCCGGCTGTCCCCGGGGCACTCCACGACACAGACCCGTACGGGGTCGGGGAGGCGGGGGCGCAGCGCACCGGCCACCTGCTGGGCGATGGAGAGCTGGCCCGTCATCAGCAGGTGCAGCACCGCCTCCCGGCCGCGCGACTCGGCGAGGTCCACCCGGCGCCGCTTGCGCTCGACCGCCTCGGCCTCCCGGCACAGGGAGAGCGGCATCAGCACGTCGGCCAGCAGCGTGGCGAGCCCGGCGGCCACGGGCCGGGGCGTGACGACGGCGAGGAGGGGGGCGGCGCCCCGGTCCTCGGCGTGCGGGTCGTGCGGGCCGGGCAGCGGGAAGAGGAGGACGGTGTGCGCTCCGGTGTCGTGGGAGTACGCCAGGGCCCCGCGCTCGGTCAGCGCCCGCACGCCCTCGGCTATCAGGCGGGGCACGTCGGGGACGTCGGCCGGGGCGGTCAGGGGGCCGCTCGGGGCCGCCCCGGACGCGCTCAGCAGGGTCCCGTCGGAGCGGGCGATTCCGGCCCAGCCGTCGGCGCGCCCCGCCAGCCAGCGCAGCAGGCCGGCCGTTCCGCCGTTGCGGGCCAGCCGCTGCATCCTCAGCAGGTCGTCGTCACGCTGTCGTGCTCGCACATGATCCCCCGATCACCCTGTGCATCCCCGTACGTCACCCTTGAGCATCCCCGTACGCCCCTGGGCATCACTGTGCGGAGTGTTACCCCCGCCGGCGTCCCACTGGGCGCATTGAACCTCCCCGTGCCCCTACCCACCGGTCTATGGTCCGAACGTGGTGTTCCGGTACGGGTGGCAGCGGCTCACGGGGGTGGTCGCTGTCGCCCGTGCCGGGACGCTCCTGCCGCGGACAGGTGGTCGGCCCCGGCCCGTTGTCAGTGGTGGCCTCTAACGTCGTCGGTCTCCGACGACCTGTGAGAAGAGGCCCCACCGTGGAGTTCCGCATCGAGCGCAGTGCCCTGGCCGAAGCCGTGTCCTGGGCCGCCCGCGTCCTGCCGGTCCGCTCCCCCGTTCCCGTACTGGGCGGGCTCCTGCTGGACACCGAGGGCGGGCGGCTGCGCGTCAGCGGGCTCGACTACGAGGCGTCCGCGCGCATCGACGTGGAGGCCGCCGAGGTGCTGCGTCCGGGGAAGGTGCTCGTCATGGGGCGGCGCCTGCTCGACATCTGCAAGGTGCTGCCGGACGGGCCGGTGGAGTGCGCGGTGGAGGGCTCGCGGTTCACGGTGTCGGGGGACGGCGCCCGCTTCGGCCTGTCCGTGCTCCCGTTGGCCGACTACCCGGCGCTGCCGTCGCTCCCGCAGGTGCGGGGTGCGGTGGAGGCGGCGGAGTTCGCGGCGGCCGTCGCCGATGTGGCGGTGGCGGCGGGGCGGGACGACACCCTGCCCGCGCTCACCGGGATCCGGCTGGGGCTCGACGCGGAGGCCGGGACGATGACGCTCGCGGCGACCGACCGGTACCGGTTCGCGGTGCGGACGCTGCCGTGGAAGGCGGCTGCGGCGGGCGGCGAGAGCGCCGATGTGCTCGTTTCCGCCCGGCGGTTGACCGAGATCGCGCGGTCGCTGGGCCGGTCCGGGCTGGTGAGTGTGGCGCTGGACGCCGGATCGGCGGGGTTCGAGCACGCGGGGATGCGGACCACCGTGCGGCTCCTGGACGGGCGGCTCCCGCGCCACGACAAGCTGTTCGCCCTGGAGAGCCCCGCTGTCGCGGTGGTGGACCGGGCGCGGCTGGTGGAGGCCGTCAAGCGGGTCTCGGTGGTCGCCGACGGGGACAGCCCGGTGCAGATGGCGTTCTCCGCCGCCGACAACTCCGTACATCTCCAGGCCGGTTACGAGGACGACGTGGCGTCCCAGCGGCTGCCCGCGACGCTGGAGGGCGCCCGGGAGATGACCGTGGCGTTCAATCCGGGGTATCTGGCGGACGCCCTCGCCTCGTTCGACGAGCCGTCGCTGCGGCTGCTGATGATGGGGGCGGGGCAGCGGGCGATGGTCACGGGCGAGGCGGGGTCGGACGCGCACCGGCACCTGCTGATGTCGGTGAAGCCGCCGCTGCTGTAGGCCGGTGCGGGCCTGTCCCGGACGCCGGTACGGGGGTCCGCCCGGCAGCAGCCGGACGCACCCCCGTACGGGTGGAGATCAGCGGGTGGGGATCAGCAGCTCAGGTTCGAGCCGGTGGTGGTGCCGAGGATCTGGGTGAACTGCGTGAACTTGTTGATCCGGCTCTGGACCTGCGCCGGGTTGCCGCCGTTGCACTCCAGCGCCCCGTTGATGGAGCGGATGGTCTCGCCGAAGCCGCGGTTGTTGACGATGGCGTTGTGCGGCGTCATGGTGCCGGGGCCGTTCTGGGTGTTCCAGTACCAGAGGCCGGTCTTCCAGGCCACGGAGGCGTTCTGCTCCACCAGGTAGGGGTTGGCGAGCAGGTTGATGCCGAGGGCGTCACCGGCGGCCTTGTAGTTGAAGTTCCAGCTCAGCTGGATGGGGCCGCGGCCGTAGTACGCGGCCTGGCCGGCGGGGCAGCCGTAGGACTGGGTGGTGTCGCAGTAGTGCGGGTAGTTGGCCTCGTTGACTTCCTTGATGTACACCAGTCCGCCGGTCTCGTGGCTGACGTTGGCGAGGAAGGCCGCAGCCTCGCGCTTCTTCACCTCGGTGCTGCCGGTGTTGGCGAAGGCCGGGTAGGCGCTGAGGGCGGCGGTGAGGCCGCTGTAGGTGTAGAAGGAGTTCCGGTTCGGGAACATCTGGTTGAACTGGGCCTCGCTGACGACGAATCCGGTGCCCGGCTGCTCGCCGCCGCCACCGGTGCCGCAGGCGCCGTTGTCGGTCCAGACGTCGGAAGAGCCCGGCCGCTCGTTCTGGGTCCACCACTTGGCCGTGTAGTTGCGGCCGTTGTAGGAGGCGGTCTGGCCGCCGGTGTAGACGGAGGAGGAGTTCCAGGCGCTGAAGCAGTTGGCGGCCTGGGCGGTGGCCGCGGGGAGGACGACGAACGCCGCGACGACCGCGGCGAGCGCGACCAGCAGGCTGAGGGCACGTCTGATCACGTGAACACACTCCTTAGACGCGGCGCGACGTCCGGCCGTGCGCCGCCGTGGGGGTGCCGACACTCAAGCGACGATGGTCTGGACCTGTCAAGGTCTAGACCAACTTTCGTGACGTGCCGCAGGGCGCGCACCAGCCGTCCGCCGCCCGTGACAACGA
The DNA here is from genome assembly GCF_033109485.1 of Streptomyces cyaneofuscatus. Classification (NCBI taxonomy): domain Bacteria; kingdom Bacillati; phylum Actinomycetota; class Actinomycetes; order Kitasatosporales; family Streptomycetaceae; genus Streptomyces; species Streptomyces cyaneofuscatus. Next base: position 4,361,199 of record NZ_CP137002.1, on the reverse strand, counting down.
TGCCAACAGGCCCCTCAACTGCACTGATTCCGGCGGCAGTCGATCCGGATCACGCCGCGAACGGGTTCTTGGCCGAAGGTAAAGGATTCGGCGCGTCCAGCATGCGGGACGGTATCGGCCGCCTGGCGGGCCGCAGGTTTGAAAGACGCCGATCACTCGTTGGTGAGTTCTCCCGGCACCGGCGCCCGCCCCCGGGCGAAACTCGGCAGCGCGGCACGAGACGGCGCCGAACGGGCCGACAGCGGCTCCGGACAGACTGCGGCTGGGGGATGGCGTGGAACGAACGACGGACACCCGCGATGGCGTCGGCGGACCGGGCGAGCAGGCGGTGCTGCTGGCGGCGGGCCTGGCGGACCTGGCCGTGACCACGGTGGGCGCGGCCCTCACCTCCGTACGCGGGCTGCTGCGGCGGTCCGACACGGCCGAGCTGGCGGCCGGGGCCGAGCAGGACCTGATCGCGCGCGGCCGCCTCGCGCTCGACCGGTACGCGACCGCGCCCCCGGCCCACCTGGAGGTGCTCGCCCGCCAGGTGATCGCCCAGCGAGCCGACGGCGGAGACAGTGACGGCGGCCGTGACGGTGACCGTGCCTGAGGGGTGGGATCCGAGCGCGTTCAAGGCCCGGGTGGACCAGGTGCTCCACCACTTCGCCGCCGAGGAAGCCGGTCAACTCACCGCGATCGACGACTCCCTGGGCCCCGTGGCGGACGCGGTGGAGACGGCCGTGGCGGACGGCAAGCGGCTGCGGGCGGCCTTCTGCTACTGGGGCTGGCGCGCAGCCGGGCAGCCCGACAGCGACGCCCTCGTACGGGCTGCGGCCTCGATGGAGTTGGTGCACGCGGCGGCCGTCGTCCACGACGACCTGATCGACGACAGCCCGCTGCGGCACGGGCGGCCCACGGCCCACCTGGCCCTGCGCGAGGCTGTGCAGGGCCACCACGAACCCAGCCTGGCGGCACGGTCGTTGGCGATGCTCGCCGGGGACCTGCTGATGTCGATGGCCGGGCAGCTCTTCGTCACCAGCGGCCTGCCCGCCGCCTATCTCGGCCGGGCCCGGCCGCTCTGGGCTGCCCTGGCACGGGAGTTGATCGCGGGCGAGTGCCTGGAGATCCTGCACACCGGGGCGGCCGCCCCCGATACGGCGTTCTCGCTCAAGGTCGTCCGCTACAAGACTGCCAAGTACACCGTGGAGCAGCCCCTGTTGATCGGCGCGCTGCTGGGCGGGGCCGGTGAACGGCTGCGCGCGGGTTGCTCGGCGTACGGGCTGCCGCTGGGCGAGGCGTTCCAGCTGCGGGACGACCTCCTGGGCCTGTTCGGGGACCCGGCCCTCACCGGGAAGGACGGCTCCGACGACGTACGCGGCCACCGGCCGACCGCCCTGCTCGCGGAGACCTGGCGGCTGGCCGGGGAGGAGGACCGCGCCCGCCTGCGCACCCTGCTCGCGGCCGGGGCGGAGGCCGACGCCGCCTCCGGTACTGCCGATTCGGCCGACGCCGTGCGCGACGTGATGCGCCGCCTGAAGGCCCCCGACCGCATCGAGGCCATGATCACCGGCCGGGTCGAGGAGGCCCTGCACGCCCTCGACGAGCTGGACCTGCCCGGCCCCGCCGCCACCGCCCTCACCGGCCTCGCGCACTCGGCGGCCGTCCGCCGTTCCTGACGCCTCCCCGATCCCCGACGAGGGCGCGGACGTACGAAGAGAAGGAGCACCACCATGACCTACACCCAGGCATCGCTGGACGCCCTCCGCCGCAGCGGCGACGAACTCGCCGACGCCACGGTCGCCACGCTCTTCGAACGCGGCGAGGTCGGCACGTTCAACACCCTGATGCGGTACGTCTCCACCGCCGGCGCCCCGCTCCCCGACGGCCTGCCGGACGTGGCCCGGGAGTACCTCAACGCCACGGCCGCGCCACCGTCCTGGGTGGACTGGGGCGAGATGGAGAAGGCCCGGTTGTTCTTCATCGACAACAACGTGCACATCTCCACCGCCCTCTCCTTCGCCTCCATGCCCGCCTGTTACGTCGTCCCGCACGTGGCGAAGCTGCTGTCGGCGACGCACGGGCTGAACTACCCGTCCAAGCGGATGGCGGAGACCGGCCAGTTCACCGTGTACCTGATGCAACCGGACGCCTTCGAGGCCGGCAGCCGCTTCATCCCGGCAGCGCAGAAGGTACGGCTCCTGCACGCGTCGATCCGCCACCACCTGCGGCGCGAGGGCGCCTGGGACACGGAGAGTGCGGGGGTGCCGATCTGCCAGGAGGACATGATCGGCGGGCAGATGTTCTTCTCGATGCTGGTCCTGGACAGCCTGCACCGGCTCGGCATCCACATGTCCGAGGAGGGCGCGGACGCCTACTACTACGCGTGGCGGGTGGTCGGCGCGATGCTGGGCGTTGACCAGGACGCCGTACCCAAGTCCACCGCCGAAGCACGGGAGTTCCTCGATCTCTACATGATCCGGCACATGGGTCCGTCCCCCGAGGGCGCGCTGCTGACCCGGCAGCTCATCGACCTCTACGAGGAGGTCGTCCCCGGCACGTTCTTCGACCCGATCGTCTCCGCCCTCATCCGCCACCTCGTGGGCGACACCTGCGCGGACTGGCTGGAGGTTCCCCGTACGCCCTGGGACACCGTCGCCAAGGCCGTCCCGCACCTGCTCGGCGTCCTGGAGGCCATCGAGGACCGCTCACCGCTGGGCGCCTGGGCCCTGGACCGGATCGGGCACCTCACCACCGTGCTGGAGCTGTCCTCCCTGACCCGGGGACGCGTCATGCACTACGCCATCCCCGAGCACCTCAAGAAGGAGTACGGCGTCCCGTCCGGGCCCGCCAGGACCGGCCGCTGGAGCCCTCCGCCGGCGACGGTTCCGGGACCCAGGCAGGAACCCCGGCAGGAGTCTCAACTACCGCCTGAACAAAGGGAGAACAACAGCCGTCACTCTCCTCCCACCCCTCCCGATCCCCTCCCCGCCCGCCTACGGTGACTCGCACCGACGCGCGGGCACGGGGGCCGGACGCGCGAGCACGGGGGACCGGGGGGCAGCCGTGGAGTGGTTCAGCGCCGAGAACGTCGTGGCGGTCCTCACCGCCGTGCTGGGCGTCCTCGCCTCGGTCGGGGTGCTCTGGTACGAGCGCCGGGTGCCCCGCCGTAAACGCATCGGCTACCGCGTCCAGATGGACACGCCCATCGGCAGCGACGTGAGCCAGGGCCGGGCCAACGTACGCCTCGGGCTCTTCAGCGAGACCCCCGACATGTCGGACGCCACGCTCGTCCTGCTGCGCGTCGAGAACGACGGCTCGCAGTCCATCGTCGACAGCGACTACACCGGGCGCGAACTGCACGGCCTGACCGTCGAGTTCACCGGACGCACGGTACGCGGCATAGCGGTCACCCAGCCCCCCGGCGCCGCACACCTGATGGAGCACTTCACCCCGGCCGCCGGGATGCGGCACGCCGGGTCGCTGATCCGGCTGCCCCGCGTCCCGCTGAACCGGGGCGAGCACTTCAAGCTGCTGGTGCTGCTGACCGGCGCCGACGTCGGCTCCGCGATCCGGATCACCGGCGGCATCCGGGACGGTGAGGTGACCGTCAACCGCGCCGCCCGCCCCGACGACAAACCGCCGCTGTTCGGCCGGGCCGCCCGGCTCATCACCGTGACGCTGACCGTCTGCGTCATGGCGCTCGCCGCGATCATCCTGGTCCGGGACGACACCCCGCCCCCGCTCGACTGCGCGCGGGGCGAGCTCCGGGTGACGGGATCGACGGCCTTCGCCCCCGTCGTACGGGAGCTGGCCGCGACGTACATGAAGGAGTGCGAGGGCTCCCGGATCGAGGTGGACCCGCACGGCAGCAACTCCGGCATCCGCGAACTCGCGGACGAGGGCGCGCGGGCCGGGAAGTCGGGATCACCGGGGCTGGTGGCCCTCTCGGACGGGCCGAAGCCGCCCGGCCACCCGGAGCTGCGCGAGACCCGGGTCGCCGTGTCGCTGTTCTCGCTGGTCGTGAACGACCGGGTGCCGGTGCGCGACCTCGCCCTCGCCGACATCCGCCGCATCTACGCGGGCGAGATCCGCAACTGGCGGGAGCTCGGCGGCCCGGACCTGGAGATCCTGCTCGTCAGCCGGGACGCCAACTCCGGTACGCGCGAGGTGTTCCAGCGCCGGGTCCTGGACCGCAACGAACCCGCCCAGTCCTCCCGCGACTGCGCCACCAAGGACGACCCGCGCGCCCCGGTGACCCGCTGCGAACTCGACGGCACCGACCAGGTCCTGGCCACCGTCGCCCGGCTGGACGGCGCGCTCGGCTACAGCGAACTGCGCTCCGGCAGCGAGCCGCGCGGCCTCCACCGCATCGCGATCGACGGCGCCCACCCGTCCGTCGACACGATCGGCACCAGCCCCTACCCGTACCGGGAGATCGAGTACGCGTACACCTACGGCCGCCCGCCCGCCGACTCCCTGGCCTCCAGCTTCCTCGGCTACCTGAGCCGGGGACGCGGCCAGGACGTCATCCACATCCACGGCCACCTGCCGTGCGCGACACCGAAGGGGCTGCGGGTCTGCGGCGAGGACTGAGCACCTCTCGCGCGAAGGGCCCCGGATCGTCACCGACCCGGGGCCCTTCGCGTACCGCTCCGTACTGCCCTGTTGTGCTTAGAGGAACGAGTTGATCTGGATCGTCTCGGTCCGGCCGGGGCCGACGCCGATCGCGGAGATCGGGGCGCCCGACATCTCCTCCAGCGCCTTGACGTACGCCTTCGCGTTCTTCGGCAGATCGTCGAAGGTCTGGGCCTTGGTGATGTCCTCGGACCAGCCCGGCAGGTTCTCGTAGATCGGCTTCGCGTGGTGGAAGTCGGTCTGGTTGTACGGGAGTTCCTCGACGCGCTTGCCGTCGATCTCATACGCCACGCAGACCGGGATCTGCTCCCAGCCGGTGAGGACGTCGAGCTTGGTGAGGAAGAAGTCGGTCAGGCCGTTGACCCGGGTCGCGTACCGCGCGATCGGGGCGTCGAACCAGCCGCAGCGGCGGTCACGGCCGGTGGTGACACCGCGCTCGCCGCCGATGCGCCGCAGCGCCTCGCCGTCCTCGTCGTGCAGCTCCGTCGGGAACGGACCGGCGCCGACACGCGTCGTATAGGCCTTGAGGATGCCGATGACGCGGCTGATCTTCGTCGGGCCGACACCGGCACCGGTGCAGGCGCCGCCCGCCGTCGGGTTCGACGAGGTGACGAAGGGATAGGTGCCGTGGTCGACGTCGAGCAGCGTGCCCTGGCCGCCCTCGAAGAGCACGACCTTGCCCTCGTCGATGGCATCGTTCAGGATCAGGGTCGTGTCGGCGACGAACGGCTTGATCTGCTCCGCGTACTGGAGCATGTCCTCGACGACCTTGCCGGCCTCGATGGCCCGGCGGTTGAAGACCTTGGCCAGGAGCTGGTTCTTCTGCTCCAGGGCCGCCTCCACCTTCTGCTCCAGGATCGACTCGTCGTAGAGGTCCTGGACGCGGATCCCCACCCGGTTGATCTTGTCGGCGTACGTCGGGCCGATGCCCCGGCCCGTCGTGCCGATCTTGCGCTTCCCGAGGAAGCGCTCGGTCACCTTGTCGAGCGTGACGTTGTACGGAGTGATCAAATGAGCGTTGCCGCTGATCAGAAGCTTGGACGTGTCGACGCCTCGCTCGTTCAGACCGCTCAGCTCGGAGAGCAGGACCGCCGGGTCGACCACGACACCGTTCCCGATGACCGGGGTACAGCCCGGCGACAGGATTCCGGAGGGGAGGAGATGCAGTGCGTACTTCTGGTCGCCTACGACGACCGTGTGACCGGCGTTGTTCCCGCCTTGGTATCGCACGACATAGTCCACGGATCCACCGAGGAGATCGGTGGCCTTCCCCTTGCCCTCGTCACCCCACTGAGCACCGAGCAGCACAAGTGCGGGCACAGGCGTACACCCCTTCCGGGCGGGGCATGTCCAAGGTCAGGGGGCGTACGTAAAGGTCGTACCTGCCGCACGACGATGTACGGCAAAGCCTGAGCCGTCGAACCGGGTGCCCCGGAATAGACGAAGCCCCTGGCGCAATAGCGCAAGGGGCTCTTGCACCAAGATGCTACCCGAGGAAGGACCGAGGTGTCGGCTGCAGAGCCCCCCGGCGACGGCGGCGACCAGCTTCTGGTGGTCATCGACCCGGTCGCCCGCCGGACCGACGGCGAGTCCGTCCGTATCGCGAAGGACGTGCTGAGCGCCGGCTCGCACGCCAAGATCTGCCTTCCGGACACCCCGGAGGAGTTCGCCCGGGCCCTGTCCCGGCGGGGTTCGCGCCGCCCGGTGGTGGTCGGCGACGACCGCGCGCTGCTGCGGGCCGTGGCCCAGCTCCACCGGGAGCGGGAGCTCGCCGGGGGCGTCCTCTCCCTGATTCCCGTGGGCGCCGCACACGCCCTGGAGGTGGCCCATGCGCTCGGCGTGCCCCGGGGCGCGGTGGCGGCCGCGCGGACGGCGCTGGACGGGGCGGTGCGGCGGCTGGACCTGCTCGTGGACGACAGCGACGGCGTGGTGCTCGGCCGGCTGCGCATCCCCGCCCCCACGCCGGCGCCCGGTGCGGGGGCCCCGCACACGGGCGTCACGGCCGTCTGGGACACCTGCCGCTCCCTGATGACGTCCCTGGTCCGCCCGGCGTCCCCGGGCGCCGCCACCGCGCCCCCGGGGACGTACCGGCTGCGGATCGAGGCGGACGGGGTGCTGCTGAGCGACCTGGACGCGCCCGTGCGCGGCGTCTCGGTGCTCTCCCAGGGCGACGGGGGCCTGGCCGATGTGGTGGTCAGCACCCCGGACGGCGAGGACGTCACGGTCGAGGCCAAGGCCGTCACCGTCTCGGGCGCGGACTTCCGCTACCGGGCCGACATACAGACCGGCGGCCCGGTCCGCACCCGGACCTGGACCGTGCGGGCGGGCGCCTGGGGGCTGATGCTGCCGCTCCCGGCGAGCGCGGACGGCGCTGCGGGAGGACGCTAGAGGGGTACGTACGGGATACGTACGCGGAGCTGTACGGAAATCGGCCGCGGAGGTGACCGTCATGACCAGCACCACCATGCCCCGAGTCGCTGTCGGCTGGCACATCGACCTCGAATTCGAGGAGGACTCCCACCGCACCCGCGCGGCGGCCCTGGTCCGCCTCTCCGACGGGACCGAGGTACGCGCCCACGGCTACGCCAGCCGCCACCCCTCGGACGAGGACCAGCAGCGGGTGGGCGAGGAGATCGCGGGGGCCAGGGCCCTGAACGAACTGGCGATGAAACTCCTGACCAAGGCCCACGACGAGATCGACGAGGCCTCGGGCCGGACGTCGTACCCGATGACCTAGTCGGGGGCTCCGCCCCCGAACCCCCGCTCCTCAATCGCCGGAGGGGCTTGGAGCGCTGGAACCACGCCCGCACCCCACCGCGTCTCCCCGCACATGGAGACCCGACAAGACGCCGTCACCGGCACCATCGGCTGTGCGGCCGCCCTCCTCGGCGCCCTCGCGGGCATCGCGGCCTGGTTCCCGTACGGCAGAAGGGGCCTCTTCGGCGCCTTCGAGGGCGAGACCAACCCCGCCGTCCTCTGGCTCGGTCTCCCCGTCCTGGCCCTCGGCGGAGCCACCGCCGCCCTGGCCGTCCTCGCCGTCGTCCGGGGCCGGTGGCGCCCGGCGCTCGGGCTCCTCGCGACCCTCGGGGGTATCGCCGCCTTCGGGTACGCCTTCGACGTCCTGGCCGCCCCCCAGGCACTCCAGGACTGCGGCTCCCCCTGCTGACCGCGCAGGCTGACCGCACAGGCACCGCCTACACCTCCACCACCAGCTCCTTCAGCCCCCGGATCACATACCCCGGCTGCCACTCCGGCTCCGCCACCATCCGCATCGCGGGCGCCTTCCGCAGCAACTCCCCGAAAGACGCCTCCAGTTCGATCCGGGCGAGCGGCGCACCCAGGCAGTAGTGGATACCCGCACCGAACGTGACATGCGGGTTGTCGGCGCGGGTCAGATCCAGCCTCTCCGGCTCAGCGAACCGCTCCGGGTCCCGGTTGGCCGAGCCGAACAGCAGCGCCACCTCCGAGCCCCGCCCGATCACCTGCCCGTCGACCTCGATGTCGTCCAGCACCCACCGCTCGAACAGTTGCAACGGGGTGTCGTAGCGCAGGAGTTCCTCGATCGCGGTCGGCAGCAAGGCCGGGGCGGCACGCAGGGCGGCCAGCTGCTCCGGGTGGTGGAAGAGCGTGCGCCACCCGTTGACCGTGGTGTTCACCGTCGCCTCGTGGCCCGCGTTCAGCAGCAGCACACACGTGGAGACCATCTCCTGCTCGGTCAGCCGCTCCCCGTCGTCGTGGGCGGCGATGAGCGCCGAGATCAGGTCGTCGCCGGGGGCGGTGCGCCGCTCGGCGATCAGCCCGCGCAGATACGCTGAGAACTCCTCCGACGCCCGGACCGCCGCCTTCGCCGTCTCCTCCGACGGGTTCAGCTCGTACATCCCGCAGATCGCCGCCGACCAGGGCCGCAGCGGCCCCCGGTCCTCCTCCGGCACGCCCAGCATCTCCGCGATCACGGCGACCGGCAGCGGTTCGGCGACCTCCGCCAGCAGGTCCCCGCCGCCCTTGGCCACGAACGCGTCGACCAGCCCGGCCGCCAGCCGCCGTACGGTCGGGGCGAGGTTCTCGACCGTACGCGGGGTGAACGCCTTGGAGACGAGCCGCCGGATCCGGGGGTGGTCGGGCGCCTCCAGGTCCAGCAGCCCCTGCCCGTTGAGCGTGGTGAACGGCTCGTGCGCGGCGGGCGGCGGCGTGCGGCCGAACTCCTCGTGGGTGAAGCGGTGCAGATACGTACGGCCCAGCCGCCGGTCGCGCAGCAGGGCCGATACGTCGGAGTGGTGCGGGATCAGCCACTGCCCGGTCGGCTCGAACCAGTGCACCCGGCCGGCGGCCCGCAGGGCGGCGTAGGCGGGGTAGGGATCGGCGACGAACGCGGGCGACCAGGGATCGAAGGACACGTGCATGTCCCGACGCTACCCGCGTCCGCCACCACCGCAAGGGGGCCGGTGAAGGCCGGGGTCACCCCGGCGTGACCAGCCTCGCCTCGTACGCGAACACCGCCGCCTGCGTCCGGTCGCGCAGCCCCAGCTTCACCAGGATCCGGCTCACATGCGTCTTGATCGTGGACTCCGCGACGATCAGATGCGAGGCGATCTCCGCGTTGGAGAGCCCCTGCGCGATCAGGACGAGCACCTCCGTCTCCCGCTCCGTGAGGTCCCCGATCCGGGCGAGGGCGGGCGGCCGCGGGGTCTCCGCGAGCTTGGAGAACTCGGTGATCAGCCGCCGGGTGACGGTCGGCGCGAGCAGCGCCTCGCCCGAGGCCACCACCCGTACGCCGTCCGCGAGCTGCCGGGCCGAGGCGTCCTTGAGGAGGAAGCCCGAGGCCCCGGCCCGCAGCGCCTGGTACACGTACTCGTCCAGGTCGAACGTCGTCAGGACCAGCACCTTGGCGTCCGCGTCCTGCGCGACGATCTCGCGGGTCGCCTCGATGCCGTTCATCTCGGGCATCCGGATGTCCATCAGGACCACGTCCGGGCGCAGGACGGAGACCTGGGCGACGGCCTGCCGGCCGTCCACCGCCTCCCCCACGACGGTGATCCCGGGCATCGCGTTGAGCAGGACGGAGAAGCCCTCGCGGACCATCATCTGGTCGTCGACGATCAGGACGCGGATGTCGGTGCCCGCCCCCGCGGTGGTGCCGGTGCCGCTCATGCGCCGCCGTCCCGTTCGATGACGAGCGTCTCCGCCACGGCACCCCGGTCGCCCCGATCGCCCCGGCCGTCCCGATCGCCCCGGCCGTCCCGGTCGTCCGGCTCGTTCTCCGCCGGCGGCACGGGCAGGAACACCGCGACCTCGTACCCGCCGTCCTCCGCCACAGCGGCCGTCATCGCGCCGTTCAGCATCGCCACCCGCTCCCGCATCCCGGTGATCCCGTGCCCGGCCCCCGGCGACGGCTTGACCAGACCCCTCGGGGGCCCGTTGACGATCCGCAGCCCGATCCCGCCGAGCACGTACGCGATCTCGACCCGGGCGGTGGCGCCCGGTGCGTGCCGCAGGGTGTTGCTGAGGGCCTCCTGGATGATCCGGTACGCCGACAGCTCGACGCCCTGGGGCAGCTCGCGGACGGCCCCCGTGATCACCTTCTCCGTCTCCAGACCCGTCTCGCGGACGTTGTCCAGGAGCCCGTCGAGGACGGCGAGCGTGGGCTGCGGGGCGTCCGGGGCCTCGTAGTCCTCGGCGCGGACGACTCCGAGGACGCGGCGCAGTTCGGTGAGGGCCGCCACCGCGTTCTCCCGGATGGTGACGAAGGCCTGCTCCAGCTCGGGCGGCGGGTTCTCCACCCGGTAGGGGGCGGCCTCCGCCTGGATCGCGACGACCGACATGTGGTGGGCGACCACGTCGTGCAGCTCACGGGCGATGGTGGTGCGCTCCTCCAGCAGCGTGCGCCGGTCGCGCTCGACGGCGGTGACGGTGCGCTGCACGGTGATCTCGCGCTCGGCGTCCCGGACCTCCCGCTCGGCGGCGCGCCGGACCTGGAAGACGGTGACGACGAGCAGGGCGAAGGCGGTCAGGACGGCCATGGGCGCGGTGATGGACGGGTCCCCGCCCTCCAGCACCACCCCGAACAGCAGCGTCAGCAGCCACATCCAGAGCGCCGTACGGGGCCGGGTCCGGGCCGCCACGACCACCATGACCACCGCCTGCGCCATGAAGGCGCTGGGCCCCCACAGCCCCTCGCTCCCCAGCAGCGCGCAGAAGAGGGTGGCGATCCAGGAGGCCCAGAACGCGGCGATCGGCCTGACCAGGGTCATCGCGACGGCTATCGCGGGCACCAGCCCCATGAAGAGGCGGAAGTGCCAGTTGGCGAACCCGGCCATCATCACGATGAAGGCGGCGAACAGCACCAGCGCGTGCGGGGTCCAGACGACGGCCCGCTTCAGCCCGTCGGGCAGCCGGCGTATGAACCGCCCCTCGGGCGAGAGGGGCGGCAGCGGGCGGTAGGCGAACACGGGGCGGATGAGGTCTTCCCGCAGGCCGTCCATCGCGCCGGCGGCGGCCCGGATCTCCGGGCTACTGGTCTTCGTCTGGGTCTCGGTCACGTTTCCACGGTAGGCGGCCGCGGAGTACGGGTCGTCCCTATCGATGGTGATTCCGGGGCATCCCTCTCAAGGACTACGCGCCCTACTCACGCCCCGGGGCGGCGCCCCCCGACGCCGCCCCGGCACGCTCCCAGGCCTCTCCTGGAGCCCCCTCCCCGGCCCCTACGGACGGAAGAATTCCGCGTTCTCCCCGGCCCACTGCGCGAACGTCCGCGCCGGCCGCCCGGTGACCTTCTCGACGGTGTCGATCACCGTCTTCCCCTCCGGCGGGGTGTCCCGGTAGACCTCGATCAGGAACCCGATGACGTCCTCGGGCATCCCCTTGGCCCGCCAGCCGGTGAGCGCCTCCTCCTCGGTGAGCTCCACCAGCTCGATCTCCTGCCCCCGCGCCGCCGCGATGGCCGCCACCTTGTCGCCGACGGTCAGCGCCTGCGGTCCGGTGACCAGGTACACCTGGCCGCCGTGGCCGTCCTCGGTGAGCGCCGTCGCCGCGACCGAACCGATATCGGACTCGTGGACCATCGCGCTGAGCCGGTCGACGAAGGGCTCGCGGACGACGCCCTCGGCCTTGATGTCGGGCGCCCACTCCAAGGCGTTCGCCATGAACTCGACCGGCATGACGACCGTCCACGCCAGCCCGCTCTCCCGTACCGCGGTCTCCATCGGGGTGTCCCCGCCGCCGTTGAGCACGGTCACCCGGCGCACCCCCGCCGCGCGGGCCCGCTCCATGAGCTCCTCGCCGGTCGTCAGCGGGGCGAAGAGGCCGCCGTCGAAGGTGATCAGGTGCAGCCCGGTCACGCCCTCCAGCGCGCTCTCCAGCGACGCCGGGTCGGCGAGGTCACCGCGGACGACGTCGACGCCCGCGGGGAACTCCGCGCGCGCCGGGTCGCGCGTCACGGCCCGGACGTGCTCGCCGCGCTCCAGCAGCTGCTCGACCACTCGACGGCCGACCGTTCCCGTGGCTCCGGTCACCAGGATCGTCATTGCGGGTCTCCTTAGTTGGGTCCGACCGTCCGGTTCGACCGTTCGGTTCGACAACAACCAACTTAGGAACCCTTGCGGTCAGCTTCTGTCCGCGACGAATGCGCGATGAGACGACGTACCGGGAACCTCACCACGCCAGCTGCGTGATCTCCTCCGCCACGATCGCGCAGGCGTCGGCGGCCGGGTCGATCAGCGGGAAGTGCCCGACGTCCCCGAGCAGGGTGAGCCCGACCATCTCGCCGGACTTCGCCGCCGCGTCGACGTACGCCTCCGAGACGGCCAGCGGGACGACGATGTCCTCCTCACCGTGCACGATCGCGGTGGCGATCCCGGTGGGCAGCAGGGCGGTGGGGTCGGCCTGGGCCGTACGGTCCGCCGACTCCCCGCCGTCCCCCAGGAGTTGGGTGACCGCACCGCCGCACACCCCCAGCTCCACCGCCGTGGCGAAGTCCGCGATCGGGGCCAGCGCGACGACCCCGCGCAGCGGCGGCGGGGCGGGCAGGTGCCACGGCGACCCCTCGGGCAGCACATGGCGTGCGGCCGCCCAGAGCGCGAGGTGACCGCCCGCGGAGTGCCCGGTGACCACGATGCGGCGGACGTCGGCCTCCGGCAGCTCCCGTGCGGCCAGCGCCGGTACGGCGTCGAGGGCGGCGGCCACATCGTCGAGGGTTTCCGGCCAGCGCCCCGCCACGGGGTCGGCACCGGGCTCCTGCCCGTGGCCCTCCTCACCGCCGCGCCGGTACTCCACGCTCGCCACGGCGAACCCCCGCCGGGCCAGGAAGTCCGCGAGCGGGGAGACGTGCGCCCGGTCGTAGGGGGCCCGCCAGGCGCCGCCGTGCAGCAGGACGACGAGGGGGGCGGCGGTGCGGCCGTCGCGCGGGGCGTAGAAGTCGATGACCTGGTCGGGGTGGTCACCGTAGGCGGCGGTCCGGTCGGGGGCGACGGCGGGATGAGCGAACGCCGACGCGCTCTCGGCGTCGTCCCGATCACGCGCGACAGAGTCCGGGAAGCCCGGGGAATCCGACATGCTGCTCAACCGTCCTATGCCTGTGTCCTGTGCCGGGGGCCTGTGCCTGTGCCAGGTGCCCAACTGGGTTGACCTGCGGGGACGGTACCAGTGATCGACACCGCCCCCGCGCGGCCGTACAGACATTGACGGCCCATCAGACCGCCGGGATCTCCTCCAGCACCTCGGCCAGGACCCGCGCCGCCCGTTCCGCGTCGGCGAACCCCACGTACAGCGGGGTGAATCCGAACCGCAGCACGTCTGGCCGCCGCAGGTCGCCCACGACGCCCCGCTCGATGAGCCGGCGCATCACGGGCTCGGCCTCGGCGCAGCGCAGGGCGACCTGGCTGCCGCGTTCGGCGTGCGCGACCGGGGTGACGGAGACGACCCGGCCCTGCGGTACGTACGCCGCGACGCACTCCAGGAAGAAGTCCGTCAAGGCGAGGGACTTGGCCCGGACGGCGTCCACGGAGACCCCGTCCCACACGTCCAGCGCCGCTTCCAGCGTGAGCATGGAGACGATGTCGGGCGTGCCGACCCGGCCCCGTACGGAGCCGTCCGCCGGGGCGTAGTCGGGGGTCATGCCGAACGGGTCGGCGTGCGAGTTCCACCCCGGCAGCGGGGAGTCGAAGGCGGCCTGGTGGCGCTCGGCGACATACAGGTACGCGGGCGAACCGGGGCCGCCGTTCAGGTACTTGTAGGTGCAGCCGACCGCCAGGTCCACCCCGTGCTCGTCCAGACCGACCGGCAGGGCGCCCGCGCTGTGGCAGAGGTCCCAGACGGCGATCGCGCCGACCGCGTGGACGGCGGCGGTCAGGGCGGGCAGGTCGTGCAGCCTCCCCGTGCGGAAGTCCACCTGGTTGAGGAGGACGGCTGCCGTACGGTCCCCGAGCGCGGACGGTACGTCGGCGGGGTCGACCGGCACGATCCGGTGGCCGGTGAGCCGGGCGGCGGAGGCGGCGATGTACCCGTCCGTGGGAAACGTCGTGGCGTCAACCAGGATCTCGTCGCGTCCCCCGCCCGCGAGAGCCGCGAGGCGGGTGGCCGCGACGACGGCCTTGAAGACGTTCACGCTGGTCGAGTCACCGACGACGATCTGTCCGGCGGCGGCCCCGACGAGCGGGGCGATCCGGTCACCGATCCGCTCGGGCGCGGTCCACCAGCCGCTCTCGCCCCAGGACCGGATGCGCAGCTCGCCCCACTGGCGGGTGAGGACGTCCTGGACGCGGGCGGGGACATGGACGGGCAGGGCGCCGAGCGAGTTGCCGTCGAGGTAGACACCCTCGTCGAGTGCGAAGAGCTTGCGCTGCGGGGCGAGCGGGTCGACGGCGTCGAGGGCGGCGGCGCGCTCGCGCAGCTCCGTGTACGTGGTCTCAGACATGGCTGCGCGCCGTCCACAGCTCCGGGAACACGTTCTTCGTGGCGCGCTTCTCCAGCCAGGCCACCCCGGCGGAGCCGCCGGTGCCGGTCTTGGAGCCCATCGCGCGGCGGGTGGCGACGAGGTGGTCGTTGCGCCATCGCCAGACGAGCTCGCCGACGTCGGTGAGCAGCTCACCGAGGCGGACCAGTTCGTCGTTCTGGTCGGCGGCGGAGTAGATCTCCGCCCACACGGCCTCGACCTCGGGCGACGGCTCGTACCGCTGGGTCAGGTCGCGGGTGGTGACGGCCTCGGGGATCGCGTACCCGCGGCGGGCCAGCAGGGCCAGCGTCTCGTCGTACAGGCTGGGCTCGCCGAGCGCCTTCTCCAGCTCGGCGTACACCCGGGGTGCGCCCCGGTGCGGCACCAGCATGGAGGCGGACTTGTCGCCGAGCAGGAACTCCATCCGCCGGTACATCGCCGACTGGAACCCGGAGCCCTCGCCGAGCGAGCCCCGGTAGGAGTTGAACTGGGCCGGGGTGAGTCCCGCGAGCGGCCGCCAGGACTCGTTGAGCGCCTCCAGCTCGCGCAGCGAACGCTTCAGGGCGTCGCGGGCGACCGGTATGCGGTCCTCGCGCAGGGCGCGGGTGGCGGTCTCCCACTCATGGACGATGACCGTGAACCACAGCTCCATGACCTGGGTGGTGACCAGGAAGACCATCTCGCCGGGGTCGTCCGAGCGGAGGTGCTGGAGGTGGGTCAGGACATCCGCCTGGACATAGTCCTCGTACGGAGTCGTTCCCGCGAAGTCCAGGTACGGGGTGTCCGCACCGGTGGCTTCGGGGTCGGGGTGATTGGTCGACATCGCTGTCTCCTCGACACGAGCTTCCGGGTAGCGGTCCGCCCCTTCCGTGAGGTGATGGAGCTCCGGTCCCCTGCTCGCATACTAAGCCGCTCCCCGCCCGATGTGCTTGGGCGGGGAGGGCCGGGAAGGTCAGCTCAGGATGTCGGCGGCGGTCGGCGAGGAGTCGCGCAGGAAGGTCGAGCAGCGCTCGTGCTCCTCGGTCTCCCCGATGGCCCCGGCGGCCCGCGCCAGGGCGTGCAGGGCGCGCAGGAAGCCGCGGTTCGGCTCGTGCTCGAACGGGACGGGCCCGTGGCCCTTCCAGCCGGCCCGGCGCAGGGAGTCGAGGCCGCGGTGGTAGCCGGTACGGGCGTACGCGTACGACTCGACGACCCGGCCGCCCTCGAACGCCTCGTCGGCGAGCTGCGCCCAGGCGAGCGAGGAGGTGGGGTACTTCGCGGCGACCTCGGCGGGCGGGGTACCGGCGGCGAGCAGCTCGCGCGGCTCGGGGTCGTCGGGCAGATGGGTCGGGGCGGGGCCCCCGAGAAGGTTCTCGTGGATGGACATGGATCAAGTGTGCCTGGACCGGGACGCGGGTGACACCTCACGGGGCGCGTTCAGGCGGCGGGCCCACCGTCCACGCCCGGGGTGCCCGGGATGACACCTCACCGCCCCGCTTCCCGCGCCCGCTCGGGCTCCAGCGGCGGGGCCACGATCCCGCAGTGGACGGTGCACTCGGGCCGCTCCTCCGCCCGTTTCCGCTCGGCGGCGGCGACCGGCGGGGTGCGCACGGTCCAGCAGGCGATGACCGCGCCCAGCACCAGCAGCCCGGCGCACATCGGCATCGCCCGCCGGAAGGTCGCCGCGAACTCGCCCGCGTCCCGGTACGCCTCCGGGCCCATCCCGGCGAGCAGCGGCAGCGCGGCCACCGCGATCAGGCCGGCGGCCCGGGCGGCCGCGTTGTTGATCCCGCTGGCCAGCCCGGCCCGCCCGGTGTCCACGGCGGCCAGGACCGTCGCGGTGAGCGGGGCCACGACCACGACGAGCCCGGCGCCCAGCACCGTGACGGCGGGCAGCACCTCACTCACGTACCCGCCGAAGGACGCGCTGCCCCGGCCCACCCGCAGCATCAGGAGCATCCCGGCGGCGGCCAGCAGCGGCCCCACCGTGAGTGGGATACGCGGCCCGATCCGCCGCCCCAGCTCCCCCGACCAGGCCGAGAACAGCAGCATCAGGACGGTGGTGGGCAGCAGCGCGGTACCCGCCCCCAGCGCCGAGTACCCGGCGACCACCTGGAGCTGGATCGCGGAGAGGAAGAAGAAGCCGCCGAGCGCCGCGTAGACGCAGAACGTCACCAGGTTGACCGAGGTGAAGAGGCGCGAGCGGAAGATCGACGGCGGCAGCATCGGATCCGCCCGCCGCTGCTCCACCAGCACGAACGCCACCCCGAGCAGCACCCCGCCGAGCGCCGCCCCGATCACCAGCGGCGAGGCCCCCTGCTCCGGCGCCTCGATCAGCGCGTACGTCACCCCGGCCAGCGCGAACGCCCCGAGCGCGGCCCCCAGCACGTCGAACCGGCCGTGCGCCGCCGGATCCCGCGACTCCGGTACGTGGCGGAGGGCGACGGGCACGCAGATCGCGGCGAGCGGCAGGTTGATCAGGAACACCCACCGCCACCCGGGCCCGTCCACGAGCCACCCGCCCACGAACGGCCCCACGGCCGCCCCGACCCCGCCGAACCCGGACCAGAGCCCCACGGCCCGCGCCCGGTCGTCGGGGTGGAAGCTGGCCTGGATGAGCGCGAGGGACCCCGGCGTGAGCAGCGCGCCGCCGACGCCTTGCAGGGCCCGCGCGGCGATGAGAACGCCCGCGTTCGGCGCGATCCCGCAGAGCAGCGAGGCCAGCGCGAACCACACGATCCCCACGACGAACACCCGCCGCCGCCCGTACCGGTCCCCGAGCGCCCCGCCGAGCAGGATCAGCCCGGCGAGCGTGAGCATGTACGCGTTGACGGTCCACTGGAGCGCGGCCAGATCGGTGTCGAGGTCGGCGCCGATGCGGGGCAGGGCCACGTTGATGACGGTGGAGTCGAGCATCGCCATGCCGGACCCGAGCACGGTGGTCAGCACGACCCAGCGCCCGACGGGGGAGGCGACCCGGATCTCCCCGGGGGCGGAGGCAGCAGCCATGGGGCCAGCTTGCCCCGTGGTGCCCCTCCGCGCACTCCGCGCTCGCGTCACGGGGGCGCTGCCCGCGTACCCCCGCTCCTCAAACACCGGAAGGGCTGGATCTGACCGCCTTCACCGCCCGGATCAGCGCCTCCACCCCCCGCTCCACCTTCGCCCGAGGGCACCCCACGTTCAGCCGCACGAACCCCGGCGCCCCGTAGACCGCCCCGCCCATGATCGCCACCCGCTCCCGCTCCACCAGCACCCGCTGCAACTCCGCGTCGTCCACCCCCGCCGCCCGCAGGTCGATCCACGCCAGGTACCCGGCCTGCGGCGGCTCCCACCCCAGCTCGGGCAGGCCGGCGGAGAGCCGCTCCGCGACGTGCCCCAGGTTCCCCGCCACATACGCCCGCACCGCGTCCAGCCACGGCCCGCCCTCCCGGTACGCCGCGATGTGCGCGGTCAGCGACAGCACCGCCGGGGAGGCGAGCCCCTCCGCCGTCTCCATCCGGCGCAGGAACTCCGCCCGGTCCGCCGGATCCCCGATCAGCCCGTACGAACCGGTCAGCGCCGGAAAGTTGAAGGCCTTGGACCCGGAGGTGATGAGCGCCCAGCGACCGCCCCCGCCCCCGCCCCCGGCCCCCGCCACCCGCGTCCACGGCACATGGACGTACCCCTCGTGCACGAAGTCCGCATGGATCTCGTCGCTGACGACCGCCACCCCGTACCGTTCCGCCAGCTCCGCCATCCGGGTCAGCTCGTCGGCCGTCCACACCCGGCCCGTCGGATTGTGCGGCGAGCACAGCACCAGCACCTTCGCGTCCGGCCGCGCCAGCTCCCGTACCAACGCCTCCTCGTCCCCCACCGGCACCCCGCGCAGCTCCCGCCCGAGCCCGGTGATGGCCTTGCGGAAACCGTCGTATGTGGGGGTGTGGACGACGACCCCGTCCCCCTCCCCCGTCCACATCTGGAGGAGCTGGGAGAGCTGGTTGAGCACGGACGGGCCGTACACGAGCTGCCCGGTGTCGATCTCGGTGCCGTACCGGGTGGCGTACCAGTGCGCGACAGCCGAGCGGAAGTCGTCCTGCTGCCAGGTGGTGTAGCCGAAGACGCCGTGGTCCAGCCGGTCCCGCAGCGCGGCGAGCACCTCGGGGGCGGTGGCGAAGTCCATGTCGGAGATGGTGAACGGGAGCAGCCCGTCGACCCCGAACCGGTCCGCGACCCCGTCCCACTGGATGCACCAGGTGCCCCGGCGGTCGATGGCGGTGTCGAAGTCGTACAGCGCGGCCACGGCGGGCCCTCCTTCTCTCGGCTTCTCTCGGCACGGCGACGGGCCCGGCCCCCTGGAAGGAGGACCGGGCCCGACGCCGTACATCCGTACTCGTGTACTGCTACTGCTTACTTCAGCTTCGTACCCGTGGAGCGCAGGTTCGCGCACGCCTCGGTGACGCGCACGGCCATGCCCGCCTCGGCGGCCTTGCCCCAGGTGCGGGGGTCGTAGGTCTTCTTGTTGCCGACCTCGCCGTCGACCTTCAGGACACCGTCGTAGTTGCGGAACATGTGGTCCGCGACCGGGCGGGTGAAGGCGTACTGGGTGTCGGTGTCGAGGTTCATCTTCACGACGCCGTTCTCCAGCGCGGTGGCGATCTCCTCGGCGGTGGAGCCCGAGCCGCCGTGGAAGACGAAGTCGAACGGCTGGCTGCCGGCCGGCTTGCCGTACTTCTCGGAGACGCCCGACTGGAGGTCCTTCAGCAGCTCGGGGCGGAGCACGACGTTGCCCGGCTTGTAGACGCCGTGGACGTTGCCGAAGGAGGCGGCCAGCAGGTAGCGGCCCTTCTCACCGAGGCCGAGCGCCTCGGCGGTGCGCAGCGCGTCGTCGACGGTCGTGTACAGCTCGTCGTTGATCTCGTGCGTGACGCCGTCCTCCTCACCGCCGGTCGGGGTGATCTCGACCTCAAGGATGATCTTGGCGGCGGCGGCCTGGGCCAGCAGCTCCTGGCCGATGGCCAGGTTGTCGGCGAGGGTCTCGGCCGAGCCATCCCACATGTGGGACTGGAACAGCGGGTTCAGACCCTTGGCGACGCGCTCGGCGGAGACGGCGAGCAGCGGACGTACGTAACCGTCCAGCTTGTCCTTGGGGCAGTGGTCCGTGTGCAGCGCGACGGTGACGTCGTACTTGGCGGCGACGATGTGCGCGAACTCGGCCAGGGCGACCGCGCCCGTGACCATGTCCTTGTTGTACTGGCCGCCCAGGAACTCCGCACCGCCCGTGGAGATCTGGACGATGCCGTCGCTCTCGGCCTCCGCGAAGCCGCGCAGAGCCGCGTGCAGGGTCTGCGTCGAGGTGACATTGATGGCCGGGTAGGCGAACTTGCCCGCCTTTGCCCGGTCGAGCATCTCGGCGTAAGCCTCGGGGGTTGCGATGGGCATCTGACCGCTCCTTGGGATGTGCGGGTGTGCAGGCTATGAGTCCCTGACCTGGGGGCGACGTCATCGTCGCCCCCATCTTCCCAGACTCCTCGTCGGGCTCCACCCGGCGGACCCTGTTTCACCTGAAACGGCCCGTGAGGTCCGAAATGGCTCAGGCGAGACCGAGGTCGGCCACCGAGTAGACCTGTACGTACGGGAGACCGGCCTCGGCGATGGCCGGAGCGGCACCGCGCTCGACGATCACGGCGACGGCGACGACCTCGCCGCCCGCCTCCCGTACGGCCTCGACGGCGGTCAGCGGCGAACCGCCGGTGGTGGAGGTGTCCTCGACGACCAGGCAGCGGCGGCCCTTCACGTCGGTGCCCTCGATCCGGCGCTGCATCCCGTGCGCCTTCTGCGCCTTGCGGACGACGAACGCGTCCAGGCTCTTCCCGCGCGCGGCGGAGGCGTGCAGCATCGACGTGGCGACCGGGTCGGCGCCGAGCGTCAGCCCGCCGACGCAGTCGTAGTCCAGCTCGGCGGTGGCGTCGAGCATGGCCTGGCCGACCAGCGGCGCGGCCTTGCCGTCCAGCGTGATCCGGCGCAGGTCGATGTACCAGTCGGCTTCCAGACCCGAGGAGAGGGTCACCTTGCCGTGCACCACGGCCTTGTCCTTGATCTGCTGGAGCAGGTCAGCGCGTACGTCAGTCATGGACACGAGGGTAAGCGCAGCCCGAAACCCCCGGAGCACGCCCCGCCTCAGAGCCGCGTCCAGCTCCAGGTCGTCGTGATCTCCAGGGGATCGATCGGGGTGACCAGCCGGGGCACGGTGTTGAGCCCGTTCGGCGGCCCGGACTGCGGCTCCACACAGACCGCCTCGTCCTGCTCGTCGTAGACCACGACCCACTCGCTGCGGCTCTTCACCGTCAGCTCCAGCTGCTCCGGCCAGGTGAGCTTCACGTCCACGCCGTCGGGCATCCCGAAGCAGTCGTCCCACGGACCCGGTACGGGGTCGATGCGGCGGCCGGTCGGCAGGTGGTCCTCGCCGCGTTCCTCCTGCCAGGCCGCGTCGAAGGAGAGCTCGGCGTCCCGGCCCCCGAGGTTGCGGTGGAACCAGGGGTGCCAGCCCGCCTGGGCGGGAAAGGAGGTGCCGTACGTCTCGACGGCGAGGCCGAGCGTCAGCCCGTCCTCGGTCAGCTCGAAGGTCTGGGTCACCCGGCCCTCGTACGGCCAGGGCTCGGCGAGGTCGTAGTAGAAGGCGGCCTGCGCCTTGTCCACGTGGGCGGTCCGCCAGGCGGTGTCCCGGCCGGTGCCGTGGATGGCGTGCGGCGGGGAGTTCAGGGGCAGTTGGTGGGGGGCGTCGCCGTTGCGGAACTGCCCGTACCCGGTACGGCCGCACCAGGGCACCATCGGGAAGCAGCCGTACCGCTCGCCCTGGCGCAGCAGTTCGGTGGAGCCGATCCGGAGGCTGCTGATCCGGCAGCCGTGGAAGGGGTCGACGGTCAACTCGGCGTCGCCGGCACTCAGCCTGACGCTCTCTTCGCTACGGGTGCTCTCTTCGCTGCTGCTCACCCGACGACCCTACTGGCGGGCCGGGTGGGTGTCCTGCCGGTCGGGCCGGATCCGGCCGCCCTGCCTACGGCCTCCGGCCGCTACCTACGGCGCCGCAACGCCCGGCTCAGCACCACGGCGGAGGCCAGCGCGAGGGCGGCCGCCGGGGCGACCCAGCGCAGGGTGGTGCTCGCCCCGCCCGCGTCCGGCGAGGGCACGGGGGCGTACCGGCCGCGCGGGGGCGCGTGGTCGACCTCCTCCGCGCTGCGGCCGATCATGGTGCGGCGGGCGTGCGCGGCCTCGGCGGGCGGCTCGTCGGGGACGGTGAACTCCACTCCGGCGACCGGGTCGAGGGCGGGCGGGGGAACGGGCGAGTCGAACACGGAGGCGGGCTCGACAAGCTCATCGGCGGCACCGGCGTCGGCGTCAGCACCGCCTTCCGTACCGGCGTCGACGTCGCCTTCCGTACCGGCGGAAGCCTGTGCGCTCTCCGCCTCGACGTCCCCCTCAAGCCCCTCGGCCGACACGTCCTCCGCACCGTCCTCCCCGTGCGCGGCCAGCGTCTCCGTCACCAGCTGCTGGGTGAAGCGGTCCAGGAGCCGCTGGGCCGCCGCGAGCGCGGCGCCCTCCTCCAGCTCGGCCAGCCGGCCGTCGCCGCTCGCCGTACCGCTGTACGCGAGGGTCGTCCCGCCGTCCGTCTCCGTGAGGCCGATGGTCAGGGCCAGCTTCACCGCACCGGCCCCCCGGGCCTCCACGCCCTCCCCGGTGACCGAGAAGCGGTCGCCGTCGGGGCCCGGGGAGGAGAGCTTCAGCTCGCCCCGGTACGTGATGGTGTGGCCGCCCGCCCGGAACTTCAGCCGGCCCGCCAGCGGCGAGGCCGACGCGTCGGCGTCCTGCTGGATCCCCGGGACACAGCGGGCGACCCGGGCGGGGTCGCCCAGGGTGCGCCGCAGGGCCGGGACCGGGACCGGAACGAACACCTGATGCTCCATACCGACCGAGCCTAATCGCCCCCGGCCCGCACGTCAGGGCTTCCACCCGCCCGACCGGCATGCGAGCCCCCACCCTCACGCCCCCCTCACGTCCCCTCACACCCCCTCTCACGTCTCCTCCCAGTAGCGCGGGTGGATCAGCGTGGACGGCACCTGCCCCGGCAGCCGCAGTCCGTCGGCCGCCCTGGCCCCCTCCCGTAGCTCCGCCTCCCCCAGCGAGCGCGGTACGGGTGCTCCGGCGCCCAGCCCCGGCTCCCCCACCGGCCCGGCCGCCGCCAGGACGAAGCCCCAGTCCTCGGGGGGCCGGCCCCCGGCGCCGAGCCGGTCGGGGCTGGCGGTGAAGCCGGAAGGGTGACCGGAGGGGCGGCCCGGGATGCGGTACGGGCGGGTCGCGAGGCCTCCGGCCCGTACCGAGGCCTCCACCGTCCAGAAGGTCCGGGGCCGGGCCTCCGGCGGGCCGGCGTGCACCACGAGGCGGCCACGGGGGGCCAGGGCCTCGGCGATCAGCCCGTAGAACTCGGCGGAGTACAGCTTCGTACTGGCCGTGATACCCGGGTCCGGCAGGTCGGAGACGACCACGTCGTAGCGGTGGTGGTCGGCCCGCAGCCAGGTGAAGGCGTCCGCGCCGACGGCGGTGAGGCGCGGGTCGCGGTAGGCGTGGCCGTTGAGCTCGGAGAGGGCGGGGTCGGTGCGGGCCAGGCGGGTGACGGCGGGGTCGATCTCGACGAGGGTGACCGAGCGGACGTCCCCGTAGCGGAGGACCTCGCGGGCGGCGAGCCCGTCGCCGCCGCCCAGGATGAGGACCCGGGCGCGGGGCCCGTTCATCGCGGGGTGGACCAGCGCCTCGTGGTAGCGGTGCTCGTCGCGGGCGCTGACCCGGAGCCGGCCGTCCAGGTAGAGGCCGAGGGAGTCGCGGTCGGTCCCGGTGAGGACGACCTCCTGCACCCCGGTCTGCACGGCGACCCGCACCTGGTCCCCGTAGACCGCCCGCCGCGCCGCCTGCTCGAAGTCGTCGACCAGGAACGTGGCGGTGGCGAGGACGGCGATCACCGAGACGTTGACCACGACGAGAAGCCGGCGGGAGCCGGGGGTGAGGTCGCGCCGGAACACCCACAGGACCAGCGCCCCGCCCGCCACCGCGTTGACCGCGCCCGTCAGGAGCGCCCCGGTGAGCTGCCCCAGCATCGGCAGCAGCAGGAAGGGAAAGGCCAGCCCGCCGACGAGCGCTCCCACGTAGTCGGCGGCGAAGAGGTCGGCCACCGCCCCGCCCGCGTCCTGCCGGTCGACGCGCTGGATCAGCGTCATCAGCAGCGGAATCTCCGCCCCGATCAGCACCCCGATCGCCAGCGAGAACCCGACCAGCGCGTACTGCGACTCACCGAGCCAGGCGAACGAGGCGTACAGCACGAGCGCCGAGGAGCCGCCGATCAGCGCGAGGGCCGCTTCGATCAGCCCGAACCCGACGGCGGCGTGGCAGCGTAAACGTTTCGCGAGGAGGGAGCCGACGCCCATCGCGAAGACCATCACGGAGAGCACGACGGAGGCCTGGGTGACCGAGTCACCGATCAAGTAGGAGGCGAGCGCGACCAGTTCCAGCTCGTAGACGAGACCGCAGGCCGCGCAGACGAAGACGGCGGCCAGCACGAGGAACCGGCCGGTCCTCGGCCGTACGGGAAGCCGCGCCGCGCCCCCTCGCAGCGACACCTGCTGGTCGATCATGCTGCGAACGCTACGTCACTGCCCGGTCGCCGCTTGTCACCCACAAGGGTGCAAGTGGAGCGGCAGGGGGAACGGCCGGGGAACCCGCCCCCCGGCCGTACCCCCTGTCGCGCGGACAGCGGGAATCAGACCGCGGGCGCCGGAATGCGCACCCCCACCCGGGTCCGGGTGACCACCAACTGCCCTTCCTGCGGGTACGCGTGCCAGGTGCGCCACCGCACCTGGCCCTCGATGCGCTGGGCGAGCATCGCCGTGAAGGCGTACGGGCTGCCGGGGAAGGTGCCCGCCAGGCCGTGCGGGTGGTCGCTCACGAGCGCGAGCAGCTCCTGCGCCCGCCCGGCGAACTGGCCCTGCGTCAGGGTCTCGACGCGGGCGGCGAATTCGTACTCCCAGTCGCCGAGCCGCTTGGCGACACCGAGAGGGAGCGGGGTGCTGCTGCCCGGCATACAGGCAACGGTCTCGGAGCAGACCCCGCGGTCCTCCTGGAGGAGGACCTGATGGGAGGCGCCGAGGAGCCTCAACTGGAGTTCGGCACCGCCGAGCTGGAGGTCGAGGACGGCGAGGGCGGGGAGCGGCTCCCGGCCCAGGGTCCAGGCCAGGTCGGCGGCGCGGGTATCGGAATAGGCCGTCTGGAGGGTGGTGAGCATGGGTCGGCTCCGCAAACACACATGGACACATGGACAGCGGGCGCCCCTGGGCATGCGCGTGGGAGGAGGGGAGCGCCCGATCTGGTCCAACTGGGGTCCGAGGGCTGAATATTCTCTTCAACGAGGGAATCACGAAGTACGCCGCACTCGCAGCGTTTTTACCCAACTTGACGTGGTTTCCATCCCCCCGGGGGCAGCCCGGTTCAACTGTTCAGCCACTTTCCTCTGCGTGGCTCAACGACAGGGCGCCCGAAGGGAGTTCACCCCTCCGGGCGCCCGGCCCTGAGTCACTGTCGGTGACGGTGACGGCCTCCCGGCCTCGTTGAGTTCAGCTGCCCCCGCCGCAGCCGCCCCCGCCACCACCGCAGGACGATCCGCCGCCGCACGAGTGGCCGGAGGAGGAGCTGCAGGACGAGCCACCGGAGCCGCCCACCCACCAGCCACCGCCGCCCGCCGCCGCACCGCCCCCGGCGGACCTCCGCCGGGCACGCGCCGCGTGCGGTCCCTTCCTGACCCTGGTCACCCGCGCCAGGACCGTCATCAGCACGAAGAGAATCCCCACACCGACCAGCACCGTGATGAAGACCGTCATGCCCCTCACCCGCCTTTCTCTCCCCCGAAGCGCGGTTCCCCCGTCGCTTCCCGGTTTCCCTTGTCTGCGCTCTGTTCCTTCTCTGTTCCTTCGTGACAGGGGGATCCCCACGGCGCGGGCGGGCCAAAGCAGACTTGAGCAACTCCAGAGCTTGGGCACAGGATGGCGCCCATGACACAGGGACGACCGCTGCTCAACCGCCGCCTCGCCGGCTTCGGCACGACGATCTTCGCCGAGATGTCCGCGCTGGCCGCGCGGACCGGCTCGATCAACCTCGGCCAGGGCTTCCCCGACACCGACGGCCCCGAGGAGATCCGGGAGGCGGCGGTCCGGGCGCTGCGCGCCGGGCACGGCAACCAGTACCCGCCGGGCCCCGGCATCCCGGAGCTGCGTACCGCCGTGGCCGACCACCAGAAGCGGTTCTACGGCCTGACCTGGTCCCCCGACACCGAGGTCCTGGTCACCGCCGGGGCCACCGAGGCGATCGCCGCCTCGCTGCTGGCGCTGGTGGAGCCGGGCGACGAGGTCATCGCGTTCGAGCCGTACTACGACTCGTACGCCGCGTGCATCGCCATGGCGGGCGGCGTCCGCGTCCCGCTCACGCTGCGCGCCCCCGCCTTCCGCCCGGACCTGGACGAGCTGCGCGCCAAGATCACCCCGCGCACCCGCCTCCTGCTCCTCAACTCGCCGCACAACCCGACCGGCACGGTCCTCACCCCCGAGGAGCTGAGCGGTATCGCGGCCCTGGCGGTCGAGCACGACCTGCTGGTGGTCACCGACGAGGTGTACGAGCACCTCGTGTTCGAGGGCTCCCACCACCCGATCGCCGCCCTGCCCGGGATGCGCGAGCGGACGGTCTCCATCTCCTCGGCCGGCAAGACGTACTCGTACACCGGCTGGAAGATCGGCTGGGTGACGGGCGACGCGCCCCTGGTGACGGCGGTGCGCTCGGCGAAGCAGTACCTCACCTTCGTGAGCGGGGGCCCGTTCCAGTACGCGATCGCGGAGGCGCTCCAGCTGCCCGACGCGTTCTTCACGGAGTTCCGCGCGTCCATGCACCGCAAGCGCGATCTGCTGGCGGAGGGGCTGCGGAGCGCGGGCTTCCGGGTCTACGAGCCGGCGGGGACGTACTTCGTCACCACCGACATCTCCCCGTTCGGCGAGGAGGACGCGTACGCCTTCTGCCGGGCGCTCCCGGAGCGCTGCGGGGTGGCCGCCGTCCCGGTCTCGGTCTTCTACGACGATCCGGAGGCGGGCCGCAGCCAGGTCCGGTTCACCTTCTGCAAGCGCGAGGACGTGCTGGAGGAGGCGGTGGAGCGGCTGCGGCGGCTCGGCTGAACCGCCCCCGACGCGGCAGCGGCCCGGGCGGCTGAACACGGAGACGGCCCGGGAGGCGGTCGTGGTGACCGCCTGCCCGGGCCGCTGCCGTGGGTGGACCGGAGGAGGCTAGGCGCCCGCGGACTCCGTGCCCTCGCCGTCGGTCTTCTCCTCGGCCGGGGCGAGGCCCAGGCGCTCCAGGAGCCACTTGTCGAACTCGATCGAGGCGCGCACCCAGCTGACCGTCGAGGAGACGAAGTGCTCCAGGCTGACGCCGGTGCCGATGAGCATCTGCGCCTCACCGATCAGCCGGACGGAGCCCGCCTCGCCCTCCTCGCCCTCGTGGGCGTGGGTGTAGACCTTGGGCCACAGGGTGCGGCGGTTCCAGTCGTCGATGGCGTCCAGGAGGACGGGACGCTGGTCGAGCGCGTGGGGGCGGTCGTAGAACGTGCGGACCGAGAAGACCTGCTGCTCGTCCTCGCCCCGGAACATGAAGTACGTCCGGAACTCTTCCCACGGCGCGGCGAGGTCGCCCTCGTCGTCGACGACGTACTTGAGCTCCATCTGGTCGAGGAGCTGCTTGACGAGGTCCTGGTCAGGGACGACGGGGCCCTCCGGTCCTGCCGCCTGCGGTTCGGGCTGGCCCCCGAAATTAGGAATCGAGGACGGATCGATGCTCACCGTTATTTCCCTTCGTGCGGTTGCGGCCATCCTCTCCCATGGCGGGCGGGGCATGGCAAGCCCGCACGGCCCCTATCCGCCACAAGCTGACACGCGGCGGGTGCGGAGGGGGGCCGTGCGGGTCCGTTCGCACACTCTGTGAAGGCCCGTGTCCGGCTGTTACGAGGCCGGGCCGACGATCAGGCCGTCCTCGGCCCGGTCCACCCGGACGGTGTCGCCGTCCCGGATCTCGCCGGAGAGGATCTCCTTGGCGAGCCGGTCGCCGATCGCCGTCTGGATGAGGCGGCGCAGGGGGCGCGCCCCGTACGCCGGGTCGTTGCCCTCCTCGGCGAGCCAGGCCAGCGCCTCGGGGGTGACGTCGAGGGTGAGCCGCCGGTCGGCGAGCCGGGCCGCGAGGCGGTCGACCTGGAGCTTCGCGATGTGCGCGAGCTCGTCGCCGTCGAGCGCCGAAAAGACCACCAGGTCGTCCAGCCGGTTGATGAACTCCGGCTTGAAGGAGGCCCGCACCACGTCCAGCACCTGCTGCTTCTTGACCTCGGGCTTGACCAGCGGGTCCATCAGGAACTGGCTGCCGAGGTTGGAGGTGAGGATGAGGATGGTGTTGCGGAAGTCGACCGTGCGGCCCTGGCCGTCGGTGAGCCGGCCGTCGTCGAGGACCTGGAGCAGGATGTCGAAGACCTCGGGGTGGGCCTTCTCCACCTCGTCCAGGAGGACGACGCTGTACGGGCGGCGGCGGACGGCCTCGGTGAGCTGGCCGCCCTCCTCGTAGCCGACGTAGCCGGGCGGGGCACCGACGAGGCGGGCGACGCTGTGCTTCTCGCCGTACTCGCTCATGTCGATGCGGATCATGGCCCGCTCGTCGTCGAAGAGGAAGTCCGCGAGCGCCTTGGCCAGCTCGGTCTTGCCGACGCCGGTCGGCCCGAGGAAGAGGAAGGACCCGGTGGGCCGGTCGGGATCGGCGATCCCGGCCCTGGTCCGGCGTACGGCGTCGGAGACGGCCTGCACGGCCTCGGTCTGCCCGATCAGCCGCTTGCCCAGCTCGGACTCCATCCGCAGCAGCTTCTGGGTCTCGCCCTCCAGCAGCCGCCCGGCCGGGATGCCGGTCCAGGCGCCGACGACGTCCGCGATGTCGTCCGACCCGACCTCCTCCTTGACCATGGTGTCCTTGTCCTTGGAGGCTTCCTGCTCGGCCTCGGCGGCCTCCTCCAACTCCCGCTCCAGGCCCGGGATCTCCCCGTACAGCAGCTTGGAGGCGGCGTCGAAGTCGCCGTCGCGCTGGGCGCGTTCGGCCTGGCCGCGCAGCTCGTCGAGCCGCTCCTTCAGCTCACCGACCCGGTTGAGGCCCTGCTTCTCCTTCTCCCAGCGGGCGTTGAGGCCGCGCAGCTCCTCCTCCTTGTCGGCGAGGTCGCGGCGCAGCTTCTCCAGGCGCTGCTTGGAGGCGACGTCGGACTCGTTCTTCAGCGCCAGCTCCTCCATGCGCAACCGGTCGACGGAGCGCTGGAGTTCGTCGATCTCCAAGGGGGAGGAGTCGATCTCCATCCGCAGCCGGGAGGCGGCCTCGTCGACCAGGTCGATGGCCTTGTCGGGGAGGAAGCGGGAGGTGATGTAGCGGTCGGAGAGGGTGGCGGCGGCGACGAGCGCCGAGTCCGCGATCTGGACCTTGTGGTGGGCCTCGTAACGGCCCTTTAGACCGCGGAGGATCGCGATGGTGTCCTCGACGGACGGCTCGGCGACCAGCACCTGCTGGAAGCGCCGCTCCAGGGCGGGGTCCTTCTCGATGCGCTCGCGGTACTCGTCGAGCGTGGTCGCGCCGACCATGCGCAGCTCACCGCGAGCCAGCATCGGCTTGAGCATGTTGCCCGCGTCCATGGCGGAGTCGCCGCCCGCGCCGGCGCCGACGACGGTGTGCAGCTCGTCGATGAAGGTGATGATCTGGCCGTCGCTCTCCTTGATCTCGGAGAGGACGGTCTTGAGGCGCTCCTCGAACTCGCCGCGGTACTTCGCGCCCGCGACCATCGCGCCGAGGTCCAGCGAGACCAGCCGCTTGTTCTTCAGGCTCTCGGGGACGTCGCCCTTGACGATGCGCTGGGCGAGCCCCTCGACGACGGCGGTCTTGCCGACGCCGGGCTCACCGATGAGCACCGGGTTGTTCTTCGTGCGCCGGGACAGCACCTGCACGACGCGGCGGATCTCCTGGTCGCGGCCGATGACCGGGTCGAGCTTGCCCTCGCGCGCGGCGGCCGTGAAGTCGGTGCCGAACTTCTCCAGGGCCTTGTACTGGCCCTCCGGGTCGGGTGTGGTCACGCGACGCCCTCCCCTGCTCGTCTCGAATGCGGCCAGCAGCTTCTTCGCACCGGCCCCCTGCCCGTCGAGGATCTCACCGGCCCGCCCGCCCTTCGCGGCGATCCCGATCAGCAGGTGCTCGGTGGAGAGGTACTCGTCGCCCAGCTCCTTCGCCCGCTGCGCCGCGTCCTGGATGACGGCCAGCAGCTCACGGTTGGGCTGCGGCGGGGCCACGGTGGAGCCGGTGACGCTGGGCAGGGCCCCGAGCAGCCGCTCGGTCTCCCCCCGTACGACGGCCTGGTCGGCCTCGACGGCGGCGAGCAGGTCGGTGATGTTCTCGTTGTCCTCGCCGCTCAGCAGCGCGAGGAGCAGGTGTGCGGGGGTGAGATCGGGGTGCCCGTCCTTCACGGCCCTGTCGGTGGCCGCGTTGATGGCGTCCCGGCTCTTGTTGGTCAGCTCGGCGTCCACGTGTGCTTACTCCTCCTCGCAGCTGGAACTGGTCCCTTGCTCGTCCCTTGACGGGAACAACGTGCACAAAGTTGAGTCTATTCCACTCAAGGCAAGAGTACGGCACCTGAGCCCTGCCCGTCCCGAGTGAACCGGCTGCCGGGGCCACCTGCCACCGCACCGGCACAGCCCCGCGCCTACGCTTCACCCATGGCAGACGTACGGAACCCCACCCCCGGCTACCTCGCGTTCTGGCGCGAGCGGCACGTGTGCACCCTGACGACGCTCCGCCCCGACGGCACACCGCACGTGGTGCCGGTGGGCGTGACGTACGACCCGGAGGCCGGGGTGGCACGCGTGATCACCGGCAAGGGCACCCGCAAGGTCGCCAACATCCTGGCCGCGGGCCCGGAGGGGGCACGGGTCGCCGTCTGCCAGATGCACAAGGCCCGCTGGGCGACGCTGGAGGGCGTCGCGACCGTCCGGAGCGAGCCGGAGGCCGTCGCGGACGCGGAGAGCCGTTACGCGGAGCGCTACGAGCGCACGCCGAGGGTCAACCCGGAGCGCATCGTCATCGAGATCGCCGTCGACCGGGCACTCGGAAACGCCTGAGGCCCCCGGGCCGACCGCGAGGCCCCGGCCGGCCGTGAGGCCCCCGAACCGGAACAGCACAACGGCGCCACCGTGTTCAGGTCACGGTGGCGCCGCTGTGTGGGGGAAGCGCCTGGAGCGACAGGTGACGACGGGGGAATCGCTCAGGCGCTGCGGGGGGTGGCGGAAAGGGGTTCTGACGCGATCAGCTCATGGTCCCGCTGATCGAGGTTCACAAAGATCATCCCGTACCTGACGGCGCAGCGGACGGGCTGCGGCGCGCCACGGGGGCGGCGGAGACAGCGGTAGGCGCGGA
Organism: Streptomyces cyaneofuscatus; assembly: GCF_033109485.1. Taxonomy (NCBI): domain Bacteria; kingdom Bacillati; phylum Actinomycetota; class Actinomycetes; order Kitasatosporales; family Streptomycetaceae; genus Streptomyces; species Streptomyces cyaneofuscatus. Next base: position 4,330,145 of record NZ_CP137002.1, on the reverse strand, counting down.
CGTCCTCGTCCTCTTCCATCACGACGACGATCGGCTCTCCGAACAGGGTGACCATCAACGAGTCGCCACGGCGGGGGAGGGCCGTGAGCAGATCGATGAAATGCCACCCTGAGCGATAGGCGGTTGCCATCTCGCGCCGGAAGGTGCGGTCGTCCGGCGGCGTGGTCATGCGACCGTGTCGGCCGGGGCGGACCAGCTGATCTCGCCGGGCGCCGACGTCTTCGGGGTCAGCCAGCTGATCTCGTCGGCAGCGGCCGCCTGCACGGACCAGCTGATCTCGCCACCGGATACCGAGCTGCCGGCGAACCAGCTGATCTCGTCGGCACGAGGTGCCGCCGAATTGCTCATCGCGCCGCCTGCCACGCCAAAGCCCAGGGCCGCGACGAAAGCGGCGGCAAGCACCGAGCGAAGCATTCGCTTATCCATAGTCGGCTTCGTCCTCACTTGTGGATTCCTCTTCCCCGCATCCACGACGATGTCTCAACCGGGTAGGGGAACGCCACTGGGACGATGCATCATGTTCCTGCATGTTCAGGAACCTGGGGGGTGTAGATATGGCCACAAGAGAGACAAAGTCGACACATCCTCACGGCGTCACGGAACTGTGTGACGCCGGAAAGCGGCTTTACGCCAGCGCGCTACGATCCGGACGAATCTCTCGTTCAGAGGTTGAGCCCGCCCCCTGCTTGATGGATTTCGCGCTCCTGCACCCCGATCCGGACGACACCGCGTGGCTCCGGCCCATCGCCCCGTCCGCGGCTCTGGCTCAGCGCCTGCACCCGATCGAGCGGGAGATCCAGGAACGCAGACGGCGCTCCGTGGAGTTGGCGGACTCCTTCGAGCCGTTCATGGACATCAGCGCCCAGGATCCTCCCACCACCCACGCCATCACGGTCCTGGAAGGGGGGCACCGGATCAATGCCGCCCTCGATCTCGCCACCGCCGAGTGCCGCACCGAGGTCCTCACCGTCCAGCCCGGTGGCGACCGCGGCGAGGACCGCCTCAGCGAGGGCCTCGAACGCGCACTGTCCGTGGTGGATCGCGGCGTCGCCATGCGCACTCTCTACCAGCACACGGTGCGGCACAGCCAGGGCACGCTCGCCTACGCGGCCCGCCTGGCCGAGAGCAAGGTGGAGATCCGCACACTCGAAGAGCTCATCGAGCGATTGATAGTCTTCGACCGGACTGTTGCCTTCATACCCGCGCGCAACGACGACCAAGTCGCCCTGGAGCTCCGCCATCCCGGACTGATCGACTACCTGGTCAAGGTCTTCGAGCAGCTCTGGAGCCGTGCGTCGCCCCTTCTCGGTGAGCTTCAGTACGACCCACCTCCCAAGGGCATCAGCGGTGTTCAGCGGTCCATCGCGCAACTGCTGGTGGAAGGCCACGTGGACGACTCGATCGCCCGGCGCCTCGGTATGAACGTACGCACCTGCCGCGCCCATGTCGCCAAGCTCTCCGCCACCCTCGGCAGCACCAGCCGGGCACAACTCGGCTATCTGATCGCGCGGTCAGGAATCCTGGAATCGGACTCCTGACCGCGCGAGCGATCCCCCCGTGGGAACCCGGGCGTGACTGCGCAATGGGGGAGAGCACAGCCGACGCCCAGGTCGTGCCGGGGAAGTTCCCGGCCTCCCCGACAGGTCCACACTCCCCTCAGAACCACACGGGCACCACCGTCAACTTGTTGCACTGCATAAAGCAGGGGGATCCCAAATGGCGAGCAGTGAAGGCAGATTAGGACATACCCCACATCAGAACGGCGTGCTGTGCGCTCCGGCGCTGCGGCTGTACGAGAAGGCCCTGCGCTCCGGGCGGATAGCCCGCGCCGAGATCGGCGACGCCCCGTGCCTCACCGAACTGGCCCTGCTGCATCCCGACCCGTGGGACGACACCTGGATGCGGCCCGTGCCACCGTCAGCCGCTCTGGCCAACCTCCTGCAGCCGGTCTCCCGGGAGATAGACGAGCGCCTGCGCCTCGCGACCGCGCTGAGCCGGTCCCTGTACCCGCTCACCGCCGTCGCCCACGACGACCCCAACCTCGCCATCACCGTGCTGGAGGGGGTTCCGGCCATCCAGGCGTCCATCAACGAGGCCACCGCCACCGCCACGGACGAGATCCTCACGGCCCAGCCCGGCAGCGACCGGCCGGCCAGCACCCTGCGGGAGGGGCTGGCCAACGCCAACACCGCCATCCGGCGGGGGGCCAGGATCCGCCACATCTACCAGCATCCGGCCCGCTACAGCGGCTCCATCAGGGACTACCTCTCCCAGGTCCCGGCCCAGCATCTGCACGTACGCACCACCGAGCTGACCGTCGAACGGCTGATCATCATCGACCGGACGGTGGCCTACATCCCCGCCTCCGCCGACCGCAGCACCGCGCTGCGGATCAGCCATCCGGCCCTGGTCTCCTACCTGATCCAGGTGTACGAGGTCCTCTGGGCCCAGGCCGTACCGCTGGCCGAGAACTACCAGGCGACCGCACCCGGCGCCCCGGTCACCGCGGTCCAGCTCAGCATCGCCCGCCTCCTCGCCGAAGGCCACGTGGACGACGTGGTGGCCCGCAAGATGGGCATCAGCGTCCGCACCTGCCGCTCCCACATCGCCAAGCTCATGCAGACCTTGGGCGCCACCAGCCGCACCCACCTCGGCGCACTGCTCGTCGAGTCGGGCATCGTCGAAGCGACCGCCGCCGAGCAGCCGCCCCGGACGACACCGGCACGTCCGGACGACACGAACTAGCCTCGTTCGAGGGGCATACCGAAACCCGCGGGGGGGCCGAGGCATGTGCACGACGACGGAGAACGCGGACGGACCGGGAACCGCCCACGGCCTCTGCGAGCCCGCCATGAGCCTCTACGCGACGGCTCTGCGCGAAGGCCGCCTGCCCCGGACGGAGCTCGCCGAAGCGCCCTGCCTCCTCCAGCGGGGCCTGGTCCACCCGGACCCGGACGACGAGCGGTGGGCACGCCCCGTACCGGCGTCGGCCGCGCTCACGCGCCTGCTCAGGCCCCTCGCCCAGGAGGTCTTCGAGCGCCTCGACACCACGGCCACGCTCGTCAACGCCCTCCTGCCGCTGACCTCGGTCGCCGGTCGCGAGCCGCACCCCGAGATCACCGTCGTCAGCGGAAAACCGGCGATCCAGGAATCCCTCGAAGAGGCCGGCCGCAGAACCCGGGAACACATCCTGACCCTCCACCCGGGCAGCAAGCGCCCCGCCGAACTCCTCGAACGCGCCCGGAAGAACGCGTTGCCGCCCCTTCAGCGCGGTGTGTCCGTGCGCCACATCTACCAGCACTCCGCCCGCTACAGCCCGCCCCTGAACCACTACGTGGACCGGCTGCCGTACGAGGGACTCCAGATCCGCACCATGGAGCAGACGCCCGAGCGGCTCTTCATCTTCGACCGGGTCGCGTACATCCCCACCACATCCCAGCGGGACGTGGCCCTCCGCATCACGCACCCCGCCCTCGTCCGCTACCTCATCCACGTCTACGACGTCCTCTGGGCCAGAGCCACCCCCTTCGGCGAACCGCTCCGGACCGCCGGGCCCGACGCCCCGGTCACCGCCGTCCAGCAGAGCATCGCCCGCCTCCTCACCGAAGGCCACGTCGACGAGGTCGTCGCCCGCAGGATGGGCATCAGCGTCCGCACCTGCCGCTCCCACATCGCCAAGCTCATGCAGACCCTCGGCGCCACCAGTCGCACCCACCTCGGCGCCCTCCTCGTACGGTCCGGCATCGCCGGAGCCGGCCGCGGCGACGCCTGACAACGCGCGGCGGGGCCGGGAAGGCGTCATGAACGCTCTCCCGGCCCCACCGCACACAGGCGTGTTCCTACTCCGCCCCCGGCCGCTTCGGCTTCGGCCGCCAGACCACCAGCGCGCTGGTCTGCTGCACGTCCTGGTACGGCACGAGGTCGCGGCGGTACGAGGCGTGCACCTGGGCCTCGCGCTGCTGCATGGCGACCGCCGCGCCGTCCACCGCCGCCGAGAGCTCGGCGACGCGCTGCTGGAGCGCGGTCACCTGGTTCTCCAGCTCGATGATGCGCTTGATGCCCGCCAGGTTGATGCCCTCGTCCTGCGACAACTGCTGCACGGTGCGCAGCAGCTCGATGTCGCGGGCCGAGTAACGGCGGCCGCGGCCGGCCGTACGGTCGGGGGAGACCAGGCCGAGACGGTCGTACTGGCGCAGCGTCTGCGGGTGCAGGCCCGAGAGCTGGGCCGCGATCGAGATCACGTACACCGGTGATTCATCGGTCAGCTGGTACGGATTGCGTCGACGGCCGTCCATCTCAAGCTCCCTTCGCGGCCTGGAACAGTTCTGCCCGCGGGTCCTCGTCCGCGGTCGCCTTGCGGTAGGCCTCCAGCGCGTCCCTGGCCTCCTGGCCGAGGTCCGTGGGGACCGCCACCTCCACGGTGACCAGCAGGTCGCCGCGGGTGCCGTCCTTGCGGACCGCGCCCTTGCCCCGGGCGCGCATCGTACGCCCGTTCGGGGTGCCGGGGGGCAGTTTCAGGGTGACCGGGGGTCCGCCGAGTGTGGGGACCTTCACCTCGCCGCCGAGCGTCGCCTCCGGGAAGGTGACAGGCACGGTGACCGTGAGGTTGTCGCCCTTGCGGCCGAAGACCGGGTGGGCGCCGACGTGGACGACGACGTACAGATCGCCGGCCGGTCCGCCGCGCTCGCCCGGGCCGCCCTTGCCGCGCAGCCGGATCCGCTGGCCGTCGGAGACGCCCGCCGGGATCCTGACCTGCATGGTGCGGGCCGACTTCGCCCGGCCGCTGCCGTGGCAGACGTCGCAGGGGTCCTGGGCGATGAGGCCCCGGCCCTTGCAGTCCACGCACGGGTCGGTGAGGGAGAAGCCGCCGCCGGTGCCGCGCGAGACCTGGCCGGTGCCGACGCAGGTCGGGCAGACCCTGGGGGTGCCGTTCTTGTCGCCGGTGCCGGAACACGCCTTGCAGGGCGCCTGGCTGGACATCCGCAGCGGGACCGTGGCCCCGTCGACCGCCTCGGTGAAGCTGAGCGTCACCTCGGACTCGATGTCCTGGCCGCGCCGCGGCTGGACCCGGGTGCCGGTACCGCCGCGGTTGAACAGCCCGCCGAAGACGTCGCCGAGACCGCCCCCGCCGCCGCCGAAACCGCCGCCCGCACCACCCTGGCCGCCGCCCGGGGCGCCGCCGCCGAAGAGGTCGCCCAGGTCGAAGTTGAAGTTGCCGCCCGCACCACCGGGGCCGGCGCGGAAGCCACCGTTGCCGAAGAGGGCGCGCGCCTCGTCGTACTCCTTGCGCCGCTTGGTGTCACCGAGGACGTCGTTCGCCTCGGAGATCTCCTTGAACCGCTCCTCAGCCTTGGCGTCACCCTTGTTGGCGTCGGGGTGGAACTCGCGGGCGAGCTTGCGGTACGCCTTCTTGATCTCGGCGTCGGTGGCGTCCTTGGGGACGCCGAGGACCTTGTAGTAGTCCTTCTCGACGAAGTCCTTCGTGCTCATCGACGTCCCTCCTTCCGGACGATCGGCGCGGCGGCCGGCCCGTGGGCCGGCCGCCGGACCGGTCGGTGTGCACCCTGGTGGTCAGACGTGGTGTCGTCAGACCTCCTCGGTGCCACCGCTCTCCTCGTCGTCTGTCTTCTCTTCCTTGGCCGCCGCGGGCGTGGCGCCCGGCTGCGGCTCGGCGACGGCCACCCGCGCGGGGCGGATGGTGCGCTCGCCGATGCGATACCCCGGCTGGAGGATCGCCACGCAGGTCGTCTCGGTGACGTCCGGCGCGTAGCTGTGCATCAGGGCCTCGTGGATCGTCGGGTCGAAGGGCTCGCCCTCCTTGCCGAACTGCTGGAGGCCCAGCTTCGCGACGACCGTCTCCAGCGATTCGGCGACCGACTTGAAGCCGCCCACCAGCTCGCCGTGCTCCCTGGCGCGGCCGACGTCGTCGAGCACGGGCAGGAGCTCGGACAGGAGGTTCGCGACGGCGATCTCCTTGACCGTGACCCGGTCCCGCTCCACGCGGCGGCGGTAGTTCTGGTACTCGGCCTGGAGCCGCTGGAGGTCCGCGGTGCGCTCGGCGAGCGCCGTACGGACCTGGTCCAGCTGAGCGGTCAGGCCGGCGGTCTGGTCGGTGTCCCCGGCCGGGGCCGCCGCCTCCTCCTCGGAGGGTGCGGCAGCCTTCGGCTCGGCGTCATCAGGGGTGGCGCCGGAGGGGACGTCGGGCTTCTCGTCGAAGCCCGGAGTCTCCTCGGTCACGCCGCACCGCCCTTGGTGTCCTTCTCGTCGTCCACGATCTCGGCGTCGACGACATCGTCATCGGCCTTGCCCTGGGCGTCGCCCGGAGCCTCGGCGCCCGGCGTAGCACCCTCGGCCTGGGCGTTGGCGTACATCGCCTGGCCCAGCTTCTGGGAGACGGCGGCGACCTTCTCGGTGGCCGTACGGATCTCGGCGGTGTCCTCGCCCTTGAGCTTCTCCTTCAGCTCGCCGACAGCGGTCTCTACCTCCGTCTTGACGTCCGCAGGGACCTTGTCCTCGTTGTCCTTGAGGAACTTCTCCGTCTGGTAGACGAGCTGCTCGCCCTGGTTGCGCGACTCGGCGGCCTCGCGGCGGGCGTGGTCCTCCTCCGCGTACTTCTCGGCCTCTTCGCGCATCCGGTTGACCTCGTCCTTCGGCAGCGAGGAGCCGCCGGTGACGGTCATCTTCTGCTCCTTGCCGGTGCCGAGGTCCTTGGCGGCGACGTGCATGATGCCGTTGGCGTCGATGTCGAAGGCGACCTCGATCTGCGGCACACCGCGCGGGGCCGGCGGCAGACCGGTCAGCTCGAACATCCCGAGCTTCTTGTTGTACGCCGCGATCTCGCGCTCGCCCTGGTAGACCTGGATCTGCACGGACGGCTGGTTGTCCTCGGCCGTCGTGAAGATCTCGGAACGCTTGGTCGGGATCGTGGTGTTGCGCTCGATGAGCTTGGTCATGATCCCTCCCTTGGTCTCGATACCGAGGGACAGCGGGGTGACGTCGAGGAGCAGGACGTCCTTGACCTCGCCCTTGAGGACACCGGCCTGGAGCGAGGCGCCGATGGCGACGACCTCGTCCGGGTTCACACCCTTGTTGGCGTCCTGGCCACCGGTCAGCTCCTTGACGAGCTCGGCGACGGCCGGCATACGGGTGGAGCCACCGACGAGAACGACGTGGTCGATCTCGGAGAGCTGGATGCCCGCGTCCTTGATGACGTTGTGGAACGGGGTCTTGCAGCGGTCCAGGAGGTCCGAGGTCAGCTGCTGGAACTGCGAGCGCGTGAGCTTCTCGTCCAGGTGCAGCGGGCCCTCGGCGGACGCCGTGATGTAGGGCAGGTTGATCGTGGTCTCGGTCGAGGACGAGAGCTCAATCTTCGCCTTCTCCGCGGCCTCGCGGAGACGCTGGAGAGCCATCTTGTCCTTGGACAGGTCCACGCCGTGCCCGTTGGCGAACTGCTTCACCAGGTAGTCGACGACGCGCTGGTCCCAGTCGTCACCACCGAGGTGGTTGTCACCGTTGGTGGCCTTCACCTCGACGACGCCGTCACCGATCTCCAGGAGCGACACGTCGAAGGTGCCGCCACCGAGGTCGAAGACGAGGATCGTCTGGTCGTCCTTGTCCAGGCCGTACGCCAGGGCGGCGGCGGTCGGCTCGTTGACGATACGCAGGACGTTGAGGCCCGCGATCTCACCGGCCTCCTTGGTCGCCTGACGCTCGGAGTCGTTGAAGTACGCCGGGACGGTGATGACCGCGTCGGCCACCTTCTCGCCCAGGTAGGACTCGGCGTCGCGCTTCAGCTTCTGCAGGATGAAGGCGCTCATCTGCTGCGGGTTGAAGCCCTTGCCGTCGATCTCGATCTTCCAGTCAGTGCCCATGTGGCGCTTGACGGAGCGGATGGTCCTGTCGACGTTGGTGACCGCCTGACGCTTGGCCACCTCGCCGACCAGCACCTCGCCGTTCTTGGCGAAGGCGACGACGGACGGCGTGGTCCTGGCGCCTTCGGCGTTGGTGATGACGGTGGGCTCGCCGCCTTCGAGAACGCTGACGACGGAGTTAGTCGTGCCCAGGTCGATGCCGACCGCACGTGCCATTTCAATTCCTCCAACTGACTACTTGAGTGGATCTGACTCAAGGATGCATGACACCGGCCCCGGAGTCAACAGACCTGAGTCGAGCCGACTCAACTTAGGTGCCGATACACGTCGCCATCGCGCCGTTGCCCCGACCCACCATCCCACCGTGGGATCGTTCTGTCACAAAATGCCGCGAGACGGTCACAACCGTCATCGATCGGCTGGTACAGGCACACGATCAGGCGCTCCACCAGGCACACCACCAGGCACTCCATCGGACTCCGAACCCCGGGCGGGCGCGATGCGGAACGCGAGACAGCGGCGCGTGCGGCAGAAGAACCAGAGGAAGAAGCAACGGCAGAGGCAGCAGGAACAGCAGGACCGGCAGGACCAGCAGGGGCAGCAAGGGCAGCAGGACCGGCAGGGCCAACAGGAACAGCGAAGGCAGCACGCCCGGCAGCAGCCCCGGCCCGAAGCCGTGGCCGGACCCCGGACGCCCCCGCCACCCACGCCCCCTCCCCCACCCCCGTACGCCACCGAGCCCCCCGCCCCCCGGAAGCACTCGGACCCCACCGGCACCGCCCGGGGCCACTTCCCCTCCCGCCCCGCCGCACACCTCGCCGGCCTCAGCGACCGGGCCGGCCACCTCGCGGCCCGCCTCGCCCCCCGCGCCTCGGCCGAACGGGTGCTGGACCTGACCCTCGGCACCGCCCTCCTGATCGCGGCCGCCCCCGCCATCGCCCTCGGGGCCCTGGCGCTCACCCTCCGGCGGGGCCCCGGCAACGTGTGGGAGCGCAGCCCCCGTACGGGCCTCGGCGGCCAGGTCTTCACGCTGCGCACCCTGCGCACCCGCCGGCTCCGGCTCGACCTGCTCTCCCGGCTCCCCCAGGTCGTCCGGGGCGAGCTCTCCCTCGTAGGACCGGCCCCGCTGGCACCGGGCGACCCGCGCGCGGCATGGCCGGGGGCGCGGCAGTGGCGGCAGGAGCTGCGGCCGGGACTGACCGGGCTGGCCCAGGTGCGCGCCCGCTCCGGCATGCCGTGGGACGACCCCGCCCTGCTGGACCAGCACTACGCAGAGCACCATGGAGTGGTGCTCGACCTGGCGATCCTGGCGGAAGCCGTACGCACCCCCCTGCGGACGGCGCTCGGAAAAGCACGGTCAACCAAGGCACACCTGAGCGACACAGATCACCGCTCGCCCGGCTACAGCGGGGTGGAATAAGTGGATAGTGTCAGCACAGACTGATTAAGTTACTGCTTAGTAGTAGTGGGCAGTAGTCAACTGGATCCCGCTCTCGCAGGCCCGAGGAGCCCCGAAATGCAACTCGCCGCGATCATCGTGTCGCTGGTGCTGACGGTCGTCGGCGTTGCGCTCATCACCCGAGCCGTCGCGCAGATCTACCGCTTCGTCCGTCTCGGACAGCCGGTACCCGCAGGCAGCCGCACCGACGACCCCAAGGCCCGCACGATCACGCTGGTCAAGGAGTTCCTCGGCCACACCCGGATGAACCGGTGGGGCATCGTCGGCTTCGCGCACTGGTTCGTCGCGATCGGCTTCCTGACGCTGCCGCCGACGCTGCTCCAGGCGTACGGGCAGCTCTTCCAGGCGGACTGGGTGCTGCCGGTCATCGGCACGTTCCTGCCGTTCGAGATGTACATCGAGTTCATCGGCCTGATGACGGTCGTCGGCATCGTCGCGCTGATGGTGATCCGGCTGCTGAACCTGCCGTCCCGGGCCGGCCGCAAGTCGCGCTTCACCGGCTCGAAGGCCTGGCAGGCGTACTTCGTCGAGTACATCATCCTGATCATCGGCCTCGCGATCCTGGTGCTGCGCGGCCTGGAGGGCGCGATCCACCACGTCGACAGCTACGGCGCCGCGTACTTCGTGTCGTACCCGCTGGTCCTGGCGTTCAAGGGCCTGTCGCTGTCCACGCTCCAGACGCTCATCTACTTCACCGCGATGATCAAGATCGGCACCTCGCTGATCTGGATGATCACGGTCTCGCTCAACACCAACATGGGTGTCGCCTGGCACCGCTTCCTCGGCTTCCCGAACATCTGGTTCAAGCGGAACGCCGACGGCGAGGTCGCGCTCGGCGCGCTCCAGCCGATGACGACGGGCGGCAAGGAGATCGACTGGGAGGACCCGGCCGACGACGCGGTCTTCGGCGTCTCCCAGGTCGAGCAGTTCTCCTGGAAGGGCATCCTCGACTTCTCCACCTGCACCGAGTGCGGCCGCTGCCAGTCGCAGTGCCCCGCCTGGAACACCGGCAAGCCGCTTTCGCCGAAGCTTCTGATCATGTCGCTGCGCGACCACGCGCACGCCAAGGCGCCGTACCTCCTGGCCGGCGGCGGCAAGGACATGGAGGGCAACGAGAAGGCCACCGAGGAGCAGCTCAAGGACGTCCCCGCGGCCGCCCTCGCCGAGGCCGAGCGCCCGCTGATCGGCACCGCCGAGGAGAACGGCGTCATCGACCCGGACGTCCTGTGGTCCTGCACCACCTGCGGCGCCTGCGTCGAGCAGTGCCCGGTCGACATCGAGCACATCGACCACATCGTCGACATGCGCCGCTACCAGGTGATGATCGAGTCCGCGTTCCCGTCCGAGGCGGGCACGATGCTCAAGAACCTGGAGAAGAAGGGCAACCCCTGGGGGCTGGCCAAGAAGGCGCGCGTGGAGTGGACCAAGGAGGTCGACTTCGAGGTCCCGATCGTCGGCAAGGACGTCGAGGACCTCACGGAGGTCGACTACCTGTACTGGGTCGGCTGCGCGGGCGCCCTGGAGGACCGGGCCAAGAAGACCACCAAGGCCTTCGCGGAGCTGCTGCACATCGCGGGCGTCAAGTTCGCGATCATGGGCGGCGACGAGAAGTGCACGGGTGACTCCGCCCGCCGCCTGGGCAACGAGCCGCTGTTCCAGCAGCTCGGCCAGGAGAACGTCGCGATGCTGAACATGGCGTACGGCGAGTCCTTCGATGAGGAGGGCAACGTCGAGCCGGAGACGAAGAAGCCCAAGTCGTCGAAGAAGATCGTCGCGACCTGCCCGCACTGCTTCAACACGATCGCGAACGAGTACCCGCAGCTCGGCGGCGAGTACGAGGTCATCCACCACACCCAGCTGCTCCAGCACCTCATCGACGAGGGCCGCCTGATCCCGGTGACCCCTGTCGAGGGCCTGATCACGTACCACGACCCGTGCTACCTGGGCCGTCACAACAAGATCTACACCCCGCCGCGCGAGATCATCGCGAAGGTCCCGGGCCTGCGGAACGAGGAGATGCACCGCCACAAGGAGCGCGGCTTCTGCTGTGGCGCCGGTGGTGCCCGGATGTGGATGGAGGAGCGGATCGGCAAGCGCGTCAACAACGAGCGCGTCGACGAGGCCCTCGCCCTCAACCCGGACATCGTCTCGACGGCCTGCCCGTTCTGCCTCGTCATGCTGACCGACTCGGTCAACGGCAAGAAGAACGACGGCCAGGCCAAGGAGTCCATCCAGGTCGTGGACGTCTCGCAGCTCCTCCTGGAGTCGGTGAAGACCCCCGCGGACCCGGCGGGCGAGCCGGAGCAGGTGGACGCACCGGAGCCGGAACCGGCAAAGTGACGTAACGCATCAGCGCGATGAGCGGCCGGACCTGCCTCGGGGGCAGGACCGGCCGCTCTTACGTACGACTGCTGTACGACTGCGTACGACTGCTGTACGACTGAGCACGACGAACGAGGGCCCGTGCGCACAAGCATCACGCACCCGAAGGCAACGGCTACGACCACGACAACGACCACCACCAGGGCCGCGGCCGCCCTCGCTGCAGGCTGCGTGGGTCTGCTGCTGGTGCTCACGGGCTGCGACAGTTCCTCGGCCGCCGACCCGGACCCCTCCGCCGCCGACGCCGACGCCGACGCCAAGAACGGCGACAGCGCCCCGGTGCCCACCATCCCCGTGCCGCGGGGCGAGGGCAGCCGTGTCCCGTACGACTTCAACGGCGACGGCCGCCCGGACCTGGTCATCAACGACCTGGTGCAGGCCCCCGAGGACCCGCACGGCGACGACGCGGGCACGGGCATCGTGTACGGCACCGAGGACAGCCCCCTGGACCCGGCCGCCCGCCAGCTGCTGAACGCCCGCGCCAACGCGGCGAAGTCCGGCGACACCCTGCCCGCCGCGTTCGACGCGGAGGCCGCCTGCGACCTGGACCGGGACGGCTTCACGGACCTGGTCGTCTCCACCGACCCCCCGTACAACGGCGTCGGCGCCCCGCCCGTCCCCCTCCAGATCCTCTTCGGCTCGCCGGAGGGCCTGACCGGCAAGGCGATCACCGTACGGATCCCGGCGCAGGCCAGGTTCGGCAAGGAGTGGCCCGAGCACCCGGTCTGCGGCGACTTCGACGGCGACGGCAGCACCGACCTGGCGGTCACCGCGAGCGACGGCCGGATCTCCTTCCTGCGCGGCCCCTTCGCCCGCACCGGGGCCCCGGCCGGCGCGACCTTGCTGCCGGACGGCGCCCCGTACCTCTACGCCCCCGAGCCGAAGGCCGACACCGACGGCGACGGCTACGACGACCTCGTCGCCACCGCCCGCCCGCGCACGCCCGGCAAGGCGGCCGAGGGCACCCTGCTACTGGGCTCGGCGGACGGCCCGGCACGCCCCGGCGGCACGTACACCTTCCCGGCGGAGAAGCTCCCCAAGGCCCCCCAGCGCACCAAGGCCACCAAGGGCACCACCCGCACCACACTGCTCTCCCACGGCGACTTCGACGGCGACAAGAAGGCGGACACGGTGGTACGGACGACGTACCGGGGCGGACGCGAGGACCTGGTGGCGCTGTACGCGGCGGGGAAGACGGACGACCCGGTCCTGACGTTCTCCACAGCCCTGTTCCTCCCCTGAGCCCGGAGAACGCCCCCAACTCCCCTCCCCACGCCCCCTAGGGGATGTCACAGCTCGGCCGCAATGGCGCACGGGTTCCCCCGGCCCCCACTCCCCACCACCGGGGACCAGGTACGTTCGATGGGTGGCTGGATTCAGGATCGGACGCGGCCGGGACAACCGCACCCCGCAACAACCGCAGCAGCAGCGGCAGCAGCCGTACGGAGGGCAGGCACCACAGCCCCCGTACGGAGCTCAGCCGTGGCCGACGGCAGGAGGCGCGGCGCCCCCGCAGTACGGAGCGCCGCAGGGCACCCCGTACAACGGCGGCGGCTATCCGGGCGGCGGACACGACGGCAGACACGGCGGGCACCACGGCGGCCCCGGCCAGGGCCCCAACGGGACACGTGGCGGCCACGGCGAGCCGGAGTACTTCGGCGACCCCTACGCCGGCCCCGCCCCCCACGACCCGTACGCCAACAACCCGGGTCACACGCAGGCGTTCAGCATCGACGACTCCCCGTACGGCGACGGCGACACCTACCGCGCCGGCTCCGCCCCCGCCCAGCCCGCCGGCCCGCGCCTGCCCTGGAAGGCGCTGCTGACCGGCATCGTGACGCGCCCAGGACCGACGTTCTGGCAGATGCGGGACTACGCGGTCTGGGGCCCGGCGCTGATCGTCACGTTCCTCTACGGCCTGCTCGCTCTGTTCGGCTTCGACCAGGCGCGCGAAGAAGCGATCAACGCGACGATCTCGACGGCCATCCCGTACGTCCTCTTCACCGGCGTCGGCTTCGTCATCGGCGGCCTGGTCCTCGGCGCGGTGACCAACGCCCTGGCCCGCCAGCTCGGCGGCACGGGCTCGTGGCAGCCGACGGTCGGCCTGTCGATGCTGATCATGTCGATCACCGACGCCCCGCGACTGCTCTTCGCCGTCTTCCTGGGCGGCGAGAACTCCCTGGTCCAGATCATGGGCTGGCTGACCTGGCTGGCGGCGGGCGCGCTGTTCACGTCGATGGTGAGCAAGTCGCACGACCTGCCGTGGCCGAAGGCGCTGGGAGCGTCGGCGATCCAGCTGCTGGCGCTGCTGTCGATCATCAAGCTGGGCACAATCTGAGGCTGAGGCCGAGGCACTACGTGAGAAGGCCCCCGGGCGCGTCCTACGCTCCGGGGGCCTTTTCACATACGTACTACGTACGTATAGAGGTCACGCGTCGAGAACCTGCCCGTCCCGCCGCACGACGGGCTTCTCGACACTCCAGGGGAAGTTGATCCACTGATCGGTCTTCTTCCACACGTACTCGCACTTCACGAGGGAGTGGGACTTCTCGTAGATGACGGCGCTGCGGACCTCGGCGACGTGGTCGACACAGAAGTCATGGACGAGCTTGAGGGTCTTGCCGGTGTCGGCGACATCGTCGGCGATCAGAACCTTCTTGTCCGAGAAGTCGATCGCGTTGGGGACGGGCGCCAGCATGACGGGCATCTCCAGGGTGGTCCCGACCCCGGTATAGAACTCCACATTCACGAGGTGGATGTTCTTGCAGTCAAGGGCGTAAGCAAGCCCGCCCGCGACGAACACACCCCCGCGAGCGATGCTCAGCACGACATCGGGCTCGTACCCGTCGTCGGCAACGGCCTGGGCCAGCTCGCGCACGGCGCGCCCGAAGCCCTCGTAGGTAAGGTTTTCCCGCACGTCACTGGCCACGATTGATCACACCTGGGTCCGATGGAAGTTCTGGAACGACCGTGAGGCCGTGGGCCCCCGCTGCCCCTGGTACCGCGACTCGTAGCGCTCGGAGCCGTAAGGGAACTCGGCGGACGAGGTCAACCGGAACAGACACAGCTGCCCGATCTTCATCCCCGGCCAGAGCTTTATGGGGAGGGTCGCGAGGTTCGACAGCTCCAGGGTCACGTGCCCGGAGAACCCGGGGTCGATGAACCCGGCCGTCGAGTGCGTCACCAGACCGAGCCGCCCGAGCGAGCTCTTCCCCTCCAGCCGCGAGGCCAGGTCGTCGGGGAGCGAGATCACCTCGTACGTGGACGCCAGCACGAACTCCCCGGGGTGCAGGATGAACGCCTCATCCCCCTCGGGCTCGACGGTCCGCGTCAGGTCGGGCTGTTCGACGGCGGGGTCGATGTGCGGGTACCGGTGGTTCTCGAACACCCGGAAGTAGCGGTCCAGCCGCACGTCGATGCTCGACGGCTGCACCATCGAAGGGTCGTACGGATCGATACGGACTCGCCCGGCGTCGATCTCGGCCCGGATGTCCTTGTCTGAGAGAAGCACGCCCCGAGGATACGCAGAAGCCACGACCCCACCCCAACCGGACCACCCGAGGACCGGAGAGCAGGGTTCGGCGGCAGGCCACCAACGAGGCGCCGGCGCCGGGGGGAGCGGCGGGCGCGCTCCCCCTGCCTGCCGCCCCTCCTACCGCCTACCGCTTCTCGAACCCCACAGGAACGGCCTGCCGCAACCGGGCACACCGGGGGCACCGGATCAACCGCCCCGGCCCGATCCGGTCGGCCCCGAGCTGCTGCATCGGGAACGACGAGGTAGCGAAAACGTGCCCTTCGGCACAGCGGACGACGGTGCGCTCCATCGACTCCATCAAGTCCCTTCCCCAACGGCATATGGACGAGACCGCCACATTAGGGGATGAACAGGACGCCACCACGAGCGGCACTCCGACCCCGTACGCTACGCCCCCAACTACCGCCCCCGACACCTGCGTCCACCCCACCCCCACCCCGGCCCCCACAGCAGTCAGGCCCCACGGCTCATCCACCGGGGGCCTGACATGGGGTACAGTGTGTGACGATGCAGCGCCGATCATCGGCATGCTTCGCGGGTGTAGTTTAATGGTAGAACATGAGCTTCCCAAGCTCAGAGCGCGAGTTCGATTCTCGTCACCCGCTCCACATGAAAGCCCCAGGCCAGCGGCCCGGGGCTTCTTCGTTCGGGTCACCTTGGATGCGTCCGGTCGGCTTCGGTGGCCTCTCACTGGATAATCGACCTATGGCATCACAGCCCAGTCTTTCCGATCTCCGCCGTGCCAAGTTCGCCCGGCGAACGCCCGCAGCACTCTCCGAGCTTGTCGGCCCCAAGCACGGCACGGTGCGCCTGCCACTTCACCTGGCATGGTCGGGACTGACCACGTTCGACCTCGACCAGCCACGGCTACGGATGAGCTACTACCGCATCGTGTTGGCCGAGGGCCAGCACGACGACCTGGTCCAGTACCTCAACCGCGGCCTCCTCGTCAGCTTGTGGCCCACACTGCGCACACTGATCAGCCGTGATGTCCGCGAAGTCTGGGAGCACTCCTTCGACGAGCTGGCTCACAGCGCCCAGGCTGCTGCGTGAACCTCACCGACCTGCACCGTCGCCTGCTGGCTGATGTACTCGCCGTGGGCGGTGCCTACCCTCTGGCGCTTACCGGCGGCTACGCAGTCCAGGCACACGGCCTGGTCGACCGCCTCAGCCAGGACCTCGACGTTGCGACCGAGAACCCCGATCGCATGGAGGACATTGCCGCTGCCGTGCGCGCCGGCCTGGAACAACACGGGTGGCAGGTCAGCGCTCTGGAAACAGACCCGCTCTCCGCACGCCTGATCGTCACCGATCCCATCAGTCACGAAGAGTGCGAGGTCGACATCCTCAAGGAAGCGCTCTGGCGACCACCCGTACACACCGACCACGGACTGGTGCTGTCCCTCGAAGATGTCGTCGGGACCAAAGTCCGCGCACTCCTCGACCGCGGACTTGCCCGGGACCTGATCGACGTACAGGCTGCCGCGAACCGCTGGAGCCATGTCGAACTCGAAGAGCTCGGTCGACGCCACGCCCGCGACTCCTTCGACCTGAACGAGCTCCAAGCGCGACTGGGCGGAGCCGACTGGATCGACGACACGGAATTCGCCGCCTACGGACTCGACGAACAAGCGATCACCGGGCTGCGCCAGTGGGCACAGGCATGGGCCACCGACATCGGCGAACGGCTCCAAGAGCTGGAGAGTCCGCACGAGGACTGATGGCCGCATGGAGGCCAGATGCGCTCAGCACGGTGCACGCCAGGCCACTCGGCCCACGCCCGGCCGTGCCCCATCCGTGCCCAGCAGAGCGGACAACAGCGGTCAGGTACAGCCTCCAGAGACCCATGGCGCCCCCTGCTTCCTCGCAGGAAAGCGCAGGTCAGAGCCCATCCGGAGACTCAAGCACCGCTGATTCCCAAGCTCAGAGCGCGAGTTCGATTCTCGTCACCCGCTCTATGTCGAAGGCCCTGGTCAATGACTGGGGCCTTACGCTTGCCACCCAACGGCACCGGTCCGGAGCGTCACTCGCCAGGGACAGCCGGTGAGCGACCGCCCCCATCTCTTCACTCGAAGCATGCGACTCCAGGCGTCAAGGCTCGGGGCCAGAATCCCAAGCCAGTGCGTGCATACTCCAGCATGCTTGGACTCATGTCCTCCACGACCCGCATCACCGTCACGCTCCCCAGCGACCAGGTGGCGGAGCTCCGCAAGCTCACGGACAACGTCTCCGGCTACGTGGCGGAAGCCGTAGCCCGCCAGATCCGGCACCAGCTCCTGGGCGACGACCTCCGCCGCCACGAGGAGGAGCACGGACCCTTCAGCGACGAAGAGCTCGCCGAGGCCCGCGCGAAGGTCTTCGGCTCCGCCGACACCTCCACGGGCGCGGACGCCGCGTGAGCGAGCGCGTCGAAACCGTCGTCCTGGACTCGGAAGGGCTCTCCGCCTGGATCACTCAGGACCGCAAGCTCCTCGCGATGCTTCAGGTCTTCCACGACATGGGAGCCGACCTGGTCATCGGGGCCAACACCATCGTGGAAGTCAGCCACTCCCGTACCCACATGCCGGGGCCTTGTCCTGCCCCCAGAGGGCGAGCACCCGAGCCGTGGCCTCGGCCATGGCCGCGGGCAGACGTCCTCCGCCGCTGCGGTGGGCAGACCGAGAGAACGACTGCGGGAGAAGCCGCCACCACATCTCAAGTCGCCGTCGGGAGGACGGGTCCGGCGTGGGCGCCGGAGGGGTGGGACTGGTGAGCCGATGGTGGTGCACCTGAGGGCAGTGGCCAATTGGACACTGACGGACCGGTGTTACGCCTGGGTACCGTTCAACTCCCCTGCCGAAAAATGATCACGCTGGGAGTCGTTGTGCGTCTTTCCCGTACCGCGCCCGTTGCTCTGGCGCTCACCGCGCTGCCCGCGCTCGTCGTGACGACGGCTGCGGCCTCGCCGCCGTCCTCCCCCCAACCGTCCGCCCCGACAGCGGTGTTCACCCTCGACGCCTCCAAGGGGACCTTCTCGGCGAAGGCGGCCGGCGGTCCGCGTGTGAGCGTGCTGGCCACCCACACAGGGCAGGGCGCGGACACGAAGGTCCTCCAGGCCGGGGACGAGCGGGCCGTGTCGGATACCACCTTCGCCCGGTCCTCGGAGCCTTCCGCGCGCTCTGCGTGGGCAGCGTCCTCGAAGTTCGCGGATCTCTCCTGGGCGGACGTCGGCGCGAAGACCTACACCCTCTACCGTGACGGCGCGAAGATCGGTACGACGTCGAAGCCGAGCTTCCGCGACACCGGTGTCACGCCCGGCACGGAGGCGGACTACCGGATCATCGGGGCCGGGAAGAAGGACACCCACACCTGGGGGATGACCGCGACCATCCCCAGCAGCGACACCACCGAGGCGCTGAACGCCACCGCGAAGGACATCGAGGCCAAAGCCCGTAAGTACTCCAAGTCGACCCTGCGGTGGCGCTCGTTCATCCGCCCGACCTGGGCCGGCATCCCCAAGGAACTCGCGAAGCTCTCGGGCTGCAAGTACACCAAGGGCTACAAGTACGCCGGGGACGCCCGTGGCTTCTCCGCGAAGCAGAAGAACCCCGGCTCGCGCGCCGGGGTGACCGGAACGGTCAACTGGAAGAGCGGCAAGATCACATGGGACCGCTTCACCGGGAAGACCCGCGTGTACAAGACGTCGAACTCGCGGCTGGTCGCCACCCGTAAGGCCAGCGTGAAGAAGATCAAGTTCAAGGCGCTGAACAAGCACAACGGCAAGGAGCGCGGCGTTCGCATGGTCATCGACGCCACCGATCCGTTCTGCCCCAAGACCGGCGCCAAGCGCGCGGGAATCGGCGCTTCCGCCACCGTACAGATGACGCGGGGCGGCAGCTTCCACGTGACGGGCAAGCACCGCCAGGCCCCCGACCACGAGCTCTACATGTACAACTACGCGGGCAAGAAGTACAAGACGAAGACGATTCTGCGGGACAAGATGCTGGACCTGCGGTGCATTTCGCAGCCGGCCTGCCAGCTCCAGAACATCGCCGCCAAGGGCTGACCCCGCCCATTGCCGGCTATAGGCGCGGTGGGATGATCCAGGGGCGGTCTCCCGCTGCGGGAGACCGCCCCTGGAGGGGAGATCATGAAAGTCACGTTCCGGAAAGTCACGTTCGGCAAAGTCACGTTGGGCAGTGCTCTCTTCTACGCCCTGAACATCATCGTCAGTTCATCGCTGATCGGACTGGTCGTCGATAAGGTCCTGGCCTCCTTCGAGGAAGGCCCCTGGGACCCGCTGCTCTACGGCGAGCGCAGCGACCTGATCTTCCCCGCCGCCTGCCTGATCATCCTGACGGCGGCCCGCTTCTTCCTTCCCCCCGTGCCCCGCTGGAAGGCCGCCATCGTCGACAGCAGCCTCTACCTGCTGCTGCTCCTGGCCTGCTACGGCGCCGTCCTCATGACCGACGGCAGCAACGTAGGCGAGGCGATCGGCGGGGCGTTCTCGGTCGCGCTGATGGCCATGTACACCCTCCAGCTCCCCGCCGCCTGGGCCCTGATCGCCTGGGCCACCGGCCACCTCGCCCCCACCGGGCCCCGCCGGGAGCAGAGCCCGGCCGCGTCACCGGCCGGTAGGCTTCTTTGAAGGCTTCATGGCCCAGTCGGTCATCTCGTCGAGCATTTCGCGGTTGATCGCACCCGATGCGGAGGACGCGACCTTCTGCCGGGCGTCGATGACGAAGGTGTAGGGGACCCCCCGGGACTGGATGATGCCCTTGGGCATGTCGAGGGTGGACTTGCCCAAGGGGTCGTGCAGATTCGGGTAGGTGACGTCGAACTCCCGGACAAAGGCCTTCGAGGCGCCGATGTTGCTTCCGTGGTTTATGCCGACCACGACCACCCCCTTGTCCTTCATCGACTTCTCGAAGTCGACGAGCATGGGCATCTCCAGACGGCACGGCCCGCACCAGAACGCCCAGGCGTTGACCACGACCGTCTTGCCTCGGTAGTCCGACAGCCGAAACGGCTTCCCCTCGACCGTCTTCCCCCTGATATCCGGAACCTCGGGACGGTCCTTCACATCAATAGTCAGCACCCCCCTGTCGGAAACGCGGTAGCCGGTCTGCTCCGGCCGGTCCTGCGCCAGGACGGCAAAGGCGACACCGCCCACCACAACAGCGGCAACGGCGGCGGAGACAAGAACACGATTCACAGGTCAATTCCTCGCTTGAGCGGCAAACTTGCCGCTCATCCTCTCAACATTCGTACTCCCTGCGCACGTTGGGGTTATGCCCCCAGGGGCAGTGCCCCAAGAGCCACTATCGGCTACCCGTTCGACCCGAGCAGCATGGAAGCCGCTTCCCCACGACCAGGGGACGCGAACAGAACGGAGTGCTGCTGTGCAGGTAGGAAAAGCTGTCATCTCGGCCGCGATCGTGGCCGGCATGCTGGGCGGGGCCACCACCGCTACGGCCGCCGAGCCCGCCCCCAAGAGCAAGGCCGCCGCGAAGTGCGGCTACGAAAAGCGTCCCGGCGGCGGCTGGCTGGACTGCTGGAAGACGAAGAAGGGCACGCAGAAGAGCGCCGCCCACAAGGTGAAGAAGGGCAAGCACTTCTTCCACTTCGGCATCAAGGGCAACAACACCCGCTGGACCGCCTCGGTCTACAAGAAGGTCAAGGGCAAGGACATCAAGGTCCACTCCCTCAAGGGCAAGGCCAACAACACCGAGACCTTCACCAGCGACAAGAAGTACAGCGCGGGTAGCTACTACATCGTGTGGAAGTACGGAAAGACGGGCAGCAGGGCGTTCGGCGGAATCGAGTAGACCTCGACCAGCCGCACAACACAGGAGGGGCCCGCCGAACGGACACCATTGGCCCATGCCCCTTCGTCGTGACGTCGGCCTGATCCACCTTGTCGGTGGATCAGGCCGACGTCGTGTTCGGGGTGGCTCGTGCGGCCTTCCCGAAGGGGTCTGGCTGTCCGGGTGGCCGCGGCGTCGCCGGCCCGGTTGCGGGAGCTGCCGCCGGTGGAGTTCCTGCGGCAGATGTGGGTGCACATCTGCTGACCGCGGCCGGAATGGACCTCACCCGTCTCGACGCCTGGCTCAGGGGCACCCCACTCGCCCCAACACACACCTCACCCTTCACAGCACTCCGCCCCACCGGATAGAACCGGTGGGGCGGAGTGAAGCGGCATGGGTCAACAGTGTCCGAACGGCGGGGCCTCTCCTCGCGTTCACAGACCTGTCGGGTCGTTCTTCTTCCACATCAGCGCGAACGCCTGCTTCTTCAGCTTGGCCGTCTTGTTCGAGTACTTCATCAGCGTGATCGCCTTGCCCTTCTTGTCAGACTGGGCCGACATCACCAGCTTCCCCCCGCCGTAGGAGGTGATCCGCCGGTCGGACAGGATCCACCACTGCGTCTTGGAACGCTTGTTGCACCCGTACTGACGCACCGTCGCCCCCGACTTCTTCGCCGTAGGCGCCAGGCACTTGCCGGACTTACGGTTCTGGATCACATACCGGGGCCGCTCGGCCGGCTTGTTCGCGTTGACCCAGAGCAGGTTCCAACGCTGCGTCGTGGACTTCTTGTTGCAGCCCCGCAGCTTCACCGTCGTCTTGGACTTCTTCGAGTTGTCCATCGAGAAGCACAACCCGGTCTTTCCGTACACCTTGGTAAGGCCCGTGTTCTTGTACGGGTCATTCCCCGCCGGTGCAGGCGCCGCCCCTGCCGGAGCGGCAACGCCCCCCAGCACCGCCACCGCGGCCCCGGACACCACCACGGTCCTCATCGCCTTCAACATCACAGGCCCCCTCCCACAACAGCGCCCGTGACCCCTGCGGCCCGAGCCCCGCCGAGCCTACGCACGAAGATCAGCGGGCGATATTGGCTTGGGGGGCAGCGCACTTGGGGGCAATACCGCCTCCTACAGTTTTTCTCATGCCCAAGCAATCCCGCACCCTGCCCGTCCTTGCGACCATCCTGACCGTGGGCGGCCTGGCCCTGCTGGCCATCCAGTTCCTCCCCGTCGCCGCACCCTCCACCGAAGGAGCCCCACAGGCGGAAAGCGCGGTCTGCCGCGACCTGGCCGCCGGCTACCCGGACAAGATCGGCGGACACGAGAAAACCGCCACCTCCCCCGGTGCCGCCGTCTACGGCGACCATGTCATCACCCTGCGGTGCGGCCTGCCCGAAATGCTGCCCACCACAGACCTGTGCGTCACCGCGGACGGCGTCGACTGGGTACTGAAGGACAGCGGGCAGGGCGAGGGCGACAAGACCATCACCACCTTCGGCCGCAACCCGGCCGCCCGAGCCGTCATCGACCCCGAAGTCCCCTCCGACGTCGCCCTGGTCGAACTGGCCGCCGCCGTGAAGAACCTCCCCCGCAACGAACGCAAGTGCATCGACCAGGCCGACGCCGCATACCCCACCCCGACCGGGCACCACACCCCCTGACTCCGACAGCACGAGGGCCCGCACCCAGGTGGGGTGCGGGCCTTTGCTTACGGGGCCGGTGTGCGCGCCTCCTCAACGTCCGTCCCAGCTGGACGAATTGCCGGTTGGAGACAACCGGGCAGGCGTCTCGCTCGGCTCTCAGCCCGGAGGCACTTCCCATGCCCCACGCGCTGCCCAGCCGCCGTCACCACGGCCGCTGCGATGACCACGCGGCCCGGGGGCCCGGGGGCCCGCTGGTACGAGCACCTCGTACGTGGTTCCTCTCTCCGCGATGGCCGTTTCGGCATGCTTCCCCCATTGATGCGGGGAAGCCGGGACCGGGCCGCCAGCGACCTCGTCGACCCGTTCCACGCAGAAGCCCCAGGCCGACCGTCCGGGGCCTTGTTGTTGTCTGGCCCTGCTCGGGGCTGTCATGCTCTCCACTTGCCTAAGACCCACCAGCAAATGGCTTATTTGAGGCGCCGGGTGGGGGGCGTCCGCCCCAGCGGCATTGACCCGTTGCTCGGCGGATGAGCATGCGGAGCGTGACGAGAGCAGCAGCGAGACAGAGGTACGAGGGAGAAGTCCACGACCTCGCCGTTCCTCACGGTGCAGCGCCGGAGCTCGCCGAAGTCGTTCCTCCACTAGTGCGTGCGCTCGGCCACCTAGCGCTTGAAGTGCCTGGTGCGGGGCCGGCGCTCCCTTGCGGGCGATCTCGGCCGGCGAGCCCAGGGTGGGCAGTTGTGAGCGGGTCCCTTGACCGTCTGGATCAGCGGTCCTTGTCCTTGACGCGCTTGTACGCGTTCGCCGTGAATGCGGTCCGGCCGTTGCCGCAGATCCCGAAGTGCAGAAGGCGGCTTGCCCTTCTTCACGCTGCGCGCACTAGGTTCTGTCGTCAAATGTCACGCCCACATCAGGAGTGACGCGAGCGTGACGGCCGCTTTGTAGGACTGGGCGGTTTTGTCGTAGCGGGTGGCGATGCCGCGCCACTGCTTCAGGCGGTTGAAGCACCGTTCCACGACGTTGCGGTGCCTGTAGGCCTCGCGGTCGAAGGCCGGCGGGCGGCCACCGCGACTGCCCCGCCTGGCCCGGTTGCCGACCTGGTCGGCACGCTCGGGAATCGTGTGAGGGATGCCGCGGCGGCGGAGCCAGGCGCGGATCGCTTTCGAGCTGTAGCCCTTGTCGCCCAGGACGTGATCGGGCCGGGTGCGGGGTCGCCCCGGTCCGATCCGGGGCACCCGGATCGCTTCCATCACGGCGGTGAACCGGGTGCAGTCGTTGGTGTTGCCGCCCGTGACGACGAAGCCGAGCGGACGGCCTCTGCCGTCACAGGCAAGATGAATCTTGCTGGTCAGGCCACCCCTGGACCGCCCGGGGGCCGGGTCGCGGAGCCCCCTTTTCGAGCCCCCGCCCCATGCTGGTGGGCCCGGACGATCGTGGAATCGACCGACACCAGCCACTCGATGTCGCCCGCCGCGTCCGCTTTCGCCTGGGCGGCCCGCAGCATTCGGTCGAACGTCCCGTCCGCCGCCCACCTGCGGAAACGGGTATGCAGCGTGGCCCACGGACCATAGCGCTCGGGCACGTCCCGCCAGGGCTGTCCCGGTCCGGAACTTCCACACGATCCCGTTCAGGACCCTGCGGTCGTCCAGCCGCTTCCGCCCCCGCAACGACACGGGCAGCAACGGCCGGACGAACTCCCACTCAGCATCGGACAGTTCATGGCGACGTATCACGACACCATGATCCACCAGCGATGATCATTTGAAGACACTGCCTAGTGGCCCGGCTTGTCCGTGCACCTCCGGCGCGACTGTCGCAGTCAGGGCGGTCGCCCTACGGGACGGCCGCCCTACGACCTTCGATAGCGCGCAGAATTTACAAATGCAGCATTCAACTATCGCACTGCCAAGGGCGCCTGATCGGCAGGCGGCGGAGCTCGCTCGGACGTGATCCGCCCTCGCGGTGACGCCCAAGAGCGCGGTCTGCCGAACTGGGCGGCACCCGTGGGGCATCCATGCGGAAAGGGCCGCGTCCGACCCCGGGTCAGGGAGCCGGACGGGGCCGGCACTCACGCGGCTGACACGTTCCGGATGCCGGGAGTGAGCACAAGGTGCTGGCATGAGCAGTGCGGGTCGACACACAGCACACCATGGAACATCACGGACAACACTGCGGCCTGCAGCCGAGTCTCCTGCCCCAGTTTCTCCACTATTCGTGCTACATGAGCCTTCACTGTCCGCTCCGCGATACCCAGCTCCCGCGCCAGCTGCCGGTTACCCAATCCCGTACCCAGCAGGAGAAGGACTTCCTTCTCCCGGCCCGTCAGTTGTTTGAGCCTTCCGATCCCACTCACTGGAGCGATTCCGGTTCGCCGGTACGCGCAAGCCGAATCTGCTGCATCGGACCGCTTCGACATACTGGCCCTTCCTGATCCCACTGTTCCCAGCAGAGCCCCGTGCCCTGGGTGCGGCGGCGATCACGACCCAACCTAACCCCCAGGGCTGACAGGGGCACGCTAGAAACACGGGGGCCCCTCAAGGACAGTGCCCCAAGGGACAATTTCGGCCAACTCGGTGAGCCCGTACGCTCGTTCTGCGCAATCGCAAACAGCACAACCACCGGGGGAGCTCCGTGCACAGCCGTATACCCACGCGCCGTCTCGCCGCATCCGGCATCGTCGGCGTCGCCGCCCTCGCCGCCCTGGCCCCGGCTGCGTCCGCCATGGACGCCACCGGGCATCCCAGCACCCCCGGGCCGTCGTCCAGGCCAAGCCGAATCCGACCGCGCAGCTCACCGCCAGGAGCTACACCACCTACCTGAAGCAACAAAACCTCGGCCTGGCCTCCACCGTCACCACCACCGAACTCGACAACGGGCCCGACGACGCGCTCGGCGAGGGCTCCGGGGCGCTCACCGTCCGCAACCCCGACAGCGTGCTCAGAGATCGCTGCTTGGAGTGGGCCTGCACCGACGGGACCGCATGCTCCGACATCACCGCCTACGGCGTCGAGCGTTGGAACGTCGCCACCAGGACGTACGAACCGGTCTCCTCCGTCGCGGTGGCCCCGGGCCGCATGTACCACGCCACTGTGCGCCCTGCGCTCGGCGAAACCTCGTACTTCCGGATCACCGGGACCCTCGCCGACGGCACACCGGGCGCCGTGGTGCACTACTCGGTGGCCAGGGGCTCCTACGTGTGAGTCCGGAAGCCGTGCCGACGGCTTCGCGACGGTGGCGCGGGTTCTGAGACGTCGCTTCCCATGGCGGGCCGCGGCGGTGCGGATGGTGTGCGGTTCGTCGCAGGCGGATGCTCCGGTCAGCGGGGCATCCGCCGTCCCAGCTCTCGTGCCTTCTCACGCCAGCCCGCAGCCCAGGCTCCGGCTTCGGCAGGGGCGGACAACCCGGTGACGGTGGACACCTGCACGTCTGTCATCTCGGCTTCCGGGGCGGCTCCGAGCAGTGCCCAGTCCACCGTGATCCCGGCGCGCTCTGCGAGAACCAGCACGGTGCCAGTGAAGCCTTCGGCGAGCGCGAGCCAGATGGCGTGGCTCGTTCTCCGGTGCTTCGCCAGGAGGGCGTTGACGAAGACCTCGAAGGTGTCAGGGCTGATCTGGCACTCGTCGTTCTCCATCGGACCGATGCCCGATGGGAGTTCCAGCTCCGCTTCGAAGACCGCCACCTGGCGCTGGAACATACGGGAAGCTCCGTTGGACGGGTTCCACAGTGTCTCGTCGCCGATGTCGAAGTACTGGCTCATCGCGGCACCCTCCAGCTGGTCATGACGGGCCAGCGTATCCAGCCGGATCAGTGCCGTCGCCGGCGCTACTTCTTGGCGGCATCATTCAGGCATGATCACCGTTCATCTGAAGTACGAGATCGACGCCGAGAAGCTCGACGATTTCGAGGAGTACGGTCGCCGCTGGGTCCGGCTCGTCAACCGGTTTGGCGGGACGCACCACGGCTACTTCCTGCCGAGTGAGGGCGACAGCGACATCGCCTACGCCTTGTTCTCCTTCCCCAGCCTGGCCGCGTACGAGCAGTACCGCTCGGACAGCATGTCCGACCCGGAGTGCCAGGAGGCGTTCGCGCTGGCGCGTGAGACCCGCTGCATCAAGCGCTACGAGCGCCGTTTCCTCAGGCCGCTCGACGGTCCCCCTGTCGTAGGCGTCGGCGAGGGGCGGGCGCTGGGAGAGGGATAGGGACAGGGATGCGCTGCAATCCTCGGATGCGGGACATCCTGCGGGCCACCGATGTCACCCGCCTCAGCGACCGGGACATTCCCCTCATGTTCCGTGAAGTCGTGGAGCGCGGGTGGTCCGTCACGACCTCCGGTGGGCGCGTGCTGACCGCCCTGCGGACGGAGGTGCCCGGCATCCACTCCGACCGGCTCGCGGAGGAGACGACGGTCAACGGGAGGGGGATCCCGTACCGCGTCACATCGACCGTACGGACGGTGGCGGCGGGTGAGCCGACCGACATCGAGGTCACGACCTCCGGCGACGGCACCCGGATCCAGCTCCCCGGCTCGGTCGACCGGACCACTCCCAAGGCCGTGGTGCAGTTGCTGAGTTACTGGCATCGCACGCCCGAGTCGGCGGTCTTCCGGAACACGCTGCCCATCCTGGGCGTCGACGGCCTGCCGGCTGACAACTGCACCGACTGCCGACCACCGACGTCAACGGCGTGCTGGACATCGCCGACGACCTCGCCATGATCTCCGCGTACCTGCAGGAGGGAGCGGCGCGGCGAGAGCACTCAAAGCACTGAGCGCAGGCGGAGAGCGCTCAGGGCGCCAGTCCGCAGGTGTCGGAGCTCGACGCCCCGTCCTGGCCCGTCAGCTTCACGACGGCCTTGCCGTCGGCTGTCTGGCTGTAGGCGATCGTGCAGGTCAGCTGGCGTCGGGCGGTGGTGCTCAGGGCCTTGAGGGGGAAGGGGAGGCCGGTCGTCACGGTGCCGCCCGGGGTTGTCTTCACCGTGACGGTGGTGCCGGGGCGGACGGGCGGGAGGGCCGTCGTCAGGCCGGCGGCCCGGTCCACCTCGCGCGGGCCGGCCAGCAGCGCCAGGACGGTCTTCTCCGTCGAGGGCGGGCCGGGTGTGGTGCCGGGGTCCGACTCGACGTAGTCGCCGCCGAAGCCGGCCGAGGGCCTGACCGTCCTGAGTACCGGGTTCAGCCCGCCGTCAGGGGTGCGGAAGAACAGCATCATGTCGTCGTCGCGGTTGTAGAAGGCCTCGACGGTCGCGGGGCCGCCCGCCTCGATGGGGTCGGTCTCCTGGATGCCGCAGCCGCCCAGCAGCAGCGGTACGGCGGCCGCCGCCGCGACGGTGAGGGACCCGCCCCTGGTGCGGCTCATGCGGTGGGCTCCCCGGTGTCGAGTGGGATCTCCACCGTGAAGACCGCACCGCCGTCCGGCCGGTTCCCGGCGCGGATCGTTCCGCCGTGCAGGCGTACGTTCTCCTGCGTGATCGCCAGCCCCAGGCCGCTGCCCGCCGAGCGGGTACGGGCCGCGTCGGCCTTGTAGAAGCGGTCGAAGATGTACGGGATCGATTCGGCGCGGATGCCGGGGCCCCGGTCCGTGACCTCCGTTATCAGTACGGGGGTTCCCTTCGGGCGTTCGCCGGTGCGCAGGCCCACCGTGACCGGCGCGCCGCCGTGCCGCAGGGCGTTGCCGACCAGGTTGGCGATCACGACGTCGAAGCGGCGGGGGTCGAGCCGGGCCCGGATACCGGCGGGGAGCTCGGCGTGGACCCGGCCGTCCTCGTGCCAGTGCCGGTTCTGGAGGGTCTTGCGGATCGCCTCGGCCACATCCACCTCGTCGGCGTTCAGCTCGGCCGCACGGGCGTCGAACCGGGAGATCTCCATCAGGTCCTCGACGAGTACGGCGAGCTTTCCGGTCTCCGCGCTGACCAGCCGGACCGCCCGGGCGGTGTCGGCGTCCAGGTGGTCCGCGTCCTCGTCGAGAACCTCGGTGACGGCGAGCATCCCGGCGAGAGGGGTGCGCAGTTCGTGCGAGACGTCGGAGGCGAAGCGGCGGGCGCGCGCCTCCGCCTCGCGTAGTTCGTTGACGGAGTCCTCAAGTTGGGCCGCCGATTCGTTGAACGTGCTCGCCAGGTCCGCGAGTTCGTCGTTGCCGCGCACCGCGATCCGGGTGTCGAGGCGGCCGCTGCCCATGCTGCTGGCCGCCCGGCGCAGCTCCCGCACCGGGCGCAGCACACTGCGCGCGGCGATCAGGCCGGGTACCAGCGCGACGGCCAGGCCGGGCAGAGCACCGTCGCGGGCGGCCGTGAGGAGGGCGTCGACGTTGATCTGCTCGTCGGTCATCCGCATGACGGCGTACAGGACGAGCCCGCTGGGGAGCGTGCTGTACGGGCCGGTCTTGAAGACCGTGGGCATCGCGATCGTCAGGTACGGGACGCCGTCCTTGACGACCCGCTCGAAGCCGCCGTACGGGTTGGCCAGCGCGGCCCGGCGCAGTTGGGGCGTGATGACGGTGGAGACGGGGTTCTCGCCGGAGGAGGCGCGGAGCGAACCGTACTCGGCGAACACCACCCAGGGGCGCGGTTTGCCCTTGCGGGCGAGGTCGCGCAGGACCTCCTCAAGCCCCTCCCCCTGGATGGGGAGGCCGAAGCCCGTCTGCTGGACCTGCTCGCGGAACGTGGCGACCGCCGTGTCCTGGGTGGTCTTCAGCAGCGCGTTGCGCGCCTCCCGGTAGGTCAGCGCGGACGTCGTGCCCGCGCTGACGGCGGCGACCAGGAGGAAGGCGGCCAGCAGGCGGGTGCGCAGGCCGAACGCCCGGATCCGGGAACGCGGGGCGGTGGCCGTGCGCGAACGCCGGGCGGTGAACAGCCGTGAACGCGGGACGGTGAACATCCGGGAACGCGGGGCGGTGGTCACAGCGGGCCGAAGCGGTAGCCGAAGCCCCGCAGGGTCTGGACGTAGCGGGGGCTGCCGGCCTCGGGCTCGATCTTGCCGCGCAGCCGGGCGACACAGGCGTCGACCAGCCGGGCATCGGCGTGGAACGTGTGCTCCCAGACGCTCTCCAGGAGTTGCTGCCTGCTGAACACCTGCTCGGGGGCGGCGGACAGGTGCAGCAGGAGCCTCAGCTCCGAGGGGGCGAGCGACAGCGGCCGGCCCGCCTTGGTGACCGTCAGCCCGACCCGGTCGATGGTGAGCTCGCCGTACACGTCGATGGCCGGGCGGCCCGGTCCGCTGTCGTCCATGCGGCGCAGTACGGCACGGATCCGCGCCTCGATCACCTCGGGGCGGGCGGGCTTGACGATGTAGTCGTCGGCGCCTGCCTCCAGGCCGATGACCACGTCGAAGTCGTCCCCGCGCGCGGTGAGCATGATGATCGGCAGCTGGCTGTTCTCGCGGACCTGACGGCAGACCTGTACGCCGTTCATCCCGGGCAGCATCAGGTCCAGCAGGAGCAGGTCGGGGCGGAACTCGGCCAGCGCGGCGAGGCCGTCCTCGCCGGTCGCGGCCGCCCGTACGTCGTGGCCGCGGCGGCGCAGGCCGAGCTCGACCCCCTCGCGTACGGCGGGGTCGTCCTCGATGAGGAGCACGCGGGGCATCGGCGGTTCTCCCTGGGGGTGCTGGTGAGGTGGCGGGTGGTTACCGGTGGTGGGGGCGTGGGCGGTGGTGGGGGCGTTGCTTCAGCGGCGTTTCAAGTACGCCTGGAAGGCACGGTGAAGCGCATGGTTGGCGCTGCCGCCCACGGGCCTCTCCCATTCCCCCAGCGTCTCGACGACCTGTCCCCCGGTGCCGAGCTTCCACCGCAGCAATCCGTACGCACGTTCCGCCGGATCGAGAGTGGAGGGTACCCCGCGCATGTCGTAGACGTCCGCGCCGCCCGCGTGGGCGTCCAGCAGCATCCGCCACTGCAACGCGTTCGAGGGCCGGACCTCGCGGCGGTGGTCGGCCGAGGCACCGGTCTGGTACCAGGCCCGGCGGCCCACCGTGATCAGCGCGTGGGCGGCGAGGATCTCGCCCTGGTGACGGGCCAGGTACAGCTTCATCCGGCCCGGTTCCTCGGCGTTGAGCGCGGCGTACTGGCGCTCGTAGTAGGCGAGCGAGCGGCCGAGCCGGAAGCCGTCGCGCCGCTCGGTGAGCGCGAGCAGCCGGCAGAACTCGGGGAGGTCCGCCGCGCTCCCCACCACCACCTCCACGCCCTCCTTCCGGGCCCGCCGGACATTGCGGCGCCACTCCTGGTTGAGCCCGGACCACAGGTCCTCGGTCGTGCGTCCGGCGAGCGGCACCTGGAAGACGTGCCGGGGCTGGGCGTCACCGCCCCCGCCCCCGGCTCCTCCTCCCCCGGTTCTCCCGCCCCCGTCGCCGCCGGCTCCGTCCGTGCCGGTCGCGCCGCCGCCGCAGCGGCGCCAGCCCCGGGCCCGCAGCCGCTCGGCGACGGCGGTGCCGAGCGGGTCGACCTCACTGGCGAGGACGTCGCCCAGGCGGCGGCCCGGGCCGGTGAGCGGCTTGAGCCGGGCCGCGCTCCAGCGCCGGTGGGCGGGTGACGGGCCGATGCGTACGGCAAAGGCGCCGGTGCGGCGCAGGTGCTCCAGGAGCGGGGTGAGCCAGGCATCGAGGTCCGGATCGCTCCAGTCGGCCACGGGGCCTTCGGGGAGGTACGCGAAGTGCTTACGGGTGCCGGGGAACTGGCGCAGCAACACCAGTGCCACGCCCGTCAGTTCACCCGCCTCCGGGTCCGGGCCCCAGCCGAGCAGCTGGGCGCGCCAGCCCTCCTTGACGTCGGCCCATGACGGGCACTGGAGGAAACCGGCGCCGAGGGCCTCGCCGTGCGGGGAGGCGAGGAACGCGCGGTAGGTCCGCGCGGTGATGGGGCTCAGGACGACGTCCCGGTTCCTGTCGCCGTCGCCGTTTCGGCTGGGGCGTGCGGGGCTGGACGACGACGGCACGAGCAGCGCTGACACGGTCTGGCCTCTCCTTCTCCCCGGCACCTGTCGCGGGGACGGCTCCCCCGGGCGTCTCCCGGGGACGGCTCCCCGGGCCTCTCTCGGGGATGCAGAGGATGCTCACAGCGGTACATGACCGCTCCGCGCGGCGAATGTGACCGGACCATGACCGTTCCTCACCAGTCGCCGTCACACTGCTCCGTAGCCTCTGACCTCAGGTTTTCCGGCTCTACAGTCACGACATCGCCGATCGAACCGCCCTGGTGGCCGGTGCGGCTCTCGTCGCTCTTCCGGAGGTCCCGTTGTCCCGCATCCGTGTACTCGCTCATGCCCGCGTCCGGGCCGCCGTCGTCGCCGCCCTGCTGGCGCCGCTCGCCGCCTGCTCGCCGGCCGCCTCCCCCGGCGCCCCGGTCACCGAGGTGACTCCGAGCCCCGACGACCGCCCCGTCACGGTCACCGTCACGCCCGCGGGGACGAAGGCCGCGGCCGGTGAACCCGTACGGGTCACGGCCACCGGCGGCCGTCTCACCTCGGTGACCGTCACCGACGCCGAGGGTCACCAACTCACCGGCCGGGCCGCCGCCGACGGCCGGTCCTGGGTCTCCCACCGCAAGGCCGTACCCGGCACTGCGTACACGGTGAAGGCGGCGACCCGCACCGTAGGCGGCACCGCCAGAAGCACCGAGGCCGGCTTCACCACAGCGCCGGCGGAGAAGGTCAACAAGGTGGACTGGCGGCCGGGTACCGGCTCCACCGTCGGCGTAGCCCAGCCGGTCTCGCTGGTCTTCGACCACCCGGTCAAGAACCGGGCCGAGGTCGAGAAGCAGCTCCGGATCACCACCTCGAACGACACCGAGGGCTCCTGGGGCTGGATACGCGACTGGTCGGGCCGGGACCGGGTGGACTGGCGGCCCCGGACGTACTGGAAGCCCGGAACCGAGGTCACGCTGAAGGCCGAACTGAACGGCACCGACTCCGGAGCGGCCGGCGGCTGGTTCGTACGCGACTACACGACGGCCTTCACCATCGGCGACCGCCAGATCGTCGAGGTCGACCTCGACCGCCACCAGCTCTCCCTCGTACGCGACGGGAGGACGGTCCGCCGCATCCCGGTCTCCGGCGGCACACCCGGCGGCGACAAGCGTTCCTGGCGCGGGACCGCCGTCCTCATGGCCAAGGAGGGCACGATCAACATGAACTCCGAGACGGTGGGCCTCGGCAACGCCTACGACAAGATGGTCGACCACTCGATGCGGCTGACCTGGTCGGGCATGTACGCGCACGCCGCCCCGTGGAACGCCAAGCACTTCGGCCGGTCCAACCAGAGCTCCGGGTGCATAGGGATGAGCGACGCGGACGCCGCCTGGTTCTACGCGCAGGTACGGCCGGGCGACCCGTTCGAGATCACCGGCAAGGACACCAAGGGCATGGTCGACCCCGGGAACGGCTTCGGCGCGTGGAACCTCTCGTGGGCCGCGTGGCAGCAGCGGAGCGCGCTGCGCTGAGCGGGGCACGGGGGTAGCGCTGGGACGGGGACGGTGGGCCGATCGGCTCAGGGGCGGCGAGCCTCGCTCGTACGGACAGCGCTCGGTGGAGGATGACCGGGGCCGGCGAACTTGGGCGCAGGGCTGCCGGCACCGCACCGCCGCGTGGAGAGGCCCCGCCATGAAACCGTCCGAGCCGGTCCGTGACGGCCGCTACGGCGAGACCTTCTTCAGCCCCGAAGCGGCGGGCGAAGGCGAACGCATCGACTTCGGGGCCCTCGCCTACGACGACATCACCCTGGCACGGCTGCGGGCGCTCGGGGCCGGCCCGGGGTGGTACTGCCTCGACGTGGGGGCCGGTACCGGTACGGTCTCCCGCCGGCTGCTGGAGGAGGCGGGGGTGGCGAGCGTGCTCGCCGTGGACCGCGACGTACGGTTCCTCGCGGCGCGGGCCGTTCCGGGGCTGGACGTGCGGGAGGCCGACATCACGGGCGCCGGCTTCGCCCCCGGCCCGTTCCAGCTCGTCCACGCGCGGTTCGTGCTGATGCACCTGCCCGAGCACGAACGCCTGATCACCGCACTGGCCGAACGCGTGGCGCCCGGCGGTGTGCTGGTGCTCAGCGACGCGGTCGATCTGACGAGCGACCGGACGCCCGACTCGCCGTACACCTCGGTGATGCGGGCGATGTGGCGGGGGCTGCGGTCCACCATCGGCACCGATGTCTCCTGGGTGCCGTCGTACCCGCACCTGCTGCGCGGGGCGGGGCTCGAACCCGTCGCCGCCGAGATCCATGTGCCGCCGCTCCAGCCGGGCAGCCCCATCAGCCGGTTCTGGGCGGACACCTGGGAGCGCAGCAGGCAGGCGATGGTCGCCACCGGCCTGGTCGACGACGCCGCTGTCGACGCGGCGATCCGGTACCTGGGGTCGGACGCGTGCGCCGCCCTGTCGGCCGGGATGCTCACCGTGTGGGGCTGGAAGCCCGAAGAGGACTGATCAGGGAGGCGCGTCGCCCCGCTCCGCCGTCGTGTCGAGGAGTTCCCGCAGGTCCTTGAGCCGGTCCAGGCCCTTCACCGCGCGGGCCGTGCGGTGGTTGGCGGCGAGGCGGGTGCGGTGGCGGTGGAGGAAGGACCAGTAACCGGCGGTGTACGGGCAGGCCTCCTCGCCGGTGCGGTGGTCGGGGCGGTAGGCGCAGGGGGCGCAGAAGTCGCTCATCTTCTTGATGTACGCGCCGCCCGAGGTGTACGGCTTGGTCGTCATCATGCCGCCGTCGGCGTACTGGGACATGCCGACCACGTTCGGGAGCATCACCCAGTCGTAGCCGTCGACGAAACAGCGGTGGAACCAGTCGGTGACGGCCGCCGGGTCCCAGCCGTCCTGGAGGGCGCGGCTGCCGAGCACCATCAGGCGGGGGATGTGGTGGGTCCAGCCGGTGTCCCGTACCTGGGCGAGGACCGTGGACAGGCAGTTGGCGGTGACCGCGTCGGCGTCCAGGTCGAGGAACCAGTCCGGCAGCGGGGCTTTGTGGCGCAGGGCGTTGCGGTGGCGGTACTCCTCGCCGAAGTGCCAGTACAGGTGCCAGACGTACTCGCGCCAGCCCGCGATCTGCCGCACGAAGCCCTCGACGCTGTTGAGGGGCGCGTCGCCCGAGCGGTACGCCTCCTCGGCCAGCTCCACACACTCGGCCGGGTCCAGGAGGCCGAGGTTCAGGGGTACGGAGAGGAGGCTGTGGCTCATCACCGGGTCGGCCGCCAGCATCGCGTCCTCGTGACGGCCGAAGCCGGCCAGGCGGTGGGCGACGAAGTGGCGGAGTGCGGTACGGGCCTCGCGCCGGGTGGCGGGGAAGCTCCTCGGGCCGTCCCGGCCGACGAAGGAGACGTCGCCGTCGCGCTCCCAGCGGTCGAGGTCGCGGCGGACCTCGTCGTCGATGTCGTCCTCGCTCGGCCGCCAGGGGCCCCGGACGTCGAGGGTGTCCTGTCCCCGGGGCGGGGGTTCGCGGTTGTCGTGGTCCAGGTTCCACCGTCCGCCTGCCGGGTGGTCGCCGTCCATGAGCAGGTCGTGCCGCTCGCGCACCCAGTGGTAGAAGCCCTCCAGCCGGAGGGACTGGGGCTGCCCGCCGCCCTTCTCCCCCTTCCCGCTCCCCTTCCCCTTGTTCCGTCCCGCCCACTCGGCGAAGTCGTCGTGGCTCACCAGGAAGCCCTTCGCGGGAAGGATCTCGACGCCCTCCAGGCCGCCCACGAAGTCCAGCGCCCGGCGGGAGGTGGGGTGGCGGACGGTCAGGGGGCTCGATGCCCGGCGTCCGCGTACCTTCTCCAGGCCCTCCGTGTACGTCTCGGCCTGGACATAGGTGACCCGGTCGCCCAGCTCGGCGGCACGGTGCCGCATCGCCGAGAGGACCAGGTGCGCCTTCGCCCGGTGGAAGCGGCGCAGGCGCAGCACCGAGCGCGCCTCGATCATGACCACCGGGGCCTTGTCGTCCGGGCCGCCGTGGCGCGGATCGAGGAAGTGCGGGCCCAGCTGGTCCCCGAACAGCCAGTGGGGGCGTGGTGCCATGCGGGGTGCCATGGGAGGAGCCGCCTCTCGCGTCCGGTGTCCGGCCCCGTCGATCCCGGCAGCCTCCGCCGATGCTGGCAGTCTCCGCCCGCATGCGTACGGCGACACTCCGTTGCGTACCGCGACACTCCGTCGCGGGTCCCTCGCGTCGTTCCGCCCGGCCACCGCCGTAGGGTCGAGGCCGTGAACCGGCTCCCCGAACAGCCCGAACAGCCCGAACAGCAGGCGCTCTTCGGCTGGGAGGACACCGTTCCCGCCGATCCGGCGGACCGTGGCGGCGGGTTCCGGGACAGTCCGCGGGCCCGCCGGATGCTGAACGTACGGGAGGTCTACGCGGAGCCCGCCGCGCTCGCCTCCCCGCGCGGCCGGCAGATCCTGGCGCGGCTGCCGGGCGTCCCCGTCACCGAGGTGGCCGGGCACTGGCGCATCCCCTCCCTCCACGGCAACGACGGCAACATCGCCCGCTGGACCCGGATCAAGACCGAGACCCTGGTCCTGGGCGTCCGGCAGTCCCTCACCACCCGGCCCAACGGCAGGTCGGCCGACTGGATCGCGCCCGGTGCCTCCAACGGCTGCGCCATGGCATGCGCGTACTGCTACGTCCCGCGCCGCAAGGGTTACGCCAACCCGATCACCCTGTTCACCAACATCGAGGCGATCACCGCCCATGTACGGCGTCATGTGCGGTCGCAGGGACCCAAGTCGGAGCCGAATCAGTGCGATCCGCACGCCTGGGTGTACGACATCGGCGAGAACGGCGACTGCTCCGTCGACGACCTGATCTGCGACAACACCGCCGACCTCATCGCCACGTTCCGCGAACTGCCCACCGCCAAGGCCTCGTTCGCCACCAAGTTCGTCAATCCCGATCTGCTCGCGCTCGATCCGCGGGGCCGCACCCGGGTGCGCTTCTCGGTGATGCCCGCGGACGACTCCCGGCTGCTGGACCTCCGTACCAGCCCGGTCGCGGAGCGCATCGCGGCCGCCGCCGACTTCCTGGACGCGGGGTACGAGGTCCACTTCAACCTCTCGCCCGTGGTGCTGCGGCCCGGCTGGCAGCGAGACTGGGCCGAGCTGCTGGACCAGCTGGACGATGTCCTGCCCGGCCGGGTGAAGGCGCAGGCGGCCGCCGAGATCATCATGCTGACCCACAACCAGCAGCTCCACGAGGTCAACCTGGGCTGGCACCCGCGGGCGGAGGAGGTCCTGTGGCAGCCGGCCGCGCAGGAGACGAAGCGCTCGGAGAACGGCGCCCTCAACGTCCGCTACGCCCGCGACATCAAGCGCGACGCCCTCGCCCGGCTGCGGGAGCTGATCGCGGAGCACGCGCCGTGGCTGCACGTGCGGTACGCCTTCTGAGGCCTGGCCGGACGACCTCCCCCGGGCGTCCAGTGGTGCCTACCGCGCCTTGTCCTCGGCGAGGGTGTGGGCGACCAGGGCGTTGGCGTGGCCGTGGCCCAGGGCGTGTTCGGTCTTGAGCCAGGTGACCAGTTCCCCGTGCTTGGTGAGCGGGGAGGCACGGATGAGGTCCTTCCACTCGGCGACCGGGCGGCCGTACTTCTTCTCGATCGAGGGGAAATAGCTGGCAGGGCCCTTCACGGCGTCGGTCATGGGGTGTCCCGTCTGTCGAGTCGGAGGGTGCGGGGTGATGTCGTTGTCGCTGCGCTGTACCTATGACGAGTGGCGGGCCTCGAAGTCATCGGAGCGAGCCGGATCCGGCCGTGTGGTCCGCGTCACAGGGCCTAGAGCAGCGAGACGACCGCCGGGCCGAACGCCGCGCCGAGCAGGTAGCAGAGGTTGAACAACCCGATCGCCGCCGGCCGTTCCTCGTCGGGCACGGCCTGGGTGGAGTGGACCGCGAAGACGCCCTGTCCGGAGGCGGCCGCGATCGAGACGAGAGCCTGTGCGACGAGCAGCGGCACCGCGACGACGCTCACCGACGCCAGCAGGAACGCCAGCGCCGACGAGATCAGGAAGACGGGGCTGCGTACCACCACCGCCGGTACGAACCCCTGCGGCCTGTGCCGCAGATGCCGCACGAGCGCGGCGATCGCCAGTACGGAGAGGAGCCCGGCGACCGGCGGGTGGTGCGGGACGAGGACCAGAGCCGTGACCACGGCGGTGAGCAGGACCGCGCCGAGCCCGTCGAAGGCGGCGGTTGAGGCGGGGCGGGTGGAGACCCGGCCGATGACGACGAGCAGGCCGATCAGGCTCAGCGCGGGCAGGGCGAGCGTGGCCTGCCAGGTCAGCGCGTCGTTGACCAGCGACCCGGCCAGCGGCGCGGTGGAGCCGACCACCGCGAGCGAGGCGGTGACGAGGCCCATCGAGCGGGCGGAGTCCGTCAGGCTCATCGCGATGGAGGTCAGCCCGGCGGTGCCGAGCGCCTGGAGCACGCAGCCGGTGATGACGGCCGGCAGCGCCGGCACGGTGAGCACCAGGAGCGCGCCGAGCAGGACCAGCGCCCCGCAGACGCCGAGCGCGGCCCGGGCTCCGCGGTGCCGCAGCAGGCCGGTCATCAGGGGGGTGCCCACCGCGATGCCCCAGCCGAAGGCCGTCACGCCCCAGGTGACGGTTCCGGTGGTGGTGGAGAGGTCCCGGGCGATGTCGTCCAGGACCAGCGCGGGCCCGGCGATACCGAACGAGAGGGGGCCGGCCATCAGCGCCAGCCAGGGGTTGGGGATGCGCGGGGTATCGGGTCCGGGTGCGTCCGCGTACGGGTCCGCATAGGCGTAAGTGTCCGCGTCCGCGTCCGCCGGATGCCCCGGGCCCCGGCCTGCGGGGGATTCACTCATCGGTCCTCCAGAGGTGAGGGACGGCCCGGTCCGGGTCAGGCGGACAGCGTCGGGTAGTCGGTGTAGCCACGGTGGTCGCCGCCGAAGTACGTGGACGGGTCAGCCTGGTTGAACGGGCCGCCGGACCGGATGCGGCGGGGCAGGTCCGGGTTGGCGAGCCAGAGGGAGGCGAGGCTGACGGCGTCGGCGAGGCCGTCCCGCAGGACGTCCCGCGCGGCCTCGGGGGTCACCGAGGGCTCCGTACCCGTCCGGTGCGGGTTGAGGATGAGCGTGCCCGGCCACCCGGACCGGATCAGCTCGGTGACCTCGCGGTGGCCGAACTCCATGATGTGGACGTACGCGAGCCCGTACGGCGCCAGGGTGCGGATCAGTGTGCCGTACAGCTCGGCCGGGTCGCTCTCGCTGACGCCCTCGCTGGTGGACCCGGGGGAGATCCGGATGCCCACGCGCTCGGGCCCGATCGCGTGGGCGACGGCCCGTACCACCTCGTCGGCGAACCGCACCCGGTTCTCCACCGAGCCGCCGTCGGCGTCGGTGCGGTGGTTGGAGCCGTCGGCGAGGAACTGCTGGATCAGATAGCCGTTGGCCCCGTGCAGCTCCACCCCGTCGAACCCGGCGTCCATCGCGTACCGCGCGGCGGAGACGAAGTCCGCCACGGCCCACCCCACCGAGCTCCTGTACGGGGAGTGTCTGCGCCGCGCCCGACGGCCCAACGAGGCCCGGGAGGTGCTGCGTTCCGCCCTGGCCACCTTCGAGCAGCTGCGGGCGGAGCCCTGGGTGCGGCGGGCCGCCGCCGAGCTGCGGGCCGCCGGTGAGCGCCGGGTGGCCGCGCGGGTCCCGGCGGAGAACCCGATCGACCGGCTGACCCCGCAGGAGCTCCAGGTGGTGCGGCTCGCCCGGGGCGGCAGCAGCAGCCGGGAGATCGCCGCGCAGCTGTTCCTCAGCCGGCGCACGGTCGAGCACCACCTCTACAAGGCGTATCCGAAGCTGGGTGTGGGCTCACGGCGGGAACTCGCACGTCTCGACCTGGGCTGAGCCGACCTGAGCTGGGTGCGCAACGCCCTACGGCCGTGGCCGGTGAGGGGATCAACTCCCGCTAACCGGCCACGGCCTTCGAGCAGTGCGCTACCGCCGTACCACCACTACTACGGGATGAGCCGGAGCAGCTTGTTCGGCGAGCCGGACCCGATGCCGGTGAGGACGTTGTTCGTCGCACCGTTCACCAGGGCGGCGCCCACGGCGGCCGGGGAGGCGCCGGGGTGGTTCGTCAGGTAGACCGCGGCCGCCCCGGCGACGTGCGGCGCCGCGAAGGAGGTGCCGTTGCCGGTGTAGGTGGCGGTGTCCGAGGTGGCCCAGCCGGCCGTGATGTCGGAGCCGGGCGCGAAGAGGTCCACGCGGGGGCCGTAGTTGGAGTAGCTCGCCCGTGCGTCGGTCCGGGTCGTGGCGCCGACGGTGAGGGCGGTGTCCACCCGGGCGGGCGAGTAGTTGGACGCGGGGGCGTTGGAATTGCCCGCCGCGATCGAGTACGTCACCCCGGCCGCGATCGACCGGCGTACCGCGTCGTCCAGGGTGGTGCTGGCCCCGCCGCCGAGCGAGACGTTGGCGACGGAGGAGGAGGTGCGGTTGGCGGTGATCCAGTCGACGCCCGCGATGACCCCGGCGGTGGTGCCGGAGCCACTGTTGTTGAGGACGCGCACGGCGACGATCTTCGCCTTCTTGGCCACGCCGTAGGTGGTTCCGGCGGCGGTCGTGGCGACGTGCGTGCCGTGGCCGTTGCCGTCCTGGGCGGTGGCGTCGTTGTCGACGAAGTCCCAGCCGTACGAGGCCCGGCCCGCGATGTCCTGGTGGGTGATGCGGACACCGGTGTCCAGGACGAAGACGGTGGTGTTGCCGCCACCGGAGTCCGGGTAGGTGAACGTGCCGTTCAGCGGCAGGTTCGGCTGGTCGATCCGGTCGAGGCCCCAGGGTGCGTTGGTCTGGGTGGCGGTCGAGTGGACCTGTCGGTCCTGCTCGACCGAGGCGACCGCCGGGTCGGCGGCGAGCCGCTTGGCCTCGGTGCTGCTGAGCTTCGCGGCGTAGCCGTTCAGCGCGGAGGTGTAGGTGCGCGTGATCTGCCCGCCGTAGCCCGCTATCAGCTTCTTGCCCTGCGTCGCGGAGGCGCCGAACCCGGCCGTCTCCTTCAGCGTGACGATGTAGCTCCCGGGGACCGCGCCGGCCGCCCCGGCGTGCAG
This sequence comes from Streptomyces cyaneofuscatus, assembly GCF_033109485.1. NCBI lineage: Bacteria > Bacillati > Actinomycetota > Actinomycetes > Kitasatosporales > Streptomycetaceae > Streptomyces > Streptomyces cyaneofuscatus. The sequence continues at coordinate 4,289,502 of NZ_CP137002.1, read as the reverse complement.
GACTCTGCCCTCGGGCGCGGGGGCGGGGGCCGCCTGCGCCGGTAAGGCCGCTCCGGCTCCGACGGCGAGCGCCAGTGTCGTGGCCGCGGCGATCGCTCCGGCGATCCTTCGCTTGGTGGTGCGCACTGCTGCCATGAAGAAGTCTCCTCGAACGGTGGCGCGCCAGGGGTTCACGCGCCGGGGGATGCGGCGTACGGGGTTTCGTCCGCCGCATCCGACGATGGCGGGGCGCGTTCGGGCGGGGCAAGGACGCCCCGGGAGATGTCATGACCGCGCCACATACGTGACTGCGCGTCAACTCCCCGCACACACAAGGCAATACGGTTGTTGCGCGCAGTGCACTTTCCGGCGCTACTCCTGCCGCAACGGCGCCACCGTCAGCAGTCCGCAGCCGTACGCCTTTGCCGGGCCGATACCGGCGAGCAGGGTCGCGGAGAAGAGCTCGACGTCGCGGATGCGCAGGCGCCCTTCGAACGTCGCGCTGTTGAAGGTGACCCTGCGCGTCCCGTCCCCCTTGGCGAAGGAATGCCTGCGGCGGGCCGTGATCCGCACCTCCTGGGGACCGCTGCCGGGTCGGACGTCCTGGACGTCCCGGACGTCGTCGGAGGGTTCCGCCAGGCCGGGCGCGGCCGGGTCGGTGCGCGAGCCGGAGACGCCGAAGCCCCAGCGGTCCGTGTGGCCGAGGAACCAGTCGAGTTGGGCCTGCGCCGTGCGATGGGCGACGCGGAAGCCGCGGGCCTTGGCGCCCTCCGGCACCCGGGCCAGCTTCTTGGCCTGGGACGGGGTCAGGAACTCCGGTTTCACCGTGTTGCGTACGGGATTGGCCGTCAGCCGGAACGCGTACTCCTGCCCTTCGGCCAGTCGCTTCAGCAGGGGTTCGTAGTCCCGTACGGCCGCGTGCTCACCCGCCGCACCCGGCCAGCCGGCGCTCTCGACGAGATGGGTCCAGTCCGGCCGGGAGCGGCTGAGGACATAGACGTGGGGGCGGTACGGGTCGTCCGCGTCGAGCCGCCACAAGGTGCGCTCGGCGCCGGGCGGACCCGGGAACCCGCCCTGGACCGCGCCGTGCAGGACGTGCGGGCTGGCAAGCAGCCTGCGGCTCTGGGTGCGCAGCGGATTGATGCGGATGCGGGAGAGGTACGGCACAGGGTCACCCCTCCAGGAGGGCGAACGGATCGTGGAGCTCGTCAGGGGTCGCCACTCGGGTTTCCCGCTCCCCGGGCGGGGGCGTGTCGGCCGGTACGTCGAAGAGGTCACGCCGTACCCGGCGGCTCGTGAAACGGCGGTCGAGCGGGTCGAAGGAGACCGGAGCGTCGTGCAGCGTGTCGTCGCCGTCGGCGGTCTCCAGCGTCACGGGGCAGGACACGGTCCAGGAGGCGTCGTCCCCGGCAGGTCGCCGGTGATGGCGCTCATGGCGCGCTCGCGCCGCCACGGACGGCTGCCAGGGGTGGGTGCGCAGCACGTGCTCCATGCCTCCCGGCCTCAGTCCGAGAACGAGTGGCTGAGCGGGAGGGCAGGAACGGCGGCCGAGTGCCAGCGGGTACGCGGGTGCGCGCAGCTCCCGCTCCACCTCGGCGAGCGTCTCCTCCGCCCCGGCCAGCGCCACCAGGAAGACGGCGTCCTGGAGGTAGTGACGGGAGGTGATGTGGGTGTGCTTGGCGGGGGAGGTCGGCCGCTGCTTCCCTCTGCTGTTGACTCCGGTCTGCGGCAGCGGGACGCCCCGGTGATCACTGACCGTGTGGTAGTCGCGCAGGGGGACGCCCGGGACGTCCACGCGGACGCCGAGGCGCAGTCCGGCCAGGTCGCCGAGCGGATCGGTCCGGTCGAGCCCGCGGGCCGCGGCGAGCAGGCCCACGACACCGGACTTGGTGGGTTCCGGCCGGGTGCCCCTCCGGTTGAACGCGTCCTCCGACCCCCAGGACTGGAGCGGCCCGGCCAGCCTCAGGAGCAGCACGGGACCGGTGTCCTGCGCCGCGCCGGTCATACCGGCTCCGCACGGTACGCGCTGTCGATGTGCGCCTCCAGACCGTCCAGCAGACCGCGGAAGTCCCGGCCTGCGCCGAACGCCGCCTCGACGGTTTCGGCTGCCTGGCCGCCCCGGCCGAAGGCGTGGACCGCCGCGGTGTACGGAGCCGCGTCGCCCCACAACTCCGCCACCTTGGCATGCTCGTTCGCGAGCCGAACGGCGGAGGCGGCGGCGATGCCATGCTCCTGCGTGGAGACAGGTGCCTCGAAGGCGGAGACGAGATTGACCGGCTGGTCGGTGCGGACGACGACGGCCACGAGGCTCGGCAGCGTCCGGTGCGCGAAGGAGTTTCCGTAGCCGGCGGGTACGGAGCGGGCGAAGGAGGTCACGAAGTCGCGGACCCCCGCGACGGTGGCGGGCCAGGCCGCGCCTTCCTCCTGTCCCAGGGAGAGGTTGTGCCGGAGCTGGTGCAGCCCGATGGTGGCGTAGCGGTAGAGCGTCGCGGAGTTGAAGCCGATGTGGCCGATCATCCCGGCCCCGGTCTCGTTCCTCTTCTGCGTCTCGTCGTCCACGGCCGTGAAGTAGTCGAATTCCAGGTCGACGGCGTGGGTGGAGAGGGCGTGCGCGACCTGCGTGGACGCGTCCACCCGAAGTGTCGCGAGGTCGGCCACCATCCGGCCGAAGAGAGCGACATCCAGGGGATGGCCGGTACGGAAGATCTCCTCCACACCCAGCCCCGCCGTCTCCTCCGCGAGAGCCTTGTCGTCGAGGGCGAGCAGCTCGGGAGCCCGGTCCGCGGCCAGAGCCACCAAGCGGTCCAGCTGGCGCTGCCCGTAGAAGAAGAGATAGGCGGTGTCGCCCTCCTTCTTTCCCGCCTTGATGCCCAGGGGTGCGAGCAGCGCCGTCGCCAGCCGTACGGCGGACTTCTCGTCGGCCACATCCGCCCGGCACAGGCGTTCGGCCAGAGCCGCCGCGACAGCCCGCGTGCGGGTCGCGTGGTCCTCGACGGGCCGGCTCTCGGCGAAGTGCAACCGGGTCGCCCGCTTCCACGCCTGGGAGGAGACCCGGGAGCGGCGTACGCCCCCGTAGACGGCGTCCTTCGGGTTGCCCTGGTCGTCGCGGTTCATGTTGGCGGGCGGGACGGTCTGGATGATGTGCACGTCGACGTAGGCGCGCGGGGCGGAAGGGGCGGGGGGCATGAGGCGGCCTCCTGTGCGGTCGGGAAACGGTCATGGCGCGGCGCTGCCGGGGAGCGCGGGACGGAGCGCTTGCTCAGGCGGGGTCCGGGCCCGGCTGCTGCCGCCCCTGGGACGTCTTCTCCCGGTCCTTCGCGTTCTGGGGGCCCCACACGTAGTACTGGAGTCCCCACCTCCGCCTGACCCGCTGGCGGAGGTCGGTCTTCTGCCAGTCGGACAGATCCCGCAGGAGCACGTCGTAGTCGAGGGGAATTGCGGCGGCCCGCAGGTTGGGGATCATCATGCGCAGCCGGTAGAGGAGAGCGGGCAGCCCCTCGGACTCGACGGTGGCGGCGACCCGCCGGTCCAGCGCGTCGGAGCTGAACCGCTCGCGCAGACGCAGCTCGTGCAGGGCCCGGCCGAGAGGGACATGGCGGCGGTGCATGGGGGTGGACTGGCTCTGCTGGTGGAGCCCGTAGAGCGCCAGGGCTCCGTGTTCCGCCTCCAGCGCGTGGGTCACCCGGCCGTCCGTCGGCGTGGTGTAGTACGGCCACATCGACGGGACGGATGCCGCCGCCGAGCCGAGCCCGGCCCGCAGGGCGGCGAGTTCCTCGCCGGGCGGTCCGCCGGGCATGTCGCCGCGCCAGCCGTTCTCCTTCCGGTACCGGTGCCAGTAGCGGATCGGGCGTCCGTCGCCCTCGGTCGCCGCCTCGTCCGTCTTCTGCGGGGCGCCGGTGGAGTGGGGTGCGTCGGTCACGTGCGGCCTTCCATGAGCGGGGGTCCATGGTTCTGGTACGGGAGCGGTCGGTGGCCCGGGGCCTCAGGAACGGATCGTGGAGGGCTGGGGCAGACGGCGCAGGATGCCTCCCAGCGCACGGCGGAAGGCAGCCTCGGCGGTGCTGAGCCGGAACATCTGCTCGGAGCCGTTGTTCAACTGGACCCGGCGCCCGCTGACGACACCGGGCACGGCGGTGCCCAGCAGTTCCTCGGCGACCTGCCACGCCGCCCACCGGGCCGCCCCCTCCCAGTGCGTCAGGCGGGTGTCGCACGCCTCCTCGTCCTCGCCCACGTGCCGCAGGTCGCGCAGGAGCGCCAGCACGAGCGGTCCGAGGAGGGCCAGCAGCCGCTCACCGGGCTGCTGCCAGGCCAGTGGCGGCACCGGTTCCGCTCCGGCCGCGCGGCGGAGGTGGCCGTCGAGACGGTTGACGGCACCGGCGAGCTCCTCGGCGTGGAGCACCGCCTCCAGCAGAGCGGCGCGCACCGGGCCGTCGTACCGGAGTGCGGCGAGCGGGAGGGGCACCTCGTCGTGGAAGGAGTCCTCGACATGGCCGAGCTTCGTCCCGTACGTCATGCCGGTGAGGTCGAGCCGGAGGGGGTACTCCGGGTCCAGCTCGTCGCGGGCCTCGGCGAGGGTCATGAGGAGCTGCGTGGTCTCGTGGCGCCGCCCGGCCGATCCATCGGAGGGGTCGGGGACCTCGGGGGCGTGGGCGAAGGCGAGCAGGGCGTTGAGCCCCCGCCAGCCGGCCCGGCCGGTGACATGGCGCAGGGGCCGCTTGGGCGCGGGGCCGTCCACCGCACCGGATGCCGGCTCCGTCCCGGCGCGGCCGGTGGTGGGGCGACGGCGGTGGTGGGCGGTCGTGCGGGTGTCGATGACCCAGGCGGTGTGCGGTTCGTCGTCCGGCGTCAGCTCCAGCCGGTCCCCGCCCGCGAGAACGACGCGGGCCACGTACAGTCCGCCGTCACCGTCCCGTTCGGGCAGGAGCAGAGCGCGCCGGGACTGCCAGGTCCATAGGTCGAGGAGGCCGGTCGCCGGCCGCTGCCGCCATGCCGGGGTGGCGGCGCAGGGCCGGTGCGCGGTGCCGTCCGCACAGCGTCGGTGCGTGATGTCCACACAACGCCACTGGGGGGCGTCCTCGGGAAGCACGCGCTTCTTGAACGGCAGATTGAGCAGCAGGGTCTCGAAGAGCGTCCGGCCCCGGGGCATAACGACGCCCAGGGAGCCGAGCGGCCCCACCGGGTTCCCCGTCGTCTTCCCCTGCTTCGCCTGCCGGTCGCCCACGGCGCCGGTCTTGATGGCCCCGGTGTCCCAGCAGTGCGTATGGAGCAGCCACCGGGCCGCCTCGCCGGGGTCGAGACGCAGCTCATCGCCGTCCGTACGGGAGGAGAACAGCGGCACGTTGTTGCCCTGCGCGGCAGTGGCCACCAGCGCGGTGGCCGACTTGGTCTCGTCCTTCGCCGTGTGCAGGCCCCGCACCTGAGCGAAGGGATGAGCGTCGTCGAAGAGGCCGAAGCGCGCACGGTGCTCCTCGCCGTAGCCGAGCAGCCTCTCGGTCTGCCGCTCCGTGAAGCGGCCACGCCGGAAAAGGGCTGCCCAGGCCTCGGCATCACGGGGAAGCAGCTCGTGGAGGGCGTCGAGAACGAAGGGCAGGAGCAACTGCCGGTACAGCGCCGGGCGCTGCGTGGGCGTCTCGACCAGGAGATCCGCGTACCGGTGCGCCTCCGCGAGCAGCCGGAGGACGCCGGCCCTCTCGGTCTCCCCGTCGGCCGCGACGAGCGCGGGCTGCCATGCCTCGTCCAGCAGGTTGTACAACCGGCCCCCCGGTGAGATCCGTGCGCAGTGCGTAATCAGCCTGCCACAGCGTGGAGTTCTCCGCAGGCGCTTCGCGAGATGCGCATCGTCCGGCGTGCGGATACCTCAGCCCCCGGTGGCCGTGCCCCCGAACTCCTCGTCGGGCCCCTCGTCCAGCAGGCCGAGCTCATGGTCGTACCGCAGCCGCCGTCCCCCCAGCCGGGTGCGCAGGTCGGTGTCGAACACCAGGGCGCGGCTCCGTCTCAGGCGGCGCGCGCCGCCCGCGTAGGAGGGCGCCTCCCACGCGGGCAGCGGATCGAGGAGCTCGCCGGACGGCCAGCAGTCCGGCGGCAGGCGCACCGCTCCGCAGCGGATCGCCTCGACGGCCGCGTCCGGGATCCCCTTCACCGATCCGTCCGGGGCGAGGCGGTGACCGAGCAGTGAGGTGTACCCGTGGTCGTCACGGATGACGGCAAGGGTCTCGACGGGACACCCCTCCCCGCGCACCAGCGCCGGAAGGTGCCACTCCTGGTGGGGGGTGGAGAGGTAGGAGAGGCCCGCGAGGTGGGCCGAGCCGTGTTCCCCGCGCCGGGTGAGGGCGTGCTGGGCCGCCTGGGCCTCCGCCGATGCCGTCTGCCTCCGCCCCTCTTCCCGCGCCTGAGCCACCCGGTCCCGCCACGCTGCCGCGAACCCGTGCGTTCCACCGTGTGCTGCGGCCACCAAGGCGTCCACGTCGTCCGGCAGTTGCCAGCCATGCCCGGTGGCGGCGGCCTCCTCGACGAGCGCGGTGGCGGCCACCAGCCCCGCCCTCCCGTACAGGCGCACGGACTCCTCGGGGAACGTGGGGCCGTCCCGTCCCTCCCCGCCCCCGGCCGCGTATCCCGTCACGAGCAGGCCGGCGGCCGGGGCGGGGTCGGCGCGCAGGGAGCCCAGCCGGGCGAGCAGCGACTCGACGGGGGCCACGTCGCTCACCAGCAGATCGACCTGCGCGGGAAAGGCCCGCTCGACGAGGTGGTCGGCGATCACCACGTACCGGCCACCACCCCCGGCGGCCGCCCGGGGTGCGAGGCGGGCGAGCACTTCCCGGGCCCGTACCGCCTGAGGACCCGCCGCGAGCTGGGTGTGGAGCAGGACCACGGTGTCCTCCTCCCGCAGCGCCTCCCGCAGGACGGGCAGCAGCGTCTGGGCGCGCTCCGCGCTGTTGCGCACGATCAGGGCACGCTGCCCCGGGCCGAGGCGGGCGGCGAGACGGCTCGCGAGGAGCCCGTCCGCCTGCCGTCGCGCCCGGGCGTCCCCCGCGAGCGACGCGGCGCTCTCTGCGGCCGCCTGCACGTGGACCGGCCGGCCCGCCCCCGCATCCACGCCCCGCGCTGTCGTCCTGGGCAGCCCGTCGGCCACCCAGGCGGCCGTCACCCGCGGATGCGCGGGCGCTGCGGCGGGGACCGCTCCCCGGTACGCCTCGTCGCCGAGCGCGCCCCCGAGCCAGGCATCGAGCAACCGGCCGCGCCCGGCGTCGGAGAGCGCCGGGGCCAGCAGCACCACCGGGACCCGCGCCTCCCCCAGCCAGCGCAGCGCCTCCAGCAGGTAGACCCGGGTGCGGGCGTCGAGGAAGTCCGCGATGTCCAGGACGAGCACCTTTCCCACCAGCCCGGCCATCCGGACCATGACGTACTGGGTACGGACTGCGGCGGCCAGCGCCTGGTAGGCCGGAGCCACGACGAAGGGGGCCAGCAGGCCGCGCACATGACCGTGGAACCAGTCGACAGGCAGGAGCGTGCCCCGGCCCTCCCCGGCGAAAGCGCCGTCCTGCGAGCCCGGTTCGCCGGGGCACTCCGAGACGAGGTAGCGGCCGAGCGCGCTGTCCGGATACGTGGTGGCGCTCCACTCGGGGTCCAGTGCCCGCAACTCGTGGAGCAGAAAGGCCTTCTCGGCGTACGAGGCGTCGAGTTGACCCAGCCAGGCACGCACCCGGCGGAAGACGTCGTGGTGCGCCGACCACTCCGGGACCCCCACGAAGATTCCGGCGGCCTTCCTGCGGGAAGCCATGATCTCCGCGGCCACCAACCCCGTATCCAGGACGTCCCCGTACGTCTCCACGACCAGCAGACCGCCCGAGGGCATGGCGCGGGTCAGGCCGAGCACCGCACGCGTGAGCCCCTCGTGGCGCCAGTCCGGCCCGTACCGAGCGTCGAGGACCGAGTCGTCCGGTTCCGGCAGCGCCGGGCCCCAGCCCTTCGCGGGAACGGCCGGGGCGCACACCTTCCTCACCCGCTCCCGGGAGAGCGCGTAGCTCACCCGGGAGGGGTCGTCGACGCCCTCCAGCCCGCTGCTCAGCCAGTCCGCCAGCTTGAGCAGCCCGCACAGGGCGAGTTGGGTGGTGCGGCCGGGCACCTGGACCGGCGGCCGTCGCGCCCAGTCGGAGAAGCCGGTCTCCTCGCTGATCCGCGACAGCAGGGCCGCGCGCACCTGCTGCCAGCGGGCACCGCCCAACAGCCGGTGCCGGAGCCGCGAGGGGAGCAGCCCGTTGGCCCCGGGGATGTCCCCGTGGTGCCCGGCGATCAGGGGCCACAGCCATTCCCGGTGCACGCGGGGCCATCCGGCCTGCTTCAGCGCTTCGCGGAGGAGATGGGCGCCCGCCCGTTCGTGCCGGTAGCCCGTGTTCCGCTCGTGCACTCCTGCGTCGTACTCCAGACCGGCATCGAGGACCTGCCGCGTGTACGAGGGAAACCGCGCCTGGAACATCGGCGTGGCCTTCCCGAAGTCGTGCAGCGCACAGATCCAGCGGAAGAGCCGAATTCCGCGCCCGGGAGCTCCGGCCACGGCGTCGAACTCGCGCTTGAGCGCCTCGGGAGCGAGCAGATGCCACAACTCCTCCGCTACAGCGGCCGTGTCCAGGGAGTGCGCGGTGAGCAGACAGACCGAACCACCCCCGTGGGACGGGGTCTTGGCGATCAGGGTGTCCACCGCTGCCCGAGGGCAAAAGGCCCCGGCCTCCGGCAGCTCTCCGGCCCCATGCGTCCGCACCACGACCAACCCCTCTCCACCGCACGCCTGTTGCGACAACTCTCAGGACAGGATCACTCACGCACTGCCATCATGGCTGCCATGCCGTCGCGCTGGCACGAGGACTGCCGCCTATGTCTGCCGTCGTTCCGGGAAGGCCTGCGCACCGGGTGGCTGCCCGACGCTTTCGGGGCGGCCGACCTCCTCGCCGCGCTGTCGGACGGCGGCTTCCTCGCCTCACCGGCCGACGTGCCCGCGTTGATCACCCGGACTCCCCCGCACCGGTTCACCGTGCCGGTGGGTGAGCGCACCCGGGAGGTTCCGCTGATGCCACCGCCGGTGAACGCCGCCCTGCACGTCCTCACCGAGCGCGCCCTCCGAGGCCACCGCCCCCACCCCTGCGTCCACAACGCCACGCGGACCGACTGGCGCTACCGTGCGGCCTACCGAGCCCGTTCGGAGAGCCTGACGGCCCTGGCCTCGGACGGACCACGCCGGCTCCTCCAGCACCTGGACATCGAGAACTTCGGCCCCGCCGTGCGGTGGGGCGTGCTGCTCGGTGCACCGTGGATGACGGACGAACTGGCCCGCTCCCTGCGCACCGTGCACCGGCACACCGGGCAGTGCCTGGTGCACGGCGCGAGCTGGTCCACCCGTCTCGGCTCGGCGCTGCTCGCCCCGGTGGACGACGTGGTGGCCCGGCAGGCGGGCGACTCCTGGGCCCGGTGGAGCGACGGCTGGCATGTCGCCGTACGGGACGCCCGCGAAGGCGAACGCGTACGGCAGACCGTGACCGAGGCGCTCACTCCCCTGGGGCTGCGCCTGTCGGAGCGGAAGACCGTGCTGCTCGACCCGGCCGCTGTCACCGGAGGGGTGGCGGCGAACGTCGCGGGCCCCGCCGACGAGGTCTGGCGCCTGGCCACGCTCCACGACGACGTACGCCGCTACCGCTACGCACTCGTCCGCGCCGCCCCGGCACCGGACATCTCCAACGCGCTGCCCGCACTCGTACGCGGTCGCCCCGCGCTGCTGCCCCGCGCCGCCCACTACCTGGACGGGGCCGCCACGACGCCCGAGGGCGCCCGGGCGTTCACCGAGCTGCTGCGGTGGGCGTCCGAGGAGGGTCCCGGGCACGGCCGGAACGCGCCGTTCCGGTGCGGCAGGCTCCTGGTTCTCGCGGCCCGTCACCCCGCCCTCGCGCGGCTGGTCCCGGAACCCGTCCTGGACCGATGCCGCGCCTCCCTCCTGCCGCCCCTGCGCGAGCTGGCGGAACGCGCGGCCGTGACGGGGCGCGGTCCTGGGGCGGTCGCCGATCCACTTCCCCGGGTACGCGCCTGGAGAGAGCGCGGAGCGTCGGCCGAGGACAGCCCGCCGCAGACCGCCACCTATCTATGAGCCGCCTGGCCGAACCCCCTCCCGGGCTCCCGCCCCGAGCTCCGGCCCCCGCCCCGTACCGGACGACCGAACGCCGAGGCCCTGATGCAGCCGACCGCCCCCTTCCGTTCCTGGCACTCCGGTGAGGAGGCCTGTCTGACCACGCCCGACGAGGCCGCCCTGCGAGGCGTGGGCACGTTGCTCGGCGCCGTGGACGCGGCGCTCCCGCCGGAAAGCTGGCACCTCAAGGGCTCGGCCGCGCTGCTCGCCTGGTGCGGGCCCGGTGCGCGGATGCCGGAGGACGTGGATCTGTCCTTGGCCGAGGGCGCGGCAGGGCCCCTGCTCACGCCGGGTGTTCTGCCGACCGCCGGGACCGGGGCGGAGGTGCGGATCCTGCGGTCGGAGCGGATGGTCTTCCGCCGCAGCGGACGTGCCCCTGTCCACCGGGCCCTGGCCCGTATCGAGGCGGCCGGGCTCTCCGTCGAGGTACCTCTCAACCTCGCCCTGGCCCCGGACAGCGCGGCGTACGCCGGCACACGGACCGGGATGCTCCTCTTTCCCGCGGGCCCGCAGCCGTCGGGAGTACCCGCCGCGACGTTCGGCCGCTGCCTGGCACAGAAGCTGCTGCGCTACACCCTGCCGAGGTCCGGCGGACGCGTCGCCACGCGCTGGACGGATCTCCTCGACTTCCTCGTCTGCGCGTCCTCCACCCGGGCTCCCGGTCTCGGACTGGTGGCCCTGCGCTCCGATGTCGCAGCCGAGTTGGGGGCCGTCGGGCGCGATTGGCCCACCTTGCCCACGCCTCCCGCCGAGTGGCTCGACTTCTGGGACGCGGCGATGTTCCGGTACGGGCATTCCCACGGCCGGCTGGACGAGGCCGTGGAACGGGCGGAGGCCTTCTGGAGACCTGTCCTGGCCGGCCGGCCCGGCGAAGCGGGTGCCGTCGGCGTGTGGGACCCGGCGACATGGACCTGGGCGGCCGGTTGAGTGCGCTGCCCCTTTCCTACGGAGGTGCCAGCAGCCCGGTGGCCCTGCTCCGGCAGCACTCGGGCAGGTGCCGTAACCAGTGCTCCCGGTGGCGGCGGGCGTGGTCGAGGTGGTGGGCCCCGGGGGCGGACGGCCCGGCCTCGCGCATCCGGTCCAGAAAGCGGAGTGCCGCCTCGGCGGCCGGGCGGGAGAGCTGATCGCCGAACAGCTGGACTCCGTCCGGTGGTTGGCCTGTCCCCTTGAGGGTCTTGGTGACGTGCAGGGCGAACGCGGCCCGGGGCCGGGCGGCCCCGATGCCCCCCGCTCCGACGGGCGCGGCGCCCGCGCCACTGGCCAGGCGTCCGGCACTCGCCCGGTTGGTCCGCGCGAGGGCGCGCCGGAGCACCGAGGGGTCGGTGACCAGCCCGCACAGACCGTCCCCGAAGGTGCCGTGGAGCGTACCGAACCCATGGACGCCGTACGCCAACGCCGCCAGGTGATCCACGAGTTCACGCTCACGCCGCTGCCTGATCCGGTAGGCGGCGGGAAACACCTCCGCCGGGGAGCCGCCCGCCTGCCAGAGGGCCGCGAGATCCAGGAGTTCCCGGGCGTTCCCGGCGGTGCCCCGGCTTCCGGTGGGGTCGGGCGCCACCGTGCCCCACTCGATGTCGTGCACGTCGGTCATGACCAGCCAGCCCCCGGCGGCCGCCCGTGCCGGCCCGGGCCAGCCGTCGGCGGAGGGCACGCCCGGCATCCGCGGGTCCTCCCCCGCCCCGGCCGCCCGCTCCCCGTACGGCCGGACCAGCACCCCCGCGAGCAGCGAAGCCGTACCGCGTACCGTGAGCCGGCCCGGCACGGTGGCGAGCGCCGCCGGGGCCAGTGCCGGGAGCAGGGGCTCGTCCCTGCACAGCCGAGCGGCCATGGAGACGGCGTAACAGGCGCGCAGCAGCGCGGCGAACCCCGGCTCCGCACCGGACGGCAGCACGAGCCGGTCCCACGCCCATCCGTGCCGCACACCACCGGCGGCGACGGCGAGCGGTAGCCGGAGCGCAGCCGGGTCGTGCCGCCCGGGGCGGACCAGCACGAGGTCCTTCCCGTAGTACGAGGGCGACCAGGCGGGACCGCACAGCGCGCCGATCCGTGCCAGGCTCGCCCGGACCCGGTCCAGCCCCCGTTCGTGGTCCCCGGCCTCCTCCACCCCGGCCCGCAGCGCACTGGTCACCACCACGAGGGTCAGCTCGTGCGGGGTGCCGGACGCGGTGAGGGCGCGCAGGACATCGCCGCTGTCGGGGCAGCCGGGCGGAAAGCCGGGGGCGTGAGCGTGGGTGCGGGCGTCCACCTCAGCCCCGCCGGTCCCGGCGCCTGAAGGCGTCGAGGGTCAGCCGACGCAGTCCCGGCACGGCGAGGATGAGCACCAGGCTCGTGGTCACCACCGGCAGCAGGGTCCACCACAGGGCGGTCACCCCGGCGTCGGGGAGTCCGGCCCAGATGGCGAGCCCGGTGGCCATGGGGAGGCCGATCGCCGCGATCAGCCCGAGGATGGCGTTGGTGGTCTCGGTCTCGGAGGTCTGCACCTGACGGGCCAGTTCGGTCAGGTCCTCTCTCAGGGCCTGGCTCTTGGCCTGGGTGTCGGCCTCCGTCTGCCATCTCCGCAGAATCGCCCCGGGCATCTCCTTACGGCCGAAGTCCGCGCCCAGATAGCTCCGGCGGAAGACGAGGAGGTCCCGTTCGAGCCGGAAGATTCTGCGCCGGTCGGGCGCCGACCTGGCGGCCAGCTCCACCTCCGCGTCGAGTGCGTCGAGCAACAGGTCCTGGAGCTGGGCGAGAACGAGCACATCCGCGTACACGGTCCGGTGGCGGTAGCTGGATCCCGCGTAGTACGACACGTCGTATCCGGGCGTGACGACGTCCTGCTCGGTGCCCACCGCCACCAGGCCACGGAGTCCGAGAACACCGCTCAGTCCGCCCACGAGCGGGATCTTCTTCGCGTCGAGGTCGGTGTCGGCGGGCTTCTGGCTCGCCTCGTAGAGGTGCAGCAACCACTGGTCGGGCACGTCGAGGCCGCGCCGGGCCGACCAATCGTTGAGCGGCGGGAGGCCGGTGCGCGAGGTGATCAGGCAGAGATACACCGCCTCGCGCTGGTTCCGGGCCACCTCATAGCCGGGCGGCAGTGCCTCCTCCGCCCATCGCCGGTAGGCCCCGCCTTCGTGCTCGGGGTCGAGATCGACACAGTTGCGCAGCAGCTTGACCATGTCCTGCGGGGCGGCGTGGGCCGGCATCCGGCCGTGGAACACCGCGACGGCGTCGGCGGCCTGCGAGCAGCGCATCGCGGACAGGCAGGTCCGGGCGTGGGCGTCGAACCTGATCAGCTCGATCGCATCGACCAGCAGACCCGAAGGAGCCGGGGACAGCAACGGCCCGGGGCTCTCCGGATCCTCCCGCGGAAACTCCCTGTGGCACCGGACACCGGCGTCCCACAGCAGCGGGCCGAGGCTTTCATGGGTGTGCTTGATCCTGCTCTCCGCAGTCGACCGGACGGAGTTGTGCGGCCGCTGCCAGTACAGGTGGATCGGGCCCGGCCGGTATCCGGCCGGCGGCCAACTGCCCTGCACACGGACGCCGAAGACGAGCACGACCTCTCTCCGCAGCACCGCCGACGGGTCACTCGCCGATCCCGGCACCCCGGGCGGCCGCGGTGCCGGAGTGCGCCTGGCTCCTCCACCACCCCGCCCATCACCGGTCACTCGCAGAGGCCTGACCCACCGGAACCGACTCATCCAAGAGCCTCCAGCGCCCGTCGCAGGTACCGCATACGCTCCGAGGAGCCGATGGTCCTCATACGGCGCTCCCCGTCCTCGACCGGCCCGTCGAGAAGGACGTCCGAATACGCTCGGGACGGCATGCCCCGCGCCACCAGCGTCATCGTTCCCCGCCCGGCCCGTACGCGGTGCAGGGTGAGGGCGTCCATCGCGTACGCGGACCGCTCGGGCAGAACCACTGTGCGCAGGGCCGTGACCTCCACGTCCGGGGCGTCCCCGCCGTCGAAGCGGAAGCCGCCGGCGCAGGGACGGTGTCGCAACGCCCGGTACCGGGGCCCCTCACCGCCCGGCCCCACCTCCATCAGCGTGTTGTCCAACTGGCCCGTCAGCACGATGGAGGAGAAGTCCCAGCGATGGTTGTGGACATGGGAGTCCTCGCCGTCACTGAGCCAGACGTGCAGGAAGAGACGCCGGCCGGTGTCGGGCACCACGGCGACAGGAAGCTTGGCGAATCCGTTGGGATGGACGACCGCCGCCCCCTCGGGAGCGGCGAACGGCCCCTCGTAGACGGCTCTCACAGCGCTGCGGAGCGCCCTCCTGGCCGTGCCCACGGGAAGCAGCCCCGGGCCGCCCCGCTCCCCCCTCACCACCGAACCCCGCCCCACCACTCCGCCCCCGCCCGACTCCGGCGCAACGGCCTCACCCCCGGTCATCGACCTGCCATCCGCGAGGCCGCCACCCCAGGGTGGCGGCCTCGCGTACGTCACGCCATGCCTACCCCGGGTGAGGGGGCTCCGGAACACGGCACACACAGGCAATCGCACCCCGCTGACGAGCGCGGCCGGAGCCGCCCCCCAGCAGCGAGCGACGGGGCCCGCGTGACGGCCCCCGGCCCCTCGGCGCGGCTTGGTGGCAGCTCGGAGCAGCTGGGCCACGCGGGGGCACTCCTCAGGCCCCCTGGCCGCGGCCTACCGCGTCCGGCAGTGTGGCGCGGATCTCCGTGATCAGGGCGCGGCTGGCCTCATGGGCGGCCGCGCTGCCCTCGGCCGGGGTGGTGCCCGCGCGTTGGTGCAGGACGACCCCGAGGATCAGGCGCGGCGCACCGGCGATCTCCTGCGTCGCCGCCCACACCAGGTTGCCGCCCGCCGGGGTGGACGAGCCGGTCTTCAGGCCGATGACCCCGTTCCGGCCGAGCAGCTTGTTGGTGTTGCGGAACGTCACCCCGGCTCCGGGGGCCTCGACCGTGCGGGTGGCCACGATCTCGCGGAACGCCGGGTCCTTCATCGCGGCTCGGGCCAGGCGCAGTTGATCGGCCGAGGTGCTTCGCGTGCTGGTCTCCATCCCGCTCACCCCGGTGTACGTGGTGCGCCCCATCCCGAGGGCGGCGGCCGCCTCGTTCATCTTCGCCACGAACGCCTTCTCGCCGCCCGCGTCCCAACGGGCCATCAGCCGGGCGATGTTGTTGCCCGACGGCACCATCATCAGTTCCAGGAGGCGGCGTTGGGTGTAGGTGCGGCCGGCGAGGACCGGGGCGGTCGTCTCGACGGAGGAGTACGACTCGTTCGCCGCCTGCTCGTCGGCGGTGATGGCCGCGCCGGGCGCGCCCGCTCGCATGGGGTGGTCCTTGAGGATCACGTACGCCGTCATGACCTTGGTGACGCTGGCGATCGGGACCGGCCGCTGCTCGCCCCGGGTGCCGAGGCCGCCGATCCCCTCGACCTCCACGCTCGTCTGGCCCTCGGCGGGCCACGGCAGGTGCAGCGACCTGGCCACGGCCGCGACGCCGGGCCCGGAACCCGCGGCGGCGGCACCGCCCGGGCCGGTCAGAGGGCCGCCGCCGTCCAGCGCGTACCAGGTGCCCATCCCGGTGGCGAGCGCCAGGGCGGCGGAGAGCGGGACGACGAGGGAGCGGCGGGCAGCAGCACGAAAGTCGGTCATGGGGCACCTCCGGGAGAATGCGTGCGATTCCCGCACGGATCTCACCTTCGCGGGGCCCCTCTTCCGGTCCGGCGCGGTGCTGTTTCCGCCGCCGCGAGAGTGCGTTGCGGTTCCGTTTCAGGCGGTACGGGACGGGCTGGGAGCGCCGGTTGGGCCGGGTGGGAGCGGTGTCAGGTCGAGCGTGGCGATCGCGCCGCCCTCGTTCCCGCCACCGTCCGGTGCGTTCGCGTAGGTCAGGCGGGCGCCGAGGACGTCGGCCTGGCCCTGTGCGATGGTCAGGCCGAGCCCGTGGCCCCGGCCGCGTTCGGTGGCGCCCGTACGGAAGCGTTGCGGGCCCTGTTCGAGCAGGGCGGCGGGGAAGCCGGGCCCGTGGTCGCGTACGGAGATCCGGGCGCCGGTGACGGTGACCTCGACAGGGGCGGCGCCGTGGCGGTGCGCGTTGGTGACGAGGTTGACCACGATCCGCTCCACCCGGCGCGGGTCGGTCTCCACCGTCCCGGCCGCCCCGGCGGTCACCCGGGTCTCCGTCCCCGTACGCCGCACCACGTCCGCCACCAGCTCGCCCAGCGGCACCGCGTCCAGCCGGGCCCGCTCGGCGCCCGCGTCGAGCCGCGAGATCTCCAACAGGTCCTCGATCAGGGCGTTGAGGGCCCGGACCCGGTCCCGTACGAGATGGGTCGCCTCGTCGCTCTCCGGGAGCAGCCCGGCGGCGGTGACCAGGCCCATCAGCGGGGTGCGCAGCTCGTGGGCGACGTCGGCGGTGAAGCGCTGCTCGTTCTCCAGCTTGCGCTGGAGGGCGGAGGCCATGTCGTCCACGGCGGCCGACATCTCGGTGATCTCGTCCCGGGCCCGCCCGGCGGAGCCGATCCGCGCGTCCAGCTCCCCGTCCGCGATCCGGCGGGCGGTACGGGCTCCGTGGCGCAGCCGACGGTTGAACGGCTCGGTGGCGAGGGCGGCGAGCGGGACGACGAAGACGAGAGCGGCGAGGACGGACTTCACGATGGAGCGGTCCAGGAGCTGGAGGCTGCGGACCTCGGTGCTCATGTCGTCGCGTACGACCAGGATGCGGTCGTCGCCGACGGCCGCGGCGCCCCACATCCAGTACCAGTTGGGCGGATCGGCGTCGTACCAGGTGGCGTACTCGCCCCCGGTCTCCGGCTGGTCGGCGAGTTCGCGCGCCAACGGCTCGGGCAGCTCCTCCGGCGTCCGTACGTCGACGTCCGGCGGCGCCTTCCCCGTACGGCTCAGCTCCCGCTCGGCAGCGATCAGGCGGGTGATCGTGCGCTCGTGGCCCACGCGGAGTCCGCGCTCGCGGGTGGCGTCGTGCACCAGGAAGCCGACGACCGCCGCCACCGCACAGCAGGCGGCGGCGGCGAGCGCGGCGATCTTCCAGCGCAGGGCGCGGGGGTTGAGGAGGCCCATGGTGATCCGTCGGTCGGTCGGCGGTCGGCGGTCGCGGTCAGTCGGTCGGCGGTCGGTCGGCGGTCAGGTGCGGACGAGTTTGTAGCCGAAGCCGCGTACGGTCTCGATCCTGCCGCTGCCGATCTTCTTCCGCAGCCGCAGCACGCACAGGTCGACGACCCGGGTATCGCCCTCCCAGCCGTAGTCCCACACCTCGCGCAGCAGCCGGCGGCGGTCGAGTACGGAACCGGGCGCGGCCGCGAACTCCAGCAGCAGGCGCAGTTCGGTGGGGGTCAGCGGTACGGGCTCCCCCGCGCGGTGCACCTCCATGCCGAGGGTGTCGACGGTCAGGTCGCCGAAGACCAGCAGGTGGTCGGGGGCATCCGGCGGCGGGCTCTGGGACGGTGCAAAGGTGGCGCGGCGCAGGAGGGCGCGGATGCGGGCCACCAGGACGGGGGTGTCGACGGGCTTGATCACGTAGTCGTCGGCGCCCGCCTCCAGCCCCGCGACCACGTCGAGCGCATCGCCGCGCGCGGACATCATCAGCACCGGGACGAGGCTCTCCTCGCGGATGCGGTGGCAGAGGCCGATGCCGTCCAGCTCGGGCAGCATCACGTCCAGGATCAGCAGGTCGTACGTGCCCGCCCGGAACGCCTCCAGTCCGCTGAGGCCGTCGGCGGCCACGTCGACGCGGTAGCCGTACCGCTCCAGGGCCAGTTGGACGGCGCGCCGGATCGTGGCGTCGTCCTCGACGACGAGCACGTTGACGGGGTCGGGGACCCGGGGTTCCGGCACGGTTCCTGCCTGGTCGTGGGGGAGTGATCGTGGGGTGGGAGTAATGGGGTGCTTTGCGCATCGTAGGCCGCCTGCCGTCTCAGGTCAGAACCTCAGCGTCGCCCCCACCGGGCGGTGGTCGCTGCCCGTGGCGGGCAGGGTCCAGGACGCGCGCGGATCCATCCCCTTCACGAGGACGTCGTCGATGCGGACCACCGGGAACCCGGCGGGGTACGTGAACCCGAAGCCGTCCCCCGCCTCCCGCTGGGCCGAGCGCAGCTGCGAGGTGACCGGGGCCAGGGCCCTGTCCTGGTACGTGCCGTTGAAGTCGCCCAGCACCACCACCCGGGGCGCGGGCTCCGCCCGTACGGCGGAGGCCAGGGCGCGGGCCGCCTCGTTACGGCGGGCCGTGGTGAAGCCCGCGCCCGACACGCGTACGGAGGCGAGGTGGGCCGCATAGACGGCGACGGGGCCCTCGGGGGTGGCCGCCGTGGCCCGCATCGCCCGGGTCCACGGCATGATCTCCACCTCCGCGACCGCCGTGAGCCGGTGCCTGCTCCAGAGGCCGACGCCGCCGAGCACCGCGTGGTGCGGGTAGGCGGCGGCCAGCTCGCGCTCGTAGACGGGCGTGGACTCCTCGGACAGCTCCACCAGGGCCAGGACGTCGGCCTTGGCCCCGGCGAGGGCGCGGGCGGTGCCGGCCGGGTCGGGGTTGGCCTCGTCGACGTTGTGGCTGAGGACGGTGAGGCCGTGGCCGGTGGCGCCCGTGCCCGTGCCTTTGTCTTTGCCTTTGTCGGTGAGGGTGGGGCCGAAGAGGGTCGCCCAGACCAGGGCGGGGGCGAGTACGGCGATGGCGGCGAGCCGGGAGCGCCGCACGGCTGCCAGGGCGAGGAGGGCGGGGACGACCAGGCCGGTCCAGGGCAGCAGGGTCTGGAAGAGGCTGCCGAGGTTGAGGGCGGTGTTGGGGAGGTGTGCGTGCAGGGCCATGAGGGCGGCGGAGAGCAGGGCGACGAGGGCGAGGAGGCGGCCGGGGGCCCGCTGGGGCGGGGTGGGGGTGGGGGTGGGGGCCGCCTTGATCGGGGTGGGCGCGTCGGCCCCGGTGCTCGGCTCCTCCTCGGTGGTCAGCACGGCACGGGTCTCCCTACGGTCGCGTACACCGGAGGTCGGGTACGCCCCCAGCGTCCGGGGTCCGCGCTTCCGGGCGGTCAGGGGCGTGCTTCGGGGACCGCGCGGGTCTGTTTCAGCTGCGTATCGGCCGGACACCCCCTGGTGCCGTTGGTGCCGTACGGGCCTGGCGGCCCGCCTCCGCCGGGTCCAGCCGCGCGCCCCTCTCGTACGCCTCCGAGAACGCCGCCGCCCCCAGCGCGGCCCGCGCCGCCACGCTGATGCGGTCGACGTCGGCGCGTTCGGCGGGCGGCAGCGGGGCCCCGGCCCGGTGGCGGGCGGCCGCCGCCGCGCCCAGGAGGGTGGCCGCCCGGGTGGCGGCGGCAGCATCGCCGGGCAGGGCGGCCGCACCGGCCAGGCCCTCCAGGGAGAGGGCCAGGGCGCGGGGCTCGGCGAGGGTGCGGGCGATCTCCAGGCCCGCCAGGTGGTGGGCCGCCGCAGTGTGCGCGTCGCCGCGCAGCTCGGCGACGAAGCCGAGCTCGGCCAGGAGCAGGTGGTCGCCCGCCGGGGAGGAGACGTCGGCGTAGCCGTCGCGGATGTGGAGCAGGTGCGCCTCGGCGCCGTCGAGGTCGCCCGAGCGGCGGGCGCCGAGGGCGAGGCCCATCTCGGAGTGGATCTCCCCGTACTTGTAGCCCTGTTCGGCGGCGATCCGGCGCGCCTGTTCGTGCAGGTCGCGGGCGCGGCCGAAGTCGCGGGCGAGCAGCGCGAGCCGGCCGAGCCCGGAGAGCCGGGCCGACACCTCCGCCTCCAGACCCAACTCCCGGGCCATGCGCAGCCCTTCGTGCTGGCGGCGTTCGGCGCCCTCGTACGCGCCCTTGATCTCGGCCAGCGCGGCGAGCGGGGAGACCGTCTGCAACTCGCCCCATCGATCGCCCAGTTCGCGGAAGATCTGGGCGCTGCGCGTGCCGTCCCGGCCTAGGCCGCTGAGGTCGCCGCCGACCAGGGCGAGCGTCGCGCGCAGGCCGAGTGCGGCGGCGGTGCCCCATCGGTCCTCGGCGGTGGTGAACAGGGTGAGGGCACGGGTGTTCAGCTCGCCGCTGCCGGTCACGTCGCCCGCGCTGAACAGGCCGTACGCGCAGAGCCAGAGCGCGCGGCCCCGGCGTACGGGGTCGGGGATCGCCTCGGGCGCGGGGGCGGGGCCCTGGGCGTCATTCGGCGTGGCGGCTGCGGCCGGGTCCCCGGTGAGGAGCGCGAACGCGGCGTGGAGGAGGGAGAGTTCGGGCGGGCCGTCCGTCACGGCCAGCACCGCGCCCAGGCTGCGGCGGGCCTCAGTCAGGCGCCCGCGCAGCAGCCACCACCAGGCGAGGGCCGTGGCCAGCCGGACGGCCTCCTCCGGCTCGCCCGCCTCCGCCCTGCGCACCGCCTCGTCCAGGGCCGTCCGCAGGTTGCCCGCCTCCGCGTCCAGCCTGGCCAGCCAGGGCCGCTGCCCGGCGCCGCGCAGGCGGGGCTCGGCCTGTTCGGCCAGCGCCCGGTAGTGGAGGAGGTGCCGGTCCCGTACGGCGGTGGGGTCCTCCATCTCGTGGAGCCGCTCGGTCGCGTACGCCGCGACGGACTCCAGAAGCCGGTAGCGGGGGCCGGCGGGCCCGGCCGCCACCACCACCAACGACCGGTCGACCAGCCGGGTGACCAGGTCCAGCACCTCGTCCCGGGCCACACCCTCCCCCGCGCAGACCGCCTCGGCGGCGGCCAGGTCGCAGCCGTCGGTGTGGGCGGCGAGGCGGCGCAGGACGGTGCGTTCGGGGGCGCCGAGCAGCTCCCAGCTCCAGTCGATCACCGCGCGCAGCGTCTGCTGGCGGGCCGGGGCGCCGCGCTGCCCGAAGGTCAGGACCCGGAAGCGGTCGTGGAGCCGTACCGCCAACTCCCTTACCCCCAGAGCCCGTACGCGGGTGGCGGCGAGCTCCAGTGCGAGCGGGATCCCGTCGAGGCGGCGGCAGATCTCGGCGACCGCCCGGCGCTCGGGCTCGTCCGGGGCGCCCGGGTCGCGCGGGAAGCCGGGGGTGGATGCGGCGGCCCGTTCCATGAACAGCCTGACCGCGTCGGCAGGTTGCAGCGGTTCGACCAGGAACATCGCCTCGCCCGCGAGGCCCAGCGGCTCCTGCCCGGTGGCCAGGACCCGCAGGCCGGGTGCGGTGCGCAGGAGGAGGTCGGTGAGTTCGGCGGCGGCGTCGACGACGTGCTCGCAGTTGTCCAGGACGAGCAGGGTGCGGCGGTCGCGCAGCGCGGCGGCCAGGCGGTGCGGGAGGGAGGGCGTGGTCGTGGTCGTGGAGGGGCTGGTGCCGGTGCCGGGCAGGGAGCGGGGCGCGTCGTCGCGGATGCCGAGGGTGGCGGCGACCACCTGGGCGAGGTCGGCGGGGGTGCCGGTGCGGATGCCGGAGAACTCCACCAGCCAGACACCGTCGGCCAGTTCGCCGGCCTGCGACGCGCTGTCCCGCTCGGCGGTGGCCGCCGCGACGGCGAGCCGGGTCTTGCCGACGCCGCCGGGGCCGGTGAGGGTCACCAGCCGTGTGCTCGCCAGGAGTTGGGAGAGGTCGGCGAGCGCTTGGCGGCGACCTACGAGGGGGGTGAGGGGGACGGGGAGGTTGGAGTGGGAGGGCGGGGCGGTGGGGGTGGGGGTGGGTGCGGTGCTCGGCGCGTGGGTCGCGGGTGTGGTGGGTGCGGTGTTCACGGCGTGGGTCGCGGGTGTGGTGGGTGCGGTGTTCACTGCGTGGGTCGCGGGTGTGGCGGCGTGTGCTTGAGTCGACGCCCTGAACCCGTACCCGTACCCGTGCCCGTATCCGTGTCCGTACGGCTCCGCGCTCAGCCCCGGCTCCTGTCGCAGCACCGCCCCGTGCAGCGCGGCCAGTTCAGGGCTCGGGTCGATCCCCAGCTCCCGGGCCAGCCGGGCGCGCAGGTCCTCGTACGACGCGAGCGCCTCGCTCTGGCGGCCCGTCGCGTACAGGGCCCTCATCCGGACGCCGACCAGGCGCTCCCGCAGCGGGTGGAGCGCCACGAGGTCGGCGAGCTCCCCGGCAAGGAGCGCGTGGTCCCCGGCCTCCAGGCGCGCCTGCGCCTGCTCCTCCAGCACGGAGAGCCGTTGCTCCGCGAGGCGCTGGGCGGCCGCCCGTACGAAGGGGGCGTCGGCGAAGTCCGCGTACGCCGGTCCACGCCACAGCTCCAGGGCCTCGGTGAGCAGCGCGGCCCGGGCGCGCGGGTCCTGGACGGGGCGGGCCCGTGTCACCAGGGCCCGGAAGCGTACGGCGTCCACCTCGTCGCCGCCGTCGTCGAACCGCAGCCGGTAGCCCGGGGGCTGGCGCACCACCCGGTCGCGGCCGATGGCCCGGCGCAGCTGGGAGACCTTGGCCTGGAGGGCGCCCGTGGGCCTGCCCGGGGGCGCGTCGCCCCACAGGTCGTGGATGAGGCGGTCGGCGGAGACCGGTCCCCCGTCGTCGGCGAGCAGATCCGCCAGCAGGGCCCGGACCTTGGCCTCGGGGACCCTGACTTCCCGTCCCTCGCCGTCCCACACCACCAGTGGCCCGAGCACCCCAAACCGCATGGCCGCCACCGTACAGGTGCCGGGAACCGGCCCCCCCGAAGGTTTCCCGAAGGTTCCCCGAAGCGGCCGGGCGCAGTGTCGTTCCCCTCCCCCTCCGGAAACCTGGAGCACACCCCATGAGCACCACACCCGACACGGCGCCCGCCGCCACCTCGGTACCGGGCCCCCAGGGCGGGGGTGAGGAGCGGCAGAAGCTTCCGCTCTTCGCCCTGCTCGCCCTCGCCACCGCCGTCTTCATCACCTGCCTCACCGAGACCCTCCCCGCCGGTCTGCTGCCCGCCATGAGCGAGGACCTGCGGGTCAGCCAGTCCGCGACCGGCCAGACGGTCACGGTCTACGCGATCGGCACCGCCCTGACCGCGATCCCGCTCACCGCGGCCACCGCGGGCTGGCGGCGCAGGAAGCTGCTGCTCACGGCGATGGCCGGGTTCGCCCTCGCCAACACCGTGACGGCCCTGTCGTCCGTCTACGAGCTGACGATGGTGGCGCGGTTCGTCGCCGGGGTGGCGGCCGGTCTCGCCTGGGCCCTGCTCGCCGGGTACGCCCGCCGCCTGGCCCCCGTACACCTCCAGGGCAAAGCGATGGCCATCGCCATGGCCGGTATCCCCGTCGCGCTCTCCCTCGGCGTGCCCGCGGGAACCTTCCTCGGCGACTGGCTCGGCTGGCGCGTGGCGTTCCTGTCGATGACCGTGCTCACGGTCGTGCTCCTGGTGTGGATCTTCGCGGGCGTACCCGACTTCGCCGGCCAGGAGCGCGGCGAGCGGCCGAAGCTGCTGCGCACCCTGACCATCCCGGGGGTCTCCCCGGTCCTCTTCGTCACGCTGGTCTTCGTGCTGGCGCACACCATCCTGTACGCGTACATCGCCACGTACCTGAAGGACCTTGGCCTGGACGGGCACACCGGTCTGATCCTGCTGGTCTTCGGCGCGGCCTCGCTGGCGAGCATCTGGATCGTCGGCGCGCAGATCAACCGTCGGCTGCGCGGCCTCACCGTCGGCGGCGCCCTGCTCGTCGCCGTCGCCTCGCTGCTCCTGGCCGTCCTCTCCGACACCACCGCCCTCGTCTATGGGGCCGCCGTGCTGTGGGGGCTCGGCTGGGGCGGTGTGCCCACCCTCCTCCAGACGGCCGTCGGTGACGCGGGCGGCGAGTCCGCCGACGCGGCGCAGGCGATGCTCGTCACGCTCTGGAACGTCGCGATGGCGGGCGGCGGCATCGCCGGGGGCATCCTGCTCGACACCCTCGGCAGCACGTCCTTCCCGTGGACGGTCCTGCTGCTCCTGCTGCCGGTGCTCGCGGTCGTGCTCCACGCCCGGAAGGCCGGTTTCCCCGCCCACCGGCCGGTGGCGGAGGCCCCGGCGCCCGTCGCCCAGGCATGAACACCTCGTGAAGCAGGGCCGGTTGACCTGTGCGGACCCCTTCCCGCACAGGCACGCTCGGAGAGCCACCCCCTCATTCCCGTTTCCCGCCGACCACCCCTTCCCCGCCGCCGGACTTCGCAGGAGGAGACCGCACCGTGCCCGCCACCACCAAGAGACAGGTGCATCTCGCAGCGCAGCTGCCCGGCATCCACAATGTGACCGTCTGGTCGGACCCGCGCTCCGAGAGCCAGATATCCATCGACTCCTTCATCCGGCTCGCGCAGACCGTCGAGCGCGGCAAGTTCGACTTCTTCTTCCTCGCCGAGGGGCTACGGCTGCGCGAGCACAAGGGGCAGGTCTACGACCTGGACATCGCGGGACGCCCGGAGAACCTGACCGTGCTGAGCGCCCTGGCCGCCGTCACCACACACCTGGGCCTCGCCGCCACGGTCAACGCCACGTTCAACGAGCCGTACGAGGTGGCGCGCCGGTTCGCCACCCTGGACCGGCTCAGCGGCGGGAGGGCCGCCTGGAACGTGGTCACCAGCTACGACGCCTTCACCGGCGAGAACTTCCGCCGGGGCGGCTTCCTCCCGGAGGCCGACCGTTACACCCGGGCCGCCGAATTCCTCACCACCGCACGGGAGTTGTGGGACAGCTGGTCGGACGGGGATCTGAAGGCCGACGCGGCGACGGGGGAGTTCATCGCCGCCGGGACCGGACGCTTCGCCCACCGGGGGCAGCACTTCGACATCTCCGGCCGGTTCACCACCCCGCCGGGACCGCAGGGCCACCCGGTGATCATCCAGTCCGGCGAGTCCGACGCGGGCCGCGAGTTCGCCGCGTCCGACGCCGAGGTCATCTTCAGCAAGCACAACCGGATCGACGTGGCCCGGGACTTCTACCGGGATGTGAAGCGGCGCCTGGCCACGTACGGCCGGAGCCCCGACGACCTGCTGATCCTCCCCACCGCCAACGCGGTCGTCGCGGACACCGACGAGGAGGCGGCGGCCTACGCGGCGGAGATCAGCCGCGAACTGGTCAGCCCGCAGACCGCGATCGCCCACCTGGAGGCGGTCTGGGGCCGCGACCTGTCCGCGTACGACCCGGACGGGCCGCTGCCCGGCATCGAGCCCGAGGACGACGCCCACTTCCTGAAGGGGCACTCCGTCTTCCGCAAGGGCCGGGCGGAGACGGCCCGGCAGTGGCGCAAGCTCGCCGAGGAGCGGAACTTCTCCATCCGGGAGCTGGTCATCGAGGTCGGCGGGCGGCAGACGTTCGTCGGCAGCCCGCAGACGGTCGCGGACGCCATCGACGACTACGTCCAGACCGGGGGCGCCGACGGCTTCGTCCTCGTCCCCCATCTGACCCCCGGCGGCCTGGACGACTTCGTGGACCGGGTGGTGCCGATCCTCCAGGAGAAGGGCGTCCACCGCGACGACTACACCGGCACCACGCTCCGGGACCACCTGGGCCTGTCCGCCGCACCCCGCCCGGCCGGCTGGGGCGGCCCCGGTCAGCCCCTGCGCACCGGACGCGACCACGACGACGACCACCACGACGCCCATGACGACCATGAGGAGACCTCCGCATGACCGGCACGACCGGCGTCCCCGGCGCCCCCGGAGAGCGCGCCCCCGCCGCCCCCCTCCACCTGGCCGTCGCGCTCGACGGGGCGGGCTGGCATCCGGCGGCCTGGCGCGAGGAGGGCGCCCGGCCCGGCGAGCTGCTCGACGCCGCCTACTGGGCCGACCTCGTCACCGAGGCCGAGCGGGGCCTGCTCGACTTCGTCACCTTCGAGGACGCCCTCGGCCTCCAGTCCGCCGCCTTCCACCGGCCCGACGACCGCACCGACCAGGTCAGGGGCAGCATCGACGCGGTGCTGCTCGCCGCCCACCTCGCTCCTCTCACCACGCACATCGGCCTGGTCCCGACCACCAACGTCACCCACACCGAACCGTTCCACCTCGCCATCGGCATCGCCACGCTCGACCACGCGAGCCGGGGCCGGGCCGGCTGGCGCCCGCAGATCGCGTCCCGCGCGGCCGACTCCGCCCACTTCGGCCGCCGCGCCACCCCCCAGCTCACCGTGGACGACGTGACCGACTCGGAGCTGATCTCCCAGCCGCTGCGCGCCCTCTTCGCGGAAGGCGCCGAGGTGGTGGAGGCGGCACGTCAGCTCTGGGACAGCTGGGAGGACGGAGCGGAGATACGGGACGTGGCGACGGGCCGCTTCCTGGACCGCGACAAGGTCCACCACATCGACTTCCAGGGCACGAACTTCAGCGTGAAGGGCCCGTCCATCACCCCGCGCACCCCCCAGGGCCAGCCGCTGGTGGTGAGCCTCGCGCATGCCACCACGCCGTACGAGTTCGCCGCGCTCAGCTCCGACGTCGTCGCCGTCACACCCCACGACCGGGCGGGCACGGCGGCGATCCTCGCCCAGGTGGCCGAGGCGGTCGAGCGCACCGGCCGGGACCTGGCGGACCGGCCGCTGCGCACCTTCGCGGACCTCATCGTCTTCCTGGACGACGAACCGGGCGCCGCAGCACGCCGCAAGGCCCGCCTGGACGAGGTGGCCGGGGCCGAACTCGCCTCGGACGCCGAGATCTTCACCGGCACCCCCGCCGAACTGGCCGACCTCCTCCTCGACCGGCACTCCACCGGCCTGGACGGCTTCCGCCTCCGCCCGGGCGCCCTGCCGCACGACCTCACGGGGATCACCCGGGGCCTGGTCCCGGAGTTGCAGCGGCGCGGAGTGTTCCGTACGGAGTACGCGTCCACCACCTTGCGCGGCCACCTCGGCCTGGCCCGCCCCACCAGCCGCTACGCGAAGGCGGGTTGACGCACGACGGTACGGAGGTCCGGGGGCCGGGGGCCCGGCCCGTGGTCAGACCCCCCGGGTCAGGCCCCGAGGTCAGGCCCCCGTCGTCGACCCCGGACGGACGATCATCAGCACGACGACCGTCGCCCAGAGCAGGTTGAATATCCCGGTGGTCATGGCGAGCCGCGCCGCCGCCGACCGCCGCGCGGCCACCGTGAGAGCGCCCGAGCCCGCCCCCGTACCGACGGCGCCCTCTCCCGCCCCCGCACCGGGAAGGTCCTCCCCCTCCTCCTCCAGCAACTCGCGTTGCCCGGGCAGGACCATGGACATCAGCAGAGCGGCGGCGATCGTCGTCAGCACGATCGACGCCACCAGCCAGGCATCGCCCAGCACCCCCATCTGGGCCCCGGTGGCGAGGCCGAGGACGGGCACGGCGATGCCGACCACCGCGTACCCCCGGCAGATCTTGTGCAGGAAGGCGGCCGTCCGGAGGTCATGGTCGTGCGGTCCGTCGTCGCCGGGCGCGGGCGGCTTGGCATAGCGCGGGAACATCGAGGCGGCGACCGTGATCGGCCCGACCGCCAGGATCGACGCCAGAACGTGCAGCGAGAGCAGCAGCTTGGTCACAGAGGGGTCCCTTCGAGGTGTTGTTGCGTTGGCTGCCAATGCATGGGCGACCACCCCAGGGATAGCACGACTCGGGCCTCAATAGGTAGGCCGCCAACATATTGGGCCGGATCGCTGGCCTTCCCGCCCGCCCATCTGTAGCCTGCCTACGCATGAGGCAGGATGCGGTACGCGGACATCTGGACGGTCTCCTCCTGGCGGTTCTCGAACCGGCCCCGCTGCACGGATACGCGATCATCACCGCGGTCCAGCAGCGCAGCGGCGGTGCGCTCGAACTGCGGACCGGCACCATCTACCCGGCGCTGAACCGGCTGGAGCGGCTCGGCCTGCTGCGCAGCACCTGGGAGTCGGAGGGTGGGCGCAAGCGGCGGTGTTACGCGTTGACGGAGGCGGGAGCGCGCTTCCTGGCGGACGAACGCACGGCCTGGCAGGACTTCACCGCCGCGATCGGCTCGGTCCTCAACCCGGTCGCCCCGCACCCTCACCCGCACGGACAGGGCGCATGACGACCGGCGGCCTCCCGCGCGACGGCCGTGGCCTCGGTGACGGCCGTGGCGGTGACCTCGTGGAGGCGTACGTCAGCGAGCTGGACGCCCTCCTGCGCGGACCCGCCCGGGCCAAGTCCCGCCTGATCGAGGAGGCGCGCGACGGGCTCACGGAGACCGTGGCGGCCCACACCCGCGAAGGCGAGCCGTACGAGCGGGCGGTCCGCCGGGCGGTGGCGGAGTTCGGGTCGGCCCGGGAGCTGGCCGAGAGCTTCCAGCGCGAACTGACCATCGCCCAGGCCCGGCACACCGCTCGCGCCGTCGCCCTCAGTGCCCCCTTCCTCCTCGCGTGCTGGTTCCTGGTGCAGCGCGTCGGCGGCCCGCAGGATGCGGTGGTTCCGCGCACTGCGCACCTGCTCGCGACCCACCTGGCCACGGTCGCCGGTGTGGCGGTGCTCCTGGCCGCGGCCACCCTGGCCGCCACCGGCACCCTGGCCCGGCATCTCCCCGTACCGCACCGGCTGCCGCTCACGGTCGCCTGGACGGGCACCACGGCGAGCATCTCCATGGCCGTGGCCACTCTGGCCCTCGCCACCGCATCGGTCCTCGCCGAGAACTGGCCGCTGACGGCGGCGGCCTGCGCGCTGGCCGCCGCCTCCCACGCCGTCGTCGCCGGTTCGGCCCGCGCCTGCCGCCGGTGCGCACAGCTGCCGTCGGGAGAGCCCGTCACCCTTTAAGGACCCGTGCGTGTCAGACGAACGTACGGACCGTGAGGTCAGCCGGTCGTGGCGCTCCGGTGCAGGCCGTCCAGGAGCTTCAGCTCGTCCTCGGAGAGGCTCAGGGCTCCGGCCGCCACGTTGGCCGCGAGGTGGCCGGGATCGCCCGTGCCGGGGATGGCCAGCACATGCGGGCCCTGGTGCAGGGTCCACGCCAGCCGGATCTCCGCCGGGCCCACCCCGTGCGCCTGCGCGACGGCCAGCACCTCGGCGGGCTCGGCCCCGGTCGCGCCGGCCTCGCCGCCGGCCGCGGCTATCGCGTAGTACGGGACGAAGGCGATCCCCTGCGCCCCGCAGTCCTGGACGAACGCGTCGTCCTTGGACCGCATGCCGAGCCCGTACCGGTTCTGTACGCAGACCACCGGGGCGATGGCCTGGGCCTCGGCGAGGTGGGCGGGGGTGACGTTGGAGAGGCCCAGGTGGCGGATGAGCCCGGCCTGGCGCAGCTCGGCCAGGGCACCGAAGCGCTCGGCTATCGAGTCCGTACCGACGGTCCTCAGGTTCACCACGTCGAGGTGGTCGCGGCCGAGCTGGCGGAGGTTCTCCTCGACCTGGCCGCGCAGCGCCTCGGGGGTGCGGGCGTGGGCCGCCCACTGCCCCGTGAGGTCCCGGGCCGGGCCGACCTTGGTGGTGATCACGAGGTCGTCCGCGTACGGAGCGAGGGCGCTGTTGATCAGCTCGTTGGCCGAGCGCAGCGGGGAGAAGTAGAAGGCGGCGGTGTCGATGTGGTTCACACCGAGGTCGACGGCCCGGCGCAGGACGGCGAGGGCGGCATCGCGGTCGCGGGGGACGGCGTCGGGCACGAGCGCCCCGCCGGTCTGCGGCAACCGCATCGTGCCGAAGCCGATGCGGTTGACCGGCAGATCGCCGAGGGTCCAACGGCCGGACGCGGCCGCGGTGACGGTGGTTGGCGTCGTGCTGGCGGAGCTCGTGGAAGTCATATCGGAATGATCTCCGTTCGCCGTGCCTCCGGGCCATGGGGTTATCCCGCCGATCGGCCCTGAGGACCGCCGACCCCCGGACCTGAGGAAGCCCCCAGGGCCCGCCGAACTACAACGTCGGTCCGTCGGTCCGTCAGTCCGTCACCGTGAGCGGGCCGTACGCGTCCGGGCGGCGGGTGGTCAGGAACGGGAACAGCTCCAGCCAGTCGCGGCGGGCGTCGAGGTCGAGGTCCGCGACCAGGACGGCGGGCTCGTCGCGCGGGGCCTGGGCCAGGACACGGCCGTACGGGTCGACGATGAAGGAGCTGCCGTAGAAGGTGAGCCCGTTCTCGGCGCCGATCCGGTTGGGCACGATCATGAAGGTCGCGTTGGCGATCGCGTTGCCGGTGATCACCTTCTGCCAGAGCGGCTGGGAGTCGAAGCCGGGGAAGCCGGGCTCGGAGCCGATGGCGGTCGGGTAGACGAGGACGTCGGCGCCGGCCAGCGAGTAGGCGCGCGCCAGCTCGGGGAACCACTGGTCCCAGCAGGTCGGCAGGCCGAAGCGGGCCTCGTCCACCGTGACCAGCGGAAACGCGTCGTCGCCCGCCGGGCCGGCCCGGAACCAGTCGTCCTCGTAGTACCCCTCGGTGACCGGGATGTGGGTCTTACGGGTGCGCTGGGCGAGGGTGCCGTCGGGGGCGACGAGGATCGCCGTGTTGTAGCCGAGGCCGTCGTCCTCGCCGCCGGGCGCCGGGGCCTTCTCGTACAGGGAGGCGTGGACGTACACGCCGTACTCGCGGGCGGCCTCGGCGGCGAAGGTGAAGGTGGGGCCGGTCAGCAGCTCCTCCGGCTCGGCCGGTGCGGGGTGGTCGGCGCGGCGGACGACCGCGAAGTACGGCGAGAGCGTCAGCTCCTGGAGGCAGACCACCCGCGCCCCCTCGGCCGCGGCGAGGCGGATGCCCTCCCGCAGGGCGGCGCGGTGCTCGGCGGGGTCGCGGTGCCACCGCTGCTGGACGGCCGCGACGCGCAGGGGGGCGCGCTCGGCGGGGCGGGTCCGGGTCGGGGAGGCGGGCGGGTTGTACGCGGTGATCAGGCGCATGACCAGTTCCAGGGGGGGGGAGGGGCCGGGGGGCGGGCACGGGGTGAGGAGGAGTTCTGCCGGAACGTTCCGGCAGGGACCGAATCTAACTCTGCCGGAACGTTCCGGCAACCCTCCACCTCGTACGATCGCCACCGTCTAGACTTCACCTCCGTGACCTCCCGGACCGTGACCCTGCTCGACGTAGCCCGCACCGCCGGGGTCTCCAAGAGCACCGCGTCCGACGCCCTCCAGGGCTCGGGCCGCGTCGCGGAGGCGACCCGGGACCGGGTCCGCGCGGTGGCGGAGGAGCTGGGCTACCGGCCCAACAGCGCGGCCCGGCGGCTCCGCCGCTCCAGCACCGGAGCGATCGGGCTGCACCTGCCGCAGACCGCGACCCGGCTGGACTACTACATGAACCTCGCCTTCGGGGCCGTGGCACGCGCCCAGGAGGACGGGTTCGACGTGGTGCTGCTCGCCCCGGCGAGCACCACGGGCGGCACGGGCGGCGCGAGCGGGCCGGTCGCCTCGCGGGTCGACGGGCTGCTGGTGATCGACCCCGAGGTGGGCGACAGCGCCGTACCGGGGCTGCTGGACGCGGGCGTTCCGGTGGTGACCGGGGAGCGCTATCTCGGGCCCACCGCCGCCCCCACCGGCGCCGTGATCTGCGACAACGCCGCCTCCCTCACCGCACTCCTGGACCACGTCACCGAACGCGGCGCCCGCCGCCCCGCCGTCCTGGCCCCCGCCGGCACCTCCGCCTGGGCCACCGCCCTGCGGGCCACCGCCGCCTCCTGGGGGCAGGAGCACGGGGTGGACGTGGCGCTGCGGACCGTGCCGTTCGCCGCCACCCCGGGCGAGGCCGAGGAGACGACGCTGGCCCTGCTGCGGGCGGACCCGGCGGTGGACGCGGTGATCTGCGCCCCGGACGGCGCGGCCCCGGGCGTGCTCCGGGCGGCGGCGACCCTGGGCCGGCCGGTGGGGCCCGGCGCACCACCAGCGGCGACGACGCACAACCGTAAGGCCCCCACCCCCCTCCTCGTAGCCTCCTGCGTCGACGGCACCGCCACCCGCTCCGCCGAGCCGCCCGTCACCGCGGTCGACCTGCGCCCCGCCGCGTACGGGCGCGCCTGCGCCGAGCTGCTCTGCGACATCCTCGCGGGCCGCACACCCCCCGACACCGCCCGCCGCCACGCCTGGGCGCTGGAGACACGGGCCTCCACCACGGCCGGGCCCGCCTGAGCAGCACCGCCCAACTCACCACCCCACCAAGCCCGTTGCGGCATGCATGTATCAGGCATACGCTTCCCGACGTATGTCGGGCGCGGACCGAGCCCCAGGTCGCCCGCCCGCGCCCACCCGAAGAAGCGTCCTTCGCGAGGGAGTGTGCATGTCCACCGCACCGCAGGTGCCCGACATCCTGTCGCCCGGCTTCGAGGCGAACCCCTATCAGGCGTACCGCCTGATGCGCGACGAGTTCCCCCTCTTCAAACACGAGGCCACCGGCAGTTATGTGATCTCGCGCTACGACGACGTCGCGTACGTCTTCAAGGACAGGAAGGGCGAGTTCACCACCGAGAACTACGACTGGCAGATCGAACCCGTCCACGGGCGGACGATCCTCCAGCTCAGCGGAGGCGAGCACGCCGTGCGCCGGGCCCTGGTGGCTCCGGCCTTCCGGGGCAGCGACCTGCGGGAGAAGTTCCTGCCCGTCATCGAGCGGAATTCGCGCACGCTGATCGACGGTTTCCGCGCCTCCGGCTCGGTCGACCTGGTCGCCGATTACGCGAGCCGTTTCCCGGTCGACGTCATCGCGGACATGCTGGGCCTCGACACGGCCGACCACGCGCGATTCCAGGGCTGGTACACGGCCGTCATCGCCTTTCTCGGCAATCTGTCGGGCGATCCGGAGGTCGCCGCGGCCGGTGAGCGGACGCGTGTCGAGTTCGCCGAGTACATGCTGCCGATCATCCGGGAGCGGCGGACGAATCCGGGCGACGATCTGCTGTCCACGCTGTGCACCGCCGAGGTCGACGGTGTCCGGATGAGCGACGAGGACGTCAAGGCGTTCTGCAGCCTGCTGCTCGCCGCCGGCGGCGAGACCACCGACAAGGCGATCGCGGGGATCTTCGCCAACCTGCTCCGCCACCCCGAGCAGCTGGAGGCGGTCCGCGCCGATCGCTCCCTGATCCCGCAGGCGTTCGCCGAGACGCTCCGCTACACCCCGCCGGTCCACATGATCATGCGGCAGGCGGCGACGGACGTGGAGCTCAGCGGCGGCACCGTACCCGCCGGAGCCACCGTCACCTGCCTGATCGGCGCCGCCAACCGCGACGAGAGCCGCTACCGCGACCCCGGCACCTTCGACATCTTCCGCACCGACCTGACCACCACGACCGCCTTCTCGGCGGCGGCCGACCATCTCGCCTTCGCGCTCGGCCGCCACTTCTGCGTCGGCGCCCTGCTGGCCAAGGCCGAGGTCGAGACCGGCGTCGGCCACCTCCTCGACGCCATGCCCGACCTGCGCGTCGCCGACGGCTTCGACCCGGTGGAGCACGGCGTCTTCACCCGCGGCCCGAAGGCCCTCCCGCTCCGCTTCACCCCGGTGTCCGGCTGACAGACGCCTGCCCCCGCTCACCCGGCGACCTTCGTATGCGATGGAGCACGGGACCGTCCGCTCCCAACATCCCGCCCCATGAAGGGAATCCGGCCGGAACGGCCTCCTCCACGTCTCCGCAATGTGAACGTTCTGCGTCGAGTGGCAACTGGCGTGGCGAGCTTGACATTTCGTCGTGCGGCCGGTGATAAGATCATCTTACTTCCAGTGGGCTGATGGCGTATGGGGGCATTCCGGGAGGGATGAATTCCTCGGCCCCACCTTCGGAGGGGCACCTCCCGAAGCGGCGCACGGTCGTGGCGAACGAGCCCTGGCTGCGTGCCGCATGACGGGGTGTCAAGCCGTTTCCAGCCATGGCACTTGAAGTGAGTCTCATGACATTTCCACAGGGCCCCGTCATCTGGGCGCTGGTTGTCGTAGCACTGGTCGCCGTGGGTGCCGTTCTGCGGGCTCGCGCGACCAACATCAAACTGCGCAGAGGCAACGCCGAGCTGAGCGCGGAGCGCGACACGCTCCTGCGTCAGCGGGACGAGCTCCACGTCGTCCACAACGGGCTCCTCCAGCGGCAGGCCTCCGAGCTCGCCGAGGTCCGCAAGGACGCCGAGGAGGAGACCAAGGCGGTCCTCAAGGCGGCCGTCCGCACCCTCCAGGGACTCGCCGACGAGCAGCAGGTCGTGATCGAGAAGGCCCAGCGCAAGTACGGCGACGACCCCGGGATCCTCGCCGACCTGATGGCCATGGACCACGCCAACAGCCAGTTCGGGCGGCGCGCCCAGGGCATCGCGGTGCTCTGCGGCGGCTGGCTCGGCCGGCGCGAGACCGTGGCCTCCGTCTTCGACGTGGCCCGCAGCGCCCAGGGCCGTATCCGCCACTTCGACCGGGTCCGGGTCAACGGCCAGGTGAACTTCTCGGTCGTCAGCCGGGCCGTCGAACCGGTCGCGGTGGTCCTCGCCGAGCTGCTCGCCAACGCCACCAACTACTCCGCCCCCGGCACCCCGGTGGAGATCAACATCCAGGCCGTGCCGACGGGCGTCTGCCTCATCGTCGACGACGCCGGTCTCGGCATGGGCCAGGAGGAGAAGGACCGCGCGGCGGCCCTCCTCTCCCCCCAGGCGGCGATCAGCGTCTCCAGCCTGGGCATCCCGCCGCAGTTCGGGTTCGCCGTCTCCGGGATGCTCGCCGCCCGCTACGGCTTCCGGGTCTCGGTGGACTCCGTTTCCCCCTATGGAGGCGTACGCGCGGTGGTACTGATCCCCGACGAACTGCTCACCACGGAGGTGCCGCAGTCCGCCGCACCCGCCGAGGCCCCGGAGGCGTACGACCCCTACGGGACCCAGCAGCAGCCGCAGGCCGCCCCGCAGCCCGACCAGTGGCAGCAGGCCCCCGCGCCCACCCCGCTCTTCCCGCCGGCGGACCGGCGCCAGGACACCGCGACCCAGCAGCTCGCCCAGATCACCACCACCTCCGGCGGGCTGCCCAAGCGTCGTCGCAAGAGCCCGGTCTCCGCCGTGCCCCCGGCCGAGCCCCAGCCGCTGCGCAGCAACGAGGAGACCGCCTCCCGCCTGGGTGCGTTCCAGCGCGGTACCCGCTCCGGGCGGGACACGACGACGACCACGGAAGGATCCGAGATCCAGTGAACCCCGATCTGTCCTGGGTACTCAACGATGTGCTCCAGGTACCCGGAGCCCGGCACGCGATCCTGGTATCCGCCGACGGCTTGCTGCTCGCCAACTCCAGCGAGATCGGCCGGGACGACGCGGAGACCGTCGCCGCCGCCATGAGCTCCATGCAGTCCCTCAGCCGGGCCGTCGCCCCCTTCATCGGCACCCGCAACCCGGGCCGCTGGCGGCAGACGCTCCTGGAGTACGAGGACGGCTGGATCTTCCTCATCGCCGCCGGCACCGGCGCCTACCTCGCCGCCACCGCCGCCGCCGATGTGGACATGGAGGCGATGTCCTTCCGGATGCAGCAGCAGGTCACCGCGCTGGGGAAGGCGATGACCACGCCGCCCCGCCAGAACGCAGGCAGCGAGATATGAGCGCGCCGGGCGAGGAGTCCAGCGTCAGCAGCGGGTTCGTCCGGTCCTACGTCATCACCGGGGGACGGGGGCTGCCGGACGCGGAGGACCTCTCCCTCGTCACCCTGGTCACCCTCGCCCCCGACCGGCAGCCGCCGCCCAACCCGAGCCCCGAGGTCAAGGCGATCTGGGAGCTGTGTTCCGGCGGCTATCTGTCGGTGGCCGAGGTAGCCGGCCACCTGGGGCTGCCGGTCGGGGTGGCCCGGCTGCTGCTCCAGGACTTAAACCAGCAGGGACACCTGCTGCGCCGCAAGGCGCCGCCACCGGCCCAGCTCGTCGACAGAAAGATCCTCGAAGAGGTGTTGCATGGACTCCAAGTCCGGTTCGGCTGAGAGCATCTATGTGCCGGACGCGGTCCAGCGCGCGGCGAAGATCCTCGTCGTCGGGCACTTCGCCGTGGGCAAGACGACCCTGATCGGCACGCTCTCCGAGATCACCCCGCTGCGCACCGAGGAGCGGATGACCCAGGCCGCGGCCCAGGTCGACGACCTGCGCGGGGCGCCCGACAAGAAGACGACCACGGTCGCCCTGGACTTCGGGCGCCTGACCCTCAGCGACGAGCTGGTGCTGTACCTGTTCGGTACGCCGGGGCAGCAGCGGTTCGTGGAGCTGTGGGAGGACATGGCGCGCGGTTCGCTGGGCGCGCTCCTCCTGGTCGACCCGGCGCGGCTGGCCGACACCTTCCCGGTGATCGACCTGGTCGAGACGTACGGGCTGGAGTACGCGGTCGCCGTCAACAGCTTCGACCCGTACTCGCAGCACGCCGAGGCCGAGCTGCGCGAGGCGCTCGACCTGCTGCCGTCCACCCCGGTCGTCTACTGCGACGCCCGGGACCAGAAGTCCTCCGCGCAGGCCCTGATCACGCTCGTACGTCACCTCCTCGCGCACGCGGCCTGAGCCCCGCCGTCCCCCGCACACCCCCAACCGAAGCCGGGGCCGACCGGTCCCCGCGATCACACCGAGGAAGCCGAACATGGACCCGTCGCCGGGAGCCACCCCGTACAGCGCCCCCGCCGGGTGCCCCATGAGCCAGCAGCAGACCTCGCTGTACGGGCCGGAGTTCGCCGCCGACCCGCACCGCGCGTACGACGCGTTCCGGGCGCACGGCCCCGCCGCCCCGATCGAGCTGGCGCCCGGGGTGGACGCCACGCTGATCGTGCAGCACGAGGCGGCGCTGCGGGTGCTCCAGAACCCGGCGCTGTTCGCCCGGGACTCCCGGCGCTGGGCGGCGCTGCGCGAAGGCGCCGTACCGATGGACAGCCCGGTGCTGCCGATGATGATGTACCGGCCCAACTGCCTGTTCACCGACGGCGCCGAGCATCTGCGGCTGCGCAAGGCGGTCACCGAGTCGCTGGCCCGGCTCAACAGCAGCCGGCTGAGCCGGGACGTCGAGCGGATCGCCGACTACCTGATCGACCAGTTCATCGAGCGCGGCACCGCCGACCTGCTCAACGAGTACGCCAAGCTCCTGCCGCTGCTGCTGTTCAACCAGCTCTTCGGCTGCCCCGGCGACATCGGTGACCGGCTGACCCGGTCGATGTCCGCCATCTTCGACGGCGAGGACGTGCTGCGCGCCAACGGGGAGCTGACGGAGTGTCTGATGGAGCTGGTCGCGCTGAAGCGGCGCCAGCCCGGTGAGGACATCACCTCCTGGCTGATCCAGCACCCGGCGGGGCTGCGGGACGAGGAGCTGAAGGACCAGCTGGTGATGCTGATGGGCGCCGGGGTGGAGCCGGAGCGCAACCTCATCGCCAACGCGCTGCTGCTGATGCTCGCCGGTGACCAGCCGGGCGGGCCCGAGCGGCGCGGTTCGGGGATGCTCGTGGAGGACGCGCTGGACGACGTCCTGTGGAACAACCCGCCGATCGCCAACTACGCGACGCACTACCCGGTGCGGGACATCGAGCTGGACGGGGTGGTGCTGAAGGCGGAGACCCCGGTCCTGATCAGCTTCGCCGCCGCGAACAGCGACCCGTCCCTCACCGACGCCCGCCAGACCCTGAGCAAGGGGGCCCACCTGGCCTGGGGCGCGGGCCCGCACGTCTGCCCCGCCAAGTCGCCCGCCACCCTCATCGCGCTGACCGCGATCGAGAAGATCCTCAACACCGTGCCCGACCTCTCGCTGGCCGTCCCGGCCTCGGGCGTCGGCTGGCGTCCCGGCCCCTTCCACCGGGCCCTGATCTCCCTGCCCGTACGGTTCACCCCGACCGCCGCCCGCCGCACCGCGACCGGCACCCAGCCGCCGGCGCCGACCTCGGCGCAGCTGCCCGACCCGTACCGCAACGCGGCGCCCCAGCAGGCCCCCGCCGGTCGTCACGCTGCGGAGCCGGCCAAGAAGCAGAAGGGCTGGTGGAGTTCGTTCCTGGACGTTTTCCGGGTCTGACGCACCGTCGTCCGCGTTTCCCTCACGGACCGACAATTCGCATATGACAACGGGCATTTGTGACGATTGCATGTGACGGGGGCAACAGAGAACGATGCTTGGCGCAGCTATCCGGAAGGGTAGGTTCTGGTCGGTAACCACGGGCCTAGGTCAAGGAACTCTGCGTGAGCATCACTGGCGGTACAACCAGGACCCCCGACGGACGGCGCGCGGTCATCGGCTTGCTCCGACGGCTCAATTCACCCGAAGGACAGGCCGAGCCTTACGGAATACTCGCGGAGCTGCGGACGATGGGTGACGTCGTCCGCGCTCCCTGGAACGGTTATTTCGTCACCGGTTTCGACACCTGCAGCCAGGTGCTGCGCGGCCGCACCTGGCTCGCCCCCGACTTCGCCTGGCAGGAGCGGCAGGACGACTCCAAGCAGTGGGACGCGATCGCGACCCGGGAGATGACCGGCACGCTCGCCCGGTTGAACGCCCCCGAACACACCTGCCAGCGCCGCTCCTTCGGCAACCTCTTCGACCGCTCCACCATCGAACGCCTCACCCCCGACGTCGAGCGCGACGCCGACCGGCTCCTGGACGAGCTGGCCGACAAGCTCCGCTGGGGTGAGGCGGACTTCGTCTCCACGGTCAGCGAGCAGCTGCCGATCCACACGGTCGGCTCCTGGCTGGGGCTGCCGCCCGAGGACTATCCCCACATCCTGGAGATCACCCACAACCAGGTGTTCGCGCAGGAGTTGCTGCCCACCAAGAGCCAACTGGCGGTCTCCGCCGAGGCGACCGTGCAGCTGCGCGCGTACTTCACCGACCTCGTCGCCCGCCGTCGGGCCGAGCCCCGCCACGACGTGCTGACCGGGTGGATCCACACCTGGGACGCGATGGAGCCGGACCGGGAGCGGGCGGACGAGATCCTCTACCGGCTCACCATGTTCGTCACCATCGCCTCGCTGGAGACCACGGCGACGCTGCTGACGTCGATGACCTCCCTGCTGCTGGCCGACCCCGGCCGGTGGCAGTGGCTGCTGGACCGCCCCGAGCACATCGACGCCGCCGTCGACGAGGTGCTGCGCTACGACCCGCCCATCCACATCAATACCCGGATCGCCGCCGAGGACACCGTCCTGGCCGGTGTCCCGATCAAGAAGGACAGCATGGTCCACGTCCTGTACGGCGCCGCCAACCACGACCCCCGGCGCAACCCCGACCCCGGCGCCTTCGACATCCTGCGCGGCGGCAGCCACCTCACCTTCGGCGGCGGGGTGCACTACTGCCTGGGCGCGGCCCTCGCCAAGCTGGAGGCGCGGACGCTGCTGGCCCGCATGCTGGATCGTTTCCCCACCCTGCGGTCCGCCTCCCCACCCGTGTACGCCCCCCGGATGGTCTTCAGACGCATCACCTCGCTGGGCGTGGCGCTGTGAAGCTCTCGCTGCCCGACTTCCTGACCTCCTCCCCCTCCTCCTCGCACGAGGAGCCCGCGACGGTACGCACCCGGCGCGAGGGCCCCGTCCTGCACGTGGAGCTGTACGCCGCCGAGACCGGCAACGCGGTCACCGAGGCGATGCTGGACGAGCTGCTGGAGGCCGTCACCGCACCCGGCCCCGAGGTGCGGGTGGTGGTGCTCAGCGGTGCCGGGGACGACTTCTGCCTGGGCGGCGACCGTGCCGAGTTCGCCGACTGGCTGGAGGAGGACCCGGCCGGCCGGGGCATCCGGGTCGCCGGGGAGAAGGCCCGCCGGGTCTGCGAGGCGATCTCCGGCAACCGGGCCGTCACCATCGCCCGGGTCCAGGGCAAGGCCATCGGCGCGGGCCTCGCGCTCGCCCTCGCCTGCGATCTGCGGGTCGGCGCGGAGAACGCCTCCTTCCGGCTGCCGGAGCTGGCGCTCGGGCTCCCCACCGCCTGGGGCGGGCTGCTGCCCCGGCTGATCCACGAGGTCGGCGCGGCCCGGGTCCGCGAACTGATTCTGACCGGACGGGCGTTCGACGCCGCCGAGGCGCAAGCGCTCTCCGTACTCCAGCGGGTCGTTCCGGAAAATGAATTGGATCAGGCTGTCGAGGCCTGGGCGAAGCCCGTCGTACGCCGCCCCGAAGCGGCCCTCCGGGTGACGAAAGCCCTGCTCAACTCGTATGCGGCCGCCACCCGGATGGCCGATCCCTCGTTCCTGGACGCGGAGCTGATGGCCTCGGTCGCGGCAGCCGGTCGGCGCACACCCCCTCGCACTCCTGGGCCCGACCAGTCACACTCGTAACAATCAACAGGGGAGGTCCCGGGCGTGGATGTACCGTTCTGGCTCTGGGCAGCGTTCGCCGTAACGGTGGTCGTCTCGCTCGCAGTCGACCTGCTGGCCCACCGCAACGCGCATGTCATCGGGTTCAAGGAAGCAGCCTGGTGGAGTGCGCTCTGGGTGAGCCTCGCGCTCATCTTCGGCGTGGTCGTCTTCTTCGTACTCGGCACGACCGCCGGTACGGAGTACACAACGGCATGGCTGCTGGAGAAGAGCCTGTCCGTCGACAACTTGTTCGTCTTCGCGCTGATTTTCGCCTATTTCAAGGTTCCGCGCGAATATCAGCACCGCGTGCTGTTCTACGGTGTCATCGGCGCTCTGGTGTTCCGCGCCATCTTCCTGACCGCCGGCGTCGCGGTGGTAAACCGCTTCACCTTCGTCCTCTTCCTCTTCGCCGCGATCCTTTTCTGGAGCGCCTGGAAGATCCTCAAGGACGAGGAGGACAGCTTCGACCCGGGGCAGAGTTTCGCGGTGCGGATGCTGCGGAAGATCATGCCGGTCCGGGACGAGTACGCGGGGACGCACTTCGTCATCAAGGAGGAGGGGAAGCGGGTCGCCACACCGCTGCTCGCGGTGGTCGCCGCGATCGAGGCGGCCGACCTGCTCTTCGCCGTCGACAGCGTGCCCGCCGTGCTGGCGGTCAGCGACGACGCGTTCATCGTCTACACCAGCAACGCGTTCGCCATCCTCGGACTGCGAGCGCTCTACTTCCTGCTGGCGGGACTGCTGGACCGCTTCCACTACCTGAGCACGGGTCTCGCGATCATTCTGGCCTTCATCGCGGTCAAGCTCGTTCTCCAGGCATCGCACAAGATGATCAGCACCTCCATTCCGGAGATTCCCTCGCCGATCAGCCTGGCGGTGATCGTGGTCATCCTGACGGCTTCGGTCATTCTCAGCATCCGGCGCCCACCGCCGGACAAGGAATCCGGGGAGAACGCGGTGAAGTCATCCGACGATAAGCCGTCGGAGTAACCCACGGGGTAATGGCCGGGCAAAGCGAAGGGAAAGAGTTTCCCTCTCGCAATGCCCGGCCTATCGTGCGTAAATGGCCAGTAAAAAGGCGTGAGACCCAGCAGCGGGCCTCGTAGTCGTCGCAGCCCCGGTTCTTCCGGCGCGCGGACCCGGGGACGGCTGGCTAGCGTGGCCGGTAGAGGGCTCCAGGACTCCCCGGGCGGAGTGACGCGGAGCGACCAGGACCGGAAGAGGGTCAGTGCCATGGCTGTGCAACCCGAAGGCACCCCATGTTGGGCGGACGCCTCGTTCGCCGACCTGGAGGGCGCGAAGAGCTTCTACGGTGATGTGCTCGGCTGGACGTTCGGCGAGGGTTCGCCGGAGTTCGGCGGCTACACGACGGCGTACACGGACGGCAAGCGGGCGGCCGCCGTGGCCCCGCCGATGCCGGGCAGCGAACAGGGCCCGTCCGCGTGGTGCCTCTACCTGGCCTCGCCGGACGCCGCCGCCACCGGTGAGAAGGTCCGCGCGGCCGGCGGCCAGGTGCTCATGGAGCCCATGCAGGTCGGCGCGTTCGGCACGATGGTGCTGGCCGGCGACCCCGGCGGCGCGGTCTTCGGCGTCTGGCAGGCCGACACCCACGACGGGTTCGAGACGGAGATGGGCGCCCCCGGCGGCTACTGCTGGAGCGAGGTCTTCACCCGCGACGCGAAGGCGGCGGACGCCTTCTTCCCCGCCGTGTTCCCGTACGCGGTCCGGAAGCTCGAAGACCCGTCGATGGACTTCGGGATGTACGACGTCCAGGGCGAGTCGGTGCTCGGCCGGATGGCGATGGGCGAGGACTTCCCGCCCGAGATGGGCTCCTTCGTGATGGTGTACTTCACCGTCCCGGACTGCGACGCGGCGGTGGCGAAGGCGACCGGGCGGGGCGCGCAGTTGCAGTTCGGCCCGATGGACAGCCCCTTCGGCCGGTTCGCGGCCATCACCGACCCGCAGGGCGCCACGTTCTCCGTGATCGACGTGACGAAGACCGAGGGCGAGATGCCGACGACGCGGCCGGCGACCTGAGCACTGCCTGAGGACGCCCGCGAGGGCTCCGTACGATTCTCCGAGTAGCTCGCATCTGCGATGGACAATCGTCCGGAGAATGGTAAATGCGAGCCTGATTGGCCTAGCGTGTCGCGCATGCAGTCCTACACAATCGGTCAGGCAGCACGCCTTCTCGGAGTCAGCCCCGACACCGCCCGACGCTGGGCGGACGCCGGCCGGGTCGCGACCCATCGCGACGAGACCGGCCGCCGGCTGATCGACGGCCGTGCGCTGGCCGCCTTCTCGATCGAGGTCGGCCAGGGCGCCGCGGGCGAGGAGGAGACCCCGTACACCTCGGCGCGCAACGCCTTCCCGGGCATCGTCACCGCCGTGAAGCTCGGCGATGTCGCGGCCCAGGTCGAGATCCAGGCAGGCCCGCACCGGCTCGTCTCCCTCCTGACCCGGGAGGCGGTCGAGGAGCTGGGTCTTGAGGTCGGCATGCAGGCGACCGCCCGCGTGAAGTCGACCAGCGTGCACATCGACCGCACCTGAACCCGGCCGGAGCGACCGGCGGCCGGGCGCCGAGTGCTGCCCGCACCACCCTTCTCCGCGCCCCGCGCGAACTCGTCCCCGCCCGGACCGGCACCCCGCCGACCGGGCTCGCAGCCAAGGAGCCCCGCCCTCATGTCCCTCCTGCTCACCCGCCGCCGCACCGCCGCCGCCGTCCTGACCGCCGCCCTCCTCGTCCCGCTCGCCGCCTGCGGCAACGACGACTCGGGCACGGACAAGGCCAAGGACAGCGGTTCCAGCGCCACGCCCTCCGACGCCGCGTCGGGCGCCCCCAAGGCCGACCTGACCGTGCTGGCCGCCTCCTCGCTGACCGATGTCTTCAAGGAGGCGGGAGCGGCGTACGAGAAGGAGAACCCGGGCACGAAGGTGACGTTCTCCTTCGCGGGCTCCCAGGAGCTGGCCGCCCAGGTCAAGCAGGGCGCCCCCGCCGACGCCCTGGTCACCGCCGACACCAAGACGATGGACGGCCTCTCCGGCGAGACCGGCACCCCGACCGTCATCGCCAAGAACCGCCTGGTCATCGCCGTCGGCGAGGGCAACCCGGAGAAGGTCGAGAACCTGAAGGACCTCTCCGACACCAAGCTGAAGGTCGTCCTGGCCGCCCCCGAGGTGCCGGTGGGCCGCTACAGCCAGCAGATCCTCGACGCGCAGAAGATCGCGGTGAAGCCGGTCTCCCAGGAGCCCAACGTCCGCGCGGTCCTCAGCAAGGTCGAGCTGGGCGAGGCGGACGCCGGGCTCGTCTACAAGACGGACGCCGAGACCGCGCCCGACAAGGTCGACGCGATCGACATCCCGGACGCGGAGAACGCCGTGGCCTCCTACCCGGCCGCCACACTGAAGGGGTCGAAGCACAGCGAGGCCGCCGCCGCGTTCGTCGCCTGGCTCTCGACGCCCACCGCGCAGAAGATCCTCCAGGGCGCGGGCTTCCAGCAGCCGTAACCGCACCGCCGTACCCACCGAGGGGCCCGTACCGTCCTGCGGGCCCCTCACCTCCAGCAGCCGAGGTCACCATGAAACGACCGGAACTCCGCCGTACGCCGGGGGCGCGCGCCCCGCTCCTGCTGACGGTGCCCGCGCTGCTGGCCGTGGCGTTCCTGATGCTGCCGCTGGTCGGCATCCTGGCCCGTACCTCCTGGGGCGAGCTCGGCGCGCACCTCACCGCCGAGCCGACCACGCAGGCGCTCCGCCTCTCCCTCCTCGTCTCGCTCTGGTCGCTGGGCCTCTCGCTGCTGTTCGGGGTGCCGCTGGCCTGGCTGCTGGCCCGGGTGCCGTTCCCCGGCAAGGCCTTCGTGCGCTCGCTGGTGCTGCTGCCGATGGTGCTGCCGCCCACGGTCGGCGGGGTCGCGCTGCTGCTGGCGTTCGGCCGGCGCGGGCTGCTCGGCCCGTGGCTGGAGGACACCTTCGGCGTCACGCTGCCCTTCCACACCTCGGGGGCGGTGGTGGCGGCGACGTTCGTCGCGATGCCGTTCCTGGTCATCTCGCTGGAGGGCGCCCTGGGTGGTCTGCGCCCCCGGTACGAGGAGACCGCCGCGTCCCTCGGAGCCTCGCCGGTACGGGTGTTCCTCACCGTGACCCTGCCGATGGTCGCCCCCGGGCTGATCGCCGGAGCGGCCCTCACCTGGGCGCGGGCGCTCGGTGAGTTCGGCGCCACCATCACCTTCGCCGGGAACCTCCCCGGCACCACGCAGACCCTCCCGCTCCAGGTCTATCTGCTGCTCCAGGAGTCCCCGGAGGCCGCCACCTCGGTCTCGCTGCTGCTCCTGGCCATCGCCATGATCGTGCTCATCGCGCTGCGCGGCCGGTGGACGGGCACCCCGGGCGACCACCAGCGCGAACGGTCCGCCCCGCGCCCGGAGGAGCCGACGACCGGGGATGTCCTGCCCGAACCACTCTCGTACGTACGGGAGAAGGCCCCCGAGTACGTACGTGAGCCGGCCCCCCAGGAGCGCTGGCCCCTGCACGCCGAGGTCACCGGCTTCACCCGC
Source organism: Streptomyces cyaneofuscatus (assembly GCF_033109485.1). Lineage (NCBI taxonomy): Bacteria > Bacillati > Actinomycetota > Actinomycetes > Kitasatosporales > Streptomycetaceae > Streptomyces > Streptomyces cyaneofuscatus. Next base: position 4,244,914 of record NZ_CP137002.1, on the reverse strand, counting down.
CTCACCCTGGACGCGGCCCCCGGCACCACCCTCGCGGTCGTCGGCCCCAACGGTGCGGGCAAGACGACCCTCCTGCGCGCCCTCCTCGGCCTCACCCCCCGCGCCCACGCCCAACTGCGCCTGGGCGACAGCGATGTGACGGCGCTCCCCCCGCACCGCCGGGGCGTCGCCTGGGTCCCCCAGGACGGTGCGCTCTTCCCGCACCTGAGCGCCCTGACCAACACGGCGTACGGGCTCCGCACCCATGGCGTCCCCCGCGCGGAGGCCCGGCGCGAGGCGCAGTCCTGGCTGGACCGGCTCGGCGTCGGCCACCTGGCCCACCGCAAGCCCGGCCAGCTCTCCGGCGGCCAGGCCCAACGCGTCGCTCTCGCCCGCGCGTTGGCGGCCCGGCCGCGCCTCCTGCTGCTGGACGAGCCGCTCGCCGCCCTCGACCAGACGACCCGGGCCCACGTCCGCCACACCCTGCGCCGGCACCTCGCCGACTTCGGCGGGGTCTGCCTGATCGTCACGCACGACCCGGTCGAGGCGGTCTCCCTGGCCGACCGGGTCCTCGTCCTGGACGACGGCCGGGTCCTCCAGGACGAGCCGCCCGCCGAGGTAACCCGCCACCCCCGCTCCCCCTGGGTGGCCCGGATGCTCGGCCGCAACGCCTGGCCCGGCACCGCCACCGCCGACGGCCTGGACCTGGCGGGCGGCGGCCACCTCGTCGTCGCCGAACCCCTCACCCCGGGCACGGAGGCCCTCGCGGTCATCGCCCCCGAAGCCGTCTCCGTACACCGCGAGAAGCCCACCGGCTCCCCCCGCAACGTCTGGCCCGGCACGGTCCGCGAGATCACCTCGGGCGGCAGCCGGCTCCGCCTCCTCATCACCTCCGACCGGGCGCCGGACCTGGTCGCGGAGATCACCCCGCAGGCGGCGGCCGAGCTACGCATCGCGGACGGCACGGAGGTCTGGACGGGCGTGAAGGCGACCGAGGTGACAGTGGTCCCGCTCTGACCCGGCCAGGTCACGAAAGCATGGCGCGCGCCCCGGCGGGAACGAGGAGACGGGAACCAGACAACTGCCGTACACGTACTCATGTACGACAGGTCCGAGAGATCCGAGAGACGGGGCACCCATGGCACTGTTCGGCAACGCGCACACCATCAACCCGGCCACCGCCCAGCAGGACTACGAACGGCTCCTCGGCCAGGGCGAGCAGGTGCACGCCGCGTTCCTGCTGATCCGCGACACGATCCTGTTCACGGACCGCCGGCTGATCCTCGTCGACAAGCAGGGCATCACCGGCAAGAAGACCGAGTACCACTCCGTGCCGTACCGCAGCATCACGCACTTCGCGGTGGAGACGGCCGGGACGTTCGACCTGGACGCGGAGCTGAAGATCTGGATCTCGGGCAACCCCACCCCGCTCCAGAAGACGTTCACGAAGGGCGTCGACATCTACGAGGTGCAGGCGATACTCACGCAGTTCGTCGCGCGGTAGCTCAGCGGCTCGGCAGCGGTGGTTCAGAAATACGGGCGCAGCCGCGGGTTCGCCGCGCTCCCCGGGGCGGAGTCCCGCAGCCGGGCCACGCGCTCGCGCATCTGCGGCAGCAGCCCGTACAGCACATCGCCCGGGCAGCGGGTCTCGTAGCTGTCGCGGTGGCCGGAGATGACGTTCAGCCGGGCCACCTGGCCCTCGTCGAAGCGGCTCTCGGCGTTCGTCGAGACCAGCTCGACCGTGGCGAGCGGGTCGACGCCGGGCGCCAGCTTCCAGGCCGCGAGCTCCACCAGCGCGTCCATCATCGGCTTCGGCACCTCCGCGCCCGCCCCGAAGTTGCCGATGGCCGCGATGCCGACCGTGTCGGCGTTGAACCCCTTGGTGTGGGCGCCGAGCACCGACCGTCCGACGCCGCCCGCCCGGCCCTCGTAGATGGTGCCGCAGCGGTCGACGAGGAAGTTGTAGCCGATGTCGTCCCAGCCGTCCTTCTCCACGTGATCGGTCTGCACGGCCCGGATCAGCTCGGGGGCGTCCTCGCAGGCGTAGTCGTTGGGGTTGCCGGTGTGGTGGACGAAGACCGCCTTCGCCGCGCCCGTGTACTGCGGGCCCTCCCGGACCAGGCCCTCGTCCGCGTGCCACTCCTGGCGGCTGACGACGGCCGGCTGCGGAAGCCCGCGCGGCGGCCGCGGCCCGGCGGCCGTCTCCCGCCGCTGCTCATCCGGCGTCGGGCCGTCCTGGAACACCAGGACGACCAGGAGCAGCAGCAGGGTGCCCAGGACGATTCGGCGGGACCACATGGACTCCACCCTGCGCGCTGACCTGGGGCGTGTCGCCGAGGGGCAGGCCGTTCGGGTGACCCCTGCCCGGTGAGGGCATTTCATCCGGAATGCGCCGGTGAGGGTGTGTTCTTACGATGAGATCCGGATCACCCGCCGCGCCCTGCGGCGAGCCCGGCCGGATCGAGGAACCATGGCCCACGACGCTGTGCAGGACGGGGAAGGCGGGCGGCGCGACGGCTCGGCGGTCAGCCTCAAGCCGAACGCCATCGGGTTCGTCGACGCCCTCGTCATCGGCCTCAACGCGACCTCCCCCGCCTACTCGCTGGCCGCCGTGATCGGCCCGATCGTGGCCCTCGTGGGGATCTACGCCCCGGGCGTCATGTTCGCCTCCTTCGTGCCGATGCTGCTGATCGCCTCGGCGTTCTACTACCTCAACAAGGTCGACCAGGACTGCGGTACGACGTTCTCCTGGGTGACCCGGGCGATGGGCCCGTGGGCCGGGTGGCTCGGCGGCTGGGCGATCACCATGACCGGCGTGCTGGTCGTCGGTTCGCTGGCCGATGTGGCGGTGAGCTTCACCCTGCTGGCGGTGGGCCTCGACGGCTGGGTCGAGAACGACTTCGCGCGCCAGTTCCTCACCGTGCTGCTGATCATCGTGATGACCGGACTCTGCGTCATCGGCACCGAGCTGTCGGCCAAGGTGCAGAACGTCCTGATCCTCCTCCAGATCGCGTTCCTGCTGGTCTTCGTCGTGGTGGCGCTCTACCGGGTGTACGCGGGCACCACCGGCTTCGACTCCATCGAGCCGTCCGCGAGCTGGCTCGACCCCTTCGGCGCGGGTGGCGCCGCGCTGACCGGCGGGCTGCTGCTCGGGGTGTTCATCTACTGGGGCTGGGAGTCCGCGGTCAACCTCACCGAGGAGACGGAGGACTCGGCGAGCGCCCCGGGCAAGGCGGGCCTGTGGTCCACGGTGGTGCTCCTGGTGACCTACCTGTCGGTCGCCTTCGCGGTCGTCGCCTTCGCGGGGACGGCGTTCCTGGCGGAGAACGCGGGCGAGGAGGAGTTCATCTTCGCCCAGCTCGCCGGGGACGTGCTGGGCGGCTGGGACTGGATCCTGCTGCTGGCCGTCGCCACCTCCGCGATCGCCTCCACCCAGACCACGATCATCCCGGCCTCCCGGACCGCCCTGTCGATGGCCCGCCGTCAGGCGCTGCCGCGCCACTTCGGGCACATCAGCCCCCGGTTCCGTACCCCGGACGTCAGTACGTGGTGGGTCGCCGGGATCGCCATCGCCTGGTACCTGGTGGTCAACCAGATCTCCACCACCGCCCTCTTCGACTCGCTCACCGCCCTCTCCCTCCTGATCGCCTTCTACTACGCGCTCACCGGGGTGGCCTGCGCCGTCTACTACCGGCGCCATCTCACCGAGAGCGTGCGCAACTTCGTCCTCATCGGCCTGGGGCCGGTGGTCGGTGCCGGGCTGCTGACCTGGCTGCTGGTCCGATCGGTGATGGACATGTCCGACCCGGCCAACTCCTACAGCGGCACCTCCTGGTTCGGGCTCGGCCCGCCGCTCGTCATCGGCATCGTGATCTCCCTGGTCGGCGTGATCCTCATGGTGGTGTGGCGGCTGCGCGACGCGGTGTTCTGGCAGGAGCGGCCCGGGGTCGCCGACCCGGAGCTGGTGCACGCCACGACCACGAAGTCCACCGACGGGAAGGAGCGCTGAGATGTCGGTCGTCCTCGGTTACGACGAGTCCCCCGGCGCCGCCCGCGCCCTGCGCATCGCGATCGAGGTGGCGGCCGCGTACGGCGAGGAGCTGGTCCTCGTCTACGGCGCCGCCGCCCCGGGCCTGCGCGACGGGGCCGAGTACCGCAGCCACTACGACGCCATCCGGCAGGCCGGCCGCACCGGCCTGGAGCACGCCTTGGCGGCCGCCGAGGAGGCCGGCGTACCGGCGCGGGTGGAGGTGCTGGACGAGAGCCCCCCGCAGGCGCTCCTGGAGGCGGCCGACCGGCACGGGGCCCGGGTCATCGTGGTCGGCACCTGGGGCGAGAGCCCGATGCGCGGGGCCCTGCTCGGCTCGACCCCGCACAAGCTGCTGCACATGTCCAAGATCCCCGTGCTGTGCGTCCCGACGGAGGACGCGCCCTGAAAGGCGCGGGCCCTCACCACGCCTCCCCGCTCTCCGCCGCCCGGCTCGGCGCGTCCCGCCCCGCACCGCCCTCCTCCTTCCCCAGCAGCCGGAACGCCAGCAGCGGGAACGTCAGCACCGACACCATCGCCGCGGCCACCAGCGCGGCGGCCTCCCCCGCACCGATCACCTTCTCGTCCAGCCCGATCGCGGTGATCGCCACCACCAGCGGCAGACACGTGGACGCGAACAGCGCGAGCGCGGACCGGGGAGCGCGCCCCTTCAGGTCGCGCGGGGCCAGGAGGTACGCCGGTACGCCCCGCACCAGCAGGAACAGCAGCAGGAAGACCGGCAGGAGCAGCAGCGGGCGGCCGCCGTCCAGGAGCGCCCGGAGATCGAAGTCGATGCCCGTGACGACGTAGAAGAACGGCACCAGGAAGCCGAAGCCGATGGCCTCGATCTTCCCCAGGATCTCCCCGCTGCGCTCGGGCACCGCCCCCTGGAGGACCAGCCGGGTCAGCATCCCGGCGGCGAACGCGCCGAGCAGCGTGTCCAGGCCGAAGACATGGGCCAGCCCCAGCATCCCGGCGAGCAGCAGCATCACGAACCGGACCGCGAACTGGCCGCTGCTGTGCAGGGTCATCGCGATGATCCGGGCGAACCACGGGGGCCTCGGCCACATCGCCCAGAACACCGCGCCCACCGTGATCACCGCGAACACCGCCAGCACCGCGCTCGCCGCCCCCGGACTCCGGCCGCTGAACAGCAGGGCCATCGCCACGATCGGCCCGAACTCGCCAACCGCCCCGAACGCCATCACCACCGACCCGAACCTCCCCTCCAGCCGCCCCGAGTCCCGCAGGATCGGCAGCACCGCACCCAGCGCCGTACTGGTGAGCGCGGTGCCGATCACCAGGCTCTTGGCCACATCCGCGCCGCTGAGCAGCAGGGCGATCCCGAGCCCGGCGGCGAGCGAGACCACCCAGGCCCCGCCGGCCCGGCGGAGGGTGGAGCCGCGGACCTCGGCGAACCGGATCTCGTACCCCGCCAGGAAGATCAGCATCGAGAGCCCGAGGTCGGACAGGGTGTCGATGACCTGGTCGTGGTGGGCCCAGCCGAGCACATCGGGCCCCACCAGGATGCCGAGCACGATCTCGAAGATGACGACGGGGACCGACAGCCACCGCCCGGTCGCATAGCCGAGCAGGGGGGCGAGAACCGCCAGGGCCATGATCAGGACGAGGGTCCCGGGGTGCTCCATCGCTCGTGTATAGCAAGGAACGCCCCGGAATCAGCCGCTATGACACCCCGTCACCGACACCGCATCACCGACCCCCATCCCCCCGGTCAGCACCACCCGGTCAGTTCGGGCAGTGGGTGTCCCGGGCGGGCCGCTTCCCGGTCACCAGGAAGTCGCTGACCACCCGGTCCCCGCAGGCGTTGCCGTTGCCCAGATACATCCCGTGCCCGCCCCGCTCGACGGTCACCATCCGGGCCCGCTCCCCGAGCGCCGCCCGCATCTTCAGGGCCCCGGCCAACGGGGTGGCCGGGTCGCGCAGGCTCTGGATCATCAAAATGTTCGACGGGCCCTCGTCGGTTATCCGGGTGGGCCTCGGCTCCTCGTCGTACGTCCAGAAGGCGCACGGGCTGATGTTCACCGGCATCCCGGCCGTCAGCGGATAGCGCGCCCGGTCGGCGGCGACCCGCCCGGCGTACCCGGAGGCCGGTCCCGGCCAGCGCACGTCGTTGCAGACCACCGCCATGGTCAGCGCCGCGTCCTCGTCCGGCAGCGCGCCCGCGAGCTCCGGCGGCAGCACCGGGCGGCCCTCGGCGCCCTGCGCCGACCGGATCAGCCGGGCCAGCGGCGCGAACGCCTGGTCGCTCTGCAGCGCGTTCTGGAGCGCCTGCCGCAGCCCGTTCCCGGTCAGCGGGACGCCGGGCACGTCCGACTCCTTGGGCTCCCGGTCCAGCTCCCGGGCCGACGCGAGGAAGAGCGGCTCCACGTCCTCGGCGCGCCGGGCCAGCCGCAGCCCCTCGGCCTCCCGGGCGGGGTCCGCCGCCCAGGCCGCGAAGTCGGGGAAGCGGAGGGCGACGGCCGGGCCCGCGTTCACCATCCAGCCGTACCCCACCCGCGCCGGGTCCGGGTCGCCGGTGCTGTCCAGGACCAGCCGGTCGACGCGGCCCGGGTGCTCCTGCGCATACACGGCCGCGGCGTAACTGCCGTACGAGTGGCCCCAGACGGACAGCTTCCGCTCGCCCAGCGCGGCGCGCAGCCGGTCCATGTCGCGGGCCTGGTTCCGCGTGCTGAAGGACCGCACCACCGGGCCGCCGTCGCGGGCGCAGGCGGCCGCGGTGCGGCGGGCGCGGTCGACGTTCGCCGAGATCGAGCCGTCCGCCGCGGGCCAGGACCGCAGTGTCACCAGATGCCGGTCCGCCTCGGGTATCCCGCAGCCGGCCCGGGTGGAGGAGCCGACCCCGCGCGGGTCCAGGCTGACCAGGTCGTACGCTCCCTCGGTCGCCGCCCGCAACGCCTCGCCCTTCTGCGCCAGGCGCCGCACCCCCGAGCCGCCGGGACCTCCGGGGAGCACCAGCAGGGTGCCGCGCCGGGCCTCGGGCCGGTCGGTGGGCAGCCGGGTGACCGCCACATCGACGGTGGGCCCGCCGGGGACGCGGTGGTCCAGGGGCACACGGAGCGTCGCGCACTGCTGCCCGGCGGGAACCACCGTCCCTGGGACCGGGTCACAGGGACCCCAGCTGAGCCGGGGCGTGGCGGGGCCCGCCGGGCGGCTGTGCGCCACGGGCGCGCCGGCGGCGGCCAGCGTGCCGGCCGCAGCGGCGGCGGAGACGGTGAGGAGTAAGGCCTTACGGGTCCAGTTCTTCATGCCCCAAGCCTGGTCGGCCCAGGGCCCGCAGCCCATCCGGAAGGCCGGTGGACTCCCGGTGGGACCACCCCCCGCACCACCCTGCGGCACGCACCCGTCACCCGTTCCCCCGCGCCGGAGTGCCGGGGGCCGGAGGGGGCCGTTGAATGCGGAACAGGGCAACACCGGGCCTCCGGGAACGGGCCAGCACAGGACAGGGAGCCGCATGCCGTCGTCACCGGCCTCACAGGCCCGCGCCGGCCGGGAGGCCGCCCCGCACCGCCGGGGCGCGCTGCGCCGCACCGGCGAGTGGTGCGCCCGGCACTTCCTCACCGTCCTCGTGCTGTGGGTCGCCGCGCTCGCCGGGCTCCAGGTCCTCCAGCACGCCTACGGCGGCGACTACTCCGACGACTTCTCGCTCCCCGGCACCCAGTCGCAGGACGGCCTCGACGTCCTGAAGGCGCACGCGCCGCAGGCCGGCGGGTACAGCGCCCAAGTGGTGCTGCACGACGCCGACAAGCCGCTCACCTCGGTCTCCGACCAGGTCGCCACGGCCGTCGCGGACCTGGAGAAGCTGCCCGACGTGCTCTCCGCGCAGAACCCGCTGCCGTCGTCCGGCTCCACCCCGCCCCCGCCGCCCGACCCGAACACCGGGCCGCTCTCCACCGACCAGAAGACCGCCTACATCACCGTCCGTTTCAGCGTGCAGCCCTCCACCCTGGGCGCGTCCTACCTCGACGGGGTCGACGCGGCGGTGAAGCCGCTGCGCTCGGCCGGGGTGGAGGTGGAGTACGGCGGACCGCTCGGCGAACTGGCCCGGCCCGAACCGAGCGACCGCACCAGCGAGGCGATCGGCTTCGGGGTGGCGGTCATCGTCCTGCTGATCGGCTTCGGCAGCCTGCTGGCCGCCGTGCTGCCGCTGGTCACCGCCCTGGTCTGCGCGCTGTGCGGCCTCGCGCTGCTCGGCCTGCTGGCCGCCGCCGCGACCTTCGCGACCGTCTCCCCCACGCTCGCCACGATGATCGGCATCGGCGTCGGCATCGACTACGCCCTCTTCCTGGTCACCCGGCACCGGCAGAACCTGATCGACGGCCAGGACCCGGTGACCGCCGCCGGGAACGCCACCGCCACCAGCGGGCACGCGGTGCTGCTCTCCGGCTGCACGGTGATCATCGCGCTGTCGGGGCTGTGGGTCTCCGGCATCGGGTTCATCGGCAAGCTGGGCCTGGCCGCCGCGGTCACCGTGGTCACGGCGGTGCTCGGCGCCCTCACCCTCGTACCGGCGATCCTCGGTCTCATCGGCCGCCACATCGACCGGGTACGCGTACGGAAGCCGGTCGCCGAGACCGTACCGGCGCAGGACGGCTCGGAGGCGGGCGGCTGGCACCGGTACGCGCAGCGGGTTGAGCGGCGGCCGTGGTGGTTCCTGGCCGGCGGGGTGGTGCTGCTGGCCGTGCTGTCCTTCCCGGTCTTCTTCATCCAGCTCGGCCACATCGGCGACGGCGCCGACCCGAAGTCGTTCACCGACCGGCGCGCCTTCGACCTGATGTCGAGCGCCTTCGGCCCCGGCTCCAACGGCCCGCTGACCCTGGTCATCGACCAGAGCAAGGTGCCGTCCTCCGACCGTTCCGCCCTCGCCGACCAGGCACAGAAGGCCCTCACGAACGTGCCGGACGCGGCCGTGATCACCCCGCTCACCGCCACATCGGACGGCGATGTGCTGACCGCCACCGCCTACTCGGTGGCCTCCCCGCAGGACGAGCGGACCACCTCCCTGACGAACCGGCTCACCGACGACGTCCTGCCGCAGGCCGTCTCCGGCACCGCCGCCGACACCTACGTCACCGGCACGACCGCCGCCCAGGTCGACTTCCTGGACATCGTCTCCAGTCGGCTGCCGCTGATCATCGCGGTCGTCGTGGCCCTGGCCTTCCTGGTGATCCTGGCCGTCTTCCGGGGCCTGCTCGTCGCGGTGAAGGCGGCCGTGCTCAACGTCCTGTCGATCGCCGCCTCGTACGGGGTCGTGGTGGCGGTCTTCCAGTGGGGCTGGGGCGGCCCGGCGCTGGGCGTATCGGGGAAGGTGCCGATCGAGAGCTACGTGCCGATGATGATGTTCGCCATCGTCTTCGGCCTGAGCATGGACTACGAGATCTTCCTGCTCTCCCGTATCCACGAGGCCTGGGTGCGCACCGGGGACGCGCGGGCGAGCGTGGCGCACGCGCTGGAGATCACCGCCCGGGTCATCACCTGCGCGGCGCTGATCATGGTGAGCGTCTTCGCCGCGTTCATCATCAGCGACAACATCGTGGTGAAGATGCTGGGCCTGGGGCTCGCCGCCAGCGTGCTCATCGACGCCACCGTCGTACGGCTGCTGCTGGTCCCGGCGGTGATGACCCTGCTGGGCCGGTCCGCCTGGTGGATCCCGGGCCCGCTGGACCGGATCCTTCCGCATCTGGACGCGGAGGGAGGCGCTCAGGAGTCCGAACAGTCACCGGGGGGAGTGAAGGACATGACGGGCGGAGGGAGCCGCTCCTAGGGTGTCAGGATGCCCTCCCCCCTCACCTCCGAGCAGCCGCGCCCCACCGCCGCCGCCGGAACCCCGGAGACCGGAAAGCCGAAGACCGGAACCCCGGCGACCGGAAAGCCGCCCGACGACGGCCGCGACCACTTCTTCGACAACGCGAAATACCTGGCGATCGTCCTGGTGGCGGTCGGGCACGCGTGGGAGCCGCTGCCGAGCGGGCGGCTGGTGGAAGCCGCGTACACCCTGATCTACACCTTCCACATGCCGGTGTTCATCCTGATCGCGGGGTACTTCTCGCGCGGTTTCGAGCTGCGGCCGGACCGGGTGTGGAAGCTGATCACCAGCCTGCTGGTGCCGTATCTGATCTTCGAGCTCCTCTACACGGCCTTCCACCGCCTCACCCGCGACCCGCAGCTCCCCCTCTCGCTGCTGGAGCCCTACTGGCTGCTGTGGTTCCTGCCCGCGCTGTTCTTCTGGCGGCTCTCCACCCCCATCTGGCAGGCGGTCCGCGCCCCGGTGCTGGTCTCGCTCGCCGTCGCCGCCGTGGCGACCGTGTCACCCGCCGCCGACGGGGCCCTGCCCCTCCAGCGCATCCTGCAGTTCATGCCGTTCTACGTGCTGGGGCTGCGGCTGGGTCCGGAGCACTTCGCGGCTCTGCGGCGTACGTGGGTACGGGTCGTCTCCGTACCGGTCTTCGCGCTCGGGCTGCTGCTCGCGTACTGGCTGGTGCCCCGCACGTCGACGTCGTGGTTCTTCCGGAAGAACAGCGCCCAGGAGATGGACACCGTCGGGTGGGCCGGGCCGATGGCCACGCTCCTGCTGTTCGCGGCGGCCGTCGTGCTGGGCGCGTGCTTCCTGGCCTGGGTGCCCAAGGGGCGCAGCTGGATGACGGCGCTCGGCACCTGCACGCTGTACGGGTACCTGCTGCACGGCTTCGTCGTCCGGGGCCTGCGCAACGGGGGCTTCTACGAGCAGCCGTTCTTCGACACCACGCTGGGCACGGTCACCGTCACCGCCGGCGCGGCCGTCATGGTGACCGCGCTGTGCACCCCGTACGTACGGAGCCTGCTGCGGCCGCTGCTGGAGCCCCGCCTGGAGTGGGCCAAGCAGAAGCCGCCGGCCGCTCGGACGCCTTGACGGGCCGAGGGGCGGGCGGCGAAGGGCCGGGGGCACGGGCTGCGAGGGGGTCAGTGGTCCATGATGACGGTCCGGCCGATGACCGTGACGTGCTCCAGGACGTCCTCCAGCGGATCGTCGATCTGGCCCGTCGCGATCAGGGCCACCTGAGGGCCGTTGTGGGAGTCCGTGTGCGTCTCGTCGGCGTGAGCGGTCGTGGCGGGCAGTACAGCCGCCACCACCGTCACGCCTAACGCGGTCAGCTTCCTCTTCATGCTGTTGATCTTCGCCCGCTCCGGGCACCTCGGCGGGGACCGACGCCGGGCGCGCGGCCACTTGTTACAGAGAGTCGCCTGAGCGCTCGTCGGTGGCCGCCGGGGTCCCCAGCAGCGCGGACGCCGTCTCCAGCGGGGTCGGAGCAGTGGCCGGGGCGGCGGCAGCGGCCGTCTCGGCGGTACGGCAGGTGAAGCCGAGCTTGGAGAGCGCCCGGACGACCTCGGCGGAGGAGAAGTCACGCCGGTCCTGCCGGGTGATCACCTCGCCGACCTGCTTGACCGGGTAGACACGGCGGCTGATGACCACCGCGTCCCCGGTGACGGGTTCGGGCTTGATGCCCTTCATCGAGTTCTCCACCTCGTCCTTGTACAGGTCGAAGGGGAAGCGGGCGATGACACAGCGCATGGGTCCTCAACAGGGTCGAGTGGCTGGGGGGCCGCACGGCGGAGCCGTACGGGGAGGGTGGCGGCGCACGCGCGCCGCCACCCCGCGCCGGCTACGCGGCGCGGTTGGCCCGGCGCTGCGCGGCGGCCGCACGCGCCTCCGGCGTCGGCACGGCCGGGCCACGGCCGCGACGGGCCGGGGCCCCGCCGCCGCGCTTGGTGCCGCGCCCCATGAACGCGCCACCGCCGCTGCGACCGGAGCGCTCCTTGGGCGGGGAGGTGATGACCACCGGGACGCCCGAGGGCGCCTGCGCACCGGTGATCCGGCTCAGCTCGGCCTCGCCGGAGCGGACCTGGGCGATCTGCGGGGTGATCCCGGCGTCCATCATCAGGCGGGTCATCTCGCGGCGCTGGTTCGGCAGCACCAGCGTGACGACGCTGCCGGACTCCCCGGCCCGGGCGGTACGGCCGCCGCGGTGCAGGTAGTCCTTGTGGTCGCTCGGCGGGTCCACGTTGACGACGAGGTCGAGGTTGTCGACGTGGATGCCGCGCGCCGCGACGTTCGTGGCGACGAGGACCGTGACGTGCCCGGTCTTGAACCGCTCCAGGGTGCGGGTGCGCTGCGGCTGGGACTTGCCGCCGTGCAGCGCGGCCGCCCGGACCCCGCTGTGCAGCAGGTGGTCGGTGAGCTTGTCCACCGCGTGCTTGGTGTCCAGGAACATGATCACGCGCCCGTCGCGGGCGGCGATCTCCGTGGTGGTGGCGTACTTGTCGGCGCCCTGGACGTAGAGCACGTGGTGCTCCATCGTCGTGACGGCACCGGCGGCCGGGTCGACGGAGTGGACGACCGGGTCGTTGAGGTAGCGCTTGACGAGCAGGTCGACGTTGCGGTCGAGCGTCGCGGAGAAGAGCATCCGCTGCCCCTCCGGGTTCACCTGGTCGAGCAGCTCGGTGACCTGCGGCATGAAGCCCATGTCGGCCATCTGGTCGGCCTCGTCGAGGACGGTGATGGTGACCCGGTCCAGCCGGCAGTCGCCACGCTCGATGAGGTCCTTGAGCCGGCCCGGCGTCGCGACGACGACTTCGGCGCCGCCGCGCAGCGCGCTGGCCTGGCGGCCGATGGACATGCCGCCCACGACGGTGGCGATGCGGAGCTTGAGCGACCGGGCGTACGGGGTGAGCGCGTCGGTGACCTGCTGGGCCAGCTCCCGCGTGGGGACGAGCACGAGGGCGAGCGGGCGCTTGGCGTCGGCGCGGCGGCCCTCGGTACGGGCCAGCAGGGCGAGGCCGAAGGCGAGGGTCTTGCCCGAGCCGGTGCGGCCACGGCCGAGCACGTCACGGCCGGCCAGCGAGTTCGGCAGGGTGGCCGCCTGGATCGGGAACGGGACGGTCATGCCCTCGGCGACGAGCGCCGCCTTGAGCGTGGCGGGCATCTCCAGCTCGTCGAAGGTCTCGGCGGCGGGCAGCGCCGGGGTGATGGTCACCGGCAGGGCGAACTCGCCCTTCAGCGCCGAGCTGCGACGGCTGGAGCCACCGGAGCGCTTCGGGCCGCCACCGAACCCGGCGGCGCGGCGCTCGCCACCGCCGGAGTAGCGGGGGGCGCCGCCGCTGCGGCCACCGGAGGGGGAGCCGGAGCGGCCGCGGCCGAATCGGTCGTTGGAGCGGGGGGTGCGTTCGCGGTTCATGCAGAACCTTTCCTCGATGGGGCACGTTGGCACGTATCGAGGGATTCTTTTTCGGGAAGCGACCGTGAACGGCACCCAGAATCGCAAGAACGAGCCGATGAAATGACAAAGCGTGAGAGCGAAGCCCGGCCGCCGGGAATACGTGCACCGGAGGCGGCTTCGGCAGGGGGCGCGCTCCGCGGGCCCCGGAAACAGCAACGAGCTGGGGCCCGCACCCCAAGGTGCGGGCCCCAGCTGCGCAGAACTACCTGAGCGATCAGGCGGGGGTGATGTTCTCGGCCTGCGGGCCCTTCTGGCCCTGCGTGACGTCGAAGTTCACCTTCTGGCCCTCCTGCAGCTCGCGGAAGCCGGAGGCGGCGATGTTGGAGTAGTGGGCGAAGACGTCAGCGCCGCCGCCGTCCTGCTCGATGAAGCCGAAGCCCTTTTCCGAGTTGAACCACTTCACGGTGCCAGTAGCCATGTCATATCTCCTTAGGGGAGGGGCAGTGCCCGCGGGCCCACACTCTGCGGACCCCACGTCGCCGCGATGATTACCCCGTCCGGAAGAGCACCGGAAAACTTGCTAAGTTTTTGGGAACCACAACTGCAACTGAGATCAACAGTAGCACGGCGGCACCGGGAGAGGCCGGATCAATATCACGCCGGATGGGGGAACAAATTGGGCGGGGCAAAAAGCCTCACCGCGCATTGAGTGAAATTCTGCGGCGCCGAATGCAGATATGTTCGCGGGCGCGCGCTCAGCGCTCGGCGGGACGGCTCAGCGCTCGGTGGAGCCGCGCAGCTCTTCGTTGAGGCGGAGCGCCTCTTCGAGCTGGTCCTCCAGGATGACGATGCGGCAGGCGGCCTCGACGGGCGTGCCGGCGTCGACCAGCTCGCGGGCGCGGGCGGCGATGCGCAACTGGTAGCGGGAGTAACGGCGGTGGCCGCCCTCGGACCGCAGCGGCGTGATCAGCCGGGCCTCACCGATCGCCCGCAGGAAACCCGGCGTCGCCCCGATCATCTCGGCGGCGCGCCCCATCGTGTAGGCGGGGTAGTCGTCGTCGTCGAGCCGGTCGATGGCGTGCGAGGGGGTCTCCGGGGGCATCTGCACCTCTTCTGTCACGCATGACCGAGGGCCCGGGGGCGCCGTACGCCTGCGGGGTGCCCCTCTGCTGCGTACCGCTGTTTCACCTGACTGCACAAGAAACCCTAATCGCCCGGGAAGGACATGTCTATCGCGGCCGGAACAGGTTTCGGCCACCGGCGGCGGGGCGATGGCCGACATGCCGGTGGAACTGACCGACTGGTCAGTTGTCGTCGGGCGGACCGCGGGGCCATAATGCAGGCGTAGCCCTTCACGCATCCCCCGTCGTGAAGGGCTACACCCCTGTCCGGAGACGGTTGCCGGGGGCGTCGGTCATCACGGGCAAGGGACTCCCCTCGTGGTCCCCTGCCCGTGTTTTTTCGAGTTAACAGTGACGTAGAGTGTTTGCGCAAGCTCAGTTCCGACTCCGAGGTGAGCATGGAGGCCCGGATGACCACGGTCGACGGTGACGAACCCGGTACGGAACGGAACGAACCGCCCGAGCCGTCCGGCTGCCCGCCCCCGCTGAACTCGCTGCGGGAAAAAGTCGAGTACATGGTCGAGAAGACCTTCCCCGGCCAGAAGATCTCGGGCCGGGTCTTCGCGGAGCTGGTGCGGGAGCGCGGCGGATCACTCTCGCACAGCTACTTCTCCAACATCCTCGCCGGCAAGGTCACCCAGCCGTCGGAGGAGATCCTCAAGGCCTTGGGGCTGGGGTTCGGCGTCGACTGGCGCTTCTTCAAGGAGGAGTCCGAGGTCGTCGACGACGTCGTGGCGGGGCTCCAGTTCCTGGCCAAGCGGCGGACCGGGGAGATCAGCGGGGTGGCGGGCCGGGGGCTGGACGACGAGGGGCTCCCGCCGGAGCTGCTGCAGTTCGCGCTCTCCCTGCTGGAGGACGCGGCGCGGGACAGCTCGCGGCAGGACACCCCGCACGGCAGCCCGCACAGCAGCCCGCACGACAGTCAGCACAACAGCCCGCAGGGGCGAGCGGGCGAGAGCTCGGGGGCGAGGTCGCCGAACCGCCCGCACGGCACGTAGCGTCGGTGTCATGTCCCTGCGGAAGCTGCGCAAAGAGTGCGAGGCACAGCTCGCCGACCTGCCCATCCCGGCCCCGTTCTCGCTGACCGGCCTGGTCGCCAACATGGAGGCGGCGCGCGGCCGCACCATCCGGCTGCACGAGATGCCCGACCGGCTCGCCCGCGTCAACGCCGCCTGCGGACTGCGCCTGAAGGCCGGGAACACCAGCCTCGTCCTCTACCGCCGCAGGCCGACCGCGTACCAGACCGAGCACGTCATCCTGCACGAGCTCTGCCACGAGTGGTTCGATCACGGGACGACCCTCGACGCCGAGCAACTGCGCACGCTGCTCCCGGTCTTCGACACCTCGCTGATCGCCCGGATGATCTCCCCCGAGGCCGCCGCGTCCTTCGCCTCCGGCGGCTCCACCGTGCAGGCCCGCGCGCAGTACGCCACCCACGACGAACGCATGGCCGAATTCGGTGCCTCCCTGATCCCCCGGATGGCGCGGGACCTCACCACCGATGACATGGTGGGGCGGCTGACCGACTCCCTGTCCCGCCCGGTGGCCCACCGCCGACGCGGACCGTTCCCCCTGATCTCCCGGATCCGCCGGATCCCCAAGACCCCCCGGAAACCGCTGTGACCCCCCTCGATCTCGCCGGCTACCTGATAGCCGGCCTGATGACAGCCGTTGCCCTGTGGCGTATGCCCGCTGCCCTGTGGGGAGACGAGGAGGACCGCAGACGGCGGGCCCTGTGGGGCTGCTACGCCGGATTCGCGATCGCCCTGTGGACGAAGACCGAGGCCGTGCGCACCGGACTCAACAACAGTGCCGTCACCGACCTCGCCGTCCTCATCAAGCACTACACCGCGACGGTGGCGATTCTGGCCATCCTCAGCTACATCGTCGCCATCTACGGCAGCTACCCGGAGGCGGGCGCCGTCCCCCGCCACGTTCGGTTCGCCCGGCTCGTCCAGCAGGTCGCGGCGAAGGCCTCCGTGGCCACGCTGATCCTGCTGACCGTCCTCTTCTTCACCGTGGTCGACCGCTCGGTCCCCTCCGACCGCTTCGTCTCCGACCACGCCGGCGAGTGGGGCGCCACGCTCTACATGAGCGTCTTCTACCTCTACCTCGGCGCCGCCTCCGCCGTCTGCGCCTTCCAGTGGGCGCTGGCCACCGCCGACGCGCACCGCCGCCATCTGCGCATCGGGCTCGGGATGATGACGTTCGCGATGTTCATCGGCGTCGGCTACACCGTCAGCCGGACCCTGTTCCTCTGGGTCAGCGTGGTGGACGAGCCCAGCGAGGCGTTCGCCCTCCGCTTCGACCAGGTGACCGAGGCGGCGCAGCTGGTCCTCTTCGCCTTCTTCGCCCTCGGCGCGTCCGTCCCCGCCTTCAGCACCGGCGCACGCCGGGTGCGGCTGTGGCGGGCCCAGGTCCGGCTGCACGCCCTCTGGTACGAGCTGATGGCGTCCTTCCCCGACCAGCCCTTCGACCCGCCCGCCTCCCTGCCCCGGGAGCTCACCCGGTTCAGCGCCCCGGCCGACCTGCGCGTCGACCGGTGGGCCGCCGACATCGCGGACGCGGTGGAGAAGCTGCGCCATTACGTCCCCGACGAGCTGGTGGCCGCGTCCGAGGAGGCCGCCGCCCGGGACACCGCCGACACCGGCCGGGCGGCGGCGCTCGGCGACGCGTACTGGATCCGGGCCGCCCTGCTCGCCAAGGAGTCCGGCGCGCCCGCGGGCCCCGCCGCCGCGGTCGCCGCCCAGCAGGCCGCCGACCAGGACGGCGAGGTGGCCCGGCTGGAGCGGGTCGCCGCCGCGTACAAGACGGTCACGGTGGAGCGCGCCCGCGAGGTGCTCGGGGCGGCGACGGCCCGTACAGCGGAGACGACACGTACATCGGCGACCGCCCGTACAGCGGAGACGACGGAGCAGACCTCATGAGCACCACGACCACCACGGCCGGGACGACCACCCTCGCGCGGACCGTCACCGACGTGCTCCAGCCCCGCAACGCCCTGCTGGCCGGGATGCTCGGCATCGGGCTCGCCGCGGCGGGCGACTGGACCGGGCTGCTCTGGGGGTTCCTCGGGGCGCTCTGCGCCGGGCTGATCCCGGCCGGGTACATCGAGTGGGAGCGCGGGCGCGGCACCTGGGGCGACCGCCATGTCGTGGACCGTAC
Organism: Streptomyces cyaneofuscatus; assembly: GCF_033109485.1. Lineage (NCBI taxonomy): Bacteria > Bacillati > Actinomycetota > Actinomycetes > Kitasatosporales > Streptomycetaceae > Streptomyces > Streptomyces cyaneofuscatus. The sequence continues at coordinate 4,227,407 of NZ_CP137002.1, read as the reverse complement.
GAAGCGGGCGCCGATCTTCTTCGTCATCCTCGGCTCGATCGGGGCGGGTTCGGTGGTGATGGTCCTCGGGAACGCGCCGGGCGGCATCCTCGTCGCGATGCTCGCGCTCTGGGTGATGACGATCGGGCTGCTGGCCGTCAACACGGTGTGGAAGATCTCGGTCGACTCGGCGGTGGCCTCGGCGGTGGTGGCCCTGCTCGCGGTCGTGCACTCCCCGTGGTGGCTGGCCGCGTACGCGCTGACGGTCGCCGTCTGCTGGTCACGGGTGGCCCTCGGCTACCACACGGTCGCGCAGACCGTGGCCGGCGCGGCACTGGGGGCGGCGACGACGGTGGCGTACGCGTTCGGGGGCTGACGAGCGGTCACGGGGGCCGGGTACGCGTCCGGGGCTGACGAGGGATCACGCGGGCCGCGTACTCGTTCGGGCGGCCTCGCTACCCCGCCGGTGCGCCGCGCCCCCGCCGTCCCGGCGCCCGCCCCTAGCGTGGCCGCCATGCGCGTACTGGTCACCGGCGGAGCCGGGTTCATCGGGTCACATGTCGTCGCCGCACTCGCCGCGGCCGGGCACGAGAGCGTGGTGCTGGACGCCCTGCTCCCCTCGGCCCATCCCGGCGCCACGGCCCCCGAGATCCCCGGGGCGCGGCTGGTCGTCGGGGATGTCCGGGACCGGGAGGCGGTGGCGGGGGCGCTCGACGGGGTCGACGCGGTCTGCCACCAGGCGGCGATGGTGGGCCTGGGCAAGGACTTCGCGGACGCGCCGCTGTACGTGGGGTGCAACGACCTGGGTACGGCGGTGCTGCTGGCCGAGATGGCCGCCGCCGGAGTGCGGGACCTCGTCCTGGCCGGGTCGATGGTGGTCTACGGCGAGGGCCGCTACGACTGCCCGCACCACGGCACGGTCCGCCCCGGCCCGCGCCCCGAGGCCGGGCTGCGGGCGGGGAGCTTCGAGCCCCACTGCCCGCACTGCGGTACGGAGTTGGTGCCGGGCCTGGTCTCCGAGGACGCGCCCGCCGACCCGCGCAACGTGTACGCCGCCACCAAGCTCGCCCAGGAGCACCTGGCCGCCGCATGGGCCCGGGCGACGGGCGGCCGGGCGGTGTCGCTGCGCTACCACAACGTGTACGGGCCGGGGATGCCGCGCGACACCCCGTACGCCGGGGTCGCCTCGTTCTTCCGCTCGGCCCTGGCGCGCGGCGAGGCGCCCCGGGTCTACGAGGACGGCCGCCAGCGCCGCGACTTCGTCCACGTCCGCGATGTCGCGGCCGCCGACGCGGTGGCCCTGGAGGCGGTACGGGAGCGCCGGGCCGCCTCCTTCACCGCGTACAACTGCGGCAGCGGCGACCCGCACACCATCGGCGAGATGGCCACGGCACTGGCGGCCGCGCACGGTGGGCCTGAGCCGGTGGTGACCGGGGAGTACCGCCTCGGCGACGTACGCCATGTCACGGCGGACTCGCGGCGGCTGCGCGAGGAGCTGGGGTGGCGGCCGGAGGTCGGCTTCGCGGCGGGGATGGCGGAGTTCGCGCGGGCGGAGCTGCGGGGGGCCGAAGCCTCTCGGATTGCGGCGGCGCCCCAGCCCGTGGGGGCCCGAGGCGCCGTGAACAGCGACCAGCCCCGGCTCACACCCCGGCGTGCGGGAGGGTGACGCCTCGGCTCACACCCCGGCGCACTGCCCCGTGCGCGGGCCGTGGACCTCGTTGGCCCGGCCCGTGGTGTCCGGCGCCGGAAGGTTGCCGGAGCACGCCACGGGGCCGGTGACCTTGTTGGCGGCGAGCAGGACGCCCCCGGTGTTGCCGGTCAGGACGACGGCCCCGGTCACCGCGTTGGCGGTGCAGCCCGGGCCGCCCAGCCGGACGGGTCCGGCCGTACGGCTGATGGCCAGCGGCCCGGTGACGCCCGACCCGCACACGTGGATCGCGGCGGCGCGGTCGGACTGGAGCGGCCCCTGAAGCGTGGAGCCGGTCAGCACGAGGGCGGCGCCGGCGCGGACGGTGACCGGGCCGCGCAGGGCGGCGCGGTCGGCGCAGGTGACGCCGCTCGTGACGGTGAGCGGGCCGTTGCGTACGCCGGTGATCGTGGAGGTGCACGCCGGCGCGCGCACCACCCGGCCCTTGTAGTCCAGCGCCTCGGCGAGCTTGCCCGGCTTGGCGTCCGTCAGGGGCTTGCTCAGCTTGGCGAACTCCCCGCCCGTCTCCTTCTTGCCGCCGTTCCACTCCGCGATCCGGCCCAGCTGGGCGGCGGTCTTCCCGTCGTCGACGACCGCGTCCGGGGCGAGCGCGGCCATGGACTTCGAGGCGCTCTTGACCAGGTCGAGGTACGGACCGGGGGAGGTGAGGTCGTACGCGGCCGTGTCGTGCTTCCCGCGCAGCCAGGAGCCCCACGAGAACTCCAGGAACTCCGTTGCTCCGTCCGGGACTTCGTAACCGATGTCGCGCGTGAAGTAGACGAGGCTGCGGTACGGGTCGTCGCGGAAGTGGGTGATCCCCAGCCGGTCGGGCAACTGGTCCACAGCCAGCGGCTTATTGCTCTCGTCGCGCAGCCAGACCTTCTTCTCGGCGGTCATGCGCTGCCAGAAGGCGGTGGTGGAGAGGGAGCTGAAGTTGTCCGTCACGCGGAGGCGGACCGGCAGCCGGGTGGAGCCGTCGGGGCCCTCCAGGAAGGACGTCAGCGTGTGGTGCCCGTCGGTGAGGTACAGCTTCCCGCCGGGCCCGATGACGGCCGTCTTCATCGGCGCGATCGACTTCTCGGTCTCCTGGCCGAGCGGCACCGTGCAGGAGAAGCTCGCCGGGTCGTCCAGCCGGGCGCCGGGGCGCACCGAGGCCGCCTCGCCCTGGCCGTTGGTCTCGCACCAGTCGTCGAACCGCTTGTTGAAGCCGCCCGCCGCCTCGTCCCGGTCGCTGCCGTACCGTCCGAGCTTGTAGAAGACCTGGTCGAAGCCGAGTACGGCCTGGGTCGGGTGGAGTTCGCCGAGGGTGACGTCGATCAGATCGCCCGGCTGGGCACAGGCGCGCGGCAGCGGCCCGCTCCCGGCGCACGCCCCCGCACTCCCCGCACCGCCCGCGCCCCCCGCGCTGACGGGCCCCGCCGCGACCGCCCCGGTGGAGGCGCCGACGACGACCGTGCCCGCCGCCAGCACTCCGGCCAGCAGCCGGGCCCCGCGCCGGGGCAGGCCGGTACTCGATCTGTTCATGGAGCCTCTCCGTACACGTGTCAGTTCCGCGCGTCCGTACGCGCGTTCTTCCCGTGGGGACGATCGCAAGGCGCGGCGACGCCCGTACGGACGGGGCGTGAACGGGCGATGACGTCGGCATGCCACGGCGGGACCGGCCGCGCGGGGCGCACCCACCCCACCGCCATCCGGCCGACGCTGATGCCCCGAAAGAACCTATGGGCCGAAATGCCGGAGTTGTCTCCGTAGGGTGAGGCGGGTGACCGATTCCTCTGCCGCCCTTCCCGATGCCACCGTCCCGCCCACGGCCTCCCGGAGAGCCGTCCCGAGGGCCGATATCGTCCTGCCCTGCCTGGACGAGGCCGCCGCCCTGCCCTGGGTGCTCGACCGGATTCCCGACGGCTGGCGGGCGATCGTCGTCGACAACGGGTCGACCGACGGTTCGGCCGGGCTCGCCCGCTCCCTCGGCGCGCACGTCGTCACGGAGGAGCGGCGCGGGTTCGGCGCCGCCTGCCACGCCGGACTGCTCGCCGCCGAGGCCGAGTTCGTCTGCTTCTGCGACTGCGACGGCTCGCTGGACCCCGCGTTGCTGGCCGGGTTCGTCCGGCGGATCGCGGACGGCGAGTGCGATCTGCTGCTGGGCCGCCGCCGCCCCGAGGGCCGGGGCGCCTGGCCGCCGCACGCCCGCGCGGGCAACCTGGCGCTCGCCCGGATGCTCCGCCGCCGTACGGGGCTGCGCCTGCACGACCTCGGCCCGCTGCGGGCGGCCCGCCGCGCCGACCTGCTGGCCCTGGACCTCACCGACCGGCGCAGCGGCTACCCGCTCCAGATGGTGGTCCGGGCCTCGGGCGCCGGGCTGCGGGTCGCCGAGACCGATGTCCCGTACCGGCCGCGTACCGGAAAGTCGAAGGTGACCGGCACCTGGCGCGGCACCTGGCACGCGGTACGCGACATGCGCGGCGTACTGCGCGAGCCACCGGCGGACCGCGTACCGGACCGGCCCGCGCGCACGGAGACGGAGGCCGTTCGATGAGCGCGTACGGAACCGCCGGCACCACCCCGTACGGACCCACCGGCCCCACGGAGCTGCTGGTCATCGCGAAGGAGCCGGTGCCCGGCCGGGTCAAGACCCGGCTCTGTCCGCCCTTCTCCCCCGCCGAGGCCGCCGAGCTGGCCGCCGCCGCGCTCGCCGACACCCTGGAGACCGTGCTCGCCCTCCCCGCCCGGCGGCGCGTCCTCGTCCTCGACGGGCGGCCGGGCCCCTGGGTGCCGCCGGGCGTCGAGGTGGTCCCGCAGAGCGCGGGCGGGCTGGACGAGCGGCTCGCGGCGGCCTTCGGGAGGTGTACCGGGCCGGCCCTCCTGGTCGGCATGGACACCCCGCAGATCACCCCGGCCCTGCTCGCCCCCGCGCTCGCCCCGGACGCCTGGGAGGGCTGCGACGCCTTGTTCGGCCCCGCCGAGGACGGCGGCTTCTGGGCGCTGGGCCTCGCACAACCCGATCCCGCCCTGCTCCTGGGGGTGCCCATGTCCGTCCCGGAGACCGGTGCGGTGCAGCGGCGCCGGCTGGTGGAGGCCGGCCTCGCGGTACGGGACCTGCCGGTCCTCCTCGACGTCGACACCGCGTCCGACGCGCACCGGGTGGCGGCCGACGCCCCTGGCGGCCGGTTCGCCGCGGCGCTCGGCCGGCTGACCGGGGCGGGGGCGGGGGTGCGATGAGCACGATGCTGCCGCCGTCGTCATCGTCCGGTACGGCCACGGCTCCGGCAACGGCCACGGCCCCGGCCCAGGAGCCCCGGGAGACCGCCGAAGCGTCCGAGGCCACCCGGTCCACCGCTGCCACCGACCCCCGCGGCGCCGAAGCCCGTACCGCCCCCTGGGGCACCGACCCGTACGCCAACGCCCTGCGCAACGGCCGCGGCCCGCTCTTCCTCCGCCGCAGCGACGGCTGGCTGCTGCCCCTGGAGGTCGAGCGCTGGTGCTCCGAGGCGGGCGCCGCCGACCTCTCCGCGCTCCACCGCTGCGAGGGCCCCGTGCTGGACATCGGCTGCGGACCCGGGCGACTGGTCGCGGAGCTGACCGCGCTGGGCCACCGGGCGCTCGGCATCGACGTCAGCGAGGCGGCCGTCGCCCGGACCCGGCGCATCGGCGGCTCCGCCCTGCTCCGCAGCGTCTTCGATCCGCTGCCGGGGGAGGGCCGTTGGGGCACCCTGCTCCTCGTCGACGGCAACATCGGCATCGGCGGCGACCCGGCCGCCCTGCTGGACCGGGCGGCCGACCTCCTCTCCACCGGCGGGCTGCTCATCGCGGAGACGTCACCGCTCGACATCGACGAACGCGTCCAGGTTCGTCTGGACGACGGCCGGCGCGCGCCCGCGGAGAAGTCCGGCCCGGCGGACCGCCCGTTCCCGTGGGCACGGATCGGCACCCCGGCGCTGCTGCGGTACGCCGGGGCGTGCGGCTGGCGTCCGGCCGATCAGTGGAGCGCGGAGGGCCGGGCCTTCGTCTCCCTGCGCCGCCCGCGCGTACGGGACCGGAGCGCGCGGACCAGCAGCCAGAGCGCGGAGAGCGCGAACAGCACACCCGTGATCAGCAGCCAGTTGGAGAGGTAGACGTCCGGCGTGGTGCCGGAGGCGGCCTCGTACCGCCGGGCGGTCCGCCGGGTGATCAGCGGGAACCAGACCAGCAGGAGCAGTACGGAGAGGAACACCGGTACGCGGACGAAGTTGACCAGGTCCCGCCGTGGCCCCAGCGCCGCGCGCAGGGCCCGGTCGGCCCCCGCGTACACCGGGAGCAGCACCAGATCGTGCAGCACCGCCGATCCGGCGAACCAGAGCAGGATGGCGAGAGTGTCGCCGTCCAGGAGGCGTACGCCCGCGTATCCGGCCAGGCAGAAGGTGGCCGCCAGCAGAAGCAGGTGCAGGGGCCCCTCGCCGTACCACCGGCGTACGGAGAACCGCGCGCGCCGCACCCGTACCGCTCTTGTGGACCCTCCCGTGGACATCACAGCTCCCCGAACGTCAGCGACCCGACCCACTTGGTGTTCAGCACCCCGGGCGCCGCCGGCACGATGATCCGGGCCGGGTGGCCGTGATCGACGGTCAGGGGGGCGCCGTTGACCTCCAGCGCGAGCAGCGACCGGCCGTCGCGCACCTGGTTGTCGCGCAGGGCGGCCTTACGGAACGGTCCCCGGCGCTGGATCGACTCCACGAACACGCCCGGCGGCGCCTCCGGATACCCGGCGATCGCCGCCAGATCGCGCAGCCGCACCCCGCGCCAGAGCTGGTCCGAGGTCGACCACCCCTCCACGCAGGCGATCGGGAGCGCGGCGGTGTGCAGCTCCATGGCCAGCAACTCCTGGCGCGAGAAGCGGAATTCACCGGCGGGTCCACGTACTCTCAGCCGCCACGCCTCGCCCCGGTCCGCCGCGGTGATCCGGACGGCGGCGGCCGTCTTGTTGATCTGGAAGCCGCCGGGCCCGGGTTCCGTACCGCCGCGCGGGGTGAGCAGCGCACTCCGGCGCAGCGGCCCGTCGAAGCTCCGCCCGGCCGAGGTGAGCAGCAGGAGCAGCGACCCGGCCCCGACCATCGCGAAGGCCCCGCGCCGGGAGAGGGTCGGCGGCAGCGGATCGGGGGAGGCCAGCCCGTCGGCCGCCCCTGACGGAGTCCCGCGCCTCAACACCCGTACCGCACGCGGCAGTTTGAGGACCGTATGCGCCACGAACCCGGCCAGGAACACCCACGCCCCGTAGAAGTGCAGCCGGTAGAAGGACCCCGGGAACAGGTAGTCCAGCTGGATGTTGAGCAGCCCGGTGAGGAACTGGAACAGCGCCCCGCCCACCAGGAGCAGCAGCGAGAGCCGCTCCAGGGCGTGCGCCACGGACCGTACGGGCGGCAGCGCGAAGAAGGCCGGAATCACCGACCAGAGCTTCGCGAGCAGGACCGGGACCAGCACGATCCCCAGCGTGACGTGCACCCCCTGCGTCAGCCGGTAGAGCCAGTGCGGCCCGGTCGGCCAGGCGAACAGGTAGAAGCCGAGCCACCCCTTGTCCGGCGTCGAGTCGTTGGCCGCGTTCAGGTCCGGGTTGTAGGCGGCGTACGAGAGCAGCCCGGTACCGGCCACCACGGTCAGCCCGACGAGCAGGACGAGCCCCAGCACCGCCGTGAACCGCACCCCGCGCACCGGACTGCGCCAGAAGGCGGGGTCGAAGGGCAGGCGCGGGCGGGTGTCGCGCGGGCGGCGGAGGCCGGGCAGGGGCATGATCCCGACGCTAGGCGCCGGAGCGCGTACGGGCGCGGGCGCGCCCCCGGCCCCGCGCCCGCGCCGCCCGTACGGCCCAGTGGCCGGGCGCGGGCCCTGTCGTACCGCCGGAACGCGGCCGGGCGTGCATAGCGTGCCAGCGTGAAGACCGAGGACACCACTGAGGACACCGAGAGCACCCAGCACACCGGGACCGCCGGGAGCACCGACAGACCCGCCGGCACCGCCGACACCGAGGCCACGGACCAGGCCGCACCGCCGGAAGAGGACGCCCGCGCCCGGCGCCACGACCTCACCGCCGCCGCCCTCGCGGTCCTGCTCGTCACCGCCGCGATCCTCATCGGCCGGTACGTGCAGAACCGGACCGGCGCCCTCCAGGTCCAGTGGCCGCCCCTCCTGGCCTCCTGGGACCCCCACCTCGGCCCCGGCACCCCCGCCGCGCTGACGATGGCCGTCCTCGTGGTCGCGTACGGCCCGCCGCTCGCCGCCCGGCTGCCCTGGCGCGGGCTTCTCGCGGCGGCCTGGGCCGGGTCGACGGCCTGGGTCTTCTCGATGGCGCTGATCGACGGCTGGTACCGGGGTGTCGAGCGGCGCCTCACCACCAAGCACGAGTACCTGCGGGTCATCGACCGCTTCGACGACATCCCCGCCACCCTGCGCGACTTCACCAACCACATCGTGATCGGCAAGCCCGGCAACTGGCCCGCCCATGTCGCCGGCCACCCGCCGGGCGCGACGCTGACCTTCGTCTGGCTGGACCGGATCGGGCTCGGCGGCGGGGCGTGGGCCGCCGTCTGGTGTGTCGTCGTGGGGAGTTCGGCGGTGCTGGCCGCCCTGATCACCGTGCGCGTCCTGGCCGGTGAGCACCTGGCCCGGCGGGCGGCGCCCTTCGTGGTCCTCGCCCCGGCGGCCGTGTGGGCGGGCGTGTCCGCCGACGGGTACTTCGCCGCCGTCGCCGCCTGGTCGGTGGCGCTGCTCGCGCTGGGGGCGACGCGCCGGGTTCGCTTCCCGGGGGCGGCGGCGGTGGGCGGGGGCCTGCTGTTCGGGTGGACCTGCTACCTGAGTTACGGGCTGGGGCTGATGGCGGCGGTCCTGCTCGCGGTCCTGGTGCTCGCCCGGACGGCCCGCCCGGTGGTCCCGTTCCTGCTCGGCGCGCTGGTGGTCCCGGCCGCCTTCACGCTCGCCGGCTTCAACTGGTGGACCGCGTACCACCTGCTGGTCGAGCGGTACTACCAGGGCGCGGGGGGCGTACGCCCGTACGCGTACTGGGTCTGGGCCAACCTCGCCTGCGCCGTCCTCACGGCGGGCCTTGCGGCGGTCGCCGGAGTGCGCCGGAGCGCGTCGTACGCCCCCGGGGCCGTACGGACCCTTCGTACGGGCACAACGGCTCCGGCCCAGCGGCTGGCGCTGCTCGTCCTGGCCGCGCTGGTGGCGCTGCTCGCCGCCGACCTCTCCGGGATGAGCAAGGCGGAGACCGAGCGCATCTGGCAGCCGTTCCTGCTGTGGCTGCTGCCCGCCGCCGCCCTGCTGCCCGCCCGGACGGCCCGGTACTGGCTGGTCGCGTCGGTGGTCCCGGCGCTGCTGATCAACCACCTGCTCTGGACGGGCTGGTAAGCGACCTGGTGAACGGCCGGTCAGGGAGGACGGGTCCGTTTGCGGGGGCGGGGCGGACCCGGTTACGTGGAACGGGCGAGTCCGGAACACCCCGCACCGCACCCCGTGGAGGTACCTCCGATGGCGAAGAAGAACCGCTCCGCACCCGCCAAGGGGCTGCGCGGCAGCAAGGTGGGGCTGGCGCTGAGCCTGGGCAGCAGCGCGCTCGCCGTCATCAGGGCGTCCAAGCAGGTGCGCCGGGCCAGGGGTTCGCACGACAAGCTGAACACCGCCGACGCGGTGGCGGGCATGCTGCCGCTGATCACCTCGGCCGCCCTGATCCTGCGGCAGCTGCGCGGCCGGCGCCACGAGAACCCGGAAGCGGCATAAGGCCCCCCGATCACCCCGCCAGCCATCACCCCAACGGCGTAACCACCGATCACTGAACGGCCCCCGCCCTGGGTACGACTGTGCCGTGCCGAACCCTGTCGAGGACTTCGAGATCACCGCGGCCAGCGCCGAGGACATCGTGACGCTGGGCGCCTGGGCCCATGAGGAGGGCTGGAACCCCGGCCTCACCGACGGCGGGGTCTTCTTCCCGACCGACCCCGGCGGCTTCCTGATCGGCCGCCTCGGCGGTGCGCCGGTCACCTCCGTCTCCGTCGTGCGGTACGGCCCCGACCACGGCTTCCTGGGCTTCTACCTGACCCGCCCCCACCTGCGCGGCCAGGGCTACGGGCTGCGCACCTGGCAGGCCGGGACGGCCCGGCTCACCGGCCGCAACATCGGGCTGGACGGGGTGCCGGCCCAGCAGGACAACTACCGCCGCTCGGGCTTCCGTACCTGCTGGAGCAACGCCCGGTACGAGGGCACCCCGCCGCCGGACATCGCCCCGCCGCCCGGCACCTCGCTCGTCGACGCCCGGGCCGTGCCGTTCGCGCAGCTCGCCGCGTACGACCGGCGGTTCTTCCCGGCGCCCCGGGACGGCTTCCTGGCGGCCTGGATCACCGCACCGGGCCGGACCGCGCTGGCGGCGGTCCGCGACGGGGAGCTCCAGGGTCTCGGAGTCGTACGGGACTGCCGGGCGGCCTCCCGGATCGGCCCGCTCTACGCCGCCTCCCCGCAGGTGGCGGCGGCCCTGGTGAGCGCGCTGGCGGCGACGCTGCCGGAAGGGACGGTGGCCGTCGACGTCCCGGACGTCAACCCGGCGGCCGTACGGCTCGCGGGCGAGCTGGAGCTGACGCCGTCGTTCGACACGGCGCGGATGTACACGGGCCCGGAGCCGGTGATCGACCGGGCCGGGTACTACGGCATCACGAGCCTGGAGCTGGGCTGAACACCCGATTGGCCAGGGTCCTCACGTCGCGTCCGGCCTCCGCAGCACCGGCGGCCCCTCCCGGATCCGGGAGGCCAGCACCGCGATGTCGTCCTCAGCGTCCCCGCCGAACCGGTCCAGCACCTGGTCGAGCAGGACCTCAAGACCCCCGGTGCGGGGCAGGGTGAGCGAGGCCAGCCGCCCCACGGACACGTCGATGTCCTCGCCCCGGCGCTCCACCAGACCGTCCGTGTACATGAACAGCACCGTCCCCGGCCCGCACGGCACCGTGGTGGTCCGGTAGCCGCCGAAGCCGGTGCCGAGCGGCGGCCCGGACTCCACCGGGACGATGCGCGCCCCGGCCTCCCCCGGGTCGATGAACACGGGCGGCAGATGGCCCGCACTGGCCACCTCGCACACCCCGCCGAACCGGTCCACGACGGCGAGCAGGCAGGTCGCCGCCCGGTCGAGACCCGACCGCTCCACCATCGCGTCGAGCTGCTCCAGGATCAGGTGCGGCGGCAGATCGTCGCCCGCGAGCAGCCGCAGCAGCGAGCGGTAGTGGCTCATCGCCACGGCCGCCTCCACGCCGTGGCCCATCACGTCGCCCATGGCCTTGAGGTGGCGGCCGTCCCGCAGCGGTACGACGTCGAACCAGTCGCCGCCCACCAGGACGCCCCGCTCGGCCGGGAGGTACCGGGTGGCGATCTCCACGTGCGGGTGGGGGCCGCGGGGCTCGGAGAGCAGGGAGCCCTGGAGCTCCAGGGCGATGCTGTGCTCGCGGTCGTAGCGGCGGGCATGGTCGAGGTCGACGGCGGCCCGGCCCGCGAGTTCCCGGGCGACGAGCACGTCCTGGTCGGTGAAGGCGGGCGAGCCGTCGGCCCGGACCAGGCTGAGTGAGCCGATCTGGGCGCCCCGGGCGGTGAGTGGGACGACGAGCGCCTCGCGCAGGCCGAGGGCCTGGGAGGCGGCGATCCGCTCCGAGGTGAAGGCGGAGCGGCCGCGCCGGTGGTCCTCCCAGTCGTCGAGGACCGGCTCGTTCTCGGCCAGGCAGCGGGTGACGGCGGAGTCCGCCGCGAAATCGACGTACTCCCCCGGGTGTCCGAACCGCTGCACCTGCTCGTCCAGCGGCCCCGCGCCCCGCAGCGCGGCCCGCCGCAGCCGCAGGACCCCGGGCTCGGCACGGCGTACGGGGTGGCCTACCTCGGGCGGGAAGACGTCGACGGCGGCCACGTCGGCGAAGGCGGGCACGACGAACTCGGCGAGCTCCCGGCAGGTGGTGTCCATGTCGAGGGTGGTGCCGATCCGGACGGCGGCCGTGGAGAGCAGCGCCACATGGCCGCGGGCCTCTTCGAGCTCGGCCCGCTGGCGGGCGACGTCGCTGATCTCGACGACGATCACCATCAGCCCGCAGACGGACCCGCCCGTCTCCAGCCGGTGGTAGGTGGCGCGCCAGAACCGGGGTTCGGCGGAGGACGCGGCCCAGGTGCGGCCGCGGATCGTCTGTTCGCGGGGTTCGCCGTCGCGCAGGACGCCGCGCAGGACGGCGGCCTGGCCGCGGAGCTCGGGGAGCACCTCGGAGAACGTGTGGCCGATGTGCGCGCCGGCGCGGAGGCCGTTGAGCCGTTCGAGGGCCGGGTTGACGTAGGTGTAGCGGAGGTTCGCGTCGAGTACGGCGACTCCGGCGGGGTTCCCGTCGAGCAGGGCGGCCACGGTCGGGGGGTCGAAGGACGACGGCATTCCGTCGCCGCACGCTTCGGCTTCGGCCTGCAAGGGGGTCTCCTCCGCCGTAGATCGGCCTCCGGACCTCCATCGTGGGCGGCGGCTCCCGGCACCGCATCCGCAGCGCCGCCGAAGCCGTGCTCCCGGAACGGGTCAGGAACTCGGCAGGAGCCCGGCCGGTCCCCGCTGGGCGCGCAGCCGGTCGAGATCGAGGGTGCCCTCCGTGGGCTCGGCGGTCGGCGGCAGGCCGAGGGCGGTGGTGACGGGTTCCGGGAGACTGCCGGTTCCCAGCAACCCGGTGACCAGGGTGGTGGTGAGCCGGTGCCAGGCGGGGGCGCGGCGGATCATGGCGTGGTCGCCGCCCCGGACGGTGACCATGCAGGTACGGGCGCCGGCCCGGCGGGCCCGGGCGGTGAGGGACTGGGTGGCCTGGGGGCTGGTGATCCGGTCCCGGCTGCTGTGGACGAGGACGACGTCGCGGCCCGCGAGCTGGGTCACGGGGTCGCCGGGCGGGCACCAGGGGGCGAGGCCGACGACGCCGCGTACGAGGGGGTGGCCGGCGGCGCGCAGGGCGGCGCGGGCGCCCATGGAGTGGCCGAGGAGGATCACCGGCATGTCGTCCCCGGCCTCCTCGCCGAGGGCGTCGAGCGCGGCCAGGGCGTCGCGGAGGGCGTCGGCGCGGGGGCCGTTCCACCCCCGGTGGACGTACCGCACCTGCCGTACGAGGACCTCCGTACCGTCCTGGCGGGCGCGGGTGGCCCGGCGCAGGGCGCGGACGAAGGGGCGCATACGGACGCCGGGGAGGTTGAGAGGGCCCCAGGGCGGCGGCTCGGTGCCGTTCTCGTGGCCCCCGTGCAGGACGAGAACCGCTGCTGACGGCGGCCGTCGGTCCACGCGTACCTCCAGATCCGTGTGCGGGCGCCGATGCCCCGCTCCCTCCGTATTCGGTGCGGACCCGGTTCCGGATTGGGCCGAACGTGTCAACGAGCGGAAAGTGCCGTTCACTGTACGGGCACGCCCCCATCCATGTACGTACCACGAACGCATAAGAAGGAGTCGTCATGGCGGCAGGACCTCCCCTCGGCACCCCGGCACCGGACTTCACGCTCCCCGGCGGTGTCCTGTCCGGTCCGTCCGTGCCCGGGGACACCTTCGAACGCGGCGACTACACCCTCTCCGCCGCCCGCGGCCGGGCTCTGGTGCTGGCCTTCTACCCCGGGGACAACACGAGCGTCTGCACGAAGCAGCTCTGCTCGTACTCCTCGGGCATGGAGACCTTCGAGGGGCTCGACGCGGAGGTCTGGGGCATCAGTCCACAGGGTGTGGACAGCCACGAGTCGTTCGCCCGGACCTACGGACTCCGCATGCCGCTGCTGGCGGACGAGGGCCGCGAGATCGCCAAGGCGTACGGGGTCGCCGCCCCCGGCATCGGCGTACGGCGGGCGGTCTTCCTCATCGGCCCGGACGGCGTCCTGCGCTGGAAGCACGTCGCGTTGCTGGGTGCCACCTTCCAGTCACTTTCCACCCTGGCGGATCAGTTGTCCGGCATCAAAACCGCGTAAAGATTGCCGGGATCCGGCAGTGACCCGAACCAACCCCCTATGGGACCATCCAGCCAGTTCGACGGAAATATCTCGGGGGAAGTCGAAGAACAGGGAGTGATCAGGTGACCTTCTTTCTCGGTCTCGGCATTGCGGGAATCGTCCTGCTGGCCCTTTCTCTCATCTTCGGCGGCGTCCTCGAAGGGATGCTCGACGGCGTACTCGACGGGCTCTTCGACGGACTGCTCTCGCTCCCGGTGATCGCCGGCTTCGTCTCGATGCTCGGCTTCGGCGGGGCGATCGTGCTCGGCACCACGGGTGCCGGGCCGCTCCTGGCCACCGTCGCCGGCGTCGCGGCCGGTCTGGTCGCGGGCTGGCTGACCTGGAAACTGAGCCAGGCCCTGATGCGCGACCAGACCTCCTCCACGCCGCGCGGCGGCGACCTCGTCGGCACGTCCGGGACGGTCGTGACGGCCATCCCGGCCGACGGCTACGGCGAGGTGATGCTGCGGCTGGCGGGCCAGCCCGTCAAGTACGCGGCCAAGTGCCCGACGCCGGTCGTCCGGGGCACGGAGATCTGGGTGGAGGCGGAGCTGTCGACGACGTCGGTCGCGGTCCGCCCGGTAGAGCGCTGACCACGCGACCGGGCACCGCTCCCACCGCCCTCACCACCTCCTCCGCTCACCGCCCCGCCCACTCACTCACCCACTGACACGCTCACCGACACCCCACCAGCACCTCGCACCACAACAATCTGCCGTCCCCCACCCGGGAGGCAGGGGGGACACCTCTCATGAGTCCAGTAGCTCTCGCCGTCATCGGCATCGTCGTACTTCTCGTCCTGCTCGGCCTGGTCGTCATCACGCGGTACAAGGTCGCCGGGCCCAGCGAGGCCTTCATCATCACCGGCCGCCGCGGCAAGAAGTCGACCGATCCGGTCACCGGCCTCGTCAGCGTCGACAACAGCGGCCAGAAGGTCGTCGTCGGTGGCGGCGTCTTCGTCGTGCCGTTCGTCCAGCAGAAGTTCACGCTGGACCTCTCCAGCCGGCACATCCCGATCGCCGTCCGCGGCGCGGTCACCCTGCGCGGCGTGAAGTCGAACCTCGAAGGCGTCGCGATCGTCAAGGTCGGGGGTGGCGAGGACGCGATCCGCGCCGCCGCCCAGCGCTTCCTCCAGCAGCAGGACGGCATCGTCGGCTTCACCCAGGAGGTGCTCTCCGGAGCGCTCCGCGCGATCGTCGGCCGTATGTCGGTCGAGGACATCATCCGCGACCGGGCCGCGTTCGCCGGGCAGGTCGCGGAGGAGGCCGAGACCAGCCTCTCCGGCCAGGGCCTGATCCTGGACGCCTTCCAGATCCAGGACATCACCACCGAGGGCTCCTACCTGGAGGACCTCGGCCGTCCGGAGGCCGCCCGCGCCAAGCAGGAGGCGGACATCGCCGAGGCGATCGCCAAGCGCGCCTCGGAGCAGGCCCGGCTGAAGGCGGCCGAGGAGATCGCCATCGCCGAGCGGACGTACTACCTGAAGCAGGCCGAGATCAAGGCCGAGACGGAAGCGGCGGCCGCCAAGGCCAACGCCGCCGGCCCGCTCGCCGAAGCCGCCCGCCAGCAGGAAGTGCTCCAGGAGCAGGAGAAGGTCGCCGAGCGCCAGGCGGCCCTGACCGACCGCGAGCTGGACACCAAGGTCCGTAAGCCCGCCGACGCCGCCCGCTACCAGGCCGAGCAGGAGGCGGAGGCCCGCCGCATCGCCCAGGTCAAGGAGGCCGAGGCGGACGCGGAGCGCTCGCGCCTGACCGGTCAGGGTGAGAAGCTCCACCGTTCGGCACTGGCCGACGCGGTGCGCATCGAGGGTGAGGCCGAGGCCGCGTCGATCGCCGCGAAGGGTGCGGCGGAGGCGGAGGCCATGCAGAAGAAGGCCGACGCGTTCGCGCAGTACGGCGACGCGGCCGTCCTCCAGATGCTGGTCGAGGTGCTCCCGCAGGTCGTCGCGAAGGCGTCCGAGCCGCTGAGCGCCATCGACAAGATGACGGTGATCTCGACGGACGGCGCCAGCCAGCTGGCCCGTACGGTCACCGACAACGTCTCGCAGGGCATGGAGCTGCTCAGCTCCACGACGGGCGTGGACGTGGCCCAGCTGCTCCAGAACCTCAAGAGCCGCACGAGCACCCCGACAGACACGTCCTCCCCCTCCGCACCGGAGAAGAACACCCAGGACAAGAACAAGAACAAGGACCAGATCGAGATCACGGACTGACGCTTTCCCGCATCAGCTCCGCCCCCTGTGCCCGGCGACGTGGATCCATCACGCCGCCGGGCACAGGCACGTCCGCCCTGTCACTCCCCGAGACGGAAATCGGCCAACTGCGCGCGGGGGCCTACTGCTCGCCGACACCCTCCGCTGTGGCCACGGCGGCAGCGGCAGCGAGCCGAGACCGCCACCCATCCGGATCCCGCCCGGCCTCCACGGCCTTGGCGGCATCCTCGGCAAGATCAACCCCCAGATCGGCAGCACGCCGCTCGGCCCACCGCGCCCAGGCGGCAGCCTGCTGGCAGTCGGGACACAAGGTCGCCCCGCCATAAGCCCGGAACACATGCTCGTTCCCGGGCCCCTCACAGGTCACGAGAGGCGCAACGCGCGGAGGAACAGGAGGCACATCAGGCAGAGCAGGAGGCGCAGGCTCAGACACGGGCGCAGGCGCGGGCGCCTCGGGCATCTTCTGTACGAGCCGATGCCGCAGGAACCCGACAGCGGACCGCACCCGCCCGGTCGGCAGCCCACTGCTCAGCACCTCCCGAAGCTCCGCCCCGGACACCCCGCGCCGTAACCACTCCACGGCCGGCGCGATCAGCGAACGCGCCTCGGCGACACCGAGCCGCAGATCACGCCGACACTCCCGGAGGGACAGCAACACCCGCTCCACCTCCACCTCTTCAGGCGAAAGCTCCTCCAACGCAGCTTCACTGTCAGCCGCTTGGGTGGGTGGGCGGAAAGAGTTCTCCCCCAGTTCTTCGTCTACCGGTAGTTGATGACCGACGCTCCGAGCCCTCGGCTGACCGACGGTCGGAACCTGCGCACTCGGAGCCGCTTCAGTTCCCCCACCGGCGCCGGCACCCACCCCAGCCTCCCGCCACACCACAAGGGCATCGGCATCGCTCAACGGCACATTGGAGAAGAGCTGATGGGTAGCCCACAACCCACGCGCCCCGGGCGCTTTGTGCTCATGCACGAACCCGTTCACGACCAACTGCTCCTTGGCCGTCTGGTACCGCCGCCCCTTGATCCCGACCTCACGAGCATGCTCGGACAGAGCGCGGTCGCTCTGCTCCCCCTCGGGCAACCCCTGAACGTAAGAGATCAAGACCTTCGCGTCGCTGTTCAGACGCGGATGACGCATGACGTCGTGCGAGACCTTCGTGTAGCGCCGAACAGGCGCGATAGCATGCCAAAGCATCCCGGTGGACTCCTGGTTCCACTAGTTGGGTGAAGGCCCTCGGCTAGGTGCTGTAACACCACCGGGGGCCGCCCCATGCGTACACACAGAGCGTGATGACACGATCACCGTACAGCAGCCCAGGCAACGCCGACGCCCAAACTAACGCGAGACGGCCCCAAGTCCCCCTACAGAGCGACAAGATCACCCCCCACAGCCCTGTCTGTTGAACGGTCAATTTGACGAAATCTCGACGGCGCCCCCCACCCCGGCTGAGACGCTGGTCTCCATGACCACGCCACTGACCGCGCGCCAACGCCTTTCCGAGCTCCACCGCTACGCGGCCGTAAGCGGCGAGGACTTCACGCACCAGAACCTGGCGTCAACCCACACGAACCAACTGCGCTTCGCCCGCTGCTCGTTCGCAGGCGCGGACCTGCGCCACGCAACCCTCGAAGGCTGCTGGTTCAAGTTCTGCGACTTCACCGGCGCCGACCTCCGCGGAGCCTCCCTACGAGGCGCGGTCCTGGCCGGCTGCAACCTCCGCGACGCCGACCTCCGCGACACGGACCTGACGGGCGCCAGACTGAGCAGCGTCAACACAGGCATCCCCCGCCTGGGCCCCACAGACATCACAGGCGCCCGCTTCGAGGGAACGTCCCTGCGCAACGTCCAAGCCGACGCGGTGGTCGGCTGGCCCCCGCCCCCAACGCGCAGCGAGCACGCCTGAGGCGGACCACCCCCTCGAACCTAAACGCTGACGGGCGGTCCGACCGACGCGGCCTGGAGACACGAAGGCTTCCAGCCCCAAAAGCCCTGAGCTTGGGGATCAGCGGTGCATAGGCTATAGAAGGTGCTCTGACCTGTTCTTTTTCGTTGGACGGGATGACTGACTGTGGTCCCTGGGAGCCGTATCTGACCGCTGTTGTCCGCTCCGCTGCGCGCGGATGGGGCACGGGCGGCGGGAGTACAACAGAACGTGCCGATGTGCATGCTCCGGGTGGGCTGGAGCGGCAAAGAGTGATGATGCAGACCTGGCAGCCGCAGACTTAGAAAGAGGACAGCGGACCCGGCCGGGGCCTGCGCCCCTCCGATCACCCGGACGTCAGGACGACGGCGTCTCTGGCTCCCCTGATCATGTTCGCCCCCAAACCCAGTAAGACACCGGACAGAGCCGCCCCGCCGACCTCCGCTAATTTGCTCGCGACTCATCAAGAAAGGGTACTGAAGAGATCATCTATCGGGTCACCCGGCTGGCCACTTTGAACAACCGAAGTACTCCTTTTGTCTCCCAAAGAATCAAAGGAGGGCGAGTGGTAATCTCGATCCTCTTCAACTTCCGAATCCTCGGCGAGCTCCTCCTGCAAGAGAACAAGCCGCTCCTCCAATTTCGGCGTACCCAGCAACCCATCGAGAGCGAATTCCCGCAACGTCTCGCCGAGATCCGAGATAGCCTCCTCACAGGCCGGGACGTCATTAACTCGAAGAGCTTCCTCACGGTCCCACTCTTCAGCGAAATCCCAGAATCGATCCCTAAGCTCAACCTCTGCTTGTTCCGATTTCAGAGAAGCTTGGATATCAAGCTCCGTGAGCAGTGACAGCGTATTCCGAAATTCGACCGGTGACCCCAATGACTCCATGAGCCTCATAGCAGCAGCATCCCTGAGGCTCACGACAATTTCACTGATGGCAGAGTAGCCCACTAGGCGCTCAATTAGCACCACCTCGTCAGTAACATCTTTCAGAGAACCTGACAGCACCCTCTCCAGTGCTTCACGCGCTACATGAGCCAGCTGGTGCTGAGGCAGTAGACTTTCTCCGTACTTGCTATTGAGGCGCAACATCGCAAGATGCCGATTACGAATCGATATAAATCCTCTCCGAAGCCCTTCACCGGCCCCTTTTACCCAATAGCAAGACTCGCTTTTCGCGAGCCGGATCATGGCCTCCATGAGGACATTCTGTTGCCCTGGCGCTAGACGAGGAGGTTCCACGTGATGACGTCGCCGCTGCCCCTTGGAACCTCCTCCGAAAAATATAGAAATGATGTCTTCAAATGGCCATCGAGGCGACTCAGGGCCGGTTTCCCAGGTCACCAAAGTTTCGGCCTGCTCGAAGTAGCGGCAACCTCGCGCCATCTGAAATATTTCATCAGGATGCGAAGCTAAATATTTAGATATATAGTCCACAAATGAGGGATTCGCGAAACCGATGAATGTAGAGGGATTTTAGGATGCAGCCCATTATGCTGGTCATCCAGCCTTACGTCTGAACTAATATTCAGGAATGTTCCGTGTAGCTTCTTCAGGATCAGGCGAAGTTGATGCCGACTGGTACGTGAGACTTGAGAGGAATCCTGGTAAAAATTGAGGGCCCGCAGAAGGTCCCCGAACTCCAATTGCCCTCGCACCGTTGCCAAGACAAGGAGCAAGCTGCGCTCAGGTTCAGACAGCTGACTTTGGAATATTTTCTCCCATAGATCACTCGGGTCATCTAGGGCGCTTATGACGTAGTCGTAGAACCCGACAGACGTCACGCCGGATCTTTTAAAGTTCGACGTAACGAGCTCAATCAGCCTGGGGTTGAAATTCGGATGATCTACGATATTCCGATACCGTTTCTCGGCCAGAATCGAGTAGTGTGACCCGCTCGACAGCTCCGCAAAGTAAACGTGGTTGTAGAATATTCTCGCCTTCTGCTCACGCGTATAATAGGCAAGGTTGAGAATGATCTTTCCCTCGCCGAGGGAGGGAATTCGGTGGAGGGGTTCGTACACTTGTTGCGCCCGACGGAGAATGTACTCTCTCGTCGTCATAATCAATAGCTTGTTGTCCGAATTACGAACTCGTTCGACCACTTGAGCCAATCGGCTATCCTCGTTTTTGTTCAGATTATCGAGCAGGGAATTTTGGCCTAGAAAATCATCATAGAGAAACACTTGGCGTTTACCCGGGTTCCATACCCGCTCGATGTCCGATATATCTTCGGAGGCGATGTGTGGTTGCCAATCATGGTCGGCCATCAACTTGACCAGGAGGGTTTCGGCAAGGGTTGTTTTACCTATCCCCGGCTCACCCGAAATGACACACACGTGGTGTTGTTCTAGGATCTGCAAGGCCGCCGGAAATGCCTCGCTGTGAACGTACAACCTGCGGCGACTTACGATCTTCTCGACCAGCCTGATGCTTCTTCTGTGGAGCTCGGAATTAACCAAAAAATCGAGAATTGCACTCGACGTGATCCATAGTTTAAAATTCCGAGTCTCCACCTCGGGATGGCGCCTCAGGAGATTCTCAATGTCATCGACGCCCAGGATATCCTCTTCGTTTAGCATCACCCCGGAGAACATCGTTGCAATTTCAGCCTTATTGGCTCGTGTAATTGAGGCTGACGTGACCAAAATGTATCGCGCCGAAAAACGTCCAGCAATCTTCCTCGCCTCGGACTCTAGTTGACCCTTGATCTGCGAAAACGTCTTGCCGGGGCTGTGTTTGCATTGGACTACTACCGACTCTTCTCCATTTCGGTGAAGTCTGATATCGACACCCCCGTCTGGCCCTTTCGGGAATGACTCCATCAGTACGCCAAATTCTGCCTGAAGAAGGTCTCTCGTGAGAATTTCAAAATCGTGAGGAGAGAGATCCGTGTAGTTGCGAGGCATAGCAGTACTATGCCATTGGTGCGCCATCGATGACCGGCACCGCGGTATGAAGTAACTTGCCAACCGCTCTGGAGCGGAACGCCGAGGTGTTGCCACCAAGCAGAAGTTCGGGTGAGCCAAGGGGCAACCACGCAGGGGAGCGCAAAGCTCTGGGGCAAGCACAAGAGGCCAGCCGAGGGACGTAGCGGTGGCAATCTTGCACTCCGAAGTGCTTCCTGTAGCTGAGGGTGGATCGACAGCGCCCAGTTAAGTCAAATTGTCAAGGTTCGACCGCGCTTGGGTCAGGTGCTCGTCACGGCACATGACTTTGACTGTCCGCTGGCCGCGCCCTGTGGGGCGCGGCCAGCGGCAGTCTGGGGTTGTCAGGCCGCCACAGCGGACTCTCGGCCCCTGCGCGTGCGGCGGTGGAGGATCTCGTCGAAGGTGGCCCGGGCGCCTGTGGGGTCGATGTAGTGCATGGCCAGGAGGGCTGCGATGACTGCGCCTACCAGGTCGTTCTGGACCTCGGACCAGGTGTGGTCGTCGCCGCAGGTGGTGAGGTCCTTCAGGCCGTGGAGGGCGTGCATGGCCTCGCCGGCTTCCTCGGCGACCTTGCCGACCTGGAGGGCTTTGAGCTCCTCGTCGGGGAGGTGGGCGCCAGCCGCTCGGCAGACGGCGGAGAGCTTCTCGATGTTGTCCCACAGGGTGTCCACGTCGGACCTCCGATCGATGGGTTCGGCTATTCCTGTGCGGGTCGTCCGAGCTGGCGTACGGTCCATCCGGCCATGCGCCACGCGTCGGCGTCGATGAGGTTGCGGAGGTCGACGAGGACCTGGTTTGCGACCAGTGGGGCGAGTGCCTTGGGGTCGGCCTCGCGGAAGTGGGGCCATTCGGTGGCCAGGACGATCAGCTCGGCCGCCTCGACGGAGCCTTCGAGGTCCTCGCAGTAGTCGAGTTCGGGGTGGCGGCGCAGTGCGGTGGGTACGGCGTGCGGGTCGTGGACGGTGACGGTCGCGCCGCGCTGGTGCATGAGTGCGGCGATCGCCAGGGCCGGGGATTCGCGGACGTCGTCGGTACCGGCCTTGAAGGAAGCGCCCCAGACGGTGATGCGTACGCCGTCGACGGGGCGGCCGAGCGTCTGCTCGATGAGCTTCAGCGCGGCCGTGGGTCGAGATTCGTTGACCTCCTCTGCCGCGCGCAGCATGGTCGCTGCCTCGGCGGCGCCCAGGGTGCGGGCGGAGGCGGTGAAGGCGCGGACGTCCTTCGGGAGGCAGCCGCCACCGTAGCCGGGGCCGGCGTTCAGGCCGCCGCGGCCGATGCGGGGGTCCAGGCCGATGGCCTCGGTGAGCTGCTGGACGTCGGCTCCGGCGGCGGTGCACATGTCGGCGACGCCGTTGATGAAGGAGATCTTCATGCCGAGGTAGGCGTTGGCGGCACCCTTGATGAGTTCGGCTGTGGCGGGGTCGGTCACGAACAGCGGGATGCCGTTCGCCAGGAGCGGGGCGTAGACCTCGCGTACCGCGTCCTCGGCGCGGGCAGAGGGAACGCCCACGACGATGCGGTCGGGGCGCAGGGTGTCGTCGATGGCGTGGCCCTCGCGCAGGAACTCGGGGTTCCAGACGACCTCCACGTCCTCACCGGCCGGGGAGAGACGGGCGAGCAGAGCACCGAGGTCGCGGGAGGTGCCGACGGTGACCGTGGACTTCCCGACAATGACGGTCGGGCGCGTCAGGTGCGGGGCAAGGGCGCGGGCGGCGCCGAAGACCTGCCCGGTGTCGTAGCTCCGTCCGTCCGCGTCGATGGGCGTGCCCACGGCGAGGAAGTGGATGTCGGCGAACTCGGCCGCCTCTGCGAGGCTGGTAGTGAACCGCAGGCGTCCAGTGGCGGTGTGGGTGCTGAGGAGTTCGGGCAGGCCGTCCTCGTAGATGGGGCACTCGCCGACGTTGAGGCGGTCGATCTTCGCCTGGTCCAGGTCCACGCCGATGACCTCGTGGCCGATCTCGGCCATGGCAGCGGCGTGGGGGATGCCCAGATGACCACAGCCGATGACGGATACGCGCATGGGTCGACGCTCCTTTCCTTATCCCTCGCCCGCCCAGGGGAGTCCGGGCCGGCCGGGTGCGTCACGCTAGCGCCAACACCCGGCGCGGCCCTCTTCGTGCAGGTGGATCAACCAGCGTGCTGTCTGAGCAGGTTGACGAGGGCGGGCAGGGCCTCGGCGGCGGTCGCCCGGCACACCAGGTCGCCGTCCTGGGGGCCTTCCAGCGGGTACGGCATGAACTGGCCGCCGCGCCAGAAGCCCTCCGGGTCCAGGTAGACGACCTGCATGCCGCGAGCGCGGGCGCGTGCCTGGACCTTGCGTCGGTCGGCGTGCAGGCCGACGACGAGGAGGGCCTTGGCGCCGTCCACCCACTCGACGTCGGGTACGGCCTGGTCGTAGCGGCGCATGAAGCACTCGTCGAGCCCGGCGCGCGCCGCGAGCACGTCGAAGTTGTTGGTGATGACCGGGCCGACGAGGTGACCGGCGTCCTTCAGTTCCTTCAGCGCCCACATGGCCGGAGTCGGTTCGGCCAGGAAGCAGGCGCGGAACATCTCCACGAACTCCGCCGTCTTCTCCTCCGGCTCCGTCAGCACCTCGTGGAGGAGCGTGTCCGCTGTCGGGGAGAGGGTGAAGCGGTGTTCCCGAGGCTCGTGGCCCTGGCGGTCGGTCACCCGGTAGATCTCGTGGAGCCGGTGCAGGGGCGGGATACCCGCCTCGACCGACGTACCGCAGCCGATCTCCGCCTGGAACGGCAGCAGGTCCGCGAGGACGGACAGGTCTGGGACGCGGGTCGGCGTACCGGGGCGGTCCTTGCACCTGATCCCGGTGGAGAGGACGTTCCACGGCACCTGCCGGACAGCGGGCGGCGGTGCGTAGGACACCGAGGCGATCTGCACGTCCAGGCTCCGGTAGCCGACGGGTAGGGTACGGCCCGCCGCCGCGTCCTGGGGGTGGGCGTCGTGCTCGGTGATCCGGCACTTCAGATCCCGACGTGTCCATAAGAATCCACCGGGAGCCTCCTTCCAGCCGCCGGTGGCGAGCGAGTCCCACAGGGCGTCGTGATGCGCGTCGATCTCGTCCGCTGGAGCGGTAGAGGAGTGGAAGAGGTACAGGTCGGTCAGGCCGATGGCCGGCGCGGCGGTGGTGGGGACCAGGCCGTACCGGTAGCGGTAGTGGATGATCCGCCGCCGGGCGTCGTCGGCGGCCGTCCAGCCGCTCTGTTCGGCCGTGGCCTTCTCCTGCGTACGGCGCCAGATGCCTTCCTCGATGTAGCGGGGTCGGTCGGCGTCGCCGAAGTAGGTCTTCCAGACCTGCTGTTGGTCGGGGGTGAGCTGGTCGACGACGATGTACGGGATGTCCATAATCTCTCCCTGGAAAATCACGCCTGGATGTTTCGGGTGCATGGCAGGCTCCATTGGCCGGGAACGTGGGCGAGCGGCCCGGACAGCGGAGCGGAGTCAGTGGTCGGAGGGCGGGCTCGCGTCCAGTGAGACAGCGGCGGGCTGGTGACCGAGCCTGTTGAGGAGCGGGGCGGCCTGCTCACGCAGTGCCCAGGCCGGGCCTGCCAGGCCGGCGACCGCCAGAAGCGTGAGCGCGATGCCTCCGCCTTCGGGGCGTACGGAGCGCGGCGCGGCCTTTCGGGCGTGGCGTCGCCGAGGCCCGGTCACGGGGTGCCGCCGAGGGCCCGTCCGTGTGCGTCGACGAGGCGGCTGGTCTGCTGGTGCAGCCGCTCCAGCTCGGCAGAGGTGAGGATGAGTGCGCCGTCGAGGGTCGAGCCGTCATCCAGGTGGAGCTCTATGGGAATGGATCCCTGCCTGGCCCGCGGGTCGTAGACCGCGTCCCGTCCGGCCGAGAGCGTGGCGTGGGTTGCCCTCACCGGCACGGGACTGAGCGTCGTTCCGTCGGCGGGCGCGGACCAGGGGGCCCCGCCCCCGGGCGGACGCAGGTGGTACGTCGTGGCGGAGCCCTCACCGGGGAGGGCGACCACGACCCCGACACGGCCGTCGCGAGCGCTGTCCGTGGCGAGGTCGCCGAGTCGTGGAACGAAGGGTGCTGCCGTACCTAACTCGGTCCCCTGCGAGGGTAGATGAGAAGAGCGTCGTCGCGTCATGCCTCGAAGTTAGGGACAGGACGAGCCTCGAATATGAGCGGGAGGAATACGACCCCTATCCGTCCAGGTGAAAGCGGTCGGACATGTGCCGCAGCTTTTCCCTTGTGGCTGCTCGTTCGGCGTAGACGATGCTGCGGAGCGTTGAACGGGCGATGGGGTGGTTACGTACGAGCTGCGGCGCGATGCGTTCAGCCGTCTCCAGCTCGGTGAGCGCCTTTGCCCGGTTTCCGTCCCACAGCCAGGCTCGTGCAACGTCCATGTGGTGGTGTCCCTGACGGGAGTTGGGCAGTGCCCCGACCAGGCTCGGGCTGGTGCGGCGGTTTATCTCCAGAGCTTTGCCCTGCTTGCCCATTTCCAGGGCCACGCTGATCGCGTGGATCTGCACGTTCCCGGCGGAGAACGTCAGCGAATGCCGGTCATACACCGGTGCGCCGACGTAGCCGTCCATGCGTTCCGCCGCGTCCTTCGCGTGTCCGATCCGGTCCTCCGCTTCCGAGGGGCGGTTGGCCCGAGCGGCGGAGATGGCCGCCCGAAGCTGAAGCGTGCCCCAAGCCCGTACGGCCAGCGGATCACCATGCTCGTACGGCTGTTGCACCGAGGCGATCGCCTTGTCCGAGAGGGTCAGAGCGTCGGCCCAGTCAGCCGTCGCCCACATGTCCCAGACGCGCATCCAGTCGGCGACGGCAGGCAGCACCGGATCTCCCGACAACCTGGCTGACCACGCGGCCCGTTCGCACGCCATGGCCACCAGCTCGGGGTGTCCGAGGGCGTGCGCGGCGGTGTGCGCGAACTTGCAGCACACGGCGTAGACGGCGTACGCCTCCTCCCGCTCGTGCCCGTCCGAGTCCTCTGCCAGAGCGCGCGCCTCCCGGAACAGATCCGGGAGAACTCGGAGGATCGCGACGTTGGAGGCGGTGTCCCGCAGGCGGTGCAGCCGGGTCACCTCACGCCATAGCTGTGATGCCGGTCGGGGAGCCCCATCAAAGACGGGGACGAGGTCGTAGCGGCGCAGCTCGCGCAAGATCGACGAGGCGGCGATCTGCCACTGGCTGTTGTCGGGGGAACTGCTGTACGGGCGTCCGATCAGGTCGTTGGGATGGACGTGCAGCTCCGCGGCCACCTGGTTGAGCAGCCCGACCCGGTCCAGCTCGATCAGGCCACGTTCCATCTTCGACACCCAGCCCTGCGACTTCCCCAGGGCTGTTGCCAGGTCGGCCTGCGGTATGCCCAACCGCAGCCTTGCCCTGCGAGCGCGCTTGCCGATCTCCTCGGCTTCTTCCAGCATCAGGACACCTCCCGGCCGCCGGACGATCCGACGCGACCGCCGGTCTGTCCGTACAGAGTTCGTCTCCAGCACGGTACCCATGACGCGGCCGCAGTGTGAGGCGAGCTGCCGGGGCAGGGAGTGCCGCAGCCGTGTTCGGCCCTTTGGTGTCGAGCCCTTCACCGTTGCTGGCGGGCGACAGCGGATCATGTGGACGAGGAACACACCACGTCGTATCTCGCTGGAGGACGCCTATGACCACCGTGACCGTCCTCCACCCTGGAACCATGGGCGCGGCAATCACCGCCGAGATCGTCGCCGGCGGCAATGAGGCATTGTGGGTGCCCAAGGGCCGCAGTGAGAACACGTGGCGCCACGCGAGGGAGGTCGGTGCCACGGCCTGCGACTCGCTTGCCGAAGCGCTGTCCCGTACCGCGATCGTTCTCTCGGTCTGCCCACCGCAGGCGGCGGGGGCCGTCGCGGCGGCAGTGGCCGCACATGGCTTCGCGGGGCTGTACGTCGATGTCAACGCCATCAGCCCTCAACGTGTACGGCGCATCTCCGAGGAGATCCGCCCCGGCTCCGCAGTCGTCGACGGTGCCGTGTTCGGTCAGCCGCCAGGCGAGGGGCGTACGGCACGGCTTTATCTCGCAGGGGCCGACTCTGCCGTCGAGCTGGTGGCGTCCCTGTTCACGGACTCTGCGCTGCACGTCTGCCGGGTCGGTGACACACCCGGTTCCGCTTCCGCGCTGAAGATGGCCTTTGCCAGTTACCAGAAGGCCGCTCGTACCCTCGCCGGTGTCGCTCACGCGCTCGCCGACGCCCATGGGGTCAGTGATCAGCTCACAGCCGAGGCCGAAGTCATGATCTCTACGATCCTCTCCGATCCGGACTATCTGCCGAGTGTTGCGGCCCGAGCCTGGCGCTGGGCGACCGAGATGGAAGAGGTCGCCGACACTCTCCGCGCGGCTGACCTGCCCACGGACATGGCCGAGGCCACGGCTCGGGTGCTCGCCTACTGGGAGCAGGACAGGGACCAGTACGACCTACCGGTCATGCTTGCCCTCTCCCATCTCCGGTCAGGAGAACGCCGCTGATCCACAGGCAAGACCCGGGACGTCAGAGGGTGTTGATCAGCATGGTCACCGAAGCCACGAGGACCACCGCCCCCACGGCGCGGCTCACCATGTATCCGGCATCCGTGGGTTCGGTCGCGTCGTAGTCCTTGACGAACGGCTTCTGCAAGGGGCGGTTGATCTTCCAGAGCAACTGCGGTTTCACGACCTGGACGAGCGCCATGACGATGAAAAAGCACAGGATCGCTATCATCACTGCCGACCTTTCGATCATGCGGGCGACGCCGCAGGTGCTGGAAAGGACACGCACTTCTGGTGCCGGGCTCACCGGCTCGGGTCATGCCCTCCCGTGTGCCCTCGGCTTCACGGAAGAGTCCGGTCCGCTTTTCCCTCGTCTCCGGTCCGGCCGCAGGCTTCGGGCACAGCGCTAGCAGGCGTTCCCGTCGGCGTCCTGGGCCGTCTCTTCCGGGTCTTGCTCAGGCAGCGTCCCACTCAGCTTGCGGCCAGCTGAGTTGCGTCTTACTGAGCGGGGGCTCAAACCCTTCGGGGAACAGGAGCATGAGGGGCTGAGGCCACATGTTTTCGGGACCGTGGTTCTCGCAGTGCAGCACCACGAGATGCGGTCCCTCGCCGCACGCCTCGCGCTGGTAGAAACGGCCATGCGCCTGGCAGACGTACGAGAACACCGTGCAGTCGTCCTCGGCGGACGGCTCGTGGAGTTCGGGATCCCGGACGATCAGTGTTACTGGTTCCTGAACAGACAAACGGGGGGTGGGCCGAGGATCGCACCACAGCAGTCGGGGAGGAAGCACGCGATCATTCTGTGCCCCAAAGGGGACTTCGCATCAGCTTGCCGACAGAACGAGGATGTCCGCGAGGTGGAATGCCGACTCAGTTGCCTCACCGGCTGCTGGGATGGGGCGAGTTGGCATGATCGGCACGGCGCGCACCAGCGCCGATTCTTCACAGTTTCCGCGCCTTCCTCGTCGCGCGCTGTGGCATCGTAGATCAACTGACCATTCGGGCGTTTCAGCGTCCGTGTAGGGGGATCTTCATGCGCTTTCGTACGGTCGCGGCCTCCGCCGCCCTCGTCTTATTCGCCATGACAGGTGCGGCCGCCTGCTCGTCCTCCTCGGGTGCTGCCGAGACTCCCCAGCCCCCCGCCGGGCCCGCCGCCTCGGTGGAGTCCGCGCCGGTGGAAGGGTTGGAAGGCATGGCGGGGCGGATCGAGACGGGGAAGCGGGCGGGAGTGCCCACCTTGGACGGGCAGAGTGTGGTGGGGCCCTCGGAGTGTGCAGTTCCGGTCGAGGAGATTCCGGCGGAGTGTGCGGTCGATCCCTCGTTTGGCGAGATCAGCGTCGGGGAGTCGGCCGGCGACGTGCCCGACGCTCAGTAGGGCCCGCTCAGTAGGGGCCGCTTAGGGAGGTCCCGTACAGGAAGTCCCGCACCGCAGTAGACCAGCAGGAGGGGCAGGCACCCGTGGGTGCCTGCCCCTCCTGCTCTGTGTACGAAAACTTCGGTAACTTCCCCCGCGTGCAGAGATCCCTTAGCCTCACATCCTGTTCACATTCAACAATGGGCGACTTCTAAACAGGAGTCAGGTGCGGGGGTAGTGAAAAATGCGTGAAAACTGGCGCATAAAGGTGAGCGTTCTCGCTGGTGCGTCAGCACTCGCGTTCTCGGCTCTCACTGCGGTGCCCGCGGTGGCCGACGAAACTGTGGAGGATCTGCAGGAAGTGCAGATGCCGGCGGGCGTGAAGATCGTCGAAGGGTTCGCTCCGGCAGCGGGGGCCGATGTCCCCTCCCTGGAGCCCACGGCGGATGCCCCCTTCTCCGCAGCGGCGGCGGCCAAGGCGGCTCCTGGGGCGAACACCTGCCTCGGCTCGACCGCCGCCTACGGCGTCACGGGCTGCTTCCAGCACAACGGCGACATCGTCTGGGCGGGCGACACGAAGAAGGACGGCATGTCGGCGGCCGTCGGCGTCTACACCGACTACGGGCGCGCCGCCGAGGTCTGCATCAACAAGCTCGGCGTCAACACCTGGGCGACCTGCGACAAGGACTACCGCGAGACCGGGAACGTACGCCTGCGGGTCCTGCGCTACGACGGCGACACCGGGAAGTTCTACCAGCCCGAGTCGTGGTCCGGCTGGATTCCGGTCGACGGGAAGTACTGATCCGTCCTCGGTCGGGTCGGGGATGGACGTGACGGATCGGCTCGCGCGCGCCGCAGAGGACGGGGACGTTGCGGCGGTGGCGCGGCTGCTGGGTGATGGTGCCGAGGTGGACGGCCTCGGTGGAGACAAGCGTTCCGCGCTGGACCTCGCCGTGCATGCCGGGCATGTGGACGTGGTCCGGGTGCTCCTCGATGCCGGTGCGGACCCGCGGCAGAGGGCGGGCGCGTACGGCGAGGTGACGCCGCTGGGTCTGGCGGCGATGTACGGGTACGTCGCCGTGGCCGAGCTCCTGCTCGATGCCGGGGCCACCACCGGCGCGCAGGGCCGGCTGAACTTTCCGCCGCTGGTGCTAGCGGCGACCTCCACGGAGCACGGGCATCCGCGGATGGTGGATCTGCTCCTGCGGCGTGGAGCGGACATCGGCGAGGTGAGGAAGGACCGGACCTCCCTGGAGTGGGCCGCCGCCTTCGGGAACGTACGCATGGTGCACCACCTGCTCGCCCGGGGCGCGACGCCGACCGCGAAGGCGGTGAGCGAGGCCAACGCGGGCGCCGAGCGGGCCTCGAAGGCCGTGCGGGACGAGCAGCGGCGGCAGGAGACGCGGGAGGCGTACGCGCTCGTCGTCGCCGCTCTGCGGGATGCCGGTGTCGTGGGCTGAGCCCCCCTCTGTTCCCTTCTCTGTTCCCTTCTCTGTTCCCGTCCTCCGTCGTCGGCCGGGGGGCCGGGTTCGGAGGCCCCGGTGAGTCGTCGAACGAACGTCCAGTCGCCCGTTTGCGTACGGTGAACGGTTTCAGGCCTGCCGATAAGGTATGGGCCGGATAAAGAGATCACCAGGTGCGCCGAGACTCCGACGCACGCCTCGGGAGGCAGTCATGGGAACCCGTCGCACGTCCTTGCCCGGAGTGGGTGCGCAGTACGACTTCACCACCGAGTCCGGGCAGCACATCTCCGTCGTCGTCCACCACGACGGGCGGCGGTTCATCGGGTTCTACGAACAGGACGACCCCGATTCGTGCCGGTTGTCGGTGCCCCTGACGCCCGCCGAGGCCACCGCGCTGGCCCACCTCATCGACCCCGCGCCCATCGACGCCGTACGGACCGAGGGCATCGACCTCGTGACCGAGCACATCCCGCTCGGGTCCCGATCCCCTTACGGTGGGCGGCTGTTGGGGGAGACCCGGGCGCGTACCCGGACCGGGGCGTCCATCGTGGCCGTACTCCGTACGCACAGCGCGCACCCCTCGCCGGAACCGGACTTTCGACTCGCCATCGGGGACACGCTCGTCGCCGTCGGTACGCGTGAGGGCGTCGACGCGCTCTCCGAGATCATTGCGGAGGGCTGACCGTGCATGACACGACTGCACTGCTGGTGGAACTGGGCGCCGTCATCCTCGGGCTCGGGCTCATCGGGCGGGTCGCCGGGCGGATAGGGCTCTCGCCGATCCCGCTGTACCTGCTCGCAGGGCTCGCTTTCGGCCACGGCGGGCTCATCCCGCTCGACGCCAGCGAAGAGTTCACCATGGTCGGTGCCGAGATCGGTGTCATCCTGCTGCTCCTCCTGCTGGGGTTGGAGTACAGCGCCTCGGAGTTGGTCACCAGTCTCAAGACGCAGTATCCCTCCGGGGCCGTCGACTTCGTGCTCAACGCGACGCCCGGTGCTGTGGCTGCGCTGATCCTCGGCTGGGGGCCCGTCGGCGCCGTCGCGCTCGCCGGGGTCACCTGGATCTCGTCGTCCGGCGTGATCGCGAAGGTGATGACCGACCTCGGGCGGCTCGGCAACCGCGAAACCCCCGTCATCCTCGGCGTCCTCGTCATGGAGGACCTGGCGATGGCGGTCTACCTGCCGCTGCTCACCGCCATGCTCGCCGGGGTCAGCCTGGCCGGTGGCAGCCTCGCCCTCGTCATCGCGCTCGGCACCGTCGGGTTCGTGCTGTACCTGGCCCTGCGGCACGGGCGGCTCATCAGCCGCGCGGTCTCCTCCGACAACCCGGAGATGCTGCTCCTGGTCGTCCTCGGCCTCACCGTGCTCGTCGCCGGCGTCGCCCAGCAGCTCCAAGTGTCCGCCGCTGTCGGCGCGTTCCTCGTCGGCATCGCGCTCTCCGGCGAGGTCGCGGAGGGGGCTCGTAAGCTTCTTACGCCGCTGCGTGACCTGTTCGCCGCCGTGTTCTTCGTCTTCTTCGGGCTCTCCACCAACCCGGCCGACATCCCGCCGGTGCTGCTGCCCGCCGCCATCCTCGCCGTCGTCACGGTCCTCACCAAGATCGCCACCGGCTGGTACGCGGCCCGCCGCGCCGGCATCGGTTCGCGCGGGCGCTGGCGGGCGGGCGGCACGCTCGTGGCGCGCGGTGAGTTCTCCATCGTCATCGCCGGTCTCGCCGTGGCCACCGAGCCGCGCATCGGGCCGCTGGCCACCGCGTACGTGCTCATCCTCGTCATCGTCGGTCCGCTCACCGCCCGGTGGACGCAGCCCCTCGCAGAGAAGATCCAGGCCGCGCGCGGTGTGAAGCCCGGTGGCCCGGCGGTGGAAGCGCCCCCGAAGGCCGCTCCCGAGCGCCGGCTCGGCGACCACGACGAGCTCACTCCGGAACCCGCGGGCGAGGCGCGCGGCGACTGACCCTACGTACGTCTTGCTCCGGCCGGTCCGGGACGCCGTCACCACGGCTGTCCGGAGCGGCCGTTGTGCTGTCCGGGCCGGCCGGAGCGCTGTCCGGGCCGGTCGTTGTTGCTGTCCAGGCCGGTCATTGCGCTGTCCGGACCGGCCGTTGTGCTGTCCGGAACTCGCCCCCGCGCGTCGAGCCGACCCCGTGAACCCGGGGCGGGGGGCCGCCCTCCCTGCTAGCTTCTACACGTCTGTAGAGTTTTCTTTTGTTCCGGCATTGCACCGCAACGTATGGAGATGTCATGGCCCTGTGGGATCGGATCAAGGAATCCGCTTCGTCTATGCAGACGCAGCTGGAAGCGAAGAAGAACGACCTGAAGTCGGGGGCGTTCCGGGACGCGAGCATGGCCATGTGCGCTCTGGTCGCCGCCGCCGACGGCTCCATCGACCCGTCCGAGCGCCAGCGCGTCGCCGCGCTCATCGCCAGCAACGACGTCCTGCAGAACTTCCCCGCGGACGACCTGCAGCGGCGCTTCAACGACTACGTCAACAAGCTCACCGCCGACTTCGCCTTCGGCAAGGTCAGCGTGCTCCAGGAGATCGCCAAGGCGAAGAAGAAGCCCGCCGAGGCGCGTGCCGTCATCCAGATCGGCATCGTCATCGGCGGCGCCGACGGCGACTTCGACAAGACGGAGCAGGCCGTCGTGCGTGAGGCGTGTTTCGCCCTGGACCTGCCGCCGCACGAGTTCGACCTGTAGGGGTACGTACCCGCGTAGCACGGGCCGGCCGGGAGCCTCACAGCTCCTTGGCCGGCCAGTCCAGCAGGCGCGCGCCGATCACCGCCGTCTGCAGGCTGTAGCGGTGCATCGGGTCCGCCGGGTCCGAGCCGGTGAGCTGGTGGATGCGTTCCAGGCGGTACGTCAACGCCCGTACGCTCAGCGCCAGGCGGCGGGCCGTCTCGGCCGCCACGCAGCCCGCGTCGAAGTAGACCGCCAGCGTCCTCAGCAGCGGCTCCGCGCCGCCCCGCGCCTTCTGGAGCGGGCCCAGCTCGCTGCGTACGAGATCCGCCATCGCCTGCCGGTCCCGGGTCAGCACCGGGTAGACCAGGAGATCCGAGGCGTACAGCACCGGGTCCTCCATCCCCATCCGGTCCGCCAGGTCGAGCGCTTCGAGCGCCTCGTCGTAACTGTGGACCACCCCGCCCGGGCCCTTGTGCGGGCGGCCGATCGCGACCTGGCCGCCGTCCGTCGCCGCGTGCGACTGCTTGGCGAAGTAGCGCAGGACGTCGGGCTGGCTGCCGGGCGCGATGCAGACGATCCGCCCGTCCTTCGTCGTCAGCAGGATCTTGCGGCCGCTGAACCGGGCCAGCAGCGCCGCCTCCACACTCCGCGGCACCGCGTCCGTCTCCGTGTACGCCTCCGGGCCCGACGCCACCGCGACCGCGTGCGCCCGGGAAAGCCGAAGGCCGAAGCGGGTGGCCCGCTCCGCGAGGCGGACCAAGTCGCTCCGCCCGTACAGGAGATCGTCGATGAACTCGCGGCGCGCCGCCTCCTCCCGCCGTACGGTGAGCCGCTGCGCCCGCTCGAACCCCTCGGCGAACGCGTCGACCGCCTGCTCCACCGCGGCCAGCACCGCGTCCGTCACGGCAGGGCTGTTTCCGGCAGCCTCGCGTGGCCAGGCCTCGCGCGTCTGGGCCAGGTGCATCGTCACCAGCGCGCGCAGCTGATGGCCCGCGTCGGCCGCCTCCCGGCCCAACGCCCGGCGCATCTCCAGTTCGTTACGCGTCAGACGGCGTCCCGTTGTGGCGACTTCACCCAGAATCTGCGCATAATTTCCCAGCATCTCCTCGGGAATCCTCGGCTCGGCCACGCACTCCCCTTCAGCCTTGCAACAGTCCTGTCATTTCCCCGACGCACGCCGGGCGGTGCCGGTGCCCGGCATTAGGACAGCGTAAAGATTGCCGGAATCCGGCAATGCGGTGGGGGCGGTTCGAATGACAGGATCAGGTCAGCAACACAACGGGGGAACACACGGGGGAGCACGGGGGGTACGGGGGAAATCAGGCGGCTCGCCGGACGATTCACGGGGATCCACGGGGGATTCGGGATTCGACGGCGAGCACCTGAGGGGAACGACCCGGTTGCTGCGGCACCGTTCGCAGTGACGCAGCGCCGGGCCCCGCCGTCATCGCCACCGGCCGGCATCCGACCGGGTGCCGCGCATGTCGGACCGGGTGCCGCGCATGTCGGGCCTGGTGGGTCTGTCGGGCCTGTCGGCCGCGTGAGCTCGTCGCCACTCTCCCGTACCGGTAGAAGATCGCGCGCAGCGCTGACCGCCAACCCGGTCCTCGCCCCGCTCGCCGCCCGCTCGCGCGAGGACCTGGCGCTGCTGGTGCGCCTGGCGGGCGGCGGCGATCCGGCGGCCCGGGCGGAGCCCCTGGAACACCCTTACTCAGCGGTGGAGTTGGACGCCGTACTGGCGGTGCTTCGGCATCTGCTCACCGCCCGGGACACCGTCCTCGCGGTGAACGCGGCGTACATCGCCTCGGCCGCGCAGACGGACGCGACGCGCACGGAGCCGCCGTTCCGGCTCCAGGGTTCGTACCGCAACATGAACAAGATCGCGAAGCGGATCGTGCCCGTCATGAACGACGCCGAGCTGTCGGCTGGCGTGGACGACCACTACGCGGGCGAGGCCCAGACGCTCACCACGGGCGCCGAGGCCAACCTCCTCAAGCTGGCCGCCCTGCGGGGGACGCTCACCGCCGAACAGGCCGAGCGGTGGGCGGCGATCACCGCATCCTACGTGCGTACGCAGGCGCTCGGCGGCCCGGACGGCGATCCGATGACCCGGGCGGTGGCGGCGCTCGGGCTGCTCGCGGACCGGATCGCGGCGGTGGAGACGGCGATCCAGCGGGCGGCGGACCCCCGTCACCTCCTGGCGGGGCCGGCGAACCACCCGGGGGCCGTGAACCAGGGTGCTGTGAACCAGCCCCCCGGGGATCAGAACCGGCCAGGGCTTCAGAACCACCGTGCGAAGATCACAAACATTCCACAGTGACCGGGAAGACCGAGCCGGAAGGATCACGGCATGCTGGGTTTCGTGCCCCCACTTCCTCAGCAGCCAGGACGTCCGCCAGCAGGGCGCCCGCAGCCAGGACGCCCGCAGCCAGGACGCCCGCCGTCCACCGGCCACATGATCGTCTGCGGCGACGACGCGCTCGCGCGCCGGCTCGCCGTGGAGCTGCGGTTCGTCTACGGGGAACGGGTCACGCTGCTCCTGCCGCCCGGCCGCGACGCCAACAGCCCCGAGACACCGCTGACCCAACGAGGCCGTGCGGCAGCCCTGTTCGGGCGGATGTCGGCGGCGATGAACCGCACCGCCGCCAACGGGAACGGGAGCACGGGCGGCAACGACACCAACGCCGGGGTCGAGGCCGTCCGCATCATGGAGGCCCCCGAGCCCTCCGACGACGTACTGGAGGAGGCGGGCGTCGACCGGGCGGCCGCCCTCGCCCTCGTCTACGACGACGACGAGCGCAACATCCGCGCCGCCCTCACCGCCCGCCGCCTCAACCCCCGTCTGCGGCTGGTGATCCGGCTCTACAACCGCAAGCTCGGCCAGCACCTTGAGGCGCTGCTCGACCAGGCGGCCGCCGTCGCCATGCCCGGCATCGACCCGGCGCTGCTCGACGCCTCCACCACCGTCCTCTCCGACGCCGACACGGCCGCCCCCGCGCTCGCCGCCACCGCGCTCACCGGCAGCAGCAAGGTCATCCAGGCCGAGGGGCTGCTCCTGCGCGCCGCCGAACGCCCGCCACCGCGCCCCGGCGAGACCCTCGACCCGGGGCTGTGCACCCTGGCGTTGCTCTCCTCCACCACCAACGACCCTGCGGGGTCCGAGGGTTCGGACAGCAGCGGCGCCGAGGGACCCCAACTCCTGCCCGACGAGCAGACGGTGGCCTCCGCCGAAGGTCGCGGGACCGTCGTCCTGGAGGCGATCAGCCGCGCCGCCCCGGACCGCCCCGCGACCCGGATGGGCGGCAGGGGCGCCCCGCTCGC
This sequence comes from Streptomyces cyaneofuscatus, assembly GCF_033109485.1. Taxonomy (NCBI): domain Bacteria; kingdom Bacillati; phylum Actinomycetota; class Actinomycetes; order Kitasatosporales; family Streptomycetaceae; genus Streptomyces; species Streptomyces cyaneofuscatus. The sequence continues at coordinate 4,191,411 of NZ_CP137002.1, read as the reverse complement.
CCAGGTCTTCTCCCGCCGGCTGCGCTGGTCGGCCCTCGGTGTCGCGGTCGCGGCCGTGGCCCTGGTGATCGCCTCGGTCCTCACCACCGAGGACAGCCTGCTGCACTCCAGCTATCTCACCCTGCTCGACCTCCTGGGCATGAACGACCCGGCGGAGGACGCGCCGGCGGCCCGCCAGATCATCCAGCTCCTCTCCGGCGTCGCCGGGCTCCTCCTGCTCCCGCTGCTGATCGCCGCCGTCCTGGAGGCGTTCGGCACCCTGCGCACCGCCTCCTCGCTGCGCCGCCCGCCGCGCGGTCTGTCGGGGCACGTGGTGCTGCTGGGGCTCGGCAAGATCGGCACGCGCGTCCTCGTACGCCTCCGCGAGCTCGACATCCCCGTGGTCGTCGTCGAGGAGGACCCCGAGGCGCGCGGCATCCCGCTGGCCCGCTCCATGCACGTACCGACCGTCCTCGGCGACGTCACCCAGGAAGGCGTCCTCGAAGCCGCCAAGATCCGCCGCGCCCACGCCCTCCTCGCGCTCACCAGCATCGACACGACGAACCTGGAAGCGACGCTGTACGCGCGGTCGGTGAAGCCGGACCTGAGGGTGGCGCTGCGGCTGTACGACGACGAGTTCGCCACCGCCGTCTACCGCACCCTGCGCACCGCGCACCCCCAGGCCCTGACCCGCTCCCGGTCCGTCTCCCACCTGGCCGCGCCCTCCTTCGCGGTCGCCATGATGGGCCGCCAGATCCTGGGCGCGGTCCCGGTCGAGCGGAAGGTGATGCTCTTCGCCGCCCTGGAGGTGGCGGGCCATCCGCAGCTGGAGGGCCGCACGGTGGAGCAGGCGTTCCAGGCCAGCTCGTGGCGGGTCCTGGCCATCGACGCGACCCCGCCCGCCGACCGCAACCCGGACCTCGCCGCCGTCCCCCCGTACCCTCCGCAAGGCCCGCCGACCCCGTCCGGCCTGGTCTGGGACCTGCACCCGGGGTACATGCTCCGTGCCCAGGACCGGGTGGTGATCGCGGCCACCCGGCGGGGTCTTGCGGAGCTGCTGCGGCGGCAGCGGACGGTGGCGCCGCAGCAGTAGCTCGCGTCTTCGTGCAGGGCTACCGGAACGTGCCCATCGCCTCCGTAAGGCCGGGCGGAACCGGCTACCGGAACGTGCCCATCGCCTCCCGGACCTCCTCCAGGGTCTGTTCCGCGAGCGCGTTCGCCCGCTCGTTACCGGTGCGGAGCACCGACCGTACGTACGTGAGGTCCTCCGCGTACTCCGCCCGCCGGGCCCGGTAGGGCGCCAGGTGGCTGTTGACCGCGTCGGTCACCGTCCGCTTGAGCACTGCCGCCCCGCCGGCGCCGATCTCCGCCGCGACCTCGTGCGGGTCCCGCTCCAGGCAGAGGGCGGCCAGCAGGACGAGCGAGGAGACGCCGGGGCGGGTGTCGGGGTCGTAGGTGATGTGCCGGTCGGCGTCCGTGGTCGCGCCCTTGATGAGGCGGGCCGTCTCGTCGGCGGTGGCGCCGAGGGGGACGGAGTTGGCGCGGCTCTTGCTCATCTTGGTGCCGTCGGTGCCGAGGAGGAGGGGTGCGGCGGAGAGCAGGGCGTCGGGTTCCGGGAAGACGTTCCCGTACCGCTCGTTGAAGCGGCGGGCGATCGTCCGGGTGAGTTCGAGGTGGGGCAGCTGGTCCTGGCCGACCGGGACCACGTTGCCCTTGCAGAAGAGGATGTCGGCCGCCTGGTGGGCCGGGTAGGTGTACATCAGGCCGCTCACCGCCGACTGCCGGGAGTGCGCGATCTCGTCCTTCACCGTGGGGTTGCGGCCCAGCTCCGCGACGGAGACGAGGCTGAGGAAGGGCAGCAGGAGCTGGTTGAGCGCGGGCACGGAGCTGTGGTTGAAGACGGTGGACCGGGCGGGGTCGATACCGAGGGCCAGATAGTCCAGGAGGAGCCCGTCGGTGTACTCCTGGAGCCGCTCGGCGGTGTCCCGGTCGGTGAGGACCTGGAAGTCGGCGATCAGGACGAAGACGTCCACGCCGAGGTCCTGGAGGCGGACCCGGTTGCGCAGGGTGCCGAAGTAGTGGCCGAGGTGGAGGGGGCCGGTGGGACGGTCGCCGGTGAGGACCCGGAAGCGGCCGGGGTCCTGGGTGATGCGGTGCTCCAGCTCGGCGCTGCGATGGGCGGCGGGGGTGGTCATGGTCGCGGTCGCGGTCATAGCGGGGTCTCCTCGCGGGTGGTAGGTGCGTGGAGGACGGCCCGGTGGTGGGGAGAGTGGGGCTGCGGTGCCCCCGTTCCCGTACATCGCGCCTATAAGAAGGCAGCGAAAAGGGCCGTCCATGTGAACGGCCCTGGTTCCGTGCAGACAGATGCTGCGGCCGCTCCTTAAGAGGAGCGCCACCAGTTTCGGCACGGTACGGAGGTCATGCGGTCAGTGTAGCGACCACCTTGGGCGGGCGGCCTCGACAACGTACGGAAGGTGACGACATGCACCGGTCCGTACCTTCGGCTCTACTGACTTTTCATGAGCCAACTTCCGTTCGACGACACGACCGACTTCGCGAACGCCGACCGCGGTTTCGTCACCGCGCTCGACCCCGCCGTGATCACTGCGGACGACGGCCGGGTGATCTGGGACAACGACAGTTACGCCTTCCTGGACGCGGAGTGCCCCGACACCGCCCACCCGAGCCTCTGGCGCCAGGCCCAGCTCTGTGCGCGGCAGGGGCTGTACGAGGTCGCCGAGGGCATCTACCAGGTGCGCGGGCTCGATCTGTCGAACATGACCGTGATCGAGGGCGAGCGCGGGATCATCGTCATCGACCCGCTGATCTCGGCCGAGACCGCCGCCGCCGCGCTGGCGCTCTACCGCGGCCACCGCGGCGACCGGCCCGTCACGGCGCTGATCTACACCCACTCGCACGGCGACCACTTCGGCGGCGCGCGCGGGGTGCTGCCCCGGGGGACGGAGGAGGGCGTTCCGGTCCTCGCCCCCGCCGGTTTCCTGGAGCACGCGGTCACCGAGAACGTCTACGCGGGCAACGCCATGACGCGGCGGGCGACGTACATGTACGGCGACCGGCTCGCCAAGGCCCCCGACGGGCAGATCGGCGCCGGGCTCGGCATGACCACCTCCACCGGCACGATCACGCTGATCCCGCCGACCGTGGACATCACGCGCACGGGCCAGGAGGAGGTGATCGACGGCGTACGGATCGTCTTCCAGCTCACCCCGGGCACCGAGGCGCCGGCCGAGATGAACTTCTTCTTCCCGGACCACCGGGCGCTCTGCATGGCCGAGAACGCCACGCACAACATGCACAACATCGTGACCCTGCGCGGGGCCGTCGTCCGCGACGCGCGCGTCTGGGCGCGCTATCTGGACGAGGCCGTCGAGCTGTTCGGTGACGCGACGGACGTCGCCTTCGCTTCACACCACTGGCCCACCTGGGGCCGGGAGAACGTACGGGACTTCCTCACCACCCAGCGCGATCTGTACGCCTACCTCCACGACCAGACCCTCCGCCTGCTCAACGCCGGGCTGACCGGTCCCGAGATCGCGGAGACGATCCAGCTGCCGCCCGCGCTGGAGAAGTCCTGGCACGTGCGCGGCTACTACGGTTCGCTCAGCCACAACGTGAAGGCGGTCTACCAGCGCTATCTGGGCTGGTTCGACGGCAACCCCGCCCACCTGTGGGAGCATCCGCCGGTGGAGTCGGCCGAACGGTACGTGGCGTGCATGGGCGGCGCCGACGCCGTGGTCGCGAAGGCGCGTGACTACGCGGAGGCGGGCGATCTGCGGTTCGCCGCGACCCTGCTGAACCACGTCGTCTTCGCGGACGCGTCGCACGCGGCGGCCCGCACGGAGCTGGCCGGGGTCTACCGCAGGCTGGGGCACGGCGCGGAGAACGGGCCCTGGCGCAACTTCTACCTGATGGGCGCCAAGGAGCTGGAGGAGGGCGCGGCCGCCACCGACCTGGACACCACGAACCCCGAGATGGCGATGGCGCTGACCGTGGAGCAGCTCGTCGACTCGCTCGCCGTACGGGTGGACGGGCCGCGCGCCTGGGACACGGAGCTGGTGATCGACCTCGTCGTGACCGACGGGCCTGCCTCCCCCGCCCGGCACCGGCTCACGCTGCACAACGGGGCCCTCACCCACCGCACGGCCGACCGGCCGGGCGCTCCCCGGACCCCGGCGGGGCTGACCCTCACCCTCACCAAGCCGCAGCTGCTCTCCGTGCTGGCGGGCGGCGGCCTCGACGGGATCGAGCAGAGCGGTGACGCGTCCCTGCTCGGCGAGCTCTTCGCCGTACTGGTGGAACCGGACACGTCGTTCCCGATCGTGACGCCATAGAGGAAGCCGCGCAGGAAGAAGCCTCGGAGGAGGAAGCCTCGGAGGAAGCCGCAGGGGAACAGGTCGCGGAGGAATAGGTCGCGGGGGCGTCCCGTTGTAGGGTGTAGTTCAACGTTCAACCAAATTGGTTCAACGACTTCTGGATCACCCCGCGACCCTCAGGAGGCGGACGCCATGCAGTTCGGGATCTTCACCGTCGGAGACGTCACCACCGACCCGACCACCGGCCGGACGCCGACCGAGAACGAGCGGATCAAGGCGACCCTGGCCATCGCGCAGAAGGCCGAGGAGGTCGGCCTGGACGTCTTCGCGACCGGCGAGCACCACAACCCTCCGTTCGTCCCGTCCTCCCCGACGACGACGCTCGGCTACATCGCCGCCCGCACCGAGAACCTGATCCTGTCCACGTCCACCACCCTGATCACCACCAACGACCCGGTGAAGATCGCCGAGGACTACGCCACCCTCCAGCACCTCGCGGACGGCCGCGTCGACCTCATGATGGGCCGGGGCAACACCGGTCCGGTCTACCCCTGGTTCGGCAAGGACATCCGCCAGGGCATCCCGATGGCCATCGAGAACTACGCCCTGCTGCACCAGCTCTGGCGCGAGGACGTCGTGGACTGGGAGGGCAAGTTCCGTACGCCGCTCCAGTCCTTCACCGCCACCCCGCGCCCGCTGGACGGCGTCCCGCCGTTCGTCTGGCACGGCTCCATCCGCTCTCCGGAGATCGCGGAACAGGCCGCCTATTACGGTGACGGGTTCTTCCACAACAACATCTTCTGGCCCATGGAGCACACGAAGAAGATGGTGGACCTCTACCGGCGCCGTTACGCCCACTACGGGCACGGGACCGCCGAACAGGCCATCGTCGGGCTCGGCGGCCAGGTGTTCATGCGGAAGAACTCGCAGGACGCAGTACGGGAGTTCCGCCCGTACTTCGACAACGCGCCGGTCTACGGCCACGGCCCGTCCCTGGAGGACTTCACCCGCGAGACCCCGCTGACGGTGGGCTCCCCGCAGGAGGTCATCGAGCGGACGCTGACGTTCCGGGACGCGGTCGGCGACTACCAGCGGCAGCTGTTCCTGATGGACCACGCGGGGCTCCCGCTCAAGACGGTCCTGGAGCAGCTGGACATCCTCGGCGAGGAGGTCGTGCCCGTGCTGCGCAAGGAGTTCGCCAACCTGCGGCCGGCCGGTGTGCCGGAATCCGCACCCGTCCACCCTGCGGTCGCCGCCGCCCGCGACGCCCGTGCCGCCCGCGACGCTCGAAAGGAGAGCTGACCTCCATGTTCGCCACCACCCCTCTGCGCATCGTGGCCGTCTCGGCCGGTCTGAGCCAGCCGTCCTCCACCCGGCTGCTGGCCGACCGGCTGGCCGCCGCCACCCGTGAGCGCCTCGCGGCGGACCAGGACCGCAACGTCGAGGTCCGCGTCATCGAGCTGCGCGACCTCGCCGTCGACATCGCGAACCACCTGGTCAGCGGTTTCCCCTCGGCCACGCTGCGGGAGGCGATCGACGCGGTGACGGAGGCGGACGGGCTGATCGCCGTGACGCCGGTGTTCACCGCCTCGTACAGCGGTCTGTTCAAGTCGTTCTTCGACCTGATCGACAACACCGCGCTGACCGGCAAGCCCGTCGTGATCGCCGCGACGGGCGGCACGGCCCGCCACTCGCTGGTCCTGGAGCACGCGCTGCGGCCGCTCTTCGCCTACCTGCGGGCCGTCACCGTACCGACGTCCGTCTACGCCGCCTCCGAGGACTGGGGCTCCTCCGGTGACGAGTACACCGAGGGCCTGCCGTCCCGGATCCGGCGCGCGGGCGGCGAGCTGGCCTCGGCGGTCCTGGGCCGCACGGTCTCCGGGGCCTCCCGGGCGCCGGGCCTGGACGACGGGGAGGACGCGGTCGTCCCCTTCGAGCAGCAGCTCGCGGACCTGCGGCTGGACTGAGCGGCTGGGGCTGAGCGGCTGGGGCTGAGCGGCTGGGGCTGAGCCGACCGGCCCTCCTCCCCGCCCGGCCTGATTGTCCGGTTTGACTACAGTGAAGGCGGACGCTGTACGAAGAAGCCGGACGCGGAACGAGCCGGAGCGAGCTAGCGAGCTGGAGGCAGACATGGGCAGGATCGTCGTGGGCGTGGACGGGTCCGATCCCTCGATCAAGGCACTGCGCTGGGCCGTACGCCAGGCGGAGCTGACCGGTGACACCGTGGAGGCCGTGAACAGCTGGGAGTACCCCGCGACCAGCTGGGCCTCGATGATGCCGGGCCTGCCGGAGGACTTCGACCCGCAGGCGCTGGCCCTGGTCTCCCTGAACGAGGCGCTGGAGGAGGCCCTCGGCGCCGCGGGGGCGGCCGCGGTCAGCAAGATCGTGGTGATCGGCAACCCCGCCCAGTCCCTGCTGGACCGTGCCCAGGGTGCCAACCTCCTCGTCGTGGGCGCCCGCGGCCGCAGCGCCTTCAAGGCGACGCTGCTCGGCTCGGTCAGCCTCCATGTCACGCAGCACGCGCCGTGCCCGGTGACGGTGGTGCGCGACTGAGGGGCCCTGCGCCGGGTACATCCGGGGGCCGTTGTCAGTGGGTCCTCCTATCGTGTGGTCATGACCCCTGCTCTGTTCGGGCGCGACCATCCCGCAGGCATCCTCCGGTCGGAGATCGTCCGGGCGACGGAGAGCCACGGCGGGCTCGTGCTGGTCACGGGCGAGGCCGGGATCGGGAAGACCACCCTCGTCACCGACGCCGCGCACGAGGCGCGGCGGCGCGGGGCGCTGGTGGTCGGCGGCTCCTGCTGGGACTCCGACAGCACCCCCGGCTACTGGCCCTGGGTGCAGGTTCTGCGCGGCCTGCGCCGCTCCGCCACGGCGGCGGAGTGGGCGGCGGCCCAGGACGCGGCGGACGGGCGACTCGGGATTCTGCTGGGGGATCCCGGGGACCCGGCGGGCGACGGCACGGCCACGGGAGAGGTGGACGGGGGCGGCGCTTCCGGTGGTTCCGGGGATTCCGGGACGTCCGGTGCCGGCGGCGTGTCCGGTGCCTCCGGTGCCTCCGGTGCTTCCTCCGACGGTCCCGAGGCCTTCGGGCTGTACGACGCGGTGACCACCGCCCTCGTCACCCTCTCCCAGAGCCGCCCGCTGGTGGTGGTCCTGGACGACCTCCACAGCGCCGACCCGGCCTCGCTCCGCCTGCTCGAATTCGCCGCCCAGCACGCCTGGTTCGAGCGGCTCCTGCTCATCGGCACCTACCGGGACGTCGAGGTGGAGGCCCCCGGCCACCCGCTCCAGCAGCTGATCCTGCCCCTCGTCTCGCGCGCCTCCGCCACCCTCACGCTGACCGGCCTGGGCCGCGACGAGGTGGGCGCGCTGATGGCCGTGACGACGGGCCGCGAGCCCGAGCCGCGCCTGGTCGACGAGGTCCACCGGCGCACCGGCGGCAACCCGTTCTTCGTCGAGCAGACGGCCCGGCTCTGGCACAGCGGCAGCCCCGTGTCCACCATCCCGCCCGGGGTGCGGGAGGCGGTCCGGCAGCGGCTGAGCCTGCTGCCGGGCACCGTCGTCTCCCTGCTGACCGCCGCCGCCGTGCTCGGCCGGGAGTTCCGCCGGCAGGTGCTGGCCGTGGTGCACGGCTCCCCGGTCCCCCAGGTGGAGCGGCTGCTGGAGTCGGCGATCGTCGCCCGGGTCGTCGTCCCGCTCCCCTCCGGGAGTTACGCCTTCGCCCACGACCTGCTCCGCGAGACGCTGTACGCCTCCCTCGGGGACGCGGACGCCCGCCGCCGCCACGCCGCCGCCGTACGGGCGCTGGACGCGCACGGCGGCCTCGACGACGCGGTGCTCCCCGGGGACCTGGCCCGCCACGCCCACCTCGCCGGGGCGGAGCTGGAGCGCGACCGCCGGGTCGATCTGCTGCTCGCCGCCGCCCGGGACGCCTCGGAACGCCTCGCCGACGAGGAGGCCATCGGCCACTACCGCCGGGCCCTCGCGGCGGCGTCGGCGGAGGCGGGCGGCGAGACGGACCCGGAAAGGGGCTCGGGACCGTCAGGTCCGGCTCAGGCTCCCGACCGGCGCCGGACCGCGCTGATCTGCCTCGACCTCGGCGAACAGCTGCTGCACGCCGGGGAGAGTGCCGAGGCGCACCGCCTGCTCGACCGGGCGGTCGGCCTGGCGCGGGAGCTGGACGATCCCGAGCTGCTGGCCCGGGTGGCGATCACCCTGTACCGCCGGGGCACCCTGGGCAGCGGCGAGGCGTTCATGGTGACGTTCCTCGGCGAGGCGCACCGCAAGGTCACCGGCAAGGACGGGCAGGACAGTCTCTCCGCCGACCGGCTCGCGCAGGAGCTGGCCATCCACATCATGGCGCTGGCCCGCGACGGCTCGGACGACGAGGCCCTCGCCTTCTCCCTCTGGGCGCGCCACGACTCCGTATGGGGTCTCGGCTCGGCGGTGGAGCGGCTCGGGCTGACCGACGAGATGGCCGTCGTCGGCCGGCGCACCCAGAACCTGGACATGGAGCTGCACGCCACCTCCATGCGGTGGGTCGCCCTGCTGGAGCTGGGCGACCCGACCTTCATCGACCAGTACCGCACATACATCCGGGCCGCCGAGCGCTCGGAGCTGCCCCGGTTCGCGCTGGCCGTCGCCGTGGACAGCAGCCTGATCGCCTCCCTCCAGGGCCGGTTCACGGAGGCGGCCGACGCGCTCAAGGGCGAGGCCCTCGGTATGGAGGGCGAGGACCACGAGACGTTCGGCTTCATGAGGTGCCATCTGCACTGGTCCCTGCACCTGCTCCGGGGGCACTTCGCGGCCGCCGAGAAGGTCCTCGCCACGCTGCCGGGCGCCCGGCACCCCTACCCCGGGCTGCTGGAGGCGCTCACCGCGGTGGAGCAGGGCGACGCGGCCCCGGCCCTCCGCCTGATCGCCGAGCAGTCGGACCGCGCGGCCCCCTACCCGCGGGCGTTCATGCCGCTCTGGCTCCGGCTGCTGGCCCAGACGGCCACGACCACCGGCGACCGCCGCCTGATCACCCGCGCCGAGGACGAGCTCACGCCGTACACCGGCCAGTGGGTCGTCTCGCTGTACGGGTGTGACATCGGCGGCCCCGTCGACCTCTGGCTCGGGATGCTCGCCGCCGCCCGCGACGACCGGGACACGGCGGTGGCCACGCTCACCGAGGCCGCCGCCTCCGCGGACCGCCTCGGCGCCCGCCCCTGGGCCGTACGCTCCCGGCTGCACCTGGCCCGCGCCCTCCTCGCTCGCGCCGAGCCGGGCGACACCGGCCGGGCCCGCGCGCTCCTCGGCGAAGTGGGGCGGGAGGCGGGCGAGTTGGGCCTGCACCACCTGGTCTCCGAGGGTCCCGCCCTCCGCACGCTCCCGCCGGCCGCCGGCCACGGACCCGGCACCCCCGCCGCCGCTGCCGTCCCGCCGGACGACCGGGCGCCTGCTCCTGCCGCCGCCGAGTTCCGCCGCGACGGCTCCGTATGGCAGCTGCGCTGGGACGGGCGGACCGTGCACGTCCCCGACGCCAAGGGGCTGCGGGACCTGCACAGCCTGCTGGGGCTCCCCGGTGCCGACGTCCCGGCCGTGCAGCTGCTCGCCCCCGAGGGCGGGGCCGTCGTGGCCGCCGCCGGCCGACTGGGCGGCGACCCGGTGCTCGACGAGGAGGCCAAGCGCCGGTACAAGGAGCATCTGGCCCGGCTGGACGCCGAGATAGACCGCGCCGCGGCCCGGGACGACACCCGGCAGGTGGAGGCGTACGACCGGGAGCGGCAGGCCCTCCTCGACCAGCTGCGCACCGCGGCGGGGCTCGGTGGCCGGAGCCGCCGCCTGGGCGACGAGACCGAGCGGGCCCGCAAGACGGTCACCGCCCGGATCCGCGACACCCTGCGCAAGCTGGACGCCCTGCACCCCGAACTGGCGGCGCATCTGCGGGAATCCGTGACCACGGGCACCACCTGCGCCTACCGCCCCGGCGACGCCCCGGACTGGCGTCTGTGACCCGGCGCCGGTTTCGGCGCCGGGTCACAGACGGTCGGTCACTTCCGGTGGTGGCCGGTCACTTCCGGTGGTGGCCGGTCACTTCCGGTGGTGGCCGGTCACTTCCGGTTGTAGAGCCGCATCGTCACGGTGCCGAAGACGACCATGATCAGTCCGGCCCACCCCAGCGACCAGGCGATGTCTGCTGCGGGCCAGTTGCCCGCCATCAGCTCGCGCACCGCCGTGGACAGGTGGGTGATCGGGCTGTTGTTCACGAAGGCCTGCAGCCAGCCCGGCATCGTGCTCGGGTCGACGAAGACGTTGCTGAGGAAGGTGAGCGGGAAGATCACCATCATGCTGACGCCCATCACCGACTTCTCGGTGCGCAGCAGCAGCCCGAACATGGTCCAGATCCACGAGAACGCGAACGCGAAGACCAGCAGCAGGGCCACCCCCGCCAGCATCCCGAGCACCCCGCCGTCCGGCCGGAAGCCGATGATCATGCCGACGGCGAGCATCACCACCGACGCCAGCACATAGCGCAGGACATCGCCGAGCAGATAGCCGACCATCGGCGCGGGCCGCCAGATCGGCAGCGTACGGAACCGGTCGAAGACGCCCTTGGTGATGTCGGTGTTGACGGAGATGCCCGTGTACATCGTGATCATCACGACGCTCATCACCAGGATGCCGGGCAGCAGGAACTGGATGTACTCCTGCGTGGAGCCGGCCAGCGCCCCTCCGAAGAGATACGTGTACATCAGGACCAGCATGATCGGGAAAGCCGTCACATCGAAGAGCTGCTCCGGCACATGCTTGATCTTCAGCATGGCGCGCCAGCCGAAGGTGAGGGAGGCGGAGAGCGCGCTCGGCCTCGGCGGCCGGTCCAGGCCGACCAGGAGAGCCGAGAGGCGCTCCTGGTCCGGCGCGGCGAGCGCGACGTCCTCCAGCTCCGTCTTGGTGGTCGCGGTGCTCATGCCGCAACTCCCTTCTTGTCCGTGAGGGCGAGGAAGACCTCGTCGAGGCTGGGCTGTCCCAGCGAGAAGTTGTCGACCGTGATGCCGGACCGGGCCAGCTCGGCCAGGGCCCGTGCCGCCTGTTCCGCCGCGCCCCGGTCGGAACCGTGGGCGTCGACCCGGGCGGTCAGCGCCACCGGGTCCGCGTCCAGCTGGACCGTGGCGTCGAGCGCCAGCGAGAGCACCCGCTCGGCCTCGGGCCGCTGGGCGGCGTCGCGCAACCGCAGATGGACGGTGCCGGAGCCGACGGAGGCCTTGAGCTCCCCCTTGGTGCCCTCGGCGATCACCCGGCCGTGGTCGATGACCGCGATCCGGGAGGCCAGCTGGTCGGCCTCGTCCAGATACTGCGTGGTCAGCAGGACCGTGGTGCCGTGCGCGACGACCGCGCGCACGATGTCCCAGACCTGGTTGCGGCTGCGCGGGTCGAGGCCGGTGGTCGGCTCGTCCAGGAAGAGCAGGTCGGGGGTGTTGAGGATGGAGGCGGCGATGTCGATGCGGCGCCGCATGCCTCCCGAGTAGTTCTTCACCTGCTTGCCGGCCGCCTCGGACAGCCCGAAGCCTTCGAGCAGTTGGGCCGCCCGGTCGCGGGCCGCCGGCTTGGAGTGGCCGAGGAGCCGGGCGAGCAGGACGAGGTTCTCGTTGCCGGTCAGGTCCTCGTCGACCGAGGCGTACTGCCCGGTGAGACTGACCCGGCTGCGGACCGCGTCGGCGTCCTTCACCACGTCCTTGCCGAACACCCGGGCGGAGCCGCCGTCGGGGCGCAGCAGCGTCGCGAGCATCCGTACGGTGGTGGTCTTCCCGGCACCGTTGGGTCCGAGGACCCCATAGACGGTGCCGGTCGGGACCGCGAGGTCGACGCCGTCCACCGCGCGGTTCTCACCGAAGACCTTCACCAGCCCCGTGGTCTCGATGGCCAGTTCAGTGCTCATGAATCCATTCCTTGTGCGTCGTCGTCGAAGTTCGGGGGGTGGAGGGTTCGGGGTGGAGGGTGCGGGCCAGGGGGGTGTCAGGAGACGTAGGGGCGGACCGCCCGTGCCTCGCGCAGGGCCCAGCCCCACCAGCCGAGCTGGTCGAGCATCAGCCGCACCGCCCGGTCCCGCGCGCAGGCTCCGGCGCGGTCCTCCAGCGGTGTGTGGAGGAAGTCGAGGGCGACCCCGTTGCGCAGGGTCACCGTGTGCAGCTCCGTGAAGACCGAGCGCAGCTGTTCCACCGCGTACAGCCCGGACGAGCCGTGGCCGTAGCTCACGAAGCCGACCGGCTTGGTCTGCCACTCGTCGTACGCGAAGTCGATGGCCTGCTTGAGGGAGGCCGGGAAGGAGCGGTTGTACTCCGGGGTGACCACGACGAAGGCCTCGGCCCTCCCGATCGCCCCGGCGAACTCCGTCATCTGCTCGGTCGCCCGTTCCGGGTAGTGCACGGGGAAGTCGAACTCCGCGAGGTCCAGCACGACGAGGTCGAGCTCGCTCCGGACACGAGCACGCTCCATGAACCAGCGGCCCACCGCGTCGCCGATGCGCCCTTCGCGCGTGCTGCCGATGATCACCGCGACCCGCAGCGGGTCCCCGCCGTCATCGGTCTCCCTGCCCTCGTCCGTCATCCTGCCCGCGTCCGTCATCGCTCGCTCCTCCTCCCGCTTCCTTCCGGCTCCCTCACCCCTTGGGCGCCAGACGCCGCGGCGCGGCCGCCAGATCCGATCTGGCGGCCGCGCCCACGGTCGGTGTCCACGGCTGGAAAAGCCCTCGCGACCGGCCAGCGCGGTCAGCGCTCCCGCGAGTAGAAGAGGTAGAACGTGGTCAGGAAGACACCCACGCCGACCACCAGCCCCAGCACGGTCGACCGCAGCACGCTGGTGTCCGTCAGGCTCACCAGGAAGCCGATCGCGCAGGCGGTCAGAGCGCCGTACGCGAGCGCCCGCGGCCCGTGCGGCAGCGTGCGCTGGATCCGGCCCAGCGCGAAGCAGAGGGCCGCCACCGCCGCACCGGAGACGAGGCCCAGGACGACCTGCCCGCCGGTGCTGGGCCCGCCGTCGCGGCGGATGAACGCGGCGTAGAACCCGTAGATGATGCCGAGCGCCAGAGGCACCGCCACGGCGTACGGCGTGAGACTGCGGGGCCGGGCATGCGCGCGGGCCCCCTTCCGGCCGGGCATGGCTGCGTGTGTGACCATCGCGGACAGCTCCTTCCCTCGCCCCCGTCGCGCGCCCCCGTTCCTCCAGAGCACACCCGCCCGCGCGGCCCGGCAACTCGAACGGCGTACGGCCCTGAGCGGTCCGGCTCCGCAGGGGATTCCCTGGAGAAGTGCGGAACTCTTCCTCGGCGACTTCGACGACCTCGACTGCTTCGACGGCTTCGGGGATCTCTGCGGTCTCGGCGGCCCTCTCCGCCGCCCTGATCGTCCTGCTCGCCGTCCTGGTGCCGTTCAGCGCGCTGTCCGCCTGGGTCGACCTGGAGATCGACGACACCGACCGGTACGTCGCCGCCGTCTCCCCACTCTCCTCCGACCCCGTGGTGCAGAGCACGGTCACGGACCTGATCACCGACGAGGCGATGGAGCAGATCGACCTCGGCCCGCTCCAGGACACGGTCCGCGACTTCCTGCACGAGACCGTGCGGTCCTTCACCACCACCGAGGCCTTCGCCAACGCCTGGGACACCGCCAACCGGACCGCCCACGAAGCGGTGACCGCCGCGCTGGACGGCGACAGCGGCGAGGCGGTCACCATCGATCTTGCCCCGGTGATCCAGCAGGTCAAGCAGGATCTGGTGAGCCAAGGGGTGCCGTTCGCGGACCAGATCCCCGTCCAGCGGACGGAGATCACGGTGATCGGCGCCGACCGCGCGGACACGTTGAGGGACACGTTCCACTGGCTGCGCTACTGCAGCATCTGGCCGGCCATCGCCACGCTGGTCATGCTCGTGCTGGTGGTGGGCATCGCGACGGTACGGGGCGGGCTCCGGGCCGCCCTGACCGCGACGGCGGCCGTCGGCGCCGGGTTCGTCCTCGGGGCGATCGTGCTACGGAGCCTGATGGCGGTCGGCCGCAGCCGAGCACTGGACGAGGTGCCGGCCAACGACCGGGACGCGGCGGCCGCGGTGATCGACGCCCTGACCGCCTCGCTGCGGACCACGGTGTGGGTGGTGCTGGTGGTCGGGGCGGTGCTGCTGGTGGGGGCGGTGGTGGCCCGGGTGCTGCTGGGGCGGCGAAGGGCCCGGCGGGGGTGACCGTCCCGACGTTTCACGTGAAACACCCGTAGGCACGTTTCACGTGAAACAACGGGACAGAACCCACACGAAGGACCGCCGATCGGCTCAGAGCTCCCCGGCGGGCTCAGAGTCCCCCGGTGGGCTCAAAGCCCCCATGGGCTCAGAGCTCCGGCGGGCGTCCCTGGAGGCGCTCCATCTCACGGCGGTCGCGCTTGGTGGGGCGGCCCGCGCCCCGGTCCCGTACCGGAACCTGGATCGCGAGCTCGCGCGGCGGCGGGGGCGGGCTGTTGTCGACGAAGCACTCGACGGCCACCGGCGGGCCGACCCGCTTCTTCACGATCTTCGAGACGACGACCACCCGGTCCCGTCCCGCGTGCCGGAGCCGTACCTCGTCGCCGACGCGGACGGCCTGGGCGGGCTTGGCCCGCTCACCGCCGACCTTCACATGCCCGGCCCGGCAGGCGGCGGCCGCCTGGGCACGGGTCTTCGTCAGCCGGACCGACCAGATCCACACGTCGACCCGGACGCTTCCCTCCGCCTGCGGCGCGTCACCGGAAACCATGGGACCGACTGTAATGCGGACCGGGTGGTGGGTGGGCGGCAATAAGGCCGCCCACCTTCCGGGACTCACACCCCTATGTCGCGTCCGTCCTTGCGCCAGACCGCGACGACGGAGGGGCGGACGATCTTCCCCGGTCCGTCGGGCCAGGTGCTCGCCGGCTTCTCCACCGAGGCTCCGTCGACCTCGCCCGGGTGCTGGACGGCGACCAAGACGCGGCGGTCCTGGATGACCGGGCCGCAGGTCTCCGCACCGGCCGGGACAGTCAGGAACTGCTTGAGCTCACCGCGCCGGTCACCGTGGGTCGCGACGCCGAAGAGGCCGTCGTGCGAACCGAGCTGGTTGCCGTCCGTGGAGATCCACAGGTTGCCGTGGTCGTCGAACGCCACGTTGTCCGGGCAGGAGATGGGGCTGACGCGGTCCTTGGGGAAGCCGGCGAAGTACGTCGACGGGTCGTTCGGGTCGCCCGCGACGAGGAAGAGGCGCCAGGCGAACCCGTCGCTCGTCGGGTCGTCCCAGTTCTCCGCGAGCTCCAGGATCTGCCCGTGCTTGTTGAGGTTGCGCGGGTTGGCCTCGTCCGCCGGGGCCTTGCCCTCCTTGCCCCGGTCGGTGTTGTTGGTGAGCGCGACGTAAACCCGGCCGGTGCGCGGCGAGGGCTCCACGTCCTCGGGCCGGTCCATCTTGGTGGCGCCGACCTTGTCACCGGCCAGCCGCGTGTAGACGTACACCTCGTCGGCGGTCATGCCAGGCACGTGCGAGGTGGTGCCGGTGGCCAGCGGAATCCACACGCCGCTGCCGTCGAACTCACCGTCATTGGGAAGCTTTCCGCTGCCGTCGATCTCGGAGGGCGGGGAGTCACCGGTCAGCTTGGCGACGTACAGCGTGCCCTCGTCCAGCAGCGTCAGGTTGTGCTCGCGGGCGGCGCGCGAGGTGCCCTTCTTCATCCGCTTGCTGGAGACGAACTTGTAGAGGTAGTCGAACCGTTCGTCGTCGCCCATGTAGACGACCGGGCGGCCGTCGGAGGTCAGCCGGGGCTCGGCCGCCTCGTGCTTGAACCGGCCCAGCGCGGTCCGCTTGCGCGGGGTGGAGTCCGGGTCGTACGGGTCGAGTTCGACGACCCAGCCGAAGCGGTTGGCCTCGTTGGGCTCCTTCGCCAGGTCGAACCGCCGGTCGAACCGCTCCCACTTGCGCTCGGTGGCGCCGGTGCCGATCCCGTAGCGCTTGTGCTCGGCGGTGGTGCCGTTGGCGAAGTACTGGTTGAAGTTCTCCTCGCCGTGCAGCGTGGTGCCCCACGGAGTCGTGCCGCCCGCACAGTTGTTGAGGGTGCCGAGCACCCGGCTGCCGGTGCGGTCGGCGGACGTACGCAGCAGATCGCTCCCCGCCGCCGGTCCGGTGACCCGGAATTCACTCGTGGCGGTGAGCCGGCGGTTCAGCGGGTGACGGCTGACCGCGCCCAGCTTGCCGGTGCGGCTCTCCTCCTGGACGACGACCACGGAGAGTCCGTGCGCGGCCCAGGCGATCTCCACCTGCTCGCGCGTCGGGTTGGCCGGATCGTAACCGCGGAACATGAGGATCTCGTCCGTGTACTCATGGTTGGCCACCAGGACCTGACGGCCGCGCTCACCGCGGAGCGGGAGGAGCGAGAGGAAGTCGTTGTTGTAACCGAACTGGCCCGCCTGCGCCTTGGCGGTCTGCTTCTCCGGGTTGAACGCGGGCGCCCCGCGCAGGATCGGCTCGCCCCAGCGGATCACCACGTTCTGGCCGTACCCGTCGGGGACGGTGACCTTGTCGTTCTTGTTGGGCGCGACCGGCGAGAACCGCAGGCCCCGGGCGCCGGACGGGGCCGGTTTGTGGGGCGGGTGCGGTTTGTGGCCGTGGCCGGCGAGCGCGGCGGCCTCCGCCTGCGGGGCGTTCGGGCCGGTCAGCGCCGCCGTTCCGGCTGCGGCGGCGACCGTCACGACGGCGGCTGCGCGCATCATCGAGCGACGCGAGACGGCACGGGCGATGATGTCGCCGGCGTACTCGTTGTCGCTGGTGTTGGGGATCTCCTGGAAGCAGGCGTCCCCGCAGCGGAAGCGGCAGGTCAGCGCGGAACGCCCGCCCGGGTGGGAGCTGATGAGCGGCAGCAGATTACGCACGTGGATTCCCTCCGTCGGTGTGTCGTGCGTGACGGTAGGTGCGCCCACACGCGGTCCGAGGGACTCCCGGTGAACGGGGGGTGAAGTCCGGGCCACCGCTGTTCCTTTGAAGCGGTACGCGGACACCGCGCCGGACTCGGTCGGGGATCGGTTTCGGCTCGGTTGGCGCAGGGGTGGGCCGGACCGGCGAACGGCCGGATCCGGCCGCTAACCTTACGTATCCGTCCTGGCCAGGGATGAAATCGCCCAGGTCGGACATTCCCCGCACCCAACTCATGCGAAAGGCCTCGCTCATGGGCATTCGGAGCTTGCTGCGTAAGGTGTTCGGCCGCACGGAGCAGGACGAGCCGACCACGGCCACCGTCCCGCCCCAGGCCGAGCGCACTCAGTCCACGGAGCCGGAGCCGGAGACCACTTCGTCGGCCGGGTCCACGTCGGAGACGAAGGCGTCCGAGCCGAAGCCGTCGGAGCCGAAGCCGTCGATCCCGGCCCCGGCTTCGCCGGTCGCGGAGACCACCGACGGTGACGCCGGTGCCGCGGACCTGGTGGCCGCGGCCTTCGACAAGGCGGCCACCTCCCCGACGCCCTCTCCCACGCCGACCGTGCCCGCACAGGGCTCGGGACCGGACGCGGAGCCGGTCGCGGAGCGGAAGGCGGAGCCGGTCGTCGAGCCCGTCGTGGAGCCGGTCGCGGAGCCCGTGGCTGAGCCCGTCGCGGAGAGCGTGGCCGAGCCGGTCGCCGAGCCCGCCGCCGAACCGGACGTCGAGCCGAAGGCGGAGGCCGTGACCGAGCCGGTCGCGGAGCCGAAGGCGGAGACCGTCGCTGAGGCCGTCCCGGAGCCCGTGGTCGAGCCGGTCACGGTGGAGGAGCCCGCCGCGGAGCCGGTGAAGGCCGAGGAGCCCGTCGAGGCGGACGAGCCCGTCAAGGCCGAGGAGCCCGCACCGGCCCCGGTCGTGGAGCCGGTCGCGGCCCCCATCACGATCGACTTCGACCTCGACCCGGAGCCGGCCGCCGAGCCGGAAGCCCAGGCAGGCCCGAAGCCGGAAGCCGAGCCGGAGGCCAAGCCGGAAGCGGAAGCAGCCCCCGCACCGGAAGCCGAAGCCGCCCCGAAGGCCGCAGCCCCCACCGAGGTCAACGAGGCCGCCGCCACCACCGAGGCGACCCCCGAACCGGCAGCGGCCGTCCCCGCCGCCCCCGCGCCCCCCAAGGCCTCCCCCGCAGCCAAGCCCGCCACCCCCCTCGCCCGGGTCACCCAGCGCGCGCCCCAGCTCGTCGCCCCGTACAAGGCGGCGCAGGCGGCGCTCAAGGCGCACGGGCTGACCGGCCTCCGCGCCCGCGTCTACCTGGTGCTCGACCGCTCGGGCTCCATGCGGCCGTTCTACAAGGACGGCAGCGCCCAGCACCTGGGCGACCGCGCCGTGGCCCTCGCCGCCCACCTGGACGCCGACGCCACCGTGCCCGTCGTCTTCTTCTCGACCGACATCGACGGCACCGGCACGATCGAGCTGGCCGCCCACGAGGGCCGCGTCGACGAGCTGAACGCGGGCCTCGGCCGCCTGGGCCGGACGAACTACCACCGCGCGGTCGAGGAGATCGTGGCGCACCACGAGAAGGCGCAGGACGCCGGGCCGGCTCTGGTGATCTTCCAGACGGACGGCCCGCCGGACGCCAAGCAGCTCGCCCGCCAGGCGCTGGCGGACGCGGCGCGGCTGCCGCTGTTCTTCCAGTTCGTCGCGTTCGGCGAGCAGGACGGGAAGGGCTTCGACTTCCTGCGGAAGCTGGACGCCCCCAACGCCGCCTTCTTCCACGCCGGCCCGGCCCCGCGCGAGGTCGCGGACGCCGAGCTCTACCGCGCGATCCTGGCCGGGCTCCCGGCCTGGATCGCGGCGCGCGAGGAGCGCTCCGAAGGCTGAGCGACGGGCTGATCGACCGGCAGCCGTACGGTCACGGCGAGACCGCCGCCCCCCGGGCCCGGTACCGCCGTGACCGTACCGCCGTGGGCCACCGCGATGGACCGCACGATGGACAGCCCGAGACCCGATCCCGGGCCCATCCGGTCGCGCCCCTCGCCCCGCCGGAACGGCTCGAAGAACCCCGCGATGTCGGCCTCGGAGACCACCGGGCCGGTGTTACGCACCACCAGGGCGCCGTCACAGGTCAGCGAGACGTCCACCGAGCCGCCCGGCACGTTGTACGTGACCGCGTTGGCGAGCAGGTTGGACACCAGCTGGGAGAGCAGCAGCCGGTTGCCGCGCACCGGACAGGCCGCCACCTCGACGCTCACCGGAGGACGGCCGTCCGCTCCAGGCCGCCGGGCCGTCTCCTCCGCCACCACCCGGTCGAACCGGATGTCCTCACGCTCGTCGGCGGCCAGCCCCCGTTCGCTGCGGGCCAGCACGAGCAACCCCTCTATGAGTCGCTCGCTGCGCCGGTTGGTGTCCAGCAGCGTCTGCCGGGTACGGACGAGGTCCTCGGGGGTGGGGTCGTCCAGCCCCACCTGGATCGCCGCGCGCTGGGTGGCGAGCGGGGTCCGCAGCTCGTGCGAGGCGTTCGCGATGAACCGGCGCTGGCTGTCGAACGCCTTCTCCAGCCGGGCCAGCAGCGCGTCCAGCGTCTCGCCCAGCTCCTTCAGCTCGTCGTCAGGGCCGCTGGAGGCGATCCGCTCGTGCAGCGTCCGCTCCGAGAGCCGGCGGGCCTTGGCCGTCATCGCGTGCACGGGCCGCAGCACCCGGCCCGCGATCCACCAGCCCACGCCGACCGCGCCCGCCGTCATCACGAGGAGTGCGGCGACGGACCAGTACATGTGCTGCTTGCTCGCCGCGTCGCTGACGTGGTCGGTCAGTTCGTAGGCCGTAGGAGCACCGACCGAGCTGCGGGCGATGAACGGACCGTTGACGGTGTACCCGGGCGGAACGACGGTGACGGAGGAGGCGATGGCCCGCGCCTCGGAGTCCGTACCGGCACGGGAGGCCACATTGACGGTGGCGAGCAGGGCCGTGCCGAGGACGAGGAAGACCCCTCCGTACACGAGGGCAATGCGCGTCCTGATCGTCGAGTGCGGCAGCGTCGACGCCTCCACCAGCCGCCGCAACCGCGACCGCAACCGGAACCGGACCCGGCCCTTCACAGGGCGTACCCGACGCCCTGAACGGTGCGGATCAGGGCGGGCTCACCGAGCTTGGCGCGGAGTTTGCTCATGCAGACGCGTACGGCTCCGGTGAACGGATCGGCGTTGGCGTCCCAGGCCCGCTCCAGCAGCTCCTCCGCGCTGACCGTCCCGCCGTCCGCCTCCAGGAGCAGTTGCAGCACGGTGAACTCCTTGGGCGACAGATCCAGCTCCCGGCCGTCGCGGAGCGCGGAGCGCCGTACGGTGTCGAGCCGGATGCCGTGGCGTTCCAGCTGGGGCGGTACGGGTCTGGCGCTGCGGCGGCGCAGGGCGCGGACCCGGGAGACCAGCTCGGGGAACTCGAACGGTTTGCTGACGTAATCGTCGGCGCCCAGATCGAGCCCGGCGACCCGGTCCTCCATGGAGCCGGAGGCGGTCAGCATCAGGATCCGGGTGCGGGAACCGGAGGCGACCAGGCGGCGAGCCACGTCGTCGCCGTGGACGCGCGGGAGGTCGCGGTCGAGGACGACGACGTCGTAGTCGTGCAGCCCGAGGTAGGCGAGGGCCGCGTCCCCGCTGTAGACGGTGTCGACCGCGAAGCCGGCCCGGCGCAGCCCGGTCGCGACCAGTTCCGCGAGGATCTCCTCGTCCTCGGCGACCAGTACCCGCATGGTGATGTCCCCTGCCTCGTGCACGCTTGTCCGCTCCCTCCCAGGATGCGACTTTCCTGGGGGAACCATTACGGGAAGGGATGTTTCGCAAAGCTCTCCACCGGAGGGCGGCACTCCGCCTACGCGCGCAGCCGCCGTTTATCGATGTGAGTGGATCTTCAACGGACCGTTAGGATTTCGACCATGGCGGCCACTGGATCCGAGAAGCAGGGGGCGACGGCGTACTACGTCTCGACCCCCATCTACTACGTCAACGACGCTCCTCACCTGGGCCACGCCTACACGACCGTCGCAGGCGACGTGCTCACGCGCTGGCACCGCCAGCGCGGCGAGAAGGTGTGGTACCTCACCGGCACGGACGAGCACGGTCAGAAGATCATGCGCACGGCCGAGGCGAACAACGTCACTCCGCAGGCTTGGTGCGACAAGCTCGTGGAAGAGGCGTGGAAGCCCCTCTGGGAGCATCTGAACATCGCGAACGACGACTTCATCCGGACGACGGAGAAGCGGCACACCGACCGTGTGCAGGAGTTCGTGCAGGACCTGTACGACAAGGGCGAGATCTACAAGGGCGGGTACGAAGGCCCGTACTGCGTGGGCTGCGAGGAGTACAAGCTCCCCGGTGATCTGCTCGACGGCGAGGGCGAGTTCGCCGGTCAGAAGCTCTGCCCGATCCACAAGAAGCCGGTGGAGCTCCTCAAGGAGGAGAACTACTTCTTCAAGCTGAGCGAGTACGGCCCGAAGCTGCTGGAGTTCTACGCGGCGAACCCGGGCTTCATCCAGCCCGAGTCGGCCCGCAACGAGATCGTGAACTTCGTCGAGCAGGGCCTCCAGGACCTGTCGATCTCGCGCTCCACGTTCGACTGGGGCGTCCCGGTCCCGTGGGACGACAAGCACGTCATCTACGTCTGGATCGACGCGCTCCTGAACTACGCGACGGCCGTGGGCTACGGCGCCAACCAGGAGAAGTTCGACGGTACGTTCCCGGCGGACGTGCACCTGATCGGCAAGGACATCCTCCGCTTCCACACGGTGATCTGGCCCGCGATGCTGATGGCGCAGGGCCTCCCGCTCCCCGGCAAGGTCGTCGCCAACGGCTGGCTGATGGTCGGCGGCGAGAAGATGTCCAAGTCGAACCTGACCGGCATCAAGCCGCAGGACCTGACCTCGCACTTCGGCGTGGACGCGTACCGCTGGTACTTCCTGCGGGCCATCGCCTACGGCAGCGACGGGTCGTTCTCCTGGGAGGACTTCACCGCCCGCTACACCTCCGAGCTGGCCAACGACTACGGCAACCTCGCCTCGCGCGTGGCGGCCATGGTCGGCAAGTACTTCGGCGGCGCGCTGCCGGAGGCCACGGCCGCCGGTGACGCCGAGCGGGCCGTGCAGGAGGGCCTGGCGAAGGCCGTCGCCACGGCGGACCAGAAGATCGGCGAGGAGCTGGACTTCCAGTCCGGCATCCTGGCGATCTTCGACTTCGTGAAGCAGGTCAACGGCTACATCACGGAGCAGGAGCCGTGGAAGGTGGCCAAGGACACCACCCCCGAGGGCCAGGCCCGCCTGGCGACCATCCTCTACACGGCCGCCGAGGCGCTGCGCGGGGTCGCGGTCCTGCTGAACGCCGTGATGCCGGAGACCTCGCAGAGCCTGTGGGAGTCCCTCGGCGCCGAGGAGTCCCTGGGTGCGCTGGCCGACCAGAAGGTCCAGGACGCGGGCACGTGGGGCACCCTGCCCGCGGGCGCGACGGTGACGAAGGGCGCGGTGCTGTTCCCCCGCCTGGAGGAGAAGCCGGCGTAACCGCAGACGTACGTACGTGAGGAGCCCAGGACCACGAACAACGGTCCCGGGCTCCTCGCATACGACGTCAGGTCAGCGCGTCCAGTCTTGAGCGGCTCGGGGTCCAGCTCGATCCCGACCGGGTCGGGGAGGGTGACGGTCTTGCCGTACGGCACCGTCACGACCTGCTCGTAGCGCACGCCGTCGGGCTGCGAGTGGACCTTCACCTCGCAGCTGTCCCGGTCGATCAGCAGGTAGACGGGGATACCGGTCTCGGCGTACGCCCGCGGCTTCTCGACGCGGTCGCGGCGGTCGGTGTCCTCGTCGTACGAGGTGACCTCGACGACCATGAGGACGTCATCGGGGCTGGCCCATTCGCCTTGGCCTGCGAAGGCGCCGCTGCGGGCGAAGCTGCCATCGGGTCGGGCGTTGCCCTCACGGTCGGCCTCGATCCGCAGCCCTTGGTTGGCGTAGAGCCATCGATCCGGGTCCGCCTGCGTGCAGAGGCGCGTCAACCAGGCGATGATCCGTCCGAGATTCCCGTCCGCCGGCGCCTTGACGCCCAGCTTCCCGTACACGAACTCCAGCCGTGGCGCCTCCTCGATCCGCAGTGCGTAACGGGCCAGTTCCTCGAAGACGTCCTGCGTCAGGACGCGGTCCCTGCCCTTGCTCACGACGGTCCCCTCCTCGCTGGGGCACACCGGGTCACGTGCACCGGGGAACGTCCTCAGCGTACGGACAGGCGCTCACCGCCCCAGCGATTCCGCGTCCCCCATCACGATCACCGGGTCCATCTCCGGGTCCAGGGTGCGCAGGAGGTCCTCCATGCGCTCCTCCGGGATGGAGACGCAGCCCTGAGTGGGGCCGCCGTGGTCGACGTGGATCCAGATGCCGCCGCCGCGTTCGAGGCCGAGGGGGCGGGTACGGTCCAGGGGGGTGACGCCCTCCGTGCGGTTGTAGTTGATCGCTACGACGTAGTCGAAGGAGCCCTCCAGCGGCTCCCCGTAGAACCCCTCGCCGTCCACCGCGAACCGGGGGTGCTCGTCGTACGGGAGCAGCGCACCCGGGTCGGGGAGGCGGCCGCCCGCGTCGGTGAGGGAGTAGACGCCCTTGGGGGACCTCAGGTCACCCGCCACGTGGTGGTCGGTCCAGCCCTCCATGCCGTTGTGGGCGTCCCACGGACCGGCGACGGCGACCCATCCCTCCGCGGGGTCCTCGCGGCTGTAGAGCACCGCGCTGGACCGGTTGGCGTCCTCGTCCTCCCCGGTGACGACGAACGCCTGCCGGGCGTCCTCGGGGATCTCCGCCCGCGTCTGCGGCCCGAGGCCCGGGATCTCCGCGGGGCTCGGCACCGCCTCGGCGGAGGGCGATGAGCGGAGTACGGAGGCGGCGTCGGACTCCGGGCCCGCGGCGCCCTGCCCCGGGGCCCCTACGGGGGCCTTCACGGGGCCGGAGGAGGCGCAGCCGGTGAGCAGCAGGGCCAGGACGAGGAGCGGTGCGGCGAGCAGGGCGGGCGGGCGGAGCGGGACGGACACGGTGGCGGGCTCCTCGGGTGACGGCGGACGGCGTGGCGGGGCGGCACGCGGCGCGAGAGGGGTGTCTCGGTGCCAGTCTTTGCCGCACCCGGCGCCGTCGAATCCGAACCGGGGCCATCCGGCTGTACCGCGTCGCCCGCCGGTCACCGGCTCGCGCGCTCCCGCAACGAAACAGCCCCCGATCAGGTGATCGGGGGCTGTTTCACGTGAAACATCCGCAGAGCGGACCGTACGGACTACGTGGCGGAGGGCTTCTCCTGAGCGGACTTCTCCGACGCGCCCGCGCCCTTCGCGGCGACCGGCTTCCGCAGCTGGATGTTCAGCTCGCGCAGCCGGGACTCGTCCAGCTCGGTCGGGGCGCCCATCATCAGGTCCTGGGCGTTGCCGTTGAGCGGGAAGGCGATCGTCTCGCGGATGTTGGGCTCGTCCGCCAGCAGCATCACGATGCGGTCGACGCCCGGGGCGATGCCACCGTGCGGCGGGGCGCCGAGGCGGAACGCGCGCAGCATGCCCGCGAACTCGTGCTCGACGGTCTCGCGGTCGTAACCGGCGATCTCGAAGGCCTTGAGCATCAGCTCGGGCTCGTGGTTACGGATGGCGCCCGAGGACAGCTCGATGCCGTTGCAGACGATGTCGTACTGCCAGGCCAGGATGTCCAGCGGGTCCTTCTCCTCCAGGTCGGCCAGGCCGCCCTGGGGCATCGAGAAGGGGTTGTGCGAGAAGTCGATCTTGCCGGTCTCCTCGTCCTTCTCGTACATCGGGAAGTCGACGATCCAGCAGAACCGGAAGACGCCCTCCTCGAAGTGGCCGGCGCGCTTGGCGGCCTCGACCCGGACGACCGACATGATCTTGGAGACCTCGTCGAACTCGCCCGCGCCGAAGAAGACGGCGTGGCCCGGGACCAGCGAGAGGCGCTCGGTGAGCGTCTTGACGTCGGTCTCGGTGAGGAACTTGGCGATCGGACCGGCCAGCGTGCCGTCCTCGCCCACGCGCACCCAGGCCAGGCCCTTGGCGCCGTGCTCGACGGCGTACTCACCGAGGCCGTCGAAGAACTTGCGGGACTGGCCCGCGGTGTCCGGGACGGGCAGTGCGCGGACGTGCTTGCCGGCGAACGCCTTGAACCCGGAGTCGGCGAAGACGTCCGAGATGTCGACGAGCTCCAGCTTGGCCCGCAGGTCCGGCTTGTCGTTGCCGTACTTCAGCATCGACTCGCGGAACGGGATGCGCGGGAACGGCGAGGTGACCTCGCGGCCGTTGCCGAACTCGGTGAAGAGCTCGGTCATCAGCTTCTCGATCGGCTGGAAGACGTCCTCCTGCTCGACGAACGACATCTCGACGTCGAGCTGGTAGAACTCGCCCGGCGAGCGGTCCGCGCGGGCGTCCTCGTCGCGGAAGCAGGGCGCGATCTGGAAGTAGCGGTCGAAGCCCGAGATCATCAGCAGCTGCTTGAACTGCTGCGGGGCCTGCGGCAGCGCGTAGAACTTGCCGGGGTTCAGCCGGGACGGGACGACGAAGTCACGGGCGCCCTCGGGGGAGGTCGCGGTGAGGATCGGGGTCGCCATCTCGTTGAAGCCGAGGGCCACCATCTTGGAGCGGATGGAGGCGATCACGGCCGAACGCAGCAGGATGTTGCGGTGCATGCGCTCGCGGCGCAGGTCGAGGAAGCGGTACTCCAGGCGCCGCTCCTCGTTGACGCCGTCCTCGGTGTTGATCGTGAAGGGCAGCGGGCCGGCCTCGCCGAGCACCTCGACCTCGGTGACCTCGATCTCGATCTCACCCGTCGGCAGCTCCGGGTTGACGTTCTCGGCGCCGCGCGCGGAGACCTTGCCGTCGATCCGGACGACGGTCTCCTTGGTCAGCTTCGCCAGGGCCTCGTTGCCGGGCGTGCCGGGACGGGCGACGAGCTGCACCAGACCGTAGTGGTCGCGCAGATCGATGAAGAGGATGCCACCCAGGTCTCGGCGATTGTGCAGCCAGCCGCTCAGCCGGACGTCGGTGCCGACGTCAGAGGCGCGGAGCTCGCCGCAGGTGTGGGACCTGTACCGATGCATCGTCGTTCATCCAGTCTTCGCAATTGGGGGTGGATTGAGCCTCCCCAGGCTACCGCCCGGCGCCGGGCCTCTTCATTTCCCTTTCCCGCCCGCTCCGGGCCCGGGCCCGCACTCGGCCGCCCCTCGGTGGCGTACGGAGAGCACATCTTCCTAAAGTGGGGCAATGCGCACCGAGGAAGTCCTGGCCGCGATCGCGACCGGCCTGTGGCGCTGGGACAACGCCGCCGGCACGGTCACGCTCGACGCGGAGGCGGCCCGGCTGCTCGGGCTGCCCGCCGAGCCCGGCAGCTACCGGGAGGCAGCGGTGCGCTCCCGTTTCCACCCGGTCGACTGGAACGAGATCTACGGGGTGGTGAACCTGGCCGTCGCCGAGGGCACCCTGGCCGAGGCCCGGCTGCGGATCGTGGACGAGCGGGGGAAGGTGCTGCGTACCGTACGCAGCCGCTCCAAGCCGGTCGTCGCGGCGGCGGGGGACCGGGAGAACTACGTGCTCATCGGCACCCTCCAGGAGGTGGCCGAGCCGCAGTTGGGCTCCACGGACGCCGCCCACACGCCGATCACCGGCGACTGGCGCAGGTCACGGGAGGCCTTCCTGCTGGACGCCGGGCGGGCGCTGGCGGAGGCCCGGTCCACGGAGGAGGTGCTGCGGGTCGCCGCGTCCCTCTCCATGCCCGGGTTCTCGCCGGACGGGCTCGCGGTCTTCGGCTCGGTCGGGGAGCGGCTGACGATCATCGGCCACCACGGGCAGAGCCCGGGCGAGGAGGACCCGTTCACCGACATGCCGCTGGACACCGACTACCCGGCCGCCGAGGTCGTCCGCACCGGCCGCGCGATCTACCTCCCCTCCCCCGAGGAGTACCGCCGCCGCTACCCCGCCACCTGGCCGTTGGCCCGGCGCTTCGGCCGGCAGTCCTGGGCGTACCTCCCGCTGGTCTCCTCCGGCCGCACGATGGGCGCGTGGATGGCCGGGTTCCAGCACCCGGTGGGGTTCTCGCCCGACGAGCGCGCGGTGCTCTCCACGGTCGCCCGGATGCTCGCCCAGGCGCTGGCCCGGGCCGGAGTCGCGGAGACGGAGCGGGAGCTCTCGCTCGGACTCCAGCGGTCGATGATGCCGACGCTGGGGCCGGACATCCCGGGCATGACGGTGGCGGCGCGGTACGTGCCGACCGGCGGCGGGCTCCAGGTGGGCGGCGACTGGTACGACATGATCCCGCTGCCCAACGGCCGGATCGCCCTGGTCATCGGCGACGTCCAGGGCCATGACGTACGGGCCGCCGGGCTCATGGGCCAGCTCCGCATCGCCCTGCGCGCGTACGCGTCCGAGGGGCACCGCCCGGACGCGGTGCTCGCCCGGGCCTCGCGCTTCCTCGCCGGGCTGACCGACGCGTACGAGGGTGTGGCGGGCGACGACGAGCCCTCGGCGCCGCGCTTCGCGACCTGCCTGTACGCGGAGGTGGCCCCGGAGACCGGGACCCTGGACATCGCCCGCGCGGGCCACCCCGACCCGGTGGTGGTGAGCGCCGACGGCACCGCGGTGATCCGCCAGACGGCGGGCGGGCTGCCGCTGGGCATCGAGACGGACTCCGACTACCCGACGACCCGGGTCGTCCTGGAACCCGGTGAAACGATCATGTTCTGCACGGACGGCCTCATCGAGACCGGCGGCCACGACATGGCCACCGGCTGGACCCGGCTGCGCCCGGTCCTGGAGGAGCCCACCGAGGACCTGGAGGAGATGGCCGACGCCCTGGTCCAGGCCGTGCACGGGCCGACCTCGCACTACACGACCGGGCCGCTCGCGGACCGCCGCGAGGACGACATCGCGGTGCTGGTGCTGCGGCGGGAGAGGGCGCGGGTGCCTCAGACGCCGATGCGCCGCAGCGTGCTGACCATCGCGCAGGCCGAGCCCGAGCGGATCTCGGTGGGCCGCCAGCTCGTACGGGAGCTGCTGCACGACTGGAAGGACCCGGAGCAGGTCGACTCGGCGGTCCTGATGGTCTCGGAGATGGCCACCAACGTGCTGGTCCATACGGACGGCGACGCGCTGATGGCGGCGGAGGTCTCCGGGGAGCGGGGGGAGCGGCGGCTGCGGGTGGAGGTGGCCGACGCGAGCGACGAGCTGCCGCACAAGCGGAGGCCGGGGGAGATGGCGTCCAGCGGGCGGGGGCTGGTGCTGATGGAGATGCTGGCGGATGCGTGGGGGGTGGATCCGCGGGGGGAGGGGAAGTCGATCTGGTTCGAGCTGTACGAGGGGGGTGGGGCGGAGGCCTAGCCCGTCGTGGTGCGGGGCTCCAAACGTGCGGGGTCTCCCTCGTGAGGGTTCCGTCCTCAAACGCCGGACGGGCTGGGATGGTCACCGCCGGACGGGCTGGGGTTGTCCGGGCTGGAGTGGCGGCGGCGTAGTTCGCCCAGGACTCCGAATGCCGCCGCGCACATCGGGACCGCCAGCAGCATGCCCATCAGGCCGGCCACGCTCGCTCCCGCCGTCAGCGCGATCATGATCATCGCGGGGTGCATCTGCACCGTACGGCTCTGGATCATCGGCTGGAGCACATGGCCCTCCAGCACCTGGACCGCGAGCACCACCCCCAGCGCCCACAGCGCGATCACGAACCCCCGGTCGGCCAGCGCGACCAGTACGGCGACGGCGCCGGAGAGGAAGGCGCCGAGGTACGGGATGTAGGCGCCGACGAAGACCAGCGCGCCCAGCCCCACCGCCCCCGGCACATCCAGGATCAGCAGGCCCACCGTGATGCACACGGCGTCGATCAGCGCGATGAACGTGGTGCCGCGCATGAAGCCCTCGACGGCCTCGAACGCCCGGCGCCCCATCGCCTCCACCAGGTCACCGGTCCCGCGCGGGGCCACCGCGTGCGCGAGGTCCACCGCCCGGTCGGAGTCGCGCAGGAAGAAGAAGGTCAGCAGCAGCGCCAGCACGCTGGTCGCCACCAGCGTGCCGACCAGGCTGATCCCGCTGAGCAGGCCCCCCGCGGCGCTCGCGCCGAACTTCTCGACCAGGTTCCTGGCGTTCTCGGCGAGGCTGTCGACGTCGGTGTTGCCGCCGATGTCGAGGTGGTCGACGACCCACTGCCCGGCGTCCTTCAGGGAGCGGACGATCTGGTCGCCGGAGTCGACGAGGGCGGTGACCACGATGTACCCGGCGCCGCCCACCACCGCGACGAGCGCCGCGCAGGTCAGCCCGGCGGCCAGCGACCGGTTGAGCCGGCGGGCGATGAGCCAGCGGTGCACGGGGCCGAGCAGCGCGGTGCCGAGGAGGGCGAGCAGCACCGGTGTGACGGCGGTCTTGAGCGCGACGACCAGCCAGATCGCGACGGCGGCCACCCCCGCGACCAGCAGGACGACACCGCACCAGGCGGCCGCACGCCGGGCGCCGTCGGGCAGGAGGGGCTTGGAAGCAGGCACCCTCCCACCCGATCACGGTGTACGGGGCCGGGCCCGCCCGCCGCCACCGTACGGGTGACGGAGCGTCATGAAGGACGCCGGGCGGGCCGTACGCCGCGATGTCACATGCCGTGGACCGCCGGGACCGTGCCGAGGCGGCCGGCCTGGAAGTCCTCGAAGGCCTGCTTCAGCTCGGCCTGACTGTTCATCACGAACGGCCCGTAGTGCGCCATCGGCTCCCGGATCGGCCGGCCGCCGAGGAGGACGATCTCCAGGTCCGGGGTGTTCCCGTCCTGCTTCTCGTCCGCGCGGACGGTCAGCGAGGAGCCGCTGCCGAACACCGCGGTCTGCCCGAGGCGGATGGGCCGGCGCTCCTCGCCGACCGAGCCGCGCCCAGCCAGGACGTACGCGAGCCCGTTGAAGTCCTCGCGCCAGGGCAGGGTCACCTCGGCGCCGGGCCGGACGGTGGCGTGGATCATCGTGATCGGGGTGTGGGTGATGCCGGGGCCCTGGTGGCCGTCGAGCTCACCGGCGATGACCCGGAGCAGCGCACCGCCGTCCGGGGTGGTGAGGAGCTGCACCTCGCCGCCGCGGATGTCCTGGTAGCGCGGGTTCATCATCTTGTCGGCCTTGGGGAGGTTCACCCAGAGCTGGAGGCCGTGGAAGAGCCCGCCGGACAGCACGAGCGACTCGGGCGGCGCCTCGATGTGCAGCAGCCCCGATCCGGCGGTCATCCACTGGGTGTCGCCGTTCTCTATGGTGCCGCCGCCACCGTTGGAGTCCTGGTGGATGAAGGTGCCGTCGATCAGGTAGGTGACCGTCTCGAAGCCGCGGTGCGGGTGCCAGGGCGTGCCCTTCGGCTCGCCTGCGGCGTACTCCACCTCACCCATCTGGTCCATCATGATGAACGGGTCGAGGTGCTGGTAGTTGATCCCCGCGAACGCGCGGCGGACGGGGAAGCCCTCGCCCTCGAATCCGCTCGGCGCCGTGGTGACGGCGAGCACGGGGCGGGCCACGGCGTCACCCGAAGCGGCCACCTTGGGCAGGGTCAGCGGGTTGTCGACGGTCACTGCGGGCATGGGAGCCACCTCCGGGCGAGTCTTCTGCAATGAATTTAGTTGAATGGTGAACATCCTGCAAGGCGTGCGGCATTCCCGGCCCGCCCCCCGGCTCGCCCCCCGCAGCGCAAAGGGTCCGCGCCACTCCTGGCGCGGACCCTGATCCGAACGATGAACCCGCAGGTCAGCGACCCACGGCCCCGGAACCCCTACCCGTACATCCGCCGCATCGCGAAGTCGACCATCTGCTCGACCGCCTTGGCGTCGAAGACCATCCGGTGATCGCCCTCCATGTCCAGGACGAAGCCGTATCCGGTCGGGAGCAGGTCGATCACCTCGGCGCCGGTGATCACGAAGTACTTGGACTCCTTGCCCGCGTAGAGCCGCAGCTCCTTGAGCGTGGTGAACATCGGGATCACCGGCTGCTGCGTGTTGTGCAGCGCCAGGAAACCGGGGTTGTCACCGCGCGGGCAGTAGACCTTCGACGTGGCGAAGATCTGCTGGAAGTCCTCGGCGGAGAGGGAGCCGGTGGTGAAGGCCCGTACCGCGTCGGCCAGGGAGGGCGGGGAGGGCTCGGGATAGAGCGGCTGCTCGCCGTAGCCGCCACCCATCTGCCCCATCTGGCCCATCTGACCCATCTGCTGCTGAGCACCAGGGTTCTGGTCGTAGCCGTACATGCTGCAAAGAGTAATCGGACACATCTACGGCTTGAGGGGTTGCGCCTTATTACTGACGGGTAGCATCATCGTAGAGGTCAGCTGATACACCCGCGTCTGTCTGTACCGAACGCTGTACCGCCGCCTGCCTGTCGCCCGACCCGCATCACTCCCCGGGGCGCTGTGCGCCACTGCTATTGATTACGGAGCCTTCCCATGGGGCACTACAAGTCGAATCTCCGCGACATCGAGTTCAACCTCTTCGAGGTCCTCGGGCGCGACAAGCTGTACGGCACCGGTCCGTTCGCGGAAATGGACGTCGACACCGCGAAGAGCATCCTGGAGGAGATCGCCCGCCTCGCGGAGAACGAGCTCGCCGACTCCTTCGCCGACGCCGACCGCAACCCGCCGGTCTTCGACCCGGAGACCAACACCGCGCCGGTCCCGGAGAGCTTCAAGAAGTCGTACCAGTCCTTCATGGACTCGGAGTACTGGCGCCTGGGCCTGCCCGAGGAGATCGGCGGCACCACCTCCCCGCGCTCCCTGATCTGGGGCTACGCGGAGCTGCTGCTCGGCGCGAACCCGGCCGTGTGGATGTACTCCTCCGGTCCCGCCTTCGCGGGCATCCTCTTCGAGGAGGGCACCGAGGAGCAGAAGAAGGTCGCGGAGATCGCCGTCGAGAAGCAGTGGGGCTCGACGATGGTGCTGACCGAGCCGGACGCCGGCTCCGACGTCGGCGCCGGCCGGACGAAGGCCGTGCAGCAGGAGGACGGCTCCTGGCACATCGAGGGTGTGAAGCGCTTCATCACCTCGGGCGAGCACGACATGTCCGAGAACATCCTCCACTACGTGCTGGCGCGCCCCGAGGGCGCCGGCCCCGGCACCAAGGGCCTCTCGCTCTTCCTGGTCCCGAAGTACCACTTCGACTGGACCACCGGTGAGCTGGGCGAGCGCAACGGCGCGTACGCGACGAACGTCGAGCACAAGATGGGCCTCAAGGCCTCCAACACCTGCGAGATGACCTTCGGCGACCGCCACCCGGCCAAGGGCTGGCTCATCGGCGACAAGCACGACGGCATCCGCCAGATGTTCCGCATCATCGAGTTCGCCCGCATGATGGTCGGTACGAAGGCCATCGCCACCCTCTCCACGGGCTACCTGAACGCGCTGGAGTACGCCAAGGAGCGCGTCCAGGGCACGGACCTGTCGCAGTTCATGGACAAGACGGCGCCCAAGGTCACCATCACGCACCACCCCGACGTGCGCCGCTCGCTCATGACGCAGAAGGCGTACGCCGAGGGCATGCGCTCCCTCGTGCTGTACACGGCCACCGTCCAGGACGCGATCCAGGAGAAGGAGGCCGCGGGCGAGGACGCCAAGGCGCTGAACGGCCTCAACGACCTGCTGCTGCCGATCGTGAAGGGCTACGGCTCCGAGAAGTCCTACGAGCAGCTGGCGCAGTCGCTCCAGACGTTCGGCGGCTCCGGTTACCTCCAGGAGTACCCGGTCGAGCAGTACATCCGGGACGCCAAGATCGACACCCTCTACGAGGGCACGACGGCGATCCAGGGCCAGGACTTCTTCTTCCGGAAGATCGTCCGCGACCAGGGCGTCGCGCTCAACACGCTCTCCGAGGAGATCAAGAAGTTCCTCGCGGGCGCCCAGGGCAACGAGGAGCTGGCCCCCGCGCTGGACTCGCTCGCCAAGGCGGCCGTGGACCTGGAGGCGATCGTCGGCACGATGATCACCGACCTCACCGCCACCGGCGAGGACGTCAAGAACATCTACAAGGTGGGCCTCAACACCACCCGCCTCCTGATGGCCTCCGGCGATGTCGTCGTCGGCTACCTGCTCCTCAAGGGCGCGACCGTGGCCGCCGAGAAGCTGCCGACCGCCTCCGCCAAGGACGTGGCCTTCTACCAGGGCAAGATCGCCGCCGCGAAGTTCTTCGCCGCGAACATCCTGCCGGGCGTCTCCGCCGAGCGCGCGCTCGCCGAGAACGTCGACAACTCCCTGATGGAGCTGGACGAGGCCGCGTTCTAAGGAATCGCTCGCCTGTTTCGTCAACACGCGCCGCCATCCGGAATTCGTTCGGGTGGCGGCGCTGTCGTATCAGCTGGGTACGCGGGCCGCTGGGCCGACAATCCGGTCCATGGAGGAGACCCTGACCGCCGAGGAACTGCCAGATCGCTCGCCGTACCGCCAGCCGGACGGCTCCAGCTGGCCGGTCCCTCCGCCGGACGGCTACACAGTGGACGACTTCTTCACACTCGACCTCCCGCCGCATACCTAGCTGATCGACGGGAGCCTGGTTTTCGTCAGCCCGCAGCGCGCCTTCCACACGCTGTCGATGTGCCTGTTGGAGCAGGGGCTACGGCGGCACCTCCCTAGCGGCCTCCGCACCACGACCGCCTCAAGCTCTCCGCCCCGTACGACATCGACATCGACCTGACCGCGATCGACGAGCTGTAGCCCCCGGGGCAGCCACCCAGCCGGTCACCGGATTCCGGACTCGGGGCCCTCGATACAGTGAAGACCATGAGTTCTCGCCACCGGTTCGACCGTGCGCACACCGATGATCTGATGTCCTTCCTGGCGGCGAGCCCGTCCCCGTACCACGCCGTGGCCAACGCGGCCGCCCGGCTGGAGGCGGCCGGATTCCGTCAGGTCGAGGAGACCGCCGCCTGGGACGCGAGCCCCGGCGGGAAGTATGTGCTCCGCGGCGGCGCGATCATCGCCTGGTACGTGCCGGAGGGCGCGTCCGCGCACACCCCGTTCCGGATCGTCGGCGCGCACACCGACTCCCCGAACCTGCGGGTGAAGCCGCTGCCGGACACCGAGTCGTACGGCTGGCGGCAGGTCGCCGTCGAGATCTACGGCGGCACGCTGCTGAACACCTGGCTCGACCGGGACCTGGGCCTGGCCGGCCGGATCTCGCTGCGGGACGGCACCGACCGCCTGGTCAACATCGACCGGGCGCTGCTGCGGGTGCCCCAGCTGGCCGTGCACCTGGACCGGTCGGCCAACACCGACGGCCTCAAGCTCGACCGGCAGCGCCACATGCAGCCGATCTGGGGGATCGGCGAGGTGGCCGAGGGCGACCTGATCCGGTTCGTCGCCGAGGAGGCCGGCGTCGACGCGGAGGACGTCACCGGCTGGGACCTCATGCCGCACCCCATCGAGCCGCCGTCCTACCTGGGCCGCGACCGCGAGCTGGTCGCCGGGCCGCGGATGGACAACCTGCTCTCCGTGCACGCCGCGACCGCCGCCCTGGCCGCCGTCGCGGGACAGCCGGACGAGGAGCTCCCGTACATCCCCGTGCTTGCTGCCTTCGACCACGAGGAGAACGGCTCCCAGTCCGACACCGGGGCCGACGGGCCGCTCCTCGGCGCGGTCCTGGAGCGCTCGGTCTTCGCCCGGGGCGGTACGTACGAGGACCGCGCCCGCGCCTTCGCCGGGACGGTCTGCCTCTCCTCCGACACCGGCCACGCCGTGCACCCCAACTACGCCGAGCGGCACGACCCGACGCACCACCCGGTCGCCAACGGCGGACCGATCCTCAAGGTCAACGTCAACATGCGGTACGCCACCGACGGCAGCGGCCGCGCGGTGTTCGCCGCCGCCTGCGAGAAGGCGGGCGTGCCGTGGCAGACGTTCGTCTCCAACAACTCGATGCCCTGCGGCACGACGATCGGCCCGATCACCGCGGCCCGGCACGGCATCATGACCGTGGACATCGGGGTCGCGATCCTCTCCATGCACAGCGCGCGTGAACTGTGCGGCGCCGACGACCCGTATCTGCTGGCCAACGCGCTCACGGCGTTCCTGACGGACTGACACCTACGCTCAACAACCTTCTCGGACATGGTTGTTGTCCGACCGGGTACCCGACCCCTACACGATCCGGATACACCGGACCGTCGAGGAGGCGGGAATCATGGGGCTCGGAGGATGCATTCTCCTGATCGGTGGTGGCGCGATCCTGGCGTTCGCGACCGACTGGAAGGTGGACACCGTCAATGTCGACCTGGTCGGCTGGATCATGATGCTCGTCGGCCTCATCGGGGTCTTCGTCTACATGAGCATCGCGCGCCGTCGGCGCATGGTCGTGCCGCCCACCACCACGGTCGTCCAGGACGACCAGACCCGCTACCACTGACCGAGGCGGGCAAGGAGGGGCCTTGCCCGCCCGGCCGTCGGCGCGCGGCTTCAGCCCTGCTCGTCCATGCCTGCCAGCACCAGCGGCAGCCGGGGCGTTCCCTCCGCGGTCACGCGGACGGGGACGCCCCAGTCCTGCTGGTGGACGTGGCAGGCCGGGTACTCGTTGGCCGGGTCGTCGTCGCAGGACGCCGCCATCGCGGAGACGTGCAGCACGCCCTCGGTGACCCCGTCCGCGAGGACCAGGTCGCGCCCGAGGTCCGTGCCCGCGCCGGAGCCCTCGGCCAGCAGCTCGGGCGGGGTGGCGGAGACCAGCAGCCGGGTGGAGGGCCCGTACCGGGTGTCCAGCTTCTGGCCCGCCGGCGCCTGGAAGACCACGTCGAGGCGGAGGGTGCCCGGGGCGATCTCGGTGGCGGCGCGCTGGGTACGGTGCGCCTGCTCGGCGACGCGTACGGCCTCCTCGGGCAGCCGGAGGCGGGTGAGGCGGTGGCGGGCGGACTCGACGACGACCAGGTCGCCGTCGACCAGCACGGCGTCGCTGGGCTCGCGGACGTCGGTCGCGAGCGTGGTGACCTCGTCGGTGGCGGGGTCGTAGCGGCGCAGGGCGTGGTTGTACGTGTCCGAGACCGCCACGGACCCGTCGGGCAGCGCGGTCACGCCGATCGGGTGCTGGAGGAGCGCCTGGGCGGCGGCCCCGTCGCGGTGGCCGAAGTCGAAGAGGCCGGTGCCGACGGCGGTGTGCACGTGCTCGTCCCGATCGACCCAGCGCAGGGCGGAGGTCTCGGAGTCGGCGACCCAGAGCCGCTCGCCGTCGGCGGAGACCGCGAGCCCGGACGGCTGCGCGAACCAGGCCTCGGTGGCCGGCCCGTCGACCAGACCCTCGTTGGTGGTCCCGGCGGCGACGCGTACGGCCTGGGCCTCGGGGTCGTACGTCCACAGCTGGTGCACGCCCGCCATGGCGATCCACAGCCGGTCGCCGAACCAGGCCAGGTCCCACGGCGAGGAGAGGTCCACCTCGCGCGCCGGGCCGCTGGTCGGGGTCCCCTGCCACCACTGACGGCCGGTCCCCGCGAGGGTGCTGGTCACCCCGGTCGTGAGGTCCAGGGTGCGGATCGCGTGGTTGACGGTGTCCGCGACGGCGATGCGGCCGTCCGGGAGCACGGCGAGCCCCTGCGGCTCGCTGAACCGGGCCTCGTCCGGGCCGCCGTCGTGCAGCCCGCGCTCGCCGGTGCCGAAGTGGCGCCGTACGGTCTCGCCGTCCGCCTCCAGCTCGACCAGGCGGTGGCGGGTGGTGTCGGAGACCAGGAAGCCGCCGTCGGGCAGGTGCAGCGCCTTGCCCGGGAAGCGCAGATGCGTGGCGACGGGCTCGGGCGCCACGTACGGGCCGTCGCCCCGGCGGAGCGTGCCCTTGGCCCCGTGCTCGGCCTCCAGCTCCTCGACCAGCTTCTCGATGGCGTGGGCGTGGCCCTCGCCCGCGTGCTGGGCGACGACATAGCCCTCGGGGTCGATGACGACGAGCGTGGGCCAGGCCCGTACGGCGTACTGCTTCCAGGTGGCCAGCTCGGGGTCGTCGAGGACCGGGTGGTGGACCTCGTACCGCTCGACGGCGTCGACGACGGCCTGGTGCTCGGCCTCGTGGACGAACTTCGGCGAGTGGACCCCGATGATCACCACGGTGTCGCGGTGCTTCTCCTCCAGCTCCCGCAGCTCATCCAGGACATGCAGGCAGTTCACACAGCAGAACGTCCAGAAATCGAGGATGACGATGCGTCCTCGCAGTTCGGAGAGGGTGTACTGCCGGTCGCCTGTATTGAGCCAGCCGCCCTTGCCGATGAGTTCGGGGGCGCGGACGCGTGCACGTGATGCCATGCCACCAGTCAACACCGACCCCGCCTGCGCGCATTCCGCAGGGGCCCGGGGGAACCTGTGTCGCATGAGACTTCTCGTACGTGAGCGGCTTTTCGCCATCGGTGACGACTACTGGATCGAGGACACCGAGGGCCGCAAGGTCTTCCTGGTCGACGGCAAGGCCATGCGGCTGCGTGACACCTTCGAGCTCAAGGACGCCGACGGCCGGGTGCTGGTCGAGCTGCGGCAGAAGTTGATCAGCCTCCGCGACACCATGCTCATCGAGCGCGGCGGCGAGGAGCTGGCCAAGGTCAAGCGCAAGCGGCTGTCGCTGCTCCGCAACCACTACCGGGTGACCCTGGTGGACGGTACGGAGATGGACGTCAGCGGCAAGATCCTGGACCGCGAGTTCGCCGTCGAGTACGACGGTGAGCTGCTGGCCCAGGTCTCGCGGCGCTGGCTGACGATCCGGGACACGTACGGCATCGACGTGGTCCGGGAGGACGCGGACACCGCGCTGCTGATCGCCGTGGCGATGTGCGCGATCGTGCTGGCGGACAAGGAGAAGGAAGGCTGATCGCTTTGCTGGGCGCGGGAGTTCGTTGTTTCACGTGAAACAGGGCGTTTCACGTGAAACAACGAAGAGCGCTCAGATGCTCGGCGACGCGAGCCCCAGCCGGCGGTCCTTCAGCGCCGGGAACTGCTCCCTCGTCGCGCCCACCTTCGCCGGGTCGAACTCCACGGTCAGGATCTCCTCGTCCGCCCCGGCCTCGGCGAGCACCTCGCCCCAGGGGTCGACGACGATGCTGTGCCCGGCCTGCGGAACGTCGGCGTGGGTGCCGGCCGTGCTGAGGGCGAGGACGTACGCCTGGTTCTCGACGGCCCGGGCCTGCGCGAGGAGCGTCCAGTGCGCGCGGCGGCGCTCGGGCCAGCCCGCCGACACGACGAGGGTCTCGGCGCCCGCGTCGACGAGCCCGCGGAACTGCTCCGGGAAGCGCAGGTCGTAACAGGTGGACAGGCCCAGCGTGGTCTGCGGCAGGGCGACGGTCACCAGCTCCTCACCCGCGCCCATCATCGCCGCCTCGCCCTGGTCGAAGCCGAAGCGGTGGATCTTGCGGTAGACCGCCGCGCGCTCACCGTCGGGCGAGAAGACGAGCGTGGTGTTGTAGAGGGTGCCGTCCGCGGCGCGCTCCACGAAGGACCCCGCGTGCAGCCAGACGCCCGCTTCGGCGGCCGCCTTCGCCATCACGTCGTGGGTGGGTCCCTGGAGCGGCTCGGCCTCCTGCTCGAAGACGGTGTAGGCGAACGCCCCGACCGGCCAGAGCTCGGGCAGGACCACCAGGTCGGAGCCGTGCTGGGCGACCACCAGGGAGGCCGCCCGCTCGCGGCGGGCCTCGACGGATTCGTCCGGGTCTACTGCGATCTGGATGAGGGAGGCGCGCACACTACCACCGTCCTGGCATTCAAGCCGTCAACACGGGCCTACGATCGTCACACGAAAGCACTGCCGGGGTGCCTGATCGCAGCGTAACTTAGGCGACTGAACCTCCACGTAGCCCGCAGCCCGCAGCCCACGACAGCGTCGTCCGTGCCGGCCCGCCCGCCGGCGCACCCTGCTCTCCAGCCCATGCACCGAAGAACCGCCGAGGGGTCCCGTGACCGTCCATCCCAGCCTCCAGACCTACGCCGACTCCGCGACCCACTCCATCGAAGCGATAGCCGACCTGGTCAAGCCACTCGCGGAGGGGGAGTGGAACCGCCGCACGCCGTGCCCCGGATGGTCGGTGCGGGACATCGTGTCGCACGTCATCGGCATGGAGTGCGAGATGCTCGGCGACCCGCGGCCCATCCATACGCTGCCGCGCGACCTCTACCACGTACAGAGCGACTTCGCCCGCTACATGGAGATGCAGGTCGACGTCCGGCGCCACCACACCGCTCCGGAGATGACGTCCGAGCTGGAGTACGTCCTCATCCGCCGCGCCCGGCAGCTGCGCAACGAGTCCCGCGCCCCCGAGACGACGGTCCGTGCCCCCCTCGGCGCCGAGCAGACCCTCGAAGTGGCCTACAACATGCGGGCCTTCGACGTGTGGGTGCACGAGCAGGACCTGCGGGCGACGCTCGGCCAGCCGGGCAACCTGGACTCCCCCGGCGCGCACATCACCCGGGACGTCCTGCTCGCCGCACTGCCGAAGGTGATCGCCAAGGACGCGGGCGCGCCGGCCAACTCGGCCGTGGTGCTGGATGTGCACGGCCCGGTGGAGTTCCTGCGGACGGTACGGGTCGACGCGGAGGGCCGCGGCTCGATAGACGGTTCCCCGTCGCTGGGCCCGGCCGTGACGCTCTCGATGGACTGGGAGACGTACGTACGCCTCGCCTGCGGCCGGGTCCGTCCGGCAGCGGTGGCCGACCGGATCAAGGCCGAGGGTGACCAGGAGCTGGCCACGGCGATCCTGGACCACTTCGCCGTCACCCCTTAGCTGTCGGCGGCGCCCGCCCCGGAGTTCCCGAGCGGGCGGGCGCGCCGCCGAGCACCACGTACCGCAGAGGCCTACGCGGGTACGTGCACGGCCTCCACCCGGCTGACCACATGGTGGTCGCGTTCCCTCAGCGCCGCCCGGCGGCGCAGCCGTAGGATCTGGGCGACGCCGAGCGCCTCCAGGACGAAGACCGAGGCGAAGGCGACCCGGTAGTTGCCGCCCGTGGCGTCCAGCAGCACCCCCACGGCGAACAGCGTCGTCATGGAGGCGATGAACCCGCCCATGTTGACGATCCCCGACGCTGTGCCCTGGCGCTCCGGCGGGTTGGCGGGCCGGGCGAAGTCGAAGCCGACCATCGAGGCGGGGCCGCAGGCGCCCAGCACCACGCACAGGACGGTCAGCAGCCACATCGGGGTGTGAGCGGCCGGATAGAAGATCGCGCAGGCCCAGAGGAGGGCGGTGGTCCCGACCGTGCCCAGCGCGATGGGGGCACGCGCCTCGTGGTGGCGGGCGATGATCTGCCCGTAGACGAGCCCCACCACCATGTTGGAGAGCACCACCAGGGTCAGCAGCGTGCCCGCCGTCCCCCGGCTCAGCCCTTGCGCCTCGACGAGGAACGGCATCCCCCAGAGGAGCAGGAACACCATCGCCGGGAACTGGGTG
Organism: Streptomyces cyaneofuscatus; assembly: GCF_033109485.1. Taxonomy (NCBI): domain Bacteria; kingdom Bacillati; phylum Actinomycetota; class Actinomycetes; order Kitasatosporales; family Streptomycetaceae; genus Streptomyces; species Streptomyces cyaneofuscatus. The sequence continues at coordinate 4,150,799 of NZ_CP137002.1, read as the reverse complement.
GTGAAGTGCACCCACATCCCGAGCCGGGTCCCCGGTTCCCGCCAGGCGGCGGCGATCTGCTTGCGGACGTACGCGCCGCCCGCATGCTCGGCGGGCGGCGGCTCGTGGCCCTCGGGGTGATCCTTCAGGAACAGCAGGAGCGGGACGAGCACGACGACCCCCGCCAGTGCACTGCCGACGAAGGTCGTCGTCCAGCCGAAGCTGTGCAGGGCCCGGGCGATGAAGAGGGTCGAGACGAGGTTGCCCGCCATCCCGAACAGCGCGGCGACCTGGCCGATCAGCGGCCCGCGCCGGGCGGGGAACCAACGGCTGCCGAGCCGCAGCACGCTGATGAAGGTCATCGCGTCACCGCAGCCGAGCAGGGCGCGGGCGGCGAGCGCCATCCCGTACGACGGCGAGAGCGCGAACCCGAGCTGGCCGACCGTGAACAGGACGGCCCCGATGGTGAGGACCCGCTTGGTGCCGAGCCGGTCGACCATCAGCCCCACGGGTATCTGCATGCCCGCGTAGACGAGGAGCTGGAGGATGGAGAACGTCGACAGGGCGGAGGCGTTGACGTCGAACCGGTCGGCGGCGTCGAGACCGGCCACGCCCAGGCTCGTACGGAAGATGATGGCGACGAAGTAGACGGCGACGCCGATGCCCCAGACCCAGGCGGCGCGCCGCCCCCCGGGTGGATCGCCGGGCAGGGAGAGCGTGGGGGCGGCCGAACTCACCGGTCCTCACCCCTGACCAGCACCCGCACGCGGCTGACGTGACGCCGGACGACCTGCGCGGCCTCCTCGGCGTTCCCGCCCCGGATCGCCTCCAGCAGCTCGCTGTGCTCGGTGATGTTGGCCTCGATCCTGCCCGGGTGAGCCTCCATCACCGCGACGCCCATCCGCAGCTGGCGGTCGCGCAGTTGGTCGTAGAGACGCGAGAGGATCTCGTTGCCGGCGTTCTTGACGATCTCGGCATGGAAACACCGGTCCTTGACGGCCACTTCCGCCAGGTCCCCGACCTCGGCCAGCTGCCGCTGCTCCTCAAGGAGCTGTTCGAGCCGCGCGATCAACTGGGGTGACGCGGGAACAGCTTTACGCGCCGCGAACTCCTCCACCAGCAGCCGGGTCTCCACCACGTCCTTGATCTCCTGTGCGGAGACGGCGAGCACGAGGGCGCCCTTCTTCGGGTAGAGCTTGATCAGCCCTTCGACCTCCAGCCGCAGCAACGCCTCCCGCACGGGCGTCCGCGACACCCCCACCGCGTCCGCGAGCCCCCCTTCGGTGAGCAGCGTCCCGCCCTCGTAGCGACGGTCCAGGACCGCCTCCTTGATGTGCGCGTAGACGCGCTCGGCGGCGGGTGGCTGCTTGAGGGAGGCGTGGGACGACCGGGCGGGGGCGGAGGGTGCGGCAGGCATGCGCACAGCATAGATACAACATGCACGCATGGAGGAGGGGCGTCCGGATTCTGGACCCGCCCGGGGGCCGATGATCCGCCCGGCGGGCCGAGGATCCGCCCGACGGTCGCGGGGACCCGCCCGACGGTCGCGGGGACCCGCCCGACGGTCGCGGGGACCCGCCCGACGGTCGCGGGGCCCCTTCGATTCACCCTTCCCTGAATTCAGGATCGGCTGTACTGTCAAGCACCATGCTGACCGTCGCCCCCGACATCGAGGTGCTCGCACAGTTCGGCCGTGCGCTCGCCGACCCGATCCGCTGCCGCCTCCTGCTCGCCCTCCGCGAGGCCCCCGCGTACCCCTCCGACCTCGCCGACGCCCTGGGCATCTCCCGCCCCCGGCTCTCCAACCACCTGGCCTGCCTGCGCGACTGCGGCCTCGTCACCACCGTGCCCGACGGCCGCCGGACGCGCTATCAGCTGGCCGACGCACGCCTCGGCGACGCGCTGGACAACCTGCGCGCCGCCGTCGTGGCCGTCGAGACCGACCGCACCTGTGCCGACGCCGAGACGGAAGGGTGCTGCTGAGCGATGACCGCGATCTCCCTCGGCCCCTCCCCGGCCCGCCGTGACGCGCTCGCCCGCCGGATACGGCTGCTGGTCGCGGCGACCATCGCCTACAACGTCATCGAGGCCGCCGTCGCCCTCACCGCCGGAACGATCGCCTCCTCCACCGCCCTGATCGGCTTCGGCCTGGACTCCGTCGTCGAGGTCTCCTCCGCCACCGCCGTCGCCTGGCAGTTCTCCGCCCGCGACCACGCCGTGCGTGAGGCCAGGGAGAAGGCCGCCCTGCGGATCATCGCCGTCTCGTTCTTCGCACTCGCCGCGTACGTCTCCGTCGACGCGGTCCGGGCGCTGGCGGGCGACGGCGAGGCCGAACGCTCCGTCACCGGCATCGCGCTTGCGGCGCTTTCGCTGGCGATCATGCCGTTCCTGTCGGCCGCGCAGCGCCGCGCGGGCCGCGAACTCGGTTCCGCCTCGGCCGTCGCGGACGCCAAGCAGACCCTCCTGTGCACCTACCTCTCCGCCGTCCTCCTGGTCGGCCTGCTCCTCAACGCGCTGCTCGGCTGGTCCTGGGCCGACCCCGTCGCCGCCCTCGCCATCGCCGTCATCGCGGTCAAGGAGGGCCGCGACGCCTGGCGGGGCCGGGGATGCTGCGCCCCGGCGGCAGGCGCGGGCGGGACGGCCTGCCCCTGACGCGGGGGCCCGACGATCCGGACCAAGGTCAAGTCTGTGCAAATTCACCCGTTCGGGAGCGCATCCATTGGCCCGTCCCAGACGTCTCACCACCGAGCGGCACCCATATGTGGCCGCATATCAGGGGCATTTGGAGCGTTCAGTTGAAAATCGGGATCAAGCGCATCAATCGCGTCACCATCACGAGCACCGTGGCTCTCACCGCGGGTGCGGTGCTCGCGAGCGGCGCCTTCGCTTCGACGGCGCAGGCCGCCGCGGCGCCGCCGGCTCCGAAGATCGTCGCCAAGGGCGGCTTCGTGATGAACAGCGGCACCGGCAAGTCGCTCTTCAGCAAGGCCGCGGACACCCGCCGCTCCACCGGATCCACCACGAAGATCATGACCGCCCTCGTGGTGCTGCAGCAGAAGAACGTGAACCTCAAGACCAAGGTCACGATCCAGAAGGCGTACAGCGACTACATCGTCTCGAAGAACGCCTCGTCCGCCCGGCTCATCGTCGGCGACAAGGTCACCGTCGGCCAGCTCCTCTACGGCCTGATGCTCCCGTCCGGCTGCGACGCCGCGTACGCGCTGGCGGACAAGTTCGGCACCGGCTCCACCCGCGCGGCCCGTGTGAAGTCGTTCATCGGCAAGATGAACGCCACGGCGAAGAGCCTCAAGCTGAAGAACACCAACTTCGACTCGTTCGACGGCATAAGCAGTGGGAAGAACTACTCGACCCCCCGCGACCTGACGATCATCGCCCGCCAGGCGATGAAGAACGCCACGTTCCGCTCGGTCGTCAAGACCAAGTCGACGAAGCAGAAGGTCACCACGAAGAGCGGTGGCTACCGCTACATGTCGTGGACCAACACCAACAAGATGCTCAGCAGCTACAGCGGCGCGATCGGCGTGAAGACGGGCTCCGGTCCGACCGCCAAGTACTGCCTGGTCTTCGCCGCCACGCGTAAGGGCAAGACCGTCATCGGCACGGTGCTCACGTCGTCCTCCGAGGCGAACCGCACGGCCGACGCGAAGAAGTTGATGGACTACGGGTTCAAGAAGTAGCCCGCAGGCGCGTACGAGCAAGGGGCCCGGCCCGCACGATATGTGCGGGCCGGGCCCCTTTGCCGTACCTACGGCTGCTGCCGCTGGCGCGGGTCGGCCTGGAAGGCGTCCCAGGGTCAGCGCGCGAGGCCGCGCAGAAGGCGCGCGTAGGGCCGCCGGCGCGCCGGGTGCGCCACCGTACCCGTGCACGCTCCTTCGGCACGGTCCAGGCTGTCCTCCAGCAAGGCGTCATGGAGGGGCCGCCAGATGAGCGGCCAGGTGAGTCGGGCCGGGCCAGTGGTGTTCATGGCGAGGGTGTGGCGCAGGATCGTGTGCGTTTCATCGACCGGCAGGACGGCGTATTCGTGGAATCCATGGAATCCACGCGGCCCGCTGAAGGTGAAGCGCACCCAGGTGGAGGGGACGTAGGCGGCGACCGTGTAGCGGACGGGGCCGTGGCCGCCGGCCGCCCCGGGCGCCAGCGGGCGGTCGAGTTTCATCGAGGGCCAGCTCCGGCGCGGCCACAGGCCGTCCTCCTCGCCCGCCAAGGTGTCCAGCAGAGCTCCGACCTCTTCCCCCTTCGCGGGCAGCAGCCGCTCGTGCACGTTGTAGACGCCCATGTCTCCCCCGGAAGCAATATAGAGAGATGCCTCTAATACTGGGGAGCGTACTCTCTGGTTCATGGCCAGGCCACCCCGATTCGACACGGACCAGCTCCTCGACGCCGCTGTCCGACTGGCCGCCGCATCGGGTCCGGCCGGGGTGACCATGACCGCAGTCGCCCAGGCCGTCGGCGCCCCGAGCGGTTCCCTGTACCACCGGTTCCCAGGACGGACCGCGCTGCTCGCCGAGGTGTGGCTGCGCACGGTGGAGCGCTTCCAGGAGGGCTACTTCGCCGCCATCGGCGCCGAAGCCGACGCGTATCACGCCGGCCGGGCGGCGGCACGCCATGTCGTCGCCTGGAGCCGCGCCCACCCGGAGGAAGCCGCTCTCCTCCTCTACGGTGCCGGGGACTTCGGGCGGTCCGACTGGTCCGAGGAACACACGCACCGCGCGGACCGGGGCGACCGACGAGTACGTTCCGCCCTCGGTTCCCTCGCGCGGAGCCTTGGCGCCGAGGGGGCCCGGGACAGCGAGCGTGTCGCTCTCGCCGTGGTCGATCTGCCGCTCTCCGTGGTCCGTCGCCACCTACGGGCGGGCCGCCCCCTCCCCGCCCATGCCGAGGACCTGGCGGAGGAGGCCTCGGCCGCACTCCTGACGCCTCCCACCGGCCCGGCTTCCTCGCCGACCGTCCCGGGCACCGACTGACACCCCCCGGGCCCGGACATGCCGGTGGGCCCGTACGTCCCGGAGACGTACGGGCCCACCGACCAAGCACCTACGCCCAGGTGATCAGGCGCTTCGGCTGTTCCAGGATCGCCGCCACATCGGCCAGCACCTTGGAGCCGAGCTCGCCGTCGACCAGGCGGTGGTCGAAGGAGAGGGCCAGCGTGGTGACCTGACGCGGCTTCACCTTGCCCTTGTGGACCCACGGCTGGAGCTTGATCGCGCCGACCGCCAGGATCGCGGACTCGCCCGGGTTCAGGATCGGGGTGCCCGTGTCGACGCCGAAGACGCCGACGTTGGTGATCGTCACCGTGCCGCCCGCCATCGCCGCCGGGGACGTCTTGCCGTCCCGCGCCGTGGTGACCAGCTCGCCCAGGGCCGCCGCGAGCTGCGGCAGCGTCTTGTCGTGCGCGTCCTTGATGTTCGGCACGATCAGACCGCGCGGCGTGGCCGCGGCGATGCCCAGGTTCACGTAGTGCTTCTGCACGATCTCCTGGTTGGCCTCGTCCCAGGCCGCGTTGACCTCGGGGTTCCGCTTGATCGCGACCAGGAGGGCCTTGGCGATGATCAGGAGCGGGTTGACCCGCACCCCCGCCATCTCCTTGTCCTCCTTGAGCTCCGCCACCAGCTTCATCGTGCGCGTCACGTCGACCGTGACGAACTCGGTGACGTGCGGCGCGGTGAAGGCCGAGCCGACCATCGCCTGCGCGATCGCCTTGCGGACGCCCTTGACCGGGATGCGGGTTTCGCGGGCCGAGGCCGGGACCTCCACGGCAACCGCCGCCGGCTCGGACACCGAAGGAGCCGGAGCCTCAGGCGCAGCAGGAGAAGCCGCCGGAGCCGCCGCCGCGTGCACGTCCTCGCGGGTGATGATGCCGTCCTTACCGGTCGGCACCACCGTCGCCAGGTCGATCCCCAGGTCCTTGGCCAGCTTCCGTACCGGCGGCTTCGCCAGCGGGCGGCCGACCGGAGGAGCATCGATCACGGGAGCCGCAGCACCGTGCCCGTTCAGCTCCGCCTGCACCGCCGCCGCCACCGCGGCGGCCTCAGGAGCGGCAGCCCCCTTGCGCGGGCGGCGCTTCGTGGAGGACTCCGCGACGCCGTAGCCGACCAGGACCGGAGTACGGCCCTTCGGCTCCTCAGCCGAGGCCTCAGGCTCGCCCACCGGCTCCTGCGCGGGAGCCGGCACCGGGGCCTCCTCCTCGCTCCCCGGCGCCACGTCCACCGTGATGATCACCTGGCCGACATCGACCGTCGTACCTTCGGAGAAGCGCAGCTCGTGCACCACGCCGTCGAACGGGATCGGCAGCTCCACCGCCGCCTTCGCCGTCTCGACCTCGCACACGACCTGGCCGTCGGTGACCGTGTCACCGGGCTGCACGAACCACTTGAGGATCTCGGCCTCGGTGAGCCCCTCGCCCACGTCGGGCATCTTGAACTCGCGGAAGCGAGCGGACGTCTGTGTCATCGTCGTCACGACCTCTCTCTTCCCTCAGTACGCAAGCGAGCGGTCGACGGCGTCGAGCACCCGGTCCAGACCCGGCAGGTACTCGTCCTCCAGCCGGGCCGGCGGGTAGGGCACGTGGTAGCCGCCGACCCTGAGCACCGGCGCTTCGAGGTGGTAGAAGCTGCGCTCGGTGATGCGGGCGGCGATCTCCGCGCCGGAGCCGTAGAAGACGGGCGCCTCGTGGACGACGACGAGCCGGCCGGTCTTCTCGACCGACGTCTGGATGGCGTCGAAGTCGATCGGGGACATCGAGCGCAGGTCCAGGACCTCGACCGACTTGCCCTCCTCCTGGGCGGCCGCGGCCGCTTCCAGGCAGACCTTCACCATCGGGCCGTACGCGACGAGCGTGAGGTCGCTGCCCTCGCGGACGGTGACGGCCTTGTGGAGCGGGCCGGGGATGGACTCGGTGTCGACCTCGCCCTTGTCCCAGTAACGCCGCTTGGGCTCGAAGAAGATGATCGGGTCATCGCTCTGCACGGCCTGCTGCATCATCCAGTAGGCGTCGCTCGCGTTGGACGGAGAGACCACCTTCAGGCCCGCGACGTGCGCGAAGAGCGCCTCGGGGGACTCGCTGTGGTGCTCGACCGCGCCGATGCCACCGCCGTACGGGATACGGACGACGACGGGCAGCTTGATCTTGCCGAGCGCGCGGGCGTGCATCTTCGCGAGCTGCGTGACGATCTGGTCGTACGCGGGGAAGACGAAGCCGTCGAACTGGATCTCCACGATCGGGCGGTAGCCGCGCAGGGCCAGGCCGATCGCGGTGCCGACGATGCCGGACTCGGCGAGCGGCGTGTCGATCACCCGGTCCTCGCCGAAGTCCTTCTGGAGGCCGTCGGTGATACGGAAGACGCCGCCGAGCTTTCCGACGTCCTCGCCCATGATGAGGACCTTGGGGTCGGTGTCGAGAGCGTGGCGCAGCGACTCGTTGAGCGCTTTCGCGATGGACATCTTTTCCACGGCCATGGCTACTTGCCCTCCTCGGCAGAGTCGGCGAACGATGCCTGGTAGGCGGCGAACTGGGCACGCTCCTCGTCGACGAGGGAGTTGCCGTCGGCGTAGCCGTGCTCGAAGAGGGACAGCGGCTCCGGGTCGGGCATCGCCCGTACCACCTCGCGTACGCGCTTGCCGAGGGTCTCGCTCTCCGTCTCCAGCTCGGTGAAGAACGCCTCGTCGGCGTGGCCGGAGCTTTCCAGGTACGTGCGCAGCCGCAGGATCGGGTCCTTCGCCTCCCACGCGGCGCGCTCGTCGTCGGCCCGGTACTTCGTCGGGTCGTCGGAGGTGGTGTGGGCGCCCATGCGGTACGTGAACGCCTCGACCAGGGTCGGGCCCTCACCGCGGCGGGCGCGCTCCAGCGCGGAGCGGGTGACGGCGAGGCACGCGAGGACGTCGTTGCCGTCGACGCGGACGCCGGGGAAGCCGTAACCCTGCGCGCGCTGGTAGAGCGGCACGCGGGTCTGGCGCTCGGTGGGCTCGGAGATGGCCCACTGGTTGTTCTGGCAGAAGAACACGACCGGGGCGTTGTAGACCGCGGAGAAGGTGAACGACTCCGCGACATCGCCCTGGCTGGAGGCACCGTCACCGAAGTACGCGATCACGGCCGAGTCCGCGCCGTCCTTGGCGACGCCCATGGCGTAGCCGGTGGCGTGCAGGGTCTGCGAGCCGATGACGATCGTGTACAGGTGGAAGTTGTTGGTCGTCGGGTCCCAGCCACCGTGGTTCACCCCGCGGAACATGCCCAGCAGGTTGGTGGGGTCGACCCCGCGACACCAGGCCACACCGTGCTCACGGTAGGTCGGGAAGACGTAGTCGTCGTCGCGCAGCGCCCGGCCGCTGCCGATCTGCGCGGCCTCCTGGCCCAGCAGCGAGGCCCACAGGCCCAGCTCCCCCTGCCTCTGGAGGGCGGTCGCCTCGGCGTCGAAGCGGCGGGTCAGAACCATGTCCCGGTACAGGCCGCGCAGCTCGTCGGCGCTCAGGTCGATGCTGTAGTCCGGGTGCTCGACCCGCTCGCCCTCGGGCGTCAGCAGCTGCACGAGCTGGGGCTCGGAACTCTGCGGCTTCTTCGCGGCGCTGGTCCGCTTACTGGCGCGTCGCGGTTTACGCGCGGCGGCAGTGCTCTCCACGGTCACGTGCGTGCTCCTCCGTCGGTCCGGCCCCCGGGGTCTGCCGGGAAACCAGTGCGGCTCGCCTGTGTCCGGACCCGAGCACGGGGTGGGTGCTTCTCGGCCGGGATACAGGCGTGACAGGTGCCCCGGCGAGCGCCCTGTCATAGGCACGTTACCCAGTGCATCGCATAACTGCGAAACCCTATCTGACCTGCGTTTTTGCTTGGATTTCCAAGTAAATCGAAAAAATCACGAAGCTCTGCTGGTCACAGCACTGGGAACAGCCTTGCAGGCCGCCGGAACAACGGCACGTTATCCCGCGGATCAGCGGCTGGGAAGAGCGGAGGAGGGGCGAGTGTGTGAGACTGCGACCGTGCGCGAAGATGGAAAAATCACGGTATTTCTGCTCGACGATCACGAGGTCGTCCGGCGTGGCGTCCATGAGCTGCTGGCCTCCGAGCCCGATATCGAGGTGGTCGGCGAGGCGGGCACGGCCGCCGACGCCCTGGTCAGGATTCCGGCGACGCGTCCCGATGTGGCGGTGCTCGACGTCCGGCTGCCCGACGGCAGCGGGGTCGAGGTGTGCCGGGAGGTCCGTTCGCTGGATGAGAACATCAAATGCCTGATGCTCACCTCGTACGCCGATGACGAGGCGCTTTTCGACGCGATCATGGCCGGTGCGTCGGGTTATGTGCTGAAAGCGATCCGGGGCAATGAACTGCTCAATGCCGTACGGGACGTCGCCGCCGGGAAATCCCTGCTGGACCCGGTGGCCACCGCCCGGGTGCTGGAGCGGCTGCGCGACGGCGGCACCGCCAAGGGCGACGAGCGGCTCGCCAACCTCACCGAGCAGGAGCGCAAGATCCTGGACCTGATCGGGGAGGGGCTGACCAACCGGGTCATCGGGGAGCGGCTGCACCTCGCCGAGAAGACGATCAAGAATTACGTCTCCAGCCTGCTGTCCAAGCTGGGCATGGAGCGCCGCTCGCAGGCGGCGGCGTACGTCGCCCGGATGCAGGCCGAGCGCCGCTGACCCACGGAAGGGCCGAGGGACTTTGGTCCCGGGCCACCCGGGGCCGGGGACTCTTACCCGGCCCCTACGTGTGCCGGACAGTGGACCGTATGCCCTCCGACGAAACCCCCGCGCCCCAGGCGATGGAGCTGCTCCGCCGGGTCCCGTACGGCCGCCTCGCCACCAGCATGCGCGCCCTGCCGTTCCTGGCGGTGGCCCGGCACATCGTGAGCGACGGCCGCATCCTGCTGCGGATGCACAGCGGCTTCGGTTACCACGAGGCATGCGACGGAAGCGTCGTCGCCTATGGGGCGGACAACTACAACGCCGCCTCGGCCGACGAGGGCGACAGGCTGTGGTCCGTGCAGTTCACCGGGCCCGCCGAGATCGTCCATCCCTGCCCTGAGCAGGAAGAACTCTTCGGTGCCGCTCCCGTCCGCGCCAACGGGGAGCCCTTCGCGCCGGCCTACCTCCGGGTCGACCCGCACTTCGTCACGGAGCACACTCTGGGCTTCGACGCAAGTCCGCTTGTCCGCCACGCAGCGTGATCTACCATTTGGTAAGTGCCGCGCTCATATGTAACCCGCCCACCAGTTCCCCCGGTCGGCGAGGTGCTGCGCCGCTACCCGGACGTGGGTGAACCGCTCGCCTGCGAGCCGATCACCAAGGGGCTGCTGAACCACGGATACCGCGTGTCCACCACCCGCGGCTCCTACTTCCTCAAGCACCACCTCGACAAGAAGCACATCGGCGACGCCACCGGTGAGCGCGCCACGATCGTGCGCCAGCACCACGCCACCCAGCGCCTGGCCTCGCTCGGCGTACCCGTCGTCCCGCCGCTGACCGACACGGAGGGCACCACGGTCACCGTGATCGGCGACCGCTGCTACGCCCTGCACCCCTGGGTCGACGGACTGCACCGGGTCGGATCCCAGCTCACCCCCCACCAGTCGCGACGTCTCGGGACGCTCCTCGGAGCCGTACACACCGCTCTTGAGCAGGTCATGCCGGCGGACGGTGAACCCGGGCCGTCCGACGGGCCGTTACCCGCCGGGTACGGCAGTCCGCACGCCGCCGACACCTTCGCGCTGATCGACGAGCTGCTGGCCGTGGCGCGTGGGCAGCGCTCCCGGGACACCCCGCGCGACGCCTTCGACGAGCTCGCCGTGCACCGGCTCGTGGAGCGCCGGGCGCTGCTGGAGCGGCACGCCCACCGCCGGCCGCCGACGCCGGACGGGCCCGCCACCGGGTGGGTGCACGGCGACTTCCATCCGCTCAACCTGCTCTACCGGGGCGCCGATCCGGTCGCGATCGTGGACTGGGACCGGCTCGGTGTGCAGCCGCGCGCCGAGGAGGCGGTCCGGGCGGCGGCCATCTTCTTCGTGCAGCCGGGCGGGGAGCTGGACCTGCCGAAGGTACGGGCGTACGCCCGCGCGTACCGGCGGGCGGCGGGGGCGGGGGCGGCCGAACTGGCCGCCGCCGTGCACCGGGTGTGGTGGGAGCGGCTCAACGACTTCTGGATACTGCGCTGGCGCTACCGCCTGGACGACCGAAGGGCCGACCCGCAGTTCCCTGCGGTGTCGGCCCTGGCGGTGTGGTGGACCCGTGAGTACGAGGCGGTGTGCGCGGCCTTCACGGAGTGAGCGTCCCCAGGAGTCCTAGGGGGTGGTGCCTCCCGCTGCCGGGCCGGTCGTGTCGCCGGTGCCGCTGCTGCCGGCGCTGCCCGCGCTGGCGCCGCCGTTCGCGCCCTCCGAGCCGCCGGGCTCGCCGCCGTTGCCGCCGCCCGGGGTGCCCGGGTCGGTGGTCGGGTCGGTGGGGTCGCCGGACGGCTCGCCCGTGGTGCCCTCGTTGGTGTTGCCGTCCGTCGTCCCGGCGTCCGTGTTGTCCGACGGGGTCGGGGACGGCGTGAACGAGGGCTGGCTCTGGGTCGGCGGCGGGGTGTACGGCGGCGGCTCGGGCTGCGTCTGACCGCCCGTGGAGGTGCTCGGCTGCTCCGGCTCCTCCTCCGTCGGCTCCTCCTCGTCGGACGGCTTCTCCGACGGTTCCTCCTCGGAGGAGCTCACGGAGGTGGACGGTGTGACCGGCGTCTTCTTGTTGCCGTCGTCGTCCTTCGCCGCGTTGATGGCGAAGGCGACGCCGGCGCCGATCGCGATCAGGGCGAGCAGCACGAAGAGCCACATCTTGTTGCGCCGGCCACCGCCCCGCTGTCCGCCGCGACCGCCGTCGTAGCCGTTGTAACCGCCGTCGTCCGGGTTCATCGGCGGCAGGATCGGACCCTGCGAGGTGTCCCCGTGCATCGGGTGGCCCATCGCCCGGGTCGAGCCCGTCATCCCGTGCGGCGGGGTCTGGCCGCCCTCGCCCAGCGCGACCGGACCGGTGTTCCACGTGCCCGTGTGGCCGCCCTGCACCTGGAGCATCTGCAGGCTGTACTGGACCAGTCCGCGCATCTCCTCGGCGCTCTGGAACCGGTCGTCCGGGTCCTTCGCCAGCGAGCGCATCACCAGCCCGTCCAGCTCCGGCGGCACCACGTCCGAGACCTCGGACGGCTGCACCGGGGTGTCCTGGACGTGCTGGTAGACCACCGAGAGCGGGGTCTCACCCGTGAACGGGGGCCGCAGCGCGAGCAGTTCGTAGAGCAGGCAGCCCGTGGCGTAGAGGTCGGAGCGGTGGTCGACGGCCTTGCCGAGCGCCTGCTCGGGGGAGAGGTACTGCGGCGTGCCCATGACCATGCCGGTCTGGGTCATCGTCGACTGGGCGCCGTGCAGCGCCCGCGCGATGCCGAAGTCCATCACCTTGACCGCGCCGGAGTCCGTGATGATCACGTTGGCGGGCTTGATGTCGCGGTGCACGATGCCGTGCTGGTGCGAGTAGGCCAGCGCCTCCAGCACCCCCGAGACGATGATCAGGGCCTGCTCGGGCGGGGGCGCCTCGGCGGTCAGGAGGAGGTCGCGGATGGTGCGGCCCTCGACCAGCTCCATCACGATGTACGGGACGGTCTGGCCGCCCACGGTGTCCTCGCCGGAGTCGTAGACGGCGACGATCGCATGGTGGTTGAGGCCGGCGACGGACTGCGCCTCGCGCGTGAAGCGGGCCTTGGAGACCGGGTCCTCGGCCAGGTCGGAGCGGAGCAGTTTGACCGCGACCGTACGCCCGAGCCGGACGTCCTCCGCCGCGTACACCTCTGCCATGCCGCCCCGGCCGAGCCGGTAGGTCATCCGGTAGCGTCCGTCACCGACGACCCCACCGACACCCCAGGCGTCGGAGCCATCCGAAAATCCGCCGCCGTTTGCTTCGGAATCGGGTGCCATCAGTCCTCGCCGTCGTATCTGTCCGCGCGTCCGCGGGTTCTCACGGTGCCTTGCTGCATTGCCACGTCACGCTACAGCCTCCACCGGACACCCAGGTTCCGCACCGGACGGATCATCCGACCGGTCGGCGTGTCCTCCACCACGGACCCATGCGTTTCCTGTAACGCTTCCGAGACGCTTCCTGTGCGTAGGGTCACGGAACGGGTACCCGGCTTGACGTGTCGGACCCCTCGGGCAGACTTGGCGCGTAATCGCGTTGCAGGGAACCGGGTCGTACGCGACCGCGTCCTACAGAAACATCGCGTGTGCATCACGTCGCGGGTGCAGCACATCGCGCGCCAGGGCCGCGCCGCCGAGGGGGAAGCAAGTCATGAGTCAGGACGGCGCACAGGGCCGCTACGCGGGCGGTGCGGTCGCAGGCGGCCGCTACCAGCTGCGTGACCTGCTCGGCGAGGGCGGGATGGCGTCCGTCTACCTGGCGTACGACTCCGCCCTGGACCGCCAGGTCGCGATCAAGACCCTGCACACCGAGCTCGGGCGCGAGCAGTCGTTCCGCGAGCGGTTCCGGCGCGAGGCGCAGGCCGTCGCCAAGCTCCAGCACACCAACATCGTCTCGGTCTTCGACACCGGCGAGGACGAGCTCGGCGGCGCGCTGATGCCGTACATCGTCATGGAGTACGTCGAGGGGCAGCCGCTCGGTTCGGTGCTGGCCGACGACATCCGGCAGTACGGCGCGATGCCCGCCGACAAGGCGCTCAAGGTGACGGCGGACGTGCTCGCCGCGCTGGAGACCAGCCACGAGATGGGCCTGGTCCACCGCGACATCAAGCCCGGCAACGTCATGATGACCAAGCGCGGCGTCGTGAAGGTCATGGACTTCGGCATCGCCCGCGCCATGCAGTCCGGCGTCACCTCCATGACGCAGACCGGCATGGTCGTCGGCACCCCGCAGTACCTCTCCCCCGAACAGGCCCTCGGCCGCGGGGTGGACGCCCGCTCCGACCTGTACTCGGTCGGCATCATGCTCTTCCAGCTGCTCACCGGCCGGATCCCGTTCGACGCGGACTCGCCGCTCGCCATCGCGTACGCGCATGTGCAGGAGGAGCCGGTCGCGCCGTCCGCCATCAACCGGTCGGTCACCCCGGCGATGGACGCGCTCGTCGCCCGCGCCCTCAAGAAGAATCCGAACGAGCGCTTCCCGAGCGCCGCCGCGATGCGGGACGAGATCGCCCGGGTGCTGAACGCGTCGGGCGGCCAGACCGGCGCCCCGGTGATCGTCGCCGGGGGCGGACCGGCCAACAGCGGTGCGGGCGTCGGCTCGGCGGTGTTCCCGCCCGTCGACCAGGCCACCCCCGCCCCGCAGAGCGTCCAGACGCCGTACCAGCCGCACCCGCAGCCGCCGTACCAGTCGGGCCCCTCGGGTCCGTACAACCAGCCGGCCCCGACGCCCGCGGCGGGCTACGGCTACCCGCAGGCGGCCCAGGGCTACCCGACGCCGGGCCCGCTCGCCCACCAGACCCCGCCGCCGTACACGATCAACCCGCAGCACCAGACGGCCGTCGGCACCACGGGCGGCGGCTCCTCCCGGCGGAACATGCCGGTCATCGTCGGCTCGATCGTCGTCGCGCTCCTCGCGGTGGGCGGCCTGATCACCGCGCTCGCCCTCCAGGGCGACGGCAAGGACGACGAGGCGGGCAAGGGCGGCGACCCGGGCACCAGCGAGACCTCCACGGAGGACGGCTACCGGCCGCCGGAGCGCAACCGCGTGATGAAGACGACGGCCTGCACGGACGCCTCCGAGGACTCCAACGACCCGAAGAAGGTCCAGGCGCCCAACTTCGTCTACAAGGACATCCTCTCGGCGAAGGCGTGCGCGCAGGCCGCCGGCTGGACAATCAAGGAGATCGAGGAGCCGGGCAATACGTACGCGGAGGGCCAGATCGTCGGCCAGTTCCCGTCCTCGGGTACGGCCGTCTCCGAGCGCGGCGCCCACTTCGAGCTGAAGATCTCGACGGGCCGGTCTTCCTGACCGGTCCCGTAGAGGGCGCCACGGCCTCGCGGAGTGTTCTTTTTTGATCATTGCGGGGCTGCGGATCTCCGTTCCGGGGCGGTAATCGACCCCGGAACGGCCGGTTATCTCCTCCTCGCCCGTCCGGGATGCCGGATGCAGGAGCCCGTGTGACGCTGATCTCATGGCTCCAGGACGTCCGGCCGTGTGGTCGTCGAGGTGCGCGGTCTGTCTGCTGGTGACGGCTGGCGCGGTGCTGGGGCCGTTGGGGCCGCCGAGCGGGGCCGCGTCGGCTTCCGTCTCCGCGTCCACCCCCGCCTCCGCCTCCTCTGCCGCCGATGGGGCGTCCGTCGGCGCAACGCCCTCCGGGGCGTCGAGCGCTACGGCCACGCCCCTCCCATCAGGCCCATCAGGCCCATCGGGTCTTCCCTCAGACCTCCCGTCAGGTGCCGCACCCTCCTCCGCGCTTCCCTCGGGGCTGTTCCCGCCGTCCTCCGGGGTCTCCGGTACGAGAGGGGCCGTGGAGCCTGCGGAGCCCGTCGGGAGCCCTTCGGCGGATGCCGGTGATGTGGCGGGCGCCGAGGCCCCCGAAAGTTCCGCTTCGCCCTCTCCCAGCCGTTCCGCCTCCGTCGAGGTGTCGGGGTCGACCGCGCCGATGGCCGGGCGTGAGGCCGGGGCCGGGAAGGCCCGTCCCGGGCGTTCGCTGACCCCGCTGGAGCTGGCGCGGGCCGAGACGCCGACCGGTCCCGAGCCGTCGGACGGGCCCGAGGAGAGCGCCTCCGACCTGCCGGTCTTCACCCCGCCGCCCGAGGCGTTCAGCGATCCGGGAAGCGCGGGTGCACGCGCCCTGGACGCCGCCGCCGTACGACAGGTGCAGCAGGTCTCGCTGGGTACGGGCATCGCCCTGGTGGGGCTCGGGATCGCCTTCCTCGCCTTCCGTCTGCGCCGGGTGAACTGATTCCGTTTCACGCCGTGTGAGCGGACTCCCGCACCACGTGGCCACTCCCTCAGGCGACTTGCCAGGAGCGACATACTCGGTATACATACTCAGTATGTCGATCCGCCACGGGCTGCTGGCCCTCCTGGAGCGGGGCCCTCGGTACGGCTCCCAGCTCCGCACCGAGTTCGAGTCCCGCACGGGCTCCACCTGGCCCCTGAACGTCGGCCAGGTCTATACGACGCTCAGCCGCCTGGAGCGCGACGGCATGGTCGTGCAGGAGGGGGCCGACGAGGCCGGGCACGACCTCTACGCGATCACCGGCGACGGCCGGGCCGAGCTGCGCAGCTGGTTCGAGACGCCGGTGGACCGCACCAGCCCGCCCCGCGACGAACTGGCGATCAAGCTCGCCATGGCCGTGGGGGCCCCGGGTGTCGACATCCGCGATGTCATCCAGTCCCAGCGCCACCACACCCTCAAGGCCATGCAGGACTTCACCCGGCTCAAGGCCCAGGCCCTGGCCGACGTCCCCGCCAACCGGGACGAGGTCGCCTGGCTCCTCGTGGTGGAGCAGCTGATCTTCCAGGCGGAGGCCGAGGCCCGCTGGCTCGACCACTGCGAGTCGCGGCTCGTCCGCCTCGCCGAGGCCGCCGCCACCGAGCCCTCGCCCGAACCCGGCCCGGCGGCCACCCGCGGCCCGGCCCGCTCCCTGACCGGTCGCACGAAGACCCGGCGCTGAGCGGGGCTCCTCCTCAGCCGCCCGTTTCCTGAAGCGGCCGTTTCCTGAACCGGACACTTCCTCAGCCGCCCGTTCCTGAGCCGAGCTCCACCTCAGCCGCCCATTTCCCGTTCCGCACTCCACGACCAGCGCGTTTCGTCCTAGGGGGAACCACCCACCATGTCCTCGCCCGCCGCCACACCTCCGCCGCCGTCCTCCGGGACACCCGCAGGCGACCCCGTACTCGAACTGCGGGCCCTGACCCGTACCCACGGCTCCGGCATCGCCGAGGTGCACGCCCTGCGCGGGATCAGCCTCTCGGTGTATCCGGGTGAGCTGGTCGCCGTGATGGGGCCCTCCGGCTCCGGCAAGTCCACCCTGCTGACCCTGGCCGGCGGGCTCGACAACGCCACCAGCGGCCAGGTGATCATCGAGGGCCAGGACATCGCCGCCCTCGGCCGCAAGGGCGTCGCCGCCCTGCGCCGCCGCAGCGTCGGATACGTCTTCCAGGACTACAACCTCATCCCGGCCCTCACCGCCGCCGAGAACATCGCGCTGCCCCGCGAACTCGACGGCGTCTCCGTGCGCAAGGCCCGCAAGGAGGCCCTCGCCGCACTGGCCGAGATGAAGCTGACCGAGATAGCCGACCGCTTCCCCGACGAGATGTCCGGCGGCCAGCAGCAGCGCGTCGCCATCGCCCGCGCCCTCGTCGGCGACCGGCGCCTCGTCCTCGCCGACGAGCCGACCGGAGCGCTCGACTCCGAGACCGGCGAGGCCGTCCTCGCCCTCCTCCGCACCCGCTGCGACCAGGGCGCGGCGGGAGTGATGGTGACCCACGAGCCCCGGTACGCGGCCTGGGCCGACCGGGTCGTCTTCCTCCGCGACGGGTCGATCGTCGACCAGACGCTGACCACCGGAGCCGACTCGCTGCTCGCGGCAGCGACCGGAGCGACAGGAACCCCCAGGGCCTCCGGCACCTCCGGATCCGCCGAGGCCGCCAAGTGAGCCTCTTCTCCGGATGGCGCGCCGCCTTCCGCATAGCCCGACGTGACGCCGTACGGGCCAAGGGCCGCAGCGCCCTCGTCGTCGCGATGATCGCCCTGCCGGTCCTCGGTGTGACCGCCGCCGACCTGACGTACCGCAGCGCCCTGCCCACCGTCGCCGAGGATCTGACGGCGGATCTGGGCGCGGCGGACGCCCTCTTCATCGACCAGGGCATGGGCCCGGTCCGGCTGGAGCAGATGCCTGACGGCGTCCTGTGGGGCACGCCCGAGGACGCTCCGGACACGCTGCCCGAGGACGAGCGCAAGCCCGTCGACGTACCGGCGACCTTCCCGAAGGGCTCCCGGTACCTCACCGAGCAGTCCCTGCCCGCGTCCGTGACGACCCGCCACGGCATCACCGACACCCAGATCACCGAACTGGCCGTCGCGGACCCGCTGCTGCGCGGCCGGGTCGAGCTGACCGAGGGCGCCTACCCGAAGGCCAAGGACGAGATCGCGGCGACCGAGGCCTTCCTCAAGGCGGCCGGGCTCTCCGTCGGCGACCGCGTCACCGTGCGCGGCCCCGAGCAGGCCTACACCCTCACCGGCGCGCTGGAACTCCCCGCCGACCTGAAGTCCGAGTCCCTGTTCGCCGTCCCCGGAGCGGTCATCGCCCCGTGGCAGAAGGCCGCCGACCGCGACAAGGAGATCCTCCCGCCGCAGGCCGGCGACCGGAAGTGGCTGGTCCAGGGCCCGTCCGGGGCGGGCGTGACCTGGTCGGACGTGCTCGCCGCCAACGAGAAGGGTGTGGTGGTACGGGCCCGGCAGGTCGTCCTGGACCCGCCGCCGGACTCCGAGGTCCCCATGGCCGCGCAGATGGGGGGCTGGGAGACGAACGACGCGGAGATGACCGCGGCCGCCCTCACCGTGGCCGCCATGGCCGTCCTGGAGATCGTGCTGCTGGCCGGACCGGCGTTCGCCGTGGGCGCCCGCCGTTCGCGCCGCCAGCTGGGGCTGGTCGGCTCGTGCGGCGGCACCCGCGGCCAGGTGCGGGCCGTGGTGCTCGCGGGTGGTGCGGTGCTCGGCGGGGTCGGCGCGGTCGTCGGCGTCGGGGCCGGATTCGGGCTCACCGCCCTGTTCCGCCCGATGATCGAGGACTTCACCGGCCGCCGCTTCGGCGAACTGACCGTCCATCCCTGGGAGATCCTCGCCATCGCCGTACTCGGCCTGGTCACCGGGGTCCTCGCCGCACTCGCCCCGGCCATCGTGGCGGGCCGGCAGTCCGTCCTGGAGTCGCTCACCGGACGCCGCGGCTCCCGCCGCAGCTCCCGGGTGCTGCCGGTCGTCGGCTCCCTCGTGGTGGCGATCGGCGTCGCCCTCGCCGTGTACGGAGGCGTCAGCGGCAACATCAACCTGGTCGCGGGCGGTTCCGTCCTCGCCGAGCTGGGCCTCCTCTGCTGCATCCCGGTCATCGTCGGCTTCCTCGGCCGGCTCGGCCGCCGGCTGCCGCTGACGCCCCGCATCGCCCTGCGCGACGCGGCCCGCAACCGGGGCCGTACCGCACCGGCCGTCGCCGCCGTGATGGCCGCCGTCGCGGGCAGCGTCGCCATCGCCACGTACACCAGCAGCAACGCCGCCGAGCAGGCATACGACCACGAGCCCAACCTCACCGCGGGCACCGCTGCGGTGATGGCCTTCGACACCTCCCAGAAGGCCAACCTGCCCCGTGCACGGGCCGCCGTCGAGCAGAACTACCCCGTCAACGGCGGGCGCGCCGACATCGGAAGAGTCTGGGCCGGCAGCGACTGCTCGGTGTACTACGAGGAGGAGAACGACTGCGGAACCATCGGGCTCGTCAAACCCACCGGAGAGGGCCACTCCTGCCCCCTCAAGGGCAAGGGCGCCAAGGAACTCGCGCTGCGGGTCTCGGCGGACGAGCACAAGCGGCTGATGAACTCCCCCGCCTGCGTGGACGAGCGGTGGACCTCGGTCTCCCTCGGCAACGACGACAGCAAGATCGTCATCGGTGACGCCGGGCTGCTCACGTCGTACGTGAAGCTCGACGACCCGGCGGCGGCGAAGGCCCTGGCCGCGGGCACACCCGTGCTGCTCAACCCGGCGTACGCCGAGAACGGCGAGGTCACCCTCAAGGCCGTCAACACCTACAGCGAGCACGACAAGAAGAACCGGGCCCTCCACCCCGGCAAGGCCCGCACCACCACGGAACGGCTGAAGGTGTACGTCGCTCCCGACCGGTACGCGTCCACCCCCGGCATCCGGATGATCCTGCCGCAGCGGACCGCGAAGGAACTCGGCCTGTATACCGAGGACCACGCCAGCATCTACACGCTGAGCCGCGAGCCGAACGGCGCCGAGCGGCAGGCGGCCGACGCGGCGATCGAGCAGGCCGGAAACCGCGCGTACGTGATGACCGCGAACGGCACCCAGCAGGAGGACGACGACGCGGCGATCCTGCTGATCCTCGCCCTCTTCGCCGGAGTGGTGACCCTGGGCGCGGCGGCCATCACCACCGGGCTCTCCAAGGCCGACGCCGAGGCCGACCTCACCACGCTCAGCGCGGTGGGCGCGCCCCCGGGCGTACGGCGCTCGCTCTCCGGCTTCCAGTGCCTGGTCGTCGCCCTGACCGGGGTGCTGCTGGGGACGCTGGCGGGGATCGTGCCGGCGGTCGCGGTGCGCCTGACCGACCTGCGCGCGGCGCTGGCGGACATGCGGGCGGATCCGATGGAGTCGGCGTACACCCCGATCGTGATGCCGTGGGAGACCATCGCGCTGCTGGCCCTGGTCGTCCCGGTGCTGGCCGGGCTGCTCGCCGCCGCCCTCACCAGCTCCCGGCAGAAGCTGGCCCGACGGGCGGGATAGCGCTCCCCCGGGCCCTTCCGGTGCCCCCGGAGACGGTGGATCATCCGTTTCCGGGGGCACCAACGTGATGTACGGCATGTGTGCGAGACAATGGCGGCATGGAAATGCCGAGGAATGACCGGTCGCAGGAGCACCCGCAGGTCCTTGTCGTGGGCCAGGACGGAATGGCTATCGGCGGCGGTGCCAGTGACGACGAGTCGCGCGAGGTCCCGGTGACGGAAATGGTCGAACAGCCCGCGAAAGTCATGCGCATCGGCAGCATGATCAAGCAGCTTCTGGAGGAGGTCAGGGCGGCTCCTCTCGACGAGGCGAGCCGGGTCCGGCTCAAAGAGATCCACGCCAGCTCCGTGAAGGAGCTGGAGGACGGTCTCGCGCCGGAGCTGGTGGAGGAGCTGGAGCGGCTCTCCCTGCCGTTCACCGAGGAGTCGGTGCCCTCCGAGGCCGAGCTGCGGATCGCGCAGGCCCAGCTGGTGGGCTGGCTGGAGGGCCTCTTCCACGGCATCCAGACGGCGCTGTTCGCCCAGCAGATGGCGGCCCGCGCGCAGCTGGAGCAGATGCGCCGCGCGCTGCCGCCCGGGATGGCCCACGAGGACGAGGAAGGCGGCGGGGACCCGCACGGGCCGATCCGTTCGGGGCCGTACCTGTAGACGCGTGAACGCGGCGGGGCCCGGCACACACGGTGGTGTGTGCCGGGCCCCGCGGCGTTTCTAGGCGTTCGGGGTCGCCAGCAGCACCTTTCCGATGTGGGCGCTGGATTCCAGTACCCGGTGCGCCTCCGCGGCGTCCTCCATGGGCACCGTACGGTCCACGACGGGCCGGACCACCCCGTCCGCGATCAGCGGCCACACATGTTCGCGTACGGCGGCGATGATCGAGGCCTTCTCGCCGAGCGGGCGGCCCCGCAGCGAGGTCGCGGTGACGGCGGCCCGCTTGGTCAGCAGGGCCCCGAGGTTCAGCTCGCCCTTCACGCCCCCCTGGAGGCCGATGATCGCCAGGCGGCCGTTGACGGCGAGCGCCTTCACGTTCCGGTCCAGGTACTTGGCGCCGACGATGTCCAGGATGACGTCGGCCCCCGCCCCGTCGGTCGCCTTCGCCAGCTCCGCCACGAAGTCCTGCTCGCGGTAGTCGATGAGGATGTCGGCGCCGAGCGCCGCGCACTCGGCGAGCTTCTGCGGGCTGCCCGCCGTGACGGCCACCCGGGCGCCGACCGCCTTCGCCAGCTGGATCGCCATGGTGCCGATCCCGCTGGAGCCGCCGTGGACGAGGAGGGTCTCGCCGGGGCGGAGGTGGGCGACCATGAAGACGTTGGACCAGACGGTCGCGGTCACCTCGGGCAGCGCGGCCGCCGTCGTCAGATCCACGCCGGCCGGTACGGGGAGGAGCTGGCCCACCGGTACGGCGACCTTCTCCGCGTAGCCACCGCCGGACAGCAGCGCGCACACCTCGTCGCCGACCGCCCAGCCGGTCACCCCCGGGCCGAGCGCCGCGATCCGGCCCGCGCACTCCAGACCGGGGTAGGGGGAGGCGCCGGGCGGCGGGTTGTAGAAGCCCTGCCGCTGGAGGACGTCGGCACGGTTGACGGCGCCGGCGACGACCTCGACGAGGACTTCGCCGTCGCCGGGTACGGGATCGGGCACCTCGGCCCAGACGAGCGCCTCGGGGCCACCGGGTTCGGGGATCGTGATCGCATGCATGGCCGCGAGGCTACTCCCGGCGCCGCCCGTACGCCGGTTCCGCCGGGTTCAGGGGCGGTGCGGCGGCAGATGAGGCAGGGAGGGTCCGGACGGGCCGGACGGACCGGAGCCGGACGGCGGGCTGGCGCGCACGATGGTGATGACCCGGTCCGTCAGCTGCAACGGGCTGGCCGCCGGGTCGTCGTAACCGAGCAGCCGGTGACCGCGCAGCACACTGACGACCAGGTCCTCGGTCTCCCGGACGCTCTTGCCCACCTCGGCCTTTATCACCGGCCGTTCGATCAGATCGAGGCCGCTGCCCTGCTGAATCAGGTCCTCCATCACCGTGCCCGCGCTCGGGCTGAGGACGGAGAGGCCGAGGAGCCGGCCGGCGGCACCGCTGCTGGTGATCACCGCGTCGGCACCGGACTGCCGCAGCAGAGGCGCGTTCTCCTCCTCGCGGACCGCCGCCACGATCTTCGCCCCGCGGTTCAGCTGACGCGCGGTCAGCGCGACCAGCACGGCGGTGTCGTCGCGCTGGGTGGCGATGATGATCTGACGCGCCTTCTGGAGCTCTGCCCGCAACAGGACATCGCTGCGGGTGGCGTCGCCGAGCACGCCGGTGAAGCCCTCCGCGTTGGCGGCCTCGATCACCTTGGAGGCGGGATCGACGATGACGATCTGCTCCTTCGGCAGGCCGGTGGCGCAGAGGGTCTGGATCGCCGAACGGCCCTTGGTCCCGAAGCCGACGACGACGGTGTGGTCACGCAAGTTGGCTCTCCAACGCTTCAGCCGGAAGTCCTCGCGGGTCCGTTCCGTGAGGACCTCGAGAGTGGTGCCGACCAGGATGATCAGGAACATCACGCGCAGCGGTGTCACGAGCACCACGTTGATCAGCCGGGCTCCGGCGCTGTACGGAGTGATGTCGCCGTACCCGGTGGTGGAGAGGGTGACCGTGGCGTAGTAGACCGCGTCCAGCAGATCGACCTTGCCGTCGGCGTTGTCGTTGTAGCCCGCGCGGTCGAGCCAGACGATCAGCACCGTCGCGGCCAGCACGAGCAGCGCCATCAGCAGCCGCTTGCCGACCTGCCGTGCCGGACCGTGCGTGACCCGGCGGGGGAGCATCACCCGCGTCGGTACGACGTGTTCGTCGGCCCTGCGGGCCATCGCGTCCTGGCCGGGAAGTTTCACGTGAAACACCCCTTCTCGTGGCCGGGCAGTTTCACGTGAAACACCCTTCCGTCCACGGCGTCGCCGGGGCCCATGGGAGATCCAGAATCTCCACCTCGGTGCCGGACCGTACCCCGCCGGCGGGCACCACTGCCAGCCCGTCCGCCCCGGCGATCCCGCGCAGCATGGCGGGACCGTTGTACCGCAGGGGCGCCACATGGTCCCGGCCGCCCGCCCGGCCCGCGCGGTGGACCACGGGAACGAGGCGGGTGTCGTGCGGATGGCCGGGCACATCGGCGTGGACGAGCGCCCGGTACGCGTCCTGCGCCGGACGGCCCGCGAGCCCCGCGAGGAGCGGTTCGGCGAGGGTCAGGAGCCCCGATACGGCCGCGAGCGGATTGCCGGGCAGCCCGACCAGGTGCGGCCCGTCCGGGGCGAACCGCGCCAGCAGCATGGGGTGGCCGGGGCGCACGGTGACGCCGTCCACGAGCAGCTCGGCCCCGAGGGCGGCCAGGACCGGGTGCACATGGTCGACCGGGCCCGAGGCGGTCCCGCCGGTGGTGACGATCAGGTCGGCGTCGGAGGAGGTGAGGGCCTCACGCAGGGCCTCGGCGTCGTCCCCGAGGCGGCGGGGGCCGGAGACCTCGGCGCCCAGGGCCCGCAGCCAGGGGCCGAGCATGGGGCCGAGGGCGTCGCGGATCAGGCCGTCGTGCGGGAGGCCCGCGGCGAGGAGTTCGTCACCGAGGACGAGGACGTCGACGCGGGGGCGGGGGACTGCGGGCAGGGCGTCGTACCCGGCGGCGGCGGCGAGCCCGAGCACCGCCGGGGTGACCACCGTGCCGGCCGGCACCAACTCGTCGCCCGAGCGGCACTCCTGGCCCCGGGGGCGGATGTCCTGGCCGGTGACGACGGGCCGCCGGGTGGAGAGCAGGCCCCTGGCCTCGTCGACGTGGGCGTGCTCGCTGCGGATGACCGCGGTGGTGTCGGCGGGGGTACGGGCTCCGGTGGCGATGCGTACGGCGGTGCCGTCGGGCAGGCGGTCGGCGGCGGGGCTCTCCCCGACCCCCGCGAGCAGGCTCACGCCCTCCTCGTACGTCCAGGGGCCTGGCCCGGCGACGGCCCAGCCGTCCATGGCCGAGGTGTCGAAGGACGGCAGGTCGGTGAGGGCGGCGAGGGGCTCGGCGAGCACATGGCCCAGGGCACGGTCGAGCGGCAGCCGGACCACCGCGAGCGGCCCGCCCCGCCCGGCCCGCGCGGCTACGGCCCGCGCACGGTCCCAGGGGAGGGCGGGGGCGGGGGAGGGTGTCGTATACGGGGCGGGGTGCGGGTCGGCGGGCTCACCGGGGTTCTGGTTGTGCGGCATCTGATCGCCTGCCTGACTGCCCGTCTGATCACCCGTCCGACCGCCTGCCTGATCGCCCGTCCGATCGTCAGCTCGGTGACGCGCCTGGTCATTGGCTCGGTCACGCGCCTGATCGTCGGCTCGGCCGCGCGTCTGGTTCCGGCCGCCGACCAGCGCCAGGGCCTGTTCGACGGCCAGCTCTTCGGCGTCGTCGCCGGTCATGGTGTTCCGGCCGATTCGCCGCTCGCCTCCGGCCGGGCCCCCTTCACCGAGCCCGCGCCCGCGCCCTCGGCCTCCGCCTCCGCCTCCGCCTCCCAGCGCAGGGCGAGCGCGGTGGCCTTGCGGGAGGCCTCGGCGACCGCCGCCGCGGCTTCCTCCGGCCCCGCGCCGGCGCTCGCCCGGGCCGCCGCGTACCCGACCAGGAAGGTCGTGAGCGGTGCGGCGGGCCGCGCGACCCCGTGCGCGGCGTCGCGGGCGAGGTCGAGCAGGACGTCGGTGTCGACGTCGAGTTCGATTCCCAGTTCGTTCTTGACCGAGGTGATCCATTCGTCCAGCACGGCCCCATGCTCCCTGATCCGGGCGCGAGCGGCGGCGATGTCGTCCCAAGTGTCGCAGTCGAACGCGGCGTACGGCCCGGCATCGACCCGGGCGAGATCCAGCTCCCCGGTCAGCAGCCGGAGCGGCAGCCCGGCCAGGCCGCCGTGCTCGGTGGCGATCAGGGCCAGCTCGCGACGGAGCGGCTCGCCCCGGTAGACGGCGACGAGCGGCTGGTCACGGCCGTCGGGGTCGGTGCAGAGCGCGCCGTCCCGGCCGTCCTCACCGGCGGCGGCGAGCAGCGCCTCGACCGTGGCGGGACCCAGGAACGGCAGGTCGGCGGAGAGGACGAGCACCCGCTCCGCCGTCGTCAGCCGCACCCCCGCGCCGAGTGCCGCCAACGGACCGCCGCCCTCGGGGACTTCGCGGGTCCAGGTGACCGGTCGGGAGGTGGGCCTGCGGCCGCCCACCACGACGGTGGCGCCCGCGCCGGGGCAGGCCGCCAGCACCCGGTCGAGCAGCGCGCGGCCGCCGACCCGGACAGCCGGCTTGTCGGCGCCGCCGAGCCGCTTCGCGGCCCCGCCGGCCAGGACGATCACGTCGTAGGCGGTCATACGTCGAGTATGGGCACCACCTGACGCCGACGCCCCCTCCGGGGTGGCCGACAAGACCGGGGCCGGAGGAGGCGTCCGCGTAACAGCAGGCCTACAGGGTGCGCAGCAGCACCGCGGGCTGCTCCACGCAGTCGGCCACGTACCGGAGGAATCCCCCGGCTGTTCCGCCGTCGCACACCCGGTGGTCGAAGGTGAGGGAGAGCTGGACGACCTGACGGACGGCCAGCTCACCCTGGTGCACCCAGGGCTTGGGCATGATCCGGCCGACGCCGAGCATCGCCGCTTCGGGGTGGTTGATGATCGGCGTCGAGCCGTCGACCCCGAACACACCGTAGTTGTTCAGTGTGAACGTGCCGCCGGTCAGCTGGGCGGGGCTGAGCTTCCCGGTCCGCGCCAGCTCGGTCAGCCGGGCGATCTCGGCCCCGATCGACTCGGCGTTGCGGGTGTGCGCGTCCCGGACGACGGGGACGACGAGGCCCCGCTCGGTCTGCGCCGCGAAGCCGAGGTGCACGCCGGGCAGGCGCACGATCTCCCGCGCGGCCGTGTCCACGGTGGAGTTGAGCTCCGGATAGCGGGCCAGCGCTGCCGTGCAGATCCTCGCCAGCAGGGCCAGCACCGACACCTTGGGCCCGCCGGACGGGCCCGACGCGGCATTCATCGCGGCGCGGGCGGCCATCAGCTCGGTGGCGTCCGCGTCCACCCAGCAGGTGGCGTCCGGGATCTCGCTCCGGCTGCGCGACAGCTTGTCCGCGACCGCTCCGCGCACCCCGCGCAGCGGAATCCGCTCGGCGGTCGCCGGGGTGGCCGCGCCTGCGGCGGACGGGCTCGCGACGGCCGTGGACGCCTCCGCCACGACGGGTTCGGCAGCTGTACGCGTCGCCGCCTCCGTGGCCTGTCCCGCCTGCCGGATCGCGGAATCCACGTCGGCCCGCAGGATCAGCCCGTCGGGTCCCGATCCCGTCAGCCCCCGCAGGTCGATCTCGTGCTGCCGGGCCAGCCGGCGTACGAGCGGGGAGACCACGGCCACGGGCCCCTGCCGGCCGTTCACCTCACCGATCGCGACCGCGACCGGCGCGGGGCGGCTGGGGGCGGAAACCGCAGCGGGAGCAGCAGGAGCGGCAGGAGCGGCGGGGGCGGTGTTCCGCTCCGGCCGGATGCGCCGGCGCCGGGCGGCCGGCGCACCGGTCCCGTACCCCACGAGCACGTTCCCGGAGCCGGAGCCGGACCCGCCGGAAGGCTCCTCGGCGGCGGTCCCGTCGTCCCCCGGGGCAGCGGAAGAGGCGTCCGTCGCGCCGACCGCGACCGTCAGCAGCGGTGCGCCGACCGGGAGTTCGGAACCCTCCTCGCCGAACCGCGCGGTCACCACACCCCCGTAGGGGCAGGGGACCTCCACCATCGCCTTGGCCGTCTCGACCTCGACGACGGGCTGGTCGATGGCGACGACATCGCCGACCTCCACCAGCCAGCGCACGATCTCCGCCTCGGTCAGCCCCTCGCCGAGGTCCGGCAGCTTGAATTCGAGGACCTGGGCCATCAGCTGTCCGCCTCCCACTGCAACCGGGCCACCGCGTCGAGCACCCGGTCCACTCCCGGCAGATGGTGCCGCTCCAGCATGGGCGGCGGGTACGGGATGTCGAAGCCGGCCACCCGCAGCACCGGGGCCTCCAGGTGGTGGAAGCACCGCTCGGTGATCCGGGCCGCGATCTCGCCGCCGGGGCCCCCGAAACCGGGGGACTCGTGGACGACGACCGCACGGCCGGTGCGCCGCACCGAGGCGGCGACCGTCTCGTCGTCGAACGGCACCAGCGAGCGCAGGTCGACGACTTCGAGGTCCCAGCCCTCCGCGACCGCCGCCTCGGCGGCCTCCATGCAGACCGGCAGGGACGGCCCGTACGTGATCAGCGTGGCGCTGCGCCCGGTCCGCCGGACCACGGCCTTGCCGATCGGCTCGACGGCGGCCGGGGCCTCCGGCGACCAGTCGGCCTTGGACCAGTAGAGCCGCTTGGGCTCCAGGAAGACCACGGGGTCGTCCGAGGCGATGGAGGCGCGCAGCAGACCGTAGGCGTCGTCCACCGTGGCCGGGGTGACGACGTGGAGGCCGGGGGTGGCCATGTAGTACGCCTCGGAGGAGTCGCTGTGGTGCTCGACGCCGCCGATGCCACCGCCGTACGGAACGCGCACGGTGATGGGGAGCGGCATGGCTCCCCCGGTGCGGTTGCGCATCTTGGCGACATGGCTCATCAGCTGCTCGAACGCCGGGTAGGCGAACGCGTCGAACTGCATCTCCACCACGGGCCGCAGCCCGTACATCGCCATGCCGACCGCCGCTCCGAGGATGCCCGCCTCGGCCAGCGGGGTGTCGGTGCACCGGTCGTCGCCGAACTCCTTGGCCAGCCCGTCGGTGATCCGGAAGACCCCGCCCAGGGTGCCGACGTCCTCGCCGAGCACGTGCACGGTCGGGTCCTCGGCCATCGAGTCGCGCAGCGCCCGTCCGAGGGCCTGCGCCATGGTGGCCGGTTTCGCCTTCGCCGTACGTCCGCCGGCTTTCGTCGCCGCGGTGGTCATCGGCTTTCCTCCGCGCTGTGCTCGTGGTCCTGCTCGGCGTCCAGCTCGGCCCGCAGGGCGGCCGCCTGCTCGCGGAGCTGGCTGGTCTGCTCGGCGTAGACGTGGGTGAAGAGGTCCATCGGCGCCAGCTCCGGGTCTGCGTTCATCCGGTCGCGCAGCGTGGCGGCCATGCGTTCGGCCGCTTCCTTCGCCGCCGCGATGCCCTCGTCGTCCAAGAGCCCGCGGCCGGTCAGCTCGCGCTCCAGGAGCTGCACCGGGTCGTGCGCCCGCCAGGCCTCGACCTCGCTGTCCACCCGGTAGCGGGTGGCGTCGTCGGCGTTGGTGTGGGCTTCCATGCGGTAGGTGACGGCCTCGATCAGCGTCGGCCCGCCGCCCCGCCGGGCCCGGGCCACGGCCTCGCTGAGCACCTGGTGCACGGCGGCCGCGTCGTTGCCGTCGACCAGGCGGCCCGGCATTCCGTACCCCACGGCCTTGTGCGCGAGGGAGGGGGCGGCGGTCTGCTTGGCCAGCGGCACGGAGATGGCGAAGGCGTTGTTCTGCACGAGGAAGACCACCGGGGCCTTCCAGACGGCCGCGAAGTTCAGCGCCTCGTGGAAGTCGCCCTCGCTGGTGCCGCCGTCACCGACCATGGCGAGCGCCACGACGTCGTCGCCCTTGAGGCGGGCGGCGTGCGCCAGGCCCACCGCGTGCGGCAGCTGCGTGGCGAGCGGGGTGCAGAGCGGGGCGATGCGGTGGACACGCGGGTCGTAGCCGGTGTGCCGGTCGCCGCGCAGCAGGGTCAGCGCCTCGACCGGGTCGAGCCCGCGCGCCACGGCAGCCAGCGTGTCCCGGTAGCTGGGGAAGAGCCAGTCCCGCTCCTCCAGCACCAGGGCGGCGGCGATCTCGCACGCCTCCTGGCCGGTGCTGGAGGGGTAGACGGCCAGCCGGCCCTGCTTGGTCAGCGCGGTGGCCTGCGTGTTGTACCGGCGGCCGCGCACCAGCTCGGCGTGGAGGCGGAGCAGCAGCTCGGGATCGACGTCGGCGACCGCGTCCGTACCGAGCACCCGGTAGGGCTCCGGGTCCGGGAGCAGCGGGGCGGGGTCGGTGATCGGCTTCCAGGCCGGGGGCGGCGTGGGCCGGTAGGTGGCCGCGCCGGGCAGCTCTTGGACCGTCATGGAAAGCACCTCCAGGCATCGATGGAGATCAGGGTGGCGATCGGGAGATCGAGAGATCGAGGGTGTCGATATGGGTGGTGATGGCAAGAGATGTCGCGAGGATGTCGCGGAGCAGGCGAAGCACCAGCTGTGGTGTGCCTTACCTACCGATTGTTCGGTCGCGAGGGCATTTTGGCTACAGGCACCTTCAGCCTGTGGACAAACGGTTCTCCACAGCCTGGGATAGAGGCAGGTCGTCCACAACAGGGAGGCGCGGGCAGATGGCAGCTGAACAAATGGCCGACAGAGGCGAGGACCCCGGCCCGACCGCGCCCCCGGCGACGCCCTCGACGGCCCCGGCCGCCACGCCCTCGGCACCGCCCCCGCCATCGGGCCCGGCGTCCCCCACGCCCCCGCCCGCGCGCCCCCTGGACGCCATCGACCGCGACATCCTGCGCATCCTCCAGACGGACGGCCGCGCCTCCATACGCTCGGTGGCCGAGCGGGTCCATGTCTCGCGCGCCAACGCCTACGCCCGGATCAACCGGCTGGTCGAGGACGGCGTGATCCGCGGTTTCGGGGCGCGGGTCGACCATGAGCGGGCCGGGCAGGGCGCCTCGGCGTACATCACGCTCAAGATCGTGCAGAACTCCTGGCGCACCGTGCGCGAGCAGCTCCAGGCGCTGCCCGGGGCCACGCACATCGCGCTGGTCAGCGGCGACTTCGACGTCCTGCTGCTGGTGCACACGCCGGACAACCGGGCGCTGCGCGAGCTGGTCCTCACCCGGATCCAGTCGATCCCCGAGGTGTTGTCGACACGCACGCTGCTGGTCTTCGAGGAGACGGACCTCGGCCCCCGCCCGGACCGCCCGGCCGAGCTGGCCTGACCGCCCGGCCGAGCCGGCCTGACGGGGGCCGGAATCAGCCGTTACGGCCGCCGGTCGCCCGCATCCCCTCGAAGGCGAGCTGGACGACGGTGTCGGCGAGCTGTTCCTCGCCCGGGAAGCCGCCCGGCTGCGGCCGGTACCACTCGACCAGCGAGTTGACCATGCCGAAGAGCAGCCGGGTGGCCAGCCGTATGTCCACATCGGCCCGGAGATCCCCGTCGGCCACCGCGGCCTTCAGCAACTCCGCCACCCGGTGGTCGAACTCGCGCCGCCGCTCCAGCGCCCAGCGCTCGGTCTTGGTGTTGCCGCGCACCCGCAGCAGCAGCGTGACGTACGGAACCTCCGCCATCAGCACTTCCACGGTCCGGCGCGTGACGTATTCGACCCGCTCGATCGCGCGCCCGCGCACCGCCCCCGGCTCCTCCAGGATGGCGAAGAGCCCGTCGAGCGCCCGGCTCACGGCTCGGCGCAGCAGCTCCTCCTTGCCCGCCACATGGTGGTAGATGGAGGACTTGGAGATGCCCGCCGCCCTGGAGAGATGCTCCATGGAGGTGCCGTCGTAACCGCGCTCGTTGAAGACACGAACAGCGACGGTGAGCAGCGTCTCCGGGGTGTACGTGTCCCGCTTGGCCGTGGTCATGTCCGCGATCCTCCCCCATGAGGGGCCTGCCCCGCGCAGGCGGGGACCACTGAAGTTATCCACAGGTTCGCCGAGGCCCCTTGTCCCGACCGATCGTTCGGTTACTCTAACTCCGTCCGTACGTCCCCGCCCGGCTCGATGAGGAGTTGGTCCGCCATGGCCGCCGCGCTCACCCCCCAGCAGCTGTCCGAGACCCACCGGCCCACGCTCGACCAGGCCCTCGACACGATCGGTACGCGCGCGTACTGGTCCCCGCACCCCGAGCACCCGAAGGCGTACGGCGAGGGCGGCGCCCCGGGCAGTCTCGGGGCGGCCGAGGGCAAGGCCGCGTTCGACGCGGTGCTGAACACCCGGCTCGACCTCGGCCAGCCGGGCACCGACGGCTGGACGGGCGGGGAGACCTCCCCGTACGGCCCGGAGCTCGGCGTCGAGTATCCGCACGCCGACCTGGACGTCCTGCTCCCGGCGATGAAGGCCGGTACGGCCGCGTGGCGCGCGGCGGGTCCCGAGACCCGGGCCCTGGTCTGTCTGGAGATCCTGGCGCGGATCAGCGCCCGCACCCACGAGCTGGCCCACGCCGTGATGCACACCAGCGGCCAGGCCTTCATGATGGCGTTCCAGGCGGGCGGCCCGCACGCGCAGGACCGTGGTCTGGAAGCCGTCGCGTACGCCTATCAGGAGCAGGTCCGCACGCCGGAGACGGCGGACTGGTCCAAGCCGCAGGGCAAGCGCGATCCGCTGAAGCTGACCAAGTCGTTCACCACGACCGGCCGCGGGATCGCGCTGGTCATCGGCTGCAACACCTTCCCCACGTGGAACGGCTATCCGGGCCTGTTCGCCTCGCTCGCCACGGGCAACCCTGTGCTGGTGAAGCCGCACCCCAGGGCCGTACTGCCCCTCGCGCTCACCGTCAAAATCGCCCGTGAGGTGCTCACCGAGGCGGGCTTCGACGCCAACCTGGTCGCGCTCGCCGCCGAGCGGCCGGGCGAGGGCATCGCCAAGACCCTCGCGGTCCGCCCCGAGATCCGCATCATCGACTACACGGGCTCCACCGCCTTCGGCGACTGGCTGGAGGCCAACGCCCGTCAGGCGCAGGTCTACACGGAGAAGGCCGGCGTCAACACGATCGTCGTCGACTCCACCGACGACTACCGGGGCATGCTCGCCAACCTGGCGTTCTCCCTCTCGCTCTACAGCGGCCAGATGTGCACCACCCCGCAGAACCTGCTGATCCCCCGGGACGGCATCACCACGGACGACGGCGCCAAGTCGTACGACGAGGTGGTCACCGACATCGCGGCGGCCGTCACCGGACTCCTCGGCGACGACGCCCGCGCCTCCGCCCTGCTGGGCGCGCTGGTCAACCCGGACGTCAAGGCCCGGGTGGAGGCGGCCGGTGAGCTGGGCGAGGTGGCTCTCCCCTCGCGTACGGTCGCCAACGCCGAATTCCCCGACGCCGTCGTCCGTACGCCGGTCGTCGTGAAGCTCGACGGGACGAAGACCGACGAGGACGCGGCGTACCTCTCGGAGTGCTTCGGCCCGGTCTCCTTCGCCGTGGCGGTCGAGTCGACGGACGCCGCCCTGGAGCTGCTGCGCCGCACGATCCGCGAGAAGGGCGCGATGACCGTCGGCGCCTACACCACCTCCGCCGAGGTGGAGCGGGCCATCGAGGACGTCTGCCTGGACGAGTCGGCCCAGCTCTCGCTGAACCTGACCGGCGGGGTCTACGTCAACCAGACGGCGGCCTTCTCCGACTTCCACGGCTCGGGCGGCAACCCGGCGGCCAACGCGGCCCTGTGCGACGCGGCCTTCGTCGCCAACCGCTTCCGCGTGGTCGAGGTCCGCCGCCAGGCGTAGGTGTCTTACCGGCGGGGGTCGGGGACATCGGCGTAGCGCTGCACCCACGCGTGCATCGCGATCGCCGCCGCGGCCCCCGCGTTGATGGACCGGGTCGAGCCGAACTGGGCGATCGAGCACACCATCGAGGCGTGTTTACGCGCCTCCTCGGTGAGGCCAGGACCCTCCTGCCCGAACAGCAGCACACACCGGCGCGGCAGCTCGGTCCGCTCCAGCGGTACGGCGCCGGGGAGGTTGTCGATCCCGATGATCGGCAGCCCCTCGGCCGCCGCCCACGCGGTCAGGTCCGCCGTGTCCGGGTGGTGGCGCACATGCTGGTAGCGGTCGGTGACCATGGCGCCGCGCCGGTTCCAGCGACGTCGGCCCACGATGTGGATCTCCTTCGCCAGGAAGGCGTTGGCGGTCCGCACGACCGAGCCGATGTTGAAGTCGTGGGCCCAGTTCTCCACGGCCACATGGAAGTCGTGGCGCCGCAGGTCGAGATCGGCGACGATCGCCTCCCGCGTCCAGTAGCGGTAGCCGTCACCGACGTTGCGCCGGTCGCCGTGGGCCAGCAGCTCGGGGTCGTACCGCTCACCCTCCGGCCACGGCAGCGGGTGCGGCCCGACGCCGATCTCCTGCCCGTAGCCGTCGTCGTACTGGACGGGCTCCGCCGGGACGGGGTCCACGGGGGCGGGCTCTGGGGTACTGCCGGTGCTGCCGGTCTCGCTGCTCACCCGACGAGCGTATGGCCCCCGCCGGTGCCGTGCGGCGGGGCCTCCCCCGTACCGTCGCGTTCCTCCGGCGCCGGGCGCGCGGTGGGCACCTCCTGCGGGCCGCCGGCCTCAGGAGAGCGCGACCGCCCTGGCAGCCACCCGAGCAGCCGCCGGCCGAGCGCGGTCCGACCGCCCAGCCAGACGAGGAAGACCGTCGGCAGGAACACCGCGTCGGCCGCGATCATCGCCATCGAGAAGAACGGCAGCCCGAGCAGCAGGGCGATCCCGGCGTGCTCGCCGATCATGATGACCAGCAGGACGTTCTTGAGCCGCCGGTTGAACAGGGTGAACGGGAACGCGACCTGGACGATGACCGTCGCGTACGTCAGCACCATCACCATCAGCCCGCTGGAGGCGAGCACGTCCGAGAGGGCGGGCCAGGGGGCGAAGTAGTCGAGCTTGAGCGGGTAGTAGAGCGCGGTGCCGTCCTGCCAGCGGGAGCCCTGGATCTTGTACCAGCCGGCGGTCGCGTAGATCAGGCAGACCTCGACCATGATCACGAGAAGCGTCGCGTTGTGGGCGAGGTTGGCCAGCACATCGAGCAGCACGCGCGGCTGCCCGCCGGGCGCGAAGCGGTTCGCGGCCCACCAGGCGGCGGCGGAGAGCCAGAGGATCCACAGCAGCACCGGAAGCCACCAGGTCCCGCCGAGGCCGTCCATCAGGGTGGCCCCCAGCAGGACCGGGCCGAGGACCGCCCAGAGCACCGGACCCACGGCGTCCCGCCGGGACGGCAGGCCCATCGCGTCGCGCTCCGCGTCGCGGGCGGCGCGGCGGGCGTCCAGCGACCAGACCTGGGCGCAGCGCGTGAACACCAGGTAGATCGCCATCAGGTGGATGACGTTGTCGCCGCCGTCGCCCATGAAGACGCTGCGGTTCTGTACGGAGAGCACGCCGACCATGAAGAGGACCGACATGGTCCGGGTGCGCCAGCCCAGCAGCAGACCGGCGGCGGACAGGATGGTGAGCGCGTACACCACCTCGAACCAGAGCACGCTGTCCGACCAGAGGAGGACGGAGAAGGCCTCGTTCCCGGCCGTGAGCTGCCGGGCCAGGTCCCAGTGCCACGGGCTGTCGGGGCCGTACAGCTCATGGCGGTGCGGCAGCTCGCGCACCAGGAAGAACAGGTAGGTGGCGGCGAAGCCGATCCGGATGACGGCGCTCTGGTACGGGCCGAGGGCCGATGCGGTGACGCGCTGGATGGCGCGGGCCAGAGCGGTCCCGGCGGCGGCGATCCGGTCCTGTGCTCCGGAGGCCGGGGCGCCGGGGCCCGGACCGGGTGCGGGCCGGCCCGTCACCGGTGGGGTGGGCGGGGTGGTGGTCACTTGTCCCCCTCCTCGGCGCGCGCCGCGTCACGCGGTGCGGGCAGGTCGTCGGGGTTCACGGGCCACCAGGGGAGTTCGCGGTAGGTGGGGCGGGTGTCGGCCTTCTCGGTGGACCACGAGGGCGGGGTGATCAGGCTGCTCGCCGACCGCATCTGGATCCGTTCGACCGTGCCGCCCAGGTCGACCCCGTCCAGCCGCAGCATCGCGATGCGCCGGATGTAGCGCTCGGAGAGGTCGCCGCGGAGCCCGTTGGGCTTGTTCCGGTCGTCGTGCGAGTTCACGTAGAAGTCCCAGCCCCGGCGGAGCTCGTTCTGGTTCACATGGCTGGGGAAGAGGTTGCCGCGTATCGCGTCGGCGTCCCCGTCGGTCAGGTTGATCCAGTCGGTGGTGCGGCGCCCGTCGGCCCCGGCCACCTCGGCCCGGACGTGGACGGCGATGTTCTGCTGGAGCGGGTTGGGGGCGAAGAGCTTCCAGTTCTGTTCGAACTCGGGGTAGATCCAGTCGTCGACCGTCTTGCCGTGCTGCTTGGTCAGCGTGTTGGACGGGGCGACGTGCAGGAAGACCATGGCCACCTGTGCGCAGGCCAGGAGCCCGATGAGAGAGAGGGCCAGGGCGGCGACGACCTGGTAGCCGAACGAGAGGCCGGCTATGCCGACGCCGGCCCCGGGGCGATCCGGGGCGGCCTCCGGAGCCTCCGCTTCGGGTGCCGGAGCATCCGGTCCGGCGGGGCCGGGGCTCACGGCCTGCGGCCGGACGTCCTCGTGCACGCTGCCGGAATCCCCGCGCCCGGAGCTCCCGTCGTGGTCCGCATCCATCCCGCCCCGCTCACGATCGATCACCACTCGGTTATCCACAGGGTTGACACCCTACGGGCCTCCGACCGACCATTGAAGTCAATGAACCGAACGATCGGTCGGTAGGGAGCCCGGGATGGCGGCAGTGACTGCGGACCAGAAGACGCAGAGCACCTCAGGCACGGCAAAAGCGGCAGGGCAGGCCGCAGGCACAGCCCCCGACGCGGCGGACGCGGCACGCCTCGCGGTCTTCGACGCGGCCGTCGCGGCCGACGACCGCATCGAGCCGCGCGACTGGATGCCCGAGGCGTATCGCGCCACGCTGGTCCGCCAGATGGCCCAGCACGCCCACTCGGAAATCATCGGCATGCAGCCCGAGGCCAACTGGATCACCCGCGCGCCCTCTCTGCGCCGCAAGGCGATCCTGATGGCCAAGGTCCAGGACGAGGCAGGCCACGGCCTGTATCTCTACAGCGCGGCCGAGACGCTGGGCACCAGCCGCGAGGAGCTGCTCGACAAGCTCCACGCCGGCCGCCAGCGCTATTCGTCGATCTTCAACTACCCGACCCTGACCTGGGCCGACGTCGGCGCGATCGGCTGGCTGGTGGACGGCGCGGCCATCACCAACCAGGTGCCGCTCTGCCGCTGCTCCTACGGCCCCTACGCCCGCGCGATGGTCCGCATCTGCAAGGAGGAGTCCTTCCACCAGCGCCAGGGGTACGAGCTGCTGCTCGCCCTCAGCCGCGGCACCGAGGCCCAGCACGCGATGGCCCAGGACGCGGTGGACCGCTGGTGGTGGCCCTCCCTGATGATGTTCGGCCCGCCCGACGACGCCTCGTCCCACTCCGAGCAGTCGATGGCCTGGAAGATCAAGCGGCACTCCAACGACGAGCTGCGGCAGCGCTTCGTTGACATCTGCGTGCCGCAGGCGCAGGCGCTGGGGCTGACCCTGCCGGACCCGGACATCCGGTGGAACGAGGAGCGCGGCCAGCACGACTTCGGCGCGATCGACTGGACGGAGTTCCACGAGGTCCTCAAGGGCAACGGCCCGTGCAACGAGCAGCGGATCACCCAGCGGCGCAGGGCCCACGAAGAGGGCGCCTGGGTCCGGGACGCGGCCGCCGCGTACGCCGCCAAGCACACCACCCCGTCCATCCGGACAGCACAGCCCGCACAGCACGTGGAGGAGACGGCATGAGCAGCTCGACCGACTGGCCGCTGTGGGAGGTGTTCGTGCGCTCGCGGCGCGGGCTCTCCCACACCCACGCGGGCAGCCTCCACGCGCCCGACGCCGAGATGGCCCTGCGCAACGCGCGCGATCTCTACACCCGGCGCTCCGAAGGCGTCTCCATCTGGGTCGTCCCCTCCACCGAGATCACCGCTTCCTCGCCCGACGAGAAGGACTCGTTCTTCGAGCCGGCCGGCGACAAGCCCTACCGCCACCCGACCTTCTACGAGATCCCGGACGGGGTGAAGCACCTGTGAGCGCTGCCCTCGCCCTCGGCGACGACGCGCTGGTGCTCTCGCACCGGCTGGGGGAGTGGGCGGGCCACGCCCCCGTCCTGGAGGAGGAGGTGGCGCTCGCCAACATCGCCCTGGACCTGCTGGGGCAGGCACGGGTGCTGCTCTCCCTCGTCGGTGACGAGGACGAGCTGGCCTACCTCCGCGAAGAGCGGGCCTTCCGCAACCTCCAGCTGGTCGAGCAGCCCAACGGGGACTTCGCCCACACCATCGCCCGCCAGCTCTACTTCTCGGTCTACCAGCACCTGCTGTACGAGCGGCTGGCGGCCGGCGGCGGTGAGTTCGCGGACCTCGCGGCGAAGGCCGTCAAGGAGGTCGCCTACCACCGCGACCACGCCGAGCAGTGGACCCTGCGGCTCGGTGACGGCACCGCCGAGAGCCATGAGCGGATGCAGGCCGGCCTGGAGGCGCTCTGGCGCTTCACCGGCGAGATGTTCCAGCCGGTCGAAGGGCTGGACGCCACCGGCTCCGGCGTCGACCCCGAGGAGCTGGAGAGCGCCTGGCTCTCGGCCGTCACCTCCACCGTGGAGCGGGCCACGCTGACGCTGCCGACCGGGCCGCGCACCGGGGCCTGGGCGGCGGGTGCGGGGCGGCAGGGCCTGCACACCGAGCCGTTCGGCCGGATGCTCGCCGAGATGCAGCACCTGCACCGCAGCCACCCGGGGGCGTCATGGTGACCGACACCCCGCTGGAGGCGGAGCTGCGCACCCTCGCCGGTTCCGTCCCGGACCCCGAGCTGCCGGTGCTGACCCTGGCCGAGCTGGGCGTCCTGCGCGGCGTTGACGTGGAGGGCCCGGGCCGGGTGACGGTGCGGCTCACCCCGACGTACACCGGCTGCCCGGCGATCGAGGCCATGTCCGCCGACATCGAGCGGGTGCTCCACGAGAACGGTGTGCCCGAGGTCTCCGTGGTCACGGTGCTCGCACCGGCCTGGTCGACCGACGACATCAGCGCCGAGGGCCGCCGCAAGCTCGCCGAGTTCGGCATAGCGCCCCCGCGTGCCCACAGCGCCGACGGCGGCCCGGTGCCCCTGACGCTCTCGGTGCGCTGCCCGCACTGCGGCTCCACGGAGACGGAGCTGCTCAGCCGGTTCTCCTCCACGGCGTGCAAGGCCCTGCGCCGCTGCGTCGCCTGCCGCGAACCGTTCGACCACTTCAAGGAGTTGTAGATGTTCCATCCGCTCCGGGTCAGCGCGATCGAACGGATCACGGACGATGCGGTGGCCGTGACCTTCGCCGTGCCGGCCGAGCTCCGCGAGATCTTCCGCCACGCCCCCGGCCAGCATCTCAACGTGCGCTACAGCGTGGGCGGCAAGGAGATCCGCCGTTCGTACTCGATCTGCGCACCGGCCACCGAGCAGCCCGCCGAGCCGGTGGTCCGGGTCGGCATCCGCGGGGTCGAGGGCGGGGCGTTCTCCACCTACGCCCTGAAGGAGCTGTCCGTCGGGGACCAGGTGGAGGCCATGCCTCCGATGGGCCGCTTCGTGCTGGAGCCGCGTCCGGGCCTCTTCGCGGCGGTCGTCGGCGGCAGCGGGATCACGCCGGTGCTGTCGATGGCGGCCACCCTCCTGGCGCGGGAGGAGAAGGCGCGGTTCTGCCTGATCCGCAGCGACCGCACGGCGGCCTCCACGATGTTCCTGGACGAGGTGGCCGACCTCAAGGACCGCTATCCGGACCGCTTCCAGCTGATCACCGCCCTCTCCCGGGAGGAGCAGTCGACCGGGCTCCCCTCCGGCCGCCTGGACACCGAGCGGCTCACGGCCCTGCTGCCGGCGGTGCTTCCGGTGGCGGAGGTGGACGGCTGGTTCCTGTGCGGGCCGCTTGGTCTCGTACGGGGGACGGAGAAGGCCCTGCGCGCGCTGGACGTCGACCGGACGCGGGTCCACCAGGAGATCTTCCATGTCGACGACGGCCCGTCCGATGTCACGGTCGTCAAGGTCGCCGCCCCCTCCGACGCCACGCTGACGGCCACCCTGCACGGCCGTTCCGGCAGCTGGCCCGTCCAGGACACGGAGTCGCTGCTTGAGACGGTGCTGCGGAGCCGCTCGGACGCGCCGTACGCCTGCAAGGGCGGGGTGTGCGGGACCTGCCGGGCGTTCCTGGTCTCGGGAGAGGTCCGGATGGAGCGGAACTTCGCGCTGGAGCCGGAGGAGACGGACGCGGGCTTCGTGCTGGCCTGCCAGTCGCATCCGCTCACCCCGGAGGTGGAGCTGGACTTCGACCGCTGACGACGCTCCCGCCTTCGCCTGCCTTCCCTTCTCCTAGAACCTGTTCTATCTTGACGGCCCGTCAGGAAGGTTCGGGTTTCAAGGCGCCAACGGGAGGCCGGGACAGTGGACTTCACCTTCACCGAGGAACAGCAGGCAGCCGTGGAGGCGGCCCGGGCGGTCTTCTCCGGCGTCGCGCCCGACAGCGTGCCCAGCCCCGCGCTGACGCCGGGGGCCGTGGCCGAGGACATCGACCGCCGGCTGTGGGGCGAGCTCGCGGGCTCGGACCTGCTCGGCCTCACGCTCCCGGAGGAGTACGGCGGCGCCGGGCTCGACCCGGTCGCGCTCTTCCTGGTGCTGCGCGAGTCGGCCAAGGTCCTGGCCAGGGTCCCGCTGCTGGAGAGCTGCGCGGTCGCCATGGCCGTCGAGCGGTACGGGGAGAGCGGCCTCGCGGCCGAGCTGCTGCCCCGGGCTGTCCGGGGCGAGCTGGTCCTGACCGCCGGGGCCAACGGGCGCACGGGCCACGACCCGGCCGAACTCGCCGTCACCGCGCGGCCGGAGGGCCCCGCGGCCGCTCCTTCGGGGTGGGTGCTGGACGGCGTGCAGTCGGCGGTCCCCTGGGCCCAGGTGGCCGACCGGATAGCCGTCCCCGCCCACACCGGCGAAGGCCGGGCCGTCCTGGCCCTCGTGGACCCCGCCCGCCGGGGCGTCACCCTCGCGGACCAGGTCTCCACCAGCGGCGAACGCCTGGCGGAGGTGCGGCTCGACGGCGTACGTGTGGAGGCGCGCGAACTGATCGCCGCGCCCGGGGCCTGGGAGTGGCTGCGGGACCTGCTCACCACGGGGACCTGCGCGCTGGCGCTCGGACTGGGCGAGCGGGTGCTCGCGATGACCGCCGAATACACCGGGAAGCGCGAGCAGTTCGGGTTTCCCGTCGCCACGTTCCAGGCGGTCGCGGTGCAGGCCGCCGACCGGTACATCGACCTGCGGGCCATGGAGGTGACGCTCTGGCAGGCCGCCTGGCGGATCTCCACCGGTGCCGGAGGCCCGCTGCCCCCGGCGGGCGACATCGCCGTGGCGAAGATCTGGGCCTCCGACGGGGTGCGCCGCATCGTGCAGACCGCCCAGCACCTGCACGGCGGCTTCGGCGCGGACACCGACTACCCGCTGCACCGCTTCCACGCCTGGGCGAAGCAGATCGAGCTCTCCCTCGGCCCGGCGGCGGCCCACGAGGAGGCGCTGGGCGACTTGCTGGCCGCCCACCCACTGGCCTGACGCGGCGAGCGCGCAGGGAGAGGAGAGCCCGCGGGAAGGCTCAGAGGACGAAGGCCGAGGCCCCGTCGTCCGCCACCATCGGGCGCCCGGCCCCGTCCCAGGCGAGCATGCCGCCGTCGATGTTGACGGCGTCGATCCCCTGCTGGACCAGGTACTGCGTGACCTGGGCGGACCGGCCGCCGACCCGGCACATCACATGGACGCGACGGCCGTCCCCGGCGGCCTCCGTCAGCTCACCGAACCGCGCCACGAAGTCGCTCATCGGGATGTGCAGCGCGCCCTCGACATGACCGGCCGCCCACTCGTCGTTCTCACGGACGTCCAGGACCAGGCCGTCGAGCGGCACCTGAGCGACGTCCACCGAGGGCAGCGGGGCGAAATTCATGGGTCATGCCTTCTCTCGTACGTACGCGGGCCGGGGGTCCGCCGGAGACCCCCCAAGTCACCGGGAACGCTACTGCACCAGCTCCGCGAGCTCGGCCTCCCGCCGGGACACCTCGCCCAGCAACTGCTCCCCGATGTCCTCCAGCAGCTGGTCCGGGTCGTCCGGGGCCATCCGGAGCATCGAGCCGATCGCGCCCTCCTCCAGCTCCTTGGCGAGCACCGTGAGCAGCTCCTTGCGCCTGCTGAGCCACTCAAGACGGGCGTAGAGCTCCTCGCTCTCGCCGAGCGGGGCGAGCGGCTGGGCCGGGCCCGCCGCCCACTCGGCCGCCAGCTCCTTGAGCAGCTCGACGTCACCGCGCCCGTAGGCGGCGTTCACCCGGGTGATGAACTCGTCCCGGCGCTCCCGCTCCGGCTCGTCCTGGGCCAGGTCCGGGTGGGCCTTGCGGGCCAGCTCGCGGTAGAGCTTGCGGGCCTCCTCGCTCGGCCTGACCCGCTTCGGCGGCCGTACGGGCTGCTCGGTGAGCATGGCGGACGCCTCGGGGGAGAGCCCGTCGCCGTCCATCCAGTCGTGGAAGAGCTCGTCGACCCCGGGCATCGGCATGACGATGTCCCGCGCCTCCTTGGCCTTGCGCAGGTCCTCGGGGTCACCGGTCTTCGCGGCCCGCGCCTCGGCGATCTGCGCGTCCAGCTCGTCGAGGCGCGCGTACATCGGGCCGAGCTTCTGGTGGTGCAGCCGGGAGAAGTTCTCGACCTCCACCCGGAAGGTCTCCACCGCGATCTCGAACTCGATCAGCGCCTGCTCGGCGGCCTGCACGGCCTTGGCCAGCCGCGCCTCGGGACGCGGCGCGGCGTCTCCTGCTGACGCAGCGGCTTCCGGTGCGGGCTGCTGCGGCTCGGCGGGCCTGTCGTCGTCCTGCCGGTCATCATCGTTCCGGGTGGGAGGCACCCCGGCGGCTTCGTGGGTCACCCGTCCAGCGTATGGCCACGGCCGCACGCCCCGTACCGCACGGCCCGTGAGCGCACGGTCCCCGCCTCCGGCCCGGCGCGGCGGACACCGGGCCGGAGCAGGTCACCGCGGCGCCCTCATATCCCCCGCTCGGCGGCCACCCGGCCCGCCTTGATCGCCCGCTCCAGCTCGGCGTGGTCCGCCTCCGTACGGTCGGCGTAGGCTACCGCGAAGTCGGCCACCGCCGCGTCGAGCTCGTCGTTCTTGCCGCAGTAGCCCGCGAGCAGCCGGGGATCGGCGCTGTGGGAGTGGGCGCGGGCCAGCAGGGCGCCGGTCATCCGGCCGTAGTCGTCGACCTGTTCGACGGTGAGCGCGGCGGGATCCACGCTGCCCTTGCGGTTACGGAACTGGCGCACCTGGTACGGCCTGCCGTCCACGTCCGTCCAGCCGAGCAGGATGTCGCTGACGACCTGCATCCGCTTCTGGCCGAGCACCACCCGACGGCCCTCGTGCTCCTCCTGCGGCGCCTCGAAGCCGACCGCAGGCAGATACGGCGCCAGCACCGACGGACGCGCCTCCTTCACCTGGAGCACCAGCGGCTCCCCACGGTGGTCGAGCAGCAGCACCACGTACGA
Organism: Streptomyces cyaneofuscatus; assembly: GCF_033109485.1. Taxonomy (NCBI): domain Bacteria; kingdom Bacillati; phylum Actinomycetota; class Actinomycetes; order Kitasatosporales; family Streptomycetaceae; genus Streptomyces; species Streptomyces cyaneofuscatus. Next base: position 4,108,106 of record NZ_CP137002.1, on the reverse strand, counting down.
GCGGGTCCCGACGCTGCCGGTGCCGACCACGCGGAAGGCCACGTCGTGGATCGCGTACCGCGCCAGCAGGGGCACCCGGTCCTCGGAGATGGTGGAGAGGTAGGCGCCGAGCCCCGCAGCGACCGCCGAGGCCTCCGCGTCCGGCACCCGGCGCAGCACCGGCAGGGCGTCGACGAAGCGCCGTCCGCCGTCGAGGCAGTCCTCGGTGGACCGGGCGGCGAACCGGGCGCTGGTGTTCCTGCGGGCCTTCTCCGAGACCTTCTCCAGGGTGCCGACCAGATCCCGGGCGTCCGTGTGGGAGACGAGCTCCTCGTCCGCGATGGCGTTCCAGGCGTCGAGCGCGGGCAGGCGCGCCAGCAGCCGCATCGTGCGCCGGTAGGCGCCGACGGTGTCGTACGCGCCCTTACGGCAGGTCTCCTCGTCCGCCCCGGCGGTCCGGCCCGCCAGCACGAGCGAGGTGGCGAGCCGCTTGAGGTCCCACTCCCAGGGGCCGAAGACGGTCTCGTCGAAGTCGTTGAGGTCGATGACCAGGTTGCCCCGGGCATCGCCGTACAGGCCGAAGTTGGCGGCATGTGCGTCGCCGCAGAGCTGGGCGCCCACCCCGGTGACCGGGGTCCCCATCAGGTCGTGGGCCATCAGCCCGGCCGAGCCGCGCAGGAAGGCGAAGGGTGAGGCGGCCATCCGTCCGACCCGGATCGGCGCGAGCCCCGGCACCCGGCCCCGGTTGGACTCCTCGACGGCCCGCAGCGCGTCGGGACGGCCCGACGGCAGGACCAGCGAACCGTGCGCGGAACGCGGAACCCGGTCGCGGAGCGCCTTGCCCGCGGCCTTGGCAAAACCCGCCTCCCCGCGCCGGGCGAACCCGGGCACGACCGGTATACGGGGCTCCGCCCCCGCGGGCCGATCTTCCGGAGCCGCCCCAGCACCGGGGCCCGCCCCCGCGCCGCTCACGCCCACGCCTTCGATGACGCCCATGGAGCGTCGCCTCCCCCGCCTCGTCAACTCTCCGACCGAGCACGACCGTACCGCCGTTCCCCCTGCGGCCGTAAGCACCGGTCGGAGCCCTCGTCGGAGCCCTCGTCGGATGTCTCAGCGCGGTCTCAGCAGCCGGTGCCCGGCTCCGGTTCCGCGAGGTACGTGTCCGCCCACTGCCCGAGCTCCTTGAGCGCCGGCTCCATCGCGGCGCCGGACTCGGTGAGGCGGTACGCGACGCGCAGCGGCGGCCCCTCGTCGACCTCACGGATCACCAGGCCGGCCGCCCCGAGCTCGGTCAGCCGGTCCGAGAGCATGCGCTCGCTGATCCCGGGAATCGCGCGGCGCAACTCCGCGAAGTGCACAGGCCGCTGGAGCAGCACCGAGACGATCGGCCCGGTCCAGCGCTTGCCGAACAGTTCGAAGACGCGACTGATGCCCACATCGACCCGCCGACAGGTCTGCTCGCTGTGATCTGCCATACCCCCAGGGTACTGCGCCACCGTAGGTCACTTATGAAAAGTAAGGGACTATGCTATTAGTAGTTACGTACGGAAAGGGGTGGCGTGCCCGTCATCCGCCGCCACCCATCCCCTTCGCTCTCTGTGGAGATCCCCATGGCCACGCTTCTGCACCTCGACTCCGCCGTCCTCCCGCAGGGCTCCGCGTCCCGGGACGTCACCGCCGCGTTCGTCCAGACCTGGCGCGACGAGAACCCGGACGGGACCGTCGTCCACCGCGATCTCGCCGCCGACCCGGTACCCCACCTGAACGCGGCAGCGGTGGTCGCGGGCGCCGACGACCCGCTGCGCCGGGAGCTCGCCGAGGAGCTGGCGGCGGCGGACGCCGTCCTGATCGGTGCCCCGATGTACAACTTCACGATCCCGTCGACCCTGAAGGCCTGGCTGGACCAGGTGATCGTCGTCGGCCACAACACGGGACCGGACTCCCCCGTCGCGGGGACCCCGGTGACCGTCGTCGCCAGCCGCGGCGGCTCGTACGCGCCGGGCACCCCGCGCGAGGACTTCGAATTTGTCCAGAATTACTTGGAGAAGCTGCTCACGAGCATGTTCTCCGCCGAGGTGGACTTCATCGTTCCGGAGCTGACCCTCGCCCACACGCAGCCGTCGATGGCCGAGCTGGTCCCGCTCGCCGAGGCCTCCCGCGCCAAGGCCTTCGACGAGGCCCGGCAGAAGGCCAAGGCCCTCGCCACCCGCCTCGCCGCCTGATCCGGCGGGTACCGCAACAACGAAACACAGGGCCGCGGGACTCGATCGAGTCCCGCGGCCCTGTGTTCAACCGGACGTTTCACGTGAAACGAAGCACAGCAGGGCACGGCACGGCACAGCCCGTCCGGTCAGATCCGCCCACCGGCCGCCGCCGTCGCCCCGACCTCGGAATCGGCCCCGGCCCCGGCCCCGGCCCCGGCAGGTTCGTCGGCACCTTCCCCCTCGGGCTGGTCCCGCGTACCGCGACCGCCCCCACCGCCGCGCGGGCCGCCCCCGGCTCCCCCACCGTTCCGGCCGGCAGCGGCGGCCCCACGGGCCGCCTCCGCGGCGGCGGCGATCTCCCGGGCCTCCCGCTCGGCCTGCTCCGCCTTCTCGCGCGCCTGGGCCGCGAGATCCACCCGACCCTCCGGTTTGATGTGCGCGATGACACCGGGGTGGGCGATCGACGGAAGAAGATGGCGCCACATCTCGGCCACCTGCTCGCGCAGATCCGCCCGACCGGAGTCGGCTTCCGATATCAGCTGGATACCGGTGAACGACGCCACGATGACCTTGGCCGACACCATCGGATCGACATGCGGCAGCACCTCGCCCCGCTCCTTGCCCAGCTCCAGCATCCGGGCCGTCGCGTCGATCCAGTCGCCCCAGGGGTGCGGCCCGCCGAGGAAGACACCTTCGATGGAGAGGCGGGTCCCGGCGCGCGCCATCGCGTTGTGGCGCAGGGCGTAGGCGAACTGCTGGCCCCCGTCGACCAGCGACTGGAGCGGCGATCCCTCCTGGGCGAAATCGACCGTGGAGGTCTGCTCGTCCATGATCGCCTGGGCGATGGCCTCCTTGGACGCGAAGTGGAAGTACAACGCCCCCTTGGTCACCTTGGCCCGGCGGAGGATCTCCGAGATGGCGGCACGCTCGTAGCCGTAGTCGTCGAAGACACTCGCCGCGGCATCCACGATCGACCGCCACGTCTGCACCGCGCGAGCCTGCTTCGCCATTTCCTGCCTCCGGGACGTTCTGTGCGCTCAGCCCTTCACTGCCGAGCAGCCGTCGATCCAGCCTCTGCGGTCAGCGTATGCATGGACGCCGCCCCGCAGACCATCGGTCTGTCCGGAAACCGCTCCAGTGAGCGCCCAGGGTTCCGGCGGGCATACCGACCGCACGCCCTGTTTACCCCGCCTCACCACCGCCGACACAGCCGGCCGGCGAACCGACGACGCAACAACGAAGAACCCCCGCTCCGGATCTCTCCGAAGCGGGGGTTCTCCCGAATCAACTCACAGTCGCAAGCGACTGCCGTTGTGCGCGAGGGGGGATTTGAACCCCCACGTCCCTAAGGACACTGGCACCTGAAGCCAGCGCGTCTGCCGTTCCGCCACTCGCGCAAGAGTGGTGTTTCCAGACTCTCTCTCACCTGTGTGGTGCGAGCGCCTGGCGACATCCGGAAGATTAGCACGCTGGACAGGGTGGATTCACATCCGTTGTTTCGCCGATCCCGGGAGGGGAAGCGGGAACGCGGAGCGACCGCCCCCACTCCTCCAGAGAGCATCGCGTGTGCGGGACACTGTGAGGAGGCCACCTCTACGATCCGTGTGAGGGGTGACACTCATCCACAGGGCAGAGAAGGGGAACCAGCCGATTTCCCGACGCGTGGATACGATCAGTAAGCAGTACAGGGACGATGACACCGGAGGAGGTGCCCCATGGGGGTCATGAAGCGTTTCGAGCAGCGCCTCGAAGGGCTGGTCAACGGCACCTTCGCCAAGGTCTTCAAGTCCGAGGTGCAGCCGGTGGAGATCGCGGGAGCTCTCCAGCGGGAGTGCGACAACAACGCGACGATCTGGAACCGCGAGCGGACCGTCGTCCCCAATGACTTCATCGTCGAGCTCTCCACTCCCGACTACGAGCGGCTCAGCCCGTACTCGGGACAGCTGGGCGACGAGCTGTCCGGCCTGGTGCGCGACTACGCCAAGCAGCAGCGCTACACCTTCATGGGGCCGATCAAGGTCCACCTGGAGAAGGCCGACGACCTCGACACCGGTCTCTACCGGGTGCGCAGCCGCACCCTGGCGTCGAGTTCGTCACAGCAGGACCAGTTCGACCAGCCCCAGCGGCCCGCCCCCGGGCGGCCCGCCCCGCAGGCCCCCGGTGGCTACGGCTACCCGCCGGCCGCCGCTCCGCCGATGCCCGCGGCCCCGCCGCCCGGCGGTGGACGGCCCTCGGCCCCCGCGAGCGACCGGCGGCCCCCGGCCGGGCCCGGCGCCCTGCCGGACGCCCAGGTGCGGCGCTGGATCGAGATCAACGGCACACGCCATCAGATTTCCCGCCCGACGTTGGTGATGGGACGATCCACCGACGCCGACGTGCGGATCGACGACCCCGGCGTATCGCGCCGGCACTGTGAGATCCGGACCGGAACGCCCTCGACGATCCAGGATCTCGGGTCCACCAACGGCATCGTGGTGGACGGGCAGCACACCACCCGCGCTACGCTCCGCGACGGCTCACGGATCGTCGTGGGAAGCACCACCATCGTTTACCGGCAAGCCGAAGGGTGAAGCGGGGGCAATGTCAGAGCTGACCCTGACGGTCATGCGGCTAGGTTTCCTGGCTGTTCTGTGGCTGTTCGTGATCGTGGCCGTCCAGGTCATCCGCAGCGACCTGTTCGGAACGCGCGTCACGCAGCGCGGCTCACGCCGCACTGCCGCCGACGCGCGCCCGCAACAGGGCCGCCAACAACAACAAGCGGCGCCGCCCCAGCAGCGCCAGCAGCCCGGGCGCCAGCGCCGCGGGGCACCCACCAAGCTGGTCGTGTCCGAAGGCACCCTCACGGGCACCACGGTCGCGCTCCAGGGCCAGACCATCACTTTGGGCCGGGCCCACGATTCGACGATCGTGCTGGACGACGACTACGCGTCCAGCAGGCATGCCAGGATCTACCCCGACCGGGACGGCCAGTGGATCGTGGAGGATCTCGGGTCCACCAACGGCACGTATCTGGAACGGACCCGGCTCACCACCCCGACGCCTGTTCCGCTGGGCGCGCCGATCCGTATCGGCAAGACCGTCATCGAGCTGCGGAAGTAGTACGACAATGAGCGAGCGGAGCGAGCGAGCCGCAGCGGCCTGGACGACGGACGCTGCCCGGTTCCCGACCGGAGGGTGGGCAGTGTGGCTCGAGACAGGCTGTACCCCGACGCGGCGTCGACGGGGCAGGTGCGCATGAGTCTGTCCCTGCGCTTCGCCGCCGGATCGCACAAGGGCATGATCCGGGAGGGGAACGAGGACTCCGGCTATGCCGGACCCCGTCTGCTCGCCATCGCCGACGGCATGGGCGGCCAGGCGGCCGGTGAGGTCGCCAGCTCCGAGGTGATCTCCACGCTCGTCCAGCTCGACGACGACGTCCCGGGTTCGGACATCCTGACCTCACTGGCCACCGCCGTGCAGCAGGCCAACGACCAGCTGCGCGTCATGGTCGAGGAGGACCCCCAGCTGGAGGGCATGGGCACCACGCTCACCGCCCTTCTCTGGACCGGCCAGCGACTCGGCCTGGTGCACGTCGGCGACTCCCGCGCGTATCTGCTGCGCGACGGCGTCCTGACCCAGATCACCCAGGACCACACCTGGGTGCAGCGCCTCGTCGACGAGGGCCGCATCACCGAGGAAGAGGCCACGACCCACCCGCAGCGCTCCCTGCTGATGCGGGCGCTGGGCAGCGGCGACCACGTCGAGCCGGACCTCTCCATCCGTGAGGTCCGCGCCGGCGACCGCTATCTGATCTGCTCCGACGGCCTCTCCGGCGTGGTCTCGCACCAGACGATGGAAGAGACCCTGGCCAGCTACCAGGGCCCGCAGGAGACCATCCAGGAGCTCATCCAGCTCGCTCTGCGCGGCGGCGGCCCCGACAACATCACCTGCATCGTGGCCGACGTCCTGGACGTCGACAACAACGACACCCTGGCCGGCCGGCTCAGCGACACCCCGGTCGTCGTCGGCGCGGTCGCGGAGAACCAGACGGTGCTGAACGACGGCGGGGCCATGCAGACCCCGGCCGGCCGCGCGGCCGGTCTCGGCCGCCCCGTCCCGCCCCCCTCGGGCGGCTTCGGCCCGCCCGGCAGCGGTGACTCCGGCTACGGCTCCATGCCGGACGGCTCGTACGACTCCTACACGGACGACGACCTGGCCAAGCCGCGCGGCGGCCGTAAGTGGCTCAAGCGGTCCGTCTTCACCGTGCTGATCCTCGGCGTGATCGGCGGCGGCCTCTACGGCGGCTACCGCTGGACGCAGACCCAGTTCTACGTCGGCGCGCAGAACGAGAACGTGGCGCTGTTCCGCGGCATCAGCCAGGACCTCGCCTGGATCTCGCTCTCCGAGGTCGAGAAGAACCACCCCGAGATCGAGCTCAAGTACCTGCCGCCGTACCAGCGCAAGCAGGTCGAGGCGACGATCGCCGAGGGCAGCATCACCGACGCCCGCAAGAAGGTCGACGAGCTCGCCGCCCAGGCATCCGCCTGCAAGAAGGACGCGCAGCGCCGCGCGGCCGAGGCCGAGGCCGAGAATTCCGCCACTCCCCCCACCACGGGGACCAAGCCGAACACCGCGACTCCCACTCCCGGCCCCAGCCTCTCGGAGGAAGAGAAGAAGCTGGTCCCGCAGTGCGGTAAGCAGTAAGCCGTAGGGGGCCTTCAGCACCATGAGCGTTGTCACCAACACGACCACCATCGGCGCGATCGACGCACCGAGCCGCCGCAACACCGAGCTGGCGCTCGTCATCTTCGCCGTCGCCATCTCGGTGTTCGCCTACGCCAACGTGGGCCTCGCCCTCAACGGCGAGCTGCCCTCGGGCATGCTCGGTTACGGAGCGGGGCTCGCCCTGCTCGGCGGCGTCGCCCACCTCGCGGTGCGGAGGTTCGCCAAGTACGCCGACCCGCTGCTGCTGCCCCTGGCCGTGCTCCTGAACGGCCTCGGCCTGGCGATCATCTGGCGCCTGGACCAGTCCGACCGGTTCCAGGCTCTGAAGACTTTCGCCCCCGCTGCCTCGAAGCAGTTGCTGTTCTCGGCGATCGGCGTGGGCATGCTCGTCGCGGTCCTGGCCGTCCTGAAGGACCACCGCATCCTCCAGCGGTACACGTACATCTCCATGCTCGTGGCGCTGTTCCTGCTGATCCTGCCGATGTTCTTCCCCGCGGTGAACGGCGCCAAGATCTGGATCAAGATCCCCGGCGTCGGTACGCTCCAGCCCGGCGAGTTCGCCAAGATCATCATCGCGGTGTTCTTCGCGGGCTACCTGATGGTCAAGCGGGACGCCCTGGCTCTGGCCAGCCGCCGCTTCATGGGTCTCTACCTGCCCCGCGGCCGCGACCTGGGCCCGATCCTGATGGTCTGGGCCTTCTCGATCCTGATCCTGGTCTTCGAGACCGACCTCGGCTCCTCGCTGCTCTTCTTCGGCATGTTCGTCGTGATGCTGTACGTCGCCACCGAGCGCACCAGCTGGATCGTCTTCGGTCTGCTGATGTCCGCGATCGGTGCTGTCGGCGTCGCCTCGTTCGAACCGCACGTCCAGCAGCGCGTCACCGCGTGGCTCGACCCGTTCGCGGGCTGGGGCGTGGAGCCGGCGAGCGAGCAGATGGCCAAGTCCCTGATGGCCTTCGGCTCCGGAGGCACCCTCGGGACCGGTCTCGGACAGGGCCACTCCGACCTGATCGGCTTCGCCGCCAACTCCGACTTCATCCTCGCCACCGTCGGCGAGGAGCTGGGGCTCGCCGGGATGATGGGTGTGCTCCTCATCTACGGCCTGATCGTGGAGCGCGGCGTGCGCACCGCGCTGGCGGCCCGCGACCCGTTCGGCAAGCTCCTGGCCATCGGCCTCTCCGGGTCTTTCGCCATCCAGGTGTTCGTCGTGGCCGGCGGTGTGATGGGTCTCATCCCGCTCACCGGTATGACGATGCCGTTCCTGGCGGCGGGCGGTTCCTCCGTACTGGCCAACTGGGCCCTGATCGCCATCCTGATCCGGATCAGCGACACCGCACGCCGCCCGGCCCCGGCGCCCGCACCCTCGACCGACGCAGAGATGACGCAGGTGGTCCGACCGTGAACAAGCCACTGCGCCGGATCGCGATCTTCTGCGGAATCCTCGTCCTGGCCCTCCTGATCCGGGACAACTGGCTCCAGTACGTCCGTGCGGACGAGCTGAACAGCCACAAGTACAACCGCCGCGTCCAGATCGAGCGCTACGCCCACGAGCGGGGCGACATCATCGTGGACGGCAAGGCGGTCACCGGCTCTGCCGAGACCGAGGACGGGGACTTCAAGTACAAGCGGGTCTGGAAGGACGGCCCCCTCTGGGCCCCCGTGACCGGGTACTCCTCCCAGGCCTTCGACTCCTCGCAGCTGGAGAACCTCGAGGACGGCATCCTCACCGGCAACAGCGACCAGCTGTTCTTCGACCGGACGCTGTCGATGTTCACCGGGAAGAAGAAGCAGGGCGGCAACGTCGTCACCACCCTCAACGGCGCGGCGCAGAAGGCGGCCTTCAAGGGGCTCGGCGAGAAGAAGGGCGCCGTCGTCGCCCTTGACCCGCAGACCGGTGCGATTCTGGCTCTCGCGAGCACCCCGTCGTACGACCCCTCGGTCTTCGCCGGGAACTCGCTCGAAGACTCGGACGCCCGGCAGAAGCTCCTGAAGGACAAGGACAAGCCGATGCTCAACCGGGCATTGCGCGAGACCTACCCCCCCGGCTCCACCTTCAAGGTCGTCACCGCCGCCGCCGCCCTGGAGAACGGGCTCTACGACGACATCGACGCCAAGACCGACTCCCCGCTGCCCTGGACGCTGCCGCAGACGCAGATCCCGCTCCAGAACGAGGGCAACATCCCCTGCAAGGACGCCTCGCTGCGCGAAGCCCTGCGGGTGTCGTGCAACTCCGTCTTCGGGAAGATCAGCGACGACCTCGGCAACAAGAAGATGATCGAGCAGACGGACAAGTTCGGCTTCAACAAGGAAGTCTTCACCCCCGTCCGCGCCGACGCGAGCATCTACCCCGAGGACAACAAGCCGCAGAACGCGATGGCCGGCATCGGCCAGGCGTCCAACCGGACCACCCCGCTCCAGATGGCCATGGTGGCCTCCGCCATCGCCAACGACGGCAAGCTGATGCAGCCGTACATGGTCGCCAAGCGCCAGGCGCCCAACCTGGACGACATCTACACCGCCGAACCCGAAGAGCTCGGCCGCGCGCTGTCCGGGGAGAACGCCCAGAAGGTCCAGCAGATGATGGAGACCGTCGTCAAGGACGGTACGGGAACCAGGGCACAGATCCCCGGCGTCACAGTGGGCGGCAAGACCGGTACCGCCCAGCACGGTCTGAACAACAGCGAGAAGCCGTACGCCTGGTTCATCTCGTACGCGAAGACCGCCAACGGCTCCCCGGTCGCCGTCGCCGTCGTGGTCGAGGACGGCAACGCCAACCGGGACGACATCTCCGGTGGCGGGCTGGCCGCCCCGATCGCGCGTGACGTGATGAAGGCGGTCGTCGACGGCAAGCAGTGAGACCCGTCACGGCTTCCGCCCGCCCATTCCGGACATCGGATACCGGTCGGATATCGGCTGACGGGTGCGGGCTGATCACTCCACCCGTGCCCGGTAGCGTATGCGCGAACAGCGCACCGCCGGACCACACACACGGGTGCGGTCAGGACTGACGGAGAGGGCTGGAACAGTTATGGAAGAGCCGCGTCGCCTCGGCGGCCGGTACGAGCTGGGCTCGGTGCTCGGCCGTGGTGGCATGGCCGAGGTCTACCTCGCCCACGACACCCGGCTCGGCCGCACCGTAGCTGTGAAGACGCTCCGGGCCGACCTGGCCCGCGATCCGTCCTTCCAGGCCCGGTTCCGCCGTGAGGCCCAGTCGGCCGCCTCGCTCAACCACCCCGCGATCGTCGCCGTCTACGACACCGGCGAGGACTACGTCGATGGGGTTTCCATCCCGTACATCGTGATGGAGTACGTCGACGGGTCGACCCTGCGGGAGCTCCTGCACTCCGGACGCCGGCTGCTGCCCGAGCGCACGCTGGAGATGACGGTCGGCATCCTGCAGGCGCTGGAGTACTCGCACCGCGCGCAGATCGTCCACCGCGACATCAAGCCGGCCAACGTCATGCTGACGCGCACCGGCCAGGTCAAGGTCATGGACTTCGGCATCGCCCGGGCCATGGGCGACTCCGGCATGACCATGACGCAGACCGCCGCGGTCATCGGCACCGCCCAGTACCTCTCCCCGGAGCAGGCCAAGGGCGAGCAGGTCGACGCGCGCTCCGACCTGTACTCCACCGGCTGCCTCCTCTACGAGCTCCTCGCGGTCCGGCCCCCGTTCGTCGGGGACTCGCCCGTCGCCGTGGCCTACCAGCACGTGCGCGAGGAGCCGCAGCCGCCGAGCAACTTCGACCCCGAGATCACGCCCGAGATGGACGCGATCGTGCTGAAGGCGCTCACCAAGGACCCCGACTACCGCTACCAGTCCGCCGACGAGATGCGGGCCGACATCGAGGCCTGCCTCGACGGCCGGCCGGTCGCGGCAGCCGCGGCGATGGGCGCCGCGGGGTACGGGGGCTACGACGGCTACAACGCCGACCAGCCCACCACCGCCCTGCGCCCGACCGACCCGAACAACGCCCCGACGTCGATGCTGCCGCCGGTCAACCCGGACGACGGCGGCTACGGCTACGACGACCGCGCGAGCCGTCGGCGCCAGCCGCAGAAGAAGAGCAACACCTCGACGATCCTGCTGGTCGTCGCGGGCATCCTGGTGCTCATCGGCGCGATCCTCATCGGCCGGGCCGTCTTCAGCGACAGCGGCAACGACAACCAGGTCCCCGTGCCGAACCTGGTCGGCTCCACCGTCAAGGAGGCGGAACAGCTCGTCGAGAGAGCCGGGGTCGTCCTGAAGGTCGCCGGCGAGGAGCCGTGCGAACAGCAGGAGAAGGGCGACATCTGCTCGCAGACCCCCGAGAACGGCGAGATGGAGGAGAACGGGACCGTCGAGGTCATGGTCTCCACCGGCGCCCCGAAGATCGAGGTGCCCGACGTCCTGGAGAAGTCCGAGGACGGCGCCCGCAAGGCCCTGGAGGACAAGGGCTTCACGGTCAACGTGACCGCGGTCGAGTCCGATAAGGCCGAGGGCACGGTGATCAAGCAGAAGCCCGACGGCGGCAGTCAGGCGGAGGACGGCTCCGAGGTGACCATCACGGTCGCCAAGAAGGAGACCCTGGACTTGCCCGACATGCGCACGCGCACCTTCGCGGCGGCGGAACAGCAGCTGCGGGGCATCGGCTTCACCAACATCTCGCGGACCGACGTCGACTCCGAGGAGCCGAAGGACACGGTCATCGAGCAGACCCCGCAGCCCGGCAAGCACGCCAAGGACGCGCAGATCGTCCTCAAGGTCTCCAAGGGCCCGGTCGAGCCGACGGAGCCGCCGGAGCCGGAGAAGACCCAGGTCCCGCAGATCCAGGGCCTGACGCTCGGCGAGGCCAAGGCGAAGCTCCAGGAGGCGGGCCTGCAGGTCGGCAACGTCCAGGGGTCGCAGGAGGACAACGCCGTCGTGGCCGTCGTGCAGCCGGGGGTCGGTGAGACCGTGGACAAGAACTCGGCGGTCAACATCTTCGCCACCCCGGGCGGCGGCGGGGACCAGGGCGGCGGAGGCATCTTCGGAGGCCCGTCGGGCAGGTAGCCCACCCGCCCGCAGGCCGCGTAGGCACGCGAAGAAGGGCCCCGGTCACCATCGATGGTGACCGGGGCCCTTCCTCATGACCCGTGCGTGCGAAGGAGACGGCTAGAGCAGCTCCACCGGCTTCGTACGGTCCTTGTCGACCTTCTCCGTACGCTCCAGCTCGCCCCAGACGATGTAGCGGTACTTCGAGGTGTAGACCGGGGTGCAGGTCGTCAGCGTGATGTAGCGGCCGGGCTTCTTGACGCCCGACTCCTCCGGGACCGGCTGGATCACGTCGACGTTGAACTTCGTGGTCTCGGGGAGCGACTTGTAGACCTTGTACACGTACCAGGTGTCCTTGGTCTCGAAGACCAGCGCGTCACCGTTCTTCAGCTTGTCGATGTTGTGGAACTTGGCGCCGTGGCCGTCCCGGTGCGCGGCCAGCGTGAAGTTGCCCTCGTCGTCCCAGGGGAGGGCGGAGGGGATGGGGTCCGTGTAGTAGCCCGCGATGCCGTTGTTCAGGGTCTTGGGGTCGGTGCCCTTCTTGACCAGCACCTCGCCGTTCTTCATGGCGGGGACGTGCAGGAAGCCGATGCCGTCCTTGGTGTCCAGGGCGCCCGGCCCGTCCGCCCACTTGCTGCGGACCGTGTCACCCTGCCGGTCGGCCTCGCGGTCGGCGAGCACGTTGGTCCACCACAGCGAGTACGCGACGAAGAGCGCGAGCACCAGGCCCGCGGTGATCAGGAGCTCCCCGAAGACGCTGACGGCCGTGGCGATGGGGTGCCTGCTCGGCCGGGGCGCGGGGGGCGCGGACACGTCGGTCCGCTCGTCGTGCTCGGTCCTCGCCGTCACCGCACCGCCCCTGTCGTGATGATGTTCAGCCCACGAGCGCCTTGGGCTTCCCCTCGCTGCGCGGCCGTTCGTCGACCATCTTGCCCCAGACGATCAGCCGGTAGGTACTCGTGAACTCCGGGGTGCAGGTGGTCAGCGTGATGTACCGGCCGGGCTTGGTGAACCCCGATCCGACCGGGATCGGTTCGATCACCGAGATGTTGGACGGCACGGTCGAGGGCAGGACGCTGGTCATCTCGTACGTGTAGTACGCGTCCCTCGTCTCGACCACGATCGGGTCGCCGGGGGTGAGCTTGTTGACGTAGCGGAACGGTTCGCCGTGGGTGTTGCGGTGGCCCGCCACGGCGAAGTTGCCCTGCTTGTCCTCGGGCATCGCCGTCTTCAGCTTGCCCTCGCCGTAGTGGCCGAGCATGCCCCGGTCGAGGACCTTCTCGTTGCTGATGCCCTCGGCAATCGGAACGACGACGTCCAGCTTGGGGATGTGCATGATGGCGAAGCCCTGGCCCGGCGCGAACACCCCGGGCTTGCCCGCCCCCTTGGCCCACTCCTCCTGGATCTTGCTCTTCTCCTGGCCGGCGATCTGCTCGGCCCGGATGTTGGTCCACCAGAGCTGGTAGGTGACGAACAGCAGCATCAGGACGCCCAGCGAGATGAAGATCTCGCCGACGGCCCGGCTGGCGACCACGGCCGGACTGTCCTTGGCCGCCTTCGCCGCGCGTCGCGCCTCCATCCGGGACATGGGGGCGGAGGGCGCGGTGGCATGCCCGGCCGGCGGGGCGGGGCGGCGGCCACCGCGCCCCTTGGCCGCCCGGCGCCGCTCGGCCCGCCCTCCGGTGACCGGCTCGGACCGTTCGTACGGCTCCGCCACTATTCGGCGGGTGTCCGCGGTCCGCAACCCCAGGGTCTCGTCGGCCGGAGCCGCCACAGGAGAAGGTGCGGGAGAGGGCGCAGGGGAAGGCGCGGGAGAGGGCGCGGCAGGGGGCGCAGGGGCCTGCTGGGAGCCGTACCAGTCCCGTCGGTACCCCTCGGGGTCGTACCACTCGTTCGGGGCCCCCTGCGGCGCCTGAGGCCCCCCGTACGCCGGCGTAGGCGGCACAGTCCCCTCCACCGGCGCCACGCCCTGCCGTCCGCCGCCCGCGTCCCCCTGGACGGTCCCGCTCCGGAACCACGGGGAGGCGTGCTGCCCGGGCAGCGGGTCGTTGAGCGGATCGGGCAGCGGCGGGCCCTGAAGTCCGGTGTCGTCCTCGGGGCGGGTGGTCACGCCGCGGCCTTGCCCACCACCGGCGCGAGCCCCGCCGACCGCGCGACGGCCCCCTGGTCGCCGCACTGCTCCAGCCAGTTGGCGAGCATCAGGTGTCCGTACTCGGTGAGGACCGACTCGGGGTGGAACTGCACGCCCTCCACGGCCCGGTCCCGGTGGCGGAGCCCCATGATGATGCCGTCCGCCGTGCGGGCCGTGACCTCCAGCTCCGGGGGCAGCGCGGCCGGTTCGGCGGCGAGCGAGTGGTAGCGGGTGGCGGTGAAGGGGGAGGGCAGCCCGGCGAAGACGCCCTTGCCCTCGTGGTCCACGGGCGAGGTCTTGCCGTGCAGCAGCTCGGGGGCCCGGTCGACGACACCGCCGTACGCGACGGCCATGGACTGCATCCCCAGGCAGACGCCGAAGACCGGAACGCCGGTGTCCGCGCAGTGGCGCACCATCTCCACGCAGACCCCGGCCTGCTCGGGCGTGCCGGGGCCGGGGGAGAGCAGGACGCCGTCGAAGCCGTCCTGGGCGTGGGCGGTGGTCACCTCGTCGTTGCGCAGCACCTCGCACTCGGCGCCGAGCTGGTACAGGTACTGGACGAGGTTGAAGACGAAGCTGTCGTAGTTGTCCACGACGAGGATGCGTGCGCTCACTGCCCGGCTCCTGCCCCACCGGCGCTCGCGCCGTCGACGGTCACTTCACCGAACGGGAGCAGCGGCTCCGCCCAGGGGAAGACGTACTGGAACAGCGCGTAGACGACCGCCAGAACCAGCACGAGGGCGATGACGCCGCGCACCCATGCGTTGCCCGGCAGATGCCGCCAGATCCAGCCGTACATGCTGACCCCTTCATTCGGTACCCGCACCAGACTAGAGTGCCGCGGCCGGAGCGTGGGGCAGCCTGTGGAAAACCCCGGCCGGGCCCGGGTCAGCCGGTAAGGTCCGGCGGCTTCCCCTCGCTCACCGGCCGCGTCGCGTCCAGGTGGGCCCAGGCGATCAGCCGGTGGCTGCTGCCCCACTCGGGCTCGCACGTGGTGAGCGTCAGGTAGCGGCCGGGCCCCTCGAAGCCGGACCGGCGGGGGACGGGGTCGACGACGGCGGTGTCGGTGGGCACGGTCCGGTAGGGCTCCTTGGCGATGCGGTACGTGAACCAGGTCGTGCCGTCGTTGACGATCACCGCGTCCCCGGGGCGCAGCCGGGGGAAGTCCTTGAAGGGGTCTCCGTAGGTCCGGCGGTGCCCGGCGACCGCGAAGTTGCCGGTCTCCCCCGGGCGGGCGGTGCCGCTGTAGTGGCCGAGCCCCTTCTGCAAGGTCCTGGCCTCGGTGTTCTCCAGGACGGGCCACTCCCAGCCGGCGCCGAAGCGGGGGATGTGCAGCGTCGCGAAGGGCTTTCCGTCGCGGTACGGGGCCGGGGACGGGGACGAGGAGGGGCCGGGGGAAAGGGCCGCGGGCTCCTGGGCCCAGCGGCTGTGGAGCGTCTCGATCTCGCCCTCGGCCGCGTCGGCTGCCTTGACGCCCGTCCACAGCAGAACGTAGGCGACGAACAGGATGATCAAGGCGCCCACGGTGATGCACAGTTCACTGAAGGTTCTGACGACGAGCCGTAACGATCGCGCCGACAGTCGTGACGACACCGGACGGCCTCCCCGGGGGATCAGCTCGGGTTCACTCCACAGGCTTCGCGTGGTGGAGGTCCACTGTGCCCGAGTAGCCGGGAAGAGTCACCGCGTCGTCCTCGTCGACTTTCCAGCCCAGCCCGTACGCCTTCACGTACAGCTGGTAGTTCTGGATCGCCGTGGAGTTGTTGAGCGCCTGCTTGAGCTTGTCGGGGTCGCCCACGGCGGTGACCTTGTACGGCGGGGAGTAGACGCGGCCCTGGAGGATCAGGGTGTTGCCGACGCAGCGGACCGCGCTGGTGGAGATCAGCCGCTGGTCCATCACCTGGATCCCGCGCGCCCCGCCCTGCCAGAGGGCGTTCACCACGGCCTGGAGGTCCTGCTGGTGGATGACCAGGTCGTTGGGCTGGGGCTCGGGGTAGCCGGGGTTGGCGGTGGCGTCGGGGGGCGCGTCGTTGAGGGTGACGCTGACGGCGTCGCCGGTGATCTTCGTGGTGCCGGCCGCCTTCTCCAGGGCCTTCAGCTTGGCGTCCTCGGCCTCGGTGGAGCCGTCGTCGCGCTGGGCGAGCGCGTCGATGTCCGCCCGCGCGGAGGCGACTGAGTCGTTCAGCTCGGCGTTGTTCTCGCTGCGTTCCTTGATCAGGTCGGAGAGCTTGAGCAAGGAGGAGTCGCTGCGCAGGTTGGTGCCCTTGGCCGTGTTGGCGCTGGTGACGAAGATCAGTCCGGCCAGGGCGAAAACGGCAGCGGTGAGCCCCCGGGCCGCCCACACGGAGGTGTGCCGGACCGGGCCTTCGGGAGAGTCGGCAGAATTGCTCAACGTACCCTTATCTCATCGGGCGCCATGGAAGCACTACGCTAACGGACGCCCGGGGGAGGCAGCATGCCCCCTGGCATCCCCGCCCCGGCGCCCGCCACAGATCCCTGCGCGGTCACGCAGCGCATCGACAGGAGAGTCCCTCGTGCCGAAGTCACGTATCCGCAAGAAGGCCGACTTCACGCCGCCCGCGGCGAAGCAGGCAACCGCTATAAAGCTGACCAACCGCAGTTGGGTCGCTCCGGTGATGCTGGCCCTGTTCCTCATCGGGCTGGCCTGGATCGTGGTGTTCTACGTGACCGAAGGCGATCTGCCGATCGACGCCCTGGGCAACTGGAACATCGTCGTGGGCTTCGGCTTCATCGCCGGTGGCTTCGCCGTCTCCACGCAGTGGAAGTAGCGCGCCCTCACGCAAGCCTTGCCCTGAGTTACCCACAGAGTTATCCACAGCCGGGGGAAAAGGTCAGACGATCTGTGGATAACCTGCACTCAAGTTGACGCCGGTGTGACTGCAGCCTCCCTCTCCGAGGGGGGCTGCACCTCGTTTTCCTGCAGGAAAAACCCAGCTCAGCGACGGTGGGCACAGATGTTCCCCTTGCCATGCACAAGATCCCGCCCTCACTGTGGACAACTGGGGTCTGCCCTGGGGGCAGAGGCCTCCTTCCCGCCCCCATGAGCGCTACGAACGCGGCTCAGCTCAGGGACATCGTGCGGGCCGCGATGATCGCCACCGACGCCAGCAGCACCAGCGCACAGGCCCCGGCCTGCACAGCCGTACGGTGCTCGCGCGGTGCGTGCACCAGCCCTATCGCGATCAGGACGCCCGCGACGAGACCGCCGACATGCGCCTCCCAGGCGATCCCGCCCATGGTGAAGGTGAAGACCAGGTTCAGCGCCAGCAGGATCAGCACCGGGCGCATGTCGTAGTTCATCCGGCGCATCAGCACCGCGGTGGCGCCCAGCAGGCCGAAGATCGCACCGGAGGCCCCGAGCGACGGCTGGTTCGGCGCGGCGATCAGATAGGTCAGGGCACTGCCCGCGAGCCCGGAGAGCAGATAGAGCGCGAGATAGCGGACCCGGCCGAGCGCCGCCTCCAGCGGCCCGCCGAGCCACCACAGCCCCAGCATGTTGAACCCGATGTGCCACACCTCCTGGTGGAGGAACATCGAGGTCACCAGGCGATACCACTGGCCCTCGGCGATGCCTTCGATCGAGCCGGGCGGCGGCGTCGGGTCCCAGGCCCGGCCGAGCAGCACCAGATCGTTGAGCAGGGACTCCGGAGCGGCCGCGACCAGGACGAAGACCGCGAGGTTGATGCCGAGCAGGATCTTGGTGACCAGCCGCGGATCGGCGGCCACGGTGCCGCCGGCCAGCGTGCGGGGCATGCTCGCGGCCGGGTGGTGGCCGGTGCCCGAGCCCTGGCGTACGCAGTCGGGGCACTGGAAGCCGACGGAGGCGCTGACCATGCACTCGGTGCAGATCGGCCGCTCGCAGCGCGTGCAGCTGATCCCGGTCTCCCGGTCGGGGTGCCGGTAACACGTCGGCACGGCTTCCCCGCCCTCCGGTACGCCCCGGCCCGCCGGCGGCTGCTGGTCCATCGGTCCTGGCCTGCCTCTCGGTCTCACCCCGGGGCACCGCACGCACGGCCGCCCCGCTGGTCCGCTATGTAACAGTACGGACGGGCGGGGCGGTTGGTTCCCGTCGGAGCGGGACGTCAGCGGGTCTCGACGACGACCGACTCGATGACCACGTCCTGCACGGGGCGGTCGGTACGGGGGTTGGTCGGGGTGGCCGCGATGGCGTCGACGACCTTGCGGCCCGCCTCGTCGGCTACCTCGCCGAAGATGGTGTGCTTGCCGGTCAGCCAGGCGGTCGGCGAGACGGTCAGGAAGAACTGCGAGCCGTTGGTCCCCGGGCCCGCGTTGGCCATGGCCAGCAGGTACGGCTTGGTGAAGGCCAGGTCGGGGTGGAACTCGTCGGGGAACTTGTAGCCTGGGCCGCCCGTGCCGTTGCCCAGCGGGTCGCCGCCCTGGATCATGAACCCGCTGATCACCCGGTGGAAGACGGTGCCGTCGTACAGCCGGTCCGTGGACTTCGCGCCGGTCTCCGGGTTGGTCCACTCGCGCTCTCCGGTGGCCAGTTCGACGAAGTTCCTGACCGTCTTGGGCGCGTGGTTCGGCAGAAGCCGGATCTCGATGTCGCCCTGGCTGGTCTTCAAGGTGGCGTAAAGCTCCTCGGCCACGATCTGCCTTCCGTAATCCTTCGCTGACGTCCGCATCCTTCGCCGACGTCCGCCGATCCTCCCACGTACCGGGAAATGTACGGCCGGATGCCTGGCAGAACGGCGCGTTAACCGCCGAACCATGGCATTGTCGTCGGCACACTTCACTTGCACCGTTTTACCGACTTGAACCGTTTTGACGGAAATAGCGATCATGACCCGGATGCCCGTTCTGAGTGCCGGTCATGGCCGCAACAGGCATGATTTCGCATGGGGCGGAAAGGCGGAGTACCTACCCGCCACCAAGGAGGAGGATCCCGTGACCCGCATCGACAGCGTGCGCGCCGCAACCGACTCGGCCAGGGACAGCGCGCAGCACGCCGCGGAAGTGGTGGCGCCGTACGCCGACACGGCCAAGAAGCAGGCTGCACATTACGCGCACGAGGCCCGTGTCCAGCTCGCGCCCAAGGTGACCAAGGCCGCCAAGCAGGCCCGCGTCCAGTACGAGTCCCATCTCGCACCGCGTATCGAACAGGCCCTGACCCATGTGCCGCCGAAGGTCGACGAGGCCGCGCAGCGTGCGGCGCACTCGACCCGGAAGGCCGCCCGGACCGCCGCCGACTACACCGCGCCGCGCGTCGAGCACGCCAGGGCGGTGGCCGTGCCGGTCGCCGAGCAGGCGACCGCCCGCAGCGCCGCCGCGCTGGCCGCACTGCGGAGCAACGTCACGGCCAAGGAGATCCAGAAGCTGGCCCGCAAGCACGAGCGCCGGGCCAGGGCCGGCCGGGCGACCAAGGGGCTCCTGGTGCTGGGCATCGTCGCCGGCGGCGCCTATGCCGCCTGGCGCTGGTGGGACAAGCAGGCCAACCCGGACTGGCTGGTCGAGCCGCCCGTCGCCACCGAGGTGGGTGACGACCGTTCGCCGCTGAGCTCGGTCGACGGCAGCGGCCAGGCCGTGCTCGACCCGGAGGTCAAGGCCAAGCAGGCCGAGGCCGAGGCGAACGGGGACACCCCGGGCCTCGACGACCGCCCCTGAGGGCGCCGCCGCCGTAACCGCACGTAAAAGAAGAGAACGCCGGTCCCCCGCAGGCCTTCACCGGCCCTGCGGGGGACCGGCGTTCTTGTCGTGCCTCCGGCAAGGCCCCCGAGCACACCGGGCGGTCACCCGCCCCTCGCCCACAGCCGCCGTGGAGCGAGTGACACACTGAGCCACGAGGGGCCGGCGCGGGTGTAGCTTCCGCCGGTCGTCCCCGCCCTCACGAAAGGTCCTTCCTGTGGTGCGCATCCCCCGGCCGCGGAGGGCCGTACTCGCCGCGGCGGCCTCCGTACTGGCCGCCGGTGTCCTGGTGTCGTGCGGCGCGGACTCACCGGGCGAAGGCGTCACCGCCGCACCGCACGCCGGCGACGCGGCCTGCAAACAGCTCGCCGACCGCTACCCGGACCGCCTCGGCGGCCAGGACCTGACCTTCACCGACCGCCCGGGCGTCGCGGTCTGGGGCGAGAACGCGATCGTGCTGCGCTGCGGCGTCGAGCTGCCCGTCCCGACCCTCGACCCGTGCGCGACCGTCGACGGCGTGGACTGGGTCTTCCGCGAGGACCGGTCGAAGGACGGCGGGAAGGTGGTCGTCACCTACGGCCGCGACCCGGCCGTGGAGGTCGTGGTCTCCGACGACGTGGCCGCCGTGGACGACGTCCTGGTCGACCTGTCCGCACTGGTCGAGCCCGTGAAGACGTACACGAAGTGCATCAACCTCGACGACGTGCAGCCCCCGTCGCCCTCCGGATGACACCGCTGGTCAGACGGCACACCAGCCGCTTTGCTTCTGCTCAGCGACGTCACGGCGACGGCCGGAGCGACGCAGAACACCCCCTGCCCGGCGTTTCCGTCGGGCAGGGGGTGTTCATCGATGTGGAGCCTAGGAGATTCGAACTCCTGACATCTGCCTTGCAAAGGCAGCGCTCTACCAACTGAGCTAAGGCCCCGAAACACAGCAAACAAGGACAACGCCGAAACACGTCCGCGCCACGGCAACCATCCGGGACAAGAGTACCGGGTGCTCCACCCCATCTTGCAAAAGGATAGGGACTCCCGGTGGACGACCACGCTCCGTAAGATGCTCGACGAGGTTCGCAGCAGCGAAGCCGCAGCGAAGGGGAGACGCAATGGACGCAGCGCAGCAAGAGGCGACGGCAAGAGCCAGAGAGCTTCAGCGCAGTTGGTACGGGGAGCCGCTGGGGGCGCTCTTCCGCCGGCTGATCGACGATCTCGGCCTGAACCAGGCACGGCTTGCCGCGGTTCTCGGGCTGTCCGCCCCGATGCTCTCCCAGCTGATGAGCGGCCAGCGGGCCAAGATCGGGAACCCGGCGGTCGTCCAGCGCGTCCAGGCACTTCAGGAGCTGTCGAGCCAGGTCGCGGACGGCAGCGTCAGCGCGGGCGAGGCCACCGACCGGATGGAAGAGATCAAGAAATCGCAGGGCGGGTCCGTCCTGACCGGCACCGGCCAGACCGCGTCGACCGGCGGCGCCCCCACCGTCCGCCGCGTGGTGCGCGAGATCCAGTCCCTGCTGAGGTCGGTCTCGGCGGCCGGCGACATCATCGATGCCGCCGACGCCCTCGCCCCGACCCACCCGGAACTGGCAGAGTTCCTCCGGGTGTACGGGGCCGGCCGCACCGCGGACGCGGTCGCGCACTACGAGGGACACCAGAGCTAGCGGCTCGAAAGCGCGACGGCAGGACCGTACGGCCGTACGACGACGGAACCAGGGCCTCGCACAGCCGGGGTCCCTGGTCCCCGCAGAGCCGCGGCGACAACAGGAACTGGGAGCGGGCACAGCGCAATGGGTGAGGTCTTCGCTGGTCGGTACGAGCTGATCGATCCGATCGGTCGTGGTGGGGTCGGCGCCGTCTGGCGGGCCTGGGACCAACGGCGCCGCAGGTACGTCGCGGCCAAGGTCCTGCAGCAGAGCGACGCGCACACGCTGCTGCGCTTCGTCCGCGAGCAGGCTCTACGCATCGAGCACCCGCATGTCCTCGCCCCGGCCAGCTGGGCCGCCGACGACGACAAGGTCCTGTTCACCATGGATCTGGTGAGCGGCGGCTCGCTCGCCCATGTCATAGGCGACTACGGCCCGTTGCCCCCGCGCTTCGTCTGCCTGCTCCTGGACCAGCTGCTCTCCGGCCTCTCCACTGTGCATGCCGAAGGGGTGGTCCACCGGGACATCAAGCCGGCCAACATCCTCATGGAGGCGACCGGAACGAGCCGCCCCCATCTGCGCCTCTCCGACTTCGGCATCTCGATGCGCAAGGGCGAGCCCCGGCTGACCGAGACCAACTACGTGGTCGGCACGCCCGGTTACTTCGCCCCCGAGCAGATGATGGGCGCCGAGCCCGACTTCCCCGCGGACCTCTTCGCGGTCGGCCTGGTCGCCCTCTACCTCCTCCAGGGCAAGAAGCCCGACTCCCAGGCGCTGGTCGAGCACTTCGCCGCCCACGGCACCCCGGGCGCCCCCGACGGCATCCCCGAGCCGCTCTGGCAGGTGCTCGCCGGTCTGCTCCAGCCGGATCCGCAGGCCCGGTTCCGTACGGCGACGGGTGCGCGCAAGGCCCTGACCGCGGCGGTCGAGATGCTGCCCGAGCCCGGCCTCGACGACGAGCCGGTGGAGGTGTTCGACCAGATCGGGCCGCTGCCCGCGGGGTTCGGCCCCGACGGCCCTGTGAAGGCGCCTCAGCCATCCGACGCACCGCAGCCATCCGACGCACCGCAGCCGCCCGTATCGCCACCCCCGCCCGTCTCCATGTCCGAGACCGGCAGCTTCCACCTGGCGCCCCCGCCACCACAGCAACCTCAACAGCAGCCGCAGCAACCCCAGTTCCACCAGCCCACATCAGCGTCCGCGCCCATCGCCACGCCACACCCGCCCTCGGCCCCGCTGCCCGCCCAGCCCGCCGCCCCGTCGCCATCGCCGTACGCCGTCGCAGCCCCGGACCCCTCCCAGGCGCCGACCTCCGGCGTACCGCACGACGCCTCGGCCACCCGCCCCTATACGGCCCGGCACCACCAGCAGCCACAACCACACTCCTTCGCCGCCCCCGTTCCCGTACGGCAGACGCGGCCGGGACCGCCCCCGAAGGTGGCGGTCCCGGTACTGGTGGTGGCGCTGATCTGCTTCGCGGTCGGCATCTGGGCGCTCACCCAGATGTAAGGGCGGCCGTCACCAGCCCTGCTGCGGCGGCCCCCCGAACGGCGGTTGCTGCTGGTGGGCCTGGCCGGGTCCGCCGGCGGCGGCCGCGCGGCGGCGGGCCAGCAGCGTCCAGGCGCCGAGGCCGAGCACCAGCACGGCGCCCGTCCCGAGCGCTCCCGCCGCGACGACCTGCATCGTCGCGCTCTTCGCGGCCTTCGGAGCGCTGTCGCCGCTCTGGGCCAGCTCCTTGTCCTTCTCGGTCACCGCGAAGATCCCGGGGTCACCGTCGTACGGCGACGCACCGGCCTCGTTCTTCACCTGGACCGACATCGTCAGCGCGATCGGGTCCTTGCCGTAGCTCTCGGCGACCTTCGGGCTGAGCGTCACCGACAGGTAGTACCAGCCCGCGAAGCGCAGGGTGCTGACCTGCGAGCTGTAGTCGTACCGGTTGCGGTACGCCACCGGTGGCAGCGGCTTCAGCGCCGTGGTCGCGGACTTGCCGGAGTACGAGAGGGAGGTGTCCGTGATGTGCCCCTGGGCGGGGTTGTCGAGCGACAGGGTGAGGGCGTTGCCGATGAACTCCGTCGAGTCGGCCGTGGTGTTGCTGAGCACGGCGGAAGCGTAGATCTGCTGCCCCCAGTCCACCGGCACCCGGTAGAAGCGGGTCTGGCCCGGGGCGATCTCGTCGATCCACTCGCCGGTCGTCAGGCTGGTGGCGTCGTAGTAACTGCTGCCGCCCGTACGCTTCTGCGCCTCGACGTCCAGGGGGGCGGGCGTGGCCGAGGGCCAGTCCTTCGGCGCGGTGGTCTCCGTGGGCCCGCCGCTCTTCAGCGCGGGCTCCTCGACGAACCGCAGCTCCAGGTTCCAGGCCTCGGGGCTGGAGGTGGGCTTGCTCTCGCGCTCGACGAGGACGTCGTACGTCCCGGCCTCCTTGCAGGTGGTGCTCGACCCCTTGCCGATGGTCCGGTGCGCGTACGCGGCGATCGGCCGCGGTGTCTCGCCCGAGCCGAAGGTGGTCTGGTTGGAGCTGCACCGCGAGTCGTTGAGGTCCCGGATGCTGACGGTGATCCCGTCCCCGTACGCCACCGAGCCGCCGCTCTTCGGCACGGCGACCGCCGAGACATAGGCGTCGGTGAGGCTGTCGAGCTTCACCCGGTAGTAGAGCTGCTCGCCCGGCTCGATCGAGCTGCGGTACACCGCCCCCGGCTGCAGGACCGAGGCCTCGGCGTTGCGCACCGCGCCCTGCACGTTCTTCGCGCCGGGGTCGAAGCCGTACGCCGGCGGGCCGTCCGCGTACGCCTGTCCCGGCAGCGCCGCCACGGCGCACATCGCGGCGAGTGCCGCCAGCATCGCCCGCCCCCTGTTGCGCTGCCTCTTCACGCGCTTCCCCCTCGTCGTCCGCATGGCCGCACTGCCGGTCCATCCTGCCCCGACCGCACCACTACTGTCTCCGGCGAAAGCCGGATTGCCCGACTTGTGCAGGTACGGCCACGACCGCCGGGCCCACCGCCCCCACGGAAGGAAGCCCAGCCAATTTGCTTCAGCAAGCTACAAATTTGCCGAGGTGAACTCAAGACGGCTGCCGTCACGATCACGCAACAGCGCGGCGACACCGCCGGGGGCCCGGACAGCACGAAGCCCCGGCCGCTCAGCGACCGGGGCCCGTAACAGACTGTGCCGTCTCACACACCCGAACCTGCGGGCACGGAGTCGGTTGCCTCCGTCCACAGGTCCTGCTCGGCGCGATCCGCCTGGATCTGGCGGTACACGAGGAGCCCGCCGATGGCAGCCAGTGCGACCAGGAGAAGCTTCTTCACCGCGCGACCTCGTCTTTCCTTGGAATAGGGGCCTTCTGCCGCCGACTATACACACCGGCCGATACCGATCGGTGACCTGCCTGGAACCCAAAAGCAGCCCGCCCCCGGCACCCCGACGAGGCCCCCGCCGACCCCCGTAACGCGTTCCGGACGGTCCGTCAGCCCCGGTTGCACCATACGAGTGGTGTTAATCCGAAGATCGGCGCACTGCGGGCGTCGCTCCCCGAAATCGCGGCCCGGATCCACATGATCGGAGAAGTCAGCAACCGGACCACCCGAAAGCGAGGGGCCATGAGCACCTTCCAGCCCAAGAGCATCTGGACCGCCTTCATCACCGCCTTCTTCACCCTGCTGGCGTCGCTGGGCCTCGCCACCGCCACGGCGAGCGCCGCGAACGCCACGAACGCCGCGCAGCCGAGCGCCACGACCCAGGAGCACACGGGTGCCACCGCGGCAACTCCGCTCGCCCCCTCGGTCCGATGGACCCTTCCGCGTGACCGGGCCCTGCCGCCCACGATGAAGCAGCGCATCCGGGCCGAGGCCCACGGCTCCTCCCCGGCCACCCGCCATCTGTCGGCCGACCCGGCGTCCGCGACCCGCACCACCGCCGCCGCCCACCACACAGCCCCGGAAGGCGACTCCCCGGCCCCGCCCCCCTGATCCCGGCGCCCACCGCCCCCCGGGGCCCCTGGTCGGTTCACACCGGCCGGGGGCCTTTTCCGTGTGCCGGGGGCCTTTCCGTGCGCCCGGGGCCGGTGCAGTACGAGAAGGGGTGCCCGCGCCGTACAGCACAGGCTTCCGGCACACCCGGCGCCTGTACACCCCGCCCCCGTCCCGCCCAGCGCAAAGACTCCCAGTCATTGCTTACTGGGGGTCTTCGTTCCTGTGGGGCTAATAGGATTTGAACCTGTGGCCTCATCCTTATCAGGACCCGGCCCTGTATATGAGGACAACCGCAGGTCACCCGGGATGCCCGCCGCGCCTGGCCCAACATCGATCTACATCGGCAAGCATTCGTAGAACCCTGCTCGGCTTGCCCGGCTGCTGGGGTAGTCCTGGGGTAGGTCGAGCCATCTTTCCACGCTTACCAGCACGACGCCGTCACCGGTCCACGTCGGCGTCGACCAGGGGATCTTCGTCATCCAACTCGAAGTCCTCGTCCGGCTCCCAGTCTTCGTAGAAGTCTGCTGGCGCAATCTCCAGATCGACCCCGTCCCCGATCGGCAGTCCAACCATGTCCAGTTCTTCCATTTCGAGCCTCAGGTCACAGGCTCCACAGTCGAAGTAACTGGGGTACAAAACCACCGTATCCGCCAAGATGTCTGCCCAGGTTTCTCCTCGCAGACAACCCTGCATTGCACACGCCGGGCAGACCGCTGGCGCGTCGTGCCCATAGCCTCCCACCGGATTGATCCTCGCGGCTGCAGCCAGCACGAGTAGGCGATCTCGATCATGCAAGCCCCCGTATCTCGTCGAAAAGGTTCGACGCGCTTTGGCCAGCTTTCCCTGTACTCGGAGACGCCCTTCCTCTACCTGAACGGCAACCAGTTCGTCGTGCAGGGCTAGGTGATCGCCCCAGTACTCGAAGCCAACCCCAAGCTCAGCAAGCAGCACGTCGATCACTTCGAGGCACTTGGTGAAGACCTCTGTCACCTTCGTACTGTCGTGAAAGCCTGCGTGGGCGACTCCGTTGCGGGCGTCAGCAAGCGGCCACGGCTTAGGCGGCCTAGGTCGCGGCGGGAGCTTGGTTTTCAGGATCTTCTGCACCCGGTCATATGCCTCCCCGAGTTGAATCGTCCTCGTCTGGGTCCCCTGAACCTGCAGTCTCGGACCATGTCCTGTGGCGTAGAGCAAGGACTCGAAGTCCCTGCCGTCAACTACCAGCACCGGGTGAAGGCTGGCGAGGAACGCCTTCAGTAGATGTTCGGTAGCCACACCCGCGTGATGAACCGCCATGCCTTCCGCGAGCTGCCCATCAGAGAAGGCCGTGAATGCCGCACCCATCCATCGGCGCGAGGATGCTTCCAGCCCTGCAGCGTCCATATGCATGAGTGGACAGTAGATGTCGACGCGCTGCGGCTGCAGCAAATATGGGATTCACGCGACCAGACGCAACGAACGCTTCGACCCTGGCTTCTTCTGCTCCAGGGCTGCGAGCACCTGACTAGCGAAGTCGGCAGCGGCGTGGGTGTAGAGCCACTGACCTTGCCAGCGCGCTCATGCCCGAGGACCTCCTGCACGATCACCTCCGGCACGCCGCGGTCGTGGAGACGAGACGCGTACGCATCACGTTGGTCGTGGAAGTCCGGCCAGTAGTCGGTTCGCGCCCTCTCCACCTTCCGCATCCGGCCGGTCTCCGGGTGCGGCTCCTCGGCCCAGTACTTCTTGACCTTCATCCGCGCAACGCCAGCCGCCTTGATCGCCTTGATCCAGAGCCGCCGAAACGCGGACCGGCGGATCGGTGCCCGGTACGGCTGCCCCTGGCGGCTCTTCTTGTTACGGCCGTGGAACACGAGCTCGTTCTCGCGGAAGCCGTCGACCGGCTCGGAGACTGCGGTGCTGGCGTCCGACTCCACGGCGAAGAGTTCGCGCAGAACTCTGCACGCCAGGCCGGTAAGCGGCACGGTGCGCAGGCCAGCGTCAGATTTCGGGTAGGCCTTGCGCTTGATCTTCCCGCGCACCTCGGTGAGCACCTCCCGTACGTGCAGGCGCCGGGCCTTGAGGTCGACCCAGCACCAGCGGAGACCGGCCAGCTCACCCCACCGGAGTCCGGTCTCCTGAGCCACGATCTGGAGCGCGTGCATGTAGTCGGGCAGGTTCGCGCGGATCAGCCAGAGCTGTGCGTACGTTGGCGGCCGCCGATCCTCGGGGTGCTGCTTCTTCACCCGGGGGAGCTTCACGCCTTCGGCCGGGTTGAAAGGGAGGCGCCGGTCGAGCTTGGCGGCCTCCAGCATCCGGTCGAGGATCTGGAATGCCTTCACAACGGAGGACGCGGCGAGCGGTCCCCCGTTGGCGTCATGCAGGCTGTTGACCCAGGTCTGGATGCCGAGCCAGCTGAACTCGTACAGCTTCGTCTTGCCCCAGTTCGACTCGATGCGGTTGCGGTAGCTCCGACTGTCCCGGTCGAGAGTGGTCTCCTCACCGGTCTGGGTCGGCCACCCGATCTTCTGGGCGTTCATCGGCTTCGGGAACCGCATCAGTTTCCTGGAGTCCCTCGACGACGTGCCCGGCCGAGCCGTCGACAACGCGTCCTTCTTCCACGCGAAGGACCCGCTGACCGTGTCCGACGCCGACCTCTACGACGGCATCACCGCCCAGTACGGCCAGTGGCTCACCGCCGCCCGCACCGCCGGCATCATCCGCACCCACTGAGGAGCCACACCATGCGCATCTTCTACGACACCGAGTTCCTCGACGACGGCCGCACCATCGACCTCATCAGCATTGGGATGGTCGCCGAGGACGGCCGCGAGCTCTACGCCGTCAGCAGCCAGTTCGACCAGGCCGCCGTCCAGCGCCACGGCTGGCTCATGGCCAACGTCTGGCCCAGCCTGCCCATCCACCACAACCCGCCCGGCTTCCGCGGCCTGGACCGCCTGGACATCACCGACCCCGACGTCCGCCCCCGCGCCCAGATCGCCCGCATGGTCCAGCGCTTCATCCAGGAGACCCCGGACCCGCAGCTTTGGGCCCACTACTCCGCGTACGACCACGTCGCCTACGCCCAGCTCTTCGGCCCCATGTCCAACCTTCCCGCCAGCCTGCCCATGCAGACCGACGACCTGGTCACCGAGGCCAAGCGCCTCGGCCTCACCCGGACGACTTGCCCAAGCAGGAGGCCGGCCACCACAACGCCATCGCCGACGCCCGGCACAACCTCGTCATGGCCCAGTACCTCGACAGCATCGCCCGCCGCAGCTGATGGACGACCCGCTGCTCGTCCACCTGTACCTCGGCCTCCCGAAGCGCGTACGCCGCGCCCTCGACAGGTTCCTCGGCATCCGCCGACCCGGAATCTGACCACCTGTACGACCGGACTTGGGGCCCTACGCGAGGGCCCGCCCCCGGCACACCGCCAGGAGCACCCACACCATGTTCGGACTCACCACCCGCCGCTGCGCCGAGCAGAACCTCGCCGACGAGATCGACGCCCACCTCGCCACCATCCGCAGACTCCGCAGCAAAGAGGCACTGGCTGCTGACGCACGCCGCGACCTCCGCGACGAAGTCGAAGCCCACCTCACCAGCATCCGGGCCGCCCTCGCCGCCGAGCAGGCCGCCACCGAGCCGCGCCCCGTCCAGCACCCCGACCAGCTCTGATCCCTCATCGACTGGACCCTGTGGGGTTCCGGCATGGGCGACACCTTCCGCGAGCGCCTGGCCGACACCTTCCTCCAGGCCATCACCCCCAAGGACCACGCCCAGGCCCTCGAACTCCTCCGGTGGTGGTCGGAGGACCGCGGCCGTGAGCCGCTCGGCCGTCGCCGGTACGCCGACCTGAAACGCCGCCTCGACCGGGCCCTGAGCAACGTGGTCCGGTGGCGCACGGCTGCCCACAACGCCCGCCGCACCGCCGACTCGCTCGCCGAGCAGCTGCTCACCGCCACCAGCGGCCACTTGCCCGCCGCCCGCCGCGTAGTCCTCAGCCGAGATGGTCCACTCAGGGTCCGTGCGCGCCAGCTTCCGCAGGCCTTCCGGGGTCATGCTCCGGACAATCTCCTCGCCCACGCCGTCGTCGCCCCTATCGCCTACCTCGCCGCCGCGGCGTTCGCCCTCGCCTGGGTGGTGTGCATGGCCCTGGAATGGCTCGCCCGGTACGACCCCGCGCGCGCCGCCGGCCCCCGCACCGTCGGCAACTGGGACCTCGCCGTGGACATGGCCATCGTCGCTGCCCACGGCTGGGTCGAGGAAGCCCTCTATGTCGGGCTGGCCGGGGCCGCAGTATCCGCCGTCGGCAAGGGCATGTGGTCCACGGTGATGCGCCACCAAGCCCGCCCGCTGCCCGTCCGGACACAGCGGTGGCTCCAGGACTAAGAGGCCGAGATCGCCGCCCGCCTCGCGCTCGGCTCGCGCACCCGCCACCACGAGAGGGCCTGACCATGGCGCTCACTCACCTCGCCCTCCGCTTCACCCCGCGCGAGCTGCCGTACCGCCTGCGCTGCGGCGGCCACTACCCCGCCCACACTCACTGACCACCACACCAGCCACCCCCGGCCCGCGGCGTACAGGCCCGGCTGGCTCCCCCTGCCGTACCCCTCCGCAGCAGCCTGACGGCGCGCCCCTGCTCCTGTACCTTGAGCGCGTGACAGAGGTTCCGGCGGGGGAGCTCATGATTGTGCGGTTCTCTCCGTTCAGCGAGGAAAAAATCATGGAGAAGGCCCAGCGCGACCACGGCCGTCTCCAGGCAGAAGGCAAGCACCCGATCTACGCCATCTCCACGTTCGGTATCGTCCGGCCCGACTACGAGACGAGCATCGATGAACTGATCGAGACGATCTGCAAAACAGCCCCGGTCAACGGCAAGAAGGCCGCCGTAACAACCCGCCGACAGCTTGAGGACCAAGGCTTCCGAGTGGAACGTTCAGAGCCGCCGCTGCATCATCATGACGTGATCCTCGGTAACGAACTCAAGGAAACGGACGTTAAAAGGTTGGCCGCCCTACTGGCAGCCGGATCAAGGAGGAACCTGTCATGGCCCAGCAAGTGACCTCCGCCACCCGCCCCCGCGTGCGCATCGAGATCGACCTGAACAGTCGGGACGCCAACGGCCACACCCCCGCCTACCTGGACGATGCGGACGGCTACATCGCCGTGGGCGACGTTGTGACCGCCTTCGAGTCCGAAGACGAAGTGGCAGCCCCCGCCACCGTTCGGCGCATCGCACACGGCGTTGCCTACCTGGACGTCGACTGGGGTGCCATGACGGACGACGCAACCGTGCCCACCCTGCAGCCCAAGACCGTGTACCTGGCCGACCGCCGCCAGGCCACCTCGTCCGCTGCCAGCTACATCCGCTACAACATCGTCGCCCCCCTCCTCGTGAGCGCGGCCGCGGTAGCAGCCACCGCAGGCGGGATCGCTCCGGCCCCGAACACGACAGCCCCGAACTCCCTGCGCCCGATCGCAGCTGTGATGGAAGCAGGCGAAACAGCGTGAAGCTGAACATGGCTGTCCTATGCGACCGCGCCACCGTCAGAGAGGGACTTCTCCACATCCTCGGAGCCGGAGTCACACGCTGCTCGCTCGCCCTGCCCGGCGCGCCCGATCTGGACCTCGCCATCCTGCTGCAAGGCGAAGGTCTCGACGACCTCGCAGGCAGGCACACGATGACCGTCGAGATCAAAGACAGCGAAGGCCAAGGCGTAGGAAGAGCCGAACTAGGCTGGGATGGGCCGACCGTCGACCCGTCCGCAGCCGAGGACTTGATCCCTCAGCTCCCGGTGGCCATCCCCATCCGGGCCATTCAGTTCACCAACCCCGGTGAGCACACCGTGACCGTCGCCGTCGACGGTCACGAGCTGACACGTCTCTCCGTCTTCATCACAAAGGCCGAAATCCCCGGCGTCACCTTCCGGATGGCCTGAACATAGGCAGCCAACAGATGAGGCCCCGCCATCCCCGTCGGTGGGGCCTCACCCGTTCCCCCACCCCCCTGCTCGTACCGCATGATGTCCCCCACACCTCACACCAAGGGGACACACCATGCGCACCCCCACCGCCACCACCGCGATACTCCTGGCCGCCGCCCTCACCGCCTGCTCCAGCGCTGACCCTGCACCAGAGAAGCCGGCCGCGAGCAGCTCGGCGCCTGCGCTCAGCAAGGCCGAGGTCACCAAGCAGTGCGTGGACGCCTTCGCCGCGATGCTCAGCGAAAGACCGGCGGACTTCGACCCGGAGACCGGCTCCGACCCGAAGCCCACCGAGTGCGACGCAGTCCCCGAAGACGAGTACCTCGACATGTACATGGACGGCCTCAGCCAGCACAACAAGCAGGGGCAACAGGGTCTCCAGGACCTGATCGACGACGCCGCCGAGCAGTAACAGTGCCGCCGAGGTGCCCCCCTGAACTCGAGCCGCGCCGACTGTGCACCGCCCGCGAGATCGCCGAGCTGGTGGGCATCGCCCCCGGGACGATCCGCCCCCCGACGAGCCCGACAGCCGGCCCAAGCGCTGGCGCGGGGCCACCGTCACCGCCGCCCTCGCAGAACGCCAGGTCTACCGGCGCGTAAGCTCCTGACCTGCGATGATGCGCAGGACCACAGCAAATGGCATTGCTGAAGCGGCGAATTTTCACCCAGACATTGCGGGCCAATTGCCACCCGGCCCCGCCAATTCAGCGGTCTGGCCCGTCATTTTGGCGGTCCCCTGCGCAATTGACGCCGACACTCCAGTACCCTCAATGTCAGTGGGGAGGACTAATTATCCCCCCTGCGAACGACGCAGAGCTCAGCTCCGGCCAGAGCTGAGCCCTTCGTCGCAGTTCACGAGCCCGGTCGCCCATATGCAGACCGGGCTCGCTGCGTTGCGCAGCGACCGGTCACGACCGTTCTCATCCGTGGACACTCAGCGGAGCTGAGCGAACTGGCCCACGAGGGCGATGATCGCCACCAGGATGCCCACCACCGTCAGCCACACCTGCGCTTTCTCTGCGCTGGTCCACTTACGGCGGGGCTTCTCCAGATCCGAGCTCACCCGCGCCTCCCTCCATCCTCCAACCGGCACCCGAGTGGCGCCGGAGCCTGCGAACTCAACCGCTAGCTCGTCGAGTTCAGGGGAGAACGTGTTCGGCGAGTCCATAGTACGTGTGGGTGAGGCAATCGAGTGAAGCCCCCACATGTTGTGTCGGAGCGACTAGCCGAGCCACGGGGACGAATCTGAAGCTCGTCGCAGCCCCTCCGCGACCCGCACTTGCCTATCGGTGATCGATGACGCATCCTGTCCCCAAGTCCGGCGTGCCCGGACATAAGGGCCCGCCACTGTGCGGGCCTTCGCGTTTCCTCCACACTGTGGCCACGGTACCGCCATGCTGGTGCCTCGATCGCACCTGTCCTCGGGGGATCATGCGCACCCGCACCACCGCGGCCGACGTCACCGGCGCCGCTCTCCTGCTCGCTCTCGTTGCCTGCGACCCGGCCGCCGAGCCGACCACCGAGTCGAAGCCGTCCGCCCCAACCAGCAGCCAGCCCGCCGGCCTCACCGCGAAAACCGCGGCGACCGGCCTCGCCGACGCCACCGGCGTCAAGACCCTCGGCGACCCGACGGACGCCCGGCTGGCTGCTCGCAGGAGGCCGCGGGCGAGAAGCCGCACGCGAACGACTGCGCCGCACTGATCACCACCGACACGGTGTCCATTTACGGGTTCGGGACGCCGAAGGTCGCCGCGCACTGGGTGAAGGAGATGCCCAAGGACGCGGACTGGCGGCAGGTCGGCCGCTTCGCCTTGGCCTTCGGCGCGCGGGACCAGGCGCTCACCTCCGATGAGCGGCGCGATGAGCTGACGAAGGCGCTCGAAGCCCTGGTCGCGAAGGAGTAGCCCCCGAGCTGGGACCGGTCGTCTGCTCGAGCGGCCGGGGCCCCGACACGTCCAGGGGGTGACCATGGCGAAGGCCAACCCGGTCACCGACAAGGAGCGCGCGCATCCTCGAGCTGCACGCCGAGGGCAAGGGCCGCAACGCCATCGCTAGGAACTCGTCCGGTCCGGGCGCACGATCAGCGAAGAGGCCGGAAAGCTCGGCATCTCCTTCGCCGCCCGGCAGGTCGCCGCCGCCACAGAGGTACGTCAGGCGGACCTCGTTGACCGCCGGGCACGGCTCGCCGAGAAGCTCCAGGACGACGCCGAGCGCATTCGGGCGCAGCTCTGGGAAGAGACCGCAGTCTGGTCGTTCGGCGGCAAGGAAAACACGTACAACGACCACACCTTTTCCGAGGCTCCCGCCGACGTGAAGCGGACCCTGATGTCCGCCGTCGGCATCGCCGTGGACCGGTCCCTCAAGCTCGTGCCCCCGAAGGATGAGTCCGGCGTCGAAGAGGGCTTGGCCCTCATCACCCAGCTGATGTCTGGACTGACGGCGGTCTACAAGGCCCAGCAGCAGGACCAGGAGGCCGACGAGGGGGCGTGATGCTCCGGAACGTCGACGTTCCCCTGTCCCGGAAGCAGATCGCTTCGATCGTCGAGTGCACGGCGAGCATCAACATCTGGCACGGCGCGAT
The DNA here is from genome assembly GCF_033109485.1 of Streptomyces cyaneofuscatus. Classification (NCBI taxonomy): domain Bacteria; kingdom Bacillati; phylum Actinomycetota; class Actinomycetes; order Kitasatosporales; family Streptomycetaceae; genus Streptomyces; species Streptomyces cyaneofuscatus. Next base: position 4,074,255 of record NZ_CP137002.1, on the reverse strand, counting down.
TCGCTCGGGGAACGTAGGCGAAGGCGCCCGCAGCCGAGAAAGGGCGGAGTCCTGCTCTAGGCGACGAGTTCGGCGAGCTCAACGTTGAGGGCGGCCGCCAGGCGGAGCAGCATGCCGAGGCTCGGGTCGTTGATGGCGTACTCGATGCGGTGGACAGTCTTGTGGTCCATCCCAGCCTGTTCGCCAAGCTGTACCTGCGTCAGACCGCGATCCTCGCGGAGGCCGCGCAGGCGTCGGCCGATCTGCTGCCGTCTGGGAAGCTCCCAGTCCGGGGGCGGGTCGGTCGTCACCGGTCCACCGTCAGACGATCATGATCCGATGCCTTTACCTGGCTAGGTAAATTTGGCGATCATGGGAAAGCGTGCGGTCGGGTTGTGATGGACGTCCGACCATCGACCGCACCTCCTCGGCCGCATCTGGCCGGGGTACGCCGCCCCACCCCTCGCGCGGGGTGGGGCCGTCTACTGTGTGCAGCACGACGCCCCCCCTGCCGATTTCACCGGATACGGATCGACCCCGCCAGGAAGTTACGGGGTAGTAGCGGGGTACCAAGATCATCAAATGTAGAAGGCCGGTAGATCCTGGGGATCTACCGGCCTTCTGACCTGGCGTTACGCCGCTGTGGGGCTAACAGGATTTGAACCTGTGGCCTCATCCTTATCAGGGATGCGCTCTAACCAACTGAGCTATAGCCCCGCCGCGCTGTGTTGCTCCGCGCTGACTTCTGAAGATTAGCGCACGTCGGGGCCAGTCCCAAAATCGATACTCGGCGCGCTACTCGTCCTCGGCCAGCGTGAGCTCGACGCCGCCCACGAAGCCCGCCGACAGGTTGTAGATGAAGGCGCCCAGCGTCGCCAGCGCGGTGGCCAGCACCACGTCGATCACGGCGATGACCGACGTGAAGATGAGCACCCGCGGCAGCGAGAGGAACGACTGCAGATCGAAGCCGTTGCTCTCGTTCGAGCCGGTGGCCTCGCTGATCGTGCCGCCCACGGTGGAGAAGACGCCCATCGCGTCCATCACCATCCACAGGACCGCCGCCGCCACCACCGTGCAGATGCCCAGCGCGATCGACAGCAGGAAGCTGACCTTCATCACCGACCACGGGTCGGCCTTGGCCACCCGCAGTCGGGCCTTGCGGGTACGCGGAGTGGTCCGCGCCCCCGTACGCGGCTTACGCGTCGCCTGGGCGCCGCCCACGCCCTGCGCGCCGCCCAGCGTGCCCCCGCCCTGCCCGGGGCGCTGCTGGCCGCCCTGGGTGCCCCCGCCGGGCGCCTGGTACGCCTGAGGCGGGTGGTACGGCCCCGACGGCCCCGGTGCGGGCTCACGCTCGCCGGGCAGCGGCCCGGTCGCGTAACCCTCGTACTGGGGCTGAGGCCCTCGTGTGTCCGTCACAGTGCCCCCTTGGGAGTCCGTGGCAGGGCCACGGGCACCGTTCGCTCCTGCTCCGGAAGCGGCCGAACCGGCGCCCGTGGCTCCACTCACGCTCTACTCCTCGTGCTCCCCGGTCGAAGGCTCCGTGCCCTCGACAGTGCCCTCTACCACGCTCTCGGCGTGGACCTCGGCCGTCTCGCTCTCAGCATCATCGGCCCCATCGACCTCTTCCGCCTCACGACCGGCCTCGGCATTGCGCGCGATGCCGACGACGGCATCCCGCTTGCCCAGATTGATCAGTTGGACGCCCATGGTGTCACGGCCCGTCTCCCTGACTTCATTGACTCGCGTACGAATCACACCGCCGCCGAGCGTGATGGCGAGGATCTCGTCGGTCTCCTCGACCACCAGCGCACCGACGAGCGAGCCCCGGTCCTCGACGATCTTGGCAGCCTTGATGCCGAGGCCGCCGCGGCCCTGGACGCGGTACTCGTCGACGGGGGTGCGCTTGGCGTACCCGCCGTCGGTTGCGGTGAAGACGAACGTACCGGGCCGGACGACATTCATCGAGAGCAGTTCGTCTCCCTCACGGAAACTCATGCCCTTGACGCCCGAGGTGGCACGGCCCATCGGCCGCAGCGCGTCGTCCGTCGCGGTGAACCGGATCGACTGCGCCTTCTTGCTGATGAGCAGCAGATCGTCCTCCGCCGACACCAGCTCGGCACCGATCAGCTCGTCGTCGCCGCCCTCCGGCATCTCGCGCAGGTTGATCGCGATGACACCGCCCGAGCGAGGCGAATCGTAATCCTTGAGCGCGGTCTTCTTCACCAGACCGCCCTTCGTCGCCAGGATCAGGTACGGCACGGCCTCGTAGTCGCGGATCGCCAGGATCTGGGCGATCTTCTCGTCCGGCTGGAAGGCCAGCAGGTTGGCGACGTGCTGACCGCGCGCGTCCCGGCCGGCGTCCGGGAGCTCGTAGGCCTTGGCCCGGTAGACGCGGCCCTTGTTGGTGAAGAACAGCAGCCAGTGGTGCGTCGTGGAGACGAAGAAGTGGTCGACGATGTCGTCCTCCTTCAGCTTCGTTCCGCGCACCCCCTTGCCGCCGCGCTTCTGCGAGCGGTAGTCGTCCGTCTTCGTGCGCTTCACATAGCCGCTGCGGGAGATCGTGACGACGATGTCCTCCTCGGCGATCAGGTCCTCGATGGACATGTCACCGTCGAAGGGCACCAGCTTGGAGCGCCGGTCGTCGCCGAACTTCTCGACGATCGCGGCCAGTTCCTCGCTGACGATCTGGCGCTGCTTGGCAGGCGAGGCCAGGATCTCGTTGTACTCGTTGATCTTCGCCTGGAGCTCGTCGTGCTCGGCGGTGATCTTCTGGTGCTCCAGCGCGGCCAGCCGGCGCAGCTGCATCTCCAGGATCGCGTTGGCCTGGAGCTCGTCGATCTCCAGCAGGCCCATCAGGCCCTCACGCGCGATCTCCACGGTGTTGGAGCGGCGGATGAGGGCGATGACCTCGTCGATGGCGTCCAGGGCCTTCAGGAGGCCGCGCAGGATGTGCGCCCGCTCCTCGGCCTTGCGCAGCCGGAACTTCGTACGCCGGACGATGACCTCGATCTGGTGCGTCACCCAGTGGCGGATGAACGCGTCGATCGAGAGCGTGCGCGGGACGCCGTCGACGAGCGCCAGCATGTTGGCGCCGAAGTTCGTCTGGAGGTCGGTGTGCTTGTACAGGTTGTTCAGGACGACCTTGGCGACCGCGTCCCGCTTGAGGACGACGACCAGGCGCTGCCCCGTACGCGAGGAGGTCTCGTCGCGGACGTCCGCGATGCCGCCGACCTTGCCGTCCTTGACCAGGTCGGCGATCTTCTGCGCGAGGTTGTCGGGGTTGGTCTGGAACGGCAGCTCGGTGACGACCAGGCACTGGCGGCCCTGGATCTCCTCGACCGCGACGACCGCGCGCATCGTGATGGAGCCGCGGCCGGTGCGGTACGCCTCCTCGATGCCCTTGCGGCCCACGACCAGCGCGCCGGTCGGGAAGTCGGGGCCCTTGATGCGCTCGATCAGCGCGTCCAGCAGCTCCTCGTGCGAGGCCTCGGGGTGCTCCAGATACCACTGGGCACCGGCGGCGACCTCGCGCAGGTTGTGCGGCGGGATGTTGGTCGCCATGCCGACCGCGATGCCCGCGGAGCCGTTGACCAGCAGGTTCGGGAAGCGGGCCGGCAGGACCGTCGGCTCCTGGTTGCGGCCGTCGTAGTTGTCCTGGAAGTCGACGGTCTCCTCGTCGATGTCCCGGACCATCTCCATGGACAGCGGCATCATCTTGCACTCGGTGTACCGCATGGCGGCGGCCGGGTCGTTGCCCGGGGAACCGAAGTTGCCGTTGGAGTCCACGAGCGGCATCCGCAGCGACCACGGCTGCGCGAGGCGCACCAGGGCGTCGTAGATGGAGGAGTCGCCGTGCGGGTGGTACGTACCCATGACGTCACCGACGACGCGGGCGCACTTGTAGAACCCCTTCTCGGGGCGGTACCCGCCGTCGTACATCGCGTACAGCACCCGGCGGTGGACGGGCTTGAGGCCGTCCCGTACGTCGGGCAGCGCACGCGAGACGATGACGGACATCGCGTAGTCGAGATAGGAGCGCTGCATCTCCGTCTCGAGCCCGACGGGCTCGACACGCAGGCCCACACCGGGGACGGTCTCTTCCTCGGGCGTCACGGGTTCAGGTGTCACAGGGGTGTTCTCGTCGGCCATTGCTGGTCAAAGTCCTTTCGAGCTGCGGCGTCGCTGGTACGGCCGACTCAGATGTCGAGGAAGCGGACGTCCTTGGCGTTGCGCTGGATGAACGAGCGCCGTGCCTCGACGTCCTCACCCATGAGCACCGAGAACAGGTCGTCGGCCTGCGCCGCGTCGTCCAGCGTGACCTGGCCGAGGACCCGGTGGTCGACGTCCATGGTCGTGACGCGCAGCTCTTCGGCGTTCATCTCGCCGAGGCCCTTGAAGCGCTGGATCGAGTCTTCCTTGATCCGCTTGCCGTTCTGCTTGCCGAGCGCCACGAGCGCGTCGCGCTCCCGGTCCGAGTACGCGTACTCGAAGTCGTCCCGGCCCCACTTGATCTTGTAGAGCGGCGGACGCGACAGGTAGACGTTGCCCTGCTCGACCAGCGGCCGCATGAAGCGGAAGAGGAAGGTCAGCAGCAGGGTGTTGATGTGCTGGCCGTCGACGTCGGCGTCCGCCATCAGAATGATCTTGTGATAGCGGAGCTTCTCGATGTCGAAGTCCTCGTGGACCCCGGTGCCGAAGGCCGAGATCAGCGCCTGGACCTCGGTGTTCTGCAGGATCTTGTCGATCCGCGCCTTCTCGACGTTCAGGATCTTGCCTCGGATGGGCAGGATCGCCTGGTACATCGGGTTGCGGCCGGACTTCGCCGAACCACCGGCGGAGTCACCCTCGACGATGAAGATCTCGCACTTGGTGGGGTCGTTCGACTGGCAGTCGCTCAGCTTGCCGGGCAGCGAGGCGCTCTCCAGGAGCCCCTTGCGCCGCGTCAGGTCGCGCGCCTTGCGGGCCGCCACGCGGGCGGTCGAGGCGGCGATGCCCTTGCGGATGATGTCGGCGGCCTCGTTGGGGTTGCGGTCGAACCAGTCCGTCAGCTGCTCGTGGACGACCTTCTGCACGAAGGTCTTGGCCTCCGTGTTGCCCAGCTTGGTCTTCGTCTGGCCCTCGAACTGCGGCTCGCCCAGCTTCACCGAGATGATCGCGGTGAGGCCCTCGCGTACGTCCTCACCGGTGAGGTTGTCGTCCTTCTCGCGCAGCAGCTTCTTGTCGCGCGCGTACCGGTTGACCAGGGAGGTCAGCGCGGCGCGGAAGCCCTCCTCGTGCGTACCGCCCTCATGCGTGTGGATCGCGTTGGCGAAGGAGTAGACCCCCTCGGTGTACTGCGTGTTCCACTGCATGGCGATCTCGGCCGAGAGGAGACGGTCCTTGTCCTCGGCCTCGATGTCGATCACCGACTGGTGGATGACGTCGCCCTTGCGGGAGTTGAGGTACTTGACGAAGTCGACGATGCCGTTCTCGTAGTGGTACGTGACGGACCGCGTCGTCTCCTCCTCGGGCACCTCGACGGCCTCGGCGCTGTCGGCGCCCGCCGTGGCCTTCGCCGACTCGCGCTCGTCGGTCAGCTTGAGGGTGAGGCCCTTGTTGAGGAACGCCATCTCCTGGAAGCGGCGCGAGAGGGTCTCGAAGCTGTACTCGGTGGTCTCGAAGATGTCGCCGTCGGCCCAGAAGGTGACCGACGTGCCCGTCTCGTCCGTGGCCTCGTGCTTGGCCAGCGGGGCGGTGGGGACACCGAGCTTGTAGTCCTGGGTCCAGCGGTAGCCGTCGGTCTTGACCTCGACCGCGACCCGGGTGGACAGGGCGTTGACGACGGAGACACCGACGCCGTGCAGACCGCCGGAGACGGCGTAGCCGCCGCCGCCGAACTTGCCGCCCGCGTGCAGCACGGTGAGCACGACCTCGACGGCCGGCTTGCCCTCGGACGGCACGATGCCGACCGGGATGCCACGGCCGTTGTCGATCACGCGCACGCCGCCGTCGGCGAGGATCGTGACGTCGATGGTGGTCGCGTGACCCGCCATCGCCTCGTCGACCGAGTTGTCGACGACCTCCTGCACGAGGTGGTGCAGGCCGCGCTCACCGGTCGAGCCGATGTACATACCAGGCCGCTTGCGGACCGCGTCCAGCCCTTCCAGCACGGTGATCGCGCTGGCGTCGTACGAGGTCGCGGCCTCGCCCGACTCGCCGGCTGTGGACGGAATGTTCTCGTTGGGGTTGCCGGAATCGGCCACGAAGCGCCCTTTCTGGCACAGCACAGGCCGTCTTCCGGACAGGCGGGAGCGGCTGCGTCGTTCGGCTTGTATCGACGACTCCCGCCTCAGCGGCGGGATTACTCACCAGTCTACCGGTAGCACTGACATGAATGGGGGTTTGCCGGTACCTGAGTACGCATGTGCCGCCCTGAATCGGCGGTTGACGACTCCCCATATTCAGGGAGGGGCCCCAAGAGGCCCTGACGGGCATTGAGCGCTTCGGCCTGTCAACCTCCCGCTACGGTGAGGGACGCTCCGGCCGCACCCCCCGGTTTCCGCCGGTACGAACCGTGGTGAACCGGGAGCTCCGGGCCGCCCGAAGCCCCGTGCGCGAGCATCAGGGACACGACAAGATCCAGCCAAAAGTGCAGCTCAGGGTTGGGGCGTGACGAGTCCGGTCAGAAGTCGGAGGGCGGTGGGGCACTCACCCGTAGGTGTCGCCGGGCCCCTTGCTGCCGGGCGCCCGCAGCGGGCCGAACCGGCGCTCCGGGCCCCCCGGACCGAGCACCTTGATCATCCGTACGGTGCCCTGCCCCAGATCCGCGTTGAGCCGGGCCACCAGTTGCGGGGCCAGCAGCCGTAGCTGGGTCGCCCACGCCGTGGAGTCGCAGCTCACAGTGAGCACCCGCGCGGCCGGGTCCTCGTCGTAGCGGAGCGGGACGCAGTGGTTGGCCAGATCGTCGCCCACGATCTGCGGCCACCGCCCCATCACACCGCCCACCGCCGCCGGGGTCTCCCAGCCGCGTTCGGTGATCAGCCGGTTGATCGCGGAGCCCAGGGGCTGCGGATCGCGGCCGTCCGAGCGGGCCCCGGAGCGCAGCCCGCCGCCGCGCCTCGCCTGCTTCTTCTGCTGGGCCGCCGCGCCCCGCGCCCTGGCCTGCTCCTTCGCCGCCCGCAGCGCGACCCTGGCGAGGTCGACCCCGGACACCTCGGGGGACTTGGGGCTCCCGGCGGCCGCCGGCGTACCAGCTGCTCCGGCGCCCGTACCGTCCGTACGGGAAACGCTCCCCGACTCCTCACCGCGGCCGGTCATACCCGCTCCACCTCGCCCGCCGACACCGCGTACCGCGCCCCCGCCAGCACGCCCGGCACGTCCTCCGCCACCGCGGCCGTCACCAGCACCTGCTCGCCCGGGGCCACCAGCTCCGCCAGCCGCTCCCGGCGGCGGGCGTCCAGCTCGGCGAAGACGTCGTCCAGGACCAGCACCGGCTCGTTGCCCTCGGCGCGCAGCAGCTCGTAACTGGCCAGCCGCAGCGCCAGCGCGTAGCTCCAGGACTCCCCGTGGCTCGCGTACCCCTTCGCGGGCATGGAGCGCAGGCCGAGCAGCAGGTCGTCCCGGTGCGGGCCCACCAGCGTCACCCCGCGCTCGATCTCCTGCTTGCGGACCCCGACGAGCGCCGCGGTCAACCGCTCGTACAGGGCCTCGCGGGTGCTCGCCGGGTCGATGTCCTCGCCCACCGAGCTGCGGTACTCCAGGGTCACCGGGCCGCCGCCCGGCGCCACGTCCCCGTACGCCTTGTCGGCCAGCGGCTGGAGCGTGGCGATCAGGTCCAGGCGCTGCGCGAGCAGCTCGGCGCCGACCCGGCCCAGGTGCTGGTCCCAGACGTCGAGGGTGGACAGGTCCATCGAGCGGCCGCCGTGCCGACGGGCCATCGCGGCGGACTTCAGCAGGGTGTTGCGCTGCTTGAGCACCCGCTCGTAGTCGGAGCGGACCCCGGCCATCCGGGGCGAGCGCGCGGTGATCAGCTCGTCCAGGAACCGCCGCCGCTCCCCGGGGTCGCCCTTGACCAGCGCCAGGTCCTCCGGCGCGAACAGCACCGTCCGTACGATCCCCAGCACGTCACGCGGTCTGACCTGCGAGGACCTGTTGATACGGGCCCGGTTGGCGCGGCCGGGGTTGAGCTCCAGCTCGATCAGCTGGGAGCGCTCGCCCTGCGTCACCGCCGCGCGGATCACGGCCCGCTCGGCGCCCATCCGCACCAGGGGGGCGTCCGAGGAGACCCGGTGGCTGCCGAGGGTGGCGAGATAGCCGACGGCCTCGACGAGATTGGTCTTGCCCTGCCCGTTGGGCCCCACGAACGCGGTGACGCCCGGGTCGAGAGGGACCTCGACCCGGGCGTACGAGCGGAAGTCGGCCAGCGAGAGATGGGTGACGTGCATGGTGGCCGACCTCTCCCGACAGTGCTTCCTTGTTGTCGCGGCGCCGGCGCTGGGCCGGCGGCGCGATCAGTTCTCGTTCTTGGACTCGACCGCGTGGCCGCCGAACTGGTTGCGCAGCGCGGCGATCATCTTCATCTGCGGCGAGTCGTCCTGGCGCGAGGCGAACCGCGCGAACAGGGACGCCGTGATGGCCGGCAGCGGCACCGCGTTGTCGATCGCGGCCTCCACCGTCCAGCGGCCCTCGCCGGAGTCGGCGGCGAAGCCCCGGAGCTTGTCCAGGTGCTCGTCGTCGTCCAGGGCGTTGACCGCGAGGTCGAGCAGCCAGGAACGGATGACCGTGCCCTCCTGCCAGGAGCGGAAGACCTCGCGCACGTCGGTGACGGAGTCGACCTTCTCCAGGAGCTCCCAGCCCTCGGCGTAGGCCTGCATCATGGCGTACTCGATGCCGTTGTGGACCATCTTCGCGAAGTGGCCGGCGCCGACCTTGCCCGCGTGGACGGAGCCGAAGTCGCCCTCGGGCTTGAGCGCGTCGAAGATCGGCTGGACCTTCGCCACGTTCTCCTCGGTGCCGCCGTACATCAGGGCGTAGCCGTTCTCCAGGCCCCAGACACCGCCGGAGACGCCGCAGTCGACGAAGCCGATCTCCTTGAGGCCCAGCTCGACGGCGTGCTTCTCGTCGTCGGTCCAGCGCGAGTTCCCGCCGTCGACGACGACGTCGCCGGGCGAGAGCAGCTCGGCGAGCTCGTCGATCGTGGACTGGGTCGCGGCACCGGCCGGGACCATGACCCAGATGACCCGCGGGCCCTTCAGCTTGCCCACAAGCTCTTCGAGACTGTGGACATCGGCGACATCCGGGTTGCGGTCGTAACCGATGACGGTGTGGCCTGCGCGGCGGATGCGCTCGCGCATGTTGCCGCCCATCTTGCCGAGGCCGACGAGACCGAGCTCCATCAGAGATTCCTTAAGCGTCGTGGCGATAGCGTCGGGGCGTTGCCCGCCCGGGTCCGAGCCTACGCCCGGCGGGGCTCAGCACGGCGGGACAGCACGGCCGGGACAGCGCGGTGGGCCCGCTCCGCGCCGAACGGGCCCACCGGGAGAATCCGGAACAGCTGGATCAACCGCGTCAGCCGGAGAGGCGCACCGGCATGATCAGGTACTTGTACGCGTCGTCCGCCTCGGCGTCCACGGCCGGGCGCCCGCTGAGCAGGGCGGGCTTGGTGGACGTGGTGAAGGAGAGCTGGGCGACCGGGGAGTCGATCGCGCTCAGACCGTCCAGCAGGAACGTCGGGTTGAAGGCGATCGAGATGTCGTCGCCCTCCAGCACCGCGTCGACGCGCTCCACAGCCTGTGCGTCGTCGCTGGAACCGGCCTCCAGGATCAGCACGCCCTGCTCGAAGCTGAGCCGGACCGGGGTGTTGCGCTCCGCGACGAGGGCCACACGCTTGACGGCCTCGACGAAGGGGGCGGTCTCGATGACCGCGACCGAGTTGAACTCGGTGGGGAAGAGCGTGCGGTACTTCGGCAGGTCGCCTTCGAGCAGCCGCGTGGTCGTCGTGCGTCCCGCGCCCTCGAAACCGATCAGCCCCTCACCGGCACCGGAGCCGGAGAGCGCCAGGGTGACCGTGTCACCGCTGGTGAGCGCCTTGGCGGTGTCCAGGAGCGTCTTGGCGGGCACCAGGGCGACCGCGGAGGCCTCCGGGTCCTCCGGCTTCCAGAGGAACTCGCGGACCGCGAAGCGGTAGCGGTCGGTGGAGGCGAGGGTGACGGTGTCGCCCTCGATCTCGATGCGCACACCGGTCAGCACGGGCAGCGTGTCGTCGCGGCCCGCGGCGATGGCGACCTGGGCGGCGGCCGATGCGAAGACCTCACCCGGGACGGTGCCCGTGGCGGTCGGCATCTGCGGCAGCGCCGGGTACTCCTCCACAGGCAGTGTGTGGAGGGTGAAGCGCGAGGAGCCGCAGACCACCGTGGCTCGTACACCGTCTGTGGAGATCTCCACCGGGCGGTTGGGGAGGGCGCGGCAGATGTCGGCGAGCAGCCGGCCGGAGACGAGCACCGTGCCGTCCTCGTCGACCTCCGCGTCCACGGAGACCTTGGCCGAGACCTCGTAGTCGAAGCTGGAGAAGGAGAGGGCTCCGTCCTCGGCCTTCAGCAGAAGGCCCGCGAGAACGGGCGCCGGCGGACGGGCCGGGAGGCTGCGGGCCACCCAGGCCACCGCCTCCGCGAGTACATCGCGCTCCACCCGGATCTTCACCGGAACCGCCTCCTGCTGTTGCTCGCTCGCACTGCTGGCCTTCGTCGTCTGGACCGGAGTTCCCTGCCGACGGCCGGGGTGGCTCCGGGGTCCAGTCTGACGCACGGCACCGACAGTCGTTGCTGCTCGGGGTCAAGTCGAGCAAAACGCGGCGAGGCGGTCGCCGGTCGAGTTGTACACAGGCCCCACTTCGAAGCGGATTCTTGGCTAACTCTGAGTGGTAGTAGTAGTAGGCCCTGTGGAAACCGTGGATAACGTCGTTTGCGCAGGTCAGCACCGGTTTTTTGTCCACCGACCCTGTGGGTGGCACCCGTGGACAACCGGGGCTTTCTGTGGACGGGCGGAAGTTCTGCACACCCGATGCACAGGAGGGGGTCACTTCTCCCCAGGCCTGTCCCCAGCTTTACCCACGTTCCCCACAGCCCAATCAGGCAGCTTGGTGTGACGCCTTTCACTCCGGGTGGTGAGAGGGCGTGTTCCGTTGCCGAACAGTGGACGAAGGTGTGGAGAAGCCGGTCCGAGCTGGGGACAACAGCGTCCAGCTTGTGGGCCGACGGTGGACAACCGGAAGCTCCCCCTGTGGACGAGAGAACTGTCCACAGGCTGTGGATCACGGTTGACCACAAATCCCCAACCACGTGACCTGGCCTGATGGAGTATCGGCAGCCGGGCCTGTGGACGCAATATGGACAACTTCCCGGTCCCCAGGCTGTGGACGGAAGAAACTCCGCACATCTGTGGAGAAGGGCCTCTGAGCAGCCCGTATTCGAACAGTCCCGGTGCGGAGGAGACCGCTGCGACGGCTCCCGGGACCCCTCAGGAACGACGAAAGGCGCCTCGCACGGACCGTGGGAGGTCGGTGCGAGGCGCCTTGTGAGGTCTTGAGAGGGCTTCGTCAGCCGTTCTTGATGCGGTTGGTGAGCTCGGTGACCTGGTTGTAGATGGAGCGGCGCTCGGCCATCAGCGCCCGGATCTTCCGGTCCGCGTGCATCACCGTCGTATGGTCGCGGCCGCCGAACTGCGCGCCGATCTTCGGCAGCGAGAGATCCGTGAGCTCCCGGCACAGATACATGGCGATCTGGCGCGCCGTCACCAGGACCCGGCTGCGCGAGGATCCGCAGAGGTCCTCCACGGTCAGACCGAAGTAGTCCGCAGTGGCCGCCATGATGGCCGGCGCGGTGATCTCCGGTGCCGACTCCTCGCCGCCCGGGATCAGGTCCTTCAGCACGATCTCGGTCAGCCCGAGGTCCACCGGCTGCCGGTTGAGGGAGGCGAAGGCCGTCACCCGGATCAGGGCGCCCTCCAGCTCACGGATGTTGCGCGAGATCCGCGAGGCGATGAACTCCAGGACCTCCGGAGGCGCGTTCAGCTGCTCCTGCACCGCTTTCTTACGGAGGATGGCGATCCGGGTCTCCAGCTCGGGCGGCTGGACATCGGTGGTCAGCCCCCACTCGAAGCGGTTGCGGAGCCGGTCCTCCAGCGTCACCAGCTGCTTGGGCGGCCGGTCCGAGGAGAGCACGATCTGCTTGTTCGCGTTGTGCAGCGTATTGAAGGTGTGGAAGAACTCCTCCTGCGTCGACTCCTTGCTCGCCAGGAACTGGATGTCGTCGACCAGGAGGATGTCGACATCGCGGTACCGCTTGCGGAAGGTGTCGCCCTTGCCGTCGCGGATCGAGTTGATGAACTCGTTGGTGAACTCCTCCGAGCTCACGTACCGCACCCGGGTGCCCGGGTAGAGGCTGCGCGCGTAGTGCCCGATCGCGTGCAGCAGGTGGGTCTTGCCGAGCCCCGACTCCCCGTAGATGAAAAGGGGGTTGTACGCCTTGGCGGGTGCCTCGGCCACTGCTACGGCGGCGGCGTGCGCGAACCGGTTGGAGGCGCCGATGACGAAGGTGTCGAAGAGGTACTTCGGGTTCAGCCGGGCGTGCGGCTCACCCGGTCCCGGCGCGGGGGCGGGCTGGGCGCCCATCGGGCCGGGACCGGGACCGCCGGTGCGCCCGGGGCCGGGACCGCCCTGGCGGTGCTGCTGGTCGTGCTGGTCGTGGCGGTCGCGCTGCTGCTCGTACCCCTGGCGCTCGGGCGGCTGCGACCGGTAGTCGTGCTGCGGCTGCTGGGGGCGGCCGGTGCCGTAGGGCTCGCGCCACTGCTCGGAGGGCTGGTCGCGGTACGACTCGGTCTCGCGGTAGGTGTCGGAGGCGGGCTGCTCGCGGTCCTGGTAGCCCCCGTGCCGCGGCTGCTGCCAGGAGAGGTCCTCCTGGGTACGCGGCCAGGCGCCCGGCTCGGGGCGCTGCTGCTGGTAGTCGGGGTAGGCCGGGCGGGCTGTCGGCATGCCGTCGTCGGAGGGGCGGTGGCCGTACCCGTCGTACCCGTCGTCGCGCCCGTCGTCACGCGGCTGCCCCTGGTAGCGGTGGCCCTGCTGGCTCTGGTGCGACTGGTGCATGGGGGGCGCCGGCGGGGAGGGCGGCTCGCCCGCGGAGTCGTCGACGGTGATCGCGATCCGGATGGGGCGGCCGCACTCCCGGGTCAGCGTCTCGCTGATCAGCGGGGCGAGGCGCCCCTCGAGGACGCGCTTGCCCCATTCATTGGGGACGGCCAGGAGTGCGGTGTCGGCGACGAGTGCCAGCGGCTGGCAGCGCTCGATCCACTGCTTGTCCTTCGGCTCGATGCCCTGCTGGCCCTCCCCGAGGAGTTGTTCCAGCACTCGTGGCCACACTGCGGCAAGATCGGCAGGTACGTCAGCCACAAGGCACGCTCTCTCGCATGTCCCACGAATGTGTGGTTCTCGGGACGGGGTGGGTCGGGATGGGTGAGGCCCGGCAGTCGGGAAGGAAAAGAACCGGAGTTCAGCCACGGTAGTCAGGCCGGGCCGCACGGTTCAAGTTGTTGTCCACAGGCTGTGCACAATGGGGGGTCGCGCGGAGCCGGTTTGACCGGATGGCGTAGCCGCGCGTACCGTGACCAGGTCGAGTTGTCGATGGCTGCTGCCGCCTGCCTCCGATGGGCAAAGATCACGATCTGTGATTGTGAAGCGGTGCACTAAGGCGTTTACGCGAGTTCCTCGTGGGCGCACGGTGACAGCCAGGCGATGTCCCGCCAAGACACGAATCATTTCTGGAGCCCCCGAGTGAGCAAGCGCACCTTCCAGCCGAACAACCGCCGTCGCGCCAAGACCCACGGCTTCCGTCTGCGCATGCGTACCCGTGCCGGCCGTGCGATCCTCGCGAACCGCCGCGGCAAGGGCCGCAGCAGCCTGTCCGCCTGATCGCTTACAGGTCCATGACGTGCTGCCTACCGAGAATCGGCTGAGGCGGCGCGAGGACTTCGCGACCGCGGTACGACGAGGACGTCGAGCCGGACGTCCACTGCTCGTCGTCCATCTACGCAGCGGTGAAACGGACCCGCACGTGACGGGGGAGACTCTCCCCGCGCCGCGTGCGGGTTTCGTTGTCAGCAAAGCGGTGGGAGGGGCGGTCGTCCGCACCGCGGTGAAGCGGAAGCTTCGCCATCTGGTCCGCGACCGGCTGGCGCAGCTGCCCCCCGGTAGCCTTGTTGTCGTACGAGCGCTGCCCGGTGCGGGCGACGCCGACCATGCACAGCTGGCCCGAGACCTGGATGCCGCCCTTCAGCGGTTGCTGGGAGGGGGCGCGAGATGAAGTACCCGCTGCTTGCCCTCATCAAGCTGTACCAGTGGACGATCAGCCCACTCCTCGGGCCTGTCTGCCGCTATTACCCGTCGTGTTCCCACTATGGATATACGGCTATCGACCGGCACGGTGCGATCAAGGGAACGGCGCTGACCGCCTGGCGCATCCTGCGATGCAATCCGTGGTCACCCGGCGGTGTGGACCATGTCCCGCAACGCAAGCGTCCGCGGTGGCACGAACTGCTGCGCAACGGCCTGCGCGGCGGCAAGGGCGGGGAGCCCGCCGCTGATGTGCCGTCCGGGGGGCCGGTCTCCGAACCCCCGAGCCCGGCCACAGAGACCTCGCCCAATGCTCAAGGAGCCTGATTAGTGGACACGATTGCCAGTCTGTTCAGCTTTATCACCACGCCCGTCTCATGGATCATCGTCCAGTTCCACAAGGTCTACGGAGCGCTCTTCGGCGATGACTCCGGGTGGGCCTGGGGCCTGTCCATCGTGTCCCTGGTGGTGCTGATCCGGATCTGCCTGATCCCGCTCTTCGTGAAGCAGATCAAGTCGACCCGCAACATGCAGGTGCTCCAGCCGAAGATGAAGGCGATCCAGGAGCGCTACAAGAACGACAAGCAGCGTCAGTCCGAAGAGATGATGAAGCTGTACAAGGAGACGGGCACCAACCCGCTCTCCTCGTGCCTTCCGATCCTGGCGCAGTCCCCGTTCTTCTTCGCCCTGTACCACGTGCTGTCGTCCATCGCCTCGGGCAAGAAGATCGGCGCGATCAACCAGGAACTGCTGGACAGCGCCCGTCAGGCCCACATCTTCGGCGCGCCGCTGGCCGCGAAGTTCACCGACAGCGTCGACAAGCTCAACTCGCTCGACGCCTCGCTGCTGGACGTCCGGGTCGTCACCGCCGTCATGATCGTGCTCATGTCGGCCTCGCAGTTCTTCACCCAGCGCCAGCTGATGACGAAGAACGTCGACCTCACGGTGAAGACCCCGTACATGCAGCAGCAGAAGATGCTGATGTACATCTTCCCGGTCATCTTCGCCGTGATGGGTGTCAACTTCCCCGTCGGTGTCCTCGTCTACTGGCTGACCACGAACGTCTGGACCATGGGTCAGCAGATGTACGTGATCAACCAGAACCCGACGCCGGGCAGCAAGGCGCAGGACGCCTACCTCCAGCGGGTGCTCAAGACCGTCGACTCCCGTGGTCAGGTCCGTGGCCGGACACAGCGCCGGACCGTCAAGGCGATCGTGGCCAAGGGGCCGGACCGCAACGACATCGAGCGCAAGTTCATCACCGGGCTGAGCAAGAAGGGTCTCGTCGCCCAGGAGGACGGCACCGTCAAGAAGGGCGAGGTCGTTCCCGAGGGAGAGGGCGCCGCGGCCAAGCGCCAGCAGCCCAAGCGCCAGACCAAGGCGAAGCGCCAGACGGCCGCCACCGCCGGTGCGGCCGCCAAGGACGAGCCCGCGGCCGGCTCCAAGACCTCGCTCCAGAAGCAGGACGCACCGCAGGACGACAAGCCGACGTCGGCGGGCAAGTCCGCCTCCGGCTCCTCACGCCAAGCCAAGTCCGGACAGCGCAAGGGCCCGCAGCGGCCCAAGCACCCGTCCAAGAAGTAAGAAGGAGTCCACCCGTGACGGAAGGCACCACCTCCAAGGCCGCCGCCGAGGGGAGCGACACTCTGACCCGCCTGGAGCAGGAGGGGGAGATCGCAGCCGACTACCTCGAAGGCCTGCTCGACATCGCCGACCTTGACGGTGACATCGACATGGACGTCGAGGCGGACCGGGCCGCGGTATCGATCATCAGCGACTCCCCGCGTGAACTCCAGAAGCTCGTGGGGCGCGACGGTGAGGTGCTGGAGGCGCTCCAGGAGCTGACCCGGCTGGCGGTCCACCGGGAGACCGGCGACCGCAGCCGTCTGATGCTGGACATCGGCGGCTTCCGGGCCAAGAAGCGCGAGATCCTCGCCGAGCTGGGTGCCAAGGCCGCCAACGACGTCAAGACCTCGGGCCAGCCGGTCAAGCTGGACCCGATGACGCCGTTCGAGCGCAAGGTCGTGCACGACGCGATCGCCGCAGCCGGTCTCCGGAGCGAGTCGGAGGGCGAGGAGCCGCAGCGCTTCGTCGTCGTACTCCCGGCCTGACCGGATCCTTGTACTGTCGGCCCCGTCTGTTCGCAGGCGGGGCCGATCTTTGTCAGCCTGATAGTCAGCCACCCCCAGTGCGCTAGTGCGGTACGGAAGGACGGTCCCCGTGACGGACGCTGCAGAGCTCCCCCAGGCACCTGAAGAGGCGCAGGCGGTATTCGGAGAGCTCTTCCCGGAGGCTGTCCGGTACGCGGAGCTGCTCGCCGATGCCGGCGTGAAGCGGGGCCTGATCGGCCCCCGTGAGGTGCCGCGGCTGTGGGAGCGGCACCTGCTGAACTGCGCTGTGCTCTCCGAGGTGGTGCCGGAAGGCGTCACGGTCTGCGATGTGGGCTCGGGCGCCGGCCTGCCCGGTATCCCGCTGGCCCTGGTACGCCCCGACCTCAAGATCACGCTGCTGGAGCCGCTGCTCCGCCGGACGAACTTCCTCCAGGAAGTCGTCGAGCTGCTCGGCCTGGACCATGTGACGGTGGTGCGCGGGAGGGCCGAGGAGGTCCTCGGGACGCTTCAGCCCGTCCACGTGGTGACCGCTCGTGCCGTGGCGCCGCTGGACCGGCTGGCAGGCTGGGGCGTGCCCCTGCTGCGGCCCTACGGGGAGATGCTCGCGCTGAAGGGCGACACCGCCGAGGAGGAGATCAACGGCGCCCGGGCGGCCCTGAGCAAGCTCGGTGTGCTGGAGACCGAGGTGCTCCAGGTCGGCGAGGGCGTGGTCGATCCGCTCTCCACGGTGGTGCGCGTGGTGGTGGGCGAGAGCCCGGGTGGTGTGAGGTTCGCCGCAAAGAGGGCCAAGGCCGCGCGGGTGGGGCGCACCCGACGCCGCCGCTGAGGGCTGCCGCTCGCGTCGGGGCCGGCCGGGTGGAGAACGGTCCGGCATGGCCCCTTCCAAGAGATCTCTGCCGTCTAGCAGTGAAATGCCGGGAAAGCGGCCATCTGTACCCCCTGCGGAGTGTCGTGGCCTGGTAGTTGCGATGCGGGGGCATCGTGTTTCACGTGAAACGTCGCTCTCTGCTGCAGGGAATCATCGGCCGCGGTCGTGCGGCTGCCGCACCGCGCGACCGGAAACCCGTACGGGTTACCGAGTTGTCCACACACCCGGATTCATCCACAGATCAGCGGGCCTCGCTGGTTCACGACCCCGAAAGCATGGCAGGCTCTCCTCATTGCGAGCCTGAAGTCGAGGAGAGTGAACCGTTGCGGTCCGACGCCAACATCGCGGGACCGATGACCGATCCGGTCCCCGGCCCCCGAAGCGAGTCCGTAGGGGACGGTGTTTCACGTGAAACACCGCCGCCGATGGACGACACACCCATCGGTCGCGCTGCCCAGCTGGCCGTGGAGGCCCTCGGTCGTGCCGGTGAGGGGCTGCCTCGCCCTGACCGGACCCGCGTCATCGTGGTGGCCAACCAGAAGGGCGGGGTCGGTAAGACGACCACGACGGTCAACCTCGCTGCTTCGCTGGCCCTGCACGGTGCTCGGGTCCTGGTGGTCGACCTCGACCCCCAGGGCAATGCCTCCACGGCGCTGGGGATCGATCACCACTCCGACGTTCCGTCGATCTATGACGTGCTGGTGGAGAGCCGGCCGCTCTCCGAAGTGGTGCAGCCTGTTCCGGACGTCGAGGGTCTCTTCTGCGCCCCCGCGACGATCGATCTCGCCGGTGCGGAGATCGAGCTCGTGTCGCTGGTGGCGCGGGAGAGCCGGCTCCAGCGGGCCATCCAGGCGTACGAGCAGCCGCTGGACTACATCCTCATCGACTGCCCGCCCTCCCTCGGCCTGCTCACGGTGAACGCGATGGTGGCCGGGGCGGAGGTACTGATCCCCATCCAGTGCGAGTACTACGCGCTGGAGGGCCTGGGTCAGCTGCTGCGCAATGTCGACCTGGTGCGGGGCCACTTGAACCCGGATCTGCATGTGTCCACGATCCTGTTGACCATGTACGACGGCAGGACCAGGCTCGCCTCCCAGGTCGCCGAGGAGGTCCGTACCCACTTCGGCAAGGAAGTGCTGCGGACGAGCATCCCGCGGTCCGTCCGTATCTCCGAGGCGCCGAGTTACGGGCAGACCGTGCTGACCTACGACCCGGGGTCCAGCGGCTCGCTCTCGTACCTCGAAGCCGCCCGGGAGATCGCCCTGCGGGGTGTCGGGGTGCACTACGAGGCCCAGCACGCCCACGCGATTCAGAACAGCCAGCAGAACGTTTCGGAGGGCATTCAGTGAGTGAGCGACGTAGAGGGCTGGGGCGTGGGCTCGGTGCGCTGATCCCCGCCGCTCCCCAGGAGAAGCAGGTCCCGGGCCCCGGGGGCGGTTCCGCCCCCGGTGGGGGACCGGTTCTGACGGCGGAGCGAGGGGTGGCGGCCGCGAAGGTGACCGCACTCCCGTCGTCCCCAGTGGTGCCGGAGCCG
Source organism: Streptomyces cyaneofuscatus (assembly GCF_033109485.1). Lineage (NCBI taxonomy): Bacteria > Bacillati > Actinomycetota > Actinomycetes > Kitasatosporales > Streptomycetaceae > Streptomyces > Streptomyces cyaneofuscatus. The sequence continues at coordinate 4,055,404 of NZ_CP137002.1, read as the reverse complement.
GCGTCCGCGCCGGACCAGGAGTCGGGGACGTCCGGTGCGTACTTCGCCGAGCTGCCCATCGGTTCGGTCACGCCGAACCCCCGTCAGCCCCGTGAGGTCTTCGACGAGGACGCCTTGGCCGAGCTGGTCACCTCCATCAAGGAGGTGGGTCTTCTTCAGCCGGTCGTCGTACGCAAGGTGGGGGCGGACCGCTACGAGCTCATCATGGGCGAGCGCCGTCTGCGCGCCTCCCGTGAAGCGGGCCTGGAGCGGATTCCGAGCATCGTCCGCGACACGGACGACGAGAAGCTCCTCCTGGACGCCCTGCTGGAGAACCTCCACCGGGCTCAGCTGAACCCGCTGGAGGAGGCTGCCGCGTACGACCAGCTCCTCAAGGACTTCAAGTGCACCCATGACCAGCTGGCCGACCGGATCGGGCGGTCCCGGCCCCAGGTGTCCAACACACTGCGCCTCCTGCGGCTCTCGCCGCCCGTGCAGCGGCGGGTGGCCGCGGGCGTTCTCTCGGCCGGCCACGCCCGCGCCCTGCTGTCGGTGGACGACTCCGAGGAGCAGGACCGGCTGGCCCACCGCATCGTGGCGGAGGGGCTCTCGGTCCGCGCGGTCGAGGAGATCGTGACGCTCATGGGTTCGCGTCCCACGAGCTCGCCCAAGCCGAAGGGCCCCCGGGCCGGTGCGCGGCTGTCCCCCGCACTGACCGATCTGGCGACCCGGCTCTCGGACCGCTTCGAGACCCGGGTGAAGGTCGACCTGGGCCAGAAGAAGGGGAAGATCACCGTCGAGTTCGCCTCGATGGAGGATCTGGAGCGGATTCTCGGCTCCCTCGCCCCGGGTGAGGGAAAGGTGCTGGAGCGCCGTCTCGCCGAGGCTCCCGACGAGGACGACGAGAGCTGACTCCCCTGGCGTCCGCTTGCCCGTAGGACCGCGTGAAAGGGCGGGCCGTGTTCCGGTGCTCACCGGAACACGGCCCGCCCTTTGCCCTCTCTCGGTATCCGCATCACCTCTGGGTGGATACGATGCGATCTGGGATGGCGCATCCACGGTGATCGACCTCGGAGGAGGGCGGGGACCTTGCGAACAGTGAGCCGCAGCCGGCTGGTGACGGTCGGGCTGGGCCTGGGAGCCGTCGGGGGATTCGTCGGCAGTCTGTTCCACGAACGGAACGCGCTGGCGGCCGCACGCAATGCGGCGGGCGAGAGAAGTGAGGGATCGCCGCCATGGGGCGTCGGCTTGTACCGCTCACCTTGGACAACCTTCAAGATCTCCCCGAGCGCTGCCGTGCGTGCGTCTTCTGGGAGCTTGACCCGGTCAGCGGGGAAGCCGCGGTAAAGGCGGGCAAGCCGGAGCTGGAGAAGGAGGCCTGGATCTCCGCGGTGCTCCTGGAGTGGGGGTCCTGCGGTCGGGTGGTCTATGTGGACGACGTCCCGGCGGGGTTCGTCCTCTATGCGCCGCCTGCCTACGTCCCACGCTCGACGGCCTTCCCCACCAGCCCGGTCTCCCCCGACGCCGTTCAGCTCATCACCGGTCTGATCGTTCCGGGGTATCAGGGCCAGGGGCTCGGTCGCGTCATGGTGCAGACGGTGGCCAAGGACGTGTTGCGCCGGGGCTTCAAGGCGATCGAGGCGTTCGGGGACGCCCGGGCGGAAGTGTTCGGCTGCGTGCTCCCGGCGGATCACCTGCTGGCGGTCGGCTTCAAGACCGTGCGGCCCCACCCCCGGTATCCGCGACTGAGACTGGAACTGCGGACGACGCTCTCCTGGAAGGAGGATGTCGAGATGGCTCTCGACCGGCTCCTGGGGGCAGTGCAGAAGGAACCGGCGCTGCGCCCGCTCTGAGCGGACTCGGACGGTACGGAAACGGGCCCACCCCGTTGAGGGGGTGGGCCCGTTTCACGTGAAACATCGCGCCGGGGCGCGCGTGGCTACTTGGCGCTGATGAAGCCTTCGAGGTCGCGGAGGATCGCGGCCTTCGGCTTGGCGCCGACGATGGTCTTGGCGACCTCGCCGCCCTGGTAGACGTTCAGGGTCGGGATGGACATCACGCCGTACTTGGCAGCGGTGGCCGGGTTCTCGTCGATGTTGAGCTTGACGATCTCGATCTGGTCGCCGTGCTCCGCCGCGATCGCTTCCAGCGAGGGAGCGATCTGACGGCACGGGCCGCACCAGGCAGCCCAGAAGTCGACCAGAACGGGCTTCTCGCTCTTGAGGACGACATCGTCGAACGTGTCGTCGGTTACGTGCTTCAGGTCGCCGGCCACGGCGGCCTCCTTAGTCTCTCGGGGTGGGCGTGCGGTGGGGAAGTTCAGACTGCCGGGGTCTTCTCCGGCTCGGCGGGCTCCGCGTCGGCCAGCGCGGCGAGGAAGCGCTCGGCGTCCAGCGCGGCGGAGCAGCCGGTGCCGGCGGCGGTGATGGCCTGCCGGTAGGTGTGGTCGACCACGTCACCGGCGCCGAAGACACCGGCCAGGTTGGTACGGGTGGAGGGCGCCTCGACCTTCAGGTACCCCTCGTCGTCGAGCTCCAGCTGGCCCTTGAAGAGCTCGGTGCGCGGGTCGTGCCCGACGGCGATGAAGAGGCCGGTCACCGGGAGCTCGGAGAGCTCGCCGGTCTTGGTGTTCCGCAGGGTCAGGCCCGAGAGCTTCTGCTCACCCTTGACCTCGGCGACCTCGCTGTCCCAGGCGAACTTGATCTTCGGGTCGGCGAAGGCCCGGTCCTGCATCGCCTTGGAGGCCCGCAGGGTGTCGCGGCGGTGGACGATCGTGACGGACTTGGCGAAGCGGGAGAGGAAGGTCGCTTCCTCCATGGCCGTGTCGCCGCCGCCGACCACGGCGATGTCGTGGTCCTTGAAGAAGAAGCCGTCGCAGGTGGCGCACCAGGAGACACCGCGGCCGGAGAGGGCGTCCTCGTTGGGCAGCCCGAGCTTGCGGTGCTGGGAGCCGGTGGTGACGATGACGGCCTTGGCACGGTGCACGGTGCCCGCCGTGTCGGTGACCGTCTTGATGTCGCCGGTGAGGTCCACCGCGACGACATCGTCGGGAACCAGCTCGGCGCCGAAGCGCTCGGCCTGGGCTCGCATGTTGTCCATGAGCTCGGGGCCCATGATGCCGTCCTGGAAGCCGGGGAAGTTCTCCACGTCGGTGGTGTTCATCAGCGCGCCGCCGGCCGTCACCGCGCCCTCGAAGACCAGCGGGTTCAGTGAGGCACGAGCGGTGTAGAGCGCGGCCGTGTACCCGGCCGGTCCGGAGCCGATGATGATCACATTACGGACGTCGCTCACGGGTTCTTCCTCGTCTCTGCAGACTGCCTACTGCCTACGGGGTCGGTTCAACGACTCTCACCCCACCCAACGGATCCTACGGGTGTTGCATTCCCGACGTGCCGTAGCGGTCCTCAGGGGCGGTCGTACGCCTCTGTGAGCAGCAGCCGACCGGTCGACCCGGGAGCGGTGTCCACGCAGGAGGAGGCGACGACATAGGCCTGCACGCGGGTGGGGTCGCTCGGGTGCGGAAGGACGACGAGGAAGGCGTCCGTCCCCTGATAGGTCCCCTCGTCGATGGCGAGGGCCGGGGTGGTGCGGCCGGTGGCCTGCTGCACGCACGGGGGTACAGCGACGGCAGGGGCGACGAGCGGGCTCCTGGAGGCCTTGGTGTCGGGGGACTCCGCCTCGGGGACTGCCTGCTCGTCCTCGCTCGGCGACCGTTTCTGCCCGGTGAAGTCCTCCGCGCCCACGTCACCGGCCAGGAGGTCCTGCACCTCGGTCTCCAGCGTGTCCTGGGAGTAGGCGTGTGCCCCGCCCTCGGATGCGCTGACAGCACGGTCGGCCGACGCACCCGAGGAGTCGGAGGACGACGACAGGTTCTGGAGGAAGAAGACACTCATGCCGATGATCGCGGCGCCGCACGCGGTGCCCAGGAACACCGCACGCCGACGGCGTCGGGCACGGTTGCGCCCGGGCCCTGTGGGGCCCTGAGGGTGGCCCGTCGGGCGGGCCGGGGAGGAGCCGGTGCGGGGCGTCACGGAGGACGGGCCGCCGATATCCGCGCTCTCTGTTTCACGTGAAACATCGGCACCTTCACGTGAAACAGCGGCATCGCGTGAAACAGCGGTAGCCCGGGAGTCGTCGGCCGTCCCGTCGGCGGGGGAGCCCGGACGGGCCTCGGCGGCGAGCGCCGCGTCGATCCGGGCGGCGATGTCTTCGGGCATCGGCTCGGGGTCCGGCAGGGCGCCGAGCAGCTCGCGGACCTCCTCCAGGGAGTCCCGTACCTCCGCGCACAGCTCGCACTCCGCGAGGTGGTCGCGGATCTCTCCCGCGCGGGAAGGGGTGAGCAGCCCCTCGGTGAGATCGGAGATCTCGGAGACCTCCGGGTGCTGGGCCGTGCCGGTCGTGGATGTCACGGGCGTCCACCTCCTCCCTTCACAGCGGCCGGATCGTTCGCTCCTGCGTCCTGCGGTCCTGACGCAGGTGGGACGGATGCACCGGGCGTCCGGTTCCTTCCGGTGCCGTGGCTCCCCCCGCTCTCCCCGTCGGGGTCCTCGTCGCCGGTCGCGCCGCGCAGGTGCCGGACCAGGGGGGCCAGTCTCGCCCGTCCCCGGGCGCACCTGCTCTTCACGGTCCCGGTCGGGACGCCCAGGACGTCGGCGGCCTCGGCCACGGGATAACCCTGCATGTCGACCAGGACGAGGGCCGCGCGCTGTTCGGCGGGGAGGGTGGCCAGGGCGGCGAAGAGCTGGCGGTGCAGATCCTGCCGTTCGGCGGGGGCCTCGGCCGACTCGTGGGGTTCCAGGAGCTGGTCGAGCCGTTCCGCGTCGTCCACCGGTGATGTCTTGCGGGAGGCCGCTTTGCGGACCCGGTCGAGGCAGGCGTTGACGGTGATGCGGTGCAGCCAGGTCGTGACGGCGGACTGGCCGCGGAAGGTGTGGGCGGCCCGGAAGGCGGAGACGAGGGCGTCCTGGACGGCATCGGCCGCCTCTTCCCTGTCCCCGAGGGTGCGCAGCGCCACGGCCCACAGCCGGTCGCGGTGGCGGCGTACGAGTTCACCGAAGGCGTCGGGGTCGCCCGCCACATGGCGGGCCAGCAGGTCCGAGTCGCCCGGTGCCTCTGGTGGAACGGAATCCACCGTGCCCCCCTCCGAGCCGGATCCGATGTCGTGTGCCACATTAACGGTCCGCGCGCCAGGTGATCAGGGCCGGTGCGGAGTCTCCACACCAGCTCCTGATCAGCCTCCCGATCAGCCGAGGACGGAGATGCCGTTGATCCCGCCGCGGTAGCCGCCGGTGCCGTCCGCGGGCAGTTCCGTGATGTGGATCAGGACGTAGCGCGTCCGGACGGGCTTCTCCAGCTCCTCCTTGAGCGTCTTCTCCGCGACCGTCTTCTTGACGATCTGCTGGGGGAAGTCCGCCGGCGAGGAGGGTGAGGAGGCGTCCGGGTCCGCGGCGAACACCGCCGTCGTCTGACCGCTGCGGTACATGTCCACCTCGACGGAACGGACGTCCTGGACCTTGCCCAGGTCGACGATGATCCCGCTGCCCTGCCGGCGCTGCGGGAGGTTGCCGAAGTGGGCGAAGCCCCGGTAGCGAGGGGTGACCCACGCCGTGGAGGAATCGTCGTCGATGGTGTTCGGTACGTCCCCCGGCTGGATCCCCGAACCGTCGGGCATGAACTCGGTGGCGTCCGCGATGGTCAGCGGCTTGGGCGGGGCGGGCGCCGGCTTCTCGTCGTCGGTCGGCTGGGTGACGCCGGTGTCGTCGGAGCCCTTGCGCTGGTCGAGCAGGATCTCCGCGAGCTGCCAGCTGCCGAGGCCGAGAGCGGCGATGAGGAGGGCCGAGACGCTCCACTTGAGTACCCGTCCGGTACGGCTCTGGAGGGGCGCCGGAGGGGCCGCCAGCACCGGCTGGGGCACCGACGACGGATGGGTGGACGGCCTTCCGTAGGTGCCCTGCTGATATGTCGTCCGCTGGTAGACCGGCTGCTGGTAGACGGGCTGGGCGGCGAACGTGGGCTCCGGCGGCAGGACGCGGGGCATGGCCGCGACGGCCTTGGCCAGTTCGTCCGGGGTCGTGCAGGGGGGTTCCTGCCGGGAGGCGGTGGCCCCGTCGTTGGCGAGGGCGCGCATGGCGAGCTCGGAGAGGCCGCGGTGGACGCCGGCGCGGACCTGGTCCGGAGCGATGAGCCCCATGCCCTTGGGCAGCCCGGAGAGACCGTACGCGTCGCTCTCGTACGGCCAGCGCTTGGTCAGCGCCGCGTACAGGAGAGCGCCGATCGCCTCGGTGTCCTGACGCAGGGGGCGTTCGGAGGTGATGCCGCGCAGGGCGGCGTTCACGGCGAGGCCGCGGATCCGGTACTGGCCGGTGGAGCTGCGCAGGACGGCGCCGGGGGTGAGCCGAAGGTGCGTCAGGCCCTCACGGTGGGCGGCCGCCATCGCGTGGGAGAGCTGGCTGACGAGTTGGTAGGCGTCATGGGCGTCCATCGGTCCGGCGGCCAGCAGAGCGGTGAGCTCGGTGGCGTCCGGGAGCCATTCGTGGACGACGTAGACGAGATCGTCCTCCTCGACGGCGTCGAGGACCTGGACGAAGCGGGGATCGCCGAGCAGGGCGGACGACCGGGCCGCGGCCAGCACGGAGCGGGCCCGGGGATGGTTCGCGGGCAGCAGGTGGACGCCGACCGCGCGGCGCAGCTTCTCGTCGACCGCCCGCCAGCTGCTGAAGCCGTCCAGACGGGTGACGCACTCCTCCAGCCGGTAGCGCTCGGCCAGTTTGTGGCCGCTGTGTACATCGGGGGTCGCCGGAACGGCCTCGGAACGTGCCCGCCCGCCGTCGTGACCCTTGGGGTTCTCGGGCGTCTCGGGGCTCGCGCCCTCGGTCTCCTCGGCCTGCGCCGTTCCGTCGTTCGTGGCCTTGTCCGCCTTGGCGGCCAGCGGCTCGTCGCCGCCGTTGTCGGCCACGTCGACGGCAGCCGTGCTACGTTCCGCCACCGTCGTTCCTGCCTCCCCATCCGTTGCGCGAAGCCGGCCAGCTCGCCACAGTCACGCCAATTGTGCCCACACTCCGGCGCTATCCACGACACGCGGAGTCCGGCGATGGTTGTGCGGCCGTGCGCTCATTCAGCGTCCGAGCCGCCCACGGACCATGCCGACCAGGCCGTTGACCTCTTCGATGCGCATCTTCTTCGCCGCGACGAAGAAGACGCCCATGAGGAGGGTGCCGCCACAGATCAGCGCGGCCAGCGATCCGAGAGCGCCCGTGCCGAGAAGTTCGAGGATCGCGAAGCCGATGCCGCCGCCGATGACGGCCGCGGGTACCGCCGCCATGCAGAGCCGGGCGTAGGTCCGCACGATATGCGCACCGTCCAGGTCGCCGCCGAGCCGGGTGCGCAGTCGGCGCCAGGCGACACCGACGCCGACCGCGTAGGCCAGGCCGTAGGAGAAGGCCATGCCGACGACGGCCCAGCGGGCGGGCAGGACGAGGTAGCAGAGGGCGGAGGCGGCGGCGTTGACGGCCGCCACGATGACCGTGTTGTAGAAGGGGGTGCGGGTGTCCTCGTACGCGTAGAAGCCGCGGAGCACGACGTACTGCACGGAGTACGGGATCAGGCCGAGGGCGAACGCCATCAGGATGAAGCCCATGGAGCGGGCTGCCTCGGCGCCGCTGGAGGCGTACAGCAGGGTGCACATCGGCAGGCCGAGCGCGAGGAAGGTGAAGGCGACCGGGACGATGGCGACGGCGGAGTTGCGCAGCCCCTGCGAGATGTCGTCGCGGACCGCGCCGGGGTCGTTGTCGTGGGCGGCGCGGGAGATGCGGGGCAGCAGCGCGGCCATGACGGAGACGGTGATGATGGCCTGCGGCATGCCCCAGATCAGCTGGGCGTTGGAGTAGGCGAGGAAGCCGGTGCCGTCCTTGCCGGACAGCTTGCCCGCGGCGGTGGCGAGCTGGGTGACGACCAGGACGCCGGCCTGGTTGGCCAGGACGAACAGCACGGTCCACTTGGCCAGCTTGACCGTCTTGCCGAGCCCGTGGCCCTTCCAGTCGAAGCGGGGGCGGAAGCGGAAGCCCGCCTCGCGCAGGTACGGGATCATCGCCAGCGCCTGGACGACCAGCCCGAGAAGGGTGCCGATCCCCAGCAGCCGGATGCCCTCCGGCGGGATGGTGTCCACGCCCATCCTGGACTCGGCGGAGGTGCCGTAGACCCAGATGAAGAGGCCGAACGTGATGATCATGACGATGTTGTTGAGGACCGGGGTCCACATCATCGCGCCGAACCGGCCCCGGGCGTTGAGGATCTGACCCATCACCACGTGCACGCCCATGAAGAAGATGGTGGGCAGGCAGTACCGGGCGAAGGTGACGGCGACGCTGTTGGCGGCGACATCGTCGGCGATGGTGTTCGACATCAGCTGGATCAGCACCGGCGCGACGAGGACCGCGATGCCCACGATCAGGCCGAGCGCGACCATCACCAGGGTCAGCAGCCGGTTGGCGAAGGCCTCGCCGCCGTCCTCGTCGTCCTTCATGGCGCGGACGAGCTGCGGGACGAAGACCGAGTTGAGACCGCCGCCGACGGTGAGGATGTAGATCATGGTCGGCAGCGTGTACGCGATGGTGAAGCTGTCACCGAGCAGCGCGGCGCCGAGAGCCGCGGTGATCACCAGGGACCGGATGAAGCCGGTGAGCCGGGAGACGAGGGTGCCGGCGGCCATCAGCGCGCTGGACTTCAGCACCCCGGAGAACTTGCCGCCGCCGGACTTCGGCGGGACGGGAGCGGGGGCGGGTTCCGGCTCGGGCGGGCCGGGGACCTTCCCCGTCCCCTCCTGGTCCCGGAAGAGGTGGGCGAAGGCGTCCGGCTCCCGCCGGTCGTCCGACGCCTGCGTGACCAGGTCGTCGACGCCGACGAACTGTGTGGTCGCCGGACGGTCGCCGTACGGGAGGTGGCGTGAGGGCCCCGAGGGCTCGGGAGGCGGTGTCTGGGCCCAGATGCGCGGGTCAGGGGCGTGCGGGGCCGCGGGCGGCTGCTGGTACAGCGCCTGCGGCTCCTGGTAGGTGCCCGGGGGCGGCGGCGGGTGGGACGCCCGGTCGTAGAGCGCCTCGCCCACCGGGTCCTGGGCCGCGAGGTCCTGCGCCCGGTAGGGGTCGTCCTCGTAGGCGTGCTGGAGGTACGGGTCGGGCGGCACCTGGCCGTCCTGGCCCGGGCCAGGAGGAACCGGGGGGCCGGACGGAGACCCTGCTCCGCCGGCGCCCTGGCCGCGGTCACCGTCGTACGGCGCGTTCATCGAAACCCCTACCTCATCGTCCCCGGCCGGCCGGCCATGACGGACATCGCTCAACGGTCCACTTTCTCACCCGTTCCCGACGGGGCCCCGCTTTCCGGTCCGGTGTCCGGGGTCGGGTCACTCGGCTGCTCGGGTTCGCCGCCGTCGCCGTTCGCCGTGTCGCTTGCCACGGCGCGCTTGCGGTGGCTGTACATCCTGACCCCGGCCAGCACCAGGAGGAGCAGTCCGCCGGCGATGACGAGCAGCACGGTGGGGGTGACCTCGGAGACCTTCACGGTGAAGGTCATCTCCTCGCCGTACGGCGTGCCGTCCTCGGTGAAGAGCCGGGCGGTCACCTGGGCGCGTCCGTTGGCGCTGGTCGCCGTGTCGAACTTCACCGACTGGCTGTGCCCGCCCCCGATCCGGACCGGCAGTTCGGCCATCGTCCCGCCGTCGTTGAACTTCAGCCGGATGTTGTCCGACTTCAGCCTCAGGACGAGCCGGTCGACGCCCTGCACCAGCTTGTTCTGCACGGTCACCGGGATCGTCGCGCTGCGGCCGGAGAGGGTAACGTCCGACTTGGCGATCAGCTGGACCTCTCCGGTGAGGTCCTTGAGGTGCTTGAGCACGTCGTCCCGGTAGGTCTGCGCCTCCTGGGAGCGGCTCCGCCAGGACGTCGACATCGAGCGGTTCACCGCGTTGCCGAAGGGGGTCACCACACGCTCGGGGAGCGTGAGGATGGTCTCGAAGCTGTCGATGGAGCCCTGGGTGGTCCGGATGTCCTGGAACGCCTGGGTGGGCAGCTCCTGGCTGCGGAGCTTCTTCGGGTACGCGGAGGCCCGCGGCACCTTCGTGGTCGCCAGCGGATCCGGCTTCGCCTCGGCGGCGGCGACCAGGTCCTGCGGCTGCGTCCAGCGGTCGCCCGAGAGGGCCTCCAGGGCGCGTGCCATCGACTGCGCCTGGGCGGCCGTGGGCATCCGCTGGGGTGCCACGACGATGCTGCGTTCCTTGTCCGGCGCCTGCTCGTTCAGCGCGAGGGTCTGCGCGAGGAAGTTCTGGACCGCGAGGGTCGAGGCGCCCGCCCGGAGCATGCTGCGGTCGAAGACGGCCGAGAGCCGGGAGTCGGCGACGACGGCGGTGGTGCCCCCGCCGATCGGCCGTGCCGCCGTCGGGGTGTACGGCAGGCCGCCGGTCTCCGGGAAGCTGTCGCTGCGGGCGATCACGTGATGGGCGCCCGCGGAGGTCGCCACATCCACGATGCCCGGGTCGACCGCGCCGTTCACGGGCCAGGCGAAGTCGGTGGACGGCTTCGCGTGGAGGATGGTCTCCACCGTGGTGGCGCCCACCGTGGAGGCGTTCTGCAGATGGCTCAGCGTGCCGGAGACCTTCTTGCCCCGGTGCGCGATGGAGGCCAGATCCGGGTCGGCGAACGGCAGGGCGATCACCTTGCCGTCCTCGACGACCTTCTGCAGGGCGGTGATCCACTGTCCTGCTACGGCCCGGTTCTTGCCCGGCACGGTCGTGTCACCGGACTTGACCTCGTACCCCCCGGCCATCGCGGCGACGCTCGCCAGCAGGTCCGGGTCGACGACCCAGGTGACGGGGAGCCGGCTGCCGAGGGCGACCATCTGCTGCAGACGTCCGCCCGGCGCCAGCTCCTCGGCCAGCTTGTCGTCGGCGAACACCGGCGTCTGCTGTTCGTCGGAGCGCGTCTCGGCGGTGACGTGCGGAGAGGCGATCAGCGGCCAGAGGAAGGTGAGCTTCGTCCTCTTGTCGCTCTTCTCGGGCTGCCAGGGGAGGTACGAGCGCTCGATGCCCAGCACCTGCTCGTAGGGGGTGGCCGCGGTGCGGCCGGAGACCGAGACCCCCAGCTGGTAGACGCCCGAGGCGTCGAGGTCCAGCTTGTCGACGGGAACGGTGAGCGTGAAGTTCTGGCTGATCCCCTTGGCGAGCTTGGGGATCTTCACCGTGTACTTGTCGTCGATCGGGGCCGGGTCGGCGCCCGGGGTGTAGCCCTTGCGCTTGGCGGCGTCGTCGACCTCTCCCCGGCCGGAGAGCCGGGGGCCCACCCGCAGGTCGACCTCTGCGTCGTCGATCGTCTCCTTGCCCTTGTTGGTGAGCGTCCCGGAGACGGTGAGGGTGTCCCCCTCGACGGGGGCGGCGGGGGAGAGCGTGTCCAGGGACACATCGACGGTGCGGGATCCCGTGGGGGCCTTCGCCGGTTCGGCGGCCCCCGCGCTCCCGGTCGCCGGGACGGCCAGCAGTCCGGCCAGCAGAGGTGCCCCGAGGACCACGGAGACCGTGCGCCGCAGCCATCGGCGGGCAGGAGAGGGACGCATCCCCTGGATGTCTGCCGCCTGGGCCACGCGCTTACCCGTCCCTCGTCGTCATCGGAGTCTGTCGATCGTTGTCGGTCCTGCGTCCCCGCATGGTAACGAGGTGCGGAGGGCCGAAGTGCTGGGGTCCGGCTCACATGATCGCGGGAGGCCCGCAGGGCCCGGATAAACGATGACGCCGCGACCGGTCGGTGCACGTACCCTTTTCTGTTGTGCCGAACGCCAACGAAGAGAACGCCAGTGCACTGAACCAGGTGCAGCATCGCGCGGTGAGTGAGCTGCTGCGAGTGTCCCCGGTCGCCGACGACCTCGCCCGCCGCTTCCAGGGGGCCGGATTCGGCCTCGCGCTGGTCGGCGGCTCGGTCCGCGACGCGCTGCTCGGCAGGCTCGGGAACGACCTGGACTTCACCACCGACGCCCGCCCCGAGGACGTGCTGGCCATCGTCCGTCCCTGGGCCGACGCGGTGTGGGAGGTCGGGATCGCCTTCGGCACCGTCGGCGCCCAGAAGGACGGCTACCAGATCGAGGTCACGACCTACCGGTCGGAGGCGTACGACAGGACCTCGCGCAAGCCGGAGGTCTCCTACGGCGACTCCATCGAGGACGACCTCGTGCGCCGGGACTTCACGGTCAACGCGATGGCTGTCGCGCTGCCGGAGAAGGAGTTCGTCGACCCGCACGGCGGCCTGAAGGACCTGGCCGAGCGCGTGCTGCGCACCCCGGGGACGCCTGAGGCGTCCTTCTCGGACGACCCGCTGCGCATGCTGCGTGCCGCCCGGTTCGCCGCGCAGCTGGACTTCGAGGTCGCCCCCGAGGTCGTCATCGCGATGACGGAGATGGCCGGCCGGATCGAGATCGTCTCCGCCGAGCGGGTCCGCGAGGAGCTCAACAAGCTCCTTCTCTCCGCCCACCCCCGCAAGGGCCTGGGCCTCCTCGTCGACACCGGGCTGGCCGGCCATGTGCTGCCCGAGCTCCCCGCGCTGCGGCTGGAGAGTGACGAGCATCACCGTCACAAGGACGTCTACGAGCACTCGCTGACCGTCCTGGAACAGGCCATCGACCTGGAGGAGGACGGCCCCGACCTCGTTCTGCGGCTGGCGGCCCTGCTCCACGACATCGGCAAGCCGAGGACGCGGCGGTTCGAGAAGGACGGCCGGGTCTCGTTCCACCACCACGAGGTGGTCGGCGCCAAGATGACCAAGAAGCGCATGACCGAGCTGAAGTACTCCAACGACCTCGTGAAGGACGTGTCGAAGCTGGTCGAGCTCCACCTGCGCTTCCACGGGTACGGCGACGGGGAGTGGACAGACTCCGCCGTCCGCCGGTACGTGCGCGACGCCGGACCACTCCTGGAACGCCTCCACAAGCTGACTCGGTCGGACTGCACGACCCGGAACAAGCGCAAGGCGAACGCCCTCTCCCGGACCTACGACGGGCTGGAGGAGCGGATCGCCCTGCTCCAGGAGCAGGAGGAGCTCGACTCCATCCGCCCGGATCTGGACGGCAACGAGATCATGCGGACGCTGGGGGTGGGCCCCGGGCCGGTGATTGGCAAGGCGTACGCGTTCCTGCTGGAGCTGCGGCTGGAGCACGGCCCGATGGAGCGTGACGCGGCGGTGGCGGCGCTCAAGGAGTGGTGGGCGGAGCAGAGCTGAGCCGGTGTGGGTGATGTTTCACGTGAAACATCACCCACACCGGATGTGCTGAGGGGCGTTGTTTCACGTGAAACAACGCCCCTCAGCACATCCGGGACCGGCTATCCGCCGCTGCTCGTCCAGCGCCGACGGAACATGGCCACCGCGACGGCCGCGTACAGGACGGCTACTCCGGCCACCACGGCGACGGATCTGCCGTCCGGCGGGAGCAGTAGCGCCGCGACCCCGGCAGCGCCCACGAACGCGACGTTGAAGAGCACGTCGTAGAGCGAGAAGACCCGGCCGCGGAAGGAGTCGTCCACAGACGTCTGGACGACCGTGTCCGTCGCGATCTTCGATCCCTGGGTCACGACGCCGAGCACGAAGGCGGCGATCAGCATCGGCAAGGGGGTGAAGGAGAGCCCCAGGGCGGGCACCAGGACGGCCGCGGATCCGGCGCAGGCCGTGATCCATCCGTACCGTCCGAGCCGCCCCACGGCCCAGGGGGTCACCACGGCGGCGACGAAGAATCCCGCACCGGAGGCCCCGACCGCCAGGCCGAGCAGGGCCAGACCGTCGGAGTCGCCGTCCGACCAGGCGTAGCGGCAGAGCATGAGCACCATCACGGTGAGCGCGCCGTAGCAGAAGCGGAGCACGGTCATCGCGGCCAGCGCCCGGGCCGCGTGCGTGCGCTCTGCCAGGTGGCGGAGTCCGGCGACGAGCCCGTGGGCCGTGACGGTCAGTGCGGCCCGCAGCCGGAGGGGCGTTCCGTCGGGATCGGGCCCCAGCAGCGTGCGCGGCAGGCTCAGCGACGCCAGCGCGGAGAGCAGATAGAGCATGGCCCCCAGCAGGACGACCGCCGCGTCCGACTCGTCGGCCACCAGCCGTACGACGAAGGCGAGGCCACCGCCCGCGGTGGCGGCGAGGGTACCGGCCGTAGGGGAGAGCGAGTTGGCGACGACCAGCCGCTCGTCGTCGACCACCCGCGGCAGCGCGGCGGAGAGCCCCGCCAGCACGAAGCGGTTGACGGCGGTGACGCAGAGGGCCGAGGCGTAGAAGAGCCAGTCCGGTACCGAGGCGAGGATCAGCAGGGCCGTGCAGGAGGCCAGGGCGGCCCGCAGGAGGTTCCCGTACAGGAAGACCTGGCGGCGGGGCCAGCGGTCCAGCAGGACGCCCGCGAAGGGGCCGATCAGCGAGTACGGGAGGAGGAGTACGGCCATGGCCGAGGCGATGGCGGCCGCCGAGGTCTGCTTCTCCGGCGAGAAGACGACGTACGCGGCGAGGGCGACCTGGTAGACGCCGTCGGCGGACTGGGACAGGAGCCGCACGGTGAGCAGGCGGCGGAAGTTCCGCAGGCGCAGCAGAGTGCGCAGATCACGCGCGACAGACATGGGAGCAAGCGTCACACACGTCGGGGGTCCGCGGGCGGATTGCCCGGGGACCCCCGACGTGCGGCAGGAGGAGGTGAGCGTCGCCGCTCAGTGCTCCGGTGATGCGGTCAGGCGTGAGAGCCGGTTCAGCGCTCGGTCTCGCCCTTGATGAACTTCTCGACGTTCTCGCGAGCCTCGTCGTCGAAGTACTGCACCGGCGGGGACTTCATGAAGTAGCTCGAAGCCGAGAGGATCGGGCCACCGATGCCGCGGTCCTTGGCGATCTTCGCCGCACGGACGGCGTCGATGATGACACCGGCCGAGTTCGGGGAGTCCCACACCTCGAGCTTGTACTCCAGGTTCAGCGGAACGTCACCGAAGGCACGGCCCTCGAGGCGCACGTACGCCCACTTGCGGTCGTCCAGCCAGGCCACGTAGTCGGAGGGGCCGATGTGGACGTTGTCCTCGCCGAGCTCGCGGTCACGGATCTGCGAGGTGACGGCCTGCGTCTTCGAGATCTTCTTGGACTCCAGGCGCTCACGCTCGAGCATGTTCTTGAAGTCCATGTTGCCGCCGACGTTCAGCTGCATCGTGCGGTCCAGGATGACACCCCGGTCCTCGAAGAGCTTCGCCATCACGCGGTGCGTGATGGTGGCGCCCACCTGGGACTTGATGTCGTCGCCGACGATCGGGACACCGGCCTCGGTGAACTTGTCCGCCCACTCTTTGGTGCCGGCGATGAAGACCGGGAGAGCGTTGACGAACGCGACCTTGGCGTCGATGGCGCACTGCGCGTAGAACTTCGCGGCGACCTCGGAACCGACGGGGAGGTAGCAGACGAGGACGTCGACCTGCTTGTCCTTGAGGACCTGGACGACGTCGACCGGGGCGTCCGCGGACTCCTCGATCGTCTCGCGGTAGTACTTGCCCAGACCGTCGTGGGTGTGGCCGCGCTGGACGGTGACGCCCGTGTTCGGCACATCCGCGATCTTGATGGTGTTGTTCTCGCTGGCGCCGATGGCGTCCGCGAGGTCGAGGCCGACCTTCTTCGCGTCGACGTCGAAGGCGGCGACGAACTCGACGTCGCTGACGTGGTAATCGCCGAACTGGACGTGCATCAGGCCGGGCACCTTGCCGGCCGGATCTGCGTCCTTGTAGTACTCGACGCCCTGCACCAGCGAGGCGGCGCAGTTGCCCACGCCTACGATGGCTACGCGAACCGAACCCATTCCGGTTGCTCCCTGTGTAATCGGTGTTTCCGATGAAGTCCCCGCGGAATGCGGTGACTTCACTTGGCGGTGTCGTCGGACGGATCCGGCGGGGTGTCACCCCGGTGCCGGGGCAGGCCGCCCGTCTCTCCTGATGTGTCCTGCTGAGCAGAGCCCTCGGGCGAGGATCGTCTCTGATCCCGTCCCGACCGCTCGCTCTCGATGAGCTCGTTCAGCCAGCGCACTTCGCGCTCCACGGACTCCATGCCGTGTCGCTGCAGCTCAAGTGTGTAGTCGTCGAGTCGTTCACGGGTGCGGGCGAGGGAGGCGCGCATCTTCTCCAGACGCTCCTCCAGCCTGCTGCGCCTGCCTTCGAGGACCCGCATCCGCACGTCGCGTTCGGTCTGGCCGAAGAAGGCGAAGCGTGCGGCGAAGTGCTCGTCCTCCCAGGCGTCCGGACCGGTGTGCGAGAGCAGCTCCTCGAAGTGCTCCTTACCTTCCGCCGTCAGCCGGTAGACGATCTTCGCCCGGCGCCCGGTGAGGGATGAGGCGGGCGTGGCGTCGGCCTCGTCGCCGGAGGGCTCCTCGATCAACCACCCGCTGGCCACCAGCGTCTTGAGGCACGGGTAGAGAGTCCCGTAGCTGAACGCACGGAAGATGCCGAGCGAGGTGTTGAGGCGTTTGCGCAGCTCGTAGCCGTGCATCGGAGACTCGCGGAGCAGCCCCAGGACGGCGAACTCGAGGATGCCGGAGCGTCGGCTCACGTGCGTCTCCTCCTTCTGCCGCTGGTTCCGCGGGAACCGTCTGCCGGATCCACTGACGTACTTATGCCGTGCTGATGTATCGACTCGATACATCAGCACGATAGATCGGTCCGACGGGTTCGACAAGGGTGACCTTCGTGAGCGGCGTCACATCGCCAATTCGTAGGGAGCGACTTGCGTTGTTTGGGGTGAAGTTCGGCCCTAGGAGGGTTTTGACCGTGCGTAGTCTGTGCGGCATGCAGACCACCGGGAACCGTGAGGCGCCGTTGTGCGTCAGTTATCGCGGACTGCCGGATGTACTGCGGATGAGCCTTCCGCAGGGCTGGTCCGTAATTCGGGGGGACCGGATCTCAACTGCCGCTTCCAGGCGCTCTCGCCTGCCCGAGGAGTAGTCGTTCCATGAGCGAGCACCGTCGCAAATCGTCTCAGCCGCAAGGTGGCGGGCGGGCCGCGGCCAGACGAGCCGCCCAGCAGTCAACAGGACGCCGAGCAGCGCCGTCACGCAGAGCTACATCCGTGTCACATGCCGAGCCGCAGGGCGAGGAGCGCCAGTACGGCAGCCGTGCCGAGGCCCGCCGAGCGGCTCAGCGAGGCGGGGGCCGCCGACGGGGTGGCGGTGACGCCGGGCCTCCCGGCAAGAAGCGCCTGATCGACTACCCGCGGCACGGCCGGTACGGATTCCGTCGCTGGCTGCCCTCGTGGAAGCTCGTCTCGGGCCTCTGCGTGGGCTTTCTCGGCATGCTGATGGGCGTGGCAGGCGTCTCGTACGCCCTGGTCGACAAGCCGAACATCCAGGATGCCGCCAAGGCTCAGAACAACGTCTACTACTGGGCCAACGGCGACCAGATGGTGGCGACCGGCGGTGTGGCCAACCGTCAGGAGATCAGCTACGAGCAGATCCCCGTGGCGATGCGCAACGCCGTGGTCGCGGCCGAGAACAAGAGCTTCTGGACGGACCAGGGCATCGACCCCAAGGGCATCGGCCGCGCGGTGTTCAACATGGCCACGGGCGGTCAGACCCAGGGTGGTTCGACCATCACCCAGCAGTACGTGAAGAACTCGCGGCTCAACCAGGACCAGACGCTCTCGCGGAAGTTCAAAGAGCTCTTCATCACCCTCAAGGTCGCCGGGGAGGAGAAGAAGGAGACGGTCATGGCCGGCTACCTCAACGTCTCCTACTACGGACGTGGCGCCTCCGGTCTGCAGGCCGCGGCCCGTACGTACTACGACAAGGACGCCACGGACCTGAACCCGAGCGAGTGCGCCTTCCTGGCGACGCTGCTCAAGGGCGCGAGCTACTACGACCCGGCCGGGGCTGTCGACATCGACCCCAAGGGCGCGACCCCGGAGAAGAACCGCGAACGCGCCGAGGAGCGCTGGAAGTGGATCCTTGACGAGCAGGTCAAGGACGGCAAGATGTCGCAGGAGGAGCGGGCGAAGTACAAGGAGTTCCCCGAGCCCGTGGCGCCGAAGAAGAACGCCAAGCTGGGCGGTCAGACCGGCTACCTGGTGGAGCTGGCGCGTAAGTACTTCCTCGCCAACAACACCGAGAACATCACGGCCAAGGACATGGAGCTCGGCGGCTTCGAGATCCACACCACCTTCGACAAGACGAAGGTGGACCAGCTCGCCAAGGCGGTGGACAAGGTCTACAAGGCCAAGATCCGCCCCGAGGAGCGTCCGAAGACGGACACCCACGTGGAGTTCGGCGGAGCCTCGGTGGACACCAAGACGGGCGCCATCCTCGCCACGTACGGCGGGCAGGACGCCACCAAGCACTTCACCAACAACGCCGACGCCACCGGCGCCCAGGTCGGCTCGACGTGGAAGCCCTTCGTCCTGGCCGCGGCGATGCAGTACGGCGTACGCGACCCGAAGCTCGGGCCCGACCAGGACGAGTCCCAGCGCACCATCGTCTCGCCGGAGAGCATCTACAACGGCGACAACAAGCTCCAGATCAAGGAGTACAACGGCGAGGTCTGGAAGGACAAGGACGACAACGAGTGGCTCCAGACCAACGACGGTGACTACGACCACGGCGAGGTCGACCTGCGGCACGCCATGGAGCAGTCGGCCAACTCCCCTTTCGTGCAGCTCGGTATGGACGTCGGGACGGACAAGGTCAAGGAAGCCGCCGTCGCCGCCGGACTGAAGGACGACGGCATGATGGCGGACTCCACCGTTCCGTCGTTCTCCATCGGTACGTCCTCGCCCAGCGCCATCCGGATGGCGGGCGCCTACGCCACCTTCGCCACGAGCGGCCAGCAGAACCCGACGTACTCGGTCACCGAGGTGAAGCAGAACGGCAAGCCCGTCTTCCAGCACAAGAAGCAGCCCAAGCGCGCCTTCTCCACGCTCATCGCTGACAACATCACGGACGTGCTGAAGAACGTGGTGGAGAACGGCACCGGCCAGCCCGCGCGCCTCGAAGGACGTGAGGCGGCGGGGAAGACGGGCACGACGGACGGCAACAAGTCCGCCTGGTTCGTCGGTTACACCCCGCAGCTCTCGACGGCGATCAGCATGTTCCGCCTGGACGACGACGAGACCAACACCAAGCGCAAGTTCGAGGAGATGTTCGGCACCGGCGGCGAGAAGAAGATCCACGGAAACTCGTTCCCGGCGTCCATCTGGCACGACTACATGACTGCGGCGATGAAGAACAAGAAGGTCCTCTCCTTCCCGAAGCCGCAGCCCATCGGCGAGGAGGTCTGGGGCGGTGGCGCGGCCAGCCCGAGCCCGACCCCGTCCCCGACGCCGAGCCCGACGCCCTCGCCGACGCCCTCCACCGAGGAGCCGGAGCCGCCGTCGCCGTCCCCGACGCCCACCACCCCGTCACCCACGCCGAGCAAGACCTGCGATTTCTGGGACCGGGAGTGCCAGAACCCCAGCAGCGGTGGAGCGAACGAAGGAGCCGACGGGGGCGCGAACGCGGGAGCGGACGGCGGGGCCAACACCGGCACCACCGAAGGTGGTGCCAACGCCGGAGCTGACGGCGGTGCCAACGCGGGAGCGGACGGCGGCGCCAACACCGGCACCACCGAAGGTGCCAACGGCGGGAACGCCGGGGCCAACGGCGGCCTATGGAGCGGTGCCAACGGCGGATAGCCGCACCGCAGCAGGGCCCGTGAACGGCCCTGGACGCCCGTAGGACGAGGGCCGCCGCACCGGAGAGACGGTGCGGCGGCCCTCGTCGCGTTCCGGGCCACCAGGGGCCCCTGCCCGTGTCCTGGGCCGGTCCATGCCCCGGCCACAGCCCCGTACGGCAGGATGTGCGGCATGCCAAGCCCCAGTGCAGAGGACACGAGCGTGCAGCAGCAGGAGCGGCCCGTCGTGCGGCCCACCGATCAGGACGAGGTCGCGGCGGCCGGCAGTGAGCTGTTCGGCGGGCGGGTGGGGCGCTGGGCACGGCTCGGCGACGGTCCGCTGACGCCCGTCCGGGTCGTCGCCCTGACCATGATCGGGATGTTCGCGCTCGGCATGGTCCAGAAGATCCCCTGCTACGAGTGGGCCTGGTTCCGCGGAGCCACCTCCCAGTACACGCACGCCTGCTACTCCGACATCCCGCACCTCTTCCTGGGACGCGGCTTCGCCGACGGTCTGATCCCGTACTTCGACCGGCTGAGCGGCGACATGCAGTACCTGGAGTACCCCGTACTGACCGGGGTGTTCATGCAGATCGCCTCCTGGCTGACCCTCACGCCGGACAGCGACCCCATCCAGCAGCGCGAGCAGATGTACTGGATGGTCAACGCGGGCATGCTGATGATCTGCGCGGTCGTCATCGCCGTGTGCACCGTACGCACCCACCGGCGGCGCCCCTGGGACGGCCTGCTGGTCGCGCTGGCCCCCGCGTTCGCCCTCACCGCCACGATCAACTGGGACCTGCTGGCCGTCGCCCTGACGGCCGCCGCGATGCTCATGTGGTCGCGGGGCCGGGTGCTCGCGTTCGGCATCCTCATCGGCCTCGCGACGGCCGCCAAGCTCTACCCCGTCCTGCTGCTGGGCCCGCTCCTGGTGCTCTGCTGGCGGGCCGGCCGGTGGCGGGAGTACGGCACCGCCCTGCTCGGCGCGGGGGCGGCCTGGCTGGCGGTGAACCTGCCGGTGATGCTCTACGCCCCCGAGGGGTGGCGGAAGTTCTACACCTTCAGCCAGGAGCGGCCCATCGACTTCGGCTCGTTCTGGCTGATCATCACCCAGCGCACCGGCAAGCCCATCGACGTGGAGACGGTCAACACCGCCTCCGTGGTCCTGATGGTCGTGTTCTGCGCGGGCATCGCCGGCCTGGCACTCACCGCCGCCCGCCGGCCGCGCTTCGCCCAGCTGGCGTTCCTGGTGGTGGCCGCGTTCATCCTGACGAACAAGGTCTACTCACCGCAGTACGTGCTCTGGCTGATCCCGCTCGCGGTCCTGGCCCGGCCGCGCTGGCGCGACTTCCTCATCTGGCAGGCCTGCGAGGTCATGTACTTCCTGGGGATCTGGTTCTACCTCGCGTACACGAGCGGCGGCGACAAGCACCAGGGCTTGCCGCAGGAGGGGTACCAGCTCGCGATCGCCCTGCACCTGCTGGGCACGCTCTACCTGTGCGCCCTGGTCGTCCGGGACATCCTGCTGCCGGAGAAGGACCCGGTGCGCCGGGACGGGTCGGACGACCCGTCGGGCGGCGTGCTCGACGGGGCGCCGGACGCGTTCGTGCTGGCACCCGACGCCCGGACGTCCGGGCACACGGCCCCGACGGTCACCGGGCCCCAGGTGGAGTGGGGCGCGGCCCGGGAGCACTGACCGGGGCCGCTCGCTCAGCGGTCCGTACGGCCCCGGGGCGGCCTGCTCAGCGGTCGACGAGCCGGTCGGGCTGCGTGGTCGTGTGGCGCAGATGGGCGACCAGCTCGTCACCGACCCGGGGCTCCTGCGCGTCCGACGGCACGAACAGGATCGACACCTGCATGTGCGGCGGCTCGGCGAACCACCGCTGCTTGCCCGCCCAGACGAACGGCGACAGGTTCCGGTTGACCGTGGCCAGACCGGCGCGCGCGACCCCCTTGGCCCGCGGCATCACCCCGTGCAGCGCCTTGGGCGCCTCCAGGCCGACCCCGTGCGACGTACCGCCCGCGACGACGACCAGCCAGCCGTCGGAAGCGGCCTTCTGCTGGCGGTAGCCGAACCGGTCGCCCTTGGTGACGGGCGTGACGTCCAGGACGGCCCCCCGGTACTCCGTAGCCTCGTGGTCGCCCAGCCAGAGCCGGGTGCCGATGCGGGCGCGGAAGCGGGTCTGCGGGAACTGCTGCTGGAGCCGGGCCAGTTCCTCGGCGCGCAGATGGCTGACGAACATGGTGTGCAGCGGCAGCCGGGCGGCGCGCAGGCGGTCCATCCACCCTATGACCTCCTCGACGGCGTCCGAGCCGTCGGTGCGGTCCAGCGGCAGGTGCAGTGCGAAGCCTTCGAGGCGTACGTCCTCGATCGCCGCGTGCAGCAGCCCGAGCTCCTCCTCCTTGACCCCGTGGCGCTTCATCGAGCTCATGCACTCGATGACGACCCGGGCGCCCACCAGGGCGTGCACCCCGTCGACGGAGGAGACGGACCGGATGACGCGGTCCGGCAGCGGTACGGGCTCCTCACCGCGCCGGAACGGGGTCAGGACGAGCAGGTCGCCGCTGAACCAGTCCTTGATCGTGGCGGCCTCGTACGTCGTGCCGACGGCGAGGGTGTCGGAGCCGAAGCGGATCGTCTCGTCGGCGAGCCGCTCGTGGCCGAAGCCGTACCCGTTGCCCTTGCAGACCGGTACGAGGCCGGGGAACTGGTCGATCACGGACTTCTGGTGCGCCCGCCAGCGCGCGGTGTCGACGTAGAGGGAGAGCGCCATGGCCGGCCCGGAACCTTTCTGGTGGCTGCGGTGAATCAGGGAGCGAACGGGGTGTGCCGAGGGGGGTATTGAAGCGCGTCAGCGGCGCGACATGTAGATGTCGAGCGCCTTGTGGAGCACCTTGTTCAGCGGGAAGTCCCACTCGCCGACGTACTCCACGGCCTCGCCGCCGGTGCCGACCTTGAACTGGATCAGGCCGAAGAGGTGGTCGTTCTCGTCCAGCGAGTCGCTGATGCCGCGCAGGTCGTAGACGGTGGCGCCCATCGCGTAGCTGTCGCGGAGCATCCGCCACTGCATGGCGTTCGACGGCCGGACCTCGCGCCCGATGTTGTCGGAGGCGCCGTAGGAGTACCAGACGTGCCCGCCGACGACGAGCATCGTGGCGGCTGAGAGGTTCACGCCGTTGTGGCGGGCGAAGTAGAGCCGCATCCGGTTGGGGTCCTCGGAGTTGAGGACCGTCCACATGCGCTGGAAGTACGAGAGGGGGCGCGGGCGGAAGTGGTCGCGCACGGCCGTGATCTCGTAGAGCCGCTGCCACTCGGCCAGGTCTTCGTAGCCGCCCTGGACGACCTCGACACCGGCCTTGTCGGCCTTCTTGATGTTGCGGCGCCACAGCTGGTTGAAGCCCTTGAGGACATCTTCCAGGGAGCGGTTGGCCAGCGGCACCTGGAAGACGTAACGAGGCTGTACGTCACCGAATCCGGCGCCGCCGTCCTCGCCCTGCTGCCAGCCCATCTTCCGCAGCCGGTCCGCGACCTCGAAGGCGCGCGGCTCGATGTGGGTGGCCTCGACGTCGCGCAGGCGCTTCACGTCCGGGTCCTGAATGCCGGACTTGATGGCCGCGGAGTCCCAGCGCCGGATGACCACCGGCGGGCCCATCTTCACGGAGAACGCGCCCTGCTGCTTGAGGTGGGCGAGCATCGGCTGGAGCCAGTCGCTCAGGTTGGGCGCGTACCAGTTGATGACCGGGCCCTCGGGCAGGTACGCCAGGTAGCGCTTGATCTTCGGCAGCTGGCGGTACAGGACGAGCCCGGCGCCGACGATCTCGCCGTTCTTGTCGAACCAGCCCAGGCTCTCCGAGCGCCACTCGGTCTTCACATCAGCCCACGCCGGGACCTGGCAGTGACTGGCCGAGGGCAGGCTCTGGATGTACGCCAGATGCTGCTCTCGGCTGATGGTCCTCAGGGTCAGGCTCATGCGGGGCGCTCCTCGGCAGGTGTGTCCCCATCGGTCAGGGGCTCCGGCTCTCGCGCCGAAGCCTACTGCGACCGAGGGGCACCCGGCCTGGCCGCGTAGGGCCGGAACGCCCGCGGTGGACCGGCGCGGCCGCCTGGACGGCCGCACCGGGTCCTGCGCCGGTCAGGTGATGACGCCGCCGAAGAGGCCGCCGTGCGCCATGCCGAGGTAGAAACCGACCGCGGAGGCGCCGATCCCCATGATCAGGCCGAACCTCTCCCAGGTGGTCTTCGAGATGTACTGGCCGTAGAGGCCGGTGAGAATGCCGACCAGCCCCGCCCAAGAGCTGATCAGGTGCAGGTGGTGGAACATCGCCGTCACGAAGGCGAGGACGCCGAGCACCCCGGTCACCACCATCAGGACGTCCTGGACGGGGTGCGGCCTGCCGTCCGTCGCGAAGAGCGAGCCGGTGGCGGGGCGGCCGGTCGTGGACCGGGAGCCGACGGGACGAATGGTCTGTGCCATGGATGACCTCCTGGCCGGACGGGCGGTGGAATGTAGCGCCTCTCACACCGCATCTGTCTCGATTGTGCCCCTGAGGCTCCGGATCCGCCCTCCGGGATCCGGAGGGCGGATCCGGACCGGATGTGCCCGCTGACCTCCGGATTTCAACCGGAAGCCGGTCTACAGGTAGTCTGTACGGTCTGCACCGGTGTCTGCCCAGGCCAGCGCGGCGAGCCCCTCCCCCAGGAATCTTCCCGGGAGCGGATCGTCAGTGCCGGGTGTTCTTTCGACAGACGCCGTTGCGCTACGCATCACGACCCTCCTGCCACGGAACGACCGTGGCCGCTGAGTCCAAAGGAGGTGGGTTCCACATGCGTCACTACGAGGTGATGGTCATCCTCGACCCCGATCTCGAGGAGCGAGCAGTCTCCCCGCTGATCGAGAACTTCCTCTCCGTCGTCCGTGAGGGCAACGGAAAGGTGGAGAAGGTCGACACCTGGGGCCGTCGTCGGCTCGCTTACGAGATCAAGAAGAAGCCCGAGGGCATCTACTCGGTCATCGACCTGCAGGCCGAGCCTGCGGTCGTCAAGGAGCTCGACCGCCAGATGAACCTGAACGAGTCGGTCCTCCGGACCAAGGTCCTCCGTCCCGAGATCCACTGAGCATCTAGCTCAGCGGTTTTCGGGTCCGAGTAGCAGCAAGCAGCCAGAAGCAATCCCCGCCGAGAGGTTCACCCATGGCAGGCGAGACCGTCATCACGGTCGTCGGCAATCTCGTCGACGACCCCGAGCTGCGCTTCACCCCGTCCGGTGCGGCGGTCGCGAAGTTCCGTGTCGCGTCCACTCCCCGCATCTTCGACCGGCAGACCAATGAGTGGAAGGACGGCGAAGGCCTGTTCCTCACCTGCTCGGTCTGGCGTCAGGCGGCGGAGAACGTCGCGGAGTCGCTCCAGCGAGGCATGCGCGTTGTCGTGCAGGGCCGGCTGAAGCAGCGGTCCTACGAGGACCGTGAGGGCGTCAAGCGCACGGTCTACGAGCTGGACGTCGAGGAAGTCGGCCCCAGCCTCAAGAACGCCACGGCCAAGGTCACCAAGACCACCGGTCGCGGCGGTCAGGGCGGCCAGGGCGGATACGGCGGCGGTGGCGGCCAGCAGGGTGGCGGCAACTGGGGCGGCGGCTCCGGTGGCGGTGGCCAGCAGGGCGGCGGCGGTGCACCCGCCGACGACCCGTGGGCGACCGGCGCGCCGGCAGGCGGCCAGCAGGGCGGCGGGGGCGGCTGGGGCGGAAGCTCCGGTGGCTCCGGTGGCTCCGGCGGCGGCTACTCGGACGAGCCCCCCTTCTAGGGCGGCTCGTACCCCCACTTCTTGATCACACAGGAGAAACACCATGGCGAAGCCGCCTGTGCGCAAGCCTAAGAAGAAGGTCTGCGCGTTCTGCAAGGACAAGACCCAGTACGTGGACTACAAGGACACGAACATGCTGCGGAAGTTCATTTCCGACCGCGGCAAGATCCGTGCCCGCCGCGTCACCGGCAACTGCACGCAGCACCAGCGTGACGTCGCCACGGCTGTCAAGAACAGCCGTGAGATGGCGCTGCTGCCCTACACGTCCACCGCGCGATAAGGGAAGGGTGACAACAGCATGAAGATCATCCTCACCCACGAGGTCTCCGGCCTCGGCACCGCCGGCGACGTCGTCGACGTCAAGGACGGGTACGCCCGCAACTACCTGGTCCCGCGTGGCTTCGCCATTCGCTGGACCAAGGGCGGCGAGAAGGACGTGGCGCAGATCCGCCGCGCCCGCAAGATCCACGAGATCGCGACGATCGAGCAGGCCAACGAGATCAAGGCCAAGCTCGAGGGCGTGAAGGTCCGTCTGGCTGTTCGCTCCGGCGACGCCGGCCGTCTCTTCGGCTCGGTCACCCCGGCTGACGTCGCTTCGGCGATCAAGGCCGCCGGTGGTCCGGACGTCGACAAGCGTCGCGTCGAGCTCGGTTCGCCGATCAAGACGCTGGGCGGGCACCAGGTGTCCGTCCGTCTGCACCCCGAGGTCGCTGCGAAGCTGGCCGTCGAGGTCGTTGCTGCCTAAGGGCAGAGCTCAGCAGAGCAGGTGAAGGGCCGCACCCCGTTGGGGGTGCGGCCCTTTGCTGTGTGTGGGTCTGTGGGCCTGTTTCACGTGAAACAGGCCCACAGACCGTTTCACGTGAAACAGGCGCGGACCATTTCCGTCTCCGCCTCCGCTTCCGTTTCACGTGAAACGGTCCGTGGAGCCCGCGTATCAGCGGGTCGCTCCGGTGACGATCCAGCGGCCGGAGCGGGTACGCACCCAGAGGGTGATCAGCCGGACGGCCATCATCAGCGTCATCGCCCACCAGAGGGCGGTGAGGCCGCCGCCGAGGGCAGGCACCAGAAGCGCGACGGGGGCGAAGACGGCCAGCGTCACCAGCATGGCCCACGCGAGGTAGCGTCCGTCTCCCGCTCCCATCAGGACCCCGTCCAGGACGAAGACCACTCCGGCGATCGGCTGCGAGACCGCCACGACCAGGAGGGCGGGGAGCAGGGTGTCCTTCACCGCGGGATCGCTGGTGAAGAGCGGGATGAAGAGAGGCCGGGCGAGCACGATCAGCACCCCGAGTGCGATGCCGCAGCCGATGCCCCACTCGACCATGCGACGGCAGGCCTCGCGGGCGCCCTTCTCGTCGTTCGCCCCCAGGTACCGGCCGATGATGGCCTGCCCGGCGATGGCGATGGCGTCGAGGGCGAACGCGGTCAGGCTCCAGAGGGAGAGGATGATCTGGTGCGCGGCGATGTCGGTGTCGCCGAGCCGGGCGGCCACGGCGGTGGCGATCATGAGGACGGCCCGGAGCGACAGGGTCCGGACCAGCAGGGGCACTCCCGCGCGGGCGCTGGCCCGGATGCCGGCGGCGTCGGGGCGGAGGGAGGCGCCGTGCCTACGGGCTCCGCGTACGACCACGATGAGGTAGGCGACCGCCATGCCCACCTGGGCGATCACCGTGCCCCAGGCGGATCCGGCGATGCCGAGCCCGGCCCCGTAGACGAGGGTCACGTTGAGGATGCCGTTCGCCGTGAAACCGCCGATGGCGACGTACAGCGGGGTGCGGGTGTCCTGGAGTCCGCGCAGCACGCCGGTGGCGGCGAGGACGACGAGCATCGCCGGGATGCCGAGGCTGGAGATCCGCAGATACGTGATGGCGTACGGGGCGGCGGTGTCGGAGGCGCCGAAGACGTCGACGAGCCAGGGGGCCGAGGGGATGGCGAGCGCCACGACGACGGCACCGAGTAGCAGGGCGAGCCAGATGCCGTCCATGCCCTGGCGGATTGCGGCGGGCAGATCGCCCGCCCCGACACGGCGGGCGACGGCGGCCGTGGTGGCGTAGGCGAGGAAGACGAAGATGCTCACGGCGGTCATCAGCAGGGCCGCCGCGATTCCGAGACCGGCCAGTTGCGGGGTGCCGAGGTGGCCGACGACGGCGCTGTCGACCATCACGAACAGGGGCTCGGCGACCAGCGCGCCGAACGCCGGTACGGCGAGGGCGATGATCTCGCGGTCGTGCCGTCGACGGCCTGTTCGGGGAGTGGTGGGGGCCGGAGTCATGAGGGCCAATCTAATCTTCCACAGGTAAGAGATGCAACGGTCAAGTGTCCCTTACCCGGGCGCCGCTGGCGCGTTCATCCGGGAGCGGTTTGCCGTGATCTTGAAATCGGGGCGAAAGTTTTTCTCCCCCACAGTCAGTGGATGGAGAACATGCAGGTCAAGTGGGTGATGCTGGTCCTGCTATGAGTTTGTCCACAGTGCTGTCCCCCGTTCCGTGCACAGGTTCTGCGGACTTCTCCACAGCATCTGGTCCGTCATCCACATGCCCTGTGGATAACCAGATTGGCTGACGGTGCGGACAGGCCTACCGTGGTCCGGCGCCCGCACTCCGTTCCGGCACCGGAATCAGCAGAACCAGACGCGCCGGAAGCGGAGTCGGGCGACTTGTTTGTCAGCGCCGTGCCGTAAGAAAGAGTGGCACGGCTAGGTCCGCGAAGCGGACGGGAGGAGGTGGGCCGGGTGAGCATCCCCGAGCCTTTGGACGACCCCTGGACCGAGGCTGGTCCCGGCGACCGTCTGCCCGCCTCCCGCCAGCGCCGAGGGGAGCGCAAGGGGGGCCGCGAGGACCGGCACGACCGGGGCTCCGACGAGGGCTGGGGCGGTGGCTCCCCCGCGTTCGAACGGGTACCTCCCCAGGACCTGGACGCGGAGCAGTCGGTGCTCGGCGGCATGCTGCTGTCCAAGGACGCCATCGCCGAGGTCGTCGAGGTCATCAAGGGGCACGACTTCTACCGCCCGGCGCACGAGACCGTCTTCACGGCGATCCTCGACCTCTACGCCAAGGGCGAGCCGGCCGACCCGATCACAGTCGCCGCCGAGCTGGTCAAGCGCGGGGAGATCACCAAGGTAGGCGGGGCGCCGTACCTGCACACCCTGGTGCAGTCCGTCCCGACCGCGGCCAACGCCTCCTTCTACGCGGAGATCGTCCACGAGCGCGCGGTCCTGCGGCGGCTCGTCGAGGCCGGTACGAAGATCACGCAGATGGGATACGCGGCCGACGGGGACGTCGACGAGATCGTCAACTCCGCACAGGCCGAGATCTACGCGGTCACCGAGCAGCGCACCAGCGAGGACTACCTCCCCCTGGGCGACATCATGGAGGGCGCACTCGACGAGATCGAGGCCATCGGGTCGCGCAGCGGCGAGATGACCGGCGTCCCGACGGGCTTCACCGACCTCGACGCCCTGACGAACGGCATGCACCCCGGCCAGATGATCGTCATCGCGGCCCGCCCCGCCATGGGCAAGTCCACGCTGGCGCTGGACTTCGCCCGCGCCGCGTCGATCAAGAACAACCTGCCCAGCGTCATCTTCTCCCTCGAAATGGGGCGCAACGAGATCGCGATGCGTCTGCTGTCGGCCGAGGCGCGGGTGGCCCTGCACCACATGCGGTCCGGCACGATGACGGACGAGGACTGGACGCGGCTCGCGCGCCGCATGCCGGAGGTCTCGGCCGCCCCGCTCTACATCGACGACTCCCCCAACCTGTCGATGATGGAGATCCGCGCGAAGTGCCGTCGGCTCAAGCAGCGCAACGACATCAAGCTCGTGATCATCGACTATCTCCAGCTGATGCAGGCCGGCGGGTCGAAGCGGTCCGAGAGCCGTCAGCAGGAGGTCTCGGACATGTCCCGAAACCTCAAGCTGCTGGCCAAGGAGCTGGAGGTCCCGGTGATCGCGCTCTCGCAGCTGAACCGTGGTCCCGAGCAGCGCACGGACAAGAAGCCGATGGTCTCCGACCTGCGTGAGTCCGGCTCCATCGAGCAGGACGCGGACATGGTCATCCTGCTCCACCGCGAGGACGCCTACGAGAAGGAGTCACCGCGCGCGGGCGAGGCCGACATCATCGTCGGCAAGCACCGTAACGGCCCGACGGCCACCATCACCGTGGCCTTCCAGGGCCACTACTCGCGCTTCGTGGACATGGCGCAGACCTGAGGGTGACCGTGCGGGTCCCCGGTCCTGCGCGTAGGCCGGCGTACGGACCGTCCCCCTCTCACTGCGTCAAACCGGCTGCCTTCCTGGCGCGTCGGGCGAGAACGTCCTCCCGGTGCTCTGCCATCTGCTGCAGCGCCTCTTTACGGTCCCGCTTGGAGAGCCTGTCGAGATAGGTGTGACCGAAGAGGTGGTCGGTCTCGTGCTGCAGACACCGGGCGAAGTAGCCCGTTCCTTCGATGACGAGGGGGTTGCCGTCCTTGTCGAACCCGCGGACGACAGCCCGATCGGTGCGGGGAACCGCCGTTCCGGCACCGGGCACGGACAGACAGCCCTCGAAGTCGTCAAGGAGCCGGCGGCTTTCCGGATCGGGCAGGTCCAGAACCGGGTTGATGATGTGGCCGACATGCCGGATTCCGTAGTCGTCCGGGCAGTCATAGACGAACAGCCGCAGGTCGACGTCCACCTGGTTGGCCGCCAGGCCGGCACCGTCGGCGACATGCATCGTCAGGAACATGTCGTTGATCAGGCTGGACAACTCAGGGGAGCCGAACTCGGTCACCTCCTGGCACGAACGGCTCAGGATCTCTTCACCCACCACCGTGATCCTGCGAACCGATCCCTGTTCCACCTCCGGCGGCAGAGCCGGATAGGTCTCGACGGGGCGGCCCTGCACGCGAACTCGCCGGTCGACGGGACGGGACTGCTCGTGACGAACAGACATGGCTGTCTCCCCTTTTGCGCACGCCGCAGATGCCGCGGAGGTCACCGCGGCCGATGCCTTCAGCAAGAACTACTGCTTGCCAGGAGCTTTGCAAAGTAGCAGACTTTGCAAAGTGACTGAAGATGACCTCAACCCCCCGGACGGCCAGACGGCCAGCAACGGAAGAGAACTACGAGAGCACGCGGTCCGGACAGCCCTGCTGGGCCTGTTCGCCGAAGTCGGTGCCCTCACGGCGACCGAAGCCGCCTCCCGGCTGGGCTACAGCTCGGGTCTCTGCTCCTTTCACCTGCGGCAGCTCGCACGCCACGGATACATCGAAGAAGCGCCCCACAGCGGGGGCCGCGCACGGCCCTGGCGCCTGAGGCAGCACAACGCCGCTGCCGACGGAGCTATGGAAGATCAGTTCGGTGACCTGGCCAGGGGGTTGGAGGACGAGAGCTGGCAACGATGGCAGAACCAACGAGATGAGGCGCCGTCCGAATGGCGCCACGACGAAGCCTTCAGCACCGTCGCCTACCTGACACCTGAAGAGATGCGCCGGGTCGCGGATGTGATCCGACGGACGCTCGCGCCCTACCAAGGCCGCGAACAACGACGCCTGTCCCGGCCCGAAAGCGCCC
The DNA here is from genome assembly GCF_033109485.1 of Streptomyces cyaneofuscatus. NCBI lineage: Bacteria > Bacillati > Actinomycetota > Actinomycetes > Kitasatosporales > Streptomycetaceae > Streptomyces > Streptomyces cyaneofuscatus. The sequence continues at coordinate 4,024,424 of NZ_CP137002.1, read as the reverse complement.
GCCCGGTGGCCCTCATCAGCCGGCTCTTCCCTCTTCTCCCTCACTCAGCAGACGGCGCTGACCAGGGCTGAGAAGCCGTTGGCTGTTACCACCCGGAACCTGGAACGGGGCTCCGCCGTGAGCCCCGCGGGGCCACGAGATGATCGCTTCATGAATGAGATCGTTCTGATGTCCGACCCGAAGGTTGCGGCCGTGCCCGTCCAGGAGTGCGGGGAGCCGCTGGTGGATGTGCGCAGGGGCGGCCTGCTGCTGGTCGACGAGCGGAAGCGGTCGGACTCCGCCGGTGCCTTCGCCCACCTGCGGGAAGGGGTGCTCGACCGACTCCTCGCAGCACAGGGACAGCTGCCTTCGGGGTTGCGGCTGTTGTTCGTCGAGGGCTATCGCCCGCCGTCCCTCCAGCGCCGCTACTTCGATGAGTACGCAGCCCAACTCCGCGCCGAGCAACCGGATTGGGCCGATGAGCAGCTCCGTTCGGCGGCCAGCCGTTACGTGTCCCCGCCCGAGATCGCCCCGCACAGCGCCGGTGCCGCCGTCGACCTGACGCTCGCCGATGACGAGGGGCGCGAGCTCGACATGGGCACGCGGATGAACGCCTCCCCCGAGGAGAGCGCCGGCGCCTGTTACACCCACGCCGACAACATCAGCCCTGAGGCTCGCTCCCACCGGGACATCCTGAGCACGGCGCTCGCCGCCGCCGGCCTGGTCAACTACCCGACGGAGTGGTGGCACTGGTCGTACGGAGACCGCTACTGGGCCCTGAAGGAAGGAGCGGCTGCCGCTCTCTACGGGCCCCGGGAATTCCACTGACCGCAGACATCAAAACTCCCTGCCTGGTATGGGTTGACCATGACTTCTCCCAGTGAAGAACTGCTCCCCAGCACCCGCCGCTCCCTCCTCCATCGACTCGCCACGGCACAGCGGGAGGGCCGTGCGCCCTCTCTTGCGGCCGCCGTGCAGCGGGAGGGCCGGATCGTCTGGAGCGGGGGGCGTACGGGCCTGGAGGGGCAGGTGCCGGACGCCGATACGCAGTACCGGATCGGCTCGATCACCAAGACATTCACCGCGGTTCTGGTTCTGCGGCTGCGGGACGAGGGGCTGATCGACCTGGACGACCAGCTGGAGAAGCACCTCCCCGGCACCGGAGCGGGCGGCGCGACCGTCTTCCAACTGCTCGGCCACAGCGCGGGGCTCGGCGCTGAGGCGCCTGCCCCCTGGTGGGAGCGGACGCCGGGGACCCTGCGGCCGGAGCTCGGCGACGTACTCGGCGAGCGGCCGCAGATGCACCCGGCGGGCCACCGCTTCCACTACTCCAACCCCGGCTACACCCTGCTGGGTTCGCTGATCGAAGCGGTCCGCGGAGTCTCCTGGGAGGAGGCGCTGCGCAGCGAGATCCTGGAGCCGCTGGGCATGCACCGTACGACGGTCGGGCCGGTCGCTCCGTACGCGGAGGGCTGGGCCGTCCATCCCTGGGCCGATGTGGTGGTGCGCGAGCCTGCCGAGGATCTGGGGCTGATGGCGCCCGCCGGCCAGCTCTGGTCGACCGCGGCCGACCTGCTGCGCTTCGCGGCCTTTCTGGCCGAGGGCGACGACCGGGTCCTGTCGGCCGCTTCCGTACGGGAGATGAGGACGCCCGCCGCGCCCGCCGCCGAGGGCGGGAGCAACGCCTACGGCCTCGGGCTTCAGGTGGTGAAGACCGACAGCCGGGTCCTCTTCGGGCACGCGGGTTCGCTGCCCGGGTTCGTCGCCGGCCTGTGGTTCAGCGAGGACGACGACGTCGCCGCGGTCGCCCTCGCCAACGCCACCTCTGGGCTGCCCGCCGCCACGGTGGCCGCCGAGCTCCTGAGCATCGTCGCGGACGCGGAGCCGCGGATCCCGGAGCCCTGGCGCCCGCTGCCCGAGGCCGACGAGGAGCTGCTGGCCCTGACCGGGATCTGGCACTGGGGGACCCACACGTTCACGCTGCGGCTGACCGGGGGCCGGGGCCTTGAGCTCAGGCCGCTGGGCGGTACCGGTCGGGGAGCGGCCTTCACGCCCCGGTCGGACGGCACCTGGACGGGCCAGGACGACTACTACGCGGGGGAGACCCTTCGCGTCGTCCGCAGGGCCGACGGCTCGGTCGACCACCTCGACCTCGGCTCGTTCGCCTTCACCCGTGAACCCTATGAGGCGGGAGCGGACGTTCCCGGGGGACTGGACCCGGCGGGCTGGCGGGGGCTCGGCGGCTGACGCCTGAGCTGTGACGGCCGGTGGGGTGGGTGTTTCACGTGAAACACCCACCCCACCGGCCGTTGTCGTGCAAAAAAGCGAGTCCTTCAGAGAGCCAGCTTGAAGCCCACGTGGCTGGCCGTGAAGCCGAGCCGCTCGTAGAAGCGGTGCGCATCCTCGCGGGTGACATCCGAGGTCAGCTGCACCAACCGGCAGTCCTGGCGGCGGGATTCGTCGACCGCCCACTGGATCAGCTGCGTACCGAGCCCGCTGCCCCGCTCGTCGGCGTGGATGCGGACGCCTTCGATGATCGAGCGGGTGGCACCGCGCCGGGACAGCCCGGGGACCACGGTCAGCTGGAGGGTTCCGACCACACGGCCCTCGCGGACGGCGACGACGACATGCTGGTTCGGGTCGTCGGCCAGCCGCCGGAGCGCCGCGCGGTACGGGGTGAGGTCGTCCGGCGACTCGCGCTGCGCGCCGAGCGGGTCGTCGGCCAGCATGGCCACCACGGCGTCCAGGTCGGTCTCGGCAACGGGGCGTATCTCAAGATCGCTCATGATCGGCAGATTACGCGCTCCGCAGCTGTCAGACCGGGACCTTGAGCTCTTCCACAGCCCGGACCAGGGGCGCGAGCTCGGGGTTCTCCGACGCCTCGTCGAGCGCCGCCCTCAGGGCGCTGTCGTTGGTCGGCCGGGCCTCGGCGAGCAGGGTGAGCCCGGCCTCGGTGACATCGGTGTAGATGCCCCGCCGGTCGGTGTCGCACAGGTACCGGGTCAGCAGCCCGCGGTCCTCCAGCCTCGTGACCAGGCGGGTGGTGGCGCTCTGGCTGAGGACCACGGCGTCGGCGACCTGCTTCATCTGGAGATGGCCGCCGGGGCCGCTGTGCTGCCGGCTCAACACGTCGAGCAGTGAATACTCCCGCGCGCTGAGCCCGTGGCCCGACTGGAGGGCGCGCTCGATGCGGGCCTCGATCTTCCCGTGGAGCAGGGAGAGGGCGCACCAGCCCTGGGCGAGGGCGGTCAGGGCGGGGTCGGTCGCGGTCATGGTCTCTCCTCCGGGCGGGAGCTGCGTGGTTCCAGGATAGGGGACGCCTGCAATAGCCCGCGTTTGCAATTAACCAGCGCCTGCAATTATTGTGGACGCTCGTAAGGCGCAGACGCAATCTTCAGGGAAGGTGAAAACCCATGCCGCTCGCGCTCCTCGCCCTGGCCATCGGGGCATTCGGGATCGGAACGACCGAGTTCGTGATCATGGGGTTGCTCCCCGAGGTTGCCGCGGACTTCCAGATCTCGATCCCGACCGCAGGCTTCCTGGTGACCGGCTACGCGCTCGGGGTCGTCCTCGGCGCCCCGCTGATGACCCTCCTGGGCACCCGGGTCACCCGTAAGCGGATGCTGATGCTCCTGATGGGGCTGTTCATCGTGGGCAACGTCGTGTCCGCCCTCGCCCCCGTCTTCGGCGTCATGCTCGCCGGCCGGGTGGTCGCCTCCCTCGCGCACGGCGCCTTCTTCGGCATCGGCTCCGTGGTCGCGGCCGATCTCGTCGCCCCGCAGAAGAAGGCCGGGGCCATCGCCATGATGTTCACCGGACTTACCGTCGCGAATGTCGTCGGCGTCCCGCTCGGCACCTACATCGGGCAGTCCGCAGGCTGGCGGACCACGTTCGTCCTGGTGGCGCTCCTCGGGGTGATCGGGCTCGTCGGAGTCGCGAAGCTCGTCCCCGAGCAGCCCAAGCCCGAGGGCGTACGCGTCCGCCACGAACTGGCCGCGTTCCGCAATGTCCAGGTCCTGCTCGCGATGGCCATGACCGTCCTGGGCTTCGGCGGGGTCTTCGCCGCGATCACCTACATCACCCCGATGATGACCGAGATCGCCGGCTTCTCGGCCTCCTCCGTCACCTGGCTGCTGGTCCTCTTCGGCCTCGGCATGGTGGGCGGCAACCTGGTGGGCGGACGGTTCGCCGACCGCCATCTGATGCCGATGCTGTACGTCTCGCTCGGCGCGCTCGCCCTCGTGCTCGGCCTCTTCACCGTGACCGCCCACAACAAGGTCGCGGCGGCCGTCACCATCGTCCTCATCGGTGCCCTCGGCTTCGCGACCGTGCCCCCGCTGCAGAAGCGGGTCCTCGACCAGGCGGCGGGCGCCCCCACCCTGGCCTCCGCGGTCAACATCGGGGCGTTCAACCTCGGCAACGCCCTCTCCGCCTGGCTCGGCGGCCTCGTGATCGCCGCGGGCCTCGGCTACACCGCCCCCAACTGGGTCGGCGCGGTCCTCGCCGCGTCCGCCCTGGTGCTGGCCGTGGTCTCCAGCCTGCTGGAGCGCCGTACCGCCGGAGCCGAAGGGCGGATCGTCGCAGGGAGCAGCCCCGCGCCGGTCGCCGCCCCTGCCCGGCACTGAGCCCCGCCCCGGACCCTCCCCCACCGCACCACCGACCCCACCGCACCACCCCCCTCACCGCACCACACAACGATCAGGAGCAATTCCATGAGCACCACCGCCACCGCTGTCGCCCCGCTGACCATCCAGGACGCCGAGGCTCTCGTCGCAGCCGCCCGCAGCGCCGCCGAGGCGTCCGGGGTCGCCGTCGCCGTGAGCGTCGTGGACGCGGGCGGCCACCTGCTGGCCTTCCGGCGCGACGACCGGGCGGCCCTCATCGCCGGGGAGACCAGCACCCGCAAGGCGTTCACCGCGCTGCAGCTCGACGCCCCCACCGCGGACCTGGTCGACGCCGTGCAGCCCGGCGGGCTCTTCCACACCCTGCCGACCGCGCTGGACCGCCCGTTGCTCTTCATCGCCGGCGGTATCCCGCTGCACCGCGACGGCCGGCTGATCGGCGCCATCGGGGTCGGCGGAGGAGCGCCGGAGCAGGACCACGGGTTCGCTTCCGCCGCCGCGGACTCCCTCGTCTGAGGTCGAGCACCCGTAGCCGGGGGCCTCAGCCCGTCGCGATGGTGAGCGGGGCGAACCTGCGGGTGGCGTCGCCCGGCAGGTCCGCTACGCCGTACGTCATCACCGTCGTACGGGAGCCCGGTTCGAGGCCGCGCTCCACCAGCCAGCCGAGCAGCTCCTCATGGCGCGCGTCGATATCCGCTCGCAGCGGCCGGTCCGTCGTGGCGGCCAGCGCGGTGACGAGGGCCTTCGCGGTGGCCGTGTCGCGCGCGATGAGCGGGCCGACGACATGGGCGTCGCCACTCGGCCAGAGGGCCGCGTAACCGGTCAGCTCGCCGTTCTCCTCCGCGACCCGGAGCCGGTCGGAGAAGGCCGGGAGCCGGGCGATGAGGTGCGTGCGGTCGGTACCGAAGACCGGCAGGTCGAGGCGGACCATCGCCTGGAGGTCGTCCGCGGCGGCCGGACGCGTGGTGACGGCCGCCGGCCCATCCTCCGCCCGGAACCGGCCGAGGACCCGCTCGGTCCGGCCCACCTGGGCGAAGCCGAGCTCCTCGTAGAGCCGCTGTCCCTCGGGTGTGGCGTACAGCGCGAGCGGGGTGGACCCGGTCTCCTCCATTACATGGCGCATGAGCCGCCTGGCGATCCCCTGGCGGGCGTGGCGTGCGGCGACGAGCAGCATGCCGACGGTCGCCAGGCGGGGCCCGTACGACGTCACCACGCAGGCCGCGACCAGGCCCTTGCCGTCGGGTTCCGCGATCCCGTACCCCGTACCCGCGGAGAGCAGCAGCCCCCATCGGTGCTCGTCGCGTGGCCAGCCTCGGTCCTCGGAGAGGTCGGCGCAGGCGACCAGGTCTCCCCGGGTGAGGCGCCGTACGGGCAGGTCGACGAGGGGCAGGGGTGAGGGGCTGTGCATGGGGCCAGGCTGTCCGACGTGATGATCGCCCGTCCACCGGTTTCCCGGAACTGGCCGAGAACCGAAGTGCCCCCGCCTGGTTTCACGTGAAACATGAAGCGCGGCCGCGGCCGCGCGAGTCCGGGCCCGTCAGCTCAGGTCGGGCGCGTGCATCGCCCGAACGCCCTCGATGTTGCCGTCCAGATAGTGGCGCAGGGAGAGCGGTACGAGGTGGACGGCGGCGATCCCCACCCGGCTGAACGGCACCCGGACGATCTCGTACTCCCCGCACGGCTCGTCGATCTCCGGGCCGTGCCGTCGGGTGACGTCCATCGACGCGAGCCGGCAGACGAAGAAGTGCTGGACCTTCACCCCGGTGACGCCGCTGTCCGCGATGTGCTCGACGGTGTCGACGAAGCAGGGCACCACATCGACGATCTTGGCGCCGAGCTCCTCGTCGACCTCGCGGTGGAGAGCGTCGACCACGGTGGCGTCCTCCGGCTCGACCCCGCCGCCGGGTGTGAGCCAGTACGGATCGACCCCCGGCTTCGTGCGCTTGATGAGGACGAGGTCGTCACCGTCGAGCAGGATGGCGCGTGCGGTGCGCTTGACCACAGGACGTTCGGTCATGGCAAGAGAGTGGCCCGCGCGGGCCCGTCTGAAACTCCTCCGGCCTACCGGACCGCCTCGTCCAGCGCCCGCTCGACGTCCGCCAGCAGGTCCTCCGGGTCCTCCGCGCCGACGGAGAAGCGGATGAAGCCCTCCGGCACGGCGTCGCCGCCCCACCGGCCCCGGCGCTCGGCGGTGGACCGTACGCCCCCGAAACTCGTCGCGTCGTCGACCAGCCGCAGCGCGGTCAGGAAGCGCTCCGCCGTCTCCCGGTCGGCCAGCTCGAACGAGACCACCGAACCGAAGCGCCGCATCTGGCGCACGGCGATCCCGTACGACGGGTCGGCGGGCAGCCCCGGATACCGCAGTCCGGTGACCTCGGCCCGCTTGGCGAGCGCCTCGGCGAGGGCCAGAGCGGTGGTGCACTGACGGTCGATGCGCAGCTGGAGCGTGGCGAGCGACCGGTGGGCGAGCCAGGCCTCCATCGGGCCCGGGATCGCTCCGACCACCTTGCGCCAGCGCCGTACATCGGCGGTCAGCAGGGGATCGCGGCAGGTGACATGGCCCAGCAGGATGTCGCCGTGCCCGGTCATGCCCTTGGTGTCACTGGCGACCGAGAAGTCCGCGCCGAGCTCCAGCGGGCGCTGGCCGATCGGGGTGGCCAGGGTGTTGTCGACGGCGACCAGCGCGCCCGCCTCGTGCGCGGCGGCCACAAGCCGGCGGATGTCGCAGACGTCGAGGCCCGGGTTGGAGGGGCTCTCGATCCACAGCAGCTTCGCCCCCTCAAGGAGCGCCAGCTGGGCGTCGCCGCCGGTCGGCGCGGTGCGGACCTCGACGCCGAAGGCCGTCAGCTGCTCCCGTACGAGCGGCAGCGCCTGGTAGCCGTCGTCCGGCAGCACCACGGTGTCCCCGGTGCGGACCTGGGAGAGCAGTACGGCGGTGATCGCCGCCATCCCGGAGGCGAACACCGTGGTGCTCACGTCCTCGCCGGGCGCCTCCAGCTCGCCGATGGCCCGCTCCAGGTGGGTCCACGTCGGGTTGGTGTCCCGGCCGTAGGTATAGGGGCCCACCGGTTCGCCGGAGAGGTGGAAGTGCGCGGCGAAGACCGGCCCGGGCAGGGTCGGTTCGTACTGCTCCGGTTCGGGAAGTCCGGCGCGTACCGCGCGCGTTCCGTCGCCCATGGTGCTCATGCTGCTCCGTAAGTCGATGTAAGCCGATGCGAGTGGGTCCGGCTCAGTCCTCGTCCGGCAGGACCATGTTGAGGGCCCAGGAGACGACCGAGATGATCAGGGCGCCGAGTACGGCGGTCCAGAAGCCCTCGACATGGAAGCTGAGGTCGAAGACGCCGGCCAGCCAGGAGGTCAGCAGCAGCATCAGGGCGTTGACCACCAGGGTGATCAGTCCGAGGGTCAGGATGAACAGCGGGAATGTCAGGAGCTGTACCAGCGGCTTGACCAGGAAGTTCACCAGACCGAAGATCAGCGCGACCAGGATCAGGGTGAGGATCTTGCGGCCGGTGGAGCCGCCCTCCAGCGTGATGTTCCCGATCAGCCAGATGGCCACGGCCAGCGCACCCGCGTTGGCGATCGTCTTGACTGCGAAATTCTTCATGTGTCTGATCGTGGCAGACATGATCGGTGGTGGACACCGACAGCGCATGCGGAACCCGTAGCACGGGTCACAAGGGGTGGACGGGCCATGAAGGCATTCAGACTGGACGAGCTGGAGGCGGAGCGGGCCGCCAACGAGGGCGCCTACCTGCAGTTCGTGCGGGAGCGGAACATGTCCGTCGGCCTGTACGCCCTGGACGCGGGCGACCTCGACCCGCAGCAGCCGCACCAGCAGGACGAGGTGTACCTCGTCGTCAGCGGCCGGGCGTCGATCACGGTCGGGACGGAGACGACGCAGGTCGGCCGGGGGAGCGTCGTCTATGTGCCGGCCGGAGTGGCCCACAAGTTCCACCACATCACCGAGAACCTGCGGGTGATGGTCGTCTTCTCGCCGCCGGAGGGCTGAGGCCTCCCGACGGAGGTCGCCGGGGCCCCGGGTTCCCTAAGGGTTCGATCAGGGGTCTTCAAGGGCTGCGAGGCCCCCGCCGGGGTCCCCCGCGCCTTTAGCATCGAGGCAGGAACCCAGAGAGACGAGGTAGATGGCGATGGCCGTGCGGGAGATAGTCGCGGGAATGCCCTGGTGGGTGAAGTGGATCGCGGTGCCCGTCATCGCGATCGTCGTGTTCGGCGGACTGATCGCCAGCGTGCTCAGCTTTGTGATCAGCCTGCTCTTCAAGGTGCTGGTCTTCGTCGTCCTGGTCGGCGGTCTGATCTTCGTCGTACGCAAGTTCACGTCCTCGTCGTCCTCGTCGTCCTCACGGGGTGACTGGTAGGAAGGCCGCCGCGGGCCGGTGCGGGGCCGGGGGTACGCACAGGCCTGCGGATTAGCCCAGCTGAGCTAAGTCCAGGAGGAAAACTCCCTCCCGCCGGAGGCGGCCGATACAGTGACAACGCTGCCGCCATATGGAATGTGACCTTCTGTCACCGACCCGACCGAGTGACCAGTGGTGTGAACGACCGTCCGGTCGTGGGTGCGGCGGGCCCGTGGGGGCGGCCTCCACGGGAGGGCTGACGGCCCGTCACCATGCCTGGGGGTGACCTTTGACCACGGCATCGAGCACCACTGTCCCGACGTTGATCGGTTCGGTTCAGCGGGCGTTGAGGCTGCTGGAGGCTGTGGGCACCCATCGGGACGGGGCGCCCGCCAAGCAACTCGCACGGGAGGCCGGCCTTCCGCTGCCGACCGCGTACCACCTGCTGCGCACCCTCACCCATGAGGGCTATCTCCGCCGCGAGAACGGTGTCTTCCTCTTCGGGGCGGCCGCCGAGAACCTCACCACTGCCCGGGCCGCGAGACACCGCCCCGCTTCCATCGCCGACTCCCTCGCGCACTGGCGGGACGCCCTCGGGGTCCCGGTGTACTGCGCCGTCTACCGCGACGGCGAGATCGAGCTCATCGCGGTCGCGGACGCCCCTGAGGCCCCGGCGGTCGACGAGTGGGCCTCCTTCCGGGAGACCGGCCACGCGCACGCGATCGGGCAGTGCCTTCTCGGCCAGCTCGACGAGAAGGACCGCGAGGATCACCTCGACCGGCACCCCGTACGGCCCCTTACTCGTTACTCAGTGCGAGATCGCGCGGCACTTCTGGAGCGGCTGCGAACGTTGCGTCGGGGTGAACCGGTCATCGAACGCCAGGAGTACGCACTGGGGACCGTCTGCGCCGCCATTCCCGTCACAGCCGGTGCCACCATTGCGGCGATGGCCATTTCCGTACCCCTGGATCGGGAAGAACGGTTGCTGCCCGCAGTCGAACAGCTACGTGGCGAAGTGGCGAGCCTCTTGCGTTCGTTCGTGTTCTCTATCAGTATCTGAAAAATCACTCCTTGTGATCTGCTATCGCGTGCACCACGATGGCGTCAATAGGGCCATAGGGGATCATTCCTGGCCAGTTTCATCTACTGCGGGGTTGAACGATGCGCGAGTCGGTTCAAGCAGAGGTCATGATGAGCTTCCTCGTCTCCGAGGAGCTCTCGTTCCGTATTCCGGTGGAGCTCCGGTACGAGGTGGCTGATCCCTATGCCATCCGGATGACGTTCCATCTGCCCGGCGATGCCCCTGTGACCTGGGCATTCGGCCGCGAGCTGCTGCTGGACGGGCTCAACAGCCCGAGCGGCGACGGCGATGTGCACATCGGGCCGACCGAACCCGAGGGTCTGTGCGATGTACACATCCGCCTCCAGGTCGGCGCGGACCGCGCGCTGTTCCGGGCCGGTACGGCACCGCTCGTCGCCTTCCTCGACAGAACCGACAAGCTGGTGCCCCTCGGTCAGGAGCACACGCTGGGTGACTTCGACGGGAACCTGGAGGAGGCGCTCGGCCGCATCCTCGCCGAGGAGCAGAACGCGGGCTGAGCGCCACGCACCTCCTGGCCTCGCGCCCTTCACGCCTTACGGCGGCGGCCCCTGCCCGTCCGTGCGGGGGCGGCGGCCGTGGACGAGGAGGTGGAGGCGCCCGGGCGGTCCGCGGAGACCACCAGTGCGGCGAGCACCGTCGTCACCGGCACCGAGGCGACCAGACCGATCGAACCGACCAGCGTCCGGACGATCTCCTCGGCGACCAGCTCGCTGTTGGCCACCGTCCCCACACTGGACTGGGCGATGGAGAAGAGCAGCAGCAGGGGCAGCGCCGCGCCCGCGTACGCCAGCACCAGGGTGTTCACGACCGAGGCGATGTGGTCCCGTCCGATCCGGATACCTGCCCGGTACAGCCCGCGCCAACCCATCTGCGGGTCCGCCTGGTGCAGTTCCCAGACGGCGGAGGTCTGGGTGACCGTCACATCGTCGAGCACCCCGAGCGATCCGATGATGACACCGGCCAGCAGCAGACCGCTCATGTCGATGTCCGGGTAGAGGCCGTGGATGAGGCCGGTGTTGTCGTCGGTGTTGCCGCTCAGGTCCGCCCAGCCGATGAACAGGGAGCCGAGCAGCCCGATCAGCAGCAGCGAGATCAGCGTGCCGACGACCGCGACCGACGTCCGGGCCGTCACCCCGTGGCACATGTAGAGCGCCGCCAGCATGATGGCGCTGGCCCCGATCACCGCCACCACCAGCGGATTCGAGCCCTGCAGGATCGCCGGCAGGATGAACAGGGTCAGTACGGCGAACGAGACGGCCAGCGCCACCAGCGCCATCACCCCGCGCATCCGGCCCACCGCGATCACCGCCAGCGCGAAGATCGCGGCCAGCAGCGTCATCGGGATCTTCCGGTTCACATCGGTGACGCTGTACTGGAGGTCGCGGGGCGCGTCGGGGGCGTACGCCACGACCACGCCCTGGCCCTCGCGCAGTTGGCGGGGCGCGTCGGGCTGGACCACCTCGACGAACTTACGGCCCTTGTCGTCGCCACTGGTCACCTCGACGGTCGCCTTCGCGCACTCCCCCTCCTGCTCGTTGACGGCCTCCCGGCCCGAAGGGGTGGAGGTGTCACCGGTCGGGGGGACCTGCGCGGCGTTGACGTCGGCGCAGTCGACCTTGACGACCTGGACGACCTTGCCGTCCTGGGTCTGCCGGTCGAATCCGACGCCGGTGCGCTCGTGGTCGGGGACGCCGCCGGGCCAGAACGCGATCAGGCCGACGACGACCGCCGTGGCGAAGGGGATCACCACAGCGGCGATGACCTTGCGCAGATGCTTGGAGACGGGAGCGGCGGGTCCGTGGCTGTGCGTGTGGCCGTGCACATGGCCCTGGGGCGGCTGAGGCGGCTGGGGCGCGGGGTCGCTTTGGGGGGAGGTCACGGGGCGATCATCGCAAGAACAGGAGGGCCCTCTGGTCAGCTCGCCGGAAAGGACGCTAGCGTGGAGGCACCTTTGCACACGCGGGAGCTCGGAGCACCGGGCTGAGAGGGCGCTGACCGCCGTACATCCGTACGGGACACGCTGCGCCGACCGCCGAACCTGTTACCGGGTAATGCCGGCGTAGGGAGTAGGTCTCATGACCACAGCGGACGCACGCACGCCTGCCTCGAAACGGAACGACGGAACGCCGGACGGCACGGTTCCGAACGACGAGGCCGGGAAGTCCATCGGCTGGCACAAGGGGTACGTCCAGGGCTCGCGCCCGGACCTCCGGGTGCCGGTCCGACAGGTGCACCTCACCAACGGCAAGGACGTGACGCTGTACGACACGTCGGGGCCGTACACCGATCCCGGGATCGACACCGACGTCCGGCGGGGCCTCGCGCCCCTGCGGGAGAACTGGATCATCGCCCGCGGCGACACCGAGGAGTACGCGGGCCGCCCGGTCCGCCCCGAGGACGACGGGCTCAAGCACACCTCGCCGCGCGGCGGGCTGCGCAACCTGGACGCGGTCTTCCCCGGCCGCCCGCGCCAGCCGCGCCGCAGCCGCGACGGACGGCCCGTCACCCAGCTCGCGTACGCCCGGCGCGGGGAGATCACGCCGGAGATGGAGTACGTCGCGATCCGGGAGAACGTCGAGGCCGAGGTCGTACGCGAGGAGATCGCGGCGGGCCGGGCGGTGCTGCCGGCCAACGTCAACCACCCGGAGATCGAGCCGATGATCATCGGCAAGCGGTTCCTGGTGAAGGTCAACGCCAACATCGGCAACTCGGCCGTCACCTCCTCCATCGAGGAGGAGGTGGACAAGATGACCTGGGCGACCAAGTGGGGCGCCGACACGGTCATGGACCTGTCCACCGGCCGCAACATCCACACCACCCGCGAGTGGGTGCTGCGCAACTCCCCCGTACCGATCGGAACGGTGCCGCTCTACCAGGCGTTGGAGAAGGTGGACGGCCGAGCCGAGGAGCTGACGTGGGAGATCTACAAGGACACCGTGATCGAACAGGCCGAGCAGGGCGTGGACTACATGACGGTGCACGCCGGAGTGCGCCTGCCGTACGTCCCGCTGACGGCCCGCCGTAAGACCGGCATCGTCTCGCGCGGCGGCTCGATCATGGCGGCTTGGTGCCTGGCGCACCACAAGGAGTCGTTCCTCTACGAGCATTTCGAGGAGCTCTGCGAGATCCTCGCGACGTACGACGTCACCTACTCCCTCGGTGACGGGCTGCGCCCCGGGTCGATCGCGGACGCCAACGACGAGGCGCAGTTCGCCGAGCTGCGCACGCTGGGCGAGCTGAACACGATCGCCAAGCGGTTCGGCGTCCAGACGATGATCGAGGGCCCCGGGCACGTCCCGATGCACAAGATCAAGGAGAACATCGACCTCCAGCAGGAGATCTGCGAGGAGGCGCCGTTCTACACGCTCGGCCCGCTGACCACGGATGTCGCGCCCGCCTACGACCACATCACCTCGGGCATCGGCGCCGCGATGATCGCCTGGTGGGGAACGGCGATGCTCTGCTACGTCACGCCCAAGGAGCACCTGGGGCTGCCCAACCGGGACGACGTGAAGACGGGCGTGATCACCTACAAGATCGCCGCCCACGCGGCCGACCTCGCCAAGGGGCACCCGGGCGCGCAGGAGTGGGACGACGCGCTCTCCGACGCACGGTTCGAGTTCCGGTGGGAGGACCAGTTCAATCTGGCCCTCGACCCGGACACGGCCCGGGAGTTCCACGACGAGACGCTGCCCGCCGAACCGGCGAAGACGGCGCACTTCTGCTCCATGTGCGGGCCGAAGTTCTGCTCGATGAAGATCTCCCAGGACATCCGGCGTCAGCACGGCGGTTCGCAGGAGGAGATCGAGGAGGGCATGGCCGAGAAGTCGAAGGAGTTCGCGGCGGCCGGCAACCGGGTCTACCTGCCGATCGCCGACTGACCTGCCACCTACGCCCGGTCGGCGCCCACGGGGGCCGGCCGGGCGTAGGTGTCTGTGATCAGGATGGTTGAGCGTTCCGCAGCCGTTCCACCTGCCGGGTGATCAGCTCCGGGGGGAAGAACAAGTCCTTGCCGATGCTGAGCTCGGTGAACGTGGCGATGGTGTTCCCCGTGCGGACCACGACGAACTGCTCGTTGCGGTCGCCGCCGTTCTCCGGGCCCATGGGGATGATCTCGCGGAAGGACACCGCCTCTTCACCGAACTCCGGTGGTGCCTCCGTCGTCACGGTCGCGCTGTAGGGGCCGACGAAGCCCTCTCCCTCGTAGTGCCGACAGGTGGCGAGGGAGCGCTTGAGTTCCGCGAAGCGCCGTTCGGCCTGGCCGTCCTCGTAGGAGGCGAGGGTCGAGCCGCCGCCCATGATGTTCTTCTTCCAGTTGAAGTGCTGGAAGACACGAGCGAATGACGCCTCGCCGCTACGGACACCGATGAGGGTCTGGCAGGCGGGTACGGATACGGGAGGGAAGGACCGCCCGCTTCCCTCCGGCAGGGGTTCCCGCGCATTGAGGGGCTCGCGCGCCTGCGGAACCTCCCCGATCTTGAGGGCGAGGCTCTTGAGCTGGGCCACCGTCAGCGGCGCCACCGAAGCCTTGGCCGGAGGGGCGGCGGACGGTGCTTCGGTGGCAGTCGGGGCCTCGGTGGCGGACTTCTGGGCCTGCGCCGGGGCACAGCCCGAAGCGAGGAACAGCCCTATGACGGCTCCCACGGCTGTCGCCATCAGCCGTGTTCTGCGCGCTTGCATGCGTCCCCCGGACAGATGTCGATGAGGGGCCGACGCTAATCGTGCAACCGGCCTGATGCCAAAAGGTGTTCGTGCCGAGCCGACGTGGAGCCGTACCGCGCGGTGCCGCGTCACGATCAACGCACCGCCAGGATCCTTGCCCTACGCCGCTCTTGCCGGATTGATCACCTTCGGCACGGTTCAGCCGCTTGTCAGGCGACAGTATGGACACAGTCGTGTGGCAGGTGGATGTACGTTTCGCAGCTGCGTCAACTGGGCTTGACCTGTTCCTTATCTGTGGCTTACTTTCCGGCTTGCTTGGCTGAATTTTGGCGGCCCTCGCACGGGGGCCTCGGGGAGGGAAACACCATGGACTGGTACCTGGCAGTACTCAAGAACTACGCAGGCTTCAGCGGGCGCGCGCGCCGCAAGGAGTACTGGATGTTCACGCTCATCAGCTTCGTCATCAGCCTGGTGCTGTCGATCATCGGCGGTCTGATCGGCGCGGACTTCCTCTCCTACATCTACGCCGTCGCGATCCTCATCCCGACGCTCGCCGTCGGTGTGCGCCGCCTGCACGACACCAGCCGCTCCGGCTGGTGGCTGCTGATCGGGCTGATCCCGCTGGTCGGCTTCATCATCCTGATCGTCTTCCTCGCCTCCGAGGGCAAGCAGGAGCCGAACCAGTACGGCACCAACCCGAAGCTCGCCCCGCAGGTGGGCTGATCCACCGCTCCGGCAGGGCCGGAGCACCGCACAGGCCGGGCGCGGCATTCGCCGCCCCGGCCTGTGGCGTTTTCGGAAGCCTGGGGCACTATTCCGGCCGGTGGTCCGGGCCGCCGAAGTCCGGGCTGGTGAAGTCGGGGCTCGTGAACGTCGGGCGGGGTCCGGCCGACGGGCCCTCCTCGGGGCCGGAGAAGTCCGGCCTGCTGTAGCCGACCTTCGGGATCCGGTTCGGTGAGCGGTGCGGGGTCCGGGCGGCGGGGCCCGCGGTCGGGTCGGCCAGGGCGTCCCGCAGGAACGGCAGGATGCCGCGCTCCAGCAGGGCGTGGCGCCAGGCCTCCCTGGCCCGGGCGACCTCCTCCGGAAGCTCGTCCTCCTCGTCCTGGGCGGCCAGGGAGGTCGAGCCGTTGCGCAGGGCGGTGACGAGCAGCCCCACGGCGGCGACCAGGATGGCCGCGGCGGCGACGGCCGCGAAGAACCACCCGGCCGCGATCATGGTGGTCCCGAAGCCGACGGACGGGCTGACCGCACGCATCAGATAGCCGACGAGCAGGAAGATCACGGCGGCGGTGCCCGCCAGGAGCGGCGTCAGGACCGTGAGGACCGCTCCTACGCCGGCGCCGGGCCCGGTAGCCGACGACGTGTCCCCGTAACTCTCGCCCTCCGGTACGGTCGCGCTCGCCGCGCGCAGCTCGGCGCGGGCCTTCACGTAGTGCTCGTACTCGGTGGCCGCGGCCGCGGTGATCAGCCCTGTGGCGTTGAGCGCCATCGTGCGCAGCTGTTCGGTGTTGAGCCGGTCGCCGACGCCTTCCAGGTCCGGGCGTTCATGGGCGTGACGCAGTGCGTCGCCCAGTATCCGGGCGTACTCGGGACCGTCCTCGGCCTGCAGGTGCGGAGCGCTTGTCATCTGCATCCCCCGATGCTCCGTCGGGCCCGGCGGCCCGCGTTGACCGGGCGATCGGGCGGAAACGGAGGAGAGCCTGCCACTGATGAGCCGATGGTAGAGCGCTCACGGCGCGTGGTGACAGGGTGTTTCCGGAAATAGGCCCGATGATCGGTGCGGTCCGATCCAGAAGCGTCTTCCCCGCCGAAGGTCAGTCATGCAGGGGGAGTTGGACGACCAGAAGCTTTCCGGCCATGGTCACTCCGCCATCCATGGCGATGGCGAGCCCCTCGGCGTACACGTGCGGGCCGTTCACCACCGGCCCCGAACCGTCCTCGCCGTCCTCGGTGCCGACCTCGCCCAGGAGGTACGGAATCGGGCTGTGACCATGGACGACGCGCTGTCCGCCGTACGTCGTCAGCAGCTCGCGCACCGCTTCGGCGCCGCCCTCGTCGCGGAAGGCGAAGCGCTTGGTGAGCTTGCGGAAGAGGTCCCAGCACTCGTCGGCGTCGTTGCGCGTGAGAATGGCGGTGATGGTGTCGTTGACGTCCTCGATGGTGGAGCCGTAGTCGAGGTAGGCCGTCGTGTCGGAGTGCATCAGCAGATGCCCGTCCTCCTCGACGACCGCGTCGAGCCGGGACATCCACTGGAGGTGGACGTCCTGGAGGCGGTCCATGTCGCTCTTCTGGCCGCCGTTGAGCAGCCAGGCGGCCTGGAAGGTGGCGGTGCCCGCACCGGAGTTGACGGGGGTGTCGGAGAACCGCTTGGCGCCGATGAGCAGCAGCTCGTGATTGCCCATCAGGGCCTTGCAGTAGCCGCCCGCGGCGGCCGCCTCAGCGGAGAGCCGCATGACGAGGTCGATGACCCCGATGCCGTCGGGGCCGCGGTCGGTGAAGTCGCCCAGGAACCAGAGCCGGGCGTTGCCCGCGGCCCAGTTGCCGTCGGCGTCGATGAGGCCCTGGGCGGCGAGGGCGGCCACCAGCTCGTCCAGGTAGCCGTGGACGTCGCCAACGACGAAGAGCGGGCCGCGCCCTTCCCCGTTGACGGGGCGGGGTTCGGGGACGGTCTCCATCTTTACGGTGTCGCCGCGGTTGATGACGGGGAGGTCGCGCTCGGTGGGGGTGTACCCCTCCGGGGGCTCGTCGCCGACGTTCGCGTTGCCGGGGTGCGGCGGGTGGGGCGGCGCCGGAGCGTGCGGGGGCACGGAGGCGTGTGGGACCGGGGCGGGCGGCGCCGGCGCGTGCGGGAGCACGGGCGGGTGCGGTGCCGCGCCGGGCGCCTGCGGTGGTACGGGCGTCTGTGCGTACGGCGGAACTCTGAAGTCACGCAACGTCGCCGTCCGCACCACGGGTTCCTGACCGGCCCCCTGAGTCATCGACCCCTCCACCACCGTCGCGCCGCCGTACACCTGACGGGCCCTGCCTGGTAGAGGTGGTCCGCGGTGTCGTGCGCCCATCATAGGAATGCGGATCGATCTGTGTGACGCACCAGGGGTGGTGAATCCGGGCGCACGTACAGTTCACCGGCCGATTGGTCCGAAAAGAGACGATCGGTCCCTGCTCAAGAGACGATCAGTCCCTGCTCGGGGAGCGTGGCGCGCTGACCGTGGTGCGCGGCGGACGGCGTTGCGAGGAGGTCCGGACGATGAGCTCCGTCGGTATCACCTGCTCCACCGGCCCGTCGTGCTCCACGCCTTCGATGGCGTCGATGAGGAGCTGGACGACGGCCGTGCCGATGCGGCGGGGCTTCAGAGAGAGCGTCGTGATGGGCGGTTCGGTGGCCGCGTACACGGTGGACTCGCTGCAGCAGACCAGCAGCAGGTCCTCGGGGACCCGCAGGCCGTAGCGGCGGGCAGCGGCGAGGAGATCGGTCCCGTTGGGGTCGAAGAGCCCGTAGACCGCGTCGGGGCGGTCCGGGCGGGCGAGCAGCCGGTCGGCGGCGACCGCGCCCGCGCAGGGGTCGTGCGCCGGGTAGGACTCGTAGACGGGATCCTGGCCGACCCGCTCGCACCAGTGGAGGTAGGCGGTGGTGGAGAGCCGGGTGTACGTGTCGGTGGTGGTGCCGGTCAGCAGGCCGATGCGGCGGGCTCCGGCGGCGGCGAGGTGGTCAAGGAGGTCGAGCACGGCGGCCCGGTGGTCGTTGTCGACCCAGGCGGTGACGGGGAGCGTCCCGGCCGGGCGGCCGTCCGAGACGACAGGCAGTCCCTGGCGGACGAGTTCGGTGACGACCGGGTCCTGGTCGGAGGGGTCGATGACGACGGTCCCGTCGAGCGCGACGTTCGACCAGACGTCGTGCCGGGAGGTGGCGGGGAGGATGACCAGGGCGTAGCCCCGGGCGAGCGCCGCCGAGGTCGCGGCTCTCGCCATCTCCGCGAAGTACGCGAATTCGGTGAAGGTGAAAGGTTCATCCCCGTACGTGGTCACGGTCAGGCCGATCAGCCCCGACTTGCCCGTACGGAGGGTTCGGGCCGCTGCGGAGGGGCGGTAGCCCAAGCGCTCTGCGACCTCGCGGACATGGCTGCGGGTGGCGTCCGGGAGCCTGCCCTTGCCGTTGAGCGCGTCGGAGACGGTCGTGATCGAGACTCCGGCCGCGGCGGCCACATCACGGATCCCCGCCCGTCCTGGCCGGCCGCTGCGCCGGGGGGTCTCCGTCCGGCTCACCTGGTGCTTCCCTGCTGCTGTCATGGCGAGCCGATAGTAGGGCTCCGGGGGGCGGTCGGTCCGGTCGCATATGCACCCATTGACAGGCACGTTTCTGCATGATCATTAAGCATCAAGCGCCTTGCAAAGAAAGGCTGTTGGAGGCTCTGGCTTCAGTGTGTCAGGTGTTGGCGGCTGGCGGCCTGCTGAATGGTCGATGTCTCGAAGAGGTCTCAACTCACCACTTCGGGGGACGCGCGCCACGGCGTGAGACACGGGCGCGCGCCGGAACCGGAAACGCTCCCCCCTGAGGAGGCCCCTCGTGCGGACCATTCCCGGCACTGCGGGAGATTCCGCGCCCGGGCCATTCGCAGCGGCGCCCAATCCTCATAAGGTGAGCAGTATTGATGTGTACGACGGTATGGATGTGTACGACGGTCGAGGAGGACCTGCGGTGAGCGAGACGAGCCCCAAGCTGCGCGCCGAGCTGGACGGCGTTCCCGCCTATGTGCCGGGCAAGCCTGCGGCGGCCGACGGACCGGTCGCGTACAAGCTGTCCTCCAACGAGAACCCCTACCCGCCGCTGCCGGGGGTCCTGGAGTCCGCGCTCGCCGCGGCGGGCAGCTTCAACCGCTACCCGGACATGGCGTGCACCGGGCTGATGAACGAGCTGTCCGACCGCTTCGGTGTGCCGCTCTCGCACCTCGCCACCGGCACCGGATCGGTCGGCGTGGCCCAGCAGCTGCTCCAGGCCACCTCGGGCCCGGGCGACGAGGTCATCTACGCCTGGCGGTCCTTCGAGGCGTACCCGATCATCACGCAGGTGAGCGGCGCGACCTCGGTGAAGGTCCCGCTGACCAGCGGCGAGGTGCACGACCTCGACGCCATGGCCGCGGCGATCACCGACCGGACCCGGCTGATCTTCGTCTGCAACCCGAACAACCCCACCGGGACCGTGGTGCGCCGGGCCGAGCTGGAGCGGTTCCTGGACCGGGTGCCGAGCGATGTGCTGGTGGTGCTCGACGAGGCGTACAAGGAGTTCATCCGCGACGCCGATGTGCCCGACGGCATCGAGATCTACCGGGACCGGCCCAATGTGGCGGTGCTGCGGACCTTCTCGAAGGCGTACGGCCTGGCGGGGCTGCGGGTCGGGTTCGCCGTCGCCCATGAGCCGGTGGCCGCGGCGCTGCGCAAGACCGCCGTCCCCTTCGGCGTCAGCCAGCTCGCCCAGGACGCGGCGGTCGCCTCGCTGCGCGCCGAGGACGAGCTGCTGGGCCGGGTCGGTTCGCTGGTCTCCGAGCGGAGCCGGGTGAGCGAGGAGCTGGTGCGGCAGGGCTGGACCGTTCCGGAGTCGCACGCCAACTTCGTCTGGCTGCGCCTGGGCGAGCGGACCCTCGACTTCGCCGCCGCCTGTGAGCGGGCCGGTGTGGTGGTGCGTCCGTTCAAGGGTGAGGGCGTACGGGTCTCGATCGGGGAGAGCGAGGGCAACGACCTCTTCCTGAAGGCGGCGGAGGCGTTCCGCGCGGAGCTGTAGCGGCCCGGCGCTCCGCCGCCTGTACGACCGGTGGCCCCGGACCTCGATCGACGAGGTCCGGGGCCTTCTGCGTACGTCACGGGCCTCTCGCGTACGGCCCGGGGGCGTCTCCGGCCGAAAGGGGTACCCCCGGCGAACGGCCCGAAAGTGTGTGCGCCATAATTGCTTGTGAATGTGAACGCGTTCACAAGCGTGCCCCCATTCCTCCCGCGATCGGTGGGATTAAAGGGGCAGAGTGCCCGGTGTGGCCACGGCGACGTGGTGTCACCACGGCGACGTAAGGAGAAAGACGACGTGGACCTCGCTCTGGCGCCGGAGACCCTGGCGCGTTGGCAGTTCGGCATCACCACCGTCTACCACTTCCTCTTCGTTCCGCTGACGATCTCGCTCGCCGCGCTCACCGCCGGCCTGCAGACCGCCTGGGTGCGGACGGACAACGAGAAGTACCTCAGGGCGACCAAGTTCTGGGGCAAGCTGTTCCTGATCAACATCGCCATGGGCGTCGTGACGGGCATCGTCCAGGAGTTCCAGTTCGGCATGAACTGGTCCGACTACTCGCGCTTCGTCGGTGACGTCTTCGGCGCTCCGCTCGCCTTCGAGGCGCTGATCGCCTTCTTCTTCGAGTCCACCTTCATCGGGCTGTGGATCTTCGGCTGGGACCGGCTGCCGAAGAAGATCCACCTCGCCTGCATGTGGATGGTCTCGCTCGGCACGATCCTCTCCGCCTACTTCATCCTGGCGGCCAACTCCTGGATGCAGCACCCGGTCGGCTACCGCATCAACGAGGAGCGCGGCCGCGCCGAGCTCACCGACTTCTGGAAGGTGCTCACCCAGGACACCGCGGTGACGCAGTTCTTCCACACGATCACGGCCGCCTTCCTGGTCGGCGGGGCCTTCATGGTCGGGATCGCCGCCTTCCACCTGGCGCGCAAGAAGCACATCCCGGTGATGCGGACCTCGCTGCGGCTGG
Source organism: Streptomyces cyaneofuscatus (assembly GCF_033109485.1). NCBI lineage: Bacteria > Bacillati > Actinomycetota > Actinomycetes > Kitasatosporales > Streptomycetaceae > Streptomyces > Streptomyces cyaneofuscatus. The sequence continues at coordinate 4,002,955 of NZ_CP137002.1, read as the reverse complement.
GTCTGGTCACGGTCGTCATCGCCGGACTGCTCACCGCCGTCAGCGGCGACCAGCTGGCCAAGGTGATGTTCCGCCAGCAGCCGATGAAGATGGCCGCCGCCGAGGCGCTCTGGGACGGCCAGGAACGCGCGCCCTTCTCGATCTTCGCGTACGGGGATGTCAGCGAGGGCCACAACTCCGTCGAGATCTCGCTCCCCGGGGTGCTCTCCTTCCTCGCCGACAACGACCCGAACTCCTACGTCCCGGGCATCAACGACATCAACAAGACGCTGGAGGAGAAGTACGGCCCCGGCGACTACCGGCCCAACATCCCGGTCGCGTTCTGGAGCTTCCGCTGGATGATCGGCTTCGGGATGGCCTCCTTCGGCCTCGGCCTGCTGGGGCTCTGGCTGACCCGGCGGAAGTTCCTGCTGCCACCGGCGCTGCGGACCGGCGAGGACGAGGTGCCGAACCTGGTCCTCTTCCGGAACAAGGCGCTCAGCCCGAAGTTCGCCAAGCTCTACTGGCTCACCGCGCTCTGGACCCTGCTCTTCCCGCTCATCGCCAACTCCTGGGGCTGGATCTTCACCGAGATGGGCCGCCAGCCCTGGGTGGTCTACGGGGTCCTCCAGACCCGCGACGGGGTCTCCCCCGGCGTATCGCAGGGCGAGATCCTCACCTCGATGATCTTCTTCACCCTCCTCTACGCCGTGCTCGCGGTCATCGAGGTCAAGCTGCTCGTGAAGTACATCAAGGCCGGGCCGCCGGAGCTCACCGAGTCCGACCTCAACCCGCCCACCCGGATCAACGGCCACGACGACGAAGACGCCGACCGGCCCATGGCCTTCTCGTACTGAGAGCACAGGAGCTGAGAGATGGAACTCCACGACATCTGGTTCGTGCTCATCGCCGTCCTCTGGATCGGCTACTTCTTCCTGGAGGGATTCGACTTCGGCATCGGGGTCCTCACCAAGCTGCTCGCCCGCGACCGCAAGGAGCGGCGGGTCCTCATCAACACGATCGGGCCCGTCTGGGACGGCAACGAGGTCTGGCTGCTCAGCGCGGGCGGCGCGACCTTCGCGGCCTTCCCCGAGTGGTACGCCACCCTGTTCTCCGGCTTCTACCTGCCGCTGCTGATCATCCTGCTCTGTCTGATCGTGCGCGGGGTCGCCTTCGAGTACCGCGCCAAGCGGACCGGGGAGCGGTGGCAGACCAACTGGGAGAACGCGATCTTCTGGACCTCGCTGATCCCCGCGATCCTGTGGGGCGTGGCGTTCGGGAACATCGTGCGCGGGGTGAAGATCGACGCCGACATGGAGTACGTCGGCACCTTCTTCGACCTGCTGAACCCGTACGCGATCCTCGGCGGGCTCGTCACGCTCTTCCTCTTCACCTTCCACGGTGCGGTGTTCGCCGCGCTCAAGACGGCCGGGGACATCCGGGTCCGGGCGCGCTCGCTGGCCCTGAAGCTGGGGCTGGCCACGGCCGTGCTCGCGCTGGGCTTCCTGCTCTGGACCCAGGCCGCGAGCGGTGACCGCTGGAGCCTGGCGGCGCTGATCGTGGCGGTGGTGGCGCTGGTGGCGGCGATCGGCGCCATCGCCAAGGGGCGCGAGGGCTGGTCCTTCGCGTTCTCGGGGCTGACGATCGTGGCGGCGGTGGGGATGCTGTTCCTGACGCTCTTCCCGAACGTCATGCCGTCCTCGCTGAACGAGGCGTGGAGCCTCACGGTCACCAACGCCTCGTCCACGCCGTACACGCTGAAGATCATGACCTGGTGCGCCGGCATCGCCACACCGATGGTGCTGCTGTACCAGAGCTGGACGTACTGGGTGTTCCGCAAGCGGATCGGCACCCAGCACATCGCGGATGCGCACTGATCCGCACCGGCCCCGACGGGCCGTGTTTCACGTGAAACACGGCCCAGCGCGCCTGGTTGACCCTGCTGATCCCGACGATCCCGCTGCTGGGGGATGTTTCACGTGAAACCGATCGATCCGCGTCTGCTGCGGTACGCCCGGGCCACCCGCTTCTTCCTGGCGGCCGTGGTGGGTCTCGGCCTGGTCGGCGCCGCGCTGGTGATCGCCCAGGCGATGCTCATCGCGGAGATCGTGGTGGGCGGGTTCGAGGACGGGCTCACGGTCACCGAGCTGCGTACCCCGCTGCTCCTGCTCGCGGCGGTCGCCGTCGGCCGCGCCCTGGTCGCCTGGCTCACCGAGCTGGCGGCCCACCGGGCGAGTGCGGCGGTCAAGTCCGAGCTGCGCGGCCGGCTCCTGGAGCGGGCCGCGCTCCTGGGCCCCGGCTGGCTGAGCGGGCAGCGCACCGGCTCCCTGGTGGCGCTGGCGACCCGCGGGGTCGACGCGCTCGACGACTACTTCGCGCGCTATCTGCCGCAGCTCGGGCTCGCGGTCGTCGTGCCGGTGGCGGTGCTGGCCCGGATCGTCACCGAGGACTGGGTCTCGGCGGCGATCATCGTGGTCACGCTGCCCCTCATCCCCCTCTTCATGATTCTGATCGGCTGGGCCACGCAGTCCCGGATGGACCGGCAGTGGCAGCTGCTCTCCCGGCTCTCCGGCCACTTCCTGGACGTCGTCGCCGGGCTGCCGACGCTCAAGGTCTTCGGCCGCGCCAAGGCCCAGGCCGAGTCGATCCGCACCATCACCACGCAGTACCGGCGGGCCACCCTGCGCACCCTGCGGATCGCCTTCCTCTCCTCGTTCGCCCTGGAGCTGCTCGCGACCCTGTCGGTCGCCCTGGTCGCCGTGACCATCGGCATGCGGCTCGTCCACGGGGAACTCGACCTCTACACCGGCCTGGTGGTCCTGATCCTGGCCCCGGAGGCATATCTGCCGATCCGGCAGGTCGGGGCGCAGTACCACGCGGCGGCGGAGGGACTGTCGGCCGCCGAGGAGATCTTCGCGGTCCTGGAGACCGAGCCCCGGGCAGCGGGCACCGAGGACGTCCCGGACTCGGTGCGCCTGGAGCTGGAGGGCGTGACCGTACGCCACGAGGGCCGCACCGACCCGTCGCTGGACGCCGCGTCCCTCACCGTCGAGCCGGGGGAGACCGTCGCCCTGGTCGGCCCGAGCGGCGTCGGCAAGTCCACCTTGCTGAACGTGGTCCTGGGGTTCGCCGAACCCGATGAGGGGCGCGTCCGGGTCGGCGGCCGGGACCTCGCGGAGCTGGACCCGGAGCGCTGGCGGAGCCGGATCGCCTGGGTCCCGCAGCGCCCGCACCTCTTCGCGGGCACGATCGCGGAGAACGTCCGCCTCGCCCGGCCCGACGCCGACGACGAGGCGGTGGTGGCGGCACTGCGGGACGCGGGGGCGTACGACTTCGTCGGGGAGCTGCCCGACGGGGAGCGGACCCTGCTGGGCGAGGACGGGGCCGGGCTCTCCGCCGGTCAGCGCCAGCGCCTCGCCCTGGCCCGCGCGTTCCTGGCCGACCGGCCACTGCTGCTCCTGGACGAGCCGACCGCGAGCCTGGACGGCGAGACGGAGGCGGGGATCGTCGAGGCCGTACGGAGGCTGGCGGCGGGCCGGACCGTGCTGCTGGTCGTCCACCGCCCGGCGCTGCTGGCGGTGGCGGACCGGGTGGTGACGCTGGAGCCGCGGGACGTGGACGCTTCCGTGCCCGCCACGACAGACGCGCCCGGACTGCCCGTTCCGCAGCCCCTCGCCGGTGGTGAGCCGCTGGACGCGCGGCGCCCCGGGGATGTGCTGGAGGCGGCGGACCTGCTGGAGTCCGGGGACGTACGGGAGGGCGCGACCGACGTGCTGCGGGAGACCGACGCGCGCTCCGTCCTTGCGCGGGTCCGGCAGACGGCGGGTGCGCAGCGCGGGCAGCTCGCCCTGGCACTGCTGCTGGGCAGCCTCGCCGTGGGGTCGGCCGTGGGGCTCATGGCCGTCTCCGGCTGGCTGATCTCCCGCGCCTCCGAACAGCCGCCGGTGCTCTACCTGATGATGGCGGTCACCGCGACGCGCGCCTTCGGTATCGGCCGGGCGGTCTTCCGGTACGCGGAGCGCCTCGTCTCCCACGACGCCGTGCTCAAGCTGCTCGCCGAACTCCGGGTGGCGGTCTACCGGGGCCTCGAACGCGTCGCGCCCGCCGGGCTGCGCACGGTCCGCCGGGGCGACCTGCTCTCCCGGCTCGTCGCCGACGTGGACGCGCTCCAGGACTACTGGCTGCGCTGGCTGCTGCCCGCCGGGACCGCGCTCACGGTCTCCGTGGCCGCCGCCGGGTTCACCGGCTGGCTGCTGCCCGAGGCGGGCGTGATCCTGGCGGTCGGGCTGCTGGTCGCCGGGGCCGGGGTGCCGCTGGTCAGCGGTGGAGTCGCCCGCCGTACGGAGCGTCAGCTGGCCCCCGCCCGGGCCGCCCTGGCCATCCGGGTCACCGATCTCCTCGGCGGCACGGCCGAGCTGACCGTCGCCGGGGCGCTCCCGGCCCGGCAGGCCCACATGCGGGGAGCCGACACCCTGCTGACCCGGATCGCCTCCCGCGCGGCCACCGCGACGGCCCTGGGCGGCGGGCTCTCCGCCCTGGTCTGCGGGCTCACGGTGGTGGCCGCCGCGTCCGTCGCCGTCCCCGCCGTGAACGACGGGCGCCTGACCGGCGTCGCGCTCGCGGTGGTGGTGCTCACCCCGCTCGCCGCCTTCGAGGCCGTCACCGGGATGCCGCTCGCGGTGCAGTACCGCCAGCGGGTGCTGCGGAGCGCGGAGCGGGTGTACGAGGTGCTCGACGCCCCCGTCCCCGTACAGGAGCCCGTGACCCCGGCCGATGCGCCCGCCTCGCCGTTCCCGCTGGAGGTGCGGGGTCTGTCGGCCCGCTACCCGGGGGCCGGTCGCGACGCCCTCGCAGCGCTCGACCTCACCTTGGTGCCCGGCCGCCGGATCGCGGTCGTCGGCCCCTCCGGCTCCGGCAAGACGACGCTCGCACAGGTCCTCCTCCGCTTCCTGGACGCGTCCTCGGGGACGTACAGCCTCGGCGGTGTACGGGCGGACGCTCTGGACGGCGACACCGTACGGCGCTCCGTCGGCCTGTGCGCCCAGGACGCCCACGTCTTCGACAGCTCCATCCGGGAGAACCTGCGCCTCGCCCGTACCGGGGCGACCGACGCCGAGCTGGACGACGCGCTCGCCCGGGCCCGGCTGCTGGAGTGGGTCCGCTCCCTGCCGGAGGGGCTCGACACCCCGGTGGGCGAGCACGGCGCCCGGCTCTCCGGCGGCCAGCGCCAGCGCCTCGCCCTGGCCCGGGCGCTGCTGGCCGACTTCCCGGTCCTGGTCCTGGACGAGCCGGCCGAGCACCTCGACCTGGCGACCGCCGACGCGCTCACCGCCGACCTGCTGGCGGCGACCGAAGGGCGGACGACCGTCCTGATCACCCACCGGCTGGCCGGGGTCGAGGCGGTCGACGAGGTGCTGGTGCTGGACGCGGGCCGGGTGGTGCAGCGCGGCCCGTACGCGGAGCTCGCCGCCGAGGAGGGACCGTTGCGCCGGATGCTGGAGCGGGAGGCGGAGACGGTGGCGGTGTGAGCCCCGTGGGGCCCGAAACGTGATCTCCACGGCTACCAACGTGATCTCCACGGCTACCGGGGAGAGAAATCCGACTTTCCTCCCCTATCGCCACTAACTAGGCTCAGGTCATGGCAGAGCAGCCGGACCCGCAGGACTCACTCGATCCCGCCACCGAGGCCGCTCGCAGCCTGCAGGGCCTCTCCGCCGAGCTCACCGCCCGGGTCCCGCAGCTCCTGGAGGCGATGCGTTCGGTCGGCACGGGGCTGGAGCTGCACTCCACCCTGGACCGCATCTGTGCGACCGCGGCCGAGCTCGCCCATGCCCGGTATGCCGCCATCGGCGTCGTCGACGAGGCGGGCGAGGGGCTCTCCGACTTCGTCACCCACGGGGTCCCGGACGATGTGGCCCGGGCGATCGGGCGCAGACCCGACGGCCACCGGGGCCTGCTGGGCGCGCTGATCCACGACCCCGACCCCGTACGGCTGGCGGATCTGAGCAGTGATCCCCGGTCCGCCGGATTCCCGGCGGGCCATCCCCGGATGCGGAGCTTCCTCGGCGTACCCATCCGGGTCCAGGGGGAGGTCTTCGGCAACCTCTACCTGACCGAGAAGCTGGGCGGCGGCGAGTTCAGCGACTACGACCTGCACATGGTGCGGGTGCTCGCCACCGAGGCCGGGATCGCCATCGGCAACGCCCGGCTGTACGAGGCGGCCCGCCAGCGGGAGCGCTGGATCGACGGCTCGGTGGCGGTGACCACCGCCCTCCTCTCGGGCGGGGACGCCGACGACGCGCTCTCCGTCGTCGCCGAGCAGGCCCGCCACCTCGCCGATTCGGCGGCCGGGATCGTGCTGCTGCCCACGGAGGACGGCGGTCTGGAGATCGTCGCCGTCTCCGCCGACGAGCCCGCGGACTCGCTCGGGGTGATCATCCCGGCCCGCTCCACGGTGGTGGCGAAGCTGCTGGCGGGCGAGGCGGTCTTCGTCGACGACTCGGCCACCGACAGCCGGATGGTCACCAGGCTGGCCAGCCGGTTCGGGCCCAGCATGCTGCTGCCGCTGCAGAGCGGCGGCCGGGTGCTCGGCGCCCTGGCCACTCCCCGGGCGCGGGGGGCGCGCCCGTTCAGCCGGGCCGAGCGGACGCTGGCCACCCAGTTCGCCTCGCAGGCCGCCCTCGCGCTGATGATGGCCGAGGCGCAGCGCGACCGGGAGCGGCTCGCGGTCTACGAGGACCGGGACCGGATCGCCCGCGACCTCCACGACCTCGTCATCCAGCGGCTGTTCGCCACCGGGATGATGCTGGAGAGCGCCCAGCGCAGGTCGGTGGTCCCCGAGGTGCGGACCGGGGTGGGCCGGGCGGTCGACGAGCTGGACGTGACCATCCAGGAGATCCGTACGGCCATCTTCGCGCTCCAGCAGGAACCGGCCGAGGCCCCTTCGGGGCTCCGCACCCGCGTCCTGCGGGAGATCAACATGGCGGCGGTGCCGCTCGGCTTCAAGCCCTCGCACCGCTTCCTGGGCGCTGTGGACGCGCTCGTCGGCGAGCTGACCGGCAAGAACCTCGTCGCCGCGCTCCGCGAGGCCCTGTCCAACGCCTTCCGGCACGCCGGAGCCTCGGTGATCGACGTGGTCGTCGACGCCACGGCGGTGCTGCCGGACGGCCGGGCCGCGGTGCGGCTGACGGTGTCCGACGACGGGGTGGGCATCCCGGAGGGCGGCCGCCGCAGCGGTCTGCGCAATCTGGCGCGCCGGGCCGAGTCGCTGGGCGGGGCGAGCTGGTTCGGCCCGGGCATCGGGGAGGACGGGGGCGGTACGACGGTGGTGTGGGAGGCGCCGCTGTGAGCTTCAGGGGAGCCGCTGTGAGCTGGAGGGGAGCCGCTGGCTTCAGGGGAGGCGCTGTGCGCCGGGCGGTGCGCGTGGTCAGCGGGTGGCGAGGATCCGCTCGATGACCACGGCCACGCCGTCCTCCTCGTTGGTGAGGGTCTGACCCGAAGCGGCGGCCAGGGCGGCGGGGTGGGCGTTGCCCATCGCGTACGAGGAACCGGCCCAGCCGAGCATCTCGACATCGTTCGGCATGTCGCCGAAGGCGACCACCTCGGCGGCGGAGATGCCGCGCTCGTCGCAACAGGCGGCGAGCGTACTGGCCTTGGAGACCCCGAGCCCGCTGACCTCCAGGAGCGCGGAGGGGCTGGACCGGGTGATGGAGGCCCGGTCACCGGCCGCCGTACGGGCCAGGGCGAGGAAGGCGTCCGGGGGCATCTCGGTGTGGTGGGCGAGGAGTTTGAGCACGGGGGCGCCGTCGCCCGGCACGTCCTCGTGCAGCAGCTTCTCCGCGATGGCGACCGTGGCGCCCGGGTCCAGATGGAAGGGCGGGTAGGACGGCTCGTAGTTGATGCCGGTGGTCAGCTCGACGGCGAAGGAGGTGCCGGGGGCGGCGTCGCGCAGGGTGTGCACGACGTGCAGGGCGGCCTCGCGCTCCAGCGCCCGTACGGTGATCAGCTCGCGGTCCGCCCGCAGATCGGTGACCACGGCGCCGTTCGCGCAGATCGCCAGCCCGTGGCCCTGCACATGGTCGCTGACGACGCCCATCCAGCGGGCCGGCCTGCCGGTGACGAAGAAGACCTCGATGCCGGCCTCCTCGGCCGCGGCGAGCGCGGCGACGGTGCGCGCGGAGAGCGTCTTGTCGTCACGCAGCAGGGTGCCGTCGAGGTCGGTCGCGATCAGCCGGGTCACGGCAGGCAGAGGCGCATCGGTAGCTGAGGTCACCCCGCCATTCTCGCCCACCGGGGTGCACGTGCGTGCGGAGGGGCGCACATTTGAGTGGGCGCGCCCCTGAGCTGCGGAACATTCCTGAGGCATATGCCAAGCGATCCTGGGAAGGTCGTTCCACTCGGGGGCGGCCGTAGGCTCAGAGGCATGACCTTGCGCCTGAGCACTGTGATCCTGCCCGTCCACCGCTGGCACGAAGGGGGCCGTGAGCGCTGGCAGCGCGCGGAGGAGCTGGGTTTCCACACCGCGTACACGTACGACCACCTCTCCTGGCGGTCCTTCCGTGACAGGACGTGGTTCGGCGCGCTCCCCACGCTCACCGCCGCCGCGACCGCCACGAGCCGGCTGCGCCTCGGCACGCTGGTCACCTCGCCGAACTTCCGCCACCCCGTGACCCTGGCCAAGGAGCTGATCTCCCTGGACGACATCTCCGGTGGCCGGATCACCCTCGGCATCGGCGCCGGGGGCAGCGGGTTCGACGCCACCGCGCTGGGGCAGGAGGCGTGGACCCCGCGGGAGCGGGCCGACCGGTTCGGCGAGTTCGTTCCGCTCCTGGACCGCCTGCTCATCGAGGACGCGGTGACCCAGCAGGGGACGCACTACTCCGCCGTGGAGGCCCGCAACATCCCGGGCTGCGTCCAGCGCCCCCGGCTGCCCTTCGCGGTCGCCGCTACCGGGCCGCGCGGTCTGAAGCTGGCCGCCCGGTACGGGCAGGCGTGGGTCACCACCGGCGACCCGAAGCTGTACGAGACCGGCACCCCCGAGCAGTCGGTGGAGGCCCTCCGGGAGCAGAGCAAGAAGCTCGCCGCCGCCTGCGAGGAGGTCGGCCGGGACGCCTCGGAGCTGGACCGGATCCTGCTCACCGGGTTCACGCCCGACCGCAACGCCCCGATGCAGTCGGTGGACGCCTTCGTCGACTTCGCGGGCCGCCACGCGGAGCTCGGCTTCACCGAGATCGCCGTCCACGCCCCGATCCCGGACTCCGACTTCGCCATCGATCCGGCCGTCTACGAGCGCATCGCGACGGAGGCGCCCGCCCAGCTGGCCTGACGGCCGGGAGGACTCACTCCCTGAGCAGCAGGAACTCCGGCGGTACGGCGTCGGCGAGCCAGACCCCGTTGGCGCTGACCCGGAACACATGGCCGGCGCGGTGCATGGCGCCCGCGTCCACGGTGAGGACCAGGGGGCGGCCGCGCCGGGCGCCGACCCGGGTGGCCGTCTCGCGGTCGGGGGACAGGTGGACGTGGTGGCGGGCCATGGGGCGCAGGCCCTCGGCCCGGATCGCGTCCAGCACCCGGGCCACCGTGCCGTGGTAGAGGTACGCCGGTGGCTCCGCGGGCGGCAGGTCCAGGTCCACGGTGACGGTGTGGCCCTGGTTGGCGCGGATGCGGTCGCCGTCCACCGTGAAGCGGCGCTTGTCGTTGGCGGCGACGACGTGGTCGAGCTCGGCGCGGGTGATGGCGAAACCGTGCCGGGCCGCCGCGCCCAGCAGCGTCTCGACGCCCACCCAGCCGTTGTCGTCGAGGGTGATGCCGATGCGCCCCGGCTCATGGCGCAGATGCTTTGAGAGGTACTTGGACACCTTGACGGTGCGGCGTTCGTCCATCCCGCCAGAGTGCCCCTGGGCCGTTCATCGGTGCATCCGGATTTCTTACAGGATTCTTTTCGTCTTTCTCCGCACTCATGTTTGATCCACAGCCAACTCTACTTATCCACAGGCTATTTGACGGTTCTGTGGACAACGAGCTTACGATTTAGCCCTTTTCGTCAACTTTGTTGGCTATTGCATGAGATGAGGCAAGCGCGTCCAACGTACGTGCCTGCAGCTCACGTTCGGCGGCAGCGGTGACGAAGGCCGCCACCTGGTCGGCGCCAACAAGATCCTGCACGGCCTGCGTTGTCCTCGCCGGGAGCAGCACCGGACGGGTCTCGCTCCCCTCGATGGCGTCCTCCGACGAGCCGAGGTGGTGATGGAGGTGACGGGTGGCGAACCTCTGCATTGCGCGCGCCAGTTCGGCGTCCACCGTCTGCTGCGCGAGCGGTCGCAGTCGGCGCACCATCGACGCCGCCTCGGCCGCGTCGGAGTCGGTGGGCGGCCGGTGGCCGAGATAGCGGGCGAAGACGTGCTCGGTGGTGAACTCCAGGAAACGGGAGGCTATGTGCTCGACCTGGCCGCGAAGTTCCTTGAGATGCCCGGAGATCGCGAGCAGAGGGACACCAGCCGCGTGCAACTCGACCGCCACCGCCAGCTCTTGCGGGCTCGGTACGAGGAACTCGTCGGTCTTGCCCGGCACGCGCTCCAGCACCCCGAGCTCCACCGCCTCGGCGATCGCCTCGTCGTCCTGCGAGCCGCCGAACCTCGCGTCCAGCTCCTCGCGGGTGATCCGGTCGGCCTCCTCGTCGGTCCAGGGCCCGTGCACCTCGGCGACCAGGCCGAGCACCCCGCCCAGCCCCCGCCCCGCGTCCCACGCCTCCAGCAACTCCTTGATGCTGGCCAGGGTGTAGCCGCGCTCCAGCAGGTCCGCGATCTGGAGGAGCCGGGCCAGATGCGCCTCCCCGTACACATTGGCCCGCCCACGCCGCTCGGGCGTCGGCAGCAGCCCCCGGTCCTGGTACGCCCTGATCGTGCGCACCGTCGCCCCGCTGGCGTGGGCCAGGTCCTCGATCCGGTACTCGGTGGCGCTCCGGCCCCCCGCCGCCGCGGGCCCCGGTCCGGAGCCCGCGCCCGCCGCGCGCCCGCTCACAGCGGCGGCTTCAGCCGGGCGAGCCGTCGCAGCGCACCGGGGCTGACCCGGGAGAGCAGCCGGGCACCGCGAGCCTCGGGGGTCACCGGCACCACGGCCCGGTTGCGCACGACCGCGTCAAGGATCGCGTCGGCGACCTTCTCCGGCGGGTAGTTGCGCCGCCCGTAGAGCCGGGTGGCCCGCTCCCGCAGCCGCTGCTCCTCCGCCGCGTCGGCCCCGGCGAAGCGGGAGGTGGCGGTGATGTTGGTGTTGACGATGCCGGGGCAGATGGCACTGACCCCGATCGACTTCTCCGCCAGCTCGGCCCGCAGGCACTCGCTCAGCATCAGCACGGCCGCCTTCGACGTGCTGTAGGCGGGCAGCGCCCGGGAGGGCTGAAAGGCCGCGGCCGAAGCCGTGTTGACGATGTGGCCGCCCTGGCCCCGGTCGGCCATCTGCTTGCCGAAGATCCGGCAACCGTGGATGACACCCCAGAGATTGACGTCGAGGACCCTCTTCCACTCCTCGCTCGTGGTCTCCAGGAAGGAGCCGGAGAGGCCGATCCCCGCGTTGTTGACCAGGACGTCGACGGTGCCGTACTCGGCGGCGACCTTGGCGGCGAGCTTCTCCATCGCCGCCTCGTCGCTGACGTCGACCGCCTCTCCCCAGGCCGCCGGAGCCCCGACCAGCCGGGCCAGCTCCGCCGTCCTGGCGGCCCCCTCCGCGTCCAGGTCGACGGCCACCACCCGGGCGCCCGCCTCGGCGAAGCCGAAGGCCGTGGCCCGCCCGATCCCGGAGGCGGCACCCGTCACCAGGACCAGCTGACCGCCGAACCGCTCCGCGTACCGCCCCTGCGCCGCCGGCTGCTGGACCGGCGTCCCCTCCTGGCCGCCCGTCTCGTGGGCGGCGGCGAACTCCCCGACCCACGCGGCCAGCTGGTCGGGCCGGGTCCGCGGCACCCAGTGCTTGGCCGGCAGCGACCGGCGCACCAGACGGGGGACCCACTGCTCCAGGTCGTCGTAGAGCCGCTCGGAGAGGAAGGAGTCGCCGGTCGGCGTGATCAGCTGGACCGGTGCGTGGGCGTAGGCGTCGGCGCGCGGCCTGCCCAGCCGGGCCCGGACGTTGTCCCGGTAGAGCCAGGCCCCGTGGGCGGCGTCGTCGGGCAGGGAGGCGGTCGGGTAGTCGCCCGCGGGCACCTTCTCCAGCCGCTGGAGGATCCCGGGCCACCGCTTGCCGAGGGGCCCGCGCCAGGCCAGCTCCGGAAGCGCCGGCGTATGGAGCATGTACACGTACCAGGACTTGGCGCCCTGGCCCAGCAGTTGACCGACCCGGCGCGGGGTGGGCCGGGTCATCCGCTGCTTGATCCAGTGCCCGAAGTGGTCCAGGGACGGCCCCGACATCGAGGTGAAGGAAGCGATCCGGCCCTCGGTCCGGCCGACCGTGACGAACTCCCAGGACTGCACGGAGCCCCAGTCGTGCCCCACCACATGGACCGGCCGGTCCGGGCTGACCGCGTCGATCACCGCGAGGAAGTCGTCGGTCAGCTTCTCCAGCGTGAAGCCGCCCCGCAGTGGCTTGGGCGCCGTCGACCTGCCGTGGCCCCGCACGTCGTAGAGCACGACATGCCACTCCTCGGCCAGCCGCACGGCGACCTCGGACCAGACCTCCTTGCTGTCCGGGTACCCATGGACCAGCACCACCGTCGGCCGGTCCCCGTCCCCCAGCTCGGCGACGCACAGCTCCACGCCACCCGTACGCACCCGGCGCTCACGCGCTCCCGGCAGATTCACGCCGACACCTTCTCCTCGGCCCAGCGCCGCACATGCGGCAGATCGTCGTCCAGCCAGAAAGCGCTCTGCTCGGGGTCCTTGGAGTCGGTGACGACCAGGATCTCCTCGAACTTCGCGCCCGTACCCCGGAATCCGAGGTGGGGTTCGACCGCCCACAGACCGGGCTGCGGGGGATGGTCGGAGAAGCGGTAAGGACTCCACAGCGGCGACCAGCCGTCCCGGTGGCCGTGCACCGCGTCGCTCACCAGCCCCTTGAGGGACTGCGTGCCGAACCCGAACACACTGGGGGACCACCGCCGTTCGGCGACGCGGTCCACCTTGTGCGCGATCACGCCGAAGGGGTACGCCCGGTGCCTGTTCGCGTACCCCTGGGCGGTCATGAGGCGTTCGACGTCCTCATAGATCTCGCGCAGCGAACGGCGCTCCCGCACCTCCCGCAGGATCAGCTCGCGGTGCGCCTCCAGGTCGGCAAGGAGCTTGTCGTGGAGCGGGTTGAGGCCGAGACAGCCCGAGTATCCGACGTCGGCGGTATATCCCTGGTAGACCGGAGCCATGTCCAGGATGAACGGCATGCCCGGCTCCAGCTTCCGGTCGGTCGGGAAGAACTGGAGCGGCACCTTGAACCCGGCGAACGCCGTCCGGTCGCCGAACCAGGCGAAGGGCAGGTGGAACCAGTCCCGCACGCCCCGTTCCCGCAGCCACACCCGCTGCATCCGGGCCGCCTCGCGCTCGGTCACCCCTGATCTGAGCTGACCGGCGACGGCCTCGGCGCAGGCGTAGGCGAGGCGCTGCACTTCCCTGAACCCCCGCAGCTCCGGGGAGATTTCGTTCTGCACTGCCGAGGTCATGCCGGTCATGCCACCGTCCGTTCCCTGCCGTGTGCGGTACGTGCCCGTAACGTGACACTGATGAATGTGACAATGTCCAGCGGCTACGTCAAGGGGTGTGCACGGGCCTGTGGACAACTCCGGGCCGGAGAGTTCTCGCCCCCACCCCCGGAGTCCGGAACTCCTCCTTCGCGGGGTCCCCCTACGGGGCCGTACGTCTGGAGTCTGATGCCGATCCAGCCGTCAGGGCTGACGATCCCTGTGGCCCGCGCCACTACCGTCATATCCGTGACTGCCGTTATCGCTACCGAAGCCCTGAGCAAGCGGTTCCCCCGGGTGACCGCGCTCGACCGGCTCACGTTGGACATCGGACCAGGTGTGACCGGTCTGGTGGGTTCCAACGGAGCCGGCAAGTCCACGCTGATCAAGATCCTTCTTGGTCTCTCCCCCGCCACCGAAGGCCGGGCCGCGGTGCTCGGGCTCGATGTGGCGACCAGCGGTGCCGCCATCCGGGAGCGGGTGGGGTACATGCCGGAGCACGACTGCCTCCCGCCCGATGTGTCGGCCACCGAATTCGTCGTGCACATGGCCCGCATGTCGGGGCTGCCGCCGACCGCGGCCCGTGAGCGTACGGCGGACACCCTGCGCCATGTCGGCCTCTACGAGGAGCGCTACCGCCCCATCGGCGGCTACTCGACCGGTATGAAGCAGCGGGTCAAGCTGGCCCAGGCCCTGGTCCACGACCCTCAGCTGGTCCTCCTCGACGAGCCGACCAACGGCCTCGACCCGGTCGGCCGCGACGAGATGCTCGGCCTGATCCGCCGCATCCACACCGACTTCGGCATCTCCGTCCTGGTCACCTCGCACCTCCTGGGTGAGCTGGAACGCACCTGCGACCACGTCGTCGTCATCGACGGCGGAGCCCTCCTGCGCTCCAGCTCCACCAGCGACTTCACGCAGATCACCACCACCCTCGCGGTCGAGGTGACCGACAGCGACACCCACCCCGACGGCACCGGCGCCCTGCGCCAGGTCCTCACGAAGGCCGGCGTCGCGCTGGTCGGCCAGGACGGGCTCGACGCGGAAGGGCTGCCGGGCGCGGGCCACATCCTGCTGGTCGAGGCCACCGGCGAGGAGACGTACGACCTGGTCCGCGACAGCGTCGCCGGGCTCGGGCTCGGCCTGATCCGCATGGAGCAGCGCCGCCACCACATCGCCGAGGTCTTCCGTACGGAACAGGGCGCCGCGCACACCGTCCCGGCCCCCGCCGCCGGTGCCGTACAGCAGGCCGCCACGCCGGGGCCGTACCAGAAGGAAGGGGAGCGGTCGCGATGAGCACCGAGACCAAGGCCGCGGCCGGGCGCGACACGTCCCGGATCCACAACATCGGCTACCGCTCCTACGACGGCAGGCGGCTCGGCCGGGCCTACGCCCGCCGCTCGCTCTACTCGCAGACCCTGCGCGGCTCCTTCGGACTCGGCCGTTCCGCCAAGTCCAAGGTGCTGCCCATGCTGCTGTTCGGCGTGATGACCCTGGTCGCGGCGATCCTGGTGGCCGTCTCCATGGCAGCGCCGGACGCCACCAAACTCGTCGTCAAATACACGTCGTACGCGATCTATCTGCAGGCGGTCATCGGCCTCTTCATCGCCGCACAGGCCCCACAGGCGGTCTCCAGGGACCTCCGCTTCAAGAGCGTCCCCCTGTACTTCTCGCGGCCGATCGAACGGGCCGACTACGTGCTGGCGAAGCTCGCCGCCACGGCGTCCGCGCTCTTCATCCTCACCGGGGCGCCGCTGCTCATCCTCTATGTGGGCTCTCTGCTCGCGAAGTTCGACTTCGCCGACCAGACCAAGTGGTTCGGCCAGGGGCTGGTGTCGGTGGCGCTGCTGTCCGTGCTGTTCGCCGGGCTCGGCCTGGTGATGGCCGCCCTGACCCCGCGCCGGGGCTTCGGCGTCGCCGCGGTCATCGCGGTGCTGACCATCTCCTACGGCGCCGTCTCGACGGTCCAGGCCATCGCCTGGGAGACCGGTTCGCCCGGGGCCGTGGAGTGGCTTGGCCTCTTCTCGCCGATCACGCTGATCGACGGCGTACAGACCGCGTTCCTCGGCGCCACCTCCGCCTTCCCCGGAGGGGAAGGCCCGGGGGCCGGTACGGGAGTGGTCTACCTGTTCGTTGTTCTCGCGCTCGTCGCCGGCTCGTACGCCGTCCTGATGCGCCGCTACCGGAGGGTCGGGCTGTGACCACCATCGAGATCGACCACACCTCCCGCTGGTTCGGCAATGTGGTCGCCGTCAACGACGTCTCCATGACGGTGGGCCCCGGTGTCACCGGACTGCTCGGCCCGAACGGTGCCGGAAAGTCCACGCTCATCAACATGATGGGCGGCTTCCTCGCCCCCTCGACGGGGAAGGTCACGCTCGACGGGCAGCCGATCTGGCGCAACGAGAGCGTCTACAAGAAGATCGGCATCGTCCCGGAGCGGGAAGGGATGTACGACTTCCTGACCGGCAAGGAGTTCGTCGTCGCCAACGCCGAACTCCAGGGCCTGGGCGGGGTGGAGGCGCAGCGGGCCCTGGCCACGGTCCAGATGGAGTACGCGCAGGACCGCAAGATCTCCACGTACAGCAAGGGCATGCGCCAGCGCGTGAAGATGGCGTCCGCGCTGGTCCACGAGCCCTCGGTGCTGCTCCTCGACGAGCCGTTCAACGGGATGGACCCGCGGCAGCGGATGCAGCTGATGGAGCTGCTGCGGCGGATGGGGGCCGAGGGCCGTACGGTCCTGTTCTCCTCGCACATCCTCGAAGAGGTCGAGCAGCTGGCCTCGCACATCGAGGTGATCGTCGCGGGCCGGCACGCCGCCTCCGGCGACTTCCGCAAGATCCGCCGCCTGATGACGGACCGGCCGCACCGCTACCTGGTCCGCTCCAGCGACGACCGGGCGCTCGCCGCCGCGCTCATCGCGGACCCGTCGACGGCCGGTATCGAGGTCGACCTGACGGAGAAGGCCCTGCGGATCCAGGCCGTCGACTTCGGACGGTTCACCGAACTGCTGCCGAAGGTCGCCCGTGAACAGGGCATCCGGCTGCTGACCGTCTCCCCGTCCGACGAGTCCCTCGAATCGGTCTTTTCCTACCTCGTAGCGGCCTGAGTAGTGGCCTGAAAGGAGCTGTGCACCGTCATGTACGACCCCACAGTCGCCCGGCTCACCTACCGGGCCCTGCTCGGCCGGCGCCGGGCCGCCATCCTGTTCGTCCTGCCCGCGCTGCTGCTGCTCCTCGCGGCGGCGGTGCGCATGTTCGCCGGGGCCGATGACCAGGTCGCCGCCAACGTCCTCGGCGGGTTCGCCATCGCCACGATGGTGCCGCTGATCGGGGTGATCGCCGGAACCGGTGCGATCGGCCCCGAGATCGACGACGGCTCGATCGTCTACCTGCTGGCCAAGCCGGTGAAGCGCCCCACGATCATCTTTACCAAGCTGATCGTCGCCATCGCGGTGACCATGGTCTTCTCCGCCCTGCCGACCCTGCTCGCGGGGCTGATCCTGAACGGCAACGGGCAGCAGATCGCGATCGCCTACACGATCGCGGCGCTCGTCGCCTCGATCGCGTACAGCGCGCTGTTCCTGCTGCTCGGCACGGTCAGCCGCCACGCGGTGGTCATCGGCCTGGTGTACGCGCTGGTCTGGGAGGCCCTCTTCGGCAGCCTGGTGCCGGGGGCGCGGACGCTCAGCGTCCAGCAGTGGTCCCTCGCCGTCGCCGAGAAGGTGGCCGGCCAGGGCATGGTCACCTCGGACGTGGGGCTGCCGCTCGCGACGGTCCTGCTGGCCGCCGTCACCGTGGCCGCCACCTGGTACGCGGGCCAGAAGCTGCGCGCGCTGAAGCTGGCCGGGGAGGAGTGAGCCCTGGCCGGGCCTGATCCCGGTGCCATCCCCTGCGACCCCCGTCCCCTGTTTCCCGGAGGGCGGGGGTTGTCGTATGTACGGGACAGTCGTAAGAGCGGGACAGATGTGCGCGTAACCGTACGTTTATCGGGTCGTTGGGCAGGGTGCGTGGAGGCAACTGGAATCCGTGGCGTCGTAGCGTGCGTGAAATCGGGGAGTGCCGGACCCGGGTGAGGCTCAGCCCACCGGTCCGGTCATCGAGTGAGTGGCAACCGTGAGCGTCCTCCACCCCTGCAGCCCGGGGTAGGGGCCGTCCCTTGTCATTCCCTCGTACGGAAGGCATGCCCATGTCCACGGAAGTCGCCCTGCTCGAATCGCGCGCGCTGCGCGTCGAGCAGATGGGGCGCGTCGACATCCTCGACAAGGTGAAGAGCCTTGTCATGCTCCCGGACGGAATTCACGTTCGCACAGAGGATGTGGCACGTTACTTCGAAGTATCCACAGAGGCCGTCAAAAAGGTGACCCAGCGCCATCGGGAAGAGGTGATCGAGAACGGGCTGACGCTGCTTCGAGGCTCTGAGCTGCGCGTCTTCCATAGGGACATGTTGTCCCTATGGGGAGGTGGGGAGGGGGAAAGTTATCCACAGGCAGCTACTCAGCTGACCCTCTACACCCGCCGAACCGTCCTCAATGTCGCCATGCTTCTTCGCGACAGCGACATCGCCCGCTGCGTCCGTACGTACCTCCTCGACGCCGAGGGGACGCTCCGGGCCGAGTACGAAGCGCTCGAAGTGCGGGTCACCCGGATCGAGAGCTGCCTCGCCGATGTCGGCAGTGCGCTCCAGGAGCTCGGGCCGGTGCTCTGCCGGATGTCGGAGCGGCTGGACAGCCTGGACCGGAAGGTGGAGGTGACGCAGCAGCTGGTCGGCGCGATGAGCGTGCGGCTCTCCGACCTGTCTCATGACGTCGTACGGATGGACGCCCGCTTCGACGCGCGCATGGAGGCCTTCGCGCATCAGCTGAAGGACCTGCGGCGCCGTACCGGACGCCGCTGAGCCGTGAAAAGGCCCTGTCCGGCCGCCGCTGGGATCCAGTGGCGTCCGGACAGGGCCGACAGCGGTGCTACGTCAACAGGGCCGACAGCGGTGTTACGTCAGTGGGGTGCGGCGAGGGAGCCCGTGCGGAGCAGCTCCTCCAGGACCACCGCGATGCCGTCGTGCTCGTTGGACGCGGTGATCTCGTGCGCCACGGCCTTCAGGGCGTCGTGGGCGTTGGCCATGGCCACGCCGTGCTGCGCCCAGCCGAACATCGGGATGTCGTTCGGCATGTCACCGAACGCGATGGTGTCGGCGGCCTTCACCCCGAGCCGACGGGCGGCCAGCGAGAGGCCGGTCGCCTTGCTCAGCCCGAGCGGGAGGATCTCCACCACGCCGGGGCCCGCCATGACCACGTCGACCAGATTGCCGACGGCGGACCGCGCGACGGTGGCCAGGGCGTCGTCGTCGAGCTCCGGGTGCTGGAGGTAGACCTTGTTCAGCGGGGCGGTCCACATCTCCGTGTGGTCGTCCACGAAGACGTACGGGAGCGGCCCCTCCTGCACCCGGTAGCCCGGGCCGACCAGCACCTCGCCCTCCAGGCCGTCGCGGCTGGCGGCCAGCGCCAGCGGGCCGACCTCCGCCTCGATCTTGGAGAGCGCGAGCCCGGCGAGCTGCCGGTCCAGGGTCAGCGAGGTCAGCAGCCGGTGCTCGCCCGCGTGGTAGACCTGCGCGCCCTGGCCGCAGACGGCGAGGCCGTCGTAGCCCAGGTCGTCCAGGATGTACCGGGTCCAGGGGACCGAACGCCCGGTGACGATGATGTGCGCGGCACCGGCCGCCGTGGCGGCGCCCAGTGCCTCGCGCGTGCGCTCGGAGACCGTGTCGTCCCCGCGCAGCAGGGTGCCGTCGAGGTCGGTCGCGACGAGCTTGAAGGGGAAGGTCACTTGGCGACCGGTTCCAGGACCTCGCGCCCGCCCAGGTACGGACGGAGCACCTCGGGCACCCGGACCGAACCGTCGGGCAGCTGGTGGTTCTCCAGCAGCGCCACGATGGTGCGCGGTACGGCGCAAAGGGTGCCGTTCAGCGTGGCCAGCGGCTGGACCTTCTTGCCCTCGCGCATCCGGACGGAGAGGCGGCGGGCCTGGAAGCTGTCGCAGTTCGACGCGGAGGTCAGCTCGCGGTACTTGCCCTGGGTCGGGATCCACGCCTCGCAGTCGAACTTGCGCGAGGCGGACGCACCGAGGTCACCGGTGGCGACGTCGATGACCTGGAAGGGCAGTTCGAGGCCGGTGAGCCACTGCTTCTCCCACTCCAGGAGCCTGCGGTGCTCGGCCTCGGCGTCCGCCGGGTCGACGTACGAGAACATCTCGACCTTGTCGAACTGGTGGACGCGGAAGATGCCGCGGGTGTCCTTGCCGTACGTCCCGGCCTCGCGGCGGAAGCAGGGGGAGAAGCCCGCGTAGCGCAGGGGCAGCTTGTCCGCCTCCACGATCTCGTCCATGTGGTACGCGGCGAGCGGCACCTCCGAGGTGCCGACCAGGTAGTAGTCGTCCTTCTCCAGGTGGTACACGTTCTCCGCGGCCTGGCCGAGGAAGCCGGTGCCCTCCATGGCGCGCGGGCGGACCAGCGCGGGAGTCAGCATCGGGATGAAGCCGGCCTCGGTGGCCTGGGCGATCGCCGCGTTGACGAGGGCGAGCTCCAGGAGGGCGCCGACGCCCGTCAGGTAGTAGAACCGCGAGCCGGAGACCTTGGCCCCGCGCTCCATGTCGATGGCGCCGAGCGCCTCGCCGAGCTCCAGGTGGTCCTTGGGCTCGAAGCCCTCGGCGCCGAAGTCGCGGATGGTGCCGTGCGTCTCCAGGACGACGAAGTCCTCCTCGCCGCCGACCGGCACGTCCTCGTGGACGATGTTGCCGAGCTGGAGGAGCAGCCGCTTGGCCTCGGCGTCGGCCTCGTCCTGGGCGGCGTCGGCCGCCTTGACGTCGGCCTTGAGCTGCTCGGCCTTCTTGAGGAGCTCGGCGCGCTCCTCGGGAGTGGCCTTGGGGATCAGCTTGCCGAGCGACTTCTGCTCGTTGCGGAGTTCGTCGAAGCGGACGCCGGACGACCTGCGCAGCTCGTCGGCGGAGAGCAGGGCGTCGACGAGCGCGACGTCCTCTCCACGGGCGCGCTGGGAGGCGCGAACACGGTCGGGGTCCTCACGGAGCAGGCGAAGGTCAATCACCCCTCCAGGCTACCGGTGCGTGGATCTCGCACTCGAACCGATATTGCCGAGCGTGTCACTTTGACCGAATTGCCGGAATTGATATTTCTGAGGGGGAATCGCGGGGCGCGATCCGGCGGGCTGCGTCAATAACGGCGGTTAACTCCCCTGAACAGGGCAGAAGGTGCAGGCTCTCTTGACGTACGAGCCTTCGGCCGAGGGGGAGTTGGGGCCGCTCTCCCTTGTGTTGTCCACAGGAGGGGGCGTTCCGGAATGGTTATCCACAGGCTGTGAAGAAGTTCTGTGGATCCAGGAACGGAATGTTCCGGAGGCTGGACGAAGGGCCGTCGATCCCCCGGTGTTCGCAGCCGAAACCTGCCCCGCACGCTCATTCGGGTGGCAATGTGTCGCTCTGGTGAGTTGATCAAGGGAATTCGCGCGACCCGGGAGGGCTCGCACCGGGACGGCCCCCTGTGGATGCACCCGGACCCACTGCGTTGATTTGTCGATGATGTCGTATTGGGGTGTCGACTTGTCCCCAGGTCGAGAAGCCAGCCTGTGGATAACTCTGTGGGCGGATGACTATCTGTAGGTAGGACCACAGCGGAGCGCGCAGGACGACCCGAAACGGAGCACTCTGCTCCGGTCCGGTCCGGTCCGGTCCGGGCCGGAGCGGTCCGGGCCGGGACGAGTCGCCGTCGACCGCCGTCAGATCCGCCGTCGGATCCGCTCTCAGATCCGGCCGTCCTGGCTGCGCGCCAGCCAGTCGGAGGCCTCGGTGAAGGCGCTGTCCGAGGTGCCCGCCCGCAGCGGCCGGACCTCCTCGGCGGATACGCCCGCCCGCGGGTACGAACCGAGGAACCGCACCTTCGGGCAGATCCGCTTCAGCCCCATCAGCGCCTCCCCCACCCGCCGGTCCGCGATGTGCCCCTCGGCGTCCACGGCGAAGCAGTAGTTGCCGATCCCCTCGCCGGTCGGGCGCGACTGGATCAGCATCAGGTTGACGCCGCGCACCGCGAACTCCTGGAGCAGTTCCAGGAGCGCACCGGGGTGGTCGTCGCCCAGCCAGATCACCACGGACGTCTTGTCGGCCCCGGTCGGGGCGGACGGCCGGGCCGGGCGGCCCACCAGGACGAAGCGGGTCTGGGCGTTCTCCGCGTCGTGGATCTCCGTGACCAGCGGTTCGAGCCCGTAGGTGGCGGCGGCGAACTCACCGGCGAACGCGGCGTCGTAGCGCCCTTCCTGGACCAGCCGGGCGCCGTCCGCGTTGGACGCCGCCGACTCCCACGCGGCCTGCGGGAGGTGGGCCGCCATCCAGTTGCGCACCTGCGGCTGGGCGGCCGGGTGAGCGGTGACCGTCTTGATGTCCGACAGCTTGGTGCCTGGCCGCACGAGCAGCGCGAAGGTGATGGAGAGCAGTACCTCGCGGTAGATCATCAGCGGCTCGCCGCTGGTCAGCTCGTCGAGCGTGGCCGTGATGCCGCCCTCGACGGAGTTCTCGATCGGCACGAGAGCCGCCGCCGCCTCCCCGTTGCGTACGGCGTCCAGGGCCGCCGGTACGGAGACCATCGGGACGAGCTCGCGGGTGGCGGCTTCCGGGAGCGTGCGGAGGGCGACCTCGGTGAAGGTCCCTTCGGGACCGAGATAGGCGTAGCGCGTGGCTGACATACGCTCACCCTATTGCGCCGTACGGCGAGGGCCTCGCCGTCTCAGAATCCGGTCGGGGCCGAGCGCGCAACCCCCGTACGACACCCCCGCCTCAGGACTCCAGCAGCCGCTGCCCCACGTACTCTCCCTCCGCCGCCCCGCCCGGCACCGCGAACAGCCCGCTCGCCTCGTGCCGGATGAACGGCGACAGCGCGTCGCCCCGGTCGAGCTTGCGCTGCACGGGCACGAACCCCTTGAACGGGTCCGCCTGCCAGCAGACGAAGAGCAGCCCGGCGTCCGGGGTGCCGTCCTCCGCGATCCCGTCGTGGTACGAGAACGGCCGCCGCAGCATGGCGGCTCCGCCGTTCTTCTCGGGGGAGGAGATCCGGGCGTGGGCGTTGTCGGGGATCAGGAGCCGGCCGTCCGGGCCCGCCTTGTCGAGGTCCATCTCCGTGGTCTCGCCCCCGCCGCTCAGCGGGGCGCCGTCCGCCTTGCGCCGCCCGATGACCCGCTCCTGGTGGTCCACCGGGAGCTTCTCCCAGTCGTCCAGCAGCATCCTGATCCGGCGGACCACGGCGTACGAACCGCCCTCCAGCCACTCATGCGGGGTGCCGGGGGAGGCCGGCACGAACACCCGCCGCCCGAAGTCCTCGTCGGCCGGCTTCGGGTTGCCGGTCCCGTCGATCTGGCCCATCAGGTTGCGGGCGGTCATCGGCCGGGCCGTGGCCCCAGGGGTGCGGTTGAAGCCGTTCATCTGCCACCGCACCTTTGCTGTTCCCGCGCTCTCCTTCTGTACGGCCCGCAGGGCGTGGAAGGCGACCAGGGCGTCGTCGGCGCCGATCTGCACCCAGAGGTCGCCGTCGGAGCGCCTGGCGTCCAGCTGGTCCGAGGAGAACGCGGGCAGCGGGTCGAGGCCTGCGGGCAGCCGCGAGGTGAGGCCCGTACGCGCGAAGAACGTACGGCCGAAGCCGAAGGTGACCGTGAGGGACGAGGGCCCCGCGTCCAGCGCGATGCCGGTGTCGTGGCCGGGCCCGTCCGCCGCGCCCGCCGCCGGGCGGCCCGCCATCAGCTCCCTCGCCACCGCCGACCAGCGCCGCATCAGGGCCACGGCCTCCTTGCGGCCCGCGCCCGCCACCAGGTCGAAGGCGACGAGATGGCCCCGGGCCTGAAGCGGAGTGGTGATCCCCGGTTGATGTTTCCCGTGAAACATCGCCTCGGTGGAGCCGAGGGTCGTCAGTGCGGTCGGCGGATCGGGGCGGGTCGCGGCGTATCCGGTCGCCCCGCCGCCCGCGCCCAGCACCAGCCCGGCGGCACCCGCCGCGCCCACGCCGCCCAGCAGCCGCCGCCGCGAGACCCGGCCCGCAGCGGGGGCCGGAGCCGGTTCGCCGTTCTCAGCCCTGCTCACGTTCTCAGTGCTGCTCACGTTCTCGGTCCTGCTCACGTACTCAGCCGATCTTCACGTTCTTGTCGATGGTGACCTGGTCGATGTCGGAGGTCCGTACCGTCACGTCGACCTTCCACTCCCCCGCCATCGGGATCTGGACGCCGCTCGCCGACCAGTGCCCCTCGGCGAGCCGGTCCGGTACGACCGGCAGCGGCCCGATCTCCTGCGCCTCCAGGGTGAGGGCCACCTTCAGCTCCGGGACGTCCATCGGCTTGCCGTCGCTGCCGTCGACCCACACGTGCATCTCGTTGGAGCCGGTGCGCCCGGGGTCGATGTCGATCCGGACGGTCCCCTTGCCGTTCTGACCGCCGGTGTCGAAGGGCATGCTCAGGTTGACGGGCCCCGCCGCGGGGGCGGGTGCCGAGCTGGAGGCGCCCTTGGCCTCCACCTCCGTACGGCCAGGCTCGGTCGACGTCAGCACGGTGGTGACGGCCAGCAGGACCACGGCGATCGCCGCCTCGGCCAGGACCGAGCGGCGCAGCCCGGAACGCTCCGGGTCGGCGTCCCGTATCCGCTTCTTCTTCGTGGCGGTCAGGACGGCCTGCTGACGGGCCAGCTGGGCGGCGCGCTCGGGGGCGACACCGTCCGCGACCTCAGCATCCGGTTCCGTGGCGGCTTCCGGCTCCACCGAGGCGGGCACCGCCGTATCCGTGAGCCGCCCCGTCCACCGCCGCGAGAACCACGCCACGGCGAGCAGGACCGCGATCAGCGCGACCTTGAGGATCAGGAGCTGCCCGTACCGCGTCCCGGTCAGCGCCGACCAGGAGCCGACCTGCCGCCACGACTGGTAGATCCCGGTCGCCGCGAGGACGAGGACGCTGCCGAACGCGACCCGGGAGAACCGCCGTACGGCCTCGCTCCCGATGTCCGGCGTCCGGTACAGCGCCACCAGGAGCGAGACGAGCCCGCCGAGCCAGGCGGCGACGGCCAGCAGGTGCAGGACGTCCACCGGCATGGCGATCCCCGCCTGGATGCCGGTCGACGCGTGCTCGGACATGGCCCAGGTGGCGGCGATGCCCGCCGCGACGACCCCGCCGCCGACCGCGAGGCCGAAGGTGAGGTCCTTCTTCTCGACGACGTCCTCGCGCCGGGCGTACGTACCGAACAGGACGGCGATGAACAGGGCGGCCGCGCCGAGCAGCAGCAGCCGCGAGACGAGGGCGGCGCCCGGCTTGGTGTCCAGGACGGCCTGGAGCCCGTCCAGGTCGAAGGCGTCGGCGAACTTCCCGCTGCCCGTGTACGGGTTGCGCAGCAGCAGCATGACCAGCGTCGCCGCGGTCAGCGTGACCCAGCCGCGCACCACGAGCCGCTGCATCGGCCGCACGGACGCGCCCCGGGGCCAGCAGCCCAGGACGAAGGCCGCGCCGCCCACGAGCAGGGTGAACCCGGCGTACGCGACGTACCGCGCGATGCCGTAGACCACGCCGACCGGTCCACCGCCCACCTCCTCGGAGGGCAGGGCCACGGTGGTCTCGGAGGGGGCGCCGATGGAGAAGGTGAAGGCGCCGGAGATGGGGTGGCTGTCGGCGGAGATCGCCTGCCAGGCCACCGTGTAGGTGCCGTCGGGCAGGCCGGGGAGCAGCTCGACGCCGTACCGGACGGTGGAGCCGTCGGAGAGGTCCTTCGGCTCGACGCCCGTGTCGGCGCGCTTGCTGCTGGGGTCCAGGACCCGGATCGATCCGTCGCCGACGGCGATCGCCTCGGAGAAGGTGAGGGTGACCTCCTTCGGCGCGGTGGCCACCACCGCCCCGTCCTGCGGGTCGCTCCCGGTGAGGGCGGCGTGCGCGGACGCCGGTCCGGCGCCGGCCAGGATCAGCCCGAACACCAGGCTGACGAGGGCGACGGCGAGCGCGGCGGCGGTGAACGGCCGCCGTATCGGGGACGCTCCGGGGCGCGGGGCGGTGGCAGTCATCACGGTCGGACCCTCACTGCTTCTTCGGGTTGTGGGTGGTTTCCTTCACCGGCAGGTCGACCGTGATGCGGCCGGCCTTCTCGAAGTGCAGCTCGACGGAGACCTTCTCGCCCTGCTTGGGCTGCTTCTTGAGGTCCATGAACATGATGTGGTTGCCGCCGCGTTCGAGGTCGAGCTCACCGCCCGCCGGCACCTCGAACGACTCGACCTCGCGCATCTGCTGGTTCTTCGTCTCGTGGATCGTGACGTCGTCGGAGAGCGGGCTGGTCACCGAGGTGAGCCGGTCGGCGGCGCCCCCGCTGTTCTGTACGACGAGGAAGCCGGCGGCCATGTCGCTGACGGGCTGCGGCAGATAGGCGCCGACGACCTTCAGCTCGGGCTCGTCGCTCCCGGTGGAGCACCCCGCCAGCGCCAGCCCCGTGGTGAGGGCGAGAGCACCGGCGAGGACCGTGCGGCGGTTCACGGGTTCTCCCCCTTGATCAGCTTGGGGAGGTCCTTCGCGTACTCCTCGGCGGTGGTGTCCTCGCCGTACAGCACATAGCCGCCGTCCGTCTTCGGGGAGAAGGCGACGACCTGCGCCCCGTGCATCGAGACGGGCTTGCCGTTCTTGTCCTTCGTCGCCGGCTCGATGCCGATGCCGATCTTGCGCGCCCCCGCCTGGATGGTGGGGAAGTCGCCGGTGAGACCGGTGAAGGTGGGGTCCTGGGCCTTGAGCCACTTGCCGAGCGAGGCGGGGGTGTCGCGCTCGGGGTCGGTGGTGACGAAGACGACCTGGAGCTTGTCCTGGTCGGCCTTGGGCAGGTCCCGCTTGGCGATGGAGATGTTGCTCATGGTCAGCGGGCAGACGTCGGGGCAGTGGGTGTAGCCGAAGTAGATGAGCGTCGGCTTGCCCTTGGTCGCCTCGCGGAAGTCGTACTCCTTGCCGTTCGTGTCGGTGAGGACGAGGTCCGGCTTGGTGAACGGCTGGTCGAGAACGGTCGCGGCCTGGGTCTTCGGCGAGGCCTCGACATCGGCGATCGACGAGGATTCCGCCTTGCCGCCGCTGGTTCCGCAGGCCGAGAGGGCCAGTGCGGCCGCGGCGGCGAACGCCAGGGCCGTCACTGCTTTTCTGTTGCGCATGAGGGGGTGTCCTGAATGTGGTGCGGGTGGTGGGACCGGGGGCCGGGCCGTACGTCGACGGCCTGACCGGGCGGGCCGGGCCGTACGCGTACGCCGTACGGCCCGGTCCGGTGGATCAGGCCGTACGGCGGCGGCCGGCGAGCACGCCGAACGCGACGCCCGCGATCCCGATGAGGATGCCGATGATGCCCAGGGTGCGGGCCGTGGTGTCGCTGGAGGAGGAGGACGCGGCGTGCGTCTCCTTCTTGTCGCCCTCCGCCGAGGCCGCCTTGTCGTCGGCCTGGTGGTCGTCGTCGCCCTGGGCGGCCGCGCCACCGCCGTGGTGGTCCTCGGTCGCGGCGGTCAGCTTCAGGACCGGGGCGGGGCTGTCGGGCTCCTCGCCGCCCTTGGGCTCCTCGATCCAGCGGACGACTTCCTTGTTGTCGTACGTCTGGATGGCCTTGAAGACCAGCTGGTCGGCGTCCTCGGGGAGCTGGCCGACGGAGACCGGGAACTGCTGGAAGTAGCCGGGCGCGATCTTGGAGCCGTCGGCGGTCCAGGTGACCTTGGTGACGGCCTCGGTGATCTTCCGGCCGTGCACCTCCAGGGGCTTGTCGAGCTTGCCCTTGGTGATCGCGATCTTCCAGCCCGGCACGGCCTCGGGGGTGACGGAGGAGAGCGGGTGGTCGGCCGGAAAGTTCACTTCGAGCTTGACCGTGGAGGCCTGGTCCCGCTCGTTGGGGACCTTGAAGTTGAGGGTGGCGTAACCGCCCTTGGCGGCCTCGCCCTGCGGCTGGACGCTGACGTGCGCGGCGGCGGGACCGGCGAGCAGCAGGACGGTGGACGCGGCGACGCCGGCGGCGATGGCGATGCGGGAGACGTTGGTGGCGCTCATGGCAGGAACACTCCACAGAGGAAGAGGGATACGTCGGAAGAGGAACACGGTGGTCCGGCGCGCGGGTGCACGACGGCGGCACGACACCTCGTCCGGTCCGTCCGTCGAGGAATGAGGAATCCGGCCATGCCCGGGAGAGCCGCCCCTGAGGAGCCGCCCGGTGTGGACGGTCGGTGCTCGGGTACGGCGGCGGTGGGCGCAGGTGTCGTGTCAGGCTGCGAGGGCGTACGGGGCCGGAGGCCCGCGCCTGATCACCAGGTGCTGCAGAGGGTCCCCGGTGGCGGGGGCCGGCTCGTCGTCGGCCGTACGCGGGGCGCGCGGGCCGTTCGCGAGCTGTTCACGCGCTCCGGCGCGCAGGGCGCGTACGAGCGCGAGCGCCGCGCGCAGGGAGCGCAGCCGGGCGCCGGCCGCGAGCGCCTGCGCGCCGTACGCCGAGAGCCGGGCCAGCCGGAAGAGGGCGGCCTCGCCGCGCCGCAGCAGCCAGCCGGCGGCGAGCGCGGCCAGCAGGTGGGCCAGGAACATCGGCAGGCCGGGCAGCAGCGCGGCCACCGAGGCGTACGCCGCGGCCAGGCCGGATCCACCGTCCGGAGCCGCCGTGGCCGCCGCTCCCGACGCGAGGTGGCCGTGGCCCGCGACCGTGGAGGGGTCTATGCCCGCCGTGGTGACGATGCGGTGGGCGTCGGCGGCGTCGATCTGCCCCGGCCCTCCACCGCACACCAGCCCGGCGGCGAAACGGATCAGCGGGTTCTCGCCGCTGCCCCGGGGCGCGGCGGCGACGACGGCCTGCGCGCTGCCGTGGCTGCCGTACGCGAAGAGGACGTGCAGGGCGACCTGGCCGCCCGCCAGCGCACCCACGATCGACGGCAGGGAGCGTTCCCGTCCGGCGAGGGCCGAGGCCACGGCGAGGACGCCGAGGAATCCGGCGAGCAGGGTCCACGCGGGGACGGGCGCCCCGGCGGCGAACGCGTGCCCCGCCGCGGACAGCACGACGCAGACCGCGGTGAACACCGCGGCCCTCATGAGCCGCAGACCGGCTCCGGCGTGTGCGACAGGCGTGGACATGGCCGGAACATCATCGCACTGCGTACCCCGCCGCGGTACGGCAGGTCCGGAAGGTCAGCCTCCGTCCCCATGCGCGAGCCTCCGTCCGCAAAGCGTGCTTGTCGTGGCTGTTGGCGGGGGATGTACGGACTGTGGACGCTCATCCTCCGGGACCCGCCCGGCTTCCGTGGTCGAGGCCATACACCGGTGCGCGGAATATCCGCATCCGCCGAATGAGGGCTCTCACGGCCGATCCGTGCTTACGAAGTGCCTTGTGCGGCAATACGTATCGGTACGTCGAGCCGCAGCCAGGAGGCTGGAGCATGAGCATCTGGTGGTCACTCCATTTGCGGCGCGAAGCTGCGAGCGTTCCGCTCGCCCGTCGTTTTCTGCTCGGCACCATGGAAACCGCGGGGGTGGATCCGGACATCTCCTTCGACCTCTCGGTCGCGCTCAGCGAGGCCTGTGCCAACGCCGTCGAACACGGCGGCGACCGGTCGGGCCTGGCGGAGCACGGGGATCGCGGAACCGGAAGGACCCCGGCGGACTCCGGGCAGTACCGGGTCACGGCCTATCTGGACGGCGAGAAATGCCGTATCGAGGTGGCCGACTCGGGGCCGGGCTTCCCCGCCCGGCGCGCGCTTCGCCCAGCCGCGCACACCGAACACGCGGAGCACATCGAACGGGTTCAGCACCCGGAGCACACCGAGAAAACCCAGGGCGCCGAGCCCGTCGGTGCCCAGCCCACGTTCGCCCCGTACATCCCCTGCGTCGCCGAGAGCGGCCGCGGGCTGGACCTCATCGAGCAGCTCGCCGACCACGTCCAGTTCGGCAACCGGCCGGGCCGGGGCGCGGTGGTCAGCTTCGACAAGGTCCTGAAATGGCGGGAGGGCGCGCTGCTCATGGTGTGAGCGGCGCGCCCTGCCACTGGGCGGACGGGATCAGCCCTTCAGCTGAGCCATCCAGGCCTCGACCTCGTCGGCCCGGCGGGGCAGCTGGTCGGACAGGTTCCGGTTGCCGTCCTCGGTGACGAGGATGTCGTCCTCGATCCGGACGCCGATGCCCCGGTACTCCTCGGGAACGGTCAGGTCGTCGGCCTGGAAGTAGAGGCCCGGCTCCACGGTCAGGCAGACGCCCGGCTCCAGGATGCCGTCGACATACGCCTCGGTGCGCGCGACGGCGCAGTCGTGGACGTCCATGCCGAGCATGTGACCGGTGCCGTGCAGGGTCCAGCGGCGCTGGAGGCCGAGCTCCAGGACCTTGTCCACGGACAGGTCGCCGAGCAGGCCCCACGCGACGAGCTTCTCGGCGAGCACCCGCTGCGAGGCGTCGTGGAAGTCGCGGAAGGTGGCGCCGGGCTTCACGGCGGCGATGCCCGCCTCCTGGGCCTCGTACACCGCGTCGTAGATCTTGCGCTGGAGCGGCGAGAACGTGCCGTTGATCGGCAGGGTGCGCGTCACATCGGCGGTGTAGAGCTCGTTGGTCTCCACGCCGGCGTCCAGGAGCAGCAGGTCGCCGGAGCGGACGGCGCCGTCGTTGCGGACCCAGTGCAGGGTGGTGGCGTGCGGTCCGGCGGCGCAGATCGAGCCGTAGCCGATGTCGTTGCCCTCGATGCGGGCGCGCAGGAAGAACGTTCCCTCGATGAAGCGCTCGCTGGTCGCCTCGGCCTTGTCCAGGCTCCTGACGACGTCCTCGAAGCCGCGCGCGGTGGCATCGCAGGCCTTCTGGAGCTCGGCGATCTCGAAGGCGTCCTTCACGAGGCGGGCCTCGGAGAGGTAGACGCGCAGCTCCTCGTCGCGCTCGGCGGTGACCTTGTCGGTGAGGGCGGCCTCGATGGACGCGTCGTGGCCGCGTACGTTACGGACCGGGCCGGTGGCCTCGGTGAGCGCGGCGGCGATCTCGCGGACGTCCTTCGCGGGGAGGCCCAGCAGCTGCTCGGCCTCGGCGAGGGAGTGGCGGCGGCCGACCCACAGCTCGCCCTGGCCGTCCAGCCAGAACTCGCCGTTCTCGCGGTTGGAGCGGGGCAGCAGGTAGATGGTGGCCTGGTGGCCGCTGTCGCCGGTCGGCTCCAGGACGAGGACGCCGTCCTGGGTCTGGTCGCCGGTGAGGTACGCGTACTCGGTGGAGGCGCGGAAGGCGTACTCGGTGTCGTTGGAGCGGGTCTTCAGGTTGCCCGCGGGGATGACCAGGCGCTCGCCGGGGAAGCGCGCGGAGAGCGCGGCGCGGCGGGCGGCGGTGTGCTCGGCCTGGGCGATCGGTTCGAGCCCGTGCAGCTCGGTGTCGGCCCAGCCCGACTTCATGTTCTCGGCGAGCTCGTCGGAGACGCCCGGGTACAGGCCGTTCTTCCGCTGTTTGATCGGCTCCGCTGCCTCGTTCTCTTCGGTCTCCTGCTCCGGGGTCTCCGGGATGAGCTCCTCAGACACGATGTGACTCTCCTTGATACGACACTGGACCAACACCCATCGTACGGGCGTACGGAAGGGGGCCCAGGGCCGAAAGGCCTGTTACCGGAGAGGCCACCGGGAGATCGGTCGACGTGCGCGGTCTCGGTCGACGTGTGCGGTCTCAGTCGAAGTGCGCGGCGAGGATGACCACGTCCTCGGTGGAGTCGCTCCGGTCCAGCCCGTCGGGCAGCATCGTGCGCAGGACGTGGTCGGCGACGGCGTCCGGATCGTGCCGGCCCGCCTTCGGTACGGAGGCGGCGGCGGAGTGCAGCCGGGCGAAGGCGCGGTCCATCGCGTCGCCGGTGCGGCGCAGCAGACCGTCCGTGTAGAGCAGCACCGTTTCTCCCGGCGCGGGGGAGAACTCCACGCTCGGCGCCTCCCAGCAGGCGAGCATCCCGAGCGGGGCGGAGAGCGTGGTCTCGACGAACTCGCAGCGCCGGTCGCCGAGCACCAGCGGCGGGGTGTGCCCGGCCCCGGCGAGGACGACCTTGCGGGCGGCGGGCTCGCAGTAGGCGAAGAGGGCGGTGGCGGTCCGCGCGGGCTCGGTCAGCCGGAGCAGGAGTTCGAGATCGGAGAGTACGGCGACGGGGTCCTCGCCCTCCATCACGGCGTACGCCCGCAGGCTGGCGCGCAGCCGGCCCATCGCGGCCATCGCGCTCGGCCCCGATCCGCCCACCGAGCCGACCGCGAGGCCGAGCGCGTGGTCGGGCAGCGGCAGCGCGTCGTACCAGTCGCCGCCGCCTCGGGGGCCGGTCCGGTGCCGGGCGGCCAGCTGGACGCCGGGGATGCGGGGCAGCCGGCTGGGCAGCAGCTCCTCGGCGACGGTCGCCACATCGGCGCGGGCGCGTTCCAGCTCGGTCAGGCGGGCCAGGTGCTCGGTGGCGTACCGGGCGTAGAGGCCGACGAGGTGGCGCTGCTTCTCCGAGGGCTCGCCGGGCTCGTCGTAGAGCCAGACCGCCGCGCCGAGCCGTCCGGCCGCCTCGGAGGCGAGGGGCAGGGCGTAACTGGCGGCATAGCCGAGGCGGGTGGCGACCTCGCGGTGGCGGGGATCCAGGTCCGGGTCGCCGAACAGGTCGGGGGTGGTGAGCCCGTCCGCGGTGCCGGGGTGCCCGTCGAGGACGCGGCCCAGGGCGGTGGCGCCGCGCTCCACGGTCTCGATGTGGCCGAGATCGGCGTGGCTGAGCCCGAGTCCGAGGGTGGTGGACGGCGTGGCCGTGGTGTCCGCCGGTTCCAGGACGAGGAGTCCGCGGCGGGCTCCCACGAGGGCGGCTCCGGCGTGCAGCAGCTCGTTCAGGGCGGTATCGAGGGTGGCGGTGGAGGCCAGCCGCTCGGTGAGTTCGTGCAGGGTCGTGAGGTCCGAGACCCAGCCCGCGAGCCGGTCCTGGATGAAGGCTCCGGGCGCTGCCGGAACCTCTCTCAGAGGAGCGGCAGTGTGCGTTGAAACCGCAACTTCTGGATCGATTCCAGCCACTT
Source organism: Streptomyces cyaneofuscatus (assembly GCF_033109485.1). Lineage (NCBI taxonomy): Bacteria > Bacillati > Actinomycetota > Actinomycetes > Kitasatosporales > Streptomycetaceae > Streptomyces > Streptomyces cyaneofuscatus. Next base: position 3,970,296 of record NZ_CP137002.1, on the reverse strand, counting down.
TCGGCAGGTGTGGGGCGCTCATGGCAGCCAGCTTTCCGGCCGGTGCGATTCGTCGAATAGCATCGCAAACCCCCATGTGATTCTGCGCCACTATCAGTGCATCCACATGTACACGCACAAGTAACCCGATGTCCAGCATTGTCCCCTGGAGGCTCGCCGGATTCGCTCCCCTCCAGTGTGAGTCAACTTGGCCGAAAAATGCACCCTGCGGCAGCTATTTGCGGTCGACTAGGGCAGCTCAACAAGGCTCAACAAGGGGTGTCTCCGGGAGGAAATCCCAGGGGCGGCGTCATTCCGGGCAGGCTGGGTACGTAATCGGCGATGCCCGGGGCAGACGCTCACGGGCGGATGTGATCGCTCAGGAACCTGACAGCGGGTCCGGACGTCCTTACCCGTGACGGTCGCGATCAGTGACGGTCACGCCTCCGCCCCACGCGGCGGGTTCGGGCCCGGCCGGCAGGCACGCGGCGCCCGTGGCGGGCGCCCCCGGCTCCACGCAGCTCGGCACCACCTCAGATCGGTTCCACTCGGATCGGTTCCACTCGGCTCGGCTCGGCTCACGCTCGGTACCGACGGCACGCCCGTACGGCAGAACCCGTACCGCAGAACTTGATGAGCACGTACGCACAGCGAAGAGACGCTCGCGCGATGTCCCACCCCCGCGCGAGCGTCATGTGGACTCGGCGTTCAACGGAAAGGAACGAGCGCTCATGCGCGAGATCCTCGGAAGGCGACGCAGGCTCCGGCTCCGGCGCAAGGAGGGTGCCGCCCGGCGCGACGCGGCCCTGACCTTCGCCACCGCATGGCAGTGGCCCGTGCTCCCCGGAGCCGGGACCGCGCCGGCCGCCCTGCCCGACGGGCGTGGCCTCGGCTGCGCCTGCCGCGACCCCGACTGCGCCGTTCCCGGCGCGCACCCCTTCGACCCCGGACTGCTGGCGGCCACCACGGACGAGCGCATGGTGCGCTGGTGGTGGACCAGCCGCCCCACGGCCCCGGTGATGCTGGCGACCGGCGGCCGGGCCCCCTGCGCGGTGAGCCTGCCCGCCCTGGCCGGTGCGAAGGCCCTGGTCGCCCTCGACCGCATGGGCATGCGGCTGGGCCCCGTGGTGGCGACACCCACCCGGTGGTCGCTGCTGGTGGCCCCGTACACGCTGGAACGGCTCGGTGAGCTGCTGTACAGCAAGGACTGGGTGCCCAGCTCGCTCCGCTTCCACGGGGAGGGCGGCTATCTCGTCCTGCCCCCGTCCGAGACCGGCGCGGGCCAGGTGCGCTGGGAGCGGCCCCCTTCGCCGGGGGCGGCGGCTCCCTGGCTCCCGGATGTCGAGGCGGTCCTGGACGCCCTGGTCGAGGCGAGCACCGGCGCCCCGGACGGTGGCAGCCGGCTCGCGTACTGACGGGCGGGCGGCCCGGCCCCCATTCGCGTACGTCTCGCGCGTGCGTCTCACTCGTACGGGTGTGAGCCGGGCCGTATGCGCGGTGAACGGGTGCCGGACGGCCCGGCCGCGTGCCTCACGTCGATATCGTCGCCCCGAATACCCGCGTAGTCGCGTAGTCGGGTTTCCGCGTAGTCGCGTTTCCGTGATTGCCCGCGCGGTCGGCAAGGGGGCCACCATGAATCTCCGCATGATCGCTCTGACGGCTGTCGCCGCGTTCGCGTGCCTGATTCCAATCGTTGCTTCCGCGGATCCCGGCGGTTCCCCGGCCCCCGTATCGACAGAGGAGAAATATCCGGACAGTTCATCAGAAATGCTGGAGAAAAAGCTTTCTGATGAACCATCCGGTGACGAGGTGGACCACTCCCCTTCTCAGCATCCGTCGGCGTCGTCATCGCTATCGCCAACGGAAATGAGTCGCGAGGGCGCCGCCCGGTGCGGTCCCGAGCTCGTCTCGCCGGAGGGCATCGAGGCGCAGACCTGTGTCATGACCGGGGGCGGCGAGACCTGGGCGCGTGCGTACCACCGCAACACCTCCGGTAAGGAACTCCGCGCCGTACTCACCCTGGTGGGGCCGGGCGGGCGGACCGTGGAGCTGCACTGTGTCCTGGCGGCCGACGACGAGCCGGGCAGCTGTGAGACCCCGCGAGGCGCGTCGGCGGGTGGTCCCGGCGCCTATGCGGCGGTGGCGGAGTACGCGGGCGCGGGGCCGGTGGAGCAGGCGCCGCTGCTGCTGAGGGCCGGATCGCACCGTGCGCCGGGCGCATCGGACTGAGTGCGCGGGCGGGTCGCGGTAGGCCCGGCCGGTGCGGGTCACGGCCGGAAACGAAGACGCCCGGTCGCTGGCGACGGGGGATGCACCAGCGACCGGGCTTCTAGAACGGTAACAAGAGATCTGCCGTTCGCAAATTCGATCTCGCCTATGAGGGCGGCGATTTACTTGTGAGTACGGTGAGTTGTGACGCGGGTCACCGACTCGGCGGCGCCCCACCAGGGTCAGCTGAGCGTCACCTGGCGGTTGGTGAGCCCGCCACGGGCCCGGCGCTCCTCGGCGGTGAGCGGGGCGTCGGAGGCGAGCGCCGCCGCCAGCCGCTCGGCGAACGCGACGGCCGGCTTCTCGCACGCCTCGGCCCCCATCGAGCTCGGCAGGTCCCAGACGGGAACGACCAGGCCGTGCGCGCGGAACGAGCCGACCAGCCGGGTGTCCTCGCCCAGCGAGGAGGTGCCGGCGGCGTGCAGCCGGGCGAGCGCGTCGAGGAGCTGCTCCTCGGGGTGCTGCATGACCCAGCGCAGGTGGTTCTTCTCCGGGGTCTCGCACCAGTACGCGGCGTCCGCGCCGGAGAGCAGCACCGTCGGGATCGCGGCGGCGTTCGCGCGCTCCAGGGAGGCGGCCACCTCGGGGGTGGCGTTCTCCGCGTCGGGCACCCAGAACTCGAACCCGGTGTGGACGACCGGCTCGAACGCGGCGTCCGGGTCGAGCAGATCCTGCAGGCGCGGCCCGTCGGCCGGTACGCGGCGGGCGGTGACCGGGGTGCCGGGCTCGACCTCCAGCGCGCGCTGGAGCGTGTCCGCGAGGTCGCGGCTGAGGTCGCCGGAGGAGGTGTCGTTCTGCAGGGCGAGGAGGACGGAACCGTCGTCGCGGCGCAGGGCGGGCCAGGCCATCGGCAGGACGGTCGCCAGCGTCACCGACGGAACGCCCTCGGGCAGCCCGCCCTTCAGCGTCAGCTCGACCGTGGCGGCGGGCACCAGCTCGCGCAGGGCGACCCAGTCGCACTCGCCCGCGAGTCCCTCGAACGGGCGGTGCACGAGCTCGGTCACGGCCTGGGCGGCGGCGCGTCCGTGACACGCCTTGTAGCGACGGCCCGAACCGCACGGGCAGGGCTCACGGGCCCCGACGACCGGGATCTCACCGTCCTTGAGCTGCTGCTTCCCGGCCTTGGTCTGAGGGCGCTTCTTGGCCATGGTGGGCATTCTCCTGATTGCGACGGTGCGGTCTCGGCGCGAGCCTAGCCGCCCGCGGCACCACCGCGGCACACGCGCCTGCCTCCGCCCTCACCGGCCGCCCTGCCGAACGGTGTCGGCGAGCCGAGTGGTGTCGCCGATGGGCCGCCTTCTCAGCTCGCGTCGCCTGGGCGGCCGTCTCAGCTCGCGTCGTCGAGGACGTCGGAGAAGTCGAGCCCTTCGAACCCGGTGAGTCCGCCGACCGCGCCCAGCTCGGGCGGCTTCGGGCAGGGGACGTGGGCCCAGACGGTGACCTCGCCCGACGAGTCGTCCCGTACACCCCACTCCTGGGCCAGGGCGCTGATGATGTTGAGCCCCCGGCCGCCGCGTGCCGTCACCGAAGGGGTGGCCGGAACGGGCCGGGTGGGCCCGCCGCCGTCCGTGACCTCCACGGTCAGACCGCCGCCCGTGTCCACGCGCCAGGCGGCCCGGATGTCGCCGTCACCGACATCGGTGTGCCGTCCCAGCGGCCTGCCGTGCCGGCAGGCGTTGCTGAGCAGTTCGGAAAGAATGAGAACAGCGTCGTCCACGACCGCGTCCGACACCCCGTTGCTGCGCAACTGCTCACGCATCCGGTGCCGTGCCTGCCCCACGCCCGCAGGGCCATGGGGAACGGCCATGCTCGACGACGCAGGCACCTCTTGTGCCACCACCAACGCCACCCCCGAGACCTCCTTTGCCCCACGCCACGGGTTGGATGCCCCACTGAGCTGCACCGGAAACCGGCCAAGGGGCTGCCGGTGACGCACTCGACACAACTGAACGCTCAGCGAATGCGCCGGTGTACTCCCCGTCATGGTGGTGCGGGGGTGCTGTCGCGTGCCAGTGGGGTGCCGTTCTGTGCTAAATACGCCCGAGTTGTGACAGTTGGGACAGAACCTGCTTCGGGCGGTTGGTGATGATCGCCTCGACGCCGAGTTCGGCGCAGAGCTCCACGTCGGCCGGTTCGTTCACGGTCCACACGTGCACCCGGTGGCCCGCCCGGTGCAGCCGCTCGATGTACCCGGGGTGGCTGCGCACGATCCGCATGCCGGGTCCGGCGATCCGGGAACCGGCGGGCAGCCGTCCGTCGCGCAGCCGGGGTGACACGAACTGCATCAGGTAGACGGTCGGCAGGGCGGGCGCCGCGGCCTGGACGCGGTGCAGGGAGCGGCCGGAGAAGCTCATGATGCGGATGGGGGAGGGCTCGTCGGCCGGCGGCGAGGCCAGCTCGAAGCGGTTCAGCAGCTGGAGGAGCCGCTCCTCGACCTGTCCGGCCCAACGGGTGGGGTGCTTCGTCTCGATGGCCAGCTGCAGCGGCCGCCCGGTGGCCCGTACCTCGGTGAAGAGCTCCAGGAGCCGTTCCAGGGTGAGTACGGAGGTGAGCTCGCCCGGCACCGGATCCCAGTCCGGCGACTCCTCGCGGTCCTTCCAGGAGCCGAAGTCGAGGGCGGCGAGATCGGCGAGCTCCAGGGCGGAGACGGCGCCGCGCCCATTCGACGTACGGTTCACCCGGCGGTCGTGCACGCAGACGAGATGGCCGTCGGCGGTCAGCCGTACATCGCACTCCAGGGCGTCGGCACCGTCCTCGATCGCCTTGCGATAGGCGGCCAGGGTGTGTTCGGGGGCGTCGTCGGACGCTCCGCGATGGGCGACGACCTGGATCGAGGTCTGCGGGCTGCGCTGCCGTGCGTGGGTCACCCGGGTCATGGTGTCACCGCCGTGGGGGTAGGCGAGCACATGTCACCCTGGAGGACCGTTTTGTCTGATGTAAAGATTGGTGTGCGGATGCACAGGTCCTGCTTACAGTGGCCCGACGTGCTGTGGGAAAAGCTGACCGCAGACACGTGCACAGCGGATTTCTTGCCGAATGCCGACTGGATGCCGAGTGGAACCGAGGAGTAAAGAGCTGTGAGCACCGAGAACGAGGGCACCGAGGGCAACGCGGTACCGGCCGTGCCGTCCGTTCCGCCCGCACCTCCCGTGCCGGCCACCACTCCCGACCCGGCCGCGGGATCTACGCCTGCTGCGCCCACTCCGGCGTCCCCGGCGTCCCCGGCAGCGGACGACGGCGTACGCGACGGAGCCACGGACAGCGCCGGTACGGGGGCGACGCCCCCGGCTGATGCCCCGACCCCGCCCCCCACTCCGACGCACGCGGACGCACCGCGCCACACCCCCACGCACCAGGGCTCCCCGGCGCAGACGGGCACCCACCAGGACCCCCCGGCGTACCCCGGCACGCACACCCACCAGGCCCCCCAGGCTCACCAGCCCCACACCCCCCAGCAGCCCCATCAGCCCCCGCACTCCCCTTACGGGGCGGCGCCCGAGCCCCCCGCGGACGCCGCCTCCTGGCCCCCGCCTCCGCCCGCGGTCCCCTCCTACGCGGGCGGCGGCGCGGCGCACACCCCCGGCGGCGGCATCGGCAACGGGAGCGGCCACGGCCCGGCCTGGGGAGCCCCGGTCCCGCAGCCCGGCCACGACCCCTCCCACGGCAACGGCAAGCGCCGGGGCGCCGGCGGCCTGGTCGCGGCGGTCGCGGTGGCGGCCCTGGTCGCGGGCGGCATCGGCGGCGCGCTCGGCTTCTGGGCCGCCGACCGCAACGACAACGGCTCCTCCGGCAGTTCGACCACCGTCTCGGCGTCGGACAGCCCGAGGGACCTCAAGCGCCCGGCGGGCACCGTGGCCGGCGTCGCGGCGAAGGCGCTTCCCAGCGTGGTCACGATCGACGCGCAGGGCGGCGACGGCGAGGGCGGCACGGGCACGGGCTTCGTGTACGACAAGGAGGGCCACATCCTCACGAACAACCACGTGGTGGCCTCCGCGGCGGAGTCCGGCGAGCTGTCGGCGACGTTCTCCGACGGCAAGAAGTACGCGGCCGAGGTGGTCGGCCGGGCGCAGGGCTACGACGTGGCCGTGCTGAAGCTGAAGAACCCCCCGGCGGGCCTGGCCCCGCTCCCCCTCGGCAACTCGGAGGGCGTGGCGGTCGGCGACTCGACGATCGCGATCGGCGCCCCCTTCGGCCTGTCCAACACGGTGACGACGGGCATCATCAGCGCGAAGAACCGCCCGGTCGCCTCCGGGGACGGCCAGAGCAACAAAAACTCCTACATGAGCGCCCTGCAGACCGACGCCTCGATCAACCCGGGCAACTCCGGCGGCCCGCTGCTGGACGCCACGGGCGCGGTCATCGGCATCAACTCCGCGATCCAGTCGACGGGCGGCGGCCTCGGCCAGTCCCAGGCCGGCTCCATCGGCCTCGGCTTCGCGATCCCGATCAACCAGGCGAAGAACGTCGCCGAGCAGCTGATCAAGACGGGCAAGCCGGTCTACCCGGTGATCGGCGCGACGGTCTCCATGGAGGAGAAGACCGGCGGCGCCGAGATCTCCCCCGAGGGCGCCGGCAACACCCCCTCCGTCACCCCGAACGGCCCGGCGGCCAAGGCGGGCCTCAAGGCGGGCGACGTGATCACCAAATTCAACGACACCGTGATCGACAGCGGCCCCACCCTGATCGGCGAGATCTGGACCCGCAAGCCCGGCGAGAAGGTCACCCTCACCTACGAGCGCGACGGCAAGACGGCGACGGCCGAAGTCACCCTGGGCCAGCGCGAGGGCGACAGCTGACCGGCTAGGCTGTACCGAGCGTCGAACCGGCCCCACAGGGCCCTGACGGCCCGTCGGCCGTCACGGCCCGGGGGCCGCCGACGCGGGGTGGGTTGCCCGAGCGGCCTAAGGGAACGGTCTTGAAAACCGTCGTGGCAGCGATGTCACCGTGGGTTCAAATCCCACACCCACCGCAGGCGAGAGGCCCCCGACCAGTACGTCCGGTCGGGGGCCTCCGCCATGCCCGGGCACCCCCGGCCACCGCCGCCGGACGTGTGTCACGACCGCGGCTTTCCGGATGCCGAGCAGTGCACGGAGCGCGACCGCCGCTCCGGGATGAGGCCCGGGGCGGCGGTGGCTTTCATCAGCGGCCGGTGGCCGGCAGCCACGGCAGCCGGCGGATCTCCTCCTGGCTCAGCGCGCCCTCGTAGGCGAACACGCTGTCCACCGCACCGTGCAGATACTCGCCCCATCCGTCAGCGGTGCGGCCCCGGCCGAGCTGGAGCCCGCCCGTGCTCTTCCAGGCGGCGGCGAAGTCGGCCGTTCCGCCGTCGTCGAACTTCACCCCGTCCACGTAGAGGGACACCTGTCGGGCGGAGGCGTCATGGACGACGGTCACCCGGTGGCCGGGCCCGCTGTTGCCGTCCGGCGATTCGATCCGGCTCAGCACGGTCTCCGGCGCGGCCGGCGCGTCGGCGTGCGCCAACACCAGGTCCCAGCTGGAGTTCTCCGGGTCGAAGCGCACCTTGAAGGCGTCGCCGTGCTCGCCGCCCTGGGAGATCGCGGTCATCGGTCCTGCCGGCTCGTCGTCGGCGAGCCGGACCCGGACGCTGACGGTGAAGCTCCCCGAGGTGTCGACCACGGGCGTGTCCGTGGCGGCGTGGCCCGTTACGCCGTCGAGTCGGAGGTGGCCGTCGCCGTCCGTCTCCAGCGGGAAGTCCTGCCCGCACTCAGGATCCAGTGGGTCGCACGGGTCGAGGCGATAGAGCGAAGCGCCCGGTCCCAGCTTCAGCGGCGCGCCGCCGCCCTCCTCCGGGGCGAGGCCGTCCGGCGCGGTGTCGAGCGCCCAGTGGCCGAGCCGCCGCGGGGCACGGGTGGCGAGGTCCTTCACCTCGGAGGCCACGACGATCCGGTCGTACGCGCGTACGTCACCGATCTCGCCCTGCCATCGGTCCCGGTACCCCTGCGCGCCACGCGCCCTGCCGATCTGGAAGGCGCCCTCGCCCGCCACGGGGGTGACGGCCACCTCCTCGCCGGACGCACGGCCGTTCACGTACAGCCGTGCCGTGCCGGTCTCCGCGTCGTACTGGCCCAGCACATGGGCCCACGCGCCGGTCTCGGGAAGTCCGCCCGTGACCCGCGCCCCGCCGACGGAGAACGACCACTGGGGGGCGCCCGCGACCTGGGTCAGGCCCAGGGCGAAGGCGTGTGCCGTGCCCGCGTCCTGCGAGAGGACCGTACGGGTGCCGTCCACGCGTCCCGGCCGCACCCAGCCGCCGACCGCGAAGGTCTTTGCGGTGTCGGTGACGACCGGGGTGCCCGGGGTCAGGAAGCCGTGCCCCGATCCGTCGAGCGAGGCGGTGGCGGTGAGCGGCGTGCCGGAGGGCGCGGGCGCACGGAAGGTGACGCCGGCACCGGCACGGGCGGCGGCACCGGTCTCCGCGGCGGCCGAGCGGGAGCCCGCCGCGTCGGCGAGCTTCCATCGCGCCACCGGGGCGGGGCCTTCCCCGATCCGGAAGGTGTAGCTGGTGCGCGGGCCACGGTTGCCCGCCCGGTCCTGTGCCTGTACGGAGAGGGTCTGCACGCCGGCGCTCTCCGGCAGGAAGCGGATCTCGGCCGATCCGTCGGGCCCGGCCTCGACCGTCTTCGCCGGTCCGCCGATGAAGGAGTAGGCGTAGGCCGTGATGTCGTCGGCCTGCGCCGTGACGTGGAAGGTCCCTCGGACGCCGACTCCGGGCGTCCAGGTGTGGTCATCGGGGTAGTCGCCGGAGGTGACGACCGGGGCGTCGGGCAGGGTGCGGTCGTACACGAACTGGCAGGGCGCTCCCGCCCCCTCGCTGCTCCAGGCCGACGCCCCGGCGTCGTTGACGGCACGTACCCGCCAGGAAATGACGGTCTCGTCGGGGATCTCGCTCGGCAGCTGCCAGCTGAACGGGGAGCTGTCGGACATCGTGGTGGTGGTCATGGTCACGCGCTCCTCGGCGCCGCCCTCGCCCTGCCACCAGGCCTCGAACTCACCTCGTACGCGGTTCACCTGGCCCGGCTGTCCGCCGCCGGGCCCGTACAGCTGTGCCGTCAGCCGCGGGACGGATCCCACGTAGGGCCGCTCGTCCCCGGACACGCACGGTTCGCCGCCCGTCTCCAGGTCGGCAGTCAGCGGCTGCTTCGGCGGGAGCGCGCCGGTCGCCGCCAGTACGGTGCCCGGCGCCGCCAGCACCGTCCCGGCGGCGACCACCGCAACCGCGGTCGCCCGTCTCGCCCGTCCAACTCCCGTACGTCTCACCATGCTTGTACCCCTCCCCTGTGACGCCATCGAAGATCGTCGGCGGTGGGAGGCTAGCAGCGGCGCGCGCGGACCGCTCCTGAGTATCGCCGGGTCAGGACCCGGTTCGGCGGTCGTCCGCCGGGTGATGTCACCCCCGCCCCCGCGTCAGCCGCTCCGCCGACGCGATCGCCGCGCGCGCCTCCTGTTCCGTGAGGCCTGTGCGGACCGCCGCCGTGGTGAGGGCGTCGGCCAGGGCGTCGCCGAAGCCGTGTTCGTAGGCGCGGCAGGCGGCCCAGAACAGGCGGGTGTTGCGCTGGCCCTCGTGGGCCGCCAGGACGAACTGGATCAGGCCCTCGCCCCTGCGGCCGGGGGGCGTTTCCTTGCCGGGATGGCCGGAAGGAGTGGGTTCGCGGCGTGGCGGGGTCAGGAGGCGGAGGAGGGCGCGGGGGCAGGGGGCCGGGGGGAGGTGGGCGGTGCCGGGGGCCAGGCGGTAGCGGCCGTGGGCGGTGACCGAGCCGGGGCCGACCAGGTAGCCGCCGGTGCCGCGGACGTCGATGCCGGGGGCGAGGCGGCCGGCCGAGTTGGGGACCGTGGTGTCGGCGGGGCCGGTGAGCCAGAGGTGGCGGCCGCCGCTCGGGGTGAGGACGGTGACCGTCGGCGGGATCGTGAAGAGGTGCTGGAGGGCCAGCTGCTGGAGTGCGCCCACCGAGTCGTTGCCGTGCGCGGTGTCGATGTCCAGGTCGATGCCGATGAGCCGGTGCGGGGCGCGTCCGCAGGCGATGCCGTAGCCAGTGGCCCGGGGCGCGGCGGCGAAGAGGGCCCGGACGGCCGCGGGGTCCGTCGTGGCGTCGTGCACCCCGTGGCCCGGCAGCCCGCACTCGCCCCGGCAGTGGACCGGCGGCTGCTCGCTGTGGTGGGGGGAGCGCAGCGCGGGGAGCTTGGTGGCGGACAGGGGGAAGACGGGGAGCCCGCGCCCGGCGGCGGAGAGGGCGTGGGCGAGGGCCAAGGTGGCGGTCTGCCGGTCGATGGTGGCCATGGTTTTAGTTTCGTACATGAGTTCGAATAAGGGAAGTGGGGGCGAGCGCCACCGGTCCGGGCTGCGTAGCCTTTGTCGTAAGGAGAGGGAAGTGGTTCCGCATGACTCCTCGGCAGCCCACGACCGAGCTCGACGCCCGCTACAGCTCCGCGCTCAACCCGCGCCCCGGTGCGGAGAACGTCACCGCCACCGACTGGGCCGAGGCCCAGCGCCGGCTGTGTGACGCCGAGGTCTTCTGGATCACCACCGTCCGGGCGGACGGCCGGCTGCACGTCACACCGCTGATGGCCGCCTGGTACGACGGGACGCTGTTCTTCAGCACCGGGCCGGGCGGGCAGAAGGCGAGGAATCTGGCCGGCAACGCCCACTGCGCGCTCACCACCGGGCACGGCTCACTCGCGGGCGGCCTCGACATCGTGGTCGAGGGCACGGCGGAGCAGGTGACGGATCCGGCGCGGCAGGACGAGGCCATCGCCGCGTTCGAGGCGCAGTACGGCGACCACATCACCTCGCCGGAGGGCGCCTTCTTCGGCTTCGGCGACAGCATCCGCGAGGGCAGGGACCTGCTGTTCGCGGTGGCCCCCATCACGGCGTACGGCTTCGGGCACGACGGCCAGGTGTTCAGTCATACCCGGTACACCTTCTAGCGGGCTTGCTGTTCGAGGACGTCGGGGCCTTGCCTTCTCGCCTTCGCTGTCCCGGAGGGGTTTATCGCCTCTTCTTCATGCTTGCGGGGGAATCGGGCGGCACAGCATGGTTCACCGGGGATGTGCTGGGCAACTCTGGTCTCGCGACGTCGTGACCAGCACCGGGGCGGTCGGCCAACTTCCCCGGAACCAGCCGCACATGAACCACCGCACATGAACCAACTGAAGCCGGACTTCCGGTTCCTGGAGGAAATGACATGGCAAGCATCCGTACCGCTCGTGTTCTCGCCGCAGTCGCCGCGCTGCCCCTGACCGTCGCCCTCTGCGGCGGTGTGGCCCTGGCGGACAACGGCTCCTTCGCGAACGACGGATCGAACGCGGCCGTGGCGACGGTCGGCGGCAGTGGCGTCGGCGGCAACAACACCGGCAACGCGTCCACGACGCAGCAGCAGGCCGTCGGGGCCGGTGCGTCGAATCAGAACACCTCGGCCCAGGTGAGCGGCTCGGCCTTCACCGCCATCGACCAGTCGGACCACAGCGTCGACGTGAACTTCACCCCGTTCTTCTGGTGATGACCCCGGCAGCCACCACGCCTCCTCGGTGATCAGGCGTCCGGGACCTCCCGGGGGGTGGGTTCCGGTCGGTTGAACAGCAGCCCGTGCGGCGGCACTTCGGTGCCCCGTGCGGGCTGCTGCCGTTGGCGTTGCCGTTGCGCTTGCTCCTGACCCTCGACTCTTGACAGGGGAAGTAGAACTGACGGACAGTCAGAAACGGTTCCGCTGACGTGAATCCCGCCCTGGAGGTCCGCCGTGCACCTCGTCCCGACGGAGCGCCAGCAGCAGCTGCGTACCGAACTGCGCGCGTACTTCGCGGCCGTGCTGCCCGAGCGAGGAAGCCGGCGCGACGATCCGGGTGAGCAGCGACGGCTGCTCCGGCGGATCGGCGCCGACGGGATGCTCGGCCTCGGCTGGCCCGTCGCGTACGGCGGGCAGGGGCGGGGGCCCGACGAGCAGTTCGTCTTCTTCGACGAGGCGTACCGGGCCGGCGCCCCCGTCTCCATGGTCACCCTCAACACCGTGGGCCCGACCCTGATGAAGTACGGCACCGAGGAGCAGAAGGCGTACTTCCTGCCCCGCATCCTCAGCGGCGACCTCGTCTTCGCGATCGGTTACAGCGAGCCCGAAGCCGGTACGGACCTGGCGGCCCTGCGCACCCGCGCCGTGCGCGACGGCGACGACTGGGCCATCGACGGGCAGAAGATCTTCACCAGCAACGCCCAGCAGGCCGACTGGATCTGGCTCGCCTGCCGTACGGACCCCGACGCCCCCAAGCACCGCGGCATCTCGATCATCCTCGTGCCGACCGACGATCCCGGCTTCTCCTGGACACCCATCGAGACGGTGGGCGGGCTGACCACGACCGCCACCTACTACGACGGCGTACGCGTTCCCGCCTCGAACCTCGTCGGGGAGGAGAATCAGGGGTGGGGGCTCATCACCAACCAGCTCAACCACGAACGCGTCGCCCTCGCCGCCATCGGCATGCAGGCCGAGGACTTCTACGAGGAGGCCCTCGCCCACGTCCGTACCCCCGACCCCGCCACGGGGCGCCGCCGGATCGACGAGCCGTGGGTACGTGCCCGGCTCGCGGAGGCGTACGCCCGGCTCGCGGCGACCCGGCTGCTGAACTGGCGGCTGGTCGGGGCCGTGGGGTCGGGCGCGCTGGCTCCCGGGGAGGCGAGCGGCGTGAAGTTCGCGGGGACCGAGAGCGCGGTGGAGGTCTATCGGATGTGCCAGGAGGTGGTGGGGGACGTCGGGCTTCTGCGGGGCGGGTCGGCCGGCTGCTTCGGCGCGGAAGGCAGCGCCGGCGGTGAGCTGGAGCGGATGAACCGGGCCGCGCAGATCAACACCTTCGGCGGCGGCGTCAGCGAAGTGCAGCGCGAGATCGTCGCGACCATGCGGCTCGGGATGACGCGGGGCAAGCGGTGAAGCCGGGCGGCCGGGACGGCCAGGACGCGCGGGACGGCCAGGACATGCGGGACGTGCGGGACGGCCAGGACATGCCGGCCGATGCCCCGGACCCCCTGTACGAACGGCTCACCGCCTACGCCGGCCGCCCCGCCGCCACCGCCGGCACCGGCAAGGACCCCGTCAACCTGCCCATGATCCGGCACTGGTGCGAGGCCATGGGCGACACCTCACCCGCCTACCAGGGCCCCGACGCCGTGGCCCCGCCCACCATGCTCCAGGCCTGGACCATGGGCGGGCTGGCCGGGCACTCGCACGGCACCGGCCGCTCGGCGGCGTACGACGAACTGCTCGGGCTGCTCGACGGCGCCGGGTACACCTCCGTCGTCGCCACCGACTGCGAGCAGGAGTATCTGCGGCCGCTCCGCCCCGGCGACCTGATCACCTTCGACGCCGTCATCGAGGCCGTCTCCCGCCGTAAGACCACCAGGCTCGGCACCGGCTACTTCGTCACCACCCGCATGGACGTCCGCGCCGACGGCGAACCCGCCGGGACGCACCGCTTCCGCATCCTCAAGTACCAACCCGCGCAACGGAATCCCGCGCAACCGAGAACCGCGAAGGCGAAGCACGAAGCACCTCTCCGTCCCCGGCCCGTCATCAACCGCGACAACGCCGGATTCTGGGCCGGGGTCGCCGAGCACCGCCTCCTCATCCAGCGCTGCACCGGCTGCGCCACCCTCCGCTTCCCCTGGCTCCCCGGCTGCAACGCCTGCGCCGGCCAGGAGTGGGACACGGTCGAGGCGAGCGGTGAGGGCACGGTATTCAGCCATGTCGTGATGCACCACCCGTCCTTCCCCGCCTTCGACCCGTCGGGCGAGGGCGGCCCGTACGCCGTCGCGCTCATCGAGCTCGCCGAGGGCGTACGGATCGTCGGCAACCTGGTCGGGGTGCCGTACGACAAGGTGCGCATCGGCCTGCCCGTACGCCTGGAGTTCCTGCGTACGGACCCCGATCTGGAACTTCCGGTCTTCCGGGCGAGCGAAGGCGGTTGAGATGGACTTCACCCCGAGCGAGGAGCAGGCGGCGGCGCAGGGGCTTGCCGCGCGGATCTTCGGCGATCTCTCGACGCACGAGCGGCTGGTGACGGCCGGGACGGGCACGGACGCCGAGCTGTGGAAGGAACTGTGCGCGGCCGGGCTGCCGGGCGCGGTGGAGGACATCGGGCTCCTCGGCCTGGTCCTGCTCCTGGAGGAACAGGGCCGGACCACCGCCCAGGTCCCGTTGGCGGCGACCTGTGTGTACGGGCTCCTCGCGGTCGCCGAGCACGGTACGGCGGAGCAGCGGGGGCGCCTGCTGCCCGCCCTGCGCGACGGTACGGCGGTGGCGACGGGCGCCTTCCCGGCGCGGGGCGGAGTGCGGGCGGTGGAGGGGGCGCTGTACGGGGTCGTGCCCTGGGTGCCGTGGCTGCGGGACGCCACCCATGTGCTGGTGGCGGACGCGGAGCGGGGGCTGTGGATCGTCGACACCCGGGCGCCGGGGGTGACCGTGGTGGCCGTGGAGACGACCGCGCCCTGGTCGGCGGGGCGGCTCGGCCTCGACGGCGTACGGGGAGAGCCCCTCGGTACGGGCCCGGGGGCCTGCGCCGCGGTCCTCGCCGCGAGCCGGACCGCCTTCGCCGGGCTTCAGGCGGGCGTCTGCGCGGGCTCCCTCGCCCGGGCGGTCCAGCACACCACGACCCGGGAGCAGTTCGGGCGGCCGCTCTCCACCAACCAGGGGGTCCTGCTCCGTGCCGCCGACGCCCACATGGACACGGAGGCGATCCGGGTCACGGCGTACGAGGCGGCGTGGCGGCGCGACCGGCAACTGGACCACGAGGCACAGGCGTTGACGGCCGCCTGGTGGGCCTCGGAGGCGGGTCGGCGGGTCGTGCACGCCGGGCAGCACCTGCACGGCGGCACCGGGGCCGACCTCGACCACCCGGTCCACCGGCACTTCCTCTGGGGCCGTCAGCTCGACGCGTACCTGGGGTGCGGCGCGGAACTCCTGGAGGAGCTCGGCCTGTTGATCGGGAGCGACCGGATGGAGGGCACGTCATGACGGAGGCCTACCGCGTCGGCGACGAACTGCCCCCTCTGGAGATCCCCGTCACCCGCACCCTGATCGTCGCGGGCGCCCTCGCCTCCCGCGACTACCAGGACGTGCACCACGACGCCGAACTGGCCCGGGAGAAGGGCTCCCCCGACATCTTCATGAACATCCTCACCACCAACGGGCTCGTCGGCCGCTACATCACCGACCACTTCGGGCCGACGGCCGTTCTCCGGAAGGTCGCGATCCGCCTCGGGGCGCCCAACTACCCGGGGGATCTGCTCAGGTTGACCGGTCGTATCACCGCCCTGGAAAACCTGGAGAACGTGGCTCCGAAAAGCGAAAACCACACCCTTATAGAGGTCGCGGTCACCGGCGACAACCGTATAGGGCGTCACGTCAGCGGAAAGGCCACCGTCGCCATCGCCGGCGCTGTCGCCGTCGCCATCGCCGTCACCAGGGAGGGCGGCGCATGAGCATCCGCAGGCCCGACACCCTCGGCGGAAAGGCGGCCGTCGTCGGCATCGGGGCCACCGAGTTCTCCAAGAACTCCGGCCGCAGCGAACTCAAGCTCGCCGTCGAGGCCGTGGGCGCCGCCCTCGACGACGCGGGACTCACCCCCGCCGACGTCGACGGCCTCGTCACCTTCACCATGGACACCAGCCCCGAGATCACCGTCGCCCAGGCAGCAGGCATCGGCGAGCTGTCGTTCTTCTCCCGCATCCATTACGGAGGCGGCGCCGCCTGCGCCACCGTCCAGCAGGCCGCCCTCGCGGTGGCGAGCGGGGTGGCCGACGTCGTCGTCTGCTACCGGGCGTTCAACGAGCGCTCCGGCCGCCGCTTCGGCTCCGGCGTCCAGCGGCGCGAGCCCACCGCCGAGGGCACGGCGCTCGGCTGGAACCTGCCGTCCGGGCTGCTCACCCCCGCCTCCTGGGTGGCGATGGCGGCCCAGCGCTATCTGCACACGTACGGGCTCGACCCCGAGGTCTTCGGACACGTGGCGGTGGTCGACCGGCGCCACGCGGCGCGGAACCCGGCGGCGTACTTCCACGGGCAGCCGATCACGCTCGCCGACCACGCCGCCTCCCGTTGGATCGTCGAACCGCTGCGGCTGCTCGACTGCTGCCAGGAGACCGACGGTGGCCAGGCCCTCGTCGTCACCAGCGTGGAGCGCGCCCGCGACCTGCCCCGGCCGCCCGCCGTCGTCGTGGCGGCTGCGCAGGGCGCGGGCCGGTCCCAGGAGCAGATGACGAGCTTCTACCGCGACGGGCTGACCGGGCTGCCCGAGACCGGGGTGGTCGCCCGGCAGCTCTGGCGGAGCTCGGGTCTTGCCCCGGCCGATATCGACGTGGGCATCCTCTACGACCACTTCACGCCGTTCGTCCTGATGCAGCTGGAGGAGTTCGGCTTCTGCGGTCCGGGGGAGGGAGGGGCGTTCGTCGCGGCGGACGCGCTGCCCCTGAACACCCATGGGGGTCAGCTGGGGGAGGCCTACCTCCATGGGATGAACGGCATCGCGGAGGCCGTCCGGCAGATCCGCGGCACCTCGGTGAACCAGGTGGCCGGGGCGTCGAGGTCCCTGGTCACGGCCGGTACGGGGGTCCCGACGTCCGGGCTGATCCTCGGCGCGGACGGCTGAACCGGCCGGGCCGCCGCCGGGCCGGACCCTGATGGCGGGGCAGGGGGGACCCTTAAGGCCGGACGACGGCCCGTCCACCTTCAGGAGGTGGAGGGCGAGCCGGCCCTACAACCTGAGGCGGACGGCCCTTCGGGACCTGGGGGCGATCCCCTCGGCGGGCCCCGCTCCTAGCGTTGAGTACATGACCACGCCAGTCTGCACGGGCGCCTCCAGGGCGGCTTCCGCCACCGCCGCCGGCCACCCGACCCACGCGCCGTACGCGTCGTTCTCCTCGTACGTCCGGGCCCGGGGCCCGGTCCTGCTGCGCACCGCACGCTCGCTCACCGCGAACCCGTGCGACGCGGAGGACCTGCTGCAGACCGCGCTCGCCAAGACGTACGTCGCATGGGAGCGGATCGAGGACCACCGGGCGCTGGACGGGTACGTCCGCCGGGCGCTGCTGAACACCCGGACCTCGCAGTGGCGCAAGCGCAAGGTCGACGAGTTCGCCTGCGAGGAGCTGCCCGAGCAGGGCGGTGCCGCGGCGCCCGACCCGGCCGAGCAGCAGTCGCTGCACGACGCGATGTGGCGCGCGGTGCTCAAGCTCCCGGACCGCCAGCGGGCGATGGTCGTCCTGAGGTACTACGAGGACCTCAGCGAGGCGCAGACGGCCGAGGTGCTCGGGGTGTCGATCGGTACGGTGAAGAGCGCCGTCTCCCGCGCCCTCGGCAAGCTCCGCGAGGACCCGGAGCTGACACCGGTCCGCTGAGGACCGCGACCGGGCATCCCCTGGCACCCCCCGGACAGGCCCGCCCACGTGCCCCGGAGAGGAATTTTCTCCCGCGAGTAGTGACATACCGCTTGGTATGTGCGCAGAATCAGCGCAACCCTACTGCCGCGTAGCGCCCACCGGGAGGACGCCGTGCTGAGCACCATGCAGGACGTACCGCTGACTGTCACCCGCATCCTGCACCACGGGATGACGATCCATGGGAAGTCGCAGGTCACGACCTGGACCGGCGAACCCGAGCCGCATCGACGCACCTTCGCCGAGATCGGCACCCGCGCGACCCAGCTGGCCAACGCGCTCCGCGACGAACTGGGCGTCGACGGCGACCAGCGTATTGCGACTCTCATGTGGAATAACTCGGTCCACGTGGAGGCGTACCTCGCGATTCCCTCCATGGGGGCTGTGCTCCACACCCTCAACCTCCGGCTGCCTCCGGAGCAGCTCGCCTGGATCGTCAACCACGCGGACGACAAGGTCGTCATCGTGGACGGCACGCTGCTGCCGCTCCTCGTGCCGCTGCTGCCGCACCTGCCGAGCATCGAGCACGTGGTCGTCTCCGGACCGGGCGACCGCTCGGCGCTCGCCGGGGTCGCGCCGCGCGTGCACGACTACGAGGAGCTGATCGCGGGCCGCCCGACCACGTACGACTGGCCGGAGCTGGACGAACGCCAGGCCGCCGCCATGTGTTACACCTCCGGCACCACCGGGGACCCCAAGGGCGTCGTCTACTCCCACCGCTCGATCTACCTGCACTCCATGCAGGTCAACATGTCGGAGTCGATGGGGCTGACCGACAAGGACACCACGCTCGTCGTGGTCCCTCAATTTCACGTAAACGCGTGGGGCCTGCCGCACGCCACCTTCATGAGCGGCGTCAACATGCTCATGCCGGACCGCTTCCTCCAGCCCGCCCCGCTCGCCGAGATGATCGAGCGCGAGCGCCCGACGCACGCCGCCGCGGTGCCCACCATCTGGCAGGGCCTCCTCGCCGAGGTCACCGCCAACCCGCGCGACCTCACCTCCATGGCCAACGTGACCATCGGCGGTGCGGCCTGCCCGCCGTCGCTGATGGAGGCGTACGACAAGCTCGGCGTCCGGCTCTGCCACGCCTGGGGCATGACGGAGACCTCGCCGCTCGGCACCATGGCCCACCCGCCCGCCGGACTGAGCGCCGAGGAGGAGTGGCCGTACCGCATCACCCAGGGCCGCTTCCCGGCCGGTGTGGAGGCGCGGCTGGTCGGCCCGGCGGGCGAGTACCTGCCGTGGGACGGCGAGTCGGCCGGTGAGCTGGAGGTCCGTGGCGCCTGGATCGCCGCCGCGTACTACGGCGGGGCCGACGGCGAGCACCTGCGGCCCGAGGACAAGTTCAGCGAGGACGGCTGGCTGAAGACCGGCGACGTCGGCGTGATCAGCACCGACGGCTACCTCACCCTCACCGACCGGGCCAAGGACGTCATCAAGTCCGGCGGCGAGTGGATCTCCAGCGTCGAGCTGGAGAACGCGCTGATGGCCCACCCGGACGTTGCGGAGGCGGCCGTCGTCGCCGTACCGGACGAGAAGTGGGGCGAGCGGCCGCTGGCGACGGTGGTCCTCAAGGAGGGTGCCGCCGATGTCGACTACGAGGCGCTGAAGGCGTTCCTCGCCGAGTCGGGCATCGCCAAGTGGCAGCTGCCGGAGCGGTGGTCGGTGATCCCCGCCGTTCCGAAGACGAGCGTCGGCAAGTTCGACAAGAAGGTGATCCGGAAGCAGTACGCGGCCGGGGAGCTGGACGTCACCCAGCTCTGAGGCGTCGGTTCCGGCCTTGGTTTCACGTGAAACAGGGCGGGGGCGGTACGGGAACTCCCGTACCGCCCCCGCCTCTGTGCGTGGTCAGTTGGTGCCTATCTTCGCCAGCAGATCGACGATCCGGGACTGCACCTCGTCGCTGGTCGACCGCTCCGCCAGGAAGAGAACGGTTTCCCCGGAAGCGAGCCGCGGCAGCTCCGAGGGGTCCATCCCGGCCGAGGTGTAGACGACCAGCGGGGTGCGGTTGAGCTGGCCGTTGGCCCGCAGCCAGTCGATGATCCCGGCGCGCCGACGACGTACCTGCATCAGGTCCATCACCACCAGGTTCGGCCGCATCCGGCCCGCCAGGTCGACGGCCTCGCTGTCGGTCGCCGCCCGGGCGACCTGCATCCCGCGCCGCTCCAAGGTCTGCGCCAGCGCCGCCGCGATCTCCTCGTGCTCCTCGATCAGGAGGACACGGGGCGGATGCTGCTCGCTGTCGCGGGGGGCCAGCGCCTTGAGGAGGACGGCCGGGTCCGCACCGTAGGCGGCCTCCCGGGTCGCCTGCCCCAGCCCGGCCGTGACCAGCACCGGGACCTCGGCGGCGACGGCCGCCTGGCGCAGCGACTGCAACGCCGTACGCGTGATGGGCCCGGTCAGCGGGTCGACGAAGAGCGCGGCGGGGAACGCGGCGATCTGGGCGTCGACCTCCTCACGGGAGTTGACGATCACCGGACGGTAGCCGCGGTCGCTGAGCGCCTGCTGCGTCGGTACGTCGGGGGCGGGCCAGACCAGCAGCCGGCGCGGGTTGTCCAGCGGCTCGGGCGGCAGCTCGTCGTCGAGGGGGCGGGGCTGGGGCCGGTTGGCGACCTCGACCGCACCGCCGGGCCCGTCCAGCGGCTCGGGACCCTCGGCGCCCTCGTCGGGTGCCCCTATGGCGTACGCGCGCCCCTCGGCCACCGGAGGCGCCAGCAACTGGCCGGAGCCCGGGTTGGTGGGGTCGGTGGGCCCCTGCCCCTCCGAGGACTGGGGCTGGGGCTGTTGGGGCTGCTGGGGAGCTGAGGGCTGCTGTCCCTGGGTGCCCTGAGCCGTGGCCGGGTCCATGCCTGCGGCGGGCGGCGGGGCCGTGGGGCGCTCGCCCTCCGGCGGGGCGGAGAGCTTGCGGCGCCGGCCGGCACCGCCGAGGCTGTGCTGCTGGCTCGGCGGGGCGGGGGCGGGCTGGTTCTGCTGCTGGGTGAGGTGCTGCGCGAACGGCACCCCCTGGCCCAGCGTCCGCACGCTGAACGCGCGCCCCTGGGTGGAGTCCGGGTTGACGCCCGCCATCGGCTCCTCGGCGGGCAGCGGCTGCCGCCGCGCGTCCGGCAGCGGAACGCCCGCGCCGGAGTCGGCCGGATGCGCCGCCGGGACGGCCGCGGTGCCGGTGGTGTGGGCGGTCTGCCCGGTGCCGGTCGCGTGGGCGGTCTGCCCGTTGTCGCCCCAGGACCGGTCGTCCGGTGCCGCGTCGCCGTGGAGGGGTGCTTCCTGGTCCGGGGCTCCCGCCCAGTCGGCCTGCGGCGCCACGGGATGGGCCTGCGGGGGCGTGTGGCCGGCCTCGGGGGCGGTGCGCCCGTGGTGGCTGTCGTCGCCGGACGGGGGTACGGGGGCGGGGCCCGGTGCCTGGACCGACGCGGGGGCGGGGGCCGGTGCGGTGGCCGACGCGGTGGCCGGGGCCCGGTCCGCGTCGGCGGGCGGCAGGGCGAAGGCCGTACGCGGACCGGGCTCGGCGGCGGTGCGCTCCTGGGCGGCGGCGAGCGCGCGGCGGGCCCGACGGCCACCGGGCTGCTGGGCCTGGGCCTGCTGAGTCTGGCCGTGCTGCCCGTTCTGTCCGTTCGGGCCGTGCTCCGGGCTCGTACCGCCGCTGCCGGCCGCGAGGGCGGGGAGGGCAGGGCGGTGCTCGCCCTCACGCCGTGCCCGCCGTCCGGCGGGCGGTACCGGCTGCTGCGGGTCCACCGGTACGCCCTGCGGCGGCACGGTCTGCCCGCGCTGGGGACGTCCGGCACCCTGGGCACCCTCGGCCGCGGTGACGACGGAGCCCTCGGACGGCGCGGAGGACGCGGCGGAGGTCAGCGCGAGGGCCTGGCGCTGCGGCTGCTGCTGAGCTTGCTGCTGGGCGATCTGAGGCGATCCGGTCTGAGGCGATCCGGTCTCAGATGCGATCTGCGGCGGCCCGATCTGCGGCGGCCCGCTCTCCGCACCACCGTTCCCCCCGGCTTCGCCTCCGCCTCCGACTCCGGCTGCGACCGTGCCCTCCGGCCCGCTCTCCGCCGGGCTGGGCCGTCCGCGCCTGCGCCCCGACCCCTCGCCCTGCTGGGCCGGGATCAGCTCGGGAACCACCTGCTCCTCGTCCGCGGCCGGACCACGGCGCGCCCGGCGCCGCCCGGTCGGCTCGGCGACGGGCCCGTCCCCGGGGCCTGCCGCTCCCTGGCCCTCCGCGACGGCGGCCTCGGCGTCGGGTGCACCGCCGGGGCTGTCCAGGAACGCGTCGGTCGACGACCGGCGCGCCCGGCGCCGCCCGCCGCTGGTGACCCCCGGAGCCCCGACACCCTCGGACGGCGCGGGCGGCGGGGGCGGAGCCAGGGAGGTCTCCACCGGCACCTCAGGGGGCACGATGGCGCCCGAGCCGGCACCGATCGGGATGTCGAGGACGTACGCGCTGCCGCTCATGCCCGGCATCTCGTGGGTCTGGAGCACACCGCCGTGGGCCTGCACGATGCCGCGCACGATCGGCTCGTGCACCGGGTCTCCCCCGGCGAACGGCCCGCGCACCTCGATCCGTACGACGTCACCGCGCTGGGCGGCGGCCACGACGACGGTGGAATCGACGTATCCGCCGCCGGGGACGGCCCGGGTCTTGCCGGTCGAGTCGACACCGCAGACGTCCGCGACGAGATGGGCGAGGGCGGTGGCGAGCCGGACCGCGTCGACCTCGGCCTCGATGGGCGGGGCGTGCACGGCGAACTGGGCGCGCCCGGGGCCGATCAGCTCGACCGCCCCGTCGATCCCGCCCGTCACGATCCCGTCGATCATCGCGGGGGCCTTGTGCAGCCCTTCCACGCCCGCGTCGAGGCGCTGGTAGCTCAGCACGCTGTCGACGAGGGTGGTCATCCGGGCGTACCCGGCGGCGAGGTGGTGCAGGATCTGGTTGGCCTCGGGCCACAGCTGCCCGGCCGGGTCGGCGGCGAGCATGGACAGCTCACCGCGCAGCTCCTCCAGGGGCCCGCGCAGCGAACCGCCGAGGACGGCCGTGAGCTGGGAGTGCTGGGCGCCCACGGAGGCGAGGAGCTCGGCCTGCGCCTCGGCCTCGGCGGCGTACCGCTCGGTCCGGTCGGCGAGCTCGGCGGCGTGGGCCTCCTTGAGCGCCTCCAGCTCGGCCGCGTGCGCTTCCTTGAGGGCGGTGACCTCGTCGGAGTGGCTGGTGGTCAGCTCGGCGACGACGTTCTTGTGCTGGGCGGAGAGCTCCTCGTACGGGCGACGGTCGGTGAACGTCATCACCGCACCGACGAGCTGGTCCCCGTCCCGTACCGGCGCGGTCGTCAGATCCACCGGCACCTGAGCACCGCTCTTGGACCAGAGCACCTGCCCGCGCACGCGGTGCTTGCGCCCGGACTTGAGGGTGTCGGCGAGCGGCGACTCCTCGTACGGGAACGGCTCGCCCTCCGCACGCGAGTGCAGGATCAGCGGGTGCAGCTCCTGGCCGCCGAGGTCGCTGGCCCGGAAGCCGAGGATCTGGGCGGCGGCGGGGTTGACCAGGACGACGCGCCCGTCCGTGTCGGTGCCGACCACGCCTTCGGAGGCGGCGCGCAGGATCATCTCGGTCTGGCGCTGCGAGCGGGCCAGCTCGGCCTCGGTGTCGACGGTGCCGGAGAGGTCCCGTACGACGAGCATGAGCAGCTCGTCACCGGTGTAGCTGGAGTGGATGTCGTTGTACGCGGCCTGGCCGCTGTCCAGGCTGGCGCTGGTGACCTCGACCGGGTACTCGTGCCGGTCGGTGCGGCGCGCGATCATGCGCGTCGGCTTGGTCCTGCCCTGCTCGTCCGCAGCCTCGGGCCGGCGCATCGATCCCGGGATCAGCTTGGAGTCGAACTCCGGCAGCAGATCCAGCAGCCCGCGACCGACGAGCGCGGTGCCCGGGGTCTCGAACATTTCGAGGGCGATGGCGTTGGCGTTGACGACCGTGCCGTTGCAATTGACGAGCAGAAGCCCGTCCGGAAGGGCATCGAGTATGGCTGCGAGGCGAGCAGTGCCTCGGGATGGCCTGCTGCTCACGACGACGCTTCCTCCCTGATTACCGCACCTTGCCGACAGCGGGCCCCATCTTGCCCCTCGGGCCGCAGACTGTCACTGGAGGAGTCTAAGGCCAGGGGAGGGCCCGGGGGCGGCGGATGAGGGGGAGCTCTCACCAAGGTTCTGTGCACGGCGTGTACGCCGCCGGCCTATGACGTGAGCGTCCGCGCACCCTGTGACGTGCGCGGACGCGGTACGGCGAGGGCGTCGTCGAAGATCGCCGACGGCTCTATCGGAGATCGGGGAGCACCGGAACCAGGTTGTTCCAGCGCGCGATCTCGCAGCCGTCGCCCCGGGTCACGGTGGTGTCCACGGCCCGGCCCTCCCAGGTTCCGACGATGCGGGCGGAGGCGTCGCCGCCGTAGATCATGGTGCACATGGTGCCCTGGGGCGCCGGCTGGAACAGGTCCTGCCCCGCCCGGGTCGCCCCGACCTCCGCGAGCCGGTCACAGGCGCCCTGCCGCTCGGGGTGGGTGCCCCCGGTGGGCCCGCAGGTCAGCTCGAACGTCCCGTCGGCACCGGCGACCCCGGAGCGCTCCACGGTCACGGTGAGCCGGGTCCGCGCGGCGGGCTTCTCCTGGCCGACACCGCTGCCGCCGTCCAGGAACGAGGGGAGCGGCGGGAGCGGCACGGGCAGCGGCCCGAGGGCGGGGAAGGCCGAGGAGAGGGGCCCGGCGGTGGGCACGGCCGAGGGCACCGGGCCGGTGGCGGTCGCGGCGGGTGCTGTGGTGGCCAGGGCGGCGAGCGATACGACGGCGGCGAGAGCGAGACGGCGCAACATGCGGGCTCCTGTATCTCCGCGTCACGGACGACCGCGGATGCGACGGGTAGTCGAGTCGGGCGGCCGGGTGCTGGACGGCGGGCCGACCGCTCACGGCCGCACCCGGCCGCTCCCGACCGGCGGAGGCCGAAGCCTCCCCGCCTCTCTAACGCCTCTCCCGCCCGGACGTTGCGCCACCACGCCGAAGTGCTTTGCCCTGGCCCCCGCATGGCTAGTAACCTGAGCGGCGATTGGTGGCACGACGTTCGACTGTGTCATCATCTGCACGCACCACTCGCGTCCGCGCGAGGTGTGTGGAGGAGGCGTCGCCTAGTCCGGTCTATGGCGCCGCACTGCTAATGCGGTTTGGGTCTTAAAGCCCATCGAGGGTTCAAATCCCTCCGCCTCCGCTCCACCCCGAAGCCCCGTGCCCCTGGCACGGGGCTTCGGCCGTTCCCGGAGCGTGGCCGTCCTGCGCCGGCGGACGGCGCGGTCAAGGGGGCGCCCGGGATCGGCCTCAGAAGAGCGTTTCCGCAGGTCAGAGGCGGTGCGGGCAATGGATTTCGCGTCACGGCGCAGGTCATGTAATGTTGTTCCCGCAACGCCGACCAGGCAGAAAAGCCCGGAACGCCAAGCACTCGTAGCTTAACGGATAGAGCATCTGACTACGGATCAGAAGGTTGCAGGTTCGAATCCTGCCGAGTGCACAGCAGGCCAGAGGCCCCGGAGAAATCCGGGGCCTCTGCCGTTTCAGGGGCGGACAGCAGCGACGTACAGCAGACGTACAGCAACCGTGTCAGCCGACCCCCGCCTCGCCTGGGACGCTTCGGGACGATGCCGGCGGGCCGGCGAGGCTTAGCGCAGTGCCTCACGGACCTCTTGGATCGTGGGCCGGTCGCCGGGAACCGGACTGAGCATGGTGTCGATCAGGTCGCCCAGCGGGTACGTGCCAGCCTCCGGCAAGAGCGAGGTCGATGATGTGCGTGCGCTCCGGCCCGATGATGAAGTGGGCGGGCTGTACGTCACCGTGTGCCCAGCCCCTTGTGTGAAGCTCGGCCAGCGCCTCGACACAGCCCAGTGCGACGCCGGCAGGCGGTTCGGCGGGCGATTCCTTCGCGCGGCAGGGCTCCCACAGCCGGTAGAGGTCCGGCCCTTCGTGCCACGGCTGGAGGTTCCACGTTCCGCGTTGCCACTGGCCGTACGCCAGGTCGTCCAAGCCGAGGCGACGCAGCACGGCCCCCTCGCGTGCGGGGGCGAGCGCGGTAGGGCCGGTCGGCCCTACGGTCAGCCGCAGTCCGCGTCGCACTGTTGATAAGGATGAGCACAGACCTCAAAGCCTCGGCCTCGTACGGGCGCCGCCCTCAGTGTCGGCCGGCGCCCGTCGCCTTGACGCGGTCGTTGAGGCTTCGCCGACCTCGTCGGCAGGGTCAGGTCTGGTCGGTGGCGCGCGTATAGGTGAGGAAGAGCGCTCCGCTCTTCAGGGTTGTGTGGTCTGTGAGTTCCCAGCGGCGCGGTTCGAAGGTGGACTTATGAGAAAAGAGCGGTATTCCGGCACCGATAGTCAGTGATCCCACCTTGAGGATCAGCTGATCGATCTCGGCATACAGAGCGTTGGCCAGCTCCGCGCCACCGATCAACCAGATGTCCTTGCCGTCCTCTTGCTTCAGCTCTCGCACCTTCGCCACTGGATCATCAGCTACCAGCTCGACGGCAGGGTCCGGGCTCTCATGCAGGGTTCGTGAGAAGACGAGATGACGCAGGTGGGGATAGGCATCGGTGATCCCGGCCGCGAGGCCGATCTCGTAGCTGCGTCGTCCTTCGAGGACGGTGTCGAAGCGCGTCCCCTCGGCCGTGACGGACAGTGCCGCTCGGGCTGGAGCGGGCAGCGTCTCCGGGTACTCGGTCACGATGTGCTGAAGGTAATCGTCAGGAATGGGCCAGAAGCCGTTCGGGCCGGTGGGATCGGCGCCGTCCGGTCCGGCGATGAAACCGTCGAGCGTGGTGGCGATGTAGTAGACGAGCCTGCGCACGGATGGCCTTTCGTCGATTGGCTGCGATGTGCGGCTCGAAGCGACCGTTTCGTGCAGAATTGACGGCCCCCCGATCGCATGGCGATCTTCGCACAGGCTGTTGGGAGATTCCGAAGGTCGCGCATCGGGAGTACGAATGCGAGCACTGCCGGAGGCTGAGCCTCAGGTGCCCTGCGGCAGCGCTCCATTCCTGGGCCGTCTGTGGGCCGTCCGAGGGCGGCCGACGACAACAGATGGCGACAGTCGACAACTTCACCGAATCCCTAAGCCTGGCCAAGGCCATCGGTGACCACCAGTTCATGGCCGATGTCCTCGCCTGCATGAGCCTCCAGGCCACCTACCACGACAAGCCCGGCGACGCCCTCGCACTCGTCACAGCCGCTCAGGACCAGGCCAGAGCGCCTGCGGGGACGACGACGCGCGTACTGGCCATGCTTGCGATGCGCGAAGCCCTCGCCGACGCAGCCCTCGGCAACCACGGCGCGACCCACACCGCGATCTCGGAAGCCCACACCCAGTTCGGCCGGATCAGCACCGGCGATCCGGACCCAGGCAAGTTCGCGTCACACTGACGCATACGAGAGATGCATTCGGCGGGGGAGGCAGGAGACGGATCACGGGTCAGCGAAGCGCTCACGCCCCGACCGATCTGTAGTGCACCGGCTGGTGCTGGCAGAGGCAGCATGCAGAAGTGAGAGGAACGCTCCCCGAGCCCACCCGGCGAACGGCCGAGCCGACGCAGGCGTCGCCTGGAGTTGTTACAGGTTTCGCTACGTCATCAAGTGCCCGTGCGAGGCGCGGGCTGGCCCCTTGGGCCCGGCCCTCTGTGCCTTCGGCACCCAGGCCGGGCCCATGGGGCCGCAGCGAACTACGGCCCCTGAGTCGAGAACCAAGCCCGCGGCTTCACGAGGATGCCTCCGGCGAGGGCGCTCAGACTCCGGGATGGAAGGGGTGCCGTTCGCGAGTGCGGGCCGGAGCGGGGCGAGCGTCGTGGGGCTCCCATCCGGACCACCTTCGACCCAGGCAGAGCCGAGCAGTCGCGGCCCAGGGCGTCAAGGTCGTTCGTACAGTGGCGCGCTCCACCTTGACGCCCTGAACCACGACCGCTCCACAGTGTGTGGGTCGAAGGCGGACGGGATGGGAGCCGAGGTGAGTGGTGGGTTGGCGTGGTTCGGCTACTGGGAGCTGCGCATGTCACGTGATCTGCAACACGCCTAATTGCGAAAGAAGTTGCACTCTATGCCGACATTGCACCCGGTTCAAAGGTGGTATTCGTTTAATGGATGTCAGCGGCATGTGCTAAGTACCCGACGAATTGGCAGTTCAGAGCCTCTAACTCAGACCTGCCGGTCTGCCCCAACCCCCCACAATAGGCATGTTGGTGGCCCTCTTTTCCTCAACAAGTTCCGGTTGGCTTCTCCGCCACGGCAGCCCTCAATATGGGCACAGGAAAGCCCGCCCGCACCGCAAAAGCCTGCAAGCGCAGCGGTGGGGCGGGCGGTGAACCAATGGAGGCTCATCTATGAGTTTGACCCGTGCACCATGGGAGCTGTCAAACCCCCCTGCTCGGAGGCGGCTTGTCACCGTGATCGCCGTCGTGATGATCACGTGGCCCACGCTGGGAGATTTGATCGGAGCGTATGCCGATGCTGCCGCAGTCGCGGCCATGCTGATCACGACCTGGGTACACCAGCGGAGTACCGCAACCTCAGTTGCCTTCCCCGTCCGCTATCGGCTCTCCGGGGCTTCGTAGCGGCTGGTATGGCCGTAGCTGACCGATCCGGCTAGAGCTACGGATCAGAAGGTTGCAGGTTCGAATCCTGCCGAGTGCACAGCAGGCGAGAGGCCCCCCAGGGGAGATCCTGGGGGGCCTCTCGCGTTATCCGGCGTTCGCGGCGGTGGGGTGCGGCAAGGGGGTCGGTCCCTGTACGACGCTGAGGCGGCGGGTGGGCTTGGCGAGGGTGGGGTTGGCTACGCCCCAGGCCGCGCCCTTGCAGACCAGTTCCTTGTAGAGGGCGGCGGTCTTGCCGGTGAGGGCGGCGGGGCGGGACTGGTCGTCGGCGGTGACGTACTGGATCAGGCCGTCCTTGCGGCCCAGCGAGATGCACTGGTTGAAGTAGCGCAGCGGGACCGTCGTGGGCTTCGTGCCGGTGAGGCGGGACGCGATGGAGTCGGCGGCCTGCCATGCGGTGGGGACGCCCGAGGCGCACGACATGCGCAGCGGCTTGTTGTTCGGGCCCGTCACCAGGGCCGCGTCGCCGATGGCGTACACGTCCGGGTGGGAGACCGAGCGCATGGTGTTGTCGACCTCGATTCGGCCCGTGGTGTCGGTCTTCAGCGCGGTTGCCTGCGCGATCGGGTGGACCGCGAAGCCTGTCGTCCAGATCGTGACCGATGCGGGGATGACGGAGGACGCGGTGGTGACGTGGTCCGCGGCTACGGCGGTGACCGTCGTGTGTTCGTGGACCGTGATGCCGAGCCTGTCGCAGACCTTGTGCAGGTGGCGGCGGCCCTTGGGGGAGAGCCAGTCGCCGAGTGCGGCGCGGGCGGCCAGGGCCACGTCCAGGTCCGGGCGGGCCTCGGCGATCTCCGTTGCCGCCTCCAGGCCGGTGAGGCCGCCGCCTACTACGACCACGGGCTGCCCGGCGCCCAGGGCGGCCAGGCGCTCGCGCAGCCGGAGTGCTCCGGGGCGGCCGGCGATGTCGTGGGCGTGTTCGGCGGTGCCGGGGACGTCGTGGGTGTTCCAGGCGCTGCCCAGGGCGTACACGAGGGTGTCGTAGGTGAGTTCCTCCCCGGCTGTGGCGTCGGTGGCGGTGACCGTGACCGTCTTGCGGTCCACGTCTACGGCCGTCACCCTCGCGAGCCGCAGCCGGACCCCCGTACCCGCGAACATCTCGGCGAACGGGCGGGGCCTCAGCTCCTGGCCGACCGCGAGCTGGTGCAGCCTGACCCGCTCCACGAAGTCCGGCTCGGGGTTGACGAGGGTGATGGCGACGTCCTCGCGGCGCAGCCGCCTGGCGAGGCGGCCGGCGGCGATCGCTCCGGCGTATCCGGCTCCGATGACGATGATGCGGTGCTGCGTGAGCTGCCTGACCTGCATGTCCCGACTCCTGTCTCGCGCGGTTTCGTCCCTTGAACCGGGCAGCCCGCTGTTTCCTGACAGGTGGAGTGTGTGACCTGCATCACAGGGTGGTCAGAAGGCGTGGAGCAGGGGCTCTCCGTGGTCCGTGGCCGCCCACTGCCTCGTCGCGCGTTCGAGCTTGTCGGGGTTGGCCTGGCTGCGGAACGCGGCGATGCCCTCCGCCGTGATCTCCACGCACAGGACGCCGATGACCCGGCCGTCGAGGACGACCACGACGGCCGGGGCGCCGTTGGCGGTCGTGAGGTGGACCTCGGGGGAGCCGCCGACCAGATCGCGCTTGGCCTTGCCGGGCTTGAACAGGCCCCGCATGAACTTCGCGACCGCGAGCGCGCCCTGGCACGGCTTGGTGCGCGCCGGCACCTTCCCGCCGCCGTCGCCGATCGCGACGACGTCCGCGGTGAGGAGGCGGACGAGCGGCTCGGTCCGGCCGCTGGTGGCGGCCGTGAGGAACTCCTCGACGATCCGCCTGGCTGCTGCCTCGTCGATCTCGGTACGGGCCCTGCCCTCCGCCACGTGCTTCTTGGCGCGGTGGAAGATCTGCTGGCAGGAGGCCTCGGTGATGTCGAGGATCTCCGCGATCTTCCGATGCGGGTAGTCGAACGCCTCCCGCAGCACGTACACCACCCGCTCGTTGGGCGTCAGGCGCTCCATGAGGGTGAGGACGGCGTACGAGACCGACTCGCGCTGCTCGGCGGTTTCGGCGGGGCCGAGCATCGGGTCCCCGGCGAGCAGCGGCTCGGGCAGCCACTGGCCGACGTACGACTCACGCCGGGCGCGGGCCGAGGTGAGCTGGTTGAGGCAGACGTTGGTGAGGACCTTCGTCAGCCAGGCCTCGGGGACCTCGATGCGGTCGATGTCGGCGGCCTGCCACCGCAGGAAGGTGTCCTGCACGGCGTCCTCGGCATCGCTCGCCGAGCCGAGCAGGCGGTAGGCGATGGCCTCCAGGCGGGGCATGGAGGCCTCGAACCGGTCCATGTGGGTCCGCGTCAGAGCCATGGTCCGGATCCTACGCTCGCCGGTGTGTGGAGCCTTGGGCATGCGGGGCCTTGCCGAGGAAGTCAGGCTCGCGGCCCTGTCGGTAGGGTGCGCGCCAACGGTTTCGCGCTGCGCCGGGGGGTTCTGGCAGCCGCTCGGTGAGTCAGGGGGACGTATGAGATCCACGTGGGCAATGGGGCTTGCCGCCCTGGCGGTGGTTTCGGCGGCGGGCTGCGGCCCGGCCATGACGACGGCGGGAGAACCGGTTTCCGCCTCGGCCGAGTTGCAGGGCAAGTGGTGGACGTGGGCGGCGTCCGAGCCGGAGGAGACCAACCCCGTCGCCGACGAGGACGGAAGCGTCTGCGACCGGAATCAGCCGGAGGACGTCTGGTTCCTGGCGGGTACCTTCGGTGGTGAGGTCGAGCGCGCGTGCACCGTTCCGCAAGGGCGGCCGATCGTGTTTCCGCTCGTGAACCTGTTCGGGAGCGCGCAGGACTGCCTGGCTTTCCTGCGTGATGCGGAGGGCACCGCGCTCCTGGACGGCATGCCGGTCGAACCGGAGGTCTACGCAGGCGAGTCGATCACCGTGCAGGGGCTGGAGGGGAACGCGATCACGGGAGAAGCGGGGCGCTTCACCACCACGGGGTGCGGCCTGTGGGTCCGATTGCCCGCGCCGGGGCCGGGGCAGCACATCCTGAAGTTCAGTGGTCGGTCGACTGGTCTTTCGGTCGGCGCGGAATACCGGCTGACCGTCGAGGAGTCGTCCGGGGCGCCGTCCGGGCAGCCGTCGGAGGAGGCGGCCGGGCAGCTGCCGGAGGAGTCGTCCGGGCCTGGGCAGGCGATGCTCAGGCCGATCACTGACGCGGCACCCGTCGCGGACGAGGCCCGGCTGTTCTGACGAGCATGGAGTGGAGAGGACACCAACCCGGTGATGGATGCGGTGCACGGGGTGCTCCTCGTGGCGGGAGGGTTGCTGGTTGCCGTCGTCGGCGGGCAGTCGTGGCGCAGGAAGAGTTCTGCGCCGGTGCCGGCCGGCCCGTTGTGGGTGGTGCGGTGCGGGACCGTCGGCTGGGTGCTGATGGGGTGCTCGGTCGCGTCCCTCGGCGGGTACTCCCTGGCCGGGAGTGAGGAGGACTGGCCGCTGGGTCCGGTGCGTGGCACCGGTCTGGTACTCATGCTGATCTCGACGGCGGTGGGGGTCGTCGTCCAGTTGCGCAGGCGTTACGCGGCCCGGCGGGGTGGGCGGGACGCCCCTGGCCGCGTGTGAGGGCCCTCCGACCAAGATCGAGGGGCGGAGGCGTCCGGCCGGGAGGAAGCTGGAAGGGATGGTCCTCCTCTCGGGGCTCCTCGGCGAGGTGATGGCGTGAACAGGCTTGTTCGGTCGGGGCTGCGGAGCGCGGGGTGCGCTGTGGTCGTGGGAGCTGTCGGGATCGTCGGGGCCGGGGCGTGTGCCGGGAGTGGTGGAGCCGACGGAGGGGCCGCCTCGACGTCCGTGGCCGCGCCTGCCTCCACCTCCTCGGCCCCGGCCGAGGTGACCGCCACGGTGACCAGTACCGTCACCGCCTCCCCGGAGAAGAGGCCGCCCTCCCCGGAGAAGAGTGCACCGCCTCCGGCGCCGTCCACGTCGAGTGCCCTGGGCGCGGAGGCGACCGTGGTCGCCTACTTCGACGCCATCAACGCCCAGGACTACCGGGCGGCTTGGGAGCTGGGCGGTAAGAACCTCGCCGGCGATTACGAGACCTTCGTCGATGGCCTCGCCGGGACGGAGCGCGACACCGTCCGGATCCTGGGCGTGGCAGGGGACACGGTCCGGGCGGAGCTGGAGGCGCTCCAGAGCGACGGCAGCGTGAAGCTCTTCGAGGGGACGTACACCGTTCGTTCAGGGGTGATCACGTCGGCCGAGGTGCGGGAGGTCGAGGGGCCGGAGGAGGACGGGACCACGCCGAGCGACGAGCCGGAGGCCTCGCCGTCCCCGTCGTACGAGAACTGTGATGCGGCGGAGGAGGCCGGGGACGCGCCCCTGTACACGGGTGACCCCGGATATGGGGACCATCTCGATCGGGACGGTGACGGGGTCGCCTGCGAGCCGTACATCCCCTGAGCCGCCGCGCCCGCCGCATCAGGGTCCGGTGCCGGGGTAGCCGGAAGGGCACGGGGCGTGATGGGCGCGCCCGGCTCGGAGGTTACCGATGGGGTCGAAGGAGCACGGCCAGGTGCAGCGGTGGCAGGACCGGTGGTGGGCGGTGGGGCTGCTGGTGCTGGTGGTGTGGGTCGGCATCCGGCTGGCCTTCGACGGGTGGTCGGGGTGGCCCGGCATCCTGGTCGGCGGGCTCGTCTACGCCGGGTTCATGACGTGGTTCGTGATGCGGCGCCGGCGCCGTGACGCCCGGGCGGTAGGGACCGATGCCGCGCGTGTGCCGGAGCTGGAGCGGCGTATCGCGAAGAACGGCGAGCTGCCCGAGGACCCGGCCGAACAGGCTGCCATGATCCGGCTCATCCGGCGCCGGGAGGAGAAGCTGCGGCGCAACCGGTGGTGGGCCTTCCCGCTGCTGGCGCTGATCTTCTTCGGGACCCCCATGTTCTGGTTCGCCGCCGGGAACGTGGGGGCGGGCCTGTGGGGGCTCGCGTTCGGTGCCGCGTTCCTGGGGTGGATGGTCTGGTTCAACCGGCGCTTCGTCCGCCGGATGGCCGCGATGCGGCAGCGGATCGAGGGTGTCGGTACTGAGGGTGCCCGTATCGAGGGTGCCCGTATCAAGGGTGGCGGTGTCGAGGGTGGTGAGGGGCGCCTCGTCGGTGGTGCGGAGGGGCTCGCTCCCGGGGCCCGTTAGCCTTCGCGGAGGAGTGAGGGGCGGCGTCGTCGGGGTTGTCCGGGGCGTGGCGGAGAGAGGCGGAGTTCGCGTGGCCTTCGGGTGGCGGTGTACCGGGGTCGCGTGGCCGGGGGATGTGCCGCAGCTGGGGTGGAGCAAGGGTGCCGAGCGGCGGGTGAGCACCCTTGCGTACGGGGTCGGGCTCGGGTTCCGCGCGGTGGGGGAGCGGCACTGTGTGGGGGCCCGGGGGAACGCGTGCCCGCTGGGGGCCGTGGTGTCCGTGCGCAGTACGGGGGCCCGGTGCCCGGAGTGTGCGCGGCTGGACCGGGCCCACTCGGTGGCCGCCGATACCTTGCTGGACGACCCGCGGACGTACCGCGTCTATCTCGCCTGGTTCGGGCCCGGCCTGGTCAAGGTCGGGATCACCCGCGAGGAGCGGGGTGCCGCGCGGCTCCGCGAGCAGGGGGCCGTGGTCTTCAGCTGGCTGGGGCGCGGGCCCCTGATGGCCGCCCGGCGGACCGAGGAGGTGCTGCGGACCGCCCTCGGGGTGCCGGACCGGATTCCGTACACCCGCAAGCGGGCCGTGCGGGGCCAACTGCCGGGTGAGCGGGAGCGGTTCGGTGAGGTGGTGGAGTTGTACGGGCGGGCCGCGGAGCTTGAAGGGCGCGGGTGGCCCGAGTCGTTGGAGCGGCTGCCTCTCGACGTGGTCGATCACGGCGGGATCTTCGGGCTGGACCGTGCTCCCCACGCCACGCGGTCGGTGCGTGAGCTGGTCGACGGGGGCTTGGTGCAAGGTGAGTTGGTGGCTGCCGCCGGGCCTGATCTTCATCTGGCCGTGGACGGGGGCGAGGGTGGGCGTGGTGGCGTGGTGGTGCTGGATACGCGGCTCATCACCGGGTGGGAGCTCGCTGCCGTGGACCCGGCCGCGGCGAACGATGTACGTGTCCCTCTCGTCGACATCGGGGGTGGGGGCGTGCAGGGTGGGTTGTTCTGACCTTGCCCCGTGAGGGCCCGTCGACCGGTGAGGAGTTGGGTGTGGAAGACGGCACCCTTGACGTCGTGCGGTTCTGGGAGCGGCTCGGGCTGCCCGGCATCATCGACGTGCACACCCACTTCATGCCCGAGCAGGTCCTGCGCAAGGTGTGGGCCTACTTCGACTCCGCCGGGCCGCTCACCGGGCTGGAGTGGCCGATCACCTATCGGTACGAGGAGGAGCAACGGCTCGCCCTCATAAGGTCGTTCGGGGTGCTCCGCTTTACCTCCATGCTCTACCCGCACAAGCCCGGCATGGCCCGCTGGCTCAACGACTGGGCCGTCGGCTTCGCCGCCCGGGTGCCCGACTGCCTGCACACCGCGACCCTCTTCCCGGAGGAGGGCGTGGAGTTGTACGTGAAGGAGGCAGTGGAGGGCGGGGTGCGGGTCTTCAAGTCGCATCTCCAGGTCGGGGACTATGACGCCAACGACCCCCTGCTGGAGGGAGCTTGGGGGTTGCTCGCGGAGGCCGGGGTGCCGGTGGTCATGCACTGCGGGTCCGGGCCGGCGCCGGGGAGGTTCACCGGGCCCGAGCCGATCGGGCGGCTCCTCGCGCGTCATCCCCGGCTGCGGCTGATCGTGGCGCACATGGGGATGCCGGAGTACGCGGAGTTCCTGGCGCTGGCGGCCGCGTACCCGGAGGTGCGGCTCGACACGACGATGGCGTTCACCGACTTCAGTGAGGGGTTCACGCCGTTCCCGGGCGGCCAGAGGGGGCGGTTGGCCGATCTCGGGGACCGGATCCTGCTCGGGACGGACTTCCCCAATATTCCGTATCCGTACGTCCACCAGTTGGAGGCGTTGGAGCGGCTGGGGCTGGGGGATGAGTGGCTGCGGGCCGTCTGTTACCGGAACGCGGAGGCGTTGTTCGGAAGCCCCGTAGCCTGACAGCCAGGGCCCGCTTTCTCAGGCAATTCACAGAAACGGGTCAGGCTTCTCTCACGGGCGCCTCACAGGCTGGTGCCCATGACGACGACGACCGCGCCCCAGGGGCGTACCGAACTGCTCAGGCCGGACCGTACGCCCGTGCGCGTCCTGGTCGTGGACGACGAGGCTCCGCTCGCCGAGCTGCTCTCGATGGCCCTGCGGTACGAGGGCTGGGAGGTGCGCAGCGCCGCCGACGGGGCCGGGGCCGTCCGTGCGGCCCGGGACTTCCGCCCGGACGCGGTGGTCCTGGACGTGATGCTCCCGGACATGGACGGGCTTGCCGTGCTGGGCCGGCTCCGGCGCGACCTCTCCGACGTGCCCGTCCTCTTCCTCACCGCCCGGGACGCCGTGGAGGACCGGATCGCCGGGCTCACGGCGGGCGGCGACGACTACGTGACCAAGCCGTTCAGCCTGGAGGAGGTCGTGGCCCGGCTGCGCGGGCTGATCCGCCGCTCCGGTACGGCGCTCGCGGCCGAGCGGAGCCAGTCGACGCTCACCGTCGGGGACCTGGTGCTCGACGAGGACAGCCACGAGGTGAGCCGGGGCGGGGACGCGATCCACCTGACCGCCACGGAGTTCGAGCTGCTGCGGTTCCTGATGCGCAACCCGCGCCGGGTGCTCAGCAAGGCGCAGATCCTCGACCGGGTCTGGAACTACGACTTCGGCGGCCAGGCCAACGTCGTCGAGCTCTACATCTCCTACCTCCGCAAGAAGATCGACGCCGGACGGACGCCGATGATCCACACCCGGCGTGGGGCGGGGTATCTGATCAAGCCCGGTGAGTAGGCGGGTGAGTAGGCGGGTGAGTAGGCGGGTGAGTGAGCGCGTGGCTGTGGAAGGGCTGCGGCGGCCCTGGACCCTGCGGACCCGGCTCGTCGTGTCCGCCGTGTCCCTGATCGCCGTCGTCGCTGCCGTCATCGGGTCCGTCACCGCCATCGCCTTCCACAGCTACATGTACGGCAAGCTCGACGACCAGCTCCGCTCCATCGCCGTACGCGCGGAGCGGCCGCCCGGCCCCGGGCCGCTGCCCGAGGCCCTGCGGGACGCCGGTCCGCTCGGCTTCGTCGGCGGGGGCGGGCAGCCGCTCGGCACGTTCGGGGCCCTCGTCGACGACGGCGGGGACATCACCGCGTCGACGGTCGTCGAGGACAGCGGGCTGCGCTCCCAGGAGAGCGCGAAGCCGTTGACGGAGGCCCAGCAGCGGGCGCTGGAGGCGGCGGCCCCGGCGGCCGGCGTCGACGCACGGAGCGTCGAGCTGCCCGGCCTCGGCGGCTACCGCGTCGAGGCCGCCACCACCACCGAGGGCCGCACCGTCCTCGTCGGGATCCCCACCGCCGAGGTGAGCGGGGCGCTCACCACCCTGATCGTCGTCGAGGTCTGCGTCACCGCCGCCGGGCTCATCGCCGCCTCCCTCGCGGGCACCGTCCTCGTCGGCGTCGCCCTGCGCCCGCTCCGCCGGGTCGCCGCCACCGCCACCCGGGTCGTCGAACTCCCGCTCCACAGCGGTGAGGTGGCGCTCCTCGAACGCGTCCCGGACGCCGAGGCCGATCCCCGTACCGAGGTCGGGCAGGTCGGTGCGGCGCTCAACCGGATGCTGGGGCACGTCGGTTCGGCGCTGGTGGTCCGGCAGGAGAGCGAGACGCGGGTACGGCAGTTCGTCGCCGACGCCAGCCATGAGCTGCGCACCCCGCTGGCCTCGATCCGCGGGTACGCCGAGCTGACCCGGCGGGCGACGGGGCGCGAGGCGTCGGCGTCCGAGTCCGACCCCGTCATCCGGCACGCGCTCGGGCGGATCGAGTCGGAGGCGGACCGGATGACGGGGCTGGTGGAGGATCTGCTGCTGCTGGCCCGGCTGGATGCCGGACGCCCGCTCTCGTACGAGAGCACTGATCTGCTGCCGCTGGTCGTGGACGCGGTCAGCGATGCCCGGGCCGCCGACCAGGGCGGGGAGGGCCAGGACGCTCACCACCGCTGGCGGCTGGAGCTGCCGGACGAGCCCGTGACCGTACGCGCCGACCCCGCCCGGCTCCAGCAGGTGCTCGTCAACCTGCTGGCCAACGCCCGTACCCACACCCCGCCGGGGACCACGGTGACGGTCTCCGTACGGCCGTCCGTCCAGCCGTCCGTACGTGCCGATCAGCCGGTCACGCTGGAGGTGCGGGACGACGGGCCGGGCATCCCCGCCGAGCTGCTGCCGCACGTCTTCGAGCGGTTCGCGCGCGGTGACGCCTCGCGTTCGCGCCGGGCCGCCGACGAGAGGACGGCCACCGGTTCCACCGGCCTCGGTCTCGCCATCGTGCAGGCCGTCGTCTCCGCGCACGGCGGCCGCGTACGGGTCGACTCGACGCCCGGCCGTACGGTCTTCGCGGTCGAGCTGCCGGCGGAAGCAGACCCGTACGAGCACTCACAGGGCAGGGACAGGCTCACCACACCGGTGTGACAGCGCGGTTGGCGAATCTCGGTGCCATGACCACCACCGACAGCCTCCGGAGCGGCCCCGTCGCCAACGGCCGCGGCAGCGGGACGGGAGGGGACACAGGCCATCTGCCGGTCCGGGATCACCTCCCCGCCGCCCCCTCCGCCGTCCCCGTCCTCGACGTCGTCGTCCCCGTATACAACGAGGAGAAGGACCTCCGCCCCTGCGTCCTGCGCCTCCACGACCACCTCTCCCGCACCTTCCCGTACGCCTTCCGCATCACCGTCGCCGACAACGCCAGCACCGACGCCACGCCCGCCGTCGCGGCCCGGCTCGCGGCGGAGCTGCGCGGGGTGCGGTACGTACGGCTGGAGGAGAAGGGGCGCGGGCGGGCGCTCCGTACGGTCTGGACCGACTCCGACGCGCCCGTCCTCGCCTACATGGACGTCGACCTCTCCACCGACCTCAACGCCCTCCTCCCTCTGGTCGCCCCGCTGATCTCCGGCCACTCCGACCTGGCCATCGGCTCGCGGCTCGCCCGGAGTGCGCGGGTGGTGCGCGGGCCGAAGCGGGAGTTCATCTCGCGCGCCTACAACCTCATCCTGCGCTCCTCCCTAGCCGCCGGATTCAGCGACGCCCAGTGCGGGTTCAAGGCGATCCGGAGCGAGGTGGCCGAGCGGCTGCTGCCGCTGGTGGAGGACAGCGGCTGGTTCTTCGACACCGAGCTGCTGGTCCTCGCCGAACGGGCCGGGCTGCGCATCCACGAGGTGCCCGTCGACTGGATCGACGACCCCGACTCGACCGTCCACATCGTGCGGACGGCCACCGAGGACCTGAAAGGGGTGTGGCGGGTGGGGCGTGCGCTCGCCGTGGGCGCCCTGCCGCTGGGCCGGCTGGCCCGGCCCTTCGGCGACGACCCGCGCGACCGCGCGCTGACCGGGGTGCCGCGCGGACTGGCCCGGCAGCTGGTCGGGTTCTGTGTGGTCGGGGCCCTGTCCACCCTCTTCTACCTGGCCCTCTACTCCCTCTTCCGGCTCGGCGTCGGCCCGCAGCTCGCCAACGGCGGCGCGCTCCTCGTCTCCGCCGTCGCCAACACCGCCGCCAACCGGAGGCTCACCTTCGGCGTACGCGGCCGGAGCGGAGCCGTACGCCATCAGGCCCAGGGCCTCGTCGTCTTCGCGATCGGCCTCGCCCTGACCAGCGGTTCGCTCGCGGCCCTGGGGGTGGCCTCCGGATCTCCCTCCCACGGTGCCGAGTTGGCCGTGCTGATCACCGCCAACCTCGCCGCCACCGTGCTGCGCTTCCTGCTCCTGCGCGCCTGGGTCTTCCCGGCCCGCGCCCACGGCCATGCCCATGCCACCACCCATGCCACGACCCACGCCTCCACCCACGCCTCCACCTGCTCCGAACCCGAGGACCTCCGATGACCACGACCCTCGCCCCGGCGATGCCGGCCCCGCCGACGCCCGGCCCGGTGCCCGGCCCCCGCTGGGCACGCCCCGCGCTGTACGGGCTCCTCCTGGCCGTCGGGCTCGCGTACTTCTACAACCTCAGCGCCTCCGGTTACGCCAACTCCTTCTACTCCGCCGCCGTCCAGGCGGGCAGCCAGAGCTGGAAGGCGCTCTTCTTCGGCTCGCTGGACTCCGCCAACGCCATCACCGTCGACAAGCCCCCGGCCGCGCTCTGGCCGATGGCCCTGTCGGTACGGCTCTTCGGGCTCAACTCCTGGGCGATCCTGGCCCCGCAGGTCCTGATGGGCGTGGCCACGGCGGCCGTGCTCAACACCGCCGTACGCCGTCGCTTCGGGCCGGTCGCCGGGCTGATCGCGGTCGGCGTGTTCGCGCTGACGCCGGTCGCCGCGCTGATGTTCCGGTTCAACAACCCGGACGCGCTGCTCGCCCTGCTGATGACCGTCACCGTGTGGTGCGTGCTGCGGGCGCTGGAGGACGGGCGGACGAAGTGGCTGCTCTGGGCGGGCGTCGCGGTGGGGTTCGCGTTCCTGACGAAGACCTTGCAGGCGTTCCTGATCCTGCCGCCGCTGGCCGTGCTGTACGCGGTGTGCGCCCCGGTTTCCGTACGGAAGCGGCTCGGCCAACTCGCCCTGTCCGCACTGACGATGGCTGTCGCCGGGGGCTGGTGGGTGGCGATCGTGGAGCTGATGCCCGCGTCGTCGCGGCCGTACGTCGGAGGCTCGCAGAGCAACTCGTTCCTGGAGCTGACCTTCGGCTACAACGGGCTCGGCCGGCTCAACGGTGAGGAGACCGGGAGCGTCGGTGGGGGCGGAGGCGGTGGCGGCCGTGGGGGCGGTGGCTGGGGTGAGACCGGGATCGGGCGGATGTTCGACTCCGAGGTCGGCGGCCAGATCGCCTGGCTGCTGCCCGCCGCGCTGATCCTGTTGCTGGCCGGTCTCTGGCTGACCCGGAAGGCGGCCCGGACCGACTCCGCGCGGGCCGCGTTCCTGGCGTGGGGCGGGGCGCTGGTCATGACGGCCGCGGTGTTCAGCTTCATGGCGGGGATCTTCCACCAGTACTACACGGTGGCCCTCGCCCCGTATGTGGCCGCGCTGGTCGCCATGGGGGCCGTGGTGCTCTGGGAGGAGCGGGCGGCCTGGTGGCCGAGGGCGGTCCTCGCGGGGGCTGTTGTTACGACGGTGATCTGGGCGTTCGTGCTGTTGGGCCGGACCCCGGAGTACCTGCCGTGGCTGCGGTGGGCGGTGCTCGTGGGCGGGCTGGTGGGGGCGGCCGGGCTGCTGGTCGTGGGGCGGTTCGGCGGGCGGGGGCTGGCCCTCGCGGTGGTCGGGCTCAGCTTCGCGGCGTCGCTGGCGGGCCCGACGGCGTACACGCTCAGCACCCTGAACTCCGGGCACCAGGGGTCGATCGTGACCGCCGGGCCTTCGGGTGGCGGCGGGATGGGCGGGCCTGGGGGCGGGGGCCGGGGCGGTCCTGGGGGATTTGGTGGACCTGGTGGCGGTGACGGTGGTGGGCAGCGCGGGGGGATGCAGCCGCCGGGCGGGCAGGCCGCCGGTCAGGGGCAGTTCCCGGGGCAGGGGCAGGCCCAGGGCGGTCAGCCGGGTAACGCGCCCGGGGGAATGCCTACCGCACCCACCGGCACTGGCACCGGCTTCGGCGAGGGTATGAGGGGTGGCGGCGGAGGCGGCGGTATGGGCGGGCTGCTCAACGGCGCGTCCGTCTCCGCCGAGGCGAAGGCGCTCCTGGAGAAGGACGCGGACGCCTACACCTGGACCGCCGCGGCCGTCGGCGCGCAGAACGCGGCCAGCTACCAGCTCGCCACCGGCGACCCGGTGATGGCCATCGGCGGTTTCAACGGCAGCGACCCGTCCCCGACGCTCGCCCAGTTCAAGAAGTACGTGGCGGAAGGGAAGATCCACTACTTCGTGTCGGGCGGAATCGGCAGCGGCGGTATGGGCGGCGGCGGAGGAACGGGCGGCGGCGGTATGGAGGGCGGCGCCGGCATGGGTGGCGGCGGCAACGGGACCTCGTCCCAGATCTCCTCCTGGGTGACGGAGAACTTCACCGAGGTCACCGTCGGCAGCGCCACCTTCTACGACCTGACGCAGCCGGTCGGTTGAGGGCGGGGGCGTACGCGGCCGGGTGGCCGGGACCGGGTCAGAACCCGGCCGCGTACGTCCAGAAGTCCCGCATCACCTGGGGTGCGACCGGTCCGGCCAGCTCCACCTGGGTGAGGAGGACGGCGACCGTCCCCGTGGACGGGATGATGTGGGCGGTGGTGCCGGTGCCGCCGATCCAGCCGTAGCGGCCCAGCACGTTCCAGGGGGCCGTGATCTCGACGTCCACCGAGCCGCCGAACCCCCAGCCCTGGCCCTCCGTGAACAGTCCGCTCGCCGCGCGCTGGTCCGGGGTCAGCTGGTCGGTGACCATCTGCCGCACCGACTCGCCTGCCAGGACCCGCCGGCCGTCGTCCGCCAGGCCTTCGGCGAGCAGCATCCGGCCGAAGGCGTACCAGTCGTCGACGGTCGAGACCAGGCCGCCGGCGCCGGACGGGAAGGCGGGCGGGCTGCTCCACTGCCCGTCCGGGGCGTCGACCAGCTCCAGGCCGCTCCCGCTTCCGGTCCCGTTCCCGTTCCCGGCCTCGCTCCCGTCCCCGCTCCCGTCGCCCTCCCCGGCCCGGTAGTAGCCGGTGAACCGGTCCAGCGCGCCGGGTGCCACGGCGAACCCCGTGTCCGTCATCCCGAGGGGCTCGAAGATCCGCTCGGCCAGGTACGCGGGCAGCGGGCGGTCGGCGATCCGGGAGATCAGGACCCCGAGGATGTCGGAGCACGTGTTGTACAGCCAGCCGTCGCCCGGCTGGTGGAGCAGCGGGATCCGGGAGAGCGCGGCCATCCAGGCGTCCGGCCCGGGCACGGCCTGCGGCTGGGGCGGGCCCTGTTTCAGCTCGGCGAACAGCGGGGCGAGGGCCGGGAGCGTGAAGTCGGACGGGAAGCCGTACCCGGCCCGGGAGGTCAGCAGGTCCAGGAGGGTGATCGGGCGGACCGCCGACACCACGTCGTCGACCGGGCTCTGCGGGGTCCGGACGACCAGCGGCGAGGACAGCTCGGGCAGCCACGCGGCGACCGGGTCGGCGGGGGCGATCAGGCCGTCCTCGACCAGGGTCATGGCGGCCGCGGCGATGACCGGCTTGGTGATCGAGGCGATCCGGAACACGGAGTCCCGCCGCATGGGGGTGGTTCCCGTGGTCCCCGCGAGCATGGCCGAGCCGGCCGCCGCCACCTCCACCCGATCGCCCCGGGCGACCAGCGCCACCGCGCCCGGTGCCGATCCCCGGGCGATGTGGGAGTCCAGCAGTTCCTTCAGCCCGTGTCGTTCCTGCAGTTTGTGCGGGGTGGTCATGGTCGGCCTTTCTCCGGTACCGCATGCTCGGTCATGAGTCCGCCCTCCTTGGTGCGTCCCCCCGTGGGCAGCGGTCCGTGAGCGGTGCTCGGACTGTAAGACGTCAGCGGTGGCCGAAAGAAAGCGGCGCGACAGTAAAAAAGAGACTCCGGAGCCTCCCCCCGCCTCACCGGCCCCTCATCTCCCCCGCCTCGCCGGCCCCTCACTCCCCCCCTCACCGCCCCCGCAGCACCAGATCCGCCACGACCGCCCGGTGGTCCGAGGCCACGCTCTCCGGCACCCACGCACGCCGCACCCGCGCGGCCTCCTTCGACACCGCCACGTAGTCGATCCGCTTGACCGGGTCCTGCGCAGGGAAGGTCGGCGCCCCCGGATCGGCGTCCGTCAGCTCCTTCCACAGCGGGGCCAGTTCCGGGGCTCCGGGTTCCGCGTTGAAGTCGCCGAGCAGGACCTTCGGGCCCCGGTCCTCGGCCATGATCCGCCGGGTGTCGGCGACCTGGGCGACGCGTACGGCGGGGTCCGGGCGGTAGTCGAGGTGGGTCACATACACGTGCACGGGTCGCCCCTTCACCCGTACGACGGCCTCGCCGAACCCCGGCGCCGGGGCGGGGGACGGGTTGGGGTCCTGGGTCGAGAGGCGGGTGATCTCGTGGTTGTCGGCGCTCACGATCCGGTACCGGGACAGCACCGCCACCCCGAACTCGGCCCGTGGCCCGCCCGGTTCGGCGGGGTCCAGGCTGTAGATCGGCGCGAAGTACACGTACATGCCCAGCCGCTCGGCCAGCTCACCCGCGAGATCGCGCCACTCGCTGCGGGGCCCCCAGTGCCGGTCGGCCTCCTGGAGGCCGATCACATCGGCGTTCAGCGAGCGCAGCTCGGACGCCTGCCGATCGAGGTCGAACACGTTGTCCATGCCCGCACCGGCATGGATGTTGTACGTGGCGACGCGCAGCGGCACGCCGGGGGAGGCGGCAGCGGCGGCGGGGGGCGCTCCGAGTAACGCGCCCAGCAGGACCGCGGTGAGGAGCAGACGGCTACGGCGACGCGGTGACATGGCTCTCCAGTCAGCAGGCAGTCAGCAGGGGATGGCGGCGGCGGCACACAGGCCGTAATCGAGTTGTACGCCGTACAGGAGCTGCCTTACGGTGCACAACGCTCACGTCCTCTACACCGTAGAACTCATCGATC
Organism: Streptomyces cyaneofuscatus; assembly: GCF_033109485.1. Lineage (NCBI taxonomy): Bacteria > Bacillati > Actinomycetota > Actinomycetes > Kitasatosporales > Streptomycetaceae > Streptomyces > Streptomyces cyaneofuscatus. Next base: position 3,926,408 of record NZ_CP137002.1, on the reverse strand, counting down.
CGTCAAGGCCGCAAGCCGCGCCGGAGACCCAGGAGCCCGCATGACGGCGCCCGCCGCACCGCGACCCGACCTCGCCCCCCAGGGGCACCCGCAGCGCTGGCTGATCCTCGGCGTCATCTGCCTCGCCCAGCTCACCGTGCTGCTCGACAACACGGTCCTCAACGTCGCCATCCCTTCCCTCACCACGGAGCTGGACGCCTCCACCGCCGATGTGCAGTGGATGATCAACGCCTACTCGCTCGTCCAGTCCGGTCTGCTGCTCACCGCGGGCAGCTCAGCCGACCGCTACGGGCGCAAGAAGATGCTGGTCGTGGGCCTCGCCCTGTTCGGCATCGGTTCGCTGGCGGCCGGGCTCGCGCAGTCCTCCGGCCAGCTCACCGCGGCCCGGGCCGGCATGGGCGTCGGGGGCGCGCTGCTGATCACCACCACCCTCGCCGTCGTCGTCCAGATCTTCGACGACTCCGAGCGGGTCAGGGCGATCGGCCTCTGGGCGACCGTCAACTCCCTCGGCTTCGCGGCGGGGCCGCTGGTCGGCGGGATCGTGCTCAACCACTTCTGGTGGGGCGCGATCTTCCTCATCAACATCCCGGTCGCCGTGATCGGCCTGGTCGCCGTCGTCCGGCTCGTACCGGAGTTCAAGAACCCGCGCGGGGAGCGGCCTGACCTGCTCGGCGCGCTGCTCTCCACGGTCGGGATGACCGCGGTCGTGTTCGCGATCATCTCCGGGCCCGAACATGGCTGGACGTCGGGCCGGGTGCTGCTGACGGCGTTCATCGGGGTCCTGGTCCTCGCCGGGTTCGTCCGGTGGGAGCTGCACATCCCGCACCCCATGCTCGACATGCACTTCTTCCGGAACCAGAAGTTCATCGGTGCGGTGGCGGGCGCGGTCCTGGTTGCCTTCGGCATGGGCGGCTCCCTCTTTCTGCTCACGCAGCACCTTCAGTTCGTTCTCGGGTACGGGCCGCTGGAGGCGGGTCTGCGTACGGCGCCGATGGCGCTCACGGTGGTGGCCCTCAACCTGACGGGGCTGGGCGCCCGGCTGGTCCGGAGCACGGGCACGCCCGCCACGATCGCGGCGGGGATGAGCGCGCTGGCGGCCGGTCTCGCGGCCATCGCGGTGCTCGGGCGCGACGGGTACACCGGGATGCTGCTCGGCCTGGTCGTGATGGGCGCGGGGATCTCCCTCGCGATGCCCGCGATGGCCAACGCCATCATGAGCGCCATCCCGCCGGAGAAGGCCGGGGTGGGCGCCGGGGTCAACGGGACGCTCGCGGAGTTCGGCAACGGGCTCGGCGTCGCGGTGCTCGGCGCGGTCCTGAACATCCGGTTCGCCGCCCTCGTACCGGCCGCCGTCGGGGCCGCCTCACTTCCGGCCGCACTGGCCGCCGCCGACGGCCCGGGCGAGCGCGCGACCATCAAGGAGGCGTTCGCCTCCGGCCTGGAGACCAGCCAGCTGGCCGGCGCGGTCGCGGTGCTGGCGGGCGGCCTGCTCGCGGCGATGCTGCTGCGCCGGGCGGAGCGTACGGAGGCGGCCGCAGGCCGGGCCGAGGCAGTGGGACCGGCGGCATAGCATCGGAGGAGGCAGGACGGACAGTTACGGGGCAGTACGGGGCGGAGGCCGGGCCGGGCTCCGGCCTCCGCGAGACGAGGAGAGTGCGCCATGGTGTCCGCGTCCGACCGCGCGACGAACTCCGGGAACGACTCCGGAAAAGGCCCCAAGGCGGCCGTCGGCAAAGGCTCTGAGCCGAACCCCGCGCGGACCAGCGTGTGGCTCGACCGGCGGACCTCTTCGCGGACCCGCAGGACCGAGTCCCCGGCGGGCCTGGACCGGAACCGGATCACCGAGGCGTCGGTGCGGCTGCTGGACGCCGAGGGTCTCGCCAAGTTCTCCATGCGTCGGCTCGCCGCCGAACTGGACGTCACCGCGATGTCCCTCTACTGGTACGTCGATACCAAGGACGACCTCCTGGAGCTGGCGCTCGACTCGGTCTACGCGGAGATCGCACCGCCGCGCGAGGACGCCGACTGGCGGGACCGGCTGCGCGAACTGGCCCGCAGCTACCGCGAACTGCTCGTCCGCCACATCTGGATCTCGCCGCTCGCCGGGACCTTCCTCAACATCGGCCCGAACTCGGTCCTGTTCTCGTCCGCCGTCATGGACGTCATCCGGGCCACCGGCCTGCCCCTGGAACGGCAGACGGGCGCGCTCGCGGCGGTCTTCCAGTTCGTGTACGGATTCGGCACCGTCGAGGGCCACTTCAAGGCGCGGTGCGACGCGACGGGGCTCACCCAGGACGCGTACCACCGGCACGCGATGGGCACGATCCGGGCCCAGCCGCACCTGCGGGCGATCGTCGAGTCCTCCGACGACCTGATGGCGGCCCGGGGCGGCGACACGGTGGAGGAGATGCGCGAGCGGGACTTCGTCTTCGCGCTGGACCTGCTGATCGCGGGCATCGAGGCGAAGTGCGACCGTATTACGGGCTCCGCGACGACCGCTGCTCACCGAGGTAAGCAACCTCAGCCACCTCGGTAACCTCAGCAGCCTCAGTAACCGCGCCCCACGTCCACCGCCAGCTCCGGCCGGCGGCCCTCCCGCACCGCCTCCCAGCAGGCGGCGAAGTCCTGGGCCACGTCCTCGTCGGCGGTGATCCCCGCGGAGTGCGAGGTGATCACCGTACGGGGCAGCCGCCAGACCGGGTCGTCGGGCGCGGCCGGCTCCTCCGCCAGCACGTCCAGCACCGCGCGCCGCACTCCACCGTCCCGCAGCGCGTCCTCCAGCGCCGCCAGATCCACCGTCGCGCCCCGCCCCACATTGACGAACGTCGCACCCCGCACCGCCGCGAACCGGCCCGCCCCGAAGAAGCCCTCCGTGGCCCCGGTCGACGGCAGCGCGGCCACCACCCACCGAGCCCTCGCCAACTCCTCGGCCTCCGCGTCCTCCCCGGCCCCGACCACCCGGTCGAAGCCCACCGGGGGCGGCCCGCTCCCCGCCGTACGGCCCACCCCCACCGTCCGCACCCCACACCGCCGCAGCAACCCCGCCACGGCCCCGCCGATGCGCCCGGTCCCGTAGACGAGCGCGGTCTGCCCGGCGACCAGCTCCGTGGGGAGCCGCCGCCACTCGGCGCGGGCGTGCTGGGCGGCGTACTCCGGGACGGCCTGGCACTCCGCGAGCACCCAGCCCACCACGTACTGCGCGATCCGCTCGCCCATCCGCCCCACGGTCCGGGTCAGCAGCGCCCCGGCCGGCCACGCCCCGGCGGCGAGCAGCGGATCCGTACCGGCGTTGACGCTGTGGAACCAGACCAGCCGCTGCCCCGCCCGCACCGGGCCCGGCAACGCGGCGCCCACACAGAGCAGCGGACCGTCGCCCGGCTCCTCGTCCGCCAACGTCTCGGCGCCCCGCCCGGTGATCCGCTCCAACTCCCGTACGAGCGATCCACTCAGCTCGGGCGCGACGAGCAGCCGGGCCCGCGCGAGGAGCTCCGGTCCGGGCACCACGGCTATCACTGACCGGGCGCGAGGTGAGCCGGGAAACCGCCGGTCGCCACCGGCCCCCACCGCTCCGGCGTGACCCGGATGATCGACTTGCCCTGCTTCACCATGGCGGCCCGGTACTCGTCCCAGTCCGGGTGCTCGCCGGAGATGTTCCGGAAGTACTCGACGAGCGGCTCCACGGAGTCCGGGGCGTCGAGCACCTCCGCCACGCCGTCGACCTGCACCCACGGCCCGTCCCACTCGTCCGAGAGGACGATCACGCTGACCCGCTCGTCGCGCTTGGCGTTGCGGGTCTTGGCGCGCTCCGGGTACGTCGACATGACGATCCGGCCCGCGTCGTCGACGCCGCAGGTCAGCGGGGAGCCCTGGGGGCGGCCGTCGGCCCGGGCGGTGAGCAGGATCGCCCGGTGCCGGGGCCGTACGAACGCCAGCAACTCGTCGAGGTCCACGGCGGTGTTGGTCGCGATGTTGGGAGCCATGGCCACCACCCTACGACCGCGCACGCACACCGCCCCGGCAGCGAATCACGCTCTCACCGGCCCTACCCGGGCAGCGCGTCGCCCTGCACCGCCTGGATGTCCAGCTCCACGCGCAGGGTGGTCCCGATGGCGGAGATGCCCGCCTGGACGACCTGGTTGTAGTTCATCGCGAAGTCGTCGCGGCGCAGCTCGGCCGCGGCGTGGAAGGCGGCGCGCACCCCGCCCCACGGGTCGGGCCCGGTGCCGAGGTAGGTCAGGTCCAGGTCGACCGGGCGGGAGAGGCCGTGCATGGTCAGCTCGCCGTGGACGGTCCAGCGGTCGGGGCCCGCCGGGGCGAGGCCGGTGGAGCGGTAGGTGATCTCCGGGTAGCGGTCCACGTCCAGGAAGTCGGGCGAGCGCAGGTGCTTGTCCCGCATGCCGTTGCCGGTGTCGATGCTGGCGGCGGTGATCACCGCGTCGACCCGGGAGCGGGAGACGTCCTCGGCGATCGTGATCCGGCCGCCGAAGTCGGTGAACCGGCCGTGCACGCTGGAGATCCCCAGGTGCTGGGCGACCGCGCCGACCGAGGAGTGCACCGGGTCCAGCGACCAGGCGCCCGGTGGCGGGAGCTCCACCCCGCCCTGGCGGGCCAGCACGATCTGCCCGCCCTCGATCCGCCCGCTCGCCGTGACGAGGGCGGTGGAGGCGGCGGGGGCGTACCCGACCGCCGTGACGATCACCGTGTACGCGCCGGCCGGCAGGGACCCGTCCGTGCGGACGGCCCCGTCCTCGTCGGCCGCGGCCCGCAGCACCTGGGTGCCGGTCATGTCGGTGACCGTCACGACGGCGTGCTGGACCGCCCAGCCGTCCCGCGTCCGTACCTGTGCGCGAAGTCCCATCCGTATCTCTCTCCTAGCTCCATGACGCTGGGTCACATGAGTCGGGCCCCGGGGTGGCCACGGCAGGCCGTCCCCTGCCTGCCGTACCCACCTCCGGGGCCCATTTCCACCCGGCCGCGACAGCCTCTCCGCAAGAAGTGCTGTCCGACCAGGGGTCTTTGCGATCCCTTCACGTGTTGACGCGCATCCCTATAGGCACACGCGCGCACATAAGGGAGGGATCAATCTCGCGGCGGGCTGTCACTCGCCGGGGTGTCACTCACCGGGCTGTCACTCGCCGGGGTGGGCCAGCTCTATGTCGTGCCCGTCGACGCCCGTACCGGTCACCGTCAGCGCGCCCGCCACCGGCGGGTAGCCGGTCGCGATGACCGAGTACTCGCCCGCGTCCAGGTCGGTGAAGGCATACGCGCCGTCCTCGCCGGTCGTCGCGGTGGCGACCACGTTGCCGGCCGCGTCGATCAGCGTGACCCGGGCGTCGGCCAGCGGCCCCCGGGCGGACCCGGCCCGGACGACGCCCCGCACCAGCGCACCGGCCCGCAGCGCGGCCTCGACGCGGGTGACGCCCTGGCCGCCGACCTCCACGGGCAGCGCCAGCGGGCGGAACCCGGCCGCGTTGACCGCGACGGTCACGGAGCCCGGGACCAGCTCGCCGAACGTGAACTCCCCGGCCTGGCCGGTGGTCCCGGTGGCCAGGACATCGCCCCGGACGTCGGTGACGATGACCATCGCGCCGTCGACCGGCGTACCGGATTCGGCGGCCCTTACGGTTCCGGCCAGTCCGCTCGTACCGGAGAGCAGGATGTCGAAGGCCAGCGGCTCCTCGCCGACGACCACCGTGGACGCCTGCGGCTGGAAACCGTCGGCGGAGGCGATCAGGACGTAGCTGCCGGAGCCCGGCGCGTCCAGGGTGTAGCCGCCGTCGCCCCGGGCGACGGAACGCCCCAGCTGACGGCCGCCCAGCGAGATCAGGGTGAGCGCCGCACGGGCGACCGGAGCCCCTTCGGCACCGCGCACCACACCGCGTACGGGCGTGCCCTGGACCGTCTCGTTCTCGTTCTCGTTCTCGTACGAGGTCACGGCGCCGACGGTGGCGGGCACGGGAGCCTCCACCACAGAGGTCTCCAGGGTCTCCGGGGTCTCCAGGGTCTCCGAGGTCTCCGGGGCGTCGTTGGCGGCGCTGGTCTTCAGGGCGACCTCCTTGATGAAGAGGGTCACGATGAAGGCGACGAGCGCGCACGGAGCGGCGTAAAGGAAGACGTCACCGACGCCATGCCCGTACGCGGCCTCCATGACCACGCGGAACGGCTCGGGCAGCTTGTCCAGGTCGGGGATGCCCCCGCCGCCCGTACCGCCGTGGCCGAGCTTGGCACCCTCGGGACCGAGGTCGGCGAGGCCCTCCTTGACGTACTGCGTGACGCGGTTGCCCAGGACGGCGCCGAGCGCCGAGACGCCGATCGCGCCGCCGAGGGACCGGAAGAAGGTGACGACGGAGCTCGCGGAACCGAGGTCCTCGGGAGCGACCTGGTTCTGCGTCGCGAGCACCAGGTTCTGCATCATCATGCCGATGCCGAGACCCATGACGAACATGTAGACCGCGACGTGCCAGTACTCGGTGTCGTACCGGATCGTGCCGAGCAGTCCGAGCCCGGCCGTGACCAGGAAGCCACCGGTGACCAGCCAGGCCTTCCAGCGCCCGGTCTTGGTGATGATCTGACCGGAGACGGTCGAGGAGAGGAAGAGGCCCGCGATCATCGGGATGGTCATGACGCCGGACATCGTCGGCGACTTGCCGCGCGCGAGCTGGAAGTACTGGCTGAAGAAGACCGTGCCCGCGAACATCGCGATACCGACGAAGAGCGAGGCGATCGACGCCAGCGTGATGGTGCGGTTGCGGAAGAGGCGCAGCGGGATGATCGGTTCCTTGGCGCGCGACTCGACGAACACGAAGATCAGGCCGAGCAGGACCGAGCCCGCGACCATCACGTACGTCTGCCACGACAGCCAGTCGTACTTGTCACCCGCGAAGGTGACCCAGACCAGCAGGAGCGAGACGGCGGCGCTGATGAAGAACGCGCCGGTCCAGTCGACCTTGACGCCCTCGCGCTTGACGACGGGGAGCTTCAGGGTCTTCTGGAGCACGATGAGAGCGATGATCGCGAACGGCACGCCCACGTAGAAGCACCAGCGCCAGCCCATCCAGCTGGTGTCGGTGATGACGCCGCCGAGGAGCGGGCCGCCGACGGTGGCGACGGCGAAGACCGCGCCCAGGTAGCCGCTGTAGCGGCCGCGCTCGCGCGGAGCGATCATCGCGGCCATGACGATCTGCGCGAGGGCGGAGAGACCGCCGACGCCGATGCCCTGGACGACGCGGCAGGCGATGAGCATGCCGCTGCTGGTCGACAGACCGGCGACGACCGATCCGAGGACGTAGATGATCAGGGCTATCTGGACCAGCAGCTTCTTGCTGAACAGGTCCGAGAGCTTGCCCCAGAGCGGGGTGGTGGCGGTCATGGCCAGCAGCGAGGCCGTGACGACCCAGGTGTAGGCGCTCTGCCCGCCGCCGAGGTCGGAGATGATCTCGGGCAGGGCGTTGGAGACGACCGTCGACGACAGGATCGCGACGAACATGCCGAGCAGCAGCCCGGTCAGCGCCTCCATGATCTGGCGGTGCGTCATGGGTGTGCCGTCGGAGGCGCCGGAGCCGCTGTGGCCTCCGTGGCCTCCATGACCTCCGTGCTTGGCGTGGCCGCCCCGCACACCGGTCGGTGTGGTCGTAGCCATTGAGTTCCTTATCCGTGCGTATTTGCTTCTGTTACACAGGTGTACGGGTGTACGCGTCGTCGCCGAGCCCGTTCCGGCACTCGCCGGAGTGGCTTCCGGGAGCACAGCCACCGGGTCCGCGACAGGCGAAGCTGTCGCGCAGCCGGGACAGCAGCGCGTTGAGCCGGCCGACGTCCTCGTCGGACCAGTCGGCGAGATTGCGGGCGAACATCTCGGTGGTCCGCCGCGTCAGCTCGTCGAGCTGCGCGCGACCGCCGGGGGTCAGCCGCAGGATGCGGGACCGCTTGTCCGCCGGGTCGGGGGACCGCTCGATCCAGCCGTACTCGGCCACATGGGCCACGTGGCGACTGGTCACCGAGAGGTCCACGGCCATCAGCTCGGCGAGCCTGCTGATCCGCATCTCGCCGTGCCGGTCCAGGAGCGTCAGCACGGCGGCGGAGCCGCCGGGACACTCCGGGGGGAGTGCGCGGGCGAGTCCGCGCTTGACGGCCCCGACCGCGCTGAGCTGCCGGGCGAGTTCCTCGTACCGACTCCGTGCGGCCACCGGGACCCCCAACGCACTGATGCCTAGCCTGACTATGTTGTTGCTTAGGGCAACCATAGAAGCCGTTGGTTGCTACAGGCAAACGAAAATGGCCTTGCAGAAGTAAAGGAACGCAAAAGCCTCCGTAGGCTCCGGGTCAAGCCCGTCCCGCCCCTGTTCCGCCGCCGTTCCGGCGCTGGTCGGGCGGGGTGTCCGGCGGCCCGGGGGTTGGGCGGAAGGCCCGAGTTCGCTAGGGTCCTGCCCCATGGCACACAACCCCCACGCCCCTCAGCCGGGCCCCGAGGGCACCCCTGATCCGGCGGGCAGCACGCAGATGTTCCGCGCCTTCGTCGACGAGGGCGAGCCGCAGCGCCGTGCGCAGCCGGCCGCGACCTCGTCCGGGCCGAGAGTCGGGGTGATCGCGGCGGTCGTCGCGGTCGTCGTCGTCCTCGGCGCGGTGGCGTGGCTGGCACTGGGCTGACGCACCGACCACGACCTGAACGCCTGTGGGGCGGGCAACGACTCTGGTCTCTGCCCGCCCCACAGGCGTTTCTGCTTCGGCACGCCCGAGGCTCACTCCCACACGGCGGAGACGTCCTGGGTCTCGACGCGCATCCCCAGAGGCACGCGCCAGGACTCCACGCACACGGTGTACGTCTCCGAGCGCGTGGCCCCGGCCGCGATGGGAGTCGGGAGCGACTGGCTGGACCGGATGGTGGCCCAGTCGACGCCGAGGGCCCCGATGATGTGCGTGGCGAAGGTGACGGTGCCCGAACGCGCCGGAGAGCCGCCGGTGTTGCGGAACTCCACGGTCACCTTCTCGCACCACCGCTTGTCCGCCGGCGCACGCTGCGGGGCGCTCAGGGTGAGGGCGGCGGGGGCCGGGGGAGGGGCGGGTTTGCCGGGCGGGGGGCTGGGCGGAGGCTTGGTCGTACCGTCCCCGCCGCCGCCGGGCTGGGACCCGCTGCCGGGGGCGGAGGGCCCGGGGGGCTTGGGCGGCTGGGCGGGCTTCCCGGGCTGGGTCCCGACCCCGACCCCGACCCCGTCTCCGGCACCGTCGCCTCCTGCTCCGGCACCGCCGGCCACTCCCGTACGCGCTCCGCTGCCGCCCCCGCTCCCGCCCCCGCCGCCTCCCGCCCCGGACCCCGGGGTGCGGGCCGAGGGACCTCCCGTAGGCCCATGGACAGCGGCAGGTCCACCGGAGCCTGCGGCGGGCGGCGGCGAGGCGGCCCCCGGAGCCGGGCCGGCACCAGGTCGCCCCGAGCCCCCCTCCGTACCCTCGCCGTCCAACGGGACCAGCGTCACCTTCCCCGAGGGTCCCGAGGGCCCTGAGGACCCTGAACCCCCCGAGGCCCCGCCACCGGCCGCGCCCACCGCCGCGTAACCGTCCTGCGGGCCGCCCCCGCAGCCGGTCAGGAGGCCGCCGGCCAGACACAGCGCGGCCGCCGAGGCGGCGATAACGGTGCCTCGGCGGCCGGGGGGTCCGCATGACTGACGAGCCTGACGAGTCTGACGTCGCATCGCGCCAGTGTGTCTGACGTACCGTCAATTAAGAACCCTCGTGCACGACTCGCCCACTCGGGGCTCGGCTCAGTCGGAGATGAGCCCTTCCCTGAGCTGGGCGAGGGTGCGGGTGAGCAGCCGGGAGACGTGCATCTGGGAGATGCCGACCTCCTCGCCGATCTGCGACTGGGTCATGTTGGCGAAGAACCGCAGCATGATGATCTGGCGCTCGCGGGGGGCGAGCTTGGCCAGCAGGGGCTTCAGCGACTCGCGGTACTCGACGCCCTCCAGCGCCGCGTCCTCGTAGCCGAGGCGGTCGGCGAGGGAGCCCTCGCCGCCGTCGTCCTCGGGCGAGGGGGAGTCGAGGGAGGAGGCGGTGTAGGCGTTGCCGACGGCGAGGCCGTCGACGACGTCCTCCTCGGAGACCCCGAGCGCCTTGGCGAGCTCCGGGACGGTCGGGGAGCGGTCGAGCCGCTGAGCCAGCTCGTCGCTGGTCTTCGTCAGCGCGAGCCGCAGCTCCTGGAGGCGCCGGGGCACCCGTACGGACCATGAGGTGTCGCGGAAGAAGCGCTTGATCTCCCCGACGACGGTCGGCATCGCGAACGTCGGGAATTCCACGCCCCGTTCGCAGTCGAACCGGTCGATCGCCTTGATCAGGCCGATCGTGCCGACCTGGACGATGTCCTCCATCGGCTCGTTACGGCTCCGGAACCGCGCCGCGGCGTAACGCACCAGCGGGAGGTTGAGCTCGATGAGTGTGTCCCGCACATAGGTCCGCTCCGGACTGTCCGTTCCCTCGGGGCCCGAAGCGGGGCCGAGCGCGGCGAGCCGCAGGAACAGGGAGCGGGACAGAGTACGGGTGTCGATGGCTTCCGGCGAGCTGGTGAGCACGGCGGGTGCCGGCACGCTCTTCGTGAGCGTGAGCACCTTCGAGCTGCCCTGTTCTGCGGACATGCCACCCCCTTGAGGTCGCGGACGGTCGCGGTGGCCGCGACCATCGGAGGAACGCAGCCTCCACCTGAATACCGGAGGCGGGGCTGCGGCAAACGCGCTTCGAGCAGAATGTCACATGTCGGCAACACGCTGTAGTGACATGTCGACAAGTCAGCGCTGAATCCGCCCTGGAAACAAGGGGTGTAGGGCTTTTATGCCGTCAGAACCGGTCTCTGAAGGGTCTACCCGTTCCGGTTACGCCTCGATCCTGTTTGCGGACCTCAGTCGGGCGAAACTTCTGGCCAGAAGCCTTGACACATGCATCTGCGAGACGCCTAGTTCGGCGCTGATCTGAGACTGGGTCAAGTTGCTGTAGTAGCGCAGGAGGAGGATGCGCTGCTCGCGCTCGGGGAGCTGGACGAGGAGGTGGCGTACGAGGTCGCGGTGTTCGACACCGGCGAGGGCGGGGTCCTCGTAACCGAGCCGGTCGAGCAGTCCGGGCAGCCCGTCGCCTTCCTGGGCGGCCTCCAGGGAGGTCGCGTGGTACGAGCGCCCGGCCTCGATGCAGGCGAGCACCTCGTCCTCGGAGATCTTCAGCCGCTCGGCGATCTCGGCGGTGGTGGGGGAGCGCCCGTGAGCGGTCGTCAGGTCCTCGGTGGCGCCGGTGACCTGGACCCAGAGCTCGTGCAGCCGGCGGGGGACGTGGACGGTGCGGACGTTGTCGCGGAAGTAGCGCTTGATCTCGCCGACGACGGTGGGCATCGCGAAGGTGGGGAACTGGACGCCGCGTTCCGGGTCGAAGCGGTCGATGGCGTTGATCAGGCCGATGGTGCCGACCTGGACGACGTCCTCCATCGGTTCGTTGCGGCTGCGGAAGCGGGCGGCGGCGTACCGGACGAGCGGAAGGTTCGCCTCGATGAGGGCGGCCCGGACGCGGCCGTGTTCCGGGGTACCGGGTTCCAGGTTCTTGAGCTGACCGAAGAGGACCTGGGTGAGGGCCCTGGTGTCCGCCCCGCGGGTTCTGGCGGGCGGGGTGGTGGGGTCCGGGGTCTCGGTCTGGATCTCGTCGGGAGGAGCGGCCTGGACGCCCTGGGTGCCGCCCTGGGGGGCCGCCTGGGTGGCACCGGGGGAGGCGCTCTGCGAGGCGCTCTGCGAGACGGCTGGGGACGGCTGGACGGACTGGGGAGGCACTTGAGGCGCTGTACTGGCCGGCACGGTGACGCCACCCCTTCGCGGTCAACTACGGTCAACTCATCCGTCAAAAGCGGTCATAGCATCACAAGACATGTCCACTGTGTGCAAGCACCGCAAAATGCCGTGTTGAGGTCATAAAGGTTTAAACGGCACAAAGAAACCCCTCGCCTGAACGGCGAGGGGTCGGCCGGAACGGGTCCGGCATCTGCACACGGGAAGGGCCAGGAGTAGATCGGAAGGGGATCAGGAGAGGGTCAGGAAGGGATCAGAGAGGGGTCAGAAGGGGTAGTCCGCGATCACCCAAGTGGCGAATTCGCGCCACTGGCCGGCGGCGGCCTGGTGGGCCGGGTGCTCGATGTAACGCTTGAGGGCGGCCTCGTCGGCGACGGCGGAGTTGATGGCGTAGTCGTACGCGATCGGCCGGTCGGTGATGTTCCAGGCGCACTCCCAGAACTCCAGCTCCGGAACCTGCCCCTCCAGCTCCCGGAAGGCGCGGTCCCCGGCGACGACGCGCGGATCGTCCCGCTCGACGCCTTCGTTCAGCTTGAACAGGACCAGGTGGCGGATCATCAGTACCCCTGCTATTTCGCTAGTTCACCAGTTCGGTCATGAAGTCGCCGACGCTATGAGCAGCGGTGGAGACGGCTTCGAACGCCACCCCTACGAGCTCAGTGGACCGTTCCGGGATGGTGATGATCGAGTACAGCACGAAGACCACCACTATGTAGAGCGCGATCTTCTTCGCTTGCGCCACTGCCCTTGCCTCCCCGTAGACCCCGCTTCACGCCGCGTGCGACCTGGCGTGCGATCGGCAGATTGTATCCGCACGTATGGCCGTATCCAGGGGTCGCTCTCGATCACTGATGCGCCTTTTAGGGACCTAGGCCCTGCCCATCGAGGCCTTTTGCCCACCCGTACGGCTTCTGCGCCCCGGCAGGATGGACGCGAGCCCTCCGGCCCTGGCAGGAACCGGAGGGCCGGAACAGGCCCTCACCACGGGGCCACCGCCGCGCGACTTCCCCCCTGACCGCGACGGCTGCCTCGGAGGCCCTGTTCTCCTCGGGGGAAGCGGCTTGTCCCCCCCGACGCCGCTTCCCCCGACCTCATCACTTCTCCCGACGCGGACGCGGTGGCGGTGGCGGTTGTGAGGGAGTCGCTGACGCCGTCATCTTCGCCACCTCCGGCGCGCTGGAGGCGGTCGCGACCTCCCGTACCGCCGACTCCGTACGCGGCCTGCTCGATCTGGCCCCCGCCACGGCGGTCCGGCTGCTGCCCGGCAGCGGGGAGGAGACGGTGTCCGCCGACTCCCTCAGGGTGGGCGACACCATCCTGGTTCGGCCGGGTGAGCGGATCGGTGCCGACGGCCAGGTGATCGCCGGGGTGTCCGACGTCGACCAGGCCACCGTCACCGGTGAACCTCTCCCGGCGGCCAAGCAGCCCGGCGACGAGGTGTTCGCCGGCACGGTCAACGGCGCCGGCGCCCTGCGCGTATGTGTCGAGCGGGACCGGCGGACTCGGTGATCGCCCGGATCGTGAAGATGGTCGAGGAAGCCTCCGAGACCAAGGCGCCCGCCCAGCTCTTCATCGAGAAGATCGAGCAGCGCTACTCGATCGGCATGGTCATCGCGACCCTCGCGGTGTTCGCGATCCCGCTCACCCTCGGCGAGGACCTGCGGGCCGCTCTGCTCCGTGCCACAGGCCGGTCGCACGCCCGCCCAGCACTCCCCGTCCGTCCGTCCGGCCCCGTCCCACAGGCCGGGTGGACCACGTGGTGTTCGGTTCGGTCCCTTATCGTGCCTGCGCACCGCGGAGGCTGTCCGTGGTACGCAGACGGGAAGGAGGGACCCACGTGAGCGACACGCTCTCACCTGCGTCCGGGGGACCGGACGGGCTTCAACGGCGCCTGGGGGTGCCGGACGCGGTGATGATCGGGCTGGGATCGATGATCGGTGCCGGGATCTTCGCCGCCCTGGCCCCGGCGGCCCGCGCGGCCGGCTCCGGCCTGCTGATCGGTCTCGCCCTCGCCGCCGTCGTCGCCTACTGCAACGCGACGTCCTCCGCCCGGCTCGCGGTCCTCTACCCGGAGTCCGGCGGCACCTACGTCTACGGGCGGGAGCGCCTCGGCGACTTCTGGGGCTACCTGGCCGGCTGGGCGTTCGTCGTCGGTAAGACCGCCTCCTGCGCGGCCATGGCCCTGACCGTCGGCACCTACCTCTGGCCCGGCCAGGCGCACGCGGTCGCCGTCGCCGCCGTCATTGTCCTGACCGGGGTCGACTACACCGGCGTTCAGAAGTCCGCGCTGCTCACCCGAGTCATCGTGGTGACCGTCCTCGCGGTGCTGTCCGCCGCCGTCGTCGCCTCCCTCACCTCCCGGGCCGCGGATACGGCACGTCTGGAGATCGGCTCCGACGCGACAGCCGGTGGCGTGCTGGAAGCCGCGGGACTGCTGTTCTTCGCCTTCGCCGGTTACGCCCGCATCGCCACCCTCGGCGAAGAGGTCCGCGACCCGGCCCGCACCATCCCGCGTGCCATCCCGATCGCCCTCGGCATCACCCTCGTCGTCTACGCCACGGTCGCCGTCGGCGTCCTGTCGGTCCTCGGCCCGAGCAGCCTGGCCGCGGCCGGGGCACCGCTGACGGACGCTGCGCGAGCGGCCGGAGCCGACTGGCTCGTACCCGTCGTGCGCATCGGCGCAGCCGTCGCCGCCCTCGGCTCGCTGCTCGCCCTCATCCTCGGCGTCTCGCGCACCACGCTGGCCATGGCCCGCGACCGTCACCTGCCCCACGCGCTGGCTGCCGTACATCCGAAGTTCAAGGTCCCTCACCGGGCGGAGCTGCTTGTCGGCGCCGTCGTCGCCGTGGCGGCCGCCACCGGGGACGTGCGCGGAGCGATCGGGTTCTCCTCCTTCGGGGTGTTGGCCTACTACGCCATCGCCAACGCATCCGCCTGGACCCTGACCCCTGCCGAAGGCCGCCCGGCCCGGATCATCCCCGCACTCGGCCTGGCCGGCTGCCTCGTCCTCGCCTTCGCCCTGCCGCTCTCCTCCGTGGTCACCGGGACCGCCGTACTCGTCGTCGGCGCCGCCGCCTACGGCACCCGCCGTGCGACGGCCCGCCGCCAGTAGCTCGCGCCACCGGCACCCCGTACCCCTCCCCGGACGTACGGACTTCCCCCTGCCCGAGGTGATCCGTCGCTGCCGTCGTCAGACGTCTCTGAGCAGACCGCGAAGGTCGGCCATGCGTGCCTTTACGTCGGCGGCCTCGGCGGCCTCGGTGGTGGGAGGTTGGTGGGTGGTGCGGCAGGGGCGGCAGAGGCCGTCGGGGAGGGCTTCCGGTTGGCCGGGGCGGCCGCACTCGGTGCATTCCATGAGGATGCGGCGGACGGTTGGGGCCGGGCTGTCGGGTGCGGTGTCCTCGGCAGGAAGCCGGGGCGGCAACTTGTCGGTGAGGCGGCGGCGGAGGAGGCCGACGGGAAAGTCGATCTGGGCGGGGAGGCCTGCGGTGAGGGCGCTGGTGAGGTAGTCGACGCTGACGCCTCGGGCGAGCCATTCGGCCGCCTGGGCTTCCAGGGCGGCGCAGTCGGCGGCGGAGAGCGCGAGGCGGTGGTCGCTGCGGCCGAGGCGGGCCAGGACGAGGTAGGCGGTGGACGGGCCCGCTTCGGGGGCCTGGGGTGCTGCCGGGACCGCGTCCGGGTCGGGAGGCGCGGGTTCTGCGTCCGGTGCCTGATCCGGGGTGCGTTGCTGCGGTACGGCGGTGGATTCGTGGCCCTGTTCCGGACCGGGGTCCTCCGGTGCGGGCGGGGGCTCTTCCTCCGGTACCCAGGGCGGCGGCGGGGTGGTCGCCTCCGGTTCCGGGCCCGCCGCCTGGGTGGCGGTCTCGGTGGCGAGGTAGGTGGTCCACCACTCGTTGTCGCGGGCGGTGCGGGACCAGAACGTGCGGAACACCCACCGCATCTCGTCGCCCGCGCCGACCGGACACCGTACGCGCCGCAGATGGCCCGCCACCGACAGGGCCGTCAGCGCCGAGGAGACGGCCTGCTGCCCGTAGAGCGGCAGCTGCTTGGCGAGTTGCTTCACGCTCATGGCGGCGCCCTCGGGGAGGTGGTCGATGAACCCGGCGACGTACCGCTCGCGCGTCGGCAGGAGCGCGAAGTCCCGCGGTGTGCGCGGGCGTTGGTCGAGTGCGGAGCGTTTGCCGTAGCCGGGGTTGGCCATCGGGTACGTCGAGGGAAGTGCGGGGGCGTGCAGGGCGGAGCTAGTGTGCTGTGTAGCCACGGGATCGTCTTTCTAGGGTTTCGATCTTGCGGTCAGACCCCGGCCTGGTGCGCCAAACACCGCGTCGGGGTCGCTTAGTTCTCGAACCGTAAGCACTCGTGACGCTCCGCCGCAAGCTGTCACGATTAGTCATACTTGCTCGCCGTTACGGGTCAGGGAGGTAGGGGAGGTTTTCCCAAACCCCTCTACCTACCTGCCAGTTAAAGAAGGCGCTCGAACCTCGAAGCTCGCATCCCGACGCCCGTGTCCCGGGGCCCGAGCTTCGGGCCGGACCCCAACTCCGTACCCTCGCAAGAGTGAACCGACCGGTCCCGACGCTCGAAGCCCGGGGCTTGGTCCCCGAGCTTCGGACCGCCATCCGTATCGCCATGCCGCCCGGGCACATCCCTGATCTGCGACCCAGCGCGGGCGGAGCGCACCACGAGCGATGGAGCTGTTCGTCTCCCGCCCTCTGAGCCAGGGCTACTTCTTGCCCTCTCCGAGAGCTGTGCGCAGCCAGTCGAGAGACCCTTGGGCCAAGAGCTCGTCGGCCAGTCGCTTTGCCGTCCCGGTGGTGAGGCGGCTGCGGCTGTTGTCGATCCATCGCTGGGCGTTCTCGTAGCCCTGTGCCTTGTACTCGATGCCCTGGAGGAGGCACTCCAGCTTGTCCGCGTCGCGGGCGCAGATTGCCTCGGGCGTCTCCTTCGCCTCGTACTCCGCGACCAGTTCGCGGACCGCCGAGGCCAGAAGCTCGGGCATGCCCGCCGTCTGGTCGGCGGTGACTTCCTGGGGGTCACCGGCGGGCGCGTACTTCTTCCCGAGGTGGTTCACGTCCCCGGTCCGGCTCTCCTGCGTGTCGTGCCACACGGCGAGGTAGGCGGCCTGGGCGGGGTCGGCGCCTTCCAGCTTCGCGATGATCGTGGCGATCAGTGCCGTACGCCACGAATGCTCGGCAACACTCTCCGGGTCACGGACCCCGGCCATCCACCAACCCGTGCGCCGCGTCTGCTTGAGCGTGCCCGCCTCGTACAGGAAGCGGCCCACCGCGGACAGGTCGTCAGCCACGACGTCCTCCTCTCACGCCTCGGCGAGGCGAATCGCGTACCGGATGCCCTCCAACTCCCGGCGCGATCGCACCGACAGCTCCCGACCATCCAACATCACGGGCAGCGATGCGCGTAGCTCGTTCCCGATCACCGTTCCGGGCCGCAGCAGGTTCGGGCGGGCGGCGACCAGCGCCCACAGAGTGTGGACGTTCAGATCGAAGAATCCGTGGTCCGGAGTCAAGCCCCGCACGAGGTGACGCATCAGCTTGTCGCCCGGCCAAGGGCCTGGGTTCGCTTCGGCGATGAAGTCGTCGGACAGCTGGATATGCGGTGCCTCTCCTATCCAGTACGCCCAGTAGTTGAGGTTCGCTGCCTCGCCCGCGTCGTCATCGGTGAGGGCCGTGGTGATGAAGTGCTCCATCCGGTCCCGATCGCCTTGCCTGGCGGCGACGGCCGCGACCGAACGGGCGTTGAGCCAGTCGGTCAGCCAGCCGTCCGGGCGCTCGGCCCGCTGCTGTTGGGACAGCCACTCGGAAGTGTCGGACGCGGCGTCGTACCCGGCCAGGTAAAGGGCCTGGCGGCGTAGCAGAAAGCGGTCCCTGCCATGCGCCTGCTCTGCCACCTGACGCATGCGGGAAAAGAAGCGCCTGCGGTCGGCGGCGGGAAGCTCCGGTCCTCGCGGTACGGGGCCCCGGCGTGGTCGCGGCGGGTCGGGCAGCGTGCGCAATGGTGTTGGAGTCACGCCGTTGAGCGGCCAGGACAGCACCTCGACCAGCTCGCGCTGCATGACCCACGCACCGAGCGGGCTGTCACGCGCGGGGGCGTCCTCGTCGAGAGCCGCTCCCAGCAGTACGTCGGCCTCCATGGCCCGTTCCAGAGTCAGGAGCAAGGCCGTCGCACTACCCAGCCGTAAGAGCTGATGGCGGTACACGAGTATCTGTCCGACCGGCACAGCGATCAGGGGGCGGCGTCCCGACTCCCAGCCGGCGACGGTGTCAGGCGAAAGTCGCAGCTGCTCCGCGAGGGAATCCTGGGTATGGCCCAACTGCTCGCGAATCAGACGGAACACGTAACCGGACACGGTGCCGCCACGGCTCCTCTGCTGCCTTCCCTGACCGCCGGTCAGGGAAGTGCGTGAGCCGCTGTCCATGGTGTCCCCCTTGCCTGTCGACCGCAGCCGGACACTCGTACTCGCGGTCAGTTCAAGCGGTGGCTCCCGCTCCCTACCGTCGTAGTCACAGTGACGACCAGGCGACTGAGCGTAGTGGAAGGGCATGTGTCGTGACGATGACGATCAAGGTGTATGAGGTGAACCGCGAGGGCGGTACCCGGGTGATCCGCCCGGAAGCCGAAGTGGCGCCACTGGACAGACCGGAGTACGCGCCGGAGTACCCCGCTTGCGCATGCCTCACCTGTTCCGAGGGAGCCTCGTGAAGATCACTTGCCCAGGCGACACCGCCTACAAGACCTGGCTCGGGCACACCCAGCACTGCCCGGTCTGTCTTACCGGGGTCTCGTGTCCGACGGCCGTCAAGCTCGGCCGGGTCTGGCGGGAGGCCCGCAGGTGAGGTGTTACGCGGAGGGCGACGCCCACGACTTCCCGTTCCAGGACGACACCGGGGCCTACTGCCCGGAGCATGGCGTGACGTTGCTCTGGCGTGGTGAGCCGATCACCGGGGCCGATCTGGCCGAAGAGGCGGACGCCTCCTGGGGCTGGCTGACGGCCGGGGCGGACGGTCCGTACAGCGTGGTCTGCCGTGGTGCCTCGGTCTCGGGCCTGGCCGCCGCCCACGCGGTCTGCCGGCAGCCGGACTGTGGCTGTTCGTGTCACGTGACCGCCACCGCCCTCCAGGAGACCGGATGAGCGTGAGGTTGTCGCCGACGGGTGTCCGTATCTGCGAGGCGTGCTGGCGCGCGTCGGTCACGGCTGTTCGGCGCACCGTAGACGGTCGGGATCTGCTCTGCCGGGGGTGTGCTGAGGGCGGTTGTCCGCGCCGGGTCGACCTCTTCCCGCCGTACGGGATCTACCGGCTGCGCCGCCCGGTGCAGCCGAACCACTCCACTCCATGAAGGAGATGCATGATGAGCAGCACCGCACTGGTCGATGACGGTAAGCATGGTGGGCCGCCTTCGGACAAGCCGTGGACGCCGCCTTCGGAGCCGAAGCCGTCTCCGGATGGCAGCCGTCCTAAGTTCGTCCCGCAGCCGTGAGTACCGCGCATCCCACCCCTACTTACCCGGCGCTGGTTCAGGGTCTTGCTGATCGGGGGTTGGTGGATGGCCGGTGGCGGCGGGTGTTCGAGGCTGTGCCGCGTAGTCGGTTCGTTCCGGCGCAGGTGTGGCGGCAGTTGGCCGACCGGTGTGAGCCCGTCGTCGGGACGGAGCAGTGGCTCGCCTTGGTCAACAGTGACGAACCCGTTGTCACGCAGCTCGATGACGGGGCCGGGGGCGGGCCGGGTGTGGCGACGTCGTCGAACTCGATGCCGTCGATGGTGGCCCGGATGCTCGGGCTCCTCGCTGTGGAGGATGGGCAGCGGGTGCTGGAGGTAGGGACCGGCACGGGATATGTGGCCGCGCTGCTCTGCGAGCGGCTCGGCGACGACCTCGTCCACAGCATCGAAGTGGATGCTGTGGTGGCCCGGCAGGCTGCTGACGCGCTGGCGGAGGCTGGGTACCGGCCGTATCTGCGGGTCGGGGACGGTGAGCAGCCCTGGCCCGGCCTCGGCCCGGTCGACCGGCTGATCGCGACCTGCGCCCTCCGCCACGTTCCGTACGCGTTGCTGCGGCAGGTGCGGCCCGGCGGAGTTCTTGTGGCCCCGCTGGCCCGGGAGTTCTGGTCCGGGGCGCTGGTCCAGCTCCATGTCCAGGGTGACGGCACCGCGACCGGCCCGTTCTGCGGCGGGGCGACGTACATGCCGATGCGGTCCCACCGTGCCCCCGACCTCCACGAGGTGCGGGGCAGAGGGCGGGCCCGGGCCGCCGGTCTGGACCCCGCTCTGGTCCTCGATCTCGGGTTCGCCCTGTATGCGGGGGCGCGGCTGCCCGGTGTACGGCTCATCCACCAGGACACCCCGGACGGCGTCCAGGTGTGGGCGACCCACGAGGACGGGGGCGCTGCTACGGCTGCCACGGGGGAGGAGGTGTGGCAGTACGGGCCCGGGTTCCTGTGGGAGGAGATCGAGCAGGTCTGGTGGGAGTACGAGACCGTCGGGCGGCCCGACGCCGAACAGTTCGGGCTCACCGTGACCGACCGGGGACAGCAGGTATGGCTACGGGACCCGTCGGCGGTCATCCGGCCCGCCAGGGCGTAACAGCCGCAGTGGCCCCGCTAATCTCCGGAGCCCTGGAGCAGGCAGTCCTGGGGCCCATGGCTGGTTGCCCACTGCCATGGCTGCGGAGACGCCAGACGAAACGACAGAAGGGGTGTCCGACTGGTCTCAGTCGGACGCCCCCTCAGCGCAAGCGCACCAACCCGGAGACCGCCGACACGAAGTCGCGCGCCGGGCGTCGGGTGGTCGGTCTGCCGCCACAGCTCTTGGATCTGCTGGTGTCTCACCAGATGAACCAGGAAGCCGAGCGTCTGAAGGCAGGCGACAGGTGAGCGGATGAGGGGTGGTTGTTCGCCACGCCTGATGGACGCGGGACCTCGACGCGCACCGACTACGACGACTGGAAGGAGCTACTGGCCACCGCCGGAGTCAGGGACGGCCGCTTGCACGATGCCCGCCACACCGCCGCAACCGTGCTGCTGATCCTCGGTGTCTCTGAGCGCGCTGTCATGGGGCTTATGGGGTGGTCCACCACCGCTATGGCGGCGCGGTACCAGCACATGGTCGACACCGTGCGCACGGACGTGGCGCGACAGGTCGACGGACTCATCTGAGACCGTGCTGTGGAGAACGCGGGAGGTCTGCTGGACTAGTCCACTCACGTAGGCCAGCGGCGACAGTAAATAACGGGATCCTCGCTGGGCGCCGGGGCTGGCATGACGAGCCCGCGCGTGAACGGAGCCGCGTAAGTCGACTTACGCGGCTCCGTTCACGCTGGTCACAGCGGCACTACGGCTCAAACGGCGGTCCCGCGAACGCATATCTCATAGCAACTTTGTGGGTCCTTCCTCCCTCGCAAGGGAGGTGAGACCGCTACTCTGACCGTGAAAGCCCTGTGTCGCTTACTAACGCAAGGGCTTAGCAATTCTCTGGAGAGCAACCAGGGAGACCCCGAACGAAGGACACCGCCAACGGGCATCGCGTCCGCCACCATGCCGTTAGCTCACCCTCGCTTAACGCCGTCCTCCAAAGACGGAGGCCGCAGCGCCGTTCGGCGTGCGGCCTCCGAACGCGTCGGGCCTGACGCGTTCAGCCTGCCTTGCAGCAGGCGGACTGCTTACGCAGTCACCTTGGATGGGCCTGAGCTGAGGCCTCGGTTACTCACCTGCGTTCAACGCGTCGCGCAGTGTGCGCCACGCGGTGAGCACGAATGAGCCCGCAGCCCAGTTCAGGCCCTTCTTCTCCTCCTTGGGCGTCTCTGTCTTCCGAGACGGCTCGGAGGGGGGAGGTGCGCACTTCTTGCCTTCCATGTATCTCCTTCAGATCGAAGCCCGTGAGCCGGGCATGGACGCGATCTGGGGAACTTGATGGCGTGGCGTGCGGCCACCCAGATGGCAGCCTATGGCGGTCTCATGGGTACAGGAGGGCGGATCGCCAAATACGGAGCATCGGTGACATCAGATGATGGCGGCGGAGTCCTGCGGGGGCCGCCAGCTGATCAACTGAGACGGAAACTGAGACGGACGCCAGAAGGGGCGTCCGACTGATGTCAGTCGGACGCCCCTTCTTCAAGCGGTAGCGGTGGGATTTGAACCCACGGTGACGGGTTACGCCACACTCGCTTTCGAGGCGAGCTCCTTCGGCCGCTCGGACACGCTACCGAGAGAGAGCTTAGACCATCCCGGGGCGTGCACAGAAATCGGTTCTCGGAGGCGGGGCCGTGGCTGGTCAGAGTGTGCGGAAGAACGTCGTCAGCTGGGTCGCGCAGTCGGTCTCCAGCACGCCCGCGATGACCTCCGGGCGGTGGTTCAGGCGGCGGTCGCGGATGACGTCCCAGAGGGAGCCGGCCGCGCCCGCCTTCTCGTCGCGGGCCCCGTAGACGACCCGGGCCACCCGGGACTGGACCAGGGCGCCCGCGCACATCGTGCAGGGCTCCAGGGTGACCACCAGCGTGCAGCCGGTCAGGCGCCACTCGCCGACCGCCTCGGCCGCCCGGCGCAGGGCGAGGATCTCGGCGTGCGCGGTCGGGTCGCCGGTGGCCTCGCGCTCGTTGTGGGCGGCGGCCAGCTCGGTGCCGTCGGGGCCGAGCACGACGGCACCGACCGGAACGTCGCCGGCCGACGCCGCCCGCTCGGCCTCGGCCAGGGCACGGCGCATCGGGGCCTGCCACGGATCGCGTACGGGGTCGGGGCCGGGCACAGGTACGCGTACGGGATCCGGGGTGGGCCGGGGGGTGGGGGACGGGTTCGGCGGGCTTGCGGTCACCCGCGGACCCTAACGGACGGGAAGGGGAGGAGGCGGGAGAGCGTCCGGCGCTCAGGCCGCCGGACAGCCCCTAGCGGACCGCCTCCAGGACCTCGGATGCTCCCAGCGCGTCGGCGATCTCCGTCAGCGCGTCCGTTCGCAGCGTCAGCAGGTCCTTCTCCGAGACCCCGAAGTCGGCGAGGATGCCCAGCTCGCCGATCGGGCCCGCCGGCACGGAGTCGGGGTCGGAGTGGGAATCGGGATCGGGATCGGAGTCCGTATCCGCGTCGCGGGTGGTGGTCCGGTCGGTGGTCGTTGCGGATGAGGCAGCGGAACCGTCCGGTTCGCCGTCCTCCGTGCCGTCGAGGTCGACGAGCTCCTCCAGCGCGGCGATCTCGTCCTCGGCCCCTGGTTCGCGGCCGAGCAGTTCGTCGGTGAGCAGGATCTCCCCGTACGAGGAGCGGGCGGCGGCGGACGCGTCCGAGACGTAGATACGGGGGTCCTCCTCACCGTCCACCCGGAGGATGCCGAACCAGGCGTCCTCCTGCTCGATGTAGACCAGGACCGTGTCCTCGTCCACCGAGGCCTCCTGGGCCAGATCCGTCAGGTCGGACAGGGTCTCCACATCGTCGAGCTCTGTATCGCTCGCTTCCCACCCGTCTTCGGTGCGCGCGAGCAGTGCGGCGAAGTACACCGTGACTCTCCCACTGGTCATAGGTGAATCGGTCCGACGGGAGGGCAGACGGGAAAGTCCGTCTGCTCTGAGCCCCGCCCAATCGGCATCGTGGCAGAAACAAGCGCCGAGCGAGACCTCTTCGGCCGTTGCGTCGGCCATCAGTTCCAGGAGTGCCTGGTCGGGTGTCTCCCTGACGAGGCCGGTCGGTGACCCGATCGGCGGGGGAGTGCGCCGGTGGTACGGGAGGGCCTCACCGGCATCACCAGCGGAACGTACGCATCCGCATCTGTTGCCGCATACGGGCCGCACGGGCCCGCCGCGGCTGCACCCGGTCCCGTAGCTGCTTGGCCTCGTGGAGCTCACGGAGGAACTGCGCGCGGCGCCGGCGCCGAGCCGCGTCACTCTCCTGCGCGTCCGTGACGTCACCCGTCGCGCCCTGCGGCTCGCGCGCGTCGCTCACTCCGTGTGAGCCCGCGTTCCGCGGCTGTTCCCCGTCCGCCATCGACACATCACCCCAACGCTGGGTCCGTATGCCCCCACCTTCCCCCCGAACAGGTGGTTGATGCCAGCGCAGGGTGCCGGAAGGCGCGGTTACTGTTGACGCATGCGGATCCACGTCGTCGACCACCCGCTGGTGGCGCACAAACTGACCACGCTGCGCGACAAGCGCACCGACTCCCCGACCTTCCGGCGTCTCGCCGACGAGCTGGTCACCCTTCTCGCCTACGAGGCCACCCGGGATGTGCGGACCGAGCAGGTCGACATCGAGACCCCGGTGACGCCCACGACGGGCGTCAAGCTCTCGCACCCCCGGCCGCTCGTCGTCCCGATCCTGCGCGCCGGCCTCGGCATGCTGGACGGCATGGTGCGGCTGCTGCCCACCGCCGAAGTGGGCTTCCTCGGCATGATCCGCAACGAGGAGACGCTCCAGGCGGAGACGTACGCGACCCGGATGCCCGAGGACCTCTCCGGCCGCCAGGTCTACGTCCTCGACCCGATGCTGGCGACCGGCGGCACGCTCGTCGCGGCCATCCGCGAGCTGATCAAGCGCGGCGCCGACGACGTCACCGCCGTCGTCCTCCTCGCGGCGCCCGAGGGCGTCGAGGTGATGGAGCGCGAGCTGGCGGGCACCCCCGTCACCGTCGTCACCGCCTCCGTCGACGAGCGGCTCAACGAGCACGGCTACATCGTGCCGGGCCTCGGCGATGCGGGTGACCGGATGTACGGGACCGCGGAGTAGCCAGCCGTACGGCCCGACGGCAGAACAGCACGGTGCCCCTTCCGCGTACGTTGCGGAAGGGGCACCGGTGCGTCTGCGCGTGTCTGCGTGCGTTGTTCAGCCGCTCTTCGTCTTCGGAGTCGGCGCGCAGGACGCCGACGGTGCCGGGGACGGCTTCGTGAGGGCCGTCATGGCGGCCGTGGCCTCCGCCGGGGTGCTGAACGCCTTGAACTTCGCGCCGAGGATCAGGTCGACCTCCGCCGTCTTGCGCTTGTCGGTCTTCTGCACCGTGCCCGGCAGTTGCGTACCCAGCACGGTGAAGCTGCCGCCGGCCGCCGTGGTCGGGGAGCCGAGCAGCACACCGGGGCCGGGCACCTTCTTGTCGTACGCCTCCGGGGCGTTGCCCACCTCGCCGACGGTGAACCCGCGCTTCTTCAGCTCGTCCGCGGCGGCCTTGGCCAGCCCGCTGGTGGTCGTCGCGTTGTAGACGTTGACCTTGATGGCGGCCGGCTTCGGGAGCGCCTTCGCCGGGGCCGCGGGCTTCGGCGTGGGGCAGTTTCGCTGGTGGCCGGCGGCGCTCGCGCTCTTGTCGCCGCCGGTGAAGACGTCGATGAGCTGCAGTGTTCCCCAGCCGGCGAGGCCGAGGGCCACCACGGCCGAGACGCCCGCGAGGACGATCCTGCGGCGGTGCCGGGGGCGGCGCATGCGGGGGTAGGTGTCGCCCGTGATGCGGTACTTTCCGCCCATGCCGGGGGGAGTGAGCATGCTCATGGACGCAGCGTAGTGCGGCCCGGTGATGCTGCGTACTAAATGATCAACGTATGGCACCCGGATGAGCGCGAAAGCACCCGAAAGGCCCGAATTCGCGTGCGGCCGCCGGGTGGCTGTTATGAGGGTGGTACGAACGGACGCGCGGAGAGCGAGGGGCGGCGTCAGCCCAGGTCGAGGACGCGTGCGTGCAGCACCTGGCGCTGCTGGAGCGCGGCGCGGACCGCCCGGTGCAGCCCGTCCTCGAGGTACAGGTCGCCCTGCCACTTCACGACGTGGGCGAAGAGGTCGCCGTAGAACGTGGAGTCCTCGGCGAGGAGGGTCTCCAGGTCCAGCTGGCCCTTGGTGGTCACGAGCTGGTCCAGGCGAACCGGACGCGGCGCGACATCCGCCCACTGTCGGGTGCTTTCCCGGCCGTGGTCGGGGTATGGCTTCCCATTTCCGATGCGCTTGAAGATCACACGGAAAGCCTACCGGGCAAGGGGCGCCGGGCGCAGCCAGGGAACCCCACTGCGGTGGCCTGCGAAACGTTGTAGAGCGCCGCATAGCGCTGGATACCGGGACAGGGGTTCGCCCGTACGAGTGCGCTGGCCGCGGGCGGGGTGGTGTCCCCCGGCATCGGCTTCCTGCCCGTGAACCTTTTCCCTTGCTCCGGCGTCTGACCTCCTGACGTAGTACGGCTGTGTCGACCATCCAGGGAGGGCGCGTGGCAAGGAAGGACCGGACGGCGGAGGCGGCGGAGGAGAAGGCCCGCGAGAAGTGGATGGCCCGCTTCCAGGTGCGGCTGGCCATGCAGCCGGGGGTGGACCGGGCCGTGGTGCTCCAGGCGGTCAAGGAAGTCACGACGCACTGCGCGGATACGGGAGAGAGCCCGCAGACCGCTTACGGAGACCCGGACGCCCATGCCGTGCGGACCGCCGAGCGGCTGGTGCCGGCGGACGTCGCGGCGCGCGCGAAGCGGCAGGGTGCGGCTGTGGACAAGCTCGGCTCCGTCTTGAAGAGGGCGCGGGACGTCACCGGTCTGTGACCTGTTTCTGTGGCCTGTTGAAGCGATGTCCACCGATCACGGGTTCCGTGGCGTGACGGGCTCCGGTGTGTTTGAACCGGACGGAGCGGGTCAGGCGGGGGGAGAGACATTGCCGAGCGATCAGGGTGTGAGTGACATGGCTGCCGATGAGAAGGCCCAGGCCAAGACCGAGCAGGCCAAGGGCAAGGTCAAGGAAGCGGCCGGGCGGGCCGTGGGCAACGAGCGCCTGACGGCCGAGGGCCGGGCGGATCAGGCCAAGGGCGACATCCGCCAGGCCAAGGAGAAGGTCAAGGACGCTCTCACCGACTGAGGTCCGGTCCCGGACCACGGTGGCCCCGCAGGAGACTGCTCCTGCGGGGCCATGTTGTGTCCTACTCCGTGACGTGGGCCTACTCCGTGACCTCGTGGCCGTGGCCGTCGTGCAGGCCGCCGCCGCTGCCCGGCGTGCCGGTGCTCGGGACCGGCTCGACCGGGCGGGTCAGCGAGCGCAGGTCGTGGGCGTACGTGCCCACCGCGTTGGCGATCACGTCGATGTTGACGTCGAAGTGGCGCATGCTGATGTTGCTCAGGTCGTCGCAGGCCGCGTGGTAGCACGGGTCGTACGCGACGTCCGCCTGGCCGCCGTAGGTCCGTGCCTGGGCCGCCGTCTTGATGCCCTCGGCGCCCGTGAACGTACCGCCGGAGGGGATGCCCACCTCGATGAACGGGCCGTAGTCCGAGCGGCCGGTGAAGTCCGTGCCCTCGTGCTTCTTGCCCTTGCTGTCCAGGAACTTGTTGATGTCCCGCTCCAGCTGGGCCGAGCCCTCCGGGCCGGGGCCCGCGCCGACGCCGTCGGAGTCGTCGCCGTCGTAGACGAACTGGACGCCGTTGGGCGAGGCGATCATGTCGAAGTTCAGGTAGAGCTTGATCTGCTGGCGCTGCTTCTCGGAGAGCCCGGCGACGTACGCCTCCGAGCCGAGCAGGCCGTTCTCCTCGGCCGACCACCAGGCGAAGCGGACCTTGTTGGCGGGCTTGCTCTTCGACTTGGCCAGCTCCTGGGCCACTTCGAGGAGTCCGGCCGAGCCCGAGCCGTTGTCGTTGATGCCGGGGCCCTCGGTGACGGAGTCGAGGTGGGCGCCGAGCACCACGGTGTTCGCCGCCTTGCCGCCGCGCGTCTCCGCGATGACGTTGCGGGTGGTGCGCTCCTCCTGGAGCTGGCGGACCTCGAAGGAGACGGTGACCTCGCCGGCGGCCAGGTCGGCGGCGAGCTGTTCGCCTTCCGCCTGGCTGATGCCGCCGGTCGGGATGCGGCCCGCCGCGGCGTCGCCGAGCGTGCCGGAGAGGAGGCCCTCGGTGTTGTTGTAGATGACCGCGCCGGCCGCGCCGGCCTCCGCTGCCGCCGCCTGCTTGTCGGCGAAGGGGCAGCCGCCGCGCTTGATGAGCGCGATCTTGCCGGTGAAGTTCGCGGAGGCGTAGTCGGACGCCTCACAGCCCGAGGTGTCGTCGACGGGGACGTTAACGAGTCCCGCCGTGAGGCCGCCGACCCTGGTCGACGGGGTGTACGTCATCGCCTTGATCGTCACATCGCGGGGCGTCGGCGACACCACGGCGAGCTTTTCGGCCAGCGTCTCCGTGTAGGGGAAACGGAAGGTCTGGTACGAGACCTGGTACCCGGAGCGCTGGAGCTGCCGGTAGACGTACGCCGCCGAGGCGTCGTGGCCGAGCGATCCCGCCGCGCGGTGACCGCCGGCCGAGTCGGCTATCGCCTGGAACTGCTGGAGGTGGCGGTAGGCGTCCCGTGCGGACGCGTTCTTCACCAGCTCCCGGGACAGCTTGACCGCCTCCTTCGAGGCGCCCTTCGAGTGGCCTGACCCGTGCGAAGGCCCGTGGTTCGGGGCTGCGCCCAGGAGGAGCGGCGTGGCCAGAGCGGTGGCGGCCACAACTGCCATGGCTCTGCGACGTGTTGCGTGCACAAGAGTCCTTCCGGTCGAGACGTGACGGAGGTGCGCCTGGAAGTGCGAACGAACGTGCTGCGAAAGCTGTTGCGAAAGCTAGCGAGTGGGGTGGCCCCTGGGAACACCAGTGGCCGATTTTGATCGTTTCCGCCGGGTGTTCTGTCCGGCTGCGTGCTGAGCTGTGCATTCCGGTCAGCCCTTGGCCTTGGGCGAGCCTTTGGCCGTTTTCGCCGCCTTGGCTGTCTTTGTTGCCTTCGTTGCCTTCGTTGCCTTGGCCGCCTTGGCCGCCTTAACCGCTGCCTTGGCCTCCTGCTTGTACGCGCGCACTTCCGCCAGCGACTCGGGTCCGGTGATGTCGGCGACCGACCGGCGTGAGCCGTCCTCCCCGTACGCCCCCGCCGCCGCCCGCCACCCCGTGGGACATACGCCGAACTGCTTGCCGAGCAGCGCCAGGAAGATCTGCGCCTTCTGGGTGCCGAAACCCGGCAGGTCGTTCAGCCGACGCAGCAGCTCCTCCCCGGTGCCCGCGTCCCGCCACACCGCGCTCGCGTCGCCCCCGTACTCCGTCACCAGGTACTGGCACAGCTGCTGCACCCGCCGGGCCATGGAGCCGGGGTAGCGGTGGAGGGCCGGTTTGGTGGTGAAGAGGGCGGTGAAGGCCTCGGGGTCGTACGCGGCGATCTCCGCCGCGTCCAGGTCGTCCGAGCCCATCCGCTCCGCCAGCGTGTACGGGCCCGTGAACGCCCACTCCATCGGCACCTGTTGGTCCAGCAGCATGCCGACGAGGGCGGCCAGGGGGCTGCGGGCGAGGAGCTCGTCCGCCGCCGGCTGCTGGGCGATCCGCAGGGTGAGGTCCTTGCCGCTGTCGCTCTTGGTCATACCTTCGATGATCCCGAGGGCGGGCGGCGACGGCGACTCCAGTGACGCCAGTCGCGCCGATGGCCCTGGCGCTGGAGGAGGTACGCGAGGTGGTCGTGACGTCGCCGTACGTGTTCGGGTACGGGCGCTACAGGGCGAGCCGGTCCGCCCGCGCCCGCAGATAGCGGGCCTCGGGTTCGCTGAGGGTGCCGTCGGCGGCGGCGAGATAGGCGGTACGGGCGGCGTCGTGGTCCCCGGCCCGCTCCAGGAGATGGGCGCGTACGGCATCGAGCCGGTAGTGGCCGCCCGACGCCCCCGCCAGCGCGTCCACCTCCACCAGCCCGGCGCGGGGCCCGTGCACCATGGCCACCGCGACCGCGCGGCCCAGAGCGGCGGCGGGGTCGGGGGTGCGGTGCACGAGGAGCTCGTACAGGGCGAGGATCTGCGGCCAGTCGGTGTCCTCGGCGCGCCCGGCCTCGTCGTGCAGGGCGGCGATGGCGGCCTGGAGCTGGTAGTCCCCGGCCGGCCCCTGGGTCAGCGCCTCCTCGGCCAGCGCGGTGCCTTCGGCGATGGCCGTACGGTCCCAGAGGGCCCGGTCCTGTTCGTCGAGGGGGACCAGCTCGCCGTCGGGCCCGGTGCGCGCCGGAGTGCGCGCCTCGGTGAGGACCATGAGCGCCAGCAGCCCGGTCACGCGCCCCTCGTGGGGGAGGAGCCGGCGTACGGAACGGGTGAGCCGGATCGCTTCGCGCGCCAGGTCGGTGCGGTGGAGGTCGGGGCCCGCGGTGGCGGTGTACCCCTCGTTGAAGATCAGGTAGAGGACCTGGAGGACGGCCGCGAGCCGCCGGTCGCGGTCCTCCGGCTCCGGCCGCCGGAACTCCGCCCCGCGCACCGCCCGCTTCGCCCGGCTGATCCGCTGCGCCATCGTCGCCTCCTCCACGAGGTGGGCGCGGGCGATCTCCGCCGTGGTGAGCCCGCCGACCGCGCGGAGGGTGAGGGCGATCTGGGCGGCGGGGGTGAGGGCGGGGTGGCAGCAGAGAAAGAGGAGGGTGAGGGTGTCGTCCTCGGAGGGCGCCCGCCCGCCCTGGCCGGTGGGGCCTTCCCCGGGCGGCGGGGCGACGAACGCGTCCGCCGGGGTGAGGGCGGCCACGGTCTCCTCGCGCCGCCGACGGGCTTCGTCGCTGCGCAACCGGTCGGTGAGGCGGCGGGAGGCGACCCGGATCAGCCAGCCGCGCGGATTCTCCGGAACGCCGTCCTCCGGCCACTGCGCGGCGGCCGCGATCAGGGCCTCCTGGACGGCGTCCTCGGCCGGGTCGAAGTGCCCGTAACGGCGGACGAGCGCGCCGAGGACCTGCGGCGCGTGGCGGCGCAGCAGATCCTCGATGTCGTCGTCGGTCGTACGGTCCGTGTCGTCGTGGGTCGCACGGTCCGCGTCGTCGTCGCTCGTACGGTCCACCCTCAGTGGTCGCTCCTGGTCGAGGTCTGCTCCCGGTCGAGCTAGTCGATCCCGCCGCCGACGGTGCGGATGAGCACCGGGTACTCGGGCGCCCCGGCCGGCTGCGGACAGCGTGCCACGCGGGCGGCGATCTCGGTCACCCGCTCCAGGCTCTCGCATTCGAGGATCCAGAACCCGGCGAGCAGCTCCTTGGTCTCGCTGTACGGCCCGTCCGACACCACCGGCCGCCCCTCGGCGTCGAGGCTGACGGCCCGCCCCTGCGCGGGCTCCGTGAGCCCGTACGCGGTCACCAGCTCACCCGACTCGGCGAGGTCGTCGTTGATGCTGCCCATGTGGGCGAACATCTCCTGCATGGCCTTCTCGTCCCAGGCCGGACTGTCCGCCGACCCCTTGCCGGCCTGCGCGTCGTAGTCCGCCTGGCTGCCCTGGACCATCACCAGATACTTCATGACCGTCGCCTCCTGGAAGCTCGCTCTTCGTTCTCTTCTTCTCCGCTTACACAGGGGACGTCGGGGCCGGGGCGGGGTTCTCGACACGACGCGCGGATTCTTTTCGGGATTCACCCGCTGGAGGGGTCGGAACGGCACGTTCAGTAAAGTTCGGCTGCGTCTCGCTTCCACTCGCTCCCACTCGCCCCCTCTCGCTGCCACTGCTTTCCTCCCCTTCCGAACGACGAGGTTCCCGGCCCGTGTCCCCCTCTCCAGCCCTGCCCCCGCCTCCCGTCTCCGTAGTGGGGATCGGCGCGGACGGCTGGTCCGGGCTGTCCGGCGGGGCGCGGGAGACGCTGCGGGAGGCGGAGGTGGTGATCGGCGGGGCGCGCCAGCTGGACCTGCTGCCGCCGGAGTGCGCGGGCGTACGGGTGGCGTGGCCGTCGCCGCTGCGCCCCGCCGTACCCCGGCTGCTGGCCGAGCACCGGGAGCGCCGGATCGCGGTGCTGGCGAGCGGGGACCCGATGTTCTACGGGATCGGGCGCGCGCTGGCGGAGGAGCTGGGCCCGGAGGCGCTCCGGGTACTCCCGCACCCGTCCTCGGTCTCGTACGCCTGCGCGCGCCTCGGCTGGCCCCTGGAGGACACGGAGGTCGTGACGCTGGTGGGCCGCCCGGCGTCCCGCCTGGCCGTATCCCTCCACGAGGGCCGCAGGCTGCTGGCCCTGAGCGCGGACGCCTCGACGCCCGCGACGGTGGCGGCCCTGCTCACGGCCCACGGCTTCGGCCCGAGCCGGATGCGCGTCCTGGAGCAGCTGGGCAGCGAGGCGGAGGCGTACGTGGAGGGCGTCGCGGAGACGTGGACGCACGCGCCCGGGGACCGCCTGAACGTCATCGCGATCGACTGCCGGGCGTCGCGGGACGCGCTACGCCTCGGGGCCGTACCGGGCCTGCCGGACGAGGCGTACGAACACGACGGCCAGCTCACCAAGCGCCACATCAGGGCCGCGACGCTCGGGGCGCTGGCACCCGCGCCCGGCGAGCTGCTGTGGGACGTGGGAGGAGGCTCCGGCTCGATCGCGATCGAGTGGATGCGCACGCACCCGACCTGCCGGGCGGTGAGCGTGGAGAGGGACCCGGCGAGGGCGGAGCGGATCGCGAGGAACGCGGACCGCCTGGGAGTCCCGGGCCTGCGGGTCATTACGGGCCCGGCCCCCGCATCCCTGCCCGAACTCTCCGAACTCTCCGAACTGTCCGGACTGGACGTGCCGGACGCGGTGTTCATCGGCGGCGGCCTGACGGCACCGGGCCTGCTGGACGCGTGCTGGGAGGCGCTGCGGCCCGGGGGCCGGCTGGTGGCGAACACGGTGACGCTGGAGTCGGAGGCGCTGCTGGCCGAGCGGTACAGAGCGTACGGCGGCGAGCTGACCCGCCTCGCGGTCGCGCACGCGGTCCCGGTGGGCGGATTCACGGGCTGGCGCCAGGCGATGCCGGTGACGCAGTGGTCCGTACGCAAACCCTCAGTCTCAGGAGATCGAACATGACGGTGTACTTCATCGGCGCGGGCCCGGGCGCGGCCGACCTGATCACGGTGCGCGGCGCGCGCCTGCTCGCCGCCAGCCCGGTCTGCCTGTACGCGGGCAGCCTGGTCCCGGTGGAGCTGCTGGCGGAATGCCCGCCTGACGCCCGCCTGATCGACACGGCGAACCTGGACATCGAGCAGATCACCGCGGAGCTCGTACGGGCCCACGCGGACGGCCACGATGTGGCGCGGCTGCACTCAGGCGACCCGTCGGTGTTCAGCGCGGTGAACGAGCAGATGAAGCGCCTGGACGAGGCGGGCATCCCGTACGAGGTCGTCCCCGGCGTCCCCGCGTTCGCGGCGGCGGCCGCGGCCCTGAAGCGCGAGCTAACGGTGCCGACGGTCGGCCAGACGGTGATCCTGACCCGCATCGCGCAACGGGCCACGGCGATGCCGGAGGGCGAGGACCTGGCCACCCTGGGCCGCAGCGGCGCCCTGATCGTCCTCCACCTGGCGGCCCGCTACGTGGACCGGGTGGTGGAGGAGCTGACCCCGCACTACGGGGCGGACTGCCCGACGGCGGTGGTCGCGATGGCGTCCCGCCCGGACGAGATCATCCTGCGCGGCCCTCTGGACTCGATCGCGGAGCAGGTGAAGGCGGCGGGGGTGATCAGGACGGCGGTCATCATGGTGGGGCGGACGCTGGGGGCCGAGCAGTTCCGGGACAGCCACTTGTACGCGGTGGGGCGCGACCGGGGCGGGTGCTGACGGGCGGGGCCAGCGCTTCACGGAGGCAAGGGCAGCACCGCAGTCCCTGAGATGGGTCCGGCCCGCGTTGGGGTGAATACGGAGAGAACTCCGAACCGATCACGAGGAGCGGGCCAGGATGTCGGCTGTGACCTCGACTTCCCCGACCACCGGGCCCGACCTCTGGCACCACTACGGAGCTTCCTCACACGTGCGCCGCTCCATCAGCCGCCTCCACTGGGACTGGTACCAGCGGATCGGGCCTGGGGACGAACTCCTGGGCGACCTCACCGGTCGCACCGTCGCGGAGTTGGGTGCGGGAGCCGGCCACCAGGCCGCCTATGTCGCCGCCGAGTTGGGTGCCGTCCGGGTCACCGCGATCGACAGCTCATCCGCTCAGCACACCCGCGGTCGCGACTTCTACGTAGACGTGTGCGGCTTGGACTTCGTCTACAGCGACGCCGCCGCCTACCTCCAGACACACCCCGACAGTCTCGACATTGCCTACAGCATCTTTGGCGCGGTTGACTTCAGCGATCCGCAGATCCTGCTCCCAGCATCCGCGCTGGCGCTCCGCCCCGGTGGTGTCCTGGTGTTCTCCACGCTTGCCCACTACCGCAACGGAGCACCGCCCGAGACCGAGTGCCGACCCGCCGACATCCCGACCCGTAGGCCTGACGGCAGCCCCGGCACGATGCAGCGGTGGGTGCTGAACTCCCCGATATGGAAAGAGCTGTTGGTCGAGTCGGGGTTCGACGTCATGCATTGCCATACCGTCCACGACCCAGGGCGGGAGGGCGAGGCGCCGGTGACCACGACCCTTTTCCGCGCAAGGAAGAAGCGCGGGTTCTAGCCTTCACTCCGCCCCACGATGAAGTCTTGCTTCACGGCCGAGCCCGCAGGCGGCCACGGGCCGCCTTGGGGCGGCTTCCCGCCGGTGTGCGTTCCCGCCAGAGAACACACCTCTACTTCAGCACCCGGCTGCGCTCCGCTCCGCCGGGCGCGCTTCCCGGCTCTGGCTGCGCCCGCGCTCCTGCCTTCGGCCCGCTCGGCGCCGACGCCGACGCCGACGCTCGCCCACCATTTGGATAGGCCCGGAGGGCATGAGACGAGCATCAGGCCCGCGGTTTCAAGAGGATGCCTCCGGCGGGGGCGCTCGGACTCCAGGATGAAAGGGGCACTGTTCGCGAGTGCCAGGGATGGGAGCGCAGGGAACCGCTGTGAGCGCTTCGGACGTTCTGACTCCACAGAGGGTCTGGCTTACCTACGCTGGTCTCTTTCGGGGCCGCAGTGGTCGGGGGAACAAATGAGTGCTGAGATCGTGCAGTTGGTCGAGCAGGCAAGTCCGTATCTGACGGCCGCGGTCGGTGCGTACGGGGCGGCGGTCCTCACCCGGGCGGAGGACGTGGCGGCAGATGCCACGGTCACGCTGGGTCAGCGGATCCTTGGGGCAGTGTGGCGGCGCCGGGACGAGGAGGGTCAGGCGGAGCTGGAGCGTGTGGTGGACGAGGCCGCCGACGAGCAGGACGAGTCCTACACGGTGGCAGTGCTGGGCAGGCTGCTCCGCCGGGCGTTGCAGGACGATGCCGAGTTGCGCGCGGAATTGTCCGCACTCCTGCCGGCTCCAGGGGCCGGTTCCATCACCATCACGGCATCCGGTGAGCGGTCGATCGCCGCTCAGCACATCAGGGACGCCTACACCGGTGACGGTCACGCCACGCCACGGCCGTGAGCACCGACGACGAGCCGGCCCGGCTGCGGATCGAAACGGCCGGACCGGGATCGATCGCTGCCCAGCGCATCAGAGACGCCTACACCGGTGACGTGCTGCCGGCCGAGGCACTGCTCACGCCCGAGAAGGTCTCCGCAGCTCCGGGCAGCTCCAACCTGCCTCCGGCCGTCCTCTGCCTGGGGCGGGAGGAGGAACTGGACCGGCTGCGGCGCATCCTGAGTAGTCGGCGCGAGGGCGCGATCACGCAGAGCGGGGCGGTGCACGGTCTGGGCGGGATCGGCAAGAGCACGCTCGCTCTGCACTACGCCCATCGCTACCGTGGCGACTACTCCTTGATCTGGTGGATCAACGCCGCGTCCCCCGACGAGATCGAGACCTCTCTCACCGCCCTCACCCACACTCTGGTTCCCAGTTGGGCCGCCGAGGCCAACCGGGTGGCGCAGGTGGCGTGGGCGATGCAGTGGCTCGCCTGGCATCCGGGCTGGCTACTGGTCTACGACAACGTGGAGAACCCCGACGACCTCACCCCCTACACCGGCGCACTCCACCAAGGCCATCACCTCGCCACCAGCCGCCGCACCACAGGCTGGCCCGACAATGCCCCCACCCTGATGCTGGGCAACCTCGACCCTGACGACGCCACCACTCTGCTGTGCCAACTTGTTTTCAAGGACGTCACCCCCACCGCGCGCCAGCAAGCCGACGCCCGAGCTCTCACCCGTGAGTTGGGATACTTTCCGCTGGCAATCAAACAGGCCGGCGCCTACCTGGCCCAGAATCGCGGTATCAGCTGCGACGCCTACCGCCGCCGCCTTGACTCCAAACTCGCCAAGACCGCCCACGGCAGCGACGCCGAACGCACCCTCGCCCGCATCTGGAGCGTCACCCTCCACACCTTGGAGCAGGCTGACCCGCTGGCCGTGGAGCTGCTGTACACCGCTGCCTGGCTGGCCCCTGACGACATTCCCCACAGCCTGCTCACCCCGCCGGGCGCCGACCCGGACGACATCGCCGAGGCTGTCGGAACCCTGGCCGCGTACAGCATGGTCACCGACACCGGCACCACACTGAGCCTGCACCGCATGGTCCAAACCGTCCTGCGTACCCCGCAGCACACCAACGGCAGTCAATCCACCCGGCACCTGCAAGGACGTGACCGCGCCGAACAAGCAGCCCTTCACCACCTGACCCCGCCGCCGGGCCAGGACACCCCCACCGAGGATCAGTGGGACGCCCTCACGCCCCACCTCGTCACCCTCGCCGCCACCAGACCATCCGAGCACCACAATCCACCACTCACCGACGCGTACATAGCTGCCGGTGATCGGCTTCACCAGCAAGGCCACACCGCACGCTCTATCTCCCTGTGCGAGGCGACCCTCGCCCAGTACGAGCAGGTTTTGGGTGAGACCCACCCCGACACTCTGGCCAGCCGCAACAACCTTGCCTACGCCTACCGGGTGGCGGGTGATCTGGGGCGGGCCATTCCTCTGTTCGAGGTGACTCTCGCCCAGTACGAGCAGGTTTTGGGTGAGACCCACCCCAACACCCTGAGCAGCCGCAACAACCTTGCCTACGCCTACCGGGTGGCGGGTGATCTGGGGCGGGCCATTCCTCTGTTCGAGGTGACTCTCGCCCAGCGCGAGCAGGTCTTGGGTGAGACCCACCCCAACACCCTGAGCAGCCGCAACAACCTCGCCGGCGCCTACCGGGTGGCGGGTGATCTGGGGCGGGCCATTCCTCTGTTCGAGGTGACTCTCGCCCAGCGCGAGCAGGTCTTGGGTGAGACCCACCCCAACACCCTGAGCAGCCGCAACAACCTCGCCGGCGCCTACCGGGTGGCGGGTGATCTGGGGCGGGCCATTCCTCTGTTCGAGGTGACTCTCGCCCAGCGCGAGCAGGTCTTGGGTGAGACCCACCCCAACACCCTGAGCAGCCGCAACAACCTCGCCGCCGCCTACCGGGTGGCGGGTGATCTGGAGCGGGCCATTCCTCTGTTCGAGGTGACTCTCGCCCAGCGCGAGCAGGTCTTGGGTGAGACCCACCCCAACACCCTGACCAGCCGCAGCAACCTCGCCAGGGTGCGTGAACTCGTTCAGACCGCACAGCAACTAGACACCGCAACCCCAGCAACCAACACCGGTCAACAACCCTCTTCAGGAACTTCTGAGCGACCTGTATGAGCCTCTCTGGCCGATCTACCTAAAGCTACGGACCAGAAGGTTGCAGGTTCGGATCCTGGCTTTGTCTTGGCGGCGCAGCTCCTGGCAACGGCGGATTGTTGTTCAGCCAGTCCTGCGGTGCGCGTGCCAGGCGGTGGCGGCAGTCGCGAGGCGCAGGGGCCACGGGTCGGGGTCGGCGTTGGTGATCTCGGTCCAGAGGTTGGCGTTGGCGGTGGCGAAGGCGGTGATGCCCTTGGCGGGGGCTGTGCGCCAGGAGGGGGTCTCGGCGGCCCAGTGTTCGGCGGATGCGGGGGTGTGCCCGGCCGCGATGAGCCAGATGATCCAGTAGCCGGCGTCGAGCCAGGCCGCTCCACGGGTGGCCCAGGCCCAGTCGACCAGGCGGGCCCGGGCGCCCTGGGGAGCCTCGGTGTCGACGAGGACGTTGGCGTTGTTCAGGTCGGTGTGGAGCAGGTGGGGCCCGGCGAAGTAGCGGAGGTCGTCGGGGTGGGCGACGTAGTGCTTCAGGCGTTGTTCGGCACGACGCAGCTCGATGCCGGGGCAGGGGGTCTCGTTGAGGCGGCGCAGGAGGTTCGCGACTTCGGGGAGGTCGGGGGAGCCGGGGGCGTAGTCGGCGTGGTGGCCGTCCAGAGCTTCGAAGCCGAGGAGGTCCCAACCGGCGGTCTCGACGCACCAGCGGAGGGAGGGGGCCAGATCGGTGAGGAAGGGGGCGATGGCGGCTTCCCGGCGCTGGGTCCAGGCGCGGGGGTGGTCGGTGCGCAGGCCCTTGATGTGCCAGGTGCCCGTGGCGGAGGTGACGCGGGCCGCGATCTCGCTGTTGAAGCCTTCGGCGGTCTCCTCGACCGTGAGGAGGGGGCCGGTGTGCGCTTCTACGGCGGAGCGGGCGGCGGGTGGCAGTCGGTCGAGGCCGATGCGGGTGGTCGCCAAGGGGCTTCACTCTTCCATGGGGGCGGGTATGTGGGTGCGCACTGGTGCGGGGGCTTCGGGCGGAAGAACGTCCAGAAGCCCCCGCGGTTCTGTGCGGCCGGTTGTCTACCGGTAGGGGTTGTCCTCGTTGCAGCCCGGGATGGCCCCTTCGGCCAGCACCTCCAGGTCATCCAGGAGGATCACTCCCTCGGGCTCCTCCAGGGCTGGCGGTCGGGGGCTGATCTCCACCATGACAGCGGTCATGATGCTTCCTCGCTTCCGTGTTGGCAGTAGGTGTTCAGTGGTGCCTTCGCCTCCTGGTACGCCTTGGCGAGCGGACGGCAGACCCGGCAGGTGCCGGAGAGCTGACAGCCGCCGCAGCCACCGGTGCGAAGCATCTGGGCATCGGCGATGCCGGGCAGACGGAGGAGTCCGTCCAGGCCCTCGGTCATCAGGTCGATGGGGTTCTCCCGGCCGACCTTGCACATGGTCGCCAGGCCGTGCGGGTCGACGTAGAAGAAGGTGTGGCCGGCGGGGCAGCCCTTGAAGACGCTGGCCTTGTCCAGGAAGCCGGGCGCCTGCGCGGCCAGCGGTTCGGGCGTGCCGGAGTACGTGGGGGAGATCGTGCCGTACTCCTGGCGGCTCGCCCCGTACCGCTCCGCGAGGGCGCGCATGGCGTCCAGCTCGTGGGCGTTGTGTCGGGTGATGATCAGTGCCAGTTCCAGCGCGAGTCCGGCCTCGCGCGCAGCGACGAGCCCCTTCTCGACCAGCTTGAACGCTCCTGGCTTGCGGGTGAGCGTGTCGAAGCTGTCCGAGGTCGCCCCATAGAGGGAGACGGTCACCTTGTGCGGTGGCAGGTCGCGCAGTAGGCCGATGATCTCGGGGCGGTGGAGCCGGGAGCCGTTGGTCAGGATCTCGATCAGCATTCCGGAGCGGTGAGCGAGCGTGTACGCGTCCACGAAGTCCCGGTCGATCAGCGGCTCACCGCCGGTGAACTGGAGCCACAGCACCCCGGCATCCCGCAGCAGGTGCAGGAGCCGGGCCTTGTCCGGCCAGGGCAGTCCCTCGAACTTTCGCTCCGCGAGGTAGCAGTGCTCGCAGTTGAAGTTGCAGCCCTTGTTGATCTCGTACGTGGCTCGCCCGTAGCCGAGACCGGTACCGGAGCGTACGAGGACGGTGCCCCGCATCACCGCATCTGCCAGGTCCAGGCCCCAGGCCGTGCGGGCTTGGCCGAGGAGCCAGGCCGGGAGAGGGCTGCTGCTTTCGGCGGTCGCGGCCAGCTCTTCGTACAGCGTCCGGGGGATGCGCATGCCGCCCTTGGAGCCGGGGCGGGCGATCAGGAACGTACCGTTGTACGGGCTCGCGATCAGCTGGTGCACAGGACCTCCTCCGAGGTGTTCTCCCAGGTGTGCTGCTCGGGGTGGTCGGCGAACAGGCAGCAGCCCTCCCCGCCGGGCCCCGGCCCGACCACCGGGCAGTCCCGCAGCACGACCAGGTCCACGTAGTCCCCGCGCCAGCGGAGCCAGAGGGCGGTGTCGTACGTGTCGAGTTCGGCCAGCAGGCCGTGGTGTTCGTCGCCCTCGTGGGCGGACAGCTGGCACTGCACGGCCCGGTCGACGCAGCCGGACGGGGCCTTCTGCCGAGCCTCCTGCGACAGGTCCAGCGGAACCCGGCGCCAGTGCCTGCACCGCATCACGACACCCCTTGAAGAAGGGCCCCGGCGCCCGAGTCGCGTCCGGTGCAGCGCGGGCACGTGCAGGGCGGGAGAGCGCTGGGGTTGTCCAGGAGCGGCAGATTCTCGTCCTCTCGTACTTCCGTGACCGGCCCCCACGTCCGGCCCGAGTCACGAGAGACTCTGAGCCTCAGGAGAATGCGCGGTTCGGCGCTGAGGTGGTCGGCCTGTGTGTGGTCTCCGGACTGGTGCACCGGGGTCTCGTCTCTCGTGGTCATTGCCGGACTCCTTCACCTGTCCCGGCACTCGTCCGGGTCAACAACCAGGAAATCGCCTGGAGTCGGGGGTATCCACGGCATCGGTGCGGCACTCTTGAAGCAGATCTGTGCACGGATGCCAGAGGGGCCGGAGCTGCGCGAGAGTGGGTGCCATGGGACTGGCGGAACGGCGCAGGGCTTTGGGCTACAGTCAGGAAGAATTGGCCCAGTTACTCGGTGTGGATCGCACAACGGTCGGACGCTGGGAAAGCGGCAGGGTCTATCCGCAGCCACCCCAGCGGCGGGGCCTGGCTGCCGCCCTCGAAGTCAGCCTCGAAGAGCTGGACGCCTTTCTCGCCCCCCTACGAAGCGCAGCCCGGGAAACCGTCGGGCACCAGTCCAGTGAGCCCCCGAACGCGGGAGACCCTGACGACATGATCCGCCGCGCATTCCTCCGCATACTGACCGTCAGCGGTGCCTTGACCGCGCTGCCCGTAGATGAGGCGGAAGCCCTCGCCGAGGGAGTCCGAGGCGGTGTTCCTGCCGATTTCGCCCGGATGAACAGTCATCTGTGGCAGGTCTACCAACTGTCCCGTTCCAAGGGGGCTGTCTACCCGGTTGTACGCGACCAGTTGGCCACGCTGAATGAGGCCTTGGCCGGTCATCGTGGGAGCCCCCGCCCGCTGTTGAATGCGGCGGCAGACCTGTTCCAGTTGGCCGGGGAGGTGGCATTCGACGCGAACCGGTATGCCGATGCCTCCGCTTCGTACGCACTCGCGGCCTCGGTCAGCAAGGACGCCCAGGCGTACGACCTGTGGGCGTGCGCGCTGGTCCGGCATGCGTACGTCGACATGTCCGAGCGCCGCTACCACCAGGCGGAGCAGATGCTCGGGGCGGCCGAGCGCCTGGCAATCCGGGGTGACAGGAACCTTTCGACCCGTCATTGGGTCGCTTCGGTTCAGGCCGAGGCGTACGCAGCTCTCGGTGACCTGGACGCGTGCGAGCACGCGATGGAGCGTGCGGAGGCTGTCCGCGATCTCAGCGCGGACAGCGTCAACGGCGGGTGGCTCCGGTTCGACGGTGCGCGGCTGGCGGAGGAACGGGGATCGCGATACGTACAGCTCGGCCGTCTCGACCTGGCGGAGGAGGCCTTGGAACGGGCGCTGGAGCAGACCGCGCTGGCGCCGGGACAGTCCTACCGCCGGCGAGGTGCGGTGCTGACGGACATGGCGGCGATCGGGGCGAAGAGGCGGGATGCCGACCAGGTCGTCGCGTACGGCAAGGAGGCGATCAGCCTGGCTCGCGCCTCAGGATCGGGGTACGTCACCCATAGACTTCAAGGCTTGTGCGACGAGTTCGGTCCCTTGAGCCGTGACCACCGAGTGGCGGAGCTGGGGGCGGAGATCGCCACGTTGAGGACGCCGTGACGAGAAGGGGATGGCATGTCGCAGACCGAGAACGAGGGTGCACGACTTTTCCGGGAGGCCTGGATCTCGGGGGTTCGGCGGCACTTTCCCGGGGAGCCGAAGGCTGGGTACGTGACTCCTTGGGATGACACCCCGCAGTGGGAGCGCGAGGCGGCAGGGGGCGTGTACGAGCAGGTGCGTCAGTTCGTCGCCGTCAGTGGTGGGCTTACGTCGCGGTTGTCACGTGAGCAGCGCGGGCGCTTCGTCGCGATCTGCTGGACCGCCCAGATGTTCAAGCACTTCGACGACCCGAAGCCGGGCTACGTGGCGGACTGGGCCGACCTGCCCGTCTGGCAGCAGGAAACCGATGCCGACATCTTCGATGCCATTGAGAAGGCGACGAGTTGACCCGATGGGGCCGCGGCCATTAGTGCGTCAATGTGAACTGGCCTTGCACTCGTATGGGTTGATCTGCGTTTGTCTGGCCGTCCCGTTCGGCGGATTGTCCGCTCGGCGCTTCGAGGCTGCGGTACCGTCATCGTGTCATCACGCTCTGTGTGCACCTCGTGTGCATGGGGCGGCCCCCGGAGGTGTTCCTAGCACCTAGCCGAGGGCCTTCACCCAACTAGTGGAACGGAAATCCACCGGGATGCTTTGGCATGCTATCGCGCCTGTTCGGCGCTACACGAAGGCCTCGCACGATGTCGTGCGTCATCCGCGTCTGTGCAGTGACGCGAAGATCCTGCTGCTGTACGTGCAGGGGTTGCCCGACGACCAGACCCATGTGGCGTTGTCCGAGCATGGGCAGAAGCTCGGCATCAAGGGGCGTGCGTTTCAGCGGGCTAAGGAGCAGTTGGTCGTGAACGGGTTCGTTCATGAGCGGCGGGCTGCTGGGGAGCGTGGGTTGTGGGCCACCCATCAGTTG
Organism: Streptomyces cyaneofuscatus; assembly: GCF_033109485.1. Taxonomy (NCBI): domain Bacteria; kingdom Bacillati; phylum Actinomycetota; class Actinomycetes; order Kitasatosporales; family Streptomycetaceae; genus Streptomyces; species Streptomyces cyaneofuscatus. The sequence goes on along the minus strand of NZ_CP137002.1, from coordinate 3,884,098 downwards.
GTCTCCAATGTGCCGTTGACCGATGCCGATGCCCTTGTGGTGTGGCGGGAGGCCGGTGTGGGGGCGGGGGCTTCTCCGAGTGTGCAGTCTCCGACCGTCGGTCAGCCGGGGCCTCGGACCGTCGGTCATCAACTACCGGTAGACGAAGAACTGGGGGAGAACTCATCCCGCCCACCCACCGAAGCGCCCAGCGAAGGCGAAGGCGTGGGCGTGGACGTGGAGGTGGTGAAGCTCTCGCCTCAAGAAGCTGAGGCCGAGCGGGTGTTGTTGTCCCTGCGGAACTCCGATCGGCAGTTGCGTCTCGGGGTTCGTGAGGCTCGTGAGCTGGTCGGGCTGGCCGTTGAGTGGTTGCGGCGGGGGGTGTCTGCCGGTGAGCTTCGGCGGGTGCTGAGCAGTGGGTTGCCTGCTAAGGGGGTGCGGTCCGCTGTGGGGTTCCTGCGGCATCGGCTGGAGATGAAGATGCCCGAGGCGCCCGCGCCTGAGTCCGCTTCCGTTGCTGAGGCCGTGCCTCCTGGCGTGCCTGATGCGCCGCCTCCCGTTCCTTCCCGCGTTGCGCCTCTTGTGACCTGTGAGGGGCCCGGGAATGAGCATGTGTTCCGGGCTTATGGCGGGGCGACCTTGTGTCCCGACTGCCAGCAGGCTGCCGCCTGGGCGCGGTGGGCCGAGCGGCGTGCCGCCGATCTGGGGGTTGATCTTGCCGAGGATGCCGCCAAGGCCGTGGAGGCCGGGCGGGATCCGGATGGGTGGCGGTCTCGGCTCGCTGCCGCTGCCGCTGCCGAGCAGTAGCTGCGGGGGCTGTGCGGGTGTGCTGGGGGAATTCGTGGCTGACAGCCAGGCCCCCGGCGCCCAGATCATTACGCTGCACTGGTGCTGTCATATGAGGAGTTGACCCCGCCGGAGCGTGCGTTGTGGGACGCCTTTCCCGAGGGGCGTCGCGTTGATCTGCGTACCGGGGTGGCGGAGGCGGATGATCCGGCTGACGGTGCTCGGTGGGGGGCCGGACGTACCGTTCGTGCCGCCGTTGTCGCGGCGCTGCTGCTCGGTGCGAACGATGAGGAGCGGTCCGGCGCCGTGGCTGCCCTGCGGCTCGTGGGGGCGCGTGTCAGTGGGCGGCTCGATCTGTCAGGGGCGGAGATCCCCCACACGTTGTCCTTGGAGGGCTGTCGGTTGGATGAGCCGGTCCAGCTGTACGGCGCTGCGACGCGGACGATCGTGATCGCGGACAGCTGGGTTCCGGGCGTCGACGCCGAACTCGCGCGCATCGGGGGTGATCTGGACCTGCGGCGGTCGACTGTTGCGGGCGGTGCTCTCAACCTCATCAATGCCCGTATGGCTGCGAATCTGGTGGTCAAGGATGCCGAGGTCTCGGGGCCGGGGGAGTGGGCGGTGCTCGCCGGCGGCCTCGTCCTGGAGGGCAGTGTCTTCGGCGAGCGGCTCGTGACCCGGGGCGGGCTGCGGGTGCCCGGCGCGCAGTTGCTCAACGGGCTGTTCCTGCCCGGCGCACGGCTGGAGAACCCCGGTGGCGTCGCCCTGGCCGGAGGTGCCGTGGTCGCTTCGTCCGTGGACTGCTCGCAGGGGTTCACGGCGCAGGGGGAGGTGCGGCTGCCGAGGACCCGAATAGGTGGGCTGCTGACCTTCGAGGGCGCACATCTGGACGGGGGCGGTACTGGTACCGCCCTGGACTGTGTATCCATGTCCGTGGGGGAATTCGACCACCGGCTCGCGGCCCCGCCCTCAGGGCTGGTGGATCTCCGGTCCGCCCAGACCACCTGGTTCCGGGACAGCGAGCAGAGCTGGCCCGAGAAGGTGCTCCTGGACGGGTTCACCTACGGGTCCATCCGGTCCGGCGGCGACCCGGCCGTGGCAGGCGCCGACGGGACGCGGGCGCGGGACGAGGTGGCCCGTCGGCTCGGCTGGATCCGGCGGAATCCCGGCTACGCCCCACAGCCGTACGAGCAACTCGCCGGCTGGTACCGGCAGCTCGGCCATGACGACGACGCCCGCCGGGTGCTCCTGGCCAAGCAGCGGCACCGGCGGCTCACCCTGTCCCTGCCGGCGCGGGTGTGGGGGCATCTGCTCGACGTCACCGTGGGCTACGGCTACCGGCCCTGGATGGCCGGTGTCTGGCTCCTCGCGCTGACCTTGCTGGGCACGGTGGTCTTCAGTACGCACACGCCGAGCGCGGTCAAGGAGGGCGAAGGCAGTCCGTTCCAGCCCTTCGTCTATACGCTTGACCTTCTGGTCCCCATCGGCGATCTGGGGCAGCGCTCCGGGTGGTACTGGTCGGACGGCGGCGTTCAGTGGCTGGCCTATCTGCTGATCGCCTTCGGCTGGGTGCTGACCACCGCCATCGTCGCCGGTGTCACCCGTGCTCTCCAGAAGAGTTAGGGGGGATGAGTACCTAGGCCCTTCCTACCACCGTCCCCGCTCGGTCGATGCAGATCACGTCCACCTCCACCGGGGCGCCCCGCAGCACCGCCAGTGCCTCGTCCCGGGCGCGGGCCGCCACCAGGTCGCCCAGCCGCACCCCCGCCGCCTCGCAGAGACGGAGTGCCTCCAGGCCCGTGTTGGCCGTGGCGATCCGGGACGCCAGTTCCTCGGTCGCGCCGCCCTGTCGGGCCAGGTCCGCCAGGAAGGGCTTGTCCACCTGGGAGCGGGCCGAGTGCAGGTCCAGGTGGCCGGCGGCCAGTTTGGAGAGCTTGGCGAAGCCGCCGCAGATCGTGAGGCGGGGGACGGGGTGGCGGCGTACGTACTTCAGGACCGCGCCCGCGAAGTCGCCCATGTCCAGGAGGGCTATGTCCGGGAGGTCGTGCTCCGCGACCACCGTCTTCTCCGACGTCGAGCCCGTGCAGCCCGCCACGTGCTCCAGGCCCGCCGCCCTCGCCACGTCCACGCCCCGGCGGATCGAGTCGATCCAGGCCGAGCAGGAGTACGGGACGACCACGCCCGTGGTGCCGAGGATGGACAGGCCGCCCAGGATGCCCAGCCGGCCGTTCCACGTCGAGCGCGCGATCTCCTCGCCGTCGTCGACCGAGACGGTGATCTCCACGTCGCCCGCCTCCCCGTGCTCCGCCGCCACCCGCTCCACGTGCTCGCGCATCAGCCGGCGCGGCACCGGGTTCACCGCGGGCTCCCCGACGTCCAGCGGCAGACCGGGGAGGGTGACCGTACCGACGCCGGAGCCCGCCCGGAACACCACCCCGGAGCCCGGCGGCAGCCTCCGTACCGTCGCCCTCACCAGTGCCCCGTGCGTCACGTCCGGGTCGTCCCCCGCGTCCTTCACCACCCCGGCGCTCGCCCGCCCGGGCCCCAGCTCCTCCACCGCCAGCGCGAACGCCGGTGTCTGGCCCCTGGGCAGCGTGATGCTCACCGGGTCCGGGAAGTCGCCGGTCAGCAGGGCCGTGTACGCGGCCGTCGTCGCCGCCGTCGCACACGCACCGGTCGTCCAGCCGGGGCGCAGGCCGGTGTGTTTGAGTTGGGCACTGCGACCGCCCCGCGCCTCAGCGGTCATGAGCGTCGTTCATGAGAAGAGTCCGTTCCGATGATGCACGTGAAGCATGTTCTTGTTCTGGGAGGGACCACCGAGGCCCGCCGGCTCGTCGAGAGCCTGGTCGGTGATCCGCGCCTGCGCGTCACCACCTCGCTCGCCGGGCGCGTGGCCGCTCCCCGGCTTCCGCCCGGTGACGTGCGCGTCGGTGGGTTCGGCGGGGCTGACGGGCTCGCGGCGTGGGTACGTGAGCACCGCGTCGACGCTCTTGTCGATGCCACCCACCCCTTCGCCTCCACCATGAGCCGGAACGCCGTCCTGGCCGCCGCGCAGGCCCATGTTCCTCTCCTCGCCCTCCGCCGGCCCGGCTGGGTCGCCCAGGACGGCGACCGCTGGCACTCCGTCGCCTCGCTCGCCGAGGCCGCGCACCTGTTGCCGACACTCGGTGAGCGGGTCTTCCTCACCACCGGGCGGATGGGGCTCGCCGCCTTTGCCGGTGAAGGTCTCGATGCGTTGTGGTTTCTTGTGCGGTCCGTCGATGCGCCGGAGCCGCCCTGCCCGAGGAAGATGGACGTCCTGCTCGATCGGGGGCCGTTCAGCCTTGACGGGGAGTGGGAGATCATCCGGCAGTACGGGATCGATGTGCTCGTCACCAAGGACAGCGGCGGCGACGCCACCGCCCCCAAGCTCACCGCCGCCCGCGAGGCCGGGATTCCCGTCGTCGTGGTGCGGCGGCCACCGGTTCCGGAAGGGGTGCCGGTGGCCGCCACGCCCGAGGAGGCCGGGGAGTGGGTCGTACGGAAGCTCTACGCCTCCGGGTAGCGGCGCGGCGTCCACACGATGGACCTGCCCGACTCGCCCCGCCGTACCCAGCGCGTCTGCGACGAGCCCACGATCAGCAGCGTCCGCATGTCCACCTCCGCCGGGTCGACGTCCGCCAGCCGTACCGTACGGACGCTCTCCGTCGGGCCGCCCACGTCCCGGGCCAGCACCACCGGGGTGTCCGGGGAGCGGTGCTCCAGGAGCAGGTCGCGGGCCTTGCCCACCTGCCACGTACGGGACTTGGAGCCCGGGTTGTAGAGGGCGAGGACCAGGTCGGCGGAGGCCGCGGCGCGGAGCCGTTCCGCGATGACCTCCCACGGTTTGAGGCGGTCCGAGAGGGAGATGGTGGCGTAGTCGTGGCCCAGCGGTGCGCCCGCGCGGGCTGCGGCGGCGTTCGCCGCAGTGACCCCGGGCAGGACCCGTACGGGAATCTCCGCGTACTCCTCCTGCGCCGCCGCCTCCAGCACCGCCGTCGCCATCGCGAAGACCCCGGGGTCGCCGCCCGAGACCACGGCGACGCGGTGGCCCCGGCGGGCCAGGTCCAGCGCGAACTCCGCCCGTTCCGACTCCACCTTGTTGTCCGAGCCGTGCCGCGCCTGGCCGGGGCGGACCGGGACCCGGTCCAGATAGGTGGTGTAGCCGACGAGTGCGTCCGCCGCCGCCAGCGCGCCCCGCGTCTCCGGCGTCAGCCACAGGGGGCCCGCCGGGCCGGTGCCCACGACGACGACCTCGCCCGAGCCGGCCCGGCCGGAAGGCCTGACCGCGTCCACCCGGCTCGGCAGTACCGCCACCGAGAAGTACGGCACCGACGCCGGGTCGATGTCCGCCAGGTCGCCCGTGCGCTCCCCGGCCATCGTCGCCCGCTCCACGTACCGCGCCTCCGCCAGCCGCCCCGACGCCTCGAACGCCCCGCGCACCGCCGGGAACGTCCGCCCCAGCTTCATCACCACCGCCGTGTCCGTGGCGGCGAGACGGGCCGTCAGCTCCTCCTCCGGGAGGGTGCCGGGGAGGATCGTGAGGATCTCCTCGCCCTCGACCAGGGGGGTGCCGAGGCGGGCCGCCGCCGCGCTGACGGACGTCACGCCGGGGATGACCTCGGTGGCGTACCGGTCGGCCAGGCGCTTGTGCATGTGCATGTACGAGCCGTAGAACATCGGGTCGCCCTCGGCGAGGACCGCCACCGTCCGGCCCGCGTCCAGGTGCGCCGCGAGCCGGGCCGCGGCCTTCTTGTAGAACTCCTCCAGCGCGCCCCGGTAGCCGCCCGGGTGGTCCGTGGTCTCCGTCGTGACGGGGTAGACCAGGGGCTCCTCGATGTGGTCGGGGCGCAGGTGGGCCGCGGCGATGGAGCGGGCGATCGAACGGCCGTGGCGGGCGCTGTGGTACGCGATCACGTCGGCCTCGCCGATGACCTGGACGGCCCGGAGCGTCATCAGGTTCGGGTCGCCGGGGCCGAGCCCGACGCCGTAGAGGCGGCCGCTGCCGTCGTCGCCGCTGCCGTTTCCGCTGATCTCGCTCACTGCTTACTCTTCCTCGCTGGCTATGGCGTTGATGGCGGCCGCCGCTATCGCACTGCCGCCGCGCCTGCCGCGCACGATCAGGTGCTCCAGGCCCGACGCGTGCTCCGCCAGGGCCTCCTTGGACTCCATCGCGCCGACGAAGCCGACCGGGACGCCGATGACGGCGGCGGGGCGCGGGGCGCCCTCCTCGATCATCTCCAGCAGGCGGAACAGGGCCGTCGGGGCGTTGCCGACCGCGACCACCGCCCCCTCCATCCGGTCCCGCCACAGCTCCAGCGCCGCCGCGCTGCGGGTCGTCCCCATCTTCGCGGCCAGCTCGGGCACGGACGGGTCCGACAGCGTGCACACCACGTCGTTGTTGGCGGGCAGCCGCTTGCGGGTGACCCCGCTGGCCACCATCGCCACATCGCAGAGGATCGGGGCGCCGGAGCGCAGGGCCGCGCGGGCGTCGGCCACGGCGTTCGGCGAGAAGGCGAGGTCCGTCACGAGGTCGACCATGCCGCAGGCGTGGATCATCCGGACGGCGACCTGGCTGACGTCGGCGGGCAGCCCGGCCAGATCCGCCTCCGCGCGGATGGTGGCGAAGGACTGGCGGTAGATCGCCGGTCCGTCCTTCTCGTACTGGTGCACAGTGCTGTCGCTTTCTTCTGCCGTGAGCTGATCAAGGAGGGGTTTTCAGGCGCGGGCCTCGGCCACCGCTGCCGCCAGCCGCGCCGAGTCGTTCCCCACAGTCGTCGGAGGGTCCCGGCGCTCTCCCCGTACGTGGGAGATCCGGTGTCCGTCCGGCGTGACGACCACGTCGATCCACTCCCCGTGGGGGTGGCCGCAGCGGCGTTCGCACCCGGACCAGTACACAGGTAGCCGGCCGGGCACCCCGACAGCGGCCCCCGCTTCGGCCCGGACGTCGGACAGCGACTTCGCGCAGCCGGGGTGGCCGATGCAGGCGCCGACGCCGGTCCAGGGGGAGTCGGGGGCGGTGATCAGGCCGGACGCGGAGAGCGTGCGGAGTGCGTCCGCCGCCTCCGGCCGAGGGACCGGCCCGGGGATGACGATCCCGCGCCACGGGGTGAGCCGCAGCTCGCCGCCGTACCGCCGGGCCGTGTCGGTGAGCAGCTGCCACTGGGTGGGGGTGAGGCGGCCCAGGGGGACATCGGCGGTGATCGCCGCGGTGCCGACGAGGCCGGGGGCGGGGGGTGTCGCCGTACGGGGGCGGGGGCGGGCGACCGCCGGGCCCGACGCCGAGCCGATGGTCCTCACCAGCTCCGCCCGTACGTCGTCCGGCAGATCCTTCACCCGCCACGCGCCGGAGTCCCGGGCCGCGCGCAGGAACTCCTCGGCGGCCCGCAGCGCCGCGCGCGGGGCCTCGGCGGCCGGCACCCGGAACACCTCGTCGGCCGCCCCGATCCGCAGCAGGGCCGCCCCCGCCCCCGCAGGCCCCTCCGCGATCAGCGTCACGTCCGCGCCGAGGGCGTCCACATCGCCCCGGCCGTCGTCCAGGGCGAAGAGGAAGCGGCCGGAGAGGGCGGCGGCGGCCGGCGAACCGCACACCAGCCGGTCCAGCTCGGTCAGCCACGCCCCGAGCCCCCCGGAGCCGTCCAGGCCGGCCAGCGGCGAGGCCACGATGTTGCGGGCCCGTTCGTGGGCGGCGGAGGGCAGGAGGCCCGCGTCCGTGAGCAGTCCGGCCAGCTCGCCGCCGCACTCCGTACCGAGGCCGCGCAGCTGTACGTTGCCCCGCGAGGTGAGATGCAGCTCACCGTCCCCGAACCGGGCCGCCGCCGTCAGCAGCGCCTCCGCCCGGTCCGCGCTCAGCACGCCGCCGGGGATGCGTACGCGGGCCAGCGCCCCGTCGTCCGCCCGGTGCAGCCGCAGCGTTCCCGGGCAGGCGTCGCCACCGGCGCGGGGCGCGGCACGTGCCGCGCCGCCGTCGCGGGGGGAGGCGCCGCCCGCGGAAAGGGGCGAGGGGGCGGAATCGGGCATGGCGGCGAGCATACCGACCGGGCCGGTCCCGGCGGCGGGGTCACGTCTGTGACCTGCGGGACAGGGCTCCGGCTCGCGTCTGTGACCTGCGGGACAGGGCTCCTGCCCCGCGTGCGGCGAAGGGCGCGAACAGTGATCACCACCGCACCCCCGCCCCCTGCCCCGCCCCCACCCCCGCCGCTTAGGATGCAGGCGGTGGTCCGTTCAGGCCGCCATCGCCAGACGGCGACAGGGGAGGAAGCCCGGTGAGATTCCGGCGCGGTCCCGCCACTGTGAGTCCGGACGCCGCCACCACCGGCTGCCGGACGAGTCAGGAACTCCCTTCCCCGAGCACCCGGTCTCCGAGCCGGGTGCGGCGCCCGGTTCCTGGAGCCGGATGCGGGGAGACCCCTCCGACACCGCCCGGGGCGTGGACACCCCGAGGAAGGCCTGACGCAGCATGATCCTGCTCCTGTCGACGTCCGACACCGACCTCCTGAGCGCCCGAGCCTCCGAGGGGCCGGTCAGCTACCGGTACGCCAACCCCTCCCGCACCGACCTGGCCGGGCTCCCGGCGCTCCTGGACGGCGTCGACCTCATCGTCGTCCGCCTCCTCGGCGGCGTACGCGCGTGGGAGGAGGGGCTCGACGCGGTGCTGGCCACCGGGCGGCCGGTCGTCGTGCTGACCGGTGAGCAGGCTCCGGACGCGCAGTTGATGGCCGCCTCCACCGTGCCGATCGGGATCGCGGCCGAGGCGCACGCCTACCTCGCGCACGGCGGACCCGCCAACCTGGAGCAGCTGGCCCGGTTCCTCTCCGACACCGTGCTGCTGACCGGCCACGGCTTCGAGCCGCCCGCCCCGGCCCCCGCGTGGGGCCCGCTGGAACGTTCCGCCCGTGCGGTGCCCGAGGGTGCGCCGACGGTCGCCGTCCTCTACTACCGCGCTCACCACATGAGCGGGAACACCGCGTTCATCGACGCCCTGTGCACGGCGGTCGAGGACGCGGGGGCCCGGCCGCTCCCGCTGTACGTCGCCTCCCTCCGTACGCCGGAGGCCGAGCTGATCGACGCCCTCCGTGCCGCCGACGCCATCGTGACCACCGTCCTCGCGGCGGGCGGCACCAAGCCCGCCGAGGCCTCGGCCGGGGGCGACGACGAGTCGTGGGACGCGGGCGCGCTGACCGGGCTCGACGTGCCGATCCTCCAGGCGCTCTGCCTCACCAGCCCGCGCTCCGCGTGGGAGGAGAACGACGAGGGCGTCTCCCCGCTGGACGCGGCCACCCAGATCGCGGTGCCGGAGTTCGACGGCCGGCTGATCACCGTTCCGTTCTCCTTCAAGGAGATCGACGAGGACGGGCTGCCCGCGTACGTCGCCGATGCCGAGCGCGCGGCCCGCGTCGCCGGGATCGCCGTACGGCATGCCAAGCTGCGGAACATCCCGAACGCCGAGAAGCGCATCGCGCTCGTGCTCTCCGCCTACCCGACCAAGCACTCGCGGATCGGGAACGCGGTCGGGCTCGACACGCCCGCCAGCGCCGTGGCCCTGCTGCGGCGGCTGCGCGCCGAGGGGTACGACTTCGGGCCCGAGGCCGACATTCCGGGGCTGGTCTCCGGGGACGGCGACGAGCTGATCTACGCGCTGATCGAGGCGGGCGGCCATGACCAGGAGTGGCTGACCGAGGAGCAGTTGGCGAAGAACCCGGTCCGTATCCCGGCCGCCGACTACCGCCGCTGGTTCGCCCGACTCCCGCAGGAACTCCGGGAGTCGGTGGAGGAGCACTGGGGTCCGGCGCCCGGTGAGATGTTCGTCGACCGGTCCGCCAACCCGGAGGGCGACATCGTCCTGGCCGCTCTGCGACGCGGCAACCTCCTCATCCTCATCCAGCCGCCGCGCGGCTTCGGCGAGAACCCGATTGCGATCTACCACGACCCCGATCTCCCGCCCTCCCACCACTACTTGGCCGCCTACCGCTGGATCGCCGCCTCCGCCGAGGACAACGGGTTCGGCGCGGACGCCATGATCCACCTGGGCAAGCACGGCAACCTGGAGTGGCTGCCCGGCAAGAACGCCGGTCTGTCGGCCGCCTGCGGTCCGGACGCCGCCCTCGGTGATCTGCCGCTCGTCTACCCGTTCCTCGTCAACGACCCGGGCGAGGGCACGCAGGCCAAGCGGCGCGTCCACGCCACGCTGATCGACCACCTGGTGCCGCCGATGGCCCGCGCCGACAGCTACGGCGACATCGCGCGCCTGGAGCAACTCCTCGACGAGCACGCGCAGATCGCCGCGATGGACCCGTCCAAGCTGCCCGCGATCCGCGCGCAGATCTGGACCCTGATCCAGGCCGCCAAGCTCGACCACGACCTCGGGGTGGCGGACCGGCCCGAGGACGAGGGCTTCGACGACTTCATCATGCATCTCGACGGGTGGCTCTGCGAGATCAAGGACGTTCAGATCCGCGACGGCCTGCATGTGCTGGGCAACCCGCCCGCCGGGAACGACCGGGTCAACCTGGTGCTCGCCGTGCTGCGCGCCCGCCAGATCTGGGGCGGTACGGCGTCGCTGCCGGGGCTGCGTGAAGCGCTCGGGCTCGACGAGTCGGCCGCCACGCGTACCGCCGCCGACGCGATCGAGGAGCAGGCCCGCGCGCTCGTCCAGGCGATGGACGACGCCGACTGGGACCCGGCGGCGGTGGCCGGTGTCGCTTCCGGGCTGCCGGACGCGGTGGCCGACATCCTCACCTTCGCGGCCACCGAGGTGGTCCCGCGCATGGCGGCCACGACCGATGAACTCGCCCACGCCGTCCACGCGTTGAACGGTGGCTTCGTGCCGGCCGGTCCGTCCGGTTCGCCGCTGCGCGGGCTGGTGAACGTGCTGCCGACCGGCCGCAACTTCTACTCGGTCGACCCGAAGGCCGTTCCGTCCAAGCTGGCGTGGGAGACCGGACAGGCCCTCGCCGACTCCCTGCTGACCCGCTACCGCACCGACAACGGCGACTGGCCCACCTCGGTCGGCCTCTCGCTCTGGGGCACCAGTGCGATGCGCACGGCGGGCGACGACATCGCGGAGGCCTTCGCGCTGCTCGGCATCCGGCCCGTCTGGGACGACGCCTCGCGCCGCGTGACGGGCCTGGAGGCCATCCCGTACGAGGAGTTGGGCCGTCCCCGTATCGATGTGACGCTCCGCATCTCGGGCTTCTTCCGGGACGCGTTCCCGCACACGATCGGGCTGCTGGACGACGCCGTACGGCTGGCCGCCTCGCTGGAGGAGCCCGCCGAGCAGAACTACGTACGGGCCCACGCCCAGGCCGACCTGGCCGAGCACGGCGACGAACGCCGCGCCACGACAAGGATCTTCGGCTCGCGCCCCGGTACGTACGGCGCCGGGCTCCTCCAGCTCATCGACTCCCGCGACTGGCGCACCGACGCCGACCTCGCCGAGGTCTACACGGTCTGGGGCGGCTACGCCTACGGTCGCGAGCTCGACGGCCGCCCGGCCCGCGAGGAGATGGAGAGCGCCTACAAGCGCATCGAGGTCGCCGCCAAGAACACCGACACCCGCGAGCACGACATCGCGGACTCCGACGACTACTTCCAGTACCACGGCGGCATGGTCGCCACCGTGCGCGCGCTCAAGGGCAAGGCCCCGGAGGCGTACATCGGGGACTCCACCCGCCCCGAGACCGTCCGCACGCGCACGCTGGTCGAGGAGACCTCCCGCGTCTTCCGCGCCCGGGTCGTCAACCCGAAGTGGATCGAGGCGATGCGCCGCCACGGCTACAAGGGCGCGTTCGAGCTGGCCGCGACCGTCGACTACCTCTTCGGGTACGACGCCACGACCGGCGTCGTCGCCGACTGGATGTACGACAAGCTCACCGAGACGTACGTACTCGACCCGGAGAACAAGCAGTTCCTCCAGGAGGCCAACCCCTGGGCCCTGCACGGCATCGCGGAACGGCTGCTGGAGGCCGAGTCGCGCGGCATGTGGGCCAAGCCGGATCCGGCGGTGCTGGAGGCGCTGCGCCAGGTCTACCTGGAGACGGAGGGGAATCTGGAGGGGGAGGACTGACCTCCTCGTCCTGAACTGCTCCTACCGTTCTTCTTCCGTCCCCTGCCCCGTTGTTCCCCCGAGCGGCACAATCGCCGTCATGGGGATGACGGGGCAGCGGTATTCGGGTGAACTCAACGGGCCTGTGGAGCAAAGGCGTTCGGGTGTCGGGCGGGTCCTGGTCGCCCTTCGCCTGACGGTCGTCTCGGCGGTGATCGGCGCGGCGCTCGCCGCCCTCGTCGTCGGCGTGATCCTCAAGGACGTGCCCGTCCTCGCCACCGGGGGCGGGGTCCTGGCTCTCCTGGTCCTGCTCGCCTTTCTCGGTGGGCGGCGGGGCGCGGGGAGCGACGCGCCACCGGCCCGCCGGACCGCCCTGGCCCGGATCGAGGACCTGCGGGCCACGGGCGGCGAAACAGCCGACGTGCCGGTGACGTTCCGGCTGACCGTGGCACCGGAGCCGGAGGACGAGCGGCCTGCCTACCGCGTGAAGATCAGCCAGTCCATCAACCTGGTCGACATCCCCGCCTACCGGCCACGCGGGATCGCGGTCGTGGAGTACCACCCGGAGAAGCCCTGGGACGTACGGATCGTCACCCGGCCGACCCCCGAGTGGAGCCGCCGGGCCGAGGAGGCGGAGATCGACTCCGCGCCCGAGTCCACCCTGGTGAGGGACCCGGACGGAGGCGCGGGGGCGTGGTGCCTGCTGGTGCTGGTCGGGTTGCTGGCGGGGGCGGCGCTGGTGGTGCTGTCCTTCCGGGGGGAGCTGTTCGCGTCCGGGGACGCCGGCGGGGGCGCGGCGAAGGAGTCCTCGTCCGCCTCGTCCTCGTCCGCCTCCCGTACGTTCTCCACCTCCACCACCGTCTCCGGGCCCTCCTCCTCCCTGCTCACCTTCGGGCGGATGCGGGTGACCGCGATGGAGCTGGAGGCCCGGGTGGACAGCGCGTACGTCACCTCCCTCCGCATCGAGGACCACCGCATGGCCGTGCGCGGCGACTCCGCCCGCCCGCTCGCCGAGACGGTCCACCTCCCGTCCCTCCCGTACGAACTCCTCCCCGGCCTGGTCCGTGAGGCCCGCGCCACCCTGGGTGTCCGCGAGGCCGACAGCTGGCGCATCGACGTCACCCCGGGCGGCGGCGCCGGGGTGGGGCCGAGAGTGCGCGTCACGGTGAGCGGCACGGAGGGGACGGCCCACCTGGACGCGGACGTGACGGGGCGGATCACGGATCGGCGGGCGGTGGGGGTCAGTTGATCACGATCGCCGTGAGGGTGATGACCGCGCCGGTCAGGCCCAGGGCGGCGACCGTGATGATGAACCAGGTCTGGTAGACGAGTTCGGAGACCTCGGGGAACTGGAAGCGGCTCCCCTCCCGCTCCTCTTCTTGCTGTGAGGGCGGGGTCGGGGGCGGAGGCGGGGGCGTAGGCATCGGCGAGGCCGGGGCGTACGCGGCGGGGAGCGGTGGGGGAGGCGGCGGAGGGGACGGTGGAGGGGGCGAGGACGGGGCCGGGGCAGGTGTGGGGGCGAGCAAGGCCTTCACCACCTGCTGCCAGAGCTGCGGAGGCAGGTCCGGGGCCCGGCCGCCCGGCGGTGAGACCAGGATCCGGCGCAGCTGGTCCTGGCCGGTCGTGCGGCCTTCCAGGACCATGAGGTTGAGCAGTTCGCCCAGGTCGAGGGTGTGGCGGGGGTCCCGTACGAGCGGGGCGACCGCCCAGGAGAAGAGGTCGCCCGCCCGTTCGCGCATCTCCGCCACCGACGGGCTGTCCGCCGGGTGCCGGCGGTGCTGTCTGACGTAGAGGTTGTTCCGCAGCACCTCGGTGCAGAGATCGTGCGCGGTCTCGTCGTCGCGGATGCGCAGGCGGCCGGAGTGGCCCAGCTCGGTGAGGAGGAGGTCCAGGGAGGCCCAGGGCAGGTCCTCGGCGCCCAGGAGGGTCAGCAGGGGGCGGTCCGGGAGGTCCTGGAGGCGGGCGGCCAGGCGCGTGGCACCTGCGGTGTCGGCGCGCTGATGGTGCAGCAACTCGGTGAGGAGGTACTGGAGTTGCTGTCTGGTGTGGGGGTCCGGCTGACGCTCCTGCCGCTCCTGCCGCTGCTGCCGCTCCTGTCGCTCCTGGTGGTCTTGCCGCTCCTTGTGGTCCTGGTGGTTCGGAGGTTGCTGCGCCTGCGGTTCCGACGCCTGCGGTGCCGGTGCCTCCATGCGCGGTGCCGGTGGTTGCTGGACCGGCCGGTGGCCGGTGTCCAGCATTCGGCGCAGTGCCTCCCGGCGGTCCCGCCGGTCCATGCGGGCCCCGTGGGTCAGCTCACCGGCCAGATGCGGCACTCCCGGGCGCGCGCCGGGGCGGGCCAGCATGTAGTCGACCATCTCCATCGCCGCCCGGGCCTCGATGTCCGGCTCGGCGGGGAGCCGTAGCCGGATACGGCCCGGCGCCCCGGAGCCCGCGGCCTGGGAGGACCACCGGGGCACGCAGGTGAGGCGCAGCGGATGGGTGTCCTCGGTGTCGTAGGTGGCGTAACTCCAGTCCTGGCCGGTCCAGTTGCCGAAGAGCGACAGCAGCCCCAGGTAGAGCAGGGGCGCCGTGTTCTGCTGGGGCCAGCCGGGCAGGGTGTCCTCCTCGGCGAGGAGGGAGAGCCGTCGGCCGGGGGCGCGCAGCCACTCCGCTACGACGGTGACGAGCGGCTCCCGTACCGAGGGCAGCTGCTCCGTCATGGCGGTGAGCTGGTGTTTCGCCGCCGCTCCGAGCTGGGCGCTGTCGAGGACCGGCAAGCGGCCCGATGCCGTCCCGGCGGTGGTGGGGTCGCTCCACGCGGTGCCGCCGAGGCCCAGGCACCACCTGGGGTTCAGCGTGTTGCCGTCGCCGATCAGCACCTGGCAGGCCGTGCTGGGCCGGCCGCCCCGGTCCGTGACCGGCCACCGCTGGACGAGCAGGGTCGCGCCGGACCGGGAGCGGACCCGGACGCTGCTCGGGCGGGGGGAGGGGCCCGATACCCACAGGAGCGGGCCGAGTTCGCGGCCGAGGGCGTCGGCGTGTTCCGGGGGGCAGGAGTGGGCCACCGCCGCCATGCCCGTACTGGAGCGGCCCTGGTTGCCGTCCCAGCGGAAGACCACCTGATCGAGGGCGTCGTTCACTGCGCTTCCCTTCCCACGCCGAATGATGCGGCGCCCCCGGGCGCCTCGATGATCCCGTGCATCGCCAGCAGCGACAGCAGCGGTTCCAGCACCCGGCGCGGTCCCGTACCCGCCGGGAAGCGCCCCAGGTTCTCCTGGCCCCCGGTGGCGGAGGCGATGTGCAGGGTGCACCGGCGGAACGCGTCGAAGGGGCGCAGCCAGGCCTGCCCGGCGTACTGGCGCAGGAACGCGTAGACGTCCCCGCTCTCCTCCAGGAAGTGGTCCGGGCCGAGCGCGGCGGGCCGGCCCTCGCCCAGCCAGCGGTCGACCGGCGGCTGGAACCGGAGCAGGTCGGACTTGCCGAGCACCATCGCGGCCGGTGTCTCCAGGTACGGGCCCTTGCGCGGCAGCCGGTCCAGCACGGTGCCGAAGGCCGCGTCGCCGTCCCGGTCCACCTGGCTGCCGACGCGCCGCCTGGCCTCGTCGAGCTGGGGCAGCGGCAGGGCGAGCGCCGGGTCCACGACGAAGACGAGGGCGTCGATCCCGAGCAGGAAGCGCAGCGCCCCGTCGGTCCGGACGAGGTCCTCGCCGCCGAGGTCGAAGAACGCGACCGGCCGCACCCGCCCGCGCGCGTCGGTGAGCAGCAGCGACTCCACGAAGCGGGCGAAGCCGTCCAGGCCCACCCCGCCGGTGTGGTCGAGCACCTGGCCGCCGCGGAGCGGCTGCACCCGCTCCCGTACGAAACGGGCGTGCTGTTCGGGGCTGACGGACTGCCAGCCCACCCCGTGGGGGTCCAGGCCGCCGTCGGTGATCTCGGCGATCATCTGCGTCAGCAGGTGGCTCTTGCCGGTGCTGGACTGGCCGATCATGGCGACCGTCAGGGGCCGCCCGTGGGTGAGGTAGGGCACCGGGATGTGGTGCTCGGGAAAGTCCGGGTCGGCGGTGCACTGCTGCACCGCGCCCCGCATGACGTCCTCGCGGCGTACGGGGTTGGTGATCCGGGACAGGTCCAGCGGCTGGTACTGCATCCGGTCGTCCGGGACGAACAGCCTGCCCAGGTCGAGCTGGATGCCCTCCAGGCAGTACGGGCAGAGCACCTCGCCGTGGGCCTTCTCCTCCTCGGCCTCCTCCCCGGGGGCCGGTGCCGCCCGCCGTTTGGCGCGCAGCGCCTGGGCGTACGCCTCCTGGTGCGGGCGCGCCCCGTCCGCCGCTGCCGTGAGCGCGACGCGCCCCGCCTCCCCGGGGGCCAGGAGCTCCAGGAGCGTGGCGGGGGAGGGGCGGGCCCCGGCCGTGGGGGCGAAGGCACCGGGGAGCGTCCCGGCCAGCACCCGGTGCTGGGCGAGGTCGGCGGGGGCGCGGTCGGCCGGGCCCGGGCGCCCCGTCACCAGTTGGTAGAGCACCTGGGCGGCGGACCACACCGCGTCCCGCGCGTCCACGAGGCCCTCGCCCCGCTGCTGTTCGGGCGAGCAGTACGGGGCCCGGCCCCACGGCGTCCGGGGCCGCCCGGCGCGGGCGACCCCCTCCAGCCCCCAGAGCTGCACCGACGCGCCGTCCCAGAGAACCGTGGCGGGGGAGACGCCGCGCGGCACGAGGCCCTGGCCGTCCAGCAGGCACAGGGCCAGCGTCAGATCCCGGGCGAAGACCCGCTGGTCGGTCGCGGACATCACATGGGTGCGTCCGGCGGGGATGCCGCGCGGGGCCGCGTACAGCAGGAACGGCTCGGCGGTGTCGAGTTCGTAGCCGATGAGCGTGGGGAACAGGCGCGCGTACGCCGTGTTCTCCAGGGCCCGGGCGAGCTGGAGCGCGGTGCCCGCCTCGGTGTCCAGCAGGGCGCGGGCCGCCGGGTTGGCGGCCTCGGCCGCCGGCAGGAAGACCTGGACGCACTGCTGCCCCTGGTCGTCGAGCAGCCCGTTGCGGACGCCCTGCGGCAGCGCCGGATCGCGGCGTGAGGGCTTGCCGAAGCGGGCCGGGGCGGTGCGGCGGCGGCCGGAGGGTTCGGTGAACGTGAGGTACGGGCTCCGGGCGCCCGCCGGTTCCGCCCGGCCGGTGTGCGAGGCGGTCACCACCCTTCGTCCCCTCCGGTCTCGGTTCCGGCGCTGCTGTAGGTGCCGCGAGCGCCATCGGTGTGGTCGGAGTCGTCGGGGTGGTCGGGCCGGGTGCTGCCGCCTCTGCTCTGCCTCGGCAGGACCGTGTCGACCACGCCCATCCGCAGCGGGGTCAGCCGGATGAGCCCCGCGTACCTCCCGGAGGAGGTCCAGAGCGCCCCGTCGGGCGGCGGCGAACCGTTCTTGTGCCAGGCCGTCTCCACCTCGCCCTGGAGGGTCCTCGGGGCGAACGGGATCCACCGGGCGGCCTCCGGGTCCCGGCTGAGGAGGGACCCCTGCTCCGGCGAGGAGAGCTGGACCACGGCCTGCCCGTCCGCGTCCTGCCCCATGAGTTCGGCGACCCGCAGGGAGTCGGTGCCCAGGAGCCCGGCCGCGGAGGTGCGGGCGCGGTGTTCGGCCGGGTGGCGCGGCGGGGCCAGCACCCCGTTGTGCCACAGGTGGTGGCGGGCGTCGGAGAGGACGTCCCGGACCCGTTCCTCGGTCCGCCGTACGGCGAGGGCCCCGGCCTGACCGCGTTCGACGGCGCCCCAGTACGGCTTCATGGCGACCATCACGGTGGCGCGGAGGTCCCCGGCGAGCGTGGCGACCAGGTCCGGCCCGCCCTCACCGATCTCCCGGTCGAGCCAGCGCGGGGTGCGGGCGGCGGTCTCCTCCCAGGGGGCGGCGTCCGCCGATGCGGCCTTCGGGGCGGGGGCGGCGAACGGGTCGTCCGGGGCTGGGGTGGCGTACGGGTTGTCAGGGGCAGAGGTGGCGTACGGGTCGGCCGGGGCCGGTGCGGCGTACGGGTTCTCCGGGGCCGGTGCGGCGAACGCGTCGTCCCGGTCTTCGGACGGGCCGCTCTCCCAGGTGTAGGCGGCGGCCCAGTCGCCGTCGTCCGCCCCGTCGTGAGCGGTTTCGGCGCCCGGGTCCTCCAGCGCGGAGGGGGCGGAGAGCCAGTCCTCGTCCCCGTACGGACCGGAGGCGCTCGCCCCCGCCGGAGCCGCCGGCTCCGGTACGGCCTGGGCATCGGCCGCCGCCGCGGTCGCCCGCAGCATCCCGGCCACCGAGCGGGCGGCGTCGGCGCAGTACAGCCGCTCCTCCGCCGCCCAGTGCTCGCGCACCAACTCCGCCAGCAGGGCGTCGAGTCCGTCCAGCGCGGTACGCAGCGCGGTCGTGCCGCGACCTGCCGCCCAGGACGTGGCCACGCCCCGCCAGAGCCGGCGGACGGCCTCGGCGGTGAGGCCGAGACCGGCCAGCAGACCGGTCACGCCGAGCCAGGCCGGCGGGGCGGTGGCGTACGCGGCTGCGGCCCCGGCCACCGCCCCGGCGACGGCGGCGACCCGGGGGCCGACTGTCCACCGGGCGGTCCGGCGGCCCGTACGGAGCCTGCGCGCACCCCACATGGCGACGGCGACGAACACCACCGGCACCACGAGGGCGAGCGGGAGGAGGGCCCCCTGCCACAGGCCGCCCAGCCCACCCGCCGCGCCCGCCAGGACCAGGGGCGCGGCCGGGGTCCGGGGCGGGGCGGCGTACTCCGTGGCCGAACCGCGGTGCACCGCCTCCTCGGAGTGGTCGTCGAGCCGGTGGAGCAGGGCGGTGCCGGGGACCGGCTCGACGCGTCCGGCCAGCGCGGTGAAGTGCTGGGCCACCGACCGCAGCGCCAGCCCCTCGTCCAGCAGCGTGCGCGCCAGCTCGCGCAGGCCCTCCCCGACCCGCTCGCCCGCGCTCTCGGCCGGGGGCACCCGCAGCCCGAGCGCGCCGAGCCGGGCGGCGGCCTCCGCGGCCGCACCGCTGCCGCTGCCCTGGAGCGCCCGCTCCACCAGGGCGCGGAACTCGTCCAGGTGGCCGCGCGCCTGGTCCAGGTCCGACTCCAGGGCCTCCCGCCGCGCGGGGCTCAGCAGACCGGGGAGGGCCCGCAGCGCCACGAGGTCGTCGTCGACGCGGTCCAGGGACTCCGCGCACGTCCGGTGCGCGAGGTCCGCCGGGCCGTTCGGCTGCCGGTGCCCGTGGGGGCGGCCCTCGCGGCCGGAGACGAGCGCCCCCAGCGGTTCGGGCAGCCGGGCGGCCGGGGGCAGGGTCACCGGGCTCGCGCCCCCGCCGTCCTCGCCCGCGAACCGGCTCAGCGCGTCCCGCCAGGCCCGGTCCCTGACCTCGGGCGGCAGGTCCTGCTCCAGCAGCTGGACGCCGGGCGCGGCGACGGAGTCGGGCAGCCCGCCGAGGTCCTCCAGGACCCGGACGAAGACGTCCGGGACCGACAGGAGGTCCACCAGGACGGCCAGCGAGGCGGGGTCGTCCGGCTCGGGCCGCTCCAGAGCGGTCCGGGCGGAGCGGAGATCACCGGCCCACACCAGGCCGATCGTGGACGCCCGCAGGGTGGCGGGGCGCACCAGCCGGCGGTCCGGCCCGTACGCCTCCTCCCCGCCGGCGTACGAACCGGGGGAGCTGCCCACCAGCAGCACCAGGATCCGGGTGTCGCCCACGGCCCGGTAGTTGGAGAGGAGCTCGTACTGGAGCTGGTGGCCGGTCAGTCCGGCCGGGGTGTCGGTGACCAGGAGCAACGGGTAGTCCGGCTCCGGGAGCCCGGCCCGGCCGAGTTGCTCGGCGACCCGGTCGCGTACGGCCTGCGCGGTGGTCAGGGAGGGGGCGCCGGTGCGCAGGTCGATGTGGACGACGGCGGTGGTGCTCTCGGGGAACGTCACTGTGCGCTCCCGTTCCGGAAGGAGCGCGGCCCGGAGGCGTCGTCGTCCGCGTACGGGTCACGGCCGGAGCCGTCTCCGCCGAAGCGGGGGTCGGAGGGCCGGTTTCCGGTGAACGGGTCGTCGGTGAACGGGGCATCGGTGAACCGGTCGTCGGCGAACCGGTCGTCGGCGCGAGGCGCGTCGGAGCCGTACCGCTCCTCGCGTTCGTATCGCTCCTCCCGCGTCCCGTCGTACCCCCCGCTCCGCGGCCCGGGCAGGCGCTCATCCCGCCCCCGCGCGTCCGTGACCGGGGCCGGGACGGGGGCCGGGGCCGACACCGGCCCCGACGTCCCCCAGTCGTCCTCGTCCGCCGCCGGCCGCCGGCGCTCCGTGGCGGCGGGCCGGGACCGGGGCGGTACCGGCGAGCCGCCGCGTACATGCTCCAGCAGGGTCCGCAGCGTGGGCTGGATCGCGCGCTGGTCGCCGAACTCCATGTCCAGCGCCGCCGGCAGGGTCACCGCCCAGAACTCCCACAGCGGCCGGATCCAGCCGTCCACGCGCGGTCCGCCGCGCTCCCGGCGCTCCTCCAGGAGCTCCAGCTGGCGCGGGGCGACGCGTTCGACGAACTCGGTGAACATCGGGTGCGGCGCGGTGCCTGCCCGGGCGAGCCCGGTGGGCTGGGCCGACATCAGCTTCTTGCAGTAGTCCTCCACGGTCCGCTCGTCGTCCAGCACGATCCAGCGTTCGTAGGCGCGCAGCAGCTCCGACCAGCTGGAGATGCCGCCGGGGAAGTCCCCGAGCCGCAGCCGTACGCCGGGGATGTCGGCCCCCTCGCCCGGGAACAGCCGCAGCCGCACCCGGGAGGGCGAGGCGCTCTCGCCGTCCAGGACGTCCACCTGGCCGTTCCACATGCAGCAGAGCAGGCGGTGCAGGATGGTGCGCCGGTCCTCCTCGCTGCTGATCATCCAGTCGTCCTCGTAGCCGAGCCGCTGCCGCCAGCGCAGCACGTCCTGGGCCTGCTCGTCGTCCTTGGCCCTGGCCCACTGGCGCAGCACGTTGCGGGCCTCCGGCACCTGGGTGAGGCTCATCTCGCTGCGGAAGAGGACGACGGTGATCGAGTCGCTCTCCACCCCCCGGTACTCGACCGGCTGCTTCGCGTCGGCGGGCAGGTGCACCGCCTTGGCCAGGTACTCCTGCACCTCCTCCACCGCCTGGACCCGCGGGTGGGTGACGAGGACCTGGAGCGGCCCGGTGCCCTCCGGGGTGAACCCGACCGGCAGCAGACCGGCGAGCTTGCGGCTGAACAGGTCCAGCGCCTCCTTGCTGACCTGGTCGGTGGCGTCGGCGTCACCGGCGGCGGCCGCCAGCAGCGTGCTCATGGAGGGCAGCAGCGGCCGCTCCTCCAACTGCGCCCCGCTCTCGGCGAACAGCCGGGTGATCCGACCCTCCAGCCGGGCCTTGACGGCGGCCACCGCCCCGTCGGGGTTGCGGTGGCTCTGCGCGTGGACGCTCCGCCAGGTGTCCCCGTCGATCAGGCGCAGCAGCAGCGACGCCTCGTCGTCGCTCTCGCGGAGCCCCTCCCCGCGGACGAGCCGGGTGATGACGTCCTCGTAGAAGTGGTTGAGCGTGCGCTGCGGCGGCAGCAGGTAGGAGATGCCGGTCCGCTCCTCGTACAGCTCCTGGCGCTTGTGGTCGGCGAGCTTGCGTTCCTGGTCGGCCTGCTTGCGGAAGGCGTTGACCAGCCGCCCGAGGTCGGCGCCCGCGGTGTCCGCCTGCGGCTGCCAGCGCTGCTGCTGCTCGCGCCAGGCCTCGTGCCACACGGCGCGGCAGCGCCAGCGGTACCAGCTGTCCTGCGCCTGGAGCGCGGCCCGTACGTCGTCGTCGCCCCACCGGGCCGGGGACATCCCCGCGATCCGGCCCTTGATCCGCGGCACCTTGGGCGGCTGGTCGCTGACTCCCCCCGGCCGCTTCGGGGAGCGGGCCCGGGCGGCGAGCATGCCGAGGAAGCCGAGCCGGGTGATCTCGTCCTCGCTGTCCGGGACGCCCCGGACCAGGCGTTCGGCGAGGAACGGGTCGACGCTCTGGAGGAGGTTGTCGACCGCCGGGCGCGGGCTGAACCGGGCGGCCATCGCGGCGGCCTGCCGGTCGGCGAGGGACCGGAGCTCGGAGAGGAGCCGCTGCATGTCCCCGACGCGCTGGTTGAGCGCCTCCTCGATCGCCTTGCCGCCGCGGGGCAGCGGCTGGGGGTCCTCGACGGGCAGCTGCTTGCGCTCCCACAGCTCGTCGAGGTGGGAGTCGGCGAAGAGCCGGCGGATCAGCGGGAGCGTGTCGTCCTTCGCAGTGCCGCGCGGCCGCTCCGCCAGCTCGGTGACGGCCACCCGCAGCAGCCGCCCGGCCACCAGGTCGGCCAGCTGGTCCATGGGGGCGGTCATCGAGGCGACGAGACTGGTCGAGACGCCCTGCCGGCCGATGCCGGTGGGGGAGAGGGCGCTGCGGTGCACGCCCCGGTTGATGAAGCTGGCGGCGAAGGTCTGGAAGTCGTCGTCGGCCGCCATCGACCGGCCGCGGGAGCGGCTGTCGCCCAGTTCGGTGCCGATCAGCGACATCACCAGCGAGACGATGGAGCGGCGCAGGTCGTCCTGGCGAATGCCCGCGGTCGGGCTGAACAGGAACGCGGTCGGCAGGATGCCGGTGCGCAGCCGGACCGGGACGGTGCCGGGGTAGCGGATGCCGAGGCTGCTGTCGTGGTCGAGGTCGCCGATCTCCGTGCCGGCGGTCGGCGCGTTCTGCCCGTCGACCAGCCGGAACAGGTCGACCAGCGCCCGTGCGGCGTTGAGGTCCGCCTCGCGCCCACCACCGGTCGAGGCGGGGAACGAGGACGGCATGACGACCAGCGGGTAGATCTTCACGCCGTCGAACTTGCGCCGCTTGAACGCGTCGTTGATCAGGTGGAGGTAGTCCAGGAAGATCCCGGCCCCGGTGCCGCCCGCGACCGAGAACGCGACGAAGACATCGCAGCCCGTGACCCGCCCGCCGCCCGCCCCGCTCACGGAGCCGCCGGACTTGGCGATGGCGTCGATCGCGTGGAGGAGGGGTTCCAGGACCGGCTGGAGGGAGTGCCGCAGGGTGGCGAAGAGCGCGGCGCGCCCCACCGTGGGGAGCTGCCCGGCGCCGTTGCGCAGCGGGGTGACGCGCGGCTCGGAGTCCTGCGGCGGCAGCCAGCCGGCGACCTCGTCGCGCAGGCTCGCCCGCAGCATCTGCGTCACTTCCGGCGAACTGTCGAAGTTCGGCAGCAGGTTGTGGGTGGCCCGCGAGGTACGGGCGTACGCGGCGCGCAGCGAGGAGTCCACGTTGAACTGGGGCAGCCGGCGGAGGTCGGACTCGCTGAAGTCCGCGTACACGAACTGGAGATGGTCGGGCAGCTGGTAGGGGGCGAGGCCGCCGATGTGCTGGAGAGCCGTGCCGTCGGGGCCGCACAGATCGACGCGCAGCCTGCGTTCGAGCTCGGCGCCCACCAGGCCACCGGTCCCGCCCAGGCCGACGAAGAGCGTCGGCTGGTAGGTCTTCATGGGGTTCCTCCTGCTGTCGGCCGCATGGGGGCCGGTTCGTCAAGGGGCTTACGTGTACGGGTGCGAGGCCTCGCACCCGTACGGGGTGCCGGGGGCGGCGGCGTGTGCGTCACAGGTAGTCGTCGTGCGCTCCGGTGGACACCGGGTCGGGAATCCCAGGGCTCCCGGACCGTACGGAGTCCTCGCCGAGTGCCAGGCTCAGCTGGTCGGTGAGGTCGGCCCGGCCGGTCGCGGTGAGCCGGGTGCGGGCGCCGCCGCGCCTGCGGAGCACCGCGCCGCCCTCGGGGCTGCGCTGCACGGCGTACAGGCCGTGGGTGCGCCGCTCGATGCGCGGGTTGCTGTGCGCCTCGGCGATGTCGAAGGCGTACCACTGCTTCTGGCCGTGTCCGGCCTTGTGGACGCCGAGCACCGTGCCGTCCTCGGCGATGAGATGGAGCATCAGCCCGTCCGGGTCGCGGCGGCGGCGGCGCTGCCGGAGCCAGGCCAGCGCCAGCAGGACACCGGCGACGAGCAGGACGGCGGCGATGACGAGCACCCACCAGTAGCGGTCCAGGAGGGTGGGTTCGGCGGTGACCTGGACGGAGAGCGGGGTGCTCACCAGGACGCGGTCGCCGTCGGTGGAGTCCTGGACGGTGACGGTCCCGCCGACGCCGATGGGCTCCTCGTCGTCCAGCCGCCCCTCGAAGGCCTTCGCCGGGCCGATCCGGACCGTGACCTCGTGGGACGCGGACGCGCCCGGCTTCACCACGATCTCGGACGGGCTCAGGGTGAGCAGCCCCGCCCGTACGTCCGCGAGCGAGAGCCGCAGCGTGTGCGGGGCGTCGGAGGAGTTGGTCACGGCGAGGTTCGCGGTGACCGTCCCGCCGGGGTGCCCGGAGCCCCGGACCGGGCCGAGCGCCGTGGTGACGGGCAGGGTGCCGGGGGCGACCTGGCCGCCCTCGCTGCGGGTGTCGGCGCTGAGCCCGGAGGCGGTGAGGGTGCCGCGGACCTTCAGTGCCCCGTCGGCGCTCTTGGGGACGGTGACCGTGCCGGTGAAGGAGCCGTCGTTCCCCTTGGGGTCGGGGCCCTTGCCGTCGTCGGCCAGGCGCAGGGGCTGGGGGGTGAAGCCGTCCCCGGTGAGTTCGCTGCGGACCTTCAGACCGGCGTAGTCGGCCGGGTCCTTGATCTCGTAGTCGTCGCGGGTCTGGAGCCGCATGGTCACGGTCGTCCGCTGCCCGGGCTGCGGGGAGGGCGGGTCCATCGTGATGGTGCCGCGCAGCTCGCCCTGCCACAGGACGCTGACGGCGACGGGCAGCGAGCGGTGGCCCTCGGGGGCCTTCACATCGACCTTCCACTTGCCGGGCACCGGGTCGATGATCTTCAGCGCCTCCACGGTGGAGCCGCCGCCCGCGAGTTCGAACTCCGACCCGGCGAACTTCCCCGTCGTGGGGACCTTGTTGCCGAGCGGGTCGGTGTAGGTGACGGTCACCTCGGGGTCGCCCTTGTCGACGACGATGCTGCCCACGGTCGCCAGCGGGGAGATGGTGATCGGCAGGGTGGCGGGCGGCCGCTTGCTCGGACCCGGCTGGTAGCGCAGGCAGTGGGCGGCGGCGAAGGCCCGCTCCAGGGCCGGGCCGACGTCCCGGGCACCGGAGACCTTACGGGCGGTGGGGCGGGCCGACGGCAGGTCGACGCAGCCCTTCTGGTAGCCCCCGGCGGCCATCCGGTCGAGCTGCGCCTGGTCGGGGCGGGGGCCGAATCCGAGGGGCCAGATCTGTACGTTCTTGGCCGCCGCGCTCTTCAGCGCCAGCTCCAGCCGCCGCTTCCCCTCGTCCTCGCGATGCGATTCGGCGCCGTAACTCTCGCTGGTGCTGACGTCCAGGATTCCGTCGGTGAGCAGGAACAGGACCCGGGGGACCGAGGGGTCGGTGCCCGAGGTCAGCTCGTGCACACCCTGGAGTATCGCGGCCGGGAAGTCGGTGCCGGTGCCCTCGTTCTCCTTGCGCTGGCGCAGTTTGTCCACGCACGCCCCGACCGACTCCCGCCCCGCCGCGTCGAGTCTGGTCCGGGGGCAGGCGGGGTCGACGGCGCGCTGGGTGTCGTTGTCGGCCGAGGCGAAGCCGAACACGGTGATGTGCGAGGACGCCGAGACGTTGCCGAGCGCGATCCGGGTGGCCGCGGCCTTCTCCGCCTCGATGTCCCCGGGCTCCAGGCTGTGGGACTGGTCCACGGCGACCGCGTAGTTGACGGAGGTGAAGGCGGGCGTGGCGGGCGCGGCGTGCGCGGCCGGCTGCGCGCCCGGGGGTGCCGGTGCCGTCAGGGAGATGAGCACGGCCGCACCGGCCATGACCGCCAGCGCCGCCCGCCCGGCCCGGCTGATGCCGGACGGGTCTCTTCTTCGGTCAGTTCGCACGACCGTCCCCTTTTACTGTCGTTGCTGTGTGTCTGCATGATTACGCTGAGTAGTCGCGCTGGTGTGTCAGGTGGTGCCCTTAGTGCTCGTGGTGCTCGTGGTGCTGGTGGTGTGGGTCAGTTGTCGGTCGGTGATCGGTCAGCGGGCCATCAGGCTCCAGGCCAGGGCCAGCGCGGCCGAGGGGGAGAGCGTGGCCACCGCCCAGCGGATCGCCCGGTATTTCGCCGCGAGGATGGCGCTGACGTCCACGGCCTGGACGAGCAGCCAGCCGACCGGGTCGCGGCCCGCCTCGGCGATCCTCCCGGCCAGCCGGTCGTAGTCGAAGGGGGCCAGCAGGTCCCCGAAGTAGGTCACGCCCTCCTGGTCGCGGACCGTCCCCGTACGGGGCATGAGCGCGCGGACCAGGGCGCCCACCGCGACCACCCAGAGCAGGCCCGCGAGGACCAGCGCCAGGTCACCGGGGCCCTGCCAGTCCGGGGAGCCGTGCCGCCCGATGAGGAAGGCGGGCAGCGCGAGCGCCCCGGAGAGCAGGACCGCCGCCTTGGAGTCGGCTCGGCCGAGGTCCTCCCGGACGGTGACCAGGAGCCGTTCCGCGATGCGTTCCCCCGCCCTGTCCGTCCCGCGCGGACCCCCGTTCGGCACGGGGCCGGTCGGGGCGGGGGAAGTCTGTGTGGTGGTGCCGACGGGGGAGTGGTCGGAGGTCATTCGTCCTCCGCCCAGTCCCACCCGTCGTCCCGGCCGCGGGTGCGGCCGCGCGGGGCGGGTGTGTCGGGGCCGGTGTGCCGTACGTCGGTGTTCCGGGGCCCGGAGTCCCAGGCATCGGCGTCCCGTACGTCGGCGTCCCACCCGTCCGCGTCCCGCACCGGCCTCCGGGCCGGCCGCGTGTCGGGTGCGTCCGTCACCCAGTCGGGGGTGAGCGGCTCCTCGCGGCCGCGCTCCAGCTCCTGCGGGGCGCGGCGGGCGGGGCCGGGCCCGATGGGGCCCTGGACGCTGCGGCGTTCACGGTTGAGGTAGGCGAGCGTCTGGAGCTCCAGCTGGCTGGAGGCGATATCGCCGCTGGCGACCAGGGCGAAGAGCTTGTCGACGCGCTCCTTCTCCTCCTGCCGGCCCTCCTGGCGGATCTTCTCCAGGAACTCCTTGGCCGACTCCGGTTCCGCGGCCAGCATGTAGCTGAGCTGGTCCAGCTCCCCGCCCATCAGCATGGTGCGGAACCTCTGCTGGCGGAGGTCCGTCAGATGCGTGGCGGCCTGGTAGTCACGGATGACGTCCACGTGGCCGATCGTCCGGTCGTCCACCCGCAGCCGTACGTACAGCCGCACCCGCAGTCCGAGGTCGGTGCCGAGATCGCTCCACCTGCCGGAGACGCACTGCTGGGTGATGGCGGTGTTGGCCTGCTCCGCCTGGTTCACCGGGAACTGGGAGGAGATCTCCCACAACCGTTCCTTCGTCGGTGCGGTGAGCCGCTGGGCGATGTCGGTGACCACCTGGACGGCCACCAGGTGCGGGTCCTCCACGGTCCAGTGGATGTCCACCTCCGCCTTGAAGAACGTCGCCCCGCCCGCGGCGGGCAGCTCCATCTGGAGGGTGGTGACGAAGGTGCCGGTGGCGATCTCGCAGATGGTGTGCGGCCGGGCCAGCGCCCGCTTGTCGTAGTGCCGTACGCCGGAGACGCCGGCCACGCTGTGGCCGCCGTTCCGGTAGAACAGCACGGATGTGGTCCGGGTGCTGCTGTGCCGGAACGGGCCGGTCGGCGCGTACTCCCGCAGGAACGGGCCGGCAGGGGTCGCCGTGTCGTTTCCCGCCACGCCGTTCTCCTCAGCCATGACTCTCCTCCTCGTCGGACCGCCGCTGCCGGGCCGGCACGGCGAGCCGCCACAAGGCGCTCGCCTGCTCGGTGGTGAGCGGTCGGTCCTGATCCCTCATCATTCGGCGCAGCAGCCACTCCAGCTGCTGCCGGTCGTGCTCGTCGGAGGTCAGGGCGGGCAGCAGCGCCGCCAGCCCCGGCCGCATCCGGTCGCCGCCGCCTTCACGGCTCTCCCCGCGCTCACTGCCCTCCCCGTGCGAGGCGGAGCGCAGCAGGGCCTCCAGGGCGTCGAACGCGACGTCCCTGGAGCGTGCGGTGTTGAGCGCCGTCCAGAGCAGGTCGGCCAGCGTCCCGGTCAGTTCGGGCCGGGTCACCGCGAGCGCGAGCAGCAGCGGCCAGTCCCCCCGGTCGCCCAGCGGGGTGCCGGGCTCGTCGTCCAGGACCTCGTCCACACCGGTCGTCGCCAGCCGCACGATGGTGACCAGGGCGAGATCCTGGTACTCCTCACGGCGGTGCTCGGCCCACTGGCCCAGCCGCCGCAGCACGGTCGCGCACTCCGGAAGCGTCAGCAGCCGGACCACGTTCAGGGAGGCCACGGCCAGCTGCCGCCCCTGGTCGCGGACGCCGATCCGGGCCAGCGCGTCCAGGGCGGCGTCCACCGAGTCGGCCGCCCGCCCGTGGCCCAGGGTCATGGCGGCCGTCCAGCGCAGGGAGGCCGTGCCGTACCGGGACCAGTCGTCGACCACCTTGCGTACGGCCTTGCGGTGCGAGGCGTGCCCGGCCACCTGGTCCAGCGCTGTGGCGGCGAAGACCCTGCGGCGCGGCGAGGACGCCTCGGCGAGCGGCCGGACCAGCTCGCCGAACCCGTACTCGAAGTCCCGTACGGAGAGCTCCCCGGCGGCCACCGCCGCGCGCACCGACACCTGCGGCCGCGGGTCGTCGGCGAGCAGCCGCAGCCAGCGGACGACCGGGGCGCGGACCGGGAAGTGCCGGTCCCAGATCTCGGCCAGCACGGCGGCCGGCAGGGCGGAACCCCGGTAGAAGATCAGCTGCCCCGCCACCTCGGCGCCCGCCACGTCGATGGCCCCGTTGTCCGAACGGGCCCGTGAGAGCGCCCGGTCGGACTCCGGGTCGTCACAGAACAGCGGGCGGGACGGGGTGCTGTCCGGATCGCTCTGTACGGAGAGTTCCCAGGTCAGCAGGTGGGCGGCGGCGGACACCGCGCTGTGCGACCCGCCGCCGAGGACCGCCAGCGCGATCCGGAACGCCACCGGGTGGAAGAGGGCGGCCGTGGCCGAGCGCACCGGCGTACGCCCGTCGCCGGAGGACGGGGCGGCGGCCAGGGCCCGGTCCACCCCGGCGAACCACTCATGGGCCTGGACGGCCGCGATGCCGCGGCAGCCGGCCAGCAACTCCTCGCGGGTGAGGGACCCCAGCAGGTGCTCGGCCAGGAGCGAGGCGAGCAGCTCGGCCTCGGCGGGCCGCAGATCGTCGAGCCCCACCGCTTCGATGACCTCGGGGTCCTCGGCGATCCGCGCCGCGCGCTCCAGCGCCTCATGGTCGCGCGCTTCCTCCAGCCGCTCGCGCAGCCGTACGGTGACCAGCTCCTGGCTCGGGGCGGGCGGGCAGACCATGCCGTACCGGCCGGCCAGCAGCGGGTTGGCCGCCGAGCCGACGCTCACGACGACCACCGCGTACGCGTCCCCCTCGGCCAGCGTCGACGCCAGCTGGTCCAGGTCCATCTCGTCGGGCGGCAGCGTCCCGGGCCGGTCCAGGGCGAGCTCCAGGAGATACCCCGTACCGCGCCGCTCACCGCCTTCACCGCCCTCACCGCCGTTCATCTCGCCGACGAGCCCGCGCACACCCTCTCCCTGGTGGGGATCGACGCGGCGCACCCGGCCGCCGTCCCCCGTGCCGTCGCGGGTGACCTCGTCCAGCAGGGCCAGGGCGGTGCACGTGCGGCCGGTGCCGGGGGCGCCGCCGAGCACCAGGAGCCGGCGCGACTCCAGCGCCCGGCGCAGCCGTATGTAACCGGCCGGCTCGACGTGGGCCCGGCGCAGCCGCCGCAGCTCCTCCTCGGGGACCGGGCCGCCGCGCATCGCGACACCGGAACGCCGGGCGTCCAGCGAGACGTTGATGTCGCCGATGTGGGCGTGGCCGATGCGGGACCGGTCGAAGCTGGTGAAGTCCCGCCCGCTGGTGAGGAGTTTGCGCCCGGCCCGGCGGGCACGGGCGGCGGCGGCGAGGTCGGTCGGCCCGTCCTCGCCGTCCTCCTCGGCGAGCGGGTCGCGGGTCAGGTCCTTGATACGGTCCGCGGCGCGCTCGCGCTCCTTCGCCCGCTCGGCCGCCTCGTCGTCCCCGGCCTCCGGCCCGTCGTGGGCCTCGGCCTCACCCTGGGCCTGCCCGTCGCCGCGATCCCCGCCACGTTCTCCGCCACCTTCCCGGCCACGTTCCCGGCCACGCGGAGGGGCTTCGGGGGACCGGGAGCCCTGCGGCTTCTGCGGATCATGCGAGGCGGGCTCGGCCGCCCGCTCGGCCACTGCTTCGTCAGCCATGCTCAGTCCTTCCGGCGGTCGGTGCCGATGTTGTGGCCGATGTGCACGGACCGCTCGAAGGTGGTGTCCCGGAACACGTTCATGTCCCTGCCCGCCCGGTATGCGGCGGCCCCGTCCCCGTCCTCGTAACCGTCCCTCTCCCCGTCCTCGTAACCGTCCTCCTCCTCGGCGGCGGCCGGGCTTCCGGAGGCGGCGGTGGTCGAGATGCCGGACGCGGTCGTCCGCCCGAGGGCGGGCGCCGGCCGCCCGGGCAGCTGGAACCAGGCGGTCACCTCGCCCCCCTTGAGGGTGATCCGCGCGGGGGCGAAGCGGTCGGGATCGATGAACTTGCCCCCGGGGGCGACCACTTCGCGGTAGAGGGACTCGGAGACGGCGAGGACCAGGTCGGCCTGCTCACGCTCCAGGAGGTGCCGGGCGACGGACGAGTCGGCCAGCCCGCAGGCGAGGTTGACCGCGTCTCCGCAGATGCCCTCGCGGTCGTGACGTACGGGGCCCACATGCATGGCCACCCGCAGCCCGAGCGGCCGGCGCTCGCGGCGGTTGTCCAGGCGCAGCTTCTCGTGGAGCTCCGTCATCCACAGGCCGAGCAGCCGCGCGACCGCGATCCGCCCGGGAACGGATATCAGCACGCCGTCCCCGCGGTCTTCCAGGTGAACGGCGTTCCGGCCCACCCCGGCCTGCGCGAACGCCGTCTCCAGGACCTCGTAGATCTGCCGGCGCATCAGCGGCTTCTCGGCGTCGCTGTACTGCCCGGAACCTCTGGCGTCCACGCTGATTACCAGCTCGTAGCGTGCCTCACCGGCATCCAACGCGTCGTGCTCCACCCCACGCCCCCCGCTCTTCTCCGCTTGCCGTCCCCTAAAGCTTCCGGCCCGGGGCGAAGGCCGTCTGTAGCCGTTTACACACGGCAGGGCGGGGGTTTACTCGCGGTGCCCCTCCGCGAGGAGGGCGAGCAGCGCGGGGTCGAGGATCTCCACCATCCGCGTACCGGTGCGCACGACCTTCTGGGTGCGCAGCAGCCGCAGCGCCTTGGCGACCGCCTCGCGGGTGGCGCCGACGGTGGCGGCCAGCTCGTCCTGGGCCAGGTGGACGACGGTGCCGGCGTGCGCGGGGCCCGGCGCGCTGGGTGTGTAGGGGCCCGAGGCCTCGACCCGGGAGAGCTCGGTGAGCCGGCTGGCCAGCCGTTGCAGGACGGTCAGCGAGGCGAGGGCGGAGCGCTCCTGGTCCGCGCTGCGCAGCCGGAAGGTCAGCTGCCGGATCACCAGTCCGCTGACCCGGGGGTGGGTGGCGAGAAACCGACGGAAGGCGTCACCGCCGATGACGGCCGCCTCCGTGGGCCCCAGCGCCCGCACGGTGGCGCTGCGCGGGTGGTTGTCCAACGCGGCCATCTCTCCCAGGAGTTCGCCGGGCCCCCGCAGCCCGAGTATGAGCCGGGTGGCGCCCCGGTCGGTGGCACAGGAGACGGTCACCCAGCCCCGCAGCATGATCACGACGTGGCCGGTCCGGTCGCCTTCGGTGAGGAGCGGGGCGTCGGCCGGGTACTCCTTGCGGTGTCCCAGTGCCATGACGCTCTCGTACTCCGGGGCGGTCAGCGCCCGCCCGAAGGCCAGCTCATCGCCGAGCAGCCCCATGGCCACTCCCCCCGCGGCGGTCTGTATGGCCCGATCTCGTTGGCGTAGATGCTCCCAGAGCCCTCTTTCGGGTGGAGTGAATTGCGCCACATATGCACTACGCACAGGTAACTGATGCAGGGCCAGGTGAGCGATGGTGCAGCCGCCCGACGACATGCTCCGACTACTCGGCAGCCCGGAAAAACGTTCACAACCCACGGGTTCCGGACAAACCTTCCCCCACCGCGCTGACCGGGGAGATCGCACAGGGAAGGGGCGGCGAGGGTGGTGCGCGGAGTCCCTGGCCCAGAAGTTACGGGTACCGGTCGACTTGGCGAGAAGTCAGGTTTGGTCCCCGGCAGAGGCGGCCGGCAGGGGAGGGAGGAGAGGCGTATGTGCCGCCGCACATGCGACCGGCCCCGGGAGAAGCTCCCGGGGCCGACGACAACCAACTCAGGGAGAAGGTCAGTTGGCGTTCACCAGGTGATGGGCGGGGACCTTCACCGTACGAGCGCCCTTCTTGCCGCCGAGGACGACCTTGCGCAGCGCGCTGTTGTTCTTGTGGTTGGTCTCCTTGAGGCGGTTCTCCGGATTGGCGAGGACCTGGATGTAGTACGTGCCGTTCGGCAGGTTCGTGATGTCGAAGGACTGGCCGGGCAGGTCCTGGGTGTAGGTGTCACCGGAGCCGACGTCGAGAACCTCACGGACGGAGATCGAGTTCTCCTGGCCGCACGCGGTGGACAGGTCCGTGTTGCTGGGGTGCCAGTTGGCGTTCTTGACCGTGTAGTCGACGGCGTCGGTGTTGGCGAGGCAGAAGGCCTCCTTGCCGCTGCGCACGGTCTCCTTCTTGTCGGCCTTCAGCAGCCGGTAGCTGGCGAAGTCCGTGAAGTGCCAGTGCTCGTGACCCGGGCGCGGGTCCCACTCCATGGTGCCGGTCGGGGTGTAGCCGACCTGCTTGCCCTTGGCGTCGTAGAAGTACTGGTAGGCGTCCATCAACTCCGCGCCCGGCGACCGGAATCCGTCCACGACGAGCTTGGCCGGACCTGCGTTCCACACGTTGGCGCTGAAGGCGAGGTAGTCCTTGCCGGGCACGTCCTCGTACCCGTCGCTGACGGTGATGCCGTACGCGGGCAGCGAGCGCAGGTCGGGCTTGGGCACGTTGGGCACGGCCGCCTTGCCGGTCGGCCGCTTGGCGTTGGGCTGCGCGCCGGGCGCCTGACGCGACCCGTCGGTCTGCCCGGCCCGGTCACCGACCCGAGCGGCGGAGAACCCCTGCGCCCCGAAGGCGTCCTTCCCGGCCTGCTTCTCGGCGGCCTGCTTCTTGAGCGCCCAGGGGAGGGCGGGCGGCGCCGGCGGGTAGGGCCCGTGACCGACGTTGAACGTGGCCCCGGCCCCGGTCGTCGCGGAGGCGGGGGCGTCGGTACGGGCGGGGGCGCCGTGGCCGGCGTGCCCGGAGGGGGCCGGGTCGGCGGCGGCCTGGTGCCCGGCATGCCCGGCATGACCGGAGTGCAGGGAGCTGGAGGCGACCTTGGCGGCAGCGCCACCGGAATCACCTTCCGGTGCCTCCCAACTACGCTCGCGCACCGTGAGCTTGACGCTCTGCGGCTTGTTCGCGATTCCGAAGAGATCGCGGTACTTCTTGGTCACGGAGACCTTGGCGGTGTACGTGCCGGCGGCCAGCTGGACCGGCGCGGAGTAGTAACCGGCATAGGACCGGCGCGGAGTAGTAACCGGCATAGGTGTTGGCGGCCCACCCGTTCTCCACGCCCCACACGGAGCCGAGGGTGAAGGGGTTGACCGGACAGCTCTGCGGATACTTCGATTGGGCCGGAGCATCGGGCCGCACCCGCCCGGAGGCGTTGTTGGGGCAGAAGCTCTCGGTCTTCTTCAGCACCGACTTCCCCGCCGCGTCGACGACATTGACCTCCATGAAGCCCGGCAGCCCGGAGAAGTCCTTCACCAGCCCCGCGGGAAGCGCCTTGGTGGTGGTCTTCTTCCCGTTCCGGATGATCTGCGAGGCGACGACCGGGTCCTTGTAGGACTTGCGGGTCACCTTGAACTCGAAGGCGCCCTTCTCGGAGGTGAGGTAGGTCCCGAGATCGAGATAGACCCCGGGCTCCTCCTTCCACGAGTCGAGCGTCACCGACTTGGAGGCGGCGATCAGGCTGAGCTTGGGCCCTGCCACCGCCGCCGTCTTCGCGTCAGGCGCGGCGGCGACGACCCCCGCCGTCACGGCGACGGCCGCGGCGATGGCGACCGAGGGGCGGGTGAGGCGGCTGGTGCGGCTTTGCTGGGATCTGGTCATCATTCCTCGTACTTCCGGCTTTCCGGGTGCGTGACGGGACGCGGACGAACAGCACAGCCCCAACTCACCTGTGGCGACGCTGTGTCCGCCCTGTGAGAGGGGGCCGGGGGTGGATCGGGTTGTCTCGTGTCCCCCGACTGGCCCAGGGTTGTCCGAAAAGGGTTGTTCTCTCCCCCGTACGGTGGCGTCCCACCGCCCACCCGCCCAGGCCCACCCGCCCAGGCACGCCCCCCACCCGCTCCGGCCCGCCCCCACCCCTCCCCGGCCCGCCCCGACGGCTACCCGTGCAGGCCGCGCACCGTGTCGAGGAGTGCCGCATCCAGATCAGCGGGGGTGAGACCGAGCGTGCGCCGGGTCTCGGCGGAGTCGAGGATGTGCGGGTGCTCGGTGGCGTACAGCATCTCGATCAACTCGCCCAGTACCGGAGTGGTCACCGCCAGAGAGGCGAGGGCGCTCCGGTCCAGGCGCTCCAGCCGGGGCGCCGGCGCATACGTCAGCTTCGCGAACCGCTCGGCCAGCTCCCCGGCGGAGGCGGTGGCGGCGGGCGCGTGCCAGGCGCGGCCCCAGGAGCGGTCGTCATGCGCGGCCGCCACCAGCGTCGCCGCGACGTCACCGACGTACGACCAGCTGTGGGGCACGTCGGTCCGGCCGGGGTAGCCACCTGCCCCGCGAGTACCTGCGGGGCGATGCCCAGGGTGAACGTGCTGAGGGCGCCCGCGCCGAGGAGCGCGGCGGCGCGGACCTCGGTGACGCGGGCCCGCCCGGCCCGGTGCGCGTCCAGGGCGTCGAGCCACATCCGGGCCCGCACCCGGCCCTTGGCCGAGACCGGTGCCATCGGCAGGTCCTCGGTCATCGGACGGTGCACCTCGCCGTACCCGTGCGCTCCCACTGGGAGAGCTGGCCGCTCACGCGCACACCAGCGTGCGGACGCTGACCCGCCGCTTCCAGGCGGAGACCGGGCTCACGCCGCTGCGGTGGCTGCTCGAACAACGGGTGGACCGCGCCCGCGAACTCCTCGAAGTCACGGATCTCCCGGTCGACCGCGTGGCCGAACGCAGCGGCCTCGGCAGCGCGGACTCCCTGCGCCACCACCTGCTGCGCCGAGTCGGCCTCACCCCTCGCGCCTACCGGGAACGGGCCCGGCAGGGCGGGAGTGCGGCGCCGGGGACGTCCACGACGCCGGTTCGGTAGCCGTCGGCCAAGCTCGTCACCGCCGAGCACGGGCCACAGGGTGGGACAAGGCTCCGAGTGCGCGGGGCCCCCCGGTGCTGGAATAGCCCCATGGCCACCACCCCACCCCGCTCGGCCCCGCCCACCGACACCGACACCGCCACCCACACCACCACCGACCTGATCGTCATCGGCGGCGGCCCGGCCGGCTGTGCCGCCGCCCGCACGGCCGCGAGTGTGGGCCTGCGCTCGGTCCTGATCGAGCCGGACACCCTCTGCCGCAACCTCTACCGCAACCCAGCCCTGAACAACGTCCTCGGCGGCCACACCAGCGGCCCCGCGCTGGCGGACGCCATCACCGTGGAACTGGCAGAGACGGAGCTGTGCCGCCTGGAACTCGGCCGCCATGTCGTCCGACTCCGCGCCGCCGACGACCAGGTCACCATCACCCTCGACACAGGTCGGCACCTGACGGCCCCCTACGCGGTCGTCGCCACCGGAGTCGGCCCCCTCCAGCCCGGCGACGTCCCCTGGATCACCGCCCCTGCCGGACTCACCCTGCCCCCGCTCTGGCAGGCCGGCCCGGACGACGCCGAAGGCCGTACGCTCCTCGTCCTCGGCGGCGACCGCCCGATCGGCACCTTCCTCCGCGCCCACCCGGCTACCGCCACCCGCCTGCTCGTGGCGTACCCGCAGACCGACGCGTACAAGACCGAGGAGATCCGCGACGACCCGCGCGTCACGCTGCTGCCCGTCGAGCACCTGACACTGTGCGCCTCCGAAGGAGGCACGGTGACCGCGGACGTACGGAATCGGGGCGGCGGCCGGCGCACGATCACGGCGGACACCGCCCACCTCAGCCTCGGCAGCGCGCCCACCGCCCCCGCGGGCGACCTGGTCCGGGACACCGACGGCTACTGCCCGCCGGACCGCCAGCACCCGCGCATCATCGTGGCAGGAGACCTGCGCTCGGCCCGCTTCCAGCGGATCATGACGGCCATGGGCTCCGGCAGCGAGGCCGCACTGCGCGCCTACTACGCGGCGCGGGATCTTCTGTAGGAGCCGGCAGGCAAGAGCTCAGGCGCCGCGCGCCCGCAGAATTCCCTCCACGCCCAGGAGGAAGGTCTCCGCGATCGGCTTCGGGTCGGAGAGGCAGCCGGCGGCCATGGCGCCGTCGCGGAGCATGACGAGGTGCCGGCCGGCTTCGTCGGCGGGCCGGTCGCCGACCTGGGCCAGCAACTCGGTGACGGTGTCCAGGAACCACTGGCGGTGGGCCAGGACGGCCTGGTGGATGGGGTGGGCGGGGTCGGGGTATTCGGCCACCGCGTTGAGGAAGGCGCAGCCGCGGAAGCCGGGGCTCTGGATGCCTCCGGTGACGAACCGGCCGATCGCCCGGACCGCGTCGGCCGCCGACTCCTCGCCCGTCCGCGCGGCTTCGATGCCCGCCCGGATGCCCCGGTCGGCCTGGTCGAGGTAGGCGAGGACGAGCTCTTCCTTGCCGGTGAAGTGCCGGTACAGCGTGGCGCGGGTGACCTGCGCCTCCGCGATGATCCGGTCGACGCCGACGGAGTGGATGCCCTCCGCGTAGAAGATGCGCGTCGCCGTATCCAGCAGCCGCGCCCGCGCCGCCGACGTGCTGCTTCCTCCCGTGCCCTCACTCATGCGGCCAGGCTACCGCACGAATGAGGGAGAACGTTCGGTCTTGACAGCACAGCTCTCAACTCCTTCAATACAAAGAGACCGAACGTTCTCCCTCGCGTTGAGGAGGGTGACGCCTCTCCCTCCTGAAAGGAACCTCCGTGGACACTCTCACCGCCACCGCTCCCACCGGCGTCCCCGCTGCCCTGCGCAAGCTGTACCTCCTGCGCTTCGGCTTCGCCGCGGTGTGGGCGGCCCTGCTGTTCGCGACCGCCGACACCCTGGGCGCGCTCACGGCCACGCTGCTGGTGATCTACCCCTTGTTCGACGTGGCCTGCGCGGTCATCGACCTGAGGTCCGCCGGGGCGAACGCCCAACTGCCACGCGGCCTGTACGTGAACATCGTGCTCAGCACCCTCACCGCCATCGGCCTCGCGGTCGCCGCCACGTCCGGCATCCCCGCAGTCCTGCGGGTCTGGGGCGTCTGGGCCATCACCGCGGGCATCGTCCAACTCCTCGTCGGCGCCGCCCGACGCCACCTCGGCGGCCAGTGGGCGATGATCGCCAGCGGAGCGATCTCCACCCTCGCCGGCGCCTCGTTCTACGCCCAGGCCGGCGCGGACGACGCCTCCCTGGCCAACCTGGCCGGCTACGCCTTCCTAGGCGGCGTCTTCTTCCTGGTCTCCGCCCTCCGCCTGGGACGGACCCGCGAGGTGTGAGGCCCCGCCACGACCGAGTCCGCCGACGTCGAGGGAGCCCTGAGATCAGACGCCGGCAGGGTCGGGCGCGTCATCCCGGCCGCTCGGCTCTTCCTCTCCATGGGGTTGGGCGGGGATCTCGATCTCGACGGGATGGGTGCATCGCCACACGGTGTCAGCGCCGGTCTCGGGGTGGACGGTCTCCTTGAGGCCGAGGTGGTCGCATTGGGTGCACGCATCAATGACTTCGCGGGCGTACACCCGGCGGATGTCGGCGTGCAGCCGCCGGAAACAGGCGAGCGCCAGGGGCGATGCGTGCCAACGCGGGGCCTCGTACTCGGGGATGGAATGGTGCAGCTCGATCGCCTTGTCGATCTTGCCGCTGAGGCTGGTCACCGAGGCGGACGCAGCCTCCGGTGGCCCCATCCGAGGATTGCGCTCCTTCCAGGCCGCGGCGGAGTCGGCGGCCCGCCAGGCGAAGCAGATCATCTGACCGGAGGTGTACCCGTGAGCGAAGCCCTTGCGGATCACGTCGGCGAGCTCCTCGCGCCTCGCTTCGGGCACCGCGGGATAGCCGTACTTCTTGGTGAGCAGGTTGTCGAGATAACCGGAGATGCTGAGGACCTCCAGCCGGTCCACCAGCGCGGTGAAGGCCTCACGCGCCTCAGCCGGCTCAGGACCGGGCCGGGTCCGGAGGTCATCCTCGATCTTCGTGACGCGCTCCTGCGCGGCGGTCAGGCCACCGACCACCCGCCACGCGACTTCGGTGGAGAAGAAGGCGATGCCGTCGCCGTCCTGAGAGAGAGTGAACGCCTGCGGCGGACTCTCCGGCGCGAGGGCCAGCAGTTTCGCGTGGTAGAGGTCCGACAGGAGTTCTCTGTCCTGCTCGGCATCACCTGTCCAACCCAAGGGGCCGGTACTCGTGAGACTGGGAAGCGGCTTGCCGGGATTACGTGTGGCATAGCTGATCAACGCCACGTAGAGGGCAAGGGCCAGAGGGCTGTCCTTCGGGAGGGGATCGGCCGGCTCGGCCTTTCTCCCCTCGTCCGCAAGGACGTTAGCCACCAGACGCTGGAGCCTTTCCGCCTGCCGCTGCTCATGTTCCCGCTCGATGCGCTTCTGTTCGGCGGCGCGTTGTTGCCGCTCGGTCTCCTCCTGCTGCCGGATTTTCGTGCACTCTCCGCAGAGGTACGCGGGAGCCTCCACGTCGAGGTTCTTCCCGCCGACCTTGTTGGCCCAGGACCGGTTGGTGACGGTGATCGGTTCGGAGCAGTTCGCGCACGGGCAGTTGAGGAGCGTGGCGTACGAGTGTGCTGCGACCAGCGCGCCGATGTCGCCGACCACGCCGATGCTGCCGACGGTCCGGGCCCAGGTTCCGTCGTCCTTGATTTCCCAGTAAAGGGCACTGATTCTCTGGGCGTCCTCCGGAGCATCGTGCTCGATCACGACGCGGAGGCGGGGAGCGTCCAAGGGAAACTCGCGAACGATCGGCTCCGGAGTAACCGGTTGCCGTGGTGATGGGTTCTTGCCCCGTTCCCGCTTGCGGCGGCGTTCGCGCTTACCCATGTGTCTGTCCCTGGCTCATATGTGGATGGTGACGCAACTCCGGTTCGGCAGGGTGGTTTTCTGGCAATTTCCATGCCTTCGGGAGCATGTGGAGGAACGTGCACTCGGCGGCACTCTGTTGAATGTCGGCCACCATCCCTACGGTTGAGAGATGGCCAATGGGGTGTGGCACACCGGATATGGCATAGAGATCAATCTGTCTCTGCCCGACCTCGGGCACCCGTACCGTCCCGATCTCCTCCGGGAGATCACCGCCAGTGTCTCCGAGCGCGACCCACAGCTGCTCGAATGCCTGGCGCACCATGACAAGCGCGAGTGCCTGTCGGAGTCGGGTGGGAAGTCGCCCTGGATGTTCATCCGCCGAGGGCGCGTCGGCGGCCGGCGGCCGCTCGTCGCCTCGCATCTGCCGATCACGCACAAGGCGACTCCACAGGAGAGCGCCCAGCACAAGGCAACCAAGGAGCGAGTCGTCGCGACCGCAGGGCGGTACGGCCTGGACGCCGCGGCCGAGGTTCCCGTCGCCAACCGGCGGAGCGTCTCGGACGCCGTCGTCACCGGCCCCGCCGGACTGAGGGTCGGCTGGGAGATCCAGTACCACCATCTCAGCCCCAGCAGCGTGCACCGGCGTTCGGTCAACGCCGTGGAGAGCGGCATCACTCCGCTTTGGGTGGCGAAGGACCGGACGGCTTCCCTGATCGACCGGGCCCCGTGGGCGCGCGTGGACGACATGCCGTGGAGGGACATCGCCGACGGCAAGGAGATGGTGATCCGTGGCGGGTACCGGCACCTCGAAGTCTGGAAGTGCGTCCCGAGCAGCGAGCGCCACTGCCTCGTCAGCGAGGGGGCCGGCCACTGTGGCGCGATCCACGCGGACTGGTTCGTGCCGGCGCTGTGCCTCCCGGAGAGAAAGCCGGTCCTCATCGAGGACCTGGTCCTGCGGAGCGCTACGGGGGAGAGCGTTCCGGTCTACGTACCCAGTCGGGGGAGCGGCCGCGCCGGACGGCACATGTGGGTGTCGGCGGCCGATCGCGCGCTGTGGGAGGAGATCGTCCACGAGAAGACGCCCCTGCCCACGGCGCCGGCCGACGAGGACGACGACGTGATCACCTTCGCCGAGCAGGAGATCGACCGCAGTTGCCGGGGAGGCCAGGACGGCTGGTTCGCCAGCGACGCCCGCCCTCTCCGCGATCTCGCCCAGCCGACCGGCGGCTTCACTCTTCCTCGCCTTCCGCCCCAGCGCCCGGGCGACTCGACCCGGATTACTCCCGTCGAGCGGGCGGCGGCCTCCGCAGCGCTGGGCTGCCCGCCCTGGGAACTCGGACTGTGCGCCGACTGCAGCCAGATGATGCGCCGGTACGGACCGAACGCGGCCATGTACTGCAACGTCTGCCGGGCCACCCTCAACGGGCGGTGAGCGGAACGGCAACCGCCGATGTCGAGGGCCCCCGCAGCTCGCTGCGGGGGCCCTCGACGTATTGCCCGGTGAGAGCAATGGCGGAGGATACGAGATTCGAACTCGTGAGAGGTTGCCCTCAACACGCTTTCCAAATGTTCGCCCGGAAGCCCAGGGGGGAGCGTGTGCGTCCTGACCTGCCATGGAATGGAGCGCCGGGCAGGCGATGGATGCCGCTGCACGGGAGCGAATGAGACCGGAACTGAGACCGGAGTCTGGCCAGTGCCTGCACGTCACCATGACTCTGTGGAACCGCGCATCCGCGATCGGTTAGTGGTGACCCCTCACTGTGGATCGTCCCCTTCGGCCTCGGCCATGGCCCGTACCAGTGGCTCTGCCGAGGCATGGAGGCGGAATCCGGAAGCCTTTACGTAGCTGTGCTCGGGATCGTAGACAGCCTTGAGCAGTGGCGCGACGGCTTCGGGCAGTAGCTTCGCGGCCTGGAGTTCAGCTGTGAATCGGCTGATAGGGCGCGCCATGCCATTGAGCTTGACCTCAGGTGAGTAGTGACAGAGCTCTCGGATGACTTCCTGGCTTACGAAGCCTTCGTTATCGGCAGCCCACCGGATGACCGCGACACGGTCGTCATAACCTGCCAATGAGAGCCTTTCGAAGAGCGCTTCGACGGCCGGTGCGTTCCAGTGACCTTGCTCGGAGGGGGCGACTTCATCGGCTGAATCCTCCTCCCGAGAGCGGTCCACTCGGTCAATGTCCTCCAGACCTGTCTCGGCGGCATCGATTTCGAAGACGGATGCGCCCAGAGCGGTGAACTGGCTCGGCGTCAGCATGTACAGCCGTGTTCCGGCCTCACGCGACAGCTCGTCGATGAGCTCTTGCCGCGGCCCGCTGGCCTGCCGATTGTCCTTGCGCCACCAGTCCTCTTTCACGTCGCCAGTGACCAGCAGGACGTCACATTTGCGACTCTGTGCCTCGTCGAGGATTTGCCGCCACACCAGGTAGTCACCGACGGCGTTGTCCCCCTTGCCCGCATCCATGTAGCCCGGCGGTATCTTCATCGTGATGCGACGCTGGCCTTCAACTACGGCTGCATCGTGATCCGCCTGCGACAGCGAGGGCCCCACCTGCCCCTCCAGGGCCTTTGCGAGCGCGGCGACGACTGGATCTGCGGCGGTGTCCCGGTCGGCAGGACCGGCATGCTTTGTGACCAGGGCATTCACGGCCTGGGTCGCTGCATCGAAGCCAGCGTTCAGGTCGTCGAAGATCTTGGCCAACTCATCGTCCGGGAGGGCGAAGCGCCCAGCCCAGTTGCGCAGAACGCCGGTTGCGCGACCCTTGAGGTCTCCGAGCTCTCTGATCGCAGTTGAGGCGGATGACTTGGGTGCGCTCACGGTCTCCAGGCGATGGCGCCAGAACTCCACCAGGGCCTGATGGGGAATCCAGAGTTGCCCGCCGAGCTTGCCTAGTACCGACAGCAGAAGATTGCGCCCCTGTTCTGTGTACCGATAGAGGTCAAGCAGGACGTTGGCGTCGGCGGCCACGAGGCCATGTTGCATCACCTCCGCCAGGTCAGTGTCGGAAGGCGACCGATAGCTCTCGAACCCGTCGAAGATGCCCCGTGCCGACTGTGGCCGGGCAGGTTCTGAGGCAGAGGAGTCTCTAGCGGTGGATTCAGTCACATCCTGATCCTGCTACAGCGGGCGCCGCTGTGTGCTGGTGTTGTCGGATTCTCCTGACCGCCGCTGCCGAGGCACGCTCTGATCGCTTCAGTTGAGACTGGGAGGGCTGCTGCTGGGGCACGCAATGAGCATGAACGGATCGATGGCGAAGTGGGCGTGTTCGGTGGCCGAAGCGGAGCTGCGTGAGTCCCTTCCTCGTCGATGGATGCACTCGAAAGGGGTCGCGCGGCGCGCGGCCCAACTGACTGAACTCGTGGGTGCTGACGCGGACCTGCTGGCTTCTGCCGCCGTGCTGCACGATGTGGGCTACGCTCCGCGGCTCGCCGTAACCGGCTTTCATCCGCTGGATGGTGCGCGGTTTCTTCGTGACGACCATGCTGCGGATGAGCGGCTGGTGCGGTTGGTGGCGAACCACTCGCTGGCGTTGCTGGAGGCCGAGGAGCGCGGGCTGCGGGGTGATCTGGAAGCCGAGTTTCCGCTGCTCGACGACCACCGGCTCGTGGATGCCCTGGTGTATTGCGACATGACTACGACGCCTGACGGGATCGGCACGTCTGCCGAGGCTCGGCTCGAGGAGATCATGGAGCGTTACGGTGCAGACAGCCTGGTGGGGCGGTTCATCCGTCGCGCGTCGCCGGACATCTTCGCCGCAGTGAACCGGGTGGAGGCGGCCTTGGCGGCTCAGCCCAGGTAGGGGTACGTGCCGGCCAGGAAGTCGCCGATCTGCTGCCGCATGCTGGGGTGGATGTCGTACTGGTCCAGGTCGCTCGGCTGGACGTAGCGGACGTCGTCGGCCTCGTCGTTGATCGTGGGCTCCCCACCCACTGGTCGGCCGATGTAGGTGTTCTCGTACTGCTGGCGGATCTCGCCGTCGGTGTAGGCCACGATGTGGTTCGGGTTCGTGTAGACACCCAAGAAGCCGGTGATCTCGGCGATGATGCCGGTCTCTTCCAGGCATTCCCGCACGGCGCACTGGGCGGCGGTCTCGCCGATGTCCTGGGCTCCTCCGGGCAGGGCCCATTGGCCGGTGTCCCTGCGGCGTTGGAGGAGTATGGCGCCGCTGTCGTCGACGACGAGCAGGTTGTTGGCGGGGATGAGGGTGTTCGCCTTGGGAGCCTTGGGGTCGTTGTAGTACTCAGTCCTGCCCATGCGGCGAGGGCCCCTCCTGGTCTGGTGTCCAGGGCCGTGCGGTGGCCCAGACAGCTTCGAAACTCTGAGCGTAGTTGTCGAACCAGCCCGCCGTTTCTGCTCTGCGGAGATGGAGGAGGGGGTTGGCGCTGGCCGGCTGGCCCCAGACGTGCGGGT
The DNA here is from genome assembly GCF_033109485.1 of Streptomyces cyaneofuscatus. Lineage (NCBI taxonomy): Bacteria > Bacillati > Actinomycetota > Actinomycetes > Kitasatosporales > Streptomycetaceae > Streptomyces > Streptomyces cyaneofuscatus. Next base: position 3,840,706 of record NZ_CP137002.1, on the reverse strand, counting down.
TGATCAGAAGATCATCGTCGTACCGGAACATGGAGGTGTAGAGCGTGGTGTCGTGCAGGCGCACCTCGCAGCCGGCCTCGGACAACAGGGGCCGATAGTAGGTGAGGGAGGCGCGGATTTTGGCGGCGAGGGTGTCGCCAATTCCTTCTTCGTGGCCTCGGATTGCTGCGGCCCGGCCCCTCGAGTCGCCGAAGCAGAGCCGCACTTGCACTCCGGTTGATGCGCGCTCGGCGAGCATCTTGGCGACGTGAGGGTTGGACTGGGCGAAGAAGGTGCCGGAGAAGACGAGGACGCTGATCTGCTCCTGGGCGCCATTGAGCAGCGACAGCCACGTGTCTCGCGGGACGCTCGCCCGATTCTGGTAGGCCCCGGCCAGCTCCTGCCCTGCCCCTGAGAGCTGCTGCGAAGTGCTCGGCACCGGTGCGGGCCAGAGGAACAGTTCCTCGACCCGTAAGTGCTTGGCGACGCGGAAGCGGTGGCGCGGGTGGGGGACGCGCCCACCGAGCCACCGGCCAACGGTCTTGGGGTCCACCTCGCAGACTTCGGCGAGTGACTCAGGTGGGATTCCGCGCTGGGCGAGCACGGAGTGCAATCGCTCGTTCACAGGCGCCATACAAGCCGAGACGGCCAGGCGCAGCAAGGATGTTTCGGGACGTCCCACAGAAGGAAGGGGGCCATGACCGCCGTATTTACGCTGGACGCATGGAGCTCATCGTCCTGTGGGACATCGACCACACCCTCATCGAGAACGCCGGGGTCAGCAAGGAGATCTACGCCGCCGCCTTCACGGCCCTGGCGGGACGGGTGCCCGCGGAGCCGGCGCGAACCGAAGGGCGTACGGACCGGCTGATCATGCGCGACATGTTCCAACGGAACGGCCTGGCCGAGCCGGACTGGGCCTCTGTCGAGAAGGCACTTGCCGACGCAGGGGAGGCGCGTCTCCACACTCTCAGCCTGCGAGGAACGGCCCTGCCTGGCGTGCGCGAAGTCCTGAAGGAGGCTTCCGTGCACAGCGGTTGGGTGTCGTCGGTGCTCACCGGCAATATCGCGGACAACGCCCGCGTGAAGGTCGCGGCCTTCGGCCTTGATTCCCTCCTCGACCTGGCAGTTGGCGCCTACGGGGCCGACGCCCTTCAGCGCCCCGACCTGGTCGCCGTCGCCCGGGAGCGTGCCGAGCGGCTGCGGGGCGCCCCGGATGGCGTGCCGGTGGTGCTTGTCGGAGACACTCCGAGGGACGTGGAGGCAGCACTCGCCACCGGCTCCGAGATCATCGCGGTCGCTTCCGGTGTCCACAGTACCCAAGAACTGGCAGACGCCGGCGCCCGTACGGTTCTGCCCGATCTGATGGACACCAGCCGTGTACTCGGGATTCTGGACGCGCTCTCCGCACGCTGAAAACGTCCCAGGACGTCCTCGGAGCGTCCCGATACGCGGTGACGAGGTCCGTGTCTCCCCCGCCAACATGAGGTCTCCCACCAGGCAAGTGCCCGAAGGAGGCCTTCGTGATCAGCGAAGTCACCGGGATCCGCAGGATCCGGATGCTGTACCTGCAGTTGCTCTACCGCTGCAACTTTGAATGCCTGCACTGCTTCCACGGCAAGCGGCTCCAGCACGCCGACGCCTTCTCCGCGGACGAGGCGGTCAACCTCCTCACGCTGATGCGCGACGAATACGGCACCGAGGCCGTCACCCTGCTGGGCGGCGAGCCGTTCGTCTATCGAGACCTAGCCCAGGTCGTCCGGTACGCCAAGCGAGACCTGGGCATGCAGGTCGAGATCTGCACCAACGGCTATCGGATCGAGCGCCGGCTCACCGAGATCGCCCCCGACCTGGACCTGCTCCGGGTGTCGCTGGAAGGCATCGGCACGACCAACGACAAGATCCGCAAGGCCGGAAGCTACCGGAGTGCCCTGAGCGCCCTCGAAATCGCTCAGCAACTCGGTGTCCGCGCCGGCGCGACCATGACGGTCACCTCACACAACATCGACGAGATCCTGCCGCTCGCCCGCACATTGCAGCACTACGGAGTGGAGCAGCTGAAACTCCACTGCCTCCGACCGGTCGGCAACGCAGCTGATCACCCCGAGCTCCTCGTCAGCGACGCCACGGCTTACACCGGTCTGCGGGAGCGCCTGGCCTCGGCCGAGCTCGACATCGAGGTGATCCTCGACGAAGACCTGTCCGAGCTCGGTGCGCCGGACGCCTGCCTCCCTGCCGGGGGCCTTGTGGAGATCGAGCGGATCGAGGCCGACCCGCGCGGCGCGCTGACCATGTCCTGCAAGGCCGTCGGCAAGGACTCGCACGCCTTCTGGTACGACAAGCGCGCCCACCACATCGACCACCGGCCGTCCGCCACCGACGAACTCACCCTCGCGGTGCCGGACGTGGTGTACGGACGTGTCTGACCCGGCGTCGTTCGAGAGCGTCGAAGGGCTCCGCGGCACCGGCAAATCCACCCTTGCCCCCATGCTCGCGGCCGCACGTGGCGCAGTGCTGGTCCCGACCGTGCCACCCGCCTACCAGGCACTGCGGCAGGAGGTCGACCGGCTGGGAAACGCTGAGGCACGTATGTGCTTCTACCTCTCGGCCCTGTTCACCGCCACCGATCAGATCCAGCGGTACCTGTCCGCCGGCACTGCGGTCGTCGTCGAGAGCTACTTCGCGCGGTGCCTGGCCAACCACCGCGCTTTCGGAGCCGACCTCTCCGTATCCCTGCCGCCGGGCATCCCGCGTCCCGTTACCTACTACCTCGTCTGCGCGGAGGACGAGCGACAGCGCCGACTCATCAGGCGCGACAAGCCTGTCTCGCGTTGGGACGCCCTCGCCGAGATCACCGCAGACAAGATCACCGACGCCTACGCCTTGTTCCCGATGCACCGCGTGAATACCTCCGGCCTCACCCCTGACGAGGCACTCCGAGCCGTCCTGAGCAGCACCCACCCGCAAGGAGAGCAAGCCAGTGCAGACACCCAGCATGTGGCCGCACACCCTCACCTTCTTCCCTCAGTTCCTCGCCGCGCTGAGGGAGCGTACGGAGCCTGACTCCACCGTGACGGTCATCGGTGCGAGCGACGGCAGACTCGTCGTGCCACTGGCTGCGGCCGGCTACCGGGTCGTCGCCATCGAGCGCGACCCGCTCGCCCTCCACGGCGGCGAGGTCCGATTTCCGGGCGGCAGGACCGGTCACGCGACGGGCATGATCGAGCGGCTGAAGCAGGAAGGGCTTAACGACCGTGTCCAGGTCGTGGAGGAGGACTTCCTCGCTTCCGAACCCGTCACCGCCTCCTGTGATGCCGCCTGGACGAGCTGCTCGTGGCACTACAGTGCCAACCACCACCGGCCGTTGGGCGAGTTCGTCGACCGCATGCAGCGTCTGGTTCGGCCCGGCGGTCTGTTCGGCGCGGAGTTCATGATGCCCCTCACGCAACGCCACCACGTGCTGGAGCACTACACATCCCCCGAGAAGCTGCGGCGTTACTTCATCGGGGACTGGGACGTCCTGCTCACCCTGCGTACCAACGAGTTCACCGAGCAGGCGCACGTCGGTCAGCTGCAGAACCACAACCACCGCATGGGCCTCCTTCTCGCGGCCCGTGCGTCCACCCCCTCCTAGAACCACGGGAAGCAGGACCTATGAAGCACGAGTACGAGGCCAAGTTCCTCGACGTCGACGTCGACGGCCTCCAGGCCAAACTGAGGGCGCTCGGAGCCGTCCAGGCGTTTCCGCGCACTCTCCTCACCCGGAAGATCTTCGAGAGCGACGCCCTCGAAGGCGGTGCCTGGGTTCGCCTGAGGGACGAGGCCACCCGCTCCACCCTCACGGTGAAGCAGGTCACCGACTCCACGACGATCGACGGCACCACCGAGATCGAGACCGAGGTGTCCGACCTGCACGCCATGGCCGAGATCCTCCGCACCATCGGCCTGCGCGAGGTCCGTTACCAGGAGAACTACCGCGAGGAATGGCGCTTGGGCGAGGTCGCCTTCGACTTCGACACCTGGCCGGACCTCCCCACCTTCCTCGAGATCGAAGGACCCGACGAGGCATCGGTCCGACAGGCGGCAGATCTGCTCGACCTCGACTACGCGCAGGCCCGGTTCGGCAGCGTCGACGAGATCTATAAGAGCGAGTCCGGTCGGGACATCCTCGCCGAGCCCACGCTCCTCTTCGCCGACGCCGACAAGCAGGCTGCGATCAGGACAACTGTCCCAAGCGAGTGACCTTGGGGGCCGGGCTCTGTCTCCAGAACCCGTCGTTGCTGTACCCGCACCCCGTGGCGGAGCCAGATCTCGGGCCCGTCCGACTGAAACCGGAGCGGGGACCGCCAACGCCGAAGGGCCCCACCGCGAACGGTGGGGCCCTTCAACGTATTGCCCGGTGAGAGCAATGGCGGAGGATACGAGATTCGAACTCGTGAGGGGTTGCCCCCAACACGCTTTCCAAGCGTGCGCCCTAGGCCACTAGGCGAATCCTCCGCCGCAAACAATACAAGACGTTGGAGGGTGCTCGCGAACACGTTCGCCGAAGATCGTCCGGAGGGGCCGTGCAGGTCGTCCGCCGGGGCGGGTGGGTGGACCGGACGGGGTGGGGATCCGCTAAGGTGGGCGTCAGCCCCTCACGTGGCGCTATCTGACTGAACTCCCCCAGGGCCGGAAGGCAGCAAGGGTAGGTTGGCTCTGGCGGGTGCGTGGGGGGCCCTTTGCGTTCCGGGGCCGGGGCCAGGGCCGGGGCCGGGTGCGGGGGTTCCGGTGGCTTCCGGGGTTGTGTTCCGGTGGCTGAGCTGGGCCGGGGGCCTGCGCGTGGGCCGTGTGGGGTTGGTTGTCAGTCCGCCCCGATAACCTCGTAGATGTGTCGTCCCTTGCGCTGTACCGCCGCTACCGCCCCGAGTCGTTCGCCGAGGTCATCGGTCAGGAGCATGTCACTGACCCGCTCCAGCAGGCCCTGCGGAACAACCGGGTCAATCACGCGTACCTGTTCAGCGGGCCGCGTGGCTGTGGAAAGACGACCAGTGCGCGCATCCTCGCCCGCTGTCTGAACTGCGAGCAGGGGCCCACGCCGACCCCGTGCGGGGAGTGCCAGTCGTGCAAGGACCTCGCGCGCAACGGGCCGGGGTCCATCGATGTCATCGAGATCGATGCCGCTTCGCACGGTGGTGTGGACGACGCCCGTGATCTGCGCGAGAAGGCGTTCTTCGGGCCCGCCTCCAGTCGTTACAAGATCTACATCATCGACGAGGCCCACATGGTCACCCCGGCCGGGTTCAACGCCCTGCTGAAGGTGGTCGAGGAGCCGCCGGAGCACCTCAAGTTCATCTTTGCGACCACCGAGCCCGAGAAGGTCATCGGGACGATCCGGTCGCGTACGCACCACTACCCGTTCCGGCTCGTTCCGCCCGGGACCCTGCGCAGTTATCTCGCCGACGTCTGTGGGCGGGAGAACAGCGCCGTCGCGGACGGGGTCCTGCCGCTCGTCGTGCGGGCCGGCGCCGGGTCCGTGCGTGACTCCATGTCCGTCATGGACCAGCTGCTCGCCGGTGCGGGCGACGACGGTGTGACATACGCCATGGCGACCGCACTCCTCGGATACACCGACGGTTCACTCCTCGACTCGATCATTGACGCCTTCGCCGCCGGTGACGGGGCCGCCGCCTTCGAGGTCGTGGACCGGGTCATCGAGGGTGGCAACGACCCGCGACGGTTTGTGGCGGACTTGTTGGAGCGGCTGCGCGATCTGGTGATCCTCGCCGCCGTGCCGGACGCGGGGGAGAAGGGGCTCATCGACGCCCCCGCCGATGTCGTCGAGCGCATGCAGGCCCAGGCCTCCGTCTTCGGTGCCGCCGAGCTCAGCCGCGCCGCCGACCTGGTCAACGACGGGCTCACCGAGATGCGCGGCGCCACCTCGCCGCGCCTCCAGGTGGAGCTGATCTGTGCCCGGGTGCTGCTTCCCGCCGCCTTCGACGACGAGCGGTCGATGCAGGCCCGGCTCGACCGGCTGGAGCGGGGAGCCTCCGCCGCCGCTGCCGCCTCGTTCGCGGCCCCGCCTGCCGCCGCGGTTCCGATGGGGTACGTTCCCGGGCCCGAGGCCCACGCCCCGCAGGGCCACGCGCCTCAGGCCGCACCCGTCGCCCCCGCTGGCCCGGACGCCGCCCGTGCCGCCGTACGAGGTGAGGCGCCGGCCCCCGCGCCTGCTGCCTATGCGCCGCCCGCCGCCGCCGAGCCCGTCGCTCCGCAGCCCACCGCCGAAGCCCCGGCCCCCGCCCAGCGGCCCGGGTCCTGGCCCACCGCCGCAGGAGGCGAGCAGGCCCGGCGCCCCGGCGGCTGGCCCACCGCGTCCGCCCCCGGCAGCGGCCCCGCCGCCCCGCCCCCCGCCGCACCCGCACCGGCCCCCGCCACCCCCGTGGCCCCCTCCGCACCGGCCGCCCCGGCGGCGGGCGGACAGGGTATGGCCCAAGGCGCCGGCCAGGTCCGGAACATGTGGCCCGACATCCTGGAAGCGGTCAAGAACAAGCGCCGCTTCACCTGGATCCTGCTCAGCCAGAACGCCCAGGTCACCGGGTTCGACGGGACCACCCTCCAGATCGGCTTCATCAACGCGGGCGCCCGGGACAACTTCGCCAGCAGCGGCAGCGAGGAAGTCCTCAAGCAGGCACTCGCCGAGCGGTTCAACGCCCAGTGGCGGGTCGAAGCGGTCGTCGACACCTCCGGCGGCGGTGCGGCCCCCCCGGCCCCCGTCGGCGGACGCCCGGCCCCGCAGTACACGCCCGCCCCGGCGCCCTCACCCACCGCCCCGACCCCCATGGCGTACGAAGGCACCCCGGCGCACGCCCCCCAGCAGCCGAATCAGCAGCCGAACCAGCAGTACAACCACCAGCAGCCGAACCAGCAGCAGTCCCAGCAGACCGCCGCCCCGTCCTCCTCCGGGCAGCAGCAGTCGCCGCAGTCCCACCAGGCCCAGCAGGGCCGGGGCACCGCTCCCTCCGCCCCCGAGCCCTCCCACGGCGGGTACGCCGTCGCCCCCGAGGACGACACCGCGGAGGCCGACGATCCGGATCTCGTCGACTCCGCCCTCTCCGGCCACGAGCTGATCGTCCGCGAGCTGGGCGCCACCGTGGTGGAGGAGTTCACCAACGAGCAGTGAGACCGACGAGCAGTGACGCCGACGAGCAGTGACGCCGGCGAGCAGTGACGCCGGCGAGCAGTGACGCCGGCGATCAGCCAGGTGATCGGAGCGGACCGGCGCCGTGAGCCGTCCACGGACCGGCGGCCGTCCGGGCCCACCGCCCCCGGCGGCTAGGCTGCACCCCGTGAAGGTCCTCGTCATCGGCGGCGGCGCCCGCGAACACGCCCTGTGCCGCTCTCTGTCCCTCGACCCCGATGTCACCGCTCTGTACTGCGCCCCCGGCAACGCCGGCATCGCAGAGGTGGCCGAACTGCACCCGGTCGAAGCCCTCGACGGTGACGCCGTCGCGCGCCTCGCGACCGAGCTGGGCGCCGAGCTGGTGGTCGTCGGCCCGGAGGCGCCCCTCGTCGCCGGGGTCGCCGACGCCGTGCGCGCGGTCGGCATCCCCTGCTTCGGCCCCTCCGGCGAAGCCGCCCAGCTCGAAGGCTCCAAGGCGTTCGCCAAGGACGTCATGGCCGGGGCCGGGGTCCCCACCGCCCGCAGCTACGTCTGCACCACCCCCGCGGAGATCGACGAGGCCCTCGACGCCTTCGGCGCTCCGTACGTCGTCAAGGACGACGGCCTCGCGGCGGGCAAGGGCGTCGTCGTCACCGACGACCTCGCCGCCGCCCGCGACCACGCGCTCTCCTGCGACCGCGTGGTGATCGAGGAGTTCCTCGACGGCCCCGAGGTCAGCCTCTTCGCCATCACCGACGGCACCACCGTGCTGCCGCTCCAGCCCGCCCAGGACTTCAAGCGCGCCCTGGACGGCGACGCGGGCCCGAACACCGGCGGCATGGGCGCCTACTCCCCGCTCCCGTGGGCCGACCCCAAGCTGGTCGACGAGGTTCTCGACACCGTCCTCCAGCCGACCGTCGACGAGCTCCGCCGCCGGGGCACGCCCTTCTCCGGGCTGCTCTACGCGGGGCTCGCGATCACCTCGCGCGGCGTGCGGGTCATCGAGTTCAACGCCCGCTTCGGCGACCCCGAGACGCAGGTCGTCCTGGCCCGGCTCCGTACGCCGCTGGCCGGGGTCCTCCTCGCCTCCGCCAACGGCACCCTGGACGTCCTCCCGCCGCTCACGTGGCGCGACGACGCGGCCGTCACCGTCGTGATCGCCTCGCACAACTACCCGGACACCCCGCGCACCGGCGACCCGATCGACGGGCTCGCGGAGGTCGCGGCACAGGATGCGCCCGACGCGTACGTCCTGCACGCGGGGACCCGTACGGAAGGCGGCGCCGTCGTCAGCGCGGGCGGCCGGGTCCTCTCGGTGACCGCGACCGGCAAGGACCTCGCAGCGGCCCGTGAGCGCGCCTACACCGCGCTCGGCCGCATCCGCCTCGACGGCTCCCAGCACCGGACGGACATCGCCCTGAAGGCCGCCGGAGGCTGATCCGCCGGTCGGACACGCTCCACCCGGCCCCTCACGCCGCCCCCGAACGCCACCGGCGTACGCGGGGCAGGCGCGAGGGGCCGGTCCCGTGCGGGGCGCGTAGCAGCAGCCCTGCCCTACGGACGCGGACACGTCAGCAGCTTTGCCCAAAGCCATTCCATCGGGTGACGACTGGGCCAGACGGATGACGCCCGCCGAAGCCCCAACTAGGGTGCGGCGCAAGCGTTCCGGCACTTGGCCCACCGGCATTGCGATGTCGGTGGCGGGTGCCACAGTGGGGGAGTGAGCAACACCGCCGCGAGAGCCAAGAGGGCAGAGGGGGTGACATCCGGCCGTGTCCGGTATCGACGTGGGTGAGGAGCTGGGTGCACGGGCCGCACAGGCCCGAGCGCTCGCCCTGCTGCGGATCCGCAGCAGGGCACTGGCCGTGGTGATCACGCCCGCGGCCGTGGCGGTCGTGCTGTTCGCCGCGGGCGCCCAGGGGCACCTCGGCGGGCCCGTCTGGGACGGCGTCCGCTGGGCGGTGCTCGGGGTCGCCGTCGTGGTCCTGCTGGTGGCCGCCGCCGTCGCGGTGGCCGTCGCCCGGGCCCGGCCCGCCGTGAGCCCCACCGTCCCCGTGGCGGAGGAGGGGGCCCCCGATCTCTACCGGCTGGTCCGGGACCTGGCCGACCGGCTCGGCGTCCCCGCGCCCTCGGCCATAGCGCTCACCCCGGACTGCGACAGCTGGCTGGAGGACCGTACGCACCGCGCCCACCGGGGAGGAGCCGGGCGGGAGGCCAGGAACACCGCCCCCGTCCTGGTCATCGGCTCCCCCTTCCTGTGGTGGATGCGGGTCGCCGAGCTCCGCGCCGTCCTCGCCCCCGTCGTGGCGGGCACCGACTCGTCCGCGCACCCCGACATAGCCGCCGCCCGGCGCTTCGTCCGCGGTCTGGACGCCGCCGTGGCCGACGGAGCCGCCCCCGGCCGGGGCGCCCTCCGCGCCGTCCCCGCCGCCTTCACCGGCTGGGTCGCCCGGCTGCTGCTGCGCGCCTGCCGGGAGCACGCCGCCGAGATGGAGCGGTGCGTGGCGGCCACGGCCTCCATGCGCGCCCAGGGCGTCGACTACGCCCTCCGCATCGCCGCCCAGGAGCAGGTCGGCCTCGCCTACGCGGGCTGGGACCGGCTGCTGACCCGGGTCGCGCTGCCCGCCTGGCGGATGGGCCGCTGGCCCTCCCGGCTGGACGCCGGAGTGGTCTCCGCCCTCACCGAGCTCTCCCGCCGGGACCGGCTGGCCGACGGCTTCACCTCGCGCCTCGGCGAACGCCCGGCCTGCGACCTGCTGGAGGAGCCCGGCATCGCCGACGAGGCCACCTCCCTCCTCGCCGCCCGCCTCTTCCACGGCGGCCCGGCGGAGAGCGGTCCGGACTGGGCGCCGGTGGACTGGCAGCAGTATCCGGACGAGGTCGTCGACCGGAAGTGGCGTACGGAGGCGGCCCGGCTGCACCGGGTGCTCGACGCCATGGGCGTCCCCCCGGCCTCCGTGGCCGATCCGGCGGTGCCCACCCTGGCCCGCGTCATGGAGCACCTGGCCGGTCCCGGCGGACCCGGCGGGCCCGGGGAGGAGCTCGCGGCGGGCATCGGGGCGGCGGTCGCCCGCGACGACGCCCAGGCCCCGGCGCCAGGACCGGCCCAGCAGACGGCATCCGCCGCCGGCGCCGACACCCTCGACCTCTGGGGTCCCGACCCGCTCCCCCTCTTCCCGCTTCAGCCGCCGCGTACGGGCACGGAGCTGCTCGCCGACCACGTCGCCGCCATGGTCTGCTGCGCGGCCGTGGACACGGCGGGAGCGGCCCCCGGCCTCGACTGGCTGGACGGTCCCGCGCTGCTCGTCGACGGCGAGCGCCGGGCGGACCTCGCGGTGCCGGTCCTCAGCCTGGTCGAGGACGGCGACCCGGACCCGCTGCGGTCCTGGCTGGCCGAGGTGGGCGTCCGCTCCGACAAGCCCGTACGGCTGGTGTGACCCTGAAGACCTGAAGACAGGACATGCACGAGCCGGAAGGGGTGGTTCCGTTCACGTCAATTAGCGACGAAGGGTGACGGAGTGCGTGCGTTATGTGATGTGCTGGGGACCGGCGCTGACATCGTGCGCGCCGGAGTTGTCCGGGGGATCTGAGGGAGGGGCGCGGCATGGGGGCGGAGCAGATTCGCCGGTGGGAGTCGGGCGCCCTCGCGCATGCGGTGAGCGACCCCTTCGGGCAGGGCCCGCTGCCCTGGCTGCGCGGCAGTGAGAACTACTTCGACGACACCGGCCAGGTCGTCCCCTGGTACGCCGACCTCGCCCGCTCCACCGGCGGCGGCACCCGCACCGCCGACGACGTCCACCGGCAGATCAAGGGCTTCGTCTCGCCCGGAGCGGCGGCCCCCGGCGAGGCCATCGACTTCCACATCACCGTGGACCCGCCCCAGCAGTTCTCCGTGGACGTCTACCGGATCGGTCATTACGGCGGCGACGGCGCGGCCAAGATCACCACGAGCCCGCGCCTCTCCGGCATCGTCCAGCCGCCGCCGCTGGCCGCCGACCGGACCGTCTCCTGCCACCACTGGTGGATGTCCTGGCGGCTCCAGATCCCGAGCTACTGGTCGGTCGGCGCGTACGTGGCCGTCCTGACCACCGCCGACGGGTACCGCTCGCACATCCCGTTCACCGTCCGCCACGACCACCCCGCCGACCTGCTGCTCCTGCTCCCGGACATCACCTGGCAGGCGTACAACCTCTATCCGGAGGACGGCCGCACCGGCGCCAGCCTCTACCACGCGTGGGACGAGCGGGGGCGGCTGCTCGGCGAGGAGGACGCCGCCGTCACGATCTCCTTCGACCGCCCGTACGCCGGGGCGGGGCTCCCGCTGCACGTCGGGCACGCGTACGACTTCATCCGCTGGGCCGAGAGATACGGCTACGACCTCGCCTACGCCGACGCCCGCGACCTGCACGCGGGCCGCATCGACCCCAGCCGCTACCGGGGCCTGGTCTTCCCCGGCCACGACGAGTACTGGTCGACGCCCATGCGCCGGGCCGCCGAGCGCGCCCGCGACTGCGGCACCTCGCTGGTCTTCCTCTCCGCCAACACCATGTACTGGCAGGTGGGCCTCGCCCCCTCCGCCTCCGGCATCCCCGACCGCCTGCTGACCTGTCGCAAGCGCCGGGGGCCCGGAAAGTCCGCGCTCTGGCGCGAGGTGGACCGGCCCGAGCAGCAGCTCCTGGGCATCCAGTACGCGGGCCGGGTGCCCGAGCCCCGCCCGCTGGTCGTGCGCAACGCCGAGCACTGGCTCTGGGACGCCACGGGCGCGGCCGACGGCGACGAGGTCCCGGGCCTGGTCGCCGGTGAGGCCGACCGCTACTTCCCCCGTACGAGCCTGCCGGAGCACGACAACCGCATCCTGCTCGCCCACTCCCCGTACCAGGACTCCGAGGGCGCCGTCCGCCACCAGGAGACCTCGCTCTACCAGGCCCCCTCCGGCGCGCTCGTCTTCGCCTCCGGCACCTTCGCCTGGTCCCCGGCCCTGGACCGCCCCGGGCACACGGACCCCCGGATCCAGCGGGCCACGGCCAACCTCCTCGACCGGATCTGCAAGCGCGACTGACCGCATCTGCAAGAGGGATCGACCCAGGGCCCGTACACCGCGAGGGACATCAGGCCGGGCCCCGGGCGAAGACCGGGCCGCGGATACGGGACAATCGGAACCGCTCCTGGATCAATCTACGCGGAGGCACCGTGTCCGGTTTTGTAGAAAAGCCCGAGCCCGTACAGGTTCCGGGCCTCACCCACCTGCACACCGGCAAGGTGCGTGACCTGTACCGGAACGAGGCGGGCGACCTCGTCATGGTCGCCAGCGACCGTATCTCCGCGTACGACTGGGTCCTGCCGACCGAGATCCCCGACAAGGGCCGCGTCCTCACCAAGCTCTCGCTCTGGTGGTTCGACCAGCTCGCCGACCTGGTGCCCAACCACGTCCTCTCCACCGAGCTGCCCCCCGGCGCTCCGGCGGACTGGGAGGGCCGCACCCTCATCTGCAAGTCCCTGCGGATGGTCCAGGTCGAGTGCGTGGCCCGCGGCTATCTGACGGGCTCCGGGCTCACCGAGTACAACGCCTCCCGTACGGTGTGCGGCATCGGCCTCCCCGAGGGCCTGGTCGACGGCTCCGAGCTGCCCGGCCCGATCTTCACCCCGGCCACGAAGGCGGCCGTCGGCGACCACGACGAGAACGTCAGCTACGAGGAGATCGCCCGCGAGGTCGGCGTGGAGACCGCCGCCGAGCTGCGGCGGACGACGCTCGACGTCTACCGCCGGGCCCGGGACATCGCGCACCAGCGCGGGATCATCCTGGCCGACACCAAGTTCGAGTTCGGCTTCGAGTCCACCGAGGACGGCGGCGAGCGGCTGATCATCGCCGACGAGGTGCTGACGCCGGACTCCTCGCGCTTCTGGCCCGCCGCCACCTGGAAGCCGGGGAGCGCGCAGCCGTCCTACGACAAGCAGTTCGTCCGGGACTGGCTGACCTCGCCGGCCTCCGGCTGGGACCGCGCGAGCGAGCAGCCGCCGCCGGCGCTGCCGCAGAAGATCGTGGACGCGACCCGCGCCAAGTACATCGAGGCGTACGAGGTCCTGACCGGCTCCAACTGGTCGTAGGAGAGATGCAGTAGCAGGTACGCAGAAGGCCCCGGTCGGTATCGACCGGGGCCTTCTGATCATCTGGAGCGGACGACCAGGTTCGAACTGGCGACCTCAACCTTGGCAAGGTTGCGCTCTACCAACTGAGCTACGTCCGCGTTGCGCCGAAGCGCGATGCTCACTATACCCAACCCCGCTCGCGGGCGAGACGCACCGCCGTGTGCCGGTTCTCCGCACCGATCTTGGAGGCGGCCGAGGAGAGGTAGTTGCGGACCGTCCCCTGCGAGAGCGAGGCCCGCTCCGCGATCTCCGCGACCGGTGCCCCGTCCGCCGCCAGTTCGAGCACCTCGGCCTCCCGGGCGGTCAGCGGGGAGTCCCCGGCGGAGATCGCGTCGGCCGCCAACTCCGGGTCGACGTAACGGTTTCCGGCGTGGACGGTACGGATGATCTCGGCGAGCCGCCGCGCGCTGACGGTCTTCGGCACGAACCCGCGTACGCCGGCGGCCAGCGCCCGCTTGAGGTGCCCGGGGCGGCCGTGACTGGTCACGATCATGGTGCGGCAGCCGGGCAGTTCGCTGCGGAGCGATGTGGCGACCTTCACACCGTCCGCGCCCGGCATCTGGAGGTCGAGGACGGCGACATCGGGCCGGTGCGCGAGGGCCATCGCGAGCGCCTCGGGGCCGCTCGCCGCCTCCGCGACCACCACGAGGTCGTCCTCCAGGGCGAGCAGCGCGGCCAGGGCGCCCCGGATCAGGTGCTCGTCGTCGGCGAGCAGGACCCGCAGGGGCCGACCTTCAAGGCCTTCGGAGTCTTCGGTGGTCATGTTCCCCTCGGTGGTCATCGTTCGTCCGAAGAAGCGGCGTCGGAGCGGTTACGGGGGGCCGTCAGCGGGACCGTCGCCGTGACCCGGAACAGGCCGTCCCCGGCCGCCCCGGCCTCCAGCGACCCGCCGAGGGCCGCGAGCCGCTCCCGCAGCCCGGCGAGACCCGAGCCGCCCTCCCCGGCGAGGGCCGCCCCCGCCCCGCCGTTCCCGGCCACCCGGTCGTCCTCGGCCACCCCGTCGTTCTCGACCTCCAGGACCACCGAACCCGCCACCGTCCGGAGCCGGATCACGCACACCCGCGGATCACCGTGGCGCAGGACGTTGGTCGCCGCCTCACGGACCACCCAGCCGAGGGCCGCCTGGACGGCCGGGGGTGCCCCGATGCCCGCCGGGCCATCGGCGCCCTCGACGGTGCAGGTGATCCCGGCGGCCTCCAGCACGCCCCTGGCGCCGAGCAGTTCGGTGGGCAGGTCGGCCTCGCGGTAGCCCCGTACGACATCACGTACCTCCTGCTGCGAGGCGCGGGCGATCCGCTGCACCTCGACCATCTGGTCCACGGCCGTCGCGTTCCCGCGCTGGGCCAGCTCCACGGCCAGCTCGCTCTTCAGCGCGATCACCGCCAGGTTCCGGCCCAGCACGTCGTGCATGTCCCGGCCGAACCGCAGCCGCTCCTCCGCCACCGCCAGCCGCGCCTGCATGTCCCGGGCCTCCTCCGCCTGCCACATCACGGACAGGCTCCAGGCGCTCGGCCGGGTCGAGACGAGCACCAGCACGGTGCCGACGAGCAGCGAGACGGCCGACCCGAACAGCGTGCGGCCGGGCACCCCGACGGCCGCCAGCAGCGCCACCACCGCCACCGCGCAGGCCGCGCAGCGGAGCAGGTACGTCCGGACCGGGACGAGGAGCACGTACGGCGTCACGAACGCCAGGGGCAGGTCCAGCACCAGCAGGCTCAGCCCCGCGTCCTCGACCCCGCCCACCGCCGCGAGGGCCACCAGCAGGCCGGTCAGCACCGCCAGCAGCACGGCGGGGAGCCGCAGCCGCCGCAGCGGGAACGGCTCCACGCCCCGGTAGTGAGCGAAGGCGGGGTCCACGTTCCGGTTGCTCAGCACGCACTGGGCGGCGTTCACCGCGAGGAAAGCCGCCGCCAGGGACACCGGCAGCGGGCCCTGGCCGAAGGCCTTGCCGAGCGGGAGCAGGCCCCAGGTCACGAGGAAGACCCAGGGGAGCGCGCAGAGCGTGAGGCGGGTGTAGAGGTCGATGCGCTGGAGCTTGGTCCGCTCCGTCCAGCCGCGCCGCCAGCCCCGTACTCGCCCGATCACCTCGTCCAGCTCCTTCATGTCGTCCCCGTGGCGCACCGCCGCGTTCAGCCCCGCGGGTCCCAGCGGAACCACCGCTGCACAGCAAACACCGCGAACGCGGTCCAGGCCAGCGCCGCCACGGTGGCCGTGAGCAGGTCGCCGCCCTCCACACCGCCGAGCCAGCCGTGCCGGACGAGGGTCATCACGCCGGTCAGCGGCAGCAGCTCGAAGACCGAGGCCAGGCCGTCCGGGAAGATCTCCAGCGGGACGAAGATCCCGGAGGCGAAGAGCGAGACGAAGAACAGCGGCAACGTGGTGAGCTGCGAGGTCTGGACCGTCCGGGTCACCGCGGAGGTCGCGGCGGCCAGGCCGGACATCATCACGAGACCCACCAGCAGCCCCGCGAGGAAGATCTCGGGCCGCTTCGGCGCGCTCAGGTCGAAGGCGACCGCGCCGGCCGCGACCAGCAGCACGACCTGGAGGAGCGCCAGCGCGACGGCGGGCAGCGCGTTGGCGGCCAGGATCTCGCGGTCGGTGACCTCGCCGGTGCGCAGCCGCTTGAGGACGAGCTCCTCGCGCCGGGTGACGTACCCGGTGACGAGGGTCATGTAGACGACCTGGACCAGCACGATGCCGATACCGCCGGTGAGGGCGGCGCCCGCGATGGAGAGGCCGGTGCTGGCGAGGTCGATCTGCTGGAGCGAGGCCCGGATCGAGAAGATCATCACGACCGGCAGCACCAGCGCGACGAAGATCGCGGACCGGTTGCGGAGCAGCAGGATCAGCTCGGCGCGGGCGAGTGCGGTGAGCCGCCGTGCGGACGCGGAGGCCTTCGAGGGGGACTTGCGGGGGCCGGTGAGGACGGTCGTGGTCGTCATGCCGCCACCTTCTTCTTCGTGTCGTCCGTGGGCTTGGTCCCCGCCCGGCGCGGGTCGTCGGCGCGGGAGCGGAGCTGGGTGTTCGCGATCTGGAGGAACGCCTCCTCCAGGGAGGCGGAACGGGCGTCAAGACCGAGCAGCTGCACGCCCGACTCCCGTGCCCAGCCGAGGAGTTCGTGCAGCGACTCCTGGAGTCCGGAGGTACGGATCTCGATGCGCTGCCCCTCCGCCGCCGCCCGCAGCGAGAGCGGAAGGTGCCCTGCCGGTACGCCGTCGGGCAGCGTGAACCGGATCCTGGCGGGCTGCGACGCGGTGACCTCGGCGGTCGTCCCGGCCGTCACGATCTGCCCCTGGTGCATGATCGCCAGCCGGTCCGCGAGCGCCTCGGCCTCCTCCAGGTAGTGCGTGGTCAGCAGTACGGTCGTGCCGCCGTCCCGGAGCGCCCGGATCAGGTCCCAGGTGTCGCGCCGCCCCTCCGCGTCCAGCCCCGTCGTCGGCTCGTCCAGGAAGAGCACCTCGGGCCGCGAGGTCAGGGCCAGCGCCAGGTCCAGGCGCCGCTTCTCCCCGCCGGACAGCTGCTTGACCCGCACCCCCGTCCGGCTCGTGAGGCCGACCATCTCCAGGGCCTCGGCGGCGGGGCGGGCGCCGGTGGTGCACGCCGACCACATCCGCGCGGTCTCCAGCACCGTGAGATCGGAGGGGAAGCCGCCCTCCTGGAGCATCACCCCGGTCCGGGGCCGGACGGCGGCGCGTTCGCGGTACGGGTCGTGGCCGAGGACCTTGATGGTCCCGGCGGTCGGGAGCGCCAGCCCTTCGAGGAGCTCCACGGTGGAGGTCTTGCCCGCGCCGTTCGTCCCGAGCAGGGCGAACAGCTCGCCGCGGGCCACGGAGAAGGAGACCCCGGAAACGGCCTCGAAGCCGTCCTTGTAGCTGCGGTGGACCCCGTCCGCCGCGATCACCGTCTCCGCGTCTGCCGTGCCACCTGTCGTTCGGTCGCTGAGAAAGTCGTCGCTGGTCATGCTTCGAGTTTTCCGCCGGAGCGGGCCCGCGAGCAGTGCGCGCTGTCACCACTGCTCATGACAAACGTCATGAGCAGTGGTGAGCGGAAGCCGGACGAACGACAAAGGCCCTGATCGAAATCGATCAGGGCCTTTGTATCTGCTGAGCGGACGACCAGGTTCGAACTGGCGACCTCAACCTTGGCAAGGTTGCGCTCTACCAACTGAGCTACGTCCGCAGTGCACCCACTCGGCTTTCACCGGTGGAGCGAGCACTACTCTACCTGATCCAACGGAGTGGTCTGAAGAGTCGTGCAGAGCGGGTGACAGGAATTGCACACTGCGCCTTCCCCCTGGAAGGGGGATGTTCTACTACTGAACTACACCCGCACGCGGCTCGGGGTTCCGGCCTTTCGGCCTCGCCCCTCGGCGTGCTCCAGACTCTAGCCGACCTGCGGGGGTGTCGCGCAAGTCGGCTCCCGGCGGGTCTCGCCGGAGGGGGCGGAAGGCGGCCGTCCGCACCCCCGTCCCGCTCCTGCGCACCCTGCCCGCACCCCGCCTGACGGAGCGTCCGCCGCACGCCGGACGGACGCCCGCGCCGCCAGGGTGCGTCCCCGGGCCGCGCCCCAGGAGGCGCCCCGGCTCAGCCCGCCGCGTTGAACGCCTCGTAGACCTTCTTCGGGATCCGGCCGCGGGCCGGCACCTCCATCCGGTGCGAGCGGGCCCAGGCGCGGACGGCCGCGGGGTCCGGGGCGAGGGAGGTGTGGTGGTACGACGCGGGGGTCCTGCCGTGCTTACCGGCATTTGTCTGCTTTCGGCCGGCCGCCACGTAAGGGGCCAGAGCCTTCCGCAGTTTCTTCGCGTTGGCGGGATTGAGGTCGATCTCGTACGTCTTCCCGTCCAGGGCGAAGGTGACCGTTTCCGCCGCTGTTCCCCCGTCGATGTCGTCGGAGAGCGTAACCACTACGCGCTGGGCCACGGATATCGGTCCTTTCCTACGGCGTCGGCGCGTCGGGCGTGCGCCGATGGGCCGGCCTTCCGGCTGTTAGGCGGATACGGATCGACTGGAGTCGACTGTTCCGGTGTTCCCGGGGCAATGCTGCTTTCCCCGGTAATCATTTGTACAGCGGTAGGTACCGCATTGTGAAGCCCAGCCAATTACATCCGCGTGTCCGTGCGCAATCCGGCGCATGATTTTTTCCCAGGACTTTTCCCGCACGTTGTCGCGGCCGATATCCCGGCGTGATCTGCGCCGAGCCCCCGCCCTCTTGCCGCCGCGTCCGTTCCGTCCGATATCTACCCGCGTAGAATTTTCGGCCAGGTACGCTGAGTGGACCCGCGGGGGTCTGGGGAACCCCCCGGAGAGACAGCCGCACCACACCACCACACCGGGAGTGCCAGTGGCACGCGTCGTAGTCGACGTCATGCTCAAGCCGGAGATCCTCGACCCGCAGGGACAGGCGGTGCAGCGTGCGCTGCCCCGTCTCGGCTTTGAGGGAATCGCGGACGTTCGTCAGGGAAAGCGTTTCGAGCTGGAGGTCGAGGGGCCGGTGGACGACGCCGCCCTCGCCCGTATTAACGAGATGGCCGAGACCTTCCTCGCCAACACCGTCATCGAGGACTTCGTCGTGAAGGTGGAGGAGGAGAAGTGACCACCCGTATCGGCGTCGTCACTTTTCCCGGCACCCTCGACGATCAGGACGCCCTGCGCGCCGTCCGCATCGCGGGCGCGGAGCCCGTATCGCTGTGGCACCGCGACAAGGACCTGCACCAGGTCGACGCGGTCGTCCTGGCCGGCGGCTTCTCCTACGGGGACTACCTCCGGGCCGGCGCGATCTCGCGCTTCTCGCCGGTGATGGAGCCGCTCATCGAACAGGCCAAGGCCGGTATGCCGGTCCTCGGTATCTGCAACGGCTTCCAGATCCTGACCGAGGCGCACCTGCTGCCCGGCGCGATGCTGCGCAACAACCACCTGCACTTCATCTGCCGCGACCAGAGCCTGCGGGTGGAGAACGCGGAGACCGCCTGGACCTCGGACTACAGCGCCGGCCAGGAGATCAAGGTCCCGCTCAAGAACATGGACGGCCGGTACACCGCGGACGAGCACACGCTCGACGAGCTGGAGGCCGAGGGCCGCGTCGCCTTCCGCTACCTGGACGGCAACCCCAACGGCTCGCTCCGCGACATCGCGGGCATCACCAACGCCGCGGGCAACATCGTCGGCCTGATGCCGCACCCGGAGCACGCCGTCGAGCCGCTCATCGGCACCGGCCGCACCGACGGCCTCGGTTTCTTCACCTCGATCATCAAGAAGCTGGTCAACGCATGAGCCTGGATACGGTCAAGCACGCGGCCGAGACCCCGGACGCCGAGCAGCCCTGGAAGGAGCTCGGCCTCAAGGAGGACGAGTACGCCCGGATCCGCGAGATCTTGGGCCGCCGTCCCACCGGCGCCGAACTCGCCATGTACTCGGTGATGTGGTCGGAGCACTGCTCGTACAAGAGCAGCAAGGTCCACCTCAAGCAGTTCGGCGAGAAGGTCCCCGCCAACGACGCGATGCTCGTCGGCATCGGGGAGAACGCCGGCGTCGTCGATGTCGGCCAGGGGTACGCGGTCACCTTCAAGGTCGAGTCGCACAACCACCCCTCGTACATCGAGCCCTACCAGGGCGCGGCCACCGGCATCGGCGGCATCGTCCGCGACATCCTCGCCATGGGCGCCCGCCCGATCGCGGTCGTCGACCCGCTGCGCTTCGGCGCGGCCGACCACCCCGACACCAAGCGCGTCCTGCCGGGCGTCGTCGCGGGCATCGGCGGCTACGGCAACTGCCTGGGCCTGCCCAACATCGGCGGCGAGGTCGTCTTCGACGCCTGCTACCAGGGCAACCCGCTGGTCAACGCCGGCTGCATCGGCGTGATGAAGCACGAGGACATCCACCTCGCGCAGGCCTCCGGCCCCGGCAACAAGGTCATCCTGTACGGCGCCCGTACCGGCGGCGACGGCATCGGCGGCGTCTCGGTGCTGGCGAGCGAGACCTTCGAGTCCACCGGCCCCGCCAAGCGTCCGGCGGTCCAGGTCGGTGACCCGTTCCAGGAGAAGCTCCTCATCGAGTGCACCCTGGAGATCTTCAAGGAGAAGCTCGTCGCGGGCATCCAGGACCTCGGCGGCGCCGGGCTCTCCTGCGCCACCAGCGAGCTGGCCTCCGCCGGTTCCGGTGGCATGCGCGTCGAGCTGGACACCGTGCCGCTGCGCGACTCCTCCCTCTCGCCCGAGGAAATCCTCATGAGCGAGTCGCAGGAGCGCATGTGCGCGATCGTCGAGCCGCAGCACGTGGACCGCTTCCTGGGGATCTGCGAGAAGTGGGACGTCATCGCCACCGTCATCGGTGAGGTGACCGACGGCTCGCAGCTGGAGATCTTCTGGCACGGCGAGCAGATCGTGGACGTACCCCCGCGCTCGGTCGCCCACGACGGCCCGGTCTACCACCGCCCGTTCGCCCGCCCGTCCTGGCAGGACGCGCTCCAGGCGGACGACGCGGGCAAGCTGCCCCGGCCGCAGAACGGCGCCGAGCTGAAGGACCAGGTCCTCAAGCTGGTCGCCTCCCCGAACCAGGCCTCCAAGGCGTGGATCACCGACCAGTACGACCGCTTTGTGCAGGGCAACACCGTGCTGGCGATGCCCGAGGACGCGGGCATGGTCCGCATCGACGCCGAGTCGAACCTGGGCGTGGCGATGGCGACCGACGGCAACGGCCGGTACGCCAAGCTCGACCCGTACACCGGCGCGCAGCTCGCGCTGGCGGAGTCGTACCGCAACGTCGCCGCCTCCGGCGCCAAGCCGCTCGCCATCTCGGACTGCCTCAACTTCGGCTCCCCCGAGGACCCGGACGTCATGTGGCAGTTCGCCGAGGCCACCCGTGGTCTCGCGGACGGCTGCCTGGAGCTGGGCACCCCGGTCACCGGCGGCAACGTCTCGCTCTACAACCAGACCGGTGAGACGGCGATCCACCCGACGCCGGTCGTGGCCGTGCTCGGTGTGATCGACGACGTGAACCGGCGTACGCCGGTCGCCTTCGCGGAAGAGGGCCAGCTCCTCTACCTGCTGGGCGACACGGCCGAGGAGTTCGGCGGCTCGGCCTGGTCCGAGGTCGTCCACAACCACCTCGGCGGCCTGCCGCCCAAGGTGGACCTCGGCCGCGAGAAGCTGCTCGCGGAGATCCTCATCTCCGCCTCGCGCGACGGCATGATCGACGCCGCGCACGACCTGAGCGACGGCGGCCTGATCCAGGCGGTCACCGAGTCCTGCCTGCGCGGCGGGAAGGGTGCCCGGCTGGTCGTGCCGGACGGCCTGGACGCGTTCACGTTCCTCTTCTCCGAGTCGGCGGGGCGCGCGGTCGTCTCGATCCCGCGCAGCGAGGAGCTCCGCTTCAACGACATGTGCGGCGCACGGGGTCTGCCCGTCGCCCGGATCGGTGTCGTGGACGGCGAGGAGATCGAGCTCCAGGGCGAGTTCGCCATCCCGCTGAGCGAGCTCCGTACGGCGCACGAGGCGACGATCCCGGCGCTGCTCGCCTGAGCCGCGCGCCGACCGGCGTCTGCGAAGCCCCCGCCCGGGCCGTCCGGGCGGGGGCTTCGGCCTTCCCCCGAACCCCCTTGACGGACCTCTTGATGCAAATTACGTAATTACGTAAGGTTGGTGTCATGGAGCTGGAGCAGCGTGTCGCCGAGCTGGAGAGGCGGCTCACGGCACTGGAGCGGCAGGACCCGGAGTCCGCGTCTCCCCGCCTGGGAGACGGCGACTTCTGGGCGCTGGAAGGGCTGAAACAGCAGCTCGCCGACGCCGGGGAGGCCGGGGCCGACGGGGGAGTGCTCTACACGGGCTCGGTCCGGCTGCCCACCGGTGAGCAGTACGGGTGGCAGTACGGCGCCTTCACCGAGGCCCTGTTCGACGGGGACTGGGCGGACGCCGCCGAGTCGTTCGCCGCGCTGGGCCACCCGGTCCGGCTGCGCCTGCTCCGCGAGATCCTCGGCGGCCTGAGGACGGCCGCCGAACTGGCCGCGCTCGACGGGGCCGGCACCACCGGCCAGATCTACCACCACCTGCGCCAACTGACCGGCGCGGGCTGGCTGCACGCGGCCGGACGAGGCAGGTACGAGGTGCCGCCCGCCCGGGTCGTGCCGCTGCTGGTGGTGCTGACGGCGGCGCGGCCCTGACCGCAGAGACCGACACGACGCCATGAACGACCGACACGACGCCATGGGGGAGACATGTCCGTCCGCACTGTTGTGGAGAAGGCCCACCGGATCGCCTGGATGGTGCTGATCGCGCTGGTGGTCGCCGAGTTCTTCGTGGACCTGCCCGGCCCGGGCTGGGTGACCACGGTGCTGCCGGCGGCGCTGGCCTTCTTCCTCCTGATGGCGGTGCTCGCGCTCCAGGCCGGGGCCGGAGCGCCCCGGGGCGAGCCGCGTGACCCGGTCGAGGTCGCCCCGCCGGTGACCGGCCGCTGGACGGCCCTCAACAGCCCGGCCGACAAGGTCCCGAGCCACGGGGTACACGTGTACGGGCAGGCGTACGCGATCGACATCGTGGCCGAGCCCGAGGTTGGGGATGGGGAGCCCCCCGCCCGGCCGCCATTCCGCTGGGTGTGGCCGCTCTTCCGCCGCAACCGCGCCTTCCCGGCCTTCGGCGCCCCGCTGCTCGCGGTGGCCGACGCGACGGTCGTCCGGGCGAGCGACGGACAGCGGGACCACTTCAGCCGCACCTCGCTGCCCGCCCTCGCCTATCTGATGGTCATCGAGGGCAGCGTCCGCTCGGTCCTCGGCGTGCACCGCGTCCTCGGAAACCACGTGATCCTGGACCTCGGCGGCGGTACGTACGCGGCCTACGCCCACGTCCGGCGCGGCTCGCTGAAGGTGGCTGCCGGTGACCGGGTCCGCGCCGGCCAGGAGATCGGGCGCGTGGGCAACTCCGGCAACACCACCGAGCCCCACCTCCACTTCCACCTGATGGACGGCCCCGACCCCGATGACGCCCGGGGTGTCCCGTTCACCTGGCGGGGCGTCGGAGTACCCGCGAACGGGGAGACGTTCACCGTCGGCACCGATGTCGGTGCGGCCGGTTAGTCTCGCCCCCATGCCCCCGGCCAAGAAGCGCCCGCGCGCCTACGACCACTTCAGGACCCGGACCGCGGTTCTCGCCCAGTTCGCCCATGTCCGCGACGCCGTCGCCGCGTTGACGCCCGAGCAGCTCGCCCAGCCGACCCGGCTCGGCGACTGGACGGTGCGCGAGCTCGCCGCGCATGTGGCGATGGTCCTGGGCGGGGTGAGCCGGGCCCTGGCCCTGCCGGAGCCGCCCGGACCGAAGCCCGGGCTCACCCTCCTCCAGTGGCCGCCCGCCACTTCCGCGTACGCCGCCCGGATCGACGAGGACGTCGAGGACCTGGCGACCGGGCGCCCCGATCTCGCGGCGCTGTACGCGGAGGTGGAGGCGGGTTTCCTCGCGGACGTCCCGGCCTCCGGCACGGGGGACCGGCTGCTGACCACCCGGGTCGGGTCCATGCGGCTGGCCGACTTCCTGGTCACCCGGACCGTCGAGCTGACCGTCCACACGGACGACCTGAACGAGGCGCTCGGCCTGGAGATCCCGTACGACCGGCAGGCGCTGGCGGCCTGCGTCCGGCTGCTGGCGGACACCCTCGCCGACCGGGCGCCCGGCGGTTCGGTCGAGGTGCGCGTCCCGCCGTTCGCGGTGGTCCAGTGCATCGGCGGCCCCAAGCACACCCGGGGCACCCCGCCCAACGTCGTGGAGACCGGCGCCCTGACCTGGATCCGGCTCGCCACCGGGCGTACGGAGTGGGCGCGGGCCCTGGCGGACGCCGAGGTCAGCGCGAGCGGCGAGCGCGCCGATCTGGCGGAGCTGCTACCCCTGATGGGCTGAGCCGCCTCGTAGCGCAAGCGACGGAACTGGAGGCGACGGAACCGGATCGGGGGCCCGTCCCGTCACATCGCCATGCGCACACAACGTATGGCAGTCAGCGTCAGCGTCCTGGCCCTCCTCACCCTCGCCGCCTGCGGTACGGAGCCGGGTTCCGGCTCCGGCGGCGACGGCGGGGACGGCAGCGACACCGTGCAGAGCGATGTGCCCGTCACGGGTGTGGCGTGGAGCGTCGACTCCCTCACCGTCGACGGGAAGAAGACCGAGGTCCCGGAGGGCTCCCGGCTGGAGTTCGACCCGAAGGGCCGGGCCAAGGCCGGCTTCGGGTGCAACCACATCAGCGCGGACGCCCAGGTCAAGGGCGACCGGATCACCTTCGGCAAGCCCGTCTCCACGCAGATGGCGTGCGACGAGGCCACCGAGAAGGCCGAGAAGGCCGCCCTCGCCGCGATGGACGGCGAGGTCACCGCAAAGCTCTCCGGCGAGAAGCTGACCCTCGCCACCGAGGGCGGCGACACCTTCGCGCTCAGCGAGGAGAAGCCGGCCGCCCTGGCCGGCACCCGGTGGGCGGTGACCACCCTGCTCAGCGGCGAGACGGCGGCCTCCGTGCCCGCCGGCCTCCCGAAGGACCGGGTGCCCCACCTGACCTTCGGCGAGGACGGCACCGTGCACGGCAACTCCGGCTGCAACTCCTTCCACGGCAAGGCCGAGGTCAAGGGCTCCACGATCACCTTCGGCCCGCCGGCCGGCACCCGGAAGATGTGCCCGGAGGCCGAGATGGAGACGGAGCGCGCGGTCCTCGCGGCCCTGGACGGCCCGGCGACGTACACGATCAAGGGCTCCACGCTCACCGTCACGTCGAAGGACGGCAAGGGCATCGGCGCCACGGCCACCCCCACGACGACCGAGGGCACACAGTCGACCGAGGGCACACCGTCGACCGAGGGCACCCAGGAGCACGGCTGAATCCGGCCCCTCGGTGTGAGGCTCACCACGAAACGAGCGTTCGGCCGACGGCCGGGGCGGGTTCGGGGCGGGTTCACCGAGCGCCACGGCCGGACGGCCGCCGCCGGGTCCCCGCCCACCGCCCCTACCTGCCGGTAACCGGCCTCCGGGCCCGGCAGTGAGCGCCGCACCCGCTCGGCGGGGTCCGTGGCGCCCATCCGGCGATCACGCAACGTGACCACCCGAAGCCCCGCGAATCACCCGTTCCCCGCGTCACCTCCGCGTCCCGTCGAACCGTTCCCCGTGTTCCGTACCTGCTTTGCCGACCGGTACCCAATTCGGACCAGTGGTCGATCTCGCCTACACTCGGTTTCGTGCCCCGTGGTGATGGACGACTCAACCACGACCTGCTCCCCGGAGAGAAAGGCCCCCAGGACGCTTGTGGCGTCTTCGGTGTCTGGGCTCCGGGTGAAGAGGTCGCCAAGCTCACCTATTTCGGACTGTATGCCCTGCAGCACCGCGGACAGGAATCCGCGGGCATCGCAGTGAGCAACGGGTCCCAGATCCTCGTCTTCAAGGACATGGGACTGGTCTCGCAGGTCTTCGACGAAACGTCTCTGGGTTCCCTCCAGGGCCATATCGCGGTCGGTCATGCCCGCTACTCCACCACCGGTGCCTCGGTGTGGGAGAACGCGCAGCCGACGTTCCGTGCCACCGCGCACGGCTCGATCGCCCTCGGCCACAACGGGAACCTGGTCAACACGGCCCAGCTCGCGGAGATGGTCGCCGACCTCCCCCGCAAGGACGGCCGCGCCACCCAGGTCGCCGCGACCAACGACACCGACCTGGTGACCGCGCTGCTCGCCGGGCAGCGCGACGAGAACGACAAGCCGCTGACCATCGAGGAAGCCGCCGCCAAGGTGCTCCCCGACGTCAAGGGCGCGTTCTCGCTCGTCTTCATGGACGAGCACACCCTCTACGCCGCCCGTGACCCGCAGGGCATCCGCCCGCTGGTGCTCGGCCGCCTGGAGCGCGGCTGGGTGGTCGCCTCCGAGTCCGCCGCACTCGACATCTGCGGCGCCAGTTACGTACGCGAGATCGAGCCGGGCGAGCTCATCGCCATCGACGAGAACGGCCTGCGCACCTCCCGCTTCGCAGAAGCGAAGCCCAAGGGCTGTGTCTTCGAGTACGTCTACCTGGCCCGTCCCGACACCGACATCGCCGGCCGGAACGTCTACCTCTCCCGGGTGGAGATGGGCCGGCGCCTGGCCGCCGAAGCCCCCGTCGAGGCGGATCTGGTCATAGCGACCCCGGAATCCGGCACCCCCGCCGCGATTGGGTACGCGGAGGCCAGCGGGATTCCGTTCGGCGCCGGACTGGTCAAGAACGCCTACGTCGGCCGGACCTTCATCCAGCCCTCGCAGACCATCCGCCAGCTCGGTATCCGGCTCAAGCTGAACCCGCTGAAGGAAGTTATCAAGGGCAAGCGCCTGGTGGTCGTCGACGACTCGATCGTCCGCGGCAACACCCAGCGCGCCCTGGTCCGGATGCTCCGCGAGGCCGGAGCCGCCGAGATCCACATCCGGATCTCCTCGCCGCCGGTGAAGTGGCCCTGCTTCTTCGGGATCGACTTCGCCACCCGCGCCGAGCTGATCGCCAACGGCATGACCGTCGACGAGATCTGCACCTCGATGGGGGCCGACTCCCTCTCGTACATCTCGATCGACTCCATGATCGAGGCGACGACCATCGACAAGCCCAACCTGTGCCGCGCCTGCTTCGACGGTGAGTACCCCATGGACCTCCCGGACCCGGAGCTGCTCGGCAAGCAGCTGCTGGAGACCGAGCTGGCGGCAGGACCCGCGGCCACCGCCGCGGCCGACGCGCTGCGCCGTCCGTGACCCGGACGCGCCGCCGCCCCTCCCACCAGCCCCGTATCTCCACACGAAAGATCCCAGGCCATGTCTGAGACAACAGGTGCCTCCTACGCGGCGGCCGGCGTCGACATCGAAGCCGGTGACCGTGCCGTCGAGCTGATGAAGGAGTGGGTGAAGAAGACGCAGCGCCCCGAGGTCGCAGGCCTCGGCGGGCTCGGCGGCTTCGCCGGCCTCTTCGACGCCTCGGCGCTCAAGCGCTACGAGCGTCCGCTCCTCGCCTCCGCCACCGACGGTGTCGGGACGAAGGTGGACCTGGCGCGTCAGATGGGCGTGTACGACACCATCGGCCACGACCTCGTCGGCATGGTCGTGGACGACCTCGTCGTCTGCGGTGCCGAGCCGCTCTTCATGACCGACTACATCTGCGTCGGCAAGGTGCACCCCGAGCGTGTCGCGGCGATCGTCAAGGGCATCGCCGAGGGCTGCGTCCTCGCGGGCTGCGCCCTGGTCGGCGGTGAGACGGCCGAACACCCGGGTCTGCTCGGCCCGGACGACTTCGACGTCGCCGGCGCCGGTACGGGCGTGGTCGAGGCCGACCGGCTGCTCGGCCCGGACCGTATCCGCAAGGGTGACGCCGTCATCGCGATGGCGTCCTCCGGACTTCACTCGAACGGGTACTCGCTCGTCCGCCACGTGGTCTTCGACCGGGCCGGCTGGACGCTGGACCGCGAGGTCGAGGAGTTCGGCCGGACGCTCGGCGAGGAGCTCCTGGAGCCGACCAGGATCTACTCCCTGGACTGCCTGGCGCTCACCCGCACGACCGAGGTGCACGGCTTCAGCCACGTCACCGGCGGCGGCCTGGCGAACAACCTGGCCCGGGTCATCCCGGCCGGGCTGCACGCCACCGTGGACCGCTCCACCTGGACGCCGGGCGCGGTCTTCGACCTCGTCGGCAAGGCCGGCCAGGTCGAGCAGATGGAGCTGGAGAAGACGCTGAACATGGGCGTCGGCATGATCGCGATCGTCCCGGCCGACTCGGTGGACGCCGCGCTGACGACCCTGGCCGACCGCGGTGTCGACTCCTGGGTCGCCGGTGAGATCACCGACCGCGGTGACCGCACCACGGGCGCCGAGCTGACCGGCAGCTACGCACGCTGAACCGTACGTCGCGGTGTGCGCCGGGCTCCGCGCCCGGCGCACACCGAAGGCGTCGGACCCGGATCAGCACACCGAAGACTCCGGACCCGGATCAGGACACACAGAACCCGGCCCGGGGCAGGTCCGGACCGGGTTGATGTGTCAGCGCGAGGTCAAGCGCCGCGGCGCTGTGACGACGGACCGGACTGGTCGTCCTGATCCTCGTCATCGTCCTGGTTGTAGCGATCCGCGTACTGTGCGTACGGGTCATCTTCCTCGTCGTCGTCCTCGAACGGCTCGGCGTTCGGTGGCTGACTCGAAGGCGATGCGCCCAGCTCATTGGCCAGACGCGACAGGTCCGTCCCGCCGCTGCTGTACTTCAGCTGGCGGGCGACCTTGGTCTGCTTGGCCTTTGCCCGGCCGCGCCCCATGGCTCGACCCCCTCGGTGACGGGGCTCGACGGCCCCAGAGTCTTGACACGCGTTCATGTTTCAGGACGGACTCTCGACAGAGAGACCGCGCCCGTAGGGCTTTAACGGTACCTGCTTCCGTGGCCATACGGTACGCCGCCCGCGTCTTGCGCCCCGGTGCAGGGCCAGTGAGGAGCCCCGTCCCCGCTGGTCAACTGCGATTTTAACCTCTTCTGTACGCACGACCCGCCGACCGGCGTGAGTCTTGTCTCCCGCCGGCCTGCGGGTCGTACGCGTATCCGCACACGGGTCGTACGCGGGTCGTACGTGTGCGCGTCAGCGGCCGCGCGCCTCGGCCATCCGCTGTTCGGCGATCCGGTCGGCCGCGGCGGCGGGCGGAATCCCGTCTGCCTTCGCACGTGCGAATATTTCCAGCGTGGTGTCGAAGATCTTCGTGGCCTTCGCCTTGCACCGGTCGAAGTCGAACCCGTGCAGCTCGTCGGCGACCTGGATCACGCCACCGGCGTTGACCACGTAGTCGGGGGCGTAGAGAACCGACCGGTCGGCCAGGTCCTTCTCGACGCCCGGGTGGGCCAGCTGGTTGTTGGCCGCGCCGCAGACCACCTTCGCCGTGAGCACCGGCACGGTCTCGTCGTTGAGGGCGCCGCCGAGCGCGCAGGGCGCGTAGATGTCGAGGCCCTCGGTGCGGATCAGGGTCTCGGTGTCGGCCACCACGGTGACCTCGGGGTGCAGATCGGTGATGCGGCGCACCGACTCCTCGCGGACATCGGTGATCACGACCTCGGCCCCGTCGGCGAGCAGGTGCTCGACGAGGTGGTGGCCCACCTTGCCGACCCCGGCGACACCGACCTTGCGGCCGCGCAGCGTCGGGTCGCCCCACAGGTGCTGGGCCGAGGCCCGCATGCCCTGGAAGACGCCGAAGGCGGTGAGGACGGAGGAGTCGCCGGCGCCGCCGTTCTCGGGGGAGCGGCCGGTGGTCCAGCGGCACTCCCGGGCGACGACGTCCATGTCGGCGACGTAGGTGCCGACATCGCAGGCGGTGACGTACCGGCCGCCGAGCGAGGCGACGAACCGGCCGTAGGCCAGGAGGAGTTCCTCGGTCTTGATCTTCTCCGGGTCGCCGATGATGACGGCCTTGCCGCCACCGTGGTCGAGCCCGGCCAGGGCGTTCTTGTACGACATCCCGCGCGACAGGTTCAGCGCGTCGGCGACGGCCTCGGCCTCGGTCGCGTACGGGTAGAAGCGGGTACCGCCGAGGCCGGGGCCGAGGGCGGTGTTGTGGAGGGCGATGACGGCCTTGAGGCCGGTGGCACGGTCCTGGCAGATCACGACTTGCTCGTGGCCCCCCTGATCCGAGTGGAACAGGGTGTGCAGGACGCCGTTAGTCACATCGGTCACTGTGGTGACTCCCAAGTACGAAGCGGCGGAAGGCTCTCCTAGGGGTGGGGAGAGCCCTGGACCGACCGGCACGGCCGGTCCGATGGGCAAGAGCGTAAGTCCTCCGGCGGCGCGGATCTGCCCCCGTGCCGAGGATCACCCCAAGGGGGTGCACCGGCGTGGCACGATGCGCTGCATGTCGGTGGTGTCTTCAGTGCTCGTCCCTTACACGTCCTACCTCCGGGTGTACGAGCCGCTCGCCGCCTTCGCGGAGCCCGAGCGCAGTCACTGGGCCCGTTACGCGCAGCGCCCGGTGCTGCCCACCGCCCAGGACGAACTGCGCCGCTCGCTGGCCGACTTGGTGCCGACCCCGCCGGTCGGGGTGCCCGTGCACGAGAGCGGCGACGCGTTCGTGGCGGAGCTGGACGGGGTGGTGTGCGTCTGCCCGTGGCGGACCCGGCTGCGGGGGTGGCTCGCGCTGGAGGAGCTGGAGGGGACGGGCGGGCAGGGGGGAATGTTTCCGGCCAACGTGCTGGACGCCCTGCTGCCCGGGGTGGTTCGGGGTCAGGCGCGGGCGGACCATGAGCGCTGGCAGCGCCGGAACCCGGACGCGCGGCCGTGGATCCGTACGACGGTGTGGCAGGTCCCGGTGCGGTGGTTCGTCCTCTTCCGGGACGAGGAGCGGGAGTACGCGGCGGCCGACGGCGAGGGCGGGGAGCCGGTGCTGCGCTACCGGACGCCGATGGTGGAGGCCCGGCGCCGGCTGGCCCGGGGGCTGCGGACGCTGCGGGAGAACGTCGCCGACGGCCCCCTCACCGAGGGGCTGGTGGACGTGGGGCGCTGGCTGGAGGAGTTCCATCCGCGCTCGCTCGTGGAGCTGGACTACGGGGGCCTGGTGCACGCGCTTCCCGCCGGGCAGCTCGCCGGGGACCGGTCGGCCGCGGATGTGGCGGAGGGGCTCGCGGCGCTGGGGAACGGGGACAGCGAGGGCGCCGGGGAGGCGTACGCGCGGCTCGCGGAACGGTGGCGGGCGGTGCGGGACCGCCAGTTCACCAATTGACGTGAAAAGACCCACAGCGGCATCAACGTGACGGAACCGGGGCATCCTTCATCCAGGACGGACCGGAAGGCCGGGCGGACCGGCGGAAGGCCGGGCGGACCGGGCGAAGTGCGGGAAGGAGGAGAGAGCTGACGGGCCGTGAACCCGCGTCCCGTGGGACACGTGTGGTGGGTGGGGCGGAAGAGTACGCCTCCCGGCCCAGGACCTACGTCCCGAACCGGGCCTTTGCCTCAAGCGTGATGGATAGCACTAACGGGGCCCTTGCGCCTATCCCTACTCCTCGTGCCAAAATAGGACAAGGAGTCCGGGGAGGGCTCCTTCCGTCCAAGTAAGGGCGGAATGCTCAGCATTGCACTCTATGGGGGGTCTGACGACTCCTGATCGCTCTGTGACTGATCGTCACGGTGGTGTGACTGTCCGCTATGGCATGGTCCATCGGCTTCCGTCGCTGATGAACACCTGGGAGGGCAATTCCATCGGTTTGGCCGACGCGGCTGGACGGATGGTGTAGTTGTAGTGCCGAGGACAAGCCGTTCGTCCTATAACCGACTCGGCCCGCGTCCGCCATTTCGGGCAACGCGGGTCAAGGTGCAGAATTTAGAGGAAAGAACCGAGAAGGTTCGGTTCTCCCGAGGAGGCCGCTCATGACCGCTCGCACCCCTGATGCCGAGCCGCTGCTGACCCCGGCTGAGGTTGCCACGATGTTCCGCGTGGACCCGAAGACGGTCACCCGTTGGGCCAAGGCTGGCAAGCTCACGTCCATCCGCACGCTCGGTGGACACCGCCGGTACCGCGAGGCAGAGGTCCGCGCACTGCTTGCGGGTATTCCGCAGCAGCGCAGCGAGGCCTGACACACCCCTGCTTCGCAGCTCAACAGCAGTACGGCATCACAACCGGGCAGCCGCCAGGTCCCCCAACCCGAGGCCGCCCATACATAGCTCCACTCGACGGACGCCTGCCCCAACGGGCGTCATACCTGTGTACGGGTACGTCGTTTTTGATCGCGCTGGACTCCGCCGGGTCCAGCGCGATCTTTTTGTGCCCTGGAGCCTCTGGGCCGGCGCCGCGCCTCCGGGGCCTCTCGTGCCCGCGTACGCCCCTCGTACACCCTGTGAGGGGCCTGAGGACGGCTGAACGATAACCGGGTGGTCGGTCGGCTTCCGGGCCGTCCACCGGCCCGCGCTGCGCAGGGCCCGCCGTCCGTCCCGGCGCCCTTCGTGGGTCTGTGAGCGGGTCTGTGCGGGAGTGTGGGTGAGCGTCCCGGACTCGGTGGGACAGCCCCGGACGGAACGGTCCGGTCGAACGGCCGGGGTGGTGCAATTGCACATATTAAATTCGCCAGTTGTAGGACAGGCGTAAAGTACCCCGGTCTGAAAACTCTTTCGGTGACACCCGTCACACTGCCTGATGCTTGCCAACTACGAGCCTGCCACTGTCCGGACGCGGAATCATCCGGCCGATGGTCATGGAGCGGAGGGTCTTTCGTCCTCGTCCCCGGCCGACTCGGCGGGGGCGTCCTCGGCCGCCGACGGGCTCGCGGCGCGCTCCCGGGGCTCCTGCGGCCCGTACGGAGGCTCCGCGGCTGCCCCGGGGCCACGGGGCTCCCGGTCGCCCTCCCCGTCGCCTGGCTCCATGGCGAGGCGCAGGAGCCGGTGGCAGACCGGGCAGTGGCGGGTGAGGTGGCCGTAGCCGTAAGCGGCGGCCAGATGGGCGCGGAGCAGTGCGCGGGTCTCGTGTCGTGCTGTGGACGCGGACATGTGAGCCACCTCCCGGTGGGCCCGGCCGCCCCTCGCCGAGGGAAACAGGGACAGCCTCGTCCCTACGGGGTACCCGCGGCGGAAGGCGCCGTCAAGACGCACGAAAGCCCGGATCGAAACGATCCGGGCTTTCGGCACTGCGGTCCTGACGGGATTTGAACCCGCGGCCTCCACCTTGACAGGGTGGCGAGCACTCCAAACTGCTCCACAGGACCAGGTTTTCGCCGCTTGCCTTGCGGCTTGCTGCGAAACCAGACTGTACAGGAGGTGGGAGGCCCAGGTCGACTTCACTCCTGGTGGTGACGCCGTCACAGCCTCACCACCCCCGTTTTGAGGGCGCGAAGCCCCTGTCTCAGGGCGCGAGCGCGTCGATCGCCTTCACGATCCGCTTGTCCGAGACGGGGAACGCCGTGCCCAGCGCGTGCGCGAAGTAGCTGACCCGCAGCTCCTCGATCATCCAGCGGACGTCCAGCACCTCCTGCCCCACCGGCCGTCCCTGCGGGAGCTGTTCGAGCAGCCACGCGTACTCGTCCTGCATCTCGTGGACCTTCGCCATCCGCGTGGTGTCCCGCTGGACGGCCGTCGGCATCTGCTGGAGCCGCCGGTCGGCCGCCACGAGGTACCGCATCAGGTCGGGCAGCCGACGCAGTCCGGTGGCCGTAACGAAACCGGGCGGTACGAGACGGGCCAGCTGCTCCCGTACGTCGGTGACGTTGGCGACCAGCGTCAGGCTGTTCGTCGACTTCAGCCGGCGCTCACAGGCCTGCCAGGCGGCCAGGATCTGCTGCACCTGGTCGATCGTGCGGACGGTCAGGTCCACCAGGTCGGCGCGCACCTTGTCGTACAGCGTCCGGAACGCCTTCTCGTCCCACGCCGGCCCGCCGTACGCGGCGATCAGCCGGTCGGCGGCGGCGGTGGCGCAGTCCTCGAAGAGGGCCTGGACCGAGCCGTGCGGATTGCGGGACAGCGCGAGCTTCTGCTGATTGCTCAGCCGGTCCGAGGCGAACTTCGCCGGGTTGACCGGAATGTTCAGCATGATCAGCTTCCGGGTGCCGCGCCACATCGCCTGCTGCTGCTCGGCCTCGGTGTCGAAGAGGCGTACGGCGACGGTGTCGCCCTGGTCCACGAGGGCCGGGTACGCCTTCACCGGCTGCCCGGCACGTCTGGTCTCGAAGACCTTGTTCAGCGTGCCGATCGTCCAGTCCGTGAGGCCCGAGCGCTCGATGGACTCTCCGGAGGGCCCGGCGGTCGCCGCGGCGGCCTTGGAGAGCGCCTGGCGGGCCTTCGGGCGCAGCTGGAGCTTGAGCGCCTCCAGGTCCTTGTCCTCGGCCACCTTGCGGCGCCGCTCGTCGACGATCCGGAACGTGATCTTCAGGTGGTCCGGGACCCGGGAGAGGTCGAAGTCGTCCGCCGTGACCGGGACGCCGACCATCCGCTGGAGCTCCCGCGCCAGGGTGAACGGCAGCGGCTCCTGGAGCGGGACCGCCCGGTCCAGGAACTTGTCGGCGTAGTTCGGGGCGGGGACGTAATGCCGGCGGATCGGCTTCGGCAGCGAGCGGATCAGCTCGGTGACGACCTCCTCGCGCAGCCCCGGGATCTGCCAGTCGAAGCCCTCGGACGTGACCTGGTTGAGCACCTGGAGCGGGATGTGGACGGTCACCCCGTCCGCGTCCGCGCCGGGCTCGAACTGGTACGTCACCTTGAACTTGAGCTTCCCCTGCCGCCAGGAGTCCGGGTAGTCGTCCTTGGTGACGGCCCCGGCCTTCTCGTTGATCAGCATGGAGCGCTCGAAGTCGAGGGCGTCCGGCTCCTCGCGCTTCTTGTTCTTCCACCAGGAGTCGAAGTGCGCCCCGGAGACGATGTGCTCCGGAATGCGCTGGTCGTAGAAGTCGAAGAGCGTCTCGTCGTCCACGAGGATGTCGCGGCGCCGGGCGCGGTGCTCCAACTCCTCTACCTCGCCGAGGAGTTTGCGGTTGTCGTGGAAGAACTGGTGGTGGGTGCGCCAGTCGCCCTCGACCAGGGCGTTGCGGATGAACAGGTCCCGCGAGGCCTCCTGGTCGATCCGGCCGAAATTGATCTTGCGCTGGGCGATGATCGGCACCCCGTAGAGCGTGACCCGCTCGTACGCCATCACCGCGGCCTGGTCCTTCTCCCAGTGCGGCTCGCTGTAGGTGCGCTTCAGCAGGTGCTGCGCCAGCGGCTCGATCCACTCGGGCTCCACCTTGGCGTTGACCCGCGCCCAGAGCCGGGAGGTCTCCACCAGCTCCGCCGACATCACGAACCGCGGCTGCTTCTTGAACAGCGCCGAGCCGGGGAAGATCGCGAACTTGGCGCTGCGCGCGCCCAGGTACTCGTTCTTCTCGGTGTCCTTCAGCCCGATGTGCGACAGCAGCCCGGCCAGCAGCGAGGTGTGCACCGCCTGCTCGGGAATCGACGCGTCGCCCTTCGGCTCCTCGACGACGATGCCCATCTGCTTCGCGACCGTACGCAGCTGCGCGTAGATGTCCTGCCATTCGCGGATGCGCAGGAAGTTCAGATACTCCTGCTTGCACATCCGGCGGAACGAGGACGAGCCACGCTCCTTCTGCTGCTCACGGACATAGCGCCACAGATTCAGGTACGCCAGGAAGTCGGACGTCTCGTCCTTGAACCGGGCGTGGTTCTGGTCGGCCTGCGTCTGCTTCTCCTGGGGCCGCTCGCGCGGGTCCTGGATGGAGAGCGCGGCGGCGATGACCATGACCTCGCGGGCGCAGCCGTTCTTGTCGGCCTCGATGACCATCCGGGCCAGGCGCGGGTCGACGGGCAGCTGCGAGAGCTTGCGGCCGAGCGGGGTGAGCCGCTTCTTCGGATCCTTCTCGCCCGGGTCGAGCGCTCCCAGCTCCTGGAGGAGCTGCACACCGTCGCGGATGTTGCGGTGGTCCGGCGGGTCGATGAACGGGAACTTCTCGATGTCGCCGAGCCCGGCCGCGGTCATCTGGAGGATGACGGAGGCCAGGTTGGTCCGCAGGATCTCCGGATCGGTGAACTCCGGCCGGGTGACGAAGTCGTCCTCCGAGTACAGCCGGATGCAGATGCCGTCCGACGTACGGCCGCAGCGGCCCTTGCGCTGGTTGGCGCTGGCCTGGGAGATCCGCTCGATCGGCAGCCGCTGGACCTTGGTGCGGTGGCTGTAGCGGGAGATGCGGGCGTTGCCCGGGTCGATTACGTACTTGATGCCGGGGACGGTCAGCGAGGTCTCGGCGACGTTGGTCGCGAGGACGATGCGGCGTCCGGTGTGGCGCTGGAACACGCGGTGCTGCTCGGCGTGCGAGAGGCGCGCGTAGAGGGGGAGCACCTCGGTATGTCTGAGGTTCCGCTTGTTCAGCGCGTCCGCCGTGTCCCGGATCTCGCGCTCGCCGGAGAGGAAGACGAGGACGTCACCGGGGGCCTCGTGGCTCAGCTCGTCGACGGCGTCGCAGATCGCGGTGATCTGGTCGCGGTCGGAGTCCTCGCTGTCCTCTTCCAGGAGCGGGCGATACCTGACCTCCACCGGGTACGTCCGCCCGCTGACCTCCACGATCGGCGCCTCGCCGAAGTGGCGCGCGAACCGCTCCGGATCGATGGTCGCCGAGGTGATGACGACCTTCAGATCCGGGCGCTTCGGCAGCAGCCGGGCCAGATAGCCGAGCAGGAAGTCGATGTTCAGCGACCGCTCGTGGGCCTCGTCGATGATGATCGTGTCGTACGCCAGCAGCTCGCGGTCCGTCTGGATCTCGGCGAGCAGGATGCCGTCCGTCATCAGCTTCAGATACGTCGACTCCGGGTTCACCTGATCGGTGAAGCGGACCTTCCAGCCGACGGTCTCGCCCAGCGGCGTCTTCAGCTCGTCCGCGACGCGCTCCGCGACCGTGCGGGCGGCGATCCGGCGGGGCTGGGTGTGCCCGATCATGCCCCGGACGCCGCGCCCCAGCTCCATACAGATCTTGGGGATCTGCGTGGTCTTCCCGGACCCCGTCTCACCGGCGACGATCACGACCTGGTGGTCGCGTATCGCCTCCAGGATCTCGTCCTTCTTCTGGCTGACCGGCAGCTCTTCCGGGTACGACAGGGCCGGCAGCCGGGCCGCGCGCGTCGCGAGCCGTTCGGCCGCCTTGCCCGCCTCGGCCGCGATCTCGTCCAGCACGGACTGGCGGGCCTCGGGCTTGCGGATGCGGCGCGCTCCTTCGAGGCGCCGGCCGAGCCGGTTCGCGTCACGGAGCGAGATCTGTCCGAGCTGGGACTGGAGATCGGCGAAGGAAGTAGACATACGGATCCCAGGATCTCACCCGGGCCTCGGGAGTGGCGACCTCATTTCGCGCGGACTGCGTCACGTGCCACGTACCATTTCGGGCAGTCGAACGCTCAGCCTCCCGCACGAAGGGTGCCGGTCCCGTGTCCCGTACGCAGTGGTGCTGCCTGACGGCGCTGCTCGCGATCGTGATGGGGCTGCTGGGCGGGCCGGCGGGCGCGGCTCCTTCTTATGCTGACGCGTCACCCTCTGAGGGCGTCGTTGAGGCTGCCGCGGTCACTGCTGCGGAGCCCGCCCCCGTCGTGGAGGCCTCCGACGCGGGCACCCCGGTCCCCGGCTGCGGGCAGCCCGGCGACCACGACAGCGAGCCCGCCGTCCCCACCCGGGCCCGCGCCGCGTACGACCAGGCCCCCGGCCTCGCGCCCTGGGGGCTGCCCGCCGCGACGGGCGCCCTGCCGGCCGAGCCGCCGTCGGGGATACGGGTCCGGGCCCCGGTGCCGGCCACACCGACCCCCGTAGAGCTCTCCGTGCTGCGGGTGTAGGCCGGGCCACCGCGCCCGGCCCGCACCTTCCCCTTCTTCCTTCCGCACCACCAGCACGGAGTGCCGCATGCCCACGCCCAAGAACACCAAGCCGTCCTCCCGGAAGCCCCTCGCCTACGGCGCCGTGATCGTCGTCGCCGCCGGTCTCCTCGGTTTCGCCTCCTACAAGGCGACCGCCCCCGACAACTCCTCGTCGAACACCTCCACCACCCCCGCCGCCGAGGTCTCCGCCGACCCGCAGGCGGGCATCTACCCCGAGCTCGCGAAGCTGGCCCGCCGCGACGCCGGCGACAAGCTGGCGGTCGGCCGTGCGGACGCGCCCGTCGTCCTGATCGAGTACGCGGACTTCAAGTGCGGCTACTGCGGCAAGTTCGCCCGGGACACCGAGCCCGAGCTGATCAAGGAGTACGTGGAGGACGGGACCCTGCGCATCGAGTGGCGCAACTTCCCGATCTTCGGCGAGGAGTCCGAGAACGCCGCCCGTGGCGCCTGGGCCGCCGGGCAGCAGGACCGCTTCTGGGAGTTCCACGCGGCCGCCTACGCCGAAGGGGCGAAGGAGAAGGGGTTCGACAAGGACCGGGTCAAGGCCCTCGCGCAGGAGGCCGGGGTCAAGGACCTCGCCCGGTTCATGAAGGACCTGGACGGCGAGGCCGCCCGCGCCGCCGTCGCGAAGGACCAGGAGCAGGCGTACGGGATCGGCGCCACGTCCACCCCGTCGTTCCTGATCAACGGCCGCCCGATCGCGGGGGCGCAGCCGAAGGAGACGTTCACCCAGGCCATCGAGACGGCGGCGGAACAGGCGAAGACCACCGGCAAGGCGGGCGCAGGCGCCACTGAGGGCACGGCCAAGGGCTCCGAGGGCTCCGAGGACTCCGCCAAGTGAGCCCGGACATCGGCTACTTCGCGGCCTTCCTCGGCGGACTGCTCGCCCTGGTCAGCCCGTGCAGCGCGCTGCTGCTCCCGGCCTTCTTCGCGTACTCCATCGACTCCACCTCGCGCCTGCTTGCCCGTACCGGCATCTTCTACGCCGGGCTCGCCACCACCCTCGTCCCGCTCGGCGCCGCCGGTTCGTACGCGGGACGGCTCTTCTACGGGCACCGCGACGCCCTGGTGACGGGCGCGGGCTGGCTGATCATCGCGCTCGGCGTCGCGCAGATCGTCGGCCTGGGCTTCGCGTCGAAGCGGATCGCCGCGCTCAGCGGCCGCATCCGCCCGACCACGGCCTTCTCCGTCTACGCCCTGGGCGCGGTCTACGGCCTCGCGGGCTTCTGCGCGGGCCCGATCCTCGGCAGCGTCCTGACCGTGGCGGCGGTCAGCGGCAGCCCGGTCTACGGGGGCCTGCTGCTGGCCGTCTACGCGCTCGGGATGGCGCTCCCCCTCTTCGTACTCGCCCTGCTCTGGGAGCGGTTCGACCTGGGCCGCCGCACCTGGCTGCGCGGCCGGACCGTGCAGCTCGGCGGCCGGTTCCAGCTGCACACGACCTCGCTGCTCTCGGGCCTGTTCTTCATCGGCCTCGGCGCGCTCTTCCTCGTCTACGACGGGACGACCGCGCTGCCGGGTCTGCTCGGGGTCGACGCCTCGTTCGCGGTGGAGCAGTGGGCGCAGAAGCTGGGCGAGCGCGTGTCGGACGCGGTGCTGCTGGGGGCCGTGGTGCTGGTGGTGCTGCTGGTTCTCGGCGTACGGGCCTGGCGGCGGCGCGAGCCGGCGGTGAAGGAGGCCGGGGAGGCCGGGGAGGCCGGGGAGGGGTGAGAACGGCGAAGGCCCCGTCTGATGGACGGGGCCTTCGAGAGGTGGCTGGGGCCGGGATCGAACCGGCGACCTATCGCTTTTCAGGCGATCGCTCGTACCAACTGAGCTACCCAGCCACGCAGCCGCTGGGGCTGCAAGCGGTCCTGACGGGATTTGAACCCGCGGCCTCCACCTTGACAGGGTGGCGAGCACTCCAAACTGCTCCACAGGACCAAGCAATGTGCGAAACAAGTCTCGCACACGGTGAAACGTGCCCCCAACGGGATTCGAACCCGTGCTACCGCCTTGAAAGGGCGGCGTCCTGGGCCACTAGACGATGAGGGCTATTGGCCCGCCTGTTCGCTTTGCAGCGCGTCGGGGACGTGAGAAGCATATGGGATGGGTGGAGCTATCGCCAAAACGGTTTACGGCGAGGGCGTCGGCCGCGTCGGAGAGCCCGTCGGGGACGGGCTGGG
The DNA here is from genome assembly GCF_033109485.1 of Streptomyces cyaneofuscatus. NCBI lineage: Bacteria > Bacillati > Actinomycetota > Actinomycetes > Kitasatosporales > Streptomycetaceae > Streptomyces > Streptomyces cyaneofuscatus. The sequence goes on along the minus strand of NZ_CP137002.1, from coordinate 3,800,972 downwards.
AGAGGGCGAGGCGGGGGTCTCCTTCGTCAGGTTCTCCTCCGGGAGATGGCGGCTGACCTCGGCGGTCGTCAGCCCGAGACCGCCGAGCGTGATCTCGTCCCAGGCCTGGAGGCGGCGGCTCTCGCGGTCCAGGTAGAGCACCGAGGCGCGTACCTTCTCGGGCTTGTCGTTCTGCACCGCGCGCAGCCCGCCGCCGCCCGTGGAGCCCTCGACCTTGAGCCGCGTCCCGAGCTTGAGCTGCTTGTTGATCCGGTTGTGCAGGTGGCCCGCGAGGACCAGCGGGACGGTGCCGTCGGTCTGCCGGGCGGTGTTCGGGTCGTGGGCGACCGCGATGTCCACCGGGGTGCCGGCCTGCTCCTGGTCGCGGAGGGCGGACGCCAGGCGCGCGCCCTCCAGCTCCGCGGCCGCCTTGCCGCCGACCGGCTTGGTGCGGTCCGGGGTGAAGGAGGCATCGCCGGTGCCGGCGATGCGGAGCCCGGCCACGTTCACGGTCCGGCCGTTGTCGAGGACGCGGACGTTGCGGAACTTCTCCAGGTACGCCTGCGTGACCTTCGAGTCGTGGTTGCCGCGCACCCAGACGTACGGCGCCCCGAGGTCGCGAATCGGGTCGAGGAAGGCGTTCTCGGCGGCCGAGCCGTGGTCCATCGTGTCCCCGGAGTCGATGATCACGTCGATCTCGTACTGCTTCACGAGCGAGGCGATGATGTGCCAGGCCGCCGGGTTGAGGTGGATGTCGGAGACGTGCAGGGCGCGGATGGTGCCGGGGTCCGGCTGGTAGACGGGGAGCGTGGAGGTGGCGTCGTACAGCCGGGTGACGTTGGTGACCAGGCGGGCCAGCTCCTGCTGGTAGATGTCGAACTCGGTGACGATCGACCGGGCGTCGCCGACGAGGGACGGGGCGCTGGAGAGCAGCCCGGAGAACTTGGGCTCCAGGACGGACTTCGGGTTCCAGGTCGCGTACGCGCTGACGCCCGATGCGGCCAGCAGGGTGAGGGCGAGCCCACCGGCGGCCAGGGCGCGGCGCGGGCGGCGGTAGACGACGAGGCCGAGCGCGGTCGCCCCGGAGATCACGGCGACGCAGGAGCGCACGGCCAGCTCCCGGGTGCCGGCGGCGACGTCCCGGGTGACCTCGTCCTGGAGGCCGGAGAACCGTTCCGGCTGGTCCACCAGGGCCTGCGAGCGCACGGGGTCGAGGCGGTCCACGTCCACGTCGAGGCGGAGCGGGGCGATGTGCGAGTCCAGCTCCAGGGCGCCGAGCGGGGACACGTTGATCTTGCTGCCGCCGGTGAGGGACGGCCGCAGGGTCATGTTGGTGTCCATGGGGCCGACCGGCGTACGGATGGACCCGACGGCGAGCAGCCCGAGCCAGGCCCCGATCACGACGACGGCGAGCAGGGAGAGGGCGCGTACGTACGGGTTGGGGTGGCCGGATTCCCTCAGGTCGCCGGGGGCGGGCTTGCGCGACGTGCGCTTCGGGCGGGGGGACGGGCTGAGGAGGTGCCGGACGCGGTCGGCTGCGGCACGGAACGGGGCGCGGACCATTGGGCGCGTATGCCCCGGTCAGGGCCCGGATATGCGGAGCGCCCGGTGCGGAGCGCCTGATGAGGAGCGCCGCCACCTGCCCGTGGCGGGGCCCGGTACGTGACAATGACGGTGTGCTGGAGATGACGCGGGAGCAGTTCGAAGAGCTGGTGAGCCAGGCACTTGACCGGATTCCGCCGGAGCTGATGCGGCTGATGGACAACGTGGCGGTCTTCGTCGAGGACGAACCCGAGCCCGGCGACCCCGACCTGCTCGGGCTCTACGAGGGCACGCCGCTCACCGATCGCGGCGAGTGGTACGCCGGGGTGCTGCCGGACCGGATCACCATCTACCGCGGCCCGACGCTGCGGATGTGCGAGACCCACGAGGACGTCGTGGCCGAGACCGAGATCACCGTCGTCCATGAGATCGCCCACCACTTCGGCATCGACGACGAGCGGCTGCACGCCCTGGGTTACGGATGACCGAGCAGGCACCGGCCGAGCTCCCGGAGCCCGGACCGCCCGCCGCTTCGCAGGGGCGGGTGCTGGGCGCGGTCGCGGCGGGCGGTGCGCTGGGTGCGCTCGCGCGGTGCGGGGCGGTGGTGCTGTGGCCGGTGGCCGGGGGCGGCTTCCCGTGGACGGTGTTCGTCGTCAACGTGAGCGGCTGCGCCCTGATCGGCGTCCTGATGGTGCTGACCGTGGAGCGGGGCCGGGTGACGCACCCGCTGGTCCGGCCCTTCCTCGGGGTCGGCGTACTCGGCGGGTTCACGACCTTCTCGACGTACGCGGCTGATGTCTCAGGCCTGCTGGTGCGTCAGGAGCTCCTCACGGCGGTGGCGTACATGGCGGCGACGGTCGTGGCGGCGCTGGCGGCCGTGTGGGCCGGGGCGGTGGTGACGCGGCGTCTGCTCGACCGGGGCGAGCGGTCCGTGGAGCGGGGGCGGCTCGCGTGAACTGGCTGCTGGTGGTGGTCGGCGGGGCGGTGGGCGCGCCCCTGCGCTATCTGACGGACCGGGCGGTCCAGGCGCACCAGGGGCGGGGTGTCGCGTACGTCTTCCCGTGGGGCACGTTCACGGCCAACGCGGCGGGCAGCCTGATCCTCGGGGTGCTGACCGGGGCCGCGGTCTCCGCGCCGGTGCACGCCCTGCTGGCGACGGGGCTGTGCGGGGCGCTGACGACGTACTCGACGTTCTCCTACGAGACCCTGCGCCTCGCCGAGACGGGCCGGGCCTTCCTCGCCGCGGCCAACGTGGTGGCGTCGGTGCTGGTGGGGCTGGGGGCGGTGTTCCTGGGGGCGGAGCTGGCGGGCGGGTTCGGGGGGTAGGCGGGCGCTTCGGAAGGGGGCCTGGAGGGGGCCTTCGGCCCGGCGCGGTGCGGGTCCGGCGGGTGCCGTGGGCCGGGGGAGGTGCGGGCGGTCGGGGCTTCGGGCGTGTCTCCGGCGGGGTCCGGGGAGTTGGGCACGGCAACCGCCACCGCGTACGGCGTGCTCCGTGCCGTACAGCGCGCCCGGCCGCCAGGCCCCCCGCCCTTCTCCGTCCCGCTCTCCCCTCTCCGTCTTCCCGCCCCGGAGGTGCCACCCGTGCGCACACTGTCCGTCCCAGCCCGTTGGGCAGCCGTCACCGCGCTGACGATCGCCGCGTCCACCGGCTGTATGAGCGTCGGCGACGGCGGCGCCAAGCCGGGGCCTGCGGGCTCCACCGACTCGAAGGGCCGGGTCGTCGAGCCGAACGGCGGCACGGTGTCCGGCACCGGCGGCGCCGGACACCGAGGCGGTGACGCCCACACCCACTCCGACGCCGACACCGCCGGGGCCGCCGACGCCGACCCGAAGAACCCCAAGGGCACGCCGAGCCCGGAGAAGTCCGGCGCCGCGCCGTCGACCGCACCGAAGAGCGGCGCCCCGCGCCCCGAGCCCGGCGTCCCGCAGCCCTCCGGCCCCGGCCGGCCGCCGGCCCCGACGCCCTCCACGCCGGGCCCGGGGGAGCCGCCGCCGGTCGTCCCGGAACCGCCCGCCCCGCCGCCCGCCCCGGACCCGGATCCGGAACCCGAGCCGGAGCCCACCGAACCCCCCGAGCCGCCCCCCTCGGCGTCGCCCGCCGCGCAGCTGCGGACGCAGTCGATGGGCGGTGCGGAGGAGAGCCGGCCGTTGCGGACGCCGGAGGCATCGCCCCAGGTGAGGCCGGTCTAGCGAGAGGTCCGGAGGGGCCGAGTTGCACAAGGGGTGGGGGAGTGCGTATGGTAGTAGATCGTTTGATCCCATTGCCCGGCGCCGACACAGAAGAGCGCCGTGTGGCGCGTACTCTCCCTTGCCGTGGCTGGACCGCATTGAGGCGGTCGAAATTGCGAATCACGGAGTTACGGGCGCGTGCCGAGACTCCGGAAGGTTTCGCATTTCGCATGTCCATTTCCAGTTCTGACCGCACCGTCATGCCCGAGAACATCGACAACGCCGAGCTCACCGAGCTCGTCGAGGCCGCTGTGACCGAGGCCCCCGCCGGTGCTGCTGCCGCAGCCGCCGCCGTCTCCGACGAGAAGGCCGACGAGAAGGCTCCGGTGGCCGAGAAGTCCGTCGCCGACTTCATCACCGAGGACAAGCCGGCCGCCGAGGCCCCCGCCGAGCAGGCCGACGAGACCGAAGCGGCCGCACCGGCCGACGCCGAGCCGACCGTCACCTTCGGCGACCTGGGCCTGCCCGACGGCATCGTCCGCAAGCTCGCGCAGAACGGCGTCACCACCCCCTTCCCGATCCAGGCCGCGACCATCCCGGACGCCCTGGCCGGCAAGGACATCCTCGGCCGTGGCCGTACGGGCTCCGGCAAGACCCTCTCCTTCGGTCTGCCGACCCTGGCCGCCCTGGCCGGCGGCCGCACCGAGAAGAAGAAGCCCCGCGCGGTCATCCTCACCCCGACCCGTGAGCTCGCGATGCAGGTCGCGGACGCGCTCCAGCCGTACGGCGACGTGCTCGGCCTGAAGATGAAGGTCGTCTGCGGCGGTACGTCGATGGGCAACCAGATCTACGCGCTGGAGCGCGGTGTCGACGTCCTCGTCGCCACCCCGGGCCGGCTGCGCGACATCATCAACCGCGGCGCCTGCTCCCTGGAGGACGTCCAGGTCGCCGTCCTCGACGAGGCCGACCAGATGTCCGACCTGGGCTTCCTGCCCGAGGTCACCGAGCTGCTCGACCAGGTCCCGGCCGGCGGTCAGCGGATGCTCTTCTCCGCCACCATGGAGAACGAGATCGGCACGCTGGTCAAGCGCTACCTCTCCAACCCGGTGACGCACGAGGTCGACAGCGCCCAGGGCAACGTCACGACCATGTCGCACCACGTCCTCGTCGTGAAGCCGAAGGACAAGGCGCCGGTCACCTCCGCGATCGCCGCCCGCAAGGGCCGCACGATCATCTTCGTCCGCACCCAGCTGGGCGCCGACCGCATCGCCGAGCAGCTCATCGAGTCCGGCGTGAAGGCCGACGCGCTGCACGGCGGCATGACCCAGGGCGCCCGTACGCGGGTCCTGGAGGACTTCAAGAAGGGTTATGTCAACGCGCTCGTCGCGACCGACGTGGCCGCCCGCGGTATCCACGTGGACGGCATCGACCTGGTCCTGAACGTGGACCCGGCCGGTGACCACAAGGACTACCTGCACCGCTCGGGCCGTACCGCCCGGGCCGGCAAGTCCGGTGTCGTCGTCTCGCTGGCGCTCCCGCACCAGCGCCGCCAGATCTTCCGCCTGATGGAGGACGCGGGCGTCGACGCCTCGCGCCACATCGTCCAGGGCGCGGGCGTCTTCGAGCCGGAGGTCGCCGAGATCACCGGCGCCCGCTCGCTCACCGAGGTCCAGGCCGACTCCGCGAACAACGCCGCCAAGCAGGCCGAGCGCGAGGCCGCCGACCTGACGAAGCAGCTGGAGCGCGTCCAGCGCCGCGCCGTCGAACTCCGCGAGGAGGCCGACCGCCTGGTCGCCCGTGCCGCGCGTGAGCGGGGCGACGACCCGGAGGCGGCGGTGGCCGAGGTCACTGCCGAGGCGGAGGCCGCCCTGGTGGCCGCCATCTCCGTCCCCGAGCAGCCGGCCGCCCGTGAGGAGCAGCGCCGCGACGAGCGGGGCAACTACGAGCGCCGCGACAACCGCGGTGGCGACCGTGGCGGCTACCGCGGCAACGACCGCCGTGACGACCGCCCGTCCGGTGGCTTCCGCTCCGGTGGCGACCGCCGGGACGACCGTGGTGGCCGTCCGTTCGAGCGCCGCGACAACGACCGCCCGTCGTTCCGCGACCGTCGTGACGACCGCCCGTCGGGTGGTTTCCGTTCCGGTGGTGACCGTCGGGACGACCGTGGTGGCCGTCCGTTCGAGCGCCGGGACAACGACCGCCCGTCGTTCAACCGCGACCGCCGTGACGACCGCCCCTCGGGTGGCTTCCGCTCCGGCGGCGGTGACCGCCGTGACGACCGTGGTGGCCGTCCGTTCGAGCGCCGCGACAACGACCGCCCGTCCTTCAACCGCGACCGCCGCGACGACCGCCCCTCCGGCGGCTTCCGCTCCGGCGGCAGCGACCGCCCGTTCAACCGCGACCGTCGTGACGACCGCCCCTCGGGCGGCTTCCGCTCCGGCGGCCACGACCGCCCGACCGGCCGCCGTGACGACCACCGAGGCAACACCGGCACCAACACCGGCACCTTCGGCCGCCGCGACGACAAGCCGCGCTGGAAGCGCAACGGCTGACCCCGCACCGGCCGATCCCCGGCCGGGCAGGTCCGCCTGACAGACCGGCAGGGCCCGTACGCCACCGAACCGACTCGGTGACGTACGGGCCCTGTTGCTGTTCCCGGGGGCGTGAACCGGCGCGAAACGGGCAGGGTGGGGGCGCGACAGGGCCCAAGACCGATACCGGATCGGCTGCCGGGACCGGGCGGGCTATGCTCGGGGGTGATGTTGCAGGGGCCGTTAGCTCAATTGGTCAGAGCAGCGGACTTTTAATCCGTTGGTTGTGGGTTCGAGTCCCACACGGCCTACCGACAGCAGGGGAGGGAAAACCTTCCAGCCTGCGAAGGAGTGCCCCGACCGGTTCCGACCGGCCGGGGCACTCCTATGTCGTGCGTCAGCAACCAGGTAAGTGGCGGTCCGTCCTCAGCGGGCGGTGAGCACCGCCCGCAGGGCCGCGAGTGCGTCGGTGACGGCCTCGGGGTGGAGGCCGCCGCCCTGGGCGACCTCCGGTGAGCCGCCGCCTCGGCCGCCGAGGAGTTGCTTCACCAGGTGGGCGGCGTTCAGGCCGGTCGTCTGTGCCGCCTTGTTGAGGGCGAGGACGAGGGCCCCGTCCTCCGTGCCGACCGCTACCGCGGCGGGCAGGTCGGCGGGCAGGCCGTCGCGGACGGTCAGGGCGAGTGTGCGGGCCTCCTGGGCGGTGCCGTCCGTCGTGGTGGTGACGGTCCGTACGCCGTGCACATCGGTTGCCGTGTCGGCGAGTTCGGCGGCGCGGGCGGTGGTGGCCTGCTGCTTGAGGCGGGCGTTCTCCCGGTCGGCGGTCTTGAGGCGGTCCAGGAGGGCGGCGATGCGGTCGGGCAGTTCGGCGCGGGGGGCTCCGAGCTGCTCGGCGATGCGGGACACGAGGTCCCGTTCGCGGGCCAGGTAGCCGAAGCCCTCGATGCCCACGGCCGCTTCCAGGCGGCGCATGCCCGCGCCGACCGAGCCTTCCGAGGTGAGCGCGACCGTGCCGATCTGGGCGGACCGGTCCACGTGGGTGCCGCCGCACAGTTCCCGGGACCAGGCCCCGCCGATCTCGACGACCCGCACCTTCTCCCCGTACGTCTCGTCGAAGAGGGCGAGCGCGCCCAGTTCCTTTGCCTCGGGCAGGGGCATCCACCGCACGCCCACCGGCAGGTCGCGGCGCAGGGCGCGGTTGGCGGCCTCCTCGATCTCGCTGCGGACGGTCGGGGACAGGGCGCCGCGCCAGGGGAAGTCGAGGCGCAGATAGCCGGGGCGGTTGTAGGAGCCGGCCTGGAGGGCGTTCGGGCCGAGGATCTCGCGCAGGGCGGCGTGCAGGACGTGGGTGCCGGAGTGGGCCTGGCGGGCGCCGAGCCGCCACTCGGGGTCGACGGCGGCGTGCACGGTGTCGTCGGGGGCGAGTTCGCCCGCGGTGATGCGGACCTGGTGGGCGACCAGGCCGGGCAGCGGGCGCTGGACGTCGAGGACCTCGGCCTCGGCCGAGGTGGCGGACAGGCGCCCGGCGTCGCTGTCCTGGCCGCCGGACTCGGCGTAGAACGGGGTGCGGTCCAGGACGGCGGTGACGATGTCGCCGGTACGCGCCACCGGCACCGGGCCGGCCGGGCCGAGCAGCGCGAGGACGCGGGACTCGGTCTCCAGGGTGTCCCAGGCCCGCCAGTCGGTCGGCCCGTGCGCGTCGAGGACCGTGCGCAGGGCGGTGGTGTCCACCGTGCCGCCGGCCTTACGGGCGCGGGCGTCCGCCCGGGCCCGCTCGCGCTGCTCGTTCATCAGCGCGGTGAAGCCCTCGCGGTCGACCTCGACGCCCTGTTCGGCGGCCATCTCCAGGGTCAGGTCGATCGGGAAGCCGTACGTGTCGTGCAGCAGGAACGCCTGGGCGCCGGGCAGCGACCGGCCGCCGTCCTTCTTGACCTGGGCTACGGCGGTGTCCAGGACCGTGGTGCCCTGTCGGAGGGAGGAGCGGAAGGCGTCCTCCTCGGCTCCGGCCTGGTCGGCGATGCGGGGATAGGCGGCGGTGATCTCGGGGTAGCTCGGCGCCATGCAGTCGCGCGCCACCGGCAGCAGTTCGGCCAGCGCGAGGTCTTCGTAGCCGAGCAGCCTCATGGAGCGGACGGCGCGGCGCAGGATCCGGCGGAGCACATAGCCGCGGCCCTCGTTGCCCGGGGCGGTGCCGTCGGCGAGGAGCATCAGCGCCGTACGGACGTGGTCGGCGACGACCCGCAGCCGTACGTCGGTCTCCTGGGCCGCCCCGTAGCGGACGCCGGCCAGGTCGGCGGCGCGCTGGAGGACGGGGCGGGTCTCGTCGATCTCGTAGAGGTTGTCCACGCCCTGGAGCAGGGTCGCCATGCGCTCCAGGCCCATGCCGGTGTCGATGTTGCGGCGGGGCAGCTCCCCGAGGATCGGGTAGCCGGACTTGCCGGGGCCCGCGCCACGCTCGTACTGCATGAAGACGAGGTTCCAGAACTCCATGAACCGGTCCTCGTCGACCGCCGGGCCGCCCTCCCGGCCGAACGCCGGGCCGCGGTCGTAGTACAGCTCGGAGCAGGGTCCGCACGGTCCGGGGACGCCCATGGACCAGAAGTTGTCCTCGTCCCCCCGCTCCACGATCCGCTCGTCGGGCAGGCCCGCGACCCGGCGCCAGATGCCACGCGACTCCGTGTCGGAGTGGTGGACGGTCACCCAGATCCTGGCCGGGTCCAGCCCGTAGCCGCCCTCGGCCTGCGGGCTGGTGGAGAGGTCCCAGGCGTAGGCGATGGCCTCTTCCTTGAAGTAGTCGCCGAAGGAGAAGTTGCCGTTCATCTGGAAGAACGAGCCGTGCCGGGTGGTGCGGCCGACCTCCTCGATGTCGAGGGTCCGCACGCACTTCTGCACGCTGGTGGCCCGGTCCCACAGCGGGGCCGCCTCACCGGTGAAGTACGGCTTGAACGGCACCATGCCGGCGTTGACGAAGAGGAGGGTCGGGTCCGGGGTCGGCAGTGGTGCGCTGGGGACGATCGTGTGGTCCCGGTCGGCGAAGAAGTCCAGGAAGCGGCTGCGGATGTCGGCGGTACGCACAGGGAGTCCTCTCGAGTCCTTCGGTTCAAGTCCATCGGCTCACGGCCTTCGGTTCACGTCCTTCGGCCGGTCACCGGGGGAGGGTGACGGCGCGTTCGGCGACCGGGTGCAGGGCGGCGTACTCCAGCGGTGCCGACGGGTCGATGGACACGTTCAGCTGCGCCGGGTCGGCGCCCGCCCGTACCAGGAGGTCGCCGACCGCGGCGATCATCGCCCCGTTGTCGGTGCACAGCGTCAGCGGCGGCACCCGCAGCTCGATCCCCGCGGCCGCGCACCGCTCCTCGGCCAGGGCCCTGACCCGGGAGTTCGCGGCGACACCGCCGACCACGACCAGGGTGCGGACGTCGTACTGGCGGCAGGCGGCCAGCGCCTTGCGCGTCAGGACGTCGGCCACGGCCTCCTGGAGAGAAGCGGCCCCGTCGGCCAGCGGGATGCCCTCGCCGCGTTGCCGGTGCTGCTCGGCCCAGCGGGCGGCGGCCGTCTTCAGCCCGGAGAAGGAGAACGCGTACGGGTCGTCCTTCGAGCTCAGCAGCGGCCGGGGGAAGGCGACGGCGCAGGGGTTGCCGTCGCGGGCGGCCCGGTCTATGGCCGGTCCGCCCGGATAGGGGAGGCCGAAGACCCGGGCGACCTTGTCGAAGCACTCGCCCGCCGCGTCGTCCACGGTGTCGCCCAGGTGCAGGATCGGGTCGCGCACCAGGTCGCGGACGAGCAGCAGCGAGGTGTGGCCGCCCGAGACGATGAGGACCATGCACGGGTCGGGCAGCGGCCCGTGCTCCAGGGTGTCGGCGGCCACGTGTCCGGCCAGGTGGTGCACCCCGTACAGCGGTACCTTCGCCGCGTAGGCCAGCGCCTTCGCACCGGCCAGGCCGACCTGGAGGGCGCCGGACAGACCGGGCCCGGTGGTCACCGCGACCGCGTCGATGTCCCGGAGGCCGAGCCCCGCCTGCGCGAGGGCCTCCTGGACGACAGGGGTGAACGACTGGAGATGGGCCCGGGCGGCGATCTCCGGCACCACCCCGCCGAAACGGGCGTGCTCGTCCATGCTCGACGCCACGACGTGCGCGAGCAGACGGCCGCCGGAGACGATCCCCGCTCCCGTCTCGTCACACGACGACTCGATGCCCAGCACCACCGGAGTCCGCACGGCATCCTCTTCTCGCACATCAGTCGTTACTGCAACCTATGTGCAATAAGGTACTCGCCTGCGGCGGGGTGCAGCAGATCGGACGGCGGGGGCCGGACCGGCCGCCTGCGTCACCCCCACGCCCGGTCCAGGAAGTCCGCGATCAGCGGGGCGATGGCGGGCAGGTGATCCTCCAGGGCGAAGTGGCCCGTGTCGAAGAGGTGGAGTTCGGCGTCGGGCAGGTCGCTCAGATAGGCGCGGGCCCCCGGTTCCGGGAAGAACGGGTCGTTGCGGCCCCAGGTGATCAGGGTGGGCGGGGTGTTCTCCCGCAGCCAGGTCTGCCAGCGCGGGTACTGCTCCACGTTGCGGTGGTAGTCGAAGGCCAGGGCGACCTGCGCCTCCTTGCGGCCCGGCCGGTCCAGGAAGTGCTGGTCGAGCGTCCAGCCGTCGGGGGACACCGCTTCCGGGTCCGTCGTGCCGCCCTCGTACTGGCCCCGGGTCGCCGGCAGCGTCAGCAGGTCCCGTACGCGGCCCTCGGCGCCCGGCGTCCCCGGGCGCAGGGCGATGAAGGCGCGGGCGTCCGGCGACAGGCCCTCCTCGTAGGCGTTGCCGTTCTGGACGACCAGGCCCGCGATCCGCTCCGGGTGGCGCAGGGCCAGCCGGAAGCCGACGGGGGCGCCGAAGTCGAAGACGTACATCACGAAGCGGGTCAGCCCGAGCTGCTCCACCAAGCCTTCGGTGATGTCGGCGAGGCGGTCGAAGGAGTACGTGAATCCGTCGGGGGTCTCCGTGTGGCCGAAGCCCGGGTAGTCCGGCGCGATCAGGCGGTGGTGGGCGCCGAGCGCGTCGATCAGACGGCGGAACTGGTGCGAGGCCGACGGGAAGCCGTGGAGCAGCAGGAGGACCGGGGCGTCGGGGCGGGCGGGGACCGACTCGCGGTAGAAGACCTGGACGCCTTCGACGGTGACGTGGCGGTGGAGCGTGCGGGGGACAGCGATCGGTAACGTCATTTCACATGCCTCCTGGGTGAGATGTGCCATTAGTTTGAGCGGGCTGATGCTAATGCGTCAATGGGGAGCTGTAGCGTTAGCGGTATGACCGACCCCGTGCCGCTGACCGGTGAGCCCCTCGCCGTCGACCTGGTCAACACCCGCCCGCGCCTGGCGAGTGGTCCCGTCGACCTGATCGGGGACGTGGCAGGACTGCGGGCCTGGCTGGCGCTGGAGGCCGAGCGGATCGAGGAGGCCGTGGGTCCGCTCGACGGTGACGATCTCGCCGAGCTTCGACGCGTACGCGAGCACATCGCCGCCGCCCTGTACGCCGCCCGGGACGGGGAGCCGGCCCCGCCGGAGGCCGTCCTGGGCATCAACCGGGCGCTGGCCGCCGCCCCGCTCGTCCGTGAGCTTGTCCGGGAGGGTGGGGAGGGGTTCGTGCTCGTCCCCCGCAGGGAGGGGGCGCCCGGCGTACGGCTCGCCGCGCTCTTCGCCGAGGACGCCGCCGCGCTGCTGGCCGGGCCGGCCCGGAGCCGGGTGCGGTCCTGCGGAGCCGAGGACTGCGTGATGCTCTTCGTGCCCGCGCACCCCAGCCGCCGCTGGTGCTCGGCCGCCCGCTGCGGCAACCGGGCCCGCGTCGCCCGCTACTACCAGCGGCATCGGACCGGCTGACCCGCACGGGGTGTGGTCGGGGCGGGCGCTCCGATGGCGTAGAGTTGTGTTCACCGACGCGGGGTGGAGCAGCTCGGTAGCTCGCTGGGCTCATAACCCAGAGGTCGCAGGTTCAAATCCTGTCCCCGCTACTGAAGATCCAGGCCCGGTACGCAGATCAGATCACTGATCGCGTGCCGGGCCTGAGTCGTTCCCCGGTGTTCCCCGGTGTTCTCCGGGTTGACCTTGACGCAACGTAAAGATCTAGCGTTTCCGGCATGGAGTGGTCCATCCAGGAAATCGCCAGAAAGGCCGGCACCACCAGCCGCACGCTCCGGCACTACGGAGACCTCGGTCTCCTCGCGCCCAGCCGGCTCGGGAGCAACGGCTACCGCTACTACGACCAGGACGCCCTCGTCCGGCTGCAGCGCATCCTGCTGCTGCGGGAGCTGGGGCTGTCCTTGCCCGCCATCAAAGGTGTGCTCGAAGGGCAGCGGGACACGGCCGTGGCGTTGCGGGCGCATCTGCGGCTGCTCGAACAGGAACAGGCGCGCATCGGACGGCAGATCGCCTCGGTGCGGACCACTCTCCACAAGACGGAGGAGGGAAGGGAACTCATGGCCGAGGAAGTGTTCGACGGGTTCGACCACACCGCTCATGAGCGGGAGGTGACCGAGCGCTGGGGCCGCGCGGCGTACGAGGAGGGCGACCGGTGGTGGCGTGCGCTCGGGGAGGCTGAGAAGAAGGCCTTCCAGGACCAGCACGAAGCCATCGCGCGGGACTGGGGCAGTGCCCGGGAGGCCGGGGCCGATGCCGGTGGTGAGCAGGCTCAGGAGATCGCCCGGCGGCACTGCGCGTGGCTGTCGTCGTCGTCCAAGGAGCCCAGCCGGTCGTACGTCATCGGGCTCGGCGAGATGTATGTCGCCGATCCGCGCTTCGGAAAGAACTACGATCGCTACGGGGACGGCACCGCCGCCTTCGTACGGGATGCACTGACGATCTACGCCGAGCGCAGGCTCTCCGACTGACCACGGAGGGCTCCGCACCAGGCCCGCTTCCCCCTATTCGGCCGATGACGGGTCGCCGCACGGCGCGGCTCCGGGAAGCCTGGACGGGGCGCGGTACCGTCCGCAGCCGTGGTCGGACCGGGCAGCAGGAGTGCACAGGTGGTGGGGATGGCGGAGAAGGGGCGCGGGCTCGTGAGGGCGAGCCTCGGGATCCCCGGGCGTGCCACGCCCGGCTCCACCGGGAAGGGCAGGCCGGTGGTGGCCCGGAACCCCGGCACCCGGCGGTTCGTCCGGCTGCTGCCCGTGCTGCTCATCGGCGGCGGGCTCCTCTTCGACTCGCTCGCCCCGCCCAACTTCACCGCCGTCCCCCTGTTCGTGGCCGCGCCGCTGATCGCCGCCCCTTTCTTCTCGCTCGCCAGCACGATCCGTACGGGCGTGGCCGCGGTCCTCTCCGTCATCGCGATGCGGCTCTCCGACGGCACGTCCACCCAGGTCGTCCCGGTCATCGAGATGATCACGGTCCTCACCGCCGCGGCCCTGGCCCTCGTCATCAACGGGGTCGTGCGCCGCAGCAACGAGCAGCTGGCCTCGGCGCGGGTCATCGCGGAGACCGCCATGCGAGCCGTGCTGCCGACCCCGGCGGAGCGGATCGGCGGGCTCCAGGTGGCGGCGCGGTACGAGGCGGCGCAGGCGGACGAGTTCGTCGGCGGGGACCTGTTCGCGGTGGCGGACACCCCGTACGGCGTACGCCTGGTCGTCGGTGATGTGCGCGGCAAGGGGCTGGACGCCGTGGAGGCGGTGGCCGTGATCATCGGGGCGTTCCGGGAGGCCGCCGAGCAGGAGCGGTCCCTGGAGGGGGTGGCCCAGCGGCTGGAGCGGGCGCTCGCGCGGGAGGGGACGCGGCGGTACGGGCTGGACGCCATGGAGGGGTTCATCACCGCCGTACTGGCCGAGATCCCGCCCGGTTCGGCCTCGCTGCGGCTGGTGAACCGGGGTCACCCGGAGCCCATCCTGCTGCACGCCGATGGAGCCCTTGAGGTCCTCGCGCCGTCCGTGCCCGCGATGCCGCTGGGGATGGACCTCGGGGTGTGGCCCGACCGGTCCGACGAGTGGGAGATGCCCCCGGGTTCGACGCTGCTCGCCTTCACGGACGGCCTCTCCGAGGCGCGGGACGCGAACGGGGTCTTCTACGACCCGGCGGCCCGGCTGCGCGGCCGGATCTTCCCCGGCCCCGAGGAGCTGCTCTCGGCGCTCACCGACGACGTACGGCTGCACACCGGGGGCCGGTCGACGGACGACTTGGCGCTGCTCGCGGTCAGCCGGCCGGCGGAGGGGCAGGCGCCGCGGCGGACGACGGTGAAGATCGTCGGCCGGGGCGATGACACGGTGCGTAATTGAAGGGCGCCGCTCCGCATAACAGTTGACACACCATCAGAAAAAGAGGTGTGGGCGAGGGGTCGTCAAGTCGTCCGATTCGCGCTGCTTGTGGGCGGTAAGTCCCCGCCGGAGCCGTTAATGATCAACAAGAACAGCTTGGAATCGAGCCCGTCTGTCTATTAACGTTCGATAACGCAGCGCGGTCGTCCCAGCCGTCGTCAGAGACGGCGCCGTGCGCGAGCGCCGAATCCCGCAAGGGAACCGGGGAACCACCTACATGGGGTGAATCGGACGCCTGTGTCTCGTGAGAGACGGAGGGGCCCGTAGGAGACCTTCCTGCTCCGAACCCGTCAGCTAACCCGGTAGGCGAGAAGGAAGGAAAGGAGTGCGCCCACGTGGCGTCCAACAAGCCTGCCCCTGAGGCCCCGTCACCCTTCACTGCCGACGGCCTCGGTGGTCCGGAGCGGACGTGGGAGGAGTGGAACCCCACCGCGGAGTCCATCCGTCCCGTGCGCGGCAAGCACCGCGTCGCCAAGCAGCGGGGTCTCGCCCGTAGCTCCACCGTCCTCGGGGTCGGCGTCATAGCGGCCGTCGGTGCGGGTGGCATGGCCACCGCCCAGAGCAAGCCGCCGGTCTCCATCTCCCTTCCCGATTCCATCGCGGACAACCTCCCCGACGCCAAGTCCCTTCCCGGCGTCGGTGCCTTCATGGCCGAGGAGGCCGAGGCCGCACCGGTCACCGCCGCGCCGCTCACCACCGCGGGCATCACGACCGCCGAGGCCGACCAGGGCGCCACCGACGCCGGCGAGGCCCTGCGCGCCCGCATCCTCCAGCAGGCCGAGCAGCAGCAGGCCAGCGCCGATGCCGAGGCCAAGGCCGCCGAGGAGAAGGTCGCGGCCGAGAAGGCCGCCGCCGAGGCGAAGAAGCAGCAGGACGAGGCCCAGGCCGCCGTCAAGGCCAAGATCGCCGCCGAGAAGAAGGCGGCCGAGGAAGCGGCGGCGAAGAAGGCCGAGGAGGAGCGCCTCGCGAAGCTCCGCGCCAGCTACACCCTGCCGACCTCCTCGTACACGCTCACCTCGACCTACGGCCAGTCCGGCGCGATGTGGTCCTCCGGCCAGCACACCGGCCTGGACTTCGCCGGGGCGGCCGGTTCGCCGCTCAAGGCCGTGCACGGCGGCACGATCACGGAGGCCGGCTGGTCCGGTTCGTACGGCTACCGCACGGTCCTCCAGCTGGAGGACGGTACGGAGATCTGGTACGCCCACCAGTCCTCGATCGACGTCTCGGTCGGCCAGCAGGTCAGCACCGGCGAGACCATCGGCCGCATGGGCGCGACCGGCAATGTCACCGGCGTCCACCTCCACCTGGAGGTCCGCACCGCCGGCGGCTCGGCGATGGACCCGGCGGCCTGGCTGAACAGCAAGGGCCTCACCGTCTGAGACCCGGGTACGTCGTTCGTCGTCGTCCCCTCGCATACCCCGGCAGCCCTGACGCTCACCCCCCGACGTCAGGGCTGCCGGTCTGTCCGCGTCCGACCGGGTGCCGGGACATGGAATAGGCGCCCCCGCCACCGCCGTTGAACCCCGACATGACTTCTCTGCGCACGCTCGGCAGCTCCGACCTCCAGGTCTTCCCCCTCTCCCTCGGCGGCAACGTCTTCGGCTGGACCGCCGACGAGGACCGGTCCTTCGCCGTCCTGGACGCGTACGCGGCGGCCGGCGGCAACTTCGTCGACACCGCCGACGCCTACTCCGCCTGGATCGAGGGCAACCAGGGCGGTGAGTCGGAGAGCGTCATCGGCAAGTGGCTCGCCTCCCGCGCCAACCGCTCCGACATCGTCGTGGCCACCAAGGTCGGCGCCCACCCCGACTACAAGGGGCTCTCCGCCGCCACCATCAAGGGCGCGGCCGAGCAGTCGCTGCGCCGCCTCGGCACCGACCACATCGACCTCTACTACACGCACTTCGACGACGAGACCGTCCCGGTCGAGGAGATCATCACCGCCCTCGACGGGCTGGTGAAGGACGGCAAGGTGCGCCACATCGCCGCCTCCAACATCAGCCCGGAGCGCCTCCAGGAGTCGCTGGACTTCTCCGAGCGCGAGGGCCTGGCCCGGTACGTCGCGCTCCAGCCGCACTACAACCTGGTCTCCCGCGCCACCTACGAGGGCCCGCTCCAGGAGACCGCCGCCCGCGCCGGCCTCGCCGCCGTCCCGTACTACGCGCTGGCCTCCGGCTTCCTCACCGGCAAGTACCGCCCGGGCGCCACGGTGGAGAGCGCCCGCTCCGCGAAGGCGGGCGAGCACCTGGAGTCGGAGCGCGGCCGGAAGGTGCTCGCCGCCCTCGACCGGGTCGCCACGGAACGGGGTGCCGAGATCGCCACGGTCGCCCTCGCCTGGCTCGCCGCCCGCCCGACGGTCGCGGCCCCGATCGCCTCGGCCCGCACGGTCGAACAGCTCCCCGCGCTGCTGGCCGTCGCGGACCTGGAGCTGACGGAGGCGGAACTGGCGACGCTCACGGAGGCGTCGGCCTGAAGTGAGTCACGGGGGAGGCGCGGTGGGGCCGTAGGGGTGGTGTCGGCCGTACGGGTACGGCTGCGGGGGCGGGCTGCCGTACGCGGTCCCGTGCCCCTGCCCGTAGCCGTATCCATACCCGTAGCCGTGTCCCTGGCCCTGTCCGTACGGCGGCATCGGCGGGCGGTACGGATACGGCTGCGGGCGCGGGCCCGTGCCGGTCATCCGGGCCGCGTGCGTGAGGGCCGGGGCCGCGATGGCCCGGCGCTGCCAGAGGTGGTGCAGCAGCTCCCGTTCCCGGGCGGCGAAGTCCGGGCCCACCGCGTCGTGGCGGGCGCGGCGGCGCAGGCCGGCCAGGGTCGTCGCGAACGACTCGTACTCGGCGACCGCGCGCGCCGCCGCCCGCCCCCGGGACCGGTCCTGCTTCCCGTGCCAGTGGCGGGCCAGGTCGCGGGCCACGCCCCGGGTCCGCATCGAGGAGAGCGCCAGGGGTTCGGCCGGGGTCAGCCAGCCGGCCGTGGCGTACGCGGGGAGTTCGGCGGCGAGCGTCCGCAGCTCCCGCCGGCGCCACCAGACCGCCAGCCAGGTCACCAGCCCGAACACCGGGACCATCACCATCCCGTACACCGCGTAGAAGCCGTACGGGCCGAAGGCCGACGAGCCGTTCCACAAGGCGTGCAGGCCCATCGCGAAGAGCAGGCCGAGCACGGGCAGGGCGATCCGGCGGACCCGGTGGTGGCGGGCGCTGATGGCCGCGAAGCCGAAGCCGAGGCCGGTGAGGACCGTGAACAGCGGATGCGCGAACGGTGACATCACGATCCGTACGAAGAACGTCCCGGCGGTCACCGAGGCGATCCCGGAGCTGCCGAGCTGCTGGTCCTCGTCGAAGGCGTTGCCCAGATAGAGGATGTTCTCAGTGAAGGCGAAGCCGGTCGCGGTGAAGCCGGCGACCACGATGCCGTCGACCACGCCCCGGAACTCCCGTCTCCGGAAGATGAAGACCAGCAGGATCGAGACGGCCTTGGCGCTCTCCTCCACGACCGGGGCGATCACCGTCGCCCCCAGGGTGTCGGCGCTCGCCGGATCGGCCGTCGCGGTGGCGATCCAGCGCATCGCGAACGAGTTGGCGATGATCGCGACGAGCGCGGCGGCGCACGCGCCCCAGGCGAAGGAGAAGATCAGATTCCGCCAGGGGGCCGGCTCCACCCGGTCCAGCCAGCGGAAGGCGGCCAGCAGGAGCGGCACCGGAAGCACCGCCAGGCCGAGGCCGACCACGAACCCTTCCGGGCCCGTCTGTTCGCGGACCAGGGCCAGGATCACCAGCCAGCACAGCGCGAGCGCCACGATCACCGTCCCGGCGCGGAACACCTTGCTGCGCCACACCATGGAGACGCGGCGCGGCCGGTACGTCCACCGGCCGCGCTCCGGCACGGCGCCCAGCACCTCCTCGGGCCGCTGCTCGTGGAGGACCGGGACCGCCGGCTGCCGCTGCTGGTACTGCACGGAACCGTCGGACACCCCTCGACCCTAACGAGGACCACCGACACCCGGCGACGGTGCATCCGGCCAGGACGTGGCGTACTCCGGGGGTTTCAGGCCCTGCCTCAGATACGGGCGAACAGCAGGTCGTGCACGACGTGGCCCTTGTCCAGCCCCTGGCCCTCGAAGCGGGTGAGCGGCCGGAACGCCGGACGCGGCGCGTATCCGCCGTCCCCCGCCGTGTTCGCGAAGCGGGGGTGCGCGGTGAGCACCTCCAGCATCTGCTCCGCGTACGGCTCCCAGTCCGTCGCGCAGTGGACGATGGCGCCGGGCTTGAGGACCGGGGCCACCAGGTCCAGGAACTCGGGCTGGATCAGCCGCCGCTTGTGGTGGCGGGCCTTGGGCCAGGGGTCGGGGAAGTAGACCCGCAGCCCGTCGAGCGACTCGGGGGCCAGCATCTCGCGGAGCAGGATCACCGCGTCGCCGTTGGCCACCCGTACGTTGGTGGAGCCCGCCTTGTCCGCGAGGCCCAGCAGGTTGCCCTGGCCCGGGGTGTGGACGTCGACGGCGAGAATGCCGGTGCCCGGGTCGTCGGCCGCCATCTGGGCCGTGGCCTCGCCCATGCCGAACCCGATCTCCAGGACGACGGGCAGGCCGTCGAAGAGCTGGTCCAGGTCGAGGACGCGCTTGCCGTCGATGTCCAGGCCCCACTTCGGCCACAGCCGCTCCAAGGCGTCCTGCTGGCCGGTGGTGACCCGGCTGCGGCGCGGCTGGAAGCTGCGGATCCGGCGCTCGTGGTGCGAGCCGGCCGGGTCGGCGGCGGGGCCGCCGGGGAAGCGGGGCTCCTGGCGCAGCCGGCGCGCCCGCTCGAAGGAGGCGGCCCGCAGCGCGGCGGCTTCGTCGGCGGCCGGCCCGGTGGGGGCCGTGGCGTCGGCGGCCGTGGAGCCGGTCGCGGAACCGGTCACCGTGGTCGCCGCCTCCGGCTCGGGTGCCGCTGCGGTCGTGGGGTTCAAGGGCTGCTCAGACACAATGACCCGATTCTACGGCGGGCGGCCTCCACCCCGTCTCCTGAGCCCGGCGCAGCGCCCGCCGCGCCACCTCCCGCCCGATCGGCAGGCACGCCGTCGCGGCGGGGGAGGGCGCGTTGAGCACATGCACGGTGTGCGGGGCCTCGCGGATCAGGAAGTCGTCGACCAGCGTGCCGTCCTTCAGCACCGCCTGGGCCCGGACCCCGGCGGGCGACGGGCGCAGGTCCTCCTCCCGCACGGCGGGGAGCAGCCGCCGGACGGCCTGGGTGAAGGCGGATTTCGAGATCGAGCGGTGCACCTCGCCCGCCCCGTACCGCCAGTGCCTGCGGGCGATCTGCCAGGTGCCCGGCCAGCTCAGCGTGGACAGCAGTTCGGCGGGGCGCACCACCGGCCAGCCGTACCCCTCGCGGGCCAGGGCGGGCACCGCGTTCGGCCCGAGGTGGACCGAGCCGTCGATCCCCCGGGTCAGGTGGACGCCGAGGAAGGGGAAGGCCGGGTCCGGCACCGGGTAGACCAGTCCGCGCACCAGCTCGGGGCGGGCCAGCTCGTAATATTCGCCGCGGAACGGGACGATCCGCACCTCCGGGTCGTCGCCCGCGAGCCGGGCCACCCGGTCGCAGTGCAGCCCGGCGCAGTTGACCAGGGTCCGGGCGCGGACCACCAGGCCGTCCGCTGTGCGCACCGCCACGCCCCAGGCGCGCCGGTCTATCGCGGTGACCTCCGCCCCGTACCGCACGATGCCGCCGGCGGCGGTGACCTCGGTCGCGAAGCGGGTGGCGACGGCGGTGAAGTCGCAGACGCCGGTCGTGCCGACCCGGATCGCCGCGAGGCCCCGCACCTCGGGCTCGTACTCCGCGATCTGCGCCGGGCCCAGCTCCCGCACGGGCAGTCCGTGCTCGCGACCGCGCTGGACCAGGCTGTGCAGCCGGGGCAGCTCGGAGCGCTCGGTGGCGACGATCAGCTTGCCGGTGGTGGCGTGGACGATTCCGTGCTCGGCGCAGAAGTCGGCCAGCTCGGCGGAGCCGCGCAGCGCGTACCGCGCCTTGAGCGAACCGGGGCGGTAGTAGATCCCGCTGTGGATCACTCCGCTGTTGCGTCCGGTCTGGTGGCGGGCGGGGCCGCGCTCCTTCTCCAGGACCGTCACCCGGGTGCCCGGTGCTGCCCGCTGGAGGGCGTACGCGGTCGACAGACCGACGATCCCGCCGCCGATCACCAGCACATCGCAGTCGTACGCCGCGTGCGTCATCATCACGCCACCTCCCACCCCGATAGTGCACTGACCCACTGACAACGGGCTCAAACCCGATCCGGGCAGGGCGTGGCGCACACTCCGCCCGGGCGTGCTTCCGGCCCGGGCGGCTCAGACCTGGGTCACCAGCAGCGGGCGGGCCCGCTCCCGCAGCTCGGCGACGCGCGGCTCGTCCCCGTACGGCTCCAGGCGGTGGAGCAGATCGCGTACGTACTCGGTGGTGCGTGCCGAGGAGATCCGGCCGGCCACCTCGACCGCCCGGGTGCCCGCCGCGCAGGCCGCGTCCAGGTTCCCCGACTCCAGCTCGGCGACGGCCGAGACGACGAGCCGCAACCCGTGGCTGCGGACGAACTCGTCGGTCGGCCGGGAGAGCGCCTGCTCGGTGAAGCGGCGCACCTGGCGGGGCGCCTTGAGGTCGCGGTAGCACTCGGCGGCGTCCGCGGCGAACCGGTCGTAGCTGTAGAAGCCGAGCCAGGACGGGTCGGCGTCGCCCGCCCGGGACCGCTCCAGCCAGCTCTCGGCGCCCTTGAGCGCGGCCCCCGCGGCCGGTGCGTCGCCGGCCTTCGCGTGGGCGCGGGCCTCCACCAGCCGGAAGAAGCTCATGGTGCGGGCGGTCGCCAGGCCCCGGTTGCGCTCCACGGCGGCCTGCGCGAGGTCGACGCCCTCGTCGGCGAAGCCCCGGTAGGTCGCCTGGAGGGACATGGACGCGAGGACATAGCCGCCGAGCGGTACGTCGGCGGCGGCGCGGGCCAGGCGCAGGGCCTGGATGTAGTAGCGCTGGGCGGCCTCCTGCTGGCCGGTGTCGAACGCCATCCAGCCCGCGAGCCGGGTCAGCTCGGCCGACGCGCCGAACAGGGCGCGGCCCACCTCGTCGGTGTACGAGCCGAGGAGCAGGGGTGCGGCGTCGACGCGTAAGCACTCGGGGACCATGGAGGAACGCCAGTCGCCGCCGCCGTACTTGGAGTCCCAGCGCCGGGCGTCCTGGGCCGCCTCGCGCAGCTTCATGACGTCGCTGTGGCCCACCCGCAGCGGGGAGGCGTCCGCGACGGACTCCGGGCCGGGCTGGACGGGCACGGAGCCGGAACCGGGGCCGCCCGCCGCACCGTGAGGTGTGTGCGGGATGTGTGCGCCGCGGCCGTCCGGTGCGCCTTGCGGTCCGCGGGGGCCGGGTGCGCCGCCGCCGTTCTGGCCGCCGCTCCGGGCGCCGAGGATCGCCGCCTGTGCCGCCGTCGGGTCGCGGGCGACCGACGGATCGGCGGGGGTTATCAGCCAGCGGGACGCGGGGGTCGCATAGGCGCTCACCGCGAACGAACCGGCCAGCGACTGCCAGATCCCGCCGCCGCCCCTGCGCCCGGCCAGATCCAGCCGGTACAGCTCGGTCGCCGACCTCACCGCCTCGCCCACGTCCCGGGGGAAGGCGAGGCCGACCTCCGGCGCGGGGTCCGCGTCGGCGAGACCGATCTCGTGCAGCGGGACCGGCCGGCCGAGCTTGGCCCCGATCGCCGCCGCGATCAGATGAGGCGCCGCACCCTGCGGCACCATCCCTTTGGCGACCCAGCGGGCCACCGAGGTCTTGTCGTAGCGAAGTGTCAGACCGCGCTGTGCTCCGAGGTCGTTGACCCGCCGGGCGAGCCCGGCGTTACTGATTCCCGCGAGGGCGAGAACCGTGCCGAGCTTCTCGTTCGGCCCGCGTTGCTCCCTGGACATGCGCCACCCCTCGACACACAGACAGCCGCCGCGTCACCGAGGACGGCGCGCGGCATTCGTACCGATGCTCCCCAGGTTCGAACCCCCGTACTCCGCCTGCACACGCATATGGCCGAGCCCCGAGGAATATGCCCCCCTGCTGAGAACACCAGTAAACACAGCGTAGTTCTCCCCATCCCTACCGTTAAGGGGCAGACGTCCGTATGGCGGGATTGTTGTCCGTGCGGGCGGCGGGGTCCGCGCTCCGGGGGTGCGCGCGCCGGGGCGGGGCGTGCCCCTGGCGTGTGGCCGTGCGCCCGGCCGTGCGCTCTGGCCCGGCCCGTGGGGGAGGGGCTTGGCTGGGTACCGCGTGGGTCGGCTCACTGCACTGGACTCAGTGGGCTGGGGGATACCGCCGCTCCATTCCCCGCGGGCGGCGGACCGGTCCGGGAGGTGAGGCCCACCTCCCGGACTGTGCGTGGGAGGGTCCGCCGCGGGGGGCGCGGACGGGTGTGCGCGAGCGGCGGAGCCCGACGAGAATGGCTGAATATCGCCTGTCCGGTGACGGTCTGGCCAACGGTCCGGCTATGGCCGGATTTCGACCGCTCTCCCGGGGCGGCGACCCCGGCGGCGCCGACGGAATCCGATGCGGTGGTGAGCGTGACCGACGGCAGCGCTTGCGGTGGTAACTCCCGGAATCGGCACTTCCGTTGCCGGTGATGCGGTGAAGACGGCGGCGAGCCGGGGGCCCGGCCTTTGCCAGGGGCGCATGCTCATCCGGCGTGCGCTGTCCGTACCCCCTCTCCTGCGGCCCTGTCGTGGCAGCATGTCCCGCAGCGGCGATGCGACTCGGTACGGTGCGCCGCTTGTCCACAGCCTGTGGAGGCGGCGATGCGTTGGTTGGTGGGATGGAGCAGTATCGCCGCGAGCTTCGGCACGGTAGGGGCCGTCGGCAACGGCGGTGAGGGGCGCACGGTCCACCCGGTGGGCTCCCAACTCCTGTGGGGCGACCCCGATCCGCTCTGGGCGGTCGGTGACTGGCGCCCCGACGAGATCCGGATCATCGGCGTCGCCACCCCCGAAGGCGCCCCCACCACCCGCCTCGCCGTCCTCGGCTGCTGCGGCGCAACCGACGAACAGCTGCGCGTCGGACTGCTCGCCGCGCGCGGCGGGGCGATGCGCCACCTCACCGCCTGGCCCGGCAGCTACACCGCCGTCGTCCAGATCGGCCGCCGCCTCACCGTCGTGGGCGACCTGGCCGGCGCCCGGCCCGTCTTCCACACCCCGTGGGCCAACGGCACCGCCTACGCCACCGCCGCTCTCCCGCTGGCCGACCTCATCGAGGCCCAGCTCGACATCGGCCACCTCGCCGCCCTGCTCGCCTGCCCGGAGACGCCGGAGGCGCTCGGCGACGGCACCCCGTACGCCGGGGTGAAGCGGGTCCCGCCGGGCCACGCGCTGATCCTGCGGGAGGGCTCGCGGGAGATCACCGGGTACGAGGCCGTCGCCTCCCTCGCCGTCGCCGCGCCCCAGGTCGACCCGGTGCACGCGGTGGAGGGCGTACGAGACGCTCTCGTCGAAGCCGTACGTGCCCGGCTCACCGCGCCCCGCCACGCCCCCGAGACCCTGCCGCAGGACCCGGGGCCCGTCCCCGGCATGGGCCCCGCCGACCGGCGCGCGGCCAGGGGCGCGCCGGTGGCCGGAATCGGTGCCGACCTCTCCGGCGGCAGCGCCTCCGCCACCCTCGCCCTGCTCGCCGCCGGGCTGCCCGGACTGCCCGGCACTCTCCTCGGCCACGGCACCGGAGCGGGGGAGCGGCTGCTCGCCGTCACCTTCAACGACCTCACCACGCGCGGCCACGAGGACGAGCTGGAGCGCGCCCGTGCCATCGCCGCCAACCCGCGCCTGCACCACGTGGTCGTCGCGGCCGGCGAAGAGGCCCTCCCCTTCGCCTCGTTGGGCACCGGACCGCTCACCGACGAACCGGGCCCCTCGCTCGTCGTCGCCGAGCGCCACCGCCGCCGCCTCGCCGCGGGCAGCGCCGACCACCTGGTGGGGCACGGCGCCCGACAGGTCCTGGACGCCCACCCGGCCCGCCTCGCCGACCTCCTGATGGACCGGCGCAGACGCCACCTCCTGCGCCCCGTCGCCGCCCTCACCAAGGCCGAAGGCCCCTCGGCGCACTCCCTGTTCGTCCCGCTGACGGTCTATCGCGCCGCCCGCCGCCTGGCCCGCACGTCGTACCGCACCGGCCTGGAGACCGCCGCCGGACTTCTCCCCGACGCCAACCGGTACGCCCCCGACCTCGCCACCCCCGCCGACGCCTCGCTCGCCGCCCTCGCCTGGTCGCGCCCCGGCCCTGCGGCCCGCTGGCTGACGGGCGAGGCGCTGGCGGAAGTATCGGTTCGCCTCCAGGAGGCGGCGATCCGGCCCACCTCCGTCCAGCGCCCGGGCGAGGCCCGCGCCCGCGCCACCCTCGCCCGCGCCGCCGCCGACCACCGCATCCTGGAGCAGGCCGCCGAGATCCGCAGCCAGCGCCTCCACGCCCCGTTCCTCGACAACCAGGTCGTCCGGGCCGCCCGCGCGCTCCCCGAATCCCTCCGCGTCCAGCCGGGCGCCCGGGCCGCGATCCTGCGCCGGGTGCTGGGCGGGGCGGGCATCCACGACCTGCCGCCCGGCTGGGGCACCCCGTCCCAGGCCACCTCCACCGCCGTCACCCGCACCGGCCTGCGCACCGCGCTGCCCGACCTGATGGCCCTCTTCGACGCCCCGCTCCTCGCCGACGCGGGCCTGGTCGAGGCCCGCACCGTACGCAAGGCCCTGCGCGCCGCATCCGAGGGCGAGCCGCTCCCGCTGGACGGCCTGGCGGAACTGGCCTCCACCGAGCTGTGGCTGCGCCGGCTGCTGGCCCGCAGGGGCACCTGCTGGACCGGGACGGCGGCACCGCGCCAGCGCGCGGTGGCGGGCGGCGTGGTCCCGCCCCGGCGCACGCTCCAGCCGTGATGTGAAGCAGCCCCACCGGTCCTGCGGAGCCGGGCTCAGGCGCAGCTGATCCGGGAATCCGCCCAGTCGGCCAGCGCCACCCCGCCGAGCGGCCCCTCGGGCTCCACCACCAGCCGGATCGACGACTGCCCGGCGATCCCGACACTGACCGGAACGGCGGGCGCGCCGCCCGCCATCACCGGGGAGCGCCACAGCCGCGCCCCGTCCCCGTTGTAGACGGAGAAGCGGACCGCGCCGAGCCCCATCGTCAGGTCGTCCACGCCGACCATCGCCTCGTAGCGGGTGCACGGGCGGTTCAGCTGGATGGTGACGGAGGACCGGGCGTGCACGGTGACCCCGTGCGCGTACCGCGTCTGGGCGATCGCCACATTCGTACGCTGCCAGATCCAGCTGCTCCGCCCGGTGACGACCTCCGGCTCGGTGTGGTCGCCGAGCAGGGAGTACGAGAGCTCGTTGACCTGGTAGACGGTCGGGGCGGGCGGCGGAGGGGGCGGCTTCGGGCTCGGCGTGGGCTGCGGAGACGGCGGAGGCGGCGGAGGACTGGGCGCGGGCGGCGCGGGCTCCGGCGGCTCGGGGGAGGGCGTGGGCTCGGCGCTCGGCGGCGGGGTCGGCTCGGGCTCCGGCGCGGAGGGTTCCGGTTCCGGTTCCGGCTCGGGGGCCGGGTCGGGCGAAGCGGGCGGTACGGGGTCGGGTGCGGGCGCGGCCGGAGGTTCCGGTTCGGGGGCGGGAGGCTCCGGCGCCGGTACCTCGGGCGCCACCGCCGGGGGCTTCGCCGCGGCCTTGGCCTCCGGCTTCGGCTGGTCGTCGCCGACGAGCGCCCACACCAGACCGGCGGCGGCCGCCACGGCGACGGCGGCCGCGATCCCGGCCTTGGCGGGCGCGCCGAGCCCTTCGGAGGCGGCACCCCCGGCGGCACCTCCCGAGGCCCCGGAGGAGGAACCTCCCGCGGCACCCCCGGCAGCGGCACCGGTGGTGCCCGATCCGGTGGCCGCGGCGGCGGCTCCCGCCCCGGCGGCGCCCGCGGCACCGCCCGCCACGACACCCGCGGCCTTGAGCGAGTACCCGGCGGCGAACCAGCCGATGACCGCGATCGGCAGCAGCGCCGGGATCCCGGCGTTGACGTGCTCCAGCTCGCCCGCCGCCACCCGGCACTTCGCGCACTCGTCGAGGTGCTTGCGCAGCCCGCGCTCGGCCCGCATCCGCAGCCCGCCCCGGGCGTAGGCGCCGAGCCGGTCGGCGTACTGCGCGCAGTCGCCCCCGGTGGTGAGCGCCTGGCTCACATGGGCCTGGAGATAGGCCTGCTTGAGCCCTTCGCGGGCCCGACTGGCCAGGACGGCGGTGGCGTTGGCGGTCAGGCCGAAGAGCGGGGCGATCTCGCTGGGCGACTCCTCCTCCACCGTGGTGTGCCAGAGCACCGCCTGCCAGCGCTCGGGCAGGCTCCGGAACGCCTCCATCGCCATCGACTGCTCGGCCTCGTGCATCGCCAGCACATCGGCGCCGAGGTCGAGGGTGTCGTCGTCGGAGAGCTCCGACGTACGGGAAGCCTGCGCGGCGAACACCGCGAAGTCGTCGACCAGCTGCTCCCGCTTGGCGCTCTTCGTCCAGGCGGCGGCGACATGGCGGACGGCGGTCATCAGGTAGGCGCGGACGGCCTCCTGCGGCCCCTTGCCGCCCCGTACGGCCTGGAGCGTGCGCGCGAACACCTCGGCGGTCAGGTCGTCGGCGGTGTGCCCGTCCCGGCAGCACGTACGGGCGTACCGCCGGACCGCGCCCGAGTGGCGCCGGAACAGCTCGTCGTAGGCGAGGTTGTCCCCCTCGCGCATGCCCTCGATCAACTGGGCGTCGGAGAGCCCGGTGTCGGGAGACCCGACGCGGCCCTCGCGCTGCGAAGGCACGGCGTACGCACCGACGCTGCCGGAAGCGCTGTTCCTGGAGTGGTCCCCGGACTCGGACTGGACATCGGCGACGGACGGCCACGGCCCGGGCAGGACGGTTCCGCCGACGGCCTCACCGTCCGAACCACCCGAACGATCCGAACCGTCCGCACCATCCGGCCCGTCCGACGGTCCACGCCCCGCCTGGGCAGGCACCTGCCCGGAGGACATCCCGTCGGCCTTCGTGCCCCCACCCGCCGCAGCGATCTCGTCGAGCGGCTCTTCCTGCTGCTGCTCGTTACCGCTCATCGCGGAAGCCCCCGTATACACCCTCGGACCCGAATACCGGCCAAGAGTGCCACATGGCTCAATCGCGATGGACCCTCAGTCATGCCAACCACTCATCCGGGGCGTTTTCTCGAATGCGAGTGCTAGAGAACCCTCTTTCGGGGAATGACACCTGGTTGTTTCGCTTGACGGAACCCCTTTGCCGAACCCAGTTGCCGGAACCCGCCCACCGGAACCCGCTCGCCCGGTCACCGATCCGAGCGGGCTCCGGTCACCGTACGAGCGGGCTCCGTTCACCGATCCGAGCGGGCTCCGGACGGTGACCTCAGACGGCAGGCCGGGACCGCAGCCCCTCCAGCAGGATGTCCAGCAGCCGGGCCGAGGCCGCCGCCTGCTGGACGGCGTCCGGCAGGGACGGGGCGGCCGTGGCGATGACCAGCAGCACATCCGCCACCGTCACATCCCCGCGCAGCTCGCCCGACTCCCTCGCCCGGTCCACCAGCCGGCCCACGACCTCCAGCAGCTCGCCCGCGCCCGAGTCCTCCCCGAGGCCTTCGAGCTCGTCCCCGCTCCCGGTGCGCTGACCGACGACACGGACATCGGCCTGGGCCACGCCCTGCCGCTGCTGCGGAACCCGGGTCTCGTCTCCCGCGTCCCCCTTCACCGGTGCGTCCGGCTCCTCCGCGTCGACCCCGACCCGCAGCACCTGCGGGGGCAGCAGCCTGCCCGCCCCCGACGCCACCGAGGTCCGCAGGAAGCGGGAGAGCGCCGACCAGGGCTCCTCCTCCTGCCCCAGAGCCGTACGCGCCTGCTCGGTCAGCCGGGAGGTCTCCTCCTCGGCTATCCGCCGCACCAGCACGTCCTTGCTGGGGAACCGCCGGTAGACGGTGCCCACTCCGACCCGGGCGCGGCGTGCCACGTCCTCCATCGGAGCGCCGTACCCCAGCTCACCGAACACCTCACGCGCGGCCCGCAGCACATGCTCCAGATTGCGCTGCGCGTCGACGCGCAGCGGAGCCGAACGCGTGGCCACCGCAGGTGAGGTGGGTGCCGGCCCGCTCGCCGCGGGACCGGCCGCAGCCGTTCCCGCCGCGGGCACTCCTGTCGTGGGCGCTCCGAGCGCCGCGGCGCTCATCGCCGCGGCGGAGCGCACCGCGTCGGCCGAGCTCATGACGCCGAGCGCTCCCACGGAGCCCAGACGTCCGTGATCCTTGGCCGCGTGCGTGCGCGCGGACTGCCCATGCGAATCCTGAATCTGCATAACTTCCCCCGGTTATGACGTCTCCCCCCGGAGACTTCCCCGCCGTGTCAGCCGGTGAGTGAGCACAACGAAATCCGCACCCGACTCCCGACGGGTTACGAACATAGTTGAGCCTGCGTCAATTCAGAAGGGGGAAGTTCCGCATGGTGCGCCCCCCGATCGGAGCAGGAGCGCGCCGATCCGCTCCCCGCCCCCGCCCATTCGCCCTCCGCACGGCGCCTGACCTGCACCGCTTCCCTGTCGCCCGGCCGACCGGCCGGAACTTCCCCGCGGCGCCCGCCAGTCACACAATTTGCCGGGCCTGTGGACAAACCACCGACTCCGTTGCGTCATGGGGTGGTGATGGCTCCAGATTCCCGGGGGACGACCCCCGGCACCCGGCCAGGTGTGCGCATTCTCGTCGTCGGCGGCGGCTACGTCGGGATGTACACGGCGCTGCGTCTCCAACGGAAGTTGAAGCAGAGACTCAAGAGCGGGGACGCCGAGATCGTGGTCGTCACGCCCGAGCCGTACATGACGTACCAGCCCTTCCTCCCCGAAGCGGCCGCCGGCTCGATCTCACCGCGCCACGTCGTCGTGCCGCTGCGCCGCGTCCTGAACCTCTGCACGATCGTCATCGGCGAGGCCGGACGGATCGACCACGCCAAGCGCACGGCCACCGTCACCACCCTGGCCACGGCGGAGGACGGCACCGGCGCCCTGGAGATCGGGTACGACGAGATCGTCATCGCTCCCGGATCCGTCTCGCGCACCCTCCCCGTGCCCGGTCTCGCCGACTTCGGCATCGGGTTCAAGACCGTCGAGGAAGCCATCGGGCTGCGCAACCACGTCATCGAACAGATGGACATCGCGTCCGCCACCCGCGACCCCGCGATCCGCGACGCCGCCCTCACCTTCGTCTTCGTCGGCGGCGGCTACGCGGGCGTGGAGGCGCTCGCCGAGCTGGAGGACATGGCCCGCTACACCGCGCGGTACTACCACAACATCAAGCCCACGGACCTGAGATGGATCCTCGTCGAGGCATCCGACCGCATCCTCCCCGAGGTCGGCGAGGCCATGGGCCGGTACGCCGTCGGGGAGCTGCGCGGCCGAGGCGTCGACGTACGCCTCGAAACCCGCCTCGACACCTGCGAGGACCGCGTCGCCGTCCTGAGCGACGGCTCCCGCTTCCCGACCCGCACGCTCGTGTGGACCGCGGGCGTCAAACCGGCACCGCTCCTGGCCGCCACCGACCTCCCCCTCACCGAGCGCGGCCGGCTCCGCTGTACCGCCACCCTCGGCGTCGAGGGAATGCCGCACGCCTGGGCCGCGGGCGACGCCGCCGCCGTCCCCGACCTCACCGCCGCCGAGCCGGGCAAGGAGACCGCCCCCAACGCCCAGCACGCCGTCCGCCAGGCCAAGGTCCTCGCCGACAACATCCTCGCGACGCTCGACGGACGCCCGCCCACGGAATACCGCCACAGGTACGCGGGATCCGTCGCCTCCCTGGGCCTGCACAAAGGCGTCGCCCACGTCTACGGTCGCAAGCTCAAGGGTTACCCCGCCTGGCTGATGCACCGTACGTACCACCTCAGCCGGGTGCCGACGTTCAACCGGAAGGCGCGCGTCCTTGCCGAATGGACCCTGGCCGGACTCTTCAAACGGGAGATCGTCTCCCTCGGTTCGCTCGAACACCCCCGGGCCGAGTTCGAACTCGCGGCCGGTGGCGGCCCGGCGGCCCCGCAACGCCCCGGCACCCTGCCCCGCCCCGACGCCGACGCCGACGAGAGTCCGGAGGACCCGCCGGGTGGAGTGCCGCCCCGCCCCTCCCGCTGACCAGGGCCGCTCCCCGGCGTACGCCGTTCGGACGCCGCCAGGACAGCGGCCGGACGGCGACCGGACGGCGACTGTCAGTACGGTCGGTCACACTGGACGTGTGACCATAGGTGGGCCCACACCTGCACAGAGTGACCCGGCCGGCAGTGACCGACAGTGACCAGCAGCGACGCACCGAACCGACACACGAGGCCAGAAATTCCGTGAACTTCACGCGTTGGAGCGCCCGCCTTCCCGGAACGCAGCGTCGAGCCGCCGCGCGGGACGACCGCAGCCCCGTCCCCGCGGCCCGGGCCGAGTACGCCCAGGCGCAGGCCGCGGCCACCCTGCCGGACGGTCCCCTTCCGGTACCCCCGGACACCACCCCCGCCCCGGCCGCCCCCGGGCCCGCCCTGGACGACCTCTCCGCCCGCGAGATCCTCGGCCGCCTCCCCGCCGCCGTCGCCCTGCTGCACGGCCCGGACCACCGCGTCGCCTACGTCAACGAGGCGTACGAGACCGCGTTCGGCCCCCGCCCCTCCGGCGTCCCCGCCGCCGAGGCCCTGCCCGAGCTCGCCGAGCTGAGCGTGCTGCCCCTGCTGGACCAGGTCCTGCGCAGCGGCACCGCCCGTACGGTCAAGTCCCGCCGGACGGCCGAAGGCGGCTCGTACACCGTGACCTGCACCCCGGTCGCCGCCTGGGGCGGCACGGAGGACAAAGGCGACGGCAGGAGGGAGGGCGGCGTCCTCGTCTACGCGGCCGACGTCACCGACCACGCCGAAGCCGCCGAGCGCCTGCGCACCAGCGAGCGCCGCCACCGCGAAACGGCCGTCACCCTGCAGCGCTCCCTGCTCCCGCAGGAGCTGGAGCAGCCCGACGACCTCCGTATCGCCGCCACCTACCAGCCCGGCGGCACCGACGCGGCCGTCGGCGGCGACTGGTACGACGTGATCACCCTCGGCGCCGGCCGCACCGCCCTGGTGATCGGCGACGTGATGGGCCGGGGCGTCCGCGCCGCCGCCGTCATGGGCCAGCTCCGCACCGCCGTCCGCGCCTACGCCCGGCTCGACCTCCCGCCGCACGAGGTGATCCAGCTGCTGGACGGGCTCGCCTCGGAGATCGACGCGACCCAGATCGCCACCTGCGTCTACGCCGTCCACGACCCGAACGAGGGACAGCTCGTCTACGCCTCCGCCGGCCACCTCCCGATGCTCGTCCGCGACGAGGACGGCACGGTCAGCCGGGCTGCCGACCCCACGGGCCCGCCGCTCGGCACCGGCGGCTGGATCCACACCTCGGGGACGATCGCGCTGCCGCCCGGCTCCACCGCGGTCCTCTACACCGACGGTCTGGTCGAGCGCCGCAGCGAGGACATCGACGAGGGTGTCGCCTCCCTCGCCCGCGCCCTCTCCGGCGCCAAGGGATCACCGCAGGTGGTCTGCGACCGGCTGATCCGCTCCCTGGGGGTGACCGCCGAGCACGACGACGACGTGGCGGTCCTGGTGGTCCAGCACCCCGCCCGTACGGGGACGAGCGCGGAGCTGTTCCACAACGCCGCGCTCGACCTCCTCGGCGGCATCGAGGCCACCCCGCGCGCCCGCTCCTTCGCCACCGGGGTCCTGACCTCCTGGCGCTTCCCGCCCGAGCTCCGCGACCTCGGCGTCCTCGCCGCCAGCGAGCTGGTCGCCAACTCGCTCCAGCACGGCACCCCGCCGATGCGCCTGGGCCTGCGCCGCACGGACCGGCGGCTGATCATCGAGGTGACCGACGGCGACGACCACCTGCCGCGCCGCCGCCAGGCCGAACCGGCCGACGAGGCGGGACGCGGCATCGAGATCATCGCGTCGATCGCCACCTCCTGGGGCAGCCGCCGCACCCCGGGCGGCGGCAAGGCGGTCTGGTGCGAGTTCGCCCTGCCCCGCTGAGACCCTGCTGAGGCCCCGCCGCCGGCTCAGCGACCGGCAGTGGCAGCGGCAGTGGCGGCAGCAGCAGTAGTGGCCGCTGCCGTAGGCGCGGTGACCGAAACAGCCCGGTCGGCCGCCTCCGCACCGCTCTCCCCACCCTCGGGCAGCGACACCGCCACCACCCGCGAGGGCGCGGGGGCCAGCGACGGCTGATCCTGTACGGGGGTGAGCCGGCGCCCCAGCCGCAGCGCGAGCACCGTGATGCCCAGCGAGAACAGCACGAACGTCACGATGTACGGACCGTGCAGCGAGGCCCCCATCGGCCCGCCGACCGCCGGACCGACGGCGAGCGCGAGCTGCTTGCACAGGGCGAACGCCGAGTTGTACTGCCCGACCATCGACTCCGGCGCCAGATCGGCGACCAGCGGGGCCACGGTCGGCGACAGCATCGCCTCACCCAGCCCGAACAGCGCGTACGTCGAGATGAACGCGGCCGTCGCCATGGTCTGGCTGCCATGCCCGAGCCCCGCGTACCCCGCCACGATCCAGGCGAAGGCCCAGATGAGCCCGACGGCCGCGATGACCCGGCTGCGCCGCCGCCGCTCGACGAGCCGCAGCACGACGAACTGGGCGACGACGATGACCGCGGTGTTGGCGGCCAGCGCGAAGCCGAGCGTCGAGGGCTGGATCCCGGCGGCCTCGGTGCCGTACGCGGCGAGGCCGGACTCGAACTGCCCGTAGCAGGCGAAGAAGAGCACGAACCCGAGCACGCACAGCTGGACCATGGCCCGGTGCGAGAGCAGCGCCCGCATCCCGC
The DNA here is from genome assembly GCF_033109485.1 of Streptomyces cyaneofuscatus. NCBI lineage: Bacteria > Bacillati > Actinomycetota > Actinomycetes > Kitasatosporales > Streptomycetaceae > Streptomyces > Streptomyces cyaneofuscatus. The sequence goes on along the minus strand of NZ_CP137002.1, from coordinate 3,767,634 downwards.
CCTTGCCGGACCCGTCGGTCGGACGGGCTCCGCCGATGGAAGCGGTACGGGGCATCTTCACGGTCACCGCGACGACACCGAGCACCACGAACATCCCGGCCTCGATCAGGAACAGCATGGTGAAGCTCGCGGGCCGGCTCACGTCCACGAGCTGCCCACCGACCAGCCCACCGAGCCCGAGGCCCAGGTTCTGCAGGAAGAACTGCATGGCGAAGGCGCGCGTACGGGTGGCGGTGCTGGAGCACCAGACGAGCATGGTGGCCAGGGCGGGCTGCATCACGGCGGTACCCGCACCGAGAACGGCGGCGGCCAGCACGGCGGCCGGCACGCTGCTCGCGTACCCCAGGGCGGCAGCGCCCACCGAGGCGAGGCCGGCGGCCACCACCAGCACGGGCAGCGGCCCCCGCCGGTCGATGGCCCGCCCGGTGAACGGCAGAACGGCCAGCGCCGCCATCGCGAAGACCGCCAGCACGACTCCCGCCGTACCGGCGCCCAGATCCCGCACCTGCGCCACATAGACGTACAGATACGGAACGGTGAACCCGAGCCCGAACGCGCTCAGCGCGCTGCCCAGCTGGATCCGCCGCAGCGCTGCGCCCATCTCCCTGGTCACACTCACCTACCTCAAGGTCTAGAAGGACTCATAGGTCCCGAACGAATCAGACTCGAAGACTTTAGCACTAAACTTAGAAGGTGAAAACTACAGCCTGAAGGACTTCAAGGGGGGTGAGGGCGTGCCATACTGCCCGCCATGTCCGAGAGCACCGAGGAGCCCGGCCCCCACGAGCCGAGCCTCGACGAACAGATCGCCGCCTACCAGCGCGAGTTCCGCGACCTCGACCCCCAGGTCGAACAGGTCGTCTCCGCGCTGGGCCGCCTGAATCGCCGGATGAACGTCGCGTACGGGAGACAGGTCGCCGCCCTCGGCATCAGCAACGCCGAGTGGGAGGTCCTCAAGACCCTCGTCCTGTCGGGCTCCCCCTATCGCCTGGGCCCCGGCGAACTGGCGAAGCGCCTCGGCCTCACCCCGGCGGCCATGACCCACCGCGTCGACCGGATGGCCGCCGAGGGTCTGGTCACCCGGGACCGCGACGAGAACAACCGGGTCCGCGTCATCGTCGAGCTGACGGATGTGGGCCGTACGAAGTGGCTGGAGGCGATGCGCATGGCCTCCGACTTCGAGGAGGACCTCCTCCAGGACCTCTCCGGCGACGAACGCGGGGTCCTCGGCGAACTCCTGGTCCGCCTCCTGCGCCGCGTGGAGCACGCCCAGCCGGACGCCGGCGGCCGCCTCACCGACCTGGACTGAGGAGCCCCGGAACCGGGGCTGGGGCGGGGTTGACACGCCCCGGCCCGATCCGTAGAGTTCTTCGAGTTGTCACGGGGCCGGAACGGTTCTGCGGCAGCCATCCCGCCGCACACGCGGCAACCAAACTTCAGCACGATCTCCCAGCCGGGAGAATTTCGGCATGCCGGAATTCATTTCGAAGGCTCGATTATGAGCCGCCGGGAGAATCCGCTAGAGTTTGAGCGTCGGAACGGCCCAACAGCCGGGAAGACAAGCCCCGCTGACTGGGGGTCAGGCCCGAAAGGATCTGATAGAGTCGGACTCGCCGGAAAGGGAAAACGCGAAAGCGAAGAACCTGGAAAGCGAAACTGCACGGCCCGCTTCGACCGGGAATCGGACACGAAAGAGTCTGATAGAGTCGGAAACGCAGGACAGCAAGACAAAGAAACACGAAGGGAAGCGCCCGGAGGGCCCCGGTGAAACGGGACCGAAGGAAGCGTCCGTTCCTTGAGAACTCAACAGCGTGCCAAAAGTCAACGCCAGATATGTTGATACCCCGGCCTGTTTCGGCAGGTTGGTGGTTCCTTTGAAAAGTCCTACTGGTTCACTTCGGTGACGGTAGGCGATACACAGCGAGGACGCTGTGAACAGCGGGTCTTATTCCGACCGGTTGTTCCGCTCTCGTGATGTGTGCACCCGATTACGGGTAAACATTCACGGAGAGTTTGATCCTGGCTCAGGACGAACGCTGGCGGCGTGCTTAACACATGCAAGTCGAACGATGAAGCCTTTCGGGGTGGATTAGTGGCGAACGGGTGAGTAACACGTGGGCAATCTGCCCTTCACTCTGGGACAAGCCCTGGAAACGGGGTCTAATACCGGATAACACTCTGTCCCGCATGGGACGGGGTTAAAAGCTCCGGCGGTGAAGGATGAGCCCGCGGCCTATCAGCTTGTTGGTGGGGTAATGGCCTACCAAGGCGACGACGGGTAGCCGGCCTGAGAGGGCGACCGGCCACACTGGGACTGAGACACGGCCCAGACTCCTACGGGAGGCAGCAGTGGGGAATATTGCACAATGGGCGAAAGCCTGATGCAGCGACGCCGCGTGAGGGATGACGGCCTTCGGGTTGTAAACCTCTTTCAGCAGGGAAGAAGCGAAAGTGACGGTACCTGCAGAAGAAGCGCCGGCTAACTACGTGCCAGCAGCCGCGGTAATACGTAGGGCGCAAGCGTTGTCCGGAATTATTGGGCGTAAAGAGCTCGTAGGCGGCTTGTCACGTCGGATGTGAAAGCCCGGGGCTTAACCCCGGGTCTGCATTCGATACGGGCTAGCTAGAGTGTGGTAGGGGAGATCGGAATTCCTGGTGTAGCGGTGAAATGCGCAGATATCAGGAGGAACACCGGTGGCGAAGGCGGATCTCTGGGCCATTACTGACGCTGAGGAGCGAAAGCGTGGGGAGCGAACAGGATTAGATACCCTGGTAGTCCACGCCGTAAACGTTGGGAACTAGGTGTTGGCGACATTCCACGTCGTCGGTGCCGCAGCTAACGCATTAAGTTCCCCGCCTGGGGAGTACGGCCGCAAGGCTAAAACTCAAAGGAATTGACGGGGGCCCGCACAAGCAGCGGAGCATGTGGCTTAATTCGACGCAACGCGAAGAACCTTACCAAGGCTTGACATATACCGGAAAGCATCAGAGATGGTGCCCCCCTTGTGGTCGGTATACAGGTGGTGCATGGCTGTCGTCAGCTCGTGTCGTGAGATGTTGGGTTAAGTCCCGCAACGAGCGCAACCCTTGTTCTGTGTTGCCAGCATGCCCTTCGGGGTGATGGGGACTCACAGGAGACTGCCGGGGTCAACTCGGAGGAAGGTGGGGACGACGTCAAGTCATCATGCCCCTTATGTCTTGGGCTGCACACGTGCTACAATGGCCGGTACAATGAGCTGCGATGCCGCGAGGCGGAGCGAATCTCAAAAAGCCGGTCTCAGTTCGGATTGGGGTCTGCAACTCGACCCCATGAAGTCGGAGTTGCTAGTAATCGCAGATCAGCATTGCTGCGGTGAATACGTTCCCGGGCCTTGTACACACCGCCCGTCACGTCACGAAAGTCGGTAACACCCGAAGCCGGTGGCCCAACCCCTTGTGGGAGGGAGCTGTCGAAGGTGGGACTGGCGATTGGGACGAAGTCGTAACAAGGTAGCCGTACCGGAAGGTGCGGCTGGATCACCTCCTTTCTAAGGAGCACTTCTTACCAAGCCTCGGTTTGGTCAGAGGCCAGTACACCGGCGAATGTTCGGTGCTGGTTGCTCATGGGTGGAACGTTGACTATTCGGCACGATGGTTTGTTGGTCACTAGTACTGCTTCGGCGTGGAACGTGGTGAACAGGGCATCGGGCCGGGCACGTTGTTGGGTATCTGAGGGTACGGCCGTAAGGCAGCCTTCTGATCCGGTCCCAGTGAACTCGCCTGTACAGGGTGGGGTGGTGGGTGGCTGGTCGTTGTTTGAGAACTGCACAGTGGACGCGAGCATCTGTGGCCAAGTTTTTAAGGGCGCACGGTGGATGCCTTGGCACCAGGAACCGATGAAGGACGTGGGAGGCCACGATAGTCCCCGGGGAGCTGTCAACCAAGCTTTGATCCGGGGGTTTCCGAATGGGGAAACCCGGCAGTCGTCATGGGCTGTCACCCGCTGCTGAACACATAGGCAGTGTGGAGGGAACGAGGGGAAGTGAAACATCTCAGTACCCTCAGGAAGAGAAAACAACCGTGATTCCGGGAGTAGTGGCGAGCGAAACTGGATGAGGCCAAACCGTATGCGTGTGATACCCGGCAGGGGTTGCGCATGCGGGGTTGTGGGAGTTCTCTTTCATAGTCTGCCGGCTGTGAGACGAGTCAGAAACCGTTGGTGTAGGCGAAGGACATGCGAAAGGTCCGGCGTAGAGGGTAAGACCCCCGTAGCTGAAACATCAACGGCTCGTTTGAGAATCACCCAAGTAGCACGGGGCCCGAGAAATCCCGTGTGAATCTGGCGGGACCACCCGCTAAGCCTAAATATTCCCTGGTGACCGATAGCGGATAGTACCGTGAGGGAATGGTGAAAAGTACCGCGGGAGCGGAGTGAAATAGTACCTGAAACCGTGTGCCTACAAGCCGTGGGAGCGTCGCGCATCGAGCTTGCTCGGTGCGTCGTGACTGCGTGCCTTTTGAAGAATGAGCCTGCGAGTTAGCGGTGTGTAGCGAGGTTAACCCGTGTGGGGAAGCCGTAGCGAAAGCGAGTCCGAACAGGGCGTTTGAGTTGCACGCTCTAGACCCGAAGCGGAGTGATCTAGCCATGGGCAGGTTGAAGCGGAGGTAAGACTTCGTGGAGGACCGAACCCACCAGGGTTGAAAACCTGGGGGATGACCTGTGGTTAGGGGTGAAAGGCCAATCAAACTCCGTGATAGCTGGTTCTCCCCGAAATGCATTTAGGTGCAGCGTCGTGTGTTTCTTGCCGGAGGTAGAGCACTGGATAGGCGATGGGCCCTACCGGGTTACTGACCTTAGCCAAACTCCGAATGCCGGTAAGTGAGAGCGCGGCAGTGAGACTGTGGGGGATAAGCTCCATGGTCGAGAGGGAAACAGCCCAGAGCATCGACTAAGGCCCCTAAGCGTACGCTAAGTGGGAAAGGATGTGGAGTCGCAGAGACAACCAGGAGGTTGGCTTAGAAGCAGCCACCCTTGAAAGAGTGCGTAATAGCTCACTGGTCAAGTGATTCCGCGCCGACAATGTAGCGGGGCTCAAGCGTACCGCCGAAGTCGTGTCATTCATACACATATCCCCAACGGGAGTATGGATGGGTAGGGGAGCGTCGTGTGCCGGGTGAAGCAGCCGCGGAAGCGAGTTGTGGACGGTTCACGAGTGAGAATGCAGGCATGAGTAGCGATACACACGTGAGAAACGTGTGCGCCGATTGACTAAGGGTTCCTGGGTCAAGCTGATCTGCCCAGGGTAAGTCGGGACCTAAGGCGAGGCCGACAGGCGTAGTCGATGGACAACCGGTTGATATTCCGGTACCCGCTTTGAAACGCCCAGTACTGAATCAGGCGATGCTAAGTCCGTGAAGCCGGCCCGATCTCTTCGGAGTTGAGGGTAGTGGTGGAGCCGATGAACCAGACTTGTAGTAGGTAAGCGATGGGGTGACGCAGGAAGGTAGTCCAGCCCGGGCGGTGGTTGTCCCGGGGTAAGGGTGTAGGACGCACGGTAGGCAAATCCGTCGTGCATATAAGTCTGAGACCTGATGCCGAGCCGATTGTGGTGAAGTGGATGATCCTATGCTGTCGAGAAAAGCCTCTAGCGAGTTTCATGGCGGCCCGTACCCTAAACCGACTCAGGTGGTCAGGTAGAGAATACCGAGGCGTTCGGGTGAACTATGGTTAAGGAACTCGGCAAAATGCCCCCGTAACTTCGGGAGAAGGGGGGCCATCACTGGTGATCCGATTTACTCGGTGAGCTGGGGGTGGCCGCAGAGACCAGCGAGAAGCGACTGTTTACTAAAAACACAGGTCCGTGCGAAGCCGTAAGGCGATGTATACGGACTGACGCCTGCCCGGTGCTGGAACGTTAAGGGGACCGGTTAGTGCACTTTCGGGTGTGCGAAGCTGAGAACTTAAGCGCCAGTAAACGGCGGTGGTAACTATAACCATCCTAAGGTAGCGAAATTCCTTGTCGGGTAAGTTCCGACCTGCACGAATGGCGTAACGACTTCTCGACTGTCTCAACCATAGGCCCGGTGAAATTGCACTACGAGTAAAGATGCTCGTTTCGCGCAGCAGGACGGAAAGACCCCGGGACCTTTACTATAGTTTGATATTGGTGTTCGGTTCGGCTTGTGTAGGATAGGTGGGAGACTTTGAAGCGGCCACGCCAGTGGTTGTGGAGTCGTCGTTGAAATACCACTCTGGTCGTGCTGGATGTCTAACCTGGGTCCGTGATCCGGATCAGGGACAGTGTCTGATGGGTAGTTTAACTGGGGCGGTTGCCTCCTAAAGAGTAACGGAGGCGCCCAAAGGTTCCCTCAGCCTGGTTGGCAATCAGGTGTTGAGTGTAAGTGCACAAGGGAGCTTGACTGTGAGACCGACGGGTCGAGCAGGGACGAAAGTCGGGACTAGTGATCCGGCAGTGGCTTGTGGAAGCGCTGTCGCTCAACGGATAAAAGGTACCCCGGGGATAACAGGCTGATCTTCCCCAAGAGTCCATATCGACGGGATGGTTTGGCACCTCGATGTCGGCTCGTCGCATCCTGGGGCTGGAGTCGGTCCCAAGGGTTGGGCTGTTCGCCCATTAAAGCGGTACGCGAGCTGGGTTTAGAACGTCGTGAGACAGTTCGGTCCCTATCCGCTGCGCGCGTAGGAATATTGAGAAGGGCTGTCCCTAGTACGAGAGGACCGGGACGGACGAACCTCTGGTGTGCCAGTTGTCCTGCCAAGGGCATGGCTGGTTGGCTACGTTCGGAAAGGATAACCGCTGAAAGCATCTAAGCGGGAAGCCTGCTTCGAGATGAGTATTCCCACCCTCTTGAGGGGTTAAGGCTCCCAGTAGACGACTGGGTTGATAGGCCAGATGTGGAAGCCCTGTAAGGGGTGGAGCTGACTGGTACTAATAGGCCGAGGGCTTGTCCTCAGTTGCTCGCGTCCACTGTGTTAGTTCTGAAATAACGAACGGCCGTGTTTGTTTGCCCGGTGTTGGTTAATTTCATAGTGTTTCGGTGGTCATTGCGTTAGGGAAACGCCCGGTTACATTCCGAACCCGGAAGCTAAGCCTTTCAGCGCCGATGGTACTGCAGGGGGGACCCTGTGGGAGAGTAGGACGCCGCCGAACAATTTTTGTGGGAAAGCCCCGCACCCTTGTGGTGCGGGGCTTTTCTGCGTTCCAGGCCCAGGCGACCGGAACCATAGCGCATCGCGTGGCTTTCAGGCGGGTGTCACCAGGCGGCTGTCGTAGGCCAGGATGACCGCCTGCACCCGGTCTCTGGAACCCGTTTTGGCGAGGATGCGTGTGACGTGCGTCTTCACGGTGGACTCGGCGAGGTGGAAGCGGGCGGCGATCTCCGTGTTGGACCAGCCCTGGCCGATCACCGTCAGGATTTCCCGTTCCCGGTCGGTCAGAGCGGCGATGCGGGGGTCGGACGGAGCCGCGGGGGCGCCGCTTTCGGGTGCGGTCGGCAGGTGGTGGGCGTAGGCGACCAGGAGGCGGCGGGTCAGGGAGGGGGCGACCACGGCGTCGCCGGCGGCGACCGCCCGGATGCCGGAGAGGAGTTCCTCCGGCAGGGCGTCCTTGACCAGAAAGCCGCTGGCTCCGGCGCGGAGACCGTCGTACGCGTACGCGTCGAGGTCGAACGTCGTGACGATGAGGATCCGGGTGCGGGAGCCCGACCTGATGATGCGGCGGGTCGCCTCGATCCCGTCCAGGCCGGGCATCCGGATGTCCATCAGGGCGACGTCCGGCTGGTGGTGGGCGATCAGGTTGACGGCCTCGGTGCCGTTGCCCGCCTCGCCGACGACCGTCATGTCGTCCTGGCTCTCCAGCAGCATGCGGAAGCCGAAGCGCTGCATCGGCTGGTCGTCGGCGATGAGTACGGTCGTCACTGGGGGTGGTCCTCCAGGGGGAGGCGGAGGTGTATGTGCCAGCCGCCGTGGGCCGGCAGGGGCCCGGCTTGGATCGTGCCGTTGTAGAGCGCCGCGCGCTCCCGCATGCCCATGATGCCCTGGGCTGGTGTGGGGGCGGGGGTGTCTTGTGCGTCCGTGCGGGTGTGGGTGCCGGTGCCCGTGTCTGTGATGCGGGCTTCGACGTGTGTGGGTGTGTAGGTGAGGGTCACCGTCGCGGAGAGGGGCGAGTCGGTGGGTGGGGACGCGTGTTTGAGGGTGTTGGTGAGGGACTCCTGGACCACCCGGTAGACGGTGAGTTGGCGGCCCGGGGTGAGGGGGGTGGGGTGGCCGGGTTCGCCGTGGGACTCCAGGTGTACGGGGAGGCCTGCGCGGCGTACGCGTTCGATGAGAGGGGCCAGGTCGTCGAGGGTCGGCTGCGGGGCGCGGTCCGCGTCGGGGTGGTCGTCGCGCAGGACGCCCAGGAGGCGGCGGAGTTCCGAGAGAGCTTGTCTGCTGGTGGTGCCGATCGCCTCCAGGGCCTGGTTGGCGCGCTCCGGGCTCTTGGCGGCCGCGTACGCCCCGCCGTCCGCCAGGCCCGTGATGACGGACAGGTTGTGGCCGATGATGTCGTGCATCTCCCGGGCGATACGGGTGCGTTCGGCGGCCGCGGCGAGACGGGCCTGCTGGTCCCGTTCGTGTTCCAGCCGGTGGGCGCGTTCGACGAGGGCCTCGGTGTAGTCGCGGCGGGTGCGTACCGCGATGCCCAGCAGGGCGACGAAGACGAACCCCCAGAGGTACGAGACCAGTTGCTGGTCCCAGATACCCGGGATACGGGCCGCGCCGGCCGCGACCGGGGCGCAGAGGACGAGCCCGGCGGCCGCGAGCATGCGGAGAGGGAAGCGCAGCGCGATCTGGAAGGCCGGGATCAACTGGAGGAGAGCGGCCTGCACGACGGCTCCGGTCCAGACGTTGAGCAGGGAGACCGGCGCCATCAGCAGGAGTACGGCCATGGGGTGTCTGCGGCGCAGCAGGAGCGGGAGCGAGAAGCACAGGCTCATCAGGAGCACCAGGGACTCGGGTGCCGTCACATCGCGGGCGACCGTTCGCCAGCCGCCGGAGGTGTAGTCGAGGACGGCGGCCACGGTCCAGAACGCGGTCACCACCGCATCCCAGACCAGTGGCCGGCGCCGGTCGAACGCGCGGAGACGGTCCAGGCCGCTGCGGATGGCCCGGGTGAGCGGGGCGGTGTCCGAGCCCGTGCCTGAGCCCGGGCCCGCGCCTGCTGAGAGCTTGGCGTCGGTGGTGGCGAGGTCCGTCACCTGTTCATTCTCCCTGCGGGAGGCCGGGAGGGAAGGGCGGTCAGGCACCGGTCAGGCGTCTCGGTGGCGCAGGGACAGGGCGGCCGCCGCCAGTGTCGCCGCCGCCCACAGGCACAGGGCCAGCAGGGCCGGACCGGGTGCGGCCGTCCCCGGGATCGGGGTGGCGGAGCCGAGAGCTCCGGCCGCCTGGGTGGGGAAGTGGACGAGGGCGCGCTCGACGGTCTCGTACGGGAGCATCCCGAGCACCTCGGGGAGGATCATCACCCCGCCGATGAACGCGCCGATCGCGCCCGGCACGGAACGGAGCAGCGAGCCCAGGCCGAGGGCGATCAGGCTGAGGAGGGTGATGCCGACGGCGTTGCCGGCCAGGGCCCGCAGGACGCCGGGGTCGGTGAGCGATGCTGCCTGGTCGGTGTCGTGGAGGAAGAGCTGGGCCGCGCCGAAGGTGATCAGGGCGGTCGTGGACATCACCGTGAGGACGGTGGCGGTGAAGACCGCCGCCTTCGCCCACAGCACGGGGAGCCGGGTGGGGACTGCGGTGAGCGAGGAGCGGATCATGCCGGTCGCGTACTCGCCGGCCGTGACCAGGATGCCCAGGACGATGACGCAGAGCTGGCCGAGCAGGCTGCCGTACAGGGTCAGGACGACGATGTCGACGTCGGAGTCCCCGCCGCCGGAGGTGTACGTGCCGCCCATGATCAGGCCGACTCCCAGGACCAGCGCGGCCGCTGTCGTCAGGGTGATCCAGGTGGAGCGCAGGGAGCGGAGCTTGTGCCACTCGGAGCGCAGGATGCGGGTGGGGGTGATGCCGTAGGGGGGCGCTTGTCGAGTGGCGGTGGGCGGTGTCGTCGTGGTCATGCTGCGGCTCCGGTGAGGTGGGCGAGGGGCGTGGTGGCCGGCGGCTGCGACCGGTGGTCGGCCGCGTCCTGGGTGAGGTCCATGAAGGCCTGCTCCAACGAGACTGTCTGCGGGGTGAGTTCGTGGAGGGTGATTCCGTGCGCGGCGGCGACGGCGCCGATGTGGGCCGACTCCGTGCCGCGGATGCGGAGTTCGTGGAGAGGGGTGGTGGCGGTGGCTGTGGCGGCCGTGGTGATCTCCACGCCTGGTGCCGCCAAGTGCGCGCGCAGATCGTCCGGTTGTGGGGTGACGACCTTCACGGACGCGCCGCCCGCCTGGCGGACCAGCTCGTCGACCGTCGTGTCGGCGAGGAGGCGGCCCCGGCCGATGACGATCAAGTGGTCGGCGGTGAGGGCCATTTCGCTCATCAGGTGGGAGGAGACGAGGACCGTACGGCCTTCGGCGGCCAGCGACCTGAGCAGGGTGCGGATCCAGAGCACGCCCTCCGGGTCGAGGCCGTTGACCGGTTCGTCCAGGATGACGGAGGCCGGGTCACCGAGGAGTGCGGCGGCGATGCCGAGCCGTTGGCCCATGCCGAGGGAGAAGCCCTTGACCCTTCGGTGGGCGGCATCGGTCAGACCGGCGAGGGCGATGACCTCCTCGACGCGGCGGCGCGGGATGCCGTGGGTGTGGGCGAGGGCGACGAGGTGGTTGCGGGCGGACCGGCCCGGGTGCACGGAGCGGGCCTCCAGCAGGGCGCCGACCTGAGTGAGGGGCGCGCGGTGGGCGGCGTAGGCGCGTCCGCCGATCGTGGACCGGCCGCTGGTCGGCGTATCGAGGCCGAGCAGCATGCGCATCGTGGTGGACTTCCCGGCGCCGTTGGGGCCGAGGAAGCCGGTGACCGTACCGGGGTGGACGGTGAAGTCGAGGTCCTGGACGACGGTTCGGTCGCCGTACCGCTTGGTGAGTCCGTATGCCTTGATCATGCGGTCGACGCTACGGAGCGGGCCCGGGGGCGGTCGTCCGACCGGGGGTGGGAGGTGGGCAGGGGTGTAGTACCGGGGTACGACGGGGCAGCCGGCTGCGGCTCGTCGCTTAGTCGGTTGAGCGGTGTGCGGGCGGCGGGTGAGGATCGGGCCATGGACTATGTGATGCGTTCCGTACGGGCCGAGGAATGGCCGCTGGCCAGGCAGTTGCGGCTGGATGCTTTGCAGGATCCTGCGGCGCCTGTGGCGTTCCTGGACTCGTACGAGGCGGCGGTGGCGCGGCCGGATGCCTTCTGGCGGGACCGTACGGCTGCGGCCGCCGAGGAGGGCGGGGACGTACGGCAGTTCGTCGCGGAGTCGCCCGAGGGGGAGTGGGTGGGCACGGTGACCGTGCTGATCGAGCGCCCGGAGGACGACGTGCGCTTCGGGTTGCCCGCCGATGTGAACCAGGGGCACCTGGTCGGTGTCTTCGTCCGGCCGGAGGTGCGGGGGGCCGGGGTGACGGACGCGCTGTTCCGGGTGGCCGTCGACTGGGCCTGGTCCCTGTCCGCGCCCCGGCTGGAGCGGGTGCACCTGTATGTGCACGAGAACAACCCGCGGGCCGCGGCGTTCTACCGGCGGTTCGGGTTCGTGCCGTCGGGGCAGCGGATGCCGGTCCCGGGGTCTGGGGCGGGTGAGCGGCGTGAGTGGGAGCTGGAGTATGTGATCGAGCGGGGGTAGAGGGGCGGGGGCCGTCCTTGTTCGGTCAGACGGCGCCCGGGGCCGGGGCGTGCAGGTGTTGCTGCCAGCGGGCCCGGCCCTGTTCGCGGGAGCGCAGCAGGGCGATCGTGGGCAGGCCCAGGTCCTGGCCCCTCGCCAGCAGTTCGGGGAGCTGGGGGAGCGGTGCCACGGCGGCCACGTCGTCCAGGACCAGCGTCATTGGTGGGTCGAGCCGACCGTCGGATGACCGTGCGGCCATGCGGCGGCCGTGCTCGACCACGTGTGAGGCGAGCGCGGTGAGGAGGGGCATCGCGCCGGGGCGGGTACGGGGATCCTCGATGGGTTCACCGACCACATAGAGCGTTCCCCCCTCGCGGGCAAAAGATTCCAGCGCGGCCGCATCCGATCGGTTGGCCGTGCAGGCCTCGCGGATGTGCACCGAGGAGAGGGCCGAGAAGGCCCGTACGTTCAACTCCTGCGCGACGTCGCGCCGTTCCGGGTACCCCGTCAGCGCGGACTCCAGCAGCCCGGCGAGACCGGATGCGGCCTTGGGGTGCGTACGGAGGAGGCGTACGGGTTCGTGGGCGGATGCCCCCGAGGCCCAGCGGGCGACCTGGCGGAACGGGCGGCCGTCCACCGCCGCGGCGTGCAGCCAGCACTGGAGGAGGGTCTGCGCGGTGTCGGCCACCGCCGCGTCGAGCCTGGCCTGCGGGCGGACCGGGGCGAGGAGGGCGGCGGCGCGTACGGCGGCGGTGTCGGGGTCCTCGCAGCCGGCGGTGGGCGGCCAGTGGAGGCGGGCCGGGGTGTCGCAGAGGTGGCCGGGGTCGTAGACGAGAACCGGGCCGAGCTTGGCGCGGGCATCCTTCGTCTCGGCCCAGACCGTGGGGTCCGAGGTGACGACCAGGGCGGGGCCCTCGGCGTCCTGGATGGCCTGGACGACGGTGGGGCGCCGGTCGCGGGCGGGGGCGTAGACGAGGAGGGGGGTGCGGGGGGAGGGGAGGGAGAGGGGCGCGGTGGGCGCCTCCGGTGTGCTCTTGGCCAGGGAGGGGGTGGACGGTGGCTGGGGATGGCTGTCGGCGGGGGTGGGGGCCTCGTGGGGTTGGTGGGCCTCTCGGGGCTCGTACCTCTCTTGGGGCTCGTACGTCCCGTATGTCCCGCGCGCCTCGTGCGTCTCCTGCGCCTCGTGAGGTGTCCCGTACAGGCGTTCCTCGCGGCGCCGTTCCCGTACGGCCCGCCATCGGGCCACGGACCCCAGGACGAACACGGTCAGGACCACCAGCACCATCAGCTCGCCGATGAACAGGCCCCAGAACAGGCCGTAGCCGGAGAGCTGGGCGGCGGGCGTGTGGGGCCAGGCGCCGGGGAGGTCCTGGGGGGCGGTGGCCAGTTCGCGCAGGGCGAGGGGGGTCTGGGTGAACGTGACGCCGTCCGGCCAGGAGCCGTGCGTAAGGAGGCCGGCCAGGCCGGTGGCCGTCCAGGCGAGCAGGGTCGCGGCGAACAGGAAGCCGATCAGGCCGACCAGCAGGCCGTCGGGGATGCCGCCGCTGCGGGAGTCCTCGTGGCGGGGGCGGTACCGGTCGCCCCGCTCGGGTACGGGGCCGTGGGCTGCTCGGCGGGCCATGTCAGGCCACCGTGGACCGGGACGAGTCGTCGATGCGCTGCTGGTTCTCGATCCGGGCCGCCCGTTGCTCCGCCTCCAGCTCCGCGGCGCGGATGTCCTCCGGGAGCAGGTCGTCCGACGATCCCTCGGTCATGGCGCGGTCGGTGAAGACGAGGGGGCGTTCGGCTTCGGTGATCAGGTGTTTGACGACCTGTACGTTGCCGTTGACGTCCCAGACGGCGATGCCCGGGGTGAGGGTCGGGATGATCTCGACCGCCCAGCGGGGCAGGCCGATGACCCGGCCGGTGGCGCGTGCCTCGTCGGATTTCTGGGCGTAGATCGTGCGGGTGGAGGCCATCTTGAGGATGGCCGCCGCTTCCTTCGCAGCTGCTCCGTCCACGACGTCGCTGAGGTGGTGGACGACGGCGACGAAGGAGAGGCCGAGCCGGCGTCCGAACTTCAGCAGGCGCTGGAAGAGCTGGGCGACGAAGGGGGAGTTGATGATGTGCCACGCCTCTTCGACCAGGAAGATGCGCTTCTTGCGGTCGGGCCGGATCCAGGTGTGCTCCAGCCAGACGCCGACGATCGCCATCAGGATCGGCATCGCGATCGAGTTGCGGTCGATGTGCGAGAGGTCGAAGACGATGAGGGGCGCGTCCAGGTCGATGCCGACGGTGGTGGGGCCGTCGAACATGCCGCGCAGGTCACCGTCGACGAGCCGGTCCAGGACGAGGGCGACGTCCAGGCCCCAGGCCCGTACATCGTCTATGTCGACGTTCATCGCCTCGGCGGACTCGGGCTTGGGGTGGCGCAGCTGCTCGACGATGTCCATCAGGACCGGCTGGCGTTCGGTGATGGTCGTGGTCACGTAGGCGTGGGCGACCTTCAGCGCGAAGCCGGAACGCTCGTCGAGCCCGTGGCCCATGGCGACTTCGATGATCGTACGGAGGAGGGCGAGCTGGCCGGTGGTGGTGATGGAGGGGTCGAGGGGGTTGAGGCGGATGCCGCCGTTGAGGGCGGCGGTCGGGTCCAGGCGGATGGGGGTTATGCCCAGCTCCTGGGCGATGAGGTTCCATTCGCCGACGCCGTCCTCGCCCTGGGCGTCGAGGACGACGACCTGGCGGTCGCGGAAGCGGAGCTGGCGCAGGACGTACGTCTTCTCCAGCGCCGACTTGCCGTTGCCGGACTCGCCGAGCACGAGCCAGTGGGGGGCGGGGAGCTGCTGCCCGTACAGCTGGAAGGGGTCGTAGATGTAGCCCTTGCCGCTGTATACCTCGCGGCCGATGATCACGCCGGAGTCGCCGAGGCCGGGGGCGGCGGTGGGCAGGTAGACGGCCTGGGCCTGGCCCGTCGACGTACGGACGGGGAGGCGGGTCGTCTCCACCTTGCCGAAGAGGAAGGAGGTGAAGGCATCCGACAATGCGGACAGGGGGTCTCGCATGGCGTGGGTGCCCTCTCTTGTCGGGGGTTTTTCCGGCGGGTTGGGTTCGGTGTGCTGTGCGGGGGCCGCGTCAGCGGCGGATGCCGGTGGCGAACGGGAGCGTGTTCACGAAGGCGCGGTGGTGTTCGCGGTCGCACCACTCCAGCTTGAGATACGACTTGCCGGCCGAGGCGCGGATCGTGCGCTTGTCGCGGGCGAGGGCCTCGGGTGAACGGGACGACACCGTGATGTACCCCACCAGGTTGACTCCGGCCGCGCCGCTGGCGAGATCTTCACCCCGCTGGTCGAGCCGGCCGTGGGCGGCGATGTCGCGGGGGTCGACGGTGCGGTTCATCTTGGCCTGGCGGCTGGCCTCGGCGTCGTCGTTGGTCTTCTCGGTCAGCATGCGTTCGATGGCTACCTCGGTGGGTTCGAGGTCCATGCAGACGGCGACCGTACGGATGACGTCGGGGGTGTGGACGAGGAGCGGGGCGAGGAAGTTGACGCCGACGGGGGTCATCGGCCACTCCTTCACCCAGGCGGTGGCGTGGCACCAGGGGGCGCGGGTGGTGGACTCGCGGGTCTTGGCCTGGAGGAACGTGGGCTCGACCGCGTCCAGTTCAGCCGGCCAGGCGTTGCGCTTGGTCATCGCCTGGATGTGGTCGATGGGGTGGTCGGGGTCGTACATGGAGTGCACGAGGGAGGCCAGGCGGCTCTGGCCGAGCGGCTGGCGTACCCGGATGTCTGCCTCGGCGAGGCGGGCGCAGATGTCGGTGAGCTCGCGGGCCATGACGATGGCGAGTCCGGCGTCGCGGTCGAGCTTGCGGCCGCCGTGGGGGCGGGCGGCGCGGGCGATGGCGGTGGCCTCGGCGGCGAGTTCGCGGCTGTAGTGCATGCAGGCGACGAGGTAGGCGCGGTGCTGCTCGCTGGAGGTGGAGACCATGGACTGGAGCTGGTCGTAGGAGTCCTGGAGCCAGCCGGGGGACGCCTTGTCGCCGCGCTGGGCGACGTCCTTGGCGTGGGCGTCGGGGTCGGCGGGGAGGGTGCGGGCGAGCATCTGGAGGCGGGTGACGAAGCCGTCGCCGTTGGCCACGTGCTTGAGGAGGGTGCCGAACCGGTCGACCAGGGCTTCCTGGTCCTCGCTGTCGCGGAGGCCGACGCCGGGGCCCTCGATCTCGATGGCGGCGGTGACGGTGCGGCGGTCGGCGTGGAGGAGTACGGCGATCTCGTCGGGGCCGAAGGGGGCGGCGAGCCAGCTGATGCGGCCGATGCCGGGGGGCGGGCCGATCTCGACCTCGCGGCCGTCGGCGCTGACGCCGGCCTCCATGGCGCCGGAGCGGTAGGCGGTGCCGCGGCGCAGGGAGCGCTTGAAGCTGCGGTTGATCTCGAACCACTTGTAGAACGTACGGCCCTTGTACGGGACGTACACGATGGCGAGGGCCAGCATCGGGAAGCCCACGAGGCAGACGATGCGGAGGGAGAGGACGGGGACGAGGAGTCCGCTCATCATGCCGAGGAACGCGCCGACGATGATCAGGGCGATCTCGCCGGTCTCGCGGTTCTTGCCGACGATCGCGTTCGGCCGGGCGCGGCCGATGAGATACGTACGGCGGGGCGTCATCGTGTGGGACTGAGTCGTCAACGCCCTCCACCTCCTGTGCTCGAGTTACCTGTGTTGCCTGAGCCGCCTCCCCTGAAGGAGCGGCTGCCGTGGGGGGTGCCGGAGGTGGGGCCGGAGCCGCCGCTGCGGGGCGGGGGTGCGGCGGAGGGGACAGATCCGCCGCCGACCCCGCCCCCGCCGCCACCGGAGGTGCGGGAGCTGTGTGCGGCGACGCCGCCGCTGGCCGGGTTGGAGGGGCGGGCGCCGCCTCCGCCGCCTCCGCTGTTCTGGTCGGTGCGGCCGCTGTGGGTCTTGATGCCCTGGGAGACGAGGGCGGCCGGGGAGCTGATGAGGGCGGCGGCCTGGGCGCCGTCGGTGGCCTGCTTGCGGTTGGTGCGGGCGCCCTGGATCTCGTCGCCGAAGCCGGGGACGAAGCGGTAGATCATGGCGGAGGCGAAGATGGCCAGCAGGATGATGGCGAGGCCGGAGACGACGGCGGAGAAGGCGTCGGGTCCGTCGCCCGCGGAGAGCGCTCCGGCGAGGCCGAGAACGATGACGATGACCGGCTTGACCATGATCACCGCGATCATGATGCCGGCCCAGCGGCGGACGTGGCCCCACATGTTCTTGTCGACGAGACCGGCGTAGACGACGATGCCGAGGAGGGCGCCGACGTAGAGCAGGGCGGCGCGGATGACGAGCTCCAGCCACAGGACGCCGGCCGCGACGATCGAGACGAGCGAGACGACGATCAGCATGATCGGCCCGCCGCCGATGTCGGTGCCCTTCTTGAGGGCCTCGGCGAACGACCCGAAGAAGACGTCGGTCTGGCCGCCGGTGGAGGAGGCGATGACCTCGGTGACGCCGTCGGTGGCGGAGACGATCGTGTAGAGGATCAGCGGCGTGAAGGCCGAGGCGAGGACGGTGAGCCAGAGGAAGCCGACGGCCTCGGAGATCGCGGTGGTGAGGGGGACGCCGCGGATGGCGCGCTTGGTGACGGCGAGGAGCCAGAGGACGAGGGTGAGGATGGTGGAGGCCGCGAAGATGACGGCGTACTGCTGGAGGAACTTGGGGTTGGTGAAGTCGACGTTGGCCGTGGACTCGACGGCCTCGCTGAGCTTGCCGACGATCCAGGCTGCGGCGTCGGCGCAGCCTTGGGCGAGGGAGGTGAGGGGGTCGGCGGGGTTGTCGATGTCGGTCGGGGCGCGCGAGCCGGCGCCTTCGCCGCCTTCGCAGTAGTCCTTGGCGGGGCCGCGAATCAGGTCGCAGGGGTCGCTGGAGGGTTCTGGCGAGGGCGTCGGCGTCGGTGCTGCTGCCGCGCGACCGGCCAGCGCCACGGCAGCCACCTGGAGGCCGGTGAAAACCGCCGCCAGTGACCGGATTCGGGGGGACTGGCTACCGGGCATAGGTGAACCCTCCGAAGCCTTGAACTGCTTCAGCCATCTCCTCGGCAGAGGAGGCGGCTTGGTCTCGGCCGACGGGCACGGGGCCGTCCTTCTGTGTGAAGTCGGTGACCTTCCAATCCCCGCCGACCCACTTCAGCTCGTAGGTGGTGGTGTACCAGCTCTCGGACACAGGGTTCTTCGACCCCTCACCGGCCAGACCGAACAGCGCGGAGTACCAGACGGCCACGGTGGCGGTGTCGCCGAGATACTTTTCGATCTTGGTTCCGACCGGGTTGGCCCGGGAGATGAAGGTCAGACCTTCTGGGGCCTTGCCATCGGGGTTCAGGCCGATGCTGGTGAGGAACGACTCCTGCGAGTAGACCTTGTCGAGATCGTCCATGCGTGCGGCGGCGACATCCGGCGCGTAGATCGCTTCGGAGATTTCGCGACGGCGCTCCTTGTCGAACATCCCGTCCGAGACCAGCGCGACCGAGTAGTTCGCCGCCGCGCTCTGCGCCCCCTGCTCGTCCTGGGCGAAGCCGGAGGCGATGGTTCCGTTCTTGCCCTGGACAGGCTTGGTGCCGGTGGCGGCGGTGGGCGCCGAGCCCGCCGTCCCCGGGTTCTTCGTGCCCGGGGAGGCGTTGTCGTCGTTGCTCGTGCCGCCCCGGTTGGCGAAGGCGATCGCGGCGATGAGGAGGACCACCACGCCGGTGATCGTGACGAGGGAGCGTGAGTTCCGGACGGGCCGGCGGGTGTGGGGATGGCCCGCGTCGCCGTCCGGGAGGCGGGTACGGGTCTGGCGGGTGCCGCCGAGGGTGCTGTACGGGTCGTCCGCGCGCCCGCCCTGGTCCATGCCGCGGTAGTCGTGCTCGTCGCCGGGACTCATGCCGCGTTCGCTCCCTCGGTCGTGTGCGGTTCCGCGCATGACGACGGTAGCTGTGCTGGTTGCCGCGTGAGCGCGGTGGAGTGACTCGACATCAGGGAGACGCAACCTCAGCCGGTGGGCACGACGGACGGATGGTGGGGAGCGGGCGGGGACGGCCCGGTGCGGGCTGGCCGACGGTCGGTCAGACAGCCATTCCGTACACGATGGTGAAGAGAGTGCCCAGGGAGCCGATGATGAAGACCCCGGTCAGGCCCGCCACGATCAGGCCCTTGCCCTGTTCCGCGCTGAACGTGTCGCGCAGCGCCGTCGCCCCGATGCGCTGCTTCGCCGCGCCCCAGATCGCGATGCCGAGGCAGAGCAGGATGGCGATCGCCATCACCACCTCGATCATGATGCGCGCCTCGTTGCCCAGCGTGCCGAACGGCCCCCAGTTGGGAGCGATTCCGCCGATGATGGTGGTGATGTCGCCCTTCTCTGCTGCCAGGATCATGTAAGTCACCGCCCCTGTTGGGTAGTTAGCTGTCCGCGCCCCTGTGGCACGGGTTGCCTTCTATCTTCGCTGATGAAACCGCCCTTGCACGACGCCTTCCCGGTCTCTTTACCCGGATCTCGCACGTTCGACCGACACGGCCGCCCTGACCTGCGGCTCGTCCCGGTATCCACACGCATATGCCTGGTTACTCTGTGTATCACGCGGTGTGACCGCGAGCAACGACGGTGGCCATAGGTTCCTGTTGCGGTTGCAGCGTTGGTGGGGCACGGCGTGTTCGTATGCGCCGTTCGAGGGCCGGTGGTGCGCCGGTGAGCCGGGGCGATGCGCCGTCAGGGCGGGTTGTCCGCAGGGGTGGAGGACGCCCCGCGTCCATCGTCCGGATGAATCCCGTGGTCGCCCGGTGTGGCGAGAAGCCCTGTGATCGCGCGGTGCCTGCCCTGACCGTGCCGCCAGGCGGCGCCGGTGGACGGCATGTCGGCCATGCCGCTTTTGGCACAGTGCCGCTCCACGATCGAGGAACGGGGTGAGTGGTGTGAGCGGTGTGGGTGTGCTGGCGCAGCCGGGCGGTGACCGGCCGTGGTGGTGGGTCGAGCCGAGTGGTGGGGCGGATGGTGGCGGTGGTGCTGGTGGCGGCGGTGATCTGAAGCACAGCGATGGGCCGTGGATGCGGGCCGCCGGCGGGGCCGAGGGGCTGGTCGCGCACTTCGGTCCGGTGAAGGCGGAGTTGGGGCGGGCGCACCAGGGCCTGATGGCCGGGGCCGGGGAGCTGTCGGCGCTGGCCGAGCTGGGCACCGTACGGGCCTCGTGGGAGCGGCGGATCGAGACCGCCCGCGACGAGTGCCGGAGCCTGGCCGGGAAGCTGCGGGCGGTGACCGCCACTCAGTCCGAGGTGAACGAAGCCGTGAAGGGGGCGTTTGATGGGGTGAGGGTGGCGGGTCCAGGTCCGGGCTCGGGGCCGGGTCTGGGGCCTGGGGCGGGAGCAGGAGCAGGGCCGGGCGCAGCCTCGGGTGAGAAGTCGTGAGCGGGCCGGGTGGGCTGAGCGCGTCGGGGGCGACTCTGACGTGGGCGAAGTTGCGTGAGGTGAAGTGCGCCGAGTTGGAGGAGGCGGCCGACGGGTGGGGGCGGGCCGGTAACCGGGCCGATGCCGCCCGGGACCGTATCGACACCCGGCTCGTCGATGATCTGCGCCGGACGCAGAAGGGCGAGGCGGCCCGGGCCGCGGTCAGGCGGTTGCGCCGGCTGTCGATGAACTTCCAGTACATCTATACGGAGTGCGGGCTGCTGCGGACCACGCTGAACAGCCTGGCCCATGAGATGAAGGCCCAGCAGCGCGTTCTTCAGAGGGCGCTCGACGATGCGGCGGCCCTGAAGTTCACGGTGCACCCGGACGGGTCGGTGACGTACCCGGCGGCGGGCGAGGGCCTGGTCGACGGGAAGCCGTTGGCGGGTGGGCGGGCGTCCGGAGTCCCGAACCCGGGGCTGGCCGGCCCCTCCGGGCTTGTCGCCCCCAACCCGAATGCCGCGAAGGCCCAGGACATCGCGGACCGGGTCGCCCAGGCGGTGCGGACAGCGGCGGATGTGGACTGGCGGTACGCGAGGATCCTGCGGGCGCTGAAGGCGGAGGACGGCCTGAGTGTTCCCACCGCGACATGGACGGACGCCGCGGGCGATGCGGCGGCGGTGCGGCAGGCGGCGCACGGGTACCTGGCGCAGGGGATCCCGCACGACGTGTCTCCGGCCGAGCGGAAGGCGTGGTGGGCGGGGCTGACGGACGAACAGCGCGAGGAGTACCTCGCGGTGTACCCGGACCAGATCGGCAACCTGGACGGGATCCCGGCGCTGGTCCGTGACGCGGCGAACCGGGACAACCTCCAGCTGTTGATGGGGAAGCTGGCGGGGCGGGACGACGAGGACGCGGTGACGAAGCTGGCGGCGCTGCGGGAGATCGACCGGCAGTTGCAGGCGGTGCGGGGGCCGGGGGAGCCGCCGATGTATCTGCTCGGGATCGGGGATCAGGGGAATGGGCGGGCGATCGTTTCGTACGGGAACCCGGATACGTCGCGGAATGTGGCGGCGTATGTGCCGGGGCTGAATACGTCGCTGGATGAGGAATTTGCCAGGGGTGATCTCGGGCGGGCGCGCGATCTAGCCATCGCCTCGAATCGCCATGGAGAATCCACTGCTGCCATCACTTGGCTCGGTTATGACGCACCGCAGTCACCGGACGGCCTGGGGTCGCTTGCTGTCGCAGGTAGTGCCAGGGCTGAGGATGGCGGGCGATCTTTCAGTGGGTTCATGGGTGGCCTCGCAGCAACCAACGAGCAGGGGAATCCGCATGTGACAGCCATTGGTCACTCCTACGGTTCACGGACAGTAGGAGCAGCGACGCAACAGGATGGAGGAATTCCCGGCGTCGACGACATTGTGTTCGTCGGAAGCCCGGGGGTGGGCGTTGACAGCGCTGACGATCTGGGGGTGGGCAGGGATCACGTCTTTGTCGGAGCGGCCTCCAACGACATCGTGACCAAGCTGCCGTCTAAGGGCCAGGCGGCTGTGGGTGCGGCCGAGATGCTGTTCGGAGGGCCAGCGGCCGCCTTCGTCGTCGGAGATTTGGCCGATCGAGGAGACGACGACGTCTGGTTCGGTAAGGACCCGGCCAGCGAGTCGTTCGGAGCGAGGAGGTTCGAGGTGGGAAACGGCCCACCTCTGGTCGGACCAGCTGGGCTTTCGGTCGATGCGCACTCTGGGTACTTCGATCCGGCGGTTGATATGACGTCGGTTGAGAACATGGCATTGATTGCCGTTGGTCGTTCTCACAAGATTAAAACGGAAGATCCGCGTTGAAAATTCGAGTTCGAGTGACTTGTGTGGCCTTTCTTGTGGGGGCATTGCTGGTGGGGTGCGGAGAAATGGGGAGTGGGGAATTGAATATGCAGGGTGCTGCGGAACGAGCAGACGGAATCCTCGACAATGTTCTCGTCGAAATTGAACCGAATGTGCGTTGGGTGCACGGGCCGACGACAAGAGGGAAGTGCACGGTGACCCGGAGGAGGACAGTCATGACTGTCATCTCCGCTCAGCGGAGAGGTAGCCTGCTGGGGGTGGTGGACCGATTCTGGCGGAACAGCGGCTACCGCATGACGGCGATCAACAACGACGTGGATGTTCCCGCAATTTACGCGCGGACCGAGGACGGATTCCAAGTGGGTCTGATCGTTGCCGATGAGGGGCAGGTTCACTTCGACGTGCTCAGCCCATGCGTCCGCTATTCCGAGGTGACCGATTCCCTTCGCCAGGCCACCGCGCCGCTCGACCCGGAGGCGGAGTTCATCCCCCGCCCCAACATCCACTCCGACTTCTGGTCGGCGGAGACGCCGGAAGTCGGTGTGACGTCCAGACGCTGACTGGGGCAAGTTGGCTCAACTTGCCTGCTGGGTAAGGGCTTTGAGCCCGGTATTGGGTCTACGGGCCCATGTCCCGTCCCTCGCTCGTGTGGTCGCATACGCGGAGTGACTGAACTGTCGCTGTGCCGCCCACTCACGAGGTAGGGGACTGCCCTTGTCCGGCATACAAGGAAGTGCGGTTTCTGCTGGCGTCGATGTAAGCGCTGCCACCGTCGGGTCGGGCGGGCGGTCCATGCCTCGGTCGTTGCAGGCGGTCCTGATCCTCGTTCAGTTGCAGTTCGTCGCCACGCTTGTGGGCGCGATCAGCGCTCTCTCGCGGGCGTCCTCGGTGGAGGCCCTGGACGGGCATCTGCTCGGGTTACTGCTCTACGCCTCCTTACCCGGCATCAGTGCCTTCGTGCTGTCCCTGTACGTCCGTACCGGCGGCGTCGGCGTCTGGCGTGGGCTCTTCGGCCTGCAGGTGTGGCTCGTCCTGGGGGCGGTTGCTGAGCTGAGCGGTGGGGCCGGGGCGCAAGGGGTCGCGCGGGTGGTGTTGCCCGTGGCGGTTGCCTTGTTGCTTGCGCGGCCTGGGTGTCGGCGGTGGTTCCGGCTCGGGCCGGGGGAACGGGCGGGGCGGCGGTCGTTCAGCCTGGCCCGGATGGTGAGGCTGCCCCGCGACGGCGGGCAGAGCGCCCTGGAGTACCTCGGGCTGGTGCTCGTGGTTGTCGCCCTCGTCGGCGCGATGATGGCCACCGGGATCGGGCAGCAGCTCACCGCGGAGATGCGTGCCGCCATCTGCTCTCTGACCGGGAGCTCGTGCCCTGCGGCGGGAAGTGACGTCATCGCCGGGCCGGGGGGAGGCAGCGGATCCGGCGATGAGGGTGGCGGTGCTGAGGGCTCCGGTGGTGATTCCGGGCGGGTCTCCGGTGGCGAGACCAGCTCCGGTGGTGATTCCGGGGGAGCCTCCGGTGCGAGCTCAGGCGGCGGCGGTGCGGGTGGTGGGGAGGGTGCCTCCCCGGGGACGGAGACCTCCACCTTCCCCGGCGTCGACGCGGGTAGATCCGGCGGATCGGGCGGAGCCGGTGGAGCCGGTGGAGCCGGTCGGTCCTCCGGCCCCCGGACCAGCCCCACCTTTCTCGACGGGTTCCTCGGTGATGGGCTCGGCCAGGATCTCCGCGGCGTCGCCGACGCCGTCCTCCGCCCCGGTGAGAGCGGGCGCCGCATCGTCGAGCAGTGGGAGCGGGATTCCCGGGGCGCGCGTGACAAGTGGGGGCGCGGCGACCACATCGGTGCCGCGTGGGAGTGGAACAGGGCCGTCGGTGGCGGCGGTGCCGCGCTCGGGCTCGCCGGGGCCGGGGCGCGGGTCGATCAGCAGGTGCGGGAGGACGAGCGGCGGTACCTCGACGCGCGGATCCCGCAGAACGCCACCCCGCAGCAGCGCAAGGCCTGGTGGGCCGGGCTCTCCCCCGAGCGGCGTGAGCGGTACATCGAGCTCATCCCCGAGCGGATCGGGAACCTCGACGGCATCCCCGTCGCCGCCCGCGACGCCGCCAACCGGAGGAACCTTCCCGAGCTCATCCGGAAGCTGGAGGGCACCGACACCGACAAGGCCCGTAAGCAGCTCGCCGGGCTCCGGGAGATCGACCGGCAGCTCAAGGAGAACGGGCAGCCGCCCATGTTCCTCATCGGGATCGGTGACGAGGGGAACGGGCGCGCCATCGTGTCGTTCGGGAATCCGGACGCGTCCCGGCATGTGTCGGCGTACGTCCCGGGGCTCAACACCTCCCTCGACGAGGAGTTCGCCAAGAACGACCTCGGGCGCGCCCGTGACACCGCCATCGGCGCCCAGGGGTACGACGAGTCCACCGCCTCCATCGTCTGGCTCGGCTACGACGCCCCGCAGCTGCCGGACGGTGACGGGGTCGCCGGGTACTTCGCCGTCATGGGGACGGCCCGGGCCGAGAAGGGCGGCCTGGCCTACCGCGAGTTCATGGGCGGGATCGCCGCGACCAACGGGAACGCAGACCCTCATCTGACCGCCATCGGGCATTCCTACGGGTCCCGGACGGTCGGTGCCGCGGCCGCCGTGCCGGGCGGGATACCCGGCGTCGACGACATCATCCTCGTCGGCAGTCCGGGGGTCGGGGTCGACCATGCCGTGGACCTCGGCGTCGGCAGCCGGCACGTCTTCGTCGGGGCCGCCGCCAACGACCCGGTGACCAAGCTGCCGTCGAAGGCCCAAGTCGTGGTGGGCGGGGTCGGGCTCGTCGTGGGCGGGCCCGGTGGGGCCTATCTCGCGGGGGATCTCGCCGATCCGGGCGACGACGACCTCTGGTTCGGGAAGGATCCGGCGAGCAAGGCGTTCGGGGCGCGGCGCTTCCCGGTGGCCGACGGGCCGCCTCTGGTCGGCGGGGGCGGAGTGAACCTGGACGCGCACGCGAACTACTTCAGCCCCGAACGCGACGCCGTCTCCGCGGACAGCATCGCCCTGATCGTGTCGGGGAACGCCGACCGGCTCAAGATGGAGGAACCGAAGTGAGAGCGACCGAAGTGAGAGCAACCGAGGTGAGGCGGACAGCAGCGGCCGTTCCGGGGGCCCTTGTTCTGGCCTTCGTGCTCGCCCTCTCCGGTTGCGGGAACGAGGACACCACGAGTGGAAGCAGCAGTAGGAGCGGAAGCGGGCGTATGGATATGCAGGAAGCCGCCGAGCGGTCCGATGCCATGCTGGATGCCGTCCTGAAGGCCGTCGACCCGGACCTTCAGTGGGCCCATGGGCCCACCACCACCCGGGCCTGTGGCGTGACCCGGCGGCGGGCCGTCATGACCGTCGTCTCCGCCGACCGGCGCCAGACCTTCCTGGACCGGGCGGAGGCCTTCTGGCGGAAGAGCGACTACCGGATCAAGGCCGTCAACAAGGACGAGGTGTTCCCCGCCGTCTACGCCGTCACGGAGGCGGGGTTCGGTGTGAGCGTCTCCTTCCGGGGGAAGGGGCAGGCCTTCCTGGAGGCGGACAGCCCCTGTGTGAAGGAGTCGAAGGTGGCCCCTCCCACCGCCGAGCCGAACGGGCCCTCGTACGAGGGGGTCTATCCGTTGCCCCGGCCCCAGGTGCGGTCCGGTTTCTGGTCCGGAAGCAGCAACTGAGGCGCTGTCACTTGCGGTGCTGCTGAGCCGTCACCGCCCCTCTGTGCTCCGGGTGCGCCGGTGGTGTGCCGCGGATGACTCGTACACACCGTCGAAAACACCCCGGAACCGTTCCCCGATGGGGGATGGTTGAGGGGTGCGGAAATTCTGGGTCTTCGGTGGCAT
The DNA here is from genome assembly GCF_033109485.1 of Streptomyces cyaneofuscatus. NCBI lineage: Bacteria > Bacillati > Actinomycetota > Actinomycetes > Kitasatosporales > Streptomycetaceae > Streptomyces > Streptomyces cyaneofuscatus. The sequence continues at coordinate 3,741,802 of NZ_CP137002.1, read as the reverse complement.
CGGCGTGGGCATGGCGGCGGCCTTCATGGCGCTGCTCCTCGTCGGTACGTACTCGGCCGCCGCCGGTCTCGCGGGGGCGGGCGGGGGCGGGGCCGTCGCGCTCGCCAAGGGGGCGGTGCCGGCGCGGTTCCAGTCGTTGGTGCAGAAGTGGGGCAACCTCTGTCCCGCCATCAACCCGGCCTTGTTGGCGGCGCAGTTGTACCAGGAGAGCGGCTGGAATCCGAGGGCGCAGAGCCCTGCCGCCGCGCAGGGCATCGCGCAGTTCATCCCCGGCACCTGGGCCACGCACGGCATCGACGGCAACGGTGACGGCAAGCGGGACGTGTGGGACCCGGCCGACGCGATCCCCTCGGCCGCTTCGTACGACTGTGAGATCGCCGGGTATGTGAAGAAGGTGCCGGGCGACCCGACGAACAACATGCTCGCCGCGTACAACGCCGGTGCCTACGCGGTGATCAAGTACGGCGGTGTGCCTCCTTATAAGGAGACGCAGAACTACGTAAAGATCATCCGCTCGCTGGAGAAGAGCTTCGCCCGGCCCGTCGGCCGTGTCGCACCCTCCCGGCAGGCGGCCGGGGCCATCTACTTCGCGCAGAAGAAGCTCGGTACGCCGTATCTGTGGGGCGGCAACGGGACGCCGGAGCAGCAGGGGCGGTTCGACTGTTCCGGGCTGACCCAGGCCGCGTACCGGACGGTGGGCATTGAGCTGCCGCGCGTTGCCAACGACCAGTACAACGCGGGACCGCATCCCTCGCGGGACGAGCTGCTCCCGGGGGATCTGGTGTTCTTCTCCGACGATCTGACCAATTCGCGGGCTATTCGGCATGTGGGGCTGTATGTCGGCGGCGGGTACATGATCAACGCCCCCTTCACGGGAGCGGTCATCCGGTTCGACAAGATCGATACGCCGGACTACTTCGGTGCGACCCGCGTCACCAAGGACGGTGCCGCCGCTCTGCCGACGGATCTGCCGCAGGGGTGAGCCATCTCTCCTCGACCCGAACACGGCCCGGTGGAGCTGACGGTGGGTCGGCCGTGGCCGGAACTCTCCGTGAAGCCTGGGCCCTGAGCTGCGACGACCAATCACTCTTCGATAACGTCATGGTGATCATTCGGTGGAGAGTGGAACGCGGGCGGGCACCGGGCCGTTCCCTGGACAGGGAACGGGCAGGAACAGCGGACAGCATGCGCACTGACCATGCGTGCGCGGAGCGGGACCACACCGAATCGCGGGGGTTCGACCACGGTGGCGCGCATGGACGCGCGTCGCCACAGAAGAAGCAGACAAGGCAAGGGGCCGCAGCAGATGGCTGGACTCGAACTCGAAGGGTCGAACCCGGACGTCAGTGTGCTCTACGGCATCAACGGGCTGGCGAAGGCCGCTCCGACCTGGCTCGACCGGGTCATGGAGTTCGTCGGTGAGTACGGGACCATGTTCGGCCTCGTCCTGGTGGGTCTCTGGTGCTGGTGGAGCATGCGCAAGCGCGGGAGCGCCGAGGATTCGGTGTCCACCGTCGCCGCGCTCGTCTGGGCGCCGCTCGCCGCCGCCCTCGCGGTCGTGATCAACATCCCCATCCGCGGCTTCGTCGAACGGCCACGCCCGTTCAACGACCACGAGGGGCTGGAGGTCCTGATCCACGGCAAGACGGACTACTCGTTCGTCAGCGACCACTCCACCCTCGCCATGGCCCTCGCCGTCGGCATCTTCGTGGCCAACCGGAAGTTCGGCTTCGTCGCGCTCGGCCTCGCGGTCTTTGCGGGCGTCAGCCGCATCTACATGGGCGTCCACTACCCCACCGACGTGATCGGCGGCTTCGCCCTCGGCACGGCCGTCGCCCTGCTGCTGGCGCCGCTCGCGATGGCCCTGCTGACCCCGCTGATGGCGACGGTCTCCCGCTCCGACCGGGTCGGCTGGATCGTCCGGTCGAAGAAGGCGGACGCGGCTGACGCGGCGTACGCGGAGGAGCGCGGGGACACGCACGGCATCCCCGAGCCCCGGCCGGGCTCCGGGCGGGGCCACCCGGGCGAGAAGGACCTCGCCGCCTGACCCCTGAGTCGACGGAGACCCCGGACTTTCACCATCACCACGATCCCCCAGGCGCCTGGAGCACCTGGGGGATCGTGCTGTTTCCGGCCATGTCCTGGACCGAGGGTGGTCAGGACGCCGCGAGGTGTTCGGCGGCGTCCGTGCGCGCCCGGTCCCGTGATCTGCGTGCGGGGCCCGTCCAGCCGCAGGTGCAGCGGGCCAGGCAGAACGAGCCGCGCTCGGTCGTCGTGGCGTTGTGCCCCGCCGGGGGCGGCGCGGGGCACGAAGAGGGGTGCGGGGCCGTGGTGCGGGCTGGGGCGGAGAGTTCCTCGTGCACCCGACCACGGTACTGGGGACGGCCTCCGAACGGGGGGTCCGTGCGCCGCAGGACCCCCCGCCCGCCCGGTGGACGCGCCGGGGCGGCGTGACGGGGGGCGCCGGTGGTCGTTATGCGGAGCGGGTGAGGGCTCGGCCGGGCGGCATTCGTTGGGGGTTGGCAGGCGATGGTGGTGCAGCAGTGCAGGGACGGAGGCGGGGCCCGCGCTGCCCGCGCCCTCGCCGTGGCCGGGGTGATCGCGGTCACCGCCGGGTGCGTCGGCGGGAGCGGCGGAGGCGGTGGGAGCGACGGTTCCGGGCAGCGCGCCGTGGCCGCGGAGCGCCCGCTCGATGTGCTCGGCCGGGCCGCCGGCGTACTTGCCGAAGCGGGCGGCGCGGAAGCCCGTACGTCGATGGAGACGGCGGCCGGCGGGACGCGGGTCACGATCCGCGGGGAGGGCACGTACGACTTCCGCACGCAGATGGGGCGGCTCAAGGTGGTGCTGCCCACGGACGCGGCGGGCGCGGACGACCGCCGCCCGATCACCGAGCTGCTGGCGCCGGGCGCGCTCTACATGAAGAACCGCGGCGCCGGGGTCCCCGACGACAAGTGGGTCAGGATCGACACGACCGCCCTGGAGGACGGCAACCTCGTCACCGGCGGCGTCACCGACCCGATGGCCGCCGCCGAACTGCTGCGCGGGGCCGCCGATGTGACGTACGAGGGGAAGTCCGAGCTGGCCGGGGTGACGGTGCATCACTACCGGGGCGTCGCCGACCTGAACCGCGCGGCGCGGGCCGCGTCGCCGCAGTCGCGGGGGGCGCTGAGCGCGGCGGCGAAAGGGTTCAGCAAGGACGCCGTCCCGTTCGACGCGTACCTCGACGAGGAGGGGCGGCTGCGGAAGGTCCGCCACCGCTTCAGCTTCGCCTCCGGGAGCCGCGAGGGCCGCGAGGGCCAGGAGGCGGCGGAGGTCACGGTGGTCTCGACACTGCTGCTGTACGGGTTCGGGGCGCCGGTCACGGTGAAGCTGCCGGACGAGGACGACATCTACACGGGGGAGATCCGGCAGGGCTGAGCGGCCGGCCGCCGCCCGCCGCCGCGTCCCCTACGGGAAGGGCGGGGCGGGAGGGGCCGGTTGGGAGGGGGACTAAATGGTCCGTCCGTGCCATGCGCGGTGCGTATCGCGCTCCCTACGCTAGGAAGCCGGTGCGCCCGAAAGACCGGCGAAGGGTCGGCGACGGCAGAGAGAGGTGACGCAGGTGGTGACGCTCAGCGCTCCGAACGCTCAGGACTGTGTGGCCCTCGCCGAGATCGAGCTCTGCGGCGAGCTGATGATCGCGGCCTCGACGGCGCGTGAGGAGCGCCTCAGTCCCGACCGTATCGACGAAGTGCTCAACGTCGGGGGCGAGGCGCCCGGTGCCGGTGCTGAAGAAGGCGGCGGTGCCGGTGCCGTAGAGGGTGCTGGTGCTGGAGAAGAAGCCGGTGCCGTGGACGTCGGCCTCGCTTACGGCGGCGCGGAGGCGTGGACGACCGTTCCCCGGCAGGCCGCTCACCGGCGGTGACGCCCCCGGCGCCCAGGCCGGACCCGGGCCCGGCCCGGTCTCATGTCCGCAGCAGCCGGGCGATCGCCTTCGTGGCCTCCTCGACCTTCGCGTCGATCTCCTCGCCGCCCTTGACCGCCGCGTCGGCGACGCAGTGGCGCAGGTGCTCCTCCAGCAGCTGGAGGGCGAAGGACTGCAGGGCCTTGGTGGAGGCCGAGACCTGGGTGAGTATGTCGATGCAGTAGACGTCCTCGTCGACCATGCGCTGGAGGCCGCGGATCTGGCCCTCGATCCGGCGCAGCCGTTTGAGGTGCTCGCCCTTCTGGTGGTGGTAGCCGTGGATGCCGAGGTCGTGATCGGTCACGATCTCCTCGGCACCGACCGGCGCCGCAGCGGTCGGTGCGGTCGCCGCCGGGGCCCCCGCCGGTTCCGCTCCCGCTCCCGCGCCCGTCGTCTCGGTGGTGGTCATCTGCGTCCTCCCGTTGTCCTGTGCCGTGTGCCGTTGCCCTCGTGCGACCTGTTACAGCCTGCTTGTGGCGTGCTCTGGCCTGATGTGGCCGGTGGTGCTGCCCTGCCGGCCGTTCATGCCGCGGTTCCACGCACCTGATCGCACCTGATGTCGGTATACCCCTGCCGGGTATATCGTAACGAATCCGGCGGAAACGTGACCGGGGGCCGGTGCTGATCCCCGTTCGCGATGGGCGACACTGAAGAACGCCGGTTAGCCGTGGCCGGATGATGCGCCTAGCATCAGCCTGACCGAATCCAAAGCATCCCGAGGACCCCACGTGCGCTTTCGTCTGACCCCCAGGGAGACGAGCTTCTACGACATGTTCTCCGCGTCCGCGGACAACATTGTCACTGGCTCGAAACTCCTGATGGAACTGCTCGGGGCGGATTCTGCCTCCCGAGTCGAGATCGCGGAGCGTATGCGGGCAGCGGAGCACGCGGGGGACGATGCCACCCACGCGATCTTCCACCAGCTGAACTCCTCCTTCATCACGCCGTTCGACCGCGAGGACATCTACAACCTGGCGTCCTCCCTCGACGACATCATGGACTTCATGGAGGAGGCCGTCGACCTGGTCGTCCTCTATCAGGTCCAGGAGCTCCCCAAGGGCGTCGAGCAGCAGATCGAGGTGCTGGCCCGGGCGGCGGAACTGACCGCCGAGGCCATGCCGGGGCTGCGGACCATGAACAACCTCACCGAGTACTGGATCGAGGTCAACCGCCTGGAGAACCAGGCCGACCAGATCCACCGCAAGCTGCTGGCCCACCTCTTCAACGGCAAGTACGACGCCATGGAGGTGCTGAAGCTCAAGCAGATCGTGGACGTGCTGGAAGAGGCGGCTGACGCGTTCGAGCACGTCGCCAACACCGTGGAGACCATCGCGGTCAAGGAGTCCTGAACCTCGTGGACACCTTTGCGCTGATCGTGACCATCGGTGTCGCGCTCGGCTTCACGTATACGAACGGCTTCCACGACTCCGCGAACGCCATCGCCACCTCGGTCTCCACCCGGGCGCTGACCCCGCGTGCGGCTCTGGCGATGGCGGCGGTGATGAACCTCGCCGGTGCCTTCCTGGGCCAGGGGGTCGCCAAGACCGTCAGCGAAGGCCTGATCGCCACGCCCGTGGGGCAGAAGGGGATGGGCATCCTGTTCGCGGCGCTGGTCGGCGCGATCATCTGGAACCTCATCACCTGGTACTTCGGCCTCCCCTCCTCGTCCTCGCACGCGCTGTTCGGCGGCATGGTCGGGGCGGCGCTGGCCGGCGGGACGGACGTCATCTGGTCCGGGGTGCTGGAGAAGGTCGTCATCCCGATGTTCATCTCCCCGTTCGTCGGCCTGATCGCCGGCTATCTGGTGATGGTCGGCATCATGTGGATGTTCCGGAACGCCAACCCGCACAAGGCCAAGCGCGGCTTCCGGATCGCGCAGACGGTCTCGGCGGCGGGCATGGCGCTCGGCCACGGTCTCCAGGACGCGCAGAAGACGATGGGCATCGTGGTGATGGCCCTGGTCATCGCCGACATCGAGGGCCCCAACGACGAGATCCCGGTCTGGGTCAAGATCGCGTGCGCGGTGATGCTCTCGCTGGGTACGTACGCGGGCGGCTGGCGCATCATGCGTACGCTCGGCCGGAAGATCATCGAGCTGGACCCGCCGCAGGGCTTCGCCGCCGAGACGACCGGCGCGTCGATCATGTTCGGTTCGGCGTTCCTGTTCCACGCCCCGATCTCCACGACGCACGTCATCACCTCCGCGATCATGGGCGTCGGCGCCACCAAGCGCGTGAACGCCGTGCGCTGGGGCGTCGCGAAGAACATCATCCTCGGCTGGTTCATCACCATGCCGGCCGCCGCGCTGGTCGCGGCGCTGAGTTACGGCGCGGTGCTGCTGCTCTTCGGCTGAGGTCCCGGAAGGGACAGACATGGGTCCGCCCCCGCTCTCCGTACCAGGGAGAGCGGGGGCGGACCCTTTCGCCTTGTGGTGGCACCGCCATGCAGCACCGCAAGGCCGTATCGGGGGAGGAGCAGGCGTACGGCTCAGCCGAAGCGGCCCGAGATGTAGTCCTCCGTGGCCTGGACCGACGGGTTGGAGAAGATCCGCTCCGTCTCGTCTATCTCGATGAGCCGGCCGGGCTTGCCGACCGCCGCGAGGTTGAAGAACGCGGTGCGGTCCGAGACCCGGGCCGCCTGCTGCATGTTGTGCGTCACGATGACGATCGTGAAGCGCTCCTTCAGCTCGCCGATCAGGTCCTCGATGGCGAGGGTCGAGATCGGGTCGAGCGCCGAGCACGGCTCGTCCATCAGCAGGACCTGCGGCTCGACCGCGATGGCGCGGGCGATGCACAGGCGCTGCTGCTGGCCGCCGGAGAGGCCGGAGCCGGGCTTGTTGAGCCGGTCCTTGACCTCGTTCCAGAGGTTGGCGCCGCGCAGGGACTTCTCCACGACGTCGTTCAGCTCGCTCTTGCGGTAGCTGCCGTTGAGCCGCAGGCCCGCCGCCACGTTGTCGAAGATCGACATGGTGGGGAAGGGGTTGGGGCGCTGGAAGACCATGCCGACAGTGCGGCGCACGGTGACCGGGTCGACGTTGGATCCGTACAGGTTCTCGTCGTCCAGCAGCACCTTGCCCTCGACGCGGCCGCCGGGGGTGACCTCGTGCATCCGGTTCAGGGTGCGCAGGAAGGTGGACTTGCCGCAGCCGGACGGGCCGATGAAGGCGGTCACGGAGCGGGGCTCCACGGTCATCGAGATGTCCTCGATGGCCTTGTGGCTGCCGTAGTAGGCGGTGAGGCCGCTGATGTCGATGCGCTTGGCCATGGAAATCACTGCTTCTTTCGGGAGGTCGCTGATGGCCGCGTCAGCGACCGGTCTTCGGGGCCTTCCAGCGGGCGATTCCGCGGGCCACGAGGTTGAGGATCATGACGAAGGCGATCAGTACCAGGGCTGCCGCCCAGGCGCGGTCGTACGAGGCGGCCTCGCCGATCTTGTACTGCTCGTAGATGTAGAACGGCAGCGAGGACTGGGCGCCCGAGAAGGGGTTCGTGTTGATCAGCTGGCTGCCGAAGACCAGCAGGATGATCGGGGCGGTCTCACCGGCGATACGGGCGATGGCCAGCATGACACCGGTCGTGATCCCGCCGATCGCGGTCGGCAGGACCACCTTCAGGATAGTGCGCCACTTCGGGATGCCCAGGGCCAGCGAGGCCTCGCGCAGCTCGTTGGGGACGAGCTTGAGCATCTCCTCGGTGGAGCGCACCACGACCGGCATCATCAGGATCGTCAGGGCGAGCGCGCCCATCAGGCCGGACGGCTGGATCTCGAAGATCAGCATGATCGACAGGATGAAGAGACCGGCCACGATGGACGGGATGCCCGTCATGACGTCGACGAAGAAGGTGACGGCCTTGGCGAGCGAGCCCTTGCCGTACTCGACCAGGTAGACGGCGGTCAGCAGGCCGAGCGGGGCGGAGATCACCGTGGCGATACCGACCTGCTCCAGGGTGCCGACCAGCGCGTGGTAGACGCCGCCGCTGGCCTCCGAGCCGAGCACGCCGGCCATGGAGTGGGTGAGGAAGTAGCCGTCCAGGCGCTCGGCGCCCCGGGTGATCGTCGTCCACAGCAGGGAGGCCAGGGGGACGACCGCGATCAGGAAGCAGACCCAGACGATGCTGGTGGCCAGGCGGTCCTTCGCCTGGCGCTTGTTCTCGACGATGCTCGTGGCGACGTACGAGATGGCCAGGAAGAGCAGCGCGGCGATCATGCCCCACTGCACCTTGCTGTGCCAGCCGGCGGCGGTGGAGATGCCGACGGAGAGCGCGATCGCGACGGCGGCGAAGCCGACGGGGGCCAGGCGGGGCAGCGAGCGGCTGCTCAGGCCGGACTTCGGTGCGCCGGGGCCGCCGGGCGGCGTCGGGCGTTCCTGTACGGCGGTGGATGCGTGGCTCATGCGTTGGCCCCCGAGTACTCCTTGCGGCGGGCGATGATGAGCCGGGCCGCGCCGTTGACCAGCAGGGTGAGGACGAAGAGGACGAGGCCCGAGGCGATCAGGGCGTCGCGCCCGAACTCGTCGGCCTCGCCGAACTTGGCCGCGATGTTCTGCGCGAAGGTTCCGCCGCCCGGGTTGAGCACGTGCAGCGAGATGATGAAGCTCGGGGAGAGGACCGTGGCGACGGCCATCGTCTCGCCGAGCGCGCGGCCGAGGCCGAGCATCGAGGCGGAGATGATGCCGGAGCGGCCGAACGGCAGCACCGAGAGGCGGATGACCTCCCAGCGGGTGGCGCCCAGCGCGAGGGCGGCCTCCTCGTTCATCTTCGGGACCTGGAGGAAGACCTCGCGGCTGACGCTGGTCACGATCGGCAGGATCATGATCGCCAGCAGCACGCCGACGGTGAAGAGCGAGCGGGCGACGCCGACCTCGGTCTTCTCGAAGATGTACGTCCAGCCGAAGAACTGGTCGAGCCAGAGGTTCAGGCCCTCCAGGTACGGCACCAGGACGAGGGCGCCCCAGATGCCGTAGACGATGCTGGGGACGGCGGCGAGCAGGTCGACGACGTACGCGATGGGGGCGGCCAGCTTGCGCGGCGCGTAGTGCGAGATGAACAGCGCGATGCCGACAGCGATCGGAACCGCGATGACCATCGCGATGATCGAGCTGACGACGGTGCCGAAGAGCAGGACGGCGATGCCGAAGACCGGCGGGTCGCCGGCCGGGTTCCAGTCGAAGGTGGTGAGGAAATTGCCCTCGTCCTTCGAGATGGCGATGGCGGCCCGGTAGCTGAGGAACACGGCGATCGACGCCATGATCACGAGCAGCAGGATGCCCGAACCGCGCGACAGGCCGACGAAGACCTTGTCGCCCATGCGCCCGGTGGACTGGGGGCGCTCCTTGCGGTCCGGGGGTGCCGGCGGGGCCGGTGGCGTGTCTATCGGTGTGGTGGAAGCCATGGTCTTTCCGGTCTGTGTGGGGGAGCCGGGGGCTCCCCTGGCGGCGGTGCACCGGATGGTTGGGGCTGGGACGGGGACTGGTACTGGATGGTGCCGGGGCGGCGGGCCGGTCCGGAGGGGTGCGCCGGGCCGGCCTGCCGGTGGTGCGTGGAGCGCTGGGGGGTGGCCCCTGGCGCGCTCCGGGCCGTTACGAGAGGCCGTTGACGGTCTCGCGGACCTTCGCGTTGATCTCGGCCGGGATCGGGGCGTAGCCCGCCTCGGTCAGGATCTTCTGGCCGTCCTCGGAGGCGGCGTAGGAGAGGAAGGACTTGACGGTGTCGAGTGTCTCGGCCTTGTTGCCGGTGTCGCAGACGACCTCGTACGTGACGAGGACCAGCGGGTAGGCGCCGTCGGCCTTGGTCGTGTAGTCCAGCTCCAGCGCCAGGTCCTTGCCGGTGCCGACGACCTTGGCGGCGGCGATGGCCTTGGAGGCGTTCTCCGAGGTGGCCTCGGCCGGGGCGGAGCCGCCGGTGTCGATGGCGACCGTGGAGATGCTCTGGGACTTGGCGTAGGAGAGCTCGAAGTAGCCGATCGCGCCGTCGACCTGCTTCACCTGGGCGGCGATGCCGGAGGAGCCGGACGCGGCCTGGCCACCGGGGGCCGGCCACTTCTTCTCGGCCTCGTACTTCCAGTCCTTCGGGGCGGCGGCGCCGAGGTACTTGCCGAGGTTCTGCGTGGTGCCGGAGTCCTCGGAGCGGTGGAAGGCCTGGATGGCCTTGTCCGGGAGGTCGACGCCCTTGTTGAGCGCGGCGATCGCCGGGTCGTTCCACTTCTTGATCTTCGTGTCGAAGATCTTCGCGAGGGTGGGGGCGTCCAGCGTGAGCTTGTCGACACCCTCCAGGTTGTAGCCGACCGCGACCGGGCCGCCGACCATCGGGAGGTTGATGCCCTGGCCGGTCTTGCAGGCCTTCTTCGACTCGGCGACCTCTTCCGGCTTCAGCGCGGAGTCGGAGCCGGCGAAGCCCACGGTGCCCTGGTTGAAGGCGACGATGCCCTCGCCGGAGGAGGAGGAGTTGTAGTTGATCTCCACTCCGGAACAGGCGGCCATGTAGTTCTTGACCCAGAGGTCCATGGCGTTCTTCTGCGCACTGGAGCCGGAGGCGCGGAGCTGGCCCTTGGCCTTGCCGCAGTCGATGCTCGACGCGGCGGCCGACTGCTCACCGGAGCCCCCGGTGGTGGTGCCGCTGCTGTTGTCGTCCGAACCGCACGCCGTGAGGACCAGGGCGCCGGAGACGGCGAGGGCACCGAGCGCGGTGGCACGAAGCCGGTTCTTGCGCTGAAGCTTCACTTTTCGGGTGTTCCTTCCAGGAGCCGCCGTGATCTGTTCGTTCTACGACGGCGTGCGATGAGGAGGGTTGCTGCGGCTTGGCGCCGCGCACCGTGTACGTCCGAAATTAGGCAGAACAGGTGAAGCCGCCTACGGGGGAGAGTGAACGGCAGGTGAACCGTGTCGGGCAGGCGGGTGCGGGCGGGGCCCGGCTCAGCTCTGCGGGAGGGTGGCGAGCTCAGGTGCCGGCGAGCACGGCGAGCAGCGCGGTGAGCTGTTCGCGGTCGCGCGGCTGGGTGAGGCGTACGCGGGTGGCCTCGGGGGTCAGCCACAGCAGCCGGTCCACCTCGTCGTTGGCCTCGAAGGCGCCGCCCGTCGCTTCGGCGGCCCAGTAGGCGACCTCCTTGGGGCGCCCGTCGACGAGATAGCGGGCGGTGGGGAGCGGGGCGCCCGGGACGCAGTGGTGGCCGGTCTCCTCCAGGACCTCCCGTACGGCGGCGGCCAGCGGCTCCTCGCCGCGCTTCAGCTTGCCCTTGGGGAAGCTCCAGTCGTCCCAGCGGGGCCGGTGCACCAGGCACACTTCCACCCCGGCGCCGTCCGGGGCGCGGCGCCACAGGACGCAGCCCGCGGCCCGGATGGTCGACGCGGTGTGCTGGGTGCCGCTCATGGGGCCGTCATGGCCGCCGCGTACGGCCAGGTCTCCCGGAAGACCGCCCGCGCGGCCTCCACCTCGTGGCGCTGGTCCGCGTGGAGCACCCCGAGGGCGTACGCGGTCGCCGGGGCGATGCGGGGGGTGCGGGCCGCCGCTGCCGCAGCCGCAGCCGCCTCCGCCGCGTCCCGGTGCAGGTCCAGGGCGTGCCCCGCGCCGGTGAGGACCGGGTCGGCGGCGCCGAGGACGACCTCGTGGGCGTACCGGTGCAGCCGCAGCAGCAGGCGGGTCTGGTGCCACGCCGCGTCCTGCGCCTCGTTGTACGGCTCCGCCGACGCGTCGGGCGGGAGGGCCGCCACCGCCCCGATCAGCCGTTGCTCGGCGCGTTCGGCGGGCTCCAGGAGCGCCTCGGCCCCCCGGCCCGTGGTGCCCGGGGCGAGCGGGACCTCGGAGGCGAGCAGCGCCACGGCGTCGGCGACCGCGTGGAAGCGGGAGGAGCCGAGGGCCTGGAGCGCGGCGGAGTGGGCCCGGGTCCGGGCGAGGGTGAGCTGGCGCTCCAGCAGCGCCCCGGCCCGCGCCGCCCCGACGCCGAGCGCGGCCCGGCCCTGGGCGTCCGGGGCGGCGTCCGTTCTGGCGGCGGGCTTCGCGCCCCGGGCCGCGGGGAGTCCGGTGGCCCCGGACAGCTGGTGCAGGGCCTCCAGCAGGCGGGTGAGCCGGCCCGCGTAGGCGTGTTCGCGGGCGAGGATGCCGGAGAGCCAGGCCAGTTCCGTACGGAGGTGGTCGGCCCAGACCGGGTCCAGCACGGTGCGGAAGGTGTGCAGGGAGCCGCTGATGCGCCGGGCCGAGCGGCGCAGGGCGCGGGCCGCGGCCTCGGCGCCCTGGCCGTTGGCGTCGGAGGGGGCGCTGTGCTCGCGGTGCAGGCGCAGGCTCCGGAGGAAGTCCCCGGCCTGCCCCTGGAGGTAGGGCGCGAGGACGGCATCGGCGGTCACGCCGTCGGCGGGGCGGGGCGGAGTGGCCCTGCGGGGACCGGGCTGAGGGCTCCCGGGCTGAGGGCTCCCGGGCTCGGCCTCGGGGGGCCCGCCCCCGGCCGAAGGGGGCCCGTCCTCCGGGCCCCCTTCCGCGACGGGCGGGCGGGTCGTCGTCTGGTGGTCAGGGCGTCGCACGCCTGCGCCTCCGGGCATCGATGAGCATCTCCTGGACGTGCCGCAGCGGCTGCCCCTCCGCGTCCGTGGCGTGCCGGGTCCAGTTGCCGTCGGGGCCCAGGTGCCAGGAAGAGGTGGTGTCGGCCATACCGGTCTCCAGGAGTCGGCTGAGTGCGGCGCGGTGAGCGGGGTCGGTGACCCGGACGAGGGCTTCGATCCGGCGGTCGAGGTTGCGGTGCATCATGTCGGCGCTGCCGAACCACACCTCGGGCTCGCCGCCGTTGCCGAACGAGAAGACCCGGGAGTGTTCGAGGAAGCGCCCGAGTATGGAGCGGACCCGGATGTTCTCCGAGAGCCCGGCCACCCCGGGGCGGATCGCGCAGATCCCGCGCACCCAGATGTCGACGGGCACGCCGGCCTGGGCCGCCCGGTAGCAGGCGTCGATGATCGCTTCGTCGACCATCGAGTTGACCTTGATCCGTACGTAGGCGGGGCGCCCGGCGCGGTGGTGGGCGACCTCCTTGTTGATCCGGGCGATCAGCCCGTCGCGCAGGGACTTCGGCGCGACCAGGAGGCGGCGGTAGGTCTCGCGGCGGGAGTAGCCGGAGAGCCGGTTGAACAGGTCGGAGAGGTCAGCCCCGACCTGCGGGTCCGCCGTGAGCAGGCCGAGGTCCTCGTACAGCCTGGCCGTCTTGGGGTGGTAGTTGCCGGTGCCGACGTGGGAGTAGCGGCGCAGCGTGTCGCCCTCCTCGCGGACGACGAGCGAGAGCTTGCAGTGGGTCTTCAGCCCGACCAGCCCGTACACGACATGGCAGCCGGCCTCCTCCAGCTTGCGGGCCCACTTGATGTTGGCCTGCTCGTCGAAGCGGGCCTTGATCTCGACGAGGACGAGGACCTGCTTGCCGGACTCGGCCGCGTCGATGAGGGCGTCCACTATCGGGGAGTCGCCGGAGGTGCGGTACAGCGTCTGCTTGATGGCCAGTACGTCCGGGTCGCCCGCCGCCTGCTCCAGGAAGGCCTGGACGGAGGTGGAGAACGAGTCGTACGGGTGGTGGAGCAGGACGTCCCGCTCGCGCAGGGCGGCGAAGATGTCGGGCGCGGAGGCGGACTCCACCTCGGCCAGGTCCCGGTGGGTGCCCGCGATGAACTTGGGGAACTTCAGCTCCGGCCGGTCCAGCGAGGCGATCGCGAAGAGGCCGGTCAGGTCCAGGGGGCCGGGCAGCGGGTAGACCTCCGCGTCGGACACCTTCAGCTCGCGGACCAGCAGATCGAGGACGTACGGGTCGATGGACTCCTCGACCTCAAGCCGCACCGGCGGACCGAAGCGGCGCCGCATGAGCTCCTTCTCCAGCGCCTGGAGCAGGTTCTCCGCGTCGTCCTCCTCGACCTCCAGGTCCTCGTTCCTGGTGACCCGGAACATGTGGTGCGCCAGCACCTCCATCCCCGGGAACAGCTCCTCCAGGTGGGCCGCGATGACGTCCTCGATGGGCACGTACCGCTGCGGCGACGCCTCCAGGAAGCGGGTCAGCAGCGGCGGCACCTTGACCCGGGCGAAGTGGCGGTGGCCGCTGACCGGGTTGCGGACGACGACGGCGAGGTTGAGGGAGAGCCCCGAGATGTACGGGAAGGGGTGCGCGGGGTCGACGGCCAGCGGGGTCAGGACCGGGAACACGCGCTGCCGGAAGAAGGTGAAGAGGCGGGCCTGCTCCTTCTCGGTCAGATCCGGCCACCGGATGAGCTGGATCGACTCGTCGGAGAGGGCCGGGGCGATGTCCTGCTGGAAGCAGGCCGCGTGCCGCGCCATGAGCTCGCGCGAACGGGTCCAGATCAGGTCGAGGACCTCGCGGGGCTGGAGGCCGGAGGCGGAGCGGGTGGCCACCCCGGTGGCGATGCGGCGCTTGAGGCCGGCCACCCGGACCATGAAGAACTCGTCCAGGTTGGAGGCGAAGATCGCGAGGAAGTTGGCCCGCTCCAGGATCGGCGTCGCCGGGTCCTCGGCCAGCTCCAGCACGCGTTCGTTGAAGGCGAGCCAGGACCGCTCGCGGTCCAGGAACCGGCCCTGGGGCAGCTCGTCGCCGTCCCGGTCGGGCTCGTACGCGTCCGCGTCGGCGTCGAGATCGGGGTCCAGGTCGGCGGCTGTGGAGAAGCCGCCGTTGCTGGAGGAAGGGTGCGCGACGGCGTGCGGCCGGTGCGCGGCGAGTGCGCCGACGGACGGCTGGGCGGGCTGGACCGGGACCTCGGAGCTGGGCTGCTGGCTCATGAACCCATTGTTCCGCGTGGGGGCCCCGGTAGGCGCGTCGGAGCCGGGAAAGATCGCGGAAGACCCGGGAAACCCGGGGTCACGGCCGGGGGACGCGGCGGAGGCGTCACCCCGGGCGCTCCCGTTGCGGCGGGGGGCTGGCAGAGCTGGCTGCATCCCGTGAGGGTCGCAAGGGCGTCTGAATGGCCGGTAACGGCGACATGACGTACAGGAAGCGGTGTTCCTGCGGGTCGGTCGCCCGGTCACTGTACGTGACTGCGCGCGGGTACGTGATCGCCGCCCGGGCCCACCCCTCGTGGGGCCCGGACGGCGAGGTCGGTGCGGCCGGTGCCGGCCGGTGCCGGCCGGTGCGGCTGGTCCCGGCCGGTGCGGCCCGGGGTCAGCCGTGCAGGCGGCGCAGGACCCGGAAGGCGGCGAACACGGCGAGCGCGGCGAGAGCGAGCAGGATGCCGGTCTCGACGAGCTGGAGCGGCCAGAAGTGGGAGGCGGGGTGGTAGTGCTCGTAGTGCCGCACGCCATGTCCGGCCAGGCAGTCCTGGAAGTTCAGGGAGGAGGGGGAGCAGGTGCCGGCGGGAAGCGGGTCGCCCCCGGCCGTCACGTAACCCTGCTCGACGACGTACGACCACTTCGGGACGGGTGAGACGCCCTCCAGGGGATAGGTGACCTTCACCATCGGCCAGAAGTGGAACCGCACCGAGCTGAGCACGAATGCCACCAGCCCGGAGGCGGCCAGGGCCACCATCAGCGCCGGGACCGTACGGCGCAGCAGCAGCCCGGCGAGCGCACCCAGCGCCACGGCCAGCAGCGCACCGGCGACCGGGACCGTGCCCGTGGCGCCGAAGGCCGTCGCCTCCTCCCAGATGGCCGGGAACGGGTACGTGAGCTGGGTCCTGGACCACGAGAGGACGGCGGAGAGCACCACGATCCCGCCGACCACCGGCAGGGCGATGGTGACGAGCCGCGCGGCCAGCCAGGCGGCGGGCGAGGTCGACTGGCTCCAGGAGAGCTTGATGCTGCCGGTCTCCCACTCCCTGGCGATCACCGGGCCCGCGACGAAGGCCGCGACGACGGCGGGGAGCGCGACGAGGGCGAAGCCCGCGTACGTCAGCAACCGGTCGATGCGGATCATCCGGTCGGTGAAGTCACGAGCCGCTTGAAAGCAGGGGCGTGCGTCGCTGCTCAGGGTGCAGCCGGCGCTCGCGAGGTCGGCGACGGCCCGTTCGGCCAGGAGGGCCACCGTGAGCAGGCAGACGATCCCCACGGCGACGGCCGCCAGGGCCGCCCACAGGGTCCTCCGGTGCAGGCGCAGCGCTACGCGGACGGGGCCGCGCAAGGAGGTGACGGTGGAGCTCACGCGGACACCACCGCCTCACGGGCCTGGTGTCCCGCACCCGCACCCGCCACGGCGCCCGGCGTCAGCAGCGGCGGGGCGTCCGGGGAGCGGAGGTGGGCGAGGAGGAGCTCCTCCAGGGAGGGTTCCTCGGTGGCCCAGAGGGACTCGTCCACGGGGCCCTCCTTCCGTACGAGAGCCGTGAGCTGACGTCCCGTCGTACGGGATTCGACGACGGTGTGCGGGGCCAGGTCACGGTCGGCCTGGCCGGTGACCAGGGCGTGGGCGGAGACGATGTCCTCGGCCTCGCCGCCGAGCCGGACGCGGCCGCCGTCCACGAACAGCAGGAAGTCGCAGGCGCCCTCCAGCTCGGTGAGGATGTGCGAGGACATCACGATGGTGGTGCCGTGCTCGGCGGTCTCCGCCATCAGCACGCCCATCAGCTCATGGCGGGCGAGAGGGTCGAGGTCGGCCATCGGCTCGTCCAGCAGCATCAGTTCGGGCCGCTTGCCGAGCGCGAGGGCCAGCGCCAGCCGGGTCCGCTGCCCGCCGGAGAGCGTACGGACGCGGGCGCCCTGCGGCAGCGGGCCGGCGATCCGCCCGGCGATCCCGGCGTCCCAGCGCCCGGGGTTGAGCTCGCCGCCGGCCCACAGCGTGTCGGCGACGGTGAGCTGCGGGTACAGCGGCTTGTCCTGGGGCACATAGGCGATGCGGTCGCGTACGGCGGAGGGATCGGCGGAGCCGAGGACGGCGAGGGACCCGGCGCTCGGCCGGGCCAGCCCCGCCGCCAGGTTCAACAGGGTCGACTTTCCCGCCCCGTTGGGCCCGACGAGGGCGCAGACGCGCCCGGCGGGAAGGCGGAAGGAGCAGCCGTCCAGGGCCGTGCGCGCGCCCCCTCTCCGCCCGTAGGTCATGCCGAGGCCGCGAGCCTCGATCACAGCACCTGTCATCTGTCCTGGTCCCCCTTGTACGTACTGTCGATCACGGCGGTGAAGAGCGCGCTGACGTCGTCCTTCTCCAGCCCCGCCGACCGCGCCCGGCGGGCCCAGTCGGCGAGTTCGGTGCGCAGCGGCGAGTCGGAGGCGGATGCCTCGGCCGCCGTGCCGAGCGTCCGGCGGACGAAGGTGCCGAGCCCGCGCCGCGCCTCGACGAGGCCCTCGCGCTCCAGCTCCCGGTACGCCTTGAGGACGGTGTTCGGGTTGATGGCGGTGGCCTCCACGACCTCGCGGGCGGTGGGCAGCCGGTCCCCCGGCTCCAGAACGCCCAGGCGGAGGGCCTGCTTCGTCTGCTGGACGATCTGGAGGTAGGTGGCGACGCCGCTGCGCCGGTCGATGCGGAACTCGACCGCTGCGGACTCTGCCATGTTCACCACCCTTTCACTAATTGAGTAGTGAAAGGGTGCACCAAGGAAGGGGCGGCGTCAATCGACGCCGCCCCTTCGGCATTCGTACGTGTGCGGGGAGGTCTACCGCGTCCGCGCCGCGCGCAGTTCCTCGTTGATGCGCTGAGCCTCTTCGAGCTGGTCCTCGAGGATGACGATGCGGCAGGCGTCCTCGATCTTGGTGCCCTGGTCCACGAGCTCCCGGGCGCGCGCGGCGATGCGCAGCTGATAGCGGGAGTAGCGGCGGTGGCCGCCTTCCGAGCGCAAGGGGGTGATCAGGCGGTTCTCGCCGAGTGCGCGCAGGAAGGCGGGGGTGGTGGAGAGCATCTCGGCGGCCCGGCCCATGGTGTAGGCGGGGTAGTCGTCGTCGTCCAGGTTGTCGGTGGGGCGGGTACTGCTAGGCGGCATAGCACCTCTTCTTTCGGGGACACGCCGGTGGTCGGCGTGGGGACACGTCGGGGGGCCCGAGTGCCATCCGGCACTCGGGCCCCGAGCTTCAACACCATCTGCCGACGTGACTTACGTCGGCCTTCTTTTTCCGCCGGTCCGCCGGTGAGGGCGGGAGAGCGGGGATCGCGTATGCGTGACCGGGGACCACCTTCCGATCTGGGGCCTGCGGTACCCGGGCGGTGTGTGCCTCGCCCGGGCGATCCTGATGGCGTCTGCTCCTTACCTAGTCGGTTCTGTTCGTCTGTTCATCGGACCGGACAGGTCGGAGAACCGCTGCGCGGCCCCTGGGGGTCGCACGGCCCGGCAACCAGCGCTGGAACCCACCGTTTCCGGCTCCACCACTCCGCTGCCGTGCCGTCCTCGCTGTCCGGCTACGAGAAAAACACTAGACCCGTCGGATGCGGGATGTCTACCGCCGCCACGACAGATTTTCTTCAGGGTGGAGGTGCGAGGATCAGGACTCGGTGCGGTACATCAGGTCCACCTCGTGGGTGGTGAAGCCGATCCGCTCGTACACCGTCACGGCCGCCGTGTTGTCGGCGTCGACGTAGAGCATCGCGGTGGGCAGCGCCTGGGCGGCCAGGTGGTGCAGGCCGATGGAGGTCAGGGCCTTGCCGAGGCCGCCGCCCTGGGCGTCGGGCAGCACCCCGACGACGTACACCTCGCCCAGCTGCTCCTCGGCGTGCACCTTCGTCCAGTGGAAGCCGACGATCTCCCCGCCCCGCTCGGCCAGGAAGAACCCCTTCGGGTCGAACCACGGCTCCGCCTTGCGGTCGTCCAGGTCCTGCTGGGTGAGGGAGCCCTGCTCGGGGTGGTGGGCAAAGGCGGCGCGGTTCACGGCGAGCCAGGCGGCGTCGTCCCGGCCGGGCTCGAAGGTCCGTACGGTGACGCCTTCGGGCAGTACGGGCTCGGCGAGGTCGAGCGGGATCAGGCTCCGGCGGAGCTGGCGCAGCTCGCGGAAGAGGGAGAGGCCGAGGACCTGGGCCAGGTGCCGGGCGGCCGAGCTCCCACCGTGCGCCCAGACCCGCAGCCGCTTGCCGGTGGCGGCGAGGAGGGCGGCGCCCAGCGCCCGGCCGTGGCCGGTGCTGCGCCGCTCGGGGTGGACGACGAGCTCGGCCGCCGGGGCCTCGACGGGGTCGGCGTCCTCCAGCTGCGCGTACCCGGCGAGGGTGCCGCCGCTGGTGAGCAGGAAGTGGCGTACACCGTCGCGGTGACCGCCCCGGATCCGGAGCCTCCCCTGCTCGGAGACCGCCTGCCTGCCGTCGAACCGGGCCGCCTCGCCGAGGAGTTCGAGGACGGCGTCGGCCTGGGCGGGGTCGAGCGCGTCGAGGGCCTGAATCTCGCGTCCGGGGGAGGGGAGGGATGCGTCAGTCGTCATGGGGACGAGCGTACGGGGATCGGGGGCGCGGGCGGGGGTGCGCGGGGGGAGGCGTGCGGGGGGTGCGGTGCGGGCCGGCGGGGGAGTGGTGCAGGGCGTGCGGTGCGGGCCGGCGGGTCCGGGGGTGCGCGGGCGCGGACCGGTGGCTGGTGGCGACATGCGCCGGTCATTCCAGGGCAATTGCGCAACAGTCTGTCGCGCAATTGAGCCGGGCCAAGTCCGGGCCGACTGCCGCATGTAGTGGAGGTGCATCTGCTGAATCCCCGCTGCTGCGGGAACTCCGTCCGCAGCTCGGTGGCGATCCGCTCGATGACCCTCGTGCCCCACCTCTTCCGGATGCCATGCGTGCCGTGACGTTTCTGCCCCTATATGTAAGCCATGCGGATGATAGAGGCTCATATGAAACGACTCTGACGAGCCATTTGGCCGGATGGCAACCAGTCCGTAACCCCGAACACCTGTTGCGCTACGCGCGTTGACTCTAGGCTGCCGCACGCAGGATTCCAGAAGTGACACCACGACTGACACACACAAGGGGACCGATGTCAGCGACTCCGCAGAAGAACCGCACGCCCCGGCGGGTGCTCGCCGCCGCGGCCGGTCTGGCCACCGTCGGCGCGCTCGTCGCGGCGCTGCCGGCCGGAGCCCATGACCGGGGCCACGGGCACGGTCACGGGCACGGCCACAAGCCCCGTACCGTAGATGTGCAGTTGCTGTCCTTCAACGACCTGCACGGCAACCTGGAGCCCCCGGCCGGCTCCGCGGGCAACGTCTCCGAGACGCAGCCCGACGGCACGGTGAAGGCGATCCCGGCCGGTGGCGTCGAGTACCTGGCGACCTCGCTGCGCACCGCGCGCAAGGGAAACCCGTACTCCGTCACGGCGGCCGGCGGCGACATGGTCGGCGCGAGCCCGCTGCTGTCGGGCCTCTTCCACGACGAGCCGACGATCGAGGCGCTCAACAAGCTCAAGCTGGACGTCACGGCGGTCGGCAACCACGAGTTCGACGAGGGCGCGACCGAGCTGGCCCGCCTCCAGAACGGCGGCTGCCACCCGGTCGAGGGCTGTTACGAGAAGGGCAAGAAGTTCAAGGGCGCGGACTTCCCCTACCTGGCGGCCAACGTCACCAAGGAGAAGACCGGCAAGCCGCTGCTGAAGCCGTACACGATCTGGAAGAAGAACGGCGTCAAGATCGGCTTCATCGGGGTGACCCTGGAGGGCACGCCGGACATCGTCACCGCGAACGGGGTCAAGGGCCTCAAGTTCCACGACGAGGTCGAGACGATCAACAAGTACGCGCGTGAGCTGGACCGCAAGGGCGTCAAGTCCATCGTGGCCCTGATCCACGAGGGCGGGGCCCCGGCCTCCACCTCGTACAACTACGACTGCGACAGCCCCGGCCCGGGTGCCGGCATCTCCGGCCCGATCCTGGACATCGCCAAGGGCATCACGCCGAAGGTGGACGCCCTGGTCACGGGCCACACCCACCAGGCGTACGTCTGCACGGTCCCGGACCCGGCGGGCAAGCCGCGCATGGTCACCTCGGCGTCCTCGTTCGGCAAGCTCTACACGGACACCACGCTCACCTACGACCGCCGTACCAACGACATCGTCCGTACGTCGGTGAAGTCGGCGAACCACGTCGTGACCCGGGACCAGCCCAAGGCCGCCGACATGACGAGCCTGATCGAGCGCTGGAACAAGCTGGCCGCCCCGATCGCCAACCGGCCGCAGGGCTGGATCAGCGCCGACATCAACGGCCGCGGCTCCACCGCCCCCGAGAAGCCGCTCGGCAACGTCATCGCCGACGCCCAGCTCGAAGGCCTCGCCCCGGCCGACAAGGGCGGCGCGGAAGTCGCGTTCATGAACCCGGGCGGTATCCGCGCGGACCTCGTGTACAAGGCGTCCGGCAGCGAGGGCGACGGGGTCGTCACGTACGGCGAGGCGTTCACCGTGCAGCCGTTCACCAACATGATGAACGTCGTCGACCTGACCGGCGCCCAGCTGGTCACCGCGCTCCAGCAGCAGGTCAGCGGGCCCAACGAGGCCGCCCCGAAGATCCTCCAGGTCTCCAAGGGCCTCACCTACACCCTGGACCTGACGAAGACCGGCGCGGCCCGCGTGGTCACCGACTCCATCAAGCTGAACGGCGCGGCGATCGACCCGGCCCGCACCTACCGCGTCGCGATGAACGAGTTCCTCGCGGGCGGCGGCGACGGCTTCCCGGCCCTCGGCCAGGGCACGAACAAGCTGGTCGGCGCCTCGGACCTGGACCTGTTCAACGCCTACCTGACGGCCCACTCCACGGCCGCCGCGCCGCTGGCCCCGCCGGCGACGGACCGGATCACGGTCGTGCAGTAACCCTCATGTGGCGGATGAGGGGCGGTGGGCCGGTGGGCCTGCCGCCCCTCACTGCTGTTCAGAGCCAGGCTCCTGGCCTCCTCGGACGGCCCGCACGAGCAGCGTGCCCGTGCGTCGGCTCCCCGACGGGGGAGCGATCACGGAGGCTGACACGTCCAGATAGCCGTGCTCCTCCAGGATCAGCGCCCACGCATCCGGCTCGTAGTCCCACCGCTTGACGACAGCGGGGTCCTCGTCGGGCCCGCGCGGACGACCGGCAACAGCAGTACGGGGTCGCTGAACCAGGAAGCACCGAACACGCTGTACACCGCGTCGAAGACCGTGAAGTTGCCTGCCAGGTAGGTGAGGGCATCGGCCTGGTGCAGCTCCATCCCGTCCACGCCGGGCCACCGCTCGCGCGCTTTGCCGAGCTGCTGGGCGGAGAGGTCGACGCCGACCGCCTTCATGCCAGGCGTCGCGAGATGCCTCCATCAGGTGCGGGCGGGGCGACAATCTTGCTTCTGGTGAGCATGGGCGGCTCTGGTCGAAGCTCGCTACTCGCCTCCGAAACGTCAGGAGCGACCGTGCCGAGCCGCAGTGTGCAAGGCATTACTTCGCTTGGCCACGCACTGTCAGTGGGCTGTGTCACGATATCTGGCTACGGCCCGCTCAGGGCTCGAGACGTTCGGACCGATCTCCTGAGGGGACGCACGATGACAGAGTACGACCGCGCCGTGGATGAGACCGTTGTGGTCCCGGTTATCCAGGACGGGGTGCGCATCCAGGTGTTCGCGGTCCACACCGAGGCGGCGGCGGAAGGTGAGGAGACCGCGATCGCGGCCCGTCGCCCCGGACTTGACCAGGTCATGTCCGGACTGAACGCGGTGGCGCGGGCCGTGGGCGAGCAGGCCCGGCAGAGCACGGCGAGCAGGGTGACGCTGGAGTTCGGTTGCGACATCGCCCTGGAGTCGGGCTCTCTGGTGGCCGCTATCGGCAAGGCGAGCGCGAAGTCCGCTTTCAAGGTCACGCTGGAATGGGACAGTACCTCGGCGTGATAGGTCTTCCCCCGGGAAGGCAGGAATCCCGGCTGCTGGACTCTGTCGTCGCACTTGAAGTGCCCTCGCCCCACGGCGAACCGATCGCCGTGGGCACCGGCTTCTTCGTGGCACCCGGCGTGGTGGCCACATGCGCCCACGTGGTGGCCGACTCGGCGTCGGAGCTACCGCGCAGGGTCGTGGGTCGCATCGCTTCGCGCTCGCTGGTTCTGGAACTCGAGGCACGTCCGGAGCGGTACTTTCTGGCCCCGGGTGACGGGCTGGACCTGGCATTCCTTGAAGTTACTGACGCCGAGCGGCGAGAGAGCCCCGCTGCCCTGCCGCTGTTGGACCGGCTGGTTATCGGGGACGCGCTGTGGACCCACGGGCACCCGTCCGGCATGTTCCGCGCCGGGCAGTCTGCGACCTTCACCTACGAGGGCACGTCCGCCCGAGTCTTCGAGCGGCCCAACAGTCTCCACCGGTTACGTGGCGCGGTGGTGACTGCCGGCTTCAGCGGCAGCCCCGTCCTCAACCGCCGGACGGGGTGCGTGGCCGGCATGCTCACCACCGCCGATCGAACCGGCAGTTCGCACATGGTCGGGGCGCATGAGCTGATCGCCCGCCTGGATCCCGGCTGGTGCGACAGCCGGTGGAGCACCGACTGCCGGACCTGGCTCGGCACGCTCTCGGACGCGCAGATCGAAGCGGGTGACTGGCCCTTCCTCGGACCACAGCTGCGCGAGTTCTTGGACATCTCCGCGCTGGCCGCCCGAAAGCACCCACAGCCGGGCGTCGTCCCCGGCACAGAGCCGCCGCCGCTTTCCACCGTCTACGTCCACCAGCACGCGACAGCGTACCGAGGCCCTGACCAGATGCCGGACGGCCAGGCGCGGACCCCAGCCGACGGGCTGCTGGACCACTCCGACGACGTGATCGTCTTCGGCGGGCCGGGGTTCGGGAAATCCAGTCTGCTGCGATCCTGGGTCACCGCAATCGCCCGCAGGTGGGCCGAGGAGCACTTCTACCATTCGGTCCCCGTCCTGGTCAGGGCCGCAGACCTGGTCGCCGACCGGCCCTTCGCGAGTCTCCTGCACAACGCCGTCTCCCGGGAACTGAGTGCCGCCGGGCTGGTCCGGCCTATCCGCGAAGACCTCTTCACTGCTCCTCCGGCGCCGGGCATACACTGGCTGCTGCTGGTGGACGGCTTGGACGAGGTGATGAGCCCGGAAGGACGGCAGCGCGTCCTGAGTAAGATCGCCTCGATCCGCGAACAGGACGCGTACACGCACCAGTTCCGGTTCGTTCTGGCAACCAGGCCCATCCTCGATGCACGGGATGTGCCGGAACCACGCTTCCGCTGTTTTTCGTTACTGCCCTTCAACCTCCAACAGTTGCCCGGATTCGCCCGCTCCTGGTTCACCGCCCTGGGCCTGTCAAATCCGGAGGCAAGGACCACAGCCTTCCTGGAGCACGTCAGGATTCCCAGCGTGCGGCACATGGCAACGGTGCCGCTGATGGCGACCATGCTCTGTCAACTGCACGCATACGCAAGTCAGAAGCCGCTGCCCCGGGGTCGCTGGGCGCTCTATACGCAGTTCATGGACCTGCTCCGCGCCAAGCAGTACGGCGAGCGGGCTAACGTGCTGGAGCAGGCGCACGCTGTGCTGGACCGTCATGGCGCCGAGGGGGCCGACGCGGCGGAAGGACTCGGCGGCTTGACGGATCAACTCCTGCGGGAGTTGGCGCTGGCCAAATACCTCGGAGACATCACCCCTGAAAGGCAGTTGATCGAACGGCGGACAGGCCATCTGAGGCCCACCTCGCTCCATCCCGAGCGGTGGAGCACCCTGTGTGAGGAGGTGCTGCTGCGCGGTGGCCTCGTCGTCCGGCGTGGCGGCGGACTGGAGTTTGTCCACCAGACGCTGCTCGAACACCTCGCGGCGCAGGCCACGGTCGGGGACACCGAACGGAACCGGGCCGCCTATCGCTCGATCGTCGGCAGCTGGCCGCGCAGACGCCGGGTGGTCCCGTTGGCCGCCTTGGAGAGCCCTTACGTCGACTTCCTGTTCTCCTCGTGGTCCAGCCGTCCGGGGTTCGCGCGGCTGCTCGCACGCTGGTCCAGGGAACTGCACGGCGCCGAATACGCTGCCCGGCTGAGCAGCGAGGGCGCTGCCCTCCCTCGGCGGGTGCTGCGGGTGGCCAGGCGGGAGTTGTCTGCGGTGATACGCGACGAGCGGCGTGACCCGTTCGACCGGCTTCGTGCCGCCCGTGCGCTGGTGGACCTCGGGGACGCCCGGGGCACCGCGGCGATATCCGCGTTCGCGGCTCTCCCCGCACACGACCTGGGATCCCGGCTGCATGCCGCTGAGATGCTCGCAGACCTCGGCGCCACGGACGCCCATGAGCTGCCGGTCTCGGTGGCCGACGACCAGGAAGCGGAGGCGGGGCCCAGGATCAGGGCTGCTGAGATTCTTGGTCGGCTCGGAGACGAGCGCGGCGCGCGAGCGCTGGCGGACCTCGCGCGGTCCAACGAGATCTGGTGGGTGGACCGGCTGCGTGCCGCGGAATCCCTGGACCGGACCGAGCCCGACAGTGCCGTCGCCATCCTGCTCAGCATCACCGTCGATGGTCTGACCCTTCCCCATGTGCGGTCCGCCGCGGTGGAAGCACTGTCCCGGCTCCACCCGCACTTCGCCTTCCGGTACCTGCGCGAGGCCGCCGAGGACCGCGAGCGCCCGGTGTCCTCCCGTAGTCGGGCACTGGAGGCTCTGGAGTGGCTGGGCGGGAAGGACTCCGTCGAGTGTCTGGTCCGGATTGCCCAGAGCGCTTCGGAAGACCATTTCCTGCGGTTGTCGGCTGCCGACGGACTCTCCCGGCTCCGGGATCCCCGCGTCGTGGACACCTTGGCCCGCCTCCTGACCGGGCTGTCCGACGAACCGGCGCTGGTCCTGCGGACGGCCGAGGCGTTGGCCCGGCACGGCGACCCCAGGGCGGCCGACGCTCTCGCCGCGATCGCGGCGACGGAGCGGGTGACCGGATCGGAGCGGCTCCAAGCGGGCAGGACGCTGCTCTCCCTCTCCGACACACGTGGCCAGGACGTCCTGTACGCCTTGGCCGGCGACCCCGTGGCCGAGATCGGTCTGCGTCTGGAGGCTGCTGAGGCACTGGACGGCGCGGGGGACTCGCGGGCGCTGTACCTGCTCACGGTCATGGCACTGCACCCTTCGGTGCCCCATGCAACGCAGATCCAGGCTGCCGAGCGCCTCGACCAGTTCCGCACGCGCAAGGCTGTCGACGCCCTGCTGTCCGTGCTGGACAATCCAGAGTTGCTGGAAGAGATGCGGGTGCGGGCAGGCACGCTCCTGGCAGACCTCGGCGACGGCCGGGCACGCCGCTCTCTGGATCGCCTCACCCGGTCGGCGTTCGGTCCGGCGGCGCGGGTCCGCGCCGCCGGCGCGCTGGGCAAGGTAGCTCCTGAGGACGGGTGCCGGGCACTGGAGGAGCTGCTGACCGACACCTCACTCGACGACGATGCGCGTGTCCGAGCACTGGAGATGCTGTGCCAGGCGCATCCGAAGCGGGCCAGGCATGTACTGCTTGATGTGGCGGGTGATGGCCGCGAGGTGACGGCGGTCCGGTGCCGTGCGCTTGCACTGACCCGGGGCCGCCTGTTGCCGAAGACGAGTGCCACTCACCGCTCGATCGCCGTCACCCGGCACGCACCGACGATGGTCCGCGTCGGCGCGATCCAGGTGTTGCAGCACCTGGGCGGCACGGACGTGCTCGACCTGCTCGGACAAATAGGCAGAAAAGAGGACAACTTCTGCGTTCAGAGCTGGGCGTTGATCACCCTGGCCCAGCTCCGGCACGCACCGGCGGCAGCCGCAGCCCGGGACTTCGTGTCCGATCCCAAGGCGCCGGCGCGTTACAAGTTCGAGGTGCTCCAAGTGCTTGCCGCCTCCCCGATCGAGGAACTGCGCCAGGTCGTCCGGGACGTCTCGCTTGGCGCGGTCCCGTCCGATCTTCTGCAGGCTCACTGCCGAGTGCTGCTCGCTGACTGATCATTTCAAAATGGGTTCCGCTTTGGGAGATTGGCGGTTGGGCTGGAGAACGGCGGTTGGGTTTCACCCTGCCGGTGCCGATGACCCGAGTACACACGAACGGGAAGGGAGGGCACGACATGTAGACGGGTGCGAGCGGTGCCAGTTCTGCCGCAGAGCGCGCACGGCTTGCGGCGAGGACGGCGCGAGCAGCAATCCTGACAGTCCGCTCATGCTGGACCTGGTCGTGGATCGCAACGTGGTCACGGGTACATGGGTCGAGCAGACAGCCGTGGACGGCTACTACAACGGGGCGCGGTACCACCGAGCTGTTCAGCTGCTGGTCGAGCCCACCGGACGACGCATGGCCGGGAAGTGGGTCGGCTTCGGCAAGGACTTCGATGTGAACACCGGCCTCTGGGAGCTGCGGCTGGTGGACGGGTCCACCAGTAAGGCGACGCTGGAGCGGTACAGCGCGTCGCCGGAGTAGCGCGTCACGGGACGGCGCACCAGCGTTCAGGATGAGCGTCGTTCTCGCCGGCTCGGGGAGGGGTGCGGTGAGCCTGGCACGATGAGCGCCCATGGATGCCTTCTCTCCAGCCCAAGAACCCCTGTCCGTCGAGGAGCTGGCCGATGAGGCGCGGCGGCTGGTCGCGGAGCGTCATCCCCAGGCTGTGGGTGCACTGCTGGGCGGGTCCGCTGCTCAGGGGCGGGCCACGGCTGGCAGCGACCTGGATGTGGCCGTGCTTCTCCCGGACGGGGAGGCCGGCGGGCGTGAGGTGGTCCGCCGTGACGGGCGGCTGGCGGAGTTGTTCGTTCATACGGTGGGCGACGTGTCCGCTGCCTTCGAGCGGGACCGGACCCAGCGGCGGGGGACCGTCCTCTTCCTCTACGCCCAGGGGCTTCCGTTGCTGGACCCCGGCGGCCATGTGGCCCATGCCTGCGAGCGGGCCCGGGAGGTGTTGGCGGCGGGGCCGCCTCTGCTCGCGCCGGAGGAGTGGGAGCGGGGGCGCTACCTCCTGACCTGCTTCCTGGACGATCTGGCCGATGCCTCGCCGGCCGCCCGCTACGAGCAACTCGCCCTGGCCGACGCCGCACTGCGCGAGGCGGCGCATTTGCTCACCGCCCATCTCAGCGCCTGGAACGGCATCGGCAGGTGGCTGCCGCGTCGCCTCCTCGGTGCGGACCCGGTGTTGGGTGAGGCTCTGCTGGCCGGGCACCGTGCCGTGGCTGAACAGGCTGATCCCGTACGGCTTCTGGAGGCCGGTGCCGAAGTGCTCGGGCTGTGTGGCGGGCCGCTCAGGGAGGGGTACGTCCAGCACTGGGGGCCGTCGGCCTGATGGCTGGGGGCCTTTTGATCAGGGGAGCTTGAGCCGGTTGCGGAGTTCGCTGACGTAGGTGGCGATGTCGCTCTGTCCGGGGAGGCCGTCGTCCCGGGTGGGCTCCCCGGGGCCGTCGGTGCCGGACCGGCAGGGGCGGCAGAGGCCGTCGGGGAGTGCCTCGGGGCGTCCTGGGGCCCCGCACTCGGCGCATTCGACCAGGACGCGAGGGGCTGGAGCGCCGGGCGGCGGCGGGTGCGCGGGGCCGGTCGTGGGCTGGTGGGGCGGCATCTTGGTCTCCAGGCGGCGGCGGACGAAGCCGATCGGCGAATCGACGGCCTGGGGGAGCCCGGCGGTGAGCGCGTGGACGAGGTACTCGGCGGTGACGCCCCGTTCGAGCCAGGCGGCGGCCAGTCCTTCGAGCGCGGCGCAGTCGGCTGCGGAGAGGCCGACGCGGTGGTCTACCTGCCCGAGCTGGGCGAGCGCGACGTAGGCGGGGGAGGGGGCCGGTGCGTGAGGTGGTTCCGGGGCGGGTGCCTGAGGCTGTGTTGGGGGCGTCGTCGTTCGTTGCTGCGGTACGGATACGGAGTCGGCTTCGGCTTCGGCGTCAGGGTGCTGGTGGCCGGGGGGCGGCGGCTCCTCCGGCACCCAGGGCGGCGGGGGAGGAGCGGCTGCGGAAGCGGCCGCAGGTGAAGCCTGCTCCGTACCGGCCGTGAACCGGGCGCGCTCCGTGGTCAGATAGGCGTTCCACCACTCGTTGTCCCGCGCGGTACGGGACCAGAACGTGCGGGAGACCCAGCGGACCTGGCCCTCCCGGCCGACCTCGCACCGCACACGCCGCAGGTGTCCGGCGACCGACAGGGCCCTCAGGGCGGAGCCGATGGCTTGCTGGCCGTAGAGCGGGAGTTGCTGGGCGAGGACCTTCACACCCATCGCCGCCTCGTCGGGGAGGCGGTCGATGAACCCGGCCACGTACCGCTCGCGCGTCGGCAGGAAGCTGAAGTCGTTCGGGGTGCGCGGATGTTGGTCCGACGCGGTGCGTTTGCCGTAGCCGGGCTTGGCCATCGGGTACGCGGGTGAGGATGCGGGCGCGGGCGGGGCTAGTGTGCTGGGTAGCCACGGGATCGACTTTCTGGGTAACGATCTTGCGGTCAGACCCCGGCGCTGGTGCGACGAACACCGCGTCGGGGTCGTTTAGTTCTCGAACCGTAAGCACTCGTGACGCTTCGCCGCAAGCGGTCACGATTAGTCATACTTGCTCGCCGTTACGGGGTAGGGAGGTGGGGAGGTTTTCCCCATCCCCCTGCATTTGCCCGCCAGTTAAAGAAAGCGCTCGAATCCCGGGGCTCGGGTCCCGACGCCCGGGTCCCGGGTCCCGGGCTTCGGGCCAGACCTCGTCCGCGTACACCCGAAAGCGTGAACTGACCGTCTCCGAGGGTCGACCCCCGGGTCTCGGGGCCCGAGGCCCAAGACTCGAGGCCCGAGACCCGAGGTCCGAGAGCCGGGTGCGCCAACCCCGTTGTGCGACGCGGCGTTTTATGGCTTCGGCCGGTGGTCTCTATGGTCCGCCCATGGAGTGGAACTTTGAGTCGGCGGAGAACCTCGCCCGCGCCCTGCGCGCCGGTGACGTGACCTCGGCGGAACTGACCGACGCGGCGATCGCCCGTATCGAGCGGGACGACCAGGCGATCAACGCGATATGTGTGCCGGACTTCGACCGGGCGCGGGATGCCGCGCGTGACGCCGACCGGGCGCGCGCCCGGGGTGAGGGCCCGGGTGCGGACCGGCCGCTGCTCGGGATTCCGGTGACGGTCAAGGAGTCGTACAACGTCGCCGGGTTGCCGACGACCTGGGGCATGCCGCTCCACCGTGACTACGTACCGGCCGAGGACGCGGTGCAGGTGTCGCGGCTCAAGGCGGCGGGCGCGGTGGTGCTGGGCAAGACCAATGTGCCGCTCGGGCTGCAGGATGTGCAGAGCTTCAACGAGATCTACGGCACCACCAACAACCCCTGGGACCACGGCCGTACGGCGGGTGGGTCCTCCGGCGGGTCGGCGGCGGCCCTGGCGTCCGGGTTCGGCGCGCTGTCCATCGGCTCCGACCTCGCGGGTTCGCTGCGCACCCCCGCCCACTTCTGCGGCATCTACGCCCACAAGCCGACGCTCGGGCTGGCGCCGAGCCGTGGAATGGTCCCGCCGGAGGCCCCGGCCCTCCCCGTCGACCTCGATCTCGCCGTGGTCGGTCCGATGGCGCGTACGGCCCGCGATCTCGCGCTTCTGCTCGATGTCATGGCCGGGCCGGACCCGCTCACGTCCGGGGTGGCGCACCGCGTGACGCTGCCGCCCGCGCGCCATGAGCGGCTGCGCGATTTCCGGGTCCTGGTCCTCGACGACCACCCGCTCCTGCCGACCGGGGCCGCCGTACGGGCGGGCGTGGGCCGGGTGGCCGATGCGCTGATCGGAGGCGGTGCGCGGGTCGACCGCCGTAGCCCGCTGCTGCCTGATCTGACCGAAGCCGGCCTGATCTACATGCAGTTGCTCGCCTCGGGTTCCTCCGCGCAGTTTCCCGACGCGCGGTACGAGCAACTGCGGGCCCGCGCCGCCGGGCTGGCGGCGGACGACCGGAGTCTCGATGCGGCCCGGCTGCGCGGGACCGTGCTCAGCCACCGTGAGTGGATCGAGGTGAACTACCGCCGCGAGGCCCACCGCCACGGCTGGCGGCGGCTGTTCAGTGAGTACGACGCCGTGGTGTGCCCCGTCACGCCCACCCCCGCCTTCCCGCACGACCACCACCCCGATCCGCTGGAGGGCCGGATCGCCATCGACGGCGTCGCGTACCCGTACTTCGACCAGCTCGTCTGGGCCGGCCTGCCCACCATGCCCGGCCTGCCCGCCACCGCCGTACCGGCGGGCCGGTCGCCGGAGGGGCTGCCGGTGGGGGTACAGATCGTCGGGCCGATGTTCGAGGACCGGACCCCGCTGCGGCTGGCCGAGCTGCTGGAGCGGGAGATCGGCGGCTTCCGGGCGCCGGAGCAGGGGGTCCCGGCCCGTACCGCTCCACCGCGTGGGACCTGAGGCTGACGGCGCCTCCGCCGGGGGGCGGCAGCCGGGGGCGAAGGTCCCGACCGGAGGCCGATGGCGGGGGCTGGGCGGGCGCGCAGGATGAATTCCGTCGAGAGCAAGCCCCCCGCCACAGAACAGGAGAGCATCATGATGTCTCTGTCCGTGCGCCGAACTCTGGCCGCTATCACCGTCCTTGGCGCAGGTCTCGCGGTGGCGAGCGCGTCCGTCGCCGCATCCGCCGACCAGGAGCAGGAGCAGAAGCCGCGGCCGGTCCGCGCGGGCGTCGTCGGAAGCGCCGAGTTCGTCCTGCCCTACCACCAGGACAAGGACGTCCGGTCCTTCACCTTCGACGCCCGGGCGGCCCCGTACAGCCGTCCGCTGCCCGGGATCCCCGGCGGCCTGCCCACCGACGCGCGGGGCAGGGTCAAGGTGTCCCACTACTCGGCCGAGCGGGACATCACGTACACGTCCGAGGGGCGCGTGGACTGCCTGGTCACCGGAGTGCGCACCGCGACCCTGACGGCGGTCATCACGGAGGTGAGCCCCGGCGGGCCTCCCAACGTCGGGAAGCGGGTCGGATTCAGCGTCTACGACGGGGGAGACGGCAAGGGCCGCTCCAAGGACCGCGTCGGCTTCTCCTGGAACGGCGTGAACCTGCTGCCGAAGGGCACCACCCCGCCCGAGGAGGCGCCGGTCGGCACCTGCATGGCTCCTGCCCCGTACGCGCCGGTGACCAAGGGCGGGTACGTGGTCACGCACGCCGAGCTGCCCTCCCCGCCGCCCTCCCCCAAGGGCTCCACCGAGCCCGCTGGATCCTCCCCGAAGTGACGCACGTCACCATGCGCGGCGTCGCCGATGTGGCGAAACTGTGTGCAAGGCCCGTGCTGTGGCCTGTGGCCCTGGCCTGTGGTCTGCGGTCTGTGTGAAGAGGGGGGCGCGCCGGATGCGACGTCGGGAAGTACCGTCCATGCCTGCGCTGGGCGCCGGTGAGCTGCGTCGATACGCGGTGAGGCGGTGCGAACACACGGTCGTCGTCACCGCGCTCTCGGTCTCGGCCGTCGTCGTCGTGCTGTTGACCGTCGGGTTCTGGGCGTTCTTCGTCCACACCTTCTCCGATCCCGGCAGCCCCGCGCTCGTGGGGATACGGATCGACGGGGACGCCGTCACCGTCAAGTCCGGGCAGTGCCCGCAGGACCGGGTGCGGCGGGTCGAGGTCTGGGACAGCGACTGCCCGCGACCCTCGATGTGACCGTCGACCACGACCCCGCGTACGGCGTATCCGAGGTGTTCGACATCGCGGAGGTACGGAGGGCTGTCGTGCCCCCGGGGTCGTACTGGACCCATGAGGGCGTCAGGACGGCCGAGCAGCTCGACGGGATCCCGGATTGCGGCAACAGCAGCAGACCGTGAGGAAAATCCTTCGCCCGGCCGCTGTTGAGCGGATAGGAAGGGGCGATGGCTGATGAATCGATCGCTCCTCTGGACCGCCTGACCGCCGAACGAGTCTGCGAGCGCCTGGTTGTTCAGTTCGTTCATGAGCTGGATCTCGGCGAACCCGGGCAGGTGGCCGAGCTGTTCACCGCCGACGGGGTCTGGGAGTGGGCCGAGGGCGACCGCAGGATCGAAGGCCGGGACGCGCTGCGCGGCTACTTCGGGGCCCGCCCCGCCGACCGGCTCTCGCGTCGCATCTGTACGAACATCCTGGTCACCCTGACCTCCGCGTCGACGGCGACAGCGACCACCTACTTCACGACGTACCGCGTCGACGGCCACTCCGGCGGGATGCTGCCGCCGAGGCCCCCGACGCAGGTGGGCCACTACGAGGACACCTTCCGCAACGTCGACGGCCGGTGGCTGCTCAGCAGGCGGGCCCTGTTCCTGGCCTTCGGCGGGCCCACAGAAAACGTGACCATGTACAGACAGTGATCCGTACGTGATCAACGCCCCGTACTGTCCCTCCGGTAGGAGATCCGGACAGGGGGCGCCCGGCAGGGCGAGAGCGTGTCCGGGTGGGGCGGGGACGTACAGGGAATCCGGGGGACGTACATGGAATACCGGCGCGCCGCGATACCGGCACTGGTCGGCGGCCTGCTGCTGACGGCGCTTCTCTGGTGGGCGGGGGCGAGCACCCAGGCGTTGCGACTACCGGGCACCGTCGACGTGCTCGGCGGGATGACCGCCGCCCAGCTCGAACACTGGCTCACCCCGTGGTCGTACGACCCTCCGCCCTCCGTCCGGATCGGCGCCGAGACGTTCGGTGTGGGCGAGGACGGGGCGGCGATCGACAACTCCCGCTATCTGTCGCTGTATACGACGGGCATGCAGATCCGGTTCGTGGCGGTCCTGCTCTTCTTCGTGCCGGGCGCGCTGCTCCTGGTCCGCCGGCTGCCGCCGGTGAACGGCCGGGTGCCCGCCACCCTGCTCGCGGTCTGGTCCTGGGGGCTGGTGGCCGGGACTCTGGCCGTCGCCGTCTCCGCGCCCTGGCTGATCGCGGCGAACGGGCGCGGCAGTTACCGCTTCCTGCCCCAGCTCGCGGGCATGGCCTCCGCCGGACGCCAGATCCTCGTGCTGGTCGCCTTCGTCGCGGCGGTGGTCGCGGTGCTCGCGGCCCGGGTCACGGCCAAGGGTGCAGGGCCGCTGCCCCGGGCGGCCGTCCCGGTGGTGGCCGCCCGGCTGGCCGCCACGGTGGGGACCGCGGTGATCGCCGTGTCCCTGGTCGTCCTCTCGTACCAGCCCGTGGCCGCCACCCTCCAGACCGCGTTCACGGGCACCGGCCTGTTCGCCGAGCCGGGCGATCTCCTGCGCCAGTGGCTGCTGCTGGGCTCCTGGGCGGGCCCGGCGGGTACACCGGTCGGGGACTGGTTCCTGTACCGCGTGGCCGACGTGCTGGTGCTCGCGGTGGTGTGGTGGTCGCTGCGGTGGCTGCCCGTCCTGCTCACCCGGACCACGGTCCCGGCGATGGCGGCGGGCGCGGTCTGCGCCACCGTACTCGGGCTGCTGGTCAGCCAGTTGACCCAGATGGCCGTGAGCGATGGCGGGATGCGCTGGGGGCTGGTGCAGCTGTCGGCCGGTATCGGCGGCGGTGTCCCTGCCGCTCTGACGTTCGGTCTGCTGGCGGGGACGGCGGCTGCCGTGACGTTGCGGGTGGCGGGGGGCCGGGCGGGAGCGGACCCGGGTGCCACGGGTCCCGGCGCCACGGGCCCGGGTGCCGGTGCCTCGGGTGCCGACGTCCCGGGGGCTCCAGGCTCGGGCGCCGACGCCCCGGGTGGTCCCGGACCGGATCTCCGGCCGGCCTCGCCGAAGGACTGACACTCCGCGACGTGTGGACCGGGGCGGGGATCAGCGCCTGCCTGGACCTGTCACTCGCCCTGATCGCCGACGACCTCGGCGAGGCCGTCGCGCTGCGCGTGGCACGGCAGTTGGTGATGTACGTGAAGCGTCCGAGCGGGCAGAGCCAGTTCAGCGTGCCGCTGGAGCAGGTCGCGACGACCCGCCGCACCGCGTCCGCCTGCGGGTTCGGCACGGTGGACACGCTGGTACGGGCGTTCCGGCGACGGCTGGACACGACGCCGACGGAGTACCGGCGGCGGTTCAGGGCGGCGGCGTACGCGGGGTGACGGAGTGCTGTGCGTAGGGATGGCTGAACTCCACCTGTCGGATACGTTCCGGAGCCGGGAGAATGCCCAGCGTAACCTTCCCGATGGTGCGAGGCCGAGGAGAGATGCGATGGGGCAGCACGGCGACGGCAAGGGTGGCTCCGGGGGTGACAAGAAGCAGTCGCCGAAGGAGTCGGACGGTCAGTGGAGCGGGCCGGTGAGCAATCCGCCGAAGAAGAAGTGACCGCGCCCGTGGCCTCACCCGCAGGCCTACTGGAGATCCTCCGCGAGAAGGGAACACCCCTCGGGCCGTGGGGAGATGCGGTGGCTTCCGTGCCGCGGGAGTTGTTCCTGCCCGACGAGATCGAGGTCGGGGACGAGCTCGTCTCGCGCTCCACCTCCCCGGCCAGGTGGCTGGAGGCGGCCTACAGCGACGTATCGGTGACCACCCAGGTCAACGACGGCCGCCCGACGGGACCGGATGAGTACCGTCTGCCGACGTCCTCCAGCTCGCAGCCGTCCGTCATGCTGGAAATGCTGGCGCTGCTCGACGTACAGGCCACCGACCGCATCCTCGAACTCGGCTCCGGCACCGGGCTCAACGCGGCCTGGCTCGCCCACCGCGTCGGTTCCGACCGCGTGATCTCCGTCGAGATCGATCCCGTACTCGCCGAGCAGGCGGCCAAGAACGCCCTGGCGGCGGGTCTTTCCCCGTTCATCGTCCAGGGCGACGGTGAACAGGGCTGGCCGGCCGGCGCCCCCTACCAGCGCGTCATCGCCACCTACGCGGTCACGGCGATCCCCTACGCCTGGGTGGAGCAGGTGGCGGCACCGCAGGGCCGGATCGTCGCGCCGTGGGGCGGGTCCTTCTTCCCCTACTCTTTCGCGGTCCTTGATGTCCGGGACGGCGGCCGTGCGGAGGGGCGGTTCACCGGCTACCCGGCGTTCATGCGGTCCCGCAACCTGCGCCCCGCCCGAGGCTTCCTCGACGGCTTTCTGCATCACCGCGAGGCCGCCGATGCCACCAGGACCAGCGTCTCGCCCCTGCGGCTCGCACAGGACCCCGATGCCCTGTTCTACGCCGGGCTCGCCCTGCCCGACGCCTGGCACCTGCCCGTCCCCGCGGACGACGGCAGCGGCGAGACGACCCTCTGGATCCTGGCGGACGACCGGGCGTCCTGGGCCTCCGCCGACTACACACCCGACGGTCGCGACTACGCCGTCGCCCAGTACGGGCCCCGCAGGCTGTGGGACGAAGCCGAGGCGGCCCACCGGACCTGGGAGGCCCTGGGGCGCCCGGCCCGCGACCGGGCCGGTCTGTCCGTCACCGCCCACGGGCAGCAGGTCTGGCTGGACACCCCGGAGCACGGCCTCTCCGCTCTCACCGATGCACCGCGACGTCGGTCGACGGGCGGCTGAACCCGCCCCTCGTCGGCCGGCGGCGTCGGCTCATCCCCCTGGGCCCGGTGTCGCCTCGTCCTGGGCGCCTACGTGTTTCGGCGCGCGGCCCGTCGGTCGGCTCTCGCGCTGCCACTTCGGGGTTTCGGGCGCTGCGCCGGCGCACACCGCCCAGATCTCGTCCAGGAACCCCGGATAGTGCTCCCCGCACGTGTTCAGCGCGTGCCACACCGCGTCCAGTGCCGCCACGAGCGGCGCGGGACCGACGGCGGCGACCACGGCGGGGAGCGCGTAGTGCGGCTGGGAGATCCGGTGGAGGGCGCGCGGTGTGCGGGGGAACGTTTCCACGACGGCGTACGGATCGTCCGGCCCGGGCGGTGGAGGCTGGTATGGGGGGTGCTCGGGCGGCACCGCTTCCAGCACCGTGGTGTCCGGGACGCGGGGATCGGAGCGGAGGGTCTCCCACGGTCCGGCCGGATCGTCGAACGGGGGCGGCAGCGGCCGGCCCGCCTCCAGCGCGGCGAGTGCGTCGGCGACCCACGGCAGGTCGGTCAGTCCGGCGGCCTCGCAGGCCCGTCGCGCGGCCAGCAGCGCCACCGTGTGCTGCACTTCGGGGTCCGCTGCGCCGAGCGTGTGCACCAGGTCGCTGTCGAAGGTGAGCAGGCCGAGCACGTTGCTCTGCCGGGCACCGCGCAGCGCCTCACTCGGCAACCGGCCGCCCCATTGCCACCGTTCGTAGTGCAGGCGCCGATCCTCCGCGGCCCGTTCCTTCGCCTGGCGGGCGAGGCGTTCGGCTTCGGCCCGCTGTTCAGGGGTGGGCGGGGCCGGCAGGCCGCGTGCGTAGTCGTGGCGGTGGGCGGCGTTCCGCGAGGTCTGGCGGATCACCTGGTCCGGGCGGGGAGGGGCGGGCCAGAACTGGAGGAGGTAGCTGTCGGCCCGCGGTTCCTTGGCCGTTCTGGTGTCGAGGTCGCGGCCCTTGTCCATGCCCCGGGCGCTGTACCGCACCCGGTAGTCCGTCTCGGGGAGCTCCAGGTCCCAGGCGGCCTCGCCTCCCCACTGCACCAGGCTCGTGTTCTCGGAGACCGGCCGGAAGGACACCTCGACGACGTCCTCCCAGTCCGGGGTCAGCGGCGGTGCCTCGTCGTGGACCTCCACGGTGAAGCCGACGCTGCCGGTGTGCAGCCCGGTGACCAGCCACAGCGCACCGGGGGCCGCCGCCCCGCACAGCCCTCCGCTCTGCCCCGCGAACGCCTCGCCGAGCCCCGGGGCCGTACCGTCGGGATCGCTCTGGACGTAGATCTGGCTGTAGTGGACGTGCACTTCACCTACGACTGGCCTGCGCACAGCACCCCCTGTACCCCTGGTCGAGGACGGCCTCGATGGCTCCGGGCGAGCCCGCCGCGTACGACCGATCATGCTGCACCCCACTGACAACCGGCCCGGCCCGGACCGCCCCGGCCCGGCGCCGTCGTCAGCGCGGGTTCACGTCCCCTCAGGGGTGAGGGCCCCGGCGATCCGCTCGGCCAGAGCACGGCGCAACTCCGGGGCGAGCGGTTCGGTGTTGAGGGATTCGTACAGCCACAGGCCGTCGGCGGCGAGGCGGGCGATGAACCGGTCGAGCGCCACCTGGTCGTCGACGTCGTCGGTGGTCAGGGACGGCGCCCACCGTTCCATGACCGCGTCCCAGGGCGCCGCGTGCCCGGGGGTGGTGGACCCTTCGAGCATGAAGAGGAGTTCGGCGCGGGTGGCGCTCCGGGTGGAGATGCGGCTGTAGGCGGTCAGCCTCTCCTCAGGGGTGGCCTGATCGGCCGGCTTGCCCGCCGCCGCGGCCATCTGGGCCTCCCACTCGTCGGCCAGGTGCTCATGGATGGCCTGTACGAGGTCGTCGCGGGAGGCGAAGTGGTAGAGCAGGCCGCCCTTGGTGAGGCCGGCCTCGGCGGCCACGGAGTCGAAGGTGACGCTCTTGACGCCTTCGCGCTCCACGACCCGCGTGGCCGCTTCGAGGATCTGGGTTCGTTTGCTCGTCCGCATGGGTGCTCCCTGGGCGGGGGTGTCAGGGCTGGGGGATGTCGGCGCTGAGGGGGTCAGGGCTCGGGGGTGTCAGTGCTGAGGGGTGGACAGGGCCGATCCGGGGCCGTGGCGGCGCAGGAGGACGCCCGTCATGATCGCACCGACGGCGATGACGGCGGTGACCACCACCATGACGGTGGAGTAGGCGCCGTCGAAGGCGGTGGACGCCGCGTCGATCAGGCCCGGGTGGTTCCCGGCCTGGGCGAGCGCGCTGTCCAGGCTGTCCCGTGCGGAGTCCGGGACCCCGGACGGCAGATCGATGGTCGCGGTGTAGACGGAGGTCAGGAGGGAGCCGAGGAGAGCGACCGCGATGAGGCTGCCGAATTCGTACGAGACCTCCTCGACGGAGGACGCCATGCCCGCGCGGCGGGCCGGAACGTTGCCCATGATCGCGCTGGAGGCCACCGACATGGCCGCGCCGAGGCCCGCCCCGGTGATGAGCAGCCCGGTGACGAGCAGCCCCATGCTGGTGTCGAAGGTCAGCAGGATCAGCGCGGAGCCGACCGTGCTCAGGGCCAGGCCGCCCGCGATGATGGGCAGCAGCCCGATCCGGTGCAGGGTGGCCCCGCCCGCCATCGCCGTCGGCAGCGCTCCCAGGGCGACGGCGGCGACCAGGAGCCCGGCGCGCAGCGGGGTGAAGCCCTCCACCAGCTGGAACCGCTGCGTCGTGATCAGCTGGATACCGGCGATGGCGAACAGGGAGAACCCGGCGGCCAGGACCCCGGCAAGGAAGGCCCGGTTCCGGAAGATCGCGAAGTCCAGCAGCGGATCGGACAGGCGCCGCTGCCTCCGGGCGAACGCCCACCCGCCGACTGCGGCCGCCAGCGCGGCCGCCGCGATGGGCAGGAGCGCCGGCTCCGGCTTCGCGGTCTCCTTGATCGCGATGACCAGCCCCACCAGGGCGACGAGCGCGAGCAGCGACGAGGGCAGGTCCCACTTCCGGCCGGGGTCCGCCACGTTGGGCGGTGCGAGGACCAGCGTGGCCACGATCGCCGCGACGACCACGGGCACGTTGATCAGGAACACCGACCCCCACCAGAAGCTCTGGAGCAGCAGCCCGCTGATGATCGGGCCCAGTGCGCTGCCGACGATCGCCAGCGTGCCCCAGATCGCGATGGCCATGTTGCGCTCACGCTCGTCCTCGAACGTGACGCGGATCAGCGCCAGCGTCGCGGGCATCATCGCCGCCGCTCCGACGGCCAGCAGCGCCCGCGCCGCGATCAGGGTCTCCGGGGTCGGCGAGAACGCGGCGGCCAGTGAGGCGGCGCCGAAGACCACCAGGCCGATCAGGAACATCCTCCGATGCCCCACCCGGTCACCCAGGGTGCCGCTGCCCAGCAGAAGCCCGGCCATCACCACCGGGTAGGCGTTGATGATCCACAGCCCCTCGGAGCTGCTCGCGCCGAGATCGTGCACGAGCGTCGGCAGCGCCGCGTACAGGATCGAGTTGTCCAGGGTGATCAGGAGCAGCCCCGCACTCACCACCGCCAGCAGCAGCCAGCGCCGCCGCGCACTCGGAGCTGTCTCCGCGGACCTCTCGTTCAGTACCGTTCTCATGCCATAACTGTACCTTCCGAAAGGTACAGTTACGAACGGGGTGTGCGGCTTCTCCGGGCTCGCTACCGCGATGAGCTGCGGTTTTATCGTCCGAAGTCGCCCTCTGCGGCGGGGGTCGCTCCTCAGGGCCCGGCGCCAGTGCGACGCACGCCGCGAGCAGCCCGAGGGCGGTGGCGGCCGCGATCGGCCCCCAGTCGCCGCCGCTCACGCGGTCACCTCGGGCCGCCCCAGCGTGAACCACACGACCGTGCGCCCGGGGTGCCGCTCGCCCCCGCTGCCCGTGCCCCATGCCAGCGCCAGGCTCTCCACGAGGGCGAGCCCGCGACCGTGCTCCTGCTCCGGCCCGGCGGTGGCGGTGCCGAGCATGCCGAACGCCTCGCGTACCGGCCCGCCGTCATCCGATACGGCGACAGTGACCCGCTTCCGGTTGACGGCCACATGGACCCCGATGCGGGGCGTGCGGGTGTGGCAGTGGGCGTTGGTGACCAGCTCGGTGACGCAGAGGCGGGCGTCGTCGACCAGCCCGGGGTGCCGGCTCAGGTGCAGCAGCGAGGTGAGGAAGTCCCGCGCGATTCTGGGTGCGGCGGCGGTGTTCGGGAGGGTGAGGCGGTAGCTCTCGCCGCCAAGGGGGTTCGGCTGTACGGGAGTTGGGGTTGCAGCGGACATGTCGGTCTCCCCATGAGGTCCGGTTCTGCGAACTGGCCGCCGCCTCGGTCCCGTGTTGACGGGCTGCATGAGAGCGCGTGTGAACATGCGCCCATACAGGCGTACTTCGGGGCTCCGAAGTGCGGCGCTGGGGGGACCATAGCGCGAAGTCTCACTTGTTCTACCTAGTTGGACCATTGAGTAACCAGATGGATTACGGTGAGGCCTCCAGCGACACTGTGGGGCGACAGAAGGAGGGGCCGATGCCACCGAGGAAGGCGCCCACGGCGCGGCAGTGCCGGGTGGGGACCGAGCTGCGCAAGATGCGGCAGAACGCGGGACTCGCCCTCGCCGAGGCGGCCGCCCTGCTCAGCACGGACCGCACCACCATCAGCAACACGGAGTCGGGCCGCTTCGGGGTGAGCGGCGAGCGGGTCCGCACCTGGGCGGCGGGCTATGCGTGTGCCGATGAGGCGTACGTGGAGGCGCTCGTCGCGATGGCCGAGGAGCGGGGGCGCGGTTGGTGGGAGGACTACCGGAACGAGCTGACCAGCGGACCGCTCGAC
Source organism: Streptomyces cyaneofuscatus (assembly GCF_033109485.1). NCBI lineage: Bacteria > Bacillati > Actinomycetota > Actinomycetes > Kitasatosporales > Streptomycetaceae > Streptomyces > Streptomyces cyaneofuscatus. Next base: position 3,700,943 of record NZ_CP137002.1, on the reverse strand, counting down.
CTGGCCGAGCTGGAGCACCATGCGGCCGGCATCCGGGCGGTGCAGCTCATCCACATGCCGGGACTGATCCAGAGCGAGGACTACGCACGGGCCGTCTTCGCGGAAGCGGTGCCCGAGCTGCCGCTGGCCCGCAGGCGCCGGCTGCTCTCGCACCGGCTGAAGCGCCGAGACGTCCTGGACCGGGAGGCCGCGCCCACCTGCACGTTCCTCATCCATGAGGCGGCGCTGCGGATGGTGTACGGCGACTCCGGCGTCGCGCGGGGCCAGTTGGCGTACCTGCTGCGGGAATCCGAGCGGGACAATGTCATCGTCAAGGTCGTCCCGTTCGCCGCAGGCGGTCTCCCGGAAACGGGAAGCTCGACGCAGTACGTCTACGGTCCGGTTCCGCAGTTGGATACCGTGCTGTCGGACACGGCGACCGGGCCCGCGTTCCTGGACGCCGAGACGCGTCTGGCGAACTACCGGGCAGCGATGGACCGGGTCGAGGGGCTGTCTCTCGACCCTCGGAAGTCGAGAGACTTCATCCGTGAGATCGCACAACAAGTGTGAAGGCGTGAGGTACGTGGAAATTCAGTGGCGCAAGTCCTCGAAGTCGTCAGGGGCCGAGGGCAACGCCTGCCTGGAGCTTGCCGAGTACGGCGGTGAGATCCTGCTGCGCGAGAGCGACAACCCCGATGTGGTCGTCCACACGACGCGGGCCAAGCTCCGGGCGTTCCTCGGAGGAGCGAAGGAAGGCGAGTTCGACGACTTCGCCTGAGTCGTCCTGATCCGTTAGTCAGTGGCCCCCGCCGGCGCAGGCGGGGGCCACTTGTCATTCGTATCACTTGTTTAGACGCGCAGAATCACTCGTTAGACGTCAAACACTTGATACGGGTGTGCTCGGCGCGCTAGCTTCCTGATGTGCCGCCCTCGTCGCGCGGCGGCCAACTCCCCTGTCGTCTGCGCCCGTTGGGGGAGCCGTGTGCCAGGGCGCCCCCTCCCCGCAGCTCGTCACGCCGGCGGCAGGGAGGGGGCGTCCCTGGTGTCCTGCCAGGAGGTCGCGCCATGCTCGAACACATCCCGGAACCCGCCAACTCACCCTCGTACGCCTACTGGTGCGAGCGGTCCACCTACGCATCGGAGGACCGCGACGAGCCCGACTGCTTCGCGCGGTACTCCGCCGCCACGCCCGAGCTGGCGATCCAGCGGATCCGGGACGAGGCGCGGGCCCTGCTCGCCGTGTTACCGGAGGCGGAGCGCCCGATGCTGGGGTGGGCCGAGGGCGCGGGCCGGGTCCGGGCTCTCGGGGCCCTGCACCAGGGGCGCACCTGCGGGTTCTCGTTGCGGCACGGGGACGGGTGGAGCGAGTGGGTCGTGCGGCCCGTCCTCACGGACTCCGGTGACCTGGCGGAGGCAACGGCGGCGTCATTCGCGGAAACCGTGCCGTGCGGTGTGTGCGCGCTCTGCACGAAGGGCCGTTGAGGCGGACCGGCTCCTCGCCCTCAGCGCTCCCGGAGGTAGGTCGTGACGTACGCGATCGCGAGAGCGAGCCCGGCAAGCCCGCTGCCGAAGATGCCGAGCGCCCTCAGGATCCCGATGGTTGTTGATCCCGTGGCGCCACTGTACGGCTGCGGCTGAGCGGCCTGGTTGGCCGGAAGGCATCCGTGCACGCCGCGTCTGTGGCTAGCCCGGGCACCGCCTTCCGCGACAGGGGGGGCCATGAGCGACGAGACCCCTTCCAGCATCAGCACGAAGAACACCCTCAAGACCGTCATCCAGGTCGAGGACGTGGAACCGCACGAGGTGGCCCCCGGAATCCTGCGCCGCAAGCTGCCCGCCACCGCCTACGCCCGGGGCTGGCTGATCGACTTCGCCGCCGGTACGGAGTGGCCGGAGGTCGATGAACACCCCACCGAGGAGCGGTATTTCGTCATCAGCGGTGAGGTGATCGACGGCGGTGAGCGGCACGGCCCGGGGTCGTACGTCGTGTTCGCGCCGGGGAGTGAGCACCGGCCGCGTACGGAGACCGGGGCCCGGATGCTCGGCATCTCGATGATGAACGCCTGAAGCGTGTGAGAGTCCGAAGCGTGTGAGAGTCCGAAGCGTGTGAGAGTCCGAAGCGGCTGAGCTTGCGGTTGCCGCTGCGGCAGCTCCTAGCGTCGTGTCCAGGGCCGGGGAAACCGGTCCTGGACACGCGTTCGTGAAGAGGAAGGGGGGCGGTCATGGACTGGCCGATCGCGGAGGTCGCCCGGATGTCGGGCGTCACCGCCCGGACCCTGCGGCACTACGACGAGATCGGCCTGCTGCCGCCCGCCCGGATCGGGACCAACGGTCACCGCCGCTACGAGGAGCGCCAGCTCCCGTTGCTGCAACAGATCTTGGTCCTGCGGGATTTGGGCGTCGGGCTTCCTGAGATCAGCCGCATCCTGGCCGAGCGGGTCGACCGCGGGGGCGGAGCCCGGCGCCGATGTCGTACTCGCCGAGGTCGACGGGCAGTACCGGGCGTTCACCGGGCGGATCCCCGTCTCCGCCGACGAGTTCCGGGCCATCGGGCGCTCCTGCGTGGACAACGAGCAGTGGCGCGGTGCGTACGAGGCCATCGCGCCGGGCCTGGCCGCGTATCAGCGGGACGCCATCGAGGCCTACGCCACCGCCCGGCTGAGCTGACCTCCGCAAGGGGGCCGGTCAGGCCGCCGTGGCCCGCCGCAGCGTCTTGCGGTGGGCCCGGTTCGTGGCCATCAGCACGTCCAGGGCGTCCCGGGTGCGGATCAGCTCCTCGATGTGGGCCGAGAGCCGTTCCCGCTCCTGCTCCATCCGTTTCATGGCGGCGTCGGACGTCGCCTCGCTCGGGGCGTCCACGCAGGGCAGCAGCTCCATGATGGTGCGGCTGGAGAGGCCGGCCGCGTACAGCCGCTGGACGAAGCCGACCCGGTCGATGTCGGCTTCCCGGAAGTGGCGCTGCCCGCTGGGGCTGCGCGTACTGGTGAGCAGGCCCTGCTCCTCGTAGTAGCGCAGGGACCGGACGCTGACGCCGGCCGCCTTCGCGAGTTCCCCGATGCGCATGCTGTCCGTCCTTCTCGTCCTGGTCCTCGTCCTGGTCCTCTTCGGGCTTGCCTCTGACATTGATGTCAGGTTTTAGCGTAGCCGCAGTGTCCGGTTCGCGGGCGCCACAGAACGAGGAGGACGTTCGGCATGACCCTGATCGACACCCACTCCGACACCCACCCCGAGACCCACTCCGACACCCTTTTCACCGGCTACCGGCTCGGTGACCTCACCCTCCCCAACCGGGTCGTGATGGCCCCCATGACCCGCGTCCGGGCCGCCGCCGGCGGGCTCGCGACCCCCTCGATGGCGACGTACTACGCCCAGCGGGCCACCGCCGGGCTCATCGTGAGCGAAGGCGTGCAGCCGAGTCTGATCGGGCAGTCGAACCCGGGTACGCCGGGGCTGCACACCGATGAGCAGGTCGCCTCATGGCGGCCGGTCACCGCTGCCGTCCACGCGAACGGGGGGCGGATCTTCGCGCAGATCATGCACGGCGGGCGGGTCTCACATCCCGACACGAACGGTCTCGTGCCGGTCGGGCCATCGGCCGTACCTGCGGTCGGTGAGGTCTTCACGCCGAGCGGGCCCCAGCCGGCGCCGATGCCCCGTGCCCTGGAGACCGCCGAGGTGCCCGAGCATGCCCGGTCGTACGCGGCGGCCGCCCGCCGGGCCGTCGACGCCGGGTTCGACGGGGTGGAACTGCATGGCGCCAACGGCTACTTGATCTCCCAGTTCCTCTCCTCCAACGCCAACCTGCGGACCGACCGTTACGGCGGGTCGGTCGCCAACCGCGTACGGTTCGCGGTCGAGGCGGTGGAGGCCACCATCGACGCCGTGGGCGCGGCGCGGACCGGCATCCGGCTGTCGCCGGGCGGGACGTTCTGGGGCGTCGAGGAGAAGGACGTACCCGAGCTGTACGCCGTACTGCTGGGGGAGCTGGCGCGGCTGGAACCGGCGTACGTGCACCTGGAGGCGACGGTCGAGGACGAGATCCTGGTGGCCCTGCGCCGCGCGTGGACCGGCTCCCTGATCATGAACCCGGTGCTGCCGATGGGGACGCGGCGGGCCGAGCGCCCGGACGCCGACCGCTGGCTCGGCCTGGGGGCGGACCTCATCAGCTTCGGCCGGGCCTTCATCGCCAATCCGGACCTGGTGGAGCGGCTGCGGGCCGGACTGCCGCTCGCAGCGGAGGACGCGGAGACGTACTTCCAGGGGGGTGACGCGGGGTACGTCACGTATCCGGCGTACCAGCACGCGGGCTGAGGCGTCCGCCGGGTCGGCGGGAGGGCCCCGCGCGGGCCCCTCCGGCTCACCGCGTCACGGGGCCCTCGGCTCACCGCGTCACGGGGCCCCTCCGGCTCACCCCGCCACGGGGCCTTCCCCTTCCTCACGCGCCGGTGGCGGGAACCCTTCCTCCCGTGTCGCGGGCGGGAACGCCTCGTACAGCGCCCGGGCGTGCACCGCGTCGTACTCGCTGACGCGCACCCGCTGCGTCTCTCCGTCATGCCGACGCAGTTCGATCTCCTGGCCGCGGTCCAACTGCACGCGCACCTGAGGATCGACGCAGGTCGCTTCGCCCTCGCCGCGCATCATTTCGAACAGCACCCCGCGTATGCCGTACCGATGGTCGCCGCCCCGGTGGCGCAGCAGGCGCACTCTGCGGTCGGTCAGCAGCAGGGACGCGTGCCGTTCCACCAGGCCTCCCCAGCGGCGGTCGTGGACGACCATGCAGCCGGCCGTCATCCGTTCACCCTCCGGAACCCACTCCGCGAGGCGCTTGCGGTCTCCCACCCAGTCGGCGGCCACCATGGCTCTCTCCCCGTCCGGCGCTCGGCGCCTCGGTCCGTCCGTCCGCTACTCGTCTTCCTCCTCCCCCGCACCGGAAACCCCGAGGGGCGGCGCGGAGAGCCGCCGCCCCCTTCCCGTCGTGACGTGCGCGCGTCAGAATCCAAAGGCTCTGCCCCCCACGGCCCTTGGAGGCACTTCCATGTCCACGCCCCCGAACCACCCTGCTCCCTCAGGTCTCCTGACCACGCGCCGCGGCTTCCTGGCCGGCGCCCTCGCGGTCTCCGCCACTGCCGTCATCGGGGCCGCGCCTGCCGTCGCCGCCACGCGGAAGGCGGTGCGGGGGACGCAGGACTGGATGGGCGGGCTGCCGGACGGCACCGCGCTCCAGCGGCTGACGATCCCGGGGACGCACGACTCGGGCGCGCGGTTCGGCGGGCCGTGGGCGGAGTGCCAGAACACCACGATCGCGCAGCAGTTGCAGAGCGGGGTGCGTTTTCTCGACGTACGGTGCCGGATCACGTCCGGCTCGTTCGCGATCCATCACGGGGCCGCGTTCCAGAACATGATGTTCGGCGATGTCCTCATCGCCTGCCGGGACTTCCTCGCCGCGCGGCCGACCGAGACCGTGCTGATGCGGGTCAAGCAGGAGTACTCCTCCGAGAGCGACGCGGCGTTCCGGGCGATCTTCGACGACTACCTCGACGGGCGGGGGTGGCGGTCGTTGTTCCGGCTCGACTCGACGCTGCCGACGCTGGGCGGGGCGCGCGGCAAGGTAGTGCTGCTGGCCGACAACGGCGGGCTGCCCGGGGTGCGTTACGGCGATCCGGCCGTCTTCGACATCCAGGACGACTACATGGCGGAGCCGTTCGCCAAGTACCCGAAGATCGAGGCCCAGTTCCGCAAGGCGGCCCAGCAGCCGGGCGAGTTCTTCATGAACTACGTCTCCACCGCCGCCCTGATGCCGCCCCGCTGGAACGCCGACCGGCTCAACCCGCAGGTGCACTCGTTCCTGGAGCGGTCCGAGACCGCCGGATGGACGGGGCTCGGCATCGTCCCGCTGGACTATCCGAACCAGCGCGGCGGACTGGTGGAGTCGCTGATCCGGCACAACCCGGTGGGGTGAGGGGGCGGGCTTCCGGGGTGGCGCCGTCTCTGAGAGGTCCGTCCGCGCCGCCCGGGAGGCTCACACCCCCCCCGCCCCCCTCACATCCCCGGCGGCGGCGTAGGCGCCCCCGGCAGCCTGATCGTCGCGACCGTGCCGGGGCCGTCGCCCTCCGGGGCCGGGCGCAAGGCGATCTCGCCGCCCGCCTGCTGGACCGTGCGGGCCACGATGGACAGGCCCAGGCCCGAGCCGGGGAGCTGGCGGGCGGAGGGGGAGCGCCAGAAGCGCTCGAAGACGTGCGGGAGCTCCTCGGCGGGGATGCCGGGGCCCCGGTCCCGTACCGTCAGCTCGCCCCGGTGCAGGCGCACGTCGATCGTGGCGCGGGGCGGGCTGAACTTCACCGCGTTGTCCAGGACGTTGACGATGGCCCGCTCCAGGGCGGCCGGTTCTGCCCGTACGTACCAGGGGGCCAGGTCGGCGGTGATGGTCAGCTCGGGGCCGCGCAGGCGGGCGCGTTGCAGGGCGGTACGGGTGATGTCGTGCAGGCCCACCACCTGGAGCGGGCCGGGTCCCGCGGCGTCAGGGCGGGCCAGTTCCTGGAGGTCGCCGATCAGCGCCGCCAGCTCCGTCATCTGGGCCTTCACCGAGGCCATCAGCGCCTTCCGGTCGTCCGGCGGGATCACCCGGCCCGTCTCGTCGCTGCGCGCCAGCAGCTCCACGTTGGTCCGCAGCGAGGTGAGCGGCGTGCGCAGCTCATGGCCCGCGTCCGCGATCAGCTGCGCCTGGCGGTCGCGGGAGGAGGCGAGCTGGGCCGCCATGGAGTTGAAGGAGTGGGACAGCCGGGCGATCTCGTCCTCGCCGTCCACCGGGATGCGGACCGTCAGGTCCTCCGTGCGCGCCACATGCTCGACCGCCTCCGTCAGCTCGTCCACCGGGCGCAGGCCCGCCCGCGCCACCCAGAGCCCGGCCGCGCCCGCGCCCACGACACCGATGCCGCCGACCAGGGCGAGGACCCAGGCGAGGGTGGAGAGCGGTGCGTCGATCTCGCTGAGCGGGCGGGCCACCGAGACGGCCAGCTGGTTGTTGGCCTGGCCGGAGCTGACGACCGGCGGCAGCTTGCGGGTGTAGACCCGCATGTCCTTGCCGTCGTTGTTCTCCGTCGTGTGCAGGGCGTCGGTCTTCCGGCCCGCCGCCACGTCGACGTCACTCGGCTGGGCGGGGACGGGCGTGGTGTTCGGGGCCGTGCAGTAGCTGCCGTTCGCCGCGACGATCTGCACGGTGTACTGGCCCGGGAACTCCTGGGCCGGCAGCTGCCCGCCGCTCAGGCACGAGCTCAGCAGGTCGCGCATCGGCTCGTTGTCCATCTTCGCGTTGCGCAGCGAGTCGTCGAGCTGGTCCTCCAGCTGGATCCGGGTCACGAACCAGCACGCGACCGCCACCGCCGCGACCGCCACCGCGACCGCCGTCGCCACCAGGAGCGCGAGCCGGGAGCGCAGCGGCAGCGCGCGGAAGCGCCGTACCAGAGCCCTCCTCGGCGGTGCCGCCTCGCTCACGCCTCGCCGCTCCCGCCCGTACGGAGCGCGTAGCCGACCCCGCGCACGGTGTGGACCAGGCGCGGCTCGCCGCCCGCCTCCGTCTTGCGGCGCAGGTACATCACGTACACGTCCAGGGAGTTGGAGCTCGGCTCGAAGTCGAAGCCCCAGACCGCCTTGAGGATCTGCTCCCGGGTCAGCACCTGGCGCGGGTGCGACAGGAACATCTCCAGCAGCGTGAATTCCGTACGGGTCAGCTCGACGCGCCGCTCGCCCCGGGTGACCTCGCGGGTCGCCAGGTCCATCCGCAGGTCGGCGAAGGACAGCACGTCGTCGTCGGACACCTCCGCGCCCGCCGCCGACGCCGCGTACGAGCTGCGGCGCAGCAGGGCCCGGATCCGGGCGAACAGCTCGTCCAGCTCGAATGGCTTCACCAGGTAGTCGTCCGCGCCCGCGTCGAGGCCGGTGACCCGGTCCCCGACGGTGTCGCGGGCGGTGAGCATGAGGATGGGCGTGGTGGAGCCGGTGGCGCGGATGCGGCGGGCGGCGGTGAGGCCGTCCATGCGCGGCATCTGGATGTCCAGGACGATGAGGTCGGGGGCGTACGCCTCGGCCATCGCCAGGGCGTCGTACCCGTCGACCGCGACCTGCGTGCCGTACCCCTCGAAGGCGAGGCTGCGCTGGAGCGCCTCCCGTACGGCCGGTTCGTCGTCGACGATCAGGATGCGCTGGGGATCGTCTTCGGCGGGGCTCATCGCTGTGTGGTCCTCTTCTCGTTCCGGCCGATGGGGGCGGTCTGCGGGAGTGTCTCAGCCTCGCACGGTCAGGAGTTGTTCCCCGCGCGCAGGGTGTCCAGGTCGGCCTTGAGCGTGTTCACCGGGATCGCGAAGCCGAGGCCCACGCTGCCCGCCGACGAGCCGCTGCCCGCCGCCGAGGAACTCGGCGCGTACATCGCGGAGTTGATGCCGATGATCTCGCCGTCCATGTTGATCAGCGCGCCGCCGGAGTTGCCGGGGTTGAGCGAGGCGTCGGTCTGGAGCGCCTTGTACGTGGTCGTCTTCTCGCCCGTGTCGCCGTTGAACTGCTGCCCGCCGAACTCGAACGGCCACTGCTCGCTTCCGCCGCCCTGGCCCTGGCCCGAGTCGCCCGAGTCGTCCTTCGCCACCGTCACGTCCCGGTCCAGCGCGGAGATGATCCCGCTGGTGACCGTGCCCGTCAGGCCCTCCGGCGAACCGATCGCCACCACCTGGTCGCCCACCTTGACCTGCGAGGAGTCGCCGAGCGCGGCCGTCTTCAGCCCGCTCGCGCCGCGCAGCTTGATGAGCGCGAGGTCCTTGTCGGGGTCGGTGCCCACGACATCGGCGGTGTAGGTCTTGCCGGTGGAGAGCGTGACCTCGATCTGCTGGGCGCCGGAGATCACGTGGTTGTTGGTGACGATCTCGCCGTCCTCGGTGATCACGACCCCGGAGCCGGTGGACTTGCCCGCCGAGGAGGCCGCGCCGATCTCGACGATGGCCGGGGAGACCGCCTCCGCGACGCCGGAGACCGTGCCCTTGCTGCTCTGCGAGACGGTGGTGCCCTGGACCGTGCCGGTGGAGCCGGTCGCTTGGGCGGAGCCGTTGTTCAGCTGGCCGACGAGGGTCGCCGTACCGCCGCCGACCACCGCCGCCGCGAGCGCGACCGCCGCCAGCAGCGCCACCGGCCGCTTGGCCCGGCGGTGGTGGTTGGTGGGGGCGTACGGGGGCGGGGGCGGCGGCGGGTAGCTGCCCGCCACGCCGTCGTACGCGGTGCTGCTGCCGTCGTACGCCGTGCTGCCGCCGTGCGCCGCGTTGCCGTAGGCGTACGAGGTCGGGTCCTGGTCCGTCGGGTGCGCGCCGCTCGGGCGAAGGTTCTCCGTCATGTCCATCAGGCTGGCCAGCGAACATGAGAGCAGCCTGAGTACGTCCTGAGAAGCCCGGAAGAAGCGCGTATGCCCGCTGTAAAGACGCGTATGCCCGCTGTAAAGAACTGAGCGGGCCCGGTGCTACGCCGTCGGCTCGCCGCAGCCGCACGAGCGCCGGATCACCAGCGCCGAGGGGAACTGCTTCAGCCGCTCCCGCCGCGAGCCGACGACCCGGAGCGAGTCGTCCAGCACCAGGTCCACCGCCGCCCGCGCCATCGCCGGGCGGTCGGAGAACACCGTGGTCAGCGGCGGATCGGTGAGCCCGGCCTCCTTCACGTCGTCGAAGCCCGCGACGGCCAGCTCACCCGGCACGTCGATGCGCAGCTCCCGAGCCGCCCGCAGCACCCCGATGGCCTGGTCGTCCGTGGCGCAGAAGATCGCCGGGGGCCGGTCCGGGCCGGCGAGCAGCCCGAGGGCCACCTGATAGGCGTCGTACCGGTTGTACGGGGCCTGGAACAGCCGGCCCTCCGTCGAGCGGCCGGACTCGTGCATCGCCCGGCGCCACCCCTCGACGTGGTCGGCGACCGGGTCACCGACGGCCGGGGTCTCCTCCGTACCGCCGAGGCAGGCGACGTACGGGTGGCCGTGCTCCAGGAGGTGGCGGGTGGCGAGCTGGGCGCCGCCGACGTCGTCCGTGACGACCGCGACGTCGTCGATCGCCTCGGGGCGCTCGTGCAGCAGCACGACCCGGGCGTCCCATGCCTCTATCTCCGCCGCCGCGCGCTCGCTGGGGCCCTGGCTGACCAGGATCAGGCCGGAGACGCGCATGCCGAGGAACGCCCGCAGATAGTGGACCTCGCGCTCGTCGCGGTAGTCGGAGTTGCCGACGAGCACCATTTTCCCGCGCTCGGCGGCGGCCTGTTCGACCGCGTGCGCCATCTCCGCGAAGAAGGGCTGCCGGGCGTCGGGGACGATCATCCCTATGAGGTCGGTCCGCCGCGAGGCCATGGCCTGGGCGACCCGGTCGGGCCGGTAGCCCAGCTGCTTGATCGCGGCGAGCACCCGCTCGCGCGTGGCCGGGGCGACCGGCCGGGGTCCGTTGTTGATGACGTAACTGACGACCGCGGTCGACGTCCCCGCCAGTCTCGCCACATCGTCCCGCGTCACCTTGGCCACGCGCGGCAGTCTACGCGGATGGACCTACCTCTTGGCAGCCTCTACCGGGGCTTCTTCCGTCGCGGTGGCCGAAGAGGACTGCTCCGATCGGGCGACGGGTTCGCCGTCCTTCTGCTGCTTCTGCTGGGCGGCCGCCCGCTCCTTCGCCTCCTCGGCCGCGCGCTCGACCTTCTCCGGGGTGACGAAGCGGTAGCCGACGTTGCGGACGGTCCCGATCAGCGACTCGTGCTCGGGGCCGAGCTTGGCGCGCAGCCGCCGGACGTGGACGTCGACGGTCCGTGTACCGCCGAAGTAGTCGTAGCCCCAGACCTCCTGGAGGAGCTGGGCGCGGGTGAACACCCGGCCCGGGTGCTGGGCCAGATATTTCAGCAGTTCGAATTCCTTGAAGGTCAGGTCCAGGACCCGGCCCTTGAGTTTCGCGCTGTACGTGGCCTCGTCGACGGAGAGATCACCGTTGCGGATCTCCATCGGGGAGTCGTCGGAGGTGATCTGCTGCCGGCCCATGGCCAGCCGCAGCCGCGCCTCGACCTCCGCAGGACCCGCGGTGTCCAGCAGGACGTCGTCGATGCCCCAGTCGGCGGTGACGGCCGCGAGGCCGCCCTCGGTGACGACGAGGATCAGCGGACAGCCCGGTCCGGTGGACCGCAGCAGCTGACAGAGCGAGCGGACCTGCGGGAGGTCGCGGCGCCCGTCGATGAGGATCACATCGGCGCCCGGGGTGTCCACCAGGGCCGGTCCCTCGGCCGGGGCGACCCGCACGCTGTGCAGCAGGAGGCCGAGGGCGGGGAGCACCTCCGTCGAGGGCTGGAGTGCGTTCGTCAACAGCAGCAGTGAACTCATCGCCGCCCACCTGCCTGGTTCGGTCGATCGTGTTGCACGGTTCGCTCGCCCATTACGTCGGTCCTCCTCGTTCCCTGCGAGAGGGGCACTCCCGGGTCGGACCCGGGGGAGTATGCGGCACTGCTTCGTACGTCATGCGTCATGCGGTTTTTACGTCACGGTCCCGCGCCCTGGGACCGCTGAGCTTCTCGAAACGTCTGCGTAACAACGTCCGGGAAGCACAAAAGGACCCGGGGGCTGCATTGCCCAGGTCCTCTTCGCAGCAGAATAGCCCACATGAGTTCCGCGTCCGAGGGTCGATTCCTGAGTTCTTCTGTTCCCTTGCTCACGCGGGTCCCACGATTCGCCACATTGCTGACCGATGACGGGATCCCGGTCGAGGCGGTGTACGAGCCGTGTACGGCGGGTTTCGGCGCATCCGCGGGGGCGCGGGCGGAACCGGCCGCCGACACCCCCGTGATCGTGGTGGCGCACGGGTTCACGGGCTCGGCCGACCGCCCCGCCGTACGCCGGGCCGCGCGGGTGTTCTCCCAGCGTGCGGCCGTGATCACGTTCTCGTTCCGGGGCCACGGGCGGTCCGGCGGGCGCTCCACGGTGGGCGATCGCGAGGTGCTGGATCTGGCGGCCGCGGTGGCGTGGGCGCGGACCCTGGGACACCGCCGGGTGGTTACGGTCGGGTTCTCCATGGGCGGCTCGGTGGTGCTCCGGCACGGCGCTCTGTATACGGACGGATCCGATGCACGCGATGCGGCCGTTCGTGTACCGGTGCGCGATGGGCGCACGGGGGAGCACTTGGGGGCGCACTCGGACGCGGTGGTGTCCGTCAGCTCGCCCGCCCGCTGGTACTACCGGGGTACGGCCCCGATGCGCCGCCTGCACTGGGTGGTCACCCGCCCCTCGGGGCGGCTCGTCGGGCGGTACGGATTCCGTACCCGGATCGCCACGGACGACTGGGACCCCGTCCCGCTCTCCCCGGTCGCCGCGGTCCCGCTCATCGCCCCGGCCCCGCTGCTGCTCGTGCACGGCGACCGGGACCCGTATTTCCCGCTGGACCACCCGCGCATGCTGGCCGACGCGGCGGGGGAGGGCGGTGCGGAGCTGTGGCTGGAGCGGGGGATGGGGCACGCGGAGAACGCGGCGGACGACGCCCTCCTCGGCCGGATCGCCGACTGGGCGACGGGCGCGCTGCCCGCGTGACCCATCATGGAGAGCTGACGCACCACGCGTCCGATGAACCGACCGAAGGAGTGGCGCCATGGCAGCGGGGACGATCCGCTACTGGGCTGCGGCCAAGGCCGCCGCGGGCACCGCGGAGGAGCCGTACGCGGCGGCGACCCTCGCCGAGGCGCTCGACGCCGTACGCGAACGGCACCCCGGCGAGCTGAGCCGGGTGCTCCAGCGGTGCTCGTTCCTCATCGACGGCAACCCCGTCGGTACCCGTGGGCATGAGACCGTACGCCTTGCCGAGGGCGGCACGGTCGAGGTGCTCCCGCCGTTCGCAGGAGGGTGAACCGCAGGCCATGAGCAGCAGCGATCAGCAGTACCCGTACCCGTACGACCCCCAGCAGCAGCCTGCGTCGCCGCAGGACTGGCCCGACGGGACGGCCGGGCAGTCCGCGCTGCCCCAGGAGCCGGGCGGCTACGACCAGGGCGGGACGCAGACGTGGCAGGCGCCGACCTGGGACACGCAGTACCAGCCGACGATCCGGCGGGACCCGCAGCCGTACCAGGGGCAGGGGCAGGGGCAGGTTCAGGGCTACGGACAGCACCAGCCGGACGCGTACGGAACCGGGCAGCCCCACCCGTACGGGACACCGCAGCCGCAGTACCAGGAGCCCCAGCACCACCAGCCGTACCAGGAGCCTCTGCACCAGCAGGCTCACCAGCCGTACCAGGAGCCCCAGCCCTACCGCCCCTCCGCCGCCGAAGAGACCGCCTACCTGCCCCCGCAGGGCGCCTCCGGCTCCCTCCCGCTCCCGCCCGAGGTCCCGGCCGCCTCTCCGGATGCCCCCGCCCCCGTACCTCCGGTAGTGGCCCAGGCACCCGACGCCTCCGGCTACAGCGCCCCCACCACCCTCGGCAACGCCCGGATCACCGACGCCCAGCGCGCCCGGGCCGAGGGGCGCTCGCCGATCATCGCGCCCGGGATGCAGCCCGCCGCGATCACCGCCGGGCTCGGCCTGCTCCTCGCGGGCGGCGCGGCCATCGGCTCGTACGCCCTGCTCGTCCCGCTCGTCCTCCTCCAGGCGGTGACCGCCGCCGGCTGGTTCCGGCTCAACGGCATGTGGCCGGCCCGCCAGGGCATCGCGCTCGCCTTCCTCGGCGGCCTCGTCGCCGATGCCGCGCTCCTCGCGGCGGGCCGGGAGCACGGGCCCACCGCACTCCTGGGCACCCTGGGGATCTGGGTCCTGCTCGCCGTCGTCCTCCAGCTCCGCTCGCCCGCGACCGGCGAGGAGCGGATGTACGGCCTGATGGCCACGGTCGTCTCGGCGGCCCTCGCGGTCCTCGCCGCCGGGCACCTCGCGGCGATCCCGGACGCGGTGACGGTCGGCGGGGTGGCGGTCGCGGCCGCCGTGCTCGCCCGGGCGCTGCCGCTGCCCGGTGCCGCGTCGGTCGTGGTGGCGCTGCTCGCGGGCGCGGGCGCCGGCATCGCGGTGGGCGGCTTCACGGAGTACGGCGGACAGGGGGCGCTCCTCGGCCTCGCGGCGGGCGTCAGCGCCCTGATCGGGCTGCGGGTGGCGAGCTACGACTATCCGTCCCGCTTCGTCCACATGACGGCGGGGGTGGCGCTGCCGCTCACCGCGGCGGCCCCGGCGGTCTATCTGATCGGCCGCGCGCTGGCCTGACGCGTACTCATCGGGGCCGTACGGGCCGTATGGGCCTGACGGGCCTGACGTGCCCTCAACGGGGGTACGCGCACCGGGAACCACGGGAACCGATCGGGTGGCGCCACTCGTCGATCACCTGGGGGCACTGACCGTACGGCCGAGGTGGGGGAACCACACACATGCGCGCACTGCGAATACTGCTGGTCCTGCTGGTGGTGGTCGGCGCCCTCTTCGTCGCGGCCGACCGGCTGGCGCTCCACTTCGCCGAGTCGGAGGCCGAGGACCGGGTCAGGATCAGCGGCGGCAGCGCCGGGACGACCGAGGTCTCGATCAAGGGCTTCCCGTTCCTGACCCAGCTCGCCGCCTCGGAGTTCGACCGGGTCGACGTGACCCTGAAGGACATGAAGACCGAGGCCGCGGGCCGCGCGATACGGGTCGGCGAGGTGCGGGCGCAGCTCCACGACGTGAAGCTCGGCTCCGGTTACTCCAGCGCCACGGCCGCCCGCGCCACCGGCACCGCCGTCGTCTCGTACGCGGACCTGACGGCGGCCGCGGAGGACGGTGTCACCGTCGCGTACGGCGGCGACGGCAAGGTGAAGGTCACCGGCACGGTCGAGATCCTCGGCCGCCCGATCTCCCGCAGCGTGGTCTCCACCGTGACCCGGGTCGACGGCCACACGATCAAGGTGCGGGCGGACGAGGTGCCGGGCGAGGGCATCCCGGGCGTGGAGCAGCTGGTGCGGACGAGGACGGACTTCGAAGGGGACATCGACGGTCTGCCGAAGGGCCTCGAACTCCAGAAGGTCCAGGTGACGGAGAGCGGCCTGGAGATCGCGCTGAACGGCTCGGACGTGTCGCTCACCGGCTGAGCCGGCCCTTGAGCGCTCCCGCCCACCGCCCCGGCCGGAGCCCGCCCACCGCCCCGATCCGGATAGTGAGACGCCGGTGTCCGGTCCGTAGATGCGCGGCGGACGAGAGGCAGCGGGAAACCGGCTCCGGGGCGCGCCTCCCCGCTTCTCGTCTCGCATCATGGATGATCGCGTCTCATCATGCGACACGACGGTGACATCTCCGCCCGTACCTCCCTACGATCGGACCCATGAAGCGACAGGCGGATCTCACGAAGCGGCGGGCAGTAGACCTGTGCCGCGTCGCCGCCATGCTCTGTCGCACCTCCTGAGCGGGGCGTTCGTCCGTCCCGCCACCCCTTTGGCCCTTCGACCTCTGTCAGGGCCGGCCCCGTGCCCCGTACGCGCCGCGCTCCGTCCGTCCGCGTGTATACCCGCACCCCCGCACGATCACTCCGCATCTCGCACCACCCGCCGCAGACTGCCCCGGAGGAGAACAACATGAGCCGCAGCGACGTCCTGGTAGACGCCGACTGGGTCGAGGCCCACATCGATGACCCGCAGGTCGCCATCGTCGAGGTCGACGAGGACACCTCGGCGTACGAGAAGAACCACATCAAGAACGCGATCCGGATCGACTGGACGAAGGACCTCCAGGACCCGGTCCGCCGTGACTTCGTGGACCAGGCCGGCTTCGAGAAGCTGCTCAGCGAGAAGGGCATCGGCAACGACACGCTGGTCGTCCTCTACGGCGGCAACAACAACTGGTTCGCGTCCTACGCCTACTGGTACTTCAAGCTGTACGGCCACGAGAACGTCAAGCTCCTCGACGGCGGCCGCAAGAAGTGGGAGCTGGACTCCCGCGACCTGACCGACGCCGTCCCCACGCGCCCGGCCACCGAGTACAAGGCCAAGCCGCAGGACGAGTCGATCCGCGCCTACCGCGACGACGTCGTGAAGGCCATCGGCAGCCAGAACCTGGTCGACGTGCGCTCGCCCGACGAGTTCAGCGGCAAGCTGCTCGCCCCGGCGCACCTCCCGCAGGAGCAGTCGCAGCGCCCCGGCCACGTGCCGAGCGCCCGCAACATCCCGTGGTCGAAGAACGCCAACGACGACGGCACCTTCAAGTCGGACGACGAGCTCAAGGCCCTCTACGAGGACGAGCAGGTCGACCTGTCGAAGGACACCATCGCCTACTGCCGCATCGGTGAGCGCTCGGCGCTCACCTGGTTCGTCCTGCACGAGCTGCTCGGCCAGGAGAACGTCAAGAACTACGACGGTTCGTGGACCGAGTACGGCTCCCTCGTCGGCGTGCCGATCGAGCTCGGCCCCGCCAAGTAACCCGACCGACCCGCACCACCCGACCAGAAGGACAGAACCATGTGTGGAGCACAGGCCGGCGGCCCCGACGCTTCGACGATCAAGCCCGGTGAGACCACCATCCAGGGCAGCGTGACCCGCGACGGCGAGCCCGTCACCGGTTACGTGCGTCTGCTGGACTCGACCGGCGAGTTCACCGCCGAGGTCCCGACCTCGGCGACCGGACAGTTCCGCTTCTACGCGGCCGAGGGCACCTGGACGCTCCGCGCCCTGGTCCCGGGCGGCAGCGCCGACCGCACGGTCGTCGCGCAGACCGGTGGACTCTCCGAGGTCGCGATCGCCGTCTGATTCCACGGCATGGCCGGTCGACGGCACAGAACGGCCGGAGGGCCGCACCCCAGGGGGTTGGACGCCACCTGACGCGGGGTGCGGCCCTTCGCGCCGTCCGGAAGCGCCCTCCGGAAACCGTCCCGCGGTTCTACGCTGGAGACATGTACGCCCGACGCCGGCGCGGCTACTTCTGGATGATGGGCGGATGCGTCGCCCTCTTCGTCTCCGCCTGGGCGGTCGTGCGCCTGTGGTCGATGCCGGCCGCCGTCGCGATGTGCCTGGTCGCCATGGTGATCCCGCCCGTCGCCGCGGTGCTCGCCAACCGGCGGGGGCCGGAGGACCGGTGGTGGGACGATCCCTCCGGCGACCCGAAGTCCGACGAGTGGTGGGACGAGCTGGACGGCAGGAAGCGGTACTGAGCCCGCCCCCGCCGAGCCGTCAGTAGACGAGCGCCTGTGCGCCGTCCGCCATGGCCTCCTGCACGAAGACCTGCGCCCCCGCGATCCGTACGCCCTCCAGCACGTCCTTCTCCGTGATCTCGCGCCGGGCCGCGCACTGCGTGCAGAGGGTGACCCGGCCGCCCGCCAGGATCGAGTCGAGCAGATCGGGCAGCGGGGCGGCGTGCGGCAGCTCGAACTCGGCGGCCCGGCCCGGCAGCGCGAACCACGACGACTCCCCGGTCAGCCAGAGCGAGACCTCCACGCCACTGGCCACGGCCACCGCCGCCACGGTGAAGGCCTGCGAACACCGCTCGGCGGCTTCGGGCCCGGCGGTCACCTTGATCACGAGCTTCTTCGGCATACGCGAACTGTAATCGCCCCCCTCAGGAGGTGAATTCGGCGATGCGGTAGGCGGCCATCCCGGAAGCCTTGCCGACGGCGGTCACATCGATGGTGACCCTGCTCGGTGCGTCATGGACGCGCAGATGGACGGGCTGGGTGTGGATGCCCCCCCCCGCCCGCCCCCCGTCCGGCCCCGTGGCCGCCACCTGGACGAGAAGGCCGGGCCCCCACCCATTAGGCTGGGACCCGGCCCTGTACTGCCGCCATACCGCTCATTCCGAGGAGCCCTTCGTGCTTGAGGCATTCTTCTCCGCCCTGCTCATCCTGGTCTGCGTCGGCGTGCTCGCCTTCACGGTCGTCGCCGTGAAGAAGCTGTACCAGGGCCAGCGCTGACCCTCGGCGCACCCGATCGTTCCGCCCCTCCCTCACAGATCGTTTGAGCGCTCATGATCGAGATTCCGTCCGACCTCCACCCGGACCTCGTCCCGCTGGCCTTCCTCATCGGCAAGTGGGCGGGCGCGGGCGTTTCCGACTTCCCCGGCGCCGAGAAGTGCAACTTCGGACAGGAGGTCACGTTCAGCCACGACGGCCGTGACTTCCTGGAGTACGTCTCCCACACCTGGGTCCTGGACGCCGACGGCAACCAGGTCCGCCCGCTGGAGTCGGAGTCCGGCTACTGGCGCATCGACAAGGACCGCAAGGTCGAGGTCGTCATGGTCCGCGACCAGGGCGTCGTCGAGATCTGGTACGGCGAGCTGGCCGACCAGAAGCCGCAGATCGACCTGGTCACCGACGCCGTGGCCCGCACCGCGGCCTCCGGCCCGTACACCGGCGGAAAGCGCCTCTACGGGTATGTGAAGAGCGACCTCATGTGGGTCGGCGAGAAGGCGACCCCCGAGGTCGAACTGCGCCCCTACATGTCGGCGCACCTGAAGAAGGTCGTCACCCCGGAAGAGGTCGCCGAGATGGCGCGGAACCTCGAGGACATGCCCGACGACGGCATCGCGTTTTTCAAGTAGGCAAGCCCGCACGGAGCGAGCCCTGCTGGCCGGTGCTCACCCCGCCTACACTGGGCCTGTGGTGAGCACCGACTGGAAGACCGATCTCCGGCAGCGCGGCTACCGGCTGACGCCCCAGCGCCAGCTTGTGCTGGAGGCCGTGGACGCCCTGGAGCACGCGACCCCGGACTCCATCCTCTGCGAGGTGCGCAAGACCGCCTCCGGGGTGAACATCTCCACCGTCTACCGGACCCTGGAGCTCCTGGAGGAGCTCGGGCTGGTCAGCCACGCGCACCTGGGGCACGGCGCTCCGACCTATCACCTCGCCGACCGGCACCACCACATCCACCTGGTCTGCCGGGACTGCGACGGCGTCATCGAGGCGGACGTCTCCGTCGTCACCGAGTTCACCGGGAAGCTCCGCGCCGACTTCGGCTTCGCGACCGATATGAAGCACTTCGCGATCTTCGGCCGGTGCGAGGCGTGCACGGCCGCGAGGGACGGCGCGGGCACCGGCGAGCCCAAGTCGTAGGCTGGGCTCATGAAGAGCCCCCTGCTGTCCCTGCCCGGCGCCGTCGCCGCCGAGGGCCGCGACGAAGGAGTCGCCGGACACTACGGCGACCTGTTCCGCGAGCAACGCGCCCTCGCCGACGGCAACGGCCTCGTCGACCTCTCCCACCGCGGTGTCGTCACCGTCACCGGTGACGACCGGCTGAGCTGGCTGCACCTGCTGCTCACCCAGCACGTCAGCGATCTCGCCCCGCACCAGGCCACCGAGGCCCTGATCCTCTCCGCCAACGGGCACATCGAGCACGCCATGTATCTCGTCGACGACGGGACGACGGTGTGGATGCACGTCGAACCCGGCACCCAGGGCGATCTCATCGCCTACCTGGAGTCGATGAAGTTCTTCTACCGGGTCGAGGTCGCCGACCGCACCGAGGACACCGCCGTCGTCCACCTCCCGGCCGGTTCCATCGCGGAGGCCCCGGACGGGGTCGCCGTACGGGAGACCGCGCAGGGCCGGGACCTGTTCCTGCCCCGCGCCGACCTGGAGACGTACGCGGCCGCCAACGGCCCGGCCGTCGGGATCCTGGCGTACGAGGCGCTGCGCATCGAGGCGCACCGGCCGCGCGTCGGCTTCGAGACCGACCACCGCACCATCCCGCACGAGCTGGGCTGGATCGGCACCGCCGTCCACCTCCAGAAGGGGTGCTATCGGGGCCAGGAGACCGTCGCCCGCGTCCACAACCTGGGGAAGCCGCCGCGCCGACTGGTCTTCCTGCACCTGGACGGCAGCGAGGTGCACCTGCCCGGCCACGGCACGCCCGTACGGCTGGCCGCCGACGGCGAGGAGGGCCGGCAGCTCGGCTTCATCACCACCTCGGCCCGCCACCACGAGCTGGGCCCGATCGCCCTGGCGCTGGTCAAGCGGAACGTGGCGGTGGACGCGGAGCTGATCGCCGGGGACACGGCGGCGGCCCAGGAGACGGTCGTGGAGCCCTGAGGTTTCACACCTCGATGATCACCGTGAACGGGCCGTGGTTCGTGAGCGAGACCCGCATGTCCGCTCCGAACCGGCCCGTCGCCACCTCCGCGCCCAGCGCCCGCAGCTGCGCCACCA
The DNA here is from genome assembly GCF_033109485.1 of Streptomyces cyaneofuscatus. Taxonomy (NCBI): domain Bacteria; kingdom Bacillati; phylum Actinomycetota; class Actinomycetes; order Kitasatosporales; family Streptomycetaceae; genus Streptomyces; species Streptomyces cyaneofuscatus. The sequence continues at coordinate 3,680,866 of NZ_CP137002.1, read as the reverse complement.
CCTCGTCAACCAGCGGCTCGGCGACCTCGCCGGGCGCCGCGGCGTTCCAGGTGGGGCGGCGGCCCTTGCGGGCGTCCCCGTAGAGAGTGAACTGCGAAATCACCAGGAGGGGGGCATTCACATCCGAACAGGACTTCTCGCCCTCCAGGATGCGGACGGACCAGAGCTTGCGGGCCAGCTGGGCCGCCTTCTCCGGGGTGTCCCCATGGGTGACTCCGACCAGTACACACAGGCCTTCGCCGATGATCTCGCCGACCACCCCGGTCGCGGACGGGTCGTCGCCCGTCCCGGCCACCGAGACGCTCGCGCCGTCCACTCGCTGTACCACTGCACGCATACAGACCAACCTATCTTGGGCTGAACGGGTACAGAGTGTGGGCGGGGGCACCTCGCAGGGTGGCACGATGCACGATGTCGGTGTGCCGACGCACCGGTCGAGGGGACGGAACAGCATGAGTACCTATGGAGCCGGACAATCTCCCGGGCCCGTACCGGGCGCCCGTACGAGGACCAGCACCCTGCACCCATCCGTACGGCCCTTGCTGCCCGGGCGCGCGTCCGTGCCGGAGCAGGGCGGCGGCGAGGCCGGGGTCGGCGGGCTGCGGCTGCCGGAGCTGCGGACGCTGCGCCGGGACGCGCAGCGGGACGAGGCCGATCTCAGTTACGTACGCCGGCTGGTCCAAGGCCGGATCGACATCCTCCGCGCCGAGCTCGCCCGCAGGCGGGACCCGCAGGCGCCGGTGCCGGAGGCCCCGGTGGTGGACCGGCTCTCGGAGATCCTGACCGACGCCCCGTCCCGGCACCGCACCTCCGCCCGGCACGTCACGCTGACGACGCCGCGCGGGGACGAGTTCCGGCGGCTCGCCGCCGAGAACCTGGCGGAGGTCGAGCTCTCGGACCTGGCCGCCCGGACGGACGAGGAGCTGCACGACGCGATGGGCCGCCTGGTCCGCTACGAGCAGCAGGTCTCCCGGCGCCGGCACGAGCTCCAGCGCACGACCGACGATTGCAGCGCGGAGATCGCCCGCAGGTACCGTGACGGGGAAGCCCAAGTGGACGACCTGCTCGCCTGAAGCGACCCTTCCGGACGGCGGGTCCCGCACCCCGCCCGTCCGGCCGATCCTTCCGGGCGCCGGGTCCCCGCACACCCGTGTGTACCGACCGTACCGACCGTCTCCGGTCCGTACGGAACGTACCGACCGTCTCCGGAAGGCCACCATGACGTCCACCGACGCCCCTGCCGCGATAGCCCCCGCCCCGCCCGTGCTGGCCGAGGTCGTGCGGTCCGGGTTCACCGAGGGCCACCACCGCGGTTCGCTGGTCCTGCTCGCCGCCGACGGGAGCGTGAGTCACGCGCTCGGCGACCCGGCCGCCCCGGTCTTCCCCCGGTCCTCCAACAAGCCGATGCAGGCCGCCGCGATCCTCCGGGCGGGCCTGGAGCTGTCGGGGGAGCGGCTGGCACTGGCCGCCGCGAGCCACTCCGGGGAGCCGTTCCACCTCGACCTCGTACGGAAGATGCTCGCCGAGCACGGGCTGAGCACCGACGACCTCCAGACCCCGCCCGACCTGCCGCTGGACCCGGTCGCCGCCGAGGCCTACCTCGCCGCCGGGAACGTACGCGAGCGGATCACCATGAACTGCTCCGGCAAGCACGCCGCCATGCTCGCCGTCTGTGTCCGCAACGGCTGGGACACCGCGAGCTACCTCGACCCCGCCCACCCGCTCCAGCTCCTCGTCGGCCAGGTCGTGGCCGAGGCGGCGGGCGAGCCGGTCGCCTCGCTCGGCACCGACGGCTGCGGGGCCCCGCTGATGGCGATCGGGCTGACCGGTCTGGCCCGCGCCTTCCGGTCCTTCGTGCTGGCGGAGCCGGGCAGCGCCGAGCGCCGGGTCGCGGACGCCATGCGCGCCCACCCGGAGTACGTCGCGGGCACCCGGCGCCCCGACACCTGGCTGATGAGCGAGGTCCCCGGGACGCTCTCCAAGATGGGCGCCGAGGCCGTGCAGGCGGTCGCGCTCGCCGACGGGCGGGCCCTCGCCTTCAAGATCGACGACGGGGCCACCCGGGCACTCGGCCCGGTCCTGGCCCGCGCCCTGGAACTGCTCGGCGTGGACGCCCCGGTGGTCGCCCGGATCGGGCGTTCGCCGCTGCTCGGCGGGGCGGCGGAGGTCGGGGAAATTCGCGCGACATTCTGAGGCGCGCCTGCCTAGCGTGGGGGGATGAGCCTCGATGTCCGTACCGTCACCGCGTCCGACTACCCCGACTGGCTGCGGGCGGTGCAGAACGGTTTCCTGACGGCCGGTTCACCGAGTGAGGACGACGTCGCCGAGCGGCTGGCGGACACCGATCTCTCCCGCATCCAGGGCGCGTTCGAGGCCGGGCGGTGCGTGGCGACGTTCCGCTCGTTCGCCCAGCGGCTCACCGTGGTGGGCGGCGCCACCGTTGCGGCCGACGCGATCAGCGGGGTGACGGTGGCGCCGACGCACCGCCGGCGCGGGCTGCTGAGCCGGATGATGGCCACGGACCTGGCGGCGGCCAGGGAGCGCGGCGAGGTGGTCGCCACGCTGATCGCCGCCGAGTATCCGATCTACGGGCGGTTCGGCTTCGGCCCCGCCACCTGGACCACCGAGTGGGAGGTCTCCGTCCACCGCGCCGGACTCGACCCGCGCCGGTCGGGGCAGCCGGCGGACGGCGGCCGGATCGAGATGGTGGACGGCGCCGACATCCGCAAGTACGGCCCCGAGCTGCACACCCGGCTCGCGGCGCTGCGGCCCGGTGTCGTCAGCCGCAGCGAGCGCTGGTGGAAGCGGCACACGGGCGCGGTCACCCTCCCGGCCCACGAGAAGTGGACCGAACCGTTCTACGTCATCCACCGCGACGCGGACGGTGAGGTCGACGGCCTGATGGTCTACGGCACCGACGACAAGTGGGGCGACGCCAAGCAGCCCCTTAACACCGCGACCGTACGGGATCTGGTCGCGCTGAACCCGGCGGCCGAGCGGGCGCTCTGGCTCTTCCTCTGCTCGGTCGACTGGGTCACCACCGTCCGCTCCGGCTACCGGGCCCCCGACGACCTGCTCCCCTTGCTGCTCCCTGACCCCCGGGCCGCCAGGACGGTCTCGCACGCGGACTGGCTCTGGCTGCGGCTGCTGGACGTGGAGCGCGCGCTGGAGGCGCGTGGTTACGAGCGTGAGGCGTCGCTCGTGCTCGACGTCCGGGACGGCGGGGGCGTGGCCGAGGGGCGCTTCCTGCTCGATGTCTCGCCCGACGGGGCGCGCTGCACCCCGACCACCCGGAGCGCCGATCTGGCGCTGGGCGCCGGGGAGTTGGCGGCCCTGTATCTGGGCGACGAGTCGGCGCGGCGGCTGGTGGACCTGGGGCGGGCCGAGGAGCTGCGGACCGGGGCGGCGAGCACGGCGGACGCCGTCTTCCGTACGGGGCGGCGCCCTTGGTGCCCGGACATCTTCTGAGCCCTTCGTGTCGCCGGTCAGCGTGTTCTGATCCGGAACAGCACCCCTGACGCGGCGATCGCCACCGCCAGCATCCCCCCGGCCCAGGCGAGCGCGATCCAGGGCGCGTTGCCGACCTCCTGGCCGAGCAGGAGCCCGCGCAGGGACTCGATGGCCGGGGTGATCGGCTGGTTCTCGGCGAAGCCGTGCAGCCAGTCGGGCATCTTCTCGATCGGGGCGAACGCGCTGCTCGGGTAGGGCAGGAACGACATGAAGAAGGTGAACCCGCTCGCCGCCTCCGGGGAGCGGGCCAGCAGCCCGATCGCCGCCGAGATCCAGGACAGCGCCACGATGTAGGCGATCAGCACGGTGGCGACCAGGAGCCAGCCGCTCCAGGAGGCCGCGGGGCGGAAGCCGATCAGCAGGGCGACGCCGAAGACCAGGACGGTGGCGAAGAGGTTGCGGACGGTGCTCGCCGCCACATGGCCGGCGAGGACCGGCGTACCGCCCACGTCCAGAGAGCGGAAGCGGTCGATGATGCCGCCCTTCATGTCCTCGCTGACGGCGGTGGCGGTGGTCGCGGCGCCGAACCCGGCGCACAGGAGCAGGACGCCCGGGACGACGTACATGACGTACGAGTCGTAGCCCGCCCCGGTCTCGATCGCGCCGCCGAAGAAGTAGACGAAGATCAGCATCAGCATGATCGGCAGGGCCAGCGACATGATCAGGGCGTCGGAGTTGCGGAGGCTGACGCGCAGACTCCGGCCCGCCATGACGGTCGCGTGGGTGAGGGGCCCCGGTGCTCTCCCCAGGGGGACCAGGGGGGCCCGGGGGGACCGGGGGGTCAGGGGGGTCAGGGGGACGGCGGTCTCAGGCATGGGCGGGTACCTCCGAGGTGAGGGCCAGGAAGACGTCGTCGAGGGTCGCGCTGTGCAGGGTGAAGCGGTCGATCTCGGTGCCCGCCGGGTCGATCTCGTCGAGCAGGGCGCGGACGTGGGCGGCGCTGCCGTCCGTGGGCAGGCCGACGGTCAGCGTCTCGGGGGAGTGGTGGACGGCCCGCCCGGTGAGCCGGAGGTAGGCATCCCGGCTGGTGAGGACCAGGTCGAGGCGGTGTCCGGCGACCCGGCCCTTGAGGTCGGCGGCGCTGCCCTCGGCGGCGATGCTCCCCTTGTCCAGCAGGGCGATCCGGTCGGCGAGGCGGTCGGCCTCCTCCAGGTACTGCGTGGTGAGCAGGACGCTCGCCCCGCGCTCGGCCAGCCCCCGGACCACCTCCCACAGCTCCTGGCGGCTGCGCGGGTCGAGGCCGGTCGTCGGCTCGTCCAGGAAGAAGACGCCGGGCTCCGGTGAGCCGGTGAGCCCGGCGGCCAGGTCCAGGCGGCGGCGCATGCCCCCGGAGTACGTACGGGCGGGCCGCCGGGCGGCGTCGGTGAGGCGGAAGCGCTCCAGCAGCTCCTCGGCCCGGCGGCGGGCGGCGGGGCGGGAGAGCCCGGTGAGCCGGGCCATCATCCGCAGGTTCTCCTCGCCGGTCTGGGTCTCGTCGACGGCGGCGAACTGGCCGGTGAGGCTGATCGCCCGGCGCACCGCGCTCCGGTCGGTGACCACGTCGTACCCGGCGACGCGGGCGGTGCCCGAGTCGGCGGTGGTGAGCGTGGCGAGGATGCGGACGGCGGTGGTCTTGCCCGCTCCGTTGGGGCCGAGCAGGGCGAAGACGCTGCCGTGGGCGACGTGGAGGTCGAGGTGGTCCAGAACGCGTACGGCGGGCTTACCGCGTTGTCCCTGACTTCCCGGCTTTCCCGACTTCCCCGGCTTTCCCTGCCTTCCCTGCCTTCCATGGTTTCCGTAGGACTTGGTGAGGCCGTGCGCCTCGATGGCGTACGGCGGTGTCTCCTGCGTGCTCGGACTGGGCATGGCTGCGCGGCCCCCTTCTGCGTATGGCATACGCGTTATTGCGTAAGCATTACGCATCTCTAGGATGGGGTCAAGGCGCACGGGGGCACGGAACGCGGGCAAGGGGATGCGATGGCGGAGAAGAGCAGTGCGGGCGGTGGCGACCTCCCACCCTCCATCGAGGCCGCCTGGGGGCTGCGGGAGCGCCCGGTCAAGGGCCCGAAACCCGGCCTGAGCCTGGAGCGCATCGTCGCCGCGGCGGTGGCCGTGGCCGCGTCCGAGGGGATCTCCGCCGTGTCGATGGGCCGGGTCGCCAAGGAGGTCGGCGCCTCCACGATGTCGCTCTACCGGTACGTCTCCGCCAAGGACGAGCTCTACGTCCTGATGCAGGAGGCGGCCATCGGGCCGCCGGACCCGCTCGCCGCCCTGGCGGCCGGGGCGGGCTGGCGCGAGGCGCTCACCGAGTGGGCGGCCGGGCAGCGCGCGCAGTTCCTCGCCAACCTCTGGGTGCTCCGCATCCCGATCGGCGGCCCGCCCGCCACCCCCAACTCGCTCGCCTGGTGGGAGCAGGGGCTCCAGGCGCTGGAGGGCAGCGGGCTGAGTGAGGGCGACAAGATCTCGGTGATCCTGCTGATCTCCAACTTCGTACGGAGCGAGGCGCTGTTGATGAGCGACCTCGCCGCCGCCGTCACCGCGCGCGGCGTCTCCCCCGAGGAGGTGGTCGCGGGCCATGAGCGCACCCTGCGGCGGCTGGTCGACCCGGCGCGCCACCCCGCGATCCACCGGCTGCTGGACTCCGGCGTGATGAGTGAACCGGACGACCCCGACTACGAGTTCACCTTCGGTCTGGCGACCCTGCTGGACGGGGTCGAGGCTCTGATCCGGAGCACGGCCGCAGAGGGCTGACGGGGTCGTGCTGTCGTGCTCACGGCATCAAGTCCGGCCGAGGTCAAGGGCGTACGCTTCATGGTCATGAGCGGAGAGAAGGCCGGCGGCGGGAACGGAAGCGGAAGCGTCGCCGGGGCGGTGGGAGAAGGGGCGCGGGGGCAGGAGTCGGGGCAGGGGGAACCGGCGGCCCCGCCCCGGGTCAGCCTGCGGGAGCGGAAGAAGCAGCTGACGTACCGGGCGATCTCCGACGCCGCGATCGCGATGTTCCTGGAGCGCGGCTTCGACAAGGTCTCCGTGGCGGAGGTGGCGGCCGCGGCGGACATCTCCAAGCCGACGCTGTTCCGGTACTTCCCCGCCAAGGAGGACCTCGCGCTGCACCGGTTCGCCGACCACGAGGACGAGGCGGCCCGGGTGGTCGGCGGCCGGGAACCCGGCGAGAGCCCGCTGGACGCGCTGCGCCGCCACTTCCTGGCCGGACTCGACCGCCGCGACCCGGTGACCGGCCTCTGCGACGCGCCCCAAGTGCTGGCGTTCCACCGGCTGTTGTACGGGACCCCGTCGCTGGTGGCCCGCCTCTACGCCTACCAGGGCCGCTCCGAGGCCGCCCTCGCCCGCGCCCTCGGCGACGGGGTGCCCGCGCGGCTCGCGGCCGGGCAGGTGGTCGCCGTCCTGCGCATCCTGGCCGAGGAGAACTGGCGCCGGATCGACGCGGGGGAGAGCGCGGACGCGGTGTACGCGGGGGCGGTGCAGGCGGCCGAGGAGGCGTTCGTCCAGCTGCGGAGGGGGCTGGAGGCGGAGGGGCGGGGCATCCCGTAGCCGTCGCGTCGCGGGGTGGCCGGGTTACGTGGCTGCCGCGTCGACCGGGTTCTGCGTGGCGTCCGGGCCCTGCGCGGCGTCCGAGCCCTGCGTGGCAGCCGGGTCCTGCGCGTCGGCCGGGTCCTGCGTGGCGCCCTGGCCCTGTGCGTCGGTCGGGCCCTGTGCGTCGGCCGGCTTTCGGCGCAGCACCAGGAACGCGACGGCGAAGGCCGCGACGAGGAGCGCCGCGCCGACGGTGAACGCCAGCCGGTAGCCGCCCGTCAGCGCCTCGGCGGAGGGGTGGCCGGCGGCGGTGAGCGCCTCGGTCCGCCCGGCGGCGAGGGTGGTCAGGACGGCGACGCCGAGCGCCATGCCGATCTGCTGGGTGGTGTTGAAGAGCCCTGAGGCAAGTCCGGCATCGTCCTCGCCCGCGCCCGACATGCCGAGCGAGGTCAGCGCCGGGAGCGCGAGCCCGAACCCGGAGGCCAGCAGCATCACCGGCAGCAGGTCGGTCACGTACTCCGCCCGCACCGGCACCCGGGCGAGGAGGCCGAGGGCCGCGATCAGCAGCCCGATCCCGGTCAGCAGGACGACCCGCTCACCGAAGCGGGCGACGAGCCGGGCCGAGAGGCCGAGCGATACGGCTCCGATGACGACGGCGGCCGGAAGCATCGCGAGACCGGTCGCGGCGGCCCCGTAACCGAGGACCTTCTGCAGGTGCAGGGCGACGATGACCTGGAACGAGAACAGCGCGGCCACCATCAGCATCTGGACCACGTTGGCCCCGGACACGTTGCGCGAGCGCAGGATGCGCAGCGGCATCAGCGGGGTCCGGGCGGTGGCCTGGCGCAGGACGAACCCGGCCAGCAGGGCGAGCGCGAGCGCGCCGAGGCCCAGCGTGCGCGCCGAGGTCCACCCGTACGTCTCCACCCCGACGACGGTGGAGATCCCGAGCATCAGACCGGCGGTGACGAGCAGGGCGCCCGCCACGTCCGCTCCGGCGGCGAGCCCCTGGCCCCGGTCGGCGGGCAGCACACGCACGGCGACCAGCAGGACGGCGAGGCCGATCGGCAGGTTGATGAAGAAGATCCAGTGCCAGCTCAGGGCGTCGGTGAGGACGCCGCCGAGGACCTGGCCGATCGAGGCCCCGGCCGCGCCCGTGAAGGAGAACACGGCGATGGCGCGGGCGCGTTCGGCCGGCTCGGTGAACAGGGTGACCAGGATGCCGAGGGCCACGGCGGCGCTCATCGCGCTGCCGACGCCCTGCGCGAACCGGGCGGCGATCAGCACGGCGGGCGAACCGGCCACCCCGGCCACCAGTGAGGCCGCGGTGAAGAGGCCGATCCCGGACAGGAACACCGGCTTACGGCCGACCAGGTCGCCGAGGCGCCCGGCGAGCAGGAGCAGGCTGCCGAAGGCGATCAGGTAGGCGTTGACCACCCAGCTGAGCCCGGCGGGTGTGAAGCCGAGGTCGTCCTGGATCGCCGGCATCGCGACGGTCACGATCGAGCCGTCGAGCACGATCATCAGCATGCTCGTGGCGATCACTCCGAGGGCCGACAGCCTTGCGCGGGAGGTGAGTTGAGGCGACGGAGGGCTGAGTGCTCCGGGGCTGGAGGGGGTGTGCGGCACGGTGCTGGGCATGGGCCTTCTCCTGTCGGTCGATGCGACAGGAGTGACCGTAGCAGATGGTTTTGTTGCGGACTATTTCTTTCGGTCCTTCTTTCTTCGGTCGCCTTCTTCCGCGGTTGCTTCTTCCGTGGTCCCGGCTTCTCCCCGCCGCTACTTCTTGGACTGGCGCGCCCGACGGACCGGCCCGGCGCTCTCCACGGGCGTGGCCAAATGCCCCCCGGCCAGGGAGGTCAGCGCCCGGAGCAGCGCCTCGCGGTCGCGCGCGGGCAGCGATGCCAGGGCCTCCTCGTGGACCCGGTCGACGATCTCCTGGCTCCGCCCGGCAAGTGCCGCGCCCTTCTCGGTGACCGAGATGATCCGGGCCCGCCGGTCCCGGCTGGAGGGGCGGCGCTCGGCGAGCCCGGCGCTCTCCAGGGCGTCCACCGTCACCACCATCGTGGTCTTGTCCATGTCGCCGATCTCGGCGAGCTGAATCTGGGTGCGCTCCTCCTCCAGGGCGTGGACCAGCACGCAGTGCATCCGGGCGGTCAGCCCGATCTCGCCGAGTGCGGCCGACATCCGGGTGCGCAGGACGTGGCTCGTGTGGTCCAGGAGGAAGGACAGGTCGGGTGCGGTGCGGGCGGTCGCCATGGCGGTCATGGCAGCCAGCGTAACGGTTCGATCCGTGATGGATCATCCGCAAATGGATGACTATGCTTGGCATGTTGATGGTTATTGTCTTGATGGTTAAGCAGGTTGACGATAGATTTCCCTTGAGCCGGTCGCGTGCTGCCGTCCGGACGTGTGCTGGGAGAGGGAGACCACCATGACCACCACCGGATCCGCCAACGCCGCATCAACCGCCGCGCCCGCACCTGTGCCCGCACCCGCACCTGCGGCCACCGCCCGTGAACTCGGCCTGGCCCACTACGCCGCCCGTGGCGTCCTGGAGTACGTCCTGGCCCGGCACGGTGCCACGTTCGCGCAGCAGATCGCCCTGCGCGCCGCCATCAACGCCGACGCCCCGCAGACGCCGGACGAACTCGTCGCCCAGGTCCAGGGGTCCCTCAAGGCGGATCCGGCCGGTCTCCGCGCCGTACTCGATGAGCTCCTGGCGAAGGAGCTGCTCGTCGCCGACGGTGAGCACCTTCGCCCCACGGAGGCGGGGCGCGAGCTCTTCGCAGCCGTCGCCGCCGAGACCGCCCCCATCTCCGCCCGCGTCTGGGGCGGGATTCCGGCGGAGGATCTGGCCGCCGCCGGCCGCGTCCTCGCACTGGTCACCGCGCGTGCCGACGCGGAGCTCGCGGCCCTGACCGCCTGATCCACCGGGCCTGTCCCCCCGTAGAATCGGCCTCCCGGTTCCGAAGGGGAGATGACGATCGTGCGAGTCGAACCCGGCGGCGGGACGCGGGGCCCCCACGGGGAGACCGAGCCCCAGACCCAGACCCAGGCTGAGGAGACGGCCGAGGTCCCCGGCGCGCTGCCGGAAGCGCTCACCGGCTTCGTCGGCTATCTCCTGCGCCGGGTGTTCGCCCAGTTCGCCGCCTGCTCGGACGGCCCGGAGGACGGCTCCCGGGAGTTCCTCGTCCTCGACGCCCTCACGGGGGGCGACTGGGCCTCCCAGCTGGACCTGGCCGAACGCCTCGGTATCAACCGGACCCTCATGGTCGGTGTCGTCGACCGTCTGGAGGGGCGCGGCCAGGTGCGCCGCACCCGTAACCCGGACAACCGCCGCCAGTACATCCTCTCCCTGACCGACGAGGGCCGCTCCGCCGTGGCGGCCGGCCGCCGCGCGGTCGCCGAGCGGGACGCGCGGCTCACCGCCGCCCTCACCCCCGAGCAGGTACCCCGCCTCAACACCCTGCTCGCGCGGCTGCTCCCCCCGGGCGCCCAGGATCTCGTGCAGGGCACCGGACACCTGGTGGCGCAGGCCCACCACCGGCTGCGCAGGCTGGGCGACGAGAAGCTGGCCGGTACCGGCCTGCGGGTCCGCCACTACGGCCCGCTCTCCCTCCTCGCCACCTCCGGCCCCTGCCCGCAGCAGCGCCTCGCCCAGGAGCTGGCCATCTCAGGACCCGCGACCTCCCAGCTGGTGGACGAGCTCGTCGCGGGCGGGATGGTCCACCGGGGGCGCGACCCGCACGACCGGCGCCGGCACGCCCTGGAGCTCACCGAGCTCGGGCACACCCAGCTGAGGAGGGTCGCGGAGGCCGTGGGCCTGCTGGCGGCGGAGACAGCGGAGCTGCTCGGTCCCGGCGGCGAGGACGAACTGCGCGCCCTGCTGGGCCGGCTCCTCGAACCGGCGCACCCGGGGGCCGCCGAGGCGACCGCGACCGCAACCGCGAGGCGCGACTGAGGACCGGGCTGCTCACCTTGCGCCCGAGGCGCGAGGCGCGACTGAGGAGTGAGGGCTGAGGACTGAGGGCCGGACGGCCTCACTCGCGCCTCCTCACGCCGACGAGGCGATCCGTACCCGCCGGCTCTCCCCGTCGGAGAGGAAGCCCGCCAACTGCCGCCCCTCTTCACCGACTTCGTCCCGCTCGGCGCGGGAGAGCCTCCGCAGCGGTGCGACCACGACGGCACTCGTGTCCGCCTCCACGTCCCAGGTCGCGGAGACCCGGCCGTCGACCAGGACGACCCGGGCACCGGCGACCGAGAGGCCCCGGTCGGCGTCGTCGATGATCCGGGTGCGGTCGTCGTAGCCGAGGATGGCGTTGTCGAAGGCCGGCAGGAACCGTACGGGCGCCGGGGTTTCGGGGTCCGGGCGCGGCGCGTCGGGCAGGTCCAGCAGCTCCCGGCCGCGCTCGTCGCGGAAGGTGACCAGCTCCCCGCGCAGGGCGGCGACCGCCCCCGGCAGCCCGGCGAGGCCGGACCAGGCGCGTACGTCGGCGGTGGCGGCGGGCCCGTACGCGGCGAGGTAGCGGCGTACCAACTCCTGCCCCACCGGGTCCGAGCCGTCGTCCGTGGGCAGCGGGTCGATCTCGCGCCCCAGCCAGGACGAGACCAGCGCGTTGCGCACCCCCGCCTTCGTCCGCCAGACCCCGCGCGGCGGCAGCTGCACCATCGCCAGGACACCGGCGACGAGCATCTCGCCGAGCGGCCGCGTCCCCGGCTCCGGCCAGCGGTCGGCGACCGCGCGGGCGAGCTGGGCCATCGAGCGCGGCTCGCCGTCGGCCAGCACCGCCCGCCCCGCCGCGGCGAGTTCGTCGAGGTCGACCCCGGCGAGCTCGCGGCGGTAGACGCCGAGCACGCGCTGCCGCAGCATGGCGTTGTGCCGGGCCCGCCAGGCGAGGACGTCCTCGGCGGTGACGAGGTGCACGGTGCGGCGCATGAGGTGGGTGCGTACGACGTGCCGCCCGGTCAACAGGTCGTCCAGCGCCCCCGGCCGGAACCCGCGCAGCCGCGACCAGAGCCCGGTGAACGGCTCCTGCGGCTCCTGGGCCTGCAACCCGCAGAGGTGCGCGACGGCGTCGAGGGGCGGTAGGTCGGCCCGGTCGAGCAGCAACTGCCGTGCCAGGGTGGCCCGGTTGAGCGCGCGGACATCGAGAACGGGCCCACGGCTCGCGCCGCCACGACTGGCGGGCGTACGGCTGCTGGGCGTACGGGTGTTGGGCGTGCGGGTCACGTGGCGGTCTGCCCGTCGATCGCCTCGCGCAGGATGTCCGCGTGCCCGGCGTGCTGGGTGGTCTCGGCGATGACGTGGATCAGCACGCGGCGGGCGCTGCGTACGGCTCCGGGCTCGTTCCACGGCACGTCGGGCAGCGGGTGCGTGACGGACAGGTCCGGGAGGTCGGCGACGACCTTCTCGGTGCGGGCGGCGACCTCCTCGTACCGGGCGAGGATGCCGGCCAGGGTCTCACCGGGCAGCACCTGGAAGTCGTTCTGGCGGTCGATGGCCCACTGCGGGTAGGCGGTGGCGGTCCCGGCCGCGAAGTCCTCCCAGGTCACGCCCTCGGGCAGGTCGAAGGCCATCGCGGAGGGGCCCTCGACCACGAAGTTCAGCCAGCCCTCCTCGGTGGAGGCGACGTGCTTGATCAGCCCGCCCAGGCAGAGCGCGCTGACGGTCGGCCGCTCGGCGATCTGCTGGTCGCTGAGCCCCTGCGCCGCACGGATCAGTGCGGACCGGGCCTCGGCCAGCTCGGCGAGGAGGTCGGTGCGCTCGCCGTCGAGGGAGGGGGAGGGGGTGGGGGACGGGGAGGAGGTCATGGTCATCGGGCCTTCCGTTTCGTTCTCGCGGTGTCGCGTTTTCCGGAACAGGTCCACCATCCCAAGAGAAGCGGTCAGGTTGTGTCCGCTACTCCGTGCACCATGGATGTCATGCCGAAAACTTCAGCGCGGCTGCTGTCGCTGCTCTCCCTGCTCCAGGCGCGCCGGGACTGGCCCGGGGCGCTGCTGGCCGAACGGCTGGACGTCAGTCCGCGTACCGTACGCCGCGATGTGGACCGGCTGCGGGAGCTCGGCTACCCGGTCGCGGCGATGAAGGGCCCGGACGGCGGCTACCGTCTCGACGCGGGTACGGAGCTGCCGCCGCTCCTCTTCGACGACGAGCAGGCCGTGGCCCTGGCGGTCGCCCTGCAGATCGCGACCGCCTCCGGTGCGGGCATCGAGGAGGCGGCGGCCCGGGCGCTGAACACGGTCCGCCAGGTCCTGCCCGCCCGGCTGCGCCACCGCGTCGACACGCTCCGGGTGACCGCCGTGGACCGCCCGGAGAGCCGGCCGGGACCTCAGGTCGACAGCGGGGTGCTGATGACGATCGGGGCCGCGGTGCACGCGCGCGAGGTGCTGCGCTTCGACTACAGCCCGGTGTCCGCACCCGGGCCGGTACGACCGGAGGCGAAGGTGGAGGCAGAGACGGCGGGGGAGGGCGGCCGTGGTGCGCTGCCGCCCCCGCCCCGCCGGGTGGAGCCGCATCACCTCGTCACCTGGGGCCGGCGCTGGTATCTCGTCGCCTGGGACCTCGAACGCGGTGACTGGCGGACCTTCCGCGCCGACCGGATCGCCCCGCGCACCCCGACCGGCCCCCGCTTCACCCCGCGTGAGCTGCCCGGCGGGAGCGTGGCGGACTTCATCACCGCCCGGTTCCGGGGCACCACCACCGCCACCGGGGACGGCGTCGGCGGGTGGCCCTGCCGAGGGGAGGTGATCCTCTCCCTCCCCTCCGCCGAGGTCCTGCGCCACACCCGCGACGGGATCGTCGAGGAGCTCGGCCCGGACCGCTGCCGTCTCGTGCTGGGTTCGTGGTCGTGGCCCGGCCTGGTCGCTGCGATCGGCAGGTTCGACGCCGACATCGAGGTGATCGGCCCGCCCGAACTCCGTTCTGCGTTCGCGCAGTTGGCGGCCCGGTACGCGGCGGCGGCGACTGCGCCGCCCCGTCACCCGTGACGGGTCAGCCGGCCAGCTCCCCGAGGAGCGCCCAGGTGCGGCGCCGGTCGGCGTCCCCGGCGATCTCCGTCCCCGCGAAGACCACCTCGGTCGCCCCGGCGTCCCGGTAGCGCCGCACCTCGGCGGCGACCGCCTTCTCGTCGCCGATCACCGCCACGTCGACGGCCTGCCTGCCGCCGGAGAGCTCGATGGCGCGGATGTAGGACGGGATCTTCTCGTAGAACGCGAGCTGCTCGGCGACCCGGTCCCGTACGGCGCCGACGTCGTCGGTCACCACGCCGTTCACCAGCGCGACGATCCGGGGCGCGGGCCGCCCGGCCGCTTCGGCCGCCGCGTTGACGGCCGGGACGATGTGGTCGGCCAGGGCGCGGGGCCCCGCCAGGTAGGGCAGGATCCCGTCGGCCAGCTCGCCGCTGACGCGGAGTGCCTGGGGCCCCATCGCGGCGACGAGCAGCGGCACCCCGGCCTCGGCGCCCGGGACGCGCGCGGGGATCGGGGTGGTGGCGGTGAGCAGCTCGCCGTGGAAGTCGGCGGCACCGGTCTCGGTCAACTGCCTGAGGGCGGTGAGGAATTCACGCAGCCGGGCGATGGGCCGCTCGAAGGGGATCCCGAAGCCGCCCTCGACCAGGTGCCGGGCGCCGAGGGCGAGCCCGAGGTGGTAGCGGCCGTGGGTGGCGGCCTGCGCGGTCTGGGCCTGGCTGGACACGAGGAGGGGGTGGCGGCCGAAGATGGGGATGGCGGACGTCCCTACCTGGAGGCCGGGCACCTCCCGCCCGACGATCCCCGCGAGCGCGGGCGAGTCCACGCCGAAGCGCTGCCCGAACCACGCCGACCGCAGCCCGGCGGCCGCCGCCTCGCGGGCCAGCTCCACGGTGGAGTCGATCTCGTTGTCGGCGTCGCGCGCGTTGAGTGCTACTCCGATAGCCATACGGATACCAACGGGCGTCGGCGGGCCCGGCATTCCGTACGGGTGTGAAGACTGCTTGTCATTCGTATGAACGGATCCACGGCCTCACACCGGCATCAACCCGGCTACACCGCAAGCGCATCACCAAACCCCGGCACCAACTTATCTATCTCTGGAGGGGCTTACTCAACTCCGCCGCCCCAGCAGCTCGGCGACCCGGTGGAAGCCCTCCTCCCCGTGCCCGAGCCCGATGGCCTGCCGGGCGAGGCCCTCGGCGGCGCGCATGACACCCGCGTCGATGCCGTGGGCCTCGGAGGTGTGGATGACGTGGGCCATGGTCGACGCCGTCGAGGTGAGCGGGGTGCCCTCGGCGGAGAACGTCTCCTGGTCGACCTCCTCCGCGACCTCCGTGAAGATGGCCGGGAGGATGGCGCCGATCCCGGCGGCGAAGGGGGCCAGCTCCCGGGCGGTGATGCCTTCCGCCCGCGCCACGGCGAGGGCGTGGTTGAACCCGGCCATCGCGGTCCAGAAGATGTCGAGCAGCGCGATGTCGTAGGCCGCCGCCCGGCAGATCTTCTCGCCGAGGTGGGTGTGGGTACCGCCCAACGCATCGAGGACGGCACGGTGTTCGCGGTAGAGATCTTCGGGCCCGCTGTAGATGAGGACCGCGCCCGGGGTCCCGATGGACACGGTGGGCGTCATGATCGCCCCGTCCAGGTACCGGACGCCGTGCTCGGCTGCCCACGCCGCCGTGGACCGGGCCCGGCCTGGGGTGTCGGCCGTCAGGTTGACCACGGTGCGCCCCTTGAGCGCACCGGCGACCGCGTCGCGCCGCAGGATCGCGTCCACCGCGTCGTAGTTCACGACGCAGACCACGGTCAACGCGCTCGCGGCGACGGCCTCCTCGGCCGAAGGGGCGCTGACCGCACCCCGCTCGACCAGCTCCCGGTCCCGCCCCGGAGTCCGGTTCCAGACCGTGGTCCGCAGCCCGGCATCGAGGAACGCACCCGCGAGGGCCCGCCCCATCGGCCCCAGGCCGATGACGGTGACGGTGACGGCGGACTGTTCACGTGGCTCACTCTGCGGAGACATGGCTCAACTCCCTGAAATAATGGATGTTCTCTTGACGAACGGAGCGAAGATGACGCGCGGCCGTGCCCAGGACCCGAACGTGTGCGGAGTGACCGCCGCGATCGCCGTGGTCGACGGAAAGTGGAAGTCGGGCCTGATCTGGCTTCTGGAATCCGGCCCCCGACGCCCGGGCGGGCTACGCCGCGAACTGCCCGGCCTCAGCGAGAAGGTACTGACTCAGGCGCTGCGCGAGATGGAGGCCGACGGGCTGGTGCGCCGGGAGGTGCACGACGTCCGGCCGCTGAAGACGACGTACTCGCTGACCGAGGACGGCCGAGAACTCGCCGAACTCCTCGACACCCTCTCCGACTGGGGCCGGCGCCGCCTGGCGAGACTCACCGAACTCCAGTCGGCCTCCTGAGGCACCACACCTTCCCTCCCCGCCCTTCGCTCCTCGGGCCGGGCGCCTCTCCGACCGCTCCCCACCAGGATCGTCCGGCCGCCGCCCGTTGCCCAGTACCCACAAAAAGGTGGCTACGGGAAGGGCTGCCCGCTCCTCGGCCGCTATCGTGCGGCCGTGACCAGCACCGGGCAGCGTCCGCTGCTCTTTCTCGACGTCGACGGGCCCCCCTGTCGACGTCGGCCATCTCCGGCTCGGCGTAGTAGTCGCCCACGGTCAGATCGACGGGGCACCAGGCGGAGACGTAGACGATCCGGTCGATCAGCTCGGGCCGTGCATGGGCGACAGCGGTGGCCGTGGCGCCGCCCCTGCTGTGCGAGACGAGGAACGATCTTCAGAACAAGGTGTCTGCTCAGCTGCGCCGTGAGCTGTCCGCGCGCAGGGCCCGGCGGAGCGCCTCCGCCGGGTAAGGGGTCTCCCTGTCCTCGTCCTGGACCTTGACGTAGAAGTCCGTCATCACCGCGGCGAGCGGCGCATGGCGGGAGAGGATCGCCCTGGCCTCCTGTGGCCCGTCCGGCGGCTCCTCCCCTTCCGCACAGGCGCGGATGAGTGCCTCGCGCTCTTCCCGCTCGTATCCGTAGACCTTCGTGATCAGCCTGTTCACCAGCCAACTGCGGGTGTAGCAGCGGTCGTAGGTCCGGTGCAGCTCGAAGAAACCGGCCTCGGTCGGCGACAGATCGAACCGGGACGAGACGGCGAGGCCGTAGTCGGCGAAGTAGAGGCGTCGGCCGTCGACGAGGATGTTCTGAAAATGGGCGTCGAAGTGCAGAAGCCCGCGAGCGTTCATGAAGGACGTGCCGGCCTCCAACTCCCGTTCCACCAGCGAACAGGCCCGGTCGGCTCCCTCTTCACCGGCCTCCATCTGCTCGGTGAGCCACTCGTCGAGCGTCTGAGGGATGTACTCCAGGAACAGCGCGAGGCTCGCAGTGGACCGCTGAAGGGCCTCGATCCGCCGGCGCACCTCCGGGCTGCCTCCCCAATAGGCCACGACCCGTTCCACGTCGGCGAGTTCCTCGGGAAGCGCGGCCGTGTCCGGCAGCACGCGCCAGTGGTACATCAGCGGGAACCCCTGGTACTCCCCTCCGAGCACCCAGTTCGTCGTCATGGTGTGCACGGCAAGCTCCCGCCACGCCCCGAAACCGGGCCCGCCCCCGACGCCGTACTGGCAGAAGGTGGGAATCCCGAACAGGTTGGCCGTGGACCGCGCGTGCTCCGGCAGCCGCTCCCTCTCGGTCAGCGGCACCCGCTTCACGAAGACCGGCTTCCCGTCGACCTTCAGCAGCGCGGACGTGCCGCCGATACCGGAACTCAGGGGCAGGGCGGCGTCGACGAGTTCGCTCAGCCGGCGGTCACTGTGCAGGGCGAGGGAGGTGGAGACGGCGCTGTAGGCGGACAAGCGGGCGCTGTCCGGCCCATCGGCTTGCGCGATCGCTCTCCGCATCGGAATGCCGACCTCGTTTTCCCCGTGTACGCACGTGCCTCCGGACGGTGCCTGCGCACCGTACGTGAAGGCGGGCAGGCCGGGCAGGGTGTGTTTCGGCCGCGGATCGCCGTTGTCCATGGTGCTGCGATGTGGAAAGCCCCGAACCCGCCCTCACCGCTTCGGATCTGCACGTGGTGATGTGCTGTGCGAAGTGCACCTTTACCTGTACTCCGTGCTGAGCTGCACTGTTGATGGGGAGTCGAACCCCGCGTTGCTCTTCACGCGCCAGGAGTGGGCCGGAGACCGCCGGCCCTCGGTTCGTGCACGCCTCCGAAGCTGCTACCTGCTCCACATCGTCTCCGCCTGCTGGACTGCTCAGTCCAGCAGATCCACCTCCCAGTTCGTGCGCTGGATCCGCACATCGACCTCGCGGATCTCCCGCGCGAGCACATCGGCCTGACCGCGTAGTTCCGCGACCGGAAGCGCGGAAAGCATCATCAGCTCGGACCGGAGCTGCCGGCCGTATCCCCGCTCGCCGCTACCCGCTGCCGCGTCCGCCGCTGCGGTGACCACGGAGTGACGCAACCGCAGGACATCCCGGCGCGCAAGGGCATCGGTGAGCGTGCCGTCGGGACCCATCTCCACGGTGGCATTGGTCCGGTTGATTCGCCGGATCAACCCTTCCAGAGCGCTCAGCACCTCACCGGCCTCAGCCAGCAACTGGGCGGCATCCTCGGCGGGTGTCTCCCCCTCCTGGTACCGCGCACTGCTGACGACGCGCGCTCGCAACTGTTCTACGCGGCGCGTCGCCTCCGCACGTTCCGCCAGTGCCTCGGCAAGCTTCACCGTCTCCACCTCCCCCTCCATGAGATCGCATGAGTATACGAGTGCGAATCTGCCCATACACACCTGGTTTTCGGTCTGCAGGAGGCTCTGACCAGCCACTGGAGCGAGAGCGGACGGTCGCTCAGAGCGTGACGAAAGAGAATCCGACATGTCCGTTCCCCGGAGAGCTGGATCGAGGAGGTGCCTCTGACGGAACGGTGAGCCGGAACTCGGCGTGATGGTGTGCTCGACACCGCTGACACGCCGCCAAATTGAGTAGGCGCCCGACCTCAGCGGCCCCTACGTTCGGCCGTATGGCAGACGAATGTTATGGACATCCACGGCTCGCCGCGATCTACGACCCACTCGACCCCGATCGCGGCGATCTCGACGCGTACGTCCAGATGACGGAGGAGTTCGGTGCCCGTCATGTGCTGGACATCGGCTGTGGAACAGGCGTGTTCGCGCTTCTGCTGGCTGAACGCGAGATCGAAGTCGTGGGTGTCGATCCCGCTCAAGCGTCCATCGACGTGGCCCGAGCCAAGCGGGGCGGCGAGCGAGTGCGCTGGATCTGTGGCGATGCCACGACACTTCCGCCGATGCGGGTCGACCTGGCAACCATGACCGCGAACGCCGCCCAGCAGATCCTCGATCCGCAGGCATGGCGCGAGACCCTGCGTGGCGCGCACGAAGCACTACGACCCGGCGGCCGTCTGGTGTTCGAGACCCGGGACCCGGCCAGACGCGCCTGGGAGGAGTGGAACCGCGAAGCCTCATACCGCGTGACGGAGATCCCGGATGTCGGCTCAGTCGAAAGCTGGGTCCAAGTGATCGAGGTGAGCGAGCCGCTGGTGACGTTCCGCTGGACCTATGTGTTCGCTGCCGATGGGAAGGTAATGACGTCGGACTCCACCCTGCGCTTCCGCGAGCGGCAGGAGGTCGAGACGGAGCTGATCGCGCAGGGGTACGTGGTGGAGGACGTACGCGACGCGCCCGACAGGCCGGGCAAGGAGTTCGTCTTCGTCGCGCGACGTCCGTAGCTCAGCCCACGAGAGACCTCGCCGCGCAGATCGATCGGGAATCGATCACTTCGCCGAGCAGATCGAGCGGGAACTCTCACAAGCCCGGGGAACGGGCAGCCACCTGTCGTGTGTCGTGTTCAGTCACACGTGGCGCGCGACACTTTTGCAAGCGCCTGCTTGCAATAGTTAGCATGGGTGTTGCAGTATCGAGTCATGGCATCACTCAACGTCGGCAATCTAGGTGAGTACCTCCGGGAGCAGCGCAACGCCGCGCAGCTCTCGTTGCGGCAGCTCGCCGATGCCGCCGGGGTGTCGAACCCGTATCTCAGCCAGATCGAGCGCGGCCTGCGCAAGCCCAGTGCGGAAGTGCTGCAGCAGGTCGCCAAGGCGCTGCGGATCTCGGCCGAGACCCTCTACGTACGGGCGGGAATCCTCGACGAGCGGGAGCGGGAGGAGCTGGAGACGCGGGCGGTGATTCTCGCCGATCCGTCGATCAACGAGCGGCAGAAGAACGTCCTGCTGCAGATCTACGACTCCTTCCGCCGCGAGAACGGGTTCGTGCCGGAGACCGACGAGACCGACGAGACGGACACGGCGGATGAGGCGGACGAGACGCCTGGGGCGGACGACGCGCTCAAGGCCGATGCCACTAAAGACGACAACCCTCACAGCTAGCCACAGCGACCAGCTGCTTCTGATGATCCGGGAGGACCACAGTCATGGCCATCACCGACGACCTGCGCAAGACCCTCACCGACCGCACCCCCCTCTACTTCGCCGCCGGTACGGCCGACCTGGCCGTGCAGCAGGCGCTCAAGGTCCCGGCGCTGATCGAGCAGCTGCGGGCCGAGGCGCCCGAGCGGTTCGAGGCCGTACGCAACACCGACCCCAAGGTCGTGCAGGAGAAGGTGACCACGCAGGCCAAGGAGGCCCAGGCCACCGTGCAGGCGAAGGTCACCGAGGTGTTCGGGGCGCTCGACGCCGCCGACCTGAAGAAGCTGGGCGAGAGCGCTCAGGACCTGGCGCTGCGCGGCGTGGGCATCGCCGCCGAGTACGCGATGCGCGCCCGGGAGACGTACGAGAAGGTCGCCGTCCACGGCGAGCAGGCCGTGCGGACCTGGCGCGGCGAGACGGCCGACGAGATCGTCGAGATCGCCGCCGTCGTGGAGGCCGCCCCGAAGACCGCTCCGGCTCCGGCGCCCGCTGCCAAGAGCGAGCCGAAGGCCGCCGCCGCGACGACCAAGAGCGCGCCCAAGCCGAATGCCGTGAAGCCCGCGGCCGCCGCGAAGCCCGCCACCCCGGCCGCGAAGCCCGCCGCCCCCGCCGCGAAGAGCGCCGCCCCGGCCGAGGCCAAGGCCGCGCCCGCCAAGAAGGCTCCCGCCCCGCGCAAGCCCGCGGCCCGGAAGAACACCCCGCCCGCCGGGAAGTGACCCCGACGGCTCCCCTCCGTACCGACGAAGCGTGACCGGGGCGCGGGGCGGGCACCTTTACCGGTGGCCGGTTCGTTGTCCCGGTACCTTGGCCTTCTCGGCCGCAGGGCGCTCATCGACTCACTAGGCGGTTCACACCATGTTGCTCTCCGCATTCGGCTCACTCCTCCAGCTGCTCTACCTGGGCATGCTGGTGCTGGCCGTGGTCGCCTTCGTCTTCGCGGCGACCGCCCGGGAGGACGCCTACCGGGCCGCCGACAAGAAGAAGAAGTCCTTCTGGCTGATCATTCTCGGCGTCGCCGTCGCCGTGAACCTGCTCATCCCGTTCCTCTTCCTCCAGCTCGCGGGTGTGGTCGCGTCGATCGTGTTCATGGTCGACGTACGGCCCGCGCTCAAGGAGGTCTCGGGTGGCAGCGGCGGCCGCCGGGGCGGCTCCAGCAGTGACGGGCCCTACGGGCCGTACAACGGCGGGCGCTGAGCGCTCGCCGCGGCGGGAGCGGTAGCCGTCGAAGAAGCGGTCGATACGGGGCCGGGGCGCGAGGCGCTCCGGCCCCGTCGCCGTATCCGCTCCGGATCGCGGCCCAGCAGCAGCACCGCCACGTCGTCCGTCAGCTCGCCGCCGTGTCGCTCCCGCACCTCGGCGACTGCCGCCTCCAGCAGCTCCTCGCCCGCCAGCCCCTGCTCCAGCCGGCTGTTGACCATCGCGACCATGCCGTCCTGGCCGAGCCGCTGACTGCTGCCCGCCCCGACGCGGCCCTCGATCAGCCCGTCCGTGTACATCATCAGGCTCCACTCCGCGCCCAGCTCCACCTGGCGGCGCGGCCATCGGGCGCGCGGCAGCAGCCCGAGCGCCGGGCCGCCGTCCTCGTACGGGAGCAGCCGCGCCGGCCGGCCGTGGCGGGCCAGCAGCGGTGCGGGGTGGCCGGCCAGGCAGAGCCCGGCGCGGCGGCCGTCCGGGGCGATGTCGACGGTGCAGAGCGTCGCGAAGATCTCCTCGCTCTGCCGCTCGTGCTCCAGCACCTGCTGGAGCGTGGAGAGCAGCTGGTCGCCGCAGAGCCCGGCCAGGGTCAGCGCCCGCCACGCGATCCGCAGCTCCACGCCGAGCGCCGCCTCGTCCGGGCCGTGCCCGCAGACATCGCCGATCATCGCGTGGACCGTGCCGTCCGGGGTGCGCACGGTGTCGTAGAAGTCGCCGCCGAGGAGGGCGCGGCTGCGGCCCGGCCGGTAGCGGGCGGCGAAGCTCAGGTCGGAGCCGTCCAGGAGCGGGGTGGGCAGCAGGCCGCGCTCCAGGCGGGCGTTCTCCTGGGCGCGCAGCCCGGACTCGGTCAGCTGGTGCTGGGCGAGGTCGGCGCGCTTGCGCTCGACGGCGTACCGGATCGCGCGGCTCAGCACCCGCGCGTCCAGCTCGCCGCGGAAGAGGTAGTCCTGCGCCCCGACCCGTACCGCCTCGGCCGCCAGCTCCGTGTCGTCCTGCGCGGTGAGCACGAGGACCGCGTGGAGCGGGGCGATCCGCAGTACGTGGGTGAGGACCGCCAGCTCGTCGGCGCGGGCGGGGGCGGGCTCGGGCCGGTGGTCGGGGGCTGCGGGGGCGGTGGTGGTCGCCGTGGTCGCTGTGGCGTTGGTGGTCGGTACGGGCAGCGCGAGGTCCAGCAGGATGCAGTCGACGTCGTCGGTGAGCAGCCGCCCGGCCTCGGTGAGGTTGCGGGCGGTACGGATACGGACCCGGGTGCCGGCCGCTGCCGAGAGCTCGGGTCCCGTGATGCTGCCCGCCGGGTCGTCCTCGATCACCAGGACGGTGAGGTCGGCGCCATGGGGGGTCTCCGCAGCGGGAACGCCACGTTGCTGCGGTACGGGTACGGGCATCGGTTCGGGTCCTCCCCTCCCCCCGAGGGCACGGCGGTACGCCGATCGACGAACGCCAGTCGGGGACGATAGCGGTCTCCGGCGGGGGAACGGAATGGCGCGCGGGGACCAGCCCCTGTCATATGCGCCGTCATAAGCCGCTTCCCGGCACGGATCCGGCGCTATGGGGCGCGCGGGGGCGGCGGAGAGGCCATGACAAACATCACCCGCGCACGCCCGCGCCCGCACCGGCGACGTGGCGCCGCTCACGTATGCCTGAGGAAACAGCGGCGAGACGGTCCTACCGGTCCGGACGGACCACGCCGAGGATCTTCATCGAGCCCGCGCCCGCCAGCGTGACGTGGCGGCCGGGGCGCGGGGAGTGGACGATCGCGCCGTCGCCGACGTACATCCCGACGTGGCTGGCGTCGGCGTGGTAGATGATCAGGTCCCCGGGGCGCATGTCCTGGATGTCGATGCGCGGGAGCAGCCGCCACTGCTCCTGCGAGGTGCGCGGGATCGGCCGGCCCGCCGCGGCCCAGGCCTTCGAGGTCAGCCCGGAGCAGTCGTACGAGCCGGGGCCCGTGGCCCCCCAGACGTACGGCTTGCCGATCTGCGCGGTCGCGAAGGCCACCGCCGCCTTGCCGGCCGCTGTCGTCGCGCCGCTGACGGCGATGTTCGGCGTGGGCCGGGTGGCGAGCCAGGCGGACTGCGCCCGGTTCGCCGCGTCCTGCTCCAGCTGGCGGAGCCGGGCCCGCTCCTCCTTCGCCAGCCGCGATTCGAGCTTCTCCGCCGCGGCTATCTGTGCGTTGATCTTCTTCTTGGCCTTGGCCTGCTTGACCCGGTTCGTCTCCAGCTTGTGCCAGTTGCTGCTGGCGTCCTGGGTGTACGTCTCCAGGTCCTCCTGGGTCCGGGTCAGCTCGGCCAGGACCGTCTTGCTCGCCTGCTGGCTGGTGCGGACCTTGTTGACGCCGTCCAGGAAGAGCTGCGGGTCGTCGCTGAGGACCAGCTGGGCACCGGGCGGCAGGCCGCCGTTGCGGTACTGCTCGCGCGCCTGGGCGCCGGCGCGGTCCTTCAGCTCGGCTATCCGGGCCTGGCCGTCGACGATCGCCTTGGCCAGCTTCACGATCTCGCCGGACTGCTTCTTGGTCTGTTCCTCGGCGAGGTTGTACGCGTCCGTCGCCGCTCCGGCCTGCCGGTAGAGCGTCTCGATCTGCTCGCGGATCTTTTCGAGGTCCTTCTCGGACGACGGTGAGGCGGGCGAGGGCACGGCGGGCGCGGAGACGGAGGCGGAAGGGGACGGCGACGAGTCCGGCGTCGGTGCGGCCATCGCCTGGACCGGAACGGTCAGCAGGCCCAGCGCGCAGACCAGCGTGATGGCCGCGGCGGCGCAGTGGCGTCGGTTCACGAGCTCCCCCAGCAAGAACGAAATCAAGACAAAAGCAACAGAAGCCGGATAGCGTGCATCTGACTTACCATCAGTAACGTTCAGGCGACGTCGCGATCGTGCCATGTCGTCCCGTAAAGCAACAGAGGCAGTCGGTGTCCGGTGCCTCGTGATCCCCACCCCCAGGACGAACGACACGCGGTCGGCGTTCCCGTCGTTCCCCGGAAGAGCATACTTTCGCCCGGTCGGGTGATCGTTCAGCGGCCGTCGTTTACCGGGCCCCGGCCACCGGGTTCGGTCACCGGTCACCAGTCGTCGTTCAGCGGTCGTCGGGCCGCAGCGCGTCCCACGCCACCGTGACCTCGCCCTGCCGCCACCGCCGTACGCCGTCCGTCACCGGCCAGTGGGCCGACAGCGCCCGCACCGCCGCGATCCAGCGCTGCCGGGCGCCGAGCGACGCGTACGGGGAGGCCGCAGCCCACGCCCGGTCGAAGTCGCGCAGGAACGCGTGGACCGGCTCACCCGGAACGTTGCGGTGGATCAGCGCCTTCGGCAGGCGCTCGGCGAGGTCGGAGGGGCGCTCCAGCGAGCCGAGCCGGGTCGCGAAGGTGACCGTGCGCGGCCCCTCCGGCCCCAGCGCCACCCACACATGCCGGCGCCCGATCTCGTCGCAGGTCCCCTCCACCAGGAGCCCGTCGGGGGCGAGCCGCGAGCGGAGCCGCGCCCACACCTCGGCGACCTGGTCCTCGTCGTATTGACGCAGCACGTTCGCCGCCCGGATGAGCTCGGGCCGCTCCGCCAGCGGGATCTCGAAGCCGCCGTGGACGAAGGTCAGCCCCTCGCGCTCGTACGGCTTCGCGGCGGCGACCCGCTCCGGGTCGATCTCGATGCCCGCGACGGCGGTGCGGGGCTCGGCGGTACGCAGCCGGGCCAGGAGCTCCACGGCGGTCCAGGGCGCCGCCCCGTACCCCAGATCGGCGGCCACGGGGGTCTCCGCGCGGCGCAGGGCAGGGCCGTGCACGGCGGCGATCCAGCGGTCCATGCGGCGCAGCCGGTTCGGGTTGGTGGTCCCGCGGGTGGCGGTGCCGATGGGGCGCTGGCGCATGCGGTGAGCGTATGCGACGGGGAGGGGCGGGTACCCGGGTGCCCACGGGCGTGAGGGTCCGGGTCCGGGCGGGGATGCCCCACGAGGGGCCGGGCGGGAATCCCCATGCGGGGCCCAGGCCGGGATGCCGCCTCCCCCCACCTCCGTAATGATTTGGCAAAGCGGAAATGAAAGGCGGGATTCCGCTGTTCTCGCCCTTCAGAGGGCTCTGTGCCCCTTCGTGGCATGCCCTGAGTGAGGAGGACCGACGACGTGAGCCAGTACGTCTCCCGGCTCGGCTCCACCCGGACCGGCCCCCGCATCAGGTTCCCCGGCAGCTTCCCCGGCTCCTCCCGCAAGCCGCGCCGCATCGCGATGCTCTCCGTGCACACCTCGCCCCTGCACCAGCCCGGCACGGGCGACGCGGGCGGGATGAACGTCTACATCGTCGAGCTGGCCAAGCGCCTCGCCGCGATCAGCATCGAGGTCGAGATCTTCACCCGGGCCACCACCGGCTCGCTGCCCCCCGAGGTCGAGCTGGCCCCCGGCGTCCTGGTCCGGCACGTCGACGCCGGGCCGTACGAGGGGCTCGCCAAGGAGGACCTGCCCGCCCAGCTCTGCGCCTTCACGCACGGCGTGATGCAGGCCTGGGCCGGCCAGCGCCCCGGCTACTACGACCTGGTCCACTCCCACTACTGGCTCTCCGGCCAGGTCGGCTGGCTCGCCGCCCAGCGCTGGGGCGTCCCGCTCGTGCACGCCATGCACACCATGGCCAAGGTCAAGAACGCCGCGCTCGCCGAGGGCGACACCCCCGAGCCGGCGGCCCGCGTCATCGGGGAGACCCAGATCGTCCACGCCTCGGACCGGCTGATCGCCAACACCGCCGAGGAGGCCGACGAGCTGGTCCGCTTCTACGACGCCGACCCGTCCTCCGTCGCCGTGGTGCACCCGGGCGTCAACCTGGACCGCTTCCGCCCGGCCGACGGCCGCGCCGCCGCCCGGGCCCGGCTCGGCCTGCCGCAGGACGCCCTGATCCCGCTCTTCGCGGGCCGCATCCAGCCGCTGAAGGCCCCGGACGTGCTGCTGCGCGCGGTCGCCGTACTCCTGGACCGGGACCCGTCCCTGCGCTCCCGCATCGTGGTGCCCGTCGTCGGCGGCCCGAGCGGCAGCGGCCTCGCGAAGCCCGAGGGGCTCCAGAAGCTGGCCGCGCGCCTCGGCATCGCCGACGTCGTACGGTTCCACCCGCCGGTGGGCCAGGACCGGCTGGCGGACTGGTTCCGGGCCGCGTCCGTGCTGGTCATGCCGTCGTACAGCGAGTCCTTCGGCCTGGTCGCCATCGAGGCCCAGGCGGCCGGTACGCCGGTGGTCGCGGCCGCGGTGGGCGGGCTGCCGGTGGCGGTACGGGACGGGGTCAGCGGCTTCCTCATACCCGGCCACGACCCGGAGGCGTACGCCCGCGCGCTGGAGCGGTTCGCTCAGGCGCCGGAGCTGGTCGAGCGGATGGGGACGGCGGCCGCGGCGCACGCGCAGTCCTTCGGCTGGGACACGGCGGCCTCCGGCACGGCCGACGTCTACACGGCGGCGCTGGCCGACCACCGCCGCCGGGCGCGTACCCACCACGGCTGAGACGCTGCCCGCGCCTGCCCCGCGCAGGGGGCTGTCGTACGCTCGCTGCATGGCTGACGTACCCGATGAAACAGCAGCGGCCCAGGTCATCGAGGCGACGCTGAACGAGGCCGGGCTCGCATGGGAGAGCCCCGCCCCCGGCAACTACGTGGTGCCCCTGCCCGGCACCCGCAAACTGTCGACGACGTGTTCGCTCATCGTCGGCAAGCACTCCCTCTCCCTCAACGCCTTCGTCGTCCGCCACCCGGACGAGAACGAGGCCGAGGTCCACCGCTGGCTCCTGGAGCGCAACCTCCGCCTCTTCGGGCTGAGTTACGCGATCGACTCCCTCGGTGACGTCTACCTGGCCGGCAAACTGCCGCTCGCCGTGGTCACCCCCGAGGAGCTGGACCGGCTGCTCGGCACGGTCCTGGAGGCGGCCGACGACTCGTTCAACACCCTCCTGGAACTGGGCTTCGCGAGCTCGATCCGCAAGGAGTACGCCTGGCGGGTCTCGCGCGGCGAGTCCACGCGCAACCTCGACGCGTTCAGCCATCTGATCAAGCGCTCGTCCGGCGACTGACGGCGTCCAGCGCGGCGACGAGGTGGGGCGCCACCAACTGGCGTGTCTCCTCGGCCGCTTCGGGCCCGAGGCCGCGCGGCACGGTCTCGACGAGCATGATGAGGTAGAGGTAACTCCGGTACAGGGCAAGCCGAAGGCGCACGGAATCGCTGAACTCCAGCGCCTGGCCGCTCCCTTCGGCATACCCGGCCAGAAAATCCCCGTCCTCCTCCAGCTCCCCGAAGAGCGCGAGCGAGACGAAGTCGGCCACCGGGTCGCCCCAGAACATCCGCTCCCCGTCGATGACCCCGCCGATGGACCGGGCGCCGGGCTCCCCGGCCACCAGCAGGTTCCCCTGCCACAGGTCGAAGTGGACGAGCGCGGGCCGGGTGACATCGTCCAGGACGGGCGCGGCGCGCGCCAGCACCGTACGGATGCGGTCGACGGGGTACGGAAGCGGCGCCCGGTACGTCTCGGCGTCGGCGAGCACGGCCTCGGTCATCGTCGTGAACGCGGTACGCCAGGTGGCGGCGGGCGGCCCGAACGGCGCGGCGGGGTAGCCGAAGCCGCCGGGCCCGGTCACGGTGTGCAACCGGCCGACGATGCGCCCGAGTTCGGCACGCAGCCGGGGCTCGGCGTGCGGGTCCTCCGCCCGGTCCGCCTCGTGCCAGGGGCGGCCGGGGCGGGCGGTCATGACGAGGTACGTGCCGGTCGGGGCCGTGGGGTCCGGCTCGCTGTGGACGACGCGGGGGACGGCGGGGCCGCCCGCTCGCGCGGCCGCGGTGTAGAAGGCGACCTCGTTGACGAGGAGGTCACGTTCGTACCGCAGGCCGGCGGAGTGCGACGGGGGTGTCTTCACCACCCAGTCGCGGCCGTCGGTGAGCGTGACGCGGGTGACGGTGTTGTACGTGCCGCCGGTGAGGGGCGTGCAGGAGGTGAGGTCACGGTCGGCGACCCCGAGGGCGCGCAGGATGAGGGGGAGAGGTGCGGCGGGGGTCTGCTGGGACACGCGGGTGACGCCCTTTCTCGCTGCGGCGGGGGCCGGGTGGTGCGGTGGTCAGTCGGCACCGCACCGTGCGTTCACAGGATGATCACAGCGGAATCACGATCTTGGGCGGAGGGCCGCCGGACCGATCATCGCTCACAGGTTCGATCGTAAAGTGTGGGTCACTGCGACGGTCCGTCCCAGACGGCCGCGAAGTGCCGCACGGGGGAAGGGCGGTTGCTCCCCGAACCGGAGAGAAGAACCATGCGCGCCACTGTCGTACGCCGTACCGCCCTCGCCGCCTGCGCGGTCTCCCTGACCCTGCTGGCCACGGCCTGCGGCGGCTCGTCCGACGCCGACACCGACGCGGGCGGCGGGAAGAACGACAAGGGCGCCGCCACGAGCGGGAGCAGCTCGGCCCCGAAGACCTCGGCCAAGGCGCTGAGCACCGCCGAGCTGGAGACCGCGTCGCTGAAGCAGGGTGACGTCGAGGGCCACAAGGTCGCCGAGGCGGGCCCGGACGACGAGGTCCCGGCGGACGGCCTGAAGGCCGACAAGGCCACCTGCCTGCCGGTCGTCCACGCCATGTACGGCGCGGCGGAGGCCGGTTCGAAGGCCACCACCAAGCGCAAGGTCATCACCGACCCGAAGGCGGGCGCCAAGAAGTCGCTCAAGGACATGACGGACGGCGAGGCCGAGGGCGCCCTGAAGGCCGCCTTCGACCTGACGTCCACCCTCGTCGCGCTGAACGCGTACGAGGGGACGGCGGGCCCGGACGCGTTCGCCGGGCTCAAGAAGGCCGCGGCGGACTGCGCGGGCGGCTTCACCGCCACGGTCGCGGGCACGAAGCAGAAGATCGTCTCGATCACCGAGGAGAAGGTCACCGGCGGCGACGAGGCCGCGGCCTGGACGCTCATCCAGGACGACGAGGGCGCGAAGGCCCCGTTCAAGCTGGTGGCGCTCCGCAAGGAGGGCACCGTGGCGACGTTCCTGTCCTTCAACCTGGCGGCGGGCCAGGACGGCGGCGCGAAGTTCACCGTGCCGACCGAGGTCGTGGCGGCGCAGGCGAAGAAGCTCGGCTGATGGACGTGCCCCTGCCCGGCGGCTCCGGCATCATCGGGGCCGTCGTCAGGCCCATCGTCAGGGCAGGGGAACGAGCCGTACGACGGTGACGGTCAGCACGGACCGGGAGACGTAGTAGAGGACGATGGCCCCGGAGACGGTGGCCTCCCGCCGGTCCCGCTCACTCTTGACGGCGGACGAGGCGTGCCCGTACGGCTCCCGGCCCAGCGTGCGGGCCATCTCGTCCCGGAAGGACTGCCCGTCGCGCATCTTGGCCAGGGTGTCGTCGGCGGGCGGCGCGTAGGAGATGCGGAAGCTCAAGCGACGCTCCGCCTCTCGGCCTCGTCCTGCGCCAGCCGGTCCAGGATCCGTTCGGCCTCGGGATCGGGAACGGCCTCCAGCATCCAGTGCCGCATGACGGCGGAGATCTCGTGCACCCCGGCCTCGTTGATGGCGAGGTCGAACTCCTCGCGTCTCTCCTCGGGCAGGGCGGCGCGGATGTCCGGGATGCTGTTGGGCACCTCCACCTCGGTGCCGCCGACGAAGGTCTTCAGAGACTCGCCCATGATCGCTCTCCCCGATCTCCTTGCCCTTGGTGTGCCGGTGCTGCCGGGCCGCTTGGGGCCACCGTAGTGCGTGAGGCGCGGAGTTCGGCCCAGGGGCGCACCACCGGCTCGCGGTAGGCCGTCCCGTCGTGCCGGCAGAGCTTGGCCCCCCGGCCCGAAGGGACGATTCTGGTCCGATGCCAGGTCAGCGAAAGAGAAGACGACAGCCACCGGGCGAACCACGGCCGTCCGCCGAGCGCTTCGCCCCCGAGGCGGGCCGTTGGAGCGTGCTCTTCGAGACACAGGACGCGTCGGAACGCCACGCCTACGTCCGGCGCTTGCGGGCGGAAGGCTCCCGGATCGACTGGTCCGCCGTGCGGATGGACACACTCTGCGGCCGCCTGAAGCAGCCGACGACGTACCGCCTCAGCCTCTTCGTCCCGAACTCCACCCCCGGTCGCCCGGAGGAAGGCGCCCGGTGAAGACGGACGGCTACGGGGCGCACCCCGAGCCCATCGCCGCGTTGCTGGCCGCCGCGGGGGAGGCCGCCATCGCGCTGACGTACGCGGAGGACCGGACCTTCGCCGGCGTCAGCCTCAACCGCTTCGCCTCGGTGAACTCGACGCGCCTGGACTGGCGGGGCGCCGAAGTCCTTGAACGCTCCGAGGAGTTCGACGGGGACGGGCTGCGCGAGATGGTGCGTCGTCACGGGGCCGAGGGCGAGCTCGTCGTCATCTTCTGGGGCAACCACGCAGTGCCCTCGGTCGCGCTGGAGGCCGAAGCCGTGGCGGCCCACGCAGAGATGGTGGTGGGCAGCTGCTACGAGTGCTGGCTCTACTTCACCGACGGCCACGTACTGATCGAGTTCCAGGACGGCGAGGGATTCGTAGCCGCAAGGATCCCGAACTGACCACGGCCCGCCCGCCCGAGGGCCCCACCCGCCCTCCGGACACCGAGGGAGGTCACGCGGCCCGGGGCACGATGCTCAGGGCCCGGTAGTCGTACCCGTCCTGCTGGAACCCGGGGGCTTCCCAGGTGAGGTCGACCCGCTGCCCGGCCGACAGCCTACGGAAGCCGGTCGCCCGGATGTCGGAGTAGTGCCCGAAGCAACCGCCGGGAGTCTCGGCGGAGTCGAGCACACCCCACCCCTCCTCGTCGTCCCACTCACGAACCGTCGCGATCACCATGCCGGAACTTTATGCGCCCCGTCCGCATCCCCGCCCACGGGTATCGCCCTGGCCCACGGACCGGCTCCGTTGTCAGTGCCTGCCTCTAGGCTCTCAAGCGCGCACCAGGCTGGCCCCAGGCATCCCAGCCCCCCAGCACGTGAAAATGCCCCCGCCCCGCGCCGTAGGCGCAGTTCGGGGGCATGATCAGGGAACCTACTTCTTCTTGCCCTGGTTCTTAACGGCCTCGATGGCCGCCTTCGCCGCGTCCGGATCGAGGTACGTGCCGCCCGGCTTCAGCGGCTTGAAGTCGGCGTCCAGCTCGTAGGAGAGCGGGATGCCCGTCGGGATGTTGAGGCCCGAGATGTCCTCGTCCGAGATGCCGTCCAGGTGCTTCACCAGGCCGCGGAGGCTGTTGCCGTGGGCGGCGACCAGGACCGTGCGGCCGGTGAGGAGGTCGGGGACAATGCTGTCGAACCAGTACGGGAGCATCCGGACCACGACGTCCTTCAGGCACTCCGTGTCCGGGCGCAGCTCCGGCGGGAGGTCCGCGTAGCGCGGGTCGTCGAACTGGCTGTACTCGTCGTCGCGGGCCAGCGGCGGCGGCGGGGTGTCGTACGAGCGGCGCCAGAGCATGAACTGCTCCTCGCCGAACTCGGCCAGGGTCTGCGCCTTGTCCTTGCCCTGGAGGGCCCCGTAGTGGCGCTCGTTCAGGCGCCAGGAGCGGCGGACCGGGATCCAGAGGCGGTCGGCGGACTCCAGGGCCAGCTGCGCGGTGCGGATCGCGCGGCGCTGGAGGGAGGTGTGCAGGACGTCGGGGAGCAGACCGGCGTCCTTGAGCAGCTCACCGCCGCGGACTGCTTCCTTCTCGCCCTTTTCGGTGAGGTTGACGTCCACCCAACCGGTGAACAGGTTCTTCGCGTTCCATTCGCTCTCGCCGTGGCGGAGGAGGATCAGCTTGTACGGTGCGTCGGCCATGAGTCCGAGCGTAATCGAACCCGCACACCCTCCGCGCGCCCGCCCGCGTAGCGGACAAGGTACCCGGACGGGGCACCCGGACAGAGCCCTGCGGAAGCGCTCGGCGCGGGGACGATTGACGTTCGGCGTCAATCGGGTGGCGGACGGGAAGCCCCGCTTCGTAATGTTCGGACTGCCATCGGGACTCTTACCCGGTGTGCCTCGTTCGCACGTCCTGTGGGGGGAACCGCATGTCCGTCGCCGGTCTCAGAACCGCCGCACGTGAGACCGTCTCCGGGCTGCCCCGGGAGTTCTGGTGGCTCTGGCTCAGCACGCTGGTCAACCGGCTCGGCGGTTTCGTCGCCACCTTCATGGCGCTGTATCTGACCCTGGACCGGGGCTACTCGGCCTCGTACGCCGGTCTCGTCGCCGCCCTCCACGGGCTCGGCGGGGTCATCTCCTCGCTCGGCGCCGGGGTGATGACCGACCGCCTCGGGCGGCGGCCCACCATGCTGATCGCGCAGCTGTCGATGGCCGTCTCCGTGGCGGTGCTCGGGTTCATGGAGCACCCGGGCGCCATCGCCGCCGTCGCGTTCCTCGTCGGCATGGCGAGCAACGCCTCACGCCCCGCCGTCCAGGCGATGATGGCCGACATCGTGCCCCCCAAGGACCGCGTGCGGGCCTTCTCCTTGAACTACTGGGCCATCAACCTCGGGTTCGCCGTCTCCTCCGCCGGGGCCGGGTTCATCGCCGAGTACAGCTATCTCGCGGGCTTCCTCGGCGAGGCCCTGATGGTGCTCGCGTGCGCCGTCGTCGTCTTCCTCAAGGTGCCGGAGTCGCGGCCCGCACAGGCCGCCCCGGTGAAGACCGCCGGCGGCAAGCGGGCCAAGGACGAGGTCCGGATCACCACGGTGCTGCGTGACGGGCGCTTCATGGGGGTCGTGGGGCTGTCGTTCCTGGTGTCCCTGATCTTCCAGCAGGGGTACGTGGGGCTGCCGGTGGCGATGGGGGCGGACGGGCTCTCCAGCTCCGACTTCGGTACCGCCATCGCCGTCAACGGCGTCCTGATCGTCGCCCTCCAGATCCCCGTCACCCGCTTCATCCAGCACCGCGACCCGCGCCGGCTGCTGATCATCTCCTCGCTGCTCGCCGGGTACGGCTTCGGGCTGACCGCCTTCGCCGGGTCCGTCGCCGTGTACGCCCTGACGGTCTGCGTCTGGACCCTCGCCGAGATCGTCAACGCGCCCACCCAGACGGGTCTGGTCGTCCAGCTGTCGCCGGCCCAGGGCCGGGGCCGTTACCAGGGCATGTACACGATGTCCTGGTCGGTGGCGGCCCTCGTCGCACCCCTGATGTCCGGTTTCGTGATCGACCACTACGGCGCCGCCTGGCTCTGGGGCGCCTGCGCGGTGATCGGTACGGTCGCCGGCCTCGGCTACTGGCTGCTGATGCGCAACCTGCCCCGTGAGGAGATCCTCGCGGACGAGGCCGTCCCCGAGCCCGCCCCCGTACCCGCTCAGGCCCGGCCGGACCAGGCCGAGCCCGACCCGGCGCCGGCGATCGAGCGCGCGGGCTGAGCCGCCCTGGACCGTGAGGACGACGACGAGAACGACATCGAGAACGACGACGGGCCCGCCCGGACCACTCTCCGGGCGGGCGCCGTCGTCCGTGAACGCCGTACGGGACGTGCGAACGCTGTACGGGACGCGCGGCGCGCGTCAGCCCGAGCAGCCGCCGCACTGGCACGGAGCACCGGACTGGCAGCCGCACCCGCAGCCCGAGCCGCAGCCGCAGGCGCCGAGCACGGTCAGGTGCACCACTTCGGTCGGGGTCTCCAGCGGGGGTTCGGTCGTGGGGGAATCGGCCATGGTCCCTCCTCAGGGCGTACGGCTGGGCGGCGGACGCCGCTGCGCCGCCGCCGGGGACGTGACGGCAGGGCCCGTACGTACCGCGTACGGCCCTGGCGCCGTCCCCGCCCCATTGCATGCCCATCCCGCACGGCGCATCAACAGCGCACACGGGCGGGAACACATGTGCGACTCGCGTGCGCCGGGAGCGTACGGACGGCCCGCACGCCTTCCCGTACCGGCTACGAGCCCTCCGCCGGCGTCGTCGCCGCCTGGATCTCGTCCGCGTGCTCACCCGTCACCAGGTAGACGACGCGCTTGGCCACCGACACCGCGTGGTCCGCGAAACGCTCGTAGTAGCGGCCCAGCAGCGTCACGTCGACGGCCGTCTCGATGCCGTGCTTCCAGCGGTCGTCCATCAGGTGCTGGAAGAGCGTGCGGTGCAGCAGGTCCATCTCGTCGTCGTCCTGCTCCAGCTGGAGCGCCAGATCGACGTCCTTGGTGATGATGACCTCGGCGGCCTTGGCCATCAGCCGCTGGGCGAGCTGGCCCATCTCCAGGATGGTGGCGTGCAGGTCGTGCGGGACCGCCGACTGCGGGAAGCGCAGCCGGGCCAGCTTCGCCACGTGCTGGGCGAGGTCGCCGGAGCGCTCCAGGTCGGCGCTCATCCGCAGGGAGGTCACCACGATCCGCAGATCGGTCGCGACCGGCTGCTGACGGGCGAGGAGGGCGATCGCGCGCGCCTCCAGGTCGTGCTGGAGGTCGTCGACCTTCTGGTCACCGGCGATCACGCTCTCCGCGAGCTTCAGGTCGGCGTCGAGCATGGACGTGGTCGCCCGGCCGATCGCCGATCCGACCAGCCGGGCCATCTCGACCAGGCCTTCTCCGATCGAGTCGAGTTCCTCGTGGTAAGCGTCGCGCATGGAAGTCCCTCTCCAGTTCCAACTGAGGCCGGGGTCTCGGACCGACCCCCACGGTTACACGGTGCGGCCGCAACGCGTCCGTATCCGGCCCCCTAAGTGAACCGGCTCCTACCCCTCGGTGAACTCTGGGCGACGAGTGTTCGAGATGGCACTCGGACGGCTGGGAGAGTGTCGGCGCACCCGCATAACCTTGAAGCATGGACGTGAACGCGGCGGTCGCCGCAGCTGCAGCGATCGCCGGGCTGTTGACCGGTGTGATCGCCATGCTGGCGTTCCGCTGGAGCGAGCGCGACCTGAAACGGCCCACGCGTACGTCGCTGCGGCCGGACAGCAACGCCGCCCTGCCCCCCGGAGTGGACACCGTCCTCTCCGTTCTCAGCTCCTCCGCCGTCGTCCTCGACGAGAGCGACAGCGTGGTGAAGGCCAGCTCCGCGGCGTACGCCCTGGGCCTGGTCAGGGGCGGCCGGCTGGCCGTCGAGCCCATGCTCAACATGGCCAGGGACACCCGGCGGGACGGGGAGATACGCCAGGGCGAGCTGGATCTGCCCCGGCGCGGTACGGGCCGGGGGGACACCCTCGCGGTCTCCGCCCGGGTCGCCCCGCTGGGCTCGCGGCTGGTGCTGCTGCTCGTCGAGGACCTCACCGAGGCCCGCCGGATAGAAGCGGTACGGCGCGACTTCGTCGCCAACGTCAGCCATGAGCTCAAGACCCCCACGGGAGCGCTCTCCCTGCTCTCCGAAGCGGTCATGGACGCCTCCGACGACCCGGAGGCGGTGGAGCGGTTCGCCGGACGCATGCAGATCGAGGCGACCCGGCTCACCAACCTGGTCCAGGAGCTCATCGACCTCTCCCGGGTGCAGAACGACGACCCGCTGGAGGACGCCGAGCCGGTCAAGGTGGAGGTGCTCGTCGCCGAGGCGATCGACCGCTGCCGCCAGCAGGCCGGCTCCAAGCAGATCACCATGGCCTCCGGCGGCACCGAGAGCCTCACCGTCTGGGGCAACCGGGGCCAGCTCGTCGGAGCGCTCGGCAACCTGGTCGAGAACGCCGTCAACTACAGTCCCGCCCGCACCCGGGTCGGTATCGCGGCCCGCCGCACCACCGGACCGGGCGGGGACCTGATCGAGATCGCCGTGACCGACCAGGGCATCGGCATCTCGGAGAAGGACCGCGAGCGGGTCTTCGAGCGGTTCTACCGCGTCGACCCGGCCCGCTCACGGGCCACCGGTGGCACCGGTCTCGGCCTCGCCATCGTCAAACACGTGGCCGCCTCGCACGGCGGGGAGGTCACCGTCTGGAGCTCCGAGGGACAGGGCTCCACCTTCACCCTCCGGCTGCCCGAATCGGGCGCCGTGAGGGAGCGCACCACCGGCGGACCCCTTATCGTCAACGGCGTCAACGGCGTCGGTGACAAGGACCAGCCCCCGTTCGAGACCGACTCCTATGACCCCTTCCCCGCCCCGGAGGCTCTTCCGTGACCCGAGTGCTTGTCGTCGAGGATGAGGAATCCTTCAGCGACGCCCTGTCCTACATGCTGCGCAAGGAAGGTTTCGAGGTCGCGATCGCCGCGACCGGCCCCGACGGCCTGGACGAGTTCGAGCGCAACGGCGCCGACCTGGTCCTGCTCGACCTGATGCTGCCCGGCCTGCCCGGCACCGAGGTGTGCCGCCAGCTCCGCAGCCGCTCCAACGTTCCGGTGATCATGGTCACCGCCAAGGACAGCGAGATCGACAAGGTCGTCGGTCTCGAAATAGGAGCCGACGACTACGTCACCAAGCCGTTCTCCTCGCGCGAGCTCGTCGCCCGCATCCGCGCCGTCCTGCGCCGCCGCGGGGAGCCGGAGGAGGTCACCCCGGCCGCCCTGGAGGCGGGCCCGGTCCGGATGGACGTCGACCGGCACGTGGTGACGGTCTCCGGCGGCAAGGTCGACCTCCCGCTCAAGGAGTTCGACCTCCTGGAGATGCTCCTGCGCAACGCGGGCCGCGTGCTGACCCGTATGCAGCTCATCGACCGGGTCTGGGGCGCGGACTACGTCGGCGACACCAAGACCCTCGACGTCCACGTCAAGCGCCTGCGCGCCAAGATCGAGCCCGACCCCGGCGCGCCGCGCTACCTCGTCACGGTGCGGGGCCTCGGGTACAAGTTCGAGCCGTAAACCGCAGGCAGGACGGCGGCGACCGCGCGAAAGGGGCGCTTCCCGGCCGGGAAGCGCCCCTCTCGTATGCCTGCGCGTTTTTCGTACGTACGCGGGTGGCGTCAGCCGGTCGTCCCGGCCGTCGCGGTCTCCGGGGTGCCCTGCTGCTCCGTACCGGCCGCCGGGGACTCGGGGGTGCCGGCGGCGGGGGACTCGGGGGTCTCGCCGGCCGGGGCCTCCGGCGTCTCGGAGCCGCCGGCCTCCGGGGTCCCGCTCGGCGTGGCCGCCGGGGCCTCGGGCAGCGCGCTGGGGCCGAAGTCCTTGTAGTAGCCGGTCGCCGGGACGACGTTGGCGCCGAGGCCGACGTCGCCGGTGCGGCTCAGCTTGAAGACGACCTGCTGGACGTTGCCGTCCTGGGTGGCCTCGCGGCCTCCCTCGATCACGGCGGAGGCGTTGCCCTTGCCGCCGAGGACGACGCGGCCGCCGGCCGGGATCTCGACGGGGCCGGTGCCCTTCGCGGGCTGGAGCTTCACCTGCACGTCGGTGCCGGGCAGCGTGACGCTCTCCAGGACCTCGTCCTCGGTGCCGTCGTTGAACAGCGTCGCGACCACGACGGCCGGCCCCTCGGCCTCGGGCTCGGCCTGCGTGATCACGTTCGCGTTCTGGACCTTGATGGTGCCCACCGAGGTGGCCGCGTTGTCCGGCCTGACCTTGAGCGTCTCGGCGTTGTTGCCCGCCGCGCAGGCGGACAGGGAGACGATCGAGAACGCGATGGCAGTGGCGGCGAGGGCGCCGTGTCGAAGGCTGCGGCTCACGGCGGCGGCAACTCCTTGAACGATCGGACTGCGGACTTCGGACGTCGGGCGTTGTACGGGTGCTGAGCGCCCCGCGGACGGACGGGAAGGGGTGACGTAAAGCCGCCCTAAGGGTGTGTCAGCGGCCTTAGGCTACCGAGCCACCACTCCCGCCCCGCACCCGACCCGCCTCTAGGGGGCGTGGCTCTTCCGGGGGAGCGCTTCCCCGACGGCCCGGCGGCCCGGCGCGCGGTGGAGCGGCGCGGGACGGCCGCACCCAGGGACCGATGTGTCACGTGCCGTTCACATAATCGCGGTGATCAATTCCTCCGGCCGCGGCGCATTCCCCGCGAAAGGCGTCGCGAGGTGGGGGGCTTGATCAATTTCATTGGGCACGTGCACTTACATCCGTACGGGTGATCGATGACCGAACGGAGTAGGTAAAGTTCACTATCTGGAACCCGACAAAACGGGACTTTCGCCCTCTTCTGTGGGGCTTCCGGACCGTGTGACGCGAGTGTTTCCCCTTGGTCGCACAGCCGCTCCGACCTGCGAATACCGTCTTCCGGAAGCCTTCCGCAGCACGTCCATGTTGCTGTTGTCAAGCCCTGAGATATGCCCTGACCTGCGAAAACGCCATTCAGGAGAGGCGATTCTCGTGTTACTCTGGATAGCCACGGAAGGGGTACCTGTCACATGACGTTCAAGGTTGGCGACACCGTGGTCTATCCCCATCACGGGGCCGCGCTGATCGAGGCTATCGAAACTCGCCAGATCAAAGGCGTGGACAAGACCTACTTGGTGCTCAAGGTCGCCCAGGGCGACTTGACGGTTCGTGTGCCGGCGGACAATGCGGAGTTCGTGGGCGTGCGCGACGTGGTCGGGCAGGAGGGGCTGGACCGGGTCTTCGAGGTGCTTCGCGCACCGTATGCCGAAGAGCCGACCAACTGGTCCCGGCGTTACAAGGCAAATCTGGAAAAGCTCGCCTCGGGTGATGTCATCAAGGTCGCTGAAGTCGTGCGTGACCTGTGGCGTCGTGAGCGCGAGCGCGGTCTCTCCGCCGGAGAGAAGCGCATGCTCGCCAAGGCCCGCCAGATCCTGGTGAGCGAGCTCGCTCTCGCGGAGAACACGAACGAGGACAAGGCCGAGGCCCTTCTCGACGAGGTCCTAGCGTCCTGAACCGGATCGCACCGGTCGTAAGAATGTGCCGCGGTGCCCGCTGACCAGCCGTTTGTACGGTGTGTCGTCGGGCGCTGCGGCATGTCCGGATCCGGATCGCGAGCCCGACTCCCGGCAATTCCCCTACCCGGTACCACCGGTACCCGGCCGATTCCCGTACCCGGCGACGACGATGCGCCGCACGCACCGCCACCGGCCGTATCGTCATCCGCCGTACCGTTGATCGCCGCTGCGACTCTGCTCGACCGGGGGTCACGGAAGGGGCCCGGTTCAAGTCAGGGCGTCACGCCCGGCTTGCTGGGCCCCTACCCACGTCGCCCGTGGAAACAAACCTGCCGAACCCCCGGACCTTCGGAGTGCAATCGATGGCCTCGACGTCACCCCCGCCCGACCGGCCGCGCCCCCCACGTACCGCAGCGGTGATCCCCGCGGCCGGACGCGGCATACGGCTC
Organism: Streptomyces cyaneofuscatus; assembly: GCF_033109485.1. NCBI lineage: Bacteria > Bacillati > Actinomycetota > Actinomycetes > Kitasatosporales > Streptomycetaceae > Streptomyces > Streptomyces cyaneofuscatus. The sequence continues at coordinate 3,641,194 of NZ_CP137002.1, read as the reverse complement.
GGACCGGGCGCGCCCAAGGCCCTCCGGGCGCTCGGCGGCACGCCCATGCTCATCCACGCCGTACGCGCCATGGCGGCCTCCCGGGCCGTCTCCCTCGTCGTGGTCGTCGCCCCGCCGGACGGCGCGCCCGAGGTGAAGCACCTCCTCGACGAGCACGCCCTGCCCGAGCGCACCGACTACCTGGTCGTGCCTGGCGGCGACACCCGGCAGGAGTCGGTGGGCCTCGGCCTCGACGCACTGCCCGAGGACATCGCCGTCGTCCTGGTCCACGACGCCGCCCGCCCGCTGGTGCCGGTCGACACGGTGGACGCGGTCGTCGAAGCCGTACGGAACGGGGCGGCCGCCGTCGTTCCCGCCCTGCCGCTCACCGACACCGTCAAGGAGGTCGAGCCCGCCGAGGTGGCCGGGGAGCCGGAGCCGGTGCTCTCCACCCCCGTACGGGCCAGGCTGCGCGCGGTGCAGACCCCGCAGGGCTTCGACCGCGACACCCTCGTACGGGCCCACGCCGAGGTCGCCCTCGACGGCGAGGGCGCCACGGACGACGCGGGCATGGTCGAACGCCTCGGCACGCCGGTCGTCGTCGTCCCCGGCCACGAAGAGGCGTTCAAGGTGACCCGGCCGCTCGACCTGGTGCTGGCCGAAGCGGTACTCGCCCGCAGGAGGGCCCACGATGGCTTCTGAGACCCCCGGCGCAGTCCCCGGCGCCCCCGTCATCCCGCTCGTCGGTATCGGCACCGACATCCACGCCTTCGAGGAGGGCCGCGAGCTGTGGTGCGCGGGCCTGAAGTGGGAGGGCGAGGGCCCCGGCCTGGCCGGCCACTCGGACGCCGACGTCGTCGCCCACGCCGCCTGCAACGCCCTCTTCTCCGCCGCCGGCCTCGGCGACCTCGGGCAGCACTTCGGCACCGGCCGCCCCGAGTGGTCCGGCGCCGCGGGCGTGACCCTGCTCACCGAGGCCGCCCGGATCGTCCGCGCCGAGGGGTACGAGATCGGGAACGTCGCCGTCCAGGTCGTCGGCGTACGCCCGAAGATCGGCAAGCGGCGCGACGAGGCGCAGAAGGTGCTGTCCGCCGCCGTGGGCGCCCCGGTCTCGCTCTCCGCCGCGACCTCGGACGGCCTCGGCTTCACCGGCCGCGGCGAGGGCCTCGCGGGGATCGCGACGGCGCTGGTCTACCGGGCGGGCTGACCCGGTCCACCAGGAGGCAGGAGTGATCCGCGGTACTCGCGTTCACCCTTCCGGCGGGACACGGCAAGAAGTAAGGGCGACGCGGGAAGTAACAGAGGGCGCGCGAGGTTGGTGGGTAGGACCGCAGGGCAACCGACACCGGACCACAGGCAACCGACACCGCACCACCCGGCCACTCAGGAGGACGTACGTCATGACCGCCGCACTCTCCACCGAGCTCAAGAACCTTCTCGACACCCCGGTCTTCGTCAACATCGCCACCATCCAGCCGGACGGCAGCCCGCAGGTCTCCCCGGTGTGGGTGAAGCGCGACGGCGACGACGTCCTGATCTCCACCACGGTCGGCCGCCGCAAGGAGACGAACCTCCGCCGCGACCCGCGCGTCACCGTCGTCGTCCAGCCGGCCGACAACCCGTACACCTACGCGGAGATCCGCGGCCGGGCGGAGCTGACCACGGAGGGCGGCCAGGAGCTGATCGACGAGCTGTCGGTGAAGTACACCGGCAAGCCGTACGCGGAGTTCAACCCGAACTCCGCCCAGGACGACCCCCGGGTCGTGGTCCGGATCACCCCGCGCAAGGTCGTCGGCCGCATCTGAGGAGCCCACCAAAGCCTCCGGAGAGCCCACCGAAGAAGCCCCGGAGAGCCCACGAAAGCCCCGCCGAGCCCTCCCGAGGGCCCCGCAGAGCCCCCGAGAGCCCTCGGCGGGGCCTCCCCGACCCTCCCCGACCAGGCCGGTATCAGAAAGTTGCCCCCGCGATCGCCCAAGGGTCGCGGGGCACTGGTGTCGGCCTACTACCCTTGAGGCGTGACTATTCGCCTGCACGACACCAGCGCCCGGCAGATCCGTGACTTCGTCCCGCTCACAGCGGGCTGTGTCTCGATCTACCTCTGTGGCGCTACCGTCCAGGCCGCACCGCACATCGGGCACATCCGTTCCGGGCTGAACTTCGACATCATGCGCCGCTGGTTCACCTACCGCGGCTACGACGTGACGTTCATCCGGAACGTCACCGACATCGACGACAAGATCATCAAGAAGTCCGCCGAACAGGGCCGCCCCTGGTGGTCGATCGGTTACGAGAACGAGCGCGCGTTCAACGACGGCTACGACGCGCTGGGCTGCCTGCCGCCCACCTACGAGCCCCGTGCCACCGGCCACATCACCGAGATGATCGAGATGATGCGCGGCCTCATCGAGCGCGGCCACGCCTACGAGGCGGACGGCAACGTCTACTTCGACGTCCGGTCCCTCCCCAGCTACCTGGAGCTCTCCAACCAGGAGCTGGACGACCTGCGCCAGCCCTCCGGCGAGGGCGAGACCGGCAAGCGCGACCAGCGGGACTTCGCCATGTGGAAGGCGGCCAAGCCGGGCGAGCCCAGCTGGGAGACCCCCTGGGGCCGCGGCCGGCCCGGCTGGCACCTGGAGTGCTCGGCGATGGCCCACAAGTACCTGGGCTCCGCGTTCGACATCCACGGCGGCGGGCTCGACCTGATCTTCCCGCACCACGAGAACGAGATCGCCCAGGCCAAGGCGTACGGCGACGCGTTCGCCAACTACTGGGTGCACAACGCCTGGGTCACCATGGCCGGCGAGAAGATGTCGAAATCCCTCGGCAACTCCGTCCTCGTCAGCGAGATGGTCAAGCACTGGCGCCCGATCGTCCTGCGCTACTACCTGGGCACCCCGCACTACCGGTCCATGATCGAGTACAGCGAGGAATCCCTGCGCGAGGCCGAGTCCGCCTTCGCGCGGATCGAGGGCTTCGTCCAGCGCGTCACCGAGAAGGCGGGGGAGGTCGTCGCCCCCGCCGCCGAGGTGCCGCCCGCCTTCGCCGAGGCGATGGACGAGGACCTGGGCGTGCCGCAGGCCCTCGCGATCGTCCACACCACGGTCCGCCAGGGCAACAGCGCGCTCGCCGCCGACGACAAGGAAGCCGCCGTCGCCCGCCTCGCCGAGGTCCGGGCCATGCTCGGCGTCCTCGGACTCGACCCCCTCGACGAGCACTGGGCGGGCGAGGGCGACCGGGGCGAGGATCTCCACGGCGTCGTCGACACCCTCGTACGCCTGGTCCTCGACCAGCGGCAGTCGGCCCGGGCCCGCAAGGACTGGGCCGCCGCCGACGCCATCCGCGACCAGCTCAACCAGTCCGGACTCGTCATCGAGGACAGCGCCAACGGTCCCCGGTGGACACTCGGACCGCGCTGAGCGCACCCTCTGAACAGGGCAATGGTGCCGCCCGGCGATCCGGGCGGCACACTGAGACGTACACGATCCGCATCTCCATGCAGATCGCAGATTTACAGGAACAGGTAGGTCATGGCCGGGAACAGCCAGCGCAGGAACCGCCGCACGTCCAACAAGAAGGGCGCGCAGGTCGGCAGCGGTGGCCAGCGACGCCGTGGCCTGGAGGGCAAGGGCCCCACGCCGCCCGCCTCCGCCCGCAAGGGACACAAGAAGAACCGGGTCGCCAACGCCCAGGCCAAGCAGGCCGCCGCCCGCCGCCCCGCGCCCCGGCGCGGCGGCGTGAAGGGCACCTCCGAGATGGTCGTCGGCCGCAACCCCGTCTACGAGGCCCTGCGCGACGGCGTCCCCGCCACCACCCTCTACGTCCAGCAGTACATCGACAACGACGAGCGCGTCCGCGACGCCCTCAAGCTCGCGGGCGAGCGCGGCAACATCAACCTGATGGAGGCCCCGCGCCCCGAGCTGGACCGGATGACGAACGGCCTGAACCACCAGGGCCTCGTCCTCCAGGTCCCGCCGTACGAGTACGCGCACCCGGAGGACCTCACCGCCGCCGCGCACGACAACAACGAGGACCCGCTGATCGTCGCCCTCGACGGCGTCACCGACCCCCGGAACCTCGGCGCGATCGTCCGCTCGGTCTCCGCGTTCGGCGGCCACGGCGTGGTCGTCCCCGAGCGCCGCGCGGCCGGCATGACCGCCGGAGCGTGGAAGTCCTCGGCCGGTACGGCGGCCCGCACCCCGGTCTCCCGGGTCACCAACCTGACCCGCGCCCTGGAGGGCTACCAGAAGGCGGGCCTCACGGTCGTCGGCCTCGCCGCCGACGGCGAGCACACGGTCGAGGACCTGGAGCAGCTGGCCGGTCCGGTCGTCATCGTCATCGGCAGCGAGGGCAAGGGCCTGGGCCGCCTCGTCGGCGAGACCTGCGACTACCGCGTCCGGATCTCCATGCCGGGCGGCGCCGAATCCCTCAACGCAGGCGTCGCGGCCGGCATCGTGCTCTACGAGGTGGCGCGCCGCCGCGCGTAGGGCGTGTCCGGCGGATCTTGGCCGGGCCCACGGCGCTGATCCGCGCCGGGTCCACGGCGCTGATCCGCCGGACACGCCCTAGCCGCGCACCGGCCTCCCGTACGGCGTTCGCGCGATGACCACCTCGGCAACGGGCTCGCCCGCTCACCGAGTTGACGCGCGAACGCCGAACAGGGTTCCAGGATGCCCGAGTTTGGCCGGATCTTGACGGGTCTCGGACACATCGGGCCCGTCAAGGCAGTGTCCTAACCACCCATCACTCGGTTAGATGAGTGTGGACACCAGAACGCCTCGGTTCGACGAGCAACCCGCCCTGAGCATGACCAAGGTGGACAGCGACCCCGCGCAGGTCATCGTCAACCACGCCAGCTTCCGGGTGCAGCTCGCCCCGGGTCAGCGCGCACGGCTGCGCGGTCTCGCGGACACGGCCCGCATCCCCGCCATGAGCGGTGCCGGCGGCGGCCGCAGGCGGGCACCGGTCGTCTGGAGCGGCAGATCGGCCCCGGGCGACCCCGGCGCCACCGGCCTCCTCCAGGCCGTACGCAACTCCACCGCCGGCCTCCTCGACACCGCGCTCACCGCCGGGGCCGCGGACAGCCACGCGGCGGGCGCGACCCAGGTCATCCCGCTCCTGGAGGAGACCCAGCCCAACCCCGTACTGACCGCCCCGCACCAGCCCGGCCGCACCGGCCCCCTCCTGCCGCCCATGCGCCAGGCCGTCGGCGCGTACGACTCCGTCGACCTCGACCAGGACCCCCCCGCCACCGGCGACGACCGCGACGACGAGGAAACCTCCGAGGCCCGCGCCCGACGCCACGGCAACGACCCCGTCCGGCACGCCTACTACCCCGGCCACCGGATGAACCTCGGGGTCGTCCTGCTCCCCATGCGGGTCCTCCTCGGCTTCATCTCCATCTACGCCGGCATGGGCAAGCTCTGCGACCCCGTCTACTTCGACGGCGGCGAACGCGGCTCCATGGTCAAGTGGCTGACCTCGCTGCACCCCTGGGCGCTCGCCGAACCCCTGCGCGACTTCGCCCTCTCCCACCCGGTCGGCGCCGGACTCACCGTCGCCTTCCTCCAGGTCGTCGTCGGCGTCCTCACCGTCCTCGGCCTCTGGCAGCGCGTCGCCGCCTCCATCGGCGCCCTGCTCTCCGCCGCCCTCCTGGTGACCGTCAGCTGGCGCACCGTCGCCGTGTACGACGCCCCCGACATCATCCTGCTGGCCGCCTGGAGCCCCCTGATCATCGCGGGCGCCCCCGTCTACTCCGTCGACGGACGCCTCGCCGGAGAGGCCTGGCGCACGCTCGGCCCCCGCTCCGAGATCTGGGACCTGCGCCGCCGCGTCCTGCGCCGCGGAGGCGTCGTCGCCTCCGTCGTCATCGGCCTCACCCTCCTCATCGGCTCCATCCTCGGCGGCGCCGTCCGCTCGGCCGAGGTCGTCACCGTCCCCGGCCGCAACGACTACCCGACCAACCGGCTCCCCGGCCAGCCGCTCCCCCAGGAGTCCACCGGCGAACGCCAGGCCTCCCGTACACCCCAGGAGCAGGAGCGCAGCCCCGAGCCCACCAGCTCCGGCGCCCCCACCACCCCCGCCACCGGCGGCCAGGCCACCACCCCCGGCGCGACCCGCGACTCCGGCGGCGGCGAGACCGCCGGCACCGGAACCGGCACCCAGCCCAGCCAGACCCAGGGCACCGGCCAGGAACCCCCGCAGCAGACCACCCCCCAGCAGCCCCCCGCCGCCACCAGCGCCGGCCCCACCTCCTCCGGCTCCACCGGCGGCGACGGCTCCTCCGGCGGCGGCGCCCCCCAACCCGAGGCCCCGCCCGCCACCAGCGGCGGCGGCGAAGCTCCCGCATCGAGCGGCGGCTCCTCCGGCGGCGGCCGCAACCCCATCGGCGGCCTCCTCGGCTGACCGGAGCGACGCACAGCAAAGAGGGGCGGCCTCCACCCAACTTCAGGTGGAGGCCGCCCCTCTTGTCGTGCGGGTCCCCCTTGTCGTGCGGGTCAGCCGCCGCCCTGGGCGCCCAGCTCACGCGCCGCCTCGGTCAGGTCCTTCGCCGTGTCGATCGCCCGCCAGTACGCCCCATGGGGCAGCGGATACCCGGCCAGCCGCCGCTCCCGGGCCAGCCGCGGGAACGTCGTCCGCTCATGGTCGCCCTGGTCCGGCAGCATCCCCGTGAAGGCCGGGGAGAACACGTACACCCCCGCGTTGATCAGATACGGCGAGGGCGGCGACTCGATGAAGTCCGTGATGTGCCCGAACGCGTCCGTCTCCACCGCCCCCCACGGAATCCGGGGCCGCGCGAGGGCCAGCGTGGCGGTCGCGTCGCGCTCGCCGTGGAAGGCGGCCATCTCGCGCAACGAGAACCGCGTCCAGATGTCCCCGTTGGTGGCATACCAGGGCTGCTCCGGATCGGGCAGCCGCTGCGCCGCGTACTTCAGCCCGCCGCCACGGCCCAACGGCTCCTTCTCCACCACGGTCGTGACCCGCAGCGGCAGCACGGCGGACTCCAGCCACTCCTGGAGCACCTCGGCGAGATGCCCGCAGGAGACCACGGCATCGGTCACGCCCTCGGCGGCCAGCCAGGACAGCTGATGGCCGATGATCGGGGTCCCGGTACCCGGGATCTCGACCATCGGCTTCGGACGGTCATCGGTGTACGGGCGCAGCCGCGACCCCTGGCCGCCGGCGAGGATCACGGCCTGCGTCGGATACGTATGCATGGCACGCACGATATGCGGTGCGGGCACGGGAAAGCCGCCGTTGCCCGACGACGGCCGGGCGACGGCAGCTCCTGTACGGCTCCGAGCGCCTCGGGAGTCGCTCGGCTCACTTCGTCCGGGCTCAGCTGAACTGAGCGACCCCCGAGGCGAACGAGGTGTCGCAGACGGGACGGGAGAAGCGCTGCGCGCGCGTCGGGCCGTACTGCTCGACCGCGGCCTTGCCGAGGGCCCGCGCGATCGACATGCAGTGCCGCGCCAGGGAGGGGCGCTGCTCGACGGCGCGCTGGAGGCCCGTGAGCGCGGTGCCCGGGTCCTTCTCCTGGAGCTCGACGAGGAGCTTGTCGCGCAGGATGTCCTGGGCGGCGCGCGGCTTCGCGGGCTTGGACACGGTCTCCGAGGAGGCGGCCAGCAGCGTGGAGTCTTTGTCCGTTGCCGCCCACGGAACGCTGGTGACCGCGAGGGTCCCGGAGAGCACCATGACGACGGGCAGGACGAGGGCGAAGGATCGGCCGATGCGCCGAGCGGTGTGGGTCACGCAGCGAGCGTAGCGGTCGGTGGTGACGCGATGACATTTCGTCACCCCTCCGGGGGATGGTTCGACGCGTCCTTTCGAATGCCAGGTTGACAAGGCGGGGGGAAATGCCCTGTGTGCCGGGGTATTTGACGCGGCCCGGCACCGAAACCCAAACCCATCCCGGACCACGCAAACGGCCCCGCGCCCCCCTCGAAGGGGGCACGGGGCCGAGCGCGGACGATGTGACGGCGTCAGTTGGTGAGACGCTCACCGGTCGAGGTCGCGAAGACGTGCAGCTCGTCCGGGCGCGGGACGACGTGCAGCTCGGTGCCCTTCTCCGGCACGGCACGGCCGCCGACGCGGACGACCAGGTCCTTGTGCTCACCGGCGACCTGCGCGGCACCGTAGACGAACCCGTCGGCGCCGAGCTCCTCAACGACGTTCACGGAGACGGCGAGACCGGCCGGCTCGTCCGAGGAGTCCTTGGTCAGGGCCTTCGTGGCGGCGCCACCGTGCTCGACGATGTCGAAGTGCTCGGGGCGGATGCCGACCGTGACGGTCGTGTCGCCGCGGTCCGCGGCGGCGGACAGCGCCTCACGCGAGACCGGGACGACGCTGTTGCCGAACTTCACGCCACCGTCGGTGATCGGGACCTCGACGAGGTTCATCGCGGGGGAGCCGATGAAGCCGGCGACGAAGAGGTTGGCCGGGCGGTCGTACATGTTGCGCGGCGAGTCGACCTGCTGGAGCAGCCCGTCCTTCAGCACCGCGACCCGGTCGCCCATGGTGAGGGCCTCGACCTGGTCGTGGGTGACGTACACGGTGGTGATGCCGAGGCGGCGCTGCAGCGAGGCGATCTGCGTACGCGTGGAGACACGGAGCTTGGCGTCGAGGTTCGACAGCGGCTCGTCCATGAGGAAGACCTGCGGCTCCCGCACGATGGCCCGGCCCATCGCCACACGCTGACGCTGACCACCGGAGAGCGCCTTCGGCTTGCGGTCCAGGTAGTCGGTGAGGTCCAGCATCTTGGCGGCCTCTTCGACCTTCGCCCGGATGTCGGTCTTGTTGACCCCGGCGATCTTCAGCGCGAAGCCCATGTTGTCCGCGACGGACATGTGCGGGTAGAGCGCGTAGTTCTGGAACACCATGGCGATGTCCCGGTCCTTCGGCGGCAGGTGCGTGACATCGCGGTCACCGATGCGGATGGCACCGCCGTTGACGTCCTCAAGACCCGCGAGCATGCGCAGGGAGGTCGACTTGCCACAACCGGAAGGACCGACGAGGACGAGGAACTCACCGTCCGCGATGTCGATCTCGAGCTGGTCCACAGCCGGCTTCGTGGAGCCGGGGTAGACGCGGGACGCCTTGTCGAACGTGACACTGGCCATGCTGAATCTTCTCCTCCACCGGCAGGAACGTGCCGGACGATCCGAGTAGGGAGTGGTCTGGTCCACTTGAGTGAACCTGCGGTGACGTTACCTGGCGTTCATGTGTCCTGTCAGTACCTCTTGGGTCACGAAAAGCTCGCCCGGGGGCGGGCGGGACGCCAGAGCACCACCCTTTTGACCTGCCCCCGCTGTTGGCGGGAGCTTCCTGCTTCGGCGTCCACCGCCGCGCGGACGCCACCCTGAAGGTGACACCCTGCCGGTCTCACGCGGACTCCACAGGCATCACGGCCGACGGCCCGTCGGTCCGGCACGCACTTCCCTACGACTCCCCGAGCCGACTACGCCGTCAGCACCACGTCCGGCATCTCGGACGCCCTGATCATCGAGGGCATGGCCCGCCCCGGAGGCAGCGCCGACGCCACCAGCGCGTACAGCCTCATCCCCTCCTCCCGCAGATTCCGCGCCGCGTTCACGTCCCGGTCGTGCACCGCACCACACCCGCCGCACGACCAGCCGCGGACGGCCAGATCCAGCTTCGGGCCCGTCACCCCGCACGCCGAGCACCGCCGGGTCGAGGGAAAGAACCGGTCCACGATGACCAGCGTCCGGCCGTACCACGCGCACTTGTACAGCAACTGCTTGAGCAACTCGCCCCACGCGGCGTCCAGGATCGCCCGGTTCAGCCCGGCCTTTCGCCGACGGCCCTTCCCTCTCGGCGACCGTACGAGAGAGGCGATGGACAGGTCCTCCACCACGAGCACTTGGTTCTCGCGCACGAGGCGGGTGGTGAGCTGGTCCAACGCGTCCCTGCGGACATCACCGATCAGGGCGTACAGCCGGGCGATCTCCTGCCGCGCCTTCTCCCTGTTGCTTGATCCCCTCTTCTTGCGGTGCAGGCTTCGCTGAAGTTGCGCGAGCTTCGCCCCGTACTTCTTCAGAAGTCGGGGGTGGTCGACCTTCTCCCCGTCGTCCAGTGTGACCAGGGCCGTCAGCCCGAGATCCAGACCGACCGTCTTCGGCGCACCCCCGTCCCGTAGAAACACGGGCGGCAGCGGCGCGATCCGCTCCTCCACCAGCACGGAGACGAAGAAGCGCCCTGCCCGGTCACGGCTCACGGTCAGCTTCACCGGTCGCACACCTGCGGGGAGCGGCCGGGACCACCGGATGCGCAGCGGCCCCGGCTGTTTGGCCAGCGCGATCAGCCCTGTCCCCGGCCGTTCCGGATCCTCCAGCCAGCGGAAGCCCGTACGGACGTAGGTCGCGGAGTCTCGGGAGCGGCTCTTCTTCTTACGCCTCGGGTGTTTGGCCGTCCCTTTGAAGAACCGCCCGAACGCGGCGTCGAGATGGCGGAGTGCTTGCTGGAGAACGGTCGAGGACACATCCTGTAGCCACCGTGTCCCCTCGGCGTTCCGCCAGCCTGTGAGGGCCCGGCAGGACTCCGCGAACCCCAGCGATACCCGGTGCTCGCGCCAAGCCTTGTCCCGCAGGGCGAGGCCCTCGTTGTAGGTCCAGCGGCAGGCGCCGAAGGTCTTGATCAGCTGCTCGGCCTGGGTGGGGGTGGGGTAGCAGCGGTACCGGTAGACACGCTGGCGGGTGTCGGCTTCCGGTGTCCGCCGCTGCATCGGCACGGTCACCCGCTGCCGGTTTTCGGCCCGGTCGGGAATGCCCAAGGCCTCGCGCTTGACGCGCTTGGCCTCCGCGCCGGTGACGCGGATCAGCTTGTCCTTCTCTGCGACCTCGACCACGGCCCCTCCCCTGTCCGATATTCGGATGGCACTCCAGTGCGTTCAACGAACAGGTGAGTGAGTGGTTACGGCTGCCCGGATATGCCTGTCCGTGGGGGAGTGGCGCTGTGTAGAGTTGTGGCGTCTCGATGCGCGCCTTTAGCGTGCGTCGTTGCCCCCTTAGCTCAGTCCGGCCCAGAGCGGTTGTCTTGTAAACAACAGGTCGTCGGTTCGAATCCGACAGGGGGCCCAGCGCGAAGCCCAGGTCAGACTCGTTCTGACCTGGGCTTTCTTGTTGTTTCCCCGCAGTGCTCGATGGTCTAGGTCGAGCTCTTGGCGCCGATCGCCAGCTCGACTTCATCACCCGTTCCGGTGAATTCGCGGACAGTCCAGGTGTGGGCTGCGATGGCTGTGCCCGCGCCTGTCGTGTACGCCGGGACCTTGAGGGCCGGGCCTGCCGGGGTCTCCGTGAGGAGTTCCGCGTCCGTGGCCGCTCCGTCGGGGAAGCGGAGGTAGAGGTCGAGCGGGTGTGGGGACGTGGCGAAGGCGGTGGGGTCGGGGAGGCCCTGGAGGTGGCAGCGGGCGCCTGGGAAGAGGTGGGTGTGGCTGCAGGTCGCCAGGATCGTGGTGGTTTCGTCGTTCGGGTCCATGCGGGGCTCCGGGAGTGTGTGGGGTGGCCGTAGCTGGTTCTGTCTGCTCTTACAGGGCGCGGGTCAGCTGGGGCCGGTTTTCGCCCGTGTCGTGCGGCCGCTCTCCGTGGATTCCGCGATCTCCCACAGGGCCAGGCAGCGGCCCGGCGGTTCGTCGGCCAGGCGGCAGAGGTCCTGGACCGCCCGGCGCGGGGGCAGGGTGGTGCCGGTGAGGCAGCGGTGCCAGGAGGACTTGCTGTACGCGGTCCGCTCCGCCAGGCCGGCCAGGCTCAGGCCGGTGCGGTCCTTCAGTTCGCGCAGGGCCGCGGCGAGGCAGGTGCGTTCCGGGGACGGTGTTCCGGGTGTGGTTGCTTCCGGTGCGGGTGTGAACGTGCGACGCCGTTGCCGGACCGCGGCGGCGATCTCGCGTAGTGCGAGCAGCCGCGCCGGATCCTCTCCGGCGATCCGGGCCATGGCGTCCGCGGCGTCGTGCGGAGGCAGGGTCCTGCCTCCGAGATACCGCTCCCACGACTTCGTGCTGTACCCCGTTTTCACGGCCAACTGCCGTGTGCTGAGGCCGGAATGGTCCTTCAGTACGCGCAGGCGTACGACTAACCGGTAGGCCGCCGGATCCAGTTCGGCGGGCAGTTCTCTCCAACGCGACATGTTCCCCCCATTTCGCGTCCGGGGCCCCGGTCGGGGGCCCCGGCCATCTGCAGGAGCGAACACGTTCTTCGGGAGGAGGCGGTTCCCGTTTGCGAACTCTTTTGCTCAGGCCTCCTGATGGGTCCGTGTCGGTGCGGTGGTGGGCGCGGGCGGATCGAGCGGGGCCTTCGTCGTCCGTACGGGGATGAGCGCAGCGACCACCGCCGCCGCCAGGCCAACCCCGCAGCCGATCAGCATCGCGACGCGGAAGCCGTTCTCGGAGGGGAGCGGGAAGCCGCCGAAGTCGGTCGTCATGCGCGCCAGGACCACGCCGATGACGGCTGCGGCGAACGATGTGCCGATGGAGCGCATCAGGGCGTTGAAGCTGTTGGCGGAGGCGGTCTCGGACTGGGGGACCGCGCTCATGATGAGGGCCGGCATGGCGCCGTAGGCGAAGCCGACGCCGGAGTTGCAGACGAGGGTGACGATCAGCAGGCTCCACGGGGAGCCGGAGCCGATCAGGGGGACGGAGAGGCCGTAGCCGGCGGCGATGAGGAGGCTGCCGACGGCCAGGGTGACCTTGGGGCCCTTGGCGGCGGAGAGCTTGGCGCCGACCGGGGACATCGCCATCATCATCAGCCCGGCCGGGGCCATCCACAGGCCCATCGCGAGCATCGACCGGCCGAGGCCGTAGCCCGTCGCCTCGGGGAGCTGGAGCAGCTGGGGGACGACGAGGGACTGGGCGTACATCGCGAAGCCGACCAGGACCGAGGCGGTGTTCGTCATCAGGACCTGGGGGCGGGCGGTCACGCGGAGGTCGACGAGCGGGTCGCGCAGGCGCAGCTCCCACCAGCCCCAGGCGGGCAGGAGTATGAGCGCGGCGGCGAAGAGGGTGAGTGTGGTGGCGCTGCCCCAGCCCCAGTCGGCGCCCTTGGAGACGGCGAGCAGGAGGGCGATCAGGGCGGCGCCGAGGCCGATGGCGCCGGGCAGGTCGAAGTGGCCCGCCACGGTGGTGGCCGGGCGGTCGGCCGGGACCAGTGTCAGGATCAGTGCGCCGACCGCGAGGGCGAGTACGGCGACGACCCAGAACAGCACCCGCCAGCTGGTGTTCTCCGCGATGGCGGCGGCGAAGGGCAGGCCGAGTGCGCCGCCCACGCCCATCGACGCACTCATGATCGCGATGGACGGGCCGAGCTTCTCCGCCGGGGCGACGTCCCGCAGCAGGCTGATGCCGAGCGGCACCACGCCCATGCCGAGGCCCTGGAGACCGCGTCCGGCGATCATCGGGATCACGGAGGAGGAGAGGGCGCAGACCACCGAACCGAGGATGAGCGGTACGAGCGAGACGAGCAGCATCCGCCGCTTGCCGTACATGTCGCCGAGCCGTCCGGCTACGGGCGTGGAGACCGCGGCGGCCAGCAGGGTGGCGGTGATGACCCAGGAGGCGTTGGACGCGGAGGTGTCGAACAGCGTCGGCAGCTGCGCGATCAGCGGCACCACCAGGGTCTGCGTGAGCGCCGCCACGATCCCGGCGAAGGCCAGGATGCCGACGATGGAGCCGGGGTGGGCGGTGGGTGCCCCGGGGGAGGCTGTTGCGGGTGGTGGACTCTCCACGGGGTGTCTCCGTTCTCAGCCCTCGCGCCTTTCGGTCGGGCTGTTCGGTTATGCAAGATACATTGAATGTGCATCGTGCACAGCTTGTGTAGCATGCATATTCGTCGTGATATACCTGTACGCGTGGACATGCCCCTCGACCGGATCGAACGCGAGACCATGCTGCTCGGCCGGTACATGCACCTGCTCACCCCGCGTGTGGAGTGGCGGCTCGACCGCAGCGCCTACATCCTGCTCAGCCGGATCGAGGTGGAAGGCCCCATGTCCATCAGCCAGCTCAGCGAGGCCTTCGGCCTGGACGCCTCCACCCTCAACCGGCAGACCGCCGCGATGCTCCGCGCCGGGGTCGTCGAGCGCATCCCGGACCCCGACGGGGGCATCGCCCGTAAGTTCGCCATCACCGACGAGGGCGCGCGCCGGCTCGACAGCGACCGCGAGCGGAACGTGGCGGGCCTGGCGAAGGTCATGGGCGACTGGACGCCCGAGGAGGCCGAGCAGCTCGCCGCCTCGCTCAGCCGCCTGAACCTCTCCATCGAGCGTCTCGACGGGCGGCCCTGGCCGCGCGACTGAGCCTGCCCTGGTGTACTGGAGGTACCGGACCCGGACAGGGATGGGGATGGATGCCCATGAGCCGCCGCTGCCGCCACCGTCGTCTTCGTACGCGCCGTACGCTGCCCAGGGTGTTGGCCTGTGCCGGTGCCGCCGTTCTGCTGACGACCGGCTTCGTCTCCGCCGCCTCCGCCGCTCCCGCCGACCGCACCGAACCCCGTACCGAGACCGCCGTCCTCGCGATCCCCGCCGTCGGTGTCGAGGACCTGGACGTCGTGCCGTACGAGGGGACCACCGACGACGTCCCCGGCAGCCGGATCCAGGACCGGGGCGTGGCCTCCAGCCCGTACGGCGAGGAGGGCGGGGTGGGGCCGGGAGATGTCGGCAACTACCTCGTCACCGCGCACCGGCTGAGCGCCGGAGGGGTGCTGCGGGATCTGCCGGATCTCGGCAAGGGCGATCCGGTGTACGTGGTGGAGGACGGCACCCGGTACACGTACGAGATCACCGCGACCCGGCAGACCTCCTTCCGCAGTGAGCGGTCGCTCGCCGAGCAGCGGGCCGAGGTGCCGGGGCGGCCCGGTGCCGAGCCGACCCGGGCGATGATCACGATCTCCACCTGTGCGACGCCCGAGGACGACGCGGCCGGGAACTTCTGGCGGGACGGTCTCGGCAATCCCGAGCACCGGATCGACAAGGTGGGGGTGCTGGTGGCCGAGAGCCCCGCGCCCTAGCCCTGCCTTCGGTGGCGGCCTGAGCCACCGGTCAGTGGCGGCCCGAGATGCGGTCCGCCGCCTTCGCGATCGGGTCGGTGCCTGGGCGCGGTGAGGTCGTCTCGCGGCGGTCGGCGCCGCGGTAGGCCGCGTACAGGCCGTGGACGCCGAGCCAGCGGAAGGGTTCGGGCTCCCAGCGGCGGACCTTGTGGTTGACCCAGGGGAGCGTCGTCAGGTCGGTGGGGCCCGCCTGGCCGGAGTCCTGCTGGATGAGGTCGCGCAGGGTGCGGGCGGCGAGGTTGGCGGTGGCGACGCCGGAGCCGACGTACCCGCCCGCCCAGCCGAGCCCGGTGGAGCGGTCCAGGGTGACGGTGGCGCACCAGTCGCGGGGGACGCCGAGGACGCCGGACCAGGCGTGGTCGATGCGGACGCCCGCCGTGGTCGGGAAGAGGCGGACCAGCAGGTCGCGCAGGGCGGCGATGGTGGCGGGCTGGGTGCGGCCGTCGTTGTCGGTGGCGGAGCCGTAGCGGTAGGGGTAGCCGCGGCCGCCGATGGCGATCCGGTCGTCGGCGGTGCGCTGGGCGTAGAGGTAGGCGTGGGCCATGTCGCCGAGGGTCTCGCGGCCCTCCCAGCCGATGGTGTCCCAGATGCGGGCGGGGAGGGGCTCGGTGGCGATCATGGAGGAGTTCATCGGGAGCCAGGTCCGCTTGTGCCCCTTGAGGCCCGCCGTGAAGCCCTCGGTGCAGCGCAGGATGTAGGGGGCGCGGACCGTGCCGTACGGGGTGACGGCGTGCTTGGGCTTGATCTCGGTGACCGGGGTCGACTCGTGGATGGTCACGCCGAGCGCCTCGACGGTGTCCGCGAGCCCCTTGACCAGCTTGGCGGGGTGGAGGCGGGCGCCGTGCGGGGTCCAGGTGGAGCCGACGGCTCCGGTGATGTGGACGCGCTCGGCGGTCTCGCGGGCGCCGCGCAGGACCCGGTCGGTCTCCCCGAAGGCGATCTCGACGCTGTGGAAGTCCTTGAGGCGGGCGAGCTGCGCCGGGGTGTGGGCGACCTCCAGGACGCCGCCCTGGTGGATGTCGGCCTCGATCTTCTCCTCGGCGGCGATCCGGACGACCTCGCCGACGGTCTCGTTCATGGCCTTCTGGAGCCGTACGGCGGCGTCGTGGCCGTGCAGCTTGGCGTACCGTTCGCGGCCCGCGATGCCGTTGTACAGCCACCCGCCGTTACGGCCGGAGGCCCCGTAACCGCAGAACTTGGCCTCCAGCACGGTGATGTTGAGGAAGGGGACGGCCTTCTTCAGGTAGTACGCCGTCCAGAGCCCGGTGTAGCCGCCGCCGACGATGCAGACGTCGGCGCTCGCGTCGCCGGGGAGGGGTTCACGGGGGGCCGGTGTGCCCTCCTGCGCGTACCAGAACGATATGCCGCCGTTGACGGTACTGGCGTTGCTGACGGTGCTCATGATGCCCCTGGGGTCCCTGTCCGGTGTGACGGTGGTGCTCGGTGTGCCGCTGCGCCGGTTCTCCGTTGACGCCGAGCGTATGTGTGGCGGGACGTTACTGCGCGGTGGGGTGTTTCGTCTTCTGTGTCTTCCGGCGGCTGCGGCTGCGGGTGCGGGTGAGGGGGTAGCAGGCCAGGCCGGTCAGGACGGCGGTGAAGTGGCCCACGTCGGTGAAGGTGCGGCCGTCGGCGAGCAGCGGGATGCCGTAGAAGACGAGGACGGCGAAGGCGTAGACGTACGGCCAGGGGCGCGGGACGCGGTAGGTGAGGACGGCGATCACCCCGGCGAGGGCGTAACTGACGCCGATGTCCCGGGCGTCGGCGGCGGACTGCGGGGCGTGGTCCTGCCGGATGGCCCAGGCGAGGACCCCTTCGCTGACCAGCGTGGCCACGACGTGCGCGATGACGGCGACGGCGAGCCAGCGCAGGGTGCCGAGCCAGTGTTCGGCGGTGGCGTGGAAGACGGTGAACAGGACGGCGTACGGGAGCCAGCGGCCGCCGTCGATCCAGAAGGCGCTGGAGATCAGGACGCGGACGGGGTTCTGCGAGAGCTCGTGGAGGTTGGTGGAGCGGTCCCGCAGGAACGCGTCCTCGAAGGCGGGGGACATCCGGTGCAGGACGACGGTGGTGACGAAGAGGACCGTCAGCCAGATGTACGTGCCGGGGGCGGTGGCGATCCAGTGGCGTACGGCGGTGAGCCGGGGGCGTGTGCGGTCGCGGTGGTGGCCTCCGGTGCGGGTGCTGCCGTTGCCGTCGGTGGTGGGGCCCGGCCGTTTTCGGGGCATGGTCCGATTGACGCACGCCCCTAGGATCCAGGGCGTGATTGACATCCCGGACGAGCTGATCGCCACTCAGTACGCATACAACGGGGCGGCCGGGCGGGCCTTCGTCGCCGCGCTGCCCGGCCTCGCCGGCCGGTTCCTGGAGGAGTGGGGGCTGCGGCGGGACGGGGCCGTGATGTACGGCATGTGCGCGCTGGTCCTGCCGGTGGTGCGGGAGGCGGACGGGGTGCCGGCCGCGCTGAAGCTCCAGTTGGTGGACGAGGAGACGGTGGGTGAGCCGGTCGCGCTGCGGGCGTGGGGTGCGGCAGGGGCCGGGGCGGTGGGGGTGCTCGGCCATGACTCGGGGACCGGGGCGCTGCTGCTGGAACGGCTGGACGAGGGGCGGCCGTTGTCGGGGATGGCGGGGGGTGGGGGTGTTCCTGGGGGGAGCCGCCTGGTGGGGGAGGGTGTTCCTGGGGGGAGCCGGCTCGTGGGGGAGGTGGCCGACGCCCGGCGCGCGGTGACGGTGCTCGGTGAGGTGCTGGCACGGCTGGCGGCGGTGCCCGCGCCGGAGGGGCTGCGCACGCTGGGCGATGCGGTGGAGCGGATGCTGGCGGCGGCTCCGGGGGTGGTGGAGCGGCTGGCCGACGAGGGGGAGCGGCGGCTGCTCGCGGACTGCGTGGCGGCGGTGCGGGAGGTGGCGGGTGAGCCGGGGGACCGGTTGCTCCACTGGGACCTGCACTACGACAACATCCTGGCGGGGCGGGCGGACGCCGGGCGTGCGGGGGAGTGGGTGGCGCTCGACCCGAAGCCGCTGGCGGGGGACCCGGGGTTCGAGCTGTTCCCGGCGCTGGACAACCTGTTCGACGCCGGGGAGGTGGTGTGGCGGTTCGACGCGTTGACGGAGGCGCTGGGCATGGAGCGGGACCGGGGACGGGCACGGGCCTGGACGCTGGGGCGGGTGCTCCAGAACGCGGTGTGGGCGGTCGGGGACGGGGAGCGTGAACTGGCCCCGGACCATGCGGAGATCGCGCGGCGGCTGCTGGCGGTGGGGTGACCGCGGGGCGGGTGCGGGGGTGCTGTCTCCGGGCGCTTCGGCCACGCGCCGTCCGAGCCGAGGGGGCTGTCTAGGCTGCCCCCATGATTCGTACCGCTGTCCCTGATGACGTCCCCGTCCTGCATGTGCTGGTGCGTGAACTCGCCGCGTACGAGAAGGTCCTCGACGAGGTGGTCGCCTCCGAGGAGCAGCTGAGGGAGGCGCTGTTCGGTGAGCGGCCCGCCGCATACGCGCATGTGGCGACGGCCGAGGAGGGCGGCGGCGAGGTGGTCGGCTTCGCCCTGTGGTTCCTGAACTTCTCCACCTGGCGCGGGGTGCACGGCATCTACCTGGAGGACCTGTACGTCCGCCCGGACCGGCGCGGCGGCGGGCACGGCAAGGCGCTGCTTGCGGAGCTGGCGCGGATCTGTGTGGAGCGCGGGTACGAGCGGCTGGAGTGGTCGGTGCTGAACTGGAACGCCCCGTCCATCGCGTTCTACGAGTCCCTGGGCGCGCGGCCGCAGGACGAGTGGACGGTGTACCGGCTGACGGACGGGGCGCTGGCGAGGCTGGGGGCGGCGGGCGAGCGGCTGGGTGTCTGAGGCCCGGCGGCGTACGGCGTTACGGCTCCAGCACCACCTTGCCGGTCGTGCCGCGCGTCTCCAGGGCGCGGTGGGCGGCGGCCGCTTCGGCGAGCGGGTAGCGCTGGACGGCGGGGCGCAGCCGCCCGGTGGCCGCCTCGGTGAGGGCGCGGGTCTCCAGGGCGCGCAGGCCGCCGCCCCGCTCGACCATCCGGGGCCCGAGGACGGAGGTGGACGTGATGGCGCGTTCGGCCAGCTCCTCCGGGGTGAAGGTGAGGGGCTTCCCGTCGTGGAGGCCCTCGCCGGACCAGCCGTAGACGATGTGCTGCCCGTCCTTGCCGAGCAGGTTGACCGCGCTGCGGGCGGTGGTCCCGCCGACGGAGTCGTAGACGACGGTGGCCCACCGGCCGGTCGTGTCGAGGAAGGCGCGGGCGCGGTCGGTCCAGTCGGGGAGGGTGTAGTCGAGGGCGAGGTCGGCGCCGTTCGCCTCGGCCCGGGCGACTTTGGCGGGGCCTCCGGCCAGGGCGATCACGGTGGCCCCGGCGTTCTTGGCGTACTGGACGAGAAGGGTCCCGATCCCGCCCGCCGCCGCGGTGACGACGGCCACGGAGTCAGGCCCGAGGTCGGTGAAGCCGAGGATGCCGAGGGTGGTGCGGCCGGTGCCGATCATGGCGACGGCTTCGGCCGCGCCCAGCTCCCCGGGGATCTCGTGGAGCTTGTCGGCCTCGGTGACGGTGAGTTCGGCGTACCCGCCCGGCGCCATGCCGATGTGGGCGACGACGCGCTTGCCGAGCCAGCCGGGGGCGGTGCCCTCCCCCACGGACTCGACGGTTCCGGCGACCTCGCGGCCGGGGATGGTGGGGAGCTCGGCGGGGGCGGGGTAGGGCCCGGTGAGCCCCTCGCGCAGGGCGGTGTCCAGGAGGTGTACGCCGGCCGCCTCGACGGCGATGCGGACCTGGCCGGGGCCGGGTACGGGGTCCTCGGTCTTCTCGTAGGTGAGGTTCTCGGCGGGGCCGAAGGTGTGGAGGCGGACGGCGTGCACGGAGGGCTCCCTCGGGGCGGTCGGGCGGGGCGGGCTGTGCCCTCAGCCTCGTACCTCAGGTTCGGTTGAGGTCAACCCCTGGACCGGGAGGGCTGTGCGGCGCCGGGTCCGGAGCGTCGGCCGGCGGCCTTCACGGCGAGCAGCGCGGCCTCGATTCCGCTGGTGAAGGAGGTCTCGCTGAGGAGTCCGGGGGCGGCGACCTGGTCGCCCGCCAGGAAGACGCCGTCGCCGCGGATGACGGAGGGCCGGTCCCGCCAGGTGGTGCCGGGGCGGTCGACGGCCCCGGTGCGGCCGTCGGCGAGGGCCTCGGTGCGCCAGGTGGTGCGCTCCCGCCAGCCGGGGAAGCCGAGGTCGAGGAGCTCCTCGGCGCGGGCGGTCCCCTCGGCCCGGCGGGCGTCGGGCCCGATCGGGAACTGGCCCTGGAGCAGCTGTTCCCCGGCCGGGGCGAGGCCGGGGTCCTGGGCGGTGAACCGTTCGACCCAGCCGGGCGCGTCCAGGTCCGACACGACGAACGCGTCGCCGCGCCGCGTGCGCAGGGCCAGGTCCACGAGGACGGTGCGGCCGCTCTCCCAGGTCAGGGACGGGTCGTCGAGCAGGACGCGGGCGGCGTCGAGGGAGGTGGCGACGACGACCGGTCCCGTACGGGCCAGCTCGCCGAGCGTACGGGTGTCGACGCGGGCGCCCGTCTCGACGGCGACCCCGAGGCCGCGGGCGTGCCCGGCCATCCGGTCGACGAGCCGCGCCCAGCCGCCGGCCGGGTAGTGGGCCTCGGGCGGAAAGGAGGCGAGGCGGCGCAGGCGCTCCTGGACGAACCGGGCGGAGAGCGCGCCGGGGTCGTGGTGGAAGAGCGCGGTGGCGGCGAAGTGCGCGGCGGCCCGGGCGCCCTCGTCCCCGACCTGGCCGGCGGCCCAGCTCCGGAAGTCGGCGTCCACGGGTGCCGTACGGGCGGCGCGCCGGGCGAGCCGCAGGAGGGCGACGGGCGGGACGCGGCGCAGCTCCCCCGCGCGCCGGAAGCGGAAGCGGAGGCCTTCGCGGGGCGGTACGGAGACGACGGGGCCGAGGAGATCGCGCCGGGCCAGCCAGGCCCAGTGGGGCCCGCCCCGGTAGAGGGCGTGCGGCCCCTCGTTGGTGCGGTACGGCCCGTCGGCGGTCCTGGCCCGGCCGCCGAGCGCGCGGTGGCCCTCGTACAGGGTGACCCGGGCGCCGGATTCGGCCGCGGTGATGGCGGCGGTGAGCCCGGCGAGGCCACCGCCTACGACGTGGACGTGGGTCGGGACGTGGACGTGGGTGGGGGTGGTGCTCTGGACGCGCTCCATGGCTGGAACTCCTTCGCCTCTCTCGCCTCTTTGATGATGCGACGGATCGGGGGCGGTGGCGCGTGACATGGGGTGGCCCGACAGGGGACCCGGGGCGTTGTCAGTGGGGTGCGTCACGATGGGGGCATGGCATCGAGCGCGAGCAGGACGCCCCGGTCAACCAGTTCGACCAGTTCGACCAGGGCGACCAGGCCGACCAGGAGCAAGAAGGACACCATCGCGGAGGCGCGCCGCCCGGACGTGCGGCTCCCGCCGCTCGTTCCGTACGACGGCGAGGGCCTGGAGCCGGACGGCGACTACGACGGGGTGCGGTTCGACGGTACGGACCTGGCGGACGCGTCGGGGCCGGGCGCGCGGTTCATGGACTGCGCGCTGGACGGCTGCGCCCTGGACCGTACGGAGCTGACGCGGGCCCGCTTCATGGACTCGGTGCTGACAGGTGTACGGGGCGTGGGCACCGACCTCGCGGAGGCGTCGCTGCGGGACGTGGAGGTGGTGGACGCGCGGCTGGGCGGGGTGCAGCTGCACGGGGCGGTGCTGGAGCGGGTGGTGGTGCGCGGCGGGAAGATCGACTACCTGAATCTGCGCAGGGCCCGGCTGAAGGACGTGGTCTTCGAGGGCTGCGTGCTCTCCGAGCCCGACTTCGGCGACGCGCACCTGGTGCGGGTGGAGTTCCGGGACTGTCTGCTGAAGCGGGCCGACTTCAGCGCGGTGCGGATGGAGTCCGTGGACCTGCGGACGGTGGCCGAGCTGGACATCGCCCGGGGTGTGGAGCGGCTGGCGGGTGCGGTGATCAGCCCGGCACAGCTGATGGAGCTGGCCCCGGCGTTCGCGGCGCAGATCGGGGTGCGGGTGGAGGGGTGACGCGTCCGCGGGGCGCGGTCAGACGTGATCAGATACGGGGGAAGCGGGCCTGGAGGTCCCAGATCACCGGGTTGTCGGCGAGTCCGTCGTGCAGGTCCGACAGGTCGGCGATCAGGTCGTGCAGGAAGTCCCGGGCCTCGCGGCGCAGCAGGGAGTGGCCGAAGGTGAGCGGGGGCTCGTCGCCGGGCATCCAGTCCGCCTCGACGTCGACCCAGCCGAAGCGCCGCTCGAAGATCATGACGTCCGAGGACTCGGTGAAGTCCAGCTCCGCGTACTGCCGCCGGTGCGAGCGGTTGCCGCGGGGGTCCTGGTCGATCTGCTCGACGATGTCGCACAGCGCCCACGCGAAGTCGAGCACCGGAACCCATCCCCAGGCTGTGGACACCTCGCGGTCCGCCTTGGTGTCCGCGAGGTAGACGTCCCCGGAGAACAGATCGTGCCGCAGCGCGCGGACGTCCGCGCGGCGGTAGTCGGTCTGCGGGGGGTCGGGGAAGCGGCGGGAGAGGGAGTAGCCGATGTCGAGCACGGATCGATGGTGTCATGCCGGGCCGGGCCGGGCCGCCACGATCGGGTGAACGGAGATCCCCAGGGCTGCTCGGTGCCGCTCAGTCGCCCGTGGCCGCGGCCGTGGCTTCGATGAGGGTGAACGGTGCGGCCTCCGCGAGCGGGGTGACCGTCGTGAGGGTCAGGCCCGCGCGGTGGCACACCTCCTCGAAGTCCTGGCGGGTGCGCTCCCGGCCGCCCACGTTCACCAGCATGTTGAGGTCGGTCAGGTAGGTGGCCCCGGCGTCGGTGCCGTCGACGACGTCGGGCAGCACGGGCTCCACGATCAAGACGAGCCCGCCGGGTGGCAGCACCTTGCGGCAGTTGCTCAGGATCGTGACCGCCTGATCGTCCGTCCAGTCGTGCAGGACGCTCTTCACGAGGTACAGATCCGAGCCCGCGGGGACCGTATGGAAGAAGTCTCCGGGGGTCAGGGAGCACCGCTCCGCCAGCCCTCGGCCCGCCAGCGTGTCCGGCGCGCCCGCCAGCCCCTCCGACGTGTCGAGCAGCACCCCGGTGAGGCCCGGGTGAGCGGCGAGTACGGCGGCCAGAAGGGTTCCGTCACCGCCGCCCACGTCCGTGACCGACGTGTACCGGCCGAAGTCGAAGGCGTACGGGAGCGCGGCCGCGGTCTCCGCAGTGGCCTGGCTCATCGCCGCGTTGAACTCGGCGGACAGCTCGGGGTGCTGCGCGAGATGGCTGAAGAAGTCGGTGCCGAAGACGGTGTCGAAGGCGATCTCGCCGGTGCGGACGCTGTCGTCCAGATGCTCCCAGGCACGCAGCATCATGGGCTCGGTGAACATCCGGACGAAGGAGGCGAGCGATTCGGGGCGGCCGGTGCGCAGGAGCGCCCCCGCCGGAGTCACCGAGAAGGAGCCGGGGGGCTGTTCCGACAGCAGGCCCAGCCCGGCCAGGGCGCGGAGCAGCCGGGTCATGGGCTGGGGCTCGGCCCCGGCCTCGGCGGCCACATCGGCGGCCGTGCGGGGCGCGTCCTCCACCAGCTCCATCACCCCCAGCCGCACCGCCGCGCGCAGGGTCTGCGCCGCCAGGCTTCCGTACGCGAGCCGGCCGATCAGGTCCCGGCCTGCCGCGTCCGCCGCGCCTGCCGCCTCCGCCGCTCCTGACACATCGGTGTTCGTCACTGGTGTCTTCCTCTCCCTGTGGGGTGGTTTCTCGTGCGGTGGTTTCACGTGGCGGACGTCGTCCTGCTCGCCAGCGCGCCCGGTGTGCATCCGGCCAGGGCCAGTACGTCGCGATGGAGGTGTGGCTGGTCGGCGTAGCCGCAGGCCAGAGCCACGTCCCCGGCGCTCTCGCCCGCGCAGAGCGCCCGCGCCGCATGGTCGAAGCGGACGAGCATGGCCGCTCGCTTGGGTGTGAGACCGATCTGGTCGGTGAACCGGGACCACAGCCGCTTGCGGCTCCAGCCGAAGGACGCGGCGAGGTCGGCGACCCGGATCCGGCCCCGCCGGGCCACGATGGTGTCCCAGGCGGCGGCGACCTCCGGCGACATCGGCGGTGTTCCCGCAGCCCGCTTCGTAAGGAACGCGTCCGTCAGCGCGAGGCGTTCCTGCCACGTCGTGGCGTCGGACAGCCGCTCGTGGAGGCGCCGCGCCGGCCGGCCCCAGAGGTCGTCGAGTGCGGTGACCGAGCCGTCCAGTTCGCGCGGAGAGACACCCAGCAGCGCATGGACGGCCCGGGGCGCCAAGGACACCTCGACACAGGCGACGCCCTCGCCCCGGATCCGGGCCGGGCCGGGCGACTGAGAGGCGATGAAGCTCCTCATGGGCCGTTGGCCGGCGGTGTCCTCGACGGTGAGGAGGGCGTCCCCGAGGCCGATGACGACGATCACGGCGGGCTGAGGCAGCACCTGCATGTCCAGCCCCACGGCGGCGCGGTCCCGGAAGCCCGCCATGCGGACGCCGTCGAGCGATGGGCCGTCGAGGAGGTGGGCCACCTCCCAGCCGTTCTCAGTGTCCTGGTGTCCGCGCATGGCTCCACCGTTGCCGACTTCGTCGCGCGTGTCTTGGACGAAAGTTCCGTAGGACCGTTTCCGGCCATGGAGTCGGACAGGCCCCCGCCGGACGCGCCTAGGCCCCCGCCCCTACGGCAGCAGCCGCTGCTCCTTCGCGACCGAGACCGCGCCCGCGCGGGTGTCGACGCCGAGCTTGTCGTAGATGCGGCCCAGGTGGGTCTTGACCGTGGCCTCGCTGATGAACAGGGCGCGGGCGATGTCGCGGTTGCCGAGGCCCTGGGAGAGCTGGGCCAGGATGTCGCGTTCGCGGTCGGTGAGGGTGGGGCGGGGGCTGCGCATGCGGGCCATGACCCGGGTGGCGACGGGGGCCGAGAGGGTGGTGCGGCCCTGGGCGGCGGAGCGGATGGCGGCGAAGAGCTCCTCGGGGCGTTCCGCCTTCAGCAGGTAGCCGGTGGCGCCGGCCTCGATGGCGCGGGTGATGTCGGCGTCGGTGTCGTACGTGGTCAGCACCAGGACGTGGACCGTGCCGCCGGAGGCGATGCGGCGGGTGGCCTCCACGCCGTCGATGCCCTCGCCGAGCTGGAGGTCCATGAGGACGACGTCCGGGGTGAGGCGGGCGGCGAGCGCCACGGCCTCCTCGCCGCTGCCCGCCTCGCCGACGACCTCGATATCCGGTTCGCTGCCGAGGAGGGCGAGCAGGCCGGCGCGGACCACCACGTGGTCGTCGCAGAGCAGGATGCGTACGGGGGCGGGCGCGGGGGAGGGGGCGGGCGGGGGTGCCTCGTCGGTCATGCGGGGGCCTCCGTGGGGTTCTCCATGGTGGTCAGCGGGATCTCGGCCGAGAGCACCGTGCCCTCGCCCGGCGCCGACTCGATCGTCAGCGTGCCGCCGAGCTGGTGCACGCGGGCCCGGATCGCGGGGAGCCCGTGGCCGCGGACGGCGTCCGTCGCGCGCGGGGCGCCGGGCTCCGGCGTGAAGCCGCGGCCGTTGTCGCCGATGTCCAGGACCACCCGGTCGTCCAGGTGGGTCAGGGTCAGCCCGGCGGCGGTGGCGTCCGCGTGCTCCCGTACGTTGGCGAGGGCCCCCTGGGCGATGCGCAGGAGGGCGGACTGCACCCGGTCCGGCAGCGGGGCGTGCGGGGTGCCCTCCACATGGCAGCGGACGGTGAGCGCCCCCTGCGCCTGGGCCGTTTCGCGGGCCGCCAGCGCGTGCAGCGCCGCCTCCAGGCCGCCGCCCTCCGCCAGGTCGGCCGGGGCCAGGTCGTGGACGAAGCGGCGGGCCTCGGCGAGGTTGCGTTCCGCGATGCCGGTGGCCGTACGGACGTGGCGGCGGGCGGCGTCCGGGTCGGCGGTCCAGGTGCGGTCGGCGGCCTGGAGCAGCATCTGCTGGCTGGACAGGCCCTGGGCCAAGGTGTCGTGGATCTCCATGGAGAGCCGCTGGCGCTCGGCGAGAGTCCCCTCGCGCCGCTCGGTGGCGGCCAGTTCGCGCCGGGTGCGCAGCAGGTCGTCGATCAGCTCGCGCTGGCGGACCGCCAGTTCCCGTTGGCGTACGGCCTGCCGCTGCATATGGACGAATACGGCGGTGGCGACGGCCGCCACGGCGGGCGGGGCGAGCACCAGGTTCGGGTCGAACCCGGTGGCCAGGCGCAGTTGCGCGGCCACCACGAAGGCGGTCAGCAGGGCCACCAGCGCGAGCGCGGCGCGCGGCGGCAGGATGCGCAGCCCGGTGTAGAACAGCGGCACCGCACACCACGCGAAGCTCGGCGCGAGCACGACCAGCACCATCCAGACGGCGACGAGCACCCCGAGCCAGGCCACCCGGCGCGGGGTGGGGCGCGAGCCGAGGACGGGCCCGAGCAGATACAGCACCGCCAGCGTGACCGACAACGCGATGATCCACGGCGTACGGGCCTCACCGGGGTGCCGCATCAGGAACCGGGTCAGCGAGGCGCCCAGCAGCAGGAAGAACGCGGCGTGCATGAGGAGCGCGAGCCAGCGCGCGTCGGGGTCGGGGCCCGCGGGCCCGTCTCCTCCTGCGTGCCGTGCACCGTTCCGGTGCTCCACCCTGTACCTCACGTTCCCTCGCTGACCTGCGCAGATCCCTCCATGGTGGCCCGGTCCGGCCACCCCCGCATCAACCGATCGGCCGACAGGGGCGTCAGCCGTCCCGCGCGCCCGGTGCAGCCGGTACGTCGACCGTACGGGGCCGGGTCCGCCGGGAGGATCGATGGCAGAGAGCGAAACGCCCGGGAAGCCATCGGGCCGCCCCGGACACCACCCCAAGGAGCCACCATGAAGAAGCTGTCGCTGCGTGCCCGCGTCCTCACCGGTACCGTCGCCGTCGCCGCCCTCGGAGCCGGGACCTTCGGCGCCGTCTCCGCGAGCGCCTCCGCCCCGGCCGCCGCCCCCGCCGCCGCGGTCAAGGCCGACACGAACAACCGCAACCTCCAGCAGAGCACCCACCTCACCGTGGCCGCCGCCGCCAAGGCCGCGCAGGCCACGCTGGACGCGGCGAAGAAGGAGAACCAGCGCGTCTCGGTCGCCGTCGTCGACCGCAACGGCAACACCATCGTGACGCTGCGCGGCGACGGCGCCGGCCCGCAGTCGCCGGAGTCGGCGGTCAAGAAGGCGTTCACCGCCGTCTCCTGGAACGCGCCCACCTCCGAGCTGGTCAAGCGCCTGGAGCAGGCTCCCAACCTGAAGGACATCCCGGGCACCCTGTTCCTCGGCGGCGGCGCCCCCGTCCAGGTCAAGGGCGCGCCGGTGGCGGGCATCGGCGTGGCGGGCGCGCCGAGCGGCGACCTGGACGAGAAGTTCGCCAAGGCGGGCGTCGCCGCCCTCGCCCGGTAGTCACCTCAGCACCACGCACGGAACGGAGAGGCCCATGAACGCCCTCGATCACACCCTGCTCACCGCTGCACGCACCGGCGACACCGACGGCGTGCGCACCGCGATCGAGGGCGGCGCCCGGGTCGACGTCCGCGACGAGGAGCTGCGTACGCCGCTGCTCCTCGCCGCCCTCGGCGACCATGTGGAGGCGGCCCGGCTCCTCGTGGCCGCCGGGGCCGATCCGGACGCGCAGGACCGGCGTGAGGACAGCCCGTGGCTGGTCACCGGGGTCACCGGCAGCGTCGCGATGCTGCACGTGCTGCTGCCGGCCGGTCCGGACCTGACCCTGCGCAACCGGTTCGGCGGTGTTTCGCTGATTCCGGCGAGCGAGCGCGGCCATGTCGCGTACGTACGGGAGGTGCTGCGCGTCACCGACATCGACGTCGACCACGTCAACCGGCTCGGCTGGACCGCCCTGCTGGAGGCGGTGATCCTCGGCGACGGCGGGCGGGCGCACCAGGAGGTCGTGGAGCTGCTGCTCGCGGCCGGGGCGTCTCCCGGGCTGCCGGACGGGGACGGCGTCACGGCCCTGGCCCACGCCGAGCGGCGCGGGTTCGCGGAGATCGCCGCGCTGCTGCGGGCCGCCGCGTGACCGGCCCCGTGACCGGCCCCGTGACCGGCCCCGTGACCGGCGTGCGCGGGGCGCGGGGCGTCTCCGCCACGGCTCCCTCCCGTACGCCGAGTACGCCCCGTACACCTCGCGGCTCCCGCGCGCGCCGGTTCACGCTGGCGCTCATCGCCGCCGCCGCGCTCGCCGGGTGCACGTCCGGCACGACGGAGGCCACCCCGGATCCGACGGGCACCACCGCACCCGGCTCCACCGCACCCGGCACCACCGCGACCGCCACCCCGGCCCCCTCCCGCGCCCCCACCGGCCGCACTCCTGAAGGCACCCTCCTCATGGCCGACTTCGGCGGCGACACCGTGACCTTCGTCGACCCCGGCCGGGACGGGTCCGGTGAGGGCGGCGCCCCGATCGCCTCCGTCGAGGTCGGCACCGCCCCCTACGGCCTCGTCGTCGGCGAGGACGGGCGCGCCTGGGTCGCCACCGCCGAAGGCGTCGCCGTCGTGGACACGCAGCGGCGGGCCCGGCTCGGGACCGTCCCGTACGAGACGGAGACCGGGCCCGTCACCACCGGCGAGTACCGGGGCGGCGGCATGGGCATCGCCCTGGCCCCCGACGGCCGGCACGTCTACGTCGGGGTCAACGTGCCCGGCGGCAACGGCACGGTGGAGGTCATCGACACCGCGACCCGCGAGGTGACCGGCGTCGCCGACGTCGGCCGCCGCCCCTTCGACGTGGACGTCTCCCCGGACGGCCGCGAGGTGTACGCCACCGGCCACGACTCCTTCGACGTGACGGCGGTCGACGCGGACACCCTGCGGACCCGGCGCATGGAGGTCGCCCCGTACGGCACCGAGGGCGGGCTCGGCTCCTGGCTGAAGCCGCACTACGCCGTCGTACGACCTGAGGACGGCAGGCTGCTGCTGCCGTTCGAGGGGGAGCGGCTCGCGGTCCTCGACCCGCGTACCGGCGAGGTGACCGTCGAGCGCATGACCGCCAACACCCATCAGCACGGTGTGGCCCTCGCCCCCGACGGCACCGTCCTCGTCGTCGGCACCGGCCCGATCGGCGCGGACGACGAGGACCCCTCGCTCACCGTCCGCACCCCCGACGGCAAGGAGCGGATCGTGCCGCTGGACGGCCCGCACGAGGACGTGGCGGTGTCGGCGGACGGCCGAATCGCCTACGTCACCGGCGGGTTCACGCGTGACGGGTACTGGAACGGGATCACCGTCGTCGACCTCGACGACGAGGAAGACGACGAGAAAGACGAGCCAGTCCGGCTGGAAGCAGGCAACCGACCCCTCGGTATCGCCATCCTCTGAGGCAGAGCCGTCCGCCCGTCCCCCGGGGCGGGCGGCTCCTTCCCGTCCTCCTTCCTGCCCACCGAGGCACCGCATCCGACGCCTAGGATCGACCGGTGAACCACCGCCGCCCGGCCCCCGCCGCCACCTCCGTCCTCCTCCTCGCCCTCGCCCTCCTCGGCGCGGGCTGCACCGGCGGGGTCGAGGGCACCCCGGGCGCGGCCGGGCTGCGCGACCCGTACTTCCCGGGGCTCGTCAACGGCGGCTACGACGTCACCCACTACGGCCTGGAGCTCGACGTCGACCCGGCCGCGAACCGGCTGCGCGGCACGGCCACGATCACCGCCCGCGCCACCCAGGACCTGAGCGCCTTCCACCTCGACCTGGCCGGGCTCGACGTCGAGAGCGCCACCGTGGAGGGGCGCCGGGCGTCCGTCAACCGGGCGGGCAAGGAGCTGACGATCCGTCCGGGCGCCGCGGTGGAGGAGCGGCTGCGCAAGGGGCGCACGTTCACCACCGTCGTGCGCTACTCCGGCTCCCCGCAGGCCCTCACCGACGCGGACGGCGGGAAGGAGGGCTGGCTGCGGACGGCGGACGGCGCGGTCGCCCTCGGTGAGCCGTCCGGTTCGATGGCCTGGTTCCCCGGCAACCACCACCCGAGCGACAAGGCCGCGTACGACATCGAGGTCACCGTCCCGGAGAAGCTCACGGCCGTCTCCAACGGGGAGCTGGTGTCCCGGCGTACGACGGGCGGCCGTACCGCCTACCGCTGGCGCACCAGCGAGCCGATGGCGAGCTATCTGGCGACCGTCGCCGTCGGCCGGTTCGCCACGCAGGAGTCGGTCACGCCCGACGGCATCCGGCTGTTCACCGCCGTGGACCCGGAGTCGGCGGCCGCGAGCAAGGACGTGCTGGCCGGGATCCCGGCCGTACTGAAGTGGTCGGCGCAGAAGTTCGGCCCCTACCCGTTCACCTCCGCCGGGGCGATCGTGGAGCGGAAGGGCGACTCCGGGTACGCGCTGGAGACCCAGAACCGGCCCGTCTTCCCCGGCCCGCCCGACACCGGGCTCGTCGTCCATGAGCTGGCCCACCAGTGGTTCGGGAACTCCGTCACCCCCGCGACCTGGCGGGACCTGTGGCTCAACGAGGGGTTCGCCACGTACGCGGAGTGGCTCTGGGCCGCCGACCACGACGACGTACCGGTCCAGGAGAGCTTCGAGGCGGCGTACGAGGACGATGCCAACTGGGCGTTCCCGCCCGCCGATCCGCCGGGCCCCGCCGACCTGTTCGAACCGCCGGTGTACGGGCGGAGCGCCATGGTCGTCCACCGGATCCGGCTCGCGATGGACGACGACGCGGCGTTCTTCGCCCTGGTCAAGGGGTGGACGAAGGCGCACCGGCACGGCAACGCCTCGACCGAGGACTTCACCGCGTACGTGGAGGAGGAGACGGGCCAGGACCTCACCGAGCTGTGGGACGCCTGGCTGTACGGGGAAAGCCGGCCGCCCGTGGAGGACTGACCGGCTTCCGTACGTCCCGTCGGTGAGGGTTACTTGACGTTGACCCCGGTCCAGGTCGCCGAGACCGCCTTCAGCTCCTCGCTGTCCGCGCCGAACAGGTCGGTCGCCGCCTTCTCGGTCGCGACGCGCGCGCCCGCGTAGTCGGTGGTGGAGGTCATGTAGACGGAGAGCGCCTTGTACCAGATCTGGTACGCCTTCTCCCGGCCGATGCCCGTCAGCGTGGAGCCGTCGGAGGTGGGGGAGTCGTACTCGACGCCGTTGACCGTCTTCTTCCCGCTGCCCTCGGCCAGCAGGTAGAAGAAGTGGTTGGCGACGCCGGAGGAGTGGTGGACGTCCAGGTTGCCGAGGTTCTCGTCCCAGAAGTCGGCCGAGCTGCCGTCCTTGGACGGCTTGTCCATGTAGCGCAGCGGGGTGCCGTCGCCGTTGATGTCGATCTTCTCGCCGATGAGGTAGTCCCCGGCGTCCGAGGCGTTGTCGGCGAAGAACTCCACCGAGGTGCCGAGGATGTCGCTGGTCGCCTCGTTGAGGCCGCCGGACTCGCCCGCGTAGTCCAGGTTCGCGGTGGCGGAGGTGAGGCCGTGGGTCATCTCGTGGCCCGCGACGTCGATGGCGGTGAGCGCGTTCGTGTTGCCCTCGCCGTCGCCGTACGTCATGCAGAAGCAGCTGTCGTCCCAGAAGGCGTTGACGTACGCGTTGCCGTAGTGGACGCGGGAGTACGCGGCCTTGCCGTCGCCCGCGATGCCGTCCCGGCCGAGCGCGCTCTTGTAGAAGTCCCAGGTCTTCGCGGCGCCGTAATGGGCGTCGACGGCGGCGGTCTGCCGGTCGTCGCCCGTGCCGTCGCCCCAGGTGTCGTCGTCGTCCGTGACGAGGGTGCCGGTGCCGGAGGAGCCCTGGTTCAGGTCGTACGTCTTGTGGCCGCCGCGGTCGCCGTCCGTGAGCTCGAAGCCGGCGTCGGTCTTGGTGGTGGTGATCTCGACGTCGCCGCTGTACTGGCTGTGGCCGGTGCCGGTCTCGATCGCCTCGTAGCTGTGCAGCTTCTTGCCGGTGGTGGCGTCGGTGATGGTGTGGACGCGGCTCGGCGTGCCGTCCTTCTGGACGCCCTTCTTGACGGTCTCCCAGGCGAGGACGGGTGTGCCGCCGTGGCCCGCGTAGATCACCTTGCGGGCGCTCGCGGCGGCCTTCAGCTTCGGCGTGGTCGACGCGACGGCTATCTTCGCGTCCGTCGCCTTGTCGACGCCCTTGAGCGTGCCGCTGGCGGCGGTGTGGGTGACGAGGTCGCCTCCGAGGACGGGCAGGCCGTCGTAGGTGCGCTCGTAGCGGGTGTGGACGGTGCCGTGGGCGTCGGTGATGACGTCGCGGACGATCAGCTTCTCGCTGGAGCCGAGCTTGAGGGCCTTCGCCGCCGAAGCGGTCTCGGCCTGAGCCGACTTGATGGCCGTGGCGCGCTGGGCGGAGGGGTTCACGCCGAGTGCGGCGGCCGTGGAGGGCGCTGCGGAGGGCGTGTCGCTCTCCCCGGGGGTGGCGATCGCCGATCCGGTCTGGACTCCGGCGACCACCATCGCGGCGACGGCCGCGAGTGCTGCGAGACGCCGGGTGGTGTGGGTGGTGCGGGAGTTGTGGGGGGTGGTGTGGAGGTTCATGTGTGTTCTCCGTCGGTCGTCCTGTGGGGGGACTACGAGCGGAGAGCGTGCCACCGAATGAGCGAAATTGACGGTGCGCCGACAATTGCCTCACAAGTTTTTGACCAGTCCTTGTCCGACTGGGGTCCACGGGTGTCCGGTATTCGGTGGAGTGATGTGATTTCGCTGTGCCCTACACGGTGCGGTACAGGTGAATTGACGACACGTCGGGCGGACGCGCACGGGAGCCCCCGGCCGCGCGTGGCGGCCGGGGGCTCCCGTGGAGGTGCGGTGCTGTGCGTTCGGGTCAGAGGTTGACGCCGAAGTCGCGGGCGATGCCGCTGAGGCCGGAGGCGTAACCCTGGCCGACCGCGCGGAACTTCCACTCGGCACCGTTGCGGTAGAGCTCGCCGAAGACCATGGCGGTCTCGGTGGCGGCGTCCTCGCTCAGGTCGTAGCGGGCGATCTCGGCGCCGCCCGCCTGGTTGAGGATGCGGATGAACGCGTTGCGGACCTGGCCGAAGTTCTGGCTGCGGGTCTCGGCGTCGTAGATGGAGACCGGGAAGACGATCTTGTCCACGTCGGCCGGGAGGCCTGCCAGGTTGACGTTGATCTGCTCGTCGTCGCCCTCGCCCTCACCCGTGACGTTGTCACCGGTGTGCACGATGGTCTGGTCCGGCGTCGACTTGTTGTTGAAGAAGACGAAGTGGCCGTCGGAGACGACCTTGCCGGCCGCGTTGACCGCGATCGCCGAGGCGTCGAGGTCGAAGTCGGTGCCGGTGGTGGTGCGGACGTCCCAGCCGAGGCCGACCGTGACGGCGGTCAGGCCCGGGGCCTCCTTGGTGAGCGAGACGTTGCCGCCCTTGGACAGGCTTACAGCCATGGGAAGTCCCTTTCCTCGTCGTGTGCGGGCCTTCATGCCATCACGAAAGCTACCGTCACCCGTCCTAACGCAGTCAGCAGACCACGAGGTTCCTGTTCTCTTTACTTTCTTTGCCGAACTTCCTCCTGAAGAGGTCCTGGGCGCGGATCCCCACCCACGGATCCCAAGCGCGGATCCCGGCGCAAAAGAAGGTGACGAACCCGGTGCGGGGCGGGGAACATGGGTGTCATGTCCGGGCCCTATGTCATCCGCGGCTCGGTCTCCCTCCCGGAGGCCGAGCTCATGTGGCGTTTCTCGCGTTCCTCCGGGCCCGGCGGCCAGCACGTCAACACCAGCGACTCCCAGGTGGAGCTGCGCTTCGACCTCGCGGCGACCGGCGCGCTCCCCGAGGTGTGGAAGGCGCGGGCGCTGGAGCGGCTGGCGGGCAGGCTGGTCGGCGGGGTGATCTCCGTACGGGCCTCCGAGCACCGCTCCCAGTGGCGCAACCGCGAGACGGCCGCCGTCCGGCTCGCCGCGCTCCTGGCCGAGGCCACGGCGCCGCCGCCCAAGCCGCGGATCAAGCGGAAGATCCCGCGCGGGATCAACGAGCGCAGGCTGCGCGAGAAGAAGCAGCGCGGCGACACCAAGCGCGGCCGCTCGGGCCGGGACTGGTGATCCCAGGGCTCACGCCCCGCACCCCGTCACCCCAGCTGCCGGTAGCGCCCCTTGAAGTACGTCAGCGGGTCCCCGTCCGGGCTCGGCAGTTCCGCCGTCAGCACGCGCCCGATCACCAGGGTGTGGTCACCGGCCACCACGCGCTGTTCCGTACGGCACTCCAGCGTCGCCAGCGCCCCGCCGATCAGCGGCGCGTGCGTCACCTCACCCCGTACGTACGGCAGGTCCTGGAAGAGCAGCCGGTCGCTGATCCGCCCCTTCATGGCGAACCGCCCCGCGATCTGCCGCTGGCCCGCCGCCAGGACGGAGACGGCCCACAGGGGCTGCTCGTCGAGCAGGTCGTCCATCCGTGAGCCGTTGCGCAGGCTCACCATCACCAGGGGCGGGTCCAGGGAGACGGACATGAAGGCGGTGGCCGTCATCCCGACGTCCTCGCCGCGGCCCTCCTCGTCGAGCGGCGGCTCCTGGGCGGTGACCAGCACCACTCCGGCGGCCAGCCGCGCGAGTGCTGCGCGGAACTCGTCGTTGCTCACCCCCTCAGCATGGGGGATGGGCTCGGGGCGCGGGGTGGCGGGAGTCGTCTGCAGCACACGGGAACGCTAACCGCGCGCGACGGGCCGCGGCATCGGGCCAGGGGACCAGCCGGGTCCTAGGACTTGGGCCCGATGGTGCTCCCGGAGGAGGCGCAGGGGGCAGGAGGTGTCCGGACACCGAAGCCTGGCCGAATACCCATGGTGGCTCACGGCCGAATGTGCGCCAGGAAAACGACGGAACGCCCGAAGAGTCACCCTCAACCACGGCACCATCTGTTGTGACTTGAGTCACAGAGTCCATTTTCTGCTGACCCTGTGTACCGGGTGCACAGCTCACTGTGATTCAGTGGCCGTGACACTGCAACAAGTACGTCGATATGAAACCTGGAGTTGCTGTCGAGGTCTCGGGGAGTGCGAGCGATGGAGGCCGAGTCGGAACCCTACGTCCGCCTTGCGACCATGCGGCAGCTGCACCAGGCCGTCGCTGATCTCAACACGGCGCGGAGTCTGGCGGACACGCTGCAGACCGTGGCGGACGGCATCGTCACCGGTCTCGGATACGAGCTGGGCTGCGTCAATCTGGTGCGGCCCGACGGTGACCTCGTCATCGCCGCCTTCGCGGGCAACGCCGCCGCCGAGGCCCTGATCACCGGCCGCGTCGGCTCCCGCGCCTCCTGGGACCGCCGGCTGACCATGGGCGAGGCCTGGGACCAGCTGCGGTTCATCCCGCACACCGAGGGCTGGGTCCTGCTCGACGACGACGTACCGCAGTGGCACACCGAGGGCCCCGAGCCGCGGTTCGAGGACGAGTGGCACCCGCTGGACCGGCTCTACGCCCCGATGTACGCCTCCGGGGGCGGGCGGGACCTCCTCGGGGTCATATCCGTCGACCGGCCGCGCAACGGGCGCCGCCCCGGCGCGTGGGGGCGTGAGGCGCTCCAGATGTACGCCTCCCAGGCCGCCATCGCGATCAGCAACGCCCGCCTGCGGGCCAACATGCAGCGCGCGCTGGTCCGGCTGGAGCGGGAACAGCAGGCGCTGCGGGCCAGTGAGGAGTCCTTCCGCCAGGCCTTCGAGTACGCGCCCAGCGGGATGGCCATCGCCGAGATGGGCGGCGACCAGCACGGCCGGCTGCTCCGCACCAACGACGCCCTGTGCCGGCTGCTCGGCCGCCCCGCCTCCGTCCTGCGCCGGTACTCCTTCGCCGACCTGGTCCACCCCGAGGACATCGGCACCCTGCTGCGGACCTCGGCCGAGGGCGGCCGGGCCGAGCTGCGGCTCGCGCGGCGGGACGGGACGTACCTCTGGGTCTCCCTGCGCAACTCGGTGGTCGCCGACACCGCCGACGGGCCGCGCTTCCTCCTCACCCACGTCGAGGACATAGAGGAACGCAAGCGCCACGAGCTGAACCTCGCCCACCGCGCCTCGCACGACGCCCTGACCGGACTGCCCAACAGCGCCGAGCTGAAGTCCCGCCTCAGCGCCCGGATCTGCGAGCGGCCGAACTCCCCGGCCGCGACGGCGATCGAGGCGCTGGACGCGGCGTACGGGGACGTCGAGTCGTCCCTCACCCACGGCTATCAGGCCGACGGGTACGAGGGGGAGGCCGTGCCCGGCGGCGGGCCCTGGGACCACCATGTGCACACGCTCGCCCCCGACGCGGAGCACGACGACGGCACGAAGGGGCTCGCGGTCCTCTTCTGCGACCTCGACGGCTTCAAGTCCATCAACGACCGCTTCGGCCACCACACAGGTGACGCGGTGCTCATAGAGGTCGCGCGGCGGCTGTCGACCTGCGTCCGGGACGGCGACACGGTCGCACGGCTCGGAGGTGACGAATTCGTCGTTCTCGCGGACGGCCTCGGGGCGGCGGACGCCGCTGACCTGGCCGTACGTCTGAGAAATGCCATCATTCCGCCCATAAGGGTCGACGGGCGCGCCGTCCGGGTCGGGGCGAGCTTCGGCATCGGCTGGGCCGAGTGCGGGATGAGCGTGGAAGAGGTCCTGCGCTCCGCCGACCAGCGGATGTACGTGGAGAAGCGGTCGCGGTCGAAGGTTCACCGCCGGGCCGGCTGACGTTCACGGGCGCGTGTCCCCCCTACCCCGTACCCGTTCCCGCGAGCCCGCCCGCCGGATGATCGCAATTCGGGCTGTGCTCCGTTCGAGGTAGGCTCGGCCGGTCGGCGACGGCTGGCGAGATGGTGAGGAGTGACCCAGGGATGACGGCCGGAAACAACGGCGCGAGCAAGCCCGAGGACGACGATCCGTTCGGCTACCTGTACGCGGACGGACAAGCCGCAGGCGCCCAGCCGCCCGGTCAGGGCGGCTACGGCTACCCGGGTCCGGCCGCGCAGCCGGGCGTGCCCAGGACGTCGTACAACCAGGTGCGGACGGTCGGTGAGCGCCAGTACGGGCAGCACCAGGTGCCGCCGCAGCAGGGGTACGGCTACCCGCCCCAGCAGGCCTACGGCCAGCCCGCGCAGCAGTACAACGCGCCGAACCCGCAGTACGCGGCCCCCGAGACCTACCCGGGCGGCGCGACCACCGCGCAGCACGGCTCGGTGCCCGGCGGCGGTCCTGGCGGCGGTTCCGGCGGCCGGGGCGGCCCGAACACCAAGGCGCTGCTGATCGCGGCGGTCGCCGTGGTCGCGGTGGTCCTCATCGGCATCGGCGCCGCGCTGCTCTCGGGCAGCGACGGCGACAAGGACAAGAAGAACGAGGCCGTGTCCTCGGAGGGCCCCGCCGACAAGGTGGAGGAGTCCGGCAAGCCGGAGAAGAAGCCCGAGGACACCCCGAAGCCGGTCGAGCTCCCGAAGCAGGACGCGGCGACGCTGACGCTGGGCGGACCCGCCACGGTGGACAGCTCGGTCGAAGGGGCCCAGGGGGTCAACGGCACGTACGTGACCGGCTTCAACCAGGTCGGCTCCTCCGTGACCTGGCGGGCGGACATGAAGAGCGAGGGTTCGTACCGCCTCTCCGTGCGCTACGCGGTCCCGGCCAAGGACGCCAACGCCACGCTGACGGTCAACGGGAAGAAGAACACCCAGCCGATCGGTCTGAAGAACTTCATCAACTCTTCCGACACGGCCCTGGAGAAGAACTGGCAGACCACCTGGGCGCCGGTCGACCTCAAGAAGGGCGAGAACGAGATCAAGATCTCGTGCGAGGACGGCAACCAGTGCGACGTGCTGCTCGACTGGCTGGAAGTCACCCAGAGCTGAACGCCCACCTCATTCGGCCGCGCGTTCGCAGTGGACCGTGTGCGGTCGAATGAGGGCTGACCTGCCCTTTTGAGGTAGATGACGCCGAGTCGAATTTGAGTCCGGTCATCCCCCTGAACTAGCCTCCCCGTGTTTAGTTGATCATGGTGGAGGAACCTCGTATGAGCATGTTCAGGAAGAGTCTGACGACGGTGGCCTTGGCCAGTGCCCTTCTGGGGAGCGCCTTTGTCACGCCGGCCGCGGCGGCTGACCCCAACACCTGTCCGAAGGGCAAGGTCTGCGGATGGTCGGGGAAGGACAGGACGGGAACCAGGACCGTCCTGTCCGTGACGCCTGGCTGCCTTCCTTTCAAGACCGCCAAGTCCGTCTCCAACCAGACGTCTTACAAAATAGAGTTCTGGAACATCACCACCGGCTGCGGTGAAGGCAAGAAGCTGGTCACTCTGCAGCCGGGCACCTACTCGGACAACCCCGGCACTGTCACGGGGATTGCCATCTACAAGAAGTAAGGCCTTCCGCCCCGATAGTTCATGACGGCCCGCCGGATCCTTCGGCGGGCCGTTCCCGTTGTCCCGGATTCCGGTCAGGCGGTCGCGCCCACGCGCTCCACGCCCACCCGCGGCAGCAGCTCCGCGTAGGCCGCCGCGTCGAACTCGCCCGCCGCCGGGGCCAGGACCGTCGCCGTCGACAGGGCCACCGCCCGGGCCAGCCGAGCGGGCCAGTCGAGGCCCTCGGCCAGGGCGGAGAGCAGGCCGGCCACCGCGGAGTCGCCCGCTCCGGTCGGGTTGCCGCGGACGGGGGCGGGCGGGGCGGCGCGCCAGGTGCCCTCCGGGGTGTCGGCGAGGATGCCCTCGGGGCCCAGGGAGGCGATCACCGCGTGGGCGCCGCGGCGGCGGGCATCGCGGGCGGCGCGGAGCGGTTCGCGGAAGCCGGTGAGCTGGGCCAGCTCGTCCGCGTTCGGCTTGACCAGGTCGGGGCGGGCGGCGATGCCCCGGCGCAGGGGTTCGCCGCTGGTGTCCAGGAGCACGGGTACGGAGGCGGCGCGGGCGATCCGGACCAGCTCCGCGTAGGCGCCGACGTGGACGCCCGGCGGCAGCGAGCCGCAGAGCGCGACCGCGTCGGCGGCGCCGATGAGCTCCTCGTACGTCCGCAGGAAGGCGGCCCATTCGACGGCGCTCACCTGCGGTCCCGGCTCGTTGAGCTGGGTGGTGTCGCCGGTGGAGCGGTCGGTGATCGCGAGGGTGCGGCGGGTGTTCCCGGCGACGGGGACCAGGGCGTCGCGGGGCGGGAGCGGGGCGAGCAGGCCGCGCAGGACGTCTCCGGTCGCGCCGCCGACGAAGCCGGTGACCACGGTGTCGTGGCCCAGCGCGCCCAGCACCCGGGCGACGTTCAGCCCCTTGCCGCCGGGGCGTTCGGTGACATCGCAGACGCGGTGGCTGGTGTGCGGGACGAGCGCGTCGACGGCGTACGTCACGTCGAGCGCGGTGTTCAGAGTGACGGTCAGGATCACCTGGTCCGGCACCTCCCTCGATCCGTCGGTCCGTCCGCCCGTGCTGGTGCTTGCGGGCCTGGTGATCATGTCAAAAGGAGGGCGGCCGGGCCCAGTCCCGGGGCCCGACCGCCATCTCTTCGTTACGTGCTCACCCCGCGCTCACCGGGTGAGGGCCTCAGGCCGTCTTGGGCTCGATGATCCACTCGCCCTTGCGCATGACGCCCGCCAGGACGAACTCCTCGTCGAGCACCACCAGGTCCGCGTCCTTGCCCGGCTCCAGCGAGCCGACCCGGTCGTCCACGCCGAGCAGGCGGGCGGGGTTGGCGGAGATGGACCGTACGACGTCCTCCACCGGAATCCGGTCGATGGTGACCGCCCGGCGGAACGCGGTGTCCAGGGTGAGGGTGGAGCCCGCGATGGAGCCGCCCTCCACCAGCCGGGCCACGCCGTCGCGGACCTCGACGGCGAGCGGGCCCAGGTCGTACAGCCCGTCGCCGAAGCCGGCCGCGTCCATCGCGTCGGTGATCAGCGCGACCCGGCCGGCGCCCTTGTGGCGGTAGGCCAGCTCCAGGACCGCCGGGTGCAGATGCGTACCGTCGTTGATCAGCTCGACGGTGATCCGGTCGTCCTCCAGGAGCGCGGTGATCGGGCCCGGCTCGCGGTGGGCGATCGGCGGCATCGCGTTGAACAGGTGCGTCGCGACGGTGGCGCCCGCGTCGATCGCCTCGACGGTCTGCGCGTACGTGGCGTCGGTGTGGCCGATCGCGGCGATCACCCCGAGGTCGGCGAGCAGCCGTACGGAGTCGAGCCCGCCGGGCAGCTCGGTGGCCAGGGTCACCATCCGGGCGGCACCGCGCCCGGCGTCGACCAGCTTGCGGACCTCGGCCGGGTCCGGGTAGCGCAGCAGCTGCTCGCTGTGGGCGCCCTTGCGGCAGGGCGAGATGAAGGGGCCCTCGAAGTGGATTCCGGCCAGGTCGCCCTGTTCCACCAGCTCGGAGAGGATGCCGGCGCGCCGGGCCAGGAAGTCCATCTCGCCGGTGACCGTGGAGGCGACCAGCGTGGTGGTGCCGTGCTCGCGGTGCGTACGGATGCCGTGGAGGACCTCGTCCACGGTGCCGGAGGTGAAGGAGGCCCCGCCGCCGCCGTGGTTGTGCATGTCCACGAAGCCGGGGACCACCCAGTGGCCGGTGAGGTCGATGACCCGGGCGTCCTCGGGGGCGGAGTCCGAGATCCGGGTGGACTCGACGGTCACCCGGCCGTCCTCCACGGTCCCGGTGGGAAGGACCACCCGGGCGCCCGCGAGGACCGTGCTGTCTGCTGCGCGTCCGGCCATCAGGCGGAAACCTCCGTGGAGAGTAGATCCCAGGCGAGCAGCCCCGCGCCCAGGCATCCGGCGGTGTCCCCGAGGGCCGCCGGGACGATGTGGGGCAGCTTCTGGAACGTGACGCGTTCCTCGACGGCCGCACGCAGTGGTGTGAACAAGGTTTCCCCGGCCTCGGCGAGACCGCCACCGATGATGAGCGTGCTGGGGTCCAGCAGGGTGAGCGCGGTGACGAGCCCGGCGGCGAGCGCGTCGACCGCGTCCTGCCAGACCGCGATCGCCGCCGGGTCGCCCGACTCGACGGCCTTGGCGCAGTCCGCGGCGTCCGCCTCGGGGTCGCCGGAGGCGGCGGCCCAGGCCCGGGTCACCGCGGAGGCGGAGGCCAGGGTCTCCAGACAGCCGCGCTGGCCGCAGCCGCAGTCCGGCCCGTCGGGGCGGACCACGATGTGGCCGATCTCGCCCGCGTACCCGTGGGCGCCCGCCTCGATCCGGCCCGCGATCCCGATGGCCCCGGCGATCCCGGTGCCCAGCGGCACGAACAGGAAGCGGTCCGCGCCCCGGCCCGCCCCGATGCGGCCCTCGGCGAGCCCTCCGGTGCGGACGTCGTGCCCGAGGGCGACCGGGATCCCGCCGAGGCGCTGGCCGAGCAGGGCGCGCATCGGTACGTCGCGCCAGCCCAGGTTGGCGGCGTAGACCGCGATCCCCTTCTCGGCGTCGACGATGCCGGGCACGGCGACCCCCGCCGCGACGGCGCTCTCGCCGAAGTGCTCCTCGCCGTGGGCGCGCAGATCCGCGGCGAACGCGAGGATCGTCTCGACGACCGCGTCGGCCCCGCGCTTCCGGCCGGTGGCCCGCCGCGCCTCGTGGAGCAGCGTGCCGTCGGTTCCGACCAGCGCGGCCTTCATTCCGGTGCCGCCCACATCGAGGGCGATGACATGTCTCACGAGAGACAGTTTCGCCCGCCGACCCCTAAAAGGTCTAGTCCACTAGCGCGGTTTGTTGCGCACCCATACAAAATGATGAACGAGTGAAGAGGGGTCGCTTTCTGCTGGAATGCCACGAAATGGGCATGAGCAACAGAGGCCTGCCTGAGCCAATGGTCTGGACCAAGATACGGGTTCGGGGCTCCGACTGCCAGACCACGTAAGCCAGTTGTGGCCCCTGAGGCCCGTATACGTTGCCGAAGCGATACGCCGGTGGTGTAGACCTCCCCTCCGCCGTGGGGGAAAATCGCAGTTCATCCGGACGGTGGCAGGACGGGTGGCGGCGCCGTGGCCGACCGATCAGAGGTCCGTACGGTGACGTTGCGCCACCGCCCGTGACCAGATGGATCAACGAGGATGGGCGAGGCTGTGCAGCGGCGCTTTACGGTTCTGACCGCGGTGGTGGCCGCGCTGGGTATGACGGCAACGTTGTCGGCCTGCGGGGGTGACAGCGGCACGGGCGACGTCACCCTCACGCTGGTCGCCGCCGACTACGGCAACAGTGCGGCCAACAGCTCCGAGAAGTACTGGAGCGGTGTCGCGGCGGGCTTCGAGAAGAAGCACCCCGGCATCAAGATCGAGGTCAACGTCTACTCCTGGAAGGACGTCGACCGCAAGGTCGCCGAGATGGTGAAGGCGGGCAAGGCCCCCGACATCGCCCAGATCGGCGCCTACGCGGACTACGCCAAGGACGGCAAGCTCTACAGCGCCGACCAGATGCTCTCCATCCGCACCCAGGCGAACTTCCTGCCCACGCTCACCGACGCGGGCAAGGTCGACGGCACGCTGTACGGGCTCCCGTTCGTCGCCAGCACCCGGCTGCTCTTCTACAACGAGAAGCTCTTCGGCCAGGCGGGCCTGGACGCCCCCGAGACGTGGGACGACATCCAGAAGGACGCCACCGCGCTCAAGGCGAAGGGCGTCAAGTACCCCTTCGCCCTGCCGCTCGGCCAGGAGGAGTCCCAGGCGGAGACCCTGATGTGGCTGCTCAGCAACAGCGGCGGTTACGTCGACGACGTCGGCCTGTACGACATCGACTCGGCCCAGAACATCGCCACGTTCAGCTGGCTGCGGGACAACCTCGTCGGCAAGGGCCTCACCGGCCCGGTCGCGCCGGGCAAGCTGGACCGGGCGAAGGCCTTCGAGGCGTTCACCAAGGGCGAGGTCGGCATGCTCAACGGCCACCCCACGCTGATGGAGGAGGCCGAGGCCAAGGGCGTCAAGGTCGGCATGGTGCCGCTGCCCGGCGCCGAAGGGCCGACCAAGGGCTCGATGGGCGTCGCCGACTGGATGATGGGCTTCAAGCAGAACGGCAACCGGAAGG
Source organism: Streptomyces cyaneofuscatus (assembly GCF_033109485.1). NCBI lineage: Bacteria > Bacillati > Actinomycetota > Actinomycetes > Kitasatosporales > Streptomycetaceae > Streptomyces > Streptomyces cyaneofuscatus. Next base: position 3,598,303 of record NZ_CP137002.1, on the reverse strand, counting down.
CGATCGGCGAGTTCTTCGACTACGCCTACTCCGACGAGAACGTGCTGGCCTTCGCCGACGAGTACGACCTGCTCCCGGTGACCGGCAGCGCGTCCGCCGAGATGGAGACCGACTCCAAGCACGCGAAGCTCCGCGAGTTCCTGGCGGCGCTGCCCAACTCCCAGCTGCCCCCCTTCGGCAAGACGTCCTGGGCGACGGTGAGCGAGTCGATCAAGACGAACATCGGCGAGGCGGTGGCTCCCGGCGGGAGCCCGGAGCGGGTGCTCGGGTCGATAGCGGCGGAGGCGGCGAAGGCGGAGAGCGCGGAGTAGGCGGCGGGCGCAGTGGGAGTGGGCGCGGTTAGGTTGGTTGTATGACCGCGCCTGACGCCGAGCCCGAGCCTGCTGCCCCGGGGCTGTCCGACCGTGACCGTGCGCTGCTCGCGCTGGAGCGGAGGTCCTGGGCGGGGCCCGGGGCGAAGGAGCGGGCGATCCGGGAGGAGCTGGGCATCTCGCCGGTCCGCTACTTCCAGCTCCTCAACGCGCTGATCGAGGATGAGCGGGCGCTGCGGGAGGATCCGGTGACGGTGAACCGGCTGCGCCGGCTGAAGGCGGCGCGGCGGGAGCGCCGCTGAGCCTTTCCGGCGGCGCTGCCCCCGAACCCCCGCTCCTCAATCGCCGGAGGGGCTTGATTTGGCCGCCCCCGGCTGTCCTCTGGGGGGAGCATTTTTGAGCCCCTCCGGCGATTGAGGAGCGGGGTGCGGGGCGGAGCCCCGGGTGGGCCCGGGCCCCGTGTTCGGCCGTACCCCGCTAGGCTCACCCCATGGGCAGCCACTCCGTACAGCCGCCGATCCCGACCCCGACCACCCCGGCCGGCCGCGAGGGCCTGGAGGCCATCCTCGCTCGGCCCGACCGCGCGGTCATCGCCCTCGACTTCGACGGCACGCTCGCCGACATCGTCCCGGACCCCGAGCGCGCCCGCGCCCACCCCGGCGCCGTCGAGGCGCTCGCCGCACTCGCGCCCAAAGTGGCCTCCGTCGCGGTGATCACCGGCCGCCCCGCAGGCGTCGCCGTGCGCTACGGCGGCTTCGCGGGCGTTCCCGGCCTCGACCACCTCGTGGTCCTCGGCCACTACGGCGCCGAGCGCTGGGACGCCGCCACCGGCACGGTGAACGCCCCCGCCCCGCACCCCGGAGTCGCCGCCGTGCGGGCCGAACTCCCGGGCGTACTGCACGAGTTCGACTCCTGGCACGGCACCTGGACCGAGGAGAAGGGCCAGGCCGTCGCCGTCCACACCCGCCGCGCCGACGACCCGCAGGCGGCCTTCGAGACCCTGCGCGGCCCCCTCGGCGAGCTGGCCGCCCGCCACGGGCTGATCCTGGAACCGGGCCGCCAGGTCCTGGAGTTGCGTCCGCCGGGCATGGACAAGGGCGTCGCGCTCGCCACGTACGTCGCCGAGGTCGACGCGGAGTCCGTCCTGTACGCAGGCGACGACCTCGGGGACCTCGCCGCCTTCGCCGCGGTGGAGAAGCTGCGCGGTGCCGGCCCGGACGGCATCCCGGGGCTGCTGGTGTGCAGCGGCAGCGCCGAGGTGCCCGAACTGGCCGAGCGTGCCGACCTGTTGGTCCCGGGCCCGGCCGCCGTCGTGGACTTCCTGGCGGCCCTGGCGGGCCGCCTCTAGGACGCCCTCACTCCTGCCGCAGCGCCTCCAACTGGTCCAGGAACCACTGCTGCGGCGGGAGCGCCGTCGCCGCCTCCGCCAGCCGCTTCGTACGGCCGGAACGCTCGTCCCCGCCCATCGACAGGGCCTCGTGCAGCGCCTCGGCCGTGCCCACCACGTCGTACGGGTTCACCACGATCGCGTCCTCGCCCAGCTCCTCGTACGCCCCCGCCTCCCGCGACAGCACCAGCGCGCAGCCGTGGTCCGAGACGACGGGGACCTCCTTGGCGACCAGGTTCATGCCGTCGCGGATCGGGTTGACCAGCGCGACGTCCGCCAGCCGGTACGCGGCGAGCGAGCGGGCGAAGTCGTCGTTCACGTGGAGGATGACCGGCGTCCAACTCTCCGTGCCGTACGCCCCGTTGATCTCGGTGGCGAGGGTCTGCACCGCCGCCGTGTAGTCCCGGTAGACCGCGAGGTCCTGGCGCGAGGGGTAGGCGAAGGCGACGTGGACCACGCGCTCGCGCCACTCCGGGTGGGCCTCCAGCAGGGCCCGGTACGCGTGCAGGCCGCGCACGATGTTCTTGGACAGCTCGGTGCGGTCCACCCGCACGATCGTCTTCCGGCCCTCGCCCACCTGCTCCCGCAGCGCCTCCATGCGCTCGTCGACGTCCGCCTCCTGCGACCGCCGCCGCAGGAAGTCCGCGTCCGCCCCGAGCCCGTGCACCCCGATCCTGGTCCGGCCCGTCCCGCCGAGGATCTCCGTACAGCAGCCGATGAACGCGTCCGCCCACCGCCGGGTCAGGAACGCGGCCCGGTCCGCGCCCAGGATGCCGCGGAGCAGCTGCTCACCGATGTCGTCGGGCAGCAGCCGGAAGTAGTCCACCGGCGCCCACGGGGTGTGCGAGAAGTGGCCGATCCGCAGGTCCGGGCGCCGCTCGCGGAGCATGCCGGGGACCAGGGCCAGGTGGTAGTCCTGGACCAGGACCGCCGCCCCTTCCCCCGCCTCCTCCGCGAGCGCCTGGGCGAAGGCCCGGTTGTACGCCTCGTACGACGCCCACTGCCGCCGGAACTCCGCGTCGAAGACCGGCTCCACGGGCGTCTGGTAGAGCAGGTGGTGGACGAACCACAGCACCGAGTTCGCGATGCCGTTGTACGCGTCGGCGTGGACCTCGGCGTCGATGTCCAGCATCCGTACGCCCGGCTCACCGACCCCGCGCCGCACCGCCTCCCGGTCGCCGTCGCCGAGGGCCGCGCAGACCCAGAGCTTGTCGTCGACGGCGCTCAGCCCGGAGACGAGCCCGCCTCCGCCGCGCTTGGCGTCGAGCGTCCCGTCCTCGCCGAGCGTGTACGTGATCGGGCCGCGGTTGGACGCGACGAGGACCTGGGCAGTGGAGGAAGGTGCGTGCTCGGTGACCATGTAGCGGAACCTAGCCCGTAAGGGAAGCCGCCAAACGCCTCAGAGCCTCACGCCCGCCACGGCGCCGGAGCCCCCGCACCTCACGCCCGCCACGGCGCGGAGCCCCCCGGACCTCACGCCGCCCACCGCTCCACGTACTCCTCGATCTCCCGCATCGGCGGCCGCTCCTCGGTGTCCACCGCATGGGTGCGCGGCACGAACCCCTCCTCGCCCCGCTCGAACTGCGTCAGCGCCGGCCGCACCAGATGCCCCCGGGAGAGCCGCAGCTGCGCCGTGCGGTAGATCGCGGCCGCCATCCGGCCCAGCGCCTGCCCGTCCTGGTGGCGGTGGCGCCGCACCCCCACATCCACCTGTCCCAGCGCGTCCAGACCCACGGTGTGCAGCGCGTCGACGAGCAGCCCCAGCTCCACTCCGTAACCGACCGGGAACGGCAGCCGCTCCAGCAGCGAGCGCCGCACCGCGTACTCGCCGCCCAGCGGCTGCACGAAGCCGGCCAGCTGCGGCCAGTGCAGATTGAGCAGGGGGCGTGCCACCAACTCGGTGACGCGGCCGCCCTGACCTGCGGTGTCGCCGAACGGGCGGTCGTACATCGCCTTGACGAACTGCACGGTCGGGTCGGTGAGCAGCGGGCCGACCGTTCCCGAGACGAAGTCCGCCGAGAAGTCCCTCAGGTCCGCGTCGACGAAGCAGACGATCTCGCCGCTGGTCACCAGGAGCGACCGCCAGAGCACCTCGCCCTTGCCGGGCAGCGCCGGGATCCGGGGCAGGATCGCGTCCCGGCGGACCACCCGGGCGCCCGCAGCCCGCGCGACGGCGGCCGTGGCGTCGGTGGAGCCGGAGTCGATCACCACCAGCTCGTCGACCAGCCGGACCTTCTCCATCAGCTCGCGCCGGATGGTCGCCACGATCGCGCCGACCGTGGCCTCCTCGTTCAGCGCGGGCAGCACCACACTCACCGACGTACGGTGAGGGTCGGCGGCCCGGGCGTCGGTGAGCCGGTTCAGCGGGCGGTCGGCGGACGACCAGGAACGCCTGGTCAGCCAGCGTTCCACCTCTTCGAGCACGGTCGGGACTCCTCGTGTGGGGGCGGTATGTGATCCATCTCGCCGTTCGGACGACTATCTCAACAGTCCGGTCCTTCGGTTACAGTCTTGAACAACGCGGATGACCGTCGCATGTCGGGGTCCGTCGTCACACAAACGCCTGGATCGAAGATCCAGTGCCACAGAGCTCATCCAGAGGGACTGAGGGAACGGCCCGTTGAAGTCCCGGCAACCCTCCTACCGACCGCGAGGTCACGGTGGGGAAGGTGCCAATTCCGTCTTGTGGCGAAATGCGCCGCAAGGAAGATGAGGAGAAAGGGCCTCCGCCATCATGGCTGTTCAGACCATCGCAGGTAATGCCACCACCGCTTCCGTGGACCTCGGTCCCGCCGTGGCGCTTTCCTGCCGCGAGTGCGGCGAGCGTTTCGAGCTCGGCCCCCTTTTCGCCTGTGCGTCCTGTTTCGGACCCCTGGAAGTCGCGTACGACCTGCCCACCGGCTCCCCCGAGGAACTGCGGGGGCGCATCGAGGCCGGCCCGAACAACATCTGGCGTTACGCCCCGCTGCTGCCGGTTCCGGCCGATGTCGCCGAGAAGCCCAATATCAACCCCGGTTTCACCAAGCTGGTCAAGGCCGACAATCTCGCCCGTGAGCTGGGCGTCACCGGCGGTCTGTACGTCAAGGACGACTCCGGCAATCCGACGCACTCCTTCAAGGACCGGGTCGTCGCGATCGCCGTCGAGGCCGCCCGCGCCTTCGGTTTCACCACCCTCTCCTGCTCCTCCACGGGCAACCTGGCCGGTGCCGTCGGGGCCGCCGCCGCCCGCGCCGGACTGCGCTCGTGCGTGTTCATCCCGCACGACCTGGAGCAGGGCAAGGTCGTCATGGCCGCGGTGTACGGCGGTGAGCTGGTCGGCATCGAGGGCAACTACGACGACGTCAACCGCTTCTGCTCCGAGCTCATCGGCGACCCGCTCGGCGAGGGCTGGGGCTTCGTCAACGTCAACCTGCGCCCGTACTACGGCGAGGGCTCCAAGACCCTGGCGTACGAGATCTGCGAGCAGCTCGGCTGGCGGCTGCCCGACCAGATCGTCATCCCGATCGCGTCCGGCTCGCAGCTGACGAAGATCGACAAGGGGTTCCAGGAGCTGATCAAGCTCGGCCTGGTCGAGGACAAGCCGTACAAGATCTTCGGCGCCCAGGCCGAGGGCTGCTCCCCGGTCTCCGCCGCCTTCAAGGCCGGTCACGACGTGGTCCGCCCCCAGAAGCCGAACACCATCGCCAAGTCCCTGGCCATCGGCAACCCGGCGGACGGCCCGTACGTCCTCGACATCGCCCGCCGCACGGGCGGCGCGGTGGAGGACGTGAACGACGAGCAGGTCGTCGACGCGATCAAGCTGCTGGCGCGCACCGAGGGCATCTTCGGCGAGACGGCGGGCGGCGTGACGCTCGGCGTGACGCGGAAGCTGATCGAGGCCGGCGTCATCGACCCGGCGCTCACCACCGTCGTCCTGAACACCGGTGACGGGCTCAAGACGCTCGACGCGGTCTCCGCGACCTCGCAGGCGACGGCGACCATCAAGCCGAGCCTGGACGCGTTCCGCGCCGCGGGCCTCGCCTCCGCCTGACCCCAGAACGAAGGAAGAAGGGCACCACCATGAGCGTCAAGGTCCGCATCCCCACCATCCTCCGTACGTACACGGGCGGCCAGGCCGAGGTCACGGCGGAGGGCGCGAAGCTCTCCGAGGTCATCGACTCCCTGGAGAAGGACCACCCGGGCATCGCCGCCCGCGTCCTGGACGACCAGGGCAAGCTGCGCCGCTTCGTCAACGTGTACGTCAACGACGACGACGTGCGCTTCGAGGGCGGGCTCGACGCGGCCACGCCCGACGGCGCCGGCATCTCGATCATCCCGGCCGTGGCCGGCGGCTGCTGATCCGACGACCCCGGCTGATCCGACGACCCCCGGCTGAACCGCCGACCGCCCTCGGCTGAACAACAGTTGCCCCCTCCGCCACACAAAGCGGAGGGGGCAATTCTGCATGGTTGAGCACGGTAGAGTTGGGGAAGCCCCCTTCGCTGCGTGTGCCGCCCGCATATGAGAATGCGCCCGGCCCCGATAAGAAGCAGCCAAAGTACGTGAACCCCTTGAGGCATAAGTGGCCTTTGCCTGGCCCGACTTGCCCGTAAATTTCAGCAATCCCGCATATTCGGGCGTTCGCCTGTGCCCAGAATTCTCGTCCGATTGACCTGTTGCAGAGGGCAGTTGGGCGGATACATTCGGCCGCGGTCGACGCGCTGCGGCGCCGCGCACCCTCTCCTGTCGGAGGGTGAGTTCCGACCCGGGGCCGCGAAGTGCGGTCCCGTGCAAGGGCCAGTTATAGGGGAGTTAGGCATGGCTCAGGGCACCGTCAAGTGGTTCAACGCGGAGAAGGGGTACGGCTTCATCGCGGTCGACGGTGGTGCGGATGTTTTCGTCCACTACAGCGCGATCCAGATGGACGGGTACCGCACCCTCGAAGAGGGTCAGCGAGTTGAATTCGAGATCTCGCAGGGCCAGAAGGGGCCCCAGGCCGACATGGTCAAGCTCGCTGTCGGCTGAGTCCGGCGCGGCCGTCCGGCATCACCACTACTCACGCACGCAGGGCCCGACCCCGGAGTGATCCAGGGGATCGGGCCCTTCGTGCGCGCCGGGACCGGGCGGACGGATGGCCGGACGGGCGGCCTGACCACATGGCGGGCCCTGGCCTGAGGCGCTTGCACTCTCGGGGGTCGAGTGCTAATCATTGGCGTTAGCACTCTCCAGGTGAGAGTGACAGAAACTTGGACCGGGCCGGTGAGGCCCGCAGGCGCGGTGGGGCAAGGAACCACCACGCACGCAGGCCGTCCGTCGCGGGCGCCTCTCGGTCCGGAGAATCCACCCCTGTCCGGGAGGACCACTTCACATGGCCAAGATCATCGCGTTCGACGAGGAGGCACGGCGCGGTCTCGAGCGCGGGATGAACCAGCTCGCCGACGCCGTCAAGGTCACCCTCGGCCCCAAGGGCCGTAACGTCGTCCTCGAGAAGAAGTGGGGCGCGCCCACGATCACCAACGATGGTGTTTCCATCGCCAAGGAGATCGAGCTCGAGGACCCGTACGAGAAGATCGGTGCGGAGCTGGTCAAGGAGGTCGCCAAGAAGACGGACGACGTCGCCGGCGACGGTACGACCACCGCCACCGTTCTCGCCCAGGCTCTCGTCCGCGAGGGTCTGCGCAACGTCGCCGCGGGCGCCAACCCGATGGCCCTCAAGCGGGGCATCGAGAAGGCCGTCGAGGCCGTCTCCGCCGCTCTGCTGGAGCAGGCCAAGGACGTGGAGACCAAGGAGCAGATCGCTTCGACCGCCTCCATCTCCGCCGCCGACACCGAGATCGGCGCCAAGATCGCCGAGGCGATGGACAAGGTCGGCAAGGAAGGCGTCATCACCGTCGAGGAGTCCCAGACCTTCGGTCTGGAGCTTGAGCTCACCGAGGGTATGCGCTTCGACAAGGGCTACATCTCGGCCTACTTCGCGACCGACATGGAGCGTATGGAGGCGTCGCTCGACGACCCGTACATCCTGATCGTCAACTCGAAGATCGCCAGCGTCAAGGACCTGATCCCGCTGCTGGAGAAGGTCATGCAGTCGGGCAAGCCCCTGCTGATCATCGCCGAGGATGTCGAGGGCGAGGCGCTCTCCACCCTGGTCGTCAACAAGATCAAGGGCACGTTCAAGTCCGTCGCCGTCAAGGCCCCGGGCTTCGGCGACCGCCGCAAGGCCATGCTCGCGGACATCGCCATCCTCACCGGTGGCACCGTGATCTCCGAGGAGGTCGGTCTCAAGCTGGAGAACGCCGGCCTGGACCTGCTCGGCCGCGCCCGCAAGGTCGTCATCACCAAGGACGAGACCACGATCGTCGACGGTGCCGGTGACAGCGAGCAGGTGCAGGGTCGCGTCAAGCAGATCCGCGCCGAGATCGAGAACTCCGACTCGGACTACGACCGCGAGAAGCTCCAGGAGCGCCTCGCGAAGCTGGCCGGCGGCGTGGCCGTCATCAAGGCCGGCGCCGCCACCGAGGTGGAGCTCAAGGAGCGCAAGCACCGCATCGAGGACGCGGTGCGCAACGCCAAGGCCGCCGTCGAGGAGGGCATCGTCGCCGGTGGTGGCGTGGCTCTGCTCCAGGCCTCGGCCGTCTTCGACAAGCTCGACCTCACGGGCGACGAGGCGACCGGCGCCAACGCCGTGAAGCTCGCGCTGGAGGCCCCGCTCAAGCAGATCGCCGTCAACGGTGGTCTCGAGGGTGGCGTCGTCGTCGAGAAGGTCCGCAACCTGCCGATCGGTCACGGCCTCAACGCCGCGTCCGGCGAGTACGTGGACATGATCGCCGAGGGCATCATCGACCCGGCGAAGGTCACGCGTTCCGCTCTGCAGAACGCCGCCTCCATCGCCGCGCTGTTCCTCACCACCGAGGCCGTCATCGCCGACAAGCCCGAGAAGGCCGGCGCGGCCGCCCCGGGTGGCATGCCGGGCGGTGACATGGACTTCTGATCGGCTCCTTCGGAACCGGTCGAAGCTCCCCGCACGTCCCACAGGGGCGGCACCTCCGTCACGGAGGTGCCGCCCCTGTGGCGTGTCCGGGGTGTGCGGGGACACTGCGGGGGCGGTCGTGGCCACCGCGAGGGCGGTCGTACGGATACGGGGGCGGGGCGGGCATGAGCGTGAGCGCTGCGGGGAGAAGGGGCGGAGGGCGGCTCAAGGGGGCCTCGCTCGTCGTGGGCGGGGCCGTGCTGTTCGTGGCGGGGCTGTTCATCGTGGTGACCGGCACGGGCCTCTCCGGCCTGCTCGGCATGCGGGTGGAGACCTTCGGCCGGATCGACTGCCGGGACACGCGTACGGAGAAGGGGCAGACGGTCTGGCACTGCTTCGGCGAGACCCCCGCCCAGCAGCGCGCCAACGAGGCGGAGCGCAAGCGGGTCGCCGACGAGGCTCTGCGCGTCCATGTGGACGGCATGCCCGAGTCGGCCAGGATCGAGCGCACCCGGATCCTCTTCGCGGACCACGACGGAAGGAACGACCCCGAGACGATCACCGCGACGCAGGTGTCCGGCGGTGGACGGTGGTTCGCCCACTCGTCGACGGTCGTCGGCTACGGCATGATCCCGCTGCTGCTGGGCGCCGGAACGGCGGCCTGGGGCGGCTACCGGATCCGCGAGGCGGGGCGTCGGGGCCGCTGAGGGGCGCCGGCGGGGGCGTTGAGAGGCGCCGGCGGGGGCGTCGAGGGAGGCCGAGAGGCCCTGATGGACCCGAACGAGCGGTCGGGCATGGCCGAATGGCTACTTGCCGTGTCCGGTCCTGTACGGCAACGCGTGTTCGATCGATTTCGGTGATCCCGGTGGCGCACGCGCTGCCGGTGGGATAGGGCCGCTACGGAACCCAGGAGCGGGCGTACGGCCTGGTCTCCTCGTTCCGCCGCCGCCGGTTCGATCTCCTGGCAGCTCACTGCCCGGGCCGGTCGCCGCGTACAGCCATTGGTCCAGTCCACTGCTCCTGCGTGCCGCGTCGGTGTGCGACTGCACATGCCGACCGGTCGGTGCCCTGCGGTACGGCCGAGGGCCGCGGCGCCCGCCCTCTTCGCTCGCGCCATCCGGCCAACTTCACCCGGTGGACCGGAATCACGCGTACCGGCCCGGCGGCGGGACATGATGGCCCTGGTGTTCACCTGGTGAACACCTGTCGCATAAATAACTCCAGTTATGCAGACGTCAGTTGGGCATAACGGTCGTCAACCGCACAGAAGGGAAGGTGTCATGAAGCAGCAGAAGAAGGCTTACGTGAAGCCGTCGCTGTTCAAGCAGGGCGACTTTTCGAAGAAGACCGCCGGTTACTTCTACGGCTCGTACAAGGAGTACTGGGTCCGGCGCATCATCTGATCCGCCGACCGGCTCCCTGTGCACGGTGTGAGAACTTCCGAAAGGTGAAGATGCCCGGCCTGCTGCGTGACTACTTAGTCGTCCTGCCGGACAGCGTGGCGGGCCACGCGGTGGCCGGGCAGCTTCCCGTACCGGACACCACCCGGACCGCAGGAGGGGCGGGCGGCACCGTCACCGTCGCCCACCCCTCCGGCCGCCCCTGGGTCGTCGCCCGCCCCCTGGTCCGCAAGGTCAGCCACCTCCGCCGGGGCGACGACGCCCTCGTGCTCATCGGCCCCGACCAGGTCCCCGAGGCCGTGCTCGCCGGCCTCCTGGAGGGCGCCCGCGACCGGGCCGGGCTGGAACGCCGCCTCGCCCGGCTCCCCGGCCTCCACCACGTCATCGCGCACCTCTCCGGTGCGACCTGGATCCGGGGCACCGCCTCCGGCCTGCGCCGGATCTACCACGCCCGGCACGCCGAGGCCGGAACCATCGCCTCCGACCGCCCGGCCGTCCTCGCGCACCTGACCGGCGCACCCCTGGACGACGGCGCGCTCGCCCTGCGCATGCTGGACTTCCTGCCGCACCCCCTGAGCCGGCGCGTCCTGTGGCGGGGCGTGCACGAGACCGGGGCCGGGTACGGACTGGCCCTGCCCGCCGCAGCACCGGGCACGGCCGCCGCCCCCGGCCCTCGTGAGTACCGCTGGTGGGAGCCCCCGCCGCCGGAACTCTCCCTGGCGGAGGGCGCCCGAAGACTCGGGGACGCCGTCGCCGCCTCCGTACGAGCGCATATCGGCGGCCTGGACCGGATCAGCTGCGAGCTCTCCGGCGGCCTGGACTCCACCACCCTCACCTTCGCCGCCCGCGCGACCGCCCCGGCGGAGCTGTCGCTGCTCACCGTGGCGGCCCGAGACCGTTACAGCGAGGACGAGACGTGGGCGCGGCGGGCGGTGGAGGCGGCACGCGGCGGGCATACGGACACCCCCGCCCTGGCCCACCACATCATCCCCGCCGACCAAGCCCCCTACTTCTACGCCGACTTGGCCGCCACCTCCGCCGAGCTCAACGACGAACCGCTCCCCGTGGCCCCCGGCCGCGCCCGCGCGCACCTGCTCCTCAGCCGCGCCCGCGCCACCGGCTCCCGCTACCACCTCACCGGCTACGGCGGCGACGAACTCTTCCTCGGCCTGCCCCACGCCTACCAGGACCTCTTCCACGGCAACCCGCTCACCGCCTGGAACCACCTCAGCGGCCTGCGCCACCAGCTCGGCTGGCCCCTCCTCCCCACCCTGAAGGCCCTGCTGGACCGCTCCAGCTTCCCCCGCTGGCTCGCGGGCGCGGTCACCACCGAACCCCAGCCGGTCACCCGCACCCCGCTCCTCTCCTGGGGCGTGCGCCAGTCCTTGCGCCCGTGGTTCACGGACCACGCGAACGCCCTGATCACCGGGGAGTTCCGGGCGGCCGCCGGGCAGGCCGAGCCGATCGACCTGTGGCGGGGGCGGCATGTGGACATCGACGCGGTACGGATGGGGGCACGCCACTTCCAGGCGATGGAGGACATCGGCATGACGATCGGGCTGCCGGTCGCCGCGCCCTTCTACGACGACCGGGTCCTGGAGGCGACCCTCGCCGTACGCCTGGCGGAGCGGATCAGCCCGTGGCGCTACAAGCCGCTGCTCGTCGAGGCGATGCGCGGGGTGGTGCCGGACGCGCTGCTGGCCCGTACGACGAAGGACCACATGTCCTCCGACGAACACCAGGGACTCCGCGCACACGCCCCGGACCTGGCCGACTTGTGGACGGACTCACGCCTGGCCGACCACGGCCTGGTGGACGCCCGCCACCTCCTCCGACTGGCCGCCGAACCTTTCTCGCCGGTCCTGGTCGAGCACTCCATCAGCTCCACGGTGGCCGGGGAGACCTGGCTGCGTACGGCCGAGAACGCCTGGACCCCACCCGACCGGACCCCCACGACCAGCGAGGCATCGCGATGAAGCTCAGAAAAGGCATAGCCGTCACGACGACCGAGTACGGAGGTGTGCTCCTCGACGAAAAGGACGGCAGCTACTGGCAGTTGAACGACACGAGCGTCATCGTCGTGGAGACGCTCGCCGCCGGGCAGGCCCCCGAGGTGGCCGTCGAACGCATCGTGGCCGAGTTCGACGTGGAGCGCGCCGAGGCGGAGTCGGACGTCGCCCAGCTGACCCGTCAGCTCGTCGAGGCGAAGATCCTGCGCCCATGACCACCGAGATGACGATGCCGCGGCGGGGCGCCGGGCCGGGAGGCGTACGGCTGCGCGCCGCGATCGCCGCCGCGTTCGTCCTGGCCCGCTTCAAACCGGGCCGCCTACGCCGGGTGCTGACCCGCTGCGCCAAGGGTGCGCGCCCGGCGACGTACGAAGAGACGCTGGAGATGTACGAGGCGGTCACCGCCACCAGCCGCCGCTGCGCGGGCCGTTACGGCTGCCTGCCCCGTTCGGTGGCCATCGCGCTGGCGTGCCGGATGTCGGGGAGCTGGCCCGACTGGTGCGCGGGGGTCCGGACTGCACCGCCATTCTCGCCGCATGCTTGGGTGGAGGCGGAGGGCCGCACGGTCGGCGAGCAGGCGGAGTCGGCCGATCTGCGTCCTTTGATGGTGGTGACGGTACGCGAGGGGGTTCCGGGTGAGCGCGGTGGCGGGGACGACGACGGGGGCGGACAGGCGCCCTGAGGGGCCTGGAGTGTCCGGTACACCTGGGGTGCCTGTGGGGAGCGGACCGCCCTCCGAAGCGACCACGCCCGGCCCGTCACCCCTCCGCCTCCTCCTGACCCGGGTCCGCCCCCACCGAGGCGTACTCATCCGCGCGGGCCTGCTCTCCCTCACCGGTTCCGCGGCCGGCCTGGCGATGCCGCTGATGGCGAAGTACGCGGTGGACGCGTTCGCCGCCGACCGCTCACCGGTGACCCCGCTCATCGCGCTCACCGCACTGGTCCTCGCGGGCGCCTGCCTCTCCGCGTACGGCCGTTACCTCATGGCCCGTACGGGAGAGGGCGTCGTCCTCCGCGCCCGCGACCAACTCGTTGGTCGCATCATGCGGTTGAAGGTCCCGGCGGTGGACCGTCTGACCCCCGGCGACCTCCAGTCCCGCGTCACCAGCGACACGACCCTCCTCCGAACGGTCCTCTCCAGCGGCCTGGTCGAGTCGTTCAACAGCGTGCTGATGCTGCTGGGAACGGTCGCGTTCATGGCGTACATGGACGTCGCGCTGCTGGGCGTGACGCTGGTGGTGATCGTCGGTATCGGAGCCGTAACTGCTCTGCTCATGCCGCGCATTCAGCGCGCGCAGCTCCGCGCACAGGAGTCGGTGGGAGCGATGGGCGCGGCGCTGGACCGGGTGCTCCAGGCGTTCCGTACGGTCAAGGCGAGCGGCGCCGAGGAGCGCGAGACGGCGGCGGTCGCGGAGGCGGCACGGCACGCGCACGACCGGGGCGTCTCGGTGGCGAAGTGGTCCTCGGTCTCCGACGTCACGATGATGATGTCGATCCAACTGGCCTTCCTGGCCGTGCTGGGAGTGGGCGGGGCCCGGGTGGCGTCAGGCTCGCTCGACATCTCCTCCCTGATCGCGTTCCTGCTCTACCTCTTCTACCTGATGGGCCCGATCGGCGGCCTGGTCGAGGGCTGGACTGGCCTGCAGAGCGGGTTGGCCGCCGTACGCAGGATCGACGAGGTGGAGTCACTGCCGGGCGAACCGGCCGAGGACTTCGGCGGGTTGAAGGAGGAAGGCGGCGGCCCGCTGCGGGTCACCTTCCAGGACGTGACCTTCGGGTACGGGGACGAGCGCGCCCCCGCCCACAAGGGCGTCACGTTCGAGGTCCCGGCCGGCGGGATGGTGGCGCTGGTGGGCCCCTCGGGGGCGGGGAAGTCGACGGTGTTCAGCCTGCTGGAACGGTTCTACGACCACGACGGCGGCACGATCACCGTGGACGGCCGGGACATCCGGGACTGGCCGCTGACGGAGCTGCGGGCCTCGCTCGCGTACGTGGAGCAGGACGCCCCCGTCCTGGCCGGGACGCTGAGGGAGAACCTGCTCTTCGCGGCCCCCGACGCCCCGGAGGCCCGGCTGGCGGCCGCGGTGGCCCGGACCCGCCTGGACGCCCTGGTAGCCCGCCTGCCCGACGGCCTGGACACGGCGGTCGGGCACCGCGGCGTCACCCTCTCCGGCGGCGAACGCCAGCGCATCGCCATCGCCCGCGCCCTGCTGCGCCGCCCCCGCCTGCTTCTCCTCGACGAGGTGACCTCGCAACTGGACGCGGTCAACGAGCAGGCGCTGCGCGACGTCATCCTCGAACTGGCCCAGCAGACAACGGTGTTGGTCATCGCCCACCGCCTGTCCACCGTCCGCCACGCCGACCGCATCGTGGTCCTGGAGGAGGGCCGCGTCCGCACGGCGGGTACGCACGAGGAGCTGATCGCGTCGGACGACCTGTACCGGGAGCTGGCGACGACGCAGCTGGCGGCGGAGGTGGAGGAGAAGGTGCGGTGAGCGGTCAGCGGGCGTAGTTCTTGAGCTCCTCGCTCTCCAGGGTGATGTCGACCGGGTCGGGAAGAGGCACCGTATCGCCGTACCCGTATGTCGTCCGCCGCCGGTAGCGGCCCTTTTCCGGCTCGCTGTACACGACGAGAGTGTCGTGGTCGCGGTCGATGAGGAGATAGACCGGGATGCTTGCGGCGGCGTACGCGTCGCGTTTCTCCGTACGGTCGCGCCTGTCGGTGTCGTGATCGTGTGAGGTGACTTCGACGGTCATGAGGATGTGGTCCGGACTCGACCACTCGCCGTCGCCGGCGAACCGGCCCGCTCGGGCGAGGGTGCCGTCCGGTCGGGCACGGCCATTGCGGTATCCCCCGATCCGCAGCCCGCGCTCGCGGTACAGCCGCAGCTCCGGCTGCTGCTGCATGCACTGCATCGCGACCCACATGATGATCTCGTCGTGATCCCCGTCCGGCACGGGCTTGACCTCTAGCTTTCCGTTGATGAGCTCAAGCGTCACGGTCTCGGGTGACGTCCGAGCGAGCTGCTCGAACTCCTCGACGGACATCTGGGCGCGCGGTGCGTGATCGGCGGTGCTGGGGGTCATGGCGTCGCCTCCTCCCCTCCATCGTGCCCTGCCGAATCTGCGGATGAGCTGCACGGTCATCGGTATGTCCTCTCGGATCGGGGAACCAGCCCCGCCCGGACCGCGCTCATCCGCTCCCGTACCCCAGGCGGCTGCACGGCTCCCGGCGGGCCGATCGGGGGCTCCGGGGATGGCCCCCGGCACGGTCGGCAGAGGCCCCCGAGGAGCGCCTCCGGGCTGCCCGGGACTCCGCACTCCCCGCACTCCAGGGTGCGGAGAACGGTCCGGGGCCCTGGCAGGACCCGCTCCGGCGGCAGCTTGTCGGTCAGGCGGCGCTCGACGAGGCGGGCGGCGCAGTGGACGGGGGACGGGAGGCCCGCGGTGAGGGCGTGGAGCAGTTCGGCCTCCGTCGCACCCCGCGCCAACCACTCGCTGACCTGTGGTTCCAGCCGTACGCAGTCGGCGGCGGAGAGGGACAGCGCCGGAGCCGTACGGCCGAGGGCGGCGAGCAGGATGAACGCCCGGGAGCGGGTGGGCCGTTGGGGCCGGTCCGGCGGGACGTCGCCCCGGATGTAGGCGTTCCACCACTCGTGCTCGCGTGCGGTGCGGGAGAAGAAGGTCCGGGTCACCCAGAACATCACCTCGTCGGTGATCACGCACTCGCTGCCGCGCCGCAGATGCCCGGCGTCCTGGAGCCGGTTGAGGGTGGTGCTCAGCGCGCACTGCCCGTACGGGAGGTGCTTGGCCAGCGTCTTCACGGAGATGTCGGAGCCGTCGGGCAGCCGGTCGATGTACGCGGCGACGGCGGCGTCACGGGGGAGCAGGTGGGCGAAGTCGCGTTCGCCGCGCGGTCGTTCGCCGGGTGCGGAGCGCTTGCCGTAGCCGGGTTTGGCCATCGGGTGCGGGGTCGCGGGCGGGTGCGTGGGTGGGTGCGTGGGCGGGGCCTCGTGCGGCGGGCAGGAGGCGGTATTAGGGTGGCTGGCAGCCATGGGGATCGCCTTAGGGTAGTTCGATCTTCGTTGGTCAGACCCCTGTTCGGTGTTGTCAGCACCAGCAGGGGTCGCTTTTTCCGGTCTCGTGCTCCGCACGCTAAATCGAGGTGACCGTGCGTGGCAAGTCGGTCGCAAACGGTCAACTTCAGTCGCAGGGTGGGTGGGTGGGAAAAGTGACCCATCCACCCCATCACCGTAAAGAACGCTCGGATCTCGCGGCTTGAGCTCCGGGAAAAGCCGGCCGGATCCGGGCGGGGCCGGGCGGCGGGTCGGCTTCAGCCCCAGGTCTGTCCGGCCGGTTCCTTGATGGTGCGGTTGATCCGGTTGAAGAAGTTGGTCAGCGCGATCTCCAGGTTGATCGCGCCGATCTGCTCCTCGGTGAAATGGGCGTTGGCTTCCTCCCAGATCGCGTCGGTCACTCCCTCGGCACCGTCCTGCAGCCGGGTGGCGGCCTCGGTCAGCGCCAGAGCCGCGCGTTCCGCATCGGTGTAGAACGGCGCCTCGCGCCACGCCGCCACGTTGTGCAGCCGCTCGTCGGTCTCACCGGCCTTCTTCCCTCCGGCGACACTGGCGTAGACGCACGGCGAGCAGCCGTTGATCTGGCTGGCGCGCAGGTGGACCAAGGCGAGCAGCCGGGGGTCTACGCCCCCGGCGGTGATCGCCTTCTGGAGGTGCCCGATCCCCTTCCACACATCGGGGCTGCCGGTGTTCTTGTTCTTCAGTCGGTTCTGCATGGCGGGGCTCTCCTTCGGCCAGGGTTACGTTGCGGGGCTGGTGCCCGTCACCCCTATGACGGAGCAGCTTCCAGGGAGGTAACACCATGTCCGGCGCCCACCCGGCGGATCCGATCACCGAGGCCTTCGAGGAGCACCGCGCCCGGCTCACCGCGGTCGCCTACCGTGTGCTCGGCTCGCACGCCGACGCGGACGACGCGGTCCAGGAGGCGTGGCTGCGGCTGTCCCGGCAGGATGCCGGGGCCATCGACAATCTCGGCGGCTGGCTGACCACCGTGGTCGGCCGCATCAGCCTCGATCTCCTGCGCTCGGGCCGCACGCGCCGGACGGTGCCTCTTGACGACCGGCTGACCGACCTGGCCCGCCAGGGCGATTTCATCGATTTCATCGATCTGGCCGATCTGGCCGTGACGATCGACAGGAACCCGGATCCGGAAGACCTCGTGGCGCTCGGGGACTCGATCGGCCTCGCACTCCTCACGGTCCTCGACTCGCTGCGCCCGGACGAACGGCTGGCGTTCGTCCTGCACGATGTGTTCGCCGTACCTCACGGGGAGACAGGCGCGATCCTCGGCAAGTCCGCCGACGCGACCAAGATGCTCACCAGCCGCGCGCGCAGGAAGGTCCGGGCCGCCCAGCACCCGGCGAGCGCCCGGCGGCGGCAACGCGAGGTCGTGCAAGCCTTCTTGGCCGCCGCACGGGACGGCCGGTTCGAGCAGCTGCTGCAGGTGCTCCACCCTGAGGTGAAGTTCACCGTCCACTCCCCGAACGGCCGGTTCGTGACGCTCGGGGCCACCGAAGTCGCCACCCGCGCCAGGGTGGCCGGCAGCGCGGCACGAGGACACACGGTGACCGTGAACGGACGGCCAGGCGTCATCTCCTGGAGCGAGGACGGCACCCCGCTCTCCCTCCTCGCCTTCACCGTCGCCGACGGCCGTATCACCGGGATCACCGCACTGATCGACCCCGCCCGGCTCGCGCTCATGGATCTGCCGCACCCGGTGTGACCGGCTGACGGCGATGGCCGCCGGCCCTCGATGCAGTCCGTGCCGGGTCACGTGACGACGATCACTCCGATGGACCGCCGGGGCTGTAGACCGGATGCCCGGCGGCAGGCGTATACCCGGTGAAGCGAAAGATCCGGGAGCAACTTTTGACCGTCGAGGAGTTCGAAGAGTTCTACGCCCAGGCGGTCGCGCGTCTCACAGGCCAGCTGTACGTGATGACGGGGGACCTCCAGGAGGCGCAGGACGTCGTGCAGGAGGCCTTCGTCAAGGCGTGGGTCCGGCGCGGCCGGCTGGAGCGGGACGGGCAGCCCGAGGCGTGGATCCGTACGGTCGCGTGGCGCCTGGCGGTGAGCCGCTGGCGCTTCCGGCGGCGTTCGGCGGACGCGTGGGGCCGGGGGAGCGGTGCGGCGGAACACGTCGCGCCGCCGGACCCGGACCACGTGGTGCTGGTCGACGCGCTCCGGGAGCTGCCCGCCCAGCAGCGGCGGACGTTGACCCTGCACTACCTGTGCGACCTCACGGTGGAGCAGATCGCCGGGGAGACCGGGCTTTCCGCCAGCACGATCAAGACGCATCTGGTCCGCGGACGGGCGGCGCTCGCCCACCGTCTGCAGGACCCCCGCATGGAGGAGGCTCCTGATGTCTGAACCACGGGACCGGTCGGGCCCGGAGGCGTCCCGGGGCTCGCAGGATCCGTTGCGGTCCCTGTTCCGGCAGGCCGGGGACTTCGGGCAGGGCCGCGTGGTCCCGGAGCCGGCCACGTACATCACCGAACGGGGCATGCGGGCCCAGCGGCGCCGGATGGCCGCGGTCGCGGTGGGGGTGTGCCTGGTCATCGGCGGGGGCGGCGCGGCGGCGATCGGCCTGCTCCCGGTCACACCGAAGCCCGCACCTCCGGCGACGAGCCCGTCCCCCAGCTACCCGTCCCCGGCACCGCCGCCCCCTGCGGGGACGCCGACGGAGCCGCCCACGCCGAGCAATACGGTGCCGGGGTCGGAGGGTGCCGTCACGGGGACGACCGCTCCGGGGGGCCCGCCGACGACGGAGGCGCCGACGAGTGCTTCGTCGACATCGACATCGACATCAACGTCTACATCGACGCTGGGGGCGACGTCGATGCCGTGATGGCGGGCGGCTGACTCCGCGCCCTCGCCCTGCCCTCCCATGCCCCGGCGTCTCCACCGGGCGATCTCGCACGCCCAGACGTGCCCGAAAGGTGCTTGAGTGTCTACGTTGCCCCCGGGGCTCAGGCCTGCCCCGCCACGGCCGAGGGGCCCCGAGCCCCGGCCCGTAACGCATGAGTTCCGGCCGGCCGAGAAGCCCGTACCGCACCACCCCCGGCCTGCGCCACGCGCGCTTCGCGCGGCAGGATTCGACCGGGCGGTCGCCTGGCTGAGCCCCGCCGACCGCCGGGTGCTCTGGCTCTACCTGCTGACCCGAATATCCGTGTGGATCACGGCCCACGGCGCCCGCTGGCTCTTCCCCCGGGGCTCGGACATACGGGAGGCAGGTCCAGTCCTCGCACCGTTCCAGCAGTGGGACGCGAACCACTACCTCCACATAGCGCGCGACGGCTACTTCCCGGCCGACACAGGCCCATGGATGGATGGTTGGGACAACAGGGAGGCGTTCTTCCCCGGATTCCCGCTGCTCCTCCGGGCGGTGCACGTCATCGTCCCGAGCTGGACGGCGGCGGGCCTGCTGATCTCACTGGCAGCGGGAGCCGTGGCCGTACTGGCGCTGTCCCGCATAGCCCGCTCATACGTACCCGAGGACACCGACGGCCGGCGCACGGCCCTGTTCTTCCTGCTCTCCCCGTGCGCGGTCTTCCTGGCGGTCGGCTACACGGAGGCGCTGTTCCTGGCGTTCGCGCTCCCGGCCTGGCTGGCCGCCCAGCGCCACCGTTGGGCGCTGGCGTGCACGCTGACGGCCCTGGCGACGACGGTGCGCGTGAGCGGCCTGTTCCTGGCGGCTGCGATCGCGGTGCTGTTCGTGCTCTCGGCCTGGTCGGGCAAAGGCTGGCGCGGGGCGCCCTGGCTGGCACTGCCCGCGCTGCCGCCACTGGCGTACAGCTGGTTTCTGCACGCCCACACGGGCGACTGGATGGCGTGGAAGCACGCACAGGAGCGGGGCTGGTACCGGGACTTCCACGCCCCGTGGGAGGCGTGGAGCAACACGTGGAACGCGGCGTTCGAAGGCGTACACACGACCGGCTACGCGGCGATGTTCCAGGCGGAGTTGGCGGCGATGCTGGTGGGCCTGGCCCTGGTCGCGCTGCTGGTACGGCGTCGCCGCTGGCCGGAGGCGGTGTACGTCGCGCTGAGCCTGTGGGCGCTGGGAACGTCGTACTGGTACGTGTCCATCCCCCGCGCCACGCTGCTGTGGTGGCCCCTGTGGATCGGCCTGGCGGCCCTGAGCCTGCGCCGCCCGTGGTTCAGGACGGTGTACCTGTGCGTGACGGTGCCGGTGAGTGCGCTGGTGGCCCTGGCGTTTCTTACGGGGCGGTGGGCGGGGTGACGGGCCTCACCGCGGCCACCTGCCGCTATGGACGGCCGGTCCGTCTCATCATTTCAGGGGGCACGGCCTAGTCGACCCGGCGGGACAGCTGCGCTGTTCCTCGGCCGGTGGGCCAGCCGGCGACTCAGCGAGGTCGACGCGATGGGGCCATCCCCGCTTGCGCGGGGATCGCGACGGGCTCTGGCGGCGCGTCAAGTTCATCCCGGGACCACCCCCGCACCCACGCGGGGAACACAGAGCCCCGACCACGGCGATGATGCCGAACAGGGGGCCACCCCCGCGCGCGGGGACCACACCAGCTCCAGCATCTTGCGCAGAACCAGATGGGAGCATCCCCGCACGCGCGAGGGCAGATCGTAAACTCCGCCTTGAACTTGGCGGCCTCGGGACCAGCCCCGCACGGGACCATGAGAAGTGAACGCCTGCGACGCCTTCGAAGCATGGACCACCCCCGCCCACGCGGGGACCACGGGAACTCACGTACCTCTCGGGGCCTTCGGAGTGGCGGCGGTGCTCAGCGGACGTCGTTGACGAACGCCGTCCAGGCGGTGGTACCGAAGACGACGGCCGGCCCTTCCGGCTGCTTCGAGTCGCGCACCGGGACAACGCCCGGAAGGTCGTCGGACACCTCGACGCAGTCGCCGCCGTCGGAGTTGCTGTACGAGGACTTCCGCCAGCTCGCGGAAGTCAGGTCGGCTCGGCGGGAAGGCATGATCGGATCTCCTTGACCAACTGCTGGATGAACTCGGTTGTCTGCTCCGGAGAGAGCGCCTTGTCTCGCTGCAAATCGTAGGACAACCGCAGCTCCTCGACGCGGCCTGAGTCCTCAACCAGTTCCCCGGACTTGCTGCCCTCCAGGTAGGCCACCGCCTTGCCGTTGGCCAGCCACAGGACGGTCAGTGAACCACCCATCAAATCGTGCAGCCCTGCCGAGAACGGCAGCAATTGAAGCGTCACGTTCGGCCGCTTCTGCCACTCCAACAGGGCCTCCAACTGTTCCAGCCAGACGGCGGGCTGGGAAGCCGCCCGGCGGAACACCGCTTCGTCGAGCAGCGCGCGGAAGTACGGGGCGTCCTCACCCTCCAGGATGGACTGACGACTCATACGGGCGTCGACATCCTCTTGCAGCGCCGCCGCTTCCCGGGGGCGCGCCTGCTCCAGTACCTCCGTCGCGTACGCCTTCGTCTGGAGCAGTCCCGGAATGGTGCTGCTCGCGTACTTGTACTGAACCGTCGCTTCCCGCTCCAGCCGCATGAACCGCTGGTACCGGCTGCCGAAGGCGTCGTCCCGGGCCAGCTCCCAGAGCTGCTGCAACTGCTCGCCCGTGCCGTAGACCTTGTCGAGTGCCGCCATGACCTCCAGAGAGCCCAGGCGCGCCCCCGTCTCCAGCTTGTGCAGGTACGACCGGTCGTACGTCGTCTCGTCGTGCAGCTCCTCCAGCGTCAGCCCGGACCGGTCCCGCAGCCGCCTCAGCGTCTCGTGCAGCATCTTGCGCGCGGACGCCTCTCCGCCCGAATCGGACGCGCGTTTGGGCATTCCAACTCCCCTGTGTCCTGGAGGGATAGGGCTACAGAGACCCCCTTCCGAGCGTAGCCAGCAACGCCGATGCTCGTGACAGAAAGATCCGAAGTCTTCACGGAAGGTGAGAGCCATGAGCGCACTACCGAAGTACGACCCCGAGTGCAGCTGGCGGGCCGAGCGCATCCCCGACCGCCCCGTCATGCGCGTCATCGACGTACAGAGGCAGGACACGTACT
Source organism: Streptomyces cyaneofuscatus (assembly GCF_033109485.1). NCBI lineage: Bacteria > Bacillati > Actinomycetota > Actinomycetes > Kitasatosporales > Streptomycetaceae > Streptomyces > Streptomyces cyaneofuscatus. Next base: position 3,576,174 of record NZ_CP137002.1, on the reverse strand, counting down.
TCGACCTGCCGCTGCTGATCACCTTCAACGGCGGCGCGCAGGGTCCGGCGTACCTCCGCCTGGAAGTGGACGACGCCATCGACCTCGTGGACGAGCTGAACCTGGCGCTGGACGTGCGGGTGAGGGAGCCCGTGGCCAAGGCGTGCACGCCGTTGGGCTCCTGACAGCGGCCCACCCCGCACCGTGCCGCTCTACTCCGCCGGGCTCGCATCGCCTGACATCTGTACCTCCCGGGCGTGCTGCCACTCCCCGAGGCGTTCCAGCGACCACCGAGTCCAGGGGTGTTCGGCCCCCAGTACGTGCGTCCGCGCGTCCGCGACCAGTCGCGCGTGTGCCACCGCCTCCTCGATCCGGCCGAGCTCCCCGAGAACTCTGCTCCAGGGAACGGGCGGCGAGGGTCTTCGGATGGTCGAGTCCGTACGCGTGCCCGAAACCCGCGACCGCGTTACGGACGTGAGGCAGGGCCCGGGCCTGCCGGCCGGCGGCGATCAAAGCGAAGCCGAAGTTCAACTCGGCGTCCAGGGAGAGGGGGTGGCCGGGGCCGACCGCTCTGTGGCAGTCCGACAGCAACGCGGTTCCGATGGCCGGATCCTGCTCCGGGCCTGCGGTGAATTCCAGCAGGTAGGTCCGTGCGATGAGCGTCGAGGGATGGGCGGCGCCGAGCGCGGCGGTCCGGCCGTCGACCGCACGCCGTACCAGTGCGGCCGCCTCATCCTTCCGATCGTGAACCCAGGCGAGCACCGAGGACAACCCCATACAGCTCTCCAGCGTTTCGACGGCATCCGCCCCGAACACGGCTGTGCAGTCCGCCAGGGCGAGACGATGGGCCGCCTCCGCCTCCTCGTACCGCCCGAGCCGGTAGAGGGACCGCCCCGCACGCTGGCGGATGGCGATAACCGCGGGGTGGTCCGCCTCCAGCGCGTGCGTCCCGCGTGCCACGGCATCCTGGGCCACCGACAGGGCGGACGCGTAGTCTCCGGCCCTGTGGAGGGCGACCGCCAGCCGCAAGGCGCACTCCAGCACGCGCGTCAGGGTGGCCCGGCCTACCCCGGCCCACTGGGTCGCCCGGCGCAGCAACGCCAGGGCGTGCGGTACGTACGGAGTGAGGGGCGGGTCTTCGAGGGCCCACGGGCGCGACACATCCGGCAGGACGGCCATGAGCAGCTCTGCGGCCGTGCTCACCAGTGCGTCATGCTGATCGGCCGGGGTGCCCCGGGCGATGCTCTCCAGCAGCACCCCATGGGTCCGCAGACAGCGGGGCGGGCCGGGGAGCAGGCGGGTGAGGGAGTGGTCGAGCAGGCCACGGAGGGCCAACTCCACCCGCTCCCGTGGCAGCACCGCATCGATGCCCGGTCCTGTCAGCAGATGGAGGGGGAGCGGGTCGTGGGACCAGCAACCGAGTAACCGGACCAGCGCTGTGGCTTGCGGGAGTCCTTGGGCGCGCAGTGCGTTCAGCGACAGTTCCCAGGTGGTGCTGGCGAGATGGCGGGACGGATCTGCACCGCTGTACGCGGCCCCTCGGTCCAGGAGTTCGATGGGATCCACCTCATTCTCATTGCCCCGCTCCAGGGCACGTCCGTACTCCGCCATGCTCCATGGACTGATCACCTGGTGGGCGAGATAGCCGCCCGCGAGGGTGAGCGCCAGGGGCAGCCGGCCCAGCCGGTCGGCGACCTCCGCCGCTTCCTCCGGGGTGCCACTCTCCGGTGCGAGATCGCAGAGCACCTGGGCCGCGTCCTCCCGGGGCAACACGCCGACGTGGTGGAGTGTCGCCCCGGGCCACCAGTGGGAGGCGACCTGCCGGGTGGTGACCAGGGTGATGCCGCCCGGGCTGGTGCGCAGCCAGTTGCCTTCGCGCAGGATGGCCGGGTCATCGGCGTTGTCGATCACCAGCAACCACGGTTGGCCGGACCGGTCCAGTCGCTCCCATACGAGGTCTGCGGCCGCGCGCAACCCGTTGCGGGCGGCGGTGAGCTCGCCCTCGCTCGCGCCGCGATCGGCGGCTACGGCGAGCATGCCCGCGCGCAACGAGGCCAGGTCGGGAGCGTTCACCCAGAGGCCGACCCGGCCCCCTTCGGCCGTCGCGATGCGAAAGACCTCCGAGGCGACGGCTGTCTTGCCGCATCCGCCCAGGCCGTGGAGTACGAAGACCTGATCGGCGCCCCCGTCCTCCAGCGCCGTACGCAGGCGCGTCATCAGGTCCAGTCGGTCGCGCAGTACCACCGGAGCCCGTCCGACCGCCGGCCGCCTCACGGAGTCGGGTGCGGACCCCTGGGGGTGGCCCGGGGAGCCGTGATGGTGGTGCTCGGTGATGTGCTGATCCCCATGGCTCTGATAGACCCGGCCGTTGTCTTCCGCCCGTCCCTCGGTCGATCCGTTCACCGGTCGGTGATGTGCAGGTCGCGGCCGGCCTGATAGACCCTGGAGTGCCCGCTGGCAGTGGCACTTTGGGAGACGGGGACCGCCGAGGGGCCGGTATCGGGCGTCAGTTCGTCGAGCAGTCTCTGAAGCTCCACCGCGACCTCGGGCCGGTCGATCAGCAGCCGCCGGATCCGGCCCTGCCACTCGGCGGCGAGTTCGCCCTCGGCGGTCTCGTGCGAGGCCAAGTCCTCGCGGGTGTTGCCGAGTTCGGCGGCCACCGCGTCGGCGCGCTCGGGCCGGGCTCGCTGCCAGAGGGCGACGACCCCGTCCCTGGTGCGTTCCCAGGCGTCGGTCGCCATGAGGCCGACGAGGGTCACGCCGGCGCTCTGTGCGAGTGCGGCCAGCTCCGGAGTCATGAGGCACGCTCCCTATCCATGACGCTTGCTTCTTCGTTCGCGAGGCATGCGATGTCTGCCAAGGTCTACCGAGGTCTGCCGAGGTCGCATGCGCATCGTCAGTGGGTGACGGACGACGGACGGTGGACGGTCGGCGGCCCGAGCGGGGCGATCTCCCGGTCGAAGAAATCCGAGAACTCCTCGCCCCTGGCGTACAGGACCTCGAATTCCTCGGTCGTCCTGCGGACCTGGCCTCGGTCGGTGAACCGGCGTGCCCCTGCGCCCTTTTGGTCGGCGTCGTAGATCACGGCGTACATGACCGAATCTCCGAGGATGACCACCTCGGGTACCTCTGCGTCACGCTCCAGGTCGGCGATCTCTCCGGCGTTCAGAACATGGATTCGCTCGCCCAGCTCCGACCTGAGCCGCAGCACGTTCATCTCCCACTGCAGGTACGGAGAGACGGGGAATTCGACGACACGAACCCTGCGGAACACCAGTCCACGCTCCGATGCGTCCCGGAAGTAGGCGGCGGTCGATTCCCGCTCGTCCTCCATCAGGCGCAGAGCCCCGGACCAGTCGCCGGCGGCAAAGGCTTCCCAGCTGGGAGACCCTGGCTCCTGGAAGGTCTGGCCACGCTCGATCTTGGCAAGCAGGCGGATGTCGCTCGCGTGGACGCGGCGGAAGTCGGCCAGGTAGGCGTCCCTGCTGAGGACCTCGCCGGCGCCGCTGCGGAAGCACTCAAACATGGGCGTCCTCAGGCATGGGGGATGTCTGCCTTCGCTGCGATGAGCATCCTTCGGGGAATGACCACGAGCCGCTCGTCGTGACTGATGGAGACCCCGTCGGGCAGTCGAGTCCCCAGGGAATCGGTCAGGTCGCGTCCGATCACGGCGATGTCGCCGTTCTGGAGCTCCCAGATATCAGGGCATTCGGGTCCGGTGCTGGTTGCGCCCAGCTCTTGTGCCGATTTTCCGAGACGTCTCTTGAAACCAGTTTCAGGATCGGCTTCCCAGGGTCTGCCCACGCTGTCCCCCTCTTCTGGCTGAGCAGGCCAACCTACCAGTGGCGATCGGGTCAAGGGCTGTGTCAAGTAAGGGATTTGGCCTGTTGGAGTGAGTCTTATGGGGGCTGGTGTTCTGCCGCCCCTCAGCCCGCCCCGCCCAGCCGGTCCAGCTCCAGCCTCGCAGGCGGCGGGAGCTGTTCGACGTCGGGCCTGGCCCGGAACGATTCCAGCAGGTAGCCCACCAGTCGGCGGGACGCGGCCGCGGATTCCGCTTGCGCGCCGTTCACCACCCCGCTGTTCGCCAGCAGGGCCAGCACCACGTCCGAGACGTCGAAGTCCGGGCGCAGGGCTCCCGCCTCCTTGGCCCGCCGTACCAGCAGGGCCAGGCCTTCCTCCGCCCGGTCGCGCTCCTCGGCGTAACTCGCCTCGTCCGGGAAGCGGGCCAGGAATGCGTGGGTGAAGCCCCGGTCGGCGGCCTGCATCGCGCAGACCTTCGTGAACACCGAGCAGAACGCGCGCCACGGGTCCGGGTCTTCCAGCGCCTCGTCGAGCGCGCCCGCGCACTCGGCGAGCTGCTCGGCGAATGCCTCCGTGATCAGGGAGGCGCGGGTGGGGAAGCGGCGGTAGAGCGTTGCCACCCCGACCCCGGCCCGCCGGGCGATCGCGCTGATCGGTACGTCGATCCCGTGGAGCGCGTACGCCTCGCGGGCCGCGCGCAGGATGCGGTCGCGGTTCTCCCGGGCGTCTGCGCGCAGGGCGTCGGCGCGTACGGCTGGCGGGTTGTGAGAGGGCTGAGCAGGCATGTCTCTCACTTTAGGGTAAGTGGAGGGGTTTCTCCGTTTAGCTGTTTAGCCTGGTTGGGAGCACGACGTACCGAGGAACAGGCACAGGACGGCGGACCACCATGGACGACATGCGCGCGGCGCTCTACGACAGCTACGGACCGCCCGAGGTCCTCTACGAGGGGCGGATCCCGGTCCCCGTACGTGGACCGGGTGAGGTGCTCGTGCGGGTCCATGCGGCCAGCGTCAACGGCGGTGAGCTGTACGGGCGTGCCGGGAAGGTCCGGCTCGTCACCGGGCGCCGGTTTCCCCAGCGGACCGGGATCGACTTCGCCGGTGAGGTCGCCGAGGTGGGCCCCTCCGTCACCGGGCTGAGCGTGGGCGACCGGGTGTGGGGCATCCTGCCGCGCGGGCGGGGCGGCTTCGGCAGTGCGGCCGAGTACGTGTCCGTCCGCCCGCGCCAGATCGCGTACGCCCCCGAGAACGTCACCCTGACCGAGGCCGCCTCGCTCCCCGCCGGGGGCACCACCTCCCTCACAGCCCTGCGCGACAAGGCCCGGCTCCGGGCAGGTGAGCGGCTCCTCGTCCGGGGGGCCTCCGGTGGTGTCGGCAGCGTCGCGGTTCAGGTCGGGAAGATCCTGGGGGGCCATGTCACCGGTCTCGCGGGGGCGAAGAACCTCGATTTCGTGCGGGAGTTGGGAGCTGACGAGGTGCTGGATCATCGCTCGGTGGAGCTGTCGGAGCTGGGTCCGTATGACGTCATCATGGACACGGTCGGGATTCAACACCGTGCCCTGAGACGTCTGTTGGCGCCGGGTGGCCGCCTGGTCTCCATCGCGTTCGACATCCAGCACCCGGTCAGGGGTCTCGGCTACATCCTGGGCTCAGCCGTCCATGGGGGTCGGCGGGTGCGCTTCTTCAGCGGCAACCCGAAGCATGACCTGTTCGCCGAGCTGACCGCGTACGTGGAACGCGGGGACCTGCGTCCCGTCGTCGACACGGTTCATTCGCTCGCGGACATCGCGGCCGCCCACCGTGCGCTGGAGGCGGGAGGGGTGCGCGGCAAGCACGTGATCCGGGTGGTGGAGGGCGGGGCCGAGTAGGTAGGGGGGCCTCGCGGAAGTGGGCCTCTGGGAGCGGTGGGGGCCATCGCCCCCGGCCATCAGGTGCCCCGGGGCCGGGGAGCGGTGGGGGCCATCGCCCCCGGCCATCAGGTGCCCCGGGGCCCCCACCGTGCCCGCCACCGGCCCCCGTACACACGGGGGCCGGCAGCGGGCCGCGTCAGTCCTCCGCCGGGAGCGGAGCCCTCGCCCGGTAGCCGCCCGCCTGCAGCGTGAACATCCCCGCGTACGTGCCGCCCTTCACCGCCATCAGCTCCTCGTGCGAGCCCGACTCCGTGATGCGGCCCCCGTCGAAGACGTAGATCGTGTCGCAGTCGACCACGCTGGCCAGGCGGTGCGAGATCAGGACCGTGATCTGGTCCTCGCGCAGGCGGCCCCGCAACACCGCTTCGTAGACGGCGTGTTCGGACGGTGGGTCCATGCTGGCCGTCGGCTCGTCCAGGAGGAGCAGCGGGGCGTTCTTGTACAGGCCGCGGGCCACCGCGATCTTCGCCCACTGGCCGCCCGACAGCTGCTGGCCACCCTTGAAGCGCTTCGAGAGGAGCGTTTCCCAGGTGTCGGGGAGTGAGGCGATCACCGCGTCGGCGCCGGAGGCCCGGGCCGCGGCCAGGGTGCGGGCGGGGTCGGCCTCGGTGAGGGTGCCGGTGGCGGCGGTGATGTTGGACAGGGCGCTGAAGGGGAAGCGGACCGGTTCCTGGAGGACGCAGGCGACCTGCCGGTGCAGGGACTGGGCGTCCATCTCCCGTACGTCGGTGTCGTCCCAGCGGACGCTGCCGCGCTCCGGCTCGTACAGTCCGGCCAGCAGCTTGGCGCAGGTCGATTTGCCCGAGCCGTTGAGGCCGACGAAGGCGATCTTCTGGCCGGCGGTCAGGGTCATGCTGATCCCGTTGAGAGCCGCCGTCTCCTTGCCGGGGTACGTGAAGTGGACGTCGTCCAGCGTGATCCGGCCGACGGTGGAGGGAGCCTGCAACGATGCCTGTTTTGGCAGGAGTTGGCGGCTTCGCTCCTGGACAGTGAGGAGGTCGGAGACCCATAGCGCGTGCTCGTACACCAGGTGCGCGACCTCGACCAGGCGGGTCAGTGCCACCTGGCCCGACTGGATCGCGAGGACCGCGCCGGCTCCGGCGGCGAGCGGGAGCCATCCGGCGATCAGCATGGCGGCCAGAGCGGCGTACGTGATGCCGGTGCCGAGGCCGCCGACCGTCCGGCCCGCCAGGTTCAGCACGGCCGCGTGCACCCCCAGCCGGGTGTCCTCCTCCGCGATCTTGAGGGTCAGACGGCGGTGTTCGTCCAGGAGGGCGCCCTGGGCAGTGTCCGAGCGGAGTTCGGCCGCCGCGTCGACATCCAGCAGGAGCCAGGAGAAGACCCGTACGCGCCGTTGCAGCGCGTTCCACCGCTTGAACGAGGCGAACCGTGCGCGTGCACTGCGTACCGCCGCGAAGCCGACCGGCAGGACGGACAGGAGGAGCAGGGGGAGGAGGAGCGGGTGGAGCACGCTGAGTACGCCTGCCGTTCCCACCAGGGCGAGTGCGGCGGAGGCCAAGGAGACTACCTGGCCCACGATCTGGCGTGCGTAGAAGAGCCCGCGGTCGTTGGCGCGGTGGACCTCGTCGTGCCAGCCGGCGTCCTCGACCGCCTCCAGCCGTACGTGCGCGGTGAGGTGCAGGAACTCGCACTCCAGGGCCGTGCGGATCTTCGGGGTGACGCGGGCCTGGGCGACCGCGACCGCCGCTTCGAGCGCCGCTCGGGCTCCCAGGAGGCCTACCACCAGCAGGAGTTGCGGAAGCGCTGCCCGTACGCGGTCGGGGGTGGGGCCCTGCGCGAACAGGTGCTGGAGCACCGCGATTCCGGCGATCAGGCCGAGCGCGCTCATCGCCGCGGAGGCCAGCTGGCACACGATGACGCCGAGCGTGGCGCGCCGGTCGGCCTGCCAGGCGAGGCGGCTGATCAGAGCGGTGATCCGGGGGAGGCGGGTGAGGACCTGGGTCACGGTGGCGTCGGCCGCCGCACCGTCGTGGACCGACCAGTACGCCTCCTCCATCTCATCCGTGAGGTTGTCGTCCTGGGGGCCGGCCGCGACGGTGGCGGGCGGGGACGGGAGTGGCTCGGTGCGCTGGGCCGGGATGCCGGTGGGCGGTTCGCCCGGGCCGGTCGATTCGGTCATGCCGCTCGCCTCGTCCCCGGTCGGGTCCCGGCGGCGGGAATTTCGAACGCAAGGTGAACACGGGCAGGACGGCGTAAGCGATGCATGGGTGCCCCTCGTGGCCGGATGCGGACAGGTGATCGGGTAACGGAGGTCTTCCTGTCGCCGTCACGGGTGGCGGCGGGCGATATCTGGAACGGGAGTTCGCGTAGGCGGGTCGTTTCCTTGGTGCCGTTGAGCAGTCCGTGCCGTGATGCTGCGTTCGATCACTCCTGTGGGTCTGGGTCCTTCGTGTGGGGGATTGCGGGCGTACGGGTGCGGTCACCCCCTCCTGCCCGTCCGGGCACCCCTGTCTGCCCTCAGGCTCCTGGCCCCGCGGGCGATCACCGCGTATCCAGGAAGGATTGCTACCTCTACGCAGGGAAGGCCCGCTGTGCACGCCCAGGAGAACGACCGAACCGTGCGGGCCGAATCCGCCACCCGTACCCCCTCCCGCGCTGCTGCGGTGGAAGGCGGGGCGTCGGCGCCGTACGGCCTCATGGAGCTGCAGGCCTCCGTCGGCAATGCGGCCGTCGTCCAGATGCTGCGGCAGGCCGAGGGGCAGGAAGGGCATCGGCACGGTGTGGGGTGCGGGGGCGGTGTCGTGCAGCGGTCCGCCGTGCATGACGTGCTGCGTACGCCTGGGCGGCCTCTCGACGACGCCACCCGCGGTGACATGGAGGCCCGGCTCGGGGCCGACTTCTCCGACGTACGGATCCACAACGACAGCGCGGCCCGGGCCTCCGCCGCCGAGGTCGGTGCCCGTGCCTACACCAGCGGCAGTCACGTCGTCATCGGTGACGGGGGAGGGGACCGGCACACCCTGGCCCATGAGCTGACCCACGTCATCCAGCAGCGTTCCGGGCCTGTCGCCGGGACCGTCAACTCGGCCGGTCTCAAGGTCTCCGACCCCTCCGACCGCTTCGAGCGCGAGGCCGAGGCCAACGCGACCCGGGTCATGCGGAGCGCCGTACCCGAGGCGGCCGCACCGGTTCAGCGGGCGCGGGCGTCCGCACCGGCCTCCGGCGTCGCGGCCGTGCAGCGGGCCGCCGAGCTCAGCGCTCTGAACGGCGGCGGTACCACCGGAGCCTTCGGGCAGGCCGTGGCCGGTGCCGAGCCCGAGGGCGTGGGCACCGTCGCCATCGTTCCCGTCGTCCTCAGCCAGAGCCTGAACCTCATGGACGTCGCGCAGAAGTACGAGGAGGGCTTCGCCGGAGGTACGGCGCCGGCCGACCGCTTCGCGCTGGTCATCGGCGTCAACATCCGGGTCCGGAACCAGCAGGAGGCGGCCGCCGCACAGGCCCTGCTGAACCAGAAGACCGCCGCCTTCCTCGGTGCCTGGGGCGCGAACAGGTTCCGGGTCGCGGTCATCGGGTTCACCTGGGCCAATCACGCCACCGACGCCCAGGAGACGAACCAGCGGACCATCCCGTACGGCGAGATCAGGGACCGGATCATGCGCTCCCCGGAGACCACCGCCATGATCGCCGGGCTGCGCGGGGCCGGGCGGCAGCACGTCTATCTGCACACCAGCGACTCCGACACCGCCTCCTTCGACACGGAAGCGGGGCCCCTGTTCTCGGCTGCCGCCGAGCGCCTGGAATCAGGCGAGCTGGACGTGTTCAGCGGCGGCTACACCTCGCCCGTCGGCAGCAGGACCGGCGACAACGACATCCTGATCTGGCACGCGAGCCAGGTGGACCTCGCCGTCCGCAAGGCCATGGCCCAGGTGGAACCCAACCTGGTCTACTACCCCGAACCCAGCACCTTCGTGAAGGTGCACGAGGACTACGACGACCTGGAGCCCGGCGTCACCTTCGGCAGCGGGGCGGAGGAGGGCCAGCACCTCATGGACTCGCTGTCCCAGAAGCGGTTCGGCGGTGTGGCGGGCGACTTCGACCCGCGGTTCGCCATCTCCACCGACATGAGCCGCGTTGGCCAGAACGTCGGGCCGCATCCCACGGGCGCGCCGGTCACCGACGACACCATCCAGCAGCTCTTCGCGCTCGCCCAGACCCACGCCCGGCCCCAGGAGTGGACGAAGCGGGTCGAGAGGGCGTACGGCATCACGGATGCGGCCGTGTCCCGGGCCCTGGTGGACCTCGTCTTCGCCGGGCTCACGGTGGAGAGCCTGTCCAACCTGCCCACGCCCCTCCCCGCGAACCCGATCGGGGCCAAGGCCATCGACAGGGCGGCCAGGAAGGACCCGCTCAAGGGGGTGGACACCGGGGTCGTGGATACGGCGAAGGCCAGCCGGGACATCCTGGTCCGTGCCCTCGTCCGCGCCGTCCAGGCTCTCCAGGCGCGCAACAACTAGGCCGTACGCCGTCGTGGCCGGGGCCGCCGCCCCCATTCGTTCGCGGCCACCACCAGGCACACCGCCACCAGGACCACGTTCTTGACGACGTACTGCCCCTCCATGGTCGGAGCGGGGGAGTGCGGCTGCCACATCGCGTCGGGGAGGAGGACGAGGGTCGAGAACACGCCGCCCATGTGGAGGAAGAACGCGACGAGCGCGGGGCGCAGCAGGCGGCGGCCGACGATCAGACCGATCCCGATCGCCGTCTCCAGCGCCGCGAGGGACAGCAACAGCACCGTCTCCGGCACCAGGCCCAGGGTCATCTTCGTCGCCGCGTCGACCGCCAGCTGCTCCGCCGGGCTGGCCGAGGGGAACAGTTTCAGTACGCCGAAGCCGACGAAGACGATGCCGACCGTCGCCCTCAGCAGGGCCAGGGCGTGCGCGTCGACCAGACCGGCCAGGTCGGCCACGCCGGTCAGCCGGCGCAGAGGCCTTCGGCCGGCGCCGGGGTCGTGCTGAGTCCGGGCGAAGCGGGCCTCGCGGGGCGGGGGTTCGGGGTTGCGGTCGGGCGGGGGCAGGGTCGGCTCTACGGTGCTGCTGCTCATGTGCGATCTCCCGATGTGTCTGTGGGGGTGGGAAAACGTGCACGGACGGCCCGCGCTGCTCGGCGGGCAACCTCGGTCATCTCGCAGGGGGGAGGGGGGAGGCCCTGGGGTGGGGGCGGGGCCGGTACGTGATCGACGTGGCCGGCCGCCCGCTCCCGCTGCTTGGTCTAGACCATACGGACGGGGGTCGGGAGGTCGTCAAGGGTCTTGCCTCTCGGCGCCCACGGGGGACGGCACATTCGCGCCATGTTGCACCGGGGCTGCGGGCGGAGGTGCGTGGCGCGCGGATCGTACGGTGGGCAGGGGCTTCGTATGGGGAAAATGCGGGGGCCGGTCTCCCCGCCCGCCGGTCCGGTGGGCGGGCGCGGTGGTTCAGACGGCCGAAAGTGCTCCGGTCCATTCCTGGATGCATCGGGCACCGGGTGTCGGCCGCTGGCGCCTCCGTCGCCGCGCCCGTTCCCCGTAACCGGCGCCAGGCATGCGAAAGGGCCCGGAGCGTGTGCCCCGAGCCCTTGTCCCCTCCTCGCCGTCCCAGCCGCTCAGGCCGTCACCGCTCCAGCCCGCCCCGCGCGATCACCCCCGCGTACCACCGCGCACTGTCCTTCACCGTCCGCCGCTGCGACGCGAAGTCCACGTGCACGATGCCGAACCGCTTGCTGTAGCCGTACGCCCACTCGAAGTTGTCCAGCAGCGACCACAGGAAGTACCCGCGTACGTCCACCCCCTCCTCGATCGCCCGGTGTACGGCCCCCAGGTGCGCGTCCAGGTACGCCACCCGCTCCGGGTCGTGCACCTGGCCCTCCGGGTCCGCGTAGTCGTCGTACGCCGCCCCGTTCTCGGTCACCAGCAGCGGGAGGCCCGGGAGTTCGTCGCGCAGGCGGGTCAGCAGTTCGTACAGGCCGTTCGCGTCCACCGGCCAGTCCATCGCCGTGCGCGGGCCCTCCGCCGGGGTGAACGCCACGTGCTGCTCGGCGCCCGCCCAGGGGGAGGGGGACTCGGAGCTGCCCGCCGAAACCACGCTCGGCGAGTAGTAGTTGATGCCCAGCGAGTCGATCGGGGTCGAAGTGACCTCCAGGTCGCCGTCCTTCACGAACGACCAGTCCGTCACCGCCGCCGTGTCCGCCACCAGGTCCTCCGGCAGCCGCCCGTGGAAGACCGGGTCCAGGAAGATCCGGTTCGCCACCGCGTCGATCCGGCGCACCGCGTCCCGGTCCGCGTCAGTGTCGGTCAGCGGGCGCAGCGCGTGCAGGTTCAGGGTCAGGGAGACCTCGGCCGTGGACGGGAGGCGGTCGCGCAGGACCCGGGTCGCGCCGCCGTGCGCCAGGTTGAAGTGGTGCGCGGCGCGCAGTGCGGCGAGGTCGCTGGTGCGGCCGGGGGCGTGGACCCCGTTCCCGTACCCGAGGAACGCCCCGCACCAGGGCTCGTTGAGCGTCGTCCACGTCGACACCCGGTCGCCCAGCGCCCCGGCCACCAGGCCCGCGTACTCCGCGAACCGGTGCGCCGTGTCCCGCTCCGGCCAGCCGCCCGCGTCCTCCAACTCCTGCGGCAGGTCCCAGTGGTAGAGCGTTGCGACCGGTCTGATGCCGGCGCCCAGCAGCTCGTCCACCAGCCGGCGGTAGAAGTCCAGGCCGCGCTCCACCGCCGGGCCCCGGCCCGTCGGCTGGACCCGGGGCCAGGAGACGGAGAACCGGTAGTCGGTGACGCCGAGCTCCTGCATCAGCTTCACGTCGTCCGGCATCCGGTGCAGGTGGTCGGCGGCGATGTCCCCGGTGTCGCCGTTGCGGACCTTGCCGGGGGTGCGGCTGAAGGTGTCCCAGATGGAGGGCGTACGGCCGTCCTCGGTGGCCCCGCCCTCGATCTGGTACGCGGCGGTGGCCGTGCCCCACCGGAATCCGGCGGGGAAGCGGAGTTCCGTGCCGGTCTCGGGGCGGGTGCCGGGGGAGGTTCCCGGGCGGGCGCCTGTGGAGGTCGCCGGGCGGGCATCGAGAGCTGTCATAGGACGGACACTCCAGAAGTGAGGGGAGGAGGGAGGGACAGGGGGATGCGGGCGCGGGTCAGCCCTTCACCGCGCCCTGCATGATGCCGCCGACGATCTGACGGCCCAGCAGGCCGAAGACGATCAGCACCGGCAGCGTGCCGAGCAGCGTGCCGGCCATGATCACCGACTGGTCGTTGACGTAGCCGCCGCCGAGCTGCCGCAGCGCGACCTGCACGGTCGGCTCCTGCGAGGACAGCGCGATGATCGGCCAGAAGAAGTCGTTCCACGCCGTCATGAACGTCAGCATCCCCAGCACCGCCATCCCCGGCCGCGCGATCGGGATCACGATCGACCAGAAGATGCGGGCCGTGGAGGCACCGTCGACGCGGGCCGCCTCGATCAGCTCGTCCGGCAGCGACTGCACCAGGTACTGGCGCATGAAGAACACACCGAAGGCCGACACCAGGCCGGGCAGGATCACCGCCTGGAGCTGGTTCACCCACTGGAGTTCCGCGATCAGCATGAAGAGCGGGATCACGCCGAGCTGCGGCGGGATCATCATCGTCCCGATCGTCAGCGTCAGCAGCGCGTTCCGGCCCTTGAACTTCAGCTTGGCGAAGGCGAAGCCGGCCAGCGTGCAGCAGAGCACCGTGCCGAGCGTGATCGACGACGACACGATCAGCGAGTTCAGCAGCGCCTTGCCGATGTCCGCCTCTTCGAGGACCTGCTCGAAGTTCTTGATCAGGTTCGGGCCCGGCAGCAGGCTCGGCGGGACCTGTGCCAGGTCCGCGTTGGAGCGGCTGGCCGCGACGATCGTCCAGTAGAAGGGGAACGCCGAGATGAGCAGGGCGAAGCCGAGGATGACGTACGAGAGCCAGCCGCCCTTCATCGTCCGGCCCGCGCCCCCCTTCCGTACCCGCTTTCCCGGCGGGTCCTGCGGCGGGCGGCCCGTCTCCGGGGCCGTCGGCGGTGCGGCGAGCGCGGTCATCGGCCGGCCTCCTTGCGTGCGCGGCGGCGCGCGATCAGGGCGTTGACCCCGACGAGCACCACGATCAGGACGAACATCACCCAGGCGATGGCCGCGGCCCGGCCCAGGTGGAAGAAGCCCCAGCCCTGCTCGTACATGTACAGGCCGAGGGTCTGGTACTGGTGCGAGATGCCGCCGGAGATCGAACCCTCGAACAGCAGCGGTTCACCGAAGAGTTGAGTGGCCCCGATGGTCGAGATGATGACCGTGAAGATGATCGTGGGGCGCAGACCGGGGAGCGTGACGTGGATGAACTGGCGCCAGCGCGACGCCCCGTCCATCTCCGCCGCCTCGTACAGCTCGTGCGGGATCGACTGCATGCCCGCCAGGTAGATCAGCGCGTTGTACCCCGTCCACCGCCAGATCACGATCGTCGACACCGCGATCTGCGAGGCGACCGTGCCCGTCTGCCAGTCCACCGGGTCGAAACCGACCAGCCCGATCACGTAGTTGATCAACCCGAAGTCACGGCCGAAGAGCTGCGCGAAGACGAGGGTGGCGGCGGCGACGGACGTCGCGTACGGCAGCAGGATCGCCGTCCGGATGAAGGTGCGGCCGCGGAGCTTGTAGTTGAGCAGGTGGGCGAGACCGAGCGCCATCGCCAGCTGCGGGACCGTCGACAGCACGCCGATCGTGAACGTGTTGCGCAGCGAGATCCAGAAGTACTCGTCGGTGAAGAGCGCCGTGTAGTTGGCGATGCCCCGCCACTCCATCTCGCCGCTCGTCTGGAGCTCGACCCGGTAGAGGGAGACGAACGCCGTGTAGAGGAGCGGGAAGAGGCCGAAGGCGAGGAAGAGGGTGAAGAAGGGGGCGATGTAGGCGTACGGGGACGCCTTGCGCCAGGTACGCCGGAGCGTGGCTGCCCGACCGTCGTCGGGCCCGGGTCCGGTGGAGGCGGGGCTGCGGGGCCCGGCCTTCGCGGTGGCGGTGAGGGACACGATGCGGCCCTTCGGGGGTCGGGGGTGGAGAAACCCGGAGCAGGGGTACGGGGGTGGGGCCGGTTCACCGTGGTGCGCACCGGTGGACCGGCCCCAGGAATGAAGGGGGAGAGGGGCAGGCCGTGACCGGCCCCGGGGAAGAGCGGAGAGGCAGCGCGTCGGCTCAGCCGATCACGTTCGCCACGCCCTTCTTCGCCGTCTCCCACGCCTTGTCCGACGAGACGCCCTTGCGCTCGACCTCGCTCAGCGCGTTCGTCAGCTGCTGCATCACGTTCTGGTCGTGCACACCCAGCACCTGCACCGGGGACTCCTTGGCCGCGTCACCGAAGATCTGGCCGATCGGGGCGCCCGAGAAGTAGTCGTCCTTGGCGTCCGCGATCTTCTCGATGGCGCCCGTCGAGGACGGGAAGTTGCCCTGCTTCTGGAAGACCTTCGCCTGCTGCTCGGGGGCGGTCAGCCACTCGATCAGCTTGTACGCCTCCTCCTTGTGCTTGGCCGCCCGCGGGATGGAGAGGTACGAGCCACCCCAGTTGCCGGCTCCGCCGGGGAGCTTGGCGATGTCCCACTTGCCCTGGCCGCCGTCACCGGCCTGGCCCTTGATGTAGCCGAGCATCCAGGCCGGGCACGGGATCGTGGCGAACGAACCGGCCGCGAACGCCTGGTTCCACTGCGGGGACCACTGGTCGAGCTTGGCGCTCAGGTCCGCCTCGGCCGCCTTCACGGAGGTGTCCCAGGCCGTCTTCACCGCCGGGTTCTTCTCGTAGATCAGCTCACCGGAGGCGTCGTAGTACCGCTCCTCCTCCTGGCCGATCATGATCCCGTAGAGCGAGCCGATGCTGTCCAGCCAGGCGCTCTTGGCGGGGGCCTTCTTCTTGTACTCCTTGCCGAGCTCCAGGTAGCCGTCCCACGTGGACCACTTCTTCGCGAGCTCCTCGCGGTCGGTGGGGAGGCCGGCCTTCTTGAAGAGGTCGGTGCGGTAGCACATCGCCTCGGGGCCGACGTCCGTGCCGAGGCCGAGGACCTTGCCGTCCTTCGTGGTCGCCGCCGACCACTTGGCCTCGGCGAACTCGCCCTTGAGCTTGTCGGCGCCGAACTCCTTCAGGTCCTGGAACTTGTCGGACTGCTGCTGGGTGACCGACGCGATGCGGCCCACCTCCACCCCTTGCACGTCCGCGAGACCGCCGCCGCCCGCGAGGCGGGTCTGGAGCGACTTCCAGTAGTCCGCCTCGTCCTGGGTGTCGCTCTGCTTGATCGTCACGTTCGGGTGGAGCTTCTGGTACTCGTCGTAGAGTCCGGCCTCCTTGAAGCCGAACGATCCGAACAGGTCGACCGTGAGCGTGATCTTCCCGCCCGCGCTGTCGGAGGTGTCCGACGAGTCGCCGGATCCGGATCCACAGGCGGCGAGGAGCGCCCCGGCGAGGACGACCGCGCCGAGGCGGACGGTGGCTCTCTTGGCGGCTCGGGCGATGGGCATGGGAAGCCTCCCTTGGCTTCGGGATGAACCGAGCGCTTTGAGAGCGCTCTCAAAACCTGCGTCTGGAGCGTCTCCCACCACCCCGGCCCCGTCAAGACTCGAACGCATAACAGCTTGGTGTTACGTCCGGCCGCTGCCCAACTGGCTTCTGTGTGCCTTCTCTTGACACCCAGGTTTCAGGAGTTTTACGTTCCTTGGCACTTGAGAGCGCTCTCGAAGGCGCTCCCGCCCCCCATGATGACCATGATCGAGGTGCTGCTCGTGCAAGCCTCCCTCTCCAGACTCGCCTCCCGTACCGGTGCCAGACCCGCAGCGGCCACGCTGCTGGCCGTGGCCCTGGCCGCCGTCACGCTGGGGCCCGCCGCCACCCCCGCGGCCGCCGCCACCATCCCCGCCGGCGCCGGCAGCTACACCGACTCCCGCCCCGCCGGCACCCAGGGCCCGACCACCAACACCGGCGCCCCCGTCACGCCCAAGCTGACGACCGCTGCCCGCAGCAAGCCGGTCCCGACCAACGACTGGTGGTCCTCGCTCGCCTTCCAGCGCTACGGCGACAACCCGTACTCCACCCCCATGTACGGGCACCCGCTCACGTACCAGGCCAAGGCCTCCGGCCTGGAGGTCGGCTACCCGACCACGCCCGCGATCGTCGGCGACGGACGGCAGTACGAGTACGCCCACAAGGCCGACCTCACCGTCGGCCTGACCGGCCTGAACTCGCCCGACACCAAGGCCGACGCCTGGTCCGACTGGACGGTCACCCCGTACTGGGCGGACGGCTCCCGCACCTTCCGGGCCACCATCGGCCACGGCCTGCCGTTCGTGTACGCCAAGGGGTCCGGCGGCGACGCCCGCATCACGACCGCCTCCACGCCCACGGTCTTCTCCGACCAGGGCAACGTCGTCGGCATCACGGTCGCCGGGCACCACTACGCCCTCTTCGCCCCGACCGGCGCCGACTGGAACATCTCCGGCACCACGATCACCGCCGGGCTGGGCTCCAAGGACTACTTCTCGCTCGCCGTGCTGCCGTCCACGGACGCGCTCGCGACCTACCGCAAGTACGCGTTCAGCTTCGTCACCGGCTCCCAGGTGGCCTGGCAGACGACGGGCGGCAACGTCCGGGCGACCTACTCCCTGACCACGGAGGCCCGCGAGGGCACCGAGCGCGGCACGCTCCAGGCGCTCTACCGCCACCAGTGGCTGCACACGAGCGACGCGCTGACCCCGTACACGTACGTCTCACCGCGCGGCACGATGAAGGTGCGCGAGTCCGCCACCTTCACCACCAGCCAGAAGAACCAGGGCGTGGTGCCCGCCCTGCCCGTCTCGGGCGGCGTCGACCGGGCCCGGCTGACCGGCTACCTCAACGAGGTCGCCAACGCCTCCGACCCGTTCTCGGGGGCCACAGACACCTACTGGACCGGCAAGGCGCTCGGCAAGCTGGCCCAACTGGTGCCCGTCGCCGACCAGATCGGCCAGACCGCCGTCCGCGACAAGCTCCTCGGCCTGATGAAGGGCCGCCTCCAGGAGTGGTTCACGGCGGGCGGTGCCAGTGAGTTCAGCTACGACAAGGACTGGAAGACCCTCACCGGGTACCCGGCCTCGTACGGCAGCGACACCGAGCTCAACGACCACCACTTCCACTACAGCTACTACGTGTACGCGGCGGCGATCATCGCCCAGTACGACCAGGCCTGGGCGGCCGACTCGGCCTGGGGCACGATGGTCAAGCACCTGATCCGCGACACCGCCAACCCGAGCCGCACCGACTCGGCGTACCCCTTCCTGCGCGGCTTCGACGTCTACGCGGGCCACAGCTGGGCCTCCGGCCACCAGGGCTTCGCGGCCGGCAACAACCAGGAGTCCTCGTCCGAGTCCATCAACCTCAGCGCCGGACTGGTGCTGTGGGGTTCGGCCATGGGCGACAACTCCCTCCGTGACCTCGGCAGTTACCTGCTGACCACCGAGTCCGAGGCGATCACCCAGTACTGGTTCGACGCCAACGACACCGTCTTCCCCGCCTCGTACAAGTACGGCACGGTCGGCATGGTCTGGGGCAGCGGCGCCTCCTACTCCACCTGGTGGACGGCGAACCCGGAGGAGATCCACGGCATCAACGTCCTTCCGGTGACGGGTGGTTCGCTCCACCTGGCCCGCGAAAAGGCGGCCATCAAGCGGAACATCGCCGAGATGGAGCGCGAGAACGGCGGCCCGGCCCAGGAGTGGCGCGACCTGCTCTGGGAGTTCGAGGCCCTCTCCGACCCGACGTCGGCGAAGGCCAAGTGGGACGGGGTGAACGGGAATTACGAGCCGGAGCAGGGTGAGTCCAAGGCGCACACCTACCACTGGATCAACACCCTGAACACGGTTGGCGCCCCGGACATGACGGTCACCGGTGACATCCCGACCTCCGCCGTCTTCTCCAAGAACGGCACCCGCACCTACACCGCCCACAACCACGGCACCGCGACCCGCACGGTGACCTTCTCCGACGGCAAGACCCTCTCCGTACCGGCCCGTTCGCAGGCCGTCAGCACGGGCCCCGGCGGCGGGAACCCGGACCCCGACCCGGACCCGGACCCCGACCCGGGCAACCCCTCCACCGGCAACACCTTCCGCCTCAAGACCGGTGGCGTCCTCACCACCGCCACCACCGACCCGGCGGGCGCCGACACCATCGCCTCCGCCGACGGCGTGAACCGGGACGGCACCCCGTACCGCCCGACCGTCTACGAGATCAAGAAGGTCAACGGCAAGGTCTCCGCCGGGGCCGCCACCGCGTTCCGCCTCCGGGTCGACGCGGGCACCAAGGTCGGGCTCGCCCCGCAGGTCAGGGTCAGCTACGACCTGACCGGCGACGGCAGCTTCGACCGCACCGAGACCTTCCGCTACTTCGCCACCGACCCGGTCAACGGGTGGGAGGAGTACACGCAGGCGGTCGGCGCACAGGCGACCACCGGCAGCCTGGGCGAGCTGAAGGGCGGCACGGTCCGCCTGGAGATCTGGAACGCGCTGGGCAACGGCACGTCCCAGGTCCAGACGGGCACGGACGCGGCGGTGCTGCGGATTCCGTACCAGTAGGCCAGCAAGGCGCATGACCCCGTACGTGTAGGACGCTGATGTACGGGCACGATCGATGCGGCGGGTCTCCGGCTCCTCAGGGCGGAGGCCCGCCGTACTCATGCGCCCGGTTCTCCTGCCTCCGGTGCTACGCGGAGGCGCGCCGTACCAGCGTCGTCGGCGTGATCACCGAGTCGGGCGCCGAGCCGTTCCCCGTACGGTCGCGGTCCAGGCCGCGCAGCAGCAGCCGGGCCATCAGCCGGCCCTGGCCCTCGATGTCCTGGTTGACGGTGGTCAGCGGCGGGTCGGTCTCCTCGGCCACCCCGTCCATGTCGTCGAACCCGACGATCGCCACCTGCTCCGGCACCGCGATCCCGCGCTCCCGCAGGACCCGCAGCGCACCCGAGGCCATCAGGTCGTTGGCGACGAAGACGGCGTCGAGGTCGGGCCGCCGCTCCAGCAGCTCCGCCATGGCCCGCGCGCCGCTCTCCACGGTGAACCCGCCCTCGGCGACGAGCGTCCGGTCCACGTCGATGAGGACGTCCCGGTAGCCGTCGAGGCGGTCCATCGCGGAGGTCTGGTCGGGCGGACCGCCGATGTGCGCGATCCGCTCCCGCCCGAGGTCCCGCAGATACTGCACGGCGACCCGCGCCCCGCCCCGGTTGTCGGCGTCCACGTATGGAACGGCCTGGTCACCGGGGTCGGCGGTCCAGCTGGGCCGGCCCCCGTACACCGTCGGGATCCCCGCCCGCCGGGTGATCGCGGGCAGCGGGTCGTCGGTGTGGAGGGAGAAGGCGAGTGCGCCGTCCACGTGGCCGCCGGAGAGATAGCGCGCGATCCGGTCGAAGTCGCCGGGCCCCTCCACCAGCAGCAGGACGAGCTGGGTGTCGTGGGCGGTCAGCTCCTTGCTGATGCCCCGGATCTGCTGGGAGAAGAAGGGGTCCGAGAAGATCCGTATCTCCGGCTCGGCGATGACGACGGCCACCGCGCCGGTCCGCCGGGTGACCAGGGTCCGGGCCGCGTGGTTGGGGATGTAGCCGAGCTCGTCGACCGCCTGGAGCACCTTGTCGACCAGCGGTTTGCGGACTCCGTCACCGCCGTTGACGACCCGCGAGGCGGTGGCCCGGGAGACCCCCGCACGCGCCGCGACGGCTTCCAGGGTGGGCCGGGACCCGGGGGACTGCTCGGGCAAGGCGGTCGCTCCTCGTCGACGGGGGCGGCGGCACGCGGGGTGGTGCTGGCCTGGGGCCTGACATCTGTGCCGTCGCCGGATCGTCTACAGCCTAGCGCCGGGGCGGGCACGGGGTTGAGAGCGCTTCCATTGAGGTGGGGATGCGGTGCGGAGGCGGACGTTCTGCGACGACGGCCCATACTTCACATGATCATCACATCGAAGGGTTGAAAGGCGAAGGGGTGGGGACTTGAGAGCACTACGCAGACTCCGCGAAGGCGTGGCGGTCCGGTTGGCCGTCGGTATGGCCGTGCTCGTGGGGGCGGTGGGAGCGGTGGGGGTCGCGGGGAGCGGCCAGCAGGTGGCGGCCGACCCGGCACCACCGCCTCCGGTGCGCACCGTCTCGTACAACGCGTGCGGCGCGCACACCTGCCAGAACACCGTGGACAGCGCCGACACCTGGGCGGAGAAGTTCCGGTCGCGGATGGAGGCCGAGGGCGGGCCCGCCGATGTGATCGCGCTGCAGGAGATGTGCACCGGCCAGTACGAGGCCCTGCGCAAGGTGCTCGACGGCTACACCGCGCACTGGGCCGGTGAGCAGGAGCCCGCCGGGTGCGGGCGGTGGGGCGGCAGCTCGACGACGTTCGGGCAGGCGCTGTTCGTCAAGGGGGCGGCCGCGGACTTCACCGCGTACCGCGCCCTCGCCAACCCCGCCGAGACCTCCGTCCCGCAGCAGCGGTGGATGCTCTGCCTCAAGGGGCCGGTCGGCGGGCGGACCACGCTGGCCTGCGGCACCCACCTGGCCACCTCGCTGCCGTCGAACGGGACCCCGGTGGTGCTGGCGAACATGGAGCGGTGGGCGGCGGGTGCGCCCGCCCTGATCACGGGCGACTTCAACGCCGTACCCAGCCACACCGCGCTCGCGCCGATGCGGACCGGGCTGTGCGGCACGGGCCCGTTCGCCGAGGCGGACGCCGGGCGCAACGCCCCGACCGCCTGGGCGGCGGCGGCCCCGTTCACGTACCGGCTCAAGTACGACCACGCCTTCTTCGGCAGCCGGGACTTCACGGAGCTGCGGGCCAGGACCGCCGACATCGACCTGACGCCGGGCGAGGACCACAAGCTGGTGTGGGCGGAGGCGAAGCCGCTGGCGCGGACCGCCGTGCGGGTCCCGGGCGACCTGACCGGCGACCTCTGCCCCGACCTGCTCGCCGTCCGCAAGGACGACACGCTCCGGCTGTACCCGGGGACCGGCCGGGGCACCTTCGGCTCCCCGCGCGTGATCGGCAGCGGGCCCGAGTGGAACGGCGCGGTGGTCAGCCACCGCGGGGACTGGGACGGCGACGGCGACGAGGACGTGGTCGCCCGCAAGGGCGATCAGCTGCTGCTCCACCGGAACACGGGCACGGGCGACCTCGAAGCGGGCGTCGTGATGAAGGTGTCCGAGACCGGCTGGGCGCACGCCTCCCCGGTGGCGGCGGGCGACATCGACGGCGACGGCGGCCCCGACGTCCTGGCCACCAGCGCCACCGGCCTCTGGCTCCACCGGGGGCGGGTCGCGGCGGACGGCGGCTGGCTGTCGTTCAGCGCCGCACGGATCGGCGCGGCGGAGTGGAAGGACCACGAGGTCCTCACCCCCGGTGACACCAACGGTGACGGAAAGGCGGAGGTCTGGGCCCGGGACGGCGCCGGGAACGTCCAGCAGTACAGCTACGACAGCGGTACGAAGGCCCTGGGCGCCCCCACCGCGCTCGGCAGCCTTCCCCGCGCCTCCCGTCCCCTGGCACTCTCCCTCGGTGACGCCGACAGCGACGGCCACGCCGACCTCTGGTCCACTACATCGGCCGCTGACCTGGTCTTCCACCCGGGTGGCACACCGTTCGCGGAGACCGGCGGGGTGACCGTCGGCACCGGTGGCTGGGGGTACTTCTCCCGCCTCGGCTGACCGCCCGCCGAAGACCGTTGCCAGACCGGTTGCCAGACCGGTTGCGAGACCGGTCGCGAGGCCGGTCGCCGGAGCACCGCCTCCTTGGGGCCCGCCGCGCGTTGGACACGTTGGGTAGGCATTGCGCCTGCCCGGAGTGGAAGGTGTGCGGCATGGAAGCGACGGAGCGGCGCCGGGTGGCGGCGGAGAAGGTGCGGGCTGCGGAGGACGCGGTGGAACAGCTGAAGGCAGGGCTCGCCGGGCTGGGCGTGACGCTGCCTTCGCTGCGGGTCGACCCCGTCTCGTGCGCGGGCAACGAACCGACGCCCCTGGTCGACCTGGGCCGCTGCAACATCGACACCGCGTTGCGGCTGTGCGAGGTGCTGGCGGAGAAGGAGAGCGGTCATGACAGGTGAGGGGCTGATGGGTGAGGGGCGGGCCGGTGACGGGCCGGCGGGTGACCGGCCGGCCGGTGACGCACCTGAGCGGTGTACGCCCGAGCCGGGGTCGTTCGCGGTGGACGGCCGGGACGGGCGCGTCGGCCGGGTGACGGGCCGGGCCGGGGATGACGTGCGGTTGCGGCCGCCGGGCGGCGGGCCGGAGTGGTCCTGTCCGCCGGACGCCCTGCGGCCGGCCCCGCCGGGTGTGGCGCTGCGGGCCCGGGTGACGGAGATCAATCGGAAGGGACAGCTGCCGCGTTGAGGGTGTGGCCGCACAAGGAGGCGGCGGGGCCGACCCCTCCTCGGGGTCGGGCCCGCCGCCGTTCAGGGGCGTACGCCGCGCCGACGGGGGCGGCGTACGCGGATGCGGATCACATGATGCGGAAAGCCATGTAGTACGCGGAGATCTGTGCGTGGTAGCCCGGGTCCTCGGTCTGCCGGTGGCGGTCGAACTCCGGCGAGTCCTTGACCTGCTCCTTGGTGAGGTCCACGTAGACCTTGCGGTCCTCGGTGTCGATGCGCCGGACCGTACCCGCCGGGAGCAGGACGTCCTTGCCGAAGATCCAGATCCCGGTGTCGACGAGCAGATAGGCGGAGCCGGCCTCGTCGGAGTGCTTGTCGACCTTTCCGATGCTGCCGTCGGTCGCCTCCACCGTGTATCCGGAGAGGTCGATGCCCGCGGTGTGACCGCTCGCCGGCTGGTAGCCCCACAGGGATTCGCTCATTGTGGCCCCTTTCGCGAAGGTCAATTCAGCTCATCCTCGATGAATTCATTGATGGGTCCGCCGGTTATTCGCGTTCCCGGCATCGCTTTTCCTATGCGCCACCGGAACCCATGAATCTTAGTCTTTCTTCACCTGCAGAAAGTGCCTGGTGAGGGGGTGTGCGCGAGGATGGGAGCGGGCAGGCGCAGGGGCCCATGTGATCTGTACGAGGAGCCGAGGAGTCATCGTGGTCGACGTCAGGCGTTCGTTCACCGTCGCGTGCCCGCTGGACCGGGTCGTCGCGTATCTCGCCGATTTCTCCCGGGCGAAGGAGTGGGACCCGGGGACGCAGGAGTGCGACCGGACCGACGGCCCGGCCGGTGCCCCCGTCGTCCAGGGAGCCACCTGGCACAACGTCTCCGAGTTCCGGGGGCGGCGCACTGAGCTCACGTACCGGCTGAAGGTGAAGGAGCCGGACCGGCTGGTCTTCGTCGGCACCAACAAGACGGCGGACTCCACCGACGACCTCACGTTCCGCGCCGAAGGTGCGGGCGCGACCCGGATCACCTACCACGCGCACATCCGCTTCAAGGGCATCGCCCGGCTCGCCGACCCGTTCCTGCGGCGGGAGTTCGAGCGGCTCGGCGACGAGATCACCCGGACCATGCCGCGCGCGGTTCTCGCCCACTGCGGGACCTGAGGCGCCGGGTGGTAGGAAGACGCGAGCGGGGCGACGGGCGGCGGGACGGAGAGAAGGCAGTGTCCGACGAAGTGCGGGGATCCGACGAGGTGGGCAGATCCGGTGACGTACGAGGGTCCGACGACGTACGAGGGTCCGACGCCGTGCAAGGGCCCGACGACGTACGGGGATCCGACGACGTACGGGGATCCGACGACGTACGGGGATCCGACGACGTACGAGGGTGGCTCTCCCCGAAAGCGGTGGCGGCCGAGGCGGGTGTGAGCCAGGAGTTCGACCTCTCCCAGTGCGTGCGGGAGCCGATCCACCTGCTCGGCGGCGTCCAGTCGTACGGGGCCCTGGTCGCCGCCCGGCTGCACGACGCCGTCGTGGACACGGTGAGCCGGAACGCGGGCGACGTGCTGGGCCGGGCGGCCGGGGAGCTGGTGGGGCGACCGGTCACGGAGCTCGTCGGGGACGAGCAGTGGGCGCTGGCGCGGGAGAGCACGGAGACGGCAGGCGCCGGAGAGGGGACGCCGGACGGGCCCGCCGCCTCCGGTGTGCTGTCCCTCTCGCTGGAGTCGGACGACGGGCGGGTGCGGCTCTTCGACGTGACCGTCCACCGGGTCGCCGAGCTGCTGGTGCTGGAGTTCGAACCACGGGCCGCGGAAGGGCCGTTCGTGTTCCAGAACTTCTATCCCCGGGTGCGGCGCGCCCTGCACCGGCTCCAGGGCGCCACCAACGTCACCGAGTGCTGTGCGGCCGCCGTACGGGAGGTCCAGGCGCTCACCGGGTACGACCGGGTGGTGGCGTACCGGTTCGACGGCGCCGAAGGGCCCGGCCAGGTCATCGCGGAGGTGCGTAACGAGGGGCGGGAGCCGTGGCTGGGGCTGTGGTTCCCGGCCAGCGACATCCCGCCGCAGGCCCGCCGCCTCTACGCCCGCAACTGGATCCGGGTCATCGGGGACGTGGACGACGCGACGGTGGGGCTGCTGCCGGAGCTGCGGGAGGGGACCGGGGAGCCGCTGGACCTGTCGGGCTCGATACTCCGTACCGTCTCCGGCTACCACCTGGAGTACCTGCGCAACATCGGCGTGGCCTCGTCCATGTCCGTATCGCTGCTGCGGGACGGCGAGTTGTGGGGGCTGATCGCCTGCCACGGCGACGAGCCGCGCCGGCTGACCCCTGAAGTACGGGCGGCCTGCGAGTTCTTCGGGATCGCGCTGTCCCTGCAATTGGCGGCCGTCGCCGAGCGCGAGCAGGCGGACGAGCTGTCCGGGCGCCGGCGGGCGCTTGCCGCGCTGCTGGCCCGGCTCAGCTCGCAGGAGCCGGACGCGTTGCTGCGACCTGGCTCCGGAATGGCCGAACTCCTGCTCGCGGACGGCGTGTTGCTCGTACGGGGTACGGAGGTGACGGCGACGGGTGACCCGGTCCCCGCCGCGCTCCCCGGGCTGCTGGAGCGGCTGGCGGGCGCGGGTCCGGTGGGCGAGGTGTGGAGCAGCGACCGGGTGCCGGAGGCGCTGGGGCTCGACGCCGCGGAGGCGGAGGCGCAGGGGGTGCCGGCGGGCCTGCTCTTCCTCCCGTTCAACCGGGCCGGCGACCTGCTGGCGTGGTGGCGCCGTGAGCAGCCCGCGCCCCGGGAGTGGGCGGCCGATCCGGCGCGCCCGGTGCGGACGGGGCCGGGCGGGGAGCGGCTGACCCCGCGCGGTTCCGCCGCCGTCCACCGGGCGACCGTACGCGGACGGAGCACGCCGTGGAGCCCCGCGCAGCGCGTCGTGGCCGGGGAGCTGTGGCGGGAGATGTCCGGCCTGCTCAGCCGGCAGATGGCGGAGCTGGAGGCGCGGAACACCGAGCTCGCCCGGACCAACGAGGACCTGGACTCCTTCGCGCACGCGGCGGCCCACGACCTGAAGGAGCCGCTGCGGGGGATCTCGAACGCGGCCGCGTTCATCGTCGAGGACGCCGGTGCCGTACTGGACGACACCTCGCTGCGACGCCTGACCACGGTGCGCCGGCTCGCGGAGCGCATGGACGGGCTGCTGGACTCCCTGCTGCACTTCTCGCGCCTGGGCCAAGTGGGTCTGAAGCGGGAGGAGTTGTCGCTGGAGGAGGTGGTGGACGACGCGCTGCTCGTGGCCGGGGGCCGGCTGGCGGAGCAGGGTGTGACGGTGGTCCGCCCGGCCCCGCTGCCCCGGGTGAGGGCGGACCGGGAGCGGCTGCGCGAGGTGCTGGAGAACCTGTTCGTGAACGCGGCCAAGTACGCGGCGGACGAGGGGACGGGGGAGCGGCGGGTCTGGGTGGAGGCGGTGCCGGTGGCGGAGCCGGGTGGCGGTGAGGCGGTCGCCGTCGTCGTACGGGACAACGGCATCGGCATCCCGCCGGGCCAGCAGGAGGACGTCCTCCAGCTGTTCCGCCGGCTGCACCGGCGCGAGGAGCGGGGCGGCGGCTCGGGCGTGGGCCTCGCCGTGGTCAAGCGGATCGTGGAGCGGCACGGGGGGCGGCTGTGGCTGGAGAGCCCGGTGGCGGCACCGGGTGGTGGGCCGGGGACGGCGGTGTGGTTCACGCTGGGCGCCACGGACACCCCCTAGGGTCTACGCCTTCTGCGCCATCCAGAAGTCGACGGCGCCGCGCAGAACCGTCTGGAACAGCTCGAAGTTGACGGGCTTGTAGATGTAGCTGTCGGCGCCCGCCGCGTAGCACGCGTCCTCCTCCGCCGAGGAGGTGGAGGAGGTGAAGACCACCACGGTCAGCGACGCGCACGCGGGCTGCGCGCGCAGGTTCGACAGGAGCGTCAGACCGTTCATGCCCGGCATGTTGAGGTCGAGCAGCACCAGGTCCGGCGTGGGGGCGGCCGGGTCGAGGAGGCGCGGCACCACGGCGTCGCTGCGCGGGGCGAACTCCACGTGCAGGGAGGGGTGGGAGCGGGACAGGGCGCGCTGGATGGCCTCGGTGTCCTCCTCCGAGTCCTCCACGACGAGGATCAGTCCGTCGCTGTTCATCGAGGGCCTGTCTGTCCGCCGGTCGGTGTGGTCATCGCAAGGCCGCCTGTTCGAGCTGGAGGTCGTGGGGGAGGAGGTCCGTGCCGGGCTGTACGCCGGTCCAGCGGGCCACGAGCAGGGCGATGTCGTCCTGCCCGGAGTCGCGGAACGTCTCGGCCTGCTGCGCCAGGCTCTCCGCGATGTGTGCGGCGCCGGAACCGCGCAGGGCGGAGAGCCGCGCGGGCAGAACGCTCTCGAAGAAGGCACCGCCCGCCTCACGGGACTCGGTGAGCCCGTCGGTGAACAGCACCAGGGTGTCGTCCGGGGCGATCAGTTCCTCGTGGCTGTCGTACGAGACGTCGTCCAGGACACCGAGGAGCAGGCCGCCGGAGCGCACTTCGGAGACCGTGCCGTCGCTGCGGAGCACCAGGGGCGGGGGGTGCCCCGCGCTGCACGTGCTGAGCAGTGCCGTGCCGTCGGGCCGGGGCGTCAGCGTGGCGACGACCGCGGTGAGGAAGCGGCTCGCCCGCTCCTGGCGCAGGGCCCGGTTGAGCCGGCTGAGGGCGGTGCCCGGGTCGTTGCCCTCCTCCAGCAGGGTGCGCAGGGTGTGGCGGGCCAGGCCGGTGAGGGCCGCCGCCTCGGCGCCGCGTCCGCAGACGTCGCCGATCAGCAGGGCGATGGATCCGTCGGGCCGGGGTACGGCGTCGTAGAAGTCGCCGCCCACGTCGAGCATGGGGTCGCCGACCGCGTAACTCGCCGACAGGTCCCACTGGACGCTCTCGGGGAGCTGCGAGGGGAGCAGGTGCTCCTGGAGCGAGAGGACGGCGGTGCGGCGGAGCTCGTAGAGCAGGGCGTTGTCGATGGCGAGCGCGGCGCGGGTGGCGAGGCTGCGGAGGAAGGCGCTGTCCGGCAGCCGGGCCTCGGGCCGCTGGTAGACGAAGGTGATGCTGCCGACGACGCGGCCCCGGGCGCGGAGGGTGCTGATGCTGACGACGGTGGGGTGGGGGCCGTCCCCGGCCGGTCTCGCGTCGGCGGCGGCGGCATTCGCGCCACCGTCCGCACTGACGGACTCGGCGAAGGGTGAGCCCTCCAGCGCTGCGCCGCTCAGGAACACCGTGTCCTCGTCCTCGCCCCGGCGCGCGAGCAGCGCGGCCAGCCACGGGTCGTGGCGGCCGGCTTCCTCCAGGGCGCGCTGCTGCTGGACGGCGACATGCGTGGCGGCGACGAACTCCGGCCCTTCGCTGCGCAGCAGGTGGACGAGGGCGCCGTCGGCGACGGCCGGTACGGCGATCCGGGCCACCCGGCGCAGGGTGTCCTCCACGTCCAGGGACGAGTCCATCTGGAGCGAGGCCTCGGCGAGCAGCGCGTCGTCGGAGGCGCGGCGGGCCTCGCGGCCACGCTGGAGGATGCCGGTGTGGCAGGCGACGATGACGTCGACGGCCTGTGTCAGCCGGTTCTCGACGACGCTCAGGTCCGCCGTTCCGTCCACGGCGAGGGCCAGCGCCGCCCAGCCGCGCTGGTCCAGCCGGAAGGTGCAGGCCACGACGGAGGCCCCGGGCGCCTGCCGCAGGAAGTCCGCCTCCGGCCACACCGAGCCGTCCATCCCGTCCACGGCGGACCGG
Organism: Streptomyces cyaneofuscatus; assembly: GCF_033109485.1. Taxonomy (NCBI): domain Bacteria; kingdom Bacillati; phylum Actinomycetota; class Actinomycetes; order Kitasatosporales; family Streptomycetaceae; genus Streptomyces; species Streptomyces cyaneofuscatus. The sequence continues at coordinate 3,547,425 of NZ_CP137002.1, read as the reverse complement.
GTCACCACGGGTGCGCCGCCCGGCTCCCGTACGGCCGCCCCGGGCATCGACCGCGTGGTGGCGACGATCACCGGGGTGTCGCTCCCTGCGCTCAGCGCACGCATGTACCGCAGGACGTGCTTCTCGTCCCACCGCGTGCCCACCACGTGGTGGACCCCCGGGGTGGCGAGGAGCGGCGCGTACACGTCGTCCGCCAGCGCCGCGACCTCCTCGGCCCGCGAAGCGGCCTGCCAGAGCCGGTGCAGCGCACTGGACCAGGTGTCGTCGACCATGTCCCCCGCCCTCCGGTTTCCGTATGAGGCCTTGTGCTCCGTCCTCGGCCAGTATGACCGGCGGGCCTGAATTCATGCCGTGGGAGGGATCACGGGGCGGGCGAGCGATCCTGTGCGTGGGCACTCGTTCGTGGGACGCCGGTCATAGCGGCGTACGGCCTCGATGCCCTTCGCTCTACCCTTCTCGCTCTGACCCTCACGCCGAGGCACGGAAGAAGGAGCCCGCGATGACCGCAGCGTCCGCCGAGCACGGCCACCCACCCGGTGCGTGGCCGTGGGGCTACCTGCTGCAGACATGGCGTGAGCTGGACGTGCCCGGAGGATGGCGCGCCGAGATCGACGAGAGGCGCATCGTTCTGGAGCCGCCGCCACCCGCGCACCACCACGCCATCGCCGCCCAGGTGCAGCGCAGGCTCTACGCGACGCTCCCTGGCCACCTGGGGATTTACCAGACCCTCGGCGTCCACGTGACACAGTGCGGCAAGCTGTACGTTCCCCATCTCGTGGTCATGCCGACCGAGCTGCTCGCTGCTGCCGATCCGGAGACGACCGACCCGCTCGACGCCGCCGAGGCGCTGCTCGTCGTCGAGATCACGTCGAGGGGCAACGCGCGTGAGGACCGGACCAAGAAGTACCGCGCCTACGCTCGCGCGGGCGTTCCGATGTACCTGCTGATCGACCGCTTCGACACCCGCGGCCCGATGTCCACGCTGTTCACGGAGCCGAACGACGACGGCACGTTCAAGCACACGGACGCGGCGCCGTTCGGCAAACCGCTGGCCCTCCCGGAACCCTTCGACGTGTCCATCCCGACGGGGGAGTTCCCGGGGGCGGCGACCTCCTAGGAGCTGTCGTCAAGCTGCCGCCTGCGGGCGCGTCACCACCTTGATGTTGAAGGTGTGCGAGCCCACCCCGCCCGCGATCCCCATGAACAGGAACGCGAAGTGCTCCTGGCCGCGTGCGGTGGTGATGGAGCCGATGTCCAGCTGCGAGGAGGCCGGCCAGCCGAGGTCGGTGAGCAGCAGCCCGGTGATCCGCTTGGCCTCGGGGTCGTCGCCGGAGAGGAAGACCGTGCCCGGTTCGGTCAGGTCGCCCGGGGCGGTCATGGTGGTGGAGTCCATCGTGCAGAGCGTCTTGACGACGGGGGTCAGGGGGAAGGCCTCCTGGATCAGCTCGCCCAGGCTGCTGTTGGGGTGCGTGAGCTGGGTGAAGTCGTCTGAGAGGCCGACCCCGATGTCGATCAGCGGAATCCCGGCCAGCGCCGGGGCCCCGATGGAGTGCAGCAGCTCCACGGAGACACCCCCCGGCGTCGCGTTGACGAGCACCTCCGCGTGCGCGGCCGTCTCGTTGAGGGTGGCGACGGGAAGAGGGCCGAGGTCGGTGCGCTCCTTCGGGTGGCGTGAGCCGAGGAGGACGTCGTGTCCTGCGGCGCGCCAGCCGTGGGCCAGGGCGCGGGCGACATTTCCGGTGCCGAGCAGTCCTATACGCATGGGGACGACGCTAGCCAGCGGGGGCCGCGGGGCGTATCGGGCAGGAGACGGGGGTGGCGCGGGACCTGAGGCGTAGTTCTCAGGCCGCGCCACCCTGCGGGCCGTCGGACCCGGGCTGTCAGACCCGCGCCGGCGCCTTCTCCGGGGAGTCGGGGCCCGCAGAGTCCGTGGGGCCGGGGCCGTTCGCCCGGTCGGTGTCCCCGTCCGCGTTCGGGGACGGATGCGGGCCGCCCGTTGCTGCGACCGTCGACGGGGCCGGGTCCTGGGAGACGTTGAACTCGGTCAGCAGGTCCTTGCTGAAGCCGAAGAAGTACGTGGCCAGGAAGCCCGCCACGTAGCCGACCAGCAGGCCCGCCCCGTAGATCGCGATCGTCGAGCCCAGGCCGTGGTTGCCGTCCAGGAGGGGGAACAGGGCCCAGCCGGAGGGGCCGATGGCGGTCGAGCCGACGGTGTCGCCGAGCTGGTTGAACAGGCCGACGAAACCGCCGCCGAACGCCCCGCCCACGCACGCCGTGATGAAGGGGCGGCCCAGGGGCAGCGAGACGCCGTAGATCAGGGGTTCGCCGACGCCCAGCAGGCCCGCCGGGAGGGCCGACTTGATGGTGCGGCGGATCGACTCGTTGCGGGGGAGGCGGAAGTAGACCGCCATCGCCGCGCCGACCTGGCCCGCGCCCGCCATCGCCAGGATCGGGAGCAGGACCGTGTAGCCCTGCTGCTCGATGAGGGTCGTGTGGATCGGGATCAGCGCCTGGTGCAGGCCCAGCATGACGAGGGGGAGGAACAGGCCGCCGAGGACGAAGCCCGCGCCCGCGCCGCCGTTGGAGAGCAGCCAGTCGGCGAACGTACCGATCGCGGAGGAGATCTCCCCGGCCACGTACATCAGGCCGAAGATCGTCGCCAGGCCGGAGAGCAGGACCGTGAGGGTCGGGGTGACCAGTACGTCCAGTGCCTCCGGCACCCACCGGCGGCACCACTTCTCCACGTACACGGCGAGGACCGCCGCCCCCAGTGCGCCGAGCACGCCGCCCTGGCCGGGCGAGAGGGTCTGGCCGAAGGCGTCGATGTTCGCGACGCCCGGGAAGACGATGATCGCCGCGACCGCACCGCCCAGGATCGGCGTACCGCCGAACTCCTTCGCCGTGTTGTAGCCCACGAACACCGCGATCAGCGCCATGAAACCGGACGCCATCGCCGCCAGCGCGGGCGTCACGGCCGGCAGCCAGCCCAGGTTCACCAGCAGCCCGTTGAGGCCCGCGATGATGCCGCAGCCGATGAGCGCCGGGATCAGCGGCACGAAGATGTTGGCGATCTTGCGCAGGAACAGCTTGAACGGGGTGGCGTTCTTCGCCTTCTGCTGGGCCTTGATCGCCGCGCCCTGAGCCGCCAGATCGTCCGCGGAGACGGTGACCGGTGCGGGTGCGGCCTCGCGGCCCTCCTCCACCAGTTGCTCGAACTCCGGCGTCACCCGCGCGACCGTGCCCGGACCCAGCACGATCTGGTACGTGTCGTCCTCGACCACGCCCATCACGGCGGGCAGGGCCTTCAGCGCCTCGTCGTCGACGATGGACCGGTCGTGCAGACCGAGGCGGAGCCGGGTCATGCAGTGGGCGATGGAACTGACGTTCGCGGCGCCGCCCACGAGCGGGAGGATCGCGGCGGCGGTGGCGCGGTTCTTGTCTTCTGTGGCCATGGTGCGAGGTGCCTTGCTATGCGGGGCGTGGGGGGCCCGGGGGGTGGGTCAGGTGGTGCGTACGGCCGCGAGGGCGGCGCGCAGGTGCCCGTCCGACTCGCTCAGGAGCCGGGCGGCGGTGGGGCCGTCGACCTGGCCGAGGACGACCAGGATCGCGTTCTTGACCTCGCCGTCGGTGGCGGCGAGCGCGGCCTCGATCTCGGTGTCGGACGCGCCGGTGGCGAGGGAGACGATGTGCCGGGAGCGGGCCCGGAGCTTCTCGTTGGAGGCGCGGACGTCGACCATGAGATTCCCGTACGTCTTGCCGAGCCGGATCATGGTGATCGTCGAGATCATGTTGAGGACGAGCTTCTGTGCCGTGCCCGCCTTCAGCCGGGTCGAGCCGGTGAGCAGCTCGGGGCCGGTGACGATCTCCAGGCCGTGCTCGGCCGCTGCGGCGAGCGCCGAGTCCGCGTTGCAGGAGAGGCCGATGGTGAGGGCGCCCTGGTCCCGCGCGTGCTCGACCGCGCCGATCGCGTACGGCGTACGGCCGGAGGCGGAGATGCCGACCACCGTGTCGTCGGCCGTCAGCTTCAGCGCGTCCAGGTCGGACGCGGCCAGCTCCTTGCTGTCCTCGGCCCCTTCCACCGCCTTCACCATCGCGGACGGGCCGCCCGCGATCAGGCCGACCACCTCGGCCGGGTCGGTGTTGAAGGTGGGCGGGCACTCGCTGGCGTCCAGCACCCCGAGCCGGCCCGCCGTGCCCGCGCCCGCGTAGATCAGCCGGCCGCCGCGGGCCATGCGCTCGGCGGCGGCGTCGATCGCGGCGGCGATCTGCGGCAGCCGCTCGGCGACGGCGGCGGGGACGGTGGCGTCCTCGCCGTTCATGATCCGCGCGATCTCGGCCGTGGGCAGCCGGTCGATCTCGGCGAGCTCGGGGCGGAACGCCTCGGTGGTGAGCGTGGCCAGCTGGGCGCGGAGCTCGCCGTAGCTGTCGGCGCCGGAGGCGTCGGTGGTGCCGGTGGTGCCGGTGGCGTCGGTGGTGGAGGTCATGGAGGGCGGCTCTGCTTTCTCGTGCTTGTTCTCGTGCTCGTGCTCGTACGGGTCGTGCGGGGTCAGCGGGTGGAGCGTGGGCTGTGGCGGTGCGCCAGTGCCTCGTAGGAGGCGGCGAGGGCGGGCGCGGCCGTCTCGTACGTCCGCTGGGCCACGCCTATGAACAGGCAGTCCACGACGAGCAGCTGGCTCGTCCGGCTCGACATGGCGGCGGGGCGCAGCTCGCTCTCGCGCGCGGTGGACGTGGTCAGCACATGGTCCGCGTACTGCGATACGGGCCCGTCGGGCCGCCCGGTGATCGCCACCGTCGTCGCCCCCCGGTCGAACGCGACCCGCAGCGGCTCGATGACGTCACCGGTCGAGCCCGAGTGCGTGATCGCTATCGCCACATCGCCGGCGCGCAGCTGCACGGCGTTGGTCACCGCGAGGTGCGGGTCGGTGTGGGCGTGGGCTATCAGGCCGATCCGGAGCAGCTTCTGCGCCAGGTCCTGACCGACGAGGGAGGAGGCGCCCACGCCGTAGATGTCGATGCGGCGGGCGGTCGACGCGGCGGCCACGGCGGCGCCCAGCTGTACGGTGTCCAGCCCGGCGGCGGTGTCCGCGAGGGTCTGCTGCTCGTCGAAGGCGAGCTTGGCGACCACCTCGGCGATCGGGTCGTCCACCGCGATGTCCGCCGTGACGGCGGGCGACCGCCCCGACTCCTGGTGCGCGGCGAGCCCGGCCAGCGCGAGGCGCAGGTCCCGGTAGCCGGGGTAGCCGAGGAGGCGGGCGGTGCGGACGACGGTCGCCTCGCTGGTGCCGGTGCGCTCGGCGAGACCGGTGACGGTGAGGGCGGCACATCCGGCCGGGTCGCCCGCGACGGCTTCGGCGACCAGCTGCATGGAGCGGGTCATGGAGGGCGCGAGCGTCCGCACCTTGGCGGCGAGGGCCGCAGGGGCGGGCGGGGAGTCGCCGCTGAAAATTTCCTTCACGTCTTGGGTCACAGGTGAAAGATATTTTCAACCCGGGGACCCGTCAACCCCTCCCGGTGGCTCTGTGGTCTGTGCCTCTGGCGCCGCCTCGCGCGCACGCGGGCGCACAATGGAGGCATGGAGCTGAACCCCCTGGAGCAGGCGCTGCACACCGCCCGCGCGCTGGTCATGGCCGATCTCGTCGCGGGCGATGTCGCCGAGGCCGATGTCGTCTCGCTCGTCGAGGACGCCGTGACGCACCGCCGGTGGTGGGTCGAGCAGTGGCCCGAGGGTGCGGAGTTCGTCGCCGGGCTGGTCGCCCAGGACGTGCAGGACGCCCTGCTGGAGAAGTACGGGCGGTGGCCGCTGTGCCCCGCCTGCACCGAGGACGAGCCGCACGCGCTGGACGTCGAACCGGAGCTGGGGCCCGACCCGCACTGGGTGTGCACGAAGGCGGCCGTGGCCGTCGCGCCGGTGGGGGCGCTGGGCGAGGTACTGCGGCGGTGACCCTCTACATCGACCCGCCCACCTGGCCCGGACACGGCCGCCTCTGGTCGCACCTCGTCAGCGACGAGTCGTTCGAGGAGCTGCACACCTTCGCCGCCGCGATCGGCTGCCCGCCACGCGCCTTCGAGCGCGACCACTACGACGTACCGGAGGCGTATTACGCGGACGCGGTACGCGCCGGGGCGCGGGAGATCGGCTCGAAGGAGCTGGTGCGCCGCCTCACCGCCGCCGGGCTCCGGCGGCCGAAGGGGCGCGCGGCGCCGGGGTAGCGGGCCGCCCACGCCCTGGGCGCGTACCGGCTGCGTATCGCGGGTAGCTACCGCTCAAGGCCGAGCGAGCTGGTGACCCATCTGGACCGCACCGTACGCCAGGGTCACAAGGGACAGGACAGCCCCGCCGAAACGGTCAGCGGGGAAACCGTCCTGGACATCCCCGACGGGGGAGAGGCCCGCGACCGGGAGGGGGCCTCCTCGGCGACCGGTGCATGAGCGTGCAGGCGCTGAGACTCCAGTAGTTCGCACCAGGGCTTGTCGATCGAGCTGCGCCCGCGACGCGCGTACACCGTGCGAACGCTCCATCAACTTCCGCCTGGAGGAATGGAGTTTCGTTGTTCCGGGGGTGCGGTTCTCCCCTTTCGCGCCATGGGGCACGTGGTCGGGTGCGTGGATGCGCTGACCGGTCATTTCGCGCTCCTTTGAGAGACTCACCGAGGAGAACGAGGTGAAGCTCGTCCGCCGGCTTGCCGGATGAGTGGATCGAGCATACGGACGTCGTCGTACGGACCGATGAACTCGCTGAACAATCCAACGAGTTGATCGGCATTCACCCATGGCACCGGTGCGTCGTTCAGGTGTCCGGGCTCCGGCCTGCGATGGCGCTCGCGCACAGACCTCGCTGGTCGCATTCCAGGCCCGGTACATCACATCGCGCGGCGGGTGACGGGGCCGATCGCTGCTGCCGATGCGTTCCCCGTACGGAACGGGCATCGGAGCCATCGCAGATGGCCTGACACCCGCGGGGCCGAACGGCAATGCACCTCGTGGGGTGTTCTGGGCTTTCAGTGGCGAGGGACATTTCGGCCCGTCGGAAATGCCGTGCCAACCAGGTTCAGAATCGGTGCCGTTGCTCCGCCGATGATGTTGATGACTTGATTCCGCAGCCTGTTTCGATTTGCCCCGTCGTCGGAAGCGGGGGAGCCTGGGAGTCGTGCCTGACAGATTCCGCTGGTAGCAGCCGCGGCATCGGCACCACTTAGCGCTCGGCCGACGAGCCCTCTTTCTCATGTCTGGAGATAGAACGGCCATGGTGAAGCCCGGACCAATGCCCGAAAAGATGACTTCGCAAACCAGAGGACAAGCAGCAGATCTCCGGACGGCCTTCGACTCCGCGCGCCGCACCGTGCTGCGGGAACTCGACGCTCTCCTTGCCTCCGTGGACGAAGCCTTGGTGGAACGCTTTGCCGAGGAGATCCACCGGGCGGCACGGGTGTACGTCCTGGGCGCGGGCCGGTCCGGCCTGTCCGTCGAGGGTTTCGCCATGCGCCTGATGCACTTGGGCTACCAGGCGCACTGCGCGGACGAGGTGACGGCTCCCGCGGTGGGATCGGACGACCTGGTGGTCACCTGCTCCGGGTCGGGCAGCACTCCGACCGTCGTTCAGCTGACGGAGAGTGCCAGGCAGGCAGGTGCGCGCATCATCGCTGTCACGTCCCATCCGGAGTCGGAGGCCGCGCGCCTCGCCGACCTGGTCGTGCCGCTGAGGGAGTACAGCGCGGACCACGAGGAGGACCGTTCCGCCCAGTTCGTCGGAACGCTGTTCGAGCAGGGCGCCTACCTGTTCTTCGACTGCGTCGTGCTCTCCCTCCAACACACCGATCAGGTGGACGAGGGAGCGATGTTCGACCGGCACACCAACCTGGAGTGACGATCATGCGGACAGCACACCGGCCCGTCACCCTCTTCACCCAGCAGTGGGCTGACATGCCGCTGGAAGAGCTCTGCGCCACAGCCGCGGGCTGGGGCTACGACGGGCTGGAGATCGCCGCCTGTCCCCGCCACCTCGACATCGGGCGGGCCGCCGGTGACCCGGACTACCTGCCGGAGCTGAAGGCCACCCTCGACCGGTACGGGCTGCGCGTCTTCACGGTGGGCGCCCACCTGGTGGGTCAGGCGGTGGGCGACCCGATTGATGAGCGCCACCGCGGCATCCTCCCCGACCGGGTCTGGGGGGACGGCGAGCCCGAGGGAGTCCGCCGACGAGCGGCACGAGAGATCGAGGCGACGGCCCGAGCGGCCGCCGTCCTGGGAGCCGACACCGTCGTGGGGTTCACGGGGTCCTCCATCTGGCACGCACTGGGGATGTTCCCGCCCGTCGATGAGCAGTTCGTGGCTGACGGCTTCCGTGACTTCGCCCGCCGATGGCATCCGATTCTCGACGTGTTCGACGAGGTGGGCGTGCGTTTCGCGCTCGAAGTGCATCCGACGGAGATCGCCTACGACTACTGGACGACGCGGCGTGCCCTCGATGCCATCGGACACCGGCCCGCGTTCGGCATCAACTTTGATCCCAGTCATCTCGTCTGGCAGGGAATCGACCCGTCCGGCTTCCTCTACGACTTCCGCGAACGCCTCTACCACGTCGACTTCAAAGACACGAAGCTGCGCGCCGACGGCCGCAACGGCGTGCTCGGTTCCCACCTCCCGTGGGCCGATCCCCGCCGCGGCTGGGACTTCGTATCGGTGGGGCATGGCGACATCGACTTCGAGGCATGCGTCCGCGTGCTCAACGCCATCGGATACCGGGGCCCCGTCTCCGTCGAATGGGAGGACGCCGGCTACGACCGGCTCCTCGCCGCTCCGGAAGCGCTGGCCGAGGTGCGACGACTCACCGCAATCACACCGTCAGGCCGTTTCGACGCCGACTTCGGTGACGGCTGACCCTCTCGGCCGTACTCAAGATCCAGGAAGCGAGCGAACTTGTCATGCCTGATCATCGGATTCCCACCACCGAGGTGACACGGTGCGTCCTCTTCGACTTCGCCGGCGTCGTCGCCGCAGGGCCGGACGGTGGCGACCGGTCGGCGATGGAAGCGCATCTCGGCATCCCTCCCGACCACTTCTGGCCTGCCTACTGGTCGGAACGCGACGCCTACGACCACGGCATCGAAGCCGCCACCTACTGGCAGCGGGTCGGCCACTCGGCCGGGGTCGACTGGGACCAGGAGCGCATCCAGCAGCTGTGGGCCGACGACATCGGCTACTGGCTCCACACCCGCGACACGACCACCGCCGCGGCACGGGCACTCAAGGACCGGGGCATCCGCACGGCCATCCTCTCCAACGCACCCGCCGACCTCGCGGCCGCCCTACGGCGGGCACCCGTCTCCGCCGACTTCGAAGCCCAGATCTACAGCTGCGACATCCAGATCCTGAAGCCCGACGAACGTCTTTACTCCTACGCCCTAGGAATCCTGGGGACGACGGCGTCAGAGACGGCGTTCATCGACGACAAGCCGGCGAACACCGACGCCGCGGAAGCCCTGGGGATCCGCTCGCACGCCTACACCGACCCCGCGGGGCTCGACACCTTCCTGTCTGGCCTCACCGGACCCGACGACGAACGCCGAGGACTGCTCCCGTGACCAGGAACCCCGCCCCGCCCCCGCCCTCGCTCCACCCGCCTGAGCCGCTGTCCGGAACCAACACCAAAACGGTGATTGCGCCGTGTGACTTCCCCGGCTGGCTCGCAGATCTGAGGGACCAGGCCGACGTTCTCGCCCCTGCCGGGTTCTTCGTGCTGGTTCCCGCGCTGATGGTGTCCGCCACCCGTGACGCATTGCGCGGAAGCGGCATCGCGTACGGGAGCCAGGACTGTGCAGCCGAAGCCGAAGGCATCACCGGGGAGACGCCGGCGTCCCACCTCGCCGAGTCCGGCTGCTCGTACGTCATGATCGGCCACCACCAGCGTCGCCAGGCACTGGGTGAGGACGACCACACAGCGGCCCGGAAAGCCACCCGTGCCGCCGAGGCAGGACTCACCCCCGTGCTGTGCACCGGTGAGACCGACCGGATCGCCCCGGCGGACGCAGCCGAGAGAGTCACCACCCAAGTCCGGCCCGTCCTGGGACAACTGCCCGCCGCCGCGCCCCTGGTCGTTCTGTACGAACCGCTGTGGGCGTCGCGGGAACGCAGGGCCGCCGACGCGGACCACGTCGCCGTCGTGGAGCGAGCGCTGGAGGTCCTCTCCACCGGCCGCCCCGGCCCCGTCCGAATCCTGTACGGAGGCGCTGTCGCCGCCGGCACGTGGAAGGCGATGCGGCAGGGCACCCGCCTTGACGGCCTCGCTCTGGGAAGGGCCGGGATCGACGCCGCCGTACGCAGGACCGTGATCGAGGAGATACTCGCGGACCCGCCCGTGCGAGGGGAGGCCGAACGTGCACCCCTCCCCTGACTGGACCTGGAACTACACCGATTACGACCCTGCCGACGAGGGACGTCGAGAAACGCTGCTGACCCTCGGGAACGGTGTCTTCGGCACCCGGGGCGCCTGCTCGGCGGCCGTCCCCACGGCCACCTCCGGCCACTACCCGGGCACCTACCTGGCGGGCTGCTTCGACCACATCGAAGAGACCGTGGACGGCCATCGGGTCCGTGTGGAGGAGCGGGTCAACCTCCCCAACTGGCTGCCCCTCCGGCTCCGCATCCTGCCCCCGGACACCCCACCCGGTCCGTGGCTCTCCCCGGACACGGCGATTGTGGACAACTATCACCAGACGCTGCTGATGCGCTCCGGTTTCCTGCGCCGCACCATGCGGCTCACCGACGCCGAAGGCCGCAGGACCCTGGTCCAGGAAATCCGCCTGGTGCACATGACCCGGCCCCACCTGGCACTGCTACGGCTACGAGTCAGCAGCGAGAACTGGCACGGCACCCTTCAGATCGAGACAGCCCTCGACGCCACGGTCGCCAACCGCCAGGTCGAACGCTACGGACACCTCAGCGGTCGGCACCTCACCGCCACCGAAACCGGACGGACCGGCTCCGGTCCGCTGTGGCTGACCACGCAGACCACCGGAAGCAACATCGCCATCGCCCTGGCAGCCGGCACCCGCCTCCGCGCGACCGGGCACGGCCACCCCGTCACCCGCCGCCTGGTGAGGACGCCGGGCCGCATCGCGATGCGGCACGACGTCGACCTGAAGCCGGGGACGACCCTCACCGCGGACAAGACGATCTCCCTGCACACCTCCTCCCACCTCACCCAGGACGGTCTGCGCCACGTCGCCCTGCGCAGCCTCCGGGATGCGCCGCCGCCGGCCCGGCTCGTCGCCGAACACCGCCGCGCATGGCACCTCCTGTGGAAGCAGACGGACGAATCGGCGCCCTCCGCGCCCTCCGCGCGCACCGCCGGCCCGCCGCCCCAGCCCTCCTCATGCGCCTTGCGCCGCCTGCACCTCTTTCACCTCCTGCAGAGCTGCTCCCCCCACACCCGGCACCTCGACACGGGCATCGCCTCCCGCGGGCTCCACGGCGAGGAATACCGGGGCAGGACCTTCTGGGACGAAGTCTTCGTCATGCCCTGGCTGGCCCGCCACTTCCCCCACACGGCCCGCGCGGCACTCGACTACCGCCACCGACGCCTTCCCGCGGCCTGTCGTGCCGCCGCCGCTCACGGTCTGCGCGGAGCCCTCTACCCGTGGCAGAGCGGCCAGGACGGCACCGAGACGACCGTCCCCTTCGTCATGAACTCCCCGAACAGGGGCTGGGAACCGGACAACAGCGCTCTGCAGCGCCATATAGGTTCCGCCGTCGTCCTCTCGGTCCATCTGTACGTCCGCGCCTCCGGCGACACCGCCTACGCGCACGGGCGCGGCGCGGAGATGAACCTGCAGATCGCCCGCTTCTGGGCGGACTCCGCCCGCCACGACCCCACCGACCACCGCTACCACATCGACGGCGTCATGGGCCCCGACGAATTCCACGACGCCTACCCCGGGGCGGGCCGTCCAGGACTGCGCGACAACGCCTACACCAACGTCACCGCCTCCTGGGTCCTCAGCCGCGCGTGCACCCTGTGGCGGCACCTGCCCGGCGCCCGCCGGGAGGAACTCGCCGAACTCCTGAAGCTGTCGCCGGACGAACCGGCCCACTGGGACGAGATCTCCCGCCGCCTCCACGTGCCTTTCCACCGAGGCGTGATCAGCCAGTTCTCCGGTTGGGAGGACCTGGCACCGCTCGACTGGAGCGCCTACCGGCATCGCTACGGGAACCTGCAACGCCTGGACCGCATCCTCGCCGACGAGCACGACCACCCCAACAACTACCAGGTGGCCAAACAAGCAGATGTCCTGATGCTCGGCTACTTCTTCGACACCGCCGAACTCTCCGCCCGGTTCGCTCACCTGGGATACCGGCTCACCGCCGACAACTGGCGGGACACCGTCGACCACTACCTGCCTCGCACGGTCCACGGATCGACCCTCAGCCCGCCGGTCCACGCCCGTGTACTCGGCCGGATCGACCACCCGGAAGCCCAGCGCTTCCGCACCCTGGCAAGCGCCGTGGACGTCCACCCCGACCAGGACCCCCGCTACGGCATCCACCTCGGCGCGGTGGCCGCCGCGCTGGACGCACGTACGGCGCCGACGAAGGGAGCCACGACAGCATGAACACAGTCCGGAGCAGCCGGATCATGCCGCACGGCGCATCCGCCCCGCGGCTGCCCGACGGCATCAGGGCCTGCCTCTTCGACTTGGACGGCGTGATCACCAAGACCGATGTGCAGCACCGGCAGGCCTGGAAGAGAACCTTCGACCCGTTCCTCCGCGAGTACGAAGGAGAAGCGGGACGCCCTTTCAGCCTCGGCGACTACATGCGGCACGTGGACGGGATGCCCCGCCACGAGGCCGTGCACCACCTGCTGGTCTCCCGCGACATCACTCTGCCACCGGGCGACAGCCATGACCTGCCCGGCCAGGGCAGCGAGCACGCTCTCGCCAACCGCAAGGACGAACTGCTCACCCGTAGCCTGGCCGACGAGCTCATCGAGGTCTATCCGGGCACCCTCCGCTTCGTCCGAGCCTCCCGCCGTGCCGGAATGAGCACAGCACTCGTCTCCGCGAGTTCCCACTGCGCGCAGGTCATCGGAGCGTGCGGTGCCGGCCACCTCTTCGACACGCGCATCGACGGTCACACGGCCCGGGAGCGCCGCCTGCGAGGAAAACCGGCTCCCGACTCCTACGACGAGGCCGCGTCCGAACTACGGGTCGCCCCCGGCGAGGCCGCGGTGTTCGAGGACGGTCCGACCGGCATCGAAGCAGCCGTGAGAGGCCGCTTCGGATGGATCGTGGCCATCGACCGGTGCGGTCGGCGGGAGGACCTGCTCGAACCCGGTCCCGACATCGTCGTCGACGACCTGGCCGAACTCCTCCAGCCCTCCACCCCCCACGACCGCCGGGCCCCCACCCGAGGGCCGGCCAATCCACGGCACCTGGAGCGCATACATGCCCGCGACCACCGTTCCGATCAGTCTCACCAGCACCAAGATGAACATGGGTCGTGACCGGACCACCCGATGGCTCGACGAAGTCATCCTGCCCCAGGCGTCCGCCCTGGCCCGCCTGTCGTTCGTCGCCTGCGTCCCCTATCCCCTCATCCCCGGCACCGTCCAGCACCTGACGGACAGCGGCGTCTCGACAGGCGCCCAGAACTGTTGGCACGGCGACGGCGACGGCACGGGCGAGGTCTCGGCCGGCCTGCTCGCCGAACTTGACTGCGGCCACGTCATGCTCGGCCACGCCGAACGCCGCCGCCTCTTCCACGAGGACGACACCCTCGTCGCCCGAAAGGCCGCCGCGGTCGCCGGAGCGGGCATGACTCCGCTGGTCTGCGTGGGCGAGGAACGCCACGTCCCCACCGAGGCCGCAGCCTCCCGTGTCGCCCGACAAGCACAGTCGGCCCTCGGCCGGATCGACCCGGACCGGCCGGCCCTCGTTCTCTACGAGCCCGCCTGGGCCATCGGGAACGACCACGGGGCCGAGCCCGGTCACGCGGCCGCCGTTCTCCGCGCCCTGCACGCCGTGCTCTCCCGGCAGGCGACCCGGTTCCTGTACGGCGGTGCCGTCACTCCCGGCACCTACACCGCCCTGCGCGCCGCGGCCGCATGGGACGGGGTCGCCGTCGGCCGGGCCGCCCAGGACCCCCACATGCTGCACGAAGTCACAGCTGAGCTTCTGGCCGGGGCGCCCGGCCGTGAAGCGGGTGAACCGGCACCTCGGTGACCGACGGTTCGCGCGCGGACCGCACCGGAACCCACGAACGAACCCATGGAGACCAAGGAGAAGACGATGGCGAAGGTTGTGCAGTTCGACGATCCCGGCGGACCGGAGGTACTGGAACTGAGGGAGATCGACGTCGGTGCACCAGGCCCGGGCGAGTTGCTGGTAGAGGTGGATGCCATCGGCCTCAACCGGGCCGAGGTCATGTACCGGGAAGGCAGCTACTTCTACCCGCCCACGCACCCCTCCGGCCTCGGATACGAGGCGGCGGGCAAGGTCGAGGCCGTCGGTGACCACGTCTCCGGGTTCGCCGTCGGTGACCCCGTCAGCGTGCTCCCCACCTTCCTGCAGACCGAGTACGGCACCTACGGCGACCACGTCCTGGTCCCCGCCGCCGCCGTCGTCGTCCGCCCCCCGGACCTCGCCCCCGAGAAGGCCGCCGCCGTGTGGATGGCTCACCTCACGGCCTATGGCGCCCTCGTCGAGGAGCACCGCACCCGACCCGGCGACCACGTCCTCATCACCGCCGCCTCCGGCAGCGTGGGGCTAGCCGCTATCCGGACCGCACAGCGCATCGGAGCTGTCCCCATCGCCACGACCCGCACCCCCAGCAAGAGGGAACGCCTTCTCGAAGCCGGAGCGGCCCACGTCATCGTCACCGGCGAGGAGGACCTGCGTGCCCGTGTCGAGGACATCACCGAAGGCGCGGGAGTGCGGGCGGTCCTCGACCCCGTCGCGGGCCCGGGTGTCGATGCCCTGGCCGAAGCGGTCAGCCCCGGTGGGCGGCTCCTGGTCTACGGGGCGCTCGACCCCCGGCCCACCCCCCTCCCGAACGCCACGAGCTTCCCGGCTCTGAGCACGCGCACCTACGCGGTCTTCGAGATCACCACCGACCCCGCACGCCTCGCGAGGGGCGTGGCCTTCGTCAACGCCGGACTCGCCACCGGCGCCGTCAGACCGACCATCGACACGACCTTCGATCTCGCCGACATCGCCGACGCCCACCGGTACATGGAGCAGAACTCCCAGATCGGCAAGATCGTGGTCACGGTCCCTCACTAGGGACCGGGCGCAGTCCGGCGGCCACCGCAGGCGACGCGCTCGCAACCGCGCAACGCCCGACCGCGGACCAGCACGTCACGTAACTGAACAAACCACAGCAGCACCGAACCGGAGGTACACGATGTTTCTCCTGCTCAACACCTACACCGTGCCGACCAAGGCGATCGACGAAGCTCTCCCGCGACACCGTCGCTGGGTCGAACACCACTTCGCCGAGAACCACTTCATCTTCGGCGGCAGGCGCGAACCCCGCACCGGCGGTTTCGTCATCGCCGCGAGCGACGACGAGGCCGAGGTACGCGCCTACCTGGAGGACGAACCCCTGTTCGCCGAAGGGCTGGTGACCTGGGAGATCACTGGCCTCGAATCACAGCTGGCAGCGAATCGGCCGCTGTCCGACGCGCTGAACGACTTCGGCGCCACCACATCCGTACCCGGTGGTCCCGATGAGACGGACGAGAACTCCGCCACCGTGCGCGTGGTCGTCAACGACGTCGACCGCGATCTCCTCGGAACATCCACGCTCGACCTCCTGGTCACCGAGATCTGCCGCGACCACGGTGTCGATCGTGACGAGGTCTCCGTGTCCGTGGACGGTGAGGTCCTTCCGCAAGAACAGTGGGCGGCCCCACTGGTGGCGGGCACCAATGTCCGGCTGGCTGTTCTGACCCCGGGAGGCTGACATGGAGCAGAACCAGCCCCGGGGCACCTGGCAACTCGGCTCCACCGAACTGACCTCCCGTCTCATGCTCGCCATACCCGAGGACGCACCGCTGGAGCATCTCGGAGCGATCCTGGAGGCGGGCGCGATCCAGTCGGCCACGATCAAGGTCTCCACCGACGTCGGCGCAGCGGCGTCCGACACCCACGAGGTCCTGCAGGAGCACGGTGTCCATGTGCTCCCCAACACCGTCGACGCCGCCGACGCGGACGACGCCGTCCGCGCCGCGCACCACGGCGCGGCCCTCGTCGACCGTCCGTGGGTGAAACTGATCATCACCCAGGACCCCGAGTACAACGTGCCCAACCCGGCTCACCTGCTGCAGGCGGCCGAACGCCTGGTGAGCGACGGCTTCGAGGTGTTCCCGCTCATCCCCGACGACCCGGGGCTCGCGGTGGAACTGGCTCGGATCGGCTGCGCCGGCCTGATGCCCCAGGGATCACCGGCAGGGTCCGGACAGGGCATCGCCAACCCTCTCAAGTTCCGCCTCATCCTCGACCGCGTCGACGTGCCCGTCCTGGCGGGCGCGGGTATCGGAACCGCGGCGGACGCCTGCCAAGCGCTCGAAATGGGCTGCGCCGGTGTCGCCTCGGCCAAGGTCATATTCTCCGCGGACGACCAGGAGACGGCTGCGCGCGCACTGGCCGACGCCGTCTCGGCGGGGCACCTGGCCTGGCAGGCGGCGCAGCCGCGTAGCTGACGTCCTGCCAGTCTCCCTCCGCAAGAGGCCGCGCAGTCCGGAGCATCCTCCGCGCGGTCCGAACAGCCACCAGCCACGAAGGAGAACCGATGACGAACGGCGCACTGAAGGAACTGAGCGGACGCGGTGTTTCCCTCTACCTGGACGACATCAGCCGCTCCCGTCTCGACAGCGGAGATCTGCGACGACTGATCGACGACCGGCACGTCGTCGGCGTGACCACCAACCCGTCCATCTTCAAGAAGGCACTGGATGACGGGGAGGGGTACGACAGCACGGTCGGTATGCTCGCGCGCTCGGACTTCTCCACAGCGGATGCCCTGCGCGTGCTCACCTGCATGGACGTCCGGGACGCCGCTGACCTGCTGGCACCGATCCACAGGGCGACGAGCGGCCACGACGGCTGGGTCTCCCTGGAGGTGAACCCGTTCTACGCCGACGACACCGACGCGACTGTGGCGGAGGCGAGCCTGCTCCACTGGATGGTCGGCAGGCAGAACGTCATGATGAAGGTGCCGGCCACAGACGCCGGACTTCTCGCGGTCACCGAGCTGGTGTCGCGCGGCATCCCCGTGAACGTCACCGTCATCTTCTCCCTGGACCGGTACCGCCAGGCCGCCGAGGCGTACGTGGCAGGGTTGGAACGGGCCCAGGAGCAGGGCCGGGACCTCACGGCGATCCGGTCCGTCGCCTCCTTCTACCTCGCCCGACTGGACGACGCCGTCGACCAGGAACTGGACTCCGTCGACACACCCGAAGCCGCCGCCCTGCGCGGCCGCATCGCCCTCTCGCACGCCCATCTCGCACAGGACGCCCACAGCGAACTGCACACCGGCGGCAGGTGGGAGGCCATCGCTCGCGACCATCCCGGCGTCGGTGCCCAGAGACTGCTCTGGGCCTCCACGTCGACCAAGGACGATCAGTATTCCGACACCCGCTACGTCACCAACCTCGCGCTTCCCGGGAGCATCAACACCATGCCGGAGGAGACGCTGCTGGCGGTCGACGACCACGGCGCGGTTCCCGGCGAACCGCTCGGGGCGGACGTGTCCGACGCTCGTGCCGCCCTGCGGGACCTGGACGCCCTCGGCATCTCCTTCGAGGAGACGGCCTCTCGGCTGGAGAGGGAGGCGGTGACCGGATTCGAGAGCGCGTGGCGGGAGATTCAGAAGGTTCTGCGGTCCCGTATGGAATCGGTGCGAGAACGGAACGAGTGAACCCTCGGACGGCAGTGACGGGTTCGCAATCGTCGTCCCGGCCCGGCTCGCGAGGGCCGGTCTCCGGCACCGTCGGCGCCCCCGGCGATCGCTGCGGCGAAAGGGGGGCCCGTGATCCGCTGGACAGGGCCCAGGAGAAGACGGCCACGCCACGGGTATCGGCGTAGCGGGCCAGGTCGCGGACATGGCGGACGGCAGGGGTGGGCGTCTCTCGCCACGGTGGTGGTCACGGCGTCACGCGCCCGGCGACCGCACGCGGTCCGCCGGTGCCGCCGGCCCGGTCGCCCCCGGTGCCGGCACAGCGCGGTCCGTGCCCGACGCACTCCCGATACCGGCGGCCGCGCTCTTCGCGATCAGCCGCGTACGCGAGACGCCGCCCTCGCTCCGCTGGAGCCGCAGCGACACCGCCACCGCCGCCAGGGCCAGGACCGTCATCGCCGCGCCCGCCCACGCCGTGGCGGCGAAGCCGAAGTCCGCGTCGATCACCGTGCCGCCCAGCCACGGGCCGCTCGTGTTGCCCAGGTTGAACGCGGCCGTCGTCGTGGCACCCGCCAGCGTCGGGGCCGCGCCCGCCACGTTGAACATCCGGGCGTTCAGGGCCGGGGCCGTGAAGAACGCCGACAGGCCCAGCAGGAACGCCAGCGCGACCACCGCGACCTGGCTGGAGGCGAACAGCGCCAGTGCCGCCAGGAACACCGTGGACGCCGTGATCCCGCTGAGCAGCACCCCGAAGAGGTGCGCGTCCGCGACCCGGCCGCCGATCGTCGTACCGATCAGCGCGCCGAGCCCGAAGAGGCCCAGGATCCACGGCACCCAGCCCGAGTCCAGGCCCGCCACATCTGTCAGCAGCGGCGCCAGATAGCTGAACGCGCAGAACACCCCGCCCGCCGCGAGGGCGGTGATCACGATCGCCAGCCAGACCTGCCGGTCCCGGTAGATCGCCAGCTCCTGCCGCAGCTGCGGCTTCTTCTCCGGCAGCGGGATGTACGGGATGCGGGTGACGACCCCCACCAGCGCCACCGCCGACGCCACCCCCACCGCCCAGAACGCCGACCGCCAGCCGAGGTGCTCGCCGAGGAATGCCCCCATCGGCACGCCCAGCACATTGGCGATCGAGAGACCGCCGATCATCACGGCCATCGCCCGGGCCCGCTGGTTCACCGGGACCATCGCGATGGCCACCGCCGCCCCGACCGCCCAGAATCCCGCGCAGGCGAGCGCGCTCACCACCCGGGAGGCGAAGAGCACCTCGTACGTCGGCGCCAGCGCACCGGCCACCTGCCCGAGGCCGAAGACCGAGATCAGCGCGATCAGGGTCGTCCGGCGCGGCAGCCGAAGCGTGGCCACGGCGAGCAGCGGGGCGCCGACCACCATGCCGATCGCGAAGGCGGATATGAGGAGGCCGGCCTGCGGGATCGAGACGTTCATGTCGTCGGCGATCGGGGGCAGCAGACCCGACAGCATGAACTCGCTGGTGCCGAGGGCGAAGACCGAGAGGCCGAGGATGTATACGGCGAGCGGCATGGGCGTGCGGCGGCGGGAGCTGGAGTCGGGCATGACTCGTCCCAACACCGGAGAACGTAGCCGCATTCCCGGCTCTCGGTATGTGGACAGTCGTTACGCGGCGGGCAGGGGGTGCAGCTCCGTGCCGTGCAGGGCGAACACGCGCGTGCCGTCGGTCGCGACCAGCCAGGCGTGGTGGTCGCCGGACCGGTCGTCGAACGTCCGGCGCAGGGCGCCCGTCCTCGCGTCGAAGGCGTGGATGCCGCCCTTCTCGTCCAGGTCGGTCGCCCCGTAGAGGGTGGAGCCGGTCCCGTCCACCGCGACCGGCCTCGGCTGCCGGTACTCCTTGCCCAGGTGGCCGCGCCAGGGCGTGACCGGAACAACTCCGTGAAGGAACCGGAACATCTGCCGATCACTGCGGTTGGGACGATCACTCCGGATCGCGCGACGACCCCAGCAACTCCAGCTCGGTCGCCAGATTGTGCCGGGCCCGCGCCTCCCACTCGGCCGCCCCGTGCGGCGTACGGAACAGCTGCGGCAGCGCGAGGAGTTGCCGCAGTACGCCGGCCCGCCCGTCCCGGAACGCCTCGTCCGGCACGAATCCGTACTCCTCCCGTACCTGCGCCGCGTACGCCGCGTACTCCTGCGGGTTCCCCGCCAGCACCGCCAGGTCCGCGTCGCACAGCACCTCGCCGTTCCGGTCCCCGGCGGCCGGGTCGTGTGCCACGGTGAGCCGGACCAGCCGCGCGACCTCCGCCGTCACCGCCTCGCCCACCCCCGCCTCGGGCAGCGCGCGCTCGGCGAGGGCGGCGCTGCGCTCCTCGTTCTCCGTACGGTCGGGCCGGTAGACGGCGTCGTGGAACCAGGCGGCCAGCCGCACCGCGTGCACATCGGCGGCGTACCCGGCGAGGGTGTCGATCCGGTCCAGGACCGCCGTCAGGTGGGCGGTGGTGTGGTACCGCCGCTGCGGCTCGTCCCAGCGGGCCAGGAGGTTCTCGGCGTACGGCAGCGGGTCGGGGCCGGCGTCGGGACCGGCGTCGGGACCGGTGCCCGCCCCGCGGCCGGGCGCTCCCGAGCGTGCGGCGAGGAGCGTGTCCCGCCAGCGGTCGACCAGGGCGGTACGGGGGTCGCGGGGGCGCGGGCTGTCCGTCATGGGACGACCCTAGAGGCTGGGCCGCCCCGTACGGATGCCAGGCGCCCCCCGTCCGGATGCGAGGCGCCTCCGTACGGATTCCGGCATCCCGCCGCGACCGGCGACCTCCCTGCGGTTGGCTGAGGGCCATGACTTCTGCTCCCGTACGCGATCCCGAACTCCCCGGCCTGCTCCTGCGCACCGAGCGCGACGCCCTCCTCCCGCTCCTGCGCGCCACCCCCGAGTCCGCCTTCGTCCTGCGCACCGCGTGCCCCGGCTGGACCGTCCGCCATGTCCTCGCGCACTGCGCCGCCGCGCTGACCCGGGTGGTCGAGGACCGGCTGGAGGAAGGGGTGTTCTCGCCCGAGTCCAACGAGCGGGACATCGAGGAGCGGGCCGGGCTGCCGCTGCCCGCCCTCCTCGACGAGCTGGAGCGCGGAATGACCGAGGCCGGTCCGGTGATCGCCGCCGCGGGCGGGAAGCTGGACGGGGTCGCGCTCGGCGAGTGGGTGCACGCGGGGGACGTCCGCGAGGCGTGGGGCCTCGACGGGGCGTACGCGGGGCGCGGACTGGCGTACGCCCTGGGCCTGCTGGAGGGCGTGGCGTACTGGAAGGAGATGCCGCAGATCGTCGCGGACGTGGAGGGGGAGGGGGAGGGGGAGGGCTGGGGAGCGCCGCGCCCGCTCGGTGTCCCGTCCCCCGAAGGCCGACCCGCCGGCCGGTACCACGGTGACGGGCCCACCCTGATCCGCCTGTACGCGAACCGGCCGCTGGTCGGCACACGGTACGAGCTGCACGGCGTACGCGAGGGCGATCTGCACCTCTTCGACCGGCCGCCGAAGCTGGAGGACTGAGGAGCCGAGAGGGAAGGTCCGGCCTTCCGCCCCTCGGACCGGCCCTTGTCGCCCCCGAGCGCAGTCAATAGCGTGCGCTCTCGTGAAGATGGACCTGAACGCGGATCTGGGCGAGGGCTTCGGCCGCTGGACCCTGACCGACGACGAAGCGCTTCTCGCCTGTGTCACCAGCGCCAACGTGGCGTGCGGTTTCCACGCGGGCGACGCCTCCGTCATGCGGCGGGTCTGCGATGCGGCGGCCGCAGGCGGTGTACGGATCGGGGCCCAGGTCTCCTACCGGGATCTGGCCGGGTTCGGGCGGCGGTCGATGGACGTGCCGGCCGACGAGCTGGCCGCCGAGGTCGCCTACCAGATCGGTGCCCTGCGGGTGTTCGCCGAAGCGGCCGGCTCCACCGTCTCGTACGTCAAACCGCACGGCGCCCTCTACAACCGGACCGTCCACGACGAGGAGCAGGCCGCCGCCGTCGTCGCGGGCGTCCGGCTCGCGGGCGGGGGCCTCGCCGTCCTCGGGCTGCCCGGCTCCCACCTGCTCGCCCATGCCTCCGCCGCCGGGCTGCCCGCCGTGGAGGAGGCCTTCGCCGACCGGGCGTACACCGCGCGGGGCACGCTGGTCCCGCGCGGCGAGGCGGGCGCGGTGGTGCACGACGCCGATGACGTCGTACGCCGCGGGGTCGGCATGGCGCTCGACCGGGCGGTCACCGCGGTGGACGGCAGCCGGATACCCGTCGAGGCGCGCTCGCTCTGCGTCCACGGCGACACCCCGGGCGCTGCCGCCCTCGCGCGCCGGGTGCGGGCGGCGCTGGAGGACGCGGGCGTGCGGGTGGAGGCGTTCACGTGAGCCGGGGGGACGGCGGTCAGGGGCACGACGGTACGCAGGCGCGCCAGGTGCGAGAGGTGCGCGAGGAGCTTGAGGCGGGCAAGGAGCGGGAGGAGCGCGAAGTCCGTGTGCTGCCTGCCGGGGCGCACGCCCTCCTCGTCGAACTCGCCGACGGCGACCACGCCGAGGCCTTCCACGCCGAGCTCCTCCGCCGGCGCGAGCAGGGCGCACTGCCCGGCGTACGCGAGATCGTCCCCGGCGCCCGGACCGTCCTGCTCGACGGCATCGACGGCATCGACGGCATCGACGGCCAGCCGCGCCGTGGTGGGCGCATTCCCACCGCCCGCGACCGGCTCGCGCGCGAACTCGTCTCCTGGACCCTGCCGCCCCTGCGCCACGAGGAGCGCGAAGCGGTCGAGATCCCCGTCGTCTACGACGGACCCGACCTGGCGGGGGTCGCCGCGCTCTGGGGCGTCGGCGCCGACGAGGTGCCCGGGCTCCACTCCCGTACCGCGTTCCGGGTGGCCTTCTGCGGGTTCGCGCCCGGGTTCGGGTACCTCACCGGGCTGCCCGAGCGGCTGCATGTGCCCCGGCGCACGACCCCGCGTACGAGGGTTCCGGCCGGGGCGCTGGCCCTCGCCGGGCCGTACACCGGGGTCTACCCGCGCCCCTCGCCCGGCGGCTGGCAGCTCATCGGGCGGATGGTGGACCCGGCGGCGGCCCTGTGGGACCCGGGCAGGGAACCGGCGGCGCTGCTGGGGCCGGGGACCCGGGTGCGGTTCGTGGCCGCTGAACCCGGAGCCGTACCCCTGCCTCGTACGGAGACGGGCTCGTGACCCCCGTACGGGGCGGGCTCCTCCACGTCGTCCGAGCCGGCGCCCTCACCACCGTCCAGGACGCCGGCCGGCCCGGCTGGGCGCATCTCGGCGTCGGGCGGGCCGGTGCCCTCGACGCGCCCGCCGCCCGGCTGGCCAACCGGCTCCTGGGCAACCCGCCGGGCGCCGCCCTCCTGGAGACCACCGTCACCGGGTGCGCCGTCCGCCCCGACCGGACCGTGGTGGCCGTCGTCGGCGGTGCGGGGAGCCGGGTGACCGTCGACGGGCACCCCGTGGCGTGGGGCGCGCCCGTCCGGGTCCCGGCGGGAGCGGTGCTGGACGTGGGCCCCGCGCTCGACGGCGTACGCGGCTATCTGGCGTTCGCCGGCGGCCTGGAGCCGGAACCGGTGCTGGGCAGCCGCTCCGCCGATCTCCTCTCCGGGCTGGGCCCGGCCCCCCTGAGCGACGGTGACACGCTGCCCCTGGGCGCCGAACCGGCCGCCGGGCCACCGCAAGGCCCCACCCCCTGGCCCGGCGCCCCCGCCGAGCTGGTGCTGCCCCTCCACCTCGGCCCGCGCCACGCGTGGTTCACGGCCGCCGCCCTGCGCACGCTCACCACCGCCGTCTACCGGGTCTCCCCGCACAGCAACCGCATCGGCCTCCGCACCGAAGGCCCCGCCCTGGAGCGGGCCCGCGACGGCGAACTGCCCAGCGAGGGCATGGTGCTGGGGGCGGTCCAGGTGCCCCCGGACGGCCGGCCCGTCGTCTTCCTCAACGACCACCCGACGACCGGCGGCTACCCGGTCGTCGGCGTCGTACCGGAGACCGCCCTCGCCGGGGCGGCGCAGGCGGTTCCGGGAACGCGGTTGCGGTTCTCCGTGCGAGCGTGAGCGAAGCCCGTACGAGCGTGAGCCAAGCCCGTACGAACCCTCACGCCCCTTTGAAGCCCCGCAGCCGCAACGAGTTGCCGACCACGAACACCGACGAGAACGCCATCGCGGCCCCGGCGATCATCGGGCTGAGCAGCCCCGCCGCGGCCAGCGGCAGTGCGCCCACGTTGTAGG
This sequence comes from Streptomyces cyaneofuscatus, assembly GCF_033109485.1. Lineage (NCBI taxonomy): Bacteria > Bacillati > Actinomycetota > Actinomycetes > Kitasatosporales > Streptomycetaceae > Streptomyces > Streptomyces cyaneofuscatus. The sequence goes on along the minus strand of NZ_CP137002.1, from coordinate 3,523,324 downwards.
CGAAGGCCCAGAACAGGTTCGTCCGGATCGTGGAGAGCGTGCGGCGCGAGAGCCGGATGGCATCCGCCGCGACCCGCAGGTCTCCCCGTACGAGAGTGAGGTCACCGGCCTCGATCGCGGCATCCGTGCCCGTACCCATGGCCAGACCCAGGTCGGCCTGGGCGAGGGCGGCGGCGTCGTTGACCCCGTCGCCGACCATCGCGACGCTCCGGCCCTCGGCCTGGAGGCGCTGGACGACGTCCACCTTGTCCTCGGGCATGACCTCCGCGTACACGTCACCGGCACCGATGCCGACCTCGGCCGCCACCGCCTCCGCGACGGCCCGGTTGTCCCCGGTGAGGAGGATCGGGGTGAGCCCCAGGGCGCGCAGCCGCTCGATGGCCTCGGCGCTGGTGTCCTTCACCGCGTCCGCCACCTCCAGGACCGCCCGCGCCTCGCCGTCCCACGCGACCGCGATCGCGGTGCGCCCGGCGCGCTCGGGCTCGGCCTTGGCCCGGGCCAGACCGTCCGGCAGTCGGATCTCCCACTCGGCCAGCAGCTGCTCCCGGCCCACGAGGACGGCGTGTCCGTCCACCACACCCTGGACGCCGAGCCCGGGGACGTTGGCGAAGTCCTCGGGCGTGGGGAGGGCGGCTCCGTCGCCGAGGCGATCGACGGCACCCGCTGCCACCGCCTGCGCGATGGGGTGCTCGGAGGAGTGCTCCACCGCACCCGCCAGCCGCAGCACATCCGTCTCGTCCGTGCCCTGAGCCGTGTGGACTGCGAGCAGGGTCATCTTTCCGGTCGTCACCGTCCCCGTCTTGTCGAGGACGATGGTGTCGACGCGGCGGGTGGTTTCGAGGACTTCGGGGCCCTTGATGAGGATGCCGAGCTGGGCTCCACGTCCCGTGCCGACCATGAGCGCGGTCGGGGTCGCGAGGCCGAGGGCGCAGGGGCAGGCGATGATCAGGACCGCCACGGCGGCAGTAAAGGCCGCCGTGAGACCGGCGCCGCTGCCGAGCCAGAAGCCGAGCGTGCCCAGGGACAGCGCGATGACGATGGGCACGAAGACGGCGGAGATGCGGTCGGCGAGCCGCTGAGCCGCTGCCTTGCCGTTCTGGGCGTCTTCGACGAGGCGGGCCATGCGGGCGAGTTGGGTGTCGGAGCCGATGCGGGTGGCTTCGACGACGAGGCGGCCGCCGGCGTTGATGGTGGCGCCGGTGACGGAGTCGCCTACGGCGACTTCCACGGGGACGGACTCGCCGGTCAGCATCGAGGCGTCGACGGCCGAGCTGCCTTCGGCGACCTTCCCGTCCGTCGCGATCTTCTCCCCGGGGCGGACCACGAAGCGGTCCCCGACCTGGAGTTCGGCGGTCGGTACGGTCACCTCGCGTCCCCCGCGCAGGACGGTGACCTCCTTCGCGCCCAGCTCCATGAGCGCCCGGAGCGCGGCCCCGGCCTTCCGCTTGGAGCGGGCCTCGAACCAGCGCCCGGCGAGGATGAAGGCGGTCACCCCGGCGGCGGCTTCGAGGTAGATGTTCCCGGCGCCGTCGCTGCGCGCGATGGTCAGCTCGAACGGGTGGGTCATCCCGGTCATGCCCGCCGTACCGAAGAACAGCGCCCACACCGACCACAGGAACGCCGCCGACGTGCCGACCGAGATCAGCGTGTCCATCGTCGCCGCGCCGTGCTTGAGGTTGGTCCAGGCAGCGCGGTGGAAGGGCCAGCCGGCGTAGGTGACGACGGGGGCGGCGAGGGTCAGGGAGAGCCACTGCCAGTTGTCGAACTGGAGGGCCGGGATCATCGCCATCGCGATCACCGGGACGGCGAGGACGAGTGCGGTGACCAGGCGTTGGCGGAGGGCGGTGAGTTCGCGGTCGGGTTCTTCCGTCTCCGCCGTCCCACCCCTCTTCGCCTCCTCCGGCGGCGGTGGTTCCTGGGCGGTGTAGCCGGTGGCCTCGACGGTCGAGATCAGGTCCTGTACGGAGACGTCCTCGCCCCGGTACGTGACCTTCGCCTTCTCGGTGGCGTAGTTGACGGTCGCCTCCACGCCGTCCATCCGGTTGAGCTTCTTCTCGATGCGGGCCGCGCAGGAGGCGCAGGTCATGCCACCGATGGCGAGCTCGACGGTGCCGGTGCCGGTGGCCGGGGTGGTGGCCGAGGCGGTGGCGGAGTGAGTAGGCATGGGGTCCTCCTGGCAGCGATCTCTGATACCCCTGGGGGGTATCTCTTCCCTCTCCCCATATATACCCCCCACCCCTATGAAGCGCAAGGCGCGCCGGGGGGCATCTGCCGGGCGGGCTCGCGCATCTCCGCGATCATGCGTTCAGATGGAGGGCTGCGCGGCCACTCGGCCGCCCCGTAGGCTGGCCATTGGACTAGACCTATAGCTGCGTTCAGCTGCGTATCGGAGGAATGGGGACCCATGAGCAACCGTGCAGTCCTGGAGGTGATCGCTCTCGACGCGGAGGACGCGGTCGCCGCCCAGGCAGGTGGTGCAGACCGCCTCGAACTGGTCACCGACATGGCCGCGGACGGCCTGACCCCGTCACGGGAGACCTTCGCGGCGATCCGGTCGGCCGTGGACATCCCGCTGCGCGTGATGCTCAGGGTGGCGGACGGCTTCGCCGCGGGTGACGTCGAGGTGCTGGTGGACAAGGCCCGCGAGATGCGGAGGGCGGGCGCCGACGAGTACGTGCTCGGCTTCCTCGACGAGGACGGTCACGCCGACCTCGTGGCCGTCGAGCGGATCGTCGCCGAGCTGGACGGCGCCCGGTGGACGTACCACCGCGCGATCGACCGGGCCGCCGACCGCGACGCCCTGCGCAAGCAGCTCGCGGACCTGCCCGGCCTGGACACGTACCTCACGGCGGGTTCGCCGGACGGGGTCGACGCCGGCATCCCGACGCTCCTCGCCGAGGCCGCCCGCACCGGGCAGCCGGGGTACGAGCCGCAGATCCTGGTGGGCGGCGGCCTCCAGCTCCACCACCTGCCGCAGCTACGGGCGGCGGGCATCGACGCCTTCCACATCGGCGGCGCGGCCCGTCCGGCCGGCTGGTCGGCACCGGTGGACGCGGCGGCGGTACGGGAGTGGCGCGAGGCGCTCGACGCCTGATCCAGGAGGCCCTGATCCAGGAGGCCCTGATCCAGGAGGTCCTCATCCAGGAGGCACGGGGCGGGCGCCGCGACAGGCCCCGCCCCTCCCCCCGGGGACGGGGGACTACCCCAGCGCCTCCGGCAACGCCGCCGCGTGCACCACCGTCAGCCCCGACACCGCACGGGTCAGCGCGACGTACAGCCGCCGCAGCCCGGTCCGCTCGTCCGGCTCGCCGTCCACCACGGCCGCCGGCTCGTCCAGCACCACGTAGTCGTACTCCAGGCCCTTCGCCAGCGACGCGGGCACCAGCGTCAGCCGCGATGCGGCGGTGGTCTCCTCACCGGGGGAGAGATACGCGTGGCCCGCCGCCTCCAGCGCCGCGCCCAGCGCCGGAATCCGGGCGTCGGCGGCGATCAGCCCGATGGACCCCTCGTGGCGCAGCGACTCCTCGCAGGCGGCGACCACGGCCGCGTCCAGGTCATCGGCCCCGGGAACGGCTCGTACCACCAGCGAACCCGGCGACTCCCGCACCGACTCCACCGCCGCGAGCCCCGGCGAGATCGCGGGCAGCAGCCGGGAGGCGTACGCGATCACCTCGCGCGGCACACGGAAGCCGGCCGTCAGCTCCTCCACCACCGCGTCGGCCTTCCCCAGGTGGAACAGCGCCTCGTCCCAGCTCTCGGTGGACCACGGCGTCGTCCCCTGCGCGAGGTCCCCGAGCACGGTCGCCGAACCGGTCGAGCATCGCCGTCCCACCGCCCGGTACTGCATGGGGGAGAGGTCCTGCGCCTCGTCGACCACGACATGGCCGAGCGAGTGCGTACGGGCCACCAGGTCACGGGCCTCGTCGATGAGCACCGCGTCCGCCGCCGACCACCGGGCCGACTTCACGCTCCGGGCGGGCTTCGCCCAGAGGATCAGCTTCTGCTCGTCCTCGCTCAGCAGCCCCTCCGCGTGGACGGCCAGGAACTCCGGGTCGGCCAGCAGCCGCAGCACCAGCTTTGCCGGGTCGACGGCGGGCCAGATCGCCTTCACGGCCGCCTTGACCGCCGGGTTGCGGGCCACGGTGTTCTGCACCCGGTCGTCGGGGGCCTCACCCGCCTCCTCCATCCGTACGAGGACGGCGTGCGCGATCCGCTGCGGCAGGGCCTCGTGGGCGGAGCCGTACCGCATGTCCCGGGCGAGCAGTTCCTCGACCATCTCCTCGATCTCGTACGCGGGCACCCGCCAGCGCCGCGACCCGCGCACCACGACGACGGGTTCGGTGGGGGTGGTGACGTGCGAGCGGATGGCCCGGCGCAGCACCTCGGCCATCCGGGCGTCGCCCTTGACGACGGCGGCGGCCGCGTCGTCGGCTCCTCTGACCTCCACGTCCGCCGTCACCAGGTCGTCGACGGTGGCCTGCTTGACCTCCAGCTCACCGAGGGCGGGCAGGACCTGCTCGATGTAGTGGAGGAAGGACCGGTTCGGCCCGATGACGAGGGTGCCGGTCCGGGCGAGGCGCTCGCGGTGCGCGTACAGCAGGAACGCCACGCGATGGAGGCCGACGGCGGTCTTCCCGGTGCCGGGGCCGCCCTGGACGCAGACGGTGCCGCCGAGGCCGCTCCGTACGATCTCGTCCTGCTCGGGCTGGATGGTGGCGACGATGTCGCGCATCGGGCCGACGCGGGGCCGCTCGATCTCCGCCTGGAGGAGACGGCTGGTGTGGGCGACCTCGGCGGGGTCGGTGAGGTGCTCGTCCTCGTACGCGGTGAGCTCGCCGGCCGTGTACCCGAAGCGGCGGCGGAGCCCGACGTCCTGGGGGTTCTTGGGGGACGCCTGGTAGTACGGCTGGGAGACCGGGGCCCGCCAGTCGATGACCATCGGGTCCCCGGCGGCGTCGTGGACGTGGCGGCGCCCGATGTAGAACCGCTCGCCCTCCGCCCCCTCGGCGAACTCGCCGCCGACGGCGTGGAGATAGTCCAGGCGGCCGAAGAACAGGGGGGTGTGGGAGAGGTCGGCGAGCGCCTTGATGCGGTCGTCGATCTGGGACTGGAGCACGGCGGCGTTGACCCAGTTCGCCGTGACATCGCGGATGTCGAGGGCTTGGACGTCCTCGCGCATCGCGCGCAGGGCGGCGCGGGACGCGGCGAGATGGGCGCGTTCGTGCGCCAGGGGGTCGGCGGGGTCGGTGGTGGAATCGCTTTCTGCTACGTGCGCGGGCACGGTGTTGCCTCCGGCTCTTCAGCGACTCTTCAGCGCAGGACGGCGGACCCGTGTCGTGCTCCGGTGGCGTTGGTCGGCACTGGAGCCGTCGGGGGTCCGCTCGGAAGGTTCGTTCGCGTGTGTCGGCCGGTTTCCGTCCGGTCGGCGGCGCTCCCGGGGCCGTCGATACGGCGCGGGAGGCGGGCAGACCGGCGATTGTAGCCACAGGTCGCGGTGGCGGCGAAACGGATTTCCGGCTCCCCTCGGGGAGGAGGGGCCAGGGGTACCCGTAGGGGATGTGCGCGGCCCGAGCGGTACTGGAGAGCTACGCGTCCGGCGCCCAGGTTCCCTCTGCGGGCCGACGCGGCCGAACGGGTGACGGGAGCACCATGGATACATGAGCACAACCACCCTGAACCCCCGCAGGACCGGCCCCGCGCACGGCGCGACCGCGGTCACCGGTCACCACCGACCCCATCGCGTCGGCGACGCGCTGCGCGCCGTGAAGGTGTTCGTGACGGCGGCGTTCAGCGTGGTCGTCCTGGGGGAGTACGCGGAGGGCGCGGGCGTACGCCGGGGCCACTGAAGCCACCGTTGTACGCCGGTTCCTCAGCGAGTCTCTCCCCCGATGCGCACCGCGCCCCGGAAGTCCCGGCTCCGCTCCTGACCGACCAGCGACATCGCGTCGAGCGACCCGTCGGGAACGGGCAGCAGATGGGCGTCCACCCAGCTCTCTCCCGCAGCCGTGGTGAACCACGGATCGTCCACCACCACCGCACCCGGTACGGCCCCGTGGCACAGCACCCAGTGCGGTACGTCGAACCCCTGCATCGTGGCCAGCGACACGAGCAGCAGCACATGCTCCCGTCGGCCGACCGCGTCCCGGACCTCGGCCACCGACAGCCGCCGCGCCTCGACCGGGACCCCGAGCCGCCCGGCCTCCGCCCGTGACGCCCGCTGGAGCACGGCCCGCCACTCCCGCTCGTCCCCGGAGAGGTGGTCGAGAAGGACGGGCCCGTCCGTGTCGAGGTACACCTCCACCGGCGACGACGGCCACCGGCGGCGGACCGCGACGCCCAGTCCCACCGGCTCGCACGCGGCGAAGTTGGTCGCGTCCCGCCACAGCGTCAGCTCCGCCTCCCGGTCGAGCGACTCCACCGCCTCCACGCCCGCGTGCGCCTGCGCGGCCAGCGCGGTGACGGCGCCGCAGGTGAAGTGGGTGCTCTGCCGGTAGTACGGCGGCGGCTCGGCGACCCCGTCCCCACCACCCTCGTACAGCCAGCGCACATATCCGGCCCCGGGCCCCTCCGCCTCCTGCCCGTGCGTGAGCGGCAGCCGCAGCCGGGCGAAGCCGGCCGCCGCCGCGTCCTCGGGGCCCGCCGTCCACCCCTCCCACTTGACCTGCGCGAGGCCCTGCTCGTACGCGTACGAGAGGACCGCTCCGACCGCCGCCGGTACGTCCCCGACCGCGTCCACGATCTTCACGTAGGCGGTCCCGGGGCGTGCCGTCAGCAGCGCGGCGCCACCGCCGCCGGGTGCGACCACCAGGCGCGGAGCGTGCGGGGAGCGGTCGACGGCGCCCCAGCGCTCCAGCACCTCGGGCGGGGCGGTCCGCCGCAGCGGCTCCGGCCAGGCGCCGGGCTCGTACGGAACGACCGTGTACGTCGACGTCATGCGCGGGACCTCCGGAGCAGCCAGACGAAGTACGGGGCGCCGACCAGGGCGACCATGAGCCCGGCGGGGATCTGGGCGGGCGCGATGAGCGTGCGGCCCAGGGTGTCGGCCACGCAGACCAGCACCCCGCCGATGAGCATGGCGACCGGGATCGCGCGGCCGTGCCGGGCGCCGACCAGGGACCGGGCGAGGTGCGGGGCGACGAGCCCGACGAAGCCGACGACACCGATCGCGATCACGCCGAGCGCGGCGAGGACCGCGGCGATGGTGAGCGAGGCGAAGCGGGTGCGGGCCGGGCTGACGCCGAGGATGCGCGGGGTGTCCTCGTCGACGGCGAGCAGGTCGAGCTGACGGCGCATCGAGAGCAGCAGCGGCAGCGCGATCAGCAGGGCCACCGCGACCGGTACGACGTCGGGGAGCGTGCGCCCATACGTCGTACCGGAGAGCCAGGTGAGGATGCGGGGCGTGTTCCACGGGTCGGCGCGCAGCAGGAGGAAGGTGGAGACGGCGCTGAGCCCGTACCCGCAGCCGATGCCGATCAGCACGAACCGGTCGGGCAGGAAGCCGCCGCGCCAGGCCAGCAGCGCGATCAGCGCGAACGTGGCGAGCCCGGTGGCGACGGCGGCGGCGATGAGCAGCGGCCGGCCGCCGGGCAGGTCCGATGTCACGACGGCCACCGCACCGAGCCCGGCCCCCGCCGTGATGCCGAGCACGCCCGGCTCGGCGAGCGGGTTGCGTACCGCGCTCTGCACCGCGCACCCGGCAAGTCCGAGCGCCGCGCCCGCGAGCACGGCGGCGGCCACCCGGGGCATCCGGTCGTCGAGTGCGCGCCCGATCAGGTCGGGCGCGGTGCCCTGCACCCAGAGGACGAGGTCCCCCGTACGCAGCCAGAGGCTCCCCGCCAGGATCCCGACGAGCACGGCCCCGGCCAGCAGCACCACCGCGCCGCCCACCACGAGGAGGAACGACCGGCGCGACCGGGTGGCGGCGCGGGCCTGCGGGGGCTGCCGGACCGGTCCCGCATCCCGGAGGCGGAGCGCGAGGACCACGATGACGACGGCGCCCAGCAGCGCGGTCGGGATGCCCGTGGGGACGGAGGCGGCCCCCTCGGCGCCCAGCACCGCGCGCAGCGACGCGTCCGCGAGCAGGACGAGGAGCGCGCCGAGCAGCCCGGCCCCGGGGATGAGCAGGGCGTGCCGGTGCAGGGCCCGGACGCGTACGGCGACCAGCCGGGCCAGGACCGGGGCGCCGAGCCCGACGAACGCGATCGGGCCCGCGAGGGTCACCGCCGTGCTGGTCAGGAGTACGGCGCAGAGCACCGCGACCGTCCGGGTCGCCCGGATCGGCACGCCGAGCGAGGACGCGGTGTCCTCGCCCAGGCCGAGCACGTCCAGCTTCCGGGAGAGCGCGAGGGCGACGCACAGCACCACGGCCACCAGCGGGATCGCGCGCATCGACGCGTCGATGTTGAGCTGCGCGAGGGAGCCGCTGCCCCAGGCGAAGAGGCCGGTGGTGTTCCGGTCGAAGAGGATCAGCAGCATCGCGGTCGCCGCGTCCAGCGCCATCGCCGTCGCCGATCCGGCGAGGACGAGACGGGTGCCGGAGGTGCCCGCCGTACGGCCCGTGAGGGCGAGCACGAGCGCCGCCGCGAGCAGCCCGCCCGCGAAGGCGACGGCACCGGAGGCCCAGAGCGGCACGGTGAGCCCGAAGGCGGCGACGGCCGAGAGCGTGAAGTACGCCCCGGCGGTGACCGCGAGGGTGTCGGGGGATGCGAGGGCGTTACGGGTGACGGACTGGAGCAGCGCCCCGGCCGCCCCGAGGGCGAAGCCGACGGCCACCCCCGCGAGCAGCCGGGGCAGCCGAGAACCGGCCACGATGTCCCCGACCGGCACCCCGCCGACGTCCTCCCGCGCCCCGGCGGCGTATCGGATCAGGTCCCACATCCCCGCGCCGGAGGTCCCCTGGGTCAGATGCCAGAGGCCCACCAGCACGATGGAGACGGCGAGGAGGCCGAGGACGGCGGCCCCGGCGAGGCGGCCGCCGCCGGGTACGGCGGCTTCGGCTCGAACGCTCACTTCTTGGTCAGGACATCGACGTACGCGTCGATCGCCTGCTCGCACGAGCGCGGCCCGCCGGCGCCCCAGACGCGCGCGGGGAAGCTGTGCGCGCGGCCTTCCTTCACGGCGGGGAGCGACTTCCAGACCGGGTTCTTCTGGAGGGCCTTGACGTAGCCTCCGGCGCCTTCGTCGTTGGCGTAGAAGAGGTTGGCCTTGCCGACGGCGGTCAGCCCTTCGACGTCGGTCTGCGCCAGGCCGTAGGACGGGTCGACGCCGCCGTCCCCGTACGCCTTGTTGATGTCGTCGGTCCAGGCGGCCTTCATGCCCAGCTCCTCGCCGATCGCGGTGAACAGGGCGGCCTCGCCGTACGGGCGGACCGTGAGGTTGCCGCCCTGGAGCCAGCCGTCGAAGAACAGGAAGTCCTTCGTCGGCAGATCGGCGTCCGCCACCTGCTTCTTGGCCTCCGCGAGGCGGCCGTCGAACTCGCCGATCACCTGCTTCGCCCGCTCGGTCCGCCCGGTCGCCTCACCGATGAGGTTGAACACGTCCCGCACGTTGCCGATGGGGTCCTCGGGATTGGCGCCACGCGTGGCCATGACCGGTATGCCGCGCTTCTCCAGCGCGACGAGGGTCTCGTCCTTGGCGTCGAACGCCTCCACGACGACGAGGTCCGGCTTGGCGGCGGCGAGGGTGTCGAGGTCGGGCTCCTCGCGGGTCCCGATGTCCGTCACCCCCTGGGGGAGCTTCTCCGCGCTGACCCAGGTCCGGTACCCCTTCGCGTCGGAGACCGCGACGGGCGTGACGCAGAGCGTGAGGGCGTCCTCGACCTGCTGCCACTCCAGGACGGCGATGCGCCGGGCGGGCTTGTCCAGCTCCACCTTCCGGCCGAGGCTGTCGGTGAGGGTGACCGGCTCGGTCGAGGTCGCGGTGGTGTCCCCGGCACAGTCCTTGGAGGCCGGGGAGGCGGCGGCGCCGGCCTCGGGCGCCTTGACGTCGGTCGTGCCGCAGGCCGTGGTGGCGAGGGCGACGGCGAGCCCGGTGGCGGCTGACGCCAGGAGACGGCGGGCGCGGATCATGAGGGGTCCTCTTCTCTGTCACTGCATGTCGGGGAAGTGGTCGGGGTGTTCGGGGCGGGATGGCGTCCGACGGGGTCGATACGGACCCGGCCCGTGCGCGGGTCGACGCCCGCCTCGACGCGGATGTCGTAGACCTCGCGGATGTTCTGCGCGGTCAGGACGTCGGCGGGCGGACCGGCGGCGTGGACGCGGCCGGAGCGCATGAGGACGAGGGTGTCGGCGACCCGGGCGGCGTGGTCGAGGTCGTGGAGCACGATGCCGACGGCGATGCCGTGGTCCTGGACGAGGTCGCGCACCAGGTCGAGCGTCTCGATCTGGTAGCGCAGGTCCAGGTGGTTGGTCGGCTCGTCCAGCAGCACGACGCCGGTGTTCTGGGCCAGGCAGGCCGCGAGCCACACGCGCTGCATCTCGCCGCCGGAGAGCTCCCCGGCGGCCCGGGCGGCCATGTCCCGTACGCCGGTGGCATCCATGGCGTACGCGATCGCGGCCCGGTCCTCGGCGGAGAGGCCGGAGAAGCCGCGCCGGTAGGGGTGGCGGCCGAAGGCCACGACCTCCGCCACCGTCAGGCCTTGCGGCGCGGGCCGCGACTGGGAGAAGAGGGTGACCTCCCGGGCGAACTCCCGTGCGCTGAGCAGGGAGACGACCCGCTCGGGAGCGCCGCCGGGGCCGACGGGGCCTCCGGGGCCGCCGCCGAGCGTCACCGTGCCGTCGTCCACCTGGTGGAGCCGGGCGAGCGAGCGCAGCAGTGTGGACTTGCCGCTGCCGTTCGGGCCGACCAGGGCGGTCGCGCGGCCGGGCTCCAGGGACAGCGAGACACCGTGCACGACGGGCGTCTTTCCGTACCGCAGCACCAGCCGGCGCCCGTTGAGGGCGGCCGAGGGCGGGGGATGGCTGGGGAACATGGGGCGTCCGGTCGGGTCGGAGGGGTGGGGGCGCACGGCACCCTGGGCGCCGCGCGCCGCCGACCGGCCCACGCGCTCTTCGAGCCCGACGACGACCACACGTGGCGGGCAACAACTAAGGGTTACCTAACTCCTGGAAGGCTATATTCCGCCTGCCGTGTCGGCAATCAGGAGCTGGAGACACCGGATACGGCGTTCCGGACACCTGAGGCGTCGCGCCGGCCGGCTCGGGAGCCGCGCTCGGCGGCCGAACGGAACTCCGCCCCCGTGGCCGTACTGAAGAACGCCCCCGGCGTCGTCCCCACCACCCGCCGGAACGCGGCGATGAAGGTGCTGGGCTGCGCATAGCCGAGCTCCTCGCCGACGCTCTGCACCTCCCACCCCTCGGAGAGCAGCGTCAACGCCCGGTGGACCCGGAGCGTCTGCCGCCACTGAGTGAAGGACAGCCCCGTGGAGTGGCGGAACGCCCGCGTGACCGTACGGTCGCTGGTCCCGAGCTTTCGCGCCCACTCCTCCAGCGACCGGGAGTCGGCGGGGTCCTCCAGCAGGGCCTCGGCGATGGTGTCGATCCGGTCGTCGCCGGGCAGCCGGAGCGAGAACGGGCGCTCCGAGGGCAGCAGTACGTCGAACACGACGGACTCCGCCCGCGCCCGGGCCCCGGCATCGAGGTCCGTACGGGCCAGATGGGTCAGCAACGACTCCAGCAGCGGGGTCATCTCGACGGCGGTCGGCCCGTCGAAGGCGACGGGCGTCCGCTCGGGCGCGAAGAAGGCGTCGTAGAACTCGACCCCGGCGGTCAGCCGCCCCCCGTGCACCACCCCGGCGGGCATCCACAGGCCCTGCCCCTCGGAGACGGTGAACACCTGGTCCGCCACCCGGGACATCAGGGTGCCGCCGCGCACCCAGACCAGTTCGTGCAGGGGGTGGGTGTGCGGCTCCCACTCGGTCGGGACGCCGGGTACGTGGGACTCGGAGATGATCACGAACGGTGCCGCGGCCCCCGCCGGAACCGCCGAGGCCCGGCGCATCACGGTGCCGGGCTCACGCGGCCACGCCCCGAATCCCGCGAGGTCAGGAGGGCGAGGGGACATGGGCCCGACTGTATCCGGTGTGTCCCGCGCGGATCCGGTGTGTCCCCGCGCCCCCTCGCGTACGTCTTCGCTCCCTCAGTTCCCGGCCAGCAGCTCGTCCGCGTCGACGATCCGGTACGCGTACCCCTGCTCGGCCAGGAACCGCTGGCGGTGCGCCGCGAAGTCCTGGTCGATGGTGTCGCGCGCGACGACCGAGTAGAACCGCGCCTCGTGCCCGTCGGCCTTCGGCCGCAGGACGCGCCCGAGCCGCTGCGCCTCCTCCTGCCGCGACCCGAAGGTCCCGGAGACCTGGATGGCGACGGTGGCCTCCGGCAGGTCGATGGAGAAGTTGGCGACCTTGGAGACGACGAGGACGCTGATCTCCCCGTTCCGGAACGCGCCGAAGAGCTTCTCGCGCTGGGCGTTGCTGGTCTCGCCCTTGATGACCGGGGCGTCGAGATGTTCCCCCAGCTCATCCAGCTGATCGATGTACTGCCCGATGACGAGGGTCTGCTCGCCCCGGTGCTTGCGTACGAGCGCCTCGGTCACCTTCCGCTTGGTGGCGGTGGTGGCGCAGAACCGGTACTTCTCCTCCGCCTCGGCGGTGGCGTACGCGAGCCGCTCGGAGTCGGTGAGGTTGACCCGTACCTCCACGCAGTCGGCGGGCGCGATGTAGCCCTGCGCCTCGATCTCCTTCCACGGGGCGTCGAACCGCTTGGGCCCGATGAGCGAGAAGACGTCGGACTCGCGCCCGTCCTCCCGTACGAGGGTGGCGGTCAGCCCCAGCCGCCGCCGGGCCTGGAGGTCGGCGGTGAACTTGAAGACGGGTGCCGGCAGCAGATGCACCTCGTCGTAGACGACGAGCCCCCAGTCGCGGGAGTCGAAGAGTTCGAGGTGCGGGTAGATGCCCTTCCTGCGGGTGGTCAGCACCTGGTAAGTGGCGATGGTGACCGGCCGGATCTCCTTCTTCGTCCCGCTGTACTCGCCGATCTCGTCCTCGGTGAGGGAGGTCCGCTTCACCAGCTCGTGCTTCCACTGCCGGGCGGAGACGGTGTTGGTGACGAGGATGAGGGTGGTGGCTTTGGCCTCGGCCATGGCACCAGCACCCACCAGCGTCTTCCCGGCCCCACAAGGCAGGACAACCACTCCTGACCCACCGTGCCAGAACCCCTCGACGGCCTGCCGCTGATACGGCCGCAGGGCCCAGCCGTCCTCGGCCAGCTCGATCGGATGCGCCTCGCCGTCCACGTACCCGGCAAGGTCCTCGGCGGGCCACCCGAGCTTCAGCAGGGTCTGCTTGATCTGCCCGCGCTCGGAGGGGTGCACGGCCACGGTGTCCGGGTCGATCCGGGCGCCGACGAGCGGCTGCACCTTCTTCGACCGCAGGATCTCCTCCAGCACGGGCCGGTCGGTGGTGGTGAGGACGAGCCCGTGCACCGGGTGCTTGGAGAGGGTGAGCCGCCCGTACCGCGCCATCGTCTCGGCGATGTCGACCAGGAGCGCGTGCGGCACGGGGTAGCGGGAGTACTCCACCAGGGCGTCGACGACCTGCTCGGCGTCGTGCCCGGCGGCGCGGGCGTTCCACAGCCCGAGCGGGGTGACCCGGTACGTGTGGATGTGCTCGGGCGCACGCTCCAGCTCCGCGAAGGGTGCGATGACCCGGCGGCAGGCGTCCGCCAGCTCGTGGTCGACCTCCAGGAGCAGCGTCTTGTCGCTCTGGACGATGAGGGGTCCGGTCACGCGCTTCGGCCCTTTCTGCGGGGTGCGGCCACGGATGCGGCCAAACGTCCAGTGTGCCGCATCGCGGGGCGGGACGGGTGGGGCGGAGCAGAGGAGGAATTTCGTCTGAGTAGAGCGTTCTTTCTAGTACGGTGCTAGCCTGAACGCCAAATAGAACGATCGATTTAGTCTCACGGAGTGATGATGCAGAAGAAGTCAGTCACCGTCATCGGGCTGGGCCCGATGGGGCGCGCGATGGTCACGACGTTCCTCGACAGCGGTCACCCCGTGACCGTGTGGAACCGGACCAGGAGCCGGGCGGACGACCTGGTGGCGAAGGGGGCCGTGCTGGCCGACGATCCGGCCGGGGCCGTGGCGGCCGGCGAGATCGTCGTCCTGAGCCTGACGGACTACGACGCGATGTACGCCATCCTCGGGCCGGCCACGGGCGCGCTGGCCGGAAAGACGCTCGTCAACCTCAGCTCGGACACGCCGGACAAGGCGCGCGAGGCGGCCGCCTGGGCCGCCGGTCACGGCGCGCAGTACCTCACGGGCGGTGTGCAGGCTCCGCCCGACGGTATCGGGAAGGAGGAGTCCTTCACCTTCTACAGCGGCCCGAGAAGTGTCTTCGAGAGCAGCCGGGAGGTCCTGGAAGTCCTCACCAGGACCGACTACCGGGGCGAGGACCCGGGGCTGGCGGCGCTCTACTACCAGCTCCAGCTGGGCGTCTTCTGGACGACCTCGCTGGCGTTCCTGCACGCCCTCGCGGTGGCCGACGCGCACGGGATCAAGGCCGCGGAGCTGGTGCCCCACCTCTCGGACACGATGGCCACCATGCCCGACTTCTTCGGCTTCTACAGCCCGCGCATCGACGCGGGGGAGCACCCGGGCGATGTCGACCGGCTCTCCATGGGCGTCGCCAGCGTCGACCACGTGGTGCAGACGTCCAAGGACGCGGGGGTCGATCCCTCGCTGGTCGAGGCGGTCCTCGCGGTCTTCGAGCGGGGCATGGCGGCCGGGCACGCCGAGGACAGCTTCACGAGCCTGATCGAGACGTTCCGGAAGCCCGGCTCCTGATCAGCATCAGGATCAGGGGCGGTGCGTGGCTCCCCGTGCCCCTTCGACCAGCCTCGCCAGGTGCTTTCCCGCCAGGTCCAGCGGCTCCCTGCTCTGGGAGAGCTGGGCGGCGAGTTCGGCGCCCTCCAGAGTGCTGATCACGGTGTGGGCGAGCCCCCGCGCCTCTTCCTCGTCGATGCCGGCTTCCTTGAGCCGCTCGAAGACCACCTCGTGCCAGTGGGACAGTGCTTCGGCGGCCGCCACCTGGATGTCCGGGAGGCGGCTGCTGGCACCGAGGGCGGTCGCGGCCACGGGGCAGCCGCTGTGCCATCCCGAGGCGTGCAGCCCGTCGGCCAGCAGGGCGGTGAAGATTCTGAGGGCTTCGGCCGGATCGCTCTCGGCCCGCATGACGGCGTCCAGCTCGTCGATGAACTCCTGCTCACCGCTGCGGATCACCGCGACGGCCAACTCCTGCTTCCCGCCGGGGAAGAAGTGGTAGACCGAGCCGGCTGTGGCGTTCGCCGTGACGGAGATCTGCTTGATCCCCGTGCCGTCGTAGCCGTGTCGCTGCATCAGCTGCGAGGCGGCCCGGACGATCCGCTCGCGCGTGCCGACGAGGGGCTCGGAGGGGGCTTCCTGCTCCCGCGCGGTGTCGACCGGCAACTCTTCCATGAGGGAGAGAATACTCCCCCCGCTAGAGCGTTCTTTCTACTGCTGGACCATGCGCCCGGGGCCGGCCCCGCGCCGCTGCGGACCGAAGCGCACGGGTACGCCCGGCGAGTACAGCACGCTCACCGGCTCCCCGACCGGCGCGGGCAGCCCTCCGGCCGCCACCAGGTCCTCGTCGCACTCCAGCAGCTCCGCCCGGTGCAGCGGCCACTGCGGATGGACGTTGGGCAGATACGCGGTCCGCCCGAAGAGCGAGCTGTGCAGGGCCCAACGGGCGGTCAGGAAGTGCTCCAGGGGCGTGGGTTCGCCGATCGCCTCCCCTGCCCGCAGCACGATCCTGCTCCGCGCACCGCGCGGCCCGGGCCACCGCCGGGTGCTCGTGTACGTGAGGGTGTCGCCGGAGCGCTCGATGCCCATCCGGGCCCACACGTACGGCAGCCGCACCGCGGCCCGCGCCACGAGAACAGGGATCAGCCGCGAGGCGTCGAGGGACCGGAAGACGACACCGCGCCGCCCGCGCTCATCGACCGAGTACAGCCGCACATTGGTCTCGGGAAAGGTCCCCAGGTAGGGGATGCCCGGCAGCCCGAGCCACCCCACCCGGTGCATCCGGAACGCGACGAGCCCCACGTAGGTCACCCCGTCGAAGGTGTCCGGCACGGTCCCCGCCGGCAACAGCGGCGCCACATCCGCCGGATCGGCCGCCCAGTGCAGGAACGCCAGATCCAGCCAGGACTGCGTGAGCAGCGGCGGCATGGGGGCGGCGGGCGGTGCGGGTGATACCGGTTCAGGTGACACCGGTTCAGGCGACACCGGTTCAGGCGACACCGGTTCGGGGACCCGGTCGGCGGAAGTCATCTCCGTACGCGGCTGCTACTCGGCCTCGCCGGACTGCCCGGAGCGCTTGCTCCGCCTGACGCCGAGTACGGCGAGACCGAGGACGGCCACCACGACGATCGCCATCATGATCTGCTCGCCGACGGTCAGAGTTCCGATCATCGTCATCTCCTCGGTGGATCGGTGGATCGGTCCATCGGTGCATCGACTGGACGCGTACGGCGAACATGTCATGCGGGACGACCCGCGACAACCAGGAACGTCATCCTCTGAGCTTCCCTTGAGCACACCGGAAGCGAGCGCGGGGGCGAGCCGGGCAGGGACCCCTGCCCCTGGCCTTACGTCCCGTCCTCCGCCAGCTCCGCCACCCCCGTGATCCGGTGCAGTGCGAACGTGCGGACCTCGTCGGCCGTGTGGTCGTACGCCGTGACGAAGCCGCCCTCCACGCGGACCGGGGCGATCACGCGCTGGCTGGCCGCGCCCTCCGCGTTGACGTAGCCGATCCAGACCGCGGTGCCCGTCATCGCGGCCGCCTGGACCGTGGCCAGGGTCTCCGCGGAGGTGGTGCGGGGGAGGGAGCCGGAGGCGTGCGTGCCTGTAGCGCCCTCGGCCGGCTCCTTGCGGACCACCGTGGCCGCTGTGTCGCCGGCGCGGATGGCCCGGACCGCCGCGCCCAGGAGGGTTTCGTCCGGCGTCGGGGGGCCTTCCGGGACGGGAGTGGGGGGCGTGCGGGGTGGGGTGCGGCGGGCGCCGGCTCGGGTGATCAGGACGTCGCCCTCGGCGGATTCGGCGGCGGGGGCGTAGCCCATCTCGCGGAGCGCCTCCAGGAGCGAGCCGGGGTCGGCCTGGGAGGCCAGGACCGTGGGGGCCAGGCGGCGCAGGCGCAGGCCGGTGGAGCGGCGGTCGGCCAGGATCTCGTTGAGCACCGCCTCGTCGTCGCAGCGTACGTACGCGGAGGCGGCCCCGATCCGCAGGTGGCCGTGGCGGCGGGCCACGTCGTCGATCAGGTAACTCAGCGGCTGCGGCACCGGCGTACGGCTGTGCGCGGCCAGGAACGCGTGCAGGTCGGCCGCCGCCTGCCCGGCGTCCAGTGCGCGGCGGACCGAGCCGGGCGTGAAGCGGTAGACCGTCGCCCCGCCCTTCGATTCCACGTCCGCCAGGACCGAGAGGGTTTCCGCCAGGGGGCGTTCCAGGGGGCCCGGGGCCACCGCCGTCAGGTCCGCCTGGAGCAGGACGTGGTCCAGGGGTTCGGGGAGGAGAGGGGCGAGGAGGGTTGCCGCCGCCTCCTCTCCCTCGTCCAGGAGTGCGCGGGCCTGCGCGGAGAGCGCGCCCCGGCCCGTGATGCCCAGCAGCTCCGCCTCGTTCAGGGTCCAGAGAGCTAGGCGGGAGCGGAGGTCGGTGCCCTCCGCGGAGGGCGCGGAGCCGCGCAACGGGCGTTCCCAGCGCAGTCGTCGCAGCAGTGTCTCCGGGTCCGGCGCGGTGCCCGGTGGCAGTTCGGCGAAGAGGGAGAGGACCCTGCGGCGTACGTCGGGGGACGCCGAGCGGTCCAGCTCGGGGCCGAGTGCGGACAGGGCCCGGCCCTTCGCGTCCTGGCCGCCGACCAGGCCGGGGACCCGGGTGGCCGGGAGCCAGGCGGTGGCGAGGTGGGTCCAGCGGTCCTGGGCGGGGAGGTCGAGCCACTCGTCGTACGCGGGCGTCGGCGCGTACCGCTCGTCGCTCTCGCCGTCGCTGGCCAGCAGCCCGGCCGCGTAGGCGAGTTCGACCCAGAACGCGGCGATCGGCTCGGTGACCTCCAGCGCGGCCGCCACCCGTTTCAGCTCCCGCACGCTCAGGCCGCCCGCGCGCAGGATGGCCGGGCCGCCGCCGTTCCAGAGCTTCAGCAGCTCCTCGACGGTCGAGAGTGCCGTGAACGCCTGGCCGGCCGCCGCTCTGTCCACAGCCTGTGGATCGCGTTCGGCGGCCGCCGCGACGACCGGGGGGACCGGTTCCGGTACGCGGTGGGCGCGCCCGGCGCGCAGATGGAGCGCCGCCTCGCGCGGCAGGACCACCGTGCGCGTCGAGACCGGGAGCAGCAGGCCCCGGTCGCGCAGCCACTTCACGGGGGGAGTGGGGTTCGGGGTGACCTCTCCGTACGGCGGGCCCCACACCAGCCGGTCCAGCACCGACAGCGCCTCCACCGGGGCCGTGTCCAGCAGCTCCGCCATCCGCGTCCGGTCGGTGAAGAGGGAGGACAGCGCCGCCACCGCCGAGACCGGGTCGTGCGTGGCGGGGAGCCCGGACGCCACCAGGATCTCCTGGAGCCGGCCCGGCGACATCCCGGCCGTCGCCTCCGCGACCGTGGGCCCCAGGCCCGTGGGGGAGGGGTGCTGCGGGGACGGGGCGAGCAGCTCGCGGGCCGTACGCACCAGCCGCAGCCGTTCGTCCTCGCCCCAGACCAGGGCCTGTTCGCGCAGCGTCGCCAGCGCGCCCGGCAGCGCGGCGGTGACCGCCGCCCCCACGTCGTCGCGCTGCTCGCCGTCGTCCAGCCCGTCGCCGGTGAGGAGGGAGAGCAGTGTGTCGTACGGGGCCGGGTCCGGGGCCACCGCCAGCGCCTCGGCGGTCTGGAGCGCGAACCGGTCCAGGTGCTCCAGCGCGCGCACCACCGAGGCCCGGGTCCCGGCCCTGGTGGCGAGCTGCGTGATGTCGTTCGGCACCGGGTTGAGGAGGTCGGGGCGGGCACGCAGCAGCCCGGCCAGCGATTCGTCGCCCCGGGCGCGCAGGGCTTCGGCGAGCGTGCGCGGTGGTGTGGTCGTCCCCATCCGTCCCACGTTAGCCCCTGAAACGCTACCGTCGGGGCAGGGCGGCAAGAGGGGATGCACGGCGTGGGGATCGAGAGCGACCAGCTCGTCTACGACTACCTGAGCCGGGTCGGTGACCTGGCCCAGCAGCAACAGCTGTCGTCGGGCGCCCGGATGCGGCTCGTCTCGACGCTGCGGGGCGAGATCGACCGCCGCCGCGCGAGCGAGGGCGCGGACTCCCCGGCGGCCGTGCGGCGGATCATCGGCAGGCTCGGGAGCCCGGCCGAACTGGTCAGCGCGGCAGCGGAGTCGGGGGACGGTTCGGTGCCGCTGCCGTCGGCGCGTACGGGGGACGGCGCGGCGGTCCCGGGGCCCCGGACCGGCTTCCTCCGCAAGGGCCCGAAGGAGCCGAGGGGGCTGGGCTCGCCCGGCAATTCGGACGAGCCGGCGGCCGCCACCGATCCTGCCTCCGGTCCCACCCCCCGTACAGGACCCGGCCCCGGAGACCACCCCCGTACGGACCTGGACCTCACCAAGCCCACCACCCCCGCCGACACCACCCCCTGGCCCCACCCCTCCGCCCCTCACGTCCTCGGCCCCGACGAGCAGAGCAGCGGCGGGGAGGACTGGTGGCGCCTGGAGCCCGGGCCCTTCGACGCGGGGACCGCCATCCCCGGGTTCTTCGGCGGCATCGAGGCCCCCGAGCTCCTCGGCAGGCGGCCCGTGAAGCCCGAGGCCGCGGACAAGGAGGCAGAGGAGGCGGCGGAGGAAGAGGGCCCGGAAGGCGGCGAGGCCGACACCGCAGCGCCAACGGCACCCCGCCGCCGCGCGCTCCGCATCCCCAGGCCCCGGCGCCGCAAGCCGGTCGTCGCCGTCGCCGAACCCGTGGTCGCCGCCGCCCCGGCCCCCCGTGGCGGCTTCGCCCACCCGCTGCTGCTCCTGGCCGCCGTGCTGCTGATCGCCGGTGTGGTCACCGGTTCCTGGATCCCGCTCGCGGGCGGCTGGCTCATCGCGTACGGCTCCCGGACCCTCTCCCGTACGGAGGCGAAGTGGGCGGCCCTGGGGCTGCCGGGCGTCGTCGTCGCCGGGGCGCTCGTCTGGGTGTGGGGGCGGCTGGACGGGCGGTGGGGCGAGCCCATCGCGGACGGTGGCCTGCGCGATGTGCTGATGGGCGCCTGGCCGGTGGTCGTCCGCATCGCGGCCGTCGCCTCCGCGCTCTACCTGGTGTGGCGGGCGCGGAGGCGAGGGTGATGGGCTACTTCAGGTTCGTCCGGAGCTCGTGCAGGATCTTGTCGGCCGCCGTGTAGCCGATGCCCTGGATCCACAGCTGGTCGTCGACCGCGAAGACCTTGCCGTTCTTCACGGCGTCCATGTTCTTCCACAGGCCGCTGCCGGTGGTCTGGGTCTCCTTGGACTTCTTCGGGTCGCCGTACGTCGAGTGGAAGACCGCGTCCGCGTCCGCGAGGTCGATCTTCTCGGGGCTGACGTCGTAGCTGAACCCGTCCTTCGCCTGGTCCGTGATGGCCGGGCGGCCGAGGCCGACGTCGGCGAGGATCGTGGCGATGTAGTTCTTCTTGCCGTAGATGCGGATGTCGGCGCCTTCGACGAACCGGACCATGTTGACCTCGGTCGCCCCGGCCTTCTCCTTGCCGCCGAGCGCCTTCGTCACGTCGGCCACGTGCCGGGCGTAGTCGTCGGTGACCATCTTCGCCTCGGCCTGCTTGTTCAGGGCCTCCGCGTGGACCTGGAAGTTCTCCTTCCAGGGGTAGCCGGTGTTCTCCGTCATCACGGTCGGCGCGATCTTCGACAGCTCGGCGTACTTGTCGCCGTGCCGGATCTTGCTGGTGAGGATGAGGTCGGGCTTGAGACCGGCGATGGCCTCCAGGTTCGGGGTCATCATCTGGCCCACGTCCGTGATGCCCGCGACCTGGTCCTTCGGCAGGTAGTTCAGGAAGCCGGAGTCCACGTCCGCGTGGGTCGCGCCGACCGGCTTCACGCCGAGGGTGAGGACCGAGTCGAGTTCGGCGGTGTCCAGGACGACGACCCGCTGAGGGGCGGCCGGGACCTTCACGTCGCCCATCGCGGTCTTCACCGTACGGGGAGCGCCGGCGGAGGCGTCGTCGGAGCCGGAGGAGCCGGACGCGGAGCCCGAATCGGACGAGAAGCCGCACGCGGACAGCGCCAGCGCGGCCGCCACGGTCAGGGACGCGGCGGCGAGCAGGCGGGAGCGGTGGCTGAGGGTCTTGGCTGTCATGGCTCAGAGGGCCTTTCCGGGAGTCGGGACGGAGGCAGGAGGAGCGGAGACAGGAGGAGCGGGGGACGGGGTCCAGGGGGCGCCCGGGACGACGAGCGGCGAACCCGTCACCGGGTCCGGGACGATCACCGCCTCCAGGCCGAAGACCTCGCGGACGAGCCCGGCGGTGACGACGTCCCCCGGCCGGCCCTCGGCGACGATCCGGCCCTCCTTCATGGCGACCAGGTGATCGGCGTACCGGGCCGCCTGGTTGAGGTCGTGCAGCACGGTGACGACGGTACGGCCACGGGTGCCGTCGGCGGCAGGGGACGCCAACTGGCGTACCAGGTCCAGGACTTCCACCTGGTGCGCGATGTCCAGATAGGTCGTCGGCTCGTCGAGCAGCAGCAGGTCCGTCTCCTGCGCGAGCGCCATCGCGATCCACACCCGCTGGCGCTGCCCGCCCGACAGCTCGTCCACCGACCGGTCGGCCAGCGCCGTCACATCCGTACGGGCCATGGCGTCGGTCACCGCACGCTCGTCCGCGTCCGACCACTGCTGCCACCAGCTCTGGTGCGGCTGACGGCCCCGGGCGACGAGGTCGGAGACGGTGATCGCCTCGGGGGCCACCGGGGTCTGCGGGAGCAGCCCGATGGACTGGGCGATGCGCCTGGTCGGTATCCGCGCCAGCTCCGTACCGTCCAGCAGTACCGCCCCGCCGCGCGGCTTCAGCAGCCGGCCGAGCGCGCGCAGGGTGGTGGACTTGCCGCAGGCGTTCGGGCCGACGATGACGGTGACCTGCCCGTCGGGCACGGCGAGGTCCAGCTCGTGGACGACGGTGCGGTCCTCGTACGCGAGGGTCAGGGCGCGGGCGGAGAGCCTGCTCCCGTGCTGAGCGGCTCCGGTCGTCGGGCTCGGGCTCATGCGGTGCCTCCACTGCGGCTTCGGTTACCGCGGATGATCAGCCAGATCAGGTACGGGGCGCCGACCGCCGCCGTGAGGACGCCCACCGGCAGTTCGGTGGGCGAGAACAGCCTGCGGGCGAGCAGATCGCCCAGGACGACGATCACCGCGCCCAGCAGCGCCGAGGAGACCAGCGGGATCTGCGCGGTACGGGTCATCCGGCGGGCGATCTGCGGCGCGAGCAGCGCCACGAAGTCCACCGGACCCGCCGTGCCCGTCGCCACGGAGGCCAGGACCACGCCGAGGGCGACGAGTCCGAGCCGTACGCGCCCCAGGCGCACGCCCAGCGCGGTGGCCGTGTCGTCGTCCATCGCGACGGTGCGCTGCGCGCGGGCCGCCCACGCGACGGCGGGCAGCAGGAGCAGCAGCGTCCAGGCGAGCGGGGCGGCCTCCGGCCAGCCGCGCCCGTTCAGCGAACCGGTCATCCAGATCTGCGCCTGCTGCGCGACCAGGTAGTCGCCCTTGGTCAGGAACAGCGTGGTCACCGACCGCAGCGCGACGGCGAAGCCGATGCCGATGAGGACGAAGCGGGTGGCGTGCAGCCCGCCGCGCCAGGCGAAGACGTACACGAGGGCGGCGGCCGCGATGCCGCCGATGACGGAGAGGTAGGGCAGGAACGTGTACGAGGTGATCCCGAAGGTCATCGCCCCGACGGTGAGCGCGCTCGCGCCCTGGCTGATGCCGATGATGTCGGGGCTGGCGAGCGGGTTGCGGGCGACGGTCTGGATCAGCGCCCCCGCGATCCCGAAGGCCGCGCCCACCAGCAGCCCGACGGCCATGCGCGGCAGCCGCAGCGTGCCCACGACCAGCTCGGCGGAGGACGGCTGCCCGAGGAGCACCCTCACGACCTCGCCGGCCGCGACGAAGCTCTCGCCGACACAGAGGTACGCGACGCAGACGGCGGCCAGCAGCACGACGAGGGCGGCCGCGACGACGGACGACCGCCGGTGCAGCAGGAACCGGCCACGCGGCCCGGCTTTCACGACGGAGTACCCGGCGGGCCGGACCCGTACGAGGCTCTCGCTCACGCGGGCACCGCCTTCCGGCGTACGAGGGCGACGAGGAACGGCACCCCGATCAGCGCGGTCATCACACCCGCCGGAACCTCGCTCGGCGGGAACACGATCCGGCCGACGACGTCCGACACGAGCAGCATCACCGGCCCGATCAGCGCGGCCATCGGCAGCACCCAGCGGTGGTCGTTGCCGACGACCGCGCGGGCGATGTGCGGGACGGCGAGCCCGATGAACGCGATCGGCCCGGCGGCGGCCACCCCGACCCCGGTCAGCACGGTCGCCCCGATCCCTCCGGTGATCCGGACCGCCGCGACGTTCTGCCCGAGCCCCTTCGCCACGTCCTCGCCGAGCGCGAGCGCGTCCAGGCCGCGGGCGACGGAGAGCACGAGGACGACGCCGACGAGGAGGAACGGCCACACCTGCTGGACGACGTCCGCCTCCCGCCCCGCGATCGAACCGACCTGCCAGAAGCGGAACTCGTCCAGCGCGGACGCCTTCGTCGTGAGGACCCCCATCGTCACCGACACCAGCAGCGCGTTGATCGCGGCCCCGCCGAGCGCGAGCTTCACGGGCGTCGCCCCGCCGCGCCCCCTCGACGCGATGGCGTACACGGCGACCGAGGCGACGGCGGCCCCGGCGAAGGCGAACCAGACGTACCCGGTCAGCGTGTGCACCCCGGCGAACGCGATGGCCAGCACCACGGCCACCGACGCCCCCTGGCTGATGCCGAGGATGCCGGGGTCGGCGATGGGGTTACGGGTGATGCCCTGGAGCACCGTGCCCGCGAGGGCCAGCGCCGCGCCGACCATGAGCCCGATGAGCGTGCGCGGCACCCGCATCGAGCGGATCACCTCGGCGGCGTCGGAGTCCCCGCCGTGCAGCAGGGCGTCGAACACCTCGCCCGGCGGGATGGACCGCGCCCCGACCGCGAGGCTCAGCAGGATGGCCAGTAGCAGCGCGACGGCGGCGGCGGCGGTGGCGGCCGCGCGCCGGGAGAGGCGGGGTGCGCGGGGTATCGGGGGCGCGACGGCCGGTGCCGGTGCTGGCGCGGGCGCTGACATCTGAACCAATCGGCAGGGTTACCAGAGTTACTAAGGCTTGGCTAAGTGCGGGCTCAGTCTAGGTGGCGGGGGTTTCACCGAGGACGGCGGTGGGCGGGCCCGACGGACCCACCGGGCGGGTCGGCACAATGGTCCCCATGGCTTCCACGGCTTCGAGCCCCCTCCCCGCCCCGCACACAGCCCCCCTCACGGTCGGCTTCGACCTCGACATGACCCTCGTCGACTCCCGGGCCGGTATCGCCGCCACCTACCGGGCGCTGTCCACCGAGACCGGGGTGCCCATCGACGAGGAACTGGTCGTCAGCCGGATCGGCCCGCCGCTGGAGGAGGAGCTGGCGCACTGGTTCCCGGCCGAGCAGGTGGCCGCCGCCGGTGACCGCTACCGGGAGCTCTACCCCGACCACGCGATAGCGCCGAGCACGGCCCTCGCCGGGGCGCGGGAGTCGATCGCCGGGGTACGGGCGCTCGGCGGCCGGGCGATCGTGGTGACGGCGAAGTACGAGCCGAACGCCAAGCTGCACCTGGCCCACCTCGGGATCGAGCCGGACTCGGTGATCGGCTGGCTCTGGGCGGAGGCCAAGGGCGAGGCGCTGCGGGAGCACGGGGCGCAGGTGTACGTGGGCGACCACGTGGGGGACGTCCGCGGGGCGCGCGTCGCCGGGGCGCTGTCGGTCGCCGTGACGACGGGCCCGTGCGACGAGCGGGAGCTGCGGGCGGCGGGCGCGGACGTGGTGCTGGCGGACCTGACGGAGTTCCCGGCCTGGCTGCGGACGTTCGAGGCGGCCCGCAAGGCGGCCTGAGAACCCCCGGGCCCTATGCCTTACCCCGCGTCGGTCACCCGGTCGATCACCCAGTCGAGGCCGTGCGGCCCGGGCGCGTACGAGGGCGCCTGCCGCCAGACCTCGCTGAACCCCTCGACGAGGGCCGACCGGGCGTCCGTGCCCTCCGGCAGCCGGGAGCGCAGCAGCTCCAGCAGGAGCGGGGCGAGCAGGTCGTACAGCTCACCGAGCGCCTCGCGGCTGCCGTGGGCGATCTGTACGAGGAGGTCGTCGACGTGCGCCGTCGCCCGGCCCGGAACGCTACAGGCTGGGGGAGGCGGCGAGAGGGCATGCCCTGCGTGCTTCACACGAGGGAGCCTAGCCACTTCGCCGGACCGGTGTGAGCCGGACGACCGACGTGATCCGGACGAAAGATCCAAGGGACCTCAGGTGCGGCTCGCGGCCCGCTTGGGCGAGCTGAGCCAGACCGAGCGCACGACGCCCGCTCCGGCGATCAGGAAGCCGAGGCCCATGAACATGCTGACCCCGTACGCGATCGGAGGGAACGGCTCCGTGCCGAGGAAGAGCGGGGCGACCGTCACCAGAGTGGCCAGTGCGCCGATGAAGAAGACGATCGCGCCGATCGATACGAGCCGGTCGCCGGCGCCTGAAGGAGTAGTGGTCACCCCACCAGGGTAGTTCCCTGCCCGGAGGAACACTCCGGCGACGTCTTGTCACCGGACGCAGGGCCATTAGCCTGGGACCAAGCGGGTCACGGTGACCCGCTCTCCTGCTATCCGGAGCCGTGCCCGAGGTCGAGCACGGCTCTTTCCGCACATCGACACGTACGAGGACGGGGACAGACGTGCCCACCGGCAAGGTGAAGTGGTTCAACAGCGAGAAGGGCTTCGGCTTTCTCTCCCGCGACGACGGCGGCGACGTCTTCGTGCACTCGTCGGTACTGCCTGCCGGGGTCGAGGCCCTCAAGCCCGGCCAGCGTGTGGAGTTCGGCGTGGTCGCGGGCCAGCGCGGTGACCAGGCCCTGTCCGTGGTGGTCCTCGACCCCACCCCGTCCGTCGCGGCCGCCCAGCGCCGCAAGCCGGACGAGCTGGCGTCGATCGTGCAGGACCTGACGACGGTCCTGGAGAACATCACGCCCCAGCTGGAGCGCGGCCGCTACCCGGACAAGGCCGCCGGCGCCAAGATCGCGGGCCTGCTGCGCGCGGTCGCGGACCAGCTGGACGTGTAGACGAGTCCGCAGGGGAGTGGAAGATCCCGCAGGAACGGGATCTTCCACCCTTGCATCTTCATCACACTGTAAGGGTGCGCCCCGGGTGGTTTCGCTAGAGCCCCGCCTGCCTGATCTCCCCCTCGGCCGGCAGCACGTCCGTGACCATTTTCCAGATCCGCTTCGCGTCGGTCCGGACCAGACGCACCGGGCTTTCGGAGCCGATCTGCCCCGGCGCCACCGGTTCGGCGGGCAGCTCACGATGCCAGTAACCCAGTGGGCCGCAGTCCCAGACGGCGAAGCTGCGGGCCATGACACCGTCCTCACTGCCGTCGCGGCCACGCCAGGCCGCCGTCAGCCGCCAGCTCGACCGCAGTTCGCCGATCATCTCCGCGAAGCGGACGAGTGACGCTCCCTCCAGGCTCCCGGTCGACTCCAGGGCGCCGCGGATGTGCTCCCGCTCCTGCTCGCCGGAGGCGGCCGCGGGGACGGCCGTCAGGCTTGCGATCCCCTCTTGCAACGTCTCCATGGTCGTCTCCACGAGGGCCGGGCCCCCTTCGGTCACGATGGCCGAGTGATGGAGGCCGACCATGTTCGCGATGGCCCAGACCATCATCTTCGGCTCGACCAGCGTGTACTCGGCCTCCTTCTCCCCTGGCCAGGACTGGTGTGCTACTACCTGATCCTGCCCGATGATCAGCCCGTGATTCAGGGTGCCCTGGCGGCCCGTGGCCTCCAGGGAAACGACCACCACCGGGTTGATGAGCGCCTTCATCATGGGCACCAGCAGCACGGACAAGGTGTCGGACCCGCTGAGCAGGCCGCACCGGTGGAGTTCCTCGCGGGCCGTGCCGTACTCCTCGGGAGCTGGCTGGCCGGTTGCCAACTCGGTGAGAGCGATGATGTGTTCGTCGGCGAGCCGGAAACGTGGCCGGGTGATGTCGTAGGAAGGCATGGGGGAGGAGACTCGCTTACTGGTCGGATGGGTCGTCGGACGTCGGGGTACCTGGGCGTGCCGGGGGCGTATGTCAGTACTGGCTCTCCGCGAAGAGCCTGGTGGACCTCCCCAGGGCCGACCGCACCGCGCCGCCGCGGGTCAGCGGCGCGCGGTCGACACCGGCGAAGAGCGTGACGAGCGCGATGTCCGCGGCAACGGCTCGGCCCGTCGTGCGTACGGCCAGCCTCCGGCCAGCGCCGAGTCCGGACTGCTTCGCCGTGAGGGTGACGCCGGGGTCCTCGTCGTCGGCCTCACGAATCAGTACAAACTGCTTCCGGTTCACCGCCCACAGGCGGTAGCGGTCGCCGCCGTACCTGAAGTGCAGCGCGCGTCCTCGGTGCGTCACCCCGAAGCGGTTGCGCTCCAGGTACACCTGGGAGTCGCCGACCCGTAGCGTCGACCGGTTGAGCGTCGGAAGGTCCGCGGCTTCGGTGTGGATGCCGCGGGTCTCGAACGTCGCTGTGGGGATCGAAGGGCCGCGTACCTCGGAGACGATACTGCCGGGGGTGGTCTTCCTGGGCAGCGGGGCGGTCAGGACGATGTCGCCGAACTCTGGCGTCGTGCCGCGGAAGCCCGCTCGCCGCTCGTGGGTGCGGCCCTCCTTCCAGGACTCCAGCGTGAACGGGGCCGTGGTGCTATGCATCGGTCTCCTTCAGTCGAACGGATTGAGGGCGCTGCCCAGCTTCTTCGCCCCGTCGGTGAGGCCGTCCTTGACATCCGAGGCCCGGTCACCGATCCAGTCCCCGGCCTCCGAGAGGCCCTTCCCGATGGCCTCGTGGTTGTCCCAGATCAGCGCGCCTCCGTAGGCCAGTCCGGTGCCGACCGCCAGACCGAGCGTCACCGGGTTGGGTGCCACGGTCAGAGCGGTCATCGACGCGCTGAACGCGGTGCCCGTGAGGTCGGTCGCGAACTTTGAGGGGTTTTCCTTGATCATGTCGGCGTCGTACGTGGCGAGGTTGGCGATGCCGTACGCGGTGGACGCGACGCCTCCGACCACGCCTGCGCCGCGAATCCAGCCGGCCGCCTTCGCGGCATTGGCCAAGCCGCCCTGCGAGGCCACCCGGGCCAGATTGGCCTCGGACGCCGTAGGCATGAAAAAGGAGCCGTTGCGCATGAGCCGCCCAGCATGGCGGCCTCGTCCGACCCCGTCAGCGCCGTGACCATGCCCGGTGGGACACGGCTGAGCATGCTTCCGGGAAGCGCGCCCGCAAGACGGGTGTTGACGGCACGGGTGATGAGCGTGCCCGGAGCATGGATCTCCGCGCCTTTCAAAGCTTTCACCAGCTTGTAGGAGTACAGACCGGACGCCGTGAGGGCACCGGCGAACGCGCCCGCTGTGATGGCGCCGTTCGACACCTGCGACACCAGCTTCGCCAACTCGGCGTTGCCGGTCAGCCGCGTCATGCCGTCGCGTTGCAGGCGCTTGATGTAGTCGTCGAGGGTCTCGTTGTCTCGCTTCTCCAGCCAGGCGAGATCGAGACGGTCCTGTTTCTGCTGCCCGTCGGCCTTCGCCACCGCCTCAGCGCCGGCGTTGAATCCGGTACCGGGCGTCGAGTCGTTCCTGCCGTCCTTACCGTCCTTGACCACAGCCTCCAAGTCCTTCTTGAGGTCCCTGTCGGCGTCGTCGACGGCTTTGACGCAGGCCTGGATGTGGTCAGCCCAGGACTGCACGCTGGTGCGGATGCTTGCCGCGTAATCGGGATCGTTGCGGGTCGCGGCGTGCTCAGCTTCGGTGAGCGCGCTGTAGTCGAATGCGACATTGCCCTGCTCCGAGACCTTCATTCCCGCCCGGATCGCGTCAGTGCGGGCAGTTTGCAACTGCTTCACGAGTTCGACGAATTGCTCGTGTGCGTTGCGCAGGAGAGTGGCGGTGGCCTTCGCCTGGGTCTGAGCGGCCTGGTACTCGTAGCGCGTTGAGGCGAACTTGATCTGTGCTCGCACGGAGCTGTCACCGCGCCATCTGTCGTCCAGAGTGATCTTCTGCACGCTGTCGCGGTAGCGCTTCTCGATCTTGCCGAACTCCTCGGCCGTCTCGTCCCACTTGTCGGCGGCGGAGTTCAGCCCGCCGAGGCTGGTGGTCATGATCTCGTAGTACGTCAGCATGCTGGTTGTCCCCCGGAGTGCCTGGGCACATCAAGTGGTGCGGAGCTCGGGCGGTGTCAGTACGAGTTGAGGCTCGACGGGATGCTCTTGATGCTCGTGCCTCGTTCGACGTCCGTGGTGAGCAAGATGCTCGCCGCCGAACCGAGTGCCCTCTTCTCCGAGTCCAGACGTCCCAGGAGTGTCTTGACTTGGCTCTCCCAGGTGGTGTGCACCGTCTTCAGCCCCTTGCCCGTCGCCCAGCCGGAGAAGGTGCTGATCGCGGTGGTCATCGACTCGTCGGGCCGGTTGCCCGCCTTCTTGGTGTTCGGCTGAAGTTCCGTCGAGATGGTGTTTGCCGCGGCGCGCTTCTGGGCCGGCGTCGATGCCAGGTCAGGGCGGTTTCCGGGGGCTTGAGCGGCGGGAGCGCGGTCGTCTTCCGGGATCCCGCTGAGCTTCATGGGCGTAGATGATCCGTCGCCGTGCCTGCCGACCGACTCAGCTCCGGCTTCTTCAAGCCCCATCCTCGTACTCCCATAGCTCGTTGCTCTGCATCATGCTTCGAGCGTCCGAGTCTATGTTCGACGACGCATTCGGGTTACTGAGGTTCGGGGCCAGCCCGGAGAGCGGCCCTGAGCGACGATGTCGAACACTCAGGGGAACGCCAGCGCGTCCGGGCCGAGGGGCGGTACGAGTCCCTCGGCCGCGGCGCGGGTGAGCAGGCCGCGGATCGCTGCGTAGCCGTCCTCGCCCAGGTCGGCGGTGAACTCGTTCACGTACAGGCCGATGTGCTGGTCGGCGACGGCCGGGTCCATCTCCTGGGCGTGCTCCTGGACGTACGGCCGGGACACCTCCGGGTGGTCCCAGGCCAGCCGGACCGAGCTGCGGACCGAGTCGGCCAGGCGGCGCAGGGTCTCCTCGCCGAGGGAGCGCTTGGCGATGATCGCGCCGAGGGGGATCGGGAGTCCGGTGGTGTCCTCCCAGTGGCGTCCCATGTCGGCCAGGTTGTGGAGCCCGAAGTTCCGGTACGTGAAGCGGGCCTCGTGGATGACGAGACCGGCGTCCACCTTGCCGTCCCGGACCGCCGGCATGATCGCGTCGAACGGCATGACGACGACCTCGCCGACCCCGCCCGGGACCATCTCCGCCGCCCAGAGCCGGAACAGCAGGTACGCCGTCGAGCGCTCGCTCGGCACCGCGACCGTCCGGCCGGTCAGGTCGAGGCCCAGCTCCTTGGTGAGGACGAGCGGGCCGCAGCCCCGGCCCAGCGCCCCGCCGCACGGCAGGAGCGCGTACTCGTCCAGGACCCAGGGCAGGACCGCGTACGACACCTTCAGGACGTCCAGCTCGCCGCGCTCGGCCATGCCGTTGGTGATGTCGATGTCCGCGAAGGTCACGTCCAGCTCGGGCGCGCCGGGGACCCGGCCGTGGGCCCAGGCGTCGAAGACGAACGTGTCGTTGGGGCAGGGCGAGAAGGCGATCTCGATCGGGGTCCCGGCCGAGGCCGGGCCCGGGTGTGTGTCAGTGGTCATGCCGGTTCCAACCTTCCAGTACGGGTGCGCTCTTCCCGAACGCCTCCGTGAGCGCGGCCAGCGCGTCGCCGATGCGCCAGGCGGCCCGGTCGCGGGGGCCGATGGTGTTCGAGACGGCGCGCAGCTCCAGTACGGGCACCCCGGCCCGCTCGGCCGCCTCCGCGACCCCGAACCCCTCCATCGCCTCGGCCAGCGCACCCGGGTGCGCGGCGAGCAGGGCGGCGGTGCGGGCGGCGGTGCCGGTGACGGTGGAGACGGTGAGGACGGGGCCGGGCGCGGCGCCGGTGGCCGCTGCCACCTCCCGTACGAGCGCGGGCGGGGGGACGAAGCGGTCCCGGCCGAAGCCGAGCGCGGTGACGGGCAGGAACCCGTCCGGGGTCTCGGCGCCCAGATCGGCCCCGACGATGTCGCTCGCCACGACGAGGGAGCCGAGGGGGGCGACGGGGGCGAACCCGCCGCCGATCCCGGCGGAGACGACGAGTCCGTACAGGTGTGAGGCCGAGGACGCCAGGGCGAACGCCGCCGCAGCAGCGGCGGCCGCAGGGCCCGCACCGCCCGCCAGGACGTCGAACGCCCCGCTGCGGTGCAGCTCCGCCCCCGGCACGGCGAGGACCTCCGGCGTACCCCCGAACGCACGCGTGACCGCGTCCCGTTCCACCGGGACAGCGGTCACGACGAGCACACGCACAGGGAGAGCCTCAGGGCCTCAGGAGGGACGGGGGACGGGGGACGACGGCCGGGACGTCGGTCGGGGCGTCGGTCAGGACGTCTTCTTGAGCTCGAACTGCCAGATGCCGGTGAGCTTCTTGCCGTTGGTCTCCACGATGGAGACGTTCGTCTTGGTGGCGGGCTCGCCCGTCTGGCTGGCGAAGAAGGCGCTGCCGGGGATCGTCCGGTACGTCTTCTTGAACGGCTCCTGCTCGGCCTGCTGGCCGTTGATGAAGAGCGTCCAGCCCTTCTCGGCGATCTCGGGGTCGACGCCGAAGCGGACCTTGTCGTCCATCGCGACCTCAAGGGTCTTCTCGGGCTTCTTGTTGAGGCAGCCCTGGATCAGCGATTCCTTGATCGCCTCGCCGTCGTTGTAGCAGGCCGCCTCGGAGTTCACCGAGGTCGTGCCGACCGTCACGGTGGCGAGCGGCGTCGGCTTGTCGCAGGCGGACAGGACAAGGAGTCCCGCGGACACGGCACCAAGAGCGACGCCGATTCGACGGCCCTTACCGGAGAAGAACGCAACGGTCATGGGCCGAAGGCTATCGGTCGCCTCCGCTCACGCCACGCGGGGGTGCGGCGTGCCGCGCCGTGCGGCGCCCAGGAGACCCCGTACGGAGGCGGCCGCGCCGAGGGCGAGGATGCCCGCGGCGACCGACATGCCGAGCACCGCGTTGAGCGGCAGCGCGATCCCGATGCCGCCGCCGACCACCCACGCCATCTGGAGCAACGTCTCGGACCGGGCGAAGGCGGAGGTGCGGACCTCCTCGGGGACGTCCCGCTGGATCATCGCGTCCAGCGACAGCTTGGAGAGGGCCTGGGTGAACCCGGCGACCGCGCCGAGCGCGGCGACCGCCGCCGTGGAGAAGAAGACCGCCGCGAGGACCGCCGTGCCGAGCGCGAGCGTCAGCACCGTCGCGACGATCACCTCGGGCCCGCGCGCCCGGAGCCACGCGCCCACCGCCGTACCGCAGGCGTTCCCGGCCCCGGCCGACACGCCGACGATGGCGAGCGAGACCGCCGCGCTCTGGCCGGCCATCGGGTGCTCGCGCAGCAGGAACGCCAGGAAGAAGATGAGGAAGCCGGAGAGGGCCCGGTGGGCGGCGTTCGCCTGGAGGCCGTGGAGCACCGACCCGCCGACGGACCGCAGCCCGGGCGGGCGCTCCTTGGCCGGTTTCTCCCCGTTGCCCCTCTTGGTGCGCTGCTGCTTTCGGTCGGCGGGACGCCGTACGGGCTGCGGGAGGTGGGGGTGGTCCTGCGGGTCGATCAGGCGGGCCCGGCGCTCGCCCTTGGCGGAGTCGACCTTCGGCGGCATCGTGAAGGCGAGGAAGGTGCCCACGATGAAGATCGCGCATGCGCCGTAGAGCGGCCAGGCGGAGCCGATGGTCTGGAGGCCGGCCCCGATCGGGGCCGCCACCCCCGTGGCCAGGAGCCCGGCCAGGGTGACCCGGGAGTTGGCTTTGACCAGGGAGAACTTCGGTGGCAGCAGTCGTGGCACGACCGCGCTGCGCACCACCCCGTACGCCTTCGACGAGACCAGCACCCCCAGCGCCGCCGGGTACAGCTCCAAGCCGCCGGTGGCGACCGCGCCCGACATGGTGATGGCCAGCAGCGCGCGGGCCAGCATCGCGCCCGCCATCGCGGCCCGGCGGCCGTGCGGCAGCCGGTCCAGCAGCGGGCCGATCACCGGGGCGAGCAGGGTGAAGGGGGCCATGGTGATCGCGAGGTAGAGCGCGACCCGCCCGCGCGCCTCGTCCGTCGGGACGGAGAAGAAGACCGTGGAGGCGAGGGCGACGGTGATCATGACGTCACCCGCGCCGTTCACCGCGTGCAGCTCGATGAGTTTGCCGAGGCCGGATTCCCCGGCTCCGTGGGCGTGCGTCGCCTTGCGGATTCCGCGCGCCGTCCCGGTGAACGGGGTGCGCAGGGCACGACCTGTCGCCCGTCCCGCCCTGCGGAGCGGGCCGGGACCGTCGTGCGACCTGGCGGCAGTCACCCCGTCATAGTGCCCCAACCCTGGCCGGTATGAACGGTGATCGGTTGCGGACGCGCGCGTGACGCCCTGTCGGACCAGTGGCGGCGGGCTTGGGCGGGTGCACCGCTGGGCCGGGTCGCGCAAGCCCTCCGGAGCGGCGGTGGCCGGATGTCGGAGAGACGGATACGGCACGTTTGGGACGGGCAGGTGGGCGCGGAGCGGCGGAGAGGGTAGCGTGCGTAACGCGCCACCGGCGGTTGTTCTTGGCCGCGCGCCTCTCCGCGATCCCGCAGAATGGGTGGCAGAAGGCGCGCCCGAGGCAGGCACAACGGGTGTGGACGTCGACGCGGCCCCCAGGTCCGCTCCGCCCGCAACTGTCTGGCCGAAAACGGCAATCGTGCAGCAGCTGGCGCGCTCGTGAGACTGGCGTATGGAGAGAAGCGAAGACCTGTGAGTGCTGCGACGACGCGAAGCCGTACGGCCCGTACCGCCCGTACCCCCGTTCCCGACCGCCTGTGCGCCGAGGCGGTCGACCTCGCGCGCGCGGCGGCGGAGGAAGCCGCCGCGCCCGGCGTGGTCGGTGAGCATGCCGGTGTGGTCTCCGAGGGGGACCGCGTCGTCACGCATTACTTCGAGTCCAAGGAGCCCGGCTACCGGGGCTGGCGCTGGGCGGTGACCGTGGCGCGGGCCTCCCGCGCGAAGAACGTCACCCTGGACGAAACGGTGCTGCTGCCGGGGGCCGACGCGCTCCTGGCGCCGGAGTGGGTGCCGTGGAGCGAGCGGCTCCGCCCGGGAGACCTGGGCCCCGGCGACCTGCTGCCCACGGAGGCGGAGGACCCGCGCCTGGAGCCCGGCTGGACGGGCGAGGACGAGCCGCCGCCGAACTCGGTCGTCTCCGACGAGCTGGCCGAGCTCGTCGACGCGGAGGACGCGGAGCTGACGGACCGGCCGGTGGCGATCAGCCGCGGCTCCATCGCCGCGGTCGCCGACGAGCTGGGTACGCGGCGGGCGCGGGTGCTGTCGCGGTACGGGCTGTACGAGGCGGCCGACCGCTGGGACGAGGCGTTCGGCCCGAAGACGCCGATGGCGCAGGCGGCGCCGGCGACGTGTGTGAGCTGTGCGTTCCTGATCCCGATGGCGGGGTCGCTGAAGCAGGCGTTCGGGGTGTGCGCGAACGAGATCAGCCCGGCGGACGGGCATGTGGTGTCGCTGGCGTACGGGTGTGGGGGGCACTCGGAGGCGGCGGTGATGCCGGCGCCTGTGCGGCCGGCGGATCATGCGCTGGACACGATGCGGGTGGACGAGTACGCGCTCCGTCCCGCGCGCGACGGCGGCTCGGTCCCGTCCGAGGCCGACGGCGCGTCGGAGGACCTGGGCCACTCGTAGGGGGCGTGCCACCTTTCAGCCCGTGGGGCGGCGTTTTCAGCCCGTGGGGCGGTGACCCCCTCCAGCCCGTCCGGCGTTTGAGGACGGAACCCTTGGCTGGGTGGGCGGCACAGGAACAGGGCCCTGGGGCCCAGTACCCCCGCAGAGGCACCCGGCACCCCGTCGACGGTTCCGTCCTCAAACGCCGGACGGGCTGGGGGGTGGGCCCCGCTCGGGCTGGGGCGCAGGCCCGGACGGGCTTGGGTTGGCTGGGGGTCCGGGTCGGGTGCACGGTACCTTCGGGCGCACACTGGGCGGCAGGGACAGGGCCGGCCACCACCCACCGCGGACGGAGTCGACAGCGTGAGCATGAATGCGACCGAGGGGGCCGATCCGTTCGGGACGGCACGGCTGCGGCGCGGCGTGCTCGACGCCTGGGGCGCCGGCCCCGCCCGCTTCCGGGAGGACGCCAACGCCGAGGAGGACCTCGCCCTCGGCGGCTACCGCGACCGCCTCGTCGTCGAGCTGGCCCAGAACGCCGCCGACGCCGCCGCCCGCGCGGGCGTCCCCGGCAGGCTCCGCCTCACCCTGCACCCCGCCGCCCCCGGCGACCCCGACGGGCGCTGCGTCCTCGCCGCCGCCAACACCGGCGCCCCCCTGGACGCGACCGGCGTCGAGTCGCTCTCCACCCTCCGCGCCTCCGCCAAGCGCGAGGGCCACGAGTCCGCGGTCGGCCGGTTCGGCGTCGGGTTCGCCGCCGTCCTCGCGGTCAGCGACGAGCCCGCCGTGCTCGGCCGCCACGGAGGCGTCCGCTGGTCCCTGGCCGAGGCCCGCGAGCTGGCCCGGAACGCGGCCGTCGGCTCCCCCGGCCTCGGCGACGAGCTGCGCCGCCGCGACGGCCACGTACCCCTCCTGCGCCTCCCGCTGCCCGCCGAGGGCACCGCCCCCGACGGGTACGACACCGTCGTCGTGCTGCCGCTGCGCGACGGCACCGCCGAGGACCTGGCCGCCCGGCTGCTGGCCGCCGTGGACGACGCGCTGCTCCTCACCCTGCCCGGCCTGGACGAGGTCGTCATCGAGGCCCCGGACGGCGTACGGACCCTGAGCCGCTCGGCCCACGGCCCGTACACGCACATCGACGACACCGCGCACGGCCTGAACCGCTGGCGCACCGTCTTCCACCACGGCCCGGTCGAGCCCGCCCTCCTCGCCGACCGCCCGGTCGAGGAGCGGCTGCGCCCCCACTGGTCGGTCACCTGGGCGGTCCCGGTGGACGAGTCCGGGGCCCCGCTCAAACCCCGTACGGCCCCGGTCGTCCACGCCCCCACCCCCACCGACGAGCCCCTCGGCATCCCCGCCCTCCTCATCGCCTCCCTCCCCCTGGACACCGCCCGCAGGCACCCCGCGCCGGGGCCGCTCACGGACTTCCTGGTGGAGCGGGCGGCCGACGCGTACGCGGAGCTGCTCGGCGCCTGGCAGCCCGTGTCGACCGGCACCATCGACCTGGTCCCCGGCCCGCTCGGCAAGGGCGGGATCGACGGGGCCCTGCGCGGCGCGATCCTGGCCCGGCTGCCCAGGGTCGCGTTCCTGGAGCCCGCCGCGCCCAGGGACGCCTCTGAGGCCGAGGACCGCTGGGCGGACGACTGGGACCGTACGGAGAACAGGGCCCCCGCCACCACCGCCCTCCGCCCCGTCGAGGCCGAGGTGGTCGAAGGCGTCGGAGCCGAGACCGTACGGGTCCTCGCCGAGGTGCTGCCCTGTCTGCTGCCCGCAGGACTGGAGCGCCGCCCCGAGCTCCGTACCCTCGGCGTCGCCCGCGTCCCCCTGACCGAGGCCATCGACCGCCTCGCCGGTCTGGAACGCGACCCCGCCTGGTGGCACCGCCTCTACGACAGCCTCGCGGGCATCGACCCCGACCGACTCACCGGTCTCCCCGTCCCGCTCGCGGGTGACCCGGAGGACGAGCAGGCGGGCCGCCCGCCGCGCACCACCATCGGCCCCCGCCAGGTGCTGCTGCCCCTCCCGGACGCCCTCACCGGCCCTGTGCTCGCCCGCCTCTCCCGGCTCGGCCTCAAGGTCGCCCACCCGGACGCCGCCCACCCGCTCCTGGAGAAGCTCGGCGCCCTGCCCGCCACGCCCCGGGCCGTGCTGACGACCCCTCAAGTGCGGGCGGCGGTCGCCGGATCGCTGGACGCGGGGGAGATCTGGGACGAGGACGCGCTCGACGGCGACGAGCTGGCGGAGACCGTCCTCACCCTCGTACGGGACGCCGAACTCACCCCCGGCGACGAGCCCTGGCTCGGTGCGCTCGCCCTCCCCGACGAGGAGGGTGAGCCCGTGCCCGCCGGTGAACTCGTACTCCCCGGCAGCCCGTTCGCGCAGATCATGCGGGAGGGGGAGCTGGCTCTCGTGGACGAGGAGCTGGCCGAGCGCTGGGGTGAGGCGCCGCTCACCGCCTGCGGGGTGCTCGCCACCTTCGCCCTCGTCCGGGCCACCGACGTCGTGCTCGACCCGGACGAACTGGAGCCCCGCGACAGCGACTTCGCCGAACCCGACGACGCCGGGCTGCTGGACGCCGTCGACGTGTGGTGCGAGGACCTCCTCGACCAGCTGCCCGAGACGCCCGTGCCGCCGGTCGCCACCGAGATCGTCGCCGTACGGGATCTGGACCTGGTGGACGACGACGCCTGGCCGCAGGCGCTCGCGATGCTGGCGCAGCCGCCGTTGCGGGACGCGCTGACGCAGCCGGTGCGGGTGCTGCTGCCGGACGGGACGACGCAGTCCGTGCGCCCGTACACCGCGTGGTGGCTGCGCGACCACCCCGTACTGGACGGCCGCCGCCCCGCCGGGCTGCGGTCGGCCGGCGGTGACCCGGTCCTGGCCGGGCTGTACGACGCGGTGGACGCCACCGGCTTCGACGACGTCCAGGTGTTGCGGGCCCTCGGGGTGCGTACCTCGGTCGCCGCCCTCCTGGACGAGCCGGGTGGTGCGGCCGAGCTGCTGGGGCGGCTCGCCGACGAGGACCGGCCCGTCACCCCCGTACAGCTGCACGCGCTCTACACGGCGCTCGCCGAACTCGACCCGGAGCAGGTCACGTTGCCGGACGAGCTGCGGGCGGTGGTCGACGGGGAGGTGGCCGTGGTCGACGCGGCCGACGCCGTGATCGCGGACGCCCCGGACGTGCTGCCGCTGACGGAGGGGCTGCCGCTGCTCCCCGTGGCCCCGGCCCGGGCCGCCGAGCTGGCCGACCTCCTCCAGGTGCGGCGGCTCGGCGAGAGTGTCGAGGCGGGGGTGACCAGTGAGGGCGAGGAGCACCGCGTACCGGAGTCCGTCCGTGTCCTGCTCGGCCCGGCCACCCCGGACACGTACATCGAGCACTCCGAACTCCGCGCGGGCGGCGTCGAGCTGGACTGGCGCCGCACCCGGGACGGGGTCGTCCACGCGTCCACCCTGGAGGGCGTGGCGGCCGGGCTGGCCTGGGCGGCGGGCCAGTGGCCCCGCCGCTTCGAGGTCGCGGCCCTGCTGGAGGACCCGTCGCGCACGGAGGAGCTGGCGCGGGACCGCTGGTTCGACTGAGGGGCGTCGACGGAGAACGCGACTTCATGGGATCTTCATGATTGTGTACAACCCTTCACGTGAGGTACGGGTCTGTTCTGTCGAGTGAACAACTGACAGACCGGTCGGGCTCATTGCGCGCCGCGGGCCGGTCCCGTACTTCTCGGGGAACACATGCGTATACGCACCACCGCCGCGACGGCCACCGTCGTCGGCGCCCTGGCCCTGTCCGTCCTGGCCGCCCCCTCCGCGCAGGCGGACGGCCGCTACGGGGACACCGCCATCACGAAGGTGACGGTCAACGGCGGTAAGAACGTCGTCATCGGCACGTCCGCCGTGAAGAAGTTCTCCGTCACCGTCCAGGCCAAGGACAACTCGGGCATCGAGAAGGCCGAAATCCGCCTCTTCGGACCCTCGTTCGGATTCCTGTCGACGAGCGACACCAAGTGCTCGGGCAACACCTGCACGGCGAAGTTCGTCGTCGACCCGAAGGTCGACCTCGCCTACCTGAACGGTGTCGCCGGCACCTGGTACGTCGACGCGTGGGTGGACGCCAACGACGGCGACTACGTCTGGACGGAGAAGGCCAAGTCCTTCAAGCTCCAGCGCGCCTCCCGCCTCTCGGTCAACGCGGCTCCCGAGCCCGTGAAGAAGGGCAAGACCCTCACGGTCACCGGCAAGCTGGAGCGGGCCAACTGGGAGACGTTCAAGTACCACGGCTACGGCAGCCAGCCGGTGAAGCTCCAGTTCCTGAAGAAGGGCGCCAAGAGCTGGACGACGGTCAAGACCGTCAAGGGCAGCTCCACCGGCACCCTGAAGACCACCGTCAAGGCCTCGGCCGACGGTTACTGGCGCTACAGCTTCGCCGGCACGGCGAGCACCCCGGCGGTCTCGTCCACCGGTGACTTCGTCGACGTGAAGTAGTACGCGAGCGGACACGAGGAAGCCCCCGGGAGGTCATCGGCCTCCCGGGGGCTTCCTGCTTCCTGCTTCCTGCTTCCTGCGTGCTGCGTGCTGCCCTTATGCGCCGAAGCGCCGGCCCACCAGACGCCAGCTGAACTCCAGCAGCGCGGCCGCCGCCACCGCGATGCCGACCGCCGTCCACGGCATCGTCGTCCCGACCAGCTTCAGGGCGAAGAAGTCCTGGAGCCACGGCACCACGAGCACGATGAGGAAGCCGAGCCCCATCGCCGCCACCAGGGCGATCCGCCACCAGGTGTACGGGCGGGCGATGATCGCCAGGACCCACATCGAGGTCAGGAACAGCGTCAGCGTCGCCGCGCTCGTCTCCGCCTCCAGGGCGCCCGGCCCGGCGTAGTGGTGGCGGGCCACCAGGTACGTGGTGAAGGTGGCCGTCGCCGCGATGACGCCCGAGGGGATCGCGTACCGCATGACCCGGCGTACGAAGTGGGGCTGGGCGCGCTCCTTGTTCGGCGCGAGGGCCAGGAAGAACGCGGGGACGCCGATGGTCAGCGTGGACAGCAGCGTCAGGTGCCTCGGCAGGAACGGGTACTCCACCTGGGTGCAGACCACCAGGATCGCCAGCAGCACCGAGTAGACCGTCTTGGTGAGGAAGAGGGTCGCGACGCGGGTGATGTTGCCGATCACCCGGCGGCCCTCGGCGACGACGGACGGCAGCGTCGCGAAGCTGTTGTTCAGGAGCACGATCTGCGCCACGGCCCGCGTCGCCTCGGAGCCGGAGCCCATGGAGACCCCGATGTCGGCGTCCTTGAGGGCCAGGACGTCGTTGACGCCGTCGCCCGTCATCGCGACCGTGTGGCCGCGCGACTGGAGGGCCGCCACCATGTCCCGCTTCTGCTGCGGGGTGACCCGGCCGAAGACCGCGTTCTGCTCCATGGCCGTGGCCATGCCGTCCGGGTCGGTGGGCATCTTGCGGGCGTCGAGGGTGTTCTCGGCGCCCGCGAGGCCCAGCTTCCCGGCGACCGCGCCGACGGAGACCGCGTTGTCGCCGGAGATGACCTTGGTGGCCACGTTCTGCTGGGCGAAGTACTTGAGGGTCTCCGACGCGTCCGGCCGGAGCCGCTGCTCCAGGACGACCAGGGCGGTGGGCACGTCGCCCTCCGCCGCGTCCGGGGCGTCCAGCTCGCCGCTCGGCACCCGGGCCAGCAGCAGCACGCGCAGGCCCTGCTGGTTGAGGTGCTCGATCTCGTCGAGGGTGGGGTCGCCCTCGGGGAGCAGCACGTCGGGGGCGCCGAGGAGCCAGGCGGAGGAGGTGCCGTCGGTCTCGGTGAAGGCCGCGCCGCTGTACTTGCGGGCGGAGGAGAAGGGCAGGGCGTCGGTGACCGCCCAGCCGGCCTCGGCACCCTGGTCGCCCTCGGCCCCCTTGCCGCCCTTGTCGCCTGCCGGGTACGCGTCGATGATCGCCTGGAGGCTGGCGTTGGGGCGGGGGTCGGAGGAGCCGAGCGAGCGCAGCACCTGGTGGACGTACGCCTCGTCGCTCCCGTTGAGCGGCCGGACCTCCGTGACGTCCATGCCGCCCTCGGTGAGGGTGCCGGTCTTGTCCAGGCAGACCACGTCGACCCGGGCGAGCCCCTCGATGGCGGGCAGCTCCTGCACCAGGCACTGCTTGCGGCCCAGGCGTACCACGCCGATGGCGAAGGCGACGGAGGTCAGCAGGACCAGGCCCTCGGGGATCATCGGGACGATGCCGCCGACGGTCCGGGCGACGGAGTCCTTGAAGTTGTTGTCCTTCACGACGAGCTGGCTGATGATCAGCCCGATCGCCGTCGGGACCATCATCCAGGTGACGTACTTCAGGATGGTGCTGATGCCGCTGCGCAGCTCCGAGTGGACGAGCGTGAAGCGCGACGCCTCCTCGGCGAGCTGGGCGGCGTACGCCTCACGCCCCACCTTGGTCGCGGTGAACGCCCCGCCGCCCGCGACGACGAAGCTGCCGGACATCACCGGGTCGCCGGGCCGCTTGAGGACCGGGTCGGCCTCACCGGTCAGCAGCGACTCGTCGACCTCCAGGCTGTCGGCCTCGGCGACCGTGCCGTCCACGACGACCTTGTCGCCCGGGCCCAGCTCCACCACGTCCCCGAGGACGATCTCGTGGGTGGAGATCTCGGCGGCCTTCCCGTCCCGGCGGACGGTCGGCTTCGCCTCGCCGATCACCGCGAGGCTGTCCAGGGTCTTCTTGGCCCGCCACTCCTGGATGATGCCGATGCCGGTGTTGGCGACGATCACGAAGCCGAAGAGGCTGTCCTGGATCGGCGCGACGAACAGCATGATCACCCAGAGCACGCCGATGATCAGGTTGAACCGGGTGAAGACGTTGGCGCGGACGATCTCGGTGACCGAGCGCGAGGACCGCACGGGCACGTCGTTGACCTCGCCCCGCGCCACCCGCTCGGCGACCTCCGCGGTGGTGAGGCCGGTGGCGTCGTGAGCCGAAGGTGGCAGGTCCATGGGGTGCACGGGGTCGAGCTCCGCCCCCGCGTCGATCATGGCCGGCCGGGAGGGTCCGGGGGTCTGCTCCCCGGAGGAATCGAGTGCCCGCTGCGTCATGGGTTAGACGGTACGGGCGTGCGGGGCGGATCACCCGCCGGGGGGCCGAAGATCCGACCAGGGGAGGAGCAAGTCGGTCCCGTGGTTGTACGGGGGGCGGCGAGGTCCCCGTACGGGAGGGCTACCGAAGACTCACCGGCAGCCTCAGGCGGTCCGGTCGGCCCGGGTGCTCGTGCCCAGCGCGCCGTCCGCCGCTTCGGCTCCCGCAGCGGCCTTGGCCTCCGCCTGGGCCGCGTGCCGCTTGAGGGCGGCGTCGC
Source organism: Streptomyces cyaneofuscatus (assembly GCF_033109485.1). Lineage (NCBI taxonomy): Bacteria > Bacillati > Actinomycetota > Actinomycetes > Kitasatosporales > Streptomycetaceae > Streptomyces > Streptomyces cyaneofuscatus. The sequence goes on along the minus strand of NZ_CP137002.1, from coordinate 3,480,972 downwards.
GCCCGCGGACGTACCAGATGCCGATCAGCCCGAGTCCGGCTCCGGCCAGCGGGGTCCACACCCACCAGGTGTGCCCGCGGTCGGCGAACCAGCCGTAGAAGGGGAGCTGGGCGAGGAAGAGGACGAACCACAGGATCGTGCCGCCGACGACGGTGGAGACGACGGGGCCCTCCAGGGGCTCGGGCGCCTCGTGCTTCGGTGTCCACTTCTCCATGCGTTCAGTGTATGGGCCCACCCGATCGGGGGTGCGCGGGCCGGTGGACCCGAGGCGCCACGCGGGTCTACGCGCGGAGATGGCGATCTTCGCCTTATATATTCATACTGAATCTGCTTTGGGCTGGCTCGATTTGTTCGTCTGAACATCCAATTTCGATCACCTTTTGCCCCTTTGCCCCCACTCCTCTGCCCCACTCCTCTGCCCCACTCCTCTACGTACGACTGAGGTCACCCATGCCCCCCTCGGCCACCGCTCCGGTCGACCCCCCGCAGCCCTCGGCACCGCAGCCCACGGGCGGCGTGGACCGGTTCTTCAAGATCTCCGAGCGGGGGTCGACCGTCGGGCGCGAACTCCGCGGCGGGTTCGCCACGTTCTTCGCGATGGCGTACATCATCGTGCTCAACCCGATCATCCTGGGCAGCGCGAAGGACATGTACGGCAACCAGCTCGACAACGGTCAGCTGGTCACCGCCACCGTCCTCTCCGCCGCCTTCTCCACGCTCCTGATGGGCGTCATCGGCAACGTGCCGATCGCGCTCGCGGCCGGGCTGGGCGTCAACACCGTCGTCGCCCTCCAGCTCGCCCCCCGGATGAGCTGGCCGGACGCGATGGGCATGGTCGTCCTCGCGGGCATCGTGGTCATGCTGCTGGTCGCGACCGGGCTGCGGGAACGCGTGATGAACGCCGTACCGCGCTCGCTCCGCAAGGGCATCGCGATCGGCATCGGCCTCTTCATCCTGCTGATCGGCCTGGTCGACTCCGGCTTCGTCTCGCGCATCCCGGACGCCGCCATGACCACCGTGCCGCTCCAGCTCGGCGGCGACGGCCACCTCACCGGCTGGCCCATCCTGGTCTTCGTGCTCGGTGCGCTGCTCACGCTGGCGCTGATCGTGCGCAAGGTGCCCGGCGCGATCCTGATCTCGATCATCGCCATGACGGTGGTCGCCCTGGTCATCGACGCCGTGGCCGGGCTGCCCGAGGGCGCCTGGGGCCTGACGACGCCCGCGTGGCCGGGCAACCCGGTCTCCGCGCCGGACTTCGGTCTGCTGGGTGAGGTCAGCCTCTTCGGCGGCTTCGGGAAGGTCGGTCTGCTGACCGGCATCCTCTTCGTCTTCACCGTGCTGCTGTCCTGCTTCTTCGACGCGATGGGCACCATCCTGGGCGTCGGCGACGAGGCCAAGCTGATGGACGAGAACGGCAACTTCCCCGGCATCAACAAGGTGCTGCTGGTGGACGGCATCGCGGTCGCCTCGGGCGGGGCGACCTCCGCCTCCGCCACCACCTGCTTCGTGGAGTCCACCGCGGGCGTCGGCGAGGGCGCCCGCACCGGACTGGCGAGCGTGGTGACCGGTCTGCTCTTCTCGGTGGCGCTCTTCCTCACACCGCTGGCGACCATGGTCCCGTCGCAGGCGGCCACGCCCGCCCTGCTGGCGGTCGGCTTCCTGATCATCGCGGGGTCCGTACGGGACATCGACTGGAGCGACTACACGCTCGCGGTCCCGGCGTTCCTGGCGATGGTGATGATGCCGTTCACGTACTCGATCACCAACGGCATCGGCATCGGCTTCATCGCCTTCTCCGTGCTGCGGCTGGCGGCGGGCCGGGGCCGTGAGGTCCCGATCGCGATGTACGTGGTGTCGGCGGTCTTCGTCTTCTACTACGCGATGCCGGCGCTCGGCCTCACGTGATCGGGTCTCCGGTCACCTTCGGGCCCGTCGGCCCGTAGAACTTCTCCGTCTCGTCGACGGCCGCCTTGAAGCGTTCGTCGAAGTCGTCGCGAATGAGCGTCCGGACCACATAGTCCTGGACGCTCATTCCGCGTTTGGCGGCGTGCTCCCGGAGCCGGTCGAGCAGCTCACCGTCTATCCGCAGGCTGAGTACTGTCGATCCCATACCGAGCAGGGTCGCCGCCCGGGGGCGCTTTTCGCGTCACTTTCCGCTCCCGACTCACTCGTTCGGGTGAGCTGTTTCTCGCGCGCGTACCATCGAGTGGTATTTAGTTTGGGTAATGAGTTACGCTAACAAACATGCCTGACCTGATCCACGGTGGCGACAGTGCCGCCGCCGTGAGCTCCCTCCGCTCCGCCGTGATGCTGCTGGGCCGGCGCCTGAAGCACCAGCGTGTCGACGAATCGCTGAGCCCGACCGAGATGTCGGTGCTCGGCACCCTTGCCCGCTGCGGCTCGGCCACCCCCGGCGAGCTGGCCCGCAAGGAGCACGTGCAGCCTCCGTCGATGACCCGCATCGTCGCGCTGCTGGAAGCGAAGGGACTCGTCAGGCTGGAACCGCACCCCGATGACCGTCGGCAGAAGATGGTCAGCCAGACCGAGCAGGCCGAGGCCATGCTCGCGGAGAGCCGCACCAAGCGGAACGCCTGGCTGGCCCAGCTCGCCGAGGGCCTGGACGAGGACGAGTGGGAGACGCTGCGGGCCGCCGCGCCCGTGCTGGAGAAGCTCGCCCACCTGTGACCCCGCGGGCGCGACGGCGGTGACGCCGTCCCCGTACCGGATGAGACAGCCGGTCCGGGGAAGGCGATCGCAGCCGGGACCGGCACACCGCCGGCCCCGGATGATCACCGCCGGAGCGCCCGTCGTCACGTCCTCGTCGGACCGCACGCCGCAGACGCCTGAGGAGATGAACCCTTTTGAGTACGGGATCCGGAGCAGACTCCGCCCCCGCACCGACTTCCACCCACGAGAGCACGACCGGCGGGACCTTCTCGTCGCTGAAGATCCGTAACTACCGCCTGTTCGCCACGGGCGCCGTGATCTCCAACACCGGTACCTGGATGTCCCGCATCACGCAGGACTGGCTCGTCCTGAGCCTGACGGGTTCCGCGACGGCCGTAGGCATCACCACGGCCCTCCAGTTCCTTCCGATGCTGCTCTTCGGCCTGTACGGCGGCGTCATCGCCGACCGCCTCCCGAAGCGGCAGATCCTGCTCGTCAGCCAGGCCATGCTCGGCCTGTGCGGTATCGCGCTGGCCGTCCTGACCCTCTCCGGCGTCGTCGAGGTCTGGCACGTCTATCTGGTCGCCTTCCTCCTCGGCATGGTGACCGTCGTCGACAACCCGGCCCGTCAGTCGTTCGTCTCCGAGATGGTCGGCCCCGCGCAGCTCCGCAACGCGGTCAGCCTGAACTCGGCGAACTTCCAGTCCGCCCGGCTCATCGGCCCCGCCGTCGCGGGTGTCCTGATCACCACGGTCGGCAGCGGCTGGGCGTTCCTGCTCAACGGCCTCTCCTTCCTGGCCCCGCTCATCGGCCTGCTGATGATGCGGACGAGCGAACTGCACGCCTCGGTACGGGTCCGCCGCGCCAAGGGCCAGCTGCGCGAAGGACTGAGTTACGTCCGGGGCCGCCCCGAGCTGATCTGGCCGATCGTCCTGGTCGGCTTCGTCGGCACGTTCGGCTTCAACTTCCCGATCTGGCTGACCGCCTACGCCGACGAGATCTTCGACGGCGGCGCGGGTATGTACTCGTTCTTCAACATCCTGATGGCCGCCGGTTCGCTGGCCGGCGCGCTGCTCTCGGCCCGCCGCCGCTCCACGCGGCTGCGGATGCTGGTGGCGGCGGGCACGGCGTTCGGGCTGCTGGAGATCGCCGCCTCGCTCTCCCCGAACGTCTGGCTCTTCTCGATCCTGCTGGTCCCGATCGGCATGCTCGGCCTGACGACGAACATCACCGCGAACACGAGCGTCCAGATGGCCGCCGACCCCGAGATGCGGGGCCGGGTGATGAGCCTGTACATGATGGTCTTCGCCGGGGGTACGCCGGTGGGCGCCCCGATCGTCGGCTGGATCAGCGACACGTACGGCGCACGCATCGGCTTCGCGTCCGGCGGCGCGATCTCGGTGATCGCCGCCCTGGCCGTCGGCTTCGCCCTCGCCCGCGTCGGCGGCCTCCGCCTGAAGGTCGACCTCCGCCCGGGCCGGCCGCACGTCCGCTTCGTACCGCGCGAGCAGCTGGCGACGGCCGCGTAGAGACACGCGAAAGGCGCCCTCCCCCGGAGCGATCGTGGGAGGGCGCCTTTCGTGTGTCCGGGCGTGTGTCCGGGTCAGTCGCGGGGGAAGGCGTCGGTCTTCAGGACCAGGTCCATGGAGGTGCCGGTGAGATCGACGTCGAGGCCGAAGTCGACGACGAGCTTCTTGTGGTAGCCGCCGTCCTTCGGCTCCGAGTGGAGGAGGCAGCGCCCCACGTACGGGTCGACGATGAGGAACACGGGGACGCCGGCGGCCGCGTAGGCGTCCTTCTTGGGCCCGTAGTCGGCTGCGGCCGTGCCCTTGGAGATGACCTCGGCCACGAACTCGGCATGCTCGGGGAGCCAGCGGCCATGGCTGTTCTTGGCCGCCTTGTCGAAAAGCTTGATCAGGTCCGGGGCGAAGCCGTTGCCTTCGCCGAAGTCGATGCGTACGTCCGAAAGCAGCCGGTCCTCCGCGAACCGGGGCAGCAGCTGCTTGATGATGGCCAGAATGATCCGCCAATGCGTGTCCCGCTGCGGCGACATGTGAACGGTCCCCTCGACGATCTCGACCTTGAATCCCTCGGGGGTGGGCTCAAGCCACTCGAACATCTCGTCCAGAGTCAGCTCGTCGCTGATGTCGGCCATGTCGATCCTGTCGGTGTCTACGACGGTCATCGTGCCGCTCCTCCCCGCTGCCGCACGGGCGTGCGGGCAGCCGCGTAGGACAACGATAGGCCCGGGTGTTCGGACACGCCCGGACTTGCTTACGCCGACCCGGGCCCGGGAGGTGGTACGGGCCTGGGCGCGGGGACGGTGGGGGGTGCGGTTAGGCTCGAAGGGTGGACCCCAAGACCAGAAACCGCATCATGGCGGCCGTGCTCGTGCTCATGTTCCTCGTCGTCGCCGTGGCGGCCGCCTTCGGCGCCTGAGGCGGGCGGCGTGCCCGGCGGCGTACCGGGCGGTTCCCCCGCGCCGCGCTGAGCCAGCACCACCGCGCCGACGACCCCCGCCGCGCCCAGGAGCTGGAGCGGCCCCAGGGTCTGCCCCATGAAGAGGTAGCCCAGGACCGTGGCGCACAGGGGCGACGCGAACGACAGGAACGAGGCGGCGAGGGCGGGCAGCCGCGCTATGCCGTTGAACCAGACGACGTACGCGAGCAGCGCCCCGATGATGCCCAGGTAGGCGAAGCCGCCGACGTTGGTCCAGGTCAGGCGTTCCGGGAGCGGTTCGCCGAGCAGCGTGACGGGGAGCAGGACCAGGCCGCCGACGGTGAGCTGCCAGCCGGTGAAGGCCAGCAGTGAGACCCCTTCGGGGCGTCCCCAGCGCTTGGTCAGCACGATGCCCGACGCCATGCACGCGGCCCCCAGGAGCCCCGCCAGCACGCCGACGCCGTCCAGGCCGGCCTGCGGCTGGAGGACCAGCAGCGCGACGCCCGCGGCGGCGAGTGCGCAGGCGCCGATGTGCAGGAGGCGTATCCGGGCGCCGAGCAGGACGGCCCCGAGGAGCAGCACGATCATCGGCTGGACGGTCATCACGAGGGCCGCCACCCCGCCCGGCAGGTGGTAGGCGGCGAGGAAGAGGAAGTAGAAGAAGGCGCCGATGTTGAGGACGCCGAGCACGGTCGCCCGCACCCACCAGATGCCCCGGGGCAGGACGCGGGTCAGCAGGAGCAGGATCAGCCCGGCGGGCAGGGCGCGCAGGGTGGAGGCGAGCAGGGGCCGGTCGGGCGGCAGGAACTCGGTGGTGACCAGGTAGGTGGAGCCCCAGACGGCGGGGGCGAGGGCGGTGAGCAGGGAGATCCTGACCAGGCGTCGGTCGGTCATCTCAGCGAATCATTCGACGTCGAACTATCTCTCATGGAAGGGAAAAGTAGGGCAGCGAGTAGGCTGACGTCAAACAGTTCGACGTGGAAGTATCTGGAGCGTCCAGAGCATCCGGAGCGTGCAGAACGTCCAGAGCATCCAGAGCGTCCGGTGCGGATGAGGCCGGGAGATGAACGAAGTGGGGCCCGCATGCGCGACTCGGTCGACGATTTCCTGGACCAGTGGGCCGCCCTGCGGTCCGATCTGGATCTGGAGGCCATGGGCGCGGTGGGCAGGCTCCTGCGGCTGACCCGGCTCGTGGACAAGGAGGTCGGCCGCTACTTCGCCGAACACGGCATGGAGCGCTGGGAGTTCGACGTCCTCGCCACCCTCCGCCGCAGCGACCGCCCGCTCACCCCCAAGGAGCTCGCCGCCAACGTCATGGTCAGCTCCGCCGCGCTGACCAACCGGATCGACCGGCTGGCCGCCCGCGGCCTGGTGGCCCGGGAAGCGGTGCCCGGCGACCGGCGCAGCCTGCACGTCACGCTCACCGACGCCGGGCGGGCGCTCGTCGACAGCACTGTGGAGGGCCATGTGCGCAACGAGCGCAGGATGCTCGCCGAGCTGGACGCGGAGGACTGCGAGGAGCTCAACCGGCTGCTGCGCACGCTGGTGAACACGCTGGAGGGCGGCCGCTGAGGACGACCGACGGCCGAGAACTCTCCGTCGGCACATGCTTGCCTGGAGTGGACTCGAAGGAGTTGGCTGGGGCGTCATGAAGTACACACAGCTCGGACGCACCGGACTCAAGGTCAGCCGACTCGTGCTGGGGACGATGAATTTCGGCCCGCAGACCAACGAGTCGGACAGCCACGCGATCATGGACGCCGCGCTCGGCGCGGGCCTGAACTTCTTCGACACGGCCAACGTCTACGGCTGGGGTGAGAACAAGGGGCGCACCGAGGAGATCCTCGGCACCTGGTTCGCCCAGGGCGGCGGCCGGCGCGACAAGGTGGTCCTGGCCACCAAGATGTACGGGAACATGGCTCCCGAGGGCGATGCCTGGCCCAACCACGACAAGCTCTCCGCCGTGAACATCCGGCGGGCGGTCGACGCCTCGCTCAAGCGGCTCCAGACGGACCACATCGACGTCTACCAGTTCCACCACATCGACCGGAACACCCCGTTCGAGGAGATCTGGCAGGCCATCGACGTCCTGGTCCAGCAGGGCAAGATCCTGTACGCGGGCTCCTCGAACTTCCCCGGCTACAAGATCGCCCAGGCCAACGAGCAGGCGACCCGGCGCGGTTCGCTCGGCCTCGTCAGCGAGCAGTGCCTCTACAACCTCGCCGAGCGCCGCGCCGAGATGGAGGTCATCCCGGCCGCGCAGGACTACGGCGTCGGCGTCATCCCCTGGTCCCCGCTCCAGGGCGGTCTGCTGGGCGGCGTCATCAAGAGGGAGGCCAAGGACGGCCGCCGCGCCTCGGGCCGCTCGGCCGACGCCCTGGCCAACAGCACGGTCCGCGCCCAGATCCAGGCGTACGAGGACCTGCTGGAGAAGCACGGCCTGGAGCCCGGTGAAGCGGCCCTGGCCTGGCTGCTGACCCGCCCCGGCATCACGGGCCCGATCGTCGGCCCGCGCACCGCCGAGCAGCTGGAAAGCGCCCTGCGCGCCCTGGAGCTGGAACTCCCGGAGGCGGTCCTGACCGGCCTGGACGAGATCTTCCCGGGCCCGGGCCCGTCGCCGGAGGCCTTCGCCTGGTGACGAGCCCGGTGATGCGCCCGGTGACGAGCCCGGTGATGCGTCCGGTGATGCGCCTCGTGTCGTGAGTCGATCGGCCGCCGCCACCCTGGGTGGGGCGGCGGCCGATCGCCCGGTCCCGGCTACGTCGCGAACCGGTCCAGCGCCGCCAGCACCGCCCGCCGGGTCGCGGGCCCGCCCAGGTGTCCCGCATCGTCGATGACGGTCAACTCGGCCTCCGGCCAGGCCCGGTCGAGCTCCCAGGCGGTGATCAGGGGCCCGCCGAGGTCGAAGCGGCCGTGGATGAGGACGGCGGGGATGCCGGCCAGGCGGTGGGCCTCGTCGATGAGCTGGTTCTCCCGCAGCCAGGCGCCGTGGGAGAAGTAGTGGGAGCAGATCCGGACGAGCGCCTGCTGGGCAGGGCCCGGGCGGCTGCTGTACGGGGCCGGGCCCGGGTTCGTCTCCAGGGAGAGGACCGCGTCTTCCCACGCGCACCAGGCGGCGGTGGCCCGCTCCCGCACATCCGGGTCGGGGCTCTCCATCCGGCGGGCATAGGCGGCGATCACCTCGCCGGCGTCCGTGGCTTCGGGGACCGCCTCGCGGAAGGTGTGCCAGGCCTCGGGGAAGATCTGGCCCGCGCCCCGGTAGAGCCAGTCGATCTCGCTGCGCCGGGTCGTGGTGACCGCGGCGATGACGGCCTCCGTGACCCGCTCCGGGTGTGCCTGCGCGTACGCCAGGATCAGCGTGGAGCCCCAGGAACCCCCGTACAGAAGCCAGTTGTCGATGGAGAGGTGCTCCCGCAGGCGTTCCATGTCGGCGATGAGGTGGTGCGTGGTGTTGTGCCGCAGGCCGGTCGCCGGGTCGCTCGCGTGCGGGGTCGAGCGGCCGCAGCCCCGCTGGTCGAAGAGGACGACGCGGTAGCGCTCCGGGTCGAAGTACTGCCGGGCACGCGGCGTACACCCGGACCCGGGCCCGCCGTGGACCACGAGGGCCGGCTTGCCGTCCGGGTTCCCGCACACCTCCCAGTACACGAGGTTGCCGTCACCGACGTCCAGCATGCCGCTGTCGTACGGCTCGATCGGCGGGTACAGCTCGTCGGGTCCGCGGTGCATGCCCGTGCCTCCTTCTGGTGAGCGGGCCACCCTACGGCAGCGGCGTACCCTTGCCGCCGTGAACGCGACTCCCCGGGTCCTCGCCGTACTGGACGACATCCTCGCCTCCGCCGACCCCGGCGAGCGCGGGGCGTTGTGGCATCTCGCCGAGCCGGGGAGGGAGCTGGACGCCAATCTCGTGCGTCTGCCGGGCGGTGCTGAGGTCGGGGAGCATCAGGAGGACGTGCTCGATGTGCTCCTGGTCGTGCTGGAGGGCGGGGGGCTCGTGCGGACGGCGGGCGGGGAGCTGGACCTGCGTCCGCGCACCGTGCTCTGGCTGCCCCGGACTTCCCGCCGCGCCCTGGTCGCGGGGGCGGGCGGGCTCACGTATCTCACCGTCCACCGCCGACGGCCCGGGCTCGCCATCAAGGCGCCGAGCGCGGAGTCCGCGTACGAGGGTGGCGAAGGGCCCTGCATGCTGGACCGGGTCTGTCCGGAGTGCGGGCGGCTCTCCGAGGACCCCGCGCCGGTCTTCTGCAGCCGGTGCGGGGAGCGGTTTCCGGAGCGGTGAGGTCCCGGACGCCCGAAGGGCTCAGTACCCCTCGCACTCCGTCAGGTCCGGCCGTCCCGGCGGGGTCCTGCTGTCCATCAGGGCCGCCAGGTTCTTCTCGTACATGTCCTCCCAGACCTTGCCGCCCAGGATCTTCCGCAGCGCCGAGCACACCTCGCGCTTCAGGCCCGTGGAGCCGGGGCGCATCGCCACGCCGTAGCCCTCCGCGCCCTGGATGTTCTCCAGGCGCCGCACCTTGCCCGGGTTCGCCTTCGCGTAGCCCGCGAGGATGATGTCGTCCGAGGCCACCGCGTAGACGTCCGACGTCACGTCCAGCAGCTTGTCCAGGCAGTCCTGGTAGGTGTTGGGCTGCGACTCCGTCATCGTGAAGCCCCGTTTCGGCAGCTCCGTCTCGTACGTCGAATCCCTCGCCGTGCACACCTCGACGCCCAGGCGGCGCAGGTCGCTGGAGTCGTCGATCGTGTACTTGCTGGACTTCTGGCGGACCAGGAAGCTCCGGCTCGCCTCGTAGTACGGGCCCGCGAAGTCGACGCTGTCCCCGCCGGGTGACGCGCTCTTGCGTTCGGGCGTGATGCTGTACGAGGCGATGACGAGGTCCACGCCCTTCGTCCGGAGGGCGGTGCTCCGGTAGTCGGTCGGGACCGTGGTGAAGGCGACCTCGTCCCGGTCGTACCCCAGGTGCCCGGCGATTGCGTAGGCCAGGTCGATGTCGTAACCGGCGTACGTCTTCGTCTTTCTGTCGTACTTGCTCAGGCCCGGCTGGTCGTCCTTGACGCCGATCTTGAGGAGGGGGTTGGCGGCCTTCCACTTCTCCGTCCCGGTGCTGCCGCCGCCCTGGCCGCCCGAACCCGCGGTCGTGGTGCCGCTCTTGCCCGTGCTGTCGTCGCCGACGCCCTGCGCGACCAGCCAGCCCGCCGTACCCAGCAGGGCCAGGCACAGCACCGCCGTCGCCGCCTTCAGCCAGGGGCGGCGCCGCGCCAGGTGGTCGTCGGCCGCCCGGGGCGCCGCGACGGGTGGGCCGGGAGGCTCGCGGTCGGGCGCCGGTTCGGTCACCGCCGTCGGTGGGTGGGTCGCCGCGCCGGGCACGGTGGTGTTCCGGGCGAGCGGGGCGCCCAGCACCTCCCGCAGCATCGCCTCCGCCGCCGCCGCGTCCAGGCGTTCGTGCGGGTCCGGGAAGAGGAGGCCCTGGATCACCGGGGCGAGCGGTCCGGCGTACCGGAGGGCAGGGTCGGGGGACTGCCGGATGTTCTCCTGGACCTCCCACACCTCGCCGCCGGCGAACGGGACCCTGCCCTCGACCATCTCGTACAGCGTGATGCCCAATGCCCACAGGTCGGAGGCGGGGGCGGGGCCGGGGGAGCCGGGCGTGAAGAGTTCGGGCGCCAGGTACGGGGGCGTGCCGATCACGCTGCCGGACCGGGTCACCTGGGCGGCACCCTCGAACGTGGCGATCCCGAAGTCGACCAGGATCGCCGTCCCGTCCTCCCGCACCAGCACGTTGGCCGGCTTCACATCGCGGTGGACGACCGAGGCCGCGTGCACCGCCCGCAGGCCCTGGAGGATCTGGAGGCCGATGTCCGCCGCCCTGGGGACGGCAAGCACCCGCTCGGACCGCAACAGGTCCGCCAGGGACCTGGCTTCGAGGAGCTTCATGACGATCCAGACCTGGTTGTCGGTCTCGACCTGGTCGTGGACGGTCACCACGTTCGGGTGCTCGATCTTGGCGATCGCCTCCGCCTCCCGGCGGGCCCGCTGCATCGCGGCGGCCTGGGTTCCGGCGGTCATCGCGTTCCGGTCGAGCAGACCCTTCACGGCGACGAAGCGGCGCAGCCGCCGGTCGTGGGCCCGCCACACCTCGCCCATGCCGCCGCTGCCGATCGGCTCCAGCAGCTCGTAGCGGCCTTCGATCACCACCTGCGGGCGGCCGTCGTGGCCGTGGCCGTGTTCCGGGGAGGATTCGTCGTCCGCCGGGCCGCCGCCCCCGTACCCGGCTCCGGACCTGTCTTCGCCTTGCATGCGACCCCCTGTGCACTACACGGACCAGGCAAACAGTAGACGTTCCGGCAGGACTCGACAGGGTTGCGGGGCATGGCGTTCCCGGGCGCGCTCAGGGCGCCGCGCCGCCGTTGCTCTTCAGCAACTGCCCGTTGACCCACTGGCCTTGTGGCGAGCACAGGAAGTCCACCAGGTGTGCGGTGTCCTGCGGAGTGCCGAGGCGGCCCAGCGGGGTGCCCTGGGTGAGGGCTTCGCGCAGCTCGTCGTTCATCCAACCGGTGTCCACCGGGCCGGGGTTGACGACGTTGGCGGTCACCCCGAGGTGGGCCAGTTCGTGGGCGGCGGCCAGGGTGATGCGGTCCAGGGCGCCCTTGCTCGCGCCGTAGGGCAGGTTGCCCACGGTGTGGTCGCTGGTGAGCGCGACGATGCGGCCCGCGCCCGTGCCGGTGCCCGCGCCCGCACCCGTGCCCGCACCCGGCTCGCCGGGCTTGCTGCCGGGCTCGCCGCGGAAGCGGAGCCCGTACTCGCGGATCAGCAGCCAGCTGGCCCGCGTGTTCACGGCGAAGTGCCGGTCGAACGCCTCCACGGTGGTGTCCAGGAGCCCCGAGTCCACCGACTCCGCGTGCGAGAGGACGAGCGCGGTGACCGGGCCGAGGCGCTGCTCCGCCTCGTCGAAGATGCGGATGGGGGCGTCGGGGCCGGTCAGGTCCGCCTCGATCGCCGCCGTACGGGCTCCGGCCGCCTCCAGCTCCCGCGCGATGGACGCGGCGGCGCCGTCCTCGGCGCCCCACTCCATGCGCCGGTCGTACGGCGTCCAGTAGGTGAAGGCGATGTCCCAGCCGGAGGCCGCGAGCTGCCGGGCGATGCCCGCGCCGATCCCGATGGAGCGCCCGACCCCGGTGATGAGGGCGACCGGGCGGGCCGGTGCGGCGGCCTGTGCCGTGGCCGGTTCCGGGGCCGCCTGCTCGTGCGAGGCCGAGGGCTGTTCGTTGATCGTCACGGGCCGATCCTTCGTGACCCGTACGCGTACGTCAACGACTTTCCCGGCCGCCGCTCCGGCCCCTTCACGCCACCGCTGACCTGCGGTGACCCATCTTCCTGGTGGGCCGACGCGATCTTTGTGTTTCCCCCGGCCCCGGGGGCGCTCCTAGCGTGGACGACGGAAACTGCACCGAACGCCCACCAACGCCGCATACCGACAGATGCGGCCGGAGAGAGGGACCGTCACCATGAGCGAGCAGCAGCTGCTGAACGGGAAGACCGCGGTCGTCGCCGGAGGGGCCAAGAACCTCGGCGGCCTCATCAGCCGGACCCTGGCCGAGGCCGGGGCCAACGTGGTCGTGCACTACCACGGCGAGAACACGGCAGCCGATGCCGAGAAGACGGCGGAGGCGGTACGCGGCACGGGCGCCCAGGCCCTCGTCGTACGGGAGGACCTGACCCGCGTCGAGGGCGTCCGCAGCCTCTTCGACCAGGCGCTCGACGCCTTCGGCGGGGTGGACGTGGCCGTGAACACCACCGGCATGGTGCTCCGCAAGCCGATCGGGGAGACGACCGAGGAGGAGTACGACCGCATGTTCGCGATCAACTCCAAGGCAGCGTACTTCTTCCTCCAGGAGGCCGGCGCCCGGCTCAACGACGGTGGCCGCATCGTCAGCCTGGTGACCTCCCTGCTCGCCGCCTTCACCGACGGGTACGCCACCTACGCGGGCGCCAAGGCCCCGCTGGAGCACTTCACCCGGGCGGCGGCCAAGGAGTTCGCCCCGCGCGGGATCGCCGTGAACAATGTGGCCCCGGGGCCGATGGACACGCCGTTCTTCTACCCGCAGGAGACGCCGGAGCGCGTGGAGTTCCACAAGTCGCAGGCGATGGGCGGGCGGCTGACGGAGATCGAGGACATCGCGCCGCTGGTGAAGTTCCTGGTCACCGAGGGCGGCTGGATCACCGGCCAGACGATCTTCGCCAACGGCGGCTACACGGTCCGCTGACCCCCTGTTCGGACGTACGGGAGGCCGTCTTCAGGCATACGGGAGGGAAGGGACCGCGTGACTCTGGACCTGCACAAGCTGGAACATCTCGTCGCCGTCGCCGAGGAGGGCGGGTTCACCCGGGCGGCCGAGCGGCTGCACCTCAGCCAGCAGGCGCTGAGCACCTCGATCCGCACCCTTGAGCGGTACGTCGGCGTCCAGCTCCTGGACCGGGGCCACCAGCACGTCACCCCCACCCCCGCCGGGCAGGCCCTCATCGACGACGCCCGCGCGCTCCAGGCCCAGGCCCACGCCGCCCTGGAGCGCGCCCGGCGCATCGGCCGGGGCCAGGCCGGGCACCTGCGCATCGGCCACACCCCGGCGGTCACGGCGGAGGAGGTGGTGGAGCTGCTGACCCGGGCCCGTACGGAGGAGCAGGGCATCCAGGCCCAGGTGCGCCAGCTCTTCCCCGACGAGCTGCGCGACCAACTCCTCACGGGCGCCTGCGACCTGGGGCTCAGCCGGTCCATGCCCGCCGACACCGGCCTCACCCGCGCCCGGATCGCCGAACACCGCCTCCGCGTCGCCGTCCCCGCCGGCCACCCGCTCGCCGCGCGCCCCGCGGTGGCCCTGGCCGACCTGCGCGGGGAGCCGCTCACGGTGTGGGGCGAGTCCGGCTCGTCCGCGTACACGGACCTCCTGGTCGGCCTGTGCCGCCAGGCGGGCGTGGAACCCGACACCCAGCGGAACCCGGTGCAGGGCACGCCGCCCATCACCGCCGTCACCGCGACGGGCCGCCTCGCCTTCGTCACCACGCCCCCGGGACCGGCGGCGGGCGGTGCGGCGTACGTCGTCGACCTGGACCCGCCGGTCCACGTACCGGTCCACGCGCTGTGGCCCGCGCACACGACGTGCCGGGAACGGGACGTCTTCCTCAGCCGGGCGGGAGATTTCCCGGGGGGCGCGGCGGCGTGACGATTCCTTCGCGGGGGGCCCGGCGGGCCTCGAGCCCGAAGTACACTCCGGTGAACAGCGCCGGGAGCACCAGGCCCACCGGGGCCAGGACCCACCAGCCGAACCCCATGAGGACGAAGGCCAGGGCGATGGAGCCGAACACTCCCGCCGCCACTGTGGAGACGGTCAGGTGGGACAGGGCGCGTTCACGGGGTCGGGCCAGTTCGGCCTGGATCCGGGAACGGGCCTGGTCGAGTGCTCGGCGCCGGGCGTACTCACGGTGCCGCAGGATTTCCATCGCATCCTCGGGAACACCCTCGATGTGCCTCGGCATAGGGGGGTAGGGGTCCTCCGGCTCGCGCGTGCGTCTGCGCCATCTGTTCAGACCCGCCACGGGACGGCCTCCTTACCTGAGCGCGTAGGCCGCGGCAAGCACGTTGGCCAGGGACTGCATGAGGGAAACGTGCGCGTCGATGAAGTCGGAGAACGCGGGCGCGTCCACGGCCAGGACGCCGATCTTCCGCGCCCCGTGGATGACGGGTACGGCTATGACCGCCTCGTACCCCGTACCCGGCGGGATCAGGTAGGACTGAGTCACCTGCGTCCCGTCGATCCGGAACGGCTTTCCGCTGCCGCCGAGGATCTCGTTCTTCATATGGGCGGCGCCCACGGGGTCGATGACCTGGCGGGGCGGCCGGTTCCCGGGGTGGTCGGCCTCCTTGGTGAAGGTGTCCGCGACCGGGTCGTAGAGGTAGAAGGTGCACCGGGCGCGCGGGATGTACGCCGGGCCGATGGGGGGAGCGGTGAGGTCGACCGCGCTCGTCAGGACGCGTGTGAGCACCTCCTTGCGGTGCTGATCGAGGTCGGCGAGGGTCTGGGCGGGCGGGGCCGGGGGCAGCGGGGCCGCCGCCGTGTAGAGGGTGGTCAGCTCCTTGAGCGTCCTGCTCAGCGGGAGCAGCGTCGTCGAATACAACTGGGCCATGTCCGCCTCCGCGCGGATGGCCCGCTCCTCCGCCCGCTTCCGGCTCTTCTCGACGAGCCCCTTCTCCAGGTGGGTGATCACGACCACCCCGAAGGCCGAGGCGCCGGCGAAGAACGCCAGGCCGAGTTTCTCGCGTCCCTCCGTACCGTCGGCCCACACCGAAACCACAGCCACGGATACACCGAGCACCGCCGAGAAGAGCAGGAACAGGTAGTGAACGCCGCGTGCGGCCAACCATTGGTTCATCCGGTCTGTACCACCGCGTGCCACCCCGTTTCCTTTGTACGCACTCGTGCTCCTGTACGCACTCGTGCTCCCTCATCCTCCCCGAACGGAGTAGTGGACGGCAGGCGTTACGCGAGACAGGCCGGGTTCGACATGCGGTGATGGGCCCGTCGACAGAGACTCGGCCTCGACAGCACCCCCCCGGGTGAGCCCTGTGGACCCAGCTCGGGAAGTACTCAGGAGGAACACCATGGCCACATCGATCAGCGACCCAGTGGTGGAGAGGTTCGTCGCCGCCGTCAACGCGGGGGACGAGAGCGCCTTCACCGCCGTCCTCACGGAGGACGCCACGATGTCCGACGACGGCAGCGAACGGGATCTGGCCGCCTGGACGGAGAAGGAGATCTTCTCCCCGAGGGCGAACGGCCGCATGAATGTTGTCGACGCCTCGGACGACGGCCGTACCCTCGTCGTCGACTACACCAACGACACATGGGGCACGATGCGGACGCGCTGGTCCTTCACGGTCACCGGCGACCGCATCAGCCGCTTCGAGACGGGCCAGGCCCCGGCCTGAGGGCAATGGCCCGCCCTTGAAGAGTGCTCCTCGAACGCACACTCACCCGGCCCGCAGCCACGGCCCCAGCTTCTCCGGGTTGCGAACCACCCAGATCCGGGCGACCCGGCCGTCGTCGGCGAGCTCGAACGAGGCCACGGTCATCACCGAGCCGTCCCGCCGGGCCACCAGCCCCGGCACCCCGTTGACCGACCGCTCCAGAAGCTCCAGCCCCGGGGCCTTGTCGGCGATGGCGACCATGTACTGGGCGATGCGCGCGCCGCCCTCGACCGGCCGCAGGACCGTACCGACCAGCCCTCCGCCGTCGGCGGTCATCACGGCGGCCGGGTCGAGGAGGTCGACGAGGGCGGCGATGTCCTTGCTCTCCCACGCCTCCTTGACCCGCCGCACGGCTTCGGCCTGCCCGGCTCCCGCTGCCGGAGCCCGCGAACCGCGCGCCCGCCGCCGGGCGGAGGCCGCGAGCTGTTTGCAGGCCGCGGGGGCCCGGCCGAGGACGTCGGCGATCTCGGCGAAGGGGTAGCGGAAGACGTCGTGCAGGACGAACGCCACCCGCTCGGCGGGCGTCATCGACTCCAGTACGACGAGGAAGGCCATGGTCACCGACTCGTCCAGGACCACCTGGTGGGCGGGGTCCGTGGCACCCTCTTCCCGTGCGAACCCCCACTCGGCGCGGTCGGGCACCGGCTCGGGCAGCCACGCGCCGACATACCGCTCCCGCCGGGCCCGCGCCGAGCCGAGCACGTCGAGACAGATGCGGCCGGTCACCGTCGTCAGCCAGGCACCGGGGGAGCGGACCTCGTCCCGCCGGCCGCGCGGCAACGCGTACCAGCGCGCGTAGGCCTCCTGTACGGCGTCCTCGGCCTCGGCCAGTGACCCGAGCAACCGGTAGGCGACATTGATGAGTTGCCGCCGCTCAGCGGCTATCGCCCCGGCGCCCGCCCCAGCTTCCCCCATGCTCGGCCATCCCCCCGCCTTACCTTTCGTACGCCCATGTCGTCGGGCTGGTGAGACCTTATCGATCCACTGCTCCCCGGGCGGGGGCGGAAAAGCGGAAAAGGGGACCGTGGCATGGCCACCCAGGCGACGACAACGACGAACGCGGCGGCACCGCACCGCTGCTCGTTCCTGCAGATCGCGACCGCTCTGCAGACCCTGACCATCTTCATCCAGGCGGTCTCCGCCGGACTCCTGTTCACCACGGCGTACGGGGAAGTGCTGCACGACGTCGGGGCGCGGGTGATGTACGGGGCGTCGATGCTGTACGTCCTCGCGGCGGTGCTGGCCTGGAAGCGGGGCGGCGGCCCGCCCCGGCAGATCTGGTACGCGACCGGCTTCCTGGCCCTCGCCTCGGCGCAGGTCGCGGTGGGCATCGCGCACATCTCCTCGGTCCACGTCCCCCTCGGCGTCCTGATGTTCGGCTTGAGCGTGCTGGCGCTGGCACGGCAGGCCCGGCCGGGACATCAGGCCCGGTCGGGGCCTCGGGGTCAGGGCCGATCGACCCGGTAGAGGTAGTGGGCCCGCCCGTCGACGGGGTTGTCCGGCTCCAGCTCGCCCTCGGCGACCCGCAGGAACCCGGCCTTCTCCAGGGCCCGCCAGGAGGCCCGGTTGGCCGCCGACACGGGCACGAGAACGCACGGGGCGTCGGGATGCTCGTCCCAGATCGCCTGGAGGGCCGACCCGATCATCCGCGGCCCGAGCCCCCGGCCGACGAGCTGCGGCTCACCGATCAGATAGTCCATGGTCATGGCCCCGGAAGGGACCTCGACGAGGGTGGCGACCTCCACCAGATACTCGGGATAGTCGGCCATCCGGCACCGCTGGAGCAGCCCCATCGGAGTGCCGTCGAGGTGGGCGAGCAACGCCTCCGAGGGCTCCTCCCCCCTGACGGCGGGCCCGAAGTCCCGTCGTACGGCCTCGACCGAGGTCTCGTGGTTCCACCACCGGGCCACGTGCGGCTGCTCCAGCCAGGAGATCAGCAGCGGGAAGTCGTCCTCGGTGAGCCGACGCCAAGTGATCATCGGGGAACCTCCAGCGGGACGCGGCGGCAGGGGGTGCTGGGGCGCGGAAGCCGGGCGCCCCCAACGCCATCCAGCCTAAAGACCGGGGCACGGGTGGAGCCACCAGCCGTCGTCAGAGGCTCTGCTGGGAGGGCCCGCGCCTGACGGGCATCATCGTCTCCACGGAGTCCTGAGCGAGGTGGTCCAGGATCAGCCGGTTGACCAGCCCGGGCTTCTCCAACGGGACCAGGTGAGAGGCGCCGGGGACGACGGCCAGGCTGCCTTGAGGCAGCCCGGAGTACAGGGCGTTCGTGTGCTCCAGCGTCATCATGTCGTCGTCCCCGACCATGACGAGGGTCGGCGCTGAGATCCGCGCGAGGTCGGCGGTGGAAATCGTCGGCTGGGTGCGCCACATCTCGATGATCTTCCGAGCCACCACCGGCCAATGACCTGAGCCGTCGGGCGTCACGGCCTCGTACATCTGACGAAAGAAGTCCAGGTCGTCCCCGTCGGCCGTCATCGTGTCCAGCATCTCCGGTTTGACGAAACACTCAGGGCCGGGGAGAAAGTTGGCGCCGATGACCACGACCTTGCGGACCAGTTCCGGCCGGGTGAGCGAAAGGAGCAGGGCGACTACGCCACCATCACTCCACCCGACCAGGTGAGCCGGCCCGCCGGCGATCTTCTCCACGAAGGCCGCCATGTCGTCGGCCATGTCCTGATAGGTCAGAGGACCCTCCACGTCCGGAGTGTGCCCGTGCGCACGTCGCTCCGGGAGAAGGACGCGGTAGGCGGCGGCAAGATCCGCACGCTGCGCTCCCCAGGTGGCGGCGGCGCAGAAGCCACCGTGCAGGAGTACCAGCGGGTCGCCGGTCCCCTCAGCCTCGTACCAGGTCCTGACGCCGGGGAGGTCCGTGTAGTCGCCCATGGGCCCGGACTCTTCCAGCCGTTGTCGCTTACCCGTCACCTGCACCGCCCACTTCCGGCCCAGCGGTATCGAACCGAGCGGGAACGGGGCCGCGGGGCTGCTGCCCGTACTCCCGATCTTCGCCCCGGAGGGGGCAGCCCGCATCTCCACCCGCCCGCACTCGTCCGGAGGGCTTCTGGCGCAGGCGCTCGGGGAAGAGTCCGAGCGTGGCCTGCACCGCCGATGAACCGCTTGCAGACGATGGCCGTGGCAACTCCTTGATGTCTTTCGCACGGGGCGGCGAGGCAGAGCCGCCGCGGGACGCCCCGCTGTCGGCGGCCCTGGTGGCCTTGTGGAGAGCCGGTCGGGTCCTCATGGTCCTCGATCGGCACCGTCAGTCCTGGGAGCTTCCAGGGGGGAGCATCGAAGAGAACGAAACCCCCCGACAGGCAGCCGCGCGCGAGCTGCTGGAGGAGACCGGGCACCAGCCTGACGAACGGATGCGGTTCATCGGCTACGCGCGGTTCGTGCTGGCGCCCGACCGCCGAACCGAGTATCTCGCCCTGTACGCGGGATCCTGCGCGGAGACCCGGACCTTCGAGCCCACTGAGGAGATCGCGGCAATCCGCTGGTGGAACCTCCTCGAACACCTTCCGGGGGATGTTCAGTCCCTGGACGCCTATCTCGCCGCGCTCACCCGATGACCCGATGACCCGGTGACCCGGCAGCGACCCCACCACGTCACCACGCCACAGAGCCTGGAGCTCGTCGGCTCGGGCCACGGTCCGCACCGATGCACACAACTCGGCCTGGTGGTCTGCGGCCGCCGGACGGAGCCTGGGCCTGCTTGCCGGAGCACTCTCAGTTCAGCATGGCGCGCGTACAGCCACTGGCCACATTCGCCTGTCTGTTCTGGTGAGCCAATCGGCTCCTGGATCACTCGGGTCCTGCGGGGCTCTGCCCCGGGACCCCCCCGGTTGGGGACTCATGCGTATTCGTGCCACCGTGGCCGCCGTTTCCGGTGCCATCGTCCCCTCCGCCCTCGCTGTGCCGGCCGCACCGGCCGATGAGGGGCGTTCCTGGACTCTGGAGCCCGGCTTCACGGCCGTCCAGCCCAAGTCCGGGGACCAGGGGAGGCAGGCGTTCGGGGCGACCGCCAAGGCCGTTACGTACAAGGGCTACACCCAGCAGCCTGTGAAGCTCCAGTTCGCGAAGAAGGGCGTGAAGTAGAGCTACCAGCGAGGCTCCGGCAGGACACTGTCCTGCCGGAGCCTCCTGCTGTACTGCGCCGTGGGGGTGGAACGGGGGCGGCGGTGAGGTGGCCGTCGGCGAACGGGACCGCAGCGGTGGCGCCATCGTGGCCGGCACCCCGGGGCCCGGCTCCTCCGGTGGGCTTCGTCGCGCCGGAGGAGCCGTTGCCGGTGCCTACACCGTCGCGTTCCCGTCGGGGAGGGGTTCGCCGCCGAGGGCTTGGTCCAGACTGTCGGCGATGTCGAAGTGCTCCAGTACCCGGGTGACGGTCAGCAGGGTGATGACGCTCGGCTGGAGGGGGCCCACGAGGACAAGGCGCCGGTCGGCGGCGTGGTGCGCCAGACGGGCGCGGAGCAGGGTGTCGAGGAAGGAGCTGTCCCCGAAGGTGACGCCGGACAGGTCCAGGACGGTGACGGGCAGGGCCTGTTCGTCGGCCTCGTTCCAGGCGGCGGGCAGCAGGTCCTGCTCATCGGCGTCGAAGTCACCACAAGCGGTGACCACCAGCGCGCCCTGTACTCGGCGCACGTGGACACGGGCCTGGGATCTCCAGGGCATGGGGGTGCCTCCTCACTTCGAAGTGGTCCAGACCAATGCCCCGGAATGTTGATTTCATGTCAGCAGCGCCTGGTGCGTCCCGTCATGCCTGCCGGTCGGCACCTGTCCGGCTCAGACCGTTGTACGCACGGCCCCTCGGCCCACCGGGGCAGGCAGGTGCCGGTCCCATCCCCGGTCCGGGAAGGTGGCCGTGGCCACTTCCAGCAGGTGGGTGACCGGCGGTGTCAGGTTGGTCAGGGTCACCTGCGCGGGGGCGGTCGGTGTACTGATGAGGTGGAGTCCGGCGATGTCCATGAACGTGACGGCGTGCAGGTCCCAGGTGGCCTCGGCCACGGTGTCGGGGAGGCCGGTGAGGCAGGGCCGGAGCTGATCCAGGGCCTCGAAGTCGATGTCGCCGCGCGGGGTGAGTGTGGCGCCGCGGCCGTGCAGTTCAGTCGTGACGTACATGGTGTGCGCCCCCCTTCTGGGGGTTGCCGAGCCCGAAGACGTACAGAGCCCCGCGTGCGGGGCTCTGTACGGCTAGGGCGGGGCCGGATGCCCGGGATGGGGGCAACGTCCGGCTCCCAAAGAGTCGGCACAGGGTCGCGCCGACTCGGTCTCTTGTCTCTCCACCGTCCCCCACATCAGCCGCCACAAGCCAGGCCGGCCTCACGGCCGGGTGCAACGTCATCTGATTGTCGAGTGGGAACGGGCCGTGCCCCGCGTGGTTCCTGTCCGTATGCCCGCCCCCGGGCAGGCTCTGCCCTTTCCTTTCCATGGCGGTCGGAGTCCGGAATTCCGCCCGGAGCGCCGTATGCCCCGGCACGGGGATGAGCGGGGTGTGCCGGCAGGAGGGTAGGGCAGGTGATGTGCGATGACCGATGACTGTGCCGGAACCGATGCCCGTGCGGGGGGTGACCCGCATCAGGCCCAGGCGGCCCCTCTGCCGGGGCCGGGCGTCGGCCTGCCCGCGACGGCGGCCGACGCGCGTACCCTCGTACGTGAACGGATGGCTCTTGGCGCTCCGGATCCGCAGGACGAGGAAGCCGGTGCGCGGGTGCTGGCGGACGCGCTGTTGGTGACTTCGGAGCTCGTCACCAACGCGATCCGGCACGGCGACGGACTCACCGCCTTCGACCTGTGGATCACCGGCGGCGGACTGATCCTGAATGTCGCGGACGCCAGTACGTGCCCGCCGGTGACCACCGATCCCAGAAACCGGCTGAAAGGCCAGGTCGGCGGGTTCGGCTGGCCGCTGGTCTGCCGCCTCGCGCGGCACGTCGCGGTCACCGTTCTTCCGGACGGAAAGCAGATCACCGTCCTCATCAGCCTCACACCACCGGCCTGACAGGCGCGTCGGTGTGGCATCGGTCGGGCGTCAGCCGTGACGGTCATGGTCGCCCCTGATCACACCACCTGGGCACGGCCCGGCCGATCACTCGGCCGTGACGGCACCTGATCACTCTTCGCTCTGCCCACGGCAGAACACCAGCTGGACCGGGCTCGACGATCACTACAGTCCAGCCGCATGACGACGAATGCGACGAATGTCATGACGGCGACGACGGCGACGGTGACGAATGCGACCATATCGATGCGTACGGTGGCATACCCGGCCGACGGCTTGACGATGATCGGGCACCTCGCGCTCCCGGCAGGTGTCGGCCGCCGCCCTGCGGTGCTGCTCGGACCGGAGGGCATGGGGCTCAGCGACGTCGAGCGCTGCCGGGCCGACGCTCTCGCCGAACTGGGTTACGTGGCGCTGGCCTTCGACCTCAACGGCGGGCACTACCTGGGTGATCCCGAGGAGATGCTGGCCCGTTGCCTGCCGCTGCTCGCCGACCCCGACCGGATGCGCGGTATCGGGCAGGCGGCGCTCGACGTGCTGCGCGCCGAACCGCGGACCGACCCCGCCCGGATCGCCGCCGTCGGCTACGGAACCGGGGGCGCCGTCGGGCTGGAACTCGGGCGCGCCGGCGTCGGCCTGCGCGCGATCGGGACGGTCAACGCGACGACCACGGGCCGACCAGGCGAGGCGGCGCGCATCCGCTGCCCGGTCTGGGCCGGGGTCGGGTCGGAGGACCCGATCATGCCGCCCGTGCAACGGGACGCGTTCACCGCCGAGATGCAGGCCGCGGGCGTCGACTGGCGCCTCACGGTCTACGGCGGCGCCTTGCATGCCTTCCACCACCCGCCGGTCGACCACCCCACGGTCCCCGGCGTCGGCCACCACCCCCGGCACGCGCAACGAGCCTGGCGCGACGTCCTCGACCTGCTCGCCGAGTGCCTGCCGTTGACGGAGGACTGACGGCGCCTACCTCGTCGAGGCCCCTTCTCTCGTCGAGGCCCCTTCCTTCCCCCGGGGCCTGGTCAGCCGACCCGCCTGCCGGCGAGAAGAGCGCGCGTCTCATCGCTGACGGCCGACAGGTGGTCAGTGGACTCGCAGCACTGCGCAGCGCGGCCGCCGGTTCCCTCCCGAGCTGATCGGCCTGTACAACGGCCTGTACGACGTGCTGTACAACGTGCTGGAGAACCACAACAGGCTCGGCCGAGCCGCTGAACCCGGAGGTCCCGTGAAGAAGGCGCGGTTGTGGAAGTCCTTCGCGCCGGTGGTGGTGAACCTGTTGCTGGGGATCCCGGCACTGGTGCCGATCTTCCTGACCTGGTACTTCCTGTCCAACGGGCCACTGGCGGAGCTGGGATGGACCCAGCGGAACCCCAACGAGGACGACGGGATGCTGTTGTGGCTGATCTTCGTCGTCCCGGCGGTGGGCTGCCTCGGTGCCATCTGGGCCCTGACCAACCTGTGGATACGGCGCAAGTTGTTCGCCGAAGGGCCGCCGTCCATGTACTGGTCCGTGTCGGTGGTGCTGGTCCTTGCGCCGTACTTCCTGGGGCTCGGCTTCGCCTGAGCGAACACCACCGGACGACCCCTGTGCACCGAAATCTGCCCGCGCGTGGTCGGGAGCGGTGCCTACAGGGCCTTGTAGTAGCGGACCAGGGGCAACGCCGTGTATCCGGCCTTCTCGTACGTTCTGCGGGCGGGTGCGTGGCCCGGGTCTCCGTCGGTCCAGATGGAGGCCAGTGTCACCCCGGCCTCCGTCATCCAGGTGGTCGCGAACTCCGTCAGCATCGTACCGACCTCCTGGCCCTGGCAGGCGGGGTCGACCGCCAGCAACTCGACGGCTCCCGACCCGCCTTCGGGTTCCAGCACCACGGCGACGAACCCGACGACCTTCGCCCCGGACTCAGCGACCCAGACATGCGCTTTGCCCTCGGTACAGGCCGCTGCAACCTCATCCCGCTGGGACGTACGCCAGTCCGGGTACTGCCGCTGGAAGACCTCCGGCCCCAGCACTCTGGCGAAGCTCTCGTAGACGGGCACCCAGGCGCGGAGTGAGAGATCGACTATCGGGTCGAGGTCCCGCGCCTCGTACGGACGGACGTGTACCTGCATCTCTTCGCTCCCTGCCCCCGATGCGACCCGATCGGTGCACCCCCTGCGTGATCCCGTGGCGGCATGATCGCAAGGTGCCGGGATCCGCGCAGAGAATTTCGGATCGGCACCGTCCGGGCCGGAGCCCAGGCCGAGGTCAGCCCGGAATGCGGTGGTGGTCCGTCCGGACTTACCGACACGATCTGGGCGTGACCACGTTGTTTCTGATGGTCGGCCTGCCCGGGGCCGGGAAGACCACGAGAGCCCGGCAGCTCGCCGAGGAGCATGGCGCGCTGCGCCTGGCGCCCGACGAGTGGATGCTGCCCCTGTTCGGCGAGGCCCTCAGCGAGCATGCCCGAGACCTTCACTTCACCGGGCGGCGGTACCAGAAGGCCAAGACCGAGTTGGTGGCGAGCGGGTGCCTCCATGAGAAGCGGGAGACCGTTGCCGGTGGGGTCCGTCCCCTCGTTCTTCGAGGAATTCTGTGATGCGGCAGCCGAGTTGGGCGTGGACCGGCCGCCTACGACACTGGTCTGCGAGATCCCGGACTGCGCGCCGACCTTCCAGAGCGACCGCGCCGAGCGCACCTGGGACCCCCGCGCGGCGCGGCTGATGTGGGAAGCCTGGAACATCGCCGCCGGCGGGCTGGAGGCGTGGCAGGCCCCCTTCCGCAGGAACCATCCCCGGGTCGGCGTGATGTGGGGCGGCTTCGACCTGTCGGCGACGCGGCACAGCACGCGGCCCACGGAGCCGCCGCCCGGCCGGCCGGCCTTCCAGCGGAACGCCCAGCTCCCGGCGTACATGGCGGTGGGCTTCGCCTTCGGGGACGCCTCGACACCGCAGGCAGGGATGTACGCCTACATCTGGCCGGCGCCGGACGGGCTCGAAGGCCGGTCCTGGGGTGTGGAGGGCGCGGCCTGGCACCCCGACGCCGGTCTGGTGCTCCTGCCGTGGCACAGGCTGGGCGAGAGCGCCGACCCGCACCGGTCGATCGTGGCGTTCGGCGATGCCGTCTACCAGGCCGCGGTGGACCTGGCGGGCTGGCCGGCCGACTCCGTCGGGCCCCGGGTGGACGGCTGGTACATGAGCAGAACCCCGCCGGAGCGCGTACGGGCGGCGGAGAAGGCACATCGGCACTGGCCCCGGCGGCGCGGGCAGCTGTACGGCCTCGGTGGTACGCAGCCGTACGGCCCCGGCGGTACGCAGCCGTACGGCCTCGGAGGAACGGGGAGCGATGCCCTACGAGGATGTCGGGCCTCCGCTCTCCGAGGAGGCAGGGCCAGGGCCTGGCGCCGATCGTCGGGCCTAGGACTTCAGCGAGTTGCTGTCCAGCTTGCGTCGTTCCCGGCGGTTGGGATGGCGGATGACCACGCCTCCCGCGCCGCCGGAGCCGGTGAGCCGGATCAGGGGAGTTCCTGGGAGCCGGTCGGGTGTGGTCTTGTCCGTCAGGCCGCCGAACCCGGGGTCCATACCGCTGGTGTCTACGGCCCAGGCGTCGGGGATGACGATCGTGACGCCGGATACCTCCCCGTACGCCTCCACCGCGACCTCCGTGAGCCGGCACTCGACCCGGGTGAAGTCGAGCTTCACGCCGCCGACGCCGCCGCGAGCGATCACATGGCCGGGAACCTCCCAGCGCTCGGGGCCCCGAGAAGCGCCGAAGGTGCCACCCGTGACCACCAGCGGCGACCGGCTCGCAGGGGATTGCCCGCTCGGCAGGTCGGCGGTCAGGGCGGCCAGCTCGTTGTAGGTCTTGGACGTCAGCGCCTGCTCCAGCCGCGCGTCCAGCTCATCGAGATCGATACGCCCCTCGGCCGCCGCATCACGCAGCTGCTCCACCACCGCCTCCCGGTCGTCGTGGGAGGCCCGGAGGCCTCCTGGCAGGGCGGCAGGGCGCGGGGAGGGCTCCGGATGCTGGGCAGTCATGTCCGCCAGGATAGGCAGCCAGGTGGGCCGGATGGGGTGGGCGGACTGCGGCTGCGTACATTGACTGCCGCCGTACAGCGGCGATGTGCGGAGCTGGTCGAGCGAGGGGCGGATGCCGGGTGGCAAGCGCGGATACGTACCAGTGGTGGGAGCTGCTGCCGGCCGGCATTCGCCGGCAGGTCGACGGATACGTGCTCCAGGACTCCCGTATGCAGGCGATCCGTATCGTCCTCGAAGCCGGCCGTGCGCGCGGTCTGGGGCTCCATGAGGCTCAGCTCGTCGTCCATGACCGCTACCTCCACCACGGCGACCGGGTCGCCCGTACCCCCGACAGCCCTCTCGACGTGGAGTCCCTGGCCGCCCGCGCCGCAGGCTGCCCGGGCCGCGTCGTGGCGATCGAGGCGGTGTGGGACGGGGACACCGTTCACGACTGGTTCGTGCACCTGATGGCGATCACCGATGACCCTGTTGGCGAGCGGTCCCTGGCCACCATCTACTGGGGCACGGCCGTGCGGTATCTCGGTGAGGAGAGGGCTCCGGGATCGCTCCACCCGTCGGCGGCGGTCGCCGACAGGAGCGGCCGAGCCCTGGCCGCGCGTCTGTCGGTCCCGTTCCACTTCGCCAGTCCGGAGACTCCGGACGACGAGGCGCCCCGCTGGCGGCCTGAGGCGATCGGTGGTCAGCAGGCTGACAAGTGATGCCGAGGATCGCCACACTCGGCGCATGCGATACGAGGAGCAGGCGAAGCTCGCCGCAGCGAGAGTTCTGGTTCCGTCAGCCCTTCTTGTCGCCTCGCCTCGCCTCTGCTGCTGGTAGCGGGTGCGCCCATCCGCCGCCGGTATCTTCGCCACATCTACCGGGATGGGGCGCCACTGATTCTGGAGAAGGAGAAGGGCCGCGTCAGTATCCACTGGTTCGTGGTCACCAGTCCTCTTCTCGATGGGCTGTGCCGGCCTACGGAGTCGCTCGCCCGACTCATCTCAGGTCGGGCCGAGACCGAGGTGTTCTGGGCGGCCCTGCACGGGCTGGCGACCCTGACCCGGGCGGGGCGGCTGCCCTCGGAGGACACCGGGCGGAGGGTGGAGCGGCTGGCTGTGGCCTGACGATCCGTTACGGAGGGTGTGTCGGCTGGGCCTTGGGCTCTGTGCCGCCTGGGGTCTAGGGCCTGACGTCCTGGAAGTGCCCTCGGCGGATCACGGCCTGGAACTCCCGGACGACCCCGCGGGGTCGGTGGAGGTGCTGCGGCAGGCCGTCTCCCGGCTGGACCGCTTCGTCGGCTCGCTGGGCCGGAAGGGGTGAACCACGAGGTCCGGCCCCGGCGCGGCACGGTGACGGGCCTGTTGTCAGTGGTGGGTGGCAGCATCGATGTCGTGAACGCTTCGGCGGCCGATCGGACCGCGCCGGGAGAACTCGCTCGTGTGCGTGTCACCGCCGGCCTGTTCCCCGATGCGGCGTTCACTACGGGTGTCGTCGTCGAGCACGCAGGAGGAACCCATGGCTCAGCTGCTGAGAGTCCAGAACTTCACCGTCTCCAGTGACGGCATCGCGGCCGGTGAGGACCAGACCTTGGAGAGGCCCTTCGGCCATGTCGAGCCGGAGCGGCTGTTCTCCTGGGCCGGCGCCACGGCGAGCTGGCCGATGCGTACGGACCCCGGGGGGAGCCGGGGGCTGGACGACTACTTCACGCGGGACTTCGACCGCAACATCGGCGCCGAGATCATGGGCCGGAACAAGTTCGGCCCCCAGCGCGGGCCCTGGCCCGATGACACCTGGCGCGGCTGGTGGGGCGACGAGCCTCCGTTCCGTACGCCGGTGTTCGTCATGACCCACCACGAGCGCCCGTCGTTCACGCTCTCCGACACCACGTTCCACTTCGTCGGCGGCGACCCGGCCGACGTCCTCGCGCAGGCGCGGGAGGCGGCCCAGGGCAAGGATGTACGGCTCGGCGGCGGGGTCACCACCATCCGGGAGTTCCTCGACGCCGACCTCGTCGACACCCTGCACGTGGTGGTCTCCCCGGTGAAACTCGGGACCGGGCTACGGCTCTGGGACTCGCCCGACGAGCTGCTCGACCGGTTCCACCTGGAGGCCGTGCCCAGCGCGAGCGGGGTGACGCACCACTTGTTCTGGCGGAAGTGAGAGGCACTCGGGCTGTTTACGGCGCCCGGAGCGGACCGTGACGTACGGTCCGCTCCGCTCCGGGGAGGGATGTCCTGGTCGCTCAGATCAGTGATGTCTGTTCTTTGCAGGGTTCCTATGCCGAGAATCGCCAGGCAAGTCAGCCCCTTGCTCCGTGCATTCAGGAGGACCTCGGATGAACGGCGGAATTGAGCGCCCACGGCAGAACGGTCCGTCGACGGGCCTGGACGCCGATGCATGGGCGACGGCTGTGGATATGTACCGCAATCGGTATTCCTTCATCGCGGTAGGTCCGCGTGCTCACGAGGACTGGCTGCCCGACGTGGTCGCGGTGATGCACCGGGAGGTAGCTGATCCCCGCGGCTGGCGCGGTAGGGATCCCGAGCAAGGGGACGAGGAATTGGAGGAGGACCCCGCTTTTCCGTTCCGGGGGCCACCGACGGACGAGACCGGGGCCGCACAATGGCGGAACCGGCTGTTCGAGATTCCGCGTTCCGCCGTCGTACGGCTGCTCGTCATGCTGGCGACGGACGCCATGGACGTGTCACGGCAGTACGGCTTCACCGATCGCAGGACGCTCATGGAGGAGCACGCGCGGGTGATCCTGTCGCGCTTCCCGGAGGGTTCGCAGTTCTTCACGAACACCGGCCACGGCGGCGGCGATCGCCCCGACTTCTACGAACGGGTCACCGGTTGCTGGCCGATGACGCAATACGTCTGGGATTTCGGCCTCGTCGCGGTGTCCCGTGAGGAGGTCGGCCTCATCTGGTCGTTCGATGCAAGCTGAAGTGGACAGACATGACCGTACGAACTCGCTCGGCAACCTGCCCGACCGAGAAACGTCTCAGTGGGCCCCGCAACAGGTGGTGACCTGCAACGAGCAGAAGATCCATCGTCGGCTCGCCCAGGGCACCCGCTCCTGCCTCACCATCGAGGCTGCCCGGCCGTCGCGTGAGGCGCCCGTCGGTCGTGGTTCGTTTCCAGGCGATGATGCTCGCCGGCCGCGACCCCGTCGACGTCCGTGCCGCGCGTGTGATCCTCGAACGCGAGCCGAACAGTCCGCACGGCGGGGCGGCGGTGCCGGGGGCGCTGGGCGGGTGGCGCATTGACCTTGGGGGCTGGGCGCCAGCAAGATCCTTGTGTGAATCCTGATATACCGCCTTCGCCCTGGGACCCGCCCGCGCCCTCGACCACGCCTCCGGCCACGCCTCCAGCCGGTGGGCCCGTCTGGCCGCAGGGGTCCGGAGCCGGGTGGCCGCAGGCGTCCGGGCCTGGGTGGCCGCCGCAGGGGGGCGGGCCGGGGTGGCCGCCGCAGGGGCCCGTTCCGCCCCGCGGGCCCGTGCGGGCCGAGGCCGGGGCGCGGTACGACCAGCAGGGGCGCAACGGGCAGGGCGGCAGGTTCGCGTGGCTCGGGGAGCTGTCGCTCGTCCTGCTCCTGGTCATCGTGGGCATCCTGGTCATCTCCGGGATCGGGGCCGTGCTCGCCGCTGTGCTGGACGCGGGGCCCTCGTCGGCGGAGAGCGAGGTGTTCTTCGAGGACCCGGTCGCCGACATGGCCCTCCAGCTCGTCGGCATCGCGATCGGGATACCGATCGTCCTGTGGGGCGCGCGCTATCTGGGCAGGCGACCGGCCGGTACCGTCTCCTCGGTCCTGGGCCGGCTGCGGTGGAAGTGGCTCGGGCTGTGCGCCGCAGTCGCCTTTCCCGTGATCATCGTCCAGTTCGGCGTGCTGTTCGCGTGGACCTGGGGGGACGAGTCCGCCGAGCTGACCGGGGGCGGCTTTCCCGGCTGGACCGCCTTTCTCGTGAGCCTGGCCGTGCTGGTGGCGCTGGTGCCGTTCCAGGCGGCGGCCGAGGAGTACGTCTTCCGGGGCTGGCTGGTCCAGGTGATCGGGCGTGCCGTGCGCTCGCCCTGGCCCGCCGTCGTACTCGCCTCGCTCCTGTTCGCCCTGGCCCACGGGTTCGGCGAACTCACCGGGTTCGTCCTGCTCCTCTACTCGGCGCTGTGGTGGGGCTGGCTGGTCATCCGCACCGGGGGCCTGGAGGCGGTGATCACCCTCCACGTCGCCAACAACCTGCTCGCCTTCGGCCTCGCCGCCGGCTTCGGCGAACTCGCCTCCACCGAGACGGCGGCCGACGCCCCCTGGCAGGCGATGGTCGTCGAGTTCGTCTTCGCCCCGCTGTACTGCCTGGGGGTGGCGTGGCTCGCGAAGAAGCGGGGGGTTGAGCGGGTGAGTCCCTGCAGGCCCGCGGATTACCTTGCGTGATTACGTTGCGTTGAGCGCTACCGTCGGGTGCAGGCGGGACGCGCGGATCGCCGGGTAGAGGCCTGCCACCACGCCGATCAGCAGCGTGGCCGCCAGACCGCCCGCCAGGGACCAGGGCGGGACCACCGCCGTCCACCCCTGCGCCCGTGCGAAGCCGTACGTCGCGGCCGCCCCCAGCAGCGCCCCGCCCGCCCCGCCCAGCGCCGACAGCAGCAGCGACTCGGTCAGGAACTGGAGCCGGATCGCGTTGCGGGTCGCGCCCAGGGAGCGGCGCAGGCCGATCTCCTGGCGGCGCTCCAGCACGGAGATGACCATCGTGTTGGCCACCCCCACCCCGCCGACCAGCAGCGCCACCGCACCCAGGCCGAGCATCAGGGTCGTCAGGCCCTTGTCGGTGGCGGCCTTGGCGGCCAAGGCGTCCGAGGGGCGGGAGACCTTCACGCTCCCCGCGTTGCCGGGGCTGATCGTGCGGGCCAGGACCGCCCGTACGTCCTCGACCGACGCGTCCGTCGAGCGCTCGAAGATGGTGGTGGGGTGGCCGTCGAAGCCGAAGTAGCGTTCGGCCGCCGGGAATCCGACCAGGGCCACCCGGTCCAGGGTGGGGACGAGTTCGATGGGCCTGAGGATGCCGACGACGACCACGCGGGTCTCGTTCATCATGATCGTCTCGCCGGTACGGGTGATGCCGAGGCGGTCCGCCGCCACCGACCCGAGGACGGTGGTCGGCAGGTGCTCCCCGGCCGGGGTCAGCCAGGTGCCCCGGGCGACCTCGCCGCCGAGCGTGGAGAGCAGGTCGGTGCGGGCCGCCTGCGTGGTGACCCCGGCCGTGCGCTCCTCGGGGACCAGGTCGCTGCGGCGGATGCGGGCCTCCACGTCGGCCGTGGCCGTGGCGTGTTGGACCGGGCCGATCCGCTCCACCATCGCGACCGCGCTGCGGGGCAGCTGGACCGGGCGGCCCGTCGCGTCCTCGCCCGCCTCCGCGGTGAGGAGGTTGGTGCCGAGGCGGTCGAGCCGGGCCAGGAGGTCCGCGCGGCTCGACTCGGAGAGGCCGACGACCGCCACCATGGTCGCGATGCCGATGGCGATCCCGAGCGCGGAGAGCACGACCCGGGTCCGACGGGCCCGCAGGCCGACCGCACCGACGCGGAGGATGTCCCGGGGGGAGAGGCGGGCGGGCCTGAGGGCCTGCCTTCCCAGATGCTGTCTCCTGAGGTCCTGCTTCATGCGGTGACCTCCTCCGTGGGTGCGGTCGGCTCGGTGGAGCGCGTGTCCGACACGATCTCGCCGTCCTTGAAGCGGACCCGGCGCGGCAGCGCGTCCGCGATCTCGTGGTCGTGGGTGATCACGCAGACGGTGGTGCCGGACGCGTTCAGCTCGTGCAGCAGCTCCATGACGATCGCCCCGGACGCCGTGTCCAGGGCCCCGGTCGGTTCGTCCGCAAGCAGGAGGCCGGGCGCCCCGACCAGGGCGCGGGCGATGGCGACCCGCTGCTTCTCGCCGCCGGAGAGCTGGTCGGGCGTGTGGGACGCCCGGTGGGCCAGCCGCACCTGCGCCAGCGCCTCCCGCGCCCGCCGCCGGCGCTCCCTCAGGGGGACGCCCGCATAGAGCAGCCCGTCGGACACGTTGTCCACCGCGTCGCGGCCCGGCGCCAGGTGGAAGTGCTGGAAGACGAAGCCGATATGGCGGGCGCGCAGGGCGGAGAGGCGGGCGTCGGAGAGCGCGGACACGTCGTAGCCGGCGACCTCGACGGTGCCGGTCGTGGGCTTGTCCAGGGTGCCCATGACGTTGAGCATCGTGGACTTGCCTGAGCCCGACGGACCGACGACGGCGAGGAGTTCGCCCGCGTGGACGGTGAGGTTCACCGCGCGCAGGGCGTGGACGCCGCCGGGGTAGGACTTCGTGGCGTCCCGGAGCTCGATGACGGGGGATGGTCCTGCCGAGTGCGGCTTCACGGCTTCGCCACCCCGGCCTTCATGCCCTCCCGCAGCCCGGCCCCGCTGACCTCGATCTGCCCGTCCGCCGTCATGCCCGTCTCCACCCGGACCATCGTCGACGAGGTGCCCCGTACGATCTGGAGCCCGTAACCTCCGTTCTCCCCGCGCAGCGCGACCACCGCCTCCACCGGCACCGCGAGGACCCCCTTGCGGGCCTCGCTGACGAACGTCACGCTCGCCGCCGCCCTGGCGTCCTCCCCGGAAGCGGTACGTGCGCCGCCGTCGAGAACGACCTCCACGGTGATGCCCTCCTGGGCCGCACCCTCGGAGCCGTCCTCCTCGGGGCGTACCGTCCCCGCGACCTTCCCCCTCACCGTCCTCCCGCTCGGCAGGGTCACCTCGACCTTGGTCCCGAGCGCGGTGAGGGCGCCGTCGGACTGCTCCAGCTCCGCCCGCACGACGGGCCTGGTGGAGGCGATCGTCAGGACGGGCCCGTCCGGGCCGACCTGGTCGGCGAGGGCCGCGTCGGCGGAGACCACCTTGACCCGGTCCGGCTGGAAGACGACGTCGCCCTTGCCGACCCTGCCGGTGGTCGCGCGGTTGAGGTGTTTCTGCCACCGCTTGACGGCCGCCTCGGTGTCCCTGCCGTACTCCGTGTCGACGTACAGCCCGAATCCGTAACCCAAGTCCCGCAGGTTGCACTCCAGTTGGAGTACGTCGCTGCCCCGGTCGCCCACCTTCATCTCGCGGAACATCGGGACCGGGCCGTAGAGGAGCGTGACCGGCTTGTCGTTCAGCTCGTACAGCGCCTCGCCTCTGTGGACGGTCTCGCCCTCGGCGGCCGCCACCGTGACGGTGCCCTCGACCGCCGCCTTGACGACCCGCCGCTGGGCGAAGTCGAGGCGGCCGTCGACGGTCGTGGACCGGACGAGGTCGGTGCGTTGGACGGTCGCGGTGGCGGGCGGCAGGCCCTCGCCGCCCTCGCCGCCCTTGCCGGAGGCCCCCGCCCCGCCGCCGGAGCCGAGGAACAGGACGCCCCCGGCGACGGCGGCGGTCACCGTGCCGAGCGTGAGGAGGGCGGTGGTGGAGCGCTTCACGTTGGAGCGCTCCACTGTGGAGCGCTTCACTGTGGAGCGCCTCACTGCATGCCGTCCAGGCCGTCGAGCAGCTTCGGCGCGCACACCTCGCGCGCCTGCTTGTACGCCGGTGAGTCGGTGTCGATGACCGGGGAGGCCGGGTTCGGGTCGCCGCCGGGCATCGCGTTGCCCCCGGACATCACCGGGTTGGTGAACCGGCTGACGCCGTTGTCCCGCATGCACTGGGCGTGCGCGAGCATCGACTCGTAGGACTTCTGCTGGTCGCGTTCGGGCTCGACCGCCATGACCGCCTGGAGCTCGGCCACGCAGACGTTGTTCTTTCCGGCCTTGATGCCCTGGTTGCGGCCGGGCTGGGAGCCGAGCTCGTTCACCTTCGACCAGTCGAGGTGGCCGCTGAGCTTGGGGTCGGGGTAGTCCTTGTAGCCGCCCTTGGCGCGCATGCACCGGACGAAGGTCATCTGGGCGTCGTAGAAGGCGCTCTTGCCG
This sequence comes from Streptomyces cyaneofuscatus, assembly GCF_033109485.1. Taxonomy (NCBI): domain Bacteria; kingdom Bacillati; phylum Actinomycetota; class Actinomycetes; order Kitasatosporales; family Streptomycetaceae; genus Streptomyces; species Streptomyces cyaneofuscatus. The sequence goes on along the minus strand of NZ_CP137002.1, from coordinate 3,446,917 downwards.
GCGGGCTGGGCGCTCGGGGTGGCCGGGGTGCTCCCGGAGGTGGTGGCGGTGGTGGCGGTCGTGGGTGTGTCGGTCGCCGCCGGTACGTCGGCGATCGCGTCGTGGCTCTTGGTTCCGGTCGTGTCGTCGCCCCCGACGCAGGCGACGGAGAGGGCGAGGACCGGTACGGCCACGAAGGCGGCCAGGCGGAGCCGGGCCGTGGCGGTGGTGGCCCTGCCGGTGGTGGTCGTGGTGATTCCGGTGGTGGGGAAGCTCATGACGCTCACGCTGGCCGCCGCAGATGATGGCCCGTCCATGGCCACATGATGGGAACGTAACAATGCCCCGACCTGCGGCTCCGCCCCCTGGGGCAGTGGGCGTGCACGGCCCCGGCAGGCCCATAATCGGCCCCATGCCGCATGTGCTGCTCATCGAGGACGACGCGTCCGTACGGGACGGGATGGAGCTCGTGCTGCGCCGGCACGGGTACGGCGTCGACACCGCCGCCACCGGCGAAGAGGCCCTCGCGCTGCTGGCCGGGGCGCAGGGGGCGCGCGTCGAGCTGGCCGTACTGGACCTCATGCTCCCCGGCATGGACGGCTTCGAGGTGTGCCGCCGCATCCGGGCCCGTACGGCGGTCCTGCCCGTCATCATGCTCACCGCGCGCGGCGACGACCAGGACATCGTGACCGGGCTGGAGGCGGGCGCCGACGACTACGTGGTCAAGCCGGTCACCGCGCCCGTCCTGGAGGCCCGCATCCGGGCCGCGCTCCGGCGGGCGGAGCCGTCCCTGCGGCAGGCGGGCGACGCCGGTCCCACCGACCTGACCGACCTCGCCGGGCTGGTGATCGACCGGGCCGGGCTGACCGTGACCCGGGACGGTACGCCGGTCCCGCTGCCGCCCACGGAACTGCGGCTGCTGCTGGAGCTGTCGGCCTCGCCGGGGCGGGTCTTCACCCGGGAGCAGCTCCTCGCGTCGGTGTGGGACCACACGTTCCTGGGGGACTCGCGGCTGGTGGACGCGGCGGTGGGGCGGCTACGGGCGAAGATCGAGGAGGTGCCGGCGCGGCCGCGGTACGTGCAGACCGTGCGGGGCTTCGGATACCGGTTCGGGCCGCTGTGAGGCGCCGTTCGTTGAGGAGCCGTTCGTCGAGGAGCCGCCGCTCCCTCGGATACGGGTCCCGGCGGCGCAGCTTCGGACAGGGGTCCCGGCGGCTCGTCGGCGGGCTGCGGGTCCGGCTCGTCGTCACCTTCGTGGTCGTCGCCCTCATCAGCGCGGTCACGGCCACCGCCCTCGCCTACCGGGACGCCCGCACCGCCGTCCTCCAGCGCACCCAGAACACCGCCGTGAACGACCTCCGCGAGCGGGTCGGCGTGGTCGCCGCCGATGTCGACCTGCCGCCCGACGAGCGCACCCTCGCCCGGTTCGCCTCGAAGGTCTCCGAGGGGATCGGCGCCCGGATCGTGGTCGTCCGCTACCAGGACCTGTCCGCCACCTCCGACACCCTCGCCGAGACGGAGGGCCGGATCACCGCCGAGCTGCGGGCGGCCGTGCGCGCGGGGAGCGGGGCCCGGTTCCAGCGGGTGGAGTGGCGGGGCGAGCCGTACCTGGTCGTCGGCCTGCCCGTGACGTACGCCGACGGGGACCGGCGCACGTCGGGCCTGGAGGTCTTCGCCATCACCGCTCTGCGCGCCGAACGCGACGACACCGCAGCCCTGTTGGACTCCGTGCGGGCGGGCATCGTGCCGGTGGTGGTGCTGGCCGCCGTACTGGCGCTGCTGGCCGCGGGGACGGTCCTGCGGCCGGTACGGAAACTGGGCCGCGCCACCCGTGAACTCGCCACCGGGGACCTGGGCAGCCGGGTAGCGGTCCGGGGTCACGACGAACTCGCCGACCTGGCAAGGACGTTCAACGAGACCGCCGACGCACTCCAGGCGTCCGACACGGAGTTGCGGGCGCAGGAGGCGAAGGCGCGCCGGTTCGTGGCGGACGTGTCGCACGAACTCCGTACGCCCCTGGCCGCGATGACGATGGTGGCGACCGTACTGGAGGAGGACGCCGACCAGTTGCCCCCGGACGCGGCGCGCGCGGCCCGGACCGTCGGCGCCGAGACCGCCCGGCTCTCCCGGCTGGTCGACGACCTGATGGAGATCTCCCGCTTCGACGCCAAGGCGGTACGGCTGAACGCGTCCGTGACGGACCTCGCCGACACCGTACGGGCGTCGCTCGCCCTGCGCGGCTGGACGGACCGGGTGACCGCCGAACTCCGGGAAGGCGTACGGGCGGTGGTAGACCGGCGGCGCGTCGACGTGATCGTGGCGAACCTGGTGGGCAACGCGCTGCGGCACGGGGCGCCGCCGGTGACGGTGACCCTCGCGGTGGCCGACGGGGGTGAGCGGGGCGACGGGGGTGAGTCGGGTGACGGGGGTGAGTGGGTGGTGCTGGAGGTCGCGGACCATGGGCCCGGGCTGGCTCCCGAGGCGCGGGAGCGGGTCTTCGACCGGTTCTACAAGGCAGACGTGGCCCGCACGCGGAGCACCGACACCGACACCGGCGACAGGGCCGATAGCGGCGATAGTGGCGACAGCGGTGGGCAGGGCAGCGGGCTCGGGATGGCGATCGCGCTGGAGAACGCGCGGCTGCACGGCGGCACGATTGAGGTTGGCCAACAGCCGCTCGGTGGCGCGGTGTTCACGCTGCGGCTGCCGCTGCGTACGGGGGAGGAGGGCGAGTGAGGGTTCAGCGAGGGGCCGTCGTGCTCGCCGTACTCGGCGTTCTGGGGGCCTTGCTCGCCGGGTGCGGCGTCGGGGTGCGGCCGACCGGGGTCATAGACGCGGGGGAGCCCGCGTCGGGGCTGACGCGCGGGGCCCGGCTGTACTTCGCGTCCGGCAGCGGCCTGCGCGCGGTGCCCCTCATCGACCGGGACGTGAGCAACCTCGACGCCGCGATGAAGCTGCTCTCCCAGGGGCCGTCCTCCGCCGAGCAGCGCGAGGGGCTGACCACCCTGATCCAGGGCGTCAGCGGTTACGCGGTGACCGGCGACGGGCCCCGCGTCACGGTGCGGCTGGAGGGCCCGTACTGGGCGGCGGAACGCGACCAGGCCACCGGGCAGCTGGTGTGTACGCTGGCGAGCTTCCAGTCCGTCCGCGAGGCGGAGGTTCGGGCCGACGGCGTGGAGGTGACCGTACGGCCGGGGGAGGGGCCCACGCTGGGGCCGCTGCGGTGCGCGGAGTTCCTGGGCGGGTAGGCGGGGGCCAGGGGCTCATGACAGCCTGGGGCATCTGCGCGTACCCGGAAGGTGTGCAGAGAGGAACGAACGGAACGGAACAAGGGACCATCTGGTGGACGACTCGGCCCTCCTGGAAGCCTTCGAGCAGCACGAGGGTTCCAGCAAGGATTTCTACCTCAACGTCGGCCCGGCCGATATCGGCGGCGAGCCCGCCCCCTGGGACAGCGCCGTCTTCGCCGAGCGACTGCGGAGGGATGTGGAGGCGGTGCTCTCTCTCACCTTCGACCTGATCCGGGACGCCGCGGACCCGACCGGGGGCTACACCTACTGGTACGAGAGCGACGAGCGCAGCGTCTCCCTCCAGATGAGCGATCCGGAGGAGGGCCACCCCTTCGACAAGGTCCCCGCCTGGCTGATCATCCGGTCGCGGTCCGAGAAGGTGGCCACGTGGGAACTCTCGGCCGGCCTCTACCGGGATCTGTGCTCCCTGGGCGCGTACTTCATCCTCGCCGAGACGAAGCACGGCGACCTGGTCACCGCGAACTTCGACGTGGGCGACGACTGGTAGCCGTACCGCCGTGAGGAACGGCCCTCAGAACTCCACGGTCAACTGGGCCCGGATGTGGGCCCGCAGGACGCCCGCCATGTCCGTCGTGCAGTCGCTGATCAGCCACTGGATCTGCAGGCCGTCCATGAGGGCGATCAACTGCTGCGCGGCGGAAGCCGGTTCGACGTCGTCGCGCAGCGCGCCCGCCTCCCGGGCCTGGGCGTAGGCGCGTTCGGTGTTGGCGACGGACGTACGGTAGCGGGCCTCGAAGTACGCGTGCGCCGGGTGGTCGGGGGCGGTGGCCTCCGCCGCGACCACCGAGAACAGCTCGACGATCCCGCGCCGCTTGGCGTTCAGCTCGGCGAGGTCCACCAGCCGGCGCAGATGGTCGACGCCCCGGGTGACGCCCAGGGCCAGCCACTCGTCGTCCACGTCGTCGCGGCGCTGGAGCACCGCGAGGAGCAGCGCCTCCTTCGTCGGGAAGTGGTGCAGGAGGCCCGGGTGCGAGATGCCGCAGCGGGTGGCGATGACGCGCAGCGAGGCACCCCGGTAGCCGGCCTCGCCGAACAGGGTCATCGCCTGGTCGAGGATCTCGATCCGCTTGGCCCGGCCCTTGGCGTAGCCGCGCCGCGTTCCCGGGGTCACGCGCATTCACCCGCTGTCATCGGACGCCTCTCTCGTTCCCCCGGAGCTCCGCCCGAGCTCCGCCCGAGCTCCGCCCCAGATTCTCACAAGGTTGAATACTTACCAAGCGGTCGGTATTGAGCGTACGGTACTGCGGAGTGCCGTCGTGAAAGGAACTCCTGTGGGCCTCCTGCCGCCGTACCTCGACCCCGCGCTCCCCGTCGCGGACCGGGTCGCCGATCTCCTGGGCCGCATGACGCTGCCCGAGAAGGTCGGCCAGATGCTCCAGCTCAACGCCAAGGAGGGCGTGCGGCACCTCGTGGAGGAGCTGCACGCCGGGTCGATCCTGCACGCCTCGCCCGAGCGGGTGCTGGAGGCGGCCGCCCTCACCGAGAAGACCCGGCTGCGCATCCCGCTGCTCGTGGCGGAGGACTGCATCCACGGCCACTCCTTCTGGGAGGGCGCGACGATCTACCCGACGCAGCTCGGCATGGCGGCCACCTGGGACACGGACCTGGTGGAGCGGATCGCGCGGGCGACGGCGGTGGAGGTCGCGGCGACCGGGGTGCACTGGACGTTCTCGCCGGTCCTCTGCATCACCCGCGACCTGCGGTGGGGCCGGGTGAGCGAGACCTTCGGCGAAGATCCCTTCCTCATCGGTGAGTTGGGATCGGCCATGGTGCGCGGCTACCAGGGCGAGGGGCTCACCGACCCGACCGCGATCCTGGCCTGCGCCAAGCACTTCGCCGGGTACTCCGAGACCCAGGGCGGCCGCGACGCCAGCGAGGCGGACATCTCCCGGCGCAAGCTGCGCTCGTGGTTCCTCCCGCCGTTCGAGCGGGTCGCCAAGGAGGGCTGCCGGACGTTCATGCTCGGCTACCAGTCCATGGACGGCGTGCCGATCACCGTCAACGACTGGCTGCTCGGCGAGGTGCTGCGCGGCGAGTGGGGCTACACCGGCACGCTGGTCACGGACTGGGACAACGTCGGCCGCATGGTGTGGGAGCAGCAGATCTACGCCGACTACGCGCAGGCGTCGGCGGCGGCGGTCCGCGCGGGCAACGACATGGTGATGACGACTTCGAAGTTCTTCGACGGCGCCCAGGAGGCGGTGGCGGAGGGCACGCTCACCGAGGCGGAGATCGACGCCGCCGTACGCCGCATCCTGACGCTCAAGTTCGAGTTGGGGCTCTTCGAGAATCCTCGCCACCCCGACGCCGCCCGGCAGGCCGAGTTCATCGGCAGCGCCGCGCACGCCGAGCTCAACCTGGAGGCCGCCCGGCGCTCGCTGGTGCTCCTGACCAACGACGGCACGCTGCCGCTGGCGGGCGGCCTGGAGGCGGAGGACCCGGGCAGCCTCACCGCGCACGGCGGCGGACGGGCCCGGACCACGGGCTCCGGCCCCCGTACGGTTGCCGTCGTCGGCCCCAACGCCCATGACGCGCAGACCCAGTTGGGCGACTGGGCGGGCTCCTCGGGGCAGGCGGACTGGCTCCCCGACGGGCAGCCGCGCGCCATGATCCGTACCGTCCTCGACGGCTTCCGGGACCGGGTCCCCGCCGACTGGACCGTGACGTACGCGCCCGGCGCCCGCATCCTGGACGTCGGGCCCGACCCGGAGGGCGAGTTCTTCCCCGACGGGCAGCCGCGCCCCGAGGTCGTCGTCCCGGCCGAGCCCGACCCGGCGCTCATCGCCGAGGCCGTCGCCGCCGCCGAGGCCGCCGATCACGTGGTCGCCGTCGTCGGTGACCGGATCGAGCTGATCGGCGAGGGCAAGTCGACCGCCACCCTCGAACTCGTCGGCGACCAGGTTGCGTTGATCGACGCGCTGGCGGCGACCGGCAAGCCGCTGGTCGTCGTGGTCATCAGCTCCAAGCCGCTGGTGCTGCCGCCGTCCGCGCTCGGTGCGGCGGCGATCGTGTACGCGGCCAACCCGGGGATGCTCGGCGGTACGGCGGTGGCGGAGCTGCTCCTCGGCTTGATCGAGCCGACCGGCCGGCTCCCGCTCTCCTTCGCCCGGCACGCGGGGCAGCAGCCGACGTACTACAACCAGGTGCGCGGCCAGCACGGCACGCGGTACGCGGACCTCACGCAGAGCCCGGCGTTCGCGTTCGGGGAGGGCCTGAGCTACACGACCGTGGAGTACACGGATCTGGAGCTGCTGACGGCGGTCGTCGAACCGACGGAGACCGTACGCGCCCGGGTGACGCTCACCAACTCCGGTGCCCGGCCCGCGCTGGAGACCCTCCAGGTGTACGTGAGCGACACGGTGACATCCGTGACCTGGGCGGAGAAGGAGCTGAAGGCGTACGAGCAGGTGGCCTTGGCGGTCGGGGAGTCCCGCCAGGTGTCGATCGAACTGCCCGTCGCCGCCTGCACGTTGGTGGACGCGCAGGGGCGGCGCGTGGTGGAGCCGGGGCGCTTCGAGCTGCTGGTGGGGCCGTCGTCGCGGGACGAGGCGCTGCTACGGGCGGAGTTCGCGGTGAAGGGGTGATGCGGGCGGTCTTCACGGTGACGGGGTGATGCGGGCCGTTTTCACGGTGACGGGGTGATGCGGGAGGGGCGCTCGGTGGGGCCAGGGGGCTCGGAGGGCTCGGCTGGCTCGGCGGGCTCGGGGGCCTCCGGCGGTGGTGCGGGGGTTCGGGCGGCGCGCTGGCCGAGTACGACTCCGCACAGCGTGAGTACGAGACCGAGGACCTGCCGGCCCGAGAGGCTCTCGCCGGCGAGGAGGAGCCCCAGCAGCACGCCCGTCACGGGGTTGAGCAGCCCCAGCAGGCCGACCGTCCCCGCCGGCAGGTGCTTCAGCCCCAGGAACCAGGCGGCGAACGCGATGCCCGTGGCCACCACGGCGAGGTAGCCGAACCCGAGGAGTGCGGGCCCGTCCAGCGCGGGCGGCGCGCCCTCCACGAGGGCCGCGCACGGTACGAGCAGCAGCCCGCCGCCGAGCAACTGCCAGCTGGTGGCGGCGAGTACGTCCACCCCGCCGCTCCACCGCTTGGCCAGGACATACCCGTACGAGGACATCGCCATGGCCCCGACCGAGGCGAGCACGCCGATCGCGTCCACCGAACCGGCGGCCGTGAACACCATCAGGCAGACACCGCCGACACCGGTCATGGCCCCGGCGAGGTGCTTCCAGCCGGGCCGCTCACCGACCAGCGGCCAGGCCAGCATCATCATGAACAGGGGTGCGAGGGCCATGATGATCGACGCCAGGCTGGTGGGGAGGCGCTGCGCCGCCACGTAGACGAGCGCGAAGAAGCCGCTCATGTTCAGGGCGCCGAGCACCAGGGACTTCCACCACCAGCTCCCGTGCGGCAGCTTCCGGCAGACGGCCAGGAGGAGCAGCCCGGCGGGCACGGCCCGGAAGGCGGCCCCGTACAGCGGGTGACTCTCGGGCAGATACTCGCGCGTGACGAAGTACGTCGTGCCCCAGGCCACGGGGGCCACCGCCGTGACCAGCGACCATTTCAGGTTACCTTCCATGGAAGCTATTATGCCTTCCATGGAAGGTAATTTTCGGGATCCGGCTCCGGAGGGCTCGGACGAGGGGGAGGGGCCGGGGCGCACGGGTCCCGACCATGTGGCCCGTATCCAGGCCGAATGGGCGCGAGAGCGCCCGGACGTGGACGTGTCCCCGCAGGCGGTCATCGGCCGGCTGCACCGCCTGGGCCACCTCCTGACCGCCCGCCTCGACGTCGTCTACCGGACCCATGGCCTGTCGGAGGGCGAGTTCGACGTCCTGGCCGCGCTGCGCCGGGCCGGGGAGCCCTTCGAGCGGGCACCGGGCGAGCTGGCCGCGCACACGATGGTCACCACGGGCGCGATGACCAAGCGGATCGACCGCCTCCAGCGCGCCGGCCTGGTGACCCGGCGCCGCTCGGCGGCGGACGGCCGGGGCCGGGTGGTGGCGCTGACCCCGGCGGGCCGGTCCCTGATCGACCGGGCGTTCACCGAGCACATGCGCAACGAGCGGAACCTGCTGGACGCGCTGGACCCGCGGGAGGCGGAGGAGCTGGAGCGGCTGCTGACGGGGTGGCTGGCGCGGGTGGAGCCTGTGGAGCCGGTGGAGTCGGTGGAGCCGGTGGGCGGGCCCGCTACGGCTCCCCGAACACCCGGCGGGCCAGCTCCTCGCGGAGGCGGGTGAGGCGGGCGATCTCGGCGTCGAGCAGGGCGAGCCGCCGGCCGACGACCCCCGCACCGGAGCCCGCCGGGGCGTCGGGGGACCCGCACCGGGGCGGCGGGCCCTCGGTCAGGAGGTGGAGGCGGTCCGCCAGGGATCGCAGGTCCTCGATGGTGAACCCGGAGCCGAGCAGCTCGCGGATGACCCGGAGCCTGGCGACCTCGGCGGGCCGGTAGTCGCGCTGGCCCGAGGCGGTGCGGGCGGGCGGCGGGAGGAGCCCGCGCTGTTCGTACAGCCGCAGCGCCCTGGGGGTGCACCCCGCCGCCGCTGCCGCCTCACCGATCCGCATCGAAGCCCACCCCTGCCCACCCCGTCCCACCCCGCCGAGCCGTCGGCCGCTACAACTCCACGACGACGGCCCCGAAGTGCCGCCCTTCGAACAACTCCTGCAACGCCTGCGGCGCCCGATCGATGCCCGTGACCCGGGCGTGCGGGAAGGTGATCTCGCCTGACCGCAGCCACGCCCCGAACCGCCCGTTCCACTCCTCCTCGACGTCGGGGTGGTCCGTACCGCTGTAGCCGCGCAGCGAGAGGCCCTTGACGACGATCCGGAACGAGTCGATCTCCACGGGCGCGCTGCCGCCCGCCCGCCGCGCCGACAACTGCCCGTCCAACGCCCCGACCAGGGCGAAACGGGCCCCGTGCCGGGCCGCGCCGACGGCCGCCGCGAGCTGTTCGCCGCCGACGGTGTCGAGCAGGACGTCGATGCCGTCGGGCGCGGCCTCGGCGAGCTGAGCGGCGAAGGAGGCTCGGGGGCCTGCCAAGTCTCCCTCGCCTCCCCGGTCTCCCAGGAGGACGGCGTCGTAACCGAGTTCGGCGGTGAGCCGCCCGGCCTTCTCGGGCGACCTGGTGGTGCCGATCACCCGCCCGGCGCCCAGCAGCCGGGCGACCGGACCGGCGAGGGTGCCCACGGCTCCGGCGGCGCCGGTGACCAGGACGGTGTCGCCGGTACGGACGGGGGCGAGCCGGGTGAGGGCCCCGTACGCGGAGGACCCCTGGGAGAGGTGGGCGACCGGATCGGGCAGCGTGTCCCCGACGGGCGTGCAGTGGGCGGCGTCCACCACGGCGTGGTCCCGCCACCCCTGAAGGTGGGTGACGGTGTCGCCGGGTCGCAGCGGACTGCCGTCCCCCGCCGCGACGACCTCCCCGACGGCAGGCCCGAACAGCGCGTCGCCGCTGCTCAGCGCGGGGAGCGGCACGCCGTCGACCTCTCCGCCGATGAGGGTACGCAGACCGGGGAAGACCAGGAAGTAGCGGTTCCGGACGAGGACTTGGCCCGCTCCGGGGGTGGGGAGGGGCGCTTCGACGACGGCGAAGTCGGCGGGTGTGGGCAGTCCTGGGGGAGCGGAGACCAGACGGACTTCGCGGGCGGTACGGGGGAGGGGCGGGGTGATGGACATGCTGAATCTCCTGGGCTCGGGCCTGTCGGCTCACCGGCTCTCCGGCTCACCAGCTCTCTGGCTCACCGGCTTTCCGGCTCACCGGCTCACCGGCTTTCGCGCGGCGGGTGCGGGGACGCTAACCCCTGCCCCGTACGTCAGGGTCAAGCCGACCCCGTGTGAACAGGCGTGATGCGGGCAACGGCGGTAAGGAGGCGGATCCGCCTCCGGGACCGACCTGGGAGAACCGCCGTGACGTACGCCAATGCCGAAGACTGCTCGCCCCAGCTGCGGGGCGCCCTCGAAGCGGTCATAGGCGGATACATGGCGGCCGTCGCGGAGGTGCTGCTGGCCGAGGAGATCCCGGTCGTCTCCGTCTCGGCGTACGGGGATGTGCACGACCCGAGCCAGGACGACTTCGAGGGGGACGTCGAGGGGAGCGTGGAGTTCACGCCCGCGTTCAGCCGGACGTTGCTGGGCAACGGCGGGGAGACGGGGCTGCTGTGGTGCGGCGTCTCGGGGTGGTGCTTCTTCCACATCCCCGAGGGTTCCGGTCGTTCGCTGCTGGACTCCGCCCGCTGGATGGGGAGCGGGCTGACGCCCGAGCCGGTACGTGTCGCCGCGTTCCTCTCCGAGGTGCGGCTGGACCCGCGCGAGGCGGGAAGCGCCGAGCGGCCCTTCTACCGCGCGCCGCACAGCGAGCCGGACATCCTGCTCCGGCGACTCGAAGCCTTCGGCACGGTGGACGGCGGTGCGGAGCCGTGGGCGTGGGCCGGGGAGGACCAGGCCGTCGCCCGCCTGCGGAGCACGGCCTTCCGGCGGCGCGCCGTGGAAGCGCTCACGGCGGCGGACCAGGAGATCGTCGACGTGGCGCTCCACACCGGTGAACTGGACGCGTTGGCAGGCCTGCTGGAGTACGTCGAGGGGGTCACGCCGGACGACGGGCTGCGCGAGCTGGCCCGGCGCCTGGCCCGCGACCTGGCCCTGCGGGCGCGCGACGGCGTCGAGAGCGTCGACGAGCACCGGGAGGCGTTCGCGTACGCGGAGGAGCAGGGCTGACAGCCCGTCGCACTCCCACTTCCCAGCGCACCGATCGACGCACCGATCGACGCACCGATCGACGCGCCGAGAAGAAGCGTTTCCGCGTGCGGTCATTCGCCCGTACGGGTGTGGCGTGGCACCCCGGCGGCGCTCCGGGCGCGCACAATGGGGCGGCGGTTCGTGCAGAGGTGCCGAGGCCCTCTCCCGCACCTTGCGCTGAAGGAGGACCGGTGGCTGATGGCTGGGCGGTTCAGCGGACGGGGCCCGGTGACCAGGCCCGTACCCAGGCGAGGGAACAACTGCTGAACGCCGCACGGGAGCTGTACGGGGTCGTCGGCTACCGGGAGACCTCGGAGGCGGACCTCTGCGAGGCGGCCGGGGTCACGCCCGAGGTGCTCCGGCAGGAGTACGGGACACGGGAGGGGCTGCTCATCGCCCTGCACAACCGGGTCACCACCACCGGCCTGCGGGCCATGGAGGCCGCCCTGCTCTCCGAGGGGATGGACGAGTGCTCGATCGCGGAGAGGGTCCGGCGCCTCTTCGACGCGTACGTGGAGTCCGTCACCCGGGACCCGCGCGAGGCACGGGTGACCTTCGTCGAGGTGCTGGGCGTGAGCGCGGTGGTGGACGAGCACTGCAAGCTCTGGCGCGCGCTGTGGACGGAGTTCCTCACGGGGGAGGCGGAGCGGGCGGTGGAGCGGGGCGAGGCGGAGGACCGGGACCACCGGGTCGACGTCATGGTGATGGTCGGCACGGTCCACGAACTGATGGCCCACCACACCCGCCGCTGCCGCCGGGCCCGCCCGGAGGAGGTCTCCGGCGAACTGACCCAACTGGCACTGACGATGCTGGGGTCCCAGCCGGTCGGTCCGACGCCTCCACGATGACCGATCCGCGGACCAGCGCGTCGGCCGACGGGCCGGTGAGGGTGACCGGGCGGTGCGGGGCGGATCGAAGGACCCGACGCTCCGCCGGTACCGCTCGATGCCGGTCAGGGTGACCCGTAGGTCTGCGGGGAGGGTTGCGTCGCTCCGGTCGGGGACGAACGTCCGGCCGACGCGGACGATGCCTCCGACGCAGCGCACGATGAAGACGCGGTCCCGGTCGGTGGTGCCCTCGGCCGCGTAGATCTGCATGCGCGCGGCGCGTGGGCCGTTCACCTACGGGCCGCCGCTCAGGCCGGTTGCGGTTGCGGTGTCGCCTGCTGCCGCGCGTACGGACCGCCCAGACCCCAGGCCTGGTGCATCGCGTCGGCGAAGGCGGCGGCGAGGAGGTGTTCGCCGGTCGGGCCGGGGTGGGTGCCGTCGTACGTGTCCGTGTGGATGTCGTAGCCCGGCGGGCGCGAGGCCAGGAGGAGTGGGGAGACGGGGGTGTCCAGGTCGGCCACGGCCTTGGCGAGGAGTTCGTTGAAGCGGGCGCAGGAGGCGGCGAAGGGGGCGTCCGACTCGGCCCGGACGTTCGGTATCACCGGGAGCAGCACCATCCGGATCTGCGGGTTGGCCGTGCGGGCCGCCTCGATGAACGCGCGGGCGTTGGCCGCCGTCTGCTCGGCGTCCGTGTAGAACCCGAGGTCTATCAGGCCCAGCGAGACCAGCAGCACGTCCGCCTCCGCCGCGCGCACCGCGTCCGCGATCGCCGGCGCCATGTGCAGCCACCCCTCGCCCCAGCCCGCCAGGTGCCTGCGCGCGTCGGGCGGGAAGGACGGGTCGGCGTACGCGTCGGAGAGCGGGGCGTTCGCCTCGGGGTCGTACAGCGTCGTGCGCGGCCCGACGATCTCGTACGGAGTCGTGCAGACCGCCTCAAGGTGCTGCCACAGGCGGTAGCGCCAGGTGAAGTCGCCGGTGGCGCCGATGGTCATGGAGTCGCCGACCGGGAGAAAACGCATGGCGTCATCATGGCCGATCACGGCTGTGGCCTGCGACGTGACGATGGACACGGTGGGGGCGGGCCTCGCGGTGGACGGGGGGCGGGGCCCTGCGGTGGACGGGGCCGGGGCTGTGGGCGGGGCCGGGCCTTGGACAGGGCCGCGACCGTGGACACTTGGGCCATGCGTCCGTATCCGAGCCGCCCGGCACGTCTCGCCGTTCCCGCCGTTCCCGCCGCAGCCCTGCTGCTGCTCCTGGGGGCCGCCTGCCCCGCCGTCGCCGCCGACGGGGACCCCGACCGTGACTTCACGATCGAGGACTCCCGTATCACCGAGTCCAGCGGCCTCGCCGCCAGCCGTCTGCACCCCGGCGTCTACTGGACGCACAACGACAGCGACGACGGCCCCTACGTCTTCGCCGTCGACTCCCGCACCGGGAAGACCGTCGCGACCATCACCATGCGGGGCGTGGGGGAGCCGCGGGATGTGGAGGGCATTTCGATCGGGCCCGACGGGGACATCTACGTCGGTGACATCGGGGACAACCTGGACGGCACCTGGTCCCACGTATGGATCTATCGCTTTCCCGAGCCCAAGGTCCTCCGCGACGCCACCGTCACCGCCACCCAGTACGACGTGAAGTACGCCGACGGGGCCCGCAACGCCGAGGCGCTGATGGTCCACCCCACGACCGGGCGCGTCTACATCGCCTCCAAGAACGAGGACGGCGGCGGGCTCTACGAAGGGCCCGCGAAGCTCACCACCGGTGCCACGAACACCTTCCGGCGGGTCGGCGAGGTGCCGTGGGTGACGGACGGGGCCTTCTCGCCCGACGGGGGCTCGCTGGTGCTGCGCTCGTACTTCAGCGCCCGCGTGTACGACTTCGAGGACGGCCGCCTCGGGGAAAGCCGGTCGGTCGCCGCACCGTTCCAGCGGCAGGCGGAGTCGGTGACGTACACGGCGGACGGATCGGCCCTGATGTTCGGCTCCGAGGGGGCGGGCAGCGGGGTCGTGCGGGTCGAGATCGAAGGGGGCGCCAAGCCGTCGGGGGGCGGCGAGGAGAAGGGGAAGCCCTCCGGGAGTTCCGGGAGTTCCGGGAGTTCCGGGAGTTCCGGGAGTGGAACTTCCTCCTCCGGGGCGGGTGACGGTCAGGACGGTGACGGCAAGGGCAGTGTGGGGCTCGGTGCGGTGATCATCGTCGGGGTGGGGGCCCTGTGGTTCGCGCTCCGGCGGAAGCGGGGGCAGGGGTGAGGGGATAGGCCCGTGGCGCCCCCCTCGAACCCTCAGTCGCCGTTCACCACCGGCCACACCTCGTAGTGCAGCGTCCTGTCCCGCTTCAGCCGGTGCGCCAGCGGGACGAGTACGCCCTGCACGATCGGGTACTTCCGCGACAGCATCCGTGCCGCGTGCGTGTTCTCCTTCGTGCCCGGCCGCAGCAGCCGTGCGTGGGCGCTGATCTCCGGTCCCGTGGGTCTGCCCCGGACCGTGCACGGGGCGAGCTCCACCTTCGGGTGGTTACGCATCCGCTCGACCTTCCAGGCCGAGGAGAACGTACGGATGAAGGCGTGATCGCCCTCGACGGCGATGTTCACGGGCGTGCCGACCGACGTGCCGTCCTGGCGGTGCGTGCTCAGCAGGACGGCGTACTGCTTCACGAACGGGGCTAGCTCCCGGCTGGCGTCCATATATCCATTGGGGCACGCACCGGGCGCCCTGTCATGTCCGGTCACGCCCGGTACGTCGTTGTCCTGCCCGGTACGTCGTTCAGCCGGCCGAGCCGCCCGCCTTCTGCCGCTCCGCGACCAGCACCTCGAAACCGGCGATCAGCCGCTCCAGCCCGAACACGAAGTGGTCGAAGTCGGCGCTGAAGGTGTCCTCCGACATGCTCGCCATCATCGGGTACGCGCCGCTGAGCATGGCCCGCTCCAGGTAGGGGCGCTGGCTGTCCCAGAACTCCTCGTCGCTCAGCCCGGTCTGCGCCACCGCCTCCTCCGCGTCCCCCTGGGTGCGGGCGAGGCCCTCCACGAAGCTGTTGACCGTGATGATCACGCCGATCAGTTCGGGGTCGCGCAGCCCCATCGAGCGCAGTCCGGTGAGCGAGAGCTCCAGGCCGCGCAGGGCGCTGGGGCCGAGCACCGTGCGGGCCTGGTTGATCTTCAGCAGCCAGGGGTGGCGGCGCAGGTTGTCCAGGTAGGTCGTGGCCATGCGGTTGATCGCCGCCCGCCAGTCGTCGGGGACGGGGTGGTCGGCGGCGGGGCGGCCGGGCTCGTCGGGCAGGGGCTCGCCCAGCACCCGGTCGAGCATCAGGTCCAGGAGTTCGGCCTTGCCGGGGATGTACCGGTAGAGCGACATCGTGCCCGTGCCGAGCTCGGTGGAGAGCCGGCGCATGGAGACGGCGGCCAGCCCTTCCGCGTCCGCGACGGCGATGGCGGCCGTGACGATCCGGTCCAGCGTGAGGCCGGGTTTGGGGCCGCGGCTGGGGCGGTCCCCGGTGCCCCACAGGAGCTCCAGGCTGCGCGCGATGTCGCCGCTCCCGGGGGTGGTGCCGTCCGTCGTCGCCGCCGCTGTCGATCCTGTCGATCCGTCTTTCGCCATGGGGGCAGCGTAGTGCGCCGGAGGCGATTTGGGTACACCGTACTCGTATCAACGTACAGCGTACTCGGTTTGGGGTACGGTGTACTCAGTTCGCTTCCGGGTTGGTCGGAGAAGCAAGGGGGTTATGCCATGTCCATGCCTATTTCTACGTCTAGGTGCATGTCGGAAACCGGGCCGAGGTACGCGGTGCTCGCCGAAGGGCTCGTCAAGCGGTACCGGGCGAAGGGGAGGGGCGGGGTGGAGAAGCGGGCGCTCGACGGGTTCGACCTCGCCGTCCGCCCCGGCACCGTCCACGGCCTGCTCGGGCCCAACGGGGCCGGGAAGACCACCGCCGTACGGGTCCTCGCGACCCTCCTGCGATACGACGGGGGCCGGGCCGAGGTGGCCGGGATCGATGTGGGGCGCGAGCCCCGCCGCGTACGGAGCAGGATCGGGCTCGCCGGTCAGTACGCCGCCGTCGACGAGGGCCTCACCGGGCGGCAGAACCTGGAGATGTTCGGGCGCCTCTTCCACCTGGGCAACCGCGGGGCCCGGCAGCGCGCCGGAGAGCTGCTGGAGCGGTTCGACCTGGTGGAGGCCGCCGACCGGAGCGCCGGGGAGTACAGCGGCGGCATGCGGCGCCGGCTCGACCTCGCCTCCTCGATGATCCTCTCGCCCGACGTGCTCTTCCTGGACGAGCCCACGACCGGGCTCGACCCGCGAGGCCGGGGCGAGGTCTGGGACGCGATCCGGGCCCTGGTGGCGGGCGGCACGACCGTACTGCTCACCACGCAGTACCTGGACGAGGCCGACAAGCTCGCCTCGCACATCACCGTCATCGACCGGGGGCGGGCCATCGCCGACGACACCCCCGACGCGCTGAAGAACCGCGTCGGCGGCGACCGGATCGAGGTCGTCGCCGCCGACCCGGGAGACCTGGCCGCGGTGGCGCGGGCCGTCGAACGGGTCGCCGGGGGCGGGCTGGTCCTCACCGACGACACCAACCGCCGGGTACACGCCCAGGTCGCCGACCGGGTGGCCGCCCTGACCGAGGTGGCCCGGACCCTCCAGGACGACCGGATCGCGGTGGAGGACATCGGGCTGCGCCGGCCCAGCCTGGACGACGTGTTCCTGCGGCTGACGGGCCACGGCGCGGGCGCCGACCGAACGCCCGCCGACGACACACCTGCCGAAGACGCGCAGGCCGTACGCGAGGTGGCAGCGGCATGACCGTCACCGCACCGGGCCGCACGGTGACCGAGGCGTCACGCGGACACGGCCTCGCCTACTGGGCGGTCTCCGACTGCTGGAACATCACCCGCCGCACCCTCACCCACTACCAGCGCCACCCCTCCGCCATCGTCTGGCAGCTCGGCTTCCCGATCCTGTCCGTCCTGCTGTACGGGTACGTCTTCGGCAGTGCCATGAAGGTGCCGGGCGGCGGCGACTACCGGGAGTTCCTGATGCCCGGCATGTTCGCGATGACCATGGCCATGGGCTTCATGAACACCGCCGTGGCCGTCGTCACCGACGCCGGACAGGGGGTCGTCGACCGCTTCCGTTCCATGCCGATGGCCCCGTCCGCCTTCGCCTCCGGACGCGGGGTGGCCGACCTGGTGGTGGCGGCCGCCGAGCTGACCATCCTGGCCGTCACCGCGCTGCTGATCGGCTGGCGCGCGGGCGGCGGGGTGATGCCCGCCCTCGGGGCGTTCGGGCTGCTCCTGCTGCTGCGGTTCAGCCTGATCTGGGTGGGCGTCTGGCTGGGCCTGCTGGTTCCGACGCCGGAGGCGGCGGGCGGGCTGTACGCGGTCGCCTTCCCGCTCACGATGATCTCCAGCACCTTCGTCGCCCCGTCCCTGATGCCGGGCTGGCTGGGCACGGTCGCCGCCTGGAACCCGCTCTCCTCGACCGCGACCGCCACCCGCGAGCTGTTCGGCAACCCGGTGGCGGGCGGCGGTACCTGGGTGGAGGAGCACGCCCTGCTGATGGCCGTGGTGTGGCCGGTGGTGATCACGCTGGTCTTCCTGCCGCTGGCGGTACGGCGGTTCCGGCTGCTGAGCCGCTGACAGCGGGCGTGACCGGCCGCGGCGACCACCGCCGCGGCCGGTCACCGTCCCGGCCGGTCTCCGTCGGCCGGTCTCAGTCGGGCTGCTTCTCCATGTGGGCGAGGACGCGGTCGGAGATGCGGGCGAGGGTGTCCAGCTCCTCCGGGGTGAGGGCGTCGACGAACAGCCGCCGGACGTGTTCGACGTGCACGGGCGCGGCCTCCTCGATGGCCTCGCGGCCCGCCGGGGTGGCGACGATGAACGCTCCGCGGCCGTCGTCGGGGCAGTCCTCCTTGGCCACAAGTCCGCGCTTCGCCATCCGCCCCACCTGGTGGGACATGCGGCTCTTCTCCCACTCCACCAGCTTGGCCAGGTCCGTGAGGCGCATCCGCCCGCCGGCCTCGGTGAGCTTGGCCAGCACGATGTAGTCGGCGGGGGACATGCGGGAGTCTGCCTGGACCTGGCGGGAGAGCCGACCGATGAGCTTCTCCTGCATGCGGATGAAGCTGTCCCAGGCGGCCTGCTGTTCCGGGGTCAGCCAGCGAGGCGGTGCGTCCATGGAGGCAGCGTAGTTGCCATCAGGACTAGTTGACGCGTCAACCACCTCCTGCCTAGTGTGGGTGACACGTCAACTACATGGCGTACGGCTCCAGAAGGGACACCCCCATGAGCACCGTGAGCACCGTCAGCACCCCGAACAAGGCCGGACTCGACGCACTGCTGACGCCCGAGGAGAGCGTCCTGGTGCTGATCGACCACCAGCCGTTCCAGTTCGCCAACCTGAACAGCCATGAGCCGACGATGGTCGTCAACAACGTGGTCGGACTCGCCAAGGCCGCCAAGGCCTTCGGCGTCCCGACCATCCTGACGACCGTCCTGGAGGAGCGTGGTGGCCTGCTCATCCAGGGCATCCAGGACGTGTTCCCGGAGCAGAAGCCGATCGACCGGACCTTCATCAACACCTGGCAGGACCAGCGCGTCGTCGACGCCGTCAAGGCGACCGGGCGGAAGAAGCTGATCCTCGCCGGGCTCTGGACCGAGATCTGCCTGGCCATGCCCGCCATACAGGCGGCCGGTGAGGGCTTCGACGTCTACGCCGTCACCGACGCCTCGGGGGGTGTGTCGGCCGAGGCCCACGACATGGCGGTGCGCCGCATGGTCCAGGCGGGCGTCGTCCCGATCACCTGGATGGCCGTCCTGGGCGAGTGGCAGCGCGACTGGGCCCGCGAGGAGACGGTGCCGGCGGCCGCCGAGGTCCAGGCCCAGCACGGCGGCGCCTCCGGGGTGGCCTTCGCCTGGGAGATGCAGCTCCTCGCCGCCGGGCGGTCCACAAGCGCCGCCTGACCCCGGGCGGGTACGACGGGGGACGAGGACGCACCACCCGGACCGGGCCGGTGCGCACGAACGGAGAGAAGAGGTCAGGACACATGGCAGTCGCAGTGAAGGACGTTCCCGAGGCCAAGCGGTACGAGGCGCGGATCGAGGGGGAGTCCGAGGTCGCGGGCTTCGCGGACTACCTCCGTACGACGGAACTGATCGCGTTCCTGCACACCGAGGTCTCGCCCCGGTACGAGGGCAAGGGCGTCGGGTCGGCCTTGGCCCGCACCGCCCTCGACGAGGCGCGTGCGGCGAAGCTGAGGGTGCTGCCCACCTGCCCGTTCTTCGCGGGATGGATCGCTCGGCACCCCGAGTACCAGGACCTGCTCTACCAGTCCCGCAGCAGTGTCAGTGACTGAACGGAGGCCCGGAATGAGCGAGCGGACGGACAGGCGGTCGTACGAGGGGCGGTCGGTCACCGTGACCTTCGAGGCCGGCCGCTGCCGGCACGCCGCCGAGTGCGTCCGCGGTCTGCCGGAGGTGTTCGACACCGGCCGGCGCCCGTGGATCCGGCCCGACGGTGCCGACGCCGATCGCGTGGTGGAGGTGGTGCGGCGCTGCCCCTCGGGCGCGCTGCGGTACGAGCGAACGGACGGCGGGGAGGGGCCCCGGCCCCCTTCCGTATGAGGGCGGCGGGTAAGGACCCCGGCCCGTCAGAACCATCGAGGAGTCAAACCATCGAGGAGTCAGGAGAGATGACTGTGACCCGACACCCCGAGGCGGACCGGGCCCGGGACAACACCGCGACCGTCCTCACCGCCATGCGGGAGCTCTTCGGCGAGAAGGATTTCACGGCGCTCGACCGGTACTGGGCCGAGCCCTACGTCCAGCACAGTCCCGGGATGCCCAGCGGCCTGGACACCCTCCGTGCCGTGGTGCCGGATCTGCGGGGCTTCCGGTGGGAGCCGCAGCGGATCGCGGCACAGGGTGACCTCGTCTTCACCCACAGCGTCGTGCACGGCTGGGCGCCGGGCCCCGTCGCCGTCGTCGACGTCTTCCGGCTGGAGAACGGCCGCATCGTCGAGCACTGGGACGTCGTCCAGGACCTCGTCCCGCCCGAGGAGACGGTCAGCGGCGAACCGATGGTCTGACACCGGGGCCGGGGGAGGTGACGCCTAGAGTGTCGCCCATGACCGCCTCCGGCCCGTCCGCCGACTTCCAGCGCACCACCCGGGACTCGTACGACGCCATCGCCCCCGCCTACGCCGATTTCTCGCGCGGCGAGCTGGCGGCCAAGCCGTTGGAGCGCGGCGTGCTGGCCGTCTTCGCGGAACTCGCGGCGGCGGGCGGTGGCGGCCTGCCCGTGGCCGATGTCGGTTGCGGGACGGGCCGGGTCACCGCGCACCTGAGGGAACTGGGCCTCAGGCTCGACGTGTTCGGGATCGACCTCTCGCCGCAGATGCTCGCGGTGGCCCGGCAGGAGCACCCCGGGCTGCGGTTCGAGGAGGGCTCGATGCTCGGCCTCGACCTCCCGGACGGGTCGCTCGGCGGCCTCCTCGCCTGGTACTCCACCATCCACGTCCCGGACGAGGAACTCCCGCGCGTCTTCGCCGAGTTCCACCGCGTGCTGGCCCCCGGTGCCCCCGTACAGCTCGGCTTCCAGGTGGGTGACGAGCCGCTGCGGATGACGGAGGCGCTGGGCGAGGAGGTCTCGCTCGTCTTCCACCGGCGGCAGCCGGAGCGGGTGGCCGCGCTGCTGCGGGAGGCGGGCCTGGAGGTGGTGTCCCGGGTGTGGCGGGAGCGGGAGACGGAGGGGCCGTTCCCGGAGCGGGCGCCGCAGGGGTTCGTCCTGGCGCGGCGGCCGCGGGAGGCCTGACCCCGCACATCCCCGGCCGGACCTCCGGCGGAGGCCGTCGCACCACTGGCTCTCCCGAGATGCGGAGTGCCCCACATTGACCAGACTGGTCACCATGGCAGACCAACGTTCAGCGCGCGCCGAGCGCTCCTCCACGGGGACGAAAAAGAAGCCCCCGGCCAGGAAGGGGCCCGAGCACGCCGCCCGCGCCGCCTGTCGGAGCCTGGAAGCGCTGATCAGTCACCCGGCCGAGGGCGTCTCCGCGATCCGGCGCTCCGACGACGGCTGGGCCGTCGTCGTGGACGTTCTCGAAGTGCCCCGCATCCCGGACACGACCAGTCTCCTCGCCTCGTACGAGGTGCAGCTCGACCGGTCCTGCGAACTCCTGGAGTACACCCGGGTCCGCCGCTACCGGCGCGGTGCCGCCGACGAGTGACCCGCCCGACTCCGTCCGACAGCTGGAAGGACCCCCCCATGACGACCACGACGTACGTCGACGGTGTCGCTCCGTGCCCACCTCGCTCCGGCTCGCTCTACGACGTGCTGGAACTCATCCTCGACCGGGGCATGGTGATCGACGTATTCGTACGGGTCTCCCTGGTCGGTATCGAGATCCTGAAGATCGA
Organism: Streptomyces cyaneofuscatus; assembly: GCF_033109485.1. Taxonomy (NCBI): domain Bacteria; kingdom Bacillati; phylum Actinomycetota; class Actinomycetes; order Kitasatosporales; family Streptomycetaceae; genus Streptomyces; species Streptomyces cyaneofuscatus. The sequence continues at coordinate 3,425,653 of NZ_CP137002.1, read as the reverse complement.
CGCACGCATAGTCGTGGCCAGCGTGGACACCTACCTCCGCTTCGCGGAAGCCTGCAACCGCCTCGACCTCGAACGTGACCCCAGCAGCTCCACCGTCCCCGAGCTGTTCGGCGGCTCCGCCGCGCGCTCCGTCGGCAAGCGGAAGGTGCGCAAGGCCGCGGAGTCGGTCGGCGACACCGTACGTAAGGCGGTCGGGGCCGGCGGCTCCGACGAGGACGACGCATACGGCGACGAGTACGACGAGGACGAGGCGGAGGCCGAGGAGAGGCCCGCGCGTCCGAAGAAGCGGCGGGCCCCCGTCAGCAGCAGTGGCGGCTCCGCGAGCCGTCGCCGCCGAGCGGAGGCCTGACGTGTGCGCCGAGGGGCCGGGAACCGTCGAAGGGCCGGGGCTGTACGTGTACGCGGTCGTCCGGACCGGAACGCCGCTGCCCCGGAAGTCCGGGGGCGTGGGCAGCCCGCCCGCCCCGCTGCGGGCCGTCGGCCCGGGCCCGGTGGCCGCGGTGGTCAGCGCCGCCCCCGCACAGTTGCGCGCCCGGCGCCGCGACCTGCTGGCCCACCAGGATCTCCTGACGCAGCTGGCGGCGAGCGGGCCCGTGCTGCCGATGCGCTTCGGCATGGTCGCGCCGGACGAGGACGCCCTGCGCGCCCAGCTGGCCGCGGCGGAGGCGGGCCACCTCGCCGCCCTGGACCGGGTCGCCGGACACATCGAGATGAACCTCAAGGCGCTGCCCGCCCACGACTCCCTCGCCGCGCTGGTGGCCGGGGACGCGACCGTACGGCGGCTGCGCGAGGCAACCCGCAGGCGCCCCGGCTACGAGGCCAATGTGCGCCTGGGCGAAGCCGTCGCCTCCGCCCTGGCGCGCCGGGCGGGCGAGGCGGGCCGGCGTGCGCTGCGGGACCTGGCGCCGATGGCCCGCGCGACGGCCGGGGGCCCCGAGGTGCCCGGCTGCGCGCTCAACGTGTCCTTCCTCGTGGCACAGGCCGACAGCGACCGGTTTCGTGCGACCGCCGAGCGTTTCGCCGCGGCCCACCGCGACCACGTCGACCTCCGCGTTGCCGGACCGCTGCCCTGCTACAGCTTCGTCGGGGCCGGGGCCGGAACTGATGCCGGGGGCCGGAGCGCGCCCGCACCGGTCGGTGGAGGCTGACCATGGGGCTGATCTCCGGAGTGCTGCTGCTCCCCCTCGCGCCCGCCCGGGGCGTGGTGTGGGTCGCGGAGCGGTTGCAGGACGCCGCCGAACGCGAGCTCTACGACCCCGGCGTGATCCGCGCGCAGCTCGCGGCCCTCAACCACGAGCTCGACGAGGGGCACATCGGGCTGGAGGAATTCGAAGCGGAAGAGGAGAGGCTGCTCGACCGGCTGTACGCCGCGCAGACCGGCCGGACACCGACGACAGAAGGTGACAGGCATGGATGACCAGGCGAAGGTGGCGCTCGCAGCCGCCGTGGTGGGTGGATACGTGCTGGGCCGGACGAAGAAGGGCCGGCTGGCCCTGAGCGTCGCGACCTATCTGGCCGGGCGCCGGTTCGGACTCGAACCCCGTCAGCTCGCAGCCGAGGGGATGCGCCGACTCGGCGAGGTCCCGCAAGTGGCCGAACTGCAGGAGCAGTTGCGGGGCGAGGTCCTCGAAGCGGGCCGCCAGGCGGTGACGGCCGCCGCCAACCGCTCCATGGCCAACCTGGCGGACGCCATCGGCGACCGGACGGCCCGGCTCACCGCGGCGCCGGACGACGAGGCGGACGAAGAGGCGGACGAAGAGTACGACGAGGAGCCGGAAGGCGCGTACGAGGACGAGGAAGAGGAAGAGGAAGAGGAAGAGGAAGAGGAGCCCGAGGAGGAAGAGGAGGAGCCCGAGGAGGAAGAGGAGGAGCCGGAAGAGGACGAGGAGTTCGAAGAGGAGGAGGAAGAGGAGGAAGAAGAGGAGGCCCCGGCCAAGAAGTCGGCCGAGAAGAAGGCCGCTCCGGCCAGGCGGTCGGCCGAGAAGAAGTCCGCCCCCGCAAAGAAGGCCCCGGCGAAGAAGGCTCCGGCCAAGCAGACCCCGGCGAAGAAGACCGCAGCCAAGAAGTCCGCTCCCGCCAAGAAGACGCCAGCGAAGAAGACGGCAGCGAAGAAGTCCGCCCCGGCCAAGAAGTCGGCAGCCAAGAAGTCGGCGTCCGGCACATCGGCGGCCAAGAAGCCCACCGCCAAGAAATCCCCCGCGAAGAAGTCCGCTCCCGCGAAGAAGACGGCAGCGAAGAAGTCTGCCCCGAAGAAGGCAGCGGCATCGAAGCGGTCATCATCCAAGCGCGCCGACCGCCGGAGGTAGTCAGCCATGGCAACGACGGACAAGGACGCATCCGAGGCTCCGGCGGAGTCGGGCGTCGACCGCATCAAAGAGGAACTGTCGAAGTTCGCCAGCGCCCAGGTCCAGCAGCTCGCCGACAAGGCGGGCGGCAAACTCAAGGACCTGACCGGCCAGTTGACCGACAGCGCCGAGAACGGCGGCTCGCTCCCCTCCATCGCCTCGCGCGTGCTCCAGGGCGAATCCCCGGCCAAGGCCTTCGCATCGGAGAAGGCCAAGGGCGCCAAGGACGCGGTGGTGGACAAGGCGAAGGGCCTCTTCGGCGGTGGCGGTGGCGGCGACGGCGGGGGCGGGAAGGGCAACCGCAAGGCCGGCGGCGGAAAGTTCATGAACATCATCGAGGTCATGGACGTCGGCGTGCCGCTGCGCACGGCGTACGACGCATGGACGCAGTACGACGAGTTCAGCGGCTTCATGAAGGGCGTCCAGAGCGTCTCGAAGGGCGAGGACGAGGAGACCGACTGGAAGGTCAAGGTCGGCCCCTCCACCCGCAGCTTCAAGGCCACGGTGCAGGAACAGGTGCCGGACGACCGGATCGTCTGGACGTCCGAGGGCGCCAAGGGCAGCACCCGCGGCGCCATCAGCTTCCACGAGCTGGCCCCGAACCTGACGCGGATCGTGCTGGTCGTGGAGTACTACCCGTCCGGGTTCTTCGAGAAGACGGGCAACCTCTGGCGCGCCCAGGGCCGCCGCGTACGGCTGGACTTCAAGCACTTCCACCGGTACGTGACCCTCACCGAGGAGGAGCCCGAGGGGTGGCGCGGTGAGATCCGCGACGGCGAGGTCGTGGTCACCCACGAGGAGGCCGTCGAACGCGAGGAGGCCGAGGCGGAGGAGGCCGAGGACGGGGAGGGCGAGGACGAGGAGTACGGCGAAGAGGAAGCTGAGGACGAGGAGCCCGAAGAGGAAGAGGACTACGAGGACGGCGAGGACGAAGAGGAGGACGAGGACCCGGAGGACGCATACGAAGAGGAGGACGAGGAGCCTGAGGAAGAAGAGGAAGACGAAGACGTAGAAGACGAAGACGAGGACGAGGAGCCCGAAGAGGAAGAGGAAGAAGAGGAGCCGGAGGAGCCGCCCGCTCCGAAGCGCGCGAGCCGCAGGCGCCGGTCGGAGGCCGCGCGGTGACCGACCTCGACTTCCGCCAGGGGAGCCCGCCGGCCAACGGCCCCCAGTCCACCACCAACCTCGCCGACATCCTCGAACGTGTCCTGGACAAGGGCATCGTCATCGCCGGGGACATCAAGATCGACCTCCTCGACATCGAACTCCTCACCATCCGGCTCCGCCTCTTCGTGGCCTCCGTCGACACCGCGAAGAAGGCGGGCATCGACTGGTGGGAGACCGATCCGGCCCTCAGCTCCCGGGCGAAACGCGACGCCCTGGAGGACGAGAACCGCCGGCTGCGGGAGCGCCTCCAGGCCCTCGAACCGGCCACGGACGAGACCGGCGCCCCGGTCCCGTACCGGAACACCGGCCGGGATGACACGGACAACAGCAAGGAGACCGGGCAGAGATGACGCACCCCGCACCCCGGGACCGGGCTCCGGACACCGGTGTCACCTACGTGTTCGCCGTCTGCCGGGGCACCCGTGCCGTGAACACGGCGGACGTCACCGGCCTGGGCGGGATGCCCGGCGGCGCGGCGGTCCGGCTGCTGCCCTCCGGGCCGCTGACCGCCGTGGTCCAGACGGTCCCGGCCGCCGACTTCACGGACGAGGTGTGGCAGTCGCGGCTCTCGGACCCGCAGGAGATCGAGCGGTACGCGCGGGCCCACCACGAGGTCGTGTCCGCCGCGGCCGTCCACGGGCCCGCCGTACCGCTGCCCCTCGCCACGCTCTACCACGACGACGACCGGGCCCGCCGCGCCCTCGACGACGAGGCGCACCGCTTCCACGGCGTGCTGAAGCGGATCGCGCACCACGCCGAGTGGGGCGTGAAGGTGTACGAGCCCGAGCCCCCGGCCGCCCAGGAGGAGCGGGAGCCCGCCCCCGTGGGAAGCGGCGGGCGCGAGGCTCCCGCTCCCGGTGCCGGGCTCGCCTACCTGAACCGCAAGCGCGGGGTCCAGGAGCGCCGGGAGCGGCGCCGGGAGCAGGCCCTGTCCGTCGCGGAATCGGTGGACGCCGAACTCCGGGCGCTGGCGACCGCGTCGCGCCGACTCCGTACGCACGCGGCTGTACCGGGGGGCGACGGCCGGGTGCACGTGCTCAACGCGACGTACCTCGTGGCCGAGCAGCGCGCGGAGGAACTGGCCGCGCTGGTACGGGCTTTGGGCGAGCGGACCGGGACGCGGATCGAGCTGACCGGGCCCTGGGTGCCCTACTCCTTCGTCGGGGAGGTGTAGCCGGTGGACGTGGACGCGGAGCGCGCGGTGGTGCCCTGGGACAGCCCGGAGCCCCTGAGCGGGCCCATCGGGGTGCCGCTGGTGGACCTGCTGGACCGGGTGCTGGCGACCGGGGTCGTCGTCAGCGGGGACCTGGTGATCGCCATCGCCGACGTACCTCTCGTACGGGTGTCGCTGCACGCCCTGCTGTCGTCGGTCAGCGAGCGGGTTCCGGCGCCCTGGGCCGACGGCGGCCCGCTGTGACGGGCCCGAGCGGCGACTCCTCGGTCCGGGGCCCGGGTTCGCGGGTCGATCTGGACTCCGAGCAGATGGGGCGGGACCTGGTGGCCCTGGTGCTGACCGTGGTGGAGCTGTTGCGGCAGCTGATGGAGCGCCAGGCGATCCGCCGGGTCGAACAGGGCGACCTCAGCGATGAGCAGGTCGAGGAGATCGGGACCACGCTCATGCTGCTCGACCAGCGGATGAAGGAGCTCTGCGACCAGCACGGGGTGCGGCCGGAGGACCTCAATCTGGACCTCGGCCCGCTCGGGACGCTGCTGCCCCGCGGCTGAGGTCCGGTACCTCGAATGGCGGATGGCCGCAGGCGGGCGGAGAGTGGATGAGGGGGCCCACGCGGGTGGGAGGAGCACCCGTGGCAACCACTCTCTGTGAGGCGGAGCGACATGGTCGACATCGAACCTGGGAGCGGAAACCCATCGACGAGCGGCGGAAGCGAAGGAAACGGCGTACGCGGCAGGACCACGATCGCCGACGGCGTCGTGGCCACCATCGCGGGCATCGCGATCCGTGAGACCGACGGCGTTCATTCCGTGGGCAAGGGTGCCTCGAAGGCACTGGGTGCCGTGACGGGCCGGGTCTCCGGATCGTCGAGCAGCGGACGGACCGTGAAGGTCGAGGTGGGCGAGAAGGAGACGGCGATCGACGTCGACGTCGAGGTGGAGTACGGCGTCCCGATCCATGAGCTGGCCGACCGGATCCGTACGCACGTCATCGACGCCGTGGAGACGATGACCGGACTGAAGGTCGTCGAGATCAACATCAACGTCTTCGACGTGCACATCCCGGACGACGACGATGAGGACGAGGACGGTTCGGACGGTGGCGGTTCCCGGGGCGGAGGCTCTCGGGTGAGGTGAGCCCGGGCTCGGGGCCCGGAGCCCGGGCCCCGGCCGATTGTCAGTGGTGGCTGTGAGGATGGGGACATCGGCGCAGAACACGCAGATCACTGCGGACCACTGCGGAGCACTGGAGGGGGACCCCATGGGCGCCTGGGACATCGGTCACTTCGACAACGACACCGCGGCGGACTTCGGCGGGAGGGTGGACGACGCCGAGCCGGAGAAGAAGGCGGACGTGCTCCGGGCCGTCCTGACCGCCGCCGCCGGGACCGTGCCGCAGGACTATCTCGACAGCGGCGAGGAGGCGGTGGCGGCGGCCGCCCTGGTCGCCGCGCAGTGCCCTGGCGGCGAGCCCGTCACCACCGCGTACGGCCCCAAGGACCCGATCCCGCCGCTCCCGGCCGACCTGCGCCCGCTGGCGGTCCGTGCCCTGGACCGCCTCACCGGCGCGAACGCGGAGCCCCTGGACCTGTGGGCCGATGCCGGGGCGGAGAAGGAGTGGCTGGCGGGGATAGCCGCCCTGCGCGCGGTGCTGGCGGCGGCACCGGGGGAGTGAGGACGGGCCGGGGGGAGTGACGACGGGGCTCGGTCACTCCACGCCCGAGTAGCGGCCCACCGCGCCGTCGATCAGTTCGCGCACGATGTCCATGTGGCCGGCGTGCCGGATCGTGTCCTCCAGCATGTGGATGAGCACCCACCGCATCGACACGACCCGCCCGTCCCACGCGGTACCCGTCGTCCCCAGGTCCGTCTCCCGGATCGCGGCGTCGGCGGCGGCGCGGGCGCGGGCGTAGAAGGCGAGGATGTCGGCGGTCGTCTCGCCGGGCCCGGCCGCCATGTCCTCGGTCGCCGGGTCGAACCAGAACGGCTCGGTCTCCCGGCCGAACGTCGAGCAGAACCAGCCGTACTCCACGGCCGCCAGATGCTTGACCAGCCCGAGCAGATTGGTCCCGGTCGGCGTCATCGGCCGCCGTACCTGCTCGTCGTCCAGCCCCTCCAGTTTCCACAGCACCGCGTCACGGTGCAGGTCCAGGCTGGTGTGGAGGCTCTCCTTCTCGCCCCCGGTGTACGGGACGTGGGGGGCGCGGGGCACGGGAGGCTCGGGTGAACTCATGGGCCGCACCCTAGCGGCGCGCCCCCGTTCCCGTCCTCAGCGTTTCGGGCTCAGCGTTTCGGGCGGCCCGCGCGCACGATCTCGTCTACGTCCAGGGAGAGTTCGACGCCGATGGAGGCGGGCAGCGGGGCCTCCTGGCCGGGGGCGTACACCTCGTGGCGGTCGTAGCCGCCGGGCAGCGGTTCGGTCAGGACGTGGAGCCGGCCGTGCTTGCGGTCGACGATCACGTACACCGGGATCTTGGCCTGGGCGTAGGCGGTGACCTTGTGGCGCAGGTCGGTCTGGTAATTCCCGGAGGTGACCTCCAGGACCAGGCGGAAGCAGGCGGGGTCGTAGCAGTTGTTTTCGATCAGGTGCTCGTCGAAATCGGCGTCCACGATCGCCAGGTCGGGGATCACGTAGTCCTCGGGGCCACTGGGTAGCCAGAGGCCGATGCCCTGCAGGACATTCGACTCCTCGCCGTGCAGACCGGCGGAGAGGAAGGGGACCATGAGTGTGGTCAGGGCTTTGGCATGCGGGCCGTCCGGGGGTGGTGCCACGGTGACGAGGCCTCCGATGATCTCGACGCGATGCCCCGGAAGCTGTTCCATGAGACGGTTGGCCGTTTCCAGCAGCGTTTCCGGCTCATCGTCACAGGGGTGCTCGACTGCTGCTGCAGACATTGCGGGCCTCCTGGAATGGGCTGGTGTCGAGACCATCATCGTAGGGCCGCGCAGCCGAGAACCGCGCTTCTGGCATATGCCACCCGGTCGAGTGAAGCAGAAACGGCCCGGCACCCACGTGGGTGCCGGGCCGTCCCCGTACAGCGGAGAACCGAAGGGCTACAGCTTCTCGATGACGTAGTCGATGCACGCCGTCAGCGCCTGCACGTCCGCCGGGTCGATCGCGGGGAACATCGCCACGCGCAGCTGGTTGCGGCCCAGCTTGCGGTACGGCTCGGTGTCCACGATGCCGTTGGCGCGCAGCACCTTGGCGACGGCCGCCGCGTCGATCTCGTCCGAGAAGTCGATCGTGCCGATGACCTGCGAGCGCTTCGCCGGGTCCGTGACGAACGGGGTCGCGTACTTCGACTCGTCGGCCCAGCCGTAGAGGTGGCCGGAGGACGCCGCCGTGCGGCCCGTCGTGAAGTCCAGGCCGCCCTGGGCGTTCATCCACTTCAGCTGCTCGTTCAGCAGGAAGAGGGTGGACAGCGCCGGGGTGTTGTACGTCTGGTTCTTCAGGGAGTTGTCGATCGCCGTCGGGAGCGAGAAGAACTCCGGGATGTGCCGGCCCGAGGCGTGGATCCGGGCGGCGCGCTCCAGGGCGGCCGGGGAGAACACGCCGATCCAGAGGCCGCCGTCCGAGGCGAAGGACTTCTGCGGGGCGAAGTAGTAGACGTCGGACTCGGTGATGTCGACCGGGAGGCCGCCCGCACCGGAGGTGGCGTCCACCAGGACGAGCGCGCCCTCGTCGGCGCCCGCGACGCGCTTGATGGGCGCCGCGACACCCGTCGAGGTCTCGTTGTGCGTGAAGGCGTAGACGTCGACGCCCGCCTCGGCCTGCGGGTCCGGGTGGGTGCCCGGGTCGGAGGCGATGACGGTGGGGTCGGACAGCCAGGGCGCGAGCTTCGCGGCCTTGGCGAACTTGGAGGAGAATTCACCGAAGTTCAGGTGCTGGGACTTCGTCTCGATCAGACCGTGCGTCGCGATGTCCCAGAAGGCGGTGGAGCCGCCGTTGCCGAGGATGACCTCGTAACCCTCGGGGAGGGAGAAGAGCGCGCGCACGCCGTCGCGTACCTCGCCGACCAGGTTCTTGACCGGGGCCTGGCGGTGGGACGTACCGAGGAGAGAGGTGCCGGTGGCGGCCAGCGCGTCGAGCGCCTCCGTCCGCACCTTGGAAGGACCGGCGCCGAAGCGTCCGTCTGCGGGCTTGATGTCAGCGGGAATCTGGATGTCGGCCACGGGACGGAGAGTAGTCCCTCGGTGGCACGGCTCCGCAACCGTGTCCGTCCGATGAGACGTGCGCTCCGCCCCGTGGACCCGCGTGGCGGGGAACCTCTACGCGTCGTGGCCGAACGGGCAGCCCAGCTCCACCGGCAGCTCGTACAGGTCGTTCTGCGTCACGATCGGCTTGTTGCGCAGCTCGGCGGCCGGGACCGCCAGCTCCAGCTCCGGGAACCGCTCGTAGAGGGCGGGGAGCGCGATGCCCGCCTCCAGGCGGGAGAGCGCCGCGCCCGGGCAGACGTGCGGGCCGTGGCCGAAGGCGATGTGGCGGTTCGGGGTGCGGGTGGCGTCGAACTCGCCCGCCGTCGGGCCGTACTGTTCCTCGTCCCGGCCCAGCGCGCCGAACGAGATGATCAGGCCCTCGCCCTTCGGCAGGATCTTGTCGCCGACCTCGATGTCCTCCGTCGCGAAACGGATCAGGACGTGCGAGGTCGGGGTGTTCCAGCGCAGCGTCTCCTCGATCACGCCGTCCCAGCCGATCTCGCCGTCGAGGACCTTCTTGCGCTGCTCCGGGTGGGTCTGGAGCGCCTCGACCACGTTGACGATCAGGCTGATCGTGGTCTCATGTCCGGCGGCGATGATCAGTTGCAGCGTGTTGACGATCTCCTCGTCGGTGAGGTGGTCACCGTCCTCGGAGGCCGCGATCAGGGCGCTGGTCAGGTCGTCGCCCGGGTTCGCCCGCTTGTCGTCGACGATCTTCGTGAAGAGCGCGCCCAGGTCCGCCATCATCTGCGGGACCTCCTCCGGCGGCGTCTGCGTCGAGAAGAACTTCTCGAACAGCTCCTTGAGCCGCGGGTGGTCCGCCGCGTCCACGCCCATCAGCTCGCTGATGACGTTCATGGGGAGGGGGTACGCGAACTCCGCCTTGAGGTCGACCGGCTGGTCGGCGGGCAGCGCCGCCAGCTTTTCCAGGCTCGCGTTCGTGAGGGCCTCGATGCCCTCCCGCAGCCGCTCCACCCGGCGGACCGTGAGCGCCTGCGCCACCAGCGTACGGAGTCGGCGGTGGTCGGCCCCGTCGACCGTCAGCATCGAGCGGCCCGGGTTGGCCAGGCCGATCAGCGGCCAGTCCATCGGTATCTCGCCGCGCTGCCAGGCGCCCCAGACGTTGATGTCCTTGACCACCCGGCTGTCGGTGAGCAGCGCGCGGGCCTCCGCGTGGCGGGTGACCGCGTACACGTGTACACCGCCCGGCAGCTCCACCTCGGCCAGCGGACCGGCGGCCCGCAGCGCGGCGCTCTCGCCGTCGAGGTCTCTGACGAAGGGGTCGAGCGCGATGCGGGTCATGCGGGGCCTCCGTGGCTTGTGGGTCTGTCTAGGGGGTGTCTGACAATTCGGCGCGGATCAGCGGGCGGCGTCAGGTGCGGTGCATCGCAAGGCGCCGGAGAGTCCTCGTAGCGGAGCTACTAGGGCTTTTCGGCAACGCCGCGAGGTGCCGTGCCGGGCGTCGCCCGCCCGCGCGGAATTGTCAGACACCCCCTAGGGCAGGGGTGGGCGTGAAGAGCACCGGCAGGTCGGTGAGGCCGCGAAGCCAGGGCGACGGGCGGCGGGTGAGCTGCTCGGCGGGGACGGCGAGGTCCACGTCCGGCAGCCGGTCCAGCAGGACCTCGATGCCGGTACGGGCGATGACCTCGGCGGTCTCCTGGGCCGGGAACGGGCAGCGGTGCTCGCCGTGGCCGAAGGAGAGGAAGGCGTTGTTTCCGCCGGTCAGCGCCGAGGCGTGGGTCCGCACCTGCGGGTCGCCGTTGGCGGCGGCGATGCCGAGGAGCAGCAGGTCCCCGGCGCGGATGTGGCGGCCGCCGAGGTGGGTGTCGCGGGCGGCCCAGCGACCCGCCACGTTCTGCGTGGGGGTGTCCTCCCAGAGGACCTCGTTCATCGCCTCGGCGACGCTGTGGCGGCCGCCGGAGAGCGAGGCGGCGAACCGGTCGTCGGTGAGCATCAGGCGCAGCGAGTTGCCCATCCAGTCGGCGGTCGGCTGGTGCCCGGCCGCCATCATCACCATGAGGTCCTGGGCGACCTCCTCGTCGGTGAACCCGCCGGCGTCCGCGATCATCCGGCTGGCGACGTCGTCGCCGGGCTCAGCGTGCTTGTCGGCCAGCAGCTGGAACATCGAGGTCGCCAGGTGCTGCTGCCCGGCGAGCGCCCGCTCCCGGCCGTCGATCATGTCGTTGATCGCGCCGACCAGGGGGTACGCCTCCTCGTCGGAGAAGCCGTAGATCCTGGCCAGGACCAGGGCGGGGAGCAGCTTGGCGTATTCCGCGATGATGTCGACCGTGCCCTTGGTACAGAACCGGTCGATCAGCTCGTCCGCGAACTCCTCCGCGTACCGCTTCAGGGAGAACGGGTCGACGCCCTCCAGCGCGTTGCTGATCATCATCGCGCGGACGCTGTGGCGCTCGCCGACCGTGTAGAGGATCGAGGGCTGCTTGCGGCCGATCATCGGCAGCAGCGGCCAGTCGTCGGGGATGCGGTCCCACTGGTTCCACAGGTCGGAGTCCCGGCTGAAGAGGACCGGGTCGCCGGTGACCTGGTGCAGCTCGCGGTAGCCGAGGACGAGCCAGGCGGGCACGTCGCCGTCCAGCACGACCGGGGCGACGGCGCCGTGGTCGCGCCGCATGTCCCGGTAGAGCTGGACGGGGTCGCTCTGGAAGCGGGGCCCGGACAGGGGGACGGACCCGTGGCTGACGGGGCAGCCGGGGGCGGTGCCGGGCGTGCCGGAGGTGCTCGTGGTCACGGGGCGGGCTCCGGGGTCGGGGCGGCCGCCGCCAGCGCCGCGGCGTCGGCGGCCGCTTCGGGTACGGCCGCCTCGGCGGCGCGCAGGCGGGCGGCGGAGAGCGCGGCGAGGTGCTCGACGAGCGTGATGAGCACGTACTTGCTGGAGGACCGGTCCCGGGCGTCGCACTCCACCAGCGGCACGTCGTCCGAGAGGTCCAGCGCCTCGCGGATCTGCTGCTCGCTGTGGAGCGGGCCGCCGAAGTCGTTGCACGCCACGATGAACGGCGTGCCGTGGTGCTCCAGGCGGTCGATGGCGTACCAGGAGTCGGCGAGCCGGCGGGTGTCCACCAGGACGACCGCGCCGAGCGTGCCGGAGAACAGCCGGTCCCACAGGAACCAGAACCGCTCCTGTCCGGGCGCGCCGAAGAGGTACAGCACCGAGCGGGCGTCGAGCGTGATGCGGCCGAAGTCGAACGCCACGGTGGTGGACGTCTTGGCCTGTACGCCGTCGAGGTGGTCGACGGCCTCGCCCGCGCGGGTCATCGTCTCCTCCGTGTTGAGCGGACGGATCTCGCTCACGGATCGGACCATGGTGGTCTTGCCGACCCCGAAGCCGCCCACGACAACGATCTTGAGTCCGTTGTCCGCGGTGTCGCTCAGGGTGGCGCGGTCAGAGGTTGCGGAGTCCAACGAGCACCTGTTCCAGGATGTCGGGGTCGGGGAGCCGGTCCGCGACACGGGCGGTACGGGGGTGGCGGGCGCTGATCCGGCCGGTGTCCAGCAGGTCGCACAGCATGATGCGGACGATGCTGACCGGCAGGTTCAGGCTCGCGGCGATCTCGACGACGGCGGTGGGGCCCTGGCACATCCGCAGGATCGCGACGTGCTCCGACTGCATGCCGGGGGCCGGGTCGCACTCGGCGACGACGAGGGTCACCAGGTCGAAGGCGGCCGAGTCGGAGCGGCTGCGTCCCCCGGTGAGGGTGTACAGCCGGTCCGGATCGTCGTCGCGGCCCGGGCGGGGCCGGGGCGCCGTCGTCATACGGCCGAGCTCTCTGCCACGGGGGTGCGCGGCGGGGCGACGAGGTGTTCGCCGAGCTGTTCGACGAGCTCGCTCATGTTGTGGCCGACCAGGCCGACGTCGGAGTCCTCGTCGGCGACGACGGCGAGGTGGGCGCCGGCTCCCGCCTCGACGATGAACAGCACACCGCCGTAGAACTCGGCCATCGCGGAGCGCACGCCGCCGGTGCCGTCACCGAACTCGATGGACGCGCCGTGCGACAGGCTCTGGATCCCGGCGGAGATCGCGGCCAGCTGGTCGGCCTGGTCGACCGAGAGCTCGGGGGTGCGGCACAGCTTGAGGCCGTCGCGGGACAGGACGAGGGCGTGGCGGGTGCCGGGGGTGCGGTCGAGCAGCCCCTCCAGCAGCCAGTTGAGCTTCTCGTCGGTGGTCGCGGTCATCGGGTGTTGCCTTCCGGGTGCGGGGAGTTGGCACGTACGGCCCGGCTGAAGGTGCTGAAGCGCGCGGCCTGGACCTTCGGGTCGGTGGTACGGGCCCGGGGGGTGTCGGCTCCGCCGGGGGTGGCGTGGCCGGTACGGGCTTCGGCGGCGGCCAGCGTGCGGCCGCGGCGGCGCTTGGGCAGGCCGCTCTCGCCGAACGCGGGGACGGTGCCGGTGGACTCGGACTCCGACTCCGCGGGCGCCGGCTCCTGGGCCGGAGCCGACTCGGTCCCGCCGTCGGCGGTGGACCGGGCCGTGGGCGCGGCGTCGGAGGTGCCCGTGCCTTCGGCCGAGGCGTGCGAGGGCTCCGGCTCGGGGGCGGTGGTGGTGGTGGCCTCGGGGAGCGCGGACGCCGGGCCCGGGGCCGGTGCGGTGGCGCGGGAGATGAGGTCCTGCGGGAGCATCATCAGCGCGCCGGTGCCGCCCCGGGCGGAGGGCCGGAAGGAGACGGTCAGGCCGTGCTTACGGGCCAGCCGGCCGACGACGGCGAGACCGAGCCGGGTGCCGGAGAGGTTGGTGAGGTCCTGGTGGTCGGCGGAGACGGCCTTCTCCGCCCGGCGCAGCTGCACCTCGCTCATGACCAGGCCGCTGTCCTCGACGGTGATGACGATGCCCGCCGGGACCTCCTCCACGTAGACGTGGACCTCGGCGGTGGGCGGCGAGAAGTTGGCCGCGTTGTCGAGGAGTTCGGCGAGTGCGTGCATGACGCCCTCGGCCGCGTGCCCGGCGATCGCGACATCGCTGGTGGAGTGGAGGCGGACGCGCTGGTAGCTGCCGATCCGGCCCATCGCGCCGCGCAGGATCGACTCCATGACGATCGGCTTGGCCCAGCGCCGCCCGGAACGCGCCCCGGTCAGTACGGCGATGGAGTCAGCGAGCCGGCCCGCCTGGGCGGTGCGGTGGTCCAGGTAGAGCAGGTCCCCGAGCACGGACTCGTCCGTGTGCCGGTGCTCCATCTCCCGCAGGTCGGCCAGCATGCTGGTGGCCAGGGCCTGCATCCGCCCGGCCGCGTTGGCGCAGGCCGCGACGGCGGCGGACCGCTCGGTCTCGGCGCGGGTGGCGCGGGCGGTGAGCCGGTCGACGGTCACCGAGAGGCGGGACCGCTCGGCGGCGGCCTCCGCGCCGATCCGCTCGACCTCGGCGCGGGCCTCGGTGGCGACCCGGGCGGTCTCGGCGGAGGCGGCGGCCTTGATCCTGGCGGTCTCCGCGGTGAAGCGCTGGGCCTCGGCCGCGGAGGCGGAGACCAGGCGCGAGGTCTCGGAGGTGAACCGCTGGGAGTCGGCGGCCCGCAGGGAGCGCAGCGTGCGCGCGGTCCCCAGGGTGTGGACGGTGACGGCCACGCAGACGCTCAGCAGCACGGCGGCCGCGCCCGCGCCCCAGGCCAGCGGGGTCCGTACCGCATCGGGGGCCGCGGCCACGGCCCACAGGGTCAGCGCGCCGGTGACGGCTGCCGAGATCAGCAGGGCGAGTGCGGTGGGCCTGAATGAGGGGCGCAATCGGAGTCCTCGGTGGCGGACGGTGCGGAACGGGCGAAACTGCACCGGTTAAATCCGGACAGTTCACCACGGGAGCGGGCGATCATGCACAACTGGAGCTGATAGTTCCTGCTCAAGTCTTGGTCACTATAGGAGACTTGACGGTCTGTTTGGGAAGATCTTGTGGGCTTTTTTGTGTGGCTTGCGGGTTTTTATCCGTCCGCATCCCAAGAGTTCATCTGTACCGACGGCATCCTGAAGCCATGGCCGAACAGCATCGCCCGCCGTATCGCCCGCACCGTCGCCCGGCCGCCGAGGCCCCTGACGGGTTCACCGCCGCGCTCCGCTCCGCCGTGCGCGGCGAGGCCGACTTCGGCCCCACCGCCCGGGCCCTGATGACGATGGACGCCTCCAACTACCGCCGCGTCCCCCTCGGAGTCCTCGCCCCGCGCGACGCCGACGACATCGCGGCGGCGCTGACGGTCTGCCAGGAGTACGGGGTCCCCGTCGTGCCGCGCGGCGGCGGCACGTCCATCGCGGGCCAGGCCACCGGCACCGGCCTCGTCCTGGACCTCACCCGCCACCTGCGCTCGATCCTCGCCCTGGACCCGGCCGCCCGCACCGCCACCGTCCAGCCCGGGGTGATCCTGGACGACCTGCGGGCCGCCGCCGCCCCGCACGGCCTGACCTTCGGCCCCGACCCGTCCACGCACAGCCGCTGCACCCTCGGCGGCATGATCGGCAACAACTCCTGCGGCGCGCACTCGGTGGCCTGGGGCACCACGGCGGACAACGTGCGGGCGCTGGAGGTGGTGCGGTACGGGGGTGAGGCGCTGCGGCTGGAGCAGGGGAGGGTCCTGGGCCCCCACGGTGTACGCGAACTGATCGACGCCCACCTCGCCCTCCTCCGCACCGGCTACCCCGACCTCCCGCGCCGCATCTCCGGCTACGCCCTCGACGCCCTGCTCCCCGAACACCCGGGCGGCCCCGACCCCGTACGGGCGTTCTGCGGCAGCGAAGGCACCCTCGCCGTGGTCACCGAGGCGACCGTCCGCCTGGTCGAGGCCCCGCGCGCCCGCGCCCTGGCCGTCCTCGGGTACGCCGACGAATCGGCGGCGGCCGAGGCGGCCCCGGGCCTCCTCCCGCACCGCCCGCTCACCGTCGAGGGCATGGCCGCCGACCTCGTACGCGAACCGGCCGGACTGCTGCCGCGCGGGGCCGCCTGGCTCTTCGTGGAGACGGGCGGCGCCACCCCGCCAGAGGCGCGTGCGCACGCCGAGCGCATCCTGCGGGCGGCCGACGCGGTGGACGCGGCCGTCGTCACCGACCCGGCCGGGCAGCGGGCCCTGTGGCGCATCCGCGAGGACGCCGCCGGGACCTCGACCCGGATGCCCGACGGCACCGAGGCCTGGCCCGGCTGGGAGGACTGCGCGGTGCCGCCCGCCCGGCTCGGCCCCTACCTCCGCGACTTCCGCGCCCTGCTCGCTCAACACGGCCTGCGCGGAACGCCGTACGGCCACTTCGGCGACGGCTGCATCCACGTACGCATCGACTTCGACCTCCTGACACCGGCGGGTGTGTCGAGGTTCCGCCGCTTCTCCGAGGAGCTGGCGGACCTCGTCGTCGCGCACGGCGGCTCCCTGAGCGGCGAGCACGGCGACGGGCAGGCGCGCGCGGAGCTGCTGCCCCGGATGTACGGGGACGAACTCGTCGGCCTCTTCGGCCGGTTCAAGGACCTGTGGGACCCGGACGGCGGCCTGAACCCGGGCATGCTCGCCCGCCCGGCCCGCCTCGACGAGAACCTCCGCTTCGCCGTCCTGCCGGGGCCGGGACGCCCGGTGGATGTGGAGTTCGGCTACCCGCAGGACGGCGGCGACTTCGCGGGGGCGGTACGGCGGTGCGTCGGCGTCGCCAAGTGCCGTACGGAGACGGCTCCCGGCGCGGGCGTGATGTGCCCGTCCTACCGGGTGACCGGCGAGGAGGCGCACTCGACGCGGGGGAGGGCCCGGCTGCTGCACGAGATGCTCGCGGGCGAGGTGATCACGGACGGCTGGCGCAGCACGGAGGTCCGGGACGCGCTCGACCTCTGCCTCTCCTGCAAGGGGTGCCGCAGCGACTGCCCGGTGGGCGTCGACATGGCCACGTACAAGGCGGAGTTTCTGCACCACCACTACCAGGGCCGCCTCCGCCCCGCCGCGCACTACGCGCTGGGCCGCCTCCCGCGGTGGCTGCGCCTGGCGCGTCCGTTCGCCGGTCTCCTCAACGCCCTGGCGCGGGTGCGCCCCCTGGCGGGCCTCGCGAAGCGGCTGGCGGGGATCGCACCCGAGCGGGCGATCCCGGAGCTGGCGACGGAGACGTACAGCCGCTGGCTGCGCGGACGCCAGGGCAAGGGGACGCACATCGTCTCGTCCAGCCGGGTGGTGCAGGTGTGGGCGGACACCTTCACCGAGCACCTGTCCCCGCAGGTGGGACGGGCGGCGGTCCGGGTGCTGGAGGAGGCGACGGGGCGTACGGTGCTGCCGCCGCCGAGCGGGGTGTGCTGCGGCCTCACGTACGTATCGACGGGGCAGCTGGACCGGGCCCGCGCGGTGATGCGCCGCACCCTGGACCGGATCGGCCTGCTCCCCGGCCACCCGCTCGTCGTCCTCGAACCGAGCTGCGCCGCCACCCTCCGTACGGACCTGCCCGAACTCCTCCCCGATGACCCTCGGTCCCATGAACTCGCCGCCTCTGTAAGGACCTTGGCGCAGTACCTGGAGGAGTACGCCCCCGACTGGACCCCGCCACGCCTGGACCGCCCGGCCGTCGGCCAGACCCACTGCCACCAGCACGCGGTCCTCGGGGACGCGGCGGAGCGGCGGCTGCGGGAGCGGATGGGGCTGACCGGTGAGCTGAGCGGCGGGTGCTGCGGGCTGGCCGGGAACTTCGGCTTCGAGAAGGGGCACTGGGAGGTGTCCGTCGCATGTGCGGAGGAGCAACTGCTGCCTGCGGTACGGGGAGCGGAGCCGGGGGCGGAGGTGCTGGCGGACGGGTTCTCCTGCCGTACGCAGCTGGACCAGCTGGCCGGGCGGCGGGCACGGCATCTGGCGGAGGTGATCGCGGAGGGGCTGGACAGGGAGGGGCTGGACAGGGAGGAGGGAGGCGGCCGCTGAAATGCGTTTCCCGCGCCTGCGGGCGCTTGTACGGTGACGCGCGTGAAGGCTCAGGTGACGCGCGTCAAGACTCGGGTGACGGGCGTGAAGACTCAAGTGATCGTGCTCAACGGCGGTTCCAGCTCCGGCAAGTCGGGGATCGTCCGGTGTCTGCAGGCCGTCCTGCCGGACCCGTGGCTCGCGCTGGGGACCGACACGATGGTCGACGCGATGCCCGCCGCCCTCCAGGCCTCGGACGCCGGGATCGCGTTCGGCCCGGACGGCGGGGTGAGCGTCGGGCCGGAGTTCCGGCAGCTGGAGGACGCCTGGACCGAGGGGGTCGCCGCGATGGCCCGCGCGGGCGCCCGGATCATCGTCGACGAGGTGTTCCTCAGCGGGGCGGCGGGCCAGCGGCGGTGGCGTGAACGGCTGGACGGGCTCGGGGTGTTGTGGGTCGGCGTCCGGTGCGAGAGCGAGGTCGCGGCGGGGCGGGAGATCGCCCGGGGCGACCGGGTCGTGGGGATGGCCGCGGCACAGGCGGAGCTCGTCCACCGGGGCGTGGTCTACGACGTCGAGGTCGAAACCACCCGTACCGAAGCGCTGGTCTGCGCGCGGACGATCGCCGGGCAGGTGAGGTGAGCCTGCTGTCCGCCGTCGCCCCGGCTCCCAGCAGCACCGGCCGGCGCACGCGGCCCCGCAGCGGCGTCGGCGGCGCGCTGGGGGCCGGGCCGGCGGGAGGTATCTTTCGGTCCGAGCATCGGACAATCGGAGCGGCATGCACAGCGCAGGTCAACGGTCAGGGATTCCGTGCGGGGCCACGGCGGACGAAGTCGCATCCGTGGCCGCCGAGGACGAGCCCCAGCTCCGCCGCTCGCCCCTCTTCACGCCCCTGCTTCTCCTGGGCGCGGCGGTGCTTCCCGGGACCCTGGTCGTCGTCATCGGCCTGTGGGGCGACGCACCGGCCGTGCAGGCATGGCGGAACGTCTGCCTGTCCATCTCCGTTCAGGCGTTGCCGTTCCTGCTGCTGGGAACGGCTCTGTCCGGCGCCATCAACGCGTTCGTACCGGCGAGGGTGTTCGACCGTGCGCTGCCCCGCAGGCCCGCGCTCGCCGTCCCGGTGGCCGGGGCGGCCGGGGTCGTCCTGCCCGGCTGCGAATGCGCGTCGATCCCCGTCGCCAGCAGCCTGATCGGCCGGGGTGTCACGCCGGCCGCGGCCTTCGCCTTCCTGCTGTCGGCTCCGGCGGTCAACCCGGTCGTCCTGACCACGACGGCCATCGCCTTCCCCGGCGACCCGTCCATGGTGGTGGCCCGGCTGCTCGCCTCGCTCGCCACGGCCGTCGTGATGGGCTGGCTGTGGCTCGCACTGGGCCGGGAGAAGTGGCTGCGGCCGACCGTGCGCCACACCGGACACCAGCCGGGGCACAGCCGCTGGACGGAGTTCCGGCTCGGCTTCCAGCACGACTTCCTGCACGCGGCCGGTTTCGTCGTCGTCGGGGCCATGGCCGCCGCCACCTTCAACGTCGCCGTCCCCCAATCCGTACTCGACACGTTCTCCGACTCGCCCTGGCTGTCGGTGCTGTTCCTCGCCGGGCTCGCCATCCTGCTGTCGGTGTGCTCGGAGGCCGACGCCTTCCTCGCGGCCTCGCTCACCGGCTTCTCGCCCGTCGCGCGGCTGGTGTTCATGGTGGTCGGGCCGATGGTCGACCTCAAGCTGATCGCGCTCCAGGCGGGCACGTTCGGCCGGGCCTTCGCGATCCGCTTCTCCGCCGCGACGACCGTCGTCGCCATCCTGTGCGGCACGCTCGTCGGAGGAATACTGCTGTGAAGCGCTTCCCGCAGGCGATCCTGCTCGTCCTCAGCGGCACCGGCCTGCTGCACATCGCCCTCCTCACCGACCTCTACCTGCGGTACGTCAAGGAGTGGATGCGTCCGATGCTGATCGCGTCGGGGGTCCTGCTGCTCCTGCTCGGCGTGGCCGACGCCTGGTCGCAGCGCAGGCCGGGCGCACCTCGGGACAGGGGTGAGCAGGCAACGGACGAGGACCACGACGGCCACCGTCACGACCACTCCGGTGTGCCCCGGGCGGCCTGGCTGCTCCTCCTGCCCGCGCTGAGCATGCTCCTTTACGCCCCGCCGGCCCTCGGCGCCTACACCGCGTCCCGGCAGACCTCCAAGCCGGTCGCCGTACAGCAGGATGACTTCGAACCACTCCCCGCGATCTCGCCCCTCCCACTGACCCTCGGCGACTTCACCACGCGCGTCCGCCAGGACCCCGAACAGGCCGTCAAGGGACGCACCATCGAGATGACCGGCTTCGTCACGCCCGTCGAACGGGGTGAGGGCTGGGACCTGACCCGGCTTCTGATCAATTGCTGCTCGGCGGACGCCCAGGCGGTCAAAGTACGGATCCACGGTGGCGAGACCCTGCCCGCCGACACCTGGGTGACCGTCGTCGGCACCTGGCACCCGGACGGAACGCTGGGGACGAGTTCCGCCGCCGTCGCGCTCGACGCCCGTACCGTCCGTAAGGTCGATCGTCCGGCGGACTGGTACCGCGACGCCCTGGTGCAGCCCCTGCCCCGCTGACGGCGGAGTCAGCGCCCGCGGCGCCACATCGTCAGCGCCCACGAGACCGCGTGGCCTCACCGTCAGGCCTGGTGCGGCCGTCGTGCCGGGGCCTGGTGCACGGAGTGCCGCGCGACGATCTCCCGGGCCAGCGCGGCCAGCTTCGGGAGGGCCGGGTGGCCCGGGCCGTCGCGGCGGGCGAGGAGGACCGGGATGCCCGGGGCGTCGTCGAGCGGGACGTAGGCGACGCCCGGGTGCGGGTGCATGGCGGCCGTGGAGGCGGCCGAGACGCCGCTGCCGCGCCCGGCGGCGATGGCGGTCAGCCAGTCGTCGGTGTTGGCGACGGTGAGCGTGGCGGCGGGCCGGGCCTCCGGCGGCCACAGCGCGGGGGTCGTGGTGCCGGAGACGGTGTTGAGGACGACGGGGCCGCCCGCGAGGTCGGCGAGGCGCAGCGACGTCACCGAAGCGAGCGGGCCGTCCGCGGTCACCGCCGCCACCCGGGCCTCGGTGAACAGCACCTCGGTGACGAGCCCCGGCGCCTCCACCGGCCCGCGCAGCAGGGCCGCGTCGACTTCGCCCCGGGTGAGCCCGGCGGTGCGGTCGTCGATCCGGAGCAGCTCCAGCGGGGTGGCCGGATACCGCTCCTGCCAGCCCCGCAGGAGCGGTGTGGTGTACGGGCCGAAGGCCGACCAGGCGTGCCCGAGCCGCAGGGGCCAGTGGCGCAGCCGCCCGGTGTCGAGCGCCTCGTCGAAGGCGGCGACCGCTGCGGCGGCCTTGTCCCGGAAGGCGACTCCCTCGGGGGTGAGGGAGAGGTGGTGGGTGGAGCGGTCGACGAGCCGGATGCCCAGGTGGCGCTCCAGGGCGGCGAGGGTGCGGGAGACGGCGGGCTGGGTGAGGCCGAGGTGCGCGGCGGCCCGGGTGACGTTGCCCTCGTCGGCGACGGCGAGGAAGGCCCGGAGGTGACGGAGCTCGACGGCGCGGGTGGGGGGTGCGGGGGTTGCGGCGTCGCGTGCGGGGCGGTCCGGGCGTGCGGGGGCGGGGCGGTCCAGGTGCGACGGGGACCCTGGTTCGCCTGCGGTTTCCGCGCCCTCCGGGTTGCTCATGCGTCCGGAGCATAACGGGAGCCCAGAACTCATTTCACGGGAGGCGCGCGGATCTCTACCGTGGGTGGGCGTGGGATATGACGCCCGCCCACTCCTCGTACCTTCGGAAGGCCGCCCGTGAACGTCCAGCCCAGCGCTTCGGAGCCGGCCGCCGCCGCAGCCGTCGCCGTCCCCGAGGCGGTCCCCGCCCTGGACACGGCCGGCCCGAAGGACCCCGGTCCCGGTCCCGGTCCCGGGCGTGGCGCGGCGCTGGTGCCGATCGTGCTGGTGGTGGCGGGCGGCCTGTCCGTCCAGTTCGGCTCGGCCGTCGCGGCGCTGCTGATGCCGAAGGCGGGCGCGCTGGGCGTCGTCACGCTCCGGCTGGCTGCGGCCGCGCTGATCCTGCTGGTGGTGTGCCGGCCGAAGCTGCGCGGCCACTCGCGCGCGGACTGGGGCACGGTGGTCGCCTTCGGCGTCGCGATGGGCGGTATGAACACGCTCTTCTACCAGGCGCTGGACCGTATCCCGCTCGGTATCGCCGTCACCCTGGAGGTGCTCGGCCCGCTCGCGCTCTCCGTCTTCGCCTCGCGCCGCCTGATCAACGTGGTGTGGGCCGGGCTCGCCCTGGTCGGCGTGGTCCTGCTGGGCGGCGGGGGCTTCGATCGCCTGGACCCGGTGGGGGCGGCGTACGCGCTGGGGGCCGGGGCGATGTGGGCGGCGTACATCGTGTTCAGCGCCCGCACCGGCCGCCGCTTCCCGCAGGCGGACGGGCTGGCCCTGGCGATGGTGGTGGCGGCGGTCCTCTCGCTGCCGCTCGGCATCTGGGAGTCCGGCGCGAAGCTCACGGTCCCGTCCACGCTGGCGCTCGGCGCGGCGGTGGCGGTCCTGAGCTCGGTGCTCCCGTACACCCTGGAACTCATGGCCCTGCGCCGCCTGCCCGCCTCCACCTTCGCGGTGATGATGAGCCTGGAACCGGCGATCGCGGCCACGGCGGGCTTCCTCATCCTCAACCAGGCCCTGTCCACGACGGACGCCCTGGCCATCGCGCTGGTCATCGGGGCGAGCATGGGCGCGGTACGCAGTCAGACGGGGGCGCGGAAGAAGCGGAAGAAGGGGTGAGGGGCGAGGCCTCAGCTGTCGGCGGCGGTGATCAACGGCGTGCGGCCCGTTTCTTGATGTGTTCGTACACCGACGCGTCCATCTCAGGGGGTGCGAGGGGACGCCCGCTGTCGAAGACCGGCAGCTCTCGGCTGCGCTTCGGCGGCTCCGCGTCCGGTCGCCCTTCCGGTTCTTCCGGAAGGCCGACTGCGGTCTCTCTCATGGTGCTGCAAAATACCGCCCGTCCGACGGAGGGGCGGGAGATTCCAGCGTGGGGTCACCAGGTGCAGTGCGCCTGGAGGTCGGTGATGGAGTCGGCCAGCTCGGCCGGGTGTGCGGGCCACCCCGTCCGGTGCCAGTGCTCGATCCGCCAGGACAGCCGGCGCGGCCACAGCGGGGTGGTGGGCAGCTCCGCCACGGGGATCCAGACGGGGGCGCCGCCGTAGGTGTCCAGCGTCTCGGGGGCCCCGAGGTGTCCCTCGGCCGCCATGAGGAAGTAGTGCTCGTGCCGGCCCTCCTTCCAGACCCGCGCCACCTCGCGCCCGACGCTCCCGTGGAGACCGGTCTCCTCGCGGAGCTCCCGTACGGCGGCCTCCTCGGGCGTCTCGCCCGGCTCCACCCCGCCGCCCGGGATCTCGAAGTGCGGGCCGCCCTCGTCCGGTTCCCGGAAGTGGATGAGCAGCATGTGCCCGTCGCGGATCACGATCGCCCCGGCCCGGACCCGTACGGGAGGGACGGCGGCCGGATCGTGCACCGGGACCTCCACCGCCCCGCACGGGCCGGACCCTTCCGCCCACGCCCGCAGGACGGCCTCCGCCGTGCCGGCCGGCCAGAGGCGCGCGTGCAGGGCCTCGTCCAGCGAGAGCGCGTGCAGCGGGCCCGGGGGCGGTGTCGTCGTATCGGGGAAGGCGTAGCGGAGAGATCCGCCGTCGTGGCGCTCCTCCAGGACGAGCCGGTCGCCGTCGAAGTGCGGGTTCACCAGGTGCGGTTCGGCAGTCATCGGCGGAGGTTAGCAGCGGCGGCCGGTATCGGGCGGGCGGCGGGCACGGGAATCGGACACGTCCCCCCGGCCCCCGGCCCCCGGTCCCGGCCCCGGCCCTCAGGCCTCACGCCGGTGCCGGGAACGGGAAGCGGACATCGGTCAGCTCCTCCGACACCTCCCACAGCCGCCGCCCGGTCTCCGCATCGGCGGCCGCCGGGGCGAGCGGCACCCGGGTCGGGCCGCCGCGCAGCTCCCCGCGGCCGTCCGGGCCGATGAGCTCGCCGCCGCGTACGCCCGGGGCGGTCGCCGCGTACAGCTGCGGGAGCGCGCCGGCCTCGGGGCGCTGGGCGAGGGGGAGCAGGACGCGGCCGAACAGCAGCTTCACCAGGCCCGTCGGCGCGCTCGTCTGGAGACGGGTCGCGGTGTAGCCGGGGTGCGCGAGCACACTGCGGACCGGACTGCCGGACGCCGTCAGCCGTCGGTGCAGCTCGTGCCCGAACACGGCGTTGGCCAGCTTGGACCGGTCGTAGAAGACCATCGGCCTGTAGCCGCGTTCGCCGTTCAGGTTGTCGAAGTCGAGGCGCGCCTTACGGTGGTTGACCGAGGTCACCGTGGTGACACGGGGGTCCTGCCCCTGCTCCAGCAGGTCCAGCAGTAACCCGGTGAGCGCGAAGTGGCCGAGGTGGTTGGCGGCGAACTGCAACTCGTGCCCCTGCGCGCCGGACGAGCGCGGCGGCGCCATCACCCCGGCGTTGTTGACCAGCAGGTCCAGCCGGGGGCGGTCGGCGTGCAGGGCGTCGGAGAACTCCCGTACGGATTCGAGGTCGGCCAGGTCCAGCCGCCTCACCTCCAGCTTCGCGCCCGGCTGCCCGGCGGCGATGTCCGCGACGGCCCGGCGGCCCTTCTCCTTGTCGCGTACGGCGAGGACCACGCGCCCGCCCCGGCGGGCGAGAGCACGCGCGGTCGCCAGGCCGAGGCCGCTGTTGGCCCCGGTGACGACCGCGACGCGGCTCTGGTCGGGGATCCGCTCGACGGTCCAGGGCTGCTTCGGCGTGGGGTTCTCAGTCATGCGGCATACGTTGTCGCGAGTGGCATCAAGTGTCAAGGAGTTACTCGGTATCAGAGTGGCACTAGGTGTCGACAGTGACATGGCGCTACGATGGTCGGCGTGAGCCCCCGCCCCGAAGTGACCATGGCCGAGCGCAAACGTCAGCTCGTCTCGACCGAACTGACCGAAGCGGCACTCCAGTTGATGGCGGTGGAGGGGTTCGACGCGGTCACCGTCGACGAGATCGTGGCCACCGCCGGAGTCTCCAAGCGGACGTTCTTCCGCTACTTCGCGTCCAAGGAGGACGTGGTCGTCCAGTTCCTGGCCGACATGGGCACCGGCATGTGTGCCGAGCTCGCCGCCCGCCCCGCCGACGAGCCCCCCTCCGTGGCGCTCCGGCACGCCGTCTGGGTCGCCATGGCGGCCTGCGCCGACGGCGTCGACCACTCCGGCCGGGCCCTGCGCGTCGTCCAGCTGATCCTGCGCACCCCCGCCCTGCGCGCCCGCTTCCTGGAGCGCCAGGGGCAGTGGCGCGACGACCTCGCGGCGGAGGCGGCCCGCCGCCAGGGACTCGACCCGGAGGCGGACCTCTACCCCCGTCTCGCCGCCGGTGCCGCCCTCGCCGCCTTCGACACCGTGCTGCGGCGCTGGAGCGACAGCGGCGGCGCCGAGGACCCTGCCGCCCTGACGGACCGGGCCTTCGCCCTCCTCGCCCCGGCGCTGGACGCGGCCGGGGTGAGGGGGGCGTCGGAGGGTCCGTCGGGGGACTGAGCGCTCCCGTTGGTCCGCCGGAGGATGCGTCGGGGGGCTTAGGCCACCCTGCCCTCCCGGTGGCGTGCCAGAAAGCCGGTGATCAGCGCCAGCCACTCCTGCGGGCGTTCGGCGAACGGCAGGTGGCCCGTGGGGAGTTCGGCCGTCTCGGATCCGGGCAGCCCGGCGGCCAGGGCGCGTTGCAGGGTGGGCGAGACGAGCGGGTCGGCCGTCGTGACGATCACCAGGGCGGGCACGGTGATCGCGGCGAGATCCTCCCGTACGTCGATCCGCCGGACCAGCTCCACCTGATCGCCGGTCCCCGGCGGCACGGTCGCCGTGATCAGCTCGGCGGCGGCCCGTACCTCGTCGGGCGTGAGGGTGTTGAGGGCTCCTTCGCCCAGGGCCATCAGCTGGACGAACTCGCCGAGCAGGCGCGGGTCGTCCGCCGCCAGGAGCTGCCGCCACACCGAGGCGACCAGGTCCGTCCGCGTGTCGGCGTACGCGAACGTCGCGCTCAGCACCAGCGCGTCGACCCGCTCCGGATGGCGGGCGGCGACCCGGATCGCGACCGGGCCGCCCAGGGAGTACCCGCTGACGGCGAACCGCCCGACCCCCTCCGCATCGGCCGCCGCCACCAGCTCGTCCGCCAGAGCGTCGACGTCCAGCGGGGTGAGGGAGCGGGGCGAGTCGCCGGCCCCCGGGTAGTCGACCCCGACGACGGTGTGCCGGGCGGCGAGGCCGTCCAGGATCGGGCCGTAGTTGGCCTCGATCCCGCCTCCGGCCCCGTGCGCGAGCAGCAGCCCGGGGCCGGAGCCGCGCACGGTGCGGGCGAGGGGTGCGGCGAGGGGCGTGGTGGAGGGCGGGGCGGTTTCGTGGGTGCTCGTCATGGCGGGGTCCCTGGTGGGTGGGGGTCGGGTGGCATGGCCGGTGAGTGCGGCTGCTGTAGCGATCGCTAAAGCTGGCCGCATCCCGGACCGTAGCACCGCTCCCTTAGCGATCGCTACAGCTGGCGTAGAGTGGTGGGGTGAGCAGCGACCCGACCCCCGCCCGACCCCAGCCCCCGCCTGCGCCCCGGGCCCGCCGCCCCCGCCGCGCCTTCGACCGGGACGCCGCCCTCGCTGTCGCGCTGCGGGAGTTCTGGACGTACGGGTACGAGTCCACGTCGGTCTCCTCGCTCACCAAGGCGATGGGGATCAACCCGCCCAGCCTCTACGCCGCGTTCGGGGACAAGCGCCAACTGTTCTCCGAAGCCGTGGAGTTGTACTCCCGCACCTACGGCTCCGTGTCGCTGGAGGGTCCGGACGCCCGGACCGCCCTCGCTCGCGCGCTCAAGCGCATGGCCGCCGACTACACCGACCCGAGCCACCCGCCGGGCTGCCTCGTCATCACCGCCGCGACCAACGGGGGCCCCGGCTCCGACGACGTGAAGAGCGAACTGCGGGCGATGCGGGAAGCGACCAAGGCCCTGTTCGCCGCCCGCGTCCAGACCGACATCGACGCGGGCCTGCTGCCCGACGGCACCGACGCCGAGGGTCTGGCCGTCTTCTACGCGGCCGTCGTCCAGGGGATGAACCAGCAGGCCTGCGACGGGGTGGGGCGGGAAGCGCTGGAGCGGATGGTCGACGTGGCGATGGCGGCCTTCCCGGAGCCGGCGGGGCGCTGACACCCCCCGAGGGTTCCGGAAGCCCCCGGGGAGTCCTCAAGCCGCCCTCGGTGGTGGCCGTCGGGGCAGAAAATCATGCAAGCGTGCTTGATTGTTTCCTGGTCCGCTGCCATGCTCCTGGGCACCACACCCGGTCCCGAGGGGAGCGCACGTGTCCGATGTCGCAGCGGTGGTCGACGATCTGCGCGAGGAGAGCGACGAACTCGACGCGCTGGTAAGCACGTTGGAGCCGGACCGATGGCGTGGCCCGACCCCCGCCGAGGGCTGGACCGTCGCCCACCAGATCGCCCACCTCGCCTGGACCGACGAGGTCGCGCTGCTGGCGGCCACCGAGCCGGACCGGTTCGGCGACGAGGTGGCCAAGGCGCTTGCCGCCCCCGAGGCCTTCGTCGACCAGGCCGCCGAGGCCCTGGTCGCCGCCCACGCCCCGGATGCCCTGCTCTCCCGGTGGCGGGACGGGCGGCAGCGGCTCGACAAGGTGCTGCGGGACGCCCCCGCCGGGACCCGGATCCCCTGGTACGGGCCGCCGATGAGCGTCGCGTCCATGGCGACCGCCCGGCTCATGGAGACCTGGGCCCACGGCCAGGACATCGCCGACGCCCTCGGGGCCACCCGGAGCCCCACCGCCCGGCTGCGGCACGTCGCGCGGATCGGCGTACGGGCCCGGAACTACGCCTACGCGGTACGGGGCATCACCGCGCCCAGCGAGGAGTTCCGCGTCGAACTGCACACACCGGAAGGTGAGTTGATCGCGTACGGCCCCGAGGGTGCCGCCCAGCGCGTCACCGGCCCGCTCCTCGACTTCTGCCTCCTGGTCACCCAGCGCGCCCACCGCACCGACCTCGCCGTCACCGCCGAGGGGCGCGAGGCCGACCAGTGGCTCTCCATCGCCCAGGCCTTCGCCGGGCCCCCCGGACCGGGCCGCCTGCCGCGCGCGGAGCGGGACGGGCTCCGATGAACGACGCCCCCGCCCCCCTCCGCATCGGCAACGCCTCCGGCTTCTACGGCGACCGCTTCGACGCCGTCCGCGAGATGCTCACCGGCGGCCCCCTCGACGTCCTCACCGGCGACTACCTCGCCGAGCTGACCATGCTCATCCTCGGCCGCAGCCGCCTCAAGGACCCCGAGAAGGGGTACGCCACCACCTTCCTGCGCCAGCTCGAAGAAGGCCTCGGCCTCGCCCACGAGCGTGGGGTGAAGATCGTCACCAACGCCGGCGGCCTCAACCCCGCCGGACTGGCCGACGCAGTAAGGAAGTTGGCAGCCAAGGTCGGGGTCCCGGTCGCCGTCGCCCACGTCGAGGGCGACAGCCTGCCCGTGCCCGACGGCTTCCTCACCGCCAACGCCTACCTCGGCGGCGCCGGGATCGCCGCCTGCCTGCGGGCCGGGGCCGACATCGTCGTCACCGGCCGGGTCACCGACGCGGCCCTCGTCACCGGCCCGGCCGCCGCCCACTTCGGCTGGGGCCCGGACGACCTGGACGCGCTCGCGGGGGCCGTGGTCGCCGGGCATGTGCTGGAGTGCGGTACGCAGGCGACCGGCGGGAACTACGCCTTCTTCGGGGAGCACGACGTGCGCCGCCCCGGCTTCCCCCTCGCCGAGATACGCGCCGACGGGTCCTCCGTGATCACCAAGCACGACGGTACGGGGGGCGTCGTCGACCTCGGGACGGTCACCGCCCAGCTCCTGTACGAGACCGGGGGAGCCCGGTACGCCGGCCCCGACGTCACCGCCCGCCTCGACACCGTACGGCTCACGCCCGACGGCCCGGACCGGGTCCGTATCGACGGGGTACGCGGCGAGGCCCCGCCGCCCACGCTCAAGGCCGGGCTCACCCGGATCGGCGGTTGGCGCAACGAGGTGGTGTTCGTCCTCACGGGCCTGGGCATCGAGGCCAAGGCGGTGCTCGTGAAGGAGCAGTTCGCCGACGCGCTGGAGCGGGGCGGCGCCCGCCCGCCCGCAGATGTCCGCTGGGAGCTGGCCCGCACCGACCACCCCGACGCCGACACCGAGGAGCGGGCCAGCGCCCTGCTCCGGCTCGTCGTCCGCGACCAGGACGCCGAAGCGGTGGGCCGGGCCGTCTCCGGGGCCGCCGTCGAACTGGCCCTCGGCAGCTACCCGGGCTTCCACGTCACCGCCCCACCCGGAAAGGGCGCGCCTTACGGGGTCTTCGAGGCGGTCCACGTACCGGCCGGGGAGGTCGAGCACACAGCCGTACTGCCGGACGGCCGCCGGGAGATCGCAGAACACCCTTCGATGACGCGCGAGTTGGCGGACGTCGACGAACCGCCGCTCCCCGCCCCGTACCCCTCCGGCCCCACCCGCAACGCCCCCCTCGGGCTCATCGCGGGCGCCCGCAGCGGTGACAAGGGGGGCGACGCCAACGTGGGTGTCTGGGTGCGCGATGACGACGCCTGGCGGTGGCTGGCCCACGAGCTGACCGTCGAGCGGTTCCGCCAACTCCTCCCGGAGACCGCCGAACTGACCGTCGTACGCCATGTCCTGCCCAACCTGCGCGCCCTGAACTTCACCGTCCACGGCCTCCTCGGGGAGGGCGTCGCCGCGCAGGCCCGGTTCGACCCGCAGGCCAAGGCGGTGGGGGAGTGGCTTCGGTCGCGTCGGCTGCCGATCCCCGTGGCCCTGCTCGAAGGCATCGATGGACCGGAGGTGTCCGTATGACCGTCCTGCCCACCGGGCTCGACACCAGCAGCCCCGAATACGCGGCGAATCGAGCCACCCTGCTCGCCAAGCTCACCGAGCTGGAGGCCGAGCACGCCAAGGCGCTCGTGGGCGGCGGCGAGAAGTACGTGGCCCGGCACCGGGGGCGCGGCAAGCTCCCGGCGCGGGAGCGGATCGAGCTGCTGGTCGACCCCGACACCCCGTTCCTGGAGCTGTCGCCGCTGGCCGCCTGGGGCAGCGACTACGCGGTGGGCGCCTCGCTCATCACGGGCATCGGGGTGGTGGAGGGCGTCGAGTGCCTGATCACCGCCAACGACCCGACCGTACGCGGCGGGGCCTCGAACCCGTGGACGCTGAAGAAGGCCCTGCGCGCCAACGAGATCGCCTTCGCCAACCGGCTCCCGTGCATCAGCCTGGTCGAGTCGGGCGGCGCCGATCTGCCCTCCCAGAAGGAGATCTTCATCCCGGGCGGGGCGCTCTTCCGGGACATCACCCGGCTCTCGGCGGCCGGAATCCCCACCGTGGCCGTGGTGTTCGGCAACTCGACCGCCGGAGGCGCGTACGTCCCCGGGATGTCCGACCACGCCGTGATGATCCGGGAACGGTCCAAGGTCTTCCTCGGCGGACCGCCCCTGGTGAAGATGGCGACCGGCGAGGAGAGCGACGACGAGTCCCTCGGCGGGGCCGAGATGCACGCCCGTACGTCGGGCCTCGCCGACCACTTCGCCGTCGACGAGCAGGACGCGATCCGGCAGGCCCGGCGCATCGTCGCCCGCTTCAACTGGCGCAAGGCGTACGCCGATCCGGGCCCCGCCGAGCCGCCGAAGTACGACGAGGACGAGCTGCTCGGGATCGTGCCGGGCGACCTGAAGGTGCCCTTCGACCCGCGCGAGGTGATCGCCCGGCTGGTCGACGGCTCGGACTTCGACGCGTTCAAGCCGCTGTACGGGACGAGCCTGGTCACGGGGTGGGCGCGGCTGCACGGGTATCCGGTGGGGATCCTCGCCAACGCGCAGGGCGTGCTGTTCAGCGAGGAGTCGCAGAAGGCCGCCCAGTTCATCCAACTGGCCAATCAGCGGGACATTCCGCTGCTCTTCCTCCACAACACCACCGGCTACATGGTCGGCAAGGAGTACGAGCAGGGCGGCATCATCAAGCACGGCGCGATGATGATCAACGCCGTCGCCAACTCCCGGGTCCCGCATCTGTCGGTCCTCATGGGCGCCTCGTACGGGGCCGGGCACTACGGGATGTGCGGGCGCGCCTACGATCCGCGCTTCCTCTTCGCCTGGCCGAGCAGCAAGTCCGCCGTCATGGGGCCGCAGCAGCTCGCGGGGGTCCTCTCCATCGTGGCCCGCGCGTCGGCCGCCGCGAAGGGGATGCCGTACGACGACGAGGCCGACGCCGGGCTGCGCGCGATGGTGGAGCAGCAGATCGAGGCGGAGTCGCTGCCGATGTTCCTGTCCGGGCGGCTGTACGACGACGGGGTGATCGACCCGCGCGACACCCGGACCGTGCTCGGGATGTGCCTGTCCGCGATCCACACCGCACCGGTCGAGGGCGCCCGTGGCGGCTTCGGCGTCTTCCGGATGTGAGGCCCAGATGACCATTGCCACGCTGCTCGTCGCCAACCGGGGCGAGATCGCCTGCCGGATCTTCCGCACCTGCCGTGACCTGGGCATCACCACGGTCGCCGTGTACTCCGACGCGGACGCCGACGCCCTCCACGTACGCGAGGCCGACCTCGCCGTACGCCTGCCGGGCTCCGCCCCCGCCGACACCTATCTGCGCGGTGACCTCGTGGTGGCCGCCGCGCTGGCCGCCGGGGTGGACGCCGTGCACCCCGGCTACGGCTTCCTCTCCGAGAACGCCGCGTTCGCTGCCGCCGTGCAGGACGCGGGGCTGACGTGGGTGGGCCCGCCGGTCAAGGCCATCGAGCTGATGGCGTCCAAGACCCGGGCCAAGGAGCTGATGGCGGGGGCCGGGGTGCCGCTGCTGGCCCCGGTGGACCCGGCGACGGCGGGCGCCGCCGACCTGCCGTTGCTGCTGAAGGCCGCGTCGGGCGGGGGCGGTCGCGGTATGCGCATCGTCCGCGAACTTGCGTCCCTGCCGGGCGAGTTGCTGGCCGCCGCTGCCGAAGCCGCGTCCGCCTTCGGGGACGGCGAGGTGTTCGCCGAGCCGTACGTGGAGCGGGGCCGGCACGTCGAGGTCCAGGTCATGGCGGACGCGTACGACACCGTGTGGGCGCTCGGAACCCGGGACTGCTCGCTCCAGCGCCGCCATCAGAAGGTCATCGAGGAGGCCCCGGCGCCCGGCCTGGAGGAGGGCCTGCGCACCCGGCTGCACGACGCGGCGGTGGCGGCGGCGCGGGCGGTCGGGTACCGGGGCGCGGGGACCGTGGAGTTCCTGGTCTCGGCGGAGGGGCGGCCGTACTTCCTGGAGATGAACACCCGCCTCCAGGTCGAACACCCGGTGACGGAGGCCGTGTTCGGGGTGGACCTGGTCGCGCTGCAACTGCGGGTGGCGGAGGGGGAGCCGCTGCCCGCCCCGGCGCCCCCGTCGGCGTCGGGCCACGCCGTCGAGGCCCGGCTCTACGCCGAGGACCCCGCGCGTGACTGGCAGCCGCAGACCGGAGCACTGCTCACGCTGGAGGTGCCGGAGGGGCCTGGCCTGCGCCTGGACACGGGATACGTCGGCGGCGACACCATCGGCGTCCACTACGACCCGATGCTCGCCAAGGTCATCGCCCACGCCCCGACCCGCACCGAGGCGGTACGGCTGCTTACCGGAGCCCTGGAGCGCGCCCGTATCCACGGCCCGGTCACCAACCGTGCCTTGCTCGTACGGTCGTTGCGCCACCCGGACTTCGTGGCGGCCCGCCTCGACACCGGCTTCTACGACCGGCACCTGGCCGACCTGACCACCCCCGGAGCCGGTGACCCCGCCACCGCCGCGCTCGCCGCCGCCCTCGCGGAAGCCGTACGCGCCACGACCACCCCAGGCCCCACCCCCACTCCCACTCCGACCCGCTTCGGCGCCTGGCGCAACGTCCCCTCGCAGCCCCAGCTCAAGCGCTACCGCAGCGAACCGGACGGCACCGAGCACGAGATCGCCTACCGCACCCCGCGCACCGGCACCCCGGAACCGTACGACGCCCCCGGCATCCGGGTCCTGACCGCCACCCCGGACCGGGTCACCCTCGAACTCGACGGCTTGACCCGGCACTTCCATCTGAGGCGCGACCGCGACCGCCTCTACGTGGACACCGCCGGAGCCTCGTACACCTTCACCGCCCTGCCCCGCTTCACCGACCCCGCAACCCAGACCGACCCCGGCTCCCTCCTCGCCCCCATGCCCGGCACCGTCGTCCGCCTCGCGGAGGGCCTGACGGCCGGGGCCGCGGTCGAGGCGGGGCAGCCGTTGATCTGGCTGGAGGCGATGAAGATGGAGCACCGCATCCTCGCCCCCGCCTCCGGCACCCTCACCGCCCTGCACGCCGCCCCCGGCGACCAGGTCGAGGTGGGTGCCCTGCTCGCCGTGGTCCAGGAGGACCTGGACGCCACCCCCGTACCCGCATCCGTACCGGAGGAGACCGCATGAGCACCGTCCGTACCGCCGTCCTCGAAACCGAAGAGCACCAGGCGCTCCGCGCCGCCGTCGCCGCCCTCGGAAAGCGCTACGGGCGCGACTACATGACCACCGTCATCCGCGAGGGCTCCCACACCGACGAGCTGTGGGCGGAGGCGGCGAAGCTCGGCTACCTCGGGGTGAACCTGCCCGAGGAGTACGGAGGCGGGGGCGGCGGCATGGCCGAACTCTCCATCGTATTGGAGGAGTTGGGGGCTGCCGGCTCACCGCTCCTCATGATGATCGTGTCGCCCGCGATCTGCGGCACGGTCATCGCTCGCTTCGGCACCGACGAACAGAAGCGGAAGTGGCTGCCGGGCCTCGCCGACGGCACCCTCACCATGGCCTTCGGGATCACCGAACCGGACGCCGGCTCCAACTCCCACCGCATCACCACCACCGCCCGCCGCGACGGCACGGGACCGGACGCCGACTGGGTCCTCACCGGCCGCAAGGTCTTCGTGTCGGGTGTGGACATAGCCGACGCCACGTTGATCGTCGGCCGCACGGAGGACGCCCGGTCCGGCAAGCTCAAGCCCTGCCTCTTCATCGTCCCGCGCGACGCCGAGGGCTTCGGCCGGAACCAGATCGACATGGAACTCCACGCCCCCGAGAAGCAGTTCGAGCTGGTCCTCGACGACGTACGGCTGCCCGCCGACGCGCTGGTCGGCGACGAGGACGCGGGTCTGCTCCAGCTCTTCGCCGGGCTGAACCCCGAGCGGATCATGACGGCCGCGTTCGGCATCGGGATGGGCCGGTTCGCGCTCGGCAAGGCCGTCGAGTACGCCCGTACGCGTCAGGTCTGGAAGGCCCCGATCGGCGCCCACCAGGCCATTGCCCACCCGCTCGCCACCGCGCACATCGACCTGGAGCTGTCGCGGCTGATGATGCAGAAGGCCGCCCGGCTCTACGACGACGGCGACGACATCGGGGCGGGCGAGGCGGCGAACATGGCGAAGTACGCGGCCGGCGAGGCCTGCGTGAAGGCCGTCGACCAGGCGGTGCACACCCTCGGCGGCAACGGCCTGACCCGCGAATACGGGCTCGCCTCCCTGATCACCGCGTCCCGGGTGGCCCGGATCGCGCCGGTCAGCCGGGAGATGATCCTGAACTACGTCTCGCACCAGTCCCTGGGCCTGCCGAAGTCGTACTAGAGCCCGCAGGGGTCGTACTGGAGCCCGTAGAGGTCGTACTGGAGCCCGTAGGGAAGGAAGCCCGTCCGACCTCTCCCCCTTTCCCACCCGCAGGGGCGATTCTGACTCTCCACACCCGCACGGCGTCCCCGCGTCCGTCCCGCCCGGGCGGCGCGGGCCACCGCGACGACAGGGGTTGACTGCCATGGTGTTCCGCAGCGAGTACACAGACGTACCGGCCCTCGACGTACCCATCCACGAAGCGGTCCTCGGCGAGGCGGCCGGGTTCGGTGACACGGTCGCCCTGATCGACGGGACGAACGGCATGTCCCTCACGTATGCCCAACTCGACGGCTTCCACCGGCGGATCGCCGCCGCCCTTGCCGAGGCCGGGCTCAGGAAGGGCGATGTGCTCGCCCTGCACAGCCCGAACACCATCGCGTACCCGGCGGTCTTCTACGGCGCGACCCGCGCCGGCGCCTCCGTCACGACGGTCCACCCGCTCGCGACGGCCGAGGAGTTCGCCAAGCAACTGGCCGACAGCGGCGCGAAGTGGATCGTCACCGTCTCCCCGCTCCTGGAGACGGCCCGCCGGGCGGCCGAACTGACCGGCGGCGTCCAGGAGATCTACGTCTGCGACCAGGCGCCGGCCTCGGAGGGCCACACCTCCATCCTGGACATGCTCTCCTCCACCGCCCCCGAACCGTCCGTCGCCATCGACCCCGGCGAGGACGTGGCGGCGCTCCCGTACAGCTCCGGCACGACGGGCACGCCCAAGGGCGTGATGCTGACGCACCGGTCGATCGGGACGAATCTGGAGCAGCTGAAACCGTTCATCCCGATGGGGGAGGGCGACCGCATTCTCGCGGTATTGCCCTTTTTCCACATCTACGGCCTCACCGCCCTCATGAACGCGCCCCTCCGCTGCGGCTCCACCGTCGTCGTCCTCCCCCGCTTCGACCTGGCGCAGTTCCTGGAGGCCATCCAGACCCACCGCATCACCGGCCTGTACGTGGCCCCGCCGATCGTGCTGGCGCTGGCGAAGCACCCGCTGGTGGGGGAGTACGACCTGTCGTCGCTGCGGTACATCGTCAGCGCCGCCGCCCCGCTCGACGCCGAGCTGGCGGAGGCGTGTTCGACCCGGCTGGGGCTGCCGCTGGTACGGCAGGCGTACGGGATGACGGAGCTGTCGCCGGGGACGCATGTGGTGCCGCTCTCCGTGGAGCAGCCGCCGCCGGGCACGGTGGGCAAGCTGCTGCCCAACACCGAGATGCGGATCGTGTCGCTGGAGGACCCGGCGCGGGACGCGGAGCCGGGGACCGACGGCGAGATCCTGATCCGCGGGCCGCAGGTGATGAAGGGCTACCTGGGCCGCCCGGACGCCACCGCCGACATGATCGACGCGGACGGGTGGGTGCACACGGGGGACGTCGGCCGGACCGACGAGGACGGCTGGCTGTACGTCGTCGACCGGGTCAAGGAGCTGATCAAGTACAAGGGGTACCAGGTGGCGCCCGCCGAGCTGGAGGCTCTGCTGCTGACCCATGAGCAGGTGGCGGACGCGGCGGTGATCGGGGTGTACGACGCCGAGGGCAACGAGGTCCCGAAGGCGTTCCTGGTCCGGGGCCCGGCGGCGGAGGGGCTGACGGAGGACGACGTGATGGCGTACGTCGCCGAGCGGGTCTCCCCGTACAAGAAGGTGCGGCAGGCCGAGTTCATCGGGGCCGTACCCCGGGCGGCGTCCGGCAAGATCCTCCGGCGCGAGCTGCGCGACCGGGAGAAGACGGAGAAGACGGAGGAACAGTGACCCTGATCGCACGGGCGGAGGAACAGTGACGCTGATCGCCACATCCCGGGAACGGGGCATCGCCACCCTGACCCTGGACTCCCCGGCCAACCGCAACGCGCTCTCGGCGCAGCTGGTGGCGGAGTTGCGGGATTCCTTGACGGCCTGCGCCGCCGACGACACCGTACGGGCGGTGGTGCTGGCCCACACCGGGTCGACGTTCTGCGCGGGGGCGGATCTGAAGGCGCCGCCGGACCCGGAGGCGTTCGTGGGCCTGATGCGGGACATCGTGGCGCTGCCGAAGCCGGTGGTGGCCCGGGTCGACGGGCATGTCCGGGCCGGAGGCCTCGGCCTGCTGGCCGCGTGCGACATCGCGGTGGCGGGCGAGGCGTCGTCCTTCGCGCTCACGGAGTCGCGGCTGGGGCTGGCCCCGGCGGTCATCTCGCTGACGCTGCTGCCGCGCGTGGACCGTACGGCGGCGAACCGCTACTACCTCACGGGGGAGCGGTTCGACGCGGCGGAGGCGGCGCGGATCGGGCTCATCACGGTGGCCGCCGGTGATGTGGACCTGGACAAGGCCCTCGCCCCGGTCCTGGACGGGCTGCGGCGGGCGTCACCGCAGGGGCTGGCCGCATCGAAGGAGCTGGTCACGGCTACGGTGCTGAGGAGCTTCGACCAGTACGCCGAAGACCTCATCGCCCGATCCGCCGCGTTGTTCGCCTCCGACGAGGCGAGGGAGGGGATGACGGCCTTCCTCGAACGACGGGACCCGGCATGGGTGCGGTGACCTCTTCCTCCTCCGTTTCTCGGGCTGCGCACGCGCCGAAGCAGGACCGCAGCCGGGCGACCCGGCAGCGGCTCCTGGAGGCGGCGGTGGCCTGCCTGGCCGAACACGGCTGGGCGGGCTCCACCGTCTCCGTCGTCGCCGAGCGGGCCGGGGTCTCGCGGGGCGCGGCCCAGCACCACTTCCCGACCCGCGAGGACCTGTTCACGGGGGCGGTGGAGTACGTGGCCGAGGAGCGCTCGGCCGCTCTGCGCGCGCTCCCCGTGCAGGGGCGGGCGGAGGTGGTCGCGGCGCTGGTGGACCTGTACACGGGCCCGCTGTTCCGGGCCGCGCTCCAGCTGTGGGTCGCCGCGTCGAACGAGGACCAGTTGCGGCCGCGCGTGACGGAGCTGGAGGCGCGGGTGGGCCGCGAGACCCACCGCATCGCCGTCGAACTCCTGGGCGCCGACGAGTCCCGCCCCGGCGCCCGCGAGACGGTCCAGGGGCTGCTGGACATGGCACGCGGCCTGGGCCTCGCCAACCTCCTCACCGACGACACCGCCCGGCGCGCGCGGGTGGTGGCGCAGTGGGCGGCGCTGGTGGAGGAGGGGCTGGGGTGAGGCCGACCGGTCTGGGCACGGACGTTCGGATGTACGGCAGCTGACGTACGGATGTGGAGTCGGCGGCGAATGGCCGCGAGGCCCTCGGATCGGGCGTGGAGGGCTCGGCCGCTGGCTACGTTGACGCTGTGCGCAGGCAGCAGCGGGGGTCAGGGAGCGACGGCGCGAGCGCGCGTGCGAGGGGGGCGTCCCAAGAAGCCGGGGAGGCCGCCCGCATGTCGGTGCTCCGCCCGGCCGGGCGGGGGGCCCTCAGGGGCGGCCCCGGCTCCCTCCAGGGTATGCAGCAGACGCTGGGCAACGAGGCCACGGCGCGGGCGGTGCGCCGTGGGAAGCGCCCCGCGAACCGGCTTCCCGCCATCGACGAGCGCGCCGAACAGGGGCTCGTCCTGCCCCCGTACCTGATGGAGTTGGAGGCGGGCGGGCTCTCGACGGCGTACGGGCTGACCGGGCAGGAGTTCGTGGGCAGCGCGGTCGCGGCCGTGGTCGGGCACGGCGGAGGCACGGTGGCGGGGATCGCGGCCGAACTGGCCGGGCGCCCGGAGTCGTTCTTCGGCCGGGGGCGCGCGTTCGCGGTGGAGGGCGCGGAGAGAGGACAGGGCGGACGGGAGGGGCAGGGCGGACGGGAAGGGCAAGGCGGACCAGGTGGTGACGGGTTCGACGTCACGGTGAGCATCGAGCCCGCGCCCGACGACCGGCCGCCCACGTTCCACCCGGCCGCCACCCTCGCGATCGCCCCGCCGGACCCGGGCGGCGCGCCGCTCGCCGCAGTGGACGACGCCGAGGGCAAGGACACCAAGGTCGACGTCCAGCACAACAGCGGGACCACCGCGAGCAGCACGGTCGGCAACTCCTCCAGCACGGGCGCGGGCGGCACGGCGTTCGGGCTCGCCCCGGTCGCTCCCGGGCTGTGGCTGGGTGCCGCGGCGACGGGGGGCGTACAGCCCTGGCAGTCCTCGCGGGACTCCCGCTCCCAGCGCGGGGTGGCCGAACCCCGCGTGCTGCGCAGCGACTCGGGCTCGGTGGAGGTGGCGCGCCGGGTGGTGTACGTCGTACGGGTACGGCGCCAGGAGGGCGGGGACGAGCAGGTCTTCCGGGGGACGGGAGGCCTCACCCAGCGGGTGCCCACCGAGCACCTGATCCCGGCGGGCACCGAACCCCTGCCCTCCTCCGGCACCGGGGGGCAGGAGAGACCGGTGGAC
The DNA here is from genome assembly GCF_033109485.1 of Streptomyces cyaneofuscatus. Lineage (NCBI taxonomy): Bacteria > Bacillati > Actinomycetota > Actinomycetes > Kitasatosporales > Streptomycetaceae > Streptomyces > Streptomyces cyaneofuscatus. The sequence continues at coordinate 3,386,937 of NZ_CP137002.1, read as the reverse complement.
GCCGACCTGGCCCGGCGGGTCGCACTGGCGGACTCGCTGGCCCCGCTCGCCGTCTCCGACACCGCAGGGCCGCACGAGGGCGGCGGCGGGTTGTTCGACGCGGTCGCCTCCGTACTGCACCCCTCGGTGACCGCGCCCGGCGCCCCCGGCCGCTCCCGGCTGTACGAGGCGACGGCCACCCCGACCGTGCTGGAGGACCTGCCCCGGCTGCTGGGCGGCGACGGCGTCACCGGGGACGACCTGTACTCCAAGGACGGTAGTAGCGCGGGCAGTTACCGCATGCGGGCCGTCGTCACCGGACTGACCCCCGCGTGGGGCACCGGGAAGACCCAGCTGCGTACCCACCAGCAGGCGCAGCACACGGCCACCGAGTCGGCGGGCAAGGGACGCTCCGTCGCGGGCGGGATCGGCCCGGCGATCGGTGTCGGGGCCGCGGCCAACGCGGCGGTGGTGCGGGCCACGGCGATGCCGGTGGCCGCGGCCCGCAAGGCCCGGTTCAGCGTGAACGAGCAGACCGTCTCCAGCCGGCAGGGGGCGGAGGTGCGGGGCGAGAAGGTGCTGTACCGGGGGACGGTGCAGTTCACCGTGGAGGGCACAGGGCCCCGGTCGGTCCGGGCGATCCTGCGCCCGGAGGCACGGGTGGCCACGCACGCGCTGCGGGTCTGGATCAGCTTGCGGGCGGACGAGGCGCAGGAGTTGGGGCTGCCGCTGCCGCCGGGGGTGGAGGCGGGCGAGTTCATCAAGCAGCCGGAGGCCGGGGCGGAGGAACGCTACCTGCCCTTCGGCGCGACGGGTTCGAGCGTGACGCTGGGCCGCCTTGACACGGCTCCCATGATGAAGGCCGTACGGGAGCTGTTCGCCACCGACCCCCGACTGACCGGCTACCTGCCCGCCTTCGGCGCCACGCCTCCGCCCGCCGACCTCAGCCGCGAGGAGGCCGAGGCGCAGCGCGCCAACGACCGCGAGCTGATGGCCGCCCTCTCCGAGGCCAACCTGCGGGTGAACAAAGACCAGTTGTTGTCCACGGGCATCCGGGTCCGGCTGCGCCGCAAGACCGCGATGCACGCCCACGACGTACAGCTGCGGGTGCACGGAACGATGGGCGAGGCGCACCATCTGGGTGAGATAGACGACTGGTTGGTACGCGCTCATGCGGGGGTGTCGGCCAACGCGCAGACGGGCCGCAGCAGTTCGCGCTCGATCGGCGGCATGGTGCTGGCCCAGGCACGGCTGATCCCGGGCGTCCTGACCGGCCAGGCCCGTTACGAGCGGCAGAGATCCGGCACGCGCCGTAACCAGGCCGGCCCCACGACCCGTACCGACGTCCTCACCAACGGCTCCGACAAGGCGAGCGCGTTCGGGGCGGCGCTGCGGCTGAACGTGGACGTCACCATGACCTCGCGGCAGCGCAAGCTGGCCCGTGCGGTCACCCCGGGAGGCCCGGGCCGGGACGCGCCGGAGGCCAGGCTGCTGTCCGGGCTGCACATGGAGGAGCAGGACGTACGGCTGCTGACGCCGTCCGAGTTCACCGTCGGCCCGGACGAGAAGGCGCGGCTGGACGCGGGCGCCGACCAGGCCCCCGGCCCGGAGCGTCCGGTGACGGGCGCGGCGGGCATAGGCGACCTGGCTGGTCTGGCCCCTGCCCCCGACCCGACCGCCGGTCAACTGGTACGGGACTGGCAGCTGGTGGAGACGATCGGCGACGGGCAGCCGGTGCGCGACCTCGCCCTGGCGCTGCTGTCCCGGGCCGCCGCGCGGGGCGAGGCGGGCCGCCGGGACGAGGCGCTGGGGACGGAAGGTCTGGCGCCGAGGCTGGCGGTGGAGGAGCGGTTCAGCCCGCGAGCGATCACGGCGTCGCTGCGGCAGGCGGCATCGTCGGGCTGGGTGGTGAAGAACCTGCGCTACCCGCGCCGCCTGGCGGCCTTGAACGGAGCCGTAGGCACCCGACTGGCTCTCTCCTCACCCCAGTTGGTGCACGAGGCGTCGGGCCCCGGCACGGAGACGTTCATCCTGGGCGGCCACCAGGCGGGCGTACAGCAGGGGGAGGGCACCTCCACCACGGTCCAGGCCGGGGCCACCCTCGTACAGAACGGCCCGGAATGGCGGGTGGGCGAGGGCCTGTCGGCGTCGTGGTCGACGAGTACGGGCGACACGGAGGCGGCCACGGTCTCGGGAACGGTGGAGCGCAACGCCCACACACCGAAGAAGGCCCCGCTGTACCTGGTCCGGTGCGATCTGCTGGTCACGATGGTGGCGGAGGTCAAGGTGACGGGCGGCGGCCCGTACGTGGCGGGCTCGGCCCGGACCCTGCCGGGCGCGGCGGCGGTGTGGCTGACGGCGGAGCAGTTGCGGTCGGCGGGGGTGGACCTGCCGGAGTCGGCGCGGAAGGCGCTGAAGCTGGAGAGGCCGCGGCCGGAGAACGGGCCCACGACCAGCCGGGCGGAGGGCTCGGGAGGCGGCACGCAGACCCCGGCGAGGGATGGTGTCGGCGCCACCGGTGGTGGGGCTTCCCGCCCGGGCCCGGGACTCTCCCGCGACCTCCCGCTGGGCTTCGGCATGATCGAGGACCTGCCGGACTTCGTCCCCCTGCTGGACGGCCTGCGCGGCAATCTCGCGGCCACCGGCCGCCAGGACCTGGCCGACGATCTCCTGCCCCGCCAGCAGCTCCGGGACCGTAACGACAACGTGCAGCGCCTACTGCGGGTCCTGGACCGGGACGGCTCGGCCGGCCTGCTGGCGAGCGCCATGGACGGCGGGGTCACGGTGGAGCTGCTGGACGGCCGGAGGACGCCGTACTGGGCGGTGTTCAAGGTGGTCCGCAGCGGCGACGGAGTCCGGGAGGGCGCGGCGGACGACGGCCGGGACATGGAGTACATCACCTCGGCGGCCGCCCAGGAGGCCACCTCGCACGACGAGGGCGAGAGCACCGGAGTGGAGGGCATCCTCGCGGGCTCCGGCAAACCGGAGGGCGGGGTGGGCCAGTTGAAGAGCGTCGGCGGGGCGGCCGGCCTCGGCCTCGGGTCGGGATCCGGACGCCGCAGGGGCGGGGCGGCACGCGGCCAGCTGGGCATGAAGACGGTGGCGGAGGCGAAGACGGCGAAGTCGGCGAAGGTACGGGTGCCGATCGTGGCGAGCCTCGAACTCCACCAGGGGGAACGCCGCTTGGCGATGGCGGGCTCGGGCCGCACGTCACTCGTCCACCGCATCCTGGAGAGCGACCTGACAGCCCTGCGCCGGGTGACCACCCCACGCCGCGCCCCACGCCCCGCCCCGGGCGCCCCGACCAGCGGCCAGGCGGGGCTGGGCACATGGCGTGCGGCCGGAGTCCCGCTCCCGATGGAGGCCCAGGCGAACGGCTTCCAGGGTGCCGCACGCGTAAGGGAGTTGGTGAACGCGACGATACGAGCGGCAGGCGGCGGCGACCGCTTCCGCGAGAAGGGCCAGGCCGCCGCGTACACGCTGGGCGAGGCGGTCTCCACCGAGTGGCTGATCGCGGCCCTGCCCCTGCTCACCAACGCCGGCGCGGAGCTGCCCCCGGTGCACGCGAGCGGGGCGAAGGGCCAGGACCTACAGGCCTCGGTGCACGCACGGCTACGAGCGGGCCGGGTCCTGGGAACCGGAGACAAGATGACGTTCGAAACGGCGGCCCAGAGCGACCTGGGCGCCTCTCGCCCCACCCAGACGGACGGCCAGAGCGCGGCCGAACAGAGCAGACAGGCCCGAGGCCTCGTGGGCGCCGGAGTCCTCAACGCCGACGAGTTCCGCCTCAACCAGCTGATGGGCAACACGGGCGGCTCGGGCTCGGCCACCGGCGCGGCAACGAACGCGGCGGGCTCGATGCCGCTGCACAAGCCGAAATTCGCCTCGGTCCTGATCCAATTCACCCTGGACGTACGGGTGGTGGCCCGCGTGACGGACCGCGTACGCACGTCCAACACCCAGGTGGCGCAACGCGACCTGACCCTCCCGACCCCGGTGGTGATCCGCATGCCCCTCCCGGTGGCGGGCCGCCTGCTGGCCGCCCACCCGACGGAGATCGCGGACCCGCACGACCGCCTGGGCCTGCGGACGGGGGCGGTACCGCCGGGTCCGTGAGCATGCTGCCGTACGACTACGGCTGATTCCCCTGGAGGGAGAAGCCCTCCGCCGAGACGAGCCCCTTGACCGGGTCGGCACGGAAGGAGGCGACCCAGGCCACGGGTTCGCAGTTCGGCCCGTTGGGCCGTTCCTCGGTCAGCTTGGCCTGCGCGGTGTCCGTGACCACGCCGCCGCCCTTCACCGGGGTCACGGTCAGCTCGACCGGCAGCGTCTTGCCCCCGATGTCCTGCGGAAGCCGCACCGACGCCATCCCGATCGGATCGCTGGGGTCGCCGGACGCGCGCTCGTCGCAGGATCCGTCCACACAGACCCGGATGGTCGCTCCGCCGGACCCCTTGAAGTCGGCCGGCCGCCAGACGACGGAGACGCCCGAGTCCATGCCGATGAGGGTGCACCTGTTGCCCTGCTGACCCGAGCACCCGCCCAACGAGGCGACGACGAGCAGGGAGAGAAGCACCTTGCCCACGCCGCCCGGTCGCCACGGAGCCCGCGAGCCTGGACCGGCCAAGCCCGATATCGCTGATCCCGAGGCAGCACGAGGACCCAAGGAGCCGACCGCTCCTGCCCCTTCCTCCGCTTTCCTCACCGCCACCGACGCCGCGTTCCGCATACGCCCTGCCCTTCCCCCCCGAGTGCGCAGACGGGCCCACCCGCGTCACGGGCCCTGGCGCACGTACCTTCGATCGCCACCGTGACCTGCTTCGTGGCGAAGACCGTGCCCTAGTTGTATTTGACGAGGGCGTGGGCGCCACAGGCGGAGAAGCAACCCCGCATGTGCGGGGACCACCCGAACCTTTTCACCAAGGAGGGCATCGACAAGGGAACACCCCCGCACGCGCGGGGACCACGCCGGGCTGCACCCGCAGGTGGCCTTCACGTAGGGAACACCCCCGCACGCGCGGGGACCACCAGATCATGCAGCCCACCTACGCCGCCAAGATGGGACCACCTCCGCACGCGCGGGGACCACCGCCAGCCCTTCTCGCTCGCCTTCCGAGCTCTGGGACCACCCCCGCACGCGCGGGGACCGCGTACCAGCGCGGCGGGATCACGCTTCCCTCCGGGGACCACCCCCGCACGCGCGGGGACCACATGCCGCCGAGGTCCCCGACCGCGAGCGGGACGGGACCACCTCCGCACGCGCGGGGACCACGCCCACGTCCACTACGACCTGACCGACGCCGCGGGACCACCCCCGCACGCGCGGGGACCACCATCCGTCAGCTCGGCCCTCGGTGGACCAGATGGGACCACCCCCGCACGCGCGGGGACCACATGCCTCCGGCCCCGGCCGACGCGACCGTCTTGGGACCACCCCCGCACGCGCGGGGACCACGCGTCTCCGTCTTCTCGTCGGCCTGGACCGGCGGGACCACCCCCGCACGCGCGGGGACCACCCGCACTTCCGGGACACCTTGGCGCTGGCCACGGGACCACCCCCGCACGCGCGGGGACCACTGCACTGCGGGGTGGATGACCGGCAGGCCCAGGGGACCACCCCCGCACGCGCGGGGACCACAGTTCGCGACCTGCGGGTTTACGCGGCCGTTGGGCTGTTTTTACTCACTTCTCGAGAAGCGGACATATCCCCCCTGTGGTGCGATTGGCCTCCGCCGCAAGCCGTGCATCTCAAGACTCATTCTGCCCCTCCCCAGCTGGAACGGGCGTCGCCTGGTGGTAGTACATCCGCCACGCCGTCTCGCCAGGCTTCCTGCGCCAAAGCGAGCTCCGGCGGGCCCGGTTGCCGCCGAGAACGGTCTCGTAGGTCAGATGCACCAGGCCGGGCGCCAGGACGACTCCGGTCATGCCGGACGACTCAATGAGCGGGCCGTCCGCCACCGCCGTCCCGAAGCTCCGACGTCGATGAAGTCCGGGTCGAGCAGCCGCTCGGCGAGTGACCGTGACGCACGCACGTTGGGGTCCAGCAGCTGCAACTCGCCGGCGATGGCCGCGCCAACATCGGTCGTCTCTTCGATCACCCCGTCATTCTTCCGAAAGGAGGCCACCAGTCAGGCAGGCCCCTGATTGCCCCGCAGGTCAGTCACCGTGCAGCAAAGCCCCAGGAAACCCGGGCACTTCCGAGTGCTCACCGGCCCCCTCAGGTCCGCTTCTCCGAGGCGCTGCGGAACTGCAGGGCGATCTCTGCACCCCCGAAGAGACTCGCCTCGTCCATCAGCCCGAGCTGGCCCCGCGTAAGGGAATCGACCCAAGCGCACACGACGTGGCGTCCGGCGTCTGACTGCGCCAGGCCGCAACTCAACTGGCCACCCCAGGGTCCCGCTTCGAATGCGGTGACCTCGGTCGCCCGCGCCCCGGTGAAGAAGGCGCGCAGTTCGTCGCTCATGGCTTTCGAGCCTGTGGCCCCGTCGAGCCCCGTGCCTCTTTTGACGGCCTTGATCTGGAGCAGAGCGCCCACGGACCCCTCCCCAGGGCCGTCGTAGAACCATCGTTCACCCGACTCCGGCCTTCCGGGAGCCAGCTGCTCGTACTCGGCGGCTTCCGTGCCGGTATGCAGCCGGTACTCACCGACGCGCGGGGCGGCGTCGATGACACGCGTGGCCTCCGGAGTCCCTGCCGAGGCGGAGGGCGACTGGGCCACAGCCTCTCGGCCAACGGGGGCGGCCTCTGCGGCAGGCCCATACCCCTTGTAGGTGAAGACCCACACCAGTCCCGCGGCGGCGGCGACCAGCAGTACACCGCGGACGATGTTGCCGCGACGTATGGCAAGGGCGCTGGCTTGCTCGGCGTCGACCGCACCGGTTGGCTCCGGGCCGCGCCGCCAGGCCCGGGTGGCGAGCCAGATGACGGCCATGGCCGCGGCGGTGGCAAGGAGCATCCCGAGTGCCTGGCCATCGACGAAGCTGCGTGAGCCGGAGTTAACGGATGAGGTGACCATGCCCGAATCCTAAAGATCGGCAGCAACGGCTGGCGTCTACCTCATGCTTAACCGATCAGCTCCTCAGGCATGTTGAGATATCAGTCAACGCACCCCCGGTCCTGAACGATTTCTTGACCACCGCATAGCGTCAGACGGGTGGACACAACACACCGGCCCGCCGCCCGGGTCATCTGTCTGGACGCTGCTCATCGCCTGCTTCTTCTGCGCTGGCGTGACCCGTTCGACGGGACATGGCTCTGGGAGCCACCCGGTGGCGGTATCGAGCCAGGCGAGACACCTCTGGCGGCGGCACGACGAGAACTGGCCGAGGAAACCGGGCTGGATCCGGCTGCGGTGCTTGATCGGTCTGTGCCGGTCGACCGAGATGTTCAGTGGAACGGCAAGCGGTACATCGGGACGGAGCATTTCTTTACGGCGCGATTCGCCGACGAGCAACCATCGCTGGTGCGGACCGGCCTGCTCCCTGACGAGCAGGTCAACTTGGACACGTACGCCTGGATCGAGTGGTCGGACCTGAGCTCGCTGCCAGACCCGGTTGAGCCGCCCCAGTTGCTTGCCGTGCTCGGTGCCCTGCTGCCGGACGGCCCCTGGGGTGACCGGGATCGGTCATGAGGGATCGGTGAACGAGACCGGCTTGCCGGTGGCGCGGGCGTACGCGATCTCCCTGCTCGTGGACTCGCCGATATAGCCGCCCGGATTGACGACCAGAACCCGGTCGGCCAGGTCGATCTTGCGCAGGTGGAGGGCGTCGAGCGCGGTCTTCTGCGCGGCGGTGATCGACCCGCCTGCTTCGCGATCCTCGGCGCGCAGGAAGACGCCTGGCGCGAGGACGATGGCACCCGCGAAGGTCAGATCACGATTGGCCGCGCTCATCTCGTTCACGAACCGGGTGGAGCCACAGATGCAGACGATCTCAGGCCGGTCGGGCACGGCTCTGTCCTCCGGGTGGAACGGCAATCCGTCAGTGTGCGCATAGCGATCACAGACTGGCATAGGCGCCAAGGGGCCACGCAGCGAGCTGGACACCACGCGGCTGCACTGTCGCAGGCGGGAGGCGCGGCCCGTACGGGGAACGACGCTGCTTGACGCCGAAGTCCGGGACGCACCCGGCTCACCAGCCTCCTTGAGCAGCACGGCCTATGAGGAACGCCACGAGCGCGGAGGCGTCGAGGACCCGCACCTTCACGAACGCGCCTCACGCAGTTCGGCCAGGACACGGCATACGACGTCGGCGGTGACCTGTCCGCGTGCGGCGATTCCCCGTGCGTGCTCGGCCGCTTCCTCCGGGGCAGCAAGGCCGTTTCGCCAACCAGAAGCTGGAGCAGGTAGGCCGACAACGACTACGCCGAGTGGTTCTGCTGGCTGGCGGAGGGGCGGGAGCTGATCCGTCACTGCCGACCTCAGACGGTTCTGAGCAGGTCTCGGAGGTTGGCCATGCGGGCCTCGATGTCGGCGGCATCGTTGGGGTCGACGGAGGTCTGGTCGGTGTTGGGTTGGTGGGTGGTGCGGCAGGGGCGGCAGAGGCCGTCGGGGAGGGCTTCCGGTTGGCCGGGGCGGCCGCAGTCGGTGCACTCCATGAGGATGCGGCGGGCTGGCGCGGAGCCGGGGACGCCGGGTGAGGCGCTGCCCCCGGTGGGGATCCGGGGCGGGATCTTGTCGGTGAGGCGTTTGCGGATGAAGCCGAGGGGGCTGTCGACCTGGGCGGGGAGTCCTGCGGTGAGGGCGCTGATCAGGTAGTCGACGCTGACGCCCCGGGCGAGCCACTCCGCCGCCAGGGGCTCCAGTGCTGCGCAGTCGCCGGCGGAGAGGGGCAGGCGCCGGTCCTCGTGGCCGAGGCGGGCCAGAGCGAGGTAGGCGGGGGAGGGACCGGCTTCGGAGCGGGGAGGCGTGTCCGGGGCAGGGGGCGCGGTCTCTGCGTCGGGCGCCTGAACCGGGGAGCGTTGCTGCGGTACGGCGGTGGATTCGGTGCCCTGTTCCGTACCAGGGTCCTCCGGTGCGGGTGGGGGTTCCTCGTCCGGGACCCAGGGCGGCGGGGGAGCGCTGTCGGGGGCAGCGGCCTGCTTGGTGTTCTGGGTGGTGAGGTAGGTGGTCCACCACTCGTTGTCGTGGGCGGTGCGGGACCAGAAGGTGCGGAAGACCCACCGCATCTCGTCGCCGGCGCCGACGGAGCACCGTACGCGCCGCAGGTGTCCGGCGACGGACAGGGCGGTCAGGGCGCTGCTGATGGCTTGCTGTCCGTAGAGCGGGAGTTGCTTGGCCAGCTCCTTGACGCTCATCGCCGCGCCCTCGGGGAGGTGGTCGACGAAGGCGGCGACGTATCGCTCGCGCACAGGGAGAGCGCCGAAGTCGTGCGGCGTGCGCTCAGGTTGGCCGGGTGTGGAGCGTTTGCCGTAGCCGGGCTTCGCCATCGGGTACGGGGCGGAGCGTGCGGGGGCGGGCAGGGCGGAGCTAGTGTGCTGTGTAGCCACGGGATCGGCTTTCTATGGTGACGATCTTGCGGTCAGACCCCGGCCTGGTGCTTCCAACACCGTTCCGGGGTCGTTTAGTTCTCGAACCGTAAGCACTCGTGACGCTCCGCCGCAAGCTGTCACGATTAGTCATACTTGCTCGCCGTTACGGGTCAGGGAGGTAGGGGAGGTTTCCCCTAACCCCCCAATCTCACCCGCCAGTTAAAGAAGGCGCTCGAACCCCGAACCTCGCATCCCGACACCCGCGTCCCGGGACCCGAGCTTCGGGCCAGGCCCCTCCCGCGTACCCCCGAAAGAGCGAACAGACCGCCCCGAAGCTCGTCGCCCGAAGCTCAAGCCCCAAGCCCCAAGCCCAAGCCCCAAGCGCCGGGCACGCCCGCCTGCCTGCCCGTCTCTGGCGGGCGCAGAGGCCGCTGAGCAAGACCAACCCAGAGCGCAGCACTCCCGCACGCGCGGGGACCAACCTGCCACGAGGCCCTGGTCGGCGCGGATGCCGGGAGCACCCCCGCACGCGCGGGGACCACCGGGCCCGCTCTTCCGTCGCCCGGCTGGGCCTGGGACCACCCCCGCACGCGCGGGGACCACCGGTCGCCGCCGAAGGTGTCGTGCACGCCGTTGGGAACCCCCGCACGCGCGGGGACCACCGTACGTCCAGGCATGCAGTCCACTCATCAGGAGGAACACCCCCGCACGCGCGGGGACCACGGGGCCTGGTGGTGTGAAGAGGTGCGCCCCGTGGGCGGAACACCCCCGCACGCGCGGGGACCACATGAGCTGGCAAGCCCCCTCTATGGCAAGGGAGGGAACACCCCCGCACGCGCGGGGACCACCGACGCCGAGGCCGCCCGTCTCTGCTCGCTCGGGGAACACCCCCGCACGCGCGGGGACCACCCAGCCCTCGGTGAAGATCGACGCGTACCGCTCGGACCACCCCCGAACGCGCGAGGACCACATCAAGAGGGTTGCATTCGGGATCGGGTCCGGGGGACCACCCCCGCACGCGCGGGGAACCCCCCGCGCCGGCCAGCGGCGGGAGGCTTGCGTGCGTACCGGGGGCTACCTGCGACGAGCGGCACCAGCGGGCCAGACCACGTCAACGGCCAGCCCTGCCTGCTGGGCCTGTTCGACGGTGTCGGCGGTGCCTCCCCCCTTGCCCGACGGAGGCGTGCCGTCCCAGACCGCAACGAGGCGGTCAGCGCGACGCAACAGCTCGGCATTCGCTGCCTCATAGGCAGCCCTGTTCGCTGTTGTGTGCGGCAGAGTCACAACGTCCACGGCGGCCTCGACCAGGCGGTCGAAGACGGCGGCGTGGTCGGGCTTCACCCTCGCCGCGCGGTAGTCCTGGGAGGGGATCACTGCGACGAGGCGGCCGCCGATGGCGGTGACTTCTTCCGCGAAGAGGCTGTCCGACCCGGCGGCGATGCAGGAGACGCCGGTCAGGTCTTCGCTGTACTGGGCGAGCAGCTCGCGCAGCGCGGCCCGTACCAGGGGCACGCTCTCGTCGGTCAGGTCCATGTGCCCGGTCACGGCAAGTGTCGTCATGCGCCCGTTCCTCAGCTCGACAGCAGGTCGCGGATACTATCGCGTGCCTCGCGCACTGGACGCGACGCGCTGTGTCCCACGGTGTAGGGGTACAGCTGCCCAAGCTGAGTACGGACACGCCCCGACTGTGTGCCTCGCGCGGCCTGCACGGCCAGGACCGTTTCGGTGGCGGCCGCTCGAACGTCTCCGGCGAGGAACTGACATTCGGCCAGGCCGATGCGGTCGAGCGCGTGGGAGCGCCCGGCTTCTGCCCCTCGGGACGACAGGGCAGTCCGAATGGCCTCTGCTGCCTGGGCAGCGTGTCGGCACGGGTCGCTGCGGGCGAGGTCGAGGAGTCGGCCCCCGGTGACCCCCGCGAGTTCCGCCTCGTCGAAGTAGGCGATCCAGTAGGGCTCGTCGCTGTCAGTACCGGCGCTTGCGAGGTCCTCGGCCGCCTTGGCCGTGGCCCGGTGGAATCCGGCGATGCGCCCTTGTGCGGCGTAGGCCCAGGCTTCGCGGGTGTGGAGCATGGCGCGGGCCCGGGGGCCGATCACGTCGCGGGCACCTTCCTGGGCAAGGTGGATCAGCTGGAGCGCGTCGTCGGCCCGGTCGCGGTAGAGCATTTGCCGCGCCATTCCTGCCAGCACGTTTGCTCCGAAGACGACGTCGCCTCCGGCGTGGGCGGCGCGGAGGGCGAGGCGGTAGTAGTCCTGCGCGCGCCGGTGCAGGCCGGAGTCCCAAGCCATGGTGGCCGCGGTGCCGGCCAGCTGCGCCATGACGCGGTACAGCCGGTCCGTCACGGCCGGGGCCTGGTGGTCGTCCAGGGCGCCGGAGACTTCCGCGAGTTGGCCGAGGACTGCCTTTCTTCGGAGGCCACCGCCGTACTGGTGGTCCCACTGGCGAAAGGCCCGTGCGGTGGTCTCCAGTTCCTCGACTTCTCGCATCCCGAGTTGGCCCGGGCGGTGTTGCCGCGGGACGTTGACGGCGGGGACGAGCCACCCTTCGAGGCTGTCGAGGAGTGCAGCGCCGGTTACTGCGGCACCGGCGAGGGAGCGGGTGAGGCCCCTTCGGTCCATCAAGAGATCACTCCTGGTCAGGTGGGCGGCGAGGTCCACGGTCGCGTCGGGCCGCCACGGGATCTCGTCTGTGTCGGGCCGGTCACCTGAGGCTTCTGGTCGGTTCTGCTGTGCTGGGTGGTGTTCGCCCTCCCAGGGCCGTGGTGCGAGCCCGAGCAGGACGCCCGGGATGCGGAGACCGTCGGCGATCCGGCAGACAACGTCGAACGAAGTGACGCGCTGGCTTCCGTTGATGATCGTGGACACCTTGCCGGGGGTGAGCTGGCAGGCGGACGCGATGCGGTTCTGGGAGAGGCCGCCCCACTTCTTGATCAGGGTGAAGACGGCTGCGAAGTCGTGCTCGATGAGCGCTGCCCGGACATCTGCTCTGTCGAGCACGTCCGAGGTGAGCAGGCCGGGGGTGGTGGCATCCATGGGCTGACTTCCGTTGCGATCCTATGCACGCGCAGGCGCCTTACTGGAGCGCCAACGAGTGTATTGCCGCCTCGGTAACCCCCGCGGGGCATCCCGCAGTTGCGTGCGCAGGACGACGCTGTGATGGCGACGAATACCGCAAGCGACGCGGAGAGAGCTATGGCTATGACGATCAAGGTGTACAAGGTGAACGGCGACGGGGTCACCAGCGTCGTGCGCCCGGAGGCCGAGGTGGTGCCCCTCGAACAGCCCGAGGAAACGCACCGGTTCCCTGCCTGCGAGTGCCCCGGGTGCCCGGAGCCGGCGCAGTGAGCGGCATGTTGAAGGCGGCGATCGGGCGTGCCGAGCCGGACAGCGCCTACCGCACGCTCCTCGGGCACACTACGGCCTGCTCCGCCTGTCGGGCGGCCGGAGGCCTCTGCTCGACTGCTACCCGGCTGGGGCGGGCGTGGCGGGAGGCCCGCCGGTGACGGGCACCACCGGCGATGAGCAGACCGAGTCGACCGAGCAGGGCTCTGTCCCGGCCGAGGACCCCATCCTCGCTGACCTGATCTGGCTTCAGGAGACCCGCGAGGACCGTTTGGCCAAGGCCCGGCACCTGCGTTGATATCCCCGCCCGGCTGTTCTATTCCCTGGAAAACAGTGACAGGGGCGGAACACCACCCATCCACCTGGACGGAGGCGCCACCTTGCTTACAACCAATACCCGACTGCTGGCACCGCCCGGGCGGTGCCAGCGGACCATCACCCTGTCCACGACAGACGTGCGCACCTGCGAGGCGTGCTGGATCGCGCCCGTGACCGTGGCCCGATGCACGGAGACCGGCCGGGACCTGCTCTGCGGCGAGTGCGCGGAGGGGGACTACCCCTGCCGCGTCGATCTGTTCCCCCGTACGGCGTCTACGGCGTGACGATTCGCCGGATCGAGCAGGGCCGGCATGGGGGCGGGCCACCGTTGCCGAGCCCGCCGTCGCCGGGGACCCTGCCGGTGTGAGGTGGCGCCCTGGCTGTGTGGCCGGGGCTCTGCCCGACGAGCCGTGGAGAGCTCAAGGCCGATGGCGTCGGCAAATACGGGCCAGGGTGTCCAACAGGGGCGAGGAGTGGCCCTGCTCGATCCGGGTGCACGTGGGGGAGCACCCCCGCACGCGCGGGGACCACCCGACGACGACGCTGCGCTGGGACAGCGGTACGGGACCACCCCCGCACGCGCGGGGACCACTCGAAGCCGATCATCCCCGTGAGCCCGGCCCGGGGACCACCCCCGCACGCGCGGGGACCACGGCGGGCGGGCAACTGGACGGTGAAGACCGCCGGGACCACCCCCGCACGCGCGGGGACCACATCACCTCCAGCGCCTGGCCAGCGGAGTTCCCCGGACCACCCCCGCACGCGCGGGGACCACTCGGCGGTCTGGGCGGGGGCCGGCTGCTACCGGGACCACCCCCGCACGCGCGGGGACCACCGTGACGGTGGCTCCCCGGTTGTTGCGGCCGGTGGACCACCCCCGCACGCGCGGGGACCACAGTTCGTGACCTGCGGGTTTAGGTGGCCGGGGGTGCGTTTTGGCTTACTTCTTGAGAAACAGGCATATCTCCCAGCGGTCCCCGTTCGAAAGTCGTCAGTCCTCATTATCTCGACGCTGGCTGCGCCCACGACCGTGCGTGGCTACACCGGCACGATCAACCGCGGCTTTCCCTTCTCAGCCGTGTAAGGGATCCACCGGCCGCACCGCCCGGGCAGCCGAAGCACCGCACTGCCTTCGTCTCGCACGCCGACGCATCAGGGTCGTATTCGCCAGCTCAGGGGCGGCACCTTCCGCGAACCCCGAGTCCTCCGGACGACGGCTCCATGAACCAGTTCACGGGAAGGCCGACGCAGGTCAGTACCTTGGGTCGTCTGCCCATGGCAGGAGATCTGCGGCCCCTCGACGGACAGCTTCTTCCGGGTCCTGAGCTAGCCTCTCGCAGACCGCCGTGACGTCCGGCGCACCGCTCGGTCCCACGAGCGCGTCATGTACCCCGGTCTGCAGCCAGTCCGCCCGATGGTCGTCAGCCTGGGCAAGCGCGATGGCGATAAGCCTCATGGCGGGCAGCGATCCCACTCGAGTCAAAGCCTCTGCCGTCTGCCGGGTCACCGCCGTGTCCTCGACGTCCAGCAGCAGCTCCACCAATGCTTCTGCGGCCTCGGAAACATCAGCGAATGAAGCGAGGCCACGCCCGGCACGAGCACGTTGTGTCCACGAAGGAGACGACGCCTGAGCCAAGGCTGCCTCCAGCTCATTCGACATCTCTGTCACGACCAGACGATCTCACGCCCACAGAAAAGACCGAACGACGGGCGGATACTCGACGAGGAGGAATGGGGCGCCGCCGTCACCGCCTGCCGGGAGCCATATTTGTGCCCCGACCACCCCCGCACGCGCGGGGCAGCAGGGGTGCGCGCCGGGTCCAAGCGTCGTGGGCCATGCGGTCGACGTGCTGCTGGAGCCTGCCGTGAGGCCGTCCGAGGGGCGGGCGAGCGGTGCGCGGGGGAGCGTGCTGGTCGTCAGGGGCTGGCCTGTGCTCAGGGCCGGCGGGTGGGGTCGGCTTGCTCGCCCTGTGCCGGGCCAGGAGTAGGCGGGTGTGGCTCGCGGGGTGTGGCCAGCATGGTCAGGCCCTTGGGCATGGGGGTGAGTTCCAGGCTGACGCGGATGGTCCTGCCGGGCGGCGTCGTACGGAGTGTCCGTGAGCGGACCAGGCTCGCCAGCGCGACGGGCGTCAGGATCTCCGAGGCTGCGGCGCCGGGGCAATAGCGTGGGCCGAGTCCGTAGGGGAGCAGGGCGGCTGGGGAGAGCTGAGGGTGGGCCTCGGGCGACCAGCGCAGCGGGTCGAACTCCTCAGGCCGCGCGTACCGGGCAGGGTCACGACGCAGTGCGCCCAAGGGCAGGGTCACCAGCGCGCCGGCGGGGACCGGCTGCTCGCCCACGTTCGTCGCGTGGCGGGGTCTGCGTACCAGGAACGGGATGCCGTGCAGTCGCGTGACCTCCCTGATGAAGCCGGTGGTACGGGGCATCAGGTCGGGTCGGACCGCATCGGCCGGGGCGTCGGTGCCCAGGACGGCGTCGGCCTCGGTCCGGATGGCCGCCTGGTGGTCGGGGTGGCGGCCCAACTCGTAGCAGGCCCAGGCGAGTGTCGAGGCCGTGGCCTCGATGCCGGCGAACAGCAGCGCCCGCAGGTCGTGCAGCGCCTCGTCCGGCCGGTTGTCGGACGAGCGTTTGAGCAGGGAGACGACGTCGTTGCCGTCCCCGTCCGGCTGGTGGCCTTCGTACACCTCCCGGGTGGCCTCGTTCAGCGTCCCCAAGGCGCGGCGGAAGGCGCGGCCCCTCGGCGTGGGCACCCAGGGCCACGGCGACAGCGCGTACGTCCAGAACACCCCTGCGGACAGCACGGAACGTGCTCGCGCGAGAGCGGCCAGTGTGTCCGGGGAGATGCTGCTCTTCAGTACGGTCTCGATGACGAGTCCCGCCACGATGCGGCTCATCTCGACGGGGATGTCGACGGGGCGGTCGGAGGGAAGCCTGGCGAGCAGGCCCTCGGCGCTGTCCCGTACGGCTGGTCCCAGAGCCGTCAGACGGGGTGCCGCGAGCGCCGGTTTCATCAGCGCGCGCCGGTCCCGGTGGGGCTGGCCCTCGGATCCGGCGAAACCGTTCCCGGTGAAGTCCCGAAGGCACGGGTCCGCGCTCCACGCCTGGAAGATGTCCTCCCCGCAGCCGACTTTACGGATCAGCGACGGGTCGTTGACCTGGAAGGCGACCGCCGGCCCGGCCTTCGTCCTGGTGACGGGGCCTGCCTGGCCGAGGCGCACCGCGATGTTCGCCGGGTCGAGCCAGAATCGCAGCGTTCGGGAGTGCGCGACGGGCGGCTTTTCCCGAGGCTCCTCCCGTGACGCCGGGCATCCCCGGGGGCCGCCGCCCTCTTCGATCATGTTTCCCGAGCCTCCTGGGCTTTCACGGGCGTCGACCACCCGTGTCTCTCGCCTCACGCGACAACGAGCCGGACGAGGGCGGCGTTACGTGTGCTCGGTGCTCGGTGCCCGGCTGTGGGGCAGGACGAGTGGTACGCCGATGCCTGGCGGACCATCCCCGCGCGCGGGGACCACTTCGCCGACCTTGACGATGACACCCGCGTCCAGGGACCACCCCCGCACGCGGGGAGCACGCCAAGCCGTTCTTCAGCATCTGGCCGACCGCGGGACCACCCCCGCACACGCGGGGACCACCAGTACGCCGATCTGCCGCAGCAGTGGCCCACCGGACCACCCCCGCACACGCCGGGACCGCACTTCATGACCTGCGGGTTTATATGGCCAGGGGCTCGTTTTCCATCACTTCTTCAGAATCGGGCAAGCCCTCCCGTTCCTTTCCGAGGCCCTGCCGGAAACCCTCCGGCCGTATTCCTTCCCGAACCTTGCCCCGTTACCCACCCGACCGTAAAACCCGTGCGATCTCGATGTCCTCCCGTAGCGCGCTCAACCTCGGCGGGGTTCGGGAGCCGTCCAGGACCACGGCATGCAACCGGTCGCCCACCCGGGGAGGTGGCACGTCCGGGGACCACCAGGACGGGTGCTTCGCCTGGTCGATGAAACCGCTGGTCCCGTCCGCGTGGACCTGGGTGCCGACCGGGGCTACGGCGGTGACCGTGACGGTCGTCTCCTGGTGGTTCGTCAGATTCATGCGGCTGCCTCCAAGAGGTCGATCACATCACGAGGTGAGCAGCTTCGGCCTCGCGAAGTCCCTGTTGTCCACCACCGCGTCCATCCTCGGCAGCGGGTCCACCTCGGCGAGCGGGGTCGTCTGTGCCGCGTGGTCCTCCTGCGTCAGCGGGTCTATGGAGCAGAGGGCGCAGGACGTGGCCTCCGGGGAGCGGGTGGGGTCCAGGAGGAGGTGCTTGGCCGTTTCGTACGCGTACGCGTTCCGGTAGTAGCCCTCGCCGGACTCCCTGTCGTACAAGTGGCGGTCTTTCCACGGGTTCTTGAAGTCGTCGAGGGTGGCTCGGAGTGCCGGGCGGCCCGACTTCGTTACCCGCTGCGCCAGTTCGTGGCCGAAGCTCGTCTTTCCCGCTGCTGTGAAGCCGTCTATGCCGATGAGCAGGCGGCCGGGGGAGAGCGCCAGGACGCGTTCCGCTATGTCCTCCACCAAGGTCGTGCGCTCAGCCGATGCGGGTTGCGGGCACGGCTGTTGCCACGATGAGGGGGAGTGGTGGACCTCTGCTGTCTCGTGCGCATCCATACAGGGAACCTAATGCCGCTCGGGCCTTGAGGCAGGTCTGTTATGGCGGTCGGGGCCGGCGGATCCTGGTCGCTCCGTGATCATGTAACCGGCGTGTGACAGCGGTGTCCGGGAACGGAGACGCCGGGATCCCCGGGGATCAACGCGCCCTCCTAGTGGGTGTTCCGGAGCCCGAACGGGGAGCCGGACAGCGCTTGTGCCTCGGACCGTCGACCAATACCTAGGGGATCTCCATGTTCGGCCACCGGAACCGCAACCGTCGCTCGGCCCTCCTCGCCTCCGCCGCCCTTGTGGGCGGAGCCCTGCTGATGACCGCGTGCCAGGACACGGACGGCACTGTGGACAGCGGGGCCGCGCAGAGCAGTTCCCCCTCGGCCGACGCGGGCAGCCCCTCTGCCTCCCCCTCCGCATCCGAGGACGCCGCCTCGGACGGTCCGTCGGACGCCGCCTCGGACGCCCCGACCAGCGGCGCCTCCGACGAACCCACCGCCTCCCCCTCCGCCGGAAGCGGCAACGGCAGCGGCAGCGGCAGCGACGGTTCCAAGGTCGGCCAGGTCTGTGGCGCCAACGACCTCTCCTGGAGCACCCGTTCCGAGAGCCAGGCCGCTGGCTACATCCTCGTCATGGCGAAGGCCAAGTCCGGGATCACCTGTGTCCTGCCGGCCGCCCTGCCCACCGTCGCCTTCGGGTCCGACGGCACCGAGGCCGGGCCCGTCGAGCAGGCCGTCAGCAAGCAGATCACGCTCAGCGGGGGGACCGTCGCCTACGCGGGGGTCAACCCCAAGACCACCAACACCGACGGCGGCAAGGAGCTCGACAGCATCATCGTCGCCGTCGGCAACGAGGACGCCAACCCCGTCTCCCTCAAGGTCGGCACCATCACCGTCGACAAGCCGGTCGTCACCAACTGGCACATCGCGCCGAAGGACGCCGTTCCTTTCAGCTAGGTCAACCAGGTCAACTAGGCCGGAACCGCGTCCCCGGACCCCGGCTCCTCCCCCGCACCCGCCACCTCCCGGCGGTCCGGTGTCACCGCCTCCGACGCCCGCGGGTCCTGCGTCCTGATGTCCCGGGCCTGCTCCGCGACCCACTCGGGGCTGATCGCCGGGGTCTCGCCGAGGACCTGGTCGCGGACGAACAGGCAGAACGGGTGGCCCACCGGGTCGAACAGCACCCGTACGTCGTGCTGCGGCTGGAACTCCGCCGGTGTCGCGCCCTCCGCCACCGCGTGGGCCACCCCCGCCTCCAGGTCCGTCACCTCGAAGTCCAGGTGCAGCATCATCAGCTGGTCGCCCTCCGAGGTGAGGGAGGCGGGCCAGACCGGGGGCACGTACGGCTTCGAGGTCTGGAAGCTCAGGCCCGAGCCGCCGCCGGGTGGCAGGAGCTTCACCCAGTCGGGCTCCTCCTGCACCGGCTCCCACCCCAGCAGGCGGCGGTAGAAGTCCGCCAGCTCCGCCGCGTCCGGGGCTTCGATCACCGTGCTGGACAGCGTCAGGGTCGGTCGGGGAGTGGTCACCGTGGGCCTCCTCGGTCGGGGACGCGCAAGAGGTGCGCCTCAGATGTGCCGGTACGAGTACCCCGTACCGGCACATCCAACATCCCTGCGCCCCGCGTCCCCCGGGGGCCTTACCCCGCCAGGTCCGCGATGTCCGCGTATCCCTCGATCTCGCGCGGGTTCCGCGTGCCGGGGCCGACGTACGTCGCCGACGGGCGGACCAGGCGGCCCGTGCGCTTCTGCTCCAGGATGTGCGCCGACCAGCCCGCCGTACGGGCACACGTGAACATCGACGTGAACATGTGCGCCGGGACCTCCGCGAAGTCCAGCACGATGGCCGCCCAGAACTCCACGTTCGTCGCCAGGACGCGGTCCGGGCGCCGCGCGTGCAGCTCCTCCAGGGCCGCCTTCTCCAGCGCCTCCGCCACCTCGAAGCGCGGGGCGGCGAGTTCGCGAGCCGTGCGGCGCAGCACGCGGGCGCGCGGGTCCTCCGCGCGGTAGACGCGGTGGCCGAAGCCCATCAGGCGCTCGCCCCGGTCCAGGGCGCCCTTCACATACGCCGTGGCGTCGCCCGTACGCTCGATCTCCTCGATCATGCCGAGGACCCGGGATGGGGCGCCGCCGTGCAGCGGGCCCGACATCGCGCCCACCGCGCCGGACAGCGCGGCCGCGACATCCGCGCCCGTCGACGCGATGACCCGGGCCGTGAACGTCGAGGCGTTCATGCCGTGCTCGGCCGCCGACGTCCAGTACGCGTCCACCGCCTTGACGTGCTTCGGGTCCGGCTCGCCGCGCCAGCGGATCATGAACCGCTCGACCACCGAGTGCGCCTTGTCGATCTCGCTCTGCGGCACCATCGGCAGGCCCTGGCCGCGGGCCGACTGGGCCACGTACGACAGCGCCATCACCGCCGCCCGCGCCAGGTCGTCACGGGCCGTCGCCTCGTCGATGTCCAGGAGCGGCTTCAGGCCCCAGACGGGGGCGAGCATCGCCAGCGCGGACTGCACGTCGACCCGGATGTCACCCGAGTGCACCGGGATCGGGAACGGCTCGGCCGGCGGCAGCCCGGGGTTGAACGCCCCGTCCACCAGCAGGCCCCAGACATTGCCGAAGGAGACGTGACCGACCAGATCCTCGATGTCGACCCCGCGGTAGCGGAGCGAACCACCTTCCTTGTCCGGTTCGGCGATCTCCGTTTCGAACGCGACGACTCCCTCAAGACCGGGTACGAAGTCGGACATCAGGCGGCTCCCTCAGTTCGGCGGCGGATGGGCGACGGCCCTGTGGCCCCGGTTCCTCCGTGCGTGAGTGCCCCGGAGGCCCTCTACATGGCCCGCCCCAAGATATTGGCGGGTTCCCACGGAGCGGGGAAGCGTGACATCCGGCACAGGACCCCATTTCGGCGGTGCGTGGTTACCGGTCCTCCCCGCCGGGCACACTGCGCCGCTGCGGCAGGATGGGCTCGTGCCCACACCAGAAGGTTCTTCGGGACCCCTCCCCGACGATCCCACCACTGATCCCACCACCGATTCCACCACCGATCCCGCGGCCATGCGCGAGCAGTACCGCTCCGAGGATTTCACCGAGTCCGACCTCAGCCCCGACCCGATGGACCAGTTCGCCCGGTGGTTCCGCCAGGTCGCCGTGGGCGGGGTGCTCCACGAGCCCAACGCCATGGTCGTCTCCACCGCCACCCCGGACGGCCGCCCCTCCTCGCGTACGGTCCTGCTGAAGCAGTACGACGACCGGGGCTTCGTCTTCTTCACGAACTACGGCTCCCGCAAGGGCCGCGAGCTGGCCGCGAACCCGTACGTCTCGCTGCTCTTCCCCTGGCACCCGATGGCCCGCCAGGTGATCGTCACCGGCACCGCCTCCCGGGTCTCCCGCGAGGAGACCGTCGGCTACTTCCGTACCCGGCCGCACGGCTCGCAGCTCGGCGCCTGGGCCAGCGACCAGTCGACCGTGATCTCCTCCCGCGAGGAGCTCATCGAGCGGTACGAGGAGCTGGCCGCGCGCTATCCGGAGGGCGAGAAGGTGCCCGCCCCGCCGGACTGGGGCGGCTTCCGTGTCGTCCCGGAGACCATCGAGTTCTGGCAGGGGCACGGGAACCGGCTGCACGACCGGCTGCGGTACGTCAGGGAGGACGGTTCCGGGTCCTGGAGGGTGGAGCGGCTCTGCCCGTAGGGCCACGCCTGCGGCTGCCACCTGCGTAAACACCCGGAAAACGCAGAAACCCGCAGGCTCTGGGTCCTCCGTGCACAGAGGAGCCGGCCGGACTTACCGGCGAGCCTGCGGGTCGGTGACTGCTGGGTATTGGCCGGCGTCCGGCCATGCACTGCGAAAAGTGCGTGACAACGGGCGTCAGCCCGCAGCCACCTCACGAGTCCGAAGAGAAATCACTTCCGGAACACCTCCTTTCCTGTGTGCTGAGAAGCCTACGAGCGGCCCCGGCGGCCCTTCAACCCATTTATTTGGCGAAGGGGGGTGTGCGCTGGGTCACGTTCGAGTTGAATGGTCTGACGTGCAGCAATACGCGCGGTGACGCGCGGGGAAACGGCCGACACGTTCTGCGTTCTGCGGGGGGTACGGAGTGGGTGCTTCCAGGAGCAGCGGGCTCGCCGACGCGCTCGGACCCGACGAGGGCGCGGGCGGTCCGCCGGAGGAGGGCGCCGGGGGCGTGCCGGGGGACGGCCCGGAGAGCGCGGAGAGCCCGGAGAGCGCGGGTGAGCCCATGTGTCCCGAACCGCCGGCCGACTCCGGGGCCGAGCTGCTCGCCGCCCTCCTCGACGGCATGGACGCCGCCCTCTGCGCCTTCGACGCGGGCGGCGTGGTCACCCACTGGAACCGCGAGGCCGAGCGCATCCTCGGCTGGTCCGCGCAGGAGGCCGTGGGGCGTACGGGCTTCGCCGGGTGGGCGGTGCGCCGGGCCGACGCGCACGAGGTGCAGGGGCGGCTGATGGCCGCCATGGACGCGCCCGGACGCCAGGTCCACGAGTTCGCGCTGCTGCGCAAGGACGGCAGCCGGGTGCTCGTGCGGACCCAGTCCGCCCGGGTGCTGGGCGCCGACGGCAAGCCGGCCGGGGTGTACTGCGCGTTCAGCGAGGTGCACGCCCAGATCGACCTGGAGCGGGCCATCGCGCTGAGCGAGGCGCTCCTTGAGGACGCGTCATGGGGTGTGGTGCTCGTCGACGTCGACCTCCGCCCGACCGTGGTCAACGCGTACGCCTCCCGGGCGCTCGGCGGCGGCCGCACCACCCTCCTCGGCCGGCCGCTCGGTGAGCTGGTGGTCCAGGGGGTCGAGGAGCTGGAGGCGGCCCTGCAACACGTGCTAGCCGAAGGCGCGCCGGGCGCCCCGGCCGAGTTCTGGGTGACACTGCGTACGGCGGAGGGCGAGCGGCGGCGGTGCTGGCGCAGCGGGTTCCTGCGGCTCGCCTCACCGCTGGCGGAGGAGCCGGTTCCGCTCGGGGTGGGGTGGCTCTTCCGGGACGTCACCGCCACCAAGCTCGCCCAGCAGGAGGCGGACCGGCTGCGGTTCCGGACGAGCCAGCTGCACCGGGCGGTGCGTACGGCCTCCGAGTGCGAGGACCCCATGGAGGCGGTGACGTCCCTGCTCGACTTCGCGCTGGCCGGGTTCGCCGACCACGTCCTCCTCGACCTGACGGCGGACGGCCCGACGGCGGGCGAGGTGATGGAGGGCGAGCGCCTGGTGCGGACGGCCGCCACCCCCCCGGACGCGCCCGGGCCGTGCCTGCTGGTCGCGGGCGGGGCGATCCCGGTCCGTTACGGGCCCGGGCACCCGGCCCTCCAGGCCGTCGAGCGGACGGGCTCGGTCCGTACGAGTGCGGGCGCCGGGGAGGCCGCGGACGCGGCCGCCGCCTGGGCCGCCGAGCGCCGCTGGCCCCGCGACGCCGCCCACGCCCTGTGCACGGTGCTCCGGAGCCGGGGGCGGACGCTGGGCGTGCTGACATTCCTGCGCGCGGCCAACCGGACCGCCTTCGAGCGCCCGGACACGGCGTACGCGGAGACGGTGGCGGCCCGGGTCGCGGGGGCCGTGGATCTGGCGCGGGTGGTGGGGGCGGGGGAGTAGCGCCCGCCGGGGGTTCCCGGCCCCACTGCCCCGCCCCCCGGGCCCCACTGCCCCCCGGCCCCACCCCCGGGGTTCCCCCCCCTCACGCCGCGTGCAGCGCCAGCGTCGGGGAGAGCCGGGATGCCCGCACCGCCGGGTAGAGGCCCGCCACCGTGCCGATCACCAGCGTGGCGCCGAAGCCCCCGGCCACCGCCCAGAGCGGGACGACCCACGGCAGTCCGCCCGTGTGCGCGTACACCCCCGTCGCCGCCGCGCCCAGCGCCACCCCCGCCAGGCCGCCCAGGCCCGACAGCATCAGGGACTCCGTGACGAACTGGATCCTGATCTGGCCCCGGGTCGCGCCCAGCGAGCGGCGCAGGCCGATCTCGTACCGGCGCTCCAGGACCGAGATGATCATGGTGTTGGCCACTCCTACGCCCCCGACCAGCAGCGCGATACCGCCCAGGCCCAGCAGCAAGGTGCTGAACGCCCCCTCCGTCGCCGCCTTCGCGCGGAGTGCCGAGGACGGGTCGGTGACCTTCACGTTCTGCGGGTTCTGCGGGTCGACCGTCGCCGCCATGACCTTCCGTACGTCCTGCACCGCCGCGTCGTCCGACCGCTCGTAGATCGACGTCGGGTGGCCCGCGAAGCCCAGCAGACGCTTCGCACCCTCCCAGCCGACCAGGGCGGAGCGTTCGATCTCGGGGGCCAGGGGGAGCGGGGCGAGGATGCCGGTGACCGTGAAGTAGCGGTCGCCTATCCATACTTGCTGCCCTGGCTTGGTGATGCCGAGGCGTTCGGCCGAGACATGGCCGAGCACGACCGAGGGGTAGCGGCCGGTCGCCGCGTTGAGCCAGCTGCCCTCGGTGACCTCGCCGCGCAGGACGCGCAGCAGGTCGGCCGTCGTCGCCTTGACCCCGATCCCGCCCGTATCGTCCTCGTCGATCTTCTCGGTGCGGCGTACGGTCGCGTCCAGGTCGGCGGTGGCGCCCACCTCCTGGACGCCCTTGATCCGGCCGACCATCCCCACCGAGCCCTCCGGGAGATGTACCTCCTCCCCGGCGAACATCGAGTCGCCGGGCGAGGCCACCAGGAGGTTGGTGCCCAACTTGTCCAGTTCCCGGAGGAGTTGGGCCTGGCTGGAGGCGGAGATGCCGACCACCGCGATCATCGTCGCGATGCCGATGGCGATGCCCAGGGCGGAGAGGACCACCCGCATGGGGCGGCTGCGGAGGCCCGACGAGCCGACGTGGAGGATGTCCCGGGGGCCCAGGCGGGCCGCCCTGAGGCGACTGCGGGCCGCGCCCCGGCTCACCGCCCTGCCCCTGTCCCCAGGGGCGGCATCGGAGCCGGAACGTTCCGTACGTCCGCCACCACCTCGCCGTCCCTGATCCGCACCTCGCGCGGCAGGCTCCCCGCGATCTCCGTGTCGTGCGTGATCACCGCGATCGTCGCCCCCTCCCGGTTCAGGTCCCGCAGCAGCTCCATCACCGCCGCTCCCGACGCCGAGTCGAGCGCCCCCGTCGGTTCGTCGGCCAGCAGGAGCGCGGGTTCGCCCACCACCGCCCGGGCGATGGCGACCCGCTGCTTCTGGCCGCCCGAGAGCTGGTGCGGCTTGTGGTCCAGGCGGTCCGCCAGCCCGACCCGGTCCAACGCCTCGGCGGCCTTGCGGCGGCGTACGGAGCGGGGGAGGCCGGAGTAGAGCAGGCCCTCCGCCACGTTGTCGCGGGCCGAGACGCCCGGGACCAGGTGGAACGCCTGGAAGACGAAGCCCACGTGCTGGGCGCGCAGGGCGGAGAGGCGGCGGTCGGTCAGGGCCGCCACGTCGTGGCCCGCGATGTGGACGGTGCCGGCGGTGGGGCGGTCCAGGGTGCCGACGATGTGCAGCAGCGTGGACTTGCCGGAGCCGGACGGGCCGACGATGGCGAGGAGTTCGCCCTCCCGCACGGTGAGGTCCACCCCGCGCAGGGCGGTGACCCCGCCCGCGTACTCCTTGGTGACGCCCCGGAGGCCGACGACCGTGGCCCCGTCCCCGTTCCCGTCCCTGTGCCCGTCCTCGACTGCGTTCGTACCGTCACCCGTATCCTCGGCGCCGCTCATATCTTCGGCACCCCGACCTTCATGCCCTCGCTCAGTCCGCCGCCCGATACCTCGACCCGGCCCTCCGCGAACATCCCGAGCTCCACCTTCACCTCGCGGGCGGTGCCGTTCCGTACGACCTCCACGCCGAAGCCGCCGCCCGGCAGCGCCAGGAGCGCGTTCACCGGGACGGTCAGGACGTCCTTGCGCGTCTCGCCGGTGAGGTTCACCGTGACCGGCGACTGGTCGAAGCCGTCGACCTTGTCCGGCTTGTCGAAGGAGACGGTCAGCGTCACCTTGGGGCCGGTGTCCTGCGGGTCCTTGCCGGGCTTCGCCGTCCGGCCGACCGAGGAGACCGTGCCGGCCGCGCTCGTGCCGTCCGGCAGATCGACGTCGACCTTGGTGCCCGCCTTGGCCAGCCGGCTCTCCGCCACGTCCAGTTCGAAGGTGACGATGCGCTCGCTGCCGGTCGTTGTGAGGAGCGGGGCGCCCGGCTGGGCCAGATCGCCGACGGCCGCCGCCACGCCCTTGATCCGGACCTTCCCGGGGGCGAACGCGATGTCCTGCGGGCCGACTGTGCCCGTCTGCTTGCTGCCGTGCGCCTTCTGCCAGCGCTTGACGGCCGCCGCGGTCAGCTCGGTGTACTCGGTGTCCGGGGTGAAGCCGGTGTAGCCGAGGGCGGCGAGGTTACGTTCCAGCTGCTCGACGTCCCGGCCCTCGTCGCCCGCCTTCAGAGTCCGGTACATGGGCCCGGCCCCGTACATCAGCCGGACCGCCCGGCCGTCGACCTCGTACAGCCGCTCGTTCCGCTCGATCGTCGAGCCGGTGCGCGGGGTCCAGGTCAGGGTGCCCGCCGCGGCCGCGTTGATCTTGCGCTGTCTGTCGTAGCCGAGCGTTCCGTCCGCCTGGGCGCTGTCGCGCAGGTCGCCGCGCTCGACCGGGGCGGTGGCCGGCGGCAGCCCGGTGTTCTTCGCGCCCGCCGACTCCGTACCGCCGCCACCGCCACTGCCGACGCCGAACTGGGTCACGGCGATGGTCCCGGCCGTCACGGCGAGCACCGCCGCCACCGCCGCGACGGCCCGTCCGCGCCTCATCGGCCCACGCTCTCGCACGCCTTGTTCGCCTTCTCGAACTTCTTCATCTCCGAGCCCTTCAGCGCGGGCATCGCCTGGGCCATCCCGCCGTCGAACTTCGGATCGGGCATGTCGAAGCCGTTCTTCCGCATGCACCGGGCGAAGGCGACCATCTTGTCCTTCTCCGCCTGGCTCAGCTCCTTGGGCCCGCCGCCGACCGCCTTGTCCTGGCAGGCCTTGAACGCCTTCTCCATCTCCTTCTGACTCTTGGACCCGCCGTCGATCGTCACGCCCATGCCGTTCTCGCCCGGCTTCGGCTCGGGGATGTCCAGGCCCTGCTCACGGAGGCACTTGCGGTGCTCCAGCGCCTGGTCCTCCTCCGTCTTCTTGGCCCCGGAAGAAGATCCATCGCTCTTGGTCCCGCCGCCGTCGCCCGAACAGGCCGTGGCGGACAGGACGACGGTCGTGGCGAGCAGACAGGCGGCGGCGACAGTGCGCCGCCGTGCGGTGAGAGCGGTCATGAAGGGCTCCTCGGGACGTTGGGCAGGGACGGCCCGAGCGTGGGCGAGGAGCCGGTTTCGTTTCTCTCAGCGCCGGTGCTTACACCGGCGAAACATCGCTTTCGGGTACACAGAACCCATGCGCGTGCTGGTGGTGGAGGACGAGGAGTTCCTGGCGGGGATGATCGCCGAGGGGCTGCGCCGTGACGCCGTCGCGGTGGACATCGCCCCCGACGGGCCGACCGCGCTGGAGAAGCTCCGGTTCGGCGCGTACGACGTGATGATCCTCGACCGCGACCTGCCCGGGCTGCACGGCGACGAGGTGTGCCGCCGGGTCGTCGGCGCCCGCCTGCTGACCCGGATCCTGATGCTCACCGCCTCGGGGACCGTACGGGACCGGGTGGCCGGCCTCGGGCTCGGTGCCGACGACTACCTGACCAAGCCGTTCGCGTACGACGAACTCCTCGCCCGGGTCCTCGCCCTCGGCCGCCGCTCCCGCCCCGCCCTGCCGCCGGTCCTGGAACGGGCCGGGCTGACGCTCGACACCGCCCGCCGCCAGGTCTGCCGCGACGGGCGCTTCCTTTCTCTCTCCCGCAAGGAGTTCGCCGTGCTGGAAACCCTCCTGCGGGCCGAGGGCGCCGTCGTCAGCGGCGACGACCTGATCGAGGAGGTGTGGGAGGAGGACACCAGCTACCGCACCAACGCGGTCCGGGTCACCCTCTCCAAGCTCCGTACGAAACTGGGGGCGCCACCCGTGATCGAGACCGTGCCGGGCGCCGGGTACCGCATCGGCGACCGACCCGTGGCGGGTGGCGGGACCGGTGACGCCCGGTGAACAACGAGCGCGCGCGGCTCACCGCGCTCTACGGCGGGCTGCTGGTGCTGGCCGGAGTCCTGCTCATGGGGCTCGTCTACGTACTCGTCAGCGACGGGCTCTACAGCAGCGTCATGACCGCGGTGGCCCCCGCCGTCCCCACCTACCAGCTGAACGAGGCCTCCGCCCCCGCGCTGCCCTCCTCCGACTGGGCGCAGACCACCGTCATCCAGCCCGGCCAGTACGCCGTCGCGCGGAAGGTCTCCACCGCCGCCGGGGACGCCGCGCTCAGCCGGCTCCTCACCGTCTCCGGGATCTCCCTCGCCGTCTACTCGGCGCTCTCCGTCGCGCTGGCCTGGTGGATGGCGGGCCGGGTGCTGCGGCCCGTCGGGGTCATCACCGCCCGGGCCCGCCGGCTCTCCGGCTCCAACCTCCACGAGCGGATCGCGCTCCAGGCCCCGCCCGGCGAGCTCAAGGAGCTGGCCGACACCTTCGACGGGATGCTCGACCGGATCGAGCAACTGGTCGCCGCCCGACAGCGGTTCGCCGCCAACGCCGCCCACGAACTGCGCACTCCGCTCGCCGTGCAGCGGGCCGCCGCCGAGATCGGGCTCGCCGACGATCCGCCGCCCGAGAAGGTCGCCTGGATCCGGGACAAGCTCATCGACACCGCCGACAACAGCGAGCAGCTCATCGAGGGCCTGCTCCTCCTCGCGGTCTCCGACGAGGGGCTGCGGCGGCGCGAACGGGTCGGCCTGGACGCCACCACCGCCACGGTCACCGAGGCGCTGGCGGCGGAGGCTCAGGAGCGGGCCGTCACCGTCGACGTGGAGGCCCGGCCGGTGAGCGTCCAGGGCGACCCGGTCCTCCTGGACCACCTGGTGCACAACCTGGTCGCCAACGCGCTGCGCCACAACCATCCGGGCGGGACGGTACGGGTCCGGGTCGGCCCGGGCGGCCTGGAGGTCGCCAACACCGGGCCCCTGGTGGACCCGGCGGCCGTGCCGCTGCTGTTCGAACCGTTCCGCCGCGCGCAGGCCCGCCGCCACGCGCCGGGCGAGGGCGCGGGGCTCGGGCTCTCCATCGTGGCGTCGGTCGCCCGGGCGCACGGCGGGGACGTCGGCGCCACGGCGAACCCGGGCGGCGGGCTGACGGCCCGGGTGACGCTGCCGACCTGTGCGTAGTACGGAACTCAGTGGCGGTAGAAGATCCGCTCGCGGTACTCCGTCATGACCCGGCCGTTCCAGTCGTGGCCGCCGTCGACGTTCCCCGAGCGCAGGAGCGGCGGCTCGATGCCCCGGGCCACCAGCGCTTCGGATGCCGCCGCCATCATCGACTGCATGATCGCGCTGGTCACGACGGTGGAGGCGGGGGCGAAGGGGGCCTCGATGCCGGGGGCGCTCAGCTCCGCGTCGCCGATCGCGATCTTGCTGTCGAGGACGATGTCGCAGTGGTCGCGCAGGAAGCCGCCCGAGGTGTGCCGGGAGCGGGTGTTCTCCGCGTACGCGACCGAGGTGACGCCGATGACCTTCAGCCCGAGGGCCCGAGCGTTCTGGGCCATCTCGACCGGAAGCGCGTTGCGGCCGGACAGCGAGATGATCACGAGCACGTCGCCCGCGGTCGCGGGGCTGGAGTCCAGGACCGCCGAGGCCAGGCCGTCCACCCGCTCCAGGGCGGAGCCGAGGGTGGCCGGCATGACGTCCACGCCGGTGGTGCCGGGCACCGTGAGCAGGTTCATCAGGGCCAGTCCGCCCGCCCGGTAGACGACGTCCTGGGCGGCGAGGGAGGAGTGCCCGGCGCCGTACGCGAAGAGCCGGCCGCCCGCCTCGACGGTGTCCGCGATGGCGGTCCCGGCGGCGGCGATGTTGCCCGCCTCCTCGTCCCGTACCCGCTGGAGCAGGCCGATCGCCGCATCGAAGAACTGACCGGCCAGCTTGCTGTCGCTCATCGAGGAGAGCCTTTCGAGGGGTTTCGGCAGGACGGGAATGGCTGTGCCGCGGATCACGTTGCGGTCTGGACCAGTGGCCTGTCAATAGCGCCCGGCGGCCTCCGGCGGACGGTCTTGGGCCGGGGCGGCACGGTTGTCCGTGCTATGCGTCAGAATTGGTGCAGGGCCATCGCACGACGTTTTCTAGTCACAGCATCGAGGGGCACGAATGTCCGGACTGATCGACACCACGGAGATGTATCTCCGCACCATCCTCGAACTGGAAGAGGAAGGCGTGGTCCCCATGCGCGCCCGTATCGCTGAACGGCTGGACCAGAGCGGTCCGACCGTCAGCCAGACGGTGGCTCGCATGGAGCGCGACGGGCTGGTCCAGGTCGCGGGGGACCGCCATCTGGAGCTGACCGAGGAGGGCCGCCGCCTGGCCACCCGCGTCATGCGCAAGCACCGGCTCGCCGAGTGCCTGCTGGTCGACGTGATCGGCCTGGAGTGGGAGCAGGTCCACGCCGAGGCCTGTCGCTGGGAGCACGTGATGAGCGAGGCCGTGGAGCGGCGGGTGCTGGAGCTGCTGCGGCACCCGACGGAGTCTCCGTACGGGAATCCGATCCCGGGCCTGGAAGAGCTGGGCGAGAAGGCGGAGGCCGACCCGTTCCTGGACGCCTCCATGGTGAGCCTGGCCGAGCTCGACCCGGGCGCGGAGGGCAAGACCGTGGTCGTGCGACGGATCGGGGAGCCGATCCAGACGGACGCCCAGCTGATGTACACGCTGCGGCGGGCCGGGGTTCAGCCCGGGTCCGTGGTCAGCGTGACGGAGTCGCCGGGCGGGGTGCTGGTCGGGTCCAGCGGGGAGGCGGCGGAGCTGGACTCTGAGGTTGCTTCGCACGTGTTCGTGGCCAAGCGCTGACGCCGTTGGCGTCTTTGGCCCGCATCCCCGGGGCCCGGTCGGGGCGCCGGTCACCACCGCCAGGGTTCCGTCCTCAAACGCCGGACGGGCTGGGAGTTGGCCCGGACGGGCTGGAGTGGGTGCGGCCGGGCTGGTTCGGGCGGAATCGCAGCGCGCGGGGCGATCGCGTGCCAGGCTGAGGCCAGGCATATGACCTGAGGGTGCCGGGCCGGATGCGGTCGGGCACGGTCGGGGAGGGAGCAGGGAATGCGCCCGTCTTACCGGCATGCACGCCGATCGGTGGCTGCCATGGTCCGAGATGCCCTGGTCAGGGATGGTCTGGCGGCGGCCGCTCCGTGCTCTGCCATCGTTGTCGTGAACCAGGTGGACACGAAGGTGGACAAGGGTCGACCCCGGCGCCCGAAGGCGCCGGGGTCGGTCCTCCCCTTGGTCGACCTGGAGCCCCGAGCTCTCAAGGTCGTTCCCCACGGACCCCTGTCCCCGAGCGGTCCGCCTCCCGTTGGAGATCTCCCCAGGGCGGCCGACGGCAATCCTCGTCGCATGTCACTCGAACGTGGGGTGTTGAGCGGCGGATCCCTGTTTTCGAATAAGAGTTCGATAGTCTGGCGACGCCACCACGCGGTGATCGAGGACCAGAAGGGGGTGCCAGGACCATGGTGCGGCGCATCGATGTGACCGGATCCGACGGCGTACGCCTCGCGGCGTGGGAGTTCGCGGATCCGCCCAAGGAGCGTGCGGGATCGGACAGCGCGGGGGCGGACAGCGCCGGTGCGGACCGGGCCCCCGGGGTCTTACTGCTGCACGGGCTGATGGGCCGGGCCTCCCACTGGGCGCCCACCGCCCGCTGGCTCTCCGAGCGGTACCGCGCGGTCGGTCTCGACCAGCGCGGCCACGGCCGCAGCGCCAAGCCGGCCGACGGCCCGTACACCCGCGACGCGTACGTCGCCGACGCCGAGGCCGCGATCGAACAGCTCGACCTCGGGCCCGTCACCGTCGTCGGCCACGCCATGGGAGCGCTCACCGGCTGGCAGCTCGCCGCCAAGCGCCCCGACCTGGTCCGGGCCGTCGTCATCTGCGATATGCGGGCCTCCGCCCTCGGGGCGGCCTCGCAGCGCGAGTGGAGCGACTGGTTCGCGTCCTGGCCGCTGCCCTTCGCCACCCTCGCCGACGTACGGAAGTGGTTCGGCGAGGACGACCCCTGGGTGGAGCGGCCGAACCCCTCGCGCGGCGCGTTCTTCGCCGAGGTGATGGCGGAGACGGAGGACGGCTGGCGCCCGGTCTTCTCCCGCAGCCAGATGCTCCGCTCCCGCGCCACCTGGGTCTACGACGCGCACTGGGAGGAGCTGGCCCAGGTGCGGTGCCCCGCCCTGGTGCTGCGCGGGCTCGACGGGGAGCTGGGGCGGGCCGAGGCGCAGGAGATGGTGCGCGTCCTGCCCCGCGGCCAGTACGCGGAGGTGGCGGACGCCGGACACCTCGTCCACTACGACCGGCCGGAGGGGTGGCGGGCGGCCGTGGAGCCGTTCCTGGAACAGCTCACGGAGGACACCCGGGGCGACCGGGAGCCGGTCGCCCCGTAAGCACCGCGCCGGGCAGTGCTCAGCCCTTGCTGACCGCCGTCAGGATCTCCGGCAGCCGGTTCGCCGTGCGCGGTGCCGCGATGCGCAGCCCCGCCCACCCGAGGAGCGCCCCGAACACCGCGCCCGCCGGGATCACCAGCCACAGCGCGTCCTGGTGGTCCGCGACGTGCAGCCACACCGTCAGCCCGATCACCGGTCCGGCCAGCACCGGCGCGGCCAGCATGCCGCCGAGGATCGAGATCCACGCCAGCCCGCCCTGCCCGGGGGCCACGTTCTTGAACGCGCCCTCCTGCGGGATCGAGTACGGGAACTGCGCCGAGGCCACCGCCCCGATCGCCAGCATCGCGCCCAGTAGGGCGAAGGAGATGCCCAGCACCCCCGGCAGCGCCTGCCAGCTGCCGAGCAGCGCCGCCGTCGCCACGCAGACCACCACCGTGTACGGGAGCGTGATCAGCAGCAGGGCCAGCGCCCGCGCCCGCAGTTCGACGTACGCGTCCCGGGTGGAGGAGATCGTCAGGGCGACCATCCAGAAGGCGGAGGTGTCCTGGCCGAACTGGTTGTACATCTGCATGCCGAGCATCCCGGCGGCGAAGCAGGCGAAGTAGATCGAGCCGGTGCCCTGCAACGCGTTGATCAGCGGCACGATCGCGCCGATCGCCAGCGCCGTCACCCAGGCCGCCTTGGTCTTGGGGTCCCGGGCGATGTAGAGCAGGCTGCGGTGCACGACCGTGGCCGTACGGCCCTCCGGCAGCAGCGCGGAGAGACCCGTGCGGCCGGACTCCTTGCGGGTCGGTTCCGCGGCGGCCGTCAGGGTCGACCCGTCCGGCGCGGTCATCAGCTTCACCAGCCCCCGCTGCCACAGCCACACCAGCGCCACCAGGGCCGCCACCGTGACCAGCAGTTGCGCGGCCGCTACCCCGTACGACCCCCGCGACGCCGCGTCCACCGCCGCTATCGCCGAGGCACCGGGCAGCCAGCGGGCCACGTTCCCGGCCGGCTCCAGCGTGGAAAGCCCGCCGGCCTCGCCGAGCCGCTGGGCGCCGAAGTTGACGAACTGGATGCCCACCGCGATCACCAGCCCGCTCAGCACCGCCAGGTCGCGGCCCTTGCGGGAGTTGAGCAGCCGTACGTTGGCGGTGGCGACGGCCCGCGACAGCGCCACGCACAGCAGCAGCGTCAGCGGGACCGCGACCACCGCGAACAGCACACCCGCCGGTCCGTGCGCCAGCGCGAGGACCGAGCCGACCGCCAGGCAAAGGGTGAACAGCGGCCCGATGCCGATCATCGAGGAGACCAGCAGCGCCCGGACCAGCGGCTGCGGCCGCAGCGGCAGCATCACCAGCCGGGTCGGGTCGAGGGTGTCGTCGCCGCTGGGGAAGAAGAGCGGCAGCACCGCCCAGCCGAGCGCCACGACGGCCGTCAGCAGCACCACGACCGTGCCGGCCTGGGCGTTCCCGCGCAGCAGGACGAGCCCGAGGACCTGGCCCGCCGCCAGCATCAGCGTGAAGACGAGGGAGGCGATGTACGCCGCCTTGCGCCCGGACGACTGCCGCAGCCCGTTGCGCAGGAGCGTCAGCTTGAGCCGTACGAAGATGGGGGTCAGGCCTGTCGTCGGCGCGGCCGGGGCGGCGGCGGTGACGGGGGCGTCCAGCACGCTCATCGGGTGCCGCCCAGCCAGTCGAGCGAGTCGCCGCTGGTGTCCCGGCCGCCCGCGCCGACCAGTTCGAGGAAAGCGTTCTGCAACGACGGGGCGTCGCCGCGTACCTCTTCCAGCGTGCCCTGCGCCTTGATGCGGCCCGCCGCCATCACGGCCACCCAGTCGCAGAGCGACTCGACGAGCTCCATCACATGGCTGGAGAAGACCACGGTCGCCCCGGACCGGGTGTAGCGCTCCAGCACCCCC
This sequence comes from Streptomyces cyaneofuscatus, assembly GCF_033109485.1. Lineage (NCBI taxonomy): Bacteria > Bacillati > Actinomycetota > Actinomycetes > Kitasatosporales > Streptomycetaceae > Streptomyces > Streptomyces cyaneofuscatus. The sequence goes on along the minus strand of NZ_CP137002.1, from coordinate 3,352,839 downwards.
CGGATCGTCTGGGCCGAGACCGGGTCGACGCCCTCGAACGGCTCGTCCAGGAAGAGCACTTCGGGGTTGTGCAGGAGGGCGGCGGCGAGCCCGATCTTCTTCCGCATACCGGTCGAGTAGTCGACGACCAGCTTGTGCTGCGAGCCCGCGAGATCCAGTACGTCGAGGAGCTGGGCGGCCCGCTTGTCGACCTCGTCGCCCGGCAGCCCGCGCAACCGCCCGTTGTAAGCCAGCAGTTCGCGCCCAGACAGCCGCTCGAACAGCCGCAGTCCCTCGGGCAGCACCCCGATCCGGGACTTCACGGCGACCGGGTCCGTCCACACGTCGTGGCCCGCGACCTCGATCTTCCCCATGTCGGGCCGCATCAGCCCGGTGACCATGGAGAGCGTCGTCGTCTTGCCCGCCCCGTTGGGCCCCACCAGACCGATGAACTTTCCGGCCGGCAGCTCCAGATCGATCCCCGAGACGGCGACCTGTTCCCCGAACCGCTTCCACAGCCCCTGTACACGCACGGCGGGGGGCGCGGTCCGCGCCCCGCCCGCCGTCACGTCTGCGCCTGTCATGTCACGTGCATCTGCCTGGTCCGGCATGGCACAGCCTTTCGATATCCCCGCTAGATGGGGACCACCCTACGAAAGACCCCTCCCGGCCCTGCCCGCCCCTAGGAAGCGCGGGTGCGGGCGTCCGCCGCCTCGCGGGCGCAGGCGTACGCCAGCGGGCTGATCAGCTCGTCCACATCGGGCAGCCACCGGTTGACGTGGGTGGGCTTACGGGCCCACTGCACGGCCCCGCGGCCACCGACCCGGGTGGGCGGCGCGGCGATGTAGTGGCCCTCGCCGCGGCCGGTCAGGTCGATCGCCTCCGCGTTCCAGCCGAGCGCGCGCACCAGTTCGGAGGCCTTGCCCGCACCGCCCGGCAGCACGAAGAAGAGCATCCGGCGGTCCGGGGTGCAGGTGACCGGCCCGAGCGTGAGGTCCATCCGCTCCATCCGGGCCAGCGCCAGGAACCCCGCCGACTCCGGGACCTCCAGCGCGTCGAAGGTGCGGCCGGTCGGCAGGAGCACCGAGGCGCGCGGCTGCTTCGACCACATGCGCCGGGCCGCCGCCCCGCTGCCGGTCGCCTGGCCCGCCCAGTCGGGCCGGTCCGCGTGGGCGCCGGGCAGCGGGCAGGCCGCCGCGCCGCAGGAGCAGCGCTCCCTGCCCTCCACCGCCTCCAGCCAGGTGCCGGGGAACACGTCCCAGTGGCGCTCTTCCGCGTACCGCACCGCGGCGTCGAGCAGGTGCTCGCCCCGCTGCTGAGGGACCTGTGCGGCTTCCGTGACTCCGATGGGCTCTTCCACGCCCAGCTCAACTCCCAGCCTCACTCGGGGTTACGGGCGCGCGCGAGCCGGTCACGGTGCATCGATTCCGCACGCGGGGCGCATCGGTGCACGGACGGGGGCGCGCGTGAAGCCGTGGAGCGGAGGACGGGTAGAGCCCAGCAGGGCCGGGCAACTCGCCATGCCCGTACCGAATGCCGATGGAATATGCGCATTTCTTGTGCGGGTGACGGGCAGTGATCCTTCCATCGATCACCGTGTATCCGTGTATCTGCGTATCCGGGTATTTTCAGACTGTTCCAGGGGGAAATATGGCAGCAAGGCCTCTCGTAGCCCGCCAGCCCAACGAACGGCTCCAGACGCTCATCCAGGAAGCCGCCTGTTCCAACGCGGGCCTCGCGCGCCGCGTCAACATGGTCGGGGCCGAGCGCGGCCTCGATCTGCGGTACGACAAGACGTCCGTGGCCCGCTGGCTGCGCGGACAGCAACCCCGGGGCCGGGCCCCGGGCATCATCGCCGAGGCGATCGGCCGCAAGCTGGGCCGTACGGTCACGATCGACGAGATCGGCATGGCCAACGGCAAGAACCTGGCCTCCGGCGTGGGCCTCCAGTACGCGCCGACCGTCGCCGGGGCGATCGAGCAGGTCTGCGAGCTCTGGCGCAGCGACGTCGGCCGCCGCGATCTGCTCACCGGCTCCGCCGTCGCCGCCTCCGCCCTCGTCGAGCCCAGCCGAGACTGGCTGATCTCCGGCAAGGACCCCCAGGTCGAACGGATCGCCGGGGCCCGCGTCGGGATGGCGGACGTGGCGGCGGTGCAGGCGATGACGACCGCCCTCACCGATCTCGACCACCGCTTCGGCAGCGGCCATGTCCGACCGGTCCTCGTGCACTACCTCAACAGCGTGGTCTCCGGCCTGCTTTCGGGGGCGTACCGCGAACAGGTCGGCCGCGAGCTGTTCGCCGCCGTCGCCCGCCTCACCGAACTCGGCGGCTACATGGCGGTCGACACCGGTCAGCCCGGCCTCGCCCAGCGCTACTACATCCAGGCGCTGCGCCTCGCCCAGGCCGCCGGGGACCGCGCGTACGGCGGCTATGTGCTCGCCGCGTCGATGAGCCACCTCGCCGCCCAGCTCGGCAACCCGCGCGAGATCGCCCAACTCGCCCGCGCCGCACAGGAAGGGGCCCGGGGCCGGGTCACCCCCCGCGCCCAGGCGATGTTCTACGCGGCGGAGTCCCGGGGCCACGCGCTGCTCGGGGACGCCCGGACCTGCCAGGTCGTCATGGGGCGGGCGGTCGCCGCGCTGGAGCAGGCGGATCCGGAGAGCGGCGACGACCCGGACTGGATCGCCCACTTCGACCACGGGTACCTCGCGGACGAGCTGGCCCACTGCCACCGGGACCTGAACCAGGCGCCGGAGGCCGCCAAGCGGGCCAAGGAGGCGCTGGCCGCCCTGCCGGAGACCCGGGCCAGGCGCCGGGGCATCGGGCTCGTCCTGCTCGCCTCGGCCCAGGTGCAGCAGCGCGAGGTGGAGCGCGCCTGCCACACGGGGACGCGGGCGATGGAGCTGCTCGGGACGGTGCGCTCCAGCCGGGGCGCCGAATATCTCGACGATCTCCAGCAGCGGTTGGCGCCGTACGGGCAGGAGCCCGCGGTCCGGGAGTTCGGCGAGCGGCTGGAGCTCCAGGCGGCGTGAGGGCCGGCGCGGCCGTTAACAGCGTTGCGCGGGCGCTGGGTGTTACCCGGCCTGTGAAGGGGTGGTGAGGGGGACCACGCGCTTGGCGGAGGCGGACGACCACCCGATAGCGTGAGCCGACGATTCCGTTGGTTCACACGTAGGAGTCCCGGTGACGCAGAGCGGACAGGGCGGACAGGGCGGCGAGCAACAGCTCCCCGCCGGACGGCCCGCGCACGAAGGTGTCGTGCTGCCCGCCGACGGCGGTGCCCCCTGGATCCCGGGGGCACCCACGGGCGGCCAGGCCGACCAGGGCGGACAGCCGGCCGGCCAGGCGGTCCCCGCGGGCGGGCAGCCGTGGGGCCAGCCCTGGGGGCCGCAGTCCGACGCCCCGGCGCAGCCGGGCGCCCAGGCGCCGGGAGCGTACGGGTACCCGCAGCAGCAGGCACAGCCGTTGCCGCCCGCGCAGGGCCAGGGGCAGGGCCAGCAGCCGTACGGCCAGAGCCAGGGGCAGGCGCCGGGATACGACCTCTCGTACGGTCAGGGCGGGGCGGGGGCGTACCAGCAGTCTCAGCAGCCGCAACAGCCCCAGCACTCCGACCCGTACCAGCAGCAGCACCAGCAGTACCCGTCGCAGCAGTACCAGCCCCAGCAGTCCCACCAGCCCCAGCCGTACGCGCAGCCGTTGCCGCCGGAAGCCGGTCACGGGGCCGGTCAGGGCGTCCCCGGCGGTGACGCCGACGCCACGCAGTACATCGCTCCCGTCCCCAGCGGCGGCGGCGACGCGGACGCCACGCAGTACATACCGCCGGTGCCCGGCGGAGCCCCGTACGGGATCAGGCCGGGCGCGCCCGGTGCGCCGGACGACCGGCAGCCGCCGGCGGAGTTCGACAACCTGTTCCGTGCGGAGGGGCCCGCGGGCGCCACCCAGCAGATGCCGCACCAGCAGTACAACCAGCAACACCAGCAACACCAGCAGCAGCCGCCCCAGGCCCCGTCCCAGCCGCAGCCCCAGCACGGCTACGGGTACCCCGGCCCGGGCAGCCAGTCGCCGCCCCCGTACGACGACGGCGGCGGCGAGGCCCCCCGCAAGCGCTCCGCCCACATCCCCCTCATCGCCGCGGTCGTCGTCGGCTGCGCGGTCATCGGGCTCGGCGCGGGCGCCCTGCTCAGCGGCGGCGACGACCAGGCCAAGGACGACAAGCAGCCCGTGGCCTCGCAGAGTTCACCGGCCACCACCGCTCCCACCACGGAGGCGGCGGCCGACCCCGCGAAGCCGCAGGCCGAGGCGCTGGACAAGCTGCTCGCCGACAGCAACAACAGCCGTGCGGCGGTGATCAGCGCGGTCGAGAAGATCAGGGCCTGCAAGGACCTGGACCAGGCGAACACCGACCTCAAGGGCGCCGCCCAGCAGCGCCGCGACCTGGTGACCCGGCTGGAGGGGCTCACTCTGGACCAGCTGCCGCAGCACGAGGCGCTGAACTCCTCGCTCACCAGGGCGTGGAAGGCCTCCGCCGCGGCCGACGAGCACTACGCCACCTGGGCCCGGCAGGCGAAGAAGAGCAAGAGCGTCTGCAAGGGCGGCCAGGCCCGGTCGACCAACGAGACGGCCCGGGGCAACAAGCAGAGCGGCGACGCGACCAAGGCCAAGCAGGAGGCCTCCCGGCTGTGGAACGCCATCGCCGGGAAGTACGGCCTGACCAAGCACACCCCGGTCGAGCTCTGACCGGACCAGACTGGACCGGACTGGTACCGGGCCGTAGGAGGCTCCGGACGGGCGGTTGTGGTCAGCCGACCGCCCGCCGGGCATCCGACAGGGCCTCCGTGACATCCACGAAGCCCTGCTTCTGGGCGGTGAGCCGCCCCTCGCGGACCACCTGGAACGTCACGTCCGCGTTGACGATGCGCGGGTAGGGCGAGGTGCCGAGCAGGTCCTTGAAGCGCCAGCGGAGCACCGGGGTCAGGCCGCCCGTGTCGACCTCGGTGCCCCGGTTGAGGGTGGAGGTGACCTTGTTGGCGGTGACGGTGTCGTCGTCGATCGCCTCGACGACCGCCTTCAGCACGGTGTAGGCGATCCAGGTGGTCTGCACGCCCGTGTCGTCCGGGTCGATGCTGTTGTCCCCGAAGGCGTGCTCCCGGATCACCTCGCGCATCCCGTTCCAGCGGGCGTCGCCCGCGTCCGGGTACCAGCCGGTGACGTAGGCCCCCTCGAACGGGCTCGTGCGGCCGCCCGTGCGGTCGATGAGCGGCTGGCTGACGCTGCCGAGCACGGAGGAGATCCTGACCCGCTCACCTTCCGGCTCCAGCCGCCGGAAGGAGTCGAAGAAGGTCTCCGTACGGGCTCCGAGCACGGCCGCGACACAGTCGCCGCCCGCCCGCCGCTTCAGGGCCCGGCCCGCCTGCTCGTCGTAGGAGGTGGCGTTCTCCGGGGCCAGGATGTCGGTGGACTCGGGCCGCTGGGCGGCCAGCAGCCCGGTGTTGAGGAGCTGCGGCATCCGGGCGCCGCCGAGCGAGTCGGGCCGCACCAGCGACACCCGCTCGCAGCCGCCCGCCAGCTGCCGGCCGTGGCCCGCCAGGAGCGCCGACTGGCCGCCGTTGACCGGGTACGAGAGGTAGCTGCGGAACTCCTCGTCGGAGGCGCCGTAACCGCCGATGTACGGGATGCCGCCGGACTCCAGCACCGGGATGGCGCTCTGCCCGTGCCGGCTGTACGAGCCGACGACGGCGGCCACCTCCCGGTCGACGGCCTGCCGGGCGCACCGCTCGGCGCCCGCCGCGGTGTCGCGCTCGTCGCAGGTGATCACCCGCAGCTCGCGCCCGTCGATGCCGCCCTGCTCGTTGATCCAGCGGGCGTACGTCTTCGCCATCGCGGGGACGCCCGGCATGGTCACCGCGTCGGCGTCGTCCACCTGGTCGGGCGCCCAGGTCATCACGGTGACGGGCTCCCCGGAGCCCCCCGAGCCCCCGGGGAGCACGCCACAGCCGGACAGCAGCAGCGCACCGGCCACCGCCGTGCCGATGACGAACTGGAAGGGGCGGGGGTAGGCGGTGCGTCTCCGTCCGGTCATGTTCAGCAACGCTCCCGCCCCCGGGGTAACGCCATGGTGTGCCGTGTTCAACGCTCGGTGACGTCCAGGTGAATTACGGGGGCCCGCGCGGGCCCGGCGGAGAGGAACGTACGATCGAGCACCGTGCAGCAAGGTTCGGAGAACTCTTCCCGTCGCGGCCGTCGCTCCTCCACCATGGGCGTCATGCCGCTCACTGACATGCCGTGGTGGCGCTGGCGCACCAACGTGCGCTCGGCGCTGCACATGCTCTCCGACCCCGTCTTCCACCACGAGTGCTGGCTCGCCGGCCGGGAGGGGTACGGGGACGTCACCGACGCCGTGTACCGCCTGGTCGAGGACACCTGGCTCGACAACTGGTCCGCCGAGAAGTACGTCGGCACCATATTCAGGGACTCCGCCGAGGCGGCCGCCGTCGACACCGCCGCGCTGCGGGTGCTGCGGATCATGCACCAGGTCGGCGCGGACGCCCCCGTCTCCGCCTATCTGGAGCACCACGGCTGGCCGGAGGCGGTCCGCGCGGCGCGCGAGGCACATGTGATGCTCGCCACCAACGACGCCGAGGACCCGGACATCCCGCCGCGCTCGCTGGACGTCATCCGCATCATGACCAGAGCCGCGTGAGCGCCGGGGCCGCATGGTGAGCACGAGCCCCTGACCTCGGGCGGCTGTGGCACCCTACGAGGATGACCGCACCGCAGCCCACCGCCCCCCAGGCCGTCTCGGACACCGCGCTGCCCGAGCAGTACGTCCTCACGCTCTCCTGCCCCGACAAACAGGGCATCGTGCACGCCGTCTCCAGCTATCTCTTCATGACCGGCTGCAACATCGAGGACAGCCAGCAGTTCGGGGACCACGACACGGGTCTGTTCTTCATGCGGGTGCACTTCTCGGCGGACTCCACCGTGACGGTCGACAAGCTGCGCGCCAGCTTCGCCGCCATCGGGGAGGCCTTCCGGATGGAGTGGCAGATCCACCGGGCCGCGGAGCGGATGCGGATCGTGCTGATGGTCAGCAAGTTCGGCCACTGCCTCAACGACCTGCTGTTCCGTTCCCGTACGGGGGCGCTGCCCGTCGAGATCGCGGCGGTCGTCTCCAACCACACGGAGTTCGCCGAGCTCACCGCCTCGTACGGCATCCCCTTCCGGCACCTCCCGGTGACGAAGGACAACAAGCCGGAGGCCGAGGCGCAGCTGCTGGAGCTGGTCCGCGAGGAGGACGTGGAGCTGGTCGTCCTCGCCCGCTACATGCAGGTGCTCTCCGACGACCTGTGCAAGCAGCTGAGCGGCCGGATCATCAACATCCACCACTCGTTCCTGCCGAGCTTCAAGGGCGCCAAGCCGTACCACCAGGCGCACGCCCGGGGCGTGAAGCTGATCGGCGCCACCGCGCACTACGTCACCGCCGACCTCGACGAGGGCCCGATCATCGAGCAGGAGGTGGAGCGCGTCGGCCACGACGTGACCCCCGACCAGCTCGTCGCGATCGGCCGGGACGTGGAGTGCCAGGCGCTGGCGCGCGCGGTGAAGTGGCACGCGGAGCGGCGCATCCTGCTCAACGGCCGCCGCACGGTGATCTTCAACTAGTCCCTGGCTCAGAGCTGGTGGCGGACGCCCGCCTCCTGCTGGGCCTCGGTGAGCTGTTCGCGCAGGTCGCCCTCGATGGACTCGCGGGCCTTGCCGCGGCGGAAGAGCGGCAGCACGGTGCGCTGTTTGCCGTCCTCGACCAGGAGGGCCAGGCCGCCGTAGAGCGCGAAGACGCCGATGCCGAGACCGGCCCAGCCCGCGGCGACCTGGAGGGTGTTCCCGAGCCCCGCCTCGTAGAGGCCCGTCAGGGCGAAGCGCACCGCGGTGAGGGTGAGCAGGACGGCGAACAGGGGCTTCGACTGCGCCGCCGCCCCGGCGAGCGCCAGCACGAACGGGACGAGCGCCAGCAGGAAGACGGCCTGGGCCACCACCGGCTTGCCGGGCGCGGAGTCCAGGGAGGTCACGCTCGTCCCGGCCCAGGCGGCACCGAGCAGGAGCAGCGCCGTACCGGCGCCCGCGTCCCGGGCGAGGAAGGCGAAGAGCCCGCCGATGAGCTGGAGCGGGACGACGAAGATGAGGACGAGGAGCAGCAGGATGCTGCTCTGCGCGGCCGGCACCCAGCCGAGCTGGAGGGAGGACAGGACCGCACTGCCCATGCCGAGGGCGAAGAAGCCCAGCGGCAGCGGGCTGGCGATCGGGCGCAGCACGATGCGCGTCACCGCGTCGGTGGTCAGCGGTTCTGTCGTCAGCGGTTCTGAGGGGCCCTGGGGGCCGGAATTCTGAGGCATCGCGCAAGCGTACGAGCCCGGAGCCGGTGCGGGGCCGCGGACACAGTCGCCCCGGTCGGCCGCGCGTGGCCTACAGCCTGCTGAGCGAGGCCGACGCGAACAGGACGTCGCGGATGGCCTCGCGGTCGCCCTCCTGGCCCGCCGCCGCTTCGACCGGCGAGATGTGGCCCGCGACCAGCTGGCAGAACTCCACCCCGTCCAGGGCCACCTGCGCCACCGCGCGGTCGGGTGAGCCGACGGCGGCCGGTGAGTCCAGCGCGATGTACCAGTCACCGCCGCCGTGCCCCTCGACCTCCAGATGGACCGAGCGGCCCGGCGCCCCGGGCGCCACCAGCTCCCTGGCCGGTCCGGCGAGCCCGGCGCCGCGCCGCCCCGCGAGGGCGGCCGGGAGCATCCGGGCGGCCAGGTCGATCATCCGGTGCAGATGGGCGGCGGACGGCGGCTTGTACGGGTAGTCCACCGCCTCCGCGATGTCCGTGCCGTGCACCCAGCACTCGAAGGCCCGGTCCAGCAGCGCGTCCTGGAGCGGCAGGGCGAACTCCCCGTACGAGACGGAGCGCTCGGCCACGTTCCGCCCGGCCAGCGACGCCGTACGGATCAGCTCGTGGGTGAGGGCCCGCCAGGGCTCACGGACGGCCCGGGTGGCGGGCGGGTAGGTGGCCGCCCAGTACGTCTCGGTGCGCCGGGTCGGTGAGAGCGGCACCTCGGCGCCGGCGTTCACCTCGGCCGTACCGAGGGCCCCGGTTCCGCCGACGGCCCCGGTCCCGGCGAGCGGGTCGTCCAGGCCCAGCGCGGCGGAGAGCAGCCCGTCGACGGCCATCAGGTGGCCGATCACCCCGGCGACCGTGGTCCGGCGGGTGACCGCGCGCTCGTCCTCGAACCACTGGAGCCGCACCGGCGCGTGCCAGTCGGAGTCCCCGATGTCGCGGAGCAGTGCGTCGAGCCGGGCGGTCTCGGCGTCGTACGCGGTGGCCCACTCCGGAATCGGGACGCGGGCCGGGCGGCGCCCCAGGCAGCCGTCCAGCACCCGGGTCCGCAGGGCCGGATCCAGGTCCAGCGACCCGTCGGTGTGCAGCAGCCCCACCGCGTCCCGCAGCCGCAGCGCCTCGTCCGCACAGGGCGCGCACACGGTGAGGTGGTCCTCGACGGCGGCGGTCTCCTCGGCCGAGCAGGCGGAGAGCGCCCAGGCGCCGAGAAGGGCCTTGAGGACCCGGTGGGAGAGGACCGGGGCGGAAGCGGAGGCGGTGGCGTCGGCGGTCACGGCGTGGGGCGGCTCGGCGGCCGGCCCGGCCTCGTCCGGCTCCTCGGGCCGGTCCCGTTCCTCGGGCTCCTCCCGTTCCTCCGGCTCGTACGGTTCATCCGGCTCAGGTACGCCCTCGTCGGCCTCGGCCTCGTCCGCCGCGCCCACCTCGGGCGCAGCGGCACCCTCCTCCGGAACTCCCTGCTCCGGCACCGACTTGTCCGGCGCGGAGCCTCCCGGCGGCGGCAGCACCGGCCGCTCCACCGTCTCCAGGTCGAGGTCGTCCACCGCGCCGCGCGGGCCCGGTATGCGGCGCGCTCCCCGCACCTCGTCGTCGCGCCGGCCGCCCTCGCGCCCGTCGCCGCTCACCGGACGCGTCCGTAACCGGGTGGTGAGGACCCTTCGAGCGGCCGGGTGTTGGCCGTGGACAGCAGTTGGAGCCCCAGCCGGAGCCGGCGGCGGGCCTCGTCCTCGGTGACCCCGAGGTCGGCCGCGGTCTGCCGGTAGTCCCGGCGCTGGGTGTACGCCAGCTCCAGCGCCTTCCGCAGGGAGGCGGGCATCGAGGAGACGATGTAGTCGGCCCGGGCCGCCGAGGTGGCGCTGCGCACCCGCCGCTCCAGCTCCTCCGGGTCCGGCACGGCACCCTCGCCGTGCTCCTCCGCGTAGGCGACGGCGGCCGCCCGCCGCAGCCGCTGCACGGACTGGCGGTGGGTGAGCCGGGCCACCCAGGAGCGCATCGAGCCCTGCTTCGGGTCGTACGCCTCGGGGTCCTCCCAGACCTGGGCGAAGACCTCGCGGGTCACCAGGCCGGCGGCGTCCTCGTCGTCGAGCATCCGGTGCGCCTGGCTGTGGACGAGCGCGGCGAACCGGTCGTACAGCTCGCCGAGCGCCGCCGCCTCACCGCGGGCCAGCCTCTGCTGCATCCTGCGGTCCCAGCGGGGCGGTGCGTCCTTCGCCATGAAACCCCCAGCCCCCGGCCCTGTGCCCAGCTCCGTGTTCCGGCCTCTGCCCTCGATGTCCGAATGTAGTCGCCCGCGCGGGCTCCGCACCTGCCTTTGCCGCAACTGTCCGATGTAAGGAAGCCCTCGACCGTACCGATCTCTTTCGGCCGTTCTCGACGCCCCGGCTTCCCTGAGCAGGGGAAACCGGCCGAAGTGATCATTTCCACCGGAAACCCCCTGGGCCCCGGGGGTGGGAGCGGTGTTTCATGGACGGGCGGTTGGGCAGCCGCGAGGAGGAACGGAAACTTCCGGATTGCCGGGAGCCCCGGAACGAGAGGTCCAGTCGCGTGACGCTGAAGGTGGACGAGACCGAGCAGGGCGACTGGACCGTGCTGCGGATACGCGGTGAACTCGATCTCGTGAGCTCACCCGTCGTGCGTCAGTCCGTCCACGAAGCGGTGGCGGACGGGCAGCACGATGTGGTGCTCGACCTGTCCGAGGTGTTCTTCTGCGATTCCAGCGGGGTGGGTGTGCTGATCGCCTCGCGCCGCCTGATGAAGTCCTGCGGCGGCCGGCTGCGGCTTATCCTCCCGGCCCGGGGCGCCGAGGACGGCTCCCACGTCAACAAGGTGCTGGGGGCACTGGGGGTGCGCCGACTCTTCGACGTCTACCCGGACACGGTGTCGGCGGTCGACGAGGCGTGCGAACCGCTGATGGCCTGACCACTTCGTCAAGCGGTGGGTGACCGGCCGAAAGCGTTCGGTACTGAAGCGAGGTTGTCACACAGGAGGCGTCGCTCAGTGACACGTGAAGGCTCCGGGCGACGTACGCTCCCCGCATGGACAGCGCAGAGTACGAGCGAAAGATCGCGCACCGCTTCGCCGCCTTCGACCAGGACGGCAACGGCACCATCGATCGCGCCGATTTCAACGCCGCAGCCGCCCGCCTGCTCACCGAGTTCGGTACGACGGCCCGCTGCGACAAGGGCCAGGCCCTCTACACCGGGGCCGAGGCCTTCTGGCAGGGCATGGCGGGCATCGCCGACGTCGACGGGGACCAGCGCGTCACCCGCGAGGAGTTCGTCGGCGGGGCGGTGAAGCGGCTGCGGGACAATCCCGAGCGGTTCGCGGAGATCGCCCGCCCCTTCCTGCGGGCGGCGATCGCGGTGGCCGACAGCGAGAACAACGGCGGCCGGGCCTCGGTGGCCTCGGTGGAGCGGGCGCTGAAGGTGCTCGGGGCCAGCCCGGAGATCGCGGGCATCGCGGCCCAGAGCCTGGACACCGACCGGGACGGGCTGATCGCCGAGAGCGATGTCGTGTCCGCGCTCGCCGTGTACTTCACGGTGATCGAGCCCGACGCCACGTAACCGCCCGACGCCGTACGGGGGTGGCGCGCCGCCCCCGTAGCCCGCCCCCTTCAGGCACCCCCGCCGAACCGCTCCCGCAGCCGGTATTTGAGCACCTTGCGCAGCGTCTCGTTGCGGGGGAGGGCGTCCAACACCTCCAGTTGCTCCGGCACCTTGTGGACGGAGAGCCCGGCGCCCCGCAGATGGGCGGCCAGTTCGGGCAGGGTCGGTGCCGGGACGCCCGGCACCCGCTCCACCACCGCGCAGACGCGTTCGCCGCGCTCGACGTCCGGGAGCCCGATGACCGCCGTGTCGGCGACGGCGGGGTGGGTGTGGAGCAGGTCCTCGATCTCCTTGGCGGAGATGTTCTCGCCCTTGCGGATGATGATGTCCTTCAGCCGCCCGGTGAGCGTGAGGTGCCCGCTCTCCTGGACCCGGCCGAGATCCCCGGTGATCAGGAACCCGTCCCCGTCGAAGGCCGCTGCCGTGGCGGAGGCGTCCAGATACCCCCGGCAGACCGCCTCCCCGCGCAGCCGTACCTCGCCCTCCACGCCGCACGGGAGCGGCTTGCCCTGCTCGTCGGTGATCCGGATCTCCATGCCCGCGGGAGGCCGGCCCTCCGTCGTGGCGAGGTTCTCCGTCGTGTCGTCCGGCGCCCCCATCGTGATCATCGGGACCTCGGTCATCCCGTACCCGTGGGTGAGCTGGACCCCCATCTCCCGCACCACGGCGTGGTACACCTCCGGCGGCTTCGGCGCCCCTCCGCCCGCCAGCAGCCGGAGCGAGGGGATGAGCGGGGTGCCCGGGGCCTTGCGCTGCTCGGCCAGGAACATCGCGTAGAACGCCGTCGACCCGCCCGCCACGGTCACCCCGTGCCTGCGGTACTCGTCCAGGGCCTCCGGCAGCGCGAACTGCTCGAACATCACCGCCGGGAACCCGTACAGCAGCAGCATGACCGTGTAGTCGGGCCCGGCGACATGCGCGTACGGGAACGCCATCGACCCCACATCGTCCGCGGTCAGCTTCAGCGCGTGCGCGAGGCAGGAGCCGCCGGCGATCAGGGAGCGGTCGGTGTGCAGGACGCCCTTGGGGTCGGAGGTGGTGCCGGAGGTCCAGTAGATCCAGCGGACCTCTTCTCCTGAAAGAGGTGCAGGCGGCAGCACGGCCGGATCGCCGTCCGGGAGGCCGTGGTCCTCGTACGCCTCGAAGACCTGCGGCGGGTCCGGGAGTTCGGCCGCGATCCGCTCGGCCATCGCGGTGTGGTCGAAGCCGCGCCACACCCCCGGCACGGCGAAGAACGCGGCCCCCGACTCCCGTAGCGCGAACCGCACTTCACGGTCCCGGTAGAACGGGATGACCGGCGTCTGTACGGCCCCGAGCCGGGCCAGGGCGAAGGAGAGCAGGGCCGTCTCCAGCCGGGTCGGCAGCTGCCAGGCAACGACGGTCCCCGCCCGCACGCCCATCCCGTACAGCCCGGCGGCCACCCGCTCCGCCCGGTCCCGCAGCTCCCCGAAGGTCAGGGACCGGTCGCCCTGGAGCAGGACCGGGCGGTCGGGGGTGAGGGCGGCGCGGGCTTCGATCAGCTCCCAGAAGGTGCGGGAGGCGCCCAGCGCGTGGGCGGTCGAGGTCACGTCGTTCACGGCGGTCACAGGGGTCCCTCCGAACTGACGGCCAGTCAGATAGTGACGAGAGCGTAGGGCTCCGCGCCTTGTCGGTCCAGGGGTGCGGGGCTAGCCTGATGGCCGCAAGCACATCTGACGGACCATCAGAAAAGCGCCCGGAGATCGTCGGGGTGCGCGCCGGAGGGGACGGACCCACCATGACGGACACGGAACTGCCTCGGATCGTCAGCGTCGACGACCATGTGATCGAGCCCGCGCACCTCTTCTCCACCTGGCTGCCCGCGAAGTACCGCGAGCGCGGTCCGCAGCCGCTGACGGCGGGCATCGGGGAGCTGGCGTACACGGGCGGGAAGTACGTCATCACGATGGACCCGGACGGGCCGCCGACGGACTGGTGGATCTACGAGGACCTGAAGTTCCCGTACAAGCGGAACATCGCCGCCGTCGGCTTCGACCGTGACGACATGACCCTGGAGGGCATCACGCGGGCCGAGATGCGCCCCGGCTGCTGGGACCCGGCCGAGCGCCTCAAGGACATGGACCTCAACCACGTCGAGGCCTCGCTCTGCTTCCCGACCTTCCCGCGTTTCTGCGGCCAGACCTTCGCCGAGGCACACGACAAGGAGGTGGCCCTCGCCTGCGTGCGCGCCTACAACGACTGGATGGTGGAGGAGTGGTGCGGTGACAGCGGCGGACGCCTCATCCCGCTCTGCATCATCCCGCTCTGGGACATCGACCTGGCCGTCGCGGAGATCAAGCGGAACGCGGCGCGGGGCGTCCGGGCGGTCACCTTCTCCGAGATTCCGACCTACCTGGGACTGCCGTCCATCCACACCGGCTACTGGGACCCGTTCTTCGCCGTCTGCCAGGAGACCGGCACCGTCGTCAACATGCACATCGGCTCCAGCTCCCAGATGCCCGCCGCGTCTCCCGATGCCCCGCCCGCCGTGCAGGCCTCGCTCTCCTTCAACAACGCGATGGCCTCGATGATGGACTTCCTCTTCAGCGGGGTGCTGGTGAAGTTCCCGACGCTCAAACTGGCGTACAGCGAGGGCCAGATGGGGTGGATCCCGTACGCCCTGGAGCGCGCCGACGACGTGTGGGAGGAGCACCGGGCGTGGGGCGGGGTGCGCGATCTGATCCCCGAGCCGCCGTCCACGTACTACTACCGGCAGATGTTCTGCTGCTTCTTCCGCGACAAGCACGGCATCTCCGCGCTCGACGTCGTCGGCCGCGACAACGCCACCTTCGAGACCGACTACCCGCATGTGGACTCGACCTTCCCGCACACCAAGGAGGTCGCGCTCGACCACGTCAAGGGCCTGGACGACGAGACGGTGTACAAGCTGATGCGCGGCAACGCGATCCGGATGCTCGGCCTGGACCTGGACCTGGACCGGTAGGGGCCCGGCGGTGGATCTCGCGTACACGGAGGCCGAGGAGGAGTTCCGGGGCCGGCTGAGGGAGTGGCTGGCCGGTGTCCTCCCCGGGCTGCCGCCGAAGCCCTCGCCGGACGACTGGCCCGCGCGCCGGGCGTACGACACGGCGTGGCAGCGGATGCTGTACGACGCCGGGTACGCGGGCCTGCACTGGCCCGAGGACGCGGGCGGGCAGGGCGCCACCCCGACGCAACACCTGATCTTCCTGGAGGAGACGGAGAAGGCCGGAGCCCCCTACGTCGGGGCGAACTTCGTCGGGCTGCTGCACGCCGGGCCGACGATCGCCGCCGAGGGGACGGCCGAGCAGCGGGCCCGCTGGCTGCCCCCGGTGCTGCGCGGCGACGAGATCTGGTGCCAGGGGTTCAGCGAGCCGGACGCGGGCTCGGACCTGGCGGCGCTGCGGACGCGGGCGGTGCGCGACGGGGACGACTACGTGGTGAGCGGCCAGAAGATCTGGACCTCGCACGCGGAGGTGGCCGACTGGTGCGAGCTGCTGGTGCGGACGGACCCGGGGGCGCCGAAGCACCGGGGGATCAGCTGGCTGGCGATGCCCATGGACGCGCCCGGGATCACGGTCCGGCCGCTGCGGACGCTGGCCGGGTCGACGGAGTTCGCGGAGGTGTTCCTGGACGAGGTCCGGGTGCCGGTACGGAACCGGGTCGGCGCCGAGAACGACGGCTGGCGGGTCACCATGGTCACCCTCTCCTTCGAGCGCGGTACGGCCTTCGTCGGCGAGGTCGTCGCCTGCCGCCGCACCCTGGACGCCCTGGCCGCCGAGGCCCGCCGCAACGGGCGATGGGACGACCCGGTGCTGCGTCGTCGCCTGGGCCGCCTGAACGCCGAATTCCGGGCGCTGTGGCGGCTGACGCAGGCGAACGTGAGCGAGTCCGAGCGGACGGGCGGGGTGCCCGGCATCGGCGGCTCGGTCTTCAAACTGCGCTACTCCGGGGTCCGGCAGGAGCTGTACGAGGCGGCGGCGGAGGTCCTGGGCGGCGTCGACGCCTTCGATCTGGACCGGGAATGGGCCCTGGACCGGCTCTCCTCCCTCTCGTACACGATCGCCGCCGGCACCTCGCAGATCCAGCGCAACATCGTCGCCGAGCGCATCCTCGGCCTCCCGAAGGGGCGCTGACCCGCCATGGACTTCCAGCTCTCGGACGACCAGCGGGCCCTGCGGTCCGGGATGCGCGACCTGCTCGGCGCGGTGTTCGACCGGGACCGGATGCGGGCGGCGGTGGAGCGGGGCGGCGGGGTGGACCGGGATCGCGGGGTGGACCGGGGGCTGTGGCGGGAGCTGGGCGCCGCCGGGTTCTTCGCGCTGCGGCTGCCGGAGGAGGCGGGCGGGGTGGGGCTCGGGCTGCCGGAGGCGGTCCTGCTCTTCGAGGAGGCGGGCCGGGCCCTGCTGCCCGGGCCCCTGGTGGCGACGCATCTGGCGGCGGGGCTGGTGAAGGGGGCCGCGGAGGGGGAGGCGGTGGTGACGGTCGCGGAGGGGGGCGGCCGGCCGGTGGCGGACCTGGGGGGTGCGGACGCGGTGCTGGTGGGGGGAGGCGCGGGGCAGGGGCCGGAGGTGCTTACGGGGGAGGAGCTGGAGGCATTCGTTGCGGGCGCCGTTCCCGTACGGTCGATGGATCCCCTGACCCGGCTGCACCGCACCACGGGGCTTGCGGGGGCCTCGGAGGCGTACCCCGGCGCACTCCGCCGCGAAGGGGCGCTTCTCAGCGCTGCCGAACAGCTCGGGAGCGCCGCGCGCACCACCGAAATGGCCGTTCAACACGCCCGTTCGCGCGAACAGTTCGGTTCGCTCATCGGTTCGTTCCAGGCGGTCAAACACCTCTGCGCCGACATGCTCGCCCGCACCGAACCGGCCCGTAGCGCCGTGTACGCGGCCGCGGTGACCGGCGACCCGGTGGAGATCGCGGCGGCCAAGCTGCTGGCCGATGAGGCGGCCGTCCGCAACGCGCGGGACTGCCTCCAGATCCACGGCGGTATGGGCTTCACCTGGGAGGCAGATGTTCACCTCCACCTGAAACGGGCCTGGCTCCGGGCGGCCCGGTGGCTCACGGCGGCCGAGGCGGAGGAGGTCCTGGCCGCTGATCTGGACCCCGTACGGCCGCTGTACAGCGGTTCAGCGGCACTCGGTTGACGTGCCGGGCGAAGCAGGGGGTGGAGCGTGACTCAGTGCAGCCGGTCGGCGTCGATACCGGGTTGTGTCCTTTGCGTGATTCGTCACCGGGTGGAGTCGGCGCCGGGCTCGGGTACGCTCCGTGGGATGCGAGTGGTTCTGGAACCGGGCGACCCGGGGGCGGCCTGTGCGGCGGCTCCGGTCCGGGGCGAGGGCTCTTGCCGGAGATGTGCCGGGCCTGCCCGAAGAGCGTTTCTCGCGGTCTCTGCGCGCTCCTGTTCGACTCCCCGCAGCGTGCGTCGCACAGTATGCACCACGCGTACTCCTTCGCGCTGGAATATGCCCGAAGCGCTTGTTGCGGTGACTGTACGTCAACCATGCTGTCGCGTAAGGGAATCACGTTCCGTGACCCTGAGGAGGCGCGAGGCGATGTGTCCGCCGGTTCGGATGGTGTGAGCGGTGCAGGTGCTTCAGGTTCAGCTGGAGGTCGGTCCGGATCCCGCAGAGGTGGGGCGGGCCCGTAGATGGGCGCGGTCGCGTCTGGTCGGTTCCGGGATAGGGGATGACGAGCCGCTCGCGGAGACGCTCATCCTGCTGATCTCGGAGCTGGTCACCAACGCGGTCGTCCACACGGGCTGCCCGGCTGTGCTGCGGATGCTGTTCGGCGGGGGCGGCGGCGGGTCCGGGACCGTGCGGGTGGAGGTCGCCGACGCCAGCGACCGCCCGCCGCTCCAGCGCCATGCGGAGGGCGAGGACACCAACGGCCGGGGCCTGGAGCTGGTGGACGGCCTCGCGGACCGCTGGGGCTGGCAGCCGGAGGGCGCCGGGAAGCAGATCTGGTGCGAGGTGGACCGGGGCGCTCCGGCCGCGGTGGTCCAGGACGCCCCGCCGAGGGTCGTCGTGCAGGGCGGCGAGGTGTGCGAACCGCCCTCCTGCGTCTTCACGAACGCGCCCGGCCTGGCCTGAGCGTCCGTACTCACCGGGGCTTACGGGATCACAGCACCGCGACCGGGGCGACCGGGGATCCGGTGGCCCCGGTGAACGGCTCCGGTGCGGCGGTGAGCAGGAAGGCGTACCGCCGCTCCTCCGCGCAGGCGGTGGAGAGCGCCTCCAGGTCCCAGTTCTGGCCCTGGAGCATCCCCATCTCGACGAGGTGGAGCGCGTGCACGGGCAGCCACAGGCCCTCGATCTCCGGCGGGATGATCTCGAAGGTCAGGGTGTCGTTGGCGACCGCCGCCACGTCCCGGGCGTGGAACCACTCGGGCGTGCGCACGGACAGGCCGGGCGACGGATAGCCGTACGCGTGCCGGTCCCCGGCCAGGACGACCTGCACCTGCCCTGTCCGTACGAGGACGACGTCCCCGGCCCGTACGCGTACGCCCCCGAACTCCTCCGCCGCGTCCAGGTCCTCCGGCGTGACGGCGTGCGCGTCGGCCAGCCGGTCCACGCCCCGGGCGCGCGCGACATCGAGCAGCACGCCCCGTGACACGACGTGCTCCACGGCGGCGATCGACG
Source organism: Streptomyces cyaneofuscatus (assembly GCF_033109485.1). Classification (NCBI taxonomy): domain Bacteria; kingdom Bacillati; phylum Actinomycetota; class Actinomycetes; order Kitasatosporales; family Streptomycetaceae; genus Streptomyces; species Streptomyces cyaneofuscatus. The sequence goes on along the minus strand of NZ_CP137002.1, from coordinate 3,334,245 downwards.
AGAACTGCGCGCCGGCGTGCGCCGTGATGGTGTCGGCAGGCCGCCCGTTGTAGATCCGGCCGCCGTGCGAGGCGTGGGTCAGGGCGTCCCAGTGGGTGGCTGCCTGGAGCCCCATGGTGACGGTGTCGTCGCTGGTGGCGACGGTCCCCGGGCCGAACATCTCCTGGTTGATCTGGACCATCGTGTGCAGCGGGTCGATCCGCCCCGGGATGAACCCGCTCTGCACGCCGCCGTGCCGGAGCGGCAGCGCGAGCGGTATCCGGTGACCGCTCCGGACGGCGGCGACGGCCTCCCGTACGACGGCGTCGGTGATCAGGTTGAGCGTCCCGCGCTCGTCGGCCTCGCCCCAGCGCCCCCAGTTGTTCACGCGCTTGGCGAGCTCGTGGAACTCGGCCGGCAGGGACATGGGGACCTCCTGGGTCTTGTGCCGGAGCATCTGACTGCCCGTAAAATCTAACGGTCCGTCAGAAACCGCGGGAAGGGGCCGGGCATGGGGAACTTCTTGGCAGGCAAGGTGGTCGCCGTCACGGGGGCCGGCCGGGGCATCGGACGGGCGGTCGCGCTCGCGGCGGCGGCGGAGGGGGCGCGGGTCGTCGTCAACGACTACGGCGTCTCGGTGGAGGGGTCCGAGCCCACCAGCGAGATCGCCCGGTCGGTCGTCAAGGAGATCGAGGAGGCGGGCGGGCAGGCGGTCGCGGTGGCCGACGACATCTCCACGATGGCGGGCGGGCAGCGGATCGTGGACACGGCGCTGGCGGAGTACGGGCGGCTCGACGGGGTCGTGTGCGTGGCCGGGATCCTGCGGGAGCGGATGCTGTTCAACATGTCCGAGGAGGAGTGGGACCCGGTCCTCGCGACGCACCTGAAGGGCACGTTCACGGTCTTCCGGGCCGCCTCGGCGGTGATGCGGAAGCAGGAGGGCGGGGGCACGCTGATCGGCTTCACCAGCGGCAACCACCAGGGGAGCGTGTCCCAGGCCAACTACAGCGCCGCGAAGGGCGGGATCATCTCGCTGGTCCGCAGCGCGGCGCTGGGTCTGCACCGGTACGGGGTGACGGCCAACGCGGTCGCTCCGGTGGCCCGGACCCGGATGTCGGCCGGGGTGCCGATGGAGCTCTCCGAGATCGGGGAGCCGGAGGATGTGGCGGCGCTGGTGGTCTACCTGCTGAGCGAGCGGGCGCGGGCGGAGAAGATCACCGGCCAGGTGTACACGATCGCGGGCCCCAAGATCGCGGTCTGGGCCCAGCCGAGGGAGCTGCGGGCGGGGTACGCGGAGGGGGTGCCGTGGACCCCGGAACGGATCGCGGAGTTCCTCCCGGGGACGGTGGGGACGGACCCGATGCCGATGCTGGCGCGGGTGGAGGAGATGGCGGCGGCGGCGCGCACGGGGGCGCGGCCGAACCAGTGACCGCCCTCGGAGGCTCCGCCCCCGAACCCCCGCTCCTCAAACGCCGGAGGGGCTGGAAAACCAAGCCCGTCCGGCGTTTGAGGACCGGGGGTCTGGGGGCGGAGCCCCCAGGAACAGGAGGCACTCATGGACTTTCGTACCGAGGTACGCGCCTGGCTGGACAGCCACCTCGCCGACACCCCCACCCCCGACCCCCGCGCGTGGGAACGCGAGCTGGGTCAGGCGGGGTGGATCGGCATCGGCTGGCCGGAGGACGGCGCCGGCGCGGGCTACGGCAACCGCCCCGCCCCCCTCACCCACCAGGTCATCTGGGCCGAGGAGTACGCCCGCTCCACCGCCCCACCCCGCATGGGCCACATCGGCGAGAACCTCCTCGCCCCCACCCTCATCGCGTACGGCACCGAGGAGCAGCGGCGCCGCCACCTGCCCCCCATCGCCCGCGGTGAGACCCTCTGGTGCCAGGGGTACAGCGAGCCGGGCGCCGGGTCCGACCTCGCCGGCATCCGGACCACCGCCACCCCTGACACCACCACCGGCGGCTACACCGTCACCGGCCAGAAGATCTGGACCTCCCTCGCGAGGGACGCCGACTGGTGCTTCGTCCTCGCCCGCACCGAGCCCGGCTCCACCCGCCACCACGGGCTCTCCTTCCTCCTCGTGGAGATGGACCAGCCGGGCAGGATCGAGGTGCGGCCGATCCGCCAGATCACGGGGACCAGCGAGTTCAACGAGGTCTTCTTCGACGGGGCCCGGGCCGCCGAGGCGGTCGGCGGCGAGGGCAACGGATGGGCCGTCGCCATGGGGCTGCTCGCCCTGGAGCGCGGCGTCTCGACCCTCGCCCAACAGATCGGTTTCGCCCAGGAGTTGGATCAGGTGATCGCCGCCGCTCGGGCGACCGGGGCCGCCGAGGACCCGGTGCTCCGAGCCCGGCTCGTACGCCAGTGGGCCGAGCTCGTCACCATGCGCCGCCACGCCCTCCGCACCCTCGGCACCCCCGGCGACCCGGGCGCCCCCAGCGTGGCCAAGCTCCTCTGGGGCGGCTGGCACCAGCGGCTCGGCGAGCTGGCGGTGGAGGTGAGGGGTGAGGCGGGGGCCGTCGGCCCACAGCCCTGGTCGCCGGAGCACCCGTACGAACTCAGCCCCGCACAGCACCTGTTCCTCTTCACCCGGGCCGACACCATCTACGGCGGCTCCGACGAGATCCAGCGGAACATCATCGCCGAGCGGGTGCTCGGCCTACCGAGGGAGCCGAGATGAGAGGCGTCGTCTTCGACGGCACACGGACCGAGGTCGTCGACGACCTGGAGATACGCGACCCCGGCCCCGGCGAGGTGCTCGTCGCGGTGGCCGCCGCCGGTCTCTGCCACAGCGACCTGTCCGTCATCGACGGCACGATCCCCTTCCCCGTCCCCGTCGTGCTCGGCCACGAGGGCGCGGGCGTGGTGGAGGCCGTCGGCCCCGGCGTCAGCCACGTACGGCCGGGTGATCATGTCGCCCTGTCCACCCTCGCCAACTGCGGGGCCTGCGCGGAGTGCGACCGGGGCAGGCCGACCATGTGCCGGAAGGCGATCGGGCGGCCCGGGCGGCCGTTCTCGCGCGGGGGCGAGAAGCTGTTCCAGTTCGCCTCCAACTCCGCTTTCGCCGAACGTACGTTGGTCCGCGCCGTGCAGGCGGTACGCATCCCCGCCGACCTCCCCCTCACCTCCGCCGCCCTGATCGGCTGCGGGGTCCTCACCGGCGTCGGGGCTGTCCTGAACCGGGCGAAGGTCGACCGGGGCGACACCGTCGTGGTCATCGGCACCGGCGGCATCGGCCTCAACGTGCTCCAGGGCGCCCGGCTGGCCGGTGCGCTCACCGTCGTCGCCGTCGACAGCAACCCGGCGAAGGAGATGGTGGCCCGGCAGTTCGGCGCCACGCACTTCCTGACGAGCGCCGAGGGGGTGCGCGACATCCTCCCCGACGGTGCCGACCACGCCTTCGAGTGCGTCGGCCGAACCGAGCTGATCCGGCAGGCGATCGACCTGCTGGACCGGCATGGCCAGGCCGTCCTGCTCGGCGTACCGGCGGCGAGCGCCGAGGCGTCGTTCACCGTCTCCTCGATGTACCTGGACAAGTCGATCCTCGGCTGCCGCTACGGCTCCTCGCGGCCGCAGCGCGACATCGCCCTGTACGCGGACCTGTACCGGGAGGGCCGGCTGCTGCTGGACGAACTGGTCACCGAGACCTACCCGGTGGAGGACTTCGCCAAGGCGGCCGACGACGCCCACCACGGGCGGGTGGCGCGGGGGGTGCTGGTCTTCTGAGTCAGCGGCGGGGGCAGGACCGGGCCTCGGCGGCCGTCTTCAGATCGGCCAGCCACGCGTCCAGCCCCTGCTGGAGGATCTCGGTCGCGTAGGGGACGTTCGCGTCGACCTGCTCCCCGGTGTGGGTCTCCTCGGTCCGCACGAGGACCCCGCCCCGGACCTTCGTGAAGTTCCAGACGTGGACGCCGTCGATGTGCAGCCCCTCGCCGACGGCCGGACCGGTCCAACGGATGCAGGAGTTGGGCTTCAGCTGCTTGACGGTGGACGTGATGTCCAGGCTGGTGGCGGGAGTCGCCGGGTTCGGCGGGATCGGGGTCGTCCACCGGAACGCCGAACCGGGGCGGAAGCGCCCGTGGTCGAGGCGGTCCACGCCCGTGACGTGGGCCTGCCAGTCCGGCCAGTGCTCCACGTCCGTCTGGAGCTTCCAGACGGTGGCCGGCGACGCGTCGATGACGGTCTCGGCCCGGGCCCGTACCAGGGCCCTCGCGTCGACGCCCTTGCCCTGGCAGGTGAGGGACGGGCCGGGGCGCGGGGTGGTGGCTCCGGCGTGCGCGGCGGCAGCGGTGGTGGTGGCCAGGACCCCGGCGACGACGAGCGGGACGGTGAAGAGCGCGGCGGCGCGCGTGCGGGTGCGGGACATGGGCGTCTCCTTCGACTGGAGCTAGAACCTCGTGTGTTCGTTAGAAGTTGTAACGCATCACGAACTGAAGGGTCAACAGGTTTCGTGATAGCTTCTAACGAAACTTTGAGTACGTAGCCTCATGGCCGGTCGGGGAAGGGGACACACCATGGCGAAGCCCGACGTAAAGTCCGGCGCCACGTCCGGCGCCACGTCCGACGCCGCGACCCCGCGCGAGCGTTACCGCGCCCAGGTCCGTAGGGAGATCAAGGGCCACGCCTGGGAGCAGATCGCCACGGCCGGTGCCTCCGCGCTCTCCCTCAACGCGATCGCCAAGCAGATGGGTGTGAGCGGCCCCGCGCTCTACCGCTACTTCGCCGGCCGCGACGAGCTGATCACCGAGCTCATCCGGGACGGCTACCGCAGCCTCGCCGACACCCTGCGTACGGCCGCCGCTGGTGGCGCCGACCTGTCAGGCCTGGCGCACGCGCTGCGCGGCTGGGCGCTGGAGGACCCGCACCGGTACTTCCTCCTGTACGGCACCCCGGTCCCCGGCTACCACGCGCCCGACGACACCACCGCCATCTCCTCCGAGATCATGGCGACCCTGCTCGACGCCTGCGCGGCGCTCACGCGGGAAGTCCCGGCTGACCCGTTCGCCGCCCACCTCGCCGAACACCGGGACTGGGCCGGTGACCACCCCGCCCCGCCCGCCGGCCTGCACCTGGCCATGAACTTCTGGACCCGGATGCACGGCGTCCTGTCCCTGGAGCTCGCCGGGCACTTCACCGGCATGCGCTTCGACCCGGCGCAGCTCTTCGCGGCCGAGCTGGACGACCTGCTGCGGCAGCGGAGCGCGTAACAGCCCTGCCTACGGAGTGTCCGCCGAGGCCCGGCGGAAGGTGCGGCGGTACACCGTCGGCGGCACGCCCAGCGCCGCTTGGAGGTGCTGGCGCAGGGAGGTCGCCGTGCCGAAACCCGCGTCGCGGGCCACCTGGTCGATCGACAGGTCCGAGGACTCCAGCAGATGGCGTGCTCGCTCCACCCGCTGCTGGGTCAGCCACTGGCCGGGGCTGATCCCCACCTCCTCCCGGAACCGGCGGGTGAAGGTCCGTACGCTCATCGACTCCTGCCGCGCCATGTCCCGCAGCAGGATCGGCCGGTCCAGCCGCCCCAGCGCCCATGCGCGGGCCGCGGTGGTGGTCGCGAACTGCGGTTCGGGAACGGGGCGGTGGATGTACTGGGCCTGCCCGCCGTCCCGGTGTGGAGGGACGACCGTGCGCCGGGCGATCTCGTTGGCGACGGCGGAGCCGTGGTCGCGGCGTACGAGGTGGAGGCAGAGGTCGATCCCGGCGGCGACCCCGGCCGAGGTGAGGACGTCGCCGTCGTCGATGAACAGGACGTCCGGGTCGACGCGGACCTGCGGGAAGAGCCGCTGGAAGTGGTCGGCGGAGGACCAGTGCGTGGTGGCCGGGCGGCCGTCCAGGTATCCGGCGGCGGCCAGGACGTAGCTGCCGGTGCAGATGGAGACCATACGGGTGCCCGGCCGGACCAGCGCGAGGGCGGCGGCCAGCTCCTCGGTGAGCCTGCCCTCCTCGAAGACCGGGCCCAGTTCGTAGGAGGCGGGGATGACCACGGTGTCGGCGGTGGCGAGCGCCTCGGGGCCGTGCTCCACCAGGATCGCGTAGTCGGAGTCGGTCCGGACGGGCCCCGGCGGGCGGATGGAGCAGGTCACGACCTCGTACAGCTTCCCGCCCTTGTTGCCCGGTGCGGGGTCCAGGGAGCGGCCGAAGATCCGGGCGGGGATGCCCAGCTCGAAGGGGAGCAGTCCGTCCAGGGCCAGGACGGCGACGCGGTGCGGCATGGCGGGCCTCCTCGAAACGCGCCGGCGGGCTCGGTGGGCTCGGCGGAACCCGCCGGAACCGGAATGCTTACCGGCTGAAACTCACTGGCTGGTATAGACCATGGGCTGGTACAGGTTAGCGACGTGATGGAGAAGCCGACAGAGACCGCGTCCATTCCCGACGCCTCGCGTGACACCCGCCCGCCCTCGCCCCCGCTCCCGCCCCTGCCCCTGACCTCGATCGGCAGCCGTGGCCCCGGCGGTTCCGGCGGGCTCTGGAACCGTAACTTCCGCTACTTCTTCGTGGCCCGTACGGTCGCGCTCTTCGGCGACGGCATGATCCCCGTCGCCCTCACCGCCGGGTTGCTGGGCGCGGGCCGTCCCGCCTCGTCCGTCGGGTTCGCGCTGGCCGCCTGGATGGGGCCACTGGCGGTGTTCGTCCTGTTCGGCGGGGTGCTCGCGGACCGGTTCACCCCGCGCCGCATGATGATCATCGCGGACGTGCTGCGGCTGGTCGGCGCCTCGGTGCTGGCCGTCACGTTCGCGCTGGGCAACCCGCCGCTCTGGTCGGTCTACGTCCTCAGCTCCGTCGCGGGCATCGGCGCCGCGCTCTTCCAGCCCGGCGTCGCCTCGACCGTGCCCCGGGTCTCCACCGACGTCCAGCGCGCCAACGCCGTCCTGCGGGTCTCCGAGGCGCTGATGACCATGGCGGGCCCGGCCTTCGCGGGCGTGCTCGTCGGCCTCGCGAGCGCCGGGGCCGTGTACGCGGCGAACGCGGCCACCTTCGCCGTCTCCGGCGCCTGCCTCTTCCTGATGCGCCTGGCCCCCGCCCCGCACGACGACGCGGTACGCGGCACGTTCACCGCCGAACTCGTCGACGGCTGGCGGGAGTTCCGCGCCCGCTCCTGGCTCTGGGGCGTGATCGCCGTCTGGACCGTCTACGGCTTCGCGGTCCTCGGCCCGATCCTCCCGCTCACCGCCGTCCTGGTGACCGAGGCCCACGGCTCGGGGGCGTACGGCATGCTGATGGCGGTCAACGGGGCGGGCAGCGTCGTCGGCGGGCTCATGGCTCTGCGGCTGCGGCCCTCCCACCCGCTCGCGGCGGGCGCGATCGCGCTGCCCCTGGTTGCGGTGAGCCTGGTGGTGCTGGCCCTCGGGATGCCGCTGCCGGTGCTGGCGGCCGGGCAGTTGGCGGCGGGGGCGGGAGCCGCCTTCTGGCTGGTCATGTGGTCCACCACCGTGCAGACGCACGTCCCGCCGGAGGCCCTGAACCGGCTGCACGCCTACGATGTGGCCGGTTCGCTCCTGATGGTCGCGGCGGGCCGCGCCCTGGCCGGCCCGGTCGCCGAGGCGGTGGGCGCACCGGAGCTGCTGGTGGTGGCGGCCGTGGTCAACATGGGGGTGGTGGCGGTGCTGCTGGTGGCCCGGCCGATCCGGCAGCTGAAGAGGAGGGGGCTCGGGTGAGGGCCCTGCCGCCGAGCGCGGACCTGTTCTCGTACGCGGCGGCGGCCTGGGGCGATCGCGCGGGGGCCCGGAGGCGCGCTAGGCCGACTTCCTCTGCCGCGCCTCGGCCCGCTGCATCTCGATGATCTCCAGGACGTGGGCGGTGGCCTGCCGGCGGACCGTCCCGGCCACGAACAGTGCCACGCCCAGCACCGAGACCGGAGCCGAGATCGCCAGGAGCGTCAGCTGCCCGGGCCAGGCCTCGATCAGGTCGCAGTTCTGGGTCTCCCCGTAGCAGGACGCGTCCGACTGCTCCACCAGCACGAACGCCAGCCGCACCCACAACGCGCAGGCGGCGAGCAGCAGAACGGCCCCCCAGGTCTGCATCGACGTCGATGTGCGATGGAACTGCTGACGTGCGACCCACTGCATGAGATCCCCCGGATCCGTTGCGCTGCGTACGAGGCGCCCGGCCGGACGGCCGCGCGCGCTGACCGACGGCGATGGTACGTGCAGGGGGCACCGGACTCGGGCGCCGGGCTGCGGCTGGGGGCTGAGCGTTGCGCACGGGTGGCCCGATTCCTGCGAACCATGTCCTCCCGGCCACTCGTGGGCGAACGCGCAGGCCAAGATGCTGGTCCACGTGACCGAGACCATCGAAAGCGCCGCCCGGGACGACGACCGGCGGCAGGCGCGCCCTCGCCGCCCCCGCGTCCACCGGGCGTGGATCGTCGCCGCCGTCACCTTCGTGACGATCATCGGCGGCGCGGCCTTCAACTCCCTGCCCGGCCTGCTCATCGACCCGCTCCACACCGAATTCGGGTGGTCGCGCGGGGAGATCGGGCTCGCGGTCTCCATCGACATGGCGCTGTACGGCCTGACCGCGCCGTTCGCCGCCGCGCTGATGGACCGGTTCGGCATCCGGCGGGTCGTGGCGGCCGCGCTGACCCTGGTGGCGGCCGGGGCGCTCGCCAGTGTCTGGATGACGGCCTCCTGGCAGCTGATGATCTACTGGGGGCTGCTCGTCGGCCTCGGCACCGGGTCCATGGCGCTGGCGTTCGCCGCGACCGTCACCAACCGCTGGTTCGTCGCCCGCCGGGGCCTGGTCACCGGCATCCTCACCGCGGCCGGCGCCTCCGGGCAGCTCGTCTTCCTCCCGCTCTGCGCCTGGATCGTCGACGAGCACGGCTGGCGGCCCGCCTCCGTCACCGTCGCCCTGGCGGCCCTGGTCGTCGTCCCGTTCGTCTGGCTCCTGATGCGCGACCACCCGGCCGATGTGGGGCTCGCCCCGTACGGCGGTGTGTACGTCGCGAAGCCCGCCCCCGCCCGGGGCGCCGCGCGCCGCACGGTGTCGGTGCTGTTCAAGGCCGCGCGCACCGGCCCGTTCTGGCTGCTGGCGGGCACCTTCGCGATTTGCGGGGCCTCCACCAACGGCCTGATCCGCACCCACTTCGTCCCCTCCGCCCACGACCACGGCATGCCGATCACGGCCGCCGCCTCGCTGCTCGCGGTGATCGGGGTTTTCGACGTCATCGGGACGATCTTCTCGGGCTGGCTCACCGACCGTTTCGACGCCCGCCGCCTGCTCGCCGTCTACTACGCGCTGCGCGGGATCTCCCTGCTCTTCCTCCCGATGCTGATGGCGCCCGACGTGCGGCCGCCGATGGTCTTCTTCATCGTGTTCTACGGCCTCGACTGGGTCGCCACGGTCCCGCCGACGCTGGCGCTCTGCCGGGAGCAGTACGGCGAGGACAGCGCGATCGTCTTCGGCTGGGTGCTGGCCTCGCACCAGGTGGGCGCGGCGGTCGTGGCGTTCCTCGGCGGGGTCGCGCGGGACGTCTTCGGCAGTTACGACGTGGTCTGGTATGCGTCGGGGGCGCTGTGCGCGGTGGCCGCGCTGATGTCGCTGGTGATCCGGCGGGCGAGAGCGGCTTCGGGGGCCGCTAGCAGCTGAACCGGCCGAACACGCCCCGGTGGAACAGCAGCGGCTCGCCCTCCGCCGCCGCCCCCAGCGCCTCCACCCTGCCGACCACGATGAGGTGGTCCCCGCCGGTGTGGACGGCGTGGACGCGGCAGTCCACCCAGGCCGGTACGGAGTCGAGCAGTGGTGACCCGGTCGCCGGGGCGTCCTCGTACGCGACCCCCGCGAACTTGTCCGCCCCGCTCACCGCGAACCCCCGGCAGAGCGCGCCCTGCCCGGCCCCCAGGATGTTGACGCAGAAGGCCCCGGCGCGGGCGATGCGCGGCCAGGTCGTCGACGTACGGGCGACCATGAAGGCGACCAGCGGCGGGTCCAGCGAGAGCGAGGCGAAGGACTGGCAGGCGAAGCCGGCCGGCCCGTCCGCGTCGCGCGCGGTGACCACGGTGACGCCACTGGCGAAGTGGCCCAGTACGCGCCGGAATTCGCCCGGGTCGACCGGGAGCCGCTCGTCGTCCCGGACGGCCCTGAGGTCGGGCCGGGGCAGCGCCTCCAGCGGCGCCGGCGGCTGCTCTGCTGTCGTGGCGGCGCCGACGGACCTGAGGTACCGGACGGCGGTGGCGGCCATGCCTGCGTGTCCCATCACCCGGCCATTAGAGCTGACGCATCGTCAGATGTGAACCCGCGTGCGGCGGATGTGCCCGCTTCACGCGCCGGCGCGGCGCGCGTAGTGGCGTTGCGCCTTCGCGCGGTTGCCGCAGCCGGCCATCGAGCACCAGCGGCGGGTCCCGTTCTTGGAGGTGTCGTAGAAGTGCAGGACGCACGCGTCGTTGGCGCACGGGCGGATGCGGTCGGGCCGGTCGGCCACCAGGTGGAGCCAGTTGTCGGCCGCGTACCAGGCGGGCCCCCAGGCCGCCTCGTCCAGCTCCACCGCCGACTCCGGCAGCCCGTCGGCCCCCAGGGTGCGGCGGATGCGCCCGTGGGAGAGCACCTCGTTGAGCGCCGCGGCGGTGGCGGGCGCGGCCTGCTCCCGCCGGGCGGCGGACGCGGCCAGCGCTTCGAGCGCCGTACGGGTCTCCAGCAGCCGGTCCAGGGTGGCGCGGCCGACGGGCAGGGCGAGGGCGGCCGTGTGGGTGCGTACCGGCTCGCTGTTCAGCCAGATCGCCAGGCCGTCTTCGGATTCCAGCAGGTCGCGCGGGCCCTCCGCGCCGATCCAGCGGGTGTTGAGCAGGTCCAGCGCGAGCGGTTCGCCGGTCAGCGGCCGGGGGTCGGGCCCCGGGGGGTTCGGCACGGGTGCGGGTCCTTCCGTCGCGAGGAGTGCGCCTAGGTGCGTCCCCAGGTGTGCTCTCCATTCTAACCGGACAAGGGGATTTCACCGGTTGACGGTCCCGGTTCTAACCTTTAAATTCGGTTTTACTGGTTGCGAGGTGGCCTCGCGGCCCCGACCGAAAGCGTGGGGACCGATCCATGAGCAAGGCGAAGAACCTGCAGACCGGCCACATCGGCCTCAACGTCACCGACCTGGACCGTTCGATCGCCTTCTACCGCGAGGTCTTCGACTTCGAGCTGTTGGGCGAGGGCAAGGACGGCGACCGCCGCTGGGCCTTCCTCGGGCGGGACTCCCGGCTCGTGGTGACCCTGTGGCAGCAGAGCGAGGGCACGTTCGCCCCCGCGCTGCCCGGCCTGCACCACCTCTCCTTCCAGGTCGACACCGTCGAGGAGATCCGGGCCACCGAGGAGGTGCTGCGCTCGCTCGGCGCCACGTTCGCCTACGACGGGGTCGTGCCGCACGGGGAGACCGGCACCTCGGGCGGCATCTTCTTCACCGACCCCGACGGCATCCGCCTGGAGATCTACGCCTCCACCGGGGCCGACCCGGCCGACGCTCCGACCTCCAACGCTCCCACCTGCGGTTTCTTCTAGGCGCAGCCAGGGACGACCGCTTGCACTCCCGGCGAAAGGCAGAACCATGGGCGGCTACCACCGCGGCGAGAGGGCCGTGCAGGAACGGGCGGGCTTCGCCCGTCGGGCCGGACAGGCGCGGGGCGCCATCGGCAACACCGTCCCCGACGTGGCGGTGGCCTTCCTCGCCCGGCAGCCCCACCTGGTGGCGGGGGCCACGGACGAGCGGGGCCGGATCTGGGCGACCCAGCTCACCGGGGAGCCGGGCTTCCTGACCGTGCCCGGGCCGCACACCCTGAGGATCGGGGCGCTGCCCCCACCGGAGGACCCGCTGGCCCCACTCCTGACCGGGGCCGGAAGCGGATCGGGCTCCGGGCCCGTCCCCGTCGGCCTGATCGGCATCGAACCGGCCACCCGGCGCCGGATGCGGATGAACGGCCGGGCGGTCCGCGACGGCGACGGGCTGCGCGTCGAGCTCGACCAGGTCATCTCCAACTGCCCCAAGTACATCCAGAAACGCGACCACCACCACCCGGCTGCCTCAACTCCGCTGCCCCGTAAGGCCGTCGACAGTACGGAGCTGAGCCCCGCGCAGCAGCGGACGCTCCGGGCCGCCGACACCTTCTTCGTCGCCACCGCCTCCGACCGGGGTGACGCCGACGCCTCGCACCGGGGCGGCAACCCCGGCTTCGTCCAGGTGCTCTCGCCCCGGCTCCTGCGCTGGCCCGACTACGCGGGCAACGCCATGTTCCTCACCCTCGGCAACCTCGAACTCAACCCGGCCGCCGGTCTCTTCGTCCCCGGCTGGGAGACCGGCACCTCCCTGCACCTGACCGGCTCGGCCCGCACGGTGTGGGACGAGGAGGAGGCGGCCCGGACTCCCGGGGCGCAGCGGCTGGTGGAGTTCGCGATCACCGCCGTACGGGAAGTGGCGTCGGCCTCCCCGCTGCGCTGGTCCGCGCCCGCCTACTCCCGCTTCAACCCGCCGACGGCCGGCCATCCCTAGTGCCCCCGGTACTCCGGAGTCCGCCGCTCCACGAACGAGGCGACCCCCTCGTTCGCGTCCCGCGTCGTCATGTTGATCTCCTGGGCGGCCGCCTCCGCCGCGAACGCCGTGGCCCGGTCGGCGGTGAACGAGTCGTTCACGAGCTGCTTGGTCAGCGCGATGGCCCGGGTGGGCCCGCCGGCCAGCCGCCCGGCCCACGCGGCGGCGAGACCGGCCAACTCCGCTTCCGGAACCGCCCGGTTGACCAGCCCCATCCGTTCCGCGTCCGCCGCCGTCAGGGCGTCCCCGAAGAACATCAGCTCCTTCGCTCGCTGCGGCCCCACCAGCCGGGGCAGCAGATAGGCGCCGCCGCCGTCCGGGACGAGTCCACGGCGTACGAAGACCTCGATGAACCGTGCCGTGTCGGCCGCCAGGACCAGATCGCAGGCGAACGCCAGATGCGCGCCGATCCCGGCGGCGGTCCCGTTCACGGCGGCGATCACCGGCTTCTCGCAGTCCAGCACGGCGGCGATGAGCCGTTGCGCGCCGAGCCGGATGGTCCGGGCGACATCCCCGGGGACCCGCTCGCGGGCCTGGGCCGGGGCGCCGCGCAGGTCGGCACCCGCGCAGAAGCCGCGCCCGGTGGCGGTGAGCACGACGGCCCGTACGGCGGGGTCGGCGGAGGCGTCGGCGAGCAGGGCGATGACCCGCTCACGCTGCTCCCAGGTGACGGCGTTCATGGCCTCGGGCCGGTTGAGGGTGATCCAGGAGACGCCGTCGGGGGTGATGCGGTGGAGGACGGTGGACTCGGCGGAGGCGGGGGTTTCGGGCAGTGGTTCGGTGGACGCGACGGAGGCGGGCGCTTCCGGCAGTGGCTCCGCGCTCACCGGCACACCGCCAGCGCGTCCAGCGCCACCGCGCCCTGCCCGCGCCCCAGCACCACCAGCGGGTTGATGTCCAGCTCGGTCAGGTCGTCGCCCAGCTCCAGGGCCATGCGCTGCACCCGCAGCACCACCTCCACCAGCGCGTCCACATCGACGGGCGCCCCGCCGCGTACGCCCGCCAGCAGGGCCCGGCCGCGCAGCTCGCCGAGCATGTCCCGCGCCTCCTTCTCGCCGAAGGGGGGCACCCGTACCGCCGTGTCGTGCAGCACCTCCACCAGGACCCCGCCGAGCCCGACCGTGACGGTCGGTCCGAAGAGGGCGTCGTGGGTGACGCCGACCATCATCTCGACGCCCCGGTCGATCATCTGGCAGACCAGGATGCCGTCCAGGTCGACGGATTCGAAGCGGGCGATGTCGGTCAACTCGCGGTACGCATCGCGCACTTGGCTGGCTGAGGTGAGGCCCACCTTCACCAGGCCCAGCTCCGTCTTGTGGGCGAGGTGGGGCCCGGAGGCCTTCATCACGACGGGGTAGCCGACCGGCCCGGCCGCCCGGACGGCGCCCGCCGCGCTCGTCACCAGCTGCTCGCGCGGCACCCGGATCCCGTACGCGCGCAGGAGTTGCTTCGCCGCGTGCTCGCTGAGCTGCTGCCCCGGGCGCATCAGGCCCCGCGCCTTGCGGAAGGAGGGGGAGGGGGTGCGGGGGGCCTCGTCGAAGGGGGAGCGGTAGCCGGAGGCGAAGCGGTGGTGGTCCAGGTAGGCCTTCACGGCGGTGACGCAGTTGGAGAACGTACGGAAGGTGGCGACGCGGGACGAGCCGAGGAGCGTGGTGCGGTAGGCGTCCTCGGTACCCACGGGGGAGCCCCAGATCACGCAGACCAGCTTGTCGGTGGCCTCGGCCGCGTCCACGAGGTCCTGGGCGAGGCGGTCGCTCATGGGCGGGAACGGGCCGGTGATCGGACAGATCAGGACCCCCACGGAGGGATCGGCGAGGACCGCGTCGATGATCTTCCGGCCGCGGTGGTCGCCCACCGGGTGGCCGCCGTTGTCGATGGGGTTGGCCACGTTGAGGTAGCCGGGTATCCACGTGTGCAGCTCGTCCTGCTTGGCGGGGGAGAGGGCAGGCAGGACGAGCCCGGCGGCCGTGGCCAGGTCGGCGAAGTGGGCGCCGGTGCCGCCGGAGATGGAGTACACGGCGACGCCCTCGGCCTGCGGCGGCCGGGCCCGGGCCAACAGGGCTGCGGTGTCCTGGAGTTCGTCGAGGCCGTCCACCCGGACCACCCCGAACTGCCGCATCGCCGCGTCCACCACCTGGTCCGCCCCGGTCAGCTTCCCGGTGTGCGAGGCGGCGGCCTCGGCCCCTGCCTCCGTGCGCCCCACCTTCACCGCCACCACCGGCACCCCCGCGCGGGCGGCCCGGTCGGCGGCGAGCAGGAAGGAGCGGCCGTCCTTGAGACCCTCCACGTAACAGGCGATGGCCCCCACCTCGGGTCGCTGCGCGAAGTACGCGAGGAAGTCGGCGGTCTCCAGATCGGCCTCGTTGCCCGTGGGCGCCCAGTGCGAGAGCCGGATGCCCAGCTCCTGGAGGGCGTAGACGGGGCGGCCCTGGTGACCGGACTGGGTGATGAGGGCGATGGCGGGGCCCTCCAGGTCGTCCCGGAACTCCTCGAAGGCGTTCAGGTTGGTGTTCGGCCCGAGCAGCCGTACGCCGGACCGCTCCACGGCCGCCGCCAGCCGGGCCTGTGCCACCGCGCCCGCCTCCCCGGTCTCGGCGAACCCGGAGGCGAAGGCCACGGCGAAGGGGACCTTGGCCTCCGCCAGCTCCTCGATCACCGGGAGCGGGTCGGCGACCAGCAGGACCGCCAGGTCGACGGGTTCGGGCAGGGCGGCGACCGAGGGGACGCAGGGCCGCCCGAAGACGGCGTCCCGGGCCGGGTGCACGGGGTGCAGCCGCGCCCCGACGCGCTCGGCCCAGGCGATGAGCTGCCGGGTGATGCCGGTGTTGGGGCGCCCCTCGGTGTCGGAGGCGCCGACGACGGCCACGGAGCGCGGCCGGAAGAAGCGGTCCAGGTCGGGCACGGCCAGGTGCAGCGGCCGGCCGCTGACATCGAGCCCGCCCTGCCGGGTGGCGGTGGGCAGGCTGACGACGGAGGCGTGCGGCTCCTCGCCGCAGGCCACCACCCGGGCGCGGAAGTCGGTGGTGAGGGTGCCGTGAGTCGATCCAAGCATCGTTCCGCCACTCCTGCTCGATGGTCCTGCGCGATGGTCATGCGGTTGGCTGACGCTCTGTCAGGTTACTGAACTGACGGCCCGTCAGGAATGGTCGTGCAGGCAAAGGCTCCGGGCGGCCTCCGGGCGGCCCCGGGCGGCGGCTTGCCGCTGGTCACGGCGGGGTGCGAAGTGGCGTAGGGTTGGGTTCACCGACGCGGGGTGGAGCAGCTCGGTAGCTCGCTGGGCTCATAACCCAGAGGTCGCAGGTTCAAATCCTGTCCCCGCTACTGATGGAATACGTCTGAGGCCCGGATCCCCTGGATCCGGGCCTCAGACGTTTCTCCCGGGCCTCAGGTGTTTCCGGGCGGCCGGCCGGACGGTCGGACATCCCTCCCGGACGCTGAACCATGGCGGGACAGGGGGAGCCGGGCAAGGCTTGATCCATGACAACGACAGCAGACGCAACACCGGGACAGCCCGCCCCTCGGCCCCTGTCCCCGGTCCTGGTGACCGGCGGCACCGGCAAGACCGGCCGCCGCGTGGTGGCCCGCCTCCGCGAGCTGGGGGTGGAGACCCGGGCGGCCTCCCGGTCCGGTGAGACCCCGTTCGACTGGGAGGACCCGGCCACCTGGGCGCCCGCCCTGGAGGGGGCCGCCGCCGTCTACATCGTCCCGCTGGACACCGTGCCGTCCCCGACGCCCGCCTTCGTCGAGCAGGCCGTGGCGGCCGGGGTGCGGCGGATCGTGCTGCTCTCGGCGCGGGGCGTGGACGAGCCGGGCTACTTCGGCGACACCCTCCTCAACCGGGGCCCGCACTTCCAGGGCGAGGAGGCCGTGCGCTCCGCCGGTCCGGCCTGGACGATCCTGCGCCCCGGCTGGTTCACCCAGAACTTCACCGAGGGCGCCTTCGTCGACGGCGTACGCGCCGGCGAACTGGTCCTCCCGGTCGGGGACGGCAAGGCGGCGTACATCGACACCGACGACATCGCGGCGGTGGCGGTGGCGGCGCTCACCGAGGACGGCCACGACGGCGAGGTCTACGAGCTGTCGGGCCCCCGCGCGCTGAGCGTCGCCGAGGCCCTGGACGAGATCGCGAAGGCGACCGGCGGCCCGCGCGCCTCCTACGTCCCGGTCGACCCGGCGGACTTCCGGAAGGGGCTGGTCGAGCAGGGCATGTCGGAGACGGACATCGAGCTCTGGACGGGCGGCCTGGACCCGATCCGCACGAGCCGGGAGGCCCCGCTGAAGGACGGCGTCCGCCGCGCCCTGGGCCGCCCCCCGCGCGACGTCGCCGACGTCTTCCGGGACGCGGCGGCGGCGGGCGTCTGGGGCTGAGCGGCGGCGGGACCGCCTAGAGGGTGTCCGCTTCACCACCCGTGTTGCGGATCATCTGCCGGAGCACCTTGAGGGCGGTGACGTAATCGGCGTCGTCGATGCCCTGGTGGACGCGGGCACGGATGCCCGGGGCGTGCCGCTTGAGCCCGGCCCGGGCCTCCTCCCCCGCCTCGGTGATCCACAGCCGTCCGTCCTCGTCCCGGGTGAGCCAGCCACGCTCCACCAGCACCTCCGACTCGGCCGCCAGGTCGTCCTCGAACCGGATGTAGGTGCTCATGGCCTGCTGGAGCTCGGGGACGGTCAGGCCCCGGCCGTCGGGGGAGAGGTCGTTCGCCGACAGGTTGCGTAGCAGCCAGAACTGGGGCTGGGTGAAACCGAGTTCGGCCTGCCGCTCCCGGATGAAGGCGATGAGCGCCTCGTAGGCCACGCCGGTCCAGTAGGCGGCGGGCTGGGCGGCGAGTTCGGCGTCGGTGAGCTGACGGAGCGTCATGACGGGCTCTCCTTGGGGTCGTCGGCTGATGGGCTCAACGTAGAACCTCAAGTTAAGTTGACGTCAAGGAGGTGGGGAGAGGTGCCCGCCCGCCCGCCGTGGCCTCCCGGCGGAACGCGCTCGGGCTCTCGCCCCGGAGCCGTTTGAACGCCGCGCTGAAGCCGAACGCGTCCGCGTAGCCGACCCGCCGGGCCACCGCCGCCACCGTCAGCTCCGGACGGGTCAGCAGGTCGGCGGCGAGGGCCATGCGCCACTCGGTCAGGTACGCCACCGGGCCGTCGCCGACCAGCTCCGTGAAGCGCTTCGCCAGCGTGGTCCGCGAGACCCCGGCCCGGGCCGCCAGCTCGGCCGTCGTCCAGGGGTGCGCCGGTTCCTCGTGCATCGCCCGCAGCGCGGGTCCCGCGACCTCGTCGGCCAGGGCCCCGTACCACCCCGGCGGCTCGGCCTCCGGGCGGTCGAACCAGTCCCGCAGGGTGCACACGAGCAGCCAGTCCAGCAGCCGGTCCAGCACGATCTGGTACCCGGGCCGCGCGCCGCCGATCTGGGCGGCCAGGTAGTCGCGCAGCGGCCCGCAGTCCTCCTCGTCGGGCACGACGAGCGCCGGCGGGAGGGCCCGCAGCAACCGCTGGGGAACCTGCGCCTGTACGTCGTAGGCGGCGGCCAACAGCACGGTGGGACCGTCCAGTTCGGCCCCCGGGCCGGGGACGGCGGCCAGTTCGGGCGCGGGCGCCGGGTCGGCGCCCCAGCGCACCTCCCGTACCCCCGCCCCCGTACCGCCCGCCGGGTCGTCGGTGAAGGTGAACGGGGCCGGACCCCGGACGATCGCGGCCGCCCCGGCGGCCAGCCGCAGCGGTTCGCCGCCCTCCGGCACGAGCCACCCGGCCCCCCGCATCGGCAGGCACAGGGTCAGGTAGGCCCCGTCCGTGAATCGCAGGGAGTACGGCGGCCACAGCACCGACCGCCCGAACACCGCACCCTTGCCCCGCACGCCCCGCAACAGCTCGTCGAACACGTCCATGGCGCCACGATAGGCACAGTCGCGCCGTGCTCCGGACTACAGACGCCCCGTGCTCCGGACTGTAGACGGCCCGTGCTCCGGACTGTCCGGACTGCTCACCCGGCCCCACCCCCGTACTGCGCGAGGGTCACCTCGTACTGATCTACGCCGGGTGCGCCGGGCTCCTGAGCACCTCGGTCAGGGCCGAGATGCTGTGGCCCCCATGACCGGCGTCGACGGCCCGCCGCAGCAGGTCGTGGAACGGCCGGTGCCACCCCACGTCGAGCCCCGCCTCCTCGGCGAACGCCACGTCGTGGGCCGCTCCGGCGAGGAACAGATCCACCGAGGACGCGGGATCACCGTAGTCGCCCCGGTCGATCTCCCCGGCGAAGACCGGAAGGAGTGCTCCGATCATCTCGAACCACTTGACCCCGAACCGCACCATCGAGGCGGCGTCGAGCCCGCGCGCCCGGAGCGCCGCCGCACCCTGGAAGAAGCCGACGAGCGCGGGCAGCAGCGTGCCGCCCACCGCCATCTCGTACAGCGCGGCGAGATCGGGGTCGTCGCCGAGGTGTACGGTGTCGCCGCCCAGCACCCGCAGGGTGGCCGCGTGCTCGTCGAAGACACCCCGGTCGCCGCCGTAGTACAGCAGGGTGTCCTCGGCGCCCACGGCGGACGGAACGTTCTTGACCGCCCCGCCGAGGTACCGCGCGCCGTGCCCGAGCGCCCAGTCGGCCATCGCCCGGGCCCCGGCCGGCGACCCGCTGTTCAGGGTCACCAGGGTGCGCCCCCCGATCGTCGTGGCGGCCGGTCCCAGCGCCTCGACGGTGGACTCGAACGTGGTCAGACAGGCGATGACCAGAGGGCTCGCCGCCACGGCCTCGTCGACCCTCCGCGCCTGCCGGGCCCCGAGCGCCACCAGGGGCGTGCCCTTCGACGGGGTCCTGTTCCAGACGGTGGTCGGATGCCCGGTCTTGATGTACGCCTCGGCCAGCGCGCGGCCCATCGAGCCCAGTCCGATGACGGTCACGGGCGTGCGGGGGTGCTCGGTCATGGAGTGCTCGGTCATGGGGTGCTCCTGCGTCAGCGAGAGGGAGTGAAGGGCAGGCGCAGGCAGGGGAGTCGTGGGCTCCCTGCGCGCCGGCTGTTCCATGCTGCGAGGGCACTGAATCTTCCGCAAGTACCTACAATTCTGTTCGGTACCCACAGTTCTGTCAGTGGTGAGCCTTCAGGGAGGGCAGATGCCGAAGCGGAGTTACACCTGCGGACTGGATGCCGCCATCGATGTCATGGGAGGGAAGTGGAAGGGCCTGATTCTGTTCTGGCTCGACGAAGGCCCCCTGCGTTTCGGCGAGTTGCGCCGGACCGTGGCCGGGATCAGTGAGCGCATGCTGATCCTCCAGCTGCGCGAACTGGAGGCGAGCGGCCTGGTGCACCGCGAGGTGCACCAGCAGGTGCCGCCGAAGGTGGAGTACTCGCTGACGGAGTTCGGCCGTTCGCTCATCACCGCGCTCACCCCGCTCGGCGAGTGGGGCGAGGCCAACATGGAGCGGCTGGAGGACCTTCCGTAGCGGCGGCCGCGGGGTCTCCCGCAGTGGCGGCCGACGGGCCTTCCGCAGCGGCGGCCGCCGGACCTCAGTGCGCCCGCGCCACCCTCTTGGCGATCTTCCCCGCGTCCAGGGCCATCTCGCGCAGCATCCCGCTGATCGGATTCGTGAAGCCGGTGAAGTAGAGCCCCGGGGCCTGCTTCGGGGTGCGGCCCCCGTGGGTGACCGGGCGGCCCCGCGCGTCCAGCACGTCCAGGTGGCCCACCAGCGGCTCCAGGGCACGGGTGTAGCCGGTCGCCGCGATCACGGCGTCCGGGGTGAGGCGGGTGCCGTCGGCCAGGACCACCGCGTCCTTGTCGAAGGAGGCGACGGTCGCCACGGGGGTCACCGTGCCGTTCTTCACCGCGTCGATCAACCCCACGTCCTGGACCGGGATCGCGCCCTCCCGCACCCGCGAGTACAGGCCCGTCCCCGGCCGCGGCAGCCCCTGCGCCGACAGGTCCGGTACGGCGATCCGCGCCATCACGGCCCCCGCCCGGTCCACCAGCCGCACCGGCAGCCGGCGGACCAGGATGCCGGTCGCCTGGGCCGGCCACCCCGCCGTGGAGCGGCGCACGATGTGCGGGGCGGTGCGCACCGCGATCCGCACCTGGGAGGCCCCGCCTTCCGCGAGGTCCGCCGCGATCTCGGCCCCCGTGTTGCCGATGCCGACCACCAGGACGTCCTTGTCGGCGTACGGGGCCGGGTTCCGGTACTCCGCCGCGTGCAGCAGCTCCCCGGTGAACGTGTCGCGGCCCGGCCACTGCGGGATGCGCGGGGTGTGGTTGAAGCCCGTGGCGATGACGACCGCGCGGCCCCGCAGGACCCGGCCGCCGGTCGCGGTGAGCTGCCAGTCGCCGGAGCCGTCGGGGGCCGGGTCGATCCGGTTCACCTCGACGCCCGTGACGACTTCCAGCTCATGGTGCTCGGTGTACTTCTCCAGGTACCGCACCACGTCGTCCCGGCCCACCCAGCGGCCGAACCTGCGCGGCATCTTCAGCCCCGGCAGCGCCGACCAGCGCCGCGTGGTGTGCAGGTGCAGCCGGTCGTAGTGGCCGCGCCAGGAGGCGCCGACCCGGTCCGCCTTCTCCAGGACCACCGCCCGTACGCCCCGGTCGCGGAGCGCGGCAGCGGCGGCGAGGCCGCCGGGCCCGCCGCCGATGACGTAGACGGGCCGGTCGTCCGTACGGTCGGTGAGGGCGACGGCGTCGGTACGGCCTGTGGGGGAAGGGCTGTTGGGCATGGTTCGGAGCGTAATCGCCCGCTCTGTTGATGGGTCTCGGTCAAGGTGGGAAACGATTGCGAATTGATCACGGGGGGCGGGATGCGGTGATTGCCGCCCCTTCGCACCCCTCGCCCCATCTAAGGTAAGGCTAACCTTGCTTCGATTGTTGTGAGGTGACCATCGGGGGGCCCTCGCGCGGTGCAGTGCCGCGCGCCCGCCCGGCGGTCGAAGGGGTGGGACGTACATGAACGGCAGACAGCTCCGGGCTCGGTTCAAGGGGGCGGCGGTCGTCGTCGCCGGGCTCCTCGCGCTCACCGCCTGCGGTGGCGGCGGAAGCGATGCGGCCGACGCGAGCACCAAGGGCGACAAGGGCGGCGACAAGGCGGCCGCCACCACCCGCTCCGTGAAGCACGACGCCGGTACGACGGAGAAGGTGCCCGCCCAGCCGAAGCGCATCGTCTCGGTCAGCGTCACCATGACCGGCCACCTGCTCGCGCTCGACGCCCCGGTCATCGCCTCCCAGGCCACCCCGCCCTCGGTCATCACCGACAAGCAGGGCTTCTTCACCCAGTGGTCCGACGCCGCCGCCAAGAACAGCGTCAAGGTCGCCTACCAGGGCTTCGAGCCCGACGTGGAGAAAGTGCTGGCACTGAAGCCGGACCTCATCATCGGCGCCTCCTCCGGCGCGGAGAACGCCGAGAAGTTCTACGACAAGCTCTCCGTCGTCGCCCCCACCCTCCTCTACCGCCACGACGACGTCTCCTGGCAGGACCTCACCGCCCGCCTCGGCAAGGACCTCGGCCTGGAGAAGCGTGCGACCGAGGTCGTCGCCGCCCACGAGAAGCGGGTCGGCGAGGTCAAGGCCGCCATCGCCGTGCCGAAGCAGTCCGCCGCGCTCGTCCGTGACAACCAGTCCGCGATGACCGTCTTCACCCCCGAGTCCGCCCAGGGCCGGCTCCTCACCTCGCTCGGCTTCACCGTCCTCGAACCGCCGGCCGGCAAGGGCCAGACGCAGGGCGGCCGTTCGGACTTCGCCGAGTTCAGCCAGGAGAAGGTCGCCGACACCGCGAAGGACAGCTCGCTCCTCTTCGTCAGCCACACCCCCGAGGAGATCACCGCCGCCACCGCGCGCCCGGTCTGGAAGGACCTGGCCGCCGTCAAGGACAAGCGCGTGTACGACCTGGGCCTCGACACCTTCCGGCTGGACTACTACAGCGCGGGCAACCTGATCGACAAGATCGAGAAGGCCTTCGGCTGACGGTGGTCCCCAAGAAATCCGCCGTACGCGTACGGTACGCCGCCGGGCTCACGGCGGGGCTGGTCCTCCTGGCCCTCGCCGTGGCCGGCGGCCTCGCCGTGGGCGCGCAGCCCGTGCCCCCGGCCGAGGTGCTGGCCGCACTGTTCGACCCGGACGCCCCGCACGCCTCGCTGGTCCGCGAGGTCCGGGTGCCGCGCACGCTCCTCGCCGTCACCGCCGGAGCGGCGCTCGGCCTGGCCGGGGCGGTGATGCAGGGCATGACCCGTAACCCCCTGGCCGACCCCGGCATCCTCGGCGTCAACACCGGGGCCGCCTGCGCCGTCGTCGCCGCGACCGTGTTGCTCGGTACGCGCTCGCTCCAGGCCGTCGTCTGGTGGGCGCTGCTCGGGGCGGCGGTCGCGGTGGTCGTGGTGTACCTGCTCGGCGGACGGGGTGCGGGCCGCGGCACCCCCGAAGGGCTCGTGCTCGCCGGGGTGGCCGTCACGGCCGTGCTCGGCGCGGTGGTCAGCGGGCTGGGGGTGCTGGACGCGGACGCGTACGGGACCCTGCGCATCTGGTCCGTCGGCACCCTCTCCGGCCGCGAACTCCCGGTGTTGTGGGAGGTGTTGCCGTTCCTCCTGGCCGGTGCGGTGCTGGCGCTCACCGTCGCGCCCGCCCTCAACGCGTTCGCGCTGGGCGACGAGGCGGGCCGGGCGCTGGGCGTCGCCCCCGGACGCGTACGCCTGCTCGGCACGCTCGCCACGGTGCTCCTCAGCGGCGCCGCCACCGCCGCCATCGGCCCGGTCGGCTTCATCGGCCTGGTCGCCCCGCACGTGGCCCGCCTCCTCACCGGCCCCGACCACCGCCGCCTGATGCCGTACGCGGTCCTCATCGGCGCGGGCCTGCTGCTCGTCGCGGACATCGTGGGCCGGGTCATCGCGCGGCCCGCCGAGATCCAGGTGGGCATCGTGACGGCGTTCGTGGGAGCGCCGGTACTGATCTGGCTGATCGGCCGCAACAGGCGGCGGTCCGCCTCGCGGAAGGCGGTGGCGACGGCATGAGCGCTCTCGGCAAGCCCATGACCGTACGCGGCCGGGGCCCCGCCCGCCGGACCCTCCGCCTCGCCCCCGGTGGCCTCTCCCTCCGCCTGCGCCCCCGCCCCCTCGCCGTCACCCTCCTCCTGGCCCTCCTCGCGGCGGGCAGCGGCGCCCTCGCGCTCACCCGGGACGGCCTCGTACCGCCCGCCGAAGTGCTCGGCGCCCTGTTCGGCGCGGGCTCGGAGCAGGCCGCGTTCGTGGTGCTGGAGCTGCGGCTGCCCCGGGTGGCGCTCGGGCTCGTCGTCGGCGCGGCGCTGGGCGCGGCCGGGGCGCTGTTCCAGCAGCTCTCCCGGAACCCGCTCGGCAGCCCGGACATCGTGGGCTTCAACTCCGGTGCGGCGACAGGTGCGTTGCTGGTCCTGCTGCACGGGAACCCGGCGTACGTGGCGGTGGGCGCGGCAGGAGGTGGCCTGGCCACGGCGCTCATCGTGCAACTCCTCGCCCGACGCGGCTCGTTCCGGGGTAACCGGCTCATCCTCGCCGGGATCGCGGTCGGTTCACTGCTGGCCTCGGTCAACGCGTACCTGCTGACCCGGGCCGCCCTGGACCACGCCCAGTCGGCCCAGCTCTGGCTGATCGGCAGCCTCGGCTCCACGGAACGCCACCAGATCCTCCCGGCCCTCCTCGCCCTGGCGGCCCTGCTCCTGCTCGCTCTTCCGCTGGTCCGCCGCCTGGACCTGCTGGAGATGGGCGACGAGGCGGCGGGCGGCCTGGGCGTCGACGCGGGCCGCACCCGGGCGATGGTGCTCCTGATCGCGGTGGGGCTCAGCGCGGTGGCGGTCTCGGTGGCCGGCCCGATCGTGTTCGTGGCGCTCTGCGCACCGCAGCTGGCCCGCCGCCTCAGCCGCGGTACGGGAACGGGGCTGCTGCCCGCCGCCGCGATGGGCGCCCTGCTGCTCTCCGCCTCCGACCTGGTGGCCGTCACCCTGCCGACGGCGGGCCCGCTGCCGGTAGGGGTGGTGACGGGCGCGCTGGGCGGGGTCTACCTGGCGTGGCTGCTGGGGCGCAGGCAGCGGCGCTAGGAGGCGCGCCGGTCCGTGCAGACCCCTTGCGCGGGGCGGCCCGCATCCGCTGAACTGACGTACCGTCAGATTCTAGACGTCCGGAGGAGCTGCCCGATGCAGACGATCTGGCTCAGCGGTGCGGAATGGCTCGCCGTCCTCCGTATAGGCCTCGGCCTGTGGTGGCTGGAGAGCTGGCGGCACAAGGACAGGAAGGGCTGGTTCGAGCGGGGCACGGGGATCGCCTGGGCGGCGGACGTCGCGGGCAAGCACCGGTGGGGTGTGGTGCGCACCGGCTTCCGGCGGGTCGTGGAACCGCGCCCGAAGGCGATCGCGTACGTAGTCGTCTACGCCGAACTCGCCCTCGGACTGGGCCTGGTGACGGGCTTCCTCACCCCGATCGCCCTGATCGCCGGCCTCCTTCTCAACCTGCTCTACCTGGTCCTGATGATCCACGACTGGGCCGAGCAGGGGCAGAACGCGATGATGGCCCTGATCTCGCTGGTGGCCCTGTTCGCGATGGCCTGGCAGACGTGGTCGCTGGACGCGGCGTTCGGGCTGTTCCTGTGAGCGCGGACCGGCCGGCGCCGGGCCCGCGCTTCGACCTCCCGGAGCCGGACGCCTTCACCCGCCCCTACTGGGACGCGGCGGGGGAGGGGCGGCTGCTGATCCGGCGGTGCGGCGGGTGCGGGCGGGCGCATCACTACCCGCGCGAAATCTGCCCGTACTGCTGGAGCGAGGACGTGGGGTGGGAGCGCGCGAGCGGTCGGGCGACGCTCTACACGTGGTCGGTCGTCCACCGCAACGACCTGCCGCCCTTCGGGGACCGCGTCCCGTACGTGGCCGCTGTCGTCGACCTCGCCGAGGGGCCGCGGATGATGACGGAGGTCGTGGAGTGCGCGCACGGCGACCTCCGCATCGGTATGGGGCTGACGGTCACGTTCCGGGAGGCGGGAGAGGCCGTACCGGTCTTCCGGCCCGGCCGCTGAACCCGCTCACTCCTCGTGGGTCGCCGGAGCCAGCTGGGCCATCACCAGCCCGTGCAGCAGCTCCGGATCCACGAACTCGTCCTCCTCCGGCGCCCCGCACCGCCAGCTCAGCGGATACGTGTTGCCGTCCGGGGCCGGGATGCCCACCCACTCGTCCCGCGTGGCCGGCCCGAAGCACTTCACGCCCGGCGGCCAGTCGTACCCTTCACTCGCGCCCGGTGGAATCAGGAAGTACGTCCACCGCGCCCCCGCCATCTCCCGCACCACGGGCCCCGGCTCGCCCTCGGTGAGCGTGGCGAGATGCTGGAGCACGGCCTCGCCCCGGATGCCCCGGAGCCGGATGGCGTCGAAGTGAATCCCGGTGAGGTGGAGTTGGTGCCCGGCGGCCGGTACCCATTCGGGGTGTTTCTTGCTCGTCATGGCTACGAGCATTCCGCCGACTGCGTAGCGTGACCAGCAGGACACGGTCCACATCGATGCGATGTGAGGAGGGCGGGATGGCTGTGGGGACGAGTAGTGAGCCGACGCACGGACTGCGGCTCGTGGGAGATCTGATCCGTATCCACCGGGTGCGGGCCGGACACACGCAGAAGACGGCGGCGGATGTGCTGCTGATCTCGGAATCCCTGATGGGCGCGGTCGAACGGGCGGAACGCATTCCGCGCGCGATCTGCTGATGGACGCCGAGCGGCTGTTCGGGGCGGACGGGGCGCTGGAGGCGTGCTGCGAGCTGGTGGACGAGGAGAAGTACCCGCCGAAGTTCCTGGACTGGGCGCGGCTGGAACGGCTCGCGCGGGTCATCAGCGCCTACGAGACCATGCTGATCCCGGGCCTGCTCCAGACGGAGGCGTACGCGTACGCGCTGTTCCGGTCGCACGTACCGGCGTACTCCGAGCCCGAGGTAGTGCGGCTCGTCGAAGCGCGACTGGAACGGCAGGCGGTGCTGACCCGCTGATGCCGTCGGACCAACACACGCACGCGGGATTGAACGGACCCATGCAGTTGATGTCCACGGCGGAAGGCCGCAATCTGCTCTTCGCGGAGGGGCAGGGCGGCGATAGGTTGATCTCGAGGCCGGAGCAGGTGAGCGACCAGCTCGACCTCTTCGGCATCCTGCGGGCCCAGGCGCACAACCCCTGGAAGTCGGCGGAGATCATCGAGACGAAGGTGAGACAACTGTGAACCACGGACCCGGACTGACCTGGTTCAAGTCCAGCTACAGCGGCAATACGGGCGAAGCCTGCATCGAGGTCGCCTACGACTGGCGGAAGTCCAGCTACAGCAACAACGAGGGTGGCGCCTGCGTAGAGGTCGCCACTTGCCCCCACACCGTCCACATCCGCGACTCCAAGGTCACCGACGGCCCCACCTTCGCCGTCGCCCCGGCCGCCTGGACCGCGTTCCTGGACCACGCCACGGTCACCACCACCGTCAACGGCTGACCTCGGCCCCGGTGGTCTACAGCGCGAGTGCGGCGCGCAGCCCTGCCGACACCTTCATCATGGTCTGCGGGGATAGCGCGCCGCGATCCTCTTCCAAGTCTGTGCGGTACAGCAGGGCTACGTCATCGCAGAGCACGCGTCCCACGAGAGGGTCCGCCGACCCGAGCTCGATGATGGTCGGCAACTCGGGTTTCGTGCTGGTGGTGAGCCGGACCGCCAGGCAGTCCTGCAATGCTCGGTTGCGAGCATTGTTGGAGACGACGAGCCAGGGTTTGCGCCCACTGCCGATGTCGGCCATGTAGACCCGTCCCCTGATGGGGGTGAGTGCATTGCCCATAGGAGGTCAGTCCTCCAGCCGGGCGCTGCGAGCGCGCATTGCCCGGCGCGTGGACGTGTCTTCCTCGTCCTGGGCGGCGGCCAGAGCGGCATAGCCGGTGAGCATGGCGTGCTCGGTCACCGCGATGCGTCCAGCGGTCAGAAGGGCATGAAGAGTCTCGGCTTCCGACGCGTCGTCGGGCAGCCTTATGCCCGCCATCTGTTCAAGCGCCTCGTGTTCCGGCGAGCCCGTCGTCCGGAGGCGTTCGATGTGGGCCTGATCTTCCTGGCTGAGGGGGACGCTCTTGCGGACCTTCGGATTCGCCATGCTGCATAGTGTGCTGCAGAATATGCAGCATGGCAAGCTGCACGGTGTGCTGCGGATACCGGATCACAGCCCCGGCGCCCCCCACACCGGGAACCACCGGGACAGGTCCTTCTCCACCCGGAGGTCGTCGCCGAGGGCGCCCCGTACCTGGAGCTCCAGCTGGTTGTCCCGCTTCTCGGCGTCGCCGGGCAGCGGGGCGAACGGGTAGAACGTGCCGCGCTTGTAGAGGTAGACCAGCGCCAGCGACCGCCCCTCGGCGGCGTCGGCACCGTCGGCACCGTCGGCGCCCTCCGCGTCCCGGAAGCCGATCAGCGAGCACAGCAGGTGCGGGCCGAAGCCGCCTTCCTGGAGCAGGGTGTTCACCGCGTGCAGGTCGTTGACCAGGCTCGCCGTGTCGTCGGCCGGGTGGCTGGCGAGCAGCCAGGTGTAGCCGTACGGGTCCCGGCTGAACTCCACCGGGATGCCGCCCCGCTCGGTGTCCGCGTCGAGCAGCTCCCGTACGTCCTCCTGGAGGCGCGCGAAACCGCCGCCTTCCACGCCCGCGAAGCAGACCGAGCCCAGGCCGGTCGGCGTGAACCCGGTGGCGGCCTGGAGGGTGAGAGCGGCCGAGGGGACGGCGAAGAGCTGGTCGAGGTCGGGGCGGACGGGTTTGCTGCGGCCGAGGATGGCGTCGAGCAGGCCCACGGGCGTGACTCCTTGAAGGCTCTTATCGGGACAGGTCGGTGGAGATACGGGACAGCTGGTCCAGGCGCTGTTCCAGCGTCGGGTGCGAGGAGAACAGCCGGCCCAGGGACTCCTTCGCGGAGAACGCGGGCATGAAGTAGAACGCGTTGTACGGCTCCGCCTTTCGAAGGTCCTCGGTCGGGATGCGGGCCATCTGCCCGCTGACCTTCGTCAGGGCCGACGCGAGGGCGGAGGGCCGGCCGGTGAGGAGCGCGGCGGCGCGGTCGGCGGAGAGCTCGCGGTAGCGGGAGAGCAGCCGGGTCAGCAGGAAGCTGATCGCGTACACGACGGCGCTGATCAGCGGGATGAGCAGGAGCAGGATGCCGGCCGGGTCGTTGCCGGGACGGCTGCGCGCGAAGCCGCCCCAGAGCGCGATGCGGGTGATGATGCCCGCCAGAACGCCGAGGAACGAGGCGATCGTCATGACGGCGACGTCCCGGTGGGCGACGTGCGACATCTCGTGGGCGAGGACGCCCTCCAGCTCCTCCGGCTCCAGTCTGCGCAGGAGGCCGGTGGTCGCGCAGACGAGGGCGGTCTTCTCGCTGCGGCCGGTGGCGAACGCGTTCGGTACGTCACTCTCGGCGATGGCCACCTTGGGCTTCGGCATGTCCGCCAGCGCGCAGATGCGGTCGATGGTGCCGTGCAGCTCGGGGGCCTGTTCGGGGGTGACCTCGCGGGCGCCCATGCCGTACGCCGCGATGCGGTCGCTGAACCAGAACTGGGCGATGAACAGGCCGCCCGTGATGATCAGGATGATCGGCCAGGAACCGCGCAGGGCCGCGAGGAGCACGCCCACGAAGACGACGTAGAGCAGACCGATCAGGAACATGGTGGTGACCATGCGGCCGGTCAGGCCCCGGTCGGGGGCGTAGCGGGAACGGGCTCGTGGCATCGGTACCTCCAGCGACTCGCCTTCCTCCCATAGTGCCCCCTTCTTGTTGAAACCGGGTTAAGGGGGCAGGTGGGGCGGCGGCGGGGCCGCCTCAGGCGGTCCGGAGCCGATCGAGGAATGCTGGGACGCCTTCTACCTTCCGGTAGGGCGTGAAGGCGGGGGCCAGTTCGCGGACCAGGGTGACGCATCGGTCGGCACCGATGCGGGTGGCGAGGTCGAGTGACTCGGTGCTGACGACGAGTGCCCGTTCGACTTCGCGGGCCTGAAGGAGGCTGCGTGCCTCATAGGTGCGGAAGACGCCACGCGTCTTGTCCCGGGCGCGTGGAAGCAGAGCCAGACCCTCGTCGATACGGGCTCGTGCCTCTTCGGTGCGGCCGAGGTCCAGGAGGCACTGGCCGGAATCCACGGCCAGATCAGCCGTGCCCATCCACCGGCACCAGACCGGGGCCGGGTCGGCCGCGTCGGTCAGCAGGGCGGTCTCGGCGGCGGCGAGGTCGCGGTGGCAGTCGGCAGCGGCCCCGAGCGCGGCGTGAGCTCGTGCCCTGCGCAGGTGCAGGAGCGAGCGGGCGGTGGGGTGCCGCGTGTGGATCAAGGCCTGGCTCAGGGGGGCCACCGCGGATTCAGGCCGGCCGAGCCAGATCGACTGATAGGCGAAGTCGGACAGGACCCCGGCCCCGAGGTCCCGGTCGCGGGCGGTGTGCGCGTTCGTGAGAGCCGCGTTCCACAGCTTTCCGGCCGCGTAGTGCTCGCCCTGGTCGAAGCGGTACCAGCCACACGTGCTGGAGAGGGAGGCCGCCAGGCGGTGCATCCGGCGGCCGGTGGCCTCGCTGTAGCGGGCGCCTTCGAGGAGGTCGGTCACGGTGGTCAGGTGGGCGTCCATCAGCTTGATGGTGTGCTGGCGCTGCTCGGTAGGCAGGGCGGTCAGTTGGGTGCTGGTGTCCTCCAGCCAGTCCACGAGCTCGTCATCGACGCGGCGTCCACCGAGTGCGGTGGTGAGGCGGTCGGGTTCGAGCGTGGCCCATTGGGAGGCCAACCCGGCAAGGGCGAGCGCGCTGTAGGTCAGGAAGGTACGGCGTTCGCGGTTCATCGCGGCCCTCTGTGCGTCTCGAAGTGCTTGGACGGTGTACGCCGCCCCGAGCGGCGCCGGGTCGTCCCGGCCCGGGAGCCAGTGGGGCCACGGGTACCGCTCCAGGTCGGAGACGGGAACGTCGAAGGCGTCCGCGATCAGGAGCTGAGATTCGATGCTCGGCGTCTTGCGGCCGTTCTCCCACCTGCTGATGGCCGCCTTATCGGTGCCCGAGCGGAGACCCTCGGGGCGCATCGCGGCAGCGCGGTGCAAGCGCGCTGCGAGTTCGCTCTGGGACCAGCCGCGTAGGACGCGGGCGTAGGCGAGAGGGTGCCGGATCGGGTCGTCCACGGGAGTGATCCCATCATTGACGGTGACCGCCAGGCTACCGGGCGTACCGACGGGACAACCCCGGGACTACAGCTGACATCTATGGCTGGACGCTGAGTTGGCGCTGTACTCGTCATTCCTCGACACGTTCCTCGCGAAGCAGAACGCGCTCCTCCCCTGAGTGGAAGGCGAATGAGCATGAGACGACGCGCTGCGATCATCGGCCTGGGCCGCCAGGCCGCCGAAGATCACCTGCCCGGCCTGTTCGGCTCCAGCCGGGCCGAACTCGTCGCGGTATGCGACAACAACCCGGACATCCTGCACGAGCGAGCGGACACCCTGGGAGTTCCCGGGTTCACCCGGACAAGTGACCTTCTGGCCGAGACGGCCCCGGACTTCGTGATCGTCGCCGTCCCCCACCACGTCGGACGCGCGGTGATCGAGGAGTGCGCCGCCGCCGGCGTCCACGTCCTCAAGGAGAAGCCGTTCGCCACCTCCGTCGAGGAGGCACGAGAACTGACCGGGATCTGCCAGGACGGGCGGGTGGAGCTGATGGTGACGCTCCAGCGCCGGTTCAACCCGATCTACACCAGCGTGGCCGGGATGCTGGACCAGATCGGGACCGCGTTCCTGGTCGGCGGGCACTACTCGTTCCACACGCCCGACCCCGGCGCCGGATGGCGCGGGGACCTCGGGCAGGCCGGTGGCGGCTGCATCCTTGACATGGGCTACCACCTGATCGACCTGCTGCTGTGGTACTTCGGCCTGCCCAGCCGGGTCATCGCGGAGTTCTCCGCCACCGCCCTTCCCGAGGGCCGGTACGACGCTGAGGACACCGCCGTCGTTCAGCTCGGCTACGACTCCGGCCTGTACGGATCGCTCGTCCTGTCGCGGTGGATGGCGCCGAAGACGGAGTCCCTGCGGGTCGTCGGGACGGGCGGCTCGGTGGTGCTGACGAAGGGATCGGTCCAGCGGCTCGCCCTGGACGGCACGGTCGTGGAGGAGCTGACCCGCCCGTGCGCCCCCAGCGTCGCCACCGCACAGATCGACTACTTCTGCCGGGTCCTGGACGGAGAACGCCCCAACGTATCCGGCCCCGAACAGCACCTGGCGCACGCCGCGTTCATCGCATCCTGCTACGAGTCCAAAGCCGCGGGCCGCTACATCGACCCCAAGGAGATGCTGTGACCAGTCCCCTCGCCCTCCTCGGGGGCGCCCCGGCCGTCACCACCGGCGGCCCTCACTTCACCTGGCCCCCGATCGACGACATCACCCGCGCGAAGGTACTGGCCCAGCTGGACTCGGCCATCTCCCTCCCCGGCCGGTCCGGGATCGTCGCGGACCTGGAAGAAGCCCTCCAGGACTACTTCGGCGCACGGTACGCGATCACCACCAGCTCCGGCACCGCCGCCCTGCACGCCGCCTACTGGGCCGCCCGCGTCCAACCGGGCAACGAGGTCATCGTTCCCGCCTGGACCTTCCACGCCACCGCTTCGCCGCTGTTCCAGCTCGGCGCGGTCCCGGTTCTGTGCGAGACGCTCCCGGACGGCAACATCGATCCCGCCCGGGTGGCCGAGCTGATCACCCCGTGCACCCGCGCCATCATGGTCACCCACCTGTGGGGCAAGCCCGCCGACATGGCCGACCTCACCGCGCTGGCCAGAGACCGCGGCCTCGACCTGCTGGAGGACGGCTCGCACGCCCACGGGGCCAGCCACGGTGGGCAGAAGGTCGGCACGTTCGGCCTGGCCGGGGCCTTTTCCCTCAACGGCCCCAAGCCTCTGTCCGGCGGTGAGGGCGGCTTCGTCCTCACCGACGATGCCGACACCTACTACCGGATCCTGACGTTCGCGCACTACAACAAGCGGGCCAGGAACGAGATCCCGGAAGACCATCCGCTCGCGCGGTACGCGGTCACCGGAGCCGGCCTCAAGCTCCGTATCCACCCCTTGGCCGCAGCCCTTGCCCACGACCAGCTCGCCCGCCTGGATGCCTGCCTCGCCGGCCGCGAGGAGATTGCCGCCCACCTGATTCGAGGGCTCGGCCGGATACCCGGGCTGGAATTCACCCCCTTGCCCGAAGGGGTGAAGTCGTCCTGGTACGCGTTGACCGTCACCTACCGGCCCGACCGGCTGAGCGGCCTCTCCCTCGACCGGTTCCATGAGGCCCTCGTAGCGGAAGGTGCGACCGAGTTCGACCTGCCCGGCTCCACCCGCCCTCTGAACCAGCTCCCGCTCTACCAGCACCCCTCCCACCTCTTCCCCGGCTACCCGGCCGTCCGCAGCCGCTACCGGCCCGGCGACTTCCCCATCGCTGAGAAGGCTCACCTGCACACGATCAAGCTGCCCGTCTGGCACCGTGAACAGGATCTGAAACTGGCCGACCAGTACGTCAGTGCGGCCAGGAAGGTCAGCGAACACCACAAGGAGCTTCTGTGACCGTGACCTCCGACCTCGCCCGAACCCTGACGGAGGAGGCCGAAGCCGAGGGCATCACCACCTTCGTGGCTGCGGCCGTCGTCGCCGACGCCGACCGCATCCTCCTGGTCCGCCGCAAGCCGGACGACTTCATGGGCGGCCTGTGGGAGATCCCCTCCGGGCACGTGGACGCGGGGGAGAGCCTCCTGGACGCGGCCCGGCGGGAGACGCAGGAGGAAACCGGCCTTACCGTCTCCTCCGTGGACCGGTACCTCGGGCACTTCGACTACGAGAACAGCCGGGGTACCACCACCCGCCAGTTCAACTTCGCCGTCACCGTCGCCGAGACCGGGCCGGTCATCCTGACCGAGCACGACCTGCATCAGTGGGTGAACCCGACCGGTGATCTGCAGGGCGTCACCGACGGCGTACGAAAGGTACTGACCAGCGCTTAGGACCAGAACGGCCGACCGGGGGCCGCACGATGGGCGGCTCCGGCCGGCCGGCCCACGAGCTGGTACGGATGTTCCTCAGGGCCAGAGCAGCTCGCGGGTCCAGCCGCCGGTCTCCGGGCCGGTCTGTGAGCCGCTTGCCGCGCGGGCCTCCGTGGGGGCCTCCATACG
This sequence comes from Streptomyces cyaneofuscatus, assembly GCF_033109485.1. Taxonomy (NCBI): domain Bacteria; kingdom Bacillati; phylum Actinomycetota; class Actinomycetes; order Kitasatosporales; family Streptomycetaceae; genus Streptomyces; species Streptomyces cyaneofuscatus. Next base: position 3,300,638 of record NZ_CP137002.1, on the reverse strand, counting down.
GCGGTAGCGGAGCCGGATGTGGCGGCGCCGGGCATCGCCCTGGAAGAACTCCACCTCGGCCGGCTCGACCACGTACCGGGTCCAGGTCGGAGCCTCGGTGTCCGGTTCCGCCTGGGCCCGCTCCCAGGCCGCGTCGGCCGCCCGGTGCAGGGCCGCCACGGACTCCACGACCTCGCTCTGTGTGCCGGTCAGGGCGGCGGCGAGGGCTCCGGTGGACCGGGCGTGCAGGTCGGCGTGGCTCTCGGCCGGGGTGCAGCGGACGACGGGGCCCCGCACCCGTACCTGGCGCCCCAGGCTCGGCCAGTAGAAGCCGAGCGCGGCGTACGGGCGGGCGGCGAGCTGGTGGCCCTTGGCGCTGGTGGCGTGCGAGGCGAAGTGGAAGCCGCGCTCGTCGGCGCCGTGGAGGAGCAGGGTGCGTACGTCGGGGAGGCCGTCTGCGTCCGCCGTGGCCAGCGTCATCGCGTGCGGCTCGGGCTGCCCGGCCGCCACGGCGTCGGCGAACCACGCGTGGAAGAGGGGGAGGGGCGCTGGCGGGGCGGTGGCCGGGTCGAAGTCCGGCAGCTCGGTGTCCCAGACGCGCTGGGCGTGCAGGAGGGCGGAGAAGGGGCGCGGGGCGGGTGCGGCGGCTTCGCTCATGGGGCCATTCCACCTGATCCCCAGCCGTTGCGGGTCGGCCTGATCCCCAGCCGTTGCGGGTCCGTCGGGCCCCGTCCCCTGAAGCCCCCCTCACCCCCGCCCCAGCACCACCGTCCCCGACGAGCAGAACCAGCCGCCCGTCCCCGACGCCACCGCCAGCTCAGGGAGGCGGCCGCCTGCCTTGTGGACCTGGCGGGCGCCGGCCTCGCCGCGTAACTGGCGTACCGCCTCCACCAGCAGGAACAGGCCGCGCATCCCGGGGTGGCAGGCGGAGAGGCCGCCGCCGTCCGTGTTCACCGGGAGCTCGCCGCGCAGGCCCGTGCGGCCCTTCTCCACGAACGCGCCGCCCTCCCCCTTCGCGCAGAACCCCAGGTCCTCCAGCGTCACCAGCGTCATGTACGTGAACGCGTCGTATATCTCCGCCAGGTCGATGTCCGAGGGGCGTACCCCGGCCCGTTCGAAGGCCAGGCGGCCCGAGACGGCGGCCGGCGAGACCGTGAAGTCCTCCCACTCCGACATGGAGGAGTGGGAGGCGGACTCACCTGTGCCCAGGATCCATACCGGCGCCTTTGCCGTGTCCGGTACGTACTCCTCGGCCGCCAGCAGCACCGCGCACCCCCCGTCGCTGCGGATGCAGCAGTGCAGCTTGGTGAACGGGTCCGCGATCATCGGGCCGGAGAGGACCTCGTCGACCGTGATGGGGTCCCGGAACATCGCCTCCGGGTTCGCCGCCGCGTTCGCCCGGGCCGTCACCGCCACCTCGGCGAGCTGCTCCAGCTTCGTGCCGTATGCGTGCATGTGGCGGCGGGCGGCCATCGCGTACTTGGCGATCAGCGAGTGCCCGTACGGGACCTCGAACTGGAGCGGTCCCCGCGCCCCGAACGACAGGTTCGACGTGCGGCGGCCCGCCTTGATGTCGGCCCGGGCCGTCGACCCGTAGACGAGGAGTACGGCTTTCGCCCGGCCCGCCGCGATCGCGTCCGCCGCGTGGGCGGCCATCACCTCCCAGGTGGCGCCGCCCACCGCCGTGGAGTCGACCCAGGTGGGCCGCAGCCCCAGATACTCCGCGACCTCCACCGGGGCCAGCGTCCCGAGCCCGGCGGAGGCGAAGCCGTCGACCACCGAGCGGTCCAGGCCGGAATCGGCCAGCGCACGCCGGGCCGCCTGGGCGTGCAGGGCGTACGGGGTTGCGTCGTCGACCCGTCCGCAGTCCGCGAGGGAGACGCCGACGACAGCGACCTTGCGGGGGAGGCGGGAGAAGGAAGCAGACATGAATCTGACGGTACATCAGGTACGGGTGGCCGCAACCGGGTCGTGCGCGCGACTTCCGTACCTCCGTGCGCGTACGGGAGGCTGGGAATTGCCGTTCCCCGCACCTAATATGACGCACCGTCAGATCAGGGGCCGCCGGTTCCTGAGGGGAGGAGCCCGACGATGGACGCCGCCTTCACCGCGGAACAGGACGAGATCCGCCGCACCCTGCGCGACCTGCTCGCCAAGCACAGCGGACCCGGCGAGGTCCGCGCCGCCGTACGCACCGCCGAGGGCCACGACCGGGCCCTGTGGCGCCGGCTCGCCCAGGAGCTCGGGCTGCCGGGGCTCGCGCTGCCCGAGGAGTACGGCGGGGCCGGCTGCACCGCCACCGAGCTCGCCCTCGCCTGCGAGGAGACCGGCCGCGCCCTGCTGCCCTCCCCGCTGCTCGCCACCGCCGTACTCGCCGCGCCCCTGATCGCCGCCCTCGGCACCCAGGCACAGCGCGCCGGCCTGCTGCCCCGGATCGCCGATGGGGCCCTCACCGCCGCCCTCGCCGTCCCCGGCGGGTCGATGGCCGCCGCCCTCGGCCTCACCGCCGACAACCGCACCGGAGGCTGGGCGGGCGGCGGGCGGGCCGGTGGTGTTCAGGCCCGACTCGGCGATGGTGGCTGGCGGCTCTACGGGGAGGCCGACCGGGTGCTCGACGGGCACAGCGCCGGGCTCCTCCTGGTCGCCGCCCACACCGGCGGCTATCCGCGGAGCCGGACGCTCCTCTTCCTCGCCCGCGCCGAGGCCGAAGGGCTCACCCGTACCCGCCTGACCTCCATGGACGAGACCCGCCCCCTCGCCCGCGTCGAACTGCGCGACACCCCGGCCGAGCTCCTGGGGGAGGACGAGGCGGCCAGCGACGTCTGCGGTGCGCTCGCCGCCACCGGGCGCACCGCCGCCGCCCATCTCGCCGCCGAGGCGGTCGGGGCGGCGGCGGGCGCGCTGGAGCGGACCGTGGCGTACGTGAAGGAGCGCGAGCAGTTCGGCCGGGCCATCGGGTCGTTCCAGGCCGTCAAACACCGCCTCGCCGACCTGTACGTACGGGTGGAGGCGGCCCGCTCCGCCGCGTACCACGCCGCCTGGGACCCGGCGGCCGGGCCGCTCGCGCTGGCCCAGGCGCTGGAGGCGGCCCGGACCGTGGCCGGTGAGGCCGTACAGCTGCACGGCGGTATCGGCTTCACCTGGGAGCACGAGGCGCATCTGTACGTGAAGCGGGCGGCGGGCGATGAGCTGCTCTTCGGGCCCGTACACCGGCTGCGCGACCATGCGGCGGGGCAGGCCGGGCTGTTCGGGAACGTCACGCCGGACGGCCTGGTGCACGGGGTGGCCGTCCGATGACCGGAACCGGTATGCGTGGTGCTCGGCTGATCCAGAAGGTCTCCTCGACCCGCGCCTTCGCCCGGATCGCCCCGCACGTCGTCCCCGTCCTGGACCGCACCGTCCACCGGCTCACCCGGGGCAAGGTGCTGCCCAGCGCCCGGATGCTGCCGGGGCTCGTCCTGGCGGTGCCGGGGGCGCGCAGCGGGCGGCTCCGGGTGACCCCGCTGGCCTGTATGCCGGAGGGGGAGTCCGAGAGCACCTGGATCCTCGTCGGCAGCAACTTCGGCCGTACGGGGCATCCGGCCTGGACCGCGAATCTGCTGGCCCGCCCGGAGGAGGCCGTCATCAGCTGGCGGGGCCGGGACATTCCGGTGCGGGCGCGGCTGCTGGAGGGGGCGGAGCGGGAGGAGGTGTGGCGGGTGGCGCTGACTTTCTGGCCGCCGTACGCGGCGTACCAGGCGCGGGTGGAGCGGCAGATCCGGCTGTTCCGGCTGGATCGGCGGTAGTCCGCCGTTCGCCGTCCGCCGGGTCCGTTCGCCGGGCCCGTCCGCCGTGGGTGTCCGGGAACACCGACGGCGGACCACCGGCAGAGTGCGTGGTGGTCCGCCGTCGGTGAGACAGGACGTGCCGGTAGGACATGCAGGTAGGACGTGCAGGCAGGGCGTACCGCTGGGGCGTACCGGGTCGGCTACTTGGTGGGCTTCTTGCCGGTGATGCCCAGGTGCACCAACAGCGCCAGGTTCGGGCGCAGTTCGGCCTGCTTCACACCCCAGGTGGTGAACCCCTTCTGGTGCGAGGCGACCGCGGCCAGCATCGCGACCAGGGAGCCCGCCATCGCGGCGGCGCTGATGTCCTTGTCGACCTTGCCCTTGGCCTGGAGCTCCTTCACCGAATCGGTGAGGGAGTTGGTGACCGAGTTCAGGATCTTCATGCGGATCTTGTAGAACCGCTTGTCCCCTTCGGCCGCGCCGAGGTCGATCACGCGGAGGATCGCGTCGTTGCGGCGCCAGAAGTCGAGGAATCCCTCGACGAGTTCCTCGGCCGTCTGCCAGCCGGCCTTGCCGACCCACGGGCGTCCGGCGACCAGTTCGGTCAGTCCGGCGCCCTCCTTGGCGACCTCCTCGGCGATTTCGAGGACGGCGCCTTCCACATCGGGGAAGTACTGGTAGAAAGTCGCGGGTGAAGTCCCGGCCTTCCGGGCGACGTCGATGACTTTGACGTCCCGGTACGGCGAGGAGCTGAGCATCTCGCTGAGGCAGTCGAGCAGCTTCTGCCGCGTCGCCTGACCGCGTCGACCGGCCACGCGGCCGTCGACGGTACGTACTTGTCCTGTCATGCCGTCAGCTTACCGAGGGCCGATGGGAGCGCGATTCGGCCGACTGCAAATGGGGAACGCCGCAGGAACTGCGGGGTGCGGGGGGCCGGAGGCGATCATTTTCGGCCGATGCGGCGGCGGTGCGTACGAGGTGGCGTACGAGGTGGCGCACGAGGTCCTGTTCCGGGGCCCGGTTGCCGGCCGCGGGGCCTGTTCATGCCCTCCGGCAATAGTGTTATCAACAGCCTGTGGACAACTTCGGTGGACAACTTTCGTCCACATGGTGACCACGCCTTCATTATCCGATCAAATGTTCCCTATGGGGTCGTTCGGCGTCCGCCGGGGCGCGCCGGACCGGGCGTGACGTTACGTTGACTGTGACGGGCATCACTGCGACGGAACCGCGACGGAACCGCGACGGAAGGACCGGGCCCCATGGCCGCATTCGCGCATTCGGCGCCGTGCTGGGTGGACGTGCAGCTCTCCGACCTCGAAGCGGGCAAGCGCTTCTACGGCGGACTCTTCGGCTGGACCTTCCGCGCGGGCGACGGCATGCCCTTCGCGGACGCCCTGAGCGGCGGCCGGCTCGTCGCCGCGCTCGCCGCCAAGAAGGACGGGCGGATGCCGACGGCCTGGGGCGTCTACTTCGCCACCGACGACATCCGGGCCACCGTCGCCGCGATCCGCGAACACGGCGGCCAGATCATCACCGACCCCGTACGGGCCGGGCAGGCCGGGATCGTGGCCCAGGCGGCCGACCCCGGGGGCGCCGTCTTCGGCCTCTGGCAGCCGGAGGAGCGCGAAGGGTTCGAGAAGCAGAACGAGCCCGGCTCCTTCTGCTGGACCGAGGTCCACACCCGGCAGCCGGAGAAGGTGGACCCCTTCTACGAGAAGGTCTTCGGCTTCCGGGGCACCGACCTGGACGAGGCGGGCAACGACGTCTCCGGCGACACCGAGGCGCTGGTCGACTTCCGGATGTGGTCGCCCGAGGGCGAAGAACCCGGCCCGGACACCGCCGTCGGCGGCCGCAGCGTCATCACGGACGCGTTCCCCGCCGAGCTGCCCAGCTACTTCCTCACCTACTTCACCGTCGCCGACTGCGACGCGGCGGCCGAACTCGCCGTCCAGCTCGGCGGCCGCGTCTCCGCGCCGCCCTTCGACATCCCGTACGGACGGATGGCGGCCCTCGTCGACGACCAGGGCGCCCTCTTCGCCGTGCTCCAGCCGAGCGAGCTGCTTCCCTGACCCTGCCGCGTACCGGCATGTACCCGGCATGCACCCGGCGCGTACCGGTGTGGGCGAGAATCGGCCGAAGTGACATGAGACACCCACTTCCGCCCCCGGGTTCGCAACCGGGGCCCGAGCCAGGAAGAATCAGGGTGCGCACCGCCAGGTGGCGCCCAGCGGTGAGACGCTGCGCAGGCCGGAAATCGCACCGGGCGGTAACGGGCGGTAATTCGCGGGCTTCGTTCCTGAGGTCCGTACGGGGAGGTGGCAGGCACGTGATGGAGCAGCTGACGCAGCACGACCCGAGACGGATCGGCCCGTTCGAGGTGCTGGGACGGCTCGGGGCCGGCGGCATGGGGCTGGTCTATCTCGCCCGGTCGGCGTCGGGCCGGCGGGTGGCGATCAAGACGGTGCGGACCGAGCTCGCCGAGGACCAGCTCTTCCGGGTCCGCTTCACGCGCGAGGTCGAGGCCGCCCGCGCGGTCAGCGGCTTCTACACCGCCGCCGTGGTCGACGCCGACCCCCGCGCCGCCGTGCCGTGGCTGGCCACCGCCTATGTGCCCGCGCCCTCGCTCGAAGAGATCGTCAACGAGTGCGGTCCGATGCCGACCCAGGCCGTACGGTGGCTGGCCGCCGGGATCGCCGAGGCCCTCCAGTCCATCCACGGGGCCGGGCTCGTCCACCGCGACCTGAAGCCCTCCAACGTGCTCGTCGTCGAGGACGGCCCGCGCGTCATCGACTTCGGCATCGCCTCCGGTGTCTCCAACACCCGCCTGACCATGACGAACGTGGCCGTCGGCACGCCCGCGTACATGTCGCCCGAGCAGGCCCGGGACTCCCGCAGCGTCACCGGGGCCAGCGACATCTTCTCGCTGGGCTCCACGCTCGTCTTCGCCGCCACCGGCCACGCCCCCTACCACGGGGCCAACCCGGTCGAGACGGTGTTCATGCTGCTGCGCGAGGGGCCCGACCTGGAGGGGCTGCCGGACGACCTGCGGCCGCTCATCGAGTCCTGCATGCAGACGGACGCCACCCAGCGGCCCAGCCCCGCCGACCTCCAGGCCCAGCTCGCCCCGCACCTCTTCGCCTCCGGCAGCGACGACAGCGGTACGGCGTCGGCCTGGCTGCCGACATCGGCCACCGCCATGATCGAGCGGCGCCGGGGAGGCGGCCGCACCGCCCCGCCCGCGCCTTCCCCGCCCCCGCCGCGCCCTCCGCAGCCCCCTCGCGCCCCGGAGCGCGCGCCGGACCGCGTTCCCGATCGTGGACCCGAGTGGCGCGGCGGGAACGACCTGCGCCCGCCGTCCCCGCTCTCCTCCTCGCCCCCGGCCCCCGACAGCGGACCCGTCCACCTGCCCGGGGCGAAGGCGCCGATCGGGCCCGGGCCGCGCGCGGGGGAGGTCCGGGGGGCCGCCGCCGCGCATCCGGCCGCCGCGACGGGCTGGGTCCGCCCGCCCGCGGGCCTGAGCGGCGCGGCCGGGACGCCCACGGCGCCCACGGCACCCGTACCGGCCGTCCCGGCTCCTGGACCGGCCCCGGACACCGCACCCGCGGCCCCCGACCGCTGGCGGCCGTGGCGCTTCCGCATGTCCAACGACGTGTGGGGGACGCCGGTCGTCTCCGGTGACCTGCTGTACGTCACGTCCTTCGAGATCCACGCGCTGGACGTCGGCAACGGGCGCCGCCAGTTCAAGACCCGGGACGTGGCGTGGGCGATGGCCGTGGAGGGCGGCCGCATCCACGCCTCGGACGGCCCGTCCCTGTACGCGCTGGACGCGGCGGGCGGAGCCGAGCAGTGGCGGGTCCAGACGGACGCCTGGGTGTACGCGCTCAAGGCCGACCGGGGCACGGTGCTGACCGCGACCCGGGGCGGCGGCGTCCAGGGGTGGGAGGCGTCCAACGGCGACAAGCTGTGGGAGATCACCGGGGCCCAGAGCGACTTCGAGACGGCGGAGGCCGCGCCGGTCATCCACGACGGCACGGTCTACGTCTGGCAGGACGCCCGGCTGCGCGCGCTGGACGCCCGTACGGGGCTTGAGCGCTGGTCGTACCCGATCGGTGACGCGGCCTCCTGCGGCGGCGTCCCGGTCCGGGTGACCCCGGCCCCCGACGGCTACGTCTACATCGCGGCGGGCACCCGGGTGCTGGCCGTGGACACCGTCTCCGGCCGGGTGCGGTGGCACTTCGAGTCCCCGGCGGTCTTCCTGTCCCCGCCCGCGTTCGCGCCGGGCCCGGCGGTGACGGGGGGCGGGGTCTACTTCGCGGACTACCTCGGCACTGTGTACGCGCTCGACGCGACGACCGGCAAGGACCGCTGGCGCATCGCCACGGAGGCCCGGGCCTCCCTGGAACCGGTCCTCGTCGCCGTGGGCAACGTCCACGTGGGCAGCGGCAGCGCGCTCTACACCCTGGACGCGGTCACCGGCACCCCGAAGTGGCGCTTCGCCGCGGGCGGCGACGTGGTGGGCGCCCCGGTCGTGGCGGACGGCCGGGTCCACTTCGGCTCGGCGGACCACGTGCTGTACACGCTGGACGCGGCAGGCGGCCAGCTCCGCTGGAAGCTGGCCACGGGCGGCGAGATCACGGGCTCGCCGGTGGCGCAGGCGGGGGTGGTGTACGCATGCAGCAAGGACCGCTGCGTGTACGCCTTGGACGCCCTGAAGGGCACAGGGACAGGCAACAGGGCCCGCACCTGAGCCAACTCAGCCCGTCCGGCGTTTGAGGACGGAACCCTCGGCGCGGGGACCGTCACGCCTCCGGCGGCCGCTGCGGCGGATGCACCGGATCCCGAGGATCCCCGGCCCGGCCCGGCGGCGGGGCCTGCGGATACGACCGCGTACGGGGGTCATGGGGGTCGGGCCCCGTGTACGGGTCCACCTCCGGCTCCGGCCACGGCGACGTGTTCGTCGACATCCCCGGCTCCTGCGTCGGCGGCCACATGTCCACCTGGTCCGCCGGCGGCGCGCCATACGGCTCCACCGGCTCCGGCTCCCGCTCCCGGCGGGCCCGAGCCCGAGCCGCCCCCCGCCCCCGCCCCCGCATCAGCAACGCCCCGATCAGCATCAGCACCCCGCCCGCCAACGCGTTCACCACCCCCACCTGCAACCCCGCCCCGTCCCCACCCACCGTCAGCGACCCCGCCGCCTGCCCTTGGCGGACCATCCACAGGATCGTGAAGCCCAGCACCACCAGCCCCGCGAGCGCGACCGCGATCCGCGACCGGAGCACCACCCCCGCGATCACCAGCAGCGCAGCGAACAGGAACGGCAGCAGGATCGAGACCAGCACCCCCGACTCCGTGGCGGTGATGCCCTCGAAGAGGTCCCGCACCCGGTAGTCCTGCCCCGCCCGCCCGTCGTACCAGTCGCGGAACGGGCTCAGCACGGCGGAAGCCGCCCCGGCGAGGGCGACGAGTGAGCCGAGGATGTTGCGGATCATCGTCAGCCTCCAACGGCGTACGGCGAACACCCCCCACACGGCCGACGCTACGCCCGGACGATCACCCCCGCCACGCGGACGCCGCCGACCGCCGTGAGGATGCCCCGTCCCGCAGACCATGACCGGACCGTGACAGGGCCATGACCTACATGCCGAGGCCATCCGTCATGCTGAGGGACGGCAGCACGAGGAACGACAACACACGGGAAACGACAACAAGGGGGGCTGCATCCATGATGCGGCGACAGATGAAGCTCGCGGCGGTCCTGGTCGTGGTGGTGCTCGCGCTCACCGGGTTCTCGACGTCCACCAGCGGCGGCAAGGGCAGCAAGAGCAAGGGCAGCAGTTCGGGCGGCGGCTGCTCCAACTCCAAGAAGAGCAACAGCGGTTACCGCCACACCGACTACAGCGACGACGACTACGACGACTCCTCGTCCTCCGGCTCGTCCGGCTCCTACTCGACCCCGACGCCCACCGCGTCCGACGAAGCCCTCGACGTCCGGGTCATCCGCTGTGCCGCCCCGCGCAAGGGCAAGCGCAAGGCGGTCACCTCGTCGCTGCTCGAGGTGCGTTCGAACTACCCGGGCACGCAGGCGTACGAGATCGACGTGCGGTTCGTCGACGCCCGCGGCAGGACCGTGGACACGGCCGAGGCCACCACGATCCTCAACGTCGGCGAGGAGGACACCCTCACCGTACGGATGGACAGCCCCGGCCAGGTGTCCAAGGTCAAGCGCTGCGAAGTGACCGCCAAGGCGGTCTGACCGCACGATCACCCGCACACCCGCACACCCGCACACCCGCACACCCGCACACCCGCATCACCCGCTCACCGCACCCGAGGCTCCCCGCCCCCGCCCCGCGCCCCGAACAGCTCCGCCTGCCGGTCCGGGGGCAGGTTGCCCAGGGAGATCAGCGCCGGGGCCTGGGCCATCGCCTGGGTCCTGGCCGCCTCCTTCGCCGACCACACCGCCCGCACCGTGCCCTGCACCGCCTCCGTCGGGTACCCGGCGATCACCGCCGCCGCCCGCAGCGCTGCCGCCACCGCGCCGCCCGGCTCCGTCACCTCACTCACCAGCCCGACCGCGTACGCCCGCTCGGCGCTCACCCGTTCCGCGGTGCCCATCAGGGCCATCCGGGCCACCTCCCCGAACGGCATCCGCTGGGCCATCGCGATCGCCTCGTACGCCGAGACCATTCCGTACGTCGTGTGCGGGTCGAAGAAGGTCGCCTCACGCGAGGCGACGACGAACTCCGCCTCGCCCAGCAGATAGAACGCCCCGCCGCACGCCATCCCCTCCACGGCCGCGACCACCGGCTTCCACAGGTCGTTCGCCTTGGGCCCGATCCGCAGGAGGGGATCATCGATGGCGTACGGGGACGGCGGCTGCGGGACCTCCACGCCCCGGTCGATCCCGGTGCAGAAGGCGCGGGTGCCGGCCCCGGTCAGGACCACGGCCCGCACCGACTCGTCGTACCGCAACTCCCGCCAGAGCGAAGCGAGTTCCCCGGCCGTCTCCAGGTCGATGGCGTTGAGCTTCTCAGGCCGGTCCAGGACCACGAGCGCGACCCCGCGCTCCCGGTCCCGCTCGATGCGCAGGGTCATCGCTCACCGCTCCAGCAGCCAGCGGACGAGCGTGAAGCCGTCGGGTCCCACCGGGCAGAACACCGCCCGCACCGGCGCCCCGATCCGCAGCCGCCCCGGGTCCACCGAGTTCAGCGGCGCGTCGGCGGAGGCGACGACGTTCCCGGCAAGACGGATGTGCGGGGCCTCCACCAGCTCCACCAACACGGCGTTGTACGGGGCCTGTTCGGCGTAGGCGGGGAGCAGCGGGGGGTGCGGGATCACGTACGACCAGAGCCGGCCGCGCCCGCTCATCGCCCGCCACGCGCTGTCGAAGGAGCCGCAGTGCGGGCAGCAGGGCCGAGGCGGGAAGCGCAGTTCGCCACAGGCGGGGGCGGCGCAGGATTGGACGCGCAGCTCGCCGCGGGCGGCGTACTCCCAGAAGGGCGCACCGTCCTCGTCGGTGACGGGAAGCAGCAGGGATTCGTTCACGCCCATGTCCTCAACTCCTCAGTTCCGCAGCAGAACGGCCGATGTCGGTACGCCCTCGCCCGCCGTGACCAGGCAGGTCGCGGCGTCCGGCACCTGGGCGGTGGAGGTGCCGCGCAGTTGCTTGACGCCCTCGGTGATGAGGTTGAACCCGTGGACGTACGCCTCGCTCAGCCCGCCGCCCCCGGTGTTGATCGGCAGCCGCCCGCCGCTTTCCAGCGCCCCGCCCTCGGTGAACGCGCCGCCCTCGCCGCGCCCGCAGAAGCCGTACCCCTCCAGGGAGAGCGGGACGAGCGGGGTGAACGCGTCGTAGATCTGGGCCACATGGACATCGTCCGGCCCGAAGTCGGCCTGCTTCCACAGCTGTCGGGCGGCTGTCCAGGCGGGTCCGGTGAGCGGGTCGTCGTTCCAGTAGTTGACCATCCCGTGGTGCTGGGCGGGCAGCCCCTGGGCGACGGAGTGCAGATACACCGGCTTCTGCCGGCAGTCGCGGGCCCGCTCGGCGGAGACGATGACACAGGCCAACGCCCCGTCCGTTTCGAGGCAGTTGTCGAAGAGGCAGAGGGGTTCGCTGATCCAGCGGGAGGTCATGTACATCTCGCGGGTCAGCGGGCGGTCGTACATGATCGCGGCCGGGTTCTGGTTGGCCCGGTTGCGGCAGGCGAGGGCGACGTTGAAGAGGTGGTCGCGGGTGGCCCCGTACTCGTGCATATAGCGCCGGGCCAGCATCCCGATCTCGTCGGCGGGGCGGAGAAGCCCGTAGGGGCGGGTCCACTGGGCGGGGGTCGGCAGCTGGACGGCGGTGTTCTTCCAGGGGCGGGGCCCGGACCCGCGTTTCCGTGACCGCCAGGCCACCCCGACGCTCGCCTGGCCGGTGGCGATGGCGCCGGCGAGATGGCCGAGGGTGGCGCAGGAGCCGCCGCCCCCGTACCCCACCTTGCTGAAGAAGGTGACGTCCCCGGCGCCGATCGCCTTGGCGACCTCCACCTCGTCGGTCTCCTCCATCGTGTACGAGGCGAAGCCGTCGACCTCCGAGGGTGCGATGCCCGCGTCGTCGAGGGCGGCCAGGATCGCCCGGCAGGCGAGGGTCTTCTCGGACTCCGGGAGCCGTTTCGCGAACGCCGTCTGCCCGATCCCGGCTATCGCCGTCGCGTCCTTGAGTGTCGCCATCCGCCAACCTCCCGCACTCCCGCGCCTGCTGACAGCGGCAGAGGCTACCGTTAATCTGACGGATAGTCAGCTAGTGCGGCGGCGGCAGGAAGGCGGGCGCGTGATGCGAGGCGACGAGGAGTGGGGCTCCATCCCCGGGCTGGTACGGGAGGCGGCGCGGCGGTACGGCCCGGCGGAGGCGGTGGTCGAGGGCCGCACCCGCCTCACGTACGCCGAACTCGGTGACCGGGTGGAGCGCTCCGCCGCCGCGTGCCTGGCCGCCGGGGTGGAGCGGGGCGACCGGGTCGCGATCTGGGCCCCGAACACGCTGGACTGGATCGTCGCCGCGCTCGGGGCGGTGAGCGCGGGCGCGCTGCTGGTCCCCCTGAACACCCGCTTCAAGGGGACGGAGGCCGCCCACATCCTGCGCCGCAGCCGGGCCAGGCTGCTTTTCGTCACCGGCACGTTCCTGGGGACGTCGTACGTGGCGTCCCTGCGCCGGTCGGAGGTGAAGCTGCCGAACCTGGAGCGGGTGGTGGTGCTGGCGGAGACGGCCCCGGAGGACTACACGAGCTGGCCGGAGTTCCTGGCGGCGGGGGAGGGGGTGCAGGCCGCCGCCGTACGGGAACGGGCGGCCGCCATCCGCCCCTCGGACCCCTCCGACATCATCTACACCTCGGGCACCACGGGCGCCCCCAAGGGTGCGGTGATCACGCATGCGCAGACGCTGCGCGCGTACGAGATCTGGAGCGAGCTGGCGGGCCTGCGCGAAGGCGACCGCTATCTCATCGTCAACCCCTTCTTCCACACCTTCGGCTACAAGGCCGGGATCATCGCCTGCCTGATGCGGGGGGCCACGATGGTCCCGCAGCCGGTGTTCAACGTGGACACGGTGCTGGCGAACATCGCGGCGGAACGTATCTCCGTCCTGCCCGGGCCGCCCACCCTCCACCAGTCCCTCCTGGACCACCCGGCCCGCGACGCCCACGACCTGACCGCCCTGCGCCTGGTGGTGACGGGCGCGGCGGTGGTCCCCCTGCGCCTGGTGGAGCGGCTGCGTGGCGAGCTGCACATCGCTACGGTCCTCACGGCGTACGGCCTCTCCGAGGCGAGCGGCATCGTCACGATGTGCCGCCGGGGCGACGCGCCGGAGACCGTGGCCACCACGTCCGGCCGCGCGATCCCCGGCACCGAGGTCCGCGTCCTGGGCGGCCCCGGGGAGCCCGGCGAGATCCAGGTCCGGGGCTTCACCGTGATGAGCGGCTACTTCGAGGACCCGGAGACCACGGCCGACGCGCTCACCCCGGACGGCTGGCTCCGCACCGGGGACGTGGGCGTCCTGGACGCGGCGGGCAACCTGCGGATCACGGACCGGATCAAGGACATGTTCATCGTGGGCGGCTTCAACGCCTACCCGGCCGAGATCGAACAGCTCCTCGGCCTCCACCCGGACATCGCCGACGTGGCGGTCGTCGGCGTCCCCGACCCCCGCCTCGGCGAGGTCGGCAAGGCGTACGCGGTCCGCCGCCGGGGCGCCACGCTGACGGCGGACGACCTGATCGCCTGGTCCCGCCGCGAGATGGCGAACTTCAAGGTGCCGAGGGCGGTGGAGTTCGTCCCGGAGCTCCCGCGCAACGCGAGCGGCAAGGTGGTGAAGGGGGAGCTGCGGGGGCGGGGGTAGCGGACGTTTGTTCGACTTCGCCGGGTGGGGTGAACGGGCCGGGGCCGACGCCGTGAACCGGCGGTATGGTCGTAAGTATGGCAACCAAGAAATACACGGTCACCCTGCCGGAGGAGCTGGCGGAGGAGATCCGGGCGGAGGTCGGCCCGGGGGCCTTCAGCGCGTATGTCACGCGGGCCATAGAGCGTCAGCGCGAGCATGACCGGCTGGGGGAGCTGGTGGAGCGCCTGGAGGGTGAGTACGGCCCCGTCACCGACGCGGACCTGGCCGCCGCCGAGGCCGAGCGGCGCGAGATCGAGCAGTGGTTCGCGGACCAGGCGGCCGGCCGGGCACCGGCCGGGGCCGAGCGCCGGAACGCGGCGGCTGCCTGATGCCCGAGATCTCGTACGTACTGGACTGCGAGGCCCTCTCGCGGGCGGCCCTCGGCGACGCCGGGATGAAGAGCCGTCTCAAGGGCGCCCACCGGGCGGGTATCCGTGTGGTGACCAGCTCGACGACCCTGGTCGAGGCCTACCACAGCAAGATCCGGCGCCCGGTGTGGGACTGGGCGATGTCCGGCGTAGTGGTCGAACCCGTCAGCAAGGGGATCGCGGACGAGGCGATTCTGCTGCTGCGGGAGACCGGCCTGCACGGCCATAAGTACGCCTTGGACGCGATCCTCGCCGCGATCGCGAACCGGCAGCGGGGCCCTGCCGTCGTCTTCACCTCCGACGCCGACGACCTCACCAAGCTGTGCGCCCCCCGGGTGCAGGTCCGGGCCCTGTAGCCCCGCCCGCCCTCATTCCCCGCACGCCCGAAGGGCCCGAGCCCATCCCCAGGCTCGGGCCCCTCTGCGTACGACAGCCGCGACGGCTCCCCCTCCACGCCGCCGCGGCCGCTCCCCCGTACGTACCCCCCCGTACCCCCGTATCCCCGTCGTGAAGGTCTACTTGATGGGCTCGCTCGTGGCGTGGGCGTCGCCCAGCTTGCCCGCCGGCTCGCCCGTGGCGTGGGCGTCGCCGAGCTTCGTCACGGGCTTGGTGGTGGCGTGCGCGTCCTGCGTGGTGATGTCCTCGCCCGTGGCGTGGGCGTCCCCGTTGGGCTTGAGGTTGTCCTTGTTGGCGGCCATGTCAGTCAACTCCTGAAAATGGTGACGTGATGATCGGGCGGGGCCTGCCCGGCTGTTCCCCCGTGGACTGCCGGGCAGGCCCTCCAGGGCCGTTCACCATAGTGGTGAGGCCGCAAGCCGATCCGTCTGCCCCCCGACGCGACGGATCGATGAGTCAGAGACTGTCGGTCGGCGATAAACGAATGATGAACGCGGCCCGAGGCGTGGCCCGAAGCGCGGCCCGAGGCGTCAGCTCACACCCGCCGGGTTCAGCAGAGCGCGCACCGACGCCGCCTCCGGCGAGCGCAGCTCCTCGAAGATGGCCAGCGCCTCGCTCCAGCAGACCTGGGCCCGGTCCCGCTGCCCTATGGCCGTCAGGCCACGGCCGAGCACGGCCAGGACGCCTGCGCGGCGCCAGTCCCCGCCGATGCCGCGGAGCACGGCCAGCGCCTGCTCCGCGTGGGCGGCGGCCTGGGCCCCGTCCTGCTCGGCGAGGTGCAGCTCCGCCAGCCGGAAGAGCGTCATCCCGTGCCAGAGCTGCTGCCGGCTCTCCCGGAAGATCTGGAGCGCCTCCAGGAGGGCGTCGCGGGCCCGGGGCATCTGCTCGCTGCCGATGAGCGCAAGACCCAGAGCGTACTTCCCGTTGGCCAGCCGCAGCGCCAGGTCCGTGGCGTCGCCCTCGTAGATGGCGACGCCCTGCTGGGCGAGGTGCACCGCGCTGGTGGTCCGGCCGGTGGCCAGGTGGACCCGGGAGAGGTTGCACAGGGCGGCCGCCTCCCCGGGCTTGTTCCCGTCGGCCCGGAACGCGGCCATGGCCTGGGTCAGATGGGCCTCGGCGTCCTCGTGCCGGTTCTCGTACAGGGCGATGATGCCCCGCTGGTTGGGCGCCTGACCCAGCGAGACCGGGTCCTCGGCCCGCTGCCCCAGGGCGAGGGCCCGGCTGGCCTCCTGGTCGGCCTCGGCGAACCGTCCCGAGACGCTGTGCACGTGCGACAGCATCGTGCGGGCCCTGGCCTCGGCCTGCGCCTCGCCGGCGGCGCGGGCGGCGTCGCTCACGGCCTTGGCGGCGGTGGCGAACTGGTGCGAGTTCGCACCGGACTCCCCGAGGTCGACCACGGCCATGAGGAGGTCCGAGGCGCGCTTGGGCATCCCGATGGCGGCCGACTGGCGGGCGCAGGCCAAAAGTCCGCTCGATTCCGTGAACAGCCAGTCGAGAGCGGTGTCCCGGTGGGGGAACACCAGTCCCGGGTACGCGGTCCGGGTGAAGTGGTCCAGGACCCGTTCCCCCGGCCGCTCCAGCGCGTACACCCCCGCCGCCGTCGCCAGGTAGAAGTCCAGCAGCCGCGACAGCGCCAGCTCCCGTTCCACCGGCGGCTGTTCGTCGCGCTCCGCGCACGCACGCGCGTAGAGGCGTACGAGGTCGTGGTAGCGGTAGCGGCCCGGCGCGGCCGACTCCAGGAGGGAGGTGTCGACCAGCGCCTCCAGGAGGTCCTCCGCCGTGTGCGGCTCCAGGTTCAGCAGGGCCGCCGCGGCGGCGAGCGAGATGTCCGGGCCGTCCGCGAGGCCGAGGAGGCGGAAGGCGCGGGCCTGGGCCGGTTCCAGCTGGCCGTAGCCGAGTTCGAAGGTGGCCTTCACCGCGAGGTCGCCCGCCTGGAGCTCGTCGAGGCGGCGGCGCTCGTCGGCCAGCTTGCCGGCGAGGACGGAGACCGTCCAGGTGCGGCGGGCGGCCAGCCGGGAGGCGGCGATGCGGATGGCGAGGGGGAGGAAACCGCAGGCGGCCACCACGTCCAGGGCCGCTTCCCGTTCCGCGCCGACCCGTTCCGCGCCGACGATCCTCGTGAAGAGCTGGAGCGCCTCGTCCGGCGCCATCACGTCCAGGTCCACCAGGTGCGCCCCGGCCAGGTCCACCATCCGCACCCGGCTCGTCACCAGCGCCGCGCACCCCGGCGTCCCGGGCAGCAGCGGGCGGATCTGGGCCGCGTCGTGGGCGTTGTCGAGGAGGACGAGGATGCGGCGGCCGTCCAGCGTCGAGCGGTAGAGCGCGGCCCGCTCGTCCAACGTGTCCGGAATCGCCGAGTCCGCGGTGCCGAGCGCCCGCAGGAACGAGCCGAGGACCGTCTCCGGCTCGGCCGCCCGCGCGCCCGCGCCCTGGAGGTCGACGTAGAGCTGCCCGTCGGGGAAGTGCGGGCGGGCCTGGTGGGCGACGTGCACGGCCAGGGTGGTCTTGCCGACCCCGCCGATCCCGGCCAGCGCGGAGACCGCCATCACCGACCCCTCGGCGGTCGCCAGTTGGGCGCCCAGATCCCGTACGAAGGAGTCGCGTCCCGTGAAGTCGGGCACCGTCGCCGGAAGCTGTGCGGGCTTCACGGGCGCCGGCGCCGGGGCCGGCTCGTCCGCCGGGCGGGCCAGCTCCTCGTCGGCCCGCAGGATGCGCTGCTGGAGCTGGGCCAGCTCGGGGCGCGGGTCGACGCCCAGCTCCTCGGCGAGGAGCCGTCGGGTGTCCGCGTACACGGCCAGCGCCTCCGCCTGCCGCCCGCTGCGGTACAGCGCCACCATCAGCAGCTCGCGCAGGCGTTCGCGCAGCGGGTGGGCGGCGGTGAGCGCGGTCAGCTCGGAGACGGCCTCCGCATGGCTGCCCACCTCCAGGTCCAGATCGAGCCGGGCCTCGGTGAGCTGGAGGCGCCACTCCTCCAGCCTGGTCCGCTGGTTCTCCGCGTACGGCCCCGGCACCGAGGCCAGCGCCTCGCCGTCCCACAGCCCCAGCACCTTGTTGATCAGCGTGCGGGCCTGGCAGCGGTCACCGCTCGCGCGGGCCTTCTCCGCCTCGGCGGCCAGATCCTGCGCCAGGGTCAGGTCGAGCGCGCCCCGGCCGATCCGGAGCGCGTACCCGCCGGACTCGCTGACCACCGTCTCCTGGCCCAGGATCTTACGGAGCCGTGAGGCGTACGTACGGATCGTGGCCTTCGCCTGCGACGGCGGGTCCTCGCCCCAGAACGCGTCGATCAGCTCGTTCGCCGTGGCCGTCCGGCCCTCGCGCAGGAGCAGGGCGGCGAGCAGCGCGCGCTGCTGGGGGGAGCCGGACGGGAGCGCCTCGGCCCCGCGCCATGCCCGTACGGGGCCCAGGACGGTGAACCTGAGGGAGTCGGCGGCCCCCGGTTCCTCCGGAGCGCGCTGCTCCGGTACGCGCACGCGTGGCCCGTGATCACGGTCCATTGATGCCCCCTGTCCTGCTCGCCTGCCGGCCCGGACCCGTCGGCGGGTCCTGCCGGTGGTGCCCGTCTCCGAAGGTCCGCCCGCTCTCAGCCGGTTGTCGTCCGCCCGTGCGTCGATGTGCGGTGTACATCCGGATTGCTCGGTACCGCTGGTATCGCGCTCAACAGTCTGCCTTGTCGCGGGCGGGCGCGTCAGCAGTGGGTGACGCTCTGCACAAGCCCTCGACAACGATTCGGGAACCGAATCCCCGTCTCCTGCGTGCACGCCAGCTGACGGTTCGTCAGATCGGCGCTACCGTGGAACGCATGGAGACCTTCCCGAAGATCATCTCGGTGGACGACCACACGGTGGAGCCCGCTCATGTCTGGCGGGACCGGCTCCCGTCCCGGTACGCGGACTCCGGCCCGCGCATCGTCCGCGCACCGCTGAAGGAAATGACCTTCATGGGCGGAAAGTTCGCGCCCGTGATGGGGGCGAAGGGGGACGACGGGCCGGTCGGCGACTGGTGGGTCTACGAGGACCTGCACCGGCCGCTCACCCGCCTGGACACGGCCGTCGGCTACGACAGGGACGAGATCAAGCTGGAGATCATCACCTACGAGCAGATGCGCCCGGGCTCCTTCTCGGTCCCGGACCGGCTCGCCGACATGGACGTCAACCACGTCCAGTCCGCCCTCTGCTTCCCGACCTTCCCGCGCTTCTGCGGCCAGACGTTCACCGAGGCGAAGGACCGCGATCTGGGGCTCCTCGGGGTGCGCGCGTACAACGACTGGATGGTGGAGGAGTGGTGCGGCCCCGAGGCGCACGGCCGCCTCATCCCGCTCACCCTCGTCCCGCTCTGGGACGCGGAGCTCGCCGCCGCCGAGGTCCGGCGCAACGCGGCCCGGGGCGTGCGCGCGGTCGCGTTCTCCGAGATACCTCCCCATCTCGGGCTTCCGTCCATACATACGGACGACTGGGATCCGTTCCTCGCGGCCTGCGACGAGACCGGGACCGTCATCGCCATGCACATCGGCTCCTCGTCGAAGATGCCGTCCACCTCCGCCGACGCCCCGCCCGCCGTCGGCTCCACCATCACCTTCGCCAACTGCTGCTTCTCGATGGTCGACTGGCTGATGAGCGGCAAGTTCGAGCGCTTCCCGGGCCTGAAGATCATGTACGCGGAGGGCCAGATCGGCTGGATTCCGTACATCCTGGAACGCGCCGACGTCGTCTGGGAGGAGAACCGCGCCTGGGGCGGCGTCGCCGACAAGGTCCACCGCCCGCCGTCCGAGCTGTTCGCGGACCACGTCTACGGCTGCTTCTTCGACGACGCCTTCGGGCTGAAGAACCTGGACGCGATCGGCGTCGGCAACGTCCTGTACGAGACGGACTACCCGCACTCCGACTCCACCTGGCCCAGGTCCCGCGAGGTCGGCGAGGCGCAGATGGGCCACCTCGCCCCGGACGTCGTGGACCGGATCGTGCGCGGCAACGCGATCGACCTGCTGGGGCTGACGGAGGACGGGCTCTGGGCGGGGGCGTAGAAGGGCACGTGTGTACGGGGGGTGCGCCGCACTGTGGCGCACCCCCTTGTCTCCCGGTCGTCAGGCCTTGGCCACCGGCTCCTGGAGCTCCGTCACCCACTGGCTCCGGTCCGGCGGGCACTCCAGGTTGACCTCGCGGGCGTACCCCGTGGAGCGGTAGCCGTTCGCGTCCAGCCACCGGGCCAGGGTCTGCGCGGCCGGCAGCACGTCGTCCATCGCGCCCCGGTGCACGATCGTCGCCGCCTCGAACGGGGGCAGCTCCACGACCCGTACCCCGGTCCCACCGACCGGGCCCACCGGGGCCGACACCGTCACCCCCGCGTGCACGACGACCGCGCCGCCGCCCTCGGGGGAGCCGTGCGGGGCGTCCTCGTACCAGGCGATCCCGGGACCGGCCGGCCGGACGCCGGCGCCCTCCAGGAGCGGGAAGAGCTCCTCGTACAGCGGACCGATCACCGGCCCGATGTCCTGCGGCTCGTAGCTCGCGGCGAGCCCGGTCAGCTCGGCCACCCGGACCGCGGGAACGGTCTTGATCACAACGTCGTCGGCAGGCATGTGCCCCTCGCTCTCGATCGACCGGAGCCTCGCCTCGACCTGGGCCAGCCGCGCCGTCGCGGCCGCCACCGCCTCCGCCAGCTCCGCCCGGCGCAGCCGCAGCATCCCCCGCAGCTCCTCCGGGCCCACCCGCTCGTCCAGGACGTCCCGCACCTGCTGGAGCGTGAAGCCGAGGTCCTTGAGCGCGATGATCCGGTTGAGCCGGGCGAGCTGGGCGGCGCCGTAGAAGCGGTAGCCGGTGGCGGGGTCGGTGCGGTCCGGGCGCAGCAGCCCGATGGCGTCGTAGTGACGCAGCATCCGGCGCGACACCCGCCCGTACCGGGCGAAGTCTCCGATGGTGAACATGATGGCTCCCACTGCACGGCTTCACACGGGGTGAAGGTCAAGGGGTACCGGTACCGGTCCGGCGCGTCCCGGAAACAGGCAGCCCCGGAAACAGGCAGGAGCCCCGGAAACAGGCAGGAGCCCCGCTCCTCCGCCGAAGCGGGGGAGCGGGGCTCCTTGGGTACTGCTATGTACGGCCGCGATCGGCCGACCCGGGCAACTAGGCCGGGGTGACGTTCTCAGCCTGCGGACCCTTGGGTCCCTGAGTGACGTCGAAGTTCACGACCTGGTTCTCCTCGAGGGAGCGGAACCCGGACGCGTTGATCGCGGAGTAGTGAACGAAGACATCCGGGCCGCCGCCGTCCTGGGCGATGAAGCCGAAGCCCTTTTCAGCGTTGAACCACTTGACGGTTCCGGTAGCCATAAGCCCTCCTTGGGCCAAAGGGTTGCCCTGCTCCAGAACCTGCAAACAAGTC
Organism: Streptomyces cyaneofuscatus; assembly: GCF_033109485.1. Classification (NCBI taxonomy): domain Bacteria; kingdom Bacillati; phylum Actinomycetota; class Actinomycetes; order Kitasatosporales; family Streptomycetaceae; genus Streptomyces; species Streptomyces cyaneofuscatus. The sequence goes on along the minus strand of NZ_CP137002.1, from coordinate 3,279,336 downwards.
TGAAAACTACAAAAGCCTGCGGGTTACATGCTCCGCAGGCTCTGTACTGCAAGGGAAACCAAACTGCAACTTGCGAGCGAGCCTAGCACGCAGTCTCCGGAGAGCGGTAGAGGGAAAGATCACTTCACCCGAACGTTTGATTGGCCTGCTGGAGGAGCATCGGGGGAGCGCCGGGGGAGTGCCGGGCGAGCGCCGGGGAGTACCGCGGGGCGCCCCGGTGGTGCCGGGCGCCGGAGGCGGGTCTAGCCTCGCGATGTGGACAATTCAACCGTCTCAGCCAGTGACGCCCCGGCCGGTGAGGGCGACGACCGTCGCAGCCGCCCCCGCGTCGGCCACATCCAGTTCCTGAACTGCCTGCCGCTCTACTGGGGCCTGGCGCGTACGGGGACCCTGCTCGACCTGGAGCTCTCGAAGGACACCCCGGAGAGGCTCAGCGAGCAGCTGGTCAGGGGGGACCTGGACATCGGCCCGGTCACCCTCGTGGAGTACCTGCGCAACGCCGACGACCTGGTCGCCTTCCCGGACATCGCGGTCGGCTGCGACGGGCCCGTGATGTCCTGTGTGATCGTCTCCCAGCTCCCGCTGGAGCAGCTCGACCGGGCCCGGGTCGCGCTCGGTTCCACCTCGCGCACCTCCGTACGCCTGGCCCAGCTGCTGCTGGCCGAGCGGTACGGGGTCCGGCCCGACTACTACACCTGCCCGCCCGACCTCGGGCTGATGATGCAGGAGGCGGACGCGGCGGTGCTGATCGGCGACGCCGCCCTGCGCGCCAACCTGCACGACGCCCCCCGCCTCGGGCTCCAGGTCCACGACCTGGGCCAGATGTGGAAGGAGTGGACGGGGCTGCCGTTCGTCTTCGCCGTCTGGGCGGCCCGCAAGGACTTCCTGGCCGCGCATCCCGAGACGGCGGCCAAGGTGCACCAGGCGTTCCTGGCCTCCCGGGACCTCTCCCTGGAGGAGGTCACCAAGGTCGCGGAGCAGGCGGCCCGCTGGGAGGCCTTCGACGCGGAGGTGCTGGAGCGGTACTTCACGACCCTGGACTTCCGCTTCGGCCCGGAGCAACTGGCCGGCGTCCGCGAGTTCGCCCGCCGGACCGGGGCGGACACCGGGTACCCGGCGGATGTACGGGTGGAGCTGCTCGGCGGCTGAGCGGTTGAGCGCTTGAATGGGTGAATTCCCTTTCCGGTTCCGGGGCAGGGGAATTGGGTGAGGGGCGGCCCAACAACGCATTCGCGCCTTTCCCCGGGGCGAAATCATCCCCTCCTGCCCGGAGAAGGGGGAATGGTCCGGCCGTTTCCCGGTGACCGCGCCGGTGGCGCCCCCTAGGCTTCGGTCCGAGTCCGGACCGACCGCAGGACTCTCTCAGCCACAGGTTCACCAGCCGCAGGTTCACACGGTTCAGGGTTCACACGGTTCAGGGTTCACAGGGGGAGGCCATATGCAGCCGCTGGAAGCGGGCGAACCGCACACCATCGGTTCCTACCGGCTGCTCGGCCGGCTCGGTGCGGGCGGCATGGGCCGGGTCTATCTCGGGCGCAGCGCCGGCGGCCGTACGGTCGCGGTGAAAGTGGTCCACCCCCACTTCGCCCTGGACGAGCAGTTCCGCGCCCGGTTCCGGCGCGAGGTGGAGTCGGCGCGGCGCATCGGCGCGCAGTGGACCGCCCCCGTCCTGGACGCGGACCCGGACGCCCCGGTGCCGTGGGTCGCCACCGGTTACGTCGCAGGTCCCCCGCTCTCCCAGGCGATCACCGAACACGGGCCGCTGCCCGAGCACGCGGTACGCACCCTGGGCGCCGGGCTCGCCGAGGCCCTCCACGTCGTCCACGGCCAGGGCATCGTCCACCGCGATGTGAAGCCCTCCAACGTGCTGCTCGCCCTGGACGGCCCCCGCCTCATCGACTTCGGCATCGCCCGGGCCCTCGGCGCGACCGTCTCGCTCACCTCCACCGGCGTCTCCGTCGGCTCGCCCGGCTACATGGCGCCCGAGCAGATCCGCGGCCGGGACATCTCCGGTGCGGCGGACGTCTTCTCGCTGGGCGCGGTCCTGGCGTACGCGGCGACCGGCGCCGCCCCCTTCTCCGGCGACTCCTCCGCCGTACTCCTCTACAAGGTGGTGCACGAGGAGCCGGAGCTGGGCGACCTGGAGGGCGAGCTGCGCGAGGTGGTCGCCGGGTGCCTGGCCAAGGACCCGGACGCGCGGCCCGCCCCGGCCGACCTCGCCCGCACGCTGGCTCCGGGCGGGGCGGCGGCGATGGTGGCGGCGGGGTGGCTGCCGGGCCGGCTGGTGGGGGAGGTCAGCCGCTCGGCGGTGGCGCTGCTGGACCTGGAACCGCAGGACGCGCCGGTGGGCTCGGGCCCGGTGCCGTTCAGCAACGCGTCACTGGGGGCGGGGTTCGGGGCGGGCGCCGACGCACACGAGGGCCCGGACGCCGATTCCCGTACGGGCTCCGATTCGCGTACGGGCTCCGATTCCCGTACGGGATCCGGCCCCGACCCTCGTACAGGCTCCGGCTCCGGCTTGCCGGGCGTCTTCGGCCCGCCCCTCGCCCACGTACCGGACGGCCCGCCCGGCACCGCGACCGGCGGGTTCCCCGGGCAGCGGGCCCACGACCCCCGGTTCTCCGTCACCGTCACCGCCGACTCGCAGACCGCCACGGGCGGCGCGGACACAGGGACGGGCGCGGATACGGGTGCCGGGGCGCGCCGGAGCCGCCGGGTGAGCTGCACCGTGGCACTGGCCGTGGCGGGCTCGTTCGTGGTCGTCGCCCTCGGCTCGGGCCTGCTCGACGGCCTCTTCCCGGGCGGCGACGCCGACCGCCGCAAGGAGAACGACTCGGCGGCCGCCCGGCCGTCCCCCACCGCCACGGCCACCGCGTCGAAGGAGCCGGAACCCACGTCCTCCGAGGCCCCCACCGATGCGGGCGAGGCCCCGGTGGACGAGGTGCCGAAGGCGTTCGTCGGCACCTGGGAGGGCCCGCTCACCGAGCAGACGAGCGGCCAGCCGCACGGCACGCTCACCGCGGTCTTCACCGAGGGGAAGAAGGGGACCCAGGTCGTCCGGATGTCCACGACCATCTCCCAGCTCGGTATCACCGTCACCTGCAACAGCGTCGGCACCCTCACCTCCGGCACGGCCGAGGAGCTGAAGGTCCGCGAGCGCACCGACCCGGACCGCCCCAGCACCCCGGGCCTGTGCACCACCACCGAGGCCGACCTGGTCTTCCGCCTCGCCGCCGACGGAACGCTCGGCTACCGGTCGAAGGAGCGCGCCGCGGGCCTTCCGTACGGCGACCTCACCCGGTCCGGCCGCTGACGGCGCACGGGGCTGGCGTACGCTGGATCGGTCCGAGGATCCTCAAAAAACCGCCGAAAGGTGACAGCCCGGTGACCGAGAAGGCCGACCTTCAGCCCGTCCTCGACCGAGCCGCCGAGGGCGGTCGGATCACCCCGGAGGAGGCGCTCGACCTCTACCGCTCGGCGCCGCTGCACGCGCTGGGGGCGGCCGCCGACGCCGTACGCCGACGCCGTTACGCCGGTACGGAGCACATCGCGACGTACATCATCGAGCGCAACATCAACTACACCAACGTGTGTGTGACGGCCTGCAAGTTCTGCGCCTTCTACGCGCCCCCCAAGGACAAGGCCAAGGGCTGGACCCGGGACATCGAGGACATCCTGCGCCGCTGCGCGGAGACCGTCGAGCTCGGCGGCACCCAGATCATGTTCCAGGGCGGCCACCACCCGGACTTCGGCGTGGAGTACTACGAGGAGCACTTCTCCGCGATCAAGAAGGCGTACCCGCAGCTGGTCATCCACTCCCTCGGCGCCTCCGAGATCGAGCACATGGCCCGGATCTCGAAGGTCTCCGCCGAGGAGGCCATCAGCCGCATCCACGCCGCCGGTCTCGACTCCTTCGCGGGCGCGGGCGCCGAGCTGCTGCCCGCCCGGCCGCGCACCGCCATCGCCCCGCTCAAGGAGTCGGGTGAGCGGTGGCTGGAGATCATGGAGATCGCGCACGGCCTCGGTGTCGAGTCCACCTCCACCATGCTCATGGGCACCGGCGAGACCAACGCCGAGCGGATCGAGCACCTGCGGATGATCCGGGACGTCCAGGACCGTTCGGGCGGCTTCCGCGCCTTCATCCCGTACACCTACCAGCCGGAGAACAACAAGCTGAAGGGCCGCACGCAGGCCACGCTCTTCGAGTACCTCCGGATGATCTCCATCGCCCGGCTCTTCCTCGACAACGTCGCCCACATCCAGGGCTCCTGGCTGACCACGGGCAAGGAGGTCGGCCAGCTCTCGCTGCACTACGGCGCCGACGACCTCGGCTCGATCATGCTGGAGGAGAACGTCGTCTCCTCGGCCGGAGCCAAGCACCGGTCCAACCGGCTGGAGATCATCGACCTGATCCGCAAGGCGGACCGGGTCCCGGCACAGCGCGCCACCACGTACGAGCACCTCGTCGTGCACGACGACCCGGCGAACGACCCGGTCGACGAGCGTGTGGTCTCGCACATCTCCTCCACCGCGATCGCGGGCGGCACGGCCCACCCGGAGCTCAAGCTCCTCAACGCCAACTGAGGGCCTCTCGTTTGGATCAGGCCGGGCTCGCGTGCCCCGGCACGCGCATCTGCGGCGTTGTCGTCAATCACCATGGCTCCGCCATGCCTCAATCCTCCGCCTTGCAGCTGCACGCGCCGGACCCCGCTCCCTGATCCGGCCTGATCCAAACGAGAGGCCCTCTCCTGTGCTGACGATTCACGCCGCGCCGCTGGTCCTTCCGGTCGGCGCGGCGGCCGTTGCCGGGGGTTCCGGTGGTGGTGCGGTGGCCGTGGACGGCGACCGGATCGCCGCCATCGGGCCGTACGAGGAGGTCGTGGCCGCCCATCCGACGGCCCGGGTCCGCCGCTGGCCCGGACTCCTCACGCCCGGACTCCGTCAGGACCGGGCCCGGGAGCTGCTCACCCGCTGCTACCACCCGGACCCGGGCGAGGCCGACGAGCTGGGTGAACTGCCGCTGTGGGGCGAGGAGTTCGAGCGGGTCGCGGCGACGATGGACACGGCCCGGCGGGCCGGCAGCGTACGGCGCGGGCTCCAGCGGATGCTGCGGCACGGGACCACGCATGTGGTGGGCCCGTTCGGGGCGGACGAGCCGGCGCTGCGGACGGCGGTCGCCCGGTCGGGGCTGGTCCAGGTCCCAGGGCGACCGGGAGACGGCCCGCCGGACCTGGATCCTTTCGCGGTTTCGGGCGGCGACCTGGCCGCCACCGCCCACGGCCCGCTGACCGTGGGCGGCCGCGCGGACCTCGCCGTCTTCGACGTGGCCGACGAGGCGGCGCTGCGCGCGGGCGGGACGGTCCACTGCGTGGCGACGGTGCTCGCGGGTCGGCTCGTGCACCGCGCCCGCTGAGCCCCACCCCAGGCGGCAGTTTGACGACAGGCCCTAGGGCACCTTCGGGCCGCCCAGATAGTGTCCCTTGGCGTCGTACGGCCAGGCGTTGGCGACGCACCCCTTCAGCCCGTCGATCTGCTGCATCATCGCGGGCGCGGGGCGTCCCTTCCCCGGGCAGGTCTCGTGGCCGCGCCCCAGCCAGTGGCCGACCTCGTGGTTGATGATCAGGGCCCGGTACTCGGCGACGGGCCCGTCGAACTGCGGTGAACCCAGCTGCCAGCGCTTCAGGTTGACCATCACCTGTTCGCCGCCACGGCAGTTGACCTCGCCGCGGGTCTTCAGCCCGTAGGCACCGCAGAGCCGGTCGGTGGTCGCCGCGGTGCCAATCTTCACCACCAACCCGGCCGACTTGTCGGTGACTTGGCGGAACGAGCGCTCGCCGCCGTGGCTCCAGCCGCGCGGGTGGGCCAGGATCGTGGCGATCTCTTCGGCGGCCCGGTCGGGGTCGACGCCGATGCCGTCCTCCACCTCGACCCGGTAGGGCTCGCCCTTGCCGGACTTCGTGACGCCCGCGCGGGCGACGGTGAACGTGCCGGGGCCGGAGGCGGGCACGTCGGAGGCCTTGGGCGGGCGGTCGTCGTCGGCCGGGGGAGAGGGGGAGGGGGCGGGCGAGGGCGGTGCGGCGGAGGGCGTCGGGGGTGGCGGGGCCGGGGCGACGGGGGTCTCGGCGTTGTCGTCACCGGTCCCGGTCGTGGGCCCCGCGTCGGCGGTGACGGACGGGTCCCCGTTCTGCCAGGGCCGGTCGACGAGGAGGGCCACCAGGGCCACGGCCGCCAGGGCGAGCACGGCCAGGCCCGCCGTCCGGCGCCGGTTCCGGCGTCTTCGCCGCTCACGGGAGCGGGACTGCGATCGGGACTGCGACCGGTTCCCGGATCGGGACTGCGACCGGTTCCCGGACCGGGACGGGGACCGGCTCCCCGACCGGCCCTCCGCCCCCGCGCGTCCCGGGCCTCCGGTCCCCGCACGGTCCCCGGGGAGGGCGCGCAGCCGGAACGTCTCGGCGTCGCGGGCCGGTTCGTCGCGCGGCAGCGTGCCCGAGCCGCGACGGCCCGTCATGAGGTCGCCCCGGGATACGGCGTGGCGGTGTGCGCGGCCGGGGGCGTGGTGGAGGGAGGCGACGGCGGCGGCGACCAGAGCGGGAACGAGGACGAGGACGAGGGGGAGGGGGAGGACGAGGACGAGGGGGAAGGGGGAGGCGTGGCCGTGGGCGGCGACGAGGGTGCGGGTATCGGCATGCCGGTTACGGGCTCCGTCGGGTCGGGGGAGAGGGCGGGTGTGGGCCGGGTGATGGAAGGGCCCGGGGCAGGGGCGGCGGGTTCGGTGCCGGGTGTCTGCCGCAGCAAGGGTCCCAGCAGGGCGAGGCCCAGCGTCACCGCGGTCACCGCGACGAAGGTCCCCGCCACCGCGAGCCCCCGGCTCCGGACCCGTCGCCGCTCCCCTTCCCGTACGGCGTCGGGCACCAGGTCGGGCAGCGGGGGCAGGGCGTCGGCGGTCCGGTGGAGCGCGTCCCGGAAGATCTCTTCCTCGGGTGAACCGGCGCGGGATTCAGAAGTCATGACCGGCCCTCAGCTTCCGGTGGAGTAGAGCCGGGCATCGCCCATGCGGGCGCGCAGCCGGACGAGTGAACGCGAACACTGGCTCTTCACCGTGGACTCGCTGCACCGCAGCAACGAGGCCACCGACTCCACGCTCAGATCGTCCCAGTACCGCAGGACCACCATCGCCCGTGCCCGGGGCGGGAGTTCGTCGAGCAGGGCGAGCAGTGTGACGCGGAGATCGACACCCGAGGCCGGATCGGCCTGCGGGCGCGGAGGGTTGGACCGGTGGGCGAGCAAGTCCCGTACGGAACGCCGCCGTTCCGCCACATACGTACGGACCAGGACGGTCTTGGCGTAGGCGTCGAGGTTGTCCGCCCGGCTCGCCCGGCGCCAGTGCTGGAACAGCTTGGCCAGGGTCGTCTGCGTCAGGTCCTTGGCCCCCTCCACGTTCCCGCAGAGCAGGTAGGCCGTCCGGTACAGCCGCCGCTGGCCGTCCCGCGCGTACGCCTCGAACGCGGCGACGCTCCCGCCGTCCGCCGCCCCCTCGGGCTCCGCCCCTGCCGGCATCCGCTCTCCCTCTCCTCGTTCCACCCCTTACAGAGTTCGCGGGTGCCGAAAAGGTTGAAGGCGGAAGGTGATCAGTTGCGGAGACCGGACGGCGGGACGGAACGTCTCATTCCTCGGTACGAATCTGGTGTCCCGTGGAGCGCCTGTGCTAGAACAACTGCCGTGACAGTCGATCGTTTTCTGGTGGAGTGCCTCCACATCGATCTCTGCCGCGTGTCCAGCGCTTCCTGTTGTTGAAGCCCTGCCGCGGCATCCTCAGTGATGCCCTGACACGTTGACGCGCTGACGTCTTCGCGCCCGCTCTTTCCGTGTGCACACCCGCCGGACGGCTTTCGGCGGGCCCACCCTCCTTGCCTCCCGGCGGTCGTCCGCTCCCGGCTTGTCATCAAGCCCGGTGGCCTGCCCTGCCCTTGTCCCCGGAGCCCTCCATGACCACGCCCACTTCCGTACGGAAACGGGCCGCCGACGCCGCCGCCCCTGCCCCCGGGCCTACGGGCCGCCGGCCGGAGCGCGGTGCGCGCTGGCGCCGCGTCGGGCTCCGCCTCGTCGCGCTCGCCGCCCTCCTCGCGCTCTGGCAGCTGGTGATCGTGCTCCAGCTCTGGTCACCGGTGCTGGTCCCCTCGCCCGCCGCCGTATGGCGTGCGCTGCTGGAGACCTCCGGCACGCACGACGGGGTGCGCGGCTACCAGGGCCACACCCTGATCGAGCACCTCGGCATCAGCCTGCGCCGCATCTTCATCGGGGCCGGTGCGGGCGTCGTCGCGGGACTCGTCGTCGGCGTCCTCATGGGGACGCTGCCGTGGGTACGGGTGGTGCTGGAGCCCGCCGTGGCCTTCCTGCGCACCCTCCCGCCACTCGCCTACTTCAGCCTGCTGATCATCTGGTTCGGCATCGACGAGGCGCCCAAGCTCTGGCTGCTCGCCATCGCCGCCATGCCGCCGGTCGCCGTGGCCACCGCCTCCGCCGTGGCGTCCGCGCCGACCGCCCTGGTCGAGGCGGCCCGGGCGATCGGGGCCAAGCGCGGGCAGGTCGTGACCTCGGTGGTCCTGCCGTCCGCGCTGCCGGAGATCCTCGTCGGCGTCCGCCTCGCCTTCGGCATCGCGTACTCCTCGGTGGTCGCCGCCGAGACGGTCAACGGGCTGCCGGGCATCGGCGGCCTGATCCGGGACGCCCAGCGCTACAACCAGTCGGACACCGTCGTCCTCGGCCTCTTCGCCATCGGCATCTCCGGCCTGCTCATCGACGCCGGGCTGCGGGTCCTGTCGGACCGGCTCGCCCCGTGGCGACGCCACGCGTAGACCGCCCCTCCACCACTCCCTGTTCGCATCCACCTCCGTACGAAGGAAACACACATGGCCGGAACACGCGGTTGGCTCCGCCTCTCCTCGATCGCCGCCGCTCTCGGAGCCCTGCTGGTGGTGACGGCCTGCGGTGAGGGCGGTTCCGGCGACGGGGGCAAGGACGGCGACAAGACGATACGCATCGCCTACCAGGCCTTTCCCAGCGGCGACCTGATCGTCAAGGAGAAGGGCTGGCTGGAGAAGGCGCTCCCCGGATACAAGGTCAAGTGGACCAAGTTCGACTCGGGCGCCAGCATCAACACCGCTTTCGTGGCCGGTTCCGTGGACCTCGCGGCCATCGGCTCCAGCCCGGTCGCCCGGGGTCTCTCCGAGCCGCTGAACATCCCGTACCAGGTCACCTGGGTGCTGGACGTGGCCGGGGAGAACGAGGCGCTGGTCGCCCGTAACGGCTCCAAGGTCTCCTCCGTGAAGGACCTGGAGGGCAAGAAGGTCGCCACCCCGTTCAGCTCCACCTCGCACTACAGCCTGCTCGCCGCCCTCGACCAGGCCGGGGTGGACGCCTCGAAGGTGCAGCTCCTCGACCTGGAGCCGCAGGACATTTTGGCCGCCTGGACTCGCGGCGACATCGACGCCACGTACGTCTGGCTGCCGACCCTGGAGGAGCTGAAGAAGACCGGCAAGGTCCTCGTCTCCAGCCGCGAACTCGCCGCCGCGGGCAAGCCCACCCTCGACCTCGGGGTCGCCTCCACCAGCTTCCTCAAGGCCCACCCCGACGTGCTGCCCGCCTGGCGCAAGGCGCAGGCCCAGGCGCTCGACCTGATCCACGACGACCCCGACGCGGCCTCCGCAGCCGTCGGCAAGCAGCTCGGGATCAGCCCGGCCGAGGCCGGCGCCCAGATCAAGCAGGGCATCTTCCTCAAGCCGGCCGAACAGGCCGACGCCAAGTGGCTCGGGACCCCCGGCAAGGTCGGCGGTCTCGCGGACAACCTGCACAGCGCGGCGCAGTTCCTCGTCGACCAGAAGCAGATCGACTCCGCGCCCGACCTCGACAAGCTGCGGAAGTCCATCTACGTGGAGGGGCTCACCGATGCCGTCTCTCCCTGACACGGACACCGCGAAGGTTCCTCAGCAGCGCGACTCCGGCCCCGTCGTCTCCGTACGCGACGTCGAGCACACCTACGGAGGGCGAGGCCGGGGCACGGACAGCGTGACGGCTCTCGGGCCGGTCTCCCTGGAGATCCCGGCCGGGGAGTTCCTGGTCCTCGTCGGCCCCTCCGGCTGCGGCAAGAGCACCCTGCTCCGCCTTATCGCGGGCTTCGAGCGGGCCTCGTCCGGCGAGGTCGAGGTGTTCGGCGAGCGCCCCGAGCCCGGCAACCAGGCGGGCATCGTCTTCCAGCAGCCCCGCCTCTTCCCGTGGCGCACGGTCGGCGACAACGTCGGCCTGGCGCTGAAGTACGCGGGCGTGCCCCGGCCCGAACGGGCCGAGCGGACCGCCGAGTTGCTCGAGCGCGTCGGCCTCGCGGACACCGCGGGCCGCCGCATCTGGCAGATCTCCGGCGGCCAGCAGCAGCGGGTGGCCATCGCCCGCGCCCTGGCGGGCGGCAAGCGGCTGCTGCTGCTCGACGAACCGTTCGCCGCGCTCGACGCGCTGACCCGGGAGCGGCTCCAGGAGGACCTGCGCACGGTCTCCGCCGAGACGGGGACCACGTCGGTCTTCGTCACCCACAGCGTGGACGAGGCGGTCTTCCTCGGCACCCGCACGGTCGTGCTCAGCGCCCGGCCGGGCCGGGTCGCCCTGGACATCCCGATCGGCCTGCCGCGCACCGGCACCGGCCCCGACGAGCTGCGCGGGCTGCCGGAGTACGCCGCGCTGCGCGCCGAGATCGGTACGGCGGTACGCGACGCGGCCCGCTGACGTCACGCCCCTTCCGGAGGAGGAGAACCATGACCACCACCACGACCGCCCCTGCCCTGCGCGACCACCGCATCCCCGCCGACGGGCTGTACGAGGGCCCGCGCGTGCTGCGCCGGGTCCCGGAGGGGTGGACGGACCGGCCGTACGAGCTCTTCGAGCTGGTGCCGCGCGGCCGGGTGATCGGCGCCGAGATCCACGGCGTCGACCTGTCCCGCCCGCTCGGCCCTGAGCTGAGGGGAGAGCTGGACCGGGCGCTGCTGGAGTGGAAGGTGCTGTTCTTCCGGGAGCAGCACCTCACCTCACTCCAGCAGCGTGCCTTCGCCGGGCACTGGGGCGAGCTGGAGACCAACCCGCTGCTCGCGACGGGCGACGACCCGGAGGTGGCCCGCCTGGACCGCTCGGCCGTCCCCACCTTCGAGAACGTCTGGCACGCCGACGTCACCTTCCGCGAGCGCCCGGCGCTCGGCGCGGTCCTCCAGCTGCGCGAGGTACCGCCGGTGGGCGGGGACACGATGTGGGCGGACATGGCGGCGGCGTACGACAACCTGCCCGAGGAGGTGAAGGAGCGCATCGAGGGGGCGCGGGCGGTGCACGACTTCATCCCCGGGTTCTCGCGCTTCTACCCGCCGGAGCGGCTGGCTCCGCACCAGGACCGGTTCCCGCCGGTCGAGCACCCGGTGGTGCGGCGCCACCCGGTCACCGGCCGCCGGACGATCTTCGTGAACGCTTCCTTCACCACCCGGATCGTGGGCTTCGCGCAGGAGGAGAGCGACCGCCTCCTGCGCCTGCTGTTCCAGCAGGCGCACGCGCCGGAGTTCCAGGTGCGGTACAGCTGGCGGGCGGGCGATGTCGCGTTCTGGGACAACCGGGCCACCCAGCACTACGCGGTCAACGACTACGCCCCGCACCGCCGGGTCGCCGAGCGGGTCGCGATCGCGGGGGACCGCCCCCACTGATCCGTACGGGCGGGCTGCTTGAATGGAAGGGTGACCCGAGCCTCCCTGGACAAGCAGCCGCACGAAGTCGCCTCGATGTTCGACGGTGTGGCGGCCAACTACGACCTGACCAACGACGTGATCTCGCTGGGCCAGGCCCGGCAGTGGCGCAAGGCGGTCGCGGCGGCGGTCGACGCCCGCCCCGCGCAGAAGATCCTCGACCTGGCGGCGGGCACCGCGACCTCCTCGCAGCCCTTCGCCCAGGCCGGTGCCGACGTCGTGCCGTGCGACTTCTCGCTGGGCATGCTGGAGGTCGGCAAGCGGCGCCACCCGTGGATGCCGTTCACGGCGGGCGACGGGATGAAGCTGCCGTTCAAGGACGAGGTCTTCGACGCCGTCACGATCTCCTTCGGGCTGCGCAACATCCAGGACACCGAGACCGCGCTGCGCGAGCTGTACCGGGTGACGAAGCCGGGCGGCAAGGTCGTGATCTGCGAGTTCTCGCAGCCGACCTGGGCCCCGTTCCGCACGGTGTACACCGAGTACCTGATGCGCGCGCTGCCGCCCACCGCGCGGGCCGTCTCCTCCAACCCGGACGCGTACGTCTATCTCGCCGAGTCCATCCGCGCCTGGCCCGACCAGCCCGGCCTCGCCGCACTCCTTCAGAAGGCGGGCTGGTCGAAGGTGGCGTGGCGCAACCTCACCGGCGGCGTGGTGGCCCTGCACCGGGCCACCCGCGCCTGATCCATCCGGACCGCTACAGCTCCAGCCGGTAGCAGCGCGCCTCCTGTCCGGGGCGCGGGGTGGTGAAGGTCTCCGCGAGCCGCATCCCGAGCCGTTCCGCCACCGCGATGGACCGGCCGTTACGGGAGTCGATCATCGCGACGACGTCCGGCACCCCGGCCGCCCGCAGCCGCTCCAGCGTGGTGCGGGCGGCGGCGGTGGCGTACCCGTGCCCCCAGGCGGAGCGCCCCAGCCGCCAGCCGATCTCGATGGCGCCGACCGGCCCGTAGTGGCTGTGCGGCCACGGCTGCGCCCCGGTGAAGCCGAGCACGGTGCCGTCCTCGTCGGTGACGGTCCACAGGCAGTAGCCGAGCTCCGCGTCATGGCGGCGCTGACGGGCGGTGAGTTCCTCGTACACGGAGAAGTCCGCTCTCCGGCCGCCGAAGAACTCCATGACCTCGGGGTCGTCGAAGATCCGGTGCCAGAACAGCGCGTCCTCGTCGGTCGGTACGCGCAGGCGTACGGCGGGCGCCGGAGCGGTGGGCGGCGGAACAGGTGCTATCGACATGAGGGAGCCCTTCGGAGGGTTGTTCTGCAGGCCCCCATAGACTGCACGGGACATGTGCCGCGCGGCACGCGAATTCGAGTCTTCGGGAGATCCGACCGTGACCGAGCCCCTCTCCGAGCACAGCGCGGACGTCATCGTCGTCGGAGCGGGCCCAGCCGGCTCCACGACCGCGTACTACCTCGCCAAGGCCGGACTCGACGTCCTGCTGCTGGAAAAGACGGCGTTCCCCCGCGAGAAGGTCTGCGGCGACGGCCTCACGCCGCGCGCCACGAAACAGCTCGTCTCCATGGGGATCGACATCTCCGAGGAGGCAGGCTGGCTCCGCAACAAGGGCCTGCGCATCATCGGCGGCGGCGTCCGGCTCCAGCTGGACTGGCCGGATCTCGCCTCCTACCCGGACTACGGACTGGTCCGTAAACGCGACGACTTCGACGAACAGCTGGCCCGCCAGGCGCAGAAGGCGGGCGCCCGCCTCTACGAGCGCTGCAACGTCGGCGCCCCGATCCGCGACGAGCGCACCGGCCGCATCACCGGCGTCGAGGCGAGGGTCGGCGAGGAGAAGACCCCGATCACCTTCCACGCCCCGCTCGTCGTCGCCGCCGACGGCAACTCCACCCGGCTCTCCCTCGCGATGGGGCTGCACCGCCGCGAGGACCGCCCGATGGGCGTCGCCGTGCGTACGTACTTCACCTCGCCCCGCCACGACGACGACTACCTGGAGTCCTGGCTGGAGCTGTGGGACCGCCGGGGCGCCGAGGACCGGCTGCTGCCCGGGTACGGCTGGATCTTCGGCATGGGCGACGGCACCTCCAACGTGGGCCTCGGCATCCTCAACTCCTCCTCCGCCTTCAAGGAGCTGGACTGGCGCGAGGTGCTCAAGGCCTGGTGCGCCTCCATGCCCGAGGAGTGGGGCTACACCCCGGAGAACATGACGATCCCCATCCGGGGCGCCGCCCTCCCCATGGCCTTCAACCGCCAGCCGCACTACACCAAGGGCCTCCTGCTCGTCGGCGACGCGGGCGGCATGGTCAACCCGTTCAACGGCGAAGGCATCGCGTACGCCATGGAGTCGGGCCAGATCGCCGCCGACGTCATCGTCCAGGCCCACGCCCGCGCCACCCCCGCCCAGCGCGAACTGGCCCTGAACAACTACCCGAAGGTGCTCAAGGAGACCTACGGCGGCTACTACACGATGGGCCGGGCCTTCGTGAAGCTGATCGGCAACCCGAAGGTCATGAAGGTCGCCACCCAGCGCGGCCTGACCCACCCGCTGCTGATGAAGTTCACCCTCAAGATGCTGGCCAACCTGACCGACCCGCAGGGCGGCGACGCGATGGACCGCATCATCAACGGGCTGTCGAAGGTGGCCCCGAAGGCCTGACGGACGCCATGGCCGGTGCGGTCGGTCGGGCGGCTGCGTTCCGCCCACCGCACCGCCGGTCCCATGGCGGCCCCCGCGCCGAGGAACGGCGCCCCGAGCACCAGCCACCCCGGCGGCCCCCAGGTGACGATCAGGGTCGTCAGCACCAGCGGCCCCGGCATCCTGGCCACCGGCACCCCCGCAGGAAGGCCGCCACGCAGACCGCCGTGGCGAGTGACGGCGTACGTCACCGAGGCGCGGGCCCCTCGCCCGTCGCCGTGCCCCGCGTGCGCTCGTAGTGGCGGGCCACCCGGGCCCGGTTGCCGCAGGACGGCCTGCACCACTCCTGGCGGCCGTGGCTCTTGATGAAGTACCGGACGCAGCGCGGCGCGTGGCAGGCCCGCAGCTGCTCGCGCTCCGGCCCGCTCAGGAAGTCCACGGCATCGCGCGCCAGCGCCGCGACCAGCCGTACGCGCGGATCGTCCTCGGCCGACAACAGCCGCGCCGCGGGGGCCCCTTCGGCGGGCCACTCCAGCTGCGGGGCGACGAGCTCCCGGGCGGCGGCCGCGTTGAGGCGGGCCAGGGCCTCGTCGGCCGGCATCAGACGGTGGGCGTCCGCCGGGCTGGGCGGGGCCGGGCTGACCACCCGCGCGAACAAGGCCCGCACGGACCTTCGTACGCCGACGATCCGGTCCCGGAGCTCCTCGTCGGCGACGATCCCCCCGGCGCCCGGCAGCCCGGTCTGCTGCTGGATCCACCGCGTCGTCCCCCGGACCGTCTCCAGGTCGTCGGCGACGCCACCGTCCCCGTCGTGGTGGATGGTGCTCGCCAGCTCCATGACGGGCCGCTGTGCCACCGCCTCGCCCCCCTTCGCCGCCCCCGACCGGTCGTCGACGGCCCCTTGAACTCTGTCCGCTTCCCACTTTAGAGTCCTAACGGCAAAGTTCATGGATGACATTAGGCACGGGGGGTGGTCCGACATGTTGCTCGCTCAGATCAGCGATCTGCACCTGGACGGCAGTGAACGCGCGACGCGCAGGGCGACCCGCGTCATGGAGTACCTGCGGGCCCTGCCCCGCCCGGTCGACGCCCTGCTGGTCACCGGGGACATCGCCGACCACGCGACGGAGGCGGAGTACGAGGAGGCGGCCCGCATCCTGACCGCCCCCTTCCCCGTCCTGGCCTGCCCCGGCAACCACGACGCCCGCCCCGCCTACCGCAAGGCGTTCCTCGGCGAGCCCCCGGCCGCCACGCCCGTCAACCGGGTCCACCACATCGCCGGAACCGCGATCCTCATGTGCGACTCCACCATCCCCGGCCGCGACGAGGGCCGCCTCGACGCCGAGACCCTCGCCTGGATCGACTCCACCCTCGGCGCTCTCCCGGACGGCGTCCCCGCGCTGATCGCCTTCCACCAGCCGCCCGTCGAGCTCCACCACCCGCTGCCCGACGCCGGGCGGCTGGAGGAGCCGGAGCGCCTCGCCGCCCTCCTGGACGCCCACCCGCGGGTCGTCGCTGTCCTCACCGGCCACGCCCACACGGCCGCTGCCTCCACCTTCGCCGGCCGCCCGCTCATCGTCGGGCCCGCCGTGACGTGGACCCTGCGCATGCCCTGGGAGGGGGACCGGCCGGCCGACCGCGACCAGCCCCCGGGGATCGCGTTCCACGTCCTGGGCGAGGACCGGCGCCTGACGACGCACTTCCGCGTGGTGCTCTGAGCCCCGGCCCGGCCCGCGCCGGGACTTAATCCCCGGCCCTCCGCATGATCGTGTGCGATGATTTGCGCGCCACCCCCGGTAACCGGCAGCCCCGGACCGGCTGGTGCCCGCCCTCGCCCCGAGCGGCGGCACGCGGCGCGTACGACGCTCTTCCCCGCCCCACGCACACATCGAACGCAGATCAACGGGGTACGGGGGACAAGCCGATACAGCGCTGCTCGACCCAAGGACAGACAGCCATGACGACCGCCTACCTGCCCCGGAAGTCCGCACGCCCGGAACCGGGCGCCAAGGCCATCACCCCGCCCCAGCACCACGGCCTCTTCCTGGAGCCCCACTTCGCCGCGGGCCTGACCTCCCCCGACGAGGACGACGAGGAGCTGGACGCCGCGTACGACGCGCTGCCCGCGCCCACCACCTCCGCGCGGGAGCCGGAGCGGGCCAACCGCCGCCAGCGCCGCCGCTGACCGTTGACGGTCCGGTAGCCTCGCCCCATGCAGAGCCCCGAGTCCGACAGACTCCGCCCACCGGTGCGCCGGTGGGCGAACTGCCGCTGAGCGTCGCCGGATGACCCCACGGGTCACCGGCCGCCCTCGCCACGGCACCGCCCCCGCCGGATCACCGCGGGGACGGGCCGTTCCCACCCCGCGTACGCGCTGAAGCACCGCCGTACGCCGGGTTCGTGCCCCAGGCCGGAGAGAGACCGGTCCGGGCACTCCCCCGCGTCACCCCGCCGGCCCTCCGGCGGCCCCGCGCGGCCCGCATCCCCCGCACCTCGGTTCGTCTGTCCACCGACGGTTCCGTCCAAGGGGTCTGCACCCATGCCATTCGCTGTCTACGTCCTCGGGCTCGCGGTCTTCGCCCAGGGCACCTCCGAGTTCATGCTCTCCGGGCTCGTCTCGTCCATCGCCGCCGACCTCGGCGTCTCCCTCGCCGCCGCCGGCCTCCTCACCTCCGCCTTCGCCGTGGGCATGGTCCTCGGCGCGCCCCTCATGGCGCTGGCCGGCCGCACCTGGCCCCGGCGGCGGGCCCTGCTGTTCTTCCTCGCGGTGTTCGTCGCCGTCCACATCGCGGGTGCGCTGACCCCGAGTTACGGGGTCCTCCTCGCCACCCGCTTCGTCGGGGCCCTCGCCAACGCGGGCTTCTGGGCGGTCGCGCTGGTCTCGCTGCCGGCGTTCGCCGCGATCCTGCGGTCCCTTCCGGGCGGCGTACGGGGTGACGGGGAAGCCGCCCCCGTACGGAATGAACTCCGCGTACGGGACGAACTCCGCGTCCTCACCGGCCCGCGCCTCCGCCCCACCCTGCTCACGATGGCCCTGGTCCAGGGCGCCACCTTCTGCGCGTTCTCCTACCTGGAACCGCTCCTCACCCGCGAGTCGGGTCTCTCCTCGGCTTGGGTGCCCGCCGCGCTCGCGCTCTTCGGGGCGGGGGCGTTCCTCGGCGTCACCGTGGCGGGGCGGTACGCGGACCGCCGGGCCACGGCCCTCGTCGCGTACGGCATGGTCGCCCTGGCCCTCGGCTGGAGCGCCCTGGCCCTGACGGCGGGCCGCCCGGTCGCCGTGCTCGTCCTGATCCCGCTGCTGGGCCTGCTCGCCTTCGGTACGGGCACGGCCCTGATCACCCGGCTCCTCGGGCAGGCCGCCGGAGCCCCGACGCTCGCCGGGGCCTCCGCCACGGCCGCGTTCAACCTGGGGGCGGCGGTGGGCCCGTGGGCGGGCGGCCTGGCCCTCGACGCGGGGCTCGGCCACCGGGCGCCGGTCTGGGTGAGCGCGGCGCTGATGGGGCTGGCCCTGGTCGTCACGGGGGCGCGGCGGGCGGCCGTCGCGGTGTCCGGCGTGCGGGTGACGGAATGACACCCACGTGGTGCAACCACGGCTGAGGGCCGCCACTCCCGAGCGGGGGAGCGGCGGCCCTCAGCCGTGCGCGGTCCGGTGTCCCCGGACCGCTTGTGAATCAGAGAACGCGGACCGCGCCGGAGGGCCGGTCGTAGTCCATGGAGCGCTGCACCGTGCCGGTGCTGGAGTTCTGCGCGCCGACGAACTGGCCGTCGCCCACGTAGATCGCGACGTGGTACGCGCTGCCCGCGCCGCCCCAGTACAGGATGTCGCCGGGCTGGAGGTTGTCCAGGGAGACCTGGGTGCCGGCGGTCGACTGCGACTGCGAGACGCGCGGGAGGTCGATGCCCACCGTGCGGTACGCGGCCTGCACCAGGCCCGAGCAGTCCCACGCGTTGGGGCCGGTGCCGCCGGAGATGTACGCGTCGCCGACCTGGGCCTTGGCGAACGCGACGATGGCCGCGGCGGAGCCCGTGGCGTTCGACGAGGAGGACGGGGCGGACGAGGAGGCGGACGCGGAGGCCGAGTTGTCCGAGGAGGAGCTGGAGGGGGCGCTGAGCGTCGTGCGCTCGGCGGTACGGGAGGCGCGCTCGGCACGCTCCTCGGCCTCCGCCTCGGCCCGGGCCTTGGCGGCGGCTTCGGCCTTCTTCTCGGCCTCGGCCTTGCGGACGGCCTCGGCCTTGGCCTTCTTGGCCTTCTTCGCGGCGCTCTCGGCCGCGGCGTCCTCGCGGGCCTGCGTCTCCAGGTCCAGGGCGACCTGCTGCGTGGCCTGTGCCGAGGCGGCGACGGCGGTGGAGAGCCCGGAGGTGATGGTGGGCATCTCGATCGTCTGGGTCACCGGTTCGGCCTGGGCCGGACCCGCGGCACCCGCGACCGCGATGGTGCTGAGGACGCCACCGGCAACTCCAGCTCGCAGCGCCGACTTCGAGGCGCGCTGGCGGGGCTTCCGGTGGCTGGGTATGTGAGCGGTGTGGGACATGGGTACTAGCGCTATCAGGGCTGTAGGGGTCCCATCAAGAAACGTGTGTTGCGACACAGTTACGTTCGGAATCTGTGAATCCGCTTTCCGTGCGCCTTTATTGACGCCGTAACGGGCAAAACGGGCATGCGTGATCAGGGCCGTGATCACTGCCTTTCGGTAATACGCCCGAATTGCCCGCCGCTTACCATCCGTTCACACCGATGGCCAAGCCCGGTTTTCCCGCACGGCGGGCCGAGTGGCGCAGGTCACAGTGTGGGGTTCCGGTGACAGGCAACCCTCGCGCACGCGACCGAGGTCCGCTCCGCTCCGACGGCCGGAGGTGGCCGGAGGCGGCCGGGCGGTCGCCCGCGTGCGGTCCCGGGAAGTTCGTGAACGCGTGCACGCACCCTCTTCGGTCCACGCCGGCCCTCGTGCGGGTGAGGGGCGGGCGTCGCCCTTATCACCCGGTGGCCGTCCATCGCCAATTTGCTTGTAGTGGCTGTCCATTGATAGCGCCACACGTCTTTGACCAGCGGTAACACCGCTGAATGTCACGTCTCGTGATCACTTCGCCGCTTCGCGTACGAAGATCACCGCTCATACGACTTCATGATCCTTCGTCAGGTGGTGGAGATCACAAAGACGGTGACGTACCCCGTGTCGCAGATCACAGGGCGACGGGCATAGGATGCGGGGCAGTCGGGCTTGTGAACTGCCTCACATGTGCACGATCTTGGTGAGGTGGCGAGCCGGTCGCCCGATGCGGTCCAACGGTCAAGGACGACTGGAAGGAGCGAGGAGCGTGAATGCCTACGCGCCCATCCTCGTGCTCGGCGCCCTGGGGGCAGGGTTTGCGATCTTCTCCGTGGTCATGGCCACGCTTATCGGCCCCAGGCGGTACAACCGGGCAAAGCTCGAAGCGTACGAGTGCGGTATCGAACCCACGCCGACACCGGCCGGAGGCGGCCGCTTTCCCATCAAGTACTACCTGACGGCGATGCTTTTCATCGTCTTCGACATCGAGATCGTCTTCCTCTATCCCTGGGCGGTCTCCTTCGACGCCCTGGGGATCTTCGGGCTCGTGGAGATGCTGCTCTTCGTGCTCACCGTCTTCGTCGCCTATGCGTATGTCTGGCGTCGCGGCGGCCTGGAATGGGACTGAGGGGCTGAGGGGCACACATGGGACTCGAAGAGAAGCTGCCTAGCGGCTTTGTGCTGACCACGGTCGAACAGGCCGCCGGCTGGGTGCGGAAGTCCTCCGTCTTCCCGGCCACGTTCGGCCTCGCCTGCTGCGCCATCGAGATGATGACGACCGGTGCGGGCCGCTACGACCTGGCCCGGTTCGGGATGGAGGTCTTCCGCGGATCGCCGCGCCAGGCGGACCTGATGATCGTCGCGGGACGGGTGAGCCAGAAGATGGCGCCCGTCCTGCGGCAGGTCTACGACCAGATGCCGAACCCCAAGTGGGTCATCTCCATGGGGGTTTGCGCATCATCGGGCGGAATGTTCAACAATTACGCCATTGTGCAGGGTGTTGATCACATTGTCCCGGTCGATATCTATTTGCCGGGATGCCCACCGCGTCCCGAGATGCTGCTGGACGCCATCCTGAAGCTCCACCAGAAGATCCAGGACGGCAAGCTCGGGGTCAACGCGGAGGAAGCCGCCCGCGAGGCGGAGGAAGCGGCCCTCAAGGCGCTGCCCCTGATCGAGATGAAGGGGCTCCTGCGGTGAGCGACCACACCCACGGCGAGGGGCAGAACGGCAACTCCGTACCCGCCCCGCGCGACACCGGCGGCGAGGTCATCCGCGTACGCAAGGGGATGTTCGGTGCCAACAACGGCGGCGACACCTCCGGCTACGGCGGCCTCATCCGCACCATCACCCTGCCGGGGGCCTCCTCCCGGCCGTACGGCGGGTGGTTCGACGAGGTGGCCGACGAGCTCGAAGGGGCCCTGGAGGAGCAGGACCTGCTCCCCGAGAACGCCATCGAGCGCACCGTCGTCGACCGCGACGAGCTCACCTTCCACATCGCCCGCGAGCACCTGGTCCAGGTCGCCCGCACCCTGCGCGACGACCCCGCCCTGCGCTTCGAGCTCTGTACGGGCGTCAGTGGCGTCCACTTCCTCGGGGACAAGGGACGCGAGCTGCACGCCGTCTACCACCTGCGGTCCCTCACCCACGGCCGGATCATCCGGCTGGAGGTCTCCGCCCCGGACAGCGACCCGCACATCCCGTCCCTCGTCGAGGTCTATCCGACCAACGACTGGCACGAGCGCGAGGCGTACGACTTCTTCGGGCTCATCTTCGACGGGCACCCGGCCCTGACCCGGATCATGATGCCGGACGACTGGCAGGGCTTCCCGCAGCGCAAGGACTACCCGCTCGGCGGCATCGCCGTCGAGTACAAGGGCGCCCAGATCCCGGCTCCGGACCAGCGGAGGTCGTACTCCTGATGACCACTCCCCACGCCCACCCGTCTCCCGGCCACCGCCCCTCATCGAGTCCCTCCGGGACGCCCCTCTCGGATGCCCGTGCCACGACCGAGGGGACTGTATATACAGTCACCGGCGGCGACTGGGACGAGGTCGTCGAATCCGCCGCCAAGTCCGACGACGAACGCATCATCGTCAACATGGGTCCCCAGCACCCGTCCACGCACGGCGTGCTGCGGCTGATCCTGGAGATCGACGGCGAGACCGTCACCGAGGCCCGCTGCGGCATCGGCTACCTCCACACCGGGATCGAGAAGAACCTCGAATTCCGCAACTGGACCCAGGGCACCACCTTCGTCACGCGCATGGACTACCTGACGCCGTTCTTCAACGAGACGGCGTACTGCCTGGGGGTCGAGAAGCTCCTCGGCATCGAGGACCAGATCCCCGACCGGGCCACGGTCCTGCGCGTGCTCCTGATGGAGCTCAACCGGATCTCCTCGCACCTGGTCTGCATCGCCACCGGCGGTATGGAGCTGGGCGCGACCACGATCATGATCTACGGCTTCCGCGACCGTGAACTGGTCCTCGACCTCTTCGAGCTGATCACCGGCCTGAGGATGAACCACGCGTTCGTCCGCCCCGGCGGCCTCGCCCAGGACCTGCCCCCGGGCGCGGTCGACGCGCTGCGCGAGTTCATCAAGACCATGAAGAAGAACCTGCCGGAGTACGACAAGCTCGCCACCGGCAACCCCATCTTCAAGGCCCGCATGAAGGACGTCGGCTACCTCGACCTCACCGGCTGCATGGCGCTCGGCGCCACCGGCCCGGTCCTGCGCTCCGCCGGGCTCCCGCACGACCTGCGCAAGAGCGACCCCTACTGCGGCTACGAGACCTACGACTTCGAGGTGCCGACCACCGACACCTGCGACTCCTACGGGCGCTTCCTGATCCGCATGGACGAGATGCGCGAGTCGCTCCGGATCATCGAACAGTGCCTGGAGCGCCTGGAGCCGGGCCCGGTCATGGTCGCGGACAAGAAGATCGCCTGGCCCGCCCAGCTCGCCCTCGGCGCGGACGGACTCGGCAACTCGCTCGACCACATCAGGAACATCATGGGCACCTCCATGGAAGCCCTGATCCACCACTTCAAGCTGGTGACCGAAGGCTTCCGGGTCCCCGCCGGGCAGACGTACACCGCCGTCGAGTCCCCCAAGGGCGAACTCGGCGTCCACGTCGTCTCCGACGGCGGCACCCGCCCCTACCGGGTCCACTTCCGCGACCCGTCCTTCACCAATCTGCAAGCCATGGCGGCGATGTGCGAGGGCGGCCAGGTCGCCGACGTGATCGTCGCCGTCGCGTCCATCGACCCCGTGATGGGAGGCGTCGACCGGTGACCGCAAACCAAGAGGTCAGTCTGGGGATGCCGCAGCTCCCCGCCCCCGCCTACCCGGCCGACGTGCGCGCCCGGCTCGACGCGGACGCGAAGGAGGTGATCGCCCGCTACCCGGGAAGCCGCTCCGCCCTGCTGCCGCTGCTCCACCTCGTCCAGTCCGAGGAGGGGTACGTCTCCCGTACGGGGATGGCCTTCTGCGCCGAGACCCTCGACCTCACCACCGCCGAGGTCACGGCCGTCGCCACCTTCTACTCCATGTACCGCCGCAAGCCCAGTGGTGATTACCAGGTAGGGGTCTGCACCAACACCCTGTGCGCGGTCATGGGCGGCGACGCCATCTTCGACACGCTCAAGGAGCACCTCGGCGTCGGCAACAACGAGACGACCGACGACGGCAAGGTCACCCTCGAACACATCGAGTGCAACGCCGCCTGCGACTTCGCGCCCGTGGTGATGGTGAACTGGGAGTTCTTCGACAACCAGACGCCCGAGAGCGCCACGCAGCTCGTCGACGACCTGATCGCCGGGCGGACCGTCGAGCCCACCCGGGGCGCCCCGCTCTGCTCCTACAAGGAGACCGCCCGCATCCTGGCCGGCTTCCCCGACGAGCGCCCCGGCGCCGTCGAGGCCACCGGCGGCGCGGGCCCCGCCTCCCTGATCGGGCTCAAGCTCGCCAAGGGCGAGGCCCTGCCGAAGGCCCGGGTCGTCGCCCCGCGCGACGGACAGCCGGGGGGCGGGCAGCGCGAGGACGCGCCGTCGCACGACGCGCAGCCGCACGACGCACAGGTCCACGATCCGTCGCCGACCGAGCGCCTCAGCTCGCACGACGCACCGCAGCAGACCTCGGCCTCCGACCCGGAGCACCCGGCCGGGCCCACCGCCGAGGAGGGGGAGTGATGACCTTGGCCGCCGAGATCGACCACAACGGGACGAGCCCCGAGAAGCTGCTCGCCCCCGTCCTCTCCTCCTTCTGGGACCAGCCCGAGTCCTGGACCCTGGAGACCTACCGCCGCCACGACGGGTACGAGGGGCTGCGCAAGGCGCTCGCCATGTCGCCCGACGACCTCATCGCGTACGTCAAGGACTCCGGTCTGCGCGGACGCGGTGGCGCCGGCTTCCCCACCGGGATGAAGTGGCAGTTCATCCCGCAGGGCGATGGAAAACCGCACTATCTAGTTGTCAACGCCGACGAATCGGAGCCGGGGACCTGCAAGGACATCCCGCTCCTCTTCGCGAACCCGCATAGCCTCATCGAGGGCATCGTGATCGCCTGTTACGCGATCCGTTCGTCGCACGCGTTCATCTATCTGCGCGGTGAGGTCGTCCCCGTGCTGCGACGACTGCACGAGGCCGTACGAGAGGCGTACGAGGCGGGTTATCTGGGGACGAACATCCTGGGTTCAGGACTCGATCTGGAACTCACGGTGCACGCAGGTGCCGGCGCGTACATCTGTGGTGAGGAAACCGCGCTGCTCGACTCTCTCGAAGGACGGCGTGGCCAGCCCCGGCTGCGACCCCCTTTCCCCGCGGTCGCCGGTCTGTACGCCTGCCCCACTGTGGTGAACAACGTCGAGTCCATCGCCTCGGTTCCCGCGATCCTGAACAAGGGCAAGGACTGGTTCAAGTCGATGGGCAGCGAGAAGTCCCCGGGCTTCACGCTCTACTCGCTCAGCGGCCATGTCACCAGCCCCGGCCAGTACGAGGCCCCGCTCGGCATCACGCTCCGTCAGCTCCTCGACATGAGCGGCGGGATGCGGGCCGGTCACCGGCTCAAGTTCTGGACCCCGGGCGGCTCCTCCACCCCGATGTTCACCGACGAGCACCTCGACGTCCCCCTCGACTACGAGGGCGTCGGCGCCGCCGGGTCCATGCTCGGCACCAAGGCGCTCCAGTGCTTCGACGAGACGACCTGCGTGGTGCGGGCGGTCACCCGCTGGACCGAGTTCTACGCCCACGAGTCCTGCGGCAAGTGCACGCCCTGCCGCGAAGGGACGTACTGGCTGGTCCAGTTGCTCCGTGACATCGAGGCGGGCAAGGGCGAGATGGCCGACCTGGACAAGCTGAACGACATCGCCGACAACATCAACGGCAAGTCGTTCTGCGCGCTCGGCGACGGCGCCGCCTCACCGATCTTCTCCTCGCTCAAGTACTTCCGCGAGGAGTACGAACAGCACATCACGGGCAAGGGCTGCCCCTTCGATCCCGCGAAATCCACGGCCTGGGCCGACGACAAGAACGCTGACGGCAAGAACGCTCACCGGGGGGTGAACGCATGACAGTCACCACGAGTGCGCCCTCCGGGGGCGGCGAGGCGGCCATCCCGCCCGAGGACCTGGTCACGCTGACCATCGACGGCATCGAGATCAGCGTCCCCAAGGGGACCCTGGTCATCCGGGCCGCCGAACTCCTCGGCATCGAGATCCCGCGCTTCTGCGACCACCCGCTCCTCGACCCGGCCGGCGCCTGCCGCCAGTGCATCGTCGAGGTCGAGGGCCAGCGCAAGCCGATGGCCTCCTGCACCATCACCTGCACCGACGGCATGGTCGTCAAGTCGCAGATCACCTCTCCTGTCGCCGAGAAGGCGCAGAAGGGCGTGATGGAGCTGCTGCTGATCAACCACCCGCTGGACTGCCCGGTCTGCGACAAGGGCGGCGAGTGCCCGCTGCAGAACCAGGCGATGTCGCACGGCGGCGCCGACTCCCGCTTCGACGGCAAGAAGCGGACCTTCGAGAAGCCCGTCCCGATCTCCACCCAGGTGCTGCTGGACCGTGAGCGGTGCGTGCTCTGCGCGCGCTGCACCCGGTTCTCCAACCAGGTGGCGGGCGACCCGATGATCGAGCTGATCGAGCGCGGCGCCCTCCAGCAGGTCGGCACCGGTGAGGGCGACCCCTTCGAGTCGTACTTCTCCGGCAACACCATCCAGATCTGCCCGGTCGGCGCGCTGACCTCGGCGGCGTACCGCTTCCGCTCCCGCCCCTTCGACCTGGTCTCCACCCCCTCGGTGTGCGAGCAGTGTTCCGGCGGCTGCGGGATGCGCACCGACCACCGGCGCGGCAAGGTCATGCGGCGCCTCGCGGCCAACGAGCCCGAGGTCAACGAGGAGTGGATCTGCGACAAGGGGAGGTTCGGCTTCCGCTACGCCCAGCAGCGCGACCGGCTCACCACCCCGCTGGTCCGCAACGCCGATGGTGTCCTGGAGCCGGCGAGCTGGCCCGAGGCGCTGGAAGCCGCGGCGGCCGGTCTCCTCGCCGCCCGGGGGCGCGCGGGCGTCCTGACCGGCGGCCGGCTGACCGTCGAGGACTCCTACGCGTACAGCAAGTTCGCCCGGGTCGCCCTCGACACCAACGACATCGACTTCCGCTCCCGGGTCCACAGCGCCGAGGAGGCCGACTTCCTGGCCGCCCGCGTCGCCGGACGCGGCCGGGACCTGGACGGCGAAGGGGTCACGTACACCGCGCTGGAGAAGGCCCCCGCGGTCCTGCTCGTCGGGTTCGAGTCCGAGGAGGAGGCCCCGGGCGTCTTCCTCCGGCTCCGCAAGGCCCATCGCAAGAGCGGCCAGAAGACCTTCGCCCTCGCCTCGCACGCCACGCGCGGCCTGGTGAAGGCGGGCGGCACGCTGCTGCCCGCCGCCCCCGGCACCGAGACCGAGTGGCTGGACGCGCTCGCGGGCGGGGTCGGCCTGGAGGCCGAAGGGGCCGCCGCCGCCGAGGCGTTGCGCGGTGAGCACTCCCTGATCATCGTCGGGGAGCGGCTCGCGGGGGTGCCCGGCGCACTCTCCGCCGCGATTCGTACGGCTGCCGCGACCGGCGCACGCCTGGTGTGGATTCCGCGCCGGGCGGGCGACCGGGGCGCGGTCGAGACGGGCGCGCTCCCCACCCTGCTGCCCGGCGGCCGCCCGGCCACCGACCCGCGGGCCCGGGACGAGGTGGCCGCCGTCTGGCGCGTCGCCGAACTGCCCTCCCGCCACGGCCGCGACACCGGCCAGATCATCGAGGCCGCGGCCACCGGTGAACTGGGCGCGCTGCTCGTCGCCGGGGTCGGTGTGGAGGACCTGCCGGACCCGGCGCGGGCGCTGAAGGCGCTGGACGAGGTCGGGTTCCTGGTCTCGCTGGAGCTGCGGCCGAGTGAGGTCACCGCCCGGGCTGACGTGGTCTTCCCGGTCGCCGCCGTCGCGGAGAAGTCCGGCACCTTCCTCAACTGGGAGGGCCGGGCCCGGATGTTCCAGGCCGCGCTGAAGCCGGAGCAGATGCCCCGTACGCTCTCGCCGGTCGACTCCCGTGTCCTGCACATGCTGGCCGACGCCATGGACGTGCACTTCGCGCTGCCGGACCTGACCGCCGCCCGCCGCGAGCTGGACCGGCTCGGCGGCTGGGAGGGCGGCCACGCGGACGACCCGCGCGAGCCGGCGCAGCCGCTGCCCCGGCCCGGCGACGGCGAGGCGGTCCTCGCGGGCCACCGGATGCTGCTCGACCTCGGCCGGCTCCAGGAGGGCGACACCGCGCTCGCCGGAACCCGGCACGCCGCGCTCGCCCGGCTCTCCGCCACCACGGCGGCCGAGACCGGCGTCAAGGACGGCGACCTGCTCGCCGTCACCGGCCCCGTCGGCACCGTCGAACTGCCCCTCCAGGTCACCGCCATGCCGGACCGCGTGGTCTGGGTGCCGCTGAACTCGGTGGGACGCGGCATCCCCGCCGACACCGGCGCCAACCCCGGTGGCCTGGTCCGGATCGGCCCCGCCGCCGCACCGGGCGCCCCCGTAGAACCGTCGGAGGTACGAGCGTGATGGGCCTCACCGCACTCACCACGGCACCCCAGGGTGCCGTCATCGCCGCCGAGGATCTCTCGATGTTCGGCACCGACCCCTGGTGGCTGGTGCTGGTCAAGGCGGTCTTCTGCTTCGCGTTCCTGATGCTGATCGTGCTCTTCTCCATCGTGTGGGAGCGCAAGGTCGTCGCCTGGATGCAGCTGCGCATCGGCCCCAACCGGCACGGCCCCTGGGGACTGCTCCAATCGCTCGCCGACGGCGTCAAACTGATGCTGAAGGAAGACGTCATCGTCAAGCGCGCGGACAAGGCGGTCTATGTCCTCGCGCCGATCCTCGCGGCGATCCCCGCCTTCATGGCGGTCGCGGTCATCCCCTTCGGACCCGCGGGCAACGAGGTCTCGATCTTCGGCACCCGTACGACGATGCAGCTCACCGACCTGCCGATCGCCGCGCTCTACATCCTCGCCGTCGGCGCGGTCGGGGTGTACGGGTTCGTGCTCGGCGGCTGGTCCTCGGGCTCCACGTACCCGCTGCTCGGCGGGATCCGCTCGTGCGCCCAGATGATCAGTTACGAGATCGCCATGGGTGCCGCGTTCGCCTCGGTCTTCCTCTACTCCGGCTCGATGTCCACCTCCACCATCGTGGAGGCACAGGGCGACCGGTGGTACATCATCCTGCTGCCGATGTCCTTCCTCATCTACATGGTGACGATGGTCGGGGAGGCCAGCCGGGCCCCGTTCGACATGCCGGAGTCCGAGGGCGACCTGGTCGGCGGCTTCAACACCGAGTACAGCTCCATCAAGTTCGCGATGTTCATGCTCGCCGAGTACATCCACATGGTGACCGTGTCGATGATCGCGGTGACGCTGTTCCTCGGCGGCTGGCGGGCCCCGTACCCGATCTCCGCGTTCTGGGAGGGGGCGAACCACGGCTGGTGGCCGATGCTCTGGTTCTTCCTGAAGCTCCAGGCGCTGATCTTCTTCTTCATCTGGCTGCGCGGCACGCTGCCACGCGTTCGCTACGACCAGCTGATGAAGCTCGGCTGGAAGGTCCTGATCCCGGTCTCGGTGGGCTGGCTGATGCTCGTCGCCACCGTCCGCGCGCTGCGGAACGAGGGCTACGACTTCTCCCGGATCGTGCTGTACGTCGGCGGGGCGGTACTCGCCATCCTGCTGATCTCCCTGGTCGTGGACATGTTCCGCGACCGCAGGGTCAGGGCCCAGGAGGCGGAGGCCGGACCGGAGCCCGCGTTCGACCCGATGGCGGGCGGATTCCCGGTGCCACCGCTGCCCGGACAGAGCCTGCCGCCGGTGCCCAGGCGCGTACCGAGGCGCGAGCGGGAGCTCGTTGTCAGTGGTGGGCCCGATACTCAGAGTGACGGAAACGCGAGTGACGGAAAGGAGGCCGGCGGTGTCTGAGAAACCAGAGCTCACGGGCTCATCGGGATCCGCTGGGTCCTCGGGCGAATCGGGAGCGGCGGCGGAGAAGTTCCAGAACCCCGTGGCCGGCTTCGGCGTGACCTTCAAGGCCATGTTCAAGAAGCGGCTCACCGAGCAGTATCCGGAGACGCCGAAGGTGACGGCGCCCCGCTTCCACGGCCGCCACCAGCTCAACCGCCACCCGGACGGCCTGGAGAAGTGCGTCGGCTGCGAGCTGTGCGCCTGGGCGTGTCCGGCGGACGCCATCTACGTGGAGGGCGCGGACAACACCGAGGAGGAGCGCTACTCCCCGGGCGAGCGCTACGGCCGCGTCTACCAGATCAACTACGCGCGCTGCATCCTCTGCGGACTCTGCATCGAGGCCTGCCCCACCCGGGCGCTGACGATGACGAACGAGTTCGAGCTCGCCAACACCACCCGCGAGAGCCTCATCTACACCAAGGACGAGCTGCTCGCGGGGCTGGAGGAAGGCATGGTCGACAGCCCGCACGCGATCTTCCCGGGCATGGACGAACAGGACTACTACCGGGGCCTGGTCACCGAGGCCGCTCCGGGTACGGTGCCGCAGCCGGCGCTCTCCAAGGGCGAGCCGAAGCCCGACGAGTCCGCGGAATCCGCCGGCGCACAGCAGGGCGGGGGGGCGGGCGCATGAACGCGATCGCCGCGGCCGCCACCACCTCGACCGGTGAGGCCGTCCAGTTCTGGATCCTGGGGACCGTCGCCGTGATCGGCGCCTTCTCCACGATCCTGCTGAAGAAGTCGGTGCACAGTGCCCTGGCGCTGGCCGGGACCATGGTCGTCCTGGCCGTCTTCTACCTCGCCAACGGCGCCTATTTCCTCGGCATCGTCCAGATCATCGTCTACACCGGCGCGATCATGATGCTGTTCCTCTTCGTCGTGATGCTCGTCGGCGTCACCGCGGCGGACTCCCTCAAGGAGACCCTCAAGGGGCAGCGCTGGCTGGCCGTCGGCTGCGGGCTGGGCTTCGGCATCCTGCTGATCGGGGGCATCGGCAACGCGTCGCTGTCCTCCTTCAACGGGCTCGGCGCCGCCAACGCCCTGCACGGCGGCAACGTCGAGGGCCTGGCCAACCTCATCTTCACGAAGTACGTCTTCGCCTTCGAGATCACCGGCGCCCTGCTGATCACCGCGACCGTCGGGGCGATGGTGCTCACGCACCGCGAGCGCACCGAACGGGCCAAGACCCAGCGGGAGATGTCCGAGCAGCGGGTCCGCGAGGGCAAGCACCTCCCGCCGCTGCCCGCCCCCGGTGTCTACGCCCGGCACAACGCGGTGGACATCGCCGGTCTGCTGCCGGACGGCACCCCGTCCGACCTGACCGTCATGAAGACGCTGCGCGACCGGGGCCAGATCCGCGATGTCTCCCAGGAGGCCCTCGCCGATCTCAAGGCGCTGGAGCAGCGCTCCGGCGAGCGGCTCGGACGTGAGGACGCGGACGCCGTGGCGCGCGGGGCCAACCCCGCATCCGCGGCGGAGAATTCGGAGGCCGCCAAGTGAACCCGGTCAACTATCTCTACCTCGCGGCCCTGCTGTTCGCGATCGGCGCCTCCGGGGTGCTGATCCGGCGGAACGTGATCGTGCTGTTCATGTGCGTCGAGCTGATGCTCAACGCGTGCAACCTGGCGCTCGTCACGTTCTCCCGGATGCACGGAAACCTCGACGGACAGATCGTCGCGTTCTTCGTGATGGTCGTCGCCGCCGCGGAAGTCGTCGTCGGGCTCGCGATCATCGTGTCGTTGTTCCGCTCCCGCCACTCGGCCTCGGTCGACGACGCCAGCCTGATGAAGCTGTAAGGGGACCGGAATCGTGGAGAACCTGATCGCGCTGCTCGTCGCGGCGCCCCTGCTCGGAGCGGCGGTCCTGCTCTGCGGCGGCCGACGGCTGGACAAGGCCGGGCACTGGCTCGGCACCGTCCTCGCCGCCGCCTCGTTCGTCATCGGCGTCGTCCTCTTCGCCGACATGCTGGGGAAGGGCGCCGAGGACCGGGCCCTGCACCAGCACCTGTTCAGCTGGATTCCGGTGGAAGGCTTCCAGGCCGACATCGCCTTCCAGCTCGACCAGCTGTCGATGACGTTCGTCCTGCTCATCACCGGTGTGGGCACGCTGATCCACATCTACTCCATCGGCTACATGGAGCACGACGAGCGCAGGCGCCGCTTCTTCGGCTATCTCAACCTGTTCCTCGCGGCGATGCTGATCCTGGTCATCGCCGACAACTACCTGCTGCTGTACGTCGGGTGGGAGGGCGTCGGTCTGGCGTCGTACCTGCTCATCGGCTTCTGGCAGCACAAGCCCAGCGCGGCCACCGCCGCGAAGAAGGCGTTCCTGGTCAACCGCGTCGGTGACGTGGGTCTTTCGATCGCCATCATGCTGATGTTCACCACCTTCGGCTCCTTCGCCTTCGGGCCGGTGCTGGAGGCGACCGGTGAGACGAGCGAGGGCAAGCTGACGGCGATCGGCCTGATGCTGCTGCTCGCCGCGTGCGGCAAGTCGGCCCAGGTGCCGCTCCAGTCCTGGCTCGGTGACGCGATGGAGGGCCCGACCCCGGTCTCCGCCCTCATCCACGCCGCGACCATGGTCACCGCCGGTGTCTATCTGATCGTCCGCTCCGGCGCCATCTTCAACGGTGCTCCGGACGCCCAGCTGGTCGTCGCCATCGTCGGCGCGGTGACGCTGATCTTCGGTGCCATCGTCGGTTGCGCCAAGGACGACATCAAGAAGGCGCTCGCGGGCTCCACGATGTCGCAGATCGGCTACATGATCCTCGCCGCGGGCCTCGGCCCGATCGGCTACATCTTCGCGATCATGCACCTGGTGACGCACGGCTTCTTCAAGGCCGGGCTCTTCCTCGGGGCCGGTTCGGTGATGCACGGCATGAACGACGAGGTCGACATGCGCAAGTACGGCGGCCTGCGGAAGTACATGCCAGTCACCTTCATCACCTTCGGCCTCGGCTATCTCGCCATCATCGGCTTCCCGGGCCTGTCCGGCTTCTTCTCCAAGGACAAGATCATCGAGGCGGCCTTCGCCAAGGGCGGCACCGAGGGCTGGATCCTCGGCTCCGTCGCCCTGCTGGGCGCCGCGATCACCGCGTTCTACATGACGCGCGTGATGCTGATGACCTTCTTCGGCGAGAAGCGCTGGCAGCCCGACGCGGAGGGCCGTGAGCCGCACCCGCACGAGTCCCCGAAGTCCATGACGATCCCGATGATCGTGCTGGCCGTCGGATCGGTCTTCGCCGGTGGCTTCTTCGCCATCGGTGACCGCTTCGTCAACTGGCTGGAGCCGGTCACCGGTTACGACCACGGGCACTCCCCGCTGAGCGTGGCCACCGTCACCGGAGCCACCGTGGTGGCCCTGGTCATCGGCGTCGCGATCGCCTGGGGGATGTACGGGCGCAAGCCGGTGCCGGCCGTGGCCCCGCGCGGCTCGCTGCTCACCCGGGCGGCCCGCCGCGACCTGCTCCAGGACGACTTCAACCACGTGGTCCTGGTCCGCGGCGGCGAGCACCTCACCCGCTCGCTCGTCTACGTCGACCACTCCCTGGTCGACGGCGTCGTCAACGGCACTGCCGCCTCGGTCGGCGGGCTCTCCGGCCGGCTGCGCAAGCTGCAGAACGGCTACGCCCGCTCCTACGCGGTCTCGATGTTCGGCGGTGCGGCGGTCGTCATCGCCGCGACCCTGCTGATGAGGGCGGTCTGATCACATGTCCTTTCCCCTCCTGACCGCGACGGCGGCGCTCCCGGCCATCGGAGCCATCGCCACCGCCGCCGTCCCCGCCGCACAGCGCACCGTGGCCAAGTGGGTCGCGCTGTTCTTCTCGCTGGGCACGCTCGTCCTGGCGGGCATCGTCTTCGCCCGCTTCGAGCCGGGCGGCGACCGCTACCAACTCACCGAGTCCAAGGCCTGGATCGCCGACTTCGGCGTCCGGTACGAACTGGGCGTGGACGGCATCGGGGTGGCCCTCCTCGGGCTCACCGCGCTGCTGATCCCGTTCGTCATCGTGGCCGGCTGGCACGACGCCGATCCTCTGGAGACGAAGTCCTCGCGCTGGCGCCCCACCCAGGGCTTCTTCGCGCTGATCCTCATGGTCGAGGCCATGGTGATCCTGTCGTTCCTCGCGACCGACGTCTTCCTCTTCTACATCCTGTTCGAAGCCATGCTCATCCCGATGTACTTCCTCATCGGCGGCTTCGGGGACCGGGCCCACACGGGCAGCGACGAGAACGCCGCGAAGCAACGCTCGTACGCGGCGGTCAAGTTCCTCCTCTACAACCTGGCCGGCGGCCTGATCATGCTGGCCGCCGTCATCGGGCTGTACGTGGTCGCGGGCAGCTTCTCGCTCTCCGAGATCGCGGCGGCCCGGGCCGACGGCACCCTGGAGATGGCGACCTCCACCGAGCGGTGGCTCTTCCTCGGGTTCTTCCTCGCCTTCGCGATCAAGGCCCCGCTCTGGCCGCTGCACACCTGGCTGCCCAACGCGATGGGCGAGGCGACCGCACCGGTCGCCGTCCTCATCACCGCGATCGTCGACAAGGTCGGCACCTTCGCGATGCTCCGCTTCTGCCTCGGGCTCTTCCCGGAGGCCAGCAAGTGGGCGACCCCGGTCGTCATCGCCCTGGCGCTCGTCTCCATCGTCTACGGAGCGCTGCTCGCGGTCGGCCAGCGCGACATCAAGCGGCTCATCGCCTACGCCTCGATCTCGCACTTCGGCTTCATCATCCTCGGCATCTTCGCGATGACCAGCCAAGGCCAGTCGGGCGCCACGCTCTACATGGTCAACCACGGCATCTCCACCGCCGCGCTGCTGCTGGTCGCCGGATTCCTCATCACCCGGCGCGGCTCGCGGCTCATCGCGGACTACGGCGGGGTGCAGAAGGTCGCCCCCGTGCTGGCGGGCACCTTCCTCATCGGCGGTCTGGCGACGCTGTCGCTGCCGGGGCTCGCCCCGTTCGTCAGCGAGTTCCTGGTCCTCGTCGGGACGTTCAGCGCCTACCCGGTGGCCGGGATCATCGCCACCTCCGGCATCGTGCTCGCCGCGATCTACGTCCTCGTCCTCTACCAGCGGACGATGACCGGCCCGGTCGCCGAGTCGGTCCGCACCATGCCCGACCTCAAGGCGCGTGAGCTGGTGGTCGCCGTACCGCTGATCGCGCTCCTGCTCCTCCTGGGCGTCTTCCCGAAGCCGCTCACCGAGGTCGTCAACCCGGCGGTCCAGCACACCATGTCCGACGTACAGAAGAAGGACCCCCAGCCCGAGGTGGAGGCCGCCAAGTGAGCGCAACAGCTGTCCACAGCCTGTGGACGACGGCGAGCGGGGTGACATCCGCAGCCCCGGGGGACCGCTTCACGGCGCCCACGATCGAGTACGCCCAGCTCGCGCCGGTCCTGATCATCGTGATCGGCGCCGTCCTGGGCATCCTGGTCGAGGCCTTCGTCCCGCGTAAGGCCCGCTACCACGCCCAGCTCCTGCTGACCGTGGTGGCGCTGGCCGCCGCGTTCGCCGCCGTGGTCTCACTCGCGGCCGGCGGGTACGCCACCACGAAGGCCCAGATCGCGGCCATGGGCGCCATCGCGATCGACGGCCCCACCCTGTTCCTCCAGGGGACCATTCTCCTGGTCTCCGTGGTGGCCGTCTTCACCTTCGCCGAACGGCGGCTCGACCCCACGGCCCACGGCAACCGGGTCGACTCCTTCGCCGCCCAGGCCGGTACGGTCCCCGGCAGCGACGCCGAGAAGGCCGCCGTCCGCGCGGGCTTCACCACCACCGAGGTCTTCCCGCTGGTCCTGTTCTCGGTGGCGGGCATGCTCGTCTTCCCCGCCGCCAACGACCTGCTGACCCTCTTCATCGCGCTGGAAGTCTTCTCGCTCCCGCTCTACCTCCTCTGCGCCGTCGCCCGCCGCAAGCGGCTGATGTCGCAGGAGGCGGCCGTGAAGTACTTCCTGCTCGGCGCGTTCTCCTCGGCGTTCCTGCTCTTCGGGATCGCCCTCCTCTACGGCTACGCGGGCTCCCTCTCGTACGCCACCATCGCCAACGTCGTCGACGGCTCGGTCCTGGAGATCGACCCCGCCCTCGCCGGCACCATGGGCAACGACGCGCTGCTGCTCATCGGCGGCGCGCTGATCCTGGTCGGCCTGCTCTTCAAGGTCGGCGCCGTCCCGTTCCACATGTGGACCCCGGATGTCTACCAGGGCGCCCCGACCCCGGTCACCGGCTTCATGGCGGCCGCCACCAAGGTCGCCGCGTTCGGCGCGCTGCTGCGCCTGCTGTACGTGGTCCTCCCCGGGCTCACCTGGGACCTGCGGCCGGTGCTGTGGGCGGTGGCCATCATCACGATGCTGGGCGGGGCGATCGTCGCGATCACCCAGACCGACATCAAGCGGCTGCTGGCCTACTCCTCGATCGCGCACGCGGGCTTCATCCTGGCCGGTGTCATCGCGACCAGCCCGGAGGGGGTCTCCTCGGTCCTCTTCTACCTGGGCGCGTACTCCTTCGTGACGGTCGGCGCGTTCGCCGTGGTCACGCTGGTACGGGACGCGGGCGGCGAGGCCACGCACCTGTCGAAGTGGGCCGGGCTCGGCCGCCGCTCACCGCTGACCGCGGCGGTCTTCGCGGTGTTCCTGCTGGCCTTCGCCGGGATCCCGCTCACCTCGGGCTTCTCCGGCAAGTTCGCCGTCTTCAAGGCGGCGGCGGAGAGCGGCGCGGGCGCGCTGGTCGTGGTCGGTGTGATCTCGTCGGCGATCGCGGCCTTCTTCTACATCCGCGTGATCGTCCTGATGTTCTTCAGCGAGCCGAAGGCGGACGGCCCCACGGTCGCCGTCCCGTCCCCGCTGACGATGACGACGATCGCGGTGGGTGTGGCGGTCACGCTGGTGCTGGGCCTGGCCCCGCAGTTCTTCCTGGACCTCGCGGGCCAGGCGGGGGTCTTCGTGCGGTAGGCGGAACGCACAGCGAACAGCGCCGGACGGTCTTTATCCACAGACCGTCCGGCGTTGTCGTAGGAGCCGCCTATCGTGGTCGGGGACGGAGAGCAGACGGGGTACAGAGCATTGGGAAGCGTGACCATGGATGTGACCGGGACGGTGACCGGCAACGGGACCGACACCGCGGACCTCTCCGAGACCGAGGCGCAGCGGACGCTGCACCGAGTCTTCGGATACGACGCGTTCCGCGGCGAGCAGGGCGCGGTCATCGAGCATGTGGTGTCCGGCGGGGACGCCGTCGTGCTCATGCCGACCGGTGGCGGAAAGTCCCTCTGCTACCAGATCCCGTCCCTGGTCAGGCGCGGTACCGGGGTCGTGGTCTCCCCGCTGATCGCTCTCATGCAGGACCAGGTCGACGCCCTGCGCGCGCTCGGTGTGCGGGCCGGCTTCATGAACTCCACGCAGGACTTCGACGAGCGCCGCTCGATGGAGGCGCAGTTCCTCGCGGGCGAGCTGGACCTGCTCTACCTGGCGCCGGAGCGGCTGCGGCTGGACTCCACGCTCTCGCTGCTGGCCCGGGGCGAGATCTCCGTCTTCGCGATCGACGAGGCGCACTGCGTCGCCCAGTGGGGCCACGACTTCCGCCCGGACTACCTTGCCCTGTCCGTGCTCGGTGAGCGCTGGCCCGACGTCCCGCGCATCGCCCTGACGGCGACCGCCACCGACGCCACGCACCAGGAGATCACCCGCCGGCTGGGCATGCCGGAGGCGAAGCACTTCGTCGCCAGCTTCGACCGGCCCAACATCCAGTACCGGATCGTTCCGAAGTCCGACCCGAAGAAGCAGCTGCTCACCTTCCTCAAGGAGGAGCACGAGGGGGACGCGGGCATCGTCTACTGCCTCTCGCGCGCCTCCACGGAGAAGATCGCGGAGTATCTGACCCGCAACGGCATCAACGCCGTGCCGTACCACGCGGGCCTGGACGCCTCGACCCGCGCCACCCACCAGGCGCGCTTCCTCCGCGAGGAGGGCCTCGTCGTCGTCGCGACCATCGCCTTCGGCATGGGCATCGACAAGCCGGACGTCCGCTTCGTCGCCCACCTGGACCTCCCGAAGTCCGTCGAGGGGTACTACCAGGAGACCGGCCGCGCGGGCCGGGACGGGGAGCCGTCGACGGCCTGGATGGCGTACGGACTCCAGGACGTCGTCCAGCAGCGCAAGCTCATCCAGGGCGGCGAGGGCGACGAGGCCCACCGCCGCCGGGCCGCCGCCCACCTGGACTCGATGCTGGCGCTCTGCGAGACGGTCCAGTGCCGCCGGTCCCAGCTGCTGACCTACTTCGGCCAGGAGCCCACGGCCGCCAACTGCGGCAACTGCGACACCTGCCTGACCCCGCCGGAGACCTGGGACGGCACGGTCGTCTCGCAGAAGCTGCTCTCCACGGTGGTCCGCCTCAAGCGCGAGCGGAACCAGAAGTTCGGCGCGGGCCAGATCATCGACATCCTGCTCGGCCGCAAGACCGCCAAGGTCATCCAGTTCGACCACGACCAGCTCTCCGTCTTCGGCATCGGCGAGGAGCTGGCCGAGGCGGAGTGGCGCGGCGTGGTCCGCCAGCTGCTGGCGCAGGGCCTGCTCGCGGTCGAGGGGGAGTACGGCACGCTGGTCCTCACCGACGACAGCGCCACGGTGCTCGGCCGGGAGCGGGAGGTGCTGCTCCGCAAGGAGCCGAAGAAGCCCACGACCCGCTCGTCGTCCTCGGCCGGCGGCTCCAGGTCCGCCAAGGGCAAGGCGGCCGCGGCCGACCTCCCCGCCTCCGCGGTCCCGGTCTTCGAGGCGCTGCGCGCCTGGCGCGGCGCGACGGCCAAGGAGCAGGGCGTCCCGGCGTACGTGATCTTCCACGACGCGACGCTGCGGGAGATCGCGACCCTGCACCCGTCCTCGCTCGCGGAGCTGGGCGGGATCAGCGGCCTGGGCGAGAAGAAGCTCGCGACGTACGGGGAGGGCGTCCTGGAGGTCCTGGCGGAGACGTCCCCCGGGGCGGCGGCCGCTCCGGAGGCTCCCGCCCCGACGACCCCCACACCCCGCGCGACGGCCCCGGCCCCGGCCCGCACGAAGGCCCCCGCAGCCCCCGCAGCCCCGCAGCACAGCGACCCCGAGTTCGCCTGGGACGAGGAGCCGCCCGAGTACGAGTGAGACGCGGCCAGGGCGGCGGCGGGACCTACTCCGGGCCCGCCGCCCGGCGTCGGGCCGTGATCGCCGTGAGGTCCAGGTCGACGGGGAACGGCACCGACACCTTCATCCGGTCATGGAAGATCCCCGTCGAGGTGTACGCCCCGGTGGCCGGCTCCCGCTCGAAGACGTACACGACGGCCCGCCCGTCGTGGTTCTCCACCCGCCAGTAGTGGGGGATCGTCGCGCGGGCGTACTTCACGGGCTTGGTCTCCCGGTCGCGGGACCGGGACTCGGGGGAGACGACCTCGATGGCGAGGCGCACCGACTCGGCGGGGAACCGGGTCTGGTTCGCATCCCGGATGACGTCACCGTCGATGACGATCACGTCCGGTTCGGGACGGTTGTAGCGGTCGATGTCGATGGTGAACTCGCGCACGACCTCCAGCTCAGGCGGGGCCAGCGACTGCAGCTGCCAGTTGAAGAAGTCGACCGCCCGTGAATGGAACAGGGTCTGCGGACTCACGAAAACGAGGCTCCCGTCGATCAGCTCCGTGTGCGGAGGCAGATTCGGGAGTGTGTCCAGGTCATCGGCGGTCCAGCCGCCCTCGGGCGGGACCGCCCACCGCGGCTCGGAGGCCTCGGGTTCGATGCTCATCATTGCTCCCATGGGGAGGAGTCTCGCGGGCCTGACCAGCGTATCCGCCGGAAACCGGATAAGGCTCCCCCGAACGTGTGACCGCATCACGCACCGCTGACCGACCCCGCCGCCCCCTCAGTCACCGCCCCCGCCGCAGCCACCCCCGTCCCCGCCGTCGACCCAATCGCCGTCGCCCCCGTCGGACTGGTTCCGCTTGACGTTGTGGTGGACGGCCGACGCCGTCCACTCGGAGCGGCGCAGGACCTTCATCGCCGTGCGGCCGGGGCGGCCGTTGCGGGTCAGTTCGCCGGCCAGGCCGATCGCGGAGACCAGGGCGGCCAGGAGGCGGTCGCGGTGGTCCGGGTAGCCCGCCGTCTCGGCCAGGGTGAACCGCCTGCGGACGCCCGGTACGAGGTCCGGCAGGACGGGGAAGTGGCGGTGGGACGGGAACAGGCCGAGGAAGCGGCGGGTCTCCCGGGAGAGCACGGAGCGTTCGACCAGGGAGTCCAGGCAGGCGTCCCGTACGTGCTTGTCGAAGTTGTCCACCCAGTGCCGGGCGCGCATGCCTGAGCGGCGGCCCTTGGCCTGGGGCAGGGTCCGCAGCAGGGCGGCGAGGAGCGGGTCGGCCGGGTCCAGCGGGTTCACCACCTGGACCCGTCCGCGCTCCTCGCGTATGCGCCCCTGGAGCTCCAGCTCCGCGAGGGCGGCGCCGGCCGTTCCGTACGCCAGGGAGGCGGCCGTGCACAACGGCTTGCCGCTCCCCGGGTTCAGGGTGAGCAGGATCAGCTCCTCGGGGAGCGTCAGTGCGGGGGCGGAAGCGTTCATGGTGCCGTGACGATCCTGCCGGTCACATCGCCGAGGCCCACGCGGGTGCCGTGCGGGCCGGGGGCCCAGGCGGTCAGCGTGACCGTGTCGCCGTCCTCCAGGAACGTCCGCTTGCCCTCGGGGACTTCCAGCGCGTCGCGGCCGTTCCAGGTGAGCTCCAGGAGGGAGCCGCGCTGGGTGGTCTCGGGGCCGCTGACCGTGCCGGAGCCGTACAGGTCCCCGGTCCGCAGCGACGCGCCGTTGACCGTCATGTGGGCGAGCTGCTGGGCGGCCGTCCAGTACATCGAGGCGAACGGCGGCTCGGCGACGACCTGGCCGTTGATCTCGACCGTGATCCGGATGTCGAAGCCTCCGTGCTCCTCCTCGTTCGCGTCGTCGAGGTAGGGGAGGAGCGGAACGTCCCGGGTCGGCGGGGCGGTGCGGGCCGCGTCCAGGGCCTCCAGCGGGGTGACCCACGCCGCTACGGAGGTGGCGAAGGACTTGCCGAGGAACGGGCCCAGCGGCACGTACTCCCAGGCCTGGAGGTCGCGCGCCGACCAGTCGTTGAGCAGCGAGAGCCCGAAGACGTGCTCGCGGAAGTCGGCGAGCGGGACCGGGGTGCCGTGGGCGGAGGGGACGCCGACGACGAAGCCGACCTCGGCCTCGATGTCCAGCTTCACCGAGGGCCCGAAGACCGGCGCCGGGTCGGTGGGCGCCTTGCGCTGCCCGCTGGGCCGCACCACGTCCGTGCCGGAGACCACGACGGTGCCGGAGCGCCCGTGGTAACCGATCGGCAGGTGCTTCCAGTTGGGGGTGAGCGCGTCGCCGTCCGGCCGGAAGATCTGCCCGACGTTGGTGGCGTGGTGCTCGCTGGCGTAGAAGTCGACGTAGTCCGCGACCTCGTACGGCAGGTGCAGGGTGACCGCGTCGACCGGGTGCAGCAGCGGCTCGATGTCCGCGCGGTGGCCCGGGACCGTCAGCCAGGCGGTGAGCGCGCGGCGCACGTCCCGCCAGGCGGTGCGGCCCGCCGCGAGCAGCGGCGTCAGGCTCGGCTGGGCCAGCAGCCCGGCGTACGGGGAGCCGAGCGCGTGGGCGGCGGCGCCGGCGTCCAGCACGTGGTTGCCGATGCGGACGCCGACCCGGCGGTCCTCGGGGTGGTCGGGGGTGGAGAACACACCGTAGGGGAGGTTGTGCGGGCCGAAGGGGTCGCCCTCGGGCAGGTCGAGCGGGCTGCTCTGCTCGGGCATGTGTTGCTGCCTCGCTTTCCAGGTCGTGTGGAGGACACGTTACGTCGGAGGTTCTACCCCACGGCAGTGCCCCGACTATCCCCGACTATCACCAACTGTGCGTATTGCCCGGAAAGTTCGAAGGGTCCCCCGGAAATCCGGGGGACCCGACCACGTAACACACCGCCCGCTCTCAGCCCGCCGTGCGCGGAATGCGCTTCTCCCAGGTGCGGTGGAAGACGACCTCGCCGCCGTCCTTGCAGATCACCTCGTTCGAGGTGATGAAGTCGTTGTCGTCGGCGGCGATCTCCGAGCGCGTCTCGACCTCCACGTCCCAGGACATCTCCGGCCGGTGCAGCCGGATCCGCCAGTCGGAGCGGGTGCGCGCGGAGAGCGGGTCGTCCTGCTGGATCGTGTACGTCTCCAGGGCGTCCTCGGTGAATTCCAGGCCGTCGGGGTAGACCCGCGTACCGCCGTAGCGCGGGTCGACCTCCAGCCGCCACTCGCCCTTGGCGACGTCACGGACGACGAGCCGTTCCGGGCGCGGCTCCTCCAGGGTGACCGGGTAGACCACGCCGAGCGGTTCGGCCTGTTCCGGTTCGCCGAAGGTGATCGCCGGGTCCTCGGTGTGGCGGCGCACCGGCAGTTCGACGAAGCTGCCGTCCGCGTCGAGCGTGAACCCGGCCGAGCCGGCCTGCGGCCAGATCCAGGGCCAGTACGAGGAGGAGACCGCGAGCCGGATGCGGTGGCCGGGCGGGAAGGTGTGGCCGATGCCGTTGAGGTCGAAGACCACGTCCTCGGTATCGCCGGGCGTCCAGTCGTCGGTGCGGTCGCGGCCGTGCCGGGCGGCGAGGTTGAGGACGCCCCGGGTGACCAGGGTGGAGGAGCCGTCGGGCGCCACGTCGCAGAGCCGGGCGATGGCCTGGCCGCGCGGGACGTCCATCCGGAGGCGGAGCTTCACCCGGGGCCGGCCGAGGATCTCGATCGGCGCCTCCTCCACCGGGAACTCGAACGACACCGACTTCGCGTCCTCGTCGCGCTGGTCCGGCGGCAGGTCCGCCTCGTTGCCGAACGGGAAGAAGCGCCCCGCGTCCAGGCCGGTCTGCTGCGGCGAGGCGACGATCCGCTCACCGCCCTGGAGCGCGTACGCCACCGGGGAGATGTTCTCCGAGGGCCAGGAGGCGTCCCCGACCCAGCGCCCGGGCAGCGTCTCGTACACCGTGGCCGGCGGGTGCGAGCCGCTGATCCAGGACCGCAGCAGCGGCTCCCGCATCACGCCCGTCTCCTTGCCCTTCAGGTGCTGGTCCCACCAGCGCAGCGTCTCCTGGAGGAAGCCGATCGCGGGCCCGGGCGGCAGCCCCCGGTCCGGGTACTGGTGCGACCACGGGCCGATGATCCCGCGCACCTGCCCGGGGTCGAGGTGCTCGACCAGGCGCAGGACGGTGTCCCGGTACGGGTCGTGCCAGCCGC
The DNA here is from genome assembly GCF_033109485.1 of Streptomyces cyaneofuscatus. NCBI lineage: Bacteria > Bacillati > Actinomycetota > Actinomycetes > Kitasatosporales > Streptomycetaceae > Streptomyces > Streptomyces cyaneofuscatus. The sequence goes on along the minus strand of NZ_CP137002.1, from coordinate 3,237,171 downwards.
CGACCGCGAGGACGTTCGCCTTGATCGCCCCGTAGTCCTCGCAGACGCTGCCGTGCTTCCAGTAGGCGTCGCGGCTCTGGTGGGCCAGCCAGGTGTGGATGGGCGGCTCGACGGCCTCCAGCCGCTTCAGCCACATCTCCTTCCAGTCGTCGCCGATCTGCGCCGGGTCCGGCGGGCGGGAGACGAAGGCGAGCATGGTGGCGGCCCAGGCGTGCATGTCGACGGCGAGGACGGAGCCGCCCATGTAGTGGACGTCGTTGTCGTAGCGGTCGTCGGCCGAGCAGACGGTGACGATCGCCTTCAGCGGCTCGGGGGCGAGCGCGGCGATCTGGAGCGAGTTGAAGCCGCCCCAGGAGATGCCGAACATCCCGACCCGGCCCGAGCACCACTCCTGCTGGGCCAGCCAGTGGATGACGGCGACCCCGTCGGTGAGCTCCTGCGCGTCGTACTCGTCGCCCGGCAGCCCCTCGCTGTTGCCGTGGCCCCGGACGTCGACCCGTACGGAGGCGTAGCCGTGGCCCGCGTACCAGGGGTGGCGCTGCCAGTCGCGCGGGGCGGTCCAGTCGCCGAGCCGGTAGGGCAGGTACTCCAGCAGCGCGGGGACCGGTTCGTCGGTCAGGGGCCGCCAGATCCGGGCGTAGAGCCGGGTCCCGCCGGGCAGCGGGATGTAGACGTCCTCGCGGGTCGTCTCGTACGGGAACTCGGTCGTGATGTTCATGGGTCACCTCGGTGGGGGACGGGGGACGCCTCTGCGGGGCTGCTGGGGGCTGGTGGACGGGGTGCTCGGGGGCATACGGCTCAGTGGACGGGATGCATCGTGCGCTTCAGCCAGGGCGCGGCGGCGATCATCGCGACGCCCGCCGCCACGGCGATCGCGCCGTTGACCCCGAAGTAGGCGGGGGTGGAGACCTCGCCGTACAACTTCACGACCTGCGCCTGGATGCCGTTGGCGACGGCGAGGGACAGGAACCACAGGGCCATCGTCTGGCTGGCGAACGCCTTCGGGGCGAGCTTGCTGCTGGCCGAGAGGCCGGAGGTCTCCAGCAGCACGTCACCGAGCCCGAGCAGCAGATAGGAGCCGACGATCCACCAGGCGGCCATCCGGAAGGTGTCGTCGGCGTGCCCGGAGGTGGGCAGGACCATCAGCAGGAACGACAGCCCGCCGAGGATCACACCGAAGGCGATCTTGTTGGAGGCGTGCGGCTGGCGGCGGCCCATCCGGACCCAGGTGGCGGCCACGACGGGCGCGAGCGCGACCTCGAAGGCGCCGAGCGCGGAGGCGTACCAGCTGGCCGGGAAGGTGAAGCCGAGGATCTCCGTGCGGGCGTTGGTCGAGGCCAGCAGGATCATCGTGGAGTACGCCTGGAAGAGGATGAAGTTGAAGACGACGGACCCCAGGAAGAGCACGACGTACGGCCGCAGCCTGCCGCGCTCCTCGGCGGTGACCCGCGGGCTGCGGAACATCACCACGAAGTACGTGATCGGCGCGATGACCGAGATGACCGTGAGCACGTCCACGAACCGGTCGATGGTGAGCCACCCCGCCAGCGCCAGGGCGGTCGCGAGGACGGCGACCACGACGGCCCCGCCGATGATCAGCCGCACCGCGCGGCGCATGGCCGCCGGGGCGAGCGCGAATTCGGCGCCCTCCTTGCGTCCGACCAGGTGACGGCGGCCCGCCACGTACTGGATCAGGCCGAGGGTCATGCCGATCGCGGCGGCCGAGAAGCCCCAGTGCCAGCTCGCGTGGTCGCCGAGCCAGCCGGTGATCAGCGGTCCGGCGAAGGCGCCGATGTTGATGCCCATGTAGTAGAGCGCGAAGCCGGCGTCACGGCGCTCGTCGTCGGTGCGGTAGAGCTTGCCGACCATCGAGGCCACGTTCGGCTTGAGGAGCCCCGTCCCGGCGCTGATCAGCCCGAGCCCGACCCAGGTCATCGCGTCGGTGGGCACGGCCATGGCGTAGTGGCCGCAGGCGATGAGGATGCCGCCGTACAGCACGGCCCGGTACGAGCCGAGGATCCGGTCGGCCAGCCAGCCGCCGGCCACGGAGACCAGGTAGACGAGGGTTCCGTACGCGGCGGACACGGACGCGGCGGTTCCGGGGTCCATGCCCATGCCGCCGCCGGCGACGGTGTCGGCGAAGAACAGCACCAGGATCGCCTGCATGCCGAGGAACGAGAACCGCTCCCAGACCTCCAGGCCCGACAGGGTCATCAGACCCCGTGGCTGGCCGAAGAAGGCGCGGTCGTCCTCGGGCGGGGGCCGGTCCGGCTCGGTGTCGGCAGCGGTGTGGGACAAAGCGGAGACTCCTGATCGTATGAGCTGATCCCGAACATACCGGCGGTGGTGGGAAGCCGCCCACGGTGATCCACAGGAGACCGGATACGCTGAAGTCGATTTGGGATCCAGCGACACATCGACAATGAGTGTGATCGTCAGCAGACAGGAGATGCCCTCGTGACCGTCGTCGGGCCGTTCGGACTGCACGTGCGGGACCAGGCTCTTGAGGCCGACGTCCAGACGGGCCTGGCCGCTGTCGAAGCGGGGCTGCTCGAAGCCACCAAGAGCGATGTGCCCTTCATCACGGAGGCCGCCCAGCACCTGGTGCGGGCCGGGGGCAAGCGGTTCCGCCCCTTGCTGGTCATGCTCGCGTCACAGTTCGGTGACCCCGACGCGCCGGGTGTCGTCCCCGCGGCCGTCGTCGTCGAGCTGACCCACCTGGCCACGCTGTACCACGACGACGTGATGGACGAGGCCGACGTACGCCGCGGGGTGGAGAGCGCCAACACCCGCTGGGGCAACTCGGTGGCCGTCCTCACCGGCGACTTCCTCTTCGCCCGCGCCTCCCACATCCTTGCCGACCTCGGCCCCGAGGCTGTACGCATCCAGGCCGAGGCGTTCGAGCGGCTGGTCACCGGCCAGATCCTGGAGACCGCGGGTCCGCGCGACGGCCGCGACCCGGTCGACCACTACCTGGACGTGCTCAGCGGCAAGACCGGCTCGCTGGTCGCCGTCTCCGGCCGGTTCGGCGCGCTGATGGCCGGCGCCGACGAGCGGACCGTGGACATCCTCACGCAGTACGGGGAGCGGCTCGGCATCGCCTTTCAGCTCGCCGACGACGTCCTCGACATCGCCTCGGACTCCCACGAGTCCGGCAAGACCCCCGGCACCGACCTGCGCGAAGGCATCCCCACCCTGCCGGTGCTGCGGCTGCGCGCCCAGGCCGCGGAGGACGGCAAGCCCGACGACCTGGAGCTCGTCGAGCTGATCGACGGCGACCTCGGCGACGACGACACCCTCGCCGAGGCGCTGCGCCGACTGCGCGCCCACCCGGCGCTGGAGCAGGCCCGCCAGGACACCGTCCGCTACGCCCAGGAGGCGCGCGCCACGCTGGCGCCGCTGCCCGAGGGGTACGCGAAGTCCGCGCTGGAAGAGCTGTGCGACGCCGTGGTGCACCGCGCGGGCTGAGCGTACGTACGGTGCCTTCCCCTGGTTCACGCGCGGCGCGTTCCCCTGGTTGACGACGCGTCACCCAGTAGGCCTCCCGGGGCCCTACCCCTACGGGATGGCTGATGCGCCCCGTCCGGTTGTCATACCGGAGCAGTAGTCAGGTTGATCCCGGGGGCTGACGCTTCAGACCGCCCGATTTGGTCAGATGGATACCAACCACTCCTGACCACATCGGGTGAGAATGGCGGCAGGGAGTGGACGAGCAACCGGACGGAAGCCGCCGACCACGGAGGTAGGGCACACATGGCACCGAACGACAGCGCGGAGACCATCGGCGAGGCCACGGGCACTGTCGTGGGCCGCCGGAAGGCGGCGCGCTACATCGTCCCCGTCGCGGTCGCGGGGGTGGCGGCCGCGACCATCGGGCTCGTCCCGGCACTCGCGAACGCCGGCGACCCGGACCTGCCGAAGATCAGCGCACAGGAACTCATCGAGAAGATCGCCGCTTCCGACGAGGAGCAGCTCTCCGGCACGTTCAAGATCAGCACGGACCTCGGTCTGCCCCTCGACGGCCTCGCGGGATCGTTCCTGCCGGGCGCGGACGGCGAGGGCAAGGACGGCGGCGCCGCCGCGCCGGAGGACAAGCTCATGGAGCTGACGTCCGGCACGCACACGCTCCGGGTGGCCGTCGACGGCCCGGAGAAGCAGCGGCTCTCCATCCTCGGCAAGGCCTCCGAGTACAGCGTCGTCCACAACAGGGGCGAGGTCTGGGCGTACGACTCGGAGTCCGACGAGGTCTACCACGCCGAGGCACCCGAGGGCGCGGGCGCCTCGGGCGCCGAGAAGGAGGCCCCGAAGGCTCCCAAGGGCGTCCCCGCCACCCCGAAGGACTTCGCCGAGCAGGCGCTCGCGGCGGTCGGCGACACCACGTCGGTCACCGTGGACGGCACCGCGCAGGTCGCGGGCCGCGACGCGTACCAGCTGGTCATCAAGCCGAAGCAGGAAGGCTCGACGGTCGGTTCGATCCGGATCGCGGTGGACGCGGAGAACGGCGTACCGCTGAAGTTCACGCTGGCGGCGGCGGCCGGCGGCAAGGCCGTGGTCGACGCGGGCTTCACCAAGGTGGACTTCGCGAAGCCCGCCGCCTCGTCGTTCGACTTCACCCCGCCCAAGGGCGCCAAGGTGACGGAGGCCGACGAGCTGGAGACCGGCAAGGACGAGCACGGCAAGGCGCAGAAGGCGCTCCCGGACCAGCTCTCCGGCCAGATCCCCGGCCTGGAGGGGCTGGAGAGCGCCGAGGGCGTCAACGTCCTCGGCAAGGGCTGGACGTCGATCGCCGCCATCGAGATCCCCGGCGGCAAGGGCCTGCCCACGGCGGGCTCGGGCGATGTCCCGGCCGAGGCCCAGGGCTTCCTGGACGCGCTCGGCGACAAGGTCACCGGGAAGTTCGGCTCGGGCACGGTCTTCAAGACCCGCCTCGTCAACGCGCTGCTGACGGACGACGGCAAGGTATATGTCGGAGCGGTGACGAAGGACGCGCTGGTACGGGCGGCCGACGGCGCCAAGTAGGGCCTACGGGACACCTGGGCGCCAAGTAGGGCTCACGGGAACCAACCCGGTCGTTCCGCCCCGTCGCGCACCCGCGCGGCGGGGCGGTCCGGCCCCCGCATGTGCTGAGAGGTGCGACCGGCATGACGGAGACAGCGGCGGCTGAGGGCGCGGACACGGCGACAGCCCCGACGGACGCGGCCCGGTCCACCACCGCCCCCGTCATCGAGACCCGCGGCCTCACCAAGCGCTTCCGGGGCGGCCGGCTCGCCGTCGACGGCCTCGGCCTCACCGTCCCCGGCGGCAGCGTCTTCGGCTTCCTCGGCCCCAACGGCTCCGGCAAGACCACCACCATCCGGATGCTCATGGGCCTCATCGACCCCACCTCCGGCACGGCCACGGTCCTCGGCCGCCCCATGCCCCGGGCCGCCCGTACGGTCCTCCCGGAGGTCGGCGCGCTGATCGAGGGGCCCGCGCTGTACGGCTACCTGAGCGGCCGCGACAACCTCCTGCGGTATGACCGGGCCGACCCCACCGCCGACCCGCGCACCCGCCGGGCCCGTATCGACCACGCCCTGGACCGGGTCGGCCTCGCCGCCGCCTCGGCCAAGAAGGCGAAGGTGTACTCCCTCGGCATGAAACAGCGCCTCGGGCTCGCCGCCGCCCTGCTCCGGCCCCGCCGCCTGCTCGTCCTGGACGAGCCGACCAACGGCCTCGACCCGCAGGGCATGCGCGAGATCCGCTCCCTGGTCCGGGAGCTGGCGGCCGAGGGGACCACGGTGTTCCTCTCCTCGCACCTGCTGGACGAGATCGAACAGGTCTGCACGCACGCGGCGGTGATGGCCCGTGGCCGGCTGCTGGCCCAGGGCCCGGTCGCCGAACTCGCCGCGAGCGCCCGCGGCAGGCTCGCGGTCACCACCCCCGACCCCGCCGACGCCGCCCGCATCCTCAAGGAGCACGGCCTCGGAGGCCTGAGCGTGGACGGCGACCGGCTGACCGCCGACGCCCCGCCCGCCACGGTGGACCTCGCGGATCTCAACGCGGCGCTGGTGGGCGGCGGGGTGCGGGTGCGGTCGTTCGGGATCGAGGGCGGGTCGCTGGAGGACGCGTTCGTGGCACTCACGGGAGAGGGATTCGATGTCGCAGGCTGAGGCCCCCACGGCTCCGGAGAACACCGGGCCCCGCCCCCGTAACCCTGGCAGCCCCCGTAACCCCCTCTGGACCCTCGGAATCCTCCGCTCCGAGGTCACCACCACCCTCCGCCGCCACCGCACCTACGCGCTCCTCGCGGTGCTCGCCGCCGTCCCCGTACTCATCGGGATCGCGGTCCGCATCGAGACGGGCGGGGGCGGATCGGGGTCCGGGGGCGGGCCGGACGGGGGAGGCCCGGCGTTCCTGACGCAGGTCACCAACAACGGGCTCTTCCTGGTCTTCGCCGCCCTCGCGGCCACGCTCCCGGTCTTCCTCCCGATGGCCGTCGGCGTGGTCGCGGGCGACGCGATCGCGGGCGAGGCGAGCGGGGGGACGCTGCGCTATCTGTTGGTCGCACCGGCCGGCCGGACCCGGCTACTTCTGGCCAAATACGCCTCGGTCCTCACCTTCTGCCTGGTCGCGACCTTCGTGGTGGCGGCCTCGGCGCTGGCGGTCGGGGCGCTGCTCTTTCCCGTGGGGGAGGTCACGACGATCTCCGGCACCCGGATCAGCTTCGGCGAGGGCCTGGTGCGGGCCGGGCTGACGGCGGCGGTCGTCGCGGCCTCCCTGGTCGGGTTCGCCGCGCTCGGCCTGTTCGTCTCGACGCTGACGGACAGCGGGATCGGGGCGATGGCGGCGACGGTCGGGCTGCTGATCACGGTGCAGATCCTGGACAGCATCCCGCAGCTGAGCGGCATCCACCCCTACCTGTTCCCGCACTACTGGATGTCGTTCGCGGACGTCCTGCGCGAGCCGGTCCACTGGGAGGAGCTCACCAAGAACTTCCAACTCCAAGGCCTGTACGCGGCGGTGTTCGGCTCGGCGGCCTGGGCCCGCTTCACGGCGAAGGACATCACGGCCTGAGCCGGGCAGGGCGGTGGTCCGATGGCGGGACCGGGAGCGGTCGTCCGGTGGCCGGATCGGATCGGTGGACGGTCGTCCATGCCGTCGGCCGGGCGAGCCGTCCCCCGATCGGCTCGTCGCGGCACGAACGGCACGAACGGTGCGGAGGGTGGGAACGACACGACACGGTACGTTCCGTTTCCGCTTGGGTATTGTTCGGCCTATGACGACTACCTGTCAATAAGGAATGGCTGAAACCCCCCTATGCTCACCGAATGATCACACCGCCCAGTAGCCTGCGCCGCAGCGAGAGATCACGCCGCGCGACGCTGCAGGCCGCGCTCGACCTCTGCACGGAGAAGGGGTACGGGCACGTCACGGTGGAGGCCATCGCGGCCCGCGCCGGTGTCAGCAAGAAGACGATCTACCGCTGGTGGCCTTCAAAAGGGGCGGTGCTGCTGGAGGCGTTCACGGACGCGCTGGTGGATGCCACGCCGTTCGTGGACACCGGTGACATCGGCGCGGATCTGCGCGCCCACCTGGCGGGCGCGGTGAAGCTGCTCACCGTGCCGCCCTTCGGCCCGGCCTACGCGGGCATCCTCTCCGAGCTCCACCGCGACGACGTCCTCGCGCAGGCGTTGAAGGACCAGCTGGTCGACCCGCGCGTGGAGCAGGCGGTGGCCCGGCTGCGCAGCGCCCAGGACCAGGGCCAGATCCCGCCCGGCGCGAACCTCCCGCTGGCCGTGGAGATGCTGTACGGCCCCCTCTACTACCGCCACCTCCTGCGTAAACCGGTCCACGACGAGGAGACGATCGCCGCCCTCGTGGCCCATGTGCTGCGCGCGCTGGGGGCGCCGGGGTACTAGGAGCTGTCCTGTCGGAGGCCCCCTGTATGTTGGGCTGGTGGTCGGCGCAGAGGTGAACGGCAAGGGCCCGGGAGGCCGGCGGATCCGAGGTCTGGACGCCGAGGAGCGGCGCGCGAGGCGCCGTGAGGACCTGCTGGACGCGGCGCTGGAGCTGTTCTCCGCGCAGGGGTACCAGGACACCTCGATCGAGCAGATCTGCAAGCGGGCCTACGTCGGGACGAAGAGCTTCTACGAAGTGTTCACCGGCAAGGAGAACCTGTACCTGGCGCTGCTGGACCGGATCGTCGTGGACGTGACCGGCCGGCTGACCGCCGCGCTGGACGCGCTGGGCGACGACGAGGACGCGACCGAGGCGGCGCGGCGGCTGATCCGACACTTCGCGGACGCCTTCGTGGACGACGTACGTGTGGCGCGGGTGACGTTCGGCGAGGGCCGTGCCGTCACCCCGCTGGCGGAGGTGCACCGCCGCACCAACCGCCGGTGGGCGGCGTCCTTCGTCGAGACCGTCTGGCAGCGCCTCGGCCTCCCGGTCGCCCCGCACGCGCATGTGGTGGCCATGGGGCTGATCGGCGGTCTCTTCGACATCATCGCCGACTGGCTCCTGGACGGTGACACCGCGCGACCCGACGACCGCGCGGCCCTGCAGGCCGGACTCGACCGCTTCTACACCGTCATCAGCGCGGGACTCGCCACTTCCTGACGGCCCGCCACACCTGCGCCCAGGCCCCCGCCACACCTTTCCCAGGCCCCCGCCACACCTGTTCCCAGGCCCCCGGCGTGCCCTCCCGGCACCGGGTCCGGAACCGCGCATCTTTTTTGGAAACGATGCCTTGTTCCTAACAATGCCCCGTGCTCTACTTCCGGGTAACCCCACCGCGAACAGGGAGTCGCCCGCATGGCAAAGCTCCGCACGTTCCTGACGGTCCTTCTGCTGTCCGTCCTCGCCTCGACCACCCTCACGACGACGGCCTCGGCCGAGCCGGCCTCGGCCGGAACAGCTCCGGCCGGCACAGCCCCGTCCTCGGGATGGAACAACTGGTCCTGCCGCCCCAGCGCCGCACACCCCGAGCCCGTGGTGCTCGTCCACGGCATGGGCGCCAACCACTGGGACAACTTCCTGACGCTGGCGCCGACGCTCCGCGCGAACGGCTACTGCGTCTACTCGCAGACGTACGGCAAGACCCTGCTCGGCGGCCTCGCCGGCGGGCTCGCGCCGATGGCCGACAGCGCCGCCGAACTGAGCGCGTTCGTCGACCGCGTGCGCGCCGCGACAGGAGCTTCGAAGGTCGACATCGTCGGCCACTCCGAGGGCACCACCGTCCCCGCCTACTACATGAAGCACCTCGGCGGCGCCGCGAAGGTCGACGACTTCGTCGGCTTCGGCTCCAACTTCAAGGGCACCACCCTCAACGGCCTCGCGACTCTCGCCGAGGCGCTGAAGCTCCAGGGCCTGCTGACCGGTGTGGGCTGCGGGGCCTGCACGGACTATCTGCCGGGCTCGGCCTTCCTCGCCAAGCTCAACGACGGTCCCGTCGCCGTACCCGGGCCGACGTACACCACCATCGTCACCCGCTACGACACGGTGGTCACCCCGTACACCAGCGGACTGCTCGCCCCCGCGCCCAACGTGACGAACATCGTGCTCCAGGACAAGTGCGGGCTGGACTTCGCCGGCCATCTCGGCCTGGCGATCGACCCGAACGTCGCCCAACTCGTCCTGAACCGTCTCGACCCCGAAGGGTCCAAGCCCTTCCGGTGCCGCCTCTTCACCACCCTCGGCATCTGACCGAGTCACCGACCGTGACGGCACGGCACTCTTTCGGCCTCCGTGCCGTGCCGCCCCGGCCGCAGCGCACAAGACTTCCTCCCAGTGACCATCCCCGGGAGGAAGAGCATCATGTCCGACAAGCCCACCATCGTCCTCGTCCATGGTTTCTGGGGTGGCGCCGCCCACTGGGCGAACGTCATCACCGAACTGAACAAGCGCGGGTACGACCGGATCCGAGCCGTCGAGAACCCCCTCACCTCGCTCGCCGACGACGCCGAGCGCACCCGCAAGATGGTCAAGCAGGTCGACGGTCCCGTCGTCCTGGTCGGCCACTCCTACGGCGGCGCCGTCATCACCGAGGCCGGCGACCTGCCCGACGTCACCGCCCTCGTCTACATCGCCGCCTTCGCCCCCGACGCCGGCGAGAGCCCGGGGCAGATCAGCCAGGAGAACCCGCCCGCCGCCTTCGACAACATCGCCCCCGACTCCGACGGCTACCTCTGGATCGCGCAGGACAAGTTCCGCGAGAGCTTCTGCCAGGACCTGTCCGCCGACGAGGCCCTGGTCATGGCCGTCACCCAGAAGGCGCCGCTCGGCTCCACCTTCGGCGACAACGTCACCGCCCCGGCCTGGCGGAACAAGCCCACCTGGTACCAGGTCTCCACCCAGGACCGCATGATCCACCCCGACAACGAACGCCGCATGGCCCAGCGGATGAACCCCCGCCGGACCGTCGAGCTCGACGCGAGCCACGCCTCCCTGGCCTCCCAGCCGCAAGCCGTGGTCGATCTGATCGAGGACGCCGTACGCGAGACCGCCGGCTGACAGCTTCCAGGGGGGCGCTCGGTCTACGTGAAGCACTCCAGGATCAGCGGCAGATCCTCCAGCCACTCCTGGAGACGGGCCCGCTTGCGGGCCGCGAGCAGGCAGGGATAGGGCGCGCCGTGGTGCGGATGGACGACGACCCTGAGGTGCTTGGGGCCCTCGGCCGCGTACCAGACGGTGCGGATCTCGGCCCAGGTGTACTGCTCCTCCGCGCCCGCCGGGCCGAGGGTGACGCCCCCCGAGTCGACGAGGAGGGAACTCCCCGGGCCGACCGCCACGAACGTCAGGTCGGCGTCGCCCGGTCCCTCGCCCGGTCCATGGCCCGGCCCCTGGCCCCGTGCGTCGACCGTCAACGCGGTCTCCGTCGGGGCCTGGTGCGGCAGGAGGGCGTTGGACGGCGCGTACGAAGGCGGCGGAGGCGGAGGCTGGGGTGCCGCCACCAAGGGGGGCGCCACGGGGGAATGCACCACGGTGGGCGGGTACGGCACCGGGTACGGGACGGTGTCCGGTGCGAACAGGTCCAACAGCTCAGCCGGTGTGGGCCGCCGGTCCGGCTCCTTCGCCAGGCACGCCGTCAGGACCGGCCGCAGGCCCTCCGGCACCGCGGCGAGGTCCGGCGGCTCGTGCACCGACCGGTACATCAGGCCCATCGGCGTCCCCGCCCCGAACGCACTGCCGCCCGCCGCCGCGACGAGCACCGCGCCCAGCGCGAACACGTCGGCCGCGCCCCCGACCTCCAGGCCCTGCGCCTGCTCGGGCGCCAGGAACCCCGGCGTCCCGAAGGCCGTGCCGGTGGCCGTGAGGCGGGTCGATTCCAGGGCCCGCGCGATCCCGAAGTCCAGGACCCGAGGCCCGTCCGGGGCCATGATGATGTTGCCGGGCTTCAGATCGCGGTGGACCAGCCCGCAGCCGTGAATCGCCGCCAGCGCCTCGGCGAGCGCCGCCCCCAGCTGCCGCAGCCGCGCCTCGTCCATCGGCCCCTCGGCCTCCAGCAGCGCGGCGAGCGTGGGCCCGGGAACGTACGCCGTGGCCAGCCAGGGCGCCGGAGCCGCCGGGTCCGCGTCCACCACGGGGGCGGTGTGGAAGCCGCCCACGCTGCGCGCCGCCGCGACCTCGGCGCGGAACCGCTCACGGAAGTGCGGGTCGCTCGCGAGCTCCGGGCGCGCCACCTTCACGGCCACCGCCCGCCCGCCGCGCGAACGCGCCAGATACACGGTGCCCATGCCGCCGGCGCCCAACTCCCGTTCCACGGCGTACCCGCCGATACGTTCCGGCAGCCTGCGGCCGTCCGCCCCGTACTCCGACTCCATGCGCTGTAAGCCCCCCTCGTGCTCCGGCGGTTCAGTATGGCGCAGCGGCAGGCCCGGGCCAGGCGCGAGTCTTTGCCGAACGGTCGACCACCCACTGCCCCGCCCCGGATAGCGTCCTGGCATCCGTTGATCCAGATGCGCGGACCCTTTCGTGAGCTGCGAGGAGGTCCGCCGGGAGGTGTGTGCGATGAGCGTGGTCAAGGTGTCGGAAGCGGCGACGGCCCTGCCCCGGGCGTGGAGTTCGCGGGTGCTCGGCCGGGTGGGGACGGCCGCGGTGAAGGTCCTGCGCATGGACGAACTGCCGGTGGAGGAGGAATGGCACGCGGAGCCCGAGGCGCTGCTGGTGCTCGACGGGACGCTCGAACTGGCTGTGAACGGCGAGGCGGTGACGGTGGGCCCGGGCGAGATGTACGTGGTGGCGGCGGACACCGCCCACGCGGTACGCCCCGGCAGCAGCGGCACGCTGGTCATAGTGGAGGCAGAGGGCCGGGGAGGGAGGCGGTGAGCCTGCCGCTGCTGTTCCTCGACGTGGACGGCCCCCGTCACACCCCCGCCGCTCCCCCGGTGGCCGCTCCAGCCGGGCCGGGTGATGCTGGTCCGGCACGTGCCGGTGCTCCGGGGCAGCGGTGTGCCGGAGCCTGAGGGGCAGGTGGAGCCGTGTCGTACGCCGAGACCCCGGCCGGGTCCGGAACCCCTCCGGGCGGCCTGGACGAGGCCCTGCTGAAGAGCCTCTTCGCCCAGTCCGCCGTAGGCCTCCTCGTGCTCGACCCGCAGCTCAGGCTCGTCCGCGCCAACTCCCTCGTCGAGGGCGTCGGGACCGAGGAGTACATCGGGCTCCCCTTCACCGAGGCCTTCCGGCTCGACGATCCGCAGGGGTCCGAACAGCTCCTCGAACGTGTCCTCGCAGGTGAGGGGCCCGTACGCGAGCATCTCGTACGCGGCCGGCTCCGCCGCATCCCCGGCGACCGGACCTTCCTGGTCTCCGCCTACCGCCTCGACGGCCCGGACGGCCCCGACGGCCCCGCGCTCGGGCTGCTGAGCGCGGTCGTCGACGTCACCGAGCGGGAGCGGGCCCGGGCCCGGGAGACTGCGCTGGCCGCCGTGCGCGACGCGGTCGGCGGGTCGCTGGACGTGGCCACCACCTGCCGGGCCTTCATCGACGCGCTGGTGCCGGGCTTCGCCGACCTCGCCGTCATCGAGGTGGTGGACGAGGTCCTGCGCGGGGCCGACCCGCCCGTGGGCCCCCTGCCGCCCGAGACTTCGCTGCGCTGCGCGGGGAGTGGCCGCTGCGACACCGTCCGGGGCGACGAGCCGGGCCGGACCCGCCCGGTCGGCGGAACCCGCCGCCTCCCTCCTCGTACGCCGTACGCACGCGCCGTCACGGACCTGCGCCCCCGGCTCGTCCCGCTCACCGCCGACACCCCGTGGCTCGACCCCGACCCGGAAAGCATCCACGCCCTCGCGGAGACCGGCGCGCACTCGCTCATCGTCGTGCCCCTCACCTTGCGGGGAGCGGTCCTCGGGCTGGTCAGCCTCTATCGCTGCGGGGCCGCCGAGCCGTTCGACGAGGAGGACGTCTCCCTGGCCGGTACGGCGGCCACCCGCGCGGCCCTCGCCATCGACAACGCCCGCCGGTACGAGCGCGAGCATGTCATCGCCTCCACCGTCCAGCGCCGCCTCCTCCCGCAGGCCGAACGCCACCAGGCCGCCGTGGAGACCGCCCACGTGCTCCTCCCCGGCCGGGACAGCGGCTGCTGGTTCGACACGATCGCGCTCTCCGGGGCCCGTACGGCACTCGTCGTCGGCGGGGTCGCGGGGGAGGGGCTCCAGTCGGCGATCGCCATGGGCCAGCTCCGTACCGTCGTCCAGGCACTCGCCGGCCTCGACCTGGAGCCGGAGGAGGTACTGGCCCGCCTCAAGGAGACCGCCGACCGCCTCGCCCACGAACGCGCGGCCCTGCCCCCGAGCGACTCCCTCCACGGCGAGGAGCTGCGGGCGGGATGCGTGTACGGGGTCTACGACCCGTTCACCCGGACCTGCACGGTCGCCCGGGCCGGGCACCCCGCGCCCCTGATCGTCGGCCCCGACGGACAGCGGATCACCGTCGACGCTCCCGAGGGCCCCGGCCTCTTCGCCGACGACAGCGCCCTCTTCGCCCCCACCACCGTCACCCTGGAGGAGGGCAGCCTCCTCGCGTTCTGCACGGCCGAACTGCTCGCCGACGAGCACGCCGAGGAACGCATCACCCGGACCCTGGCCCGCCCCGGCCGCAGCCTCCAGCAACTCGGCGACGACATCGTGTACGCCCTCCCCGACGACACCCGCTCCGCCGGGGCGGCGCTGCTCCTGGCCCGTACGGGTACGGTCTCCGACCACCGGGTCGCCACCTGGGACCTTGCCCAGGAACGCACCACCCCCGCCACCGCGCGCCTGCTCGTCCGCGACCGGCTCCAGGGCTGGGGGCTCGACGAGGACACCGTCGACGCGACCGAACTGATCGTCAGCGAACTGGTCACCAACGCCGTCCGCTACGGAACCCCGCCGCTGCGCCTGCGCCTCCTGCTGGACACCAGCCTCACCTGCGAGGTCCACGACGGCTCGACGGCCTCCCCGCACCTGCGCCACGCCCGCACGGTCGACGAGGGCGGCCGGGGCCTGTTCATCGTCTCCCGCCTCGCCGCCCACTGGGGAGCCCGGCACGGCCCGGACGGCAAGGTGCTGTGGACGGAACAGGACCTTCCGGGTGGCGGAGCGCACTGACGGGCTGATCGGAGGGAACTGCGCCGTACGCTGGCGGCGGAGGGGGATTCGTATGACGGCAGCCTGCGTCATCCTCGACATCGGGGGCGTACTGGAGCTCACGCCGGACACCGGCTGGGTTCAACGGTGGGAAAAACAGCGGGATTTGGCGCCCGGCACCGTGGACGAGCGCCTGCGTGACGTGTGGGAGGCCGGGAGCGTCGGCAGCATCGGCGAACCAGAGGTGCGGGAGCAGGTGGCGGCACGCCTGGCGCTCGACGCGGTACGGCTCGAAGCGTTCATGGGGGACCTGTGGGCTGAGTACCTGGGTACCCCGAACGAGGAGCTCATGGCCTACCTGCGGGGGATACGACGACGCTGCCGGCTGGGCATCCTGAGCAACAGCTTCGTCGGCGCGCGGGAGCGGGAGACGGCGCTGTACCGCTTCGACGAACTGGTGGACGAGATCGTCTACTCGCACGAGATCGGCATCAGCAAACCCGACCCGCGCGCCTTCGAGGCAGCCTGCGCGGCCTTGGGCGTACGCCCCGAGGACTGCCTCTTCGTGGACGACGTCGTGATCAATGTCGAGGCGGCCAGGGCGCTGGGCATGCAGGCGCACCTGTACGAGGACAACGCCCGGACCATCGCGCGGATAGCGGCCCATGTGGAGGCCGGGCGCGCCCTAGGCGGCTGAGGGGGGGCGCCCGCCCGGCCGACTGCCGGCCCGGCCGCTCAGCCGAACAGCCGCTCCAGCACCTCCGCCACCCCGTCCTCCGCGTTCGTCGACGTCACTTCGTCCGCCGCCGCCCGCAGTTCCGGATGCGCGTTGCCCATGGCCACGCGGTGGCCGGAACGGCGGAACATCGGCAGGTCGTTGGGCATGTCCCCGAACGCGACCGTCCCCTCCGCCCCGATCCCCAGCAGCTCGGCCGCCGCCGCGATCCCGGTGCCCTTGTCCACCCCGTACGGAGCCAGCTCGACCGTGCCGGGCCCCGCCATGCTGACGCTCGCCAGGTCGCCCACCGCCCCGCGCGCGGCGGCCGCCAGCGCGTCGTCGCCGAGCTCCGGGTGGCGGACCAGCACCTTGATGACCGGCCGCTCCCACAGCGCGTCCCGGGAGTCCACGCGGAGGGCGGGGAGCGTCGGATTCGGCATCCGGTAGCCGTTCTCGATCAGGGTGACGCCGTCGACCCCGTCCTGGTCCACGGCCGCGAACACCGCCCCGACCTCCGCCTCCAGCTTGCCGAGCGCGGTGTCGGCGGCCTCCCGGTCCAGGGTGACCGAGCGCAGGAGCCGCGCGCTGTCGGCGTCGTACAGCTGCGTGCCCTGGCCGCACACGACGAGCCCGGTGTACGCCAGGTCGGCGAGGAGCGCCCGTATCCCGGGGACGGGTCGCCCGGTGACGATGAGGTGCCGGGCCCCGGCGGAGCCGGCGAGGGCGAGCGCGGCGCGGGAGCGGGCGCTGACGGTGTCGTCCGGGCGCAGCAGGGTGCCGTCCAGGTCGGTGGCGACGAGGGCATATGCGGGTGGCGTGGGCATGGGCCACAGCCTAGAAGGGCCCGGACGGCCGCTTGCGCGGGAGGGGAGGATCGGGTAGGCGGTACGCGTGCGGGCCCGGCAGGCCGTGGACGGCAGGCGGTACGCGTACGGGGGAGAGCCGCCGGGAACGGCTCAGCCCGGGCGCTCGCTCGCACGCCGAACCGCCGCCAGCAGCCGCCGCACACCAACCGCGTGCCCGCCCGACCCGAAGACGAGCAGCCGGTAGGCACGCCCCGCCCGCCCGGGAAACGCGGCCCGGCTCTCGGCCCGCAGGCGGGTGCGGCCCGGCCCGTCGGGTTCGAGCCGGAAGATCAGCAGGTAGGACGAGAACCGATGACGCCCCTGGAGGGTCAACTGCTCCCCCGGCGAGGCGACGAGCACCCGGAACCCGGGGAACGCCGACCCCGCGGCGAGCGGACGCGGCCCTGCCGACCGGGCGTCGTCGGCCCCGACCAGCCGCGCGTAGACGGCGGCGGGCACCCGAGAGAAGGACCGCTCCAGCTCGCCGCACAGCCCGCGCCAGACGTCGTCGGCCTCGGCGGCGATGACGGTGGCGTGTTCGTCCAGGTGGGGCGGTGGGTCGCCGTGCACCGGGGCTCCGTCGCTCACGCGCCGCCGAACTCCCCGGCGCGGACGCCCGCGACGAACGTGGTGAAGGCGGTGGCGGGGACGGTGAGGACCGGGCCGGTGGTGGTGTCGTTCTTGGAGTCGCGGACGGGGACGATCCCGTGCGGGGCGGCCAGGTTGGTGGCGACCTCGACGCACTGGCCGCCGTTTTCGCTGTACGAGGACGTGAACCAGCGGGGGGTCTCGGCCTCGGGTTCGGTCTCGTTCGGCTTCGTCACGGCGTGCCCTTTCGTCGCTGGTCGGTTGTGTCCGTGGGAGCTGCGGCTCCCGGCACTTGCTACCCCCTACCGGCGTAGGGCGAGCGTCGATCGGGTTGCGGCGAGTGCGGAGGCCAGGGCGAGAGTGGCGAGGAGCAGGCTCATCTGTCCCCAGGGAATGCTGAGCTCGAAGTCGGGGATCTGGGTGGCCAGAGCCACGGTCGGGACGATGGCGATGAAGAGCCCGAGGAGAGTGGCGGTTCCGAGAAGGAGGGCGTACTGCCAGAGGATGATGTGGCGGCCCCAGGATGGCGGGATGCCCAGCGCGATGAGGCTGTCGACGTAGGTCTTCAGTGCCCGGGTCTGGCCGCGGAGCGCAGTGAGG
Organism: Streptomyces cyaneofuscatus; assembly: GCF_033109485.1. Lineage (NCBI taxonomy): Bacteria > Bacillati > Actinomycetota > Actinomycetes > Kitasatosporales > Streptomycetaceae > Streptomyces > Streptomyces cyaneofuscatus. Next base: position 3,219,880 of record NZ_CP137002.1, on the reverse strand, counting down.
ACGGTGAAGAGCGCAAGCAGGGCCAAGGCCGCAGCGGAGACGTACAGCGCTGTATCCGGGACCGGTGGTTCTGGCTCGACATAGATGTAGGCGGCGCGTGCGTCGATCGCGTGGTCCTGGAGAATCTGTTGCACGCGCGCGTCCTGGCCGTCGTCGGCGTCGGCGACCATGATCGGGCCCCGCGCGGCGATGGGGAGGCCAAGGCGGCGGGCGGTGTCGACGAGAAGGATTCCGTCCGTGCCGGCGCGCCAGCCCGTGCGTGCCAGTTCCAGTGGCTTGGCGGGCATGGGAGGGGTTTCGGTGAGGATGCGGTCGTCCTCGGCCACCACAAGTCGGGTCGGCTGTCCTTCGGGGGGCGGGGCGTTGTCGCGGTCCGCCCAGACGAGGAGGCCGCCGCGGTCGAGCAGCGCCCGCTGGTCGGCGGTGAGGGGGCGGCCGGTCAGAACGAGAACGTCGTCGGGTGAGTCGACGGCCAGGATGCCGCCTTCGTTGCCTTGGCGAGTTGTGCTGGGGACGGGGCCGGTCTCGTCCACGGTCTCCTTCGAGAGGCGGTGGAGTTCCACCTGAGGAAGGCCTTCGAGAACTTTGCTCTCCTTGAGCACGGCGAGCATCCGCTCGGGTGGTGCGAAGGCGCTGCTGGCCCGGTGCGCCAGGAGTACCTGGCCGGGCAGAACCTCCGGTTGCACGGTGTTCTCACTGCTGCGGATCAGGGTGTCGAGAAGGGCGAGCATGCCCAGGCTGGCGCCGATGATCACAGTAAGGACGGCGAGGGCGGCCTGTGCCCGCCTTCGGTCGGCCTGCAGTTGACGGCGGGCCAGCCTGCGGCGGGCGTCATGCTCCGTGAGCAGGCGGGTCGCGAATCCGAAGAACTCCGGCAACGTCAGCACCACCGCGGCCGTGATCAGGGCGGTCAGGAACATGCCCTCGGACGGGGTGTCGAGGCGTGTCGCCGTGTAGACCACGCAGACGCACCAGACGCCCAGCGCGGCCAGCTGGCGAACATCGCGGACAACCGTCGCAACACTCTTCTTGCCGGGATTCTTCGCGCGCGGCTGGTGTGCCGGTGAGGTGGTGGTGGGGAGAGGCTGCTCACTGCGGGTCCGGCGGGCCAGAAGCAGCCCCGCGCCGGTCAGCACTCCGGTTGCCGCGACCAGGGCGAGGAGCTGCGCAGCAGCGTCTGTCACTCCTTCGACATCCCCCACCGGCCGGTCTTGCAGGTACGCGAGGAGAGGTCGTAGGGCCCAGCCGGTGGCGGCTCCGGCAGCGGCACCGGCGGTAGCTGCCGCCAGGCACCATGCCACGCAGGCCAGGCTCACGGCCGCTACCGTGGTGGCGGGTCGCAGCCCCAAGGACACCATGGTCTCCGTGGTGCGCCGCAGGCGTCGGTCGACGAGCCCGAACATCAGCAGCACGGCGCCGATGGGGACCAGAACGGCGGGGATGGCGTATCCGGCGGGAGACTTCTCGATCCAGTAATCGGCTGCTCTGGTCTCCAGCTGTGCCCGAAGGGTCGGCGGGACGGGCAGAAGCTCCGGTCCGCCCTTGGCCTCCTGCGAGCTGGAGCCATCGCTGTACGACGTGAGCGCCTTTGTCACCGCGTCCATGACGGCTTGTTCCGGACCCCCGGTCCACAGCAGGTACGGCTGCGCGGCCAGGGAGGGATAGCCCTCAGCTACTTTCCGGTCCAGGCTGCTCCATGTGCCCGGCGCGGCGAGCAGGGCCGAGGTTTTCGCGTAGTGGTTGTCCGCGACGCCCACCACGCGGAGCCGAACGTCACCCAGCACGGTGAGCGTCTGGCCCGCTGCGGCTTTGACATCCGCTGGGTCGGTCACAACGACCTCGCCCGGCTGTTGCGGCCAGCGCCCGGCCGTCAACTCGTACACGTCCGGGTACGGGTTGGGCTTCCACTGCCCCTCCAGCAGCGTCACGTTCCGTGCCGGAGTAACGGCGAGTTGCACGTCGAGCGCGGTGAGGAAGGCGGCGGACTCGTTCGCACCGGCCTGCTGCGCCGCCCGGGCCATGGCCGGGGCCGGCGTCTCGCTGCCGGGGGGAATCGTCATCTCGGCGCTTGCGAGAGCGCCGAAACGGCCCAGGTCGCGATCGGCCTCCTGAGCACCTGAGAGTGACAGAGTCGACAACGCGATGAACATGGCCATCGTGAACAGACCCGCCACGAACACCGTTGAAGAGGCACCGATCCATTGGCCCTGGCGCCGGCCCAGCCGCCATGCCAGTCGTACCGCGAGCCGTGGCTGCGGCAGGACCGAATTGCCCTTGTCAGCCTGCTTCGGCTGCCGCGCCATCAGCGCTGTTCCAGGCGGCCGTCGACGACCTCATAAACCGAGTCGGCGAACTCCCGGCAGCGGGGGTCATGGGAGCACACCACTGCCAGCACCCCCTCGTCGCACAACTTCCGCAGCAGCGTGAACATTTCCCTCGTGGCGGCCGAATCCAGCGCTCCTGTCGGCTCGTCCGCCAGGAGCACGGCGCGGTCACCGGCCAGCGCGCGGGCAATACCCACCCGCTGCCGCTGGCCGCCGGACAGCTGACCTGGAAGTCGGTCCTCCAGCCCGGCCAGGCCCACGCGGGCCAATTGGGCGACAGCCTCCGCACGGGCAGCAGAGGACGTTTCCCCGCGCGCCTCCAGCGGCAACGCAACGTTCTCGGCGGCGGTGAACTCCTCCACCAACTGGTGGTGCTGGAAGACCACTCCGACGGCATCCAACCGCAGCCGCGCGCGCTGGGCCTCATCCGCCGCACTGACGTTGACACCGGCGACCTGGATGTCACCGGTGTCGGCGACATCCAGGCCGGCCAGCAGGTTCAGCAGGGTCGACTTCCCGGAGCCGCTCGCCCCGTATACGCAGACGAACTCGCCCGCGCCTGCGGCGAAGTTCACCTCCTGTGCAGCCCACACCGTTTCCACTGCCGATCGGTAGGCTTTACACAAGTCGCGCGTTTGGATGAGCGGTGCTCCGGTCATTTCGTCAGCCCTTCTGCTCTCTCTGAGCGGTTTAGCAGCCGTACCTGGTTCGCCACGAGCTGACCTCGTCGCTGTTCAGCGGCGAAACGTTGTTGTCATTGGCTTCCGGGGCCATGCCCTGCCTGTCGCCGGTGCCGTTGAAGGCGCCGTACATACAGCCCGAGTGGGTGCCCGACTCGTTGGACCAGGAGTCCATCGCATTGTCGTTGTCGCCGCTCAGATTGACGAGCGTGGCGCTGCCGTGGGCTCGCTCGCCGATCATCCACTGGTAGTCGTTGTTGCCCCACATGCACATGTTGTTGTTGTTGCAGTCGCTTATCGCCGCGTTGGCCACGGGGGTGACCATCAGGGCGGAGCCGACGAGCATGACGGAAGCGATAGCCTTCTTGATTCTCACGTGCTCTCCTTCTCGTGAATCCCGACATTGCGCGTACACAGGCACCTCGGGATCACGCCGTCAGGCAAGCCGCGTTGCGCAAGCACGAACGCCTCGTCCGTACCGGCAGAAATTTCCCCCCCCCCAGGTGCTTGCAAGATCGGATGGCATCACGTTGCGGAGCATTTCGACAACGCTCAGTTTCAGACAGCACGACGCACAAGGATCGTAGCAACTTCCTGCCCCTGCAAGGATTTTCGTCGCCGAACTTCGCATAGTCTTCCCATTGCGCAAGCGAGTGATCGACCATCTGCCCCTTGCGTTTATTTTGGCCGAATCCTCGTTCGTAAATGGTGTCATCCACTCCACTTCCGGGATTCAGGCCCTCTGTGGGAGCTCGCAATCCGATCATGGTTGGACCCTTCTTGAGCCGGCTCCAGGAGGAGAGGCTGCTGGCGAGGCAAATGAAGGCGTCGTGCAGTTCGGTGCACTGTCTTGGCGAACGGCAAGGCGCTGGAAGTGGTGGCCCTAGAAAAGGGGCTGCCCGCGAGAACATCACGCTCGGTCAACCCCGCACCTTCGGCGACGACGCGGTGTGGGACCTACGCCTCCCGCGCTGTGCGAGCCAGGCGAGGAAGGTGTGGGTGCCGCCGGTGGGGTCGGTGCGAATCAGGGTCCGACGCCCGCGCCGGTACTCCTTCGGTAACGGGGCCAGGGCCGGCCCGGTGGCGGTGATGGGGTCGGATGCGATGGTCGATCCCGCGTCGCCCGGTCGAAGGAGGACCGCAAATGGCTCACCGGTGCGGGGTGGTGGCCGTAGGTCCGCTTCTACGTGGGTGCGGCGTCTCCCTTCTCGGAGTGCGCGATCACCAGCACCCCGTCGAGGTCCACGGCCTTCTCGACGCAGGCGGCGAGGGTATCCATGAAGAAGCCCCACCGCACACCTGCGGTGGGGCTTCCCTGCCCAGGCCGCCTGCGCGCGGCCGGGCGGCTTTTCAGACCGCGCCGAACTCCCCGGCGCGGACGCCCGCGACGAACGTGGTGAACGCGGTGGCGGGGACGGTGAGGACCGGGCCGGTGGTGGTGTCGTTCTTGGAGTCGCGGACGGGGACGATCCCGTGCGGGGCGGCCAGGTTGGTGGCGACCTCGATGCACGCGCCGCCGTTGTTGCTGTACGAGGACGTGAACCAGCGGGGGGTCTCGGTTGTCACGGGGTGCCCTTTCGCAACTGCTTGACGATGTCAACGGAGGCCGCCTGCGAGGGAGCTACCGCCTGCATCCGATGGTAGTCCGAGAGCAGGGGCAGTACACCGGTCGTTTCCCGTTCCACATAGCCCTGTTGTGCGGATTCGGCGTACGACATGATCGAGCGGTCCACCATCGTCAGGATGTAGACCGGCAGGTCGAACGGGCGGAGTTCTCCCAGGTCGAACGGGACCACCTGCAGGATCGTGTTGGGCAGTTCGGCGAAGTCGATGAGGCGGTCGAACTGCGACTTCATGACCTCCGGTCCTCCGATGGGGCGACGCAGACAGCTCTCGTCCAGCATCGCGAAAACCATCGTCTCCCGGCCAGCGAGGACGGCCGCCTGTCGTTGTGCGGTGACCGCGACCCGCTCCTGGGCTTGCTCGGGCGTGATGGTTCCGCGCCGGACTGCGCTCTCCGCGAGGACCGTCGCGTACTCCGGGGTCTGGAGCAGGCCCGGCATGACACCGACCTCGTACAGCCTGATCTCCGCCGCCCGGCGCTCCAGGCCGAGGAATTCAGGGAATCCCGCCAGCAGACTGCCGTGCTTGATCTCCCGCCATTCGCGCTCGAAGGACTCGGGGCTGCCGACCAGGCCGAAGATCTGATCGGCTCTCCGGGAGAAGGGCAGGGTTGCGGATTTGCGGCCAGTTTCCATCGCCGAGATATGCCTGCCGCTGCAACCGGACTTGTCGCCCAGCTCGTCCTGCGTCCAGCCCCGGGCGTCCCGTAACTTGCGCAGACGCGCACCGTACGCCGCCTGCGGGCTGGCCTCGGCATTCAGTTCCTTGCGATACACGAACGTGCCCTCCCGAACCGCCATGTTGAAGACACTTCGACGGTAGGTCACGCTGAGCCTCCCCGGTAGTCGTATGGCTACAGAGAGGAGCTATAGGTGTACGGCGAGAACGTATGCCCGAATCACGAGCGGTGCCCGCGCGTCCCTGACCCTGGAACTCTCCTGGTGGACACCACCCGTGGGGACCGCGTGGGGGAGTTCCGGGGGGTCGCCGGCTTCTACTGGTCGCTTCGCCCTGTGGGCGGCGGCATCGAGTGGGAGGTGGAGCCCCGCTACGTACGCCCCGCGCTCCTCATGGAACAGCTCCGCGCCCGTACCGCTCGCCTCAACGCCCGCAGCCGGGGAGAAGTGCTGTGAACCCCGCCCAGGCGCCCGCCCGTTGGTACGTCGCCGAGAGCCGTGCGGGCGACGCCGCCAGGTCCGTACGGCTCGGCGGGGTCACCGCTCCGACCCGGCGGCTCGCGCTCCGGTGGCTGCGGCGGCAGGCGCGGCGGTTCGCGGACGCGCTGGACCCCGACCCGTACGCCCCCTGGGTGCCGGCGGGCGCCCTGCACCCGGTCGCCCGCGCTCCGCACGACGCACCGGCCGAACTCCGCGCCTGGGCGGGCAGCTGGCGCGAGCACGACTACGCGCTGCTGCGGCTCGCGGACGGGCTGCCGTACGAGTTCGTCGCCCGCGACGCCCTGGCCTGGTACGGGCTCGTCGTCCGTCCGGTGGCCGGTGGCCGGTAGCCCGTAGCTGGAGAACCCTTCCCCCTCCTCAACCACCAAGGATCATCGCCGTGTTGCAGTGCACCGCCTTCGCCGAAGTCCCCGAGATGGGCACGCTCGTCGTGCTCACCGCCATGAACGCCGAACCGGGGCCGACTCCGTCCCCGGCCGTGCCCGGAGTACCGGAACTGCCCGAGCTGGAAGACATGCTGCTGTGCGAACTGGGCGAGCACGACGAGAAGACCGAGCACGCCGCACAGCTCTGGGCGGGCGAGATGGCCGCCTCGCGGGACCTGTGGATGTTCTGGACCGACACGGACACCGACACCGGGATGCGCCGCAGCTTCCGGTTCGCCGAACTGCCCCCGTGCCCCGCCGTCATGCGCACGCTGGCCACCGATGAGCGGGAGGTGTGCGTCCTGTTCGACCGCCACACCGCCCCGCACTCCTGGGACGTGACCGATCCCCTCGCGGACCTGATGGCGGAGCGGATGCGGGAGGAGGTGGAGCGGGAGCGGGGCGGCGGGGGTGGAGGGGGCAAAGGTGCCGGCGAGGGTGGGAGGGAGGGGGAAGCTGATGAGGGCGGCGCGGGCGTGACGCCTTCCGGTTAGCCGGCCTGCGCGATCTGGATCAGGTTGCCGCACGTGTCGTCCAGGATCGCCGTCGTCACCGGGCCCATCTCCAGCGGCTCCTGCGTGAACCGCACCCCGAGCCCCCGCAGCCGGTCGAACTCCGCCCGTACGTCGTCCACGGCGAAGGCGGCGGCCGGGATGCCGTCCTCGACGAGGGCCGTCTTGTACGGGCCGACCGCGCGGTGGCGGTCCGGCTCCAGCAGGAGTTCGGTGCCGTCGGGGTCCTCCGGCGAGACGACGGTCAGCCAGCGGTCCGGGCCGCCCATCGGCACGTCGTGCTTCGTCACGAACCCCAGAACGCCCGTGTAGAAGCGCAGCGCCTTTTCCTGGTCGTCGACGAAGACGCTGGTCAGGTGGATCTTCATGAGAGTGCTCTCCTGGTCGGTCGCAGTCGGGAAGGGGCTTAAGGGGGGTCTTAATAGGTCACGCGTGACCTCTATTAGTTCACGCAGAACTCGTTGCCCTCAGGATCTGCGAGTACGAGCCAGCTCCCGCCCGGCTCGTCTACCGCGCGCAGGATGCGCGCGCCCAGCGCCACCAGCCGTTCCGCCTGCGCGTCGCGCTCGCCGGGGGCCGTGTGTACGTCGATGTGGAGGCGGTTCTTGACCGTCTTCGGTTCCGGGACGCGCTGGAACAGCAGCCGCCGCCCCAGCCCCGTACCGCTCGTCTCGTCGTACGGGTCGTCCGGGTGCCGGGCTGCCGCGAGGTCGCGCCAGGCGCGGCGGCCGTGGGCGTGGGTGGTGATGGGCCCGGGGATGGCTCCGGCGGCGAGCAGCTGCTCGACCAGGGCGCTGTTGTCCTCGATCAGGTAGCCGAGGGCCTCGGCCCAGAATCCGGCCTGGGCGTGCGGGTCGGCGCTGTCGATGACGAGCTTCCAGGACAGTGTGCGTGTCATGGAAACCGTTTATAGTGGTTACATGAGTACGAGCGCAATGGACACGCCGGGACGGCCGGGGCCGGCCGGGATGTTGTTGGTGCATCCGGACGGCAGCTCGTTCCGGTTCGACCCGGGTGCCCTGTGTCTGGAGCTCCTGCCGACCGGTGGACCCGGGCCCCTCGCGTACTTCGAGGTGCTGCACGGCCCCGATGACGTGGTGCGCTGGGCGGGGGAGAGCCGGCTGCCCGGCGGGCTGGACCTTGCCGTGAGCCCGGCCGAGGTGGCGGCCTCGCGCCTCCTGCGCGATGCGCTCTGGCGGCTGGCGGAGGCCCGGGTGGCCGGGCTGTCGGCCGCGCCGGACGACCTCGCCACCGTGAACGACGCGGCGGCGCACCCGCCCCTGACCGCCCGGCTGACCGCCGAGGGGGCGCGGGAGTGGGCGGCGGGGGCGACCGGGACCGCGCTGCTCTCCACCGTCGCGCGGGACGCCGTCGACCTGTTCACGGGGGCGTACGCCCACCGGGTCCGTACGTGCGGCGCCGACGACTGCCGCCTGCTGTTCGTCGACACCTCGCGGCCCGGCAGGCGGCGGTGGTGCTCGATGGAGCGGTGCGGAAACCGCCACAAGGTCCGTGCTCACCGCGCCCGGCTGACCACTGACGGAAGCTGACGACTGGCTGACCGAAGCTGACCACTGACTGAAGGGGTGTGCCATGCCTACCGGACTCACTCAGGACGCGGGCTGGGAGATCGGTGTCTCCCGCACGATCCAGCAACCGCCGCAGGCCGTATGGGAGTTCATCACCGGACCGGAGGGCGTCGCGCTCTGGCTCCGCGCCGAGGGGCCGCTCCCGACGGAGAAGGGCGCTCCGTACCGTACGGCGGACGGGGTCGAGGGCGAGATCCGCAGCTACCGCCCGGGCGACCGCGTCCGCCTCACCCACGGCACGTCCACGGTTCAGGTCGCCGTGTCACCCGGCAGCAGCGAGGGCCGGGCCGTGCTCCGCTTCCACCAGGAGCGGCTGGCGAGCGCGGAGGAGCGGGAGGAGCGGCGTACGTACTGGAAGGGCGTCATGGACCGGGTGGTGGCCGAACTGAGCTGAGCTGCCCCGAGGGGCTTGGTGCGCCCGGTCACCTCACCCGGTGCACCAACTGCGTGCTCAGTTCGTAGCGGGCGCCGACGATCGCCAGCTTTCCCGCGTTCACCTTGGCGGCGAGATCGGCCTCCCGCGACAGCCGCGAGCGGACCAGCCGCACCTGCGCGTCGATCGTCGCGTCCACCCGTGCGGCGCCGTGGTGGGTGTGGTCGATCGCGGGCTTGATCTGGTCGGCTATGTACTGGATGTGGGCGGGCAACTCCGCCCCCGTCTCCTCCGCCTCCACGGCGGCGGCGACCGCCCCGCACGCCTGGTGGCCCAGGACCACGACCAGGGGGATGCCGAGCTCCAGGACGCCGTAGGCGATGCTTCCGAGAACGGCCTCGTCGAGGACCTCGCCGGCCGAGCGCACGGTCATGAGGTCGCCGAGCCCCTGGTCGAAGACCAGCTCCGGCGGTACGCGGGAATCGATGCAGCCGAGGATGAGGGCGAACGGGTGCTGGCCGGAGACCAGCGACTGGCGCAGCGGGCGCGCCTCGTGCGGGTGCCGCTGGTGCAGGGTGCGCCACCGCCGGTTGCCCGTCGAGAGCTCCGCCAGCGCGGCGGCGGGGGTGTCGGGTCTGGGGGAAGGACGTCTGAGGGCGGTGGCTCCGGCCGGGGAGGCGCCGGTGACGAGGCCGGTTCCGGCGGCCACCGCGGCGGTGGCCACGGAGGCGCGGAGCAGGGCGCGGCGGCTGGTGGCCACCCGGGTTTGATCATGTGGGGTCGTTTTCACGCACGGACGGTAACTCCGTTGTCGTTACCGGTCTTTCGCGTCGGCCAAGTCTTGGCGAACTCTTGAACTCTCCTTGGCTGTAAGCCACTTGGGGCCGCCCGGTGGTCCGCCGGTGATCGCAGCCCGACTTCAGTCCGTACGGGGGAGGCAGGCCGCGCAGACGTGCTCGTCCGTCGCCGCCAGCAGCCGCGCGGCGGCCTCCCGTACGGCCGGGGGCTGGGCCGACGAGGCGCCCGCGGCCAGCCGGGCAGCCGTCGGGCGGCCCTCCGCCACCGCCTCGTGTGCCGCGCGCGTCCACTCGGGGTGCTGGGCGTGGCCGGCGGCGAGGATCGTGGCGAGCAGGTCCAGCACGCCCGCCCGGTCCTTGACCGTCTCCGTCGCCGCCAGCTCCCACAGGAACGGCACCGCGGCCACCGTCGCGTCGAACACGGCCGGGGCACCGATCCACTGGTCCAGGTCCCTCAGGGCGTCCTCGGCGGTCGGGCCGTCACCCCAGGCGATCCGCGACAGCATGCCGGGAACCTGGGACGCGGAGCCGTACGCGTGCTGCAGCTCGTGCCACCGCACGTTCCTCATCTCGCCCAGGACAGTCCCCATCCGGGCACTCAATCAGCCTTATCGCACCGCGTCCACCATGCCGGGTGCCCCGTGCAGCTGCCGCAGGTACTCCCGTACGGAACCGGGGTCGCCAGCCGGGGCCGCGATCCCCACATGGTGGTCGGGCCGGATGGCGACAAGACCGCTTCCACCTGCGCCGATGCCGTACGCGGCTGCCGCATGCCCCTGGTCGTCGATCAGCGATCCGGGCTCCGCCGTGCCGGGGTCCTCGTGGGCGGCGTACACGCGGCAGGCGCGGACCCCGGGCCCCTCTCCGTACGTGGCCGCCACCTCCCGCAGCACCGCCGCGCTCGCGGGGCCGAAGCCGAGGACGGTGGTGTGCGGGCCGGCGAAGGTGCCGTACAGGTGCGTGTGCTCCCCGGTCGCGGCGTCCCGGCAGGGGGCGTCGGGGGCGCGGTCGCCGGGGTGCGGGGCGCTGGACGCGCTGGTGGCTTCCGTGTCCGCTTCCTTTCCCGCCAGGCTGCTCCACCGGTAGCCGATGCCGAGTCCCGCCGTCTCCGGGGTCATCGCGGTACCCAGGTGCCCGCCCGGTTCGCGGATCGCCTCCAGGGTCGCCCGCAGCCGGTCGAAGGTCAGGTCGAGGGTCCAGGCGGCGACGGGCAGCCGCTCCTCCTCGTACGTGTCCAGCAGCCCCGCGTCCGCCTGCCCGGCGAGCACTTGGCCCAGCTTCCAGCCCAGGTTGAAGGCGTCCTGGATCCCCGTGTTCATCCCGAGCCCGCCCGCGATGGCGTGCACATGGGCCGCGTCCCCGGCGAGGAGGACCCGGCCCACCCGGAAGCGGTCGGCCATACGGACGTTCACCCGGTACGTCGACAGCAGCTCGGCCCGGGTCAGATGGCGGCCCGGCAGGCCGGTGTGCCGGGTGAAGAGCCGCCGGAAGCCGTCGAGGGTGGGCGCGAGCGGCCGGCCGTCCGCGTCCCGCTCGGGCCCGGCCTGGAACCACCACCCCGTCCGCGTACCGGGAATCGGGCAGAGCATGACCGCCCCGTCCTCGTCGAACCACTGGTGCCACCGGTCCCGCCCCAGGTCCTCGTGGTCCAGCTCCACATCGCCGCTGACCATCACCTGGTCCTCGGCGGTCGTCCCGTCGAAGGTGATCCCGAGCAGTTTGCGTACGGGGCTGTGGGCGCCGTCGCACCCGACGACATACCGCGCGCGTTCCACCCGGCCCTCCGCGAACGTCACGTCCACGTACTGCCCGCCGTCCCCCTCCGCCAGGCCCACGACCTCGCGGCCCAGCTCGACGTGGACGTCGTGACCCGCCAGCCGGACGCGCAGGATCTCCTCCAGCCGCCATTGGGCGATCAGCCACGGCCGGTCGAACCGCGTGGCCGGTGTCGGGGCCGCGTCCGCCCAGGGGTCGGTCTCGGCGACCGGGCGGTGGTCGCGGTACACGCGCATGGGCAGCGGCACCGAACCGGCGGCCAGCACCTCGTCCACCACCCCCAGGTCCGCCAGGATCTCCAGCGACCGGGGGTTGGGGCCCTTGGCGCGCGAGGTGCGGGGGTGGGCGGGGGACTTGTCCACGATGCGTACGGCGGCGCCCCGCCGGGCCAGGTCGAGGGCCAGGGTCAGGCCGGTGGGGCCCGCGCCCACGATGAGTACGTCGTCGGTCATGGCTGCTCCTCGGTCACGATTTCGAAGAGGCAAGAAAATCGCAACCGAGTAATAAAAGCAACTAGGTAATCTTTTGTTGGGTTGCGGTCTCCGGCGCTCCGGTCTCCGGCGTCACGGTCTCCGGCGTCACGGTCTCCGGGGTCGCCGGTGCCGGGGCCGCCGCCGCGGTCGCCAGCAGGTTCGCCGCCAGGACCCGGTTGCGGCGGGCGTTGCGCAGCGCGTCCCAGGTCAGCAGGGACAGGGCCAGCCAGACCAGCGCGAACCCGGCCCACCGCTCGGGCGGCATCTCCTCGTGGAAGTAGACGATGCCGAGGACGAACTGGAAGACCGGCGCCAGATACTGGAGCAGCCCCAGCGTCGAGAGCGGCACCCGGATCGCCGCCGCGCCGAAGCAGATCAGCGGAACCGCCGTGACGATGCCCGTCGCGGCGAGCAGCGCCCCGTGGCCCAGCCCCGCGTTTCCGGCGGTGAACGTCGACGCGCCGGTGGCCGTCAGCCAGAGCAGGAAGCCGAGCGCGGGCAGGAACAGGACGGCGGTCTCGGCGGCCAGCGACTCCAGGCCGCCCATGTTGACCTTCTTCTTGATCAGGCCGTACGTGGCGAAGGAGAACGCCAGGACCAGCGAGATCCACGGCGGCCGCCCGTACCCGATCGCCAGCACGAGTACGGCGGCCAGGCCGGTGGCGACCGCGATCCACTGCGCCGGCCGCAGCCGCTCGCCGAGCAGCAGGACGCCCATGGCGATGGTGACCAGCGGGTTGATGAAGTAGCCGAGCGAGGCCTCGACGACCTGGCCGTGGTTGACGGCCCAGATGTAGAGGCCCCAGTTGAGGGTGATGGTCGCCGCCGCCACCGATATGAGGCCCAGCTTGCGCGGGTCGCGGGCCAGCTCGCCGATCCAGGCCCAGCGCCGGATGACGAGCAGCGCGATCCCGACGACGGCCAGCGACCAGACCATCCGGTGGGCGAGGATCTCGATCGCCCCGGACGGCTTCAGGAGCGGCCAGAAGAGGGGGACGATGCCCCACATCCCGTACGCGCCGACTCCGTACAGCAGGCCTGCCCGCTGTTCGTTCTTCCCCTTCACGGGCCCCTCCCGGACTGCCTGCGCCGGCGCGTCTGCCCGACGGGATGACGGTAACGCCGGAAGGGCCTCGTGTCATAGCCGTTTCAGGTAAACACTCATGACAGGTGCGACATGGGTGGGGGGAGGGGCTGGTGAGGGTCCTGTGGGCAGGAGGTCAGGCGGCGGCCAGCGCCGCTCGTGCGGTGGTGGCCAGCGGGGTCGTCGGGCGGCCGGTCAGCCGGGCCAGGTCGCCGCTCGTTCCCGCCAGCCGCCCGCGCGCGATGGCCTCGTCCACGTCGGTGAGGATCGCGGCGAACCCCTCGGGCAGGCCCGCGCCGACCAGGATCTCCTGGTGCACGGCGGCCGGGACCTCCTTGTACGCGATCTCCTTGCCGGTCACCTCGGACAGCAGGGCCGCGTACTCCGCGAGCGACCAGGCGGTGTCGCCGCTCAGCTCGTAGGCCTTGCCGAGGTGGCCCTCGCCGGTCACCGCGGCCGCCGCCGCGGCGGCGTAGTCGGCCCGGGAGGCGGAGGCGATCCTGCCCTCGCCCGCGTTGGCGACGACCGCGCCGTGCTCCAGGACGGGGGCGAGGTTGGCGGTGTAGTTCTCCGTGTACCAGCCGTTGCGGAGGAAGGTGTACGGCAGCCCGGAGTCCAGGATCAGCTGTTCGGTGGCCTTGTGCTCGTCGGCCAGCAGGAAGTCCGCGTCGGGTCCGCCGAGAATGCCGGTGTACGCGAGCTGCGCCACGCCCGCCGCCTTCGCCGCCTCGACGATCGCGGAGTGCTGCGCGACCCGCTTGCCCACCTCGCTGCCGGAGATCAGCAGCACCCGGTCACCGGCCCGGAATGCCTCGGCGAGGGTCTCGGGGCGGTCGTAGTCGGCGATACGGAGCTCGACGCCCCGGGCCGCGAGTGCGGCGGCCTTCTCCTTGTTGCGGACGACGGCGACGATCTCGCCGGTCTCGCCGGCCGGGACCGTGGCCAGCAGTTCGTCGATGACGAGGCGGCCGAGTTCTCCGGTGGCTCCGGTGACGACGATGCTCATGGGGGGCTCCTGCTGTCGGTGATTGCTTTCGTGCTTTCCCGATCGAGCGTAGGACGGGCGCTAACTAATGGAAAGTACCCACTTTGAAGTAAGGTACTGGCATGGGAGTGAGTGAGTGTGATGCGGGAGCGACCTCTGCGGGACCGGTCGGTCCGGTCGGTCCGGTCGGCCTGGAAGGCCTGCCGAAGCCCGTCCAGGACGTCAACCAGCCGATGTGCCCGTCGCGCGGGGTGCTGGAGCATGTGACGAGCCGCTGGGGTGTCCTCGTCCTGGCAGCCCTGCTGGAGCGCTCGTACCGCTTCAGCGAGCTGCGCCGCACGATCGGCGGGGTCAGCGAGAAGATGCTCGCCCAGACCCTCCAGACCTTGGAGCGCGACGGCTTCGTCCACCGGGACGCGAAGCCGGTGATCCCGCCCCGGGTGGACTACTCGCTCACCCCGCTCGGCACCGAGGCCGCCGAACAGGTGTGGGCGCTCGCCCGCTGGACCGAGCGCCAGGTGGACACGGTGCAGGCGGCGCGCGAGGCGTACGACAAGGCCCGGGCCTGATCCCCCTGGTCGTTCCGGTGGTTCCGGTATTTCCGGTCGTTCCGGTCGTTCCGGTCGTTCTGGTCGGGGGATCGGGTCCGGGCCTTGGCCGTGACTCCGCGGCGGGTCAGCCGATGACGGTCCAGGTGTCGGCCCCGGTGAGGAGTGCGCCGAGGTCGCCCTTGCCGTCGCGCTCCACGGCGGCGTCGACCTGGTCGGACATCAGGGTGTCGTAGACGGGCCGCTGGACGCTGCGCAGCACCCCGATGGGGGTGTGGTGCAGGGTGTCCGCGTCGGCGAGGCGGGACAGCGCGAACGCCGTGGTGGGGGAGTCGGCGTGGGCGTCGTGGACGAGGACCTGGGAACGGTTCTCGTCGGTGACGGCGACGACCTCCAGGTCACCGGTGGCCTGGTTGCGGATCACGCCCTTGGTGCCCTCGGCGCCGAAGAGGATCGGCTGCCCGTGTTCGAGGCGGATGACGGCCTCGGCGGCCTGCTCCTTGTCCTTGAGGACCTCGAAGGCGCCGTCGTTGAAGATGTTGCAGTTCTGGTAGATCTCCACCAGTGCCGTGCCCGGGTGCTCGGCCGCCGCGCGGAGCACGCTGGTGAGGTGCTTGCGGTCGGAGTCGACCGTGCGTGCCACGAACGAGGCCTCCGCGCCGATGGCGAGGGACACCGGGTTGAAGGGCGCGTCGAGCGAACCCATCGGCGTCGACTTGGTGATCTTGCCGACCTCGGAGGTGGGGCTGTACTGGCCCTTGGTCAGCCCGTAGATCCGGTTGTTGAAGAGCAGGATCTTGAGGTTGACGTTGCGGCGCAGGGCGTGGATGAGGTGGTTGCCGCCGATGGAGAGCGCGTCGCCGTCACCGGTGACGACCCAGACCGACAGGTCGCGGCGGGAGGTGGCGAGCCCGGTGGCGATGGAGGGGGCGCGGCCGTGGATGGAGTGCATCCCGTAGGTGTTCATGTAGTACGGGAAACGGGAGGAGCAGCCGATGCCGGAGACGAAGGTGATGTTCTCCTTGGCCAGCCCCAGCTCCGGCATGAAGCCCTGCACCGCGGCGAGGACGGCGTAGTCACCGCAGCCGGGGCACCAGCGCACCTCCTGGTCGGACTTGAAGTCCTTCATGGACTGTTTCGCCTCGGCCTTGGGCACCAGCTGCAGCAGCTCGTTGTGCCCCAGTTCCTGGGTGTCAGGCATCGATGGCCTCCTTGAGAGCTGTGGCGAGCTGCTCGGCCTTGAAGGGCATTCCGTTGACCTGGTTGAAGCTGTGGGCGTCCACCAGATACTTCGCCCGCAGCAGCATCGCGAGCTGTCCGAGGTTCATCTCCGGGACGACGACCTTGTCGTAGCTCTTCAGCACCTCGCCGAGGTTCCTCGGGAAGGGGTTGAGGTGTCTGAGGTGGGCCTGGGCGATGGGCTGTCCGGCGGCGCGGAGCCGGCGGACGGCGGCGGTGATCGGCCCGTACGTCGAACCCCAGCCGAGCACCAGCGTCGCCGCTCCGGCGGGGTCGTCGACGACGAGGTCGGGGACCTCGATGTTGTCGACCTTGGCCTGGCGGGTGCGGACCATCAGGTCGTGGTTGGCGGGGTCGTAGGAGATGTTGCCGGTGCCGTCCTGCTTCTCGATCCCGCCGATGCGGTGTTCGAGGCCGGGGGTGCCGGGGATGGCCCAGGGGCGGGCCAGGGTCTGCGGGTCGCGCTTGTAGGGCCAGAAGACCTCGGTGCCGTCGGCCAGGGTGTGGTTCGGGCCGGTGGCGAAAGGAGTGGTGAGGTCGGGCAGGCTGTCGGTCTCCGGGATGCGCCACGGCTCGGAGCCGTTGGCCAGGTAGCCGTCGGAGAGCAGGAAGACAGGGGTGCGGTACGTCAGGGCGATGCGGGCCGCGTCGATCGCGGCGTCGAAGCAGTCGGCCGGGGTCTGCGGGGCCACGATCGGCACCGGGGCCTCGCCGTTCCTGCCGTACATCGCCTGGAGCAGGTCGGCCTGCTCGGTCTTGGTCGGCAGGCCGGTGGAGGGCCCGCCGCGCTGGATGTCGATGATCAGCAGCGGCAGCTCCAGGGAGACCGCGAGCCCGATCGTCTCCGACTTCAGCGCCACACCCGGCCCCGAGGTCGTGGTCACGCCCAGCGCACCGCCGAACGCCGCGCCCAGCGCCGCCCCGATCCCGGCGATCTCGTCCTCCGCCTGGAAGGTGCGCACGCCGAAGTTCTTGTGGCGGGACAGCTCGTGCAGGATGTCCGAGGCCGGGGTGATCGGGTACGAGCCCAGGTAGAGCGGCAGGTCCGCCAGCTGCCCGGCGGCGATCAGGCCGTAGGAGAGGGCGAGGTTCCCCGAGATGTTGCGGTAGGTGCCGGTGGGGAAGGCCTGCGAGGCCGGAGCGACCTCGTAACTGACGGCGAAGTCCTCGGTCGTCTCGCCGAAATTCCACCCGGCCCGGAAGGCGGCCACGTTCGCCTCGGCGATCTGCGGCTTCTTCGCGAACTTCTGCCGCAGGAACGTCTCCGTCCCCTCGGTCGGCCGGTGGTACATCCAGGACAGCAGCCCGAGCGCGAACATGTTCTTCGACCGCTCGGCCTCCTTGCGGGAGAGCCCGAACTCCTTCAGCGCCTCGATCGTCAGCGTCGTCAGCGGCACCGGGTGGACGTTGTACGCCTCCAGCGACCCGTCCTCCAGCGGATTGGTCGCATACCCCACCTTCGCCATCGGGCGCTTGGTGAACTCGTCGGTGTTGACAATGATCTCCGCGCCGCGCGGCACGTCGTCGATGTTCGCCTTCAGGGCGGCGGGGTTCATCGCGACCAGGACGTTGGGTGCGTCGCCGGGGGTGAGGATGTCATGATCGGCAAAGTGGAGCTGGAAGGAAGAAACCCCTGGCAGGGTGCCTGCGGGGGCCCGGATCTCGGCGGGGAAGTTCGGCAGGGTGGAGAGATCGTTCCCGAACGATGCCGTCTCAGAGGTGAACCGGTCACCCGTGAGCTGCATCCCGTCACCCGAGTCACCCGCGAAACGGATGATCACCCGGTCCAGGCGGCGGACCTCTTTCCCGTCGCCTTCGGTGGTTCCCGTCGTTCCTGACAGGGGGGCGCGCTGCCCCCCGAGGACGGCGTCGTTGGCCTCATCGGCCTTCTCCGCGCTACTGACCTGGCTCGTCACTGAACTGGACCTCCCTTGGGGCGGCGGTTCGGAACCGTCCGGCCAGCCGGCGGCTCCAGAGGCAACCCTACGTCCGTGCGGTTCGCCCTCCAGGGGCCGATCATATGGTGGACGCTGTTTTGAGACGCTTTTTTAGCCCGTTTTGTCATCTTTCTCAAGCCCCCCGATCACTGATGGAAGTGCTCTGCTCGTAGGTCTTTGGTGCTAGGTCCTCCCGCCCAGGACTGCCCGGTGGAGGTTCGCCGGACACCCTCGGGGGAGATCCATAGGGTGCACGCCGGGTGCTCACCCGGCGCTCACCGGCGGGTCTGGTGATGGCTGACAGAGTGTCAGATTGCTAGGAGTTCAGGTAGGTCAGCACGGCGAGGACGCGCCGGTGATCGCCGTCGCTGGGCGAGAGCCCGAGCTTCTGGAAGATATTGCTGACGTGCTTCTCCACCGCCCCGTCGCTCACCACGAGCTGCCGGGCGATCGCCGAGTTCGTCCGGCCCTCGGCCATCAGACCCAGGACCTCCCGCTCGCGCGGCGTCAGGCCCGTCAGCACGTCCTGCTTGCGGCTGCGGCCCAGCAGCTGCGCCACCACCTCCGGGTCCAGCGCCGTCCCCCCGTGCGCCACCCGTACGACCGCGTCCACGAACTCGCGGACCTCGGCCACCCGGTCCTTGAGGAGGTACCCCACGCCCCGGCTGCTGCCCGCCAGCAGCTCGGTGGCGTACTGCTCCTCCACATACTGCGAGAGGACCAGCACCCCTATCCCCGGATACTCCTTCCGCAGCCGCACCGCCGCCCGTACGCCCTCGTCGGTGTGGGTCGGCGGCATCCGCACATCCGCCACCACCACATCGGGCAGCGCCTGCTCCGCCCCGAGGTCGGCCACGGTCTTCAGCAGGGCCTCGGCATCGCCCACCCCCGCGACCACGTCGTGCCCGAGGTCGGTGAGCAGGCGGGTGAGCCCTTCCCGCAACAGGACCGAATCCTCGGCGATGACTACCCGCACTCTGTTCTCCACGTGCTGCACGACGCTGCGTCCCCCGCTGTCCTGAGTCTCTGAGGCGCCGTGCTTCTGTGCGCACCGCGCCCGACACCCCCAGCATCCCAGGCCCGGGGCAGGGATGGGGGCCCTGTGGATAACGTGCCCGATCCGGCCACCCAGCCGGAACCCCCGCCCCGGCGCGGAGCCGACGACGGGGCTGGCGGCGGGGCCGGGGAGGGGGCGCCGACGGTGCCGCCCACGGCTGCGTGGGCGGTCACGCGGGCGGTTGCGCGGCTGGTCAGCCGCGCCAGGGCAGCTCCGCGGTGACCGTCGTCGGGCCGCCGGCCGGGGAATGCACCACCAGAACCCCGTCCACCGCGTCCAGCCGCTCCGTCAGCCCGGCCAGACCGCTGCCGGCCGAGGCGGAAGCCCCGCCCTGCCCGTTGTCCGTGACCTGGAGCATCAGCCGGTCGGACGTCCGCCACACATCGACCGTGGCCCGGGTCGCCCGCGCGTGCTTGCTGACGTTCTGCAAGAGCTCCGACACGGTGAAGTACGCGATGCCCTCGATGGCCTGCGCGGGCCGGGCGTCCAGGTCCACCTCGACCGTGACGGGGACGGTGCAGCGGGAGGCGATGGCGGAGAGGGCGGCGTCGAGACCGCGGTCGGTGAGGACGGCGGGGTGGATACCCCGGGCGAGGTCGCGCAGCTCCTGAAGGGCCACCTTGACCTCGCCATGGGCCTCGTCCACCATCCGCGCGGCCGCCTCGGGGTCGTCGGTGAACTTCTCCTTCGCCAGACCCAGGTCCATCGCGAGGGCGACGAGCCGGGCCTGCGCGCCGTCGTGGAGGTCCCGTTCTATCCGGCGCAGGTCGGCGGCGGCGGTGTCCACCACCACGCCCCGGTCCGACTCCAGCTCGGTGACCCGGGCGGAGAGCGCGGACGGGCCCAGCAGACCGGACACCATCAGCCGGTCCACCGAGAGCAGCCCCCGCACGATCCACGGCGACACCAGCACCAGCACCAGGCCCACCGCGCTCGTCGCCGCCAGCTCGACGGGCGAATCCAGATACTCCGCGTGGGTACGGTCCCCGTACAGCTGGAGGCCGTCGGCCCCCACGAAGACCGGGAACACCCACTTCCACAGCGGATACGTCAGCGCCGCCAGGCCGTACGTCCAGAACGTCACCGACACGCAGAACGTGAACACGGCCCAGGGGAAGTGCAGCAGCGCGTAAAGAAGGTGACGCCAGGAGACCCCGCTCTTGAGGACGGCACCGATCCACGACATCGGGCCGCCGCTCTTCCCCCGCACCCGCACGGGCTCCGCCACGTCCATCTTCAGCAGCCCGCGCGCCCGGGCCCGCTCCATCACCCCGAACCCCCGGCAGGCGGCCAGGCCGACGGCCAGCAGCGGGATCCCGATGAAGGTGATGAGCAGGCCGGCGCTGACCGAGGTCATGGTGATCGCGAAGACGAACATCGCCGTGCTCAGCGGCAGGCTCAGCAGGACATAGAGCAGCTCGCGCCAGCTGCGCGCCTCCAGAGGCGCCCGCAGCGCCGCCGGGAGGAAGTGCTTCACCGGGGCCTGCCCCTGGGGCCCGGCGCCCTGACCTGTGTGGCCGCGTGTGCCCGATCCCTTGTGGTCCCGGGTGTCCGGTCCGTATGCCGTGGCCATGAGTGCCGTCCGTTCCGTTTCTTCTGTCGATCGGCGGGGTGTTCCGCGTCCCTGCTCCGCGCCCGTGTTCGTCCGCCGCGGACCGTGGTCCTTCGAGCTGTGCTCCTTCAAGGGTGCTGGGCCGCCCTCTCCGACACCATGTGGCCGGTCTCCGTATCCGTACGGGGGTTTTCCCCACCCCCGTACGTCGGCGGAGCGCTCAGGAGGCCCGGCTCTCCGCCGGGACCCGGTCGCGCCAGGGCAGCTCGGCGGTGACGGACGTCGGCCCGCCCACAGGAGAGTCCAGGACGAACAGCCCGTCCACCGCCCCCAGCCGCTCGGCCAGCCCCGCCATCCCCGTACCGCCGTCCATGCGCGCCCCGCCCGAACCGTCGTCCGTGACCTGGATCAGCAACCGGTCCGCCGCACGCCACACCGTGACGGAGGCTGAGCGGGCACCGCTGTGCTTGCTGACGTTCTGAAGGAGCTCCGACACGGTGAAGTAGGCGATGCCCTCGATCGCCTCCGCCGGACGCCGCGGCAGATCCACCGACACCGTGACGGGGACGGTGCAGCGGGAGGCGATGGCGGAGAGGGCGGCGTCGAGACCGCGATCGGTGAGGACAGCGGGATGAATACCCCGGGCGAGGTCACGCAACTCCTGAAGGGCGACCTTCACCTCGCCATGGGCCTCCTCCACCATCCGCGCGGCCCCTTCCGGATCGTGCGTCAGCTTCTCCTTCGCCAGCCCCAACCCCATCGCGAGGGCGACAAGCCGGGCCTGCGCGCCGTCGTGAAGGTCCCGCTCGATCCGGCGCAGGTCGGCGGCGGCGGTGTCCACCACCACGCCCCGGTCCGACTCCAGCTCCGCGATCCGCCGCTCCAGCTCGTCCGAGGGCGACAACAGCCCCCGCACCATCGCCCGGTCGGCCGTCGTCAGCCCGCGGGCGATGAACGGGAGGACCGGCCACAGCACGAACAGGCTCACCAGCGTCACCGCGAACGTCAGGACCCCCCACGGCAGCCGGATGAACGCGTAGAGCAGGGAACGCCACCCCACCGGGTCCTTCAGCCCCGACCAGAGCCAGGTGAAGACCCCCTCGTCCCCGCGGCCGCGCGGCAACGGGCTCGGCTCCTCGATCCGCACCCCGAGCAACGACCGCGCCCGGCCCCGCTCCACCCGGCCCAGCCACCGCGCGCCCCGCAACCCGCTGACGAGCACCGGCAGTCCGATCACGGTGACGGAGAGGCCCACACCGACGGTGATCACGAGGAGCGCGTAGACGAAACCGGCGATGGCCATCGGCAGATCGGCCAGCAGGTGCGCGATCTCCCGCCAGGTCCACCGGTCGAGGGCGAGGCGGGCGGGCGGCAGCCGGTCGGGGGCCGGCACGGAAGGGCTCATGGTCATGGCACCAGCCTGCCGGGCGGTGTCCGCGCACGCCATGGGGCTCGTAGGTGGCGTGAAGTAGGGATAACCCCACCTGTGTGCGACGCGGCTGCTTACTGTGCGTTTATCAGGGCCTAGACTCCCGTGCGTACAGAGGGGCCTCGGATACGTTCGGGGCGACAACCGGATGACGAGGAACAAGGGGTGGACGTGAGGGACGTGGCGTACGTGCCGGAAGTGCCGCACGTGGCGTACGTGCCGGTCCACCAACAGACCATCCTCGCCTCCGAGTACTTCCAGAGCTACTCGGTGGTCGGCCTGCTCGCCCTGGTCGGCGTCCTGTTCGTCGCCGTCGCCTTCGGGGCGGGACGGCTTCTGCGGCCGGTGGTCCCGACGCCGGAGAAGCTCCTGACGTACGAGTGCGGCGTCGACCCGGTCGGGGAGGGCTGGGCCCACACCCAGGTCCGCTACTACGTCTACGCGTTCCTCTATGTCATCTTCGCCGTCGACTCCATCTTCCTCTTCCCGTGGGCCACGGTCTTCGCGGCACCCGGATACGGCGCGACCACGCTGGTGGAAATGTTCATCTTCCTCGGCTTCCTCGCCGTGGGACTGCTCTACGCATGGAAGAAGGGCGTCCTCGCATGGGCCTGACGAGCCGGCCGACCCCCGCAGGGCAGCAGCCGGAACCCTCCGCCGGCCCGCAGGCGGCAACCGGGCCGGAACCGGTGCTCCTCCCCGAACCGGCGCTCCTCCCGGAACCGAAGCGTCTCGGCGTCCTCTCCCGGCTCGCGCCCGAACCGATGAAGGTCGTCCTCAACTGGGGCCGCCGCTACAGCCTCTGGGTCTTCAACTTCGGACTGGCCTGCTGCGCCATCGAGTTCATTGCCGCCTCCATGGCGCGCCACGACTTCATCCGGCTCGGCGTGATCCCCTTCGCCCCCGGCCCCCGCCAGGCGGACCTGATGATCGTCTCCGGCACGGTGACGGACAAGATGGCCCCGGCGGTGAAGCGCCTCTACGAGCAGATGCCCGAACCGAAGTACGTCATCTCCTTCGGCGCCTGCTCCAACTGCGGCGGCCCCTACTGGGACTCGTACTCCGTCACCAAGGGCGTCGACCAGATCATCCCCGTCGATGTGTACGTACCCGGCTGCCCGCCCCGGCCCGAGGCGCTGCTCCAGGGCATTCTCAAGCTCCAGGAGAAGATCGCGCGCGAGTCCCTGGCGGAGCGGTACGGAGACGGCCCCGGCCCCTCCGGCGGCGTCCCCTCCACGGCGGCGCTGCGCAGCGGCCTGGTCACCGCACCGGCACCGGCGGCGAAGGCTCCGGGAACGGAACCGGGGGAGGAGCAGCGGTGAGTGAGCGTCAGCACCAGGCCCACCACCCGTACGACCGGCTCCCGGACGCCGTCACGGAGCTGTTCGGCGAGGGTGCGACGGCGGAGTCGGCCTACGACCTGCTCACCGTCGACGTCCCCGCCACGGAGTGGATCGCCGCGCTGCGGACCGCCCGCGACGAACTCGGCTGCAGCTACTTCGACTGGCTCAGCGCCGTGGACGAGCCGGGCACCGGCTTCCGCGTCTGCGCGCACGTAGCGGCGCTCGGCGACGGTACGGTCCGCCGGCTGATGCTGCGCACGACCGTCCCGCACGACGCGGCCGTCCTGCCCAGCGCCATCGACGTCTACGCGGGCGCGGCCTGGCACGAACGCGAGACGCACGAGATGTTCGGCGTCGCCTTCGAGGACCACCCCGGCCTCGCCCCGCTCCTGCTGCCGGAGGGCTTCGAGGGCCACCCGCTCCGCAAGGACTTCGTCCTGGCCGCGAGGGTCGCCAAGGCCTGGCCCGGAGCGAAGGAGCCCGGCGAGTCCGAACACGGCGGCCCCAAGCGCCGCACGATGCTTCCGCCCGGCGTCCCCGACCCGAACGAATGGGGCCCCCTCAAGGGCCAGCTCCCCCCTGCCACGGCCCGCCCGGGCCGC
The DNA here is from genome assembly GCF_033109485.1 of Streptomyces cyaneofuscatus. NCBI lineage: Bacteria > Bacillati > Actinomycetota > Actinomycetes > Kitasatosporales > Streptomycetaceae > Streptomyces > Streptomyces cyaneofuscatus. Next base: position 3,196,354 of record NZ_CP137002.1, on the reverse strand, counting down.
ACAGCCCGCCCGGCAGCGACGGCCACCGACCGCCCACCCCGCCGCACCCGCTCGGCGACCGAGGGCTCAGCCGCGCAACGCCCGCAGACGGGACCGCCCGAGGCCTCAGGTCCGGGGGCTCCGGAATCCGGGGCTCCGGAGTCAGGGGCTCCGGAGTCCAGGGCTCCCGCGCCGGAGGCGCCGGGGCCCGGCACCCCGGCGCCCGGTACTTCCGCGTCCGGGGGCGCCGCGCCCGGACCGTCGGCCGCGGCCTCGCCGGAGGCCGTACACCCGCCGGCCGCACGTCCGCGCCGCACCCGCTCCGCATCCGACGGCTCGGCGAGCCAGCAGCAGCCCCCGGAGGCTGCCGCACCGCGCCCGCCGCGCCGCTCCCGCTCGGCGTCCCAGGGCTCGGCGAGCCAGCGCGCCCGCGCGACGGACGCCCCCTGGCACGACGCCCAACCGGCGTTCGACGACCCGGGCGTCCCACCGGGTGGCCCCGAGGTGGAGGGCGGCGACGCTCCCTCCCATCCCCCGAAGCCTTCGGAGAGCGGTGACACTCCTTCCGAGCCCCTCCGGCGTTTGAGGAGCGAGGGTCCGGGGGCGGAGCCCCCGGTTCGGGAAGGGGCGGGTAGGGGAGAAGCCCCGCGCAGCGGCCCCACGCCCGACCCCACCAAGCCCGAACCTGAGTCCCAGCCCCAGCCCAAGCCCGACCCCGACCACCCCGACCCCGACCACCCCGCCGGAGGCGATCCCGAGTGAACGACGTACTCGACGTCGCCCTCCGCCTGGCCATCGTCTTCGTCGTCTTCCTGGTCGCCCCCCTCCTCGTGGGCCAGACCGAACACAAGGTGATGGCCCACATGCAGGGCCGCCTCGGCCCCATGTACGCGGGCGGCTTCCACGGCTGGGCCCAGCTCGTCGCGGACGGCGTGAAGTTCGCGCAGAAGGAGGACGTGGTCCCGGCCGCCGCCGACCGCCGCGTCTTCCAGCTCGCCCCCGCCGTTGCCCTCCTCCCGTACCTCCTCGTCCTTGTGGCCATCCCCGTCGGCCCCGGCGACGGCGCGGTCGGCCAGGTCATCGACGCGGGCATCTTCTTCGTCCTGGCCGTCATGGGCATCGGCGTCCTCGGCTCGCTCATGGCCGGCTGGGCCTCGGCCAACAAGTTCTCGCTCCTCGGCGGCCTCCGCACCGCCGCGCAGCTCCTCTCCTACGAGCTGCCGATGCTCCTCGCCGCCGCCTCCGTCGCCATGGCGGCCGGTACGGTCTCGCTCACCGGCATCCTGGACGCCTTCGAGTGGTGGTGGCTGCCGTGGCAGATCATCGGAGCCCTGGTCTTCTTCGTCGCCGGCCTCGCCGAACTCCAGCGCCCGCCCTTCGACATGCCGGTCGCCGACTCCGAGATCATCTTCGGCGCGTACACCGAGTACACCGGGCTGCGCTTCGCCCTGTTCCTCCTCGCCGAGTACGCGGGCATCGTCATCCTCTGCGCCCTGACCACCGTCCTCTTCCTCGGCGGCTGGCACGGCCCCTTCGGAGCTGACGGACTCGGCTGGCTCTGGACCCTGCTCAAGACCGCCCTCCTCGCGTTCGTCGTCATCTGGCTGCGCGTCAGCTACCCGCGTCTGCGTGAGGACCAGTTGCAGAAGCTCGCCTGGACCACCCTCGTCCCCCTCGCCCTCGCGCAGATCGCGCTCACCGGCATCGTGAAGGTGGCGATCAACTGATGCCCCCGATCCCCGGATCAGGCCTCGCCAAGGGCCTCGCCGTCACCCTGCGCACGATGACGAAGAAGACCGTCACCGCGCAGTACCCCGACACCCAGCCCGAACTCCCGCCCCGCTCCCGGGGCGTCATCGGGCTGTTCGAGGAGAACTGCACGGTCTGCATGCTCTGCGCCCGTGAGTGCCCGGACTGGTGCATCTACATCGACTCCCACAAGGAGACGGTGCCGCCCGCCGCCCCCGGCGGACGCGAGCGCAGCCGCAACGTCCTCGACCGCTTCGCCATCGACTTCTCCCTCTGCATGTACTGCGGTATCTGCATCGAGGTCTGCCCCTTCGACGCCCTCTTCTGGTCGCCCGAATTCGAGTACGCGGAGACCGATATCCACGAGCTCACCCATGAGCGGGACAAGCTCCGCGAGTGGATGTGGACCGTGCCGGAGCCGCCCGCGCTCGACCCCGGGGCGGAGGAGCCGAAGGAGATCGCCGCCGCCCGGAAGACGGCCGACAAACTCGCCACCCAGCAGGCCCAGCAGGCCCAGCAGGCCCAGGAAGCCCAGCAGGCCCAACAGGCCCCGCAAGCCCAGCAGAGCGAGGAGGGAGGAACCCCGTGACGCATCCCATCGCATCGCCCCTGGCCGCTGCCGTCGCCGACCACCCCGGCTTCCTCTCCCCGACCGGTGTCGAGATCGCGTTCGTCCTGGTCGGCCTCGCCACCCTCGGCGCCGCCGTCATCACCGTCACGACCAGGCAGCTGGTGCACGCCGCCCTCTGGCTCGTCGTGGCGCTCGGCGGACTGGCCGTCGAGTACCTCCTGCTCACGGCCGAGTTCATCGCCTGGGTGCAGGTACTGATCTACGTCGGTTCCATCGTCGTCCTCCTTCTCTTCGGCCTGATGCTCACCCGGGCCCCCATCGGCCGCTCCCCGGACGCCGACTCCGGCAACCGATGGGTCGCCCTGGGCGTGGCCCTCGCCTCGGCGGCCGCGCTCGTCTGGGTCGTCGTGGACGCCTTCCGTACGACCTGGATCGACCTCGAAGGACCGGCCCAGGGCTCCACCGCCGTCACCGGAGCCTTCCTCTTCCGGAACTGGGTCCTCCCCTTCGAGGCGCTCTCCGTCCTGCTGCTCGCCGCCCTCGTCGGCGCCATCGTCCTGTCCCGCAAGCACGACACGGACACGGCGGTCCGGTCCGCCCTGGGCGCCGCCGCCCGACGGCAGCAGGACAGCGGCAAGGGCAAGGAGGGACAGCGCTGATGCACCTCGCCTATCCCGCCGTACTCGCCGCCCTCCTCTTCTGCACCGGCCTCTACGGCGTCCTCGCCCGCCGCAACGCGATCCTGGTGCTGATGTCCGTCGAGCTGATGCTCAACGCGGTCAACCTCAACCTCGTCGCCTTCGACGTCTGGCTCCGCGACACCCTCCACTCCGGCCAGGCCCTCACCCTCTTCACCATCGCCATCGCCGCCGCCGAGATCGGCATCGGCCTGGCGATCGTCCTCGCCGTCTACCGCAACCGCGGCTCCTCCGACATCGACCGGCTCCGCGACACCGCCGAGACCGACGACGCCGAAACAGCACGGAGCACCACGAACGCAGAGGCCACCTCGTGACCACGACGACCCTCGCCGCCCTCGTCCCGCTCCTCCCCTTCCTCGGAGCCGTCGCCGGCCTCGCCCTCGGCCGCCCCGCCCCCGGCTTCGTCCGCCCCCTGGCGATCCTGCCGACGCTCACAGCGGCCGTCCTCGCCGTGCTCGTCGCCGTCCGCCAGGGCGGCGGCCGCGCCATCGACGCCGCGACCCAGCTCACCCCCACCGGGTCCGTCCCCATCGACCTGGCGCTGCACCTGGACGGCTTCGCCGTACTGGTCGCCGTCCTCGTCACCGTCGTCGCCACCTGCGTACAGCTCTACTCCACGGCCTACCTCCGCGACGACGCCCGCTACCCCTCCTACGCGGCGCTGGTCTCCCTCTTCACCTCCGCGATGCTGCTCGTCGTCTACTCCGGCGACCTCATGGTGCTCCTGGTCGGCTGGGAGATCATGGGCATCTGCTCGTACTTCCTCGTCGGCCACTACTGGGAGACGCCCGAAGCCCGCGCCGCCTCCCTGAAGGCGTTCCTCGTCACCAAGCTCGGTGACGTCCCCTTCCTGATCGGCCTGTTCGCCCTGGCCGCTGACACCGGCAGCTTCCGGATCACCAAGATCCTCGCGGCCGTCACCAACGGCGGCCTGGACCACCCCACCCTCATCGCCCTCCTGCTCCTCGCGGGCGTCGCCGGGAAGTCCGCCCAGTTCCCCCTGCACACCTGGCTGCCCGACGCGATGGCCGGCCCCACCCCCGTCTCCGCGCTCATCCACGCCGCGACGATGGTCGCCGCCGGGATCTACTTCGTGGCCCGGCTGCTGCCCGTCTTCGCCGCCTCCGGCGCGGCCCTGGTCGTCCTCGCCGTGATGGCGGCCGTGACGATGATCGGCTCCGGACTCGCCGCCCTCGCCCAGGACGACATCAAGCGCGTCCTCGCCTACTCGACGATCGGTCAGCTCGGCTACATGTCCGGCGCCCTGGCCGTCGGCGACCGTGGCGCGGCCGTCTTCCACCTGATCTCGCACGGTGCGTTCAAAGCGGTCCTCTTCCTCGCGGCCGGCGTCGTCATCCACGCCGCCGGCACCAACTCACTCGCCGCCATGTCCCGCATGGGCGGCCTCGCGCGCCGGATCCCCGACGCCTACTGGACGATGACCGTCGCCCTCCTCGCGCTCGCCGCCATCCCGCCGTTCGCCGGCTTCTTCTCCAAGGAAGCCGTCCTCGTCGCCGCCGAGCACACCGCCATGGGGGACCGGACCGTCGCCCCCGCCGCCGCGGGCTGGACGATCCTCGTCGCCGGGCTGCTCGCCGCCGTCCTCACCGCCGCCTACGCCACCCGCCTCTGGCTCCTCGCCTTCAAGGGGCGCGGCGCCGAAGTCCCCGACCACGGCCGCCAGCCGCTCGCCATGACCTCCGTCCTGTGGGTCCTGGCCGTCCCCACCATCGCGTTCGGACTCACCGCGGGCGTGATCGGCGACTGGTTCGACGGACACGCCCTCACCCCGTCCCTCACCACGGCCGTCCTCTCCACCGGCGTCGGCCTCGTCGGCGGCCTCGTCACCTACGGCGCCTGGCGCCACACCACGGCGCTCGCCGCCCGTACCCCCATCGGTGCCGTGGCCGCCCACCCCGGCGCCGAACCCGCCCTCGTCGAAGCCGAGGCCATGACGTCCCACACCGCCGCCTACGGCACCATCGCGGACGCCGCCGACCCGGCGGACCCCGGACGCCTCCTCCTGGGCCCGCTCCACCGCCACGCGGTCACCGGCTTCCACCTCGACGCCCTGTACACGGCGCTGTTCGTCCGGCCCGTCCAGCAGGCAGCCCGCCTCGTGCGCTTCCTGGACCGCACGGTCGTCGACACCTACGTCGACGGATCGGGCGCCGCCACGCGCCTCCTCGGCACCGCCGTACGCCGCGCCCAGACCGGAAACGTGCAGACCTACCTCAGCGTCCTGCTCGCCGGTTCCCTCGTCCTGGCGATCGCCGCCGTCGTCTTCGCCAACGTCAACGCGGGGTCGTGACCGTGATCGATATCAGCCCGTCCGTGATGCAGTTCCTTCTCGCGTTCATCGTCGTCGCCCCGCTCCTCGGCGCCGTCGCGGCGCTGCTTCCCGCCCCGCCCGGGCTCAGGGGCAAGAACCCCGACCAGGCCGTGCTCCGCCACGGCGTGACCGTGACCGGTGCCGTGCTCATCGCCGCGATCGTCCTGGCCGCCGGCTTCGACCACGACCAGCCCGCCACGATGCAGGCGACCACCGACATCAGCTGGATCCCGGCGCTCGGCGTCCGCATCCACCTCGGCATCGACGGCATCTCGCTCCCCCTCCTCCTGCTGACCGCGCTGCTGACCTTCCTCTGCGCGCTGTACAGCTACTTCAAGCTGCCCGCGGGCCCCTCACCGAAGGCCTTCATCGCCCTCGTCCTCGTCCTGGAATCCGGCACCCTCGCCACCTTCGCCGTCCTCGACCTGCTGCTCTTCTTCCTCGCCTTCGAGATGGTCCTCATCCCGATGTACTTCCTCATCGCCCGCTGGGGCGGTGACCAACGGCGCGCCGCCGCCTGGAAGTTCATCCTCTACACGCTGCTGGGCTCGGTCGTCATGCTGCTGGGCCTGCTCCTCATCGGGCTGAAGAGCGGCACCTTCGACATGGTGGCACTCGCCACTGACAACGGCCGTGGCCTCACCGCATCCGTGCAGGTCATCGCCGTTCTCGCGATCGGCGTCGGGCTCGCCGTGAAGACCCCGATGTGGCCGCTGCACAGCTGGCTCCCCGACGCCCACACCGCCGCGCCCACCGTCGGTTCGGTCCTCCTCGCGGGCGTCCTGCTGAAGATGGGAACGTACGGATTCGTCCGGATCCTGCTCCCCATCGCGCCCGACGGCATGCGCACCTTCGCGCCCTACCTCGCCGCGTTCGCCGTCGTCGGCATCGTCTACGGGTCGCTCGCCTGCCTGGCCCTCGCCCGCAACGGCGCCAAGGGCGACCTCAAGCGGCTCATCGCGTACTCCTCCGTCGGCCACATGGGCTTCGTGCTCCTCGGCATCGCCACCATGACCCCCACCGGGGTCAACGGGGCGCTCTTCGCCAACATCGCCCACGGCCTCATCACCGGCCTGCTGTTCTTCCTGGTCGGCGCCATCAAGGACCGCTACGGCACCGCCGACCTCGACACCCTCGCCGGCGCCACCGGAGCCGCCCTCTACGGCCGGGCCCCCCGCCTCGGCGCCCTGCTGGCCTTCGCCGCGGTCGCCTCGCTCGGCCTGCCCGGACTCGCCGGATTCTGGGGCGAGATGCTCACCCTGTTCGGCGCCTACAGCCCCGCCGAGGGCCTCAGCCGCCCGGCGTTCCGCACCTTCATGGCCATCGGCGCGTTCGGCACCCTGCTCACCGCCGCGTACATGCTCATCGTGGTCCGCCGAGTCTGCATGGGCGAGCACACGCCCCACTCCCCGCTCTCGCCCGACGACCGGACCCCGCGCCCGGCGGACGCCCCCGGGCGGCCCACGGCTGCCGGAAGCCCCTCGCAGCTCGCCGACATCCAGACGTACGAAGCCGCCGCCTGGACCCCGCTCGCCGCCCTCACCGTCCTCGCCGGACTCTGGCCCGCGATCCTCCTCGGCCTCACCGATCCGGCCGTGCAGAAGCTCCTCGCAGGAGGCAAGTCGTGACCGCGGACCTCAGCACCGCCCCGGGCGCCCTCACCGCGGCGGCCGACACCGCCCCCAGCGTCGTCCAGACCGTCGACTGGCTCGCCATCGCGCCCCCCACCCTCACCGCGCTGGCCGCCCTGCTCGTGCTCGTCACCGACCTCTTCCTCCCCGAGCACCGCAAGAAGCTCCTCGGCTACGGAACCCTCACCGCGCTCGCCGCCGCCCTCGCCCTCCTCATCCCGCTGCGCGCCGGCGACCGCTCCACCTTCTGCGTCACCACCGGCGCCCAGGCGTGCAGCTACACCGCCGACCACTTCACCCTGGTGATCCAGGCCCTCGTTCTGGGAGGGGCGTTCCTCACCGCGCTGCTCTCCCTCGACGACACGCGGAAGCTCCCGGCGGGCGAGTACTGGTTCCTGCTCCTCGCCTCCGCGGCGGGCGCGGCCCTTTTGCCCGCCTCCCGCGACCTCGCCACCCTCGTCGTCGCCCTGGAAGTCGCCTCGCTGCCCGCCTTCGCCCTGGTGGGCATCAAGCGCGGTGACCGGCGCTCCTCCGAGGCCGCGCTCAAGTTCTTCCTCTCCTCCGTCGTCGCCACCGCCGTCATGCTCCTCGGCGTCAGCTTCGTGTACGCGACCACGGGCACCCTCCACCTCACCGAGATCGCCGCCCACCTGGACGACGTACCCCCGGTGCTCGACACCCTCGCCAAGACCGGTGTCGTCCTCACCTTGGTCGGCTTCGCCTTCAAGACCGCCGCGGCCCCCTTCCACTTCTGGGTCCCCGACACCTATGTGGGCGCCCCCCTCCCGATCGCCGCCTATCTCTCCGTCGTCGGGAAGACCGTCGGCTTCTCGGGCCTCATCCTCGTCACAGTCATCGCGTTCCCTTCTTATGCCGACGTCTGGGGGCCCGCCGTCGCCGTCCTGGCCGCGCTCACCATGACCGTCGGCAACGTGGCGGCCCTCCGCCAGAAGGCCGACCGCGCCCGCAGCGCCGTCCGGCTCCTCGCCTGGTCCTCCGTCGCCCAGGCCGGCTATCTGCTCGTCCCGATCGCCGCCGCCGCGTACTCCAGCGACGAACAGATCGGCTCCACCGTCGCGTACGCCCTCATGTACGCCGTCGTGAACCTCGGCGCCTTCGCCGTCGCGGCCCTCGTCGCCCGTACCGAACCCGGCAACCGCATCACCGACTACCGGGCCCTGTACGCCACCCGCCCCCTCGCCGCCCTCGCGCTCGGCTTCTTCCTGCTCTGCCTGGCCGGACTGCCGCCCGGCATCATCGGGCTCTTCGCCAAGGTCACCGTCTTCTCGGCGGCCGTCGACGCGGGGCTCGGCTGGCTCGCCGTCGTCATGGCCGTCAACGTGGTGATCGCCCTCTACTACTACCTCCAGTGGACCGCGATCCTCTTCAGGAGCCCGGAATCCGCGACCGCGACCACCGGAACACCTGCCTCCGGAACACCGCACCGATTCCGGGCCCCCGCCCCGCTCACCACGGCGATCGTCCTCACCACGGCCGTCGGCATCCTCCTCTCCGGGGTCCCGCAACTGGTCCTGAGGTTCGCCGCCGTCAACCTCTTCTGACGCCCTTCGGAGGCGGAAGATCGGTTTGCCCAGGGCGGCCGCCACAGGGCAAGGTCGTGGCTGCATACGTCACGTACACGGCGAAGACGTACGAAATCCATAGAGGAGAGAGAGCAGTGCTGAACGGGTTCAAGGACTTCATCCTGCGCGGAAACGTCATCTCGATGGCGATCGGCCTCGCCGTCGGAGCAGCCTTCACCGCCGTCGTCACCGGCTTCAGCACCGCCTTCATCACCCCGCTGATCGGCCTCGCCACCGGCTCGGTCGGAGACTTCAGCACGGCGGAGTTCGCCGTCCGGGGCGCGATCTTCCCGTACGGGAAGTTCCTCGCGGCCGCGATCGCCTTCATGATCACCGCCGCGGTCCTCTACTTCTGCGTCGTCGTCCCCATGGCCAAGGTGCAGAACCGCTTCACCAAGGAGGAGGAGGTCGACATCAAGGCCGCCCTCCGCGACTGCCCGCGCTGCTTCAGCGCGATCCCCGCCGTCGCCTCCCGCTGCGCGCACTGCACCAGCGAGGTCGAGCCGGACCCCGAGGCCGTCTCCCTCGCCAAGCTGCCCGTCCAGCGCTGAGCCCCTGTTCATCCAGCGCTGAGCCTCCTACCCGTATAGCGCTGGCCCCCTGCCCGTCGAGCGCTGACGCACGCACGCCCCGCCACCCGTACGGCCCAGTGCCATGCCGTACGGGCCAGGAGCCGGAACCGGCCGGATCACGCCGGGACGGCCCCGCCCTCCGGCCGCACGCACAAGGGAACTAGCTCCCCTCGCCTGGCGTTGACCAGTACGGGAGGCTCCACTGGGGGAGTGGAGCACCACCATGCAAAGGGTTCCCCTGCTGCACCACTTGGAGGGCGTACCGTGCACCGCCGGCACAACGGGCTGAAAACCGCCGTACTCCTCGGGGGCCTGTCCGCACTCATCATCATCATCGGCAGCTTCTTCGGACGTACGGGCCTCGTCATCGCCCTCGTCGTGGCCGTGGGCACCAACGCCTACGCCTACTGGAACAGCGACAAGCTGGCCCTGCGCGCCATGCGGGCCCGCCCCGTCAGTGAATTCGAGGCGCCACAGCTCTACCGGATCGTCCGCGAGCTCTCCACCGCGGCCCGCCAGCCGATGCCCCGCCTGTACATCTCCCCGACCCAGGCGCCCAACGCCTTCGCCACCGGCCGTAATCCGCGCAACGCGGCCGTCTGCTGCACCGAGGGCATCCTCCAGATCCTCGACGAGCGGGAGCTGCGCGGGGTCCTGGGCCACGAGCTCAGCCACGTCTACAACCGGGACATCCTCATCTCCTCCGTCGCCGGAGCCCTCGCCTCCGTCGTCATGTTCCTGGTCAACTTCGCCTGGCTCATCCCCATCGGCCGCTCCAACGACGATGAAGGCCCCGGTCTGCTGGGCATGCTCCTGATCATGATCCTGGGCCCGCTCGCCGCCTCCGTCATCCAGCTCGCCGTCAGCCGCTCCCGGGAGTACGAGGCCGACGCCTCCGGAGCCCAGCTCACCGGGGACCCGCTCGCCCTCGCCAGCGCCCTGCGCAAACTCGACGCAGGAACGAAACAGCTACCGTTGCCCCCGGAGCCCAAGATCGAGACCGCGAGCCACATGATGATCGCGAACCCCTTCCGTCCCGGACAGGGGATGGCCAAGATGTTCTCCACCCATCCGCCGATGGCGGAGCGCATCTCCCGACTGGAACAGATGGCAGGTCGCCGCCCATGAACACCATCCTGAACATCATCTGGCTCGTCCTGTGCGGCCTCTGGATGTTCCTCGGCTATCTCCTCGCAGGCGTTCTGCTCTGCATCACCATCATCGGCATCCCGTTCGGCCTCGCCGCCTTCAGGATCGGGGTGTACGCGCTCTGGCCCTTCGGCTACACCGTCGTCGACCGCCGGGACGCCGGATCGCCCTCCTGCGTCGGCAACGTCCTCTGGCTGGTCCTCGCCGGATGGTGGCTCGCCCTCGGCCACATCACCACCGGCATCGCCCTCTGCATCACGATCATCGGCATCCCCCTGGGCATCGCCAACTTCAAGCTGATCCCGGTCTCGCTCCTGCCTTTCGGCAAGGAGATCGTCCGCACGGACCAGCCGTTCGCCGCCCGCTAGGAGCCGGGAAGCAGCTGGTCAGCAGCCGCTCAGCAACCGAACACCTGCTCGCTGCGTCTTGTGTTCCAAGACCAAGCAGAGGGCTGACCGCTCCCGGGTTTCAGCGGTTTCAGCTCAGCCCCGTCTCCCGCAACGTCACATTCAGCCGGCCGGCCCGCATCCCCGCATCCGGGTCGGCCGATCCGGCGTACACCTTCGGCACCCCGTGGAACGCGAAGCGCGACGGGCCGCCGAAGACGAAGAGATCCCCGGAGACCAACTCCACGTCCGTGTAGGGCTGCCCGCGACTCTCAGGGTTCCCGAAGCGGAACACGCACGTCGCCCCGATGCTCAACGACACGACAGGAGCGCCCGAGCGCTCCTCCTTGTCCTGGTGCATGCCCATCCGCGCCGCGTCGTCGTAGAAGTTGATCAGCGCGGTGTCCGGAGTGAACGCCTCCGCCGCGCCCTCGTCCTCGTACGCCTCCGCCACCGCCGCACGCCCCAGCGCGACCAGCCACCGCGGCAGCGGGGCCACCGGGGCGCCGTTCACATCGTCGGCGGTACGGGTGTAGCGGTACGGCTGCCAGTGCCAGCCCAGGCACACCGTCCGCACCGACATCACGCCACCGCCCGGCAACACCGTGCGCCGCAACGGAACCGGCCCCCGCGCCCACTCCCGGCACGCCGCCACCAACTCCCGCCGCCGCTCCACCGGAAGCCAGTCCGGTACGTGCACGGCACCCGGCGCGACAACCTGCCGGGGCCGGGGGAACAGCCCGCCCGCCGCCGGAACCCCACGCGAGACCACCCGTCACACCGCCTTCAGCCGCCGGCCCGCACACCCGAAGCGCACGCGGCCCCCTCCAGCCCCAGCAACAACTGCTTGCGCTCCAGGCCACCCGCGTACCCCCGCAACGCCCCGTCCGCGCCGATCACCCGGTGGCACGGCCGCACGACCAGCAGCGGGTTGCGTCCGATCGCCGTCCCCACCGCCCGCACCCCCGCACCCGAGGCCCCGACCCGCCCGGCGACCTCCCCGTACGACAGGGTCCGCCCGTACGGGATGGACTCGACCACCTCCCAGACGCGCCGCTGGAACTCCGTACCCACGCCCTCCGCGACCGGCACGTCGAACCGCGTCGACCGCCCCGCGAAGTACGCCTCCAACTGCGCGACGACCCCCGCGAACAGCTCGGGCGCCCGGAGCCAGCCGTCCTGGACGACGGCGCCGCCCTTCTGCCCGGGCACGGACAGCGACGCCAGCCGCAGCCCCTCGGCCGTCCCGTCCGACTCGCCCACCAGCAGCAACTCGCCCAGCGGACTGGCCACCCGCGTGTACACCGTCGTCACGACCGCTCACTTCCCTTACAGACACGGACCGCGGACCTGGCGACCCCGGACCCGCACCGGCCAGTCTGCTCCGCACCCCGCTCTCAGCACCGGCGGTTTTCGGACACGAAGCCAGGACCACCGGAGCCAAGCCCACAGGAGCAAGGCCCACAGGAGCGAGGCCCACGGGAGCCAGGCGCACCCCCGTGAACGCGGAGAGGCACCCCGCCGAGATCGCCCCCGACAGCGTGCCCCTTCTCGCTCACGAGTCGTCCTACTGGCTACCGGTAGTTCACGTACTGGATGGCGAAGTCGAGGTCCTTTTCCTTCAGCAGCGCCTGCACGGCCTGAAGGTCGTCCCGGCTCTTCGAGCTGACGCGCAGCTCGTCACCCTGGACCTGGGCCTTGACGCCCTTGGGACCCTCGTCGCGGATGATCTTCGCCACCTTCTTGGCGTTCTCCTGGGAGATGCCCTCCTCGATGGTGGCGAAGATCTTGTACTCCTTGCCGGAGAGCTGCGGCTCGCCGGCGTCCAGCGACTTCAGCGAGATGCCCCGCTTGACCAGCTTGGACTGGAAGATGTCGAGGATCGCCTTGACCCGCTCCTCGCCGTTCGCCTCCATCAGGATCTTCTCGCCGGACCACGAGATCGAGGCGCCCGTGCCCTTGAAGTCGTAGCGCTGGGAGATCTCCTTGGCGGCCTGGTTGAGGGCGTTGTCGACCTCCTGCCGCTCGACCTTCGAGACGATGTCGAAACTGGAGTCGGCCATGACGTGTGGCTCCTTGCGTCGAATGTGCGTGGGATACAGCGCAAAGCCTAGCCACCGCCGCACCCTCCGGCTGCTGATCAATGAGGTGGCGGAGCACCCCTGGCCATCAGGTATTGTTTACGTCGTCGCCAAGGAGCTCACCAGCGGAGATCCGACGCGTCGTTCGAGGCGGTGTGCCCGAGTGGCCAAAGGGAGCAGACTGTAAATCTGCCGGCTCAGCCTACCCAGGTTCGAACCCTGGCGCCGCCACGCGAACGAAGCCCCCGACCAGTCCTTCTGGTCGGGGGCTTCCTCGTTCCCGGCAGTTCCCGGCAGCTTTCGCCCGCGCCCAGCCGCTCCGTCAGTTGCCCGCGACGTCCTTCACGGACACGGTGACCGGCACGTTCCCCGAGATGACCTCAAGGGTCAGGCCCGCCGTCGCCGGGGTGTCCAGCAGCTCCAGGATCGTCGCCGCGACGTCGTCGCGCGGGATCGGGCCGCGCCCGGTCTTCGCGGCGAGCTGGATCTGTCCGTTGCCCGCGTCGTTGGTGAGCATCCCGGGGCGCAGGATCGTCCAGTCGAGCGCGGAGCGGGAGCGTACGTCGGCGTCCGCCGCGCCCTTCGCCCTCAGGTAGACGTCGAACACCTCGTCGCCGGGGTGGTCGGGGTCGGCGCCCATGGAGGAGACGACGATGTACCGGCGTACGCCCGCGGCTTGGGCCGCGTCGGCGAAGAGGACGGCGGCGCCCCGGTCGACGGTGTCCTTGCGGGCGGTGCCGCTGTTCGGTCCGGCGCCCGCCGCGAAGACGGCCGCGTCGGCCCCGCGCAGCACCTCCGCGGTCTCCTCCACGGAGGCCGATTCGAGGTCCAGCACGGCGGGTTCGGCGCCGATATCGGTGAGGTCCTGACTCTGTTGGGGGTTGCGGATGATCCCGACGGCTTCATCCCCGCGTGCGGCGAGCAGCCGCTCCAGCCGCAGTGCGATCTGTCCGTGTCCACCTGCGATGACAATGCGCATACCTCCGACCGTACGCCCGGCGGCCGCCGTGTGCTCAGCTCCCCGGCCCGCCACCGGAGTCGGGTCGCCCCTGGCGGGGGAGATCGGGGCCGGCGGTCGGATCGGGATCGGAGTCGCAGTACTCGCGTACGGCGCTGGTGCGCGCGACGATCCGGCCGCGGTGGATGACGATCCGGCTGTAGGCGAGGGAGAGCGTGGCGGAGAGCTGTTCACCGCGTACGGCGAGGAGTTCGGCCGGAAAGCCCGCCTCCACGCGGACGTCGGGCAGGCCGAGGGCGGCGCGGGCGGTGGTGGAGACCGCGGCGTAGGCGTGTTCGGCGCGCAGGCCGTGCTGCGAGGCGAGGAGGTACGCCGCCTCCAGCGGGTCGCCGCGGCCCACGGCGTTGGCCGTGTCGCGGAGCGCGCCGCTGCCCGCCGCCACGCGTACGCCCGCGGAGCGCAGGAGCCGTACGGGGGCGGTCGTGCGGCGTTCTGAGCCCGTACAGCCCCCCTGGGGGAGGCAGACGACGGTGATCCCGGCGGCGGCCAGCTGGTCGGCGGCCCGGCCCGCGGTCTCCAGGGGGAGGTGGGCGAGGCCGGCGCAGGGGCCGAGGGCGACCCCGGGGCGCAGGCCCCCGGCCATGGCGGCCAGGCGGGCGAGGCGGGCCGGGTCGTCGCCGTCGGTGTGCAGGTCGACGGGGCGGCCGTGTTCGGCGGCGACATCCAGGACGGCCGCGGTGTAGCCGGTGGGGTCGGGGTCCAGGTCGGGGCAGCCGCCGACGACCGCGGCGCCCATCTTCACGGCGTCGCGGAGCATGGCAAGGCCGTCGGCCCCGGCGATGCCGGTGAGCAGGCGGGGGACGGCGACCGCGGTCAGGTCGGCCAGGCCGCGCAGGGCCCGTCGGGCCTGCAGGACGGCCTCCAGGGCTGCGAGGCCCTGGACGTCGCCGATGCGGACGTGGGCGCGCAGGGCGGTGGCGCCGTGGCCGAGCTGGAGGAGGGCGGCCTCGGTGGCGCGGCGCTGGATGTCCTCGGGGTGGTCGGAGGCGGGCCCGGCGCCGTCGGCGGTGAGGGCGGTGTCGCCGTGGGCGTGGGGCTCGGCCGGGGCGGGGAGCAGGAGGTAGCCGCGCAGGTCGATGCGGGGGCCCCGGGCGGTGAGGCTGCCCGCGGTGCCGACGGCCTCGATACGGCTGCCGCTCAGGCGTACGTCGACGGCGCGGCCGTCGGTCAGGCGGGCGCCGCTCAGGACGAGGGCGGGGGCGGGGTCGGTGGTGGCCGCTTCGGCGCTGTCGGGTGCGCTGTCGTCGGGCCGCCGCGGCCGGCTGTCGGGCATCGCGCTCCTGGGAGGGGTGCACGGCCGCGCGGAGCGGTCGAGCCTGGAGGTGGTCCCGTCGATCATGACCGGGTCCGCGACGGGTGGCACGGCGGCTTCCGGGAAGAGCCCATTAGTCGTACCGGTACCCCCGCGCCGACGCGGGGAAGGGGCCCGTGCGGAAGTGGACGCGGGCTGGATCAAGGCCTGATCAGGAGGTGTGGGCGAGCCCCGACCGGCGGCCGGAGCGTGGGGCCGAAACGGATTTGGGCGATCGGCTGGAGAGCGTGTAATGTCTTCCTCGCTCGCCCCAATAGCTCAGTCGGTAGAGCGTCTCCATGGTAAGGAGAAGGTCTGCGGTTCGATTCCGCATTGGGGCTCTGGTGATCGGGAAACCCCGCTTCGGCGGGGGGACTCATCATCAAAGCGGTGTAGCTCAGTCGGTAGAGCAAGCGGCTCATAATCGCTGTGTCACCGGTTCAAGTCCGGTCACCGCTACTAACGGTAGCCGATTGTTGGGTCGGTCCTTCGATCGGCTACCCTTTTATGCGTTCATCCGTCCAACGTCCGTCCAAGGAGCACTCACGTGGCTGCCACCGACGTCCGCCCGAAGATCACGCTGGCCTGCGTGGAGTGCAAGGAGCGGAACTACATCACCAAGAAGAACCGGCGTAACAACCCGGACCGTCTTGAGATGAAGAAGCACTGCCCGCGCTGCAACTCGCACACCGCGCACCGCGAAACGCGCTGAATCAGGCTCGTACACGAGGCCGTCCCCTCTGGGGGCGGCCTCGTGTCGTTGTCCGGGGTGGTCCCCCCGCGCAGGGGCGTGCCCTTATTCGTCATTTCCAGCAGGAGGTAGCGAGCTCATGGCGCTCGACCAGTCCTTCGTGGGCCGGACGTATCCGCCCACCCCGGCGTACGAGGTAGGCCGGGAGAAGATCCGCGAGTTCGCCGAGGCGGTGGGTGACACCCATCCGGCGTACGTCGATGTGGAGGCGGCGCGCGCGCTCGGCCACCCCGACGTGATCGCGCCCCCCACGTTCGTCTTCTCCATCACCTACCGGGCGGCCGGCGAGGTCGTCCAGGACCCGCAGCTGGGCCTGGACTACAGCCGGGTCGTCCACGGCGACCAGAAGTTCTCCTACGTGCGTCCGGTGCGGGCGGGGGACCGGCTGACGGTCACCTCCACGATCGAGACCATCAAGTCCATGGCGGGCAACGACATCGTCGACATCCGCGGCGATGTGCACGACGAGGCCGGCGAGCTGGTCGTCACGGCGCTCACGAAGCTGGTGGCACGCGCCGCCGAGGAGGCGTGATGACGGCGAAGGTCTCCTACGGGTCGGTCGAGGTCGGTACGGAGCTGCCCGCGCAGTCGTTCCCGGTGACGCGGGCGACGCTCGTGCGGTACGCCGGTGCGTCGGGCGACTTCAACCCGATCCACTGGAACGAGAAGTTCGCGGTCGAGGTCGGGCTGCCGGATGTGATCGCCCACGGCATGTTCACCATGGCCGAGGCGATCCGCGTGGTCACCGACTGGGCCGGTGACCCGGGCGCGGTCGTCGACTACGGGGTGCGGTTCACCAAGCCGGTCGTCGTGCCCAACGACGACAAGGGCGCGCTGATCGAGGTCAGCGGCAAGGTCGCGGCCAAGCTGGAGGACAACCTGGTCCGGGTGGACCTGGTGGCCGTGTGCGACGGCAAGAAGGTGCTGGGCATGTCCCGCGCCGTCGTCCGGCTCGCCTGAGGGTCACGCACCGGCTGTACGGCTCGCCTGACGCCCCACGCGATACCTGTACGGTCCGTGGCCCCGCCCGAGCGGCGGAGCCACGGACCGTACTCTTGTCCCCGTGCAGGAACTCCACGATGCCCCCCTCGCCCCCCTGACCACCTTCCGGCTCGGCGGCCCCGCCACCCGGCTCCTGACGGCCACCACCGACGCCGAGGTGGTCGCCGCCGTGGCCGAGGCCGACGCGAGCGGCACCCCGCTGCTGGTCATCGGCGGCGGCTCCAACCTGGTCATCGGCGACAAGGGCTTCGACGGCACGGCGCTGCGGATCGCCACCAAGGGGTTCACGCTCTCCGGTACGTCGCTGGAGCTCGCGGCCGGGGAAGTCTGGACCGATGCCGTCGCCCGGACCGTGGAGGCGGGCCTCGCGGGCATCGAGTGCCTGGCCGGCATCCCCGGCTCGGCCGGCGCGACGCCCATCCAGAACGTCGGGGCGTACGGGCAGGAGGTGTCCTCCACTATCACGGAGGTCGTCGCCTACGACCGGCACACCCGGGAGACGGTGACCCTTCCGAACGCGGGGTGCTCCTTCTCGTACCGGCACAGCCGCTTCAAGGCGGAGCCCGACCGCTTCGTGGTGCTCCGGGTCCGCTTCGCGCTGGAGGAGGCGGGCGGCCTCTCCGCGCCCCTCGCGTACCCGGAGACGGCCCGGGCCATGGGCGTCGAGCAGGGCGAGCGCGTCGCCGCGTCCGCCGCCCGGGAGACCGTGCTGAAGCTGCGCGCCGGCAAGGGCATGGTGCTGGACCCGGACGACCACGACACCTGGTCCGCGGGCTCCTTCTTCACCAACCCGATCCTCGACGAGGCCGCGTTCCAGGACTTCCTGGCGCGGGTCCACGAGCGCCTCGGCCCCGACGTGACGCCCCCGGCGTTTCCCGCCGGGGACGGCCGCACCAAGACCTCGGCGGCCTGGCTGATCGACCGGGCCGGCTTCACCAAGGGGTATGGCAGCGGCCCGGCCCGGATCTCCACCAAGCACACCCTCGCCCTCACCAACCGCGGCGAGGCCACCACCGAGGACCTCCTCGCGCTGGCCCGTGAGGTCGTCGCCGGGGTCCACGCGGCCTTCGGCGTCACCCTGGTCAACGAGCCGGTGACGGTCGGCGTCGCCCTGTAAAGCGTGCGCGTGCCTGTAAAGCGTGCGCGTGACCCTATGAGGCAGCTCAGCAGGCGACATGAGGCGGCTCAGTAGGCGACGCCCACGCCCTGCCGCACCGCCGCCGGGTCGTCGATCAGCCCGAGCATCGCGTGCGCCACATCCGCCCGGGAGATGGACCGGCTGCTGACGGGCGCGCCGCCCACCACCGTGCGGTAGACGCCCGTGCACGGCCCGTCCGTCAGCTTCGGAGGCCGTACGGAGGTCCAGTCCGTGGCGCTGCGCTCCAGGGCCGCCTCCATCCGTGCGAGGTCCGCGTACAGGTCCGCCAGAACCGCGCCGATCGCCTTGCGTGCCAGCCGGTCCACCAAGGGCTCTCCGGCGGGTACCGGCCCGACCGGGACCGCGCTCACCACCACCAGCCGGCGCACCCCCTCGGCCTCCATCGCGTCGGTGATCCGCCCGGTCAGCCGCTCGGCGACCCCGTGCGCCTTCCGGCTCCGCGAGCCGAGCCCCGAGAGCACCGCGTCCCGCCCCGCCACCGCCGCACGCACGGCCGCCGGGTCGTCGAGCGGTACGGCCCCGCCCAGCGCCCGGGCGTCGAACGTCTTCGGGAGCCTCGCCGGGTCGCGGACCACGACCGTCACCTCGTGGCCCGCCGCGAGCGCCTGGCCCACGACCTCCTGGCCGACGCCCCCGGTCGCTCCGAACACCGTCAGCCGCATGCGCTCTCCTCAGGTGGGTGAGTGTTCACTCACCTCTAGGGTGAGTGACTGATCATCCACCCGTCAAGCCGCAGGAGAACCCCCATGGAGCCGAAGCCGGCCCGCGTCCGCATCGTCGACGCCGCCCACGAGCTGATGGGCTCCATCGGCCTCGCCCGGACCACCACCAAGGAGATCGCGCGGGCGGCCGGCTGCTCGGAGGCGGCGCTCTACAAGTACTTCCCCAGCAAGGAGGAGCTCTTCGTGACCGTCCTCAAGGAGCGGCTGCCGAAGCTCGGGGGTCTGCTCGACGGCCTGGTCCCGGGGGAGGGCGGCGTCGAGGCCAACCTCACCGAGGTCGCCCGGCAGGCCGCGCTCTTCTACGAGCAGACGTTCCCCATGGCTGCTTCCCTGTACGCCGAACCGCAGCTCAAGCGCCGCCACGAACAAGGGCTGCGGGAGCTCGGGGCCGGCCCCCACCTGCCCATCCAGGGGCTCGACGCGTACCTCCGCGCCGAACAGCGCGCGGGCCGGGTCCGGGCGGACGCCGACACCTACGCGGCCGCCTCACTCCTGCTCGGCGCCTGCGCCCAGCGGGCCTTCGCCTACGACGCGCTCCCCGGCGGGACGCCCCCGCAGCCGCTGGACGCGTTCGCCGCCTCGCTCGCCCGCACCCTGCTGGCCGGAATCAGCTAGCCAGCCAGTCGTCGATCCCGGACAGCAGCTTGTCCCGTACGTCCACGGGCGCCGCCGACCCGCGCACCGACTGGCGGGCCAGCTCGGCCAGCTCCGCGTCGGTGAACCCGTGGTCGCGGCGGACCAGCTCGTACTGCGCGGCCAGCCGGGATCCGAACAGCAGCGGATCGTCCGCGCCCAGCGCCATCGGCACCCCCGCGTCGAACAGAGTGCGCAAGGGGACATCGGCGGCCTTCTCGTAGACGCCGAGCGCCACATTGGAGGACGGGCAGACCTCACAGGTCACCTGGCGCTCGGCCAGCCGCTCCAGCAGCCGGGGATCCTCGGCCGCCCGGACCCCGTGGCCGATGCGTGAGGCGTCCAGGTCGTCCAGGCAGTCGCGCACGCTGGACGCGCCCGCGAGCTCCCCGCCGTGCGGGGCCGCCAGCAGGCCGCCCTCCCGGGCGATGGCGAAGGCCCGGTCGAAGTCACGGGCCATCCCGCGCCGCTCGTCGTTGGAGAGCCCGAAGCCGACGACGCCCCGGTCCGCGTACCGCACGGCCAGCCGCGCCAGGGTCCGGGCGTCCAGCGGGTGCTTCATCCGGTTCGCGGCGATCACCACGCGCATCCCCAGACCGGTGTCCCGGGCGGCGCTGTCCACCGCGTCAAGGATGATCTCGATGGCCGGGATCAGTCCGCCGAGCAGCGGGGCGTACGAGGTGGGGTCGACCTGGATCTCCAGCCAGCCCGAGCCGTCCGCGACGTCCTCCTGGGCGCTCTCGCGGACCAGGCGGTGGATGTCCTCGGGGGACCGGAGGCAGGACCGGGCGATGTCGTAGAGCCGCTGGAAGCGGAACCAGCCGCGCTCGTCGGTCGCCCGCAGCTTCGGCGGCTCGCCGCCGGTCAGTGCGTCGGGGAGGTGGACCCCGTACTTGTCGGCGAGTTCGAGCAGGGTGGTGGGCCGCATCGACCCGGTGAAGTGCAGGTGCAGGTGGGCCTTGGGCAACAGACGTACATCACGCTCCATTTGAAGATCCTGCCGCACGGGCGGGCCGGAGCGGAAGCCGCTTTCCTCTTTGGAGTGGGCCTGAAACGAAAAGCGCCCCCGGCCGAGGCGGCCGGGGGCACAATTCGCGGGCTTCTCAGGCCTTGGCCTCGCCCAGCAGCTTCTGGAGCCGGGAGACGCCCTCGATGAGGTCGTCGTCGCCCAGCGCGTAGGAGAGGCGGAGGTAGCCGGGGGTGCCGAAGGCCTCGCCCGGGACGACGGCGACCTCGGCCTCGTCCAGGATGAGGGCGGCGAGCTCGACCGAGTCGGCCGGGCGCTTGCCGCGGATCTCCTTGCCGAGCAGCCCCTTCACCGACGGGTAGGCGTAGAACGCGCCCTCGGGCTCCGGGCAGAGCACGCCGTCGATCTCGTTGAGCATCCGCACGATGAGGTTGCGGCGGCGGTCGAAGGCCGTGCGCATCTCCGCGACGGCGTCCAGCGGGCCGGAGACCGCGGCCAGCGCGGCGACCTGGGCCACGTTGGAGACGTTGGAGGTGGCGTGCGACTGGAGGTTGGTCGCGGCCTTGACGACGTCCTTGGGGCCGATGATCCAGCCCACGCGCCAGCCGGTCATCGCGTACGTCTTGGCGACGCCGTTGACGACGATGCACTTGTCGCGCAGCTCGGGCACGATCGCCGGGAGCGAGGTGAACGTCGCGTCGCCGTAGACGAGGTGCTCGTAGATCTCGTCGGTCATGACCCACAGGCCGTGCTCGACGGCCCAGCGGCCGATCGCCTCGGCGTCGGCCTCGCTGTAGACGGCGCCGGTCGGGTTGGACGGCGAGACGAAGAGGACGACCTTGGTCCTCTCCGTGCGCGCGGCCTCCAGCTGCTCGACCGAGACCCGGTAGCCGGTGGTCTCGTCGGCGACGACCTCGACCGGGACACCGCCGGCGAGCCGGATCGACTCGGGGTAGGTCGTCCAGTACGGGGCGGGGACGATGACCTCGTCGCCCGGGTCGAGGATCGCCGCGAAGGCCTCGTAGATGGCCTGCTTGCCGCCGTTGGTCACCAGGATCTGGCTGGCGTCGACCTCGTAGCCGGAGTCCCGCAGCGTCTTCTCTGCGATGGCGGCCTTGAGCTCGGGGAGCCCGCCGGCCGGGGTGTAGCGGTGGTACTTCGGGTTGCGGCAGGCCTCGACCGCGGCGTCGACGATGTAGCCGGGGGTCGGGAAGTCGGGCTCGCCGGCACCGAAGCCGATCACCGGGCGGCCGGCGGCCTTGAGGGCCTTGGCCTTGGCGTCGACGGCGAGGGTCGCGGACTCGGAGATCGCACCGATGCGGGCGGAAACCCGGCGCTCGGACGGAGAAGTTGCAGCGCTCATGGGCCCCATGCTCCCAGACCGGAAAACCCGCCGGCACACGGGTTTCAGGGACCGGACAGGACTCGGACGGGAACCGGACAGGACCGGTCGGTAGTTGTCTGTTCGACGCAGCGGCCCTGAGCACGTACACTCACCTGTCGTTGGCCTTCACCAGCCACACCGTTTCCGCACCCGGGCACCGGGAAAGATGCGGTAGGTTGGTGGAAACCACCAAGGGTCGTAGCTCAATTGGTAGAGCACTGGTCTCCAAAACCAGCGGTTGGGGGTTCAAGTCCCTCCGGCCCTGCTACACACTCCTTCGCCAGGATGTGTGCGCATGTACGTACTTCATTGCACAGCCGTGCGGCTCCACCGGGCGCGGCACGGCCACGACCCGGAATCAGGTGAGAAGCGTGACGGACGCCGTGGGCTCCATCGACATGCCTGATGCTGAGGATGAATCCCCCGAGTCCAGTAAGAAGACTCGGAAGGGCGGCAAGCGCGGCAAGAAGGGTCCTCTGGGCCGTCTCGCGCTGTTCTACCGCCAGATCGTCGCCGAACTCCGTAAGGTTGTCTGGCCGACTCGCAGCCAGCTGACGACATACACCACTGTGGTGATTGTGTTCGTCGTTGTCATGATTGGTCTTGTTACCGTTCTTGACATGGGGTTCGCGCGGGTCATCAAGTACGTCTTCGGCTGAGCCGGCGGAAGGCGTCCGACCGGCGCCCCCACCGCATGTTCCACCCCTTTGTATCCAGGAAGAAGCAGCCATCGTGTCTGACCCGAACCTGAACGACGCCGTCGAGCCCGAGGCTGGCGCCTTCGAGTCCGCCAAGGACGAGCTCGGCATCGTTGAGGCTGCTGATTCCGAGAAGGCCGATCAGGCCGAGGCCACCGAGACCGCCGCGGACGCCGTCGCCGACGAGACGATCGAGGCCGACGACGACGCCGAGGTCGCCGAAGAGGCCGTCGAGGCCGAGGCCGACGGCGAGAGCGCCGACGAGGCAGACGAGGAAGAGGCCGAGCCGGCCGCCCCCGTCGACCCCGTCACCGCCCTGCGCGACGAGCTGCGCACCCTCCCCGGCGAGTGGTACGTCATCCACACGTACGCCGGTTACGAGAAGCGCGTGAAGGCCAACCTGGAGCAGCGCGCCGTCTCGCTCAACGTGGAGGAGTTCATCTATCAGGCCGAGGTGCCTGAAGAGGAAATCGTCCAGATCAAGAACGGCGAGCGCAAGAACGTCCGGCAGAACAAGCTCCCCGGCTACGTGCTGGTGCGCATGGACCTGACGAACGAGTCCTGGGGCGTCGTGCGGAACACGCCGGGCGTCACCGGCTTCGTGGGCAACGCCTACGACCCGTATCCGCTGACCCTGGACGAGATCGTCAAGATGCTCGCCCCGGAGGCCGAGGAGAAGGCCGCCCGCGAGGCCGCCGAGGCCGAGGGCAAGCCGGCTCCGTCCCGCAAGGTCGAGGTCCAGGTGCTGGACTTCGAGGTGGGCGACTCGGTCACCGTCACCGACGGCCCGTTCGCCACGCTGCAGGCCACGATCAACGAGATCAACGCCGACTCGAAGAAGGTCAAGGGCCTCGTCGAGATCTTCGGCCGCGAGACCCCGGTCGAGCTCAGCTTCGACCAGATCCAGAAGAACTAGCGCTTCCCGCCGGTTTCTGGACACATGCCTACCCAGCAGGTCAGAGGGGCTTCGCGGCCGCTCTGACCTGCTGGGTTTTTGGTCGCACAGCTATACCCGTTATCGTTGTGCGGTATGCCTCCATCCGGATGACCGGAATCGGCGGCGAAACACTCTCATAGGACCCGGAGAGAGCAATGCCTCCCAAGAAGAAGAAGGTCACGGGGCTTATCAAGCTCCAGATCAACGCCGGTGCGGCGAACCCGGCCCCGCCGGTCGGCCCCGCGCTCGGTCAGCACGGCGTCAACATCATGGAGTTCTGCAAGGCCTACAACGCCGCGACCGAGTCGCAGCGTGGCATGGTCGTGCCGGTGGAGATCACGGTCTACGAGGACCGCTCCTTCACCTTCATCACCAAGACTCCGCCGGCCGCCAAGCTGATCCTCAAGGCCGCGGGTGTGGACAAGGGCTCCGGCGAGCCGCACAAGACCAAGGTCGCCAAGCTGACGGCCGCCCAGGTCCGCGAGATCGCCACGACGAAGCTCCCCGACCTGAACGCCAATGACCTCGACGCCGCGTCGAAGATCATTGCCGGCACCGCCCGTTCCATGGGCATCACGGTCGAAGGCTGATTCAGCCCCGTAGCCCTCAGTGGTAGGACCAAGCGCTGGTCCGCACCACGACTCCACACCCTGAAACCACAGGAGTAGAAGTGAAGCGCAGCAAGAACCTCCGCGCTGCGGACGCCAAGATCGACCGGGAGCGCCTGTACGCCCCGCTCGAGGCCGTCCGTCTCGCCAAGGACACCGCCTCCACGAAGTTCGACGGCACCGTCGAGGTCGCCTTCCGCCTGGGTGTCGACCCGCGCAAGGCCGACCAGATGGTCCGCGGCACCGTGAACCTCCCGCACGGCACCGGCAAGACCGCCCGGGTCCTGGTCTTCGCGACCGGTGACCGTGCTGCGGCCGCGGAAGCCGCCGGAGCCGACATCGTCGGCGCCGACGAGCTCATCGACGAGGTGGCGAAGGGCCGTCTGGACTTCGACGCCGTCGTCGCCACCCCGGACCTCATGGGCAAGGTCGGCCGCCTGGGCCGCGTGCTCGGTCCGCGTGGTCTGATGCCGAACCCGAAGACCGGCACCGTCACCCCCGATGTCGCCAAGGCTGTCACCGACATCAAGGGCGGAAAGATCGAGTTCCGCGTCGACAAGCACTCCAACCTGCACTTCATCATCGGCAAGGTCTCCTTCGACGAGACCAAGCTGGTGGAGAACTACGCAGCGGCGCTGGACGAGGTCCTCCGTCTGAAGCCGTCCGCCGCCAAGGGCCGCTACATCAAGAAGGCCGCGCTGGCCACCACGATGGGCCCCGGCATCCCGCTGGACGCCAACCGCACCCGCAACCTCCTCGTCGAGGAGGACCCGGCCGCCGTCTGAGCCACCGTGCTCACCCGGTAGCCGCGTCGTACGCGTGCACTGTGTGAACGGGCCCCGCAACCTTTCGAGGTGCGGGGCCCGTCCCCGTATCCGGAGGAGATACTTCACGGGGATCACGACGAGGGGTGGGCGGGCCGGATGAGGACGAGCACGTTACGGCGCGTGGGTACGGGAGCCGCCCTGGCGGCCCTGCTGTCGGTGGCGGCCTGCAGCGGCGGAGGCGGTGGCTCCGGTACGGCGGGGAAGCCGACGGGCGCAGGCGAGGCCGACGCCGGCTCGGTGACGGCGCTCCAGCAGATCCGGAAGAAGACCGGCACCGTGCGGTCGGCCCGGATCGAGGGCACCACCGAGATGGGCGACACCGTCTCCATGAAGCAGACGGGGACCATCGGCTGGGCCGACGGCCTGACGGGCTCGCTCACCCTCACGTACACCGGCGGCACCATGGCCGAGGCCCTGAAGCAGGGCGGCGGCGACGGATCGGTGCGGGCCCGCTATCTCCAGGACGAGTACTACGCCGACATGGGCGAGGCCTTCGCGGCGACCATCGGGGGCAAGCGCTGGGTCCGGTACGCCTACCAGGACCTCGCGGAGCTCGGCGGGCCCGCGGGCGACGTCCTGGAGGAGCAGGTGCAGAACAGCACGCCCGAGCAGGGCCTGAAGGCTCTCCTGGCCGCGGGGGACGTCAGGAAGGCCGGCCAGGAGGACGTACGGGGCGTCCCCGCCACCCGCTACTCCGGCACGGTCGAGGTGGCGGAGCTGACCGGGCGGAACAGCGCTCTGGACGCCGGGCAGCTCGCCGCCCTCAAGGAGCGGCTCTCCGCGGCCGGCGTCACCACGCAGACCGTCGACATCTGGGTCGGCGAGGACGATCTGCCGCTGAAGAAGACCGAGCGCGGTGAGACGGCGGCCGGGGCGTTCAGCTCGACGGTCTTCTACAGCGACTACGGCACCGAGGTCTCCGTACGGAAGCCGCCGGCCGCCGACACGGTCGACTTCAAGGAGATCCTGAGGCAGCGGGCGGCAGGGCCCTCCTGACCTCTGCCTAAACCTCCCGCACCGGGGTGTGCAGCGCCGGATTTGCCCGGCGCGCCCCCGGTCGCGTACTCTCCACAAGAAGCCAAAGACCGCTGGTCGTCGCTGCGCTCTCGTCAGAGGGACAGTGACCGAAGGTTCCGCTAGATCGGACGACCTGCGCAGGTGACTGTGGAACCGCTCCCGGACTCTGTCCGGTCGAGCCGCGCCCTGGCACTTGTGCTGGGGCGTTTCGTCTTTCCCGGCCCCTTCTGAGCGGTCCTCATCACCCGGAAGGAGGCCGACGCTCATGGCAAGGCCCGACAAGGCTGCCGCGGTAGCCGAGCTCGCGGACCAGTTCCGCAGCTCGAACGCCGCCGTGCTGACCGAGTACCGGGGTCTCACCGTGGCGCAGCTCAAGACGCTGCGTCGTTCGCTCGGTGAGAACGCCCAGTACGCCGTGGTGAAGAACACGCTGACCAAGATTGCGGCCAACGAGGCCGGGATCGACACGCTGGACGACCTGTTCTCGGGTCCGACGGCGGTTGCCTTCGTCACCGGTGACCCGGTGGAGTCGGCGAAGGGTCTTCGTGACTTCGCCAAGGACAACCCCAACCTCATCATCAAGGGCGGTGTCCTTGACGGTAAGGCGCTGTCCGCCGATGAGATCAAGAAGCTCGCGGACCTCGAGTCCCGCGAGGTTCTGCTCTCCAAGCTGGCCGGTGCTTTCAAGGGCAAGCAGACGCAGGCGGCGCAGGTCTTCCAGGCCCTGCCCTCCAAGTTCGTCCGCACCGCGGAAGCTCTTCGTGCCAAGAAGGAAGAGCAGGGCGGTGCCGGTACTCCGGCTCCCGCCGAGGCCGCCGAGTAATTTCGCTCAGCGGTCCAGCGGGCTCCACGTACGCCCGCCGACATATACATCCGGCACCTGCCGAATAGTGGAAGGACGCCTATCATGGCGAAGCTGTCCCAGGACGACCTGCTCGCGCAGTTCGAAGAGATGACCCTCATCGAGCTCTCCGAGTTCGTGAAGGCCTTCGAGGAGAAGTTCGACGTCACCGCCGCCGCGGCCGTCGCCGTCGCCGGTCCGGCCGGCCCGGGCGCCGTTGCCGAGGCCGCTGAGGAGCAGGACGAGTTCGACGTCATCCTCACCGGTGCCGGCGAGAAGAAGATCCAGGTCATCAAGGTCGTGCGTGAGCTGACCTCGCTGGGTCTCAAGGAGGCCAAGGACCTCGTCGACGGCACCCCGAAGCCGGTCCTCGAGAAGGTCGCCAAGGAGGCCGCCGAGAAGGCTGCCGAGTCCCTCAAGGCCGCCGGCGCTTCCGTCGAGGTCAAGTAACACCCCGGGAGTCCGCGGACTCCCCGCGGGCGCGTCACGCGCCCGCACCGAAGGGCGATCACCCAACCGGGTGGTCGCCCTTCGGCGTACCCGTGGCGGCTGCCTTGAACTTCCGCCGGTGACGAGTAGGGTGATCTTCGCCGTGCGCCTCCCGCAGGGCGCCCAGGGGCCTCCTGAGGGCTTCCCGGGGGCGGCCGGAGCGAGCCCCTGGAGGCCCGTTCGGACCGGTGGGCCTTGACGAACGGCACGAGGCGCGCAATTCTCAGGACGCGTCATCACTTCGATCCGGATCCGAGGCATGGATCGGGAGTGAAGAGGGAAGTAAAGAAGCGCGCACCCCGCGCGAGGGCCTGAACACATAGGTAGTTGAGAACAGCTGTTGAGAGCGACGTGGGTCTCTGAGAACCCCGACTGGACATCAGTGTGCCGCTTGGCTACACTGACCCTTTGCGCTGCCTGTTAGCTGCCTCCTGCCCGTCACCAGGGGCATGCCCGCACTTGAGCATCGATGACCGACCCTCGCTGAGCTGGCCCTTTCGGCCCGTTCGGGACGGTGTGTCTGGGTGTCCAATGCGGGACCGGTACGCGCGTAGTGAGTCCGAGCCCTCGGAAGGACCCCCTCTTGGCCGCCTCGCGCAACGCCTCGACCGCGAATACGAACAACGGTGCCAGCACCGCCCCGCTGCGCATCTCTTTTGCAAAGATCAAGGAGCCCCTCGAGGTTCCGAACCTCCTCGCGCTGCAGACCGAGAGCTTTGACTGGCTCCTCGGCAACGCCGCCTGGAAGGCTCGCGTCGAGGCTGCTCTGGACAGTGGACAAGACGTCCCCACCAAGTCCGGCCTGGAGGAGATCTTCGAGGAGATCTCACCGATCGAGGACTTCTCCGGGTCGATGTCGCTCACGTTCCGCGACCACCGCTTCGAGCCCCCGAAGAACTCGATCGACGAGTGCAAGGAGCGCGACTTCACGTTCGCCGCGCCGCTCTTCGTCACGGCCGAGTTCACCAACAACGAGACCGGCGAGATCAAGTCCCAGACGGTCTTCATGGGCGACTTCCCGCTCATGACCAACAAGGGCACCTTCGTCATCAACGGCACCGAGCGTGTCGTCGTGTCGCAGCTGGTCCGCTCGCCGGGTGTCTACTTCGACTCCTCCATCGACAAGACGTCCGACAAGGACATCTTCTCCGCCAAGATCATCCCGTCCCGGGGTGCCTGGCTGGAGATGGAGATCGACAAGCGCGACATGGTCGGTGTCCGCATCGACCGCAAGCGCAAGCAGTCCGTCACCGTCCTCCTCAAGGCTCTCGGCTGGAGCACCGAGCAGATCCTGGAGGAGTTCGGCGAGTACGAGTCGATGCGCGCCACCCTGGAGAAGGACCACACCCAGGGCCAGGACGACGCGCTGCTCGACATCTACCGCAAGCTGCGTCCGGGCGAGCCGCCCACCCGCGAGGCCGCTCAGACGCTGCTCGAGAACCTCTACTTCAACCCGAAGCGCTACGACCTCGCGAAGGTCGGCCGCTACAAGGTGAACAAGAAGCTCGGCGCCGATGAGCCGCTGGACGCCGGGGTGCTCACCACCGACGACGTCATCGCGACCATCAAGTACCTGGTCAAGCTGCACGCCGGTGAGACCGAGACGATCGGTGAGTCGGGCCGGGAGATCGTCGTCGAGACCGACGACATCGACCACTTCGGCAACCGTCGCCTCCGCAACGTCGGCGAGCTCATCCAGAACCAGGTCCGTACGGGCCTGGCGCGGATGGAGCGCGTCGTGCGTGAGCGCATGACGACCCAAGACGTCGAGGCGATCACGCCGCAGACCCTGATCAACATCCGGCCGGTCGTCGCCTCCATCAAGGAGTTCTTCGGCACCAGCCAGCTGTCGCAGTTCATGGACCAGAACAACCCGCTGTCGGGTCTCACCCACAAGCGCCGTCTGTCGGCTCTTGGTCCCGGTGGTCTCTCCCGTGAGCGGGCCGGCTTCGAGGTCCGTGACGTGCACCCGTCCCACTACGGGCGCATGTGTCCGATCGAGACCCCTGAAGGCCCGAACATCGGCCTGATCGGTTCGCTCGCCTCGTACGGCCGCGTCAACGCGTTCGGCTTCATCGAGACGCCGTACCGCAAGGTCGTCGACGGCCAGGTCACCGACGACGTCGACTACATCACCGCCGACGAGGAGGACCGCTTCGTCATCGCCCAGGCGAACGCGATCCTCAACGACGAGCTGCGCTTCACCGAGCCGCGCGTCCTGGTCCGCCGCCGTGGCGGAGAGGTCGACTACGTGCCCGGTGGGGACGTCGACTACATGGACGTCTCGCCGCGCCAGATGGTGTCCGTCGCCACCGCGATGATCCCGTTCCTGGAGCACGACGACGCCAACCGTGCCCTCATGGGCGCGAACATGATGCGTCAGGCGGTGCCGCTCATCAAGTCCGAGGCCCCGCTCGTGGGCACCGGCATGGAGTACCGCTGCGCCACCGACGCCGGTGACGTCCTCAAGGCCGAGAAGGACGGTGTGGTCCAGGAGGTCTCCGCGGACTACATCACCGTCACGAACGACGACGGCACGTACACCACGTACCGCATCGCCAAGTTCATGCGCTCCAACCAGGGCACCTCGGTCAACCAGAAGGTCGTCGTCTCCGAGGGCGACCGGATCATCGCCGACCAGGTGCTGGCCGACGGCCCGGCCACCGAGAACGGTGAGATGGCCCTCGGCAAGAACCTGCTCGTGGCGTTCATGCCGTGGGAGGGTCACAACTACGAGGACGCGATCATCCTGTCGCAGCGCCTCGTCCAGGACGACGTCCTCTCCTCGATCCACATCGAGGAGCACGAGGTCGACGCCCGTGACACCAAGCTCGGCCCCGAGGAGATCACCCGGGACATCCCGAACGTCTCCGAAGAGGTCCTCGCCGACCTCGACGAGCGCGGCATCATCCGTATCGGTGCCGAGGTCGTCGCCGGCGACATCCTCGTCGGCAAGGTCACGCCCAAGGGTGAGACCGAGCTGACCCCCGAGGAGCGCCTGCTCCGCGCGATCTTCGGTGAGAAGGCGCGCGAGGTGCGCGACACCTCGCTGAAGGTGCCGCACGGTGAGATCGGCAAGGTCATCGGCGTCCGCGTCTTCGACCGCGAAGAGGGCGACGAGCTGCCGCCGGGCGTGAACCAGCTGGTCCGCGTCTACGTCGCGCAGAAGCGCAAGATCACCGATGGTGACAAGCTCGCCGGCCGTCACGGCAACAAGGGCGTCATCTCGAAGATCCTGCCGATCGAGGACATGCCGTTCCTGGAGGACGGCACCCCGGTCGACATCATCCTCAACCCGCTGGGTGTCCCGTCCCGAATGAACCCGGGACAGGTCCTGGAGATCCACCTCGGCTGGCTCGCCAGCCGCGGCTGGGACGTCTCCGGCCTCGGTGACGAGTGGGCCAAGCGCCTGCAGTCCATCGGCGCCGACCAGGTCGCCCCCGGCACCAACGTCGCCACGCCCGTCTTCGACGGTGCGCGCGAGGACGAGATCTCCGGTCTCTTCGAGGCCACGATCCCCAACCGCGACGGCGACCGCCTGGTCCAGCCCTCCGGCAAGGCCAAGCTGTTCGACGGCCGCTCCGGCGAGCCGTTCCCGGACCCGGTCTCGGTCGGGTTCATGTACATCCTCAAGCTCCACCACCTGGTCGACGACAAGCTGCACGCGCGTTCGACCGGTCCGTACTCCATGATCACCCAGCAGCCGCTGGGTGGTAAGGCCCAGTTCGGTGGACAGCGCTTCGGTGAGATGGAGGTGTGGGCGCTGGAGGCATACGGCGCCGCGTACGCCCTCCAGGAGCTGCTGACGATCAAGTCCGACGACGTGACCGGCCGCGTGAAGGTCTACGAGGCCATCGTCAAGGGCGAGAACATCCCCGAGCCGGGCATCCCCGAGTCCTTCAAGGTGCTCATCAAGGAAATGCAGTCGCTCTGCCTCAACGTGGAGGTGCTGTCCTCGGACGGCATGTCCATCGAGATGCGCGACACGGACGAGGACGTCTTCCGCGCAGCGGAGGAGCTCGGTATCGACCTGTCCCGGCGAGAGCCGAGCAGCGTCGAAGAGGTCTGACGGGTTCGCCGGCCGGATCCCCGTGATCCGGCCGGCTCTCCCCGGACCCGTTCAGACCATTGCTGAAGTGCCCCGTTTTCTCGCTTCCGAGCGAGGGGGCTCGAACCCCCGAAAGAGGGATTGACGACAAGTGCTCGACGTCAACTTCTTCGACGAGCTGCGGATCGGCCTTGCCACCGCGGACGACATCCGGACCTGGTCCCACGGCGAAGTGAAGAAGCCGGAGACCATCAACTACCGCACGCTCAAGCCCGAAAAGGACGGACTCTTCTGCGAGAAGATCTTCGGTCCGACACGGGACTGGGAGTGCTACTGCGGCAAGTACAAGCGTGTCCGCTTCAAGGGCATCATCTGTGAGCGCTGCGGCGTCGAGGTCACTCGCGCCAAGGTGCGTCGTGAGCGGATGGGCCACATCGAGCTGGCCGCTCCTGTCACCCACATCTGGTACTTCAAGGGCGTCCCGTCGCGCCTCGGCTACCTGCTGGACCTCGCGCCGAAGGACCTGGAAAAGGTCATCTACTTCGCCGCGTACATGATCACGTTCGTGGACGAGGAGCGTCGTACCCGCGACCTGCCGTCCCTGGAGGCGCACGTCTCCGTCGAGCGTCAGCAGACCGAGAACCGCCGCGACTCCGACCTGGAGGCCCGCGCCAAGAAGCTCGAGACCGACCTGGCCGAGCTGGAGGCCGAGGGCGCCAAGGCCGACGTACGCCGCAAGGTGCGCGAAGGTGCCGAGCGCGAGATGAAGCAGCTGCGCGACCGTGCGCAGCGCGAGATCGACCGCCTCGACGAGGTGTGGAGCCGCTTCAAGAACCTCAAGGTCCAGGACCTGGAGGGCGACGAGCTGCTCTACCGCGAGCTGCGTGACCGCTTCGGCACGTACTTCGACGGCTGCATGGGCGCCGCCGCGCTGCAGAAGCGCCTGGAGTCCTTCGACCTCGACGAGGAGGCCGAGCGCCTCCGCGAGATCATCCGTACCGGCAAGGGCCAGAAGAAGACCCGTGCGCTCAAGCGCCTCAAGGTCGTCTCCGCGTTCCTGCAGACCAGCAACAAGCCCAAGGGCATGGTGCTCGACTGCGTGCCGGTCATCCCGCCGGACCTGCGTCCGATGGTGCAGCTGGACGGTGGCCGCTTCGCGACCTCCGACCTGAACGACCTGTACCGCCGGGTGATCAACCGCAACAACCGCCTGAAGCGCCTTCTCGACCTCGGTGCGCCCGAGATCATCGTGAACAACGAGAAGCGCATGCTCCAGGAGGCCGTCGACGCGCTCTTCGACAACGGCCGTCGCGGCCGCCCGGTCACGGGCCCCGGCAACCGTCCGCTGAAGTCGCTGTCCGACATGCTCAAGGGCAAGCAGGGACGCTTCCGTCAGAACCTCCTCGGCAAGCGTGTGGACTACTCCGCGCGTTCCGTGATCGTCGTCGGTCCGCAGCTCAAGCTGCACCAGTGCGGTCTGCCGAAGGCCATGGCGCTGGAGCTCTTCAAGCCGTTCGTGATGAAGCGCCTGGTGGACCTGAACCACGCGCAGAACATCAAGTCGGCCAAGCGCATGGTCGAGCGTGGCCGCACCGTCGTGTACGACGTCCTCGAAGAGGTCATCGCCGAGCACCCGGTGCTGCTGAACCGTGCGCCCACCCTGCACCGCCTCGGCATCCAGGCCTTCGAGCCGCAGCTGGTCGAGGGCAAGGCCATCCAGATCCACCCGCTCGTCTGCACCGCGTTCAACGCGGACTTCGACGGTGACCAGATGGCCGTGCACCTGCCGCTCTCCGCGGAGGCGCAGGCCGAGGCCCGCATCCTGATGCTGTCCTCGAACAACATCCTGAAGCCGGCCGACGGTCGTCCCGTCACCATGCCGACCCAGGACATGGTGCTGGGGCTGTTCTTCCTCACCACCGACGGTGAGCTCCGTGACACCAAGGGCGAGGGCCGCGCGTTCGGCTCCACGGCCGAGGCGATCATGGCGTTCGACGCCGGCGAGCTGGCGCTCCAGTCGTCCGTCGACATCCGCTTCCCGGTCGGCACCATGCCGCCGCGTGGCTGGGTGCCGCCGGTCGCCGAGGAGGGCGAGCCGGAGTACCAGCCGGGCGACACCTTCCGGCTGCGGACGAGCCTGGGCCGCGCGCTCTTCAACGAGCTGCTGCCTGAGGACTACCCGTTCGTCGACTACTCGGTGGGCAAGAAGCAGCTCTCCGAGATCGTCAACGACCTGGCCGAGCGCTACCCCAAGGTCATCGTGGCGGCGACGCTCGACAACCTGAAGGCGGCGGGCTTCCACTGGGCCACCCGTTCCGGCGTGACCGTCTCCGTGGCGGACATCGTCGTCCCCGAGGCCAAGAAGGCCATCGTCAAGGGGTACGAGGAGCAGGACGAGAAGGTCCAGAAGCAGTACGAGCGCGGTCTGATCACCAAGGACGAGCGCACGCAGGAGCTCATCGCGATCTGGACCAAGGCGACCAACGAGGTCGCCGAGGCGATGAACGCGAACTTCCCCAAGACCAACCCCATCTTCATGATGGTTGACTCGGGTGCCCGAGGAAACATGATGCAGATGCGGCAGATCGCCGGTATGCGTGGTCTGGTGTCGAACGCGAAGAACGAGACCATCCCGCGTCCGATCAAGGCGTCCTTCCGTGAGGGCCTCACCGTTCTGGAGTACTTCATCTCCACGCACGGTGCCCGTAAGGGTCTGGCGGACACCGCCCTGCGTACCGCCGACTCGGGTTACCTGACCCGTCGTCTGGTGGACGTCTCGCAGGACGTGATCATCCGCGAGGAGGACTGCGGCACCGAGCGCGGTCTGAAGCTGAAGATCGCCGTCAAGGGCGCCGACGGCGTGCTCCGCAAGACGGACGACGTCGAGACCTCGGTCTACGCCCGCATGCTGGCCGAGGACGTCGTGGTGGACGGCAAGGTCATCGCGCCTGCCAACGTCGACCTCGGTGACGTCCTGATCGACGCCCTGGTGGGCGCCGGCGTCGAGGAGGTCAAGACCCGCTCGGTCCTGACCTGTGAGTCCGCGGTCGGCACCTGTGCCTTCTGCTACGGACGTTCGCTCGCCACCGGCAAGCTGGTCGACATCGGTGAGGCGGTCGGCATCATCGCCGCCCAGTCCATCGGTGAGCCCGGCACCCAGCTGACGATGCGTACCTTCCACACCGGTGGTGTGGCCGGTGACGACATCACCCAGGGTCTGCCCCGAGTCGTCGAGCTCTTCGAAGCCCGTACGCCGAAGGGTGTCGCCCCGATCTCCGAGGCCAAGGGCCGCGTGCGGATCGAGGAGACCGAGAAGACCAAGAAGCTCGTCGTCACCCCGGACGACGGCAGCGACGAGACGGCGTTCCCGATCTCGAAGCGTGCCCGTCTGCTCGTGGGCGAGGGCGACCCGGTCGAGGTGGGCCAGAAGCTCACCGTGGGTGCGACCAACCCGCACGACGTGCTGCGCATCCTCGGCCAGCGTGCGGTCCAGGTCCACCTGGTCGGCGAAGTCCAGAAGGTCTACAACTCGCAGGGCGTGTCGATCCACGACAAGCACATCGAGATCATCATCCGGCAGATGCTCCGCCGCGTGACGATCATCGAGTCCGGCGACGCGGAGCTGCTTCCGGGCGAGCTGGTCGAGCGGTCGAAGTTCGAGACCGAGAACCGTCGTGTGGTCACCGAGGGCGGTCACCCCGCCTCCGGCCGTCCGCAGCTGATGGGTATCACCAAGGCCTCGCTCGCCACCGAGTCGTGGCTGTCGGCGGCGTCCTTCCAGGAGACGACCAGGGTTCTGACCGACGCGGCGATCAACGCCAAGTCGGACTCCCTGATCGGCCTCAAGGAGAACGTCATCATCGGTAAGCTCATCCCGGCCGGTACGGGCCTGTCCCGCTACCGCAACATCCGGGTCGAGCCGACCGAGGAGGCCAAGGCCGCGATGTACTCGGCCGTCGGCTACGACGACATCGACTACTCGCCGTTCGGCACCGGCTCCGGCCAGGCCGTCCCGCTGGAGGACTACGACTACGGTCCGTACAACCAGTAAGCGAGTCGCTTGAACGACCGGAGGGCGGTCACCCCGATACGTACGGGGTGACCGCCCTCCGGCGTGTGCGGGGACGGCCTTCCCGGGGTCTGGAAGCCCTGCTGACGGCCGGGCGGCGGACGGTGGGCCGCCGGGGCGCTGAGCTGCGCGGGAAAGGACTACGCGGGTGGTCGTCGCCATCGGTGGCCGGAGGTCCGGAGCCCGCCCCGCGGGCGTGGACAGCATTTGTTTTGACCCAGCTGCGTGAGGTAGGTACGCTCAAGCCTTGTGCCTGGGGTGTGCCTGGGCTCCGGTGCGTGTCCTCAACCGCATCGCGAGCTCGTCCGTAGCCACCGCAATCTGCGCCCCTTCTGCCCCCAGGGCAGGAGCCTGCAGTATTCGACACACCCGACCGCGTGGGTCGGCGATGTTCCAGGTTAGTTTCACGAACGGCACACAGAAACCGGAGAAGTAGTGCCTACGATCCAGCAGCTGGTCCGGAAGGGCCGGCAGGACAAGGTCGAGAAGAACAAGACGCCCGCGCTCGAGGGTTCGCCCCAGCGTCGCGGTGTCTGCACGCGTGTGTTCACGACCACCCCGAAGAAGCCGAACTCGGCGCTCCGTAAGGTCGCGCGTGTGCGTCTGACCTCCGGCATCGAGGTCACGGCCTACATCCCGGGTGAGGGACACAACCTGCAGGAGCACTCCATCGTGCTCGTGCGTGGTGGCCGTGTGAAGGACCTGCCGGGTGTTCGTTACAAGATCATCCGCGGCTCCCTTGACACCCAGGGTGTCAAGAACCGCAAGCAGGCCCGCAGCCGCTACGGCGCCAAGAAGGAGAAGTAAGAATGCCTCGTAAGGGCCCCGCCCCGAAGCGCCCGGTCATCATCGACCCGGTCTACAGCTCTCCTCTTGTCACGTCGCTGATCAACAAGATCCTGCTCGACGGCAAGCGTTCCACCGCCGAGCGGATCGTCTACGGCGCCATGGAAGGCCTCCGCGAGAAGACCGGCAACGACCCGGTCATCACGCTGAAGCGCGCGCTTGAGAACGTCAAGCCCTCGCTCGAGGTCAAGTCCCGCCGTGTCGGTGGCGCCACCTACCAGGTGCCGATCGAGGTCAAGCCCGGTCGCGCCTCCACCCTCGCTCTGCGCTGGCTCGTCGGTTACTCCCGCGCCCGCCGCGAGAAGACCATGACCGAGCGCCTCATGAACGAACTGCTCGACGCCTCCAACGGCCTCGGCGCTTCGGTCAAGAAGCGTGAGGACACCCACAAGATGGCCGAGTCCAACAAGGCCTTCGCGCACTACCGCTGGTAGTCGCTACCCCCATCGAGACCGAGAGAAGATTGAGCCTTATGGCCACCACTTCGCTTGACCTGGCCAAGGTCCGCAACATTGGGATCATGGCCCACATCGACGCGGGGAAGACGACCACCACTGAGCGGATCCTCTTCTACACCGGTGTGAGCTACAAGATCGGTGAAGTCCACGACGGCGCTGCCACGATGGACTGGATGGAGCAGGAGCAGGAGCGCGGCATCACGATCACGTCCGCCGCGACGACCTGTCACTGGCCGCTCAACGATGTTGACCACACCATCAACATCATCGACACCCCGGGTCACGTCGACTTCACCGTCGAGGTGGAGCGTTCGCTCCGCGTCCTCGACGGCGCCGTCACCGTGTTCGACGGTGTGGCCGGCGTCGAGCCGCAGTCCGAGACCGTCTGGCGTCAGGCGGACCGCTACGGCGTTCCGCGTATCTGCTTCGTCAACAAGCTCGACCGCACCGGTGCCGACTTCTTCCGTTGCGTCGAGATGATCGTGGACCGCCTCGGCGCGACCCCGATCGTCATGCAGCTCCCCATCGGCGCCGAAGCGGACTTCACGGGCGTCGTCGACCTCGTGTCGATGAAGGCCTTCGTGTACCCCGAAGAGGCCGCCAAGGGCGAGATGTACAACATCGTCGACATCCCGGAGAACCTCCAGGAGTCGGCCGTCGAGTGGCGCGGCAAGCTCCTCGAAGCCGTCGCCGAGAACGACGACGCCATGATGGAGCTGTACCTGGAGGGCAACGAGCCCACCCAGGAGCAGCTGCACGAGGCGATCCGCCGTATCACCCTGGCCTCGAAGGGTGGCGCCGACTCCGTCACCGTCACCCCGGTGTTCTGTGGCACCGCGTTCAAGAACAAGGGCGTCCAGCCCCTGCTCGACGCGGTCGTCCGCTACCTGCCTTCCCCCCTGGACGTCGAGGCCATCGAGGGCCACGACGTCAAGGACCCCGAGACCGTCGTGAAGCGCAAGCCCTCGGACGACGAGCCGTTCTCCGGCCTGGCGTTCAAGATCGCGAGCGACCCGCACCTCGGCAAGCTCACCTTCGTCCGGATCTACTCCGGTCGCCTGGAGGCCGGCACCGCGGTGCTGAACTCCGTCAAGGGCAAGAAGGAGCGCATCGGCAAGATCTACCGCATGCACGCGAACAAGCGTGAGGAGATCCAGTCGGTGGGCGCGGGCGACATCATCGCCGTCATGGGCCTGAAGCAGACCACCACCGGTGAGACGCTGTGTGACGACAAGAACCCGGTCATCCTGGAGTCCATGGACTTCCCGGCGCCGGTCATCCAGGTCGCCATCGAGCCCAAGTCCAAGGGTGACCAGGAGAAGCTGGGTGTCGCCATCCAGCGCCTCTCGGAGGAGGATCCCTCCTTCCAGGTGCACTCCGACGAGGAGACCGGCCAGACCATCATCGGTGGTATGGGCGAGCTTCACCTCGAGGTGCTCGTCGACCGCATGAAGCGCGAGTTCCGCGTCGAGGCGAACGTCGGCAAGCCCCAGGTCGCGTACCGCGAGACGATCCGCAAGGCCGTCGAGCGCATCGACTACACGCACAAGAAGCAGACTGGTGGTACCGGCCAGTTCGCGAAGGTGCAGATCGCCCTCGAGCCCATCGAGGGTGGCGACGCCTCCTACGAGTTCGTCAACAAGGTCACCGGTGGCCGCATCCCCCGTGAGTACATTCCCTCGGTGGACGCGGGTGCCCAGGAAGCCATGCAGTTCGGCATCCTGGCCGGTTACGAGATGGTCGGCGTCCGCGTCACCCTTCTCGACGGTGGTTACCACGAGGTCGACTCCTCGGAGCTCGCCTTCAAGATCGCCGGTTCGCAGGCGTTCAAGGAGGGTGCCCGCAAGGCCTCTCCCGTTCTCCTGGAGCCGATGATGGCCGTCGAGGTCACCACGCCCGAGGACTACATGGGCGATGTCATCGGCGACCTCAACTCCCGCCGTGGCCAGATCCAGGCCATGGAGGAGCGCAGCGGCGCTCGCGTCGTGAAGGGCCTCGTGCCCCTCTCGGAGATGTTCGGCTACGTCGGAGACCTCCGCAGCAAGACCTCGGGTCGCGCAAGCTACTCGATGCAGTTCGACTCCTACGCCGAGGTTCCGCGGAACGTCGCCGAGGAGATCATCGCGAAGGCCAAGGGCGAGTAACTCTCCCGAGCTCACGCTTTAGGCTTGTCACCGGAGCCTGGTGGGCATGCGGCACAGCGCGCGAGCACTGTGCCGTATGCCCCCGGCGCCGGCACCCCAGCAAAGATCACCTGGCGCCGATGAAGCAAGGCGTACAGAACCACTCAGGAGGACCCCAGTGGCGAAGGCAAAGTTCGAGCGGACTAAGCCCCACGTCAACATCGGCACCATCGGTCACATCGACCACGGTAAGACGACCCTCACGGCCGCCATTACCAAGGTGCTGCACGACGCGTACCCGGACCTGAACGAGGCCTCGGCCTTCGACCAGATCGACAAGGCTCCCGAAGAGCGCCAGCGCGGTATCACCATCTCCATCGCGCACGTCGAGTACCAGACGGAGTCGCGTCACTACGCGCACGTCGACTGCCCCGGTCACGCGGACTACATCAAGAACATGATCACGGGTGCGGCGCAGATGGACGGCGCCATCCTCGTCGTCGCCGCCACCGACGGCCCGATGCCGCAGACCAAGGAGCACGTGCTCCTGGCCCGCCAGGTCGGCGTTCCGTACATCGTCGTCGCCCTGAACAAGGCCGACATGGTGGACGACGAGGAGATCCTGGAGCTCGTCGAGCTCGAGGTCCGTGAGCTCCTCTCCGAGTACGAGTTCCCGGGCGACGACGTTCCCGTCGTCAAGGTCTCGGCGCTCAAGGCTCTCGAGGGCGACAAGGAGTGGGGCCAGTCGGTCCTGAACCTGATGGCCGCCGTGGACGAGTCCATCCCGCAGCCCGAGCGTGACGTCGAGAAGCCGTTCCTCATGCCGATCGAGGACGTCTTCACGATCACCGGTCGCGGTACGGTCGTCACCGGCCGCATCGAGCGTGGTGTCCTCAAGGTCAACGAGACCGTCGACATCGTCGGTATCAAGACCGAGAAGACCACCACCACGGTCACCGGCATCGAGATGTTCCGCAAGCTGCTCGACGAGGGCCAGGCCGGTGAGAACGTCGGTCTGCTCCTCCGTGGCATCAAGCGCGAGGACGTCGAGCGCGGCCAGGTCATCATCAAGCCGGGTTCGGTCACGCCGCACACCGAGTTCCAGGCGCAGTCCTACATCCTGTCGAAGGACGAGGGTGGCCGTCACACCCCGTTCTTCAACAACTACCGCCCGCAGTTCTACTTCCGTACCACGGACGTGACGGGCGTTGTGACCCTTCCCGAGGGCACCGAGATGGTCATGCCGGGTGACAACACCCTCATGGACGTCGCGCTGATCCAGCCGGTCGCCATGGAAGAGGGCCTGAAGTTCGCCATCCGTGAGGGTGGCCGGACCGTGGGCGCCGGCCAGGTCACCAAGATCATCAAGTAGTTTCTGCTTGGTCCTTGGACCTGGTGGCTCACTGAGTCGCAAGAAGGGCCCCGCACCTCGTACGAGGTGCGGGGCCCTTCGCTGTGCCCGGAGCACTCAGGGGTACGCCCCCCACATGGATGTAGGGCCCCGGTACCTCAGGGCGGAGAGGTACGGGGGCCCTACGTTGAGAGAGGGACGGCGGGTCGGTCAGGTGCCCGCCGCCCCCAGGGGTGAGCGCAGGTCAGACGCCCGCGATGGACTGGATCCAGGAGCGGTACGCGGTGACGTTCGTGTACGCCGTCGTGGTCTGCCGGTCGCTGGTGGAGGCCACGCCGACCTGGATGCCGTTGGCCGTCATCGGGCCGCCGGAGTCGCCGCCGGCGGTGATGCCGTTGCCGCGGCGGGCGC
Source organism: Streptomyces cyaneofuscatus (assembly GCF_033109485.1). Lineage (NCBI taxonomy): Bacteria > Bacillati > Actinomycetota > Actinomycetes > Kitasatosporales > Streptomycetaceae > Streptomyces > Streptomyces cyaneofuscatus. Next base: position 3,155,970 of record NZ_CP137002.1, on the reverse strand, counting down.
AGATCGCCGAGCCGCCGTACGCGTCACCGCAGCCGCCGGTCACCGTCACGTTGGCGACCTTCAGGTAGCGGGACTGGCAGTTGGCCTCCGAGCCGCACTGCGAGGTGGCGCCCCAGCCCCAGACCTGGACGCTCTGCCCGACGCTCACCGAGCCGGGGTTGCCGAGGCGGGAGTAGGTCGTCTGCACGGAGCGGTCCAGGCGGACCAGGGAGATGTCCGCGCTGTGGTTGTACGTCTGGACGCCGTTGGCCACCACGCCGCCGCTGTGCTGGTCGAGGCTGCCGATGCGGAACGACAGGCCGCCGCCCGTGACACAGTGCCGGGCGGTGAGGATCCAGGTCGGCGCGATGATCGTCGCCGAACAGGTCTCTCTGCCCTGCGAGAAGAGCCGCGCGGCCCAGGGGGCGTTGGACGCCTGGCCGCCGCCGATGATCTGAGTGGTCGGGGGCGGGGCGTCCTGGAGCGGGGGCTGCGGGGCGGCGGTGGCGGCGGGGCTGAGAAGAGCGAGGACGGTGGCCGCGGCGGCGAGGGCAGCGGGAACTAGCCTTGCTATTCGCATGGTTCCTCATTTCGGGGAGCACGCTGAGGGGCGTGTTTGTGGGGGTTGACGGCCCTAGAGTGTCGAAGAACCATTCGGCCGGGTACTAACGCTTTCCCATAACGCCGCGTTATGGCCCGGCGAACGCTAGGTAGCGCCACGGGGCCGTTCCCGCTCCGCCTAGTCGGCGCTCCCGGGACGCCAGATCCACGGCGCCGCGTCCGGCCCGAACCCCACGACGGTGGGCGCCCCGTCCGCCCCGAGGTGGAGCGCGGCGCCGTCCAGGGCCACCGGCCCCCGTGAGCGTACGGCGGTGGATCCGGCGGTACGGAGGCGGAGTGCGCCCTCCGCGTCGCGGCCGAGCAGGACCGGGCCCCGGCGGGTAGGTGCCGCGGCCACCGGACCGTAGCCGTCGAAGCGGGGGGCGGGGGAGTCCGCGCCGGTCACGGCGGTGAGCGCGGCGGCGGCCGCGGCCCGGTAGTAGAGCGCGAGGGACCCGTCCGGCGCGGCGACGGCGGCCGGCGCGTGGGAGGGGACCGGGGCCTCGGTGAGCTGGGTACGGGCGGTGACGTCCTGGCCCGGGGCGTCCTGGGTCCAGTGGTGCACGGCATGGTGCCCGGCCGCGTACACGTGCACGCATCCCGCCGCGTCCACCACCGCGGTCAGCCCGTCCTGCACCTCGCCGCCTCCCAGGTCACGCCACCCGCTCCAGCGCCCGGACCCCGCGTCGCGCACCCGGGTGCTCAGCCCCTTCTCCGCGTTCCGTACGAAGAGGTGGACGCGGCCGTCCGGCGCGGTCACGGCGACCGGCACACCGATGCGACGCCCGTGGTCGGGGCCCGTGGCGGGGTTGCCGAGCCCCCGCCACGCGCGGAAGGGGCCGTCCGGCGAGCGCTGCTCCAGCACCACGATCTCGCGCTCGTTGTCCGAGCCGTGCCCGCCGAGCGCCGCGAACCGCAGCCCGAACAGCAGCTGGAGCCCGTCCGCCGTCACCGCCGAGCCCAGCACCGGCGCGAGCGGCCCGCCGCCGAGGTCGTCCGGCGCGTCCCAGACCCCGCTGCCGGGCGCGCTCTCGCGCCACCGCACGGCACGCAGCCCCAGCACCCCGTACGCGGTGAGCCGGCCGTCCGCCCCGGAGGCGAGGGCCGGGCGGGGACCCGGGTAGCGGTGGTGGGTGGAGCGGACCCAGCCTTTCCGGTTGGTCAGGGGGCGGTCGCCGCCCACGTTGTAGTCGCCGCAGCCGGACGGGTTGCCGCACTCCCAGTCGGGCGAGCCGCCGTACGGGACGAGGTGGGCGGCCTTCCGCTCCAGCACCTTGGGCGGCAGGTTCTTGGGCCAGTGCCGGTTGTAGTAGCCCCGGAACGAGGAGACCGTGAACCCGGGCACGGGCTCCCCGGCCGCCGTCGCCCGCGCCACCCAGTGGATCAGCGCAGCCCAGGCGAAGCAGCCGGCCGCGGTGTGGTCGGCGTGGTCGGAGTACCCGCGCTGCTCACTGTCCCGCCGCCGCTGCCCCTCGCTGCTGAACTGGAGGTCCGGGTCGGGGTCCAGGGTGTGCACGAGGGTGGGCCGGTACTGCTCCAGCAGCCCGGTGAGGACGTCGACGAGACCGTCGTACGTATATGAACCGGCCCTGTCCAAGGGGGAGTTGTCGGCCACGACGGTACGCAGCACCAGGCGCCGGTCCTGCCAGAGGCTGGGGAGCCCGAGCCGCCCCCGGCCGGTGTGCATCGCGGTGTTGAGGAAGACCAGCTCGACCCGGCGCGCCCCGTCGGCCAGCACGTTCACCTCGGCCCGGTGCCCGCCGTGCAGCGGGAGCACCGACTTCTCCCAGGGCGTGAAGCGGTCGAGCCCGAGGAGCTCGGCGTACGCCTGGCGCAGGCCCTGGTGGCGGGAGGAGGAGTACGCGGCCCGGTCGGGCGCCGGGCGGGGCGCGCCGGGGATCTTGTTGACGCCGTCCGCCTCGCCCGCGGTCAGGTACACGCAGACCAGCGGGGTCTCGGCGTCCAGGGCCTGCCGGGTGTCCGGGTTCATGAAGTACAGGTCGTCGTCCGGGTGGGCCAGCAGCTGCATGATCAGCGCCCGCCGGGTGGACGCTATGGCCAGCCCCGGTGCCGGGTCCGGCACCGGACCCCGGCGCCGCGGAGCCGGTACGGCGCATCCGGCGAGCGCGGCGGTCGCGGTGGCCGTCAGGAGGAGCGTGCGCCGGGGCACCCGTATTCGGGACAGGACAGATCGATCCACCACGCCACGCACCCCGTCCGCTCCCGCTTCCCCCGCAGCGGGCGAACGGCCGCCCTGTCCTGCGCACTCCCTGGCTCTCTGCGCAGGTCAGCGGCTGGTCGGCCGCGCCTGCGGGGGGATAGACGGGGATCGCGGCACCGAGGTTGCCCGGTCAGGGTGTGGGCTTGCGCACCAGGAACACGTCGACCGGGTCCTCCCGCTCCAGCGCGAACCCGTGCCGCTCGTACAGCCGCCGGGCGGCGCTCCCCTGGAGGACGTTCAGCCGTACGGGCATCCGCTCGGCGTCCGCACGGTCCAGGAGCCCGCGCAGCACGGCCGAACCGATGCCGTGGCCCTGGAGCCCGGGGGAGAGGAGGAAGTTCTCCAGCCACCAGCAGTCCGCGGCCGGCCGCAGCGTGACGCACCCCGCGAAGCCGTCGGGGGTCTCCAGGACCGAGGTGTACGCGGGCACGTACGCGTCCCGCAGCCGCTGCCGTACCCGGTGCTCGTCGTACCGCCCCAGCCGCTCCAGGTCGGGGCGCATGACGACCGCCCGCAGCTCGGCGACGGCCTCGACGTCCTCGGGGAGGGCGGGGCGCAGGGTCCAGTGCGGCAAGGTGTTCGTCGGCATGGCCGGATTCTGCCACCGGGCCCGGCTCCGCCGGATGCGCGCCTGCGTTTGAGCACTCGCTCGCGCGGGGTAGGATTCCCGACTCGATTGGCCAGGCCCGCGCCCCGTATGGCACACTGACCAGGTTGCTCGGTTGAGTGTCAATGCTGCGCGCCTCCCGCCGGGAGGACCGGAAGCGAGTCCCACAGTACTCGTCGGCCCTGTTGGGCCGGACGTACGGGAATCTTCCGGGAAGCAATGCAGGGCGCCGGCCAGGCACCCGGTGGGTGTTCCGCCCCCGGTTCCGCGGTCCCAGGGCCCGCACCCCCTTGGTTGGGATCTCCTTCGGGAGATTTTCGTAGAGGGGATGCGACACGCCCGACCGCGTGGGTCGGAGGAGGAGTCCAGAGAACCCCCGGGTTCCAGAGCGTTAAACAGAGAGACAGGACTACTAGTAGCCATGGCGGGACAGAAGATCCGCATCCGGCTCAAGGCCTACGACCACGAGGTCATCGACTCCTCGGCGAAGAAGATCGTCGAGACGGTGACCCGCACTGGTGCGTCGGTCGCGGGCCCGGTGCCGCTGCCCACTGAGAAGAACGTGTACTGCGTCATCAAGTCGCCGCACAAGTACAAGGACTCTCGCGAGCACTTCGAGATGCGCACGCACAAGCGCCTCATCGACATCCTCGACCCCACGCCGAAGACGGTTGACTCGCTGATGCGCCTCGACCTCCCGGCGGGCGTCGACATCGAGATCAAGCTCTGAGGGGACGGGCCGAGATGAGCAAGAACATCAAGGGCGTCCTGGGCGAGAAGCTCGGCATGACCCAGGTCTGGGACGAGAACAACCGGGTCGTCCCGGTGACCGTCGTCAAGGCCGGGCCGTGCGTCGTGACGCAGGTTCGCACCAACGACAGCGACGGCTACGAAGCGGTCCAGATCGCCTTCGGCGAGATCGACCCGCGCAAGGTGAACAAGCCCCTCAAGGGTCACTTCGCCAAGGCCGACGTCACCCCGCGCCGCCACCTGGTGGAGCTCCGCACCCCTGACGCCAGCGAGTACACGCTGGGCCAGGAGGTCACTGCCGAGGTGTTCGAGTCCGGCGTCAAGGTCGACGTCACGGGCAAGAGCAAGGGCAAGGGCTTCGCCGGTGTCATGAAGCGTCACAACTTCAAGGGCCTCGGCGCCGGGCACGGCACCCAGCGCAAGCACCGTTCCCCCGGTTCCATCGGTGGCTGCGCCACCCCTGGGCGTGTCTTCAAGGGCATGCGCATGGCGGGCCGTATGGGTAACGAGCGCGTCACCACCCAGAACCTGACCATCCACGCGGTTGACGCGGAGAAGGGTCTGCTCCTCATCAAGGGCGCGGTCCCCGGTCCGAACGGCGGCCTCGTCCTGGTCCGTACCGCGGCCAAGGGGGCTTGAGGTAATGAGCACCATTGACATCCTTTCGCCGGCAGGCGACAAGGCCGGTACCGTCGACCTCCCCGCGGAGATCTTCGACGCCAAGACCAGCGTTCCGCTGATCCACCAGGTCGTTGTCGCTCAGCTGGCGGCTGCCCGTCAGGGCACGCACAAGACCAAGCGCCGCGGCGAAGTCCGCGGTGGTGGCAAGAAGCCTTACCGCCAGAAGGGCACCGGCCGCGCCCGTCAGGGTTCGACCCGCGCCCCGCAGTTCGCCGGTGGTGGCGTCGTCCACGGCCCGCAGCCGCGTGACTACGCGCAGCGGACCCCGAAGAAGATGAAGGCCGCCGCCCTGCGCGGTGCCCTCTCGGACCGGGCCCGTCACTCCCGTATCCACGTCGTCACCGGCGTGGTCGAGGGTGCCGCCTCCACGAAGGCCGCCAAGACGCTGTTCGGCAAGATCTCGGAGCGCCAGAACCTGCTCCTGGTCGTCGACCGCGCCGACGAGGCCGCGTGGCTGTCCGCGCGCAACCTGCCCCAGGTGCACATCCTGGAGCCGGGCCAGCTCAACACGTACGACGTGATCGTCTCTGACGACGTGGTCTTCACCCAGGCCGCTTTCGAGTCCTTCGTGTCTGGCCCCCAGACCGCTGAGACCGAAGGGAGCGACGCCTGATGAGCGAGGCGACCGTTACCAGCAAGACGTACTCGGACCCGCGTGACGTTCTCGTCAAGCCCGTGGTCTCCGAGAAGAGCTACGCGCTGCTCGACGAGAACAAGTACACGTTCATCGTCGCGCCCGGCTCCAACAAGACCCAGATCAAGCAGGCCGTGGAAGCGGTCTTCTCGGTCAAGGTCACCGGGGTCAACACGATCAACCGGCAGGGTAAGCGCAAGCGCACCAAGACCGGTTTCGGCAAGCGCGCCGACACGAAGCGCGCCATCGTGACCCTCGCCGAGGGCGACCGTATCGACATCTTCGGCGGCCCGACCTCCTAACGGAGGCCGAGTCGTCCGGAATCGGACGAGGACTGAGAAATGGGTATCCGCAAGTACAAGCCGACGACCCCGGGCCGTCGTGGCTCCAGCGTCGCCGACTTTGTCGAGATCACGCGGTCCACGCCGGAGAAGTCGCTGGTCCGCCCCCTGCACAGCAAGGGCGGCCGTAACAACGCCGGTCGTGTGACCGTTCGCCACCAGGGTGGTGGCCACAAGCGCGCCTACCGCGTGATCGACTTCCGTCGTCACGACAAGGACGGCGTGCCGGCCAAGGTCGCGCACATCGAGTACGACCCCAACCGCACCGCGCGCATCGCGCTGCTGCACTACGCGGACGGCGAGAAGCGTTACATCGTCGCTCCCCGTGGCCTGTCGCAGGGTGACCGTGTCGAGAACGGTCCGGGCGCCGACATCAAGCCGGGCAACAACCTGGCGCTGCGCAACATCCCGGTCGGTACGACCATCCACGCCATCGAGCTGCGGCCCGGCGGCGGCGCGAAGTTCGCCCGTTCCGCGGGTGCCTCCGTGCAGCTGCTGGCGAAGGAGGGCACCATGGCCCACCTTCGTATGCCGTCGGGTGAGATCCGCCTGGTCGACGCGCGCTGCCGCGCGACGATCGGTGAGGTCGGCAACGCCGAGCAGTCGAACATCAACTGGGGCAAGGCCGGCCGCATGCGCTGGAAGGGCGTCCGCCCGACCGTCCGCGGTGTCGCGATGAACCCGGTTGACCACCCGCACGGTGGTGGTGAAGGCAAGACCTCCGGTGGTCGTCACCCGGTCTCGCCGTGGGGTCAGAAGGAGGGTCGTACTCGTTCTCCCAAGAAGGCGAGCAACAAGTACATCGTCCGCCGCCGCAAGACGAACAAGAAGCGCTAGGAGCGGGTTTAGATGCCGCGCAGTCTCAAGAAGGGGCCCTTCGTCGACGGCCACCTCATCAAGAAGGTGGACGTACAGAACGAGGCAGGCACCAAGAACGTCATCAAGACCTGGTCCCGTCGCTCGATGATCGTCCCGGCCATGCTGGGTCACACCATCGCGGTGCACAACGGCAAGATCCACGTCCCGGTGTTCGTCACCGAGTCGATGGTCGGCCACAAGCTCGGCGAGTTCTCGCCGACTCGCACCTTCCGCGGCCACGTCAAGGACGACCGGAAGTCGAAGCGCCGCTAAGCGCGGGGTGGAAACGACTATGACTTACACCGAAGGGACAACCATGGAAGCCAGGGCCCAGGCGCGGTACATCCGCGTCACGCCCATGAAGGCCCGCCGCGTGGTGGACCTCATCCGTGGCATGGATGCCACGGAGGCTCAGGCGGTCCTGCGTTTCGCCCCGCAGGCCGCGAGCGTGCCGGTTGGCAAGGTGCTGGACAGCGCCATCGCCAACGCCGCACACAACTACGACCACACCGACGCCTCTTCGCTGGTCATCAGCGAGGCGTACGTGGACGAGGGCCCGACCCTGAAGCGGTTCCGTCCGCGTGCTCAGGGCCGTGCCTACCGGATCCGTAAGCGGACCAGCCACATCACCGTGGTCGTCAGCAGCAAGGAAGGAACCCGGTAATGGGCCAGAAGGTAAACCCGCACGGGTTCCGGCTCGGCATCACCACGGACTTCAAGTCCCGCTGGTACGCCGACAAGCTGTACAAGGACTACGTCAAGGAAGACGTCGCCATTCGTCGCATGATGACGAAGGGCATGGAGCGGGCCGGCATCTCGAAGGTCGAGATCGAGCGCACCCGCGACCGCGTCCGCGTTGACATCCACACCGCCCGTCCGGGCATCGTCATCGGTCGCCGTGGCGCCGAGGCCGATCGCATCCGCGGCGAGCTGGAGAAGCTGACCGGCAAGCAGGTCCAGCTGAACATCCTCGAGGTCAAGAACCCCGAGGTGGACGCTCAGCTGGTGGCCCAGGCCGTCGCCGAGCAGCTCTCCTCCCGCGTCTCCTTCCGTCGGGCCATGCGTAAGAGCATGCAGAGCTCGATGAAGGCCGGCGCCAAGGGCATCAAGATCCAGTGCGGCGGTCGCCTCGGCGGCGCCGAGATGTCCCGCTCGGAGTTCTACCGCGAGGGCCGCGTGCCCCTGCACACGCTCCGTGCGAACGTCGACTACGGCTTCTTCGAGGCCAAGACGACCTTCGGCCGCATCGGCGTGAAGGTCTGGATCTACAAGGGCGACGTCAAGAACATCGCCGAGGTTCGCGCCGAGAACGCCGCGGCCCGTGCCGGCAACCGTCCGGCTCGTGGCGGCACCGACCGCCCGGCCGGCCGTGGTGGCGGCCGTGGTGGCGAGCGTGGCGGTCGCGGCCGTAAGCCGCAGCAGTCGCCGGCAGCCGAGGCCCCCAAGGCCGACGCCCCCGCCGCCGCTGCTCCGGCTGCTGAGAGCACCGGAACGGAGGCCTGACCGAAATGCTGATCCCCCGTAGGGTCAAGCACCGCAAGCAGCACCACCCGAAGCGCAGCGGTATGTCCAAGGGTGGCACGCAGGTTGCGTTCGGCGAGTACGGCATCCAGGCGCTGACCCCGGCGTACGTGACGAACCGTCAGATCGAGTCCGCTCGTATCGCGATGACCCGTCACATCAAGCGTGGCGGCAAGGTCTGGATCAACATCTACCCGGACCGTCCCCTGACGAAGAAGCCTGCCGAGACCCGCATGGGTTCCGGTAAGGGTTCTCCCGAGTGGTGGATCGCGAACGTCAAGCCGGGTCGGGTGATGTTCGAGCTGTCCTACCCGAACGAGAAGATTGCTCGTGAGGCGCTCACCCGCGCTGCTCACAAGCTTCCGATGAAGTGCCGGATCGTTCGGCGCGAGGCAGGTGAGTCGTGATGTCGGCCGGTACCAAGGCGTCCGAGCTGCGCGAGCTGGGCGACGAGGAGCTCCTCAACAAGCTCCGCGAAGCCAAGGAAGAGCTGTTCAACCTCCGCTTCCAGGCGGCGACGGGCCAGCTCGAGAACCACGGCCGGCTCAAGTCCGTCCGTAAGGACATCGCCCGGATCTACACCCTGATGCGTGAGCGCGAGCTGGGCATCGAGACGGTGGAGAGCGTCTGATGAGCGAGAAGACTGTGACTGAGACGAACACCGAGCGTGGTTTCCGCAAGACCCGTGAGGGTCTGGTCGTCAGCGACAAGATGGACAAGACCGTCGTCGTCGCTGTCGAGGACCGTGTGAAGCACGCGCTGTACGGCAAGGTCATCCGCCGTACGAACAAGCTCAAGGCCCACGACGAGCAGAACTCCGCCGGCGTCGGCGACCGTGTCCTCATCATGGAGACGCGTCCGCTGTCCGCCTCGAAGCGCTGGCGCATCGTCGAGATCCTCGAGAAGGCCAAGTAATTCCTGAGGGGTTTCCCTCAGGTCAGTTCCGCCAGGCTCGGTGAGGGTGCTCCGTAAGTCACTTACGGAGCACCCCGCCGGGAACCGGCAGACGATCAGGAGATAGACGTGATCCAGCAGGAGTCGCGACTGCGCGTCGCCGACAACACGGGTGCGAAGGAAATTCTCACCATTCGTGTTCTCGGTGGCTCGGGTCGCCGCTACGCGGGTATCGGTGACGTCATCGTCGCCACCGTCAAGGACGCGATCCCCGGTGGCAACGTGAAGAAGGGTGACGTCGTCAAGGCCGTCATCGTTCGCACCGTCAAGGAGCGTCGTCGTCAGGATGGCTCGTACATCCGCTTCGACGAGAACGCCGCCGTCATTCTGAAGAACGACGGCGACCCCCGCGGCACCCGCATCTTCGGCCCCGTGGGCCGGGAGCTGCGCGAGAAGAAGTTCATGAAGATCATCTCGCTCGCGCCGGAGGTGCTGTAAGCATGAAGATCAAGAAGGGCGACCTGGTTCAGGTCATCACCGGTAAGGACAAGGGCAAGCAGGGCAAGGTCATCGTGGCCTACCCCGCTCAGGACCGCGTCCTCGTCGAGGGTGTCAACCGGGTCAAGAAGCACACCAAGGCCGGTCAGACGGCTCGCGGTTCGCAGACGGGTGGCATTGTCACCACCGAGGCCCCGATCCACGTCAGCAACGTGTCGCTGGTCGTGGAGAAGGACGGCAACAAGGTTGTCACCCGCGTCGGCTACCGCTTTGACGACGAGGGCAACAAGATCCGCGTTGCCAAGCGGACCGGTGAGGACATCTGATGACTGCCACCACTGCGCCGCGTCTCAAGACGCGCTACCGCGAGGAAATCGCCGGCAAGCTGCGTGAGGAGTTCTCGTACGAGAACGTCATGCAGGTTCCCGGTCTGGTCAAGATCGTGGTCAACATGGGTGTGGGCGACGCCGCCCGCGACTCCAAGCTGATCGACGGTGCCGTCAAGGACCTCACCACGATCACCGGTCAGAAGCCGGCCGTCACCAAGGCCCGCAAGTCCATCGCGCAGTTCAAGCTGCGTGAGGGCCAGCCGATCGGCTGCCACGTCACCCTTCGTGGTGACCGGATGTGGGAGTTCCTGGACCGTACGCTGTCGCTCGCGCTGCCGCGTATCCGTGACTTCCGTGGCCTGTCGCCGAAGCAGTTCGACGGCCGTGGCAACTACACCTTCGGTCTCACGGAGCAGGTCATGTTCCACGAGATCGACCAGGACAAGATCGACCGGGTCCGGGGCATGGACATCACCGTGGTCACCACGGCGACCAACGACGACGAGGGTCGTGCCCTCCTTCGTCACCTCGGCTTCCCGTTCAAGGAGAACTGACCGTGGCGAAGAAGGCTCTGATCGCTAAGGCCGCCCGTAAGCCGAAGTTCGGCGTGCGCGGGTACACCCGCTGCCAGCGCTGCGGCCGGCCCCACTCCGTCTACCGCAAGTTCGGCCTGTGCCGCGTGTGCCTTCGTGAGATGGCTCACCGTGGCGAGCTGCCGGGCGTGACCAAGAGCTCCTGGTAACTCTCCTCCGCCCTAGGGCGAAGGGAAGTTCTGGAGACTCTCGGTAAGTATCTGGTCGGCAGGAGCCCCACCTTTCATGCCGTAGGCTAGAAGGGTTGGGCGCCTGCCGCCCACGACCGACTTACTACGCCGTAGGTCCCCGCACCGCACCCGTCCCGCCACTGAGTGGGGAGAGGGATGGTGCATACAGGAAACCCCGGCGAGAGAGGCCGAAGGCCAACTCATGACCATGACTGATCCCATCGCAGACATGCTCACGCGTCTGCGTAACGCGAACTCGGCATATCACGACGATGTCTCGATGCCGCACAGCAAGATCAAGTCGCACATCGCGGAGATCCTCCAGCAGGAGGGCTTCATCACCGGCTGGAAGGTCGAGGACGCCGAGGTCGGCAAGAACCTCGTCCTCGAGCTGAAGTTCGGCCCGAACCGCGAGCGCTCGATCGCCGGCATCAAGCGGATTTCGAAGCCGGGTCTGCGTGTATACGCAAAGTCCACCAACCTGCCGAAGGTCCTCGGCGGCCTGGGCGTGGCGATCATCTCCACGTCCCACGGTCTCCTGACCGGCCAGCAGGCAGGCAAGAAGGGCGTAGGTGGGGAAGTCCTCGCCTACGTCTGGTAGTCGGGAAAGGAAGGAAAGCTCATGTCGCGAATCGGCAAGCTCCCCATCCAGGTTCCCGCCGGTGTGGACGTCACCATCGATGGCCGTACGGTCGCCGTGAAGGGCCCCAAGGGTTCCCTCTCGCACACCGTCGCCGCGCCGATCGAGGTCTCCAAGGGTGAGGACGGCGTTCTCAACGTCACCCGCCCGAACGACGAGCGTCAGAACAAGGCCCTCCACGGCCTGTCCCGCACGCTGGTGGCGAACATGATCACCGGTGTGACCACGGGTTACAGCAAGGCGCTCGAGATCAGCGGTGTCGGTTACCGCGTCCAGGCGAAGGGCTCCAACCTGGAGTTCGCCCTGGGCTACAGCCACCCGATCCTCATCGAGGCTCCGGAAGGCATCACCTTCAAGGTCGAGTCGCCCACGAAGCTCAGCGTCGAGGGCATCGACAAGCAGAAGGTCGGCGAAGTGGCCGCCAACATCCGCAAGCTGCGGAAGCCCGACCCGTACAAGGCCAAGGGCGTCAAGTACGCCGGCGAGGTCATCCGCCGCAAGGTCGGAAAGGCTGGTAAGTAGCCATGGCATACGGTGTGAAGATCGCCAAGGGCGACGCTTACAAGCGCGCTGCTCGCAAGCGCCGCCACATCCGCGTCCGCAAGCACATGTCGGGTTCGCCGGAGCGTCCCCGTCTGGTCGTGACGCGTTCCAACCGCCACATCGTGGCCCAGGTCATCGACGACATCGCGGGCCACACGCTCGCGTCGGCGTCGACCCTGGACACCTCGATCCGTGGTGGCGAGGGTGACAAGAGCGCCCAGGCCCAGCAGGTCGGCGCCCTGGTCGCCGAGCGCGCCAAGGCCGCAGGCGTCGAGGCCGTCGTGTTTGACCGCGGTGGTAACCAGTACGCCGGGCGGATTGCCGCTCTGGCTGACGCCGCCCGTGAAGCCGGGCTGAAGTTCTAAGCCCCGGTTCCTACGCACAGCGGACGTAACAGAGAGAGGTAAATCCAATGGCTGGACCCCAGCGCCGCGGAAGCGGTGCCGGTGGCGGCGAGCGGCGGGACCGGAAGGGCCGTGACGGTGGCGCCAGCGCCGCCGAGAAGACCGCGTACGTCGAGCGCGTCGTCGCGATCAACCGCGTCGCCAAGGTTGTGAAGGGTGGTCGTCGCTTCAGCTTCACCGCGCTGGTCGTGGTGGGCGATGGTGACGGCACCGTCGGTGTCGGATACGGCAAGGCCAAGGAAGTTCCCGCGGCCATCGCCAAGGGTGTCGAAGAGGCCAAGAAGAACTTCTTCAAGGTCCCGCGCATCCAGGGCACCATCCCTCACCCGATCACGGGCGAGAAGGCTGCGGGCGTCGTCCTGCTCAAGCCGGCTTCCCCCGGTACCGGTGTTATCGCCGGTGGCCCGGTGCGCGCCGTGCTCGAGTGCGCCGGCGTTCACGACATCCTGTCGAAGTCGCTTGGCTCGTCCAACGCGATCAACATCGTGCATGCGACCGTGGAGGCCCTCAAGGGCCTGCAGCGTCCCGAGGAGATCGCGGCCCGCCGTGGTCTGCCCCTCGAGGACGTCGCCCCCGCGGCTCTGCTGCGTGCGCGTGCGGGAGCGGGTGCGTAATGGCTCGCCTCAAGATCACGCAGACCAAGTCGTACATCGGCAGCAAGCAGAACCACCGCGACACCCTGCGTTCGCTCGGGCTCAAGCGCCTGAACGACTCGGTTGTCAAGGAGGACCGCCCCGAGTTCCGCGGCATGGTGCACACCGTCCGCCACCTCGTGACGGTTGAGGAGGTTGACTGACATGGCGGAGAACAGCCCGCTGAAGGCCCACAACCTCCGGCCTGCCCCGGGCGCCAAGACCGCCAAGACCCGTGTGGGTCGTGGTGAGGCGTCCAAGGGTAAGACCGCAGGCCGTGGTACCAAGGGTACGAAGGCTCGTTACCAGGTTCCGGAGCGCTTCGAGGGTGGCCAGATGCCCCTCCACATGCGTCTCCCGAAGCTCAAGGGCTTCAAGAACCCGTTCCGCACGGAGTACCAGGTCGTGAACCTGGACAAGCTCGCGACGCTCTACCCCGAGGGTGGAGAGGTCACGGTGGCCGACCTGGTCGCCAAGGGCGCTGTGCGCAACAACCACCTCGTCAAGGTCCTCGGACAGGGCGAGATCTCCGTGGCGATCCAGGTTTCGGTTGACGCCGTCTCCGGCTCCGCCAAGGAGAAGATCACCGCCGCCGGCGGTACGGTCACCGAGCTCGTCTGAGCCGCGGGACAGAACTGGGCCTGGCCGGCCGCCTCTTCGGAGGTGGCCGGCCAGGCTTTTTCTTGTTTGTGGCGCTGTACGGGAACCGTAAAGGCTCGGGAAAGGTTGAACGGGTGTCCACCGCACCGGCGGTGGGGGAGTCCGAGGTCGTTCACGTCCCAATTGGTGTGGCTTGGCCGGTCTTTCACGGCCCGGGGCGGGAAGCAGGCGTTGCACCGGTGTGCAGTGCGTGTTTCCTGCTCAGTCCCGGGCCGGGTAGGGTGGCGCCGTTAATCTTTTGTGGCCTCCTTACGATGTAGGGCTGCCTTGTATCCGAACCCATCCAGTCCCATCCAGACCCGTCGCCTCTGACGCATAGCGCGGGGGTCGCAGGAGGCACCGTGTTCACCGCGTTCGCCCGAGCGTTCAAGACGCCCGACCTGCGCAAGAAGCTGCTCTTCACGCTCGGCATCATCGTGATCTACCGGCTCGGGGCGCATGTCCCGGCACCCGGAGTCGACTACGCGAAGGTGCAGCAGTGCATCGACCAGTCCGATTCGGGTGGACTGCTCGGTCTGATGCAGATGTTCAGCGGTGGCGCCCTGTTGCAGATCACCATCTTCGCGCTCGGCATCATGCCGTACATCACGGCCAGCATCATTCTCCAGCTGCTGACCGTGGTGATCCCCCGGCTGGAAGCCCTCAAGAAGGAGGGACAGTCCGGCACGGCGAAGATCACGCAGTACACGCGTTATCTGACCATCGCGCTGGCCGTCCTCCAGGGCACCGGCCTCGTGGCCACCGCCCGGAGCGGGGCGCTGTTCCAGAACTGCACCGTGCGGGAGCAGATCGTCGCCGACAAGTCGATCTTCACGACCCTGGTGATGGTCATCACCATGACCGCCGGTACGGCCGCCGTCATGTGGCTCGGTGAGCTCATCACCGACAAGGGCATCGGCAACGGCATGTCGATCCTCATGTTCATCTCGATCGCCGCCACGTTCCCCGGCGCCCTGTGGGCCATCAAGGAGAGCGGCAAGCTGGCCGACGGCTGGATCGAGTTCGGCACGGTCATCCTCATCGGCTTTGTCATGGTCGCCCTGGTCGTCTTCGTCGAGCAGGCCCAGCGCCGTATCCCGGTGCAGTACGCGAAGCGCATGATCGGGCGCCGTTCCTACGGCGGTACGTCGACGTACATCCCGCTCAAGGTGAACCAGGCGGGTGTGATTCCCGTCATCTTCGCCTCGTCGCTGCTCTTCATCCCGTCGTTGATCGTCCAGTTCTCTGGATCCACCGCAGGGTGGGCCACCTGGATCCAGGACCACTTCGTGACGGGTAACCACCCGTACTACATCTCGGTGTACTTCGTACTCATCGTGTTCTTCGCCTTCTTCTACGTCGCCATTTCGTTCAACCCCGACGAAGTCGCCGACAACATGAAGAAGTATGGTGGCTTCATCCCGGGCATCCGGGCAGGTCGACCTACTGCCGAGTACCTGAGCTACGTGCTCAACAGGATCACTTGGCCGGGCTCGCTGTACCTGGGCCTGATCGCTCTTGTGCCGACGATGGCGTTGGCAGGCTTCGGCGGTGCGAACCAGAACTTCCCGTTCGGCGGGACGAGCATCCTCATCATCGTGGGTGTGGGTCTGGAAACCGTGAAGCAGATCGAGAGTCAGCTCCAGCAGCGCAATTACGAAGGGTTCCTCCGCTGATGCGAATCGTCCTCGTCGGGCCTCCGGGTGCCGGCAAGGGAACGCAGGCTGCGTACCTTGCCGAGAACCTGTCGATTCCGCACATCTCCACGGGTGACCTCTTCCGCGCCAACATGAGCCAGGGCACCGACCTTGGCAAGCAGGCCCGCGCCTACATCGACGCGGGACAGCTGGTGCCGGACGAAGTGACCATCGGGATGGCCAAGGACCGCATGGGCCAGTCGGACGCCGTGAACGGCTTCCTGCTGGACGGCTTCCCGCGGAACGTGGGCCAGGCCGAAGCCCTTGACGTGATGCTCAAGGACGAGGGCGTGAAGCTGGACGCGGTTCTCGATCTCGAGGTCCCCGAGGACGAGGTCGTGAAGCGGATCGCGGGCCGCCGCGTCTGCCGCAGGGACAGCGCGCACGTGTTCCACCTCTCGTACAGCCCGCCGAAGAGCGAGGGCGTCTGCGACGTCTGCGGCGGCGAGCTGTACCAGCGGCACGACGACAGCGAAGAGACGGTCCGTACGCGGCTGGAGGTCTACCACACGCAGACCGAGCCGATCATCGACTACTACCGGGCCCAGGGCCTGGTGGTGACCATCTCGGCGCTCGGCGAGGTCGCTGACGTGACCGCGCGTGCCATGGAGGCGCTCAAGCAGTCCGACGAGGGCTGAGCCCCACCCCGTACCACCGCTGTGCAGCCGGCCGCGGCGCCCCAGGGCGCCGCGGCCGACTGTTTGCGCCCGTATCGTTGAAGGGACCGCAGCGGGCCCGTCACCCGTCACCCGTAGATGCAGAGAGGCGCCGAGCAATGGTGCAGATCAAGACCCCCGAGCAGATCGCGAAGATGCGCGAGGCGGGGCTGGTGGTCGCTGCCATTCACGCGGCCACCCGTGAGGCGGCCGTCCCCGGCGCCACCACGCACGACCTGGACCAGGTCGCCCGCAAGGTGATCGCCGACCACGGGGCGAAGTCGAACTTCCTCGGGTACGGCGGGTTCCCCGCGACCATCTGCACCTCGGTCAACGAGGTCGTGGTCCACGGCATCCCGGACGAGAAGACGGTCCTCAAGGACGGCGACATCATCTCGATCGACGCCGGCGCCATCGTGGACGGCTGGCACGGCGACGCCGCGTACACCGCCTTCGTGGGCACCGGTCACGCTCCGGAGCTGGTCGAGCTGTCCCGGGTGACGGAGGAGTCGATGTGGGCCGGGATCGCCGCGATGAAGGTGAACAACCGCCTCGTCGACATCTCCAAGGCGATCGAGTCCTACATCCGCCGCCAGCCCCGCCCCGCCACCGGCAAGTACGGGATCATCGAGGACTTCGGCGGCCACGGCATCGGCAGCGAGATGCACATGGACCCGCACCTGCTGAACTACGTCTCCCGCAAGCGCGGCAAGGGCATCAAGCTGGTTCCGGGCGTCTGCCTGGCGATCGAGCCCATGGTCTCGCTCGGCACCGCCCGTACGGAGACCCTCGCGGACGACTGGACGGTCATCACGACGGACGGCACCTGGTCCTCGCACTGGGAGCACTCCATCGCCCTGACGGAGCAGGGACCGCTGGTCCTGACCGCCCCGGACTGCGGAAAGGCGAAGCTCGCGGAGTACGGGATCGAGGCCGCGCCGGACCCGCTGGGGTGATGGGTTTCCCCCGGCAGGTCTAAGGATCACCGGCAGTGGGCAAACTTGACGGATTCGTCTTTTGGAGTCCGCTGACGTAGACTGACTCGTCGGCTCTGGTGCATCCGTGTGTCTGCATGCAAGCGCATGTACGGCACAAGATCACGGGAGCCGATCAAGGTAGCCGATTCGAAAGGCGAAGCGTGGCCAAGAAGCAAGGTGCCATCGAGATTGAGGGCACCGTGATCGAGTCCCTCCCGAACGCAATGTTCAAGGTGGAGCTCCAGAACGGTCACAAGGTCCTGGCGCACATCAGCGGCAAGATGCGGATGCACTACATCCGTATCCTCCCGGATGACCGGGTCGTGGTGGAGCTCTCTCCGTACGACCTGACGCGTGGCCGGATCGTCTACCGCTACAAGTAGATCTTGCCCGCACCCCGTTTCGGCGTGGTGATGGCACTGACCCGGAGAACCTGACATCCCATGAAGGTCAAGCCGAGCGTCAAGAAGATCTGCGACAAGTGCAAGGTGATCCGCCGTCACGGTCGGGTCATGGTCATCTGCGACAACCTGCGCCACAAGCAGCGCCAGGGCTGACGCACGACCGCCTGCATCTCGCAGTTCTTCGCGCGACGCACGTAATCACGTACATACGCAGAGCCCGTCCAAGCCACGGCTGACGACACCTCCGGCGGGGGCCGGAGACCCGGACGTACCACCTCTCCCAGCGAGGGGTCGGCGGTCGGGAGTGGCACTGCGGAAGACCCCCGAAATAACAACTGGAGCCATTGAATGGCACGCGTTTCAGGTGTTGACATCCCGCGCGAAAAGCGCGTGGAGGTTGCCCTCACCTACGTCTTCGGTATCGGGCGCACCCGGTCCAAGGAGATCCTCGCCTCCACCGGCGTGAACCCCAACACCCGCGTTCGTGACCTGGCCGAAGAGGACCTGGTCAAGATCCGCGAGTACGTGGACGCCAACCTCCGCACCGAGGGTGACCTCCGCCGTGAGGTCCAGGGTGACATCCGCCGCAAGATCGAGATCGGCTGCTACCAGGGCATTCGTCACCGCCGTGGTCTGCCGGTGCACGGTCAGCGCACCAGCACGAACGCGCGTACCCGCAAGGGCCCGCGTCGCGCCATCGCCGGTAAGAAGAAGCCGGGCAAGAAGTAGTCCTCAGCGGACGCACTGTGCCGACCGGATCTCCGGACCGGCGCAGCAACCAGCGGTCTTCGCTGTAGGACCGATCACCTCCCCTCTCCATCTGGAGTCAAGACATGCCCCCCAAGGGTCGTCAGGGCGCAGCCAAGAAGGTGCGTCGCAAGGAAAAGAAGAACGTCGCTCACGGCCACGCGCACATCAAGAGCACGTTCAACAACACCATCGTCTCGATCACGGACCCCTCGGGCAACGTGATCTCCTGGGCCTCCGCCGGCCACGTCGGCTTCAAGGGCTCGCGCAAGTCCACCCCCTTCGCCGCGCAGATGGCCGCCGAGTCGGCCGCCCGCCGCGCGCAGGAGCACGGCATGCGCAAGGTCGACGTCTTCGTCAAGGGTCCCGGCTCCGGCCGTGAGACCGCGATCCGCTCGCTCCAGGCCACCGGCCTGGAGGTCGGTTCGATCCAGGACGTCACCCCGACGCCGCACAACGGCTGCCGTCCGCCGAAGCGTCGCCGCGTCTGATCCGTCGCGGCCGGTGACGGCCGTGCGTCAGTAGCGTTCGGGTCCGGGCGGTACGCCTCATACGGGGCGTACCGCCCGTACCCTTGTTGCATCTGTCGGGCATCAAATAGTGGGTGCCCACGACTGAAGGACTCTCCCCATGCTTATCGCTCAGCGTCCGTCGCTGACCGAAGAGGTCGTCGACGAATTCCGCTCCCGGTTCGTGATCGAGCCGCTGGAGCCGGGCTTCGGCTACACCCTCGGCAACTCCCTGCGCCGTACCCTCCTCTCCTCGATCCCCGGTGCCGCTGTCACCAGCATCCGGATCGACGGGGTCCTGCACGAGTTCACCACCGTGCCGGGCGTCAAGGAGGACGTCACCGACCTCATCCTCAACATCAAGCAGCTGGTCGTCTCCTCGGAGCACGACGAGCCGGTCGTGATGTACCTGCGCAAGCAGGGCCCGGGTCTGGTCACCGCCGCCGACATCGCGCCCCCGGCCGGTGTCGAGGTGCACAACCCCGACCTCGTTCTCGCCACGCTCAACGGCAAGGGCAAGCTGGAGATGGAGCTGACCGTCGAGCGCGGTCGCGGCTACGTCTCCGCCGTCCAGAACAAGCAGGTCGGCCAGGAGATCGGCCGGATCCCGGTCGACTCCATCTACTCGCCGGTGCTCAAGGTCACGTACAAGGTCGAGGCGACCCGTGTCGAGCAGCGCACCGACTTCGACAAGCTGATCGTCGACGTCGAGACCAAGCAGGCCATGCGTCCCCGTGACGCCATGGCGTCGGCCGGTAAGACCCTGGTCGAGCTGTTCGGTCTGGCGCGCGAGCTCAACATCGACGCCGAGGGCATCGACATGGGCCCGTCCCCGACGGACGCCGCTCTCGCCGCCGATCTGGCTCTGCCGATCGAGGAGCTGGAGCTCACGGTCCGTTCGTACAACTGCCTCAAGCGCGAGGGCATCCACTCCGTGGGTGAGCTCGTGGCCCGTTCCGAGGCGGACCTGCTCGACATCCGCAACTTCGGTGCGAAGTCGATCGACGAGGTCAAGGCGAAGCTGGCCGGTATGGGCCTCGCGCTGAAGGACTCGCCTCCCGGCTTCGACCCGACCGCCGCGGCTGACGCCTTCGGCGCCGATGACGACGCGGACGCGGGTTTCGTGGAGACCGAGCAGTACTGAGTCGCCTCCCGGCTGGGGTGCCCGGATTTGAGGGTGCCCCGGGCCGGGGCTGAGGCTTTGTCCTCAATCGCCGGACGGGCTTGATATATCAAGCCCGAACGGCAGCTATGACTTCCGTGGGGCGTCCGCCTCGCGGGAACTGACACCGGTACCTGATACGGCCGGTGCAGCACACAAGGAGAATCACCATGCCGCGTCCCGCAAAGGGTGCCCGTCTGGGCGGCAGCGCCGCGCACGAGCGTCTGCTCCTCGCCAACCTGGCGAAGTCGCTGTTCGAGCACGGCCGCATCACGACGACCGAGGCCAAGGCCCGCCGCCTGCGCCCCGTCGCCGAGCGCCTCGTCACCAAGGCGAAGAAGGGCGACATCCACAACCGTCGCCTGGTGCTGCAGACGATCACGGACAAGAGCGTCGTCCACACGCTCTTCACCGAGATCGCCCCCCGGTACGAGAACCGCCCCGGTGGTTACACGCGTATCACCAAGATCGGCAACCGTCGTGGCGACAACGCCCCGATGGCGGTCATCGAGCTGGTCGAGGCGCTGACCGTGGCCCAGCAGGCCACCGGTGAGGCCGAGGCCGCGACGAAGCGCGCGGTCAAGGAAGACGCCGCCAAGAAGGACGAGGCCAAGGCCGAGTCCACCGAGGCCGTCGAGGACGCCAAGCCGGTCGAGAAGGCCGACGAGGAGTCCAAGGACGCCTGAGCGTCTCAAGGACCACGGGACGGGCTCGCATCACCCTTCGGGGCGGTGCGGGCCCGTTCTGCTGAGCAGGGGCAGGGAGAGGATGACGCGGTGAGTGACGAGGCGGAGCCCGGTTTCGTACGGGTGCGGCTGGACCTGTCGTACGACGGCAAGGACTTCTCCGGCTGGGCGAAGCAGACCAGCCGGCGCACGGTGCAGGGGGAGATCGAGGACGCGCTGCGGACCGTGACCCGGTCGGCCGTGACGTACGACCTGACGGTGGCGGGCCGCACGGACGCCGGGGTGCACGCGCGGGGGCAGGTGGCGCATGTGGACCTGCCGGAGGCGGTGTGGGCGGAGCACGAGGAGAAGCTGCTGCGGCGGCTGGCGGGGCGGCTGCCGCTGGATGTACGGATCTGGCGCGCGGCTCCCGCCCCGGCAGGGTTCAACGCCCGCTTCTCCGCGCTCTGGAGGCGTTACGCCTACCGGGTCGGTGACCGGCCCGGCGGGGTGGACCCGCTGACGCGCGGTCATGTGCTGTGGCACGACCGGCCGTTGGACGTGGACGCGATGAACGAGGCGGCCGCGCTGATGGTGGGCGAGCACGACTTCGCCGCGTACTGCAAGAAGCGCGAGGGCGCGACCACCATCCGGACTCTGCAGAAGCTGAGTTGGGTGCGGGACGAGGAGTCAGGAGTTCTGACCGCGACTGTGCAGGCCGACGCCTTCTGCCACAACATGGTGCGCGCGCTGATCGGCGCCGCGCTGTTCGTCGGGGACGGGCGGCGGCCGGCCGCCTGGCCCGCCGAGGTGCTGGCGGCTAAGGTGCGCGACCCCGGCGTGCACGTGGTGCGGCCGCACGGGCTGACGCTGGAGGAAGTGGCGTACCCGGCGGACGCGTTGCTGGCGGCCCGGGCCGAAGAGGCCCGGAACATCAGGACGTTGCCGGGGGCCGCGGGGTGCTGCTGAGGCCGCGCGTCCTCAACGGCTGCGGCTGTACTCGGCCTTGAGGTGGCGGGCGAAGGCGATGACGCCCCACACGATCAGGACGTTGAGCAGCGCTCCGGCCCCGTGGAGCAGCGGGGCGAGGAGGTTGAACGCGGTCTCCCCCAGGAGCGGGTCGTCACCGAGCAGTACGGCCAGGGGGTAGAGCATGACCAGCAGGATGATGACGCCGGGCCAGGCGGCCAGGGTCATCGCCGCCTCGCCGGCCTCCGGCTGTCCGGCGATCTCGTAGGCCAGGGCGGCGAGGGTGACCAGGCCGACGTAACCGGCGGCGGCGAGGCGGGTCCTGCTGCGGGGGCCGTGGATACTCATGGCCCTTATTGAACATGTTCAGTTCTGTGGGGTGTGCACCGGCCCCGGATGGGCAGGGTTTCTACTGCCCTGACTCCACCGCCTGCGAAGCCTGGACCCGGCCGCGCTGGTGGATCTGGCGGAAGACGAAGTTCGTCAGGTCGTCGCCGACCGCGAAGACGTTCTTGTCCTGGAGGGTGACGCGGGTGCCGTCGGTGAAGCCGCCGACGGTGAAGTAGGCGTACCGCCCGTAGGAGTTGGTCGTGCGGCGGCAGACCGTACCGCCGCGGCAGAAGGTGGGCACGCCCGCGCCGCTGAGGGAGGCGAGGCCGCCGGAGGCCTCGTCGACCGTCTTCTTCGCACGGGCCTCGGTGGCGAAGACCGCGATGCCGACGGTGACGGCCACCCCGTCCTTGCGGTACGTCGCGCGGATCAGCTGCTGGCAGCCGTTCTTCGTGAGGACCGCGCCGAGCGCGCCCTGGGTGCCGGTCGCGCAGGCGGTGGTGCGGTTGGTGGCGCCCTTGAGGTGGACGCGGTCACCCATGGCGAGCTTCTTGCCGGGGAAGAAGCCGTCGACGGTGATCGGCGCCTTGTCCTTGGCGGCGCTGGATATGTACTCCTTCGGGTCCGGCGGGGGCGGCGGTGCCACCGACGAGAAGGAGGGAGCGGGCGCCGAGGTGTCCTCGGGGAGCTCGGCCGGGGAGGGCAGTTCGCTCGCGCTGCCGGCCGGATCGCTCTTGCCGCCCGTGGTGACCACGGCGGTCGCCACGATCGCGCCGACCAGGCCGGTGGCCAGGATCCCGCCGCCGATCATCAGCCACCGCTTGCGCCGGGTCCGCGCGGCGGACGCCTCGGCGAGTGCGGCCCAGTCCGGAGTTCCGCTGTCCCCCGGAGTCCCGTTGTCCCCTGGCCCCCAGGAGGGCCCCCCTTGCCATGAACTCATGCGCGAATCCTAGGCGGTAGGTAATCCGGTTGGGCCATCGGTTCGCCGGCCGTGACAATGCTCTGCATGGGACATCTTGAAGCGGGCCACCTGGAGTACTACCTACCGGACGGGCGGGTGCTGCTCGGCGACGCCTCTTTCCGGGTGGCCGACGGAGCCGTCGTCGCCCTCGTCGGGGCCAACGGGGCGGGCAAGACGACCTTGCTGCGGCTGTTGGCCGGTGAGCTCCAGCCGCACGGCGGCACGGTCTCGGTGAGCGGCGGGCTCGGGGTGATGCCGCAGTTCGTGGGCTCGGTGCGGGACGAGCGGACCGTACGTGACCTGCTGGTGTCCGTGTCGCAGCCCCGGATCCGGGAGGCCGCGCAGGCCGTCGACGCGGCCGAGGAACGCATTCTCACCGTCGACGACGAGGCCGCGCAGATGGCGTACGCGCAGGCGCTCAGCGACTGGGCCGAGGCGCGCGGGTACGAGGCCGAGACGGTCTGGGACATGTGCACGATGGCGGCGCTGGGTGTCCCGTACGAGAAGGCGCAGTGGCGTGAGGTGCGCACGCTCAGTGGCGGTGAGCAGAAGCGGCTGGTCCTGGAGGCGCTGCTGCGCGGGCCGGACGAGGTGCTGCTGCTGGACGAGCCGGACAACTATCTGGACGTCCCCGGCAAGCGGTGGCTGGAGGAGAAGCTGAAGGAGACCCGTAAGACGGTCCTCTTCGTCTCCCACGACCGGGAGCTGCTCTCCCGGGCCGCCGAGAAGATCGTCAGCGTCGAGCCGAGTGCGGCGGGCAGCGATGTGTGGGTGCACGGTGGCGGCTTCGCCACGTACCACGACGCGCGCAAGGAGCGGTTCGCGCGGTTCGAGGAGCTGCTGCGGCGGTGGCAGGAGGAGCACGCCCGGCTGAAGGCGCTCGTCCTGCGGATGCGGCAGCAGGCGGCGAACAGCCCCGACATGGCCAACCGCTACCACGCGATGCAGACCCGCTTCAAGAAGTTCGAGGAGGCGGGACCGCCGCCGGAGCCGCCGCGCGAGCAGGACATCCGGATGCGGCTGCGCGGCGGGCGGACCGGGGTGCGGGCGGTGACCTGCAAGGGGCTGGAGCTGACCGGGCTGATGAAGCCGTTCGATCTGGAGATCTATTACGGGGAACGGGTCGCCGTCCTCGGCTCCAACGGGTCGGGCAAGTCGCACTTCCTGCGGCTGCTGGCGGGGGAGCCGGTGGCGCACACGGGGGAGTGGAAGCTGGGGGCGCGGGTCGTGCCCGGGCACTTCGCGCAGACCCACGCGCACCCGGAGCTGCTGGGGAAGACGCTGGTGGAGATCCTCTGGTCCGAGCACGCGAAGGACCGGGGCGGGGCGATGGGGGTGCTGCGGCGGTACGAGCTGGAGCGGCAGGGGGACCAGGCGTTCGAGCGGCTCTCGGGTGGGCAGCAGGCGCGGTTCCAGATCCTGCTGCTGGAGCTGGCGGGGACGACGGCGCTGCTGCTGGACGAGCCGACGGACAACCTGGACCTGGAGTCGGCGGAGGCGTTGCAGGACGGTCTTGAGGTGTACGACGGGACGGTGATGGCCGTCACGCACGACCGGTGGTTCGCGAAGTCGTTCGACCGGTATCTGGTGTTCGGGTCGGACGGGGTTGTGCGGGAGACGGCGGAGCCGGTGTGGGATGAGCGGAGGGTGGAGCGCGTGCGGTGACCTTGGCGGTCGGCGGCGTGGGGGGTGGGGTGCGGGCGTGCGGGTGCGGTTTCGTGGGCCGTGCGGCGCCGTTGCGGGGGCGCTGCCCCCGGGCCCCCGCGCCTCAAACGCCGGCGGGGCTGGAACGGTCGCCTCAAGCGCCGGCGGGGCTGGGGAGGGTGCGGTGGGGCTGGATCTCGTCGTTTTGACCCGTCCGGGGGGGTGCCGGTAGTCTCGACGTTTGTTATGCGTAGCGGCTCTGTCGTTACGTAGGTTCTCTGGAGCAGTTACCAGTGGCTCGCATACGGGCGGTGTCCCGGCAGTGTGAGCCCCAGCTGCATGATCGCTTCAGGGGTGCCATGTGTTGTCTGGACCCATCCACTGAAGAAGCGAAGGCTACGAAGTGCGTACGTACAGCCCCAAGCCCGGAGATGTGACGCGCCAGTGGCACATCATCGACGCTCAGGACATCGTCCTGGGCCGTCTGGCCACCACGGCTGCGAACCTCCTCCGAGGTAAGCACAAGGCGATCTACGCCCCCCACATGGACATGGGCGACTTCGTCATCATCATCAACGCCGACAAGGTTCACCTGTCGGGCAACAAGAAGACCCAGAAGATGGCGTACCGCCACTCGGGCTTCCCGGGCGGTCTCCGTTCGGTGCGCTACGACGAGCTTCTCGCGAAGAACCCCGAGAAGGCCGTCGAGAAGGCCATCCGCGGCATGATCCCCAAGAACACCCTGGGCCGTCAGATGATCTCGAAGCTGAAGGTCTACGCGGGCGACCAGCACCCGCACGCTGCTCAGCAGCCGGTCCCGTTCGAGATCACCCAGGTCGCGCAGTAGTTCCGGCCACCCCCTAAGACATACAGAAAGATCTGAGGAGCATCGTGGCCGAGACCACTGTTGAGACCCCCGTCGAGGGCACCGAGGGCGAGGAGACCTTCGCCGAGGTGACCACCTTCGAGTCCGAGGTCCCCGTCGAGGGTGAGTACACATCCGAGTCGCTCGCGGGCCGCTTCGGCGACCCGCAGCCCGCGGCCGGCCTGGGTCGTCGCAAGAACGCCATCGCCCGCGTCCGGATCGTTCCGGGCACCGGCAAGTGGAAGATCAACGGTCGCACCCTTGAGGACTACTTCCCCAACAAGGTGCACCAGCAGGAAGTCAACGAGCCCTTCAAGGTGCTCGAGCTCGACGGCCGCTACGACGTCATCGCCCGCATCTCGGGTGGCGGCGTCTCCGGCCAGGCCGGCGCCCTGCGCCTCGGTGTGGCCCGCGCGCTGAACGAGGCGGACGTGGACAACAACCGCGCCACGCTGAAGAAGGCCGGCTTCCTCTCCCGCGACGACCGTGCGGTCGAGCGCAAGAAGGCCGGTCTCAAGAAGGCCCGTAAGGCCCCGCAGTACAGCAAGCGCTAAATCGCCTGCTCGTCTGCATTACACGAACGCCCCGGCGGCACACTCCGTGCTGCTGGGGCGTTCGTTTATCGGGCCCCGCAGGCGTATAACGGCATGAGACGTTCATCGGCCCGCACGCGCGTACCTCTCCCGCCCGGGCCGTGTCATGCCGCCTGCCCGGCCGTTTTGCTGTTTTCGTAGTTGTGGTTGTTTAGTTTCGCTTGTTTCGCTTTGCTTTGGTTTTTGTGGTTTCTGAGCACCTCGGAGGACACCAGTGGGACGACTCTTCGGTACGGACGGAGTGCGCGGTGTCGCCAACGCGGATCTGACGGCCGAGCTCGCGCTCGGGCTCTCGGTCGCGGCGGCGCACGTACTCGCCGAGGCGGGCAGCTTCGAGGGCCATCGCCCGACCGCCGTGGTCGGGCGCGATCCCCGGGCCTCCGGAGAGTTCCTGGAAGCCGCCGTCGTGGCCGGTCTGGCCAGCGCGGGCGTGGACGTCCTGCGCGTCGGCGTGCTGCCGACGCCGGCCGTGGCGTACCTCACCGGCTCGCTCGGCGCCGACATCGGCGTGATGCTCTCCGCCAGTCACAACGCCATGCCGGACAACGGCGTCAAGTTCTTCGCGCGCGGCGGCCACAAGCTCGCCGACGAACTGGAGGACCGGATCGAGACGGTCTACGAGCAGCACCGCACCGGTGAGCCGTGGACCCGCCCGACCGGCGCGGGCGTCGGCCGGGTCACCGACTACACCGAGGGCTTCGACCGGTACGTCGCCCACCTCATCGGCGTCCTCCCCAACCGGCTCGACGGGCTGAAGGTCGTCCTGGACGAGGCGCACGGCGCCGCCGCCCGGGTCTCGCCCGAGGCGTTCGCCCGGGCCGGGGCCGAGGTCGTCACCATCGGCGCGGCGCCGGACGGCCTGAACATCAACGACGGCTGCGGCTCCACCCACCTGGACCTGCTGCGCGCCGCCGTCGTCGAGCACGGCGCCGACCTCGGCATCGCCCACGACGGCGACGCCGACCGCTGCCTCGCCGTGGACGCGGCGGGCGAGGAGGTCGACGGCGACCAGATCCTCGCCGTCCTGGCCCTCGCCATGCGGGAGGCCGGGCAGCTGCGCAAGGACACCGTCGTCGGCACCGTCATGTCGAACCTCGGCTTCAAGATCGCCATGGAGCGCGAGGGCATCCAGCTCGTCCAGACGGCGGTCGGCGACCGTTACGTCCTGGAGTCGATGAAGGCCGAGGGCTTCGCACTCGGCGGCGAGCAGTCCGGCCACGTCATCGTCCTGGACCACGCCACGACCGGCGACGGCACGCTGACCGGCCTGATGCTGGCGGCCCGCGTCGCCGCCACCGGCCGGAGCCTCGCCGAGCTGGCCGGGGTCATGGAGCGGATGCCGCAGGTGCTCATCAACGTCCCCGACGTCGACAAGTCCCGGGTGACCACCTCCTCCGAGCTGGCCACCGCGGTGACCGAGGCGGAGCGCGAGCTCGGCTCCACCGGGCGCGTCCTGCTGCGCCAGTCGGGTACGGAGCCGCTGGTACGGGTCATGGTCGAGGCCGCCGACATCGAGCAGGCGCGCGCGGTCGCGGGCCGGCTGGCCGATGTCGTGAAGTCCGCGCTGGGCTGAGCCGCACGGACCTGTCGGTCACCCGCGTACGGAAGCCCCCGGCGTGCTCGCCGGGGGCTTCTGCGTGCGCCGGATCTTCCACAGCGCCTTCTCCAGCAGCAGCGTCAGCGTGCCCGCGAGGACGATCCCGCCGAGGTTGGCGAGCAGCTGCTGCCCGGACCCGATGGTCTGCTGGTAGTCGGAGTAGCTGAACGCGACCGCCGCGTTGGCGGCGGCCGGGACCGTCGTCACGGAGATGGCCACGCCGATCAGCGCCCCGGACTTCGCCGAGGTGAGGGAGAGCGTCCCGGCGATGCCCGCCAGGAACGCCACGACGAAGGACATCCAGTCCGGTTGCCAGATGAACCCGGTGATCGGCCTCTCCGCCTCGATCATCGACTTCTCGAACAGCCCGACCGCGTCCAGCAGCCAGGCGAACCCCGCCGTGATGGCCATCGCCAGCGCGAAGCCGCCGATCAGCGCCCACAGGGAGCGCGCCACCAGCCGGGGCGCACGCTGCACGATGGCGGTGGAGACCCCGGCGAGCGGGCCGAACTCCGGGCCGACCGCCATCGCGCCCACGATCAGCACCGCGTTGTCCAGCATCACTCCGCAGGCGGCGAGCATCGTGGCGAGGGCGAGGAAGGAGACGTACGTGATGGAGAACGTCGACTCCTCGTGCGTCGCCTCCGTCAGCTCCTCCCACAGCACCGCGTCCGCGCTGTCGCCCGGCGCCTCGTGCTCCGCCTTCTCGGCGCGCGCGGAGAGGGTGAGGTCCAGGTGTTCGATGCTGATCGCCCCGGACTCGTCGATGCCGAGGCGGCGCAGCGCGGCGATCAGCTCGTCCCCGGCCTCCCGCGCCACATCGCACATCACCACGTCCCCGGCCGGGGAGCGGGCCGCGCCGGGCAGGACCACGAGGTGGGCCGTACCGACGGTGGACTCCAGCAGGGTGACGACCTCGTCGGTGGTCGCGGCGGGCACGATGAGACGCAGATGCAGCACGTGGCACGCCTTCCCCGGAAGTGTCAGAGTTTGCGCAGGGAGAGCTTCTGGACCTTGTGGTCCGGTCCCTTGCGGAGGACCAGGGTGGCACGGCCGCGCGTCGGAGCCACGTTCTCCATCAGATTCGGCTTGTTGATGGTCCGCCACATGGTGCGCGCGTAGTCCAGCGCCTCCTCCTCGGAGACCTGGGTGTACTTGCGGAAGTACGAGGACGGGTCCTGGAACGCCGTGTCGCGCAGCTTCCGGAAGCGGCTGAGGTACCAGGTCTCGATGTCGTCGGCGCGCGCGTCCACGTACACGCTGAAGTCGAAGTAGTCCGCCAGCCCGACCCTGGTCCGCCCGTCCCGGCCCGGCAGCGCGGGCTGGAGGACGTTGAGCCCCTCCACGATGAGGATGTCCGGGCGGCGGACGGTGAGCCGCTCGCCGGGGACGATGTCGTAGATCAGGTGCGAGTAGACGGGCGCGGTCACCTCGTCCTTGCCCGCCTTGATGTCCGCGACGAACCGGGTCAGCGCCCGCCGGTCGTAGGACTCCGGGAACCCTTTGCGCGAGGTCAGCCCGCGCGCCCGCAGCTCCTTCATCGGCAGCAGGAACCCGTCCGTGGTCACCAGCTCCACGCGCGGGTGCTCGGGCCAGCGGGCGAGTAGCGCCTGGAGGATACGGGCGCTGGTGGACTTGCCGACGGCGACACTGCCCGCGACCCCTATGACGAACGGGGTGCCGCGCTGCTCCCCGTGTCCGTTCCCGGCGTCCCCGAGGAAGGTGTTCAGCGCGCCGCGCAGCCCGGACGTGGCCTGGACGTACAGGTTCAGGAGCCGGGAGAGCGGCAGGTAGACGTCCCGCACCTCGTCCAGGTCGATGACGTCCCCGAGCCCCCGCAGCCGCTCCACCTCGTCGGCGGTCAGCGGCAACGGGGTCTTGTCCCGCAGGGCGCTCCACTCGTCGCGCGAGAGGTCGACGTAGGGGGTCGGCGCATGCTCGGTGCGGCGCTGCGGGCTCCGTGCGGGCGAAGTGATCACCCTTCATTGTTGCGGGAGTTTTAACGGAGTGGAGGGTGGGGTCGGTCACGTGGGTGTCCGGTTACGCAGAGGTCGGCCCCCCTGTTGCCCGCAGCGGCCGGAAAGGTTCACGGGACTTCCGGTCCTGCTTTGTAACATCGCGGGCCGCCCGGGCGTGTCTATGGCAGGAAGCGGCGGACGGAACGACGGCGGTTCCCGCACGACCTCACCAGCAGGGCCTCGATCTCACCAGCAGGGCCCCGATCAACGACCACAGGATCAACGACCACAGTCAGGATCAGGATGTCGAAGGAAGCTGAGTTCGACGCCTTCTACGCGGCGACGGCCAAACGCCTGGTCGCCACCGTCTACGCGATGACCGGCGACCTGGCGGAGTCCGAGGACGCGGTCCAGGAGGCGTACGCACGGGCCTGGCAGCGCTGGGACCGGCTGACGCGCGAGGGCGACCCGCTCCCATGGGTGCGGACCGTCGCGTCCCGGCTCGCGGTCAGCGCCTGGCGCCGCACCCGCAACCGGCTCCGCGCCCAGCTGCGCCACGGCCCCGTGTCGGACGACCCGGGCCCGTCCGGGGCCTTGGGCGACCGGGCCGCGCTGGTGGCGGCCCTGCGCGAGCTGAGACCGGACCAGCGGCGGGCGGTGGTGCTGCACCACCTGCTGGATCTGCCGGTGGAGGAGGTGGCCCGGGAGACGGGCTCCACGAGCGGAGCGGTACGGACCCGGCTCAGCCGGGCCCGCAGGCAACTGGGCGAGCGCCTCGCCCTCATGGACACGTACGAGGACGAGGGGCTGGCCCGGCATGGCTGACATCGAGGAACTGCTGACCGACACCCCCGTGCGGCTCGCCCCGGCCGCGGCCGTCCGGGCCCGCGGCGACCGCCGCCGGACCCGCCGGCGGGCGGGCGTGGCCGTGGTGGCGTTCGTCGCCGCCGGGGCGATGGGCCTCGGAGCCTGGGCGGGCCTGGTGCTGCCGGACGAGTCACGCGGTGCGGACGTGGCCACCGTGGGGCCGAACCCCTTCAAGAGCGGCGGGGTGGTGCGCGCCCTGGACCCCTCGGTGCTGCCCGGGCATGAGGTCCTGCGCTGGAAGACCTTCGAGGGGGAGTGGGAGGGCGAGTCCGACACCGCCCCCCTGCCGGAGGCGGGGCTGGGCAGCACGTGCGGGACGTGGTCCGGTGAACTGGACCTGCCGCTCGAAATGCAGTACACCCGCCTGTACGAGGGCAAGGACGGCGCCCGTGCCCGGTACCGCGTCTCCACGTACGGGACCGGGGCCGAAGCCGCCAAAGCCGTGGAACAGCTGGACAAGACGCTCGTCGGCTGCGGGGTGGAGAGGGCCGTGGGGGAGCCGGAGGGCGAGTACACCGGGGTGACCGAGGGCACGGGGGACCGGCTCAACGTCACCGTGACGTCCTGGGGCAGGTGGGTCGGGGTGGTGGAGGTCCAGCTGCCCCCGCAGAGCTGGGACGACTGACCCGGACGCCCCGGCCGCCTTGGTCCGGGCATGGAGCGGTGGCCACCCGACCGGGGGCGGGTGGCCACCGTACTCATCGCGTCCCGTCGTCTCCCGTCGCGTTCCGTCGCGGCGGGGCCCTAGGGCTCGCCGCGACGGAACACGGTCGTTCAGGAGGCGGTGTTCAGCGTCAGGCCGTAGTAACGGAGCAGGTCGTCCAGCGGCTGCATCCAGCTGGCGCCGCTGCCGAAGCTGCCGTCGCAGCTGAGGTCGCTGGAGCCGGAGGTCACGCCCTGGGCCTGGCCCTGGTTGGTGATCCAGGCACCGCCGCTGTCGCCCTTGTGGATGCAGACGGTGGACTTGGCCAGACCCTTGACCAGGGTCTGCGGCTGGCCCGGGTCGGTGTAGGTGACCGAGTGGTTGTAGCTGCTGATGGTGCCGCAGGTCCACCGGGTGGTCGCGCCGGACTTGCAGACCGTCGAGCCGACGGCGGCCCGCTGGCTCCCCTTCACCGGGGTGTCCGCCACAACGCGCCAGCCGCCGACGGAGGTGGTGACGGAGTTGCCGGAGCTGATGGCGGCGATGCCCATGTCGACGCTGTCGTAGCCGTGCGCGAAGCGGGTGTAGGTCCCCTTGGCGAACTGCGATCCGTTGAAGTACAGGGTGTCCAGGCCCTTGATGCAGTGGCCGGCGGTGGCCAGGTACTGCCGGCCCTGCTGGTCCCGGGCACCGAAGCCGACGGAGCAGTAACCGCCGTTCACGTCGGAGGTGTTGATGTTCATCTTGCTGCCGGGCGCGATGGCGGCGGCGGCCTGCGGGGCGTCCTGAGTCGTGGTCGCCACGGTGACGGCCGAGCCGTGGGAACGCGCCGCGGCGACGAAGGCGCGGCTGGTGGCGTCGTCCGTGTCGCGGACGGTGACGACGACCTTGTTGCTCACCGGGTCGACGTGCCACGACTCCACACCGGCCGGGAGCTTCCTCTCGGCGAGCCGGTCGAGTTCCGCCTTGATCCGGTCGAGCGCCGAGGGGGCGCGGGCCGGGATGCGGGCGGCGAGTCCGGCTGCCTTCACCTCGGCGGCCTGCCGTGCGGTGGCGACGTCGACCGTGAGGGTGCCCCGGGCGTCGAAGTACGCGCTCCTGGTGGGCACTCCGGACGTGCCGAGGCGCTCCAGGGTCTTCTGCTGGGCTCTCTGGCGGTCGAGCTTCCGCTCGGCCTCGGCGACGGAGACGCCGAGGGAGTCGGCGAGGGCCTTCACCATGCCGGTGGGCTGCGTACCGGTGGACGGGGCGGGGGTCGGGTCCGTGGTGGCGGGCTGCGAGGCGGCCGCCATGCCTCCGGTCAGCGCCACCGCCGCGACTATCGCGCCGATCGACAGAGTCCTGCTGATCTTGTTCATGTCTTCTCCTGTGTGTGTGGGGGGGGGCTGGTCAGTTGCCGGTGGCGGCGGTCAGGGTCTTCGCCGCGTCGGCGAGGCCGGCACCGCAGCCGCCGGAGCAGGATCCGGGCAGGCTGCGCGCGTTGTTCCTGACCGTCTGCTCGATCTGGGCGGGGGTGAGGGAGGGGGCCTTCTGCTTCAGCAGCGCCGCCAGCCCGGCGATGTGGGGAGCGGCCATGCTGGTGCCCTGGTAGGAGGCGTAGCCCTCGCTGCCCACCGAGCGGGTGCCCTTGTTGATCGTCGACCAGATGCCGTCGTCGGCCCGTACAGCGGTCTCGCCGCCGGGGGCGGTGACGTCGACGGCCGTGCCGTAGTTGGAGTAGGCGGCGCGGTTGCCCTCGCGGTCCGAGGCGGCGACGGTGATCACGTTCGCGCAGCCGGCCGGGCTGTAGGCGGAGGCGTCGGCGTTGTCGTTGCCCGCGGCCACGACGACGGAGGTTCCCCGGCCCACGGCGGACTTGATGGCGGTGTTGTAGGCCTGGTCGCAGGTGAACTCGCCACCGAGGCTCATGTTGATGACCGCTGCGGGATACTTGTTGGCCGGTACTCCGGACACCGTTCCGCCCGAGGCCCAGGTGATGGCGTCGATGATGTCGGAGGTCGATCCGCCGCACTTGCCCAGGACCCGGATCGGCTGGATGTTCGCCTCGTGGGCGACGCCGACCGTGCCGTACCCGTTGGCGGTGGCCGCGATGGTGCCGGCGACATGCGTGCCGTGCCAGGAGTTGTTCGTGTCACGGGCGGGGACCGGGTTGCCGTTCCTGTCCTTGCCGCACTGCCCGCGGTTGGCCCAGTCCCCGGTGTCGGAGGGGTCGTTGTCCCGGCCGCCGCCGTCCGTGGCCGTCCAGGAGTCGGAGATGAAGTCGTAGCCCGGCACCAGCCGGGAGCCCAGCTCGGTGTGCTTGGTGATGCCGGTGTCGATGACCGCCACGGTGACGCCTTTGCCGGTGGCCTGCTTCCAGGCCGAGGGCACGTTCATGCCGGCCTGGGACTCGTACAGGTCCCACTGGTAGCGGTATTCGGCGGGGTCGACCGCGGTGGGCTGTACGCGGCGGTCGGGGACGACGTAGGCCACGTCCGGGTCGGCCCGGAAGGCCGCCATGGCCTCCTGCGTGTCCTGGGGCTTCTCGGTCTCGGGCAGGTCGACGAGGGCGGCGCCGGTGCCCAGCCGGCGCTGGAAGGAGATGCGCTCGCCGGTCTCGGCGGCCTTGGCCTTGACGTCCTTCACGAACGCCGTGTTCGAAGTGGCCTCGTCCGCGTGGGACTTGTAGCCGATGATGAAGCGCTGGGTCGGCTCGGTGGAGTCGGCGGACGCGGGGGCGGAGGCCTGGGCCGGGGCGGAGGTCTGGGCCTGGTCCGTGGGGTGGGCCGAGCCGGAGGATCCGGCGAAGGCGACGCCGGTGCCCATCACCGCGACGACGGTGGCGAGCGCGACGGATATACGGAGGGGGGTGAAGCCGTGCACGTCGGTTCCTTTCGGTCCGTTCGGGCAGGCCGCACTGCCCGAACGGTGCATGACAAACAAGGGGGGTGGCGCATGCGTACGGACATCGCGGCACTCGCATGCTCAGCTCGCGGGACCCCGGTGGGACGGGGGCCCGGTCGTGGTACGGCTGATCGCTATGGGGTGCGAGTGATCGACCGATGGGGGGAAACCTACGAACGCGGCACCCGCATGACTATCCGGATGCCGCGTATACGGACCCCTATTTAATTCGCCGTCCGTTCACCTTCCTGAAGGCGTCGGAAATTCCGGCGCTCCGGAAATCCTGTCCGGGTCGAAAAATCCGGAGCTGTTCATGTGGGCGCAGAGGAAAGCGCGCCCGTAACGTGTCCGGCGCCGCCCCGCATCCGTGCCCCGGCATGTTTTCGAAAGTTTCTTGCGTATCCGTGGATCCGCTCCCCGGATGTTCTCCGGAGCAGGGGGGACGTAGGTTCAGGCGTCGGCCGATCGGCCACGGGTGTGCGGAACGAGCGGCGCGTGTGCTTTCGGAAGTCCCAGCCGAAAGGGCGTCGCGTCCTGCTTTTCGAGCAGCCGGCGGGGCGTACTCCGCTGTCCGCCCCACCCCCGGGAGCTCTTCCGCACACCCGCCCCTGCGCACGCCGACAAAAGGTGTTCAGCCCGCTGTTGTCCGTCGAGGACCAGTGATCTAATTGTTTTTCCAGGAGGCGTGAACTCCAGGAGGCATGAAAGAGATCCCGTGGCGCTGTCCGGGCCACCTGGACGCGTCCGGGCCACCTGGGACGGACGAGAGCGAGGGTGGCGACGTGATCACGACGGGTGGTTCGGCCCTGCGGTCCCTGGTGCGCGCTCTGCCCGGCCCGGACGCCGACCCGGTGCTGATGTTCGTCGAAGGCGCCGCCGGGGAGGGCAAGAGCCACCTGCTCCAGGAGCTGGCCGATCTCCAGGGGCCGGCCGATCGTCGGGGGCCGGTCGATCCGCCCGGGGTGCCGGACCTGGCCCGCCTGTGGTGGCGGTGCGGAGCCGAGGACGGGCCGCCCGAGGAGGACGAGCACCGCCGGGAACCGGCCCTGTGGCTGGTGGACGACGTGCACCGGGCGGACGAGGACGAGCTGCGGCGGCTCCGCCGGGTGCTGGAGGGGCTGGAGCGGGGCTCGGCGGCCGTGGTGACGTACCGCCCCGAGGAGCTCCCCGTGCCCGGCCTGCCGCTGGGCAGCCCGCCGATGGCGTACGCGAACCGGCCTGCCGTGCTCAGGAGCCGACTGGCCCCTTGGGACGAGGAGCGCGTCCGCCGGGCCGCAGTCGAGGCCCTGGGGGAGAGCTGCGGCTGTACGGACGAGGCCGTGACCAGGATCCACGAGCGCACCGGTGGAGTGCCCCGGGTGGTCGTCGACCTGCTGGCCATGGTGCGGGGACAGTGGCCGGCCTTCACCGGCACGGCCGCCGAGGTGGACGCGGCCGGGGTGCCGCCCCGGCTGGCGGAGCTGGTCCTGAGCCGCACGCACGCCCTGTCACCGGAGCACCGGCCGGTGGTCTGGGCGGCCGCCGTCCTCGACGGGCCCGTCGGCCGGGAGGAGCTGATCGCGGTGTCGGGGCTCGGGGCCGCGACCGGGAACAGCGCCCTGCTGCGGGCCCTGGAGAGCGCGGCCCTGGCGGAGCCGGCCGAGGGCCGCTACGGCTTCGCCGTCCCGCTGGCCGCCTCCGCCGTACGGGCCACCGTGCCCGGCCCCGTACGCCAGGATCTGCACCGGCGCACGGCGAACGTGCTCAGCCGCAGGCACCCCGTGGCCTGGGCCGCCGTGGCCGGACACCACCGGGCGGCCGGTGACGGCCCCCGCTGGCTCAGGGCGGTGGAGAAGGCGGCCGAGGCGGCGGAGGCCTCCGGCCGGCACCAGCAGGCGATCACGCTCCTGGAGCGGACGCTGGCCACGCCCGACATCCCCCCGCAGGCCCGGGCCCGGCTGGCGCCGCTGCTGGCCCGCAACGCGGTGACCGGACTGCGCTCGGACCAGACCGTGGAGGTGCTCGCGCAGATCGTGCAGGACGCGGCGCTGCCCCCGGCCGTACGGGGAGAGCTGCGCCTGGACCTGGGGCTGATGCTCTGCAACCAGATGGGCCGGTTCCCCGAGGGGTGGCGGGTGCTGGAGATCGCCGCCGCCGAGCTGCGCGACGTCCGCTCCGCCCTGGCCGCACGCGCCATGGCCGCACTGGTCCTCCCGTACCACCCCGGGGTCTCCCTCGACGTCCACCAGGCGTGGCTCATCAAGGCCGTGGCCGCCGCGGACGACAGCGGGGACGAGGCCATGCGTACGGCGGTCCTGGCCAACCACGTGGGGCTCGCGATGAGCTGGGCCGACCCCGAGGCGTGGGAGCTGGTGGCGAAGCTGCCCGTGGAGAGCACCGACCCCGCCTGTGCCCGGCAGGCGGCCCGCGGTCTGTGCAACGCCGCGGACTCCGCTGTCTGGCTCGGCTTCTACGGGCGGGTGGACGACCTGCTGACCCGAGGACGCGAGCTGTCCGCGCGGACCGGCGCGCCGTACACGGAACACAGCGCGCTGGGGACCCTGCTGCTCCAGGCCTGGTGGACCGGCCAGTGGCTGGGCCTGGCCGAGCGGTGCGAGGAGTTCATCACGGCCACCGCCGACATGCCGCTCATCGCCTCCGACGCCTATCTCGTACGCGGCCTGCTCGCCGTCGCCCAGGGGGACTGGGGGGAGGCGAAGTCCTGGCTGTTCCAGCGGGGCACATTCGGGACCGAGAACCTGCCCGTGCCCCTGGGCGCGGCGGCGGCCGGGGCCCTGATCCGCCTGGCGCTGGCCCGGCAGGAAGTGAGCGTCGCGGCGGAGCAGGCGCGGTCGGCCTGGAAGGTGGTGGCCGACAAGGGCGTCTGGCCCTGGGCCGCGGAACTCGCGCCGTGGGCCGTGGAGGCGCTGGTGCGCGCGGGCGACAGCGGCACGGCCCACACCATGGTCCGGAACTTCGCCCAGGGCCTCGGCCGCTGTGACGCGCCCGCCGCGAGGGCGGCGCTGGTGTGGAGCCGGGCCGTGCTCACCGAGACGGATGCGCCGGCCCGGGAGCGGCGCGAGGTACTGCTGGAGGCCGCGAAGCTGTACGGGGAGGCCGCGGCGGCCTATGCGGAGCTTCCGCGCCCCTACTCCCAGGCACTGACCACGGAGGGCGCCGCCCGCTGCGTACTCGCGGCGGACACGGAGGGGGCGGGGGGCCCGGCCCCGGAGACGGAGGGGGAGTCGGCGGAGGCCGCCGCTTCGCCGGCCCCCGTATCCGACGACCCCGGCACCCTGACGGCGCTCACCGCCCTGGAGTCCTGCGCCCAGCGCTTCACCGACCTCGGGGCCGTCTGGGACGCCGCCCGGGCCAGGGCCCTGCTGCGTACCCGGCAGCCCGCCAGGAAGGGCCGCCCGCCCGGCCGCCCCTCGCACGCCGACCAGCTGTCGCCCCGCGAGGAGGAGGTGGCGCAGCTCGCGGTCTCCGGCCTGACCAACCGGGAGATCGCCGCGACCCTGCACCTCTCCCCGCGGACCGTGGAGCAGCACATCGCCGGAGCGATGCGCAAGACCGGCGCGCTCTCCCGCCGCGACCTGGCTCACCGGCCGGGCCCGACTCCTCCCTGAGCCGGGAGGGTTCCTCCGCGAGCCGGGAGGGTCCCTTCGTGAGCCGGGAGGGTTCCTCCGTGAGCCGGGGAGCTCCAGAACGCTCTGTCGTGCTCCCAGACGACCACCGTCGCGGCCTCCCAGTCGAGCACCCAGCCGGAACGCATCCCGCGCGCCCCCCAGCCGTCCGGACGCCGGCGCGGGATCGCGAAGCCGGCCTCGCGTGCGGCGACCGCCGCGTCACAGGCCTCGCGCGCTATGCGCAGGGCGTCCGACTCGGTCTCGGCGGCCCCGGTGAAGACATGCAATCCGCACCGCTCGGGCTGCACGGAGTTCCTGGTGGGGACATCGACCTGGAAGTAGAGCTTGGTCATGGCGCCATCTCCTCGGGGGTCGCGGTCTTCATGCCCTACCGGAGCGGAGTGCGAGTGACTCGCGCCGGCGGAGCCGCGTTCCCTCGCGTCGGATCGACCGCTGACGGGTCATTCCAACGTACGGAGCGCACCCGGCCCTGAATATCCGGGGCGGGCCGATCACTTATACGTATCCGGCGGCGAATCCGGGCGGCGGGCAGAGGCGAGGCCGGGTGGTGCGGTGCTATGCGGTGCTACGCGGTGAGGAAATGGTGAAGCCGTATCCGTGATCTCGGCCTACGGATGGAAACGCCCGCGGGCTGCCCTTAGGTTCCAGCCACCGATGGCACAGCACCCCTGTCATTGCCATGCCCATGGACCAAGGAAGCATGAGCACTTTCATGAAACTCGCCCGTCTCGGAATCGCAGCAGGGTCTTTCGTTCTTCTCTTCACCAGCGGTTGTCAGCTGCCGCAGACGGGAGCCGGGGCCGGGGACGAAAGACCGATCGTCATCGGAACGGCCAGCCGTCTGACAAGCCTCGACCCCGCCGGGGTGTACGACAACGGTTCCTGGGCGGTCTTCAGCAACATTTACCAGGGCCTCCTCAGCTTCGGCCCGGGATCACCGGTCCCGAAGCCGGACGCGGCCGAGTCCTGCGCATTCACCAGCGCCTCCCTCACCGCCTATCGATGCAAAGTGCGGGGCGACCTCACGTTCTCCAGCGGGAATCCCCTCACAGCGGCGGCGGTGAAGCGGTCGTTCGACCGCATTCTGCGCATCCGCGACCCGCTGGGGCCCGCGCCCCTGTTCGCCAACCTCGTCTCCGTGGAGGCCCGGGGCCCCTTCGTGACGTTCCACCTCGCGACCGGCGACGCCACCTGGCCGTCGAAGATCGCCACGGGGGCGGGTTCGATCGTCGACCCGGCGGAGTTCCCGGCGAACCGGCTGCGGGAGGAGCAGAGCGCCTCGGGGTCGGGCCCCTACGTCCTGGCGTCCTACGAGGAGGGGAAGTCCCTCACCCTCGAACCGAACACCGCGTACAGAGGAGCCGTGACCACGGAGGGAGTCACGGTCGAGGTCCGCTATTTCGAGACCTCGCAGGAGGTCGAAGAGGCGTGGAACGCCCGAACGGTCGACATCGCCTACGCGGGACTTCCGGCCGCCACCCTCGCGGGGATCGGCCCCGGCGACGAGGACGTACGCCTTTCCGTCGGGGACAGCGCTGAGGCGCACTATCTCGTGCTGAACCTGAACTCTCCGCGCAAGCCTTTAGGGAATGTCGCGGCCCGCAGAGCCGTCGCCGCCCTCCTCGACCGGGGACATCTGGCGGGCGAGGTCTTCAAGCACACGGTGACACCGCTGTATTCGCTCGTTCCGCAAGGCGTCGCCGGACACAGCACGGCATTCTTCGACCGCTATCCGGAGGCGGACCCCGCCTATGCGGCGCAGCGCCTGCGATCCGCCGGAATCTCCACTCCGGTACGCATCAAACTGGGCCACCAGCCCGGTATCGCCGCCGTCGAGGCGCGTGAGCTGAAGCAGCAGTTCGAGAAGGACGGACTGTTCCGGGTCGACCTGGTCGAGGAACGCGACTTCACCACCTACCAGAAGCGCTGTCTGAAAGGCGAGTTCGATATCCACCTCTACCAATGGGTGCCGGACTTCCCCGACGCGGACACCTTCGTCCAGCCGCTGGTGGGCACCGGGAACGTCCTCGCCAACGGCTACGCATCGGCCGAGGTCGACGATGTCATCAGGGACACCCAGCGGTTCACCGACCGGGGCCGGGCCATGAAGCAGTTCCGGGCGATCCAGGACACCGTCGCGAGGGACGCCCCGCTGATCCCGGTCTGGCACCGGCAGCGCCAAGTGGTGACGCGCTCGGCGGTCCTGGGCGGCCATCGCCTCGCGGAGGACGCGGTCTGGCGTCTGTGGGAGCTTCGCTGGCTCTGAGGTCTGAGGTCTGAGGTACGAGGACGGTGGGCGGTCGGAGGTTCGGCGGGTCCACCGGGTCGTGGCAGTCGCGACCCGGTGGACCGTGACGTGGGTGGCCGCGACGAGGTGGACCGCGTCGTGGCCGGCTGCGACGTAAAGGCTTTTAATTACTTGCTTTTGATTACTGGGGAAATAACCCAACCCAACCCTGACGGCCGTCGGCTACCCCTGGACGCGCGAGAGCGCGCGCATACGCGCGAGGGGCGTCGTCACTCACACGGGTGAACTGTGCCAACCGGGCTGGATTTTGTCCCTGTTGGCGGGCATATGCTCACGCTGACCACAACCGCAGACATGAGACGGCCCCCGGCCGGGACTGGCATCCCGACCGAAGGCCTGACCACCGAGGAAGACAGAGACTTCCCAATGGGTACCCAGCAGGTTAGCGCGCCCCTGCGCGCCCCGTCCTCCGGCATCGTCCACATCAACATCCGCCTCACCGACGGCTACTCGATCATCTCCAACCGCCTCTCCCAGCACCGTGACCTGTCCCTGCTGGCGATCGGCCTCGGCACCCACATCCAGTCGCTGCCCGCCGGGAAGCGCATCGGCATCAAGGTGCTCGCCGAGATCTTCCCGGAGAGCGAGGCGGCCATCGCGGCCGGCCTGCGCGAGCTGGAGCAGCACGGATTCCTGCGCCGCACCCGGGAGCGCGTGCGGGGCGGCCGGGTGGCCACGCGCACGGAGTCGTACAACCACCCGGAGGCGGCGGCCCGGCGGGCGGACCCGGCTCCCGTACGAGAGCCTGAGGCCGAGCCGGAACGGGAGCCTGAGGCCGAACCCGTACCGGAGCCTGAGGCCGAACCCGTACCGGAGCCTGAGCCTGAACCCGTACCGGAGGAACCCGCCCCCGCGTCCCGGCTCGTGCCGCCGCCCACCGCGCCCAGGCCGCCACGCCCACCGCTGCCCGGTCCGTGCCGTCCCACCGAGGCGCTGTACGCGGCGGCGGCCGACCTGCTGGCCGGGCTGCGGCGTACGGCGCCTGTCTTCGTCCTGTCCGAGGAGGACGTGCGGCGGCTCGTTCCCGGCGTCGCGGCCTGGCTGGAGCGGGGGATGCGGCCCGATGCCGTACGGGAGGCGCTCACCGACGACCCGCCCGTACCGCTCCGGCACCCGGCGAAGCTGCTGCGCCACCGCCTGATCACGCTTTTCCCGCCGCCGCTCTCCGTCGCGGCGCCGGTCGTCCCCCTCCAGAACTGCGACGACTGCGACCGGGCGTTCCGGTCACCGGTGGCGGGGGTGTGCCGGGGGTGCGGCGAGGCCCGTACGGACGGTGGCGAGCCGTTTCGCCTGAGCGCGTGAGGGCGCCGTTGTCCTGTCCGCGAGGGGTTGCACGGCTCTACACTGCTGGGGTGACCGCTGCGCGCGACTACGAAGACATGCACCACCTCGTGGACCGGCTCTCGCCCCGCCAGGTGCGGCGTTTGCGGCTGCTGGTGACCCAGGACGAGGAACTGGCTCAGGTAGTCGAAGCAGTCTCTTCCGAGCAGCCCTCCGAGGAAGAGTCGGTGCCGGAGGGGCTGATCGCGCTGATCGGCAGCATCCAGGGCCCGGCGGACCTTGCGGAGCGGCACGACGACTACCTTCGCGAGCGCATGGAGCGGCGCTTCGGGAACGCCGAGTGATCACCACGGTCCTCGACACCGGCCCGCTGGCTGCGGCTCTCAACGCGGGCGACCGGCGTCACGCCGAATGCGGCAGGTTC
Source organism: Streptomyces cyaneofuscatus (assembly GCF_033109485.1). Taxonomy (NCBI): domain Bacteria; kingdom Bacillati; phylum Actinomycetota; class Actinomycetes; order Kitasatosporales; family Streptomycetaceae; genus Streptomyces; species Streptomyces cyaneofuscatus. The sequence continues at coordinate 3,114,667 of NZ_CP137002.1, read as the reverse complement.
CTGGCCACCCTCACCGGCCGCCGGCTGCTGCCCAGCCCCGTTCTCACCGAGGTCTGCTGGCTCCTGGAGCGTTGGCCCAAGGTGGAGGCCGCATTTCTGGAGGAGGTCCGACGCGGCACCTTTGAACTGGTGCACCTCACTGCCGCCGATCTGGCGCGCATGAGCGAGCTGGTTCTGCAGTACGCGGACTTCCCTCTCGGAGCGGTCGACGCGTCGGTGATCGCAGTGGCTGAGCGGCATGGCGTGGAGCGGGTCGCGACCCTCGATCGTCGTCACTTCACGGTGGTCAAGCCCAGGCATGTGTCCGCGTTGACGCTCCTTCCCTGAGGCTCGAAAGAAAAATTCGGGCGGCGTGTCGATCGGGGGCCGTCCCGTTCGTCGTCATCGTGTAAGGCGGCCCGCACCCGGCGGGCGCTCCACACAGGTGACAGGAGTCGGACCATGAAGTACATGCTGCTGATCCACAGCGGGGCCGTCGACGAGCAGGGCGGGGCGCCGCAGTGCACCGTCGAGGACTGGATGGCCTACGACAAGGACGTACGCGACGCGGGCATCCTCGTCTCCGGCGAGTCGCTGGCCGATCTGGTGACAGCGACCACCGTGCGGGTCTCGCCGACCGGGGAGCGGACCGTGACGGACGGGCCGTTCGCGGAGACGCGGGAGCTGCTGGGCGGGTTCCTCGTGATCGACGTGCCGGACCTCGACGCCGCCCTCGACTGGGCGGCCCGCTGTCCCGGTGCGCGCGACGGCGGCTCGGTCGTCGTCCGGCCGGTCGCGGACTTCGGGGGCTGAGAGCGGTGGTGGGTGAGGAGCCGGAGGAGGCTCGGGCAGCCGTCGAGGCGGTGTTCCGGGAGGAGCGGGGGCTGCTGCTCGCCTCCCTCGTACGCCGGTTCGGGGATCTCGACCTGGCCGAGGAGGTGACGTCCGAGGCGATCGAGGCGGCCCTGCGCCACTGGCCGGCCGAGGGCGTTCCCGCCCGGCCCGGGGCGTGGCTGCTGACGACCGCGCGGCGCAAGGCGGTGGACCGGTTGCGGCGCGACCAGGCGTACGCCGCGCGGCTCGCCGTCCTCCAGGCCGACGCGGAGCGGGACGAGGCCGCCCCCGCCCCGACGGAGATCGGTGAACTGCCGGATGAGCGGCTTCAGTTGTTCTTCACCTGCGCTCATCCCGCCCTCGCCGCCGAGGACCGTACCGCCCTCACCCTGCGCTGCCTCGCCGGGCTCACCACCCCCGAGGTGGCGCGGGCCTTCCTCGTGCCGACGGCGACCATGGCCCAGCGGATCGTGCGGGCGAAGAAGAAGATCCGCGAGGCCCGGATCCCGTTCCGGGTGCCCGGGCCCGACGAGCTGCCGGAGCGGCTGCCCGGGGTGCTCCAGGTCGTCTACTCGGTCTTCACGGAGGGGTACGCAGCCAGCTCCGGCCCCCGTCTCCAGCGGCTCGACCTGGCCGAGGAGGCGGTCCGGCTGGCCCGGATACTGCACCGTCTGCTCCCCGGTGAGAGGGAGAGCGCCGGGCTCCTCGCCCTTCTGCTCCTCGTCCACGCCAGGCGCGGCGCGCGGACCGGCCCGGCGGGGGAGCCGGTGCTCCTGGAGGACCAGGACCGGGGGCTCTGGGACCGGTCGATGATCGAGGAGGGGCGGGCCCTGGTGGTGCGGGCGCTGACCGGGGGGCCGGCCGGGCCGTACGGGGTGCAGGCCGCCGTCGCCGCCCTGCACGACGAGGCGGCGGACGTGGGGTCCACGGACTGGGCGCAGATCGTGGCCCTGTACGACGTGCTGCTCACCCTGACCCCGTCCCCCGTGGTCGCGGTGAACCGCGCCGTGGCGGTCGCGATGCGCGACGGGCCGGGTGCGGGGCTGGCGCTGCTGGACGCGTTGGGCGGTGAGCCCCGGCTGCGGGCGTACGGGCCGTACGCGGTGGCGCGGGGCGATCTGCTGAGCCGCCTGGGGCGGGCCGGGGAGGCGGCCGCGGCCTACCGGGAGGCGCTGGAGCTGGCGGGCACCGAGCCGGAGAGAGCGGCGCTGCGGCGGAAGCTGGGGGAGGGGCGCGAGGGCGGATGACGCTCCCGCACCTCCCGCCTGGGGCGCTTCACGTCGAGTCGGCGGGGTTCGCCGTGGAGGTGACCGCCGGCCCCGAGTCGCGCAGGCCGTGAACTCGGCCTCCGACCGTGGCCCCAGCCCCTGACCGTGGCCTCAGCCCTTGACCGTGAACCCGGCCGCCTTCGGGGCGAACGTCGTGCCGCCGTCCTCCGCCGAGGCCAGGACACCCACGTGCCACGCGCCGTTCGGGGATTCGGCCGCCTCGGCGCTCGTCACCTTCACCGTGTACGTGCAGAGCGCGGCCTTGTCCCCCGAGGACCCCGACGGCTCGCAGGCGGCCGACTCCACGTGCGCCATGTCGTCCGCGTCCGGGGCGGGCGTCATGCTCGCGGGCCAGGCCAGCACCTTCAGGTGTCGGACCCCGGAGTCGTCCGACACCTCGGCGGTGAAGGTGAGCGAGCCGTCCTTGTCCGCGGTCGGTGCGACGTACGCGACGGAAGCCTTCGTCACCTCGGGCCCGGTGCTCCCGCTGCCCCCGGTCTCCCCGGCGAAGGCGTAGGCGCCCGCTCCCGCCAGCAGGGCGGCAGCCGCAAGGGCGGAGATGGTGACGGCACGCTGGGACATGTGAGCTCCTCGGTGAAGTGATGGCCGGTCAGGTCATCGGTTGATCGCTGCGCCGTGTCCATGGTGGAGCGACCGGAGGGCCCGAGCGTGAGTGCGCGTACTCACTCCTCGTACTCAGGGGCGTACGACAGCTCCAGGGAGACGGGCTCGGTCTGCTGGTCGGAGGCGGTCACGTGGGTGGTGTGGCGGGTGAGGCGCAGGCCCATCGCGGCGAGCTCGCCCGGCTCGTGGAGGGCGCAGAGCAGGGCCGCCGCCGCCGGGAGGGTGAGGGGGGTGGTGGGGCTGTGGCCGAGGGCGGCGGCGGTGTCGGGGGCGGTGAGGGCGGCCCGTTGGGCGTGGTCGAGGACCTTGCCGGGGTCGTCGACGACGAGTTCCTCGACCTGGATGCGCCGGGTGCGGACGCGGAGGTCCAGGGGGCGCCGGGGGAGCTGCCTCGGTGGGGCGAGGGCGGGGGCAGAGGCGGGGGCGGCGGAGGGGCGAGGGTCCGGGTGCGTCAGGTTCGGGCGGTTCATGAGGCGGGCTCCAGAGTGCGGGCGTACGGGACCGTCGAGTTCGGGGCGGTGGAGAGGCCGGGGAGGCAGGGGCCGGGGAGGCCCGGCCGGGCCCGGGGGCGCTCGGGGGCGAGGAAGGAGGCGGCGGGCGGGGAGGGCGCCGGTCGTTCAACTGCGGTCCCGTGGAAAGGTGGTGATGGCGCGGCGGGCGAGGAGGTGGCTGATCCGGGGTGCGCGGGCGTGTGGTCGATCGAGGATCGAGGTGGCCAAAAAGTGCTCCGCGAGGGGTGCGAGAGGCGGTGACAACGCTCCGCCGCGTCGTGGTCGGTGGGGACAGACATACTCACCATGGGAGCGGCGCGCGATCGTCGCAAGGTGCGCTGTGTGCACTGCGCGCAGGCTGCGTGAACTGTCGGATGTCGGGCCGGAGCGGAAGGACGAGCGGTGGCACGTGAAAGGTCGGGCCGGACAGCACAGCACCTGGTCCTGGTGGCGCGGCTGCGGCACCTGCGGGAAGGGGCGGGCCTGTCCGTACCCCAGGCCGCCAAGCTGCTCGGCTGGCACCCGTCGACGCTGCGGAGGCTGGAGCAGGCGCAGACCTCCCTGGACGTGGGGCAGGTGTCCGCGCTGCTCGACCGGTACGGGGCGGGCGCGTCCGAGACCGACGACATCATGGGCCGGCTCAACGCGGCCAACATGCCCGGCTGGTGGCATCCGTGGCGCGATGCGATGGACCCCTGGCTCATGGACCTGATGAGCGTGGAGTCCGCCGCGAGCATCGTGCGCACCTGGGACCCGGCGCTCGTACCGCTGCTGCTGCGGACCCCGGCGTACGCCATGGCCGTGGACGCCGCCCTGCGGCCCGGGCTGGACCCCGCGGTCCGGCGGCGGCGCGCGGATCTGCTGGTGATGCGTCAGCGGCGGCTGCGTGAGCAGCAGGCGCGGGTGTGGGCGGTGCTGCCGGTCACCGCGCTGCGCTGCCGGGTCGGCGACGGCGAGGTGATGCGTGAACAGCTCGCAGCGCTCCGGGAGGCGGCGGAGCGGCGGGATGTGATGGTGCAGCTCCATGCCGAGGACGCGCCGCCCCACCCGCTGACCGGAGTGCCGGCTTTGAGTCAGTACCGCGTGGAGATCCGGGAGATCGCGGATCACGTGGTGCGTGAGGGCGGGCTGCCGGGAACGGCGGAGGTGTGGGACAGCGGCCCGCCCGTACAGGAATATCAAGCGATGCTGGACGTGTCGTGCGTGATGGCGATGCGTCCGGACCGAACGAGGGAGGTTCTGCAGGATGAGTACGACCGGGAACGGGGCTGAACTGCCCGCGCAGATCGACACGAGCGTCGCGCACTCCGCGCGCGTGTGGAACTACTGGCTCGGCGGGAAGGACAACTTCCCGGCGGACCGGGCCGCGGGCGACGCCTACCGGGAGAAGTACCCGCTGATCGAGACGTTCGCGAAGGAGTCGCGTGACTTCCTGCGCCGTACGGTGACCTACCTCGCCCGGGACGCCGGGATCAGGCAGTTCCTGGACGTCGGCGCGGGCCTGCCGACGGCGAACAACACCCACGAGGTCGCGCAGCGGATAGCCCCGGACGCGAAGATCGTCTACGTCGACCACGACCCGCTGGTGCTGCTGCACGTCCACGCGCTGCTGACCAGCAGCGCCGAGGGCGCGACCGCGTACGTGGAGGCGGACATGCGGGACACGGAGGCGGTCCTGGAGGGCGCGGCGAAGACCCTGGACCTGAACGAGCCCGTCGCCCTCGTCATCTCCGACGTGCTGGGGCACATCGTGGACTGGGACGACGCGCTGTCGCTGGTACGGCGGCTGGTGGCGCGGCTGCCCTCGGGCAGCTATCTGTCCCTGTCCCACTCGACCGCCTCGGACGAGGCCCACCGGGCGGTCCAGGACGAGTACAACAGCAGCGGGGCGATCCCGTACATCTTCCGCGAGCCGGAGACCACCATCGCGTTCTTCGACGGGCTGGAGATGGTGGAGCCGGGGATGGTGTCCTGGCCGAACTGGCGGCCCGACGCGAACACCGGCACCACCACCGGCCGGGCCGGGTGGGGAGCCGTCGCCCGCATTCCCTGACCGTGCCCGCCATCGCCGCGCCGCGCACCCGGACCGCAGGTGCGCGGCGCGCGTTCGTACGCCGAGGGGGCGCGGTATGAGCACCACCCACACGACCGGACCCGACACCGCAGGCCCGGGGGACTCCTCCCGTACGGTCCGGGAGGCGATGGCGGACCGGCTGCTGCGGGCCGCGACGCGGTCCGGTGCGCAGCTGGTCAGCGAGGCCGCCGTCCTCGTCCAGGGGGCGGCGGTGCTGGCCGACCCGATCGCCGGGGCCGTCTACAGCACGCCCGCCACCGCGGCGGCCGACGGCGTCCACGCCGCGGCCCATCCGCAGGACCACCCGCACCATGTGCAGCGCCCAGCGGCCGGAGCCGTGCTCGTCCTGCACCCGGCACCCACCATGACCGCCGAACACGTCGGGCTCGTCGCCACCACCACGGCGGCCCTCCTGGAGGTACGCGGGCAGCGCGCCGCCGAACTGCGCGCCGAGCAGATGCGGCTCCACAGCACCCTGCTCCGGCTGCTGCTGGCCGGGCACACCACCTCCGTCACCGACACCGTGCGGGCCGGCGGACTCACGCATGTCACGCTCTACCGGCTGACCGGCCCCGACATCCCCACCGCCCACCAGGTCCTCTGGCGGGCCGTCCGCCCGTCCCTGGCCGGACACGGCGGCGCCTGCGCCCTGATCGGCGAGGTGGACGGCGAGCTCCTGGTCGCCGAGCTCCACCACGGCAGCGACGACGGGCGGGTCCTGCGCCTGGTCTCCCGGGTGAGCGAACGCCACGACCTCCTGGCGGGCCTGGCCGGACCGCTGCCCCTGGCCGAGACGCCCACCGCCCACGCCGACGCGGCGGCGGCCCGGCACAGCGCCACCCCCGCCCACCGCATCGTCCCCGCCGACGCCGTCGGCACCCCGCAGCTCGCCCGCCTGCTCCCCCCTGGCCCGTACACCGCGTGGGCACGATCCGTGCTGAGCCCGCTGACCCCGGACCACCGCCACCTGCTCCTGGTCCGGCTCCGCACCGGCAGCGCCCCCCGTGCCGCCACCGCGCTCGGGCTCTCGCCCGGCACGGTCCGCACCCGGCTCCGGGGCGTGGCCGCCCTCCTGGACGCGGACCTGGACAACATCACCGTGCAGGCGCACCTGCTGCTGGCGCTCCGCGCGCCGACGCGGGGCGACGGGCAGGGCCGGGGCCACGACCAGGAACGGAAGAGCGACCGCCAAGCCCGGCCGGAGACGCCGCCCAGCGGGATCCTGGACACCGAAGCGGCCCGCACCTGGGCCGTCGGCCTGGTCGGTGGGCTCGAACCCCACCTCCGGATCGCGCTCGCCTGCTGGCTGCGCCACCACGCCAGAACCGCCCCCGCCGCGACCGAACTGCACGTCCACCGGACCACTTTGACGGCCTGGCTCACCCGGTGCGCCGAGCGCCTCGGGCAGAACCTCGCCGATGCCGCCGTCCGAGCCGAACTGCACCTGGCCCTGGAGGCCACCGCGAAGGACGGGGACGACCCACGGGCTCTGCCTCGCCGTGGCGGCCGTACGTACCGCCGTCTCTGAACACCGGAGCCGCGCGGAAGTGGCCAGAAACTACACCTTGACCCGCTCATGACATAGCTCCATCCTGTGCCCGTCGCACAGCTCCACCCCCCACCCCGACGGACTCAGGAGACTGCCAGCATGCGACTCGCCAACACACGGAAATCCCGCTCGGCGAAAGCCAGAACGAAGGCCGGCGCGACCAGGACGAAGGCCAGGCGGAACGCCACCCTCGCCGTCCTGCTCGCCCTCGGCCTCGCCGCTCCGGCATCCGCCGTGGCCACCGCCGAGACCTCCGCCCGGAAGCCGGTCGTCGCGACGGCCGAGCGGCCGGTCCAGTACGAGATCACCGGGCGCACCACCCCGGCCGTCCGCACCGAGATCCTCCGCGCGGGCGTCACCATCGACGAGGTCCACGACCACGGCATCGTGATCAGCGCCAGCACCGCCCAGGCCAAGCAGCTCCGGGCCAAGGGCCACCTCCTGGAGGCGCTGCCCGCGCCCGACGCCCATGCGCACGGGGCGGAGGGCGTCGGCGCACTCGACTTCCCGCCGGCCGACTCCCGCTACCACAACTACGCCGAGATGACCGCGGCCATCGACGCCCGGATCGCCGCCAACCCCTCGATCATGAGCAAGCGCGTCATCGGGAAGACCTACCAGGGCCGCGACATCGTCGCGATCAAGATCAGCGACAACGTGGGCACCGACGAGGCCGAGCCCGAGGTCCTGTTCACCGCCCACCAGCACGCCCGCGAGCACCTGACCGTCGAGATGTCGCTCTACCTGCTCCGCGAGTTCGCCACGGGGTACGGGAGCGACTCCCGGATCACCCAGGCGGTCAACGGCCGCGAGCTGTGGATCATCCCGGACATGAACCCCGACGGCGGCGAGTACGACATCGCCACCGGCTCGTACCGCAGCTGGCGCAAGAACCGGCAGCCCAACTCCGGCTCCAGTGCGGTCGGCACCGACCTCAACCGCAACTGGGCCTTCAAGTGGGGCTGCTGCGGCGGCTCCTCCTCCAGCCCGTCCTCGGACACGTACCGCGGTACGGGCCCCGAGTCCGCACCCGAGACGAAGGTCGTGGCGGACTTCGTGCGCAGCCGGGTGGTCGGCGGGAAGCAGCAGATCAAGGCGGCCATCGACTTCCACACGTACAGCGAGCTGGTGCTCTGGCCGTTCGGCTACACGTACAACGACACGGCCCCCGGCCTGACCGCCGACGACCGCAACGCGTTCGCCACGGTGGGCCGCAAGATGGCGGCGAGCAACGGCTACACCGCCGAGCAGTCCAGCGACCTCTACATCACGGACGGCTCGATCGACGACTGGCTGTGGGGCTCGCAGAAGATCTTCGGCTACACCTTCGAGATGTTCCCGCGCTCGGCCTCGGGCGGCGGCTTCTACCCGCCCGACGAGGTCATCGAGCGCGAGACCTCCCGCAACCGGGACGCGGTGCTGCAACTGATCGAGAACGCGGACTGCATGTACCGCTCGATCGGCAAGGAGGCGCAGTACTGCTAGTGACGAGGATTCTCGTCACGGCCTGAACCTGCTCCGGTGCGGGGCCCCGTACGGGCCCGCACCGGAGTGTCAGGCCACGTCGTGCACGCTGTGTTCGCCGAGGTCCGGGGCGTGCCGGGCGACCGTGCGGTAGTCGAGGTCGTCATGGAGAACCGTCAGGCCGTGATGGGCCGCCGTGGCGGCGATGACGAGATCCACGGCGGAAGCGCTCCGGTGCTGCCCGGCGCGTGCCATGCGGTGCTGGACCGAGGTGATCCAGCGCCCGGCGCTCTTCGGTACGGAGACGTCCGGGTAGAGGTCGGTGAACATCTCGACGATCTCGTCGTACTCGCGTGCGTCGCGGGCGCCGTACAGGAACTCCGCTCGCTGCGGATAGCAGGAGGCGACCGTTCCGGCCTCGATCGCATCGGACCACGCCGACTGCAAGGTGGTGTCGGAGAGCAGCCGTACGAGGCCCGAGGTGTCGAGCAGGTAGATCACTGACCGTCCTTCTCCGCCCGGTGCCGCCGCTCGGCGTCCTCGACCGCGCCCCAGTTGCGCGCGCGCTCGAAGTGACGGCTGATCCGCGCCGCGCGCTCCTGCTGCTCCGCGTAGAAGCGGAGGGCGAGGTTGACGGTCTCCTTCTTCGTCCGGGCCTTGGAGAGAGCCATCGCCCGCTCCAGAGCTTCATCGTCTATGTCGATCTGGGTCACCGACATGTCCGGCCGCCCTTCGTGTGGGTCATGTACAAAGAATTGTATGCCACCAACATTCCTCGCGCGAGCCGCTTCCGGCCTTAAGGTGCCGCTATGTGCGGAATCGTGGGTTATGTCGGTGGTCAGTCGGCGCAGGACGTCGTCGTCGCGGGACTCAAGCGCCTCGAATACCGGGGCTACGACTCGGCGGGTGTCGCCGTGCTCGCGGACGGCGGGCTCGCCGCCGCGAAGAAGGCGGGAAAGCTCGTCAATCTGGAGAAGGAGCTGGGGGACCGGCCGCTGCCGGCCGGGCGGACCGGGATCGGGCATACGCGGTGGGCCACGCACGGGGCGCCCAACGATGTGAACGCCCACCCCCACCTGGACAACGCGGGCCGGGTCGCCGTCGTCCACAACGGGATCATCGAGAACTTCGCGGCCCTGCGGCGCGAGCTGACCGGGCGCGGGCACGCGCTCGGGTCGGAGACGGACACCGAGGTCGTCGCGCATCTGCTGGCCGAGGCGTTCTCGGCGGGCGGGGACCTCGCGGACGCCATGCGGCAGGTGTGCCGGCGGCTGGAGGGGGCCTTCACCCTGGTCGCCGTGCATGCGGATCAGCCGGACGTCGTCGTCGGGGCCCGGCGCAACTCGCCGCTCGTGGTGGGGGTCGGGCAGGACGAGTGGTTCCTCGCCTCCGACGTCGCCGCCTTCATCGCGCACACCCGGTCCGCCATCGAGCTCGGCCAGGACCAGGTCGTCGAGCTGAGCCGTGAGGGCGTCACCGTCACCGGGTTCGACGGGGACCTCGCGGAGGTGCGCGAGTACCACGTCGACTGGGACGCCTCCGCCGCCGAGAAGGGCGGCTACGCCTCCTTCATGCTCAAGGAGATCGCCGACCAGCCCCAGGCCGTCGCCGACACCCTCCTCGGCCGGATCGACGGCGAGGGGTCACTGAGCCTCGACGAGGTGCGCATCCCCGACGCCGAACTCCGCGAGGTCGACAAGGTCGTCATCGTCGCCTGCGGGACCGCCTTCCACGCCGGGATGATCGCCAAGTACGCCATCGAGCACTGGACCCGGCTGCCCTGCGAGACCGAGCTCGCCAGCGAGTTCCGCTACCGCGACCCGATCCTCGACCAGCGCACCCTCGTCATCGCCATCTCCCAGTCCGGCGAGACCATGGACACCCTGATGGCGCTCCGGCACGCCCGAGAGCAGGGCGCGAAGGTCCTCGCCATCTGCAACACCAACGGCTCCACGATTCCCCGTGAGTCCGATGCCGTCCTCTACACCCACGCCGGGCCCGAGGTCGCCGTCGCCTCCACCAAGGCCTTCCTCACCCAGCTCGTCGCCTGCTACCTCGTCGCCCTGTACCTGGGCCAGTTGCGGGGCACCAAGTGGGGTGACGAGATCCGTACGGTGGTGCGCCAGCTCTCCGCGATCTCCGGCGAGGTCGAACGCGTACTGGAGACCATGGAGCCCGTCCGCGCACTGGCCCGCTCCCTCGCCCACCACGACACCGTCCTCTTCCTCGGGCGCCACGTCGGCTACCCGGTCGCCCTCGAAGGCGCGCTCAAGCTCAAGGAACTCGCCTACATGCACGCGGAAGGGTTCGCGGCCGGGGAGCTCAAGCACGGGCCCATCGCGCTCATCGAGGAAGGGCTGCCGGTCGTCGTCATCGTGCCCTCGCCGCGCGGGCGTTCCGTCCTCCACGACAAGATCGTCTCCAACATCCAGGAGATCCGGGCCCGGGGCGCACTCACGATCGTCGTCGCCGAGGAGGGCGACGAGGCCGTCGTCCCGTACGCCGACCACCTCATCACCGTCCCCGCAACGCCTACGCTGCTTCAGCCGCTGGTCGCCACCGTGCCGCTCCAGGTCTTCGCCTGCGAGCTGGCGACGGCCCGTGGCAACGAAGTGGACCAGCCGCGCAATCTGGCGAAGTCCGTGACCGTGGAGTGAGCGAGTGAGCAAGTGAGCGAACGAGGGTGGGGGCCGTGATCATTGGGGTCGGGATCGACGTGGCCGAGATCGAGCGGTTCGGCGCCGCGCTGGAGCGTACGCCCCAGTTGGCCGACCGGCTCTTCGTCGAGAGCGAGCTGACGCTGCCGAGCGGCGAGCGGCGCGGCATCGCCTCGCTCGCCGCCCGGTTCGCCGCGAAGGAGGCCCTGGCCAAGGCCCTCGGCGCGCCGGGCGGGCTGCTCTGGAGCGACGCGGAGGTCTGGGTGGAGGCCAGCGGGCAGCCCCGGCTGCGGGTGAGCGGCACGGTGGCCGCCCGCGCCGCCGAACTGGGCGTGCGCGGCTGGCACGTCTCGCTCAGCCATGACGCGGGGGTGGCTTCGGCCGTCGTGATCGCGGAGGGGTGAGCCGTGGTGATCGCGGAGGGGTGAACCGCCTCCGGCCGTCGGGGGTGGCGTTCGTCCCCGTGATCGCCCAGGGTTGGTCCCATGCGACGTGCCTACAGCGTGGAGACCGTACGGGCCGCCGAGGCCGCCCTCCTGAAGCGGGTGCCCGAAGGTGCCCTGATGCAGCGCGCCGCCGCCGGCCTCGCCGCCGCCTGCGCGGATCTGCTGCGGCGCACCGGCCGGGTGTACGGGTCCCGGGTCCTGCTCCTGGTCGGCGGCGGCGACAACGGGGGCGACGCCCTGTACGCGGGCGCACGCCTCGCCCGGCGGGGCGCCGGAGTGCGCGCCCTCCTCGTCTCGCCCGACCGGGCGCACGCCGGCGGCCTCGCCGCGTTCCTGGCCGCCGGGGGGCGCGTGGCCGACGGACCCGACGGGCTGGGGGGCCTGGACCTCGTCGTGGACGGCATCACCGGGATCGGCGGGCGCGGCGGGCTCCGCGAGGACGCCCTCGCCCTGCTGCGGGCGGTGACCCGGGCCCACGGCCGTACCCCCGTCATCGCCGTCGACCTGCCCAGCGGCGTCGAGGCCGACAGCGGGGAGGTGCACGGCGAGGCCGTCCGCGCCGACGCGACCGTCACCTTCGGCACGTACAAGCCGGGCCACCTGATCGACCCGGCCGCCGAACACGCGGGCGCCCTGCGGCTGGTGGACATCGGGCTCGGGCCGGAGCTGCCGGAGCCGCCGGACCTGGAGGCGCTCCAGTACGCGGACGTGGCGGCGCTGCTGCCGGTCCCGGGGGGCGAGAGCGACAAGTACAGCCGGGGTGTCGTCGGCGTCGTCGCCGGGTCCGAGCGCTACCCGGGCGCGGCCGTCCTCGCCGTCTCGGGCGCCCTGCACGGCGGGGCGGGGGCGGTGCGATACGTCGGACCCGGCACGGACGCCGTGATCGCCCGCTTCCCGGAGACCCTGGTGCACGCCGGGCCGCCGTCGAAGGCCGGACGCGTCCAGGCCTGGGTGATCGGACCGGGGCTCGGGGACGGGCGGTGGGCCGAGGAGGCCGTCGCCGACGTGCTCGGCGCCGACGTCCCCGTACTGGTCGACGCGGACGGGCTGCGGCTCCTGGAGCCCGAGACCGTACGGACCCGGACCGCCGCCACCGTCCTGACCCCGCACGCCGGGGAGGCCGCCGCCCTGCTCGGCGTGGCGCGCGAGGAGGTGGAGGCCGGGCGGCTCGCCGCCGTACGCGAGCTGGCCGCCCGCTACCGCGCCACCGTGCTCCTCAAGGGGTCCACGACCCTGGTCGCTGAGGCCCGCGACACCCCCGTACGGGTCAACCCGACCGGGACCGGCTGGCTCGCCACGGCGGGCAGCGGCGATGTGCTCTCCGGGCTGACCGGGTCCCTGCTCGCGGCCGGACTCGCCCCGCGCGACGCCGCGTCCGTCGGTGCCTACCTGCACGGACTGGCCGCCCGGCACGGCTCCGACGGCGCCCCGGTCTCCGCGCAGGACGTCGCGCACGGCATCCCGGCGGCCTGGCGCGACGTGCGGGCGGGGTGAGCGGGGGAGAGGGTGGAAGCTCCGAAGGCCCCGGCGGAAAGGCTCCGATCGTGAGCGGCAGCGACCCCGTACGCGTACGCAGGGTCTACGACCCGCCCGAGGACGGCGACGGCACCCGCGTCCTCGTCGACCGGCTCTGGCCGCGCGGCGTCTCCAAGGAGCGTGCCGCGATCGACGTGTGGCTGAAGGACATCACCCCGTCGGACGAGCTGCGCTCCTGGTACCACCAGGACCGCTCCGGCGCCCGCCACGACACCTTCGTCGACCGTTACCGCACCGAACTGGACGACCCGGCCCACACCGAGGCCGTCGACCGGCTGGCGGGGATCGTGCGCGCGGGCGGTCCCGTCACGCTGATCACCGCCGTGAAGGACGTCGCCGACAGCCATGTGCCCGTCCTGGTCGACCACCTCCAGCATGTGATGAAACGTACATAGGTGTGGATACCGGCGTGCACTGCCCGGGAGGTGGCGGGCGCCTCTGAGAGACTGGGCGCGATGAACGAGACAGCGTCCCTGAGAGCCCGTGCCGAGATCGACCTCGCCGCGCTGCGCGCCAATGTGCGCGCCCTGCGCGAGCGGGCGTCCGGTGCGCAGCTCATGGCCGTGGTGAAGTCCGACGGGTACGGGCACGGCGCCGTGCCCTGCGCCCGGGCCGCCCGCGAGGCCGGGGCGACCTGGCTCGGCACCGCGACCCCGCACGAGGCGCTCGCCCTGCGGGCCGCCGGGCTCGACGGCCGGATCATGTGCTGGCTCTGGACGCCGGGCGGGCCCTGGCGCGAGGCCATCGAAGCGGACATCGACGTCTCGGTCAGCGCGATGTGGGCGCTGCGCGAGATCGTCGCGGCCGCCACCGCCGCCGACCGCCCGGCCCGCGTCCAGCTCAAGGCCGACACCGGCCTCGGCCGGGGCGGCTGTCAGCCCGCCGACTGGCCCGAACTCGTCGCCGAGGCCCGCGCCGCCGAGCGGACCGGCGCCATCCGGATCACCGGCCTCTGGTCCCACTTCGCCTGCGCCGACGAGCCCGGCCACCCCGCCAACGCCGCCCAGCTCGCCGTGTTCCGGGACATGGTCGCGTACGCCGAGAAGGAGGGCGTCGAGCCGGAGGTGCGCCACCTGGCCAACTCCCCGGCCACGCTGACCCTCCCCGAGGCCCACTTCGACCTCGTACGGACCGGCATCGCGATGTACGGCGTCTCGCCCGCCCCCGAGCTGGGCACCCCCGCCGAGCTGGGACTGCGCCCGGTGATGACGCTCGCCGCCGCCGTCGCCCTGGTCAAGGACGTCCCGGCCGGGCACGGCGTCAGCTACGGCCACCACTACGCCACCCCCGCCGAGACCACGCTCGGCCTCATCCCCGTCGGGTACGCGGACGGCATCCCGCGCCACGCGTCGGGGCGCGGACCCGTCCTGGTCGCCGGCACGGTCCGTACGGCGGCGGGCCGCGTCGCCATGGACCAGTTCGTCGTCGACCTCGGCGGCGACCGGCCCGAAGCGGGCGCGGAGGCCGTGCTGTTCGGACCGGGCGACCGGGGTGAGCCGGGCGTCGAGGACTGGGCGGTGGCGGCCGACACGATCGGGTACGAGATCGTCACCCGGATCGGCAGCCGGGTACCGAGGGTGTACGTGAACGAGACGGCAGAACCGAGCGGGGGCACGGGACCGTGAGCGAGAGCAGCGCGGGGGCGGCGGCGGGAGAGGTCATGGCGGTGGCCGCCGCGACGGCGCCCGGATGGCGCCGGGCGGGCGTCGCCGGGGCCGCGATAGGAGTGCTCGCCGCCGGTGCGGCGGCCGGGGTCGCCGTCGAGCGGCTCACCGTCGGGCGCGGGATGCGCAAGAAGGCCCGCCTCGCGCTGGACGCGACCGGGCCCTACGGCTCGCTGCGCGGGACACCGGGCCGGGCCGTCGCCGACGACGGGACCGAGCTGTACTACGAGGTCGACGAGGTCGAGCCCGCGCAGCCGGAGGACAGGACCGGCTCCGAGGGCAACCGCCGCCGCCGGCTCTTCGGGCGCAAGGCTCCCGCCCCCGTCACCGTCGTCTTCAGTCATGGCTACTGCCTCGGCCAGGACTCCTGGCACTTCCAGCGCGCCGCCCTGCGCGGCCTCGTCCGCGCCGTCTACTGGGACCAGCGCAGCCACGGCCGCTCCGAGCGCGGGCGCGCCCAGGCGGACGGCGTGGCCGTCGGCATCGACCAGCTCGGCCGCGACCTCAAGGCCGTCATCGACGCGGCGGCCCCCGAGGGGCGCATCGTGCTCGTCGGCCACTCCATGGGCGGCATGACGATGATGGCGCTGGCCGACCAGTACCCGGCCCTCATCCGCGACCGGGTCGCCGCCGTGGCGTTCGTCGGCACCTCCAGCGGCAAGCTCGGCGAGGTCAACTTCGGGCTGCCGGTGGCGGGCGTGCGGGCGGTGCGCCGGGTGCTGCCGGGGGTGCTGCGGGCGCTGGGGACGCAGGCGGAGCTGGTGGAGAAGGGGCGCCGGGCAACCGCCGACCTCTTCGCCGGGCTGATCAAGCGGTACTCGTTCAGCTCGCGGGACGTGGACCCGGCGGTCGCCCGGTTCGCGGAGCGGCTGATCGAGTCGACCCCGATCGACGTGGTCGCCGAGTTCTACCCGGCCTTCACCGAGCACGACAAGAGCGGCGCGCTGCCCGCCTTCCGGGACGTGCCCGTGCTGATCCTGGCCGGGGAGAAGGACCTCGTCACCCCCAGCTCGCACAGCGAGGCCATCGCGGACGTCCTGCCGGAGGCCGAGCTGATCCTGGTGCCGGACGCCGGGCACCTGGTGATGCTGGAGCACCCGGAGACGGTCACCGACCGGCTGGCCGACCTGCTGGTACGCGGCGGGGCGGTGGCTGCCGCTAACGTTGGCGAGCATGGAAGCACCGCACAGCAGCCCGGCCGCTGAGACCGTTCCGGGCGCCCCCACGGACCTCCCCGAGGCCGTCACCGTGACCCTCACCGTCGAGTCGCCCGAGCAGATGCAGGACCTCGGCCGCCGCCTCGCCCGCGTCCTGGCCCCCGGCGACCTGGTCATGCTCACGGGCGAGCTGGGCGCAGGCAAGACGACGCTCACCCGGGGGCTCGGCGAGGGCCTCGGCGTGCGCGGCGCGGTCACCTCGCCCACCTTCGTCATCGCCCGCGTCCACCCCTCCCTGGTCGAAGGGCCCGCCCTGGTCCACGTCGACGCGTACCGCCTGGGCGGCGGGCTCGACGAGATGGAGGACCTGGACCTCGACGTGTCGCTGCCGGAGTCGGTGGTGGTCGTGGAGTGGGGCGACGGCAAGGTGGAGGACCTCTCCGAGGACCGGCTGCGCGTGCTCATCGACCGCGCGACCGGCGACACGGACGACGAGCGGCGCGAGGTGACCCTGGTGGGCATCGGCCCGCGCTGGGCGGGGCTGCCGGAGGACCTGGCGTAGCCGGGGCGTGACGCGGAGGTCGCCTTCCCGACGGGCTGTCGGTAAATTGTTGCGCGAGGGACCGTGGTCGTGGTCACATGGGTACGAGACCTGGTTAGGTCTACCTAACCACGACCTCCACCGGAGCCCCCAGGAGGCATCCATGCCGACGCCCGAGCGTGCGGAGCAGCCGCGGCAGCAGCCGACGCCGTCCGCCCTGTCCATGAAGGACCTGCTGGCCGCGAGCGCGGCGGCCACCGCGGTCTCCACCCCACCGAGCGATCCGGACGCGGCCGACGGTGGCGAGGACGGGGCCGGGGCCGGGGCCGGGGAGAGCGTGCCTGACCGGGCTGTCCGCCGCCGGGCCGCGTAGGAACGCGCCGCGCCCCACGGGCTACGGGACGACGACCACCTTGGCGCCGACCGTCGCGAAGGTCCACATCGCGTTGCCGTCCGCCCGCTTCATTCGTACGCCGCCGGTCTTCGACTGCGGGTCCGGGGCCTGCATCGACCCGTCCTGCGCCGCGCTGAAGCCCACCGCGACCTCGCCGACGTTGGCGAAGCGCACCACGTGCTCGATCGGGACGCCGTCCGAGCCCTGGACCGTGCCCGAGCGCGAGGTGACCTGGTAGACGCCGGGCGGCGGGCTCACGGGGCTCGGCATCACCGTGAACGTACGGAGCGCCTTCCCGTTGCCTTCCACCAGCCACACCCGCCGGTCCTTCAGCGCGTAGACGACGCGCTCACCGGTGTCCGAGTCGGCCGGGACCGCGAGGGCGTCCTTCGTGGGCTTCGGCTTCGCGGTGGGCTGAGCGGAGGCGGAGGCCGAGGCCTTCGGGGTGGCCGAGGAGGAGGACGCCACCGATTCCGGTGCGTTCGCCGATGCCTGGTAGGCGAGGACGGCGACCACGACGACCGCCGCCGCAGTGAGCCCGGCCACCATTCCCGAGCTTCCCCTTGACACCGTGAACTCCCCTTTCGGCGGCCGTCCGCCGCATGTCGTACCAACGTTGCCGTACAAGCGTTGTCGTACAAGCGTTTACGTCGTACCCGTGGATACCCGGTGACGGTAGCAGCAGCGGACGGGCGGGCCGGGACGCCGTACGGACGCCGTACCGCCGTCGGCGGAGCCGTAGGCTGTTTGCGTGCTCTTGCTCGCCATGGATACCGCCACGCCCGCCGTCACCGTCGCCCTGCACGACGGTGCGTCCGTCATCGCCTCCTCCGGCCAGGTCGACGCCCGCAGGCACGGTGAACTGCTGCTGCCCGCCGTCGACCGGGTCCTCGCCGAGGCCGGGGTGAAAATCGACGCCGTGACGGGCGTGGTCGTGGGCGTCGGCCCCGGCCCCTACACCGGGCTGCGGGTCGGCCTGGTCACCGCCGCCACCTTCGGCTCCGCGCTCGCCGTCCCCGTACACGGGATCTGCACGCTGGACGGACTGGCGTACGCCGCCGGGCAGGACGGCCTCGAAGGGCCCTTCGCCGTGGCGACGGACGCGCGCCGCAAGGAGGTGTACTGGGCGAAATACGAGGACGCCCGCACCCGTACGGGTGACCCCGCCGTCGACCGGCCCGCCGACATCGCCGAGGCACTCGCCGGGCTCCCGGTGGTCGGCCAGGGCGCGGTGCTCTACCCGGAGGCCTTCCCGGACGCGCGCGGTCCCGAGCACGTGGCCGCCGGGGCGCTCGCCGCGCTCGCCGCCGAACGGCTCGCCGCCGGGCAGGAGCTGCTGGAGCCCCAGCCGCTCTATCTGCGCCGGCCCGACGCACAGGTCCCGAAGAACTACAAGGTGGTCACCCCGAAGTGAGCGCCACCACCGCCGTACTGCGCGAGATGCGCTGGTGGGACATTGCCCCGGTGCTGGAGCTCGAACACGCGCTGTTCCCGGACGACGCCTGGTCGCCCGGCATGTTCTGGTCCGAGCTGGCGCACGCCCGCGGCCCCGGCGCCACCCGCCACTACGTCGTCGCCGAGGACCCGGCCACCGGCAGGATCACCGGCTACGCCGGGCTCGCCGCCCTCGGCGACCTCTCCGACGTCCAGACCATCGCGGTCAGCCGCGACGCCTGGGGCACCGGCCTCGGCTCCGAACTCCTCGCCGACCTGCTGAAGGCCGCCACCGCCTTCGAGTGCGCCACCGTGCTCCTCGAAGTCCGGGTCGACAACACGCGGGCGCAGAAGCTGTACGAGCGCTTCGGCTTCGAGCCGATCGGCTTCCGGCGCGGTTACTACCAGCCGGGGAACATCGACGCGCTCGTCATGCGCCTCACCATGCACGAACACGTAGCGGAAAACGCACAAGAGACCGGGACTGAATGATGGCTGCCGACGAACCCCTCGTACTCGGCATCGAGACCTCCTGCGACGAGACCGGCGTCGGCATCGTGCGCGGGACGACCCTGCTCGCGGACGCCGTCGCCTCCAGCGTCGACACCCACGCCCGCTTCGGCGGCGTCGTCCCGGAGATCGCCTCCCGCGCCCACCTGGAGGCGATGGTCCCCACCATCGAGCGCGCCCTCAAGGAGGCCGGGGTCAGCGCCCGCGACCTCGACGGGATCGCCGTCACCTCCGGCCCCGGCCTCGCGGGCGCGCTGCTGGTCGGCGTCTCGGCCGCGAAGGCGTACGCGTACGCCCTGAACAAGCCGCTCTACGGGGTCAACCACCTCGCCTCGCACATCTGCGTCGACCAGCTGGAGCACGGCCCGCTGCCCGAGCCGACCATGGCGCTCCTGGTCAGCGGCGGCCACTCCTCGCTCCTGCTCGCCCCCGACATCACCGCCGACGTCCGCCCCCTCGGCGCGACCATCGACGACGCGGCCGGCGAGGCGTTCGACAAGATCGCCCGGGTGCTGAACCTCGGCTTCCCCGGCGGCCCGGTCATCGACCGCCTCGCGAAGGAGGGCGACCCGAAGTCCATCGCGTTCCCTCGCGGTCTGACCGGCCCGCGCGACGCCCCGTACGACTTCTCCTTCTCCGGCCTGAAGACCTCGGTCGCCCGCTGGATCGAGGCGAAGCGCGCGGCGGGCGAGGAGGTGCCGGTACGGGATGTGGCGGCGTCCTTCCAGGAGGCCGTGGTGGACGTGCTCACGCGAAAGGCGGTGCGCGCCTGCAAGGACGAGGGCGTCGACCACCTGATGATCGGCGGCGGGGTGGCGGCCAACTCCCGGCTCCGCGCGCTGGCGCAGGAGCGGTGCGAGCGGGCGGGCATCCGGCTGCGGGTGCCGCGGCCGAAGCTCTGCACGGACAACGGCGCGATGGTCGCGGCGCTCGGCGCGGAGATGGTCGCCCGCAACCGGCGCCCCTCCGACCTGGAGCTCTCGGCGGACTCGTCGCTGCCGGTGACGGAGCCGCACGTGCCGGGGAAGCACCAGCACGCGCATGACCACGACCACGACCACGTGCACGAGATCAGCAAGGACAACCTGTACTCATGAGCGCCGCGACCGTCGTCCTGATGTGGGAGGCGCGCGCCGTGGAGGGCCGCGGCGGCGAGCTCCTGGAGTGGGCCCGCGCCCGGGCCGCCGAGCTGTCGCGCGAGCCGGCCCGCCGCGAACTGCTGCGCGCCCCGCAGGACCGGGTGCTGGTCATGACGTGGTGGGAGCATGCGTCGTACGCCGACGACCTCCCCGAACTCCCCGAGCCCGACGCCGCCCTGATCACCCGGCCGGTGCACCGGTGGCGGTTCGAGGCGGTGGGATGAGGGCCGCGAGGGGGGCCTTCAGCGGCGTCTTTACGAGGCCCGTCAGCTTTACGAGGCCCGTCAGCCCCGCGCCCCTCGGCTGATCAGCCCCTCCACGATCGCGTCCAGTTCGGCGGCGGTCTCGTAGTCGGCGGCGTACTCCCGCCAGTGCTCCTTCACCTCGGTGAGCCGGGGCAGCTCCAGCGCGTCCTTCTCCGTGATCATCTCCGGGAAGAACTCCCGGCGCGAGGGCTGCTCCGCCCGGCGGGCCGCCGCCCTGCGGAAGACCAGGTCGCCGTAGACGTAACTCCAGATCGTCCGGTACGCCCGCACCGAGCGGGCGGGGGAGAGGCCGCAGGCCAGGGCGCAGTCGATGATCTCCTCGACCATCCACAGCGCGTTGCGGTCGGTCAGCTCGCCGAGCGCCAGGATGTCCAGCACCCAGGGGATGCGGCCGATGATGTCGTGCATGTGCACGGCCACCGCCACCAGCCGCTCGCGCGGGTCCTCGGGCAGCTCGGGGCGCGGGAAGGCGGCCGCGGTGCCGGAGAGGGTGAGCATCAGCAGCTCGTCCTTGTCCTGCACGTAGTGGTAGAGCGCCATCGGCGTGGAGCCCAGCTCCTTCGCCACCCGCCGCATGGACAGCGCGTCCACGCCCTCCTCCTCGACGATGCGGCGCGCGGTGGCGACCATCACGTCCGGGTCCAGCCTGCGGGGGCGGCCCACGGGTTTCTTCTTCTGCCCGGTCTTCCGGCTCTGCTTCTCGGTCTTCTCGCTGCCTGGCACCCGGGCATTCTCCCCTTTCGGGTCCTCCTGCGTACCGGCGGGTTTATTTTCTATACGTGTATGGTAATTCTCCGGTCGAGGGTGGAGAAGGGGAGGGCGCGTCATGGACGGCGGCACGGTGGCAGGCGGGTCGGAGAAGGAGACGGACGGGGCGGCCGCGCGGCACGCTCGGTGGCTGCTGGTGGTGGCGCTCACCGTGCAGTTCCTCGTGTCGCTGGACATGTCCGTGGTGAACGTCGCCCTGCCCGACATCCGCAGCGACCTCGGCTTCGGCCGGGACGGGCTGCTCTGGGTCGTCAACGCGTACGCCCTCGCCTTCGGCGGGCTCCTCCTGCTCGGCGGCCGGCTCGCCGACCTGGCAGGGCCC
Source organism: Streptomyces cyaneofuscatus (assembly GCF_033109485.1). NCBI lineage: Bacteria > Bacillati > Actinomycetota > Actinomycetes > Kitasatosporales > Streptomycetaceae > Streptomyces > Streptomyces cyaneofuscatus. The sequence goes on along the minus strand of NZ_CP137002.1, from coordinate 3,093,550 downwards.
CGTCGCGTCCTCACCGCGGGCCTGGTGCTCTTCGGGCTCGCCAGCCTGGCCGGCGGCCTCGCCTGGTCGCCCGGGTCGCTGGTCGCGGCGCGGGCCGTCCAGGGCGTGGGCGCCGCCGCCCTCGCCCCCGTGGCGTTCGCCCTGATCACCCTCGCTTTCCCGGCCGGGCCCGCCCGCTCCCGGGCGCTCGGGCTCTGGGGCATGGCGGGTGCGGCGGGCGGCGCGGTCGGGGTGCTGGCGGGCGGCGTGCTCACCGACGCGGCGGGCTGGCGGGCCGTGATGCTGGTCAACGTGCCGATCGTCGCCTTCGCCCTGGCCGCCGCCGCGCGCACCGGACCGGTCGGCGGGCAGCGGCGGACCGGCGCCCGGCTGGACCTCGCCGGGGCGCTCCTGGCCACGGCCGGGACGACGCTGCTGGTCCTCGGGCTCGTACGGGCCTCGGACGACGGCTGGGGCTCGGCCGTCACGCTGTGCACCCTCGGCGCGGCGGTGCTCCTGCTGACCGCCTTCGTCGCCGTCGAACTCCGTACGGCGTCGCCGCTGCTCCGCCCCGGTCTGCTGCGCGGGCGGCCGGTGCTCACGGCCAACCTGTTCTGCCTGCTGCTGGCGTCCGCCCAGTTCGGCGCGTTCTACTTCGTCTCGCTCTACATGCAGCTGGTCCTCGGGTACGGGCCGACCGCCGCCGGCTTCGCGTTCCTGCCGTTCTGCGTGGGCGTCGTCGCGGGCGCGGTCCTGGCCACCCGCGCGGTCGCGGTGCTCGGCATCCGGCGGCTGATGGCCGTGGGCGGCACGCTGGCGGCGCTCGGGATGGGCTGGTTCGCGGCCACCGCCACGGTCGACGGCTCCTTCCTCGCCTCGATCCTCGGCCCGTCGCTGCTCTGCTCGCTCGGCATCGGCCTCTGCTTCGTCCCGCTCGGCACGGCCGCCACCACCGACGTGGTGCCCGGCGAGACCGGGATGGCCTCCGGGCTGCTCAACAGCTCCCGCCAGGTCGGCGGTTCGCTCGGCCTCGCGGTGCTGGTCACGGTCGCCGCACAGGTCACGGGCGGCGGCACCGGGGTGAGGGGCCTCTCCGCCGGGTACGCGGCCGCCTTCTGGGTCGCCGCCGGGCTCCTGGCGGCCGCGGCGCTGGCAGCGTACGTCCTGCTGCCGGGGGAGAGCCGGGCGGCGGGCGGTCCGGTGGCCGGCGAGCCGGTCGCGGCGGAGCATGAAGTCGCGGCGGAGCACGAAGGTGACGCGGCCGGCCGATGAGAAGGGTCGCGGCCCGCCGACGAGTGAGGACGCCGCCGGCCGATGAGTCCGGGCGCCCGGGCCGGTCTACCTTCCACGAGGTCCGCCCCGACCACGGGGCGGCCGGACGAGGAGACGACCATCATGCAGAAGATCACCCCCTGTCTCTGGTACGACGGCCAGGCGAAGGAGGCGGCCGAGCACTACATCGCGATCTTCGGCGGCGACTCCCGCATCCTGGACATCAGCTACTACGGCGAAGAGGCCCCCGGCGAGACGGGCTCCGTCCTCACGGTCAGCTTCCGGCTCGCGGGCCAGGAGTACATGGGCCTCAACGGCGGACCGCAGTTCCCCTTCACCGAGGCGATCTCGCTCTCCGCGGACTGCGCCGACCAGGCCGAGGTCGACCGGCTCTGGACCGCGCTCTCCGAGGGCGGCGAGGAGGGGCAGTGCGGCTGGCTCAAGGACCGGTACGGCGTCTCCTGGCAGATCGTCCCGAACGAGCTGCCGAAGCTGCTGGCCGACCCGGACCCGGCGAAGGCGGAGCGCACGATGAAGGCCATGCTCTCCATGGGCAAGCTGGACATCCAGGCGCTGCGGGACGCCTGAGCGGAGGGGCGCAGGCTCGCCCCGATAGTGTCTGGTCCATGTCATCCCGCCCCACCCTGCCCCCGCCCCCGCCTCCCGTGGAGATCCGGACCTGGCCGGACCGCGAGGCGATGCTCGCCGACCGCGCGTTCATCCTGGGCGCGCTGGTCCGGATGCACCTGGGGCCGGCGCGGCTCGGCGTGCTGGTGATGTGGGCCGGGCTCGCCGCCTTCGGCTGGCTGCTGGTGGGGTCCGGGCTCGTCATGTTCGAGCAGGCGTCGGCGGACTTCTTCAGCGGGATCGCCGGACTCCTGACCCTGCTCCTCGGAGTGGGCGCGCTGATCCCCGCCGTCATCCTGGTCTCCCTCCACCTCGCCCGGGACCGGGAGATCCGCGCGCTGCTCGTGGAGTGGGGTGCGCTGGACCGGGACCCGGAGCGCGACCGGGAGCTGCGGCTGCCCGGGATGAGCCTGGTCTGGCTGCTGCTGTCGTTCGTCCTGGCGGCGGGCGGGCTGGCGCTCTGTGTGATCGGCCCGGCGAGCGCCCGCCCCGGGGACGACACGTACGGCATGGTCGCCCTGATCATGGGCCTCGGCATGGTCGCCTGGCTCACCGGACTCATCGGCGCCGTCAAGGCGCTGGCACACCGCCGCTGGGTGCTGCGCGTCCTGGCGGCGCCTGCCCCGCTCGACGCTCCGGCCCACCGCTGACGCCGTGCGTTCCGGCCCGCCGGCTCACCCCAGCGGGTGGCCGATCAGCATCGTCGGGGCCCCGGCCACCCGGGTCAGGAACACCGTCGCCGCATTCGGGCCGCTCAGCTTCATCCGGCGGCGCAGCTCCTCCGGTTCGACCGCCGAGCCGCGCTTCTTGACGGTCAGGACGCCCACCTGACGCTCCCGCAGCAGCGCCTTCAGCTTCTTCATGTTGAACGGCAGCTGATCGGTGATCTCGTACCCGGAGACGTACGGCGAGGAGTACGGCACATCGCTCGTGACGTACGCGATCGTCTCGTCCACCAGCCGCCCGCCGCACCGCTCCACGAGGTCGGCGACCAGGTGCGCCCGGATCACCGCGCCGTCCGGCTCGTACAGATAGCGCCCGACCGGGCCCACCGGAGGGGCGGGCAGCGGGGCCGGGGCGGTGAGGGTGGCCCCGGACGGCAGCAGGGTGGCCCGGAACGCGCCGGGCGCGATCCCCTCCCCGTACCAGAGCACCGCCTCCTTCACATCGCCGCCGTCCGAGATCCACTCGGCCTCCGCCTCCGGGCCGATCGCCTCGTGCGGGACGCCGGGCGCGATCTTCAGCGCCGCGCGGGGGGCCTTCAGCGCGGCGGCCGTCGCCCAGGACAGCGGGGGTGAGTACGCCTCCGGGTCGAAGATCCTGCCCCGGCCGCCGCGCCGGGCCGGGTCCACGAAGACGGCGTCGTACGGAGAGGTGTCGATCTCCGTGACGTCGGCGCACCGCACCTCGATCAGGTCCGCGAGCCCCAGGGCTTCCGCGTTGGCGCGGGCCACCTCGGCGGTGAGCGGGTCGCGGTCCACGGCGAGTACGGCGATCCCGGCGCGGGCGAGCGCGATGGCGTCGCCGCCGATGCCGCAGCACAGGTCCGCCACGCTGCGCACGCCGAGCGCGGCGAACCGGGCGGCGCGGTGGGTGGCGACCGAGGTCCGGGTGGCCTGCTCGACCCCGTTGGGCGTGAAGTACATCCGGTAGGCGTCCCCGGCCCCGAACTTCGCCACCGCCCGCTGCCGCAGCCGGGCCTGGCCGAGCGCCGCCGACACCAGCTCCGCCGGGTGCGTGCGGCGCAGCCGGGTCGCCGTCGCCAGCTCCTGGGCGGGGTCGTGGTCGCGCAGCTCGGCCAGCAGGTGCTCGCCCTCGGGGGTGCGCAGGGCGGCGAAGGCGGCGCGGGCGGGGTCGTCGGCCGGGGAGGCCGGGGAGGCGGAGGGGGTCGATGCGTTCACCCGGTCCATTGTGGCCGGTCGGGGCCGCCCCCTGTCCGCCGGTCGGGCGACGGGCCGGGGGCCCTCGCGGTGTCGGGGCGGGCGGCGGCCGGGTGGCTGGCAGGATGCGGCGCCATGCAGCTAGTACGACAAAAAGGAAAATCACCCATGAAGCGGCACCGGCCGGTCTCCGTCGTGCTGGCGGCCCTCCTGGCCGCCACGGTCACCTCCGCCTGCGCGTCGGAGATGGCCGGTGGCGGCGCGGGAGCCCCGGGCGGCCCGGCGAAGCCCGCCGCCGGACAGCAGGGCGAGGCCGCCGCCCCGCAGGCCGGGCCCGCCCGCGCCCTGGACACGTACGCCGAGGCGCTCAAGCGGAAACAGGCCGCACGGGCCGTCGCCGCGAAGAAGTGGGGGCTGGCCAAGACCCCGCTCGCCGCCCCCGAACCGCCGAAGGTGAAGCCGCGCATCACCACCCGTAAGGGGTTCGAGGTCCGGGACGACAAGGGGCTGCCGCCCGTCTTCACCACCGTCCCCACCAAGGAGAAGATCGTCTTCCTCACCATGGACGACGGGGCGGAGAAGGACCCCGCGCTGCTGCGGATGATGACCGAACTGGACATCCCCTACAGCGCCTTCCTGAGCGACTACGTCATCAACGACGACTACGGCTACTTCAAGCAGATGCAGAAGCGCGGGGTGGTCATCAGCAACCACACGCTCAACCACCGCTATCTGCCCGGCCTCTCCTACGCCGAGCAGAAGCGGGAGATCTGCGGCCAGCAGGAGAAGATCCTCAAGCACTACGGGAAGCGGCCCACGCTCTTCCGCCCGCCGTACGGCAACTACAACCGCGACACCCTCGTCGTCGCCAAGACCTGCGGCATCACCGCCGTACCGCTGTGGTCCGCCGAGGCCTTCGCCGACCACATGGAGTGGCGCGAGTGGGACCGGGACCTGCACCCCGGCGACATCGTCCTCACCCACTTCCGGGGCAAGGGCGCCTGGAAGGGCACGATGCCCGACATGATCCGCACGGTCATGAAGACCATCACGGACAAGGGGTACGCGGTGGCGAAGCTGGAGGACTACGTCTGACCCGAGCCTCCTGACGTACGGCGTGTGACCCACCGCCCTGCTCCGCGTACGGCCCCGAATGCGCGCTCAGCCCCCGCTGCGCGCGCATTCGTCGCTGGTGCCTCCGCTGCGGCAGGGCGGGGAGTTCCAGGTGGGGACCGGGTTCGGGGGCTCCTCCCAAGCCTCGCCCCCGCCCGCCGACGTGAGGGCGGCCGCGCACAGCACCAACGCCACGATCACCTGCATACCGCCGGCCCAGAGCCACCGGCCGCGCAGCAGCAGCACGGCGGCGACGGCGACCACCACGGCCAGGACGCCGAGAACGGCGACCGGGACCCAGTCCGTGCCGGGGTCGGGGGGCGGGGGAGACCCCTTGGCGTAGGCCGTCCCGGAGGACCGTGCCATGGCGCGCAGCCCCAGCCCCAGGAACAGCGGGACGCAGACCGCCACCTCCGCGACCAGCAGGAACAGCCCCAGCAGCGGATCCGCGCAGCCGCCCGGCGCTGACGGCCGCCCCGCCGCCACGCCTCTCTCGGCCGGTCGTCCGGGCAGGTGGCGCTCGGGATGCGTCATCTCCGTACCGTCGTACGGAACCCGGAGCTCCGCCCCGGCGTTGTCCGGACGGTGATCCGATGGAGCCCCGACCGAGACGGCGCGAGGGTGGTGAATTGGCACTCCGCTTGACCGAGTGCTAATCGCGGTCATAGTCTCAGGTCTGGCACTCCCCCCTGGAGAGTGCCAGCACCACACTGTGCGACAGGGCAGGTCCGGCACCCGCGACGACGGATCGGTCTGGTCGCCACCCACTGACTGCTAAACCCCGTGAGATCTCCGAAGGGGGAGACCGGATCGTGTCGACCACCAGCTCCAAGGTTGCGATCAAGCCGCTCGAGGACCGCATTGTGGTCCAGCCGCTCGACGCCGAGCAGACCACGGCTTCCGGCCTGGTCATTCCGGACACCGCGAAGGAGAAGCCCCAGGAGGGCGTCGTCCTCGCCGTGGGCCCGGGCCGCTTCGAGAACGGCGAGCGTCTTCCGCTCGACGTCAAGACCGGCGACGTCGTCCTGTACAGCAAGTACGGCGGCACCGAGGTGAAGTACAACGGCGAGGAGTACCTCGTCCTCTCGGCCCGCGACGTCCTCGCGATCGTCGAGAAGTAATTCACCCACGTTTGCCTGTGTTCTGCGCCCCTGGCCCCCTGCGTAACAACTAGCCGGGCGGCGAGGGGCGCAGTTCATTTTGAGAGGGAAGTACAGCCCATGGCGAAGATTCTGAAGTTCGACGAGGACGCCCGTCGCGCCCTTGAGCGCGGCGTCAACAAGCTTGCCGACACGGTCAAGGTGACGATCGGCCCCAAGGGCCGCAACGTCGTCATCGACAAGAAGTTCGGCGCACCCACCATCACCAACGACGGCGTCACCATCGCGCGCGAGGTCGAGCTCGACGACCCGTACGAGAACCTCGGTGCCCAGCTCGTCAAGGAGGTGGCGACCAAGACCAACGACGTAGCGGGTGACGGCACCACCACCGCGACCGTCCTGGCCCAGGCGCTCGTCCGCGAGGGCCTGCGCAACGTCGCCGCCGGCGCCTCCCCGGCCGCCCTGAAGAAGGGCATCGACGCCGCCGTCAAGGCCGTGTCCGAGGAGCTCCTCGCGACCGCGCGCCCGATCGACGACAAGTCCGACATCGCCGCCGTGGCCGCGCTCTCCGCGCAGGACACCCAGGTCGGCGAGCTCATCGCGGACGCGATGGACAAGGTCGGCAAGGACGGTGTCATCACCGTCGAGGAGTCCAACACCTTCGGTCTGGACCTGGAGTTCACCGAGGGCATGGCCTTCGACAAGGGCTACCTGTCCCCGTACATGGTGACCGACCAGGAGCGTATGGAGGCCGTCCTCGACGACCCGTACATCCTGATCCACCAGGGCAAGATCGGCTCCATCCAGGAGCTGCTCCCGCTGCTGGAGAAGGTCATCCAGTCCGGTGGCTCCAAGCCGCTCCTGATCATCGCCGAGGACGTCGAGGGTGAGGCGCTCTCCACCCTCGTCGTCAACAAGATCCGCGGCACCTTCAACGCCGTCGCGGTGAAGGCCCCGGGCTTCGGCGACCGCCGCAAGGCCATGCTCGGCGACATCGCCACCCTCACCGGTGCGACCGTCATCGCCGAGGAGGTCGGCCTCAAGCTCGACCAGGCCGGTCTGGACGTGCTGGGCACCGCCCGCCGCGTCACCGTCTCCAAGGACGACACGACCATCGTCGACGGCGGCGGCAACGCCGACGACGTCAAGGGCCGCGTCAACCAGATCAAGGCCGAGATCGAGTCCACGGACTCCGACTGGGACCGCGAGAAGCTCCAGGAGCGCCTCGCGAAGCTGGCCGGCGGCGTGTGCGTCATCCGCGTCGGTGCCGCCACCGAGGTGGAGCTCAAGGAGAAGAAGCACCGCCTTGAGGACGCCATCTCCGCCACCCGCGCCGCGGTCGAGGAGGGCATCGTCTCCGGCGGTGGCTCCTCCCTCGTCCACGCCGTGAAGGTCCTGGAGGGCAACCTCGGCAAGACCGGCGACGAGGCCACCGGTGTCGCGGTCGTCCGCCGCGCCGCCGTCGAGCCGCTGCGCTGGATCGCCGAGAACGCGGGCCTGGAGGGTTACGTCATCACCTCCAAGGTCTCCGAGCTCGACAAGGGCCAGGGCTTCAACGCCGCCACCGGCGAGTACGGCGACCTGGTCAAGGCCGGCGTCATCGACCCGGTCAAGGTCACCCGCTCCGCCCTGGAGAACGCCGCGTCCATCGCGTCGCTGCTGCTCACGACCGAGACCCTGGTCGTCGAGAAGCCGGCCGAGGAAGAGGCCGACGCCGGTCACGGCGGCCACGGCCACTCCCACTAGTACCTGCCGGTACGTCAGAGGCCCGGTACCCCCGTCGCGGGGGTACCGGGCCTCGGTGCGTTCCGGCCCGCCCGGACCGTTCTGTGCGCCTACTGGGGCCCGTACTTGCGTCCCGTACGCGAGGTGACCCCGCCGAGCAGGCTGCGCGGCGTCACCTTGACCAGCCCCATCAGCGCCTTGTAGCGCGGGTCCGGGATCGACACCGACTTCCCCCGGGCCAGGTCCGCCAGGGCCGAGGCCACCAGCTTGTCCGCGTCCAGCCACATCCACCCCGGGATGTTGCCGGTGCCCATCCCGGCCCGCTCGTGGAACTCCGTACGGACGAAGCCCGGGCACAGCGCCATCAGCCGCACCCCCGAACCGGCCAGGTCCTTCGCCGCGCCCTGGGTGAACTGGACGACCCACGCCTTGGACGCCCCGTACGTACCGCGCGGCACGAACGCCGCGACCGACGCCACGTTGATCACCCCGCCCCGGCCGCGCTCCTTCATGCCCGCGGTGGCGGCCGAGGTCAGCCGCAGCACCGCCTCGCAGTGCACCTTCAGCATCGTCAGCTCGTCGGCCATGGGCACTTCCAGATAGCGCCCCTTGTTGCCGAACCCGGCGTTGTTGACCAGCAGATCGACCGGGTGCGTGCGGTCCGCGAGCCGCTTCCCGACCGCCTCGATCCCGGCGTCCGTGGACAGGTCCGCCCGCAGCACCTCGGCCTCGATGCCGTGCCGGTCGTGCAGTTCGGTGGCCTGCTCGCGCAGCCGGGCGGTGTCCCGGGCCACCAGCACCAGGTTGTGCCCCTGGCCCGCGAGCCGCCGCGCGAAGGCCGCCCCGATACCCGCCGTCGCGCCCGTAATCAGTGCAGTCGTCATAGGCGGCACGTTAGTGCCCCGCGGGCCCGGGGGCTCACCTCAGGGCCGGGCAGGGGCGAAGGACAGCATGCGGGCCTGGCGGTCGGTGTCGAGGCCGCTCACACCCGACGACGTGACGACGACTCGGCCGTCCACATAGGCCAGCCGCCCGCCGGCCATCCTGGCCTCGGCCGCCGCGGCCGCCGCCGGGTGCTTCAGCAGCACCTTCTCGGTGCCCGCACCGCCCGGGCCCATGACGAAGGTCCGGCCGGGCCCGTCCGGCGACGCCGACTCGTAGACCAGCGCGGCCCTGCCCTTCTCCGCGCGCAGGGGATGCAGCGTACGGAGCGGGTCGTCGGACTTGATGCCCCAGACGAACTTCCCGGTGCCCAGGTGGTACACGCCGACCCTGTCGGTACCGCCCAGGACGACGTGGTCCGGGCCGGCCGCCGTGCCCCGGCAGGGCTGGATCTCACCGCCGGACCCGCTTCCGGCGCAGTGCTCGAACCCCTTCTCCCGCGGGTCGATGGTGGTGCGGAGCTTTCCCTTCGGGCCGAGGGCGACGACCCGCCAGTCGGACGTGGTGTCCTCGGCGTCCACGGTGGTGAAGACGACCGGGTCGACCGAGATCAGGCTGCCGAACTGCCGGCCGGGGGAGGTCCGGTGGCGCCACAGGACCTTGCCGGTGCGCGGGTCGATCTCGCGGAGCTGGCTGTAGTTCTTGCTCCGGTCCATGGAGATCGCGCAGTCGGAGCTCACCAGCAGCCGGGACCCGCCCGCCACGTCGTCCGGGTAGCACTTCCCCGGGTTCTCCCACGGGATGTCGTAGAGCTCGCTCCCGTCAGCGACCCGGTAGGCGGTGGCCTTCATGCTCCGGGCGATCGCGAACGTACCGCCGCTGATGGCGCTGTAGACGATGAACGAGTTGTCCCCGGAGCCGGTCTCGGGGAGCTGCTTGTGCCACCCCTGCTTCCCGCTCTTCAGGTCGATCATCTGCAACTGGTTGCACCGGTTCCCCCGCTCGTCGTCCGGCCGCTCCTGGCGGACGATCACGACCTTGCCGTCCGGGGCGGGGTTGGCCGGTGTCTCGCAGACGGCGGTGGGCAGCGGCACGCTCCAGAGCTCGGCGCCGTCGGAGAGCCGGTAGGCCGCGACCTTCCGGTGCAGCGCCTGGACGACGGCGCCGTCGACGGTCCACAGGTCGTGGGCCCGGTGGTTCCCCTTGGGCAGATCCGTCCTGTCGTCGACGATCCACGCCGTCGCGTCGCCCGGCTTCCGCGCGGCGTCGATCTCCGCCGTCGTCGGGATCTTCTGCGGCTGCGGAGTGCGGGCCGCGGGGGCACCGGGCGGGGGCGCCGACGAGGCGGGGGCGGAAGAGGCCGGGCCGGGCGACTCCTTCGCCACCGGCCCGGCGGACCGGCCCCACGTCCCGTCGGTGACGGCGTACACCCCGCCCGCCGCGGCGACCAGCAGGAGCACGACCGCGACGGCGAGGACCGGCGCCCCGCCGAACCGCCGGCGGCGCGGTGGCGGTGGCGATCCGGGCGGCGGCCCGGAGCCGTCCTGGGCGTACGGGTTGCCGGGCACGGGCTGCTGCGGCGCGCCCGGTGTGTACCAGGGCTGGGGCCGGTCGGTCACGAATCTTCCCCCTGAGACGTGCTGCTGACGTGCTGCTGAGACGTCCTGCGCTTGAGATGTGCAGCGTCCGAGACGTGCTGCGCCTGAGGCGTGCCGCGTCCGAGACGTGCTGCGCCTGAGGCGTGCCGCGTCCGACATGTGCCGCATCGCTCCGCCGACGCCCCGGCCGAGCACGGTCACCAGTGGGGGACGCGCCCCACCCCGGCGCAGTTCCCCTCAACGGGGCGCGCCCGTACGGCCGATGGCCCCCGCCACACGGCCCGGGCGGCGGCCTCAGCCCTGGGCCGCCACATACTCCCGCGCCTTGCGCAGCGCCTCGGGGTGCAGGGCCGACGCGGCGGCCAGCAGGGACGGCAGCAGGGTGCGCTCGGTCGTGACGGCCCGGAACTGCAGTGCCGCGGTGATCTCGTGGTCCGGGCGGTGCACGATCTCGACGGGGTCCCCGGCCCGGATCGTGCCCGGCTCGATCACCCGCAGATACGCGCCGGTCACCGCCTCCTGGGTGAACCGCCGCACCCACTTCTCCTCCTTGATGTGGTCGGCGAACGTCCGGCACGGGATACGTCCGGAGGTCACCTCCAGCAGCAGTTCGTCACCCACCCGCCAGCGCTCACCGATCAGCGCGCCGCTCACATCGACCCCGACGGTGGTGAGGTTCTCGCCGAACGAGCCGTTCGCCAGCTCCCGGCCGCCCAGCTGCCGCTCCCAGGCGTCCAGCTCCTCCCGTGCGAAGGCGTACACGGCCTGGTCGCTGCCGCCGTGGTGGCTCAGATCGCAGACCGCGTCCCCGGCGAGCCCGCTGCCGCCCGTCCCCTTGGGCCCGGGGTCCGAGACCCGTACGCTCCCCTCGAACGGCCGCTTGTCGATCCCGCTCAGACCGCCGGGGCCTCCGGCGGAGGGGAGAGGGGTGGGGCGGCCGACATTGACGCTCAGCAATCTCATACGGTCACGCTAATGGCTCAACCCTCAAAGGGGTACGCCATTAATTCGCCTCTCACCCAAGAAGCTCTTATGGTGGGGGCGTGATCGAAGCACGCCACCTCCGCGTCCTCCGCGCCGTCGCCACCACCGGCTCGTTCTCCGCCGCCGCCCGCGAACTCGGCTGCACCCAGCCCGCGGTGAGCCAGCAGATGAAGGCCCTGGAGTCCTCCGCCGGCACCACCCTGCTGATCCGCACCGGCCGCGAGATGCGTCTCACCCAGGCGGGCGAGGCGCTGGTACGGCACGCCTCCGGCATCCTCGCCGGGCTGACCGCAGCGGAGGAGGAGGTCGCCGCCATCGCCGGACTGCGGGCCGGCCGGGTCCGGCTCGTCTCCTTCCCCAGCGGCAGCTCCACCCTGGTCCCCGGCGCGCTGGCGGCCCTGCGGGCCGAGCACCCCGGGACCAGGGTCTCGCTGGTCGAGGCCGAACCGCCGCGCTCGGTCGGCCTGTTGCGCGACGGCGACTGCGACATCGCGCTGGCCTTCCGGTACGGCACGACCGGCGGCGAATGGGACGACCTGGTGGTCCGGCCGCTGCTCACCGACCGGCTGATCGGCCTGGTCCCGGACGGCCACCGGCTGGCGGACGCGGAGAGCGTCTCCATCGGTGAGCTGGCGGACGAGTCGTGGATCGCGGGCTGCCCGCGCTGCCGCCGCCAGCTGGTGGAGGTCTGCGAGGCGTCCGGGTTCACCCCCCGGATCGACTTCGCCACCGACGACTACCCGGCGGTGATGGGCCTGGTGGGGGCCGGGCTCGGGGTGGCGGTGCTGCCCGAGCTGGCGGTGGAGTCGGTACGCCCCAAGGGGGCCCGGACCGTGGCGGTGGAGCCCGCGATCGAGCGGGAGATCGTGGCGCTCACGCTGCCGGACCTGGCCCGGGTCCCGGCGGTCGCGGCCACCCTGGACCAGCTGTCCCTGGCGGCCGCGCGCTGAGGGGCGTGCTGTCGGGGGACCTGCTGAGGGGTGGAGCCGAGGAAACGTTTCTGCGTTCGACTGGAGCGGTCGGGTGTCAGGTCGGGCGGGAGCCCGTCGTGGCCGTGGTGGCACCGGAGGGCGCCGCGGTGATGAGTCTGGTTCTGGCCCGGCCCATGAGCTCTTCGCGCTCGTCCTCGGTCAGGCCGCCCCACACTCCGTAGGGCTCCCGTACGGCCAAGGCGTGGGCCGCGCACTCGGCGCGTACCGGGCACCGCATGCACACCTCCTTCGCGGAGGTCTCACGAGCGCTGCGGGCGGCGCCGCGCTCACCTTCGGGATGGAAGAACAGGGAACTGTCGACGCCGCGGCAGGCGGCGAGCAGCTGCCAGTCCCACAGGTCTGCGTTGGGTCCGGGAAGGCGGGAGAAATCTGCCATTGCTTGTCCCCTCGAAGCCGTGCTGCGTCGGATGCGGCATCCTGGACCGCCGGTGAACCGGCGATCCGTGATCGGCGATCGTCTCTTCGGTGACCTGAGTCTCGACCGTACATCTGCGGTGCTAGTAGATGTAAATATGACTGTTTGCGAATCTAGCCACAGACACCCTCAAAAGGGAAGAAATCTCGCCAAATAGGGCAAGCCGGAGAGTGAAGATTCGGTTGACGGGTGAATCACCCGCGTCGCTCTCCTCCGTACACGGGCCCTCACGTAGAGTGCCGAACCCGAAGGTCCGACCCGTAACTCTTTCGAGTGACCATCGTTAAGAGGGCGGATGCGGTTGACGGAGAACGAGCTCGGGCACATGTCCGAAGGGGTCAACCGCACAGGTGACGACTTGTATCAGCCTGGAGGCTCAAGGTGACGCGCATCAGCTGCGGAGGACGGTCATGACATCCGTGCTCGTCTGCGACGATTCCCCGCTTGCCCGAGAAGCGCTCCGTCGCGCGGTGGCCACCGTGCCCGGTGTCGAGCGCGTGACCACGGCGGCCAACGGCGAGGAAGTCCTCCGCCGCTGGGGGGCCGACCGTTCGGATCTGATTCTGATGGACGTACGCATGCCCGGTCTGGGGGGTGTGGAGACGGTCCGGCGGCTGCTCTCCGCCGACCCCGGCGCCCGGATCATCATGCTGACCGTCGCCGAGGACCTGGACGGCGTCGCGCTCGCGGTCGCCGCCGGTGCCCGCGGCTATCTGCACAAGGACGCGTCCCGCGCCGAGCTGCGGGCCACCGTCACCCAGGCGCTGGCCGACCCGACGTGGCGGCTCGCCCCGCGCCGGCTGCGGTCCGCCGAGATGGGGGCGGCCCCCACGCTCACCGCGCGCGAGATCCAGGTGCTCGAAGGCATGAGCCACGGCCGTTCCAACGCGGAGATCGGCCGTGAGCTGTTCCTCTCCGAGGACACGGTCAAGACCCACGCCAGGCGGCTGTTCAAGAAGCTCGGGGCCTCGGACCGTGCCCATGCGGTGGCCCTGGGATTCCGCTGGGGGCTGGTCCGCTGACGCCCGGCCCGGACCGCCCCCGTCCGCACTCCGGCGGACGGGGCGACGGGACGGGTCACCAGCGGTACGACCCCGGGTCCGGGCGCCCGTCGGCGGCGCCGTGTGACGCTTCCCGGCCGATGACGCATCCTTGAGTCGTGGAGTTCCTCAGGAACGGTAGGAACGATTCGGTCGAGCGGAAGGGGAGGGCGCAGGACATGACATCCGGCGCACCCGCTCATAACGCTTCGGTGCACAACTCGGGACGCGATGGAGCGGACCGTACGGCACCAGGGCACCATGGTCCGATGCGCGACGACGAGACCACGGCGATCGGTGCCCTCGTGCACCGGGCCGTCGAAGGCGACGCGCAGGCCACCCACGATCTGCTGGCCCACGTCCACCCCCTCGCCCTGCGCTACTGCCGCTCCCGGCTGAACCGGCTGCCCGGTGACGCTCGCCACTTCGTGGAGGACCTCGCGCAGGAGGTCTGCGTCGCCGTCCTGATGGCGCTGCCGCGCTACAAGGACACCGGCAGGCCCTTCGAGGCCTTCGTCTTCGCCATCGCCGGCCACAAGGTCGCCGACCTCCAGCGCGCCGCGATGCGCCACCCCGGGTCGACCGCCGTGCCCTCCGACGAGATGCCCGAGCGGCCCGACGACTCCCTCGGCCCGGAGGAGCGCGCCCTGCTCAGCAGCGACGCCGCCTGGGCCAAGAAGCTCCTCGCCAACCTTCCGGAGAGCCAGCGCGAGCTGCTGGTCCTGCGGGTCGCGGTCGGGCTGACCGCCGAGGAGACCGGGCGGATGCTCGGAATGTCTCCGGGCGCGGTCCGGGTCGCCCAGCACCGCGCGCTCAGCCGGCTGCGGGCGCTGGCCGAGCAGTAGGTCACCTTCCGCACGGCGGCCCGTAGGAAGCTACAGAACGCCCAACTGATCTTGATCGTGGAATGAGACACCCGTGGAGCCCGTTAGCATGGACATCCGCACCGATCAAGACCATTTGGGGAAGGTGTCATGACTGCAAACGTCGACGGAGTGCCTGAGAAGTTCGCGACGCTCGGGCTGACATACGACGACGTGCTGCTGCTGCCGGGCGCGTCCGACATGGCGCCCGACCAGATCGACACCTCCTCGTACGTGTCGAAGAACGTCAAGGTCAACATCCCGCTGCTGTCCGCCGCGATGGACAAGGTCACCGAGTCCCGCATGGCCATCGCCATGGCCCGGCAGGGCGGCGCGGGCGTGCTGCACCGCAACCTCTCCATCGCCGACCAGGCCAACCAGGTCGACCTGGTCAAGCGCTCCGAGTCCGGCATGGTCACCGACCCGATCACGGTGCACCCCGACGCCACGCTGGCCGAGGCGAACGACCTCTGCGCCAAGTTCCGCATCAGCGGGGTCCCGGTCACCGACGCGGCGGGCAAGCTGCTCGGCATCGTCACCAACCGCGACATGGCCTTCGAGCCGGACCGTACGCGGCAGGTGCGCGAGGTCATGACGCCGATGCCGCTCGTCACCGGCAAGGTCGGCATCTCCGGTGTGGACGCCATGGAGCTGCTGCGCCGCCACAAGATCGAGAAGCTGCCCCTGGTGGACGATGCCGGCCTTCTCAAGGGCCTCATCACCGTCAAGGACTTCGTCAAGGCCGAGAAGTACCCGAACGCGGCCAAGGATAAGGACGGCCGGCTCATCGTCGGTGCCGCCGTCGGTGTGGCGGGCGACGCCTACGAGCGTGCGCAGGCCCTGATCGAGGCGGGCGTCGACTTCATCGTCGTCGACACCGCCCACGGCCACTCGCGTCTGGTCGGCGACATGGTCGCCAAGATCAAGTCGAACGGCACCGTCGATGTCATCGGAGGCAACATCGCCACCCGCGACGGGGCGCAGGCCCTGATCGACGCGGGTGTCGACGGCATCAAGGTCGGCGTCGGTCCCGGCTCCATCTGCACGACCCGCGTCGTCGCGGGCATCGGCGTCCCGCAGGTCACCGCGATCTACGAGGCGTCCCTGGCCGCCAAGGCGGCCGGCGTCCCGGTCATCGGCGACGGTGGCCTCCAGTACAGCGGCGACATCGCCAAGGCCCTGGTGGCCGGTGCGGACACGGTGATGCTCGGTTCGCTGCTCGCCGGCTGCGAGGAGTCCCCCGGCGAGCTGATGTTCATCAACGGCAAGCAGTTCAAGTCCTACCGCGGCATGGGCTCGCTCGCCGCGATGCAGACCCGGGGCGACCGCAAGTCCTTCTCCAAGGACCGCTACTTCCAGGAGGGCGTCGCCTCCGACGAGAAGCTGGTGCCCGAGGGCATCGAGGGCCAGGTCCCCTACCGGGGCCCGCTCGCCGCCGTCGTCCACCAGCTCACCGGCGGACTGCGCCAGTCGATGTTCTACGTCGGCGGGCGCACCGTGCCGGAGCTCCAGACCCACGGCCGCTTCGTCCGGATCACCTCGGCGGGCCTCAAGGAGAGCCACCCGCACGACATCCAGATGACGGTGGAAGCACCGAACTACAGCAGGAAGTAACACATCAACGCAGGTGAGGGGCGGACCGGAGTTCCCGGTACCGCCCCTCACCCGTGTGTCGGGGATACTGGTCAGCGCAGACGTAGAGGGAAAGGCCACACATCGTGACTGAGATCGAGATCGGGCGCGGCAAGCGCGGCCGCCGGGCTTACGCATTCGACGACATCGCTGTCGTACCGAGCCGCCGCACCCGGGACCCGAAGGAGGTCTCGATCGCCTGGCAGATCGACGCCTACCGTTTCGAGCTGCCGTTCCTGGCGGCCCCCATGGACTCCGTGGTCTCCCCGCAGCACGCCATCCGCATCGGTGAGCTCGGCGGCCTGGGCGTCCTCAACCTGGAAGGGCTGTGGACCCGGCACGCCGACCCGCAGCCGCTGCTGGACGAGATCGCCGAGATGCCGGTCGAGACCGCCACCCGCCGGCTCCAGGAGATCTACTCCGCCCCCATCCAGGAGGAGCTGATCGGCCAGCGCATCAAGGAGGTGCGCGACTCCGGTGTCGTCACCGCCGCCGCGCTCTCCCCGCAGCGCACCGCCCAGTTCTCCAAGGCCGTCGTCGACGCCGGGGTGGACATCTTCGTCATCCGCGGTACGACGGTCTCCGCCGAGCACGTCTCCGGTGCCGCCGAGCCGCTCAACCTGAAGCAGTTCATCTACGAGCTGGACGTCCCGGTCATCGTCGGCGGCTGCGCCACGTACACCGCCGCCCTGCACCTGATGCGGACCGGCGCGGCCGGTGTCCTCGTCGGCTTCGGCGGCGGCGCCGCGCACACCACGCGCAACGTCTTCGGCATCCAGGTCCCGATGGCCACCGCCGTCGCGGACGTGGCCGGGGCCCGCCGCGACTACATGGACGAGTCCGGCGGCCGGTACGTGCACGTCATCGCCGACGGCGGCGTCGGCTGGTCGGGCGACCTGCCGAAGGCCATCGCCTGCGGTGCGGACGCCGTGATGATGGGCTCCCCGCTGGCCCGCGCCACCGACGCGCCGGGCCGTGGCCGCCACTGGGGCATGGAGGCCGTCCACGAGGACGTGCCGCGCGGCAAGCTGGTCGACCTCGGCTCGGTCGGGACGACGGAGGAGGTCCTCACCGGCCCCTCGCACACCCCGGACGGCTCGATGAACATCTTCGGCGCCCTGCGCCGCGCGATGGCCACCACCGGCTACAGCGACCTCAAGGAGTTCCAGCGCGTCGAGGTGACGGTGGCGGACTCGCAGCACCGCCGCTGACCCCGCCCGTACGTGCAACACGGGAAGGGCCCGGACCGTCGAACGGTCCGGGCCCTTCCGTGTTCTTACTACGAGGCGTCAGTTCGCCTTCTTGGCGCCGCCGATCGCGGCGATCGCGCCCAGGGCGATGAAGACGTACCGCATGAAGTCGGCGTCTTCCTTCCAGACCCGGGTCACGGTGTCGAAGTGGTCGAGGAACACCTCGGAGAACGAGACCTGGGCGGCGTCCGCCATCACCATCGCGTAGCCGATGAGCTGGCCGAAGTAGACGGCGCCGACCGAGAAGACGGCCGCCGCAGCGATGGTCACCGGGTTGGCGCCGCCGAGCTTGGCCGCCGCGAAGCCGACCAGGAAGCCGACGCCGATCGCCGCGTAACCGAACTCGCGCTCGATCGACCCCAGGAGTACGCCGTACACGATGGACGCGACGACCGCCGCGCCGAAGGCGACCAGCACACCGAGGGCGAGGCCGTTGCGGACCGGGGAGGCCGGGGGAGTGGGGGCGAAGGGGGCGCCGCCGCCGAACGGGGCGGGCTGGCCCTGCGGGTTCCCGAAGGGGTTGCCGGTGGAGGCGGGGGGCTGGTTGCCGTAAGGGTTGCCGGTGGACGCGGGGGGCTGGTCGCCGTAGGGGTTGCCGGTGGGGGCCGGGGGCTGGTCGCCGTACGGGTTGCCCGTCGGGGCGGCGGGGGTGGCGGCGCCCGGTCCGGCCGCGTACGGATTGCCGTCTGCGGGCTGGCCGCCGTACGGCTGCTGGGGCTGGTTCGGCGGCTGCACGGGCTGGCTCACGGTGGCTCTCCCCCTGGGGCGAAATGCGCAGCTGCGGTTCTTGACGCGAACACGTGTGCGCTCTGTGACGCCGCACGGTAGCAGTACGCACCCAAATTGGTCACTAGCTATCCGGTGGCCGATATGCACCTGTGTTGATGGCCAGTTGTCCGCCGTCAGAGCCGGTGTGCCGCCCCCGCCGGAGTCGCGCCCCGGGTGTCCAGGAGGAGCTGCGCCTTGACCGCGAGCCCCTGGAGGTCGTACGTGCGGTGCTGCTGGAGCAGTACGGTCAGGTCGGCCGCCGCTGCCGCCTCGTACAGCGAGTCGGCGCGCGGGACGGGGAGTTCGCGCACCCGCCAGTCCAGGACGTGCGGGTCGTGGTAGCCGATCTGGGCGCCCATGTCCATCAGCCGGGTGGCGATCTCCCGGGCGGGCGCGGCCTCCTGGTCGGCGCTGTCCGGCTTGTAGGTGACGCCGAGCAGCAGGACGCGGGCGCCCCGGACGGACTTGCCGTGCTCGTTCAGCAGGGTGGCGCAGCGCCGGATGACGTAGCTGGGCATCCGGTCGTTGATCTCCTGCGCCAGCGAGACCATCCGCAGCGGGTGGCCGGGCGTGCGGCTGCTGTACGGGAGGCAGCCCGGGTCCACCGGGACGCCGTGGCCGCCGACGCCGGGGCCGGGGCGGAAGGGCTGGAAGCCGAAGGGCTTGGTCTCGGCGCACCGGATGACGTCCCACAGGTCGACGCCCAGGTCGTGGCAGGCCACCGCCATCTCGTTGACCAGCGCGATGTTGACGTGCCGGAAGTTGGTCTCCAGCACCTTCGTCATCTCGGCCTCGCGCGGCCCCCGGGCCCGTACGACCTTGTCGGTGAGACGTCCGTAGAAGGCGGCGGCCGACTCGGTGCAGGCGGAGGTGAGGCCGCCGATGACCTTGGGGGTGGAGGCGTAGGTGTGGGTGCGGTTGCCGGGGTCGAGCCGGCTGGGGGAGCAGGCGAGGTGGAAGTCGCGTCCTGCGGTGAGCCCGGAGCCCTCTTCGAGCAGGGGGCGCAGGAAGTTCTCGGTGGTGCCGGGCGGGACGGCGGACTCCAGCACCACGGTGGTGTGCGGGCGCAGCCGGGCGGCCAGGGCGCGGGCGGCGTCGCCGAGGGCGGTGAGGTCGACGGTGCGGTCGGGGCCGAGGGGGGTGGGGGAGCAGATCACGGCGGTACGGACCCGGCCCAGCTCGGCGGCGCTGGTGGTGGGGCGGAAACCGCCGGAGAGCATGCGGCGGATCTCGGACGCGGTGAGGGAGCCCTCGACGGGGGTGCGGCCCGCGCGCAGCTCCGCGCAGGAGCGGGGGTCGGTGTCGTAGCCGACGGTGTCGATCCCGGCGGCCACGGCGGCCTGCACGAGAGGGAGGCCGCCATGGCCGAGTCCGATGACGGCGAGGTCTGCGGGCATGTCGAAGGCCGCCTTCCCTAAGACCGGAGAACGTTTTTCGCAACTGCTGTGGACAGTGCAATGTCAGAATAGGCGTAAATATGACCTATATGTCGCATTGCGTGACGCCTGTCGTCCGGGTGTTGTCCACAGGCGGTGGCTGAAGTCGGGGAGCGCGGACAGAATCGAGGGGTGGACACGGGCGGCCGGCCCCTCGGCCGGGTGGCACTCCCGTGTCCGACCACCCCGATCCACCGGGAGGCAGCAGTGAGGACAGCGACACTGGGACCCGCCGAGCGCACCGCCGCGCTCGCCGCCATGGCCGAGCGCGAACTGGACGTGCTGGTCGTCGGGGCGGGCGTCGTCGGCGCGGGCACGGCGCTGGACGCCGCCACCAGAGGACTCTCGACCGGCCTGGTCGAGGCGCGCGACTGGGCGTCCGGCACATCCAGCAGGTCGAGCAAGCTGATCCACGGGGGGCTGCGCTATCTGGAGATGCTGGACTTCGCCCTGGTGCGCGAGGCCCTGAAGGAGCGCGGGCTGCTCCTTGAGCGGCTCGCCCCGCATCTGGTGAAGCCGGTGCCCTTCCTCTACCCGTTGCAGCACAAGGGCTGGGAGCGGTTCTACGCCGGATCCGGCGTCGCGCTGTACGACGCGATGTCGGTCTCCTCGGGCCACGGCCGGGGCCTCCCCGTCCACCGCCACCTCACCCGCAAGCACGCCCTGCGCGTCGCCCCCGCGCTGAAGAAGGACGCCCTGGTCGGCGCCCTGCAGTATTACGACGCCCAGATGGACGACGCCCGCTTCGTCACCGAGCTGGTCCGCACCGCCGCCTCCTACGGGGCCCAGGTCGCCAACCGCGCCCGGGTCATCGGCTTCCTCCGCGAGGGCGAGCGGGTGGTGGGCGCGCTCGTGCAGGACGTCGAGGGCGGCAAGGAGTACGAGGTCCGGGCCAAGCAGGTCGTCAACGCGACCGGCGTGTGGACCGACGACACCCAGGGGCTCATCAACGAGCGCGGACAGTTCCACGTCCGGGCCTCCAAGGGCATCCACCTCGTCGTCCCCAAGGACCGCATCCACTCCTCCACCGGCCTCATCCTGCGCACCGAGAAGTCCGTCCTCTTCGTGATCCCCTGGGGCCGGCACTGGATCATCGGCACCACGGACACCGACTGGGACCTGGACAAGGCCCACCCGGCCGCCTCCAGCGCCGATATCGACTACCTGCTCGAACACGTGAACTCCGTCCTCAACACCCCCCTGACCAGGGACGACGTCCAAGGCGTCTACGCCGGGCTGCGCCCGCTGCTGGCCGGTGAGTCGGACGCCACCAGCAAGCTGTCGCGTGAGCACACCGTCGCCCACCCCGCCCCCGGCCTCGTCGTCGTGGCGGGCGGCAAGTACACGACGTACCGGGTGATGGCCAAGGACGCGGTGGACGAGGCGGTGCACGGGCTCGACCAGCGGGTCGCCGCCTGCGTCACCGAGGACACCCCGCTGCTGGGCGCCGAGGGATACAAGGCCCTGTGGAACGCGCGGGCCCGGATCGCCGATCGGACCGGCCTCCATGTCGTCCGGGTGGAGCATCTGCTCAACCGGTACGGCTCAATGACGGAAGAAATTCTGGAACTGATCCTGGCCGACCCCACCCTGGGTGAACCGCTGCCCGCCGCCGACGACTATCTCCGCGCCGAGATCGTCTACGCGGCCTCCCACGAGGGCGCCCGGCACCTGGACGACGTCCTCACCCGGCGCACCCGGATCTCCATCGAGACCTTCGACCGGGGCACCCGCAGCGCCCGCCTCTGCGCGGAGCTGATGGCTCCGGTGCTGGGCTGGGACGAAGGCCAGATCGACCGGGAGGTCGAGCACTACGAGAAGCGGGTGGAGGCCGAGCGCGAGTCGCAGCGGCAGCCCGACGACCTCACGGCGGACGCGGCCCGGCTCGGCGCACCGGACATCGTGCCGATCTAGGCCCTGGTCGGTCGGCTTTCACCCAGCAGGCCACCGCCCTTCACGTCCGGGCCAGTTGAGGGGGAGGAGCCCGGTCCCGCGGCGGTGGCCGCCCGGCCGGCGCTGGACGGGGAGGCCCGGTTGGTAGGAGGCTGTGGGATATTCCCTCTCCGGCTCGTATCGCGGCGGACCCCGGACCCGGCACCAGGACCGGTCCCGGGGTGAGGGACAATGAACGCTCTGCCAGGGCGGGTTGATCGCAGAGGGGACGCATGTCGGAGGCGGAGCAGGCGCGGGAGCCCCAAGGGGACAAGAACGGTCGTCTCCTCGCGGGGCGCTACCGGCTCGGGGGAGTGCTCGGCCGGGGCGGCATGGGTACGGTCTGGCGCGCCGACGACGAAACCCTCGGCCGCACGGTGGCGGTGAAGGAACTGCGGTTCCCGGGCGCCATCGACGAGGACGAGAAGCGCCGGCTGATCACGCGCACGCTGCGTGAGGCCAAGGCGATCGCACGGATCCGCAACAACGGCGCGGTGACCGTCTACGACGTGGTCGACGAGGACGACCGCCCGTGGATCGTGATGGAGCTGATCGAGGGCAAGTCGCTCGCCGAAGCGATCCGCGAGGACGGCACCCTGACGCCGAAGCGGGCCGCCGAGGTCGGGCTCGCCATCCTCGACGTGCTGCGCTCGGCGCACCGCGAGGGCATCCTGCACCGCGATGTGAAGCCGTCCAACGTGCTGATCGCCGAGGACGGCCGGGTCGTGCTCACCGACTTCGGCATCGCCCAGGTGGAGGGCGACCCCTCGGTCACCTCCACCGGCATGCTCGTCGGCGCCCCCTCGTACATCTCGCCGGAGCGCGCCCGCGGTCACAAGCCCGGACCGCCCGCCGACCTGTGGTCGCTCGGCGGACTGCTGTACGCGAGCGTCGAGGGCTGCCCGCCGTACGACAAGGGCTCCGCCATCGCCACCCTGACGGCCGTGATGACCGAGCCGCTCGACCCGCCGAAGAACGCGGGCCCGCTGACCGAGGTCATCTACGGGCTCCTCGCCCGCGACCCCGACCAGCGGCTCGACGACCGCGCGGCCCGGGCGCTGCTCAACAAGGTGATCAACGCTCCTGAGGTCCCGCCGGCCGACTCCACGCAGGTCATGGCCCTGCCGGTGGTCCCGGCCGACGCCGAACCGGGCGCGGGCCGGCTCGCGAAGGCGGCGAAGACCGCCAAGCCGCCGAAGCAGGCCACCGCCGCGCCGAGCGAGTCCGGCTCCGGTGAGGGCACCCGCGACCGGCTGCGCGGAGCGCTCCGTTCCGTACGGGGCGCCAAGGCGGCCGGTCTCGCAGCCGGCGCGGCCGGTGCGGCGGCTGCCTCGGCGGCCCCGGCCTCCGCCGCCCAAGCCCCTGCTTCCCAGGCCTCTCAGGCCTCCGCCGCGACCGGCTCCCCGGCCGCTCCGCCCAAGCCCGCCACGCCCCCCGGCACCCCGGGCGGCAAGGCCGCGAAGGCCTCCGGCCCGGCGGTCACCACCGCTCTGGCCGCCGGCCCCGGTTCGGCGGCGACGCCGGCGGGTTCCGGGGCCGCGTCCGGCGCGGCGGTACCCCCGCAGCGGCCTCCGACCTCACCGTCCACCCCCCGCGCCTCGATCACCGATGTCGTGCCGCGCCGCACCCTCGCGATCATCGCGGGCGTCGTCGTGCTGGCGATCCTCGGCACCGTCCTCGCGCTCACCCTCGGCGACGGCGACGACAAGGCCAACGCCGGTAACGGCAAGGGCGACACCACCGCCTCCGCCGGAGCCGCGGCGGGCGGGTCCGACGGCGAGGGCGACAGCAAGGGCGGGGACTCCGAGGGCGGCCAGAAGGAGGGGCAGGGCACCGAGGACGGCAAGGTGCCCGACGACCCGTCCGGCGACCCGTCGGGAGACGACCCGAAGACGGACGACCCCGGTACGGACGACCCGGAGACCGACGACCCGGCCGACGGATCCCTGCCCGCCGGGTACAAGAAGGTCGCCGACGACCGCTTCCACTTCACCATGGGGATGCCGGACACCTTCCGGCGCACGGCCATAGCGGGCACCAACTCCGGCGGCATCTACAACGCCGAGCGCGGCGCCTTCCCCCGGGTCCAGGTCGACTTCAACGGCTCGCCCAAGGACGACGCGGCCGCCGCCTGGAGCGGGGCGGTCGCCAGCGTCAGGCTCCTCAGCGACAACTACAAGCACATCGGCATAAAGAAGGTCGAGTACAACGGCTATCCGACCGTCGCCGACTGGACGTTCGAGCGCAGCCACAACGGCGTCCGGGTCCGGGTGCTCAACCGCGGCTTCAAGGTGGACGCCCAGCGCGGCTACTCGATCATGATCAGCTGCAAGGTCGACGAGTGGGACGGCGACGCGTGCCGCACGCTGCGCGAGACGGCGTTCGCCACCTTCACGCCCACGAAGTGAGCGTCGGCGAGCCGCGCGGGACGTATTGGGCGGGCCGGGTTGGTGCGACCTGGCCCGTCGGCGCGCGTTGCCACGTATCGTAAGACGACGGAGACCGTACGCAGCCGGAACAGTGGGTCAATTGCCCGCCGAATGACCACAACTGACTGATATGCACGGTTCGATGACCGGGGGAACAGCGCGCTCTGGGGAGGCGTCGTGGACGACTACGCGGGTCGGGTGCTTGCCGACCGCTACCGCCTGCCGCTGCCCCCGTCCGACGGGTACGAACTGGTCGAGACCCGGGCGTTTGACACATACAGCGGTCAGGAAGTCCTGGTCCGCCAGGTGCCGTTGCCGGAGATCGTGGACGCCGAGGTGCTCGACGCCGACGGCCGGGCGCCGGTCGGCGGACGCACCACCGGGCGGGCGGTGCGCCGTAGTACGGACCCCGCGGTCCGGCGGGCGATCGAGGCCGCGCAGGCCGCCGCCCAGGTGCCCGACCACCCCCGGCTCGACCAGGTCTTCGACGTGTTCGCCGAGGCCGGTTCGCTCTGGATAGTCAGCGAGCTCGTCGCGGCCCGCCCGCTCGCCGCCCTCCTCGCCGAACGCCCCCTGAACCCCTACCGGGCCGCCGAGATCGGCTCCGACGTCCTCACCGCCCTGCGGGTGCTCCACGCGCACGGCTGGACCCACCGCAACATCACCGCCCGCACGGTCCTGGTCTGCGACGACGGCCGTGTGATGCTCACCGGCCTCGCGGCGGGCGCCGCCGAGGAGGCGCTCTGCGGGTACGCCCCCGAGCCGCTGCCCGACGACGAGCCGGCGTACGAGGCGCCCGGGGCCCATGAAGCTGCCGGGTCCTACGAGACACCCGGGTCCTACGAGGCGCCCGGGATCGGCGGGGCCGACGACACGCTCGGGATACCGGTCGTCGAGGCGGTCGACGCCGACGAGCCCGATGAGCTGCCGGGCGCTCGGCCCGGCACGCCGGAGGGCCGTGGCGCATACTCCCTCCCCCCGGCCGAGGCGTACGACAGCCAGGAACTCCCGCTCGTACCGCCGTATGTGCGGGCCCAGCCGTCGCAGAACGACGCCTACCGCCCGGGCCGGGGAGACGGGCCGGCGCCCGAGGCCCCCGGGACTCCGGAGGCGTACGGCACCCCCGGTGGCCAGGAGCTCGTGCCGCGTCCCGCCACGCCCGCCGTGCCCTACACCCCGGCCCCCCGGCCCCCCGCCGAGCCCGGCGCCGCGAGCGCCGCCCAGCTGCGGGCCGCTCGCGCCGGGGCGATCGCCGCCTACCGGGCCGGGGCGCGCGCCGCCGCCCGGGTCACCGAGGACCGTCAGCAGGCGGCCGGGAGCGCCCCGACGAACCTCTCCAAGGAGGCGCCCGGCACGGACGAGGACGCGACCGGCATCCTCCCCCCGCCGCGCCCCGAGCCCGACGCCTTCGAACCGGGCCCCGACGCCCACGGCCCCGCTGCCACCGAGCCCGGCCCCGCCTCCGCCGGACTCCCCGGCCCCCGCCTCACCGGCCCCTGGGGCAGCCCGCCCGAGGACCCCTACGACGACGATGACGAGGACGACGACGAGGGCCCCCGCCCGCCCCGCCGCGTCCACCTCGCCGGCACCTGGGACGACGGCCCCGGCTCCGGGCGCTCCGTCCCCGCGGGTGGCTCCGGCGCGGACGCGCTGCGCGCCGACTCCCGCCGCCCCGGCCAGGCGGCCATCGCCCCCGCCACCCGCCTCCCCGCCGAGCGGACCCCCTCCAGCACCTGGGAGGAGGCCGTCGCGGGCAGCCGTAGGACCGCCGTCTACCGGGGCCCCGCGACCCCGCTCGCCGCCGAGCGCGCCCGGCAGGCCCGGATCGCGGTCGTCGGGCCCGTCACCGAGCGCTGGGCGCCCGAACAGGCCGGTCCCGTCCACGACAACTGGCAGCTGGCCCCGCCCATCGGCCCCTCCACCGACCTGTGGGCGCTCGGCGCCCTGCTCTACCGCGCGGTCCAGGGCCACGCCCCCTACCCCGAGGAGAGCGCGGCCGAGCTGGTGCAGATGGTCTGCGCCGAGCCGCCCGCCTTCGCCGAGGAGTGCGGCGCGCTGCGGCCCGTCGTCGAGTCGCTGCTGCGCCAGGACCCCACCGAGCGGCCGGACTTCGAGGAGCTGCGCGGCTGGCTGCGCTCGCTCGTGCGGTCCGCCCCCGAGCCCGAGGCGGGCGCCGACGTCGTCCCGCTGCCCGCGCCCGACGCCACCCGGCTCCCCGTCGTACGCCGCCGGGGCGAGCTGGTCCGCAGGCGCCGGGGCCGGTTCGGCGGAGGTTCCGCGCACGGCCGCCACCGGCAGGGCAAGCGGCAGCGGCAGCAGCAGGAGAAGCAGCGCGCCGCCGAACGCCACGACCTGCGGCAGCCACCGCCGCGCCACGAGTCGCTGCTGCCCCCGGGTCCCGACCAGGGCCGCGCTCATCCCGTCGACGCCTGGGAGCCCCGCCCGTCCCGCGCCCCGCGCGAGCCCAAGGGCCCCCGGGTGCTGCGCGAGCCCGCCCGGCCGCGCGACGGGCGCTCCCCGCGCCACCTCGGCCGGCTGCTGCTGATCCTGATCCTGCTGCTGATGGCCGCGGCCATCACGTACGCCTTCCTGTTCATGCCGAAGCAGGAGCAGGGGACCCAGCAGGGCGCGCCCGGGCGGTCCACGGGCTCCGCCGCACCGCCGCCCCCCGCCGCCTCCGGCTCGCCCGCGCCCTCCGAGGAGGCGAGCACCGACCCCGGCTCCCAGCAGCCGCAGACCAGCCGCTCCGCCGTCGCGCTCCCCTCCGGTTACGTGCTCCGCAAGGACGCGGAGGGCTTCGAGGTCGGCGTACCGAAGGACTGGCAGCGCAGCCCCGCCAACACGGACCGTCAGATCCGGTACAGCAGCGACGGGTTCACGCTCCTCGTCGTGCCCGGCCGGGACTCCGTGAAGGCGGCGGGCGGCGACCCGCTGGACTACCAGCGCGTCAAGCAGCTCGAACTCCAGCCGTTCCGGGACTCCAGCTGGGCCACCTCCTCCGGGCTGCGCCGGGTCGACGTGGGTCGGCAGGCCATGGCCGAGGGGCAGTTCACCTGGCAGGAGAGCGGTGGCCGCGAGGTCTACGTCCGCAATCTCGCCATGATCGTCGACGGCCGCTACCACATCGTCCAGGTCATCGGCCCGGAGGACGAGCGCGACAAGGTCACCGAGATCTACCAGCAGGCCATCGCCTCCTACCGGGTGAACGCCTGACCGTCCGGGTTCCCTGACCGCACGTCACCGGAGCCAGGTGGCCAGGGCCGTTGTCCGGTGCCGACAACCATCACAGTGCGGTCTCGTGGGCGATCCCCCGTTCCGCCCCGCCGCCCGCGCTCCGTAATCTGGCAAGCTGAGGAACGGGGGCGGGGACACACGTGGATCGATCACAGGGCACGGCTGCGGGACTGGTGCTGGCGGGGCGTTACCGGCTGGGCGAGGTGCTGGGCCGCGGCGGCATGGGCAAGGTCTGGCGCGCCCATGACGAGGTGCTCCACCGCACGGTCGCCGTCAAGGAGCTGACCGCCGGGCTGTACGTCGCCGAGGCCGACCGGCTCGTGCTGCACGCCCGCACCCAGAAGGAGGCGCGCGCCGCCGCCCGCATCACCCACCCCGGCGTCGTCACCGTCCACGATGTGATCGAGTACGACAAGCGCCCCTGGATCGTCATGCAGTACGTCGACGGGCCATCGCTCGCCGACGAGGCCAAGGAGAAGGGCGACATCGCCCCGCGCGAGGCGGCCAGGATCGGCCTCCACGTCCTGAGCGCGCTGCGCGCCGCCCACAGCGCCGGGGTGCTGCACCGCGACGTCAAGCCCGGCAACGTCCTGCTGGCCCGGAGCGGACAGGTGCTCCTCACCGACTTCGGGATCGCCGCGATCGAGGGCGACTCCACGATCACGCGGACCGGTGAACTGGTCGGCTCCATCGACTATCTGGCGCCCGAACGGGTACGCGGCGGCGATCCCGGCCCCGCCTCCGACCTCTGGTCCCTGGGCGCGACCCTGTACACCGCGGTGGAGGGGCGCTCGCCGTTCCGCCGTACGTCGCCGATCTCCACCATGCAGGCCGTCGTCACCGAGGAACCGCCGCCGCCCGTCAACGCCGGTCCCCTCGGCCCCGTCATCACCGCGCTGCTCCGCAAGGACCCGGCTGACCGGCCCACGGCCGCCGACACCGAGCAGATGCTGCTGGACGCCATGGAGGGCCGGGAGCCGCGTTCGGCGCAGGCGCACGTGCCGACCCAACGGGTGCCGGAGGAGGACCGGTTCGCGTACGCCGGCCCGGACGGCTCCACGGCCCGGCTCCCCGGAACGGTCCCCTCCACTCCGGCTCCGGCCGCCCCCGTCGCGGGCCGCCCCTCCGCCCCCGTCACCCGGCGTGCCGGCTCCCGGCGGTGGCGCACGGTGCTCGTCGTGGTCGTCGCGGCGGCGGTCCTCGGCGGCGCGGGCGGACTGGCCGCGATGAAGTACGGGCAGGGCGCGTCGGCCGACGGCCGGACGACCACCACGCCCCCCACGTCCACCGCGCCCCGGACCACCCCGCCGCCCACCGCCACCGACCCCGGCCCCGCGCCGGAGATACCCGACGGCTGGCGCCGGGTCGAGGACCCTGCGGGCTTCAGCCTCGTCGTACCGAAGGACTGGACGCGCGAGGTGAACGAGGGGCAGATCGACTACACCCCGGACGGCGGGGCCCACCGCATCCGGATCAGCGTCGACCCGGACCCGGACTTCGACCATCCGTATCTGCACATGCAGAACATGGAGGAGCAGCTGGCTGACCGGCTGCCTGGCTACCAGCGGATCAGGCTGGAGAAGAACATCTTCCGCGACCGGCCCGGCTCCCTCTGGGAGTTCACCTGGCACGAGACCCAGGACCACGCGGGACCCCGGCACGGGATCGACCAGATGTACTACGGGGGGTCCGGCGGCCCGGAGTACGCCCTGTATCTGACCGCCCCGCAGGAGGGCTGGGAGGCCAGCCGCGAGAAGTTCGACATCATGCTGCGCAGCTGGCGGGCGCCGGGCGCGCAGAACTGAGCGACGGACTGAGCGACGGCGGGATCTCCCGTACGTCACGGCTCTGCATCCGCTGACCGGCCTCGGTGGTGCGCGCCCCCCCGGCGTGAACCAGGATGGGGCGCATGAGCACCGACGGGGGACGGGCGAACGAGCCCACCAGCTACGAACTCCGGCCACCGACACCGCAGGCCCCACCGGGAGCCGGCGGCCCTGGATCGTCATGGAGCTGGTGCGCGGCCAGTCGCTCGGCGACCGCCTCCAGGAAGGCATCCTGGACACCCGGGAGGCCGCCAGGATCGGTCTCGCCGTCCTCGACGCGCTGGCCGCCGCCCACAACGCGGGGGTCCTGCACCGGGACGTCAAGCCGGACAACGTGCTGCTCGGCACCGCCGACCGGGTCGTCCTGACCGACTTCGGGATCGCCCAGGTGGAGGGGGAGCAGCGGCTGACGGAGACGGGGGCGTTCGTCGGCTCGCCGGAGTACATCTCGCCGGAGCGGGTCCTCGGCCAGCACCCCGGCCCCGCCTCCGACCTCTGGTCGCTCGGGGTCGTGCTGTACGCGGCGGTGGAGGGGATGTCCCCTTACCGCCGCTCCAGCACCCCCGCCACCCTCCAGGCCGTGCTCTCCGCCGAACCGCAGATGCCCGCCCGGGCCACGGGCGCCTTCGGGCTGCTCGTGATGCGGCTGCTCCGCAAGGACCCGGCGGCCCGGCCGCCCGCCGCCGAGGTCCGGCGCATCCTCCAGGAGATCGCCGCCCCGGCCCGCACCACGGAACCCTTCGCCACGA
Organism: Streptomyces cyaneofuscatus; assembly: GCF_033109485.1. NCBI lineage: Bacteria > Bacillati > Actinomycetota > Actinomycetes > Kitasatosporales > Streptomycetaceae > Streptomyces > Streptomyces cyaneofuscatus. Next base: position 3,063,824 of record NZ_CP137002.1, on the reverse strand, counting down.
GGGAGGGCGGCGGCAGCAAGTGGGTGCCGCCGGTGCTGCACCGCAACCGGGCCGCGCAGTTCGGCCTGGCGGGCGGGGCGGTGCCCAGGGAGTACAAGCGCGTGCAGGAGGACGACAACCCCGGCGCCGACGCGGCGGCCCGCAAGGTGTACTAACCGAAGGGCGGGGCCGACACCACGCAGATGGAGGACGCCTCCGTCACGTACAAGAAGGTCACGCACCAGGGGCGCCCGGCCGTCGAGATGATCACGGACTACATCCCGTACGCCTCCTCCTCCGACGACGACCCGGTGCGCTACCGCTTCCACGAGCTCCTGATCCCCGGCAAGAGCCCCTCCGACCCCTACTGGCACGTGCGGGTGCGGATGCCCGCCAAGGGGCAGGCTGTGAAGGACGGGGCCACGATCTTCACCGAGGTCACCGGGGGGGCTGAAAATTCATGATTCCTGAGCGCGGCGGGCGGACCACGGGTGCCCGGTCCGCCGGAACGCCACTGATCAGCGGTTATGCCGCCAGCGATCACTGGCTCGGTCGCGCCGGTGGTCCCGGGCGGGTGGCGGGTCCTGTGAAAAACTGTTACCGACGGGTACCCAAAGGGTGCGGCTGGACATACTCTCGGCCTCATGACGGACTCGCAGGCCCCTGACGCCCCTCTCGGTACGAACCCCGTCGCGGTCGCCCCCGCCGGCGTGCGCACCGCCGCCGATGTGGTCACCCCCGAGGTGATCGCCCAGCTGGTCCGCGGCGTCGTCGGATCGGGCCGCACGGCCAACCACACGCCGTTCACCGGGGAGAAGCTGGCCGATCTGCCCGAGTCCACCCCCGAGGACGTCGCCACCGCCTTCGACCGGGCCCGCGCCGCCCAGCCCGCCTGGGCCGCCACCCCCGTACGGCAGCGGGCCGCGATCCTGCTGCGCTTCCACGACCTGGTCCTCAGCCGCCAGTCCGAGGTCCTCGACCTCATCCAGCTGGAGACCGGCAAGGCCCGCCTGCACGCCCACGAGGAGGTGCAGGCCGTCGCCGTCGCCGCCCGCCACTACGGGCGCAAGGCCGCCGCCTACCTCAAGCCGCGCCGCCACACCGGGGTCGTCCCGACCCTCACCAAGGTCACCGAATTGCGCCAGCCGCGCGGGGTCATCGGCCAGATCGCCCCGTGGAACTACCCCTTCGAGCTGTCCGTGGGCGACGCGCTGCCCGCGTTCGTCTCCGGCAACGCCGTCGTGATGAAGCCCGACACGGAGACCGCGCTCACCGCCCTGTGGGCCCGTGACCTGCTCATCGAGGCCGGACTGCCCGCCGAGGTCTTCCAGATCGTGCTCGGCGAGGGACCCGTCGTCGGCCCCGAGGTGGTCAGCCGCGCCGACTACGTCTCCTTCACCGGCTCCACCCGCACCGGCCGCGAGGTCGCGATCGGCGCGGCCTCCCGGCTGGTCGGGGTATCGCTGGAGCTCGGCGGCAAGAACGCCATGCTCGTCCTGAAGGACGCCGACGTGGAGAAGGCCGCCGCGGGCGCCGTCCGCGCCTGCTTCTCCTCCGCGGGACAGCTCTGCATCTCCATCGAGCGGCTGTACGTCCACGAGTCCATCGCCGACGACTTCGTGGAGCGGTTCGCCACCCGGACCAAGGCCATGCGGCTCGGCACCTCCCTCGCGTACGGCGCCGACATGGGTTCCCTCGTCGGGGAACGCCAGCTGGAGACGGTGACCCGGCATGTCGCCGAGGCCGTCGAGAAGGGCGCCACGCTCGTCGCGGGCGGGGTCGCGCGCCCCGACATCGGCCCGCTCTTTTACGAGCCGACCATCCTGGACGGCGTCGAGGCGCCGATGGCCGTCTGCACCGAGGAGACCTTCGGCCCGGTCGTCGCCATCTACCGCTTCAGCGACGAGGACGAGGTCATCGCGGAGGCCAACGCCACCCCGTACGGCCTCAACTCCAGCGTCTGGACCACCGACTCCAGGCGCGGCCACGAGGTCGCCGCCCGGCTGCGGACCGGCACCGTCAACATCAACGAGGGGTACGCCCCCGCCTACGGCAGCGTCCAGTCCCCGATGGGCGGCATGAAGGACTCCGGCCTCGGCCGGCGGCACGGCTCCGAGGGCATCCTCAAGTACACCGAGGCCCAGACCGTCGCCCAGCAGCGGCTGATCCCGCTCGCCCCGTCCTTCGGCATGGACGACGAGAAGTACGCCGCGTTCATGACGAGCAGCCTCAAGGTGATGAAGGCGTTCCGGCTGCGCTGAGCGCCGTCGCCGGTCCCTGCCCTTCCGCCCCGATTCCGTAGTGAGGAGCGCCATGTCCCAGGACAGCCCTGCCCAGAAACAGCCCGTGAGCCATGTCCCGGCCGAGGACGACGCCGCGTACGACTACGACGTCCTGATCGTCGGCTCGGGCTTCGGGGGCGCGGTCTCGGCGCTCCGGCTGACCGAGAAGGGGTACCGCGTCGGCATCCTGGAGGCGGGCCGCCGCTTCACCCCCGGCACGCTCCCCAAGACCTCCTGGGACCTGAAGAACTACCTCTGGGCCCCCGCGCTCGGGCTCTTCGGCATCCAGCGCGTCCACCTGCTCGGCAACGTCATGGTGCTCGCGGGCGCCGGGGTCGGCGGCGGCTCGCTCAACTACGCCAACACGCTGTACGTGCCGCCCGCCCCGTTCTTCCAGGACCGCCAGTGGGCCTCCATCACCGACTGGCAGGACGAGCTCAAGCCGTACTACGACCAGGCCCGCCGGATGCTCGGGGTCCGCCTCAACCCGACCATGACCCCCTCCGACATCCACCTCAAGGCCGCCGCCGAGGCGATGGGCGTCGGCGACACCTTCCACCTGGCCCCGGTCGGCGTCTTCTTCGGCGACGGCAAGGACGCCGACGGCACGGCCAAGGCCAAGCCCGGCGGTACGGTCCCCGACCCGTACTTCGGCGGCGCCGGACCCGCCCGCAAGGCCTGCACCGAGTGCGGCGAGTGCATGACGGGGTGCCGCCACGGCGCGAAGAACACCCTCAACGAGAACTACCTCCACCTCGCCGAGAAGGCCGGAGCGGTCATCCACCCGATGACCTCCGTCGTCGCCGTCACCGACGACCCCGAGGGCGGCTACCGGGTCCTCACCGTCCCCACCGACCGCCGCCGCAAGGCGAAGCCCACGAAGCTGCGCGCCCGCAAGGTGGTCGTCGCGGCGGGCACGTACGGCACCCAGACCCTGCTGCACACGATGAGGGACCGCGGCCTGCTGCCCCGGCTCTCCGCGAAGCTCGGGGAGCTGACGCGTACCAACTCCGAGGCGCTGGTGGGCTCCCAGACCAGCGACCGCCGCTACCGCAAGAAGCACGGCATCGCGAAGGCCGACTTCTCGCAGGGCGTCGCGATCACCTCCTCGATCCACCCGGACGGCAACACCCACATCGAGCCGGTGCGGTACGGCAAGGGCTCCAACGCCATGGGCGCGATGTCGATCCTCCAGGTCCCCTACGGCGGCCGCCGGGTGCGCGGCTGGCTCGCCAACATGGTCAAGCACCCCACCCTCGCCGTCCGTTCGCTCTCCAACCACCACTGGTCCGAGCGCACGATCATCGGGCTCGTCATGCAGTCGCTGGACAACTCCCTGACGACGTACCGCAAACCGGGCGGTATCGGCAAAGGCCTGCTCACCGCCCGCCAGGGCCACGGCGCGCCCAACCCGACCCAGATCCCCGAGGCCACCCGCAGCGCCACGCTCCTCGCCGAGGAGATCAACGGCTTCGCCGGCTCCAACGTCGGCGAGCTGATGGGCACCCCGCTCACCGCTCACTTCCTGGGCGGCTGCCCGATCGGCGCGAGCGCGGAGGAGGGCGTCATCGACCCGTACCACCGCCTGTACGGCCACCCCGGCATCAGCGTCGTCGACGGCTCCGCGGTCTCCGCCAACCTGGGCGTCAACCCCTCGCTGACCATCACCGCCCAGGCGGAGCGCGCGATGTCCTTCTGGCCCAACAAGGGCGAGGTGGACCCGCGTCCGGAGCAGGACGCGGCGTACGAACGACTGGCCCCCGTGGAGCCGTTGGCGCCCGCCGTGCCGAAGGAGGCGTTCGGCGCGCTGAAGCTGCCGTTCCTGGGGATTCCGGTGGTGCCGCCGAAGGGGACGGCGGAGGCCGGGGCGGGCATCGAGGGCGTGGGGAACACACCCGTACCCAATCCGTGATCTTTCACCGGGCAACTGTTCGGGGAGCTGCGCGGTCGAACCCGTACTGCCTCACAGCAGTCACACAGCGCCCCCACGCACCAGAGGTCCCCGATGACACGCTTCTCCCCGAGAGCCGCGCTGCGCCGCGCCGCGGGCTCTCTCGCCGCCGCAGGTCTGCTGGCCGCGGCCTCGCTCGCGGGCGCGGCCGCCCCGGCGCAGGCCACCGGCCTCCCGGTGCTCGCCATCGGCGGCCCCGCCGAGACCGCACTGCACCCGTACCCGGAGAGCGGCGAGCCGCTCCACGCCACGCTCGGGATCACCCTCGACAACCCGGGCGCGGACGAGGGGGACGAGGACTACGAGACGGAGTTCACCGTCACCTTCGACCTCAGCGGCATCGCGGGCGTCGCCGATGTGGCGGTGGAGGACACCTCGGACTGCGAGGTCGCCGGTACGAAGGCGGTCTGCACGGACCAGGGGATCTGGCCCGGCCTCCGCGGCATCGACGACCTCCTCCTCACCGCCGCCGAGGGCAGCGAGGAAGGCGACAGCGGCACGATCAGGGTGACCGGACAGTCGAAGGGCGCGACCTTCACCCCGTTCACCACCCGGGTCACCGTCGGCGGCGCCGACCTGGTCATGGAAGAGCTCCCCTTCAAGGAGCGGACGAACGTGGGCGACCGGCAGAAGGCCCCGATCACCTTCGCCAACCGGGGCACCCGCGCCGCCGACGGCGTCCTCCTCGGCCTGGTGTACTCCCGCGGCCTCGACATCCCCGAGCGCTACTCCAACTGCGAGTACACCGAGGGCGGCCCGGGCTCCCGGGGCCCCGGCTGGACCACCGCCCTCTGCTCGGTCGAGGGCTCCTTCGAGGCGGGCGCGACGTACACCCTGGCGACCCCGCTGACCATCGAGGTCACCGACCGCGCCTACTACGACATGTTCGTCTACAGCATCCACGAGAACAGCGCCGCCCAGCGCACCGCACAGCGCGCGGGCGCCCCCTCCGAGCGCGGCACCGGCGCCGTCCTGAAGGCGGTGCCGGTGAAGGCTCCCGCGAAGGGCGCGACCGCCCGGGGCGGGGACCTCGACCCCTGGGACAACTTCCACGAGGCGGACTTCCGTACGGAGAACACGGCCGACTTCGTCGCGTACGGCGACAAGGTGGCCGGGGCCGAGGGCACCACCGTGGCGGCGGACTTCGGCTTCCGCAACGATGGCCCGGCCTGGGTCGGCTACCTCCGCTCCGGTGAGCCCGTCGCCACCGTCGACTTCACCGTCCCGCCGGGCACGACCGTCACGGCGAAGCCGGACCGCTGCCGCGCGGTGACCGCGGGCGGCGGATACCGCGAGGACCAGAAGAGCCCCGCGCCGCGCTACGTCTGCGACACGTCCATGAGCGTGCTGGACGGCGGCGGCCTGGACCTGCCGTTCGAGCTGCGGATCGACCGGAGCTCGGTCGGCGCGGAGGGCGCGGTCACCATCCGCGGCCCCTGGCTCCAGAACCCGAAGCTGCCGTTCGACCCGGAGCCGGCCAACAACACCGCGTACCTGATCGTGAACGGTGAGGGCGAGGGCGCCGACTCCGGCGGTACGACGGGCGGCACCGACGGCGGCTCCGGCGAACCGTCCACCCCGCCGACCTCGGCCCCGGACCCGGAGGAGAGCCCGTCCGGCACCACCGGACCCTCGGAGTCCGCCTCGTCCGCCACGTCGGGCAGCGGCTCGGCGGGCACTACGGGCGGCTCCGGCGGCGGGGGCGGCCTCGCCTCGACGGGATCGGCCGCCCTGGTCGCCTCGGGCACGGCTGCCGCGGCGCTGGCGGCGGGCCTGCTGCTGTTCACGGCCGCACGGCGACGGGCTGCGGCGCGGCACGCCTGACGGAGGGCGGAGGGCGGAGGGCGGAGGGGGACCTGACCTGGGCGGCCGACGGGGGACCTGACCTGGGCGGCCGGAGGGAGATCCGGCCGGGGGCGGAGGAGGGGAACAAGGCCTCCGCCCGGTACGTTCCGATGCGGCCGATCCGGGCGTCCCCGGGATCGGCCGCACATGGGGTGACCGGGCTGCTGTCCCCTGCGGACCGGTCACTGGCGCCGGGATGTGGTCCCACGACGTACCTGCAGTACGTCACACGTCCCGGCGGAGCCACGCGTGGTTTTCTACCGATGCCGCCCCTGGTTGGCACGGACACCGGGACCAACGAAGGCACGCCGGTCCCGGTCACGCGCCGTACGGGTGAGACGGGCACCGAACGCAGATACGGTCCTGCGGCCGCCGTCCCGTGGGTCACACCCGGCCGCGGCACAGCTCCAGCAGGGTCATCGCCAGAGCGGTACCCGGCTTGCCCAGCGCGTCCCTGTAGTGGCCGAGCACGGCCGTCTCGCGGGAGAGGTTGACCCGGCGGCCGCCGGAGGTGATCCGGGCCTCCTGGATGACCGCCGAGACGGCCATCCGTTCCTGGACGAGGCCGATGATCCGGTCGTCGAGGGTGTCGATGCGCTCCCGGGCGCCGCCGATCAGGGCGGCGGCCTCGTCGGTGCGGGCGCCGGTCTGCTCGGCGGGGGTGGTGGCGGTGCTTCCGGCGGGGCTGGTGGTGGTGCTGATGGCGGGGCTGGTGGTGGTGCTGCTCATGGTGGTGACTCCTGGTGGGTCGGAGGCCACCCCGGGGCAACGGGCCCGGATACGCAGAACGCCCCGGGCCTGATGGCCCGGGGCGCCTGGAACGTTGCTTGTCAGTAGCTCAAGCAGCACGACCATGGCAGCCGGCGGGCCGGATGCCATAGGTAAAGACGAAGGTCGTGTGCTGACGCATGGGGCACAGTATGGCCCCGGCCCGGCGGGCCCGGCAAAACGGGGCCCGGATCGTGAGACGTGGGCCCTCGTGGCCGACCCGGCGGAGGGTTCACGTACGGCCGGTAGAATCGGAAGAACCGACCCCCTTCACCACCGCCGGAAGGCCGCCCCGTGCCAGCAGCACCCCCCGCCGCCCCCGACACCACGGCCGACGTGGTCCTCGTCGTCGACTTCGGCGCGCAGTACGCCCAGCTCATCGCCCGCCGCGTCCGTGAGGCCCGGGTCTACAGCGAGATCGTCCCGTCCACCATGCCGGTGGCGGAGATGCTGGCGAAGAACCCCCGCGCGATCATCCTCTCCGGCGGCCCGTCGTCGGTCTACGCGGAGGGCGCCCCCTCCCTGGACCGCTCGCTCTTCGAGGCCGGGGTCCCGGTCTTCGGCATGTGCTACGGCTTCCAGCTGATGGCGACCACCCTGGGCGGCACGGTCGACGACAACGGCGCGCGTGAGTACGGCCGCACCCCGCTGCACGTCACGAAGGCGGGCTCGACGCTCTTCGAGGGCACGCCCACCGAGCAGCCGGTCTGGATGTCGCACGGCGACGCCTGTTCCGCCGCGCCCGAGGGCTTCACCGTCACCGCCTCCACCGACGTGGTCCCGGTCGCCGCCTTCGAGAACGACGAGAAGAAGCTGTACGGGGTGCAGTACCACCCGGAGGTCATGCACTCGACCCACGGCCAGCAGGTCCTGGAGCACTTCCTCTACCGCGGCGCGGGCATCGAGCCGAACTGGACCACCACCAACGTGGTCGAGGAGCAGATCGCCCTCATCCGCGAGCAGGTCGGCGACAAGCGCGCCATCTGCGGCCTCTCCGGCGGTGTGGACTCCGCGGTCGCCGCGGCCCTCGTCCAGAAGGCCATCGGCTCCCAGCTCACCTGCGTCTACGTCGACCACGGCCTGATGCGCAAGGGCGAGACCGAGCAGGTCGAGAAGGACTTCGTCGCCGCGACCGGCGCGAAGCTGAAGGTGGTCGACGCGGAGAAGCGCTTCCTCGACGCCCTGGCCGGGGTCTCCGACCCGGAGCAGAAGCGGAAGATCATCGGCCGCGAGTTCATCCGCGTCTTCGAGCAGGCCCAGCTGGAGATCCTCCAGGAGGACGGCCCCGAGGTCGCCTTCCTGGTCCAGGGCACGCTCTACCCGGACGTGGTGGAGTCCGGCGGCGGCACCGGCACCGCCAACATCAAGTCCCACCACAACGTGGGCGGCCTCCCCGACGACATCGAGTTCCAGCTCGTCGAGCCGCTGCGCCAGCTGTTCAAGGACGAGGTCCGGATGGTCGGCCAGGAGCTCGGCCTTCCCGAGGAGATCGTCCAGCGCCAGCCGTTCCCCGGCCCCGGCCTCGGCATCCGCATCGTCGGCGAGGTCACCAAGGACCGCCTGGACCTCCTCCGCGAGGCTGACGCCATCGCCCGCGAGGAGCTGACGGCGGCCGGCCTGGACCGCGACATCTGGCAGTGCCCGGTGGTCCTCCTCGCCGACGTCCGCTCGGTCGGCGTCCAGGGCGACGGCCGCACCTACGGCCACCCGATCGTGCTGCGCCCGGTCTCCTCCGAGGACGCCATGACGGCGGACTGGTCGCGCCTGCCGTACGAGACGCTGGCGAAGATCTCCACCCGCATCACCAACGAGGTCGCCGACGTCAACCGCGTGGTCCTCGACGTGACGAGCAAGCCGCCGGGGACGATCGAGTGGGAGTGACCTCCCGGGTTCGCGTGAACCCGTAGGGCCTCCTGGTCAACGCCGATGCCGTCGCTCATTCGTTTGGTCGGCGGCATCAACGTTTCCGGCGGCAAGTGCCCTGATAGGGCCCACCATGCACCCATGGCGATCTATGAGCCGACTGAACCCGGCCGCTACCCGGCTACCCCACCCGGGGGGTGGCACGCGGAAGACCTCGACCGGCTACCGGGGCTTCCCCGGCACACGGAGCTGATCGACGGGGTGCTGATCTTCAGAAGCCCGCAGCAGAGGTTCCATACACGGACGTTGTGGCTGCTAGAGAATTCCCTCCTGAGCCAGTTGCCGGACGATCTCGATGTTTTCCGTGAGTTCAGCGTTGTCCTGGACGGCCGCAATCGGCCCGAGCCGGATGTCGTGGTCGTCCCGCTCGCAGCCGAACCCGGGCCCGACGAGACGTTCCTGAGGGCCGACGACGTCATCCTCGCCGTAGAGGTCGTCTCCCCCGACTCCGAGGCCCGGGACCGCGACACGAAGCCCCGCAAGTACGCCGCGGCGGGAGTTCCGCACTTCTGGCGGGTGGAGGCGGACGAGGAAGGCGTGCCGGTCGTGTACGTCTATGAACTCGACCCCGCACTGAAGGTCTACGTACCCACGGGCATCCATCGGGACAAGCTCACGTTGACCGTCCCGTTCCCTCTGGAGATCGACCTCACCGCGATCAACCGCCGCCGCCCGTAGTCCGTCCCACCCCTTCCCCCTCACCCCCACCCGCCGGTAACTTCCGATCCCGTACGCCCCCGGGAAAGTGAGGAGCCGCCGCCATGTCCGAGCCGCCCGCCGTGCCCGCCCCCGCGCCCATCCCCGTCGAGCAGCTGCACTTCGCGATGCCGCCCGTGCACGCGTCGCCGGACGAGGAGCGGACGTACCGCAGGCAGCGGCTCGCCGGGGCGTTGCGGCTGTTCGGGGAGTACGGGTACGAGGACGGGGTCTCCGGGCACATCACCGTGCGCGATCCCGAGCTGGCCGACTGCTACTGGGTCAACCCGTTCGGGGCGCCCTTCGCCGATATCGCCCCGCAGGACCTGATCCTCGTCAACGGGGACGGGCAGGTGGTCCAGGGGCGCTTCCACGTCAACCAGGCCGCCTTCGCCGTGCACGCGGCCGTGCACCGGGCCCGGCCGGGGGCGGTCGCCGTGGCGCACACCCACTCCACGCACGGGCGGGCGCTGGCCGCGCTGGGGGAGCTGATCGAGCCGATCACCCAGGAGGCCTGTGCGTTTTACGAAGATCACGCACTTTTCGACACGTACACCGGGGTCGTCGTAGACGAGGAGGAGGGGCGGCGGATCGCCGAGGCCCTCGGGCCGCGCAAGGCCGTCATCCTGCGCAACCACGGGCTGCTGACCGTGGGGGACTCGGTCGACGCGGCCGCCTGGTGGTTCCTGACCATGGAGCGCGCCTGCCGGGTGCAGCTGCTGGCGCGCGCCGCCGGGAAGCCCGTGCTGATCGACCACCGGGACGCCGTCACCACCCGTGAGCAGCTCGGCAGCGACCTGGTGGCGTGGATCAACTACCAGCCCCTGTGGCAGCGGATCGCTCGAACGTTCTGACGGTAGGCGTTCGTGTCCGACCCGATGCGGGGGACGCCCGTCCCGTACGGCACAATTCGCTGGTATCACAGGTGAGTTGGCTGTACCGGGGTGGGAAAGGGTGTAAATCTCCGTGGCGTTGGACGAGGCAAGGGCGAGCGGTACGCACGGCGGAGGCTGTACGTGCGGCGACTGCCCGCACGGAGCACGCGAGGGGCACCGACGCGCGGTCGCCGCATTCCTCGCCAAGCGGGACGAACTGGCAGCGGGAAACGGCCTGCCCGCCGGGGTCGCCCAGTCGCCCTCCGCGTCCCGGCAGTGGGTCTCCGACGAGCTGACCGAGTCCGCGCGCACCGTCGCCGAACGGGGCCGGGCCGCCGGGGACGTCTGGCTGCACCATGTGTGGCGGGGCACCCTGTTCGTGGTCTGGGGCGCGGTCGTCGCCCTCCTCGTCGGCGCGAGCCTCACCGCGATCGGGCCGGGCTGGACCACCGCCCGCACCGCCGCTCTGGTCGCCGCCGTCATCACCGCCGCCCTGCTGACCGTCGCCGCCCGCTTCCACCGCGCCCGGGGCGGCCTCCTCGCCCCGCTGATCGGCGAGGACAACCGGCTCTCCACCTCCCGGGCCGTCGCCGCCGCCTGGGTCCTGCTCGCCGTCTTCGCCGTCCTCGTCCTCGCCCTCCAGCTGGCGGGCGCCTCGGACCCGGACGACCGGGACGCGCTGATCGAGGGGCTGGACCTGGTGCGGTCCGCCGGAGTGGTGGCCGTGCTCGCGCTGGTGTGCGCCGTCGCCGTCGTCGTACGCCGGGTGGTGACCGTACGGGTGCTGGGCCAGCGGCTCCAGAAGCTGCGCGCCGACCGGCCGCGCGCCGCCGATCTGCTCACCGACGACTCCGGGCGCGGCTCGTTCACCGATGTGCAGTACGTGCTGGTCAGCGCCGTCGCCGTACTGTTCGCCGGGGTCCGGCTGGCCCGCCGCCCCGAGCAGCTGCCCGACCTGCCGTGGGGGCTCGCCCTGCTGGTGGCCGTCTCGGCGGCGACGTACTTCGCCGGGAAGTACGCGGAGGGCGGCCGTCCGGTCGTCCTGTCCGTGGTGCGCGCCCGGGAGGCCGGGGACCTGGACGCCCCGATCCGGACCGGCGACGACATCGAGATCCGGGGCGCGGGCTTCGTACCGCCCGGCGCGGGCAGCCCCGACCGGCTGGCCCGGCTCGTCGTCCGGATCGGCACGGTCCACGTCCACGTACCGCTGATCCCGGTCGCCGGAGGCTTCGCCAACCCGACCGACACCGTGCTCACCGTGCCCGTCCCGGTCGAGGTCGAACCGGGGACCGTGGACGTCCAGGTCGTCACCGCCGCCGGGGTGGAGACCAACCGCTGCTCGATCGACGTCACGGACTGACCACCATCCGCCTCCCGGCTCTGGTGAGCGGCGCCGTACAGGCGTACGTATGGTCAAGTGACGGGTCTTCGGGAAGTGGGGCAGTGGTGATGAACGGTTACGGCGGCGGTTCGTACGGTCCGGGCGAGCCGAGAGGGCTGCGTGAGCGGGCGGGGCAGTACGCCCTGCTGCCGCTGCGGCTCTTCCTCGGCGTCACCTTCGTCTACGCGGGGCTCGACAAGCTGACGGACAGCGGGTTCCTCTCCGCCACCGGCCCCGGCTCGATCGGCGAGCTGATGAACACGGTCCGCGACTCCTCCGCGGTCCCCGCCCTCGTCGACCTGGCGCTCAAGAGCCCCGAAGGATTCGGCTACGCCATCGCGATCGGCGAACTCCTCGTCGGCCTCGGCACCCTGGTCGGCCTCTGGGCCCGGCTCGCCGCGCTCGGCGGAGCGCTGATCTCGCTGAGCCTGTGGCTGACGGTGAGCTGGCAGTCGACCCCGTACTACTACGGCAACGACCTGCCCTATTTGATGGCGTGGCTGCCCTTGGTGCTCGCGGGCGCCTCCATGTTCTCCGTCGACGCCTTCCTCGCGTCCCGGCGGCGCCGCAGCATGTAGGCGGTCCAGGTGGCCGTGGCGGCCAGCCACAGGCCGCCGAGGAAGACCCCGAGGAAGAAGGTCCACGGCGCCTCCCAGTCTCCGGCCGCGTCACCCGCGTACCCCCCGGCGAGGACCAGCATCGTCAGGCCCGCCACCGCCCGTCCGGGCCGGAACTCATGACGCAGCACGGGTGACCTCCACCTGTCCGACTCCGACTTCCACTTCGAGCTCGATCGTCCCGGCCGGCTTGCTGCCCTGGGGCGGCGGAAGCGTACGTTCCGATGTCTGGTCGCTGTTGATGCGGACCTGGACCCGCTGCCCCTCCTCCAGCCGGATCTCCCCGAGACCGGCCTCGGCCCGGACCTTCACCGTCACGCCCGCCGGGACGACGACGGCCGCCCGGCCCGCCCCGACCTCCAGCCGGGTCCGCACGGTCTCGCCCGGCGGGACCACCACCCCGGACAGGTCCAGCCGGGCGTCCCCGCTGCCCAGCTCGTAACCCTGCTGTACGGCGGCGACCTCGGCCGGACGCCACTCCTGGCGGGCCCAGTCCGTGCTGATCTCCTTCGGCAGCATCGTCGCGCCCGCCAGCAGCACCGCCGTGACCGTCGCCAGCAGCACCGTGCCGAACCCGGTCCGGCCCAGCGCGGAGGAGACCAGCAGGCCGAGCCCGAAGACCGCGAGCGCGGCGACCAGGCCGATCTGCAACGCCGTACCCAGCGGCTGCTGCTCCCAGCTCACCCCGGTCCCCAGACCGCCCGCCACCAGCGCGGTCAGGAAGACCAGGCCGCCGATCGAGCGCGGGCCCGGCGCGGCGGGCGCCGGAGCCGGCGGGCGGAACGGGGCGTCCGCGCTGGGGCGCCCGGCCCGCACCTTCGCCTGCGCCGCCTCCAGGTCCGTGTCCACGGGGCCCCACAGATAGCCGGAGCCGACCGGCCCCGTCGTACCGTCCTTGACGATCGGGTCCCGCCACCACGACGGACCGCCCGGCGTCGGCGGCGCCTTCACCTCAGGAGGGGGCGTGCCGAGGCCGCCGGTGTGCGGGTGGGCGGGGGCGGCCGGGGTGCCCGGCGGGGCCGCCGGGTCCTCCGGGGCCGCCGTCCTTCGGGACTGCGTCCACACCGAGCAGCCGACCACGGCCACCGTGAGCAGCGCCGCGAACGCCAGCATGCCCCGGTTGCCCAGCATCGACAGGAAGAGCCCGCAGCCGATCAGCGCCAGCAGCAGCGCCACCAGCGACGCCCCGTCGACCCGGCCCGACAGCAGCCGGCGCGCCTCGTTCTCCTCCTCGCCCTCCAGGGGCAGCAGGAGCCAGGCGAAGCCGTAGAAGATCAGGCCGATCCCGCCGGTTGCCGAGAGGACACCGAGCACGATCCGGAAGATCACCGGGTCCACGTCGCAGTACCGGCCGAGTCCGCCGCAGACCCCGGCCACCACCTTCTGCCGCGGGCTGCGCCGCAGCTGCGGTCGGGGCGCGTCGGGGGGCGCGACGCCGGGGGCGGCGTCCGAGGGAGCGGTCATACCTCCATGGTGACGGTCCGGACCGGCCGGCGGGAGCCGCACCGACCCTGGCCGGTCCCTGATTTTGCGCCGGGGGTCATGCCGGAAACCCCTCAGGGGCGGGCCTCGGGGGCGGGCCTCGGGGTAGGGCTGGCCTCAGGGTCGATCAGGGGGACTACCCTGATGCCTCCCGCACCCACCACGTGTGACGATCGGGGTATGCCAGCCGCCACCGCCCGAGCCGCGCACAGCTCACTCGCCTCCGACCCGGAGGAGCCGCCGCTGCGCAAGCTGTACCGCAGCGCCGACGGGCGGATGCTGGGCGGCGTCGCGCGCGGGCTCGCCGGACACCTCGGGCTGCCGGTCGCCTGGGTCCGGTTCGTCTTCCTCGGGCTCTTCCTCAGCGACGGCCTGGGCGCCCTGCTGTACGCGGTGTTCTGGATCGTCGTCCCCCTCGGCGTCGGCGGCGTCGGTGGCGTCCACGCCCCGCGCTCGGTCTTCGAGACCGCGGCGGACGGCCGGCGCAAGCTCCGCAAGCCGGACCCGGGCCAGGTCTTCGCGCTGGTCGCCCTGCTCATCGGGGCTGTCGTCTTCGTCGCCAACGTCGACATGGGCAGCGAGGCCGACCGCTACATCTGGCCGACGCTCCTCATCGGCGCGGGCTCCGTCCTCGTCTGGCGCCAGGCGGACAACGCGCGGCGCGCCCGCTGGATCGAGGTCGGCCGCCGCCGCCGGCTGCTGCAACTGGCCCGCGCGCTCGCCGGGGTCGCCCTCGTGGGCCTCGGCCTCGCCGTCTTCATGGTGGTGCGCGGCTCGGCCGCCCAGCTGGGCAACGTCCTGACCGCCGCCATCGCCGTCCTCACCGGCATCGCCCTGCTCGCGGGCCCCTACCTGGTCCGGATGGTCCAGGACCTCTCCGAGGAGCGCCTGATGCGCATCCGCGCCCAGGAGCGCGCCGAGGTCGCCGCCCACGTCCACGACTCCGTCCTGCACACCCTCACCCTGATCCAGCGGAACGCGGACGACGGCGGCGAGGTCAGACGGCTGGCCCGGGCCCAGGAGCGCGAGCTGCGGAACTGGCTCTACAACCCCGAGGGCACCGGCAAGGACGAGGACGACGAACCGGAGACCCTCGCCGAGGCCGTGAAGCGGGCCGCCGCCGAGGTGGAGGACAAGCACGGCGTCCCCCTGGAGGTCGTGGTCGTGGGCGACTGCCCCCTCGACGACAAGCTGGGTGCCCAGATGCAGGCCGCGCGCGAGGCGATGGTCAACGCCGCCAAGTACGGTGGCGAGGGCGGTGCCGTGCAGGTCTTCGCCGAGGTCGAGGGCGCCACGGTCTTCGTCTCCGTGAAGGACCGGGGGCCGGGCTTCGACCTGGACGAGGTTCCCGCCGACCGCATGGGCGTACGAGAATCAATCATCGGCCGGATGCAGCGCAACGGCGGCACGGCCCGGCTGCGTTCGGTGCCCGGCGGGGGTACCGAGGTCGAGCTGGAGATGGAAAGGGCGAGCGAATGACCGAGAACACCGAAGCCACCGGGGGCCCGGAGCGACGGGTACGGGTCGTGCTCGTCGACGACCACAGGATGTTCCGCACCGGGGTGCAGGCCGAGATCGGCCGCACCGAGGAGACCGGCGTCGAAGTGATCGGCGAGGCCGCCGACGTCGACCAGGCCGTCACCGTCATCACGGCGACCCGCCCCGAGGTCGTCCTCCTCGACGTCCATCTCCCGGGCGGCGGCGGCGTCGAGGTGCTGCGCCGCTGCGCCCCGCTGATGGGCGCGGCCGACCACCCGGTCCGCTTCCTCGCGCTCTCCGTCTCGGACGCCGCCGAGGACGTCATCGGCGTGATCCGGGGCGGCGCCCGCGGCTATGTCACCAAGACGATCACCGGCACCGACCTGGTCGACTCCATCTTCCGGGTCCAGGAGGGCGACGCGGTCTTCTCCCCGCGCCTGGCCGGCTTCGTCCTGGACGCCTTCGCCTCCACGGACGCCCCGCCGGTCGACGAGGACATGGACCGCCTCACCCAGCGCGAGCGCGAGGTGCTGCGGCTGATCGCCCGGGGATACGCGTACAAGGAGATCGCGAAGCAGCTGTTCATCTCGGTGAAGACGGTCGAGTCGCATGTCTCGGCGGTGCTGCGGAAGCTCCAGCTCTCCAACCGGCACGAGCTGACGCGGTGGGCGACGGCGCGACGGCTGGTCTGAGGCCGTCGCTCAACGACCGGCCGGTTCGAGCGAGATGTTGACCTTCTCCCCGATCCGGCGGTAGCCGATGGACGCGTAGATCCGTTCCACGTCGGCGTCGCCCGGCTCCAGCCAGACGGCCCGGCATCCCTGGTCCAGGGCCCGTTCCGTCAGCCAGGCGGAGAGCGCGGCGCCGACGCCCCGGCGGCGGAAGGGGGCGGCGACGGCGAGGCCGACCAGTTCGCTGAGGCCGTCGACGGGGAGGGTGCAGCCGCCCGCCCCGGCCGGTGCGCCGTCCAGGGCGGCCAGGGCGGCGACCCCGTCACCGGCCGCCGCCGAGCGCAGCCAGGTGATCGTTCCCGGCTCGGGTTCGCCCGCGCCGCCGAAGCCGTGGTGCTGGATGCGGGCGGCGTCGACGAATTCCGTGTCGGTGGCGGGCACGGCGATGCGGAGACCGTCGACCGGCTTCGGCGTGCGGAGGCCCTCGCTGGCGCAGACGAGCAACGGTGCCCGGCTCTCCACGGCGAACCCGGCGGCCAGCAGGGCCGGTTCGACGGCCGGGGCCCAGGCGGGCAGGAACTCCAGGCGCGGCAGCCGCCCCCGCTCCCGGAACGCGTCGACGAGGGCCGCCACATCGTCCGCCGTGGGGTCCGCATCCCGGTCGGGGATGGCGTAGT
Source organism: Streptomyces cyaneofuscatus (assembly GCF_033109485.1). Classification (NCBI taxonomy): domain Bacteria; kingdom Bacillati; phylum Actinomycetota; class Actinomycetes; order Kitasatosporales; family Streptomycetaceae; genus Streptomyces; species Streptomyces cyaneofuscatus. Next base: position 3,047,198 of record NZ_CP137002.1, on the reverse strand, counting down.
TGGCGTATTTCAGCTCCCAGCCCGGGTTGTACCGGACGGTGAACGAGCCCACCCGGTAGTGGGTGGAAGAGCGCAGCGTGAGCGTGCGGGCGTACTCCTGGACGGCGTTCGCCATCGACATACGGGACGTTCCTTCGGCGGGGGAGAGGTCGGCGCCGGGGACTATGCCACCCGGGTCGCTCCGGCGAAAGGCATTTGGCTGATAGGCGCGATGCGGACCGGGGCGCCGGGGCGCGGCGCGTGGATCATCTGGCCACCGCCGATGTAGAGGCCGACGTGGCTGATGCCCGAGTAGAAGAAGACCAGGTCGCCGGGGGCCAGTTCGGAGCGGGAGACCCGCTGTCCGGCGTTGATCTGGGTGTAGGTGGTCCGGGGCAGGCTGACGCCCGCCGCCTTCCAGGCCGCCTGGGTCAGCCCGGAGCAGTCGAAGGCGTTGGGGCCGGTCGCGCCCCAGACGTACGGCTTGCCGATCGCCCCGTGCGCGAAGGAGACGGCCCGCGCCGCCCGGGAGTTGGGGGCGGCGACCGAGGCGCGGGGGGCCGAGCGGTCGGCGTGGGCGGTGGAGCGGTCGGCCGGGGTGCCTGCCCCGGCCCGGTCGGCCGAGGTCGCCGGGGAGCCGCCGTGGGCCGCGTCGGCCGCGCGTTCGTACGCGGCGCGCTCGGCGGCGGTGAGGGTGGCCAGGAGCGTGCGGGCGTCGGCCAGCTTCGTCCGGATCGCGGTGCGGTGCTTGTCCAGCTCGGCGCGGCGGGCGGCGAGCGCCTCGGTCTCCTGGTCGGCGCGGGCCTTGACCCGGGCGATGCCGGAGAGCTGGCGCCGGATGTTGCTGAGCAGGCTGGCCTGCCGGTCGCCCGCCCGGTCCAGGTGGGCGGCGCGCTCCAGGTAGCTGTCGGGGTCCGAGGAGAGCGCCAGCTGTAGGGCGGGGTCGAGGGTGCCGGTGCGGTACTGGGCGGTGGCCATCGAACCGAGCGTGTGGCGGGCGGTGTTGAGGCGGTCGGTACGGCGGGCCGCCTCGTCGGCCAGGGCGTCGACGGCCCTGGTGGCGGCCGCTTCCTTCTCCTTCGCCCCGTTGTACTTCTCGGTGGCGACCTCGGCGTCGTGGTAGAGCCGGTCGACCTTCGCCCGGACCTGGGCGGCGGTGGGAGCGGGCTCGGCGGGTGCGGCGCCGGCCCCGGTGGCCGAGGTGGCGGTGGCGGCCCCGGCGAGCGCCAGGGTGGCGGCGGTGCGGGCAGCAGGGCCGGTGAACGGGCGCTGCTTGGGTTTCCGGTGAGCGGATTTCCGGTGCGCGGCCACGGGGGCGGCATCCTTCCTGTCGGCTGCCCGCCGGGGGATACCGGCAGGTCCGGCAAGGACGCTATGCCGGGCGCACGGAAAAGGTTCGCCATGACAGCTATTGCCCGGATGTGACGTTTCGGCGCTGCCGAATGACCGGGGGCGTCAATACGGAACTGATCATTCCGGCAGGTTCGGGCACGGGGCGCCCAGTTCCGGCGAAGGTGTCGAGGAAGGCTTGCCTCACTGCTGGGTAAAGTTTTGGCCATGGCTAGGCTCCGGAGCCATGGACGTACTCATCAATGTCTTCGTCGCCCTGCACATCATCGGCATCGCCTCCCTGCTGGGCGGCTTCCTGACCCAGATGAAGGCCATGGGCGCGGGCACCGCCCGCTTCGTTCCCGCCATGCTGCACGGCGCGCTGACCATGCTGGTCACCGGCGTCGCCCTGGTCGGGCTCAACCAGGCCGACGACCAGACCGTGAACAACATCAAGATCGGCGTGAAGCTGGCGCTCCTCGTCGTCATCCTCGCGCTCGTCTACGTCAAGCGGGACGAGGAGAAGGTCGAGAAGGGCGCGTTCGCGGCGGTCGGCGGCCTGACGGTCGCCAACATCTTCATCGCCACGCTCTGGACCTGAGGGGTCCCGGGCTCTGGACCTGAGGGGTCCCGGGCTCTGGACCTGAGGGTTCCCGGGCCGGCCTCTCGGCGGCCGGCCCGGGACCTCCGGCACTACGCCGGGCGCACGCTGCCGTAGATCGGCATGTAGTAGATCGACTCCTCGCGGACGTTCGCCCCCGGCTTCGGGGCGTGGATCATCATCCCGTCGCCCTTGTAGATGCCGACGTGGCTGATGTCGTCGTAGAAGAAGACCAGGTCCCCCGGCTGAAGGTCGGACGTGGCGACCCGCGTGCCCACCTTCACCTGGTCCCAGGTGGTCCGGGGCAGCGTCACCCCCGCCTCCCGCCAGGCCGCCTGCGTCAGCCCCGAGCAGTCGTACGAGGCCGGGCCCGAGGCCCCCCACACGTACGGCTTCCCGATCTGGGCGCGGGCGAAGGCCAGCACCTTCTCGGCCTTCGCGGCGTAGCTGCCGTCCGTACCGGTCCCCGTACCCGTGCCCGTACCGGATCCCGGGCTCGTCCCCGTACCCGTACCGCTGCCGGAGCCGGAGCCGCTGTCCCCGCCGGACTCCTTCGCAGCCTCCTCGCGGGCCTTCTTCTCCGCCGCCTCGCGCTCCTCGCGCTCCTTGGCCTCGGCGGCCTGGCGGCGGGCCAGCTTCTCCGCCTTCTCCTTGGCCTCGGCCTCCTTCTTGCGCTCCAGCTCCGCCAGCCGCGCCTTCTCCTCGGCGGTCAGCTTCGCGAGCAGGGACCGGGCCTCGGTGAGCTTGTTCTGCACCTGCTGCTTGCTGGAGCGCAGCGTGGTCTGCGTCTCGGTGAGCGACTCCAGGCTCTGCACGGCCTCCGCGCGCTTCTTCGACGCCGCCGCCTGCTGCGTACGGAAGTCGTCGACGGCCTTCTGCTGCCGCTCCGTGGACCGGCTCATCAGCCGGCTCTGGTCGAAGTACGCCTGCGGGTCGTCCGCCAGGAAGAAGGTGGCGGTCGGCGCGATGCCGCCGGTGCGGTACTGCTCGGCGGCGAAGGCGCCCAGCTCCCGGCGGGCCTCGTTGATCTTCTCGGTCCGCTTCGCCACGTCGGAGAGCAGCGTGTCGACCTTGGCGCGCTGGGCGGTGGAGGCGGCCTTCGCCCGGTTGTACTGCTGGGTCGCGCTGCCCGCCTGCCGGTACAGCTCGTCGACCTTCTTCTGGACGTCCTCGATGGCCGGCTTCGGCTCGACGGGGGCGGCGGTCGCGCTCTGCGTGGAGAGCAGCGTCACCGAGGCCAGCGCGGCCGTCGTGAACCCGACGGCGGGGGTGGTCGTGCGCACCTTCGTGCGCGGCTTGCGATGCGATGCCAAGACCGGCATCTCCTTCCGTGGACCGCCTACCGGGTTAGCTGTCGGGTTCGGACGGAACGGAAGGCTGCCCTACGGTCCGTTGTGCGAGGGTACGGACCGATTCACCCCGGTTGTGCGTGTGGGTCCCCGGTTCCGAACTGCCGGGAGGGCAGCACGGATTCGGCAGAGGTGACCGTGAGACGCGGTTCGTCTCAGGGAGATTACGGATCACCTGACCGAGCACGCTAGCCAACCGGTGGCACCGCTGGGAAGGAGGATGAGCGATATGCCCGATACATTTTCGTGACCTTCTCGGATCGGGAGCCGTGCGCCCCCTCCGGCCGGGCGTTCCTTCACGGAACGTGGACGTCCGTTCTCCGTGCGTACGGCTGGGAACGGCCCTTTCCGGGTCCCTTCCGGGTCCCTTCCGGGTCGGTTCCGGATCGCTTCCGGTATCGCTTCCGGCCTTCGGCCGAACGTTGTCAGTGCGGCCGCCTAGACTCGGGAGGCGATGAGCAGCCTCTTTGACGACAGTTTCCTGACCGGCCTCCAGCCCACGGAGGACGGCCCGCCGCCGCCCCCCGAGGACCACGCACCCGAAGCGGTGCCGGAGGGGCTCTTCGAGGGCGTCTACGACGCGCCCCCGCCGCCCCGGGACGGGTATTACCGCGACGGCCACCCGCGCCCGGTCATCGACGCCGCCGCGCTGCTCGACGGGCTGAACACCGAGCAGCGCGCCGCCGTCGTGCACGCCGGGTCCCCGCTGCTCATCGTCGCCGGGGCCGGCTCGGGCAAGACCCGGGTGCTCACCCACCGCATCGCCCACCTGCTGGCCGAGCGCGGGGTGCACCCGGGGCAGATCCTCGCGATCACCTTCACCAACAAGGCCGCCGGCGAGATGAAGGAGCGCGTCGAGCAGCTGGTGGGCCCGCGCGCCAACGCCATGTGGGTCATGACCTTCCACAGCGCATGCGTCCGCATCCTGCGCCGCGAGTCGAAGAAGCTCGGCTTCACCTCGTCGTTCTCGATCTACGACGCCGCCGACTCCAAGCGCCTGATGGCCCTGGTCTGCCGCGATCTCGACCTGGACCCCAAGCGCTACCCGCCGAAGTCCTTCACCGCCAAGGTCTCCAACCTCAAGAACGAGCTCATCGACGAGGAGACCTTCGCCGGGCAGGCCGCCGACGGTTTCGAGAAGACCCTGGCCCAGGCGTACGCGCTCTACCAGGCCCGCCTGCGCGAGGCCAACGCGCTGGACTTCGACGACATCATCATGACGACGGTCCACCTCCTCCAGGCCTTCCCGGACGTCGCCGAGCACTACCGCCGCCGCTTCCGCCACGTCCTGGTCGACGAGTACCAGGACACCAACCACGCCCAGTACACGCTGGTACGGGAGCTGGTCGGCCCGGCCGGGGAGGCGGACGCCCCCGCCGAGCTGTGCGTCGTCGGTGACGCGGACCAGTCGATCTACGCCTTCCGGGGCGCGACCATCCGCAACATCCTCCAGTTCGAGGAGGACTACCCGAGCGCGAAGACGATCCTCCTGGAGCAGAACTACCGCTCCACGCAGACGATCCTCTCCGCCGCCAACGCGGTCATCGAGCGCAACGAGAGCCGCCGCCCCAAGAACCTGTGGACCAACGCCGGCTCCGGCGCCCGCATCACCGGCTATGTGGCCGACACCGAGCACGACGAGGCGCAGTTCGTCGCCGACGAGATCGACCGACTGACGGACAAGGGCGACGCGAAGGCGGGCGACGTCGCCGTCTTCTACCGCACCAACGCCCAGTCCCGTGTCTTCGAAGAGATCTTCATCCGCGTCGGCCTGCCCTACAAGGTCGTCGGCGGCGTGCGCTTCTACGAGCGCAAGGAGGTCCGGGACGTCCTGGCCTACCTCCGCGTCCTCGCCAACCCCGAGGACACCGTCCCGCTGCGCCGCATCCTCAACGTGCCCAAGCGCGGCATCGGCGACCGCGCCGAGGCCATGATCGACGCCCTGTCGCTGCGCGAGAAGATCTCCTTCCCGCAGGCGCTGCGCCGCGTCGACGAGGCGTACGGCATGGCGGCCCGCTCCTCCAACGCCGTCAAGCGCTTCAACACGCTGATGGAGGAGCTCCGTACGATCGTCGAGTCCGGCGCCGGACCCGCCGTCGTGCTGGAAGCGGTGCTGGAGCGCACGGGCTATCTCGCCGAGCTCCAGGCCTCCACCGACCCGCAGGACGAGACCCGTATCGAGAACCTCCAGGAACTCGCCGCCGTGGCCCTGGAGTTCGAGCAGGAGCGCGGGGAGGAGGAGGGCGCCGGCACGCTCGCGGAGTTCCTGGAGAAGGTCGCGCTCGTCGCCGACTCCGACCAGATCCCCGACGAGGACGAGGACGGCTCCGGCGTCATCACGCTGATGACCCTGCACACGGCGAAGGGCCTGGAGTTCCCGGTCGTCTTCCTCACCGGCATGGAGGACGGCGTCTTCCCGCACATGCGGGCCCTCGGCCAGACCAAGGAGCTGGAGGAGGAGCGCCGCCTGGCGTACGTCGGCATCACCCGCGCCCGCGAGCGGCTCTACCTGACCCGGGCGGCCATGCGCAGCGCCTGGGGCCAGCCCTCGTACAACCCGCCCTCGCGCTTCCTGGAGGAGATCCCGGAAGCGCACCTGGAGTGGAAGCGCAAGGGCCCGATGGCCGCCCCGGCCGGACCCACCTCGGGCATCACGTCCTCGCTCTCCTCCTCGCGCGCCCGCTCCGGCCCCTCGGGCTTCGCGACCCGGCGCACCACGGACAAGCCCACGGTCACGCTGGTGGTCGGGGACCGGGTCACGCACGACCAGTTCGGGCTCGGCACGGTGACGGCCGTCGAAGGGTTCGGCGACCAGGCCAAGGCGACGGTGGACTTCGGCGACGAGCGCCCGAAGAAGCTGCTCCTGCGGTACGCGCCGGTCGAGAAGCTGTAGGGCGGGGCGTACGGGGATTACGCGAGAGGGGCGGTACGGGCTTCTGCTGAAGCCGTACCGCCCCTCTTCCGTATGTTCGTACGTTCTCCGTCAGGTCGGGTTGACGCCGTGGCTCCGCAGCCACACCAGCGGGTCGATCGACGCGCCGCCGCCGGGCCGGACCTCGAAGTGCAGGTGCGGGCCGGTGGAGTTGCCGGAGCTGCCCGCGTACGCGATGACGTCACCGGCCTTCACCGGGCCGGACCGGATCTTGGTGCTGCTGAGGTGGCAGTACCAGGTCTCCGTACCGTCGGCCATGGTCACGATCGCCATGTTGCCGTAGGCGCTGTTGTACTGGGTGCGCACGGTGCCGTCGGTCGCGGCCATCACCGGGGAGCCGTAGCCGACGGGGAAGTCGATGCCCGTGTGCACGGACATCCAGTTGACACCCGCCTGGCCGTAGTAGGCGCTCAGCCCGTGCTGCTTGACCGGCAGGACGAACTTGGGGCGCAGCGCCTCGCGGCGGGCGGCCTCCTCCTCGCGCTTCTTCTTCTCCTCGGCCTGCCGCTGCTTGAGGTCGATGCGCTCCTGGGTGCGGCTCGCGCGCTGGCGGAAGTCGTCGCTGCCCTCGGAGAGCTGCTCCAGCTGGCTGTCGAGCTTGTTGTTCGCGGCGACCGCTTTGACCGTGGTCGGATCGGCGACGGCCAGCGAGGTGGTCTTCTCCGGCTTGTCCTCGTCGCTGATCCCGCTGACGGAGGCGGCCGCGATGCCCGCGACGCTCATCACGCAGGCGGAGGGGACGGCGACGGTGAGGAGAGCGGACCGCTTGGCGGGGCTGCGGCGGCGCGCTCGGCTGCGGGGGGCGGGGGTGCGGACCACGGTGAGCGGCAGGGCTTCGGAGGTGTCGCCGTCGTCGGTGGGGGCGGCTTCCGGGGCGGGGCCGGTCGCGTGATCGGTCTCTTCGAGGACGGCGAACTCGGTGGTGCCGGACTCTTCTTCGGGCGCCTGCTGTTCGTACAGCTGCTGCGAAGTCTGTTCGGGTTCGTACGCCGCGTCCTCGGGCGTGGCGCCGGAGTTCCAGGCGGTCGCGTCGTAGGCGCCGGTGTCGTACGTCCCCGTGTCGTACGCGCCGGTGTCGTACACCCCGGTGGTATAGGCGGTGGTGTCGTACGCGCCGGTCCCGTCGGCGCCGACCGTCCCGTACGCGCCGGTGTCGTACGTCGCCGCGTCGTACGTGCCCGCGTCGTACGTCCCGGTGCCGTAGGTCCCGGTGTCGTGCGTCGTTCCCGTGCCGTAGGTGCCGGTGGCGTACGCCCCGGTGTCGTACCCGTCCGTCTCGTAGGCGCCCGTCCCGTAGGGGGCTGTGCCGTACGCGGCCGTGGTGAACCCGGCGGTGGGGAACGCGCCCGTGTCGGTGGCCGGCCACTGGGCGGCCGGGTCCTGGTCGGAGGGCTGCTGCTGCCAGACGGGCGTCGCGCCGGTGTCCCACTGCTGGGGATCGGCGGTCTGGGCCGGGGCGGCGTACGCGTCGTACGTGACGGTCTGCTGCGCGCCTGTGTCCCAGGCGGAGGAATCGTACGGGCCGCTGTGGGCACCATAAGAGGTGTCGTAACCGGAAGCCGCGTAATCCGTGGTCTCGGAACCACCAGGAAGGGAACCGAAGAGCGGGTCGGTGTCGAAGCTGCCGGTCGATCGGGTGTCGTACCCGACGGTCCCGGCGTGGGGGTGCTGGTCGTTCACCAACTTCTCTCTCGCCTCGGCAGCAGGACTGTTCTGGATCCCGGTGAGGGGGGTCCCAAGGGGAAGCAGTGGCCGCGACTGTACCCGGCAGTATGTGAGGACGACAATCTTCGGCAGGTTTTGCGTCCTCAGGAAACGGGCAATCGGCCGTCTTTCGGTGGACGGCAGACAGATGCTTGGCCCTATGTTCGAGAACTGTTCTAATTTAAGCGACAGAAGGCGTTCCGGTTGAGGGAGCTGTGTCCTCCCGGAACTCCTGTGACTCCTGTGACTCCAGAGCCTCACGGACCGCGGCGGCGACCGCCGGGTGCACCGGCAGCGCGAGATGCCCGATTCCGGTGACGCGTACGTTGACGGCGTCGAGGTCGGGGTGGTCCACGCAGGCCGTCCCGACCGGGACCATCACCTGGTCCAGCTCGCTCCAGAAGCTGACGAACCGGGTCCGGCACCCGGGGGCGGGGAGGCGCAGCTCCTCGATCAGCGGGGAGCGGCCGCGCATCTGCCGCACGATGGGGTGAAGGCCGGCTCCGGGGGCGACGGCGGTGCCGCCGTGCGGTGTGCCGAGCGTGACGAGGGTGCGCACCCGGTAGTCGCCGCCCAGGCGTTGTACGTAATAGCGGGCGATCAGGCCGCCGAGGCTGTGGCCCACGATGTCGACCTCGCGCTGCCCGGTGCGGGCGCAGATCTCCTCCACGTGGCGTCCGAGCAGCTCGGCGGCGGTGCGCAGGTCGCGGGTGAGCGGCGAGTAGTTGAGGGACGCCAGGTGGCGGCGGCCGTGCCGGGCGAGCGCGCGGCGCAGCAGGACGAAGACGGAGCGGTTGTCGATGAACCCGTGGAGGAGGACGACGGGGCGTTCGGCGGCGGGGGAGCCGGGCAGGGTGGGCGGGCCCTGCGGCAGGTCCGGGGTGCGGCGTTCCGGGGTGCGGCGCTCCTGGGGAACGCGCTCCTGGGGGGCGCGCTCCTGGGTGAGGCCGAAGGGGTAGGCGGCCAGGTGGCCGGTGAGGACCACGAGCTCCAGCACGGTGGCGCCGAGCAGCGCGGTGGAGAGCCGGGGGCCCGGCAGCCGGGGGAGGCGGGGCCGTAGGGAGAGAAAGGGGAGGACTTTCACGCCGACCTCCTGCATTGGCGCACCGGGAGGCGGCGGCGGGCCGTACCACCGTGCCGTGCGGCTGGCGGCACGGTGGTACGGCGACCTCGATAGCGGCTCTCCCCGCGCCGGTCCCCGCGGCGGCCGGATTGCCGCGTTCTACGGGGGACGGCGCCTGGCGAACATGTCCCACGTGTGATTTCCCCCTCCCCGCCTGCCGCGAAACGGCGGCTTGCGGGATGCTGTGGATAACGTTCGTTCACATCCCCGGCCCTTCAGGCACGGGAGACCATGTGGAGGCAGTGATGGGTGTGACCGGTCCGATCCGTGTGGTGGTGGCCAAGCCGGGACTCGACGGCCATGACCGCGGGGCCAAGGTGATCGCGCGGGCGCTGCGGGACGCCGGTATGGAGGTCATCTATACGGGGCTCCACCAGACACCCGAGCAGATCGTCGACACGGCGATCCAGGAGGATGCCGACGCCATCGGCCTGTCGATCCTCTCCGGGGCGCACAACACGCTGTTCGCGAAGGTGATCGAGCTGCTGAAGGAGCGGGAGGCGGAGGACATCAAGGTGTTCGGCGGCGGCATCATCCCGGAGGACGACATCGCCCCGCTGAAGCAGTTGGGCGTGGCGGAGCTCTTCACCCCGGGGGCGACGACGACCGAGATCGTCACCTGGGTGAACGCGAACGTCCGCCAGCCCGCGCAGGCCTGACACCTTCGGGACTCGGGGTGCCGGGGGTGCGGCCCGGGCCGGGGCGGGCGTCAGGTGCGGTCAGGTCAGCTCGGCCTCCATCGCGGCGCGCAGGCGCAGCGTGGAGACCAGGCGCTGGAACGCCTCCGACCAGTACCCCCCGGCCCCCGGCGACGCTCCCTCCTGCTCGTCCGGGGTGGCCGTGAGGACCTCCAGGCGATCCGCCTCGGCCGGGTCGAGGCAGCGCTCGGCCAGGCCCATCACCCCGCTGAAGCTCCACGGGTAACTCCCGCCGTCCCGCGCGATGTCGAGCGCGTCGACCACGGCGCGCCCGAGCGGGCCCGACCACGGCACCGTGCAGACCCCGAGCAGCTGGAACGCCTCCGACAGCCCGTGCGCGGCGATGAACGCGGCCACCCAGTCGGCCCGTTCGGCCTCGGACAGCACCGCGAGGAGTTTGGACCGCTCGGCGATCGACGTGGGCCCGGGCGTGCCGGCCGGGGGCGCCGACGGCTCACCCAGCAGGGCCCGCGCCCACTCCGGGTGGCGCTGGCGCACCGCGGCCCGGCACCAGGCGGCGTGCAGCTCGCCCGCCCAGTCGTCGGCGACCGGCAGTGCCACGATCTCCGCCGCCGGGCGCCCGCCGAACCGCTCCTGCCAGACCCCGAGCGGCGTGGCCTCCACCAACTGCCCGAGCCACCAGGACCGCTCGCCCCGGCCCGTCGGCGGATCGGCCACCACCCCGTCGCGCCGCATCCCGGCGTCGCACTCGTGCGGTGCCTCCACGGCGATGGACGCGCCCGCCCCCGTACGGTCGGGGTTGACGCACGACGTCGCACGGGCCGCCATCCGCCCGGCGAACGCCGAGGCGGGCAGGGCGGAGAGCAGCTCGGCCGCCGTGGCGCGCACGTTACGGCTGCGGTCGGCGAGCGCCTGCTCCAGGAACTCCTCGTCCTGTGCCCCGAGCCCGTTCCGCAGGGAGTCCAGGAACATCAGCCGGTCCTCGGCCCGCTCGGTGGACCAGGTGGTGGTGAGCAGGGCGAGCGCGGCGGCCGGATCCCGCGTCCGTACGGCATCGAGCAGCGCGACCCGCTCCGCGAACAGCCCCTCCTCCCACAGCCGGTGCACCGCCTCCGGGTCGCCGGTGTCGGGGACCAGTAAGCCGCCCGCTGCACCGCGCAGGGCGAACTTCCACTCGGGGTTCAGCGCGGCCAGCCACAGGCCGAGCGGCCCGGCGAAGGCGAGCGCCTGCGGGCGCAGGTCGGTGCGGGCCCGCGCGGCGTCCAGCAGTGGCGGCACCAGGTCGGCCGGGGCCCGGAAGCCGCGTCGGTTGGCGGTGGCCAGCCATTGCGGGATGAGCTCGGTGAGGTCGGGCGCGGCCCCGCGCCGTCCGGAGGCGGTCGGCGCGGCCCGGTCGGCGAGCAGCTGGGCGAGCCGGTGCCGGGCCGCCTCGGGGAGGTGCGGGCGCGGGTCGTGCGGCGCGGGCGCGGGCCTGGCCCCCGGCACGGCGGGCAGCAGCCCGGCCCGCCGCCGCACGGTGTGCAGGGCGGCGGCGTCCAGCAGGGCGGCCGGGCCGTCGGCCGGCACCGTGCCCCCGGGAGCCGCCGGCGGGCGGCGGTCGGTGCCCAGCAGCGCCGAGGTGACCAGCTCCTCCCAGGGGAGGGCGGCGAGGGGGTGGGAGGCGAGGGGGTGGGCTGAGGCCGTGGTCGGGCCGGCGGTGGTGGGAGGCATCGGGTCCCCTTCGGTGGCGTTCAGGGCGTTCAGGCGGTCGGCGGCGGAGATCGGGTGATCGGCGCGAGTGGGGGAGGTTGGGGGGAGGGCGGTGGCCCGCGCAGGTCAGATGAGCCGTACGGCCCCGTCGGTGACCTCCGCAGACCGGGGCCCGGCCCCGGCCCCGGAACCGTCCCCGGACCCGTCCCCACCCCCCGTACCTCCCGTGTCCCAGGCCGCGAACGGGTCGAAGCCGCGGTGGCCCAGCTCGCCGAAGACCGTGACCGGGCCGCCGCCGGAGAGCGCGACGAGCTTCCACAGCCCGGGACGGGACAGCGCCGCCGAGGAGAGGGGCAGCGCGGACGCGCCCTCCGCGTCGGCCAGTTGCCAGCCGCCCTCGGACGGCACGGGTATGACGTCCCGCAGGGTGACCGGCCAGGCGTCGAGCCAGGGATCGCCCCGCAGCGCCTCCCCGTACGCCGCGAGGGCGGCCGCGGTGGAGCCGCCCGGTGGCGGGGTGTCCGGCACCGGGGTGCCCGGCGGCGCGGCGGGCGGGGCGAACTGCCGCCCCAGATCGGCCCGGAGCCCGCCGCCCGGGTACGGCGTGAGCTCGGCGTCGATCGTGACGCCCACCGGCAGGGCGAGCTCCGGGGCGCGGCCCATCGCGCCGAAGGAGAGCAGCAGGGCCGTGCGGTCCGACTCCCTTCCGTACAGCCAGATCCGCCGGGTGGTGAGCCGTCCGTCCGGCGTGTCGTACTGCGCGAGGACCAGCCAGCGGTCGCGGACCGGCGGGCCCTCCGCGGACATGGGCAGCCCCACCCGCGTACGCACCGTGGCGGCCAGCGGGTCCGGCAGCCGCTCCCGTCCCAGCCAGGCGGTGTCCAGCAGATGGAGCAGGCCGCACTCCTCCAGCAGCCGCACCGGCCAGCCCGGCCCGGAACCGGGTATGGCCCCCAACTCCCGCACCTGCCCCGCCAGTCCGGGCGCCTGCGCGTCGACCATGCGGGCGGCGGTCTCCTCCCACAGGGCGTACCCCCCGCGATCGGCGGTGGCGAGCCCGCCCCGCAGCAGGTCCGTCAGGCGCTGCTCCAGCTCCAGCGCCCCTGCGGTGATGCGCTCCGCCCGGCGCTCCGCCCGCTTCCTGGCGGCGGCGTTGTCGGCGGGCCCGGGGGCCGCCTCCCCGCTCGCGGCGGCCTCCTGCTTGGCCTGCTTGGCCTCCGCCCGCCCCCGGCGGGCCGTGAGCCACTGCGCGGCCCAGTCGGCCGGCTCACCCTGCGGGACCGACCCGTCGCCGGAGGCCCGGAGCAGCAGCAGGCCCAGCGCGTGCTTGCAGGGGAACTTCCGGCTCGGACAACTGCACGTGTACGCGGGGCCCGTGGTGTCGACCACCGTCTGATACGGCTTGCTCCCGCTCCCCTTGCACAGCCCCCACACCGCCCCCGATCCGTCGAAGCCGGTGCCCGACCAGTGTCCGGCCGTGGCCAGCTTGTTCCCCGCCTTGCGTGATGCGTCGTCAGGAGCCAGGGACAGCACCTGCTCCACCGTCCAGCGCGCCACCGATTCCGTGGCGGGCAAGGGTTCTCCCCCGTGAGATAGCAGCATGGGAACGACGGTAGGCGGCACCACTGACAATCCCCCTGACCTGCGATCAAAGCCCAGGTGGGAGCGGTCCGGAGGCCCGTTGTCAGTGGCATGGTGCACGGTGGGAACCACGTCAGGTCGACCGAATCTGTCGACGATCTGGAGGGGGATCCATGACCGTGCCCGAAACCACCACCACGACCCCGGCCGCGCCCATCGCCGTCGGCGAGGCGTCCGGTGCCGAGGCCCTGCGCCCGCACGCCGAGGACGCGTTCGCCGATGAGCTGAAGGCGCTCGCCGCCGCCGACGACCGCCCCAGGCCCGCCCGTTGGCGCCTGTCGCCCTGGGCCGTCGCCACCTATCTCCAGGGCGGGACGCTGCCCGACGGCACGGTGATCACACCGAAGTACGTGGGCCCGCGCCGGCTGATCGAGGTGGCCGTGACCACCCTGGCCACCGACCGCGCGCTGCTCCTGCTCGGCGTCCCCGGGACCGCCAAGACCTGGGTGTCCGAGCATCTCGCCGCTGCCGTCAGCGGCGACTCCACCCTGCTCGTGCAGGGCACCGCGGGCACCCCGGAGGAGGCCGTCCGCTACGGGTGGAACTACGCCCAGCTGCTCGCCCACGGCCCCAGCCGCGACGCGCTGGTGCCCAGCCCGCTCATGCGGGCCATGGCGGACGGCATGACCGCCCGGGTCGAGGAGCTGACCCGCATCCCCGCCGATGTGCAGGACTCGCTCATCACGATCCTCTCCGAGAAGACCCTCCCCATCCCCGAGCTGGGACAGGAGGTCCAGGCCGTCCGCGGCTTCAACGTCATCGCCACGGCCAACGACCGCGACCGGGGTGTCAACGAGCTCTCCAGCGCGCTGCGCCGCCGGTTCAACACCGTCGTCCTGCCTCTGCCCGCGACGCCCGACGCCGAGGTCGACATCGTCTCCCGGCGCGTGGACCAGATCGGCCGCTCGCTGGACCTGCCTGCCGCCCCCGAGGGGCTCGCCGAGATCCGGCGCGTGGTGACGGTCTTCCGGGAGCTGCGCGACGGCGTCACCACCGACGGGCGCACCAAGCTCAAGTCGCCCTCGGGCACGCTCTCCACGGCCGAGGCGATCTCCGTCGTCACCAACGGCCTCGCCCTCGCCGCCCACTTCGGCGACGGCATCCTGCGCCCCGGCGATGTCGCCGCGGGAATCCTCGGCGCGGTCGTCCGGGACCCCGCCGCGGACCGCGTGGTCTGGCAGGAGTATCTGGAGACCGTGGTGCGCGAGCGGGACGGCTGGAAGGACTTCTACCGCGCCTGCCGTGAGGTCTCCGTATGAACGACCGGAACGCCGCCGGGGCCGTCGCCGTCGCCGGACCGCTGCTGCTGGGCGTGCGGCACCACGGCCCCGGTTCGGCCCGCGCGGTCCGCGCCGCGCTCGAAGCCGCCCGGCCGGCCGCCGTGCTGATCGAGGGGCCGCCGGAGGGCGACGCGTTGCTGCCGCTCGCCGCCGACCCGCAGATGCGCCCGCCCGTCGCGCTGCTCGCCCACGCCGTGGACGATCCGGGGAGGGCCGCGTTCTGGCCGCTGGCCGAGTTCTCGCCGGAGTGGGTGGCGATCCGCTGGGCGCTGGCCCACGGCGTCCCGGTGCGCTTCATCGACCTCCCCGCCACCCACTCCCTCGCCCTGAAGGAGCCCCACGGAGACCAGCCGGGCGATCAGCCGGGCGAGGAGACCGGACCCGCCCCTGAGACCCCTGAGACCCGTGAGGCCCCTGAGGAGGAAGCCACCCCCCACGTCGACCCGATCCGCGTGCTCGCCGAGACCGCCGGATACGACGACCCCGAGCGCTGGTGGGAGGACGTCGTCGAGCACCGCTCACCGGCCGCCGACGCCACCGCCGACGCGCTCGCCCCGTTCACCGCGCTCGCGGAGGCCATGACGGCCCTGCGCGAGGCGTACGGGGACGGCGGCCACCCCCGGGACGCCGTGCGCGAGGCGTACATGCGGATCCAGCTGCGTACCGCGCGCAAGGAGTTCGGGGACGGCGTCGCCGTCGTCTGCGGCGCCTGGCACGTCCCCGCGCTCGCCGCCCGCACCACCCTCGCCGCCGACCGCGCCCTCCTCAAGGGGCTCCCCAAGGTCAAGGCCGAGATGACGTGGGTGCCGTGGACCCACCGCAGGCTGGCCCGGCACAGCGGTTACGGTGCCGGGATCGACTCACCCGGCTGGTACGGGCACCTCTTCGGCGCCGCCGACCGGCCGATCGAGCGCTGGATGACGAAGGTCGCCGGGCTGCTCCGCGAGGAGGACCGGTTCGTCTCCACCGCCCATGTCATCGAGGCCGTCCGGCTCGCCGAGTCGCTCGCCGCGATGCGGGGCCGTCCGCTGGCGGGGCTGAGCGAGACCACCGACGCGGTACGGGCCGTGATGTGCGAGGGCTCCGACGTACCCCTCGCGCTCATCCAGGACCGCCTGGTGGTCGGCGAGACCCTGGGTGAGGTGCCCGACAGCGCCCCCGCCGTCCCGCTCCAACGCGATCTGACCCGCAGCCAGCGCACCCTGAGGCTCAAGCCGGAGGCGCTGGAGAAGGAGCTCGACCTCGACCTGCGCAAGGAGACCGACGCGGCGAAGAGCCGGCTGCTGCACCGGCTGCGCCTCCTCTCCATCGGCTGGGGCGAACCGGCTGAGGGCCGGGGCAGCACCGGCACCTTCCGGGAGAGCTGGCGGCTGCGCTGGGAGCCGGAGCTGCACGTCCGGGTCGCCGAGGCCGGGGTGTGGGGGACCACGGTCGAGACCGCCGCCACGGCGAAGGCCGAGTCCCAGGCCCTCGCGGCCACCGCGCTCTCCGAGGTCACCGCCCTCGCCGAGCACTGCCTCCTGGCCGGACTGCCCGAGGCGCTGCCCGTCGTGATGAAGGCCCTCGCCGACCGCGCCGCACTCGACGCGGACGTCGGCCACCTCGCCGACGCCCTCCCCGCCCTCGCCCGCTCACTCCGCTACGGGGACGTGCGCTCCACCGACACGGCCGCGCTCGCCGAGGTCGCCGCCGGGCTCGCCGAGCGGATCTGCGTCGGCCTGCCCCCGGCCTGCACCGGCCTCGACGCGGACGGGGCCGACGCGCTGCGCCGCCAGGTCGACGGGGTGCACAGCGCGATCGGGCTCCTCGTCGCGGGCGCCACGCCCTCCGGAGCCGAAGCCACGCCCGCCGAAGGGCTCCGGGACCGGTGGGGCGCCGTGCTGCGCAAGCTGGCCGGCCGGGACACGGTCGCCGGGATCATCCGGGGCCGCGCCACCCGGCTCCTCCTCGACGAGGGACGGCTGACCGAGGACGAGGCGGCCCGGCTCATGGGCCTGGCCCTCTCGCCCGGCACCCCGCCCACCGACGCCGCTGCCTGGATCGAGGGGTTCGTCGGCGGGGCGTCCGGCGGCGGCATGCTGCTGGTCCACGACGAGCGGCTGCTCTCCCTGGTCGACGCGTGGCTCACCGGCGTCCCCGCCGACACGTTCACCGACGTGCTGCCACTCCTGCGCCGTACGTTCTCCGCCTACGAACCGGGCGTACGCCGCACCCTCGGTGAGCTGGTCCGGCGCGGCCCCGTCCCCGAGGGCGCCCGGAACGACGCCACGGACCACGCCTACCCGGGTTTCGGCCCCGGCCTCGACCAGGAACGGGCCGACGCGGTGGAGCCCGTACTGCACCTGCTCCTCGGCCGCACCCCCGTACCGGCGGAGGCGACCGCATGACCGCCCACGCCACCCGGCACGCGACACAGGACCACGCCACACACGACCACGACCGAACGGGGAAGACGGTGGACACCGAAGCAGAGAGCGCGCCCCCCGCCGACGGCGAGCGGATGCGGCGCTGGCGCATGGTGCTCGGCGCGGACAGCGCGGAGAGCACCGGCTGCACCCTCACCGGCCAGGACGTAGCGATGGACGGCGCACTGAACGCGCTGTACGGCGGGGGCGGCGGGAAGAAGCCCGGCGGCCGGGGCAGCGGCGGACGTTCGGCCGGGCTCGGCGCGTCCGCCCCTTCCGTCGCCCGCTGGCTCGGCGACATCCGTACGTACTTCCCCAGCTCCGTCGTCCAGGTCATGCAGCGCGACGCGATCGACCGGCTCGGCCTCTCCGCGCTGCTCCTGGAGCCGGAGATGCTGGAGGCCGTCGAGGCGGACGTCCATCTCGTCGGCACCCTGCTCTCCCTCAACAAGGCCATGCCCGAGACGACCAAGGAGACCGCGCGGGCCGTCGTCCGCAAGGTCGTCGACGACCTGGAGAAGCGGCTGGAGAGCCGCACCCGGGCCACCCTCACCGGGGCCCTGGACCGCTCGGCGCGGATCAGCCGGCCGCGCCACCGGGACATCGACTGGGACCGCACCATCCGGGCCAACCTGAAGAACTACCTGACCATCCCCGGTACGGACGGCGGCCCGGACACCGGCACGGTCGTCCCCGAGCGCCTCATCGGCTACGGCCGCGCATCGCAGTCGGTGAAGAAGGACGTCATCCTCTGCATCGACCAGTCGGGCTCGATGGCCGCCTCCGTCGTCTACGCCTCGGTCTTCGGCGCGGTCCTCGCCTCCATGCGCACCCTCGACACCCGCCTCGTCGTCTTCGACACGGCGGTCGTCGACCTCACCGACCAGCTGGACGACCCGGTCGACGTCCTCTTCGGCACCCAGCTCGGCGGCGGCACCGACATCAACCGGGCGCTCGCCTACTGCCAGTCGAAGATCACCCGCCCCGCGGACACCGTCGTCGTCCTCATCAGCGACCTGTACGAGGGCGGCATCCGCGACGAGATGCTCAAGCGGGTGGCGGCGATGAAGGCGTCCGGGGTGCAGTTCGTGACCCTGCTCGCCCTCTCCGACGAGGGCGCCCCCGCCTACGACCACGAGCACGCGGCAGCACTCGGCGCGCTGGGCGCCCCCGCGTTCGCCTGTACGCCGGACCTCTTCCCGGACATCATGGCCGCCGCGATCGAGAAGCGGCCCCTGCCCGTACCGGACAAGGAGACCGGGTCGTAGCCGCGCGAGGAGCCGACCGCGGACACACCACGGGACACCGGCGGACACCTCGCGTGACACGCCCGTCCGGCACCCTCTGTGACCGTTATCACCGCTCAGGTGTGATCTGCGATTTAGGGTCACACGGAGTGCGGGGATAACCTGCCGGATGGACATGCCGCGTACTCGGACACCGTGTGCGCCTCCGTAGTGACAGAGCAGTCACGTTGCCCTTCGCGGCACTGCCCACGCAGAAGAACGAACCGCGATACCACTGAAAAGGGACGGACGCGCGTGGACCTGTTCGAGTACCAGGCGAGGGACCTCTTCGCCAAGCACGGTGTACCGGTGCTGGCCGGTGAAGTCATCGACACGCCTGAGGCAGCCCGCGAGGCGACCGAGAAGCTGGGCGGCAAGTCTGTCGTCAAGGCGCAGGTGAAGGTCGGCGGCCGCGGCAAGGCCGGTGGCGTCAAGCTCGCCGCCGACGCCGACGAGGCGGTCGCTCGGGCGACCGACATCCTCGGCATGGACATCAAGGGCCACACGGTCCACAAGGTGATGATCGCCGAGCTGTCGCCGGAGATCGAGGCGGAGTACTACGTCTCGTACCTCCTGGACCGCACCAACCGCACCTTCCTGGCCATGGCCTCGGTGCAGGGCGGCATGGACATCGAGGAGGTCGCGGAGAAGACCCCCGAGGCCCTCGCGAAGGTCCCGGTCGACTCCAACTCCGGTGTGGACATCGCCAAGGCCCGCGAGATCGTGGCCCAGGCGAAGTTCCCGGCCGAGGTGGCCGAGAAGGTCGCCGAGGTCCTGGTCACGCTCTGGGACACCTTCGTCGCCGAGGACGCGCTCCTCGTCGAGGTGAACCCGCTGGTGAAGACCAAGGACGGCCGCATCCTGGCCCTGGACGGCAAGGTCTCGCTCGACGAGAACGCCGACTTCCGCCAGCCCGACCACGAGGCGCTCGAGGACAAGGCCGCAGCCAACCCGCTCGAGGCTGCCGCCAAGGCCAAGAACCTCAACTACGTCAAGCTCGACGGCGAGGTCGGCATCATCGGTAACGGTGCCGGTCTGGTCATGTCGACCCTGGACGTCGTCGCGTACGCCGGTGAGAACCACGGCAGCGTGAAGCCCGCCAACTTCCTCGACATCGGTGGCGGCGCCTCCGCAGAGGTCATGGCGAACGGCCTGGAGATCATCCTCGGCGACCCGGACGTCAAGTCCGTCTTCGTCAACGTCTTCGGTGGCATCACCGCGTGCGACGAGGTCGCCAACGGCATCGTGCAGGCGCTCGCCCTGCTCGAGTCCAAGGGCGAGAAGGTCGAGAAGCCGCTGGTCGTGCGTCTCGACGGCAACAACGCGGAGCTCGGTCGCAAGATCCTCTCCGACGCCAACCACCCGCTCGTGCAGCGCGTGGACACCATGGACGGCGCGGCCGACAAGGCCGCCGAGCTCGCCGCGGCTGCGAAGTAAGGACGAGGGACTCCACACCATGGCTATCTTCCTCACCAAGGACAGCAAGGTCATCGTCCAGGGGATGACCGGCGCCACGGGCATGAAGCACACCAAGCTCATGCTGGCCGACGGCACCAACATCGTCGGTGGCGTCAACCCGCGCAAGGCGGGCACGTCCGTCGACTTCGACGGCACCGAGGTACCGGTCTTCGGCTCCGTCGCCGAGGCGATGGAGAAGACGGGCGCCAACGTCTCCGTCCTCTTCGTGCCGCCGGCCTTCTCCAAGGCCGCCGTCGTCGAGGCGATCGACGCCGAGATCCCGCTCGCGGTCGTCATCACCGAGGGCATCGCCGTTCACGACTCCGCCGCCTTCTGGGCGTACGCGAACGAGAAGGGCAACAAGACCCGGATCATCGGCCCGAACTGCCCGGGTCTCATCACCCCCGGCCAGTCCAACGCCGGCATCATCCCGGGCGACATCACCAAGCCCGGCCGCATCGGTCTCGTGTCCAAGTCCGGCACGCTGACCTACCAGATGATGTACGAGCTCCGTGACATCGGCTTCTCCTCCGCCGTCGGCATCGGTGGCGACCCGGTCATCGGTACGACGCACATCGACGCCCTCGCGGCGTTCGAGGCGGACCCGGAGACCGACCTCATCGTGATGATCGGCGAGATCGGCGGCGACGCCGAGGAGCGTGCCGCCGACTTCATCGCGAAGAACGTCACGAAGCCGGTCGTCGGTTACGTCGCGGGCTTCACCGCCCCCGAGGGCAAGACCATGGGCCACGCGGGCGCCATCGTCTCCGGCTCCTCCGGCACCGCCCAGGCGAAGAAGGAGGCCCTTGAGGCCGCCGGCGTGAAGGTCGGCAAGACGCCGACCGAGACCGCCAAGCTGGCGCGCGAGATCCTCGGCGCCTGAGCCAGGCAGCCGAGCCACGCGTGAACGGCGCGGGCCCGCACCCCTGAACGACAAGGGGTGCGGGCCCGCGCCGTTCGCGTTCCCGGAAGCGGAGGCCGGACCGACGCTCAGGGGATCCGCGGCACCAGCCGCTCCGGGCCGTGCGCCAACTGCTCGTTCAGCGACTTCTGGAGCTTCAGATCCTGCGGGGTCAGCTTCTGCGGACCACCGCGCGGCGGTACGCCCCCGACCCGTTCGGGCGGGGAGAGGGGCTGCTCGTAGTGCGTGGGCGCGGTGTGCAGGGTCAGGGCGGTCGCGCCGATGAGCAGGGCGGCGAAGGCGATGGCGGCCCTGGTCCAGAGCCGCGCCTTGTTCTCGCTGCCGGTGCGCACGGCGCGGGCGGGCGGCGGGGCCGGGACGTGTTCGGCGCGGGCGAGCCCGCCGAGCCGGTCGTGGAGCAGCTCGGACTGTTCGGCGGGCGAGGCGGCGGCCGCCAGTTCGGGCATCCGCTCGGCGACGGCGGCCCGCGCCACCTCCAGCCGCCCGGCCGCCGCCGGGGTGGACGCCTCCGTCTCGGCCGCGGTCTCCGGCAGGTCCAGGCCGACCCCGTCGTAGAGGAGCAGGGTCCGCCGGTAGGCCGGGGGGAGTTCGAGCAGCGCCTCGAACAGGGCCCGCCGGGCCGGTTCGGAGGGCGGGGCGTCGGGGTGCCGGTGGACGCGGCGCAGCCGGTGCCAGGGGGACATCGCGTACTCGTACGCCGCCGCGCGCACCCAGCCGACCGGGTCCCGGTCCACGGCCACCTCGGGCCAGCGGTGCCAGGCCAGTTGGAAGGCCCGCTCGACGGACTCCCGGGCCAGGCTGCGGCGGCCGGTCAGGAGGTAGGTCTGGCGTACGAGGCCGGGGGCGGCGTGGGCGTACAGCGCGTCGAACGCCTCGTCGGGGGAGAGCCGGGGAGTGGCGGGCTGCGGTTCGGGCTCCGGCTCGGGGGGCGGGGGAGGGCTCGTGGGGGCCGGTGGGGGCGCGGGGGCCGCCTCGGGCGCGGGTGCCACCTCAGGTTCACGCGCCACAGCAGGCTCGGATGCACGGGCCACACCGGGCGCGGGTGCCGCCTCGGCCTCGTGCTCCACGTCGGCCTCATGCACCACCTCAAGCACGGGTGCCACCTCGGGCCCCTTCACGGGAAGGGGCGCGGGAGGCGACTTCGGCTTCCGCGCCGGCCTCGGCCTCGGCTTCGGGTCGGGCGCGATGAGCTTCGCGTACAGCGCCCGCTTGCGGCCGCGCGGGGTCGTGCGCCCCGTCTCCCAGGAGCGCACGGTGGCACGTGTCACGCCCACGGCCGCCGCCACCTGATCCTCGCTCAGCGACTTCGCCTCGCGCAGTCTGCGGCGCTCCTTGGGGGAGGAGGGCAGCGGCGGTGCAGCGGCCTCGTCGGTGGTGCTCCGGGTCATGGACGACCCCCGGCAGCGCTGCACTGGGTGAAAAAGTACATAAACGTATATTGAGCGACACGGCGGCTCTTCGCGCGTTACGCGGGATAAGCGCGTGTCGTTGGGAGCATGGGCGGCGTGACCCAAATGACCGAACGCAGCCCGATGTTGCCGCCCGAACGGACCAGGACCCTCGCCCTGGCCTCCGCCTTTCTGCGGGGCGTGGCCGCCGCCGGGCTGGGTCTCGGTTCGCTGGCCGTGCTGGTGACGGTGCTCTGGATCAGCTCCCCGTACCCGGACAGCGGACCCGGCGGCGCACTGCGCGCGGCGGCCGCGGTCTGGCTCCTCGCGCACGGCGCCGAACTCGTCCGCCCCGACACCCTCAGCGGCGTCCCGGCGCCGGTCGGCGTGGTCCCGCTGCTCCTCGTGGCGGGCCCCGTCTGGCTGGCGCACCGGGCGGCGCGCGATGCGGCGGAGCCGGAGGAGGGGCGGCGAAGGCCCTCGCAGGCCGGCGCGTTCTGTGCGGTGACCGCCGGATACCTGCTGGTCGCGGCGGGCGCGGCGGCCTATGCGCGGGACGGGTCGCTGCGCGTCGTGCCGGACACGCTGGCGTTCCCGGTGGCGCTGGTCGTGGCCGGTGCGGCGGCGGCCGGGGTGTGGACGGCGGCGGGGCGCCCGTTCGGGCCGCTGCCGTCCTGGTCGCCCCTGGTGCTCCAGGAGGCCGTCGCCCGGACCCTCTTCCGCGACCGGGCCGAGGCGGCGTGCCGGGCGGCGGCGGTCGGCGTGGCGGTGCTGGTCGGCGGTGGTGCCCTCCTGGTGGCGGTGGCCCTGGGGCGGAACGCGGCGGCGGCGCAGGACTCCTTCCTGGCGCTCTCCGGTGACTGGTCGGGGCGGCTGGCGGTGCTGCTGCTCGCCGTGTCGCTGGTGCCGAACGCCGCGCTGTGGGGCGCCGCGTACGGGCTCGGCCCCGGCTTCGCGCTCGGTACGGGCGCCACGGCCACCCCCCTGGGCCTCACCGGGACCCCGGCCGTCCCCCACTTCCCGCTGCTGGCGGCGGCCCCGGACCAGGGCCCGGCCACCCCGCTGAACTGGGCGGCCCTCGCCGTCCCGGCCGTCGCCGCGCTGGCGCTCGCCTGGTGCGTCGTACGCCGGGCGGCCCCCGCCGACGCCCCCCGGGCGCAGGCCTGGAGCCCGCGCGAGACGGTGCTGGTGACCGGGCTGGCCGCGCTGGGGTGCGGAGCGGGTACGGCGCTGCTCATGGCGGTGGCGGGCGGCCCGCTGGGGTCCGGGGCGCTCGCCGCGTTCGGGCCCGTGTGGTGGCTGGCGGGCCCGGCGGCGCTGGCGTGGACGGCGGGTATCGGCGTACCGGCGGCCCTGCTCCTGCGGCTGTGGCGGCTGCGCGAACGGGGCTGGGCCTGGCGCAGGGACGCGGACGCACCGGAGGGGGCGGCGGACACCGGGGGAGCCGAGGCCGACGAGGACGTACGGAAAGGGGGCGGCGGGAACGGGGCGGACGCGGACCCGGTGCCGGAGGAGGCGGAGGAGGGACCGGAGGAGACCGGGAAGCCCGGCCGCTGGTGGGCGCCCTGGCGCACGGGCGCGCCCGGGGACAGCACCGTCGAGGAGGACCCGGCCGGAGGGCCGGCCCCGGCGGGCGGTACGACCGAGGACGATCCGGGCTTTGAACCGTACGACTTCCTGCCGACCGACCCCTGGCACGAAAAAGACTGGCATGGGAAAGAGATGAGGGAGGCCCGGTGGGCCTCCCTCAAGCAGGGCTCCGGCGGCCTGATGGCCGACTTCCCCGCACGCGTCCCGGCCGCCCCGCGCTTCGAGGAGACGCCGGCGACCCCCGCCGACGAGAAGCCCGCCGACGGCCGGGACGGCGCTACTCCTTGACGCCGAAGAGCGGTTCCAGCGGCTTCGGCAGCTGGTCGTTGCAGGCCACCGCGCCGGTCTTGGTCAGGGCGTCGTTCACGCAGGTGTAGTAGTCGCGGTAGACGAGCTGCACCGTGTACGTCGTGATCACGATGATCAGGGCCAGCAGGGCGGTCACCAGACCGCTGATCGCCGCCGTGGTCTGCGGGCGCCCGCCGCCCTGGGACGTGGTGGGCGCCGGAGAGGCACCCCCGTCACCGGCGGCCGGAGTAGCGGCCCCCGTGGCAGCGCCGACCGCCGTCCGCTCCGTCGCGGCCGGGCTCCTGGGCTGGGCGCGCAGCGCGCTGACGGCCCAGTACACCGAGAGCGCGCCCAGCAGCAGGGCGATCTCCGTGAGGTCGAAGAGGGCGAAGAAGACGGACCAGATACCGCCGAGCAGCGCGTAGCGGGCGCGCCGCTGGATGGGGTCGGTCGGGTCCCAGCGCATTCCGCCGGGGCTGCCGTCGGGCCCGCCCTTGCCGCCCGGGCCGTTGGAACCGGAGCGGCCGCCGAAGCCGCCGCCGGCCCGTCCGGGCTGCTTGTTGCTCCACTGGCTGCCCCACGACGAACGGCCGCCGGAGCCCTCGTCGTCGCCGCCGTTCGCCGGGCTGGAGCCCGAGGGGTGGCGCGGCTGCCACGGCTGGTCGGGGCGGCCGGCCGGCGGCGCGGCGAACGGATTGTCGTCGGCGGGCTTCGCCGGTGCGTCCGGCGAAGGGGAATCGGGGGAACCGGAGGCGGACGAGGAGTCCGGCGACTCCGGGGCGGAGTCCGGCGAAGAGGACTGGCGCTCCCGCATCAGCAGAGCGGCCCGTGCGGGCGACGGGAGGCGGAAGGCGGTGCGACGGCGTCGGTCCGGCATGTGGTGAACGTCTTCCCCATCTCGTCATGTCCGTCCGAAGGACGGTTCGACCGCCCGGTGGACGGCTCGCTGTCCCCTGACGCTACCTCTCGGCCCGGCCCCCGTCCCGTGGGGGCCGCCCGGTGTGCCGGTATCGTTGCTGACGGTCGGCCCGTTCGTAGGGTTCCCCGTATCGGGTGAAGCGATTCTTTCGTACGACCCTACAAAGAGTTCGCCGCACAGAGTTCACCCGCACCTGCGTCACCGCGCGGTCATCACGTGAGAAAGGGCCCCGACGTGGCCTCCCCGCCTCCCTCCGCCTCTCCCGCCCGGCTGGTCGTGCTGGTCTCCGGATCCGGCACCAACCTCCAGGCCCTGCTCGACGCCATCGGCGACGACCCGGCGGCGTACGGGGCGCGGATCGTCGCCGTCGGCGCCGACCGTGACGGGACCGGCGGGGCGGAGCGGGCCGAGCGGGCCGGAATCCCCACGTTCGTGTGCAAGCTCAAGGACCACGCGACGCGTGCGGAGTGGGACGAGGCGCTCACCGCGGCCGTCGCCGAGCACTCCCCGGACCTCGTCGTCTCCGCCGGTTTCATGAAGATCGTGGGCCCCGCGTTCCTCGCCGCCTTCGGCGGCCGGACCGTCAACACCCATCCCGCCCTGCTGCCCAGCTTCCCCGGCGCCCACGGAGTGCGTGACGCACTCGCGTACGGCGTCAAGGTCACGGGCTGCACCGTCCACTTCGTCGACGACGGTGTCGACACCGGTCCGATCATCGCGCAGGGCGTGGTCGAGGTGACCGAGGAGGACACCCCGGAGGGCGAAGCCGCCCTCCATGAACGCATCAAGGAAGTCGAGCGCTCGCTGCTCGTCGAGGCCGTGGGGCGGATCGCCCGTGACGGCCATCGCATTGAGGGACGAAAGGTTCATCTCGGTCATGTCGGTGAATAAGCCCATCCGCCGCGCCCTGGTCAGTGTCTACGACAAGACGGGGCTCGAAGACCTCGCCCGCGGTCTGCACGAGGCGGGCGTCGAACTCGTCTCCACCGGCTCCACCGCCGGGAAGATCGCCGCCGCCGGCGTACCGGTCACCAAGGTCGAGGAGCTCACCGGCTTCCCCGAGTGCCTGGACGGCCGGGTCAAGACGCTCCACCCCCGCGTCCACGCCGGCATCCTCGCCGACCTGCGCCTGGACGCCCACCGCGAGCAGCTCGCCGAGCTCGGCGTCGAGCCGTTCGACCTGGTGGTCGTGAACCTCTACCCGTTCAAGGAGACCGTCGCCTCGGGCGCCTCCGACGACGAGTGCGTGGAGCAGATCGACATCGGCGGCCCCTCCATGGTCCGCGCCGCCGCCAAGAACCACCCCTCGGTGGCCGTCGTGACCAGCCCGGACCGGTACGCCGACGTCCTCGCGGCCGTCAAGGCGGGCGGCTTCGACCTCACCGCCCGCAAGCGGCTCGCCGCCGAGGCGTTCCAGCACACCGCCGCGTACGACGTGGCCGTGGCCTCCTGGTTCGTGGACGGCTACGCGCCCGCCGACGACTCGGGCCTCCCCGAGTTCCTGGGAGACGCCCTCACCCGTAAGAGCGTCCTGCGCTACGGCGAGAACCCGCACCAGCCCGCCGCCCTCTACACCTCGGGCACCGGCGGTCTGGCCGAGGCGGAGCAGCTGCACGGCAAGGAGATGTCGTACAACAACTACACGGACACCGACGCCGCGCGCCGGGCCGCGTACGACCACGACGAGCCGTGCGTCGCGATCATCAAGCACGCCAACCCGTGCGGCATCGCCATCGGTGACGACGTCGCCGAGGCGCACCGCAAGGCCCACGCCTGCGACCCGCTCTCGGCGTTCGGCGGGGTCATCGCCGTCAACCGCCCGGTGACGGTCGAGCTGGCCGAGCAGGTCGCGGAGATCTTCACCGAGGTCATCGTCGCCCCGGCCTACGAGGACGGCGCCGTCGAGGTGCTGGCCCGCAAGAAGAACATCCGCGTGCTGCGCGCCCCCGGGGCCCCGGCCACCACGGTCGAGGTCAAGAACATCGACGGCGGGGCGCTGCTCCAGGTCACCGACCGCCTCCAGGCCGAGGGCGACGACCCGGCCAACTGGACCCTGGCCACCGGCGACGCGCTCTCCGAGGCCGAGCTGAAGGAGCTGGCCTTCGCCTGGAAGGCGTCCCGGGCCGTCAAGTCCAACGCGATCCTGCTCGCCAAGGACGGCGCCTCGGTCGGCGTCGGCATGGGCCAGGTCAACCGCGTCGACTCCGCGAAGCTCGCCGTCGAGCGGGCGGGCGCGGAGCGGGCGGCCGGTGCGTACGCCGCGTCCGACGCCTTCTTCCCGTTCCCCGACGGGCTGGAGATCCTCACCGCCGCCGGTATCAAGGCGGTCGCCCAGCCCGGCGGCTCGGTCCGCGACGAGCTGGTGATCGAGGCCGCGAAGAAGGCGGGCGTCACGATGTACTTCACCGGGACGCGCCACTTCTTCCACTGACCGGCACCCGTACGCCCCGAGGCCGCACCCCCTGCGCGGGGTGCGGCCTCGGGCGTGTCCGGCACACGGAGTCGCCTCGCCGCTCTGTTCTAATGAACGGCCGTATCCGAAGAACAGCGGCAGAACAGCGGCCGTATCCGAAGACCAGCAGGAATTCCCGGCGGGGGCAGTCACCGTGCTTGAGCTGAACAAGAGTGGAACGGACCCGGTGGAGGCGGGTGGGCTGCTGCCCACGCAGCGCACCGGTCCGGACCCCGCCACCGCCGAACGCGTACCCCTGCGGCCGTACCTGATCACCGGCGCCGTCCTGTGCGGGCTCTACTTCCTCTACTCCTACCTCCAGTACAGCCGGTTCGGCTCGCCCTCCTGGGACCTCGGGATCTTCGAGCAGGAGGTCCGGGCGTACGCGGACCTCCGCGCCCCGATCGTCGACATCAAGGGCCCCGGCTATCTGATCCTCGGCGACCACTTCTCCCCGATCGTCGCCCTGCTGGCCCCGCTGTACTGGCTCTGGCCCTCCGCGGAGTCCCTGCTCTTCGCGCAGGCCGCGTTCTTCGCGCTGGGCGCGGTCATCGTCGGCCGCACCACACAGCAGCTCCTCGGCGGCCGCTCGGGGCTCTGCGTCACCGTCGCGTACGGACTCTCCTGGGGCATCCAGGAGGCGGTGAAGTCCGACTTCCACGAGATCGCCTTCGCCGTCCCGCTGCTCGCCCTCGTCTGCCGCGCACTGCTCCTGAAGCGATACACCGCCGCCCTGCTCTGGTCGCTGCCGCTGGTCCTGGTCAAGGAGGACCTCGGCGCGACCGTCGCCGTCGTCGGCTTCCTGCTCTTCGTGTACGGGCGCCGCCTCCAGGGCGCGCTGCTCGCCGCGTTCGGGGTGGCCGCGTTCGTGGTGACCCTCATGGTCCTCATCCCGGCGGCCTCCAGCGCCGGGACGTACGACTACTGGCAGAAGATCGACAAGAACGGCGAGCAGGACGTCTCGATGCTGGACTCGGTCCTCGGCGTCCTGAACTCCGCCACCAAGATCGAGATGCTGGTCTTCCTGCTCGGCATCACCGCGTTCATGGCGCTGCGCTCGCCCCTGACGCTGCTGATCGTCCCCACGCTCGGCTGGCGGCTGCTCTCCCAGGACAGCAACCACTGGGGCATGGTCTGGCACTACAGCGCGATCCTGATGCCGGTGCTCTTCCTGGCCATGGCCGACGGCGTCCGCCGCAGCCGCGCGTCGGAGCGCCCCTGGCTCGCCTCGTACGCGAAGACCGTCGTCCCCGTCTCCGTCGCGATCGCCGTGGCCATGACCCAGCACCTGCCGCTGCGCGACCTGCTGCGCCCGGACTCCTACAGCACCGACGCCCGTACGGAAGCGGCCCGGGCGGCGCTGAAGGCCATTCCGGCCGGGGCGCGGGTCGAGACCGACATCACGCTCATGGCCCACCTCACCTCCGACCGGACCGTCTACTGGATCGGCGGAGCCCCCGGCACCGCGCCGGACATCGTCGCCATCAACCTGGACTTCGGCTGGTCACGCCCGATCCAGGACCCGGTGGCGTACGCCGAGCAGCTCCACCCCGAGGCGCGCTACCGGCTCAAGCACCGGGGCGGCAGCTTCGTGGTGATGGAGCGTACGACGCCGGAGCCGGCGGAGATCCCGGGCGTACGGGAGGACTGAGCGGGCCCGCGTGCCGTCACGCGCGAAGGCCGCACCCGTTCCGTACGGGTGCGGCCTTCGGAGCGGGCGCCGAGCGGCTCGGGTCACTTGGAGCGGATGACCACCGACGAGCAGACCTTGTCGGCGAACGTCTGCTTCTTCTCGTCCCACAGCGGCCACAGCCAGCCGATGTAGCAGGCGATGCTGTCCAGGAAGTGGGCCAGACGGCGCACGAAGGCCATACCGAAGCCCAGCGGGCGGCCGTCGGCCTCGCGCAGCAGGCGGATGCCCACGGCCTTCTTGCCGATCGTCTGGCCGGTGGTGCCCTCCTGGTACAGCTGCCAGAAGGAGAGGCCGATCATCAGGAGGAAGCCGATCAGGACGATGAAGCCGCCCGCCGAGTCCCCCATGGCGCCGCCGATACCGGCGAGGACGAGGTACGGGGCGCCGATGATCAGGCCGTCGATGAGCAGACCGCCGAACCGCAGCCCCCAGTGCGCCAGCTCCGGCACACCGCCGCCGTAGCCGGGCTGCCCCTGCGGGTAGCCGCCGCCGTAGGGCTGGCCGGGCTGCGGCGGGTACCCCGTCTGCGGCGGGTACCCCGGCTGCTGCTGCGGGTAGCCGTAGCCCTGCTGCGGGACGCCCTGCGGAGCCTGCTGCGGGTAGCCGTAGCCCGGCTGCCCCTGCGGCGGTCCCTGGGGAGGCTGGCCGGGCTGCTGCCCGTACGGGTTGTTGGGGTCGCCGAAGCTCATATCGGGGTGTTCCTTCAACAGACGTGTGGGGACGGATGGCCACACGGAGGAAGGACGACGTTCAGCGGCCCGCCCCCCGTACAACCGCGGCCTTCATCGTTATAAGCGCGACCCGCGTTTGTCCAGTCCGGAGCGGTGGACGTTGTGCAAGTGCAATCTCGGTCACAGGCCAGGCACAGGCAATTGGTAAGCGGGCGGGATCATCCGCGAGGATGGGTCCATGACTGCCCAGATTCTCGATGGCAAGGCCACCGCTGCCGCGATCAAATCCGATCTGACCGTCCGTGTGGCGGCCCTCAAGGCGCAGGGGATCACCCCCGGCCTCGGCACCCTGCTCGTCGGGGACGACCCGGGCAGCCGCTGGTACGTGAACGGCAAGCACCGCGACTGCGCGGAGGTCGGCATCGGCTCCATCCAGCGCGAACTCCCCGACACCGCCACCCAGGAGGAGATCGAGGACGTCGTACGGGAGCTCAACGCCAACCCGGAGTGCACGGGTTACATCGTCCAGCTGCCGCTGCCCAAGGGCATCGACACCAACCGCGTCCTGGAGCTGATGGACCCGGAGAAGGACGCCGACGGGCTGCACCCGATGAGCCTCGGCCGCCTCGTCCTCAACGAGACCGGCCCGCTGCCGTGCACCCCGCAGGGCGTCGTCCAGCTGCTCCGCGCGCACGGCGTGGAGATCAACGGGGCGCACGTGGTGGTCGTCGGACGCGGTGTCACCATCGGCCGGTCGATCCCGCTGCTGCTGACCCGTAAGTCGGAGAACGCCACGGTGACCCAGTGCCACACCGGCACCCGGGACCTCTCCTCGCACCTTCGCCAGGCCGACATCATCGTGGCCGCCGCCGGGGTGCAGCACCTGATCAAGCCCGAGGACGTCAAGCCGGGCGCGGCCGTGCTCGACGTCGGCGTCAGCCGGGACGAGAACGGCAAGATCGTCGGCGATGTGCACCCGGGGGTTCGCGAGGTGGCGGCCTGGGTCGCCCCGAACCCCGGCGGTGTGGGCCCGATGACCCGCGCCCAGCTGCTGGTCAACGTGGTCGAGGCGGCCGAGCGGACCGCGGCCGAGGCCGCCGACGCGGCTGCCGCGGGCTGACGGCCGGATCCGGAGGGAACCCCATGGGTGCTGGTACGAGTCCGGCCGACCCGGCCCCCGCGGGCCCGGCGGCCGAGGGGCCGGATGCCGCGGCCGCGGCGGGCGGCACCGAGGAGCCCGCACGCCCGGAAGCGGCCAGCGGCACCGCGGAGCCGGACAGCGGCTCCTCGGAACCCGCGCGCGCTGAAGCTGAAGCGGGCAGCGGCTCCACGGCGTCCGGCACCGCCGAGCCCGGGAGCACGGAGCCGGACAGCGCCTCCGCCGAGCCCGGGAGCACGGAGCCGGACGGCAAGGCGTCGGCCCCCCGCAAGACCCGGCGGTTCCCGCTCTTCACGCGGGACACCGCCCGCCCCGAGGGCGGCGGCCGGGCCGCCTCGGGCGACGCGCCCGCCCCGGCCCGGCAGTGGCCGCTGCTCACCGTGCTCGGCACGGCGGGCGCCGGTCTGCTGATCGTCGCCCTGGACCCGTTCGCCGAGGCGTTCCGGATCGGCACCATCCTGATCGGCGCGGCGCTGATCGCCGGAGCGGTGCTGCGCTGGGTGGTGCCGGCGGTCGGCATGCTCGCGGTGCGCTCCCGCTTCACCGACCTGGTGACGTACGGGCTGATGGGCACCCTGATCGTGCTGCTCGCGCTGGTCGCGCAGCCGCAGCCGTGGCTGGACGTGCCGATCCTGGAGAACGCGGTCCGCTTCACGATCCGCTAGCGCGGCAGGACCCGGGCCGTCCGTCCCCACCCCCGAGGAGGGACGGACGGCGCGGTCCCGTGCTCAAGCGTCATGGACACGGAATGCCGCTACCAGGCTCGCCTGGGGCCTGTGGCACGGAAGTGACCATTCCGGCACGGTGTGATCGCCGCGCAACGATGGCAGACTGTCACGGCGCTACCGGCTGTCACGGCGCACGGGCGAAGAGACGAAGACCGGACCGGTCCGGGGGACGCACCGGGGAGAACAAAAAAGGGGGGCGCGATGCCTCATTGGAAGGCACTACCCGAGGAAATCGACCCGCACATAAGGGAGTTCGCGAGCCAGCTGCGCCTGATCGTGGAACGCAGCGGGCTGAACATCACCGCACTGGCCGACCGCACGGGGTTCGACGAGACGTCCTGGGAGCGGTACTTGAGCGGCCGGAACCTCCCCCCGCGCCGCGCCGTCGTGGCCCTCGCCGATGCGACGGGCACCTCGCAGCACGACCTCGCGGCCATGTGGGAGCTGGCCGAGCGTGTCCACAGCTTCGACGCGTACGGCTCCGACCCGCACCGCCCCGACCCGCACCGCCCCGACCCGTACGGCACCGACCCGTACGGCTCCGACCCCCATCGCACCGACCCCCTCGACTCCGATCCCCACCGCACCGACGGGCGCGCCCCCTTCGTCCCCTCCCAGCGCGGAACCGTCCCCCCGGTCCCGCAGCAGCGCCAGGGCGGACGGCAGGCGGACGCCCAGCGTGGCGGCGGCGTGTCCGGCCGGGCAACCGGCGTCCGCAGCAATGCGATCACGCTCGCCGTCGGCGCGGCCGCAGCGGTCATCGTCATCGTCGGAGCGCTGATGCTCGCGCCCAGCGGCGACGAGCCCGCCAAGGCCACCCCGCCGGCCCCGACGGCCGCCCCCACGAGCGAGGCCCCCACGAGCGAGGCCCCGACCGAGGAGCCCGCCCCCGAACAGCCCGCAGGCGTCGAGTGCCAGGGCGCCGACTGCGCCGGGCAGAACCCCGACGAGATGGGGTGCGGCGGCGACCACGCCCGTACGGTGTCCACCGCCCAGGTCGGCGCCGCCCGGGTCGAGGTCCGGTACAGCGAGGTCTGCTCCGCCGCCTGGGCCCGCCTCACCGAGGCGGGGACCGGCGACACCGTGACGATCACCGGCGGCGCGGCGGCGGACGCGCAGAACGGCGCGGTCACGGTCACGGAGGCGTACACGCCGATGGTCGCGGTGCGGAAGGCGGCCGACGCGAAGGCCTGCGCGACGCTCACCGCCGGGACGAAGGGCTGCACCACGTAGCCGGCCTCCCGCATGCGGTGCGTGACCGGTTGTGCGCGGCGCCACAGGGGGCCGGGCGGTCCGCCCCGTCCGGGTCCGATAGCCTGGCCGCCGGATATCTCTTCACGTCAAGATTCGTCGGACGATTCGTCGGGGCGCGAAGGGGTCTCCCGCACCAGGGTCCGGCACCAGGGGCCGGGACCCCCACCGCCAGCTGTCTAACGGAGACCGCCATGACCCGCACTCCCGTGAATGTCACCGTGACCGGCGCTGCCGGCCAGATCGGCTACGCGCTGCTCTTCCGCATCGCTTCCGGCCACCTGCTCGGCCCGGACGTGCCGGTCAACCTGCGCCTCCTGGAGATCCCGCAGGGCCTCAAGGCCGCCGAGGGCACCGCGATGGAGCTCGACGACTGCGCCTTCCCGCTGCTGCGCGGCATCGAGATCACCGACGACCCGAACGTCGGCTTCGCCGGTGCGAACGTGGCTCTGCTCGTCGGCGCCCGCCCGCGTACGAAGGGCATGGAGCGCGGCGACCTGCTCGCCGCCAACGGCGGCATCTTCAAGCCGCAGGGCAAGGCCATCAACGACAACGCCGCGGACGACATCAAGGTCCTCGTCGTCGGCAACCCGGCCAACACCAACGCGCTCATCGCGCAGGCCGCCGCCCCGGACGTACCGGCCGAGCGCTTCACCGCGATGACCCGCCTCGACCACAACCGCGCGATCTCGCAGCTGGCCGCCAAGACCGGCGCCGCCGTCTCCGACATCAAGAAGCTGACGATCTGGGGCAACCACTCGGCCACCCAGTACCCGGACATCTTCCACGCGGAGATCGCCGGCAAGAACGCCGCCGAGGTCGTCAACGACGAGGTGTGGCTCGCCGACACCTTCATCCCGACCGTCGCCAAGCGCGGCGCCGCGATCATCGAGGCCCGTGGCGCGTCCTCCGCCGCCTCGGCCGCCAACGCCGCCATCGACCACGTGTACACCTGGGTCAACGGCACCGCCGACGGCGACTGGACCTCGATGGGCATCCCGTCGGACGGCTCCTACGGCGTCCCCGAGGGCATCATCTCCTCCTTCCCGGTCACCACGAAGGACGGCAAGTACGAGATCGTCCAGGGCCTGGACATCAACGAGTTCTCCCGCAAGCGCATCGACGCCTCCGTCCAGGAGCTCACCGAGGAGCGCGACGCGGTCCGCGAGCTCGGCCTCATCTGAGCCGCACCCGCACCCGCCGTACGTCGAGCGCCCCCGGCAGCCATCCGCTGCCGGGGGCGCTCGCGCGTGGTCAGCTCTTGAAGTCGCCCGGCGTGTAGTGCCCGGGGGTCAGCCGGCCGGTGACGCCGAAGCGGTTCCAGGCGTTGATCACCGTGATGGCGGCGACCAGCTGGGCCAGCTCGGTCTCCTCGAAGTGCCCGGCCGCCTCCGCGTACACCTCGTCCGGGACGAACCCGTCGGTGAGCACCGTGACCGCCTCGGTCAGGGCGAGCGCCGCCAGCTCCTTCTCCGTGTAGAAGTGCCGCGACTCCCGCCAGGCGCTGAGCTGGACGATCCGCTCGACGGACTCGCCCGCCGCGAGCGCGTCCTTGCTGTGCATGTCCAGGCAGAACGCGCACTGGTTGAGCTGCGAGGCCCGGATCTTCACCAGCTCGACCAGGACGGGGTCCAGGCCCTTCCGGGCGGCGATGTCGAGCCGGATCATCGCCTTGTAGACGTCCGGGAGGAGCTGGGAGACGGAGATCCGCTGCGGCTCCTCGGGGGCGAGGTCGGCGGGGGCGTGGTGGTGTGCGTGCGTGGTGGTCATGAGGACGACGCTACGGCCCCGATGGCACCCCGGTATGGTCCATTCCCATGACGGATTCCTGGGCCACTTTCGGCGCCGACCTGCACCTGGAACCGGTCGGCGGTACGGGGCTCCGGAGCGGGCTCATGGAGGCCCTGCGGGAAGCGGTGCGCACCGGGCGGCTGGCCCCCGGCACCCGGCTGCCGTCCTCCCGGGCGCTCGCCGCCGACCTGGGCATCGCCCGCAACACGGTCGCCGACGCCTACGCCGAACTCGTCGCCGAGGGCTGGCTCACCGCCCGCCAGGGCTCGGGGACCCGGGTCGCGCAGCGGTCCGCGCCCCGCCGGGCGGACCCGGCGGCGGCTCCCGCCCGGCCGCCCAGGACCGGCGCCGGGTACGACCTCAAGCCCGGCACGCCCGACCTGTCCGGCTTCCCGCGCACCGCCTGGCTCAAGGCCGCCCGCAAGGCGCTCACCGCCGCGCCCGACGAGGTCTTCGGCTACGGCGACCCGCAGGGCCGCGCCGAACTGCGCACCGTGCTGGCCGAGTATCTGGCGCGGGCCCGCGGGGTGTACGCCGACCCGGAGCGCATCGTGATCTGCGCCGGCTTCGCCCACGGTGTCGCGCTGCTGGGCCGGGTGCTGCGCCGCCGCAAGGTCCGGGAGGTCGCCGTCGAGTCGTACGGCCTCGACCTGCATACGGACCTCCTCACCGATGCCGGTCTGCGCACCCCGTGCCTGCCCCTGGACGAGCACGGCTCCCGCACCGGCGACCTGGCCGGGCTGCGCGGGGCGGGGGCGGTCCTGCTGACCCCGGCGCACCAGTTCCCCACCGGCGTACCGCTGCACCCGGACCGGCGGGCCGCCGCCGTCGACTGGGCCCGGTCCACCGGCGGGCTGATCCTGGAGGACGACTACGACGGGGAGTTCCGCTACGACCGCCAGCCGGTGGGCGCGCTCCAGGGCCTCGACCCGGAACGGGTGGTCTATCTCGGCACCGCCAGCAAGTCGCTGGCCCCGGGGTTGCGCCTGGGCTGGATGGTGCTGCCCCGGCACCTGGTCGGCGAGGTGATGGCGGCGAAGGGCATGGCCGACCGGGTCTCCGGCTCGCCCGACCAGCTGACCCTCGCGGAGTTCATCGCCTCGGGGGCGTACGACCGGCATGTGCGCTCGATGCGGCTGCGCTACCGGCGCCGCCGCGACCAGCTCGTCGAGGCGCTCGCGGAGCGCGCGCCGGGCGTCGAGGTCAGCGGCATCGCGGCCGGGCTGCACGCGGTGCTCGAACTCCCCGCAGGTGCCGAGCGATCGGTGATCCAGGCGGCGGCCTTCCAGGGCCTGGCGCTGGAGGGTCTTTCCCGCTACCGCCACCCTGATGCGCCGGCCACCCGCGACGCCCTGGTGATCGGCTACGGCTCACCGTCGGAGAGCGCGTGGGCGGGCGCGCTGGACGCGCTGTGCCGGGTGCTGCCGTAACCCCCCTTACGCTTCGTCCGGCTCGGGCTCCGGCGCCTCACCGAACCGGGCCAGCGCCAGCGACCCCGCCACCGCCACCACGAAGCCGGTGACGGCCAGCCACCCCAGCCCCGCCCGGGTCCCGTCGCCCAGCCACACCACCCCCACCAGCGCCGGGCCCACCGTCTCCCCGAGCACCATCCCCGCCGTCGCCGTGGTCACCGACCCCTTCTGCAGCGCCGACGTCAGCAGCAGGAACGCCGCCGCCCCGCCCAGCAGCAGCCCGTACGCCGCCGGGTTCCGCACCAGCGCCCCCGGCGACACGTCGTCGACCAGCCGCACCGCCACCTCCACCACCCCGAAGCCGAACCCGGCCCCCAGGCCCAGCGCCAGCGACCGCGCCCGCGTCGGCAGCCGCCCGCCCACCGCGCCCAGCACCAGCACCCCCAGCGCGGCGGCGGGCACCGCCCACGGCAGCCACTGAGGGCCCGGCAGGTCGCCCTCCTTGCCCGAGGCCAGCCCCAGCATCCCGAGCCCGGCGCAGACCACCGCCACCGCCGCCCACTCCGTCGAGCTCAGCCGGACCGCCAGCAGCCGGGCCGCGACCACCGCCGTGACCGCGAGCGACGCGGCGAGCGCCGCCCCCACGGCGTAGATCGGCAGCGCGCGCAGGGCGACGATCTGGAGCACGAAGCCCAGGCCGTCCAGGGCGAGTCCGGCGACGTAACGCCACTGCCGCACCGCCCGCAGCAGCAGCGCGGGGTCCACGCCCGCCCCGGAATCCGGCCGGGTGGCGGCCCGTGCGGCGATCGCCTGGAGGACGGAGGCCGTCCCGTAGCAGAGGGCGGCACCGAGCGCGCAGATCATCCCCAGGAGCACAAAAGGAATGTACCGGGCGGGGGTTCATCTCATGGGTTTCGATCCGGCGGAACGGCGAACTAGTCTGACAAGCCGTCCGGCGATGAACGGGGTGCCGGACCGTGTCACGTACCACGGGGGAGAACTCAAGCATGGCCAAGCGGAGGCTGAGGTCGAGCACGGTCGTGCTCGGCGGCATGGGGCTGCTCGCCCTGACGATCACATCGTGCGGCTCGGAGCCGGACCGCCGCTGCGCCGACCGGACGACCCAGAGGACCCTGCCCAGCTCCGAGTGCCGCAGCGGCGGCAGCGGTTCGTACTACTACGGCGGTGGCAAGAGCGGCGACGGCAAGGTCCAGGGCGGCAGCTTCGACAAGTCGGCGGTCGACCGGGGCGGCTTCGGCTGCACCAAGTCGGGCGGAGGCTGAGCGCGGTGGAGCGCCGCACCATCGAGCCGCGCCCCGGCTGGCAGGAGACCGTCGAGTCCCAGGGGCTCGTCTATCCGCTCACCCGCTACCCCGACGGTTCGCTGCGCCCCTACTGGGACGAGAGCGCCTACTACGTGTTCTCGCTGCCCGAGGTGGAGGCGCTGGAGGAGGCCGTGGAGGAGCTGCACACGATGTGCCTGGCCGCCGCCGCGCACATCGTGGAGCGGGACCGTTTCGCCGACCTCGGCATCACCGATCCGCGCCTGGCCTCCCTGGTCGCCGAGTCCTGGCGCCGCCGTGACGAACTGCCCTCCCTGTACGGGCGGTTCGACCTGCGCTACGACGGCGGCGGCCCGGCGAAGATGCTGGAGTACAACGCCGACACCCCGACCTCCCTGGTGGAGGCGGCGAGCCCGCAGTGGTTCTGGATGGAGGAGCGGTTCCCCGGAGCCGACCAGTGGAACTCGCTGCACGAGCGGCTGGTCGACGCCTGGAAGCGGCAGGCCCAACTGCTGCCGCCGGGCCCGCTGCACTTCGCGCACTCGGAGGGCGACGAGGCCGGCGAGGACCTGATGACGGTCGCGTACCTCCGCGAGACCGCCGACCAGGCCGGCCTCGACACGCACGCGCTCTCCGTGGAGGACATCGGCTGGGACCGGCTGAGCGGGCGGTTCGTCGACGACCGGCTTCGGTTCCTGCGCAGCTGCTTCAAGCTCTACCCCTGGGAATGGCTCACCACGGACCGCTTCGGGCCGCAGGTGCTGGACACCCTCGACAACGGCGGCGGCTCCGGCACCACCTGCTGGATCGAGCCCGCCTGGAAGATGCTGCTCTCCAACAAGGCGCTGCTCGCGATCCTGTGGGAGCTGTACCCGGGCCACCCGAACCTGCTCCCCGCCTATCTCGACGGCCCCCGCGAGCTGGCCGGGCCCGGCGGGGCGGGGTACGTCTCCAAGCCGCTGCTGGGCCGCGAGGGGGCCGGGGTCGACCTGCACGGGCCCGGCTCCCCTGCGGTCCCGCGCGAGGAGCCGTGCTGCTACCAGGAGCTGGCGCCGCTGCCCGACGTCGATGGCAACCGGGTGGTGCTCGGGGCGTGGGTGGTGGAGGACGAGGCGGCCGGGCTCGGCATCCGGGAATCGGCGGGGCCGGTCACGGACGAGTACGCCCGCTTCCTGCCCCACGTCATCCTCTGAGACCTGTACGGCAGTGGCTCAGGCGCTCAGCACCGTCCGCAGCCGGTCGAGCCCCCAGTCCAGGTCCTCCTTGGAGATCACCAGCGGCGGCGCGATCCGGATGGTGGAGCCATGGGTGTCCTTCACCAGCACCCGCTCCTCCATCAGCCGCTCGGAGATCTGCCGGCCGGTGCCCAGGGCGGGCGCGATGTCGACGCCCGCCCACAGCCCCCGGCCCCGTACGGTCTCCACCGCGCCGCCCCCGGCCAGCAGCCCCAGCTCCCGGTGCAGATGGTCGCCCAGCTCGGCGGCCCGCTCCTGGTACTCGCCGGTCCGCAGCATCGCGATCACCTCCAGCGCCACCGCGCACGCCAGCGGGTTCCCGCCGAAGGTGGAGCCGTGCTCGCCGGGCCGGAAGACCCCGAGGATCTCCGCCGACGAGACGACGGCCGACACCGGCACCACCCCGCCGCCGAGCGCCTTGCCCAGCACGTACATGTCCGGGACCACGCCCTCGTGCTCCAGCGCGAACGTCTTCCCGGTACGCCCCAGGCCCGACTGGATCTCGTCCGCGATGAAGAGCACGTTCCGCTCGCGCGTCAGCTCCCGCACCCCGGGCAGATAGCCGGCCGGCGGCACCAGCACGCCCGCCTCACCCTGGATCGGCTCGATCAGCACCGCCACGGTGTTCTCCGTCATCGCCTCCCGGAGCGCGGTGAGATCCCCGTACGGCACGATCTCGAACCCCGGGGTGTACGGGCCGTAGTCGGCCCTCGCCTCCGGGTCCGTGGAGAAGCTGATGATCGTCGTCGTGCGGCCGTGGAAGTTGTCCGAGGCCACGATGATCTTCGCCATCCCGTCCGGGACGCCCTTGACCCGGTAGCCCCACTTCCGGGCGGTCTTCACCGCCGTCTCCACCGCCTCCGCCCCCGTATTCATCGGGAGCACCATCTCCATGCCGCACAGCGCGGCCAGCTCCGTACAGAAGTCGGCGAACCGGTCGTGGTGGAAGGCCCGGGAGGTCAGCGTCACCCGCTCCAGCTGGGCCTTGGCCGCGTCGATCAGACGGCGGTTGCCGTGACCGAAGTTGAGCGCCGAGTACCCGGCGAGCAGATCGAGGTAGCGGCGCCCCTCGACATCGGTCATCCAGGCACCCTCCGCCGAGGCCACGACGACCGGCAACGGGTGGTAGTTGTGCGCGCTGTGCGCCTCGGCGGAGGCGATGGCGGTTTCCGTGGCAGACACGGGATCTCCGTTCGTCGTACGGCGTGGGCGGGGGTGGTGCCCACTTTGTATCGTCGGTCGCATCCGGCGCAGGGAAACCTGCACTCTCCGGCGCGCCCGCCCGCGCGCTTCTCCCGTGCCCACCCTCGCGCCCGCCCGCGCGCGCTCCGGCGGCCGGAATGTGTGCTTCGTCTCAGGTCCGCGCTCCCGGGGCGCGAGCGGACCGGCACCCGAGCGGGTGCGCCCCCGCTGCGCCCCGCACCGGCTGCCGGGGATCGCCCCCGCACCTGAGACAATGGGCCCATGGCCTCTGATCGCCCCGCGCTCTCCACCGACCAGCCGCAGACGGGCCGCACCGGCGCGCCCTCCCGCCCCCGTGTGCTCTCCGGGATCCAGCCCACCGCAGGCTCGTTCCACCTCGGCAACTACCTGGGCGCGGTGCGCCAGTGGGTGGCGCTGCAGGAGACCCACGACGCCTTCTACATGGTCGTGGACCTGCACGCGATCACGGTGCCGCAGGACCCCGCCGAGCTGCGGGCCAACACCCGGCTCGCCGTGGCGCAGCTCCTCGCGGCCGGCCTGGACCCGGAGCGGTGCACGCTCTTCGTCCAGAGCCATGTGCCCGAGCACGCGCAGCTCGGCTGGGTGATGAACTGCCTCACCGGCTTCGGCGAGGCCTCCCGGATGACGCAGTTCAAGGACAAGTCCGCCAAGCAGGGCGCCGACCGCGCCACCGTCGGCCTCTTCACCTACCCGGTCCTCCAGGTCGCCGACATCCTGCTCTACCAGGCCGACCAGGTCCCGGTCGGTGGTGACCAGCGCCAGCACATCGAGCTGACCCGCGACCTCGCGGAGCGCTTCAACGGCCGGTTCGGGCAGACGTTCACCGTTCCGGCGCCGTACATCCTCAAGGAGACGGCGAAGATCCTCGACCTCCAGGACCCGGCGGTCAAGATGAGCAAGTCGGCCTCCACGCCGAAGGGCCTCATCAACCTCCTCGACGACCCGAAGGCCACGGCGAAGAAGGTCAAGAGCGCGGTCACCGACACCGACACGGTGATCCGCTTCGACGAGGAGAAGAAGCCGGGCGTCAGCAACCTGCTCACGATCCTCTCCACCCTCTCGGGCAGCACGATCGAGGATCTGGAACGGAAGTACGAGGGCAAGGGGTACGGGGCGCTGAAGACCGACCTGGCCGAGGCCATGGTGGAATTCGTCACCCCCTTCCAGCTCCGCACCCAGGAATATCTGGACGACCCGGAGACGCTGGACTCCATCCTGGCCAAGGGAGCGGAGAAGGCCAGGGCCGTCGCCGCCGAGACCCTGGCGCAGACGTACGACCGGATGGGCTTCCTGCCCGCGAAGCACTGAGTCCAAGGACTCTGGCGAGATCACGCTCCCAGGGGCCACACTTGCGGCGGCAGGTCGCGGCGCAAGGCCGGAAACCGACCATCGACGATTGAGGAGAACGACGTGGGGACCGTAACGCTCGGCGTTTCGATCGCGGTCCCGGAGCCCTACGGCAGCCTGCTCCAGGAGCGGCGCGCGAGCTTCGGGGATCCTGCCGCGTACGGCATTCCCACCCATGTCACCCTCATGCCGCCGACCGAGGCGGAGGCGGCCGACCTGCCGGCGATCGAGGCGCACCTCGACACGATCGCCACGGCCGGCCGCCCCTTCCCGATGCGGCTCTCCGGCACCGGCACATTCCGGCCGCTCTCGCCGGTGGTCTTCGTCCAGGTCGTGGAGGGCGCCTCGGCCTGCTCCTGGCTCCAGAAGCGGGTCCGGGACGCCTCGGGGCCGCTGGTACGGGAGCTCCAGTTCCCGTACCACCCGCACGTCACCGTGGCGCACGGCATCTCCGAAGAGGCGATGGACCGGGCGTACGCGGAGCTCGCCGACTACGAGGCGGCCTGGACCTGCGGTTCCTTCGCCCTGTACGAGCAGGGCGCGGACGCCGTCTGGCGCAAGATCCGGGACTTCCCGTTCGGGTCCGGCGGCTCCACCCCCGCCGTCCCGGCCCAGGGCGGCTACTCGGTCGACGCGCAGTCCCTGCGCCCCTAGGGGGTGTCTGGCCGGGTGGGATCGGTGGTCATCCGATGGGAGTGTGCGTCTCGCCGGACAGGCCGAGGTGGACTCGAAGCGCGCCGCGACCGGTCTCGGTGAGAGCGACGGCGCGGCCGGTGCCGATCCGGGTGATCCAACCGGAGTCGAAGGCGTGACGGCACAGGGAGGCACCGACGGCACCGGCCAGGTGAGGGCGGCGTTCGGTCCAGTCCAGGCACGAGCGGACGGGCGGACGCCGCGTAGCGGCCGACGGCACGATGCCGAGCTCGGCCAGCCAGTCGGTCCCGTTGCCGGTGAGCGTAAGCCCCTGCTCCCAGTCCAGCAGCCCCCGGTCGGTCATCGCCTCGGTGATCGCGACCCCGAGGGCGCCCGCGAGGTGGTCATAGCACGTGCGGGCGCGGGCCAACGCCCGGCTCCGGTTGACAGCGGGCAGTGAGCGGGGCTGATCGCCGCGTCGAGGCGCCATGGAGGCAAGGGTCTCGATCAGCTGGGCCGTCTCGGGATCGGCGAGGCGGACGTAGCGATGACGGCCCTGACGCTCCTGCGCGAGCAGTCCTCCGCCGACCAGGAGGTTCAGGTGCTCGGTGGCCGTCGAGGCGGCCACCCCGGCATGGCGCGCCAACTCGGTCGCGGTCCATGCCCGACCGTCCAGAAGGGCCAGGCAGAAGCTCGCGCGGGTGCCGTCCGCCAGAAGTCCGGCCAGAGCGGCCAGGTCCGGGCCCTCCAGGTGCGCGTCATGGTTTCTCATCGCCGTCCATCATCCACCAGCGATCCTTCGGCGAGGGCCGAAGAGTCTTCACCCTACGGTCGACTCCCATGGACACCGCGACACCCAGCACCACACCCGACAACACGTCGGCCGCCCATGCGGCCATCGAGCCGAGCATCCTGTACTTCGGGACGCCGGTCGTACTGCTCTCGACGGAGAACGAGAACGGCTCCTTCAATCTGGCGCCGATGTCCTCGGCCTGGGCACTGGGCCACGTCATCGTCCTCGGTCTGGGGCCTGGGGGACAGACCGCGCACAATCTCCGCAGCCGCCCCGATCTCGTGGTCAACCTCCCCGCGCCCGCCCAGTGGCCGGCGGTGGAGCGGCTGGCGCCGCTGACCGGACGCACCCCGATACCCGTGGACAAGCGCGGCACCTTCCGTTTCGAGCCGGACAAGTTCGCCGCTGCCGGCCTGCGACCTGAACCCTCCGAGCTGGTTCGGCCGCCCAGGGCCGCCGAATGTCCTATCCAGCTGGAGGCCCGCGCCGCCCGGGTCCAACCCGATGCCTCCGGAGCGTTCCTCATCGTCGAGGCCCAGGTGCTCAGGGTCCACGCCGATCCGCGCATCGTCGTCCCCGGCTCCCAGCACATCGACCCGACCGTGTGGAGCCCACTGATCTACAACTTCCGTCACTACTTCGGGCTGGGCCCCGAACTCGGCCGCAGCTTCCGCTCCCAGACACCCCGGCAGAGCCACTGACCGACCTGCCGGTGATCACACCGGCAGGCGGCGGAACAGCGGGCGCGGCGCGTGCCGCAGTGCCGACATCACCACCCGCAGCGAACCGGGCACCCACACCGTCTCCGAGCGTCGCCGCAGCCCCGTCACGATCGCCCCGGCGACCGCCTCCGGGGTGGTGGAGAGCGGCTGCTCCGGCCGCCCGGCCTGGGCCCGGGTCCGTACGGGGCCGGGGCGCACGACCATCACCTGTACGCCGGTGCCCTGGAGCGCGTCCCCGAGCCCCTGGGCGAAGGTGTCGAGCCCCGCCTTGCTGGAGCCGTAGATGAAGTCGGCCCGCCGGGCGCGCTCCCCGGCCACCG
The DNA here is from genome assembly GCF_033109485.1 of Streptomyces cyaneofuscatus. Taxonomy (NCBI): domain Bacteria; kingdom Bacillati; phylum Actinomycetota; class Actinomycetes; order Kitasatosporales; family Streptomycetaceae; genus Streptomyces; species Streptomyces cyaneofuscatus. The sequence goes on along the minus strand of NZ_CP137002.1, from coordinate 3,003,942 downwards.
AGGACAGCACCACCAGCGAACCGTGCCCCTGCGCCTGGAGCGCGCCCGCGCACACCAGCCCGGCCGAGACCGCCCCGGTGTAGTTGGTCTGGGCGACCCGGACGGCGGCCAGCGGCTCCTCCTCGTCGCGCGCCTGGTCCCCGGCGATCCCGAACGCCATCAGCACCACATCGATGTCGCCCTCCGCGAAGACCTTGCCCAGCACCTCCTCGTGCGCGCCGGGGTCCAGCGCGTCGAACGCGACCGTACGGACGTCGGCGCCCCGGTCGCGCAGCTCGACGGCGGCCGCGTCCAGGGCGGGGGAGGGGCGGCCCGCCAGCCAGACCCGGCGGGTGCGCAGCGCGATCAGACGGCGCGCGGTGGCCAGGGCGATCTCGGAGGTGCCGCCGAGGACGAGCAGGGACTGCGGGGCACCGAAGGCGTCCTTCACGGAACACTCCTGTTCAGGGGGTGGGAAAGCACCACGGGGGAGTGGTGGGGCGGGTACGTCACAGGGCGAGCCGGCGGGCCAGGTCCGAGCGGAACGCCCCCGTCGGGTCCAGCTCCGCCCGCAGCTCCCGGAACGCGCCGAGCCCCGGGTACATCGCGGCCGCCGTCTCCGGCCGCATCCGCGCGTCCTGCGCCAGGCAGACCCGGCCCCCGGCGGCCGCCACCTCCTCGTCGAGCCCGTCCAGGAAGCGGCCGAGGCCGGGCAGGGCTGCGGGCAGGTCGACGGCGAGCGTCCAGCCGGGCGCCGGGAACGACAGCCACCCGGGCGACGGGGCGCCGAACCGCTGGAGTTCGGCCCGGAGCGCGGGGCAGCGCCGCGCCGAGATCCGCCGCACGACGCGGTGCAGCGTCTCCTCCTGCCCGTACCCGACGGTGAACCTGTAGCGCACGAGCCCGGCGCGGCCGTACAGCCGGTTCGCGTCGGGGAGCGCGTCCGAGGCGTGGAAGAAGGCGGCGGTGGTGCGGAGCTCGCCGGTCCGGGCGCGGGGCGCACTCCGGTAGCGGACCTCGTTGAGGAAAGCGGTGGCGGTCCGGCCCAGCAGCCCGCCGGGGAGGAGCGGCCCGGTGGGGCGGCGCTCCGGCTCGACCGTGCGCGGGGCGCGCATCGTGCGCCGAGCGTGCGCCGGTAGCGCGGAAGGGGGCGCGTGCTCCCCTCGGGTGAGGACCCCGCGTCCGGTCGCCCGGCCCCCCGCGAGCAGGTCGATCCAGGCGGAGGCGTACGGCGTCCGATCACTCCCGGCCGCCGTGAAGCGGGCCAGCAGGTCGTCCAGGTCCGTGGCCCGCTCGGTGGAGACGGAGACCAGCGGGGTGGCCACGCGCTTCAGCCGGAGGGTGGCGGAGAGGATCACCCCGGTCAGCCCCAGGCCGCCGGTGGTCGCGTCGAAGAGGGCGGTGCCCGGCGTCACCGTACGCACCTCGCCGTCGGCGGTGAGGAGCTCCAGGCCGTCCACGTGCCGGGCGAGCGAACCGGCCCCCGGGTGGTCCTGGCCGTGCACGTCGGAGCCGATCGCGCCGCCCACCGTGACCCTGCCCGTCCCGGGCACGACCGGCAGGAACAGGCCGCGCGACAGGAGGATCCGCAGCAGCCGGTCCAGGGTCACCCCCGCGTCGCAGCGGACCGTCCCCGCTGCCTCGTCCAGGGCGCGGACCCGGTCCAGGCCGGTCATGTCGAGCACCGAGCCGCCCGCGTTCTGCGCCGCGTCACCGGGCGCCCGCCCGAGACCCCGGGCCAGGGCGCCCCGGGGCCCGCGGCCCCGGACCACGGCAGCCGCCTCCTCGTACGTACGGGGGCGAAACCGTACGGCGGTGGTCGGGGCGGTGCGGCCCCAGCCGGTCAAGGACACCGTGTCGACGGACATGCCCGTGACCGTAGCCCGGGGCGTATCGTCCGGGAAAACCTATTCGTACCTTTTGTTACACCGCTCACCGGAATGGGTGACGGCGTGCGTGTCACCGGGAGGAGCGGTAGACCTTCCGGACGCGTCCGGAAGAGTTGCCCGGTGCGGCCCGCGGTCTTTCGGGCCCGGGAGGGTACGCGTACGTTCATGGACTGGCTCAAGAAACTCCCCGTCGTCGGGCCGCTAGTCTCCCGGCTGATGGAGACGCACGCCTGGCGCTCCTACGAGCGGCTGGAGAAGGTCCACTGGGCCAGGCTCGCCGCCGCGATCACCTTCATCAGCTTCCTGGCGCTCTTCCCGCTGATCGCGGTCGGCGCGGCGATCGCGGCGGCGCTGCTGAGCGACAAGCAGCTGGACACCATCAAGGACAAGCTCGCCGAGCAGGTGCCGGGCATCTCCGACCAGCTCGGCATCGACACCCTGGTCGCCAACGCGGGCACGGTCGGTCTGGTGGCCGGTGCGCTGCTGCTGTTCACGGGCGTCGGCTGGATCGGCTCGATGCGGGAGTGCCTGCGCGCGGTCTGGGAGCTGGACGACGTCCAGGAGGCCAACCCGGTCGTCGCCAAGCTGAAGGACGCCGTGCTGCTGGTCGGCCTCGGGGGAGCCGCGCTCGCCACCCTGGCGGTCTCCACCGTCGGCACGACGGCCGTCGGCTGGAGTGCCGACCGGCTCGGCATCTCCCACGGCGGCGTGGGCGGCATCCTGCTCCAGATCGCCGCCCTGGCGGTCGCGGTCCTCGCCGACTTCCTGCTGATCCTCTATCTGCTGTCGCTGCTGCCCGGGGTGGAGCCGCCCCGGCGCCGGCTCGTGGTCGCGGCCCTGATCGGCGCGGTCGGCTTCGAGCTGCTGAAGCTGCTGCTCGGCAGCTATATGAAGGGGGTCGCGGGCAAGAGCATGTACGGCGCGTTCGGCGTGCCGATCGCGCTGCTCCTGTGGATCAACTTCTCCGCCAAGCTGCTGCTGTTCTGCGCCTCCTGGACCGCGACCGGGTCCAAGGCGGAGGAGCTGGGCGAGGGCCGGGCGGAGGACGCGCCGGAGCCCGGGACGGGGGATGCCGCCGACGCCGTGGCGCGGGGCGGCTCCACCCGCGCCTAGGACTTCTCGGCGGGGCCGGCCGCGTCGGCTGCCTTCGCCGAAGCCTTCGGCCAGGCGGCGTCGCTGGACTCGGTGGACTCGGCGGGTCCGGCGGACGTGGCGGGCTCGGTCGCATCGGCCTTGGCAGGCATACGACGGGTCAGCCCCGGCACCGGCCAGCGCTGGTTCACCAGGAACACCGCGGCGGCCAGGGCCACCAGCACCCCGCCGATGATCGCCAGCGCGATCCCGACCCCGCCGGAGCCCCGGGCGGCCGTCGCCGCGTGCGCGGCCTTCGCCTGGCCGCCGGAGCCCTGGTCCGCGCCGGCGGCCGGCTGTGCGCCCTTGCCGCCGTTCAGGTTCCCGGTGTCCACCGACTTCGGCGGCACCAGCTGCCCGACCGGGGTCACCTTGCCGCTCGCGGCGAAGCCCCAGTCCAGGAGGTGGGCGGCCTCCTTGTAGACGGCGTGGCTCTCCTCCGCCGACGGGTTCATGACGGTCACCAGCAGCACCCGGCCGTTGCGCTCGGCGACCCCGGTGAACGTGGAGCCCGCGTGGGTCGTGTAGCCGTTCTTGACACCGGCGATGCCCTTGTACGGGTCGACGCCGATGTCCCCGGTGATCAGCCGATTGGTGTTCTGGATCTCGAAGCTCTCGCGCTTCTTCCCCTTCTTCTTCTCACCGGGGAAGTCGGCGGACGCGGTCGCCGCGTACTCGCGGAAGTCCTTCTTCTGCATCCCGCTGCGGGCGATCAGCGTCAGGTCGTAGGCGCTGGAGACCTGGCCCGGCGCGTCGTAGCCGTCCGGCGAGACCACCGTCGTGTCCAGTGCCTGGAGCTCCTCGGCGTGCTTCTGCATCGCCGCCACCGTCTTGGGGACACCCCCGTACATCTCCGAGAGCACGTGCACCGCGTCGTTGCCCGACCGCAGGAAGACGCCGAGCCACAGGTCGTGGACCGTGTACGTGTGGTCCTCCTTGATGCCCACCAGGCTGCTGCCCTCGCCGACCCCCGTCAGCTCGCTCTGCTTCACCGTGTGGGTCAGGGAGGTGGGCTGGAGTGCGGGCAGGACCGTGTCCGCGAACAGCATCTTCAGGGTGGAGGCGGGGGGCAGCCGCCAGTGCGCGTTGTGCGCGGCCAGGATGTCGCCGCTCTCCGCGTCCGCGACGACCCATGAGCGTCCGGACAGCTTCTTCGGCAGGACCGGTGCGCCGGGGCCCAGGTTGACCTGGGCGCCCGTCTTGGCGAGCTGCTCCCCGCCCAGGCTCGACATCGTGCTCGGCGGCTTGGGCTGCTTGTCGTCCTTCTCGTCCTTGTCGGCCGCGTGCGCGGGAGTGAGGGCAAGAGTCGACAGCAGGGCGGCGGAGATGACCGTCGAAGCGATCTTTTTCAGAGCAGGCACGGTCGAAAAAGTACAGGGCGAAGATGTGGATGAGGACCCGGACCGGCTGACCCGCCGGAGGGATGGCCGGGACTGCTCCTTTCGGACGCCACCCCGGACGAGGGGCCCGGAGGGCGGCGGCGATACTGGACCCATGAAGCTCAGCCGCCCCGTCTCCTGGTTCCTGCTCGTCTTCGGGGTGTGGAGCTGGTTCATCTGGATCTCTTTCGTCAAGAACCTGTGGCAGGACGGCAGTGGTCTCGCGTTCGACGACGCGGGTGAGCCGACCGGCTACTTCTGGGTGCACCTGCTGCTCGCCATCACGTCCTTGTCTCTGGGGACGGTGGTCGGCGCGATCGGGTTGCGTGGTGTCCGGGCTTTGCGCGACGAGCGCGCATGAGAACAGGAACGTAGGGAAGCGCGGATGGCAGCAGTGGTCTTCGTCCTGGTGGCGCTCGTGGTGCTGGCGCTGCTCGCGAGCGTGCACCGCTATGTGTGGCGCCGGTTCGTCGGTGACACGACGGCACCCGGCAGCACGTCGCGCAAGGTGGGCACCGTCGCCGCCTTCGTGCTGCCCCTGCTGAGCCTCGGCGCCATGACCTCGGGCCGGATCGGCGCGCCCTTCTGGCTCCAGCAGGTGCTCGCCTGGCCGGGGTTCCTGTGGCTGGCCTGCCTGATGTACCTGACGCTGGCCCTGCTGGTGGGCGAGGTCGTCCGCCCGCTGCTGACCCGGGTGCTCGCCCGGCGCGACGCGGCCGCCGCACCCCGTGCCACGGCCGGAACCGGAACCTCCGGAACGGCGGTGGACGGAACCCTCGCCGCGACGACGAGCGGAACCCGTCCCCCTACGGAGGAACTCGTCCCGGCGGGCCGGAGCTGCCCCTCCACCTCGGCCGACCCGGCCCCGGCGACCGCACCGGCCGCCGAACCGGAAGCGGAAGCGCTACGCGATACGGAACAGGCGGCACCGGCCGCACAGGCCGAAACGGAACCGGCGGAAGCAGACCCGGCCGCCACTGCCACTGCCCCCGCCCCCGGCCTCGCTCACCCCTCCCGCCGCCTCTTCGTCTCCCGGGTCGTCGGCGGCGCCGCTGCCGCGGCCGGGCTCGCCACCGTCGGTTACGGGACCGCCAACGTGCTGCGCGGGCCGAGCGTCAAGCGCGTCACCGTGCCGCTCGCCAAGCTGCCCCGCGCCGCCCACGGTTTCCGGATCGCCGTCGTCAGCGACATCCACATCGGCCCGATCCTCGGCCGCGCCCACACCCGGCGCATCGTCGACACCATCAACTCCACCTCGCCCGACCTCGTCGCCGTCGTCGGTGACCTCGTCGACGGCTCCGTGGCCGACCTCGGCTCCGCCGCCGAACCGCTGGCCGGGCTGCGGGCCCGGCACGGCAGCTTTTTCGTCACCGGCAACCACGAATACTTCTCCGGCGCGGAGCAGTGGGTGAACCACGTCCGCGAACTGGGGCTGATCCCGCTGGAGAACGCCCGGGTGGAGATGGGCGGGTTCGACCTCGCCGGGGTCAACGACATCGCGGGGGAGACCGAGGGCCAGGGCCCCGACTTCGTCCGCGCGCTCGGTGACCGGGACCGCGGCCGCGCCGCCGTCCTCCTCGCCCACCAGCCCGTCGTCATCCACGACGCCGTCGAGCACGGCGTCGACCTCCAGCTCTCCGGCCACACCCACGGCGGACAGCTCTGGCCGGGGAACTACCTCGCCGAGCTGGCCAACCCGACCGTCGCCGGGCTCGAACAGTACGGCGACACGCAGCTGTTCGTCTCGCGCGGTGCGGGCGCCTGGGGCCCGCCGGTCCGGGTCGGCGCCCCCGCCGACATCACCGTCGTCGAACTTGCCTCGCGCCAGGCCTGAAACGCAGTCGGAAACCTGGCCCTCAACCCGGCCCGAAGCCCGCCTCCCACCCCTGCGGACGTTGCGGTTGCGATCATGCACTCTTCAACAAAACTGCACCGTAACGTCACCCTCAGCTACGGAAATCCGCAGGTGAGAGGCGGGAAACGGCCTTTTCGGACACGCTGCGTGGAACGTGTCCAACAAAAGGCTGTGAGCGCCCCATTTACTCTTCCAGATGTGAAAATCGTGTGATTGGGTAAGCGCGAACGTGCGGCAGTGTGCGTGTCTGAGCGCAACTGCCGTGGTGGGGCTGGTAAGGGAGAGCACGGCAATGCGGTCGGTCCGGGTACGGATTCTCGCGATTTTCGCGGTTTTGGTCATCGCAGGCGTCGGCGCCTGGCAACTGCTCCCGTCGGGGGAGGCGAAGGCCGACGCGATCACCGTCGGGACATCGGACGTCGTCTCCTCCCTGGACCCGGCCGGCGCGTACGACGCGGGCTCCTGGGCGATCTACAGCAACATCTACCAGTCGCTGATGACCTTCAAGCCCGGGGCCATCGTGCCGGAGCCGGACGCCGCGGAGAGCTGCGCGTTCGTCGGGCAGAAGCTCCAGACGTACCAGTGCAAGCTCCGGGACGACCTGGTCTTCTCCAACGGCCGGAAGATCACCGCCGAGGACGTCAAGTACTCCTTCGACCGGATCTTCACGATCAAGTCGGACGTCGGCCCCGCGGGTCTCTTCCCCACGCTCGACTCGGTGTCGACCGAGGGCCGCACGATCACGTTCAACCTCTCCGGCAAGGACGCGACCTTCCCGCAGAAGCTCGCCACCGGCGCCGCGGCGATCGTCGACCCGACCAAGTACCCCAAGGACGAGCTCCGCAAGGGCAACCAGGTCGACGGCTCCGGACCGTACGTCCTCAAGTCGTACGAGCCGGACAACCGCGCCGAGCTGGTGCCGAACCTGAAGTACAAGGGTGCCCTCAAGAAGATCGGCGAAGCGGTCAACATCCGCTACTTCAAGGCGTCCGAGGACCTGGCGACCGCCTGGAACAACGGTGACGTGGACATCGCCCACCGCCAGCTGCCGGCCTCCAAGCTCGCCGAGCTGGACGAGGGCGACCCGGAGCTGCGGGTGACCGAGGCGGCCAGCGCCGAGATCCGCAACATCATCTTCAACACCCGGGAGAACTCGCCGTTCGGCGAGAAGAAGGTCCGCCAGGCCGTCGCCGCGCTCCTGGACCGGGGCCCGCTGGTCAGCAAGGTCTACCAGGGCACGGTCGAGCCGCTGTACTCGCTGATCCCCACCGGCTACATCGGGCACAGCACCCCCTTCTTCGACGCCTACCCCACCTCCGACCCGGAGCGGGCCAAGAAGCTGCTGGCGGAGGCCGGCGTCGAGACCCCGGTCCCCGTCAACTTCGCCTACCGCGAGGGCGACATGTACACCAAGGAGACCGCCGAGCTCCGGCGCCAGCTCCAGAAGGACGGACTGTTCAAGGTCTCGGTCAAGGCCGTGGAGTGGACGAAGTACCAGAAGGGCTACGCGGCCGGGGAGTACGACATGTACACCGTCGGCTGGTTCCCCGACTTCCCGGACCCCGACACCTTCAGTCAGCCGCTCGTCGGCACCGGCAACGTCCTGCACAGCGGCTACTCCAGCAAGAAGATGGACCGGCTGATCGCCGCCACGCAGCAGTTCAGCGACCGCGGCCGCACCTCCAACGACTTCAAGGAGATGCAGAAGCTGGTCGGCGAGGACGTACCGCTGCTGCCGCTCTGGCAGAAGAAGGACTACGTCGTCGCCAAGACGGACGTCGCCGGCTCCCAGTACCTCTCCGACGGCACCGGCTTCTGGCGCCTGTGGGAACTCAGCTGGATCTGACGGGCGTCGTCCCGGCCGGCCGGGATTCCGGCCCGGCCGGGGCACCCGGCATGAACTCCACCAGCAGCGCGTGAACCTGCCGTACGAGCGGTCGCAGCACCCGGAAGCGGGAGAGCCCGATCGCCCGTGCGGCGATCGGCGCGGTGCGCTCGACGAGCCGCCGGCTGCGCTCCGCGCCCGGGGAACGGTCGTACACCCAGAACAGCACCAGGCCCATCTGCATCAGCCAGAGCAACTCGGGCAGCAGCGGCGCCAGTTCGGGATCGCTCTTGGTGCTCGAACCGGCGAGGGTCTCCCGGTGGATGGAGATCGCCGCCTCCCGGGCCGCCACCGACTCGTCGGAGAACGGGGAGAGCGGGCTCTCCGGGTCGGCGGCGTTCTTGAAGAACTGGGCGGCGAACCGGTGGTACGGCTCCGCCACGTCCAGCCAGGTCAGCAGCACCCCCCGGATCCGGTCGGCCAGCTCCGCCTCGTCGGTGAGGACGGGCCGCACCGCCGCCGCGTGCTCACCGGCGATGCGGTCGTAGAAGCCCTGGACCAGGTGCTCCTTGGAGGAGAAGTAGTAGTAGGCGTTCCCGGTGGAGACGCCCGCCTCCTGCGCGATCGCCCGCATCGTCGTCTTGTCGTAGCCCCGCTCGGCGAAGAGCCGGAGCGCCGTCTCGAGAATCAGCGTGCGGGTCTGCTCGCTCTTCGCGGCCTTGCCGGACGATGCGGCCTTGGCGGGCTTCGCGGCCCCGTTCTCCTGCACGTTCTTCTCTTCCTTCACCACGGCCCCCACACTAGCGGGGAGCCCACTGACCACCCGGCGGTACGGGGCACGCCTGCTGCGGCCCGCACCGCGGAGCCGTGACCGACCGGTACTTCGCCGCGGCGAGCACGGTCCCCCGGGCGAAGGGCGCTCCGGCCGGAGTGGTCAGCCAGTGGGCCTTCGAGCGGTACTTCGCCAGCGCCCACAGGCAGACGATCCAGGCGGAGGTCCCCTGGTAGACCTGCCCGAGGTCGCCCACCACGGTGATCTCCGCGTAGGTGGCGGCGGGGTCCAGCTCCGGGAACCGCCGCCGCGCCTCGGCCGATCCGACCGGTACGAGGTCCAGCGGGACGAGCTGGCGCTGGCGGCCGAGCCAGTGCCGCAGGTGGGCGCAGAGCGGGCACCGCGCGTCGTAGAGCACGGTGAGCCGGCGGACGGGGGCGGCGGCGGTCACCGGGCTCACTGCCCCGGCGTCGGGGCGGGCGCGGCCCACGGGCCCGTGGGCCCCGGCTTGGTCCAGCCCTGCGGGGCGACGGGCGGGGTCTGCTCGCGCTCCAGTGCGCTGCGGCGGCGGATGCGGCTGAGCACGTACACATTGCCCAGGTGCATGACGCCGAGGACCAGCAGGACCACGCCGACCTTCACCGAGAGCGCCTCGAACAGCTCGCGGGCGTTCGCCACCCCGTCGGCGTTCTTCAGGTAGAGCGTGACGAACCCGAGGTTGACCAGGTAGAAGCCCACCACCAGCAGGTGGTTGACGGCTTCGGCGAGCTTCTCGTTCCCGTGCAGTACGTCGGCGAGGAAGACCCGCCCGTTACGGCTGAGGGTGCGGGCGACCCAGACGGTGAGCGCCACGCTGATCAGCAGGTAGAGGACGTACGCGACAACAGTGAGGTCCATGCCCCACCCTCCTTTGAACGCGTTCAAAACTGCTCTTGGGCATGACTGTAGACCCCTTCTTGAACATGTTCAAGAAGGGGTCTACGGGTCAGTGACCGATCAGGGAGTGGTCAGTGCGTCCGCGATCTCCGCGCGCAGCGCCTCACCGTTCAGCGACGGCAGCTCCGCCAGCAGCTCGGCCCACTCCTCGGCCGCGCTGTCCACGCCCTCCCGGAAGCCCCGCTCGACCGGTCTCCGGGCGAAGAGCAGCCCCACCGCCGCGACCGGCCGCAGCAGCCACCGCCCGCGCACGCTCAGCACGACGGAGACCCGCCAGGTGCCGTCCTCGGCCGGGCGCGGGGTCACCGTCAGCCGGGCCTTGCCCAGCCGGTGCTTCGCCGTGCCGACGACCGGGGCGCGGGCGGCCGGCGGCGCCGAGGAGGGCCTCTCCAGCGCCGCCCACCAGGCGTGCAGGTCGGCCTTGGCGCGGCCCGAGAAGCGGTACAGCGAACCGCCCTGCGGGTTGTGCCCGTCGAGGGACACCTCCAGCGCCTTGGGCGTACGGGGCTCGCGCAGCCGCACCCCGACCCGCAGGGACATGCCCTCCTCCGCCACGCGGCTCTCCACCTCGACGGTGCGGGAGGGCCGCCACTCACGCAGGACGGCGGCCTCCGGGGTGCCCACCGCGCCCTTCTCCTCCGGGCTCTCCGTCACGTTCTCCCCGTACCGCGCCCCCGACTGCAGATGACGCCCCTTCAGCAGCCGGAGGCCGTGTATCGGGCGCCCGTCGGGCAGCAGGACCGCGCCGTCCTGCTCCCGGGAGGCGTCGAAGAGGTCCACCGCATGCCCGGCGGCCTCCTCGAACCAGTGGCGGTCCAGGGCGGCGACGGTGACCGTGTGCTCGAAACGTGCCATGGCGCGGGGGCCCGGTGCTCAGGCGCTCATCGAGCGGGCCTGGTTGACCTGGCCCATCACGCCAGGGAAGGTGTGCGGGCCCGTCGCGGGGATCATCGTCCCGTGGTGGCGGCCGCCGCTGGTGACCGTGACCTGGACGAACCCGACGGTCCGCTTCTCCTTCATCAGCAGGAACAGCAGCCCGATCAGGCAGAACAGGGCGAAGACGATCGCCAGCACGATCGCGTGCGCCGGGATCTTCTCCTCGGTGCGCGACATGTCGGTCGCCGTCCAGACCGCGCCCTTGAGCGGCATCGTCCCCGAAGGGGTGACGATCGCGTCGCTCATGACCGTGATGTCACCGATCGACAGCACCGGGACCCCGCCCTGACCGGGCACGCCCTGCGGTACGGGGAGGTACTGGCCCGGCATCGTCGGCTGCCCCGGGTACGGATAGCCGTACCCCGGGCCCGGCTCGGTCGCCGACTCCGGCAGCGGCTGCGGATAGCCGTACGCGGGCGCGCCGCCCGGCGGCGGGTACCCGTACGCCTGGCCGTCGGCCACCGTCGGCGGGTGGCCGGGCTGCTGCTGGGGAGGGCCCCACTTGTAGGCGTCGCCAGGTGAAGGAGTCGGCTCGCTCATGGGGATCCCCGTTCTCTGCGCGTCGTGAGCTCCGCACGACCGTACCGCTCACATCGCCCGTACGCAGCAACGGGCCCTCGCTGGGATCAGAAGCGACGCGTGATGAGCGCGCGCTTCACCTCCTGGATCGCCTTGGTGACCTCGATGCCACGCGGGCAGGCGTCCGTGCAGTTGAACGTGGTGCGGCAACGCCACACGCCGTCACGGTCGTTGAGGATCTCCAGCCGCTGCTCGCCGCCCTCGTCGCGCGAGTCGAAGATGAAGCGGTGCGCGTTGACGATGGCCGCCGGGCCGAAGTACTGGCCGTCGTTCCAGAACACCGGGCACGAGGACGTGCACGCGGCGCACAGGATGCACTTGGTGGTGTCGTCGAACCGCTCGCGGTCCTCGGCGGACTGCAGGCGCTCGCGGGTCGGCTCGTTCCCCTTGGTGATGAGGAAGGGCATGACGTCGTGGTACGCCTGGAAGAACGGGTCCATGTCGACCACGAGGTCCTTGAGGACCGTGAGGCCCTTGATGGCCTCCACCATGATCGGCTTCTCCGGGTTGATGTCCTTGATCAGCGTCTTGCAGGCGAGCCTGTTCTTGCCGTTGATCCGCATCGCGTCGGAACCGCAGATGCCGTGCGCGCAGGAACGGCGGAACGTCAGGGTTCCGTCGAGCTCCCACTTGATCTTGTGAAGGGCGTCGAGGACACGCTCCTTCGGGTCGATCTCGATCTGGAAGTCCTGCCACTGGACCTCGTCCGACACCTCGGGGTTGAAGCGGCGGATCCGGAACGTGGCCGTGATGAACGGCGAGTCGGCGAAGCCGGCCTCGGCCTTGTCGGTCTTGTCCAGGGTCGGGGTAGCCATCAGTACTTACGCTCCATCGGCTGGTAGCGGGTCGTCACGACCGGCTTGTAGTCGAGCCGGATCGACTCGGCGCCGTCGGCGGCCACCTCGCGGTACGCCATGGTGTGGCGCATGAAGTTGACGTCGTCGCGGTTGGGGTAGTCCTCGCGGTAGTGACCGCCGCGGGACTCCTTGCGGGCGAGTGCGGAGACCGCCATGACCTCGGCCAGGTCGAGCAGGTTGCCCAGCTCGATGGCCTCCAGCAGGTCGGTGTTGAACCGCTTGCCCTTGTCCTGGATGGACACGTTGAGGTACCGCTCGCGCAGCTCGGCGATCTTGGCGACCGCCGTCTTGATGGTCTGCTCGGTGCGGAACACCATCACGTTGGCGTCCATGCACTCCTGGAGCTCCGTGCGCAGGTCGGCGACCCGCTCGGTGCCCGTCGAGTCGCGCAGCCGCTCCACCTGGTCGGCGACGAGCTGGGCCGGGTTCTCGGGCAGCTCGACGAAGTCGCTCTTCACCGCGTACTCGGCGGCGGCGATGCCCGAACGCCGTCCGAAGACGTTGATGTCGAGCAGCGAGTTGGTGCCGAGGCGGTTGGCGCCGTGCACCGAGACACAGGCGACCTCGCCGGCGGCGTACAGGCCCGGGACGACGGTGGTGTTGTCGGCCAGCACCTCGCCCTCGACGTTGGTCGGGATGCCGCCCATGGCGTAGTGCGCGGTCGGCTGGATCGGGATCGGGTCCGTGTAGGGCTCGATGCCGAGGTACGTCCGCGCGAACTCGGTGATGTCCGGGAGCTTGGCGTCCAGCTGCTCCGGCGGCAGGTGGGTGAGGTCCAGGTAGACGTGGTCACCGGCGGGACCGCAGCCGCGGCCCTCACGGATCTCCGTGTAGATGGAGCGGGACACGACGTCACGGGACGCGAGGTCCTTCATGACGGGCGCGTACTTCTCCATGAAGCGCTCGCCGTCCTTGTTGCGGAGGATGCCGCCCTCACCGCGGGCGCCCTCCGTCAGCAGGATGCCCATGCGCCAGATGCCCGTCGGGTGGAACTGGAAGAACTCCATGTCCTCCAGCGGCAGGCCGCGCCGGTAGCAGGCGGCCTGGCCGTCACCGGTCAGGGTGTGCGCGTTGGACGTCACCTTGAAGAACTTGCCGGTGCCGCCGGAGGCGTAGACGACCGACTTCGCCTGGAAGATGTGGATCTCGCCGGTCGCCAGCTCGAACGCGACGACGCCGGCGGACTTCTTGACCCCGTCGACCTCGGTGATCAGCTGGTCCAGGACGTAGAACTCGTTGAAGAACTCCACGCCCTCCTTGACGCAGTTCTGGTACAGCGTCTGGAGGATCATGTGGCCGGTGCGGTCGCCGGAGTAGCAGGCGCGACGGACCGGGGCCTCACCATGGCTGCGGGTGTGACCACCGAAGCGGCGCTGGTCGATCTTGCCCTCGGGCGTGCGGCCGAACGGCAGGCCCATCTTCTCCAGGTCGAGGACGGCGTCGATGGCCTCCTTCGCGAGGATCTCGGCGGCGTCCTGGTCGACCAGGTAGTCGCCGCCCTTGATCGTGTCGAAGGTGTGCCACTCCCAGTTGTCCTCCTCCACGTTGGCGAGCGCGGCGGCCATGCCGCCCTGCGCGGCGCCCGTGTGGGAGCGGGTGGGGTAGAGCTTCGTCAGCACGGCGGTACGGCTGCGCTTGGTCGACTCGATGGCCGCGCGCATGCCGGCGCCGCCGGCGCCGACGATGACGGTGTCGTACTTGTGGATCTGCATGGTTTTCCTCTGGTCCCTCTGTCCCGGCGCCTAGCGGATGTTCGGGTCGAAGGTGAAGATCACCAGCGTGCCCAGCAGGACGGTGAACACCGTGGCGGTGTACAGGAGCATCTTCAGCCAGAAGCGGGTGTTGTCCCGTTCGGCGTAGTCGTTGATGACCGTACGGAGGCCGTTGCCGCCGTGGAGCATGGCGAGCCACAGCATGATGAGGTCCCAGGCCTGCCAGAACGGCGAGGCCCAGCGGCCCGCCACGAAGGCGAAGCCGATCTTGGAGACGCCGCCGTCGAGCACCAGCTGGATCAGCAGGTGACCGATGACGAGGACGACCAGGACGACACCCGAGAGACGCATGAAGAGCCACGCGTACATCTCGAAGTTGCCGCGCGAAGCCTTGGGCGTCTTGCTGGTGCGCTTGCGCGGGGGCTCGATCACCGGGGCCGGGTGGTCGACGTCGTACAGGCTCACGCCTTCGACGTCGCCGATCGCGGCTGCGGAAGAGGTCTCGCTGGACATGGGCCTCAGCTCCCGAACATTTCGCGTACGGCGTGGCCGAGGACGGGGTACAGGGCCCCGACCATCAGCACGATCCAGATGCCCACCACGGTCCAGAGCATCTGCTTCTGCAAGCGCGGGCCCTTGGCCCAGAAGTCCACGGCGATGATCCTCAGACCGTTCAGCGCGTGGAAGAGAATGGCGGCCACGAGGCCGTATTCGAGGAACGCGACAGGCCACGTCTTGTAGGTGGCCACGACTTCGTCGTAAGCCTCCGGGGAGACGCGGACGAGTGCGGTGTCCAGGACATGTACGAACAGGAAGAAGAAAATGAGGACACCGGTGACTCGATGAGCCACCCACGACCACATGCCTTCCCGGCCGCGGTACAGCGTTCCAGCCGGCACGGAAGAACCCTCCGGGAGCGGGGATTGGGGTCGGCCGGCTTGACTGTCGGTCTGACCCGGCCGGGTACGGTCCACCGGCCCCGGCCATCGTAGCGACGCTTTGTCGGTTCGTTCGCGCCGGGGCCTCTGGTGTGATCAAAGTGGCAATCAAACAGGCACGTACGGGCTAGAGGGTGTCTTCCCGGGCACGGCCGCAGGCGCCTCCCTCTGTCGGGCGCCGCCCCGGGTCACCAGCCCTCGGCCACCAGCTCGACCAGCCGGCTCCGGGCGAGTCGCCGCAGCTCGTCGGCGGTCACGGCCCGCTCCTCGTCCACCTCGTGCTCCATCCGGACCCGGATCCCGGCCAGGACCTGGTCCACGTGCTGCGAGGGCGGGAGGGCGTCCAGGCAGATCACGAAGGAATGGCCGAATCTGCTCTCGTACGCCGCGTGCGCGGCCCGCAGCGCCAGGTGCGCTGCGCGCGGCGCGTCGTGGTGCAGGCAGGGGGCGGGCTCGGCGGCGAGGGCCTCCGCGATGTCGCGGGGCGCCAGGTCGTACCCCGCCTCGTCGGAGGCGGCCAGCAGGGACGCCAGGTCGGGGAAGGGGCGGTGGGCGGCCATCCGGTGGGCCCAGCGGCGGCTGCCGCAGCACTCCAGGAGCGCGGCCTCGGCCGTGGTGAAGGGGGCCTCGTTGAACCGGGCGAGCCCGGCCGCCAGGTCGGCGGGGGGTACGCCGAAGCCACCGCTGACCTGCGGCGGGCGGCGGTGCTGCCCGGGTATGGCGGAGGGCCCGGCCGGGGGCGTGGACTGCTTGGGCAGGCCGGCGGGGGACTCGCTGGACCTGGACAGCGTGGACTCCTCGAATCAACGACACCTGTGACCCTTAAAGAGGGGCAGAAGGGCAAGAAGGTTGCCCGGCGGGGGCGCAGCCGGGGTGAAGGTGGGGCGCGTGCGGGGCGCGAGTGGGACGTTCGCGGGGTGGAAGTGAAGGGAGAGGCGAATGTGCCGCAACGCTAGCGAGATCGGTCGGCGGCCGTCCGGGGGATCGGCCAAAAATCACCCGAACGGGAGAGTTTCGGAACGTTTGACAGCCGCCTGACCTGCGAGGCCCGGGGTTCTGTACGCTCCGCGATCGTTCTCGGTGGGCGGATCGTCAGCAAAAATGTCAACCTTTCAGCCTATTCACTCACCCCTGCCCCCTACCTGTCCCCTGGCCCCTATTCCGGAGGAATCTGACCGATGTCGCCCACGCGTGGTGCCCTCGTCACCGGCGCGGCTGTCACGGCCGCGGCCGCCGTCGTCCTCACCGTCGTCGTCTGGCCGGAGGGCTCCGGCAGCCATCCCTCCCGCGACGCGGCGTCCCCGTCCGGGACCTCCGCCACGGCGGCTGCCCCGTCGCCCTCCCGCAGCTACCCGCTCTCCAGCACGCCGAGCACGATCCCGGCGGTCCGCGAGCACACCGCCGAGCGCGGGCCCGGCTGGCAGCCGGGGAAGGACAGCTCGATCGTCATAGCCAAGGGCAGCCAGGTGCTCGCCGACGAGGCCCAGCTGCTCGCCAAGGAGCTGAAGCTCCCTTACCGGGGAGCCGAGACGCCCCGCGAGGGGGACGTCGAGCTGGCGCTCGGCGCGAAGAGCCAGGGGCCGGCCGAGTCGTACACCCTCACCGTCCGCGACCGGAAGGTGAAGATCACCGGTCCCGACGAGTCTGGCGTGTTCTACGGCACCCGCACCCTCAAGCAGTCCCTCAAGGCCGACAAGACCTTCCCCGAGGGCGTCGTCAACGACCGGCCCGACCGCCCGCAGCGCGGGCTCAACCTCGACATCGCGCGTAAGCACTACAGCGCGGAGTGGATCGAGGACCGCATCCGCGAGATGGGCGACCTCAAGCTCAACCAGCTGGGCCTGCACTTCTCCGACGACCAGGCCTTCCGGATCGAGTCCGAGAGCCACCCCGAGGTCGTCTCGGACGAGGCCCTCACCCAGGACGAGGTCCGCCGCATCGTCGGCCTCGCCAACAGCCTGCACATCGAGGTCGTCCCCGAGATCGACTCGCCCGGACACCTCGGCGCGGTGCTGCGCGCCCACCCCGACCTCCAGCTCCGCAACACCCAGGGCCGGGAGTCGCCGGGGTCCATCGACATCTCCAAGCCGGGCGCGGCGAAGCTGATCGACGAGCTGCTGGACGAGTACACCGAGCTCTTCCCCGGGAAGTACTGGCACCTGGGCGCCGACGAGTACCAGGCGCTGATGGTCAGCGACCCGGCCGCCTCCTACCCGCAGCTCCAGCGGGCCGCCGAGCAGAAGCACGGCTCGGGCGCCACCATCGAGGACCTCGCCACGGGGTGGCTGAACGACCGGGCGGCCGTGGTCGAGCCCAAGGGCCGTACCGCCAAGGCGTGGAACGACGGCCTCTTCCGCGACTCGAAGGTCAAGGCCGACAAGAACATCGAGATCGAGTACTGGACCGGCAAGGAGATCGGCGCCCGGCCCCCGCAGGAGTACCTCGCCGAGGGCTACAAGATGCTCAACCTCAACGACGAGTTCCTGTACTACGTGCTCGGCGAGCCGAACGAGTTCGTCTACCCGACCGGCAAGCGGATCTACGAGCAGTGGACCCCGATGGTCCTGCGCGGCACCGAGCCGGTGGCGCAGCGCTACTCGCCGCAGATCCTCGGCGGCCGGTTCGCCGTCTGGGGCGACCTGCCGAACGCGCAGACCACGCAGCAGGTCGCGGACGGCATCAGGATGCCGCTCGTCGCGACCTCGCAGAAGCTGTGGGACCCGCGGAAGCCCGAGCTGACCTGGGCACAGTTCCAGGAGCTGGCGACCCGGACGGGCAGCGCGGGCTGACGGCACGCGGGATCGGTCGGCGGACCGTGCAAGCCGTGGACGGCCTTTGGACAGCGGCACCGTCCACGGGCTACGGTCCGCCGACCGCGCGCCCCTGGGGAGGGACGTGAGAGGTCACCGACCACGACCACGCCCTGGGGGGAACGCCGCATGCTCTGCACCCGCTGCCGTATCAGAACGGCCGTCACCGACGACGGCCTCTGCACCTTCTGCTCGGGCACCCGGCCCCCGCTGCCCGAGGACATGCAGCCCCGGGCCACCGGCCCCGGCGGCTGGGGCGTCGGCGACTGGCCGCGCTCACCGGTCGGCCTGTCCTGGGCCGTGACCGCCCTGCTCGGTACGGTCATCGCCACCGACCTGGTCGCCATCGTCAGCGGACTCCACCTGCGCTCCGCGTGGCAGAGCTTCGCCGCCGCCGACTACGCGGCCGTCCAGCTCGGCCGGGTCCAGTCGGCCGCCCGCCTCCACGACACCCTCACGGACGTCCAGTCGGCCGTCTTCCTGGTCACCGGCATCCTCTTCATCCTCTGGTTCCACCGGTCCCGCCGGAACGCCGAGGTCTTCGACCCGAGCGTGCAGAAGATGGGGCCCGGCTGGGCCGTGGGCGGCTGGTTCGTCCCCGTGGCCAACCTCTGGTTCCCCTACCGGGTGGCCGACGGGATCTGGACGGGCAGCGCCCCGATCGGCCCGGAGGGCGGCCGGACGGCCGTCCCGCGGGCCCCGCTCAACTTCTGGTGGGCCCTGTGGATCGCGACGCTCCTCACCGACCGGATCACCGCGTACGTGCAGGACACCTCCATGGAGCCGGAGCAGCAGGCGCACGCCCTCGCGCTGGTGGCCGCCGCCGACGCGCTGGAGATCGCCGCCGCGGTCCTGGCCATCCTCTTCGTCCGCGCCCTCACCCGGATGCAGGTGGAACGCGCGGTGCAGCCCCCGGTTCCCGCGCCGCCGGTCCCGGGTGCGCACCGCTGACAGCTGCTCAGAAGTGACGCTTTTCGGCCATTCGGCGCAGTACGCGGTAGACCGAGGGAGACGTCGATGAGTCTGCTGGAACTGATCGAACGCGCCGACGAGCGAGCGCTCGCCGCCAGTGCTGTGGCCTGCCTGGACCGTTGCCTGCCACTGCTGGCGGGACCGGACGGGCCCGAACCGCTGCGCCCGCTCTGGGCGAGCTGTGAGGACGGGCGGGAATGGGCCATCCGCCTCGCGGCCGTCCGTACGGCGATGGACGACGAGGCCGTCAGCGACGGACCGGCCGCACGGGTGCGGGCGATGCTGGGGGCCGCCCCCTCCGACTTCGACCCCGCACCCCTGCGGGAGTGGGCCGACGCCTGCTCGCTGGTCGCGCTGGAGATCCACGGCCGCTTCGACGCCCCGGACGGGGAGGTCCCGCAGGACGCGGCCACCCTGCTGAAGGCGGCGCGCGGCGGCGAGGCGGACGGCGTGGGGCCGCTGGTGGCGGGGGAGCTGGAGCGGCAGGTCCGGATCCTGGAGATCCTCGCGGAGACCGCCGGCACGGCGGGCAGCGGGGCCGGGGTGCGCAAGGCCCTGGACCTGTCGATCGAGGGGCGCCGGGTGCTGCGCGCGGTGATGTCACGCCGGGCCCGCATCCGGGGGTGACCAGGGCCTTCGCGCGGAGGTGTCCCCCGCAAATAGTGGGCGAACGGCGATAAAATCGGCCATAAGCCGCGAGGTGTGGGTGTCCGGCTTCCGGCCGTCACACCCATGCCCCACTCGACGAGGAGCCGCGCAGATGTCCACCACCACGGAGCACCGCCCCCACCCCGACCACGCCCACCGGCACGCTCCGGGGTGCGGGCATGTCGCCATCCCGCACGAGGACCACGTCGACTACGTCCACGACGACCACCTGCACCGCGTGCACGGCGACCACGTGGACGAATGCGCGAAGTCCGGGCACGCGGTGCACGAGGGCCACGACCACCAGCACGGCAAGGACTGCGGCCATGTCGCGGTCCCGCACGGCGACCACGTGGACTACGTCCACGACGGCCACCGGCACTCGGCCCACGACGGCCACTGGGACGACCACTGAGCGACCGGGCCGTGGCCGGCGACCACTGACGGTGGCCGCCGACGGCCGCTGACCTACCGGGTGGCTGCGGACAGGATCACGTCCACGAGCCTCTCCGCGGCATCCGGCCGGCCGTGCGCCCTGGCCGCCGCGGCCATCGCTTCCCGGCGCGCCGGATCATCGAGCAGCGGCCCGACAGCCTCGCGCAGGCGCCCACCGTCGACGTCCCCGAGGAGCGCGACCGCCGCCCCGGACTCCTCCAGGTGACGGGCGTTGTGCGCCTGCTCGTTCCCGGCCGCCGAGGCGAGCGGGATGAACACGGCGGGCTTGCCCAGGGCGGTCAGCTCGGCCAGGGTGCCCGCACCGCTGCGGGAGACCACCACATCGGCCAGCGCCAGCACGTCCGGCAGCTCCGGCCCGACGAACGGGGTGAGGTGGTACCGGGCGGCGAGGGAGGCCGGAAGCCCTGCGGCACGCGCGGACAGTGCCGCGACATGGGCCGGGCCGCACTGGTGCACCACGTTGGCGCGCTCCAGCAGCCACGGCAGTTCGCCGCCGACCACGTCGTTGATCTGCTGCGACCCCTGCGCCCCGCCGGTGACGTACACCGTCGGAAGGCGCCGGTCGAAGGCGTGGAGCCCGAGCGCGGTCACGGCCTTGTCCGGGTGCCCGGTCAGGACCTCCGGCCGTACGGGGTTGCCGGTGACCACCGCCGCCGGCCGCACGCTCTCCGGCAGGAGCGGCAGGGTCGACTCCGAGGACACGGCGATCCGCGCGGCGGAACCGGCCAGCTTCCGGTTGGCGAGGCCGAGGCGGACGGTCTGCTCGTGCAGGACCAGCGGCACCCGGCACATCCGGGCGGCGAGCCCGGCCGGCACGGCGACGTAACCGCCGGTCGCGAGGACGACGTCCGGCCGGAACCCGGCGACCGCCTTGCGCGCCTGGGACCCCGAGCGGCACGCGCGCCATGTCCCGGACGTTGGCGGGCGACACCATCTTCAGCGGGTTCGCGTGACGCCGGATCTTGCCCGTGGCGACGGTCGTGAAGGGGACACCCCCTGGTGATCGCGCAGAGGTGTGCCTGGTCACAGCACAGGCGGAGAAGGAGCGACGACCGGGGCCGCCACCCCCCACAGGAGAGGCCCCGGCCGTCTTCCACGGGGTCGCAGCACGACCCCGTACTCATCTCAGCGCCGCGCCTGCGTTTTCTGTCACACCGCACCGAGGGCCGCGAATTGTTGCGAGTTGTACAAGTCATGGACGTGACCCCTGCCGACCACGTAGCGTGCTGAGTCGCGCAGAGTGGCGCAGCAGTGGTGACCAGCTGCGATTGAGGACAGCGGGGCGGGTTGAGGGAGTGCTGGGGGACGACGCGGAGCTGACCGCCGCGGTGCTCGCGGCACAGGACGGGGACGAGGACGCCTTCCGTGCTGTGTACCGCGCTGTGCAGCCACGGCTGTTGGGCTACATACGGACGCTGGTGGGCGAGCCGGACGCCGAGGATGTCGCGTCCGAGGCCTGGCTCCAGATAGCGCGCGACCTCGACCGGTTCAGCGGGGACGCCGACCGCTTCCGGGGCTGGGCGGCCCGGATCGCCCGTAACCGCTCGCTCGACCATCTGCGGATGCGCAGCCGCCGCCCCGCGATCGGCGGCGACGAGACCGAGCTGACCGGCCGGCCCGCCGAGTCCGACACGGCCGGTGACGCCATGGAGGCGCTCGACACCGACCGCACGATGTCCCTCATCGCCCAGCTCCCGCAGGACCAGGCCGAGGCCGTCGTGCTGCGCGTGGTCGTCGGGCTCGACGCGAAGAGCGCCGCCCAGACCCTCGGCAAGCGCCCCGGCGCCGTACGGACCGCCGCCCATCGCGGCCTCAAGCGGCTCGCCGAACTCCTCGGTGCCGACCACCCCGACCCGCCCCTCCCCGCCGGTGCGCCCGCCCCCGGCGGTGGCCCCGAAGGGCCGGACCGGGCGTCGGCTCAGGAGGCCGGCAGCGACGCAGGTCAGGGCCAGGGCGGCGGTTCGGGGCTCGGTGCCGTACCCTCTCAGCGCCCCGGTAGGGGCGGTCCGGCGGCGCCGGCCGGGGTCACTCCCGGTGTGACGCATTCGCGACCGTGGACGCAGAGGGACATGTGATGGCCGACGAGCAGTACGAGTGGCTCGACAAGGACGCGGCGGAGAAACTGCTCCGCGGCGAGCCGGTCGTACCCCTCGGCGACCAGGCCCGCGACGACGCCTTCCGGCTCGCCGAAGCACTCGGTGCGGCCCGCGCCGTCCGCCGTACCCCGGCCGGTGAACTCCCCGGCGAGGACGCCGTGCTCACCGCGTTCCGGCAGGCCACCCGGGCCGGCGGCGACCGGCTCGCCGGGCGGAGCGCGGGCGCCGCACTCCCCGGGCAGCCCGGAACGCTGCACTCCGTCCACATCGGCGCCGCCCCCGCCGCACCCCTGCGCCGCCCGCGCTGGAGCCGCCCGGTCCGCTTCGGCCTGGCCGTCTCGCTCGCGGGCTGCGCGCTCGGCGGGGTGGCGGTCGCCGCCGGTACGGGGATGCTCCCGGTCCCCTTCGGCGGTCAGGGCTCACCCGCGCCCGCCTCCTCCGTATCGGCGGCGACCCCGGAACCCCTGGTGTCCGGGCTGCCCGCCGACGACCCGTCCGCCGAAGCCCTGCCCTCCCCGCCCGACGACCCCGCACCGGTCTCCTCGCCCGAGAGCCGGCGGCCCGGCGCGTCCGAGGAGCCCACGGGATCCGGATCCGGGACCGGTGGAACCGCACTCGTGCCGGACGACGACCCCACGGGCGGCCGGAACCGCCCGGGCGGACCGGACGGTTCCGGCGGATCGGGCGGTTCAGGCGGTTCCGGAGGGTCGGGCGGCGGATCCGGGCGCGAGGACGCCTCCAAGGACCCGGCGGGACGCGACGAGCGCCCCGGCGGCTCCGGCGGCCAGGGCGACCAGGACGGCAACTGGTACGAGAAGTCGGTCAAGGCCTGCAAGGCCTTCCGTGACGGCACCCTCGACGAGCGGAGCCGGCGCCATCTGATCCAGCTGGCCAAGGGCGAGGAGAACCTGGAGCGCTTCTGCGACCGGCTCCTCGGCGGGGGCGGCTCCGGCGGGTCCGACGGCGGGGGTTCCTCCGGCGGCGGCGGGGACGACGACGGACCGGGTGGCGGCGGCTCACTGCCGCCCGTCTCCTTCGAGCCCGCCCCGCCCGCCGACGGTGAGCGCCGGGCCGATGTCGGCGTACGGGCGGAGGCCGCGGTTCCGCTGAGGCCGGCGGTTCCCGCTCCGGCCGATCCGACCGCCCCGGCCGCCGTACTCACCCGCTGACCTGCGCCTTTTCCTCCGTACGAAGGTGCGCCGGCCACAAGTGTGACGTTTTTCGGGCGCCGGGCGCAGTACAGAGTGAGCCGACTGGTCATCGGCAGCGCGACGAGCCGGGGTTCCCCCCGTACCTTCGGCTCAGCGCATCGGCGCGGGCGGGACACGTTCCCCCGGTCCCGCCCGCGCCCTCTCCCGCCGCCCGGTCACTCACCAGTAGATGACGACCTTGTCGCCGTTCTTCACCTGGTCGAACAGGGCCGCGACCTTCGCCTTGTCCCGGACGTTCACACAGCCGTGCGAGGCGCCGCCGTAGCCGTTGGCCGCGAAGTCGGCCGAGTAGTGCACGGCCTGGCCCCCGCTGAAGAACAGGGCGTACGGCATCGGGGTGTCGTACAGCGTCGACACATGGTCCCGGGACTTCCAGAACACCGGGAACTCGCCCTCGCGGGTGGGCGTGTACTCCGAGCCGAAGCGCACGTCCATCGCGGAGACGACCCGGCCGTCGATCATCCACGCCAGGGTCCGGCTCTTCTTGCTGATGCAGAGCACCCGGCCGGTCAGGCACCGCTCATCAGGCTTGGCCACCGGCCGCTCGGTCGGCGGGTCCAGCTCGTCGGCCGTCGGCGTACGGGTCATGGCCAGCAGCTTCCGCCAGGTGACCGCGTCGGTGGCGCCGGTCGCCTCCGTACCCCGCTTGGCCTGGAAGGACCGGACGGCCTCGGCGGTGACCGTGCCGTAGTAGCCGGTCGGGGTGCGCCCGAAGTGCCCGATCTGCCGCAGTCTGGCCTGGAGTTCGCGTACCTGAGCCCCCTCGGAGCCGGTCCGCAGGAGGACCCGCGGTGGCGGTGGTGCGGCGCTCGGCCGGGCGGTCGGCGGTGGTGCGGTGACCGGTGCGGCGGGTGGTGCCGAGGGGCTCGCGGGCGGCGGTACCGAAGGGCTCGCGGACGGGGTGACGTCCCCGGTCGCGCCCTTGCCGTCGTCGGTGGGCGAGGGGGCGGGCGCGGGCGGTGCGGTGGCCGCCCGGGCCGTCGGCTGTCGCAGCGCGTCCGCCCCGGGGTCCTGCGGCCCGCACCCCATCGCCAGGGTGGCCATGGCGAGCACCCCGGCGGCGGTCACGGTGACCGCCCGCGCGGAGCGCCGGCCGCCGCCCCCGCTCCCGTACGCGCCGCGCGCCGTACCCACGTCGCTGTCCGCCATCCCCGCCATCCCCCCCAGGGCCGTGTCCGGCCCGCCGTCCGATCGATCCGGTGCGTCACCGGCGGTTCACCGGTGTTCCCTGACGGGATGCCCGTCCTGCCCCATGGTCGAATCCCGCACACGACGCTAGTGCCCTCAGGTCACGGCAGGACGGCCGAAAGGTCACGGCGAGACGGCTGGACGAGCCGGCGGACAGATGTGCGAAACTCCGTCCATGCTGGGTGTCACCGACCTTCCGACCTACCTCGCGGGCCTGCTGCTGATCGTTCTCCTGCCGGGCCCGAACTCGCTGTACGTACTCTCCGTCGCCGCCCGGCGCGGGGTACGCACCGGCTACAAAGCCGCCGCCGGAGTGTGGACCGGGGACACCGTCCTGATGACGCTCTCCGCGCTGGGCGCCGCGTCCCTCCTCCAGACCACACCCCTGCTGTTCGCCGTCGTCAAGTACGCGGGCGCCGGCTATCTGACCTGGCTGGCGATCGGCATGCTGCGGGCGGCGGTGTCCCTGTGGCGCGAACGCCACCAGCGCACCGCCGAACTGGCGGAGGCGGCCGAGGCGCCCGCCGCCGGGGCGGAGAACCCGTACCGCCGGGCGCTGGTGGTCAGCCTGATCAACCCGAAGGCGATCCTGTTCCTGATCTCGTTCTTCGTGCAGTTCGTCGACCCCGGCTACGCCTACCCGGCCCTGTCGTTCCTGCTGCTGGGCACGCTGCTCCAGCTCGCCAGCTTCCTGTACCTCTCGACGCTGATCTTCGGCGGCACCCGCCTGGCCGCCGCCTTCCGCCGCCGCAAGCGGCTCTCGGCGGGGGCGACCTCGGCGGCGGGCGTGCTGTTCCTCGGGTTCGCGGCGAAGCTCTCGCTCAGCAGCGTGTAGGCGTACGGAGGCCTCGGCCGGCTCCCTTACTCGTGCCAGGCCTTCCCCCCGACGTTCCGGATCATCCGCTGGAGTACCTTCAGCGCGGCGACGAACTCCTCGTCGGGGATGCCCTCGTGGATCTCCGCTCGGGCCCGCGCGACCTCTACGGACGCCCGGTCGCGCAGCGCCAGCCCCTCGGGGGTGATCCGCAGCCGGTCCCCGTTGTCCTGGGTGATCAGCTCGCGCCGGAGGAGTTCGTCGACGGCCTCCTCGATGCCGTCCGCACCGGTGTCGAGGTACCCGCCGAGCATGGTGACCACCTCGGCGCGGCCGCGGCCGTTCTCCCCCGCGCCGATGACCTGGTTGATCACCCACCAGGGCGGCTGCGTAAGCCCGTGTTCGGCCAGTGCCGACCGGATGTGGGTGACCGTCGCGTCGTGTGCGGCCCAGCTCCAGTAACCGATCGGCTGGCGGGCGAGTCCTGCGTCGTCGTGTGAGTAGTCCATGCCCCGAAGGTAGGACCTCAAGCCAACTTGAGGTCAAGTGGCTTGAGGCCCCGTGCGGGTCGGTCCTCGGACGGCCGGGGCAGGGAGCCGCCTGCGAACCGGGGATGCCGCCCGCTCAGGCCCGCTCAGGCCCGGGACCGCATCCGCAGGCTCTGCTGCGTCATCGTCCGCTTCAGCCGCGGTCCGATCGGCTTCTCGACGAACCGGTGCAGCAGATGCGCCAGCACCAGGACCGCCACCACCGTGGCGACGAGGGTCAGCTGCGGCGGCAGGTGCAGGCCGCGGCTCATGACGCGGATCGCGAACCAGCCCAGGTGCTCGTGCAGCAGGTAGAAGGGGTAGGTCAAGGCCCCTGCGAACGTCAGCCAGCGCCAGTTCGCCCACCGCAGCCAGCCCAGCGCCACGGCGGCCACCGCCACGAAGGCGAGGGTCACGATCAGCTGGATCACATAGGGGGAGCGGCCGAACTCGCCGCCCCCGCCCGGGTGCCACAGCGCGGTGACGGAGTACCGCTGTCCCAGCAGCCAGCTGATCAGGACGATGCCCCAGAGCAGCAGGTCGCTGCCGTGCCGGTGGATCAGGTACAGCGCGAGGCCCGCGATGAAGTACGGCGCGTGGTCCCGCATCACCAGGGCGTCGGTCAGCGGATGGTCGGCTATGCGGGCGAAGGCGCCCGCCAGGGTCCAGCCGCAGCAGAAGACCACCACCCGGCGGTACGTCACCCCGCGCCAGACGACGAAGACGGCGAACAGGACGTAGAAGCGCAGCTCCACCCAGAGCGTCCAGCAGACCCCGAGCACCCGGTCCACACCCATCGGCTGCTGGAGCATGGTCAGGTTGACCAGCAGCTCGTCCAGGCGCAGCGGCTCCACGACGACGGGCAGCAGGACCGCCGCGGCCGTGACGACGACGATCGCCGCCCAGTACGCCGGGTAGAGCCGGGCGACCCGGGAGCGGAAGAAGTCACCGACCGTACGGCCCCAGCTGCTCATGCAGATGACGAAGCCGCTGATGATGAAGAAGAGCTGCACCCCCAGGCTGCCGTAGGTCGCGAACGACGACAGCGTCGGGAAGAGGTGCGCGGGCGACTGGCCCCAGGACTCGGCGACCGTCCCTTCCTTGCCGGCGTAGTGGTAGAGACAGACCATCAGGGCGGCCACGATGCGCAGCCCGTCCAGGGCCCGCATCCGGTCCCGTTTCCCGGCCGCCGCGGCGGCCGGACGCACCGGTTCCGCAGCTCGGACCTCCTGCACCGGCAGCGTCGGCGCACCCGTCCGCGTACTCGTCACGTCCATCCCCCCGCTCATCTCCCTGCTCGTCCCCCGCTCATCCCCGCGCCCTCAGCCGCGCGCGCTGCGGACACCGGGGAGCCGCCGGCCCGCGCCCCGCTTCCAGGCGACGGCCTGCCGGGCGATCCTGCGGACCGTCGCATTGCGCGGGATGAAGTCGAGCTGCCCCGGCAGTGCCCCCGGCAGCGCCAGCGAGGTGAGGCGGCGGCGCCGGAAGTACGGGGACGAGGCCGGGTCCGGATGTGCGGCGAGGTACTCCTCGGCGGCGGCACGCCGCCCCGGGTAGATCTGCGGCTGCATGGCGAAGCCGACGGCCGTGACCAGACCCGACAGCTCCGCGCGCACCCGCTCCTCGCCCGGCAGCCGCCACGAGGTGACCGCCTCCCGGTCCTCCAGGGCGGGCAGCAGGGCGTCGACGATGGTGACCGGGACGCGGTTGCTGTTCTGGTACGGGGTCAGCGCGGCGAGCAGTTCCTCGGTGCCGACCCTCGCGACGGGGATGCCGTAGAACGTGGCGGCGGTGAGCAGCGCGGTGGAGAACGCGCCCACGACGAGCGCGGGGCGGGTCCGCTCGTACACCACCTCGGCGATCACCGGGGAGTCCAGGACGGTGAGTTCGGCGCCGAGCAGCTCGGCCTCCTGCTCCAGGGCGCGCGACCAGCTCACCGGGGCGGCGGGGTGCGGTTTGAAGACGACGCGGGTGTGGCCGAGCGCCACCGTGCCGCGCAGCATCCGCAGATGGAGCTCCTGCTCCTCGTCGGCGGTGAGGACGTCGATGGCGGAGAGGTACTGGCCGAGCAGCAGCGCCGGGGAGTCGGTCGGTGCGGTGAACTCCTCTGCGGAGGAGGCAAGTTCGCCCAGCACCTTCAGGAACTCGATCGTCGGCACGACCTCCGGCTCGACGTCGAACTCGGTCATCAGCAGCGGCCGCAGCCCCGGCACCAGGTCCAGGTGGAGCAGGCGCCGCACCCGGGTGCCGATCAGCGGATCGATCTTGCTGCGGGTGGGCCCGTAACTCATCAGCCCGTCGGCGTAGAGATGGATGGGGCTCTCGCCGAAGATCTTGGCCACCGCGCTGGACGGGTTGGCCTGGATGGACTCGCAGGCGATCTCCACCGGCCCGTCGCCCAGCTCCCAGGCCAGCCGCAGGTACCGCTCCCAGAGCAGCGTGTCCTGCTCGCGCGGGAACCAGCCGGCCGGGTGGAAGGGCCTGATGAACGCGTTCCACGAGTGGACCTCGTCGAACTCCGGCCGGAGCGAGGCGAATCCGGCCATCCGGTCGAGCGGGGTGCCGACCTCGGGGGCGGGCGAGGTGTCGCTGACGATCAGCAGCCGGCGGTGTTCGGCGCGCGGGCCGAACTGCCCTGCCCGGATCGCCGCGGTCACCGTGGCGGCGGCGTACTGGGAGGCCGCGAAGAAGAGCTGGGTGGAACGGATGGCAGACATCAGGCACGGGCTCCGGTGGCGGCGGCAGGTGAGGCGGCGGGCGTGGGTTCGGCACCGGCGGCGCGGCGCCGCACCCGGCGCAGCAGAGCCGCGCGCCGGTCGCCCAGCGAGAGCAGGGTCTCGTCGAGGAGGTCGCCGGGAAGCCGGTGCAGGGCGGCGGCGCTCATGGAGCGCAGCGTCCGGGCCACGGGCGGTTCGAACCGTTCTATGGAGCCGAGGTGATGGGCCATGACCGCGCAATACGTACGAATGGCCTTCGGCAGCAGAATATCCGCGTCGCGGTCCTGTGATGTCTCCGCGATGACCTGGTCGAATGCCCGGATGAAATCGAGTTGCCGGACATCTCCGATCTGCGTGAGCGAGGAGGCGACTCCCCGCCGGTAGAAGACGCCGAGCAGTCCGACCGCCGCGAAGCTCTCCGCCTCCCGGTGCAGCCGCCAGATCCAGGGCCGGTCCTCGGCGGTGCGCAGACCGTCGGTGAAATGCAGAAGTCCCCGGTCGAGAAGGCGGCGGTGGTAAATACCGGCCCAGGCGTACGGATAGTCCACCGAGGTCGTGCGGTCGGCCGGAAGGATCACCGAGCGGGGGCTGAGCACCACGTTCCGCAGGCCGTGCGGCACCCGGTGCACCGTCCGCGTACGGCCGGTGACCTGCACATGGTCGGCGCGGACGAAGTCGGACTCCAGCCGCTCGGCTGCGGCGACCAGCTCCGCGAAGTAGCCGGGAGCCAACCAGTCGTCGCCGTCCAGGAAGGTCAGATACTCCCCGCTCGCCGCGTCGAGGCCGGTGTTCCTGGCCGTGGCCAGACCGCCGTTGCGCTCGTGGACGATCACCTTCGCGCCGGGAATGTCCTTCCTCGCGCGTTGGAGGACCTCGGCCGTCCCGTCGGTCGAACAGTCGTCGACGAGGATGAACTCGAAGTCCTCGCGGGCGTTGGACCGCAGGCTTCTGAGGGTGTCGGGCGCGTATGTCTGCACGTTGAAGAACGGCACGATGACGGAGAGCTTAACCACCCGCGTCACGCTAGTCGGAGGCCCGGCACTTTCCTTGTCCCGGAAAGGTACTGCGGGTGAACGATGAATGTCCGAACAGTGAATCGAACTGAATTGGGAGCCAGTTGGCCGCTTCGGGCGGCGAAATCCCCAACCGTCGGCTCGCTGTTAACCATTTGTTGCTGTCGCGTTGGGCCGCGCATCGAAATGCCTTCCTAGCTTCTAGGACGTGCCCCCACGTACCAGCAATGCGGCCGATCCGGCCCCGACCCCCGCCGAGCCCCGCCCGGCGCTGCGGGTCGCCGTCCTCGCCGACTCCGACACCCGGTGGAAATGGGGCGCGCTCACCGCGCGCCGCCTGACCGCCGGGGCCGCCGAGGCTGCCGGAGAGGACGAGCGGGGCGCGCGCCCCGTCGAGGTGAGCGGGCTGCTGCTGCGCGGCCGGGCCACCCCGACGCCCCGCCAGCTCGCGGAGGTCGGAGAGGTCGGCATCGACGCGGAGAGGGTCCGCGAGGTCACCGCCGTCGAGTTCCTGCACACCGTGCGCGACGAGCGTTACGACGTCGTCGTCCTCGCCCTCGTCGGCGGCGGCGTCCAGGCCATGCTGCACGGACTGGCCGCACTTAAGCTGGAACGTCGGCCCGTCATCGTCACCGGGTACGTGGGCGTCGTCTACGAGAAGCTCGCCGACGGCCTCCTCCTGCGCCACGGCGCCGACGTCGTCCTCGCCAACTCGGCCCACGACGCGGAGCGTTTCCGCGCGGTGTACGAGGGAGTGGGCGCCGACTCCTCCGCCGTCACCGAGGCCGCGCTGCCCTTCCTCGGCGGAGCCCCGTACCGCGCCGAAGAGGGCCGCGACACCGTGGTGTTCGCCGCCCAGCCCTCCGTACCGGCCTCCCGCGCCGACCGTACGTACCTGCTCCGCCGGCTCGTCGAGCACGCCCGGCTGCACCCCCGCCGCGAGGTGCTGCTCAAGCTGCGCTCCAAGCCCGGTGAGCACACCACGCACATCGAGGAACTCCCGTACCAGAAGCTCGCGCAGAAGGTGCCCGGCGGGCTGCCGCCCAACTTCCGTCTGGTGTACGGGCACATGGGCGAGGTCCTGGACCGTACCGACCTCCTGGTCACCGTCTCCTCCACCGCCGCCCTGGAGTCCCTGCACCGCCGCATCCCGACCGCGGTCCTCACCGACCTCGGCGTACGCGAGCCCCTCGGCAACCACCACTTCGTCGGCTCCGGGCTCCTCACCTCCTGGGACCGGCTCGACGGCGGGTACCGGCCGCGCCCCGACGGCCAGTGGCTGGCCGGCCAGGGCGTCGCCGCCGACGGCTCGTACTCCACCGCCTACGACACCGCCCGCGCCAAGGTGGCCGCCCTGCTGGACAGCGGCCAGCTCCCGCCGCTCGCCCCCTACTACACGCCCGCAACCGCCCCCGGCTACCTCCCCGGCATCCTCGCCCGCCACCACCTGGCCCCCGACGGCATACCCCTGCCCGGCGCCGCCGCGCCGCAGGAGACCGGCCGGGTGCGGGGCGCGGTGCGGGAGACCGTCCGCAACGCGGCGCGCGGCGCCTACCGGCACGGCGTCCAGCGCGTCGCCCCGGTGATCCGCCGGATGGGGGAGCTGTGACGACCAGTTCAGGAACCGCCATCACACCAGGAGCAGCGATGCAGCCGCCCCCGACCGTCCTCGCCGTGATCCCCGCCCGCGGCGGATCCAAGGGCGTCCCCGCCAAGAACCTCGCCGAGGTCGGCGGCATCCCGCTGGTGGCCCGTGCGGTGCGCGCCGCGCTCGCCGCCCCCGAGGTCACCGACGTCGTCGTCACCACCGACGACGCGGCCATCGCGGAGGCCGCCCGCACCGCCGCCGCCCACCTCGGCGCCGCCGGCCGGCTGCACTGCGTCGAGCGCCCCGCCGCCATCGCGGGCGACACCGCGACCAGCGAGGCGGCCGTGCTGCACGCGCTGGACACCTACGAGGCCGAGCGCTCCCGCACGGTCGACGTGGTCCTCCTCGTCCAGTGCACCAGCCCGTTCGTCTCCCGCGAGGACATCGACGGCGTGGCCCGGGCGGTGGCCCGCGAGGGTGCCGACACGGCCGTCACCGTCGCCCCGTTCCACGGGTTCGTCTGGCGCGACGGGGCCGCGGTGGAGGAGGGCACGTACGGCGTCAACCACGACAAGTCCGTACGCCCCCGCCGCCAGGACCGCCCCCAGGACTTCCTGGAGACCGGTGCCGCCTACGCGATGGACGCGGCGGGCTTCCGTACCCACCGCCACCGCTTCTTCGGCCACACCGCGCTCGTCGCCACCGACCCGGCCCGGGTCCTGGAGATCGACGACCCGCACGACCTGGCCCGCGCCCGCGCCCTCGCCCCGCTCCTGGACCCGGCGCCGCTGCCCTCCCTCGCGGACGTGGACGCGGTGGTCCTGGACTTCGACGGCACCCAGACCGACGACCGGGTCATGGTCGACTCCGACGGCCGCGAGACCGTCGCCGTGCACCGGGGCGACGGGCTCGGCATCGCCGCCCTCCGCAAGGCGGGCGTGCCGCTGCTGATCCTCTCCACCGAACAGAACCCGGTCGTCGCCGCCCGCGCCCGCAAGCTCCAGGTGCCCGTCCTGCACGGCATCGACCGCAAGGACGAGGCGCTCAAGCAGTGGTGCGACGAGCAGGACATCGCCCCCGACCGCGTGCTCTACGTCGGCAACGACGTCAACGACCTGGGCTGCTTCGCCCTCGCGGGCTGGCCCGTGGCGGTCGGCAGCGCCCACGACTCGGTACGCGCCGCGGCGCGCGCCGTCACGACCACCCCCGGCGGCTACGGCGCCATCCGCGAGATCGCGGCCTGGCTGCTGGGCCCCACCCTCACGACCACTCCCTCTGTCCCCACAGTCCCCACCAAGTAAGGAAGCACCACCATGAGCAGCACCTCCCGCCTGCGCACGTTCGGCACCCGTACCGCCGGACCCGGCAACCCCGTCTACATCACCGGCGAGATCGGCATCAACCACAACGGTGACCTCGGCAACGCCCTCGCCCTGATCGACGCGGCCGCCGAAGCCGGCTGCGACGCGGTCAAGTTCCAGAAGCGCACCCCGGAGATCTGCACCCCGCGCGACCAGTGGGACATCGAGCGCGACACCCCCTGGGGCCGGATGACGTACATCGACTACCGCCACCGCGTCGAGTTCGGCGAGGAGGAGTACCGCGCCATCTCCGAGCACTGCGCCGAGCGCGGCATCGACTGGTTCGCCTCCCCGTGGGACACCGAGGCCGTCGCCTTCCTGGAGAAGTTCGACGTCCCCGCCCACAAGGTGGCCTCCGCCTCGCTCACCGACGACGAGCTGCTCCGCGCCCTGCGCGCCACCGGCCGTACGGTGATCCTCTCCACCGGCATGTCCACCCCGAAGCAGATCCGCCACGCGGTCGAGGTGCTCGGCAGCGACAACATCCTGCTCTGCCACGCCACCTCCACGTACCCGGCCAAGGCCGAGGAGCTCAACCTGCGGGTCATCAACACCCTCCAGCAGGAATACCCCAACGTCCCGATCGGCTACAGCGGCCACGAGACCGGCCTCCAGACCACCCTGGCCGCCGTCGCGCTGGGCGCCACCTTCGTCGAGCGCCACATCACCCTGGACCGCGCCATGTGGGGCTCCGACCAGGCCGCCTCCGTCGAGCCGCAGGGCCTGACCCGCCTGGTCCGCGACATCCGCACCATCGAGGCCTCCCTCGGCGACGGCGTCAAGAAGGTGTACGAGTCCGAGCTCGGCCCGATGAAGAAGCTCCGCCGGGTCGCGGGCGTCGTCGCCGAGACCGAGAACGCCCCGGCCCCCGAGCCGGTCGCGGTCTGAGCGCCGACCGGTGAACCTCGCCTTCGTCGAGAGCCCGGTCCAGCTCCTGAACGTCCTGGAGTGGACCCACGCCATGGGGGGAGACGATCCGGCCGCCACCACGGTCGTCGTCCTCCCCCCGGTCGACCCGATGTCGCGCGGCCAGCTGCGCAGGATGGCGGAGCTGGCCCGCGACGAGGGCATCACCGTCCGCTGGCAGGAGGCGCGCGGGGACTCCGGCGCGCCTCTCAAGGCCCTGCGCGCCCTGGCCGGGCTGGTCAGGCGGGCGGACCACATCGTGATCGGCGACCCCTTCTCCCGCTATGTGCAGCTCCTGCTGACCCTGGTCCGCGCCGAGCGCCTCACGGTGGTCGACGACGGCACGGCGACCATGGAGTTCGTCACCCAGCTGGCCCGGGGCGAGCGGCTGACCCGCTGGCACCGCAAGGGGCGCGTCGGCCCCCGTGAGCTGCTCCTGGCCCCGGTCACGGCCACCGCGCGGCGCCGCTTCACCCCGACGGTCCGGCACGCGGTGGAGGTCTTCACCGCGATGCCGGTCGAGCCCCCGAAGGGCGTCACCGTCACCGCCAACACCTTCACCTGGACCCGCGCCCGCTTCGGCCCGCCGAGCGTCGGCCGGGGCGCGGACCTGGTGGGGACGTCGCTGGTGGAGACGGGGGTGGTCGACCCGGTTCCGTACCAGGAGGCGGTCGCGGCCCTGGCCCGTACCCACGGCGCCACCCGCTACTTCGCCCACCGCCGCGAGTCCGCCGAGAAGCTCCGCGCCCTGGAAGCCGCCACCGGCCTGGAGATCGTCCGCCCGGACCTCCCCCTGGAACTCATCGCCCGCCGCGGCCCCATCGGCCACACGGTGGTGAGCTTCCCCTCGACGGTGGTCCACACCCTCCCGCTGGCCCTGGCCGGTACCGGCGTGAACGTCGCGGTCTGCGACATCGCCCCGGAGTGGCTCCGTACGACGGCCTCACCGCGCGCGCAGGGGTTCCTGAGCGGGGTCACGGAGACGGCCCGGGGGGTGCAGCGGCTGACGTCGACGGCGCACGCGTAAGGGAGGTCGGCACCGGCACCGAAACCCCCCGTTATACCCACGGTCACATGTCGTCACACGCGCCATCCCGCCTTTTGTTCCCCTGTGCGGCTGAAGTTTTGTTGATCTGTGGCCAGTTGAGGGGCCAAGGGGCCTACGCTTGACCAGGTGAACCAGTTGAAGTCCCGTGCCTCCCGCCCCGAAGACCTGGTCGACCAGCCGGGGGGAGGTGGGCTGCCCGGCAGGCTCGGTGACGAGCTCCGGGCCGAGCTGATCGCCTTCCGCCGGGATCTCCACATGCACCCCGAGCTGGGCAACCAGGAGTTCCGCACCACCGCCGCCATCAAGGACCGGCTGGAGAAGGCCGGGCTGAAGCCGCGGGTGCTGGACGTGGGGACCGGGCTCGTCTGTGACGTGGGGGAGTGGGACGGCGTCACGCCCATGCTGGCGCTGCGGGCCGACATCGACGCGCTGCCGATCCCGGACACCAAGGTGGACGTCCCCTACCGGTCCACCGTGCCCGACCGGGCCCACGCCTGCGGCCACGACGTCCACACCACCACCGTGCTCGGCGCCGGCCTCGTCCTCGCCGCGCTCGACCGCCAGGGGCTCCTGCCGAACGCGGTGCGCCTGGTCTTCCAGCCGGCCGAGGAGGTCATGCCGGGCGGCGCGCTCAGCGCGATCAAGTCCGGGGTGCTGGAGGGCGTCGGGCGGATCATCGCCGTCCACTGCGACCCCAAGGTGGACGTCGGGACGATCGGGCTGCGCATCGGCCCCATCACCTCCGCCTGCGACCGTCTGGAGATCTCGCTCGACGGCCCCGGCGGCCACACCGCCCGCCCGCACCTCACCACCGACCTGGTCACCGCCGCCGCCCGGGTCGCCGTGGACGTCCCCGCGCTGCTCTCCCGCCGCGTCGACGCCCGCTCCGGCCTCGTCCTCACCTGGGGCCGCCTCCACACCGGCCACGCCCCCAACGTCGTCCCGCAGCACGCCGAGCTCTCCGGCACGGTCCGCTGCCTCGACCTGAACGCCTGGCGGGACGCGGCCGACCTGGTGCACGCCGCCGTGGACGAGGTGGCCGGAATGCATCGGGCCAAGACCGTGATCAATTACGTACGGGGCGTGCCGCCCGTGGTGAACGACGCCGAGTCCGTCGGGCTGCTGGACGCGGCGATGACCGAGCGCCGCGGTTCGTATGCGATCGAGGACACCGAGCAGAGCCTCGGCGGCGAGGACTTCTCCTGGTACCTGGAGCAGGTCCCGGGAGCCATGGCCCGCCTGGGGGTCCGGCCGCCCGGCGACACGCGCGGTCTGGACCTGCACCGCGGCAACTTCGACGTGGACGAGGAGGCCATCACCGTGGGCGTCGAGCTGTTCACGGCCGCCGCGCTGCTGGCCGGACGGTCTTAGGGTCACCTTCACGAACTGTTCGCGGTCCATCCATGGACGTGCGCGACACCTTCTGTTCGCGACGATCCGATAACGGCTTCCGTACGTGCTCTTATCTGACATCTACGCGCGTTACGATCGCCGCGAAACCAGCGCCGGAAGAGGCGCTTCGGTCAGGTTTGAAGGAGCCTTCCCTTGCGCCGGATCACCAGGATTGCCACCGTGGGTGTCGCGTCAGCGGCCCTCGCGCTCTCCGTCACCGCGTGTGGCGGAAAAACGTCGTCGGACGCAGCCTCCGACGGCGACAAGGCCGCCATCGCGTACGACATCGGTGGCCGCGGCGACCAGTCGTTCAACGACGCCGCCTACGCCGGACTCGCCAAGGCGGAGAAGGACCTCGACATCAACGGCAGCGAGGCCGAGCCCTCCGACGGTGAGAGCGACGCCGACAAGGTGCAGCGCCTCACCGAGCTCGCCCGCGCCGGCAACAACCCGGTGATCGGCGTCGGCTTCGCCTACGCGCCCGCCATCAAGAAGGTCGCCCCGAAGTTCCCGAAGACCACCTTCGGGATCATCGACGACGCCTCGGTGACCGGCAAGAACATCGCCAACATCGTCTTCAACGAGGAGCAGGGCTCCTACCTGGCCGGCGTCGCCGCCGCCAAGGTCACCAAGACGAAGACGGTCGGCTTCATCGGTGGTGTCGAGACCCCGCTGATCAAGAAGTTCGAGGCCGGCTACGCCCAGGGCGTCAAGGACACCGACCCGTCGGTGAAGGTGCTCCCGCAGTACCTGACCCAGCCGCCGAACTTCGACGGCTTCTCCAAGCCCGACCTCGGCAAGGCCGCCGCCCAGGGCCAGCTCGACAAGAACGCCGACGTGATCTACTCGGCCGCCGGTCTGGCCGGCTCCGGTGCCATCGAGGCCGCCTCCAAGGCCAAGAAGTGGAACATCGGCGTCGACTCCGACCAGTACAACCAGGCGGGCCTCGCCAACTACAAGGAGTCCATCCTGACCTCGGTCACGAAGGACATCGAGGACGCGGTCTTCAACCTGATCAAGTCGGTCAAGGACGGCAAGCCGCAGTCCGGTGAGATCCGCTACGGCCTGGACAAGAACGGCGTCGCGCTGTCGATGTCCAACCCGGCCTTCGCCGACATGAAGGACGTCATCGCCGCGGTCGACAAGGCCAAGCAGGACATCATCGACGGCAAGGTCACCGTCAAGACCGCCCCGTAACCAGGACGGTTTCCCGGCCCTGTCCGCCCGCCCTGCCGCACACCGGCAGGGCGGGCGGACAGGGCCCGCCGGGCCCTCGCCCCGGCAGTCGGAACAGCAGTCAGCGCAGCCCCACCGAAAAAGAACCGAAGAAGATCCGCCTCTCGCAGTGCTCTCCCACCGGTCCAGGACCCCGCGTCCGGACTGTGACGTGCGTCTGTGTTTCACGATTCGGCAGCTCTACGCGTGTAGACGGCCCTCCGGCGCGATAACTTCACCCCGCTCACCCGAGCCCCCTCAGCCCCTCCGCCCCCGCTCCTGTCCGGCCAAGGAGAGTGCGTCATCAACGCGTCCAGCAGCCCCCCCGCCGTGGAACTGCACGGCATCACCAAGCGCTTCCCCGGCGTCGTCGCCAACCACGACATCGACATCACGATCGGCAAGGGCACCGTGCACGCCCTCGTCGGCGAGAACGGTGCCGGCAAGTCCACCCTGATGAAGATCCTCTACGGCATGCAGAGGCCGGACGAGGGCACCATCGCCATCAACGGTGAGCAGGTCTCCTTCTCCAACCCGGGCGACGCCATCGAGCGCGGCATCGGCATGGTGCACCAGCACTTCATGCTCGCCGACAACTTCACCGTCCTGGAGAACGTGGTCCTCGGCGGCGAGAAGCTGCACGGCATCGGTGCCGGTGCCCGCAGGAAGATCAAGGAGATCTCCGACGCGTACGGTCTCGGCATCCGCCCCGACGCGCTCGTCGAGGACCTCGGGGTCGCCGACCGGCAGCGCGTGGAGATCCTCAAGGTCCTCTACCGGGGCGCCCGCATCCTGATCCTGGACGAGCCGACCGCGGTCCTCGTGCCGCAGGAGGTCGACGCCCTCTTCGCCAACCTGCGCGAGCTCAAGGCCGAGGGCCTGACCGTCATCTTCATCTCGCACAAGCTGGGCGAGGTGCTCTCGGTCGCCGACGACATCACGGTGATCCGCCGCGGTACGACGGTGGGCACCGCCGACCCGGCCACCACCACGACCAAGCAGCTCGCCGAGCTGATGGTCGGCAGCGAGCTGCCCTCGCCGGAGACCCGCGAGTCCACCGTCACCGACGTGCCCATGCTGCGCGTCCAGGACCTGGCGCTCACGGTCACCGACCCCGACGGCACCGTCCGCGACGTCCTCGCGGGCGTCGGCTTCACCATCCACAAGGGCGAGGTCCTCGGGATCGCGGGCGTCGAGGGCAACGGGCAGACCGAGCTGATCGAGGCCCTGATCGGGATGCGCGACCCGGACGGCGGGGTGATCACGCTCGACACCGACGACATCTCGCACGCCCCCACCCGCAAGCGGCGCGAGGCCGGCATCGGCTACATCCCCGAGGACCGGCACCGCCACGGCGTCCTGCTGGACGCCCCGCTCTGGGAGAACCGCATCCTCGGCCACGTCACCGAGAAGCCCAACAGCCGCGGCTGGCTGCTGGACAACAAGGCGGCCCGGGCCGACACCGAGCGGATCGTGCGCGAGTACGACGTGCGCACCCCCGGCATCGAGGTCACCGCGGCCTCCCTCTCCGGCGGCAACCAGCAGAAGCTGATCGTCGGCCGCGAGATGAGCCACGCCCCCAAGCTCCTGATCGCCGCCCACCCCACGCGTGGCGTGGACGTAGGCGCGCAGGCGCAGATCTGGGACCAGATCCGCGAGGCCCGCCGCGAAGGACTGGCCGTCCTGCTGATCTCGGCGGACCTGGACGAGCTGATCGGGCTCTCCGACACCCTGCGCGTCATGTACCGCGGCCGGCTGGTCGCCGACGCCGACCCGGCCACCATCACCCCGGAGGAACTGGGCTCGGCCATGACCGGCGCCGCCACCGGTCACCTCGAAGGCTCGGAGGACGAGGCCCGATGAAGAAATTCGACAAGGACCGGCTGATCCTGGGCCTCGCCGGCCCGGTGCTCGCCCTGGTCGTGGCCCTCGCGCTGACGACCGTTGTGCTGCTGGCCTCCGGCCGTAACCCGTTCGAGCCGTACCGGATCATGTTCGACTCGGCGAGCTACGTCGACGTCCAGGTCCTGATCATCAACCAGGCGGGTACGTACTACCTCGCCGCCCTCGCGGTCGCCGTCGGCTTCCGCATGAACCTCTTCAACATCGGCGTCGACGGGCAGTACCGCCTCGCCGCCATGATGGCCGCGCTGGTCGGTGCCAGCGTCAGCCTGCCGGGCCCGCTGCACATCGCGCTGATCGTGATCGTCGCGATGCTCGTGGGTGCCTTCTGGGCCGGTATCGCGGGCTTCCTCAAGACCACCCGCGGGGTGAGCGAGGTCGTCTCCACGATCATGCTCAACTCGATCGCCACCGCGCTGGTCGCCTGGCTGATCCTGCCGAAGAACTTCGGTGAGCAGCCCGCGGGCTCCAACAACCTCACCACCGGCGAGATCGCGGAGACCGGCTGGTTCCCGGGTCTGCCGATGGGCGACGGCGGGGAGATCTACGGCTTCACCTTCGTCGCCGCGGGCTGCGGCCTGCTCTACTGGTTCGCCCTCAACCGCACCCGGTTCGGCTTCGACCTGCGCGCCACGGGCGCCAGCGAGAGCGCCGCCCAGGCCTCCGGTGTGGACGCCAAGAAGATGATCCTCACCTCGATGCTGATCTCCGGCGCGGTGGCGGGCCTCGCGGGCATGCCGACGCTGCTCGGCGACACCCACACCTACAGCCTCGACTTCCCGACCGGGATCGGCTTCACCGGTATCACCATCGCGCTGCTGGGCCGCAACAACCCGCTCGGCATCGCCTTCAGCGCCCTGCTGATCGCCTTCCTCGACAAGTCGTCGGCCTCGCTCGACCAGTTCGGGTACGAGAAGGAGATCGCCACGATCATGCAGGGCCTGATCGTGATCTCGGTCGTCGTCTCCTACGAGCTCGTCCGCCGCTACGGCGTCCGCCGCCAGCAGCAGAAGGTGGGCGAGGAGCTCGCCGCCGGCCACGCCATCAAGACCGAGAAGGAGGCGGCCCTGTGAGCACCAGCAAAGTCACTGCCGCGCGCCACGCCCCCAAGAAGGGCGGCCGCCGCAAGCTCACCCTGCCCGTCGTCCTGCTCATCATCGCGGGCGGCCTCGCCCTCGTCTCGCTCGTCCGCCTGATCAGCGGCGCCGACGACATCACCTCGGTCGGCCAGGTCGCCGGCGCGCTCGAACTCGCCGTCCCGATCGGCCTCGCCGGACTCGGCGGCCTGTGGGCCGAGCGCGCGGGCGTCGTCAACATCGGCCTCGAAGGCATGATGATCCTCGGCACCTGGTTCGGTGCCTGGGCCGGATTCCAGTGGGGTCCGTGGATGGGTGTCCTCTTCGGCATCCTCGGCGGCTGCCTCGGCGGCCTGCTCCACGCGGTCATCACCGTCACCTTCGGCGTGAACCACATCGTCTCCGGTGTGGCGATCAACATCCTCGCCGTCGGCGTCACCCGCTACCTCTCCAACTTCGCCTTCGACGGTGTGCAGGGCGGCTCCTCCAAGCAGTCCCCGCGCATCGACCCGATCGACAAGATCACCATTCCGGGGCTCTCGGACTGGATGCAGGACCTCCAGCAGCACCACTGGTTCCTGATCTCCGACATCGCGGGCATCATCGGCGGCCTGGTCACCGGCCTCTCCCTGCTGACCCTGCTCGCGCTGCTGCTGATCCCGGCGACCTGGTGGATCCTGTGGCGCACCTCGTTCGGGCTGCGGCTGCGCTCCTGCGGTGAGTCGCCGGTGGCCGCCGAGACGCTCGGCGTCAACGTGTACAAGTACAAGTACATCGCCGTCACCATCTCCGGTGGTCTCGCCGGCCTCGGCGGTGCGTTCCTCGCGATCGTCGCCACCGGTATCTACCAGGAGGGCCAGACCGGCGGCCGCGGCTACATCGGCCTCGCCGCCATGATCTTCGGCAACTGGATGCCGGGCGGCATGGCGCTGGGCGCCGGGCTCTTCGGCTTCACCGACAGCCTCAAGCTGCGCGGCGGCGCCGAGAACGTCCACGCGATGCTGCTCCTGCTGGCGATCCTGCTGGTCATCGCGGTGTTCTGGCAGCTCTACAAGAAGAAGTACGTCGCCGCGGTGATCTCGGCGGCCGTCTCGGCGCTCCTGTTCACCTGGTACCTGTTGACCGACCAGGTGCCGAGCCAGTTCGTCGACGCGGCCCCGTACGTCACGACGCTGCTGGTCCTCTCGCTCTCCGCGCAGCGCCTACGCATGCCGAAGGCGGACGGCGTGCCCTACCGGAAGGGCGAGGGCAAGTGACCTCGCCCGCCTCCGAGAGCCCCGCCGAAGGCCCCACCGCCGTCGTCTTCGGTGAGTCCGACTGGGGGACCCTGCGGGAGGCGGCCCGGGACGCGATGTCCCGGGCGTACGCCCCCTACTCGGGCTTCCCGGTCGGGGTCGCCGCCCGGGTGGACGACGGCCGCACGATCACCGGCTGCAACGTCGAGAACGCCTCCTACGGCCTCTCGCTCTGCGCCGAGTGCGGCCTGGTCTCCACCCTCCAGGCGACCGGCGGCGGCCGGCTGACCCACTTCACCTGCGTGGACGGCACCGGGTCGGTCCTGGTGCCGTGCGGCAGGTGCCGGCAGCTCCTGTACGAGTTCGGCGGCCCCGAACTCCTCCTGGAGACGCCCGACGGGCGCCGCACGCTGGACGAGATGCTGCCGCAGTCGTTCGGCCCGCAGCACCTCGGCTGATCTGAAACCCTGGTGGCCCTTCCCTCCCGGAAGGGCCACCGCCATTCCCCCTCTCCATCTCTCTATGCGCGTAGAGTCGCCATCGAACTCCTGCGTACGCACCGGCCGGAAGGACTCCCATGGACGCCATCTCCGTCATCCGCACCAAGCGGGACCGAGGCGAGCTGACCCCCGAGCAGATCGACTGGGTCATCGACGCGTACACCCGCGGCGAGGTCGCCGACGAGCAGATGTCCGCCCTCGCCATGGCGATCCTGCTCAACGGCATGAACCGCACCGAGATCGCCCGCTGGACCGCCGCGATGATCGCCTCCGGCGAGCGGATGGACTTCGCCGCGCTCTCCCGCCCCACCACCGACAAGCACTCCACCGGCGGCGTCGGCGACAAGATCACCCTGCCGCTCGCCCCGCTGGTCGCCGCGTGCGGCGCCGCCGTGCCGCAGCTCAGCGGCCGGGGCCTCGGCCACACGGGCGGCACCCTGGACAAGCTGGAGTCCATCCCCGGCTGGCGGGCCCACATCTCCAACGAGGAGATGCTCAACGTCCTGGACACCACCGGCGCGGTCATCTGCGCGGCAGGTGACGGCCTCGCCCCCGCCGACAAGAAGCTGTACGCGCTGCGCGATGTCACCGGCACCGTCGAGGCGATCCCGCTCATCGCCAGCTCGATCATGTCCAAGAAGATCGCCGAGGGCACCGGGGCGCTCGTCCTGGACGTCAAGGTCGGCTCCGGCGCCTTCATGAAGACCATCGAGGACGCCCGCGAGCTGGCCTCCACCATGGTCGCGCTCGGCACCGACAGCGGCGTCCGCACGGTCGCCCTGCTCACCGACATGTCCACCCCGCTCGGCCTCACCGCGGGCAACGCGCTGGAGGTACGGGAGTCCGTCGAGGTCCTCGCAGGCGGCGGCCCCCAGGACGTCATCGACCTCACCCTCGCCCTTGCCCGCGAGATGCTGGACGCGGCGGGCCTCAAGGACGCCGACCCCGAGAAGGCGCTCGCCGACGGCTCCGCGATGGACGTCTGGCGCCGCATGATCTCCGCCCAGGGCGGCGACCCGGACGCCACGCTCCCCACGGCCCGCGAACAGCACGTGGTGACGGCCCGCTCCTCCGGCGTCCTGACCCGCCTGGACGCGTACGACGTCGGCGTGGCCGCCTGGCGCCTCGGCGCCGGCCGCGCCCGCAAGGAGGACCCGGTGCAGGCGGGCGCGGGCGTCGAACTCCACGCCAAGCCCGGCGACACCGTCACCGAGGGCCAGCCCCTGATGACGCTGCACACGGACACCCCGGAGAAGTTCGACTACGCGCTCAAGGCCCTGCCCGACGCGTACGACATCGCCCCGGCCGGCACGTCCTTCGCACCGCTCCCGGTGGTGCGGGAACGTATCGCCTGACCTGCGGTTTCCTCGTACGGGTGAACGGGACCGGTGGACTGCCGCCGGTCCCGTTCGGCATGCTGGACTCGGTGACGTACCGATAGAGGAGACCGCCATGAGCGCACTCACCGTCGATCCCGTGCCGGGCCAGGGGCAAGGCCAGGACTGGGACGACACTGTCCGGATCTGGGAGGAGACGGACGCACCTGAGGGCTGCAAGGTGGAGATCATCGAGGAGATCGTCACCGTGTCGCCGCCACCGTCCAAGGATCACAACACCACCGCTGCTCTGCTCCAGCGCAGGCTCTACACCGTCATTCCGGAGGACTGGGAGATCTACCAGACCCTCGGTCTCTCTCTGCCGGGGCGGGGTGGGATCTACATCCCCGATCTCGTCGTCGTGGAGCGTGCCACCGCCTCCGGGCCGGGGAACACCGTCCCCGCCGAGGAAGCCCGCCTCGTCGTCGAGATCACCTCCCGCGCCAACGCCAACCACGACCGCGTCAGCAAGGTCAACGGCTACGCCAAGGCCGGAGTGGAGCTGTTCCTGCTCCTCGACCCCTGGCACTCCGGCCGCCCGACCGCGACGCTCTACGGGGAGCCGGAAGGCGGCACGTACCGGGTGCTGGAGACGGTCGAGTACGGCGGGAAGATCAGCCTTCCCGAACCCTTCGGACTCGACCTGGACACCGGCGTCTTCCCGGTGAGCTGAGGCACAGCACCCCCCGGGGACACGCGGGCGGCCCGCCGCACGGAGGAAGTTCCGTGCGGCGGGCCGCCGTTGTGCGAGGGTGAGCTACGGGGCGTAGCTCGTCACTTGCCCAGGTACGCGTTGTAGATCCGCACCGTGGACTTGTTGCCCTTCTTGTCGGTGATGTTGGCGGCGAAGGAGATGGCCTTGTTCTTCGCCGGGTTCTTCACCGTGATCTTGCCCTTCTTCACGGTGACCTTCTTCCAGGTCTTGCCGCCGTTGTAACTGACGTATGTCGCAAGCGACTTGAGGTTTTTCCCGGCGGCCGAACCCTGCACCTTCACCGGCACGGAGACGGTCTTGCCCGCCTTGGCGCGGCCGTCGGTGCTCAGGGCGGGGGTGAAGCGGACCGTGGAGGCCGGGAGCTTCGCGGCCGCCTTCTTGGAGCGGAAGGTGAAGCTGACGTCCACCCGGGTGGAGAGGGCGCCGATCTTCGCCGTGTGCTTCACCGACGAGCTGAGCTTGTAGTCGGCGCTGCCCGCCGGGACCGTGAAGTAGTCCCAGCCCTGGAGCGGGTCCTTGGTCTGGGCGTACTTCTTGCCGTTGCGGTGGAGCACGGTGGTGACCGAGGAGAACACCGGCGCGCCGTCGTTGCCCTTGCCGTCCGCCAGCAGCGGGACGAAGCCGGCGATCTCGTTGCCTTCGCGGTAGACGCCGTCGTACCCGGTCAGCCGCGGGCCGAAGACCCCGGTGTTCACGGTCTTCGTGTAGGACTTGCCGCCCTTGTAGGTGGCGGGGTCCCCGAGGGAGTAGCCCGCCTCGTAGTTGAGGTAGCCCTCCTTGTCCTTGCCGCCGATCTGGGCGAACATCAGGGACCAGCGGGCCTTGTCGCTGGTGGCGACCCGGACCGTACGGACGCCGGGCAGAGCCTGGTAGGCGGGCGCACCGTACATCCCGTACCCGCCCGGCAGCTCGGCGATGGGGGCGACCTCGCCGGTCTTCTTCTTGACCGCGCCGACGCCCATGGTGAGCTTCACCGTGGCGAACTGACTGGCCTTGTACTTACGGCTGACGCCCGTCGCGAACTGCGTGACCTTGCCGCCGAACGCGATGTTGTAGTCGCCCGTCGCGCCCTTGTTCCAGCTGCCGGCCCACCGCTGGGTGAGCGAGCCGTCGGTGATCTTCGGACC
This sequence comes from Streptomyces cyaneofuscatus, assembly GCF_033109485.1. Taxonomy (NCBI): domain Bacteria; kingdom Bacillati; phylum Actinomycetota; class Actinomycetes; order Kitasatosporales; family Streptomycetaceae; genus Streptomyces; species Streptomyces cyaneofuscatus. The sequence continues at coordinate 2,959,261 of NZ_CP137002.1, read as the reverse complement.
GATGTGCGCGGTGCGGAGCGTCCCCTTCGAGCCGACCGCCCAGCCGTAGGTGGTCTCGTACTGCTCGGTCGCGAGCGTGTACTCGGTCTGGATGCCGCGGAGCTTGGTCCCCTTCACCGGCAGGGTGATGGCGGCCGGCTTGGTCTTCCGCGCGTCCAGCGTGATCGTCGTGTTCTTCGTGACGCTCAGCTTCGGCTGGACGAGCCAGTCGACGTCCCACTTCTTCTTCGGGTCAGTGATGATGGCGCCGTTCAGCACGAAGGTGCCCTTGGGCACCCGCACCTTGGCCACGCCGTTCTTGAAGGCCGAGGAGGAGTACGAGGCGCCGTCGGCGCTCGCGCCCAGGCCGCTCAGCTCGGCGTTCGCCGCGGTCGGGACCTTGCCCGTACGGCTGATGCCCTTCAGCGTGACGTCGTACGACTCGCGCTCGCGGTCGACCACGGCCGCGGTGCGGACGCTCTGGCCGTCGCCGGTGGCCACGACGTACGCGGAGTACGCGCCGACCTCCGCGCCGCCGAGCCGGGTGTCGGCCGTCAGCGCCACCGCGGCGGTGCCGCCCGCGGGCACGGTGACCTGCGGGGCGCCGAGGGTGAAGAAGCCGGCCGGGGCGGGCTTGCCCTTCGGGCCGGTGCCGGCGACCGTCAGGTCCAACGTGACGTCCGTGGTGCCGAAGTTGCGGTAGGTCACCTGCTTGGAGACCGGGACGTCGTCGGTGTGCGGCCACTGCTGCACACCGAGGTTGACCGAGACCTGCTCGCTCACCACGGTCTGGGTGAGCGCCCGGTCCACCGCGATCCGGCCCGTGCCCTGCTGGAACGGCGTGTACGCGCCCGGCTTTGTGGAGGACGCCAGCACGCTCTTCAGCTGCTTGTACGTCCACTCCGGGTGCTGCTGCTTGAGCAGGGCCGCGGCGCCCGCGACGTGCGGGGTGGCCATCGACGTACCGTCGATCGTGAGGTAGCCGGGCGGGTTCTCGCCGACCTCCAGGGCGATTTCCGAGCCCGGGGCCGAGGCCGCCGTGATGGCGACACCGGGGGCCGTGACATCGGGCTTGACGCCGTTGTCGCCCGCGCGCGGGCCACGGCTGGAGAAGCTCGCCAGCTTGTCGTTCACGTCGACCGCGCCGACGGTCAGCGCGGCCTCCGCGCTGCCCGGGGAGCCGACCGTGCCCGCGCCGCTGCCCTCGTTGCCCGCCGCGATGGCGAACAGGACGCCCTTGGTGGCCGAGAGCTTGTTGACCGCGGCTTCCAGCGCGTCCACTTCGGGGGTGTCCATGCCGCCGAGGCTCAGGTTGACGACGTCGGCGCCCTGGGCGACCGCCCACTCCATCCCGGCCAGGATGCCGGAGTCGTCGCCGTACCCGTCGTCGCCGAGAACCTTGCCCGCCAGGAGCTTGGCGTCCGGGGCCACGCCCTTGAACTTGCCTCCGGACTTGGCGCCGGAGCCCGCGGCGGTCGAGGCGACGTGGGTGCCGTGACCGATGCGGTCCTTGAGGTCGGGCGACTTGGTGAAGTTCTTCGCCGCGACGATCTTGCCCTTGAGATCGACGTGGGTCCCGTCCACGCCGGTGTCCAGGACCGCGATCTTGACGCCCTTGCCGGTGTAACCGGCCTTCCAGGCGGTCGGCGCCCCGATCTGGGCCACGCTGCGGTCCAGGGCCACCTTGCGCCTGCCGTCCAGCCAGACCCGGTCGACACCGGCCGCGGTGGTGCGCTGGGCACCGTCCGCCTGCTCGCTGGTGAGCGCATCCCACAGGTCCGGGGCGTCCGCCTTCGGCGTCGCGACCGACTGCGCGTTCAGCGACGTCAGGCTCCGGCCGATCCGGGTCGAGCCCGCGTCCCGGACCTCCGCCTTCGCCTGGGCGCTCTGCGCGCCCCGGTAGCTGACGATGAGCCGCAGGTCCTTCTTCTGGGCCCGGCGGTTCTCCGGCCGGTTCAGCTCGGTGATGTCGAACAGCCGCCGGTCGAGCTTGCCCGAGGCGATGAGCCGCTGGGCGTCGCCGGGTATGACGAGCGTGCGCCCGTCACGTATCTGCTTGTGCACCGGGATGCCGGCGCGTCCCTCGGCGGGCTGGAAGCCCACGACCCGGCCCTTGGCGTCCACCGACACCCGGTCGCCGGTGATCAGCGTCAGCTGGTGCGAGACCTTGCCCGTGGAGTCGGCGGCCGCCTTGGCCACGGCTCCGGGCGCGAACGGCTGGGCGGCGGCGGGCGTGGTCATGCCTGCGGCGAGTGCGACGGCGGCGGCCACGGCGACCGCCGGGACCCCCGCCCTCTTCACGTGTCTGTGCAACTCTCCCCCTGGAGAATGAGGCGGTTCCTCTGAACCGTTCACTCAACTTAGAGGGAGAAAATCGTGAAGAGGTTCGCAAGAGATGTGTACGAGTTGTGAGTTGGGTCTCTCCGGCCGGAATTCTGCTCCCGGCCCGATGAGTTTCGGTCACCGGACCGGTCCTCCCGTTGTGGCAGCCATGAATCCGAACGTCCTCACCGTCACCGGACGCGTCACCCGTGACGCCGTACCGGCCCTCTGCGCGGAGCTGGAGACCCTGCTGAACGACCCACGCGGCGCCGGGCCGGTGGAGTGCGACGTGGGCGGCGTGGAGCGGCCGGACCTGGCCCTGGTGGAGGCGGTGGCCCGGCTGGCCCTGGTCGCCCGCCGGGCCGGACGGCAGCTACGGCTGCGCCGGGTGGCGCCCGAACTCCAGGAGCTGCTGGACCTGGTGGGGCTGGCGGACGTGGTCGCCCTGGAGGGGCCGGAGGAGCGGGTGCCGGGGCCGTGACCGACCGGGGCCGGTCAGCCCTCGGGAGTCGCCGCCGGAAGCCGCTCGGGCAGGCCGAACAGCGGGAACCACCGCTCCACGTCCAGGAAGCAGTGCATCCCCGAGACCGCCCCGTCTCGGACGTCGATGACCTGCACCGCCCACGGCACGAAGCCGCCGCCCTCCGGATCGGGCTTGTAGTGCGCGAAGCCCGGCGAGCCGTTGGCGGAGACCGGCACCAGCCGGGAGCCCGCGCACGCCGCGCCGATGGTCGTCATGAAGCCCGTGATGTCCGAGGTGCCCTGGAGCCACAGGTCGAACGGCGGCATCGTCATCACCGCGTCCTCGTGGAGCAGGGCGGTCAGAGCAGCCATGTCGTACCCCTCGAACGCCTTCACATAGCGCTCCAGGAGCTTCTGCTGCTCCTCGTCGAGCGGGTCCGCCGCGTCCGGGACCCGGCCCTCGTGCTCGGTCAGGGTGGCGCGGGCCCGCTGGAGGGCGCTGTTGACCGAGGCGACGGAGGTCTCCAGCAGCTCGGCGACCTCGGCGGCCTTCCAGGCGAGCACCTCGCGCAGGATCAGCACGGCCCGCTGCTTGGGCGGCAGGTGCTGGAGGGCGGCGACGAACGCCAGGCGCACCGACTCCCGCGCCACGGCGGCCTCCGCCGGATCCTCGACGGTGGGCAGGATGCGGCCGTCCGGCATCGGCTCCAGCCACACGTTCTCCGGCCGGGGGCTGAGCGCGGCCTGGGCGAGCGGGGTCGGGCCCGTCAGATCGACCGGCCGGGCCCGCTTGTTGCCCGCGCTCAGCATGTCCAGGCAGACGTTGGTGGCGATCCGGTAGAGCCAGGAGCGCAGCGAGGAGCGGCCCTCGAACTTGTCGAAGTTGCGCCAGGCCCGCACGAGGGTGTCCTGCACCGCGTCCTCGGCCTCGAACGCGGAGCCGAGCATCCGGTAGCAGTACCCGGTGAGCTCGGTCCGGTGGCCTTCGAGGCGGGCGTCGACACTGCCGTCACCGGCTCCTCCGGCCCCCGCCCCCGCGGCCGTCCTCGTGGTCAGATCGCTCATCGCTCCACCCCTGTCGCGCGGCCGCGCCGCGGCCTCCGTCACCCGGTACGTCGGAAGCTACCGCAGGGCACTGACAACAGGGGTGGAAAGAGGCCTACGGCCCGCGTCGATCAGGTCCCGGGCTTGCGCCCGTAGACGTACACGTCGTCGCCGTTCTTCAGCAGTTTCCAGTATGCCTTCGCGTCGGCGGGGCGCATGTTGACGCAGCCGCCGGAGCCCGGCGGGTTGTGCATGGACTTGGTGACCGAGTGGAACGCCTGGCCGCCGTCGAAGAACTGCGCGTGCGGCATCCACACCTTGTAGATCGTCGACCAGTGCTTGATGTTGCGCCAGTAGATCTTCTTCGCGCCGGTCCGGGTCTCCGCGCCGTCCCGCCCGGTCCGCACCGGCACCGGGCCGTACTTCAGCTTCTTGCCGTCCTGGATCCAGCTCAGCTGCCGGGTCAGGTCGACACAGGCGATGCGCCCCTTGTTGGTCGGACACTTCCCGGCCTTGTTCGGGTTCTTCCCGGCCGCCTTCTGGGCGTTCATCGTGTTCATCGTGCGCCAGGTCAGCGGCCCCGCGTACCCGATGGTCGGGGTGATCCCGTGGGCCTTCTGGAACTTCTGGATCGCCTTGCAGTCGGCCGCCGACTGCTTGCCGTCCACGGGCCGCTTCAGGAACTTCTCGACCTGCTTCTGGTACGGCCCGGTGGAGGTGGAGCAGGAGGCCGCCTGAGCCGCGGTGCCGGTGCCCAGGACCAGGGCGGGTGCCGCCACCAGACCGGCCACGGAGAGCGCGACCCCGCGTCGCAGTCGCCCTCCGGATACGTATCCCATTACTCCCATGTGCCCCAACTCCCCTTCGCCCACAGTGGTTTTGTGGTTACGCCTGGTAGACGCGCGAAGGGGAGGGGTGGTTGCACGGGGCAGGTCTCGGTTGCGTCGCGTTCCGGCATAGGCGGAATTACGGCCTCCGGAACGACGCCCGGGAGGTCACCGGGCGGCAGGCACCAGCGCCCGCCGCTCGGCCCGCGCCACCCGGGTCCCGTACAGGGTGATGGAGACGACGCCGAGGACCGCGAGCAGCCCCAGCGCCACCGTCGCCGCCCAGCCGCCCGCGTGGAAGGCGACCGCGCCCAGCGTGCCGCCCGCGCTGGAGCCCAGGTAGTACGCCGACTGGTAGAGCGCCGACGCCTGCGCCCGGCCCGTCGTGGCGGTCCGGCTCACCGAGGACGAGGCGACCGCGTGCCCGGCGAAGAACCCGGCCGTGATCAGCACCAGCCCCAGCAGCACGGCGGCCAGCGACTGGGACAGCGAGAGCAGCAGCCCGGCCGCCGTCGTGGAGACCGCGAGGTAGAGCGCGCCCCGGCGGCCGAGGCGGGCCACCAGACGCCCGGCGGCGGCGGAGGAGACCGTACCGACCAGGTAGACCAGGAAGATCGACCCGACGATGCCCTGCGGCAGCGAGAACGGCTCCTCGACCAGCCGGAAGCCGATCACCGTGTAGACCGCGCCGAACACGGTCATGAACAGCGCGCCGATCGCGTACAGCCGCACCAGCAGCGGGTTGCCCAGGTGCGTGGCGACGGTCTTGGCCAGTGCCTTCGGGTTGAGCGTGCCGGGGGTGAAGTTACGGGCCTTGGGGATCAGGAAGTGGAAGGCGACGGCGCACGCCACCGCCAGCAGCCCGACCGCCGCGAGCGCCGCGCGCCAGCCCCAGGCCTGCGCGACCCAGCCGGTGAGGATGCGGCCGCTCATACCGCCGATGCTGTTCCCCGCGACGAACAGTCCGATCGCCGCGACCAGCGCCTTGGGCCGGACCTCCTCCGCGAGATACGCCATCGCGGAGGCCGGGAGCCCGGCGAGCGCCGCGCCCTGGACGGCCCGCAGCGCGATCAGCCAGCCGATCGAGGGGGCGAACGGCACGAGCATCCCGACCAGGACCGCGACCGTCAGCGAGGCCGTCATCATCTGCCGCCGCCCGAACCGCTCCGACAGCGCGCTCAGCGGCAGCACACACAGCGCCAGGGCGCCGGTCGCCGCGGAGACCGTCCAGCTGGCCTGGCCGGCGCTCACGCCGTACGAGGCGGAGATCGCGGGCAGCAGGGCCTGGGTGGAGTAGAGGAGGGCGAAGGCCGCGACACCCGCGGCGAAGAGCGCGAAGCTCATCTTCCGGTAGCCGGGGCGGCCGGGCTCCAGGCGCTCGGCAGAGGCCGGCGCTGCGGCGCGGGAGGTGATGACGGGGGACGACGGGGCAGAGGCATCCACGACGACGGTGGATGCCCCGGTATCGGCGGGAGGCATACGACGAACGTAGAGCGCCAGGTTTCATGCGTCCAATGCACGAAACCGCCATAATCGATCCCATGGCGCATCAACGCAGCTCACAGCCTCGGCTGTCACCGAGCAGTTACGAAGAAGACATCCGGGCCGTCCTCGCGCCCCGTCTCGCGTACTTCGAGGCGGTCGCCCGCCACGAGCATGTGACCCGCGCCGCACACGAGCTCGGCGTCCCGCAGTCCACGCTCTCGCGGGCCATGGTCCGGCTCGAAGCGGACCTGGGCGTCGCCCTGTTCGCCCGCAAGGGCCGTACGGTCTCGCTCACCCCGGCGGGCCGCACCTTCCTCACCTCCGCCGAACGCGCCCTGGCCGAGGTGGAGAAGGCCGCCGACGCGGTCCGGGCGGACGCCGACCTCACCACGGGCCGGGTCTCCTTCGGCTTCCTGCACACCATGGGCTCCGAGACCGTGCCCGCCCTGATCCGCGGCTTCCGGGCCGACCACCCGAAGGTCCGGTTCCAGCTCGTCCAGAACTACGGCGAGGCCATGATCGAACGCCTCCGCGCCGGCGGCCTCGACCTCTGCCTCACCTCACCCGTGCCCGACGCCCCCGACCTGGTCACCCGCCGCCTGGACGAACAACGCCTGCGCCTGGTGGTCCCGGACGATCACCGCCTGGCCTCCCGCCGCCGCATCCGCCTCGCGGAGGCCGCCGACGAGACGTTCGTGACCCTCGAACCCGGTTACGGGCTCCGCCGCATCACCGACGACCTCTGCGCGGAGGCCGGGTTCACCCCGCGCGTCGCCTTCGAGGGCGAGGAGGCCGAAACCCTGCGCGGCCTGGTCGCCGCCGGGCTGGGGGTGGCACTGCTACCGCCGCCCGCGGTCGCCCGCCCCGGCGTCGTCGAGCTGACGGTCACCGCCCCGCGCGCGGTCCGGGAGATCGGGGTCGCCTGGCTGGACGGGCACCCGGACACCCCGCCGGTCGCGGCGTTCAAGCGGTTCCTGCTCTCGCGGCGGGGGAACCTGCTGCCGGACTGAGGTACGTACGGAGGCCTGGGAGGAGGGGAGAGGTGACCGGCACGCGAGAATGGCCTGGTGAACCGTTCCTCCTCCTCGCCGTCCGGACGCCCGAGCCTGATGGGTGTCACCTTCGCCGCCATCGTCGGGTCGGTGCTGATGCTGGTCGCGGCCGTCCTGTTCGCGCTGCTGCCGGGCTCGCTCTCCGAGGCGCGGGACTTCCGGGCCGCGCGGCCGTGCGCGGAGATCGGCGGCTCGGCGGTGGAGAACGGCGACTGCCTCTCCGCGTGGCCCGCCACCGTCGTCTCCACCGAGACCGGCCGGAAGAAGAAGGCCGTCACCTACTGGATCACGCTCGACCCCGGCACCGAGGAACAGCCGTTCCGCATACGGATGCGGGGCGACGGACCCGTGTGGAAGAAGCTCGCGCCCGGTAACCAGGTGACGGTCTCTTCCTGGCGCGATGTGGTGTGGGCCGTGGGCCTCGGTGAGCTGCGCCAGGACACGACCACCAAGCCCGGCTACGCCCCCACCGTCCAACTGGCCGTGGGACTCGCCTTGCTGATCGTCGGAGCCGTCTTCCTGCGGGGATCGGGGTGGCTGCACCGCCGCCGCGCCATCGGCGCCCCGCCCGCCCGCACCTCGCAGATCCTCGTGCCGATGGCGGCGACCTTCGTCGCGGTGGCCGTCGCCGTCACCGCCGCCGTCGCCACGGACCGCCTCTGGCTCGTCCTGCTGCTGACCGCCGCCGGATGTGCGATGGCGTGGACGGCCTCGGTACTGCTGGTGCGGCGACTGGCCGGCGTACGTACGGCCTGACGGCTGAGGCGTGCGGCGCTCAGTGCCGCAGTGACCGCCCGAACCCGGCCGCCAGCGGCATCCGCAGCCCCAGCGGCGGCGGTGCGGCCAGTGCGTCCTTGACCGGGCGGGCGTAGGAGCGGGCGAAGAGCGAGCCGCGGACGAAGTCGGCGGCCAGCGCGACCACTTCGGAGCGGTGCTGGCGCAACGCGTGCCCGTCCGAGTGGACCTCGAAGCGGCAGGTGTCCCGGTTGGACTTCTTCGCCCGCTCGGCCAGCCGGTACGACAGCTCCGGGTCCGTACGCTCGTCGTTGGTGCCGTGCACGATCAGCACCCGCCGCCCCACCAGCTGCTTCACCGGCTCCGGCTCGGCGGTGGCGTGCTCCGGCAGCCAGGGGGCCATCGCCAGGACCGAGGTGACCGCCCCGTGCCCGGCGGCCCGCAGCGCCGCCCGCCCGCCCATCCCGTGGCCGACCAGGCAGACAGGCACGTCCCCGTACCGCCGCTGGACCTCGTCGGCCGCCCAGGCCGCGTCCTCGGCCGGATGCGCGTCCGTGTCGTTCCAGCCGCGGTGGCGGTAGCGCAGGACGTGCACCGCGAGACCGTCGCCCTCCCCGGCGCGCGCCAGCGCACGGGCGAACGGCAGCTGTATCGCGTACGAAAGGGAGGAAGGGCGGCGCCGTGAGTCGGGCTCGCCGTCCGGGAGCAGCAGGACCACGCCGCTGACCTCGTAGGGTGCTCCGGCCGTCGTGACGGCCCGTCCCAGCCTGGCGGCAGGCAGGGGGAGTGCGCGCTGTGCCATGACAGAACAGTCTCAGAAGAGCAGGTGTACTCCACCCGACTTTCCGGTCACTGTTACGCATCGACGGAAGGCGCCGCCCAGCGCTCTACGCGCGTAGGCGCTAGAGTGCCCAGATGACGAGCCAGACCCTGAATGTCCCTGATTCCGACCAGATCCGGCGCGCCCCCAAGGTGCTGCTCCACGACCACCTCGACGGCGGCCTGCGCCCGGGCACGATCATCGAGCTGGCCCGCGCGCAGGGCTACGACTCCCTCCCCGAGACCGAGGCCGACAAGCTCGGCGTCTGGTTCCGCGAGGCCGCCGACTCCGGTTCGCTGCCCCGGTATCTGGAGACCTTCGCCCACACCTGCGCCGTCATGCAGACCCGTGACGCGCTCTTCCGGGTGGCCGCGGAGTGCGCCGAGGACCTCGCCGAGGACGGCGTCGTCTACGCCGAGATCCGGTACGCCCCCGAGCAGCACCTGGAGGGCGGCCTGACCCTCGAAGAGGTCGTCGAGGCGGTCAACGCGGGCTTCCGCGAGGGCGAGCGCATCGCCCGCGCCAACGGCCACCGCATCCGCGTCGGCGCCCTGCTCACCGCGATGCGGCACGCGGCCCGCGCGCTGGAGATCGCCGAGCTCGCCAACAGCTACCGCGACCAGGGCGTCGTCGGCTTCGACATCGCGGGCGCCGAGGCCGGCTTCCCTCCCACCCGCCACCTCGACGCGTTCGAGTACCTCAAGCGGGAGAACAACCACTTCACGATCCACGCGGGCGAGGCCTTCGGCCTGCCGTCGATCTGGCAGGCCCTCCAGTGGTGCGGCGCCGACCGGCTCGGCCACGGGGTCCGGATCATCGACGACATCGAGGTCGCGGAGGACGGCTCGGTCGCTCTCGGCCGCCTGGCCTCCTACGTACGCGACAAGCGCATCCCGCTGGAGATGTGCCCGACGTCCAACCTCCAGACCGGCGCTGCCACCTCGTACGCGGAGCACCCGATCGGGCTGCTGCGGAAGCTGCATTTCCGCGTCACCGTGAACACGGACAACCGCCTCATGAGCGGGACGAGCATGAGCCGGGAATTCGAGCTGCTGACCGAGGCATTCGGATACACGCTCGACGACATGCAGTGGTTCACCGTCAATGCGATGAAATCAGCTTTCATTCCTTTCGACGAACGTCTGGCGATGATCAATGAGGTCGTCAAGCCCGGTTATGCCGAGCTGAAGTCCGAGTGGCTTTTCCGTCAGACCGCTGTGACCAGCGGTTCTGCCGCTGCCGCGAGCTGACGTTCGGGAGAGGGAAGACGGCCGGGAAGCGAATTCCCGGCCGTTTTTCGCGTGTCGGGATGTTTGCGGACGGGGCGGCGGGATGACTACCGTGCAGAGCCGCTCACATCCCCCTCCCCAAGGATGAATTCTTCATGAAGAAGACCGCTGCCAAGACTCTCGGTGTCGCCGCTCTCGGCGCCGCTTTCGCCGCTGCCGCCGCCGGGAGCGCCTCCGCCGCCCCCTCGCTGCCGCTCGACACCGTGGCCGGGGCGCTGCCCGTCTCCACCATGGCGCTGGAGGGCGTCACCACGGCGGCCCAGAACGCCCCCGTCCAGGAGACCGTCGGCAAGGTCCTCGGCGGCGACGCCACCGACGCCGCCGCCCCGGTCACCGGCCTGCTCGGCGGACTGCCCACCCAGGGCCTCACCGCCAACGGCATCCCGCTCGGCGGCTGATCCGCACCCGCACAGCAACGACCGTGGGGCGCACATCCTGGATCAGGATGTGCGCCCCACGGCGCTGTGCTGAGCTGTGCTGTTCGTACGCCTACGCCTGCACCGCTCCCCGTGGCCTGCCGTGTCACCAGGCCGTCGCGGACGAGGAGGACTTCTCCGAGGGCAGCAGCGCCCACAGGGCCAGATAGATCAGGAACTGCGGGCCGGGCAGCAGACACGAGACGACGAAGATGACGCGCATCGTGGAGGCCGAGGTGCCGAAGCGCCGTGCCAGCCCCGCGCACACACCGCCGATCATGCGGCCTTCAGTGGGGCGGACCAGTGCGGCCATGGTGGGCTCCTTCGCGAACGTAGCGGCGGGAGCGGACCGGTCGTGGCCTGCTCCACCGGGAAGCCGGGAGCCGGTCTGTGCTGCTCCCGATGTATCCATGGTGCATCCGCGAAGGGGGACAAAGCATCGCTCTACGGGGCGATGCCGACCCTGGTAATCGTCGGGGTCGAACCCCCAGGGGCCTCGTCCCTGAGACGGGTCTCCTGCCGGTACCGGGGCAGGTCCCGTACGCCCGGCACTCCCCGGCGGCGCAGCCGCGCCCGGCACACCGGGACGACCAGCAGATGGGCCAGGACCACACCGGCGGTGTTCAGCAGCACCGAGTCGATGTCGACCACCTGGCCCGGCACCCCGGTCTGGCCCAGCTCGATGGCGAGCGAGATCAGCGCCCCGGCCACCACCGTCCGCAGCAGCGACACCCAGGGCGAGACGAAGATCCGGCCCCCGGCCATCGGCAGCAGCACCCCGAGCGGGGCCAGCAGGAGCAGCGCCCCGCCGATGCGGCGGGCGGCCTCGACCGGGCCGAGCGCGAGGTCGGCCCTGATCGAGGCGAGCGGCTCGAAGTTGGCGGCCGTGATCCAGGGCACGTCCAGCGGGCGCAGCGTCAGCCACCCGACGAGCAGCAGATGCGCGAGGAGGAGAGTGACCCCCGCCGCGCGGAAGTGGATGACGGTCTGACCGTCCGAACCTTGACGCACGCCCACCAAGACGCCACGAGCGGCAGGATCGGTTCCGTCACTTCGCGAGGGGTCGTGCGGCGGGCGGGTGCTCAGTCCGGGTGCTCAGTCCGGATCGAGGACGTCCGGCGTGGTCCCGTCCTGCGGCCGCGCCTTGGTCTGCGAGGTGCACAGATAGCCGCGCGGCGGGTACTCCCCGGGGCCGCCCAGGACCACCGAGCCCTTCGTGACCAGTGCCTCGTTCTCCGCGTACGTGCACACCAGCTGGGCCAGCGCCTCCTCCGACAGGTCCTCGGGCTGGCTGCTCAGCCGCAGGGTGCCCGCCGGGTCGCCGGCGCGGGAGGGCTCCACCCGCAGCTCCGCCGGGACCGCCGTGGAGAACCCGGCCCGGCGCTCGCTCTCGGGCGGCGCCTGCCGCACCTGGTCCAGCAGGGCACGGGCGGCCCCCAGCGCACCGGACCGGGACGCGTCCGCCGGCACCGGCCGGTCCACGGTCACCAGCTGTGAGGCGCACACCAGGTACACCGGCGCCGCCACGCTGTCCGGGGACCGGGTCGTGACATCCGCCGACGGCAGCTTGCACGGCACCCGGGACGGCGCGGCCCCGGCGTCCACGGGCACGGACGTCGTCCGGATCCCGCACCCCGAGGCCAGCGCGACGGCCGCCAGGGCGGCGCCCAGCACGGCGACGGCGGCGCGCCGCCGCGGGGCACGCGAGGCACCCGAGGCCCGCGCGGCACGCGGCTCAGGCCGGAACGCACCGGTCATGACGCCCCACCGTCCTCACTGTCGTCGTCGCCCCGCCCGCCGGCGCCGCCCGCCCCACCGCCGGTCAGCTCCGAGGCGTCACGCGGCAGCCGCAGGACGAAGACCGCCCCGCCGTCGGGGGAGTTGGCGGCCGTGATGTCACCGCCGTGGATGTGCGCGTTCTCCATGGCGATGGAGAGCCCGAGCCCGCTGCCCTCCGAACGCGGCCGGGAGGCACTGGCCTTGTAGAACCGGTCGAAGACGTGCGGCAGCACCTCCTCGGGGATGCCCGGACCGTGGTCCCGTACCTCGATGACCAGCTCCTCGCCCTCGGTCCGCACCCGGACCCCCACCGGCGAACCCCCGTGCTTGAGGGCGTTGCCGATCAGGTTGGCCAGGATCACGTCCAGGCGGCGCGGGTCGAGGCGGACCATCATGCCGCGCTCCGCGTCCAGGTCCACCGCGTCCAGCCAGGCCCGCGCGTCGATGCACGCGGTGACCTGGTCGGCCACGTCCACGTCGTCCAGGACCAGGCGCGCGGTGCCCGCGTCGAAGCGGGTCACCTCCATCAGGTTCTCCACCAGGTCGTTCAGCCGCCGGGTCTCGCTCACCACGAGGTGCACGGCGGGCGCGATCATCGGGTCGAGGCTGTCCGCCTCGTCCTCCAGCACCTCGGCCACCGCCGTGATCGCGGTCAGCGGGGTGCGCAGCTCGTGCGACATGTCGGCGACGAACCGCCGGCTGGACTCCTCCCGCGCGCTCATGTCCGCGACCTTCTTCTCCAGCGAGCTCGCGGTCCGGTTGAACGTACGGGAGAGGTCGGCGAGTTCGTCCGTACCGGAGACGGTGAGCCGGGTGTCGAGCTTGCCCTCCCCGAGCTTGCGGGCCGCGTCACCGAGCCGCTGCACGGGCCGCAGCACCGTCGTCGCGGCGGCCTGCGCCAGCAGCGCCGAACCGATCAGCGCCAGCGTGGTGGCGATCCCCAGCGACCAGGCCAGCGAGTTGAGGTCCTGCCGCTCCTGGTCGAGGGACTTGAGCATGTACCCGGTCGGCCCGCCGCCGATGATCCGCGTACCGGCGACGAGGTACGGGGTGCCCGCGATGCTCGTACGCTGCCAGAACAGGTGGTACTCGTGCTCGTTGTCCGAGTTCAGCGGCTGCTTGCGGGCCACCTGCTTCCGCAACGAGTCCGGCACGTAGTCCAGGGTGAAGTCGTCCAGGTCGGAGAAGCCGGTGATCGGCTTGCCGCGCTCGCGCTCGTCCACCAGCAGCACGTTGTAGCCGGGACCGCCGGAGGCCATCTGCTCGGCGGCCCGCTGGAGGTCGTTGTAGGTGGGCCGCACCGGCAGCGCCGCCGCCGTCTCCTGCATCTGCCGCCGGAAGTCGTCGAGCGCGCTGTCCTGCGTACGGGTCAGCACGGCCTCGCGGTTGAGCCAGTACGCGATCCCCGAGGCGGAGACCGCGGCCGTCAGCGCCACCAGCGCGAACACCACGACGAGCCGCAGCCGCAGACTGGTCCAGCGCAGCCCCGCCCGCAGGGACCGCTTGGCTCTCTCCGTCACTGAGGCGAGTCCAGCCGGTAGCCCACGCCCCGCACCGTACGGATCAGGGTCGGCGAGGACGGTACGTCCTCCACCTTGGCGCGCAGCCGCTGGACACAGGCGTCCACCAGCCGTGAGTCGCCCAGGTAGTCGTGCTCCCACACCAGGCGCAGCAGCTGCTGGCGGGAGAGGGCCTGGCCGGGCCGACGGCTCAGCTCCAGCAGGAGCCGCAGCTCGGTCGGCGTGAGCTGGAGGTCCTCACCGCCCTTGGTGACGGTCATGGCGGAGCGGTCGATGACCACGTTGCCGAAGGTCGCCGAGTCGGTCGACTCGCGCTCACCGCGGCGCAGCACCGCCCGGATCCGGGCGTCCAGCACCCGGCCCTGGACGGGTTTGACCACATAGTCGTCCGCGCCGGACTCCAGTCCCACCACGACGTCGATGTCGTCGCTGCGCGCGGTCAGCAGAATGATCGGCAGCTGGTCGGTGCGCCGGATGCGCCGGCACACCTCGAAACCGTCGATCCCGGGCAGCATCACATCCAGCACGACCAGGTCGGGGCGCTGCTCACGCAGCAGCTCCAGGCCGTCCTCTCCCGTCGCCGCGGTGGCCACACGGTGGCCCTGGCGTGACAACGAGAGTTCGAGGGCCGTGCGGATGGCGTCGTCGTCCTCGATCAGCAACAGGAAAGGCACGAGCGTCATTCTGGCCCATGGTGGCGCTTCAGTTCGACCTGTGGCCCGGTCCGATGTCGGGGTACGGCCGCAACTGCCCCTGTGACAGGCCTGTGACAGTCGGGGGACAGCGCCATGAAACTGCCCCGGCAAGCTCTTGGTCAGCAGGGAACGAACGGACTCCACCGATAGGGGGCGCGAGATGAACGCACTGCACAGCACCAGCTCAAGCGCAGTTGTCACGCGCCTCCACGACATCGGCCGCTCCACGGAGAAGTCCGGTGCGACGAACGTGATGAACATGCGGGGGTGTGTTCGGAGCACCGGGCGTCAGCATCTGCCGTCGCAGTCGGCCGCGGAGCAGCCGCGTACGGCGTACATGACGGTGGTTGACGCACCCACGGGGGACCGCACCGCGCGGACGGAGACCGAGGCCGCCGAAGCGGCGTTCACGGCCTACGTCCAGGAGCGGCGGGCCTCCCTGTACGCAACCGCCTACCACCTGACCGGCGACCGGTTCGAGGCCGAGGACCTGCTCCAGAGCGCCCTCTTCTCGACGTACCGGGCGTGGGACAGGATCAGCGACAAGGCGGCGGTCGGCGGCTACCTGCGCCGCACCATGACCAACCTGCACATCAGCGCCTGGCGCCGGCGCAAGCTGAACGAATACCCGACCGAGGAGCTCCCGGAGACGGTGGGCGACACGGACGCGATGCGCGGCACGGAGCTGCGGGCGGTGCTCTGGCAGGCGCTCGCCCGGCTGCCCGAACTCCAGCGCACGATGCTGGTCCTGCGGTACTACGAGGGCCGCACCGACCCGGAGATCGCGTCGATCCTCGACATCAGTGTCGGCACGGTGAAGTCGAGCATCTGGCGGTCCCTCCGCCGGCTGCGCGAGGACGAGGTCCTCAGCTTCGGACGTGACGAGCAGGAGTCCTTCGGCGAGCTGGTGGCCTGAGGGGACGGGGGAACGGGGGAATCGGGGGGGAACGGGGAACGGCCACTGCTTCGGGGGAGGCAGGGCTACGGGGGAGCAGTGAAAACGGGTCCGAGGGGGGCCCGGGGGGAACACGGGGGAAACGGTCCGTCGCTTCGGGGGAGGCGCCGGCCACGGGGGAAACGCAGCGGGGTCGTACGGGCCGGGGGGTCCTGTACGGCCCCGTTCGCCGTGCCGGCAACGGCCGGCCGGCCCTGCGGGCCCGGCTCGTTCCCGTACGGGCATGGCGGAAAAGTGCTTGTTAGTCTGAGCGGATCACGTCAAGCGTGGGCGTTCGAGGTAACTCATGGGGGCCGAGTGAGCAGTCAGGCAGGCGAACGGACAGCGGCGGGCGCGGAGGACGGCGGGTCGGCCTCCATGCAGCTCAACGAGGCCCCCGCGGATCCTTCCCCGCCTCCCGTGTACGGCCCCTTCGCGCCGGGCCAGGGCCCCAACGCCTCGACCCAGGTCCCGTACGCCCCCGGATACGCGCCGCCGTTCGCGCCCTCGCTGGCCACCGACCCGGCGCGCAAGAAGGCCGCGGCCGAGGCCATCCGTTCGCGCATCAAGCCCCAGACCAAGAGCGCCGGCGAGCATACGGACGAGGAGACCTCGGCCGCCGTCAGGGCGCTCGGCGCCAAGGACGGCGACGGGTGGGTCACCTCCCGCGCGCTGAAGGACGCGCACACGACGTGGGGCGGGCAGGTGCGGTCCATGCTGGGCCGGCTCGACGCGGACATCAACAGCCTGAGCGGCGCCCGCCGGAGCCTCCTCGGGGCCGACGTGCAGAGCGGGCTGGGGTTCGGCCGGACCTCGCCGTTCGAGAAGTACTGACGGTCACGGAGCGGAAAAGCCGACTCGGCGCGTTCATCAGGCATTCCGGACGACAGTGACACCGGACGACGGGGACAAGGGCATGCCCACCTATCACGAGATCATGACGACGGACCTCTCCGTTCTCACCACGGCCGCGGACAAGTGGACCGGCATGGCAGGCGAGTTCGGCAAGCAGGAGAAGGCGTACGAGAAGGAGGTCCAGGGCATCACGCTGGAGCGGACCTGGATCGGCCAGAGCGCGGACGCCGCCAACGCGCAGTTCCGCGTCATGCTCAACGAGTACCGGGCGGCCCAGACCCAGGCCAAGGCGATCGCCTCGCTGCTGCGGGACGCGCACACCCAGTTCACCGAGTTCAAGAGCAAGCTCCAGACGGTGAAGGCCGACGCTCTCAAGGCCGACATGCTGATCTCCGACGCCGGCACGGTCACCTTCGACATGTCGAGCCTGAGCGAGAGTTCCCGGGCCGTCTACCGCCACGACCCGGACTACCAGAAGTCCGTACGCGACGCGGTCGGCTCGTGGCAGCGGGCGATCGACCGGCTGGTCGCTCAGACGTCGGACGCCGACGCCGGTGTCCAGATCGCGCTGAAGGCGGTGGTGAAGGACACCGACGCCACGGACGGCACCAGGGACGGCTTCAACGGCCAGGCCCTCGGGGACATCGAGGCGTACGAGCTGCGCAATTCCGAGGAGATAGCCGAGCGCCTGCGCGACGGCAAGAAGGTCTCCGACGCCGACCTCGCCGAGCTGGACCGGGCGATGCGGGACCAGGCCGGCGACAAGGTCTTCGCCCAGGGCCTGCTGAACAAGCTCGGCCCCGAGGGCCTGGTCAAGCTGAGCGACGTCATGTCCGACCGGGAGCGGGACGGCGGGTCCTCCGCAGGCCAGTACACCAAGCTCCTCGGCGGACTGGCCAACACGGTCGCGACGGCCACCCAGGTCCCGGGTTCGATGGCGGACGCGGGGCCCGGCTCGGCGAAGTACGAGTCCTGGCTGAACAGCGCTGACGGCGCGTTCTACAAGAAGTTCACCGAAGGCCTCAAGGAGGCCGGGGCCAAGAACTTCGACTCGAAGACCAACCCGATGTACGGCTACCGCCCGTTCGTCGAGATGATGACCCGCGCCGACCAGCCGTTCGACGACCAGTTCCTCAACCAGCTCGGCCACGACATGATCGCCGCCGAGAAGGACAACCGGACCATCTTCGAGCAGTGGGGCGGCAACCACCGCGAGGGCCGGGCCGACGCGCTCGACAGTCTGCTCGGCGTGATGAGCAAGAACCCCGACGCCTCCACCGCCTTCTTCGACCCGAAGATGGAGCACGGCCAGGCGCACCTGGACTACCTGGTGGGCAACGGGGACGGCGCGCGGGAGTGGCCGCAGCAGCACATCGTGGCCGGTTCCACGCTCATCACCAACGACGACCCGCTCAGCCGCCACGGCCTGGGGCTCGCGCTGGAGGCAGGGACGACAGGGCAGGAGCCCGGAACACCGCTGGGCAAGCCCGGCCCGCACAGCGAGAGCCAGGCCCGGGTCATGCAGGGCGTCATCGCCACGCTGGACAAGGGCGCCGGGGGCGACACCGTACCGGAGGCGCTGAAGGCCCCGCTCGGCCGCGCACTGAACGACTACACGCAGGACACCCACGCCATCCTGGGCGGCTACGCGCCGAACAGCCCGGTCGGCCAGGACGACGTCTCCGGCTCCGGCGACAACGCCTCCATCGCCAACAGCAAGGAGAGCGTGCTGCGGGTGATGCGCGGGGTCTCCGACGGCGTGATCGGCGAGGACGAGGACGGAAAGCCCATCCGGGTCTTCGACTCGCTGTACGAGGGCCAGCGCCGGTACGCGGCGGAGTACATGGAGACCGGGCGTGAGGTCCCCCGGTCCGCCCTGACGGAGAACGTGACCAGCTGGGACAACCGGGCCCGCCACGTGGGCGAGGCCTTCGGCGGGATGAACGCCATCGGCACGGACATGGTGCTCGACGTCCGCGACGCCGAGGTCGGGAAGATCAACGACCAGGCACGGTACGCGTACCACGGCTTCGGGGCGGTGGCCAACACGATCCCGCAGGTCGGCGACATCGCCCAGCGCGCCGTGGACGCCGCCACGTACGAGTGGTCCAAGGACGTCATCACCGAGAAGGAGAACGTCGCGCGCGCCGACGTCAGCAGGGAGACGGCGGGCGGCATCGCAGGCACCAACAACCTGATCGACTCCTGGGCCGACACCCGGGACGCCAAGGGCAGCGACGCCGCCGAGAATGCCAAGGGCGAGGCGAAGCAGAGCTACATCACCGGCCGCGAAGAGGCCTATTCGGCCCTGCGAACCAGGAAGTGAGCACGTGAGCACAGCAGGAGCAGCAGGCCGTACGCGTCCGGCGTGGAAGGTCTGGGCGGTCGTGGCCGCCGTCGTCGTGGTGATCGCGGGGCTGCTGCACGCCTGGCGCAACACGAATGTGCTGACGGCGGACCGGCTCTGCGGGGACCTGGTCTCGGCGGAGCAGGTGGACGCGGTGCTTCCGGGTTCCGGGCGTCTGGACGCTCGGGGGGACGGTCTCGGCGAGGGCCTGACCGACACGGTGTGCAGCGTCGAGAAGTCGTCCGTCGTACTCGGCTCCGGAAGAAGCTTTCTGACGGTGGAGGTCAGAGAGGAGCAGGCAGAGGATCTCCTGGGGGTCGACTGGTCGCCGACACCCTCCAGGACGTCGTTCTTCTCAGGCGAGGCGACCGGCGGGGTCGACGCGTACACGGGGTGGGTCCTGCTGCCCGAGAAGTGCTGGACGGACCGGCCGGTGATCGTCAGGACCAGTACCAGCAAACCGGTTCCCGACCGTACGTCGTTCGCCGCACTGACCACCGGGACAGCCCGCGAGATCGCGGCCAGGGCCAAGTGCGGCGACCTCCCCGAGAAGCCCGGACCGCTCCTGGCACCCGTCTCCGACGAGGCTCGCCCGGTCACCGAAGGACAGGCGTGCGGCCTGGACGGCTTCTCCGTCGAGGGCCAGGTGCCGACAGGTACGAAGGTGCTCGAAGCAGGCCAGAAGGCGCCCGCCGGCCTGTGGTCCTGCAAGCTGACCCTGGACGACGACTCACGCGGGCCGATCCGCACGGACGGCTTCATGACGTACACGGCGTCCCAGGACCCGCTGCTCATCGCCGCCCTGCTGAAGACACCGGACGCGAGCAGGGGGAAGGCACCGGACGGCCGCGCAGCAGACGTGGTCAAGGCACAGGCGATGGTGCTGCCCTGTGCCGAGGGCGGCCACCTCTACGTCGCGTCCCAGTCCGGGATGCAGTACATGGAGTCACGTGACCGGGGCGCGGACCTTCCGGCGCGGGACGCGTACTTCGCCCCCTTCACGAAGGCCGCCGCCAAGACCTTCGGCTGCGCGGCCCCCGCGGCCGGCTGAAGCCCTACTCCGGCGCCCCCACCGTCGCCCGGCGGCACCGCCCCGCCGCGGCGGCGGCGAACCGCCCCAGCGCCTCCTCCTTGCCGCACGGGTAGGCCCCCAGCGCCGTCTGGCGGGCCACGATCCGCCGCTCGGCCCGCATCAGGCGCCAGCCGCGCCGCAGCAGGAACGGCACCGACTTGCGGCCCTCGCGCAGGTCCCGGACCAGGCGACGGCGGAACGTGGTGGAGGGGCGGCCGCGCAGGCAGAGCGCGTCCGCCAGCAGGCCCAGCTCCTGGCAGCGGCCCACGATGTCCGCCGCGAAGATGCCCTCGGCCACGAAGAGCGGCGAGCGCTCGATGTGGAAGGTCTCGTGGTCCGTACGGGAGCTGGTGGCGATGTCGTACACCGGAACGTCCGTACGGCCCGACCGGCACAGCTCGGCGATGGCCGCCACCGCCGCGTCCGCGTCCCAGGACGCGGCGGAGTCCCAGTCGATGTCCGTGGAGCCGGGGACCCGGGGCAGCGTCGGGTCGTCGTGCTCCTTGTAGAAGTCGTCCAGGCGCAGCACCGGGAGGCCGGTGCGGGCGGCCAGGACGGACTTGCCGGAGCCGGAGGGGCCCGCGAGCAGCACGACGCGGGTCGGGATCGGTTGGGAACGGGAACTCACAGAACAGAAGTGTGAGGCATTGACCCGCGCAGGGGACCACCCGGGCCTCCTGTTGGTATCCAGCATCACACCTCAACTACTCTGCGCGTACGGACGATTACCCGACCAGGTCGATCAGGTGGAAACATGGCACTTCACGCACGCAAGCCCGAACGCCGCGCCCTGCTGCGCGCCGGTCTGACCGTGACCGCGCTGGGAGCGGCCCTGGGGGCCGGTGCGGGCTCCGCCCAGGCGGCCCCCACGCTGCCCCCGGTCGCGGAGATCCCCGAGCAGGGAACCGCGGCCGTCCAGGCCGTCACCGAGAGCGCCGGGCCCGCGGTGACCAGTGCGCTCGGGACCTCGCTGACCAACAGCATCCGCCCCATCACCAACCTCCAGCTGCACCCGCTGGCCAAGACCGGGGTGGACCCGCTGGACAACGCGGTCGGCACCCAGGTCGCCGACTTCCAGCCGGTGTCGACGGCCATCCTCACCGACCCCCTCACCAGCGGCGGCGCGATCGCCGACCTGCCGGTGGTGGGGCAGGTGACCCAGCTGATCACCGGCTGACGCGGACCGTGGCATGACGGAAGGGGTCGCCCCAGTGAGTGGGGCGGCCCCTTCCGCGTACGACGGGAAGAGCGTCAGTACGACGAACCCGAGGCCCCCAGCGCACCCGTCGGGTGCCAGACCGTCTTGGTCTCCAGGAAGGCCGTCAGCCGGTGCGTGCCGGGCGCGGCCAGCCAGTCGGTGGAGGCGTCCGAGCCGTCCGCCTCGGCAGGCTGCGGGCGCAGGACCCGCTTCAGGTTGTCCGCCGCCGCGATCTCCAGCTCCTTGGCCAGCTCCGCGCCGGCGCCGGTGAGGTCGATCGCGTTGACGTCCTGGTGGGCGGCGAGCGGGGCCGCCAGCTCCGCCGTGGCGCCCGACAGGATGTTGACCACGCCGCCGGGGACGTCGGAGGTCGCCAGCACCTCACCCAGCGATAGCGCGGGCAGCGGGGCGTCGGCCGAGGCGATGACGACCGCCGTGTTGCCGGTCGCGATGACCGGGGCGATCACCGAGACCAGGCCGAGGAGTGACGACTTCTGCGGTGCCAGGACCGCGACGACGCCCGTCGGCTCCGGGGTGGAGAGGTTGAAGAACGGGCCCGCCACCGGGTTCGCCCCGCCGGAGATCTGCCCGATCTTGTCGGTCCAGCCCGCGTACCAGACCCAGCGGTCGATCGCCGCGTCGACGACGGCCGCCGCCTTGGACTTCGACAGCCCTTCGGAGGCGGCCACCTCGCGCACGAACTGCTCCTTGCGGCCCTCCAGCATCTCGGCGACGCGGTAGAGGACCTGGCCGCGGTTGTACGCGGTCGCGCCCGACCAGCCGCCGAACGCCTTCCGCGCGGCCACGACGGCGTCGCGCGCGTCCTTACGGGAGGACTGCGGCACGTTGGCGAGCCACGCGCCCTTGCCCGCCGCGCCAGCGGCTGATGTCTTAGTGGTCACCTCGTACACCCGGCCGCTCTCGGAGCGGGGGAACTTGCCCCCGACGTACAGCTTGTAGGTCTTGAAGACGCCAAGTCGGTTCTGCTCAGACATCGAGGTACGCCTCCAGGCCGTGGCGGCCGCCCTCGCGGCCGTAGCCCGACTCCTTGTAGCCGCCGAACGGCGACGTGGGGTCGAACTTGTTGAACGTGTTGGCCCAGACGACGCCCGCGCGGAGCTTGTTGGCCACCGCGAGGATGCGGGAGCCCTTCTCCGTCCAGATGCCCGCCGAGAGGCCGTACTGGCTGTTGTTGGCCTTGGCGACCGCCTCGTCCGGGGTGCGGAACGAGAGCACGGAGAGGACCGGGCCGAAGATCTCGTCACGGGCGACCGTGTGGGCCTGGGTGACGTCGGTGAACAGGGTCGGCGGGAACCAGTAACCCGACGAGGGCAGTTCGCAGGGGGCGCTCCAGCGCTCCGCGCCCTCCGCCTCGCCGGTCTCCACCAGGGTGGTGATCCGGGCGAGCTGCTCGGCGGAGTTGATCGCGCCGATGTCGGTGTTCTTGTCCAGCGGGTCGCCGAGGCGCAGCGTCGAGAGCCGGCGCTTCAGCGCGTCCAGCACTTCGTCCTGCACCGACTCCTGGACCAGCAGCCGGGAGCCCGCGCAGCAGACCTGGCCCTGGTTGAAGAAGATGCCGGTCACGATGCCCTCGACGGCCTGGTCGATCGGGGCGTCGTCGAAGACGATGTTGGCGCCCTTGCCGCCCAGCTCCAGCGTGACCTTCTTGTCCGTGCCCGCGACCGAGCGCGCGATGGCCTTGCCGACGGCGGTCGAACCGGTGAAGGCGACCTTGTTGACGTCCGGGTGCGTGACGAGGGCCTCGCCCGCGTCCCCGTAACCGGTCAGGATGTTGACGACACCCTTGGGCAGCCCGGCCTGGCGGCAGATGTCCGCGAAGAAGAGAGCGGAGAGCGGGGTCGTCTCGGCCGGCTTCAGCACCACCGTGTTGCCCGTGGCGAGCGCCGGAGCGATCTTCCACGCGAGCATCAGCAGCGGGAAGTTCCACGGGATGACCTGGCCCGCCACGCCCAGCGGGCGGGGGTTCGCCCCGTACCCCGCGTGGTCCAGCTTGTCGGCCCAGCCCGCGTAGTAGAAGAAGTGCGCGGCGACCAGCGGGAGGTCCGCGTCGCGGGTCTCCTTGATCGGCTTGCCGTTGTCGAGCGTCTCCAGGACGGCCAGCTCACGGCTGCGCTCCTGGATGATCCGCGCGATCCGGAACAGGTACTTGGCGCGCTCGGAGCCGGGCAGCGCCGACCACTTCTCGAACGCCTTCCGTGCCGCCTTCACGGCCCGGTCCACGTCCGCCGTGCCCGCCTGCGCGACCTCGGAGAGCACCTCCTCGGTGCTCGGCGAGACGGTCTTGAAGACCTTGCCGTCGGCGGCCTCGGTGAACTCACCGTCGATGAACAGCCCGTACGAAGGGGCGATGTCGACGACGGAACGGGACTCCGGCGCCGGTGCGTACTCGAATGCGGATGCCATGGCTATCAGTCCACCGTCACGTAATCGGGGCCGGAGTAACGGCCGGTGCTGAGCTTCTGGCGCTGCATCAGCAGGTCGTTGAGGAGGCTGGAGGCGCCGAACCGGAACCAGTGGTTGTCCAGCCAGTCCTCACCCGCCGTCTCGTTCACCAGCACGAGGAACTTGACCGCGTCCTTGGTCGTGCGGATTCCGCCGGCCGGCTTCACACCGATCTGTACGCCGGTCTGCGCCCGGAAGTCGCGGACGGCCTCCAGCATCAGCAGCGTGTTGGCGGGGGTGGCGTTGGTGGCCACCTTGCCGGTCGAGGTCTTGATGAAGTCCGCGCCCGCCAGCATCCCGAGCCAGGAGGCGCGGCGGATGTTGTCGTACGTGGACAGCTCGCCGGTCTCGAAGATCACCTTGAGGCGGGCGGTGCCGCACTCGGCCTTCACGGCCAGGATCTCCTCGTAGACCTTCATGAACCGGCCGGAGAGGAAGGCCCCCCGGTCGATCACCATGTCGATCTCGTCGGCCCCGGCCGCCACGGCGTCGCGGACGTCCGCGAGCTTGACGTCCAGCGCGGCACGGCCGGCCGGGAAAGCGGTCGCCACGGACGCCACCTTCACACCGGAACCGGCGAGCGCGGCGGTGGCGGTCGCCACCATGTCGGGGTAGACGCAGACCGCGGCGGTGCGCGGGGTCGTACGGTCGAGCGGGTCGGGGTGGACGGCCTTGGCGGCGAGAGCCCGGACCTTGCCCGGGGTGTCCGCGCCTTCCAGCGTCGTCAGGTCGATCATCGAGATGGCGAGATCGATGGCGTACGCCTTGGCCGTCGTCTTGATCGAACGGGTTCCGAGGGAGGCGGCGCGCGCTTCGAGGCCGACGGCGTCGACGCCGGGCAGCCCGAACAGGAAGCGGCGCAGCGCACTGTCGGACGCCGTCGCGTCGGAGAATGCGGGAGCAGTGGTGGGCATGGTCACCAGGGGAGCATATCTACGCGCGTAGCGACCTGTACAGGGGGAGTGCTCAACCGTGCGCACCGCCACACATACGCATGGGGCAGATGCCCCTCCCTCCGGGGCCGTCAGGCACAATCGGCCCCATGACGAGCCCCACGCCCCCTGATGAGCCGCAGTTCGCCGACCGGATCTACCGCTCCGCGGCCGGGCTGGTCTGCGGGTCGCTGCTCCTTGTGCTGACCGTCGGGCTGGCCGGCGACGCCGTGATCCGGGGCTCGGGGCGGACGCCGTGGCTGGCCCTGGCCGGGCTGCTCACCGCGGTGCCGCTGATCGTGGCGTTCAGTCTGCGGCCCGCCGTGTTCGTGAACGACGACCGCATCCGGATCCGCAACCCGTTCCGGACGATCCAGCTGCCCTGGGCCGAGGTCGCCAGTGTCCGGGCCGCCTACACCTCCGAGCTGATCTCCGGCGACGGCACGAAGTACCAGCTGTGGGCGGTGCCCGTCTCGCTGCGCGACCGCAAGAAGGCCGCGCGGGCGGCGTCCCGGCCGCCGCGCAAGGGGAGGGGCGCCGGGTTGTCCCTGGGCCCCGGGTTCGGCGCCGACGCCCCGCAGCCCACCGACCCGACCGTCGCCACCGGCGACCAGACGATCAAGGAGCTGCGGGAGCTGTCCGAGCGCGCGGGCGACCCCAAGGGCGACGGCCCCGGCACGGTCACCGTGCGGTGGGCGTACGAGGTGATGGCCCCGGCCGCCGTCGGGGCGGTCCTGCTCGCGGTGCTGTGGGCGACCGGCTGAGGCGGACCGGCGGTGGACGCTGAGGCGTACCGGCGGTGGACCGGGCCCCTTCCGGCGGCCCGGTGAGCCGCCTTCCCGGCCTCCGCGTCAGATCCCGGCGGCCGCCGCAAGGTCCCGCTTGATGCCGGCGAGCAGCTCCGCGCCCCGCGCCCGTGCGGCGGGCAGCCCGGCGGCGTCCGCGACCGGGACCACGACCTCCAGGTAGCACTTCAGCTTCGGCTCGGTGCCGCTCGGGCGGACGATCACCCGGGCCCCCTCCAGCTGGTAGCGCAGTCCGTCGGTGGGCGGCAGCGCCTCCGTGCCCTGCGACAGGTCCTCGGCCGACGTGACCGCGAGGCCCGCCAGGGCGGTCGGCGGCTGCTCGCGGAGGCGGGCCATGGCGTCCGCGATGACCGTCAGGTCCTCCACCCGCACCGAGAGCTGGTCGGTGGCGTGCAGCCCGTGGGCGAGCGCCAGGTCGTCCAGCAGGTCCAGCAGCGTACGGCCCTGCTCCTTGAGTACGGAGGCGAGCTCGGCGACGAGCAGGGCGGCGGTGATGCCGTCCTTGTCGCGGACGCCCTCGGGGTCGACGCAGTAGCCGAGCGCCTCCTCGTACCCGTACCGCAGGCCGTCCACCCGGGCGATCCACTTGAAGCCCGTCAGGGTCTCCTCGTAGCCGAGGCCCGCCTTCTCGGCGATCCGGCCGAGCAGCGACGACGACACGATCGACTCCGCGAAGACGCCGGAGACGCCCCGCTCGACCAGGTGCGCGGCGAGCAGCGCGCCCACCTCGTCGCCGCGCAGCATCCGCCAGCCGCCCTCGGTGGCGGTGTCGGGCACGGCGACGGCGCAGCGGTCCGCGTCCGGGTCGTTGGCGATGATCAGGTCCGGCGCCGCCCGGCGTGCGGTGGCGAACGCGAGATCCATCGCGCCGGGCTCCTCCGGGTTGGGGAAGGCCACGGTGGGGAAGGCGGGGTCGGGCTCGGCCTGCTCGGCGACGAGCACGGGCGCGGGGAACCCGGCGCGCTCGAAGGCGGCGGTCAGCACGGAGGTGCCGACGCCGTGCATCGCCGTGTAGACGGTGCGGGCGGTGCGGGGGCTGCCGGGGGCAAGGACCGCGTCCGTACGGGCGAGGTAGGCGGCCAGGACCTCTTCGCCGAGGGTCTCCCAGCCGTCCTCGGGGCGTACGACGTCCGCCAGCGGGCCGACCGCGGCGATGGCGGCCGCGATCTCGCCGTCGGCCGGGGGCACGATCTGCGAGCCGTCGCCGAGGTAGACCTTGTAGCCGTTGTCGCGGGGCGGGTTGTGGCTGGCGGTGACCTCGACGCCGGCGACGGCGCCCAGGTGCCTTATGGCGTACGCGAGTACGGGGGTGGGGAGCGGGCGGGGGAGGACGGCGGCGCGGAGTCCGGCGCCGGTCATCACGGCGGCGGTGTCCCGGGCGAAGTCCTCCGACTTGTAGCGGGCGTCGTAGCCGATGACGACGAGGCCGCCGGCCTGGCCCTGGGCCTTCAGGTACGCGGCGAGCCCCGCCGCCGCCCGGATCACCACGGACCGGTTCATCCGCATGGGGCCCGCGCCCAGCTCGCCGCGCAGTCCGGCGGTGCCGAACTGGAGCGTGCCCGCGAAACGGGCGGCGAGCTCCTGGGTGTCGCCCGCCTCGATCAGCGCGTCCAGCTCGTCGCGCGTCTCGGGGTCGGGGTCCTCGGCCAGCCAGGTCCTGGCCTGCGCGATGAGGTCGTGCTGCACGGGGTCCGCCTTTCGGGGTGTGCGGGTGGAGTGGTGCGGGGTGTCCGGTGGGGCCGGCTGGGGCGGTGCGGTGGGCGGGGGTGGGCGCTGCGCGGGCTGTTCCCCTCCCCGCCCCTTCCCGAAACCGGGGCTCAGCCCCGGACCCCGGTCCTCAAACGCCGGACGGGCTGAAAGAAGCCGGGGCGGGCCGGAGGGGGAGGCAGGGCGGGGCGGAGGGAGACCGAGTGGGGCGGAAGGAGCGCGCCCGGACCGGAGACGAGCGCGTCCGGGCCCGAGCAGGGCCTAGATGCGGTCCAGCACCCGGGCCAGCAGCGCGCCCATCCGGGTCGCCGAGTCGCGGCCCGCCTGGAGGACTTCCTCGTGGTTCAGGGGCTCGCCGGAGAGGCCCGCCGCCAGGTTGGTGACCAGGGAGAGGCCGAGCACCTCGGCGCCCGCCTCGCGGGCCGCGATGGCTTCCAGGACGGTGGACATGCCGACCAGGTCGCCGCCCATGACCCGGACCATGTTGATCTCGGCCGGGGTCTCGTAGTGCGGGCCGGGGAACTGGACGTACACGCCCTCTTCGAGGGTGTCGTCGATCTCCTTGCACAGCGCGCGCAGGCGCGGCGAGTACAGGTCGGTCAGGTCGACGAAGTTGGCGCCGACGATCGGCGAGGTCGCCGTGAGGTTGATGTGGTCGCTGATCAGCACCGGCTGTCCGGGGCGCATGCCCTCGCGCAGGCCGCCGCAGCCGTTGGTCAGGACGACCGTTTTGCAGCCCGCGGCCACCGCCGTACGGACTCCGTGGGCGACGGCGGCGACGCCGCGGCCCTCGTAGTAGTGCGTGCGGCCGAGGAAGACCAGCGCGCGCTTCTCGCCGATCTTGTACGAGCGGATGGTGCCGCCGTGGCCCTCGACCGCGGGCGCCGGGAAGCCGGGGAGCGCGGTGACGGGGAACTCGGCTTCCGGCTCGCCGAGTGCTTCGCCCGCGGGCGCCCAGCCGGAGCCCATGACCAGGGCGACGTCGTGGGTCTCGGCGCCGGTCAGCTCGCGCAGGCGGGCGGCGGCCCCGGCAGCGGCTGCGTACGGGTCGCCCTGGATGTTGTCCGGAATAACTGATGCGTTCACGCGGAAGAGCGTAACCGCTGAATGCCTACGCGCGTAGATGTACCGGTGCAAAGACTCGCCGGGTGGCTTTGTGGCTTCGCACGAAGAGCGGCGGCCGCACCCCGCTCAGCAGGGGCGTTTGCGCAGGCCCATCACGTAGTCGTGCGGGGCGCCGGCGGATTCGGCGGCATCCGCGATCTCGCCCAGGTAGCGCGCCGAGGGCAGGCCGCCCTCGTACCCGTTCAGCACGTACATCCAGGCCGGCTCCTCGCCGTCCAGGGTGTGCACGCGGACGCGCATGCGCCGGTAGATGTCGAGCCCGACGCCCTCCCAGCGGTCCATGGAGTCCTCGTCCATCGGCGCCAGGTCGTACAGCGCGACGAAGACCTGGGAGCGCGGCGCCTCCACCACGGTGGCCAGCGCCCCCTCCCAGCCCATCTGCTCCCCGCCGAAGGTCAGCCGCCAGCCGTTGAGCCAGCCGGTGCTGCGCATCGGGGAATGCGGGGCGCGGCGGGTCATGAGCCGCGCGTCGAGGTTGCCGGCGTACGCGGCGTAGAGCGACATGGGTCCGAGGGTACGGGAGGGGGGCGCGGGAGTGCCGATTCCTGTGACGAAGGCCCCGGTCGGGGGAGTGCCGGGCGGGGGTTCGAAGAGGTGTGCGGGCGGGTCGATTCCGGTACGGCGGCGGCCTCCGCGCCGGTACGCCCGGAGCCCCGGCTCCCGTATGGAGGGCCCCGGGGCGAATCTGTTTGGCGCGTGCGGGACAATGGAGTACGTACTGCATTCCCCCCGGGGCGATCCCCCGGACCCCCGGCCGGGGCGGCAGACGGCCGTGGGGATGACACCCACGCGAGGCGGACTTTTCGTGACCCGGATCGTGATCATCGGCGGCGGCCCCGGCGGCTACGAGGCGGCTCTGGTGGGCGCCCAGCTCGGCGCGGAGGTGACCGTCGTCGACTGCGACGGCCTCGGCGGAGCCTCGGTACTCACCGACTGTGTGCCATCGAAGACCCTGATCGCGACGGCCGAGGTGATGACGACCTTCGACTCCTCGTACGAGGAGCTGGGGATCATCGTCGCCGACGACACCCCGCACATAGAGCAGGCGGCGAGGGTGGTCGGGGTCGACCTGGGCAAGGTCAACCGCCGCGTCAAGCGCCTCGCGCTCGCCCAGTCCCACGACATCACCGCCTCCGTCACCCGGGCCGGCGCCCGAGTGATGCGCGGCCGGGGTCGGCTCGACGGGCTCCAGGCGGCAGACGGCTCCCGCCAGGTCGTCGTCACCGCCGCCGACGGCACCGAGGAGCGGCTCAGCGCCGACGCCGTGCTGATAGCGACCGGCGGCCACCCCCGCGAGATCCCGGACGCACAGCCGGACGGCGAGCGCATCCTGAACTGGACCCAGGTCTACGATCTCGACGAACTCCCCGAGGAGCTCATCGTGGTCGGCTCCGGTGTCACCGGCGCCGAGTTCGCCGGGGCCTACCAGGCGCTCGGCTCCCGCGTCACCCTCGTCTCCTCCCGCGACCGGGTGCTGCCGGGCGAGGACCCGGACGCCGCCGCCGTGCTGGAGGACGTCTTCCGGCGCCGCGGCATGAACGTGATGTCCCGCTCCCGCGCCCAGTCGGCCAAGCGCGTCGGCGACCGGGTCGAGGTGACCCTCGCCGACGGCCGGGTCATCACCGGCTCGCACTGTCTGATGGCGGTCGGCGCGATCCCCAACACCGCGGGCATGGGCCTGGAGGAGGCCGGCGTACGGCTGAAGGACTCCGGCCACATCCTGACCGACCGGGTCTCGCGCACCAGCGCCCCCGGCGTCTACGCGGCCGGCGATGTCACCGGGATCTTCGCGCTGGCCTCGGTGGCGGCGATGCAGGGCCGGATCGCGATGTACCACTTCCTCGGCGACGCGGTCGCCCCGCTGAACCTCAAGACGGTCTCCGCCAACGTCTTCACCGACCCGGAGATCGCCACCGTCGGCTACAGCCAGGCGGATGTGGACGCGGGCAAGATCGACGCCCGGGTGGTGAAGCTGCCGCTGCTGCGCAACCCGCGCGCCAAGATGCAGGGCATCCGCGACGGCTTCGTCAAGATCTTCTGCCGTCCCGGTACGGGGATCGTGGTCGGCGGCTGCGTCGTCGCGCCGCGCGCCAGCGAACTGATCCACCCGATCTCGCTCGCGGTCGACAACAACCTGACCGTGGAACAGATCGCAAAGGCGTTCACCGTGTACCCGTCGCTGTCCGGATCGATCGCAGA
Organism: Streptomyces cyaneofuscatus; assembly: GCF_033109485.1. Classification (NCBI taxonomy): domain Bacteria; kingdom Bacillati; phylum Actinomycetota; class Actinomycetes; order Kitasatosporales; family Streptomycetaceae; genus Streptomyces; species Streptomyces cyaneofuscatus. Next base: position 2,929,198 of record NZ_CP137002.1, on the reverse strand, counting down.
GGTGGCCCGGCAGCTGCACACCCGCAAGTTCGGGGACGAGGACTGACGGCAGGTCAAGACCCGCTGGTGGCCTTGTGGTTGCCGGGGAATTCCGACATTCCCTGGCAACCCCTGGCAGTCCGGGCGAGGGTGATGACCGCTCGGCGATCACACCCGGACAACATCGAAAGCCCCTATACCACTTCGGTGACCGCCGGATGTACAACTTCCGTTATTCGGCGCAAACTGCTGAAAACTCACCTGCGGCCAGGTTACTGTCAGTTTCGTGTTCGCTGCAGAACGTCGTCAGTTGATCCTCGAAATGGTGCGTGCCAACGGGGCGGTATCGCTCCGTGAGCTCGCCCGCGTCGTCCAGACCTCCGAAGTGACCGTACGGCGGGACGTGCGGGCACTGGAGGCAGAAGGACTCCTCGACCGCCGGCACGGCGGTGCGGTCTTGCCGGGCGGTTTTACGCGGGAGTCCGGCTTTCCGCAGAAATCCCATCTCTCCACCGCGGAGAAGACGGCCATCGCCGACCTGGCGGCCTCGCTGGTCGGTGAGGGCGAGGCCATCGTGGTCGGCGCCGGCACGACCACGCAGGAGCTGGCCCGCCGGCTCGCGCGGGTCCCCGGCCTGACCGTGGTCACCAACTCGCTGCTGGTCGCCCAGGCGTTGGCCCATGCCAACCGGGTGGAGGTCGTCATGACCGGCGGCACCCTGCGCGGCAGCAACTACGCGCTGGTGGGCAGCGGGGCCGAGCAGTCCCTCCAAGGGCTGCGGGTCTCCCGGGCCTTCCTCTCCGGGAGCGGCCTCACGGCGGAGCGTGGCCTGTCCACCTCCAACATGCTCTCGGCCAGCGTGGACCGGGCCCTCGTGCAGGCCGCCGCGGAGGTGGTCGTCCTGGCGGACCACACGAAGCTGGGCGCCGACACGATGTTCCAGACGGTGCCCACGGAGCTGATCACCCGTCTGGTGACGGACGAGCCCCCGCTCCACGACGAGCGCGCGGCCGCGGAGCTCCAGGCCCTGGCGGACCAGGGCGTGGAGGTCACGGTGGCGGGCCCGGACGCGGAGACGGGCGAGGCACCCCCCGGGGACCGCCGCCCCCGCCGCGACATGCCGCTCCCGGGCCAGCGCCGGACGACGACGGGCCGGGCCGGGGGCCTGGGACCGCAACTGCGCAGCGCGTCGTCCTTGTCCGACCAGGCAGCATCGTCGTCGGGCGAGCGGGCCAGGGTGGCTGACCTGCGTCGGCGGTAGGCCTCCTGTTTCCTTCTTGCACCGGCCCCGGAATTTCTCCCTCGGCGCCCGGCAGGTCAACGTCCTTGAGAGACACTGGACTGGACGTGGTGGTGGACCTGTAGGGGGCTGGAGATGGCAGGTGTGTCGGGAGCTGGGCGCGCGGTGGCGTGGGGCGTTGCGGTCGTGGCGGGCGCGGTGGCCCTGGGGCTGATCGCCATCGCCGTGCTCGTGGACATGGACACCGCGGACCGGGCGGCCAGCCTGGCGGGAGCCGTCGCGGGCCTCGTCGCGCTGGTGGTGGCGGTGGTGACGCTGGTACGTCCGGGTGGGCCGGGCGGCTCCGGAGCGGGCAGCCGTCTGCGGGCCGGACGCGGAGGGATCGTCGCGGGCGGCGACATCAGCGACAACGCCATCGGCCGGGGCTCGCGGGTGACGTCCTCCAGCCCTCGGCGGCGGCCGGCGCCCTCGCAGCCAGGACGCACGGACCTGCGCGTCGGGCGCGACGGCATCGGTGCGGCGGGCGACATCCGCGGCAACGCGATCGGGGACGAGAGCGAGCGGCGGTGACACCCCGGTGGCCCCGGAGACGGCGCCGTACGACCGACGGCACCGGCGTACCCAGCAGTGAAGAGCACTTCCTTTCCGCCGCTTCGGTACGGGTCCGGGCCGGTGGCGGCGGCACCGGCGCGGGGCGCGACGTCAGCAATAACGCGTTCGGCCCGGGCAGCCAGGTCTTCGACCAGCGGCAGTACCACCTGCATCCGTCCGGCGAGAGCTCGCCTGTGCAGTGGCCGTTGCAGATCGGCCGCATTCCCGCACTGGCCTCGGCGTTCCAGCCACGGGCCGCGCTGCGGGAGCGGATCGGCGCCACAGCTTCCTCGGAATCCCTGGCGGCCCTGGTGCTGTCCGGCGGCGGTGGTGTGGGCAAGTCCCAACTCGCCTCCGCCTACGCCATGGAGGCCGCGCGCGACGGTACGGACCTGGTGCTGTGGGTCCCGGCGAGCGACGTGCACCAGGTCATCGCCGCGTACGCCCACGCCGCAGCTCTCGTCGTGGCACCCGGCACGGCGGGGAGTCACCCGGAGGAGGACGCGCGCGTCTTCCTCTCCTGGCTGGCGACGACCTCCCGCAGCTGGCTCGTCGTCCTCGATGACGTCACCGACCCGGCCGGAATGGAGGAGTGGTGGCCGCCGGGCCAGGGCAGCTCCGGCCGGACACTGGCCACCACCCGGCTGTACGACGCCCGACTCACCGGTGCCGCCCGCCGTCGTATCGACGTCGACGTCTACACCGCGCAGGAGGCACACGACTACCTCCGGGGCCGTCTGGACGGGGACGGCTGCGGCCATCTCCTGGACGGAGCCGTCGACGACCTCACCCGGGACCTGGGCTGCCTCCCGCTGGCTCTCGGCCATGCCGCCGCGTACCTGATCAACCAGGGCACGCCCTGCGCGGTCTACCTGGACCGCTTCCGTGACAGCGGGCGACGACTCGACCAGCTCCTACCGCCGGAGGGCGACACTGAGGGGTACGGCCGCCGGGTGGCCGCGGGCCTGCTGCTCTCCCTTGACGCCGCACAGCGCTCCGAACCCCAGGGCCTTGCCGTCCCTGCACTCGATCTCGTCTCCGTCCTCGACCCGGCGGGCCATCCTCATGCCCTGTGGGACACCGAAGAGGCGCTCGTCTATCTGACCCACTTTCGCGAGGGCGCGTACCGGAAGAGGCGGTGGTGGCAACGGGCGGAATCTCCGGTGCCGGTCACGTCTGAGGAGGCCCACGCCGCCCTGCGGACCCTGCACCGTTACGGGCTGATCACCAGCGATCTTCGCAATGAACCCCGTGCGGTGCGCTGCCATGCGCTCACCCAACGGGCCGTCCGCGAGACGAGGGCCGAGGAGTACGAGATCGTGGTGACCATCGCGGCGGCCAGAGGCCTTCTCGCCGCCTGGTCGGAGTCAGACGACGTCTCTCCGGAGCTCGGGGTCGTCCTGCGCGCCAATACCGGGGCTCTGGTCGATCACACGGGCGCCCGCGTGTGGCACCCGCTCAGTCTCCCTCTCCTCGACCGTGCCGGGCAAAGTCTCATCGGCTTCCAACATGCAGCGGAGTCGATCGCCTACAACGAGTGGCTGATCGTCAGGAACGAACGTCATCTCGACGCGGACCACGAGAGCACTCGAGACGCTCGTGACCGCCTCGCCTTCTCTTATCGGGAGATGAACCGCCACCAGGAAGCGATTCCGCTCATGGAGCGCAATCTTGCCTACACTGAGCGCGAGTTGGGCTGGGACTGTCCCGAGACCCTCAAGGCAGCGGGCCTTCTGGCTCTCTCCCTCCGTATGGGCGGGTTGCACGAAGACGCCGATCCGCTGGAGGAACGGGTCCTTGCCGGGATTCAGCACCTGAGTGGAACGTCGGACCCCCACCTTCGTTTCGCGCGCTCCTTGATGGCCGACTGTCGTGCTCTCGCGGGCCTTCCTGAGGAGAGCGTCGCCCTGGGAGAAGAAGTGGTGGCGGAGTACGAGCGGGATTTGGGCCGGGACGATCACAGCACCGTGGTCACGAGGGCATCGCTTGCTGGCTACTACGAGCGAGCCGATCGCCCCGAGGACGCAATTACCACGCAGAAGCAGGTCGTTGACTTCCACCAACGGACCAGCGGCCCTGAACACCCTGCCACCGTGTCAGCCCGGGCCGACCTGGCCGACTTGTTCTGGGGAGTGGGGCGCACGGATGAGGCTCTGCTTCTCCAGGAGGAGATTCTCGCTATCCGGGAAGGCGCCTTCGGCGCCGAACATCCCTTCACTCTGGAAGCACGCTTCGCCTACGCTGAGTCCCTGGGGCAGTCGGGTCGGGTGGATGAGGCGGTCGTCATGCTGGCGGACGTTCTCGACGCACAAGAACGCGTGCTGGGCCCCGAGCATATGCGGACCAGCAACACCCGCCTCACGGCCCACAACCTCAGGCTGAAGGCGGCAGACCTCCTGGGGCAGAGCGTCAACGACGAGATGACGGCAGCCCCGGACGACTGACCCCGCTCCTACTTCAGCCCCCGCAACGTCAACCGCAGCAGCCGCTCCGCCAACTCCGGATCGTCCGGAGACTGTTCGGCTGCCAGGGCGATCGCATTGGTCAGCTGCAACAGATCATCGATGGACACATCCGCCCGCACCGAGCCGCTCTCCTGCGCCCGCCGCAACAGCCCCGCCCCCGCCTCCCGCAACGGCAGATGGCACTGCGTGAGCGCCGAAGTCTCGTCCTGCGAGGCCGACATGAGCGCGCGGGCCAGTCCGCGGTACTCACCCGCGTGAGCGACGATCGCCCCCAGCCAGTCCACCAGCGCCCGGCACGGAGCCTCGGCGCCCGCGAGCTCGCGGGAGCGGTCCAGGAGGGAGCGCAGGGCGTCCTGGAAGACCGCGTTCAGCAGGGCGTGCCGGTGGGGGAAGTGGCGGTAGAGGGTGCCGATGCCCACGCCCGCCTGCCGCGCGATGTCCTCCAGCGAGGCATCCGTGCCGTGCTCGGCGAAGGCCGCACGGGCCACGCCGACCAGCCGTTCGTGGTTGCGGCGGGCGTCCGCGCGCATCGGCCGCTCCGGCGGCCGTGCCGTGCCCGGCTCCATCGAGATCGGCCCTGCCATGGCTCCCGCCCTCCCTCGGTCCGAGCACCTCTCGTGGGGTCCAGGATGCCACTGCACGCGAAGGGGCCCGGACCGCGTCCTGGTGACGTGGTCCGGGCCCCTCATCGCAACTCTGTACAGGTCTGTACGGGCTCCGAGCCGTCAGTCCTTGATCTCGCAGATCAGGGCGCCGGAGGAGACGGAACCGCCGACCTCCGCCGTGAGCCCCTTGACCGTGCCGGAGCGGTGGGCGTTGAGGGGCTGTTCCATCTTCATGGCCTCCAGGACGACGACGAGGTCGCCTTCCTTGACCTCCTGGCCCTCCTCGACCGCGACCTTGACGATCGTGCCCTGCATGGGCGAGGCGAGGGAGTCGCCGGAGGCCGCGGAGCCGGCCTTCTTCGCCGCGCGGCGCTTCGGCTTGGCGCCGGCCGCGAGGCCCGTACGGGCCAGGCTCATGCCCAGCGAGGAGGGCAGCGAGACCTCCAGGCGCTTGCCGCCGACCTCGACGACCACGGTCTCGCGACCGGCCTCGTCCTCCGCGTCCGCCTCCGCCGGGGCGGCGAACGGCTTGATCTCGTTGACGAACTCCGTCTCGATCCAGCGGGTGTGGATGGTGAACGGGTCGGCGGTGAAGGCGGGGTCGGCGACGACGGCGCGGTGGAAGGGGATGGCGGTGGCCATGCCCTCGACCTGGAACTCGGCCAGCGCACGCGCGGCGCGCTGGAGCGCCTGCTCGCGGGTGGCGCCGGTGACGATCAGCTTGGCCAGGAGGGAGTCCCAGGCCGGGCCGATCACGGAGCCGGACTCGACGCCCGCGTCCAGGCGGACACCCGGGCCGGTCGGCGGCGCGAAGGCGGTGACGGTGCCGGGGGCGGGGAGGAAGCCGCGGCCGGGGTCCTCGCCGTTGATGCGGAACTCGAAGGAGTGCCCGCGCACGGCCGGGTCGCCGTAACCGAGCTCCTCGCCGTCGGCGATGCGGAACATCTCGCGTACGAGGTCGATGCCGGTGACCTCTTCGGTGACGGGGTGCTCGACCTGGAGGCGGGTGTTGACCTCCAGGAACGAGATCGTCCCGTCGGATCCGACGAGGAACTCGACCGTGCCCGCGCCGACGTAGCCGGCTTCCTTCAGGATCGCCTTGGACGCCGCGTACAGCTCCGCGTTCTGCGCCTCGGAGAGGAAGGGGGCCGGGGCCTCCTCCACCAGCTTCTGGTGGCGGCGCTGGAGCGAGCAGTCACGGGTGGAGACGACGACCACGTTGCCGTGCTGGTCGGCCAGGCACTGGGTCTCCACGTGGCGCGGCTTGTCCAGGTAGCGCTCCACGAAGCACTCGCCCCGCCCGAACGCGGCGACGGCCTCGCGGACGGCGGAGTCGTACAGCTCCGGGATCTCCTCCAGCGTGCGGGCCACCTTCAGCCCGCGCCCGCCACCACCGAAGGCGGCCTTGATCGCGATGGGCAGCCCGTTGGCCTCGGCGAACGCCACGACCTCCGCCGAACCGGCGACCGGGTCGGGGGTGCCGGCCACCAGCGGCGCGCCGGCGCGCTGCGCGATGTGGCGGGCGGCGACCTTGTCACCCAGGTCGCGGATGGCCTGCGGCGGCGGGCCGATCCAGGTGAGCCCGGCGTCCAGGACGGCCTGGGCGAACTCGGCGTTCTCCGACAGGAACCCGTACCCGGGGTGGATGGCGTCCGCACCCGAGTCCGCGGCGGCCTGGAGCACCTTGGCCATGTCCAGATAGCTGGCGGCCGGGGTGTCACCGCCCAACGCGAACGCCTCGTCGGCGGCCCGGACGTGCAACGCGTCCCGGTCCGGATCGGCGTAGACCGCGACACTCGCGATCCCCGCGTCCCGGCACGCCCGAGCAACGCGGACAGCGATTTCGCCACGGTTGGCGATGAGCACCTTGCGCACGATGACTCCCTCCTGGAAACAAGCTGAGTTTAGGGACTACCGACACGGCGCTACGACCCGTCCCCAATGGTGAGCTTGCCCACACGGAGTGTGATTCGAGGCTTGCCCCAGTAGTGAAATCCCTTGTGGCACCACGGTACGCCGGGTTCTACAACCGCACAGTAACTACCCGGTGTGGTGCAGGTCTCTGTCCTGAAGGTCAACGCCTCACGGCGTTTCTTTGTGGACTCCCTACGAACGGCCGGGGGATTCTTTGCGTGGCGTACGAGGCGGCCCGACCCCTTGTCCGGAGTAATACCGGTGAGTAAGGTCCGCGACACGCACGTACCGCAAGTAACAGGGGGTGGCGCCTTGCTGCGCAGACCGGTGGCGATCGTGACCGCGCTCGTGTTGTTCGGGGAGGCGGTGGGCATCTTCGCCGTCAACGCCGTCCTCGCCACGGTCGCCGAGAACCAGAACATGTCACTGGCCGGGATGGACCCGAAGGCCATGTCCACCGGGACCTGGGTGATGGGCGGGGTCTCCGCCGCGCTGCTGGTCGGGTGCGGGCTGATCGCGCTGCTGGCCGGGGTCCGGGACCGCTCGCCGGGGCGGTTCGGGCGGATCGCGCTGATCGGCTGCACGGTGGTGCACGGGGTGCTCGGGGCGGTGACCGTGGGGCTGGTGGGCTGGGCCGCGTTCGCCTTCATGATGGTGGTGCTGGCCCTGCTGGTGTTCACCCTGCTCGCGTACGGGCCCGAGGGCCGTGGCGAGGACCGGGTGAGTGACGAGGCGGCCCCGGCGGCCGTCTGAGCCGCCGCCCTCCCGGGACTCGCGTGAGTCTCAGACCCACAACTCCGTCACCGAGATGTCCAGTTCGCCCAGCAGGCGGCGCAGCAGCGGCAGCGAGAGGCCGATCACGTTGCCGTGGTCGCCCTCGATGGAGTCGACGAACGGTGCCGACCGGCCGTCCAGCGTGAAGGCCCCGGCCACGTGCAGCGGCTCGCCCGATGCCACGTACGCGGCTACCTCGGCGTCGCTCGGCTCGCCGAACCGTACGACGGTGGACGCCGTCGCCGAGGCGTGGCGGCCCGAGGCGGTGTCGATGACGCTGTGGCCGGTCTGCAGGATGCCGGAGCGGCCGCGCATCGCCTTCCAGCGGGCGGTGGCCTCCTCGGCGTCGGCCGGCTTGCCGAGCGCCTCGCCGTCCAGTTCGAGGACCGAGTCGCAGCCGATGACCAGGGCCCCGGCCGCCTCGGGGCGCTCCGCGACCGCCGCCGCCTTGGCCCGGGCCAGCACCAGGGCCAGCTCGGCGGGGGTGGGGGCGGACAGGGCGTCCTCGTCCACCCCGCTGACGATCACCTCGGGGGCGAAACCCGCCTGGCGCAGCAGGCCGAGGCGGGCGGGGGAGGCGGAGGCGAGGACGAGGCGGCGCTGATCAGTCATACCGGCCATCGTAGAAGGGGCCCGCGCCCTCGATGGACCCTGTGGACCTTGTCAGGGTTCAGCGGGTGCCGAGCACGAACATCGCGACCAGCATCGCCAGCGCGAGCAGGACGCCCGCTCTGCGCATCATGTCCTGGGCGTCGCGCAGTTCCTTCGGCGGCTTGTTCTCGGGGTCGGACCACAGCATGCTTCCGATCCTGCCCGCGCCGGGCGCCGATGCGCCTGAGTACGGGTACTCAAGAGGCAGCGGCGCCCGGTTCCGGCTCAGGCCGGCCAGTACGTCCTGGCCCAGGCCCGGGGGCCCGGCCGCAGGCGGCCCGTACGGGCGATGCGGCCCGGGTCGGACCACTGCTCGGGCGGGACGGGCGCGCCGGACGACACGGCGGCGCTCGCCGCGGCGCGGGCCTGGACCACCGCCAGGGCGGCGGCCAGCTCCTCGGGGGTCGGGTTGCCCCGTACGACCCTGATCATGGGCGGGCTCCTTTCTCCGGGAACGGGAACGGGCTACAGCGGGATGTTGCCGTGCTTCTTCGGGGGAAGGGATTCCCGCTTTGTACGGAGTTGACGCAGGCCCTTGACGATGTGGGCCCGGGTGTCGGACGGCATGATCACCGCGTCGACGTAGCCTCGCTCGGCGGCCACGTACGGGTTGAGCAGCGCGTCCTCGTACGCCGTCATCAGCTCGGCGCGCGTGGCGTCCGGGTCCTCGGCGGCGGCGATGGTGCGGCGGTGCAGGATGTTCACCGCGCCCTGGGCGCCCATGACGGCGATCTGGGCGGTCGGCCAGGCCACGTTCAGGTCGGCGCCCAGGTGCTTGGAGCCCATCACGTCGTACGCGCCGCCGAACGCCTTGCGGGTGATGACGGTGATCAGCGGGACCGTCGCCTCCGCGTACGCGTAGATCAGCTTGGCGCCGCGCCGGATGATGCCGCCGTACTCCTGGTCCACGCCCGGCAGGAAGCCCGGCACGTCGACGAAGGTAATGACCGGCACGTTGAACGCGTCGCAGGTCCGGACGAAGCGCGCCGCCTTCTCGCTCGCGTCGATGTCCAGGCAGCCGGCGAACTGCATCGGCTGGTTGGCGACGATCCCGACCGGGTGGCCCTCCACCCGCCCGAAGCCGGTGATGATGTTCGGCGCGAACAGGGCCTGGGTCTCCAGGAATTCGGCGTCGTCCAGCACGTGCTCGATCGCGGTGTGCATGTCGTACGGCTGGTTCGCCGAGTCCGGGATCAGCGTGTCCAGCTCCCGGTCCTCGTCCGTGGTGGCGAGGTCCGCCTCCTCCGGGAAGGCCGGGGCCTCGGAGAGGTTGTTCGAAGGGAGGTAGGAGAGAAGGGACTTGACGTACTCGATGGCGTCCTTCTCGTCGCCCGCCAGGTGGTGCGCCACCCCGGAGGTGGTGTTGTGCGTACGGGCTCCGCCCAGCTCCTCGAAGCCGACGTCCTCGCCGGTGACCGTCTTGATGACGTCGGGGCCGGTGATGAACATGTGCGAGGTCTGGTCGACCATCACCGTGAAGTCGGTGATGGCGGGGGAGTAGACGGCGCCGCCGGCGCACGGGCCGACGATCAGCGAGATCTGCGGGATCACCCCGGAGGCGTGCACATTGCGGCGGAAGATCTCGGCGAAGAGGCCGAGCGCGGCCACACCCTCCTGGATGCGCGCGCCGCCGCCGTCGTTGATGCCGATGACCGGACAGCCGGTCTTCAGCGCGAAGTCCATGACCTTGACGATCTTCTCGCCGTAGACCTCGCCGAGCGAGCCACCGAAGATGGTGAAGTCCTGCGAGTACACGCAGACCGGGCGGCCGTCGACCGTGCCGTACCCGGTGACGACACCGTCGCCGTACGGGCGGTTCTTCTCGATGCCGAAGTTGGTGGAGCGGTGCCGGGCGAACTCGTCGAGCTCCACGAAGGAGCCCTCGTCCAGCAGGAGATCGACTCGCTCACGGGCCGTCAGCTTGCCCTTGGCGTGCTGCTTCTCGACGGCGCGGGCCGAACCCGCGTGCGTCGCCTCCTCGATACGGCGGCTCAGGTCCGCGAGCTTGCCCGCGGTGGTGTGGATGTCGCTCTGCGGCTCGGACATCGGGGGGCGGCTCCCTGCCTGGTCACGGGGACGACGAACGGTGACGGTCACGGGGGGACGACCGGTCGTCTGTCCGACTCTGCGGCTACTGGCTCGTAACTTCTGGTCACGCAACGCTCGTACGTCATGCTCGTACGCAACGCTCCGGCTACTGACTCGTAGGGTATCGGCGCGTCTCCGGAAAGGCAGTGCGTCCTTTGCCACACCTAGGGTGGCTTGCATGACACCACCGGATGCGCCACAGAACCGCTGGTCGGACCTGGACCGGCCGCCCCTGAACGTGACCGCACTGCGCCGCGGGCTGCTGCGGCCCGAGTCGCTCTGGAGCGAGCTGGAGGTCGTGGAGGCCACCGGATCGACCAACTCCGACCTCGCGGAGCGGGCCCGCTCCGGTGGCCTGGCCGAGGGCACGGTCCTGGTCGCCGAGGAGCAGACCGCCGGGCGCGGCCGGCTGGAGCGGAGCTGGACCGCGCCGCCCCGCTCCGGGCTGTTCTTCTCGGTCTACCTGGAGCCCGGCGACGACGTGCCCGTGGAGCGGTGGGGGTGGGTGCCGCTGCTCGCCGGGGTGGCCGCGGCGACCGGCCTCGCCAAGGCGGCGGGCGTCGACACGGCACTCAAATGGCCCAACGACCTGCTGGTCACCGTCCCCAAGGGCTCCGACAAGCTCCGCGCAGGGGAGACCCCACCGGGCGAGGAGCGCAAGGCCGCCGGCATCCTCGGGGAGTTCGCCGGGGACGGCATCGTGGTCGGCCTCGGCATCAACGTCTCGCTGCGCGCGGATGAGCTGCCCGCCCCCACCGCCGGGTCCCTGGCGCTCGCCGGAGCCGTCTCCACCGACCGGGAGACCCTGCTCCGGGCCGTCCTGCGCTCCCTGGAGCACTGGTACGGGGAGTGGAAGGGCGCGGGCGGTGACGCGGCCGCGAGCGGGCTCCAGGCGGCGTACGCGGCCGGGTGCGCGACCCTGGACCGGACCGTACGGGCCGAGTTGCCGGGCGGGAACTCCCTGGTCGGGCAGGCCGTCGCGATCGACGGCGACGGGCGTCTGGTGCTCTCCACCGAGGACGGGCTCCAGCAGCCGGTCTCGGCCGGGGACATCGTGCACCTGCGGGGCGCGGCGGGCGGGCTGACCTGAGGAGGGCCTGAGACGGTGTGGATACCGCGTAATCAGTAGATGTCACGCGCGACGCACCCGTATCGGGCAACCAAGGACGTGAGCTAGGGCACACCTGCCGTATTGTTGAGGCGATCCAGCGACAGATCACTGTTGGGGCGATCAGCGACAGATCGGCAGGCAGTGCGCAGGGAACGGGCAGGAGGCGGCTGGTGACCGTCGGCGACACGACGTCCGGCGCGGGCGAGGAGCGCCCGTCGGACTCCTCGGTCCATGCCACCCCGCATCACGAGGTAGACCACACGGCCGAACCGACCGACGACCCCCTCGCGATCCGCCTCGAAGCGCTGATCCTCGGGGCCGACCGCCGCTACACCCCCTTCCAGGCCGCCCGCACCGCCGGGGTCTCCATGGACCTGGCCTCCCGGTTCTGGCGGGCCATGGGCTTCGCCGACATCGGCCAGGCCAAGGCGCTCACCGAGGCCGACGTGCTGGCCCTGCGCCGGCTCGCCGGTCTGGTGGAGGCCGGGCTGCTCAGCGAGCCGATGGCGATCCAGGTGGCCCGCTCGACCGGGCAGACCACCGCGCGGCTGGCGGAGTGGCAGATCGACTCGTTCCTGGAGGGGCTGACCGAGCCGCCCGAGCCGGGCATGACCCGGACGGAAGTCACGTATCCGCTGGTCGAGCTGTTGCTGCCGGAGCTCCAGGAGTTCCTCGTCTACGTGTGGCGGCGCCAGCTGGCCGCCGCGACCGGGCGGGTCGTGCAGGCGGCGGACGACGACGAGATGGTGGACCGGCGCCTGGCCGTCGGCTTCGCGGACCTCGTCGGCTTCACCCGGCTGACCCGGCGTCTTGAGGAGGAGGAGCTCGGCGAGCTGGTCGAGTCCTTCGAGACGACCGCCGCCGACCTGGTCGCCGCGCACGGCGGACGGCTCATCAAGACCCTCGGCGACGAAGTCCTCTTCGCCGCCGACGACGCGGGCACGGCGTCCGAGATAGCGCTCCGGCTGATCGAGGCCATGTCCCAGGACGAGGCGATGCCCGCCCTGCGCGTCGGGATCGCCTTCGGCACGGTCACCACGCGCATGGGCGACGTCTTCGGCACCACGGTGAACCTGGCCAGCCGGCTCACCTCGATAGCTCCGAAGGACGCCGTCCTCGTGGACGGGGCGTTCGCCAAGGAGCTGGTCCGGCACGGGGACGCCCCGGAGTCGGAGGCCCAGGCCGCCGAGGAGGTCGCGGCGGCCGCCGAGCGGGCCCGGCTGGCCGAGAAGGAGGGCCGCGAGGTGGTCGAGGAGCCGCCCCTGCCCACGTACCGCTTCGGGCTCCAGCCGATGTGGCAGCGGCCGGTGCGCGGGCTGGGCGTGGTGGAGCCGTGGCTGCTGGCGCGGCGCGGCAAGACCGGTTCCTGAGCCGCACCTTTACGTGGTCGGGTCCGGCTCGCCCTGTCGGTTCCCCGTACGCCCTGTCTAGGATCCCTGTCGATAACGCTCGTTAACAGGGATCCAGCGACAGGGGTGCAGTCATGACCGTCACGTCCGAGCAGCGGTTCGGGGAGTTCGTCGCCGTACGGCGCCACGCGGGCCAGGAGCACGTGGCCGAGCTGGTCCTCGACCGGCCGAAGGCCATGAACGCCGTCTCCACCGACATGGCCCGCTCCATCGCCGCCGCCTGCGAGGCGCTCGGCGCCGACCGGGACGTCCGCGTCACCGTCCTCACCTCCAGCCATGAGCGGGCCTTCTGTGTGGGCGCCGACCTCAAGGAGCGGAACTCCTTCACGGACGCCGAGCTGGTACGTCAGCGGCCTACCGCCCGGGCCGCCTACACCGGTGTCCTGGAGCTGCCGATGCCGACGATCGCCGCCGTGCACGGCTTCGCCCTCGGCGGCGGCTTCGAGCTGGCCCTCGCCTGCGATGTGATCGTGGCCGACGCCACCGCCGTGGTCGGGCTGCCCGAGGTGTCCGTGGGCGTCATCCCCGGCGGCGGCGGTACGCAGCTGCTGCCGCGCCGGGTGGGGGCGGCCCGCGCCGCCGAGCTGGTCTTCACCGCCCGGCGGGTGGAGGCGGCCGAGGCGCGGGAGCTGGGGCTCGTGGACGAGCTGGTGGCGGCGGGGCGGGACCGGGAGGAGGCCCTCGCGCTGGGCGCCCGGATGGCCGCCAACTCGCCGGTCGGGCTGCGGGCGGCCAAGAAGGCGCTCCGGCTGGGGCACGGGCTGGACCTGCGGGCGGGCCTGGAGGTGGAGGACGCGGCCTGGCGGTCGGTGGCCTTCTCCGGGGACCGGGCGGAGGGCGTGGCCGCCTTCAACGAGAAGCGGAGCCCGCAGTGGCCGGGTGAGTGACGCCTCCAGCTTTTCCGCCCGCCGCGTGACGCCGAAAATTAGTTGCGCATCAAACTGATCAAAAGGGAACAAATCTACATAAGCTGGATAAATGGGTGAAGACGATGCTCGGCTGCGGGCCGTGGTTTCGCTGGCGCAGACGATGGCCGCGGCCTACACGCCGCGCGATTCGTGGCGGGCGGCCGCGCTGGGGGCCTGCGAGGCGCTGGGCGGCAGCTTCGCCGCACTGTCGGTGTGGGAGCGGGGCCGGGGCAGGCTGCGGGTCCTGGTCAACGCGGGGCAGCGGGCCGAGGGGGAGGAGGAGTTCCCCGAGGAGGAGGCCTACCCGGTCCACGAGTTCCCGGAGATCACCGAGTTCCTGCACGAGCGCTGGGCCGGTGGCGGTGAGCCCGACGCCTGGGTGGAGACCGCCGACGGCCTGCCCGGCGCGGGCGGCCCGGCGCGCGGCGCCCGCCCGTACTGCCACCAGCGGGTGGCGGCGCTGCGGCGGCGCGGCCGGGGCTGCTGTGTGGTCGCGCCGATCGTGCTGCACGGGCGGGCCTGGGGCGAGCTGTATGTGGCGCGGCAGGCCGGGAAGCCGGTGTTCGACCGGGACGACGCGAACTTCGCGACCGTGCTCGCCGCCGTCGTGGCCTCCGGGATCGCCCAGACCGAGCGGCTGGAGGAGGTCCGCAAGCTGGCCTTCACCGACCCGCTGACCGGCCTTGCCAACCGCCGGGCCGTCGACATCCGGCTGGACGAGGCGGTGGAGGCGCACCGCACGGCCGGGGTCGTCGTCAGCCTCGTCGTCTGCGACCTCAACGGCCTGAAAGCGGTGAACGACACCCACGGGCACGCCGTCGGCGACCGTCTGCTGGAACGTTTCGGCTCGGTGCTCTCCCTCTGCGGGGCGATGCTCCCGGACGCCCTGGCCGCCCGCCTCGGCGGCGACGAGTTCTGCCTGGTGGCGGACGGGCCCGAGGCGGACGACGTGGTCGGGGTGGCCACCGAGCTCTGCGACCGGGCGGCGGTGATCGAGCTCGGCAACGGGGTGGCCTGCGGGGTCGCGTCGACCGGCGACCCGATCGGCCCGGTGCGCTCGGCCCGACGGCTGTTCCGGCTCGCGGACGCCGCCCAGTACCGGGCCAAGGCCGCCCGCTCGCTGCGGCCGGTGGTGGCCGGGCGGGACGGCGAGGTCATCCGGCTCGCGGACTCCCCGCCGAAGTCGGCGCACGACCGCCGCAGGCTGCGCGGCAACCGCCCGTGACCGTACGGGCAAGGCGGTAAGGGTCTCTCTCCTCAACGGCTAGTGACATAGCGGGTTTCAATCCGTACGCTGCTGAATATGGATATGCACACTGTCGTGGTGGGGACGTCCGGAACCACCGCCGAGGACGTCGTCGCCGTGGCCCGCCACGGCGCCCGGGTGGAGCTCTCCTCCGCCGCCGTGGACGCGCTGGCCGCCTCCCGCCTCATCGTGGACGCGCTCGCAGCCAAGCCGGAGCCGGTCTACGGCGTCTCCACCGGCTTCGGCGCCCTCGCCAGCCGCCACATCAGCACCGAGCTGCGCGCCCAGCTCCAGCGCAACATCGTCCGCTCGCACGCGGCGGGCATGGGCCCCCGCGTGGAGCGCGAGGTCGTGCGCGCGCTGATGTTCCTGCGGCTCAAGACGGTCGCCTCCGGCCACACCGGCGTACGCCCGGAGGTCGCGCAGACCATGGCGGACGTGCTCAACGCGGGGATCACGCCCGTCGTCCACGAGTACGGTTCGCTCGGCTGCTCCGGCGACCTCGCCCCGCTCTCCCACTGCGCGCTCACCCTGATGGGCGAGGGCGACGCGGAGGGCCCCGACGGCACCGTCCGCCCGGCGGGCGAGCTGCTCGCCGCGCACGGGATCACCCCGGTGGAGCTGCGCGAGAAGGAGGGCCTGGCCCTTCTCAACGGCACCGACGGCATGCTCGGCATGCTGGTCATGGCCCTCGCCGACCTGCGTAACCTCTACACCTCCGCCGACATCACCGCCGCCCTCTCCCTGGAGGCGCTGCTCGGCACGGACAAGGTCCTCGCCCCCGAGCTGCACGCCATCCGCCCGCACCCCGGCCAGGGGGTCAGCGCGGACAACATGCTGCGGGTGCTGGCCGGTTCGGGGTTGACGGGCCATCACCAGGACGACGCGCCCCGGGTGCAGGACGCCTACTCCGTACGCTGCGCCCCCCAGGTCAACGGCGCGGGCCGCGACACCCTGGACTACGCGGCCGTGGTCGCGGGCCGCGAGCTGGCCTCGTCGGTCGACAACCCGGTGGTGCTCCCCGACGGCCGGGTCGAGTCCAACGGCAACTTCCACGGCGCGCCCGTCGCGTACGTCCTGGACTTCCTCGCCATCGTCGCCGCCGACCTCGGCTCGATCTGCGAGCGCCGCACCGACCGCCTCCTCGACAAGAACCGCTCGCACGGGCTGCCGCCGTTCCTCGCGGACGACGCCGGGGTGGACTCGGGCCTGATGATCGCCCAGTACACCCAGGCCGCCCTGGTCAGCGAGATGAAGCGGCTCGCGGTCCCCGCCTCCGCCGACTCCATCCCGTCCTCCGCGATGCAGGAGGACCACGTCTCCATGGGCTGGTCGGCGGCGCGCAAGCTCCGTACCGCCGTGGACAACCTGGCCCGGATCGTCGCCGTGGAGCTGTACGCGGCGACCCGCGCCGTCGAGATCCGGGCCGCCGAGGGCCTGGTCCCGGCCCCCGCCTCGCAGGCCGCCGTGGCCGCGCTGCGGGCCGCCGGCGCCGAGGGGCCGGGCCCGGACCGCTTCCTGGCGCCGGACCTGGCCGCCGCGGACACGTTCGTACGGGAGGGGCGCCTGGTCGCGGCCGTGGAGCCGGTCACGGGGCCGCTGGCCTGAGCCGGGTCCCGTACGTACACGAAGGGCTGCCGCACCGGGGGGTGTGGCAGCCCTTTTCGCGGGTACGGGGTCAGAGCGCCGGGCGGGCTCCGCCTCCGTCTCCGGAACGGCGTACGGAGTAGGTCACGAAGCCGGCGCCGAGCCCCAGCAGCGCTGTGCCGCCGATCAGATACGGGGTGGTGTCCACGCCCGGTCCGGTCTCGGCGAGCTGCGGCGCGGAGTCCTCGGCGGCAGGCTGCGCCCCCTGGCCCGACGCGGGGCCGGAGGGGGTGGTTATACCGCTCTGCGAGGCGGTTTCGACGGTCGCGTTGGCCGACGGGACGAACCAGAGAGCGGCCAGCAGCGTTCCCGCGGCGGTGGCGGTCAGGAGTGTGCGGCGAGTGACGGACACAGTTTCGATCCCCTTGCGACAACCATGAGTTAGCCCCGTGGGCCGATGCTAAGCAAAGCAGCGGGTCGGAGGAAAGTCGTGGCCGGGATGAGCCATACGCTCCGGAGTATGAGCACAGAAGAGACATCCAGGTTTGTTCGCGTTCGCGTGGAAATGGTGCTGGAGGTCACGGACCTCGACGCCCTCACCGGCACCGCGCTGGAATCCATCGCCGCCGAGTACGGGGAGCCGGTCTCGGGTATCACCGAGAGCGACACCGCCGAGGAGCGGATGCATGCCGAGGCCACCGTCCGGGCAGACGGAGCAGAGGCCCTCGCCTCGCTGATCGATCCGTTCGACCTGGTCAGCGAGGTGCCCGGGGTCGAGCTCGCGCAGGCCTCCTGGAGCAGCGAGAGCGTCGACCACGACCCCGACGCGGAGGGCTGGGACGACGACGAGGGCGACGAGGACGGCCCGTTCGTGGCCGAGATCGAGGACGACGAGGAGGGGTACGGCGACGCGGTCGCGCACAATGGGAGGAACGACGGCGAGGACGGTGACCTCGCGCAGCGGGTCTGACGTGTGAGAACACCGGCCCCGGCCTCGCTTCACCGCGGACCGGGGCCGTGCTGTGCGGCGGTTCCGTGTCCGGGCCCGACAGCGGGAACCACCGCAGGCGCAGCCGCGTCGATGAGTGGTGTTCCCCACATCCCTGGCGGATGTGGAACGGAGCACCCGTTCCGGGTGTTCTTGGAACATTGACGGGGAATCGCCGCCTGGCAGCCCCGTTCGGGGATTTTGGGGAATCGGCAACGATGGAGAAGCGTGTGATGACGGACAGCAAGCGGCGCAGGGGCCTCGCGGCCGTGTCCGCACTGCTCGGCGGCGTGCTGGTGCTTTCGGCCTGTACCGACGACGGCGGCGACAAGAAGACGGGCGCCGGAAGCTCGGAGTCGTCCCAGGCGCAGGAGGTCGACAAGGCCGCGGCCGAGGACGCGTCCGAGGCACAGATAGCGATCAAGCCGGAGAACGGCGCCACCAATGCCAGCATCAACAACGCCGCCCAGGTCTCCGTCACCAAGGGCAAGCTGACCGAGGTCGTCATGACCACGGCGGACGGCAAGGCGGTCGAGGGCACCCTGGCGGCCGACGGCTCCAGCTGGAAGCCCGCCGACCAGCTCGAACGCTCCACCACGTACAAGATCGACGCCACGGCCGAGGACGCGAAGGGCCGCAAAGCCCACGAGAACAGCTCCTTCACCACCGTCTCGCCCGACAACAGCTTCATCGGGAACTTCACCCCCGAGGACGGCTCCACCGTCGGCGTCGGGATGCCCGTCTCGATCAACTTCAACAAGCCGATCACGGACAAGAAGGCCGTCCAGGACGGCATCACCGTGTCCTCCAGCAGCGGCCAGGAGGTCGTCGGCCACTGGTTCAACGGCCAGCGCCTGGACTTCCGCCCGGAGGACTACTGGCAGGGCGGCTCCACCGTCACCCTGAAGCTCGCGCTGGACGGCGTCGAGGGCGCGGACGGCGTCTTCGGTGTGCAGCAGAAGACCGTGACGTTCAAGGTCGGCCGCAACCAGGTCTCGACCGTCGACGCGAAGACCAAGATGATGACGGTCACCCGCGACGGCAAGACGATCAAGACCATCCCGATCTCCGCGGGCGCGCCCGAGAACCCCACGTACAACGGCGAGATGGTGATCTCCGAGAAGCACAAGGAGACCCGGATGAACGGCGCCACCGTGGGCTTCACCGATGACGACGGCAAGGGCGAGTACGACATCAAGGACGTGCCGCACGCGATGCGCCTGTCCACCTCGGGCACCTTCATCCACGGCAACTACTGGGGCAAGGGCATCTTCGGCACCGCCAACACCAGCCACGGCTGCGTGGGCCTCGCCGACGTGAAGGGCGCCAACGACCCGAGCGCCCCCGGCGCCTGGTTCTACGACAACTCGCTCATCGGCGACGTGGTCATCGTCAAGAACTCCCCGGACAAGACCATCAAGCCGGACAACGGCCTCAACGGCTGGAACATGGACTGGTCCCAGTGGAAGGCCGGCTCCGCCGCCTGACCCTCGCTCCACCCCCGTCCCCCTCTTGAAGGCGGCGGCACCCCGGAACCTTCCGGGGTGCCGCCGCCTTCGGCGTGTGCGGGGCCTCTACAGCGCCGCATCCAGCCCCGCCCGGACGCGTCGGAGGAACGCGGCATCGGGCCCCGGCGGGGTGGCCGGGCGGCCCCCACGACCCTCGCCGCCCCCGGGCCGCCGCGGCAACGGCGGCCGGACCGTCATCTGTGCCCATACCGCCTTTCCGCCCGCAGTGCGGTAGGAACCCCAGCGCGCCGCCAGCTCCTGTACGAGGAAGAGGCCGCGCCCTTCCTCGGAGTCATCGCCGACGCGCTGGAGCCGGGGCGGTTCGTCCGACACGTCCCACACTTCGACGACGACGCTGTCCCGTAAGCCGACGAGGCGGACGTGGACGAGGTCGAGCCGCTCCAGCTCGCCCCACGTCGGCTTCGCTGCCACCACTCCGGTGACGGCGATGGCGTTGGTGACCAGCTCCGAGGCGACGAGTAGGACGTCGTCCTCGATGAGGGTGGCCTGCCACTTGGCGAGGGCGAACTGCAGGAAGTGACGCGAGGTGCGGACGGCCGACTGCGCGGCGACAAGGGAGAGTTGGTCGACGAAGCGCACATGCCGGGTGTGGTACGGCACCCCCTGGGCCGTCATGACCGGTCGTCCAGGCTGATGACTTCCGCGCCGCCGGTGGTGTGGAACAGGTGCGTGAGCATGGCGTTCTGGAGCGACCGGTTCAGCGCCAGCTCCCGGTAGGAGGGCACGACCACGTGCTTGGCCTCGGCGTGCCGGACGGCCGCCACCAACTCCGTGAACGCCGCATGCGCCCCCGGAACGTACTCGTAGAACACGGCCGCCAGGTGGAAGCCGTTCTTCTCGGCGTACGTGGAGAGGGCGACCTGCTTCTGCTTCGCCTCCTCGTCGCTCATGTCGTCGGGCACGCGCAGGTAGCCAAAGATCAGTGGGTTCATCGCACTTGGGTCCCCTCGCCCGCCTGTGATCACGTGGAGTGTTCGCAGGAGTCCTGTGGGTCACCGAGTGAAGCACTGGATTATTCGAATGTGCAACACTCCAGATTGGAAATCTGGAATTCGCCTTCTCGAACAGATATCCCCTATTCCATGCCGGGGATACTCGGTATTCCATTTCGGATGTAAGTTGGGTTGCAGATCGGAGGAACACCAAGTGGTGGAATCGGCAAGTGGTTCGACCGTGCCCCGCCGTCAACTGGGGCGACACCTGCGTGAGCTGCGTAATCGCGCGCGACTGACCGTGCGCGCGGCATCGACGGCCCTGGAGTGGTCGGATCAGAAGATCTGGCGTATCGAGACGGGCCAAACATCCATGCGCAGCCTGGACGTCGAGGCGATGTGTCGTGCGTACGGCGCTGACGCCGAGTTGACCAAGGGCCTGATGGGGCTCGCCAAGGAAACCAAGAACCGGGGGTGGTGGCACGCCTACGGTGACGTGATCCCGGAGGGCTTCGACCTCTTCATCGGACTGGAAGGGGCGGCAGCGAGTCTGCGTCAGTACATCAAGGACCTGGTGCCGGGTCTCGTGCAGACAGAGGACTATGCCCGAGCGCTGATCCGGGAGGGTACCCATGACGTGGACCGCGACGAGATCGAACGACGTGTGCACGTCCGCATGGCGCGCCAGGAGTTGCTGACCAGGGTGACCAGCCCGCCCACTTTGGAGCTGGCGCTTGGTGAAGCGGTGCTCCGCCAGCCGGTCGGCGGAGGTGAAGTAATGGCTCGCCAGTTGCACCGCCTGGCAGAGACGATGGACCTGCCGAACGTCTCACTGCGGGTCGTACCGTTCTCGGCGGGCCTGCACTACGGCCTCGTGTCGGGGCCGTTCACGCTCTTGCGCTTCCCCGTCAGCGGCGACGGACAACCGATGGAGCCGCCCACCGTCTACATGGAGGGCTTCACCGGCGATTTGTACCTTGACAAGGCGCAGGAGATCGAGCGGTACGACCAGGCGTTCACTTCCATCTGGGGTGCTGCCCTGGATCACAAGGGCACCCAGAACATCCTTCGGCAAGCGGCAAAGGAGTTTTCCCGATGATGAGCGCGGATCTGACAGGCGCGGCATGGCGTAAGTCCAGCCGCTCACAGAACAACGCCACCTGCGTCGAGGTCGCCTTTCTCGGTGACGGCCGCGTGGCCATGCGCGACTCCAAGGACCAGGGCAACGGGCCCGCTCTCGTCTTCACCTCCGGCGAGTGGGCGGCGTTCGAAGGCGGCGTCGTGGACGGCGAGTTCGGGCGGTCGTAGGGCGAGCCCGACAAGTGGTCGCCACGGTGCCCGGCCAGTCGTCCTGGCCGGGCACCGGCGCATTGATCGACGGATACGGGTGGAGCCGTGCGCTTGGCTCTCGCCTCGGGGGAGCACCGATGCTCGGTCGTGCCGCCTCGTGCAGGGATCAGTCCAGCGCTGCCAAGGCATCGAACAGCGATCGCCCCTCAGGGGCCCTGCCACGCATCAGTATCGCCGCCACCCTGTGCAGCTCCTGCCATGCGTGAGGGCGGCCGATCTCGGAGGCGTCGGTGATCACACTCAGGGAGGTTTCCAGCGCAGCCTCCGCCTCCCCGGAGCCCGCGTACGCGTGGGCCAGGCAGGACCCGTACCAGGCCCGGTCCCTGCGGAAGGACGGAGCGAAGGCCGCCAACCCCATCACCAAGTTCTCGGCTGCGCTCGACCATTCCTTGAGGTGAAGGTCGGCCATCCCGCGCTGTGCGGCGAACCACGACTCGCCGTAGAAGTACAGCCACGGCGGCGCGTCCGCAGCAGTTGCGATGATCTCCTGCGCCTCGTCCAGCTTGCGGTACGCGTCATCGGCATCGCCTTCGAGGGCGTGCCCGCGCCCGGCCATCTGAACGGCCATGGCTCTCGTGGCCTCGCTCACTCCGGTTGTTGATGCCGCTGCCTCACCCAGCCGGACGCATCGCCGCCCCTGCCCCTGCGACCACGCCAGGTGTGCCTTCATGCTCATGGTGGTAGCCGCCATGTCGCCGTACCCGGATTCCAGCGCCCAGTCATAGGACCGATCGAACCATCCCAGCGCCACAGGGGCGTTGTCCTGATCCTGCGCCATCCAGGCGAGGAACTGTGCGTACTCGGCCAGGAGTTTGACAACGCGGTCCGCCAGCGGGCCACGAGCTTGGTCGTAGAGGCCGGCCACTTCCTTGAACTGGGCAGTCACGAGCGGGGTGATAGCGCGTGAGCCGATGGTGTCCTCCGCGCGTCGATGCGCGGCCAGCAAGGCGTCCATCGCGTCCAGAGAGGCGGAATCCAAGCGCAGGCCGCCCCGTTTCACGGCGATCAGGCGCTCCGCGTCGGTCTCCGACACCACATCAGGCAGCACGAGGGACGGCAGGGGAAGCTCCTTGTGCCGAGCGTCCAGCAGTTCAAGGGGGACGCCAAGGCCATGAACGATCCGCTGGCGCACTTCGACGGATGTCACCGCGCGTCGCCGGTTCTCGATCGCGGAGATGTCCGGCTGCGCCAGGCCGACGAGGGCGCCGAGCTTGCTCTGGTTGCTGCGCGTCAGCCTTCGCCATGTCTTCAGCAGCGTCGACCAGTCCTCCGCCGCCATAGCTGCGCGCAGCTCAGGGTGTGCCCACACGTCCGGCTCCGGCTCCATCCCTGAAATATAGGACGGCCCTATAGGACGCCGCAGTGGCCGCAAGGTTCCGAGGCCGCCAGAGTGGTCAACGCACCCCGGAGCACAGATGACTTCGGGTAGTGCCTCCCCCTTCCAGTGGGCCGCAGGCCGTTCCCTGGCTCACCTGCGGGCCGCTGCACCGCCCGGCGGAATGGGAGTGGACGACGGCAGTCAACAACGTCGCCCCGCCTGACAGCACCCAGCATCGAGAGGAGCGCGATGCATACCCGGCTCGCCCGCATCCCCAGTTCGGTGATCATGCAGCCGACCACGCAGTGCCTGCCCATGGACTGCACGTACTGCTACCTGCCCTTCCGCAAGATGAAGCGCCTCATGCCGGTGGAGGTGGCCCAGGCCGTCGCCGGCTCCGTCAACGAGTGGGCCACGGCGAACCAGAGGTTCGAGGTCGTCTGGCACGGCGGGGAGCCGCTTGCGGCCGGGCGCGAGCACCTGGCCGCGCTCATGGCGCCGTTCAAGGATGTGAAGCACTCCGTGCAGACCAACGCGGTTCTTGTCGATGACGCGTGGTGCGAGTTCCTGCTGGAGCACAAGGTTCGCGTGGGCGTCAGCATCGACGGGCCCGAGGACATGAACACCCACCGCCTCACCCTCGCCGGCCGCCCTGGGTTCCGCGTGATCATGCGAGGTATTGACCGCCTGCGTCGGCATGGGATACCGATCTCCGCCATCGCGGTTGTTTCCCACCCCGACCCGAACAAGGCCAGTCGCTTCTACGACTTCTTCGCCGATCTGGGCGTGACCACCCTTGGCGTCAACGTGGAGGAGGAAGAAGGCGTCAACCTGGGCGCCAAAGACGCCGACCTCGTACAGGCCGAGGAATTCTGGACTGCTCTCGCGGATGCCTGGCGGGCGAACCCGGTCGTCCGGCTGCGCGAGGTGCAACGCGTGCTCAACTTTGCGGGGGCTGTCCTGAGCGGTCATGCCACGGACCCGCTGCCGATCTCCGCTCCTTGGGACCCGTTGCCCACCGTTGCCCACGACGGCAGCGTGATCATGCTGTCCCCGGAGCTGGCCGGGTTCAACGACAGCCGGTTCGGCGACTTCGCCACCGGTAGCGTGCTCCGCACCGGCCTGGACGTCCTCGTGGCCGAGGCCGAGGAGCGAACCCCCTGGATCACCGAGTTCTGGAACGGGGTGGACGCCTGCCGCGCCACCTGCCCCACCTTCGCGTTCTGCGGAGGCGCCCATGCGGCCAACCGGTACTTCGAGCACGGCGGTCGGTTCGACGGCACCAGGACCCGGTACTGCACCACCGCCAAGATCGCCCTACTCGAAGGAGTGACACGACATGTCCGTGAACATCGCCCCTGACGCCACCGCGCTCGTGATGGACTCGGCTCCGGGGTTTGCGTCCCTCTTGGAGGCCGTGGGCACCACGACCGTCGCCCGCCGGGAGAAGGCCTGGACCGACGCCGGCCAGGGCGACCGCCATGCCACGGAGGCGGTGCACGGCCAGCATGCCATCGGCACGTTCGACAACCGGCCTACCTGGGACAACCCCACGCCCGCGTTCGACAACCGTCCCACCTGGGACAACTGGAAGAACAAGTAGCCCGGACGGGGCGGCCCTGCTGGCGACACCAGCAGGACCGCACCGGCACCGCGTTGAAGGAGCACCATGGCCAGCCGTACCTTCGGCCACACCACCGTGACCACCCCCGACCTTGATGAGCCCGGCCTGTACCTGTCCGTGGTCGAGACCCTGGACAGCCCTCGCGGCTCTGTTCAGGACTTCACGTACAGGGACGTGGACCTGCGCTCGCTCGCCCTCACCGGAATCCAACTCGTCACGGGCCGGATCGCCGATATCCGCGCGCAGCAAGTCGAGTTCGATTCGGTGAATCTCCACGGTATCGAGATCACCAGCAGTGATCTCGGCTCGGCCCGCTGGAGCGGGAGCAAGCTCACCCGGGTCCACTTCCGCGACTGCAAGCTCATGGGCGCCGCGCTGGACCGCGTGGTCCTGGACGACGTGCTGTTCGAGAAATGCCGTCTCGACTACGCCAGCTTCGAGAAGGTACGCGCCACCGGCCCCGTGGTCTTCGCCGACTGTACCTTCACCGAGGCCACGTTCACCGGCTGCGACCTCTCCGACGCCGTATTCTCCGACTGCGGGCTCAAACTGACCGAATTCGGTGGGGGCCGGTACCGGGAGGTCGATCTCCGCGGGAACGACCTCTCGCAGATCCGGGGCATCGCCAACTTGGCCGAGGTCCGCATCGACCCCGGCCAGCAGACGGACCTGGCCCAGGCACTCGTGAGCGAACTCTGCATCACCCTCGGAGACGATTGACCAGGAGGACCGGCACTTGCGTCGATCAGACCGATGGCGCGGGCCCGGCTGATGGCCAAGCGGTTGGAGCCCCACCGGTCCCACGCCCCGGTCAGCGCGCTACTGGGGCGCGCGAAGGGCTAGCGGTTGGCTCGGGTGATCCAGTCCAGGTGCTCGGCACGGCCGGCATCGATCGTGAACGCGATCACCTCTGGCGAGTCGTAGGGGTGGTTGTCCACCAGGTGTTTCCCCAGTGCCTCGCGCCGGTCGCCGGTCGCCGGTCGTGCAGAACGTCACCTGATACTCGCTTCCCTGCTCGGCTCAAAGCACGCGCTGGTAGCGGCGCTCGGTGAGCGTGTTCCCGTCGTAGACGTCGTCCTGAGCCGCGCCGTCAGCCTGGTAGCCGGCCCGCTCGTAGAAGCGCTGGGCTCGTTGGTTGTCACAGAGAACCCACAAGGCTGACGCCTCGAAACCCCGGCCCTTCATTTGGGAATGAGCCTCACCCAGGAGGATCCGGCCGATGCCCTGGCCGATCAGATCCGGTGAGACGTAGAGGGCGTAGACCTCACCGACCCGACTCAGACCGGGCATCTCACTTCGACACGGCCCGAAGCAGATCCACCCCACCGGGCCACGGTCACCGAGCGCCACAAGATCTCGCGACTTTCGTCCGGGCCGGGAGAACCACTGCCGCCGTTGGCCGGCATCACCTTCCACTGTCATGGCGTCCAAATACGTCTGGGGAACGATCCCGGCGTACGCCGCCTGCCATCCTCGGACTCGGATTGTCGAAACGGCCTCGATGTCGGCCGCATTCATCTCCCGCACGTGCACCATCGCGCCACCGTAAGGGGACAGGTATCTCGGGACGAACTGCTTTCCCCTGCCGTCGGTGCCTCCATGCCTCCGCTGACGAGGGCGACGCCTGACGAACGATCTTCTCCGCTCCGGTGGACGGGCCCTGCACGCGGTCGCAAGAGGGCCCGGTCAGTTGTCGCGGCCGGGCGTTTAACCGTACGGGCCGCCGTCATGACCTCCGGGGTAATCGACGCCCTCCGCCCCGCCCGGCAGCATCGGAGACGTACCGAAGGACCACGCCACGCCGCACCCCGGAGGACCGGACCATGACCGCGTACGCCCTTGCCCACCTGCGCCCCGCCGACGGCCCCGTCCCGGACGAGGTGCTGAGCTACATCGAGCGCATCCAGGCCACCATGGAGCCCTACGGAGGCCGATTCCTGGTGCATGGGGCCGAGGTGGAGGTGGTGGAGGGGGAGTGGCCCGGTGCGCTGGTCGTCATTGCTTTCCCCGGCACCGAGGAGATCCGCGCCTGGTACGCGTCCCCCGCCTACCAGGAGATCCTGCCGCTGCGCACCCGGCACATCGACGGTGACGTGATCATCGTCCCGGGCGTCGGCCCGGAGTACGACGCGTCGGCCACGGCTGCGGCGATGCGGGCGGCCCGGGACCGCGCCGACCAGGGTCACCCCGTCCGCCCCTCCACCGCCTCCCGGTAATACCGCAGGTCGCTGCGGTGGACCTGGCGGACCCCCGCCAGGTCCGTGTGCGGGGCGGTCGGGGGGCCGCCGCCCAGGCGTTCGCGGGGCGGTGGCTCGGCGGTGGCTCCTCGGCGGAGGTGGTGCCAGGGCTGGAGGGGGAGCCAGAACAGGCCGTAGAGCCAGCGCAGGACCAGGCGGCGGAACTCCGGGCGGCCCGCGTCGGGCAGGCGGATCACCCGTACGCCCATGATCAGCTTTCCGGCGCTCGCCCGTACGGCCATCGTCAGCAGCACCTGGTTGGCGAAGGACAGCAGGGTGAGGTGACCGATGAGCACCGCGGCCGTCCGGCCCGCTCCCGCGCCCGCCGGGCCCAGGCAGGAGTGCACCAGCAGGCCGACGACCAGCAGGCACAGATAGCAGTCGAGCCCGACCGCCAGGTAGCGGCGCGTCTCCCCGGTGCCCTTGGGGATACGGGGCGGCCGGCCGGGTGCTCCGTACGGCGGTGGCTGCGGCCGCGCAGGAGCGGCGGCGGTCCGGCCGGATCCGTACAACAACCTTGGCTGATAAGGAGATTGCGCTCTCCGACGCCCCCGCGGCTTCGTCATGGGGAGCATCATGACTGATCGTCAGGCGAGGTGTCGTGGTTCCTGACGGGTAACCCCCTTGCCCCGGCCGGCCTTCACCAATCCCTTACCGTGACGGGAACAGACGCACGAGTACGCACGGGGGCGGCGATGGGACGCGACGGCACCATATGGAGGCTGCGGCGCGGCACGGAACTCGTCGGGGAGATCGCCGTCGACGACCTCGACTTCCCCTGGCTGCACGGCCGGTTCATCCCCGGCCCGGCCTACGACGCGGGGACCCGCGAGCTCTTCGACCGTGAGCTGGCCCTCATGGAGCGGCTGGACGAGGACGAGAGCGACGAGAGCGCGGAGGCGTGGGAGGGGGTCTGCTGCGAGGTGAACCGCACGCTCGTCCTGACCGGTCCGGAGGGGAAGGCCGTCGCCGAGTTCCTGCTGCACATCCAGGGTGACCGGGCCTGGTTCCGGTGGAGCGACACCCCGTTCTCCGAGGAGGGGCTCTAGGGAGGGGTCCAGGAGGAGCTCTAGGGAGGGCTCCAGGAAGCGCTCCAGTGGGCCTCCAAGGGCCCGGGCGGCCAGCATGTGGATGGGTGTCGAAGATCATCGGGTGACGCGGGACAATCAGGGCGTCGGTGCCCTCCGGGACGGGGGCGCCGACGCGCACGAGCCGACCCACGGAAGGGCTTGATCAGATGCCGCTCACCCCCGACTCCGCCCGCGACTCCGTTCACGCGCACGATGCGGCGAACCGGGTCATCGAGCCGCTCTACGCCGAGATCCTGCGGCGCAACCAGGGCGAGCAGGAGTTCCACCAGGCGGTCCGCGAGGTCCTGGAGACCCTCGGTCCCGTGCTGACGCAGCGCCCCGAGTTCGTGGACGCCCGCATCATCGAGCGCATATGCGAGCCGGAGCGCCAGCTGATCTTCCGGGTGCCGTGGGCGGACGACTCCGGCGACATCCACGTCAACCGCGGCTTCCGGGTCGAGTTCTCCAGCTCGCTCGGCCCCTACAAGGGCGGTCTGCGCTTCCACCCCTCCGTCAACCTCGGCATCGTGAAGTTCCTCGGCTTCGAGCAGATCTTCAAGAACGCCCTCACCGGCATGCCCATCGGCGGCGGCAAGGGCGGGGCGGACTTCGACCCCAAGGGCCGCTCCGACGCCGAGATCATGCGGTTCTGCCAGTCCTTCATGACCGAGCTCCACCGCCACCTGGGCGAGTACACCGACGTCCCCGCCGGCGACATCGGCGTGGGCGGCCGCGAGATCGGCTACCTCTTCGGCCAGTACAAGCGGATCACCAACCGGTACGAGTCCGGCGTCCTCACCGGCAAGGGCCTCGGCTGGGGCGGCGCCCAGGCCCGTACGGAGGCCACCGGCTACGGCACGGTCCTGTTCACCGCCGAGATGCTGCGCAGCCGGGGCGAGTCGCTGGAGGGCCAGACCATCGCGGTCTCCGGCTCCGGCAACGTGGCCGTCTACGCCATCGAGAAGGCCCAGCAGCTCGGCGCGACCGTCATCACCTGCTCGGACTCCGGCGGCTACGTCGTCGACGAGAAGGGCATCGACCTCGCCCTCCTCAAGGAGATCAAGGAGGCGGGCCGGGGCCGGGTCTCCGAGTACGCGGAACGGCGCGGCGCGCACGCCCGGTTCGTGCCCGGTACGGGGGTGTGGTCGGTCCCCGTGGACGTCGCCCTGCCCTGCGCCACCCAGAACGAGCTCCACGAGGCCGACGCGCTCGAACTCGTACGCAACGGGGTCAAGGCGGTCGCCGAAGGCGCCAACATGCCCACCACTCCGGAAGCGGTCCAGGTCTTCCAAAGCGCGGGCGTCGCCTTCGCGCCCGGCAAGGCGGCCAACGCGGGCGGGGTCGCGACGAGCGCCCTGGAGATGCAGCAGAACGCCTCCCGGGACTCCTGGACCTTCTCGCACACCGAGGAGCGCCTCGCCGAGATCATGCGCCACATCCACGACTCCTGCTACACGACCGCCGAGCGGTACGGCAGCCCGGGCAACTACGTGGTGGGCGCGAACATCGCGGGCTTCGAGCTGGTGGCGGACGCGATGCTGGCGCAGGGGCTGATCTGACCCACGGAGGAGAGGCGCCGGCGCGTGCGGGAACGCCGGCCGGTGCCTCTCCTCCGTGGCCGCTCTGTCACGCCACTTCGCCCTCAGCAGATCCGCCCGGAGCGCAACGCCCGCCCCGTGCCTGCCGGGCGCGCTGCTCCTAGGCTGGAGCGGTGACCATCCGAGCGACGAACCAGCCCCGCGCCCGCGTCATTCCGCTGCGCCCGTTCCCGACGCCCGGGCCCGCTCCGGCCCGGGAGCCGCTCTGGCGTGACCTCGTCGGGGACGTACTGCGGAGAGAACGGCTGTCCCAGGAGCGGACATTGAAGGACGTGGCCGACGCCGCACGGATCTCGATGGCCTACCTCTCCGAGGTGGAGCGTGGCCGCAAGGAGGCCTCGTCCGAGGTGCTGGCGGCCGCCGCGCGGGCGCTCGGGCTGAGCCTGGCCGATGTCCTCGCGCTGGCCCAGGGGGAGTTGATCCGGCTCTCCGGGGCGCGCTCCCGCTCCACCCGCCGGCACGAGCGTCCGGCAGGTCCGCTGGGCACGGTACGGCTGGCCGCTTGAGCGGATGCCCGGGCCGATCTGCGGGTACGGTCCTCGGCATGGACTTTCGCACCACAGTCGAGCGCGCTGAGCGCCTCAAGCAACTGCACGCCGACCACCAGCCGCTCGTGCTGCCGACCGTCTGGGACGCCTGGTCGGCCCGGACGGCGGCCGCCGCCGGGTTCTCCGCGCTGACGGTCGGCAGCCATCCGCTCGCCGACTCCCGGGGGGCCGAGGACCAGGAGGGGCAGACCTTCGAGGAGGTGCTCGCCGCCGTCCGGCCGATCGTCGCGTCGGTCGACATCCCCGTCTCCGTGGACCTGGAGGCCGGGTACGGGCAGAAGCCCGCGGACCTCATCGCCGGGCTCATCGAGGTCGGTGGCGTCGGCCTCAACATCGAGGACACCGTCCACTCGGAGGGCGGACGGGTGCGCACCACGCAGGAGCACGCGAGCTACATCGCGGGCCTGCGCGCGGCGGCCGACGACGCGGGCGTCCCGGTCTGGATCAACGGACGCACCGACCTCTTCGCGCACGCGGAGGACGCCGCCGCCGTCCTCGACGAGGCGATCGAACGGCTGCGGGCCCTGGAGCAGGCCGGTGCGGACAGCGTCTACCCGGTGAAGATCCAGGACAACGACGAGCTGCTCGCGGCGGTGACGGCCGCCGTCTCCGTACCCGTCAACTCCACGGCCCACCCCGTCAAGCACGATCTGGAGCGCTTCCGCCGCCTCGGCGTCGGCCGGATCACCTACGGCCCGCTGCTCCAGATGGCGCTGACGGACGCGATGAGGGACATGCTCGGCCCCTGGGCGCGGTAGGGCGACACCAGCCGTCGGCGCAGGGCCCGGAAAGGCCCTGCGCCGACGGCACCCGGATCAGTCGAGGCAGAACTCGTTGCCCTCGATGTCCTGCATCACGATGCACGACTCGTTCTCCTCGTCGGCGAGCATCACGCGCTCACACACCGCGCCGAGCGCCACCAGCCGGTCGCGCTCGGCCTCCAGCGTGGCGAGCCGCTCCGCACCCACGAGCCCGGTGCCGGCCCGCACGTCGAGGTGGACCCGGTTCTTGACGACCTTGCCTTCGGGGACGCGCTGGAAGAACAGGCGCGGGCCCACGCCCGACGGATCGGCGCAGGCGGACCACGCGTCCCGGTCCTCCGGCGGCAGCGAGCTGTTGTAGTCGTCCCAGGTCGCGAACCCTTCCGGCACCGGCGGAACTTCGTACCCCAGCACCTCGCACCAGAACCGGGCGAGGCGCCCGGGCTGCGCGCAGTCGAAGGTGACCTGGACTTTTCTGAGCGTTGCCATCCGGGCACCGTAGTGGCGCGAGTCGGCCCACGGCATCCGGTTTTCCCGCCCGACGGTCGCGGCGCCCGCGCTTGCCCGGTCCGCGAGCGCCCGTACCTCTACGGGCGTCCGCCCGCCGCCCTCGCCCGGTCCGCGAGCGCCCGCACCTCTGCCGCGACCGCCGCGTGGCGCTCGCGCGGGATGTCGTGGCCGACGCCCGGCTGGAGTACGAGCCGGGCGTCGCGGATCGCCGCGGCGGTGGCCCGCCCTGCGGAGGGCTTGAGCAGCGGGTCGTCCGTACCGTGCAACACCACGGTGGGGACGCGCAGTTCGGACAGGGGCGGGCCGCTCCAGCGGGCGCCGATCTGGCGGGACTGCGCGTCCGGGTCGGCGATGCCGGTGTCCACGTCGGCGGTGATCCGCTCCCGAGCCTCCGCCTCGTCGAACGGGTAGCCCGGCGACGCGCAGAGCCGCGCCACCGCGAGCCCCGCCGCGATCCGGCCCTCCCGGTCCCCGGCGGGCTTGAGGCGGGCGAACTTCGCGAGGGTCGGCAGGCGCAGATGGCGGAACGCGCCGAGCCCGCCGACGTCGCTCGGCAGCGCGGCGGACGACGTGAGCGTGCGCACCCGGTCCGGATGGCGCAGCGCGACCCGCTGGGCGACGACCCCGCCGAGCGAGTGCCCGAAGAGGTGCGCCGACTCCCAGCCGAGCGCGTCCATGACGGCTACGGCGTCGTCGGCCATGTCCTCGGCGGTGTAGGCAGCACCACGGCCGGCGGCCAGGGCGGCGAAGGGGTTGCCCCGGGCGGCGGGCTTCGGCAGCCGGGTGGACTCGCCCGCGTCGCGCTGGTCGTAGCGGGCGACGGCGAACCCGGCGTCGGCGAAGGCCGCGCACAGCTCCCCGGGCCACCAGTGCCGGGAGACGGCCAGCCCCATCACCAGGAGCAGCGGCTCGCCGTCCGTGCCCTCCTGAAGCCGGTCGTGGGCGAGCTCGACCGCACCGTTGCGGGCGAAGCGGCGTTCGGTCCAGGTCATGGCGGGCTCCTCGGGCGACAATTTACTGCGATCGATGTTCGCAGTATTAGACTACAGCCGTCCGAAGAGCTGACGAGCTGAGGTGCGAGGGAAGGTGGTGGGGCGTGGCCGACCGCGAGACCCGGCCGACAACCGTGTGGTCACGCCCCGAGCGGGGCGCGCGCGGACCCGCACCCGAGCGGAGCCGGTACGAGATCACCGCCGCCGCTCTCGCCCTGGCGGACGCCGAAGGGCTGGCGGCCGTGTCGATGCGGGCAGTCGCGCAGCGGCTCGGTACCGGGCCCGCCTCGCTCTACCGCTATGTGGGGAGCCGTGACGAGCTGCTGGACCTCATGGCCGACGCGGTCGCGGGCGAGCTGGACCTCTCCGCCGCTCCCAGCGGTGACTGGCTCGGCGATCTCGTCGGTCTGGCCCTCCAGTCCAAGGCCGCCCACACCCGCCACCCCTGGCTCCCGGAGCTGAACGACCGCCGGGGCGAGGCGCTCGGCCCGCACGCGATCGACTACCTGGACCACGCCTTGGCGGTGCTGGCCCCCGCACCCGGTACGAGCCGGCAGAAGCTGGAGGCGATCGGCCTCCTGGGCGGCCTGGCCACGCTGTTCGCCCGCCGCGAGGCCATGGCGGCCGCCGGCGAGGGCTCCGGTGCCGGCGACCCGCCCGCCCAGGCGGCCCACCTGGCCGCCGTCGCGGCCGAGGGCCGCCATCCGCACCTGCTGGCCGCCCTCGCGACGGCGGGCCCGCCACCTCCGGCGGGCCCGGCCGAGCGGGACGCCCTGTTCGAGCGCTTGCTGCGCCGGCTGCTGCCCGCGATGCTCGGCTGAGGTCCGCGCGCCGGTCGGCCGCCGCCCCAAGGCGTATGGTCGGCCGCCCCCCGAGGGGTACGGTCGGCCGCCGCCCCGAGGGGGAAGGGCCGCTCAGCCCTCGACCGGTGCCACACCGATCGGGCAGGACACCCCCGTACCGCCGATCCCGCAGTAGCCGCCCGGGTTCTTGTCCAGGTACTGCTGGTGGTACGCCTCCGCCGGCCAGAACGGGCGGCCCTCGGCCGGGAGGATCTCCGTGGTGATCTCCTTGTGGCCCGAGGCCGTCAGGACCTTCTGGTACGCCTCACGGGAGGCGTCCGCCGCCGCTGCCTGGGCGGGGGAGTGGGTGTAGACCGCCGAGCGGTACTGGGTGCCCACATCGTTGCCCTGGCGGAAGCCCTGGGTCGGGTTGTGGGACTCCCAGAACAGCTTCAGCAGCTCCTCGTACGACACCACAGCCGGGTCGAAGACGACGCGGACCGCCTCCGTGTGGCCGGTCAGGCCCGAGCAGGCCTCCTCGTACGTCGGGTTCTCCGTGTAGCCGCCCTGGTAGCCGACCAGCGTCGTCCAGACGCCCTCGGTCTGCCAGAACTTGCGCTCCGCGCCCCAGAAGCAGCCGAGCGCGAAGTCCGCCACCTCCAGGCCCTCCGGGTACGGGCCCACCAGCGGGTTGCCCAGGACCGTGTGGCGGGAGGGGACGGTGAATTCGGGGACGGGGCGGCCGCGCAGGGCCTGCTCCGGGGTGGGGAGCTCGGGGGTGCGGCGGTTCAGGAACATGCGGGGGCTCCTCCGGATCGGTCGGGGTTCGGTACGTACAACAAGGGAACGGCCGCCCGGATTCCGCGCCCGCCGACGTCGGCGGGCCGCTCACCCCGCGTCGGCGACGGCCGCGAGGGCCTGGGAGAAGGCGCGGGTCCGGGCGGTCTCGTGGTGGCGGTGCCACACGAGGGCGAGCGAGGAGTCCTGGAGGCCGGTGACGGGGACGAAGGTGACCGCGCGGCGGCCGTAGTAGTCGGCGGTGGGGTGGCACAGCAGCATCGCCCCCCGGTCCGCCTGGACCAGTGCCAGGCCCTCCTGGAGGGTGCTCACCGAGGGGCCGGTGGCGATGGGGACGCCCCCGGGGGTGGCGGCGGGAGCCTGGGCGCGGCGCCAGTACTCCGGGGCCGCGCCGTGGACGCCGATGAGCGAGCAGGCCGCCAGGTCCTCGGCGTCCAGCGCATCGCGCCTCGCGAAGGGGTGCCGGGCGGACACGGCGAGCGACTGCGGCTGCCGGGAGAAGACCTGGCCCACCACCAGCTCGCTCTCCTGGACCGGCATCAGCACCACCGCCGTGTCGACCTCCCGCCGCCGCAACGGTCCGAAGGGGTCGGAGAAGGGGATCTCCACGATCTCCGTGGCACAGTCCGGATACCGGCTCTGGAAGAGCGCGACGGCGTTCATGATCTGGTCGTCGGCCGTGCCCTGGAAGCCGATCCGGAGCAGCCCCCCGACACCCCGCGCCACCTCCCGTACCTCGTCGAGCGTCTCCACGATGGTGTCGAAGGCCGGGCGCAGCCCCGCGAGGAGCTGCTCGCCGAGCGGCGTGAGCCCGACCCGGCGGCTGGTGCGGTCGACGAGCCGGGCGCCGACCTTGCTCTCCAGGGACCGCAGCAGTTGGCTGACGCGGCTCTGCGAGACGTACAGGCGTTCCCCCGCCCGCCCGAAGTGGAGTTCGTCGGCCAGTGCGAGGAAGGCCTCCAGCTCGCGGGCGTCCAGACTGCTCATATGTCCCCCCATCATGCGTTTCCCCATCATGTGTTCCCCCCAAAAAAAGGGTCGCGGCAGCACCGGTGTTCGCGGGTGGCCGGTCCATCGATGAGCCCCGCTCATAGAAGGATGAGAGATCGGCCGTTGTTCCCCCGTCCTGTGGCCCGTTGGCTGGAGGCATGACACAGGTCGAGGAATCCACCGGCACACCGTCCGCCCGCCAGAGGCCACCGCGCGGCGGCTGGCCGGGCGTGGCGGCCCTGGCGCTGGGCACGTTCACGGTGGTCACGTCCGAAATGCTGCCCGTCGGGCTGCTGACCCCGATGGGAGCGTCGCTCGGGGTCTCCGAGGGGGTGGCCGGCCTCACGCTGACGATCACCGGGCTGGTCGCGGCCGTCTCGGCCCCGGTGCTCGTCCCGCTGCTGGGCAGGGCCGACCGCCGGACGGCGCTCTGTGTGCTGGTCGCCGTGCTGGTGATCGGCAACCTGGGCGCGGCCTGGGCTCCGGACTTCGGGTTCATGGTCGCGGCCCGCGTCCTGGTCGGCATCGGCATGGGCGGCGTCTGGGCCGTCGCGGCCGGCCTCGCCGTGCGGCTGGTGCCGGCGAAGTCGGCCGGCCCCGCCACCTCGCTGGTCTTCAGCGGCATTGCCGTGGCGTCCGTACTGGGCGTTCCGGCCGGGACGTACCTGGGAGCGGCGGCCGGCTGGCGGTCCGCGTTCCTCGCGGCCGCCGGGCTCGGACTGGTGGTGCTGGTCGCGGCGGCGGTCCTGCTGCCCCGGCTGCCGGCGGAGCGCGCGATTCCGATCGGCGGGGTGATGGGGCTGATCGGCGACGCCCGGGTGCGTACGGGGCTCGTCGTCGTCGGCTTCGTGGTGACCGGTCACTTCGCCGCGTACACCTACATCAGGCCGGTGCTGGAGGACGTCTCCGGCGTCGGCGCGGGAACGGTCGGCACGCTGCTCCTGGTGTACGGGGCCGCCGGTGTGGCCGGGAACTTCCTGGCCGGGGCCGGGGCGGCCCGCTCGCCGCGCAGGACGCTGCTGGTGATCACCGCGGTCCTGGCGGCCACCGTGACCGCCCTGCCGTGGCTGGGCGGGTCGGTGGCCCTCGCCGCCGTGCTGATGGCGGTCTGGGGCCTGAGCTACGGAGGTGTCTCGGTCAGCACCCAGACCTGGATCCTGCTCGCCGCCCCGGACGCCCGCGAGGCGGCCTCCTCGCTGTTCGTCGGGGTGTTCAACGGAGCCATCGCGCTGGGCGCGCTGGTCGGCGGGCTCGCGGCGGACGGCATCGGCACCACGGCGGTGATGTGGGTGGGCGGAGCGCTCGCGGTGGGCGCGCTGGTGACCACGGCGGCCGGCCGGGCCCCCGCACCGGCTGTCGGGGCCTGACCGGCCGGGTGTACGGGGAGCCACCGGGCCCCCGTACAGGAAGGGCCCGGTGGCGGGCGCGGTCCCCGGTCCGCGCTACAGCCGGCCGGCCGGGTCCCCGGCGACGGGCAGGGCGGTGAGGAACTTCGTCATCGCGTCGGCCCACGCCTCCGGGCGCTCCGCCGCGATGGCGTGGCCGCAGTCCAGCGTGACCAGCTCGGCGTGCGGGATGCCGTCGGTGAATTGCCGTGAGTGGGCGGGGGTGGCGATCAGGTCCGCCGAGGGGGAGACCACGAGGGTGGGAACGGTGATCGAGCGCAGATCCTCCCGCACGTCGATGTGGTCGAACAGCGCCAGCTGTGCGTCGGCCCCGGCCGGCATCCCGGTGGCGAACTGGGCCAGCTGCTCCTCGATCTCTTCCGGAGTGCGCTCGTCGAGCCACTGCGGGCCACCCACGACGAGGGAGAGATAGGACGCGAGGGTCCTGGAATTCCCGGTGTCCCGCAGGAGCGCGCGCCAGGTGTCGATGACGAGGCGGAGCCGGGAGTTCGGACAGGCGAAACCCGCTGACAGGATGAGTCCGGTGACCCGTTCGGGATGGCGGGCGGCGGCTCGTACGGCCACGGCCGTCCCCATCGAGAATCCGGATATCGCGAAGGATTCGACGCCCGCGCGCACCGCGCTCGCCACCAGGTGATCCGCTGTTCCGTCGAGGGTGAGCGGGCCCTGCGGTAAGGGGCAGTTCCCGGACCCGGGGAGGTCGGGGCCGACAACGGTGCAGACCGCGGCGAGCCGCTCGATCACCGGCCCGTAACTGTCCTGGATATCGCTCCCCGCACCATGGGCGAGGAGGAGACCCGGTCCTTCGCCGCGTCTCAGTGGATCGGGAATCGCGTCTGCGAGAAAGTCCATGCCGTGAAAGTCCATGCCGAGATCCTAGGGAGTCCCGGTGAACTCCCCAGGAGTGAAAAGCCGGCGAGAACCCCTTCGGCAGCGCCCCTCAGTGCGGCAGCGTCGCCGGGGAGCCGCCGTTCGCCTCGTAGCCGGCGACCGCCAGCGCCCGGTACACCGTGTACTGCGCGGCCGGGTCCGCATCCGCCGTCCACGGCAGCGCGCCCACGTGGCCGTCGATGAGGACCAGCTGGTGCATCGCCTCCGACCAGCGCTCCATGTGGACCAGGAAGAGGACCAGCAGGTGGCGTACGTGGGCGAGCATCGGGTCGTCCGGGCGGGCCGCGTGGACCGCGAACATCGCGCCCTCGACCGCCTTCGTCACCACCTGGCCGCGGTAGAAGCCCTGCACCAGGTTGACCTCCGGCAGGTGCTCGTACACCGCGAACAGCGGCAGCGCGGCCAGCAGCGAGCCCTGCGGGGCGCGGGCGGCGGCGGCCGTGGCGAAGGCGTCGGCGTCCTTGCGGGAGCCGTGCCACTTCTCGCAGTGGAAGTGCAGCGCCGCGATGTGCGCGCCCATGTGGGCCGGGGCCCGGTCGATGATCTTGGCCCAGAGCTGGTCGAACTGCTCGGGGGTGTAGTTCAGGCCGCGGGCCACCGCCAGCTCCACGATGTACGGCACCGGGTCGCCGGGGGCGAGCAGGGCCGCCTCGCCGCAGACCGTACGGGCCTCCTCCAGGATGATCCGGAAGTCGTCGGTCCCCGCCGACGAGGAGCGCCACGCCTGCTGCACCAGGAACTCCGCGTGCACCGCCGCCCCGCCCGCGTCCTTCGGGGCCTCCGCCCGCCAGGCGCGCAGCCATGAGCCGCCCTTGCCCGGCTGCTGGGCCAGCTCCAGCGAGGCCGCGCCCGCGAAGGCCTGCACCCGCTGCCAGCGGACCTCGCCCTCCTTCGGCGTACCGGAAAGCAGCTGGGACGCGGCCCGCCAGTCCTGGGTGGCCTGGACCACGTCGAGGACGTCCAGGAGGTCCTGGTCCGGGCCCGGCATCCGGACGTCCAGCTCCTCCTGGCGGGCGAAGCCGTACGTATCGGGGTCGGCCGCGTCCGGCGAACCCGGGGCGACCTGGCGGATACCGCCCCGCCGCCGCATCACCCACGGGCCGACGATCGCGGCGAGCATGCACATCGCGAGCAGGAACAACAGAATCTCCATGGACCCATTGTCCCCGGAGCGGTGAGTGGCCGGTAAGGGCCCTCGCGACGAACTACGCTCGGGACCATGAGCGACCAGCACAGCTTCGAGACCCTCGCGATCCACGCGGGGAACACCGCCGACCCCCTCACCGGCGCGGTGGTTCCGCCCATCTACCAGGTGTCCACGTACAAGCAGGACGGCGTGGGCGGACTGCGCGGCGGTTACGAGTACAGCCGCAGCGCCAACCCGACCCGTACCGCCCTGGAGGAGAACCTCGCGGCCCTCGAAGGCGGCCGACGCGGTCTCGCCTTCGCCTCCGGCCTCGCCGCCGAGGACTGCCTCCTGCGTACGCTGCTGACCCCCGGTGACCACGTGGTCATCCCGAACGACGCCTACGGTGGCACCTTCCGGCTGTTCGCGAAGGTTGCCGCGCGCTGGGGCGTGGAGTTCTCGGTCGCCGACACCTCGGACGTGGCGGCGGTGCGGGCGGCGATCACCCCGCGCACCAAGGCGGTCTGGGTGGAGACCCCCTCCAACCCGCTGCTGGGCATCACCGACATCGCCGCCGTCGCCCAGGTCGCCCACCAGGCCGGGGCGCGCCTCGTCGTCGACAACACCTTCGCCTCGCCCTACCTCCAGCAGCCGCTGGCGCTCGGCGCGGACGTCATCGTGCACTCCACCACCAAGTACATGGGCGGCCACTCCGACGTCGTCGGCGGCGCGCTCGTCGTCAGCGACCCGGGACTGGCCGAGGAGCTGGCGTTCCACCAGAACGCCATGGGCGCGGTCTCCGGCCCCTTCGACGCCTGGCTCGTGCTGCGCGGCATCAAGACCCTCGCCGTCCGCATGGACCGCCACACCGAGAACGCCACCAAGGTCGCCGACCTGCTGACCCGGCACCCCAAGGTCTCCCAGGTCCTCTACCCGGGGCTCCCCGAGCACCCCGGCCACGAGGTCGCCGCCAAGCAGATGAAGTCCTTCGGCGGCATGGTCTCCTTCCGCGTCGCGGGCGGCGAGGAGGCGGCGGTCGAGGTCTGCAACCGGGCCAGGCTCTTCACGCTGGGTGAGTCCCTCGGCGGCGTCGAGTCGCTGATCGAGCACCCCGGCCGGATGACGCACGCCTCCGTGGCGGGCTCCCTGCTTGAGGTCCCGGCCGACCTGGTCCGCCTCTCCGTCGGCATCGAGAACGGCGACGACCTGCTCGCCGACCTCACCCAGGCCCTGGGCTGACCGGGAGACAGAACCCCGGGGGCCCGCTCGGCGCAGGGTGGGCCCCCGGCACCTTTCACCGCTCCTCCAGCTGGAGGGCGAGCAGCGCGATGTCGTCCTCCTTGTCCTCGCCGAACGAGCCGAGGAGGGCGTCGCAGAGCGCCTCCAGCTCCCGGGGGCCCTCCAGCGTCGCGGAGCGGAACGCCGCCAGGCTGTCGTCGAGGTTCTGGGTGCGCACCTCCACCAGGCCGTCGGTGATCAGCAGCACGCGGGTGCCCGGGGTGACCGGGTGGACGCGCGCGGGCGGGTGCGGGAGGCGGAGGCCCAGCAGCGGGCCGTGCTCGTGGAGGTAGGCGGCGGCGCCGTCGGGGGCGAGCAGCAGGGGCGGGATGTGACCGGCGTTGGCGACGTGGATCCGGCTGCCGTCCGGGTCGACCAGGACGAGGCAGAGCGTCACGGTGAGGCCGGGCCGGGTGTGGGCGAGGAGGGCGTCGAGCCGCTCCAGCACGTGGTGCGGCGGGTGGCCCTCCAGGGCGTAGGCGCGCAGCGCGTGCCGGATCTCGCCCATGACCGTCGCGGCCACCAGCGAGTGCCCGGCCACGTCCCCGATGGCCAGGAGCAGCCCGTCCGGCGTCTCCAGGGCCTCGTAGAAGTCGCCGCCGATCTCCGCGTGGTCGGAGGCCGGGAGGTAGCGCACGGCGAGCGAGACGCCCGGCACCGACGGCAGCCGGTCCGGCAGGAAGGTGCGCTGGAGGGCGAGCGCGAGGGCGTGCTCCTCGTTGAAGGTGCGCAGCGCCTCCAGGGCCAGCGCACAGGCGTTGACGAGCTGCTGGAGGAGCTCGCGCTCGTCGGTGCCGCCGGCCGCGCCGGCGGGTACGGCGACGCAGACGGGCGGCCGGTTGCGCTTGGTCCGGGCCACCACCAGGACGACGTCACCCTCGATCGGGTCGAGGGGGAGCAGCGCCTTCCACTGGCTGTGCGGCATCACCCGCACCTCGGCCCCGGTGTCGCTGCCGAGGGTGTACGAGGCCAGCCGGTCCAGCAGCTCTGCGCCCGCCGGCCCGGAGAGCGGGGCCGCGTCGGGTCCTGAGGCGTGGCTGTGCACCGGCTGGCCCTGCGGGCTCAGGAAGACCGCGGTGGCGGGCGCGGACATCAGGGCGGCGGCGCCACCGGTCGCCGCGGCGCTGAAGGAGTGGAAGCCGACGGCCCGGTAGACGTCCAGGGTCGCCCGGTTCAGCGCGGCCAGCCGCAGGGTCAGCTGCTCCGCCCGGCGCCGGGCCCGCGCGTAGCGCAGCGCGGCCGTGACGGTCGCCAGGAACTCGTCCGGGTCGATGGGCTGGTCCAGATAGGCGTCCGCGCCGCGGCTGAGCCCCTCCGTGTGGTCCTCGGCGTTCACGGCGACGGCCGAGACGTGGATGACCGGCAGATAGGCGGTGCGCGCGTCGGCCTTGATCCGCTCGCAGACCTCGAAGCCGGTCATGTCGGGGAGCTGTACGTCGATGACGGCCGCTTCCGGCAGCGGGCAGCCGGCCGAGGTGAGCAGGGCCAGCCCCTCGGTGCCGTCGGCCGCGCCGACGACCGTGTGCCCGGCGCGGGTGAGCCAGCTCGTGAGGATGTAGCGGTTGGTCTCGTCGTCGTCGATCACCAGGACGGTTCCTGGCGCACTGTCGACGCGGGCGGTCTCGGTCACGGGGCGGTCTCCGGTGCGGGTGCGGACGTCAAGGGGGCGGGCACGAAGGGCAGCTCGACCTCCACCCGGGTACCCGCTCCCGGGGTGCTCGACAACCGGAGGGTGCCGCCGAGGAGTTCGGTGAGGGTCCGGGCGTACGGGAGCCCGAGGCCGGTGCCCCGGTGGACCCGCTGGAGCGGCCCGCGTACCTGGTAGAACTCCTCGAACACCCGGGCCAGTTCGTCCTCGGGGATACCGACACCGGTGTCGGTGACGGTGAAGGCCATCCACGGCGGGTCCACCCGGAACTCCAGCCGGACCTCGCCCTCCTCGGTGAACTTCAGGGCGTTGGAGAGCAGGTTGCGCAGGATCCGCGTCAGCAGGGCCTCGTCGGTGACCGCCACCGGCAAGGAGGTGGGCTCGGGCATCAGCAGGGCGACGCCGGGCGCTCCCGTACCGCGCATCACGGCACCTGACTGGGCCAGCAGCGCCCGCAGGTCGGTCGGCGCCGCGCTGATCTCCAGCTGGCCCGCCTCCGCCTTCGCCACGTCCAGCAGGTCGCCGACCAGCGAGAGCAGGGACTGCCCGGAGGTGTCGATGAGGGAGAGCTGGCGGCGCTGCTCGTCGGTGAGCGGGGCGGAGCCGGGGGCCAACAGCAGCCGGGTGAGGGCCACCACCGCGTTCACCGGGGTGCGCAGCTCATGGCTGATGTTGCGCCAGAACCGCGTCTTGGCCTCGCTGGTCTCGCGCAGCCGTGCGGACTTCTCCTCCAGCTCGGCGTGGAGGGCCACGACCCCGCTGTTGGTCTCCTCCAGCTCCTGCGACAGCTCGGTGTAGAGAGCCAGGACGCCGCGGTTGGTCTCCTCCAGCTCCTCGTTGAGCCGGCGCATCTCCTCGCGCTGGGCCCGGGTCTCCTCCAGGGTGGCGATCAGGTCGCGGGTCTGGGAGCGCAGGTCGTCGGCGAGGGTCGGGGAGGCGTGCCGGCTCAGCGCCTCCCGCACCCCGCGCCGCGCGTCCGGGCCGTCTGACCAGCTCGTGGGCAGCGGGTGCTCGGCGACGATCCGCCCGCCGGGAGCGGCGGGCTCGTGGCGGACGCGGTGCAGGAGCCGGGCGGCCGGTTCGAGATCGGGATCCGCCTTCGTACCGCCCGTCCACGCGAAGACGACCGACAGCACCCCTTCGCGGCCCGCCGGCACGGCGAAGGAGACGGTCAGGCCCGTGCAGCCGAGCCGGTCGCGGCCCAGCTCGCTCAGCGCGGTGGCGATGCGCACCTGGTCCTGGCGGTCCATGCCCAGGGCCGCCGCCGCGCTCTGACCGGTGCGGCGCAGGGCGAAGACGTCCTGCGCGGTGGTGAGTTCGTACGCCGCGAGGGTGGCCGGGTCCGGTACGCCCGCGTTCACCAGGCCCCCTTGACGACCAGGATCCCCGCGTCGTCGCGGCGTACCCCGGCCTCGCGCAGCAGCTGGCCCGCCATCACGGCCGGGGTGTGCCGGAGCAGACCGGGCAGGTCGTCGGCCTTCCACCGCTCGGTCAGCCCGTCGGAGTGCATGACCAGCGCGCCGCCCGGCTTCAGCGGCAGCTCGAAGGTGCGCAGGCTCCGCATCTGCTGCCCGACGATGCCCGGCGCGGAGAGCAGGCCGTTGCGCGACTCCGGGCCGAGCAGGACGCCGCTCACATTGCCGATGCCGCAGTACAGGAGCCGCCCCCGGCCCGGCTCGATCCGGGCCACCGCCACCGCGCCGCCCCGGGTGCCGCGCAGCGCCGCGTGGATGTCGCGCAGCAGGCCCTCCGGGTGGCGGGCCGCGCTCCGTCGGAACGCGGTGACCGCCGCCTCGGAGGCGAGCGCGGCGAGCGGTCCGTGCCCCAGCCCGTCGCAGAGCATGGCCAGGATCGCCGGGTCGGCGGACGGGGCGGAGCCGCCCGGGGACGGGCGCGACCCCTCCGTACCGCCTTCGTCCACGCGTACGGCCCAGGCGTCGCCGCAACTCGTCTCGCCGCTGATGGGCCGGGTCAGCCCCGAGGCCACCGACGGCACACCGCCGGTGGGCGCCGCCCCGGCCGCGCGCGCCCAGAACTGCGCGGCCACGACCGTGCCCCGGCCCGGCAGGGAGTGGATGTCGAAGGCGTCGGCGAGCCGGGCCACCGCGCCGAGCCCGATGCCCAGCGTCCCCGCGGAGGACGCGCCGTCCGACAGCGCCGCCTCCACGTCGGCCATGCCGGGGCCGGTGTCCACGGTGACGAACTCGACGCCCGCCTGCTCCGGGGTGCGCAGGACGCGGAGCAGCAGCGCACCGTCGCTCGCGTGGCGCTGGAGGTTGGTCGCGGCCTCGGTGACCGCGAGGGCGACCTCGGAGGACCGGTAGGCGTCCAGGCCGATGCGCCGGGCCAGGGTGGCGGCGGCGCCGCGGGCCGCCGAGGGCATCTCGTCGGCGGCCCGGAACCACTCCACGTTCTCGTGGTCCAGGACCGTCAGCGCCGTCATCGCGCCCACTTGATGATGGTGACGGTGGTGCCGCGGCCCACCTCGGTGTCGAGGAAGAACTCGTCGACCAGCCGCCGCGCCCCGCTCAGCCCGAGACCGAGCCCGCCGCCGGAGGTCCAGCCGTCGGTGAGGGCCAGTTCGGTGTCGGGAATGCCGGGCCCGGAGTCCGCGAAGACGGCCGCGACCCCGCGCCGCCCGTGCCGTTCCACCGCTCCGGCCCGCATCTCGCCACCGCCGCCGTACACCAGGGTGTTGCGGGCGAGTTCGCTGGCGGCGGTGATGAACTTCGTCTGGTCGACCAGGGAGAGCCGGCACGCCTGCGCGAACGTGCGGACCTGCTGGCGGGAGCGGACGACGTCGTCGTTCTGCGTGATCGGCTGCGTCTGCGGTGGTGCCTCCACCGCCCAGGGGACGATCACAGCAGTTCCGCACCGGTCGTAGACCGGCGCAGCAGCGCGAGTCCCTTCTCCAGGTCG
Source organism: Streptomyces cyaneofuscatus (assembly GCF_033109485.1). NCBI lineage: Bacteria > Bacillati > Actinomycetota > Actinomycetes > Kitasatosporales > Streptomycetaceae > Streptomyces > Streptomyces cyaneofuscatus. The sequence continues at coordinate 2,885,335 of NZ_CP137002.1, read as the reverse complement.
AGTGCGGTACGGACGCCGCCGAGCGACAGTCCCAGCTCGACGAGGGTGATGGCCACGGCGGGCCGCATGCCCACGACCACCGTCTCGGCGTCGAGGAGGCGGGATATGGAGGCGATCGTGGCCAGCATGCGGCCGACGAAAGAGTCGACGATCTCGACCGCGGTGATGTCGATGACGACCCCGCGGGCCGCCCGCGCGACGATCTGCTCGGCCAGGTCCTCCTGGAGGTCCAGCACCGTCTGGTCCTCCAGGTCCACCTGGATCGAGACGAGGAGGATGTCACCGATCCGCAGGACCGGAACCCGCTCGGTCATCGTCCGCCGCCCTGGTGCGCGACGAGGTCGACGCCGGACTTCTTCAGCGCGTGCTGGAGGGCGTCGGCGAGGGTCGCCTTGGTGACGATGTCACCGAACTCGATGCCCAGCGCCACGATGGTCTGCGCGATCTGCGGACGGATGCCGGAGACCGTGCACTCCGCGCCCATCAGCCGGGCCGCCACGACCGTCTTGAGCAGGTGCTGCGCGACCTGGGTGTCGACGGCGGGGACACCGGTGATGTCGATGATGGCCTGCTCGGAGCCGGTGTCCACCAGCGCCTGGAGGAGCTTCTCCATCACCACCTGGGTGCGGGCCGAGTCGAGGGTGCCCACGAGGGGCACGGCTATGACCCCGTCCCAGAGCTTCACCACGGGGGTCGACAGCTCCATGAGCTGGGCGGCCTGCGAGCTGATGATCTCCTCGCGGGCGCGGGTGTACGTCTCGATGGTGAAGAGGGCCAGGTCGTCGAGGACGCGGCTCAGCCGCAGGTACCCGGCGGTGTCCTGGGCCGATCCGTCCGCCAGCGCCGGTTCGAGCGCCTTCTTGAGCGCGAGCACGCTGATCGCCGTCTCGCTGGGCGTGAAGCCCTGGCGGGCCCGGTTGCGCGACAGCTCGGTCAGCAGCGCCCGGGTCTCGGAGAGGTTGTCACCGCGGGCGTCCTCCCCGCCCGAGGCGAGGGCCTCCACCAGCGCCGCGTACAGCTCACGCAGCTCCCGGTCGACCTCGGCCTTGCTGATGCGGCCCTTGAGCGATCCCGCGACGCCGTCGATCCACTCGCTCTCGACCCGCTCGCGGTCGGCGGACAGAAGTCCCACCAGGTCGCTCGTTCTGTCCTGCTTCGCCATGGTCAGGCACTCCTTGGGAGGTAAAAAGTATCCATGTGGCAACTCTTGGCGAAGCGTACGGCAAGGCCCCTGCCGCCCGGCGGGGACAGGGGCCTCAGGGAAGCGTAAGGGATGCGTAAGGAAAAGGGTCAGTCGCTCTGCATCGGCTGGTACGCGGCCTGACGGGCGGCCAGCGAACCGTTGAACCGGGTGAGCAGCGCACAGAAGGTGTCCCGCTCCTCCTGCGTCCAGCCGTCCGTCACCTGCGACATCAGCTCACGGCGCGAGGCGCGGACCTCCTCCAGGCGGGCCTGCCCGCGCGGGGAGAGCTGGAGCACGACGGCCCGGCCGTCCTCCGGGTGCGAGGTCCGCTTGACCAGCCCGGTGTCGACGAGCGGGGCCACCTGCCGGGTCACGGTCGAGGAGTCGATCCCCATGCCCGCGGCGAGCGCCTTGACGCCCATCGGGCCTTCCTTGTCCAGGCGGTTCAGCAGCAGGTACGCCGCCCGGTCCATCGAGTTGCGGACCTGGCCGACACCGCCGAGGCGCGTCTGCTCGGCACGGCGGGCGAAGACCGCCACCTGGTGCTGGAGGGAGTCCAGCAGGTGGTCGGGGCCCGGGTGTTCGGGGGCGGCGCCCCCGGAAGGAGACGCAGCAGTCGTCATGTCCTGAGGGGGCATGGCTGGAAGCTCTCTTCGTGCGGTGTCGGATAGGTGGGGGACAGAGTACGCGGCCCCGGGGCAACGCGTACCAGTGCCGCACAAACCTGCGGACACCACCGCAGGCCGCCATGAGACAAGTCTGCCGCGACCGCCCCGAGCTGCAAGACTTGCGGGCATGACGTTCCGCGCGACCGTTCGACACCCGGCCCTGATCCTCGACGATGTCCGGGGCGCGCAGAAAATGCTGTCCGGGGTGGCCAGAGTGACCGCCCTGGAGGGCAGCCGGCACCTGAGCGAGCTGATCGGCGCCCCCGTCCACCTCAAGTGCGAGAACCTCCAGCGCACCGGCTCCTTCAAACTGCGCGGCGCGTACGTCCGTATCTCTGGCCTCTCCCCGGTGGAGCGGGCGGCCGGGGTCGTCGCCGCCAGCGCCGGGAACCACGCCCAGGGCGTCGCGCTGGCCTCCTCCCTCCTCGGTGTCCGCTCCACCGTCTTCATGCCCGTCGGCGCCCCGCTCCCCAAGGTCGCCGCGACCCAGGAGTACGGGGCCGAGGTGCGGCTGCACGGACAGGTCGTCGACGAGACACTGGCCGCCGCCCAGGAGTACGCGGACCGGACCGGCGCGGTCTTCATCCACCCGTTCGACCACCCCGACATCATCGCGGGCCAGGGCACGGTCGGCCTGGAGATCCTGGAGCAGTGCCCGGAGGTCCGCACCATCGTCGTCGGCCTCGGCGGCGGAGGCCTCGCGGCCGGGATCGCCGTCGCGGTGAAGGCGCTGCGCCCCGACATCCGGATCGTCGGCGTCCAGGCCGAGGGCGCCGCCGCCTACCCGCCCTCGCTCGCCGCCGGCCACCCGGTCTCCCTCGACAACCCGGTCACCATGGCCGACGGCATCAAGGTGGGGCGCCCCGGCGATGTCCCGTTCGCGGTGATCGAGGAGCTGGTCGACGAAGTCCGCACGGTCACCGAGAACGAGCTCTCCAGCGCCCTGCTGCTCTGCCTGGAGCGGGCCAAGCTCGTGGTGGAACCGGCCGGGGCGAGCCCGGTGGCCGCACTGCTCAGCACCCCGGAGGCGTTCCGGGGGCCCGTGGTGGCGGTGCTGTCGGGCGGCAACGTGGACCCGCTGCTCATGCAGCGCGTCCTGCGCCACGGCATGTCCGCCGCCGGCCGCTACCTCAGCCTCCGGCTGCGGCTCACCGACCGGCCGGGGGCGCTGGCCACCCTGCTGGCGGCACTGACCGTCGCCGACGCCAATGTGCTGGATATCGGCCATGTGCGCACCGACCCGCGCCTCGGCCTGACCGAGGTGGAGGTCGACCTCCATCTGGAGACCAAGGGCCCCCGCCACTGCGAAGAGGTCGAGGCGGCGCTGCGCGCGGAGGGGTACCGAGTCATCGGCTGACCGTCCGGTTCCCGACGCGTGGCCGGATCTCGATATTCACCGCGCGGTGAGGCCCCGCCGATCCTAGGATCGCTCCCGAAACCACGTGACAAGCACGTACCGCGAGCGAGCGACGGGGGAGTCCCTCTATGCCAGGTGCCATCCATGCCGAAGGTCTGGTGAAGACCTTCGGTGACGTACGAGCCCTGGACGGAGTCGACCTCGATGTCCCCGAGGGCACCGTCCTCGGGCTCCTGGGACCCAACGGCGCGGGCAAGACGACCGCCGTACGGGTCCTCACCACCCTCCTGCGCCCCGACAGCGGCACCGCGCTCGTGGCCGGGATCGACGTCCTGAAGAAGCCCAACGAGGTACGCCGCTCCATCGGGCTCTCCGGACAGTTCGCCGCCGTCGACGAGTATCTGACCGGCCGCGAGAACCTCCAGATGGTCGGGCAGCTCTACCAGATGAGCGCCCGCGACGCGAAGGCCCGGGCGGGCGTCCTGCTGGAGCGGTTCAACCTCGCCGACGCCGCCGACCGTACGGCCAAGACGTACTCCGGCGGTATGCGCCGCCGCCTCGACCTCGCGGCCGCCCTGGTCGTCTCGCCGCCCGTGATGTTCATGGACGAGCCGACGACCGGCCTCGACCCGCGCAACCGGCAGCAGCTCTGGGACGTCATCGAGGACCTGGTGGCCGGCGGTACGACGCTGCTGCTGACCACGCAGTACCTGGAAGAGGCCGACCGCCTCGCCAACGACATCTGCGTCATCGACCACGGCAAGGTCATCGCCCGCGGCACCTCCGACGAGCTCAAGGCCCGCACCGGCGGCGAGCGCGTCGAGGTCGTCGTGCACCGCCCGGACGAGATCGAGCGCGCCCGGTCCGTGCTGACCACCCTCGGCAAGGGCGAGGTCACCGTCGTACGGCTCTCCCGCAAGCTGACCGTCCCGGTGAGCGGCGGGGCCAAGCTGCTCGCCGAGATCATCCGCGAGCTGGACGGCAGCGGCGTGGAGATCGACGACATCGCGCTGCGCCGCCCGACCCTGGACGACGTCTTCCTCTCGCTCACCGGCCACGCGGCCGAGGCGGACGAGCAGGACAAGGAGGAGACCCCGTGAGCGCCACCACCAAGGACGCCCCCGTCCTGACCCCCCGCCCCTCCGGGGGCGTGGTCCAGTCGGTCAAGGACTCGCTCGTCGTCGCCAAGCGGAACCTGATCAGGATGGCCCGGATCCCCGAGATGGTGATCTTCGGGCTGATCCAGCCGATCATGTTCGTGGTGCTGTTCACCTACGTCTTCGGCGGCTCGATCAGCATCGGCGGCTCCACCGACCCGCAGCTGTACAAGGAATTCCTGATGGCGGGCATCTTCGCCCAGACCGTCACCTTCGCCACCGCAGGCGCCGGCGCGGGCATCGCCGACGACATGCACAAGGGGCTCATCGACCGCTTCCGGTCGCTGCCGATGGCCCGGGGCGCCGTCCTCACCGGACGGACGCTCGCCGACCTCGTCCAGACCACGCTCACGCTCGTCGTCCTCGCGGGCGTCGCGCTGCTCGTCGGCTGGCGGACCCACGAGAACCTCGGCAAGGTGATCTGCGGCTTCCTGCTGCTGCTCCTGCTCGGCTACGCGTTCTCCTGGATCGGCGCGCTGATCGGCCTCTCCGTACGGACCCCGGAGGCGGCCACCTCCGGCGGGCTGATCTGGCTCTTCCCGCTGACGTTCATCTCGAACGCCTTCGTGCCGGTCAACAACATGCCGACGTTCCTCCAGCACGTCGCCGAGTGGAACCCCTTCAGCGCCACGGTGGCGGGCGCCCGTGAGCTCTTCGGGAACACGATGCCCGGCGTGCCGAAGTCGGTCACCGGCGCCTGGCCGATGGAGCACCCGGTCCTCGCCTCGGTCCTCTGGTCGATCCTGATCATCGTGGTCTTCCGGACCCTGGCCGTCCGCAAGTACCGCTCGGCGACCGCCTGAGGCACCGCCGGCATGCAAGAGCCCCGGCCCTCTCGATGAGGGCCGGGGCTCCTGTATGTCGCTCCGTCGTGGTGGGGCGGGCGTCAGCCCGTGTACGGCTTCGCCGCCAGGATCTTCACCGTGGCCGTCTTGCCGTTCGGCAGCTCGTACTCCGCGTTGTCGCCGGTCCGCTTGCCGTTCACGCCGATACCGAGCGGGGACTGCGGGGAGTACGTCTCGATGTCCCCACTGGCGTACTCGCGGGAGGCGAGCAGGAACGTCGTCGTGTCGTCCTCGTCGCCGTCGAAGGCGATCGTCACGACCATGCCGGGCTCGACCACGCCGTCGTCGGCCGGCGCCTCGCCGACCTTCGCGTGCTCCAGGAGCTGGGTGAGCTGGCGCACGCGCAGCTCCATCTTGCCCTGCTCCTCCTTGGCCGCGTGGTACCCGCCGTTCTCCCGGAGGTCACCCTCCTCACGGGCCGCCGCGATCTTGACGGCGATCTCCGTGCGCGCGGGACCAGACAGGTACTCCAGCTCGGCCTTGAGCTGGTTGTACGCCTCCTGCGTGAGCCAGGTGACGTTTTCGCTGGTCTGGGTCACAGGTGCTCCTCGTCGGTACTGGGAATACAAAGCATCGCCCTACCCGGAAGCATGTGCTTCCTCGGGTGGGCGAAACCACGAGCCTAACAATTCCCCAGGAAAAGGGGGAGAAGGTAAACCGTCACACGTCCGGGTGGGCCGCGTCGGCGCCGTAGGAGCGCAGGTCGGAGCGGGTGCGGAGGGGGAGAGACGCGGAAAGAAGTCAGCCGGCGGGAGAGTCGCCGGCCGTGCAGCCGGTCAGCTCGACGGCGGTGGCCCGGTCCCGGGTCCGCATCACCACCAGCTCGTCGATCCGGCTCGCGCCCGGGGCGAAGCGGGTCTCCTTGCGGCCGACCTCGCTGCCGTCCTTGCTCAGCGCCCGTACGGTGCAGTAGCCGTCGGTCTCGCTGCCCTTGCGCACTTCGAGGTGGGCCTCGGTCCGCGTGTCGGAGACGATGTCGAACTTGATCAGCTCGGCGCTGATGCCCTCGCCGGTGACGTAACCCCAGCCGATCCAGCCGACCACACCGAGCAGCGCGACGCCCAGCACCGAACCGACGATCTTCAGCTTGCGGTCCGCCCGCTGATCATCGCTCCTGCCGTACCGCCCCTCGGGCGTGGCTTCGCGAACCGCCGTCATGATCTTTCCCTCCGGTCCGGGCAACGAGGAATTTTCCACCTTCCCGTTCGGTCACTATAGAAGTCGCCCGTGCGTCATCCGACCGCGCCCCACATCGCGACCACATCACTGAGGATCGAGCTTTGACTGAGCAGCTGCGACTGATGGCCGTTCACGCCCACCCCGACGACGAGTCGAGCAAGGGCGCGGCCACCATGGCCAAGTACGTGTCCGAGGGGGTGGACGTGCTGGTCGTGACCTGCACGGGAGGCGAGCGCGGCTCCATCCTCAACCCGAAGCTCCAGGGCGACGCGTACATCGAGAAGAACATCCACGAGGTGCGCAAGAAGGAGATGGACGAGGCCCGGGAGATCCTGGGCGTCCAGCAGGAGTGGCTCGGCTTCGTGGACTCCGGGCTTCCGGAGGGCGACCCGCTGCCGCCGCTGCCCGAGGGCTGCTTCGCCCTGGAGGACCCGCAGGTCGGGGCGGGCCGGCTGGTGGCGAAGATCCGCGCGTTCCGGCCGCAGGTCATCACCACGTACGACGAGAACGGCGGCTACCCGCACCCCGACCACATCATGACGCACACGATCTCGATGATCGCGTTCGACGGTGCGGCGGACGCGGAGGCCTTCCCGGAGGACGAGTTCGGGCCGGTCTGGGAGCCGAAGAAGCTCTACTACAACCAGGGCTTCAACCGGCCGCGCACCGTCGCGCTGCACGAGGCGCTGCTCGCGCGGGGGCTGGAGTCGCCGTACGGGGAATGGCTGGAGCGGTGGAAGGAGTTCGAGCGGGTCGAGCGCACGCTGACCACGCACGTTCCCTGCGACGAGTTCTTCGAGATCCGTGACAAGGCGCTGATCGCGCACGCCACGCAGATCGATCCGGAGGGCGGCTGGTTCCGCGTTCCGATGGAGGTCCAGCGGGAGGTCTGGCCGACCGAGGAGTACGAGCTGGCGAAGTCTCTGGTCGATACCTCCCTCCCCGAGAGCGACCTCTTCGCGGGCATCCGCGACAATGCCTGATATGTACGCGACCCAGGCACTGACGCACGTCGTCCCGCTCGCCGCCGAGCTCGACAAGAACAAGGTCACCCCCGGTGTTCTCGGCTTCCTCGTCTTCGCGGCCCTCGCCGTCGGCGTGTGGCAGCTGATGAAGTCGATGAACCGGCACATGGGGCGGGTGAACTTCGAGGAGGCCCCTGACCCGGCCGCCAAGAGTGGGACCTCCGGGGCTCCGGCCGAGAAGTAGCCCGGGGCCCCGGGGCGCGGGCTTCCGTCCTCAAACGCCGGACGGGCTGGGGTGGCCCATCACCTCTCGCGAGTGGCGGGTGGGGGTCAGGCCCAGGCGCCAGGCCTGCCAGCCGTCCTCCAGGTCCACGCCCCGGCCCAGGACCACCGCGAACGCCTCCGCGCACCGCTCAAGACCGGGGTCCCGGGACGGGTGGTGGGCGGCGGCGAGCTCCGTCAGTTCCTGCTGCGCCACCACCGTGCCCACCTCGCTGCCGCCCGGTGAGGCGTACGGCAGCAGCGTGCACCGCAGGAACCGGGCCCAGTCGCGCCCGCGCTCGTCCCCGTACGAGGCGAACAGCTCCGCCGCCTCGCCGCACAGCGCCAGCGCCTGGGCCGCCCGGCCGTTGCCCGCGTCGATCAGCGCCAGCTCCAGGCAGGCCCACGCCTCGCCGTGCGCCACCCCGATCCGCCGGAAGTCCGCCCGCGCGTCCATCAGGAGCTGCCGGGCGAAGCCGGAATTGCGCAGGTTCCCCGTCTGCGCGGCCCGCTGGTCGCGGGTGACCCGGCCCGAGTGGTGGCGGGCGCAGGCCAGCCCGTACACGTCGCGCATCCGGGAGAACATCGTCCGGGCCCGCTCCAGCTCCCGTACGGCCTCCACCGCGTCGCCGTCCTCCTCCAGCGCCTGGCCCAGGTAGTACAGCGTCCACGCCTCACCGCGCGCGTCCTCGTTGTCCCGGTGCCGGGCCAGCGCGTCGCGGAGCTGCTCCAGGGCGGCCCCCGGGTCGCCGTCCAGCAGCCGGGCGCGGGCGAGCTGGGTGATGGCCCACGCCTCGCCGCGGCCGTCGCGGGTGCGGCCGTACAGCTCCAGGGCGGTGGAGAGGGCCTCCTCGGCCGCCGCGACCTCTCCCGTACGCAGGCGGACCTGGCCGAGCTGGAAGCGCGTCCAGGCCTCCCCGTGCAGCGACTCGCCCTCGCGGTGCAGGGCGAGCGCGGTGTCCAGCAGGGTGAGGGCGCGGGCCAGGTTGCCCCGGTCGCGCTCGACCGCCGCCAGGGCGTGCAGGGTCCAGGCCCGGTCCTCGGCCTGCGCGTCGGAGGCCTGGAGCTCCAGCGCCTCGCCGAGCCGTGCGGCGGCCTCGGTGAGGTTGCCCTGGTGGTGCAGGGTGATGCCGAGCGAGCAGAGGGCGAGCGCCGCGCCCGCGTCGTTGTGCGCCTCCTGGTAGAGGCCGACCACCGAGGAGAGCGTGGTGCGGGCCTTGTCCAGCTCACCGAGCTGCCGGGCCGCGATTCCCGTACGCCACTGCACCGACCGCTCGAGGAGCCCCTGGTCGACGGAGCGGGTCAGCTCGCTGATCTCGCCCAGCCGGTAGAGGTCGCCGCGCAGCAGGCAGTAGTCGCACAGGGCGCCCAGGAGGTTCAGGACGGTGGACTGGTCGACGCCCTCGCTGTGGCGCAGCGCGGAGGTGATGAAGCTGGACTCGTCGTCCAGCCAGCGCAGCGCCGAGTCCAGCGAGCCGAAGCCGTGCGCGCCGAACTGGCCGGCCCGGGTCGACATCTTCCCGTCGACCATGCGGATCACGGCGTTCGCCAGCTCGGCGTAGTTGGTCAGCAGCCGCTCATGGGCGGCGGCCCGCTCCGCGGGCTCCTCCTCGTCGAGCAGCCGGGCCAGGGCGAAGCCGCGGACGAGGTCGTGGAGCCGGTAGCGCGAGCCCCGTACGTGGGTGAGCAGCCCGGCCCGGGTCAGCTCCTCCAGCCGTCGCCCGGCCTCCTGCTCGTCGGCGGCCAGCAGGGCGGCGGCGGCCGCGGCGCCGAGGCTGGCCCGGCCCGCCAGCGCGAGCCGCCGCAGCAGCCGGCGGGCCGCCTCGTGCTGGTCGGTGTAGCGCAGCCACAGGGCCCGGTCCACCGGGGAGACCGGACCGTACGCGCGCAGATCCTCCGCGAGCGCGCTGCGCGTACGTTCCCCGAGCGAGGACGCGGCCACCCGCAGCGCCAGCGGCAGCCCGCCGCACAGCTCCACGACGGCGTCGGTGGCCGGGTAGTCGTACGGCCCCGCCTCCTCGCCCCCGGCCACCTCGCGCAGCAGCTCCTCGGCGCCCGCCGCGTCCAGCGGGCCGACCGGCAGGTGGTGGACCCAGGCCGGGACGCCCTCCGGCAGCTCCAGCGGCTCCCGGGCGGTGACGATCACCAGGCTGTCGGAGCGCTCCGGGATCAGGGTGCGGACCTGCTCGGCGTCGGTCGCGTCGTCGAGGACGATCGTGACGGGGGTGCCGGTGAGGTGCTGGTGGTACAGCTCGCCGAGGCGCCGCACATGCTGCTCGGCGGCGGACTTCCCGTACGGCTGCGGCTGCGTACCGCCGGCGGCCCCCGGGGTGGTCCCGTCCCGGAAGAGGAGCTGCTCGCGGGGGGCGCCCAGGCGGTTGAGGAGGTGCAGCAGGGCGTCCCGGGTCGGCAGCGGGCCCTCCCCGCCGACCTGGCCCCGCAGGTCGACCACGCAGGCGCCCTTGAACTGGTCCTTGAGCGCGTGCGCCGCCCGCACCGCGAGCGTGGTGCGCCCGGACCCCGGCTCGCCGTGCAGCACGACGACGACCGGCCGGGTCTGCGTGGCGGCGCGTGCGGCGTGCACCCACTGGGCGACCTTGGCGAGTTCGGCCCGGCGTCCGGTGAACGGTCCGTCCACACTAGGCAGTTGGCCGAAGGACTGCTCCAGCACCACCCGGGTGCGGGCCGCCGCACTGCGGTCGCCGCCGCGCAACTGCCGTACCACCGGGGCGGCCTGCTTCTTCGGGGTGCGGGTGGCGGGGGTCAGCATCCGCTGCTGGTCGAGGTACGGGCGGATGCCCCGTACCTCCAGCGCGGTCAGCCACTGGAGGCGCAACTGCTCGGCGCCGCCCGGCTGTCCGGCCGCCGCGGCGCGGCGGTGGGCGGCGGGCCAGTGCGAGGCGGTCACCTTCGCCACCGTCGTCGCGGCGCCGGCCACCGCGACGACCGCGCCCGCGCCGAGGGCGGGACCGGTGGCCGTGCCGAACGCCAGGTCCGCCCCGAACGCGGCGACGGCCGCAACTCCCGTCACCAGCAGGGGCGTCGACAGATTCTCCCGGCTGAGCCGCTCCGCCAGGGGCCGGTCACCGGCCGCCGCCGCGTCGAGCGCCTGTGTGTACGCGGCGTACTCCTCGCTCGCGCCCGCCGCGATGGTGTCGAACGCCGCCCGCGCCCGCGCCAGCAGCACACCGGAGTCGCTCCGGCCGCCCGTGCGGCGCGCCTCCTCCTCCACGGCCCGCACCAACAGCCTTTCGCCGTCCGCCCGATGGCTGTCCCGCATGTGTGTCCCCCTCCGAGAGCCGCGTCCGAAGTCGTCCCGCGCCGGGCGTCGGTGACTCCGGCGGCAGGACCAAGTGTCCTGCGTACGACGTCTCGACGCGAGGGCCACCGGGCAAGGGGACGGTCAAGGAAGGGGGTGCGGGCTCGGTCGGCCATGTCGCCGCCGCCCGCCGGGTCGGGGCCGGGGGCTTGCGGTCCGGTTCAGGCGTCCGTCGGTTCGACCGGCTGGCGGAGGATGGTGCGCAGGCGGGCCGGGTCGGTGCGGCGGGCGTCGGAGAGGTAGATCTCGTGGTGGGTGCCGCGGGGTTTGAGGTCGTGTTCGGGCATGTACTCGTCGTGCATGCGGGCGATGGTGGGGGCTTCCTGGTCGTAGCGGCCGATGTGGAGGACCTGGACGGAGCGGCCCTCGTGGAACGCGTCGAAGCGGACCAGGTGGGCGGCGGCGGGGTCCTTCTTGTCGATCGCGCGCTTGAGCCCCTCCGCGAAGAGCTCGTCGGTGATCCACTCGGGCTGGACGATCATGAGGCGCCACCGCCAGGAGTCCTCGTCGCGCGAGGTGGTGAAGGCGCTCAGGTCGTCGGACCACCAGAGCCCTTCGAGCGGCCCGACGGTGTGTTTCCTGCCGAGCTGCTCGATGGCGAGGGCGCGGACGGCGTAGGAGGTGGCGTACAGCGCCTGGACGACGTCCTTGTAGAGCTGTGACGTGTTCGGGCTGCCCTCGCCGTCCGCCATGAGGAAGTTCATGGCGGGTACGTCGACGACCTCGAAGTCCTTCTTCGCGGTGAAGAAGCTCCGCAGATCTTTCTTGACGTCGTAGTTCTGCATGGGGTGAGGACTCCGCTCCCGGGAGACGACAGGCGGCGGCGGGCACGGGTCCGAGCCGATGACCGCACCGGTGAAGCTGGTTCGGCCACCACCGTAGGGGGAATCCTCAGGATGTCACGCGCCCCTTTCCGGAGGGCGGGGCTGTGCGCGGATCCGCCCCGAAGGGGGTGCGCTCGAAACCCTGTACGGACGCACCGCGCCGACCACCTGTACGGGCCCTCAGGAGTCCGTCGTTCTCCGCACGAGGAAGGAGCCGAGGACCAGATGATCCATGTCCGTGTTCAGGAAGCAGGCCAGCGCGTCCACCGGTGAGCAGACGATCGGCTCCCCGGCCACGTTGAACGAGGTGTTGATCAGGCAGGGCACTCCGGTCAACTCGTTGAACCGGCGCAGCAGTTGTGCCAGCTGCGGGTTGCTCTCGTCGGTGACCGTCTGGATGCGGGCCGTGGCGTCCACGTGGCAGGCGCCCTGGATGAGCTCCTGGTACGCGGGACGCACCGGGAACACGAAGGTCATGTAGGGCGAGTCGTCCTTCTTGCCGGTCTCGAAGACCTCAGGGGCGAGTTCCTCCAGGACGACGGGTGCGAAGGGCCGGAACGGTTCGCGCTGTTTGATCCGCTCGTTGATCAGGTCCTTCATGCCGGGGAAGCGCGGGTTGGCGAGGATGCTGCGGTTGCCGAGGGCGCGCGGCCCGTACTCCATCCGGCCCTGGAACCAGCCGACGACGCTCTCGTCCTGGAGCAGCGCGGCGGTCTCGGCGGGAACCCGGCCCGGTTCGACCTCCCGCCACTCGACCTGCTGCGAGAACTTGTCGAGGGCGGCGAGGATGTCCTCACGGCTGAATTCCGGCCCCAGATAGGGAGACTTGCCCGTACGGGGTGTGTCACCGGCCTCCCGGGAGGCGTACAGGGCGGCACCGAGCGCCACCCCGACGTCGGACGCGCCGAAGCTGACGTCCATGGCGGTGAAACGGGAGCCCTCCAGGAGCTTGGTGTTGTTCACGCAGTTCAGGGCGAGCCCGCCCTCGAAGACCAGCCGGGACTCGTCGCTGCGGCGCTCCACCGCGCCCAGGTGCGCGGCCGTCAGGACCTCGATCATCTGCTGCGCGGCACCGGCGACGCGCACGCGGAACGCGAAGTCCTCGCGCCGGTCGGGGGCGCCGTCGAAGACGCGGTCGAACAGCGCGTAGTAGGCGGGCACGGCGCTCGCGGGGTAGGGGATCTCGTAGGTGCCGTCGGGCCGCACGGTGACCACGTGGTCGAGCAGGGGATTGGCCTGCGGGGGTGGTGCGTAGCCGGCCAGCGCCATGACCTTGTACTCGTCGTTGTTCGGTACGAACCCGAGGTAGCGGGTCACCACCGAGAAGAGCATCGCGAGGGAGTGCCGGGAGTCGATGCTCAGCTCGTCGAAGATCCGTATCTCGCCGCCCCGGACCTCGCCCGCGATCGCCGACAGCCACTCGGCGCGGCCGTCGCTGACCAGGAAGGCGGTGTCGTGGCCGCCGGCCAGGTGGTAGCCGGTCATGAGGTGGGCGAGGTGGTGGGGCACCTGGGTCAGCTTGCCGGGGTCGAGGTGGTGACCGGTGTGCTCGTGGAAGTCGGCCAGGATCGCCTCCCGGCCGAACAGGGCCGCGTGGGTCTCGGCGAGCCGGCCGAGCCGGGAGAGCTTCTCCGCCGCGCTCGCCGACGCGTCCTCGGTGATCTCGGCGATCATCCGGCCCATGACGTCGTCGGAGAACTGCCAGGAGAAGGCGAACACGTCGACGTCGTCGAGCGTGAGGCCCCCCGATTCCAGACACCAGTTCAGCGCGTTCGAGGGGAACTTCGACGTCTTCTTCTCCCGGTTGAGGCGCTCCTCCTCCACCGCCGCCACCAGCGAGCCGTCGACGATCAGGGCCGCGGCGGAGTCGTGGCCGAACAGCAGATGGCGGTCGATGCCGGTGGCCCGGTAGAGCCGGGCGAAGAGTTCCGCGGCCTTACCGAATCCGTTGTAGCCCAGGACGATCATGGGGAACTCCTTGTCTGTGGACGGGCCGGGGTGGCGGGCCGGGGAGGACGGGCCGGGGAAGACGGGCGTGAGCGCGGCGGGCGGCCGCGAGGGCCGCTCAGTCCGGCCAGATGGTGAGGATGTCCGAGATGACCTGCGACCGTGCGAACGACGGATCGAGACACGCCCCCGTGAGGTCGGCCCCGCTGAGGTCCGCACCCTCCAGAACCGCGCCGACCAGCCGGGAGTTCGCCAGATCCGCCAGGATGAGGTACGCCTCGCTCAGATCGGCGCCGTCGAGGTCCGCCCCGCGCAGATCGGCGGACATCAGGTACGACCCGGTGAGCACGGCCCCCCGCAGATCGGCGTGTGTCAGGTCCGCCCCGCTCAGGTCCGCGCCCGACAGGTCCGCGTCGCGGAGGTCCGCGCGTACGCCCTCGGCCTTGCGGAGCCGTACGTACGCGTTCCACTCCGCGGGGCCCTTCCGCAGGACCGCTTCGTCCGTCTCCATCAGCCTCTCCCCTGGATGGCGGTCAGTCCGGCCAGGGCCCGCTTCTCCAGCTCCATGGACGCGCGCACCGAGGTGACGACCGCGTCGACGAGCCCCGCCAGCTCGGAGTCGTCGGCGCAGGCACTTCGGGCGAGGAGCGCCTTCCCGAGCCCGGTCCAGTGCTCCGCGCTCTGTTCGAAGAGGTCGGCGGCCTCGGCGTACCCGGGGTTGTCGCAGTGCTCGAAGAGGGTGGTGAGGAAGCGCGCGATCATGGGACGGAACATCCCGCCCCCGGTGCCGAAGGACTCGATCTGCCGTCCCAGGTGCAGGAGTTGACGGGCCAGCGCGGTCGTGGTGATCACGTTGCCCTGGAGGTCGACGTCCTCCACCTCGCCCCGCTTGGTGGTCGCCCAGGACGGGGCGGTCGCCGTCAGGACCTTCATGGCGGGGATCCCGAGGCTCCGGCTGCCCGGTTTGAGGACCTCCCGGCTCAGGGTACACACCGCGACCGGGGCGACCAGGTCGAGCCGGGGCGAGTTGCGCGGCGAACCGAAGGTGTAGACCCGCCAGTTGGGGTTCAGGGGCGGCGAGTTGCGACTGCCCCGGGCCGCGGTGAGGTCGTCGGCGCGGACCAGCACCGTGCTGTCGCGAGCCGGGTCGGAGACCTCGAACTCGCCCTGTCCGGTGGCACGGACGACGTTGACGAAGTACCCGCCGAAGGAGGCCCGGCCCGCCAGACCCCAGTACGGCAGGAGTCCGATGTCGACCCGCGTGGTGGCGGCCGGTACGGTGCCGAGGATCTCCGCCAGCCCCGCGGCGGACCGCGGAGTGTGCGCGTGGACCGCGACACCGAGGAGCCGGGCCGCCCTGAGCGGCATGACCACCTGTTTCCCCACGATGATGTCGGGCGTGTTGCCCCGGGTCGGGAAGTACGAGAAGCCGAAGCCGCCGTCCAGGCCGAACACGACGTGCTCGTCGATGTCGTGCCCGAGGGCGGCCAGGACGTTGCGCTGGCAGGCGCTCTCGCTGTGGATACCGGCCCGGTGCACATAGCCGTTGCCGTCGCTCATGCGCGCGCACCTCCGTAGAGAGCCATGAGGGCACGCCGGTCGTCGGCGCCCATTCCTTCGAGGGCGTACCGGAAGGTGTCGCGCCGCATCCGCGGGTGCCAGGCTCTCAGGAACTCCCCTACGGCCCGCGGGTGTTCCCGTGCGGTGACCTTGAGCAGCCAGCCGACGCCCTTCTGGACGTAGTGTTCGTCGTCCGCCATCAGCACCGTGCAGTTGTCGAACACATGCGTGAGCGGCAGTTCGTAGACCTCCTTGCCCACCCGGCGGCGCACCAGCTTGACCAGTGCCACGTTCGCCGCCCGTCTCGCCCACGGGCCGCCGTCGAGCCACTCGCGGGTGCGGGGGATCTCGTCGAGATGACCGAGGAGGTAGGGGTGGAGCAGCTTGAGGCACAGGTCGTCGCACTGCGCCCAGTTCGTCACATGGAGGTCGAGCCAGACGCGGGCGTGGTCGAGGAGCTCCCCGCCCAGCCGGCGTCCGGCGATCCCGTACAGAAGGGCGTAACCCGCGAGGGTCTCCTCGTGGTGCTTCGACTGCTCGACGAGGGTGTGGGCGATCGCCAGCCGGTCCACGGGCGACAGGTCCGGCCGCTCGGCCAGCCAGGACCGGGCCAGGCCGGTGACCGCGCCGTTGTTCACCCCGAGCGCCGGGACCGCGGTGCGGAAGTAGCGCTGCATCGAGACGGCGAACCCGGGGTCCGCCCGGTCGGCCAGCAGTTGCCGCAACTCGGCCGCGGCGGCCTCGGGGTTCATACGGACGTCCCCAGGGTGAGGGCCACCGGCTTCGCCTTCGGCCGCGCGGGCCGCAGCCGGGGCTTGTCGGCCATCACATAGGCGTACTCGCGCTTCATCTCGGCGACGGTGTCGGCCGAATGCTGGGCGCGGCCCTGCAGGTTCTGGCCGCGCAGCCCCCACCACAGGTACCAGTTGCGGTGGCTGAGGTAGGAGTTGCGGACGTAGTCGAGGGTGTCCTCGTCCCGCAGGATCTCCGGTTCGACGTAGTAGGCGGGGACGAAGGTGCCCTGGCCCTGCTCCATGATCCCGGCCTTGACCGCCTGCTTGAGCAGCTTGGTGCCGCTGAGGATGCGGATGCCTAGGTTGGCGTAGATCTGGGCGGGGTTGAGGTACCGCTCGGTGAAGGTGATGGACTCCCGCAGCGCCGCGGAGGTCTCGCCCGGACCGCCCAGGAAGACGCAGTGGGTGTGCTCGATGCTGCTCTGCGTGAACAGCCGGTCGACCTCGACGACCCGGGCGAGGTCGAAGCCTTTCATCAGGTCGGAGAGCGCCTCGTCGGTGAACGCGTCCGTGCCGAGGTCGACGCGGATGCAGCCGGCCGCGGCGAGCAGTTCGACGAACTCCGGGGTCACCGCGTTGGGCGTCAGCTGGCAGTACCAGGGGACGTCGAGCTTGGCCTTCACCATCTCGTTGCACACGTCCGCCGCGTAGTCGAGCGGGAAGTTGAAGGTCGCGTCGACGATCTCGAACTCCTTGACCTCGGGGTTCTCGAACATCGCCCGTTTGATCTCGTCGACCACCGCCACCGGGTCCTTGAAGCGGTTCCCCTTGCCCTCGGTCTTACGGATGATGCAGTACGAGCAGTAGAGCTTGCAGCCCCGCTTGGTCTGGAGCGTCTCGATGGCGGGCTGGGTGTCCCGGGTGAGGTCGGACGCGGCCGACACCCCCTCCTCGAAGTACCGGGGGTCGTACAGCGACCGGTCGGGCTCCAGGGCGCCCAGATCGAAGCCGGTGTTGGGCGGGTTGTGGACGAACTCCCCCTCTTCGTTGACGTAGCAGAGCCCGGAGATGTCGTCGCGCGCCCCGCCGATCTCCAGGTACTGCAGCAGCTGCGCCATGCCGACCTCGCCCTCGCCGGCGATGCCGTAGTCGGGCTGGGCGTACTCGAAGAACGCCATCGGCTCGACGGAGAAGCCGGAGCCGCCGAGGACGACGGTGGCGCTGGTGTACTTGCGGACGCACTGCACGATCTTCTCGGTGAGGGGGCCGAAGAAGATCGGGTCGACGAAGGTGAGGTTGTCGAGGTTGCGGACCGCGATGCCCACCACGTCGTAGGTGGTGGAGGTGAGTTTCTCGCGGACGGCCTTGAGCTCGCGTGACTCCCACAACAGGTCCAGTACGTCGACCTCGTGCCCCGCCTTCTTGACGGCGGCGCCGATGTAGGCCATTCCGATGGGCAGGGCGGGCCGGGGTACCCGGATCTTGTTCGTGGAGATCAGCAGGACACGCATCGGATGCTCCTACGTCTGGCTGGACGCCGTGGCTGGTCCAGGTGCTGGGGTGGTGGCGTCGGGAACGGACTGCCAGTACGTGCCGGGCTCCAGGTCGTGGCGGAGCGTGGCCTTCTCCCGGTAGCGGCGCATCCGGTCGAGGTCGATCTCCACGACGCCCACGCCCTCGCCCTCGGGGAGGACCAGCATCCGCTCGTCGCCGTCCTCGAAGTCGAAGCGCTCGGACTCCAGGAAGAGCGGGTCGGCCAGGATCTGGCTGCGTCCCATGTAGCCGAAGCCGGCGTAGAGGTTGTTGCCGATGCCGGAGGCGAACGCGAGCACGCACTCCCCGTCGACGGCCCGCACCGGCAGCCGCATGTCGGCGACGTACGTGAACATGTCCGGCACCAGCGCGGAGCAGACGACGATGTCCACTCCGCGGCGCAGGTACTCCCGGGTGACCTCGGGGAAGTTCACGTCGTAGCCCTGCATGAGGCCTATCCGCCCGATGTCGAGATCGAACGTCGGGTAGACGGTGCCGCCGGCGAGGTAGCGGCTCTCCAGCTCGTGGCGGTGGACCCGGCGGTAGGTGCCGCGCAGTACGCCGGAGCGGTCGACGAGGACCGAGGTGCTGTAGTACGCGCCGTCCTCGCCGCGCTCCAGGAGGCCGGCGACGATGTGGACCCCCTCCTCGGCGGCGAGGGCGCACAGCCGGTCGGTGGCGTCGCCCGGGATGGGCACCGCGACGTCGGCCACCTCCAGGATGTTGCCCGAGGTGAGGAACGCCTCCGGCAGGCACACCAGGTGCGCCCCCTCGGCCGCCGCCTGCCGGACCAGGCGTTCGGCACGCCGCAGGTTGGCCGGCTCCCGGCCGAGCTTGGACTCCATCTGGACCACCGCGATCCTGGTGGGGCGGCCCATCACATGCTCACCGGGGTGACGGGGCGGTTGGAGATCACCAGGCCCAGGTCCTCCTCGGCCACGTGCCAGTCGTCGAGTCCGGCCTCGCGCAGCAGGTCGCGGGCCTGGCCGGGGGAGTAGGCGGCCTTGAGCGAGCGCATGAACTGCTCGCCGCCCTCCTTGACGAACTGGAGGATGAACGTGATGTGGCCCTCCTCGGCCAGCCGGTTCACATCCTCGATGAGGACCGTGCCGTCGGGTTTGCAGATGCGCGCGGCCTCCCGGAGGGTCTCCACGGGCCGCCGCCAGCGGTGCAGTGACGAGAAGGAGTAGACGATGTCGGCGGAGTCGTCGGGGAACGGCAGCCGGCTGAGCTTGGACTGCTCGAACTCGACGTCGCCGGCCATGTTCGCCCACACGCCCAGGGTCAGGTTGTCCTCGGCGACGTCCACCAGGTTGGCGAACTCCTCGACCCCCGACACGGCGACGTCGGGCAGCCGGCCGGCGACGTGCAGGGAGAGCAGCCCGGTGTTGAACCCGATGTCGACGAAGTCGCTCATGCCCTCCCGGTAGGCGGCCAGGATGCGCTCGGTGGGGCGCTTGTACGCCATCAGCGCGGAGCGGCGCATGCCGAGGTCGTAGGCCCGTACGGCTTCGATGTCGTCGTGCGGCCGGTCCAGCGGGACCCGTTCGGCGAGGTCGAGCAGCGGTGCCTCAGTGGTCATGGCAGCCTCCCTGGGATCCGGAGTTGACGATTTCGAGCGGCAGTGACCGCTGCGGGGAGATGAACCCGGTGATGTCGGCCCCGAGGTGCTGCGGATAGCGGCGGAACTCGGGGGAGTAGAAGGCCTTGGAGATGTTGTCCAGGTAGTACCAGCCCTTGGGGCCGGTCACCTCGATGCCGTCGGCGTCCGCCGTGACGAGCCCCTTCTCGACCAGGTCGGCGATCTCGTCGGCGAACATCTCCAGGAAGTTGACGCCGTGCAGCCGCATGAAGCGTTCGCGGTTGAGCCGGCCCGCCTTGATGCCGAGCACCATCGTCCTGCGGATGGCCTCGTCCTTGGGGATGTGCCGGCCCATCGAGATGGGCAGGCGCCCCTCGCGGACGATCTGGACGTACTTCCCGAGGTCGGGTTCGTTGAAGTACCAGTGGTCGCGCAGGTGACCGGTGGCGGTGGGCCCGAGCGGGATGATCGGGACGTCGTCGCTCCAGGACGTCTCGCCGTACTTGGGCTGGAAGCCGGGCTTCGCGAAGCAGTCGCCGTAGTAGCCGAGGAAGCCGTTCCGCGTGAGCTTCTCGGCGGCGAAGAAGAACATCTCGTCGACCAGCTCGCGGTCCGGTACGGGCGGCAGCTTCCGGCGCTTGGTGGAGACCTGGGCGAACTCCATGTACGTGTAGAACGACACGCAGGTGACGCCGAGTTCGATGGCCACGTCCAGGCTGTGCTCCCAGCCCTCCATCGTCTGCCCGTTGATGCCGTGCATGAGGTCGATGTTGATGTTCTCGAAGCCGGCGGACTGGAGCAGGCGGATGCTCGCCTTGAGCATCTCCGGGTCGCTGGGCCGGCCGATGTTCTTCAGTTCCTCCTCGACGAACGTCTGCACACCGAGGCTGATGCGGCGCACCCCCCGGTCGAGCAGTACCTTCGCCTTGCGTTCGGTGATGTCGATCGGGGTGGTCTCAATGGAGAAGTCCGCGTCGGGGGCGAAGGTGAAGCTGGAATGCAGGTGCCCGAGCAGGTCGTCGAGCTGCTGCGCGGTCAGCGAGGTGGGGGTGCCGCCGCCGATGTACCCGAGCGTGATGACGTGGTCCTGGATGTACGGCCGGCTCGCGTAGTTGGTGATCTCCGCCTTCAGCGCGTCGAGGTAGGCCAGGGTCAGGTCGCGCTCGGTCTGGAACTTGATGTACGGGCAGCTGAAGCAGAGCCGGTTGCAGAACGGGATGTGCATGTAGACCCCCATCTGCCGGGGGGTGAACACCTCGTCCTCGGTGACCGCCACGTGCTTGGTCGGGTACTGCCGTACCCACTCGCTGTCCCGTTCCGGGTATTCCTTCCAGAACGGCATGCTGGTGGTGGTGATGCTCATGGGCTGTTCTCCAATCCGGTGTGCCGGGCGATGGCGCGGACGATGTCCGCGAGCGTCGCCTGGTGGTAGGAGGCGGCGCGGAGTGCGATGCCGTCGGCGTGGGCGAGGGTGACGATCTCTCCGAGCGCCCGGGGGTGCTCGCCCGTGTCCAGTTCGACGTCCGCGCCCGAGCGTGCGGGGTGGACGGCCCGGACCGCGCCGTGGCGTGCGACCAGGGTGCGGGACCACTCCTGGAGCGGCCCGGGGTCGTCGTCCGGGTGGGTTTCGAGGACGAGCCGGGGGTTGCCCGCGGTCCGGGCTATGTCGGCCAGGGAGGCGCCCGGGGCCTGGCGGCCGCCGTGCAGGACGACCACCGAGTCGGCCAGGGCGTCGAGTTCGTGGCGGTGATGGCTGGCGAAGAGCACACCGACGCCGTCCTTCTTCAGGTCCGCCACCAGCCGCAGCAGCGTCTGCTGCGCACCGGGGTCGAGGCCCGCGGTGGGTTCGTCCAGGATCAGCAGGTCGGGGCGGTGCGCGACCGCGGTGATGATGTGGAGCTTGCGCTGGCTGCCGCCCGACAGGGTCCGTACGTACTGGTCCGCGCTGCTCTCCAGATCCGCCAGGGCCAGGAGCTCGGGCACCCGGCCGGGGTCGGCCCGGCGCAGCCGGAGCTGGTAGCGGACGTAGGCCTGGACCGTCACACCGTCGGGGAGCTCCTTCGCCTGCTGGACGTAGCCGATGTGATGGCTGACCCGGCCCCAGCGGCGGGCGTCGGTGCCGCACACCGCCACGGTTCCGGAGCGGGGTTTGAGCAGCCCGGCGACGAGCCGGATGACGGTGGTCTTCCCCGCGCCGTTCGAGCCGATCACCGCGACGCCCTCGCCGGCCGCGACCTCGAAGGAGATGCCCCGCAGGGAGAATTCCGGACTCACGCGGTACTCCAGACCGGAGACCTGGAGTACGGGGGGTCTGTTCCCGGTTCTGTCAGCCACGGCCGATCCTCCGTCTGAAGGCGTACGCCGCCACGGCGACGGCCACCACCGCGTAGCCGACGGCCAGGACCAGGGCCTCACCCGACGCGGACGGACCCTGCCCGGTGGCGGCCCGGAACAGCTCCACGTTGACCGAGAGCGGGAGGCGCTCCATGACCTCGCCCACCCACCCCAGGTTCCCGAGCGGGAAGAAGACGCCGGCGAAGTACATCAGCGGGATGACGATGATGTTGACCACCGCCGGGAACGAGATCTCCGTCGAGAAGGTGGCGATGACGACCCCGAGCCCGGCGAACACCAGGCACCCGGTGACGAAGGCGAGCGCCGCGAGCGGCACCGACTCCACGGTGGCGTCGAAGACGGCGATGCCGAGCACCAGGACCGCGGCGAACTGGAACAGGCACTTGCACACCACCCCGGCGAACCGTGCCACCAGGAATCCCGAGTACGACAGCGGAGAGAGGATCAGGTCCTCGATCGTGCGCCGGTTGCGGTCCACGATGATCGTGTAACCGACGGTGTAGGCGCAGCTGAACATGACGCCCGAGGCGAGGATGCCGGGGAAGACGAAGTCGAAGAAGGTGGCCGCCTCCCGGGTGGGGCTCGCCATCTCGTCCGTGGCCGCGCCGAACGCCAGCACCATCGAGACCGAGGTGAGGAAGGTGGAGACGGAGTACAGCTTGTTGTCGAAGAACTGCCGGAGGTCCAGGGCCACCAGCCGGAACACATCGACCAGCCACTCCGAGAGCGCGAACCGCCGCCCCCGCGGGGGCGCGGCCGCGTGGTCACGTCGGGAGACCGGCGCCGTCATCGTCCCTCCCAGATGTAGGAGGTGCGCCAGGTGGCCTCGGCGTCCGCGCGGAACGGCAGCCGGTCGGCGGCCTTGCGCCGCTTGCGCGGGTACACGGTGGCGGTCGCGACGCCCTCCCGGACGCGCGCCGGGATCTCCGCGAGCACGTCGGCGTCATCCGCCTCGTCCCCCTGGACCAGCCCGTCGACGACGCAGCTGCGGCCCACGTACGACATCCCGACGAACCGGTTCTCCCCGGAGCAGCTGCTCAGGACCAGGGCGGTCTGGTTGTCGACGGCGCGCGCCCGCGCCAGCGACCTGACGTGGTGGGAGAAGTCGGTGAAGAGGCTCGCCACGCACACGATCACATCGACGCCCTGGCCGAGGAAGCGTCTGCTCGCCTCGGGGAAGCGCAGGTCGTAGCTGACCTGCAGGCCGATCCGGCCGAGCGGGGTGTCCAGGGCGTCGAGCGGCTCGCCCGCCGCCAGGTAGTCCCGTTCCCCCTCCCACAGGGAGGCCCTGCGGTAGACGCCGAGCAGATCCCCCGACGGGCCGACGAGGACGGCGGCGTCGTAGATGTCCCGGCCTTCCGCCAGCAGCACGCCGGCCGCGATGTGCAGCCCGTGGGTGCGCGCCTGCTCGGCGAGGAAGGTCATGACGGGGCCGTCGAGGGGGGTGGCGTCCTTGCGGATCGACGGGAAGTTCAGCCCGGTGGCGAACGCCGCCGGCAGGCAGGCGAGACCGGCCCCCTGACGCGCCGCGTCGGCCAGCAGCTCCGCCGCGCGGGCCTGGTTCTCCTCGCGCCGCCCCGGGTCGGTCCGCAGCTGGACCGCGGCGAGGGTGAGTCCTTCTCCCTTGAACAGGCTCAACGCACGGTCACCCCCGCCCGGATGTCGTGGTCGGCCCGGATCAGGGCGGGGACGAACTCGTCGATCACGTCCCGGGTGACGTGCCGGGTCACGACGATGCGGACGGCGTCCTCGAAGCGCTTCGAGGTGGACACGATCCAGCCCCTGGTGTCGAGGAGGTCCGACACCTCCACGGCGTTCGGCACCCGGACGACCACGATGTTCAGCTCGGGCCGGACGATCAGGCCGTACCCGGCGTCGGCGAGCCGGTCGGTGAGGTGGCGGGTGTTCTCGTAGTTGGTACGGGTGATGCCGACGAACCCCTCCCGGCCCAGGTGCTCCAGGACGGCGTAGACCGCCACCGCCGCGCTGCCGGGCCGGGTCCCGAGGAAGGTGGTGTGCGCGGGGGTGCCGTGGAAGAACGAGTCGGCCTGATGGGCCTCTTCGTCGCGGAACAGGACCGCCCCGGCGGGCACGTTCGCCAGGCCGTACTTGTGCGGATCGATGGTGATCGACCGGACGCCGTCCAGGCTGAAGTCGAACTGCGGCAGTGGCAGGCCCAGTTCACGGGCGAACGGGATGACGAATCCGCCGGTGGCCGCGTCCACGTGCAGCCACACCCCGTGCGGTTCCAGGACGGCGGCGATGTCGTCGACCCGGTCCACCACACCCAGTTCGCTGCTCCCGGCGGTGGCGACGACCGCAAGGGTGTGCTCGGTCAGTGCCTTCTCGACGGACTCGGGCGCCAGGCGCAGGCCGTCGTCCACGGGAACCCGGACGGAGGTGACGCCCAGGGCGGCGAAGATCTTGTCGAAGGAGAAGTGGACGGTGCTCCCCACGACGACCTCCGGCCGGTCGCTCAGCCGGCCCGTCCTCAGCGCCTCCCTGCGGGCGGCGAGCACGGCGAGCAGATTGGCCTCCGTGCCGCCGGAGACCAGGCTGCCCGCCCCCTGCGGGCGGCCGAGCAGCTCCAGGAGCAGGCTCACCACCTTGCGCTCGATCCGCTTGGTGCCGCGGAAGATCCGTACATCGCCGAGGTTCGTGTGCGCGGCGGCACGGGCGGCCTCGACGGCCACCGGATGCGGCTCGGTGCAGATGGAGTTGAGTACCCGGGGCCAGGGGACGTCCTCGGCCAGGGCCGCGGCGATCTCCTCACGCACCGCGGTCTCGGGGAGCCCGGTGAGGCGCATGTCAGCCTCCCGTTCCGGTGGTGGCGCCGGTGGGCCGCTGCCCGCCGGTGAGACTTCCGTACAGCTCCGGCCGCCGGGCCCACAGCCCGAACCAGAGGGTCTCCTGGAAGCGCAGGTCCGGCTGGCGCAGATGGCGGATGTGGTCCGGGTCCCAGGCCGCGCCGGGCACCGACTCCCGGGTGCCGGCCCAGGCGAGGAACCCGTCGGGGACCGCGATGCCCGAGCCGCCCGCCGAGGGCGCGTCGAGCCCGGCGGCCAGCGCCACGCCCACGGTGTTGAGCGTGGCGATGCCCCAGACGGCCGCGTGCTGGCTGTCGGTGGTCACCCCGCTGGTGGAGCCGGCCACGAGCAGCAGTTCGGCCCCCGCGAGGCACTGGATACGGGGCGGCTCGACCAGCCAGAAGTCCGGGCCGAGCAGCACACCGACCCGCCCGTGCTCGGTGTCCACCACGGGGAAGTCGTCGCCGGTGGCCGTGGTGGACCGGTCGTCGACGGACCGCCGGACGACGGCCCGGACCTCGCCCGCCGGGTCCAGCAGGTGGGCCACCTGGTCGAGCCCCGCCCCGGACGCGCTCTCCTGGGCCCAGGAGCCGGTGAGGACGTACGCACCGCGCCGCCGGGCCAGCTCGGCCAGCCGGGTCAGCGCCTCGTCCCGCAGCGCGGGCGGCAGCGGACCGGCGTCGGGCGCGGCGAACGCGTTCTCGGGGAGCACCACGAACCCGGCGTGCCGCCCGACCCGCTCGCCGAGCAGCCCGACGACCGCGTCCAGGGTGCTCCGGGCGTCGGCGCGGCGGCGGTACTGGGCCACGAATATCTGGCTCATCATCCTCACGCCCCCGCCTGTGCCGTCGTCGTGGGAGCGCCCGTGGGCCGCCCGTCGGCCTCGTTCGAGGCGAGGCTGGTGCGCAGCTCGGCCGCGAGGTCGCGGTGGATGCCCACGTACGGGCCGAGCAGCGGCGCGTACGCGTCGGGGCGGCGCGTCGCGATCCAGCGTTCGCCGTCGCCCCGCGGCTCGGGCGGGTCGAGGTCGGCGTGGAGGATCTGCGGCCGGGCGCTGCCGGCCTGTGCGGTCACCCCCTCGGGCGAGACGACCAGGCTGGTGCCCGCGAAGTGGATCTGGACCACCCGGCCCTCCCGGTGCCCCTCGACCAGCCCGACGGAGCTGGCGTACACGACGTTGACGCCGTTGAGATACGCGGTGGTGCGCAGGGCGTTGACCATGAGCGCCTGGTTCTGGCGCAGGGTCCCACCCGGTACGAAGACGGTGTGGACCCCGGCCAGCGCCATGACGCGGATCGACTCCGGCACCCAGAAGTCGGAGCAGACGGCGAGTCCGACCCGGCCGAAGTCCGTCTCGACGATGCCCAGCGAGTCGGCCGGGCGGCAGACCACCATCTCGTTGCCGAACACATGCGCTTTGGCGGCCCGGCCGGTGATCTCACCGTCCCGGTCGAGAAAGAGCGAGGTGTTGCTGTACTTGCCGTCGTCGAGCTCCTCGACGATCGAGCCGAGCACGATGTTGGTCCGCGTGCCCCGTGCCAGCTCCCGGAAGGTGTCGACGGCGGGTCCGGGTATGCGGGTGTCGGTGAGACCCCGCAGGTGGGTCTGGCCCGGCATGTACCAGGGCGGGCCGAGGAAGAACTCCGGGAAGCAGATCACGTCGGGATCCCCGGACGCGGTGGCCTCCTCGATGGCGCGGTGGGCGTTCTTCAGCCCGTCGGCCGGGTCGTCGGCCCAGCGTGTCTGTACGACCGCTACCTTCATCAGCTGCTCCTCGTACGGGTGTCGCCTTCGGACAGGTCTTGCTCGGGCACCGGGTGGCCCACGGACGCCGGGTCCTGCTCGGACGGCGGGTCGTTCGCGGACGCCGGGTCGTTCTCGAAGGGCAGGAGTTCGACCGCGGTGCCGAACCGGCCGCGTACCAGCTCGCGGAGCGGGGGCAGATGGCGGCCGTCGGCGCCTGACAGGGCGCAGGTGACCGTGAGCCGGCCGCCCGAGGGGCGGCTCGTGACCTGCCCGCGGGGGTGCGGAGACGTGAACAGGCAGTGCTCGACGTCCGCCTGGGTGATCGGTCCCCGCTCGGTGAGGACGGCGTCGGCGACCCGTCCGAGCGGGACGACGAGCTGCCGGCCCGAGCCGCACGGGCAGGACGTGCCCGGTGGGGGCAGTTCCACGAGCTCCCCGGTGGGCTGCGCCACCGGGGCGGGTTCTCCCGGCCGATGGATGTCGAGCACGAGTTCTCCCCGGGTGGAGCCGGGGGCGAGCAGGCCGGGGGCCGTCGAGCGCAGGCGCGCCGTGAAGCGGTCCGCCACCAGGTGGAGCCGTCCGGCCCGGCAGGCGGTGGCGGTGGCGGGCCGGACGGGCGTGCCGAACAGCTCGGTCGCCGACGCGCCCCAGGCGTCCGCGATCCGACGCAGCCGCTCGGGCGCGGCCGGGCGGGTCGTGACGAGCGTGGTGAGGCTCGACGCGGCGGGGTGCCCGCCGCCCGCCTCGTCGAGCGCGGCGAGGTCGGCGGCCAAGCGGGGCGAGCACACCAGCGTCGTCACCCGGTAGCGGTGGACCAGACCGAGCAGCCGGGGGAGCGGGCAGATCGTGTTGCTGGTACCGACGCTGATGAGTGAGGCGCCGAGCCACTCGATGGCCCGCTCGACGGACGCGCCCTCCAGGGACAGCTCGTAGGGGGCGGCGACGATCACGACGTCGTCGGGGGTGACGAGGTCGCCCAGGGCGAGGGCGATGTCGATCTGGTTCAGCATCCACTCCGGCCGGCTGGTCCGAACCGGGTGGGTGGTGCCGTCGGGCCCCTCCCACTCCCCGTACCGCACCGGCGCCGAGGGGTGCGCGGGCGCGTCGGCGCCACCGGGGGCGCCGCGGTGTGCGCCGGCCTCCAGAGTGTCCAGCCACTGGTCGAAGTACGCCTCGAACCGGGCGGTCACGGACGAGGTCATGTGGTGGCTCCCGTCTCGGCCGGTTCCTCGGCCGCCATCCATCCGTACACGGAGGCGTTGCCGAGTTCTCCGCGGTCCAGCGGCCTGCGGTCGCCGTCGGTCCCGGTCCGCAGGACCCTGCCCAGGACGAGGATGTGGTCGCCCAGCCGGTAGCCGCCCGCCGCCCGGCACTCGATGAATCCGAAGGCGCCCTCGATGCGGGGGCAGCCGTCGGCGGTCGCGGCCCAGGCGACGTCGTCGAAGCGCTGGTCCGGCCGGGTCCGGGCGAAGGCCCGTGCGAGGTCCGCCTGTTCATCGCTGAGGATGTTGACGCAGAAGTGCGGGCGGGGGGCGATGCTCGCCCAGCTGGAACTCGCCGCCTTCACCAGGAATCCGATGAGGGCGGGCTCCTCGGAGACCGTCGTCAATGAGGCGACGGTGAGGCCGCGTGGCGTCACCCCGCCGTCCGCCGCGTCGCCGCCACAGCCGGTCACGACGGCGACCGCGCTCGGCAGCGGATCGTCCGCCCCCGCCCGCAGGAGCGCCGCCGGCTCCGGGCGGACCGGGCGCCCGGCCGTGGACGCGGGGGCGGACGCGAGCGGTGCCGCGGGCCGGGCGGGGGCCGCGGCGGACCCCTCCAGGGCCCGGCGCAGGTGCAGCGCGCTGGCCGACGTCCCGGACGCGCGCAGTTCCTCCGGGGTCCCGCAGTGGACGACCTTTCCCCCGGCGCGGCCCGCCCCCGGTCCGACGTCGACCACCCAGTCGGCCACGGCGACGACCCGCAGGTTGTGCTCGATGGCGACGATGGTGTTGCCGGAGGCGATGAGGCGTTCGAAGAGGGCCAGGAGATGGCGGGTGTCCGCCGGGTGCAGGCCCCGCGTGGGCTCGTCGAAGATGAACAGGGTGCCGCCGCGGTGCTGCTTGTTCAGTTCGCCGGCCAGGTTGAGGCGTTGTGCCTCCCCGCCGGAGAGGGTGGCGGTGGAGGAGCCGAGCGGCAGGTAGCCCAGGCCGAACTCGTCGAGGACCCGCAGCGCCTTGACGATCTTGGTGTGGCCGAGCCGGCCGAACCAGGCGAGGGCGTCCTCGACCGTCATCGACAGCACGTCGTGGATGCTGCTGCCGTCGAGCCGCACCTGAAGGACATGGGCCTGGAAACGCCGTCCGTCGCACTCCGGGCAGACCACGTGCTCGCTGCGGAAGAGCGTCATGTCGACCTCGGCGAGGCCGAGCCCCTTGCACGCCTCGCAGCGCCCCCCGACCACATTGGTGCTGAACTCGGAGCGGCCCAGGTTCTGTTCGACGGCCTCCTCGCTGCCCGCGAAGGCGTCCCGGATGTGGTCGCCGATCCCGATGTAGGTGGCGAGCGTGGAGCGGCTGGAGCGACCGATGGGGCGCTTCTCGACGTACGTCACATGGTCGAGGTGCTTGATCCCCTCGACATCGCCGGACGCGCCTTTGAGGGCGTCCGTGAGCTTCTCGTGGAGGCTCGCGACGAGGGAGCTCTTGCCGGCTCCGGAGACTCCGGTGACGCAGGTCAGGGCGCGCAGCGGCAGCCGTACGGACTGGTCCTCGACGTTGTTGCGGGTGAGGGACCGGACGTCGAGCCACTCGGCCCCGTCCGGTCCGGCCGTCCTCCGCACGGCGGGCGGGGAGTGCAGGGCCTTCGCGGTGGGGGAGCCGGGGTGGTCGAGCAGCTCCGCGACGGGGCCCTCGAAGACGACCTCCCCGCCGCGGGAGCCGGCGCCGGGGCCGAGCTCGACCACCCAGTCGGCGGCGGAGATCACGGCCTCGTCGTGCTCGATGGCGATGACGGTGTTGCCCAGGTCCCGCAGCCGCCGCAGCGAGGCGATGATGTCGTCCGTCTCCGCGTCGTGCAGTCCGGCGGTGGGTTCGTCCAGGACGTACATGACACCGGTGAGGTCGCTCGCCAGATGCTGGGCCAGCAGCAGTCGTTGCAGCTCGCCGCCCGAGAGGGTGACGACCGGGCGCCGCAGCTGGAGGTGGCCGAGACCGACCTGCGCGATGTTGGCGCACTGTTTGACGATCTCCTTGGCCAGCTCGCGGACCTGGCCGGGCAGCCGCCCCTTCGCCAGGGCGTCCCGCAGCCGCGCGGTCGAGTCGGTGAGCTCGTCCCGCTGGAACTGCGGGAAGGTGCGGCCGTCGACGGTGGCCATCAGCGACTCGGTGCGCAACCGGCCGCCTTCGCAGGCCGGACAGGCTTCCCTGGCCAGGTAGTTGGCGAACGCGTTGCGCCGTGCGGGGCTGCTGGCGTTGCGGTAGGCCCGTTCGAGGAAGCCGAGGATGCCTTCGAACCGGAAGTCGTTGGTGACCTTGCTGAGCTTGATCGAGTAGACGGTGTCGCTGCCGTGCAGGACCCGCTCGCGCTGCTCCTCGGTGAGGCGGGCGAAGGGGCGGTCGAGCGGGATGCCGGTGTCCTGCGCCATGGCCTCGAACACCTTGCGGCAGTTGGGCACGGCGAAGGTGCCGGAGTCGGCCCCGTCCCAGATCTCCTTCAGGGTCCGCGACGGGTCGGGGACGATCCGGTCGAGTGAGAAGCCGACCAGCTCGCCGACCCCGTCGCAGTGCAGGCACTTGCCCTCGCGCCGGTTCGGACTGAAGTGCTGGGCGGAGTGCGGCTCGGTGTAGACGCCGCAGTCGGAACAGAGCAGGTCGCTTCCGGTCGGGCCGAAGCAGACCGGGCACACCGGATGGGACGCGGCGCCGAACAGCATCCGGTAGAGCCCGTCGATCCCGGTGAGCGTGCCCACCGTCGAGCGCGGGTTGCTGTATCCGCCGTCGCGCTGGCGCAGAGCCACGGGCGGCTGGATCCCGGCGATCCGGTCGAACTGGTAGTCACCGTCGCCCAGATCGAGGGACTTGCTGGAGAGCGCGCCGAGATAGATGGACTTGGAGTGCTCGAACAGCGTGTCGATGATCAGCGAGGACTTTCCCGACCCGGAGACCCCGGCCGCGACGATGAACTTCCCCTTGGGCAGCGTCACATCGACCGACCTGAGGTTGTGGGTCGTCACGCCCTCCAGGACGATGGAGCCGTGGCCCTCGACGGAGCTGTCGTCGTTCATGGCTGCTCCAGCAGGTCGGCCAGGACGCGTGCCGCGGCTTCGCATCCCGGAAGATCGGTGAACGTGGTGTAGAGCGCGGAGCGGACCCGGGCGGGATCACCGCGGTTCCACGCCTCGTACAGTTCCTGCCGCATGCCGAACCGGTCGATGACCAGGTCCCCGGCGAGCCGGAACATCCGCGACTTGTCCTCGACCGGGGTGTCGCGTCCGCCCATGTACAGATCGAGCGCAGTACGCAGGTCCGGTGCGTGCAGATCGCCCTCGGCGGGCTGCATGATCAGCCCGGAGGCGCCGATCTGCCGGACGATCGCCGACGCCCGTTGCGAGAAGTGGCCGGCGATGGAGTCCAGGGCCGCGGTCGTCCCCGGAGCGAGCAGGCCGCTCTTGGTCCGGGTCGCGTCCCGGGTGATCGACTTCAGTGCGAGATCGACCACCGACACGTAGGAGGCCAGCTCGCCGAGCAGGGCGCCGACCTCGCGGAACCGGTCGACCCCGATGGACTTGGCGAGCAGGGACGCGACTCCGAGCATCACCCGCAGCCGGTGGTGGAGCCGGATCTGCCCGGTGTACAGGGACCAGCGGTTCAGCGCGTGGAACCCCTTGACCGCGGTACCGGCGTCGTCGAGCAGGAAGACGCGGTCGCGGGGGATGAAGGCGTCGTCGAAGACCAGCATGGCGTCCTGCTCGTCGAACCGTGACCCGAGCGTGTGCGGCTGCCCGTGGTACGAGCGGCGGCAGAGGATCCGCAGCCCGGGGGTGTCGAGCCGGGCGCCGAACCAGCACACGTACGCCGGGTCCTCGCGCAGGTAGTTGGCGGGTGAGAGGTAGATGAGGACGTCGTGGGCGTACGGCGCGAGGGTGGCGATCTGCTTGGCCCCGCGGACGACGATGCCGCTGTCGTCCCGGTGCACGACCCGCAGGCCGAGTTCGGGCCGCTGGACGGGCGTGACCGAGCGGTCGACCTGGGGATCGCCGAGGCCGTGGGTCAGCACGAGGTCGTTCTCGCGGCAGTGCAGGTAGTACCGCTCGGCGTTCTCCGCGAACACCGGGTCGACCTCGCCGAGAGCGTGCCGGAAGTCGTGGAGCCCGACCGCCACATTGGCCATGAAGTCCGGTATCCGTGAGATCTGGCCGTGCGAACCCTCCACCCAGTGCCGTGAGTTGATCCACTTGCGGTCCAGGTCCTCGGGCGTCCTGGGCGTCAGGTACGAGAGACTGACCGGATGCCCGCTGACCTCGGACCGGAACGTCATCTCCCGCCCCAGCTCGGGTGAGCGCTGACGGTCGTACAGGCCCGCCAGCGTGCGCAGCATCGGCCGGAAGTCGGGGTGCGTGGTCACGTCGACCCGCTCGCCCTCCACCCACACCTCCCGGTCGTCGGCCAGGCTGGCCACGAAGGAGGCGCCGTCGTGGGCCCCCAGGCCCGGCCTGCCGTCGTGCGCCCCCGGCTCCGGCGGGGGGCGGGTGTCACCGGGGCTGGTGTCACCCGCCGGGGTGTCACCCGCCGGGGTGGCGGTCGGCGCGGCGGTCGGCGCGGCGGTCTCGAAATCTGATGTCGGCATTCCCGGCCTTCCTACGGCGTCCGTTCGGGTGCGCCCGTCGTGAACTGCTGGTATCCCTGCTCCTGGACCTCGGGGAAGTACTCACGGGTCGCCTCACCGACGATGCGCATCAGCTCCGCGTCCACGGACGCGGGATCGGTGAGCAGGGTGGCGAGAGGGGAGCCGTCGACGCGGCTGGTCAGCTTGGTTCCCCGCGCCCGGTGCACCGCGCTGAGCGCGTGCTGGGCGTTGGCGGCGTCCCGCATCTTGTAGACCGCCGCCGGCCCGTCGGAGACGCCGATCATCGACTTGGTGCCGCCGCTGCCCAGGCAGTTGCGCGGCATGTGCAGATGCTCGTGCCGCCACTCCTGGTACGTGTGGTGGAGCCGGAACGCCTGGTGCAGCACCTGATGGCGCAGCCAGGATTCCGGGTCCGCGTGCCGGTCGGTGTCGAGCGCCAGCGTGGCGCCCTCCAGGGAGCCCTCGCCGTCCTCGGTCAGCCACTTCGCGATGTCGTTCCAGAAGTGCTTGAAGAGGTCCTTGAACATGTGCTGCTTGATGGCCAGCGAGTGGGTGCCGCTGGCCGGGCCCAGGTTCTCCCGGAAGCCGTGGTAGTCGCCCGTGGAGAGCAGCTCGGCCATGACGCGCTGCGCCTCGACCATCGGGCCGAGGACGGCGTTGCAGACCGCCAGGTGCGCCGCGGCCCGGCTGAACGCGCCCGAGCGCAGGTCGCGTACGGCCTGTTCCAGGTGGTCGTTGGACTCCGCGGTCAGGATCTCCGGGATCTGGTGCAGGGCCACGAACTCGCCGTGCAGGGTCGTCGGGGCGAGCTCGGTGGCGGTGACCGCGTCGGCGAGCAGTTCCGTGCAGAGGATCTCGTTCAGGTCCCCTTCGAGCGGCAGCGGCACTCCGGAGAGGTCGCTCTCCCACTTGGTGGCGTCGTGGCTGCAGATCCGGATGGAGTGCAGCAGCCGGTACAGCGCGTCGTCGGTGCCGGCCGTCGCGATGGTGGCCCGGACGGTGAGCGGGTCGCTGACCAGGAGCGAGCAGCGGACCTCGTCGTCGAAGGCGCGCAGCTCGTCGACGTAGCTCTCGCAGCCGGCCGTCTCGGCCAGGTCCGCCAGACGCGTGCCGGGGCGGGCGGTGCTGCCGTAGAGGCTCTGTGCCTCCTGGCACACCGAGCCGAGGCCCCGCAGCAGCCGGTGGAAGCCCATGCTCCAGTGGAGGAAGCGGGCTGCGGTGGCGAGGTCGCCTCTCCCGACGGCCTCCCTGGCCCGTCCGGTGAGCCGGGCCAGGTTGAGCAGGCTGACCTCGGACGCCTGGAGCACCGCGCGGACGGTGGAGGCGTACGAGCCGGGTTCGGTGGGGAACTTCTCCTTCGCCGCCGCGATCAGGTCGATCCGGTGGAGGTGGTCGTAGCTGGGCGCGATGGCCCCCAGCTCGTTGCGGGGCGGTCCGGCCTCGGGGCAGCCGGCCGGTGCTCCGGCGCCCGCCCCGAGGGCGGGTACCGGGCACGCGTGGGTCTCTTGCGCGGGCATCGCGGTCACTCCTCGGTGGAGATGCGCAGGTAACGGATGGAGTTGCTGGGGCACGACTCGTAGGCGTCGAGGACCTGGTCGAGCTCGTCGTCGTCCTCGGGCTGTTTGTGGACGTAGTGGGTCTCGGTGTCGGGGTCGCTCTCGAAGTTGTCGGGGGCCAGGTCACGGCAGAGCTGGCAGTCGATGCAGGTGTCGTCGATGTGGAAGCGGCCGGTCAGCGGCAGCCGGCTGGGGAGCGGGGCCTCGGTCACGGTGCCCGCCTCCCCGGAGTGCGCAGGAAGTTCCGCATCGTCGGC
Source organism: Streptomyces cyaneofuscatus (assembly GCF_033109485.1). NCBI lineage: Bacteria > Bacillati > Actinomycetota > Actinomycetes > Kitasatosporales > Streptomycetaceae > Streptomyces > Streptomyces cyaneofuscatus. Next base: position 2,851,674 of record NZ_CP137002.1, on the reverse strand, counting down.
TTGGCCGAGGTGCGCAGCGCGTGCTCGAAGGCCGGGACATCGAGCACCCCGAACCGGGTACCGGCGCCGAACCGCCGCTTCACCTCCGCGGTGATCGCGTCGCGGATCAGCCCGTCGGCCGCGCTCCCGGGCGGCAGCGCGATGTCGAGGTCGGGGCCGTCGACATCGAAGGCGAAGAAGTACGGCGGCCGGGTCAGCGCGCCGAGGACGACGTCCTCGATCTCCAGCTGGGAGGCCCAGCCGCGCCCGACGGCGATACGGTCCCCGAGCCGCCCCCGGTGGCGCAGCCGGCGCAGCGGGGAGCCGCAGGAGCAGGGCTCGGCCTCGATGCGGCAGGTGTCGCCGGTGCGGTAGCGCAGCAGCGGCATGGCCCGGCCGGCGAGCGTGGTGACGGCGAGCTCACCGGTCTCCCCGTCGGGCAGCCGTTCGCCGGTGGCGGGGTCGACGATCTCGAAGTAGGTCCGCGTCTCGACGAGATGGAGGTCCTGTCGGGGGCAGAACATGGCGAGCGTGTTGGTCTCGGTCATACCGAACATCGAGTAGACCGAGGCGCCCCATTCCCGGGCCAGCAGTGCCTTCTTGGCGGGCGAGGCCCCTTCGCCGGCGGTGAGGATCTTGTCGACGGCGAGGTCCCGGGCCGGGTCGAGGCCACTGCGCCGGGCCACCTCGCCGAGCAGCAGGGCCCGGGTGCCGGAACAGATCAGGGTGGTGGCCCCGGAGCGCCGCAGTGCCCGCACCATACGTTCCGGAGGGCAGTCGGGGGACGCCGCGCCGAGTGGCACGATCGTGCAGCCGAGCAGCTCCAGGGCGCGGTCCAGGTCCTGGCCGACCCCGGCGAGCTCGTACGGGACGGCGACGGCGACTACATCACCGCCGTCGAGCACCGCGGAGAGCAGCCGGGCCACGGTGAGGTTGTTCTCGACCCAGTCGTCGGCGGAGAAGAAGGCGGCTATCGAGCTGCCGTCACCCGTCCCGGAGCTTTCGTCGAACCGGGTCACCTCACGCAGCGGCACCGCGAGCAGCCCGAGCGGGTAGGCCGCGGCGAGGTCCTGCCGGGTGGTGAAGGGCACCGACCGGAAGGCCTCGGGGTCCGTGGCCACGGCCTCGACCAGGGACTCGGGGAGCCGGGCGGAGTAGAAGGGCGAGTTGCGCTGGGCGTGGGCCACGGTGCGCGCCAGGGCCGACTCCGCCCACCGGCCGAGCCCCTCGCGGTCCAGGGACGCCACCTCCGCCACCCGGCGGGCCACCCGGCGACGGGCCGCCAGCACGTCGTGCAGCCGCTCCGTCCGGGTCGCCCGGCGGTCCGTCGGTGTCGTCGTCATGGGGTGCCCGCCAGCTTCGCCATGGCGTCGCGTTCGGCCTGCCCGAGCTCCGTCAGGATGGCCGAGATCTCCTCGCCGGCCTTCCGGAGCACCGTCGGGTCGGACTCGCCGGCCACCAGCCGGGCGATGCGGGTCCAGTCGGCGGCCAGGCCCCGGTAGGTGTCGGCGGCGGCCGCGTAGGAGGTTTCGCCGGTCAGCTCGGCGGCCTCGTCGAGGAAGCCGGCCCACAGGCTGCGGAAGAAGCCGCCGCCGGTGCCGCCGTCCTCGATGCTGTGGGAGAGGAAGCTGAACGCGGCAGCCGGGTCGTCGAGGGTGTCGCACCAGCCGCGTACGGCGGCGGCCGCCTTCCCGAAGCCCTTGTGCCCCATGTTGGTGATCGGCGGGTTCAGGAAGGCGTGCGCGGTCTCGGCGACCGCCTCCCGGCACCCGGCGGGCAGCCCCGCCGGGTCGTAGGCGCTGTCGCCGAGGCGGAACGCCAGGCTGCGGGAGCTCATCGGCCCCTTCGCCGCCCGGGCGCGGGCGAGGCTCTCCCGGCCGGTCGTACGGACCCCCAGGCCCTGGGTCTCGACGACGGTGTAGGTCCCGGAGGCGTACCCGACGCACGGCACGTAGTGCGCCGCGAAGTGGTAGCTGTCCTCGGCGTAGTCGAGGTGGTAGCGGTCGAGCTTGAGGCCGACCACCTCGCCTTCCTCCAGGGCGGCGACGAGTTCCCGTTCGGCCTTGGCCGGGGAGGTGGTCTGGCTCTCGCGCAGTTCGACACCGAGGGCGCGGGTGGCGTTGCGGATCAGGTGGTCGGGCTTGACGCGGCCGCCGAGGAACGGGGCCGGCATCTGCTTGGAGTGCCAGTAGAGGAACGACAGGCCGCGTCCCAGACCGAAGACCAGCGGTTCGCTGACGTCGATGTCGCGGGACCGCAACATGTTGACCAGGGCGCTCGATTCGCAGTGCTCGCCGGACAGCCAGTTCGCCATCAGACCTCCCCCCGGGGCGTGACGCCTTCGCCGTCCGCGCCCGCCGCGCTCCCGTTGTCCGCCGGGCCGTCCTTCGTACCGGCGTCGTGGACGATCTCCAGCACCGACCGCGTGACGTTGTTGCGCAGGTGCCCGTAGGTGTGGCCCACTTCGTCGGCCTCGGTGTAGGCGATCGCCTCGACGTGCGCGATGCCGCCTTCCAGCCCGGCGAGGACCTCCCGGACGTCGTCGGCCGTGGACACCTCCAGGGCGACGTGCGACATCAGCCGCCGGCGTTCGGTGACGGGCCTGCCGGTCCAGGCGCCGAAGTGCCGGCAGGTGAAGGTCTCGATCACCCTGCCGTCGGGCAGGGACACCGACAGCCACCAGCCCGGGGTGCCGTACTGCCTTGGGGAGATGTACGACGGGCCCATCTCGACCCCGGTCAGCTCCCCGTCGCGTTGGAGGCCCTCCAGGTAGGAGTGCCAGCGGAACACCTCCTCGTCGGAGGCGTAGTCGCCGAGGTAGACGCCGATGTGGTTGACGCCCGCGAACCGCGCGGCGACCTCCGCGGGCGACCGGCCGCACCAGGTGCGCAGGTACGTGGCGATGTCGACCTCGGTCCACGCGGCGGACTCGGCGAGCAGTTCACGCCAGACGGCGGGAAACTCGGGACCGGTCGGGAACGTGCCCGCCTCGGTGCTGTGGGCGCAGGGGTGGCTGTGGGTGGCGGTGGTCATGACTCCTTCTCCTTCCGTCCCGCGATCACCAGTCCCATCTGCACGGCCGTCACCTCGTCGGCTCGGATTCCGGCTTGCCGGAGCAGATCGGCGGCCTCGGGGACCGTGTAGGCGGACCGGACCGAGGTGAGGAACCCCGGTCGCATGTCGACGGCGATGTTGGCCTTCATGAACTGGAGGGTGGTCCGGTCGATGTCCCGCCGCAGATCGGAGACGCAGAACACGCCGCCGGGGCGCACCACGCGGTGGATCTCGCGCAGCGCCCGGACCGGGTCCGCCCACTCGTGCAGGGATGCCGAGCTGAAGGCGTGGTCGAACGCCCCGTCCGGAAAGGGCAGTTCGAGGATGTTCCCGACGGTGTAGTCGGTACGGGACGACACCCCGTAGGCTCGGGCGTTGGTCCGCGCCCGGTCGAGCATCGCCGGGGAGATGTCGACGCCGGTCAGGGTGGAGTCACCGGTCGTCCCGACCAGCCATTCCAGGCCGAGATAGCCGGGCCCGCAACCGGCCTCCAGGGCCCGCCCGGAGCCGATGCCCGCGTCCCGGACGCTGTCGACCTTCTCCTGCAGCCAGCCGCGGTCGCGGATATGACGCTGCATCTCGTCGTATTTGAGAGCGAGTTCGGGCCCTTGCAACCCGACCTCGGTCTCGTGGATCCGTTCAGTGCCCCGGATGCGCGCCATGGGACCCTCCTTCCGGCTCTGGATGCGACGGCTGTGGATGCGCGAGTCCGGCGGCTCCGGCGGTTCCCGCGACCCGGCGCATACCGACGGGCACCCCGCGCAGCATCGTGCTGCCCATGTACGGGTCACGGCGGTCGCCGTCCGTGATCCGGTTGACCGACGATCTGGTGGCCGCGTCGACGTCGTCCTCGTCCGGGTACCACCAGCCCGCGTCCGCGACGACGACATCCGGGGCCACCGCGTCGGACACCCGGGCCCGCATCACCACGCCGGGGCGGCCGGGGTCCCGGTAGATCTCCACCGGGTCCCCGTCTGCGACCGCCAGACGTTCGGCGGTGCGCGGGTGGAGTGTCACGCGCGGTTCGCGGTAGCGGTGGGAGGTGGTGGGGAGCTGCCGGAACTCGGTGTTGAAGAACTGGATGTTGTGCGCGCTGGTCATGACGTACGGCAGCTCGTCCGTGGTGGCGGGCGGCGGACGGAAGCCCGGGAGCGCGTCGTACCCCATCGCCTCCAGGCCCCGGTGGGCAAGTTCCACCCGGCCGGAGCGGGTACGGAAACCGCCCTGCTCGTACTTGCGGTACCGCCTGGTGTTGGGGAGGTGGCCGATCTCCTGGAACTGCTTCCAGGTCAGGCCGATGCCGCTCAGCTTCGCGTCCAGCGCGGCCTCGACGCTCGGAGCGAAGTGCTGCCCGACACCGAGGCGCTGCGCCAGCTCGATGATCATCTCCTCGTCCGGTCTGGCGCCCTCCACGGTCGTCACCCGCCGCCGGGCCGCGAGGTAGGAGTTGAACTCCACGATCTGGTCGCGCTCCAGCCAGGAGGAGGCCGGGAGCACGACGTCGGCCAGCCGCGCCGAGGGGGTCATGAACATGTCGGCGACGCCGAGGAAGTCGAGCTTGCCGAGTGCCGCCCTGGTCGCCGTCGCGTTCTCGTGCGATACCAGCGGGTTGGAGCCGAAGACCAGCAACGAGCTGACACGGTAGGGGCGTTCGTGCAGGATCGCCTCCTGGAGATCCGTCGGCGCCACCCAGCCGGTCATGGAGAGCACCTTGTGCACGGCGCCGCCGATGCGTTTGGCCGCCTGCTCCTCCGAGAGCAGATCGGACCGGGGGAAGCCCCGTCGGCCCTCGATCGGCATGGGGTCCCAGATGACGTCCCCGCCGGGGGCGTCGAGGTTCCCGGTCAGGGCGGTCAGCACGGCGATCGTCCGGTGGGTGTCGAAGGCGTTGTCGGACTGCGAGAGGCCCGTACCGGCTTCGACGCAGGCACGGGAAGCCTGCGCGTACATCCGGGCCGCGGTCTCGATGTCCTCCGGTGCGAGTCCGGTGATCGCGGCCACCGCCCCGGGGCCGTACGGGCGGACGTGCCGCTCCAGCGCGTCGAAGCCGGAGGTGTGCCGGTCGACGAACTCCGCGTCGTACCACTTGTTGGCGATCACCAGATGGACGAGGCCCAGCGCGAGCGCGGCGTCGGTGCCCGGCCGCAACTGCAGGTGGAGGTCGGCGCGCTGGGCGGTACGGGTGCGCCGGGGGTCGACGACGACGAGACGGGTGCCGCGTTCCAGAGCGCGCAGGAGGCCGACGCCGATGACACCGTCGGAGTGCGTGTTGAGCTTGTTGCTGCCCCAGAGCAGGGCCACCTTTGGGTCCCCGGCGTAGTCGCAGAATGTGAAGCCGCCGTACGTGAGGATCGACGCCATGACACGCGGGTAGAAGCACACATGGGCCGGTCCCACCACGTTGGGCGTGCCCAGGGCGTTCGCGAGCCGGAAGACCCACTCCTGGTAGTTCCGGTCGGTGCCCTGGCCGAGGACCACCGACTCGGGACCGTGACGCTCCGCGCTCCGCCGCAGTTCGTCCGCCACCCGGTCCAGCGCCTCGTCCCAGCCGGCCGGGCGGAACGCCCCGCTGCCGCGCGGGCCGGTCCTGATCAGGGGGGTCCGGAGCCGCTCCGGACTTCTGACCAGGTCCAGGGACGCCTTGCCCTTGATGCAGAAGTAGCCCTCGCTCGTCGGATTGTCCGGGTCACCGGTGATCCCGGTGGGCACCCCGTCGGTCAGCTCCACGAGCGCGCCGCAGCCCCCGTGACACATGCGGCACACCGTCCGCACCGTGGTGGTACGCCCTTCGCCCATCGCCCTCACACCGTCCCTGTCCGGTCGCGGGACAGGTCCAGGAGCCGCGTGAACGCGGCCTCCTCGGCGTCCGCCACGGCGTGGAGCCGGGCGGCGGCCTCCTTGAGGTGCGCGGAACGGTCCGGTGCGCCGGCGTAGCCGCCCAGATGGTCGATGAGGTCCGTCCAGGCCGCGACGATCTCCGCGAACGCGGTCAGGGACGGCAGCAGCTCCGCGTCGCCGGTCAGCGCGTGGGCCTCGGCGAGGAACTCCGCGTACAGACCGCGGAAGTTGGTGCCGCCGGTCCCCGCGAACCGCCAGAACCGCGCGATCTCGGGTATCACGGCCTCGCCGCGGGGCAGCTGCCGCCAGCCCGGTAACTCCTCGGCCGCCCGGCGCAGCGCGGCGATCCCCCGGTCGGCGCCCCGCCCGCGGTCCAGGAAGCGGGCCGCCGCGCCCTGGACGGCCGGCCAGATCCGGGGGGCGAGGTCCACCGTTGAGCCGGCGGGTCCGTCGTCGAGGTGCCAGTGCAGCCGCGGCGACGGCATGAACCCCTCGTCGGAGGCGCGAGCGCGGACGAAGGAGGCCAGCGGCAGCTGCTGGGCACCGCCCTGCTGTGTGGTGTCGACCACGTACGCCGTCGAGTCGTCGAGCCCGTGGAGGGCGAGGCAGTGCGCCGAGAAGTGGGTGCGGGAGGCGAAGTAGTCCAGGTGGAAGATGTCGACCGTCACCCCCACGACCCGGCCCGCCGACAACGCGGCGACCGCCTGGGCGTGGGCGCCGGCGTCGTCGGCCTCCCGCAGGGTGACCAGGCCGATGCCCAGGGCGGCGCAGGCGTGCTCCGCGATGAGGCCGGGGCCGACGCGCCCGGTCAGCATCGGGGGGACCGGAGCGTGCGGCGGGGGCGGGAAGAACTGGGCGTCGATGCCCTGCCCCAGACCGAACACCAGGGCCTCCGGGACGTCGACGCCCGCGTGCCGCAGCATGTTGCCGAGCATCGTCGTCTCGCAGTGCACGCCCGGAGCCGCGCGGAAGCCGTCGAGCACCGCGCCCCCGGAGCGGCCGGCCGGCCGCCGCGCGCTCACCGGACGCCCCCTGACAGGACCTTGTCGTAACTCTGCAGGTCGAGCAGGCCCGAACCGCTGGCGAGCACCACGATCACCGGGTCCGTCGCCGCCTCGTCGGCCCGGGCCGCCACGTCGATGGCCGCGGCGAGCGCGTGGGTGGTCTCGGGTGCGAAGAGAAGCCCCTCGGTCCGCAGGACCAGCCGTCCCGCCTCCAGGGCGCGCTTCTCCTCGACGGCCACCGCGTCCAGCAGGCCCTCGTGCCGCAGCAGGCTGACCGCGGCGGAACTGTGGTGGTTGCGCAGCCCTGCGGTGTGCACGGGCGGCGGGACGAAGTCGGGCCCCAGGGAGTACCCGAGGACCTCGGGGGTGAGCCCCGCGAGGTCGGAGCGGCCGTACCGGTAGCTTCCGGCCGTCAGCCGCGGGGCGGCCGAGGACTCCGCGGCCAGAAGCCGCAGGTCGCGGCTCCCGTCGCCGAGCGAGCCGAGGAAGGGGCCGACGAGCCCGCACAGATTGCTGCCGCCGCCCGAGCACGCGATGAGGTGGTCACCCCGGCCGGGCACGCCGACCGGCTCGTCGAGCGCCGCGAGCTGCGCCTGGACCTCCAGGCCGAGCACGGTCTGGTGCAGGTACACATGGGGCACGCCGCTGCCGGACAGATAGGCGGCCTTGGGCCCGAGTTCGAGCGCGTGCCCGATGGCGTCGCTGATGGCCGTCCCCAGGCTCCCGGGGTGGTCGGGGGTCCGCGCGAGGAGTTCTTGGCCGAAGGGGGTGTCCGGCGAGGGCGAGGCGCGGACGGTGGCGCCCAGCAGCTCCATGTAGTGGCGGCGGTAGGGCTTCTGGTCCAGCGAACAGCGGACCATGAAGATCTCGCTGTCGAGACCGGCCAGCGAGGCGGCCAGCGCCACGCTCATCCCCCACTGCCCCGCGCCGGTCTCGGTGACCAGCGTCGTCCGGCCCTCCTGCGCCGCGTAGTAGGCCTGGGCGATGGCCGAGTTCAGCTTGAAGCTGCCGGTCGGCAGGACGTCCTCGCGCTTGAGGTAGATGCGGGCCCGCGTACCGAGTTCGGCCTCCAGCGCCCGCGCCCGGTGCAGTGGGGTGGGGCGGCCGATCCGGCGCAGCAGGTCGGCGACCGGCTCGGGGATCGGCACCCAGCGCTCCGCCGGCCGGTCCTGGTCGAGCAGGGCCCTCGGACGCACCTGCCGGGCGATGTCGGCGGCCGACGGAGTTCCCTCGTCCCGGACGGGCGGCAGCGGGGCCGGCAGGTCGGGCAGAAAGTGGTACCAGTGTGTGGGAAGTTCGACGGGGACGGGCCCGGACCGCACGGCGGATTCGGCAGCCAAACGCGCATGTGTGTTGCTCGACATTTTCCCCCCGTGATCCGCGTCACTCGAATTCCGAGCACGATTACAGAGCGCCGGAACCACCGTCAAGGGGGGTGCGGGAAATTTCCTTCGTGCGCCCCCCTCCGCCGGTGGATGATCCAGAGGAATTCATTATGCGATCTTGTTGAACACTCCTGGTCGGCTGTGACTGGTGTGATTGTTCGGCTGCTTGTGGTGGATGTGAATCCCTGTCATGGATTGCGGGCGAAGCCGCGTACGCGCTGGTCGAGCGGTCCCCGGGCGCCGCTGCCGCCGCCTCGGTGGGGTCCGACAGCGACAGGGCAAAGGAAGGCGCTTCTGGTTGATGAATCAATTATGGCGCCGGAACGATGAATTCCGCTCTCATTTCAAGAAAGGGAGATCTTTCACAAGCTGCGGAGGTGGCATGAGAAATTTCTGCCGGACCTGTTGTCGATCTCCGTGCGACCGCCGGTCGATCTCTGCCGGACCAGAAATGGATTTCCGCGGCGACGGCGCGATCGCCGCATTCCCCACGACGGAAGGATTCCCTCCGCCTCGGCGGGTGGAGGGGTTCAGCCCACGACGACCATTCCGTCCACGACCTCGACGCCGGCGCACTGCTCCTCGGACCGGGAGCCGTACTGCTCCGCGCTGATCTGCGTATGCATCCACGCGGACACCACCATCTCGGTGGTCATGGTGTACCTCCTTCGAGGAGCCTCAGCAGTCCCGGTGCTGCTGAAGCCAGCCTATGGTCCGCCGTTGCCGGTCCGTCCGGCTTCGGCAGCGCAGCCCCGCCTGCCCGTTCGCCCTCCGTCCCGTGGCGCACGGGTGTCGTGGGGGAGGGTGCGCGAGGATGGGGTGTATGGCCAACCGACTTACGCAGACCACCTCCCCGTACCTGCTCCAGCACGCCGACAACCCCGTCGACTGGTGGCCCTGGTCGCCCGAGGCGTTCGAGGAGGCCAGGAAGTGGGATGTTCCCGTGCTGCTCAGCGTCGGGTATGCCAGCTGTCACTGGTGCCAGTGAACTTACACAACCAGGTAGTCCTGCCCTGGGGTGTTGCCAGAAGGTAGTCACATGGACACTTACGATGAGCAGCTGGTCGCAAGCATCGACGCTTGGGTGGAGGCCGAGCTGGCCGCCTCACCAGAGTGGGGGCCCGAGAGGTACGCCGCCATCCGCCAGTGCCTGGAGGGCAGCCGACCCGCTGTCACAGCTGAGGAGTAGGGGCACGGAGCCGCAATTTTGCGGCTCACGCGACAGTGCTGTGGATGAGGGGCGATAGGCCCTTGCCCACAGCACTGTCCGCAACGGCGACGGTGGTCGGCCAGCCTTGGCTCAGCCGGCCCGTAGGGCGTCCGCTGCCAAGAGCAAGAAGTGGGGTGACGCGGCCGCCCATAGCGTGGAGGTGCCCTGGGCTTACTGGCGCGCGGACGCAATTCATCCCATGGCAGGTACCGCCAACTTCTGAACCACCACATCCGAACGCTGACTGCCCCGCCCGCCGATCCCGTCACTCGCACCCACTGGAGTATCCAATTGCCACGGACGCCGGAATGGCAGAAATATCAACAAGAAGTTTCCTCGTTCTTGTCTGAGCTCGGATTTGATACGCGCGTGGACGAAACCATCGAAGGTGCGCGCGCACAGCATGACGTCGACGTAGCGGCCCGCATGAGAATTGCTGGGGTAGATATCCTTTGGGTAGTCGAGTGTAAGGCCTGGGGACGGAGGGTTCCGAAGGAGAGGATTCTCACCCTCCAGGGGATAGTTGATGACATCGGGGCCGATCGCGGACTTGTTTTTTCCGAGAGTGGATTTCAGGCTGGCGCAATTCGTGTAACTCAGAACAAAAATATCACTTTGACTGGCCTGGAAGACTTCAGGCTGAACTTTCAAGATGAGATCTCATCGACGAAGGCAAGGATTCTCGATGAGCGAATTTCTCGCCTCTTGCAGGCGTTTACGGCCGTTTGGGATATAGAGGGATCTGAGCGGCAGGCGGCATTTGCTCGATATTCCGGGCCTTCTGGTTTTGATGTACTCAAAGGTGGCCCTCATGCCGTGGTGGGAGTGACATCCTGCCTCAGTCAAATGAGACGGTCGCTGGAAGATGCACGGTTCGGCCGCTGGCCAGTCGCTTATTTCCCGCTGGATCTCGTTGATGGTGAGATTTTTGGCGTCAGGGACTGGGAAGGTCTGCTGTTCATCGTTGAAAAGTCCGTAGTTACCTGTGAGCGAATTTATGATCACATGGTGACTCCGGAGGCAAGTCCAGTCGATTGGAAGACCCTGCAACCGCCAGAGCTGATCAGCTTGCTCAGCAGCATCCGCAGTCGGTAAAGGAGCCGCCTGGCTCGTGGCGTCCGACGGCTCCACCGCTACGAACGTAAGACCCAACCACTTCGCCGCCTTGGCCCGCTAGGTCGAACCCAATGATGCGCCCCGCCGTTCTGTGCAAGGGCGGGCGACCACCATGTGCGGAAGGGCATCGACTAAGGTCCGCAGCCCCGCAGTGGTCAAGGCGGTCGTGCGCGTATTGGTCCTCAGCATGCTGCTACCTGTGGCAGCAACCTGATGCACTTGATCGAGTCGGCCATCGCCGCACTGCCAGCTAGACAGAGATCATTTCTGCTGCTTACGGCAACTGGCCTTCATGCAACTGAGATTGGCGATCACCTCGGTGTTGCAGTGAACACCGTCCACGTCCATCTCCACCGCACCCGCCTGCAGAAGGCGCTTGATGCTGAGGGCGGGTGACTTGATTTTCGTTCACCCGAAATGAACTTGCCTGTCGGAGACGGTGGGGATTCCCTTAATCAGTCGTAGCGCCCAACGGCTTAACGCCTCCCTTTCCAGGGTGCTTTACTGAACTAATTGTTGGCTTCGCGTAGCTGAAGGCGATCTCGGCATACTCCTTTCGGTATGCCGTTGGCAGAGCGTGGTCGGCAACGATTATCTGAACTCGTCCGGAGTTTGCCTCGGCCAGGGTCACCAACCTCCGATAGAGACCGGAAGTGAGATCCTGTTCCTCGTTCAGGGCAAGGCGAGGGCTGTCGAGAAGCAGGAAAGTCGGGTAGGGGACGTCCCTCTCCCGAAGAGCGACCGCGAGCAGAGCAGTCCAATAGGCAACCTGTGTGGCAGTTACGATGCCGCCACCCCGGGAGAACTGCTTAAAGGGTTTCCCGTTAAGCAGTGGCAGGTAGTTGGTTTCGTGAATGCTGGCTTCCTTAACTCCAGGAATTTGCAGGTCTGATACAACGCGATTGAACTCCTTGGAGATCTCGCCAACGATGTACCTTCGCCGCTCCTGGAGTTGCGAATCTTTCTGCTCGATTTCCCGGACGGTTCGCTCGTACTTTTTCCGGAGTACGTCTTGCACGTTTGCCAGATCTGCAACCCGGTCCCATTGCTGTAGGACATTCTCAAAGTGCTTCTGCGCGACCCGCGAGGCTGCGATTTTCTCGGAGATGTCGCTGTACGCTTGAAGCCGCGGGCTTACGCGGTTGGCTGTTCGTGTGTCGATCGCGGCCTCAAGGTGTCGAACAAGCTTTTGGCGATCCAGGATCAACTGCCGCGCATTCTGTGTCTGCTGGTCAACGAAGGCCAGCTGCTTTTCCATTTCTTCCATCTGATCCATGAGTTGCACGGTTTCGTACTGATCGAGCTCATCCGTCGATGCTGCTTCATCCGGAAGCAAGCACAGTCGACAGTGCCCATGGGGCACCTCGCGGCTTTTCAGTGCCTGCATACAGCGGGGACAGGTGGTGAACTCGATCTGTGCCAACCTCTCGCCCGCGTCGCGCATTCGGTTCAGGCGAGCCAGGTCAGCATTTACCCGACGGCGTTCGCCGGAGAGCTCCTCTGCTTGCCGGCCGAAAAAAACCGCCGTGCTACGTGCATCAGCGAGACTTCGCTCGGCCTCGCTGAGCAGGTCTCGGAGCGCCTGCGTTTCGCGATCGGTGACGGGATCGATATCGTCCCTGAGCTGTGTCCTCTGCTCCTCTGCCTCTCGCTGAGAATCGAGGGCTTTCTCGCGTTCCTGTTCCGCCTCTTCCTTGCTTTGCGTGTTGCTGTCCCGCAAGAATTGGAGAATCTTCTTGTGGTGATCTGAGGCTTCTTCGACCATCCCCTTGAGGGTGTTCGCCTCCGAACGCTTGTCGAAGAGCTCCGGATCGGCGAGCGCAAAAATGATCTCAAATACTGCCTTGCGTTTCGGCTCGAGATACGAGTCTTGGCTTCTCGCGATGTCTCGGTTTATTTCTGATTGGGGGACGTACATGTACGTGAAGATGTCTGCGAATGTAATCCGCGACCCAGCCTTCGTGCTGCGGCCAGTCTGTGCAGCGGCACGCATGTCAGTCGGAAGCCCTAGGCTCGTCATGAGAAGAGCGTTAAGGCTGCCATCCTCGCCCGACTTAACCTGATGATCTCGAAGTCGCTCGCCGGTCACGAGATCTGTGACGCGAACGTTTGTCCTTTTTTGCGGGTCAAGACTTCGAGAGAGGCGGAACCTGTTTTCACCGACCGAGACTTGAAGCGAGAGGTCTAGAACGTTTTCCGTTACGACGGGGGCTAGCTGGCCGTCGCCTCCAAGACCCCACTTGATCAGTTCGAGAAGCGTGGTCTTGCCAACACCCGTGGGACCGGCCAGGACTGTCAGATCTGACGGGAACTGATACTGCACAGGCCCCTCAGTAGAATGGATCTCTACCTTCTCGAGGCGAAACTTAGTAGTCACTGAATGACCTCCCTGTGTGGGCGGTTCATTAGATCGGCCAGCCGCTCATAGATGAGGTCCTTCAAGGTGTTTCCGGTCATGTCCGCAGAGGCTTCCGCGACGGCGTCGCTGCGTTCCTTAATAACCGCCCATGCTTCTGTGGCAGCCAAATCTGCCACAAGTCGCTTACCCGACGGCGTCGGAACCAACGCCACGCTCCCTCTGCGGCCCTTTGCGTAGCGAAGAAGGCCGCGTCCTACCAGTGCGCCAATGACTGCGTAGTAGCGGTCATCCCAAGGGCCGTACTTGTATCGAGTCATCGGTGCCTCAACCTCGGTTGGTGCCGCTAGTTCCTCAGGGGCCAGAGCCAGACGTCGATCTCGCGGATCAAGCAGGTCGAGCACTGTGGAGGCCAAGGCGGGGTAGCGCAACAAGAAGTCCAGCTTCGCCAGTTTTGTTAGGCCATCGAGCTTGCCGCTGTGGCCAGTGGTGCCGGCCACGGAGGTCACGAGGATAAGGACCCGTGTTTGGTGATAGGCGAGGTCCTCGCGCAGCAGGGCGCGGTCCAGGGCGTCGTTCATGAGATCTGCCCCTGTCCTCGCTGGATGGCCTCGATGGCTTGGTCTACGTCGAAACGGTCACTGAACCACACCTTGCACTGGCTGCTCAGATCGCAGATTCCCCCGAGCAGCAGCTCGCTGTCTATCTCGTTTGGCAGCTCGGCTGGCGGTGAGGCCGCGAGAAGGTGTTGTACGGCCTTCCAGAACGCTGGCCCTCGAGGTACTTCTGAGAGTGTGGTTTGGGTTGCTTCGTCGCTGATGCGCAAGAGGTAGCGATCGAGGCGTGCTTGAGCCACTCGGGCGGTGGGGTTGCCGCTGCGCTCATCACGCCAGAAGTCCCTGTACTCCTGAGCTAGGTGCTCAGCTCGTTCGATGCTGTTGTCCGGACACTGGCCTGCCTGCATCTTCACAGCGAGCTTGGTGGTTCGCTGAAGACGGGGAAGTGGCCGATAGCCGTGAGGCTGGGAGATGGCAGTCCTGACCGCCAGGTCGATGTCGTCAAGTGTGACGATTCGGTTTAGGAGGGAGCGCTCCAACTGGGCCGTGTTCGGTGATGTGGCGCCAACCCGGTAGGCGAGTACGGCGGGCAGCTTGCCTGTCGGGATGGGTCCTGCCTTGCGCATGCGTGCGTAGAAGATGTCATGCACAGCTGCCCAAATCGACTCAGGATCGATCGGCAGTCCCAAGCGGTTACATATCGGGCGTGCGTACATGTTTGCGGCGGCGAACTCGAGCTGGCTGCGGAGAGGCTTCTCGGCCTCGACATCAAGCACAGTCATAAATCGGACAACCTGCGCGATCTCCGCATCGGTAGGAGATGGCATAGGTTTTGCGGCTGGTGCCCAACTTGAAGGCAGTTCCTTGCAGTACGACCGCAGGGCCTGGCAGAGGTCCGCAACGCATGTGCGGTGATCATCGGGCACGTCCAAGGGCTGACGTGCCATGCGAAGCTCTCTCAGCTTCACCCAGGCCTTTTCGAGCTTCTGCGCGTCGGACGACAAGCCAAACGTCGTCACGAGTCGACAAGTGACGGTCTCGTGCAGTGCATTCCAACGGCCGAAGAGGTGAGCCACGCCGCCGGCGTCGGCAAGGGCGTTGACCGTCGTGAAAGGACCCGTGGTTACGTCTCGGTGCTTGGCCGAGACCAGTTCAACTGCGTCACCGTCGACCGCTGCCCAGTCTTCCTGCAACTCGCAGACGATGCGACTGTCGATGTCCTTGGACGGGCGTCCATCGCCGTCGAGCGAGTCCAAGTACAGACGAAGGCCGTCGGCTGCTGCCATCGATGCCTGCCAGTTGTACCGGTCGAGGGTGTCTGCACCCGAGTCATCGAGCTGAGGCTCGGAGAACAAGCGCTGCCGCGCACTCGGCACCCCCACCAGCGACTCCACTGTCACCCCCCCCATGCGTGCGCTAACTCTGCGTACTCGTGTCGGATCAGTCAAGACCGCTGAATGTGCACAGATGTACCCATGCGGCGACGCTGCTGGTCAGGCAGCAAACCGACTTAGAAAACGAGTTCAGCCAACTGAAGAGAGATGCCACCAAAGCGACATGGCCTGTGCGGGACACGCGGAATGCCGAAGCAACACCGGTCCAGGCCGAGCTGGGGGCCGATGCCCAGAGGTCCCCGGTTGCGGACATGTCTCAACCCACGGGGCGTCGGAGGCGTCGAGGGTGCGGGCGATTCCTAGTTGCTCACAGGGCCGCAAGGTCGACCGTGACAGGGAATGGCGCGGTGGCCTTCACGGTGCCGGTGAACATCTCGCCGTCCCTGTAAGCCTTGGTGGCGGGGTCGAGGACGTAGGTGTACACGATTGGGACACCGGTGGCGGCCTGTTCAATGCGCCAGTAGAAGGGGATGCCCGCCTTGGCGTACTGGTCCACCTTAACGATCCGGTCCGTGGTCTCGGAGCCGGGCGACACCACCTCGACGACCAGGAGCACGTGCTCCGGGCGGGTCGGCGTGAGGTCGATGGTCTCCGCTCGGTAGACGATCACGTCAGGTCGGCGGTTGGTGAGGGGAACGTCCTGCAGGCGGACGTCGAAGTCCGTGTCCGCGTTCCAGTCCGGGCCCGCGGCGGCGTCCAGGGCGTTGGCCAGGATGCGGGCCAGCCGGTTGTGGCGCTTGGAGGCGCTCGGGCTCACGACGACCATCCCGTCCACGATCTCGATGCCGGCGCACTGCTCCTCGGACCAGGAGTCGTACTGCTCCGCGCTGATCTGCGTGTGCATCCACGCGGGCGCCACCATCTCGGCGGTCATGGCGTACCTCCTTCGAGAGGCCTCGGCAGGTCCGGCGCTGCTGCGCCAAGCCTACTGTTCCGGGATGGCGGGCTGCCCGACTCGGAAGGGAAGGAGTCGCCCTCCACGGCATGGCGCATATGTGCAATTCGGCCAAGTGAGGCGGGCGCGTCAGTGTTTCATCGGTCGCGGCAGACGCTGTGAGAGGCTGGGCCGTATGAACCGGCTAGCTGGTGTGACCTCGCCTTATCTGCTTCAGCACGCTGACAATCCGGTCGACTGGTGGCCGTGGGGACCTGAGGCGTTCGAGGAAGCGAAACGGCGCGATGTGCCCGTTCTGCTGTCGGTCGGCTACTCCGCGTGCCACTGGTGCCACGTCATGGCCCACGAGTCGTTCGAGGACGAGAGCGTCGCGGCCTACCTCAACGAGCGCTTCGTCGCCGTGAAGGTCGACCGGGAGGAGCGGCCCGATGTCGACGCCGTGTACATGGAGGCCGTTCAGGCGGCCACCGGGCACGGGGGGTGGCCGATGACCGTGTTTCTCACGCCGGACGCCGAACCCTTCTACTTCGGGACCTACTTCCCGCCCGAGCCCCGGCACGGGTCTCCCTCCTTCCAGCAGGTGCTCGAAGGGGTGAGTGCCGCGTGGACCGACCGGCGTGAGGAGGTCGCCGAGGTGGCCGGGCGGATCGTCGCCGATCTGGCCGGGCGGTCGCTGGCCCACGGGGGCGACGGGGTGCCGGGGGAGGCGGAGGTCGCGCAGGCGCTGCTCGGGCTGACCCGGGAGTACGACGAGCAGCACGGCGGGTTCGGGGGTGCGCCCAAGTTCCCGCCGGCCATGGTGGTGGAGTTCCTGTTGCGGCATTACGCCCGTACGGGGTCCGAGGGGGCCCTGCAGATGGCCGCCGACACCTGCTCGGCCATGGCCCGCGGCGGGATCTACGACCAGCTCGGCGGCGGGTTCGCCCGCTACTCCGTGGACCGGGAGTGGGTCGTCCCGCACTTCGAGAAGATGCTGTACGACAACGCGCTGTTGTGCCGGGTCTATGCCCATCTCTGGCGCACCACCGGGTCCGCCGAGGCCCGCCGCATCGCCCTGGAGACCGCCGACTTCATGGTGCGGGAGCTCCGGACCGCCGAGGGCGGCTTCGCCTCCGCGCTCGACGCCGACAGTGAGGACCAGCGAGGGAGGCATCTCGAGGGTGCTTTCTACGTGTGGACTCCTGCGCAGCTGCGTGAGGTGCTCGGTGAGGAGGACGGCGCCTTCGCCGCCGCGTACTTCGGTGTGACGGAGGAGGGGACCTTCGAGGAGGGTGCCTCCGTTCTCCAGCTCTCCGGTGAGGCGCGGCCCGTGGACGCCGGGCGCGTCGCCGACGTACGGGCGCGGCTGCTGGCGGCACGTGAGGAGCGGCCGCGTCCGGGGCGGGACGACAAGGTGGTCGCCGCCTGGAACGGGCTCGCCATCGCCGCCCTCGCCGAGACCGGGGCCTATTTCGACCGGCCCGACCTCGTCGAGCGGGCCACCGAGGCTGCCGATCTGCTGGTCCGGGTGCATCTCGGTGAAGTCGCCCGGCTGACCCGGACCTCCAAAGACGGGCGCGCGGGGGGCAACGCGGGCGTGCTGGAGGACTACGGCGATGTCGCCGAAGGGTTTCTCGCGCTGGCCGCCGTGACGGGGGAAGGGGCCTGGCTGGAATTCGCCGGGTTCCTGCTCGATGTCGTGCTGGAGCAGTTCACCGGCGAAGGCGGGCAGCTCTACGACACCGCGCATGAGGCGGAGAAGCTGATCCGGCGGCCGCAGGATCCGACCGACAGTGCCACTCCGGCCGGGTGGACGGCGGCGGCGGGGGCCCTGCTCTCGTACGCCGCCTATACCGGGTCCGAGGCCCATCGCACCGCCGCCGAAGGGGCGCTCGGTGTGGTGAAGGCGCTCGCGCCGCGTGCGCCCCGGTTCATCGGCTGGGGGCTCGCCGTCGCCGAGGCGCTGCTGGACGGGCCGCGTGAGGTGGCCGTCGCCGGGCCGGTCGGCGGTGAGCTGCACCGTACGGCGTTGCTGGGCCGGGCCCCGGGTGCGGTCGTCGCGGCGGGCGAAGGGCCGGGCGCGGGGGCTGAGTTCCCGTTGCTGGTGGACCGGCCGCTGGTGGGCGGGGAGCCGACCGCGTACGTCTGCCGGCATTTCGTCTGTGACGCGCCGACCACCGATGCGGGCGAGTTGGCGGGGAAGCTGGGCGGCTGAGCACCCCCGAGGGCGATGAGAAGGGGGCCGGTCACGTGAAGTGACCGGCCCCCTTTCCCAAACCCGTACGGGCTTATCCGTGCTGGTACGCCACCAGCGAGATGCCCACGTAGTGCGCGACGAACGCCGCCAGCGTCAGCGAGTGGAAGACCTCGTGGAAGCCGAACCAGCGCGGCGACGGGTTCGGCCGCTTGATGCCGTAGATCACGCCGCCCGCGCTGTAGAGCAGCCCGCCCACGATGACCAGCACCAGGACCGCGATGCCGCCCGTCCGCATGAAGTCGGGCAGGAAGAAGACCGCCGCCCAGCCCATCGCGATGTAGCACGGCGTGTAGAGCCAGCGCGGGGCGCCGACCCAGAAGACCCGGAACGCGATGCCCGCGGCGGCGGCCGCCCAGACCGCCCAGAGCAGGGGCCGTCCGGTGGATTCGGGCAGGAGCAGCAGGGTCAGCGGGGTATAGGTCCCCGCGATGATCAGGAAGATGTTGGCGTGGTCCAGGCGGCGCAGCACCGCCTCCCCGCGCGGGCCCCAGGTGCCGCGGTGGTAGACCGCGCTCACGCCGAAGAGCAGACACGCGGTCGCCACATAGATCGCGCAGGCGATCCGTCCCTCGACGCTGTCGGTCAGCGCGATCAGGGTGATCCCGGCGATCAGCACCGCGGGGAACATGCCGGCGTGCAGCCAGCCGCGCATCCGGGGCTTGACGGGGACGGGGTCGAGTTCGACAGGGCCTGTGGTCACCCCACTTGGGCTGGTGGTCGCGGCGGCAGCAGCGGCGTCAGTCATATCCGCATGTTACCTACGCAACCGTAGGTAACGAATATGAGTGGCAATGCTCACGTGTGAGGCCCCCTGGACAGATGGGCGAAACGGTCGGATGATCAAATGAGTGCGGTCGGCACCGGATGAGCGCCAGGGGATCGAAGGGTACGAAGCATCCGGGTCGCAGCCCCCACGGGGCACCTGACAACACACACCCTCAACAAGGAGCGATCGTGGCGCGCGACATCGCGGCTCCCCTCACTGTCCCCACCCACCACCAGGAGCTGATCTCCTGGGTCGACGAGATCGCAGCCATCACCCAGCCGGACCAGGTGGTCTGGTGCGACGGCTCCGAGGCCGAGTACGAGCGCCTGTGCGGGGAGCTCGTCGCCAAGGGCACGTTCACCAAGCTGGACGAGATCAAGCGGCCGAACTCGTACTACGCCGCGTCCGACCCGAGCGATGTCGCCCGCGTCGAGGACCGTACGTTCATCTGCTCCAAGGAGGAGAAGGACGCGGGGCCGACCAACCACTGGAAGGACCCCGCCGAGATGCGGGAGATCTTCACGGGTGCCGATGGTGTGTTCCGTGGGTCCATGCGCGGGCGCACCATGTACGTCGTCCCCTTCTGCATGGGGCCCGTCGGCTCGCCCCTCTCCGCCATCGGCGTCGAGATCACCGACTCGGCGTACGTCGCCGTCTCCATGCGCACCATGACCCGCATGGGCCAGGCGGTCCTGGACGAGCTGAGCACCGACGGCTTCTTCGTGAAGGCCGTCCACACCCTGGGCGCCCCGCTGGCCGAAGGACAGGAAGACGTCCCGTGGCCCTGCAACACCACCAAGTACATCTCGCACTTCCCCGAGGACCGCGAGATCTGGTCGTACGGCTCCGGCTACGGCGGCAACGCCCTGCTCGGCAAGAAGTGTTACGCGCTCCGCATCGCCTCCGTCATGGCCCGCGACGAGGGCTGGCTCGCCGAGCACATGCTCATCCTCAAGCTCACGCCGCCGCGCGGTGAGTCGAAGTACGTGGCCGCCGCCTTCCCGTCCGCCTGCGGCAAGACCAACCTCGCCATGCTGGAGCCCACCATCCCCGGCTGGACCGTGGAGACCATCGGCGACGACATCGCCTGGATGCGGTTCGGCGAGGACGGGCGGCTGTACGCCATCAACCCGGAGGCCGGGTTCTTCGGCGTCGCGCCCGGCACCGGCGAGCACACCAACGCCAACGCCATGAAGACCATGTGGGGCAACTCCGTCTTCACCAACGTGGCGCTGACGGACGACGGCGATGTGTGGTGGGAGGGCATGACCGAGGAGGCGCCCGCGCACCTCACGGACTGGAAGGGCAACGACTGGACGCCCGCGTCCGAGACGCCCGCCGCCCACCCCAACGCCCGCTTCACCGTCCCGGCCGGGCAGTGCCCGATCATCGCGCCCGAGTGGGAGGACCCCAAGGGCGTGCCGATCTCGGCGATCCTCTTCGGCGGTCGCCGCGCCTCCGCCGTACCGCTGGTCACCGAGTCCTTCGACTGGCAGCACGGTGTCTTCCTCGGAGCCAACGTCGCCTCCGAGAAGACCGCCGCCGCCGAGGGCAAGGTCGGCGAGCTGCGCCGCGACCCGTTCGCCATGCTGCCGTTCTGCGGCTACAACATGGGCGACTACATGAACCACTGGGTCAAGGTGGGTGCGGACAAGGCCGACCAGTCCAAGCTCCCGAAGATCTACTACGTGAACTGGTTCCGCAAGAACGACGCGGGCAAGTTCGTGTGGCCCGGCTTCGGCGAGAACAGCCGCGTGCTCAAGTGGATCGTGGAGCGCCTGGAGGGCAAGGGCGAGGGCGTCGAGACCCCGATCGGCATCCTGCCGGCCAAGGGCGCGCTCGACACCGAGGGCCTGGACCTGTCCGAGGCCGACCTCGACTTCCTGCTCACGGTCGACAAGGAGGTCTGGCGCGAGGAGGCCGCCCTGGTCCCCGAGCACCTCAACACCTTCGGCGACCACACGCCCAAGGAGCTGTGGGACGAGTACCGCGCGCTGGTGGAGCGGCTGGGCTGAGCCCGTACGCCGTACGCCGTACGCCCGCTCAATCGCCCGCTCGATCTGCTGAACTCCGCCTGCTGAACTCCGCGGCCGGGTCCATCGAAGATCCGCCCTGACCTGTGGAATCGACGATCCGCCGCGGTACGGGGCCTGTCGTCGCCGACAGCCCCGGGGCCGTCCCCGACCAAGGACAGCCCCTCCGGCCCCCGGAACCCCTCACGGTTCCGGGGGCCGCCCTCGTTCCCGGGGGAGGACGTCGTGGCACCCGGTCCGCGCGCCGAGGCGGCACGCGGACCGGGGCCGTCAGTGGGCGCCGACCAGATGTCCGGAAGGCGCGGCGGCGGCGAGGGCCTCCGTGTGGGCGTCCATCCGCTGCGCGGAGAGGATGGCGGCGGTGGTGTCGGCGCGGGACGCGGCCACCACGAGCGCGCGGCCCGCGAGAGCGTGGGCGCGGCGGTGCAGGGACGCCGGGGCGGCGTCGGTCAGGGCGGCGTGCCGGGCGGGCGGGGCGCCGCGCAGCCGTGCCACCTGTTCGGCGATGCGGTCGCCCGCCGGGCCGAGGCCGAGCTCGTCGGTGACCGCGAGAAGGGCGGCGAGGTGCCCCGCCAGCTGGATGTCCAGCTCCTCCTCGCGGCTGCGGTGCGGAAAGTCCGCGTCGTCGGCCGGGCTGTGGACCGATGGGGTGCGGATCGGCTCGTACATGGATGGCCTCCCGGTGATGCTGGGTATCCATCCTACATTGGATCGAGTCTAAGTTTGTGCCCGATCCGGGGCCCGGATCGGGACCCGGTGCGTGGTGCGGTGGCCTACGGCTGTCCGTAGCCGTCCAGGAACGAGCCGATCCGGGTCACCGCGTCCCGCAGCTCCTCCGTCGCCGGCAGCGTCACGATGCGGAAGTGGTCGGGCTCGGGCCAGTTGAACCCCGTCCCCTGTACGACCATGATCTTCTCGGCCCGCAGCAGGTCGAGGACCATCTGCCGGTCGTCCTTGATCTTGTAGACCTTGGGGTCGAGCCGGGGGAAGAGGTACAGCGCCCCCTTCGGCTTCACGCAGGTCACGCCGGGGATCGAGGTCAGCAGGTCGTACGCCGTGTCCCGCTGCTCCAGGATCCGGCCGCCCGGCAGCACCAGGTCCTCGATCGACTGCCGCCCGCCGAGCGCGGTGGCCACCGCGTGCTGGGAGGGCATGTTGGCGCAGAGCCGCATGTTGGCCAGGATCGTGAGCCCCTCGATGTACGAGGTGGCGTGCGCCTTCGGGCCGCAGACCGCCAGCCAGCCGGAGCGGAAGCCGGCCACCCGGTAGTTCTTCGAGAGGCCGTTGAAGGTCAGCACCATCAGATCGGGCGCCAGTACGGCCGTGGGGGTGTGGGTGGCGCCGTCGTACAGGATCCGGTCGTAGATCTCGTCGGAGCAGACGATCAGGTTGTGGCGCCGGGCGATCTCGGTGAGACCGCGCAGCATCTCGTCGTCGTACACCGCGCCGGTCGGGTTGTTCGGGTTGATGATCACCAGGGCTTTGGTGCGGTCGGTGATCTTCCGCTCGATGTCCGCCAGGTCCGGCATCCAGTCGGCCTGCTCGTCGCACCGGTAGTGCACGGCCGTCCCGCCGGCCAGCGAGACCGACGCCGTCCACAGGGGGTAGTCCGGGGCCGGTACGAGCACCTCGTCGCCGTCGTCGAGCAGCGCCTGCATCGACATCTGGATCAGCTCGGAGACCCCGTTGCCCAGGTAGATGTCCTCGACGTCGAGGTCGGGGATCCCCTTGGTCTGGTAGTGCTGCACCACCGCTCGCCGCGCCGAGAGCAGGCCCTTCGCGTCCCCGTAGCCGTGCGCCCCGGCGAGGTTGCGCAGGATGTCCTCAAGGATCTCCGGCGGGCACTCGAACCCGAACGCGGCCGGGTTGCCCGTGTTGAGCTTGAGGATGCGCTGACCGGCCGCTTCGAGCCGCATCGCCTCCTCCAGCACGGGGCCCCGGATCTCGTAACAGACATTGGCGAGCTTGGTGGACTGGATGACCTGCATGTCCGCGAGCTTACGGCGGCGTTTCGCGCGGTGCGCGGAGATTGCGCCGTCCTCGCGATCCCGGTCCCGCCCGCCGCCGCGCCCCGGCTTCCATCGGCAAGGCCGCCCCGGCCCCGGACCGTGGGATCGGCCGGTCCGGGCGGCGTCGCGGCTTGGAAGGCTTGGAAATGGGGCGTGAGCCGCCCGGCCGGGTGAGATGCGCCACGCGGCGGGCTCACGGGTCCGCCACGCGGCGGGCTCACGGGTCTGTCACCCGGCGGGTTCACGGGTCTGTCACCCGGCGGGTTCACGGGTCTGTCACCCGGCGGGTTCAGGCGGGCAGCTCGGCGCCCTCGGGGACGTGGATGCCGAAGCTGTCCTTCAGCACCTCGCGGAGCTCGTCGGGGCCGGACAGCAGCCGCTCCTTGATCGTGCCGTCCCCGGCCGTCTCGACGAGGTCCAGCCCGGCGAGCGACCGGTGGGAGGAGTCGGGCAGGGCGCGCTGCGCGTACACCGCCTGCCGGAACGGTGAGTGGGGGCTGGTCGCGATGTACCAGTTGATCATCTCGACGTCCACGCCCTCGAACGGCTCCGCCGTGAAGGCGTACTGCGCCTCCCAGCTCCCGCCCTTCTCCGCCTGCACCTCCCACATCTCCAGCGGCCCGTCGTGCGCCACCGTGACGAGCCGGTGATGGCGCGGAGCGTCGTACAGCTCCGCCCCCGTCACGAGCTCGATGGGTTCCAGCAGCGCGCCGATGCTCCCGAACCCGACATCGGCGAGGTACGGGGTCGCCACGTCCGGCACGTCCACCCGCAGCAGTATGTGGCTGCGCGGCCGGATGTCGCCCGGCGCGGCCCCCAGCGTCACCCGGGCGGTCAGCAGGGTCACGGTGAAGCCCAGCTGCCGCAGGACGGCGGCGAGGAGGGCGTTGTGCTCGTAGCAGTAGCCGCCGCGCCCGCCGTGGACGAGCTTGGCCTCCAGATCGGCCGGGTCCAGGGAGGGCACCGAGCCGAGCACCGGGTCCAGGTTCTCGAACGGGATCCCCAGGGCGTGCGCGCGGTGCAGGGACCGCAGCACCTCCACCGTCGGGCGGGGCTCCCCGGTCCAGCCGATCCTGGCGAAATAGGCGTCGAGGTCGAGTTTCATGCCCCCGACCGTACGCAGCCGAGGCAGCCGTGGCCGGAAGTGACCCCTTGTGATGGCCTGACATCTGCGCCACCATGCGCATGTCAAAAGCCGGAAGATCTCCGGTCCTTGGCATCACTGGAGGGGACCCCCCACATGAACAAGCCTCTCATCGGTGCGTTTTTTGCTGCCCTGCTCCTGGGGGCGGGCATCACGCCCGCCGTCGCGGCCGAGTCCGCACAGGCGCGGGAATCCGCCACCGAGACCGCTCCCGCAGCGAAGGCCGTGACCTTCGCCGGGACCGTCGCACTCAGCAACTGTTCGGGCTCCGTGGTCCGTTCGCCCGACTCCCAGCCCACCGACCCCGCCCTCGTGCTCTCCAACGGGCACTGTCTGGAGACCGGCTTCCCGGGCCCGGGCGAGGTGCTCGTCGACCGGCCGTCCACGCGGACGTTCACCCTGCTCAACGCCTCGGGTGCCGGCGTCGGCACGCTGAAGGCGAGCAAGATCGCGTACGGCACCATGACCGACACCGACCTCTCGCTCTACGAACTCACCTCCACCTACGAGCAGATCGAGACCGGCTACGGCATCAAGGCGCTGGAGCTGGAGACCGCGCACCCGGTGGCGGGCACCGCCATCACCGTGGCCTCCGGCTACTGGAAGCGCACCTACAGCTGCGACATCGACGGCTTCGTCCACCAGCTCAAGGAGGGCCGGTGGACCTGGAAGGACTCCGTTCGCTACACCCCGGAGTGCCAGACCATCGGCGGTACGTCGGGTTCGCCGGTGATCGACGACGCCACCGGCAAGGTGGTCGCCGTCAACAACACCGGTAACGAGAGTGGCCAGGAGTGCACGGACAACAACCCGTGCGAGGTCGACGAGAACGGCGAGGTGACCGTCCGCGAGGGCATCAACTACGCCCAGCAGACGTACAACATGGTCCCGTGCATCGGCATCGGCAACAAGATCGACCTGGACCGGGAGGGCTGCGGGCTGCCCAAGCCGTAGTCGTCGCTGCTGTGTAGGCGCGCCGGGTGGTCCTGGCCTCCAGGCCTTGAAGGTCAGGATCGCCCGGCGCGTGCCGCCTCGATCCCGTCCAGCAGCACCTCGAGCCCCACCCGGAACGTCTCCCGGGCCTCCCGCTCCGGATACGGCATCGCATCCTCCTGGTCGTCATGTGTGCGATACGACTCCGGCGCCGCCTCCCGCTCCAGCCGGATCACCGCCGGGAAGCGCTCCGCGAAGTCCGGGACCAGCTCGGTCAGGGCCGCCGAGCGGGCCGCCCACCACTCCTCGTCGGAGCTCCCGGTCGCCGTCGCGGCCCTGCGCGCGTCCGCCACCGTCCGCGCCGAGCCCTGCACCAGCGGGAACAGCGTCCCCACCAGCCGCCGCACCGTCCCCGCCTCCAGCCCCGTCGCCCCGAGCAGCCGGACGAGCGTGTCCAGGTTCGCGTACTCGTGCGGCCCCAGCACCGGCCGGGCCTGGGACACCTGGAGCACCCAGGGGTGGCGGACGTAGAGCTCCAGGACCTCGCAGGACCAGGCGGTGAGCGGTGCCCGCCAGTCGTCCGACTCCGGGTAGGAAGTGGGGAGTTCGGCGTGGACCGCGTCGTACATCAGGTCCAGCAGCTCGCTCTTGCCGGGTACGTGGGTGTAGAGCGCCATCGCGGTCCGCCCGAGCCGGTCCCCGACCGCCCGCATCGACAGGGCCGCCATGCCCTCCCCGTCCGCGACCGCGACCGCCGCCGCCACGATGGCGTCCACGCTGAGCCGGGGCTTGGGCCCGGGGCCGGTGCGCGGCGGGGCGGCGACCTCCGCGCGCCAGAGCAGGGAGAGGGAGCGGCGGGCGTCACCCTGCCCGGCAAAGACCACCACTTGCGACTCCTTACGCCATAAAGTAACTTCGGCCGGGCAATCCGGGGATTCTTTACGTCGTAAAGGTATCAGGGAGAGGGGTGCCGAATCATGGGTCAGGCCATGCCGGTCAGCTATGTACGGGTCACCGGGGTCGAGCGGATCACCCCGCGCACCGCGCGGATCACCTTCACCGGGGACGCGCTGCCCCGCCTCATGGAGGACCGTCCCGACCAGCAGATGAAGCTGTGCCTGCCGCGCGAGAGGCGGAGCGTGGCGGAGGGGGCGCTGCCGGAGCAGGACGCCGAGGACACGTACGGCATGCGCTGGTACGAGGCGTTCCTCGCGATCCCGGAGGCGCGACGGCCCTGGATGCGCGGCTTCACCGTCCGCGCCTACGACCGCGAACGCAACGCGATGGCCGTGGACTTCGTGCTCCACGGCGACGGCGGGCCCGCCTCGCGCTGGGGCGCCGCCGCCCGCCCCGGTGACGTCCTCGGCATGGTCGGCCCGTCCTCCCTCTACGCCCGTCCGCTGCCGGAGGCGGAGCGGATGCTGCTGGCCGGGGACGAGACGGCGCTCCCGGCCATCGCCACGGTGCTGGAGGCGCTGCCGGGCACGACCAGGGCCCTCGTGTACGCCGAGATCGCGGACGCGGGGGAGGAGCTGGAGCTGCCGGCCGCCGCCGGAGGGGCGGAGGTGCGCTGGGTGCACCGGGACCGGGGCGGCTCGCTCGTGGCGGCGGTACGGGGTGCCGGGGCGGGCCTCGACGGGGTGGACGGGGCCTGGGTGGCGGGCGAGGCGTCGGCGGTCCGGGCGCTCCGCCGCCATCTGGTGGGGGAGCGGGGGCTGCCCAAGGGGGCCGTCGAGTTCAGCGGCTACTGGCGGCGCGCGCTCACCCAGGACGACGCCCCGACCGAGGAGGACATCGCCTGGGCGGCGGAGCGCGCCGCCGACGCCTCGTGAAGGGCGATGCCTCGTGAGCGCCGCCGCCTCGTGACGGTGCTCAGGGCGCCTAGAGGTGCTCAGGCGGCTCCCGCGCCCCGCACCGCCCGGCCCGCCAGTACCGACGTGCGCCGGCCGTCCTTGATGACGAACCGGCCGTCGATCAGGACGTGCGGGATGCCCACCGGCAGCGTGCGCGGCTCCTCGAACGTGGAGCCCGCCGCCACCGTCTCCGGGTCGAAGAGCACCAGGTCCGCGCGGTAGCCCTCGCGCACCAGGCCCCGGTCCGCCAGCCGCAGCCGGGCCGCCGGGCGCGAGGTCAGATGGGCCACGCACTCCTCCAGCGAGAGGATGCCCAACTCCCTTGCGTACCGCCCCAGATACTGGGGGAAGGTCCCGTACGCCCTCGGGTGCGGCTTGTCGCCCTGGAGGATGCCGTCGCTGCCGCCGGTGTGCACCGGGTGGCGCATGATCTGCTGGACGTTCTCCTCGTGGCCCACGTGCTGGAGGATCGTCGTCCCGAGCCGGTCCTCGGTGAGCAGCCGCCGCGCCGTCACCCACGGCTCCTCGCCCCGCAGTGCCGCCGACTCCGCCACCGTACGGCCCACGTACACGGCCAGGTGCGGGGCGCTGACGCCGGAGATCTCGATGGTGTCCCACTCGATCGGCACCCCGTGGCAGCCGTCCGAGCCGAGCACCTCCAGGTGGTGCCGTATCTTCTCCGCGCTCGCCGGGTCCGCGAGCCGGGTGAGGACCGACTCCGGGCCGCCCTCGCCCGCCCAACTGGGCAGCATGGCCACGAGCGTTGTGCAGCCCGGGGTGTACGGGTAGGTGTCGAGGGAGATGTCGGCCCCGGCGGCCAGTGCGCCGTCCAGCAGGGCGAGGAGATCGGGCGCCTTGCCCTTGTTCACGCCGAAGTTCATGGTGGCGTGGGCGAGATGGAGGGCGCAGCCGGCGTGTTGGGTCAGCCGCACCATCTCCTCGTAGGCTTCGAGAGCTCCGGCCCCGTAACTACGGTGGTGCGGGCAGTAGTAGCCGCCGTGGCGGGCCACCACCCGGCAGAGTTCGGTGAGTTCGGCGTCGCCCGCGTACATGCCGGGGGTGTAGGTCAGGCCGGACGACATGCCGACCGCGCCCTCGCGCATGCCCTGGTCCACCAGCTCCTTCATCCGGGCCAGTTCGGCGTCGGTGGCGGGGCGGTCGTCCCAGCCGACGGCGTACATCCGTACCGTGCCCTGCGGGATCAGGTAGGCCGCGTTGACGGCGATGCCCTCGCCGCCGAAGTTGCGGTCCAGCCGGTCCAGATAGCCGCCGACCGTGCGCCAGTCGAAGTCGATGTCGGAGCCGTCGCCGTTCCAGCCGGTGATGGAGCGGCGGACCTCGGCGAGCGTACGGTCGTCGACCGGGGCGTACGACAGGCCGTCCTGGCCGAGGACTTCGAGGGTGACGCCCTGCGCCGCCTTTGCGCTGTGGTCCGGGTCGCGCAGCAGCGCCAGATCGCTGTGGGCGTGCATGTCGATGAAGCCGGGGGCCAGCGCGAGGCCTTCGGCGTCGACCGTGCGGGTGGCGGTGGGGCGGGGGCCGGGGGAGCCCTCGCGGTGGATCTCGGCGATCCGGCCGCCGTCGACCGCCACATCGGCGCGGTAGGACGGCTCGCCGGTGCCGTCGACGACGAGCGCGTCGCGCAGGACCAGGTCCATGGGTGGCCTTTCGGAGCAGGGGTCGGAGCAGGGGGGTGGGCGGCTCAGAAGAACGTGCGGATGTAGTCGCTGACCGTGCCGTCCGCCTCCACCAGCGGGATGAGCTGCCACTTGTCGAAGCTGGTGCACGGGTGCGAGAGGCCCATGCCGACCCAGTCGCCGACCTCCAGCTCGGCTCCTTCGTCCGTACGCACCCAGGTGTGCTGGTCGGAGAGGCCGGTGACCGTGATCCCGGTGGCGGGGCGCACCGAGCCGTCCCGGGCGGAGCGGACCACCTGTGCCTCGGGGAGGTCGAGGTCGTACGCCGCGTCCCGCTTGCCCGCGTTCAGGAACGCCTGCTCGGCGGTCGGGCGGGAGACGACCTGGGCCCAGAGGCGGAAGGCGGGCTCCAGGGCGCCCTCCTCGGGGACCCGGTTGAAGGGGGTGAGGTGCTTGTAGTGGCCGTCGTCGTGGGAGACGTACGCGCCGGAGCGGAGCAACTTGAGGACGGGGAGGGTGAGTTCGGGGATCTCCGCGAAGACGTCCGCCACCGCGTCGAACCAGGCGCTGCCGCCCGCGCTGATGACGATCTCCTCGGCGCCGGTGAACCGCTTCTCGGCGTCGAAGGTGGCCGCGAGCGCTACGAGGCGCCGCAGCCACGCCCGTACGCGCTCGGGGTCGGCGTCCGGCACCTCGCCCTCGTACCCGGCGACCCCCACCAGCCGCAGCGACCCGGCCGCCGCCACCGCGTCGGCCACCGCCGCGCAGTCGGCCTCGGTCCGGGCCCCGGTGCGCGCGCCCTCGCCCGCGCCGAGCTCCACGACCACGTCGACGGGGCGGGTGGCGCCCGCCGCGCTCAGGGCCTCCTCCATCAGCTCGACCCCGCGCACGGAGTCGACGTAACAGATGAAGCGGAACTCCGGGTCGGCGCTCATCTCGCCGGCCAGCCAGCGCAGCGCGACCGGGTCGACCAGCTCGTTGGCGAGGAAGATCCGCCCGATCCCGTACGCGCGGTAGACCCGGGCCTGGTGCGGCACGGCGGCCGTGATGCCCCAGGCGCCGCGCTTCAGCTGGTCCGCGAAGAGCTGCGGGGCCATGGAGGTCTTGCCGTGCGGGGCGAAGGCGAGACCGTGGCGCTCCGCGTACGTCTCCAGCAGGGCGAGGTTGTGCTCGACCGACTCGGCGGAGAGCGCGAGGACCGGGGTGGTGAACCCGCCGGTGAAGAGGTTGCGGCGCTCGGCGGCGAGGGTGGCGACGGTCAGGCCCTCGGCGTCGGGCGGGAGCGCCTTGAAGCGGTGGTCGACGCGTTCTTCGGCGAGGCCGGCCGCGAGGGAGACGGGTGAGGCGGGTGAGGTGGTGGGGGCGGTGGGGCGTTCGGCTGCCAAGGGGAGCTCCTCGAAGTCTGTTGCAACATATGCAACACCCATTGCGTATATCGCTCAACGCTGTCTAACATCCGAGCCGATGCCCGGTCAATGGTGACCACCGGCCCGCACGCCGATCAGCGAGGAGCCTTCAGTGTCCGGACCCGCAGGAGGGACGGCCCGCGCCGCCACGACCACCGATGTCGTCTGTCTCGGTGAGTCCATGGTGACGTTCCTGCCCTCGCAGCCCGGCCGCCTCGCCGACGTACCGTCCTTCGGGCGGGGGATCGGGGGCGCCGAGTCCAACGTGGCCTGCGCGCTCGCCGCCGCCGGGCACCGGGCGGCCTGGGTCGGGCGGGTCGGCGCGGACGGCTTCGGCGACCACCTGGTCGAGACGATCGGGGGGTACGGGGTCGACACGTCGGCCGTGCGGCGGGATCCGGAGCGTCCGACGGGGATCTACTTCCGTACGGCGACGGATCGCGGGGCGGGGGCGCACGAGGTGGCCTACTACCGGGCCGGGTCGGCGGCTTCTGCGATGTCGCCGGCGAATGTGCCGTACGAGGAGGTCTTCGCGGGCCGTGTGCTGCACCTGTCCGGGATCACGGCTGCGCTGTCCGCCGACTGCCTGGAGCTGGTGCGGGAGCTGACGGCTCCGCGGCCGGGGCGTCCGCTGGTGTCGTTCGATGTGAACCACCGGCCGCATCTGTGGCGGGGCGGTCCGGCCGATGCCTCCGTGCTGCTGGAGTTGGCTCGTCGCTGTGACCTGGTGTTCGTGGGGGAGGACGAGGCGGAAGAGGCGTGGGGGATCGTGGGCGCGGAGGCGATCCGGGCGGCGCTGCCGGAGCCGGCGGTGGTGGTCGTGAAGCGGGGGAGCGCGGGCGCGACGGTGTTCGCCTCGGGGCTCCGCCCCGGACCCCGCTCCTCAAACGCCGGAGGGGCTGAAAACGACGGGGCTGAGTTCGCGCCCGACGCCGTCACCCCCGTCCCCGCCCTCCATGTCGACGTCGTCGCCGCAGTCGGGGCCGGGGATGCCTTCGCCGCCGGGTTCCTCTCCGCCACCCTGCGCGACCTCCCCGTACGGGACCGGGTCCGGCACGGGCACCTCATGGCCGCCGCCGTCCTCACCGTCCCCGGTGACCTCACCGAGCCGCCCGCCCGCGACCACGCCGACCGCCTCGTCGCCCTCGACGACGAGGCCTGGGGGAGACTTCGTCTCGGCCCCGGCTGGACCGCAGCCGACCGGGCCCCCGAGGAGGTACGTACGCCATGAGCCAGACCGTCGACCGGGCACTCAGCATCCTGCCGCTGCTCGCCCAGGGACCCGCCGACCTCGGCCAGGTCGCCGAGCGGCTCGGCGTCCACAAGTCCACGGCGCTGCGCCTGCTGCGTACGCTCCACGAGCACGGGCTCGTCTACCGCCAGCAGGACCAGCGCTACCGCCTCGGCGCCCGCCTCTTCGCGCTCGCGCAGGAGGCCGTCGAGAACCTCGACGTACGCGAGATCGCCCATCCGCATCTGGTCGAGCTGAACGACCGGTGCGGGCACACCGTGCACCTCGCCGTCTACGAGGAGCAGGAAGTCCTCTACATCGACAAGGTCGAGAGCCGCTACCCGGTCCGGATGTACTCGCGGATCGGCAAGCCCGTCGCGATCACCGTCGCGGCCGTGGCCAAGCTGCTGCTCGCCGACCTCACCGAGCCCGAGCGGCGCGCGATCGCCGAGAAGCTCGACTACCCCATGTACACGTCCCGTTCGACGCCCAACGCGGCCGCCTTCCTCAAGGAGCTGGCCGTCGTGCGCGAACAGGGCTGGGCCACCGACCTCGGTGGCCACGAGGAGTCCATCAACTGCATCGGCGCCCCCATCCGCGGCGCGGACGGGCGGGTCGTCGCGGCCATGTCGGTGTCCGCACCGAACGTGGTCGTCACGGCCGAGGAACTCCTCACCCTGCTCCCGCTGGTCCGGCGCACCGCCGAGACCATCAGCCGGGAGTACTCCGGCACCAACCGACCCAAGAAAGTCTGATCAGCCATGACCGAGAAGACCGCCCTCACCCCCTCCACCCACACCGCGCCGCCGGCGAAGTTCTCGCACGGCGTGCGGAAGGGGAACATCCTCCAGGTCGCCGGCCAGGTCGGCTTCCTCCCCGCCGTCGAGGGCCAGGCCCCCACCCCCGCCGGCCCCACCCTGCGCGAGCAGACCCTCCAGACCTTCGCCAACGTCAAGGCGATCCTGGAGGAGGGCGGCGCGAGCTGGGACGACGTGATGATGATGCGCGTCTACCTCACGGACGTCGACCACTTCGCGGAGATGAACGAGATCTACAACGCGTACTTCGCCGAGCAGAACCTCAAGGAGGCCCCCTCGGCCCGTACGACGGTCTACGTCGGCCTGCCCAAGGGGCTGCTGATCGAGATCGACGCGCTCGCGGTGCTCAGCTGACGGTTCCTGCTTCACCGAAGGTCCGGTCGCACTGATCTCCGTGCCCCACCCGCAGCAACTCTCCACCTCGCCGTACGGCGCGGCGCCCCGTCCCCCGGGGGCGCCGTGCCGCGCTCCCCCCTGCCCTCCTCCAGCACCACCGGAGTCCCCTTGTTTCTCGCCGCCACCCCACCGCCGGTCGAGACGCCACCGCACACCGGTGGCCTGCTCCTCCTGATCGACGGCACCGCCGGTCTGCTGACCGTCGCCGCCCTCGGTATCGCGCTCCTCCTCTTCCTGATCATCAAGGTCAGGCTCCAGCCGTTCGTCGCCCTGCTCGCGGTCTCCATAGCCGTCGGCCTCGGCGCCGGGCTCTCGGTCACCGAACTCTTCGGCACCGTGCAGAAATCCGCCGCCGTCTCGGTCATCGAGTCCGGCATGGGCGGCATCCTCGGCCATGTCGCGATCATCATCGGGCTCGGTACGATGCTCGGCGCGATCCTCGAAGTGTCTGGCGGCGCCGAGGTGTTGAGCGCCCGCCTGCTGAACGCCTTCGGCGAGAAGCGCGCCCCGCTCGCCATGGGGATGACGGGCCTCGTCTTCGGTATCCCGGTCTTCTTCGACGTCGGCATCTTCGTCCTCGCGCCGATCGTGTACGCGGCCGCCAAGCGCTCCGGAAAATCGATTCTGCTCTATGCCATGCCGCTGCTGGCGGGGCTGTCGATGACCCATGCGTTCCTGCCCCCGCACCCGGGGCCGGTGGCCGCCGCCGGACTCTTCAACGTGTCGCTGGGCTGGGTCATCCTGATGGGCGTCGTGGTCGGCGTCCCGTCCGTCATCGCCGCCTGGGCGTACGCCGCCTGGATCGGCAAGCGGATCTTCGTCGACGTACCGCAGGACATGGTGGAGGCCGCCGAGGAGGCCAAGGCCGCCGTAGCCGCCGAACAGCGCGCCGCCGGGGTCACCCCGCACGAGAAGCCGGTCCCGCTCGCCACGGTCCTCGCGATCATCGGGACCCCGCTGATCCTGATCCTCGCGGCGACGTTCTCCTCCATCGCGCTGGACCCGTCCACCCTCCGCTCGGTGATCGAGTTCTTCGGCAACCCGTTCGTCGCCCTGACGATCGCCCTCTTCCTCGCGTACTACCTGCTGGGCATCCGCCGCGGGTGGTCCCGCAAGTCGCTGGAGTCCGTCTCCACGTCGTCGCTCAAGCCCGTCGGCAACATCCTGCTGGTGGTCGGCGCGGGCGGCATCTTCGGTGCCGTACTCAAGGGCAGCGGGATCGCGGACGCGCTGGCCGACACGTTCAACGACGTGGGCCTGCCGGTCATCCTGCTCGCCTGGCTGATCTCGGTCGTCCTGCGCGTCGCCCAGGGCTCGGCGACCGTCGCGATCGTCACCACGGCCGGGATCGTGGTCCCGCTGGTCGAGGGCCAGGACCTGTCCCAGGCCCACCTCGCACTGATCATCATGGCGATCTCGGCGGGCTCGATCTTCGCCTCGCACGTGAACGACGGCGGCTTCTGGATGGTGTCGAAGTACTTCGGCATCTCGGAACGCGACACGCTGAAGTCCTGGACGGTGCTGGAGACGGTGCTGTCGGTGGCGGGCTTCGTGGTCGCGGCGCTGCTCAGCCTGGTGATCTAGGAGCCGTCAGCCCCTGGGGAGCGGCGGGTCCCCAGGGGCTTCCTTTTCAGACGGCCATGACCGGGACGTCGTACTGCGGGATCCGCTGGTCGCGGGTCACGATGGTCATCCCCTCGATCTGCGCCTGGGCGATCAGTATCCGATCGAAGGGATCGCGGTGCATTGCAGGCAGCCGGCCCGCCCGCACCCCGTGCCCCGCGGTGATCGGCAGCGCGGTGAACTGGCTGTCACGTACGCGCTCCGCCAGGTCGTCGGGGCCATCCAGCTTCCCCAGGGACTGCTTGATGGCGATCTCCCACGCGGAGACCGCGCTGAGGTGGACGGAAGGTTCCGTGTCGAGGAGATCCTTCACCTGGTCGGAGAGCTCGTCGGAGTCCTCGAGCCACCAGAGGATCACATGGGTGTCGAGCAGGAGACGCATCAGCGCATCCCGAAGGCGTCGGCGATGTCGTCCGGCAGCTCGTCGAAGTCGTCCGCGATGTGGATACGGCCCGCCAGCGACCCGCGTCCGGTCCTCCTGACCTTCGGACGCAGAGGTACCACCTTGGCGACCGGCTCGCCCGCCTTGCTGATCACGACTTCCTCGCCGGTGGCGACCTGCTCCAGAATCCGGGAGAGGTGCGTCTTGGCCTCGTGCACGTTGTACTGCCGGGCTGCTTCCACGGCTGCCTCACCAGAGGAGAAGGGGGGTGGACTAAGGGATGGACTAACTAAGGCTACCTCAGGCTGACTGAAGCTACCTAGGGCTACCTGCGGCTGCCCATGGCGCCGGCCTCACCGCACAATCCCCGCACGCCCCCTTGTGCCGCCCCGCCGATTGCGCTTCCTTGATCGGCATGTCCGAGACAAGCGCAACCACAGAGACAGGGGAGCCGGCCTCCCGACCACGTAAATCCAGCTGGAAGTACATCGGCCCCGGCATCGTCGTCGCGGCGACCGGGGTCGGGGCCGGGGATCTGGTCGCGACGCTGATCGCGGGCAGCAAGTTCGGGTACACCCTGATGTGGGCGGCGGTGATCGGCTGCGTCGTCAAGATCTCGCTCGCCGAGGCGGCCGGCCGCTGGCATCTGGCGACCGGGCGCACGCTCTTCGACGGGTGGCGCAGCATCGGGGCGTGGACGACCGTCTACTTCGCGATCTACGTCGTCGTCTGGGGCTTCATCTACGGGGCCACGGCCATGTCCTCCAGCGCCCTGCCCATCGTGGCGCTGTTCCCGGACGGGCCGGGGCTGAAGTTCTGGGCGATCGTGACCGGGCTGATCGGGCTGGCCTTCGTCTGGTTCAACCGGTACGCCGTCTTCGAGAAGGTCATGACGGTCCTGATCGGCATCATGTTCGTGGTGGTCGTGTACGTGGCCGCCCGGGTCGTGCCGGATGTGGGGGCCTCGTTGGCCGGGCTCGTCCCCGTACTGCCGGATGGTTCGCTGCTCTACACGCTCGGGCTGATCGGCGGCGTCGGCGGCACGATCACGATGGCCGCGTACGGGTACTGGGTCAACGCCAAGGGGTGGAGCAACTCCTCCTGGATGAAGGTGATGCGGCTCGACAACCGGGTCGCCTACATCACCACCGGGATCTTCGTCGTGGCGATGCTCATCGTCGGTGCCGAGCTGCTGCACGCCTCGCAGATCGCCCTCACCTCCGGTGACCGCGGGCTGATCGACCTGGGCAAGGTGCTGGAGGACCGGTTCGGGGCGGGGACCGCGAAGCTCTTCCTCGTCGGTTTCTTCGCCACGTCGTTCTCGTCGCTGATCGGGGTCTGGCACGGGGTGAGCCTGATGTTCGCCGACTTCGTGGAGCGGTTCCGGGCCCCGGCCGCCGAGGACGCTCCGGAGAAGGAGCACGCCGGGCCCGCCGTCGTCGCCCGGCAGCAGCGGTCGCTGCCCTTCCGCGCCTACCTGCTCTGGCTGACCTTCCCGCCGATGACCCTGCTCTGGCTGGACGAGCCGTTCGGCCTGGTCATCGCGTACGGGGTGCTCGGCGCGTTCTTCATGCCCTTCCTTGCCCTGACCCTGCTCTGGCTGCTCAACTCCTCCCGTACGCCCAGGGAATGGCGCAACGGCTGGGTCAGCAACGGGATGCTGGCCCTGGCCGGGCTGCTGTTCATCGTGCTGTGTGTGCAGCAGGTGCGTGAACTGCCCTGGTGAGGGGCGGACTTACGGAACGCCGCAGCGCCGCCGGGGGAGCGGCGGCGCTGCAGGTTTCGGGGTGGTGATACCGGGTGCGGTTGCGGTTACGGCAGGCTGCGGACGTGCGGGCCGACCGCCTTCGACCAGGCGAACCCGGCCGTCGCGTCCCAGTTGGTCGACCAGGTCATCGCGCCACGGAGCGACGGGTAGGTCTTCGAGGGCTTGAACGAACCGCAGTTGGTGCCCTTGGTCAGGCAGTCCAGGGCGGCGTTCACGATCGACGGGGCGACATAGCCGCTGCCCGCGCCGCGGGTGGAGGCCGGGACACCGATGCCGACCTGGCTCGGGTCGAGGCCGCCCTCCAGCTGGATGCAGGCGAGCGCGGTGAGGAAGTCCACCGAGCCCTGCGAGTACACCTTGCCGTCGCAGCCCAGCATCGAACCGCTGTTGTAGTACTGCATGTTGACGACGGTCAGGATGTCCTTGATGTTGAGCGCCGTCTTGAAGTACTCACCGGACGTCGACTGCATGTCGATGGTCTGCGGCGCCATCGTGATGACGAGCCCGCTGCCCGCCTTCGCCGACAGCTGGCGCAGCGCCTTCGTCATGTACGTCGCGTTGAGGCCGTTCTCCAGGTCGATGTCGACCCCGTTGAAGCCGTAGTCCTGCATCAGCGCGTACACCGAGTTGGCGAACGCGGTGGCGGAGGCGTCGTTGTCGACCCGGACCGTGCCCAGCTCGCCGCCGATCGAGATGATGACGTTCTTGCCCTGCGCCTGCTTGGTCTTGATGTCCGCGCGGAACTGGGCGTCGGTGTAGCCGCCGAGGCCGGCGCTGTCCAGCTTGAAGGTGACCGCGCCCGGCGTCGGCGTGGCGTCCGCGAAGGAGACCGCGATGATGTCGTAGTCGGCCGGGACGTCGGTGAGCTTCTGGACGGCCGCGCCGTTGTTGAAGTTCTGCCAGTAGCCGGTCACCGCGTGCTTGGGCACGGCGGGGCCGGGGCCGCCCGTACCGGGCTTGGCCGTACGGGCGCTCACGGCGGCGGACTTGACCGACTCACCGGCCGCGTTGGTGGCGCTCACGGTGAACTGGTACGCCGTGTCGGCGGCGAGCCCCGTGACGGTCGCCGAGGTCCCGGTGGAGGTGGTGGCCTGCACACCGTCCCGGTAGACCTTGTAGCCCGTGGCGCCGGAGACCGCGTTCCAGGACAGGGCGACGGAGGAGGTCGTCGTGGCACCCGCGGTGAGACCGGCGGGGGCCGCCGGGATGACCGGTCCTGGACCGTCACCGCCGCCACCGCCGTCGGGTCCGGTGACCTCGACGTCGTCGGCGAAGTAGGCGGACTGCCCGTACCAGCCGTGGGTGTAGATGGTCACCGACGTGGTGTTGGCGCCGGTCTTGAAGCTCGTGGACAGCTTGGTCCAGGTGGTGGAGCCCGGCGTCCAGGTGGAGACGTCGGTCGTTCCGCTGCCGGTCACCCCGAGGTAGGCGTAACCGCCCTGCACCCAGGAGCTCAGCGCGTACGTCGAGTTGGGCTTCACGGCCACGGTCTGCGTGCACTTGGCGTGGTCCTGGCCGGCCGGGGCGGCCTTCAGCGCGGAGGTGCCGCTGCGCACGGGGGTGGAGACGGTGGTGCCGCTCCCGGCGGAACAGGACCAGTTGGCGAGCCCGGACTCGAAGCCCGCGTTCTTGGCGTTGTTGACGTCGGCGGCCTGAGCGGTGGAGACGAGGCCGGTGACGGTCAGGGCGCCCGCCGCGATGACGGCCATGGCGCCGCCGAGGAACGGACGGGAGGTGTTCCTTCTGCGTCTTCTGCTGCCTGCGGAGCGTTGCACGTGGGCCTCCGGTGGGGAGTTGGTGGTGCGTGGCGGGGGTGGTGCGGCGGTGCGGGCGTGCCGGACGGACGGGTGCACGGCGCCGGGGATGGGGAAGGCCGTGCGGGTGGACGTGCGGGTGGAACGGAAGCGGTCGTCACCGCTGGCGGATAAACTGGTCCAGACCAATCAAGTTGTCAAGACCTCTGGCAGTGATCGGGGCTTCCGGAGGGGGTGGCGGCCGCTCGCGCGGGAGGCCGGAGGGGCGCCCGCGAGGCGCTCGGTGAAGCGTCCCGGGCCGGAATTTCTTTGCCGGACGGCACCCCCGCGCCCGTACCGCGTTACCCCCACGGGTGATCTTGCCGAAGGTCTTCGTACCGTGACGAAACCGCCCGCCGAAATGATCCGGAACGCGCCCCTATCCGCCCTGACGTGCGGGAATGAAAGTGCGCCCGGATTCCGGATGACGGGTTCGGTAACGCTCCGCAGTGGTGGAGAAGTTGACCGGAATCGATTTCATCCTGTTTAGCACCCGACCCCCGTACGAACGGTGTTCGCATGATGACGCACTGGTCTCCGATAACTGTTCTCTGCCTGGTGAGACGTGGCTAAAGTGCTGAGGCAGGAGCACGGAGCAGGAGCGATTGCGGCCGACGTCTCGACGGCGGCCGGAGCCGAACGGGGAAGAGCGTGCCGACCGCAATAGCAGTGACGAGTGCAGATCTGGTGCTGCCGCCCACCGATCAGCAGACACCGACCGCGGCCCTGCTCCAGGCCCCCGAAGCCCAGGTCCTGGAGCTGGCGATCGGCGACATGCATCTGCTGCTCGAACAGCACGGATATGTGATCGCCCTCTACCCCTCCGGCATCCGGCCCGAGCACGAACGCCGGCTCCACTCCATCCGCTCGGTCCTGGAGAGCGACCGGATCGCCCTGGTCAAGGTCGACCTGCCGCCCCTCGGCGTGGCCGTACTCGTCCGCCAGCTGCGGCAGTTGTCCATCTGCGACTTCAGCCCCGGGGTCGTCGCCTCCGCCGCCCGGCTGCTGTCGCACTACATCTACGCGGGCGCCCTGCTCAACTCGGTCGCCAAGCTCGACCGGGTCCCGGTCAGCCTCAAGAGCCATGCCAGGTCCTGGGTCCCCGGCTCCCAGTTCGCCGTACTCGCCGGCCCCGAACCGCAGCTCATCAAGGTGGGCCCGGCCGCCGAACCCCTGGCCGGACCGGAATTCCGTACGCATCTTCTCGTCGCCCAGGGGCAGTTGCAGTCGGACTGGGTACAGGAGACCCTCGCGCCCGCCTGGAAGGTCCAGGCCGTACACGACACGCGCCTGCCCGCCGACTCCGCGCGCTGGTGGGGCACAGGGCGGCTGGTGGAGTTCGCCGCCCATCTCCCGGACCTCTCCGTGCTGTACCAGCTGGTCTCCTCGGTCCGCCGGGAGCGGTGCCACTGGTGCGAGATGGAACTCATCGGCGACCGCTGCGCCTTCTGTTCCGCACCGCTCGCCGCCCCCGAGAACCGCAGGCCGGCCGGCGGTGTCCTTCAGCTGGAAGCCGGAGAGCGTTCCGGACCCTAGGCCCGCCCGGCCCAGGCGCCCGGTCCCCGGCCCGTACCGCCTCACCCCGCCTCCCTCTCTGTCCGCTGCCCCACGCATCCGATTCGAACGAGGTTGTCCGGCCATGAACTCCCGCCAGCGCCGCGGCGTGATACTCCTGCTCCTGTCGGTCCTGTGTGCCTTCGGTGCCTTCGCCGGCGTGCTCTCGGTGATCAGCGATGTGAACTCCAAGGTCGGCCCCGAGGTGACCGCCTACCAGCTGAAATCCGACGTGGCCCCCTACACGGCGCTGAACAGCGGCCAGTTCGAGAAGATCGCGATGCCCAAGCGCTGGCTGTCGGAGAACGCCGTGACCGACCTGCGGGAGGTCGAGGGGAAGATCGCCGTCACGCAGCTCCGCGGCGGCTCGCTCCTCCAGTCGGACATGATGGTGCGCAAACCCGAACTCCGCGCCGGTGAGCAGGAGATCGCCATCATGATCGACGCCGCCACCGGCGTGGCGGGCAAGATCACACCGGGCGCCACGGTCAACATCTACGCCACCTTCGCGGGCGAGCAGCAGCAGGAGAACGCCGAACCCGCCCAGTCCAAGGTCATCGTCTCCAACGCCAAGGTGCTGGAGGTCGGCAAGCTCACCGCACTGAACCCGAGCGGCGACGACCGGCGCACCCAGATGACCGAGGCCGTGCCGATCACCTTCGCCCTGAACACGCTGGACACCCAGCGCATCGCCTACGCCGAGTCCTTCGCGGAGCACGTACGTCTCGCACTCGTCGCCCCCGGCAGCGACGGCACCATCCGCCCGGGCGACCGCACCTACACCCTCGACAAGGACAAGTGAGGGACCGGATGACCACCAGAATCCTCCCGGCCGTGGCCGACCCCGACGCGGCCCGCGCCCTCACCACCCTGCTCAGCCAGCTCCCCGACGCCGAACCGGCGGCCCCGGTCACCGACTCGACCCAGCTGATCGACACCCTGGCCCGCCTCGCTGGCGAGGCCCTGGACGAGCTGCCCGAAGTGGTGCTGGTGCACGAGCGGATCGGCCCGGTCCCGGCCCTGGAGCTGATCCGGGAGGTGTCCCTGCGGTTCCCCTCCGTCGGGGTCGTCATGATCACCACGGATGCCAGTCCCCACCTCTTCGCCGACGCGATGGACTCCGGGGCGCGCGGCCTGGTCACCCTGCCGGTGGGGTACGAGGAGCTCGCCAACCGGGTCCAGGCCGCCGCCCAGTGGTCCACCGGCGTACGCCGCCACCTCTCCTCCGCCAACGACGTCTTCACCGGCCCCGGGGGCACGGTCGTCACGGTCACCGGCGCCAAGGGCGGCGTCGGCGCCACCGTCACCGCCATCCAGCTCGCCCTGGCCGCCCAGGCGTCCGGCCACACCGTCGCCCTGGTCGACATGGACCTCCAGACCGGCGACATCGCCTCCTTCCTCGACGTACAGTTCCGGCGCTCACTCGTCGACCTCGCCCTGATCACCGACATCTCGCCCCGGGTCCTCGCCGACGCCGTCTTCTCCCACTCCACCGGCCTCGCCCTGCTGCTCGCCCCCGGCGAGGGCGAACGCGGCGAGGAGGTCAGCGACCGCTCGGCCCGGCAGATCGTCAGCGCCCTGCGCTCCCGGTACGAGATCGTCGTCATCGACTGCGGCGGCCAGATGAACGGGGCCAACGCGGCCGCCATCGAGATGGCGGACACGGCCCTGCTGGTGACGACCCCGGACGTGGTCGCGGTGCGCGGCGCGAAACGTGTCGTACGGATGTGGGAACGGCTCCAGATCCGCAAGGCCGAGGAGACCGTCACCCTGGTCAACCGCTTCACCCGCAACACCGAGATCCAGCCGCCCCTGATCCAGAAGATCACCGGCACCCGGGTCGCCGCCGCGGCGGTCCCCGCCAACTTCAAGGAGCTCCAGGCCGCCGTCGACTCCGGCCGCCTGCACGAACTGGACGCCAAGAGCACGGTCAAGCAGGCCCTGTGGGGGCTGGCCGGAGAGCTGGGCATCGTCAAGCCGAGCGTGACCGCCAAGAAGTCCGGCGGCGTTCTGGCCAAGAGGAACAGCGGCACCTTCAAGAACGACCGGGGCTCGACCGGAAGCACGCGCCGCCGGCGCGGCGGGCCCGCCGACGCTGAGGGGACACGTTGAGCAATGACGACCACCACAAGGACGGCCCGCACCGGCATACGGGGGCTCAGGGGCCTCCGGGAGCGCCCCCGAGGGGGTGACCGGGGGCAGACCTCGGTCGAGTTCCTGGGGATGACCCCCTTCATCATCCTGATCATGCTCGTGCTCTGGGAGTGCGCCCTGATCGGCTACACCTTCAGCCTCGCGGGCAACGCGGCGGACGTGGGCGCGCGCAAGGGGAGCGGCGCGGAGTACGGGGCGGACGCGGCGTGCCGGGCGGGCGCGATGAAGGACCTGCCCGACGCCTGGTCGGGGGCGGCACGGGTGGAGTGCGGGCGGGGCTCGGGCCTCTACGAGGCGAGGGTGACGCTCAAGGTGCCGGTGCTGGTGCCCGGCCTCTTCGACCTGGACATCGACATCGACGGCGAAGCCGGATCGGCGCTGGAGGACTGAGCGATGACGACGACCATGCCGTACAGCGGACACATCAGGGCGGGACGGCCCGGCGGGCCCGGGCGGGCCGCGACGGACCGGGAGCGGGACCGAGGCCAGGGCCGGGACCGGGGCCAGGTCGCCCTGGAGTATCTCGGCTTCCTCCCCCTCCTGCTCCTCGTCGCCATGGGGGCCCTCCAGCTCGGCCTCGCCGCGTACGCCGCCAACCAGGCGGGCACGGCCGCACGCGCCGGAGCCCGTACGGCGGCCAGCTACGACGCCCACGGCGACCCGCAGTCGACGGCCCGCAGCGCGGTGAGCGGCTGGCTGGGCGACGGCGGGTTCCGGTACAGCCAGCGCGGCGGCCGGGACATCACCGCGACGGTCCAGGTCAAGGTCCCCTCCGTCGTCCCCGGCCTGGACGGCTGGTGGGCGAAGCGGAGCGCCACGATGCCGCGCGAGTAGCCGCCCCTCAACAGGCTGGATGGATCCCGCAACACCCGTAACACCCGCGACACCGAGGAGAGTTGGGCAGATGAGCCTGCGGGCACGCATGACCGCCCCGGACGAGCACGGCGGCGCACGGGAGGACGGCCACATGGTGGCCACCTACCGGGCCAAGCTGCTGGAGGAGATCGACCTCGCGGAGATGTCCTCGCTGGCCGCCGCCGACCGGCGGGCCCGTCTGGAGCGCGTACTCGGCCACATCATCAGCCGCGAGGGCCCCGTCCTCTCCACCGTCGAGCGCTCGCAGCTCATCCGGCGCGTCGTGGACGAGGCGCTGGGCCTCGGCATCCTGGAACCGCTCCTGGAGGACGCGTCGATCACCGAGATCATGGTGAACGGCCCGGACCAGATCTTCGTCGA
Source organism: Streptomyces cyaneofuscatus (assembly GCF_033109485.1). Lineage (NCBI taxonomy): Bacteria > Bacillati > Actinomycetota > Actinomycetes > Kitasatosporales > Streptomycetaceae > Streptomyces > Streptomyces cyaneofuscatus. Next base: position 2,808,914 of record NZ_CP137002.1, on the reverse strand, counting down.
GCGCAGCGGCAAGGTCGAGCAGCTCCCGATGCGCTTCGGCTCGCACGAGCAGCTGATGCAGACCATCGAACGCATCGTGTCGACCGTCAACCGCCGGGTGGACGAGTCGAATCCGATGGTCGACGCCCGCCTCCCCAGCGGCGAACGTGTCAACGTGATCATCCCGCCGCTCTCGCTGACCGGCGCCACGCTCACCATCCGCCGCTTCCCGCGCTCCTTCACCCTCCAGGAGATGATCGGCTTCGGCTCGCTGGACGAGCAGATGCTGATCCTGCTCGCCGGGCTCGTCCAGGCCAAGTTCAACATCATCGTCTCCGGCGCCACCGGCACCGGGAAGACGACGCTCCTCAACGCGCTCTCCGGGCTGATCCCGAACACCGAGCGCATCGTCACCATCGAGGACTCCGCCGAACTCCAGCTCCAGCAGAACCATGTGATCCGGCTGGAGTCCCGCCCGGCCAACGTCGAGGGCAAGGGCCAGATCACCATCCGCGACCTGGTCCGCAACTCCCTGCGTATGCGCCCCGACCGCATCGTCGTCGGTGAGGTCCGCGGCGGCGAGTCCCTCGACATGCTCCAGGCGATGTCCACCGGCCACGACGGCTCGCTCGCCACCGTCCACGCCAACAGCGCCGAGGACGCGCTGATGAGGCTCCAGACCCTCGCCTCGATGTCCGAGGTGGAGATCCCCTTCGAGGCGCTGCACGACCAGATCAACAGCGCCGTCGACGTGATCGTCCAGCTCACCCGGCACGCCGACGGCACCAGGAAGATCACCGAGATCGCGGTGCTCGACTCGCACGGCCGCGACCCGTACCGGATCGTCACGGTGGCCCGGTTCAACGGCCAGCCGATGGCGGCGGACGGCCGCATCTACGGCCGCTTCCAGTACCTGCCGCTGCCCCGCAGGGTCGCCGACCGGCTCTACATGGCGAGCCAGCCCATCCCGCAGGCGTTCGGCATCGCGGAGAGCGCCGAACAGCTCGCCACCCGAGAGGCCAACTAGGTACCGCGCCATGGACAACGTCAACCTCCCCCTGGTCACCGTCGGCGTCACCCTGCTCGCCTGTGTGCTCGGCGTGATGGGCCTGTACGCCTACTCCGGCGGCAAGGCCGACCGCGACGCGCTCGTGGAGCGGCTCTCCCACGTCGGCCAGATCCCCGAGACGGGCCGGCACCGCCGGTTCAAGGGCCTGGACCGGCGGCTGCGGGCCACCGCGCTCGGCCGGAAGCTGGAGCTGAAGCTCGCGGCGACCGGCATGGAGCTCACCCCCGGCGAGTTCTTCGTCTACGCGCTCCTCGCGATGGCCGGGCTGTGGATGATCGCCTCCTCCATGCTCGCGGCCTTCTTCGGCCCGGTCGCCGCGCTGATCGGCCTCTGGGGCACCAACGCCTTCCTCAACTGGCAGCGTACGAAGCGCACCGAGCGCTTCATCAACCAACTGCCCGAGCTCTCCCGCATCCTGGCCAACGCCACCCAGGCGGGCCTGGCCCTGCGCACCGCGCTCTCCATGGCGGCGGAGGAGCTGGAGGACCCGGCGGGCGAGGAACTGGCACGCGTGGCGCGGCGGTTGGCGGTCGGTGAATCCCTGGACGAAGCGCTGAGCGAGCTGACGGACCGGCTGCCCTCCCGCGAACTGGTGGTTCTCGTCACCACATTGGTCCTCTCCAACCGGGCGGGCGGTACGGTCGTCAGCTCGCTGCGCAACCTCACCGAGACGCTGGAGGAGCGCAAGGAGACCCGCCGCGAGGTCAAGACCCAGCTCTCCCAGGTCACCGTCACCGCCTACGCCGTACCGGCCTTCGGTATCGGCGCGATGCTCCTGATGAACGCGGTCATGCCCGGCGCCCTGGACCGTATGACCGGCGCCTTCATCGGCCAGGTCGCGGTGGTCGTGGCCATTGCCCTGTACGCGATCGGGTTCGTGGTCATCCGCCGCCTGTCCCGTATCGACGTCTGACCGGCTGGGAGAAGAACGCCATGGACCTGCTGCTCGCCCTGGTCGTCGGCCTCGCCGTCTACGGGGCCATCCACGGCATCCGGATGTACCGGGCCGACGCCAAGCTCCCCGGCGACCTCGCGGTCGCCCTCGAATCCGGCTCCTCGCGCACCAGTGCGGTGGGCTCCGGCATCGACCGGCTCGGCATCCGCTGGGCCCCGATGGTGCTGCGGATGATGGGCCCCAAGGCGGTGAACAAGAAGCGCCGCCAGATCGACCTGGCCGGAAACCCGGGCGGCCTCACCATCGACCGTTACGCGGCCCGCCGTGCGGTCTACGGAGCGCTGGGCCTGCTGGGCGCCTTCTCGATGCTCCTCCAGGGCCAGCTCTTCCTGGCCCTCCTCATGATCGCGTTCGGCCTGTTCTGGGTGGAGGCGGGGATCTGGTCGGCGATCCGGGTCCGCCGCGAGCACATCGAGCGCACCCTGCCGGACTTCCTCGACGTCCTCGCCGTCGTCGTCTCCGCCGGACTCGGCTTCCGGCAGGCGCTGGACCGGGTGGCGGAGAAGTACGAGGGTCCCTGGTCCGACGAACTCCGCATCACCCTGCGCCAGATGGACATGGGCGTCAGCCGCCGCCAGGCCTTCGAGGAGCTGCGCCGCCGCAACGACTCGGAGCAGGTCGCGATGTTCGTCACCACGCTCCAGCAGGGCGAGGAGCTGGGTGCGCCCATCGTCGAGACGCTCATCCAGATCGCCAACGACATGCGCCGCACCGACGCCCAGAACGCCCGCCGCAAGGCGGCCAAGGCGGTCCCGAAGGCGACGTTCGCGGTGACGTCGTTCCTGCTGCCCGGCACGCTCGTTCTCCTTACGGTCGGGTTCGTGTACGGGGCCGACGTCGACTTCTCGTTTCTCACGGGCGGCTGACATGAACGGCGGGAGGGATGGGGACGACGGGGGCAGCGGACTCTTACAGGCTCGTACGGACTCGTACGCGTACGGGCCCTTACGGAGTCCCGCGGAGCACGAGACGGAGGTGACAGGAACATGGCATACCAACTGAGCGGTACCCAGCCGGGCCTCTCCGCCGACCTGACCCGGGCCCACGCCGGCACCCCGGCCGCCCCCGCCTTCGCCATCCAGGTCAACGCCCTCCAGGCCATGTGCCGTCAGGTGTTCGGCTTCCGCCTGGCGATGATCGCGATCGCCACCCCGTACGCCATCGGCCACACCGCCCCCGGCCTGCCCACCTGGTTCATCGGCTCGGCGGTCCTGGTCACCTTCATGGGCTCGTACGTCCTGTTCCGCGACTGGGAACGCTTCGGCCCTGTCCTCCTGCGCCACCCCTGGCTCCTCGCCGTCGACGTGGCCTTCGGCTCGCTCCTGCTGATCACGGCGACCCCCGAGTCGACCCTCGCGTACGTCACCGTCTGCACCCCGCTGCTGGCCGGCCTGGTCCAGGGCTGGCGCGGGGCGGCGGTGTTCGCGGCGCTCCAGGTGGTGATCGTCTTCGGGGTGTACGCGAGCGTCCCGAAGCTGGAGGCGGGCGGCGCCACGGGTCTCCTCCTCCCCGGCTTCTGCGTGATCGCCGGAGCGGTCGGGGTCACCCTGCGCAACCTGCTCCTCCGTTTCGGGACGGCCACCCAGGCGCTCACCGAGACCCGGGCGCGGCTGGCGGTGAACGAGGCGGTGGAGGGCGAGCGCACCCGCCTGGCCCGGGAGATGCACGACTCGGTCGCCAAGACCCTGCACGGCCTGGCCCTGGCCGCCGACGGCCTGGCCTGCTCGGCCGACCGGATGGACCCGCCGACCGTACGCCACCAGGCGGAGCTGGTCGCGAGGGCGGCGCGCCGGGCCGCCGCCGAATCGCGGGAGCTGCTGACGGACCTGCGCCGCGAACAGGGCCTGGAGGGCGGCGTGGACTTGGTCGCCGAACTAGCCGCCCAGGCGGCGGACTTCACCGCCCGCCACCCGGTGACGGCCACGTTCCGCCGCCTCGCCGAGGACACCCCGGTCCCGCCCGTCCCCCAGGCGGTGGCCCGCCAGCTCCTCACGGTCGCCTCGGAGGCCCTGGAGAACGCGCACCGCCACGCGGGCCCCACGTACCTGGTCGTCCTGGCCGGGGTGAAGGGCGACGTGCTGAGGGTGAGCGTGTACGACGACGGCCGCGGCCTCCCCGCCGGAACCACCCTGGAGAGCCTGCGCCGGGCGGGCCACTTCGGCCTGGTCGGCATGGTGGAGCGGGCGGCGTCGATCGGGGCCCGTATCCGGATCGGCCGGGGGAGGGCGGAGCGGGGGACGGAGGTACGGGTGGAACTCCCATTGGCGGCGCTGGCACCACCACCGACACCGCCACCGCCGTTCGCGCCCGCGCCGGACGGGGCGGGCGCCCCGGCCACCGCCCCCTTGCCATCCCTATGACCCGCAACTTCGGGTGAACCCGCCCCAGAGAGGAGGTCGCAGCATGCCGGACGACGCCTTCGAACCAGGCCCCCCGCACCCCGCGACCGTTCCCCCCGCCCTGCCCCCCGCGCCCGCCACGGCCCGGCTCCGGGTGGTGGTGGCCGACGACAACCCCGTGGTCCGGGCCGGCCTGGGCGTCCTGCTCTCGGGCCGGGCCGACATCCAGGTCGTCGCGGAGGCGGCGGACGGCCGGGAGGCGTACGAGAAGACGCTGCACCACCGCCCGGACGTGGTCCTGCTGGACGTCCGCATGCCCGGCGTGGACGGCATCTCGGCGCTGCCGCACCTGGTGGGCATCGCCCCCGTACTCATGCTGACGTACAGCCGCGAGAGCGAGATCGTCCACGAGGCCCTGCGCCTGGGCGCGGGCGGCTACCTGGTGCACGGCGAGTTCACGTCGGACCAGCTGGTGCAGGCGGTACGGGACACGAGGAACGGCCGCGCCCACTTCACCGCCACGGCCGCCGACGCCCTGCTGGCCCACATGCGCCACGGCACGGCCCCGAACCGCGCGGCCCTGCCCGACGGCCTGGGCGCGGCCCTCACGACGACGCATGCGCGGACGTCCGCCCGGACGCCCGTCCACGAGCCCTCCCGGCAGCGCGAACATTCCGAAAGCCTTTCGCAACTGCAACCTCCTGTGGGACAGTCTTCTGTACCCGGGGGGTCGGTCTCTCCCCCCAACAGGCAGCAGTACGGGCTGAGTTCGAGGGAGGTGGAGGTCATGGAGCTGATTGCGTCCGGAATGAGTAATCAGCAGATCGCCGCCACCTGCTTCATCAGCGAGAAGACCGTCAAGAACCACATCAACCGCATCTTCACCAAGCTCCACAGCACCAGCCGCAGCGAGGCGATCGCCCGCTGGCTCGGCACGGCCCCCCGGGACCCGGGACGGCATCCATGACCGGCGGGATGCCCGACGAGAGGGCCCAGAACACCTTTTGGGCCCGGGAATGGGCCCACGGACCCTCTGAGCGCGCGGTGGTTCCCCCCTATGTTTCTCCCGTCGCCCCCGGCACCGGCCAGGAGGAAGCCGGAACCGGAGACGCCACCGCAGAAACGCCCGAGCCGACCGGCAGACGGCCGGCCGAACCAGGAGGGGAACACCATGTCGGACATCACCCTGAAGACCGCCGTCCGCGTCAACGGCTGGGCCAACACGGCCGTCAGCGCCATCCAGAAGCGTTACGCGGGCAAGGACCGGGGGCAGACGGCGTTCGAGTACCTGGGCATCATTCTGGTGGTCGTGGCGATCATCGGGGCGATCATGGCGACGGGGATCGGTTCCGCGATCTCCACGCGCATCAACAGCTTGGTGACGTCCATCACGACGCAGTGATGAGCCGTCGCTTCCGCGGCGACGCAGGGCAGGCCTTCCCCATCTACGTAGTGATGGTGGCGGGCCTGCTCTTCCTTGCGTTCGCCTTCTTCGCCGTCGGTAAGGCTTCCGCTTTGCGCAACGGTTCCCAGGGAGCCGCAGATGCAGCCGCTCTGGCCGCCGCGCAACGTGCCCGTACCGAGATGGGCGCGGGATTCATCGCCTCGCTGCGGGGCAACACCTTGGAGCTGTTCCTGGGCTCTACGTTCGCTCCGCCCTGTGCCGACGCGGAGAGACTTGCTTCCGCCAACGGTGCCGACACGCGTGCCTGCTACCCCGAGCTCGGCTACCTGCGCGACCGGATCACGGTCGAGGTCGAGGGGCGCAAGCCGGTGGACTCGTCGGTCATCCCTGGTACGCAGAACACGTTCGCCAAGGCCAAGGCCACCGCGCTCATCGAGTTCCGCTGCCCCAACTGGAAGGCCGTGGATGCCAATAGTGACGGTGTCCAGGAGCTGTTCATCTTCACGTGCTCGAACGGGCGAGTGGTGGAGATCGTGCCGGCAAGTCCTCCGCCATGGTCCACGGTGAGCAAGATTCTCTTCGATGTGCGGTTGGTCGACCAGTGACAGCGAACGACGAGTAAAGGAATCGGACCATGACCATGCGGTACACCACAACAACCAGAAGGACGACGGTGGCAGTGGCGATGACGGCTGCCTTCGCCCTTGCCCTTGCCGGCTGCGGTGGTGAGGACGGCGGTGACGCGCCGAGCGCAGGTTCTGCGAAGCCGTCCGCCCCGGCGGTAAGTCCTACCCCGGAGGACAAGGGGGAGCCGGAGCCGGGAACCGCCGCCGGGGAAGAAGTGGATCCGGACGTGAAGCTGGCCGAGGCCCGGGGCGAAGGTCTCACGCTCGTCATCCATCAGGCCAAGCGTGATTCCGGAGGCTTCGTCACCGTCCAGGGCACCATCACCAACGACAGCGATCAGCCGCGCAACTCCATCAACTGGGCGGGTTCTGAGAGTTTGCTGGCCGCAAAGAACCCCAACTCGGTCGCGGGTGCCACGCTGGTCGACAAGGAGGGGAAGAAGCGCTACTACGTCCTGCGGGACACCGAGAGCCGCTGCTTGTGCACCACAGGCATTCCTCCTCTCGTCGCAGGCAGGTCCACGCCGATCTTCATGCAGTTCCCGTCGCCGCCCAGCACGACGACCGAGGTCGACTTCACCCTCCCGACCTTCGGCACCACGTCCCTCAAGATCTCCGGGTGACGCCCGCCATGACGCACACACGCGCCCGCACCGGGCACGCGGGCCTGACAGCCGCCTCGTTCCTGGTCGTCGCGAGTCTCACGCTTTTCGGGGCGACGCCCGCCCTGGCCGACGACGATCCCAGCGTCCCGCCGGGCACGGAGGCCCAGTCGGTCCCTCCGGTCGAGGTCGACGGCAACGACCCGGACCTCAAGATGCCCGACGGTGGCACGCTGGGGCCCGCCAAGGTCCTCGACATCGTCCAGGTGGTCGAAGATCTGGGCGGCGAGGAGCGCCGCGAGGACAGCAACGCCGACATCAAGTTCGCGCTCCAGGCCGAAGTCCTCTTCGGCAAGGACAGCGCGAAACTGAGCTCCGCCGCCAACGCCCGTATCGCCGCCATCGCCGACGAGATCAAGAAGCAGAACGCCACCAAGGTCCGCGTCTTCGGCTTCACCGACAACCTCGGCTCCTCCGCCCACGGCGACGTGCTCTCCAAGAAGCGCGCCGACGCCGTGCACGGGGTGCTCTCCAAGGCGCTCGGCCCCACCATCACGTACGAGATCCGGGGCTACGGCGAGCAGTACCCGATCGCCAGCAACAGCAACGAGGAAGGCCGGAAGAAGAACCGCCGCGTGGAGGTCTCCTTCCCGCGCGGCGAGGGTTCCTGACCCCGGCCGGAAACGCGCACGGCAAGGGGCCGGCACCGCGAACACGTCGCGGTGCCGGCCCCTCGGCCGTCCATCACGCCAACTGCCGCCGCACCAGCTCACGCAGCCGGCCCCCCGCCCGCGCCAGCAACTCACCAGGCGGCCCCTGCTCCACGATCCGCCCCTCCGACATCACCACCACCCGGTCCGCGTCCATCACCGTGGACAGCCGGTGCGCGATCACCAGGCGGGTGGCGTCCAGGCGCTGGGTGCTCTCGATCACCGTGCGCTGCGTCTCGTTGTCCAGCGCGCTCGTCGCCTCGTCGAAGAAGAGGATCCGCGGCCGCCGGATCAGCGCCGCCGCGATCATCAGCCGCTGCCGCTGGCCACCCGAGATCGCCCCGCCCCCGGCGATCATCGTGTGCAGCCCCATCGGCATCCGCCGGATGTCCTCGGCCAGCCCCGCCATCTCGGCCGCCTCCCACGCCTCCTCCTGCGTGAAGGACTCCGTACCGCAGATGCAGTCCAGGATCGACCCGGTCAGCGGCTGCGCGTTCTGCAGCACCACCCCGCACTGCCGCCGCACCGCCGACTGGTCGAGGGCGGCCAGGTCCTGGCCGTCGTACAGCACACTGCCGGACTCCGGCCGGTCGAAGCCGATCAGCAGGCGCAGCAGCGTCGACTTCCCGCAGCCGCTCGGTCCCACCACGGCCACGAACTCGCCCGGCCGGATCTCCAGCGAGACATCGTCGAGGACCAACGGCGCGTCCTCGGCGTACCGGAAGGAGAGCTTCCGCGCCTCGATCCCACCCGACAGCACCCCGGGCCGGGCGCTCGCGCTCCGCACCTCGGGGACCTCCTCCAGCACCGGCCTCACCTGCTCGAACATCGGCAGCGCGGCGGCCGCCGACACCAGGGCGCCGGTCAGCTGGGTCACCGACGTCAGCAGCATCGTCACCGACGTGCTGAAGGTCAGGAACGCCCCCGCCGACATCGTCCCGCGCGCCGGACCGGCCAGCAGCATGAACATGATGAGCGAACAGAGCGGCAGATAGACCGAGTCGAGCACCGTGGTGATGTTCCTGATCCGCCCGGCCCGCTGGTGCATCTCCCGCGAGCGCGCGAACTCCCGTGCCCACGCGGCGTACGCGAAGCTCTCGGCGGCGGCGACCCGCAGCTTCGGCAGCCCCCGCAAGGTCTGGAACGCCTGGTTGTTGAGGCGGTTGTTCAGCTTCACCAGCCGCCGCTGCCACCGCAGTTGCCACAGGCCCAGCGCCAGGAACACTGCCGCGATGACGAAGAGCATGCCGATCGCCGCCAGTGCCAGCGGCACGCTGTGGAAGAGCAGCAGCCCGAGGTTGACCGCCCCGATCGTCCCCGCCTGCACGGCGACTGGCCCAACTCCCGCCAGCACCCGCCGGATCGCGCTGATCCCCATCGCGGCACTCGCCAGTTCACCCGTCGAACGCTCGGTGAAGAACCTCGTCGGCAGTCTCAGCAGCCGGTCCCAGACGGCCGGTTGCAGTGTGCTCTCGATCCGGCCCTCCATCCGCAGCAGCGTCAGGCTCTGCAGCAGCATGAACGTGGCGCCGACGACGCTCGTGATCATCAGGACCAGGCACACCTGCGCGATCAGATCCGTCTGCGCCCGGGGCACGAACGTACCGAGAACCTGACCCGTCGCGATCGGCACCAGAGCGCCGAGCCCGACCGTCACCAGTCCGCTGATGAGGAGGTTGCGCAGGTCGGTCCGGGTGCCCCGGAGGCTGAACAGCAGCAGCCGGGCCGTGCGCATCGGCTTCTCGGGCAGCGGCCGGTAGAACATCACCGCCCGCTCCGCGAAGTCCTCCGCGTTGTCCTCGTCGACCCGGATCCGGCTGCCGGTGGCCGGGTTGACCGCCTCGTACCGGCCCCGCTGCCACAGCAGCGCCACCGGCGCCCCGGACTTGGCGCGCTGCCCGACCAGCGGCCCGGCGTCGTTGCGCCACCAGGCCCCGTCGAGCCGTACGGCACGGGTGCGGACCCGGGAGCCGAGCGCGATGCGCTCCGCCGCACCGATACGGTCGCTCTCCCCGGCAGCCCCCTTCGGCGGCTCGGTCAGGGTGATCCCGGCCGCCTCCGCGACCCGTCGGCACACGGCGTACGTGGCATCGTCCCCAGCCCCCGGCCCGCCACCGGCCGCCGCCGCACCGCCGCCGCCCGGCCGCCCGATCGAGGCCAGCAACGCCTGGTCGGCGCTGGCCCGGACCGCCTCGCCCGCGCGCAGTCCGGCAGCCGTACGGTCCTCGTGGGCGCGCTCCACCTGCTCGATCCAGCGGTCGACGGCGGTGAGCAGCCGGTACTGCTGGTCCACCATCCGCTGCCACAGCTCCGCGTCCATCAGCAGGTCCGCGGCGGCCTCCGCGCTGTAGGACGCGCCGTACTGCACGCTCCCCGACGGGACCGGCAGCCACAGCACATCGTCGTCGGACACGGCCGCGCCGGAGGCGGCGGCGGGGCGGCCGTCCAGGGGCGCCGCGGAGAGGACACCGGTGCCGCGCCCGGCGCCGAGGGAGACCGCGTGCTCCAGCGGCGTCGGCCCGGCGGGGGCGTACGGGTCACCCTGCGAGGGTCCGTATCGCACACCGTACGTCTGATCACCGTACCCATCCCCGTACGGCTCCGGCCGCCACAGCTCCCGCAACGCGATCCGCCGCAGCCGGCAGTCCTGGGAGGGCCGGCCGAGCAGCGTGTGCTGCGGCCCCTCCACCGGCCCGAGCAGCAGCCCGCCCGGGTCGAGGCGCCCCAGAAAGTGCCAGTGCCCCTGCTGGTGCGCGTCGACCGCGAACAGGTCGAGTGCCCCCTCCACCACCAGCCACAACACCTGCGGCCCCTCCAGCGGTACGCTCCCCAGCCGCGCGCCCTCGACCGGCGAGCCGAGACCGCCGAGGGCATGGACGACAGGGTCAGCGGCGGCAGGCGCTAGGGAGGCGCTCGGAGGCGGAACGTACGTCATGGCGGCGCTCAGTGCTCCCTGACCAGTTCGGCGTACGGTCCGCCGGCCGCGACCAGCGCCTCGTGCCGGCCCCGCTCCACGACCGTCCCGTGGTCGAGGACCACGATCTCGTCGCTGTCCCGCACCGTGCTCAGCCGGTGCGCGATCACCACACACGCGCACCCGCGGCGCCGCAGATTGGCGATGACGGCCTGCTCGGTCCGGGCGTCCAGGGCGCTGGTCACCTCGTCGAGTACGAGGACACTCGGCCGCCGCACCAGCGCGCGGGCGATCTCCAGCCGCTGGCGCTGGCCGCCGGAGAAGTTGCGGCCGTCCTGCTCGACCCGCCCGTGGATGCCCTCCGGGCGCCGGGCGATCACGTCCTCGTACAGTTCCGCGTCCCGCAGCGCCGTGATCACGGCCTCGTCGGTGATCGAGGGGTCCCACAGCGCCACGTTGTCCCGGACCGTGCCCTCGAAGAGGAAGATGTCCTGGTCGACGAAGGAGACCGAGGCCGCCAGCGCACCCCGGGGGATGTCCTCCAGCCGTTGCCCGTCGATGCGGATGGTCCCCTCCCACGGGGTGTAGAGGCCCGAGATCAGCCGGGAGACGGTCGACTTGCCGCTGCCGGACCCGCCGACGAGGGCGATCTGCCGGCCCGGCCCGACGGTCAGCGAGAAGCCGGTGAGCAGCGGTTTGTCGAGCGGGCTGTAGCCGAAGGTGATGTCCTCCAGGGTGACGTGCCCGGTCAGCCGGCGGGTGCCGGGCTCCGGCTCGTCACGCGAGTACAGCGGGTCGACGGGAAAGCTCTCGACGTCCCGCAGGCGCGCCACGTCCGCCGCGAAGTCCTGGATGCGGCCCGCCACCCCGTTCAGCCGGGTGATCGGCGCGCTGAACCGCGCCACCAGGGCTTGGAAGGCGACCAGCAGCCCGATCGAGATGTACCCCTCCACCGCGCGCAGGCCTCCGATCCAGAGGATCAGCGCGCTGTTGAGCGTGGCGAGCGTCGGCGCGACGACGGACAGCACCGCGGTGGGCACGCCGAGCCGCTGCTGCTCCTCCAGGGTGGTGGCGTGCTGTCCCGCCCAGCGCCGGAAGTAGCCGTCCTCGCCGCCGGTGGCCTTCATCGTCTCGATGAGCTGGAGCCCGGTGTACGAGGTGTTGGTCAGCCGGGCGGTGTCGGCGCGCAGCTTCTGGGTGTGCGCGGCGCGGAGCCGGATCACGACGCGCATGGCGACGATGTTGAGGAGGGCGATGAGCACGCCGACGACGGTGAGTTGGGGGTCGTACGTCCACATCAGCAGCGCGTACAGGATCACGACGACGCCGTCCACGCCGGCCGCCGCGAGGTCCCGGGCCAGTGTCTCGGCGACCGTGTCGTTGGACTGGAGCCGCTGCACGAGGTCGGCGGGGCTGCGCTGGGCGAAGAAGGTGACCGGCAGCCGCAGCAGATGGCGCAGGAAGCGGGCGCTGCCGAGGGTGGAGGAGATGATCCGGCCGCGCAGCAGATTGGCCTGTTGCAGACCGGTGAGGACGGCGGTCAGGGCGACCATGGCCGCCATCGAGGCGAACAGTGGCCCCAGCAGCGAGGTCTGACCCCCAATGAGAAACATATCGATGTACGTACGGCTCAGCGCGGGCACCGCCGCGCCGACGGCCACCAGCAGCAGGCTGGCGAGCAGCGCGGCGAGCAGGGTGGGCCGGGTGGAGCGCAGCCGGTCGGGTATGGCCCGCAGGATCCCGGGTTTCCGGCCGCCCCGGCGGAAGTCGCCGGTCGGCTCCAGGACGAGGACGACGCCGGTGAAGCTGGTGTCGAAGTCCTCGTCGGGCACGAAGCGGCGGCCCTTGTCGGGGTCGTTGACGTACACGCCGCGCCGGCCGAGGCGACGGCCGGGGCCGTCGTACACGACGTAGTGGTTGAACTCCCAGAACAGGATGGCGGGCGCCCGCACCCCGGCGAGGGCGGCGGACTCCATCTGCATGCCGGTGGCTTGGAGACCGTAACCGCGCGCCGCCTTCAGTACGTTGCTGGCGCGCGAGCCGTCGCGCGACACCCCGCAGGCGATCCGCAGCTCCTCCAGCGGCACGTGCCGCCCGTGGTGCGCGAGCACCATCGCGAGGGCGGCGGCACCGCACTCGACGGCCTCCATCTGGAGGACGGTCGGGGTACGGACGCTCCTGGGCCGCTTGGCAGGTGCGGCTTTTCGGGGGTTGCGGGGGTTGCGGAGGTTGCGGGGATTACGGGCTTTGCGGGCCGCCCGGGCCCTGTGGGGCTTGTGGGTGGAGGGGCTGGGAGCGGTCATGGAAGCAGCCATTCGATCGGATGCTGCTCGGCGAGTTCGATGGAGCCGCCGGCCAGCGTCATGGAGTCCAGCCGGAAAGGCGGGCCCTGCGAGGACGACCACGCGAAGCCGGACTCGCCGCCGTCCGGATCGGTGGCGAGCCGCACGAGCACGGCGACCGGTGGCCCCTGCCGGGAGAACTGCTCGCCCAGTTGGCTGCTGCCCAGGAAGCCGGAGATCCGTTGGCGCGTCTGGGCGGTCCGGGTGACGGACTCGACCTTGCCGCGGAGCACGCCGTACTGCTGGGTGGGAACGGACTGCACGGTGAGGTCGACGGAGGCGCCGACGGGTACGGTCGCGCCGCTCCCGGCGGGGACGTACAGCATGGCCATGAGTGGGTCGTCGGCCTTGGCGACGCGTTCCACGGCCGCCACATCGGCGCCGGGGGTGATGACGGAGCCGATGGTGGCGGCGAGCGTGGTGAGCCGGCCGGCGGCCAGGGTGCGGACGACCGTGCTGCCCTGCGACGTACGGACCTTCACCAGGGGGGTGTCGGCGGCCACCCGCTCGCCCTCCTCGGCGAGGACGTCGGTGACCTGCCCGGCAACGGGGCTCTGGAGGACGTAACTGCCCTGCGCGTGGGTGAGGACGCCCGACGCGCTGAGCGTGGAGGACACGGTGCCGGTCACCGCCCAGAAGGCCGCGCCGGCCATGACCGCGAGCGTGACGACGAGGACGAGCCCGCCGCGCGGGCGGGCGTACCGCACGGGCAGATCGATGTCTTCCGGGGACTGCAGTTTGGAAAGGGCCTGTTGACGAAAGCGCACGACACTCTTCCTCGACTGCCATCGTTTGCCGTCGTTCACCTGCGTACGGGAGAACGGAGTACCCCGTGTGCCCCGGATCCGGTGGGATCCGGGGCACACGGGGCGGCGCACCGGTATGGGGAGAACCGGCGGCCCGGCATCACTGCCGTGAAGTGTGCCGTTCACCGGCACACGGCCGGATCAGAGACCCGAGACGAGACCCGAGACGCCCTGCAGGTTGAGGCCGGTGGCGGCGTCAACGGTGCCGGTGGCGGCCTGGAGCGCACCGGACAGCGAGACCGGGGCGTCGGCGGCGAGGCCGAGGGCGTTGTTGTTCAGGGAACCGTTGAGGATGCCACCGGACACGTTGTCCAGGTCGGCGTCGGAGATGACCTGGGTCGGGACCTGGGGGGTGGAGTTCATGAGGAGCTTCCCTTCACATGGATATATCGGGGTTCGGGGGATGCGGTGGTCGGCTCGGAGCATTCAACGGAAAGCTGAGCAGGATTCATGAAATCCCTTGCGCGGCTCCCTGAAGCGAAATAGCCGGGCCGACTGCCGCAGTGCGATGGATCAAAGCACGCCCTTCGCCCATGCGGCCAATTGCGCCGAAGCGGAAGAGGGCTTACGGCGATAGCGAATTGGCCTGAGGTGAAGAGGCAGTCATAGGGAAGGTGGCGTCTCTTCACACGATCTACCAGGTGAGAGACCAATCCGCGCGATGACCGGCACCGTTGGCGCCGACGCCTCCTCCGCCACGCTCGGACTTCAACCGGAACGGAAGCGAAAAGCGGGACGGAATGTGAACGCTGCGCGCCCGCGGTGGAGATCTGTGGCAGAGCCATAAGTTTACTGACGGGTGTATCCCCTGAGTGTGCACCCTGTTGCATTCTGTGGGTAATGGCCGATCCTGGGCCGGTCCGTGCTGCATTCGGTGCGCTACAGGCCGGACTGATGCGGCTTTATCCGGTACGGCCGTTCCGCGCACCGACTGCTGGCTGCCGGGCCCACGGCTCCTGGCCCGCCCGCTACGCGCCGACGATCGCCCCACCGAGGCACGAAGCTGCCCGAGCCCACGGCTCCTGGCCCGCCCCGCCCCGCTCGCCCGCCAGCTGCACTCCTCCGCCGCTCGGATGCCTGAGACCTGCTCCGGCGCACCCCCGCCTACGCGGGGACCACTATGTCGAGGTCGCCGAGAACATGGCGGACATCGGAACACCCCCGCCTACGCGGGGACCACTACCCCTGACCTGCGAGGCTAGAAGGGCTTTGCCAGTTCTCGACCTTCGCCGCCCTCGGCCCAGTCCCCCACAGTCTGAACGTCCCCCCAACCACCCCCTACTTCACCGTGATAGACCCCACGAACGCGTCCAGGTCCTCCCCGTCCAGCGCCTCCCTCACCGCGTTCAGCCGCACCACGAACGGCACGCCCCCCGAGTCCACCCCCGCCACCAGGACCCCCGTCATCGGGGTGCCCCTGGTCGGGGTGTCCTCCTTGCCGTCGGCCGTGAAGTCGTAGTCGATGCGGCGGGCGTCCCGGGCGGGCGAAGGGCCGGCCAGGCGGACGTCCTCCGTTGCCTTGCGGGTGGCGCCCAGGCCGATTCCGGCGCCTGCGGCCGCTGCCGCCTCGGCCGCGTCGCTCACGCCTGTGGCGAAGTTCAGCTGGACGGAGACCATGCCCGTGCGGATGCCGTTCTCCACCTTCAGCGCCACCGCCGCGTTGCTCCTGCTCCGCTCGGCCGCCGGCTGCTCCGCGTATCCCTGGTCCTTCGGGTAGCCGACGCTCAGGCTGTCCGTGTCCAGCGTGGACCAGCCCTCCGGGACCGAGGCCTTGCCGTCGGCGTCGGCGGCATCGTCGCCGCAGCCGGCCAGTGCCAGGAGGAGGGACAGGCCCAGGGCGGCCGTCGCGGCCTGCCTGCCCGCGTGGAGCCTTCTCGTCATCTCGTCATCGCCTCTCAGGTCCACCGTGCGAATGGCGGTAATTTCAGCATCAGTTCGCGCAGTAGCTGTACGGAAGATACGTGCGGCCGTCACCCCGCGGCGCCCCCAGGAACCGCGCGTCCGTCAGCGTCTCCTTCTTCTGCTCGTCGGAGAGCGAGAACCCGAGGCTCATCCCGAGCGAGATCTCGAAGCCGAACTCCTGCGCGTCCGTCTCCCCGAGGTAACGCATCGTGCTGGACAGGCCGTCCTCGAACATGAGCTGTGCGAAAGGGTCGTTGCCCGCCGGGCGCGTCTCCATGCCGTGGTCGCCGAAGAGGTACGCGAACGGGGCGGTGTTGTCGCCGGAGCCGTCCAGCCACTGCTCGGCCACCGCCCGCTTCGCCTCCGTGGCCGCGTCGGTCTCCTTGCCGAACACGATCGAGTTCGTCACCACGTCGATGCCGCTCTCGCCCGAGGGGTCCGACACGCTGCCCTTGCCCCCGCGCTTGTCGGCCCCCGTCTCGCCGTTGTCGCCGCCCACTTCGACCTTGCCCGAGGGCGAGCCGGTCTCCACCGTCTGCGTCATGTCGATGCGGACGATCTTCCCGGTCTTCTGGTCGCGGGTGACGGTGATGGCGCCGGTGCGGTTCTGCTTGCCGCTCAGCGTGCCCTTGACCGGGCCCGTGTTTCCGCTGAGCTTGCCTTCCAGTTCGAGCTTGGCGGTGTACGTGTACGACTCGTTGCCGCTCACGTCGTCCTTGGTGATCGTCACCTCGGGCGAGAACGTGGCCTTGCCGCCGAGCTTGGCGCCGAGTTCGTCCTCGTCGCCGCCCTTCACCGAAAGTCCGCCGTCCGCATAGGCGTTGAGGGCGACCGTCGAGTACGAAATCTTCTTGTCGCCGATCTTCCGCTCGATGTCTTCCTTCTTCTCCGCCCACTTCATGCCGGAGTACCAGTTGCCCCCGTACCCGCCGCCGTGCTTGGTGGCGGTCTCCCACATCTTCATCTCCTCGATGTCGTCCCGCATCTTCTGCGCCTCTTCCTCGCTCGCGAAGATCCAGGTGTCACCGTTGGTGATCTTGATGCCGCCGCCGATGTCGATGTCCGCCTTGCCGAGCTTCCCGAGCTTCGCGCCCGGCGTGCTGGCCGTCACCCCGGCGGAGGCCGCGTCGGTGAACGTCATGGAGACGACCTTGTCGTTCCCGTCGACCTTGCCGTCCCCGTTGACGTCGGTGTTGGCCTGGGAGACCTTCTGCTGGAACCCGTACTCCTCGCCCCACTCGAACCAGCCGATCTTCACCTTGCCGCCCGCCTTGTCCGAGACGGACGAGATCTGGCACATCTTCGGCTCGTAGTCGGCGTCCGTCTTCGGCCGCGCCTCCGGGTCCCCGCCGCCCGTCGCGCACGACCCGCCGCCCCCGCCCGCAGCCAGCGCGCTGATCGCACAGCGGATACGTTCCCCGATCTGCCCGCCGACACCCGCCATCGCCATCGCGCCGATCAGCGTCACGACGAGGACCACGACCCCCAGGTACTCCGTCGCCGTGGCGCCGCTGTCACGCCAGTTGTACGAGTACGTCGGCGGGGGAGCGGGCCGGGTGGCGCGCTCCTCCAGGAGCCGGTCGACGGCCAGGCCCGACGCCGCACCCGTGGCCAGCGCCACCACGGGCATCAGGACGCCCTCGATCCCCACCGCCTCCCACGAGACAGCGAAGCCGTACGCCAGACCGGCCAGGGGTACGGCCAGCGCGGCGAGCAGGTAGAGGGCGCGGGAGTCGCGGTGCTCGTCGGGGAGCATGCGGGCGGCGGCCAGGACGGTGAGCAGGGTGACGGTGAGCGCGGGGATGTGCAGCAGGGACAGCCGCCAGCCGAACGACTCCAACCGCGCCTGACTGCCCAGCAGTTCGAGTAGCACCCGGCTCGTCAGGAATCCGGCGCCGAGATACACCAGCGCGCCCGTCGCCCAGCTGCGGGTCAACGCGAAGAAAAGGCCGCCCGGTTCGGTGCCTGCCAGGGCGCCGGAGCCCCCTGCACCCCGGCGTCCTGGCGGTATGTGGCCCGCGCCCCTGTCTCCCATGCCCCCGCCCCTGCCCCCGCCCCCGTCACCGCCACCGCCACCGTTCACGGTGCACCCTCTCTCCGAACCCGCAACTCGGCGGCCTGGAAGACCGCGTGGGCTGCCTGTCGGCCGTGAGCGTACGTCTGGGAATCGCCCCGGGCGCGGGTCCCCGGCCCCAAAGTCGGGCCCAAGCCGGCCGGGTGCCGCCTCCCGCCTCGCTCTTTGGGCCGCCCGTGGGTCCGTGGGCCCACGCCGCACCCGCCGGCCGCTCGGTACGCTCGGGGATGCCGGTGACGCCCTCCTCTTGTATTTGCGCACGCGAATTACTAGATTCATGTCGTGATGAAGGCGGATGACAGCTGGCGAGGGCTGACGAGGCCGGAGGGGGGCGGGGGTGTCGATGAGTGCCGGGTTCTTCCACTCGTACCACCTGGGCTGGACCCGGCTGGACGCCGCAACGCTCCTGGGTGACTTGGAGGCGGAAGGGCTTCGCTCAGGGCATCCGGTGACCGGGCGGACCGTGCTCGTCAGCCTGGACCACCCCTCGTCCGGCGCCCGTTCGCCGGTGACGCGCGAGCAGCTTCTCTCTCTTTCCGGTCTGCAAAGGCTCCAGGAGGTCGGATTCCGGCTGTGGGTGGACGAGGGGCCCGACCTCCTCGTACGCATACGGCGTGCGCGCGGCGGTGTCGTCGCCGTCGAGTTCTCCGTGGGGGAGCTGCCGCCGCTGGAGCGCGAGCGGGCGGTGAGCGCCATCCGGCGGACCGTCGGCCGGGCCTCTGTCCTCTGCATCGGCTTCGTCGTCGACCGGAGCGGCGCGACGGCCGGCACCGACTGGGACGGGGTCGTCATCGAGGGATCGGCGCCCCTCGAGTCCTGGCCGGATGCCGTCGCCGTACGGGAGGAAATCGCCCACAAGCACCCGCAGTTGACCGTCATGGACTCCGTCGCGATCTCGCCCTGGAAGGTGTTCGGGAGCGCGGTCCCCAGCCTGTGAGAGCGGCGGCCGCATGTGCCCCGGGCATGGGTCCTCGGACCCAAGACGCCTACCGGTGGCAGGAGTTAGCGTCTGCCGTCGTAACCGATCAAGGAAACCGGTCAAGGGAACCGGTCAAGGGAACCGGTCAAGGAAACCGATCGAGGAAGGTGACGGCAGACGTGCAGACGGCGGAGCAACTGACCCTGACCGACGAGGAGTCCCGGCTCCTGCAACTGGGCCTGATCGAGTGGTGCGGCCCGGCGCGCTCCACGGAGGAGTTCGCCGTGGCCATGGGCTTCGACGGTACGGAGGATCTCCACCACCGCTCGCTGCGGATCCGGGCCGCCCTGATCGCCCGGGAGGCGCTGGAGCCGATGGACTGGGCGCGGGCGCTCCTCGCCACCGAGCTGGCCTTCGCGAGCGATGTGGTCGGCTCGGGCTACGAGTGGTCCACCACGACCGGCTGGTCCGACGAGACGACCGTCCGTGTCTTACGGTCCACCCAGCTGAAGCTGATCCGCACGGTCGCCCCGCTCGTCGGCCACGGCCTCGGCACCCGCCCGGCCCTCCGCCCGGCGATCGGCTGACGGGCCCACGACCCGGCACGGGACCGCCCTGGTGCTGAGGTCGGGACCGCCCGGCCCGGAGGAGATAATCGGCAATATGTCCGATCACCAGCTCCGTACCCGGATGCCCGGCGCCCCCGCCCCGGCTGCGGCCCCGGCCCCCCGCGGCCCCGGCCCCCGCACGGCCGCCGCACTCCGGGCCGCCGCTCCCGCGCTCGCGGTCTACGCCGCCGTCCGGGCCCTGGGGCTCCTGGCTCTCTGGGCAGCCGCCCAGGCCTCCGGCAAGGACCCCCTCGCGCGGCTCACCGGGCGCTGGGACTCCGTCTGGTACCAGCGCATCGCCGAGAACGGCTACGGCTACACCGCCACCCTCCCCGACGGCACCCTCCACCCCGACCTGGCCTTCTTCCCCCTCCTCCCGGCCCTGGAGCGCGGGATCTCCGAGGTGACCCCGCTCACCCTCGGCGGCGCCGGCCTCCTGGTCGCCTGGACGGCCGGGCTGCTCGCCGCGTGGGGCATCTTCGCCGTCGGGGCGGAGCTGTACGGGCGGCGTACGGGGGTGGTGCTGGCCGCACTGTGGGGCGTGTACCCGACGGCGTTCGTCCAGTCGATGGCGTACACGGAGACGCTCTTCACCGCCCTGGCCGCCTGGGCGCTGTACGCCGTCCTCAAGGCCCGCTGGCTGGTGGCGGGTGCCCTCTGCGTCCTCGCGGGGCTCACCCGGCCCTCCGCCGCTGCCCTCATCGCGGCCCTGGCCATCACGGCCGCGGTCACCCTCGTACGCGAGATCCGGGCGGGGAACGGCCTCGGGCCGGTGCTCCGCCCCAACGCCCGCATGATCGCCGGGGTGGCGCTCGCCCCGCTGGGCTGGCTGGCGTATGTGGTGTTCGTCGCCGTTCGCGAGGGCAGCCCGTTCGCGTACTTCGACGTCCAGGCGCAGTGGGGCAACAGCATCGACGGCGGCCGCGCGCTCGCCGCCTTCATCGCCGGGCTGCCGCTGCCCGCCGCCCTCGGGCTCTGCGCGGCGCTCGGGCTGCTCGGCTGGCTGGTGGTGCTCTGCGTACGGCAGCGGCAGCCGTTGCCCCTCCTCGTCTACGGCATCGCGATCGTCGTCATCTCGCTGATCGGCGCCGGGTACTTCGGCTCCCGGCCCCGCCTGATGATGCCCGCGTTCCCGCTGCTCCTCCCGCCCGCCGCCGCGCTGGTACGGCTGCGGGGCACGGGACGCGCGGCCGCCGTCATCGCCGCACTGGCCTGCGCGTCAGCGGCCTACGGAGCCTGGACCCTGCTCGGCGCGGGCCCTCCATAAGCTCTCAGCAGACCTCCGTAAGCCTCAGCAGACCTCCGTAGCCGCTCCGCAGTCGCTCCGCAGCCCTACGGGGTGCCGGGCGCGGGCTTCCCCCAGGACGTACCCAGCGCCCGCAGCTCCAAGCGGACGCCCGGCCGCACCCCCCACCGCTCCATCGCCCCCGCCTCCGCCTCCACCACATGGCGGGACCGCAGCCGGGGCAGACCGAGGCGGCCCGGCTCCATCGTGCGGACCGCCAGCACGGTGAACTTCCGGTCCAGGTACGCCACATCGATGGCGAACCGCATCCGGAAGGTGTGCACGCTCCCGGCCGGCGTGAGCAGCAACGCCCCGTCGATCCCGTCCCGCCCCAGCAGCCCGCGCGTACGGGACCGGTACGAGGCCGCTATCCGCAGCGGCACCTCCCGGGCCCCCGCGTCCCCGCCGACCGTCAGCGTCCCGTCGCCATCACGCCAAGTCCTCGTCCTCATGGGCACCGACCGTAACTCCCCGAGCCCACCCCTGGGTCCCGAACGGTGAGGAGTGGGCCCCAGGACCCAAGCCCCCTGTCCGCGCGGCCGATTAGGGTCGTGGCGTGGACCTCGTGCTGCTCGCCGTCGCCGCTGTCTGGGGTGGTGCCACCGGACTGCTGATCCCGCGCGCCGCGTACCGGTTCGCCGTCGAACCCGAGGAGCCCTGGCGCACCGCCTGCCCCGCCGGGCACGCGTTCCCGGGCCCGCTCGGCGGCTGGTGGGGCCCGGCCCGCTGCACGCCGTGCGCATCCCGCGTACAGACCTCCGTACGGTACGGAGACGAGGCCGAGGACCCCGTTCCGTACGGGGAGGGGGCCCACGGAGACAAGCCCCCCGCCCCCCTCCCGTACGCCCCCGGCGCCCTCGCCCCCCTCATCACCGTCCTCGCCTGCCTCGCGCTCGCCGCCGCCACCGGGGCCCGGCCCGAGCTGGCCGCGTGGCTGCTCCTCGCCCCGCCCGCCGTCCTCCTCGCCACCGTCGACCGCCGCGTCCACCGGCTGCCCGACCCGCTCACCCTCCCCCTGGCAGCCGCGGCCGTCCTGCTCCTCGGCGGGGCCGCCCTGCTCCCCAAACACGCCGGATCCTGGACCTCCGGGCTCCTCGGCGGGCTGGTGCTCGGCGGTTTCTACCTCCTGCTCTTCCTCATCAACCCGAACGGCATGGGCTTCGGCGACGTGAAGCTGGCCCTCGCCCTGGGCGTCGCCCTCGGCTGGTACGGCTGGGAGGTGCTGTTCCTGGGCGGGTTCGCCGGGTTCCTGTTCGGCGCGGCGTACGGACTCGGGCTCGTCCTCCTGCGCCGGGCGGGGCGGAGGACCGGCATCCCCTTCGGCCCGTTCATGATCGCGGGGGCGCTGACCGGGGTGCTGCTGGGGGCCCTGGCGGCTTGAGCCCCCGGGCCCGGGCCCGGCAGGTGAACAACCCGTACGCGCCGGAATCCATTCGCGCCACCCGCCCCCGGCCTGACACGATCCCCGTATGTCCGAACAGTCCCCTCCTCCCCCTCCGCCCCCGCGCTCCGAATCGGCCTTCTCCTCCGCCGCCTCCCGCGACCGGTTCGAGGCCCTCGTCGCCGAGGCCGACTCCGTCTCCGTGGACGGGTGGGACTTCTCCTGGCTTGAGGGCCGGGCCACCGAGCAGCGCCCCTCCTGGGGGTACGCCCGCGCCATGGCCGGCCGGCTCGGTGAGGCCCGTGCCGCGCTCGACATCCAGACCGGTGGCGGCGAGGTGCTCGCCGCCGCGCCGAAGCTCCCGCCGGTCACCGTGGCCACCGAGTCCTGGCCGCCGAACATCGCCCGCGCCACCGCCCTCCTGCACCCCCTCGGCGCCGTCGTCGTCGCGGACGCGGACGAGCCGCCGCTGCCCTTCGGGGACGGCGCCTTCGACCTGGTGGTCAGCCGGCATCCGGTGACCACCTGGTGGGAGGAGATCGCCCGGGTGCTCGCCCCCGGCGGTACGTACTTCTCGCAGCAGGTCGGCCCGGCGAGCGTCTTCGAGCTCGTCGAGTTCTTCCTCGGCCCGCAGCCGCCCGAGGTGCGCCGCGCCCGCGACCCCGAGGACGCGCGCGCCGCCGCAAAGGCGGCCGGTCTTGAGGTCGTCGATCTGCGTCCGGAGCGGCTGCGCACCGAGTTCTTCGACATCGGCGCGGTGGTCTACTTCCTCCGCAAGGTGATCTGGATGGTGCCGGGATTCACCGTCGAGCAGTACCGGCCCCAACTGGCCGCGCTCCACCGGAAGATCGAGGAGGAAGGGCCGTTCCTCGCCCACACCACCCGCTTCCTGATTGAGGCCCGTAAGCCCCTGTGACGTATCAACGAGTGTCAACCTGCTTACTCCGGACGCCAGTTCAGCCTTGCCCGCCAGGCAACGCGATCGTGCGAGCCGCCGTCCTACACGGTGGGAGCAGGCCCAGCGAGGGAGACGGGGAGCGGCCATGACGGTGGAGAGGGAAGAGTACGGCAGCGCGGTCGGGCGCCCTCGAAGCCCCCGGAGCGGCAACTCCGACTGGCTCACCGGTTCCCGGATCACCGCTGTGCAGGGGGTCTTCTACCGGCCCGAGGGGCGCGCGGGCGAGCCGGAGGCCGTGGAGTTCGTGTTCGACCGGGGCGAGTCCGTCCTGCTGACCTGCACCTCCGACTGGACGTTATGCGTCACCCCGGGCGCCTGGCCGCTGCTGCCCGACTGGTGCGTACCGGCGAACCAGTGGCAGCACGCCCCGCTGACGCAGCTGCCGCCGGTCCCGTACGAGGGTGGCTGGACGGTCGTCGGCACGCTGGAGCGTACGGACGGGTGCGGCGAGGTCCACGAGGCGGTGATCCGCTGCCGGGAAGGCGACTTCGTGGTCGCGGCGGGGGACACCCTGGCGGTCCGCTTCCACCCGCACTGAGGGCGCCCCGCCGACAGCCCCGGCCCCCGACGCGTACGCCCCCGCCCCCACGTCCCTACGCGTGCGGCCCCACCGACACCGCCCCCACCGTCAGCTCCGCCCGCCCCTCCATGATCGCGCCCACCCGCTCCACCTCGTCCTCCAACTCCCGCAGCCGTTCCGCCGGCAACGGCTCCGACGGCTCCAGCGGCTCCACCGTGACCGTGATCCGCTTCCCCGAACGGCGCTGGTGCCAGACGCCCGCGACCGTGCCGTCCACCAGCAGCACCGGGTAGTTCCCCGCCTGCCCGCCCCCGAGCGCCCGCTCGAAGGCCCGGCCGGGGAAGAGCCGCTCGCGGGGCTGCGAGGCGATGGCGAACGCGTCGAAGTAGGGGAGCAGGCGCACACCTCGTACCGGACCGGCCGGGAAGTCCGTGTCGCCCGCCACCACCCAGGCGGGCCCGGCGTCCTCGAACACCACCTCCTCGATAGCCCCGGAACCGGAACCGGCACCCGCACCGGCCAGCGAGGCGAACAGCCCCTCCGCCCACCGCTTCGGCGCGGCGAGCCAGCGGGCGAAGTGGGCCGGGGTGGCCGGACCGTACGCGTACAGGTACCGCTTCACCAGCTCCGCCTGCGCATCCGGCCCCGGCAGCGGGGTGTACCCGGGGTTCGTGTAGGTCGCCCGGCGGCCCCGGTTCGGGGCGTAGGCCAGCACGCCCCGGTGTCCCGCCAGGTGCAGGACCTGCCGCCAGCGCGGCCACATCTCCTGGAAGCCGGGCATCACCCGGTCCCCGGCCCACGGCCCGGTCCGGGCGACGACCTCCTCGGAGAGCTCGTCGACGGTGAGCTCCGCCCCGGTCAGCGCCGCCCCGATCGCCGCCACGACCTCCTCCACCTGGTCGGGGGTCATCCGGGCGTCCTTGGGGAACGGATTCGGGCCCGTCGGTACGGCGGAGAGCGCGCCGGTCCACAGCGGCAGGTCCGCCGCCGGCAGGAGGTGGACCGTGCCGCGCGGCCCGAACGTCTTGACCAGGGTCCGCCGGTCCGCGTCCTCGGTCCACAGGGCGGTACGCACATCCGTCCGCGTCAGGCCCGCGCCGCGCAGCCCCACCGAGAGTTCGGCCGCCGACAGCACCTGGGCGTGCGTACCGAGCATCGCGCCGACCGCCTCGGCGGGGGAGAGGCCGGGCACCGGGCCCGACAGGTGCTGGCGGGCCAGCCTCCGGGCGTTCGCCTCGGGCCAGGTCACGGTCACGTATCCACGGGCTCGGGTCGTCATGCCACGAACCTAGAACCCCTTCAGGCCAACTCCTGTCCTCAAGCGCCGCCGCCCCGCTCCACTCGGCGTCAAGCCCGCGCCGTTCCGCACCCCCTCGATACCGGGGACGAATCCCGGCCCGGAAGCCCCGTCGAAGCCCTGTCCGACGGGCCTCCTCCTGGCTCGTTACGGAGTCCGGCGTATCCGGAGCGTAGTTGTGGAGTGGCGCGGCACGCGGCAGGACTTACGAAGGGTTATGGTGGAAACCCCCCCTCGGGCCGGTCCGTATCCCCCCACGGACCGGCCCGTTTTTTCTGCCCGGGCTGCTACAAACCCCGCAAACCCCGCGCGACCAGCCGTGAGCCGCGTCCGGCCGTCAGCCGCGTCCGGCCCAGATGTTGGTGCCCTCGGTGTCCACGGCGAAGGCGTCGATCTCCTTCAGCTCCGCGGCCGTCAGCGCCGGTCCGGCCAGCGCCGCCACGTTCTCCTCCAGCTGCTTCACGCTCGACGCGCCGATCAGCGCCGACGTCATACGGCTGTCTCTGAGCACCCACGCGATGGCCAGCTGGGCGAGCGACTGGCCGCGGCCCTGCGCGATGTCGTTCAGGCCGCGCAGCCGGCGCAGGACCTCGTCCGAGAGCAGGCCCGGGTCCAGCGACTTGCCCTGGGTGGCGCGCGAGCCCTCCGGGATGCCCTTCAGGTACTTGTTCGTGAGCAGGCCCTGGGCGAGCGGCACGAAGGAGATGCAGCCCATTCCGGCCGCCTCCAGGGTGTCGAGCAGGCCGTCGTCCTCGATCCAGCGGTTGATCATGGAGTAGGACGGCTGGTGGATGAGGGCCGGGACGCCCATCTCCTTCAGCAGCCGGGCCGCCTGAGCCGTCTGCTCCGCGTTGTACGAGGAGACACCGACGTACAGTGCCTTGCCCTGCTGGACGGCGGACGCCAGCGCGCCCATCGTCTCCTCCAGCGGGGTGTGCGGGTCGAAGCGGTGCGAGTAGAAGATGTCGACGTACTCCAGGCCCATCCGCTTCAGCGAGGCGTCGAGCGAGGACAGCAGATACTTCCGCGAGCCCCACTCGCCGTACGGGCCGGGGCGCATCAGATAGCCGGCCTTGGTGGAGATGACCAGCTCGTCCCGGTACGGGGAGAAATCCTGCGCGAACAGCTTGCCGAAGTTCAGCTCGGCCGAGCCGGGCGGCGGCCCGTAGTTGTTGGCCAGGTCGAAGTGGGTGACCCCGAGATCGAAGGCGCGGCGCAGGATCGCCCGCTGGGAGTCCAGCGAACGGTCGTCGCCGAAGTTGTGCCACAGGCCCAGCGAGAGGGCGGGCAGCTTGAGCCCGCTGCGGCCGGTGCGGCGGTATTCCATCGTGTCGTAGCGCGTGTCGGCAGCGCGGTAGAGGAGGTCGGGGGAGAGGTAATCAGTCACTTTCCCTCCTTATCACGGAGTTGTGACAGACCGGGTTGGGCCCCCGTGACCCGATCGCAGTAATGTGGCGGCTTCGGGGAAAGCCGACGTGCGGCGCGGCTCATACCCGCGCGGGTCCGTGCGGACCGCGCGGCGCTCCCCTGCGGGGGCTGACCCCGGACGACCCCCGGCGACGGGGAGGGCGGGCCCCGGGCCCGTACGGAACCGAGAGGGTGAACTCAGTGAACTTCCGCGACCTGGTGTACAGGCTCTACGCGCGCCGGGTGGAAGGCCGCCTGGACCACGATCAGGTGCCGAAGCACATCGGGGTCATCCTCGACGGCAACCGCCGCTGGGCGAAGGCGTCCGGCGGCTCGGCCGTGCAGGGTCACCAGGCGGGCGCGGACAAGATCTCCGAGCTGCTCGGCTGGTGCAGCGAGACCGATGTCGAGGTCGTCACCCTCTGGATGCTCTCCACGGACAACTTCGACCGGCCCGAGCACGAGCTCAAGCCGCTCCTGGGCATCATCGAGAACACCGTGCGCAACCTCGCCGCCGACGGCCGGTGGCGCGTCCACCACGTCGGCACCCTCGACCTGCTGCCCGCCGAGACTCAAACGGTGCTCAAGGAGGCCGAGCAGTCGACGTCCCATGTCGACGGGATAATCGTCAACGTCGCCGTCGGTTACGGCGGCCGCCAGGAGATCGCGGACGCCGTGCGCTCGCTGCTCCTGGAGCACTCGGAGCGGGGCACGACCTTCGAGGAGCTGGCCGAGATCGTCTCCACCGACCTGATCTCCGAGCACCTCTACACCCGCGGCCAGCCCGACCCCGACCTGGTGATCCGGACGAGCGGCGAGCAGCGCCTGTCGGGCTTCATGCTCTGGCAGAGCGCCCATTCGGAGTACTACTTCTGCGAGGTCTTCTGGCCGGCCTTCCGGAAGGTCGACTTCCTGCGGGCGCTGCGCGACTACGCCGCCCGCCACCGGCGCTACGGGGCCTGAAAGGCCCCCCTTCACCCGTACGGCCCGATGACTCCTCTATATAGGGGAGTCATCGCGTATATACGGCGTCATCGCGCGTCCACCGGGACTTCTCCACACCGTGTCATATGCAGCGGCATGGCTTCGGGCCGAACAGGGAATACCCCTGACAGGTCGACATCCGGTCACCAACCAGGCGGATGTCGCATCCAAGTGAGCGGCACCCAGTCCGCTCGCCCGGGAGGCCCTTTGCACACGAAGGCCCGTAGCCGTGGACGCAGTCAGCCTGCGGCCGACGTGGTGGCCGTGGTCCGGCCCGCGCACAGGGGCCCGATCCCGGTCCGTCCTCTCCTATCGGGAAGCTCCGCGACCGTTCGTCGCACTCCCCGACCTCGTCCGAGGGGGTACGTCCTTCCGTGGTGACCAGTAGCAAGCGCCGCATGCCCGACAGGCGCACATACGTTCTCGACACCAGCGTCCTGCTGGCCGATCCCGGAGCCATGGCCCGCTTCGACGAGCACGAAGTCGTGCTGCCGATCGTGGTGGTCACGGAGCTGGAGGCCAAACGGCACCATCCGGAGCTCGGATACTTCGCCCGGCAGGCCCTGCGCCTGCTGGACGACTTCCGGATCCGGTACGGCCGGCTGGACGCCCCGATTCCGCTCGGGGATCTGGGCGGGACGCTCCGCGTCGAGCTCAACCACTCCGACCCCGGCGTCCTGCCCGCCGGATACCGGCTGGGGGACAACGACTCACGGATTCTCGCGGTCGCGCGCAACCTCCAGGCGGAGGGGTACGACGTCACGGTCGTCTCCAAGGACCTGCCCCTGCGGATCAAGGCCTCCTCGGTCGGCCTCCTCGCCGAGGAGTACCGCGCCGAGCTCGCCATCACCGACTCCGGCTGGACCGGGATGACCGAGCTGTCCCTCTCGGGGGAGCAGGTCGACCTGCTCTTCACCGAGGAGAGGCTCTACGTCCCCGAGGCCGCCGAGCTGCCCGTCCACACCGGGCTGGTCCTCCAGTCCGAGCGCGGCAAGGCGCTCGGCCGGGTGACGGCCGAGGGCAATGTGCGGCTCGTGCGGGGCGACCGGGAGGCCTTCGGCATCCACGGCCGCAGCGCCGAGCAGCGGATCGCCCTGGACCTGCTGCTCGACCAGGACGTCGGCATCGTCTCGCTGGGCGGCCGGGCCGGCACCGGCAAGTCGGCCCTCGCCCTCTGCGCCGGTCTTGAGGCGGTGCTGGAGCGCCAGCAGCACAAGAAGGTGATGGTCTTCCGCCCGCTGTACGCGGTGGGCGGCCAGGAGCTCGGCTATCTCCCCGGCAGCGAGGCCGAGAAGATGAGCCCCTGGGCGCAGGCGGTCTTCGACACGCTCTCGGCGGTCGCCGGGCGCGAGGTCATCGAGGAGGTGCTGGGGCGCGGGATGCTGGAGGTCCTGCCGCTCACCCACATCCGCGGCCGCTCGCTCCACGACGCGTTCGTGATCGTGGACGAGGCGCAGTCCCTCGAACGGAACGTCCTGCTGACCGTGTTGTCCCGGATCGGGGCGAATTCGCGGGTGGTGCTCACCCATGACGTGGCCCAGCGGGACAACCTCCGGGTCGGCCGGTACGACGGAGTCGTCGCCGTGGTCGAGAAGCTGAAGGGTCATCCGCTCTTCGCCCATGTGACGCTCACGCGTTCGGAGCGTTCCCAGATCGCCGCACTGGTGACCGAAATGCTGGAGGAAGGCCACATCTGACCTGCATGTCCTTGTTCGTGCCGCCCGGCGAGCCAAAGATCTTAGCCGGGCGGCATCGTGTTGCGCCGTCATTTCCGCGAAACCGATGACCCAAACGGGGTGTGACCTTTCCCACGCAACACAGAATTGCCCCCTGGCGTCCCCGTCCGGCAGAGTCTTGCTTCCGTCAGGCCCCGCATACGGCACTTGGGCACCTCCAGAGGCGCCACGCACCACACAACTCCACACGCGACCGCCGTATGCCGCCCGCGAGCACCACGCGGCGACCCCTCCACCGGGATCGTCCAACGGGCCCGTGCCTCCCGTGACCCACGCAGTAGGGAGGCCAGCGCCAGGGGCACGAACGCGCCCGCGAGGTCACCTAAGCGGACGATGCTGGAAGGACACCATGTGAGCCGGATCTCGGTCCGGGGGTTCGCCGTGGCATCTGCCACTGCGGTCACCACCGTTGGCGCCGTCGTAGGCGTTGCTGCGGGCGGCGCACCGGCCGCCGACGACAACAACTTCGAGGCTGCCGCAGCCGACACCACGCTGCTCGCAGACATCCCCGCGGGCCAGCAGGCCCAGGTCCAGACCGCTTCGCTGACGCAGCAGGCCGATGCCCAGGCATCCGCTGCCGACTCCGCCGCGAAGAAGTCGGCCGAGGAGTCCGCCCGCCTGCAGGCCGCCAAGGACGCCAAGTCCAAGAAGGCCGCGGCCGAGGCGAAGGCCGAGGCCGAGCGGCTGGCCGAGGAGAAGGCGGAGAAGGAGAAGAAGGAAGCGGCCGAGCGTGCCAGCCGGTCCTCCGTCCGCGACGCCTCCTCGTTCGCCGCGCAGGGCTCGTACACCGTGGCCCAGGTGCAGGCGATGGCCCGTCAGATGGTCCCCGCGGACCAGTTCCAGTGCTTCAGCAACATCGTGAACCACGAGTCGACCTGGAACTACCGCGCGACCAACCCGTCCTCCGGCGCGTACGGACTCATGCAGGCCCTCCCGGGCCACAAGATGTCCTCCGCCGGCGCCGACTGGCAGACCAACCCGGCCACCCAGATCAAGTGGGGCCTCAGCTACATGGACAGCCGCTACGGCTCCCCGTGCGGCGCCTGGTCCTTCTGGCAGGCCAACAACTGGTACTAGGGGCGAACAGCCCTCCCGGAGCCCCCCACCGCGAACGCGGTGGGGGGCTCCGCGCGTGTACGGTCGCATCCGGCGAACCTGGCAGCGCTGGGGAGCGAAGTTGGGGGAAGGGAAAGAGACATGTCAAAACTGCCAGGCTGGCTGGGCCGCTTCGGGTCCGAACTGACGGAACTGGGCTCACGCCTGGAAGAGCGCCGGGCGCGCGCCCACGGCGACGACGACCCCCACGGGTCTTCGGACACCGCGGACCTCGGTCAGGTGCCCGCGCCGCCCACGTACGCCCCTACCGTCGCCGCCAAGCCCGATCCGGTCGCCGCGATCCCGTGGGGGATGCGGGTCGCGGCCGAGGCGGGGTGGCGGCTGCTCGTCCTCGCCGGGACGCTCTGGGTGCTGATGCAGGTGATCACCGCCGTGGAGCTGGTGGTGCTCGCCTTCTCCGCCGCGCTGCTCATCACCGCGATGCTCCAGCCGACCGTGGTCCGGCTCAAGCGGTACGGGCTGCCGCACGGGCTCGCCACCGCCGTGACGGCCGTGCTCGGGTTCGTCATCATCGGTCTGGTCGGCTGGTTCGTGGTGTGGCAGGTGATGGAGAACCTCGACACGCTCTCCGACCGGGTCCGCGACGGCATCGACGAGTTGAAGCGCTGGCTGCTGGACAGCCCCTTCCACGTCACCGAGTCGCAGATCAACGACATCGCCAAGAACCTCAACGACACCATCGGCACCAACACGGAGGAGATCACCTCCGCCGGTCTCCAGGGCGTCACCTTCATGGTGGAGTTCCTCACCGGCCTGCTGCTGGCGATGTTCTCCACGCTCTTCCTGCTCTACGACGGCCGGCGCATCTGGGAGTGGACGCTGAAGCTGGTGCCCGCCGCCGCCCGGCCCGGCGTCGCCGGCGCCGGGCCGCGCGCCTGGCGGACGCTGACCGCCTACGTGCGCGGCACGGTGCTCGTCGCCCTGATCGACGCCATCTTCATCGGCCTCGGGCTGTACGTCCTCAACGTGCCGCTCGCGGTGCCGCTGGCCGTCTTCATCTTCCTGTTCGCCTTCATCCCGCTCGTCGGTGCCGTCGTCTCCGGAGCGCTGGCGGTGGTCGTCGCGCTGGTCACCGAAGGCGTGTGGACCGCGCTCTGGGCGCTGGTCGTGGTGCTGGCGGTGCAGCAGATCGAGGGCCACATCCTCCAGCCGTTCATCCTCGGCCGGGCGGTCCGGGTCCACCCGCTGGCCGTGGTCCTCGCGGTGGCGACCGGCGGCCTGGTCGCGGGCATCGGCGGTGCGGTCGTCGCCGTACCGCTGGTCGCGGTCACCAATACGGTGGTCGGCTACCTACGGTCGTACGGTGCCCCGCGCACGGTCGGCGGCCAGCACGGGGCGACAGCGCTGGGGGTCGCGCCGACCGGGCCGCCGGCCGCCCCGGACGCGGTGCTGGAAGGGCCGCCACCCGAGCAGGCCACCCCGGTGGTGTTCCCCGATCCGCCGGAGGACCGGGACCCGTCGCAGGGTGAGCCGCCGGACAAGCAGCCGTAGGCGGAACAGCAGAAGAAGAGCCCCGAGGACGGTCGGTCGTCCTCGGGGCTCTTCCCGTAAGCAGGGGTGGTGCGGGTGACTACTCGGCGAGTACGGCCTCGGCGTCGAGGGTCACACCGACCGCCTGGATCACCGAGGCGACCTTGACGGCCTCCTGGATGGTCTCGCGGTCCACGCCGGCCTTGCGGAGCACCTGCTCGTGGGAGTCCAGGCACTGGCCGCAGCCGTTGATCGCGGAGACGGCGAGCGACCACAGCTCGAAGTCGACCTTCTCCACGCCCGGGTTGCCGATGACGTTCATCCGCAGGCCCGCGCGGAGCGTGCCGTACTCCGGGTCCGACAGCAGGTGCCGGGTCCGGTAGAAGACGTTGTTCATCGCCATGATGGCGGCCGCCGACTTCGCCGCGGTGTACGCCTCCGGCGAGAGGTTGGCCTTCGCCTCGGGCTCCAGCTCACGCAGCACCTTCGGCGAGCGCGAGGCGATCGCGCAGGCCAGCACGGTGCCCCAGAGCTGCTGCTTCGGGAGGTCGCTGTTGCCGATGACCGAACCGAGGTTCAGCTTCAGGTCCTTGGCGAAGTCCGGTATGGCGGACTTCAGTTCGTCGAGTGCCATGTCCGTATCAGCTCACTCGCCCGAGAGGAGCGCGACCGGGTCGAGGGTGTTCTCGCCCTTGGTCCAGTTGCACGGGCACAGCTCGTCGGTCTGGAGCGCGTCGAGGACCCGCAGGACCTCCTTGGGGTTACGGCCCACGGAACCGGCGGTCACCATCGTGAACTGGATCTCGTTGTTCTGGTCGACGATGAAGACGGCGCGCTGCGCGAAGCCGTCCTCGCCCTCGATGCCGAGGTCACGCATGAGCTCGTGCTTCGAGTCGGCCAGCATCGGGAAGGGCAGGTCGGTCAGGTCCGGGTGGTCCTTGCGCCAGGCGTGGTGCACGAACTCGGAGTCACCGGAGAAGCCGAGGACCTGGGCGTCCCGGTCGGCGAACTCCTCGTTCAGCTTGCCGAAGGCGGCGATCTCGGTGGGGCACACGAAGGTGAAGTCCTTCGGCCACGCGAAGACGATCTTCCACTTGCCCTCGTAGGTCTTGTGGTTGATCTGCTCGAACTCCTTGCCGCTCTCCAGCGAAACACAAGCAGTCAGGTCGAACTCGGGGAACTTGTCACCGACAGTGAGCACGCGCTCTCCTTGCAGCGTTCGGAAACTCCCCTTTGGGGAGATTTCCTGAGGGTTGGACGAGATCCACCTTGGCACAGAGTGCATTGATCAGGGAAATAGCTACACTCGGTCGTGATGATCGGAGGTGCCTATCAGTGGGCCAGGGAAAACCGGGCATACGCCCTCAGAAGCCGGCCAGGCAGTCCGCCAAGCAGCCCAG
The DNA here is from genome assembly GCF_033109485.1 of Streptomyces cyaneofuscatus. NCBI lineage: Bacteria > Bacillati > Actinomycetota > Actinomycetes > Kitasatosporales > Streptomycetaceae > Streptomyces > Streptomyces cyaneofuscatus. Next base: position 2,776,110 of record NZ_CP137002.1, on the reverse strand, counting down.
CCTGTCGCAGCTCCGCGCCTTCGCGGCGGTGGCGGAACATCTGCACTTCCGGGACGCGGCGGCAGCAATCGGGATGAGTCAGCCGGCACTCTCCGGAGCCGTCTCCACCCTGGAGGAGGCACTGGGTGTCCAGCTCATCGAGCGTACGACGCGCAAGGTGCTGCTCTCGCCCGCCGGCGAGCGGCTCGCGGCGCGGACCGGTGTCGTGCTGGAGGCCGTCGCCGCGCTGATGGAGGAGGCGGAGGCCGCCCGGGCGCCGTTCACCGGGGTGCTCCGGCTCGGCGTGATCCCGACCGTAGCCCCGTATCTGCTGCCCACCGTGCTCCGGCTCGTCCACGACCGCTACCCGGACCTCGACCTCCAGGTCCATGAGGAGCAGACCTCCTCGCTGCTGGAGGGGCTCGCCGCCGGACGCCTGGACCTGCTGCTCCTCGCCGTGCCGCTCGGGGTCCCCGGAGTGAGCGAGATCCCGCTCTTCGACGAGGACTTCGTGCTGGTCATGGAGCAGGACCACTGGCTCGGCGGCCGCGCCGACATCCCGCGCGACGCGTTGCGGGAGCTGCCGCTGCTCCTCCTGGACGAGGGCCACTGCCTGCGCGACCAGGCCCTCGACATCTGCCGGGAGGCCGGGCGTACGGAGGGGGCGCCGGTCACCACGACCGCCGCCGGGCTCTCCACGCTGGTGCAACTGGTCGCGGGCGGGCTCGGGGTGACGCTGCTGCCGCGCACCGCCGTCACGGTCGAGACCGCGCGCAACGACGCCCTGGCCACCGGGTACTTCGCCCACCCGGCCCCCACCCGGCGGGTGGCGCTGGCGATGCGGACCGGGTCGGCACGGGGCGGCGAGTTCGAGGAGTTCGCCGCGGCGCTGCGCGGGGCGATGGAGCCGCTGCCGGTACGTCTCGTCTGAGCGGAAAGGCCGGTGCGGCCAGGAGGTTGCCCCTGGCCGCACCGGCCCGCTTCCGCTGCTCCCGCTACTCCGTCCGCAGCCCGTCCGGCCGCATCAGCCGCCACAGCGAGGGCAGCGACAACGCCGTCACCAGCAGGATCAGTCCCGCACCGGCCCCCGTCAGCGGCAGGAAGAGCCACCAGTCGGAGACGCTCTTGCCGATCATCCAGGCCATCGTCGCGCCGAGTCCGAGCCCGCCCGCGACCGCCACCGCGAGGCCGAGGACCACGGGGACGGCGGTCTGCCACAGGACCGACCAGCTCAGCGTCGTACGCCGGGTGCCGAAGGCGACCAGCACCGACAGCAGCCGCTTCCGCTCGCGCAACTGCTCCAGCTGGGAGACCAGCATCGAGGCGGCGATCAGCAGCAGCACCACACTCGCGCCGACCTGGAGGCCGGTCTGGATGCTGGCGTACTGCCGGTCGCGCTCCACCGAGTCGAGGGTGACGAAGCGCATGCCGGGATCGATCCGGGCCGCCGTGTTGCGTACGTGCTCGGCGACGTCCGGCACGCTCTTGTCGACCCGGATCTGGGCGGTGATCTGCGCGCCGGGCAGCGTGCTCGCGTCGATCGCCCCGGTGGTGGCCATGATCCCGTGGTGCGTCTCGCCCATCGGGTCCTCGCGGCCCAGCACGGTCGGGGAGTCGGCGGGCAGCGTCCACCGCAGCGGCTTGCCGTACCCGGAGCCGATCTCGACCACCTTGCCCTTGCGGGCGGCCTGGTCGATCCAGTGGGACATGTCCTTGTCGCCCGGCGGGTGGACGACGAAGGTGTCCCCGTCCTCGCAGTCGGTGATCCGGGCCAGCTCGCGCAGGGTTGCGCAGGTGCCGACGGTGACGGAGGTGGTGGGCGGGACGTCGTCCTCGGCGTAGACGCCCGGCTTGGACGCGTACGCCTGCACGGAACCGATCACCACCTCCACCCCCTTGGTGGCGCGGAACTGTTCGATGGCCGCGGTGGCCGCCTCGCCCGTGACGTCCTCGGAGTACCCGGCGAACTGGGCCCGAGTGGGGTCCTGGCCGGTCATCCGGTTGAAGTCGGCGTTCATCGCGGCGAACATCATCTGCAGGGCGATCGCGCCCGCCACCGCCACCGTGACCCCGCTGACCGCGCGGGACGCGGCCCCGCTGCTCAACTGGAGCCTGCGGGTGGCGAGCTGCCAGGGCACCGGACCGCCGCGCAGCCGGTTCACGCACGCCTCGACCAGCCACGGCAGCAACAGGGCGAGCCCGACCAGCACCAGCACGGCACCCGTCGCGATCAGGTACGGATTGACGGGCTCGTACGTGTACTCGTCGACCCGGCCCGTGAAGCCGAGCACCGCCAGACCCGCGGCCGGCATCAGCAGGCGCCACCAGAGCCGGCGGCCCCGGTCACGCCCACGCCGTACGACGCCGAGCGGTTCGATCACCACCGAGCGCATCGCGACCAGGGTGACGAGCACGGCGGTGAGCGGCACGGCGACGGTGATCAGCACGCCGAGCAGAGGGTCGGGCACCAGGTCCGCCGGGAACGCGCTGACGTCCCAGATCTCCACCGCGCCGACGAACTGCCGCCCCGCCAGGAAGAAGACCAGCCCGATCAGCAGCCCGAGGACCGCGCCGAACAGGGCCTCCCCGGCGGCGATGCGCCGGGTCGAGCGGATGTCGGCGCCGACCAGGCGCAGCGCGGCGAGCCTGCGGTCGCGCCGGTCGCCGCCGAACCGTACGGCGGTGGCGATGAATATCGCGACCGGCACCAGCAGCACGACACAGACCATGACGGTCAGCACGATCAGCAGCGGCGGCAGCGGATCGCCCTCGCGGGGGTCTCCGTACCCGCCGATCCGGTGGCCGCCGGATGCGGGCGTGAGGGTGTTGCTGCCCGCGTAGTAGAGGAGTTCACCGGGCGAGCGCAGCCCGGCGTCGCCGATCACACCGGTGATCTCGTACGGCAGCCGCTCGCGCAGCAGCTCGTTCCCGGGGGCGGCGAGCAGCTCCTTCAGCGCGGGGGAGACCGCCATCTCGTCAGCCGCGGGGAAGCGGTCGAGGCCCGGCGGGCGGACGGGCGCCGGGCCGTCGGCGCGCATGAGATAGCCCTCGATGGTGCGGTCGTGGTACTCGGTGGTCGTGTTGATCCGGACCACCGAGGTGTCGGACTTCGGCGCGTTCGTGTCCGGTGAGTCGGAGATCCGCGTCTCGCTGCGCGCCTGGTCCCGCGCGGAGCGTTCGTCGAGCATGTGCGGTACGGAGGAGGCGAGCAGCAGCAGCGCGACCCCGAGGCCGACGCCGACCGCCGTCAGCAGCGTACGGATCCAGCCCTCGCGGCCCCCGGCGGCGGCGAACCGGATGCCGAGGCCGAGGTCCCGGAGGGTGGCCGCGCCGCGCGAGGGCGGCTGCGGGCGGTCCTGTCCGGCGGCCGGGGCGGTACGGGAGTCGAGCAGCGTCATACGGCGTGCTCCAGGTCGCGGGCCCGGCCGTCGCGCACGGTGACGTCACGGTCGGAGTAGGCGGCGACCCGGGCCTCGTGGGTGACGAGGACGACCGCGACGTTGGAGGAGCGGGCGGCCTCGGTGAGCAGCTCCATCACCCGCTCGCCGTTCAGGGAGTCCAGGGCGCCGGTCGGCTCGTCCGCGAAGATCACCTTCGGGGAGGCCGCCAGGGCACGGGCCACGGCGACGCGCTGGCCCTGCCCGCCGGAGACCTCGCCGGGGCGCTTGGCGGCGGTGTCCTCGACCTCCAGGCGCTCCATCCACTCCCGGGCGGTGCGCTCGGCGGCCTTGCGCTTCACCCCGTTGAGCCGCAGCGGCAGCGCGACGTTCTCCACACAGGTCAGCTCCGGCACGAGCTGGCCGAACTGGAAGACGAAGCCGAAGTCGCTGCGGCGCAGGGCGCTGCGTTCGGCGTCGGACATCGCGGAGAGCTCGCGGCCGGCGTAGGTGATGGTGCCGGAGTCCGGGGTGATGATCCCGGCCAGACAGTGCAGCAGGGTCGACTTGCCGGAGCCGGAGGGGCCCATCACGGCGACGACCTCGCCGGGGTGCACGGAGAACGAGGCGCCGTCCAGGGCGGGCGTCGCGCCGTAGGTCTTGCGCAGGTCGTGCGCGGCGAGCAGGGAGCCTTCGGGGATCACGGGGCCACCACCTTGGCGAGCTGGCCGAGGCGGGCGGCGGTCAGTTCCAGCCACCGCAGATCGGCTTCCAGGTGGAACAGGGCGTGGTCGCAGATCAGCTGGTCGGCGAGGTCGCCCTTGCGCTTGCGGTCGGTGAGGATGCGCATCATCCGCAGGTGTTCCGAACGCTGGGAGTCCAGCAGGTCGGAGGCGCTGCGGTCGGTGAGGAGCGCCAGGACGACCTTGGTGTAGAGCGTCGACTGGAGGTACGGCTCCGGCTTCTCGGGCTGCATGAGCCAGCGCGAGACATCGGTGATCCCGGCGTCCGTGATGGCGTACCGCTTGCGCTCGGGCCCCCCTTCGCTCTCCACGCCGTCGACCTCGACGAGTCCGTTCTTCAGGAGGCGGGACATCGTCGAGTAGACCTGGCCGTAGTGGAGCGGGCGGTCCTGGCCGAACTTCTCGTCGAAGGTCCGCTTCAGGTCGTAGCCGTGGCGGGGGCCGGACTCCAGGAGCCCGAGGAGGGTGTGACCGATAGACATGGGGAGCACTGTACACGGGGTGTATACCCGGCATGTATACGCGTCCGAAAGGTGCCCCTGGCCTGCGGTGCCGGTCTCCAGGTGCCCCTGGCCTGCGGCACGGGCCTCTAGGGTGCCTCCGGCTCCTCCGGCGGCCGTTTCGGTGGCCGGCCCCGGCGGGCGATCGGCGCCGCCGACCCCGGCAGCCGCCCGGCCTCCTTCAGTGCCCGGCGCAGCAGGAACTCGATCTGCGCGTTGGCGCTGCGCAGCTCGTCGGAGGCCCAGCGGGCCAGCGCGTCGTGCACCGCGGGGTCCAGCCGCAGCACCATCTGCTTGCGCTGCTGCGGCCGGGAGGCCGGCGTCCGCCGGGGCGGCGTCTGGGGGTCCGTCACTGGTAGAGGCTGCCCGTGTTGAGGACCGGCTGGGCCGCGCGGTCACCGCACAGCACCACCATCAGATTGCTGACCATGGCCGCCTTCCGCTCGGAGTCCAGCTCCACGATGCCCTGCTCGGCGATCCGGTCCAGGGCCATCTCGACCATGCCCACCGCGCCCTCGACGATCTGCTGGCGGGCGGCGACGACCGCACCGGCCTGCTGGCGCTGGAGCATGGCGGAGGCGATCTCGGGGGCGTACGCGAGGTGGCTGAAGCGGGACTCGATGATCAGGACGCCCGCCGCCTTCACCCGGGCGGTCAGCTCGACCGCCAGCTTCTCGGTGATCTCCTCCGCGTTGCCGCGCAGCGAGAGGCCGTCCTCGTCGTGGGCGTCGTACGGGTACTCGATCGCGATGTGCCGGACGGCCGCCTCGGTCTGGGTGGCGACGAACTCCAGGAAGTCGTCGACCTCGAAGAGGGCCTGGGCGGTGTCCTCCACCTTCCAGACGACGATCGCGGCCAGTTCGATCGGGTTGCCGTAGGCGTCGTTGACCTTGAGGACGGCGGTCTCGTGGTTGCGGACCCGGGTGGAGATCTTCCGGCTGGAGGTCAGCGGGTTGATCCAGCGCAGTCCGTCGGCGCGGATGGTGCCGACGTACCGGCCGAAGAGCTGGATCACCCGGGCCTCGCCCGGAGCGACCATCTTCACACCGCTCATGCAGAAGAACGAGGTGATCACCAGGAGCACCCCGAAGATGAAGAGCGGGATGCCGACGGCGTTGTTGCCGCCCGCCCCGACCACCCCGCCGACGATGGCGAGACCGACCCCGGCGAACACCCCGAGCACCGTCAGCAGCAGCCCCAGGCCTCCCGGGATCGAGTGCGCGGTGACCTCCCTGACCTGCGGCTCGGGCATGTCGGGGGCGTCGATGTCGAGTGCGGCAGCCGAAGCGTCCGGGTGGTGGCCGTCGTGCTGTGCGGTCATGGGATCCCCCGTTCCGTGCGGCTCGTGCCGCGCTATCAAAGTGATGTCACATTAACGGTTCTCGCAACCTTGCGCACCCCTGGGGAGTCGGTTCCCTAGGGAACGGGTGCTGATTGTCACGTCCGGAAAAGACCGGATCGCTTGCCTTTCGTCTCTGCCGACGGTGTTAGCTGGCAGGTCTGAACGGAATCGGGTGAACCGAGCGAGCCGGTCGAGCAGAGAAGCGGGAGCAACACAGCGATGGGTCGAGCGGATGCGCGACGAGCCCGGGCGCAGGAGTCGCGCCGGGCTGCGAAGAGCGGCGGCATACGCAGACTCTTCACGTGGAAGAAGCTGCTGGGGACGTTCTTCGGGATCGTCCTGCTGGGCATGGGCGCCTTCGGCGCGCTCTACCTGTACGTCGACGTGCCCGCCCCCAACGAGCTGGCCGAACGGCAGAGCAACGTCTACCAGTACAGCGACGGCACGCTCCTCGCCCGGTCCAACGGCGATGTCAACCGGCAGATCGTCGACCTGGCGCAGGTGCCCAAGGAGGTGCAGCACACCTTCGTCGCCGCGGAGAACAAGACCTTCTACGAGGACGACGGGATCGACCTCAAGGGCACGACCCGCGCCCTGCTGAACACGCTCAGCGGCAAGGGCAAGCAGGGTGGCTCGACCATCACCCAGCAGTACGTGAAGAACTACTACCTGACGCAGGACCCGACGATCAGCCGCAAGCTCCAGGAGCTGGTGATCTCGCTCAAGGTCGACCAGGACCAGTCCAAGGGCCAGATCCTCGCCGGGTACATCAACACCGCCTACTACGGACGCGGCGCCAGCGGCATCCAGGCGGCCGCCCAGGCGTACTACGGCATCGACGCCAAGGACCTGAACGTCTCCCAGGGCGCCTATCTCGCCTCGCTCCTCCAGGCCCCCAGCCAGTACGACTGGGCCACCGCCACCGACACCGGCAAGCGCCTGGTCAAGGACCGCTGGGCCTACACCCTGAAGAACATGGTCGAGATGGGCTGGCTCAGCGAGGCCGAGCGGGCCAAGCAGGAGTTCCCCGTCCCGGACAAGCCCAAGCCCGCCCAGGGCATGGAGGGCCAGACCGGCTATCTCGTCGAGGCGGTCAACAAGGAGCTCGACAAGCAGGGCATCTCCGCCGAGGACCGCGAGGCCGGCGGCTGGACGTTCACCCTCACCGTCGACAAGAAGCGCCAGCAGCAGCTGGAGAAGTCGGTGGAAAAGGAGCTGGAGTCCAAGCTGGACCGCAAGGGCAGCAAGATCGACGCCACCGTCCAGGCCGGTGCGACCTCCGTCGACCCGAGGACCGGCAAGGTCGTCGCGCTGTACGGCGGCGAGGACTACGTCAAGCACTACATCAGCAACGCCACCCGCCAGGACTACCAGCCGGCCTCCACCTTCAAGCCGCTGGTGCTCGCAGCCGCTCTGGAGAACGAGTCGAAGACCCAGAACGGCAACCTGATCGGGCTCAACACCATCTACGACGGCACCAGCAAGCGGCCCGTCGTCGGCAGCGACACCGCCTTCGCGCCGCAGAACGAGGACGACCGGAGCTACGGTCCGATCTCCGTGCAGAAGGCGATGAACAGCTCGGTCAACTCCGTCTTCGCGCAGATGATCGTGGACGTGACGCCCGCCGCCACCAAGCGGACCGCGCTCGGCCTCGGCGTACCGGACAAGAACTTCCCCGAGCGCCCCGCCGTCACCCTCGGCACCATGAACGCCTCCACCTGGGACATGGCCGGGGTCTACGCGACCCTCGACAACCACGGCCGCAAGGTCACCCCGCACATCCTCCAGTCCGCCGAGCACCGCGACCGTACGGTGAAGCCACAGGCGCCCAAGAAGGAGCAGGTGATCAGCCGCGCGTCGGCCGACACCGTGACCTCCGCGCTCACCGGCGTCGTGAAGAACGGCTCCGGCAGCGCGGCCAACACCTCCGCCTACCAGGCGGCCGGCAAGACGGGCACGTCGGAGGAGAACAAGTCGGCCTGGTTCGCCGGGTACACCCCCGAACTGACCACGGTCGTCGCCCTGTTCGGCGAGGGCGACGGCGGTCGCAAGCAGGTCTCCCTCACCGGTACGGCCAACTCCGGCCGGGCCAACGGCGGTGGCTTCCCGGCCCGGATCTGGGCGGACTACACCCTCGGCGCCCTCGGCGGCGGCTCGGACGCGAAGTTCGACCTCCAGGACGTGGAGCGCGGCGAGGTCCCGCCGCCGCCCACCCCCTCGAAGACGCCGTCGGAGGAGCCCACCCCGTCCGAGGAGCCCACCCCGTCGAAGACGCCGTCGGAGACCCCGAGCGAGACGCCCAGCGAGACTCCTCCGTCGTCGCCGCCGACCCCTTCGACCCCGCCGACCATCACACCGCCCACCGTCCCGCCCACCAAGAGCCCCGAGCTGCCGCCGCAGCCCGGGGAGAGCGACGGGCAGCCGGGCGAGCGGCCCGGCGGCGGCGGACTGCTGGGGGAGTGACCCCGCGCGCATGACCCGCGTATGACGGAGAGGGGCGGTGCCGACATCGGCACCGCCCCTCTCCCTGTGTTCGTACGTCCCGTCAGCCGCGCGTCGCCATCTCGAACCAGACGACCTTGCCCGTCGACAGCCGCGTCGCGCCCCACCGCCGGGCCAGCCGGTTCACCAGGAACAGCCCGCGCCCGCCCTCGTCGGTCTCCCGCGCCCGGCGCTGCCGGGGCAGCTGCGGGGAGTCGTCGCCGACCTCGCAGCGCAGGATGTCCGTCCGCAGCAGCCGCAGCGTCACCGGCCGCTCCGCATAGCGCACCGCGTTGGTGACGACCTCGCTGACCAGCAGCTCCACCTCGTCGGACATCTCCTCCAGGTCCCACCGGGCGAGCGCCCGCCGGGCCAGCCTGCGGGCCCGGCCCGGAGCCGCGTCCTCCGGTTCCAGGTACCAGTACGCCACATCGCTCGGCGCGATCCCGTCGAAGCGGGCGGCGAGCAGCGCGATGTCGTCGTCCCGGTCGCCCGGGCCCAGCATGTCGAGCACGTCGTCGCAGAGGGCCTCCAGCGGCGGGGAGTGGTCGTCCCCGGTGAGCTGCGCGGTCGCCGCGAGGCGCTCCCGTAGCTGCTCGATCCCCGTCCACACGTCCCGCAGCCGCGACTCGACCAGCCCGTCGGTGTACAGCAGCAGTGTGGCACCGGCCGGGGCGTCCAGCTCGACGGCCTCGAAGTCGACCCCGCCCACCCCGATCGGGGCGCCCGGCGGCACCCGCAGCACCTCGGCCCGGCCGCCCAGGTGCAGCAGGACGGGCGGCGGGTGGCCGGCGTTGGCGATGGTGATCCGGTGCGCGACCGGGTCGTACACCGCGTACAGGCAGGTCGCCATGCGGTCGCTGCCGAGCCGCTGCGCCTGCTCGTCCAGGTGGTGGAGCACCTCCTGCGGCGGCAGGTCGAGCTGGGCGAGGGGCTGGGCCGTCGTCCGCAGCTGGCCCATGATCGCGGCGGAGGTCATGGAGTGGCCCATGACGTCCCCGACGACCAGAGCGACCCGGCTGCCCGGCAGCGGGATCGCGTCGTACCAGTCGCCGCCGACCCGGGCCGTCTCGGCCGCCGGGAGGTAGCGCGAGGCGAGGCGTACGCCGGTGGGCTGGGGGAGCGAGTCGGGGAGCATCGTGCGCTGGAGCTCGTCCGCGATGTAGGCCTCGCGCCCGTACAGCACGGCCTTGTCGATGCCGAGCGCGGTGTGCGTCGCCAACTGCGCGGCCACCAGCAGATCGCTGGCCTCGAACGGGGGCCGCTCGGTGGACCGTACGAAGACCGCCGCGCCGATCACCCGGCGGCGGCCGCGCAGCGGGGCGAGGATCGCCCGGTGGCCGGTGGGGACCGGACGACCGGGTCCCAGCAGCTCGGGCAGCGCCGCCCGGGCGGCGGCCGAGTCGCCGAAGACCGGCCGCACCCCGCGCAGCACCTCGGCCAGCGCACCGCCCGCCCGCACCTCGCACAGCTCGGCGGCGGGCATCAGGTCGGCCGTCGGGTCGCTGAGCAGCGGCCGCAGCCGCTCGCTCTCCGGGCCCGCCTCGCCGCCCTCCTCGTCGGTGTGCCGCAGCCGGTCGGAGCGGCGCAGCCGCAGCACGAACGGGCTCACCGGCCGCTCGTCGCCGACCGGCAGCGGGTCGCGGAGGTAGACCAGGATCGCGTCGGAGAAGGTCGGCACGCTCGCCCGGCACAGGCCCAGCACGATCTCGTCCAGGTCTATGCCGCGCGCGATCCGCCGGGTCGCGGCCCCGACGAAGCGCAGCCGGTCGCCCTCGCGGCGGGTGGCCGCCTGCGCCTCGGCGACGGCGGCCGGTCCGGGCCCGGGGTTCGGCGCGGCGGCCGGCGACGGGATCGCGGCAGCGGCGGCCGCGGCCGCCGCGTCCTGCTGCCGGGGCCGGGTGCGCTCCTGCTGCCGTGCCGCGAGAGGCTGCCGGCCTTCGTGGGAGGTGGGGTGCTCCGTCACGCGTGGGATTCCGTCCGTCCGGGCCGGTTGTATGAGGCAGTCGCCTCGTGGGGCGCCACTGTGCCCCGGCGACCGCGATGAGGACAACGGCTGTCTGCGGATGCCCCCGCACGCGGGGCCGAAACCGTGCGCCCGCGAGATGGCCGGAGGACGACGTTCCGCGCGGGCGCCGGTCTGCTTCCGGCGAGGCGGCAGCGGGCAGCGAACACGTCTCCACCCCCTCGTGGTGGTCCTGCGACCGGGCGGCCCGTCCGGGTCCGTGGCCCGTCGTGCCGCACGACCGGTGCGATGACTTGTGGTCAGATCCGGTGTGTCCCTCAGGGAGCCGGGCCTGCCGACCGGGCCCCCGGGGGGTGCGTCCAGGGTCTCACGACGGCATATGGGCAGGGGTGCGGTCCCAGTCATCCGGCAGTGGCGGAACCTGCCACCCCGGATCGGGCCGCCAGTGCTCCCAGCCGTCCCGGAACGGCGAGCCCCAGCCGGTGATCACCTCGACCGCGGCCCGGCCCGCCTCCCGGACCCCCGCCGCGGTCTCCCGGTCCATCAGACCGACGCGCTGCGCCTGGGCGAACTCGTCCTCGTCGAGCCACTTCCAGCTCCGGTCCGGGTTCACGGAGATGTCGAGAAAGTGATCCTCGGAATCCACTCCTCCGGACCACCGCAGCCGCGGCTCCTCCAGGTTCACGTACCAGTTCCGGAAGAGCCAGCCCCGGTCCCAGAACAGCCAGACCGACCACGGGTCCCCGGGCCGGGCCAGCTTCAGCACCCCGGTGCCGAACCAGGTGGAGCGCGCGGTGGTGCGCGGCGCGGTGTACCGGGTGGCGAGCGGCTCGGCGTGCACCTGCGTGCCGTCGGCCAGCACGGGCCGTACGCATTCGGTGCCGGGTGCCATCCAGACGGCGAGCAGCTCGGCGGTGTCCTGGACGACGGTCACCGGGCGGCAGATGTGCACGGGCGGGGCCCCGGGCGCCCGGTGGGCCCGGCCGTTGTCGCGGTAGCGCCAGAGGATCTGGTCCCCCGGCGCCCAGCGTGCGCACTCTCCCGTACCTGTCATGGATGGATCTTACGGAGCGTCCGCGCCCGCCCGCTGCGACTCAGGTCACCCGGTGTGCCCGGGCGGGCCCACGCCGGTCACCCGGGCGCCCCCAGGGGCCCCGGGCGACCCGCGTCAGGGCCGGTCCGTCACGGCCGTGTCATCCGCAACACGTCGAGCGCCGCGTCCAGTTGCTCCACGGTGAGGTCACCGCGCTCGACATAGCCCGAGGCCAGGACGGTCTCGCGGATCGTGGTGCCGTCCTTGAGGGACTGCTTGGCGACCTTCGCCGCCTCCTCGTACCCGATGTACTTGTTGAGCGGGGTGACCACCGAGGGGGAGGACTCCGCGTAGGCGCGGGCCCGCTCCACGTTGGCGGTGATGCCGTCCACCGTGCGGTCGGCCAGCAGCCGGGAGGCGTTGGCCAGCAGCCGTACGGACTCCAGCAGGTTCTTCGCGATGACCGGGAGCATCACGTTCAGCTCGAAGTTGCCCGCCGCGCCCGCCGTGGCGACCGTGGCGTCGTTCCCGGTGACCTGGGCGGCGACCATCAGGACGGCCTCCGGGATGACCGGGTTGACCTTGCCGGGCATGATCGACGAGCCGGGCTGGAGGTCGGGGAGGTTGATCTCGGCGAGGCCGGTGCGCGGGCCCGAGGCCATCCAGCGCAGGTCGTTGGAGATCTTGGTGAGCGAGACCGCGATCGTCCGGAGCTGGCCCGAGGTCTCCACCAGGCCGTCCCGGGCCCCCTGCGCCTCGAAGTGGTCGCGGGCCTCGGTCAGCGGCAGCCCGGTGGCGTCCGCGACCTCGGCGATCACGGCGGCGGAGAAGCCGGGCGGGGTGTTGATGCCGGTGCCCACCGCCGTACCGCCCAGGGGGAGTTCGGCGAGGCGGGGCAGGGAGGCACGCAGCCGCTCCACGCCGTACCGGATCTGCGCCGCGTAGCCGCCGAACTCCTGGCCGAGGGTGACCGGGGTGGCGTCCATCAGATGCGTACGGCCGGACTTCACGACCTCCGCGAACTCGGCCGATTTCCGTCCCAGGGACTCCGCCAGGTGTTCGAGGGCGGGGACCAGGTCGGCGGTGACGGCCGCGGTGGCCGCGATGTGGATGGAGGAGGGGAAGACGTCGTTGGACGACTGGGAGGCGTTGACATGGTCGTTGGGGTGGACCTCGCAGCCGAGGCGCTCGGAGGCGAGGGTGGCGATGACCTCGTTGGTGTTCATGTTCGAGGAGGTGCCGGACCCCGTCTGGAAGACGTCGACCGGGAAGTGCTCGTCCCAGCGGCCCGATGCGACCTCGGCGGCGGCCTCCTGGATGGCGCCCGCGATGTCCGGATCCAGCACCTTCAGCTCGGCGTTGACCTTGGCGGCCGCGCCCTTGATCCGGGCCAGCGCCTCGATGTGCGCCCGCTCCAGCCGCTGCCCGGAGATGGGGAAGTTCTCCAGGGCCCGCTGGGTCTGCGCCCGCCACTTGGCGTGGGCGGGGACCTTCACCTCACCCATCGAGTCGTGTTCGATCCGGAACCGGTCAGAGCCGGACGTATCTGCCGACGTGTCGGTCATCGTGTTTAAACCTCCTGCAAAAGATGAGCACGTGTCTTGTTCTATGTATTCCCAAGTCGCCTACCGGCCAGTAAATACCCGGGGTAACCACTCACCCGGGAGGCGCAATGAGGCGCACCAGGCTCAGACTTCGAGGGCTCCGCAGCCTTCGCCGGCTCCGCTGTACGGCCGCTGTCACCGCCGCGCTCGCGGTGGCCGCCACCACGATGGCGGTCGCCGGACCGGCCGGCGCGGCCGAGTCGGGTACCGGCTCCAGCACTATCGCATCCACTCCTCTCCCGCCCGCGCTGGAAACGATCCGCGCGGCCGAAGCCACCCGGCTGTACGGCAGCCCCGCCGAACGGCCGCTCGCCGAACGCAAGACCGGGCTGATCTCGCTGGGCGACAGCGAGATCTCCGGTGAGGGCGTCGGCACCTACGACCCCGGCACCAACGGACCGGACAACTGGTGCCACCGCTCGCCGGAGGCCGCCATCCACCGCACGGGCATCGCGGCGGACGTCACGTACAACGTCTCGTGCTCCGGCGCCTACTCCGGGAACATCAAAATCGGCGGAAACAAGCAGTACGCCGACGAGCTGGTCCAGAGCGACAGCCTCGCCATCAAGGCCCGCAACACCCGGATCAAGATGGTCGTCCTGGTCGCGGGCGCCAACGACGACCTCCAGTTCGGCCCGGTCATGACGGACTGCGTGGTCCGCTACATCACCCTCCAGGGCCCGTGCGAGCCCAAGTACGCGGGCGGCTGGCAGGCCCGCGTGGACGCCCTGGTCCCCAAGGTCGAGGCGACCGTCCGCGACCTGCGTACGGTGATGACCGACGCCGGGTACGCGGACACCGACTACAAGCTCGTCCTGATGGGCTACCCGAGCCCGATCGGCCCGGACTTCTACGACAACCCGAAGTTCCCCGGCAAGCTGATCTGCGGCGGCCTCGGTTACGACTCCGACACCGTCTGGGGCCGCAACACCGCCGTGCCCGCCTTCCAGGTGGGCATGCGCAAGGCGGCCGCCTCCACCGGGGCCACCTACCTCGACAACTCCCGCCTCTTCCACGGCCATGAGGTGTGCAGCGAGGCCCCCTGGGCGCGCGGGCTCTACATCGACCTGAGCAAGCCGGGACTGCCGGACGAGAACTCCGTACGCCAGTCCTTCCACCCCAACGCGGCCGGCCACCGGGCCTTCGCCTCCTGCCTCACCCAGATCTACGACTCCGGGCTCCGCGAGGCGAGCTGCGCCGACCCGGCGAGCACGGGCAACCCGGTCCTCCAACGGGCCGCCTGGGACGACGTGTTCACCCCGGTGAAGAACGAGGCCACCGGCACCTGCGTGGACGTCCCCGCCTCGGTGACCCGTAACGGCACCAAGATCGGCGGCTGGGACTGCCACGGCGGCCGCAACCAGAACTGGTGGTACGACGGCGGTACGCAGACCCTGCGCACCGCGCTCAGCCACGACCGGTGCCTGGACGTGTCGGGCGCCAAGTACAACCCGGGCGCCACCCTCATCGTGTGGGACTGTGCGGGCGCGGCCAACCAGAAGTTCGTCCGCCAGGCGGGCACCATCCGCCCGGCGGCCGCGACCGGGCTCTGTCTGACGCTGGCGGGGGCCAAGGACCCGCTGAAGCTCCAGACGTGCGACGGCAGCGCGAAGCAGCGCTTCGTGTAGCTCCGTGCGGTGGGTGGCGGGCGCTGTGCGCGTCCGCCACCCACCGTCCACCGTCAGTTCCCCGTCATCACCGCGCCCAGGATCGCCGCCAGATACGCCGGGTCCTTCACCCCGCACAGCTCGCGCGCCGAGTGCATCGAGAGGCCCGGCACCCCCACGTCCACCGTGGTGACGCCGAGGCGGGCGGCGGTGAGCGGGCCGATCGACGTGCCGCAGGGCATCGCGTTGTTGGAGACGAACGGCTGCCAGGGGGCGCCCGCCCGCTCGCAGGCGGCCGTGAACATGGCGATGCCGGTGGAGTCGGTGGCGTACCGCTGGTTGACGTTCACCTTGACCGTCGGGCCGCAGTTGGGCAGCGGGCGGTGGTCGGGGTCGTGGCGCTCCGCGTAGTTGGGGTGCACCGCGTGCGCCATGTCGGCGGAGACGCAGAACGCCCCCGACAGGGCCCGCGACCAGTCCTCGTCGCTGCCGCCCCGGGCCGCGACCGAGCGCGAGAGCACCCGCTCCAGCAGCGGGCTCTGGGCCCCCGTCTCGGAACCGCTGCCGACCTCCTCGTGGTCGAAGGCGGCCAGCACCGGGACGAAGGACGGCTCGGTGACCCCGGTCGCGGCGTCCACCAGGGCGGTCACCCCGGCGTGCACGGAGACCTGGTTGTCAAGCCGGGACGCGACGACGAACTCCCGCTCGGCGCCCAGGTATCCGGGCGGCTGGATGTCGTGCAGCATCAGGTCCCAGCCCAGCACGTCCGCCGGATCCTCCCCGGCCGCCGCCGCGACCAGCCGCAGCAGTTCGCCCTCGCGCGGGTCGCCGAGCGCCCAGATCGGGGCGATGTGGCGCTGCCGGTCGAGCGCCACCCCGTCGTTGACCGTGCGGTCCAGGTGGATGGCCAACTGCGGGACACGCAGCAGCGGTTCGTCGATCTGTACGAGGCGGCTGCGCGGGGCGCCGTCCGGGCCGCCGCGCAGCGCGAGCCGGCCGGAGATGCCGAGGTCCCGGTCGAGCCAGGTGTTCAGCGGGACCCCGCCGTAGATCTCCACCCCGATCTGCCGCCAGCCGGAGGAGCCGGTGTCGGGCGCGGGTTTGATCCGCAGGTTCGGCGAGTCGCTGTGGGTGCCGACGATCCGGAACGGGGTGTGCGCGGGCGCGCCCTCGGGGACGTACCAGGCGATCAGCGCACCGGCCCGGCTGACGAAGCAGCCGCCGGTCGCCCCGGTCCAGTCGTCCGTGCCGAGCAGCTCGCGGAATCCGGCCTTCTCCAGCCGCTGGGCGGCGCTCGCGACCACGTGGTACGGCGAAGGGCTTGCGGCGATGAAGGCGAGCAGGTCGTCGGTGTGGCTGCGGTGGGGGGCCGGAGTCATTCGGCGTCCGCCTTTCCGGAGTTCGGCAGTGGCTGCGCGGCGAAGGGCCGCAGGGCGCTGTGGGGCGCCCTGCGGATCAGGCCGGTGCAATCGGGCCGATGGAGATTGTCAGGAACGTTCGATAACCCTTCGCCGCACCCTCGCGCGGCGCAAGCCCGGAAGGCGGTGGGCTGCGGGAAAGCGGCGGTGCGGGACCGGCCATCCGCCGGGCGCGGGAGCGGGGGCGCGCGGCGCCTTTGGCGCGGGATGTTCCCTAACGCCTTTTCGTACGGTGTCCGTTCGGGCGAGCTGACAGCGCCCGGCCCGTGGCGCCCGCATGACCTTCGCGACGGGCGGCGGGCGCGCGATGGAGACCGTCGCGCCTGCTCCGGGCCCGGTCGGGCAGGGGGCGTCCGCTGTCGCGAGATTGGCTTGATATCGACGTACGGGGGTGCCCGTTGTTACGGGGGTGCCCGTTGTACGGAAGAGGGGGGCGCCCGTTCGGACGCCCCCCTCCGCACCGTCTCCGGCTGCCGCCGGTCAGCCCAGGCCGGGGCCCCGGACCGGAATGCTGGTGAACGTCGGCGCCGGGGCGGGCTCGGTGAAGAAGTCGTTGCCCTTGTCGTCGACCACGATGAACGCGGGGAAGTCCTCGACCTCGATCCGCCAGACCGCCTCCATGCCGAGCTCCTCGTACTCGACGACCTCGACCTTCTTGATGCAGTCCTGCGCGAGACGGGCCGCCGGGCCGCCGATCGAGCCGAGGTAGAAGCCGCCGTGCGAGCCGCAGGCGTCGGTGACCTGTTTGCTGCGGTTGCCCTTGGCGAGCATCACCTTGGAGCCGCCCGCCGCCTGGAACTGCTCGACGTAGGAGTCCATACGGCCGGCCGTCGTGGGGCCGAAGGAGCCGGAGGCGTACCCCTCGGGCGTCTTCGCCGGGCCCGCGTAGTACACCGGGTGGTCCTTGAGGTACTGCGGCATCTCCTCGCCCGCGTCGAGCCGCTCCTTGATCTTGGCGTGCGCGATGTCGCGCGCCACGACCAGCGGGCCGGTCAGCGAGAGCCGGGTCTTGACCGGGTACTTGGTCAGCTCGGCCAGCACGTCGTCCATCGGCCGGTTGAGGTCGATCTTCACCACGTCACCGGCCTCGTCGAGGTGCTCGTCGGTGGTGTCCGGGAGGAAGCGGGCCGGGTCCTTCTCCAGCTGCTCCAGGAAGACGCCCTCGGCGGTGATCTTCGCGGTGGCCTGGCGGTCGGCCGAGCAGGAGACGGCGATGGCGACGGGGAGCGAGGCGCCGTGCCGGGGGAGGCGCACCACGCGGACGTCGTGGCAGAAGTACTTGCCGCCGAACTGCGCGCCGATCCCGATCTTCTGCGTCAGCTCGAAGACCTTCTCCTCCAGCTCCTTGTCCCGGAAGCCGTGCCCCGTGGGGGAGCCCTCGGCGGGCAGCTCGTCCAGGTAGTGCGCGGAGGCGTACTTGGCGGTCTTCAGCGCGAACTCCGCCGACGTGCCGCCGACCACGATCGCCAGGTGGTACGGCGGGCAGGCCGCGGTCCCGAGCGAACGGATCTTCTCCTCCAGGAACTTCATCATGGAGGCCTCGTTGAGGACGGCCTTCGTCTCCTGGTAGAGGAACGACTTGTTGGCCGAGCCGCCGCCCTTCGCCATGAACAGGAACTTGTACGCGCCGCCGTCGGTGGCGTACAGCTCGATCTGGGCCGGGAGGTTGGAGCCGGTGTTCTTCTCGTCCCACATGGTCAGCGGGGCCATCTGCGAGTAGCGCAGGTTGAGCTTGGTGTACGCGTCGAAGATCCCGTGCGACAGGGCCTCCTCGTCACCGCCCTCGGTCAGCACGTTCTGCCCGCGCTTGCCCATGACGATCGCCGTACCGGTGTCCTGGCACATCGGCAGGACGCCCGCGGCGGCGATGTTGGCGTTCTTCAGGAGGTCCAGCGCCACGAACTTGTCGTTGGAGGAGGCCTCCGGGTCGTCCACGATCCGGCGCAGCTGCGCCAGGTGGGCCGGGCGCAGGTAGTGCGAGATGTCGTGCATCGCCTCGGCGGCCAGCGTGCGCAGCGCCTCCGGCTCGACCTTGAGGAACGTACGGCCGTCGGCCTCGAAGGTGGAGACACCCTCGGCGGTCACCAGACGGTACGGCGTGGTGTCCTCTCCCAGGGGGAGCAGATCGGAGTACGCAAACTCTGGCATTACGGCCATTCCTCACTCGGCGACAGCGGCTGACCTCCCTTGGGCAGCGCATCAACCAGGGTAGAACGCGCCTCCTGGGTCGATCCTGTGAGGTAAGGCTCACCTGGAGACCGGCCGTTCCGCCCCGGGGCGCGCCGCCCGGAGGGGTAGTCGCGATCTATCGCGTTTGGGTACGCTGGGCCGGTGGACCTAGAGAAGCAGCCCCAGCAGCCCGCCCGGCCGTCCGCCCCGCCCGCCCAGGTCTCGCCCGCCGAGCCCGTGCCCGGCGACTCGATCCGCGCCTCCGACGCCGACCGCGACCGGATCGCGGACATCCTGCGCGAGGCGATGGCCGAGGGGCGCCTGACGGCGGACGAGCACGCGGAGCGGGTCGACCTCGTCTACCGGGCCAAGACCGTCGGTGAACTCCAGCCGCTGGTCCGTGATCTGCCCGCCGCCTCCGCCGGAGCCGCCCCTGGCCCGGCGTCGCAGCCGTACGCCTACGGTCCCGAGCCCCAGGACGGCCCGACGGACAACCTCGTCGCGATCTTCAGCGGCGCCACCCGCAAGGGCCGTTGGCGCGTCGGGCCCCGGACGAACGCCTTCGCGCTCTTCGGCGGCGTGGAGATCGATCTGACCGAGGCGCTTTTCAGCCAACGACTCACCGTCATCAACGCCACGGCCATCTTCGGCAGTGTCGAGATCAGGGTGCCGGAGAACGTCACCCTGCGCGGCAGCGGAACGGGCGTCCTCGGCGACTTCGACGTCCGCACCCTGGAGTCGATGGACCCGGAGGCCCCGGTCGTGGTCGTGAACGGCTATGCGGTGCTCGGCAGCGTGGAGGCGAAGCCCAAGCGGGGCAAGTTCGTCGCGGACCTCCAGCGGCGGCTCCGCAAGCACCTCGGGCACTGAGAACGGCTCGAACGGCTCGGCGGACGCACGTTCGGGATTCAGCCAGAACGCCTCCCGGAGCCCTTGTCGCGCGCCGTGCGCCGGTGCCGCTGCGTGCATAGGCGTACACGCAACGGGTATGGACTGCTGCATCGTCTCTCGCTCGCGAAGCCGTAGCCGTCGTCAGGAGTAGACCGTGCTGCAACCGCCGCATCAGCCTCTGCAGGTCGCCGCCGTTCCTGCCCAGCGGACCCCCGCCCGGGAGGACGAGGCGGGCCCCTGGCATTCGGAGGCGGTGTGCCGCCGGGACGAAGCCGGGCTGTTCTTCGCCCCGTCGAAGGAGCCGACCGCCGCCCGACTGGCTCGTGAGGAGGCCGCCAAGCGTGTCTGCGCCCGCTGCCCGGTGATGGTGGCGTGCCAGGAGCACGCGCTGATGCAGCCCGAGCCGTACGGGGTGTGGGGCGGGCTCACCGCCGCCGAGCGACGGGTTGCGCTGGCCCGTCGGCGCCGGCGGGCCGCCGAGCTGACCGCCGCCGCGCCGGCGGAGCGCATAGCCGCGGCGGGCTGAGACCTCTACGGGGAGACGGGAGAGGGGGCGCGGGGACCGTGGCCCCCGCGCCCCCTCTCTGTATCTCCGTGCGCTACTTCGCGCGGTCGAAGTCGATGGCGCTGTAGGCGCGCAGCTTCGACAGCCGGTGGGTGGAGGAGATCGTCCGGATCGTGCCGGACTTGGAGCGCATCACGATCGACTCGGTGGTGGCCGTCTCCGCGCGGTACCGCACACCGCGCATCAGCTCACCGTCGGTGATCCCCGTCGCCACGAAGAACACGTTGTCGCCGCTGACCAGGTCGTCGGTGGACAGCACCCGGTCCAGATCGTGGCCCGCGTCCAGCGCCTTCTGCCGCTCCGCCTCGTCCTTCGGCCAGAGCTTGCCCTGGATGACACCGCCGAGGCACTTTATGGCGCACGCCGAGATGATGCCCTCGGGGGTGCCGCCGATGCCCATCAGCAGGTCGACGCCGGTGCCCTCGCGGGCGGCCATGATGGAGCCCGCCACGTCGCCGTCGGAGATGAACTTGATGCGGGCCCCGGTCTCCCGGATCTCCTTGACGATGGACTCGTGGCGGGGGCGGTCCAGGATGACGACGGTGACGTCCTCGGGCGTGGAGTTCTTCGCCCGCGCGACGCGCCGGATGTTCACCGCCACGGGCGCGTTGATGTCGACGAAGTCGGCGGCCTCGGGACCCGTGACCAGCTTGTCCATGTAGAAGACCGCGGACGGGTCGAACATCGCCCCGCGGTCGGCGGCCGCCAGCACGGCGATCGCGTTCGGCATGCCCTTGGCGTTGAGCGTGGTGCCGTCGATCGGGTCGACCGCGATGTCGACCTCGGCGCCGGTGCCGTCGCCGACCCGCTCGCCGTTGAACAGCATGGGGGCTTCGTCCTTCTCGCCCTCCCCGATGACGACGACGCCGTTCATCGAGACGGTCGAGACGAGGGTGCGCATGGCCTTCACGGCGGCGCCGTCGGCGCCGATCTTGTCGCCGCGGCCCACCCAGCGCCCGGCGGCCATCGCGGCGGCCTCGGTGACCCGGACCAACTCCAGGGCCAGGTTGCGGTCGGGGGCCTCCGGGGAGACCTCCAATTGGGACGGCAGATGATGCTCGGACATCGGAGCGCACCTTTCTGTACGGCGACGACCGGATATGAGGGTGCTGTGACTCTATCGGTAGGTCGATAAAATGAGCAGTGCGGGTCACGCATGAGCACCCCGGTCCGTGTCCCCGCCGCCACCCACGGTCAGCGCCCACGCCGGGCCCCACCCTGCGGCCGGGCGTGCCGGGCCGCGTGCCACCATGGATGCCGTGGCAGAGAGCAAGCGAGGCAAGCAGACCGCCAGGAACATGTTCCTGTCGACCATGGTGACCGCCGCCTGTGCGGGCGTCATCTACATCTTCGTTCCGCACGACGAGAACCTCGACCCCGTCAAGGCCGTCGACTTCACCGTGGAACTGGCGACGGTGCGGACCACCGCGCCCTACCCGGTCGCCGCGCCGGAGGGGCTGCCGGAGAAGTGGAAGCCGACCTCCGTCTCGTACGACGCCACCGCCGGCAAGGCCTGGCACATCGGCTTCCTCGACCCGGACGGCAAGTACGTCGCGGTCGAGCAGTCCACGGCCGCCGCGCGGACGTACGTCGCCCAGGTCAGCCAGAAGGCCAAGGACACCGGGACCACCGCGAAGGTCGCGGGCCGCGAGTGGCAGGTCTGGGAGGGCGAGAAGTACGACGCCCTCGTCCTGCCGGAGAAGGGCCACACCACCGTGGTGACCGGCTCGGCCCCCAGGGAGCGGCTCGTGGAGATGGCCGAGGCGCTGAAGACGCAGCCGGTCGGAGGCCCGGCGCCGTCGGCCTCGCCGGCATCCTGATCCTTCCCAGCCGTAGGTACGTGAAGGGGCCCCGGAACACCAGGTGTTCCGGGGCCCCTTCACGTAGGCGCGTGGCCGCTCAGACGGTCTTGATGACCTCGTCGTAGGAGAGGCGCGGGCTGCGCGGGAACCAGGCGTCCTCGCCCGGCTTGCCGATGTTGACGACCATCAGCGGGGTGTGGTCGTCGTCCAGGAACTCCTTCTGGATGCCGGCGGCGTCGTAGCCGGTCATCGGTCCGGCGGCCAGGCCGGCGGCGCGGACGCCGATGATGAAGTAGGCGGCCTGGAGTGCGGCGTTGAGACCGGCGGCCGACTCGCGGACCGGGCGCTCGGCGAAGAAGAGGTCCTTGGCCTGCGGGAAGTGCGGCAGCAGGGCCGGGAGCTCCTCGTGGAACTCGTTGTCGGCGGCCAGGATCGCGACCAGCGGGGCGGTGGCGGTCTTCGGGCGGTTGCCCTCGGCCATGTGCTGCACGAGGCGCTCGCGGCCCTCGGCCGAGCGGACCAGGACGACGCGCAGCGGCGACTGGTTGAAGGCGGTCGGGCCGAACTTGACCAGGTCGTAGATCGCCTGGACCTGCTCGTCGGTCACCGGCTCGTCGGTGAAGGTGTTGGCGGTGCGGGCCTCGCGGAAGAGGAGGTCCTGGGCGGCGGGGTCGAGAACGAGGGACATGTGAGGGCAAACCTTCCGAAAGGGCACGGGGGTGCGATACATCGACCGTAACGGAGAGATAGGTGAACTTTCAACTAAAACCGGAGGGGAGTGATCCACTCCACAGCTTCCCGCGCCTCGCCCCCCGCCGCGTGCTCAGCCGTTGTCGGAGTCCGGACCCGCGCCGGGCTCGCCCTCGGGCCGGGCCAGCGCCGCGTCCAGCCGGGCCCGGGCACCCTCCAGCCAGTGGCGGCAGATCTTCGCCAGCTCCTCGCCCCGCTCCCACAGGGCCAGCGACTCCTCCAGCGTCGTGCCGCCCGCCTCCAGCCGGCGTACGACCTCGATCAGCTCGTCGCGCGCCTGCTCGTACCCGAGCGTGCTCGTCGCGGCAGCCGCCGCCGTACCGTCGTCCGTCATGTGAACCACCCTAAATGTGAGCTGCTACGTCATCGTGGGCACGGCCCGGGCCCCGGCCGCTGGTAGGCCGACTCATCCGTCACCGTCCCCGCCCCGGTCCACCCGCACCGTGAACTCGCCCTCCGACACCCGCGCCCGCAGCGGCTCACCGGGCGCCCCGGCCTCGTCGGGGGAGCGCACCACATGGCCGTCCGGCCGCTGGAGCACCGCGTACCCCCGCTCCAGCGTGGCGGCGGGCGACAGCGACACCACCCGGGCCCGGGTGTGCGCGAGCTCCGAATCGGCCCGGTCCAGCAGATGCCCCAGCACCCGGCGGCTCCGCCCGACGAGCGCGTCCACCTCCGCCGCCCGCTCGTCGACCAGCCGCTGCGGCCGCTCCATCGCGGGCCGGCCCAGCGCGTGCGCGAGCCCCCGCTCCTCGCGGTCGAGGATCCCCCGTACGGTCCGCAGCGCCCGGTCCCGGAGCTGCTGGACCTTCTCCAGCTCCTCGCCCACGTCCGGTACGACCTTCTTGGCCGCGTCCGTGGGCGTGGAGGCGCGCAGGTCGGCCACCAGGTCCAGCAGCGGGGAGTCGGGCTCATGGCCGATCGCGGAGACCACCGGCGTACGGCAGGCGGCGACGGCCCGGATCAGCTGCTCGTCGGAGAACGGCAGCAGGTCCTCCACGCTGCCGCCGCCCCGCGCCACCACGATCACGTCCACCTCGGGCAGCGCGTCCAGCTCCTCGATCGCCTGGACCACCTGGCTGACCGCGTTCACCCCCTGCACGGCGGTGTTGCGGACCTCGAAGCGCACGGCGGGCCAGCGGCGGCGGGCGTTCTCCAGGACATCGCGCTCGGCGGCGGAGGCGCGCCCACTGACCAGCCCGATGAGCTGCGGAAGGAAGGGGAGCGGCTTCTTCCGGTCCAGTGCGAAGAGCCCCTCGGCGGCCAGCGACTTCTTCAGCTGCTCCAGCCGCACCAGCAGCTCACCGATGCCCACCGGCCGTATGTCGGTGGCCCGCAGCGACAGCTGCCCCCGGGGCGCGTACCACTCGGGCTTGGCGAGGACGACGACCCGCGCGCCCTCGCTCACCACGTCGGCGATCCGGTCGAACACCTGCCGGAAGCAGGTCACGCTCACGGAGATGTCGTGGGACGGGTCGCGCAGGGTCAGGAAGACGACCCCGGCACCCGGCCGCCGCGACAGCTGGGTGATCTGCCCCTCCACCCAGATGGCACCGAGCCGGTCGATCCACCCCCCGATCAGGCGCGACACCTCACCGACGGGCAGCGGCGCTTCCGCGGACGTGTTGAGAGCCATGCGCCCGAGCGTATCGGGACACACCGACAACGACGGCGATCCGGAAAGGGCAGCCCCTTACCAGGAGCAGCTCCTTACTGAGGCTTACCAAGAGCAGCCCCTTACTGAGGACGCTCCATCCCGCGCCCGCCCGCCCCCTGCACCGCCAGTACCACGAACCCCACCGCCAGCCAGCACAACCCCACCACCTGGGCGCTCGTCGTCGCCTCCACGATCACGGCGACCAGCACCCCCGCCCCGACCACCGGGAACAGCACGTGCTTCCACCAGACGGGCGGCCCCGACATCCGGCGGACGACGAACCAGCCGACCACCGACGCGTGCAGCAGCACGAACGCGGTCAGCGCCCCGATGTCCACCACCGACACCAGATGGTCGAGGCCGTCGTCGCGCCGGGCCGCCCACACGGCCGCCACCAGCGTCACGATCGCCGCACCGAGGATCGCGAGGCGCGGCACGCCCGACTTCGGGTCGACCTTCGCGAGGAGGTGCGGCAGCCGCCGCTCACGGGCCATCGCGAAGACCAGCCGCCCGGCCGCCGCCTGCCCCGCCAGCGCCGCGAACGCCGCACCGATCGCCTTGCTCACCGCCACCAGGTCGTGCAGCCAGGTCCCGACGGAGGCGTCGACCGCGTCGTAGAAGGCCGAGCCCTGCGCCGCCGGATCCGCCGCCAGCTCGGCCGAGCTCATCGGCTCCAGCAACGCGGCCAGATAGGTCTGGACGATGAACAGGGAACCCGCGAGCACCAGACAGAACAGCACCGCCCGCGCCACCTTCCGCGACCCGCCCGTCACCTCCTCCGCGAACGAGGCGATGGCGTCGAACCCCAGATACGACAGCACCGCCACCGACACCGCGCCCAGCACCGCCGCCACGGAGAACGACGCGTCCCCGGTCAGCGGCGTCAGCCACCCGCGCTGCGCCCCGTCCCGTACGAGGACGACCACGGCCGACACCACGAAGACCAGCAGCACCACGATCTCCATGGCCAGCACGGCGAACCCGACCCGCGCCGCCGCCCGCACCCCCCACAGATTGAGCAGCGTGGTCACGAGCACGGCGATCGCGGTCCACACCCACCGCGACACCTCCGGGACCAGCGCGTTCATCGCGATCCCGGAGAAGAGGTAGGCGACGGCGGGGATCAGCAGGTAGTCGAGCATCGCCATCCACCCCGCGATGAACCCGGCCCCTTCCCCGAGCCCCTTGCGGGCATACGTGAAGACCGAGCCGGCGAAGGGGGCGACCCGCACCATCTGGGCGTAACTGAAGGCGGTGAACCCCATGACGACGGTGGCCACGATGTAGACGAGGGCGACCGACCCGCCGGACTTGGCGTCCAGGGTGCCGAAGATGCCGACGGGGGCCATCGGGGCGATGAACAGCAGCCCGTAGACGACGAGGTCCCGGAAGCCGAGGGTCCGCCGCAGCTTGCCCTCCTCGACGCTGCTGCCGGACGGGCCACCGCCACCCGCCCCCGTACCGCTCCCCGAGACAGACGTCATGAACCCTCCACAGTCACCGGCCACCGACCCGCGTCTGGATCAGTCTCCCGACCCGGCCGTCGTGGCGCCTGTTCGGTACGGCCTTACGATGGGACGCATGACTGCAACGCCTGCCCGCCGTGTCCTGCTCGCCGCACCCCGTGGCTACTGCGCGGGCGTGGACCGCGCCGTGATCGCCGTCGAGAAGGCCCTGGAGCAGTACGGGGCCCCGATCTACGTCCGCCACGAGATCGTGCACAACAAGTACGTCGTGCAGACCCTGGAGAAGAAGGGTGCGATCTTCGTGGACGTCACCGCGGAGGTGCCCGAGGGCTCCATCGTGATGTTCTCCGCGCACGGAGTCGCGCCCACCGTCCACGCGGAGGCCGCCGAGCGCAAGCTCGCGACCATCGACGCGACCTGCCCGCTGGTCACCAAGGTCCACAAGGAAGCCGTCCGGTACGCCAAGGAGGACTACGACATCCTCCTGATCGGCCACGAGGGCCACGAGGAGGTCATCGGCACCTCCGGCGAGGCCCCCGACCACATCCAGCTGGTCGACGGCCCCGAGGACGTCGCGAACATCGAGGTCCGCGACGAGTCGAAGGTCGTCTGGCTCTCCCAGACCACCCTCTCCGTCGACGAGACGATGGAGACGGTGGGCGCGCTCAAGTCGAAGTTCCCCAACCTCCTCTCGCCGCCCAGCGACGACATCTGCTACGCCACGCAGAACCGCCAGATCGCGGTGAAGAAGCTGGCCGAGGACGCCGAGCTGGTCATCGTGGTCGGCTCCAAGAACTCCTCGAACTCCATCCGCATGGTCGAGGTCGCCCTCGACGCCGGAGCCGACGCCGCGTACCTGGTCGACTTCGCGAGCGAGATCGACGAGGCGTGGCTGGAAGGCGTGTCCACGGTCGGCCTGACCTCCGGCGCCTCGGTCCCCGACGTCCTGGTCGACGGGGTGCTGGAGTGGCTCGCCGAGCGCGGTTACGAGGACGTGGAGACGGTCAAGACGGCCGACGAGTCGATCACCTTCTCCCTCCCCAAGGAGCTCCGCCGGGACCTGCGCGCCGAGGCGGCCGCCCTTTCCGCGGAGTAGGCCCCGAGTAGGCCGAGTAGCAGGGCACGGGGCCCGGCCTGCCCGTACGGTGTTTCCATGGAGATCTTCGGCGTGGACATCGGCGGTTCAGGGATCAAGGGCGCTCCCGTGGACCTGGACCGAGGGGACCTGGCGCAGGAGCGCCACAAAGTGCTGACACCGCATCCGGCCACGCCCGACCGCGTGGCCGACTGCGTGGCCGAGGTCGTCGGCCACTTCGACTGGCAGGGCCCCATCGGGATCACGTTCCCGGGCGTCGTCACGGACGGCGTCACGCGCACGGCGGCCAATGTCGACAAGGGCTGGATCGACACGGACGCCCGCGCCCTGCTGGGCGAGCGGGTCGGCCAGCCGGTGACGATCCTGAACGACGCGGACGCGGCCGGGGTCGCGGAGATGACGTTCGGCGCGGGCCGGGGCCGTAAGGGCACGGTCATCATGCTGACCCTGGGTACGGGCATCGGCAGCGCGCTCTTCGTCGACGGCCGCCTCGTCCCCAACACCGAGCTCGGCCACCTGGAGCTGCACGGCCACGACGCGGAGAAGCGCGCCTCCACGAAGGCCAAGGAGGACGAGGACCTCAGCTGGCAGCACTGGGCGCACCGGGTGCAGAAGTACCTGCTGCACGTGGAGATGCTGTTCTCGCCCGAGCTGTTCATCATCGGCGGCGGGGTGAGCCGCAAGGCGGAGAAGTTCCTGCCGCTGATCGAGAAGGTGCGCGCGGAGATGGTCCCGGCGGAGCTGCAGAACAACGCGGGGATCGTCGGCGCGGCGATGGCGGCGGCGGGAAAGTAGCGGACGAGCCGGGGGCTACCGGCTGGCGCGGGGCCGCTCGGCCCGGCCGGCCGGAGCGCCGGCCCCGGCGACCTTCTTCTTCGGCTCCCGGGGAGCAGGCCGCGGGGCCTTCTCCGCCCCTCCCGTACGCTCCTGGGCCAGCAGATACCGCTGCCGGGCCCGCATGTGCAGAACCTTGCGTACGGAGGCGATGAGACCGGCGACCAGCGTTCCGCCGTACAGCCACCCGGCGTGCACGGCGAGCGCGGTGACCAGGGCCATGACCTGGCCGCCGAATCCTTCCGACCCCCCGGAGATCGGGAAGACCCCGACGGCGAAGGCGATGGGCACACTGATCGGCGCGGTGACGAGGTCGGCGGGCCGGACCCAGAGCGCGGTGAGCGCGCTGACCGGCAGGAACAGCAGCCCGTAGACGAGTTCGGAGCTGTCGAACAGCAGCCGGTCCAGACAGGCGAGCACGAACATGGTCAGCGCGGCGAACAGCCCGGCCCCGATCCCGGTGAGCCGGGGGTTGGGGAACCGCCGCAGGGCGAGCAGCACGGGCGGCACGGCACGCACCCGCCCGCCGCTGCCCCCCGCCCGGTAGACGGTGGCGGACTCGCCGAAGGCACCCTGCACGGGCGGGACGGGAGGGGCGGACGCGGCCTGCGGGGCCGGCCTGCGCTGCGGGGGACGTGTCCTGTGCTGCTCCACGGGGACAACGTAGGTCGCGGGGCGGGAGGAATCAGGCGTTGGACACGCGCTTTGGCCGACCTTGGCGTTGCGTTCGATGGAGTCCGGCCGAAACGAACCTGTTCGGCGGTGTACATACGGCTCGATACACGGCTGCCGTACGGCCTGCGGCGGACCCGTGCGGGCCCGCGCGCCCCCGCCCGTAAACTGGAGAATCGGTCCACTCCGTGACCCGGCCCGAACAGCTGAGCCGGCCCCGGACGCCCCTGACCCCCTCCTCACTCCAGGAAGTCGCCAAAGTGTCGCTCACGATCGGAATCGTCGGTCTGCCGAATGTCGGCAAGTCGACCCTGTTCAACGCCCTGACCAAGAACGACGTGCTGGCGGCCAACTACCCGTTCGCCACGATCGAGCCGAACGTCGGCGTGGTCGGCGTCCCGGACCCGCGTCTGGACAAGCTCGCGGAGATCTTCAACTCCCAGAAGCTCCTGCCGGCCACGGTGGACTTCGTCGACATCGCCGGCATCGTCCGGGGCGCGTCGGAGGGTGAGGGCCTGGGCAACAAGTTCCTCGCGAACATCCGGGAGTCCGACGCGATCTGCCAGGTCATCCGCGCCTTCAAGGACGAGAACGTCGTCCACGTCGACGGCAAGGTCTCGCCCAAGGACGACATCGAGACGATCAACACCGAGCTGATCCTCGCCGACCTCCAGTCCGTCGAGAAGGCCGTCCCGCGCCTGACGAAGGAGTCCCGCCTCCAGAAGGACAAGATCGCGGTGCTCGCCGCGGTCGAGGACGCGCAGAAGATCCTGGAGTCCGGCCAGACCCTCTTCTCGGCCGGGATCACGGCCGCCACGGAGAAGGGCAAGCTCCTCCACGAGCTGCACCTCCTGACGGTCAAGCCCTTCCTCTACGTCTTCAACGTCGACGAGGACGAACTGGTCGACGAGGACTTCAAGAACGAGCAGCGCGCCTTGGTCGCCCCCGCCGAGGCGATCTTCCTCAACGCCAAGATCGAGTCCGAGCTCATCGAGCTCGACGACGACGAGGCCCTGGAGCTCCTCCAGTCCATGGGCCAGGAGGAGCCCGGCCTCGCCACCCTCGGCCGCGTCGGCTTCGACACCCTGGGCCTCCAGACCTACCTCACGGCCGGCCCGAAGGAAGCCCGCGCCTGGACGATCAAGAAGGGCGCCACGGCCCCCGAGGCGGCCGGTGTGATCCACACCGACTTCCAGAAGGGCTTCATCAAGGCGGAGATCATCTCCTTCGACGACCTGGTCGAGACCGGCTCGGTCGCCGAGGCCCGCGCCAAGGGCAAGGCGCGCATGGAGGGCAAGGAGTACGTGATGCAGGACGGGGACGTCGTGGAATTCCGCTTCAACGTCTGAACTCCATCACGTCGGTGATGTGGTGGAGTTCAGTTCAAAGGTACAAGTGGCTGACGGGGCTGGGACGAGTGTTTCTTAGCCCCGTCAGTCTGTCTTTCAACCCACCCTCAGGGGTGCCTGGCAGCAGCTCGGGGCCCGAGCAGCGTATGGAGTGGACCAGACACTCGGGGCCTGACCGACAGCGTCGCTCACTGAGGACAAGGCGTTGTAGGTCCGCATGAACGGCGGGGGCATCCGCCGCGCTGTCGTCGGCCGTGGCGTCGTGGGGATAGTGCGGGCACCGCCTGTGAAGTGGTCACGCAGTTGGCCATAGGTTCGACTTTTGGACAGCGGCGACACACCGCAGCTCGTCGCATGTGCGGCTGAACTGCGGATTTGTTCGACGGCGCGAGTCGAAGAGTGCAGTGTCAGTGACGGAGATGTGTGGCTCGACCGCCTGGCGTTACGACGGGCATGCGTAGGTGTCAGTCCTCGATGTACCCACGTCCGTCTCCAGACGCCGGAAAGTCCGCGCTTCGGTACACGCAAAAGCCGATCCAACTTCGAACATCCCAAAGTAGGGTCGTACGGCGATCAAGTCGCGCGACGCGGCTCACCCGCCCCAGAAAGTGGTGACACAGTATGAGTGCGGTCGGCTCGCCCGGCACCCAGGACGCCAAACTGGCCAGGCTGGCCCGGCAGTCGCGGAACTTCGGCTTTCTGCTGCCGCACACTCCCCTGCTCGTGGCCTACGGGGCAGCAGCCGAGAGTTATGTCTTCAGCGACCCCAATACTTCCTTGATCAAGTCGAGGCAGTTCGGTGAGACGCTCGCGGCGGCCCTGGTCCGCAGGGCTCGGATCAGGAACGCGGGCACCACACAGTTCGAGCGGCTGAAGGCCCTCGACACGGAGGGGTACCTGCACGGAAATGTCGGTGCCGCCTTCCACGAGGTCCGTGCCCTCGGTAACGATGCCAACCACGGTGACCACGACAACTCCGACGACGCATTCCGGGCCCTGCGATCCTGCTTCAGGCTCGGAGTCTGGTACCACCGCCTGCTGACCGGCTCGCGCGAGCAGATCGCATTCGTACCCCCGGACCCGGCCCGTACGCCGGCCGCACGCAACCAACGTCTGCGCGGTGAGGTGGCCCAGGCCCGCAAGGCCCTCGAAGAAGCCCGACTCACTTACCATGACCAGGCGTCCAAGGCGGAGGCCGAGCAGGCGGCTCGGGCCGCCGCCGAACGTGAACTCTCCGCGGCTCGCGCCGAGCAAGAGGGTCTCGCCCGTTCGATCGCTGCGCTCCAGGAGCAGCTGAAGCAGGTCGAAGCGGCCCAGGAGGCCGACTACGCACGGCAGCGCCGGGCCGAGGCCACCGACAGCTCGGTGGCCTCCGCCGCCGTCGCGGAGCGCGCCCGCCTCCTCGACAACGCCGAAGCGGCCGCCCGTGAGCCCCTCACCGAGGTGCAGGTTCGCGCCAGCCTCGACCAGATGCTCACCGAGGCTGGCTGGCAGGTCCAGGACATCGCGGAGCAGAACCTCTGGCACCAGGGCGACCACCGGGGCAACGGCGTCGCCGTCCGCGAGACAACGACAGCACGCGGCCGGGCCGACTACGCTCTGTACGTGGACCGCAAGCTGGTCGGTGTCATCGAGGCCAAGCGCGAAGGGGCAGACCTGTCCGCTGCCGAGGCTCAGGCCGACCGGTACGCCGACCACCCTACCGACGCCCAGCAGCGCATGCTCGCTTGGAGACGAGAAGAACCCCTGCCGTTCCGTTATGTGAGCGACGGCGGCGAGACCCGTTTCCGCAGCACCCTCGACCCCGACTCCCGTACCCGCCGGATCTTCTCCTTCCACCAGCCGCGCACTCTGGCCCGCTGGATCCGCCAGGCCGACGAAGACCCACAGGCGCCGAGCTACCGCGCCCGACTCCGCTGGCGCATGCCCGAACTGGACGAGCGCCCACTGCGCCCCGCGCAGATCTCCGCTGTCCGCGGAGTGGAGGACTCCGTAGCCCTCGGCAGGGGCCAGCAGGGTATGGGCCAGTCCCGCTCTCTGGTACAGATGGCCACCGGCGCTGGCAAGACCTTCACCGCGGTGACCTTCGCGTACCGGATGTTGAAGCATGCGCGCGCCGAGCGAATCCTCTTCCTGGTCGACCGCAACAACCTGGGCGACCAGGCAGTCGCCGAATTCGAGAACTTCGTCACCCCCGACGGTGCGCGCAAGTTCGCCGACCTCTACTACGTCCAGCGACTTGGCGCCGAAGGCATGAAACCCTCCTCCAAGGTGGTCGTGTCCACGGTCCAACGCCTGTATATGGAACTCACCGGCGAACGCCCTACGGGCGCCCTCGGGGAAGACGCGGAGGGAGAACAGCCCTACGACATTCCCGGCTCGGTCGAGGTCGGCTACAACCCGGACATCCCGCCGGAGTCCTTCGACCTGATCGTGGTGGACGAGTGCCACCGCTCCATCTACGGCAAGTGGCGCTCGGTACTGGAATACTTCGACGCCCCTATCGTGGGCCTCACCGCCACTCCGGTCGCTCAAACCTTCGGCTACTTCAACGGCAACCTGGTCAGCGAGTACACCTACCAGGAGGCCGTCGCCGACGGTGTCAACGTCGACTTCTCTGTGTACGAGATCGGTACCCGGATAACGGCCGAGGGCGGTGTCATCGCCCAGGGCACCATCCCGGTCCGCGACCGCCGCACCCGACGCCAGCGCTACGAGGACCTCGACGAGGACGTCGAGTACGGCGCGAACCAAGTCGGTGTGGGGGTCATCAGCAAGGACCAGCTGCGCACCGTGATCCGCACCTTCCGAGAGCGGCTCTTCACCGAGATCTTCCCCGAGCGCGGCAAGCGTGACGGTTCCAACGGTGAGCTGCTGTGGGACGAGATGTACGTCCCCAAGACCCTGATCTTTGCGAAGAACGACAACCATGCCGAAGAGATCGTCGAAGTCGTCCGTGATGTCTTCGGCAAGGGCAACGACTTCTGTGCCAAGATCACGCACGCGGCGAAAAAGGCTGATGAGCGCCTCGCGGACTTCCGTAACCTGCCTCAGCTGCGGATCGCCGTCACCGTCGACATGATCGCCACCGGTACCGACGTCAAACCCTTGGAATGCCTGCTCTTCCTTCGTGACGTGAAGAGTTGGGCCTATTTCGAGCAGATGAAGGGCCGTGGCGCCCGCACTCTCTCCCTCACAGAGTTCGAGAAGGTGACGCCCGGCGTCGGCCCCAAGACCCGCTTCGTCATCGTCGACGCGGTGGGCGTCACCCAGAAGAAGAAGGTCGACGCGGCCCCTCTGGAGCGTCACACCGAGAAGCAGGTCAGTTTGGAGAAGCTGCTGCGGAAGGCTGGGTCCGGCACCATCGAGGAGGAAGAGGTTTCCACCCTCGCCGCTCGTCTTGCCAAACTGGACATTCAGATGACGCCTGAGGAGCGCGGCGAGATCGAGCAGCTCACCGGCGGCCGCCCACTCAAGGAGATCATTCACGGCATGGTCCGCGCGGTCTCGGCCGACGACCAGCAGAAAGTGCGGGACGCTGCCCACCTCACTGGCCGCGACCCCGAGCGGGAGGTGCGGGCGCTCATCGACCACGCCGTCCAGCCCCTCGCCGCCGCCCCGAAGCTGCGTGCCAGGCTGCTGGAGATGCGTCGTGCCAAGGACATCCTCTACGACGAGACCAGCCGAGACGAGCTGGTTACAGCAGGTGCCGTGGTGGAGGACGAGGCGGCTGCTCGCGACGTCGTCACCAGTTGGCGGCAGTACATTGACGACAACCGTGACGAAATCGCCATCCTCGCCGTCGCCTTTAACGCCGGCTCCGACACCCCACCGGCTGATGCCCTGCGACGCTTGCAAAACGTGGCCCGTGCCATCGCCCGTCCCCCACGCGCCTGGACCCCGGACCGCCTGTGGACCGCCTACGAGCAGGTCGGCGAAGCCGCCCTACGCGGTGCTCAGACGCGCCGGACTGCGGCCGACCTCCTCGCCCTGCTCCGCTACGAACTCGCCGGCGGGGCCGAACGCGGCGCCCCCCAGCCGATCCCGCACGAGGAGCGCGTCCGCGAACGCTACGCGGCCTGGCTCACCCGCCAGCATCAGACAGGCGCCCATTTCAGCGACCGTCAGCGCTGGTGGCTCGACCACATCGCAGCCGCCACGATCGAACGTGTACGCTTCGACACCGCCGACCTCGACTATGCCCCGTTTGCCGCCCGTAACGGCACGGACGGCTTCCTCGCCGAATTCGGCGAACGACAGGCCGAGTACATCATCGACGAACTCGACAGGGAGCTGAGCGCGTGACGGGGACCGCCGCGAACGTCGCGGAAATCAGGGAAGCCGAGGGCACGGTGTCCGGTGGCGGGAATTCTGGGATCGTGGGCGGCAAAGGCGAGTCGGACCTGCCTGAAGGTTGGGCTCGCGCGACGCTTGGCGAGCTTGGTGTCGAGGTGCAGCCAGGATTTGCCAGCGGTAAACACAATCGCGATGGCAATGGTGTCCTGCACCTACGTCCGATGAACATCACACGTCGCGGTGTCATCGATATCTCTGACGCACGTTTCATTGAGGACGAGTCGGAGCGCCGAGTGCAGCATGGAGACATTCTCTTCAACAACACCAACAGCCCGGCACTGGTAGGAAAGACAGCCTGGGTCAACTCGGACGAGCCCTTGGCTTACTCCAACCACATGACACGCCTTCGCCCCCCAGAAGGAGTCGATAGCCAATTTTTGGCGATTCAGCTTCACGCATTGTGGTCGAACGGCTACTTCAAGGCCGTCTTGAACAACCATGTAAACCAGGCAAGCGTGCCACGGAAAGCACTACTTGAAACAACAATTGCAATCCCCCCTCTTCCTGAACAGCACCGCATTGTCGCAAAGCTGAACGAGCAGCTGGCCCACGTCGAATCTGGCGTGGCTTCGCTTGAAGCGGCAGTGACACTCCGGCGATCCCTGCGGGACAGCCTTCTGGATCGATACGTCCTAGGACGAGGCGAAGGGCCCGCCCCGGAGAGCCTGCAATCTATCACTCAGCACAAGAGTGCAAAGTTCAATTACCGACTGCTTCCCCCCTTGCCCCGTGGCTGGTACTGGCGCATTGCCAAGGAAATCTGCCCCCTGATCACATCAGGGGCTACACCTGAGGCATCGCTCATGCACAGCGGATCCGGCGAGATCCCATTCTTGAAGGTTTACAACATCAACAAGCAGGGAGAGGTTGACTTCTCAATTCGCCCCACTTTCGTGGACCGTGCAGTCCACGAGGGCAAGTTGAAGAAGTCGCGGATCCTTCCTGGCGATGTCCTGACTAACATCGTGGGCCCCCCTCTCGGCAAGAGCGCAGTGGTACCCGACACCCATGAAGAATGGAACATCAATCAAGCGATTGTCGCGTTTCGTGCCGGCGGGGAAATCTTGCCGGATTGGCTTCGGTTCGTCTTGCTATCCCCTTACGTCATCAATCTTCTCGTAGCAACAGCTAGAGCAACCGCTGGGCAGTTTAATATCGCACTTTCAACGTGTCGAGAGCTCCCGATCCCAGTTCCGCCGATGCCCGTACAGGAAAGGTTGTGCGGGTACCTCCGAAGTGAACTTTCGCGGCTGGACCTACTGAATCGCGAGGTGGATGTGATTGCATCCATGCCAGATGGCCTCCGCGCTGCCCTCCTCCATGCCGCCTTCACCGGCACCCTTGTCCCCCAGGACCCTACCGACGAGCCCGCCTCCGCACTGCTCGACCGCATCCGCGCTCAGCGCTCCGCTGCCGCCAGCGCGAAGAGCACGCGACGCCGCACCCCGCGCACCAGCAAGTCGGCCGGCGACCCCGGTCAAGGAGAACTGCCCCTGTGAGCACAATGAGCACCGACAAGCCCGCCACCGCCCTGGAGCAGGACTCGCCCCAGGAAACTGTTCTCCTTGGGCGTCAGACCACGCCCAAGGCCACCGCGGCCGAGTCGACCAGCACCCTCGTCAACCGACTCTGGTCGTACTGCGAGCTCCTGCGCCACTCCGGGGTCTCCACTCTCGACTACGTCGAGCAGCTCACGTACCTCCTCTTCCTGAAGATGGCGGACGAGCGGGCCAAACGCCCGGCCAAGTTCCGCCGCAACCTGCCGGAGGAGCCTCTCGTTCCTCCGGGCCGGGACTGGGCGAGCCTGACCACCCGCTCTGGTGACGCGTTGCTCGACCACTACGAGTTCATTCTCAAGGACCTCGGTTCGCGCGGCGGCACCATGCTCGGTGAGGTCTTCGCCAAGTCGAGCAACAAGATCCACGAACCTGCCGTCCTGGAGCGGCTGATCAAGGACCTGATCAACCCGTACCGCTGGACCACCGAGGACCAGGACCTCAAGGGCGACGCGTACGAGGGCCTGCTGCAGCGCGGCGCCGAGGACCGCAAGACCGGCGCCGGCCAGTACTTCACTCCCCGCCCTGTCATCGACGCCATGGTCGACTGTGTCCGGCCCCAGGTCGGCGAGACCATCACCGACCCGGCCTGCGGAACCGGCGGCTTCCTGATCGCCGCCCACGCCCACCTCAATCGGCACTACCAGGAACAGCTCTACGGTGATGAGGGCCGCAAGCTGCAAACCGGCGCGATCACCGGCTACGAGCTGGTCCGGGAGACTGCCCGTCTGGCGCTGATGAACATGCTGCTGCACAACATCGGCACATCCGAGGCCAAGCCACTGATCTCCGTGCAGGACTCTCTGGCGAAGTCTCCCCCGCGGTTCTACGACATCGTTTTCGCCAACCCGCCCTTTGGCGTTGGCTCGGTGACGGGCGAGGCGTACACCGCCCGCAAGGACTTCTGGACCCAGACCACCAACAAACAGCTCAACTTCGTCCAACACATCTACAACTTGCTGAGGACCAACGGCCGGGCAGCCGTCGTCCTCCCCGACAACGTGCTCTTCGAGTCAGGTGCTGGCGAGACGATCCGCCGCAACCTGCTGAACCTGTGTGATGTGCACACGCTGCTGCGCCTGCCCACCGGCATCTTCTACGCCAACGGTGTCAAGGCCAACGTCCTGTTCTTCGACAAGACCGGCCAGCGCACCGGAGGCCGCCCCGGCACCAGGCAGCTGTGGGTCTACGACTTCCGCACCGACCAGCGGTTCACCCTCAAGCAGCGGCAGCTGCGCCGCGAGCACCTGGACGACTTCGTCGCCGCCTTCCACTCGGGCGGCACCGATTTCTCCGCTCGCAAGCCCACTGATCGCTTCCAGGCTTACGATTACGAAGAACTGATCACTCGTGACAAGGTGAATCTCGATCTGACCGTCCTCCGATCGGGAACGGACTCCACACAGACGGCCCTCGCGTCGCCTGACGTGATCGCCCAGGAAATCGTGGACGAATTGGAGTCCGCTTTGGCCGATTTCACCCTCGTTGCCCGGGCCCTGAAGAAGGAGGAGGCTGCGGAGACAGGCACGACCAGCACCACCGACGACAGCGATGAAGCAGGGGAAGCCCGCGCGAGGTAGGCCCGTCCTTCCGCCACCCGAGTCCGGGCCGGGAGGCAACCGGCGGTGGACCGAACTCGGGTGACAGCGAAGGGAAGCAGAACGGGATGACTCCGGGGCGGGGCAGTACTGGGCCGGAAAACACGAGTGGGATGTCGGGGATTCCGCCGCAGAGTGGGCAGCTTGAGAGGCACTGGACCGCCGAATCGATCGTCCGCCGCTGGTGGGCGTTCTACAACGACAAGACCAGCACGCGGGCCCTGACTAAGATCGAGTTCGCTGAGCACATCGCCTACTTGCTCTTCCTCAAGCTCGACCACGAACGCGCAAACCGGCCCGGCAAGTTCGCCTCCCGCCCGGTCGCGCCGTCGATCGACACCTGGCCGCACCTGGTCGAACGCGGCGGCGAAGACCTCCACAGCTATCTGGCCCGCACCATGCGCACGCTCGGCACGCCAACCCCGGACAACCAGCGTCGCACCACCGCCAGTGTTCTCTTCCATGACGCACAGCCGTGGAACATCGACCGGATGAGCGAGCTGCGGCAGCTCATCACCGAGGAGATCAACCCGTACCGTTGGGCCCAGGTCCCCGACGGCGAGCTCGGACGGGCCTTCGCTCAACTTCTCTCCGACTGCTACGACGACATGCTCAAGAAGCGCGAGACCGGGCAGTTCCTGACCCCGCCGCCGCTCCTCGCCGTGGTCGCCAAGGCCCTCGCTCTCACCCCGGACGACCGAATCATCGACCCGGCCTGCGGCATTGGCAGCACGCTGATCGCCGCCCATCGGGAAATGGACAGCCACGGCACCAAGGTGGACGACTCCGCCATCGCGGGAGCCGACATCGATCCCCAGATGTGCCGTCTCGCCACCATGAATGTGCTCCTCAACACCCGCCGGCTGTTCGCGGGGATTCCCCCGATACAGCGGTCGGACTCCCTTTCCCGCAGGGCAAAGGCCATTCAGCGGCAGGACCGGGATGTCGCGGCGACCGTGGCTCTGTGCAACCCGCCCTTCAAGAGCACCGACGCGGCCGTTGACACCACCCACCGCGACGACTTCTGGGCGCCCAAGGCGGACCTGCCCACCAACTTCCTCCAGCACATCGCCATTACCTTGCCGCAAGGTGCGCGAGCCGCCGTCTTCGCCCCCGACAGCGTGCTATTCGGTAAGGGCGCCGCGGCCACCGTACGCCGCAATCTGCTCCTCAACTGCGACGTGCACACTCTGCTGCGTCTGCCCACCGGCATCTTCCGGGGCACCAACTCCAAGGCGAACATCCTCTTTTTCACCAAGTCCGCCCCTCGCCCCAGCGGCGAGCCCGCCACGCGTGCCCTGTGGGTCTACGACGCCCGCACCGGCAACCACCGCACGGACACCGGCAACCCGCTCACCGAGGACGACCTGTCCGACTTCCTCGCCGCCTACCGCCCGGACGACCCCGACCACAGCAGCCGTACCCCGTCACGCCAGTTCAAGCCCTACCCCGTAGCCGATCTTCTGGCCCGCCCTAGCACCAGCCTGGAGCTTTGGGCCGACCTCACCGAAGACCAGCAGGACCTCGGTTCCCCACGCGACATCGCGGCCTCCATCGTCGCCGAACTGAACAGCGCGAGCAGCAGCTTCCAGGCCGTCGTGGACTCACTCGCCCCCGGCCAGTGACGCGCACCCTCCGAGTTTCCCACGCCCCACACTCTTGACAGCCCCGCACGGGAGAACGATGAGCACCCCTCCGCGCCGCCCCGACGTTCCCACCCAGGTTCGCCAAGTCGCCAACTTCCTCGATGCGACGTACGGCGGCCTCATCGACATGAGCGACTTCGGCAACCGGAGGCCGGACGACCTCGTCATCGCGAGGCGGTCCCGTGCCCTTGCCGCGCATGCCGTGCGCATGGTGACCAACTGGACGCCCGCCGAGGCAGCGGCCTGCGTCATCGACGGCGGCAACGACCAGGGAATCGACGCGATCGCCGTTGACCAGGACGCCGCGCAGATCTACCTCGTCCAGTCCAAATGGAGCGAGACCGGCACTGCCAAAGCCGATGAAACCGCAGTCCTCAAACTGTTCTCGGGACTCACCCTGATTGACGCGGGGGAATCCCGCCAGTTCAATCCGCGCGGCCGTGTCCTGGCCGAGCAGGCCAAGTCGCTGCTGGGCTCGGACCTGACCAAAGTGACCCAGGTGATCGTCCTCATGGGCACGAAGGAACTCGCCCCAGGGGTACGCCAGGCCATCGAGAATGGGGAGAAGGACTTCAACCATTACGGAACTCACATCTTTCACCGTGTGATCCACTCGCCGGAGATCTACGCGCGAGCCCGTGACGATCAGAGACCCGAGCCGATCACCCTCGAAGTGACGATGTCTCCATGGTTCGCATGCTCGCCCTCCGACCAACAGGCATACCAAGGCGTGGTGCAGGCCGAGCAGATCGTGGAATGGGCGGAGTACGGCAACCGACTCTTCGACCACAACATTCGCAACCCGCTTGGGCTGACACCCATCAACAGCGAGTTGGTGGAGACGCTCACCGAAGAGCCCGCCAACTTCTGGTACTTCAATAACGGCATCACCATTCTGTGTGACTCCCTGGAGATCGAGAAGGGATCCAAGAAGCAGCCGGAACGTCTCCCGCTCCGCCTCACCGCGCACGGTGCGAGCGTGGTGAACGGGGCGCAGACCGTACGGGCCGTCATCGACGCGGCGAAAGAGGACGAGCAGGCGGAGTCGGCCGAGGTCGGGGTCCGCATCATCGTCACCGGCGGGGCCACCGACTTCGCCCAGCGCACCACCCAGGCCACCAACCGGCAGAACCACATCACCGACCGCGACCGCATCGCCCTGGACCCCGTGCAGGCCGTCCTGATCGAGGAGTTCCGGGCCGAACTGGACCTGGTGTACAGCGTCCGTCGAGGCGAACTGGAGCCCCAGGGGGACGAGGGTTGCTCCGTCGTCGAGGCCGCGTGTGCGCTGGCCTGTGCACACTTCGCCAGCCGCTTCACGGCCCGGCTGGTGTCGGCCGACTCCACCGACGTGATATGGCAGCGAGGCAGCGGATCCATCTACGACCCGCTGTTCCGTTCCGTACCTGGAGTCTTCGAGGTCTGGAACGCCGTACGCGTCCTCCGTGAGACCCGTAAAGCCCTACGTACCGTGCGCGACGGGTACGAGAAGCGGGGAGCCGCCGTCATCGACGACGGAGCTTTCCTCCTCACCCACCTCGTCTTCCGCCAACTGCTCGCAGAAGACGCGGGCATGGGCGAGCCGGACCCTGCAGACCCCACCGCCACCTGGTTCGTCAAGGCAAGCAATCGGATCCCCGAACTGTTGGAGCTCACCGTACCCGTGATGCTCGGCGTACTGGACTCCCGGCACGGAACCCGCTCGGACCTCAAGCGAGTGTGCATCGACGACGCGGAGTGCGCAGCGCTCGTGACCGATGTCATGGACGTGCTGTCCGCAGGAGGCCAGACACAGGACGTGTCCCCGTACCTCCGCAAGGAAGAACGGCCCCGCAAGCCGCGCCGCCCCAACTCGGTCCACGTTATCGTCAACCAAGGGGCACTCC
The DNA here is from genome assembly GCF_033109485.1 of Streptomyces cyaneofuscatus. Taxonomy (NCBI): domain Bacteria; kingdom Bacillati; phylum Actinomycetota; class Actinomycetes; order Kitasatosporales; family Streptomycetaceae; genus Streptomyces; species Streptomyces cyaneofuscatus. The sequence continues at coordinate 2,735,767 of NZ_CP137002.1, read as the reverse complement.
CGGAAGGCGCACCCCTTCGCCTAAACCTCTACGTACCAGCCGAGAAAGAAGCACTGGACACTTGGCTCGCAGCAGATGAGAGCCGCTCGCGTGCCTCGTGGACAGGGGAGACCGGCAAGGCCCTTATCTGGGAGTATGACCGCCACCGCTACTCGCCCAGCGGCCTGGTTTCCCGCATGTGGGAACTGGCTGACTGGGAGGGACGACCGGTTTCCAACCAGGGCACCGCCCGCTGGATGACCCAGGATGGCGAAACCCTTGCCGAACTCGCCGAACGCCTCCTGACAAACCTTGAGGTTTAGGGGCTGGTTGGCGCCAACTAGCGCCGGATTCCTGAGCTGACCTCGGTTTCGTAGAGTTTGATGTGCCCCGACTCCATCGGAGCCGGGGCACATCAGTTGCTAGACGGTGCGGATGACAGGAGCGGGTTTGATGTCCTGGGCGTCGATGAGGGGGCGGATGTCGTCCGGATCTGAGGTCCAGATGATGGCGCCGAGGCTGGCTGCCATGGTCACGACGGTGGCGTCGACGATATCGGAGGTGCCAGCCTTGCCGCAGAAGATGCCTGCGGCTTTGGCGGTTTCGATGCCGACGGGTACGACGTGGCACCCGGCGAGGAACTACGGGCATCTGCTTCCCGGCGCGTGGGAGCGCTGCCGGGAAGTCTTGCCGCGCTCCATGCGGCCAACGCCCGTGCTGGGATGGTGCTGGGACGACTCCTGCAGAACCCGCGTTTTCGCAGGTGGGAGCTCTGTACTACAGGGTCCGCTTCAACGTGTAGCGGGTGGCGTGACGCCGCGGCGCCGATCTGGCGACGTGCCCAGGTCGAAAGGGGCCCATTCCGCCGGGAATGGGCCCCTGGCCTTTCCCTCCTCGACCGCACAGAAAATGGTACGTTATCTGGTACCACATGATGGAAGGGGCAGGTCATGTCCATAACGGCGAGTGAAGCCCGCAAGGAACTGTTTCCGCTGATCAAGAAGGTCAACGAGAATCACGAGGCCATCGAGATCGTCTCGAAGCACGGCAACGCTGTGCTGGTCGCGGCCGAGGACTACGCGGCGCTGCGCGAGGGCTCGTACCTCCTGCGCTCGCCGGCGAACGCCCGGCGGTTGCTGAAGGCGTACGAGAACGCCTTGTCCCACCTCAACCTGTCGGAGCGCGAGCTGATCGATCCGGACGCGGCGGACGCCGGTGCGGGTGCTGCGTGAGGCTTGTCTTCGAGGACCAGGGCTGGGAGGACTACACGTCCTGGCTCAAGAACGACCGCAAGGTGCTCGCTCGGATCAACAAGCTCATCGAGGACGCCAGACGTGATCCCTTCTCAGGAATCGGCAAGCCTGAGCCGCTGAAGTACCACTTGCCGGGGGCTTGGTCGCGACGGATCGATGACGAGCACCGCCTTGTCTACCTGGTTACGGACAAGGAGATCATCATCCTCGCCGCCCGCTACCACTACTGATCGACGAGTGTTCGGTGGGTGCTGGGATGATCCGCTCGACGTGGCGAACACGCAGGTGAAAAGGGGCCGGACTTTTGAGAGTCCGGCCCCTTCGTTCATCCCGTACCGGATTCCTGGCCCGGCGTGTGACGTGGGGTCATGCTGCTTTCTCGTCGTTCTCGTCGTTCTCGTCGCGTGGGCGGGATGCGGCACCGGCGTGGGCTTTGCCTTCTCGATCTCGTTCTCGTGGCGGGCCAGCCACCACACCACCACACCACCGCGCCGCCCGCGCTCTTGAGTACGTCGTCACCGAGGTAGCGTCGCTTGTTGCGCTCGTGCTGTCGCTTGTACTCCCAGAGCTCCTCATCCTTGCGAAGGTCGTTCAACTTCCGCAGGCGCTCGCGGTCGGCGGGCGCGAGGGTCAGCGTCACATCGGCCGCCGGAGCCTCCACCCGTCCGCTCCAGTCCGAAAGCGGGGCGCCCATTTCCCCTCCAGGAGATACCGCGCGAAGCCGGCCCGGCCGGGCTCCTCGGGACGGATCACCTCCAGGGCCCGGCTGACGACCGAGGACACGGCGAGGGCGGCATGTAAGGCAGGTGCTGATATTGCGCTACATTTCGGTCACGCAGATACCTAGGGGCAGCTTCACCGAATGTGTGAACTCCGCCACACCGGCGAACTCTTGACTGTCCGGCAACGGCACTTCGGTGCGGCCGCGCCCAGCAATGTTTTGCGTGTCGGCGTCGTTACTTTCTGCCACCACCTACCTGGTGTGGTCCTCGCCATTCATCGCGCCTCGTCCTGAAGTGGGAAAAGCCCGGATGTCACATGTGCGTAACCGAGGTGTGAACTCGCCGGCGACGTCGTTCAAGCAGGTCGGGGGCGGAGATGAGAGGGTTCTGCGGGGGTCCCGACGGGTGCGCTCGACCGCAGTCCTGGGGGGCTCCGGCTCCCGTCCTTGGTTTGGGGTGCGTGGGACCCCGTACGCTATGCTCCGATAACCGTCTCACCTGGCGCTGGCAGGCTTCGTAGCCGTCGCGCACGCCTCGGAACGAAGGCACGACGGATCACGAATGGAAGGACGACGATGGCGCGTTGCTCAATTGCGGCCATATCCTGGGAGCGCGTGCATCTCACTCTCAATGTGGCGGTCTCCGACTTCACTGGAGATCCTAGTGCTCTGCGCTTCCTGATAGTTGACAACGGGCGAGAATTCCCGGTGAACTCTCAGCAAATCGACGCCGAACACCACCGCTTGGACATCAACGTCACCAACTTCCGGGACCGGCGCCAGGTGCCCAACGGTACGTGGCGGATCGTCCCGGTGATCGATGACGAGCGACTGCCTGAGGCGACCTTCGACCTCAAGACCGCGGACCGGCTCGACTCCGACTCCCGTACCTTCCTGTACGACCAGAACCGGTCCGTGTACGTGATCGCGTTCGGGATCTCGGACGACGAGGACCACCCCGCGTTCCTCATGCGGACGTACCAGCTGTTCCGCGGTGCCGGGGCGAAGAAGCCGGCGAAGAAGAAGCCGCTCGGCAAGCGAATATCGCTGAAGGTGTTCCCGCGGGCCCGGCGCCGGAAGATGGCCAACAAGTTCTACCGGACGGCCCGTCGGCTGAACCCGCCGAAGGGGAACCGGATCCTGTTCGCCTCGGAGATGCGCACCGGTCTCGGTGGCAACCTGGCGCGGGTCCACGACCGGATGATCGAGCGCGGTCTCGACAAGAAGCACACGTTCAACTATTCGTTCCGTGTGCCGGCGACGGCGAACAAGTGGAGCACGCTCCGCCTGATCTACCGGCTGGCGACGTCGGACACCGTCCTGATGGACGACTACTTCGGTCTCCTCGCGAACCTCAACATCTCGCCGGACACCAAGATCATTCAGCTCTGGCACGCCGGCAGTGGCTTCAAGGCCGTCGGTTACAGCCGGTTCGGCAAGTACGGTTCGCCGAAGCTTTCCAACGCCCACCGCAAGTACACCTACGTCATCACCGGGTCCAAGCACCTGGTGCCGGTGTACGCCGAGGCGTTCGGTATCGAGGAGTCGGCGGTCGTCCCGACGGGTCTGCCCCGTATCGACACCTTCCTGAACGAGGACCACTCGCGGAAGGTCAAGGACGACTTCTTCGCCTCCTACCCGCACCTCAAGGGCAAGAAGATCGTGCTGTTCGCGCCGACCTTCCGCGGGAAGAGCATCGGGGACGCGCACTACGACTACGACCGCATCGACTTCGAGAAGCTCCACGAGGTCTGCGGCGACAAGTACGTCGTCCTCTTCCGGATGCACCACTTCATCTCGGAGGAGCCGCCGATCCCGGCCGAGTACGCGGACCGGCTGATCAACTTCGCGGAGTTCCCGGACACGAACGACCTGCTGCACGTCACCGACGTGCTCGTCACGGACTACTCGTCGGTGATCTACGAGTACACGCTGCTCGACAAGCCGATCCTGTTCTACGCGTACGACAAGGACACGTATTCCGTGGTCCGCGGATTCCACCGCGACTACGACGCCGTTGCCCCCGGCAAGGTGTGCGTGACCTTCGATGAACTGCTCAAGTCCCTGCAGGACGAGGACTTCGACCTTTCCAAGGTCGAGGAATTCCGGCGGGACAACTTCGACTACGTCGACACGAATTCGGCGGACCGCGTGATCGACTGGCTGGTCGTCGGAGATCACGGCAACGAGACCGGCGGATTCCAGCCGTGGCTCGCACCCGTCCCGGACGATACCGCGGTGGGAGACCAGCCGCTCAGTGACCAGTCGGAGGAGTAAAAACATGAACGTCGCCCTGCTTTTCGCCGGAGGCATCGGCTCCCGGATGAACAGCCGTGCCCTTCCCAAGCAGTTCCTGGAAGTCCACGGCAAGCCCGTCATCATTCACACCCTTCAGCACTTCGAGGCGCACCCCGAGATAGACGCGATAGCCATCGCGATCCTCCCGGAGTACCGCGAGCACATGATGAAGCTGCTGACGCGCTACGAGATCCAGAAGGTCAAGTGGGTCATCGACGGCGGCAAGACCGGTCAGGAGTCGCGCCACAACGCGCTGCGGACCGTCGCCGCCGAGTGTCCCGAGGACACCGTCGTGCTCGTCCACGACGGCGTGCGGCCGCTGATCGACGCCAAGCTGATCAGCTCCAACATCTCGACGGTTCTGGAGCACGGCTCGGCCATCACCTGCACCAAGTTCAACGAGACCGTGGTGTCGAGTGAGCACGACCACATCGACGACGTGATCCCGCGCGACCACATCTACGCCGCCCAGGCCCCGCAGAGCTTCCGGCTCGGCGAGATCCTCTCGCTGTACGACCGGGCGGTCGAGGAGGGCGAGCACGACAGCATCGACTCGTGCTCCCTGATGCACCGCTACGGCCGCAAGATCTACCGCGTCGTCGGCCCCCGCTCGAACATCAAGATCACGACGGCCGAGGACTTCTACCTCTGCCGGACGTATTTCGAGATCCTCGAGAACCAGCAGATCGTAGGGCTGTGAGCGCCATGACCACCGTTTCCAGCCCGGTCGTGGCGCGCGACCTCGAAGAGATCCTCGACCGTGACCTGCCGTGGGGCGAGCTGTCCGGCTCCACCGTGCTCGTCACCGGTGCGAGCGGCATGCTGCCGTCGTACGTCGTCTACACCCTGCTCGCACTGAACGACCGGCACGGCGCGGGCATCACCGTGCACGGCCTGGTGCGGAACGAGGAGAAGGCCCGGCGGCTTCTGGCGGACGTGCTCGACCGCCCGGACTTCCACCTGGTCGTCCAGGACGTGTCGGCTCCGCTGGAGCTGCCCGGCCCCGTCGACTACGTGATCCACGGGGCGAGCGCCGCACGGCCCGCCCTGCACGGCAGCCAGCCGGTCCTGACGATCAAGGCGAACCTGCTCGGCACGTTCAACCTGCTCGACCTCTGTGTGGAGAAGGCCAGCCGCGGCTTCCTGCTGATGTCCTCGGCGGAGGTCTACGGGGCCCAGGCCCCGGAGACCGAGCTCATCGACGAGCAGAGCTACGGCGGGTTCGACATCCTCAACCCGCGGGCCTGCTACGCCGAGGGGAAGCGCGCCGCCGAGACGATCGGCGCGACCTACCAGGCGCAGTACGGCATCCGCAGCCACGTCGTCCGGTTCGGCCACGTCTACGGGCCGGGCATGGCGCTCGACGACGGCCGGGTGCAGGCCGACTTCGCGGCGAACGTGGTGGCCGGCAAGGACATCGTCCTCAACAGCGACGGTTCCGGCGTCCGGACCTACACCTACGTGGCCGACGCCATCGCCGGGCTGTTCTACGCGCTGCTCCGCGGCGACGAGGCGGCCTACAACGTCGCGGACCCGGCCGGTCTGGTCTCGATCCGCCGGCTGGCCGAGCTCTTCACCGAGGTGCGCCCGGAGCGCGGGCAGCAGCTCCGGTTCACCAACGAGGCCGACGCCCGCGCGTACAGCATGAGCAAGAAGCAGGGCCTGGACAGCGCCCGGCTCGCGGGGCTCGGCTGGAGCGCGGTGGTCGATCTGCCGACCGGTCTGGACCGGATGGTGACCCACCTGGAGTCGACGGTCGTGGGCGACGCCTAGAGCGTGTCCCCGCACTGAACAACGGCCTCGGGCCCGGACGGAAGTCCGGGCCCGAGGCCGTTGTTCGTGGCTGCCGATGAGCCGCCGGAGGCAGGCGGTTCAGGAGGAGCGGAGCTTCCTCGCCAGTCGCTTCACCGGAGCCGGAGCGTACGAGGCCAGCCGCCGCCTCTTCGGCTGCGGCCGCACGACCATCTTCTCCTGGACACCACTGCCACCGTCGTCGTCGGTGAGGTTCCAGTACTGCTCGGACTTCTCACCCTTGCGCGGGAACTCCTCGCCGGGCAGGCGGGTGACGACCTCGGGACGCTCCCAGGCGATGTGCCGCTTGACGACCTTCGCCGGCGCTCCCACCGCGACGCAGTTGTTGGGGATGGCCTTGGTGACGATGGAACGGAAGCCGATCACCGAGCCGTTGCCGATGGTCGCGCCGCCCATCACGACCGCGTGCTTCGCGATCCAGACGTGCTCGCCCACGACGATCGACTGGGACACGTTCGCGCGCTTCCCGCTGCGTACGTCGAAGATCGGGTGGGTGTCGTCGCCGCGCACCTCGATGTTCTTGGCGAACATCACGTCGGCGCCGATCGTCACCGAGACGCCCTCGACGGCGGATATGAAGGTCCGGCCGGCGCAGCCGACGTTCTCACCGATCCGGATCGTGGACTCGTGCCCGCAGCGCAGTTCGAAGCGCAGACCCGCACGCCGCTTGGTGGTGCGCCCGATATCGATCTGCCCGTTGTTTCCGGTGAAGATGACGAGCAGGTCCTTGATGTCCGCTTCAGGGCTGATGACGAGCTTGTTGTTCGCCCCCTTGAACCGGATATCGATCTTTTCCTCGCGGACCTCGCCGTCGTAGACGATCTCGTTTCCTTGATCGTCCTTGTAGCGCTCCAGCTTGCGCACTTGCAGCATCGCGATCTGAGGGGTGGTGTCGACCTCGACCTTGACCGGTCAGGGGTCGGGCCTGCCCCTCGTACCTCCGTTCCGGCATGGGATTCCGGCTCAATTTATCAGACGAGACTATTGCCGAATTGGCGTGATGGAACCGGCACAGGCGGTTCCCGTACGCGCCTGAAGGGTAGATTTGATGGAAGAAGTCCCCTTAGGGAGGCTGATCCGATGCCGTGGCTCGCCTGGTTGCTCGCCGCCGCGGCGCTTGGCGTCGCGGAGTTCTTCACCCTGACGCTGGTCTTCGGGCTGCTGGCCGGTGCCGCGCTGGTCGCCGCCGTGGTGGCGGGTGTGGGTATCGGCCTGCTGGGTCAGCTCGTGGCGCTCGCCCTGGCGGCGGCTGCCGGACTCGTTCTCGTACGTCCGGTCGCTCTGCGGGCCCTCGCCAACTCGCCCATCACCCGTGAGGGCAGCGACGCGTTGATCGGCAAGCGGGCCGAGGTCATGCAGGAGGTGACCGCCACCCACGGCCTGGTCAAGGTCTCCGGTGAGGAATGGTCCGCCCGGGCTTTCGACGAGACCCATGTGATCCCGGTGGGAGCGCTGGTGGACGTCATGGAGATCGAAGGCGCCACAGCCGTCGTGTACCCGCGCGAGCTTCTTCCATGAACGTGACCGTGAACGTGAACGGCTGAACACGTAGCGCATCTAGCGAGGGAGGACGCATGGATCCGGTGGTCATCCCGATTCTCGTGGCGGCGATCGTCGTGGTGTTTCTCGTGGCCGCGACCGTGCGGATCGTTCCGCAGGCGCGCCGCTACAACATCGAGCGGTTCGGCCGGTACCGCCGGACCCTGCAGCCAGGCCTGAACTTCGTCCTGCCGGTGGCGGACCGGGTCAACACCAAGCTCGACGTGCGTGAGCAGGTCTACTCGTCCGACCCCAAGCCGGTGATCACCGAGGACAACCTCGTGGTGAACATCGACACCGTGCTCTACTACCAGATCACCGACCCGCGGGCGGCGGCCTACGAGGTCGCCGACTATCTGCAGGCGATCGATCAGCTCACCGTGACCACGCTGCGTAACGTCATCGGCAGTATGGACCTGGAGGGGACGCTCACCTCGCGTGAGGAGATCAACGCCCGGCTCCGCGCCGTCCTCGACGACGCGACCGGCAAGTGGGGGATCCGCGTCAACCGGGTCGAGATCAAGGCCATCGATCCGCCGAACACCATCAAAGAGGCGATGGAGAAGCAGATGCGGGCCGAGCGCGACAAGCGCGCGGCCATCCTGCACGCCGAGGGGGAGCGGCAGGCCAAGATCCTCACCGCGGAGGGTACGAAGCAGAAGGACATCCTGGAGGCGCAGGGTACGCAGCAGGCCATGATCCTGCGGGCGGACGGCGAGTCCAAGGCGGTGGAGCTCGTCTTCCAGTCCGTCCACCGCAACAACGCCGACGCCAAGGTCCTCGCGTACAAGTACCTGGAGACGCTCCCGCATCTGGCGCAGAGCGAGAACAACACGTTCTGGGTGATCCCGGGCGAGCTGACCGAGGCGGTCCGCGCCGTCACCAGCGCGTTCGGCGACCGGTCGGCGATGGGCGCCCCCGTCACCGCGCAGCGCGAGGAGGCGGCCGACGAGGACGGTACGCCTGAGGGCGACGGCGCCCCGGAGATGGAGGCGGACCCGACGCTCGCGCTGGACGCCGCCGCGGCCGCCGACGAGGCCGCGAAGCAGGCCGCCGTCGCGGTGAGCGACGCGAAGGCCGAGGCGGAGGCGGCGGGGGAGGTCCAGCGGCCGGGGCGGGGGCCCGTGTAGGTGCGGGTGTCCGGCGGCTGAGCGGGGAGGCAGGCGGCCCTTGCGTCGGGTCTTGGCGGGCGGCAATAGTTGGCCGACTGTTGCCGACCCGGGTGCGGAGCGTAGGACGTGCACCCGCCCATGAAGGAGTGAGGATCCGTGCGCGCCGTCCTGCTGAAGGACTTCGGACCCCCCGACCGGCTGGCCGTCGCCGAGGTGCCCGGCCCTCGGCCCGGCCCCGGCGAGGTGACGGTCCGCGTGAGCGCCGTCGGCATCCAGTTCCTGGAGACCCAGATCCGCGCCGGGCTGATGCGGGACGTGCCGGGGCAGGCGCCCCTGCCCCTGGTGCTGGGCAAGGAGGTCGCGGGCGAGGTCGTCGCGACCGGGCCCGGTGTCGGTGAGGCGGTCCTCGGCAGCCGGGTGCTCGCCACGACCGCCGCCGTCGGCGGATACGCCGAACTCGCCGTCGTACCCGCCGATTCGCTCATCCCCGTCCCGGAGGCCCTGGACACGGGGGCGGCCGTCGCGCTCTACCGGCACGGTGCCACCGCCGAGGCCCTGATCCGGGCGGCCCGCGTGGCCCCCGGCGACCGGGTCCTCGTCCAGGCCGCCGCCGGAGCCGTCGGCACGATCCTCGTGCAGCTGCTCAAGCGGCGCGGCGCCACGGTCATCGGTACCGCGGGAGGCGGGCAGAAGCTGACCCTCGTCAAGGAGCTGGGCGCCGATCACGCCGTCGACCACGCGCTGCCCGACTGGGCGGACCGGGTACGGGAGGTCGCCGGCGGTGTCGACGTCGTCCTCGACCACATCGGCGGCACCCTCGGCCGCGAGGCGTTCGGGCTGCTCGCCTCCGAGACCGGGCGGCAGGTGGTCTTCGGCTTCTCCAGCGGCGCGCCGCTCGACGTGAAGCCGCTGGAGCTGCTCAGCCGCAACCTGACGCTCACCGGCTTCAGCGCACGTGCCCTCTGGAGCCGGCCGGACCAGGCCCGCGAGCTGGTCACCGGCATCCTCGACCTGGCCGTCGAGGGGGCGATCAGGCCCGTCGTCGGTCAGACCTTCCCCCTGGAGGAGGCGGCCGCGGCACACGCCGCCGTGGAGGCGCGCACCACCGTCGGCAAGACCCTGCTCATCCCCTGAGGCCGCGCGTCACACGGCCAGCGGCACCGCGTGGATCTCGTCGGCCGTGTGACCCGCCCGCTCGTGGATGCGCTGGACCGCGTCGGCGGACGGGGCGGTGGAGAGGCAGTAGACGGTGCCGGATTCCGGGTCCGCCCAGGCGCGTTCGAAGTGGACGCCTTCTTCCTTCTCGATCGCCGTGTCGGCCGCGTGCGCTTCCTTCAGCTGCGCCGCCGTGATGCCCTTCATGCCCCGGTGGACATCCATGTACATGGTCATGGTCCGCACACCTCCGATGGTCGGATGCGGTCCCCTTTCCATGGTGCATCCGATGGCGCGCCGGGGCTTGCCGCACGGGCGGGGCGGACCGCTGCCTACCGCCCCGCCTCCACCCGCAGCTCCGCCACCCCCGCCGGCTTCTCCGGGTCCTGGGACCGCACCGTCATCCGCACCTTCCGAGCCGTGTCGCCCGCCAGGTAAGGGCGCCAGAAGCGGCCGTCGACGGAGGTCTCCAACGTGTGGGAGGCCGGCGGTACGTCGCTCCAGCGCGGGGTCACCGAGGTGATGCGCAGGGGGTGCGGCCCCAGGTCCACCGTCAGGGCCCCCGTCGCCCCGTCCGGGGACCAGGACGTCGCGGGCGAGCCGTCCACCGCCGCCTCCGCGTACAGGCCGGGGGCCTCCGAGGTGGCCGTCACCGGGCGGCAGCGCGCCGCGTCGGCCGTCGGGGTCAGGTCGGGGCGGCGGGTGGGGAGGGTGAGGGACGAGGAGAGCCGGCGTGCGCCCTGCGCCGTGTGGACCGTGAAGGGCGTGCCCGACGTCAGGCGGACCGTGCTCGTCCGGGCCCCGATCTCGACCTCGTACGTCGCACCCCGGTACCGCAGCCCCGTCAGCCGCACGCCCTCACCCAGCTGGGGCGGCAGCAGCGGGTCCAGGTGCACGCCGTCCTCGCGCAGGCGCAGGCCCGTCAGACCGTGCGTGAACACCTGGAGGAAGCCGCCCTTCCCGGTCAGGAAGTCCTCGGCCGGGAAGCCGGAGAGCGGGTCCTCAGCGCCCGACTTCTCGCCCTTCGCCTCGGAGAACAGGTCGTACGGGCCCCGCATGAACGGCCGTACCGCGCGCTGGAGATACGTGTACGTCGAGCAGCCCGGCTCCCCGATCGCCGCCGCGTCGATCGCGTGCACGGAGTCCGTCATCGCCGGGCCGTCCGGGTCGGTGCGGGCCGCGTAGTAGTCGAGGGTGGCGGCAGCGGCGCCCGGCTCCATCGGCCACTCCAGCGGGTACATCAGCAGGACCGTGTCCGCCTGCTTGATCGTGGAGCCGTTGTAACCCGCGTACTGGAGGAAGACCTTCCGGCCGGAGTCGTACGGGATGCGGAGGCCGCCCGCCACCCGGTTCCACGCGGTTGGCGGGCGGTGGCCGAGGAGTTCGGCCGCGCGGGTCGCGTTGCGGAGGGCGGTGGCCGCGACGGCGTTGGTGAAGACGCCGTCGTCCACGCCGTTGCTGTACTCGTCGGGCCCGGCAACGTTCTTGACGGAGTAGCTGCCGTCCGGGTTCGCCGTGGCGCGTGACTGCCAGAACTCGGCGATGCCCTTGAGGAGCGGCCAGCCCCTCGCCGCCAGCCAGTCGCGGTCACCGGTGGCAAGGTAGTACTGCCAGACGGCCAGGGACACATCGCCCTGGAGGTGGTTCTGGGTCAGGCAGTGCGGCGGGTCCCAGCTCTGGCACTCGGAGTCGATACGGCCCCGGCTCGCGCTGGTCCAGGGGTAGAACAGGCCCCGGTGGCCGTACTTCTCCGCGTTCGCGCGGGCCGCGTCCCGGGTGCGGTAGCGGTACTCCACGACCGAGCGCGCCAGCTCCGGGCGGGTCGCGAGCAGCCCGGGGAACATCCACGTCTCCGCGTCCCAGAAGATCATGCCCGCGTAGTTGTCGCTGGTCAGGCCCGCTGGGGCGATGCTGTCGGAGGAGCCGCGCCGGGTGTTGGCCAGCAGCCCGTACTGGGTCGAGCGCAGCCACCCCTGGAGCCGACGGTCGCCCGGGACCAGGACATCGGCCGACCAGGCCTCGCGCCAGGCCGTCTCGTTCGCCGCGAAGATCCGGTCCCAGCCGCGCCGGGCCGCCCGGTGCGCCGCCTCGCGGGCGTCCTCGGCGGGGGCGGGCGAGGTGAGGGCGGTGTCGACGCCGACGTACTTCTCGAAGGTGTACGTCCGCCCCTCGCGGACCGGCGTCGGCCTCGGGGCCGTACGCGACTCGGGGCGCAGCGTCTCCACGACACCCGAGCCGCGGCGCATCGTCTGCGCGACCGCGCCCTCCACGCCGGTGCCGAGCGTCCTGAACGTGCCGTCCTTGCGCAGGGTGATCCGGCGTGCGCCCCGGTCGTCCAGCCGGCCGGTGACCGTCGCCGTACCGCTCCAGCGCGGGGTCATCCGCAGGCGTACGGCGCCGGTGTGGACGTCGGAACGGTCGGCCAGGACGTCGTACGTCAGGTCCGTGGCGCGGCCGTCCGCCGTCGTCCACCGCAGCGAGGTGCGGACGAGGCCGCAGCTGAGGAAGACCGTCTGCCGGTAGTGCGAGATCCGGCCGGCCGGTGTGTCCGTGCCGAACTTCTCTCTGCCGACGCCCACCTCGATCGTCGTCCAGCTCGGCAGCGCGGCGATCACCTCGCGGCCCTCGGAGACCGCCTTGTCCCGGGCGTACAGGCCGGAGACGAACGCGCCGTCGTAGCGGGGGGTGTAGAGCGGCCAGCCGGTCTTCTCTCCGGTGGCCGCGTAACCGGTGCCGGTGGCGGGGATCCGGTGGCCGAGGTAGCCGTTGCCCACGTACGGGTCGTAGCCCTCCGACTCTCCGAACCGGGTGGACGACAGGGCCCAGGCGGGGTCCTGACCGTCCGTCCGGCCGCAGGCGGGGACGGACGGGGACGACGACGGCGGTGGCGGGGTGGCGGAGGCCGCCGAGGAGAGGGGCGGCAGCGGTGCGATCAGGGCGGCCGCGACCAGGGGTGCGAGGACGGAGATACGCGAGAGGCTCACGGTACGAAGGTAGGGAGGCGGCAGCGGGGGCGCGCGGAACGGCACGCCCGCCCCCGGAACGTGGCGTGAACGCGCCCGCCGGATGGCCCTGCCCAGCCCTTGTCTCCGGATGCTGCCCTCAGCTCTGCGCGACGTCCTTGACGAAGACCAGGCCGTCCGTCTCCGCCAGATGCGCCGGGTCCAGGCCGAAGTAGCCGAACCAGGGGGAGACGCGGGGCGCGGGGAGCGGGTCGCCCAGCGCGGCGGCCAACGCGCGGGGGTCGACCAGGAAGCGGTCCTCGGGGAGCGCGTACAGCAGGCCCTCCACGGTCTCCGGCGGCGGCGCGCCCACGCCCTGGTGCCGGATCGTGCCGAGGGCCGTGGCGAGGAACCCGTACTCCGCTCCCAGATGCGTGCTCACGAGCGAGCCGGCGCCCCACCACTCCAGCCGCTCACCGCCCATCCGCATCGAACTCTTCTCCCGCTGGAGGTGGCTGTTGTGGGCGAAGGCCAGGACCGGGCCGCGTGCGGCGAGGGCGAGCAGGTTCTCGGCCATCATCCGGTCCCGCACACCGAGCAGCCGGGTCAGGCGGGCGGGCGAGGTGTCGGCCATCCAGAAGTGGTAGCGCAGCAGGCCGGTCGCGGTGCGGCCGTGGAGCCGGGCGCGGTCCCAGGCCTCCCGCCCGGCCGCCGCGATCAGGTGCGGGGTCCGCTCGTCGAGCAGGGAGACCAAGTCGGCTGCGAGGAGGTGGAGTTCGGCGGCCTCGGAGGAGCGGCCGAAGGACCGGGAGGGGTCCATCATCGCCGCCGGTTCGGTCCAGCGGTCGTCGGCGCCGAGGAGGTGGTCGAGCGTGGCGGCGGTGCAGGGCAGCAGGTGGTCCGCGTCCAGCCAGGAGGCGAGGAAGGTATGGAGCGCGGTCAGGGCCTCCCGGGGGCTCGCGGCGCCCGTGATCTCCAGCGGGCCGTCGAAACCGGTGAGGTGGAGCTGGTCGGATGCCGGGCGTCCGGTGTTGAACTCCCGTGCCCAGATCACGAGTTCGCGGTTGGCTGCGGACGTGCCGAGCTCGTGGCTGAATCCGTGCGCCATGGCCTCGTCCAGGGTGCCGGTGCCGGAGGTCACGTAGGCGTCCACGTGCAGGCCCGCCAGGCAGTCGCTCTCGATCGCGATCGTCCGGTAACCCTCCTGCTCGACGAGGTGCCGGAAGAGTTCGTTGCGTACGTCGAGCAACGTGTCCTCGCCGTGGGTGGGCTCGCCCAGGGCGAGCAGCCGAGGGCGGGACGGGAGCAGCTTCAGGACGGCGGCGGCGTCGACGGCATGGGTGGTGTGCGTGATGTCAGTGGCCATGGATTCAACGGTATCGTTGAACATTCGGTGGAGACTTTTGTGCGCGATCACCGTGATTCAGGGGTTGGTGTGGAAGAAAACCTTCAAAGCCGTACGCGGCTCCGGCCGGTCGATCTGGCCCGCCCGCACGGTCTGTCCACGCAGGCCGTGCGCAACTACGAGGAGGCCGGCATCCTCCCGCCCGCCGAGCGCACGGAGAGCGGCTACCGCACCTACACCCCGCTCCACGCAAGCGCCCTGGCCACCTTCCTCGCCCTGCTGCCCGGCCACGGCCACCCGACGGCGACGGGCATCATGCGGGCGGTGAACCGGGGCGCGGCCGACGAGGCGTTCCTCCTCATCGACGAGAGCCACGCCCAGCTCCTGGAGGACCGGCGGACCCTGCGGGCGGTGGAGAGCGCCCTGCGTGATCTGGGGCCGGAGGCGGGGGAGCCCGAGGTGACCGGGCCCGGGGAGTCCGGGCCGCCCGGAAGCCCCGCCGCCACCGCCACCTTCATCGGACCCCTGGCGGACCGGCTCTCCATCCGGCCCGCCACCCTGCGCAAGTGGGAGTCGGCCGGGCTGGTCCGCCCGCGCCGCGACCCGCTGACCGGCTACCGCGTGTACGGCGAGGCCGACGTGCGGGACGCCCGGCTCGTCCACCAACTCCGGCGTGGCGGCTACCTGCTGGAGCAGATCGCCCCGCTGATCGACCAGGTCCGTACGGTCGGCGGCCTCGCGCCCCTGGAGACCGCCCTCACCGACTGGCGGGCCCGGCTCGCCGCCCGCGGGCGTGCGCTGCTGACGGGAGCCGCGGAGCTGGACGCGTACCTGCGGAAGCGGGAAGAGACGCAGGCCCACCCGCCCGAGCTCGGCACGCCCGGCGACAGCCCCTAACCCGCCATCCCCGTCTTCACCCCCGCCCCGCACAACGGCACCACCACGCTCCCCGGCCCGCGTGCCGCACCGTCCCGTACCGCCGCCCAGCACGCCACCCCCGTCGTCTCGACGTAGAACCCGCGCGCCGCCAGGTCCCGCTGGGCGTCCCGGATCTCGTCCTCCGACACCGTCAGGAACGTGCCCCCCGAGCCCCGTACCGCCGCCAGGATCTGCCGGGCGCGCGGCGGACGCGGGATCGCGATGCCCTCCGCCAGGGTCGGGGCGGGGGCACCGGACCCGGCCGGCAGCAGATCCTCCGCCCCCGCCCGGAACGCCTCCGCCAGCGGCGACACCGCCTCCGCCTGTACGGCCACGAGCCGCGGCCGGTCCGCGATCAGGCCCAGGGTGTGCAGCTCGGCGGTGGCCAGGGCCGCGCCGAGGAGCAGTGTGCCGTTGCCGACCGGGACCACCAGGGTGTCCGGGAGGCGGCCGCCCAGGTCCTCCCAGAGCTCGTACACGTACGTCTTCGTGCCGTGCAGGAAATACGGGTTGAAGACATGCGAGGCGTAGAAGACGCCCGGCTCGTCCGCCGCCGCGCGGGCCGCCAGGGCGGTCGCCTCCCGGCCGCCGGGGACGGTCACCAGCACCGCGCCGTGGGCCCGGATCTGCTCGGTCTTCTTGGGCGATGTGCCCTCGGGGACGTACACCGTGCAGGGCAGTGCCGCCCGCGCGCAGTACGCGGCGATGGACGTGCCCGCGTTGCCGCTGCTGTCGGCCACCACCCGGTCCGGGGCCAGCCGCCGGGCCAGCTCCGCCAGCATCACCGCGCCCCGGTCCTTGAAGGAGAGCGTCGGCATCAGGTAGTCGAGCTTGGCCGAGACGGTGTCCGTGAGCGGGACCAGCGGGGTGCGGCCCTCGCCGAGGGAGACCTCGGGGCCGGCGAGCGGCAAGATCTCTTCGTAACGCCAGAGTGAATTGGCACGTCCGGGGAGCACATGCGGGGTGAGCCCTGGGGCGGCTCGGAAGTCCAGGTCCCACGGGCCCCGGCAGACCGGACAGCACCAGGTCAGGGCGGAAATGGGGGACCGGGTTCCGTCCTGGGGGCAGTGATAGGTGGTCATGGTCGCCAGGATGTCAGGCATATGGCAGGTGAATGGCGTGCGTATGGCGTGGCTCAAGGCACCCTTGTGGGTTTGCCATGGATCGGTCAATCTTTCGCTGGCAGCAGGGCGTGCCGGTCACGGACGACGCGGAAAGCGGAGCGTTCGGACGGTTGATTTGTCATGCCCCTGCCGGGAGTCTCGCGCGGCTCCGGCACCACCCCCCACCAGCGCACCGCCTATGAGGAGGACCCCTCACATGTCAGTGATGCGTCACACCCCCCATGCACGTCGAAGACTCGCCGCGGCGACCGTCATAGCCACCGCAGCCGCCGTCGCCCTCGCCACCGCCGGCACCCTCCCGGCGACCGCGGCCGAGAGCGCACCCGAAGGCGTGATTCTGAACGCGGGCGCCCAGGGCACCATCAGCGACAGCTACATCGTCACGCTGAAGGACTCGGCCGCCAGGTCGGACTCCGCCCAGGGCAAGGCCCTCGCGAAGAAGTACGGCGCGTCCATCGAACGGACCTACCGCTCGGCCCTCAACGGCTACGCGGTCGAGGCCACCGCCGCGGAGGCGAAGAAGTTCGCCGCCGATCCGGCCGTCGCGTCCGTCTCGCAGAACCGCACCTTCACGGTCTCCGCCACCCAGAACAACCCGCCCTCCTGGGGTCTCGACCGCATCGACCAGCGGGCCCTCCCGCTGGACCAGCGCTACACCTACCCCGACAAGGCCGGCGAGGGCGTCACCGCCTACGTCATCGACACCGGGGTACGGATCAGCCACAGCGACTTCGGCGGCCGGGCCTTCAACGGCTACGACGCCATCGACAACGACAACGTCGCGCAGGACGGCCACGGCCACGGCACGCACGTGGCGGGCACCGTCGGGGGCACCGCCTACGGTGTCGCCAAGAAGGCGAAGATCGTCGGCGTCCGGGTCCTCAACAACCAGGGCTCCGGCACCACCGCGCAGGTCGTCGCGGGCATCGACTGGGTGACGGCCAACGCCGTCAAGCCCGCCGTCGCCAACATGAGCCTCGGCGGTGGCGCGGACTCGGTCCTCGACGCGGCCGTGCAGCGGTCCATCGCCTCCGGCATCACCTACGCCGTCGCGGCGGGCAACGAGTCGACCAACGCCAACACCAAGTCCCCGGCGCGCGTCGCCGAGGCCATCACGGTGGGCTCGACGACCAACACCGACGCCCGCTCCAGCTTCTCCAACTTCGGCGCGGTCGTGGACATCTTCGCGCCCGGCTCCTCCATCGCCTCGGCGTGGAACACGAGCGACAGCGCCACGAACACCATCTCCGGTACGTCGATGGCCAGCCCGCACGTCGCCGGCGCGGCCGCCATCTACCTCGCCGACAACCCGGGCTCGACCCCCGCCCAGGTCTCCGCCGGTCTCGTCGCGGCCTCCACGCCGAACGTCGTCGGCAACCCGGGCACCGGTTCGCCGAACCGCCTCCTGTACGTGGGCGCGGGCGGCACCACCCCGCCGGACCCGGGCAAGAAGTTCGAGAACACCACCGGCTACCCGATCAACGACAACTCCACCGTCGAGTCGCCGGTCACCGTCACCGGGATCACCGGCAACGCCCCGTCGGCGCTGAAGGTTCCGGTCAACATCTCGCACACCTACATCGGTGACCTGAAGATCGACCTCGTCGCTCCCAACGGCACGGTCTTCAACCTGAAGGCGTTCGGCTCCGGCGGCAGCAGCGACAACGTGGTCACCACGTACACGGTCAACGCCTCCTCCGTCGCCGCCAACGGCACCTGGAAGCTCCGGGTCGCCGACAACTACGCGGCCGACACCGGCCGGATCAACAGCTGGGGTCTGCACTTCTGATCCCGGTGGACCGGCAGCAGTGAACCGGTGACATGACGTTGGGGCGGTCGCATCACGCGACCGCCCCAACCTCGTTCCCGCCGGCGGCGGTCGAGACCTAGCGCCGGTTGAGACCCCGGTCCACGGTGGTCACCAGCTCACCGTCGTCCGTGTCCCCGTCCAGCGACCAGAACATCGCGCCACCCAGGCCCTTGTCCCGGATGTACGAGGTCTTGGCGCGCAGCACCTGCGGGTCGTCGTACGTCCACAGCGTCGTGCCGTCGAAGAGCCAGGCGTGGCCGTTCTTCGTGTCGCGGTGGACCTTGAACGTGCCGGAGGCGGCCAGCTTCTTCAGGACCTTGTAGTCCTCGTAGCCGTTCGCCCAGGTCGCCGGGGCCGGGCCGGTGGCCGGCTGGCCGAGGCCCTTGCCGCCGCCGCTCACTCCGGTCCACCCCTGGCCGTACGTCGGCATGCCCACCACGAGCTTGTGCTTGGGGGCGCCGCGCTTGACCCAGTCCCGTACGGTCTGGTCGACGCTGAAGTCGTTCTTCGCGTACAGCGCCGACTGCTGTGCCGTCTTCTTCTCGCCCGACACGTGGTAGTCGTAGCCCTGAAGGTTGACGAAGTCGAAGTCCTTCATGAGGCGCTTCACGTCGAAGCCCGCGTCGATCGCCTTCGGGTTGGCCGGGACGTAGGCCGACAGGTCGTAGTGCTTGGGCTTCGGCTTGTGGTGCCCGTGGCCCTTGCCCTTGTCGCCCTTGCCCTTGTTCTTGAGAGCCTTCGCCTGGCTCTTCGCGTACGCGTCGAGCTGGGTGCGGAACTCGCTGATCAGGGCGGTGAAGTTCTTCTTGTCCTCCGGGCGGAAGACCGTGCCCTCGTTGGCCGCCGAGCCGGGCCACTCCCAGTCGACGTCGATGCCGTCGAAGACGCCGGCCGCCGCGCCCTGGCCGCCGCGCACCCCGTCCTGGGGCAGGTTGCCCTTGATGTAGAGGTCGATGCAGGAGGCGACGAGCGCCTTGCGGGAGGCCGCCGTGCGCACCGAGTCGGAGAAGTGGGTGGACCAGCTCCAGCCGCCGAGCGAGATCATGACCTTGAGGCCGGGGTTCTTGGCCTTCAGCTTGCGGAGCTGGTTGAAGTTGCCCGCGAGCGGCTGGGTGTCGGTGTCGGCGACGCCGTCCACCGAGTTCGCCGCGTCGAGCGGGCGGGCGTAGTCCGCCCAGGCGTCGGCCTGGCCGGCGATGTTGCCGGTGAAGCACTTGCCCTCGGCGCTGACGTTGCCGAAGGCGTAGTTGATGTGGGTCAGCTTGGCTGCGGAGCCGCTGGTCTGCAGGTCGGCGACCTGGAAGTCGCGCCCGTAGACGCCCCACTGGGTGAAGTAGCCGATGTTCTTGTACGCGGGCCGGTGGTGGCCCTTGGAGCGGTCGCCGCCGCTGCTCTGGCCGCGGTCCGGGCCGGCCACGGCGGCCGGGGCGGCACTCGCCAGCAGGGCGAGGGTGACGCCCGCGATGGTCAGTCGGGACAGGTTTCTTCGGGGCATGAGGCTCGTTCCTGTGCGTGATCCGGTGGGGAGGGACATGCGGAGCTGCGGAGCCGTGCTGTGCACAGGAAGGTATTGGTCTGGACCAAAAATGGTCAAGGGGTGGGGAGTTGCGGCCTCGGCTGGTGTCGAGGCCATGGTGTCGATCCGTGCGATCCGGGGCAGATTCGAGGCGGCTCCGGTCCGGGGGAATGTCCGGGAAGCGCTCTGGTGCCGGCGGTCGATCCATGCATGATCCGTCGCACTGTCATCACATTGAGTGAAACTCTGGCCCATGCTTGCGGTGTACAACCCACGGTTGTCAGGCTGTTGCAGACTGTCAACCTGTTGGGAGTGGCCTGTGACTTTCGGTGAGCAGCCCGCCTATCTGCGCGTGGCGAGCGATCTGCGGGAGAAGATCGTGAACGGCGCGCTGCCGCCCCATACCCGCCTGCCGTCGCAGGCCCGCATCCGGGAGGAGTACGGGGTCTCGGACACCGTCGCCCTGGAGGCGCGCAAGGTCCTGATGGCCGAGGGGCTGGTCGAGGGCCGCTCCGGCTCCGGCACGTATGTGCGCGAGCGCCCCGTCCCCCGCATGATCGCCCGCTCCGGGTACCGGCCGGAGAAGGGTGCCAGCCCCTTCCGCCAGGAGCAGACCGCCGACGGGGTGCGCGGGACCTGGGAGTCCCGCAGCGAGCAGGAGGGGGCCAGTGCCGAGGTCGCCGAGCGGCTCGGCATCGAGCCGGGTGACCGGGTCATGCGGACGCATTACGTGTTCCGCGAGGCGGGCGAACCGATCATGCTCTCCACCTCCTGGGAGCCCCTCTCTGTCACCGGGCGTACGCCGGTGATGCTCCCCGAGGAGGGTCCGCTGGGCGGCTGCGGGGTGGTCGACCGGATGGCGGCGATCGACATCGTCGTGGACAACGTGGCCGAGGAGGTCGGCGCGCGCCCGGGTCTCGCGGAGGAGCTCCTGGCGCTCGGCGGGGTGCCGGGCCATGTGGTCATCGTGATCGGGCGTACGTACTACGCCTCGGGGCGCGCGGTGGAGACCGCCGACGTGGTGGTGCCTGCCGACCGCTACCGGATCGCTTATCACTTGCCGGTCAGATGAGTTGACGCCCCGTCGGGCCCCGCCGCTCCTTCGCGAGCAGGGGTGATGGGGCTGCGAAGGGGGCGCATCCAGCGGATGCGCCCCCTTCGTCATGGCCGGATGTGTATCTCTTTGTGCAAAGACGCCTGCGCTGAGTGAAGGTCAGGCGTACGCTCGGGCATATGCGCACTGCGGTTTCCTGGGGATCCTTAGAGACGTGCACGCCGGTGGAAAGAGGGGCGACATGCGGGGGAGCGACACGATGAGCGACAGCGGTGCCGTGCTCCCGTGGCTGGTGATACGGCAGGACGACAGCGGCAACCGCTACCGGATCGGCAGATACGCCACACAGGCCGAGGCGCAGAAGGTCGCCGACGGCCTCGACGACCGCAAACACCGCCAGGTGTACCGGGTGGAGCGCGTCGGCCAGGGCGGCGGCCGGCCCTGAGTGGCTGAGGGCCTGAGGGTCTGAGTGGCTGAGGGTCTGAAGCACCCCCGCCGGGTTCCGGGACCCTGCCGCGCAGGCGGTAGGGTCCCGCCCGTCCGGTAGAGCGCCCCGGACGCGGCGAGCGAGGGCGGAGCGGTGATGTCGGTGCTGATCGACACGGTGGCATGGGTGCGGATCGAGGGCGGCAGGATCCTCTGTGCCCGCCCCAAGGGCAAGGACGTCTTCTACATCCCGGGCGGCAAGCGCGAAGGCGCCGAGACCGACCTGGAGACCCTCCTGCGGGAGATCGAGGAGGAGCTGACGGTCGGCCTGATCCCGGAGACCGTCGTCCACGCCGGTACGTACGAGGCGCACGTCCATGACGGTCCGGGCGCCCCCCTCGTCACGATGAGCTGCTACTACGCCGACTACCGGGGGACCCTGGCCGCGAGCAGCGAGATCGAGGAGGTGGCGTGGTTCTCCTACGCCGACCGCCCCCTCGTGCCGCCGGTCGACCAGCTCCTCTTCGACGACCTCGCGGCGGCGGGCGAGCTGCGCTGATCCGCGACGTCGGGACGGGCGGGGGCGGTACGGCCGTCTGCACCAAACCCAGGGGTCTGCGGTAGTAAGCGATAAATGGTGGGTATGGGCTGTTTAGTCCCCATTTGCCTATGGGGTGAGCCCGTGGCCGGCCCTGGGAAGTGATCGGCGTGATCGATACCGAAGGCGACTGTGCCGAGTGGAGCTTCCCGGCCGAACCGGGTTCCGTGCGCAGCGCCCGGCACGCCGTCCGCGACGCCCTGGACTGCTGGGGCCTGGACGTGGCGGTCGGCGACCTGACCGTTCTGCTGGTCAGCGAGCTGGTCACCAACTCCCTCCGGTACGCCTCCGGCCCCATCGGCGTACGGCTGGAACGCTCGCACCCGGACGCCGGGAGCAACGGGTCCGGCGAGCTGACCGGAGACTTCTCCACCGACCTCCGGCTCGACACCGACCGCCCTCCCGCCACCCCGGGACTGCTGGTGGAAGTCTCCGATCCGCTTCCGGATCCACCCACCGAACGCAGTGCGGGACCCGACGACGAGGGCGGCCGCGGACTGCAGCTCGTGGCTTGTTCCGCACGCCGCTGGGGGACTCGTCGCGGAAAAAGCGGCAAGACGGTGTGGTTCGAGCTCGCTCTCCCTGGTTAGGAGTGGGGAGGGACGCACAGCGATCACCAGAGGTCGGGCAGGACCTGGCTGAAAGGGACTGAGACCTTGCTGTGATCGTGAACGCCGTGTCGGTCGGGGCCGTAGTGCTGAATACTGCGGGCAGGACCGGTCCGGTGTGTGAGCTGGAGGGGACGGTCGCGTGAGCGAAATACCTGGGACAACGGGCGACGTCGTGTGGCAGAGCAGTCCGCCCGGCTCGATCTACGACTACATCAGGGTCGCCTCCTTCTCGATCGGGGCCGACGGTCTGATCGAGCAGTGGAGCCGCCGGGCCGCCGGCCTCTTCGGCATGGCCGCCGACGAGGCGATAGGCCGCGACCCGGTCGAGGCCTTCATGCCCGCCGAGCTGCGCGTCGACGGCCATCGGAGAGTCGGCGAGATCCTCGACGGCAAGGAGTGGACGGGCCTCGTCCCGTTCCGGATGCCGGGCGAGGGCGGGGCGCACGGGCTCGCCGAGGTCTATGTGATGCCCAGTGAGACGGCGGACGGTGACCGGGCCGCGCTCTGCATCGTCGTGGACGTCCGGGCGTTGCGGAGGATCGAGACGGACCTCGCCGCCTCGCAGGCCATATTCGGCCAATCTCCCTTCGGTTTCGTGCTGTTCGGTACGGACTTCACCGTCGTGAGGGCCAACCAGCGCTTCGCCACCGTCTTCGGCGGCGCCGCCGACGACCACCGGGGCCGTACGGTCGACGACTACCTCCCCGGCCCGGAGGCCGAACGGCTGGGCGCCACGCTGAAACGGGTCATGGAGACGGGTGAGTCCGTCACCGACCTCCAACTGGTCGGCCCCACCCCTGGCGGGACCGGCCGCCGCCACTGGTCCATGAACCTCTACCGGGTGCACAGCGGCGCCGGCCGCCCCGTCGGCGTCGCGGGCCTCGCCACCGACGTGACCCGCCGCCACATCGCGGCCCGCGAGGCCGCCAGCGCCCGCCGCAACCTGGCCCTCCTCAACGAGGCCAGCGCCCGCATCGGCAACTCCCTGGACCTGGAGACCACCGCCCGCGAACTCCTCGACGTGGCCGTCCCGGGCTTCTGCGACCTGGCCACCGTCGACCTCTACCAGGGCCTCCTCACCGGCGAGGAGGCCGCGCCCGGCTCCTGGGCGCCCGCCCACCGCGAGTCCGCCGGCGGATCGGCGGAGCTGCGCCGGGTCGCCCACGCCAGCGCCGTCGCCGACGCCCTGCCGACCGCCGTGGCGGGCAGCGGCCCACCGGGCCCCGACGACCTGCCGCCCGCGCTCGGCTCCGTCCACCGCTTCCCGTTCGGCTCGCCCTGCGCGATCGCCCTGCGCTCGGGCCACGTCGAGGCGGTGCCCGGCGACGACATGGGGTTCGTGCAGTCGACGCTCGCCGTGCCGATGGTCGCCCACGACACCGTCGTCGGCCTCGTCCAGTTCTCCCGTACGAAGGGGAGCGAGCCGTTCGGGGAGCGGGACCGGGTCCTCGCCACCGAGCTGGCCGCCCGCGCCGCCGTCTGTATCGACAACGCCCGCCTCTACCGCCGCGAGCACGAACGCGCCCTGATCCTCCAGCGCAGCCTGCTGCCCCCCGGCGACCCCGAGGCCGCCGGGCTCGACATCGCCTGCCGCTACCTCCCCGGCAACACCGCCACCGAGGTCGGCGGTGACTGGTTCGACGTCATCGAGCTGCCGGGCCACCGCACCGCCCTGGTCGTCGGCGACGTCATGGGCCGGGGCCTGCGGGCCGCCGTCGCGATGGGCGAACTCCGCACCGCCGTACGCACGCTGGCCCTCCTCGACCTGGAGCCCGCCGAGGTGCTCTCCGCCCTCGACGAGGTCGCGCGCGGCCTCGGCTCCCCGGGCGGCGGCGAGCGCAGCGAAGGGCTCGGCGGCAGCGGGGGCGCCCAGTGGCCCTCGCGCGCCGCGCAGAAGTCGCGGGAGGCGGACCTCTCCGAGGTGTACCTCGCCACCTGTGTGTACGCGGTCTACGACCCGGTCACCCGACGCTGCACGTTCGCCAACGCCGGGCACATGCCCCCGGCCGTCGTCGAGCCCGGCCGGCCCGCCCGGCTCATCGACGTACCGCCGGGGATGCCGCTGGGCGTCGGCGGCGAACCGTTCGAGGAGGTGGAGGTGGAGCTCGCCGAGAACGCCCTGCTCACCCTCTACACCGACGGGCTCGTGGAATCCCGCGACCAGACCCTCGACGAGGGCCTGGACGCCCTGCGCGCCGTGCTGACCGGGCCGCAGATGCCCCTGGAGGACGCCTGCGACTTCGTCCTCTCCACCCTCGACACCCGGCACGGCGAGGACGACATCGCCCTGCTGATGGCCCGTATCCAAGGGCTGCCCGGCGAGGCGGTGGGGGACTGGACGCTGCCGCGCGAACCCCGCTCGGTGGGCCGCGCCCGCGAACTGGCCCGCTCCCAGCTCATGGCCTGGGACCTCGACGACCTGGTCGACACCACCGAACTCCTCGTCAGCGAGCTGGTCACCAACGCCCTGCGCTACGGCGAGGGCGAGATCCGGCTGAGGCTGCTGCGCGACCGCACCCTGGTCTGCGAGGTGTGGGACGCCGGACTCGTCCAGCCGCGCCGCCGCCGGGCCCGCGACACCGACGAGGGCGGGCGCGGGCTCCAGCTGGTCGGCCTGCTCAGCGCGGCGTGGGGCGCGCGCCGCACCCCGCGCGGCAAGACCGTCTGGTTCGAACTGGCCCTGCCGACCGGGGCGCCGGCCGCCGAACTCTCCGTGGAGCAACTGCTGAGCATGTACTGACCCCGTCGTTACGCGGAAGCCGCCTTCAGGGCCGCCAGCCGGGCCTCCACCTCCGCGCTGGCGCCCAGGCTGTCGAGCTGCTCGAACTGGGCGTCCAGCGAGGAGGCGGCCAGCTCCTGCTTGCCCAGCGCCCGGGCCTCCTCGCGCCGCACCTTGTCCTCGAAACGGCTCAGCTCGCTCGTCGGGTCCAGGACGTCGATGCTCTTCACGGCGTCCATCATCTGGTTCTGCGCCTGCGCCGACTTGGCGCGCGCCACCAGCTCGTCGCGCTTGGCCTTCAGCTCGGAGAGCTTGGCCTTCATCTGGTCCAGCCCCGACTTGAGCTTGTCCACCACCTCGGTCTGGGAGGCGATCGTCGGCATGGCTGTCTTCGCCTCCTGCTCGGACTGGAGCTGACGGCCCAGCGCCACCTTGGCCAGGTTGTCGAACTTGTCGGCCTCCGCCCCCGACCCGGCCCCGCGCAGCTCGTCGGCCTTCCGGCTGGCCGCCAGCGCCTTGGAGCCCCACTCGGCCGCCGCCTCCACGTCCTCCTTGTGGTCCTGCTCCATCAGCCGCAGGTTGCCGATGGTGGCGGCGACCGCCTGCTCGGCCTCGGCGATGTTGCTGGTGTAGTCGCGGATCAGCTGGTCCAGCATCTTCTGCGGGTCCTCCGCCTGGTCCAGCAGGGCGTTGATGTTGGCCTTCGCCAGCTGGGTGACGCGGCCGAGGATGGTCTGCTTGGTCATGGCACGGCTCCTTGGGGATCGAGATCGCTTCGTGCGGGTGAGGGGACATCGTTCGTACGTGTGAAGGGACATCGTTCGTACGGGTCAGGGGGGAAGGGCCAGGTCGTTCAGAAG
The DNA here is from genome assembly GCF_033109485.1 of Streptomyces cyaneofuscatus. Lineage (NCBI taxonomy): Bacteria > Bacillati > Actinomycetota > Actinomycetes > Kitasatosporales > Streptomycetaceae > Streptomyces > Streptomyces cyaneofuscatus. The sequence continues at coordinate 2,709,975 of NZ_CP137002.1, read as the reverse complement.
CGGCCGCCACCGCCCCGGCGCCCCCGCGTGCCGCCCCCGCCGAAACTGCCGGGACCGCCGCCGAACCCCCCGGACCGGCCGCCTCCGCCCCCGAACCCCCCGCCGAAGCCGCCGCCCATGCCGCCCCGGCCGCCCCCGCCCCCGAACAGCCCGCCGAGGATGATCCCGCCGAGCACCGCCCCGCCCATCCCGCCGCCCCGCGATCCGCCGCCCCCGCCGAAGCCTCCCGGTCCCCCCGGCCCCTGGAAGCCGCGTACGTCCTGCTCGGCCAGGCCCTGTGCCTGCCGGGCCAGCGCGTCCGCCTGCTGCGCCTGGGCCAGGGCGCCCTGCGCGTCGCCGTCGGCCAGCTGCCGGGCCTGCTCCCACCGCCGCTGGGCCTCCGCCAGGCGGGTGCGGGCCGGGGCGCCGACCGCGCCCCGGTGCGTAGTGATGTAGTCGGCCGCCGCCGCGATCGCGGAGCGGGCGGTGAGCATCGCCTGGTCGAGGAGCGAGCGGGCCCGCCGGCCGCCCGCCTCCTGCTCCCGCGCCCCGGCGAGCGCCTCGTCCAGTGCCGCGTCGGCCTCCTCCACCCGGCGCAGCGCGTCGACCGGGTTGTACGGGCCTGCCGCCATCGCCTCCCGTACGTCGGTGAGTACGGCCTCCGCGCGGGCGATCCGGCCCCGCAGGTCGGCCGTGGAGGTGGCCTGGGCGGTGCCTTCGAGGAGGCCGCGCGCGTCGGCGAGGTCGGTCTCCGTCTCGGTGAGGGCGGCGGGCAGCTTCCCGGCCGCCTCGGCCAGCTCGGCCGCGCGCCGGTCCACCGCGTCGATGAGGGTGCCCGCCTGGCCGACCGCGCCCTCGGCGGCCCGGATGTAGACGGCGGCCCGCGCGTGGTCGGCGCCCTCCACCGCCTGGCGGGCCTGGTCCAGGGCGGAGCCGGCGAAGGCCAGCCGGTCCTTCGCCTGGTCGAGGTCGCCCGCGACGGGGGCGGCGGCCCCGTCCCCGTACCGCTCGCGCATCCCCGCGACCGTCGCCTCGGCCCCCGAGACGCGCCCGGTCAGCGTGGCGAACGTGGGCTCCAGGGTGGCCAGGGCCTCCGGGGCGTCGCGTTCCAGGGCGCGCAGCCGGTCGAAGTCCTCCGCCACCGCGTCGAGCCCCTCGTCGGCGGCCGTGCACCGGGCGAGGATCTCCTCCAGCATCCGGCGGCGGGTCGCGTCGTCCTCGGGGAAGGCGTCGTCGAGCTGCTGGCGCAGCCGGAACGACCGGGTCAGCTCGTCCTTGGCCCGCGCGAGCGCCTTGGTGAAAGGTTTCGCCGCCTCCTCGCCGAACTGGGCGGTCGCGAAGCCCAGTTCCTCCTCGCTGGTGCGGACCGCGTCATCGGTGTCCACCAGCACCTGCTTCGCCCGCGCGTCCAGCTCCTCCAGCGGGACCGGCGCGTCCGCCGCATCCTGGGGCCGCCCCCAGCCGGTCGCGGCCGGGGTGGTGCGGGTCGAGGAGCGCCGCTTGCGCCGGGTGAACGCGAACAGGGCGAGCGCCCCCGCGCCCCCGACGACGACCACCGGCAGGAGGAAGTCACCCGCACCGGACGAGGGGCCGGAGGCACCGGAGCCGGGGTCGGCCGGGCCGGGGGTGATGGCCGGGGCGGTCACCGGGCGTCCGTCCAGGACGGAGACGTAGCCGTCCGCAGCCCCGATGGCCGCACCCGCCCAGTCGTTCTCGCGCAGCGCGGGCTCGATCGCGGTGGAGGCCACCTCACGCAGCTGCTCGTCAGTCAGCTCGGAGCCCGCGTCCACGGAGTAGGCGTACTGCCGGTCGTGGGTGGCGACGGAGAGCAGCACGTCGTCCTGGCCGAGCCCGTTGCGGTTGGCGGTCTCGTCGCTCCAGGTCTGCCCGGAGCGCCCGGAGAAATCGCGTACGTACACCACGAAGAGCTGGATGCGCCGCTCCGCGTACAGCCGGTCGAGGGCGTCCTCCACCGTGTCCGCACGGTCCTGGAGCGCGCCGACCCGGTCGGTGATCTGGCCGTCCCGGGAGAGCTCCACCGGGTCCTCCGCGCGGGCGTCCACCGCCGCGGGCCCGGCGAGCCAGCACACGGCGACGAGCGTGGCGAGCAGGCCGGTGAGCAGGGCCCTGCCGGGCGCGGAGCTCCGGATACGGTCCACGGATGGCGTCACGTTGGTGAGGCTATGTCCGGCTTCCGGGGCTCGCGACCGGAGCTTCGGCGGCCCTGTAGGCGCCTCGGCGGCGGCTCCCGGGCGATCTGCGCTGTTCGGATGAAAGGGCGGGGGCGGTCCGCGCGTCCGGGGCGGGAAGGCCTGGTCTCTTATCTGGATGGGCAAACCTAGAGAAAAGTACACAAAACGTGCCTAGGTGTGTTGTATGCCCAGGTGTGTTGTAGGTGACCGGCCGCGCCGCCGAAGCGAAGTCCGGAGGATCCCCATGAACGGCCTTCAGCTCTCCGTCGTCGTGCCGTGCTTCAACGAGGCCGAGGTGCTCGACACCTTCCACACCGCCCTGCTCACCGTCCTCGAATCCACCGGCACCCCCTTCGAGATCTGCTACGTGGACGACGGCAGCGGCGACGCCACCCGCCGGCTCCTCGCCGCCCTCGCCCTGCGCGACGAGCGCGTCCACTACACCGCCTTCAGCCGCAACTTCGGCAAGGAGGCCGCCATGCTCGCCGGTCTGCGCATGTCACGCGGCGCGGCGGTGGTCATCATGGACGCCGACCTCCAGCACCCGCCCGAGCTGATCCCCCGCATGCTCGAACTGCACCGCCACGGCTACGACCAGGTCATCCCGCGCCGCGACCGGGCGGGCGAGGGCGTGGTGCGCTCGACGCTCAGCCACACGTACTACGCCCTGGTACGGCGGTGCATGGACGTCGAGCTGATCGACGGCTCGGGCGACTTCCGGCTGCTGTCGCGGCGGGCCGTGGAGAGCGTGCTCTCGCTCCCCGAGAGCAACCGCTTCTCCAAGGGGATCTTCTCCTGGATCGGCTTCGACACCGTCAGCTTCCGCTATCGCAACAGCGAGCGCGTGGCGGGCCGGTCGAAGTGGGGGAGCAGGCGGCTGCTGAACTACGGCATCGACGGGCTCCTCTCCTTCAACAACCGCCCCCTCCGCCTCGCCATCTACACCGGCTTCTGGGTCTTCGTCTCGGCTCTGGCGTACGCGCTGTGGACGGTGATCACCGTCGTCCTGCACGGCGCGGACACCCCCGGGTACGCGACCCTCCTCACCGCCGTCGTCGCGCTCAGCGGCATCCAGCTGGTCACCCTCGGCGTCATCGGTGAGTACGTGGGCCGCATCTACCACGAGGCGAAGCACCGCCCGCCCTACGTGGTCCGGGAGACCGACGCGACGTCCCGGACCCGGCCGGAGCGCCGGCTGCCGACCGGCCCGCTGGTCATCGGGGAGCTGGGGGAGCTGGGAGCGCCGGGGAAGCCGGGGCGGCCGGGGGCGCCGGGGGAGCCCGCCGCTCAGGAGAGGCCCGGCACCCGGTCCCGTACGGCACGCCAGTTCGGCAGTTTCGTCCTCATCGGCTGCGTCAACACCGCCGTCTACCTGGGCGTCTACGCCTCACTGAACCGCTGGACCCCCTACCTCGCGGCCCATGTGCTGGGCTACGCGGTCGGCATCGTCTGCTCGTTCCTCCTCAACTCCTACGTGACCTGCCGGACGAAGCCGACCTGGCACGCGTTCGTCCGCTATCCGGTCTCCACCCTGGTCAACCTGGTGGCGTCCGGAGCGCTGCTCTACGGCGCGGTCAGTGGTCTCGGCATGGACAAGAACCTGGCCGCGCTGGCGGCCGGTGTCATCGTCACGCCCGTCTCGTTCCTGCTGGCCCGGTGGGCGATCATGTCGGGCCGCCGCACGGAGGCGGCGGAGGTTCCCGGGGCGGCCGTCACGGACCGCTCGGAGCCACGACAGCCGCTGACCGCCCGTCCGATGGCGGACCGGACGCTCGCACCGAGGCCGGGCGAGAAGCGATGACCGAGGGGACCCGCGACACGACGACACCGAACGCCGACCCGAACGCCGACCCGAACGCCGACCCGAACCATCCGTCACCTCCACAGCACACCCGACCGAGCACCGCCCTCTGGGTCAGCGCCCTCGCGCTCCCGCCCCTCGCCCTGCTCGCCGCCGCCTCCTGGTTCGGCCGCTGGGTGCGGCCCAGCGCCGACGACTGGTGCTTCCTCCCCGCCGTACGGGACGACGGCATCACGGGCCTCGTCGGAAAGTTCTACTTCGACGACAACGGACGCGTCGCCAACGCGATGCTGGTCGGCGCCTACGCGAAGTTCCAGGTCGCCGGGCACCAGTGGTTCCCGGCAGTGAGCGGGATCCTGACCCTCGCGGTCCTGTGGGCGGTGACGGTGCCGGCGCTGCGCCGGGGCGGAATCACCGTGCCGCGCGGGCTGCCGCTGCTGGTCGCGGCGATGGTGACCGCGCTCTTCCTGTTCGTCACGCCGAACACGTACAAGACGTTCTACTGGCCCGCCGCCTCGGTCTCCCACACCCTGCCACCGGTCCTGGCCTGCGCCGCCCTGATCCCGCTGCTGCTCGCCCGTACCCGCCGGGGCCGGGGGTTCGCCCTCGCCACCGCGCTGCTCGCGGGCGCCTTCATCGCCACCCTCTCGGAGGAGACGGCGATCGTGATGGTGCTGGTGCTGCTGGCCACGCTGCTCCTGAGCGGCCGTCTCATCCCGCCCTCTGTCAGGGCGTTCGCCCGTTGCTGGTGTGTGGCGGGTCTGGCCGGAACATTGGCGGGTGGACTCGTCCTGATCACCTCACCCGGCTCGATCCGCCGCCGCGAACGGTTCGGGGCGGAGACGACGTCGCTGCTCGCCCCCGACTCGCTCGCCGCCTCCCTGCGGCACTTCGCGGAGATCACCGTCCAGACGGTCACGACGTGGCAGTACGTCGGCGCGGTCGCGGTCGGTGTCCTGCTGGGCCTGCTCGGCGACCGCCGGGACGGCCGTACGCCGCGCCCTCCGGCCCACTGGCCGCTGCTCGCCTGGACCGGCCTGCTGACCCTCCTGCTGGCGGGCTACCTGTGCACGGTGATCGCGTACCCGGTGTTCCAGGACCGGGTGAGCGCCCCGAGCGCCAACCGGCTCTGGAACGACTACCTCCTGCTGTACGTGGTCCTCCTCACCGCGGCCGGGGCGCTCCTGGGCCTCGCGGTGCGGCAGCGCGTACGGCGTACGGCCCCGGCGCAGGCCGTGTGTGCCGCGCTCTGCGTGCTGGTCTGCGCCGGCCCGGCCGTCTCGCTGCTCAACCTGGACACCAACATGCGGGCGAGGGCGGAGAAGTGGGACGCGCAGGACCGGCGGCTGCGGGAGGGGGCGGCGGACGGCGAGCGGGTGATGCCGTACGAACGGCTCGTCGTCAGCGCCATGCTGGAGCCGTTCGGCCGGGGCGGCGCCAACTACTGGCCGGGCGGGTGCGTGGCGAACTTCTACGGGCTGGAGCGGGTGACGGACGGGGCGCGGACGCGCTGAGGGGATCCCTGATCCCTGATCCTTGATCCCTGACGGGTAATCACCTCACTGGAACCGGTTCGGCGCGGTGGGCTACGTTGGCGGCGATGACTACCGGGACGGCCTCGCGCCACTCACCGATCGGTTACCCGGCGCCGCTCTGAGCGCCGCGCGGGCCCCGCCTCCTGTCGTGCCGACCGCAGTTCATGACGTCAGCCACGACAGGAGAGAACGCATGCCCATCCAGACCAGGACTCTGCACATCCCCACCCCGGACGGCCGTGCCGACGCCTTCGCCGCCTTCCCGGGCGCCTTCACCGACACCGGGGGCCGGCACCCAGGGGTGCTGATGTACCCGGACGGCTTCGGTATCCGGCCCGTACTGCGGGAGATGGCCGCCGAACTGGCCGGGCACGGGTACTACGTGCTCGTCCCCAACGTCTTCCACCGGCACGGCCCCACGCCGGTGATCGACCTCCCCGCGTACATCGGGGGCGAGGAACGGTCCGCCGTCCTCGGCCGGCTGATGCCCCTGATCCGGGAGCACACCGCCGAACGCACCCTCCGCGACGCCGACGCCTTCCTCCGGTTCCTCACCACCCGGCCCGAGGTCGCCCCCGGACCGGTCGCTGTCACCGGCTACTGCTTCGGCGGCCTCCTGGCGGTGCGCACCGCGGCGGCCCACCCCGACCAGGTGGCCGCCCTCGCCGCGCTCCACGCCCCCGTGGGTGCCGACGGGCCCGACGCCCTCGCCGGGATCACCGCCCGGGCCCACTTCGGCCACGCCGCGAGCGACCTGACGCCCGAGGCCCTGCGCGAGCTGAACAAGGCCCTGGACGCGGCGGGCGTCGACCACACCTCCGAGATCTACCCCGGCACCGTCCACGGGTTCACCATGTCCGACACCGACGCCTTCGACCCGGCCGGGCTGAAGCTGCACTGGGACCGCCTGCTCCCCCTCCTCGGCCGCACCTGGGAAAGCAGCTGACTGCGCGTCACCGCCCCCGGCCGCTGTTGAGCCGGGCCGCCTGGCGGGTCAGGTGGTCGCGTTCGGCGAGGTTCGGGGCCTTGCGGGCGGCCTCGGCATAGAGCTGGGCCGCCCGCTCCAGGTCGCCGTCGCGCTCGTGGAGGTACGCCGCCACCGCCGCGTACCGGGGCAGCGCGCCGTCCAGCTCCGCGAGGGCGGCGAGCCCGGCGCGCGGCCCGTCCGCCTCACCGACGGCCACCGCGCGGTTGAGCCGGACGACCGGGCTGTCGGTCAGGCCCGCGAGCTCGTCGTACCACTCGACGATCTGCACCCAGTCGGTCTCCGAGGCGGTCGGCGCGTCGGCGTGGAGCGCGGCGACGGCGGCCTGGGCCTGGTACTCGCCCAGCCGGTCCCGGGCGAGGGCCGCCTGGAGGATCCGGACCCCCTCGGCGATCGCGGTGGTGTCCCACCGCCCCCGGTCCTGCTCGGCGAGCGGCACCAGGCTGCCGTCGGGCGCGGTGCGGGCGGCGCGCCTGGCGTGGTGGAGCAGCATGAGGGCGAGGAGCCCCGCCACCTCCGGGTGGTCGATCGCGGCCGCGAGCTGCCGGGTGAGCCGGATGGCCTCGGCGGCGAGGTCGAGGTCGCCGGAGTAGCCCTCGTTGAAGACCAGGTAGAGGACGCGCAGCACGGTGGAGACATCGCCGGGCCGGTCGAACGGCACACCGGAGACCGTGCGCTTGGCCCGGCTGATGCGCTGCGCCATGGTCGCCTCGGGCACCAGGTAGGCCTGGGCGATCTGGCGCGTGGTCAGCCCGCCGATAGCGCGCAGGGTGAGCGCGACGGCGGACGAGGGCGTCAGGGAGGGGTGGGCGCAGAGGAAGTAGAGCTGGAGGGTGTCGTCGGTGCCGGGTACGGGACCGGGCGCCGGCTCCTCCTCCACGACGTCCTCGCGCCGGCGCCGGGCGGCATCGGCCCGGGTCGCGTCGAGGAACCGCCGCCAGGCCACGGTGACCAGCCAGGCCTTCGGATCGCGCGGCGGATCGGAAGGCCAGACCCGGACCGCCTCGATCAGCGCCTCCTGTACGGCGTCCTCGGCCGCCGCGAAGTCGGCTCCGCGGCGGACGAGGACCCCGAGCACGCCCGGGACGATGCTCCGGAGCAGCACCTCGTCCATGGGCATGGGCATGGGCTTCGGCCTGGGCGTCGGCATCGCTGAGGTCACTCCGCGATGGTGGGCGGCGCGGTGAGGAACGGCCGGAGCTCCAGCCACTCGTGGATCGGCTTGCCGCCCGCGCCCGGGGCGGCCGACAGCTCACCGGCCAGCTCGACGGCACGCTCGTACGAGTCGACGTCGATGATCATCCACCCGGCGATCAGGTCCTTGGTCTCGGCGAACGGCCCGTCGGTGACCGGCGGCCGCCCCTCCCCGTCGTACCGGACCCACGCCCCCTCGGGCGCGAGCGCCTGCTCGCCGACGAACTCCCCGGTCTCCACCAGCCGGGCCGCGAAGTCGTTCATGTACTGGATGTGCGCCGAGAACTCCTCGGGCGTCCACCGCTCCATGGGCACGTTGTTGACCGGGTCCGGGGCGCCTCGGTAGTGCTTGAGCATCAGGTACTTGGCCATGGGGTTCTCCTCGGTGCGGGGCGACCCGTTCCGGCCGCCTTCACCCGGGAGACGGAGCGGGACGCGGGTTCTCGACATGGTCGCTGAATCTCCTCGCGGATTTCTTGAGCGGGCCAGGGGTGTCGGGCGATTCCCGGAGGTCCGGGTGCGGCCTGAGGGGCAGGTCCGAGGCCCCGGCGTTCGGCTCTCCGCCTCTCCTGGAGAATCACGGCAACGCCACATCGCGTGAACCCGGGATTTCATGAACGAAAAGGAGGGGCCCGGATGCCAGGAAGGCGCTGGTGGCTGCTCATCGTCCTGATCGAGACGCTCATCTTCTGCACCATCGGCTACCACCTCAATGGCGGTACACCGAGCATCCCTTGGGCTCTCGCGGGCCTGGCCTGCGGCGGGCTCACGGTCCTGGTGATCATCAGGGCCCAGAAGACCCAGAAGACCCAGAAGAACTAGAGAAACCATGAGTGCGGCCATCCTGACTCGCAGGGCGGCCGCACTCATGCGGCAGGCGGCAGCTTTCCGCCCGACCTTCTGTCCGGACCAGGCCCCGCCGCCCGCCGCCGCTGTCCGGGTCCTCAGTACCCGTAGATCATCTTGTAAGCGACCTCCGGCAGGAACTGCCCCGCCGCCGACCCGCCGCCGACCCCGCAGTTGCCGTCGGACTCCCCGGGGGTCTTCAGCCAGAGCAGCATCTCGGCGCCGCCCCCGCCGCCCGTCTGACTGACGGCTCCGATCCGGCGTCCGCCCGGGTTGCACCACTGACCGTTGGAGCCGTTTCCGTTGCGGCTGGTGTCGACGACGTACGGCTTCGTGTAGCCGTACGACGAGGAGAGCGCCGAGTTGATGGCGTTGCCGTAGGCGGTGTTCTCGCCGGTGGTGAAGTAGTTCGAGATGTTCAGCGAGAAGCCGTGCGCCTCGCGGGCACCGGCGCCGTCGAGGTGCTGGGCCATGGTGGCCGCGCCGATCCAGGCCGGGTTTCCGGCGTCCAGGTAGGTCCAGGTGTTGGGCGCGCGGTTGCGGAACTGGGCCAGGGCGCCCCGGAGCATCCCGTTGCGCTCAGCGATCTGGGCCTGGCTCAGGCAGCTGAAGTCGCCGAGCGAATCGGGCTCGATCACCACGAGTGCGGGGCGCGAGCCGATGGCCGAGGCGAAGGCGGAGATCCAGGCCTGGTACGCGGCCGGGGTGCCCGCGCCGCCGCCGGAGTGGCCGCCGCAGGCGTCGCGGCCGGGGATGTTGTACGCGATGAGCACGGGCAGCTTGTCGGCGGCGTCGGCGGCGCCCACGTACGAGCCGACGGCGGCCCCGATGTCCCCGCTCCAGGCGCCGAACCAGCGGGCCATGGGGCGGGATGCGATGTTGTCGCGGATGGCGGCGGCCCGCCCGTCGCCGGGGTTCGCGGCGGCCCAGGCGGCGGGGCCGGAGGAGGGGTCGGTGTAGAAACCGCTGGTCAGGTCGATGGGGCTGGCCTGGACGGACGTGGTCGTGGCGCTGCTCGGGGCGGCGCTGAGCGGCAGGAGCAGACAGGCGAACGCCGAGGCGGCGAGCGTACGAAGAAGTCGTCTCACGAGTGCGGCCCTTCTCTGGGAGCGCTCCCACTCGACGGCGGCCGAGCGGTGGGGGAGGGAGGCGCGGGGTGGGGTGGGGGATGCGCGCGGTGGGCCCTGGGCCCCCTGGGGGTCCGGGTCCGGGAACTGCCGCCGTCAGTCGAGACGGTGACAGGGCGGCACCTCGCTGTCAATGAGTCGGGCACGCCCCGGCGTCGGAGGGCGGGGCCCTCTCCCCAGACGTTCCTGACGCCCCTCTAGGGTGGCGGGTTATGCGGATGAAGCGTGTTGCGGTGACTGTCGGTGTGGTTGGTCTCCTGGTCAGCGGGTGCGGGGGAGGGGGCGACGAGGCCTCGGACAAGGCGGCGGCTCCGGCTCCCTCGCTCCTCCCGCAGAAGCTGACCCCGCCCGAGGGGAAGGTGCCGGAGTACCCGGAGGCACCCGACGGCCTCCCGTTCACCGAGATCGTCGCGCACGAACTGGAGCGCAAGACGCTGAGCCTGGCCAACGCCACCGGGAAGCCGGCCGGGACATGCCCCGACAAGGTCAGCTCCAAGGCCGGGACGCAGGTGACCTGCACCGTCTCCTTCAAGGGCGTCGACGTCGAGTGGAACGTCACGATCGGGGACAAGGGCTGGTCCGACAGCGTCGTCGAGTATCAGGCCGTCCCGCAGACGGGCCTGCTCACGCGCGAAGGAGTGGCGCGGATCATCTTCGGCAACAACCACGAGATCGAATACGCCCTCTGCAACGACATCCCCGAGGCCATGGCCGTCCCCTTCGGTGAGACGACCTACGAATGCGAGGAGGTCTGGAAGGGCAAGGAACCGACCGGCTACAACCAGAAGGTGCACCTCACCGACGCCGGACCTCGCGTGTACTGAGCCCCTGTCCTCGTCGCCCTTGTCCCCGGTCCTCGTTCCCCGGCGCTCGTCATGACATCTGTCATCGACGCCGGTGACAGCTCGCACCGCGCCGCCCCGCCCCGCCGTGGATAGCGTGGCCGAAAGGCCCCTATCCGACGGTGGGAAGAGACATGCCGAGCAAGCTGCTGATCGTCGAAGACCTGACCTTGCTGCTGATGGACGACGCCTCCGGCGCGATCCCGACGGCGGGCACGCTCTACTACACGCAGGGCGGTGCGGTCCTGGTGGAGCTGGGGCTCGCCGGTCATGTCCGGGTCGACGAGGGTGACCAGGGGCTGACCGGCATCCGGGTGCACGCCGTCGTCGGCCGGCCGCCGGAGGACCCGCTGCTGCGCGACGCGTACAAGAAGGTCTCCGAGAAGGTACGAGGCGTCCAGACGCTTCTGATCGAGATCGGCACCGGGCTGCGCGAGCCGGTGTTCGACCGGCTCGTCGAGCGGGGCACGCTGCGCCGGGAGACGAAGAAGACGCTGGGCCTCTTCCGTACGACGTCGCACACGATCGCGGACAGCGCGTACAAGAAGGCGCTCCTGGAGCAGGTCCGGGCCGTCCTGATCGACGGCGCGGAACCCGATGCCCGTACGGCTTCGCTGATCGGCCTGCTCTCCGCGAGCGGGTCCCTGCCGAACCTGCACCGCACCGTCCCGTGGTCCGGCAAGGTCTACCACCGGGCGAAGGAGCTGGAGCGGGCCAGCTGGGGTGCGGAGGCGGTCAACTCCGCCGTGCTGCGGACCGTGGCGGCGATCGCGGCCGGTTCGGCGGCTGCCGTGAGCAGCTAGAACGGCGTCGGGTCCGGGTCGGTATCAGGGGTGTGCGACCAGAGGCGTACCCCCCATATGCCTCATAGTCTGACTTTTTCCAGCCATACGGCTAGGAAAATGGACGTAAGCGAGCAAGGGCGTTCCCCGGCTCGCGGCAGACGAAGCGGATACCGGCAGAGGAGAGAAGCGAAGATGCGTGGCGTTCTGATAGGTGCCCTGGGTGGCGTGGTGGTTCTCGGCATCACGGCCGCGGTGGTCGTGCCCGAGGCCAGGGAGTGGTACGACGGCCGCCACGAGCAGACCTCCTCCTACGCCACCGGCAAGGCGGCGAAGGCCGACCGCGACTCCGTGCCCAGCTGGCTCCCCGACGACGCCGCGTCCGTCGAGTACGCCATGCGCACCACCGGCGGCGAGCGCATCCTCAAGGCCACGCTCAACGGCGACCGGCTCCCCGGCTCCTGCGAGCAGCTGCGGGGGAAGAAGGCCCCGGACCCGGAGATCAGCGCCTCCTGGTTCCCCTCGGACCGGGCGGGCGAGGCGCGGGGCCGCTGCGGCTCCTACTACGTCTCGCTGGAGGGCCACACGCTGTACGCCTGGCAGACGAACGGGGACTGGATGGAGGAGAACCGCCGGTCGTCCTCCGCGGAGTAGGACACCCCCCCGGGGGGGGGCCCAGCCCCCTCCGGCCCCTCCCGCCCCCGCGCGGCCGACGCATCCGAGGTCACCTGTGATCGCCTTCGTACCGACAGCAGTCTTCTTCCTCTGGTTCTGCTGGGGCGTCCGGCAGGACCGCCGGCAGTTCCGCAACGCGGTCCTGCTCGGACTGACCGTGCTGTGCCTGTCCTTCGCCCTGCTGACGCAGGTGGACCGGCTGCCGGGCAATCTGGCCGTCCTGGTGTACTCGCTGGTCTTCTTCGTGCCCGCGCTGGCGGTGGTGCTCCTGGGCGGTTTCCTCATCGGCAACGGACTGACCATGGTCCGCAAGGAGGGCCGCCGCCCGGCCAACCTCCTGTCGGGGCTGGCGGGTGTGGGTATCTTCGCCGTGCTGGCGCTGGTGGTCTCCGCCGACTACCTGGGAGGCTCGCGCGCGTACCAGTCGTTCCTCCTGGCCGTCGTGCTCGTCACCGGCTATGTGTCCTTCCTCTTCCTGTGCTTCCTCGCGTACGCCTTTCTGTACGGCCGTATCCGGGTGCGCGGCGACGTGGACTTCGTGGTGGTGCTGGGCTCGGGCCTCATCGGCGGCGAGCGGGTCCCCCCGCTGCTCGCCTCGCGGCTGCGGTCCGGCCTCGCCGTCCAGCGGAAGCAGGTGGACCGGGGTGCGGAGCCGCCGGTGCTGCTGGTCTCCGGCGGGCAGGGGCCGGACGAGAAGCTGCCCGAGGCGGAGGCGATGGGGCGCTGGCTGGTCGCGGAGGGAGCCGACCCGGCGCTCGTCCGGCAGGAGGCGCGTTCCCGTACGACCACCGAGAACCTGCGCTTCAGCCGCCACATGATGGAGGAGGCCGACGACCGTTACGTCTGTGTCGTGGTGACCAACAACTTCCACGCGTTCCGGGCGGCGATGACCGCCCGCCGGGAAGGTGTGCGCGGCCAGGTGATCGGGTCGCCGACCGCCGCGTACTTCTGGCCGAGCGCCACCATCCGGGAGTTCGTCGCGGTGTTCTGGGAGAACCGGGTCGTCAACGGCGTCCTGTGCGGACTGCTGGTGGCCTTGGCGGTGGTGGTGGGGATGCGCTGGTAGCCGTCCCCCGGGGGGGGGAGACGGCGGTGTGCGGGCGTCCGGGCTTCTACGGACACGGCGGTACGCGGGTTCCTCCGGCCCGCCGACCGGAGGAACCCGCACACCGTGTCGGGTCTCAGATGCCGCAGCTGGGCGCGGACCAGAAGCGGCCGCTGCCCCCGGCGACGTGGGTGTGGTCGTTGTGGCCCGGGTAGCCCGGGCCGAGGATCTCGGTGAAGCCGTGGTTGCGCGCCGCCTGGGCGAGGGCGCAGAAGCCCTGCGGCCCGGCGCCGAGGTCGGCCGCGTGCCCGTACATGTGGCGGCTGTTGGCGGCGCCGCCGACCGCGCTGTTGCAGGAGACGCTGCGGAAACCGCCGTTGACGGTGATCGGCCGGTCACCCATGGCGTGCCGCATGGCCTGGAGCTTCCACATGGTGACCAGGGCGTTGGCGCGCGCGGTGGCGGCGCTGACCTTGCCGCCGGACCAGTCGGAGTTGCAGCGGTTGAGCTCGGCGTAGGTGAAGTTGACCGGGGTGCAGTCGTTGTCCTGGAGCTGGTAGATCTTGTTGAAGGTCGCGGGACCCGCGATGCCGTCGGCGGCCAGCCCGTACGCCGCCTGGAAGCGCTGCACGGCCGCCTTCGTGGCCGGGCCGAACGCGCCGTCGATGGCGATCTGGTTTCCGGTGCCCGGGTAGCCCGAGACGCGGATCTGGAGCTGGCGTACGGCCTCGCCGCTGGAACCCTCGCGGAGGGTGCCGCCCCAGGTGTAGCAGGCGTCGGCGGTTCCGATGTCGCCGGAGGCGGTGGCTGTACGAGCCGTGGTGGCGGTGGGGGTGGCGGCGTCGGGGGACGCGGAGGCGGGGGAGATGCCGCCGAGGGCGAGCGTCGCGCCCGCGAGGGTCGCGAGCAGGAATCCGATGGGGCGTGAGCGCATGAGAGTGCACCTCTTCGTCGTCAGGCTGTCCAAGGGAGCGGGGGGCTCCGAGCCTGTTGTGCGGCATGCGGGTGCGTCAAGTGCATGACAACTTTGTGCAAGTTCTGCGGCTCTGGCGGTAGTTCGGGCACCACGCGAGGCCCACGAGCTGTCCGGAACCTGCCACTCTCGATCTGTGGTGTCCGTCCCGGGTGGCGTCGCGGCTTGGATGATCCTTTGGGTACTGATGCCATGGAACGTCTATCGTCGTCCTCCTACTGCGAGTGCGACGCGGAGGCGAAGTTGTCGGTGCAGCGGTTGCTGGTGGATCTACGGTCCGACGGACGGGTGCAGCTGTTGTCGTGGCCTGCGGGGGAGCAGTACCCGCGGCCGGTCGGCGATCCGATGGATCTGGTGTGGCCGCTGACGGATGACGATCTGACGGATCTGCGGTGGTACTTGGAGCAGTACCTCGAAGTTCCTACCGGGGTCTACGAGGAGCGGGGTGCCAGGGTCGCGGGTCTGCTGCCGTCCTGGGGAGAGCAGATCTTCACGGCGGTGTTCCCGGCGGGACCGGTGCGGGACGCGTATGTGGACGCGCGCGCCCAGGACGGCCCGGTGGAGCTGGTCTTCCTGTCGTCCTCGGCCCAGCAGCTGGGGCGCCCGTGGGAGTTGATGTCCTTCCCCGGCCGGGGTGTGCCGGTGGCGCTGGACGGGGTAGCGGTCTCGCGCAACCTGACGGGCGAGGGGATGGCGAAGGTCGTCGGCGTTCCCGGCTCGCGGCTCCGGGTGCTGATGGTGATCTCCCGCCCGCAGGGCACGAACGACGTCGGGTACCAGATGATCGCCCGCCCCTTGCTGCGACGACTGGAGGCGGTGCGCGGCAGCGTGGATCTGGTGGTGCTGCGGCCACCGACCCTGGACCGGCTCCGTGAGGTGCTGACCGAAGCGCAGGAGGCCGGAAAGCCGTTCCAGGTCGTGCACTTTGACGGTCATGGGGTCTTCGGGCAGACGTCAGCCACCGGGGCGGGAGGCGGGTGGGGGCCTGTGATGTACGACGCTCCGGGCCCGCAGGGGATGCTGGCGTTCGAGAAGCCTGGCGGCGGCAGCGACCTCGTCGACGCAGGCCGTGTGGCCCGGGTCCTGGCACAGGCGAAGGTGCCGGTGGTGGTGCTCAACGCCTGCCAGTCCGGCCAGTTGGAGACGGAGGCCGGATCGCAGGTGGAGGCTGCGGTGGCGACCCGACTCCTGAAGGAGGGCTGCGCGAGCGTGGTGGCGATGGCGTACAGCGTGTTCGCGGTCGCCGCCGCTGAGTTCATGACCGCGTTCTATGAGCGGCTGTTCGCCGGAGACCGGGTGACCGACGCCGTCACCGCCGGACGTGCCCAGCTGAAGCTCAACGACAAGCGGCCCTCGCTCAAGGGGATGCTGCCCCTGGCGGACTGGATGGTCCCGGTCTTCTACACACGCAGCGAAGCCCACTTCCCCGAACTGCGCACCGCCCGCGAACCCGTGCCGGACGTGGGGGACATCCTGACCCGCATCCGCGAAGAGCCCAAGGCCGGGCATGGTCACGGCCTGGAGCCGGTCGGTGAGTTCGTCGGCCGGGACGCGGACTTCTACACCCTGGACACCGCCGCTCGGC
This sequence comes from Streptomyces cyaneofuscatus, assembly GCF_033109485.1. Classification (NCBI taxonomy): domain Bacteria; kingdom Bacillati; phylum Actinomycetota; class Actinomycetes; order Kitasatosporales; family Streptomycetaceae; genus Streptomyces; species Streptomyces cyaneofuscatus. The sequence goes on along the minus strand of NZ_CP137002.1, from coordinate 2,694,414 downwards.
TCCAGCACGTCGTGGTGGTGCACGGCCCCGGCGGGACGGGGAAGACCGAGCTGGCCAAGGCCTTCGGCCGGTGGTGGCGCGACACCGGCGGCGTGGAGAAGCCGGAATGGGTGCTCTGGCACTCGTTCGAGCCCGGCGTCGCCTCCTTCGGTCTGGACGGAGTCATCACCGACATCGGGCTCCAGATCTTCGGCAACCCGTTCGCGCTCCTGGACGACGCGAAGCGTCAGGCCGCGGTCGAGGAACTCCTCACCACCCGGAAGCTGCTGCTGATCTGGGACAACTTCGAATCCGTCCGCGAGATGCCCGACCCGGGCCGGGCCACCCCGCCGCTCCCGCAGCACGAGCAGGACCGGATGCGGGGCTTCCTCAGCCGCATCGCCGCCAGCAGCGGGAGCGCGGTGGTCATCACCAGCCGTACACCCGAGACCTGGCTGGGCCCCGACGTGCGCCGCATCCCGCTCGGTGGGCTGACGAGCAAGGATGCCACCGCTTACGCCGACCAGATCCTGGCTCCCTACCCCGCAGCCGGCCCGCACCGTCAGACCAGAGCCTTCGCCGATCTCATGCACTGGCTGGACGGCCACCCGCTCAGCATGCGCCTGACTCTTCCGCACCTGGAGACCAGCACCGCCCAGCACCTTTTGAGCGGCCTCCAGGGCACCACCGTCCTGCCGGTCGGAGGAGATGGCGGCACCGACGGTGACCGCAAGACGTCGCTGTCGGCGAGCGTCGCCTACTCCTTCCGCCACCTGAGCCGCGACGACCAGGAGGCCCTCACTGTCCTGAGCCTCTTCCACGGAGTCGCCGACGCCGATGTCCTCGGTGCCTTTTCGTCCCTTGTAGAGACTCCGGAGCGCTTCCGGGGCCGTACTACGCAGGACTGGGCGGAGTTGCTGGAGAAATCGGCGGCCTTCGGCCTGCTGACCCCGCTCGGAGCCGGGCAATATCGTCTCCCTCCGGCACTGCCCGCCCACCTGGCTGCTCGCTGGCACACCAGGGCGGCCGGTGCCCAAGCGGACGAACGAGATGCCGCCCTTCAGGCCCTTGTATCGGTCTACGCCGGCCTCGGAACCTGGCTGTCGGGCGAGATCCATCGCGGTGACGCCCAGCTCGCGCTTGCTCTGATCAGGTATCAGCAGCGGATGTTGGGAGCCATGGTCGCCAGTGCCCTGTCCCACGGAGAATGGGAGAAGGCTCGGTCCATCCTTCAGCCACTGGACAGTTACTGGGAGGTGAGAGGGCTGGCGCAGGAGGCTCAGTCCTGGGCGGACCGAGTTCTACTGGCCGTCGAAGCACTCGATGGAACCCGTCCGAACGCGGCGACGCCCGAAGGCGGCCTCTGGTTGTTCGTGGTCGGATCTCAAGCCGATCGACAGGTTGCGGCGGGGCAACTCGACGAAGCCGAGAACACGTACCGCACCATCCTGCTTGCTTTGGACGATCAGGCCAGCAGCCCCAGCCGAAGCCATTTCATAGCTGTCTGTTATCACCAGTTGGGCATGGTGGCTCAGGAGCGTGGGCGGTTGGGGGAGGCGGAGGATTGGTATCGCAAGTCGCTCTCCATTGAGGAGGAGCTTCGGATGCGGCCTGGTATGGCCTCCAGCTATCACCAGTTGGGCATGGTGGCTCAGGAGCGTGGGCGGTTGGGGGAGGCGGAGGATTGGTATCGCAAGTCGCTCTCCATCAAGGAGGAGCTTCGGAACGGGCCTGGTATGGCCTCCAGCTATCACCAGTTGGGCGTGGTGGCTCAGGAGCGTGGGCGGTTGGGGGAGGCGGAGGATTGGTATCGCAAGTCGCTCTCCATCAAGGAGAAGCTTCGCGACCGGCCTGGTATGGCTACCGGTTATCACCAGTTGGGCATGGTGGCTCAGCAGCGTGGGCGGTTGGGGGAGGCGGAGGATTGGTATCGCAAGTCGCTCTCCATTGAGGAGGAGCTTCGGAAGCGGCCTGGTATGGCCTCCAGCTATCACCAGTTGGGCGTGGTGGCTCAGGAGCGTGGGCGGTTGGGGGAGGCGGAGGATTGGTATCGCAAGTGCCTCTCGATCGATGAGGATCTCGGAAACCGGCCCGGCATGGCCCTCACATACGCGGCACTGGGCCTGCTCGCCCAAGCCCAGGACGACTCCGACATCGCACTCGCCTGGGTGATCAAGTGTGTCGCCCTGTTCGATGAGATCCCGCATCCGAGGACCGGTTCAGGCCCCGAACACCTCCGCCTGCTCACAGCCCGCCTGGGCATCGAAGCCGTCGAGGGCGCCTGGCAGCAGCAGACAGGCAACCCGATGCCGCCCGCCGCCCGCGCGTACGCACTCATCCAGCCCACCGACCCACCCGCTGACACGGACATCGACCCAGAGGAGACAGAGTCATGAGCGACCCCATTGAGCAAGGTGCCCGAGCAGCCGCCCAGCGCCTCACCACACCGGCGTACGCGAACCTCGCCCATGAGGTGGAAGTCGCGCTGCACAACCGGGGAGCCGACCGTAGGCCCGGCCAGTACACCGACCCGGTGGCTCTGGCCGGTCTTATCGTCAGCATCGCCACTCTGGCGTGGACGGTCTTCAACGACATCCGCAGCCGCAACTCGGCCGCTCCCGTCCCGACGCCCGACACCGTCGCCCGCCGCGTCCGCCTCGAACTCGATCAGGCCGACACGCCCGCACCTCCGCTCGCCCCGGCGGACCGCGACCGCATCATCGCCACCACCGTCGAAGAGACCCTCCGCGCAGCTCCCGAGCCGGACGCCGACCCCTCCTAGGGCCAGGGGTCGGCCTGCACGATGCCGCGAGCTTGTATGCGCCGGCCGCGTAGCGGCGGCAGCCGTAACTCCCCCTCCCCTCCGGGGAATACGACGGCCCAGGTGCGAGTTCCGGACGTCGGAGAAGCCGAGGACGATCACGGGAGACCGGCCACCGCGCTGCGGTGTGGCCGGGCGGAGGGGGAACGTATGAGGGCGGTCGCGTTCAAGGAAGTCGGCGGGCCGGAGGTGCTGCGGGCGGTGGAGCTGGCAGCTCCCGTGCCCGGGCCCGGTGCGGTGCTGATACGGGTGGCGTACGCGGGCGTCAACTACGGCGAAGTCCAGCACCGCCTGGGCGACTTCGGGCCGTCCGAGGGCGAGACGGTGACCGGGTTGGAGGCGTCGGGGACGGTCGTCGCGCTGGGCGGAGGGGTGACCGGCCCGGCGGTCGGCGACGAGGTCGCCGCGTACCTCCCGGACGGCGGCGGCTACGCGGAGTACGCCACCGCGCCGGCGCCCTTCGTCTTCCCGCTGGCGGAGCTGGCCGAGCTGGGGGGCCTGGACCTGCGGACGGCCGGCGCCGCCCCCCTCGTCCTGACGACCGCGTACGGGGTCCTGGCCGGGGCGGGCCACCTCGCGGCCGGGGAGACCGTGCTCGTCCACGCGGCGGCGGGCGGGGTCGGCTCGGCGGCAGCGCAGCTCGCCCGGTCGCTGGGGGCGGCGGCGGTGTACGGCACGGTGAGCACGGAGGAGAAGGCGGAGTACGCGAGCCGCTTCGGCTACGACGAGGTCTTCCTCCGGGACGGCTTCCCGGACGCGGTGCGGAAGGCGACGTCCGGCCGGGGCGTGGACCTGATCCTGGACCCGATCGGCGGCCCCACGCGCCTCGCGAGCTTCGAGGCGCTGGCCCCCTTCGGCCGGGTCGCGGTCTACGGCGAGGCGGCCCGCCACCCCGACCTGCACCTCCCGGTCCTCCCGGTCTGGAAGAACAACCGCGCCCTGACCGGCTACAACATCGGCGACCTCTCCCGCCGCGCCCCCGACACCCTGCGCCGCCACGCCCGCGCGGCGCTGGGCCTGGTCGCGTCCGGCGCCGTACGGATCGACATCACGGCCGAGTACGACCTGGCCGACGCGCCGGAGGCCCAGCGGCTGCTGGAGGCGGGCGAGAACACGGGGAAGGCGGTGCTGAGGGTCGGGCGCTGAGCCCGGCGGCGGCCTATGGCCCTGGAACCGCCTCCGCCCCGCCGCGCGCTGGGCACGGTGGGGCGGAGGCGGTGCAGGACCGGTCGGCCGTCGGTCAGACGGTGCCGAAGTCTCCGGCCCGGACGCCCGCGACGAAGCTGGAGAACGCGGCGGCGGGGAAGGCGAGCACCGGGCCGGCCGTGTTCTTCGAGTCGCGTACGGGGACGATGCCGGTGGCGGTCGCGGTGCCCGGGGCCCACTCGACGCAGGTGCCGCCGTTGTCGCTGTAGGAGGACTTGACCCACTGCTGGGTCGTCGGTTCGGTCGTCACGGGCTGCCCTTCCGATGCTGGTGGATCGAGTCCACGGAATCTGTCTGCGACAGAGACACGTTCTGCAACTGATGGTAGGCCCTCACCAGCGGAATGACGGAGCTGAGTTCGCGGTCCAAGTGCCCCTGCGTCTCGGACTCGACATAGGAGACCACGGACCGGTCCTGAAGGGTCAGCAGGTTCACCGCTCGGTTGAAGGGTCGACGCTCGCCGATGCTGAACGGGGCGAGCTGGAGTGTGGTGTGGGGCTGCGCGGCGAAGTCGATCAGATACTGCAACTGCGCCTTCATGACGTCCGGGCTGCCGACCGGCCGGAGGATACAACTCTCGTCCAGCACGGCGATCAGCACGGGCGGCACGTCCCGCAGCAGCGCGGCCTGACGTGCCATGAGGAACGCGACGCGTTCATCGGCCTGTTCAGCCGTGATGATCCCTCGGTCGACCGCTCCGTCGGCCAGCGCCTGCGCGTACTCCCGTGTCTGCAACAGACCGGGAATGACGCCCACCTCGAACAGCCTGATCTCCGCCGCCCGGCCCTCCAGGTCCAGGTACTCCGGGAAGCCCTGCAACAGCACCCCGTGCTCGATCCTCTGCCACTCGCGCTCGAACGACTCCGTCGCTCCCACGAACCCCAGTGCGACATCAACAGCGATCGAGAACTTGCGAGTTGGGGACTTGTGACAAGTTTCCACACCGGATACGTGCCGCCCGGTGTACCCGATCCGCCCGGCGAGGTCGTCCTGCCTCCACCCCCGCGCCTCGCGCTCACTGCGCAGGCGTGCTCCGTAGGCCGCTTCCGGGCTTGCGTCCGGGTTCAATGGCTTGAGGTTGACCAACGTTCTCTCCACCCCTGAAACGTTGAAGGTGATCCAACGTTAGGACACGCTGAGCCGCCCCGGTAGTCGTTCAGCTACAGAGAGGAACTATCGGTGTACGGCGAGAACGCGCGTCCGAATGCCCAGGAGCCTCCCGAACTCCCCGCGCCCGGCGCGCTCTTGGTCGACATGAGCCGCGGTGACCGCGTGGGTGAGTTCCGAGGCGTCGCCGGCCCGCGCTGGTCCCTCCGCCCCGTGGGCGGCGGCATCGAGTGGGAGGCCGAGCCCCGCCACGTACGCCCCGCCCTCTTGATAGAGCAACTCCGGGCCCGTACCGCACGCCTCAACGCCCGCAGCCGGGGTGAGGTGCTGTGAACGCACCCGGCAGGACGACCCCCGTACGGTGCTCGTGCGTTCTGGCGGCCCGCCTGCGCCGCCCGGTCGGCCCGGGTGACGGCTCCGGTTCCGGTGGGCGTGCCGTATGAGGGACCTGGAGTACGTGGCCGCCGTCACCGCCACGACCGGCGGAGGCGGCGCCCTGTGGCTCGGCGGGATCGCCGTGCCCCATCGCCGGCTCGTTCTCCGGTGGCTCCGCAGGCAGGCGCTGCGCCTGGCGGACGGCCACGGGCGGGACCTGCCGCCCGCCTCCCCGTGGCTCAGGGCGCGGGACGTCCGGCAGATCACCTTCCACGGCTCGGACGCCCCGGAAGGGCTGCGGGCGTGGGCGGGCGACGAGGGCCGCCAGGACGAAGCCCTCGCCGCCCTGGAGTCCGGGCGCCCCGCCCTGCTCACGGTGGTCGACCCCGCCGTCGGGCTGCGCCTCACCCTCGCCGGATGGCCGGTCGGCCCGGACCGGCCGCTCGCCACCCGTGCTCGCCATTCGTACTTGCCACCGTGGGGAAGAGACCTGACGCCGTGCTGCAGTGCACCGCCGTGACCGACGTGCCGTACCACGAGGCGCTTCTCGCGCTCGCCACCATGGAGGGCGGCCCCGAGCACGCGCCCGAAGTGCTCGCCCCGGACGAGTTCCTGCTCTGCGAGCTGGGCGAGCACGACGAGTCTGCCGAGCACGCCGCGTACCTCTGGGCGGCCCAGACCCCGGATGTCGACCAGGACCTGTGGCTTCTGTGGACCGGTACCGGCGCGCACCGCGTCTACCGCCTGGCCGTCCTGCCGGTCTGCCCCGCCCGTCTCCGCGAGCTGGCCACGCGCACCGTCACCTCGTGCGCGTACTTCGACCACCACCCCGCCCCGCACTCCTTCTTCGTGACCGACCCGCTCGGCGACCTGATCGCGCCGCCCACCGGCAACGACGAGCCCTGACGGCCGACCGGAGGCCCCATGAAGCAATGCACCGCCGTGGCCCTGCTGCCGCCGCCGGACCATGTGGTGCGCCTGGCCGCGCCCGGGAGCCCGCCGCAGGCCGGGTACGTCCTGTGCGAACTCGGCGAGGCCCACGACGACGACCACGCGTGCCTGCTGTGGGAGGACGACGCGAACCGTGAGGCCGTCTGGGTGCGGTGGAGCGGGGGCAGGGCCCGGCTGGCGGGGCTGGCCTGGTGCCCCGCGACCGACGCGCGGAGCGGGGACGCGTGCGGGCTGTTCGCCGGGCATCCTTCCGTACACGACTGGGACGTCGTGGACCCCACGATGGCGGCGCTGGACGCGTACGTCGGCGGGTGGCCGGACCCCGCGGCGCCCCGGCCCGACCCGCCGGACGGGCCGTAGGGGGACCACTCGCGCTGGTGAGCGTATGGCGGTGTCAGGCGGGCATCCCCGTATCCGGTCCGGCCGCGTGCTAGGGATAGCAAGCAAGATTTCCTAAATAGGAGGTATGCCACGATGCGCACGACCCTCATCCGCGTGACGACCGCGCTCGGTGCCGCCGCCGCTCTGGCCCTCTGCGGCGCCGGTACGGCGAGCGCCGACAGTGTGGGCAGCTCCGGCATCGGCAACACGGGCGTCGGCAGCGCCGGCCTCTACAACGGCGGCGCCGGCAACGCGGGCATCGCCAACTGGGGCCTGGGCAACGCCGGTATCGAGAACTCCGGCATCGGCAACGCGGGCATCGCCAACTCGGGTCTGGGCAACGCCGGGATCGCCAACTGGGGTCTGGGCAACGCGGGCATCGAGAACGGCGGCATCGGCAACGCCGGTCTCGGCAACACGGGCCTCGGCAGCCACGGCATCGGCAACTCGGGCGTGGGCAGCTCCGGCATCGGCAACTGACCCCGCGCGGTCGGATGAGGAAGGGGCCGGGAGCTTGAGCTCCCGGCCCCTTCGGCCGTTCAGCTCGCTGCTGTGCCGACCCGCAGGGCCTGGGCGCCCGCGTACTGCGCACTGTCGCCCAACTGCTCCTCGATGCGGAGGAGTTGGTTGTACTTGGCGGTGCGGTCGGAGCGGGACAGCGAACCGGTCTTGATCTGACCGCAGCCGGTGGCCACCGCCAGGTCCGCGATGGTCGTGTCCTCGGTCTCTCCCGACCGGTGGGACATGACGACGGTGTAGCCGGCCCGGTGGGCGGCGTTGACGGTGGCCAGGGCTTCGGTGAGGGTCCCGATCTGATTGACCTTCACCAGAACGGAGTTGGCGACGCCGGAGCCGATGCCCTCGCGCAGGATGGCCTCGTTGGTGCAGAAGACGTCGTCACCGGTGAGCTGGCAGCGTGCGCCGACGCGGGCGGTCAGCTCCCGCCACCCCGGGAGGTCATCCTCGGCCATGGGGTCCTCGATCGACACGATGGGGTAGGCATCGATCAACTTGACCAGGTAGTCGGCCTGTTCGGCGGGCGTGCGGCGTACGCCCTCCCCGGTGTAGTCGTAGACGCCGTCGCGGAAGAACTCGGACGTGGCGGGGTCCATGACCAGGCCGATGTCGGTGCCCGGCCGGTACCCGGTGCGTTCGACGGCGGCCACCACGAAGTCGAGCGCCTCCTCGGCGGTACGCAGGGAGGGGGCGAAACCGCCCTCGTCGCCCACGCCGGTGGAGTGCCCGGCGGCGAGGAGGTCGCGGCGCAGGGTGTGGAAGATCTCCGACCCCATGCGTACGGCCTCGGCGAAGGTCTCCGCACCGATCGGCGCGATCATGAACTCCTGGAAGTCCAGCGGATTGTCGGCGTGCGCGCCCCCGTTGACGATGTTCATCATCGGCACGGGCAGGAGGCGGGCGTCGGAGCCGCCGAGGTAGCGGTAGAGCGGCAGGCGGTGGGCGGCGGCCGCGGCCTTCGCGGCGGCCAGGGAGACCCCGAGGACCGCGTTGGCGCCGAGCCGGGACTTGGCGGGGGTGCCGTCGACGGCGATGAGCGCCGCGTCGAGCCCGGCCTGGTCCTCGGCCTCGCGCCCGGTGACGGCGGCGGTCAGCTCCGTGTTCACGTTGCGTACGGCCTGGTCGACGCCCTTGCCGTGCCAGCGGGCCGGGTCGCCGTCGCGGAGCTCGACGGCCTCGCGGGCGCCGGTGGAGGCGCCGGAGGGGACTGCGGCCCGGCCGATGGACCCGTCGGCCAGTTCGACGTCCACTTCGACGGTGGGGTTGCCCCGGCTGTCGAGGACGGTGCGGCCGGTGACGGAGGTGATGGCGGTCATGGGATGCCCTCCCGTTGTCGCATGCGTTCCGCCGGGCTCGGCTGCGGCGACGGTGGCGCGGGGCCCGGCTCCGTAGACTCTACAGCAATGCTGTGCAGTTGTGCTGTTTAGCTTTGCTGTGCAGGTGAGCTGCACAGTTCAGCTGTGGGGGAGAGCGGCCGTGCGGTCGGCCCGCGTTAAAATTCGGTATGTCCCTTCCGGAATCCACCGCCATCGCGGCCGAACTGCGCACCGCGATGGGCAAGCTCACGCGCCGCGTGAAGCTGGAGGATCAGATGCCGCTCGGCCAGGTGGCCGTCCTCGGCGCCCTGGACCGCAGCGGTGCGATGACCACCAGCGAACTCGCCGCCGACCAGCGCGTCCGCCCGCAGTCAATGGCCCGCGCCGTCGGCTTGCTCATGGACCAAGGCCTGATCACCCGCCGCGCCCACCCGACCGACGGCCGCAAGAGCCTGGTCGAACTTTCCACCGCCGGGCAGGCGCTGCTGGAGGAGGAGCGGGGGCGCCGGACGGACTGGCTCGCGCGGGCGATCGAGTCGGAGCTGACGGTCGAGGAGCGGGAGCTGCTGGCGCGGGGGATCGGGCTGGTGGAGAGGCTGGCGGCGCACTGACGACCGGGTACGGGGGTAATTCACGGGCGCCCGGACCGGCACTCGTCCTATCGTGTCCGCTCCCGCCCGCTGTTCCCTGCCGGGACGGGGTCGATGGAGGGGCGGCGGAGTGCCGGACGTGTACGAGATCATGCTGGACGCCGAGCTGAGCAAGGCGTTCGACGTGTGGTCCAGCTATCTCAACGCCAGAACCGGTGAGGACCCCCACGCCCGTGCCCGACTGCGCTCCACCTTGGAGAGGGCTCGCGAGGCGGGCGCCGAGGGCGACCGCGTGTGCGCACGGACCCTGGTGGCGGAGATGTACGACGAAGCCCGGGACGCCGGCCTGCCCTGGGCGCCCACGTCACCGGACCCCCGCACGGCGGACCGGCAGACACGCGACTACGCCAAGGACGAGCTGCGGCAGGTGCTGTCCGTGGACCTGCGCGAGGACCTCGACACCATCGCGATCTTCCTGAGCGTCGCGGGCCGCCGCCTCCAGGCCGCCCCCGACCTCGACGCCGCCACCCGTCAGGACATCCTCTACATCCAGGCTCGCGCCGGGATGGCCCTCGACCTCGCCCACCCGGCAGCGGCGCGACGCGAACTCGAACGCCTTGAGGCGCTTGCGCGGCGCTGTGGCGTGGAGCGCTGAAAGACCGCCGTCGCGAACTGAACAGTGGCGGCGACGTGGTCGAACTAGGCTGATGGTCCATGTCTGTTGGATCCTGATTCAGGGGGAACGCCATGTTGGCCGAGGGACTCATCGCCGTAGCTGCCGCTGGAGGCGGCGCGATCGTGCAGGCCGCGGGTACGGACGCGTGGAACGGCGTCCGCAACGGAATCGCCAAGCTCTTCGGCCGCGGGGAGAGCGCCCGAGAGCAGGTGGAGCTGGAGCGCCTGGACCAGACGCGGGCGGTGCTGGAGGCGGCCGATGAGGGTGAAGAGGCGCAGCGCGTGCAGATCGCGCAGGTCGCCCGGTGGCAGACCCGTCTGGAGACGCTTCTGGAGGAGCTGCCGGAGGAAGAACAGCGGCTGGTGCTGTCCGAGCTGGAGTCCCTGGTCGCGCAGGCGGAGGCCGCTCAGCCTGCCGGGACGGTGCACAACGACTTCAGCCATGCGACGTTCACGAACAGTCAGGTGCTCGGCAGCGGGACCATGACGGTGACGAACAACTACGACAAGTAGGGCAGTGCTGTGGGGGGCAAGAGCGGCGCCAAGCGCAAGGGCAAGAAGAGCAGGAATCCACAGAAGCGGGGGCAGGTGCAGGGGCGTCCTGCCGGTGGGGTCCACAACGACTTCCGTGGTGTCGACATCACCAACAGCCAACTGGTGACGAACGGCACCATGGCCGTGAAGACGTACGTACAGCAGTACGCGCCGGTGCCGACGGCGCTGGACGCGCTGCCGCAGCCGCCAGCGGGCTTCACCGGCCGTGAGGATGACCTCGCGTACATCCTGGGCGTGCTGGACCCGGACCGTACCGACGGTCCTGCGGTGGCCGTCCTGTCGGGTTGGGGCGGCGTCGGGAAGACGACCCTTGCCTACGCCTCCGGGCACGCCGCGCAGGAGCGGGGTTGGTACACGGGGGTCCTGCTGGTCGACCTCCACGGCTACGACCCCTACCCCGCCCAGGCAGAGGACGCCCTGGAAGCGTTGCTGCGGTCGCTGGGTGTGCGCCCCGAGCATCTTCCGCCACCCGGGGCCGGGCGGGAGGCGCTGTACCGGTCGCAGCTCAACGCCCGGCAGGAGGCGGGGGAACGGCTGCTGGTGGTCGCGGACAACGCCTCGGCCGTGGCTCAGGTGCAGCCGTTGCTGCCGCCCGGGCACCACGGGATGCTCGTCACGTCCCGGCACCGCCTCCCGGGCCTCGGCCGGATGCGGACGGTCAACAGCCTTCAGCCGGAAGATGCCGTTGCCTTGCTCAAGGCGGCCCTGAAGAACAATGACCCGGACGACGTGCGGGTCGAGCAGGAGCCGGAGGCGGCCGAGCGGGTGGCGTCGGCCTGCGGCTACCTGCCGCTGGCCCTGCAGATCACGGCGGCTCTGCTGGCCCAGGACCCGGGGCAGCCGCTGACCGAACGCGCGGACGCCCTCGGTGACGCGGAAGGCATCCTGGACGGCCTGAGCGACGGCGAACGCAGCCTGCGGGCGATGTTCGACCAGTCCTTGGAACGCCTCACCCCGCAGGAGCAGGACCTTTTCCGTCAGCTGTCCCTCAACCCCGGGCCTGACATCTCCACGGCCGCCGCTGCGGTCCTGGCCGACCAGCCTCAGCCGGCTACCGAACGCCTCCTTGCGCGGCTCGCGGCCAGTCACCTCATCGAACGCAATCCGACGATCCGCGGACGATGGCAGATGCACGACCTTCTACGTGCCTACGCCCACGAGCAGGCAGAGGCGGCCAAAGGCCGTGGTCGCGCTCCGCGGCGCCGCTACGAGCAGGCCAGTGAGAGGCTCATCGATTACTACATCCGGCATGCTGAGGCAGCCGACACTTATCTCGGCACTCTGGAAGGCTCCGTGTCGTCCCGGTTCCGCGACCGAGATCAAGCACTGGCTTGGTTCGACGCCGAACGCGAAAACCTCATCGCCGCTGCCTACATCACCCCCCGGACCGGCTTCCACCTTGGCTTCGCGCTCGGCGGCTATCTGAGGTGGCGGCGACGTCTCCAAGACCTCGTCGTAGTCCGTGCGCTTGCCCTCAACGGCTGCCAGGCACTTCAAGACGTCAGCAATGAACCGGTCGCCTGGAACAACATGGGCATCGCACTTCGAGAGTTGCGGCGTTTCGATGACGCTCTGGACGCTCACGAGACGGCCTTGGGGCTTTACCGGCAGTCGGGCAACATCCGCGGTAATGCCAGCGCCTTGAACAACCTTGGCAATGCGCTTCAAGAAATGCGGCGTTTCGATGAGGCTCGCCGTGCCTTGGAGACGGCTCTGGACCTCTACCGAGAGTCGGGCGATGCACACGGCGAAGCCAGCGCTTTGAACAACCTCGGCGGATCTCTCCAGGCGTTGGGGCGTTTCGACGATGCACTTGGTGCTCACGAAAAGGCCCTGGATCTCCACCGCCAGTTGGGCGACGCCCAAGGCGAGGCCAAGGCATCGAACAACCTTGGCGTCGCACTCCAGCTGCTGAGGCGTTTCGATGATGCCCTCTGCGCTCATCAACTAGATCTCGACCATTGCCAGAAGGTCGGTGACAGCTACGGTGAGGCAAGCGCCTGGGGCAACCTTGGTCTAGTTCTCCAGGAGTTGGGGCGTTTCGACGATGCTCTCGGTGCTCACGAAAAGGCCTTGAGTCTCCACCGGCAGTTGGGCGACACCCACGGCGAAGCCAAAGACTGCAACAACCTCGGCACCATTTATCGGGACTTGGGGCGCATTGACGAGGCCCTTACGGCCGGTCGGCAGGCAGTTGAGACGCTGGCTGCGACCCAGGACTGGTTTCGCACCGGCGAGGCATGGGGCGAGGTGGCCGAGACATTGGGTGCGGCGGCCGCTCATCCGTCTCAGGTGCGGGAGGCGTGGGAGCAGTCCGCTGCCGCATACACACGGGCGGGCGCGGATGAGGAAGCCGCTGCTTCTCGAACTCGCGCAGACGCCGTAGAGGCTCCGGAGAAGCTTTCCCCGGCCGAGACCCAGCCGCCTTCCGATGGCATGAGCCTCCCGGAGAACGGGTGATCGTCCACCGCCTTACGTACGGACGGGCCAGGTTGGGGACACGATGAAGGCAGCAGTGCCCCCTCCCGACCCGGCGGACCAGGCGTTCAGGACGTGGCTCCGTACCTTGGCCGAAGGCCTCACCATAGATCCGGAAGGCGCCCTCGCCTCCCAGGACGCCCTCGCGTTCCTGTGGTCGGCGTTCGCGGAGAACGGTGCGATGCCACCCGCGTACTTCGCTCCTCTCCTCGGCGCGCACCGCCAAGCGCACGCCCAGCAGGCGGTCACCGCGCTGCTCACGCAGGTTCACGCGGAAACCGGGCGGCGACCCGACGTTCCCGTGCCGTACTCCCCGCCCACTGAGTGGGAGCCGGAAGGTGCCGTCCGCGTCGGACACGAACCCGTGCAGGGCATCGACCCGAGCGACATCCACGTCGAGGCAGCGGAGGGCCTGCAATGCCTTCTCGCGGACCGGAGCCGCCTGGTCTGGCCGCTCTGCCCCGACCACCGCGTCGGGCTGCACGCCACACGCGCGGTGTCCGGCGCTGTCTGGGTGTGCTCGATGGGCGACCACACCGTACGACGCATCGGTTAGGAGAGAGCGGAGTCAAGGGCCTTCGCTATGAGGCTGCGGGCAGCCGCTCCGTACACCGCCATGCGGGACAGCTCCACGAACGCTCTCAGGTAGGTGTGGACCTCACTGGGTGCCGTGATGTTCACCTCAGCCGTCAGTGTTTCCACGGCCACTTGGGCGTCGTCGAACGCGTAGAAGGCTTCCAGCGGCCAGACGGTACGCCGGGCCTCCAGCGGGATGATCCCGAGAGACACGTTCGGCCGGGCCATGACTTCTTGCAGGTAGCGGAGTTGTGCGGCCAGCTCGGGTCCCTCGCAGACCCGGTAATGGAGGACGGCCTCTTCGATCAGCAGGGCGAAGCGGTGATGGCCCTCATGGACGACGCGGGAGCGGGTCATCCGGGACCGTACGGCGTCGGCCACGTCGTCGGGGGTTCCCTGGAAGGCGGTGATCGACCGGAGGAGTCCTGTCGCGTACTCCGGGGTCTGGAGCATCCCGGGCATGACGTTGGAGGCGTACACGCGGAAGTGGGCCGTCCGCTCGTACAGCGGGACCGTGCTCTCGTGGACCCGCCGCATCCCGTCCCGGTGGATCCGCTGCCACTGGACGTACATGGACTCGGCGCTCCGGGACGCGGCGATCAGGTCGGCCGCTTGGTCCCCCGCTCCACACGCTTCGCACCACGTGCGGATGTCGGCGTCCGAGGGGACCGTCCTGGCGCGTGCGATGCGGGAGGCCTTCGACTTGTGCCAGCCGCACCGCACGGCCAGGTCATGCCCGGTCAGCCCGGCGTCCCGCCGGAGCCCGTCCAGACGGGACGCGAGGGCCTCGCGGGCGGCCTGGGCGGTGGACAGGGGTGTCCCCGGGCGTGCTCTGTGCCATCAACTGTCTCCCTCGGTTGCGATTGCGGAACCATGCGCCGGGTTATCCAAGGGCGTCCGCAGCGGCCGCGATCAGGCTGCGAGCAGAGGCTCCGTAGACAGCCAGCGACGCCAGCTCCGCGAACGCCTCCGCGTACATGGCGACTTCACCGGGCTGTGTGATCGTGAGATAGCCGGAGATCAACTCGACATTGACCTGAGCCGCGTCGTAGAGCCAGAACCCCTCGGCTGGCCAGCGCTCCCGGTCGGCGGCCATGGGGACAACTCCCAAGCTCACATGAGGAAGTGAGCCGATGGAGGCGAGATGGGCCAGCTGCCCGGTCATCACCTCGGCGCCACCGATTCCGTTCCGTAGCACCGACTCCTCGACGAGGAAGGCGAACCGACGGTTTCCCTCGTGCAGCACCCGTTGACGTTCCATACGAGCGGTCACAGCTTCGGACACGTCGTCCACCGCCAGGCCGCGACGCTTATGGATCGCCCGCAGGGCTGCCGTGGTGTACGCCTGCGTCTGGATCATGCCTGGCACGAGCCATGACGAGTAGGCCCGGAAACGGCGCGTGCGCTGGTACAGCGGTAGCCGAGCCTCCTGCGCCCGCTTGAGGCCGTCCCGCTCCATGCGCCGCCAGCCGACCCACATGCCCTCGGCTGTCCGCAGCGAGGCGATGAGGTCGGCGGTCTGCTCCACGGCGTCGCACGCCTTGCACCAGGCGCGAATGTCAGCGGCGGAAGGGGGAGTTCTGGCATTCATGATCCGGGACGACTTGGACCGGCTCCAGCCGCAGCGCTCGGCCAGGTCGCTTCCGGTCAGGCCTGCATCCCGGCAGAGCTCCGCGAGACGATCCGCGAGGGCTTGCCGGGCCTGCTGGGCGCTGGAGGACGCGGAGAGGGCCATGGGGTGCAGGTGTGGTCAGGCGGGCCGGTATTCCGCGTGCGGTACGGCTCGCTCCCAGGCCCGTTCGTACGCCGACGCGTATTGCCTGGCCAGCTCGGGATCGTGGTGGACCTCCATACGCGGACCCGTCCACTCGCCCTCACCGCTGAAGTGGTGCAGGATCACGACCTCCTCGTCCATGACCCAGCCGTCCAGGGCCGGGAGCAGGAGGCCACGCGCTCGCGAGCGGGGCAGCCACCGTACGTCCTCGCCCGCCGCCACATTGGTGAACGTGCCGTCGTACTCGTAGCGGACGTAGTCGCTCAAGGGCTCCGAGACCACCCGCAGCCGGCGTATGGCCACGCCTCGGCCGGTCGTCTCGGCCACCACGTCCAGCCACGAGCGCCACCACGACGCGCGGTCCGCCGGGTCGTACCGGTGTCCGTCCTGCCAGCGGACGAACTCGGGGTCGTCCCGCATGTAGCTGTCCCGCATCTCCAGGTGAAGGGCTGAGCGCCGCGCCTTGGCGAGGCATTCACGTACCGCTGTTGCCACCGTTGACCTCACTTTCCGGACGGGGGATGAACTGAAGCATGTTCGCGGGGAGTCGGATCACGCTCTCATGGTCCGGGACGTCGGTGGAGTGGCCAGGAACGGAGCCGACTTCCTGAGCCTGCCGGACGGTCGCCTCATCTGCTGTCCACGACTGGATGATCAGATCGCCGGTCGTGTCGTCGAGCCAGATGGTGGGCGACCCGTCGTCTGGAGTGTTCGGACAAATGCCGAGGAATGTCAGGACCATTGGGTGCTCCCTCACTGTGTCGGTGGCCTGTACGGACAGCCAGGGCCAGGGGTGGGTCGTCAATGGGCGACGTGAACGTCCATGCCCCGGTCACCGATGGTGTGAACTCGCTCCAGCGAGCCTGTGCAACTGCGTGCAACAACGTGGATTCCCCGTTCGCCGCTTCCCTAAGGTCGTTCCTCCGAACCGAAGAGCGGGGGCGCGGCCTCTGACTCTCACTGCAAGGTGAAAGGGACCGCCATGGGTTGGGGAACAGGCAAGGGCGGCGGCGGTGGCGACGGAAAGCACTCCGGGGGCAAGGACCCGGGTACCGCCAAGCCGTCCACGGACACCGCGAGGCCGGCGCCGGAGCCGAAGCACAAGGGGAAGTAGGCGTACGGCAGATGGAGTCGATCGGAGCGGAGGGGTGGGACGCCATGCGCGGTCTGCTCGGTGCGGTGAATGAAAGCCTCGGGGCGCCCATGGCTCCAGCCTGGGAGGCCGCACTCCGTGAGGTGCCCCGGCATACCTTCCTGCCCGAGAAGGTCTGGGTGGGGGAGGACTTGGTGGAGTGCCCCCGGGACGCGGCACCCGAGGACTGGCTGTGCCACGCCTACGCCGATACCGCCGTCGTCACGCAGGTCAATGATGGGCAGGACGCCGCCTAGGCGGGGGAGCGCTGGGCGTCGTGCTCGGCCTCGGCTCCCTCCATCGTCTTCCGCATGCTCGACATGCTGGACGTACGGCCGGGGCACCGCGTCCTGGAGATCGGTACGGGGACGGGCTGGAACGCCGGGCTGCTCGCGCACCGGCTCGGGCCCGGACTGGTCACCACCATCGAGGTGGACCCGGTGCTGGCCGCGCAGGCGGCGGGCTGCCTGGAGCGTGTCGGGCTGGATGCCGAGGTGGTTCAGGGGGATGGGGCCGGTGGGCACCCGGGCAGTGCCCCTTACGACCGGGTCGTCGCGACCTGTTCCGTACGGGCCGTTCCCCCGGCGTGGATCGCCCAGACCGCGCCCGGTGGCGTGGTCCTCGCACCGTGGGAGTCGCCGTGGTTCTGCTGGGGGCTTCTGAGGCTCACCGTGGACGGGTTCGGGGGCGCCTCCGGGTTCTTCTCCCCGCACTCGGCGTTCATGCTCATGCGCGGACAGCGCGTGGACCTGCGGATCTACCGCGATGTGGTGCGGGACAGCCACCGTCCGGTGGAGTCCACGACCCGGTTGTCCCCCTGGGCCGTCGCCGGGGACGACTGGGCCGCGCAGTTCGCGCTCGGGCTTCAGCTGCCTCGTGTGGCGGACCTGGCACGACGAGCCCGAGGTGGAAGGGGTGGCCTCCCGTCTGTGGCTGGCTACCACGGAGGCCGATTCCTGGGCGGCCGTCGACTGGGACGGGGCGGCTGCCTCCGACCGCTTCACCGTGTGGGAGTACGGGCCCCGCCGGCTGTGGGGGTTGGTCGAGGCCGCCTACGACTGGTGGCGCGGGGCCGGGTGCCCGGGGCCGGAGCGGTTCGGTTTGAGCGTTGCTCCCGACGGCACACATGTGCCGTGGCTGGATACCCCGGACAATGAAGGATGCCCGCTCGACCGGCAAGGCAGTGGCGAACGCCCGTACGTCGTCAGCTACTCCACGTCCACCTCCACCGCCCGCCGCCTCTGGTGGAAGGCGAGGTCCGTCCTGCGACGGCCGGTGAAGGGCACGGGACGCCGAGGGTAGGCCGTCGGCTGGGCTCGCCATGCGGCAGCAAAGCCGACACGCCTCGCCCTCCGCCTCAGATCGAGAACCGCTCCCTCTCCAGCAGCGGCCTCACCCGGGACCGGAACCCACCCGTGCGGAACGGGCGTTGGAGCAGGCCCGGGTGCAACTCCTGGGCCAGGGCCGCGATGACCATGCCCTGGTCGAGCGCGAGCATGAAGTCGCTGACCCGGCCCGTGGACACGTTCACCGAGTCACGGAAGCCGAGCCCCTCCTCGTACGCGCCGAAGTCCCGTTCCAGGGAACGCAGGTTGGCCACCGCCTCGCGGCCCGCGTACGGCAGGGCCAGGAACGAGGCGTGCGGGGTGACCACTCCGTTGGTGAAGGCCGAGGGCGGGGGGAGCGGTTTGCCGTCCGTCGTGTGGGTGCGGTCCGTGTTGGAGGCGTAGCCGTCGACCGCCAGGCCGAGGGCGTCGACCCCGTACTCCTGGTAGCCGCCCTCCGGAACGTTGGAGGGTGAGAAGCCCCAGTAGCCGTACTGCGCCTCCCGCAGGCCGTGGTCGATCTGGCCGCGTACGTAACGGTGGTGGGTCAGGCCCCAGGCGCGCGGCGACCACTGCGGCTCCGGCACGAACAGCGGCACCATCAGCGCCTCGAACATCGAGCCGCCCCAGGTGGGGATCAGCTTCCGGCCGCGGTGGGTGTAGTGGCCGTTCCAGATCCGGATGCCGTCGACCGTTGCGTAGGCGCCGCCGGGGCTCTGCTCCTGCTCGTGCTCCGGCAGCATCGTCCGCAGCAGGTGCCAGTAGTGGTCGGTGGGGAGCGAGCCGTCGGCTATGCCCAGGTAACTGGCCATGCGCGGTTCCGTGTTGAGGGCTCCGTAGTGGTGGCTGGTCGGCTCGTCCGTGTCCGTCCAGACACCGCCGCGCAGTTGGCCGGGGCCCGCCACCGGGTCCGCCGGGTCGTACGGCGTGTAGAAGTACGACCAACCCGCCGTGGCCAGGATGCGGTTGATGCGGGGGCGCAGGGTGGGGGCCGCGTCGGCGGCTATCCGTAGGCCTGTGACCAGCCACGCGTTGTCCACCGAGGACAGGAACGGGCGGACCGGGTCACCCGTTCCCGGCCACTCCGTGAGCACCGAACCGTCGTGCGCGTCATACCAGTTGAGCCAGAATCCGTGGTGGCGCTCCAGCTTCTCCACGGCTGTGACCGTACGGGTCAGGGAGCGGACCATCGCGCTCTCGCCGATCACCCCGAGGCCTGCGGCCGCAACCGTCGACCAGAGGCCGCAGCCGATGTTGGTCGGTGACGTCTGGATGGACTGGGCCGGGGCTCCGGGGGCGCTGAGGTCGATCTTGTCGGTGACCAGGCCGAACTCCGTCGTCATGGCCTCCAGCGAGCGGTACGTGTCGCGGAACCAGTGGTGGAGGAGGCGCGGGTCGGGCGGGGTGGCCGCCCCAGCGGACGGAGCGGTTACGGCTCCGAGTGACAGGGCCGCGGCCCCGGTCCCTGCGGCGGTGAGAAACGTGCGACGGTCCATCGGTCCGGCTCCTGGTGGCAGAAGGGGGAGGGGGAACGGTGCTCGTGCGGGCGGCTCGGGAGCCGGCGGTCGTCAGGTTCCGCCGGCTCCCGCGCCGGAGGGAGCCGTCAGGTGGCTCCCCGTATCGGGGGGCGCTCCCGCAAGGAGGGAAGCGCCGGGATTACGCTGCTGTGCGCGGGAGTTCGCGTGTGCGGCCCAGCGAGCCCAGCCACTTCGCGGAGTCGCGCGGGGTGCGCTCGAAGGTCTCCCAGTCGATCGCGATCAGCCCGAACGTGGCCTTGTACGTACCCCACTCGTAGTTGTCCAGCGCGCTCCACGCCAGGTAGCCCCGGATGTCGAGGCCGTCCTCCAGCGCCGAGGCGACCTCGCTCAAAGCTCCCGTGTAGTAGTCGACCCGGCGGCTGTCGTCGGCGGTCGCGATGCCGTTCTCCGTGACGATCAGCGGGACGTCCCCGACCACTTCGGCCGTGTGGCGCAGCGCCTCGCCGACCGCGCCCGGGTAGTACTCCCACGTCGTCAGCGTCCGCTCGACGTCGTCGGCCGCCGGGATCGGTCCGTCCGGGCCGATCCGCGTACGGGTGTAGGACTGCACGCCGATCCAGTCGTCGCCGCGCGCCGCCTCGATGAAGACGTCCTCGCGCGGGTGGCGGTAGGCGGCGGTGACGTCTTCCGCGCCGGGCAGGGCTTGGTAGACCTGGTTGGCGATGGTCCAGCCGACCTGGATGCCCGCGTCGAGGGCCCGGACCTCCTTCACCGCCGCGTGGTGGGCGGCGATGACGGCCGCGGTCGTCTCGTCGTCGGGGGTGGGCAGACCGGCGGGCGGGAAGCTGTTGTCGCCGCGCTTGGCCTGGCCCGCCATGACCGCGATCATGTTCGGCTCGTTGATCGTGCAGACGTGCCGTACGCCTTCGGAGATCACCGGGGCGCAGGCCGCCACGTACCGGGCGAACAGCTCCACCGCGCCCTCGGCGGTCCAGCCGCCCCGCGCCTCGAACCACTGCGGGACGGTGAAGTGGTGCAGGGTCACCATCGGGCGCAGGCCGCGCTCGATCGCCCCCTCCACCATCCGCCGGTAGTGGGCGAGTTCGGCGCGGGAGAAGTGCCCCTCGACCGGCTCGATACGGGCCCACTCGATGGAGAAGCGGTAGTCCGTGAAGCCGAGCGAGGCCAGCAGGTCCATGTCCTCGGGCCAGCGGTGGTAGCTGTCGCAGGCGTCCAGGCTCGGCTCCGCGATGTGGGTACCGGCGGCGTGCTCCTTGACCCACCAGTCGCTGTCGGTGTTGTTGCCCTCGATCTGGTGGGCGGCCGTGGAGGCGCCCCAGAGGAAGCCCTCGGGGAACGGGACGGCGGTCGTCGACGGGTTCGGGGCAGGGGGGTGCGTCATCGCGACTTGTCTTTCTGGTGGTGGTGTGGGGTGTGGCCGCGTTTCGATACGGGGGTGGGGTGCGGCCTCGTTACGTGACGTCGGGCGGCCCGGGGGCTACTTCATGCCCGCCGTGGCGATGCCCTGCGTGAAGTGCCGTTGCAGGGCGATGAAGACGATCAGCACCGGCAGCACGATCAGGAACGCCCCGGCCATCAGCATCCCGTTCGATCCGCCGGCCTTGTTGGGGTCCGTGGCGAAGGTCGCCAGTGCCACCGGGAGCGTGTACTTGTCGGGGTCGTTGGTCGCGATCAGCGGCCAGACGAAGTTGTTCCAGGAGCCCAGGAACGTGAAGATCGAGAGCGTGGCGAGGGCGGGCTTCACCAGCGGCATCACGATCCGCCAGAAGATGTACCACTCGCTCGCCCCGTCCATCCGGGCCGCCTCCAGCAGCTCGTCCGGGATCGACTGCATGAACTGCCGCATCAGGAAGACCCCGAAGGCCCCGGCGGCGAACGGCAGCACCAGACCCGCGTAGCTGTCGATCAGCTGGAGCTTGCTCATCAGCACGAACAGCGGCAGCAGCATCAGGTTGCCGGGCACCATCAGCGCGCCGAGCACCAGGCCGAAGATCTTGTTGCGGCCGACGAAGTTCAGCTTGGCCAGGGCGTAGCCGAGCATCGAGCAGAAGACCAGGTTCGAGACGGTCACCAGGACCGCCACGATCACCGAGTTCATGAAGTACAGCGGCAGGTCCAGCTTGTCGAGCAGCTGCCGGAAGTTGGTCAGGGTCCACTCGGTCGGGATCCATACCGGCGGGCTGGCCGACAGCTCGCTCTGCGTCTTGAAGGCGGAGATCCCCATCCAGAGGAACGGCGCCGACATGACCAGCAGGCCGAGGGAGAGCAGGACGTAGACCAGGGGGCGGGCGGCCCGGCTCCGCCCCTTCTTCTCCGGCCTCCGGTTCTTCTCCGGCCTCCGGGCGGCGGGTGCGTGGCTGCTGGTGGCGCTCATTTCGTGTTGTCCTTCAGCAGTCGGAGCTGGAGCACCGTGATGGCCATGATCACCACGAACAGGACGTACGCCATCGCGCTCGCGTAGCCCATGTGGAAGAAGTTGAACCCTTCGCGGTACATGTTCAGCGAGACGGTGAGCGTCGAGTCGGACGGGCCGCCCTGGGTCATCACGAACGGCTCCTCGAAGACGTTCAGGTAGCCGATCGTCGTGATCACCGTCGCGTAGAGGAGCGTCGGGCGCAGGAGCGGGACCGTGATCCTCCGGAACTCCTGCCAGGCGCTCGCCCCGTCCAGCTTCGCCGCCTCCCGTACCTCCGTCGGCACGGCCTGGAGGCCCGCGATGAAGAGGACCATCACCGTTCCGACGTTCCGCCAGACGGCCATCACGATCAGCGACGGCATCGCCAGCGTCTCGGAGCCGAGGAAGTCCGGTGCGCTCCAGCCCACTTCGGAGAAGAGGCCGGCGATCAGACCGTCGCTCGGGTCGAGCACGAACCGCCAGACGACGGCGACCGCGACGATGGTGGTGACCACCGGGGCGTAGAAGCCGACCCGGAAGAAGGTCCGCGCCCGGTCGATGCCGTTGTTCAGCAGGACGGCGGTGACCAGCCCGATCCCGATGGTCAGCGGTACGCCGACGACCACGAAGTACCCGGTGTTGAAGAGGGACTTGAGGAACTTCTCGTCGCCGAACAGCTTCACGTAGTTCTCGAACCCGATGAACTCCGCTTCCCACGGGCGCGTCACGTTGCGCAGCCCGAAGTCCGTGAAACTCATCACCAGCGTGGCGAGGATCGGGAACGCCATGAAGACGGCGAACAGGACGAGGAACGGGGTGGAGAACAGCCAGCCCGCCGCGTTCTGCACGCCCATCGACGGCTTGCGGACCCGTCGGCCCGCAGGGGGCACAGGTGGTGCGGCTGCCTTCTCGGTCGTGGTGCTCATGGCTACTGCTTCACGAGGCCTTCGATTTCGGACTGCGCCTGCTTCAGCGCGTCCTCGGCGGACGCCTTGCCCTGCGTCACCTTGGCGATGGCCTGGTCGACCTTGTCGGTGATCTCCGTCCACTGCGCCAGCGACGGCGAGGACTTGGCGGTGTCCATCTGCTTCTTGAAGACCTGGAGGTAGGCGTCGTCGGCGAGCTTGCCGGACTCCCAGGCGGAGGTGTTGGCGGGCAGGTCCTTCGTCCGCTCGTACCAGTCGGCCTGGCCCTCGGTGTCGGTGAGGTACTCGATGAACTCCGTTGCCGCTGCCTTGTGTTCGCTGTCCTTGGAGATGACGAGCGAGGAGCCGCCGGCCATGGAGGTGGAGGAGGCGTCGGCGGGGACGGGCGCGATGGCCCACTTGCCCTTGATCTGGGGCTGGCCCTCGTTGAGGAGCGTCACGTGCCAGGGGCCGCCGAAGAACATCGGGACCCTGCCGTTGCCGAAGTCCTTCACCACGTCGTAGCCGGGCTGTACGGACTTGTTGGCGAGGCCCTTGTCGAAGTAACTGCCGTACTCCTTCAGCGCCTTGACGGCCGCCGGGCTGTCGATGACCGCTTCGCCGTCGGCGTCGACGATCTCGCCGCCCGCCGAGTAGAGGAAGGAGTAGAAGTTCTGCACGGTGTCCAGGCCGCTGGGCTGGATCGAGAGCCCCCACTTCGTACCGGCCTTCTTCTGGTACGCGGTGGCCAGGTCCTGGAGCTCCTTCCAGTCGGTCGGAGCCTTTGCGACGCCCGCCTTCTCGGCGAGGTCCGTGCGGTAGTAGAGGACGCGGGTGTCGACGTACCACGGCACGCCGTACGCGGTGCCGTCCACCTCGCCCTGCTCCCAGCCCGCCGGGAAGAAGTCCTTCTTGTCGAAGACCTTGGTGTCGACCGGCTCCAGCACGCCCAGTTCGGCGAACTCGCCCATGTAGCTCCCGCCCATCTGCGCGACGTCGGGCAGCGTGCCCGCCGCGGCGGCCGAGACGAGCTTCTGGTGGGCCACGTCCCAGCCGACCGGAGTCACCTTGACGGTGATGTTCGGGTTGGCCTTCTCGTACACCTTCGCCACCTCCGCGAGCTTCTCGCCCTCGGCGCCCATGGCCCAGACGGTGAGCGTCTGCTTCTCGTCCGCGGCGACATCTCCGCCGGAGGAGCCGCAGGCGGAGAGGGTGACGGCGAGCGCGAGCGCGAGGCCGACGGGGGCGGTTCTGGCGATGCGGGACATGGAGGGCTCCTCCTTGAGCAATCCGAGCAATCCGAGCAATCCTGATGCTGCGCGATGTATGCGCTGCCTGTAAGCGCATACATCACTCTGCGCCAGACGTTCCGGAATCCGCAAGAGGGTGCTGGGTCACACTCGTGCAACGTGGCCGACACCTGGACGCCCACTCCCGCACCGTAATCGCGCCGTTTGTGGAACAACAGGTGATGTGACCGATTCGTCGGCCTGTACCCGGCGGGTCCCATTGGGTCCCTGCGGCTCCCTGCGGCTCCCTGCGGCTCCCTGCGGCTCCCTGCGGCTCCCTGCGGTGATGCGGCGTCTACCCTCGCCGCATGGCCTCACCCGTCGCCCTCGCCCACGACTTCCCGTTCGACCCGGCCCACGGGTACCCCGGCCCCGACCAGCTCCTCCAGGTCCCGGCCCCGCCCGCCCCCGCGGACTTCGCGGCGTTCTGGCGCGACCGGTACGCCCGGGCCCGCGCGGTCGACACCCGGCCCGTCCTCGGCCCGGTGGAGGAGGAGCGCGACGGCGTACGGATCCACGGCATCACGTACACCTCCGTGGGCGGCGTCCGGCTCGGCGGCTGGCTCGCCCTGCCCACCGAAGGGCCGGTGCGGTACGGATTCGTCGTCGGCCACGGGTACGGCGGCCGCCAGGACCCGGGCCGGGACCTCCCGCCGCCACTGCCCGGGGCCGCCGCGATCCTGCCGTGCGTACGGGGCATGGGGGAGCGGGGCCGGGCGGACGGCATCCCGGACCTGGCCGACGAGCATGTCCTGTACGGGATCGGCTCCCGCGACTCGTACGTCATCGGGGACTGTGTGGCCGACCTCTGGTGCGCCGCCTCGGCCCTCACGGAGGCCGTCCCGGAACTCGCGGGCGCCGGGCGCCCCGGCGGGCCGCGCCTCGCCTACCTCGGGGAGAGCTTCGGCGGCGGGCTCGGGGCCCTCGCGCTGCCCTGGGACGATCGCTTCGGTGCCGCCCAACTCACCGTCCCCACCTTCGGCAACCACCCGCTGCGGCTGACGCTGCCCTGCACCGGCAGCGGCGAGGCGGTGCGGGCGCACCACCGCGAGCACCCCGAAGTCACCGGCGTACTGCGCTACTTCGACGCGGCGACGGCGGCCGGGCGGCTGGAGCTGCCGACACTGGTCGCGGCGGCGCTGTTCGACCCGGCGGTGCCGCCGCCGGGCCAGTTCGCCGTATACAACGCGCTGGCCGGGGAGCGCGAGCTCCAGGTGCTGAGCGCGGGGCACTTCCCGTACCGGGGGATGACGGCCGAGGCGGCGGAGCTGGACGCGAACCGGGCGCGGTTCTTCGGGGAGTGGCTGGCCCCGGCCGTCTGAGGGGCCCGGCCGCCGGGCTCAGGAGTGCGGGCGCCGGGTCTCGTTCCGGGGGCCGTTCCAGTTCAGGCACAGGACGGTGGCGTCGTCCTTGGGCGGGTTGCCGCCGTAGGCGTCGGCGACGGCGTTGACCATCGCGCGGACGACCTCACGCGGGTGCTCGGCGGCGGTCCGGAGCAGGAGCCCGGGCAGGTCGACCGTCTGCGCTTCGCGTTCCTGCACGCCGTCGGTGAACAGCAGGATGCGATCGCCGGGCCTCAGGTCGAGGTCCTGCACACGGTAGGAACCCTGCGGCGGGAAGCCGAAGGGCATGTCGACGTGGAGAGCGATCTCCTCGACCGCGCCGTCGCGTAGCCGGAGTGGCACGGGGTGGCCGGCGTTGACGAGCTGGGCGCGGCTGCCGTCCAGGGCGATGCGCAGCACCTGGCCGGTGGCGAAGCTGCTGTTCCCGTGATCGAGGAGGGCCTGATGCATCTGGCGGACCTGCTCGGCGAGCTCCGCTCCGGCACGGCGGGCGCCACGCGAGGCGTTCACGACGAGGGTGGCGATCAGTGAGGCGTTGACGTCGTGGCCCATGGCGTCGGTGACGGACAGGTGCAGGGCGCTGCTGTCGAGGCTGTAGTCATAGGTGTCCCCGGCGATGTCGGAGGCCGGTACCAGGGCTCCGGCGAGGGCGAACTCGGCCGCGTCACAGGAGGGGGCGGAGGGGAGGAGCTGACGCTGGATCTCCGCCGCCAGACTGACCGGCGTGGTGCGGTTGCCCCAGTGGTAGAGGTCCGTGAAGCGGCGGTCGGTGACGATGATGTACGCCAGCGCGTGCGCCGCCTCCTCGATCTGTGCGAGCACGTCCTCGGTGACGGCTTCGAGGAACAGCTCCAGCACGCCGATGGTGTCACCGCGGTTGGTCACGGGAGCGAGTACGCGCCGGCCCTTCCCGTCCTGCTCCACCTGCACCAGCTTCTGGGAACGCAGCACCTTGTCGTAGATGCCGCTGCCGGCCAGGGGCACCCTTTCGGTCCGGCCCTTCGAGGAGGCGTCGGCCATGTCGCTGACCCGGAGCAGGTGGCCGCCGACCACGTCCACGAAGAGGAAGGACACGTACCGCGCACCGAACCGGGTGCGCAGGTCGCGCGCCACGACATCGAGCGAATTCACCGGCGCGGCATCCCTTGCGGCCGCCAGTACTGAGGCCAGCCCCGTCCTGTCGTTCACCACAGCCTTCTCGCGTAGGACGTTGCTTATGCCCTCTCAGTCCTGACTCAGTGCCCCGTCAGAGAAACTCGGCTGGTTTATCCACATAAATGACCCTGAAGTGGTCGAGGTGCCGACTGTTCGATGGCCCCTGGACACGTGCCGGCTCATCCGCAGCCGCAGCTGGCCCTCCGTGTCACCGAGACCGGCAGCTCCAGCGAGACGGGGGCGCGGCCCGGGTCGGCCAGGCGTTGGACCAGCAACTCCACCGCCTGCTCGCCGAGTTGGCGGATCGGCTGCCGGACCGTGGTCAGGGGCGGGCGGACGATGCGGCTGAGCGGGATGCCGTCGAAGCCGGTCACCGCGATGTCCTCGGGCACCCGCACCCCGCGCTGCTCCAGCGCCTGGAGAGCGCCCATCGCCATCTGGTCGTTGACGAAGAGCATCGCCTCCGGCCGCTCGACCCCCGTACCCTCCGACCGGTCCAGCAGGGCCGCCGCCGCCCGGGCGCCCTCGGCCTGCGTCAGGGTGCCGGTGCTCAGTTCGGGGCGGGAGGGGACGGGGAGCCCGGCCTCCTGGCACGCCTGCCGGAAGCCGTGGAAGCGGGCGACCGCGTCCGGTGAGTCGTCCTCGCCGCCGATGAACGCGAGGCGGCGCAGCCCGTGGTCCTCGATGAGGTGGCGGGTCAGGGAGCGCTGGCCGTCGGCGTTGGCGACCACGATGTGGTCCAGGTGGTCGATCTCGCGGGGCCCGGCGAGCATCACCACGGGCAGCCGGCGCGAGATGACCTCCAGGTCCTCGGTCGGCACGGTCCGGGCCAGTACGGCGAACCCGTCGACCCTCCCCGCGACCTTGGCGACCAGGCTCTCCGGCCCGCCGTCCAGCGAGGCGGCGATGAGCAGGGCGTACCCGTGACGCCGCGCCGCCCGCTCCATGCCCCGGATGATCTGGTCGGAGTAGAGCATGACGGCCTGGTCGTCGTCCGCGTCGTTGAGTGCGGCGGCGCTCTCGGCGTCCGGGTCGGCGTAGTCGGGGAAGCAGAGGCCGAGCACGCCGGTGGTGCGGCTGGCCAGGCCCCGGGCGCTGCCGCTGGGTACGTAACCGAGCTCGCGGGCCGCCTCCAGGACCCGCTCGCGGGTCTGGGCGCGTACGGAGTCGGGGTTGCGGTAGACCCGGGAGACCGTGGCAATGGAGACGCCCGACCGCTCGGCGACGTCGTACACCGTGGGGGCGCTCACTCGACCGACCGTCCGCTTCTTCTGACTCCTGGGCAGCTGGTGCCGACCCTTCTGGCTCGTGAAAGCGCATTCACCCTAGATCCTGGGCCGCCGGGGGAGCAAGGCAGGCGATCCGAGGCGTCCGGGACCAGGTCGGAGGTAGGGCGAAACGTTCCTCCGGGCGGGTGAGCTTGCCGTCCCCGTCGGCCGTGTCGGCGCCCCCTCCCGCGCGGAGGCGCTTTCAGTGGGTGGCAGGAATCAGTGTGATCAACTGCAAATGCCACCAAACAAGCACTATCCGGTCCATTCCGGTACGGGGTGGTCCGGGCCGGCCCCGGAGGTATCAGCCATGTCCCACGTCGGCGTCCCGCGCGGGACGGTACGAAAGCGCCGCTCGCTCGCGCTCCTCACGGCGGGGGTGCTCACGATCCCCGCGCTGGCGGGGTGCAGCTCCGACTCCGAGGAGACCTCCCGGGGGGTCCCGCAGGACATCGCCCCCGCCGCCCGCGACCGGGTCGCCGACGGATCGACGGTGAACTGGGCCGTCGACGCGATGCCCACCACCCTCAACGCCTTCCAGGCGGACGCGGACAGCGCCACCACCAAGATCACCGGGGCCCTGCTGCCCACCCTCTTCCCGATGGACGCGGCCGGGCAGCCGAAGCTCAACCCGGACTACCTGGAGTCCGCCAAGATCATCGAGCGCGAGCCGAAGCAGGTCGTGCTCTACAAGCTCAACCAGCAGGCGGTCTGGAGCGACGGCCGCGAGATCGGCGCCCCCGACTTCGTCGCCCAGTGGCGGGCGCTCAGCGGCAAGGACTCGGCCTTCTGGACGGCCCGCAACGCCGGCTACGAGCGGATCGAGAAGATCGAGCGCGGCGCCGACGACCTCCAGGTCAGGGTCACGTTCGCCAAGCCGTACGCGGACTGGCGCTCGCTCTTCTCGCCGCTCTACCCGAAGGAGATCACCGGAAAGCCGGACACCTTCAACGACGGCGCGCGCACCGCCCTGAAGAACACCGCGGGCCCCTTCCAGCTCAAGAGCGTGAGCAAGGCCAAGGGGACCGTCACCCTCACCCGTAGCCCCCGCTGGTGGGGCGAGAAGGCCAAGCTGGACACCCTCGTCTTCCGGGCCGTCGCCCCCAAGGACCGCACCAAGGCCCTCGCCGACGGCACCGTGCACATCACCGACGTCGACGCCACCACCGCCGACCGCATCGCCCTCGCCCTCCGCGACGGCAGCAACGGCCAGCCGCTCACCCACGGCCCCGGCGCCGACCTCACGCCGGCCGCCGCCCTGCGCTCCTGGGCCCTGGCCCACGGCTCCGACGAGGAGCAGGCGGAGATCGCCCAGGCGGCCCGGGAGAAGAACCGCAAGGCCGTCGCCGCGTACGGGGCGGAGCAGAAGGCCCTGCGCGGATACGCCGTACGCAAGTCCCTGGAGCCCGCTTACACCCAGCTCGCGCTGAACGGCGAGTCCGGCCCGCTCGCGGACGACCGGGTCCGCCGGGCGGTGGCCCGCGCCCTGGACCGCCAGGAGCTCGCCGAGACCGTACTGAAGCCGCTCGGGCTCCCGGCGAAGCCGCTCGGCAGCCACCTGGCCCTGGCCGGACAGCCCGGGTACAAGGACGGCAGCGGGGCGCTCGGCGACCAGAACACCAAGGAGGCCCAGGCCCTCCTGGCCGACGCGGGGTGGACCCAGGGCGGTGCGGCGGAGAAGCCGAAGGACACCAAGGCGGGCAGCGAGGCGGAGAAGAAGGACGCCGACGACAAGAAGGACGCGGAGGACGAGAAGAAGGACGCGGAGAAGGAGAGCACGGAGAAGACCGGGGCGGAGGGGAAGAAGACCGACAAGGACGAGGAGAAGGCCGACCGCGCCGCCGTCGGCTCCGACGACAGCGCCGCCTCCCGCGCCGAAGGTCTCTACATTGTCGGCCAGGACGACAAGCCGGGCGCCGCACCCGTCCAGGCCCCCGACGCCTCCACCGCCACCCACGTTCTCGCCCCGTCCCGGGCCGCCGCCGCCCAGAGCCTCGCCCTGCTCCGCCAGGCGAGCGCCGTGAGCGCCGTGAGCGAGGACGGCACCACCGCCGAAGCCGCCTCGAAGGCCACCACTCAGGACAAGGCCACCACTCAGGACAAGGCCACCGCCCAGGACAAGCAGCCCGGCGGCGCGGCCGGCGCGTACGCCCCCCTGGGCACCGCCGCCCCCGCCCCCGCCTCGGTCAAGGGGCCGCTCGGCAAGGACGGCAAGACGCTGACCCTGCGTTTCGTGCTCCCCGCCGGCCCTGGCTCGCAGTCGCTGCGCGGGGTGGGCGAGCGGATCGCGGCGATGCTGGAGAAGATCGGGATCGGTACGGAGATCACCAAGGTCCCCGACGAGAGCTACTTCAAGGACCACATCGCCTCCGGCGACTACGACCTGGCGCTCTACTCCT
The DNA here is from genome assembly GCF_033109485.1 of Streptomyces cyaneofuscatus. Taxonomy (NCBI): domain Bacteria; kingdom Bacillati; phylum Actinomycetota; class Actinomycetes; order Kitasatosporales; family Streptomycetaceae; genus Streptomyces; species Streptomyces cyaneofuscatus. Next base: position 2,664,404 of record NZ_CP137002.1, on the reverse strand, counting down.
GGCCCGCCACCGCCTACCCGGCCACCGACGGACGCCCGATCTACGCCAAGCCGGAGCCGGCCACCGACGGGTCCCTCCTCGTCGAGCAGAACTACACCCGGGTCGGCACCGACCACATCGACCAGCTCTTCGACCAGGCGGTCGCCGAGCTCGACGAGAAGGCCGCACGGGAGCTGATGAAGCAGGCGGACGCCCGGATCTGGGCGGCTGCCGGATCGATTCCGCTCTTCCAGCGCCCGCAGCTCGTCGCCGTGGACAAGAAGCTCGCGAATGTCGGCGCCTTCGGATTCGCGGCCCCTCGTTACCAGGACATCGGGTTCACGGACCGGCAAGCGGCAGGTTCCCCCGCAGACCGCAAGAAGTAGCAGGTCACCGGAGCAACCGGCGGGTCACCGGAGCTACCGGCGGGTCACCGGAGCTACCGGCCGGTCACCGGCCGGCCGGTCACCGGAGCTACCGGCCGGTCACCGGAGCTACCGGCCGGTCACCGGAAGAACCAGCAGGTCAGTGGAGAAAACAGCAGGTCAACGCCTTGCACAAGCTCAGATGCTGCTCAAAACCCTTGCCCGTCGGAGACCCCGGCGGGCAAGGTGGTATCCGTCCTGACCCGGGCCGTTCGACCTCATCACACCCTCCTCCTCGCATCTCCTCGCACCTCCCCACGCGGCCCCTCCTCAGCCGCCGCCGCTTCTTGACATGAGCTGAATATCGGCTGAATCACACGGGAAGACCGCCTGCGCGGATCGGCCCGGGAAGCCCGGCACGCGCAAGGCCCGTACCATGGGACGAGCCGTGGCGTGCCGCCCGGCGGGCGTACGAGGACTCGAAGACCGACTGAGACGCCTGATCCCACGATCCGAGAGAAGCGCAAGCCACCCATGCCCACGCGCCACGACATCCGTAACGTAGCCATCGTCGCCCACGTCGACCACGGCAAGACCACGCTGGTCGACGCCATGCTCAAGCAGGCCGGCTCCTTCGCCGCGCACGCTGCCGAGTCGCTCGACGACCGCATGATGGACTCGAACGACCTGGAGCGTGAGAAGGGCATCACGATCCTCGCCAAGAACACGGCGGTGAAGTACCACCCCAAGGACGGCGGGGACCCGATCACGATCAACATCATCGACACCCCCGGCCACGCCGACTTCGGCGGCGAGGTCGAGCGCGGTCTGTCGATGGTGGACGCGGTCGTGCTGCTCGTCGACGCCTCCGAGGGCCCGCTGCCCCAGACCCGCTTCGTGCTGCGCAAGGCGCTGGCCGCGAAGATGCCGGTCATCCTCTGCATCAACAAGACCGACCGCCCGGACTCCCGGATCGCCGAGGTCGTCGACGAGACGTACGACCTCTTCCTGGACCTGGACGCGGACGAGGACCAGATCGAGTTCCCGATCGTCTACGCCTGTGCCCGTGACGGCGTAGCCTCGCTGACCAAGCCCGAGGACGGCACCGTCCCGCAGGACAGCGAGAACCTGGAGCCGTTCTTCTCCACGATCCTCAGCCACGTCCCGGCCCCGGAGTTCGACGAGGCCGCGCCGCTCCAGGCCCACGTCACCAACCTGGACGCCGACAACTTCCTCGGCCGTATCGCGCTCTGCCGCGTCGAGCAGGGCGAGCTGCGCAAGGGCCAGACCGTCACCTGGATCAAGCGTGACGGCACCATGTCCAACGTCCGCATCACCGAGCTGATGATGACCGAGGCGCTCACCCGCAAGCCGGCCGAGGTGGCGGGCCCCGGTGACATCTGCGCCATCGCCGGTATCCCGGACATCATGATCGGCGAGACCCTGGCCGACACCGAGAACCCGATCGCGCTGCCGCTGATCACGGTCGACGAGCCGGCCATCTCGATGACCATCGGCACCAACACCTCGCCGCTCGTCGGCAAGGGCGGCAAGGGCCACAAGGTCACCGCCCGCCAGGTGAAGGACCGCCTCGACCGCGAGCTGATCGGTAACGTCTCGCTCCGCGTACTGGACACCGAGCGCCCCGACGCCTGGGAGGTCCAGGGCCGTGGTGAGCTCGCGCTCGCCATCCTGGTCGAGCAGATGCGCCGCGAGGGCTTCGAGCTGACCGTCGGCAAGCCCGAGGTCGTCACCAAGCAGATCGACGGCAAGGTCCACGAGCCGATCGAGCGCATGACGATCGACTCCCCCGAGGAGCACCTCGGCGCCATCACCCAGCTCATGGCGACCCGCAAGGGCCGTATGGAGACCATGACGAACCACGGCTCCGGCTGGGTCCGCATGGAGTGGATCGTGCCGTCCCGCGGCCTCATCGGCTTCCGTACGGAGTTCCTCACGCAGACCCGCGGTACGGGCATCGCGCACTCCATCTTCGAGGGCCACGAGCCGTGGTTCGGCGAGCTGCGCACCCGTCACAACGGCTCGCTGGTGGCGGACCGCGCCGGTTCGGTGACCCCGTTCGCGATGGTCAACCTCCAGGAGCGCGGTGTCATCTTCACCGAGGCCGGCACCGAGGTGTACGAGGGCATGATCATCGGCGAGAACTCGCGCGCCGACGACATGGACGTGAACATCACCAAGGAGAAGAAGCTCACCAACATGCGTGCGGCCTCCGCGGACACCACGGAGAACGTGGTCCCGGCCCGCAAGCTCTCGCTGGAGCAGTCCCTGGAGTTCTGCCGCGAGGACGAGTGCATCGAGGTGACCCCGGAGACCGTGCGGATCCGCAAGGTCGTCCTGGACGCCAAGGAGCGCGGCCGCACCGCCTCCCGCGCCAAGCGCTGACGTAGCGCCGCAGTCCCGTCATCGCCCGGCTCCCCGAGGAAGGGGGAGCCGGGCGCTTTCGTGTCCTGGACGGCCTGGACGGCCTGGACGGCCTGGACGGCCTGGACGGCCTGGACGGCCTGGACCGCCTACGCCCACCCGCCAGGCACCCTGACCACCGTGTCGCGCCACGAGGCCCGTTGAAGCGCACACAGGTGCCGTTACGGCGCGGTTCCGTGCCGGAGAGGTCCGGAAGCGGGATTTCCTGTTCCGCACGAGGATGTTGTGTCGACATCGGGAACCGGGGCTGTGTGTTCCGGATGCTCTCCCTAGGCTGACGACGCTGCCCAGGGCCGCCGCAGACTGGCAGTCAGGGCTCCGGAAGGCAACTGGATATCGGCGACGAGCCGTCCGACTATCGGGCATTGCTCTCCGGAACATGTGTTAACGGTCCGTTTCGGCCGTGTCTGTCTGGTATCGCTTTGTCCGAATTTCGGGTCTACGCGCACGGTTGATGTTGTCAAACCGAGACCCTATAAGTGTGGTTTACGGCTCGGTCGTACTCAATAGTTGGCTCCATTGAGCTCGGGTCAATGAGTCACACACTGTGGGGAGTGTCGACTCACGAGCGCACGGGGTACCGCTCTTTCCGTCTGCAGGGGTGTCGACGGACGGCAGGTACCAGAACTGTTTACGTGGACTCACGAGGAGGAACCCATGCGCGGTGCGCTGAGCACCTGTGGGGGTGCGACGTCCTGGACGATGTGCCAGGCCGGTTTCGTTCATCGAGTATCGCCCGGCCCCGCCGTCAGCTTCGGCTGACGTTCCTCGGCCCGTCCGAACCGCTCAACCCGCGTTCCTGGGAGTGCAATCCACTCCTGTCGGCGCTCCTTCCCGGCTGCGCCGCCTGAGGTGATCTCCATCAGGCGGTGGCCATGCCATCGCGGTCATCCACTGGGTGATCCATGGCATAGGGGACCGCCATGCATCAGGTGAGACGCGCCGAGCGCAGTCAGCTCGACCGTCGCGACCCGATACGGAGCGCCGGTACCCGACATCTGTGAATGGACACATCATGACCAGTCCAATTGAGGCCGAGGACGCCACGGCCTCTGTCGCCTTGGACGAGAAGCCCGCGGCGAAGACCACCGCCGCGGATGCGGAGGCCCCCGTCGGCCGCTCTCCGGGGCAGCTGATGTGGATGCGCTTCAAGCGCGACCGTACCGGCGTGGTCTCGGCGATCGTGGTGATCCTGTACTTCGTCATCGCCCTGCTCGCTCCGGTGATCGCGTCGCTCTACGGCAAGAACCCGTACACGCTGTACGCGCAGGAGCCGGAGTACCCCTTCCTGCTGGACGACTTCGCCATGCCCACGGGCTCCTTCGGCGGGGTCTCCGGTGAGTTCTGGTTCGGTGTCGAGCCCACCCTGGGCCGTGACGTGTTCACCATGCTGCTCTACGGCATGCGCACCTCGCTCTACATGGCGGTCGCCCTGACGGTCCTGAGCGTGGGCACCGGCGTCGTCATCGGCATGGTGAGCGGCTACTTCGGCGGCAAGGTCGACTACTGGCTCGGTCGGGTCACCGACTTCTTCCTCGCCTTCCCGAGCCAGCTGTTCTTCATCGCCTTCATGCCGGTCGTGACGGCGCTGTTCGTCTCGCCCACGGACGAGACGCCGACCTACCTGCGTGCCGTCGCCATCATCATGGTGATGTGGTTCCTCGGCTGGATGGGTATGGCGCGTCTGGTGCGAAGCTCCGTACTCTCCCTGCGTGAGCGGGAGTTCGTGGAGGCGGCGAAGGTCTCCGGTGCCTCGCGCTGGCGGATCGTCCGCAAGGAGATCCTGCCGAACATCGTGACCCCGATCCTGGTGCAGGGCACGTACATGCTGCCGAGTGCCATCCTCTCCATCGCCTTCCTCTCGTTCGTCGGTGTCGGCTTCGTCGAGCCGACACCGGACTGGGGCCGGATGTTCGCCATCGGCGCCAAGATCTACGAGCAGGACCCGGCGTTCATGCTCTTCCCGGGCCTCGCCCTGGTGATCTTCGTCCTGGCCTTCAACCTTCTCGGTGACTCGGTCCGCGACGCGTTCGACCCCAAGACCGGACGATGACGTCCACGTGCGGGGACGGCTGCCGCCCCCGCGCCGGGCAACCGGCTGGTCAGGCAGCACTTCTGGATATCAACCGACAGGCAGGTACACGAGTCTCATGAAGTCCATCAGAACGCGCTCCGCACGCGCAGCGATCGTCGCCCTCGCGGCCGGCTCGCTGGTGCTCACCGGCTGCTCCGGCGACAACGGCAACAAGAACACCAAGGACCAGTCCAAGTCCAAGGAAGACGCCGCCGCCCAGTCGAAGCCGGTCCAGTACGCCGACGCGGCCGGCTCCACCGGACCCGCGAAGGACGTCAAGGGCGCCACCCCCGGCGGCACCATCAACGTCTACCTCCAGTCGGACCTGACCCACCTCGACCCGGGCCAGATCTACGTCAGCGACGCCGGTCAGTTCTCGAACCTGATCCACCGCAAGCTGACGAACTACCAGGAGGACGCCGAGGGCAACCTGACGGTCGTCGGTGACATCGCCACCGACTCCGGCAAGTCCTCCGACGGCGGCAAGACCTGGACCTACACGCTGAAGGACGGCGTCAAGGACGAGGACGGCAACGTCATCACGTCCGCCGACGTCCGCCACACCATCGAGCGCCTCTACTCGAAGGTCATCTTCGACGGTCCGTCGTTCGTCCAGACCTGGCTCTCCGGCTCCGACTACCGCAAGGCGCTGCCGGACGGCCCGTACAAGGGCAAGCACCTCCCGGACACCGTCCTGGAGACGCCGGACGAGAAGACGGTCGTCTTCCGCTTCAAGAAGCCCCAGCCGGACCTCCCGCAGGCTCTGGCCATGGCCGGCTACGCCATCGTGCCCGAGAAGCAGGACACGAAGGAGAAGTACGACAAGGCGCCCAAGGCCCTCGGTCCGTACAAGCTGGTCGAGTACAAGGCCGGCAAGTCCATGAAGCTGGTGAAGAACACCAACTGGGACCCGAAGACCGACGCCGTGCGCCACCAGTACGTTGACGGCTACGACTTCTCCAGCACGGTCGAGCAGGCCAGCCAGACCAAGCGTCTGATCGCCGACCAGGGCGAGGCCAAGAACGCGATCCAGTTCACGACCTCCGTCGACCCGGCCCAGATCCAGGACGTCGTCGGCGACCCCAAGGTCAACGCGCGCACGATCAAGGGCTACCAGCCCTACGTGTGGCAGCTGAACTTCAACATGGACCGCGTCAAGGACAAGAAGATCCGTGACGCCATCACGTACGCGCTCCCGAACGCGGCCATCGTCCAGACCGACGGTGGTAAGTACGGCGGTGAGATCGCCGGTGGTCTGATGGCCCCGACGCTGCCCGGCTACGACCCGAACTACGACCCGTTCGGCAAGCAGAAGAAGCCCAACGGTGACCTGGCCAAGGCCAAGGAGCTCATCAAGGAAGCGGGCGTCAAGGAGGGCACCAAGCTCACCTACGCCTACTCCAACACGCCGCGTGGCCAGAAGCAGCAGGTCATCATCAAGGACACGCTGGGCAAGCTCGGCTTCGACATCCAGGCCAAGGAGATCGACTCCGCGAGCTTCTACGAGCAGATCGGCAAGCTCGACAACGGCTTCGACCTCTACGCCACCGGCTGGGGCCAGGACTGGTCCTCGCCGTCCACGGTGATCACGCCCGTCTACGACGGCTCGCTGATCGCCGACGGCGCGTCGAACTACTCCCACATCAACGACGCCAAGGTCAACGAGCTCATCCAGAAGGCCCTCACCGAGGAGCCCGAGCAGGCCGCGAAGACGTGGGAAGAGGCGCACCACCGCATCGTCGAGGAGATCAACCCGGCGGCTCCGATGTACTACTCGAAGCAGCTCCAGCTCTTCGGTTCCAACATCGGCGGTGCCCGCTACAGCACCAACTCCAGCTACATCAACATCAACGACCTGTTCCTGAAGAAGCCGTAACCAGGAACCAGGCCTGATCCCGTGGGGGCGCGCGCCAGGCGGAGCGCGCCCCCACGGGCTTCCACCCCTCACTACCCGCCGCTTCCGAAGAGAGCAGCCTCCCGCGATGCTTCAGTTCCTCATCCGCAGGTTGACCGGCGCAGTCGTCATCATGTTCCTGATCGGCGCCTTCACGTTCTTCCTGTTCTACACAATCCCTCAGGACTTCGCCCAGCTCTCCTGCGGCAAGAACTGTTCGCCGGAGAACATTGCGGTCATCCGCGAGAACCTCGGCCTCGACAAGCCGATCACCGCACAGTTCTGGGACTTCATGTCCGGCATCATCATGGGCCGGGACTTCGCGACCGGACACTGCTCGGCGCCGTGCCTGGGTCAGTCCTTCAGCACCGGTGACTTCGTGTGGGACTCGATCATGGACCGTTTCCCGCTGACGCTGTCGCTCACCGTCGGTGGCCTGGTCATCTTCCTGATCCTGGGTCTCGGCTCCGGTCTGCTCGCCGCCTGGAAGCGCGGCACCGCGATCGACAAGACCGTCAGCGGTGCGTCGATGCTGCTCAGCTCGTTCCAGATCTACTTCCTCGGTCCGATCGCCCTCGGCATCTTCGTCTACAGCACCGGCTGGATGGAGAACCCGAAGTACATCCCGTTCACCGATGACCCGGTCGGATGGGCCGTCGGGCTGCTGCTGCCGTGGGCCGTCATGGCGACCATCTTCACCGCGCAGTACACTCGTATGTCGCGCTCCACGATGATCGAGCAGCTCCAGGAGGAGCACGTCCGTACGGCTCGTGCCAAGGGCATGCCGGCCAGATACGTGTTCTTCCGGTACGCCTGGCGCGGTTCGCTGGCCCCGATCGTCACCATCCTCGGCATGGACCTCAGCGGACTTCTCGCCGGCGGTGTGGTCACCGAGTTCACCTTCGACCTCGCAGGCATCGGGCGCCTGGCAGTGGAGTCCTCGCTGACCAAGGACCTTCCGCTGACCATGGGCGTGATGCTGTTCGGAGCCTTCTTCATCCTGCTCCTGAACATCGTCGTGGACCTCGCCTACGCCTACATCGACCCGCGCGTGCGCCTCGCCTAGGAGAACGACCGTGACCACACTCACCAAGACCGAGGACAAGCCGGCCCCGACCGGGCCCGAGGGCTTCCTCTCGGTACGCGACCTGCGGGTGCGGTTCTCCACCGAGGACGGCATCGTCAAGGCGGTCGACGGGCTCTCCTTCGACGTCGAACGCGGCAAGACGCTCGGAATCGTCGGAGAGTCGGGCTCCGGCAAGTCCGTGACCAACCTCGCCGTCCTGGGGCTGCACAACCCGCAGAGCTCCCAGGTCGAGGGGGAGATCCTGCTGGAGGGCAAGGACCTCCTGAAGTCCTCCGAGAAGGAGATGGAGAGGCTTCGCGGCAACAAGGTCGCGATGATCTTCCAGGACCCGCTGACCGCGATGTCGCCCTACTACACCGTGGGCCGTCAGCTCTCCGAGCCGTTCCGCAAGCACATGGGCGCCTCCAAGAAGGAGGCGAAGGCACGCGCCATCGAGATGCTCACCAAGGTCGGCATTCCGCAGCCCGCGACGCGCTTCGACGACTATCCGCACCAGTTCTCCGGCGGTATGCGCCAGCGCGCGATGATCGCCATGGCGCTGATGTGCGACCCCGACCTGCTGATCGCCGACGAGCCGACCACCGCGCTCGATGTGACCGTGCAGGCGCAGATCCTGGACCTGCTCAAGGACCTCCAGCAGGAGTTCGGCTCCGCGATCATCTTCATCACGCACGACCTCGGCGTCATCGCCAACATGGCGGACGACCTGCTCGTGATGTACGCGGGCCGGGCCGTGGAGCGCGGCAGCGTCAGCGAGGTCCTCCGGGCCCCGCAGCACCCCTACACCTGGGGACTGCTGAGCTCGATGCCCCGCCTGGGGGGCGACATCAGCGAGGAGCTCGTGCCGATCCCCGGATCGCCGCCGAGCCTCCTCAACCGGCCGACCGGCTGCCCCTTCCACCCGCGGTGCGCGTTCACCGACCGCGTCGAGGGCTCCCTGTGCAGCGGCGAGAGGCCCATGCTCCCCGAGGGCAGAGGCGCCGCGTGCCACCTCACCCAGGGGGAGAAGCAGTCCATCTTCATCGACCAGATCAAGCCTCGGCTCGGCTAGGGAGACGCAGAGACATGAGTAACAACGTCGCCCTGCCGGATCAGCAGGGCACCACGGAGAAGGCCGGCGAGCGCCGCGAGCTGCTCACCGTCGAGAAGATGGCCATGCACTTCCCGATCTACGGGGGGTTCCCGATCAAGCGCAAGGTCGGCGCCGTGAAGGCGGTCGACGGCATCGACCTCACGGTGTACGAGGGCGAGAGCCTGGGCCTCGTGGGTGAGTCGGGCTGCGGCAAGTCGACCACCGGCCGCATGATGACCCGGCTGCTGGAGCCCACCGGCGGGAAGATCACCTACCAGGGCCAGGACATCACGCACGCCAGCCGCAAGGAACTCGCGCCCATCCGGTCCGAGATCCAGATGATCTTCCAGGACCCGTACTCCTCGCTCAACCCGCGGCAGACCGTCGGCACCATCATCAAGAGCCCGATGGAGGTCAACGGCATCAAGCCTCCGGGGGGCCGCGAGGCCCGGGTGCGGGAGCTGCTGGAGCTCGTCGGTCTGAACCCCGAGCACTACAACCGCTTCCCGCACGAGTTCTCCGGCGGCCAGCGCCAGCGCATCGGCGTCGCCCGTGCTCTCGCCCTGAAGCCGAAGCTGATCATCGCCGACGAGCCGGTTTCGGCCCTCGACGTCTCGATCCAGGCCCAGGTGGTCAACCTTCTGCAGAAGGTGCAGCGGGAGATGGGCATCGCGTTCGTCTTCATCGCGCACGACCTGGCGATCGTCCGGCACTTCTCCGAGCGCGTCGCCGTGATGTACCTGGGCAAGGTGGTGGAGGTCGCCGACCGCGACTCCCTGTACAACCGCCCCCGGCACCCGTACACCCACGCCCTGCTCTCGGCCGTGCCCGAGGCGAACGTCGACACCGGGGCCAAGGAGCGCATCCGGCTCGAGGGCGACGTGCCCTCCCCGATCATGCCGCCCTCCGGCTGCCGCTTCCGCACGCGCTGCTGGAAGGCGCAGGACAAGTGTGCGACGGAGGAGCCCCCGCTCGTCCAGATCGGCGGCAACCGGGCCGGTCACCTCACGGCCTGCCACTTCCCCGAGGACCCGACCACGGAGGCCCGGGACGAGGACGTGGTCATGGACCCGGCGCTCGTCGCGCTGGAGGAGGAGCAGGACGCGAAGCACTGAGGCGGACGGCGCTTCGGCGCGTCGCCCCGCACGACCGCCCGGTCACCTCTGTGGTGACCGGGCGGTCGTGCGTTCTCGCGCTCGCTTTCCGAGCTTCTCAAGGCTACGAGTTTCTCCAGGCTCTGAGTTTCTTGAGGCCGGACAGCACTTCGCCCCGCCGGTTGAATTCCAGCGGGGCGAAATGAGCAGAAATCCGGGCCGGTCAGAATTTCGATGCAGTCAGAATTTCTGACCAGTCGGGCCAAACCGTAGCCGCTCCGGAGCAAATCAGGCGTACTGAATGCCCCACAGGTTCTGCCGGTCCTTCTTCACCGGAGCCGTGAGCTTCTTCTTGTAAACCGTCTTGGTCTTGCAGGCGCCCCCGGCACCGGTGAACACCTTGTACTTGTGTGCGGTGAACTGCTTGGCCTCGTGCTGCATCATCAGGCGGCCCCGGGTCTTGCCCTTCTTCTTCTTGACCGTGGCCGAGTAGCTCCAGGTGTCGCCCTTGGTCCAGCTCTTGCCGACCGTGACGCCGAACGACGCACTCGCCTTGGCGAAGATCACTCCGGCGTCGGCGCCGACCTCGGCCGTTCCCGAGGCGCTCAGTGTGGCCGACTTGGTCTTGTCGTACCTGAGGGTGACGCCGGGCTTGCCCCAGTCGCTGTGGAGGTTGGTGTTCTTCCACACGGTCTTCTTGTTGATGATGGAGAACTTCGTACCCGTGTCGTCGCAGGCGGCGCTGGCGGGAGACGCCAGGGCGACGAAGCCGCCGCTGAGTACGGCAGTGGAGAGGGCAATGCTGATGATGCGTCTCATGCGTGAAACTCCCCGTGAGTTGGCCGGCCGATCAGTGGCTGGCCTGTCGGCGACAACTCTGGTCCGAACTGCGCTGCTGTGGGGAGAAGTTGAGCAAGAATTGAGCTAACTTCTTTTCCCTCGACGGCAATTGCCGAAGCGGCTCTCGGAATGCTTTGCTCCGTATTCGGTAAGGGGGTGAAGCGTCCATTCCGAAAATGAGCACTCCCGTCGGGTGCCCGCGGCCGTCGGGAGTGCCGATCGGGCGTCCGCGGGGCCCGGTCGCCCGGCCGGGCGCTCCACGGACGGGGTAAGCCCGCATGCGGTATGTGGTGGTATGGGGTGATATGAGGCATTGAGCTACTCGATGACTCTAGGAGGCACTTCATGCGCGGAGCCACACGGACCAGGTGGGCCGCATGTGCGGTGACCGTCGCCCTCGCCGCGACGGCCTGTGGCGGCGGAGGCGACGACAGCGGCGGCAGCGGCGCCGACGGGATCGTCAGCTCCTCCTGGGGCGACCCGCAGAACCCGCTGGAGCCCGCGAACACCAACGAGGTGCAGGGCGGCAAGGTCCTCGACATGGTCTTCCGGGGGCTCATCCGGTACGACCCCAAGACCGGCGAGGCGCAGAACATGCTCGCCGAGTCCATCGACTCCAGCGACGCCCAGAACTTCACGATCAAGATCAAGGACGGCTGGACCTTCTCCAACGGCGAGAAGGTCACCGCCAAATCCTTCGTGGACGCCTGGAACTACGGCGCGGCGCTGAAGAACAACCAGAAGAACGCCTACTTCTTCCAGTACATCGAGGGGTACGACAAGGTCCACCCCGAGTCCGGCTCGGCCTCCGCCGAGGCGCTCTCCGGCCTCAAGGTCGTCGACGAGCTGACCTTCACCGCCAAGCTCAGCCAGAAGTTCTCCCTCTGGCCCGACACCCTCGGCTACGCGGCCTTCGCCCCGCTGCCCAAGGCGTTCTACGAGGACCACGACGCCTGGCTCTCCAAGCCCATCGGCAACGGCCCGTACACCATCGACTCGTACGCCAAGGGCTCGTCGATGAACCTGCGCCGCTGGGACGACTACCCGGGAGACGACAAGGCGAAGAACGGCGGCGTCGACCTCAAGGTCTTCACCGACAACAACACCGCCTACACCTCCCTGACCTCGGGCAACCTCGACCTGGTCGACGACGTGCCCGCCTCCCAGCTCCGTAACGTGGAGCAGGACCTCGGCGACCGGTACATCAACACCCCCGCCGGCATCATCCAGACCCTCTCCTTCCCGTTCTACGACAAGGAGTGGGACACCGACAACGCCCGCAAGGTGCGCCAGGGCCTCTCCATGGCGATCAACCGGAAGCAGATCACCGACCAGATCTTCCAGAAGACCCGCACCCCCGCGACCGACTGGACCTCCCCGGTCCTCGGCGAGGACGGCGGCTTCAAGGAAGGGCTCTGCGGCAAGGAGTGCACGTACAACAAGGCCGAGGCCAAGAAGCTGATCGACGAGGGCGGCGGCATCCCGGGCGGCCAGCTGAAGATCTCGTACAACGCGGACACCGGCTCCCACAAGGAGTGGGTCGACGCCGTCTGCAACAGCATCAACAACGTCATGGGCAACAACCAGGCCTGCGTCGGCGGTGCGGTCGGCACCTTCGCCGACTTCCGCAACCAGGTCTCGACCCAGAAGATGACGGGCCCCTGGCGCGCGGGCTGGCAGATGGACTACCCGCTGATCCAGAACTTCCTGCAGCCGCTCTACTACACCAACGCCCCGTCCAACGACGGCAAGTGGACCAACAAGGACTTCGACGACCTGGTCGACCAGGCTAACGCCGAGACCGACAAGGCGAAGGCCATCACCACCTTCCAGGACGCGGAGAAGGTCCTCGTCGAGCAGATGCCCTCCATCCCGCTCTGGTACCAGAACGGCAGCGCGGGCTACTCGGAGCGGGTCAGCAATGTGGAGCTGAACCCGTTCAGCGTGCCGGTCTACACGGAGATCACGGTCAACTGACCCGCTGAGGCAGGGGGCCGGGGCGCCTGACGCGCCCCGGCCCCCGAACCCATCAGCCACTCCGCCCGTCCGGCCTGACCGACAAGGCACCCCCCGACCCCCGGAGCCCCTCATGGGACGTTATGTGATCCGGCGGCTGCTGCAGATGATCCCCGTCTTCTTCGGCACCACGCTGCTGATCTTCCTCATGGTGAACGTGATGGGCGACCCCATCGCGGGCCTCTGCGGCGACCGCCAGTGCGATCCGGCCACCGCCGCCCAGCTGCGCTCCGAGTTCGGCCTCGACAAGCCGGTCTGGCAGCAATACCTGACGTACATGGGGAACCTGTTCACCGGCGACTTCGGCACCGCGTTCAACGGGCAGAAGGTCACCGAGCTGATGGCCACCGCCTTCCCCATCACGATCCGGCTCACCATCGTCGCGATCGTCTTCGAGATCGTCATCGGCATCAGCCTCGGCGTCGTCACCGGCCTGCGACGCGGCCGCCCCGTCGACACCACGGTCCTCATCCTGACCCTGGTCGTCATCGCCGTCCCGACCTTCGTCACCGGCCTGCTGCTCCAGCTCCTCCTCGGCGTCAAGTGGGGCATCATCAAGCCCTCGGTCTCCCCGGACCCCACCTTCGACGAACTCCTCGTCCCCGGCCTCGTCCTCGCCTCGGTCTCGCTCGCCTACGTCACCCGGCTCACCCGGACCTCGATCGCCGAGAACGCCCGCGCCGACTACGTACGCACCGCCGTCGCCAAGGGCCTGCCCCGGCGCCGGGTCGTCGTCCGGCACCTGCTGCGCAACTCCCTGATCCCCGTCGTCACCTTCATCGGTACGGACGTGGGCGCCCTGATGGGCGGAGCCATCGTCACCGAGCGGATCTTCAACATCCACGGGGTCGGCTACCAGCTCTACCAGGGCATCCTGCGCCAGAACTCCCAGACCGTCGTCGGGTTCGTCACCATCCTGGTCCTCGTCTTCCTGGCGGCCAACCTGATCGTCGACCTCCTGTACGCCGTACTCGACCCGAGGATCCGCTATGCCTGAGCCGCAGACCCCGGACGAAGCGATCTCCCAGGCGGGCGCCGGTGGCGCGACGGACCTCGCCATGGAGGAGGGCACCAGCCTGGAGAAGACCCCGGGCGGGCCCGAGGGCACCGGACCGGCCGGCAAACCGCGCAGCCTCTGGTCGGACGCCTGGCGCGACCTGCGGCGCAACCCCGTCTTCATCATCTCCTCGCTGGTCATCCTCTTCCTGGTGATCATCTCGATCTGGCCCTCGCTCATCGCGAGCGGCGACCCGCTCCAGGCCAACCTGGACGACGCCCAGAAGGGCTCCGAGCCCGGCCACCCCTTCGGCTTCGACCCGCAGGGCCGAGACGTCTACACCCGGGTCGTCTACGGCACCCGCACCTCGGTCACTGTCGGCGTCTGCGCCACCCTCGGCGTCGCCCTCCTCGGCTCCCTGCTCGGCGGGCTCGCGGGCTTCTTCGGCGGCTGGTGGGACTCGATCCTCTCCCGCCTCACCGACGTCTTCTTCGGCATCCCCGTCGTCCTCGGCGGCCTGGTCTTCCTCTCCGTCGTCACCAGCTCCACCGTCTGGCCCGTCGTCGGCTTCATCATCCTGCTCGGCTGGCCACAGATCGCCCGTATCGCCCGCGGCTCGGTGATCACCGCCAAACAGAACGACTACGTCCAGGCGGCCCGCGCGCTCGGCGCCTCCAACTCCCGGATGCTGCTGCGTCACATCACCCCGAACGCCATCGCGCCCGTCATCGTCGTGGCGACCATCGCGCTCGGTACGTACATTTCGCTGGAGGCGACCCTGTCCTTCCTCGGGGTCGGCCTGAAGGACCCGGCCGTCTCCTGGGGCATCGACATCTCCGCCGCCGCCAACTACATCCGCAACGCCCCGCACATGCTGCTCTGGCCCGCCGGGGCGCTAGCGATCACCGTGCTCGCCTTCATCATGCTCGGCGACGCGGTGCGCGACGCCCTCGACCCCAAGCTGCGCTGAGGAGCCGGTTGCCATGTTGCTCGAAGTGCGCGATCTGCACGTGGAGTTCCACACCCGCGAGGGTGTGGCCAAGGCCGTCAACGGGGTCAACTACTCGGTGGCCGAAGGCGAGACGCTCGCCGTCCTCGGGGAGTCCGGCTCCGGCAAGTCCGTCACCGCCCAGGCCGTCATGGGCATCCTCGACATGCCGCCCGGGAAGATCTCCGGCGGCGAGATCGTCTTCAAGGGCCAGGACCTGCTGAAGCTCAAGGGGGAGGAGCGGCGCAAGATCCGCGGCCAGGAGATGGCCATGATCTTCCAGGACGCGCTCTCGTCGCTGAACCCGGTCCTCACCGTGGGCGAACAGCTCGGCGAGATGTACGTCGTCCACCGCGGGATGTCCCGCAAGGACGCCCGGGCCAAGTCGGTCGAGCTGATGGACCGGGTGCGCATCCCGGCGGCGAAGGAGCGGGTCGGCCAGTATCCCCACCAGTTCTCCGGCGGGATGCGCCAGCGCATCATGATCGCCATGGCGCTGGCCCTGGAGCCGTCCCTGATCATCGCGGACGAGCCCACCACCGCCCTCGACGTCACCGTCCAGGCCCAGGTCATGGACCTGCTCGCCGAGCTCCAGCGCGAGCTGAACATGGGGCTCATCCTGATCACCCACGACCTCGGCGTCGTCGCGGACGTGGCCGACAAGATCGCGGTGATGTACGCGGGCCGGATCGTGGAGACCGCCCCCGTCCACGAGATCTACAAGGCGCCCGCCCACCCGTACACCAAGGGCCTCCTCCAGTCGATCCCGCGCCTGGACCAGAAGGGGCAGGAGCTGTACGCGATCAAGGGCCTGCCGCCCAACCTGCTGCACATCCCGCCCGGCTGCGCGTTCAACCCCCGCTGCCCGATGGCCAGGGACGTGTGCCGCACCGACGTGCCGCCGCTCTACGAGGTGGACGAACAGCGCCGGAGCGCCTGCCACTTCTGGAAGGAGACGCTCGATGGACGCTGACCGGACGGGGAACGCGGCCGGCTCGACCCTGCTGTCCAAGGCGGGTGAGGGCACACGGCCGTACGTCGAAGGCGAGCCGATCCTCGAAGTGCGGGACCTCGCCAAGCACTACCCGCTGACCCAGGGCATCCTCTTCAAGCGCCAGGTCGGCGCGGTCCGGGCCGTCGACGGCGTCGACTTCGACCTGCACGCGGGCGAGACGCTCGGCATCGTGGGGGAGTCCGGCTGCGGCAAGTCCACGGTCGCGCGCATGCTCGTCCACCTGGAGAGGCCCACGGCCGGGGCCATCCGCTACAAGGGCGAGGACATCGCGAAGCTCTCCGGCCGGGCTCTGAAGGCCGTACGCCGCAACATCCAGATGGTGTTCCAGGACCCCTACACCTCGCTGAACCCGCGCATGACGGTCGGCGACATCATCGGGGAGCCGTACGAGATCCACCCCGAGGTCGCCCCCAAGGGCAGCCGGCGCCAGAAGGTGCAGGACCTGCTGGACGTGGTCGGGCTCAACCCGGAGTACATCAACCGGTACCCGCACCAGTTCTCCGGCGGCCAGCGCCAGCGCATCGGGATCGCCCGCGGCCTCGCGCTCAACCCGGAGATCATCGTCGCCGACGAGCCGGTCTCCGCGCTCGACGTCTCCGTACAGGCCCAGGTCGTCAACCTGCTGGACCGGCTCCAGGCGGAGTTCAGCCTGAGTTTCGTCTTCATCGCCCACGATCTCTCCATCGTGCGGCACATCTCCGACCGGGTCGGCGTGATGTACCTCGGCCGGATCGTGGAGATCGGCTCCGACGCGGAGATCTACGACCACCCGACCCACCCGTACACGCAGGCGCTGCTCTCCGCCGTCCCGGTCCCGGACCCGGAGGCCCGCGCGCACCGGGAGCGGATCATCCTGCACGGCGATGTGCCCTCGCCCGCCAACATCCCCTCGGGCTGCCGCTTCCGCACCCGCTGCTGGAAGGCGCAGGAGCGGTGCGAGCTGGAGGTGCCGCTGCTGGCGGTCCCGGCGGAGTTCCGGCTGGTGGACACCCCGGCCCGGCACGACTCGGCGTGCCACTTCGCGGAGGAGAAGCAGGTGGTGCCGCAGGAGGGGGAGCTGGAGACGCCGGGGCGTTCGCAGGGGCCGGATGTCGAGGCGCCCGGGACGACGACGCGTGGCCGGCGGGTGGAGGACGTGGGGGAGCCGGGGGAGGAGCCGGGCGGGGCGGGCGCTGGCGGGCCGGAGGGGCCGCCGAAGGTCTGAGGCGCGGCCCCCTCCGGGCCTACCCCCGGCCCGCGGCACCGGCTCAGCTCTCGGCGGCGGCGCAGGGCTCGCGGACCTCGATGGACTTCACGGCCGGGCCGAGCGCCGAGAGCACGGCCGAGGCGTCGGTGGTCTCGTTGCGGAGCCGGACCTGGACGCCGGGGTCGCGGCCCTGGGTGGAGAACATCTTCGCGGTCCGGTCGTCCGCCGGCGGCTGGGCGACCCAGTCGACGCCGCCCTCGTCGAAGCAGTCACCACCGGCCTCGGGCTCGGGCATCCCGCAGTAGACGATGACGTCGCCGTCCCCCCAGGCGGCGGCGCCGGTCACATCCGATCTCTCCAGGTCGAAGCCGCCCAACTGGTCGGGGAGTTCGCCGGTGAGCGTGTCGCACGCCGGGCTGCCCGAGAAGGGAGGTGTGGAGAGGTTGTAGCCGCTCCCACCGCAGCCGGCGAGGAGGGCCGTACAGGCGGTCAGGGCGGCGGCGAGGAGCAGCGGCCCATGGATGTTCCTGGTCAAGGTGTTTCCCCCGTGCGGGTGATGTGGTGATCAGTGCGACGATCAGTGCAGAAACCTATCGCCCGTCACCTCCCGAACCACCGCCGGATCCGTTAACAGGCAGGCAACTTGACCGTCGTCACACCGATATACGGACGCCGCATGCTGGACAACGTACGGCCGTGCGGGTGCCGTGGACCGGCCGGGGCGTCGTCTTGTCGCCCCGGCCGGTTGGGGTCTCAGGCGCCGGTCAGCCCCAGCGACCGCTTGAGGAAGTCCACCTGGAGCAGCAGCAGGTTCTCCGCCACCTGTTCCTGGGGCGTCATGTGCGTCACCCCGCTCAGCGGCAGCACCTCGTGCGGCCGCCCGGCCGCCAGCAGCGCCGAGGAGAGCCGCAGGGCGTGCGCGACCACCACGTTGTCGTCCGCGAGCCCGTGCACGATCATCATGGGCCGCACCTGTTCGGCGGCCTCGGAGAGACCGTCGTCCGTGATCAGCGAGTTGTACGCGTACACCTCGGGCTGCTGGGCCGGGTCGCCGAGATAGCGCTCGGTGTAGTGGGTGTCGTAGAGCCGCTGGTCCGTCACCGGGGCCCCCACGACCGCCGCGTGGAAGACGTCGGGCCGTCGCAGCACGGCGAGCCCCGCCAGATAGCCGCCGAAGGACCAGCCGCGGATCGCCACCCGGGACAGGTCGAGCGGGAAGCGTTCGGCGAGCCCGAGCAACGCCTCGACCTGGTCCTCCATGGTCAGCACCAGGTTGTCCCGTACGGCCTTCTCCCAGGCGGGCGAGCGGCCCGGCGCGCCGCGCCCGTCCGCCACGATCACCGCGAAGCCCTGGTCCGCGAACCACTGCGAGGTGAGGTGCGCGTTGTGGGTGGCGACCACCCGGCGGCCGTGCGGTCCACCGTACGGATCCATCAGGACCGGAAGCGGACCATCCGATTCCTGGTACTCCGACGGAAGCAGCACGGCGCACGGAATCCGCCGTGCGCCCCCCTCGGTGAGCGTGACCCGCGGAGCGAGCACCGGCTCCTGGGCGTGGCTCGCGATCCGGACCAGCCGCTTGCCGTCCCGGACGACCCAGGCGGCGGATCCGGGCGCGTCCGGGGTGGCCGAGACCAGTACGGTCAGGTCGCCCGAGCGGACGGCGGAGTGCACACCCACCCCTTCGGAAATCCGCTCGATTCCCAGCTCGTTGACCCGGTACACATGGCTCTCGCCGATCTCCGGCGCCGCCGCCTCCTCGCCCGCCACGGCGGAGACGAGGATGTCGGACTCACCGATGTCCAGCACCGCCTGGAGGTGCAACTGCGCCCCGGTCAGCAGCCGGTCGCCGACCGCCAGCACCCGCGCGCCCCCCTCGTCCGCGATCCGCACGAGCCGTCCGTCCGGCGCCCACGCGGGCACCCCGCCGAACAGATCCAGCCACACCGGGTCCTCGTCGACATGGACGATCCGGGTCTCACCGGACTCCGGGTCCACCGCCAGATACCGCTGGCTGCGCTGGTCACGGGCCTGCACGAGCAGCAGCGGAGCGCCGGCGGAGGACCAGTGGACCTGCGCCAGGTACGGGAACGCCGCCCGGTCCCAGACCACCTCCGTACGGGCCCCCTCCAGGTCCACCACGAAGAGCCTCACCTCGGCGTTGGGCGTCCCCGCCGCCGGATAGGCCACCTCGGCCGGCTTGCGCTCCGGATGCGCGGGATCGGCGATGAACCACCGCTGTACGGGGCTGTCGTCGGCCCGCGCCACCAGCAGCCGGTCCGACTCCGGCGACCACCAGAAGCCCCGCAAGCGGTGCATCTCCTCGGCGGCGATGAACTCGGCCAGCCCGTAGGTGACATGGGGGTCCTCCGGCTCCGCCAGCGCCCGGTCCTCCTGGCCCTCGGCGCCCACGACCCGCAGCGCGCCCTTGGAGACGTACGCGATGAGGCGCCCGTCGGGGGAGGGCCGCGGGTCGATCACCGGACCCGGCACCGGCAGCGCCCGCGCCGTACCGGCCCGCAGCTCGGCCACGTACACCTTTCCGGACAGGGCGAACGCGGCCAGCTCGGCCGCCGCGTCCACCGCGTAGGACACGATTCCGGCCGACCCCTCACGGGTCCGCTCGCGCCGGGCCCGCTCCTGCGGCGACAGCCGCTCAGCCGAACCGCCCAGCAGCGCCTCCGGATCGGCGACCAGCCGCTCCTCGCCGGAGGCCGGATCGAGCACCCACAGCCGGTTGGTCCGGTCGGTGCCCGAGGTGGAACGCAGGAAGATCACGCGCGTCTCATCCGGTGAGACGGTGAAGGCGCGCGGTGCGCCGAGAGTGAACCGCTGGGTCCGTGCGTGCTGGCGGGGAAAGGACAGCTTCGGTGAGGTCATGGCCCCGAACTTAGCCCGACCGGCAAATGGAGGCAGCGGTCCGTGCGCCCCTCGTGCTGCTGTGCCCCGATCAATGCGTTGGCACGGATAGTTATGATCCGTAGCGCTCGGTGGGTAAGAACCCATCGGCTCTGGATATCCCCGTGTCCCCGTCCCGACCGTACTGATGGAGGTGAACCGCCGTGGCGCTCTCGATTTCGGCGGTGGTGCTGCTGGCGATCATCGTCTTCCTGCTGATCCGGAAATCCGGACTGAAGGGCGGACACGCGGTGGTCTGCATGCTGCTGGGGTTCTACATCGCGAGTTCGTCCGTGGCGCCGACCATCTCGGACCTGACGTCCAACGTTGCGGGGATGATCGGGAGCATCAAGTTCTGACCGTGTGTACGCGCCTTCCGACCGCGTGTGCCTGCTTCCCGACCGCGTGTACCCGCTTTCCGCCCCCGTACGCCCGCCGTTGACGCGGTCGGCGGGGAGCGGGGGACACCGGGGTCCGCCGGGCTCGTAGGGTGGTCCCCATGAAGGACCTCCCCGCCCGCCGTCTGCTGCTGGTGCACGCGCACCCGGACGACGAGTCGATCAACAACGGCGCCACCATGGCCAGGTACGCGGCCGAGGGCGCCCACGTCACGCTGGTGACGTGCACGCTGGGCGAGGAGGGCGAGGTCATCCCGCCCGCCCTCGCCCGCCTCGCCGCCGACCGCGACGACGTCCTCGGCCCCCACCGCGTGGGGGAGCTGGCGGCGGCGATGAAGGAGCTCGGCGTCACCGACCACCGCTTCCTCGGCGGCGCGGGCCGGTTCCGCGACTCCGGGATGATGGGCACCGAGCAGAACGAGCGCCCCGGCGCCTTCTGGGCCACCCCGGTGGACGAGGCGGCCGCCCCCCTCGTGGAGGTCATCCGGGAGGTCCGCCCCCAGGTCCTGGTCACCTACGACCCCGACGGCGGCTACGGCCACCCCGACCACATCCAGGCCCACCGGGTCGCGATGCGCGCCGCGGACCTGGCCGCCGACCCGGCGTACGGGACCGGCGCCCCGCACACCATCGCCAAGATCTACTGGAACCGGGTGGAGCGGACCGTCCTGGAGGCCGCCTTCGACCACCTGCGCGCCACGGCCCCGGACACCTTCCCTGGCATCGCGGCGGTGGACGACGTCCCGGGCGTGGTCGGCGGCGACGCGATCACGGCGGAGATCGACGGCTCGGCGTACGCCGGGGCGAAGGCGGCGGCGATGCGCGCCCACGCGACCCAGATCGTGGTGGGCGGCGAGGACGCCTTCTTCGCCCTCTCCAACGACCTGGGCCAGCCGCTGCTGACGGCGGAGTGCTACCAGCTGGTGCGGGGCGTTCCGGGGGCCGGCGGGGGAGCGCGGGAGGACGACCTGTTCGCGGGGTTGCCGGAGGCGGGCGCATGAGCACGAACTCCGGCAAGGGCCGTGACCGCGCCCAAGGACCGCGCACGGACCGGCCGCGCGCCGGCGCGCGCGGTAAGGCCCCCAGCAGCAACGCACCACGTACCAACGCCCCGCCCCGGGTGCCCGAGTCCACCGGCTTCACCGCCCGGCCGAACCCGGCCCGGATCGCGGCCTACTTCGGGCTCGCGGTGCTCGGCGCCCTGGTCGCTCTCGCCGGGACGCTCGTCCAAGCGGCCTGGTTCCCGGGCGGGTTGATCATCGCGCTGGCCGGGTCGGCGGGCCTCTTCTACGGCGGCCGGATCCTGACCGGCACCCAGATCGGCGCACTCGCGCCCGCGGTCGGCTGGTTCATCACCGTGTTCCTTCTGCTGTCCGGCCGGCCGGAAGGCGACTACGTCTTCGGCGACGAACTCGGCCTGGTGCTCTTCATGCTCGGCGGAACCGCCGTCGCTGTGATGTGCGCCACCACCTCCAAAGTGCCGCAATCAGCCACCCGTAACGGCCGGTCCGGTATCTGAAGTGCTAAGTCCGCGCCCGGAATGCCCCCCACAGGTGTGATGCCGAGGTGGAGGTTTCTCCCGGTCGCGGAGTGTCCTACGGCGGCGGCCAGTATGGTGGTGCGCGCGCCGAGCCGTCCCCTGGCCTGCGGCATGGGGGAAGTACGGGCGGCGGAGCCAATCGGGAGAACCTGCTTTGAGTCGTGAAACTGACAGTTCGTCCTCCGGGCCCCAGGGGCGCGGTGGAGCCGCGTACCCGTCGGGTACGCCGCCGTACGGATCCCGCCAGTATTCGTCGCCGGCCGGCTCGGACGAGACCCCGGAATCCGTCGATCCGCCCCGGCCCGAAGAGCCGAAGACCGAGACGACGCTGACGACGCGCATCCGGATCAACATCCCCGGGTCGCGTCCCATCCCGCCGGTCGTGATGCGTACGCCGATGGCCGAGAGCGACATCGCCACCGGCCGCCCCGACGGGGAGCGCACCGGCAGCACCTCGCGCCCCGGCACGCCACCGTCCGCGCCGTCGGGCCTGACGGCCGGCGCGTCGGCCGGAACCGGTGCGTCCGGCGGCCCGGCCTCCCCGTCTCCCGCGCAGCCCCGGGACGGCGGCAGCTCCACCGAGCCGTCCTCCGCCTCCGCGGACGAGCCGGCCAAGGCGAAGAGCGGCAGCGACTGGTTCGCCCCGCGCAAGAGCCCGGCACCGGCGCCCGCACCTGCTTCCGGTACGGGCGGTGCGCCGGGTTCCGGCGGGGCGCCCGGTGCGGGTTCGGCGGGTCCCGGTGGCGGGCCCGACGACGCCGGCCGGCCGCGTCCCGACCTGCCGTACTTCTCGGACGCCGCGCCGCGCCCCGGTGACGGCCCCGGCCCCTCCGGTTCCGGTTTCCCCGGCCCCGGCGGCTCCGGCAGCGCCTTGGACGGCTACAGCACGGAGCCCCCCGGCGCGGGCCCGCGCTCCACGCCCGACCCCGGAATCCGTACGCCCGGTTCGCCCGGCCCGTCCGGCCCCACGACGGGCCCGGTCACCGGCACCTCGGCCCTGACCCCCAACCTCGACGGCGTCCCCGGACTCGGCGGCCCCGGCCCGATGGTCCCGGGCGCCCCCGGCGGCGTACCGCCCCGGCTCTCCGACGACACCGCGATCCTCACGCCGCAGTCCCCGGCGCCCGACTCCGGCCCCGGCGGCCACGTCTCGGGCGACACGCTGACCAGCGGCATCCCCGTGGTGCCCAGCGAGCCCCGCTCGACGTTCCCGGGCAGGCCGGGCGGCCCGGGCGGCCCCGGCGGCCCGTTCCCGGGCGGTCCCTTCCCCGGCGGCCCGGGCGCCACCGGCGGCTCCGGCGACCCGTTCGCCGACGGACCAGGCGGCCCCGGCGGCCCGGGCGCGCCCGTGCCCGGCCGCTCCGCCGCGCGCCCCGCGCCGACGCCTCCCGCACCCGCCCCCGCGAAGAAGGGCCGCTCCAAGCTGGTCCTCCTCGGCGTGGCCGCGATCGTGCTGCTCGGCATCGCCTACGGCGCCGGGCTCCTGCTGAACCACTCCGAGGTCCCCAAGGGCACCACAGTGCTCGGCGTCGACATCGGCGGCGGCACGAAGGAGGAGGCGGTCACCAAGCTGGACGCCGCTCTCGGCGAGCGTTCCCAGGCGCCGCTGACGCTGTCGGTGGACGGCAAGGAGCAGAAGCTGGACCCGGCAAAGGCCGGTCTGGTCCTGGACAGCCAGGAGACCGTGCGCGGCGCCGCCGGCAGCGACTACAACCCGGTGTCCGTGATCGGCTCGCTGTTCGGCGGGGCGCGCACCGCCGACCCGGTGATCCCGGTCGACGAGGAGAAGCTCGGCGTCGCGCTGACCGATCTGGCAGGTGTCGCCGGTTCGTCCCAGGACGGCACGATCCGGTTCGAGCCGAACAAGGCGGTCGCGGTGCCGGGCAAGCCCGGCAAGACCCTGGACGTCGGCCAGTCGCTGATCTCCGTCCGCGACGCCTACCGTGCCCAGGTGCAGACCGGTCAGGCGCGGGTGGTCGAACTGCCCGTCGCCACCCGGGAGCCCACCATCACCCAGGCCGAACTGAACCGGGCGATGAAGGAGTTCGCGGAGCCCGCGATGTCCGACCTGATCACCATCAAGGCCGGCCCGAAGCAGATCCAGTTCGGCCCGGCGCGTTCGCTGCCGCAGATCCTCTCCATGAAGGCCGTCGACGGCCGGCTGGTCGACGTCTACGACAAGGAAGCGATCACCACTCTCCTGGACGGCGTCTTCGACGGCATCGAGGCAGTCAAGGCCGACGGCACCAAGCACCCGGTCGGCGCGGACGACGTGGCCCAGGCGATGAAGACGGCGCTGACCGGCAAGACCCCGGCAGAGCGCACGGTCACCATCAACCTGACCGGCGAGGGCTGAGCCTCCCGGCCGCACGCACCCTCGACGGCCCCCGCCCGGACACCCCGGGCGGGGGCCGCGGCCGTTCCTCGCCGACGGGCGACACCGGGACCCGGGCCCAGCCCACCACCGAGGACTTCCTGCGCACCCTCAGCCGCACCCGGCCCACCGTCACCACCGAGATGGCGCTGGAGTTCGCCGATCACACCATCCGGTACGGACGGACCTGGGGGCACAGGGGAGGCGCGGCGGAGCGGGGCCCGGCGCTCATCAGCAGCCGGACCCCGCTCCCGTACATGTCCCGCACAGGTCCCGTCGTTACGGGAAGTTCACCACCTGCGAGGGGACGGTCTCCGTGCCGGACGTCGGGGATCCGGTCTCGTTGATCACGTGCTCGTACTGGCCGTTGCCGCCCAGCGAGACCACGATCAGGCTGTGGAACTTCACGCCGGGCTTCACCGGGGCCTTGAAGCCGTGCCCCTGCACGATGGTCGGGTCGACGTTGTAGTAGCAGTAGCTGCCCATGCCCCAGCCCTCGTGCTGCTCGACCGAGTCGTCGACCCGGTAGGCCGCGTAGCCCTTGGTGTCGCCGTTCTGGATCGCCTCCTGGTTGGGGGCGTCGTACGCCTTCTCGTTCTGGAAGAAGATCGTGCGGCCGCGTTCGCCGTACCACTCCACGTCGTACTTGTTGAAGTGTTCGACGAACAGCCCGGTCGCCAGCACGTCGTCACCGTTGACGCGGACGCCGTAGTCGGCCCGGTTGGTCTCCCAGCCCCAGCCCTCACCGTGGTCCGCGCGCCACACCCAGGTGTGGTCGATGATCACGTCGTCGCTGTTGACGACGATGCTCGTGGTCGCCTTGCCGGGGCCCGCGCCGCCGATCCGTACGAATACGTCCTGGAGCGAGGTGGGGTTGGCCGCGTGGTCGGCCGAGGCGTCCTTGGGGCCGACCTCGATCAGCGTCTCGGAGTTCACCGGGCCCGCGTCGACCAGGAGGCCCGCGAGCTTCACACCGGATACGTCACCGACCTTGATCGCCGTCACCCCGCTGTCCGGGATGATCGTCGCGAGGCCGATGCCGAGGGCCACCGTGTCGGGGCGGTCGATGTTGATGGTCTCGTCGATGTGGTAGACGCCGGGCGTGAAGAGCAGGTGCAGGCCCTGCTCCACGGCCGCGTTGATCGTCGCCGCGTCCGCCCCCTCCTTCACCACGTAGAACTGGTCCAGCGGGATCGACTCGCCCGCCGGCGTGCCGTTCGCCCAAGACGTGCCGCGGGCGCTCTCCCGCTTCTCCGGGACGAAGACCTTGTAGTCGTCCCCGTCGAGGTAGAGGAAGGGCTTCTCGCGTGAGATGGGGGTGGTGTCGAGCGTCGTGTACGGCGGCTCCGGGAAGCTGTTGGCCGGGGCGCCCTCGACGCCGGAGAACGTCATGTTCCAGACGCCGTTGCCCCAGCCGCCCACCGAGCTGTCGCGGGTGTACCACTGCTGCTGGGAGTACGGCCCGACCTGGCCGTCGATCTTGCTGTCCGCGATGTAGCCGCCGCTGGCCCAGCCGTACCCGTCGGGCGCCAGGTTCAGCCCGCCCTTGACGTGCATCCGGCGGAAGGGCGCGGCCTGGGAGACCGCCCAGCGGTTGGTGCCGGAGACCGGGTTCAGCGTCAGGTTCTCCGCCGAGCGCCAGAAGTTCTGCGTGGCGTTCCCGTCGAACCAGCCCGCGTCGACCGTCACATCGCCGTTGAACGTGGTGTCGTTCGGGTTGAGCCCGAGGCCCGCGATCGAGGTGTAGAACCCGATCTGCGCGTTGATGTTGTCGTACGTGCCCGGCTTGAACAGCAGCGCGTAGCGGTCGAGGCCGAACTGCGCGGCCTCCTGCTTCTTGAAGATCTCGTCGACCTTGCCCTGGATGTCGGGCGTGGACGGGTCGAAGACATGGACGTTCGGCCCGAGGTCACCGCCGCCCGGGACGGCGGCCTGGGCCTTCCGGTCTCCTTGGACCTCTTCGCCGAACGCTGTCTGGGCGGTGGGGACGGCCATGAGCAGCGATACGGCGAGCGCGGCGAACCCGAGAGCTCTGGAGCGGCGGTGCCTGCGGGGTGCGGAGCGCGGTGCGGTGCCTGGTGCGGTGGGGGGAGCATGCATGAAGGTACGTCTCCTGGGTCGTGGTACGTGTGCACGACGGACGGGCGGGAGAGCGCCTGTGGGGAGAATGCGAGAGAGCGCTCTCTCGTTACGGTGATGTTTCCCCGGTGGGCCTGTACGCGTCAAGAGGTGTGCGTGATGCGTCTCGTGCGAGGGACCTGTTTCGCAACAACTGACGTCAGCGGTGCGGCGATTGACCGATTTCGCGGTCAGTTGGGGCGCTCGTTGACTTCATGAACTGATGTCCCGCGTGGGTGCCGTGGCCCCCGTGGCGCGGCGCTGGACGAGCGGGCGTCCGGCGCAAGGGGGACCATGGGGCCATGAGCTCGCCCGACGCCGGTCCGCCGCGCCCGTCCCGAGACGAGCGCCCGCCTCGCGATGAGCGTCCGCCCCGCGATGAGCGCCCGTCTCCTGATGCCGGCCGGCGGATCAAGGTCTGGTTCCGCTTCGTCCCGCGCGAGGACGGGCTGCCGTACGAGACCGAGGGGCTGTGGGCGACCCGGCTGAGCGCCGACATCGCCCGGGTCGACAACGTGCCCTTCCTCCAGGACGGGGTCGCCGAGGGCGAGACCGTACGGTTCACGACCGACGCGGACGGGGTGCACTGGTCCGCCGGGCGGGTGGCCGACTCGGGGAACTGCACGGTACGGGTGCTGCCCCTGCCGGACGGTCCGCTCGGGCGGGACGCCCGCGCCGTGCACGAGCGGCTCGCCCCTTTCGGGCTGGGCGGCGAGGTCTTCAGCGCGGACTTTCCGCTGGTCGCGTTCACCGTGCCGGGCGGCGCGGACCTCCGGGCGATCAAGGAGCTGCTCGTCCGGGGCGAGGAGGAGGGGTGGTGGCACTTCGAGGTCTCGTGCGCCACGGAGGCTTGGGGGGAGGCGTAGGGGGGCCTGGGGCCGTGGACGAGGCTCGGGCCGGTCCACGACTCCAGCTCTACGGTTACGAAGCCCCCGGCCCCGCCTCCGCCCCCTCGCCGATCTTCCGGATCACCCGGGCCGGATTGCCCACCGCGACCACATTCGCCGGCAGGTCCTTCGTGACCACCGCACCCGCCCCGACCACCGTGTTCTCCCCGATGGACACCCCCGGGCAGACGATCGCCCCGCCGCCCAGCCACACGTTGTCCCCGATCGTGATCGGCTGCGCGGCCTCCCACTTGGCGCGGCGCGGTTCCGGATCGATGGGGTGGGTCGGGGTGAGGAGCTGGACGTTCGGGCCCATCTGGACGTCGGCGCCGATCGTGATGCGGGCGACGTCCAGGAACACCGCCCCGAAGTTCACGAACGTGCGCGGCCCCACCGTGATCTGGTGCCCGTAGTCCACCCGCAGCGGCGGGCGGATCTCGGCGCCCTCGCCCAGCTCGCCCAGCAGCTCGGCCAGCGCGGCGCGGCGGGCCTCGGGGGCGCCGGCCGACGTGGCGTTGAAGCGCTCGTTCAAGAGCGCCGAGCGCAGGGCGTCCGCCGCGATCTCCGGGTCATCGGCGAGGTAGAGCTCGCCCGCGAGCATGGCCTCGCGCTGGCTGCCCGGCGCCTTCTTCGCTTCGTTCTCGGGGGAGTTGGGGGAGTTGGGGGAGTCGGGGGTGTCCTGGCTGGTCACGAGGTCTTCGTCTCCTTCGTTTCCTTCGTACGGGGTGGTGCGTCGGGCGATCCGTCGGGTGATCCGTCGGGTGATCCGTCCCCTTGCAGTCTGCCTGCCGCCGCCTCCGGCACGCGTCCCGCCCGCAGCCCCGGCGCCAGGGCCACCGTCACCGCCAGCGAGAGCGCCGCGACCGCCGCCATCCCGGTCCCGGGCGAGGTCAGCTGGGCGACGGACCCCGCGACGGCCGCGCCCACGCCCTGCATCGCCAGCATCCCCGAGGAGCTCAGCCCCAGCGCGTGCCCGCTCATCTCCTCCGGTGTCAGGGCCATCAGCCGTTCCTGGAGCAGCAGGCTCGCGCTGAACCCGACGCTCGCCAGCACCACCGCGACCACCGCCACCGGCACCCCGGGGTCCAGGGCGAACAGCAGGTACGGGGCGGCCAGCAGCAGCCGCAGCGGAGCGCCGAGCCGGGCGCGCCACCGCCCCGGCACGAACCGGCCCACCAGCGTGTCCCCGGCCAGCATCCCCAGGGCCCCGCAGGCGAAGAGGAGCCCCGCGTGCCCGGGCGCGTAGGCGATGTACAGGGACTCGCACCCCACCACGAGCCCGTTGGGCACCCACAGGGCGAGGTAGACGGAGCGGCGGGGTGCGGACGACCAGAGGAGCGCATTGGTCCGCCAGGTCTCCCGGACCGAGGCCCGGCCGGTGGCGCGGGGCGGCCGGGCGGTGAGCCCGAAGCGGGCGAGGGCGGCCGCGACGACGTACAACCCCGCCCCCACCAGCAGCGTGCCGCGCGCCGAGAGCGCGGTCACCAGTACCCCGCCCACCGCGAACCCGGCGATCTGCATGGTGCCTACCGACATGTTGAGCACCGAGCGGCCGAGCAGGAAGCCGTGGCGCGGCAGGATCTCGTTGAGCAGCCCGTACCGCACCCCGCCGCCCAGGGAGGAGGCCACCCCGAGGGCCAGCAGGACCGCGAAGACCGCCCCCAGGGGCAGGCCCGGGACCGCCTGCACTCCGGTGCCCAGCGCGTACAGCAGCGCCAGGCCGGTCAGCGTGGCGCGCGGCGGCAGCCGGTCCGCCGCCGACAGCAGGGTGAGCGCCCCGGCGACCTGCGCCAGGGACGGGCCGAACATCGCCAGCGCCGAAAGCAGCGGTGAGCCGGTCGACGCGTACACCAGGGTGCCGAGGGCGAGGCCGCTCGCGGTCTGCGCCGCCACCTGCACGGAGACGGTCGTGAAGAAGGGGAGGAACTCCGGGGTGCGGCAGAGTTCGCGGTAGGTGCGCATCAGCGGAGTGTGCGGGGGTGCTCTCCGGGCTCGTTATTCTTTCGCGGGCAGGCGAAACATCACTCTTTCGCGGGCAGGCGAAACACCGAGGATCCGGGGGCGGGCCGTGGGCTGGTGGCAGATCAGTACGGACACCCTCGCCACCAGCCGCTTCGTCGTCTCGCCGCTGGCCGAGACCGTGGCGAGCCTGCGCACCCTGGAGCGGGCCGTCGCCGCGCATCCGCGCGAGCGCGCCTGGCTGGAGCGGTGGCTGCCCGCCTACCGGCGCCGGCGGGCCGAGGAACCGCTCTCCGCCCGTATCGTCCGCGCCGCCCTCACCCCCCGCTGGAGCGCCGACTTCCTCACCCCCGCCCCCGTGCCCCCGCCCGCCGGACAGGAGCCGGACACCTTCGCCCAGGAGCTGGCGCGGGTCCGGGCGACCCCGCCGGAGCGGGCCCGCGCCGATCTCGCCGTGGCGCTGCGCCGGCCGCTGCCCGCCGCGCTGGACCGGGACGACCTGGCGGGGCGGAGCGCCGATGTCCTGGAGTGGGTGTGGACGCGTGCCGTGGAGCCGGAGTGGCCCGCCCGGCGCCGGGTCCTGGAGGCCGATGTGATCGCCCGGGCCGCCCAGTTGAGCCGGGGCGGCTGGGCGCAGGCGCTCGACGGGATGCGGCCGGGGATGCGGTGGCTGGGGGAGAGCCGGCTCCAGATCAACACGTACGACAACCCGCCGCGCGAACTGGGCGGCGCCCAACTGGTGTTCACCCCCGTCACCGCCGACGTGGGCTGGGTCTGCTGGGACATCCCGCACCGCTACGGCGTCGTCTACCCGTGCGCGGGCGCGCTCGCCGACACCGGGCGTGCCCCCGTACCGCAGGCGCTCGGCGCGCTGATCGGCCCGGCGCGGGCGGGCGTCCTGGTCCTGCTGGCCTCGCCGCTCAGCACGACCCAGCTCGTGGCGCTGACCGGGCAGGGGCTGGGGTCCGTCGGGCGCCATCTGCGGGTTCTGCTGGACGCGGGACTGGTGCGCCGCCGCAGGGACGGACGGTCCGTGCTCTATTTCCGTACCGCCGCGGGGGACGGGCTGGTGCGCGCGGCGGGTTGATTCCGCACCTGGACGGGACGGGCTGGTGCGCCCGCGGCAGGCTGATTCCGTACCTGGACGGGGACAGGCTGTTGTGCGGCGCCAGCCGAACACGCCCCGCGCGCGCCCCTGCCCGCACCAGGGAAATCACCGGTCGGCGGTGCGGTCCGCATGGATCGCGCGCATGTATGAGTCATGACATCGGTGACTATTGGCGCTGCTCATCGTTGTGACAATTTCTCTCTCGCCAGCAACGACCGAGCGGGGGGAATGTCGTGAATCCGGAGTACGCCGCGTACTGCCAGGCGGACCGCCGCTTCTACGACGCCCCCCACCGTTCCCTCCAGGACGGCGCTGAGGAGGGTTCGTTCTACGCACCGGTCCGGGGCGCCGCCCCCCAGGGGTGGACCCGCTCCCGCCGCGGGGACTGGCTCTCCTTCAGCCCGGACGGGCTCCGGCTGCCGGCCCAGGGCTGGAAGATCCACATATCGGCCGCCGCCGACAACGCCGCGTCCGTCCTGGAGCGGGTCGCCGGACACTGTCTGGCCCACCGGCTGCCCTTCAAGTGCGTCCCGTCGCCCGGCCTGCTGAACCTGCGGAACGCCAAGTACGCCGACCGGGCGGGGAGCGGCAAGTTCATCACCGTCTACCCGCACTCCGAGGACACGTTCCCCGAGGTGTGCGCCGCGCTGATGAAGCTGCTGGAGGGCGAGCACGGCCCGTACATCCTCAGCGATCTGCGCTGCGGGAACGGTCCGGTGCACACCCGGTACGGGGCGTTCGCCGCCCGCTTCTGTACGGGCCCCGACGGGCGGCCCGTGCCCGCCGTCGCCGACCCGCAGGGGCGTCTGGTCCCCGACGACCGGGGCCCGGCCTTCCGGATACCCGCCTGGGTGACGCCGCCCGGCTTCCTGCGCCCGCACCTCGAAGCCCGCGCCGCCGTCGGTCTCGGCGATGTGCCGTACACCGTCGAGAAGGCGCTGCACTTCTCCAACGGCGGCGGGGTCTACCTCGGCCGCGACACCCGTACCGGCGAGCAGGTCGTCCTCAAGGAGGCCCGCCCCTACGCCGGGCTCGCCGCCGACGGGGCCGACGCCGTCGCCCGTCTGGAG
Source organism: Streptomyces cyaneofuscatus (assembly GCF_033109485.1). Lineage (NCBI taxonomy): Bacteria > Bacillati > Actinomycetota > Actinomycetes > Kitasatosporales > Streptomycetaceae > Streptomyces > Streptomyces cyaneofuscatus. The sequence goes on along the minus strand of NZ_CP137002.1, from coordinate 2,633,000 downwards.
CGGGAGCGGACCGCGCTGGAGCAGCTGGCCGGACTCGACTGCGTACCGGCCGTGCACGACGCGTTCGAGGTCGGCGGCCACCACTTCCTCGTCCTCCAGTACCTTCCGGGCACCACCCTCAACACCGTCTTCGCCCGCCGCTTCCCGCTCGCCCGGCAGAACCCGGCCCCCGAGCTGCTCGCCGAACACGCGGCGTGGGCCGAGGAGTTGTACGGGAAGGTCGAGCGCGCCGTCGAGGCCGTCCACGGCCGGGGCATCGTCATCAGCGACCTGCACATGAGCAACGTCATGGTCGACGAGGAGACCTCCCGGATCTTCCTCCTCGACTTCGAGGCCGCCTCCCCGGCCGGCGACCGGCGCCGCCAGATCGTCGCCAACCCGGCCTTCGTGGCCCCGTCCGACCGGCGCGGCACCGAGATCGACCGGTACGCGCTGGCCTGTCTGCGGCTCGCCCTGTATCTGCCGCTCACCACGCTGTTCGGCATCGACCGCTCGAAGGCCGCCGGCCTGGCGCGCGAGATCGCCCGCGTCTTCCCGGTGGCGGAGGAGAGCCTGCAACCGGCGGTGGAGGAGATCCGGCGGGGTGCGGAGCAGGCCCGGCGGGGTGCGGAACCGCTGGCCGCGCCGGTGCCCGATCCCGGTGACTGGCCGGAGAGCCGCGCCGCGATGGCCCGCGCCATCGCCGCCTCCTGCACGCCCGACCGCCAGGACCGATGTTTCCCGGGCGACATCGCCCAGTTCGCCACGGCGACCGGCGGCCAGTCCTTCGCCTACGGGGCGGCCGGCGTGCTCTACGCCCTGCACGAGACCGGCGCCCCGCGCTGCGAGCCGGCCGAGGAATGGCTGGTGCGGCAGGCCAAGGACCCGGCCTCCGGCTCCCCCCTCGGCTTCTACGACGGCCTCACCGGCATCGCCTGGACGCTCCACCGGACCGGCCGCACCGCTGAGGCCGCCGACCTCATCCGGATCGTCCTCGACCAGCCCCTGGAGGGCCTGACACCGGGCCTGCACAGCGGGTACGCCGGTATCGGCCTCGCCCTCGACGACCTGGCCCGCACCGCCTCCGCCACCGAAGCCCCGGCGCTCGCCGCAGCCGCGGGCCGGGCCACCGCCCTCGCCGTACGCGCCCTGGTCGACGGCCCGCCGTCACCGCGCACCGGCCTCCTGCACGGCGCGACCGGCATCGCCCTGCTGCTGGTCCGCCGGTACGAGACCACCGGCGACCCCGCTCTCCTCGACCTGGCGGCCGCCGCGCTCCGGCGCGACCTGGACCGGTGCCGGGCGGGCGACGACGGCGAACTCCTCGTCGTCGAGGGCAAGCGGCTGATGCCCTACCTCGGAGCGGGCAGCGCCGGCATCGCGGCCGTCATCGACGCCTACCTGGCCCAACGCCCCGATCCCGACCTGGAGGCCAAGGGCCGCGCCCTGCTCCCGGCCGCGCTCTCCGCCTTCTACGTCCAGCCCGGACTGCTGCGCGGGTCGGCCGGACTCCTCATGCACCTGGCGGCCACGCCCCTGTGCGACGAGGAGACCCGGCAGCGGGCGATCCGCCTCCACACCCGCCTCCTGGCCGGCCACGCACTCGCGTACGAGGGCGGACTCGCCTTCGCCGGTGAGCAGTTGATGCGGATGTCGATGGACCTGGCCACCGGGACCGCCGGCTGCCTGCTCGCCCTGGGCAGCGCGCTGGACACCGCGCCGGGCCCGCCCACCACGCTTCCCTTCCTCGCCGCCGCAGCTCCACAGGCGGTCGCCGCCGCTCCACAGGCGGCGCATCCCGGCCGCGCGAGCGGCCCCACGGACCGGCTCCTTCAGGGGTCGTAGCAACACCACCGCTCAATATCCAGCCGGAGCAACGGGTTCCGGTTACCGTCCCAGAAAGGAAACACCATCATGGCGCTTCTTGACCTTCAGGCGATGGAGACCCCGGCCGAGGAGTCCTTCGGCGAGCTCGCCACGGGCAGCCAGGTCTCGCTGCTGGTCTGTGAGTTCAGCTCGCTGAGCGTGGTCCTCTGCACCCCGTGACGCCTCGCCGCCCGCTCCGCCGGTGACCTACCGGCGGGCCGGGCGGCCCGTCCGCCGGTCCCGCGCGGTTCGTCCGCCCGGGACCGGCGGCGTCCGTACGTGTGTACGCGATCGGCACGGGTCCGGAAAGGAACACCACGTGCGGCTGAACCCCCGCCCCGCGACGGCATCCGGCACCCGGCGGCTCGCCCGCCGCCACCCCGCCGCCCTCCTGGCCCTGTTCCTCTGCTCCACCGGCGGCGCGCTCGCCGCCCTCGCCCTGCCCGCCGCCCTCGGCCACACCGTCGACGGGCTCATCGACGGCGGGCCCGTGCCCTGGTCCGGGCTGCTGCTCTGCGCCGTACTGACCCTCGCCGAGACCGGGTTCGACGCGGGTGCGGCCGTCCTCGGCACCAGCACCACCGCCCGCCTCACCGCCCACCTGCGCACCCGCACCACCGCCCGGGTGCTGGCCGCCGAACCGCGCGACGCCCTCGCCGTACCGACCGGCGACCTCACCGCCCGGCTCACCGCCCGCACCGCCGACGCGGCGGCCGCACCCGTCACCGCAGCCGGAGCCGTCGCGGGCGTCCTGCTGCCGCTCGGCGCGGTCACCGGCCTCTTCCTCATCGACCCCTGGACAGCGGCCGCCTTCCTGCTCGGCGCGCCCCTCCTCGTCGCCCTCCTGCACACCTTCACCCGCCGCACCGCCGACGCCGGGGCCGACTACCAGCGTGCTCAGTCCGTCATCGCCCACCGCCTCACCGAGGCCCTCGACGGCGCCGACACGATCCGCGCCGCCCGCACCGGAGCCCGCGAGTACCGCCGCATCCTCGAACCGCTCGGTGCCCTGGCCGACCACGGCCGCCGCACCTGGACCGTGTACGGGCGGGCCGCCGGCCAGAGTGCCCTCCTGCTGCCCCTCCTCATGCTGCTGGTCCTCGCGGTCGGCGGACTCCGGCTCCACGCGGGCGCGATCGGCGTCGGCGACCTCGTCGCCGCCTCCCGGTACGCGGCCCTCGCCGTCGGCATCGGCGCCCTCACCGGAGCCCTCGGCGCCCTCGCCCGCAGCCGCGCCGCCGCCCGCACCCTGGACCCGCTGCTCACCCTGGACCCGCTGCCGCACGAGGGGCTGGGCCCGCTCCCCGGCGGCCCGGGCCACCTCGAATTCCGGGACGTCGGCGTCGCCCAGGACGGAAAGCCGGACGGAAAGCCGCTGCTCACCGAGGTCCACCTCACCGTCCCCGGCGGCACCTCACTCGCCGTCGTCGGCCGCTCCGGCTCGGGCAAGTCGGTGTTCGCGGCGGTGGCCGGACGGCTGCTCGACCCGGACACCGGAACCGTCCTGCTGGACGGCGTCCCGCTCACCGCCATGGACCCCGCCCTCCTGCGCCCCGAGATCGCCTACGCCTTCGCCCGCCCCGCCCTGCCCGGCACCACCGTCGGGGACACGATCGCCTTCGGGGCGTGGACCGCGGACCCCGAGGCGGTACAGGCCGCCGCCCGGGCCGCCCGCGCCGACGGGTTCATCGGGCTCCTCCCGTACGGCTACGCCACCCCCCTCACCGACGCCCCGCTCTCCGGCGGCGAACGGCAACGCCTGGGCCTGGCCCGCGCGTTCGCCCACCCCGGCCGCCTGCTGATCCTGGACGACGCGCTCTCCGGCCTCGACACCGTCACCGAGCACCACGTCCGCCGCGCCCTCGACGAGCGGGCCGGGCGCTGCACCCGCGTGATCGTGGCCCACCGCCTCTCCTCGGCCGCCCGCGCGGACCGGGTCCTCTGGCTGGAGGACGGCCGGGTCCGGGCGACGGGACCGCACGAGGAGCTCTGGGCGGATCCGGAGTACCGGGCGGTGTTCCGTACGGAGGTGGCGGAGGCGGGGGCGGTACCCCTGGCCCGTACGGAAGTGGAGGCCCGGTGAAAGCACCCCACACGGCACCCAACACGGCCCGCCGCAACGGCGCCCTCTCCCGCGTCACGCGCGACGCCCGCCCCTTCCTCCGCGCCCGCACCGGAACCGTCCTGCGGCTGGCCGGCTGGTCCCTGCTGGAGTTCGTCCAGACCTTCCTGGGCGGATTCGGCGTCGCCCGGGCGCTGGACCACGGCTTCCTCGCCGGGCGCCCGCTCACCGGCCTCCTCTGGCTGGCCGTCGCCGCCGTCGCCGTACTCCCCGCCCAGCTCGCCACCCGCGGGGTCTTCGGACGCCTCGCGGACCTGGTGGAGCCGCTGCGCGACGGACTCGTGCGGCGCGCCGTCTCCCGGGCGCTCTCCGGCGCCCTCGCGCACCCCGCCGGCACCACCGCCCGCTCCCTCTCCCAGGTCACCCATCAGAGTGAGATCGCCCGGGACGGCTGGGCCGGACTCGTCCTGACGCTGCGGTCGTTCGTGTTCACGGTGGCCGGGGCGGTGGCGGGGCTGCTGGCCCTGGAGCCGAGGCTCCTGCTGGTCGTGCTGCCCCCGCTGATCCTGGGCGCCGCCCTCTTCCTGGCCACCCTGCTGCCGATGGCCGCCCGCCAGCGCGACTACCTCACCGCCGACGAGGCGTACGCGGCCCACGCGGGCAAGGCCGCCGCCGACCTGCGGGACCTCGCCGCCGCCGGGGCCGCCGACCGTACGGTGGCGGAGTCCCGGGACCTGGCCGACGACCAGGTCCGCGCGGCCCGTTCACTGGCCCGCTGGTCCGGCGTACGGGTGGTGGCGCTGGCGGTCTGCGGGCGCTTCCCGCCCCTCCTGCTGCTCCTCGGCGCTCCCTGGCTGCTCCGCAACGGCCTCACACCCGGCGCCCTGGTGGGCGCGCTGACGTACCTCACCCAGGCGCTCGCCCCGGCGGTCCAAGCGCTGATGACCATGCTCTCCACGGTCGGCGGCCGCCTGCTGGTGGTCCTGGACCGCTTCACGGACGCGCCGCCGCCACCGGCCGAGGACGAGAGCGACAGCCAGGGACCACCCCCGCGGGACCACGCCCCCGTCGCCGAACTCCGCGCCGTCACCTTCGCGTACGGCCCCGCCGCGCACCCCGTCCTCGACCGGCTCTCCCTCTCCGTCGCCCCCGGCGAGCACCTGGCCGTCGTCGGGCCGAGCGGCAGCGGCAAATCGACGCTCGCCGCCGTCCTCGCCGGGGTGGAGGCGCCCACCGGAGGCACGGTGCTGTGGCACGGGCGGCCGGTGCGCGGGGCCGACGCCACCTCCGTACGCGTCCTGCTGCCCCAGCACGCCTACGTGTTCACCGGCTCGCTGCGCGACAACCTCCGCTATCTCCGCCCCGACGCGAGCGACCGGTCCATCGCCGCCATGATCGACGCGCTCGGCCTGGACCCCCTGCTCTCCCGGCTCGGATCGCTCGACGAGCCCCTGGAACCGGACCGGCTCTCGCAGGGGGAACGCCAGCTCGTCGCCCTCGGCCGCGCCTACCTGGCGGCCCCGCCCCTCACCGTCCTCGACGAGGCGACCAGCCGCCTGGACCCGGCCGCCGAGACCCGTGCCGAGCGTGCCTTCGCCGCGCTGCCGGGCGCCCTGGTGGTCGTCGCCCACCGCCTCAGCTCGGCCCGCCGCGCCGACCGGATCCTGGTGATGGACGGCCCCCGCTCCCGCTGCGGCACCTCCGCCGAGCTGCTGCGCACCTCGGCCCTCTACCGGGACCTGGCCGGACTCTGGGAACCGGACGAGGAGCCCCGCCGTGAGAACGGCGAACCGGACCAGGAGCCCCGCAAGAGCGGCCGTGGGAACGGGCTCATATCCACCCCGCCTCCTTCGCTCTTCTGATCGCGTCGACCCGATTGCGCGCCCCCGACTTCCGAATGGCGGCGGCGAGGTAATTGCGCACCGTCCCCGGCGTCAGATGCAGCCGCTGCGCGATTCCGGAGACGGTTTCCCCGCCCTCGGCAAGGGAGAGCACGCTCAATTCCCTGGGAGATAAGGGCATGTCGGCCACCTGTAACAGGCTGAAGGCAAGTGACTCGTCGATATGCCGCCCGCCGTCGGCCAGTTTGTGCATGACTTCGGAGAGGTCGTCCACCGGCCGGTACTTGTCGATATAGCCGCGGGCGCCCGCCTCGTAGGCCCGGCGCAGCCCGCGAGGCCGGTCGCTGCGGGTGAGAACCGCCAGCGGACAGCCCCTGCCGTGCGGTTCGGCCAGCGACCGCACCTCCTCCAGGACATCCAGCGCGTCCGGACAGTCGAGGTCGGTGAGCAGCACATCCGGTCCTGGTCCCGGCCCGATGCCGGCGAGCGCCGAACGTATCGCGCCCCGGTCGGCGGTCGTCACGTCTATTCCCTGCCCCGCGCCGAGCAGGGAGGCCAGCGAAGCGCGCCACAGCGGCACGGTGTGGACCAGCAGAACGGTTGTCATCAAGCTGCCCTCGGCATTTCTCTCCTGGCGCGCGCACTACAGGCGTATCGCAGAATGCGATGGCGTGTGCGCGTCGGGTGACGGGTCTCCAGTGGAGCGCATGAGCATTCGGGTACGCCGACGAATTGGCGGATTCCCGTGCCTGATGGGCGCGGATGGGGGCGTTCGGATGTAAAACAGGAGCGCACGGCGTGGCGGAATGGCCGGATCCGGCTCAGTTCAGCAGGGCCCGGGCCGCCTGGGCCTTGTGCCGGATCGCCTCGGCCGTGGTCGGCTCGATGGCGTCGAGCACCTCCGCGTACTCCTCCATCTCCGCCGCCCCGCGCTGGAACTCCCCGCGCTGGACCAGGAGTTGAGCCCGCTCGTAGCGCAGCCGCGCCGGGTGCGAGGGCAGTAGCAGCGAGAGCTCCACCGCCCAGAGGGCGACATCCGTGCGCTCGGGGCGGGCGGCGGCCCAGGCCCTGATGTTGTTCAGGATCCGCAGCACGATCTCCAGCGGCCGCGCGGGCGTCAGCATGGACGGCTCCAGCGGCGCCCCCGTCGCCGCGGTGACCAGGAGGTCCGCGTCCTGGCCGGTCAGCGGCCCGCCCCCGGTGAACGGATCGACGAGCACCGGCTGTGCCGGGTCCCCGAAGCCGACCACGAAATGGCCGGGCAGCGCCACGCCGAACACCGGGGCGCCGGCCCGCCGGGCGACCTCGATCCAGACCACCGAGAGCAGGATCGGCAGCCCCCGGCGGCGCCGCAGTACCTGCTGGAGGAGCGAGGACTCCAGCCGTTGGTAGTCCGCCGACGATCCGCCGAACTCGTGCCGCTCGCCGAGCAGTTCGGCCAGCGCCGAGGCCCAGGCGACGGGGGAGCGGGCGCCGTAGGGCAACAGCCCGGCCAGCCGGTCCAGCTCGATCTGCGCCGCGTCGATCCCGTACGGGTCGGGGGAGGTCTCCGCCGGATCGACCGGGCGCGGTTCCTCGGGGCCGACCGGGCCCGCCTCCGCGCCCATCAGCAGGCAGAGCAGCGCCAGATCCGGCCGCTCGGACCGGGCCTCATCGGCGAACTGCCGCCGGCGGTCGGCCGTACCGGAATCCTGCGCGCTCATATGCGATCCATGCCCCTGCTCGTCCCTGCTGCCGGCTGCCCCCGCCCGGCCGGCGGGTCCGGACTCCGCTACGCGGGCCGGAAGTGGTGGTAGCGGTGGTGCGCCGCGAACCCCATGCCGTCGTACAGCGCCCGCGCCCCTTCATTGTCCTCCTCCACCTGGAGCCAGGCCGCCGAGGCGCCCTCCTCCAGGGCCTGCCGGGCCAGGGTCGCCATCACCGAGGTGGCCAGCCCGCGCCGCCGGTGCTCGGGGGCGACCTCGACGGCCATGAACCCGGCCCACCGCCCGTCCACGACGCACCGACCGATGGCCGCAGGAGCCCCGCCCCGGCCCTCGTCCTCGTCGTCGGCCACCGTGGCGAACCAGACCGACGGGCCGCCGCCCAGCACCCGCAGCACATGCGGGCCGGGGGTGGAGAAGCGCTGGTAGCGGGAGAGCCACGCCTCGTCCGGCGCACGGCTCAGCCGCACCGCCGACACCTCCGCGTCCAGGTCACCGACCGGCGCCAGCGCGGCGATCCGCACCTCCGCGGTGACCTCGCGCCGCCAGCCGTGCCGCTCCAGCTCCGCGCAGAGGGTCTCCTGCGTTCCCTCGGCCCCGGTCGCCGTCTGGATGTACGGGGGCAGGCCCCGCTCCTCGTACCACCGCTCGACCCGCCCGAACGCCTCGCCGAGCGGCAGACCCGGATCGCCGAGCGGCAGCGCGGAGTTGGCGCGCCGGGTGAAACCGCCGGCGGCGCGCAGCCGCCACTCGCCCAGCGGCTCGCTCTCCACCGGCTGCCAGGCGCGGGCGGTGACGGCCGCCAGCTCGGCGAAGGAGGCCGCCGGGCCCCTCCTGCGGGCCGGGGCGGCGGGGACGACCTTACCCGCCACCAGGGCGGATTCCACGATGTGGACGGACTCCCCGCTCTTCGGTGTGATCGCCACCACACCGTCGTCCCATGATGTGAGAACACCGACCGTATCGGTGAACTCCACGCCCGCGCCGCCCCCCGCGGAGCGCCGCCGCACGGAGACGCGTTTGCCCACGTCAGCCGGTGTGATGCGGACCTCCAGCCGTCCGCCCATGGTGAATTCCACAGCTCAGTCCGCCCCTCCTGTTCGGATCGTGCCCGAGAACGGAGATACTAGGGGCGGGCATCGACGACGCCGCGCTCCCGCGCGAGAGCCAACGCCCTACCGAGGAGGAACGACAGCGTGACCTACGTCATCGCGCAGCCTTGTGTCGACGTGAAGGACAAGGCCTGCATCGAAGAGTGCCCCGTCGACTGCATCTACGAGGGCCAGCGGTCCTTGTACATCCACCCGGACGAATGCGTCGACTGCGGAGCCTGTGAGCCGGTCTGCCCGGTCGAGGCCATCTTCTACGAGGACGACACTCCGGAGGAGTGGAAGGACTACTACAAGGCGAACGTCGAGTTCTTCGACGACCTCGGCTCCCCGGGTGGTGCTTCGAAGCTCGGTCTCATCGAGCGCGACCACGCGTTCGTCGCCGGACTGCCGCCGCAGAACCAGTAAGCGGCAGCGGCACCCTGTGCGCAGCCCGGTCCCGTACGGCTTGTCACCGTGCGGGACCGAGGCGTTTTTCCGTACGGCCGGGAACGGCCTGAGCAACCCGAGAAAGCAGAGTCCCGTGTCCGCAGTCTCCTCCCGCCTCCCGGTCTTCCCCTGGGACAGGCTCACGCCGTACAAGACGACGGCCCAGGCCCACCCGGACGGCATCGTGGACCTCTCCGTCGGTACGCCGGTCGACCCGGTGCCCGAGGTGATCCGGCGGGCGCTCGTCGCCGCCGCCGACAGCCCCGGCTATCCGACGGTGTGGGGCACCGAGGCCCTGCGCGACGCGCTCACCGCCTGGGTGGAGGGCCGCCTCGGCGCGGTCGGGGTGACCCACGCCAACGTGCTGCCCGTCGTCGGCTCCAAGGAGCTGGTGGCCTGGCTGCCGACGCAGCTCGGGCTCGGCCCGGGCGACAAGGTCGCCTACCCGCGGCTCGCCTACCCGACGTACGAGGTCGGCGCCCGGCTCTGCGGCGCGGAGCCCGTCGTCTACGACGACCCGACCGAGCTGGACCCGGCCGGGCTGAAGCTGCTCTGGCTCAACTCGCCGTCCAACCCGACCGGCAAGGTGCTGTCCCAGGACGAGCTGACCCGGATCGTCGCCTGGGCGCGCGAGCACGGCGTCCTCGTCTTCAGCGACGAGTGCTACCTGGAGCTGGGCTGGGGCGCCGAGCCGGTCTCCGTGCTCCACCCGGACGTCTGCGGCGGCCACTACGACGGCATCGTGGCCGTCCACTCGCTCTCCAAGCGCTCCAACCTGGCCGGCTACCGCGCCGCCTTCATCGCGGGCGACGCGGCCGTCCTCGGCGAGCTGCTGCTGATCCGCAAGCACGGCGGGATGATGACGGCCGCGCCCGTCCAGGCCGCCACCGTCGCCGCCCTCGGCGACGACGTGCACGTGGCCGAGCAGCGCGCCCGGTACGCGGACCGCCGGCTGGCCCTGCGCGCCGCCCTGGAGGCGCACGGCTTCCGCATCGAGCACAGCGAGGCGAGCCTCTACCTCTGGGCGACCCGCGACGAGCCCTGCTGGGACACCGTGGCGTACCTCGCGGAGCTGGGCATCCTGGTGGCGCCCGGCGACTTCTACGGCCCGGCGGGCGAGCGCTTCGTCCGGGTGGCGTTCACCGCGACCGACGAGCGGGTCGCGGCGGCGGTCAAGCGCCTGTCCTGACGTACACGTGCGAGAGGGGCCCGGGGAGTGCGCACTCCCCGGGCCCCTCTCGCACGTACGGCGTACGGCGGTGGGTCAGCCGATCGGCAGACCGCCCAGCGGCAGGCCACCGGTGGGCAGGCCGCCCGCGAGCGCGTCGGTCGGCAGGCCGCCGCCGGCGGCACCGGCGATGCCGCCGACGGCCTCGCCCGCGCTGCCCGCGGTCTGGCCCGCGGTGTCCTGGACGGCCGGGGCGGCGACCTTGGCGGTCTGGCCGACGGTCCGGCCCGCGGCCGGGAGGGCGGTGCCGACGAGACGGCCGCCGGTGTCACCGGCGGCCTGGGTGCCCTGCTGGGCGGCGCTGTCCACGGTGTTGCCGAGACCGGCACCGTCCAGCGCGGTCAGACCGCCGAGGTCCGGGGTCTGCGGGAGCTCTGCGGCGCTCGCGGCGCCGGCCGCACCGACCACGGGGGCCGCACCCGCGGCGATCAGCAGCGCGGTACGAGCGATCCGACGGGTCAGGGGGAGGGACATGGTGCTCCTTCGACGGGATGGTCAGTGATCCGGATCCGGTGAGCCGGACGCACTGACAACAGGGCCGAGGGGAGGGAAAGTTGCGGCGAGCAAAGGTAAAGAGTAAGCAATGCGTCCGATAATCCGCAGTGGAGGAACCCGGGCAAACGATCCATTCCGAAGCCGTTCGATGAACCGTCACTTCCCTTGAACGGCAAGGGAATCAGTGCGGGATGAACGGACCGGCGAAAAGGTGCCCCGGGAACCCCGGAGCGGCAGGCACCAGGGTCCGTACGGGTGACGGGCCGAACTACTGGGCGACCCGGATTCCGACGGCGGTGGTGTCCGGTTCCTTGCCCTTCGTACGTTCCGTCCGCCAGCCGGAACCGGCTTCCCAGACCCGGTCGGCATAGCTCACGCGCTCGATCAGCAGCTCGTCGGAGTGCGCCACCGCCCAGTGCGCCAGCTCCCAGCCGCGCTGCGGAGCGCGGTCCTCCGCCTTGGCCCGGGCCGACGCCGGTACGGGCACCGAGACGGTGGCGGCGGCCGACGCGCCCGCCGCCTTCGTCGCGGGAAGGACGTCCTTGCCGAAAGTGCGGATCAGCTCGGCCCGCACCTGCGCCGCGTCCCCCGGGCTCCCGGCGGTCCTCTTCGGCGGCGTGCAGTTCAGCGAGGCGGGCTCGCGCCCGGTCAGCGCGGCGGCCAGCAGTGCGGCGTCCGGCTCGTGCTTCGCGTACGCCTGCGGGAAGCCGCTGCGCTGCACACGCTGCGCCGCCACGGTCAGCGGGAGCCGCGAGTAGCCCGGCACCTTGGCGAGGTGGTCGTAGAACTCCCCGGCCGAGTACACCGGGTCCATGATCTCCGTGACGGTGCCCCAGCCCTGCGAGGGCCGCTGCTGGAACAGGCCCACCGAGTCCCGGTCCCCGTAGTCGATGTTGCGGAGCGTGGACTCCTGGATCGCTGTCGCGATCGCGATGGTCACCGCCCGCTCCGGCATCCCGCGAGTGGTTCCCACGGCGGAGATCGTCGCCGCGTTCGCCGCCTGGTGCAGGCTCATCTCGTAGGTGTGGTCCCCCTCGGAGGCCCGGACCACACAGCGTGGCGCGGACTCGGTGGTGGACGAGTCGTACTGAACGGCCAGATAACCGCCCAGCGCGGCGAGCACGGTGAAGCCGGCCGCGTAGCGGAGAAGGCGGCTGCGGCGGCGACGGGCGGGGCTGGCTGTCCGGGACACGGGGCCCACCGTACTGGAGGGTACGGCCGGGGACCGATACCCAGGTGCCCCGGGACCGATGCCCGGGTCCTGAGGCGCCGATGCCCAGGCCCCCCGGGGCCGAAACCCAGGCCCTCCGGGACCGGTACCCGGGTCCCCCCAGGGGCGCTACCAGCCCCTCACCTCGGTCCTCTAGGGTCGTGGCCATGTCCGACAGCACGCTTGACCTGACCCTGGACGGCCCGGCGCTCACCGCCCGGCTCGTCGACATCCCCTCGGTCAGCGGGGAGGAGAAGGCACTCGCCGACGCGATCGAGACAGCGCTGCGCGGCCTGCCCCATCTCACCGTCGACCGCCACGGCAACAACGTCGTCGCCCGCACGAACCTCGGCCGCGCCGAGCGTGTCGTCCTCGCCGGGCACATCGACACCGTGCCGATCGCCGACAACGTCCCCTCCCGCCTCGACGCGGACGGCATCCTCTGGGGCTGCGGAACCACCGACATGAAGGCCGGCGTCGCCGTCCAGCTCCGGATCGCCGCGACGGTCCCCGAGCCCAACCGCGACCTGACCTTCATCTTCTACGACAACGAAGAGGTCGCCGCCGACCTCAACGGCCTCGGCCACATCGCCACCGCCCACCCCGACTGGCTCGCCGGAGACTTCGCCGTCCTCCTGGAGCCCTCCGACGGCGAGGTGGAGGGCGGCTGCCAGGGCACGCTCCGGGTCCACCTCCGTACAGCGGGCGAGCGGGCGCACTCGGCGCGGAGCTGGATGGGGTCCAACGCCGTCCACGCGGCCGCCCCGATCCTGGCGAAGCTGGCGGCGTACGAGCCCCGCCGCCCGGTCATCGACGGCCTCGAATACCACGAGGGGCTCAACGCCGTCGGCATCGAGGGCGGAGTGGCCACCAACGTCATCCCGGACGCCTGCACCGTCGTCGTCAACTACCGGTACGCCCCCGACCGCACCGAGGAGGAGGCCATCGCCCACGTCCGCGAGGTCTTCGCCGACTGCGGGGTGGCCGAGATGATCATCGACGACCACTCCGGCGCGGCCATGCCCGGCCTCTCCCACCCCGCCGCGAAGGCCTTCATGGAGGCGGTCGGCGGTACCGCCCGGCCCAAGTTCGGCTGGACGGACGTCTCCCGCTTCGGCGGCCTCGGCGTCCCCGCGGTGAACTACGGCCCCGGCGACCCGATGTACGCCCACAAGCGCGACGAGCACGTGGTCGTCGAGAAGATCACCCACTGCGAGGACCGCCTCCGCGCCTGGCTGACCGCCTGACCTCCCGACCGCCCGACGCACGGCATTCCCCCGTACGTAACCTCCATCGATCTACGCTGGCCGGACGCAGCACGACACAGCCCGGCCCAGGACGACGCAGGTCGGTGGAGGGAGCGGAACATGGGCAACGCCGAGGACGCACGAATCCCTGAAGGTGCGGAGGTCCCCGAGGGCGCGGTCGCCCCGGAGGAACAGTGGCTGGGTCCGGTGGTCCGCCGCAGGGAGCAGGTCCAGCCCGGCACGACCGATCAGCGGCTGCTGGACTCCGAGGGCGACTCCGAGTGGGTGCACACCGACCCCTGGCGGGTCATGCGCATCCAGTCGGAGTTCGTCGAGGGCTTCGGCGCCCTCGCGGAGCTGCCGAGCGCGATCAGCGTCTTCGGCTCGGCCCGGACCCCGGCCGGATCGGCGGAGTACGAGGCAGGCGTGGCGATCGGCAAGGCACTGGTCGACGCGGGCTTCGCGGTGATCACCGGTGGCGGCCCCGGCGCGATGGAGGCCGCCAACAAGGGGGCCCGGGAGGCGAAGGGCGTCTCGGTCGGCCTCGGCATCGAGCTGCCGTTCGAATCGGGGCTGAACCCGCACGTCGACATCGGCGTCAACTTCCGCTACTTCTTCGTCCGCAAGACGATGTTCGTGAAGTACGCGCAGGGCTTCGTGGTCCTGCCCGGCGGCCTCGGCACCCTGGACGAGCTCTTCGAAGCGCTCACCCTCGTCCAGACCGGCAAGGTCACCCGCTTCCCGATCGTCCTCTTCGGCACCGCCTACTGGGGCGGCCTGGTCGACTGGCTCCGCGAAACGGTGGTCGCGGGCGGCAAGGCCTCGGAGAAGGACCTGCTGCTCTTCCACGTGACGGACGACGTGGACGAAGCGGTGACCCTGGTGACGAAGGAGGTCGGGCGCTAGCCGCTCGAGCCCGTCCGGCCAACTCAAGCCCGTCCGGCGATTGAGGACATCTTTTCCGCCCGGTCCGGCCGAACTCAGCCCCTCCGGCGCTTGAGGAGCGGGGCCCAGGGGCAGCGCCCCAGGCCCCGCCCGCCGGGCAGGTGGCAGAGCTACGCCAGCCCCCGCCGCGCCACGGCCGGAGGCCGATGCCCGGCGATCGACGCCACCATGTCCAGAACCTGCCGCGTCTCCGCCACCTCGTGCACCCGGTACACCCGCGCCCCCAGCCACGCCGACACCGCCGTCGTCGCCAGCGTCCCGATGACCCGCTCCTTCACCGGCCGGTCCAGCGTCTCGCCCACGAAGTCCTTGTTGGACAGCGACACCAGCACCGGCCACCCCGTCTCCGCCATCTCCTCAAGACGACGCGTCGCCTCAAGAGAGTGCCGCGTGTTCTTACCGAAGTCGTGCCCCGGATCGATCATGATCCCGTCCGCCCGCACCCCGAGCTGAACCGCCCGCTCCGCCAGCCCCACCGTCACCCGCAGGATGTCCGCCATCACATCCTCGTACGCGATCCGGTGCGGCCGCGTCCGCGGCTCCGCGCCCCCCGCGTGCGTGCACACGAGCCCCACCCCGTACCGCGCGGCGACCTCCGCCAGCTTCGGGTCGACCCCGCCCCACGCGTCGTTCAGGACGTCCGCCCCGGCCTCGCAGACCGCCTCGCCCACATCGTGCCGCCAGGTGTCCACGCTGATCACCACATCCGGGTGGCGGCGGCGGACCTCGGCGACGAACCCGACCGTGCGGCGCGCCTCCTCCTCGGCGCTCACCTCCTCGCCGGGCCCGGCCTTCACCCCGCCGATGTCGATGATCGCGGCACCCTCGGCCACCGCCTGCTCGACCCGGGCGAGCGCCGGCTCGTCCCTGAAGGTGGCGCCCTGGTCGTAGAAGGAGTCCGGGGTCCGGTTCACGATCGCCATGATCACCGGCTCGTGCGGACCGAATTCCCGCCGCCCCAGCCTGAGTGCACCGCTTCGCATCCCGTGTTTCCTCCTCGATAGCCCGCCTGCGACCCTAACGTCCCGGCCCTGACTGTCCGTGCCGCATGGCACCATCGGAGCCGGTCGAGGTTTCCGCCCCCGGGGAGATGCGCGTGTTCTGGTTCTTGCTGCTCACGATGGTCGTGGTCGTCACGGCGGTCACCCTCGCGGTGGTCGGCGGTGGCGGGAGCGCCGTGCTCCAGGACGTTGAGCCCCAGCGGTTCACCGACCCCCTGCCCACGACCCGCCCGGTCGGCCGGGCGGACGTCGAGGCGCTGCGCCTGCCGATGGCCGCCCGCGGGTACCGGATGGCGGACGTCGACGAGGCGCTGTCCCGGCTCGGCGCGGAGCTGGCCGAGCGGGACGCCCGGATCGCGGAGCTGGAGTCCGCCCTCGCCGGGGCGCAGGCGTCCGCGGTGACGACCGGGACCGACCTCTTCAAGCAGCCCGGGGACCGGCCCACCGGGCCCGGCGACCGGCAGACCGGCGGCCCGGCCCGCGGCGAGGACGACGGCCGATGAGCGGCGGAGCCCTGCCCGCCCCCGACGGTCGGCTTCGCTGCCCCTGGGGCCTGTCCACCGAGGACTACCTCACCTACCACGACACCGAGTGGGGCCGCCCGGTCCACGGGGACGACGCCCTCTTCGAGCGGCTCTGCCTGGAGGCGTTCCAGTCCGGGCTCTCCTGGCTGACGATCCTGCGCCGCCGCGAGACCTTCCGTACGGCCTTCGCCGGGTTCGAGATCGCCGCGGTCGCGAAGTTCACCGACGCCGACCGGGAGCGGCTCCTCGCCGACCCCGGCATCATCCGCAACCGGGCCAAGGTCGACGCCACCCTCGCCAACGCGAAGGTGCTCGCCGACTGGCCGGCCGGGGAGCTGGACGAGCTGATCTGGTCCTACGCCCCCGACCCGGCCGGCCGGACCGCCCCGCGCGAGCTGGGCGATGTCCCCGCCGTCACCCCGGAGTCCACCGCGCTCGCCAAGGAGCTGAAGAAGCGCTCGATCCGCTTCGTCGGCCCGACCACCGCCTACGCCCTGATGCAGGCGTGCGGCCTCGTCGACGACCACCTCGCGGACTGCGTGGCCCGGGGCGGCGCCACCGTCGGGTGAGCGGCTACTGCCCCAGGTAGACCGGCTTCTCCTTCTTCAGGAACGCCTCCACCGCGATGGTGTGGTCCTGCGACGCGCCCGCCCGGGTCTGGAGTTCGTCCTCCTTCTCCAGGGTCTCGGCGAGCGTGTGCCCGGCGCCGTACGCCAGGGACTCCTTCAGCGCCGCGTACGCCACCGTCGGACCGTCCGCCAGCGCCCGGGCCACCGCCGCGGCCTCCTCGGCCAGCTTGTCCGCCGGGACCACCCGGTTGACCAGGCCCAGCTCCAGGGCGTCCTGCGCGGAGATCGAGCGCGGGAAGAACAGCAGATCGGCGGCGCGGCTCGGGCCGATCAGCCGCGGCAGCGTCCAGGAGACGCCCGAGTCGGCGGTCAGGGCGACGCCCGCGAACGAGGTGTTGAACGAGGCCGTCTCGGCGACCACCCGGTAGTCGGCCGCCAGCGCGAACCCGAACCCGGCCCCGGCCGCGACGCCGTTCACCCCGGCGACGACCGGCTTGGCCATCTCCGTGATGGCCCGCACGATCGGGTTGTAGTGCTCCCGAACGGTGCTCAGCGCGTTGCCGTCGCCCGCCTCACGCGTCGCCGTCAGCGTGGCGACATGCTCCTTCAGGTCCTGTCCGACGCAGAAGGCGCGCCCGGTGGCCGTGAGCAGAACCGCCCGTACGGCGGGGTCCGCGGCCGCCGCCCGCAGGGAGTCCCGGAGCGCGACCTTCGCCGCGGTGTTCATGGCGTTCATCGCGTCGGGTCGGTTGATCGTGATCGTCGCGAGACCCTCGCTGACGTCGTACAGCACGGTGTTCGCCGGCTCGTCGGCCATTGCTGTCCATCCCCTCACTGCTCGGGCATCGTTGCCCCTGGAGGCAAGCATGGCCGACGCGGCGCGGGGCGTAGATGTGACCTGCGTCTAACAATTGGCTCTCACCTGGGGGCCCGGGGCGGCGCAGTATCGCAGCCGGATCGCCGAATTAGGCGGTTTTGGGAGAGCGCGTTGCGCAAGCGATGCAAGCGATGTTGGTCATCGGGGTCCCTGATGCGGGATAATGGCGAAGAAGCAATGTGTTCGATGCCGGTGAGGCAGCGCCTGTCATGGGGCCGCCGGTTGCGATGAGCTGGTTTCAGGAAGGGGAACGAGCATGGCGGCCATGAAGCCGCGGACGGGCGACGGCCCGCTCGAGGTGACAAAGGAGGGGCGGGGCATCGTCATGCGCGTTCCGCTCGAAGGCGGCGGTCGGCTTGTTGTCGAGCTGACTCCGGACGAGGCCGATGCCCTCGGCGACGCGCTGAAGAAGGTCGTCGGCTGACGCGGAACGCCCATCACCTTCACCACTGCCCGGTACGGATCTCCGTACCGGGCAGTGGTGCGTCCACAGGCGTTGCCACGGGTACGGGGTCAGCCGCGCCGGACCGCGCAGAGCAGCCCGTCGCCGACCGGCAGCAGCGTCGGCATCAGCTCCTGGCTCTCGCGCACCGCGCGCAGCAGCTCCCGCAGCCGCAGCACCTCGGCGGGCTGCGCGGCGGAGTCGACGGTACGGCCGTCGGCGAAGACGCCCTCGAAGCAGACGAGCCCGCCGGGGCGCAGCAGGCGCAACGATTCAGCGAGGCAGTCCAGGCTCTCCAGCCGGTCGCCGTCGCAGAAGACGAGGTCGTAACCGCCGTCCGCGAGCCGGGGCAGCACGTCCAGCGCGCGGCCGGGGATGAAGCGGGACCGGTTGGAGGCGAAGCCCGCCTCGCGGAACGCCTCGCGGGCGAACTGCTGGCGCTCGGGCTCCGGGTCCACCGTGGTCAGCACGCCGTCGGGACGCATCCCGTGCAGCAGATAGATGCCGGACACGCCCGTGCCCGTGCCGATTTCCGCCACCGCTTTGGCATCCGCGGCGCCGGCCAGCAGGCGCAGCGCGGCGCCGGTGCCCGGGGAGACCGAGCGGATGCCCAGCTCACGGGAGTGCTCCCGGGCCCGGTGCAGAGCTTCGTCCTCGGCGACAAAGGCGTCGGCGAGGCTCCAGCTCGTCTGCCGGTTGGCGGTAATGACCCTCTCCTGTCCCCGTAGTTGGCGCAACGGTGACTGTATCCGCTGGACCCGGGAACCCGCAGATGGGACCGGGCGTTGTGCAAGGAGTGGGGAAAGCGCAGTGTCCCGGCCCGCGGATCGGACCGGTGAGCTGCGAGGACGTTCCGGGCGACGCCCGGCCCCAGCAGGGAAAAGTCTTATCCGGAGCTAACGGGCGAGGTGGCTATGGTAGGGGCTCCGCTGGACACCACCAGAGCCGATAGGGGAGGTGCGGCTGCGCCTGTGGATCGGGGCGGGGTGCTGCGGCGCCTTCTCAGGTCGGCCGGTGAGCCGAAATCCGTGACCAACATTGCTGACCGTTCTTCCGAGAACTCCGCACCGACCGCGACCTTCGCCTCCGATGCGGACCAGGCGTGGACCCCGCCCTCATGGGAAGAGATCGTCAGCACGCACAGCGGTCGCGTGTACCGCCTTGCCTACCGGCTGACGGGTAACCAGCACGACGCCGAGGACCTCACGCAGGAGGTCTTCGTCAGAGTCTTCCGCTCGCTGTCGACGTACACGCCCGGCACCTTCGAGGGCTGGCTGCACCGCATCACCACCAATCTCTTCCTGGACATGGTCCGGCGCAAGCAGCGGATCCGCTTCGACTCGCTCGGCGACGACGCGGCCGAGCGGCTGCCCAGCCGGGAGCCGTCCCCGCAGCAGGTCTTCAACGACACCCACTTCGACGCCGACGTGCAGCAGGCGCTGGACACCCTCGCGCCCGAGTTCCGCGCCGCCGTCGTCCTCTGCGACATCGAGGGCCTCAGCTACGAGGAGATCGCCGCCACCCTCGGCGTGAAGCTCGGCACCGTGCGCAGCCGCATCCACCGCGGCCGCTCGCACCTGCGCAAGGCGCTCAAGCACCGTTCGCCCGAAGCCCGCGCCGAGCAGCGCTCCCTGGCGGACGCGGTCCTCACGGGGGAGGGCGGAACGGCGTGAGCGGCACAGGTCCGACCGGTCCCACCCCTGCCGAAGCGCACCTGGGGGACCGGCTCGCCGCGCTGGTCGACGGCGAGCTGAATCATGACGCCCGCGAGCGGGTGCTGGCCCATCTGGCGACCTGCTCCCGGTGCAAGGTCGAGGCCGACGCCCAGCGCCGCCTCAAGAACGCCTTCGCCATGTCGGCCGCACCCTCGCCCTCCGAGGGGTTCCTGGCCCGCCTGCAGGGCCTTCCCGGGGGTCCTGGCGGCGACGACACCGGCGCCGGCAGACCGTTCGGCTCCGGCGGTCCGTTCGCCGACGAGTTCTTCCCCCCGCTGCGGCCCTCCGGCGCCACCCGCCGCGACTCCGCCGCGTCCCCCGCCCCGCTGGACGACTTCGGGTACTTCCCCGCGGCCCACGGCTCCACGGCGGTCCTCCCCGGCGGATCCCGCTCCGCCTTCCGCATCCACGAGGTGGCCCGGGACGCCGAACGCTCGCCCTGGCGCGGCCGGCGCTTCGCCTTCGCCGCGGCCGGCGCCGTGTCCCTGGCGGCCATCGCGCTCGGCGGCACCCTGCCGCTGGACTCAGGCCCTGACCCCCTCCTGCGCGCCGAGGGCAGCGGCAACAGCGTGACGCCGCTCGACGCGGAGACCCGCGCCGGGGGCTCCGAGACGGCGGTCAGCCGCCGCGGCGGCGCCCAGTCGGTGGGCGGCGACCGCCTCGCCGTCAACCGGTCGGCCGATGTGTCCTCGACCGGTGCGCACCGGCCCTCGCCCGCGCTCACCGCACCCCCGGCATCCGCCGCTCCCGTGGTGAAGCCACCGCTGTCCCCGCGGCCGCAGACGACGGCCCCGCCGCTGTTCTCCACCTCGGCCCTGGGCGGACACCCCTTCACGTTCCCCGCGCTGAACGTGTCCGTGCCGCCGCTGATACGCCCGGCCGGTGGCTCCACACCGCTGCTCGCGGCCGTGCTGGGCAGCGGCTCGACGGCGAAGGCGCTCACCCCGCCGGCGCCCTCGGCACCGGCGCAGCCCGCCCCGACCAACGACCTGGCGAGCCCGCTCTCCCCCCGGCGCTGACGGGAATCCGGCCGAACCCCGGCCGGACCCCGTCCGAACCCCGGCCGGTCCGGACAAGCCCTGGCCGAACCACGACGGGACCCCTGCGCGGGGATTCGCAAACCTGGTTGAATCCGGGGAGGGACGCCCCCGGTGGGGCGTGCAGAGGCCAGTGGCGGGGAGAGCATGGACGACGGTAGGCAGGCGAAGTGGTGGAGCCGCCCCGCGACGGGGCGGCCCGGCCGCGACGAGCCGGAGAGCCGGGGCGGCGGCGAGGGCGACGCCCCCTCGGTGCGGCCCGACAGCCCGGCCCCGACCGGTGGAGCCGCGCCCACTGAGAGCCCCGCGCCCCTGACCGGCCAGGAGCCGCAGGAGCCGGTCCCGTCCCGCCCGGCCGGGCCGCCGCTGCACGAGCCCGATGTGTACAGCACCCCGCCGTACGGCGGTCCCGGACCGTGGGCGCCCGCGCCGCCGGTCCAGCGCCCGACCCCGGCCCACGGCACCCCCGTACCCCCGCAGGCCGTACCCCCGCAGGCCGCACCTCTGCCGCCGCAGCCGTCCCCGGTGCACCCGCAGGTCACCCCCGTACCCTCCTCGTCCTCGCAGTGGCTCCAGTACGACCCCTGGGGCGCGCCGGGGCAGCCGCTGACCCAGGTGGGACCGCCGGCCGGCACCGAGCCGGGGAGCCGGAAGAACCGACGCGGCGGCGCCTTCGCCGGAATGCTGCTGCTGGCCCTGGTCGCCAGCGGCATCGGCGGCGGCGTCGGCGCGTACGTCGAGCGCACCGGCGGTCTGACCACCGTCGAGCTGCCCCAGGCGAGCCACGACAACGGCGACCGGGCCCCCGAGAGCGTCGCGGGCATCGCCGCCAGCGCCCTGCCCAGCGTGGTCACCCTGCACGTCAGCGGCACCGCCGAGTCCGGCACCGGCACCGGCTTCGTCCTCGACGCCCGGGGCCACATCCTGACCAACAACCACGTCGTCGCCCCGGCCGGATCCAGCGGCGACATCACCGTGACGTTCAGCAGCGGTGAGACGGCCGCCGCCGAACTCGTCGGCAAGGACAGTGGTTACGACCTCGCCGTCGTCCGGGTCAAGGGCGTCTCGGGCCTCAAGCCCCTGCCGCTGGGCAACTCCGACAACGTCCGGGTGGGCGACCCGGTGGTGGCCATCGGCGCCCCCTTCGACCTGTCCAACACGGTCACCTCCGGCATCATCAGCGCCAAGCAGCGCCCGATCACCGCGGGCGGCGAGAAGGGCGACGGCAGCGACATCAGCTATGTCGACGCCCTCCAGACCGACGCCCCGATCAACCCCGGCAACTCCGGCGGCCCGCTCGTCGACACCCAGGCCCATGTCATCGGCATCAACAGCGCCATCCGCGCCGCCGACAGCGGCAAGGGCACCGAGCGCGGCGGCCAGTCCGGCTCCATCGGCCTCGGCTTCGCGATACCGATCAACCAGGGCAAGCGCGTCGCCGAGGAGCTGATCAACACCGGCAAGGCCACCCACCCGGTGATCGGCGTCACGCTGGACATGAAGTTCACCGGCGACGGCGCCAAGGTCGGCGAGAAGGGCCCCGAGGACGGCCCCGCGGTCACCAAGGGCGGCCCGGCCGCCAAGGCGGGCATCAGGTCCGGCGACGTGATCACCGAGGTCCAGGGCCAGCGCGTGCACAGTGGGGAGGAGCTGATCGTGAAGATCCGCGCCCACCGTCCCGGCGACCGGCTGGAGCTGCGGCTGACCCGAGGTGGCGAGGAGCGGTCCGTCACGTTGACGCTCGGCTCGGCGAGCGGCACATGAACGAGCGGCACGTGAACGAACGGCTCGGCGAGCGGCACGTGAGCGACACGGCAAGGTACCGCCCGGACAGGTCGGCCAGGTACCGTTGACGGGTCCGCGCACCCGTCCCACCTGGCCGGGCCGGGCGGAGAAGCCGGGATCGGTCCGGGACCAGTCGGGATCAGGCGGAGAACACGAGGAGCAGCTAGGTGTTCAATGACATAGGCGCACTGGAGCTGCTGACGCTCGGGGTGCTGGCCGTGCTGGTCTTCGGCCCCGACAAGCTGCCCAAGCTCATCCAGGACGTCACGCGCACCATCCGCAAGATCCGTGAGTTCTCGGACAGCGCCAAGGAAGACATCCGTACGGAGCTCGGCCCGCAGTTCAAGGACTTCGAGTTCGAGGACCTCAACCCCAAGACGTTCGTCCGCAAGCAGCTGATGGACGGCAACGACGACCTGGGGCTGAAGGAGATCCGCGAGAGCTTCGATCTGCGCAAGGAGCTCTCCGACGTCACCGACGCGGTCAACGGGCGCACGCCGGCGCCCGATTCCGCCGACAGTGCGGCGAACGGGTCGGCGGGCGCGCCGTCCACCACCACCTCGCCCAGCCTCACCAAGACCGGCGACACCACCCCTGACCTGCTGAAGAAGACCCCGCAGCAGGCGCAGCCCGAGCGTCCGCCGTTCGACGCCGACGCCACCTGACGCCAGGTCAATCCCGACTCGTCCGGACGGTATGGCTATTCTCCATCTGTCCGGTTGCGAGGACGCCCACGCCCGCGGGGGGCGGGCCGCTCCGGATCAGGACTGATCGAGGAGGCGGCCGCTCAGATGGAGACGACGAGTCGGGTGGATACGGACGGTGCCCCTGGCACGGTCACGGCGGAGGAGGTGCCGGCGGCCCGGCGGCGTACCGTCGACGGCTACCTGGAAGCCTCTTTCCCCTGGTACGGGCTGGACGAGGCCTTCACAGGACCGCGCTGGCTGATGCAGGTCGGCACGGCGGCGGACGGCACCGTGCAGCACGGCTCCACCGGACACGGTGACGAGCCCTCGGTGAAGACGGACGGTTCCGCCGCCGAGAAGGAACGGTTCGCGGCCGTCATCACGGTCGCCGCCAGCCCCGTCAGACGCAGCGGAGACGGTACGGGGGTGCTGGACGCCACCACGGTCTCCTCGGCCGCCTGGCTGGCCGGCTCGGGCCTGCTGGCCTACACGTGGCCGCCGCAGATGGACCACACCCTGCGCGACGACTGGCTCGACCAGCAGACCGAGACGGCGTTCACCCTCGCCGACGACCTCGGCTCCGCGCCCTGGTCGACGCTCTCCCTGCCGGTGGACGGGGTCCCGGTGGAGTTCCACTACCGGGAGTCCGAGTTCGGCTGGGTGCTGGCCGGGTCCGCGCACGAGGGCGTGCACATCGGGGCGTACGGGCGGGGGATGAGCGCGTACGGGCTGGGGTTCGCGGTGATCAAGGACATCACGACGTACGAGTGAGCCCTGGGTGGCCGGACGGGCTGGCGGAACCAGCCCGTCCGGCGCCTGAGGACGAAGAGATCAGA
Source organism: Streptomyces cyaneofuscatus (assembly GCF_033109485.1). NCBI lineage: Bacteria > Bacillati > Actinomycetota > Actinomycetes > Kitasatosporales > Streptomycetaceae > Streptomyces > Streptomyces cyaneofuscatus. The sequence goes on along the minus strand of NZ_CP137002.1, from coordinate 2,609,414 downwards.
ACTTGTTGCGCGGGGTGATCCCCAGCGACATGCCCGACAGGCCGCGCTGGCGGCCGCCCAGCTTCTCCGCGATGGAGCGCAGCGCCTTGCCGGCCGGGGAGTCCGGGTCCGACAGGACCACCGGCTTGCCCTCGTCGCCGCCCTCGCGCAGCCGTACGTCGATCGGGATCGAGCCCAGCACCGGCACCTCGGCGCCGACCGTCCGGGTCAGGCCCTCGGCGACCCGGGCGCCGCCGCCCGAGCCGAAGACGTCGACCATCTCGTCGCAGTGCGGGCACGGCATGCCCGACATGTTCTCCACGACGCCGACGATCTTCTGGTGGGTCTGCACGGCGATGGAACCGGCCCGCTCCGCCACCTCGGCCGCCGCCTGCTGCGGGGTCGTGACGACCAGGATCTCCGCGTTCGGCACGAGCTGCGCCACGGAGATCGCGATGTCACCGGTGCCCGGCGGCAGGTCCAGGAGCAGGACGTCCAGGTCGCCCCAGAACACGTCGGCGAGGAACTGCTGGAGTGCTCGGTGCAGCATCGGTCCGCGCCACACCACGGGCGCGTTGCCCGGGGTGAACATGCCGATGGAGATGACCTTCACGCCGTGTGCGGACGGCGGCATGATCATGTTCTCGACCTGGGTGGGCTTGCCGTCCGCGCCGAGCATCCGGGGCACGCTGTGCCCGTAGATGTCCGCGTCCACGACGCCCACCTTCAGGCCGTCGGCCGCCATGGCCGCCGCGAGGTTCACCGTCACCGAGGACTTGCCGACGCCGCCCTTTCCGGAGGCGACCGCGTACACCCGGGTCAGCGAGCCGGGCTTGGCGAACGGCACCTCGCGTTCCGCGGTGCCGCCGCGCAGCGAGCTCGCCAGCTCCTTGCGCTGCTCGTCGCTCATGACGTCGAGGGTGACCTCCACGCGGGAGACGCCCTCCACGCGGGAGACGGCCTCCGTCACGTTCCTGGTGATCGTGTCCCGCATCGGGCAGCCGGAGACCGTGAGATACACCGTGACAGCGACTACACCGTCAGGATCGATCTCGACCGATTTCACCATGCCCAGCTCGGTGATCGGGCGGTGGATCTCCGGGTCGTTCACTGTCGCCAGTGCCTCAAGCACCGCGTCTTCCGTAGCCATACAGACGATGTTACGGCGCCGGGCCCTACGGGCGGGTAGCCCGTCAGCGGTCGCCTTCGTCACTCTCGGACGTGCGCACGATCCGGCGGTCCTCCATGTCTCTCACCATGTCCTGGAGTTCCGAGCGGATCCAGTCGCGGGTGGCGACCTCGCCGAGGCCCATCCGCAGCGCCGCGATCTCCCGGCTGAGGTACTCGGTGTCGGCGATGGACCGCTCGTTCTGCTTGCGGTCCTGCTCATGGGTGACCCGGTCGCGGTCGTCCTGCCGGTTCTGGGCCAGCAGGATCAGCGGGGCCGCGTACGAGGCCTGGAGCGAGAGCATCAGGGTCAGGAAGATGAACGGGTACTCGTCCCAGCGCAGCTCCTTGGGCGCCCAGACGTTCCAAGCCACCCAGACGATGATGATCAGCGTCATCCAGACGATGAACCGTCCGGTCCCCAGGAACCGCGCGATCCGCTCGGAGAACCGGCCGAACGCCTCGGGGTCGTACTCCGGCAGCAGCTTCAGCCCCGGTGCCTTCGGCTGGTCGAGCCGCGTGCGCGGCGGGCGCATCAGCCCTGAGGAGCCCGAGGAGGAGGCCTTGGACCGGTCCTCACGTTCGGCCATGCAGGATTCCCTCCTCGCCGTGGAAGTCGGTCTCGCGCCAGTCGTCGGGCAGCAGGTGGTCCAGGACGTCGTCCACGGTCACCGCGCCGAGCAGGGACCCGCTCTCGTCCACCACGGGTGCGGAGACCAGGTTGTACGCGGCCAGATAGCTGGTCACGGTCGGCAGCGGGGTGTCCGGGGGCAACGGCACCAGGTCGCTGTCGACGATGGAGCTGACCAGCGTGAACGGCGGATCGCGCAGCAGCCGCTGGAAGTGCACGGTGCCCAGGTACTTCCCGGTCGGCGTCTCGTCGGGCGAGCGGCACACGTACACCTGGGCGGCGAGCGCCGGGGACAGGTCCTGCTGACGGACCCGGGCGAGCGCGTCGGCCACCGTGGCGTCCGGCCGCAGCACGATCGGCTCGGTGGTCATCAGACCGCCCGCCGTCCGCTCCTCGTACGACATCAGACGCCGTACGTCGGCGGCGTCGTCCGGCCGCATCAGGGTCAGCAGCCGCTCCTTGTCCTCCTCGGGCAGCTCCGAGAGCAGGTCGGCCGCGTCGTCCGGGTCCATCGCCTCCAGGACGTCGGCGGCCCGCTCCTCCTTGAGCTTGCCGAGGATCTCCACCTGGTCGTCCTCGGGCAGCTCCTCCAGGACGTCGGCCAGCCGGTCGTCGTCCAGTGCGGCGGCCACCTCGACGCGGCGCTTGGGGGAGAGGTGGTGCAGGGCGTTGGCGACGTCGGCGGGGCGGAGCCGTTCGAAGGTGGCGACCAGGTTCTCGGCGCCCTGCCCGTGCTCCTCAAGCGAGAAGCCGCTGACCGCCGACCACTCCACCGTCAGCGTCTCGCCCTTGCGGCGCAGCGCACCGCCGCGCCCCTTGCGGACGAAGTACTTGTCGATCTCCCAGTCCCGGCGGGCGGGCAGCTGCTGGATCGCCACGTCCAGGACGGTGACCTCCTCGTCGCTCTCCACCAGCCGCACGCGCCGGTCGAGGAACTCGCCGAGGACGAGCCGTTCGGTGGGCCGCTGTTCGAAGCGGCGCATGTTGACCACGCCGGTCGTGATGACCTGGCCGGACTCGACACCGGTCACCCGGGTCATCGGCAGGAAGATCCGCCGCCGGCTGACCACCTCGACGACCAGGCCCAGGATGCGTGGCGGCCGTCCGCCGACCCGCAACATCGCCACCAGGTCACGGACCCGGCCGACCTGGTCCCCGTTCGGGTCGAACACGGGCACCCCGGACAGGTGCGAGACGAAGACCCTGGGGGCCCCTGCCGCCATGCTCCGCCTCCCTCTCTGAACAGCCGTACGCCATGATCAGGCTAGCTCCTGCCGTGCTGGCGCGCCCCGGCGGACCCGTCCGTACGGCTGGCTGCCGGACGGCGCGTGGAGCCCGGGTACGCTGCGCTCTGCCCCCCGATCGCAGTTGAGAGGCAGTACACCCGTGACCTCTTTTGCCCCGGCCGTCCGGAATCACCGCCGGACCGCGCTCGCCGTCGTGCTCTGCGGCGGGCTCGTCGCGGCCCTCACCGCCTGCGCGGGCGAGGACCCGGACAAGGGGACCAACGGGATCGGCAAACTCTCGGCCGAGCAGATCGACACGAAGGCCAGAGCGGCGGCCGACAGCGCCGACGGCGTACGGCTGGCGGGCACCCTGGTCAGCAAGGGCGGCACCTACATGCTGAACATGAAGCTCAGCGACAAGGGCGGCACGGGGTCGGTCTCCTCCGCGAAGCGCAGCTTCGTGCTCCTGCGGATCGAGGACGCGCTCTTCATCAAGGCCGACGCCGACTTCTGGAGCCACGAGGAGGACGGCAAGGCGGGCCGCTCCGACCAGGAGGCCGCCGAGAAGCTCGGCGGCAAGTACGTGAAGGTCCCCCAGGACGACCCCAGCTACCGCCAGCTGCGCGGCTTCACCGACAAGAAGGTCCTCCTCGACGGCCTGCTGACGCTGCACGGCACCCTCAACAAGGGGGCCCGGGACACCGTCACCGGACACCGCACCATCCAGCTCCTGGGCGGCAAGGGCGAGGGCGGGGCGCTCGACGTCTCCCTGGAGGGCAAGCCGTACCCGGTGCGGGTGGCCCGCGGCGGCGGCGGGGGCACCGTCACCCTCGCCGACTGGGGGCGCGCGGTCGCGCTGGAGGCCCCGCAGGACGACGACACCGTCGACTACGGCGGCAAGCTCCCGAAGTCCTCCGGCTGACCTCCGGGGACCCGCTCTCAGCCCTTGCGCCGCCGCTTCAGCAGCAGCCGGGGCAGCCCGGCCGGTACGGGCTGCCGCGTGGTCGCCCCGGTCGGCAGCGGGGCGGCGGCCAGCGAGGTGTCCGGCAGCTGTGTGCTGACCGCCTCCGGCGTCAGGCGCACCACCGCGCACTCCCGCGCCCACCGCTCCGTCATCACCTCGGCGTCCGGCGCGTTCAGCCGCTTGCCCTTCAGCTCGGCGACGGCCGCCTCCCACTCCTGGGAGTGCGGCGCCAGCACCCGTACCGCCGCCGTCCAGGCGACCAGCCGGCCGCCCTTGTCCTTGCTGCGTACGGTGACCTCGGCGCTCCCGCCGTCGGTCAGGCCCTCGGGCAGCGGCTGCTCACCCAGGCCGTCCCCGACGAGGTGGGCCGCGCCCTCGTGCCAGACGTGCCACACCGCGCGGGCGGGCCCGGCGGCCCGGACCCAGATGAGGCCGGACTTCTTCGTGGCCTCCTCGACGAGGGCCTTCTCCAGCAGGGCGGCGGCAGCATCAGTCATGGGCGGGAGCTTAGACCGGCCGCCGCCGCTCACAGCCAGCCGTTGCGCTTCAGGATGCGGTGGATGGAGAAACAGACCGCACCGATGAGGCCGAGCACCAGCGGATAGCCGTACTTCCACTCCAGCTCCGGCATGTAGTCGAAGTTCATGCCGTAGACCCCGCAGATCATCGTGGGGACGGCGATGATCGCCGCCCAGGAGGTGATCTTGCGCATGTCCTCGTTCTGGGTGACGGTCGCCTGCGCCAGATTGGCCTGGAGGATCGAGTTCAGCAGCTCGTCGAAGCCGATGACCTCCTCCTGGACCCGGGCGAGGTGGTCGGCGACGTCCCGGAAGTACTTCTGGATGTCCGGGTCGATCAGCCGCATCGGCCGCTCGCTGAGCAGCTGCATCGGGCGCAGCAGCGGCGAGACGGCCCGCTTGAACTCCAGCACCTCACGCTTGAGCTGGTAGATCCGCCCCGCGTCCGAACCGCGCCGGCCGCCCTTGGCCGGGGTGGAGAAGACATCGATCTCCACCTCGTCGATGTCGTCCTGCACCGCCTCCGCCACCGCGATGTAGCCGTCGACGACATGGTCGGCGATGGCGTGCAGGACGGCGGACGGGCCCTTGGCGAGCAGCTCGGGGTCGTCCTGGAGGCGGTGGCGCAGGGCGCGCAGCGAGCCCTGGCCGCCGTGCCGGACGGTGATGACGAAGTCCCGGCCGGTGAAGCACATCACCTCGCCGGTCTCCACGACCTCGCTGGTCGCGGTCAGCTCGGCGTGCTCCACGTAGTGGATGGTCTTGAAGACGGTGAACAGCGTGTCGTCGTACCGCTCCAGCTTCGGCCGCTGGTGGGCGTGGACGGCGTCCTCCACGGCGAGCGGGTGGAGCCCGAACTCCCGGGCGATGCCCGCGAATTCCTCCTCCGTCGGCTCGTGCAGGCCGATCCAGGCGAAGCCGCCCTTCTCGCGGACCTCCAGCATCGCCTCGTGCGGGGTCGGGGTCGCGGCCCCCTCCAGGCGGCTGCCGTCGCGGTAGACCGCGCAGTCGACGACGGCGCTGGAGGCGGACGGGTCGCGGGTGGTGTCGTACGCGTTGTGGGGGGCGCTGTTCTTACGGAGGGAGGGACGCAGGGAGGGGCGCACGGCAGCGCGCAGGTCACGGATCATCGACATGGCTGGCTCCATTCACGGAGGGCCGTCGGCGAGGGCGTGGAACAGCCCGGAATGGGGACGTGCGCTCACGTCCGCAAAGCGGGCTCCACCGCGCGGGCGCGATGACGGCGTTCGCAACAGACAGGCAAAAGGGTGTTCGCAGCAGACAGGCGGAGAACGGGAGACTCTTCCGCGGATTCCTGGTGCTCTTCCGGGGACGGACGACCGTCAGGGGGCCACCGGGGGTGGCCGACGAGGCGTCAGTTCAGCGGGAAGCTCAAGAGGAACAATGGTGCGCGGAAGAGTGATCGGTACTGCACGGTCGACTTGGATCCATAGCAGTCCCCACCTCCTCCGGCCGGTCCCCCGTGGGGGACGACGTGTCGTCGGGACGAAGAGAGCGACGCTTCTGCGTGCTGTCCCGACCGGCGGCCAGGCTATCAGCCGTCCCGAGTGAATCCCCTACTTTGCCCATTCCACGCGCACTCTATGCTCGCCGGATGGCAGAAATTCTCGCTCTGGTCGAAGCCCGGCTCCGCTCGGCCCTCGGGGAACCGGACGCCCGCGCCGATGTGACGTTCCTCGGTACGGACCGTATCGAGGTGCTCCGCTTCCTCGACGGCGATGTGGTGCGCTACGCCACGCTCGGCATGTCCGGGCAGCCGATGGCCGACCCCACCTCGCCGCTCGCCGACCCGGTGAAGGGCCCCCGCGCCGAGCTGGTCCTCTCGGTACGGGTGGGGCTCGCCGACACCGACCAGGTGCTGCGCCCCCTCGCCGTACTGGCCGCCTCCCCGCAGGTCGAGGGGCTCATCGTGGCACCGGGGGCCTCGCTGGACCTGGGCGACCCGCTGTGGCCCGGCGCGCCGTTCACCTCGGTGCTGGTGGCGGAGTCCGGGGGGCTGGTGGAGGACCTGGAGCTGGACGAGCCGATGGACCCGGTCCGCTTCCTGCCGCTGCTGCCGATGACCCCCAACGAGGCCGCCTGGAAGCGGGTGCGCGGGGCGCAGGAGCTCCAGGAGCGCTGGCTCACGCACGGTACGGACCTGCGCGACCCGCTGCGCACGTCCGTACCGCTGGACTGAGACACCCGCTCTACTCACCGGTCGGCGAAGACGCTCACGCTGTCCTCCAGGGCGTGGACCGGCTCCAGCTCCTCGGCCTCGTGGGTCAGCGCCGTACGCCGTACGCCCACCACGGCCGCTCCGACGAGGGCGGCGAACGCGGCCACCACGAACGGGATGTGGACGTCGGTCCACTCCTCGATCTTCGGGGCGAGGAAAGGGGCGGCCGCCGCGGCGAACCAGCGGACGAAGTTGTATCCGGCGCTCGCCACCGGGCGCGGCGCGTCCGAGACGCCGAGGGCCAGCTCGGTGTAGACGGTGTTGTTCATGCCGATGAGGGCACCGGAGACGATCGTGGCGACGACGGCCGTGGTGTGGTCGCCGTACCCGAGGACCAGCAGGTCGACGGCGAGCAGGACGAGCGAGGCCCCGAGCACCTTGAGCGAGCCGAAGCGGCGCTGGAGGCGCGGGGCGACCAGCACGGAGAAGACCGCGAGCAGCAGGCCCCAGGCGAAGAAGACCGCGCCGGACCTGTACGGGGTCATGTCCAGCACGAACGGCGTGAACGCCAGGATCGTGAAGAACGCGTAGTTGTAGAAGAAGGCCGAGGCCGCCACCGAGGCCAGTCCGCCGTGGCCCAGCGCCTTCACCGGGTCGAGCAGTGAGGTCTTGCGGGCGGGCTTCGGCTGCTCCTTGAGGAACGCGGCGATGCAGAGGAAGCCGATCGCCATCAGCGCCGCCGTGCCGAAGAACGGGTAGCGCCAGCTGGCGTTCCCGAGCAGGGCGCCGAGCAGCGGCCCGCACGCCATGCCGAGGCCGAGGGCCGACTCGTACAGCAGGATCGCGGCGGAGCTGCCGCCCGCCGCCGCTCCGACGATCACCGCGAGCGCGGTGGAGACGAAGAGGGCGTTGCCCAGGCCCCAGCCCGCCCGGAAGCCGACGAGTTCGGCGACGGAGGACGAGGTGCCGGAGAGCGCGGCGAAGACGACGACGAGCGCGAGGCCGGCGAGCAGGGTCTTACGGCCGCCGATGCGGCTGGAGACGAAGCCGGTGACGAGCATGGCGACGGCGGTGATCAGGAAGTACGAGGTGAAGAGCAGCGACACCTGACCGGTTGTGGCGTCCAGGCCCTGGGCGATGGACGGCAGGATCGGGTCCACCAGGCCGATCCCCATGAAGGCGACCACCGAGGCGCCCGCCGTGGCCCAGACGGCCTTCGGCTGGCGCAGGATGCTGGTGGCCGTGGCCCCTTCGTCGAACGGGTCCTCTCCTGGTGTAGGTCCTGGCATGGGCTGACTCCTTCTCTCCTATAAGTCGGTGTGTCATACACAGAATAAGTTAGACGACCTAATAAATGCAAGCTACATCTATTTTTCCCCGCTCCTCCCCGGCGGCAGCCACGCTGCGGACGGGTGATCGTCCTTGACGCGGCGACCGGCGGGGAGGACCGTTGGGCTCTATGAGGGGCGAACCCAGTTGCCCGAAGTGCGGTGGCCGGGTCAGGGCGCCCGGTCTCTTCGCCGACGCCTGGCAGTGCTCCGTGCACGGCCAGGTGCACCCGATGCAGCCGGTCGTTCCGCCGAGCGTCGAGGCGCTCGGCGTCGTGGTGCACCGCTCGCAGGTGCCGGTCTGGATGCCCTGGCCGCTCCCCGTGGGCTGGCTGTTCACCGGGGTGGCCGGCGCGGGTGACGACCGCAGCGGCGGCCGCGCGACCGTCGTCGCCTGCTCGGGCCCCGGACCGCTGGGCGGCATGGGCGAGCTGCTGCTCGTCGCCGAGGAGCTCGGCGTCGGACTCGGCGCCCGGTACGCCGGGATCGACGGCCTCGACCCCGGCCCCCACCTGAACGTCGACTCCGCCCCCGACGCCAAGGTCCACGCCGCCGGCCGCCCCACCCCGCTCTGGCACGTCCGCAACGCCCCGGAGGACCGGGCCGTCTTCGCGGGCGAGGCGCGCGGCCTGTGGCTGTGGGCGATCCTGTGGCCCGAGCAGTCGGGGCTGCTGATGTACGACGAGCTGGTTTTGACCGACCTGCGCGACGCCGGGGGAGAGGTGGACCTCGTCCCGTGCGGGGCCCTGACTCCGCGCCTGCTGGCCGCCCCGGATGCGCCGCCCCGGCAGGCGACGGGCGAGCGCTAGATCACGCCGGAGCGGGGGCGATCCCGGCCGGGGGCCTGGTGTGCGGCGGTTATCCTTGAGCGGTCCCCCGTCCGCCCGCGAGCCCTGGAGTCAGCCGTCGTGCGCATCGACCTGCACACCCACTCCACCGCATCGGACGGTACGGACACCCCCGCCGAGCTGGTCGCCAACGCCGCCGCTGCGGGCCTGGACATCGTCGCGCTCACCGACCACGACACCGTCGGCGGCCACAAGCAGGCCATCGACGCGCTGCCCGAAGGGCTCACCCTCGTCACCGGCGCCGAGCTCTCCTGCCGCGTCGACGGCGTGAGCATGCACATGCTGGCGTACCTCTTCGACCCCGCCGATCCCGACCTGGAGCGCGAGCGCGAGCTCGTCCGCGACGACCGGGTGCCGCGCGCCCAGGAGATGGTCCGCAAGCTCCGCGCCCTCGACGTCCCCATCACCTGGGAGCAGGTCGCCCGGATCGCCGGGGACGGCTCGGTCGGCCGCCCGCACGTCGCCGCCGCCCTCGTCGAGCTGGGCGTCGTGGACACGGTCTCCGACGCCTTCACGCCCGACTGGCTGGGCAACGGCGGCCGGGCCTTCGCCGCGAAGCACGAGTTCGACCCCTTCGAGGCGGTCCGGCTCGTCAAGGCGGCGGGCGGCGTCACCGTCTTCGCCCACCCGGGGGCCTCGAAGCGCGGTGCGACGGTCCCCGAGACCACGATCGCCGCGCTCGCCGCCGCGGGGCTGGACGGCATCGAGGTCGACCACATGGACCACGACGAGCCGACCAGGGCCCGGCTGCGCGGTCTCGCCCGGGAGCTGGGGCTCCTGCCCACCGGCTCCAGCGACTACCACGGCAGCCGAAAAACCGTCGGGCTCGGCGAGTACACCACCGACCCCGAGATCTACGGCGAGATCACCCGGCGCGCCACGGGAGCCTTCCCGGTGCCGGGCGCGGGCGGAACCGGCCGCCTGTAGGCCCCACGCTCTCCGCCGCACCACGTCCCACTCCTCGCGCGCCCCTCACCCCTGCCGTCGTGCGCCGACGGCAGCCCGACCGGGCCCGCGCGCCCCCGTACCGCCCGCTCATCTCTCGCAAGGCTCACTGTGTTCGACGTCGCTGTCTTCGGATCCCTTTTTCTTACCCTTTTTGTGATTATGGACCCGCCCGGGATCACCCCGATCTTCCTGGCCCTCACCGCGGGCCGCCCTGCCAAGGTGCAGCGCAGGATGGCGCTCCAGGCCGTCGCGGTCGCCTTCGGCGTGATCGCCGTCTTCGGTCTGCTCGGCCAGCAGATCCTCGACTACCTGCATGTCTCCGTACCCGCCCTGATGATCGCGGGCGGTCTCCTGCTGCTGCTCATCGCGCTGGACCTGCTGACCGGCAAGACCGACGAGCCGACCCAGACCAAGGACGTCAACGTGGCGCTCGTACCGCTGGGCATGCCGCTGCTGGCCGGTCCCGGCGCGATCGTCTCGGTCATCCTGGCCGTGCAGCACGCCGACGGCTTCGGCGGCCAGCTCTCGGTGTGGTCGGCGATCGCGGCCATGCACGTGGTGCTCTGGCTGGCGATGCGCTATTCGCTGGTGATCATCCGGATCATCAAGGACGGCGGGGTGGTCCTGGTGACCCGGCTCGCCGGAATGATGCTCTCGGCCATCGCCGTACAGCAGATCATCAACGGCGTCACCCAGGTCATCCAGACCTCCTGAGCGCCGCACGGGTGCCCTCCGGACACCACAGCGCCCCCGCACGGTCCTTCCGTGCGGGGGCGGCTTGCCTTCGGTGGTGCGTGGCGTGTTACGAAGCCGCGTTCTCGGCCGGCCGGATGTAGATCCGCTGGCCGATGGCCGCGGCCTGCCGCACGATCCGGTTGACGGAGGCGGCGTCCACGACGGTGCTGTCCACGGCGGTACCGTCGACGTCGTCGAGTCGCATGATCTCGAAGCGCACAGGGCTTCCCTTCGTCTCGTCGGTTCCTTGCATGTGACAACGGCTTGCCTGGTACAAACATTCCCTACGCTAAGGAAATTTTTTGGATGTCTAAGTACCCGGCGGATATCGTTGAGCGTCTGGACCGCACCAACGAGCTGCTCCAGCGCGTGCTCGGGGAGGTCTCCAAGACCCCTTCCACGCACGCGATCTTCGTGGACGCGGGCTATGTTTACGCCGCGGCCGGGCTGCTCGTCACCGGCACCGAGGACCGCCGCTCGTTCGACCTCGACGCCGAAGGGCTGATCGAGGCCTTCATCGACAAGGCCCGCACGATCTTCGCGGACAGCCGGCTGCTGCGCGTGTACTGGTACGACGGAGCCAGACGCCGCATCCACACCACCGAGCAGCAGGCCATCGCCGAACTCCCCGACGTCAAGGTGCGGCTCGGCAACCTCAACGCCAACAACCAGCAGAAGGGCGTCGACTCCCTCATCCGCACCGACCTCGAATCGCTCGCCCGGCACCGCGCCATCAGCGACGCGGCCCTCATCGGCGGCGACGAGGACCTGGTCTCGGCGGTCGAGGCGGCCCAGGGCTACGGCGCGCGCGTCCACCTCTGGGGCATCGAGGCCGGCGAGGGCCGCAACCAGGCCGAACCGCTGCTCTGGGAGGTCGACAGCCAGCGCACCTTCGACCTGGACTTCTGCCGCCCGTACGTCACCCGGCGCCCGGTCACCACGTACGAGGACGACACCCCGGCCCCCTCCCGGGAGGACGTCCGCTTCGTCGGCGCCCAGATCGCCGCCGCCTGGCTCGCCGCCCGCGGCCGCGAATCCCTCGCCGACCTGCTGCCCGGCCACCCCTATCTGCCGGGCTCCGTCGACCAGGACCTGCTCGTGGAGGCCGAACGCCTGCTCCAGCACTCGCTGCGCGGCCACGCGCACCTGCGCCGGGCGCTGCGCGACGGGTTCTGGCAGCACCTTCAGTCGCAGTACTGATGCCTAAAGGGTGACGGTGTCCCAGAACGCGGCGAGCGCCTCGGCCGTCTCGTGCGGGCGGGCGGTGTTGGGGGAGTGCTCGGCCCCGGCGATCGTGGTGCGGTGGGCGCCGAGCCGCCGGGCCATCGCGTCGAACTGCTCCACCGGCCATACGTCGTCGCGCTCGCCGGACAGGACGTGGACGGGCAGCCCGAGGGCGGCCAGCTCGTCCACCCGGTCCGGTTCGGCGGAGAGCTGGGCGCCGGTGGCGATCAGCTGCGCCGGGTGGTGGCGCAGCCAGCGGCGGCGCATGTCCTCGCCGTCGCCGGTGTCCGCGTCCTGCGGCGGGTCCAGGGCCCGCATCGCCTCCCACACCTCGTCCATGGTGAGCACGGAGAGCGCGTCGCTCAGCATCTTCACCTTCTCCTGCTGGGCGGGGACGACCTCGGCGGGGCCGGAGGACATCAGCGTCAGCGAGCGGAACGGGGCGGCGTCGAGCAGGACGGCGGCGCGGGCGATCTGGCCGCCGAGCGAGTGCCCGAGCAGGTGCAGCGTGCCCTCACCACCGGTCAGGGCCGCCGCCTGGGCGAGCACATCGCGGGCCAACTCCCCTTGTGCGTAAGCCTCCTGACGGTCCGTCCCCTCGGACTCGTACTGTCCGCGGCCGTCGACGGCGACCACCCGGTACCCGGCCGCGCACAGCGGTTCGAGCAGTGCGATGAAGTCCTCCTTGCTGCCGGTGTACCCGGGCAGCAGGAGGGCGGTGGCGCGTGCGGGAGCGTTCGCCGGTACGGCGTCCAGGACGGCGAAGTCGCCGCGCGCGGTGCGCAGGACCCGGGAGGTGGCGCAGGCGGGCGGCGTGAAGGTGGGCGGGCGGCTCATGGGCCCGAGGCTATCGCCGGGACGGGACCGGGGCATCACCGGGCAGCGAGAAGGCCCCGGCCCCCGCAGGTGCGGGGGCCGGGGCCCGATGGGTCTCGCGGGACCGTCAGCTGTCGGACGTCACCGTGGCCGCACCCGCGGCGCGGGTGGCACGGCGGCGGCGGGGCTTCGCCTCGGCGGCAGCCTCGCTCACCACGGCCTCGGCCTCGGAGACCACGGCGGCCTCCTGGGTCGCGGTCGAGGTGACGCTGCGGGTCGCCCGGCGGCGGCGCGGCTTGGCCTCGGCCTCCACGGCGGCGACCGGAGCCTCCGGCGCGACGGCCTCGGCGGGGGCCGCGGCCTTCGCCCTCGACGCCCTCTTCGGCTTCGACTCGGCCTTGGGCGTCGACTCGGCAGCCGTACCGGCGTCGGCCTTGGGCCGGGTCACCGTCTTCGGCTTGGTCTCGGCCTTGGGCTTCGACCCCGCCTTCGGCCGGCTCGTGGCGCGGGCCGGGCGGCGGGTCTTCGACTGCGGCTCCGGCTCGGACGCCGGGGCGATCTGGAAGTCCACCTCGTCGGCGGGCTTCACGATGCGGGCGCGGCGGCGCGGCCTGGTCGCGACCGGCTCGGCGACCGGCTCCGCGATGCCCGCGGCCACGGCCACGGTCTGGAACCCGGCCTCGACCGGCTCGGCGGCGGCCGGAACCGGCGCCACGGCCTCGGCCACCGGCTTCGCGGCGGCGCGGCTGCGACGACGGCGCGGCTTGGTCTCCGCGACGGCCTCGACGACCGGCTCGGCCTCGACGACGGCCACGGTCTCGGCGACGGCAGCCACCGGGGCGGCGGCCACAGCGGCCGGAGCCTCGGCGACCGCCACAGCGGCCGTCTCGGTCACGGCGTCGGCGGCGCTGACCCGGGTACGGCGACGGCGGCGCGGCGTACGGGGACCCTCGGGGGCCTCGTCACCGGCCGGCGTGACCGGCGTGGCCTCCTTGGCGGGTGCGGGCACCGTCGCGGCGCCGCCCTCCTCCGAGGCCCCGCCACGGGTGCGGCGGCGCTGACGCGGCGTACGGGTACGGGGCTCGCGCTCCTCACGGGCCGGCGCGGGGGCGGCGGACTTGCGGCCGCGGCCGCCGGTCTCGCCGAGGTCCTCGACCTCCTCCGCGCGCAGACCGGCACGGGTCCGCTCGCCACGCGGCAGCACACCCTTGGTGCCCGCCGGGATACCGAGCTCCTCGAAGAGGTGCGGCGAGGTGGAGTACGTCTCCGGGGGGTCCGGGAACTTCAGGTCCAGCGCCTTGTTGATCAGCTGCCAGCGCGGGATGTCGTCCCAGTCGACCAGCGTGATCGCGATGCCCTTGGCGCCCGCGCGGCCGGTGCGGCCGATGCGGTGGAGGTAGGTCTTCTCGTCCTCCGGCGACTGGTAGTTGACGACGTGGGTCACACCCTCGACGTCGATACCGCGCGCGGCGACATCGGTGCAGACGAGGACGTCGACCTTGCCGTTGCGGAAGGCGCGCAGCGCCTGCTCGCGGGCGCCCTGGCCGAGGTCGCCGTGGACCGCGCCGGAGGCGAAGCCGCGCTTCTCCAGCTGCTCGGCGATGTCGGCGGCCGTCCGCTTGGTCCGGCAGAAGATCATCGCGAGCCCGCGGCCCTCGGCCTGGAGGATGCGGGCGAGCATCTCCGGCTTGTCCATGTTGTGCGCGCGGTAGACGTGCTGGACCGTGTTCTTCACGGTCGTGCCCTCGTCGTCGGGCGAGGTGGCGTTGATGTGGGTCGGCTGCGACATGTAGCGGCGGGCGAGGCTGATGACGGCACCGGGCATGGTGGCCGAGAACAGCATCGTCTGGCGCTTGGGCGGCAGCATCGTGATGATGCGCTCGACGTCGGGCAGGAAGCCCAGGTCCAGCATCTCGTCGGCCTCGTCGAGGACGAGCCCGCGGATGTGGGAGAGGTCGAGCTTGCGCTGGCCCGCCAGGTCCAGCAGTCGGCCCGGGGTGCCGACGATCACGTCGACGCCCTTCTTGAGGGCCTCGACCTGGGGCTCGTACGCCCGGCCGCCGTAGATCGCGAGAACGCGGACGTTACGGACCTTGCCGGCGGTCAGGAGGTCGTTGGTGACCTGCTGGCAGAGCTCACGGGTGGGGACGACGACGAGCGCCTGCGGCGCGTCGGTCAGCTGCTCGGGCTTGGCGCGCCCCGCCTCGACGTCGGCGGGGACGGTGACGCGCTCCAGGAGGGGGAGTCCGAAGCCGAGCGTCTTGCCGGTGCCGGTCTTGGCCTGGCCGATGACGTCGGAGCCGGAGAGCGCTACGGGGAGCGTCAGCTCCTGGATGGGGAAGGGGGACATGATGCCGACCGCCTCAAGGGCTTCGGCCGTCTCGGGAAAAATGCCGAGGTCGCGGAACGTAGTCAGGGTGCTGCCTCTTCTGTGAAGCGCGGTCCGAGGCGAACGCTGGGGGTCGTACCGTGCCGGGGTTGGTCATCCGGCCGTGGATGGGCCGGGTGGCGCGGGACCACTGCCGTCGCTCGAGCGCTCGTGCCGCTGAGGGGGCCCCTCATCTGCAGTCGTACGTGTCGTACGCACCGCGTGGAGGGCTGTCAGGTCGGAGCCGATCGGGCCACCGACCGGGCATCCTCATTCAAAGGACGCGCCCCTGGCACAGGAAAATGCTCAGTAAGCGCAATACCACTGTACCCCGGATTCGCGCATGTGTGTTGGACGAATTCATCGGAACGGTGTGATGTCCCCTCCTCACCGGACCCTTCCGCCCCTCGTCGGGCGGGCTATTGTGCGGTTCATGGAGACGCCTGACAACGCCACTGACCACCCCGAAGAAGCGCCCGGAGCGACCACGGTCGCCGCCCAGGACTGGGCCACCGCCTCCGCGGAGCCGCAGTACCGTGCCGCCGTCGTGGACCTGCTGGGCGCCCTCGCCTACGGCGAGCTGGCGGCCTTCGAGCGCCTCGCCGAGGACGCGAAACTCGCGCCGACCCTCGGGGACAAGGCGGCCCTGGCGAAGATGGCCTCCGCCGAGTTCCACCACTTCGAGCAGCTGTCCGACCGGCTCGCCACGATCGACGAGGACCCGACCGCCGCGATGGAGCCGTTCGCCAAGGCGCTCGACGACTTCCACCGCCAGACGGCGCCGTCCGACTGGCTGGAAGGCCTGGTCAAGGCGTACGTCGGCGACTCGATCGCCAGTGACTTCTACCGGGAGGTCGCGGCCCGGCTCGACACCGACACCCGCTCCCTGGTCCTCGCCGTGCTCGACGACACGGGCCACGGGAACTTCGCCGTGGAGAAGGTGCGCGCCGCGATCGAGGCCGACCCCCGGCTCGGCGGGCGGCTCGCGCTCTGGGCCCGCCGGCTGATGGGCGAGGCGCTGTCGCAGGCCCAGCGGGTGGTCGCCGACCGCGACGCGCTCTCGACGATGCTGGTGGGCGGCGTCGCGGACGGCTTCGACCTGGCGGAGGTGGGCCGGATGTTCTCCCGGATCACCGAGGCCCACACCAAGCGCATGGCCGCGCTGGGGCTGGCCGCGTAACACCGCGGGACCGCGGGCCACCGGGCTACTGGGCCGCCGCCGACCTCGTGAGGCGGCGGCCGCGCGGGCGGATCAGCAGGGACAGCGTCACCGCCCCGACGGAGACGGCGCCGACCAGGGTGGCCACGCCGTGGCCGGGGCCGAGCGCGGAATGCGTGAGGAACGCTCCGAACAGTGCTCCCAGCGTGCCGGTGAGATAAACAGCACGGGCGGAGGGGAGGCGGTCGGGCAGTGAGCGGACCGCCGCCCAGGACAGGGCGAGTCCGAGCACGGTGGCGCCGAAGGATTCCCAGATCACTAAGTCACCTCGCGGGGGTGTGCGGGGCGGGCAAATCGGTCGTAGGCGGTACTACCCCCGGCCCACGCCGCACAACCCTCCGCCGAGCTGGGGAAACTCTTACGGGTACGGCTTCGCGCCGCACGGCATACGGGAGCGGCCCGGCGGGAAGATCCCGCCGGGCCGCTCCCGTGCTCACCGCGTCCGAGGACTACAGCGCGCCGAACCCCACACGCCGTGTGGTCGGCTCACCGATCTCCACGTACGCGATCCGGTCGGCCGGCACCAGGACCTTGCGGCCCTTGTCGTCCGTGAGGCTCAGCAGCTCCGCCTTGCCGCCCAGTGCGGCGGCGACCGCGCTCTCGACGTCCTCGGCGGAAAGCCCGCTCTCCAGAACGATCTCGCGGGGCGTGTGCTGCACCCCGATCTTGACCTCCACGGCTATGTCCCTCCGACGGTCAGTCCCTGCGCGGCGAACCGCGCCGTACGCAGCCACATTAGCCCGGTGGGACCACGCCTCACGGCCCGACCGGCAACGCCCGCAGC
This sequence comes from Streptomyces cyaneofuscatus, assembly GCF_033109485.1. Taxonomy (NCBI): domain Bacteria; kingdom Bacillati; phylum Actinomycetota; class Actinomycetes; order Kitasatosporales; family Streptomycetaceae; genus Streptomyces; species Streptomyces cyaneofuscatus. The sequence goes on along the minus strand of NZ_CP137002.1, from coordinate 2,592,480 downwards.
GAACACGCTCCGGGACGCGGCCGCAACAGGGTGTCCACGCCGCCGCGACCGGGTGTCCACGCCGCCCGGAGGCTTCAGTGCTGCTGGTCGACGCCGTGCAGCGGGAAGCCCGCGATACCCCGCCAGGCCAGCGAGGTGAGCAGCTGCACCGCCGCGTCCCGCGGGATGCTGGAGCCGCTGGAGAGCCAGTAGCGCGCCACCACCTGCGACACGCCGCCGAGGCCCACCGCGAGGAGCATGGACTCGTCCTTGGACAGCCCCGTGTCCCCGGCGATCACGTCGGAGATCGCCTCGGCGCACTGGAGGGAGACCCGGTCGACCCGCTCGCGCACGGCGGGCTCGTTGGTCAGGTCGGACTCGAAGACCAGCCGGAAGGCGCCGCCCTCGTCCTCCACGTACGCGAAGTAGGCGTCCATCGTCGCCTCGACGCGCAGCTTGTTGTCGGTCGTCGACGCCAGCGCCGTCACGACGGCCTGGAGCAGCGACTCGCAGTGCTGGTCGAGGAGGGCGAGGTAGAGCTCCAGCTTGCCGGGGAAGTGCTGATAGAGCACCGGCTTGCTCACGCCGGCCCGCTCGGCGATGTCGTCCATCGCGGCGGAGTGGTAGCCCTGTGCGACGAAGACCTCCTGCGCGGCGCCCAGGAGCTGATTGCGTCGGGCGCGGCGGGGAAGACGCGTGCCCCGCGGGCGCGCTGCCTCTGTCTGCTCGATGGCGCTCACGCCGCCTCCCAAATGTGTGTTCCAGCACAGCCGATCCGTACACGCTGCGCCGTACAGCCATCGTACTTTTGGGTAACCCCGGTGCGCGCGGCGCGGACGCAGAATTTCACGGACCGGACGCGGGTGGAAGCCACAGTTCTCCAGGGCCCAGGACGAAGCGGGGCGTTCTACCGGTAATCGTCCTCGTCCAGCGGGATCACCCTGCGCTGTTCCGCCACATCGGCCTCGTTGGCGGTGGCCAGGTCCGCGTCCTCCACCTGCTCGTCGCCCTCGGGCCGGACGTCCGTGCGCTGCTCGGCGGCATCCGCCTCCGGGGCTTCCGGACCCGGTGTGTCCGGCTCGGTGCTCTCGAAGGTGGCCGGGTCGCTCGGGTCGACCGTCATGGTGACTCCCTTTCTTCCCCCGCGGCCGTGTCCGTGGCCGCTTCCCTTGAAGCGTAGGAGCAACACTCCTACCCCGCGATGCGGCCTGTGACCGCGAACACATGAACGGGGGCGTGATCGTCTCGTAACATTGCCGCATGTCTTCGACCGAGCTGCCGGGTACCCAAGCCATCGCCGCCGCGGTGGCTCCCACGGTCAGCGCCGTCCGGGTCGCCGAGGGCGAGCGGCTGCGTTCGGTGGCCCTGCCGGGGCTCACGCTGACCGTCCGTTCGCGGCCCGCCGACCGGACGGGACTGCCGCCCGCGCTCTTCGTGCACGGGCTCGGCGGGTCCTCGCAGAACTGGTCGGCCCTGATGCCGCTGTTGGCGGACGTGGTCGAGCCCGACGCCGTCGACCTGCCCGGATTCGGTGACTCGCCGCCCCCGGACGACGGCAACTACTCGGTCACCGGGCACGCCCGTGCGGTGATCCGGCTGCTCGACGCGGGTGGACGCGGCCCCGTCCATCTGTTCGGCAACTCGCTGGGCGGCGCGGTCGCCGTACGGGTGGCCGCCGTCCGCCCCGACCTCGTGCGCACCCTGACTCTGATCTCGCCCGCGCTGCCCGAGTGGCGGGTGCAGCGGCCCGCCGTACCGACCGGCCTTCTGGCGGTACCGGGGGTTGCTCCGCTGTTCGCCCGGCTCACGAAGGGCTGGACGGCGGAGCAGCGGACGCGCGGAGTCATGGCACTCTGTTACGGCGATCCGGCACGGATCTCCGACGAAGCCTTCCGCCACGCGGTGGCCGAGATGGAGCGACGGCTGGAGCTGCCGTACTTCTGGGACGCGATGACGCGTTCGGCCCGGGGCATCGTGGACGCGTACACCCTGGGCGGCCAGCACGGACTGTGGCGCCAGGCCGAGCGGGTGCTCGCACCTACCCAGCTCGTGTACGGCGGACGGGACCAGCTCGTCTCGTACCGGATGGCACGCAGGGCGTCCGCGGCCTTCCGCGACGCCCGGCTGCTGACCCTGCCCGACGCGGGGCACGTGGCGATGATGGAGTACCCGGAGGCGGTCGCCCAGGCGTTCCGGGAACTGCTCGACGATGGCGGCGGGAGCTGATCCGGGGCGTGGGACGACACAGCCGAAAGGGCGCAGAGGCCACCCGCCCGGACGCCGCAGCGGCGGATCCGGGCGGCTTCCGCGCCGTACCCCGCCCCGCCTCCTCCTCCGGCGGCGGCCGGCGCAGGCGCCAGGGGCCCGCGCCGCCCGCCGACGGGCACGCACCGCAGCGGGACACCGCGTTCCTCGACGCCCCCTACCCGGCCGCGCCCTTCCAGGACGCCCCCCAGGTGCGCGGCGGCCACCCGGAGCAGCACGAGCCGGGCGGCGGCTGGGGCACCGGTCCGCAGCAGACCTACGGCGGCCCCCAGGGCGCCGGGCAGCAGTATCACGGCGCCGCGGCCCCCGGCGGCCCGGCGTACGCGCAGCCGTACGGGGCTCCGGGCCGCCCGGACCAGGACGCCGCGCGTGAAGACGCCGCCCGGGAACGGGCCGTGGCGCGTCAGGTGTACGCCCAGCAGGCCGCCCAGCGCGCCGCCGACGGGCGGACGGGGCGTCAGCCGGCCGCCGCCGGCCCCGAGACGATGCCGGGCCCCCGCCGGGAGTTCGTCGACGCCTTCGACGCCGATGCGCCGGACACCCGTGCGGGCTCCGAAGCCGCCGGACCTCCGGTGGAGCCGGGCGACGCGCCGGATGCGGAGCCCGCCGAGCGCCATGGGCCCAAGAGCGGCAAGGGCCGGACCTTCACCGGGATCGCCGCGGCCGCGGTGACGACCGTGCTCGCGGTCGTGGTGGCCGGACAGGTCGCCGAGGACTCCGCCGGCCGGACGGCGGCGGAGCGGGCGGCCGGTGTGGAGCGGGACGGCGGCGAGGGCGCCTCGCGCTCGGACGCCCGCCCGACCCCCGAGCAGCCCGCGACGCGGGCCCCCGAGGTCAAGCCCCTTTCGTACGGCGAGAAGATGGCGCAGCCCTTCACGCTCGCCGCGGACCTGAAGGCGGCCGGGACATTCGAGGCCGTCCCCGGACTGGCGAAGGCGCCCGGCAAGGGCCAGAAGTACCGCTACCGGATCGATGTCGAGAAGGGCCTCTCCCTCGATGCCGGGCTTTTCGCCGAAGCCGTCCAGAAGACGCTGAACGACGACCGGAGTTGGGCGCACAACGGTGCGATGACCTTCGAGCGGATCTCTTCCGGGAGCCCGGATTTCGTGATCACGCTCGCCAGTCCCGGGACGACCGGTGAATGGTGTGCGAAATCCGGTCTGGACACGACGATCGACAATGTCTCGTGCGATTCGGCCTCGACCGACCGCGTGATGATCAATGCCTATCGCTGGGCTCAGGGTTCCGCCACCTTCGGTCCGAAGAAGCTGCTGGCCTATCGCCAGATGCTCATCAATCACGAGGTCGGCCACCGGCTCGGGTACAACCATGTGAGCTGCCGCACGCCCGGCGCCCTGGCCCCGGTGATGCAGCAGCAGACCAAATCCCTGGACATCGACGGGATCAAGTGCAAGCCCAACCCCTGGGTGCACCCCGGTAGTTGACGACGCGTGTCCGCATACCGAGACGGCCGTCTTGTTCCGCTTTGACAGCGGTCAAGGCGGTCGTTCATATTTCTCGGCATGTCACGCAGCCCCGCACCTTCCGAGATCGCCGCCCTTGAGCTGGCGCTTCTCGGCGTGACCGGGCACTGCGTAGCCGACATTCTCTGTCGCTGACGCCTGTCCGAGCGCGCAGTCGGCTTTCCCTTTTCGCGTGACCCGTCCGTGAGCCCCTGAACGGCTCCGACGGCCCCGTGACCGCCGCGCCTGGACCTCACTCCGTCCGCAGGCGCGGCGCTTCCTTGTCCGGCCGGTCCTTCTTTCCGCCTTTTCAGGCCAGGGCCTTTCTCGTGCTGTCGCCTGCGCGGATTTCTCTTCCCTAGCCGGTTTTCCTTCCCGCGTCTGTTTCGCAGTACATCCGAGAGGTCATCTTCCGATGCGTCAACCGTCCGTCATATCGCGCCGCGTGGCCGCGGCCACCGTCACCCTCGTCCTCGCCGCGGGTGCCGCGGCCTGCGGTCCCGAGGACAGCAAGGGCGGCGACAGCGGCTCCGGCGCCGAGGGCACGCCGCAGAAGGGCGGCACCCTCACCGTCCTGAACCGCAACACCCAGCAGGACTTCGACCCGGCCCGGCTCTACACCTCCGGCGGAGGCAACATCCCCTCCCTCGTCTTCCGCACCCTCACCACCCGCAACCGTGAGGACGGCGCCGACGGCGCGCAGGTCGTCCCCGACCTCGCCACCGACCTGGGCAAGCCCAACAAGGACGCCACGGTGTGGACGTACACCCTGAAGGAGGGGCTGAAGTACGAGGACGGCACCGCGATCACCTCGGCCGACATCAAGTACGGCATCGAGCGCTCCTTCGCCCCCGAGCTCTCCGGCGGCGCCCCCTACCTGCGGGACTGGCTGATCGGCGGGGCCGACTACCAGGGCCCGTACAAGGACAAGAAGGGCCTCGACTCCATCGAGGTGCCCGACGACCGGACCATCGTGTTCCGGCTGAACAAGCCCGAGGGCGAGTTCCCCTACCTGGCCACCCAGACCCAGACCACCCCGGTGCCGAAGGCCAAGGACACCGGCACCAAGTACGAGGAGCACCCCGTCTCCTCGGGCCCGTACAAGGTCGTCACCAACGAGAACGACGGCGAGCGCCTCGTCCTGGAGCGCAACCCGCACTGGTCGGCGAAGACCGACGAGGAGCGCAAGGCCTACCCCGACCGGATCGACGTCCGCTCCGGCCTCGACGCCGCCGTCATCAACCAGCGGCTCTCCGCCTCGCAGGGCCCCGACGCCGCCGCCGTCACCACCGACACCAACCTCGGCCCGGCCGAACTCGCCAAGGTCAGCAGCGACAAGAAGCTCGCCGCCCGCGTCGGCACCGGCCACTTCGGCTACACCAACTACATCGCCTTCAACCCCAAGGTGAAGCCCTTCGACAACCCGAAGGTGCGCCAGGCGATCTCGTACGCCGTCGACCGCTCCTCGGTCATCAACGCGGCCGGCGGCTCCTCGCTCGCCGAGCCCGCCACCACCTTCCTCCCCGAGCGGGACTCCTTCGGCCACGCGCCCTACGACCACTTCCCGGCCGGGAAGACCGGTGACGCGGCGAAGGCGAAGGAGCTGCTCAAGGAGGCCGGGTACGACAAGGGCCTGACCGTCACCCTCACCCACTCCAACGCCAAGGACTTCGAGACCAGCCCGGAGATCGCCACCGCGCTCCAGGCCGCCCTCAAGAAGGCCGGCATCACCGTCAAGCTCCAGGGCCTTGAGGACAACGACTACTCCGACACCATCCACGACGCCAAGAAGGAGCCCGGCTTCTTCCTCGCCCACTGGGGTGCCGACTGGCCCTCCGGCGGTCCGTTCCTCGCCCCGATCTTCGACGGCCGGCAGATCGTCGAGAACGGTGCCAACTACAACACCAGCTTCCTGAACGACCCCGAGGTCAACAAGGAGATCGACGAGATCAACAAGCTGACCGACCTGAAGGCCGCCGCCGCCCGCTGGGGCGCGCTCGACAAGAAGATCGGTGAGAAGGCGCTGACCGTGCCGCTGTTCCACCCCGTCTACAAGCGCCTGTACGGCCAGGACGTCAAGAACATCGTCATCAGCGACTGGACCGGCGTCCTCGACGTCTCCCAGGTCGCGGTCAAGTAGCAGGTCGCGGTCAAGTAACCATGTCCGATGCCCTTCTGGTCCAGGAGGCGGGAGCGGCGCCGGCCGTCGCCCCCGCCTCCGGGGCCCGGCTGTTCTGGCGGAGGCTGCGCGCCCAGCGCGCGGCCTTTGCCGCGGCCCTCGTCGTCCTCCTGCTCGTCCTGGTCGCACTCGCCGCACCACTGCTCACCGCACTGGCGGGCCAGGACCCGAACACCTACCACCCCGACCTCGTCGACTCGGCGGCCGGCGGCGTCCCCATCGGCCCCTTCGGCGGCATCAGCGCCGACCACTGGCTCGGCGTCGAACCGCAGACCGGCCGCGACCTGTTCGCCCGCATCGTGTACGGCGCCCGGGTCTCGCTCGGCGTCGCCCTCTTCGCCACCGTCCTCCAGATCACCCTCGGCCTGATCATCGGCCTCACCGCCGCGCTCGGCAGCCGCTGGGTCGACCAGCTCCTCAGCCGGATCACCGACATCAACGTGGCCCTGCCGATCATGGTCATCGCCCTGGCGCTGCTGGCGATCGTCCCCGAGACCTTCCCCCGGCCCGTCCTGATCGCCCTGGTCATCGGGGGCATCAACTGGGCCGGTACGTCGAAGATCGTGCGGGCCCAGGCGCTCACCCTGAAGTCCCTCGACTTCGTCTCGGCGGCCCGGCTCAGCGGACGCGGAAAGTGGTCCATCGCCCGCCGCGAGCTGCTGCCCTCGCTCGCCGCGCCCGTGATCACGTACGCCGCCCTGGCCTTCCCCACCAACATCATCGTGGAGGCGGCCCTGTCCTTCCTCGGCGTCGGCATCAAACCGCCGACCCCGTCCTGGGGCCAGATGCTCACCGAGGCCGACACCTGGTACCAGGCGGCCCCCACCTATCTGCTGCTCCCCGCCGGGCTGCTCTTCGTCACCGTCCTCGCGCTCACCGTCCTCGGCGAGGGCGTCCGTACGGCACTCGACCCGCGCGCCGCGTCCCGGCTGCGCGTGGGCACGAAGCGGACCCGCGTCGGCACGAAGCAGAGCAAGGAGGACGCGGCATGACCGGCTTCCTGATCCGGCGGCTCGGCGGGGCCGTCCTCGTCCTGTTCGCCCTGACCGCCATCCTCTACGGCATCTTCTACGTCGCCCCCGGCGATGTCGCCCAGATCGTCTGCGGGCCGCGCTGCTCACCCGCCCAGGTCGCCCAGGTCACCGAGCAGCTGCGGCTGAACGACCCGCTGTACGTGCAGTACGGGCACTTCCTCCAGGGCATCGTCGCCGGGCGCGACTTCTCCACCGGCACCGGTGTGGAGCACTGCTCGGCGCCCTGCCTCGGTGTCTCCTACCAGTCCGACCAGCAGGTCACCCAGCTCATCCTGGCCAAGCTCCCGGTCACCGGATCGCTCGTGATCGGCGCCTTCGCGGGCTGGCTGCTGCTCGGCGTCGGCACCGGCGTGCTATCCGCCTGGCGGCGCGGCCGGCTCACCGAACGCGTTCTGACCTGGCTGACGCTGGCGGGCTCGGCCACGCCCGTCTTCGTGATCGGGCTGCTGCTCATCATCGTGTTCTGCTCCACCCTCCAGTGGCTCCCCGCCCCCAGTTACGTCCCCTTCGCCGAGGACCCCGAACAGTGGGCGTGGGGGCTGCTGCTGCCCTGGGTGTCGCTGGCGCTGATCGAGTCCGCGAAGTACGCGCGGCTCACCCGCAGCGCCATGCTGGAGACCCTCGCCGAGGACCATGTGCGCACCTTCCGCGCGTACGGGGTCGGGGAGCGGGCCATCATCGGCCGGCACGCGCTCCGGGGCGCGGTGGCGCCCGTCATCGCCCTCAGCGCGCTGGACTTCGGCACGATGTTCGGCGGCGCGGTGCTCACCGAGTCCCTCTTCGGCATCCCGGGCATCGGGCGCGAACTGGTCAACGCGGTGAAGGTCGTCGACCTGCCCGTGGTGGTCGGCATGGTGCTGGTGACCGGGTTCTTCGTCGTCCTCGCCAATGCCGCCGCGGACCTGCTGTACGCGCTGGCCGACCGACGGGTGGTCCTTTCATGACGACGCGTGAACTACTGAAGGCAACGCGCGAGCTACTGGTCGATGTTTCCGGCCTCACCGTCGACTTCGGTTCCGTACGGGCCGTCGACGGGCTCTCCTTCACCCTGGAGGTGGGCGGCGCCCTCGGCGTGGTGGGGGAGTCCGGCTCCGGCAAGTCCGCCTCCGCCTACGCCCTGCTCGGCCTCCACCGGGGGACGGGCGCCCGGGTCGGCGGCACGGTCAAGGTCGCCGGTACGGACGTGAACGCGGCCGACGACGCCGGCCTGCGGGCGCTGCGGGGGGCGAAGGCCGCCATGGTCTTCCAGGACCCGCTCTCCTCCCTCGACCCGTACTACCCGGTGGGCGACCAGATCGCCGAGGTCTACCGGGTCCACCACCGCGCCTCCCGCAAGGCCGCCCGCGCCCGGGCCGTCGAGGTGCTGGACCGGGTCGGCATCCCGGACGCGGCCCGCCGCTCCCGGCTGCGGCCGCACGAGTTCTCCGGCGGGATGCGGCAGCGGGCGCTGATCGCGATGGCCCTCGCCTGTGAGCCCCGGCTGATCGTGGCGGACGAGCCGACGACCGCGCTCGACGTCACCGTCCAGGCCCAGATCCTGGACCTCCTGCACACCCTGCGCCAGGAGACGGGCATGGGGCTGCTGCTGGTCACCCATGACGTGGGCGTGGCCGCCGAGAGCGTGGACGACGTGCTCGTCATGCGGGAGGGCCGCGAGGTGGAGCGCGGGCCGGTGGCCCGGGTGCTCGGGTCGCCGCGCGAGGCCTACACGAAGGAGCTGCTGGCGGCGGTGCCGAGGGTGGAGACGCGGCGGGTGGTGCCGGTGCCCGCGCCCCGTGTCGCGGAGGATGCGGCTCCGCTGCTCGAGGCCGTCGACCTGCGGCGCGAATTCGGCCGGGGGAGCGGCAAGGTCGCCGCCGTGGGCGGGGTCTCGCTCACCGTGCACGCCGGGCAGACGCTCGGCATCGTCGGGGAGAGCGGCAGCGGCAAGACCACGCTCGGGCGGATGCTGGTCCGCCTCCTGGACCCGACGGCGGGCCGGCTCCGTTACGGGGGTACGGAGATCGGCTCGCTGTCGGAGAAGGAGCTGCGGCCCTTCCGGCGCGAGCTCCAGATGGTGTTCCAGGACCCGGTCGCCTCCCTCAACCCGCGCCGCTCGGTCGGCGAGTCCGTGGCCGACCCGCTGCGGGCCGCCGGGGAGCGCGACGAGGGGCGCGTACGGGACCGGGCGGGCGCACTCCTGGAGCGCGTCGGGCTCGACCCGGCGCACTTCGAGCGCTACCCGCACGAGTTCAGCGGCGGACAGCGCCAGCGCATCGGGATCGCCCGCGCCCTGGCCGCCGAGCCGAAGGTCATCGTCTGCGACGAACCGGTCTCCGCGCTCGACGTCACCACCCAGGCCCAGGTCGTCGCGCTGCTCGCCGAACTCCAGCGCGAGCTGGGCATCGGCCTGGTCTTCATCGCCCACGACCTCGCCGTGGTCCGGCAGGTCAGCGACCGGGTCGCGGTGATGCGCGGCGGCCTGATCGTCGAACAGGGGAGTGCCGACGAGGTGTACGGAGACCCTCAGGACCCGTACACGAAACAGCTGTTGGCGGCTGTTCCGGCGCTCGATCCCGGGCTGGCGGCGGCGCGCCGGGCGGCCCGCAGGGAGCTGGCCGCAGCCTGACCCTCCGTAACAACCGACCGCCGTACCGCGACGGAACGCGACGGGCGCGGGAAAGTTACGACGGTTCACCCCTTTCGGTGGTGCGACGGACAACCGTCCGTCGCACCACCGGCGTATCCGCTTACGGTCGTCCCGCTGCGAGTCGCCGTTCCAACGGCGGCCGCCCACAAGGGAGATCGGGGGTGTACTCGTGCGGATCGGACTGCTCACCGACGGTGGCTATCCGTATGCGACCGGTGAGTCCAGACTCTGGTGCGACCGGCTGGTGCGCGGGCTGCCGCAGCACGAGTTCGACCTCTTCGCTTTGAGCCGCTCCGCCCACCAGGAGGACCAGGGCTGGGTCAGGCTGCCGCACCACGTCAGCCGGGTGCGCACCGCACCGCTCTGGACCCCGGAGGACGGCACCCCGCGCGGCAGCGGTGCACGCGGCCTCCTGGCCAGGCTGGTGACCGGCGGGGGCGTCTCCTACGGGCGGCGCGACCGCAAGCGCTTCGCCGCCCATGTGAAGGCGCTGGCCACCGCGGTCTGCGCCACCGAGGACACCGGCACCGCCTCGGCCGATGACGGCGGCGGGCTCTTCGCCGAAGGGTTCTACGGGCTGGCCGAGCTGGCCCGGGAGCGCGGCGGACTCCACCTCGCCCTGCGCTCCGAGACCACCGTCCGGATCCTGGAGGCCGCCTCCCGCGCCCGGGGCGCCGGCCGGACCGTGCAGAGCGCCACCGTCGTGGACCACCTCGCCTTCGCCGCCGAACTGGAGCGCGTCCTGCGCCCGCTCTCGCTCGACTGGTACGAGCCGGAGAGCCTCGGCGCCGTCGACCTCTGCCACGCGGCGTCCGGCGGGGCGGCCGCCATTCCGGGGCTGCTGGCCAAACGCTTCTTCGGTGTGCCGCTGCTCGTCACCGAGCACGGCGTGCCGCTCCGTACGCACTACCTGGCCGCGCCGGACGCCTCCTTCGGCGCTCCCGTCCGTGCCCTCCTCGCCCACTTCCACACGCTGCTGGCCGCCGAGGTCTACCGGCAGGCCGCGCTCGTCACCGCCGGCAACACCCACGTACGCCGCTGGCAGCAGCGGTGCGGCGCCGACCCCGCCCGGCAGCGCACGGTCTACCCGGGCATGGCCGCCGAACGCTTCTCCGCCGTCGGCGAGCAAGACGACGCGGGCGGTCCTCACACCCTGGTCCGGGTCGGCCGGATCGAGCCCGCCAAGGACCTGATCGCCCTGCTCCACGCCTTCGCCGAGGTCCGCCGCGCCGAACCGGACGCCCGGCTGCGGATCTTCGGCGCCCCGGCGGACGGGGACGAGGCCACCACGTACCTCGCGCACTGCCGGGCGCTGGCCGCCCAGCTCTTCCCGGACGAGGCCACCGGCGCCCACACCGAAGGCGTCAGCCCGGTCACCTTCGAGGAGATCGGCGGCCCCGAGGTCCCCGGCCTCGCCGAGGCCTACGCGGCGGGCGGCGTGAGCGTGCTCTCCAGCGTCGTCGAGGGCTTCCCGATCAGCCTCGTCGAGTCGATGTTCTGCGGCCGGGCCACCGTCTCCACCGACGTCGGAGCGGTCGTCGAAGTCATCGGCGGCACCGGCCTGGTGGTGCCCCCGCGCAACCCCCGGGCGCTCGCGGACGCCTGCATCGCGCTGCTGCGCGACCCCGAGCGCCGGGCGCGACTGGGGGCGGCGGCGCGGGCCCGTGCGCTCGAACTCTTCACCGTCGAACAGAACCTCGCGGCATTTCGCGGCATTTTCCTGGAGCTGATCTCGCACGCCCCGGTGCGCCGGGAGGCCGACGCGGTGGACGCCGACGGCGAGCCCCGGCTCTTCGCCGTCCCGGCGGAGGCCCGGCTGCCCGGCCCCTGGACCCAGCCGCAGTCCGCGGCCGTCGGAGCGCCGGTGCCGAGCTGGGCCGCCGCCGGGGCGGAGCCGGAGGCCGCCCGGCATGCCGGGTCAGCCCCGGAGCCCGGGTGCCTCTGCGCGACGGCCTGCGGACCGGGGGACGGCGATGCGTGACCACCCGATCCGGCCCGACCACGGAGAAGACCCCCCGATGCCCCGCCCCGCCGAACTTCCTGCGCGAGCCGCCGAGATCCCTGCGCGTCCCGAGCTGCGCAGGCCCGCCGCCCCCGCGCGCCGGGGCCCCGCCGACCCCGTGAAGTCCCTCATGCACGACCACCGCGACCTGTGCGAACGGGCCGTCAGCCCGCTGGAGATCGCCGCCGGTCTGGAGGCCCACGGCCTCACCGACCGCACCGCCGCCCGCTACCGCCACCGCGACGTGTTCGCCCTCGCAGAGGAGCTGTACGCCCGCACCCCGGACCGGCCCGCCGGACCCGCCGTGGCCGCGCCCCCGCCACCGGGGCCCGACACCGAGGCCCGCGCCGGGTGGACGCTGCTCGCGCTGCTCCCCGGCGCCGCCTGCCTCGCCACCGCCGGGCTGCTCCGGACCACCGAAGGGGTGCTCGGCGGGGGAGCGCGGGCCGCCGTGACGGTCACCGGCGCACTCCTCACGTGCCTGGCGCTCCGGCTCTGCCTCGGCCGGGGCCCGCTGCGCGCCCCCGAAGGAGCGGGCCGCGCAGGGATGTACGCCTGCTGGCTCCTGAGCTTCGCGGTGTACGGGGAGGGGCTGCTCGCCCAGGTCGTCAGCGGCGGCCCGGACGGCCTCTGGGAGGCCGCCCCCGCCCCGCTGCTCGGGCTCACCGCGGCACTCGCCCCGGCGGCCTGGTGCGCGCACCTCTTCACCGTGCGCGCCCACCGCAAACTCACCGGGAGCCGCGCACTGGAGGAGTTCGGCGCGGGAGTGCGCCCCCTCCTCCTGGCGGCCTTCGCGCTCTTCGTCTGCGCCCTGCTGCCCCTGCTGTTCCTGGCCGACCTCGGCTTCGGCGGCGACGGTACGCCGGTCGCGGCCGCCGCCCTCGGCGTGCTGTTCTTCCTGGCCCGGCTGCTCGCCGCGCACGGACTGCCCGAGCCGGGCACCGTCGCCCTCGCCGCCGCCTGCGCCCTGGAGGCCGCCGCCCCCGCCCTCGTCCTCGCCGGACGGCTGCCCGGCCTCGAACCCCTGGGCCGACCCGTCCACGCCCTCGTCGCGGCGGGCGGCACCGGAGCCGTGCCCGCCCTCGCCTGCGGGGCGGCGGCGCTCGGACTCCTGGTCCACGCCTTGACCGCGCTCTCCCGGGCCTCGGCCCACACCAGGGCGTGACCGACCCCCGTACCCCCCAAAACCCCCACCCCCCGAACCGCACCACCTCACCACCGCACCACCGCACCACCCCCGCGGAGCCGACGCCGCGGGCCCTGTCCGACACCCGCACCAACCAGCGAACTGACCCACCAAGGAGTAACCCGCCATGACCCCCCAATCCCCCGCACCGGCAGCCCGCCGTCGGCACCGAGGCGGTGCGCGATGAGGGTGCTGCTGCTCGGAGCCAACGGATTCCTCGGCCGCTTCGTCGCCGACCGGCTGCTCGCCGACCCCGCTGTCCACCTCACGGCCCTCGGCCGCGGCGACGACGCCGACGTCCGGTTCGACCTCGCCGGCGGCAGCCCGGGAGCGCTCACCCGCTTCCTGGACGCCGTCCACCCCGGAGTCGTCGTCAACTGCGCGGGCGCCACCCGAGGCGGCGCCCGCGACCTCACCCGCCACAACACCGTCGCCGTCGCCACCGTCTGCGAGGCCCTGCGCCGCAGCGGCTGCGGGGCCCGGCTCGTCCAGGTCGGCTGCGCCTCCGAGTACGGCCCCTCGCAGCCCGGCTCCTCCACCGCCGAGGACGCCATCCCGCGCCCCGGCGGCCCGTACGGCGTCAGCAAGCTCGCCGCCACCGAACTGGTCCTCGGCTCGGGCCTGGACGCCGTCGTCCTCCGGGTCTTCTCACCCGTCGGCCCCGGCACCCCGGCGGGCTCCCCGCTCGGCCGGCTCGCCGAGGCGATGCGCCGGGCCATGCAGTCCGGCGACGGTGAGCTCAAGCTCAGCGGCCTCGGCGTGCAGCGGGACTTCGTCGACGTACGGGATGTGGCGCGGGCCGTGCACGCCGCCTCGCTCTCCGCCGCCCAGGGCGTCGTCAACATCGGCACCGGGCGCGCCGTCCGCCTCCGCGACGCCGCCGCCGTCCTGGCGCGGGTCGCCGGGTACGCGGGCGCGCTCCACGAGCTGGACTCCCCGCCCCCGCGCCTGCCCATCGGCGCGCCGCGCACCTCCGCCGAGTCGGTCATGGAGCACCTGTCGGCGACCCCGTCCCCGTACCCGGACGGCTGCGGGGTCTGGCAGCAGGCCGACGTCCGCACCGCGCGGGACCGGCTCGGCTGGCGCCCCCGGATCAACCTGGAGGAGTCCCTCGCGGACATCTGGATGGAGGCGGCGTGCCGCATCTGACCGCTCCCGCCGACGCCCGCAGGACCGCGGGCGGCGAGCAGCTCGGCTTCGGCGTCCCCGGCTACGCCCACCCGCTGCTCGCCCCCGCCGAATGGGCCGAGCTGATCCGCCCCGGCACCCCGCTGCACTGGGCCGTCCTCAACATCGCGGACGGCCCCGGCACCCGGCCCGACCCGCACTGCCTGGAGGTGGCCGGCCGGCTCCGTAACGCCCGGGAACGCGCCCTGCACGGCGAGGCCCCGGACGACTCCGTACGCGCCTGCGGCGGCCGGCTCCTCGGCCACCTCGATCTCGCCTACGGCAACCGGCCGTTCGACGAGCTGATCGCGGACGCCCGGTCCTTCATCGACTGGTACCGGGTCGGCGGCTTCTACCTCGCCCGCTGCCCCGCCGAGCGGTCCGGGCTGCCCGGCGTACGCCGTCTCACCGGCACCCTCCACGCGCTCCTCGCGGAGAGCGACAGCGCCGACGACGGCGGCCGCCTGGTGCTGGGCCACGGCACCCACCCGTACCCCGGGTACGCGGAGGCGGCCGACCAACTGGTCACCTTCCAGGGGCCGTGGACCGACTACCGCTGGTCACAGGTGGCCGAGTGGACGGCGGACTACCCGCCGGAGCGGTTCGCGCACTTCGTCCACGGGGTGCCACGCACCCATCTCGACGAGGCGATGCGCGTCGCCCGCTGGCAGGGCGCCGGGACGATCTTCTTCACGGACCGGGGCGGGCGGAGCGGTGACGGGCGGGCCGGCGAGGGACGGACCGGGCAAACCGATCCATTCGCGGCGCTGCCCAGGTACTGGGACGAAATCGTCTCGCGGATCGGACCCGGTATCTCGGAATGAGAAGGGGCGTGGCAGTGTTACCGGAAGAACAACCGTACGTAGTCGACGTACGCACAGTCGACGTACGTAAATCCGACCACCTGCATTGTTGAGGTTCCTGTGTCGCTGCCACCCCTGGTCGAGCCGGCCGCCGAGCTCACCGTCGACGAGGTCCGCAGGTACTCCCGCCACCTGATCATCCCGGATGTCGGGATGGACGGGCAGAAGCGCCTGAAGAACGCCAAGGTGCTCTGTGTGGGCGCCGGCGGCCTCGGCTCCCCGGCCCTGATGTACCTGGCCGCGGCCGGGGTCGGCACGCTGGGCATCGTGGAGTTCGACGAGGTCGACGAGTCGAACCTGCAGCGCCAGATCATCCACAGCCAGGCCGACATCGGCCGGTCCAAGGCGCAGTCCGCCAAGGACTCCGTGCTGGGCATCAACCCGTACGTCAACGTGGTCCTTCACGAGGAGCGGCTCGAAGCCGAGAACGTGAAGGAGATCTTCGCCCAGTACGACCTGATCGTGGACGGCACGGACAACTTCGCCACCCGCTATCTGGTCAACGACGCGGCCGTGCTGCTGAACAAGCCGTACGTATGGGGCTCGATCTACCGCTTCGACGGCCAGGCCTCCGTGTTCTGGTCCGAGCACGGACCCTGCTACCGCTGCCTCTACCCGGAGCCCCCGCCGCCGGGCATGGTCCCCTCCTGCGCCGAGGGCGGCGTGCTGGGCGTGCTGTGCGCGTCGGTCGGCTCGATCCAGGTCACCGAGGCCATCAAGCTGCTCGCCGGCATCGGTGACCCGCTGGTCGGCCGTCTGATGATCTACGACGCCCTGGAGATGCAGTACCGCCAGGTCAAGGTCCGCAAGGACCCCGACTGCGCGGTCTGCGGCGAGAACCCGACCGTCACCGAGCTCATCGACTACGAGGCCTTCTGCGGCGTCGTGTCCGAGGAGGCCCAGGAGGCGGCGGCCGGCTCCACGATCACTCCCAAGCAGCTCAAGGAGTGGATCGACGGCGACGAGAAGATCGAGATCATCGACGTCCGCGAGCCGAACGAGTACGAGATCGTCTCGATCCCCGGCGCCAAGCTGATCCCGAAGAACGAGTTCCTCATGGGCAACGCCCTCCAGGACCTCCCGCAGGACCGCCGTATCGTCCTGCACTGCAAGACGGGCGTCCGCAGCGCCGAGGTCCTCGCGGTCCTCAAGTCGGCGGGCTTCGCCGACTCGGTGCACGTCGGCGGCGGCGTGATCGGCTGGGTCAACCAGATCGAGCCGGAGAAGCCGATCTACTAGACGTCACGCGGTTCAGGTAAAGGTTCAGGTAAAGGGGGGCCGGTCCACCTCAGGGGGACCGGCCCCCCTTTACCGTGCGCGTCACCCGCAGGTCGTGCCGTCCTCCGGGACCTTCCCGTCCAGGAAGTAGCCGTCCACGGCCGCGGTCACACAGTCGCTCTCGCCGTACGCCCCGTGCCCCTCACCCTTGTTGGTGACCATGATGCCGACGCCCTTGCCCAGCTCGTCCGCCATCCGCTGCGCCCCCTCGTACGGGGTGGCCGGGTCCCCGGTCGTCCCGATCACCAGGATCGGGCCCGCGCCCGGCGCACTGGTCTCGGGTGTCTCGTGCTCCCCGTCGACCGGCCACTGGGCGCACCAGCCGGCCGTGTCCCAGGCCAGGAACGGCCCGAACACCGGGGAGAGCTTGCGGAACTCCGGCAGCAGCGCGCGGGCCTCGTCCACGGTGGGGCGGGCCTTCGAGTCGGCGCAGGAGATGGCCCGCTGGGAGTGTGCCTGGGTGTCGTAACGCCCTTCCTCGTCGCGCCCGTTGTACGAGTCGGCGAGCTGGAGCAGCCCGTCGCCCGTGCCCTTGTTCTCCGCCTCGTCCAGGGCGGCCGTCAGCGCGGGCCAGCCGGACTGCGAGTAGAGCGGGGTGACGATGCCGGTGACGGCGAGGGACTCGGTCAGCTCGCGGCCGGACGCGGTCGGCAGCGGCTTCCGGTCGATCCGGGCCAGCATCCGGGCGATGCGCTCGGAGCCCGCCTCCGGGTCCTCGCCGCGGTCCTTGAGGTAGTTCTCCAGGGCGCGCTGGAAGCCGGTCGCCTGGTTGCGGGCGTGCCCTATGCCGTCGGCGGTCGGGTCGACGACCGCGTCCAGGACGGTGCGGCCCACGTTCTGCGGGAAGAGGTGCGCGTACGTTCCGCCCAGCTCCGTACCGTAGGAGAAGCCGAAGTACGACAGCTTGTCGTCGCCGAGGACCTCGCGGATCAGGTCCAGGTCACGCGCGGCGTTGGACGTGCCGACGTGCGGGAGGACCTTGCCGGAGCGGCGCTGGCAGCCCGCGCCGAAGTCCGCGCCGTCCTTGATGAACGCCGCCTCCTCGGCCGCCGTGTCCGGGGTCAGGTCGACGCTCCGGAGGGCCTGTTCCTGCTCCTCGTCGGTGCGGCAGTTCACCCCGGAGCTGGCGGCGACCCCGCGCGGATCGAAACCCACCAGGTCGTAGCGGGAGTTGAGCTTCTCGTACGAGGAGGCCGCGCGCGGCAGTATCTCCACGCCCGAGCCGCCCGGGCCGCCGAAGTTGAACAGCATCGAGCCGAGCCGGCGGTCCTTGTCCCGGGCCTGCTTGCGGATCAGCGCGACGGCGATGGTCTCGCCGGACGGCTTCGCGTAGTCCAGGGGCACCTTGACGCTCGTACAGCGCCAGTCGGAGCCGGGCGCGCTGCCGCCGCTCGGGGCCGTACAGCGCTTCCAGTCGGGGCGCTGGGAGGTGAGGGCGGCGGGCAGGGGCGGGGTCTTCGGCGTCTCCTGCAGGCCCGGGGAGGGAGAGACGGAGGAGCCACCGGGGCGGCCGTCCGCCCGGTCGCTCGGCTCCGGTTCCGTGGACAGCAGGCCGCAGCCGGCGAGCAGCCCCGCCGTCAGGAGGGCCGCTCCGGTCCGGAGAACCCCTTGGTGCGCACGCATGATCCGGCATCCCTCCCCGTGGCCCGCAGCCGGTGATGACGACGCATCGGGCGCTTGTGATGTCCCGTCATGCTAAAGGCTGCCGCCCGGTGGGCGGATCACTCGCAGACGGTGCCCGACTTCGGCACCGTACCGTTCAGGAGATAGCCGTCGACGGCCCTCTGAACACACGTGTTCTTACTGTTGTACGCGCCGTGGCCTTCACCCTTGTAGGTCAGCTCGACGCCTACTCCCTTGCCGAGTTTCTCCACCATCGCCTTCGCGCCCGCGTACGGAGTCGCCGGGTCGCCGGTGTTGCCGATGACCAGGATCGGGGCGGAGCCGGGAGCGCTGACGTCGGGGGTCACCCAGGCGCCCGCGACCGGCCAGCCGGTGCAGCCCATCAGGCCCCAGCCCAGGTACTCGCCGAACATCGGGGAGGCCTTGCGGAAGGCGGGCAGGGCCGCCTTCGTCTGCTCCAGGGTGAAGCGCTGCTTGTTGTCGGCGCAGTTGATCGCGATGTTGGCTGCGTTGGAGTTGTCGTACCGCCCGTCCTCCGAGCGGCCGTTCAGCGAGTCGGCCAGCGCGAGCAGCAGGGCGCCGGAACCCCCGTCGGCCTCGTCCAGGCCCTGCTCCAGCAGCGGCCAGGTCTCCTTGGAGTAGAGCGCGGAGGCGATGCCGGTGGTGGCCAGCGTCTGCGTCAGCGCCCGGTCGCCGAGCCCGTCGATCGGCTCCTTCTCCAGCTTCGCCAGGAGGTCGGCGATCCACTCCTCGACCTCCTCGCCGGTGGCGCCGGGCAGGGCGCACTTGTCGCCGCGGTCGGCGCAGTCCTTCGTGAAGTTGTCGAAGGCGAGCTGGAACCCCTGGGCCTGGCCGAGCGACGACTGCTCGGCGTCCTTCGTCGGGTCGACCACCGCGTCAAAGACCGCCCGGCCGACCTTGTCCGGGTAGAGGTGGGCGTAGACGCCGCCGAGCTCGGTGCCGTAGGAGATGCCGAAGTAGTGCAGCTTGTCGTCACCGAGCACCGTGCGCATCAGATCCATGTCGCGGGCGGCGTTCGTGGTGCCCACATAGGGCAGTTCGGCGCCGGAGTTCTCCCTACAGGTGGCGATGAAGTCCTTCTGGCCCTCGACGAACTCCTTCTCCTCGGCCGCGTCGTCCGGCGTGGAGTCCTCCTGGTACTGGGCATCCAGCTGGGCGTCGTCCGCGCACTCCACGCCCTCGCTGCGCCCCACCCCGCGCGGGTCGAAGCTCACCAGGTCGTACCGGCCGCGGAGCCGGTCGTAGTCCGCGCCGAAGGCCGGCAGGGTCGCGACACCGGAGGCGCCGGGCCCACCGAAGTTGAACACGAGCGAACCGATCCGCCGCTTCTGGTCCTTGGCCTTCCCCCGGATCAGCGCCAGCTCGATCGTCCGGCCGTCCGGCTCCGCGTAATCCAGCGGTACGTCCATGAAGGAGCACTCCCAGACCGCGCCGCCGGGCAGGGGCGAGGGCGACTCACCACCGCCCTGCGCCACGTTCGGCGCCGGACACGGCGACCAGTCCAGCTCCTGCGACGCCAGTTCCTCGGAGGTGGCCGTGGGGGAGGCGGTCGAGGCCCCGGAGGGCGTGGAGCGGCCCTCTCCGCCCCCGTCGCCGCCGTCCGAGCAGCCCGCCAGGGGCAGCAGCACGGTGGCGGTGGCGGCGAGGGCGGCGGCACGCAGAGCGGGGGAAGTCCTCATGGGCTCCATCGTGCGGCGGGGCGCCGGGGAGCGCGCTGGGGCGCGGTCCATGCGGGTGGTGCGCCCTCGCAGATGCTTCCAGTGCGCCTTTCCGGGTGCTCGCCGTGCGCCCCTTGGGCCTGCCTAGAGCTCGCCCTTCCGGGTCAGCTGGTTGAAGGCGATCCACCCCGGCAGCACCGGCAGCCACAGCGTCATCACGCGGTACAGCAGCACCGCCGGCGCCGCGACCTCCATCGGCAGCCCGACCGCGATCAGGCCCAGCGTCAGGGCACCCTCGACCGCGCCCATACCGCCCGGAGTGGGCGCGGCGGAGCCGAGCGCGTTGCCCGCGAGGAAGACCACCGCGATGCTCGCGTAGCTCAGCTGGGTCACGTCCGGGCCGCTGAACGCCCGGATCGACGCGTCCAGGCAGAGCACGAACAGGCCGGTCAGCAGCAGCATCCCGCCGATCCCGGTGACCAGCTTCTGCGGCCGCTGCACCACGTCCAGCATGCGCGGCACGACCCCGGCGAAGAGCGAGCGCACCCGGGTCACCACGAACTTCCGCAGGAACGGGATGGCCGTCACCACCAGCACCAGCACCGCGACGGTCAGCAGACCGGCGATCACCGTACGGGAGGGGGTGAGCGAGTCCGGGGTCTTCTCCGTCCCCGTGAGATAGCCGAAGAGGGCCAGCAGCAGGATGTGGCAGCCGAGCCCGAAGAGCTGCGAGGCCCCGACGCTCGCCACGGCCAGACCGGGGCGCACTCCGGCGCGTTGCAGGAAGCGGGTGTTCAGCGCCACACCGCCGACGGCGGCCGGGGCGACGATCTTCACGAACGAGCCGGCCACCTGCGCCTGCACGGTCTTCAGGAACGGCACCCGCTCCGGCACGAAGCCCAGCAGACTCATCGCCGCCGCCACGTAGCTGAGCGCCGAGAAGCCGAGCGCCGCCGCCACCCAGCCCCACTCGGCCTGCTCCACGAGCACCCCGAAGTCGGCCTGGGTGACCTGGGAGATCAGGAAGTACGCGGCGATGGCCCCGGCGATGAAGCTGAAGAGCGTGCGCGGCTTGATCCGCTCCAGGCGGACCGGCTCGACCGGTGCCTGCGGGCGGATCAGCAGCACCTGGCGGCGGATCTGGGCGAGCAGGTCCCCCTCCCGGGCCTCCTCCATCGCGTCGTCCACGGCCCGCTTCTCGGCCTGCTTCTCCGCCTGCTTCTCCGTCCGCAGCGACTTGCGCTCGGCCTTGTGGCCGGACCTGGGCTCGGCCTGAGCCTCGGCCCCGGCCTGCGCGGCCTTGTCCGCCGCGTCCCGTGCCCGTGCCTCCTTGGCCGCCCGCGACGCCTCCAGCACCGCGTCCCGCTCCTGCTGCGACCGCTCCCGCGCGAGCCGGCGCAGCGTCGCCCGGGTGGAGCGGCTCAGCGCGATCGGCTGGAGCAGCGGCAGGCAGTCCGCGACGGCGTCAGGGCCGAGCACGGCCAGGGCGCCGGAGACCGAACGCTCAGCCCCCACCCGCAGCCCCAGGGTGGTCAGCAGCTGCGCCACGTCCATCCGGAGCACCAGGTCACCGGCGGCGATCTCACCGCCGCGCAGGTCCGTCACGAACACCTTGCCGGAACGATCCACCAGCAGCGCGTCACCGGTCAGCCTGCGGTGCGCGATCCGGCGCGACTGGAGGGCCTTCACCTGACGCCAGGCGCCGCGCACCAGCTCGTCGGTGATCTCCTCGTCCTCCATCTGGTCCAGCGACCGGCCGCCGATGTGCTCGTAGACGAGCATCACCGCGTCCGGCCCCAGCTCGGAGGTGGCGATCAGCTTCGGCGCGTTCGCCCCGGCGGCGATCGCCGCGTACGCGAGCAGCGCCTCCTGCTCCAGCGCCTGCCGCAGCGACTGGATCGAGCGGCGCTGGGTGAGCGTGCGCAGCGTGAGGCGGCGCCAGGCCCGGTAGAAGAACCCCTGGGCCTGCTGCTCCCGGTCGACGACCGTCACATCCAGCGGCGGCCCGTCCTCCAGGGTGACCAGATACCGCCGTCCCCGGTCGTTCTGGTCGGTGTTGTCGTTGTCGGGGGCGTCCTCGGTGCGCATCGCGGCGACCGGCCGGAAACCGACGTGCCGCAGCCCCGCCATCAGGTGCTGGCCGGTGGGGCGGACGTTCGGGGAGCCGACCGCGTACAGCGTTCCGTACGCCACGGTCCAGCCGATCAGGACCGTCAGGATGATCGAGAACGGGGTGGTGTACCCGCCGACGAGCATCGCGAACGCGTCGAGCAGCAGCACCGCCCAGAGCACGACCCGCCAGCGCGGCCGTCTCGCCATCCCCACCGCGGTCATGTACGCGATCACGGGGGCCAGGTAGCCGTGCACCGGATCGGTCAGTCCGGCGCCCGGCTGGGGCTGGGTCAGCGCCTCCTGGATGGTGCCGGGCGCGGAGCGCGAGACCCAGAGATCGGTGGCGAGGGTGACCCCGTGGGCGAGCACGGCGGCCAGGACACCGTCGGCGATACGCAGCCCGTCCCGCTTGATCAGCCGCTCGATGGCGAAGGCGACCGGCACGAGCAGCACGGCGATGCTGGAGACCAGCCCGGCGATCTTGATCAGCAGATCGGGCGCCTGCTCGGTGCCCTTGGAGATGTCGTCCTCAAGGCCGGTGGTGGTGCCCTGGGCGAACGCGGCGATCGCGAACAGCACGGCGATGGCGGCGATGCCGATGAGCAGCCGCATCAGGTCGGAGGGGCGGTGCACCCGGGCGGGGAGCAGCGGCTCGTCGCCGGAGACCCGGTCGCTCAGGGCGGCCTCGGCGGAGGCGAGCGTGGAGCCGGTGAGGTGGCCGCTGGTGGACGCGGTGGCCGCGACGGGAGCTTCGGCCCGGACCGCCTCGGCGCGCGCCGGAGCGTTCGGCGCGCGCTCCCCGGCGGGCTCAGGCGTACGCTCCGCGCGCTCCCCGGCGCGGTCAGGCGTAGGCTCCGCGCGCTCCCCGGCGGGCTCCGGCGCACTCGGTGGGCGCTCTCCGGCATCGGAGGCGTCCGCCGCCTTTGGTGGCTGCACGCCCTGCTCCTTCGTCGCCTCTGGTTCGTCTTCGTGGTCTCGTATCACCGGTCACCGCCCGGATGATGGTGGCACGGCCCGGAGACGGAGGGGGGCATCAGGGTGCGTCGCCCGGGCGCGGGATGCGCAACATACGCCCCTTTGCACCTGCGCGCACGCTCGGTGACCGTACCGAGACGGTTCCGGCCGGGCTGTCGGTGGCGTACGGCAGGATGGGGCGGATGAGCCAGGACGAGACGGGCGCGACGGACGCGACGGACGCGACGAGCGACGGGGCGCAGCCGGCCGAGCTGCCGGAGTACGCGGAGCGGGTCCTCGACGTCGCCGACCTGATCCCGCCGGGCCGGGTCATGACGTACGGCGATGTCGCGGAGTGGCTGGGCGACGGCGGCCCCCGGCAGGTCGGCCGGGCCATGGCGCTGTACGGCTCCGCCGTGCCCTGGTGGCGGGTGGTGCGGGCGGACGGGGCGCTGCTCCCGGGCCACGAGCTGCGGGCGCTGGACCACTACCGCGCGGAGGGGACCCCGCTGCGCGAGGCGTCGCGCCAGGCGGACGGCCACCTTCCGCGGCTCGACATGCGCCGTGCGCGCTGGGACGGCGGTCCCGTCGGCGGTCAGGGCGAGGAAACTCACAGGTGACGGCGGACACCGCCGCCCCTGTCCGGCAGGGCGCGGCCGGATACGTGACGAGAGACGCAGCGCACCCGCCGCCTCCCGCGCCTCCGCTGGCGTAGCGTCGTCACCGCGCTCCACGCGCGCCCCCTCCCCTTGTCCCGTCTGGATGACCTTTTTCGGACTGTATGACCTGTACGACCCGTAAACCCACCAGGACCGGCGATCCACGTGAGCTCCTCCTCTTCCACCCGGCACAGTCCGCACCGTGAGTCACGGCCGCGGACCACGGGCGCGTACCGACTGGTGCGCACCCCGCCGGGTTCCGTGGAGCCTCCTCTCCTGGACGCAGGCCAGCGCGCTGTGGTTGATCACGCCGACGGACCGCTGCTCGTCCTCGCGGGTCCCGGCACCGGCAAGACCACCACGCTCGTGGAGTCCGTGGCGGCCCGGGTGAACCGCGGCGCCGACCCCGCCCGCATCCTCGTCCTCACCTTCAGCCGCAAGGCCGCCGTCGAGCTGCGCGACCGGATGGCGGCCCGGCTCGGCGCGGCGCGCGGCCCGCAGGCCACCACCTTCCATTCGTACTGCTACGCCCTGGTCCGCGCCCACCAGGACGCCGACCTCTTCGCCGATCCGCTGCGGCTGCTCTCCGGGCCCGAGCAGGACGTCACCGTCCGCGACCTGCTCGCGGGCCAGCTCGACCTGGAGAAGGAGGGCCTGGCCCACGTCCGCTGGCCCGACGAGCTGCGCGCCTGCCTGACCACCCGCGGCTTTGCCGACGAGGTGCGCGCCGTGCTCGCCCGCAGCCGTGAACTGGGCCTCGGCCCGGACGCGCTCACCGCCTTCGCCCGCCGCACGGGCCGCCCGGACTGGAGCGCGGCGGCCCAGTTCCTCGCCGAGTACCTGGACGTGCTCGACGCCCAGGGCGTGCTGGACTACGCGGAGCTGGTCCACCGCGCGGTGCTGCTCGCGGAGCGCCCGGAGGTCTCGGCGCAGCTGGCGGGGGCGTACGACGCGGTGTACGTCGACGAGTACCAGGACACCGACCCGGCCCAGGTGCGCCTGCTGCACGCGCTGGCGGGAAACCCCGGGCGCGGGGCGGGCGCGGGCGGCCGCCGGCGCGTGGCAGGCGCGGGCGCCGGGGCACGGAGCCTGGGGCGCGGCGCGGGCGCCGGGCGCACACTGGTGGCCTTCGGTGACCCGGACCAGTCGATCTACACGTTCCGGGGCGCCGACGTGAACGGCATCCTCGAATTCCCCGACACCTTCCGGCGGGCCGACGGAACCCCCGCCCCCGTCGGCGTCCTCACCACCTCCCGCCGCTCCGGCTCCGAGCTGCTCGCCGCGACCCGGCTGCTCACCCGCCGGATGCCGCTGACCCGGCTGCCCGCCGACACCGTCCGCGCCCACCGCGAGCTGCACGCCGTCCGGGAGGGCGGCCGGGTGGAGACGTACACCTATCCGACCGCCTCCACGGAGCTGGACAACATCGCGGACCTGCTGCGCCGCGCCCACCTGGAGGACGGGGTCCCGTGGCGCGAGATGGCCGTGCTGGTACGGGCCGGAGGCCGCTCGCTGCCCGCCGTCCGCCGCGCCCTCACCTCCGCCGGCGTCCCCCTGGAGGTCGACGGCGACGACCTCCCGCTCCGCCACGAACCGGCCGTCGCCCCCCTGCTGACGGCCCTGCGGACGGTGGCGACGGCGGCCCTGCAACGCCTCCCCGAGGAGGATCCGGGTGAAGCCGGAACGCCCCCCTGGCTCACCACCGAGACCGCCCTCACCCTCCTCACCTCCCCCCTCGGCTCCATGGACGCCGCCGACCTCCGCCGCCTCGGCCGGGCCCTGCGCGACGAGGAGCGCGCCGCCGGAATCCGGGTCCCCGCCCCCTCCGACGAGCTGCTCGCCCGCGCCCTGGCCGAGCCCGAACGCCTGGTCACCCACGATCCGGCGTACGCCCACGGCGCCCAGCGCCTCGGCTCGCTCCTGCGCAAGGCCCGCGAGCTCCTCGAAGGCGGCGGCACCGCCGAGGAGGCCCTGTGGACCCTGTGGAACGGCACCCCCTGGCCGGGCAGGCTGGAGCGGGCCGCGCTGCGCGGCGGGGCGGGCGGGCGCAACGCCGACCGGGACCTCGACGCGGTGTGCGCCCTCTTCGAGACGGCCGCGCGCGCCGAGGAGCGCACCGGCGGGCGCGGGGCGCTCAACTTCCTGGAAGAGGTCGACGCCCAGGACATCGCCGCCGACACCCTCTCCCGGCGGACCGCCCGTCCCGACGCCGTACGCCTGATGACCGCGCACCGCTCCAAGGGCCTGGAGTGGCGGCTCGTCGTCGTCGCCGGGGTCCAGGAAGGGCTCTGGCCCGACCTGCGCCGCCGGGGCTCCCTCCTGGAGGCGGACCGGATCGGCCGCGACGGGCTCGCCGAACCCCTCACGCCCGGCGCCCTCCTCGCCGAGGAGCGCCGCCTCTTCTACGTCGCCGCCACCCGTGCCCGCGAGCGCCTCGTCGTCACCGCCGTGAAGGCCCCCGCCGACGACGGCGACCAGCCCTCCCGCTTCCTGACCGAGCTGGGCGTCGAACCCCGCGATGTCACCGGCCGCCCGCGCCGCCCCCTCGCCGTCGCCGCGCTCGTCGCCGAGCTGCGGGCCACCACCGTCGACCCGGCGGCCTCCGACGCCCTGCGCGACGCCGCAGCCCACCGCCTCGCCCGGCTCGCCGCGCTCACTGACGACGAGGGCCAGGCGCTCGTGCCCGCCGCCCACCCGTCCCGCTGGTGGGGCCTGGAGGAGCCGACCCGCTCCGCCGTCCCGCTGCGCGACCGCGACCAGCCCGTCACCCTCTCCGGCTCCGCCCTGGACCAGCTCGCCAATACCTGCGCCCTCCAGTGGTTCCTGGGCCGCGAGGTGAAGGCCGACGCCCCGGCCTCCGCCGCCCAGGGGTTCGGCAACGTCGTCCACGTACTCGCCGACGAGGTCGCCTCCAGTCGTACGCCCGCCGACCTCGACGTCCTCATGGAGCGCCTGGACTCCGTCTGGAACGGCCTCGCCTTCGACGCCCCCTGGAAGTCCGAACAGGAGAAGGACCAGGCCCGCGCCGCCCTGGAACGCTTCCTTCAGTGGCACGTCCTGGACCGCGGCGGCCGCACCCCCACCGCCAGCGAGCACGACTTCGACGTGACCCTGGAGGCAGGCGAGTACGCCGTCCGTATCCGGGGCTCCATGGACCGGATCGAACAGGACGCCGAAGGAAGGGCGTACGTCGTCGACTTCAAGACCGGCAAGAGCGCACCCACCAAGGACGAGGTGGCCGCCCACCCCCAGCTCGCCGTCTACCAGCTGGCCGTCCGCGAGGGCGCGGTCGACGAGGTCTTCGACGGCCGGCGGCCCGAACCGGGCGGCGCCGAACTGGTCCAGCTCCGCCAGCCCGCCCCCAAGAAGGAGGGCGGCGACGCCTTCCCCAAGGTGCAGGCGCAGGAACCGCTGGCCGGGGAGTGGGTCTCCGACCTCCTCGCCAAGGCCGCCGGAAAGGTCCTGGACGAACGGTTCACGCCCACCACCGGCACCCACTGCACCCACTGCACGTTCCGCGCCTCGTGCAGCGCGCAGCCGGAGGGGCGGCAGGTGGTGGAGTAGGGCATTCGTGGGCATCGGCCCGGGTTGTCAGTGGCTCCGGTTACCGTTTCCCACGTGTCCGCACGCATCACCGATCCCGAGCAGCTCAAGGAGCTCCTCGGGATCCCCTTCACCCCGGAGCAGACGGCCTGCATCACCGCGCCGCCCGCCCCGCAGGTGATCGTGGCCGGAGCCGGGTCGGGGAAGACCACGGTGATGGCGGCCCGCGTCGTCTGGCTGGTCGGCACCGGCCAGGTCGCCCCCGAGCAGGTCCTCGGCCTGACCTTCACCAACAAGGCGGCGGGCGAGCTGGCCGAGCGCGTCCGCAAGGCGCTGGTCGCCGCCGGGGTCACCGACCCCGAGGTCATCGACCCGGACAACCCGCCGGGCGAGCCCACCATCTCCACGTACCACGCGTTCGCCGGCCGCCTGCTCACCGAGCACGGCCTGCGCATCGGCCTGGAGCCGTCCACGCGCCTCCTCGCCGACGCCACGCGCTACCAGCTGGCAGCAAAGGTGCTGCGGGAGGCCCCGGGCCCGTATCCGGCGCTCACCCGCTCCTTCCCCACCCTCGTCAGCGACCTCCTGGCGCTCGACGGGGAGCTGTCCGAACATCTCGTACGACCGGAGCGGCTGGATACGTACGACACCGAGCTGCTGCACGAGCTGGCCACCGCCAAGCTCAGCAACGCCGACCTGCGCAAGATCCCCGAGACCGCCGAGGCCCGCCGCTCCCTCCTCGGCCTCACCGAGCGGTACCGGACCGCCAAGCGGAGCCGGGACCTCCTGGACTTCGGCGACCAGATCGCCCTCTCCGCCGAGCTGGCCCTGACCCGGCCCGAGGTGGGGGAGATCCTGCGGGACGAGTTCCGGGTGGTGCTGCTGGACGAGTACCAGGACACGTCGGTCGCCCAGCGGCTGCTGCTGTCGGCACTGTTCGGCAGCGGTACGGGGGCGAGCGCGACCGGCCACGCGGTGACCGCCGTAGGCGACCCCTGCCAGGCGATCTACGGCTGGCGCGGCGCCTCCGTCGCCAACCTGGACGACTTCCCCGAGCACTTCCCGCACGCCGACGGCACCCCCGCCACCCGCTACAGCCTCAGCGAGAACCGGCGCAGCGGCGGCCGCCTCCTCCACCTCGCCAACGGCCTCGCGGAGCCGCTGCGCGCGATGCACGAGGGCGTCGAGGCGCTGCGCCCCGCACCGGGTGCCGAGCGCGACGGGATGGTCCGGTGCGCCCTGCTGTCCACCCACACCGAGGAGATCGACTGGCTCGCGGACTCCCTCGCCCACCTCGTGCGCACCGGCACCCCGCCCGGCGAGATCGCCGTCCTGTGCCGCACCGCGGGGGACTTCGGGCAGATCCAGGCGGCCCTGGTCGCCCGGGACATCCCGGTCGAGGTGGTCGGCCTGGCCGGGCTGCTGCACCTGCCCGAGGTGGCCGACCTGGTCGCGGTCTGCGAGGTCCTCCAGGACCCGGGCGCCAACGCGTCGCTGGTCCGCCTCCTCACCGGCCCGCGCTGGCGCATCGGCCCCCGTGACCTCGCGCTCCTGGGGCGCCGCGCCCGCCTCCTCGTCCACCGGGCCGCCCAGGGGGACGGTGGAGACCCGGACCGGCGGCTCGCGGAGGCCGTCGAGGGCACCGACCCGGCCGAGGTGATATCGCTCGCCGACGCCCTGGACACCTTCCTCATCGCGGCGGACGCGGCGGACGACGGGCTGCCGTTCTCGGCGGAGGCGCGGGTGCGCTTCGCCCGGCTCGCCCGCGAGCTGCGCGATCTGCGCCGCTCGCTCGCGGACCCCTTGATGGACGTCCTGCACCGGGTCCTGGCCACCACCGGCCTGGAGGTCGAGCTGTCCGCCTCCCCGCAGGCGCTGGCCGCCCGCCGCCGCGAGACCCTCGCCAACTTCCTCGACATAGCGGCCTCCTTCGCCTCCCTGGACGGCGAGGCGTCGCTCCTCGCCTTTCTGGGCTTCCTGCGGACGGCCGCGCAGTACGAGAAGGGCCTCGACAACGCGCTGCCCGGCGGCGAGAACACCGTCAAGGTGCTCACCGCGCACAAGTCCAAGGGCTTGGAGTGGGACGTGGTCGCCGTGCCCGGACTGGTCACCGGCCAGTTCCCCGGCGACCGGGCCCGGGACGCCTGGACCGCCCAGGCCAAGGTGCTCCCGCACGCCCTGCGCGGCGACGCGGCGACGCTCCCGGAAGTGGACACGTTCGACGCCAAGGGGATGAAGGCGTTCAAGGAGGAGATGAAGGAGCACCAGCACACGGAGGAGCTGCGCCTGGGGTACGTCACCTTCACCCGCCCCCGCTCCCTCCTCCTCGGCTCCGGCCACTGGTGGGGCCCGTCCCAGAAGAGGACGCGCGGCCCGTCCGCCTTCCTGGAGGCGCTGTACGAGCACTGCGTGGCGGGCCACGGCGAGATCGAGGCCTGGGCGGACGAGCCCGCCGAGGACGAGGAGAACCCGGCCCTCGCGGCGCCCGACACCGACCTGGCCTGGCCGCTCCCGCTGGACGCCACGGCCCTCGCCCGCCGCCGCGCCGCCCGGGACACGGTGCTGGCCCACCTGGAGAGCCTGGCCCTCCCCGGGGACGAGCAGCCACCGGCGTACGCCCCCGGACCCGACGACGTACCTCTCGATGAGACACCGCTCGATGAGGCACCGCCGGACGAGCCACCGTTCGACGAGGACTGGGACTGGGACGCGCTCCCCACCGAACGCCCTGCCGGTACGCCGGACACCCGGGACGACCCGGAGCCCGTACAGGACACCACACCTGACGCATCCCCCCACATCCCCGCCGCCCGCCACCCGCAGGAGGAACCGGCGAACCGCCTCACCCCCGAGGAGGCCCGCACCCTCGCCTCCTGGGACCGGGATCTCGACGCCCTCGCCGGGGAGCTCCGCCGCGCCCGCGCCACCGTGCACGACGTCCTCGTCCCCGCCGCGCTCTCCGCCACCCAGCTGCTCCGCCTGGCCGAGGACCCCGACGCCTTCGCCAAGGAGCTGGCCCGGCCCATGCCCCGGCCGCCGCAGCCCGCCGCCCGCCGGGGCACCCGGTTCCACGCCTGGGTGGAGTCCCGGTACGAGGAGCTGCCGCTGCCCATGCTCGGCCCCGACGAGCTGCCCGGGGGCGACGAGAGCGACGCGGAGATCGCCGACGAGCGGGACCTGGCCGAGCTGAAGGAGGCGTTCGAGCGCACCGCGTACGCCCGGCGCACGCCGTACCGGGTGGAGACCCCGTTCCAGATCACCCTCGCGGGCCGGGTGATCCGGGGCCGGATCGACGCCGTGTACCGCACGGGTGACACCTACGAGATCGTCGACTGGAAGACCACCCGCCACCGCACCGCCGACCCGCTCCAGCTCGCCGTCTACCGCCTCGCCTGGGCCGAGCTGCACGACCTGCCCCTCGACGCGGTGACCGCCACCTTCCTCTACGTACGCACCGGGGAGACCGTCCACCCGCAAGGGCTGCCCGGCCGGGCCGAGCTGGAGCGGATCCTGCTGGACGAGCCGGCCCCCGAGGACGGATAGGCTCAAGAGCATGAGCGAGACCCCGGACAGCGCCGTCCGTACGTACACCGAACAGCACCGCGCAGCCTTCCTCGACGACCTCGCCGAGTGGCTGCGCATCCCGTCCGTATCCGCGCAGCCGGAGCACGACGGGGACGTACGGCGCAGCGCCGAGTGGCTGAGCGCCAAGCTCAAGGAGACCGGTTTCCCGGTCACCGAGATCTGGGAGACCCCCGGCGCCCCGGCGGTCTTCGCCGAGTGGCCCAGCGAGGACCCGGACGCCCCGACAGTCCTGGTCTACGGCCACCACGACGTGCAGCCCGCCGCCCGCGAGGACGGCTGGGCCACCGACCCGTTCGAGCCGGTGATCCGCGACGGCCGGATGTACGGACGCGGCGCCGCCGACGACAAGGGTCAGGTGTTCTTCCACACCCTCGGCGTCCGCGCCCACCTCGCCGCCACCGGCCGTACGACTCCGGCCGTCACCCTCAAGCTGCTGATCGAGGGCGAGGAGGAGTCGGGCTCCCCGAACTTCCGCGCCCTGGCCGAACAGCACGCCGCCCGCCTCGCCGCCGACGCCGTGATCGTCTCGGACACCGGCATGTGGGACGAGGAGACGCCGACCGTCTGCACCGGCATGCGCGGCCTCGCCGAGTGCGAGATCGAGCTGTACGGCCCCGCCCAGGACATCCACTCCGGATCGTTCGGGGGAGCCGTCCCCAACCCGGCCACCGAGATCGCCCGCCTGGTCGCCGCCCTCCACGACGAGGACGGCAAGGTCGCTGTCCCCGGCTTCTACGACGGGGTCACCGACCTCACCGACACCGAGCGGGCCCTTTTCGCCCAGCTCCCCTTCGACGAGGCCACCTGGCTGCGTACGGCGAAGTCGCAGGCGGCCTCCGGCGAGGCCGGGTACTCCACGCTGGAGCGCGTCTGGGCCCGCCCTACCGCCGAGGTCAACGGCATCGGCGGCGGGTACCAGGGCGCCGGCAGCAAGACGATCATTCCGTCCTCGGCCCTGGTGAAGATCAGCTTCCGCCTGGTCGACGGCCAGGACCCCGACCGCGTACAGGAGAGCGTCCGTGCCTGGGTGGAGTCCCGCGTTCCGGCGGGCATCCGGCACCGGATCGCCTTCCAGCCCGCCACCCGCCCCTGTCTGACCCCGCTGGACCACCCCGCCCTCCAGGCGGTGGCCCGCGCGATGGGCCGCGCCTTCGGCAAGAAGATCCTCTTCACCCGCGAGGGAGGCTCGGGCCCGGCCGCCGACCTCCGGGACGTCCTCGGTGCCCCCGTCCTCTTCCTCGGCATCTCCGTACCCTCCGACGGCTGGCACGCCCCCGACGAGAAGGTCGAGCTGGACCTGCTGCTGAAGGGCGTGGAGACGACCGCGTACTTGTGGGGCGAGATGGCCACGGCACTCCGCTGAATCCTCTGCACACCTCCACGAACATCCTCTGCACACCCTCCACGAACCTGTGCACACCCGATCCACCCAGGGGGAGTAGGAAGCACCTGTGAGCACCTTCGACAACGCCACCGCAGACCGCCCGATCGGCCTCACCGCGCCCAGCGGCATCGACCGCGCGGCGCACCACCGCCTCGACGAGGCGTGGCTGGCCGTGGCGTGGAGCCACCCGACGACCCGCGTCTTCGTCGTCTCCGGCGGGCAGGTGCTGATCGACGACACCCCCGAAGGCGGCACCTCCATCGTGATGACCCCGGCCTTCGAGGCCCCGGTCACCGAGACGCACCGCTACTTCCTCGGCACCGACGAGGAGGGCGTCAGCTACTTCGCGCTCCAGAAGGACTCGCTGCCCGGCCGCATGGACCAGTCCGCCCGCCCGGCCGGACTGCGCGAGGCGGGCCTGCTGCTCGGCCCCCGCGACGCGGGCCTGATGGTGCACGCGGTCGCCCTGGAGAACTGGCAGCGCCTGCACCGCTTCTGCTCCCGCTGCGGCGAGCGCACCGTCATCGCGGCGGCCGGGCACATCCGCCGCTGCCAGGCCTGCGGCGCCGAGCACTACCCGCGCACCGACCCGGCCGTCATCATGCTCGTCACCGACGACCAGGACCGCGCGCTGCTCGGCCGCCAGGTGCACTGGCCCGAGGGCCGCTTCTCCACGCTCGCCGGGTTCGTCGAGCCGGGGGAGTCGATCGAGCAGTCCGTGGTCCGCGAGGTGTACGAGGAGGCGGGCGTCACCGTCGGCGAGGTCGAGTACATCGCCAGCCAGCCGTGGCCCTTCCCCTCCAGCCTGATGCTGGGCTTCATGGCCCGGGCGACCTCCTCGGAGATCACCGTCGACGGCGAGGAGATCGAGGAGGCCCGCTGGTTCTCCCGCGAGGACCTCACCGCCGCTTTCGAGTCCGGCGAGGTCATGCCCCCGTTCGGCATCTCGATCGCCGCCCGGCTGATCGAGCGCTGGTACGGGAAGCCGCTGCCGAGGCCGGGCAGCCTGAACCGCACGAACTGAACGTGACATACGAAGGCCCCCGGCATCAGCCGGGGGCCTTCGTGGAAGCTCGGTGTGCCGAGCGCGGGCGTCAGGCGGCCAGGGCCTGCTTCACCTGGGCGAGCGACGGGTTCGTCATCACGGACTCGGTGCCGGCGTCGGAAATAATCAAGAGGGTGGGGACCGTCTGGTTTCCGCCATTCGCCTTCTCGACGAACGCCGCCGAGTCCGCGTCGTGCTCGATGTTGACCTCGTTGTACGCGATGCCCTCGCGGTCCATCTGGCTCTTGAGCCGACGGCAGTAGCCGCACCAGGTCGTGCTGTACATCGTCACAGTGCCCGCCATGTCGGTGGCGCTCCCTTGTCTCGTCCGTCCCGCTGCGCGGCCGGCAGCGTCACATGCGGCCCGGCGGCCTGCGCCGCCTTCCCGCACCGAGTGGAACGTACGGGAGGCGGCGACCATTCCCACCACCGCACCGGAGCCGTCGTCCCCGCGTCCCCGGATCAGTACGTCCCCGGGTCAGGACGTTCCCGGATCAGTACGTCCCCGCATCAGTACGACGAATACCTCACCCCTGTGGACAACCGCCGCATCCGTCCCTCGGGACCTGGCAGCATGGCGGGGTGACAGCAGCAACGCACTCCACCCTCTTCCCGCAGGTTCCCGAGACCCCGGACGCCGTGCTCGACGGGCTCGACCCCGAGCAGCGCGAGGTGGCTCTCGCCCTGCACGGACCGGTGTGCGTGCTGGCCGGAGCGGGCACGGGCAAGACCCGCGCGATCACCCACCGCATCGCGTACGGGGTGCGGGCGGGCATCCTCCAGCCCGCCACGATCCTCGCCGTCACCTTCACCAACCGGGCCGCAGGCGAGATGCGCGGACGGCTCCGGCAGCTCGGCGCGACCGGGGTCCAGGCGCGCACGTTCCACTCCGCGGCGCTCCGCCAGCTCCAGTATTTCTGGCCGAAAGCAGTCGGTGGTGAGCTGCCCCGGCTGCTGGAGCGGAAGGTGCAGCTGGTCGCCGAGGCCGCCGCCCGCTGCGAGCTCCGGCTCGACCGCAACGAGCTGCGGGACGTCACCAGCGAGATCGAGTGGGCCAAGGTCACCCAGACCGTCCCCGCCGACTATCCGGCCGCCGTCGCCAAGACCCAGCGGGACGCCCCGCGCGACCCGGCGGTCCTCGCCCAGATCTACTCCACGTACGAGCAGCTCAAGCGCGACCGGTCGGTGATCGACTTCGAGGACGTGCTGCTGCTCACCGTCGGCATCCTCCAGGACCGGCACGACATCGCGGACCACGTGCGCGGCCAGTATCAGCACTTCGTCGTCGACGAGTACCAGGACGTGAGCCCGCTCCAGCAGCGGCTGCTCGACCTCTGGGTGGGGGACCGGGACAACCTCTGCGTGGTCGGGGACGCCAGCCAGACGATCTACTCCTTCACCGGGGCCACCCCCGACCACCTGCTGAACTTCCGCACCCGCCACCCCGGGGCGACCGTGGTCAAGCTGGTCCGCGACTACCGCTCCACCCCCCAGGTCGTCCACCTCGCCAACGGCCTGCTGAGCCAGGCCCGCGGCAAGGCCGCCGACCACCGCCTTGAGCTGGTCTCGCAGCGCGACAAGGGACCCGAGCCGCTCTACGCGGAGTATCCCGACGAGCCCCACGAGGCCGAGGCCACCGCCCGGCGCATCCGCGACCTGATCGCGGCGGGCGTCCCGGCCGGGGAGATCGCCGTCCTCTACCGGGTCAACTCCCAGTCCGAGGTCTACGAGCAGGCCCTGGCGGACGCGGGCGTGCCCTACCAGCTGCGCGGCGCCGAGCGGTTCTTCGAGCGGGCCGAGGTCCGGGAGGCGGGCACCGCCCTGCGTGGCGCCGCCCGCGCCGGGCGCAACGACTCCCTGCTCGACGGGGCGGAGGGGCTGCCGTCCCAGGTGCGGGCGGTGCTCTCCACGAAGGGCTGGACCACCCGCCCGCCCGCCGGATCGGGGGCTGTGCGCGACCGCTGGGAGTCGCTCGCCGCGCTGGTGCGGCTGGCGGAGGACTTCGAGGCGGCCAAACCGGGGGCGACCCTCACCGACCTGGTCCGGGAGCTGGACGAGCGGGCCGCCGCCCAGCACGCCCCGGCGGTCCAGGGCGTCACGCTGGCCTCGCTGCACTCGGCGAAGGGCCTGGAGTGGGACGCGGTGTTCCTGGTCGGGCTGACCGAGGGCATGATGCCGATCGCGTACGCCAAGACCGACGAGCAGGTCGAGGAGGAGCGCCGCCTGCTGTACGTCGGAATCACCCGCGCCCGCCTCCACCTCTCGCTCTCCTGGTCCCTAACGCGTTCCCCCGGCGGACGGGCGAGCCGCAGGCCCACCCGGTTCCTGAACGGGCTGCGCCCGGGCTCGGCGGCGCTCGGCGCCCGGGGCGGGGCCGGAGGCGGCGGGGGGATCGACCGGGGCACCGGCCGGGCCCCGGCGGCTGCGGGGCGGACCGAGGCCGTCGAGCCCAGGACCCGGCAGACGGCGCGGTGCCGGGTCTGCCGCCGACCCCTCACCGACGCGGGCGAGATGAAGCTGATGCGGTGCGAGGAGTGCCCGTCCGACATGGACGAGGCGCTGTACGGCCGGCTGCTGGACTGGCGCGCCGGCCAGGCTGCCCGGCTGAGCCAGCCGGACTACTGCGTCTTCACCGAGAAGACGCTGATGGCCATCGCCGAGGCGGTGCCGTCCACCGAGGGGGAGCTGGTCGTCATCGCCGGCGTCGGGAACCGGAAGCTGACCCGTTTCGGAGCCGACGTACTCGCCATCTGCGCAGGTGAGACGGTCGGTGAGGAGCCCGAGGAGGGCGACGGAGAGGGCTGAGAAAAACTCGTCCAGAAAATAGTTTGCGCCCGCACCAGTCGTCACCATAGGTTCTTAACCACGGGAACAGCGACTTCTCTGAAGCCCTGACTCCGTGCTGTACTTATCCGAATACGCGCGACCGGCTCCGGCCGGTCACCCTAGACGCCGAGAGGAGGCGATTGAAGTGATCAGCATCATCGAAACCCAGAAAATGACCGGTCTTTCGGTCGTCTCCGCCTGCTCGCTCGGCCTCACCCGCTCCTCGGTCGCTTCGCTCCGCGCCACCGGTCTGTCCGGCGTCTCCGCCGTCAGCCCGCTGTCCCTGGCGAGCCTCCCCGTGATGCGGGAGCGCAATGAGCGACCGATCGAGGCACCGGCGGCAGCAGTAGCGAAGGATGCACAGGCTCAGGCCTATGCCTTTGCGGCAGCCGGTGCCGGAGCCAAGAAGCAGACGCAGCAGCACCACACGATGTGGGCCTTCCGTGGGCCTGAACCCTGGAGCGATCCAGCCTGATGCAGCATCAGGCCGGCGCCTCAGGGCCGCGGAACCCCACTCGGGATCCGCGGCCCTTTTGTTTTGTCCGAACGGACGGGACACACCGAAGGCGCCTCGGGCCAGCAGTACCAGCCGCCAACCGGCCAACAGGCCGGCACGACCAGACGAGGACACCACCCACCGTGCAACTCGAAGCGCACGCCCCGTCAGTACCGCAGTCCGACTCGATCTCCCCGCCCGGCTCCACGGAGGACTCCACCTTGCTCCCCCTCACCGCGCTCACCGCGCTCGACGACGCCATCGAGAACCTCGGCGTACCCGTCCCCTGCCGCTCGTACGACCCGGAGGTCTTCTTCGCCGAGTCCCCGGCCGACGTCGAGTACGCCAAGTCCCTCTGCCGTACCTGCCCGCTCGTCGAGGCCTGCCTCGCCGGTGCCAAGGAGCGGCGCGAGCCGTGGGGCGTCTGGGGCGGCGAGCTCTTCGTCCAGGGTGTCGTCGTGGCCCGTAAGCGGCCGCGTGGCCGTCCGCGCAAGAACCCGGTCGCGGCGTGACCGCCGAATGCGGCGCCCCCGCCCCCACGCGGTGGCTGCGCCTGGGAACCATCGACCGTCCGCAGACCCATGACCCCCGGAATCAGGCACCAATGATCACCCCCACGCAGGAGCCCGTCGGCTCCGCCACCCCCGACGTCACCATCATCGGCGCGAACGACTCGCGTCAGAACAGGACCCGCGAGATGCAACTCATCCCAGAAGCCCTGGCCCGTGCGCATATGCACGACCGTCTGCGGGAGGCCCAGGTGGACCGCCAAGCGGTGCGCCTCGTCACCGCCCGCAGGATGCAGCGCCGAGCGGAGCGCGCCTCGCTGCGCGCCCGCCGGGCGCTGGCCATGGCCGTCATGCACTGATGGCCGCCACGCACTGAGGGGCCTCGCCTCTCCGCTCCACGCCGGAGCACCACCACCCGACCGCAGGGCCGTCCGAACGAGGACGGCCCTGCGGTGCGTTGTGCTGCCGGGGCCCGGGCGCGGGGATATCGTCACGAGGTGGACGAGGACACGCATCCCCCCGAACAACCGGCTGCCGGACCGGTGGTCTGCGCCCGCTGCGGCACCGCCGCCGAAGGCGACACGGCCCCGGTGACCTGGCTCTCCTCCGTGGAGGACGGCCGCCGCCTCCACTTCTGCGAGACCTGCGCCCGCCTCCACATCAGAGCGATCGAGAGCCGCCTCGACTCCCTCTGGTGGTGACCCGCCCTACGCGCCGCCCTCCGGGACCGGCTCCGGCTCCGACTCCCGGATCTCCGGCCTGAACACCGGCTCCTCGGATCCCTCGGCCTCCTCGGATCCCTCGGACGCCTCGGCCTCCTCGGGCTCCGCCACGAACCCCGGCAGCCACGCTTCGAGTTCGTCCCGCAGCCGGACCGCCGCACCGAGCTGGCACAGCACCCCGATCGTGCTGAGCGTGACCCGGTGTATCAGGAGGTAGGAGGGAGGGAGGTTCAGCTGCCTGCCGAGCTGGTGGGCGGGGGAGCGCGGATCGGCTATCCGGGCCGCCTGGTCCCGCAGCCAGCCCCGGGAGAAGGCGAACTCCTCCACCTGCGCCGGTTCGATGATCGGGAGCAGATAGTTGAGGACCTCGTCCGGTTCCAGGTCGATCGACTCCTTCACGAAGCCTTCCTCGCGCAGCAGCCCGTACACCCCGGCCGCGTCGCCCTCCAGCGTCATCCGCAGTGACTCACCGATGGTCCCCGGCAGCCCACCCGGCAGCCGGTCCACCGTGCCGAAGTCCAGCACCCCCAGCCGCCACTCACCGGCCTCGGCACTCTCTTCGTCCGAGCCGTCCGGATTCTCCGGGGTCTCCTCCGATGCCTCCTCCTGGGCCTCCGCCGAGGGCAGCAGCCGGAAGTTGCCCGGGTGCGGGTCGGCGTGGAGCAGGCCGGTGCGGGCCGGGCCCGAGAAGAGGAAGCGCGCCAGCAGCTGCCCGGCCCT
Organism: Streptomyces cyaneofuscatus; assembly: GCF_033109485.1. Lineage (NCBI taxonomy): Bacteria > Bacillati > Actinomycetota > Actinomycetes > Kitasatosporales > Streptomycetaceae > Streptomyces > Streptomyces cyaneofuscatus. The sequence goes on along the minus strand of NZ_CP137002.1, from coordinate 2,554,578 downwards.
GTCCCGCTGCTCCGCCGTACCCTCCGCGATGACGTCGGCCAGCGGCACCCCGTCCATCCACTCGGTCACCAGCACCTGATCGGACTGGTGCACCACCCCGGGGATCACCACATCGGGGTCGTCCGCGAACTCCTCCGCGTGGATCCGCTGGGCCTCCGCCTCCAGCTCGTAGTCCAGCTCCTCCGACACCCGGTCGCGCATCTCCTTGATGAGCGGCTTGATGTCCATCCCCGGGACCAGCGGGCCGAGCAGCCGGGCGAAGCGGCTGAGCTGGGTGAGGTCCGAGAGCAGCGCCTCGCCCGCCCCGGGGTACTGCACCTTCACGGCGACCTCCCGGCCGTCGTGCCACACCCCCCGGTGCACCTGCCCGATCGAGGCGGCGGCCGACGGCTTGTCCTCGAACTCCAGGAAGTACTCCCGCCAGTCCTCGCCGATCCGCTCGGCGAGCACCGCGTGGACCGTGGCGGCGGGCAGCGGCGGCGCGGCCTCCTGGAGTTTGGTCAGCGCGGCCCGGTAGGGGCCCGCGATCTCCTCGGGCAGCGCCGACTCGAAGACGGAGAGGGCCTGGCCCAGCTTCATGGCCCCGCCCTTCAGCTCGCCCAGGGTCTTGAACAGCTGGTCCGCCGTGCGCTGCTGCACCTCGCGGGCGACCAGCTCGGCGGATCTGCCGCCGATCCGCTTGCCCAGACCCCAGGTGGCACGGCCGGCGAAGCCGAGCGGGAGCGCGGCCAGCTTGGCCGTACGCGTAACCGCCTTCCGGGGAAGATCAGACATGTGCCCCTCCAGTTCCCAGACTGCCGTGCCGCTGGGGCCGCCGGTGTCTCTCCGGCGGCGGCGGTCACCCGGCCATTGTGTCCTGCGCCGGAACGGAGCCGGAGGCCCCTTCCCCCTCGGCGTGCTCGGCCGCCCCGCAGGAGCAGTCGGCGTGGGGGCCGATCCGTTCGCTCCGCCAGTCCAGCAGGGGCAGCGCGGCCTCCCAGCGCGCCCCGGTGCTGGCCGGCAGCTCCCCGTCCAGGAAGGACAGGGCATGGGCCGCGGCGAGCCCGGCGACCGCTGTGGCCAGCCCCAGATCGCAGGCGGGCACCACACCCCGCCGCCCCGAGCGCCACTGCGCCAGCATCCGGGGCCACTGCGAATCCCGGTCCGCGCGGTGCAGCTCCAGACACCCCGCGCACCCGGTGCCGCCCGGAAGAACGAGGGGCCCGACCACCCCGGTGGCCTCGATGACTCCCGCATAGAGATGAGGCGTGCCCGACGCGATCCAGGGAGCCGCGGTGTCCGGGACCGGCGCGTACACCGAGAGGCCGTCCCGGGGCGCGACGACGATCAGCGACAGACCGGGCTGCCCGTCGCCCGCACCCCGCTCCGCCCCCGTCGACCGGGGCGCGAGCCCGGCGGCGGCCCGGCGGACGAGCCGGCGGGCCGCGGTGTCCCGCCGTTCCCCCACGGCCGCGGCCGGAAGCCCGGCCGGTGCCACGTCCCCCGGCTCCGCCCGGCCCCCGTCCAGCACTTCCACCTGGCCCACCCCCGAGCCGGACAGCACCGCGGCGATCGACGCGCCGACCCGGCCCGCGCCCCGCACCTGGACCCGCATCGCCCGCCGGGCCGCCATCCGGCGCAGTCCCTCGCCCGGCCCGGGGTGGACGACGGAGAGCGAGGCGACATCGGGGCGTTGACGCTCCATCACCTCGGTCCGGTGGCGCAGGACATCCGCCTCCGGGCCGGCGGCCCGCGGATCGTCGAGAAGGCCCGCCTCCGCCAGCCGCCGGACCAGGACGTCCACATGACGGTCCGACAGGTCCAGGGTCCGGGCCTCCTCCCGCAGCAGCGGCAGGCCGCGTGTCCCGTCGAGCAGCTCCAGAAAGCTCCCCGTCGCGATGTCCACCGGGCCGAGCGTCACGGCGTGGGCGGGGGTCACCCCGAATTGCACGGTGTTCCGTCCGCGCCATGCCCGGCGCAGCGCGGGCTTCAACATCGGATGCAGGACTTCTCCTCGGACTTCTCCCCGGACTTCTCCACCGAGACGCACGGCTTTCCCCCGATCGGTGTCGTGACCGCGAGCTCGGGAGGATTCCCGGCCGCGTCGAGCCATTGCCAGTCGAACCATTGCCAGAATGCGCGCCCGCGACGAAGCGTGCTCGGAGTTATCCACAGGTAGCGGGATTAGTCATTCAATAATGCGGCTCATGGTGCGAAGCGAGGCGCGAGGAGTGGAGAGGATCGGTGGCGAACGGACCCGGAGGCGGGACTTCCCCCACGGACAGCGGGTAACGTCGGGGCGTGCCCGCAGACCCGTCACCCGGCGTCGCCGGGGAGACCCCCATGCGCAGCGCCGTGAGCCATCAGCCCGGCGCGGCCGCCCGTGCGCCCCGCGCCCCGGTGGCGAGCGCGGTCGAGGTCCGCAGGAGCACCCGGCGCAGGAAATCGGTCTCCGCCTACCGGGAGGGCGGCCGCACGATCGTGCTCATCCCCGCCCGGATGTCGGAGGCGGAGGAGCGGCGCTGGGTGGGCGTGATGCTCGACAAGCTCGCCGCCCAGGAGAGCAAGCGGGTCCTCGGGGACACCGAGCTCACGGAGCGGGCCGAGCGGCTGTCCGCCCAGTATTTCGACGGCAGGGCCCGCCCCGCGTCCGTCCGCTGGGTGACCAACCAGAACACCCGCTGGGGCTCGTGCACCCCCGCGGAGGGCAGCATCCGGCTCTCGCACCGGCTCCAGGGCATGCCGGAGTACGTCGTCGACTACGTACTCCTCCATGAGCTGGCCCATCTGCTGGTCCCTGGCCACGGCCCGGGGTTCTGGCGGCTGCTGGAGGCGTATCCCCGCACCGAGCGGGCCCGCGGCTATCTCGAAGGAGTGGTGGCGGCCGACCAGCTGCCCCGTTCGCCGGCCGAACCGGAGGAGTGAGCCCGGCCAGCTGTTCCCGTCAGTTCTGTACCGGGTCTGTACCGGCTTGGCCGGATGTCGCGGTTTGCGGTTAGCCTGACGCGACGCATTCACCTTCGGGATGGGGGACGGTCGTTACGTATGGCCAGGGAATTCCAACGAGGCCACAAGGCCAAGATCAGTGATCTCACACCGGGGACAGATCTGTACGTAGGTGTGCAGATCGCCGCCCCTGGACTGACCTTCGACATCAGCTGCTTCGGCCTGGATGCCGACGAACAGCTCTCGGACGACCGGTATTTCATCTTCTTCAACCAGCCGAAATCGCCCGAGGAGTCGATTCAGCTCCTCGGCGCGCAGTCCGGCGACACCGAGTCCTTCCGCGTCACGCTCGACCGCATCCCGGCCACCATCCACAAGCTCTCCTTCACCGCCACGCTCGACGGTGCCGGACAGATGTCGCAGGTCGGCCCCGGGTACATCCGGATCGTCGCCGGCGGCGAGGAAGTGGTCAGATACGCCTTCACCGGGTCGGAGTTCACCACCGAGCGCGCGGTGATGCTCGGTGACTTCTACCTGAAGGACGTCTGGCGCTTCGCCGCCGTCGGCCAGGGCTTCGACGGCGGTCTCGACGCGCTCCTGAGGAACTTCGGCGGCGAGGTCGCCGAGGAGGAAGAGGCGCCGGCCGCCCCGCAGACGGCCCCGGGCTTCGCCCCGCCGGCCCAGGCCACCGCGCCCCCGGCCTTCGCCGCCCCGCCCGCACCCCCCGCCCCCCAGGCCCCGCAGCCCGCGCCGTCCTTCGGCGCCCCGCCCGCGCCCGCCCCCGCACCGCAGCAGCCGATGCACGCCGCGCCCACGATCGCGGCGCCGCTCACCCCGCAGGCGCCCCCGGCCCCGGCCCCGTACGGCCAGCCCGGTCACCAGCCCCCGCCGCCGCAGTTCGGCCAGGTCCCCGGCCAGGGCACGCCGCCCTACGGCCAGCCCGCGCCCGCTCCCTACGGCCAGCCGGCCCCGGCCCCGTACGGACAGCCCGCCCCCTTCGGGCAGCAGCCCCCCGGCGCTCCGCAAGGCGTGCCCCAGGGCGCTCCGGCCGCCGGAGCAGGGCTCCACGCGGCCCTCCAGTTGTACAAGGAGACGCCCACCGGGCAGCGCTGGACCCCGCAGAACAAGCAGCTCATGCGGGTCGACCTGACCATGGGCGGGGCCGGCGTGCTGGCCCGCCAGGGCAGCATGGTGATGTACCAGGGCAAGGTCGACTTCGGCTACAAGAGCGCCGGCTTCGTCGGACGGGCCGTCGGCAACGCCACCGGCCAGGAGATGCAGCTGATGCGCTGTACCGGCCGCGGCCAGGTCTTCCTCGCCGAGGAGGGCTCGTACCTGCACCCGATCGAGCTCCAGGGCGACGCCATCTGCGTCTCCGCCGAGAGCGTCCTCGCCTTCGACGAGTCCCTCCAGTACGAGGTCCGCCGGGTCGAGGGGCACGGCATCCCCGGCGGCGCCCTGTTCACCATGCAGTTCCAGGGCACCGGAACCGTGATCATCAAGACCCACGGCACCCCGGTCGTCCTGCCGGTCACCCCCACCACGTTCGCCGACAGCAACGCGGTGGTGGCCTGGTCGGCAGCCTCCCAGGTGATCGTCTCCAGCCAGGTCCGGCTGCGCCGCAACGCGTACCCGGGACACAGCGGGGAGACCGTGAACCTCCAGTTCCGGGGAGCCCCCGGCAACTTCATCGTCGTCCAGCCCTACGAGGTCTGAGGGAGCCCGTCATGAACCAGCAACTCGCGGGCTTCGCCCCGACCCCCGTCACGGCCCGGATGGAGAACCACGGCTCGGCCATGCTCAAGGTCGCCATGGCCTCCGGGCAGGACCTCTACGCGCGCACCGGCTCGATGGTGGCGTACGAGGGGTTCATCCAGTACGAGCCCAACCCGCCCGCCGCCCGGCAGATCGCCTCCCAGTGGATCACCGGTGAGGGCGCACCCGTCATGAAGTGCTCCGGCGACGGACTGCTCTACCTCGCCGACTACGGCGCCGACGTGGTCGTCATCAACCTGAACAACGAGGCCATCTCGGTCAACGGCACCAACCTCCTCGCTTTCGACGCGCACCTCACCTGGGGCGTCGAGAAGGTCAAGGGGATGGCCAAGTTCGCCGGACAGGGGCTGTGGAACGTCGTCGTCCAGGGCACCGGCTGGGTGGCCATCACCTCCCGGGGCACCCCGATCGTCGTCGACTGCGGACGCGGTGACGACGAGACGTACGTCGACCCGGACGCCCTCGTCGCCTGGTCCACGAACCTCAAGGTGAAGGGCAAGCGCAGCTTCAAGGCCGGGGCGCTGATCGGCCGCGGCAGCGGCGAGGCGTACCAGATGGCCTTCTCCGGGGAGGGCATCGTCGTCGTCCAGCCGAGCGAGGACAGTACGGACCGCCTGCGGATCCGGAACTGAGGGGAGGGGAACACACCATGCAGAGTCCGCTTTTCAACTACACCGAGCAGCAGTCCCAGGACCGGTACACGATCCAGAACCCGCAGCTCCTGCGGGTGGCGCTGACCGGGCAGGACGACATCCTGGCCCGTAAGGGCGCCATGGTCGCCTACCAGGGACTGATGGACTTCGACGGCGAGTACCAGTCGCAGGGCCAGCGGCGCGCCCGCGCGCACACCGGTGAGGGCCTCGACCTGATGCGGGTCTCCGGTCAGGGCACGGTCTACTTCGCCAACCTCGCCCAGTACATCCACGTCGTGGACGTCGACCGGGAGGGGATGACCGTGGACAGCTCGTACGTCCTCGCGCTCGACTCCTCGCTGCACACCGAGGTCATCGCGGTGGACAGCCAGTACGGGATCTCCGGCAGCGGCAAGTACCAGCTCAACATCACCGGCACCGGCAAGGTCGCCCTCATGACCTCCGGCCAGCCGCTGATGATGCAGGTCACGCCCGAGAAGTACGTCAATGTGGACGCCGACGCCATCGTGGCCTGGTCCAGCGCCCTGCGGGTGCAGATGCAGGCCCAGACGCACTCCAGCGGTGTCTTCCGGCGCCGGGGCAACACCGGCGAGGGCTGGGAGCTCAGCTTCCTCGGACAGGGCTTCGCCCTGGTCCAGCCGAGCGAGGTCATGCCCCCGCAGAACGCCCAGATCGGCCAGGGCGCCCGCGCCCAGTTCGGCATGGGCCAGCAGGGATCCCACGGCCAGAACCAGAACAACGCCTGGAACTGACCGGCACCGACCGAACACAGCGGTAAGGGACGGCCTCCACAGAGGCCGCCCCTTACGCACATTTACCCGCTACAGCCGGGCGCGTGTCGCTTCCAGCAGCCGTACGACGGAGGCGTCGGCCACCGAGGCCACGTCCTCGTAGCCGAACCAGCGCAGCTCCAGGGACTCCTCGCTGATCCGCTCCGCAGCACCGGCCGGGGCCAGCGCGGCGTACTGGACGTCGAGGTGCCAGTTGCAGGGGGACGGGATGGGGTGCCGGTCCAGCCGGACCGGCCCGCCCCGCAGCAGGGTGAGTCCCGTGATCCCGGACTCCTCCGTCGCCTCACGGAGCGCCGCCGCCTCCAGGGTGGTGTCCTGCTCCTCGCAGTGCCCGCCCATCTGGAGCCACATCCGCAGCTTGCGGTGCAGGGTGAGCAGGACCTTCTCCCGCTCCGGATCGATCACCAGGGCGCTGGCCGTCACATGCCCGGCCTCGCACGCCTTCCACATGCCGTCGTGGTGGTGCGCCAGATGGTCCAGATAGGCCTGGCGCAGTTCCGCCTGGCCGTCGTCGGCCCCGGCCTCGTGCTCAGGGGCGTAACCCTTCAGTACGAGGGTGGCGTCGTCGTGCAGGGTCACTGGTCGCGGCCGTCCTTGCCGTCCTCCGTGGCGTCGCCCTTGCCCTCGCCCTTGCGCTCGTCCTCCGCGGCGGGCTTCTGCGGGCCCTTCGCGGCCTCGCCGAGCATCTTGTCCAGCTCGGAGAAGTCGGCCTGCTCGTGGTGGACGAAGCCGTCCGGGTCGTCCAGGTCGTGCGCCGTCGGCAGCATGTCCGGGTGCTCCCACAGGGCGTCGCGCCCCTCCAGGCCCCGGGCGTCGGTGAGCGAGGCCCACAGGCGCGAGGCGTCCCGCAGCCGGCGCGGGCGCAGCTGGAGACCGATGAGCGTGGCGAACGTCTGCTCGGCCGGACCACCGGAGGCACGGCGCCGGCGCATCGTCTCGCGCAGGGCGTCCGACGAGGTCAGCCGGGACTTCGCGGCCTCGTGGACCACCGCGTCCACCCAGCCCTCGACGAGCGCCAGAGCAGTCTCCAGACGGGCCAGGGAGGCCTTCTGCTCCGGCGTGTCCTCGGGCTGGAACATGCCCTGCTGAAGGGCGTCCTGCAGCTGCTCGGGGTTCGAGGGGTCGAACTGGCCGACCACGTCCTCCAGCTTGCTGGTGTCGACCTTGATCCCGCGTGCGTACGACTCGACCGCGCCGAACAGGTGCGAGCGCAGCCACGGCACATGGGCGAAGAGCCGCTGGTGGGCGGCCTCGCGCAGGGCCAGATACAGCCGCACCTCGTCCTGCGGGACGCTGAGGTCCTTGCCGAACTGCGCCACGTTCAGCGGGAGCAGCGCGGCCTTGCCCGCCGGGCCCAGCGGCAGCCCGATGTCCGTGGAACCGACCACCTCACCGGCCAGCGTGCCCACGGCCTGCCCGATCTGCTGGCCGAACATGGCGCCGCCCATCGACCGCATCATGCCGATCAGCGGGCCCGCCATGGCCTGCATCTCCTCGGGCAGCACATCGCCCATCGCCAGGCCCACCCGCTCGGCCACCGGGTCGACCAGCTGCTGCCAGGCCGGCAGCGAGGCCTCGACCCACTCCGCGCGGCTCCACGCCACCGTGGAGACCGAACCGGAGGGCAGCGACGTCACACCGTCCAGCCAGAGGTCGGCCAGCCGCAGCGCCTCGTCGACCGCCGTCCGCTCGGAGGCGCCGACGCTCGCGTCCTTGGTGCCGTCGGCCGTCCCCTGCGAGACGGTCTGCCGGGCGATCTGCTTGGCCATGTCCCAGTTCACGGGACCGCCCTCGTAGCTCAGCATCTGGCCGAGCTGCTGGAAGGCCGCGCCGAGATCGTTCGGATTCATGGAGCCGAACATTGCGGCGAACGGGTTGTCACCGCCCGCCCCCGGCCCGAAACCGAACGGGTTTCCCGGCCCGCCCGCGCTCTGCCCACCTTCGGTGGGGTCCTTCTTCTTGCCCTCGTCGCCGTTCTCCGGCTCCTCCGGCGGAAGGCCGAATCCGAATGGGGTGTCACTCACGGGTTTCCTCGGCTCGTAGGGCCGCCGGCTCGAACCGACGGCGACTGCCCGACATCACCATCCAGCGTAGACACCACGCCCGCTTCGGGCCTCAGTGCTCCGCCGACTCCCGGCCTGCGGCAGGATGGACGCCACCTGGTACGTACGCGTCATTCGGGTACGTACTGAAGACAACCGCTGGAGACGCCCGGTGAGTTCCCCAGATCCGCAGGTTCGCGCAGCGCGAAACCTGACCGACCCCTCGCCCGAGAGCACACCCGAGAAGAAACGCCCGAGGTCCCCCCGGAACCGGGGCCCCGTCGTCGCGGTCACCGGTGCCGCGACCGGTGTCGGCGAGCTGCTGACCGCCCGCCTCGCCGCATCCGACGAGATCAAGCAGGTCATCGCGGTCGACGAGCGCCGCGGAGAGGTCTCCGGGGCGACCTGGCACATCCTGGACGTCCGTGATCCGGCCATCGCGGAGAAGCTGCGCGGCGCGGACGTCGTCGTGCACCTGGCGCTCGACCTCGACCTGGAGACCGACCCCGCCGCCCGTACCGCGTACAACGTGCGGGGCACCCAGACCGTGCTCACCGCCGCGGCCGCCGCCGGGGTCCACCGGGTCGTGCTGTGCACCTCGGCCATGGTCTACGGGGCGCTCCCCGACAACGACGTGCCGCTCTCCGAGGACGCCGAGCTGCGCGCCACCGCCGAGGCCACCGGCGTCGGCGACCTCCTGGAGATCGAACGGCTCGGCCGCCGCGCGCCCCGCGCCCACCCCGGGCTCAACGTCACCGTCGTCCGCCCCACCGTCCTGGTCGGCGGCACGGACACCGCGCTCACCCGCTACTTCGAGTCACCGCGTCTCCTGGTTGTCGCCGGTTCCCGCCCCACCTGGCAGTTCTGCCACGTCGACGACCTGGTGACGGCCCTGGAGTACGCCGCCCTGGAGAAGATCGACGGAGAGTTCGCGGTCGGCTGCGACGGCTGGCTCGAACAGGAGGAGGTCGAGGAGCTCAGCGGCGTACGCCGGATGGAGCTGCCCTCCGCCGTCGCCCTGGGGGCGGCCGCCCGGCTGCACCGCATCGGGCTCACCCCGTCCCCGGCCGGTGACCTGGCGTACACGATGCACCCCTGGGTCGTCAGCGTGAGCCGGCTGCACGACGTGGGATGGCGGCCGCAGTGGACCAACGAAGAGGTCCTGGGCGCGCTCCTGGAAGAGGTCGAGGGACGCCACACCGTTGCCGGGCGCCGCCTCGGCCGCAAGGACGCCACCGCCGTCTCCGCCACCGCCGCCGGAGCCACCGTCGCTCTGCTCGGCACGGCCGCCCTCGTCCGCCGCGCCCGCAAGGCCCGACGCCGCATCTGACCGCGCTCGCGGGGCGCCGGCAGCCGTCTGTAGGAGGCTCCAACGCGGCCGTGCGTCCGCCGGTCGAACAGGCAATTCCGCGATGTCGGTGCCGTACGGCACGATGGGGGCATGGCACGCACCCAGGACCACCCCGGTGAGCAGGCGGCTTCGGACCCCATCCGGCTGCTGGCGATCCGGGAGAGCGAACTCTCCGTCGACGAGGTCTTCCGTGCCGTCGGGGACGACGCCGCGGGCGGCATCGCCCTCTTCGTCGGCACCGTGCGCAATCACGACGCCGGACAGGACGTCGGTGCGCTCGGCTACTCCTGCCATCCCTCGGCCGAGGACGAGCTGCGCCGAGTGGCGGAGAAGGTCGTCGCCGACTTCCCGGTCCGCGGCCTCGCCGCTGTCCACCGGGTGGGTGAACTGGAGGTGGGCGATCTGGCGGTCGTCGTCGCCGTCGCCTGTCCGCACCGCGCGGAGGCCTTCGCCGCCTGCCGCAAGCTCATCGACGACCTCAAGCACGAGGTTCCGATCTGGAAGCACCAGCGTTTCTCCGACGGTACGGAGGAGTGGGTCGGGGCCTGCTGAGCGCAAACCGGACCGGAGCGCATCAGCCCCGATTTGCGTAACCGCACCCCTGCCGTGAGCGTTGGTCTTCCGGATCGTTAATCTGCAGATCGATCATTCGATCGCTCACGGGGTAGGGAGGTCGTGATGGCGGCACTCGCTTGGCTGTTGATTCCACTTTTCGCTGCTGTCGGCGGTGCGATATGGGCTTCTTGGGCTGCTCGCAATCGCACGACCGGCGATGTCACCGAACTCGCCGGGTACGCCAGGTTCCGTGACGCGATGGAGAAGTCGCACTCCGGTTCCGGGGCTCTCTGAGGCCGTCGAACGCCGCGTGACCACCTTTCCGCCGCGCTCCGGCCGCTCCCCGTACGGACCGGCCCCGAGGGTGGACGGACAGGCCCTTCCCGTACTGTCGTTCCATGCCACGCCGCACCGCGACGATGCTCGCCTCCGCACTCATCCTCATCGTGCTGTTCTGCGCAGGCCTGCTGATCAAAGTCCCGTATTCGGAGATGTCTCCCGGACCGACGGTCAACACTCTGGGCGACGCGCGTGGCGAACCGGTCCTGCGGATCACCGGCCGCAAGACCTACCCGACCTCTGGGCACCTCAACATGACGACGGTGCGCGTCACCGGGGCGGACTACCGGATGAACCTGGGCCAGGCCGTCTGGGGCTGGCTGGCCCACGACAGCGTCGTCGTACCGCACGACACGCTCTACCCGGACGGCAAGACCGAGGAGCAGTCGACCCAGGAGAACGCCGAGGAGTTCAGCCAGTCCCAGGAGAGCGCCAAGGTCGCCGCCCTGAAGGAGCTGGACATCCCGGTCGCCGCCCAGGTCGTGGTCTCCACCGTCGTCAAGGGCAGCCCTTCCGAGGGCAAGCTGCACGCGGGTGACGTGATCAAGGCCGTGGACGGCACCGTGGTCGAGGAGCCCGGTGACGTCGCCGAGCTCGTCACCAAGCACCAGCCCGGCGAGAACGTCACCTTCACCATCGTCCCGGCGAAGGAGGCGGCCGCCGCCGAGAAGGCCGGCCGGGCCCCCGAGGGCAGCCGGAAGATCACCATCACCACCGAGAAGGCGCCCCCCGCGGAGGAGGGCGGCAAGGAGCGGGCGGTCGTCGGGATCAGGGCCGGGACCGACCACACGTTCCCGTTCGAGATCGACATCGAGCTCGCGGACGTCGGCGGCCCCAGCGCCGGGCTGATGTTCTCCCTGGGCATCATCGACAAGCTCACCCCGGGCAATCTGACCGGCGGCAAGTTCGTCGCGGGCACCGGAACCATCGACGACGCGGGCAAGGTCGGCCCGATCGGCGGGATCAACATGAAGCTCGTCGGAGCCCGCGAGGCGGGCGCCCGCTACTTCCTCACGCCCGACGACAACTGCGCGTCAGCCGCCTCGGACACCCCGGACGGGCTGACCCTGGTCCGGGTCAAGACCCTCGACGACGCCAGGAAGTCGCTGGAGCAGATCAGCGCAGGGAAGACCGACGCGCTGCCGAGCTGCTCGGCAGGCTGACAGCGCGTCGGGAGGAGGCGGACGGCGGGCCCGGCCAGGACTCGTAAGCCGATCCGGTCAGGACTCGGACATCAGGCCGGTCAGGACTCGAAGGTCGCCGCGAGGGCCTCGGCCAGCCCCGGCACCAGGCCCGCACCGGTCAGCACCTCCGTGGGGGAGTCCTTCTCGCGCAGCCGCACGGCCGACTCACGCGCCCCGTCCCGCAGCACGGCCACCGTCATCCGCACCTCCTGCCGGTCGGGGTGCTTGGCGACCCACTGGGTCAGCTTCTTGTCGCTGAGCCCCTCCGGTACGGAGGCCTCGGCGGACGGCGGCAGCATCAGCCGCTCCACGGTCATGGCGCAGCCGGCCACGGAGTCGGGCCAGGCGATGGTGCCGAGGAAATCGTCCAGCGCGGTACCGGCGGGCAGCTCCTCCTGCTCGATCGGGGTGAGGGAAGCGGTCGTGGAGGCGGCGTCGTCCAGCCCGAGCTGAGCGGCGAGACCCGGCTCCTGGACCCGCAGCCGGGCGGTGTCGACCAGGGCGAACAGCCGGGCGGGCTGGTCCCAGCCGAGGGTGGAGGCGTAGGCGTCGATTTCGAGGACGGCGACGGTGAGCGGGCTCGCTGCCATCGGGGGTCCTGCGGGGGAAACGTTGGGCATGGGCAATATCCTGCCTCCTTCGGCCCCGGTATCGGGAACTAGGTAAAGCTTCAGTAAGTTGCATAGGTGGGTTCTAGGACCGCTGGGCCCGCTCCACACGACCGCGAACTTCGAGGTGCGCACGTTGGCTTTCCAGATGCCGGACCGCGGCGGAGGCCCGACCGGGCCACGGATCAGTGTCGGCCGCCCGTCCCGGCGCGTCCGCACCCTGCTCATGACCTTGGGGGTCCTGGCGGTTCTCGCCATGGCCTTCGTCATGTTCGCCGGGTTCTGGACGGACTGGCTCTGGTACCGGTCGGTCGCGTATTCCTCCGTCTTCACCACCACCCTGTGGACCAAGATCGGACTGTTCCTCGTCTTCGGACTGCTGATGGCCCTGGCCGTCGGCGTGAACATCTGGCTCGCGCACCGGCTGCGGCCGCCGTTGAGCGCGATGTCGCTGGAGCAGCAGAGCCTGGACCGCTACCGGATGAGCGTCGCCCCCTTCAAGAAGTGGGTCCTGCTCGCCGTCACCGCGCTCGTCGGACTGATCGCCGGAGCATCCGCCTCCGGCCAGTGGCGCACCTGGCTGATGTACGTCAACGGGGTGCCGTTCGGCACGAAGGACCCCCAGTTCAAGCTGGACGTCGCCTTCTACGCCTTCGACCTGCCGTGGTACCGCTTCCTGCTGGGCTTCGGCTTCGCGGCGACCGTGCTCTCGCTGATCGCCGCCGCCCTGACCCACTATCTGTACGGCGGGCTGCGCATCACCAGCCCCGGCGCCCGCGCCACCGCCGCGGCCACCGGTCATCTCTCGGTGCTGCTCGGCATCTTCGTCTCCCTGAAGGCCGTGGCCTACTGGCTCGACCGGTACGGCCTCGCGGTGAAGTCCAGTGACTTCAAGGCCGCGGACAACTGGACCGGCCTGCGGTTCGTCGACGCGAACGCCTATCTCCCGGCGAAGACCATCCTGTTCTTCATCGCGGCGATCTGTGCCGTGCTGTTCTTCGCGACGCTGTGGCGCCGCACCTGGCAGCTGCCGGTCATCGGCTTCGGCCTGATGGTGCTCTCGGCGATCCTGATCGGCGGGCTCTACCCGGCGATCGTGCAGAAGTTCCAGGTCCAGCCGAACGAGCAGGCCAAGGAAGCGCCGTTCATCCAGAAGAACATCGACGCGACACGCGATGCGTACGACATCGACGACGCGGTGATGGAGGACTACTCGGGCCAGGCCACCACGGGCGACGACACCAAGCTGAGGGCCGCCGCCAACACGGCCGCCAGCTACCGCGTGATGGACCCCAACGTCGTCTCCCCGGCCTTCCAGCAGCTCCAGCAGCGCAGGAACTACTACCAGTTCCCCAAGACGCTGGACGTCGACCGCTACAAGGGCAAGGACGGCAAGGAGCAGGACACCGTCATCGGTCTGCGTGAGCTGAACATCCAGGGCCTGCCCAAGCGGAACTGGATCAACGACCACTTCACGTACACCCACGGCTACGGCGCCATCGCGGCCCGCGGCACCACCACCGGCACCAACCCGACGGGGTCCCCGGACTTCACCGAGTCGGGTCTGCCGTCCACCGGTGAGTTCGGGAAGTACGAGCAGCGGATCTACTACGGCGAGAAGACCGAGCAGTACTCCATCGTCGGCGGCCCCCAGAAGGAGCTCGACTACGAGGAGGACGGCGAGAAGACCACCAGCTACGAGGGCGACAGCGGGGTCAGCCTCTCCAACACCTTCAACCGCGCCGCGTACGCGGTCTCGTTCAGCGAGCCGCAGATCATGTACTCGGGAGCCATCGGTGACGGCTCGCGGATCCTGTACAACCGCACGCCCAAGGAGCGCGTCGAGGCGGTCGCCCCGTGGCTGACCATCGACGGCGACGCCTATCCGGCGGTCGTCGACGGCCGGATCCAGTGGATCGTCGACGCCTACACCACGACGAACGGCTACCCGTACGCGTCCCGGACGACGCTCGGCGACACCACGGCCGACTCGCTGACCACCAACCAGCGCGCGGTCGTCGCCCAGCAGAACCAGGTCAACTACATCCGCAACTCCGTGAAAGCCACCGTCGACGCGTACGACGGCAAGGTCAAGCTCTACGAGTGGGACACCAAGGACCCGGTCCTCAAGACCTGGCGCAAGGCGTTCCCGGGCACGGTGGAGGACCGTTCGAAGATCCCGCAGACGCTCATGGACCACCTGCGGTACCCGCAGGACCTCTTCAAGGTCCAGCGCGAGCTGCTCACCCGCTACCACGTCGAGGACCCCGCGCAGTTCTACAGCGGCTCCGACGCGTGGCAGGTGCCGGACGACCCGACCAACAAGGAGCCGGGTTCCGTTCCGCCGTACTACCTGTCCCTGAAGATGCCGGGCCAGGACCAGCAGGTGTTCTCGCTTACCACCACGTTCACCCCGAGGGGGCGCCCGAACCTCGGCGCCTTCATGGCGGTGAACGCGGACGCGGCCAGCAAGGACTACGGCACGATGAGACTGCTCCGGGTCACCTCCACGGTGAAGGGCCCGGGCCAGGTACAGAGTGAGCTCAACGGTAACGACGACGTCGCCGAGTTCGTGAGGAACCTCAAGGGCACGGACTCCGACATCGAGTACGGCAACCTGCTGACGGTGCCGCTCGAAGGCGGCTTCCTCTACATCGAGCCGGTCTACACGCGCGGTGGCACGCAGAACTACCCGCTGCTGCGCAAGGTGGCCGCCTCGTACGGTTCGAAGATCGTCTTCGAGAACAACCTGGGAGACGCCCTCAACGCGGTCTTCGGGGTCGACGGCGACGCCGACACCACACCGCCCGACCCCAGTGAGCCGCCGGGTGACACCACCAAGCCGCCGGCCACCGGCAGCGACGCGCTCAAGGAGGCCATCGCGGACGCCCAGAAGGCGTACAACGACGGTGAGACGGCGCTGAAGGAGCAGGACTGGCCCGCCTACGGCAAGGCCCAGGACGCGCTCCAGGAGGCTCTGGAGCGGGCGGCCAAGGCACAGCCCACGGGCGGTGCTGAAGGCGACAAGGCCGGTACTCCGGAGAAGGACGACGGAGCCGACTCGGCCAAGAAGCCCGACGAGAAGCCCGATGAGGGCGACGGGGCGGCCGAGCAGGGCGGCGACCAGGGCACCTGAGAAAGCTCCACCCCGCGTCGTGGTACGGTTTGAACACAACGACGCGGGGTGGAGCAGCTCGGTAGCTCGCTGGGCTCATAACCCAGAGGTCGCAGGTTCAAATCCTGTCCCCGCTACTGAAGAACGAAGGCCCGGATCCTATGGGATCCGGGCCTTCGTCATGCCGTCGTGTCTTTCTTGTTCCATGGGCGTGAAGTGCGGTTCGCTGGGCACCAGTTGGGTTCCGGCGTGTTTGACTTGTCTCTCTGTGGGCATGTCGACAAAACGCTGAAGTGACCTCACTGACCGCGATATACCAGGTGTACGCGGGTTACAGGTGGTGCGACGATGGTATTTATGGGGGACAGGGCAACTCTGTTGGAGACAGGGCGGTTTGTGCAGCGGCGCGGCCAGAAGGCGGACAAGGTGGCGGATGCGGCCTTCGCTGCCGTCATCGCCGGGGCGGCCGGAGCGAGCGCGAGCACACCCGGACCACGGGACGCCACCACCGCCGGTGAGGTGGGACATGTGGACGCGGACGCAGTGCACGCCACCGGTGCCGCGGGCGCCACGCACGTGACCACGCCGGGCGCCGTCACCCCGGACGCCGACGCGGGCACCACGGACGCCGTCGACGCGGCGGACAGCGCGGAGGCGGAGGCGCGCCACCGCCGGGCCGCCGAGGCCGGGGACACCGCGTCCATGAGCGTGCTGGGCGCCCTGCTGCTGCGCCGGGGCGAGCTGGACGGCGCCGAGACCTACCTCCGCGCCGCCACCGCCGACGGCGACCGGGCCGCCGCCAACAACCTGGGCGTCCTGCTGCACCAGCGCGGCTACCCGGACGAGGCCGCCGGCTGGTGGCGCATCGCCGCGGTGGCCGGATCCGCCGCCGCCGCGCACGCGCTGGGCCGCCACTTCCGCGAGCGCGGGGACGAGCCGGGCGCGGAGTACTGGCTGCGCCAGTCCGCCGAGCAGGGCCACGCCCTGGGCGCCTACGCGCTGGCCGACCTCCTGGAGCACCGCGGCGACATCGGCGCCGAGCGCTGGCTGCGCGCCGCCGCCGAGCAGGGCCACCGGGAGGCCGCCTACCGGCTGGCCCGCACCCTGGAGCGGAACGCCGTCGAGGACCCGCACGACGCCTTCGGCCTGGGCCGGGGCGCCGGCCGGAGCGGTCTGGGCCTGTCTGCCGACCCGGCCGTCCCCGACGCCCTGAAGAAGGGCGAGCAGGGCACCGGGGAGAACAAGGGCGGAGCCGCCGGCGACAGCCCCGTGGCCGGTCCCGCCGCGGGCCGGGTCGGCGAGGCCGAGCAGTGGTACCGCCGCGCCGCCGCCCGGGGGCACCGCCGTGCCGCCCTGCACCTCGGCGCGATCCTGGAACAGCGCGGCGAGCTCAAGGAGGCCGGCCGCTGGTACCTCACCGCCGCCAAGGACGGCGAGGCCCGCGCCGCCTGCGCGCTGGGCTTCCTGCTGCGCGACGCGGGCGACGAGGAGAGCGCCGCCGTGTGGTGGCTGCGCGCCGCCCAGGACGGCGACGGCAACGCCGCCAACGCGCTGGGCGCCCTGCACGCGGCGCGCGGCGAGCAGCAGACCGCCGAGCGCTGGTACCGGGCCGCCATGGACGCCGGTGACGTCAACGGCGCGTACAACCTCGGGCTGCTCTGCGCCGCCCAGGACCGTACGCCGCAGGCCGAGCAGTGGTACCGCCGCGCCGCCTACGCCGGGCACCGCGAGGCCGCCAACGCGCTCGCCGTGCTGCTCCTCCAGGCCGGGGACCACACCGGGGCCGAGCCCTGGTTCTCCAAGGCGGCCGAGGCCGGCAGCGTGGACGCCGCCTTCAACCTCGGCATCCTGCACGCCGGGCGCGACGAGGACCGTACGGCGCTGGGCTGGTACCAGCGGGCCGCGGCGGCCGGGCACACCGACGCCGCGCTCCAGGTCGCCATGGCCCTGCTGCGCGACGGCGAGGACCGGGAGGCCGAGCGCCATCTGCGGTGCGCGGCGGGCGGCGGCAGCGCCGAGGCGGCGTTCCGGCTGGCCGGGGTGCTCGACGCCCGGCAGCCGCCGCCGGGCCCGCCCGCGCTGGGCGAGCCGATGCCGGAGAAGACCGAGTGCGAGGAGTGGTACGAGCGGGCCGCCCAGCAGGGCCACCGCCGCGCCCAGGTCCGGGTCGGCATGCTCGCCGCCGCGCGCGGGGACGTGGAGAGCGCCGCCCACTGGTACCGGGAGGCCGCCGAGGCGGGCAGCCGCAACGGCGCCTTCAACCTGGGGCTGCTCCTGGCCCGTGAGGGCAGCGAGCGCGAGGCCGCCCTCTGGTGGACCCGCGCCGCCAACGCCGGTCACGGGCGGGCCGCGCTGCGGCTGGCCCTGCTCGCCGCGCGCCGGGGCGAGCTCACCGAGGGCCAGCGCTGGTGCGCGCGGGCCGTGGAGCTGGGCCCGGCCGAGGTGGCCGAGCGGGCGGCCCGGCTGCGCGACGCGCTCCACCAGGAGCTCACCGCGTAACGCCGTGAACGCCCTCCCGGAGGCCGGTGCGAAGGAATTTGCGCCGTTCGGCCTGCTGACGTAATGTTGCATTCACCGACGCGGGGTGGAGCAGCTCGGTAGCTCGCTGGGCTCATAACCCAGAGGTCGCAGGTTCAAATCCTGTCCCCGCTACTGAAGAACGAAGGCCCGGATCTCGATCAGAGATCCGGGCCTTCGTCATGTCCGGGAACGAAAAAGCCGGGTGTCCGGGAACGCAAAAACCGGGCCCGCCCCACACGGGACGGGCCCAGCACCAGCACAGGTTCAGGCAGACGCGGCGCAGCTGGGACAGAGCCCCCGGTACGTCACCTCGACGCCGGAGACCGTGAAGCCGTAGCGCTCCTCCGCCGGCAGGTCCGCCAGCGGATTGCCCGCCGGGTGCACATCGCGGATGGCGCCGCACCGGCCGCAGATCAGGTGGTGGTGCGGGCGGTGCGCGTTCGGGTCGTACCGCTTCGCGCGGCGGTCGGTGGAGACCTCCAGCACCTCACCGAGGGACACCATCTCGCCGAGGGTGTTGTAAACGGTGGCGCGTGAGATCTCGGGCAGCTTGTCGACGGCCCTCGCGTGGACCTCGTCAGCCGTCAGGTGCACGTGGTCCCCGTCGAGGACCTCGGCCACGACACGCCGCTGCGCCGTCATGCGCCAGCCGCGTCCACGGAGTCGTTCCAGCAGGTCGCTCATGGAGCCCAGCCTAACAGTGGAGGGAACGAGTCCCGATCGGGTGTGACTTTGGATGCTCACTTGACTTAGACATTGTCCATTGTAGGATCGGTAACGGCATTAGCCAAGGGACAGGGCTGTACAGGAAACAGATGGCTGTGCAGGACATGACGCAGGAGGCGCACGTGACACAGGGACCGCTCACCACGGAGGCCGGGGCTCCGGTCGCGGACAACCAGAACAGCGAGACCGCGGGCGTCGGCGGTCCGGTTCTCGTCCAGGACCAGGCACTGCTGGAGAAGCTCGCCCACTTCAACCGCGAGCGCATCCCGGAGCGTGTCGTGCACGCCCGCGGCGCCGGCGCGTACGGCACCTTCACCCTGACCCGCGATGTGTCGCAGTGGACCCGGGCGAAGTTCCTCTCCGAGGTCGGCAAGCAGACCGAGACGTTCCTGCGCTTCTCCACCGTCGCCGGCAACCTCGGCTCCGCCGACGCCGTGCGCGACCCGCGCGGTTTCGCGCTGAAGTTCTACACCGAGGAGGGCAACTACGACCTCGTCGGCAACAACACCCCGGTGTTCTTCATCAAGGACGCCATCAAGTTCCCCGACTTCATCCACACCCAGAAGCGCGACCCGTACACCGGCTCCCAGGAGGCGGACAACGTCTGGGACTTCTGGGGGCTCTCGCCCGAGTCGACGCATCAGGTGACCTGGCTCTTCGGCGACCGGGGCATCCCGGCCACGCTGCGCCACATGAACGGGTACGGCTCGCACACCTTCCAGTGGAACAACGAGGCCGGTGAGGTCTTCTGGGTCAAGTACCACTTCAAGACCGACCAGGGCATCAAGAACCTCACCACCGAGGAGGCCGTCCGGCTCTCCGGCGTCGACCCCGACAGCCACCAGCGCGACCTGCGCCAGGCGATCGAGCGCGGTGACTTCCCGTCCTGGACGGTGCAGGTCCAGATCATGCCGGCGGCGGACGCGGCGACGTACCGCTTCAACCCGTTCGACCTCACCAAGGTGTGGCCGCACGCGGACTACCCGCCGATCGAGATCGGCAAGCTGGAGCTCAACCGCAACCCGGAGAACATCTTCGCCGAGGTCGAGCAGTCGATCTTCAGCCCCGCCCACTTCGTGCCGGGCATCGGCCCGTCCCCGGACAAGATGCTCCAGGGCCGGCTCTTCGCGTACGGCGACGCCCATCGCTACCGGGTCGGCATCAACGCCGACCACCTGCCGGTGAACCGCCCGCACGCCACCGAGGCGCGCACCAACAGCCGGGACGGCTACCTCTACGACGGCCGCCACAAGGGCACCAAGAACTACGAGCCGAACAGCTTCGGCGGCCCCGTCCAGACCGACCGCCCGCTCTGGCAGCCCGTTCCGGTCAGCGGCGCCACCGGCAACACGGAGGCTCCCGGCCACGCCGAGGACGACGACTTCGTGCAGGCGGGCAACCTCTACCGGCTCTTCTCCGAGGACGAGAAGGTCCGGCTGATCGACAACCTCGCCGGGTTCATCTCCCAGGTCTCGCGCGACGAGATCGCCGAGCGCGCGATCGACAACTTCCGCCAGGCGGACGGCGACTTCGGCAAGCGGCTGGAAGCCGCGGTCCAGGCCCTTCGCGGCTGACCGCTCGCTTGCCGTCGACGGTGGGCCGGCTCCCCTCGCGGGGATCCGGCCCATCGGGCGTTCTTGAAGGGTTACGCCGACCCGGCGGCCGCCACCGTACGGCGACGGGCCGGCGCCCAGCAGCGGATGATGTCGCGCACCGACACGATGCCCACCGGCCCGTTGTCGTCCAGCACGATCAGGTGCCGGAACCCGCCGTGCGTCATGGCTTCCGCGGCCTCCTCCAGGGTCCAGGCCGGGGCGGCGAACACCACGTCGGTGGTGGTGTGGGCTGACGCGGTCTCCCGGTCGGGGTTCTGGCCCGATCCGATCGCGTTGAGGATGTCGCGCTCGGTGATGATCCCGAGCCCGCAGGTGTCCGGGTCGTGGACGACGGCCGCCCCGATGCGGCGGGCCGACATCAGCCGGGCCGCCTGGCGGAGCGTATGGGTGGGGCCGATGGTGAGGACCACCGTGCTCATGGCGTCACGGACGAGCATGAAACGAGCCACCTCCTCGGTGCGCCGACTCTGTGAGTCGATTCACAAGTTCACAAGTGGGGGGGACTCTCAGAGTTGCACCCTTGTGGCGGGCCGACAAGGGGTGGACCGGGCGCGCACCGGGGGAGTGCGCGATCACGCGCCGCACTCCCCAGCGGGCAGAGGTCTCAGTAGCGCTGGTTGAGGTAGCCCAGCAGCTCGTCGTGGAGCAGACCGTTCGACGCGGCCCCGTTGGCGCCGCCGGGCCCGTCGGTCCCCTCCAGGTCGGTGAACCGGCCGCCCGCCTCCTGGACGATGATCGCGTTCGCCGCCATGTCCCAGAGCGAGAGCTCCGGCTCCGCGCAGATGTCCACGGAGCCCTCGGCCACCATCATGTACGGCCAGAAGTCCCCGTACCCGCGCGTCCGCCAGCAGGCCCGGGTCAGGTCGAGGAAGCCGTCCAGGCGGCCCTGTTCCTCCCAGCCGCTCAGTGAGGAGAACGCGAACGAGGAGTCCGCGATCGTCTCCACCTTCGACACGTGCAGCCGGGTCGCGGAGGTGAGGCTGCGCCCGGAGTACGCGCCGGCGCCCTTCGCCGCCCACCAGCGCCGGTTCAGCGCCGGAGCGGAGACCACCCCGACCACCGGCTGGAACCCGTTCTCTCCCGCCTCCATCAGCGAGATCAGCGTCGCCCACACCGGCACACCGCGGACGTAGTTCTTGGTGCCGTCGATCGGGTCGATCACCCAGCGCCGCGGTCCGGTGCCCTCGACCCCGTACTCCTCGCCCAGAATCGCGTCGCGCGGGCGGGCCCGATGCAGATGGCCCCGGATCAGCTCCTCGGCGGCCTTGTCGGCCTCGCTCACCGGGGTCATGTCCGGCTTGGTCTCCACCTTCAGGTCGAGAGCCTTGAACCGGTCCATGGTCGCCGCGTCGGCGGCGTCCGCCAGTACATGGGCGAGGCGCAGATCATCGTGGTAGTCGGGCATGCCGTCACAGTATCCAGCGGTACGGGGGCGGAGCCACCGGCCCCTGCGCGAACCCGGCCGGTGCGCGGACCCTTGACAGCCGTCATGAGCGCCTCAACTCTGAACCGCAGGCCCCCGGCACGGCCCCGGGCGTGGGAGGCGGCGATGCCGACAGCGCGAGAAGCCCTGCTGGACGCCGCCCTCAGAGCGCTCGCCGACCGGCCCTGGCGCACGGTGCGGATGGTGGACGTCGCCGCGCTGGCCGGTGTCTCGCGGCAGACCCTCTACAACGAGTTCGGCACCAAGGGCGGCCTGGCCGCCGCCCTGCTACGCCAGGCCGCCGACGGCTATCTGACCGGTGTGGACCGCGCACTGACGGCGCCCGCGCCGGAGCACCCGGCCGCCGTGGCGCGCTGGACCGTACGGGCCGCCGACGCGGATCCGCTGGTCAAGGGGCTGCTCACCGGGCTCTGGGGCGAGCGGCTGCCCCGGCCGGGCCGCGATGTACCGGGTCGCGACGTGCCGGGTCCGGCCGAGCTGCTCGGGCTGGCCAGGGACCGCATGGCGGCGGCGTCGCACCCGATGCCGCCGGTGCGCTGTGAGCGGGCCCTGCGGCTCGCGCTCTCGTACGTGATCGTGCCGTGCCCGCCCCGTGGCGCCGGGACTCAGTGGGCGGAGCCGGACAGCTGAAGTCCGATCACTCCGATGATGACCAGCGAGATCGACACCAGCTTCAGCGTCGAGACCACGTCACCGAGGAAGACCATGCCGTAGATCGCCGTCCCCGCCGCACCGATGCCGGTCCACACCGCGTACGCCGGTCCGACGTCCAGCTTCTTCAGGGCCATCGTCAGCAGGCCGAAGCTGCTCAGGGCGAACGCGGCGAACGCGATGGTCGGCCAGATCCGGGTGAAGCCGTGCGAGAGCTTCAGACAGACGGCGAAACCGGTCTCCAGCAGTCCGGCGACCACGACCAGCAGCCATGCCATCGTCCGTTGC
Source organism: Streptomyces cyaneofuscatus (assembly GCF_033109485.1). Taxonomy (NCBI): domain Bacteria; kingdom Bacillati; phylum Actinomycetota; class Actinomycetes; order Kitasatosporales; family Streptomycetaceae; genus Streptomyces; species Streptomyces cyaneofuscatus. Next base: position 2,531,994 of record NZ_CP137002.1, on the reverse strand, counting down.
CTCCCGCATAGGTGACGGTTCGGACCGATTGGTCCCGCACGGTGCGATTATGCCTTTACCAGTCGTTGAATCCGGCAAACATGCCCGGGGCGCACGGTCCGAATGCGCTACGGCTCAGTCGCCCTCGCGCCGTTCGCGGGTCGAGAGCAGCCGACGCAGGGAGTCCAGCCGCGCCGGGTCCGCGTGCCCCTCGGCCACCCAGGCGTCCAGCGCGCACTCCGGCTGGTTCTCGTCGTGGGTGCAGCCGCGCGGGCAGTTCTCGGTGCCCGGCTCCAGGTCGGGGAAGGCGTGGATGACGCGCGACGGGTCGACGTGGTGCAGCCCGAACGACCGTACGCCGGGGGTGTCGACGACCCAGCCGCGGCCGTCGGGCAGCGGCAGGGCGAGCGCGGAGGTGGTGGTGTGCCGGCCGCGCCCGGTGACCGCGTTGACGATGCCGGTGGTCCGCCGCCGGTCTTTCGGGACCAGCGCGTTGACCAGCGTCGTCTTACCGACGCCCGAGTGCCCGACGAACGCGGTGATCTTGCCGTCCAGCTGCTCGCGCACCCGCTCCGCCGCCCCGCCGTTCTCCAGCTCCTCGCGGCTGGTCACGACGTACGGGACGCCCAGCGGGGTGTACGCCTCCAGCAGCTTGTCCGGCGAGGCCAGGTCGGACTTGGTCAGCACCAGCAGCGGGGTGAGGCCGCCGTCGTACGCCGCCACCAGGCAGCGGTCGATCATGCGCGGGCGCGGCTCCGGGTCGGCCAGCGCGGTGACGATCGCGAGCTGGTCGGCGTTGGCGACGACCACGCGCTCGTACGGATCGTCGTCGTCGGCCGTGCGGCGCAGCACCGTACGCCGCGAGGCGATGCGCACGATCCGGGCCAGGGTGTCCTTCTCGCCGGACAGGTCCCCGACGATGGAGACGGTGTCGCCGACCACGGCCGCCTTGCGGCCCAGCTCGCGGGCCTTCATCGCCACCACGGTCCGGCCGTCGACGAGGCAGGTGAGCCGGCCCCGGTCGACGGTGAGGACCATGCCGTCCTCGGCGTCCTCGTGCTTGGGCCGGATGTGCGTACGCGGCCGGTTGCCCTTGCGGTTGGGGCGGACGCGGATGTCGTCCTCGTCGGGGTTCTTCCCGTAGCGGCGCATGGTCTAGATCCCGAGCATTCCGGTCCACATGTCCGGGAAGTCCGGCAGGGTCTTGGCGGTCGTGCCCACGTTCTCGATCTCCACGCCCTTGACCGCGAGGCCGATGATCGCCCCGGCGGTGGCCATGCGGTGGTCGTCGTACGTGTGGAAGACACCGCCGTGCAGCGGGCGCGGGCGGATGTGCAGCCCGTCGGCCGTCTCGGTGACGTCGCCGCCCAGCTCGTTGATCTCCTTGGTCAGCGCGGCCAGCCGGTCCGTCTCGTGCAGCCGCAGGTGGGCGACGCCGCTCAGCGTGGAGGGGGAGTCGGCCAGCGCCGCGACCGCGGCGATGCCCGGGGTCAGCTCGCCGACCTCGCCGAGGTCCACGTCGATGCCGTGGATCCGGCCCGTGCCGGTGAAGGTCAGGCCGCGCTCGGTCAGCTCGCAGCTGCCACCCATCGCGGTGAAGATCTCCCGCAGCGCGTCACCCGGCTGGGTGGTCCGCTCGGGCCAGTCGGGGATGGTGACCTTGCCGCCGGTCACCAGCGCGGCGGCCAGGAACGGCTGGGCGTTGGAGAGGTCCGGCTCGATCGTCAGGTCCCGGCCGAGCAGCGCGGAGGGGGAGACCCGCCACACGTTCGGCTCGCCGCCCGTCTCCGGCTCGTCCACCTGCGCGCCGACGGCCCGCAGCATGTCGACGGTCATCCGGATGTGCGGCATCGAGGGGAGGACGGAACCGGTGTGCCGGACCTCCACGCCCTGGTTGAAGCGCGGCCCCGACAGCAGCAGCGCCGAGACGAACTGCGAGGACGACGACGCGTCGATCGCCACCGGGCCGCCGTCCAGCGCCCCGCCGCCGTGCACGGTCAGCGGCAGCGCCCCGCGCCCGTCGTCGTCGATCCGCGCGCCCAGCGCCCGCAGCCCTTCGATCACGCCGGTCAGGGGGCGTTCGTACGAGCGTGGGTCGCCGTCGAAGCGGATCGGGCCGTCGGCCAGCGTGGCGACGGGCGGCAGGAAGCGCATGACGGTGCCGGCGTTGCCGACGTCGACGGTGACCGGGCCGTGCAGCCCCGCCGGGATGACCCGCCAGGCCTCGCCGGAGCCGTCGGGCTCGCCCGCCACGGTGGAGCTGGAGGAGATGGTCTCCTCGATGCCGACGCCCATCGCGCGCAGCGCCCCGGCCATCAGGAGGGTGTCGCGGGAGCGCAGCGGGCGGCGGAGCCAGCCCGGCTCGGAGGCCAGCGAAGCCAGCACGAGCGCCCGGTTGGTGACCGATTTGGAGCCGGGCACGGTGACGGTCGCGTCGACGGCTCCAGTCGCGTGAGGTGCGGGCCAGAGGGCGGGGTGCACGGAACTCTCGGTCATGGCCCTTACTTTAGTGGCTCCCTGCCCGGCCCGGCTCTCACCAGCCCAGCAGCCAGCGCCCTCCGCCGATCAGCGAGCACAGCGACACCGCGTGGAAGAGGAAGAGCCACAGCACCGCCGGGGCGTGGGTCAGCCGGGCCAGCTGGTCCGCGTCGGAGTCCGGGGCGCCCCCGAAGCGCCGCTTGGACTGGAGCTCGAAGGGCGGCCGCACGCCGCCCAGCAGCAGGAACCAGACCACCGTGTACGCGAACGCCGACTGCACGTCCGACGAGGTCAGCCAGGACACCAGCAGGAACGCCGTACCGGTCAGGATGACGGTGAGCGCCCCGTACACATTGCGGATCATCACCAGCATCGCGGCGAGCAGCGCGGTGGAGATCCACAGCAGCAGCGTGATCCGGCCGTTGGTCAGCAGCCAGGCGCCGCCCAGACCCAGCAGCGACGGGGCCGTGTAGCCGGCCGCCGCCGTGAGGATCATGCCGATCCCGGTCGGCTTGCCGCGGCTCACGGTCAGCCCGCTGGTGTCCGAGTGCAGCCGGATGCCGGAAAGCTGGCGCCCGGTGAGCAGGGCCACCAGGCCGTGGCCGCCCTCGTGCGCGATGGTGATGGTGTTGCGTGCGAGGCGCCATATCGGATTCGGCACGACGGCGATGAGCGCCAGGGCGGCCGTCACCACCACCAGCCACTGCTCGGGGGCGGGCTGGATGCCGGTGAGGCGATCCCACAGATCGCCCAGTTCGGTGCTGTTCATCGGCCGGGCGACTCCTTGCGGCAGGGGTGGGCGGTCGTGGCAGTCTGGCACTTATGTGCGGACGGTATGCAGCGAGTCGGCGGCCCGAGGACCTGACCGGACTTTTCGGGGTCGAGAAGTGGGAACCCACCGAGACCCTTGAGCAGGACTGGAACGTGGCGCCGACCAAAGAGGTCTACGCGGTACTGGAGCGTCCTGTTAAGGACGCGGACGACCGGCGTCCGGTTCGCCAGCTGCGGACCCTGAAATGGGGACTCGTCCCCTCCTGGTCGAAGACCCCCGAGGGCGCCGCCCGGATGATCAACGCCCGCGCGGAGACCGTCCACGAGAAGCCCTCCTTCCGTAACGCCTTCGCCCAGCGCCGCTGCATCCTGCCCGCCGACGGCTACTACGAGTGGGTCACCGGGGCCGAGGAGCGGCAGCTGGAGGAGAAGAAGGGCAAGAAGCGGGCGCGCAAGCAGCCCTACTTCGTGACCCCCGCCGACGGCTCGGTCTTCGCGATGGCCGGGCTGTACGAGTTCTGGCGCGATCCGACGCTCCCCGGCGACCACGAGAACGCCTGGTGGGTGACGTGCTCGGTGATCACCACCGAGGCCGAGACCACCCCCCTGGCCGTCGCCCCCGCCGAGGGCCCCGGCGCGCTCGCCGACATCCACCCCCGGATGCCGCTGATGCTCACCCCGGACCGCTGGGACACCTGGCTGGACCCCTCGCACAGCGGCCTGGACGAGCTGCGCGCCCTCCTTGAGCCGCCGCCCGGCGGGCTGATGCGCGCCTACCCGGTCGCCACCGCCGTCAGCAACGTCCGCAACAACGGGCCGGAGCTGCTGGAGGAGCTGGCCGCGCCGGAGGAGTCCACGCTGTTCTGAGCGACGGGCGGGAGAAGATGGCGCGGTGAGTCGACCACGTACGCAGAACGTCACCACCGACGCCGGTGAGGCCCGGATCACCTGGGTCCCCGCCGCGACCGCGCCCCGCCTCGTGCTCGCCGTGAGCCACGGGGCCGGCGGCGGCATCGAGGCCCGCGACCTGAAGGCCCTGGCCGCCGCCCTGCCCGCCCACGGGGTCACCGTCGCCTTGGTGGAGCAGCCCTGGCGGGTGGCCGGCAAGAAGGTGGCCCCCGCCCCGAAGACCCTGGACACCGGGTGGCGCGGGCTGTGGCCGGCGCTGGCCGCACCCGGGCTGCCCGTCGTCGCCGGAGGCCGCAGCGCCGGGGCCCGGGTCGCCTGCCGGACCGCCGCCGAGCTGGGCGCGGCGGCCGTACTCGCCCTCAGCTTCCCGCTGCACCCACCGGGCAAGCCGGAGAAGTCCCGGGCCGACGAGCTGCTCGGCACGGGCGTGCCCACCCTGGTGGTCCAGGGCGGCAACGACCCGTTCGGGCGACCGGAGGAGTTCCCGTCCGGCGGGTACGAGCTGGCTCAGGTGCCGTACGGCGACCACGGCTTCGCCGTACCGAAGAAGTCCGGGCTCACCGAGGCCCAGGCGATGGAGGTTCTCACCGGGGCGGTCACCGGATGGCTCGCGTCCCTGGGGTGACACGGACCACGGGAATGCGGCGTACGGGGGCGCTGTTGTTCGGGACGTCGGTACAACAACGTCGTACGTGGAGAGGGAGTCCGTCGCATGGGTTCGACCATCTGCCCCAGCCGCTCGAACGCCGCTGACCTGGAGTGGAGCGTCCTGCCTGCGGCGAGGACCACCTCCGAGCGGCCGAAGGGCGGCGCCGATCGACAGGCCGTCTCGAAGCAAGGTCGACTATTCTCCGAGGCGAGCGGGTCCGGTTTCGGCTCCGCCACATCGTTGGAGGAGGTGGGTCCGGTCACTGGGACCGACACAGGGACCGACGACGGCCGTGCACCGGAGACGACCGCCGAGCGCAACGCGCGCTTCGAGCGGGACGCCCTCGGCTTTCTCGACCAGATGTACTCGGCCGCGCTGCGCATGACGCGTAACCCCGCCGATGCCGAGGACCTGGTCCAGGAGACCTACGCGAAGGCGTACGGCTCCTTCCACCAGTTCCGTGAGGGCACGAACCTCAAGGCGTGGATGTACCGCATCCTCACCAACACCTTCATCAACTCGTACCGCAAGAAGCAGCGTGAGCCCCAGCGCAGCGCCGCCGAGGAGATCGAGGACTGGCAGCTGGCGCGCGCGGAGTCGCACATGTCGACCGGTCTGCGCTCCGCCGAGTCCCAGGCTCTCGACCATCTGCCGGACTCCGACGTGAAGTCGGCGCTCCAGGCGATTCCCGAAGAGTTCCGCATCGCCGTCTATCTCGCCGACGTAGAGGGCTTTGCCTACAAGGAGATCGCGGACATCATGGGGACCCCCATCGGTACGGTGATGTCCCGGCTGCACCGCGGCCGCCGTCAGCTGCGCGGCATGCTGGAGGACTACGCCCGTGAGCGCGGGCTCGTCGCGGCCGGTGCCGGTGACTCGGACGATCGGAAGGGCTCGACCTCATGAGCTGCGGAGAGCCGCACGAGACGGATTGCTCGGAGGTCCTCGACCATCTCTACGAGTTCCTCGACCGGGAGATGCCCGAGGGCGACTGCACCAAGTTCGAGGTGCACTTCGAGGAGTGCTCCCCGTGCCTGGAGAAGTACGGCCTGGAGCAGGCCGTGAAGAAGCTGGTCAAGCGCTGCTGCGGTCAGGACGAGGTCCCGACCGACCTGCGCTCCAAGGTGATGGGCAGGATCGACCTGATCAGGGCCGGCGAGGCCGTGCCCGAGCAGGACATCACCGTAGGCGGCACGGACCAGGCCGCGACGGCGCGCGAATAGCACCTGGCCCCGCACGCGCTCCCTCGACCTCACCGCGCACGCCTGCGCCCCCGGGTGACGCCCTCACCGTCCGCACCCGGCGGAGATCCTTGCGAGAGTCCTCCCCCGGGCCGGTCTGACCCGGGCCGGGGCTGGGTAACCCATGGGTAATGAGCGGGCGTCCGGCCGGGCATGGTTGGATGCGAAGGAGAGCGTAAAAACGAGGGTGTCCAGTCGGGACAGGCGGGAATCGTGAGGATCTTCGGGAAGGTACGGCATCGGCCGTCCGCCTCTTGGCGGCAGGCCACGGACCGCGCGTTCACGCTGATCGGCGACGGCCGGTACGAGGACGCGGGGGCGCTGCTGACGCGCGCGGCGGATCTGGAGCCCTGGCTCTCGGAGTCCTGGTTCAATCTGGCGCTGCTGCACAAGTTCCGGCACGACTGGGAGCAGGCGCGCGCGGCGGGCCTGCGGGCGGTCGCGTTGCTGGACCGTGAGTCCGGCGCCCCGGACTGGTGGAACGTCGGCATCGCGGCCACCGCGCTCCAGGACTGGCCGCTGGCGCGCCGGGCCTGGCAGGCGTACGGCCTCAAGGCGCCCGGCTCCGGGCTGAACAGCGCGGCCACCACCGAGCCCACCGGCATGGAGCTGGGCAGCGCCGCTGTCCGCCTCTCGCCCGAGGGCGAGGCCGAGGTGGTCTGGGGGCGCAGGCTCGACCCGGCCCGGATGGAGGTCCTCTCCATCCCGCTGCCGTCCTCCGGGCGGCGCTGGGGCGAGGTCGTGCTGCACGACGGAGTGCCCAACGGCGAGCGGGTCACCGCCGCCGGACCCTCGTATCCGGTCTTCGACGAGATCGAGCTGTGGGCGCCCTCCCCGGTGCCGACCTGGGTAGTGCTGCTGGAGGCGGCCACCGAGGAGGACCGGGACGCGCTGGAGAAGCTCGCCTCGGACGCCGGGTTCGCCGCCGAGGACTGGTCCTCCTCCGTACGGCTGCTGTGCCGGGCCTGTTCGGAGAGCCGGATGGAGAGCGACGAGGGCGACGGGGAGCACCTGGACCCGCACGACCACAGCGAGCCGGGCCAGCCGGGACCGCTCGGCCACCGCACCGCCGGGGCCGGCGATCTGTGGGTGCCCGAGCGCGAATGCGGTCTCGCCGCCCCCGCCGGGCTGGTGCGCGGGCTGCTGGACGGCTGGGTCGCCGACAGTCCGGACAGCCGTGAGTGGCGGGATCTCGAAGAAGTCTGCTGACCGCTGCCCGTAGGCTGTAGGCGCACCGATCGCGGTGCGGTTCCCCAGGTTTTGCAGGAAGGCGTACGGCGGACATGTCGCAGCAGGAGACGGACGGGCGGATCGACGTGGACGACGAGGGGTTCGTCGTCGACACCGAGGACTGTGAGGAGCGCGAGGCGGCCTACCGCGCGCGCGGCACCTCGCGTCCGATCACGACCGTGGGCAACCCGGTGCTGCACAAGGAGTGCAAGGACGTCACCGAGTTCGGCGACGAGCTGGCCCAGCTGATCGACGACATGTTCGCCAGCCAGAAGACGGCCGAGGGGGTCGGCCTCGCGGCCAACCAGATCGGCGTGGACCTGAAGGTCTTCGTCTACGACTGCCCGGACGACGACGGCGTGCGGCACACCGGCGTGGTCTGCAACCCGGTCCTGGAGGAGCTGGCCCCCGAGGCGCGGGTGCTGGACGACTCCAACGAGGGCTGCCTCTCGGTCCCGACCGCGTACGCCTCGCTCGCCCGCCCCGACTACGCGGTGGTGCGCGGCCAGGACGCCCAGGGCAACCCGATCAAGGTGCGTGGCAGCGGCTACTTCGCGCGCTGCCTCCAGCACGAGACGGACCACCTGTACGGCTACCTGTACATCGACCGGCTCTCCAAGCGCGACCGCAAGGACGCGCTCCGGCAGATGGAAGAGGGCACGCCGCGCTACGAGACCGTCCCGAACGACTGACGGCGTCGTCCGCGCGAAGGGCCCGGCACCGACTCCTGGTGCCGGGCCTTTCGCGTATCCACGGCAGGTAACTGCCGTTTCCCTTGCGGTAGTTGACGCGGGTAGACCAGCTGCGCCAGGCTCGCCGCACAGCGTCCGTGACCGAGAGGGAGCCCCATGCTGAAACGCGCCGCACGCGTTCTGCTCGGACTTGTCATGACCATTACTTTCGCGCTGGGCGGGGCGGTGCTGACCGCCGGGCCCGCGCAGGCCGACGGCTGCTACACCTGGACCCGTACGCTCGCGCCGGGAGCCACCGGCAACGACGTCACCCAGCTCCAGATCCGGGTGGCCGGCTGGCCCGGCTACGACTCCGTGCTCGCCATCGACGGCTCCTACGGCCCGGCCACCACCGCCGCCGTCAAGCGGTTCCAGGCGGCCTACGGCCTGGCCGCCGACGGGGTCGCGGGCCCGGCCACCCAGGACAAGATCTACGCGCTCCAGGACAACGACTGCACGCCGATCCACTTCACGTACCCCGAGCTCAACAAGTGCAACAGCACCTGGGCGGGCGGCAAGGTCGAGGCGGGCACGGCCAAGGCCAACGCGCTGAGCAGCATGTGGAAGCTGGAGGCGCTGCGCCACGCGCTCGGCGACAAGTCCATCCGCGTCACCAGCGGCTTCCGCTCCACCTCCTGCAACGCGGCCGTGGGCGGGGCGACCAACAGCCGCCATCTGTACGGCGACGCGGTCGACCTCGGCGCCTCGCCGCACTCCCTGTGCACGCTGGCCAAGCAGGCCCGCTACCACGGCTTCCGCGGGATCCTCGGCCCGGGCTACGCCGGCCACGGTGACCACGTGCACGTCAACCAGGGGCCCAGTCGCTTCTGGTCGGCGTCACAGTGCGGTATCTGATCCGCTGATGTCGTGGGCCGTGCCCGGCGTCCGCCCTCAGGCGACGTCGGGCACGGTGGCCGCCGGGCCCCGGAAGGTCCGGCGATAGGCGTTCGGGGTCGTCCCCAGCGTCCGTACGAACTGGTGGCGCAGGGTCGCCGCCGTGCCGAACCCGGTCTGCGAGGCGATCGTGTCGATCGTCCGGTCCGAGGTCTCCAGCAGATGCTGGGCCAGCAGCACCCGCTGCCGCAGCAGCCAGCGGTACGGCGTCGTCCCGGTCTCCTGCTGGAAGCGGCGGGCGAAGGTGCGCGGCGACATGTGGGCCAGCGCCGCCAGTTGCTCCACCGTCATCTCCTGGTCGAGGTGGTGCTCCATCCACGCCAGTGTGGACCCGACGGTGTCGCAGGCGTTCCGGGGCAGCGGGCGGCTGATGTACTGCGCCTGGCCGCCGTCCCGGTGCGGCGGCACCACCATGCGCCGGGCGATGGTGTTGGCCGTGTCCTGGCCGTACTCCTGGCGGACCAGGTGGAGGCAGGCGTCGATGCCCGAGGCGGTCCCGGCCGAGGTGATCACGGACCCCTCGTCCACGTACAGCACGTCCGGCTCCACGACGGCCTTCGGGTAGCGCCGGGCCAGCTCCGCCGCGTGGCGCCAGTGCGTCGTGCAGCGGCGCCCGTCCAGCAGGCCCGCCGCCCCGAGGACGTACGCCCCGGAGCAGACGCTCAGCACCCGCGCCCCGCGCTCCACGGCCCGCCGCAGCGCGTCCAGGGCCTCTTCCGGATACTCCCGGTCCGGGGCGTGACTGCTCGCCGGTACGGCGACGAGATCGGCCTCCTCCAGCCGGTCGAGGCCGTACGGCGTACTGATGGTGAAGCCGGCATGGGTCTGGAGCACCGGCCCCTGGGCGGAGACGACGGCGAAGTCGTGGACCGGGAGCCCCTCCTCGCTGCGGTCCAGGCCGAACACCTCGCACAGCACGCCGAGTTCGAAGGGGTGGACCTCGTCGAGCAGCAGGACGGCGACGTTCTTCAGCATGGCGTCAGTGTGGCACGGGTGTGGCAGTAAATCGATGCTGTGTGGCAGTGCTGCCACTGACGGATGTGGGCCTGGTGGACGACAGTAGAGCCATGAACCTCTTCCTGAACTACCTGACCGTGACCGCCCTCTTCGCTTTTGTGGCCCTCCCGGCCGCCATCGGCCTGGTGCGCGAGCGCCGCATCGACCGCCAGCTGCGCGACGCGGAACGGGGGGAGGTGGCACGTACGGAACGGAGGAGCACCGCGCGACCCTATAAGGTCACGCGGCACTCCTACCCGAAGGGTTGGGCGAAGGCCTAGGAGAGCGCCTTGCCGGTCCGCCGTCCCGAAGGTGATGCCTGATCAGCCGACGACGGAGAAGAAGACCGAGGTGTCCTCGGCCCACCAGAAGGAGCCTTCGCCGTCGGCCCATTCGGAGTACCAGCCGTCCAAGGCGTCGATCAGTTCCTTCAGCTCATACCTGAGGTCGGGGTCGATCCGGTCCAGCACCTCGCGGTAGGCCGTGATGGCGGGCCCGGCCTGCTGCATCGGCCAGCACCCGATCTCCGGTGAGCCTTCCAAGGGCCGGGGAATGTGGAACGCGATCTCGGACGGCGGCCCGCTGAATATGTACTGACTGGGCAGCAGGTCGGCGGCGACGCCGGCCGTGCTCAGTTGGTCGTCCAGCGTGGTGAAGACGGTGATGGGACTGCGGTAGCTCGCCAGCGTGGACAAGTCGCTGCCGTTGTGGTCGATGACGATCTGCAGAGCCGCGTAGTAGGCGCTGCCGGCCCATTCGGCAGTGGAGTCGGCACGTCCGGAGACGAGCTGCTCCAGAGCGTCCTGCACCGGCAGGCCCCAGTCCACGTCCTGGCGGTCCAGATCGTCCTGGCGGGCTCGGGCGACCTCTCGCATCGTGGCCAGCAGTTGCAGGTCGTCGGCGGTCAGGTCCCGTCCGGGAAGGAACCGGGCGATCTCTCCGCGGTTCGCCATGCTGTAGTTCACGATCTTGCTCATGGGTGCATTCTCCCAAGAGACGTCAGTTTCCTTCCGTGTCCCGGTACTCGGGGAACAGGTGGGGGTGCTGCTTCGCGAGTAACCGGGTGATCGCTTCGTGGGTGGGGTCGGTGATGTCCCAGCTGTGTGCGGAAGGGTGTGCGGCGAAGAGTTCGCAGGCCTCGTCACGGGTGTCGTGCGCGGGACACCAGGGGAGCGGGGTGAGCTTGGCGAGCCCTGAGCCCTTCCACCGGACCCAGACGGCGCTTCCGGGCCGACCGTCTTCGTCCCAGAGCATCGCGGCGTGCTGGCCGTCATGGCCGCCGCCGAGTTCGCAGAGGACGTGCCCGGCTTCGGGGCGGTGTCCGGCGGGCGACAGCGCGACGAGGTGGTCCGGAGGCGGGAGGAGAGCGACGGCGGTGCACTGGTTCACGGTTGGGGCCGCTCTCGTGGATCGTCAGTGGTGTCGTCGGACAGGAGTGGTCCGGCGACGAGGTCCCCAAGAGGGTCGGTGACGTCCCAGGAGTGCCCTGTGGTGTGGTCGTTGAAGAACGAGCACCGTAAGAGGGCGTCGGCGGCGAGGTTGCGGAGGGTGGCGGGGCACCAAGGCCTGGTCCGGATGCTGTGGGTGCGGTCCATGTCGGTGCCGGTCCAGAAGAACCAGAGGGCGGGCCGGTCGGGTGCGTCGGCGGCGCTGAGGAGTGCGGCGTGATCGGTGAGGGCGTCGTGTTCACCGAGTTCGCACAGGACGTAGTGGTCGAGGTTGAAGTCGTCGGGCGGGGTGCCGGGTCCGCCGGCCATGGTGACGAGGGCGACGGTCACCTCGCCGAGAGGAATCCGGGTCACGGCGGTGCACTGCAGCACGTGAGGTCTCTTCTGTGAAGGGGGCTACGGGCGGTCGGCCGGGGAGGTGTGCCACCCGGCGAGGGTGAGGCCGAGCCCGACGGCGGGGTCGAGAACGGTGAACTGGAGGGGGAAGCCCGCTTCCAGGGTCCGTATCGCGTCGTCCTGACTTCGGCGGTCGGTGGCCCAGAACCGCAGCCCTTCGGGTGCGTCGGAGCTGTGGAAGAGGACGGGCCGTACGTCGCCGGGTGACGCGTCTCGTACGGCATTCCCGTGCCCGTTGGCGAGGCGGAGGGCCTGGCGCCGGAGCCAGAGAAGGACGAGGCGCCGGTTGCGTACGGTGACCCCGCCGAGCGAGGCGAACCGCTGCCCGTCGGTCACGGTGACCTCGGCTGCGTAACTGGCGCGCATCATGCGGCACGCCCGTGGTCGCTGCGCTGGACCAGGTCCCGGAGCTGTTCGGCCGCCGCTTCGATCTCCGCCACGACGGCGGTGCGGGTGGCCAATCGGTCTTCCAGGGCGGCGTCCAGCCCTGCGAAGAACAGAGCCCGGTAGGCGGGATCGGCTTCGATGCGTACGAGTTCGGCGAACGGGCTCTCGCGATCGGCAGGGCGCCGGGTGAGCGCCCACCTGAGGCGGGGGAGGCGGAGCCGTAGGCGGATCTCGGCGGCCCCGAGGAGGAGGACGAGCCGAACCCGTAGCCGGGCGAGGGGGCTGCTCACAGCACCTCACCCCGACTGCGGGCGTTGGCCCGCGCGGTGCGGGCGCGGAGCTGCTCTATCGGGAGCGCGGGGCGCACGTACCGGGGCTCGACCTCCCACTCGCGCCCGCCGCCGATGGGGCGGAGGGACCAGTAGAGGCCGGCGGCCCCGCGGAACTCGCCTACACGGTTGTTGCGGCTGGTGTCGACCAGAAGCACACCCAGGGTGGGCGGCAGCGGTTCGGTTTCCACTCGCACCCGCTCCCTTTCTCTTAGTGATCAGCTGTGTACTCCAGGCAACATCGCGAGCGCACTCGGCGGTAGTGTTGGGAAGCGCACAAGATTTAAGAGCGTTAAGGCCTCGACGGCTCTGTGCAGGGGGAGTTGACCAAGCGTGAGCAACGCCGAACCGAACGCGAGCCTTGATCGGCTGTTCCGCGAGACAGGGTGGACGCTCAGACAGTGCGCGCAAGCCGTCAACCGAATCGGCACAGAACGCGGGACCCCGAAGCAGTACCGTGCTCCTTCCGTGCACCAGTGGCTGAGCGGAGGCATGCCACGCGAAGGCGCTCGGCCGCTGATCCTGGAGGCGTTCGCCCGCAAGCTGGGGCGGCCCGTGGCACCGTCGGAAGCGGGCTTCCCTGTCCCAGCCCTCGATGCAGCGCCTCTCAGTACGGTGGACGGGATCATCGATCTGGGGAGGTTGGACATGGACCCGTCTCGCCGCAGCGTGCTGGGCGTTGCCCTGTTCTCCGTCGCCCTCACCGTGCCGGGCTGGCCGGACGTGGTGGGCCGAATGGAGGCCGCGCAGCAAGGAGTTCGTTCCCGTATCGGTATGTCCGATGTCCACACCGTCGCCGCCATGACGGAGCAGCTCTCTTCGATGGACGACCAGTTCGGGGGGCGCACCGCTCGTCCGCTCGCCGCTGCGTTTCTGGTGAACACGGTCGTGCCGTTCCTGCGGACCAGCGGGCCCGAGGACGTACGCAAGGCGATGATGTCGGCAGCATCGGACCTCTGCTACCTCACGGGATACATGGCGGTCGACGAAGGACTGCACGGGCTGGCACAGCGTTACTACCTCCAGGCGCTGGAGTTGGCCGGCGCGTCGGAGGACCACCTGACGTTCTGCACCACGCTCCGGGGGATGAGCGTGCAAGCCGTGGACCTGAGGCAAGGGCCGGTGGCCATGCGTCTCGCGGATGCCGCAGCGGCTGCATCCCCCCAGGCCGGACCACGGATGCGCGCCTTCCTCGCCGGGCAGCAGGCGCATGCGGCAGCGCAGATCGGTGACCGGCGCTCGGCTCTCCTGTACTTGCAGGAAGCCGAGGTCGCCATGGACAAGGCGGAAGCTCGCGCGAAGGCCTTCGGCTCGTACGATCCTGCGTCTCTGAGCTACCACACCAGCCAGGTGCGGTTCGAAATGGGCGATGTGCACGGTGCCGTTGCCGCCATGCAGGAGTCGGACCGCCTGCGGTACAGCGTCTATCGCCGTACGCGCGTGAAGGAACGAGCGATCCTGGCCGAACGGCAACTGGCGACGGGCCACCTCGAAGCCGCCTGCAAGACATGGGGGCTCGCGCTGGACGACTACCCCCAGGTGAATTCGGGCCGTATCGACAAGCGCATGACGGACATGTTCACCCTCATCGGCCCGCACATCAGGAATCACGATGCTCAGGCCCTTTACGAGCGGGCTCGGGAGACCGTCAGGCCTGAGCTGATCCCGGTGTGACGGACAGGGGAAACATGCAGAACGCGCAAGGGTCGGCCCGGGACTTCCCGCCGCTGAGGCGTCGCGGCATCCAACGGCTTGCCTATGAGCAGTGGGGGTCCGGACGCTCTGTCTGGGAAACCGACCTCGGCGACCGGGACCTCGTGGTGGATCAGGTCGAGGTGCACGAAGGGTCCGCCTCCGAGGATGCGGCGCGGGTGCTCGGGCTGGGGGAGGGCGAGAGTGCGTGCATCCGGAGCCGGCGGTTCGTGCTGCGCGGCAAGCCGGTGCTGCTGGCCACCTCGTACCTCCCCGCCTCCCTGGTCGCGGGCTCGGCCATCACCCAGCCGGACACGGGGCCGGGAGGGATCTACGCACGGTTGGCCGAACTGGGCCACAAGCCCGTCCACTTCCGGGAGGAGATCCGCTCTCGCATGCCTCTGCCGGAAGAGGTGTCGAAGCTGAGTCTTCCGGCGGGTACGCCCGTCATGCTCGTCTGCCGGACCGCCTTCGCGGCGGAGGGCCGCCGTCCCGTGGAGGTCAACGAGATGGTCCTGGATGCGGCGGCCTACGTCCTGGAGTACGACTTCGACGCGTGACGGACCGACAACGGCGGCAACTGGGGCGAGGTCGCCGTCAACCTCGCCGCCTCGTGCGGCAGCGTCCCGCTCCGCAGCGTCCTGCCCCCAGCGCCCGCGTGCAGGGAACAGGACGCTGCGGTCCCGCCAGCCCCGTTCAGTGCCCGCTGCTCTCGTAGTGGCGGGACTGCCGCCCCCAGAAGCGGTACGCGGCGTACATGAGCACGACGCCGATGGCCGGGGCGCCCCAGGCGAGCCATTCCGGTACGGCGAGTTCCTCCTCCCGGTCCATCAGCACGGTCGCCGGCAGGTAGGCGACGAAGGCCAGCGGGAAGACGAAGGTCAGCCCGAAGCCGGCCACCGGGCCGAAGATCTTCAGCGGGTAGTTGCCGAAGTCGCTGAAGATCATGTCGATGGCAAACTTGATGGGGGAGACCCGCTTCATCCTGAAGACCAGGGCGGAGGCGGCCAGTTGCAGGGAACCTTCCACCAGTGCACCGCCCACCACGGCGAGCAGGAGGAAGCCGACGGCTCCCGGTGACCAGTCGACCGGTGCGGAGGACGAGGCGATGGACAGGAGGACCACACCGCCCGCCAGGTCGCCGAGCGAGCTCAGCCGCACCCTGCGGGTGAGGAGCTGGACCAGCGGCGGCACCGGGCGGACGAGATAGCGGTCGTACTCGCCCTCGATGACGACCTCGTCGACGTGGATCAGCTGGTGGCCGGGGAGCAGCCACAGGCCGTGGGCGGTGAGCCTGATCCCGTAGAGGAAGGCGATCTCGCCCAGTCCCCAGCCGCCGACCTGGCCGAAGCGGTCCAGCACCGCCCAGATGAAGGCCAGCCCGACGCCCTGGTAGAACAGGCCGCCGATGATGTTGATGAACAGGTTCCCCCGGTACTGGAACTCGGCCCGGAACGCCGCACCGGCCAGCAGCAGATAGACCCGTGGACCTCGCATCGCCCCTCATCCCCCCTGCGACATGACGCGGCGCCGGGCGCGCGACCAGACGAACGCGGCCAGGGCGCCGAGCGCGGCGATCCAGGCGAGCTGGACCCCGAGGGCGGCGACGATGGCCGGACCCTCGACCTGGCCCAGGTAGACGGCCGCCGGCGTGTACGCGGTGGCCTGGAAGGGCAGCCACTCCGCCGCTGCCCTGACCGGTCCTGGCATGAACCACAGCGGGACCAGGGCCCCGGAGAAGAACTGGGCGACGAAGCGGTAGGCCATGAGGGCGCCGCTCACCTCCAGGGTCCAGAAGGAGACCATGCCGAGCAGCAGCCCGAGCAGCTGGTTCACGAGCAGGGCGCCGAGCAGGGCCACGGGGTAGGCGAGCCCCGCGGCCGCCGAGGGGGGTGCCTGGCCCGCGCCGATCAGCAGTGCGAACGGCAGGGCCACCAGCAGGACCGGGACGGCGGCCGATGCCCACCCGAGCTGGCCGGCGAGCATCTGGCCGGGGAAGCCGATGGGCCGCAGCAGGTCCACGGCGACCTTGCCCTCCCGTACCCGCTGGTCGATGGGGGAGGACCGCCACGGGCTGACCAGCTGGTACTGGAGCGTCGTCAGCGTCGCATACGCCGTCATGGTGGTGAGACCGAGTCCGTCCACCTCCGCACGGCCGTCGTAGAGGGCCTTCCAGACCACCGTCAGCAGCCAGATCTGGAGGAGCATCATCACGAAGGACGACAGATAGGCCGTCCGGTAGGTGAGGGCGGCGCGGAACTCCATCCGGGCACAGGCGAGATAGGCACGGAGCGGCCTGCTGAGTGGCTGCTTCGTAGCCGTCTTCATCGTGGGGGCCGTCGTCGGCGCGGTCATCCGCGGTCCGCGTAGATCCGGTGGATGACGCTCTCCAGCTCGGGTTCCACGATCGAGAGGTCGGTCACCCGGTGCTGTGCCAGCACCGCCGCCACCAGTTCGGCGGGCGGAGTGCGTACGGGGTCGAAGCGCAGCCACACCCTGCCGTCCTCCCGGCGGACGACCTCCGCGCCCTCGACGCTCTCCAGCCGGTCGGTCTGCACGACGAGTTCGCGGTGCGGCGCGTAGCGGGCCTTCAGCTCGTCCACCGCGCCGTCGTAGGCCACCTTGCCGTGGTCGATGAGGATGATCCGGTCGCAGAGTTCCTCGACGTCGTCGAGGTCGTGGGTGGTGAGGACGACCGTGGTGCCCGATTCCCGGTTCAGCTCCCCGACGAAGGTGCGTATCCGCTCCTTGGCGATGACGTCGAGCCCGACGGTCGGCTCGTCCAGGTAGAGGATGTCCGGGTCGTAGAGCATCGCGGCGGCGAGGTCGCCGCGCATCCGCTGGCCCAGGGAGAGCTGGCGGACGGGGGTGTCGAGAAACGGACCGAGGTCGAGCACCTCGCTGAACTGCCGCTGCCTCTCCCGGAACCGGGCCTCCGGCACGTCGTAGAGACGGCCGATCAGCCAGAGCGAGTCGCGCAGGGGCAGGTCCCACCAGAGCTGGCTGCGCTGGCCGAAGACCACGCCTATCCGGCGGGCGTTGCGGGACCGGTCCCGCCAGGGCGTGGCACCGGCGACCGTGACCGTGCCGGAGGTGGGGACGAGGATGCCGGTGAGCATCTTGATGGTGGTGGACTTCCCCGCACCGTTGGGGCCGAGATAGCCGACCATCTCGCCCTGCTGGACCGTGAAGTTCACGCCGTCGACCGCACGCTTGACGGTCTGCTCACGCGTCAGCAGCGTACGGAGACCCGCGAAGCGGCCCTCCTGCCGTGTGGGTCGGCTGAACTCCTGGACGAGGTCTGCCACTTCTATGACGGGCATGTCCGCCTCTCTGGAGCGATCCGGGCCCGGTCGGGCGTGATCGATCTGAGAGTGTGCACGCCGAGGCTTGGTCTAGTCCAAGTGTTTTCCGTTCGGCCGGTTCTCGTCATGCCGTCAGGGGACGCGGAAGGCCCCACCGTGCTCAGCGGCACGGTGGGGCCTTTCAGGTTCCGGAGCGGGCCTAGAAGTCGTCGTCGAACCCGACCGAGCCCTCCACCGCCACCTGGTAGGCGGACGGGCGGCGCTCGAAGAAGTTCGTCAGCTCCTGGACGCCCTGGAGCTCCATGAACGAGAACGGGTTCTCCGAGCCGTACACCGTCGGGAAGCCCAGGCGGGCGAGCCGCTGGTCGGCGACGCACTCCAGGTACTGGCGCATCGACTCGGTGTTCATGCCCGGCAGGCCCTCGCCGCACAGGTCGCGACCGAACTGGAGCTCCGCCTCGACGGCCTCCTTCAGCATGTCCGTGACCTGCTGCTGAAGCGCGTCGTCGAAGAGCTCCGGCTCCTCCTTGCGGACGGTGTCCACGACCTCGAACGCGAAGTTCATGTGCATCGTCTCGTCACGGAACACCCAGTTGGTGCCCGTGGCGAGGCCGTGCAGCAGGCCGCGCGAGCGGAACCAGTACACGTACGCGAAGGCACCGTAGAAGAACAGCCCCTCGATGCAGGCCGCGAAGCAGATCAGGTTCAGCAGGAAGCGGCGGCGGTCGGCCTTCGTCTCCAGCCGGTCGATCTTCTCGACCGAGTCCATCCACTTGAAGCAGAACTGGGCCTTCTCACGGATCGAGGGGATCTCCTCGACCGCGTCGAACGCCGCCGCCCGGTCGTCCGGGTCGGGCAGGTAGGTGTCCAGCAGCGTCAGATAGAACTGGACGTGCACGGCCTCCTCGAAGAGCTGCCGCGACAGGTACAGCCGCGCCTCCGGGGAGTTGATGTGCTTGTACAGCGTCAGCACGAGGTTGTTCGAGACGATCGAGTCGCCCGTCGCGAAGAAGGCGACGAGGCGGCCGATCATGTGCTGCTCACCCGGCGACAGCTTCGCGAGGTCGGCGACGTCCGAGTGGAGGTCGACCTCCTCCACGGTCCAGGTGTTCTTGATCGCGTCCCGGTAGCGCTCGTAGAAGTCCGGGTAGCGCATGGGACGCAGGGTCAGCTCGAATCCCGGGTCGAGCAGGTTCTTCTCTTCGTTGGTGGTGCTCATTACTGGCAGGCCTCGCAGGACTCGGGGTTCTCAAGAGAGCAGGCGATGGCGTCCGCGTCGGGAGCCGACGCCTGCTGTACGGGAATGGGGGCTGCGGCCGACGCCTGACCGGACGCGGCACGGGCGATCCGGGTCGCCGGGCGCGAACGCAGGTAGTACGTCGTCTTCAGCCCCTGCTTCCAGGCGTACGCGTACATCGAGGAGAGCTTGCCGATCGTCGGCGTCTCCAGGAACAGGTTGAGCGACTGGCTCTGGTCGAGGAACGGCGTACGGGCCGCCGCCATGTCGATCAGACCGCGCTGCGGGATCTCCCACGCCGTGCGGTACAGCGCCCGCACGTCCTCGGGGATCCAGGCGAAGCCCTGCACGGAGCCGCTGGCCTCGCGCAGCGCCTCACGGGTGCGGGCGTCCCACACGCCGAGCTTCTTCAGCTCGTCCACCAGGTAGCCGTTGACCTGGAGGAACTCACCGCTGAGCGTCTCGCGCTTGAACAGGTTGGAGACCTGCGGCTCGATGCACTCGTACACACCGGCGATCGAGGCGATCGTGGCGGTCGGCGCGATGGCCAGGAGCAGGGAGTTGCGCATGCCGGTCTTGGCGACGCGGGCGCGCAGCGCGTCCCAGCGCTCCGGCCAGTTCAGCTCGGTGTCGTAGTGGTCGGGGTGCAGCACACCGCGCGCGGCACGCGTCTCCGACCACGCGGGCAGCGGGCCCGAGCGCTCGGCGAGGTCGCAGGACGCCTCGTACGCGGCCAGCATGATGCGCTCGGAGATCTTCGTGGAGAGCGCGCGGGCCTGCGGAGAGTCGAAGGGCAGGCGCAGCTGGAAGAAGACGTCCTGGAGGCCCATGGCGCCCAGGCCGACCGGCCGCCAGCGGGAGTTGGAGTTCCCGGCCTGCTCGGTCGGGTAGAAGTTGATGTCGACGACCCGGTCGAGGAAGGTGACCGCGGTGCGGACCGTGGAGTCCAGGCGCTCCCAGTCGATCGAGCCGTTCGCCACGAAGGCGCCCAGGTTGACCGAGCCGAGGTTGCAGACGGCCGTCTCGCCGTCGTTGGTGACCTCCAGGATCTCCGTGCACAGGTTCGAGGAGTGCACGACCCGGCCCGGCTCGGCGGTCTGGTTGGCGGTCCGGTTGGAGGCGTCCTTGAACGTCATCCAGCCCTGGCCGGTCTGCGCGAGGGTCCGCATCATCCGGCCGTACAGCTCACGCGCCGGCATGGTCTTGCGGGCCAGGCCCTTGGCCTCGGCCGCGCGGTAGGCCGCGTCGAACTCGTCGCCCCACAGGTCGACCAGCTCGGGGACCTCGGCGGGGGAGAAGAGCGACCACTCGGTGTCCGCGTCGACCCGGCGCATGAACTCGTCCGGGATCCAGTGCGCCAGGTTCAGGTTGTGCGTACGGCGCTGGTCCTCACCGGTGTTGTCGCGGAGCTCCAGGAACTCCTCGATGTCGGCGTGCCAGGTCTCCAGGTAGACCGCCGCCGCGCCCTTGCGCCGGCCGCCCTGGTTCACCGCCGCCACCGAGGCGTCCAGCGTCTTGAGGAACGGCACGATGCCGTTGGAGTGCCCGTTGGTGCCCCGGATCAGCGAACCACGCGCGCGGATACGGGAGTAGGAGAGGCCGATGCCGCCCGCGTGCTTCGACAGGCGCGCCACCTGGTGGTAGCGGTCGTAGATCGAGTCCAGCTCGTCCTTGGGCGAGTCCAGCAGGTAGCAGGAGGACATCTGCGGGTGCCGGGTGCCGGAGTTGAAGAGCGTGGGGGAGGAGGGGAGGTAGTCCAGCTTGCTCATCAGCCCGTAGAGCGCGGCGACCTCGTCCAGCGCGCGCACCGAGTCGTCCTCGGCGAGGCCCGCGGCCACGCGCAGCATGAAGTGCTGCGGGGTCTCGATGACCTGGCGGGTGATCGGGTGGCGCAGCAGGTAGCGGCTGTGCAGCGTACGGAGACCGAAGTAGCCGAAGCGGTCGTCCGCGCCCTCGGCCAGCGTCCGCTCGACCAGCTCGTCCAGCGCCTTGGCGTGCAGCTCCACGAAGGCGGCGGTGCGGTCCGCGATCAGGCCCTCGCGGTGGCCGACCGCGACGGAGGCGGAGAAGGACGTGGCGCCCTGGCCCGCCGCCTCGTCGGCGATCGTACGGGTCAGCAGCCGGGCGGCGAGTTTGGAGTACGCCGGGTCCTCGGAGATCAGGCCCGCCGCCGCCTCGGTGGCCAGCGAGCGCAGCTCGGCCTCGTCGGAGCGGGCGTTGCGCCCGCGCAGCGCGGAGGCGGCGACCCGTCCGGGGTCGGTGTCGGGCAGATCGACGGTGAGGTCGGTCAGGGTCCGCAGCAGGGCGGTCCCGGGTCCGTCGTTCGTGCCTTCGCCGGACGTGGTGGAGGCAGCGGATTCGGTGGCTGAAACCGGATCGGCGGGCGCGATGGTCACTGGGCTTTCCCTCGCTCGGCTGGGGGCCGGCGGCGAGCGGGGAGCCGGGCAGCACGAGGCCTGTGAAGGCAGCACTGCTCACGGCGTCCACCGGCCCATCCGCGAGGCCCGGACGTCTGGCATCCGGTTCGGTCGAGCCGGACGCACTGTCGACAGGTCTTCGGACTTCGGGTGTGCAAAAGCACACTGATCACACCGTTGCGGGACAGTTCCGGATTCGCACCGGATTCCCCTGCGGCGACAGCGAGGTCGAGCATACATGTGGGGGGCGCTCGATGAGGAAGCCCCCACATGTTGTGTCGGCGTGAACAGATGTCGGTATGGCGGTCTGGCTTCTTCGCCCGGCTTTTTCCGTATCGGCCAGGCGCAGGGGCCCCCTCGCGCGGGCACGAAAAGGGGCCGTCGCGCCCCTGGGAGGGGTGCGACGGCCCCGATCGGCCGGTGGTGCTCAGCAGCAGCGGAAGCCCTCGCGGGGGTCCGCCTCACGGGCGTCCGTGCGGCTGTGTTCGAAGGCGCGGCGGTCCATCACCGGAGTGTCCGGATCGTGGGCCCTCGCGTGCGCCACATAGCGGTCGTACGTCGACTCGCCGGTCAGCTCCCGGACGTACCAGCGGATCCGTCCCGCCACCCGCCGTACGTCCGCGAGGGTCATGTCCGGCTCCCCGTTCCCGCCGACTCCTTGCGGATGCCGCCTTCGGGGCCGACGCCGGCTTCGACCAGTTCGGCCTTCTCCTCCTTGGTGGCGAAGATCGAGGCCGGGGCGACGAACTTGGACTGGACGAACGGCGTCTCGTGCAGCTTGACGCTCTCCGGGTCGCGGATGGCCTTGTAGCAGACCCGGCCGGCGTCCACGAGCACCACGATGATGAGGAGCGCGAAGAGCGCGCACAGCACCCCGTCGACGGTGGAGTTGGTGACGACGGTCCGCATGTCGTCCATGTTCTTGGCCGGGGCCAGCACCTCGCCCGCGTCGATGCCCGCCTGGTACTTGTCGCGCTGGGCGAAGAAGCCGACCTTCACGTCCGGCGAGAAGATCTTCTGCCAGCTCGCGGTGAGGGTGACCGCCACGTCCCAGGCGAGCGGTACGGCGGTGACCCACGCCCACTTCAGGCGGCCGGACTTGACGAGCAGCGTGGTGCAGACGGCCAGCGCGACGGCGGCCAGCAGCTGGTTGGCGATGCCGAAGAGCGGGAAGAGCTGGTTGATGCCGCCCAGCGGGTCGTGCACGCCGACCCAGAGGAAGTAGCCCCAGCCGCCGACCACGACGGCGCTGGCGAACCAGACGCCCGGCTTCCAGGAGACCTCGCGGAACGGCTTGTAGGCGTTGCCCAGCATGTCCTGGAGCATGAAGCGCCCGACGCGGGTGCCGGCGTCCACGGTGGTGAGGATGAAGAGCGCCTCGAACATGATGGCGAAGTGGTACCAGAACGCCTTCATCGCGGTTCCGCCGATCACCGCGGAGAAGATCTCCGCCATGCCGAGCGCGAAGGTCGGCGCACCGCCGGTCCGGGAGAGCAGGCTTCCCTCCTCGACGTCCTTCGCGGCCTGGGCCAGGGCGTCCGGGGTGATGGTGAAGCCGAAGTTGGCCACGGCCTGGGAGGCGGACTGGACGCTGTCGCCGATCACGCCGACCGGCGCGTTGATGGCGAAGTAGAGGCCCGGGTCGATGATGCAGGCCGCGATCATCGCCATGATCGCCACGAACGACTCGACCAGCATGGCGCCGTAGCCGATCATCCGGATCTGCGTCTCCTTCTGGACCATCTTCGGCGTGGTGCCGGAGGAGACCAGGGAGTGGAAACCGGAGAGCGCGCCGCAGGCGATGGTGATGAAGACGAACGGGAACATCGAGCCGGCGAAGACCGGGCCCGAGCCGCTGGAGGCGAAGTCGGTGACCGCGGGCATCTTCAGGGTCGGCAGCGCGACGATGACGCCGAGGGCCAGCAGGGCGATCGTGCCGACCTTCATGAAGGTGGAGAGGTAGTCGCGCGGGGCCAGCAGCAGCCACACGGGGAGCACGGAGGCGAGGAACCCGTACACGATCATCCAGATGACCAGCGTGCCCGGCTCCAGCGTGAAGAAGTCCGCCCACGACGACTCGGCGACCCAGCCGCCCGCGACGATCGCGAGGAGCAGCAGCGCGACGCCGATGAGGGAGACCTCACTGACCTTGCCGGGCCGCAGGATGCGCAGATAGACGCCCATGAAGAGCGCGATCGGGATCGTCATGCCGATGGAGAAGACGCCCCACGGCGAGTGGGCGAGCGCGTTCACGATGACCAGCGCGAGGACCGCGAGCAGGATGATCATGATGATGAAGACGGCGATCAGCGCGGCGATCCCGCCGACCGGACCTATCTCGTCGCGCGCCATCTGGCCGAGGGAGCGGCCGTTGCGGCGGGTGGAGAAGAAGAGCGTCACCATGTCCTGGACGGCACCGGCGAAGATGACGCCGACGACGAGCCAGATCGTGCCGGGCAGATAGCCCATCTGCGCGGCGAGCACCGGGCCGACCAGCGGGCCCGCGCCCGCGATGGCGGCGAAGTGGTGGCCGAAGAGGACGCGGCGGTCGGTGGGGTGGAAGTCCACCCCGTTGTCCAGCCTTTCGGCCGGCGTCGCGCGGTTCTTGTCCGCCTTCAGGACCCGGTTGGCGATGAACCGGGAGTAGAAGCGGTAGGCGATGGCGTACGAGCCCAGCGCCGCCGCCAGCATCCAGGCGGCGGAGACCTCCTCACCCCGCGAGAGCGCGAGGGTGGCCCAGCCGATCGCGCCGACCAGGCCGACCAGGCTCCATACGGCTATGGACTTCGGGGACAGTGTCCGCCGTCCCGGTGCTTGTGGAACCGGTGGTGCTGGTGTGGGCGATTCCGGCATTTCGATCCGTCCCCTCGCGTGATCACTGTCGTAACGTGCGCGAAATCTAGGGGCTCGTGGGCTCTCTCCGGAACCCCTGTCCGCATTCCGGTCAGGTGTCACCGGTGTCGCGCGGCCCCGCACCGCCGTGGTTTCGCGGTTGAGGCACGGATGGTGAGGGGGATCGGTTCACGCGTGACCGGAGGAAATTCACGCGATCCTCAAGGATGTTCACGTGATCCAAGTGGGGAGAGAGGGCCGGGCGTCAGACCCAGCCCCGACGGGCCGCCTCCGCTCCGGCCTGGAAGCGGCTGCGGGCGTCCATGCGGGCGGTCAGCTCCGCGTTCATCCGGCGGACGGTCCGCAGCGAGACCCCCAGGCGGCGGGCGGCGGTGGCGTCCGTGTGCCCCTGGGCCAGGAGGGAGAGCAGCTCGCCCTCCTGCGGGGTCAGACCGTCGCTGTCCACGGGCGGCCGGGCGCCTAGCGGGGTGGCGGCGGTCCAGAGGCTCTCGAACAGCAGCCGGGCGACCAGGACGGCCCCCTTGCTGCGCAGCTCCAGCGCGCCGGCCCGGCCGTCGTCGGGGTCGAGCGGGACGAGGGCCACCTCGGCGTCGACCACGACCATGATGAGCGGCAGCGTGGGTAACGTACGGCTCTCGGCGCCGAGTCCGCCGATCCAGTTCACGTACCGCAGGGTGTCCGGGTCGTTGCGGAAGCTGTCCTGGTAGATCGAGCGGATGCGGACGCCGCGCTCCAGGGCCTGCTGGTCGAGCGGCTTGCTGGCCGCCAGGGTGTCGGGGGCCTGGGCGCCGCCGGGCAGCAGGGAGAGGCACTCGGTCCTGGCCAGTTCGGCGAGTTCGGTCAGCCGCTCCCGTACGGCGTCGAGCCCCTCCAGCCGCTTGATGACGTCGAACCCGCGCCGTACCCCCCGGCCGCTGTGGGCGGCGAGCGCGGAGACCGCGTCCCGGGCGACCTCCAGGCCCCGCTGCTGGCGCGCCAGTTCGGCTTCCCGCCGGGAGAGCAGGAAGGGCAGGCTGGCGGCCGGGTCCAGGGCGCGGAAGACCGGCGGATCGCCGGCGGCGGAGCGGTCGTCGCGGTTGTCCAGCAGGCAGAGTTCGGCGAGCCGGTCGAGGGCGTCGCGCACGTCCTGCTCGCTGCGGCCCAGCCGCGCGACGATCTGGTCGAGCCGCAGCTCCGGTTCCTCCAGGACGAGCCGGTACACGAGCTCCGTCCGTGCGTCCAACCCCAGTACCTGAAACATCTCTGGCTCCCCCGCCGATGTCACGCCGCACCTGAACGCCGCTGCCGGGCCGGGTCCCCGCATCGGCACCGGCGCGAGTTTAAGCCGCAAGGGCCGGACAGGTATAGACCAAGTCCATGGGATGGAATGCGCCATGCGGTCGGGCTGGCACTGTCCGGAGTGTGAACATCCCGTGGTGAAGGTGTGGCCTCTTGGTGCCTGGCCACCGGCTGCCAGCGAGGCGTCGCCGCAGGTGACGGGGGCATGTGCGGCGCGGCGGGCGCTGGCAGCCTGCTGCCGGTAACTCCCGGCCACCGGCAGGGCGTGACCCCTGGACCCCCGCGACGCCATGCTCAGGCCGTGCTCAGACATGCACCCGCTGTTGTCGAGAAGGAGCCCCACATGCAGGCATTCCGTACGTTCTCCCTCCGCATCGCCCTGGCCTGCGCCCTGGCCCCGGTGCTCCTGGCCACGGTCGGCCCCGCCACCCGGAGCGGCTTCTCCTGGGGGTGACCCGGGGAGAAGGGAACCTCCTCCGTGTACCTGGTGACCGCGCTGCTGGTGCGGACCGAGTCCCCGGAGCCCGCCGCCTGGACCGCCCGCGAACTGGCCCGTCGGCTGCGGGCCTCCTGCACCGGAGCGAGGACGCGGCGACCTGGCCCGGACGGTCCGCGCCCGGCCCACCTGTACGCCGCCTCGTACCTCGGCCGGACCGTCCGCGCCGCTCTCTACATGGAGGACTCCGACCCCCTCCACGCCGAACTGGCCGCCCTGGATTTCCTCCTCGCCTCCCTGGCCGCCGACCCCGGCGCCAGGGGCTGGCACCTCGCGGTCCTCGGCCGCCCGGACCTGCACCGCCTGCCCGAACGGAAAGGACCCGACCCGCCATGTCACGGGAGCACCCCACCGTGTCCGTGATCATCCCGAACCACAACTACGAGAAGACCCTGCGGGCCTGTCTGGAATCCGTCTTCGCCCAGACCCTGCGCCCGCTGGACGTGGTGGTCGTGGACGACGCCAGCACCGACTCCTCCCGCGACATCGCCCGGGAATTCCCCTGCGTCCTCGTGGCCCGCCCCGACAACGGGGGCGTCTCCGCCGCCCGCAACCTCGGCGTCGCCGCCTCGCGCGGCGAGATCCTGTTCTTCCTCGACTCCGACATCGCGCTGGCCCCCGACGCGATCGAGAACGCGGTCGCCCTGCTGGGCGCCGATCCGGAGACCGGCTGCGTCCACGGGGTGCTCGACCCCGAACCGCTCTTCGACGACGGGCCGGTGGAGGTCTACCACTGCCTGCACGCCCACTTCTGGCGGCTGCGCAGCACCGGGATGGTGGGCACCGCCTTCTTCGCCCTGGCCGCGATCGAACGCCGCGTCTTCGAGGCCACCGGGCCCTTCGACGAGAACCTGCGGGACTCCGAGGACGTGGAGTACAGCGACCGCCTCGCCGCCACCCACCGCATCCGCCTCAGCGAGCGGGTCACCGGCCGCCACGACGACGTGGACCGGCTGCTGCCGATGCTCGCCGAGCAGTTCCGCCGCTCCCAGCTGCTCGTCCCGGTCGCCGCTGTCGAGCGCCGCCGGGGCGGCGGGCTGCGGGCCAACCGCACGGGCGGAGTCCTGGCCGCCGCCCTGGTCCCCGCCACGCTCCCGCTCGCGCTGCTGACGCCCTGGCTGCTCCTGGTGCCCCTGGCCTGCGCGCTGGCCTTCGCCCTGGCGGACGTGGAGCTCTCCCGCTTCGTGGCCCGCCGCGAGGGGTGGCCCTTCCTCCTCCGCTTCACCGCCCTGCACTTCGCGGTGCACCTGGCCCTGGTCCTCGGCGCGGTCCTCGGGGGCGTCCGCTGGCTGGTGGACCCGGGCTTCGGCCCCTCCGTCCGGCGCCGCGGGGACCGGCGGTCGGCGGTGGTCGCGCCATGAGCACGGCGACGCGGGACGAGGGTACGGCCGGGAGCGCTGAGGCCGTCGAGGCCGTCCCGAGTGGCGGTGCCGCCGAGGCCGTCCCGGGCGACGTTGTGCCCGACGCCCTCCCGGGCGACGGTGTGCCCGAGGCCGCCCCCGTACGGCCGTCCCGGCGGGCCCGGCTCCTCCGGCTCACCGCCGCGCTCGTCCTGATCGTGGCGACCTGCTTCGCCGTGGGCGGTTCGCTGCGCGGAGCCGGTACGGAGATGGCGCAGGCGGCCGGACGGCCCGGGGGCGTGCTGCTGCTGACGGCCGCCCTCCTCGCCAACGCGGCCGGACTCGTCCTGTCGATGCTCTCCTGGCGGGTCCTCGTCGTGGACGGGGGAGCGGAGGCGGGCGGCAAGGGCGCGAAGGCCCGTACCTCCGACATCGCGCGGATCTTCTTCATCGGCGTCATCAGCAAGTTCGTCCCCGGCCGGATCTGGGGCGTCCTCGCCCACGTCCAGCTCGGCAAGACCCTCGGCATCGCCCCCGAGCGGATGATCGCGGCCTTCGGGCTCGGCCTCGTCATCGGCATGACCACCGGCGCCGCCGCCGGACTCCTGGTCGCCCCGGCGGTGTTCGGCGCCCACGCGTGGGTCTTCGCCCCCCTCGTCCTGCTCGCCGCCGCGGCCGTCGTCCGGCCCGGCTGGGTGGGCCGGCTGGTCGCGTGGACCATGCGGCTGGCCCGGCGCCCCGCCCAGGCCGCCGCGTCCTCCCCCCGGGCCCTGCGCGCCTCCATCGGCTGGGCCTGCGCCTCCTGGGCGGTCTCCGGGCTCCACCTGTGGGCCATCGCAGTCCTCCTCGGCGCCCCGCCGCTCCTCTCCCTGCCCGTCTGCGTCGGCGGCTTCGCCCTCGCCACCGTCGCGGGAAGCCTCGCCTTCGTCCTGCCCGACGGCTGGGGCGCCCGCGAACTCGTCCTGCTCGGCCCCCTCAGCGCCGTCATGCCGCTCTCCGCCGCGGCTGCCGCCGTCATCGCCAGCCGGCTGGTCTGCGTGCTGAGCGAAGTCGCCGCCACCGGCGGAGCGCTGCTCTGGGCCCGCGCCGCGGGCCCCCTCCCCACACCCCGACCCGCGCTCCAGGAAGGAGCCGCATGACCACCGCCGCAACACCCCCGCCCTCCGACACCACGCTCCCGCCTTCCGACACCACGCCCCCGCCTTCCGACACCACGCTCCCGCCCTCCGACACCACGCCCCCGGTCACCGGCCTGCCACCGCTGATCACCGTGGACGACTGCGAGGAGATGCCGCTGCGCCGGGTGCACGACCTCTACCGGTCGCACGTCAACAAGAGCCAGGTCTCCCTCATGACCTCCTTCGGCTTCGGCCGGGAACTCGTCAGCCACGCCGAGGGCTCCTGGATCCACACCCGCGACGGCCGCCGCGTCCTCGACTTCACCGGAGGTGTCGGCGTCCTCAACCACGGCCACAACCACCCCCGCATCCTCGCCGCCCGCCGCCGCTTCCAGGAGCAGCGCCGGATGGAGGTGCACAAGACCTACTTCTCGCCCTACATCGCGGCCCTCGGCCACAACCTCGCCCAACTCCTCCCCGGCGACCTGGACATGTCGTTCTTCCCCAACTCGGGCGCCGAGGCGGTCGAGGGCGCGGTGAAACTCGCGTACAAGTACCACGGCGGCAAGCGGCAGCGGATCCTGCACGCCGACATCAGCTTCCACGGCAAGCTGCTGGGCTCCGGGAGCCTCACCGGCAGCGCCCAGACCGCCTTCGCCTTCCCCGGCATCCCCGGCGTCTCCGCCTTCCGCTACGGCGACCTCGACTCCGTACGCGAGAGCGTCGCGGCGGCCCGGAACGCCAAGGGGCGCTGCGATGTGTACGCGATCCTCATCGAGCCCT
Organism: Streptomyces cyaneofuscatus; assembly: GCF_033109485.1. Classification (NCBI taxonomy): domain Bacteria; kingdom Bacillati; phylum Actinomycetota; class Actinomycetes; order Kitasatosporales; family Streptomycetaceae; genus Streptomyces; species Streptomyces cyaneofuscatus. Next base: position 2,503,037 of record NZ_CP137002.1, on the reverse strand, counting down.
TCTCCGCCTCGACCATGACGGAGTGCTCGGAGGAGTTCCTGCGCGGGCTGCGGGAGCTGTGCACCGCCGAGGACATCGTGCTGATCTTCGACGAGATCTACACCGGCTGGGGCAAGACCGGCAGCCTCTTCCACTTCATGCGCTACCCCGGGCTCGTCCCGGACGTCGTGACCACCTCGAAGTCCTTCGGCGGCGGCAAGTCCTCCATCTCCGCCTTCGTCGCCCGCGAACCCGTCTTCCGCCAGGCGTACGACAGCCTCGGGGACGCGATGCTCCAGTCGACCAGCACCACCTACTACGGCTTCGGCGAGGAGACCGCCACCGCGCTGGAGGCCGTCAACATCGCGGTGGAGGACGACTATCCGGCCCGCGCCCGCGCCATCGAACGCGTCCTTGCCCCCGGTCTGGAGCGGCTGCGCAAGCAGTATCCCGACATCATCGCGGACGTCCGGGGCGCCGGAGCGCTCTATGGGGTCTTCCTCGACGGCGGCCCCAAGATGCTCGACCTCGCCGCCAAACTCGCCCCCGGAGGGCTGGCGCGCGATCCTCTTCTGCGGACGAAGGTCATCACCTGCGCGGTCGTCAACGCGATGTACCAAGAACACAACGTGTACATGTACTACACGCTCAACGGGCGCAGCCCGCTCGTCGCGGCTCCCTCCCTGGTCGCCGGGGCCGAAGAGGTGGAGATCTTCCTCGACGCCTTCGACAAGACCCTCGCCCGGGGCATGAACCGGCTCCTCGCCGCGTTCCTGAAGGACAAGGCGGTGTCCCGATGGGCCGCCTGACCATCGCCGTCACCGGAGCGGCCGGCATGCTCGGCTCGCATCTGGTGACCCGGCTCGCCGCCGACGGGCACGACGTCATCGGCATCGACCTGCGCGACGACCCCCAACCGCCCCCGGGCGCCCGGCACGTGGTCGCCGACATCCGGGACGGCGCGGTGCTCGGCCGGGCCTTCGCCGGGGCCGACGCACTGGTGCACTGCGCGGCCGCGCTGCCCAGCTACCCCGTGGACCAGATCCGCTCGATCACCGTCGACGGCACCCGTACGGTCCTGACCGCCGCCCACCGGGCCCGGGTGCCGCGCGTCGTGCACATCTCCTCCACCGCCGTCTACGGGCTCCCCAAGCGGGTCCCCACCCCGGAGGACCACCCGCGCGAGCCCGTCGACCCGTACAGCAGGGCCAAGGCCGAGGCGGAGGAGGTCTGCGAGGAGTTCCGGGCACGGGGGATGTGCCTGCCGGTGCTCCGCCCCAAGACCTTCCTCGGGCCGGGCCGGATGGGCCTGTTCGCGATGCTCTTCGAATGGGCCGAGGAGCGGCGCAACTTCCCCGTCCTGGGCCGGGGGGACGTCCGCATCCAGATGTTCGGCATGGCCGACCTGGTCGACGCGGTGGTGCTCGCCCTGCACGCGGAGCCCGAGGTCGCCAACGACGTGTACAACCTGGGCGCCGCCGAGTTCGGCACCCTGCGCGAGGACTTCCAGGCCGTCCTGGACGCCGCCGGACACGGCAAGCGGGTCGTCCCGCTGCCCGCCGCGCCCGCCCTCGGCGTCCTGCGCCTGCTGGAGCGCACCAAGCTCTCCCCGGTCTACGGGCGGCTGCTCTTCAAGCTCCTCGACGACTCGTACGTGGACATCAGCCGCGCCACCGAACGGCTCGGCTTCCGTCCCCAGCTCTCCAACCAGGACGCCATCCTCGGTACGTACGCCTGGTGGCGCACCCAACGGCAGGGCAGCGCACCCGCTCCCGGGGCCGGCCGGACCAGCCGGGACCCGTGGCGCCAGGGCGCGCTGGGCCTCGCCAAGGTCTTCTTCTAGGACCCGGGAGCCCTGCCGTGGACATCACCCGGTCCTCGCCTGCGCCGATGCGCGTGGTGACCGCACCGCCCGAAGCCCCGGACCTCACCGTCCTGCCCGCCGCCGTTCCCCTGCCGGAGCCGCTGGAAACCGTTCTGCCGGCGACCGTCCCGCTGCCGGGGCCGCCGGAGATCGTCCTGCCGGCCGCCGGCCCGCTGCCGGGGCCGCCGGAAGCCGCCGCGCCCGGCCCCGTCCCGCTCAGCGCTCCCACGCCCACCGACGGCCGTGGCCTCCTCCGCGACCTCCTCGCCCTCGTGCGCCCCGGCCAGTGGGTGAAGAACCTCGCGGTGGTGCCGCTGGCCCTCCTGGACGTCCGGCCCTGGCACCCCGGCGCGTTCGGGCAGATCGGGTGGGCCGTGCTCGGCTTCACCCTGGCCTCCGCCCTCGTCTACGTCGTCAACGACCTCGCCGACCGGGAGCGGGACCGGCTGCACCCGGTCAAGCGGAACCGCCCGATCGCCTCCGGCCGGGTCTCCACCACCGCGGCCACCGTCCTGGCCGGCCTCATCGCCGCCTCGCTCACCTGCTGGGCGGTGGCCGGGCCCGCCTGGCAGTGGTGGCCCACCGCGCTTTACCTCGCGCTCTCCGTCGCGTACAGCCAGGGCCTCAAACACGTACCGCTGGTGGACGCGTTCATCGTGGCGAGCGGGTTCGTCCTGCGGCTCGTCCAGGGCGCGCTCCTGGTGGGCGGCCGGATCTCCGAATGGCTCGCGCTCTGCGTCTTCGCGCTCTGCCTGATGCTGGCCCTCGGCAAACGGCGGCACGAGATGACGGCGGCCGGCCGCGCCCACCGTCCCGCTCTGCGCGGCTACACGCTCGCCTTCCTGGACCACCTCGTCGTCCTGGTCGCCGTGCTGACGGCCGTCTCCTACGTGCTCTACCTCCGCGACGACGCCGCCCTGGCCGCCGGAGCCTCCTTCGTCACCCTGCTCTCCGCCCCCTGCGCGGTCTTCGGGCTGGCCCGCTATCTGCAACTCCTCCTGGTGGAGGAGGGCGGCGCCAACCCGGTCCACGTCCTCTTCCGGGACCGCGCGACGCTCGTCAACGCGACGCTGTGGGCCGTGCTCGTCTCCGTGGCCCTCCTCTTCTCCCGACTGTGACCGTCTCTCCCCCCCCCGACTCGTCCGACCCGTCCGAAGGTGCGGCCCCATGAACCAGAAGCCCCCGTTGAACCAGAAGCCCCCGTTGAACCAGAAGAAGACACCGTTCGTCTCCGTCGTCATCCCCAACTACAACTACGGCCGGGCCCTGGAACTCTGCCTGCGCGCCGCACTCGCCCAGACCTACGCCCCCATGGAGGTGCTGCTGATCGACGACTGCTCCACCGACGACTCCGTCGCCGTCGCCGAGGCGTGCGGGGTGCGGGTGATCTCCACCGGGGTCAACAGCGGGGTCGCCATCACCCGCAACACCGGGGCCGCCCACGCACGCGGAGACATCGTCGTCTTCGTCGACTCGGACGTGGCGATGGAACCGGACGCCGTCGCCAACGCCGTCGCCCTGCTCTCCTCCGACCCGAAGATCGGCGCCGTCTGCGGTACGTACGACGCCGAACCCCTCATCAGGGACAGCCTGATCGAGGAGTACCGCTGCCTCCACCAGTACTACTGGCTCGCCGAGACGGAAGGCCGCATCGGCACCCTGCACACCGCGATCTGCGCCATGCCCGCCGACGTCTTCGCCGAGATCGGGCCCTTCAACCCCCGGCTGCGCCACACCGAGGACGGCGACTACGCGGCCAGGATCTGCCGGAGCTACGAGGTCCACAGCTCCACCACCGTGCGCGGGCGCCACGACCACGACGACACCTGGCGGGTCGTGCTCCGCAAGGTCTTCCACCGCACCCGGCTGCACATCCCGCTGTACGTGCGCCGGGGCGACCTCCCCGGCGGCATCGCCACCGGCCCCCGTGCGGGCGCCAGCGTCGCGGCCCTGCTCGCCGTACTGACCCTGCCGCTGGGCTTCGCCGCCGTGCCCTGGCTGCTGCTTCCCGCCGCCCTGCTCGCCTTCGCGCTGCTGGCCGACACCGCCCTCTACCGCTTCGTCCTGCGCCGCCGGGGCCCCCTCTTCACGGCCTACTTCGCCTTCACGCACTCCGTGGTCAACGCGGTCATCGCGGCGGGCGCGGGCGTCGGCGTCCTCCAGTGGCTCGCCTCCCGGCGCTTCCGCGGGCTCTACGAGCCGGGGGAGCACCTCACCGCCGTACGGGCCACGACGTGACCCGGACTGCCGTCCTGGACGCCCCTGAGGCCACGCGCGACGCCCCCAGGGTGTGGCCCGGCCGCCTCCTGCTCGCCGTCGCCCTCCTCTGGGCGCTGTTCGTCGCGGCGCGCGCGGTCCTCAGCGGCCGGTGGTGGGGCTGGAACGGCATCGGCCTGGCCCCGCCGGTCGCCCATCTGCTGGTCCCGCTCGCCCTGTTGATCCCCGCCGCGCTGATCCGGCGGGGCAGACGCCTCGCCGTGGGCGTCGTCCTGGCCTCGCTGCTCCTCGGCTCCTGGCAGACGGGACTGCATCCCGGGGCGCTGCTGCGCGGGCAGCCGTCCGTACCCGCCGACGCCCTCAAGGTGGTCAACTGGAACACCTTCTTCTGGGACGAGGACAGCGACACCGACGACTTCTACGCCTATCTGAAGAGCCACTCCGCCGACGTCTACCTCCTTCAGGAGTACCAGAACCGCCGGGGCCACGAACCCGCGCCCATCGACGACCTCGCCAGGCTCCGGGCCGAGTTCCCCGGCTACCACCTCGCCACCGAGGGGGAGTTCCTCACCCTGTCGCGCTACCCCATCACCGCCGTAAGGGCGTTGCGGCCGTCAGGGCTCGCCCCGCCGGACACCTCCTGGGCCGACTACTGGAACATCCGCGTCCTGCGCACGGACATCGATGTGGACGGCCGGACGCTCTCCCTCTACAACACCCATCTGCCCGACCTGCTGAATGTCGACCGCAACCCCCTCACCCCCGCCTACCACCGCTCGGTGAAGCAGCTCTCCGACCGGCGGGACATCCACTTCCGGGCCCTGCGCGAGGACCTGGACGCCAACGAGCACCCCGTGGTCCTCGCGGGAGATCTCAACGTGCTGCCCGGCACCGGGGACCTGCGCTGGTTCGACGGGCTCCGGGACACCGCCGAGCTCGCGGGCCCGGTCCACCCGGCCACCTTCCCGGTCCGGGGGCCGGCGCTCTGGCGGCTGGACTGGGCGTTCGTCTCGCCCTCCGTCGAGCTGCACCGGCAGTCCGTCGAGGACCCGCCCGCCGAGCACTCCACCCACAAGCTGATCGACCTCCGCCTCTCCCTGCCCACCGAGAAGGACCGGCCATGACCAGGCGCGCCGCGCCCCCGCCCCGCTTCGACGTGGCGATCGTCCTCACCTACTACCTCCCCTACACCAGCGGCCTCACCGAGGTCGCCCGCACGGTCGCCGAGGGGCTGGCCGCCCGGGGCCGCCGGGTCGCCGTCGTCGCCTCCCGCCACGACCCCGCCCATCCCGCGCGGGAGACCGTCAACGGCGTCGAGGTGTTCCGCGCCCCGGTGGCGGCCCGGATCGGGCGCGGTGTGCTCAGCCCGGGGTTCGCCCCGCTCGCCGGGCGCGTCGCCCGTGCCTCCCGGGTGGTCAACATCCATCTGCCGATGCTGGAGGCCGGGGCCGTCGCCCGGCTCGCCGGGGACACCCCCGTGGTGAGCACCCACCACGACGACGTCTGGCTGCCGCCCGGCCGGTTAGCCCCGCTCCAGGTGAAGGTCGTCGACGCCTCGGTGGGCGCGGCCCTGCGCCGCTCGACCGCCGTCGTCGTCAACAACGTGGACCACGCGCAGCACTCGCGCCACTGGCCCCTCATGCGCGAGCGCAGGCTCCTGGCCATCGCCCCGCCCTGCCGCCGGCGCGAGCCCGCCCCCGCCACGTTCCGCGAGACAGCCGGCCCCCACTTCGGCTTCCTCGGCCGGATCGCCCACGAGAAGGGCCTGCACCACCTGGTGGACGCCTTCCGCACGCTCCCCGATCCGGAGGCCCGGCTGCTCATCGCGGGGGACTACTCCAAGGTGGCGGGCGGCAGCGTCGTCGGGGCGCTGCGCACCCGGGCCGGCGGCGACACCCGGATCCGCTTCACCGGCTTCCTCGACGACGCCCGGGTCCCGGAGTTCTACGCCTCGCTGGACGCCTTCGCCCTGCCGTCCGTGGCCGAGGAGTCCTTCGGCATCTCCCAGGCCGAGGCCATGATGCTCGGTGTCCCCTCCGTCGCCAGTGACGCCCCCGGCATGCGGGTGCCCGTCTCCGAGACCGGCTTCGGGCGCCTCTTCCCGCCCGGCGACGCCCACGCCCTCGCCGCCGCCCTCACGGAGGCCGCCGCGTTCCCGCCCGAGCGGCGCGCGGAGGGGGCGCGCGCGACGAGCGCCCGGTACGGGACGGACGCCTGCCTCGACGCGTACGACGCCCTCTTCCGGGAGACCGGGGCCGCTCGCGGGGGCACGGCGTGACCGGCGGGCCGTTGCTGTGGGCCGCCGTGGCCTGGGCGGTCTTCCTCGCCGCCCACCTGGCCCTCAACGGCCGCTGGTGGCTGTGGCTGCTGCCCTCGCTGATCCCGCCGCCGCTGTTCGCCGCGGTCCCCGCCGCCGTGCTGGCGCTCGCCTGCGTGGCGGGGGACGTGGCCGCCGGGGCGGTGGCGGGGACCGCGCTGCTGATAGGGGCCCGCCAGTGCGGCCTGGTGCCCGGCGCACTCGTCCGCCGGCCGGCCCGGCCGCCCGAGGAGGGCACCGTACGCCTCGTGGCGTGGAACACCCAGCACTGGTGCCAGTCCACCGACCCCGACCCGTTCTATGCCTTCCTGCGTGAGCTGGACGCCGACGTCTACCTCCTCCAGGAGTACCACCACGACGAGTTCGACGGCACCTACCGCCTGATCGACGACGAACGGCGGCTGCGCGCCACGTTCCCCGGCCACCGGGTCGTCATCGCCCGGGGGCTGATCACCCTCTCCCGGCTGCCGGTGGCCGCTGTCGTGGAGACCGCCGCCCGCCGGACCCTGCGGGTGGACCTGGAACTGCCCGGCGGCCGGGGGCGGCTGGCCACCTTCAACGTCCACATCCCGGTGCAGCTGCGGCTCATCAGCCCGCTGCGCGCCGACTTCTACCGCGCGGTGCGTACCCGGGCCGGGGACCGGGCACGCGAGTACGCCGGACTCGCCCGCGATGTGGCAGGCTGCCCCCACCCCGCCCTGATCGCGGGGGACTTCAACACCACGGCGGCGATCGGTGACGCCCGGCGGATCGCCCGGCTGGGCGCCGACGCCGTACCCCTGACCGGCCGGCTCTGCCCCACCTCCTGGCAGCCACGCCCCGGCATGCGCTGGTGGCGCCTGGACTGGGTGCTCACGACCCCCGGTGCCCGGGTGCACAGCTACCGCTTCCGCGACCCGCGCGGACTCTCCGACCACAGCGTCCAGGAGGTGACCGTGTCCCTCACCGGACCGGACTCCCGGACGTCCGCAGACATCCGTCCCCGACACCGCAGCGAAGGAATCTGACCATGCGCTACCGCTATCTCGGAAAGACCGGCCTCAGGGTCAGCGAACTCTGCCTGGGCGCCATGACGTTCGGCCGCGAGGCCGACGAGCGGACCAGCCACGCCCTGCTGGACCGCTTCACGGAGGCGGGCGGCACCTTCGTCGACACCGCCGACATCTACTCGGCCGGAGCCTCCGAGGAGATCCTCGGGCGCTGGCTGAAGGGGCAGCGCCGCGACGACGTCGTGGTCGCGACCAAGGTCCGGTACGGCACCGGGGAGGGCCCCAACGACCGGGGGCTGGGCCGCAACCACCTGATCGCCGGGGTGGAGGCGAGCCTGCGCCGCCTGGGCACCGACCACATCGACCTCTACCAGGTGCACGCCTGGGACCCGGGCACCCCGTTGGAGGAGACCCTCGCCACGCTGGACGCCCTCGTCACCTCCGGGAAGGTCCGCTACATCGGGGCGAGCAACTTCTCCGGCTGGCAGCTCCAGAAGGCGGTGGACCTCAGCCGGGCGCACGGCTGGGAGCCGTTCACCGCCCTCCAGCCGCTCTACAACCTGCTGGACCGCTCCGCCGAGTGGGAGCTGATAGAGGTCAGCCGCAACGAGGGCCTCGGTGTGATCCCGTGGAGCCCGCTGCGCGGCGGCTGGCTGAGCGGAGCGATCCGGCGCGGCACGACGGCACCGCCCTCCGGTACCCGGGTGGAGACCGCCGAGCGGCTCGGGTGGGGCGAGTCGTGGAGCGCGTACGAAGGCGATGCGCGGACCTGGCGGGTGCTGGACACCCTGCACGAGGTGTCCGGGCGCACCGGCCTCGCGGTGCCCGTCCTTGCCCTCGCCTGGCTGCTCGGCCGGCCGGGCGTGACGGCCCCGATCGTGGGCGCCCGCACCCTGGAGCAGCTGGAGACCAACCTGGGCGCCGCCGACCTGGACCTCGACCCGGCCGACGCGGAGCTGCTCACGGAGGCGAGCCGGCAGGCGCTCCCGTACCCGTACAGCGTCATCGAGACGGACCCGGAGCTGCGCTGACACGGGCCGGCCGGACCGGTGGCCCGAACAGTCGCCCGACCGGTGACGCGACCGTGATTCATAGGGGTGTTCGGCCGGGGTTCTGACCGGAAACAGCCGGTGGCCCGGGGGGTTGCCCCCGGGCCACCGGCTGTCGGCGTTCCTGCGTCCCTCCGTACGTATCCGTACGTCGGTACGTCCCTCAGTCCACCGGACGCTTCAGGCGGGCCACGAACTTGTACCGGTCGCCCCGGTACACCGATCGCACCCACTCCACGGGTTCGCCCTGGCCATCGATGGAATGGCGGGAGAGCATCAGCATCGGCAGCCCCACGTCCGTCCCCAGCAGACCGGCCTCGCGCGGGGTGGCGAGCGAGGTCTCGATGGTCTCCTCGGCCTCGGCGAGGCGGACGTCGTACACCTCGGCGAGCGCGGTGTAGAGCGAGGTGTACTTCACCAGCGAGCGGCGCAGCGCCGGGAAGCGTTTGGCCGAAAGGTGGGTGGTCTCGATCGCCATCGGCTCGCCGCTGGCGAGGCGCAGCCGCTCGATGCGCAGCACACGGCCGCCCGTCGAGATGTCGAGCAGCCCGGCGAGCGTGTCGTCCGCCGTGACATAGCCGATGTCGAGCAGCTGGGACGTCGGCTCAAGCCCCTGGGCGCGCATGTCCTCGGTGTACGAGGTCAGCTGGAGCGCCTGGGAGACCTTGGGCTTGGCGACGAACGTCCCCTTGCCCTGGATGCGTTCGAGCCGGCCCTCGACGACCAGCTCCTGCAGGGCCTGGCGCACGGTGGTGCGCGAGGTGTCGAACTCGGCCGCCAGGGTGCGTTCGGGCGGCACCGGGGTGCCGGGCGGCAAGGTATCGGTCATGTCGAGGAGATGCCGCTTGAGCCGGTAGTACTTCGGTACGCGCGCGGTGCGCGTACCGTTGCCGGTCTCGCTCCCCGAACTGCCCCCGTCGGCACCCATGGCCCGCCTCTCCGACGCTTGCGTTGCTGCCGTCACCGGCTCCTCCGTCTGTCGCGGCTCACATGGTGGCACGGTCCGGTCACGGGTCGTCGCCCTCCCTTAGGTGTCGGTCCTATAACGGACGCGAGTGCACTTCTTATACACCCTTGACACCCCTAAAGGTCTAGGCCAAGCTCCCGGTACTGGTCTAAACCATTAAAGACCAGGTCCAGCCCCAGCAGAACTCGTCGAATGTCTTCGCGGTGGGTGGGGTTGCAGCATCCCTGAGGAGGGTTTGACGTGAAGCGCAAGCTCATCGCGGCTATCGGTGTCGCGGGCATGTTGGTTTCGGTCGCGGCGTGTGGTTCCGACGACAAGGCATCGTCGCAGGACCCCAAGGACCGCAAGGAGACCCTGACCGTCTGGCTGATGGGCGAGGCCCAGTCGACCTGGCCCGAGCTGGTCAAGGACACCAACGCCGAGTTCAAGAAGAAGTACCCCGGCGTCACGGTCAAGGTTCAGTACCAGCAGTGGGCCGACAAGGTCAAGAAGCTTGACACCTCCCTCGGTGGCGACAAATTCCCGGACGTTGTCGAACTCGGCAACACCGAGACCATGCAGTACATCCTCAATGGTGCGCTCGGGGAAATCGACCCCAAGAAGTACGAGAACTCGGACACCTGGATCAAGGGTCTGAAGGACACCTGCACCTTCGAGGGCAAGACGTACTGCGTTCCTTACTACGCCAGTGCCCGTCTGGCCGTCTACAACAAGGACATGCTGAAGGCCGGCACCGGCAGCGACGAGCTCCCGCAGACCGAGGACGAGTTCCTCAAGGCGATGGACAAGGTCTCCGCCTCCCTCGGCAAGAAGGACAAGCGCGCCTCCTCGCTCTACTTCCCGGGCCGCTACTGGTACGCCGCGATGTCCTACGTCGCCGCCTACGGTGGCCAGATAGCCACCTACGACGAGGGCGCCAAGGAGTGGAAGGGCTCGCTCTCCTCCCCCGAGTCGCAGAAGGGCCTGGAGCACTTCGTCAACCTGGTCAAGAAGTACAACAAGGCCGACCAGACGAAGGACGAGCAGGACCACGCCAACGTCATGGCCAACGAGAAGGCCGCCGTGATCTACGGCCAGGCCTGGGAGGCCGGCAGCGTCACGGGTGGCGAGAACGGCAACCCGAAGCTCGAGGGCAAGATCGCCACGGCCGGTATCCCCGGCCCCGAGGGCAAGGCCCTCCCGTCCTTCATCGGCGGTTCGGACCTCGCGACGATCTCCAAGTCCAAGGTCCAGGACCTCGGCCAGGACTGGATCGCCCTCTTCACCAACGCCAAGGGCGGCGACGTCCTCGCGTCGAAGAACGTCCTCCCGAACAACGAGAAGCAGCTCGAGCCGCTGAAGACGAAGCCGGAGACCGCCGCCATCGCCAACGCGGTGCCGGACGCCTGGTTCACGCCGATCGCGCCGGGCTGGGCCTCCGTCGAGAAGGAGGAGATCCTGGAGAACGTCCTCCTGGAGATCCTCAAGGGTGCCTCCGTCGCCGACGCCTCCAAGAAGGCCGACGACAAGATCAACGCCCTGATCAACAAGAAGTCCTGACCTTCCGGTCGCCAGGCGGGGGCCCGGCATCACTGCCGGGCCCCTGCCCTCTTCTCGTAAGTGAACGCCGTGAATTCCGGGGCCCGCCTCGGACCCGCGATGGAAGGTCAGCCACGTGTCTGCCGCTGATACCAAGGCCGTCGGGCCGCCGGTCCCCGTACCACCCGACCCGCAGCCGACCGGGAAGTCGTCCTCCGACGACGACGCGCCCCGAGTTCAGAAGAGGAAGCGGAAGAAGGGTGAACTCCTCCCTTACTTCCTGATCCTCCCGGCGATCGTGGCGATCGCCGCCGTCTACCTCTACCCGCTCGGCAAGACCGTAGTCATGTCCTTCCAGGACATGGGCCGGCGGGAACTGTGGTCCGGAGAGCCCGCCCCCTGGGTGGGCTTCGAGCAGTTCACCAACATCCTCGGTGACTCCGAGTTCTGGTGGGTCACCTTCCGCACGATCGTCTTCATGGCCATCTGTGTGACGCTGACGATGGGCATCGGGCTGCTGGTCGCCCTGCTCATGCGCAAGCTCTCCACCTGGGTCCGGCTCGTCCTGACGGTGGCCCTGATCGCCGCCTGGTCGATGCCGCTGATGGTCGCCGCCTCGATCTTCCGGTTCATGGCCGACTCCGACTACGGGCTGATCAACACGCTGATCGCCAAGGTCGTCGGCGAGGACTGGCTCGGACACAACTGGTACCTCAACCCGATCCAGGGCTTCGGCATCATCACCCTGCTGGTCGTCTGGGGCGCCATCCCGTTCGTCGTCGTCACCCTGTACGCCGCCCTCACCCAGGTCCCCCAGGAACTGGAAGAGGCAGCGGCACTCGACGGTGCCAGCGGCTACGGCGTCTACAAGTTCGTCACCTGGCCGGTCATCAAGCCGGTCTTCACCATGGTCGCCACCCTCTCGGTGATCTGGGACTTCAACGTCTTCGGCCAGATCTGGCTGCTGCGCGGCAACAAGCCCGAGCCGGAGTACGAGACCCTCGGCCTCTACTCCTACTCCAAGGCGTTCGAGTCCACCTCCTTCAGCCAGGGCACCGCGATCGCCCTCATCACGGTGGTGCTGCTGTCCGGCGTGGCCGTGTACTACCTGCGCCAGCTCATGAAGACGGGAGAGGTCGAATGAGCAGCACGACCAAAACACAGGCGCTGCGTCCCGACCGGAAGAAGAGCCGGCTCCACCTGGACATCCTCGGCCTCGGCATCGCCGTCGTCATGATCTTCCCGGTGTACTGGCTGGTCATCAGCGCCCTGCGGCCCAACCGCGAGATCCGCAGCTACAACCAGACGCTGTGGCCCACGTCGATCACGTTCGACAACTTCGTGCGCGCCGTCGACCAGCCGAACTTCACCACCGCCATCCAGTCCAGCCTGATCGTCGCCGTCACGGCGGTGGTCGGCGGCATGATCATCGCGACCCTGGCGGCCCTGGCGATCGGCCGGTTCCGCTTCTTCGGCCGCAAGCCGCTGCTCCTGATCATGATCCTGGTCCAGATGCTGCCGCCGACGGCGATGCTCATCCCGATCTACGCCCAGCTCAACGCCATGGGCGGGATCGACGAGTACTGGGGCCTGATCGTCGTCTACCTGGTCGCCACGCTGCCCTTCGCCACCATCATGATCCGCGGCTTCGTCGTGAATATCCCGGTGGAGCTGGAGGAGTCCGCGATGGTCGACGGCCTCACCCGCTTCGGGGCCTTCCGCAAGGTGGTCTTCCCGCTGCTCGCCCCCGGACTCGCCGCCGCGTCGATCTTCGCCCTGGTCAACGCGTGGAACGAGTACCTCTTCGCGTACATCCTGATCAACGACAACTCCAAGTACACGCTCAACGTGTGGCTGATGACCTTCACCACCGAGCGCGGAACGGACTACGGCGCACTCATGGCGGCCTCCACCATGATCGCCCTGCCCGTCGTCATCTTCTTCATGATCATCCAGAAGAAGATGGCCGCTGGGCTCACCTCCGGCGCTGTGAAGGGATAGTGCGGGCCCATGACCACCCTCGTTTCCACCACGGACACCCTGACGCGCGACGCGCTCGCGGTGCTCCAGCCCGGATTCACCGGAACCACCGCACCGGACTGGCTGCTGCGCCGCGTCGGTGAAGGGCTCACCTCCGTCGGGCTGTTCGGCCGCAACATCGAGTCGCCCGAGCAGCTCGCCGCCCTCACCGCGCGGCTGCGCTCCGAGCGGGACGATGTCCTCGTCGCCATCGACGAGGAGGGCGGGGACGTGACCCGCCTGGAGGTCAGGGACGGCTCCTCGTTCCCGGGCAACTTCGCCCTCGGCTCCGTCGACGACGTCGACTTGACCCGGGCCGTCGCCCACGAGCTCGGCCGCCGGCTCGCCGTGTGCGGCGTCAACCTGAACTGGGCGCCGTCCGCGGACGTCAACTCCAACCCGGACAACCCGGTCATCGGCGTACGCTCCTTCGGCGCCGACACCGCCCTGGTGGCCCGGCACACCGCCGCGTACATCGAGGGGCTCCAGGCCGCCGGTGTCGCCGCCTGCACCAAGCACTTCCCCGGCCACGGCGACACCGCGGTCGACTCGCACCTGGCGACGCCCCGCATCGATGTGGATCTCGACACCCTGCACGCCCGTGAGCTGCTGCCTTTCCGGGCGGCCATCGCAGCGGGTTCCAAATCGGTGATGAGCGCGCATATCCTGCTTCCCGCACTCGACCCGGACCGCCCGGCCACCCTGAGTCCGCGGATCCTCACCGGTCTGCTCCGTCAGGAACTGGGCTACGACGGCCTGATCGTCACCGACGGCGTGGAGATGGAAGCCATCTCCAGGACCTACGGCATCGAGCGCGGGTCGGTCCTCGCGATCGCCGCGGGCGCCGACGCGATCTGCGTCGGCGGCGGGCTGGCCGACGAGGAGACGGTGCTGCGCCTGCGCGACGCCCTGGTGGCGGCCGTGCACAGCGGAGACCTGGCCGAGGAGCGGCTCGCGGATGCGGCCGCCCGTGTACGAGCCCTCGCGTCCTGGACGCAGGGGGCCCGGGGGGACGTCCCGGAGCCGGGCGCGGAAGTGCAGGAGGGGACCGCGCCCGGCACCGGAGTCAGCTCCGACATCGGCCTGGTGGCCGCCCGCCGCGCGCTGAAGATCACCGGCACCGGCGACCGGCTGACCGAGCCGGGTTACGTCGCGGAGTTCTCCGCGGTGGCGAACATCGCGGTCGGCGACGAGACCCCCTGGGGCATCGCCGCGGGCCTCACCCGGCTCCTGCCGGGCACGGAGTCGGGCCGGTACACCAGCGAGAGCACCGACCCGGCGGCCGAGGTGGTCGCCGCGGCGGGGGAGCGGTGCATCGTCGCCGTCGTCCGCGACGAACACCGCCACGCCTGGATGGGCGCGGCGCTGGACGCCTTGCTGGCGGCCCGCCCGGACACGATCGTGGTCGAGATGGGCGTCCCGGCGTCCACCCCCCGGGGGTCGCTCCACATAGCCACCCACGGCGCGTCCAGGGTCTGCGGCCAGGCGGCGGCGGAAGCGGTGACGGACACCTCCAGCCCGTCCGGCGTTTGAGGACGAGGCCGTCGGGCCGGTAGATCGAGCCCGTCCGGCGATGACCAAGCGTGGCGGGCGGACAAAATCAAGCCCGTCCGGCGTTTGAGGACGAGGCCGCAAGGCCGAAAAACGAGCCCGTCCGGCGATTGAGGACAAAGCCTCTCGCCGGACGGGCGGCACAACGGGAAGGGCCAGGACGCCTCACGGTGTCCTGGCCCTTCCCGCACGTACAGGCAGGCGTACGACCTACAACCCCTGCCACGCCGGCTTAGCCGCATACGTGGCGCGGAAGTAATCCGCCAGCTTCAGCTTCGACGCCGCCGCCTCGTCCACCACCACCGTCGCATGCGGATGCAGCTGGAGCGCCGAGGCCGGCACGATCGAGGCGACCGGCCCCTCCACGGTCTGGGCGACGGCCTCCGCCTTGCCCTCACCGGTGGCCAGCAGGATCGGGTGCCGGGCGTCCAGGATCGTCCCGATGCCCTGGGTGATCACGTGGTGCGGCACCTGGTCGATGTCGTCGTCGAAGAAGCGCGCGTTGTCCACCCGGGTCTGCTCGGTCAGCGTCTTGATCCGGGTGCGCGAGGCGAGCGAGGAGCACGGCTCGTTGAAGCCGATGTGCCCGTCGGTGCCGATGCCGAGCAGCTGGAGGTCGACCCCGCCGGCCTCCGCCAGCGCCCGGTCGTACGCCTCACAGGCCGCCTGGACGTCCTCGGCCGAGCCGTCCGGGCCCATGAAGGACGCCTCGGAGAGCCCGAGCGGCTCGACGACCTCACGCAGGACCACGGAGCGGTACGACTCCGGGTGGCCCACGGGCAGCCCGACGTACTCGTCCAGCTGGCAGATGCGGGCGCGCGAGGCGTCGACAGCCCCGGCGGCGACCTTGGCCGCCAGCGCGCGGTAGATGGGCAGCGGGGTAGAGCCGGTGGCAACGCCGAGCAGGGCGTCGGGCTTGCGGCTGAGCAGGGAGGCGATGGCCTCCGCGATCAGTTCGCCGCCTGCCGTGGCGTCCGGGACGATGACAACTTCCACGCTGTGCCTGCCGATCTGATGAGTGGAGCCCTGTGGTATAGACCAATCAAAGGCCCAATCTAGCAGAATCGGCCGTCTGTGCGGTGAACGGGCCACGGTTCGGTCCACCCGCCCCGCCCGCCGTCCCGCCCGCTGGCGGACCCCGCGTTTGCCTGGTCGACTTGTCCGGTACGACACCGCATCGGGAGGCACCTCCATGTCAGCCACCCCTCCGCCCGGCCCCGACGACCAGCGCGATGTGCCCGGCCGCATCATGTCCGGCGAGATGGCCGAGCAGCCCGCGATGCTGCGGCGCATCCTCGACCAGGGCGCGCCCCGCATCCGCGAGGTGGCCGCCGAGATCGCCGCCAGGAAGCCCCGCTTCGTCCTGCTCACCGCGCGCGGCACCTCCGACAACGCGGCGCTCTACGCGAAGTACCTGCTGGAGATCCGGCTCGGCCTGCCCTGCGGCCTCGCCTCCATGTCCACCACGACGGCGTACGGGGCCAAGCCCGATCTGCGGGACGTCCTGGTCGTCACGGTCAGCCAGTCGGGCGGCTCACCGGACCTGGTGGCCTCCACGAGGGCCGCCAGGGAGGCCGGTGCGGTCACCCTCGCGGTCACCAACAACCCGGACTCCGCGCTCGCCGCCGTATCCGAGTTCCACATCGACATCCTGGCGGGCCCGGAGAAGGCGCTGCCGGCCACCAAGACGTACACGGCCTCCCTGCTCTCCCTGTACCTCTTCGTGGAGGGCCTGGCGGGCGTCGACGGTACGGAGGCGGCGTCGGCCCTGCCCGACCTGGCGGGCGCGATCCTGGGCCGCCGGGCCGAGGTCAAGGCGCTGGCCGCCCGCTACCGCTTCGCCGAGCGCATGGTGATCACCTCGCGCGGCTACGGCTACCCCACGGCCAAGGAAGCCGCCCTGAAGCTCATGGAGACCAGCTACATCCCCGCTCTCTCCTACTCCGGCGCCGACCTCCTCCACGGCCCGCTGGCGATGGTCGACAACATCTCCCCGGTGATCGCGGTGGTCACCGACGGCCGGGGCGGCGAGGCCCTCCAGCCGGTGCTGGACCGCTTGCGCGGTCGCGGCGCGGACCTTTTTGTGGTCGGACCAAAGGCTCAGGTGGAAGCGGCGTCGGCGGGCTTCTCACTGCCGACCTCGGGCGTCCCGGAGGAGCTGCAGCCGATCCTGGAGATCCTGCCGCTCCAGATGCTCGCGTACGAGGTCACCATCGCGCGGGGCCAGGACCCGGACTCGCCGCGTGCCCTGGCGAAGGTCACGGAGACGCGCTAGAGGATGTCTGAACGGCCCCCGGAAACACCCGCGGGCCGCGGCGCCAGGGCGGGACCCTCAGCCCGCCCGGCACCGCAGCCCGGAGCTACCTGGCCGGCGGTGTGCGGTGCCTCCGGCCACATGAGACACCGGCGCGGTCAGGGCAGAGAGCGCCGGGTGCCTCGGTCCGTTCTCCTGTGCGGGGAGAACGGAGGTCTTGGTGAACTCATTGTGGACTAGACCAATTGCTCGTGTCCATCCATGTGCACGACATTCTCCGGCCGTACGCCCCGCCCTGTCCATCGACATCCGGTGCGGCAGCGGCCCTCTCCCACACGGCACGGCCCGCCGGGCCGATCGGTTCGAACACGGATGTTGACCCCGGGTACGCTCCACAGGTGCCCTCCATGAACGATCTCGTCCGCCAGCACACCGCTCTGAGCGACACCGACCTCGAGTGGCTCCATCTGCTGGTCTCGGAGTGGCAGCTGCTCTCCGACCTGTCCTTCGCCGACCTCGTGCTCTGGGTCCCGACCCGCGACGGCACGCGGTATGTCTCGGTCGCCCAGATGCGGCCCAACACCGGCCCCACCTCCTACCAGGACGACATGGTCGGCCACCTGGTGCCGCGCGGCCGCCGCCCGCTGCTGGACGCGGCTCTGGACGAGGGCCGGATCGTGCGCGAGGGCGACCCGGAGTGGCGCGAGGAGGTTCCCGTACGGGTCGAGTCCATCCCCGTACGCCGTGAGGGCCGGGTCCTCGGTGTCATCGCCCGCAACACCAACCTGCTCACCGTGCGCACCCCCTCCCGGCTGGAGCTCACCTACCTCCAGTCCGCCTCCGACCTGGCCCAGATGATCGCCGCCGGGTCCTTCCCCTTCCCCGGCCAGCAGGTCGACATGGATGCCTCCCCGCGCGTCGGCGACGGCCTGATCCGGCTGGACGCGGACGGGGTCGTGCAGTACGCCAGCCCCAACGGCCTCTCCGCCTACCATCGCCTCGGCCTCGCCTCCGACCTGGTCGGCCACCACCTCGGCACCACCACCGCCGAACTCGCGCCCTCACGGGGCCCGGTGGACGAGGCCCTGGTCAAGGTGGCCAGCGGGTATGCGCCGCGCGAGTTCGAGGTGGAGGGTGAGGGCGGGGTGATCCAGTTGCGGGCCATCCCGCTCAAGCCCAAGGGCGTCCGCATCGGCTCGCTGGTCCTGCTCCGGGACGTCACCGAACTCCGTCGCCGCGAACGCGAGTTGATCACCAAGGACGCGACCATCCGGGAGATCCACCACCGGGTGAAGAACAACCTCCAGACGGTGGCCGCCCTGTTGCGCCTCCAGTCCCGCCGGATGGATTCCGAACAGGGGCGCGAGGCGCTCAACGAGGCGGTGCGGCGCGTCGGTTCGATCGCGATCGTCCACGAGACGCTCTCGCAGAACCTGGACGAGCGCGTCGAGTTCGACGAGATCGCCGACCGGGTCATCGCGATGGTGTCCGAGATCTCGCCGGGCAGGGTGACCTGCCGGCGCACCGGACGCTTCGGCATCCTGGACGCCGAGGTCGCCACCCCGCTCTCCATGGTGCTCACCGAGGTGCTCCAGAACGCCCTGGAACACGCGTTCACCGTGGCCGATCAGGGCACGGTGGAGGTCTCCGCCGTGCGCGGCGGCTCGCCGGCCGAGGGCCGGCTGCTCATCACGGTGACCGACGACGGGCGCGGTCTGCCCGAGGGGTTCGACCCGCAGCGGGCCGGCAATCTGGGGCTCCAGATCGTACGGACGCTGGTGGAGGGGGAGTTGGGCGGGACGTTCGGCATGGTCCCGGCGCCGGAGCGCGGTACCCAGGTGGTGCTGGACCTGCCGGTGCGCGGTGACAAATAGCGCGGTGACAAATAGCGGCGACAAATAACTGGCGGGACACAACAGAGCGGGCCCGGACCGTGGTGACGGTCCGGGCCCGCTCCGCGATGCTCACGTTGCGATGCGCTCCGGGGTACTGCGCGCTGCGACTCGAAGGCGGGGCTGTGCGCACGCTCTGTACGCGCCGCCTGGCTGAGGCGTGTTCGTGGGGGGCGTCGGTCAGGCGCTGGCGTTACGCGCCCGGTTGCGAGCGGCACGGCGCTTCATCGCGCGGCGCTCGTCCTCGCTGAGGCCACCCCAGACGCCGGAGTCCTGGCCGGACTCGAGCGCCCACTGCAGGCACTGCTCCATGACGGGGCAGCGACGGCAGACGGCCTTGGCTTCCTCGATCTGCAGCAGCGCAGGACCGGTGTTGCCGATGGGGAAGAACAGCTCGGGGTCTTCCTCACGACAAACGGCGTTGTGACGCCAGTCCATGGCTGCTACCTCTCCTTGGTATTACACGCTTGTTGCTTGTGAATGTGAACGCTTTCACGAATCCCCCCACAGATGACGGGCCGACTCCCAGAAGCACTGGGTGTGGTCTGTGATGGTGAGGAGGGGTTCTGGCTCTCAGTGGAGGCCGGTGTTGCGGGCCGTCCCGATCGCCATGTAGAGATTCGCAAACCTCGGCGGCGGATACAACCCCTTCTGGAAAGTTTTTTTTGATTCCTCGGTGTCGACTAGGTCACAGCCGCACTTCTAAGGGGTGGGGGCCAGGCCAAACGTTCGAGTTAAAGGACTTTCGGCCCTTCCACTCACACAATCACACGCAGTGCACGGCGTACGCCTGTGAACGTCACGCTCGTACGCAGTCCCAGGTGGTCGCCGTCCATCTGGAAGGGCAGTGGGACCTTTGAATGCAAGGTGAAGTCCGTGAGGTCATGCAGTGAAACAGCGTGCTTCCCGCGCGGCCCTCTGTCAGGGCTCGAAGTGAGCAGCTGGGTGCCGTAGAGGGCCACCGCCGAGGTCGACAGACGCTTCAGTCCGAGGACGTCCAGGGCGGTGTCGAAGGAGGCCTTCGGCGATGCGTACACCGGGCGATTCCCCAGGTAGGTCCAGGGGGCGGTGTTGCAGATTATGGAGAGCGCGAGGTCGGTGACGGGCTCCTGGCCGGGCACGTCGAGCGTGATCGTCCCGTGTCTGCGGTGGGCCTCGTTCAGGAACTGCCGGACCACCTGGCGCACGTACAGCGCGTGCGTCGAACGCTTCCCGCCCTCGCGCTTCTGTTCGACCCGGCCGACCACTCCGGCGTCGAAACCGAGACCGGCACAGAAAGTGAACCAGCGTTCGGGTACGGACTCGTCCTCGGTGCCCGGGGTGCCGGCCGCGAGCCCCAGGCCGACCGTGCGCTCCCTCCGGTGCTCCAGGGCGTCCAGGATCGCGCCCGTCGCCTCCACGGCGTCGTTGGGCAGTCCCAGGGCGCGCGCGAAGACATTGGTGGAGCCGCCGGGAACGACGGCGAGCTTCGGGACGCGGTCCACGTCCGGGCCCCGGTGCAGCAGCCCGTTCACGACCTCGTTCACCGTGCCGTCGCCGCCCAGGGCGACCACCAGGTCGATGTCGTCGCTGTCGGCCGCCCGCCGCCCCAGGTCCCGCGCGTGACCCCGGTACTCCGTGGTCACCGCCTCCAGCTTCATCTCGCTGGCCAGGGCGTGGATGAGGACGTCACGGGTGCGTGCACTGGTGGTGGTGGCTGCCGGGTTGACCACGAGGAGGGCGCGCATGCCCGCCAGAGTACCTACCGGGTGGTTCGGTACCGAAGTCGCGGTTCGCTCAGCTCAGGGCCGGTCACGTTCCGTGACGCCCACCCGGCAGGTGCTCCACCCCGGCTTCACTTCCGGGGCCCGGGGATGCCAACCTGAAAGGCGTGAGCACTGAAGCGACCCCCTCCACCCCCTCGCCCGCCGCGACGGAGCGCCCGCGAAGGATCACCGCCCTCGCCGGGATCAACGCCCTCGAAGGCGCCGCGCTCGCGGCCAGCGGGCTCTACCTGCTGGTCATGGGGGTGCTCGGGCGACCCGAGAGCCCGCAGCAGGCGGAGACGGTCGGCATCACGCTGATCGCGCTGGGCGCCATCCCGCTCATCGCCGCCCGCGGCCTGATGCTGCTGAGGAGCTGGAGCCGGGGCCCGGCGCTGATCACCCAGATCATGGCGCTGCCGGTGGCGTGGACGCTGCTGCGCTCCCAGGGCGCGCTGATCCCGGCCGGGATCGTCCTGGCGGCGGTCGCCGTGACCGGTCTGGTGCTCGTCCTGAACCCGGCGACCACCCAGATCCTGGGCCTGCGCAGGGGCGCCGGAGCGGACCCGGAAGCCTGAGCGGGTCCGGACGGCTGAGCTGACCCGGAAGCCCGAGCGGACCGGCAGGCCCGAGCTCCGGGAGCCGCGGCGCCCTGCGGAGGGCCGGCCGCTCTACTCCTCGACGAGCAGGCGCTCGCGGAGCTGGGCCAGCGTGCGGGCCAGCAGCCGGGAGACGTGCATCTGCGAGATGCCGACCTCCTGGGCGATCTGCGACTGGGTCATGTTGCCGAAGAACCGCAGCAGCAGGATGCGCTTCTCTCGCGGCGGCAGGTCCTCCAGGAGCGGCTTGAGCGACTCCCGGTACTCCACGCCCTCCAACGCCTCGTCCTCGGAGCCCAGCGTGTCCGCGACGGCGGGGGACTCGTCGTCCGTGTCCGGCACGTCCAGCGAGAGCGTGCTGTACGCGTTGGCCGACTCCAGGCCCTCCAGCACCTCCTCCTCGGAGATGCCGAGCCGCTCGGCCAGCTCGTGCACGGTCGGCGAGCGGCCGTGCTGCTGGGAGAGCTCGGCGGTGGCCGTGGTCAGCGAGAGCCGCAGCTCCTGGAGGCGGCGGGGCACCCGGACCGCCCAGCCCTTGTCCCGGAAGTGGCGCTTGATCTCGCCGACGACCGTGGGGGTCGCGTACGTCGAGAACTCCACGCCCCGGTCCGGGTCGAACCGGTCCACGGACTTGATCAGCCCGATCGTGGCGACCTGCGTCAGGTCGTCCAGCGGCTCCCCGCGGTTGCGGAAGCGCCGGGCCAGGTGCTCCACCAGCGGCAGATGCATCCGGACCAGCCGGTTGCGCAGCTCCGCCTTCTCCGCGGAGCCGTCGGGAAGCTCCCGCAACTCGATGAACAGGGCCCGGGCCCCGCTGCGGTCGTGTGGATCGTGGTGCCCGTGCTCGCTCATCTGGCCCGCCCGCTCCTGCGACTGCTCCACCGCGACGTTGAGCCCCTGGGGCCCGTCCGCTCCGTCCACCGGATGCGGCCGGGCCTGTTGCTCCGGGATGCCTGCTGGGCGCACCACCCCGGGTCGGATCGTCTCGTCCCGCACAGGACCGTCCCCGTTCCCGTCGCTCACGCCGGCCCGGGGCCCGCGCCGCGCTGTTTGTAGAGGCTGATGGTGACCGTACGGTCGTCGGCGACCGTCGACTCGACCTTGCCGGCCAGTGCGGAGAGCACCGTCCAGGCGAAGGTGTCCCGCTCGGGTGCGCGGCCGTCCGTCGTGGGGGCCGACACCGTCACCTCGAGAGAGTCGTCGATGAGCCGGAACACGCAGCTGAGGACGGAGCCGGGCACGGCCTGCTGAAGCAGGATCGCGCAGGCCTCGTCGACCGCGATACGAAGATCCTCGATCTCGTCGAGAGTGAAGTCCAAACGCGCTGCGAGACCGGCCGTGGCCGTTCGCAGCACCGACAGGTAGGCACCCGCAGCGGGCAGCCGGACCTCTACGAAGTCCTGATTCCCGGGCTCGCCTGCGATCTGGGACACCCTCACCTCCAAGGTGGCACAAACTCTTTCGAGGTTCCGGGAAGGGTGGCCCGGAGCCATGTGGTCGGTCGACGGTTCTCAGCTCGGCGACGCTATCGGATCCATGATGCAGTGTCGCCCGCACCCCATCCCCCGGCCATCACTCATAGTAAACCTATGAGTACACACAGTGGCTAGGGGGCTGCGGCGTCCAATTACGAAGAACCGGCGCCGGATTGACGTACCCAGACGTCAGACGATCGAACCGTCCTCGAAGCACCAGCGCCAGCTCTCGCCCGGCTCGAAGCTCCGCATCACCGGGTGACCGGTCTCCCGGAAGTGCCCGGTGGCGTGCCGCAGGGGTGAGGAATCGCAGCAGCCGACGTGCCCGCAGGTCAGGCAGAGCCGCAGCTGCACGGGATGGGTGCCTGCGGCCAGGCACTCGGGGCAGGTCTCCCCGAGCGGTACGGGCTCGGGGCGTGGCAGATCCGCTACATGCGCACACTCGCTCATGATGGGCAGGTTACGACGGATCCGAGGACGGTGAGATGGACGCGCTGCCGCTGGTGGCGCTGGTCGCGGCCAGTGCGGCGGTCGCCGGAGCGGCGCGCCGCACGCCCGTTCCCGCGCCGCTCGTCCTGGTGGCCGTGGGCCTGGTCGCGGGCCTGGTGCCGGGCGTTCCGACGTACCACCTGGACGCGCACATCGTGCTCCCGCTGCTGCTTCCCCCGCTGCTCTACACGGCCGCCGTCGACAGCTCCTACCTCGATCTGCGGGCCAACATCCGGCCGGTCGCGCTGCTCTCCGTGGGGTACACCCTCTTCGCCACCCTCGCCGTGGGCTGGCTGGCGTACCTCGTGATCCCGGAGCTGCCGCTGACCGCCGCACTCGTCCTGGGGGCCGTGATCGCGCCGCCGGACGCCGTGACGGCCGCCGCGATCGCCCGCCGGGTCGGGCTGCCCGCCCGGGTGACGACCATCCTTCAGGGTGAGTCGCTGGTGAACGACGCCACCGCGATCACCGCCTTCCGGGTGGCGCTGGCCGCGGCTGTGGGGGAGGGGATGACGTGGGCCGCCGGGATCGCGGAGTTCCTGCTGGCCGCGGTCGGCGGGGTCGGGGTCGGACTGCTGCTGATGGTGCCGCTGCACTGGTTGCGCACGCACCTGAAGGAGGCCCTTCTCCAGAACACGCTCTCTCTTCTGATCCCGTTCGTGGCGTACGCGGCGGCCGAGCGGGTGCACGCCTCCGGAGTCCTCGCGGTGGTCGTCGTCGCCCTCTATCTGGGACACCGTTCCTGGCAGGTCGACTTCGCCACCCGTCTCCAGGAGGCCGCCGTCTGGAAGATGGTCGCCTTCATCCTGGAGTCCACGGTCTTCGCCCTGATCGGGCTCCAGCTGCCGTTCGTCCTCAAGGGGCTCGAAGCGGGCGGCGCGACGGAGGCGCTCGGCTACGCGGCGATCATCTTCGTCGCGGTCGTCGTGGTCCGCTTCATCTGGGTCTACCCGGCCACCTACCTGCCCCGATGGCTGTCGAAGCGGGTACGGGAGCGGGAACCGGGCACCGACTGGACCGCGCCCCTGATCGTCGGCTGGGCGGGCATGCGCGGGGTCGTCTCGCTCGCCGTCGCCTTCTCCATCCCGCTGGCCACGCACGACGGCGAGCCGTTCCCGGCCCGCAACCTGGTGCTGTTCCTGACCTTCACCACCGTCATCGCCACGCTGGTGATCCAGGGGCTGACCCTGCCCGTCCTCGTCCGCGTACTGAAGCTGCCCGGGCGCGACCCGCAGACCGAGACGCTCATCGAGGCGCAGGCCCAGAGCGAGGCGTCGGCCGCCGCCGACGCCCGCCTGGAGGAGCTGCTCGCCGACCCGCACAACAGCCTGCCGCCCCCGCTGGCCGACCGGCTGCGCAACGTGCTGGAGCGGCGCCGCAACTCCGTCTGGGAGCGGCTGGGGGCGGCGGACCCGGCCACGGGGGAGTCGGCGGACGACACCTACCGGCGGCTCTCCCGCGAGATGATCGAGGCCGAACGGGAGGTCTTCGTCCGGCTCCGGGACGAGCGGCGGATCGACGACGAGATGATGCGTACGCTGCTGCGCCGGCTGGATCTGGAGGAGGCGGCCGCCTACCGGGAGACGGACGACTCCTGAGGGCCCGGCCTGTCGGGCGTGCCCGTGATCACCGCGCTCACCCGGCTGCCCGGCGCGAACGCCCCCTCCTCGGCCAGGGCCGTCAGCGCGAACAGCAGCTTGGCGACGTAGACCCGCTCCACCGGCAGCCCGTGCCGGTCCTCGAAGTCCGCGGCGAAGGCGTCCAGTTCCGGGGTCGTACGGGCGTAGCCGCCGAAGGTGAAGCGCTCGTCGAGGGACCAGTTCCCGGCCGGACCGCCGAACGCCTCCTGCTGGAGCGCGGTCACGTCAGCCCCGAGGAAGCCGCCGCGCAGCACCGGTACGCCCAGGGCGCGTTGCCCGCTCTCCAGCCCGGCCGCGAGCCCGGCCAGGGTGCCGCCGGTCCCGCAGGCCACGGCCGCCACATCGGTGTGCCCGCGCAACTCGCGCCCCAGCGCTGCGCAGCCCTGTGCGGCCAGGGCGTTGCTGCCGCCCTCCGGGATCACCTCCACGTCCCCGAAGAGGCTCAGCAGCCCCTCCAGGACCTCGGGTGAGGCCTTCGCGCGGTAGGTCGTACGGTCCACGAAGTGCAGCCGCATGCCGTCGGCGGCGCACCGGGCGAGCGAGGGGTTGAGCGGGCGGTGTGCCAGCTCGTCGCCGCGTACGACTCCGACGGTGGGAAAGCCCAGCAGCCGGCCGGCCGCGGCGGTGGCCCGGAGGTGGTTGGAGTAGGCGCCGCCGAACGTCAGCACGGGCCGCCCGGCGGCCGCCTCCAGGTTGAGGGCGAGTTTGCGCCACTTGTTGCCCGGCAGATCGGGGTGGATCACGTCGTCCCGCTTGAGGAGGAGCGTGATCCCGCGCCGGGCGAAGCGGTCGTCCCGGACCTCCTGGAGCGGGGACGGCACCCGGGGGCGCAGGAGGGTCTCGGGGCGGTTCACGTGTCCATTGTGGCCCGCCCCGACGGCGTCCTCCTCAGGCGCTCGCCAGCCAGAGGTCCGGGCCGAACACCTCGTAGTGGATGTCGGCCGGGCGCACCCCCGCCTCCAGCAGCCGGGTGCGGACCGTGCGCATGAAAGGGAGCGGGCCGCACAGATAGGCGTGGGTGCCGGGCAGCACGGTGATGCCGTTCAGGTCGACGAGGCCGGTGCGGTGGGCGGGGTGGCCGGCCTCCGGGGACTCGTACCAGAAGTGCGGCTCGGCGGCCGGGAGCTGCTCCGTCAGCCGGACGTGGTGGGCGCGCAGGGCGTGGTCGGCGGGGGAGCGGTCGCCGTGCACCACGGTGACCGGGCGGTCGTGGCCCTGCTCGGCCAGGTGCTCCAGCATCGACAGCACGGGCGTGCAGCCGATCCCCGCCGAGGCCAGCAGCAGGGGCGCGTCCAGGTGGTCGAGGACCAGGTCCCCGTAGGGGACGGAGACGCGCAGCCGGTCGCCCGCGCGGGTGTGCTCGTGGAGGTGGCGGGAGACCTCGCCGTCGGGGGACTCCTGCCCGCGCACCCGCTTCACGGTGATGGAGCGCAGCCGGGAGCCGGGGGAGGAGGAGAGGCTGTACTGGCGTATCTGCCGTGCCCCGTCCGCCAGTTCGACCTGGACGGAGACGTACTGGCCGGGCCGGAAGGCGGGCGCGTCACCGCCGTCCGCCGGGCGGAGGTGGAAGGTGGCGACGTCCTCGGTCTCCTCGACCCGTGCGGCGACCTCCCACTCCCGCCACACGTCGCCCGCCACGACGCCCTGCTGGGCGTAGAGGCGCGCCTCGATGGTGATGAGGGCGTTCGCCATCAGCCAGTAGACCTCGTCCCAGGCCGCGGCGACCTCAGGGGTGACCGCGTCACCCAGTACGTCGGCGATCGCGGCGAAGAGGTGGGTGTGCACCACCTCGTACTGCTCGGGGGTCACCCCCAGCGAGGCGTGCTTGTGGGCGATCCGGTTCAACATCACGTCGGGCCGGGTGCCGGGGTGCTCGACCAGCGCGGTCGCGAACGCGGCGATGGACCCGGCCAGGGCTGTGCGCTGGTCGCCGGAGGCCTGGTTGCCCCGGTTGAACAGGTCGCGCAGCAGCTCCGGGTGGGCCTGGAAGAGCTTCTTGTAGAAGAGGTCGGCGATGTCCCCGATGGCCGCGCCGACGGCGGGAAGGGTGGCACGGACGGTGGCGGTGGACCGGTCGGAGAGCATGCGGAGGGGCTCCTCTGTGTTAATTGGTATCCGAGATGCTTATTTTTGGGTGCGGTGATGCCCGACCTGGGCGGTTGGGTGTGCTGGGCGGGCGGCGGGGCCGGACTCACTCCGGTGGTGGTCCGCTGCCGATGCCGAGCAGCAGGGGGCCGGTGGGGGAGGCGACGAGATCGGTGACGGTGATCGGGTCGAGCGAGGCATAGAAGGCCTCCTGGGCCCGCCGCAGGGCGCCGCGCAGCCGACAGTCGGAGCGCAGGGGGCAGGGGGTGTCGCCCTCGCACTCCACGACGTCGTCCGTGCCCTCCAGCTCCCGCACCAGAGCGCCGATCGAGGCGGAGTGCCCGGCGGTGGTGAGGGTGAGGCCGCCGCCCCGGCCGCGGCGGGCGTCGAGCAGGCCCAGGCGCTGGAGGCGGGCGACGACCTTGGCGGTGTGGGTGTACGGCACCCGCATGGTGTCCGCCACCTCGCGCGTGGTGGGCGGGTCCGCGCCCTCCGCGACCGCCAGCCGCATGAGCACGCGGAGCGCCACATCGGTGAATCTGGTCAGCCGCATGGCTCCACCCTAGATAAGTTGCATCTTGGATGCAACTTATGCGGTCCGCAGGGCGACGGGGAGCAACGTGCCCCGACCGAAGGCCGATTAGTCACACTCTTTTGTGTAATGGCGGTCGACGTCCTCCGCTGAAAGGCTTCTCCAGCAGGTCAGCCCATGATTGAAAGGACGTCAGATGTCCGTTGGTGAAGAGGTTCGCGACACGCAGGCGCCGCCGCAGCAGAGTCTGGGGACGGCAGCTGCGCGGAACCTCGCGACGACCACCAAATCCGCGCCGCAGATGCAGGAGATCACCTCACGGTGGCTGCTGAAGATGCTGCCGTGGGTGCAGGTACAGGGCGGTACGTACCGGGTGAACCGTCGGCTCAGCTATTCGGTCGGTGACGGCCGGGTGACCTTCGTCCAGACCGGGGACCGGGTGGCCGTGATCCCCGCCGAGCTGGGGGAGCTGCCCGCTCTGCGCAATTTCGGGGACGAGGAGGTCCTCGCCGAGCTCGCCCGCAGGTGCGAGCAGCGCGACGTGGCCGCGGGGGAGGTGCTCGCCACGTCGGGGGACGCGGCGGACCGGGTCTTCCTGCTGGCGCACGGCAAGGTCGAGAAGATCGGCGCCGGTCTCTACGGGGACGAGACGGAGCTCGAAGTCCTCGCCGACGGCGCGTACTTCGGTGACCAGAGCCTGGTCGACGGCGACGCCGTCTGGGAGTACACCGCCCGGGCCGTCACCGCGTGCACGCTGCTGACGCTCAGCCGCGCGGACGTGTTCAACCTCGCGGAGCGCGCCGAGCCGCTCCGCGCCCACCTCGCCGGTCTGCTCTCCATCCCGCATCAGCGGACCAACAAGTACGGCGAGGCGGCGATCGACCTCTCCGCCGGCCATGTCGGCGAGGCCGTCGTCCCGCACACCTTCGTCGACTACGACGCCGCGCCCCGCGAGTACGAGCTGAGCGTCGCGCAGACCGTCCTCAAGGTGCACAGCCGGGTCGCCGACCTCTACAACCAGCCGATGAACCAGACCGAGCAGCAGTTGCGGCTCACGGTCGAGGCGCTGCGCGAGCGCCAGGAGCACGAGCTCATCAACAACCGGGAGTTCGGCCTCCTCAACAACTGCGACTACGGCCAGCGGCTCCAGCCGCACGACGGGGTGCCCAGCCCCGACGACATGGACGAACTGCTCTCGCGGCGGCGCGGATCGAAGCTCTTCCTCGCCCACCCGCGCGCCATCGCCGCCTTCGGCCGCGAGTGCAACCGGCGCGGACTGGTCCCCGAGAGCGTGGACATCGGCGGTCACCACGTGCCGGCCTGGCGCGGGGTGCCGATCTTCCCGTCCAACAAGATCCCGGTCACCGACGCCCGCACCACCTCCATCATCTGCATGAGGACCGGCGAGGCCGAGCAGGGCGTCATCGGCCTCCAGCAGACCGGCATCCCGGACGAGATCGAGCCGAGCCTCTCGGTCCGCTTCATGGGCATCGACGAGCAGGCGATCATCTCCTACCTCGTGACTGCGTACTACTCCGCCGCCATCCTGGTACCGGACGCCCTCGGCGTGCTGGAGAACGTGGAGGTGAGCCGCTGGCGCTGACCCCGTGTCACCCCCGGCGGCCCGGTCGGCCGACACCGGCCGGGCCGCCGGGGCCCCGCCCCATCGCACCGCCCCAGGGAGTGACCGTGACCATGACCAGTACGGACGCAGCGACGGAAGGGCACGAGGCCGCGGCGCTGCTGGAGCGCACCCGCGCCATCGTCGACCCGCATCTGCGATCGGCCGTGGAATCGCTGCCCGGTGGCATACGCCGGATCGCGATGTACCACTTCGGCTGGGAGAACGCCGACGGAACGCCCGCCGCCGGACAGGCGGGCAAGGCCATCCGGCCGGCCCTCGTGCTGGCGGCGGCCCGGGCGCTGGGCGGCGATCCGGAACGCGCCGTGCGCGCCGCCGTCGCCGTCGAGCTGGCGCACAACTTCACCCTCCTCCACGACGACGTCATCGACGAGGACACCACCCGTAGACACCGGCCCACCGCCTGGGCCGTCTTCGGCGTCCCGGACGCAATCATCACCGGCGACGCCATGCTGGCCCTCGCCCAGCGACTGCTGGCCGAGGACACCCACCCGGCCGCACAGCGGGCATCGGCCCGCCTCTCCTCCTGCGTCATCGAGCTCTGCGCGGGCCAGCAGGCCGACTGCGCCTTCGAGGAGCGCGGCCCGGACGAGGTCACGCTGGACGAATGCCTGACCATGGCGACCGCCAAGACCGGCGCCCTGCTCGGCTGCGCCTGCGCCCTCGGCGCCCTCTACGCCGGGGCGGAGGACCGGGCGGTCCGCGCCATGGACGGCTTCGGACGGGAGGCCGGCCTGTCGTTCCAGCTCATCGACGACCTGATCGGCATCTGGGGCGACCCGGCCCGCACCGGCAAGCCCGTCGGCGCCGACCTGGCCGCCCACAAGAAGTCGCTGCCCGTCGTGGCGGCCCTGACCTCCGGCACCCCGGCCGCCGCCGAACTCGCCGCGCTCTACCGGGGACCCTTGACCACCGCCGCGGAGGTGGACCGCGCCGCCGACGCCGTGGACCGGGCCGGCGGCCGGGACTGGGCCCAGGTCTGCGCGGCCGACCGGATGGCCCGGGCGGTGCACCACCTCTCCCGGGCGGTCCCCGACCCCGACGGAGCCGGTGACCTGCTGGCCCTGGCCGAATTCGTCACCCGCCGCACCAGCTGACGGGCCGCACCGGCCCGCCCCGCGCCCGTCAACTCTAGTATTCCGGAGGTCGGTTGAGAGCAGAGCGTCGAGAGCAGCGGGCGAAGGGGCGGAAGCCGGTCATGGGCATACGGATTCAGCGGGCGGGCCAGGACGACAGGGAGCTGGTCGTATCGGTCCTGGAGGAGGCCTTCCACCACGACCCGGTCAGCAGCTGGGTCTTCCCCGACGAGGCGCACCGGCGGGCGGTGCACGGCAGGTTCCTCGGCGTCTTCGCCGACATCACCCTCGCCGAAGGCCGTATCGATGTGGCCGAAGACGGCGCGGCCGTGGCCCTGTGGCTTCCGGTGCCCGCCGGTGCGCCCGAGGGGGAGGACCCCACGCCCGCCCTGATGCGGCAGACCGCCGACCCCGACAACGAGCGGTGCGAACTGGTCGGAAGGCTGACCGGGAAGGTGCACCCGCACGACCGCGCCCACGCCTACCTGCTCATGATCGGTGTCTCCCCGCAGCGCCAGGGCGAGGGCATCGGGGCCGAGCTCATCCGGGCGGAGCTGGACCGCTGCGACCGCGATGGCGTCCCCGCCTACCTGGAGGCGAGCAGCGCCCGCAGCCGTACGCTCTACGAGCGGCTCGGCTTCCGCTTCCTGGGCCGGGCCGTCGAGCTGCCGGACGGCCCCTCGATGTGGCCCATGTGGCGTGAACCACGCACGAGTTGACGTCTCCTCCGGCCTCTCCGCGGGGAGAGGGAGGGCGGCACCCGACCCGTGCCGGGCAGGGGCTACAGTCCCTGCTCATGACAGATGAGTCGTGGGCCGGCTGGTACCGGGACCGGGGCGGTTCCGAGTGCGTCGTTCTCACCACGGACGGACAGCAACTCCGGATCCGGATCAGAGGCGTCGACTTCGAGGGTGAGAGCTTCGACGACCTGGCGCCGGTGTCGGGCACGCCTCCGGAGAGCGGGATGTTCGCCCTGGCGGACGGTGCCCTCACCGACTGCGTGCTGGAGTGGGACCTCCCGCTGCCCGTCCTCGTCGACGGCGCCCTGCGCCAGGCCACCCTCGGCTGCCTGCTCTCCCTGCGCCGGGTCGACCCGGACCTCTACCTCACCCTCCATCTGGACGGCGCGGCCTACGAATCGGCCCGGGCAGAGGGCGACTTCGCCGCCGCGCTGACGGCGATCCAGCGCATCCTCCCGGACGGCATCCAGCTCCAGACCTGTATCGCCTGCGCCTTCTCCGACTACTTCCCGGCCCCCGGCCGCGGCCTCTCCGGCGGCCTCGCCTGCTTCCGCGGTGCCAAGGACGCCTACCGGGGTGTGGAGGGCGAGGACGCGGTGCTGGACCTGTGGGACCGGCGGACCGGCTTCGTCCAGGAGATCTGGAGCTGCAAGGAGTTCGAGGTGCGCCCGTCCCGGGGGGCGGGGACAGGGCATCGGGGAGTCTTCCCAGCAGAACCTCTGGAACCTCTGGAGCCCCTGGAAGCTTTGGAGCCTCGGGAATCCCTGGAGCCTCTGGGGCCCCTCGAACCCGCCTGACGGTCACGCCGCTCCTGACGGACGCCTCCTCTGCCCCGTACCGCAACTCCGGTACGGGGCAGAGCTGTTCCCGGAACCCGAGTGCGAGTACCGCATTGCCCTTCCTCTAGTTGTTCTACTAGCATGCGAACAACGGAGGTTTTCATGACACGCAAGAACCTTGGCCGCGCCACGCTCGCGGCCCTGCCCTTTGCCCTTTCCTTCCTCGTCGACCTGATCCTCTTCCTCGTCCTCAAGGACCGTCTTCCCACCCGCCTGGCCGGCCACTTCGACGTCTCCGGAGACGTGAACGGCTACGTCGACCGCACCACCTACGTCCTGGTCACCGCCCCGGTGCTGCCCGTGCTCGGCGCCCTGTGGGTCCTCATGGTGGTCGGCGGAAAGTTCTACGGGCGGGCCCACCGCCTGCTCATCGGCGGCGGCTGGGCCGTGGCCGCCTTCCTCCAGTACGTGCTGTTCGCCACCCTGATCGTCAACCTGGACGCCCCCGACGGGGCCGCGGTCGGCCGCTTCCCGCTGTGGCACCTCGCCGTGGCCACCGGTGCGGCTGTCCTCGCCGGCGGGATCGGGCTGCTGCTGGCCCGGCTGGTCCCGACACCGGAGGACCCCCGCGCCGGGAAGAGCCCCGCCGAGCGTGAGCGGATCGCGCTCGCCGACGGCGAGGTGGCCGGCTGGGCCCGCACCACCGGCTCCCGGTGGCTGCCGCTGAGCGCCCTGGTGATCGTGGCGACCGGTACGGGCCTCGGCTACGGGGTCAACTGGTTCCTCGGCGCCCCCTTGCTGGCCCTCGCCCTGCTGGTGCTCGCCTTCAGCCGCGCCCACGTCACCGTGGACCGGCGCGGCCTCACCGTCTCCGGCCTGCTGCCCTGGCCCCGGGTGCAGGTCCCGCTGGAGCGCATCGAGGCGGCGGACAGCCGGCGGGTCGACGCGGTCGCGGAGTTCGGCGGCTGGGGCTACCGCATCCGCCCCGGCCGCACCGGCTTCATCGTCCGCTCGGGCGAGGCCATCGTGGCCCGGCAGAAGAGCGGCCGTGAGTTCGCGGTCACCGTCGAGGACTCCGGCACCGGGGCCGCCCTGCTCAACACCCTCGTCGACCGGAACCGGGCGGGGCGCTGACCATGCTCTTCCGGGTCGACCCCACCTCCACCGTGCCGCTCGGCGACCAGATCGCGGCCTCGGTGCGCCGCGCGGTCGCCGACGGCGCGGTGACCCCGGGCGAGCGGCTCCCCGCCGCCCGGGTGCTCGCCGACTCCCTCGGGGTGAACGTCCACACGGTGCTGCGCGGCTACCAGCGGCTCCGCGAGGAAGGGCTGATCGAGCTGCGCCGCGGCCGTGGTGCGGTGGTCACCGAAGGTGCCTCGCCCCGCCGGGCCCAACTCCTGGAGCGGGTCCGCGAAGTGGTCGCGGACGCCCGGGAGCTGGGCCTGACGGAGGAGGAGCTGCTCACGCTGGTCCGCGCCGAACTGGGCTCCTGAGGCCGCTGCCACCGGCGTACGACAGCGGTTCACCCCAGCCGACGCCACCCCCGTACAACAACAGTCCGCTCCACCACCGAGGGCCGTTCCGCGTCCGGAACGGCCCTCTCCTCATGCGACGCATGAGGTCATGCGGCGATGCGGGTCAGGAGGCGGTGCCCGCCAGGGCGGCGGCGAAGCCGTTCTGCCAGAGGTAGTTCACCCGCGCCCGCTCGTTGGCGTCGGGCTGGGCGTTGGTGCAGGACGGGCCGGGGCCGCCGCCGGACATCAGCTGGCTGCACGGACCGGAGTAGGTGTCCGGCAGGCCGAGCACATGCCCGGTCTCGTGCGTGGTGACCCGGGTCGAGTTGTACTGCTGGTTCTGCCGGTAGTCCAGGAAGATGAAGCCGCGGCCGTGACCGTTGGTCGAGGCGTACGAACCGCGCGGGTCGTTGCCCTCGCGGTAGGTGAAGTCGGCGTTGGAGCCTTCCTGGAGCCGGACGTTGCTGACCGAGCTGTTCCAGATCCGCGTGCTGTTGGCTATCTGGGTGCGGAAGCTCGGGGCGGAGGCGGCGCTGTACGTCACCGTCACGGCCAGGGCGCGCGGGTTGGCGGCCCGCTTCTCGGCGACGGACTTCATCACCGCGTCGAAGAAGGCCTTGTTCGCGGCGGCGTTCTCGGCCGACCCGGTGTACGCGGCGATGGTGGAAGGGGTGGAGACCGCAGGGGCAGGAGCGGCGGAGACCGCGGGCGCCGTGCCGAGCGCGGCGACGAGGCCGAGACCGGCGATGGCGGAGGCGATGGCGGTCCTGAGGTGTCTCATGGGGGATTTCTCCTACTGTCCGGTGAACCCGCGCCGTGGGGGTTGTCCGCTGAACGGACGGGGCGCGGGGCGGTACGGGGAGAGTGTGGGGGAGCGGACGGCCGCCGGGGATGATGCCAACCGGGGATAGCGCGGCCCTATCCCCCGCGCCCGCCCGCCGCCCGGCCGGGCCGCGCCACCCTGTCATCGCTTCCTGAAGCTCCGCCCAACACCCGCTGAATTAACTCCCTTTGATGGGGTTGAGGCCGCTGGTGTCAGGGGCATGACCGGTCGTAGTCTCCGCTTCATGGAGCTTGAGGTGAGGCACCTCAGGGCGCTGTGCGCCATCGCCGACGCGGGCAGTCTGCATCAGGCCGCCCGTCGTCTCGGCGTGAGTCAGCCCTCCCTGACCACCCAGTTGCGGCGGATCGAGAACTCGCTCGGCGCCGAGCTGTTCCGCCGCGAACGCACCGGCTGCCGCCCGACCTCCCTGGGCCGGGCCGTCCTCAGCCGGGCCAGGCCGCTCGTCGACGGGATGAGCGCCCTGGTCACCGACGCCCTTGCGGAGGCCGACGCGTCCCGGGGGCCCCGGCTGCGCGTCGGCTCCACCGCGAGCCGGGTCGTCGGGAGCTGGCTCCGCCGGCTGCGGGACGCCCTGCCCGGTACGGAGATCTCTCTGCGGGTCGACGTCTCGGCCCACGCCCTCCTGCGCTCGGTCGAGGCGGGCCGGCTGGACGTCGCCTTCGTGCACGAGGTGGAGGGCTTCCCGCTGACCCTCCCCGACGGCCTGGTCCAGCGCGTACTCCTGGACCGCGAACCGCAGTTCATCTCCCTCTCCCGGGACCATCCCGCCGCCCGCCGCCGGGTCGTGGAGCTCGGGGACCTGGCCGACGACCGGTGGATGGTCGATCCGACGGTGGACGGCGAGTGGGACGGGGTGCGCCGGGTGCTGGGCGCGGCCGGGATCGACCCGCCGGTCCTGCACGGGGACTACCTCACCGCCGCCTCCCTAGTCGTGCTCGGCGAGGCCGTCGCACCCTGCCAGCCCACCTCGGGGCCCCGCCACGACATGGCGATCCGCCCGCTGCGCGGCGACCCCCTCGCGGTGCGGCTGCTCCTGGCGTCCCGGCCGGAGACGGACACCTCGGTGGTGTACGGGGAGCTGGAGGCGGCCTATGTGGAGGCGGCCCGGCGCTCCAGCGGCTACTACGCCTGGCTGCTGCGCCACCGCAGCCCCCTCGCGCGCACGCCTTGAACCCGCCCCCCGTAGGTACGCCCTGAACCCGGTCGGCCCCCTCGCGCGCACGCCCTGAGCCCGCCGGGAGTTCCCCGTTCTGCTGACAGCGTGCGGGTGTTCCCGGGGGCGGCCGGAGCGGGCAGGCTCGGCCCATGAAGCTACTGATGCTGGGCGGTACGGAGTTCGTCGGACGGGCCGTCACCGAGGCCGCGCTGGAGCGGGGCTGGGCGGTCACCGTCTTCCACCGGGGCCACCACGCGCCGCCGCCGGGCGTGCGGGCGCTGACGGGCGACCGTACGGGAGGGGAGCGGGGCCTCGCGGCGCTGGCGGACCACGCGGGCGACTGGGACCTGGTGGTCGACACCTGGAGCGGGGTGCCCACCGCCGTACGGGACGCCGCCCGGCTGCTGGCGGACCGCGCGGGCCACTACACGTACGTCTCCAGCCGTTCCGTGTACGCCTATCCGGCCCCCGCCGGTCTGGACGAGGACGGGCCGCTGGTGGGCGGCGCCTCTCCCGACGACGAGGGGGACGTGCCGTACGACCGGGCCAAGCGCGGCGGCGAGCTGGCGGCCCTCGACGCCTTCGGTGACCGGGCCCTGCTGGCGCGGGCGGGGCTGATCATCGGCCCCGGCGAGAACATCGGGCGGCTGCCCTGGTGGCTCACCCGGATCGCCCGCGGCGGCCCGGTGATCGCCCCCGGCCCGCGTACGGCGGGACTCCAGTACGTCGACGCGCGCGACCTGGCGAGCTGGATCCTGGACGCCGCGGTGGCGGGGCTGCACGGCCCGTACAACACTGTCAGCCGCCCCGGTCACACCACCATGGGCGAGCTGCTCGACACCTGTGTCCGGGTCACCGGCTCCGGTGCCGAGCTGCGCTGGACGGACCCGGACACCCTGCTGGCCGCCGGGGTCGAGCCCTGGAGCGGGCTGCCGGTCTGGCTGCCGGAGGGGGAGCTGTACGACGCGCTGCACCAGGGCGGCCATGCCCGGGCCGAGGCCGCCGGACTGCGCTGCCGGCCGGTCGGCGAGACGGTCGCCGACACCTGGACCTGGCTGCGCGAGCGCGGCGGCACCGCGCCTCAGCGCCCGGACCGGCCGGCGGTCGGGCTCGATCCCCGGTTGGAGGAGAAGCTGCTGGCTCTCTGAACGCTGCCTCGGGCCGGCACTCGTCTTGACGTCGGCACCCGCCTATAGGTAGACGCATGGGGGTAAATCCGGCGTGTCATAACAAATGACTAGCATTAAAGATGCATATTGCGCGGCATGGAACAACAGGCGCGCAGGCGCGGCAACGCAATCCGGGCAGCAGTGACAGTGGCCACGGCCGCGGCGATGGTGGGCATGCTGGCCCCGGCCGCCGCCGCCGATCCGTTGCCGGGCGGACTGGGCCCCTGCCTCGGCAGCGGGTGCCCGGACGTGTGGAACGAACCCAACAACGGACCGATCGCCGGTTACGACGAGAACATCAACATCTACGTCGGCGGGGACTTCCTGGTCCGGGAGGCCGCGGCCGAAGCCGAGGGGAAGATCGTCACCCTCGGGCAGTTCGACATGGACAAGCGGGACGGGGTCTCGCAGGTGTACAACGTCGGAGTCGTCGGCGTCGGTTCGCGGGTCGCGCCGCCGAACGGCTCCGATTACCTGACGGTCGGCGGGGACGTCACCGTCGCGGCCGGCGAGCGCCTCCTCGCCGAGGAGGGTACGAACTCCGGCCGGGTCGCCTACGCGGGGAGCCTCACCGGTACGGTGAACCCGCTGACGGCCCCACGCCCCGACCCGGAGGCCACCGCCCCGTTCACCGGCCTGCGCCCGCAGCTCACCGAGGCCAGCCGGTGCTACGCGTACGAGGGTGACGCGCACCGCGCCACGACCGGCGACTGGGAGCGGGTCGGTGACACCTTCACCTTCACCGGGGACGGGACCTCGGCGATCCAGATCTTCGACGTGGACACGAACCTCGTCTCCGAGACCAACGGCAACGCCGGGTTCACCTTCACCGGCATTCCCGCCGGGGCGACCGTGCTCGTCAATGTCTACGGGGACGCCCGCACGGTCGCCACGTTCATGGGAACCCTCCCCAACCCGGGGCTCCGCGAGCGCCTGCTGTGGAACTTCCCGGACGCGACGGACCTGACGCTGACCGGGCCGGCCCAGTTCCAGGGGAGCGTGCTGGTCGGGCAGCCGACCAGCACCACGACGCTCTCCATGAGCGGCACCAACGGCCGCTTCTACAGCGCCGGTTCGCTCACCCACACCTCGTCGGGCGCTTCGGGCGGCCAGGAGATCCACGCGTACCCGTTCGACGGCGACCTCCCGACCTGTGGCCCGGACCCGACCCCGACGCCGACACCGACGGATCCCACTCCCACTCCCACGCCTACGGATCCGACGCCGACTCCCACGGATCCGACCCCGACGCCGACGGACCCGACGCCCACGCCGACCGACCCGACGCCCACGCCGACGGATCCGACGCCGACCCCGACGGATCCCACTCCCACGCCTACGGATCCGACGCCGACTCCCACGGACCCGACGCCTACGCCGACGGATCCCACCCCGACGCCGACGGACCCCACCCCGACGCCGACGGATCCGACGCCGACCCCCACCGACCCCACTCCCACGCCGACGGACCCGACCCCCACCCCCACCGACCCCACGCCGGATCCCACCGACCCCACGCCGACGTGGAAGCCGACCCCCTCCCCGTCCCACCCGGGTGAACTGCCCGACACCGGATCGCGCGGTGGCGAGTGGATCATCGGCTCCATCGCGGCGGCGCTGGTGGCCGCCGGCGGTACGGTCCTCGTCGCCACCCGCCGGGCGCGCCGCCGCACCTACTAGCAGCGCCCGCTAGCGTGGTGCGATGACCGAACCGCTGTTGCACCTCGCCGAAGCACCCCTCTGGGAGGCGGCCCGCGGGACAGGGACGTACGAGATGTCCACCCGCGGCCGCACCCTCCAGGAGGAGGGCTTCATCCACCTCTCCCTGCCCCACCAACTCCCGGGCGTGGCACGGATGCTGTACGGGGCCGGGGCCGGGGCCGGGGCCGGGGATGGGGAGGGGGACGGGAGCGAGGATGGCGGCGGGGCCGGCGGTCATGACCTCCTGGTCCTGACCGTCGACCCCGCCCGCCTCACCGCCCCCGTCCGGTACGAGGCGATGAAGCCCGGCGGCGAGGAGTTCCCGCACCTGTACGGACCGCTTCCGGTGGACGCGGTCGTGGAGGTGCGGCGCCTCGACGACTGGCACCACGACCGACGAGAGGAAGACGAACCCCAGTGAACGGCCCCCTCACCGCGGTGACCGGAGCGAGCGGAGCCGTCGGCGGCCGGGTCGCCGGGCGCCTCGCCCGCGCCGGAGTCCCCGTACGCCTCCTGGGCCGTGACCCGGCCCGCCTGCCCGACCTGCCCGGCGCCGACCGCGCGCCCGCCGCCCCCTACGGCGACGGGGAGGCGATGCGCCGGGCCCTGGACGGGGCGCACACCCTGTTCCTGGTCTCCGCCCACGAGAGCCCCTACCGGGTGCGCGAGCACATCACCGCCGTGGACGCGGCCGTGGCGGTCGGCGTGGAGCGGATCGTCTACGTGTCCTTCCAGGGCGCCGCGCCCGACGCCACGTTCACCTTCGCCCGCGACCACTGGCACACCGAGGCCCACATCCGCACGGCCGACGTGCGCCACACGTTCCTGCGGGACAACTGGTACCTGGCGGGGCTGCCCGCGATGACCGGCGCCGACGGCGTGCTGCGCGGTCCGGGCGGTGGGGGCAGGGTCGCCGCCGTCGCCCACGAGGACATCGCGGACGCCGCGGCCGCCGTACTGCTGGACGAATCGCCCGCCCACGACGACCGCGGCTACGACCTCACCGGCCCCGAGGCGTTCACCCTCGCCGAGGCGGCC
Organism: Streptomyces cyaneofuscatus; assembly: GCF_033109485.1. Taxonomy (NCBI): domain Bacteria; kingdom Bacillati; phylum Actinomycetota; class Actinomycetes; order Kitasatosporales; family Streptomycetaceae; genus Streptomyces; species Streptomyces cyaneofuscatus. Next base: position 2,464,200 of record NZ_CP137002.1, on the reverse strand, counting down.
GAGGAGCTGAGCCGGGTCACCGGACGCTCGATCCGCTACGTCCCCGAGACCGTCGAGGAGGCCTACGCGTCCCGGGCCGGATACGGGGCCGAGGAGTGGGAGGTGGCCGGCTGGGTCACCTCGTACGAGGCCATCGCGGCCGGCGAACTGGCCGCCGTCTCCGACGCCGTGCCCACCCTCACCGGCCACCCGGCCAAGAGCTTCGCCGCGTTCCTCGCGGAGAACCCGGACAGCTACCGCCATCTGCTGCCCGGCGTCTGACCGGGGACCTGGGGCCTGGGGTCTGGGGTCTGGGGCCTGGGGACTCCAATCATCGCCACGGGATGTGGCGCCACGGACTGCCCTCGCTCTCCGCCAGCAGGCGGTGGGCGATGACGTTCTGTTCGTAGAAAGGGCCGTAGGACTCACCGTCGAACCGCAGCACCCGCCCCAGCGCGTACGAGGCCGAGAACTCCTCCCACGACCGGTAGGCCGACTTGCTCAGCGCCCCGGCGTAGACGATCGCCTGCTCGGCCTCGGCCGGGGCGCAGTAGCGGGCCGACAGCCCCCACCGCGCCAGGTTCACCGCCCGCCCGTAGTCGTAGGCGACCGTGGTGCGCACCCGGCCGTCCGGCTCCAGCAGCCCGTCCGCGCGGAACCGGGCCTCGTACCGCATGATGCGGCGTACGAGGTCCTCTATGCCCTTCACCGCGCCCGCGTCGGCCCCGAGGTCCTGGGCGTGACCGGCGGCGGTCTCCCGCCACAGGTCGGCGGAGGGCAGCTCGCCGAGGCCGGCCGCCAGCTGTTCGCGGGCGCGCAGCACGAAGTCCGGCTCCGGCGGGCTGTTGCGGGCGTCGAGGAGGATGTCCAGTTGCCTGCGCCACCCGGCGTGATCGGTGATGTCCCAGGAGTCGCGGAGCTGCGCGCGCTCCCTCTCGTACTCGCGGCAGACCGTGCCGACCTCGTTCCACGGGACCGCGGCCGCGATCGCCAGGTGCGCCCCGCAGGCCAGCCCGTACGCCAGCGGTCCGTGCAGCGCGCCGTGGCGCAGCGCGAGGAGCCGGTTCTCCTGGAGGCGGTCGTTCTCCGCGTACGCCCGCTGCCACAGTGCCCGTTCGGTAGGAGTCGCCGGCAGCAGCAACTGGCCGGGTGTCCCCACGTTCACCCCCAGGAACATCCCCGCCTCCGGCCAGCCGAACTCGGCGACCCAGCGCAGCGAGACCCCGTGGAAGACCCAGTCCGCGTGCCAGGCGGGCAGCATGCCCCGGGTGAGCACGGGCCGGCAGACGAAGCCCGACGGGTCGTGGTGCGCGCGCCAGGTGACGTTGTCCGGTCTGGCGTCCACCTCGGCGCGCGGGGCCGGGATGTACAGCTCGGCCCCGGCCAGCGCGGCCAGTTGGGCCCGCGCGTCACCGCGCAGCGTCGCCTCGTGGAGTAGCTGCTCGGTCTCGCCGGGCGGAATCCAGGGGGCCGGGGCGGGAAAGGCGGCGGTGGGGTGGTTCGGGTGGGGGATCGGGTTCATGACCAGGGGATGTTCCGGTAGGGGCTGGTGGGGTCCTGGGTGAGGATGCGGTGCTCGGCGAGCGACTGCTGGTACGTGGGCTCCGCCGCCTCCGGGCCGTCTTCCTCGGCCCGGTGGACGATGCGGGCCATGAGGTAGCCGAGGGAGAAGTCCGGCCATGAGGGGTAGGCCTCCCGGGCGAGTTCGCCGAGCCGCAGGACGTCCTGCTCGGCCTCGTGCGGATCGCCGTACCGGGCGCCGAGCGCGAGCCGTACGACGTTGACCGCCCGGCCGAGGTCGAAGGCGGCCAGGGTGTCGACGCGGCCGTCCGGGGCGAGGGCGCCGTCGGCCCGGAGCCTGTCCTCGTACAGGGCGATGAAGAACAGCGACCGGTCGGCCAGCGCCCGGTCGTCGGCATCGCGCGCGGCGAAGGCACGGGCCACCGCCTCGGCCCACTCCTCGCGCGTCGGCGTACGCCCCAGCCGGGCGGCCAGGGTGTGCCGGGTGCGCAGGACGGCTTCCTGGACGCGCCCGACCAGCTGGTTCTTCATCAGCGACGCGAGGCGGTCGCGGTACTCGGCGCGGTGCGGGATGCCCCACGGGCTGCGCAGCCGGGCCCGGTCGGTGGCGTAGTCCTCGTAGGCGGCGCCGAGCCGGTTCCAGATGAGGCCGTTGGTGACGGCCAGGTGGGCGCCGAGGGCCAGCCCGTGGGCGAGCGGGCCGTACAGCGGGCCGCCGCCGTCGGTGAGCAGCACGCGGTGTTCGGGCCCGCCGGAGTGCTCGTCGGCCCTGAGCCAGGCCTTGAGGTGCTTGGGCCGGGCGTCGACCATCGCCGCGTACGGCGTGCCGTGGTTCACCGCGAGCCGCCGCACGTCGTACGGCCAGGTCCGGGCCAGCTCACCGAGGCTCACCTCCCGGAACACCCACTCCGGGTGCCACGGCGGCAGCATCCCCGGGGTCAGCACCGGGACGCAGGTCCGCCGGGAGGCCTCGTCGCGGATCGTGGGCAGCGGGGCCGTCCAGCCGGGGATGTCCGCGTGCAGCCGGGCGACGAGCACGTACAGCCGGGTCCGCGCGAGCACCTCCACCACCGCCCCGCCGTCCCCGCCCGCGACGGCGGCCGTCAGCGCGCGCTCGATCCCGGTGGGCGGCGCGGTGGGCGGATACGCCGCCGGATTCCCCGCGTACCCCGGCTGGTTCCCCGGATTCCCCGCGTACGCCGGTGGCAGCGTCCGGTACGCCTCGTGCGGCGGCGCCACCGCTCCGCCGCCCTCTGTTCCCGCCCCGTTCCCCGTGGTCACGGAGCCGATCCTACGAAACGGGCCCCGCACCCGGCCCGGGTGGTCGGCCCCGCGCCCCCCGGGTGGTCAGCCCCGTGCCCCGGCCCGGGTGGTCAGAGGCCGCCCGGGCGGACCAGCCCCGACTCGTACGCGAAGACCGCCGCCTGGGTCCGGTCGCGGACGCCCAACTTGACCAGGATGCGGCCCACATGGGTCTTCACCGTCTGCTCCGCGAGGATCAGCTGCCCGGCGATCTCCGCGTTCGACAGCCCGGCCGCCACCAGGGACAACACCTCCGTCTCCCGCTCCGTCAGATCCCCGATGCGCTCCTTCAACGGCGCGCGCGGGGCCCCGGCCGTCCGGGAGAACTCCGTGATCAGCCGCTTGGTGATGTTGGGCGAGAGCAGTGCGTCACCCGCCGCCACCACCCGTACCGCATGGGCGAGTTCGTCGGCCGAGGCGTCCTTCAGCAGGAAACCGGAGGCGCCCGCGCGCAGCGCCTCGTACACGTATTCGTCGAGGTCGAAGGTGGTCAGCACGAGCACCTTCACCGTCGAGCTCTCGCCCGCGGTGATCCGGCGGGTCGCCTCGATGCCGCCGAGCTCGGGCATCCGGATGTCCATCAGCACGATGTCCGGGGCGAGTTCGCCTGCCTGTGCTACGGCTTCGAGCCCGTTGACGGCCTGCCCGACGACCTCGATGTCCGGCTCGGCGTTCAGCAGGACCGTGAAGCCCTGGCGGACCATCATCTGGTCGTCGGCGATCACTGCGCGGATGGGCGGTGTCATGGCAGGTCCTCAGTGTCTCCGGTGACGGGCAGGATGGCGGTGACTTCCCAGCCGCCGCCGGGCGCGGGGCCGGTGGCCAGGTCGCCGCCGAGCATCGTCGTGCGCTCGCGCATCCCGAGCAGCCCGTGCCGGACCCCGTGGGATGCGAGGGAGGCGAGGGAGGGGCGGAGCGGCGCGGTGTTGGTGACGCGGACGGTCAGTCCGGCGGCCCGATGACCGATCTCGACCCGCGCGCTCGCCCCGGGGGCGTGCCGCATCACGTTGCTCAGCGCCTCCTGCACGATGCGGTACGCCGACAGCTCGACGCCCGGCGGCAGCGGGCGCGGCTCGCCGGTGGTGGCGAGGGTGACGGCCATACCGGCGGAGCGCACGGAGGAGACCAGCGCGCCGAGCCGGTCGAGACTGGGCTGCGGGGTGTGCCGGGCGCTCTGCGTGGGCGCCTCCTCCGAGCGCAGGACGCCCAGCACGCGGCGCAGTTCGGCGAGGGCTTCCAGGGCGTTCTCCCGGATTCCGGTGAGGTTCTCCTTGAGCTCGTCCGAGGGGTCCTTCACCAGGTGCGGGGCCACCTGCGCCTGGATGGAGATCACCGACATGTGGTGGGCCACCACGTCGTGCAACTCGCGGGCTATCCGGTGGCGCTCCTCCAGCAGCGTCCGCCGGGCCCGCTCGTCGGCGGTCAGCTCGACCTGGTCGACCAGGTCCTGACGGGCCAGCCTCAGGCTGCGCAGCGCGGCGCCGAGGACCAAGGCCACGACGAACACCGGTGCCGAGCGGTCGAGGTCCATGTTGTGCCGCTGAGTGGTGTGCAGGGTGAGCGCCACCCCCGCCAGCAGGGTGAGGGCCAGTGCTCCCAGCGCACGGCGTGGCGGGACGCGCAGCGCCAGCAGGAACAGTGCCCCGCCCTGGAACACCATCCCCATGATGCTCCAGGGAAACAACCGGTCCGGGCTCATCACGGACTCGGTGACCAGGACCGTGGTCACCGACAACACCGTCGCCGCCCACCAGGCACCCACCGGCCGGATCATCCCGGCCACCAGAGCCGCGGACTGCGCAACGGCGGCCAGCACCGCCCACCCACTGACCCCGCCGGACGGGTAGGCGGTCAGTTCGTTGGTGCGCGGCACCGCGAAGCAGACAGCCGCGATGATCAGCAGCACCAGCAACGACGGCCGCCACACCGGCGCATCAGGCTCACCCATGCGCGGCACCCGGTCGGCGGGCGCCCCCCACAGCTCCTCGTATAGGGCGCGCGGCGCCCGGCGCACAGCCGCCCGCAGGCGCACCGCCCTCGATGACGTCACCGCCCCCACCGCCCCCTCGGCTCCACTCGCCCTCAGACTAGGCACGACGCACCTGTCCCTTCCGTTCGGGTGCGGACTCCCGTACGAGGAGGGAGTGTGTGCCCTCCCTCCATCCGCCCTGCTCATGACCCCGGAACGCCGCCCAGCACACCACCAGCGCCAGCGCGAACACCGGCAGCCAGAGCAGCCGGGCGACCACCCAGCCGGCGCCGTCGGGCACGGTGTGCAGCCCCGGCAGCGGGCCACCGGCGACCAGCAGTGCGCTCGCCGTCACGACGATCATCGCCGTCTGGTGCCAGAGGAACACGGTCATCGCCGCCAGGTTCACCACTGCCACCGCTGCCCACGCGGCCGGCCTGCGCAGCGCCCGGCGCAGCGGCCCGAGCAGCAGCAGCGCCGCCCCGCACTGCGCCAGCCCGAACGTCACGGCGGCCAGGCTCGGCGGATCCAGATTGGAGATGCGGCCGCCCGGAACGCCCACCATGGCGCCCGGATACCCGGCCCACAGCACGAGCGCCCCGGCCGCCGCGCCCCCGCAGACCAACAGCGCCCACCGATTCCCCCTGCCACGCAGCCCGCCCCGGGCGACCAGCGCCCCCAGGCAGTACGGCACCAACCACCCCGCGATCACGTTGATCCACCCCAGCTCCCGCGGACCGCCGAGCCCGAACCGTACGAGGTCGACGTGCAGCACCACCACGAGCGGCCACAGCGGGTGGAGCCGGGCCACCAGCGGCGTCAGCGCGGTCAGTGCGGCGAAGACGAGCAGGAACCACAGCGGCGACCAGACCAGCTTGGCCAGCGCCGACACCGTCGGCTCACCCACCCCGGCCATCAGCATCACGCCCACCGCGAGTGACCACACCACGACCACCGCCGCCACCGGCCGGAACAGCCGAGTCAGCCGGCCCCCCACCCACCGCCCGTACGGCACGCCCCGCTCATGCGCCGAGGCCCAACTCCGGGCCGCCACCTGCCCGCCCACCAGGAAGAACACCGCCAAGGTCTGGAACACCCAGGAGACCGGGGTGAGTTCCGGCAGATATGTCAACGGGCTCGCCCCGCGCACGGTGCCGCTGTCGGCGACCAGCGCGGTCACCAGCCAGTGGCCGCCCACCACGCCCAGGATGGCCAGGGCCCGCAAGGCGTCCACGGCCCGGTCGCGGCCGGGCGGGGTGGCGGCCTCGATGCGCGCGACGAGGCGGCGCGCCGGTCCACGTACGTCAGTCACGACCGGCCTCCGACGGGGCGCGGCCGGAGGCTATCCGGGCCAGGTTCGCCAGAGAACGCGACCCGGGCAGCAGATAGTCGCTGTGGCCCCCGCCGCCCGCGTCGAACACCTCGGCCCCGAACCGGTCCGCCACCGGGTCCGTCCCGAACCCCACGGCCCCCACGAACGGCACCCGCACCCGGACATGGGGCACCCGGGCGATCCAGTCACCGCCACCCCGCCCGGCCCACACCCGCGCCCCGGTCCGCAGGGCGGCGACATCCTCGGCGCCGGTCCCGGGGCTGCCATACAGCACGATGGCGTCGGCCGGGATCCCGGAGGCGGCCCGGGCGCAGATCACGGAGCCGTAGGAGTGGCAGAGCAGCGTGATCCTGGCTCCCGGCAGCACGGCACCCAGCCGGTCCACCAGCTCCCGCAGCCTCGGCGCGGCCTCGGCGGCGCGGCCGTCGGTCACCGAGGCCGGGCTGACGGTGGCGGGCGATCGGTACCCCAGCCAGACGACGACCGCCCCGCCCTGCCCGAACTCCCTCTGCAACGCCACCGCCCCGCGCCGCAGCCGCCCGTACGCGTCGAGCCCGACACCGGCCCCCGGCACCAGCACCGCGACGCGCCGGGCCCCGGACAGCTCCCCGACGACCTCCACGCTCCGGCCCCCGTCCCGCCCGTCGAAGGAGAGGAACTGCCGCCCGGGCGCGGCCATCGCCCGCAGGGAGGCCGCCCGCTTGAGGTCCCCGTGCCCGGAGGCCGCCCGCCCGGCAGCCCGGATATCGGCCCGGCTCACCCCGTACCGCTGCTCCAACGCGGTCGCGCTCGCGTCCCGCAGCGGCCCGAGCACGGTCGGCGCGGGGGCGGGCACAGCGGCGGGCCGGGCCGCCCCGGACACCGGAACGGCCACCGAGAAGGTGACGAGAGCGGCCAGCAGAGTGCGGCGCAGACGGCGTCTGGGCGGGCGGTGCGCCATGGGGGTGGGGTCCTTCCGTACCGGATGTTCTGCCTGTGTCCGATACAGAAGTTACGGAGAGCTACGGGTAGTTGCCGTCCCGCTGGAGAGTGGATCTTCGGGGTAGCTCTCAGGTATGACGCGGCGTACGCGAAGCGGCGTCAGCCCCGCCCGGTGCGGTCCGCCCGCCCGGTCTGGCCTGGTCCGTCCGCTCGGTGCGGTCCGTCCGCCCGGTGTGCTCCAGGATCGCTGCGGCGAGCGGTGCGTGCACCTCACGGGGCAAGGCATGCCCCATCCCGGGAATCTCGACGAGCCGCGCGCCTCGGACCGCCTGGGCGATGTGATGGGCGTGGGGCGGCGGGTAGACGGGTTCGGCGGGCGCGGAGATGACCAAGGTGGGGACCTCGGTCCGTGCCAGGGCTTCCGTCCGGTCCATCCCGGAGGTGTCGGCCCGGGCGTGCGCGGTACCGGCATGGTGATGCCCGGTGTGCGCGATGATCCGGCGCTCCTGCTCGCGGGCGTAGGAGGCGTCGAAGGGAATCCGGTCACCCCCGAGCGCCCGCCAGTGCTCGACCCGCCGCTCCAGCTCCGCCTCCGGCCCGTGGTCCTCGACGGGCCGGCTCCACAGCTCCAGGAGGGCGGGCGAGGCGCCGGGCAGCTCCTCCGCCGGGATCCGGGTCCCGTCCGGATGCTCGTACGGTACGGAACTGAGCGCACCGGTCCCGATCAGCGTCGCGCTGAGCACCCGCTCGGGCCGGTCCGCGACGGTGAGCTGGACCAGCATCCCGCCGAGCGACATCCCCACCAGATGTGCCCGTTCGACCCCGAGGGCGTCCAGCACCCGCACGCCATCCTCGGCAAGTGCGGTGAGCGGATAGGGCTGTTCGTCGAAGGACCAGGTGGAGCGTCCGGTGTCGCGATGGTCGTAGCGGATCACGCGGTGCCGTTCGGCGAGCGACTCCACCAACTCCTCCGGCCACCCGAGCCCGGACGCCAGCGCGCCCATGACCAGCAGCAGGGCAGGGGCGTCGGGGGCGCCGCGGTCCTCCACCCAGAGGCGGACACCGGGGGCGACATCGACGAAGCGTTCCATGGCGAACCTCACTGCTCTATGAGACGAGACGTATCGTTTCGTGCTCATAGTAGCGGGCACGAGGACGGCAGGCGAGGGGGATCAACAGGTGGAGCGGTGCCCCCTACTCGGCCAGCACCTCGCGGCGCCGCTCCGGCGAGCGTTCCTCCCCCTCGGCCGCGGCGGACGGGCCGTGGCAGTCGTGGGCGGCCGCGCTGCCCTGGTCGACGATGTCCTCGTACACCGCCGCCTTGAACCTGATCAGGTCCAGCGACTCGGTGAGCCTGCCGATCCGGCCGGTGACCCGCGCCTCGTGCTCACGCATCAGCGCGAGCCGCTCCTCCTCGTTGCCCGCCCCCTCCCTGACGAGGGCGGCGTACCGGCGCAGCACGGGCACGGGCATGTCCGATGCGCGCAGGATGATGCAGACGGTCAGCCAGGCCACGTCGTCCTCGCTGTAGACGCGGCGGCCGCCGGCTCCGCGGCGTACGGGGGTGAGGAAGAGGTCCTCGTTCTCGTAGAAGCGCAGCGCGTGCACGCTCAGGCCGGTGTGTTCGGCGACCTGTCCGATGCTCAGACGTGGGGTGATCTCAGCCATGACGGTCAGCGTAAACGGGAGTTGACCTAGAGCCAGGTCTAGATCCTAGGGTCTCCCATTGCCGGTCGACTCCTCCGTCGCCCGGCATCGACGGTCACTCGGCAAGGGACATCACCATGCGCTATCGCACACTCGGCGGAACCGGTATCGAGGTCAGTACCCACTGCCTCGGCACCATGATGTTCCAGGCGGGCTTCAACCCCGATCACGACGACTGCGCCCGCATCATCCACGCGGCCCTGGACCACGGGATCAACTTCGTCGACACCGCAGACATGTACGGACAGGGCGAGTCCGAGGAGATCGTGGGCAAGGCGCTGCGGGGGCGCCGGGACGACGTCGTACTCGCCACCAAGGTGCACTTCGCGATGGGCGAGGGACCCAACCGCGGTGGCAACTCCCGGCGCTGGATCCTCAAGGCGGTCGAGGACAGCCTCCGGCGCCTGGACACGGAGTGGATCGACCTCTACCAAGTCCACTTCCCGGACCACACCACCGACATCGAGGAGACGCTCTCGGTCCTCGGCGACCTCGTGCGAAACGGGAAGATCCGCGCCTTCGGCTGCTCGAACTTCCAGGCGGACGAGATCGTCGAGGCGCACCACGTCTCCGAGCGTCGCGCTCTCGGCCGCTTCCGTACCGCCCAGCCGCCCTATTCGATCCTCGCCCGCGGGATCGAGGCCTCGCTGCTGCCCGTCTGCGAGCGCTACGGGATGGGCGTCCTGGTCTGGAGCCCTCTTGCCTTCGGGTTCCTCACCGGCAAGCACCGCAAGGGCCGGCCCATCGACCTGGAGGCCGGCCGGGCCGCGATCCGGCCGGCGTTCTTCGACCCCGCGATCGCCGAGAACGCGGCCAAACTCGACGCGGTGGAACAGCTCGTCGAACTCGCGACGAGCATCGGCTGCACCCTGCCGCAGCTCGCCGTGGCCTTCACCGTGGCCCACCCCGCCATCACCTCGGCGATCATCGGGCCGCGGACCATGCAACAGCTGGAGGGCCTGCTCCAGGGTGCCCCGGTCACCTTGGACGACGCGACCCTCGACCGGATCGACGAGATCGTCCGGCCCGGGGTGAACCTCTACAACCCCGCCGCCGCGCTCCCTCCGCGGTCCCTGACCGAGACCGCCCTGCGCCGCCGTCCGCTCGCCGAACGCGCGGCGGCCTGAACGACCGCACCCGGGCGACCCGGCCCCGAAAACCCGCGTGCCCCGGCTCCCCATGCCCCCCATGGCCCCGCGCGAACGACCGCACCCGGCCCGCCATGGACGCCGTTGTCGGCGGCCTGCGGACCGGGTGCGGTCGTGCGGGCTGTCCGGACGCGCGCGAGCGCGGGTGCCGGGCGGCCCGGGGAAGATCAAGCCTTCTTGGTCTCCCAGAAGATCCGGTCCACCTCGGCGATCAGGTCCAGGGCCTTCTGACCCGTCTTCGGGTCGTTCGAGCCCTTGGCCGCGGAGAGCGCCTTCAGGGTGTCGTTGATGAGCTGGTGCAGCTCCGGGTACTTCTCGAAGTGCGGGGGCTTGAAGTAGTCGCTCCAGAGCACCGACACGTGGTGCTTCGCGAGCTCGGCGCGCTGTTCCTTGATCAGAACCGCGCGGGTGCGGAAGTCCGCGTCCTCGTTGGCCTGGTACTTCTCCTGGACGGCCTTGACCGACTCGGCCTCGATGCGGGCCTGGGCCGGGTCGTAGACGCCGCAGGGCAGGTCGCAGTGGGCGCTGACCTTCACCTTGGGGGCAAACAGGCGGGAAAGCATGGAGCTGTCCTCCTCGTGATCGTCTTCTCAGGTGGGACATTACTCCGTGGAGCGCCGCTTTCCGTGGCTGCCCCAGGGGCTTAGGTCAAAAGTCCGGGGTGGGATTCGGGCCGTCGGCCGAATGTACGGAGCGGAACGCGGTACGCGGGACGGTGTGCCGGAGGAGGACCGGGAGGTGGCCGAGATGCCGGAGTGGGGACGGTTGCCGGGAGGCGGACGGGCCGGGCGGCGGCGGCCGTTGCGGGTGGTGGAGGTGACGGGGCCTTCGATGGTGCCCACGCTCTACCACGGGGACCTGCTGCTGGTGCAGTACGGCGCTCCGGTGCGCCCCGGTGACGTGGTGATCCTGCGTCACCCCTTCCAGCAGGACCTGCTGGTGGTGAAGCGGGCGGTCGAACGGCGGCCGGGCGGTTGGTGGGTGCGCGGCGACAACACGTTCGCGGGCGGGGACAGCACGGATTACGGGGTCGTCCCCGAGGAGCTCGTACTGGCCCGGGTGCGGGCCCGCTACCGGCCCCCGGCAAGCACGACAAAGGGTCAGCGGTCGGTGACCGAGCTGCTCGGCTGGGCGGTCTCGGCGGTGAGGCCGGTCCGGTCCGCCTCCGCGCGCTTGCGGGCCCGGTAGGCGGCCACATTGGCCCGGGTCGCGCAGCGGTCCGAGCAGTAGCGCCGGGACCGGTTGGTGGAGGTGTCGAGGTAGGCGTTGCGGCACGGGGCCGCCTCGCACAGGCCGAGCCGGTCCACGCCGTGCGAGGTCAGATGGAAGGCGAGGCCCATCGCCGCGATGGCCGCGTATCCGGCGGTCGCGTTCGACGGGTGGTCGGCCAGGTGCATGTGCCAGTCCGGCCTGCCGTCCTCGTCCCGGGTGTCGTGGCCGGAGATCTGCGGGCTCACCGGGAACTCCAGCAGCAGCGAGTTCAGCAGGTCGACCGCGAGCGTTTCGTCGCCGCCGTCGGCCGCCTCGAAGACCGCGCGCAGCCGGGCCCGTACGGAACGGAAGCGGGTCACGTCCGCCTCCGCCGTCCGCCGCGCCGCCTGCTGGTTGGCGCCGAACAGCTCCCGTACCGCCTCGACCGAGGTGAGGGCGTCCTTGTTACGGGCCGGCTCCTCGGTGTTGACCAGGCGCACGGCGTAGTCCGAGTAATAGGCCAGTTCCACTTGTAGTCCTTACCGGGTCGGTCTAGGGTCGGGGTGTCGGTCAGTGTAATAGGTGGCCGACATTCATGAGGCTTACTTGGAGGTTGGCGTGACGGAGACGGGGACGAGCACCGACTGGCAGTCCTGGCAGGAGAGCTGGGACCGGCAGCAGGAGTGGTACATGCCCGACCGCGAGGAGCGGTTCCGGGTGATGCTGGACATGGTCGAGGCGGTCGTCGGCCCCGCGCCCCGGGTCCTGGACCTCGCGTGCGGTACGGGAAGTATTACGGACCGGCTCCTCAAGCGGTTCCCGGACGCCACGAGCACCGGCGTCGACCTCGACCCCGCGCTGCTGGCCATAGCCCGCGGCACCTTCGAGGGCGACGACCGGGTCACTTTCCACGCCGCCGACCTCAAGGACCCGGACTGGACCACCCGGCTGCCCCACACCTCGTACGACGCCGTCCTCACCGCCACCGCCCTGCACTGGCTCCACAGCGAGCCGCTGGCTGTGCTGTACGGGCAGCTCGGCGGGCTCGTCCGGGACGGCGGGGTCTTCATGAACGCCGACCGCACCATCGACCCCGAGACTCCGCGCATCAATGCCGCCGAGCGCGCCCACCGGCATGCCGCGATGGACCGGGCCAAGGCCGCGGGCGCCCTGGACTGGGCCGAGTGGTGGGCCGTCGCGGCCAAGGACCCGGTCCTCGCCGGGCCCACCGCCGAACGGTTCGCGATCTACGGCGAGCACGCGGACGGCGACATGCCCTCCGCCGCCTGGCATGCCAGCACCCTGCTCGCCTCCGGCTTCGGCGAGGCCCGCGCGGTCTGGTCCTCGCCCTCGGACAGCCTGATCCTCGCCGTGAAGTAGGCGGAGGCACGGAAGGGGGAGATGCAGGAGGCGGAGCCGCGGAGGATGCAGGGGCGGTACGGGTCGGTCGTCGGCCCGTACCGCCCTTTCGTGTCGCGCTGCAACCTGCCCGGTTCCTCGACGCACTGGAAGGGTGAGACGGTCCGCATCGGCGGGCCCGGGGGAGAGGGGGAGGTCCATGCGGATCCGGGAATGGGGCCGGGATGCGGACCGATGACGACGCCGCGCTGCACGACTTCGTGGAGGGCAGACGCACCGCGTTGTTCCGCAGCGCCTATCTGCTGTGCGGCGACCGGCACGAGGCCGAGGACCTGGTCCAGAGCGCGCTGGTCAAGGTCGTCCTCGGCGGACGCCGGTACGGGCGGCTCGACAACATCGAGGCGTACGCCCGCAAGACGCTGGTCAACACCTTCATCGCGAGCCGCCGGAGGTTCTGGCGGAGAGAACAGGCGTACGGAGAGTTGCCCGACCGCCAGGGGCCCGTGTCCGACACGGAGACCGGCCTGGTGGTCCGGGCGGCCCTCGCCCGGCTCTCGCCCAGGCAGCGCGCGGTGCTGGTCCTGCGCTACTGGGAGGACCTGAGCGTGGAGGCCACGGCCGAGGCGCTGGGGATGCGGACGAACACGGTCAAGAGCCACGCGGCTCGGGGCCTGGCGGCGCTGCGCGCCGGGATGGCGGAGGAACTCGTATGAAGGACGTCCACGAACTGCTCGGCCGCGCCGCCGACGACGCGGGCACCCCCGCGCTCTCCACCGGCACGGTGTACGCGAGGGCCGCCCGGATACGTCGGCGCCGCCGGGCCCTCGTCTCGGCGGCGGCGCTCACCGTGGTCGCGGCCGGGGCGCTCACGGTGGCCCGGGCCGGTGAGCAGGGGGACACCGCCCACTCCTCGGTGGCGACGTCGCCCCGGCCGAGCGGCTCCCCGGCGACGAGCGCCGCCCCGGCACCCGCGCTCACCAAGGCCCAGCGGCTGGCCGCGCTGCTACCCCCGGACGTGGGGCGGATCGAAGAGGTCCTGCTGCTCGCCCTCACCAAGGGGGTCCCGCCCGAGCAGGCGAAGGAGACCCATCTCGGGCCGCTGGACGGGCAGTACGCGTTCCGCAAGGACAGCGGCGTGGGCTATCTCGTCCTCACCTACGAGGACCGGGAGGCTGTGACGGCGAAGGAGGGCCGACCGGCCGATCCGGACGCCGACCTCTGCCCCCAGCCGGGCCAGGAGACGAGCCGTACGGAGTGCGTACGGGAGGCGCTCCCCGACGGCCGGGTGCTGACCCTGTGGAAGAGCGCGATGCCGTTCCGGGGCGGCGACGAGGTCCGCTGGGGTCCCGAGCTGACAGGGCAGCTCGTCCAGCGCGACGGCTCCCAGCTGCTCGTCCGCTCCAGCACCGGCTTCGAGAGCACCGGCACCCAGGGGCCGCTGCTCGATGAGCCGCCGGTCTCCCGCGAGCAGCTGAAGGCGCTGCTGACCGGTCCGGAGGTGCTGCCGGAGAAGCCCTGAACACGTCCCGGACGCGCGGGAGGGCGGCACGGACGTCGTGTCCGTACCGCCCCCTCCGAACCACTCTCTCCGTACCGCCCTCTCCGTACTGCCCTCTCCGTACTGCCCTCTCCGACAGGAGGAGCTCAGGTCGAGCAGGAGGAGCTCAGGTCGAGCCGGCTACAGCACCTTCGACAGGAACGACTTCGTCCGGTCCTGCTGCGGGTTGCCCAGCACGTCGCGCGGGTGGCCGGACTCGACCACCACGCCGTCGTCCATGAAGACCAGCGCGTCACCGACCTCGCGGGCGAAGCCCATCTCGTGGGTGACGACGATCATCGTCATGCCGTCCTCGGCCAGACCGCGCATGACGTCCAGGACGTCACCCACGAGCTCCGGGTCGAGCGCCGAGGTCGGCTCGTCGAAGAGCATCAGCTTCGGCTCCATCGCCAGCGCGCGGGCGATGGCGACGCGCTGCTGCTGACCGCCGGAGAGCTGGGTGGGGTAGTTCTTCGCTTTGTCGGCGAGGCCCACCCGGTCCAGCAGCTTCTCGGCGCGGGCCCGGGCTACGGCCTTGGCCTCGCCCTTGACCTGGATCGGCGCCTCCATGACGTTCTCGAGCGCCGTCATGTGCGGGAACAGGTTGAAGCGCTGGAAGACCATGCCGATCTCGCGGCGCTGGAGGGCGACCTCGCTGTCCTTGAGCTCGTAGAGCTTGTCGCCCTTCTGCCGGTAGCCGACCAGCTCGCCGTCGACCGAGAGCCGGCCGGCGTTGATCTGCTCCAGGTGGTTGATGCACCGCAGGAAGGTGGACTTGCCGGAGCCGGACGGGCCGATCAGGCAGAACACCTCACGGGGGGCGACCTCCAGGTCGATGCCCTTGAGGATGTGGGCGGCGCCGAAGGACTTGTGGACGCCCTCGGCCTTCACCATGGGGGTGGTCATGCGGAGACACCTCCGGAGGGCCGGTTGCTGAAGGAGGCGAGGTTCACCTTGATGCGCTGCAGCGGCGTGAGCGGCAGCGAGCGCAGCGAGCCGCGGGCGTAGCGGCGCTCCAGGTAGTACTGGCCGACGCTGAACACGCTGGTCATCACGATGTACCAGATGGACGCGACGAACAGCATCTCCATGACCGCGTAGGACGTGGAGCCGATCTGCGAGGTGGAGCGGAGCAGCTCGTTGTAGGTGACCGCATAGACCAGCGAGGAGGTCTTCAGCATGTTGATGAACTCGTTGCCGGTCGGCGGGATGATCACCCGCAGCGCCTGCGGCAGGACCACGCGGCGCATGGTCTTCGCCTGGGTCATACCGAGCGCGTGCGACGCCTCGGTCTGGCCCTCGTCCACCGACTGGATGCCGGCGCGGCAGATCTCCGCCATGTAGGCGGCCTCGTTCAGGGCGAGCCCCAGCAGGGCGCACATGAACGGGGTCATGACGTCCGTCATCTCGTCCTTGTAGATGAACGGGATGTTCAGGACCGGGAAGATCAGCGCCAGGTTGAACCAGAGCAGCAGCTGGACGTAGACCGGGGTGCCCCGGAAGAACCAGATGTACAGCCAGGCGACCCAGCTGGTGACCGGGTTCTTCGAGAGCCGCATCACGGCCAGGATCACACCGAGGATCACGCCGAGCACCATGGCCAGGACGCTGATCAGCAGGGTGCGGCCGGCTCCGGCGACGACGTTCTCGTCGAACAGCTTGTCGCCGACGGCCTGCCACTGGATGTTGCCCTGCGAGAAGGCGTAGCCGAGGGCCACGAGGAGGCCGATGACCACGATGCCGCTGATCCAGCGGCCGACGTGGCGGACCGGGATGGCCTTGATGTTCTCCGGGGCCGTGGTGGCGCCCTTGGAGACCGACACCTGGCCGGCCGGTGAGCCGGGGGGTGTCTTGTCGAACTTGTCAGTCATGGTGACTGCCCTTCGGTGAAGCGTCCGGTCACTTGCCGCCGTTGATGGCGGCCTTGTCGATCGCTCCCGTGCCGGCGCCCCACTTGTCGAGCACCTTCTTGTACGAACCGTCGGCGATGATCGCGTCGACGGCCTCCTTCAGGGCGTCCCGGAGACCGGTGTTGTCCTTCTTGACGGCGATACCGAACGGGCCGGCGTCGATCTGCTCGCCGACGACCTCGAAGGCGTTGCCGCCGTCGGCCTTGCGGGCCAGGTCGACCGCGACCGGGTAGTCGTTGACACCGGCGACCGCACCGCCGGACTTGACCCGGGTCTGGGCCTCGGTGTCGTTCTCGAACGACTCGATCTTGACCGCCTTCTTGCCGCCGTCCGTACACGCCTTGGACTGCTTCTTGAGGGCTTCCTCGTAGGTGGTGCCGCGCTGGACGGCGGCGGTCTTCCCGCAGAGGTCCTCGATGGACTTGATGTTCTGCGGGTTGCCCTTCTTCGTGTACACGGCGGTGCCGGCCAGGAAGTAGTCGACGAAGTCGACGCCCTCGCCCAGCTTCTTGCCGGAGTCGTCCAGGCCCTCCTGGCGCTGCTTGTTGTCCGTGATGGACGACATGGCGATGTCGTGGCGGCCGGAGTTCAGAGCGGTGATCAGCCCGTCGAAGGAGCCGGAGGTGAACTCGAACTTCACGCCCAGCTGCTTGCCGAGGGCCTCGGCGATGTCGGGGTCGACGCCCACGATCTTGCCGTTCTCGACGGACTCCATCGGGGCGTACTCGGCGTTGGTGCCGACCTTGATGACACCCGACTTCTGGTACTTCTCCGGCAGCTTCGAGAAGAGCGGGGCGCTGGCCTTGGTGGCCGTGCTGTCGCCGCTCCCCGAGGACGCGCTGTCGGTCTGGTCTCCGCAGGCGGTGAGCAGCAGGGTGCCGGCGACCGCGATGGCGCCGACCGCCGCAATCCGGGACTTCGCGGTCTTACGACGCATGATGCTTGCGGTCATGTCGGGATCCTCCGGCAGGTGAGGGTGAGGGTGCTTTCGGGGAGGCTTGGCACGCACCTTCGAGTGTCGTCACCTCGTTTGATGACGGCATCCTGCCATTTGGACAGGCCCATTCAGGGGCCCAGCCATGTCAAAATCGGATAACGGGCGACCCCCGAACTCGCGCGGCCGGTACCTCGGGGCCGGACCATCTGTCGCGAACCCTTCCCGCCACCGGAGAATCTCCGGCGCGCCACGAGGGAGGGTGGCATTTATGCCGGTTTGCCGACTTGTCCAGATATTCGACTATGAGTCACGTCACCGCATCGGAATGGACTCGTGCGTAACAGGGTTGGTCCGGTAAGAAAGACGTTTACACCCCTCATCCGGGGCTCAGGGCGCGTGTGCGGCGCGCCCGCGCGTATGTACCTCTCCCTGCCAGGGCGGGCCAACCGCTTGACGCAGGGCACGTACGCGGTGCCCGCCCACCCCTCCTCAACCAGGAGTGGCCACCCTCAAACGATGAAGACTTAAGGGGTCAACACCATGGCAGCGGAGATCGTCAATCCTCGCAGCGACAGCACCACCGACAGTGGCATCCAGCGCACGAGCGCAGCGGACACCGGGGCCGACGAGCCCTTCGATCCGGCCTTCGCCCTCCACCGCGGAGGGAAGATGGCCGTGCAGTCCACCGTCCCGATCCGGGACAAGGACGACCTTTCCCTGGCCTACACGCCCGGCGTGGCCAAAGTGTGCAGCGCCATCGCCGACAACCCCGAGCTCGTCCACGACTACACCTGGAAGTCCCAGGTCGTGGCCGTCGTGACGGACGGCACCGCCGTGCTCGGCCTCGGTGACATCGGGCCCGAGGCGTCCCTCCCCGTGATGGAGGGCAAGGCCATCCTCTTCAAGCAGTTCGGCGGCGTGGACGCGGTGCCGATCGCGCTCGCGACCACGAGTGTGGACGAGATCGTCGACACCGTCGTCCGGCTCGCCCCTTCCTTCGGCGGGGTGAACCTGGAGGACATCTCGGCCCCCCGGTGCTTCGAGATCGAGCGCAAGCTCCAGGAGCGGCTGGACATCCCGGTCTTCCACGACGACCAGCACGGCACCGCCGTCGTCACCCTCGCCGCCCTGCGCAACGCCGCCAAGCTCTCCGGGCGGACGCTCGGTGACCTGCGCGGCGTCATCTCCGGCGCGGGTGCGGCGGGCGTGGCCATCGCCAAGTTCCTGCTGGAGGCCGGCATCGGCGATGTCGCGGTGGCCGACCGCAAGGGCATCGTCAGCCGGGACCGGGACGACCTGACCGAGGTCAAGCGCGAGCTGGCCGAGCTCACCAACCGGGCCGGGATCTCCGGGTCGCTGGAGAAGGCGCTCGCCGGTGCGGACGTCTTCATCGGCGTCTCCGGCGGTACGGTTCCGGAGGCGGCGGTGGCGTCGATGGCGCCGGGCGCGTACGTCTTCGCCATGGCCAACCCGAATCCGGAGGTCCACCCCGAGGTCGCGCACAAGTACGCGGCCGTGGTGGCGACCGGGCGCTCCGACTTCCCGAACCAGATCAACAACGTGCTGGCGTTCCCGGGGATCTTCGCGGGGGCGCTCCAGGTGCGGGCCTCCCGGATCACGGAGGGCATGAAGATCGCCGCGGCGAACGCGTTGGCCGACGTGGTCGGCGATGAGCTGGCGGCGGACTACGTGATCCCGTCGCCGTTCGACGAGCGGGTCGCGCCGGCGGTCACGGCCGCGGTGGCCGCGGCTGCGCGGGCGGAGGGTGTGGCTCGGCGCTGACGATGGCGTGAAATCGGCCCCTCCGGCGTTTGAGGAGCCGGGGTCTGGGGGCGGAGCCCCCGGGGCGCTGCCCCGGACCCCGCTCCTCAATCGCCGGAGGGGCTTGATTGGTTCGGGCCTCCGCTGCTCAAACGCCGCAGGGGCTTGGTGGGGTCGGGCCACGCAGGAGCACTTGGTGTGCGTCACACGCGCTTTCGGTTACGTCGTCGGGCCGGCCCGCCTATCGTCTAGCCATGTTCGCCGCCTACGCAGCCCGCATCGACCCCGACCAGCCCCTCGACGGCCTTGAGCTGGGCGAACGCCCGGCCCCGGAGAAGCGTCCCGGGTGGAGCACCATCACCGTCCGGGCCGCCTCCCTCAACCATCACGACCTCTGGTCGCTGCGGGGCGTGGGGCTCTCGCAGGACCGTCTTCCGATGATCCTCGGCTGTGACGCCGCCGGTATCGACGAGGACGGCAACGAGGTCGTCCTGCACTCCGTGATCGGCCAGTCCGGGCACGGGGTCGGGCCGAAGGAGCCGCGCTCCATCCTCACCGAGCGCTACCAGGGCACCTTCGCCGAGCAGGTCACCGTGCCCACCTGGAACGTGCTGCCCAAGCCGAAGGAGCTCTCCTTCGAGGAGGCCGCCTGTCTGCCGACCGCCTGGCTCACCGCGTACCGGATGCTCTTCACCAACGCCGGGGTCCGGCCCGGCGACTCCGTGCTCGTCCAGGGCGCCGGCGGCGGGGTGGCCACCGCCGCGATCGTCCTCGGGAAGGCCGCCGGGCTCCGGGTCTTCGCCACCAGCCGCGACGAGACCCGGCGCAAGCGGGCCGTGGAGCTCGGTGCGCTCGCCGCGTACGAGCCGGGCGTGCGGCTCCCGCAGCGGGTGGACGCCGTCATCGAGACCGTCGGCGCCGCCACCTGGTCCCACTCCGTGAAGTCGCTGCGCCCCGGCGGCACCCTCGTGATCTCGGGGGCCACCAGCGGCGACCGCCCCTCGCACGCCGAGCTGACCCGGATCTTCTTCCTGGAGCTCAAGGTCGTCGGCTCCACCATGGGGACCAAGGACGAGCTGGAGGACCTGCTCGCGTTCTGCGCGACCACCGGCGTGCGGCCGGTCATCGACGAGGTGCTGCCGCTGGGCCGGGCCCGTGAGGGGTTCCAGCGGCTGGCCGACGGCGAGCAGTTCGGGAAGATCGTGCTCCGGCCGACGGAGTAACTCCGCACAAGTAGTCAGCGCCTCATACTTGAACAAGTGTCAGCTTTGCTGATGGGATGCCGCCCATGCGTATGGGCAGAGCACTCATAGCACTTGTCGTCGCGTCCGTCCTGGCGGCGGGGGCCCTCGCCCCCGCCGCCTCGGCGCACCCCGCATCCACTCAGGCCGCCGCCCCGTCGGCGTACGAACACGCCATCCCGCCCCTCACCGACAGCCGGGGCCGCGCCCTCACCCTGCGCGGCTGGAACGTCGAGGACAAGGCGAACCGGGGCGAGGCAGCACTGAGCGCCATCACCGAGCGCCACTTCCGCGACCTCAGTGCCAACGGGTTCAACTTCGCCCGGCTGCTGGTCTTCTGGGACGACCTGGAGCCCCGGCGCGGCCAGTACAGCGAGCGCTACCTCCGGAAGATCGAGCGCATCCTGGGCTGGGCCCACCAGCACCGCATCCAGGTCCTCATCGACGCCCACCAGGACGTCTTCGGGCCCGCCTTCGGCCACCGGGGCATCCCGGAATGGGCCACCAGGACCGACGGGCTGCCGTTCACCCCGAACCCCGACGACTGGTTCTCCGAGTATTTCCAGCCCGCCGTCCAGCGGGCCTTCACCCACCTCTACGAGGACCCCGACCTGCGCCGCGCCCAGGCGGCCATGTGGCAGGTCCTCGCCGAACGGTTCCGCGATCACCGGGCCGTCATCGGCTACGACCTGATCAACGAGCCGATGGGGGAGCTGCGCGAGCGCGAGGACCTGCCGACCGCCGCCCGCCGCATCGAGGCCGAGCACCTCACCCCGATGTACAACCGGCTCGCCCGGGCCATCCGCGCGAAGGACCGCACCACCTGGCTCTTCGTCGAGCCGACCCCCATCGTCGGCGAGGGCGTGCCCACCGGGCTCGGCCGGATCCACGACAGCCGGACCGTGTACGCCCCGCACTTCTACAACACCGCCATGGAGGCGGGCGCGGACTACGACCCGTCGGCCGGCTGGATCGAGGCGTACGAGGCCGCCGTCACCGCCTACCCGGCCCGCCACCGGATGCCCGTGGTCGTCGGCGAGTGGGGGCCGCTCAACAACTCCCTCCCCAACATGGGGCGCTTCTACCGCGAGGCCGTCGCCTCCCTCGACCGCTACAGCTCAGGCTGGGCCGGATACGTCTGGTGCTACGGCGGCGGCTACTGCGCGGTCGACGAGCGCGGCCGCTTCCGTACGAACAAGGAGCAGACGGCGACCCCGTACGCCCCCGCCGTCGCGGGCACGGTCCGCTCCGACACGTACGACGCCACCGCCCGCTCCTACCGGCTCGCCTACCGTGCGGCCACCCGCCCGGGCCTCACGGAGCTGTCCCTCCCGCCCTCCTCCCGGGGCTGGCGCGTCTCCGTCACCGGCCGGGCCGCCCGCGTCCTCGGCAAGGCGCCGTACGGGGGCCGCCTGACCGTGGTGGCGTGGCCCGGGGCGGAGGTGGTGGTGACCGTGCGGGAGGCTGGCCCGTATGGACGAACTGACCGCCCCTGAAGGGTTTCTGCTGCGCCCCTGGCTCCCCGCCGACGCCTCCGCCGTACTCCGCGCCTTCGCCCCGGCCGAGATGGACCGCCAGAGCGACCGGCCCGTCGCCGACCGGGCCGACGCGCTGGCCTGGATCGCGGACCGTACGCGGGAGAGGGGAGCCAGGACCGGCTACTCCTGGGCCGTCGTGGGGGAGGAGGGCGAGGCGCTCGGCTGCGTGGCCGTCCGCGCCGTCAATCGGGCCCATGACACGGGCTGGGTCTCCTACTGGACCACCGAGGCGGCGCGCGGCCGGGGCGTCGCCCCCGCCGGGGTGCGGGTGGTGGCGCGCTGGGCGTTCGGCGAACTCGGCCTGTACCGGCTGGAGCTGGGCCACCGCACCGACAACCCCGCCTCGTGCCGGGTCGCCGTACGGGCCGGGTTCGCGCCCGAGGGGATCGAGCGGGGCAAGCTGCGCTACGGCGACGTGCGGTACGACGTCGAGCGGCACGCCCGGCTCGCGGACGATGTTGTCAACTTTGATTGACGGCACTCGCGTGTCAATGTACGTTGACACCATGACCGAAGCAACGGATCTGGCCGCACGCGCCGGTGACCGCGACCCGCGCGTCGGGCTGCGGGCGGTGGCAGCGCTGCGGCGGCTGCTGGAGCAGCTCGAAGCCGTACAGGTACGCAGTGCCCGCGTCCAGGGATGGTCGTGGCAGGAGATCGCCGCCGAGCTGGGTGTCAGCCGGCAGGCCGTGCACAAGAAGTACGGGAGGCGCTGATGTTCGAACGGTTCACCCAAGGGGCCCGCGCGACCGTCAAGGGAGCCGTGGCGCAGGCGGAGCGCACCGGGGCCGGATCGGTCACCGAGGAACATCTGCTGCTCGCCCTGCTGGAACAGGAAGGCAGCCGGGCCTCCTTCGCCCTCGCCGCCCTCGGACTGAGCGGCCGCCGCGCCTCCCTCGACGCCTCCTTCACCGAGGCCCGCCGCCGGGGCGGGCTGACGAAGGCCGACACCGAGGCCCTCGCGGGGATCGGGATCGACGTCGACGCCATCGTGGGCCGGGTCGAAGGGGCTCACGGGGAGGGCGCTCTCGACGCCGGCCGAGGCAGCCGCCGGTGGTGGTCGGGCCACCGCCCCTTCACCCCGGGGGCGAAGAGCATCCTGGAGAAGTCGCTACGGGTCGCCCTCGGGCGCGGCGACCGCTTCATCGGCGAGGAGCACCTGCTCCTGGCGCTCACGGCGGCCCCCGGAACCGTCGCCGACGTCCTCGCCGAGCACGGGGCGACGTACGCGACCGTGCACCGCGCGCTGTACGGGCCCGAGGCCGACGGGCAGGGGCACGCCAAGGCGGGGTGAGGGCGCCAACAGCGGGGGCGGGGGCGGGGGCGGGCCTGCACATGCCCCCGCCCACTCTCCTCAGCCCTTCTCGTCGCCCTCCGGCGTCAGCAGCGCCTCGATCCGCGCCGCCGCCGCGCCCAGGTGGCCGCGGGCCTCGGCCAGCTGGTCCCCCGTCACCCCGTGGTCGCGGGCGGTGTCCCGTACGGTGTCGCGGAACCGGTCCAGCAGGCGGTCCAGGTCGCGGGCCGGGTCATCCGTGACCGGGACGTCCGTGCCCCAGTCGGAGGCGGACGCGGACTCACGGGCCTCGGTGGCCTCGGTGGCCTCAGCGGTCTCCGTGGCCTCGGACGGTCCGGGCCTGCCGAACGAGGACCAGCCGCCCGCCCGCGCGAATCCGCCGAGCTGCCCGGTGATCTCGGCCAGCCCCTCCCGTACACCGGCGGGCCAGTCGCCCCGGGCGAAGTGCTCCTGCACCTGGCGGGCGGCGTTCTGCATCTGCTCGCGGGCCCGGTCCTGCGCCTCCTTGGCCTGGCGGCGGGCCTGCTGGGCCTCCTCGCGGGCGCGGCGGGACTCGTCCTTCGCCCGGCGTGCCTGCTCCTGCCACTCCTCCTTGGCCCGGCGCGCCTCCTCCTTGGCCGCGCGCCACGCCTTGCTGTCCGTGAGGTCGCCCAGGTTGCCGAAGTCCCCGAAGTCGCCCAGGTCCCCGAAGGGGGAGGACTGCTTGCCCTGGTCCGTACGGGTCTCGGAGGCGGCCGCCCGCATGTCGCTGCGGAGCCGGCCCGCGGCCCCGCGCACGTCGTCGCGGATCTCGGCGGCCAGCTCGGCGAGGGAGTCGCGGATCTCCAGCTCCAGGTCGGCCAGTTCGCCGCTGCGGCCCGCCAGCTCGGCGCGTCCGGCGTCCGTGATCGAGTAGACCTTGCGGCCGCCCTCGGTGGCGTGGGTGACCAGGCCCTCGGCCTCCAGCTTGGCCAGCCGGGGGTAGACGGTGCCCGCGGAGGGGGCGTACAGGCCCTGGAAGCGCTCCTCCAGGAGGCGGATCACCTCGTAGCCGTGGCGCGGGGCCTCGTCCAGGAGCTTGAGCAGATACAGGCGCAGTCGGCCGTGGGCGAATACGGGGGCCATGTCAGAGAACCTTTCCGGTCGGCTCGGCACCGTGCGTGTCGTCCTCGGCCGGGGGCCTGCGCAGCAGGGCGATCGAACCGGACACGGTCGTCGCCCGCAGGGTCCCCGTGCCGGCGCCGAGCGTGCCGGTGATCTTCTTCGCGCCCCACTGCCCGCCGACCCGGAGGTCCTCGAAGGCGTTGGAGACGGTCCCGCTCGCGGTGTTGGCCTCGACCCGGGCGTCCGCCGGGTGCGGCAGCCGGATCGCGATCGCGCCGGAGACCGTGGTCAGCCGGATGTCGGTGGGCTTCCCCGAGGGGTCGACGTCCAGCACCATGTCCCCGCTGATCGACTCGGCCCGGAC
This sequence comes from Streptomyces cyaneofuscatus, assembly GCF_033109485.1. Classification (NCBI taxonomy): domain Bacteria; kingdom Bacillati; phylum Actinomycetota; class Actinomycetes; order Kitasatosporales; family Streptomycetaceae; genus Streptomyces; species Streptomyces cyaneofuscatus. The sequence continues at coordinate 2,440,105 of NZ_CP137002.1, read as the reverse complement.
CGAGGCACCCGCCCCGTCCACCACCGTCAGATCACCGTTCACGGAGTGGAAGCGCAGGTCCCCGGTGACGCTCTGGGCCTCCAGGCTGCCCGAGACGGAGTCCCCGCGGACGGCGCCGGTCAGGCCGACGAGCGCGATGTCGCCGGTGATGCCGCGTACGTCGGTGCGGCCGCCGATCCCGGAGACGACGGCCCCGGCGCCGACCACGCCCACCTCCACCGAGGCGCCGGCCGGCACGACGAGCGAGACGACCGCGCTGCGGCGGCGCCCTTGGGGGTCGAGCCAGCGTAGGAGGTCCTGCCAGGGGAGGTCCTCGTACGCCACGGTCAGGCGGCCGTCCTCGTGGGTGACGAGGAGCGGCGGCCCCTCGATGGCGGAGACCTCCAGCCGGGCGCCCGGCTCATCGGTGCCGACCACGTTGACGGTGCCGCCGACGACGCGGACGTGGAGCGAGGTCACCGGGTCGTCGAACGTGAGCTTCTGCGGCTCGGCGACGGTCCGCTTCGACACAGCCATGGACAGGACCTCCCGGAGAGAACAGCAACGCAACATATCGCGTCTCGCGAGGAACACGATATATCGCGGATGGGGGAAGTCAAGCGCCATCCATGGGCACCCTCTGGACACCTCAGGTGGCGAAAAGAGGAACAAAAACCATCAGGGTGGGGCAAATTGGCCTAGCGTGTGGCCCATGAACGCGACATCCACGGGGGCGCTCCTGCTGTGCCGCGCCGACCCCGAGACCGTACGGCCGCTCGCCCACCTGCTGCGCGAGCAGATGCTGCTGACGCGCGCGGGCGAGGAGTGGAGCGTTCTCGTTCCGGAGGGGAAGCCCTGGCGGGGCGCCGGCCTCTCCGGCGGCGGTGACCCCGAGCCGGTCGACCGGGTCCTCGGCGGCTGGGCCACCGCCCTGGCCGTCGGCTCCAGCTGGCCGGTGCTCGCCCTGTGGTGGGACGCCGACCGGGCCGGCTACACCCTCGCCGCCGGATTCCGCCGCCCCGTCGGCTACGTCTGGCTGACCGACGGCACACCCGTGGGCGAGGACGAGGCGATGCGCACCTTCGCGGCCCGGCTCGGCCTCGATCCCGTACTGGACCTCCAGGAGCTGGAGGAGCTGACCCGGCCCGACCCGGAGTCGGACGCCGAGGCCCGGCTGCGCGGCCTGCTCGCGGTCCTGACCCGTACGGGACTCGCCCTGCCGACCGGGCTCGGCCCGGGCGAGAGCGCCGACCGGCTGCGCAGTGTGGCGGCGGTGCAGCGCGGGGTGGAGCGCGTCGAGTGGGCCGGGTGGCGCGATGCCGTACGGGTCGAGCTCGACGCGGTGGAGAGCAGCAGCCTCGGCCCCTGGGTGCGCGGCCCCCGGGCCCGGGCCATCGCCGCCGCCCAGCTCGCGGCCGGGCTCCCGCTGCTGCTGTGGGGCGCCCGCCGCCGCAGCGGGGGATGGGCGGCCGCGGGAGCCGTACTCCTGGCGCAGGGCGCGCTGGGGCTCGCCTACCACCGGGCCCGGGCGGCTACCGAAGACCGCTAGACGGCTTACGCGTCCTCGTCGTCCTCGTCGTCCAGCCGGGCCAGCCAGGTCGCGAGGCGCTCGACCGGCACCTCGAAGTCGGGGTTGAGATCGACGAACGTCCGCAGCTGCTCGGCGAGCCACTCGAAGGTGACCTCCTCCTCGCCGCGCCGCTTCTCCAGTTCCTCGATGCCACGGTCCGTGAAGTACATGCGCACAGGATAACGAGGCTCAGGCAGCCCCCGGAACGCCGGAGGCCCGGCCCCGCGACAAGCGCGGAACCGGGCCTCGGTGACGTACGAACAGGCCGTACGGCCGTGACGGTCCTCAGGCCTCGAAGACCTCGTTGACCAGCTGCGTCTGCTCCGCCTGGTGACGCTTGGCCGAGCCGACCGCCGGGGACGAGCCGTGCGGCCGCGAGATACGGCGCAGGCGCTCGCCGTGCGGCACGTCCGCGCCGACGGCCAGGTCCAGGTGGTCGATCAGGTTGAGCGCGATGAACGGCCACGCACCCTGGTTGGCCGGCTCCTCCTGGGCCCAGAGGTACTTCTCGGCGTTCGGGTACTTGGCGATCTCGGCCTGGATCTCCGCACCCGGCAGCGGGTACAGGCGCTCCAGCCTGATGATCGCGGTCTCCGTGTCGCCGCGCTTCTCCCGCTCGGCGTCCAGGTCGTAGTAGAGCTTGCCCGAGACGAACACGACCTTGCGGACGTTCTCCGCCTTGACGCTGTCGTCGCCGATCACCGGGCGGAAGCCGCCGACGGTGAACTCCTCGATCTTCGACGCCGCGGCCTTCAGACGCAGCATCGACTTCGGGGTGAAGACGATCAGCGGCTTGTGGTGCGGGTTGTGCACCTGCCAGCGCAGCAGGTGGAAGTAGTTCGACGGCAGGGTCGGCATCGCGACCGTCATGTTGTCCTGCGCGCACATCTGGAGGAAGCGCTCGGGGCGGGCGGAGCTGTGGTCCGGGCCCTGGCCCTCGTAGCCGTGCGGCAGCAGCAGCGTGACGCCGGAGGTCTGGCCCCACTTCTGCTCGGCCGAGGAGATGAACTCGTCCACGACGGTCTGGGCGCCGTTGACGAAGTCACCGAACTGGGCCTCCCAGATGACCAGCGACTCCGGGCGGGCCAGCGAGTAGCCGTACTCGAAGCCCATCGCCGCGTACTCGCTGAGCAGCGAGTCGTAGACGTTGTAACGGGCCTGGTCCTCGGTGAGGTACAGCAGCGGGGTGTAGTCCTCGCCGGTGACCTGGTCCACCAGCACCGCGTGGCGCTGGCCGAACGTGCCGCGGCGGCTGTCCTGGCCGGCGAGCCGGACCGGGGTGCCCTCCATCAGCAGCGAACCGATGGCCAGGGTCTCGCCCATGCCCCAGTCGATCGTGCCGTTCTCCACCGAGGCCGCGCGACGCTGCATCTGCGGCATCAGACGGGGGTGGACGGTGATCGACTCGGGGATGTTGACCTGGGACTCGGCGATCCGCTTCACGACCTCGGCGGAGACCGCGGTCTCCACGGCGACCGGGAAGGCGGCCTGCGGCTCCGGGATGTGCGGGGCGGCCGGCTGCGAGGTGGCCTCGCGGACCTCGGCGAAGACCTTCTCCAGCTGACCCTGGAAGTCCTGGAGCGCCTGCTCCGCCTCTTCCAGCGTGATGTCGCCGCGACCGATGAGGGACTCGGTGTAGAGCTTGCGCACCGAGCGCTTCTTGTCGATCAGGGTGTACATCTGAGGGTTGGTGAACTCCGGGTTGTCGCCCTCGTTGTGACCGCGGCGGCGGTAGCAGATGAGGTCGATCACGACGTCCTTGTTGAACGCCTGCCGGAACTCGAAGGCGAGCCGCGCGACGCGGACCACGGCCTCCGGGTCGTCGCCGTTGACGTGGATGATCGGCGCCTCGATCATGCGCGCCACGTCGGTGGCGTACATCGAGGAGCGCGAGGACTCCGGGGCGGCGGTGAAGCCGACCTGGTTGTTGATCACCACGTGCACGGTGCCGCCGGTGCGGTAGCCGCGCAGCTGCGACATGTTGAGCGTCTCGGCGACGACGCCCTGGCCCGCGAAGGCCGCGTCGCCGTGGAGCGCGATCGGCAGGACCGTGAAGTCCGTGCCGCCCTTGTTGATGATGTCCTGCTTGGCGCGGGCGATGCCCTCCAGGACCGGGTCGACCGCCTCCAGGTGCGAGGGGTTGGCGGCCAGCGAGACCTTGATCTGCTCGCCGTCCAGACCGGTGAAGGTGCCCTCGGCGCCCAGGTGGTACTTGACGTCGCCGGAGCCGTGCATCGAGCGCGGGTCGAGGTTGCCCTCGAACTCGCGGAAGATCTGCGCGTACGACTTGCCGACGATGTTCGCCAGCACGTTCAGCCGGCCACGGTGGGCCATGCCGATGACGACCTCGTCGAGGCGGGCCTCGGCTGCGGAGTCGATGACCGCGTCGAGCAGCGGGATGACGGACTCGCCGCCCTCCAGCGAGAACCGCTTCTGACCGACGTACTTGGTCTGCAGGAACGTCTCGAACGCCTCGGCCGCGTTCAGCCGGCGCAGGATGCGCAGCTGCTCCTCGCGCTCGGGCTGCTGGGTGCGGGGCCGCTCCACGCGGTCCTGGAGCCACTTGCGCTGCTTCGGGTCCTGGATGTGCATGAACTCGATGCCGGTGGTGCGGCAGTACGACTCACGCAGCACGCCGAGGATGTCGCGGAGCTTCATCATCGACTTGCCGGCGAACCCGCCGACCGCGAAGTCCCGCTCCAGGTCCCACAGGGTGAGGCCGTGCTCGGTGATGTCGAGGTCGGGGTGCTTGCGCTGGCGGTACTCCAGCGGGTCGGTGTCGGCCATGACGTGGCCGCGGACCCGGTAGGAGTGGATCAGCTCGAAGACCCGCGCGGCCTTCGTCACGTCGTTGTCGTGCGACGCGTCGATGTCCGTGAGCCAGCGGACCGGCTCGTACGGGATGCGCAGGGCCTTGAAGATCTCGTCGTAGAAGTCGTTCTGGCCGAGCAGCAGCTGGCTCAGGACCCGCAGGAACTCGCCGGAGGCGGCGCCCTGGATGACCCGGTGGTCGTAGGTCGACGTGAGCGTCATGACCTTCGAGATGCCGAGCTTGTTCAGGGTGTCCTGGGAGGTGCCCTGGAACTCCGCCGGGTAGTCCATCGCGCCGACGCCCATGATGAGGCCCTGTCCGGGCATCAGGCGGGGCACCGAGTGGACGGTGCCGATCCCGCCGGGGTTGGTCAGCGAGGCGGTGACGCCGGAGAAGTCGTCCATGCCGAGCTTGCCGATGCGGGCGCGCCGGACGATGTCCTCGTACGCCTGCCAGAACTCGAAGAAGTTGAGCGTCTCGGCCTTCTTGATGGCCGCGACGACCAGCTGGCGGTCGCCGTTCGGCTTCACCAGGTCGATGGCGAGACCGAGGTTGACGTGCTCCGGCTTGACCAGGGTCGGCTTGCCGTCCTTCACCGCGAAGGAGTAGTTCATCGACGGCATGGCCTTGAGGGCCTGCACCATCGCGTACCCGATGAGGTGCGTGAAGGAGATCTTCCCGCCACGGGCGCGCTTGAGGTGGTTGTTGATGACGATGCGGTTGTCGAAGAGCAGCTTCACCGGGACCGCGCGGACGGACGTGGCCGTCGGCAGCTCCAGCGAGGCGTTCATGTTCTTCGCGACGGCGGCCGAGGGGCCGCGCAGCGTCACGTACTCGGGGCCGGCCGGGGCTTCGGTGGAGTCGTCGGCCTTCGGCTTGGCCTTGGCGGGCGCGGTGGCGGGCTTCGCTGCCGCGGGCTTCGCCGGGGCCGGAGCCGGGGCGGCCTTGGCCTCGGCCTGCTCGGCCTTGGCCGGGGCCGCCTTCGCCGGAGCCGGAGCGGCTGCGGTGGTGGCCGGAGCCGCGGCCTGCGCCGGTGCGGCGGCGGCCGGGGTCTCGGTCGCCGCAGCCCCCGAGGCTGCGGCGCCGGGAACGGGCTTGTCCGCCGTGCCGGAGGAACCCGGCTTGTAGTCGGCGAAGAAGTCCCACCAGGCGCGATCGACCGAACTGGGATCCTGGAGGTACTGCTGGTAGATCTCGTCGACGAGCCACTCATTGGCGCCGAAAGCGGCGGCCGGGTTGGTGCCCGGGCTGGCTTGGTCGGTCGAGATGCTCGAGTTACTGGGGGACTGAGACGACACGGCGGCAACCGCCCTCTTCCGCTTCACAAGGTGATGGACAGCGGAAATCAAGGCTACGCCCCCCAAACCGTTCCTTGCAGACCGGGCCGGTGCTTCGTCGTGCACATCACATCGCAACGCGGGTTTCGGCGCAGGAAATGGCGGGAAACAAGCGAGGTTCCACTGCACTTCGGGTACGCAGGACCGTGGATACGGCCATCTGACCGTATCCCCTAGAGATCCCCTTCGGGCTGGACACGGAGAACGTGCCCTTCCGGTTCGACCTTATGTCAACGACGTCTCGCCGTGTCGTCAACCGCGTCGCTCGGACAGCCCCGGGAGGGTGACCTGGATGCGGCAGCCCCGAGCGGATTCGGCCACGCCGATCCGGCCGCCGTGCAGATCCACCGCCCAGTGGGCGATCGCGAGCCCCAGTCCCGTACCGCCGTCGCTGCCCGGACCGTGCGGTGAGGGGGCCTGGCCCCGGTTGAACCGCTCGAAGACCCGGTACCGCTCCGCCTCCGGGATGCCGGGACCCTCGTCGATGACCTCCAGCTCCAGCGACTCCGGGTACGCCCCGCGCCGCGCCAGGACCGTCACCCGGCCGTGCGGCGGGCTGTGCTTGACCGCGTTGTCGATGAGGTTGGCCACCACCTGGTGCAGCCGCTCGGCGTCCGCGTGCGCGGTGAGCTCCGGCGGCGAGACGTCCAGATGGAGGTGGACGTCCGTACGGGAGTGGTTGCCCGATCCCGACGACAGGCGTCGCTGAGAGGCGGCGAGATTGGCCTCTTTCAGTACGCCCGAGAGATACGGCCACACCTCGAAGCGGCGCGCCTTGAGCGTCACCACCCCGTTGTCCAGCCGGGACAGGTCCAGCAGCGTCTCCACCAGCCGGCCGAGCCGCTCCGTCTGCTTCAGCGCCGTGCGCATCGTCTCGGGATCGGCGGCCGAGACCCCGTCCACCACGTTCTCCAGCACGGCCCGCAGCGCAGCGATGGGCGTCCTCAGCTCGTGGGAGACGTTGGCGACCAGCTCCTTGCGGTGCCGGTCCTCCGCCTCCAGGTCGTCCGCCATGCGGTTGATCGTCTGGGCCAGGTCGCCCAGCTCGTCCCGCCGCCCGGCGCCGCTCACCCGGCGCGTGTAGTCGCCGTGCGAGATCGACCGGGCCACCGCCCGCATCTCGTCCAGCGGCGCGGTCAGCCCGTGCGCCACGAACTGCGTGATCAGCAGCGTCGCGATCACCGAGAACACGGTGATGAACTGGAACTCGGTCCGGGTCCGCAGGGCCACGATCAGCAGCCCGGTCGTGATGAACACCGAGACCACGACCAGCGTGCCGAGCTTGGCCTTGATGGAGAAGGGCCGCATCCCCGACCCTGGCCGGGTCATGGGGCCGGGGTCTCCAGGGCGTAACCGACGCCGTGCACCGTACGGATCCGCTCGGCGCCGATCTTGCGGCGCAGCGCCTTGATGTGGCTGTCGACCGTACGGGTGCCCGAGGCGTCCGCCCAGTCCCAGACCTCGGCCAGCAGCTGCTCCCGGGAGAGCACCGCGCGCGGGGTGTTCGCCAGGCAGACCAGCAGGTCGAACTCGGTCGGCGTGAGGTGGACGTCCTCGGCGCGCACCCGGACCCGGCGCTGCGCGTGGTCGATCTCCAGCTCGCCGAGGCGCAGTATCCCGCTGCGCGGGGTGACGGCGGCCAGCGCGGCCCGCTCCACCCGCCGCAGCAGGACGTGCACCCGGGCGGCCAGCTCCCGCATGGAGAACGGCTTGGTCATGTAGTCGTCGGCGCCGACCCCGAGCCCGACCAGCATGTCGGTCTCGTCGTCGCGCGCGGTGAGCATCAGCACCGGCACCGGGCGCGTCGCCTGCACCCGGCGGCAGACCTCCAGGCCGTCGAAGCCGGGAAGCATGATGTCGAGCACCATCAGATCGGGCTGCCACGCCTCGGCCGCGTCGACGGCCGCGGGCCCGTCCAGCGCGGTCTGCACCAGAAAGCCCTCCGCCCGCAGGCGCGCGGCAATGGCGTCGACGATCGTGGCGTCGTCCTCGACCACCAGCACCCGGCGTTGAGCCCCTGGGGTGGCCGCGACGCCGTTGTGGGTGGTGTGTGTCTGTTCCATCGCCCCGCCCCTGCCCGCTCTCGCGGGGAACGAACCCCCGCAAGGCACGGTCTTCGCTCGTGGATTTCGTGGGTGATCCCTATGTGCCGGTCAGCAGCGTAAAGGCAGCGGAGGGCTCCCGGCTACGCAGGGTGTTGCCCCAGGGGTGTGAGTTCGGCTCCGGCGGGGCGGCGGATCGTCGGCCTTGTGAAGGTTGCCCCGTCTCCCACCGGACCCGTACATACCGGGAGGGGGCTTCCAGGGCCCTCAGGTGGCCCCTCAGTGGCTTCTCGATGCGAGATGGACCACGTCCGGCACACCTCGGGCAACAGTCACTTCTTCGGTCCTAACCCCGCTGAAACCGGCATTCCGCAACGCCTGTTCGAAGGCCGGGGACGGCTGCGCGGACCAGACGGCGAGCACTCCGCCCGGGGTCAGCCGGTCGTGGCAGTGGGCCAGACCGGTGGGGGAGTAGAGGCTCCCGTTGTCCTCCGTGACGGTCCAGTCGGGACCGTTGTCGATGTCCAGGCAGAGCGCGTCGTAACGCTCCGTGGCGGTACGGAGGTGGGCGACCAGATCCGTGTGCACGACCTCGGTCCGGGGGTCGGCCAGCGCCGCCCCGGAGATCCGGTCCAGCGGGCCCTGCCGGTGCCAGCCGACGATGGCCTGCTCCCGCTCCACGACCACGATCCGCCCCCAGCGCTCCTCCTCGGCGGCCCGCACCAGCGAGAAGCCCACCCCGAGCCCGCCGATCAGCACCGACGGGCCGGTCCGGCCGGCGGGCAGGGCGCCCAGAGCGGCATCGATCAGCAGCCGCTCGGAGCGCCCGTCGGAGGTGTCCATCAGGAAGCAGCCGTTGGCGATGATCTCGAAGTGCTCCCCGCGCTCCCGCAGGACGACCTCACCGAAGGGGCCTTCGCGGCGGTCGAGGGTGACGGGCGCGGGGGGAACCATGGCGCAGGTGTAGGTCTGGGTGTCGGGTTCCATGGACCGGATTCTAGGAGGGCCACCCCTTGGCGTGATCGCGGTCCGGGCGGGGGCCGCGCAGTGCCAGGAGCGCCGCCCCCACCACGTACGCCGTCCCGGCCGTCACCCAGGCCGCCACCTCCGGCCCCGGCTGCATCGGCCACGCCCAGTACGCCGCCGCCCCGCCCGGCGTCCGGGGCGCGGCCAGATAGACCGCGCCCCCGTAGACCGTCATCGGCAGCCAGCTCGCCCGGGCCCCCAGGAGCGCGGCCGCCGCCGCCGTCACCCCCGTCGCGCCCACCACGTTGCGGACCATCGCCGGGGCGCCGAAATGCTCCGGATGACCCGGCACGGCCACCGCCAGGGCCCCGGCGGTGAGCGCGGTGAGGGCCAGCAGGTACGTCAGCCGCCGGGGCCACCAGCGGCGTACGGCCGTGCGGTCCAGCTCCTCGGTGTGCGAGAGGAGCCCGGTGCCGATCGCGGCGGCGGCGAGCAGCGGGGCGAGCGCGAGGACCGGGACGCGGGCCGTGTGGTCGAACTCCGGACGGTCCTGGAGCCAGTCGGCGGCCCACGCGGCGAGCACGGCGGTGGCCGCCAGCGCGGCGAGGGTCGCCGGCAGGGCCCGGGAGCGCAGGTAGAGCACAGGCAGCCCCAGTCGTACGGTCGTCACAGCGCCGGCACCGCCTTCGGGTCGCAACTCGTACGGGTGGCCAGATAGCGGCCCAGCCAGGCCCGGCGCTCGGTGTCGCCCATGGCGGTGAGCCGGTTCAGATACACGGCGCCCCGGGCCGGGTCGAGCATCGAACTGCCCCAGGGGGCCAGCCAGTGCACCACGGCGTCGTCGGTCTCCCGCATGCGTACGGTGGCAGGGTCTTCCTCCACCCCCTCCGTCACGGACTCAGGGCAGTCGCGTTCGGTGAGAAAGTGCGCCGTCTCCCGGGCGTACCCGGCGGGATCGGCGATCCGGTCACGCACCACCGTCCAGCCGCGGGACGTGTAGGGCAGCCGGGAGGTGTCCGGCGGGAGCCGCCGGCTGTCGGAGGTCTGGACGTACCGCACAGGCGCACCCGGTACCCCCTCCAGGCGGGAGACCAGCCCGGCCAGGGCGTCGGACGCCGGGGACAGCAGCGGGCCGTCGAGCCCGCCCACACAGACCTGCGGCACCGCCTCCGTACAGATCAGCTTCTCCGCCACCGGGTCCTCCCGGAACACGTCATCACCGCTGCTCACGATCAGGGGCGCGACGACGGCGGCGGCCACCAGGGGGACGAGCGCGAGGAACCGGCGCCGCACGGCGTACCCGGTGACCAGGGCGAGCACCGGAGCGCCCGTCCACAGGACCATCACGGGCACGAACCAGGCCACCGGCACCCGGTCGGCCAGGAAATACTGCTCGGCCGGGTTCAGGAAGCGGAGGTCGGAGGAGGTGTACGTCGGGGCGCCCAGGACGAGGTACGTGACCGCCGCGAGCACCGGCGCGGCCAGCCGCCACCGGCACACGCGCCCCACCACGAACCCGGTGAACACGGCACACACCGAGAACCAGGCATCCAGGACGATCATGCCCACCGAGGGGCCGCCGGCCCCGGCGTACGGCCAGCTGGCGGCCAGCACCCCCGCCACGGCCACCAGGTGGCCGACGACCACCCACACCGCGACCGGCAGCGCCGCCATCATCAGCTGCGCCGCCCGCGAGCGAGGCACCGAGAGGCACAGCCCGACGGTTCTGCGCCGGTGCTCCCGGCCGCCCTGCCAGCACCCGGCGGCCGCCGCCAGCGGGCCGCCGATCAAGGTGGTCAGCGAATGCAGCAGCCCCTGCGTCTCGCCCCAGCTGCCCTGCCACTGGGCGGCTTTGCTGATCATCGGTACGGCGATGGTGAGGGCCATGGCGGGTGCGACCCAGGGGGCGATCCCGCGCCGCAGCTCGGCCCGGAACGCCGCACGCGCCGGATGGCCGATACGGGGCGGGGCGGCGGCCGGGGCGGTGGGCTCCGGCGGGCTCAACGTGTCCGTCATGCCCCCACCGCCGTACGGTGGGCGCGCAGGGCGGCGGTGTAGCCGCGCTCGATCGGGTTGCCGCCGAGCCCGTCCGCCGCGTCGCCCAGTTCGATCAGGTCGGCGGTGGTGCCCCGGTAGGCGATCCGGCCCGCCTCGATCAGGGTCACGTCGGAGCAGGCCGCCGCGACGTCCTCGACCAGATGCGTGGAGACGATCACCGTGGAGGTCAGGCCCACCTCCCGCAGCAGGGCCCGGAACTCCACGCGCTGCTCCGGGTCGAGACCTGCGGTCGGCTCGTCCAGCAGCAGGAGCGCGGGTTCGTTGACGATCGCCTGGGCGATGCCGACCCGGCGCACCATGCCGCCGGAGAGGGTCTTCACCTTGGCGTCGATCCGGTCGCCGAGGCCGACCCGGTCCACGGCCCGTTCCACCGCCGCCGCGACCCCCGCCCCGTCCATCTCCTTGAGCCAGGCCACGTAGCCGACGAACTCGCGGACGGTGAACCCCGGGTAGTAGCCGAACTCCTGGGGCAGATAGCCGAGCCGGCGCCGTACGGAGGCGCGCTCGCGGTGATCGGCTCCCCGGCCGACCTCGCTGCCCAGCAGCTCCACCTGCCCGGCGTCCGGGGGCGAGACCGTGGCCAGCACCCGGATCAGGGACGTCTTGCCCGCCCCGTTGGGCCCGAGCAGTCCGTGCACACCCGGAGCGAAGTCCAGGTCCACGGCGTCCAGGGCGGTGTTCCTGCGGTGCCGGACGGTCAGCCCGGTCACTTTGGCGCTCACGGCGTCTCCAGATGGTCGAAGGATCGGCGGCGGGCGGCGAGCAGCAGCGCGCACGCCACGGCCCCGGCGGCCCAGCCGCTCTGGACGGCGGGGCCGGCGAAGTACGGGGAGGCCCCCGCCATCAGCGCGGCCCCGGCCGGCCCGCCGGCGGCGGCGGGGGCGACGACGAACGCCAGCCAGGCGGCCCCGACGGCGGCCGCCCCCCGGCGGCCGCCGACGAAACTGCCCAGCGCGAGCGCGGCGAGCGTCAGCGCCAGCCCCGGCAGCAGCCAGGCGGCCGCCCCCGGGCCGCCCGCCGCGACCGGCAGCACGGCCCCGGCCAGGGTCAGCGCCGGGACGCTCACCGCGAGGACGGCGGCGGCCCGGGTCAGCAGCAGCCGCAGCCCGCCGGACGGGGTCGAGGTGGCGATCTCGTACAGCGGATCGGCGTGCAGCCCGTAGGACAGGGCCACCCCGGCGAGCGGCAGCACCGGCGCCGTCACCAGCAGCAACGGCCGCACCGAGGCCCCGAGCCCGGCCCCGTACGACAGGGCGACGGCCCCGAGGGCGACGGCGACGAGCGCCACCAGCCAGGCCCCCCGCAGGGCGGGCCCGGCGGCCCACACGACCCGGGCGGCCCGTGACAGGCGCGGGGGCACCCCCGTGGTCCCCGCGCCTGTCACGGTGGTGGTGGTTCCCGCGCCTGTGCTGGCGCCGATGGCCGGGCCGGTGCCGTTGTCGGCGTACGCCCGGGAGCCGACGCTCTCGCGCGGTTCCCGGACAGCCCGCTCCAGCACCGCCGCCCGGATGGAGGCCAGCAGCGGGCCCGTCTCCGGCCCCGCCCGGACGGCCGACGAGACCACGGCCGCGCAGGCGCCGCACGCCTCGACGTGCTTCTCCAGCGACCACGCATCGCTCTCGGCAGCCGTACCGGCGGCGTACCGCGCGGCCAGCTCCCCGTCCACGTGCCAGTGGTGCCCCAGGCCCGAACGCCCTCGCCTCATGCCGTGCCTCCCAGCGCTTCGCCGTCCGGCGTCAGCCGTTCCAGTGCGTCCCGCAGCTCACGCCGGGCCCGCATCGCCCGGGTCTTGACCGTGCCCTCGGGGATGCCGAGCAGCGCGGCCGCCTCCCTCGTCGACAGCCCGTCCACGACCGTGGCGCGCAGGACCTCGCGCAGCTCCGGCGAGATCCCGGCCAGCGCGGTGCCCACGTCCCCGTACTCCAGGCCCGCCAGCACCCGGTCCTCGGCGGAGGGGGCGACGGTCTCCGGGGCCGGGCCCGGTGCCCGGTCGGCGCGGGCGCCCGCCCGCAGGGTGTCGACGAGCCGGCGGGAGGCGATCACCCACAGCCACCCGCCGACCTGCGCGCCCCGGTGCGAGCCGGCGGAGCGCCACACGGTCACGAAGGTGTCCTGGAGCACTTCGCGCACGGTCTCCGCGTCCGCGCACCGCCGGGCGAGCCGGGCGTGCAGCCACCCGGCGTGCCGGTCGTAGAGCGCGCCCAGCGCCTCCGCGTCCCCGCCCGCGACGGCGCGCACCAACGCCGCGTCGTCGCTCTCCGCCTCCGTACCGTCATTCCGGTCTCCCCCCGCAGGGCGCAACAGCCTCACACCCTCCCTATCGACGGGCGGACGCTATCCGGTTCACGGGTTCACCAGGAGATTCACCCGGAGGTTCACCAGGGCGGGAGACCGGCCCCGGGAATAGCCGTTCCGCGTCCGACGCTCCCGTGGACAGGGGGCTCACCAGGCTTCCAGGTCTTGATCGCTCACAGCGAACACCGCTCGGGGAACATTCGGCGGCTCACAAGCATTGAGTCCACATAGCTCAACTTGCCTGCCGAAGGGGAGATCATGACTACCGAGTCCAAGGCGTTCACACCGATCGACCTGCCCGTGCTGCCGCTCGACGACGAGGTCGTCCTGCCCGGCATGGTGGTGCCGCTGGACCTGTCCGACACCGAGGTGCGCGCCGCCGTCGAGGCCGCGCAGGCCGCCGCCCGTCCCGGCGGCGGGAAGCCCGAGGTGCTGCTGGTCCCGCGGATCGACGGGACGTACACGGGGACCGGTGTCCTGGGGACCGTCGAGCAGGTCGGACGCCTGAGCGACGGGGACCCGGGGGCGCTCATCCGGGCCCGTGACCGGGTCCGGATCGGGGCCGGGACCAGTGGGCCGGGGCGGGCGCTGTGGGTCGAGGGGACCGTGCTCGACGTCGTCGTGCCCGAGCCGCTGCCCGGCTCCGCCGCCGAGCTCGTCAAGGAGTACAAGGCGCTCGCCACCAGCTGGCTGAAGAAGCGCGGCGCCTGGCAGGTCGTGGACCGGGTCCAGCAGATCGACGACATCTCCGCGCTCGCCGACAACTCCGGATACTCGCCGTTCGTCACCACCGGGCAGAAGGTGCAGCTCCTGGAGACCGTGGACCCGGTCACGCGGCTGAAGCTCGCCACCCAGTGGCTGAGCGAGCACCTCGCCGAGCAGGATGTCGCCGAGTCCATCGCCAAGGACGTCCAGGAGGGCGTGGACAAGCAGCAGCGCGAGTTCCTGCTGCGCCGCCAGCTGGACGCCGTACGCAAGGAGCTCTCCGAGCTCAACGGCGACCCGGAGGACGAGTCCGACGACTACCGGGCCCGCGTCGAGGCCGCCGATCTGCCCGAGCACGTCCGGACGGCCGCGCTCAAGGAGGTCGAGAAGCTGGAGCGGTCCAGCGACCAGTCTCCTGAGGGGTCGTGGATCCGCACCTGGCTGGACACCGTCCTCGAACTGCCGTGGACCGAGCGGACCGAGGACGCCTACGACATCCGCGGCGCCCAGGAGGTCCTGGACGCCGAGCACGCCGGTCTCGCCGATGTGAAGGAGCGGATCACCGAGTACCTCGCGGTGCGCAAGCGGCGTGCCGACCGGGGGCTGGGGGTCGTCGGCGGGCGTCGCGGCGGTGCCGTGCTCGCCCTGGTGGGCCCGCCCGGCGTCGGCAAGACCTCGCTCGGGGAGTCCGTCGCGCACGCAATGGGCCGTAAGTTCGTCCGCGTCGCGCTCGGCGGTGTCCGGGACGAGGCGGAGATCCGGGGCCACCGGCGTACGTACGTGGGCGCGCTCCCCGGACGGATCGTGCGGGCGATCAAGGAGGCCGGTTCGATGAACCCGGTCGTCCTGCTCGACGAGATCGACAAGGTCGGCTCCGACTTCCGGGGCGACCCCGCCGCCGCCCTCCTCGAAGTCCTCGACCCCGCGCAGAACCACACCTTCCGCGACCACTACCTGGAGGTCGAGCTCGACCTCAGCGACGTCGTCTTCCTGGCCACCGCCAACGTCCTCGAAGCCATCCCCGAGGCCCTGCTCGACCGTATGGAGCTGGTCCGGCTGGACGGCTACACCGAGGACGAGAAAGTCGTCATCGCCCGGGACCACCTGCTCCCGCGCCAGCTGGAGCGAGCGGGTCTGGAGACGGACGAGGTCACCTTGGAGGAGTCGGCGCTGCGCAAGCTGGCCGGCGAGTACACCCGCGAGGCGGGCGTACGGAATCTGGAGCGGGCCGTCGCCCGGCTGCTCCGCAAGGTCGCGGCCCAGCACGAACTGGGCGACCGCGAGCTGCCGTTCACGGTGACCGACGCGGACCTGCGCGGCCTGATCGGGCGCCCGCACCACGTGCCCGAGTCCGCCCAGGACCCGGCCGAGCGCCGCACCGCGGTGCCGGGCGTGGCCACCGGACTCGCGGTGACCGGGGCGGGCGGTGACGTCCTCTTCGTCGAGGCGTCGCTCGCCGACCCGGAGACCGGCGCGTCCGGACTGACCCTGACCGGTCAGCTCGGGGACGTCATGAAGGAGTCGGCGCAGATCGCGCTGAGCTTCCTGCGGTCGCACGGCGCGGAGCTGGAGCTGCCGGTCGCGGACCTCAAGGACCGGGGCGTGCACATCCACTTCCCGGCCGGTGCGGTCCCGAAGGACGGCCCGAGCGCGGGCATCACGCTCACGACCGCGCTGGCCTCGCTGCTCTCCGGACGCCTCGTCCGTACGGATGTGGCGATGACCGGTGAGGTGTCGCTGACCGGACGGGTACTGCCGATCGGCGGCCTGAAGCAGAAGCTGCTGGCCGCCCACCGCGCCGGCATCACCACCGTGGTGATCCCCCAGCGCAACGAGGCCGACCTGGACGACGTCCCGGCCGAGGTGCTGGAGAAGCTGGACGTCCACCCGGTCACCGACGTCCGCCAGGTGCTGGAGATCGCCCTTGCCCCGGCCTCGGCCCCGGCGGAAAGGATCCCGGCCGCGGCCTGACCGCCACGCAGTGACGGGCGCGGTATCAGGTACGTGGCCGGTACGGACGGCCCGCTTCCCGAGTCAACGGGGGCGGGCCGTTCCGCATGCACCGCAGCACGGTGCTCAGGGGCGGTAGATCGTGCCCGGCTCCGGCACCGCCGGGGCCATCAGCTCAGGGACGGTCACGAAGATGTAGCCGTCCTTCTGGAGCGCGTCGATGATCCCCGGCACGGCGGGCACGGTGCCCTGGTAGATGTCGTGCAGCAGGATGATGCCGTCCTTGCTCGCCTGGTCCACGATCCGCTTCGTGATCAGCGCCGAGTCGTTCGTCGAGTAGTCCTTGGCGGTGGCGCTCCACAACACCTGGGAGAGCCCCAGCTCCTTGCTGATCCCGGAGACCTCGTCGTCCGTGCGGCCCTGCGGCGGGCGCATCAGCCGGGGCTTCTTCCCCGTCACCTTCTCGATCGCCACCTGGGTCTTCTCCAGCTCGGCCCGTATCGCGTCCGGCTCCTCGTCGGTGAGGATCTTGTGCGTCCAGGTGTGGTTGGCCACCTCGTGGCCTTCGTCCTGGATGCGCCGCACGGTGTCCGGGTGCTTGAGGACGTGGTGCTTGCCCAGCAGGAAGAAGGTCGCGTGGACCTTCTTCGCCTTCAGGATGTCCAGCAGCTCCGGGGTGTCCTTGCCCGGCCCCGCGTCGAACGTGAGGGCGATGCACTTCGCCTTGCGGCAGTCCGCCCGCCCGAAGGAGCCCTTGGCGTCGGACGCCGCGTCCTGCCGTGCCGAGGCCGGAGCCGTCGTCTCCATCGAGCATCCACTGAGCGCCAGTGTGAGCGTCGTCACCAGCGCGGCGGCCAACCCGCCGCCGAACAGGGTCATCTTCTTCGACACGGCACACCACTCCTCTGCGCGGAAATCTCCGCACAGGTGTGCGGTACGCCGAGGACTATACATAGTGCGTATACATCGGGTGCATAGTGGGGTGCGGGGCGGCGCGAAGCCCCGGTGACCTGCGAAGAGGTGACCGGGGCCGGTTCAGGTGGGGGTCAGCCGTTGGCCAGTGCCTGTACGCGGTCGAGCGCGCCGTTGAAGCGGTTGTGGTCGCCGACCGTGGGGCCGGTCGAGGTGTACTGCCACATCGTGTGGACGGGCCAGCCGGCCGGCAGCTCGCCGACCGTCGTGTTGTACCGGGCCACCCAGAGCGGGTTGACGGCGCCGAAGCTCGCGTTGTTGCCGGTGCAGTCCTTCCACCAGCTGGTCGCGGTGTAGATGACCGCGTCCCGGCCGGTGCGTGCCCGGTAGGTGGTGGTGAAGTCCCGGATCCAGTTGACCATCGCGGCCTGGCTGAGGCCGTAGCACTGGGCGCCGTACGGGTTCCACTCGATGTCGAGCACCCCCGGCAGGGTCCGGCCGTCCCGGGACCAGCCGCCGCCGTTGTCCACGAAGTAGTTCGCCTGCGCGGCGCCGCTCGCCGTGTTCGGGGTGGCGAAGTGGTACGCGCCACGGATCATGCCGACGTTGTACGAGCCGTTGTACTGCTGCGCGAAGTAGGGGTTCCTGTAGTACGTCCCCTCGGTGGCCTTCACGTAGGCCCACTTCACGCCGCTGTTCCACAAGGTCTGCCAGGCCACGTTTCCCTGGTGGCTGCTGACGTCCACGCCCTCGGTCTGGACGACCCGGGGATCGCGGGGCAGCCCGCCCTGGCCGTCGTGCTCGATGACGCCCTGGCCCATCCTGGCGGTGCCGCGGGCGGGCGGGGCGTCGGCGGTGTCCGGGCCGGCCGCGGTGGCGCCGCCCGGCAGGGTGAGGAGGAGGGTGAGTGCGGCCAGGAGGGTTCCGCCGACGGTGAGGCGCGAGCGGCGGGAGGTGCCGGATCTGCGGGAGGTGCCGGATCTGTGACGGTGCAGGGGCATGGGTGTGCCTCCGGGATGTGGTGGTGGATGCCCACAGTCGTGGCGTGCTCATGTCATACGTACGATCCGGTGACGACGCTACGCACGTAGACCCGGAGTACGGAAGAGGGCCTGGCCGCCGCCGTTGGTCTACGCCTGCGAAATACTGGCCCAGCTGCGGCGTTGACCGGCCGTGGAAGAAACTTTCATCGGCAGGAAACCGTACGAGGGGTGCTGACGTGCACGGGAGCGAGAGCGCGCGGGAGCCGGGCGCGACTGCCGGGACTGGTGTGGACCACGAATTCCTGGCGCTGGAGCGCGAGCTGGCGGTCTTCCTGCGCCGCGCCCGGGCCAGTTCGGGCGAGATGGCCCGCGAGGTCCACCCCGAACTGGAGCCCGCCGCCTACGGCTTGCTCGTCCGCCTGGAGTCGGCCGGCCGGCAGCGGGCCACCGAGCTGGCCGCCTACTTCGGCGTCGGCAAGGCCACCATGAGCCGTCAGCTGCGGGCCCTGGAGGACCTCGGCCTGGTCGCCCGCGAACCCGACCCGGCCGACGGCCGCGCCTGGCTCGTCCGGCTCACCGACGAGGGCCTCGCCCGTTTCCGCAGCGTCCGCGACGCCCGGCGCGGGCAGTACGTCCGCAAGCTGGCCGACTGGGACCGGGCCGAGGTAGCGGAGCTGGCCCGGCTGCTGCACCAGCTGAACACCCGCGCGGAGGAGTGACGTCCGGCCCGCCGCCCCCGGCCCTACAGCTCCACGAACACCGCCGTCGCGTCGTCGTGCGTCTTGCTCCGCCGCAGCCGTACGCGCCCGGCGGCCGCGTCGGCCCCCTCCAGCTCCCGTACCCGGTCGATCAGCCCCCGGGGCCCCGCCTTGCGCACCAGCTCCAGCAGGGCCGCCCAGTCGCCCTCGCGGAACACCTCCGCCCACCGGCTCGCCCCGTCCGTCAGCGCGGCCAGCGAGCGGACCTGGTCCGCCGGGACGGTGCCGGTCACCGCACGTGCGGCCACCGCGGGGTCGGCGGCGGCGGTGAAGAAGCCGCCCTCCTTGTTGCGCAGCCGGCCGTCGACCGTCGCCGCCGAGGCCAGCGAGCCCGGCGGCAGGCGGTCGAGCCGGTCGTCGAGGACCGCCCGGACCGCCCCGTCCGCTCCCTCCAGCAGGAGCGCCGCATCGGAGAGCACCAGGTACTCGATCGCGTGTTCGCCCCAACGCGCCAGGGCCACGGTCGCCTGAGGCGTCCGTACGTGAGAAAGGTCACAGGTCGACCGGTGGGCGTCGGCGGTGCGCCGGATGGACTCCGACAGGATCTCGGCCAGGTCCATATCTCGCCGTGAACCCGACAGTTCCACCAGTGCGCCGCCCAGCCGGGCGGTGAACCAGGGGACGGAGTGCACACAACCGTCATCCCCCTCCGGCGGCGTGACACCGTCCAGCACCACCACCACTCCCCCCTGGCCGGACGCGGGGACGGCGGCCGATGCCCAGTCCTCGTTGGGGCGTTCGGGATCGCCGGGGACGGTGACGAGTTCGCAGCGCATGACGCCAGTCTGCACGAGGTCTTCACGGACCCCGCACGGGAGCGGTTTCCGGCCGTACCAGCAGGTCAACGCGGGCCCCGCGCGCGGAGGGCGCGGCTCCGGGGGAGTGCGGGCGGGCATCCTGCCAAAGGCGGCGCCGAAGTTCCACCCCGCGCCCTATGCATGGTCAGGGGCGCCTCTGGGGAGACTTGTTCGCCAACTCAAGAGTGATGTTCACTCGTTCGAGTGGCGGAGCGGTTGATGCGCGCCCCCCTCTCAAAAGCGCTGGAATGGTCAGAAGCCATACCAGGAGCGGGGCGTCCCTCTACGTGACCGAGCGTCACCTCTGCTTCAAGGGTGGACGAGTCAAGATTGCGAGCACCGGTGCAGAAGAAGCGGCCGCGGAGCCAGGGCAGCACGCGCGACGGTTCCGGGGCGACGCCTCCGGCTCCGGTCGCCACCAAGCGGACCGTACGGGTACGGAGCCGGCTGGTCGCCGGTGTCGCCGTCGTCGGGGTCATCGTCCTCGCGGCGGGCGCCCCCGCCGCGCTGAGCGCCTCCTCCGATCTGGCCGAGTCCCAGCGGCTCGTGACCCTCTCCGAGCTGAACCAGCGGGCCGTCACCCTGGCGCACTCCCTCGCCGACGAGCGCGACGCCGTCACCGCGTACATCGCGGGCGGCCGCGCCGATGACGGCCAGGCCGGTGCCCAGAGCCGCCTCACCCGCACCACCCGCGTCGACCAGCAGATCGACGAGATCCACGAGCCGGCCCCCGCCGCCCTGCGGCGCGACCTCTCCACCGTGCCCTCGCTGCGCCGGGACGCCCTCACCGGCAAGGGCTCGGCGCTGGAGGCCCACCAGGCTTACTCCGAGGTCATCGCCAAGCTGCACGGCATCGCCGCCGAGCTGGCCGACAAGACCCCGCCGCGCGCCGCCGACGCCACCCGCGCCCCGCTCGCCCTCGGCGGAGCCGTCGAGCAGGCCTCCGCCACCCGCGGGCTCCTCCTCGCCGCCCTCGCCGTCCCGGCCCCGGAGCCCACCGCCCCGCAGATCGACCCCTTCACCGGGCTGCCGGTCGAGGCCGAGGACGACGCGACCAAACGGGCCGACCGCGACCGGGACGAGCTGAGCGCCGCCGCCCAGCAGGCCCGGGTCCGGGAGCTGGCCTCGCTCGCCGAGTTCGACCAGGCGGCCAACCCCGTCGCCCGCGACAAGCTCTCCGCCACCGTCACCGGCCCCGAGGTCAACAGCGCCGAGAAGTACCTCGCCCGCCTCACCGACCGCCCAGAGCTCTCCGAGAGCGAGCGCACCACCAACGCCAAGAAGCTGGAGTCCGCGCTCTCCGCCCGGGTCGACCGGATGCGCGGCGTCGAGTCCGCCCTCGCCACCACCCAGGTCCAGCGCCTGGAAGGGTTCCGCGACGACGACGTCACCGCCCTCGAACTGAGCATCGCCCTGCTCGGCGGCTGCTTCCTGCTCGCCGTCGGCGTCTCCACCGCCGTCGCCCGCACCCTCACCCAGCCGCTCGCCGTCCTGCGCATCGGCGCCGCCCGCCTCGCGGACGAGCCCGCGACCGCCGAACCGGTCCGCTACACCGGCCGCAACGACGAGTTCGCCCAGGTCGTCCGGTCGATGAACACCCTGCACGCCAAGCTCACCGGCCTCCAGCAGGAGTTCACCGGCCGCTTCGAGAACCTCAACGCCGAGCGCGCCGAACTGATCGCGGGCCGCGAGGCCCTCACCCTCCAGCGCGCCGAACTCCAGGTCCAGGCAGCCGAGCTCGCCACCCAGCTGGAGCGGCTGAAGAACACCGTCCACCACACCTTCGTCAACCTCTCGCTGCGCAACCTCGGCCTCGTGGAGCGCCAGCTCGGCGTCATCGAGAGCCTGGAGGAGCGCGAGCAGGACCCGGAGCGCCTCGCCACCCTGTTCAAGCTGGACCACATGGCCACGGTCATGCGCCGGCACAGCGAGAACATGCTCGTCCTCGCGGGCGCCGAGCACGGCCACGGCCACGCGGGCCCGATCCCGCTGGTCGACGTGGCCCGCGCGGCCGTCAGCGAGATCGAGCGGTACGAGCGGGTCACCATCCAGTCCCTGCCGCCGCACGCCCAGATCGCCGGGTTCGCCGCCGACGACCTCAGCCACCTCCTGGCCGAACTCCTGGAGAACGCCACCTCCTTCTCCCCGCCGGACTCCCATGTCGAGCTCTCCGGCTGGCTGCTGGAGACCGGCGAGGTGATGCTCTCCGTGCAGGACGAGGGCATCGGCATGTCGAGCGTCCGGATGGGCGAGCTCAATGCGAGGCTGGCCGACCCGGCCTCCTTCGAGGTGGGGGAGCAGAACGCCGACGGGGCCGGACTCGGCCTCCAGGTCACCTCGTTGCTGGCCGCCCGGCACGGTGTGCGGGTCCAGCTGCGCGAGCAGAAGGGGAGTGGAGTGACGGCCGTCGTCGTCCTGCCGCAGACCCTGCTGCCCAACACCCTCCCCGCCTCCCCGCCGCCCGCCGTGCAGCTGCCCGGCGAGGCGCCGACGCTCAACCTGCCGGGCTCGGTGGCCGAGGCCAACTCCAACGCCCTGCCGAGCCGTACGCCGATCCTGCCGCCGGTGACCGCCGAGCCGACGCCGCCCGCGTCCGGGGCGCCTGCCGATGGGGCTTCCGAGGCGGAGTCCGGGGCGGGGGTGGCCTCCGAGCCGGTGGCCGAGGTGCCCGGCGCGACGACCGAGCCCGAGCCCGCTGTCGAGCCCGAGCCCGCTGTGGAGCCTGATCAGGCGTCCGCCACCGAGCCCGCCGCCGAACCCATCGCTGAACCCATCGTTGAACCCGCCGCCGAGCCCGCCGCCGAGCCCGCCGTCGACCCGATGATCGCCGCCGCCGAGCGCGCGATCCACGAGGCAGACGCGCAGGAGCCGGCACCCGCCGAGTCGGACTCCGAGGTCACGATGCAGGTCCGGCTGCCGGTGCCCCCGGCATCCCCGGCATCCCCGGCTGCGACCCCCGAGACCCCGCAGCCCTCCGACCCGTACGCCATCGGCCCCGACCGTCACGAGCGGCCGGCCGAGAGCGCCCCGGGCGGCCAGGACCCGGACGGGCCCGAGTTCCGCCCCGCCCCCCGGGCCGAGGCCGTAGCCGACACCGTGCCCGCCCCCCGGCGGCCGCAGGCCGAGCGGGTCACCGACAAGGGGCTGCCCAAGCGCACCCCCAAGGTGGTCCGGCCCGAGGGCGCCCCCACCACCACCGGACGCACCGGCAGCCTCGACAAGGACGACCTGCGCCGCAGGCTCGGCAGCTTCCACCAGGCGGCGAAGGAGGGCCGGCGCGATGTCGAGGCCGAGATCGCCGAGTCCACCGGCTCCGTCGCCCTCGCCGACCACGAGGGCGTAGCCACCGGCCGTACCGGGCACGAGACCACCACCGCACCCGTCACGGGCACCGCACACGACACAGGGACGACCGAGCAGACCGGCGGCCGCACGGACCGCCGGAACGGAGAGACGGGGGACACAGTCGAGGAGGCACGCAGTTGACTGCGCCCAGCACGTTCGGGCTGAGTACCGAAGCCCGGAACCTTCACTGGTTGCTGAGCAATCTCGTGGAGGAGGTGCCAGGGGTCCACTCGGTCACCGTCGTCTCGTCCGACGGGCTGATGCTGCTCTCCTCCGACCCCGGCCATCACCGGGCGAAGGAGGCGGGACCGTCGGACGGCCCCAGGGGCTCCAGCGCCGACCTGGCCACCATCGTCTCCGGCATCGGCTCGCTGACCGTCGGAGCCGCGAAGCTGATGGACGGCGGCGGCGTCAAACAGACGATGGTCGCCATGGACGAGGGCAGCGTCTTCGTCATGTCGATCAGCGACGGCTCCCTCCTCGGCGTCCACGCCACCCCTGACTGCGACATGAGCGTCGTCGCGTACCACATGGCCCTCTTCGTCGGCCGGGCCGGACACGTCCTCACCCCCGAACTCCGCAGCGAGCTGCGCACATCGATGGAGAGCGCCCAGTGACGACCGCCGCAGCCGAGCCCTCCCCCCGCCTCCCCGTCCGCGGCGCCGACAAGCGCCCGGCCAGGGTCCGCCCGTACTCCCTCACCGGAGGCCGCACCCGGTTCGGGCACGTCCTGCTCGTCGAGACGTTCGTCGCCGCCCTCGAAGCACCCGAGGAGCGCCGCGAGCTGACCAACGGCAACCTGGCCTCGCGCGTCATGCCGGAGCTCCAGGCCATCGTCGAAATCTGCCGCCGGATGCGTACGGTCGCGGAGATCTCGGCCCTGTTGAAGATGCCGCTCGGAGTCGTCCGGGTGCTGCTCAGCGACTTGGCCGACCAGGGAAAGATCCGCGTGTACGGAACCGGTCACGGCACCGGCCAGCCCGACCGCGCACTGCTCGAAAGGGTGCTCAATGGACTCCGCCGTCTCTGAGGCGCCGCTCTTCGCCCCGCGCCAGCCGGGGCCCCGGGACCAGGCGTCAGGCCCCCAGGGCCGGCCGTCACGGCCCCAGGACCAGGCCGAGGAATCCCTCCAGGCCTGGCAGCTCGACCACACCCGCGCCCCCACCGCGACCAAGATCGTGGTGGCGGGCGGCTTCGGCGTGGGCAAGACGACGTTCGTCGGCTCGGTCTCCGAGATCACGCCGCTGAAGACCGAAGCGCTGATGACCCAGGCGAGCGAGGAGACCGACGACCTCTCCGCGACGCCCGAGAAGACCACCACGACGGTGGCCATGGACTTCGGCCGGCTCACCCTGGACGACGACCTCGTGCTGTACGTCTTCGGCACGCCCGGCCAGCAGCGCTTCTGGTTCATGTGGGACGACCTGGTGCGCGGGGCGATCGGCGCGGTGGTCCTCGCCGACACCCGGCGCCTGGAGGACTGCTTCCCGGCGCTCGACTACTTCGAGAGCTGCGGACTGCCCTACATCGTGGCGGTCAACCACTTCGAGGGGACGCCCGGTTACGAGGCGGAGGACGTCAGGGAGGCCCTGACCGTACCGCCGCAGGTGCCCATAGTGATCATGGACGCACGTAACAGGATCACGGTCGTCGAGTCACTGCTGGCCCTGGTGGGCCATGCTCTCGACGTCACGCCTGCCTGACGCCTCGAATCAGAAACGACGGAGCACGGAGAGCCGCGATGCGGAAGATACTCATAGTCGGAGCCGGCCAGTCCGGACTCCAGCTGGCCCTGGGCCTCCAGTCCAAGGGTTACGAAGTCACCCTGATGTCCAACCGCACCGCCGACGAGATCCGCACCGGCCGGGTCATGTCGACGCAGTGCATGTTCCACACCGCGCTCCAGCACGAGCGGGACTACCAGCTGAACTTCTGGGAGTCCCAGGCCCCGAAGATCGAGGGCCTCGGTGTCTCCGTCGCGGCCCCGGACTCCTCCCGCGCGATCGACTGGGTCGGCAAGCTGGACGGGTACGCCCAGTCCGTCGACCAGCGGGTGAAGATGGCCGGCTGGATGGAGACCTTCGCCCAGCGCGGCGGGCAGCTCGTGATCCACGGGGCGGCCGTCTCCGACCTGGACTACTTCTCGCGTACGTACGACCTCGTGATGGTCTCGGCGGGCAAGGGCGAGCTGGTCTCCATGTTCGGCCGGGACGCGGCGCGTTCGCCGTTCGACGCCCCGCAGCGCGCGCTGGCCGTCGCGTACGTCCACGGGATGGGGCCGCGCCCGGAGCACCCGGAGTTCGACGCGGTCCGCTGCAACCTGGTGCCGGGCGTCGGCGAGCTGTTCGTGATGCCGACCCTGACCACCTCCGGCCGCGCCGACATCCTCTTCTGGGAGGGCATCCCGGGCGGCCCGCTCGACGCGTTCCAGGGCATCAAGGACCCCTCCGAGCACCTGGCGAAGACGCTGGAGCTGATGGAGAAGTTCACGCCGTGGGAGTACGCCCGCGCCACCAAGGTCGAGCTGACCGACGCCAACGGCACCCTCGCCGGCCGGTACGCCCCCACGGTCCGCAAGCCGATCGGCCAGCTCCCCGGCGGCGGCCTGGTCCTCGGCGTCGCGGACGTCGTCGTGGCCAACGACCCGATCACCGGCCAGGGCTCCAACTCGGCCTCCAAGTGCGCGAACGCGTACCTGGACTCGATCCTGGCCCACGGCGACAAGGAGTTCGACGCGGCGTGGATGCAGTCCACGTTCGACCGCTACTGGGAGACCGCCCAGCACGTCACGAAGTGGACCAACGCGATGCTCGGCGTCCCGCCGGAGCACGTCCTGAACCTGATCGGCGCCGCCGGCCAGCTCCAGCCCGTCGCGGACCGCTTCGCCAACGGGTTCAACGACCCGGCGGACTTCGACAACTTCTTCTTCGAGCCGGAGAAGACGAACGCGTACCTGGCCTCGGTCTCCGGAACCTGACTTTCCGCCGTCCTGGTGGCCGTCGCTTCGGCCACCAGGACTACTCCGGCGCCCGGTCCACGCCGTACCCCGTGTCCGAGCCGTCGCGGGCGCCCTCGGGGAGGGCCGGGCGGGTGTACGTGGACAGGGGCGTGCCCGCGGGGTCGGGGCGGACGGCGCCCAGCAGCGGGTTGGACGCCACGGGGGAGACCTTCACCTTGGTGCCGGGGCGGGGGGCCTGCACCACCAGGCCGTCGCCGATGTACAGCGCCACATGCGTCGCCTTCGGGAAGTAGATCACCAGGTCGCCGGGGCGCAGTGAGGAGACCGGCACCTTCGGGAGCTGCTTCCACTGCTCCTGCGAGGTGCGGGGGATCGGGCGGCCCGCCGCCGCCCAGGCCTGGGAGGTCAGGCCGGAGCAGTCGAAGGAGCCGGGGCCCTCGGCGCCCCAGACGTACGGCTTGCCGATCTGCTCGATCGCGTACGTGATGGCGTCACCGCCCTGCCGGGTCGGCGGCCGGGTGGAGCTGAGCGCGCCGGAGGCGACCAGTTCGCGCTGGGCCGCCTCCACGCCCCGCTGTTCGAGCCCGGCCAGCTGGGCCAGCTGCTCGGCGGAGAGCGTGGCCAGCAGCGTCTCCACCTCCTTCAGCTTGCCGCGCACGGTGTCGCGCTGCTTTTTTTGCCGCGCGGCCAGCTTCTTCTGCTCGTCGACCGCCTTGCGGGAGGCCGCGGCCAGGGCGTCGGCGCGGCGGGCGTCGGCGGTCAGCCGTTCCACCGTCGCCGCGCGGCCCGCCGCCACCCGCTCGACGACGTGGCTCTGGTCCAGGGCGCGCAGCGGGTCCCGGGCCAGCAGCAGCTGGAGGTAGGCGGAGAACTCGGTGCGCCCCTGGTACTGCTCCCGGGCCAGCCGCCCGGCGTCCCCCCGGCTGAGCTCCAGCGCGGCCCGGGCCTTCGCCAGCTCCGCGTTCACCTTCTTCGCCTGGGCGGTCCGCTGCTTCAGCTTCTCGGCGGTGGCGTTGTAGGTCTCGCTCGCCTCCTCGGCCGCCTGGTAGCGGGTCTGGAGGTCGCGGAGGAGTGTCGTGACGCTCTTGGGGGCCCCGGCTTCGGGGGCGGCCAGCGCTGTTTCCGCGTCGACCTCTGCCGCGTCCGTCTCCGGCTCGTCCGTCTCCGGTGCGTCTTCTGGTGGTACGGATTCCTCCGACGGTACGGGGTCCGGCTCGGCCGGGGCGGCGGTGGCGGGGGCGACCGCGAGGGCCGTGGCGAGTGCGGTCGCGCAGACCGCGCGCAGGAGCCTGCCTGACACGACATCACCTCCGTGACGGAGGGACGGGACCCGGAAGATGCGGGCTCGTCCACAAGTGAGCGAGCTAATCCGATTAATCCGGTCATCCGGGGTCAGGTGATGCAAGCACCGCAGGGCGCGCCGTCCGGGGGATGCCCCGGACGGCGGAATCAGCGTGGTCGCCTCAGGCTCAAGCCACCGGGAAGGCGTAGAAGGCCCGGTCCCGCTGGACGATGATGTGCGCGCCGACGGCCAGGGTCCGGTACGGGGCGCTCACCGTCGCCCCCTTCGGTTCGGCCGCCCCGATGTCCTGGAACTTCCACAGCCGCTCCCCGTCGGCCGCCGAGAACGCCGTGACCTGGGTGGCGTCGGAGGCGAGCAGGGTCTTTCCGCTGCCGCTCAGGGTGAGGGCGGGCGCGCTTCCGATGCCCGGCACCTCCGTCGAGCGCCGCCAGACCAGGCGCCCGCTCTCCCGTTCCACCGCGCCGACCTGCCGGCTGCGCTCGGTGGTGTGGAGGACGGGACCGGCCACGAGCGGGGTGCCGAAGGCCGAGCCCTCCGTGCCCTCGACCCGCCACAGCGGCTTGCCGGTGTCCGCCTCGAACGACTGGAGGTGGACGCCGGCCCCCGCGTACAGGACCCCGTCCTCGTCACCCGTGACGGCCGCCTCGGGGCCGGCCGTGCCGTACTGCTTGGTCCACCGCAGCTTGCCGGTCTGCTGGTCGAAGGAGCGGATGGAGCCCTTCCCCTTGGCCGCCTTGACCTCGGCCGCCGTCAGGGTGACCGCGTCCTGCCGGACGAGCAGATCGGCCGAGCGTTCCGCGACGACCCGGTAGAGGGGCGTGCCGGGGGCGCGGCCCGCCGGTACCTGCGTACGCCAGACCTCGGCGCGCCGGACGATGTCGTACGCGAAGAAGTACGCCTGGACGACCCGCTTGTCCGCCGCCTTCTTCTTGCCCTTCTTCGGCTTGGGGGCCTTCACGGTGACCGTGCGCGAGCCGGTGAACCAGATCACCGTCCCGGAGTGGCCCGCCAGCCGTCCCACCTGAAGGTCCGGCAGGTCGGTGAAGCCGTCCGCGTACCGCACGCGGTGCACGACCGTGCCGTCCTTCGGCGCGAGCCAGAGGAACTCCGTCGGACTCGCCACGAAACACAGGTCACCGGCGACCACCGCCGCCTGGCCCTTGGCGGCGTCCGCGCGCTGCCAGACCCGCTTGCCGGTGCTCACGTCGACGGCGCTCGCCTGGCTCTCGCTGGTCACCACCAGCAGCCGGTCCCGCCAGAGCGCGGTGGTCAGCGGGGCGGACTCGGAGGCCGGGTGGGAGTAGCTCCAGCGCGGCTCGGGGGGCTGGCCGGGGAGCGTACGGCGCGGCTTGGGGGCCGGGGGCTTGGCGTCCGTGGCGGCCGCGGTCTCCCCGCCGCCGATCGCGGCGACCGCGCCGCCGCCCACGACGAGCCCGCCGACCGCCGCCGCGGCGATGGCGATCAGGGTCCGGCGGCTGGTGGCGGAGCCCTCCGGAGGGGCGGGCGCGGGCGGGAGAGGCAGCGCCACCATGGGGCCGGTGCTGTTGCTGTTGCCGGTGTTGCCTGGGGCTGTGGTCGCGGAGGGCGGGAGTGCCGCTGCCGGGTAGGGGGCGGGGCTGCCGTAGGTGTGGTGGTGGGCCGGTGCCGGGAGGGGGGCGGGGGCGGTGCCCGGGGCCGGGGGCAGGCCTGGGGGGAGGGCTAGGTGGGTGGTGGCGCGGTCGGACTGGGGCGGCTTGGGGCCGGTGTTGAGGAAGCGGGTGGTGCCCCGGTCCTCGCCGATGTTCCCTGTGTCCCCGGTGTTGGTGGCGGTGCCGGGGGCTGTGTTGGTGGTGCTGGTGCCGGGGGCCTCGTCGGTGGTGGACACGGTGGCCCTCGGGTCGGTCGGGGGCTGCGTGGCCGGTGCGTCCTCCGGCGCTTCGGCCGCCGCGCCCGGCACCGCGTCCGCAGGCACCGCGTCCTCCGGCTCCCCGGCGGGATCGGCGGTCCCGGTCGCCTCGGCCTCCTCCGGCGCCTCCAGCGCGCGCACCCGCGCCTCCTGGTCCGCGACCGCCGCCGCGAGCCGCTCGGGGAGCCAGCCGCCCCGGGCCAGGCCCGCCGCGCCCTCCAGGGCCAGTTCGGCGGCGACCGTGCCGGCGGTGGGCCGCTCGGCCGGGTCCTTCGCCAGGCAGCCCGCGATCAGCTCGCGCAACTCCTCCGGTACGGCGTCCAGTTCGGGGTCGGCCTCGGCGATCCGGCGGGCGGCCTCCTCGGGCGGGCCCTCCGTGAACGGGGTCGTCCCCGTGGCCGCGTACGCCAGCAGCAGCCCCAGCACGAACAGGTCGGACGGAGCGCCGACCTCCCTGCCCGCCACCTGCTCCGGCGTCAGGTAGCCCAGCCGGACCGAGAGCTGCCCGCCCGGCCGCGCCTCGGCCGCCGCTGCCGCGCCCAGCGGGCCGAACGCGGTGAGCCGGGGCCCGTCCTCGGCCAGCAGCACCGTGCCCGGGGCGAGCCCCTGGAGCACCGAGCCGCCCGCGTGGACCCGGGAGAGGATCTCGGCGATGCCCGCGCCCAGTATCCGCAGGGCGCGCTCCGGCAGCGGACCCGCGACGGCGACCGCATCGGCCAGCGGCAGGGCGGGGACGTACTCCGTCGCGGTGTGAAGGAGTTCGGGGTCGTCGGCCTCGCCGGTCTCCAGCGGCGGCGTCACCCAGCCGCCCGCGAGACGTTCGGCGGTGCGGGCCTCGGCCTGGAAGCGGCGCCGGAACGCCGGTACCGCGGCGAGCGCGGGGCGGGCGGCGGTGATCACGGCGAGCTCGCCGGTGCCGGTGTCCCGCGCCACGTACTGCACGGCGCTCGCGGCTTCCTGGAAGCGGGCCAGCACGGTGAAGCGACCGAAACGGCGTGGATCTTCCCTACGCAGCGCCTCCATGGCGCACCCCCCTTGTGACGGTCCTCCGGCGCCCGAGTGACCCGTCCCTCGGCACCTGACCGTCGATCTTAGGGCCTGCGCCTGGGGGAGCGGGCGTTCAGGGCTTGGACCAGGGCCACTTGATGGTGGGGCGCTTACGGCCGCCGGGAGCGTACTCGTACACCCAGCCGCGCTGGAGGCCGAGCCGCTTGGTGTAGCCGGCCGGGACGCGCTCGTACGCGTACACGGTGGGCGGGGAGCCGTCGGGGGAGGGCACGGGGACCTCGTACCACTTCGGCGGGTGGCCGGTCGGGCCGACCAGGACGGGCAGCACCCGGCCGTCCAGGGGGCCGCCGCGGAAAGGGGTGTTCTCGCTCTTCACCCGGTCAGTCTGCCGCAGTGGCGTGCGGCAGCAGGTGTGCCGCCTCGGCGACGACCGGGATGACCAGCTCCGCCAGCCGTCCGGCCGGGCCGTCCGGGGTCTCCAGGGCGAGCAGGTCGCGTACCACCGCCGCGGTCTCCTCGTCGGTGGCGGCCGTCGCGGCGAGCAGCGCGATGAGATGGTCGACCAGCCAGCCGCGCAGCTCGGCCGCCGGAGGCTGCTTGCCCTCGTCCAGCCAGATCAGCGACGCCGCCTCCACGGCCGCGATCCAGCTGCGGACCATCATCCGGAGCCTCGGCCCGGCGCCCCGCTCCCCGGCGGAGCCGATCCGGCCCAGGTGGCTGAGGATCTCCTCGGCCGCCGCCCGCCGGACGCCGTCCACGATGGTCGTCGTACGGGAGGTCTCCACGACGCTGCCGCCGCGCAGCAGGGCGCTGAAGCCGGTGTCGTGCTCGTCGACGAAGCGGAGGTAGCGGTCCAGGACGCGGGCGACCCGCTCGGTCGGCGGGCCCACCGGCGGCTCGGTGAAGCAGAGCTTCAGCTCGTCGGCGGCAGACCCGAGCGCGGCCTCGTACAACTGCTGCCGGCCGCCCGGGAAGTAGCGGTAGACCAGCGGCCGGGAGACCCCGGCCGCCACCGCCACCTCGTCCAGCGAGACCTCGTCGGGGGCCCGGTGGGCGAAGAGGCCGAGCGCCGCGACCAGGAGCTGGGCACGGCGCTCCTCGACACTGAGCCTGCGGTACGCGCGGGGCGGCGGCGGGGCTGCGGCGGTGGACGTCATGGACCCGAGCCTAAAGCCTCCGGTGCGCACGGCCTCAGGCCAGCAGCCCTGAACTGCGCCACAACCTGCGGCTGACGCCGTTCAGCAGCCCGATGTCGTCGAAGAAGTCCGTCAGCCGCCGGGACCCGGTCTGCATGACCTCCCTGCGGTGGCCGCTCGCCTTCACCTGGGCGACGGCCTCCCGGCGGTCCAGGCCGACGTTCTCGTACACCTGCGGGTTGACGAAGCAGACGGAGAAGACGCGGGCCGCCTCGCCGCAGCTGACCTTGGTGAGTTCGCGCTCCCAGCGTGGGGCGGTCACCATCTGACGGCGCAGCTCCTCCCGGGCGTACCGGACGTGCCGCGCTTCCTCGATGACATGGATCCGGGTCACGCCGCGCACCAGGGTCTGCACCCGGTCGTCCGGGAAGGTGAGCCGCTGCATCCAGTCGAGGATCTCCTCGCCGAGCAGGGTCGCGGCGAACGAACCGGGCGTGGTGGAGACGGTCTTCAGGACCCGGGCCAGGTTGTGGTACACGCGCGGCACCTCGTACGTCGGGGCGCCGCCCCAGTCGATCATGCGGCCGAACATCATCGAGTGCCGGCACTCGTCGGCTATCTCCGTGAGGGCGTAGCGGACGTGGTTGCTGGTCACGGGCTTGTCGTAGACGTGCCGGACCAGCAGTTGCATGAGGATGATCTCGAACCAGATGCCGAGCGAGGCGAGGGCCGCTCCCTCGTGCCGGGAGAGGTCGAGGCGCTGCTCCTCGGACATCCGGTGCCACATCGGGGTGTCGTAGAGCGAGAGCAGCTCCGGCGGCCAGAACCACTTGCCCTCCTCGACGGCCGTCTCCCAGTCGAGTTCGGTGTCCGGGTCGAAGGAGTGCTTGGCCGAGGATTCGAGCAGGCGCGCGGCGATCTGCTCACGGTCGCGGAGCGGGCCGAGGGCGTCACGGAGCACGGTCACATCGCGAGCGGTCGCGGACATTTCTGTCGGCACGGTCGGCACGGTCGTCATGGCGGGAGCACCTCACACAGGCGTTGCCGGAAACGGGAGTTGCCGGCGGTCACTCCTTATGAGACTGCTCGTCAGCAAGGCCGTCAATCCCTTGCGCACGACTCCGTGCGACTTGTTGACCCGCCGTCTACCAACGTGTGAACCTGCGAGGGGAGGCGGTCGGCGTACGCGCCCAACTGCTCCTGGTGTCACAGAACTTGTCAGGAGTTGCCAAGCCAGTCGAGCCAGTCGAACCAGTCGAGGCGAAGGAGCCGTCCGTGTCCACTCATGACCTCTACACCACCCCGCCGTCCGAACCGCTCTGGCAGGTCCCCGCCACCGGAGCGGCCCGGTTCAGCTGGGACTACGACGACGGCCGCGAACGCCTCCTCGCCCTCTACCAGAAGGGCAAGGACAAGCAGTGGGACGGCAACAAGCGCATCGACTGGTCGCTGGAGGTCGACCCCACCGACCCGCTCGGCACCCCCGACGAGGCGCTCACGCTGTACGGCACCCCGCACTGGGCGAAGATGACGGAGAAGGACCGGGGCGAGCTGCGCAAGCACTACACCTCCTGGCAGTTCAGCCAGTTCCTCCACGGCGAGCAGGGAGCGATGGTCTGCGCGGCCAGGATCGTGGAGTCCGTCCCCGACCTGGACGCCAAGTTCTACTCCGCCACCCAGACCATGGACGAGGCCCGGCACGCGGAGATCTACGGCCGCTTCCTCCACGAGAAGATCGGCATGCTCTACCCGGTCAACGACAACCTCCAGGGGCTGCTCGGCGACACCCTGCGCGACTCCCGCTGGGACATGCCGTATCTCGGGATGCAGGTCCTCATCGAAGGCCTGGCGCTCGCCGCCTTCGGGATGATCCGCGACACCACCACCAAGCCGCTGCCCAAGCAGATCCTCGCGTACGTCATGCAGGACGAGGCCCGGCATGTCGCCTTCGGGCGGATGGCGCTGCGCGACTACTACAAGCAGCTGAGCGACGCCGAACTGCGCGAGCGCGAGGAGTTCGTCATCGAGGGCTGCTACCTGATGCGCGACCGGCTCAGCGGGGTCGAGGTCCTGGAGAACTTCGGCATCGGCAAGCAGGAGGCGAAGGACCTCTCGGAGCACTCCGAGTTCCTCCAGCTCTTCCGCAAGCTGCTGTTCAGCCGGATCGTGCCGTGCGTCAAGGACATCGGCCTGTGGGGTCCGCGGCTCCAGAAGGCGTACGTCGACATGGGCGTCCTCGAACTCGGTGACTCGAACCTGGACCTGCTGATGTCCCAGGACGAGGAGATAGCCGAGGAGCTGGACCGCGAACGCTTCGCCGCCGAGGAGGAGGCCCGGGTGGCGGAGGTGGCGGAGGCGATCGGGGAGGGGCTTGGGGAGGGGAAGGAGGCTGCCTGAGGGCTCCGTCCACCCGGGCGCTCCGTCAGCCCTGCCGGACCGAGACGGCTTCGTAGACCACGGCCGAACTCGTCGCCGGGCCCCGGCAGGTCAGTTGGCGCTGCGGTGTGCGCCGGGCCCGTACGTCTACGTCGATCGCGATTTCGACCCCTGCCTCAGCCCCGGCCTCTTCGTCGGCAGCGGCCGGGCCGGGCGGGCGGCCCGTGACGCGGATCCGCCAGCCGTCGTCGTCGCGGAACGTCCGGGCGACCGCGTAGTCGTGCCGGCCCGCCGGGCCGAAGCGGTCGAGTACGGCCGCGACGGCGGCCTGCTGCGGCGGGAACAGGTCGGTGTACCCGCGCAGGTGCTCGGCGCGGATACGGCCGGCCAGGTGCTCCTCGACCACCGTCACGGCCGATCCGGCATCGAGGTTCCCGTAGTAGACGCCGTCGGGCACGACGACGACGTTGGCGGCGAACCGGTCACCGCCCACATGCGTGCACTCCCACACGAGGTCCGGCCGGCGCTCGCTCAGGGCGCGTGCCACGGGCCGCCCGCGCACGGCACAGCAGGCGTCGTGGAGACCGTGGGCGCAGACGAGGACGACGGGACGGCCGCCGGGCTCCCCGGGCGTGCGCAGGGCCTCGACGATCTGCGCCAGGTCCTCGTCACGCCCCCAGGTGCCCCAGTGCTGGCGGTGGGCGCCGGTGGCGTCGTAGCGCAGGACGGCCCAGCGCGGGGGGCCCTGGGGCACGCTGCGGCCGTGGCGCCGCACCAGGAGTACGCGGGCCCGCGCCGCTCGGGCGGCGGCGAACACGAGCGCCTTGGTCCCGGGCTCCAGGTCGAGGCCGTCGAACCCGTCGGCCGGCCAGCCGCCCCGGTACTCGATCAGCACCCAGGCGGTGCCGTGCGGTGCCGTGCCGACGATCGAGTCTCCGCGCGTCCGGGCGGCGTCCGCGCAGAAGAACCGTCCCGTCGTGGTCACCGCGGTGCGGTCACTCTCCGGCATGGTCACCGCGGCCCGGTCACTCTCCGGCGGGCACGAGCACGCCCGCGCGCAGCAGCCGTCCGACGAGCGCGACGCCGAGCTCACCGGCGGCGCGGGCCTCACCGTCGAGCAGCCGGGACACGGACGGCAGGTCGGCCCCGGAGAAGTCGAGCCACCCGACGCGCGTGGTCAGCCGCGAGCCCTCCAGACGCGCCTCCAGCGCCGCGCGGAGCCGTACGGGCGTGTCCGGACCGAGGCCGTCGACGGCGGCGAGCTGGGCCAGCGGCCCCAGCGGTGCGGGGCGGCCCTGCCCGCGCCGGGCCCGGTGGAAGAGCGGGGCGGAGTCGGCCTCGGCGACGGCGGCGAGGAGCCGTTCGCGGACCATGCCGAGCTCGCCGTCCGGTCCGTCCACCCCCACCGGCAGGGTGCTCCGCATCCAGGGGTCGTCGCGCAGTGCGGCGAGGGCCGCCTGTGCGAGCTGCTCGGCCAGCGCGTACCGCGTCCAGGTGTGGATCCCCAGCGTCAGGTGGACGGAGACCCCGCCCTGCGCCTCGGCGGCGTGCAGCCAGCCCCGGGGCAGATAGAGGACGTCGCCGGGCTCCAGCACGGTATCGAGGTGGGCGGCGCCCCGCGCGGCCTCGGCGACGGCGGAGCGGTGGTCGGTCCAGGGCTGGTCGCGCAGCGGATCAGGGTGTACGGGCTCGTGGACGAGCCAGCGCTTCGTTCCCCCGATCTGTACGACGAACACGTCGTGTACGTCGTAATGGGCGTCGAACCCCCGGCTCTGCGGCGGGGTGACATAGGCGTTGGCCTGCACCGGATGCCCCAGCTCCGCGCTCAGCCGGGCACCGAACTCGCCCACCGGCCCCCAGGTGCGCTGGAGCGCCTGGAGCACGAGCGTGGCGCCGTCGGCGAACGCCCGCCACAGCGCCGTGTCGTCGAGCTGGTCGGCGATGGTGGCGCCGACCCCGGCCGACGAGGTGAACGTCGACTCGGGAAGGGTGGAACCGTCCTTGGCGACGCGGAGGAAGGGCGTACGCAGGCCGCGACGCGAGATCAGCTCATCCACGGCGTCCGTGGAGAACAGGTCGGAGAAATCGCTCGCGCGACGGGTGAGCAGCGGCTTCCGGGCCCAGACGTCACGGGCGAACTCTTCCGCGCTCAGGCCGGTCAGACGTGTCAGACGTGTCTCCAGGACGTCGGCGCCCGATGCGGCGCCGACGTCCTGGAGCGTGGTTCGGGACGTGCTCAAGAGCGGCTGCCGGACTGGCCCGCTCCGCCGTCCGCTCCGCCGTCCGCGCCACCGTCGTGGACGCCCGGGGTGCCGGCCGCTCCGCCGTCGGCCGGACCTTCGGCTCCGCCGTCCGCGCCACCGTCGGCTCCGCCGTCGTGGACGCCCGGGGTGCCGGCCGCTCCGCCGTCGGCCGGACCTTCGGCTCCGCCGTCCGCGCCACCGTCGGCTCCGCCGTCGTGGACGCCCGGGGTGCCGGCCGCTCCGCCGTCGGCCGGACCTTCGGCTCCGCCGTCCGCACCTCCGTCGGCTCCGCCGTCATGGACGCCGGGGGAGCCGGCCGCGCCGCCGTCCGCGGGGCCCTCCTGCTGGTTCGGGTCCTGCTCGGGGTTGGCCATAATTCCTCCTCTGAGCAAAAGACTGAGACCGGGCTCCGTGGGCGAAGCCCGTAATCACCGTATCGCCGCCGGGCGGAAGCAACGATTCGAGCGCGGGAATGCGTGGGAACGGGGTGAAGGGACCGGCATTCACAGCCGACCAGCCATTGGGCAGCCGTTTACCCGCCACTGACCAGCGGAAAGTTCCGTAGAAGGCATTCGCCACATGGGCGTCGTCCGGGAAAGGGCCGGTGCGCAGTGTGAGGGATTTCCGGCGGGCTCGCACATCGTGATCGTCGTCGATATTCGATGTACGCCGACGGTTTCCGGGGGCACGATGCCGGTATGACGACGAACCCGTCCTCCGCCCCCGCCACCGCCGCCGGACGCGCGGCCGCCCGCCGCAGCCTCGAAGCGCTTGCGCTCGGCGACGCGTTCGGGGAGCGCTGGTTCCCCCTCTTCCGGGAACGCCAGCAGGCCGCGAACGAGATCCGGGCCCGGCGCACCCCGCAGGAGCCCCTCTGGCACTGGACCGACGACACGGCCCTGGCGCTCGCCCTGCACCGCTCCCTCGACGAGCGCGGACTCGTCGACCAGGACCACCTGGCCCTCTGCTACGCCCTCGCCTTCGACGCCGACCAGGCCCGCGGCTACGGGCACGGCATGCACCTCCTGCTGCCCCAGCTCCTCGTCGCCCCGGCCGACTGGCGCACCCTGGCCCCCGGGCTCTTCGACGGCGGCAGCCTCGGCAACGGTGCGGCGATGCGGGTCGCCCCGCTCGGTGCCCGCTTCCACGAGGACCTGGACCGGGTCGTGGAGCAGGCCGCCCTCTCCGCCGCCGTCACCCACGCCCACCCGGACGGGATCGCGGGCGCGGTGGCGGTGGCCGTGGCGGCGGCGCTGTCGGTGCGGGGCGAGTTGACGCTGGAGGCCGTCGCGGACCGGACGCCCGAGGGGCCGGTACGGGAGGGAGTACGGCGGGCCGCGGGGACCCCGTTCACCACAAAACCGTGGCGGGCCGCGGACCTCCTCGGCAACGGACAGCGCATCCGGGCCGACGACACCGTGCCCTTCGCGCTGTGGACCGCGGCCCGCCACCCGGGCGACCTGGAGGCGGCGCTCTGGGCGACGGCCGAGGGGTTCGGGGACGTGGACACCACCTGTGCCATCACCGGCGGGGTGGTCGGGGCGGCGACCGGGACGGCCGGGGCGCCGGAGGAATGGCTGCGCAGGCGCGAGCCGTTGGGGTGAGTCGTTGGGATGAGCCGGGGTGCGGGGGAGCCGCCGGGCGTCCGGCCGGCGGGGGGATTGTCCCGGCCCGGTACCGATATCCGCCGCGTCGAAATTCCGTTCGCAAACGTGTCGTACCGTGAGCGCATGACCACCCCGCCTCAGCCGCCGCAGGGCCCGTACGGCCCGCCCCCGCACCCGCAGCAGAACAACCCCTACGGCCCGCCGGCCGCCGCTCCCGGGGTGCCGCAACAGCCGCCCTACGGCTACCCGCAGCAGCCTCCGGCCGCGCCCCAGCATGGCGGCGGCTGGGGGCAGCCCGGGTGGGGGCAGCAGCAGCCCGGCATACCCGGCGGGGGCGGTCCGGGCGCGGCCGGCTGGCCGCCGCAGGGGCCGGGGGCGCAGCCGCCGCGGAAGAAG
The DNA here is from genome assembly GCF_033109485.1 of Streptomyces cyaneofuscatus. Taxonomy (NCBI): domain Bacteria; kingdom Bacillati; phylum Actinomycetota; class Actinomycetes; order Kitasatosporales; family Streptomycetaceae; genus Streptomyces; species Streptomyces cyaneofuscatus. The sequence goes on along the minus strand of NZ_CP137002.1, from coordinate 2,402,683 downwards.
CGGACCGGGCTGATCGTCGGCATCGTGGCCGGTGCGGTGGTGCTGGCGGGCGGGATCGCCTTCGGGGTCTCCCAGGTGGTCGGGAAGACCGCGGACGCGGCGTTCCCGGACGCCGAGTACAAGCTCGTCCTGGAACAGAAGCTGCTGGACGGCGAGTTCACCCTGGCCCAGGACCTGTCGTCGACCGAGGGCAAGAAGATCGAGAAGATGTACGACCCCACCGTCCGGGACGCGCGGGCCGTCGTGGGGCAGTACAGCTCGGCCGACGGTGGCGCCCTGGTGATCTCCGGGATGTACGGGCGGTTCACCAGCCCGGAGGTGATGACGGGCAAGATGATGGACGGCGGGGCCGCCGGGGACGGCGCGACCGTCGTCGTGCCGCCGAAGAAGTTCACCCCCGCCGGATTCGACATCACGATGGAGTGCCAGGTGCTCCAGTCGGTCAAGAGCGGCATCAAGGCCAACGTTCCGATGTGCGCCTGGGGCGACGACAACACGGGGGTGTCCGTGGGCATCATCCGCGCCGAGACCGCCCTCAAGGACCCCTCGGCGATCGACCTGGAGGCGGCCGCGGTGGAGACCGCCAAGGTCCGCGAGGAGATCCGCCAGCCGATCGGCTGACCGGCCGGGGGCCGGGCCGGGTTGCCCGGCCTGCCCGGCCGCTCAGGTCAGCGAACCTTGGCCCCGTCTCAGCGCACCCCAACCGGTGCCGGGAAGCGGGTGCGCAGGGTGAACGCCCGCTCGGTCGGGCCGTGTTCGCGCAGATGCAGCAGGCGCTCCTCGGCGTCCGCGACCGTCGGGCGTTCCCCCGCGGGCACCCACCACAGGGCGGTCATCGCCTCCCGGATCTGCTCGAACCACTCACGGCGCCGGCTCATCAGCTCCCGGTGCCGCCCGGCGTACATGAAGCCCGTGAGCGCTTCGGCGTCCCGCCACACCGACATGTTCACGATCAACCAGGCGTCCCCGAAGACCGGGACGTCCGTGGCGTTCCCGGATTCGGAGCGCAGCCGCCACACGAACCCCTCCGCCTGGTCGGCGACCGCGTTCACCGGGTCGAGCCCGTCGACGAAGTCCTTCAACTCCGGTGAATCCAGCGGGAATCTGAGCCGGGCGATGTTCACCTGCGCCAACTCATGTTGTGCGAAGCCTGTTTCCGTATCGATGGAGGTCATGGCCGCACGGTAGGCAGGGAGTTCTCCACCGCGCGGGCCATTCCGAGCAGCGAGACGTCCGCACCGCGCGCCGCCACCAGGTGGAGCCCCACCGGGCAGCCGTCCCCCGTGAATCCGGCGGGCAGGCTGGCCGCCGGGTGCCCGCTCAGGTTGAACGCCCAGGTCAGGGCGGTGGAGTAGAGGTCGCCCGGGCCCTCGTGCCCATGCGGCCGGTTCGGCGTGACCGGGGTCAGCAGCAGGGGCGCGGCGGCGAAGAGATGGTCCAGCCGCTCGTCGTTCGCCCGCCGGACCGCCACCGCCTCCGGGTCCCCGGGCGACCCGCCCCGTACCGCCTGCCAGGCCCGCACCGGGTCCAGCAGCGCGCAGTCGGCGTCCACCAGGGTGACGGTCCCCGCCGCGACCAGCCGGTCCACCGCCGCCCGGACGACGGCCGCCACCTCCGGATCCACCTCCGCGAAGCCGAGGTCCTCGCTGTACACGGCGGGGAGCGGCAGGGGCAGCGGGAGCGAGGGGGCGGCCGGCTCCTCGTACCCGTCCAGCACATGGCGGAGGTAGCGCTCCGCGCCCGCCGCCGACCGGGCCAGCACCCCCGCCGACGCGAGCCCGGACCGGTCGGGGGAGGGGAGCAGCCCGTTCGTCGTCTTCAGCCCGAACACGCCGCACCAGGCGGCCGGGATGCGCACCGACCCGGCCCCGTCGCTGCCCGTCGCCAGCTCCACCATCCCCGCCGCCACCGCGACCGCCGAGCCCGCCGACGAACCGCCAGGTGTCCGGTCCGCCCGCCACGGGTTGACCGTACGGCCGTGGGCGCCCTGCCCCCAGGTCTGCCAGTAGGTGCCGGGCCCGGGTACGGAGGTCGCGCCGACCGGGACCCCGCCCGCCGCGATCAGCCGGCGGGTGGCGTACGAGCGGATGCCGGAGGGCCCCTTCACGGCGAAGGGCAGCCCGCGCAGGGGGAGTCGGAGCGCTCCGGGCTCACGGGCGAGGGCCTCCTCCGGCCACACCTCGGTGAACGCGTTGAGCGCCGGGTCCAGCCGCGCGATCCGCTCCAGGGCCCGCGCCACGGCGGACGGTGTCCTCGTCATGGGCCCACTCTCCCCCTCGTACGGCCCCACGCGCTCACTCCTCCAACGCCGCCTCCATCACCGCCCGGGCGATCGGAGCCGCGCTGCCGCCCCCGCTGATGTCGCCCCGGTCCGCCGCCGCGTCCTCCACCACCACGGCCACCGCGACGGCCGGGCGGCCGGAGTCCGGGGCCTGGGCCCAGGAGATGAACCAGGCGTACGGGAGGCCGGAGTTGTCCACGCCGTGCTGGGCGGTACCGGTCTTGCCGCCGACCGTCACCCCGTCGATCGCCGCGTTCGACCCGGTGCCGTTCTCCACCACGTCGACCATCATCCGCTGGAGCTGCACCGCCGTGGACGGGCTCATCGCCCGGTCGAGGGAGCGCGAGCCCTGCTGCTGGACCGTGTCCCCGTCGGCGGCGGTCACCCGGTCCACCAGATACGGGTACCGCAGGTCGCCGCCGTTCGCCACCGCCGCCGCCACCATCGCCATCTGGAGCGGCGTCGCGGTGGTGTTGAACTGCCCGATCGAGGAGAGCGCGAGCTGGTCCTCGCTCATGTCGGTGTCGAAGTTGCTCCGCGCCACCCCGGACGGGATCCGCAGCCCCTTCTCGTTGAAGCCGAAGTGCCCCGCCGTCTCCGCCATCCCCTCCAGCCCGACCTCCACTCCAAGGTGGGCCATCACCGTGTTGCAGGAGACCCGGATCGCGTCCGCCAGCGATGCCTTCTCGCAGCCGCGCGCCTCGTCGGGCAGAACGGTCCTGGTGTTCGGCAGGACGTACGGCGACGGGGTGTCCGTGGCCGCGTCCGGGTCCTTCACCACCCGGGCGTCCAGTGCCGCCGCCGCCGTCACGATCTTGAAGGTGGAGCCCGGCGGATAGGTCTGCCGGATGGCCCGGTTGAGCATCGGCAGGCTCTTGGCCGCGTTCAGCCGGGTCCACGCCTCCGTGACCGCGGGGCCGGTGCCGGAGAGCCGCTCGGGGTCGTACGACGGGGTCGAGACCAGCGCCAGGATCCGGCCCGTCGACGGCTCCAGGGCGGCGACCGCGCCCCGCCGCCCGCTCAGTCCGGCGTACGCGGCGCGCTGCATCGACTCCTTGATCGTCGTGACGACGTTGCCGCCCGGCTGCCGGCCCCGGGTGAACTCGTTCCAGAAGGGCAGCGGGGCCAGCAGGGAGTCCGTACCGGACAGCACCCCGTCCTCGGCGTTCTCCAGAAGGGTCGTGCCGTACGTCTGCGAGGCGTACCCGGTCACTGGCGCGTACAGCGGGCCGTGCCGATAGGTGCGCTCGAAGCTGAGCTGCTCGCCGGTCTCCTTGCTGCCGGTCACGGCCCGGTCGCCGACCAGGATGTTGCCGCGCGGCTGGTCATAACGGGCGATGGTGGTACGGCGGTTGGCCGGGTTGTCGTCCAGCTCGTCGGCCTCGAAGAGCTGGACGCGGGCCGCGTTGACGAGCAGCGCCACGAGCAGCAGCAGACAGAGGGCGGCGGCCCGCCGGATGTAGCGGATCACCGGTCCTCCTCGGCAGACGGGTCGGCGGACGGGGCGATGACCCCGGTCTCCACGTGCTCGGGCTCCGGTCTGCGCGCGACGTCGCTGAGCCGGATCAGCAGCGCCACGATGATCCAGTTGGTGACGACGGACGAGCCGCCCTGCGCCAGGAACGGCATCGCCATCCCGGTCAGCGGGATCAGCCCCATCACCCCGCCCGCGATCACGAACACCTGGAGCGCCAGGATCGAGGCGAGACCGATGGCCAGCAGCCGCCCGAACGGGTCGCGGAGCGCCAGCCCGGCCCGGTAGCCGCGCGCCACGAGGAGCGCGTACAGCAGGAAGATGGCGGTCAGACCGCTGAGGCCCAGCTCCTCGCCCGCCGTCGCCAGGATGAAGTCGGACTTGGCGGCGAAGCCGATGAGGATGGAGTGGCCCGCCCCGAGCCCGGTCCCGAGCATGCCGCCCGCCGCGAACGCGAAGAGCGACTGGGCGAGCTGGCCGGGTCCCCGCCCGGCGTCGATCGAGGCGAACGGGTCCAGCCAGTCCTCCACCCGGCTGTGCACATGCGGCTCGAACGAGCCGACGACGAAGGCCCCGACGGCGGCGAGCAGCAGCCCGACCGCGATCCAGCCGGTCCGGCCGGTCGCCACGTACAGCATGATGACGAAGAGTCCGAAGAAGAGCAGCGAGGTGCCGAGGTCCCGCTCCAGCACCAGCACACCGACGCTGAGCAGCCAGATCGCCACGATCGGGCCGAGCACCCGGCCGGTGGGCAGTTGCAGCTTCCAGAACGTGCGGCCGGTGTAGGCGAGCGCGTTGCGGTTGGCGGCGAGATAGGCGGCGAAGAAGACCGCGAGCAGGATCTTGGCGAACTCGCCGGGCTGAAAGGAAAGTCCGCCGATCCGGATCCAGATCTTCGCCCCGTTCACCGCCGGGAAGAAGATCGGCACGATCATCAGGACGAGCGCGGTGGCCACCGAGAGATAGGCGTAGCGCGCGAGCACCCGGTGGTCGCGGAGCAGCACCACGACGGCGGCGAAGAGCGCGACCCCGAGCGTGGACCAGATCAGCTGGGTGGGCGCGGCCTGGTCGCGCGGGGTCTCCAGGTCGAGCCGGTAGATCAGCACCAGACCGAGCCCGTTGAGCAGGACCGCGATCGGCAGCAGCAGCGGATCGGCGTACGGGGCCCGGAAGCGGACGGCCATATGGGCCAGCAGGGCCAGCATGCCGAGCCCGGCGCCGTAACCGGCGACATCGGGGGGCACGGCCCCGTCGTGGGCGAGGCCGACGGCCGCGTAACCGTAGACGGAGATGAGGACGGCCCCGATGAGGAGCGAGAGCTCGACCCCACGCCGTCTGCGCAGGCGGAGCTCGGGCGGGGGAGCGTCCGCCGTCGTTGCGGTCATGGAGCGCAACGTAGCAAGAGGCGTGCCGTATTTCCCTTATGTCATAGCGCGTCCGCCTGGAAGCCACTGGCTTCCAGGCGGACGCGGTGTGCTGTGCGGTGTGGTCAGCAGAAGCGCGGCGCGGCGCCGATGTTCTCGATGTAGCGGGCCGAACCCCAGGCCCACGTGCCGTCGGTCAGCAGGTACCAGCGGTTGTTGCCGTCGACGTTGTCGCCCGTGGTCTTGCAGAAGATGTTGACGACGGTGCCGTACTTGACCGAGCCCACGACCTTGCTGCTGCGGGTCGGCTTGTCGCGCAGCAGCAGGTACGGCTTGGCGATGACCCGGCCCTTGTAGGTCTTCTTGGGGGCCTGGGGCTTCGCCTGGTTCTGCGTCTGCGCGTCCTGGCGGGCCTCCTTCTGCTGCGCCTCGTACTCGCGCTGGAGGGCCGAGGCGGAGAGCTCGTCGGACGCCGGGGCCGAGGTGTGGGCCTCGCCGCGGTGGTCGACGGGGTGGGGGTCCGCCGCCAGAGCGGGAGCGGCGGCCGTGACCGCCGCGAGGGCGCCGGTGGCGACGCAGAGACCGATCCGGCGGAACCGCGAGGGGCGGGACAGGGGGGACATGCTGCCTCCATGGGAAAGGAAAGGGGGACCGTGGGGGGCGCGAGATGATCTCGCCCTCGTCACGCTAAGTTGGCCACGGAGCGTCCGCAACGCGCACTGTGCGTGATGTCAGGCCGAACCGGTGGTCCCCGCGCCCCCGCCGCCCGTGTTCCCGGCGGAATCCCCCTCGCCGAGGCGTACGTACTCCGGCAGCGTCAGCCGGGCCAGCGCCCCGCCGTCCGGGGGATTCAGGAACTCCAGCCGCGCCCCGATCACCGCGGCCTGGCCCACCGCGATGGTCAGCCCGAGTCCGTGGCCCTTGCCTGCGCCGTCCGTGCGGAACCGCTGCGGACCGCCCTCCAGGAGGTACGCCGGAAAGCCCGCGCCATGGTCGCGTACGGAGACCACCGGACCGTCCACCGCGAGCACCACCGGGCCGCCACCGTGCCGGTGGGCGTTGGCCACCAGGTTGCCGAGCACCCGCTCCAGCCGCCGCCGGTCCGTCTCCACCGGCGCCGGATCCACGACCCGCACCTGGGTCTCCGTGCCGGAGGCCCGCACCACCCGTTCCGCCAGCGGGGCGAGATCGTGCACTTCCAGGTCGACCTGCTCCGTCCGGGCGTCCAGGCGTGAGATCTCCAGCAGGTCCTCGGTCAGCGACCGCATCGCCCGCACCCGGTCCCGCACCAGCTCCGCCGGACGCCCCGGCGGCAGCAGCTCGGCGGCGGCCGAGAGACCGGTGAGCGGGGTGCGCAGCTCGTGCGCCACATCGGCGGTGAACCGCTGCTCCGTCTGGAGCTTGCGCTGGAGACTGGAGGCCATGGTGTCCAGGGCGCCCGAGACGATCGCCACCTCGTCCTGGCCGCGTACGGGACGTGCCGTACGGGGATCGCCGACCCGGGCGTCGAGGTCGCCCGCGCTGATCCGGCGGGCCACCCGGGCCGTCTGGTGCAGCCTGCGGGTCACCCGGCCGACGGCGAAGAGGCCGACGACCAGGGTGGCGGCGATGGCCAGCAGCGAGGAGCCGATGATCGCCCGGTCCAGGCCCGCGATGGTGCTGGCGCTGTGGCTGTAGTCGGTCCAGGTGGCCAGCGCCCGCCCGTCCGCCGGGCCCGCCGCCCACATCGCGGGGCCGCCGCGCCCGTCCGGGTCGCCCGGCCGGTGCGGGCCGTCCGCGACCATGGTGCCGCGCTCACCGTTCGCGGCCAGGGCGCGCAGCGAGGCGGGCAGCCCCGGCGGGTCGATGCCGGAGCCCCGGGGCAGCGGCTCCCCGGCCTCGTACGCGTCGGTGACGACCTCCAGCCGGTCCAGCGCCTTCTCCCGGGCGTGGGAGACGGTCTGCCGGGTGACGGCGGTGTGTACGAGGACGCCGAGGAGGGCGGCGAGGGTGCAGCACATGACGGTCAGGAAGACCGCGGACTTCCAGGTGAGGGTCGCGGCCCAGGCGGGGAGGCGGAACCGGCGCCGCCTCATCGGCCGTCCGCCGTGGAGCCGGAGCTCTTCGGGGTGGCGGCCGCTGAGTCGGAGCTCTCCGATGTGGGGGCCGCGGAGCCGGAGCTCTCCGGTGTGGGGGCCGTGCGGTCCGTGCGCCGCTCCGGCACCCGCACGATCTCGTCCCGGGTGGCCAGCATCGCCTGCTGCCGGTCGTCCCAGGACCAGGCGGTGCGGTATTCGTACCCGGAGATCACCGAAGGGGCCCGCAGGATCAGGTCCCGGCCCGCCAGCTCCACGCTGATCACGGCGTCCGAGGTGGACATGATCCGGGTCAGCCCGCCCCCGTCACTCTGGTCGGCCCGGTACGCGCGCACCGCCAACTGGCGCTTGGGCATCCGGACACCGAGCACCAGTTCGTCCCTGCCGTCGCCGGTCAGATCGAAGTAGTACGGGGCCAGGACCGGGCAGTCGTCCGGTGCCGTACGGCAGGCGCGGATCTGCCGGACCGTGGCGTCGGGCAGCTCGTCCAGCCCGCTGTCCCGGTCGGTCTTCGCCTTCAGCCCGGCCTGCGCCACCGCGACCGGGTCCAGCCGGTGCACATCGCCGCCGGGCACCGTGATCCCGGGGATCCTGGCCGTCTCGCCCTCGCCGTAGTCGTACGGGGCGGCCGAGGCGGGCGGCAGGTCCGGCCACAGGCGGGCCGGCTCGACCGCCGACGGGGCCTCGCCGGCGCTCTCCAGACCGCCGGCCGCACCGCAGCCGGAGACCAGGGCGAGCGCGGCCACGGCGGACGCGACGGCGGGCACGCGGACCGGGCGCACGGCTGGCCCTTCTCTGGACGACAGGGGGCCTACACCCTAGGACGCGACGGTGCGCAATGCCCACTTCGTACCCATACGGGGCCCGCTACGGGTTCTAGCGCTGGTACGGGTTCTGCCCCGGCTGCGTGAAGCCCGGCTGCTGCGGGTGCTGCCCGTGGCCGCCGTCCGGGCCCGCCGCGTGCTGGGCGAGCAGCTGGTCGGCCTGCTCCTTGGATATCTGCTGCTCCCCGCCGCAGAACGTGCACTGCGTCGCGTACTTCGTCGAGAACGGGAACAGCGGGATGAAGAACAGCGTGAACTTCGTGACCCGCTTGCGCAGGGTGTGCGCCGCCGGATTGCCGCACCAGCCGCACACCATCGTCAGGATGGCCAACTGGTAGAGATAGCCCTTGGTACCGAAAATGATCATGCCGTGCTGCCTTTCCCCGTTCCCCGGAGTGCCTGTCGGCACAGCGCCAGGAGCTTTTCGTCCTCGTAGGTGTCATGGCTGCCGTACCCGCCGTCCAGCGCGTTATGACGGCGTACGGAGGAGAGCTCGGCGCGCAGCACCTGTGCCGCCGTCGACGCCGGGCCGACCGGACCCATCCGTGCCAGGCATTCTGCCACCCGGACGCGGACATGGCGGTTCCTCTCCCAGGCGGTGAGGAGCACCTCGGTGCTCTCCTCAGGCCGCCCGGTCACCTCCCAGAGCGCGATCGCCGCGTCAACCCGCAGCCACAGCTCTTCGTGGGCCAGCAGCCCGCGCAGCCGGGGCGCCACCACCGCCGCCTGCGGCCCGAGCGCCCCGAGCGCCGCCGCGGCGGCCCGCCGGTCGTGCACCTGGTCCGACCCGAGCCCCTCGGTCAGCACGGGCAGCACCGCGTCCCGGTCCCCGGCGACCGCCCAGAGCGCCTCGGCCGCCTCCGTGGCCGTCCCGGGCCGGCGGAGCATCGCCCGCAGCTCGGGCACCGCCTCCCGGGCCGCGGGCCCGAACGAGCCGAGCGCCCGCAGCGCCGCCGTACGCAGCCACTCGCCCCGGTACTCCGGGGCGCCGCGCAGCACCCGCAGCACCTCCGGCGTCGCCTCGCCCGCCCGCAGCCCGGTCAGCCCGGCCAGCAGCGGGCTCGCCCGGTCGTACGCCCCCTCGTCCAGCGGCACCCCGGCGAGTCTGCGCCGCAGCGCCGCGGCCAGCGGACAGGCGGCCCGCCCGAGGTGGGCGACCGCGAACCCCACGTCGTGCGGCACCTCGGGCAGCTCCAAAGCCGCCGCCAGGGCGGGCACCGCACGGGCGTCGCCGAGCCGGGACAGCGCCTTCACCGTGGAGCCGAGCCCCGGCGGACCGCTGGCCCACTCCTTCACCCAGCCGCCGGGGTCGGCCGCCAGGCGGGCCGCCAGCGCGTCGGCGGTGGGCGCGGCCAGCGAGAACAGCTCCTCCAGCACGTGCGAGGCGGCCTCGGCCAGCCGGGGCTCGGGGTCGGCGAGCTGATCGCCGACGAGCGCCACCAGCTCCCCGTACGAGCCGCGCCAGGCCCGTATCAGCCCGCCGCTCATCCGTACGGCGTCGATGCGCTGCCAGCGGTCCGGGCTGCGGAGCTGGTCGACGAGGAGCGCCGTACGGTCGCCGACCCGGTCGTCCAGGCCGACATGCAGGGTGCGCAGGAGATCGGCGGCCCAGGGGGCGCCGCGTCCGGCGCTGTCCTGGGCGGAGAGCGCACGCAACTGGCCCACCAGGGTGGGCGCCGCGCCCGGCTCGGCCCGGGAGAGGTCCGGACAGCCGACCGGGTCGGTCTCCGGCTCCGGCTCCACCTCGGCGTCGGCCTCCGGCTCGGTGTCCGGGTCCGCGTCCGGTGCGCCGCCCGGGGCCGTACGCAGCTCGCGCAGCAGCCCCGACACCACGGGCACCACATCGCGGGGCAGCGCGTCGGGGCAGCAGCGCGCCAGCTGGGCGAGGGCGGCGAGCCGCAGCCCCGGCGCGCGCTCCCGGTCCACCAGCAGGGTCAGCCACTCGACCACCCGCCCTGCCAGCGGACGGTGGCGCAGGGCGACCCGCCCGGCCGCCTCCACGAGGGCGAGCCGCACCTCCTCGTCGGGCTCCGCCGGCAGCCGCTCCCGCAGCAGAGCGAGGACCCGCACGGGGTGCCGGTGCAGGGTGGCGAGCGCCAGCGGGGCGGCCAGCCGCACCCCGGGGTCCTCATCGGCGATCAGCTCGAAGAAGACCCCCGCCCCCGCGGTGACCGCGGCCGCCGCCATCGCGTAGTTCGCGGCGCCCTCGATCTCGTCCTCGTCGATCTCGTCGTCGTCCTCGTCCAGATCGAAGCCGCCGATGCTGGTGAGCAGCTCGACCACGCTGCCCCGGTCCTGCACGTCCGGGTCCACGGCGAGCTCGAAGAGAAAGGGGATGCACGCGAGGGTGCAGGCGTAGACGTCCCCCTGGTGGTGCACGGCCCCGTACATCCCGTCGAGCGCGCTCTCCCGCTCCGCCGGATCGGCGGAGGCGAGCCCCCTCAGGAGCACCGGCACGTCGTCGGCGGGCCCGTAGGCATGCTCCATCGAAGCCCAGTCGACCTCATCGATCCCCGAGAACACGCCATCCCCTCCCCACGTCACGGCGGCGTCCGGAAGCTCCACCCGTCTCCGGCCACCTGTTCCCCAGGCGCACCTGCTCGCCAGGCACACCCGTTCCCCAAGCCCCTGCGGCGCGTCCCGAAGAAAGCGCCTGCGCAGAGTGTGCACCACGGCTCCGACAATCCACCCGCCACTTGTGGCCTTTCCTCAGGCCGTAACCAGGTCATGACCCCGTCATGACCGGACGGCCGAAAGGGAACCTGGGCATTGGCTGTGAATCCCCGTGCCCGGTCCCCGTGCCCGGTCCCCGTGCCCGGTCCGTGAACCCCTGTGTCCCGACCGTGGATCAGGGGGAGCCCGCCGGAAGCGGTCGCGCCCGTTCCGGGTCGAGCAGGGGCCCGAGCAGATCCCCGTACCGCTCCAGCCGCCCGGCCATGTCCTGAGCCCGGAACACCAGCGCCTCCGGCTCCCGGCACCCCTCGATCTCGTCCCAGGTGACCGGCGCGGAGACGGTGGGCTCGGGCCTGGCCCGCAGGGTGTAGGGGGTGGCGGTGGTCTTCGACGCCGCATTCTGGCTGAAGTCGACGAAGACCTTCCCGGGCCGCAGAGCGCGCTTCATCCGGTGCAGGGCCAGCCCCGGCAGGGCGCTCTCCGCCTCCACCGCGAGCCGCTTGGCGTACGCGGACACCTCGGCGGACGGGGCGGGCTCCAGCGGGACCAGCAGATGCAGCCCCTTGGAGCCGGACGTCTTCCCGTACGCGAACAGCCCGTCGGCGGCGAGCCGCTCCCGCAGCCAGAGGGCCACCGCGCAGCACTCCACGACCGTCGCGGGGGAGCCGGGGTCCAGGTCGAAGACCATCCGGTCGGCGGTCTCCGGGGCCGCGGCGCACCACTGCGGGGTGTGGAACTCCACCACCAGATTGGCCGCCCACATCAGCGCGGGAAGATCCTGGACCATCACCTGGCGGGCGGCGGGGTCCTCGCTCCGCGGCACGGGGGTGGTGCGCACCCAGTCGGGCGTACCGGGCGGCGGATTCTTGGTGAAGAAGAGCTGCCCCCCGGGCCCGTCGGGATAGCGCAGGAAGGAGACCGGGCGGTCGCGGAGATGGGGCAGGATCGCGCCCGCCGCGGTGGCCGCGTAGTAGAGGAGCACCTCGCCCTTGGTGGTCCCGGTGGCCGGATACAGCACCTTGTCGAGGTTGCTGAGCGAGAGGCGCCGCCCCTCCACCTCCGTGATCGGCGTCATACGATAAGAGTCACACGAACCGCGCGAATCATGCGAGAGCCTACTCAACCGTCCTTAGCGGCCAAAAGGGGTGAACGGTGAGGTCCATATGGAACGGCGCGATCTCCTTCGGGCTGGTGAGCATCCCGATCAAGCTCGTCAACGCCACCGAGAACCACTCGATCCACTTCCGGCAGATCCACCTCGCCGACGGTGGCCGGATCCGGTACCGCAAGGTCTGTGAGCTGGACGAGGAGGAGGTGTCGGGCGGTGAGATCGGCAAGGCCTACGAGGACGCCGACGGCACGATGATCCCGATCACCGACGAGGATCTCGCCCAGCTCCCGCTGCCCACGGCCAAGACCATCGAGATCGTCGCCTTCGTGCCCGCCGACGAGATCGACCCGCTCCAGATGGACGCGGCGTACTACCTCTCCGCCAACGGGGTCCCGGCCGCCAAGCCGTACACCCTGCTGCGCGAGGCGCTCAAGCGCAGCAACAAGGTCGCCGTCGCGAAGTACGCCCTGCGCGGCCGCGAACGGCTGGGGATGCTGCGGGTCGTCGATGACGTGATCGCGATGCACGGGCTGCTCTGGCCCGACGAGATCCGGGCGCCCGAGGGGGTCGCCCCGGACAGCGACGTCACGGTCCGCGACGCCGAACTCGACCTGGCCGACGCGTTGATGGACACCCTCGGCGAGGTCGACATGGACAGCCTCCACGACGACTACCGGGAGGCGGTGGAGGAGCTGATCGCGGCGAAGGCGTCCGGGGAGGCGGTGCAGCCGTCGGAGTCGGAGGACAGCGGCGGCGGCAAGGTCATCGACCTGATCGCGGCGCTGGAGAGCAGTGTCCGCGCGGCGAAGAAGTCCCGGGGCGAGGGGGAGGGGGAGGCCGAGAGCGAGGAGGACGAGGAGGACATGGCGGACGTCCACCCCATCAAGAAGAAGACGCAACAGAAGTCCACGCCCAAGTCGACGGGTACGAAGAAGTCGACGGCATCCACGGCCAAGAAGACGACGCAGAAGAAGACAACAACCAAGTCGACCTCGTCCGCCTCCTCCTCCAAGGGCAGGTCGTCGGCGAACTCGGCGAAGAAGCAGACGTCGTCCAGCGGCCGGAGCACCACGAAGAAGAAGACGGCCGCGCCCCGCAAACGCGCCTCCGCCTGACCTCGCCGCGTACCGGCCCCGCATCGATCCCCGGCCCCGGCTCCCCGCTGTCGTACGGCACCCGTACGCTACGGCGCATGAGCGCAGAGGCCCCCTCGGGACGGGTGATCGACGGCCGCTTCACCCTGGTGGAGCGGCTCGGCAGCGGCGGCATGGGCATGGTGTGGCGGGCCCACGACGAGGCGCTCCACCGTGACGTGGCCCTGAAGGAGGTCCGGCCCCCGGACCCGGCGCTCGCGGAGTACGACCCCGAGGGCGCCCGCACCCTGCGCGCCCGGGTCCTGCGCGAGGCCCGCGCCCTGGCCCGCCTCGACCACCCCAACGTGGTCACCGTCCACCACATCGTCGACCCGGGCGAGGACGGCTACCCCTGGATCGTGATGGAGCTGGTGGCCGGCTCCTCCCTCCACGACCGGCTGGCCGAAGGGCCCATGGACCCGGCCGAGGCCGCCGAGCTGGGGCGCGGCATCCTCTCCGCCCTGAACGCCGCCCACGCCTCCGGCATCCAGCACCGCGATGTGAAACCGGCCAACGTGCTGCTGCGCACCGACGGCCGCCCGGTCCTCACGGACTTCGGCATCGCCGCGATCCGCGAGTCGACGAGCCTCACGATGACGGGCGCCCTGATCGGCTCGCCCGACTACATAGCTCCCGAGCGCATCCGGGGCACCGAGGGCGACCCCTCCTCGGACCTCTGGTCGCTCGGCATGATGCTGTACGTCGCGGTCGAGGGCCACCACCCGCTGCGCAAGGCCACCACGCTCGCCACCCTGGCCGCGGTCCTCGACGAGGAGGTGCCCCCGCCGGTACGGGCCGGGGCGCTGACCCCCGTACTGACGGCGCTGTTGACCCGGGACATCCCGGCCCGCCCGGACGCCGGAACCCTGGACCGGATGCTGGCGGAGGCGACGCGGCCGACCGGCGCCCCGCAGGCCACGCCGACGCCCGGGCCGGCCGGCAGCCCGCCGCCCACCCCCGACCCCCGCAGCGCCTACGGATCGGCTCCGGCGACCCCCGGCCCCCACGCGCCGTCACCCACACAGCCGGCCACCCCGCCGCCCCCGGCCCCGACCCCGGCGGACCAGACCCCCACCGGCTACGGCTACCCGCCGGCCTTCCCCACCCCCGCCGACCAGCCGCGCAACCCGTACGCCAACAGTCCGTACGGGACCAACCCGTACGCGAGCCCGGCCACGTCCCCGGCCCCGGCCACGTCCCCGTCCGCCTCGCCGACGGTCTCCGACGACCACGAGCGCGGACGCCGCATCCGGCGCCGGGCCTGGACGATCACCACGGCCTCCTCCGTCGTCTCGACGGCGGTGCTGGCGGGCGTGATCCTGTGGATGGTCGACCCGACGCTCTTCGGGGGAGACGGCGACGACAGCGCGAAGGGGAGCGGCAACCGCCCCGACACCACGGCGAGCGCCCCGGCGAACGACCGGAGCGCCGCCCCGCCCACCGCCGCGGGCCAACCGGTCGCGGACGACGAGGAGTCCGGCGCGTCCGGGGATGACGACGAACCGGATGCCCCCGCCGACCTGCTCACCCCGCAAGGGGCGCGGCAGGCCATCGCCGCGCTGAAGCCGCTGATGGGCGGGACGAAGGTCACCGACTTCACCCTCTACGGCGAGCACGCCTCCGCCCAGGCGCCACTGAAGTCCAACTCCCGCCTCTACGACCGGTTCAGCTACCGCGACGGCCAGGCGAAGAACGACGACATGGGCGGCACGCTCATGTCCGGGGACAAGGCGGTCGACCTGAACTCCGTCGACTGGGACGCCCTGCCCGCCCTGCTGCGGACGGCCAGGACGAGCCTCAACATCCCGGAACCGGAGAGCAGTTACGTGATCGTGGACCCGTCGTCGCCCTTCCACGGCGACCGCCCGGTGCTGCGCGTGTACGTCTCCGACTCGTACGGCGGCGCCTTCCTCACCGCCGAACTGGACGGCCGGGTCATCGAGAAGAACCCGCGCGAGAAGGGCTGAGCGGCGGAGCCGACGCCGGCTTGATGTAGTCGGGCAGCGTGGGCAGGTCGAGCCCGAGCGGGCTGCGCTCGATGACATAGGTGCAGCTGGTGTACGTGTACCCGGGCTGGACCTTCGACCCTGCCGCGTAGCTGTCCACCCGGGACGTGGCGCCCGTACCGTGCTTGTAGAGGAAGTGGTAGTCGCCCGCGGGCAGTTGGAGCCGGGCCTTCGGGTAGCTCCGGCCACTGGCCTTGCAGGCGAGGCGTGGGCCGGCCGAGGCGCTGTAGCGCTTGCAGTCGCCGCAGGGCTTCAGCGTGACGGTGCCGGTGACCGGCCCGGTGTAGAGGACCTCGACGGAGTTGGGCGCGTCATTGCTGATGACGAGCTCCATCCGGGGTCCGCCGGGCGCCTTGGACGGTGGCAGTCGCCTGCCGGCCGCCGCCCGGTCGTCGGCTATCTCCGCGGCGATGGCGATCTTCCGCGCCTGCGCTGCCCGCCCGTCCCCCTTGTAGGAACGCGCGAATTCGGCCAGTGTCGTGCGGGCCTCGCCGAACTTCTTCTCCTTGAACTGGTCCACCCCGCAGGCGTACACCCCGTCCTGGATCCCCTTGCCCGCCTTGGCATTCAGCCCCGGAACGCTCTCGGCCGGCAGAGCGGCGACCGTGGAGCGCAGCCCCCGCAACGCCTCGGTGGCCGCACACGGCTCGCCGCCTTCCACCTCCTCGACGCGCCCGTCGATCCGCCCGCCGATCGCCGGGGCCACCTGCCGCGCGGACGCGGACTCGGGGAACGTACGCAACAGCTCACCGAACTCCGCCGAACCCCCGGCGGCAGCCCCGCCCAGCCGCGAGACACCGCACCCGTACAGCGACTCCGCGAGCGGCTCGTCGGGCCACCCGGCGAGCTCGCCCAGCAACTCCTTCCCCACCGACCCCGGTAACGTCCGCAGATAGGTCAGCGGCTCGATCGCGTCGCAGTGCTGCTTCCCGGTGTACGGCGAGGAGACGGCGTCGTAGAACTCCTTCAGCCGGTCCGGCACGAGCTTCGCCGCCCGGGAGCCGGGATGGTCCCGGTCGAGCGCGCGATAGGCCCCGAGCGCCCCTTCGTACTCACCCTTCACCGTCCCGAACGGCTGCGTGGCCGCGGCCGCGACCTTCCGGTCCCCGCCCTCCAGCCGGTCGAGGAGCATCTCCTCCCGCGCCTCGTCCCGAGCGGCCCCGTACGCCACGGCCCCACCGACCGGCACGGCGAGCAGCGCGACCCCCAACCCGACGGCCACCACAGGCCGCCACGACCCACCGAGCGCCGACCGCACCGCGATCCGGGCCGCGTCGGCGGCGGCGAGGACGAGCAGGAACAGATAGACGACGAGCACCCGCGCCGGCACCCCATCGGGGTCGGCCGGCAACGCCACGAACAACAGCACCGCAGTGGCCACCCAGCACCCGACGGCCCGCCCCCACCGCCCCAACAGCGCGTAACCGAGCCCCAGCCCGGTCAGATTGAGCAGCCCGGCCGCCACCGCCCGCAGCCCCGCCCCGGCCGGCGGTGGACCGATGGTCGGCGGAGCGGACGGAGGCGGCGGCACGGCTCCGCCGAACCCAGGGCCGTCCGCGCCCTGTCCCGCTATCCCGTTCCGGTCAGTTGACTCCATAACGGTCCCCCACCGCCGAGCCCGACAAGTCGCCGAAAACATGCCCGGGGCCACCTCGGTTCACGCGTGACCGCATCGGCATTTCGCGCGGATTGCCGTATCGGCCAACGGCCTATGTGGCGAAATGCGCCCGGAGTGACAAGTGTTGGCCAAGTGGGTCGCAAGCGATTCACTCGAACGGGGATCCTTGTTCGGTATTTGTACGCCTACCGCCTATGCCATGATCGCGTTGTCGGATCATCGACGCCCCGAGAGCGGTCAACTAGGCCCAGAATTAAGAAAGTTGTCAGGCACATGTTCTACAAGCTCCTTCAGTGGATGTGGTGAAACTGTCCGGCCCGACGGGCCACGTTGCCGGCGGTTGATCCGCATCACGGCCGAACGGACCGGCACCCGGGCAGGGCTCAGGCGCCGGTCCTTCTCGTTCCCCCCAGCAGCAGACGCCGCAGGCTCTCCGCCTCGGCCTCGGAGCCCAGACTCCGGTACACCTCCACCGCCCTCCTGCCGTACTCCCGGGCCGGTTCGTCGCGCCCCAGGCTCCGTGCCGTACGGGCGAGCCCCGCCAGCGCGCGGGCCGCGGCCGGGCGGGAGCCGGTGCGTTCGGCCAGGTCGAGCGCCTGGCCGTAGACCTCGAACGCCACGTCCGGGCGGTCCGCCGACTCGTGGACGTCGGCCACGCCGAGCAGGGCCCGGGTGCGTTCGTAGGCGCTGTCGATGCTCCGCGCGACCTCTTCCGCGAGGGTGAAGTGGAGCAGCGCCTCGCCGCCGTCCCCGTTGTCGGCGTGGGCGGACCCCATGCTGATCAGCGCGTTCGCCTCGCCCAGCGCGTCTCCCCGGCCGCGATGGCTCTCCAGTGCCCGCCGGAAACCGGCCAGCGCCCGGGGGGTGTCGCCCATGGCCTGGGACACCGCACCGAGATTCATGTCCAGTATCGCCAACTCCTGCGCTCCGCTGTGCAGTTGGGCCAGAACCCGCGACCGTTCGAAGTGGTCGTGGGCGTGCGCGATGCGCCCCTGGAGGCGGTGGATCTCGCCGATGTTGTTGAGCGCGCGGATCTGTCCCAGGAGGTCCCCCGTCCCCTCGTGCATCCGGAGCGTGAGGCGCGCCCGGCCGAGCGCCTCGTCGTACCGGCCTTCGTGGTGGAGCGCCGCCCCCTCCACATTGAGGCACTCCGCCTCGCCGTGCAGGTCGCCCCGTTGCCGGTAGAGGTCCAGGGCCCGCGCCGCCATCCGCAGCGACGGGCCGGTGTGGCCGGCGGCCAGGTGGGCGCGGCTCGCCTGCAACGAGGCGTCGGCGCACCCGGCCGGATCGTCGAGGTCCTGGAACAGGGTCAGCGCTTCGCCCGCGCAGCTGAGCGCCTCCCCGTGCCCCGTCTGGGCCAGCACGGCCGCCGCCTCCACCAGTGTCTGCGCCAGCAGCAGCGGCTCGCCCCGTGAGCGCAGCGCCGCCACGGCCGCGCCGTACAGCTCGTTGGTGACGGCCCAACTGCCCCAGATCCGGAGGGAAGGGGCGAGTGCGTGCGGGAAGAGCGCCGCATGGCTCAGGTCCTCCGTGGCGGCCGTACGGGCGGCGGCCAGCAAGTTGGTCCGCTCGGCCTCCAGCCAGGCCACCGCCTCCTGCTCGTCGCCGAACTCGGCAGCGTAGAAGGAGAGTTGTTCGGGCTCCAGGGCTCTGCGGCGCGGATGGGTGAGGCGGTGGGCCCGGTGCGCGGAGGTGAGGTAGTACCCGAGGAGCCTGCCGACGGCCTCGCCGCGAGCGCTCTCCGACTCCTCGGCGGAGCACATGCGCAGCGCGAACGCCCGTGTGAGGTCGTGCAGTTGGTAGCGGCCGAGCACCGGCTCCGCCAGCAGATGGCAGTCCAGCAGCTCCTCGATGCTGCGCCGCACACCCTCCGCGCCCCCGGACCCGGTCCCCGTTCCCGAGAGGGCGGCGGCGGCCGCCGCCGTGATGTCGGGCCCCGGGTGCAGGGCGAGCAGGCGCAGCAGCCGGCGCGTCCCGGGCGCCAGCTCGGCGTAGGAGAACCGGAACGCCGAGACGAACACCTCCTCATCCAGCTCGTCCAGTGGATCGAGGGACTGGGCCAGCCGCTCCAGGAGGTGGCGCAGGTCCCAGATCTGCCGGTGCCGGAAGCGGCCCGCGAGCAGCGTCGTGGCCAGCGGGTGGCGGCCGCAGGCCTCCACCAGCAGCGTCAGCGCGTCCGGATCGCGGGAGGTGCGGGCGGTGCCCGCGATCCGCGTGAACAGGGCTGCCGCCTCCTGGCCGGGCAGCGCGTCCACCAGCAGGGAGGTGGCCCCGTCCAGCCCGGAGAGCCGGTTGCGGCTCGTCACGAGCGCCAGGCAGCCGGCCGAGCCGGGCAGCAGCGGCCGGACCTGGGCGGCGTCCCGCGCGTTGTCGAGCACCACGAGCACCCGGTTGCGCGCGGTCCACTCCCGCCACTCCGCCGCCCGTTCGTCGAGGGTCTCCGGCAGCTCGCCGGGGGCCCCAGCTGCGTGCAGGAGGAAGGCCAGGGCCTCGGCCGGGTCGACGGGCCGCCGTCCGCTGAACCCGTGGAGATCGACGTACAGCTGGCCGGCCGGATAGGCGTTGGCCAGCCGGTGCGCGGCATGCACCGCCAGCGCGGTCTTGCCGATGCCGGGCATCCCGTGGAGCACGGCGAGCGGCAGCGCGTACCCGTCACCGGTGAGCCCGTCGCGCAGCAGCTCCAGCTCCCGCTCCCGGCCGGTGAAGTCCCTGGTGTCGCGGGGGAGGTTGTTGCGGACCGAGGGTAGGGGCGGGTGCTGTACGGCCGGAGCTGCGGCGGCCGGGACCGTGACGGGCGGCCCGGCGGCGGGCGGCGGGGGAGGAGGCGGTGGCGCGCTACGGGAGGTGACGGCGAGGGCGGACGGTCGCGGCTCCGTCAGCGCCCGGTCCTGCTCCAGGATCCTCTGGTGCAGCGCCCTCAGGTCGGCACCCGGGTCCATGCCCAGCTCGCGCAGCCGGGTGTGCGTCCTGCGGTACAGCTCCAGCGCCTCGCTGTGCCGCCCGCTGCGGTGGAGTGCCAGCATCAGGGAGCCGACCACCCCCTCCGCCAGCGGGCTCTCCGCCACCAGCTCGCGCAGCTCACCGATGAGATCGGCATGGCGCCCGAGCTCCAGCTCCAGCCGGATGCGCTCCTCCCGGACATGGCGGTGGTCCTCCACCAGCCGCGTACGCACCGAGGCCGCCCACTCGCTGGAGCTCTCCGTCAGCGGCTCGCCCCGCCACAGGTTCTCGGCGGTCCGCAGCAGCCCGATCGCCCAGTCCGTCCGGCCCTGCTCCGCCGCCTCGGCGGCCTCGGTGCGGAACCGCTGGAAGCGGACCAGGTCCAGGTCGTTCTGGTCGCTCATCCGGAGCTGGTACAGCCGGGGCGGCACCCGGTCCAGCCGGACGAGCGGGCCCACGGCGTCGCGCAGATGGCCGCGCAGCCGGGAGAGGTAGGTCTGCAGGGTGTCCGGGGCCGTACGGGGCGGTTCATCGCCCCAGACCCGCTCCATCAACGTGTCCATGGCGACGGGTTCACCGCGCGCGTGTACCAGAACCGCGAGCACGCAGCGCTGTTTCACTGAACCGAGCATGTGCTGCTGGTCCCCGTGCCATAGTTCCAGGGGTCCCAGAGCAAGAAGGTTCATCCCGCCCCCCGATGGGTGCGCCACTTCCTGCCGCCGCCGGCAGCGTCCGCACGTCTGTGCGGAACAGTCCACTGTTCCCTGAGCCACCGGCCCGGACCAGAGCGCACAGGGGGCGTGAGCGGGGCGCACAGCGCAGCGCCTTTCTCCCTACAGCTGGAACGCAGGATTCCTGCAAGCCGTCCGTCCACGTCGGTGGGCAGATGCGTCCCGGGCCGCGATTCGCCACGGCCCCCGCGGGCCTGCCGGTCCGCGGCGACGGAAACGGGGACTGATCAGATGAGCCTGACCATGCCGGACGCGCACCGGCCCCTTGTACCGGTGCGCCTGGACGTCGACCGCTGGGCCACCCGGCGGACCCGCAAGAAGGTCCTGGCCGTGGTGCACACCGTCACCGCGGGCCAGCGGCTGCTCGAAGCCGTACGGCTGCTGGAGGGCGACGCCCGGGTGCAGGTGTTCTTCACCCAGGCACCCGACGTGTTCAGCCACGGGGTCGCGGCCTTCCTGGAGCGGCTGGGCGGTCTCGTCCTGCCCTGGCACCAGGCGGTGCAGATGCCCTTCGACCTGGCGCTCGCGGCGGCCCACGGAGGACTGCAGGAGTTACACGCCCCGGTGATCGTGCTGCCGCACGGCGCCGGGCACAACAAGCTGGTCCCCGCCGGGCAGCGCGGCCGCCGCGTCGCCGGGCGCGCGGTCTACGGACTCAACCGGCAGTGGATCGTCCAGGACGGCCGGGTGGTGCCCGAATCGATCGTGCTCGCCCACCACGAGGAGCTGACCCGCCTGGGCCGCGAATGCCCCGAGGCGCTGCCCGCCGCCGAGGTGGTCGGCGACCCCTGCTTCGACCGGATCACCGCGAGCCTGCCCCAACGGGCGCTCTACCGCGACGCCCTGGGCGTCGGGGCCCGGCAGCAGCTGGTGCTGGGCTGCTCCACCTGGGGACCGGGCTCCCTCCTGGGCCGGCGGTGGGAGCTGCTGGAACGGCTGGTCGACGAGCTGCCCCGGGAGGACTTCCGGGTCGCGCTCCTGCTCCACCCGCACGTCTGGAACGCCCATGGCGAATGGCAGATCCGCAGCTGGCTCGCCGACCTCGGGCGCTCGGGACTCCTGGTGGTCAGCCAGTACGCCGACTGGGTCGGGGCGCTGGTCGCCGCCGACTACATCGTGGGGGACCACGGATCCGTCTCGCTCTACGGGGCGATGACCGGGGTCCCGGTCCTCATGGGCAACGTCCCGGAGGCCGACCTGGACCCCGGCTCGCCCGCGGCCGAACTGGCCTCCATCGCCCCCCGGCTGCACCCCGACCGCCCTCTGCACCGCCAGCTCGCCCGCGCCGCCACGGCCTACCGCACGGAGCGGTACGAGCAGGTGGCGGCCCGGATCACCTCGGAGCCGGGCAAGTTCGCCACCCGGATGCGCGCACTGATCTACCGCAAGCTCCGGCTGCGCGCCCCCGCCGTCCGGCCCCGGACGGACCACGCGGCGCTGCCGGTGACGGTACGCCACGACGAACGGGGGCCCGCCCGATGACCACACCGGCCGTACGCCTGACCGAGGCCGTCCCGCAACGGGGCGTCCGCCGCACCCTGGCCACCCTGCTCCACCCGGACCGCGCGGCGCGGATCACCGACGAGCACCTGCGCGTACGGCTCTCCGCGCCGCATCCGCTGCCGCTGCTGGCGGATGTGCTGGTGGCGGAGTTCCCGCCGGCGGGGCAACCGCCGCACGAGGACCCCGTCCGGTACGCGGCCGGACTCGCCGACTGCCATCCCGGTGCCCTGGTGGTGGCCGTGTACCGGGGCCCCCGCTGCTGGCTGCGGTTCGGCGGCCGGGCCAGGACGCTGGTCCGTGAGCCGCAGTGGCCGGCACACTCCTGGGCGGTCTGGGCCTCGGTCGCCCACGTCTGGCTGGTGGCCGGCCTGGACCCGGCCGCCTGGGACCCTGCCGCCGTACGCGTCGTCAGGACCGTACGAGGCTACTCACCGGCATCGCCCTGGGCTTCCCCCGATGGCCTCGGCTCCGGGGCTTCAGGGTCCGGCGGCGCCGGCGGTGCCGGCTCCAGGGCCGCGAGCCGGGCCCGCGCCTCCTCCGCGTCGGCCGACCCCGACCGGCCGACGGAGGAGTACAGGGACAGCGCCTCCCGGTAGAACTGCCGGGCCTGATGGGGCTGCCCGCGTCGCTCGGAGAGCTGCGCCAGGCCTCCGAGGACGCGGGCCGCCTCGAACTCGGCGGCCTGCGCCCGTAACGCGGACAGCGCCGCCGACAGCTCGGCCTCCGCGTGACCGAGCCGGCCGAGCCCCACACAGGCCCGCCCGGTCAGGCCGGCGGCCCGTGCCGCGTTGTACGGGTCGCCGGCTGCCTCCAGGGTGAGGCGGGCGGCTTCGGCGTCGACGACGGCCTCCTCGTACCGCCCCTGGGAGAAGGCGACATCGGCCAGATTGAGCCGGGCGAGCGCACCGGCCCGGAGATCGCCGCAGGCGGGCAGGGTGCTGGCCGCGCGGGCGAACAGCTCGGCCGCACGGTCGGGCCGGCCGAGCCGCTGATGGGCCAGCCCCCGGTAGTTCAGCGTCCGGGCATGCCCGAGGGTGTCCCCGCGCTCCCGGAAGGAGGCCGCGGCCCGCTCGAACATCTCCAGCCCCTCCGCAGGGGCGCCGGACGCGAGCTTCCCGAGCGCCCCGGAGGTCAGCATCCGGCAGACGGCCTCCTCGTTCCCCGCCTCCTCGGCGGCCAGCAGCCCCTCCTGGTGCGCCTCGTGCCACTCCCGGTACCGCTTGCGGCGCGGGAACAGGGGCCACAGCGCGTCGGTGAGCTGCCAGGCGAGCTCCGGGGCGCCCACCGGACGGGCGATGCGGACCACCGCCATCAGATTGGGCAGCTCCCCCTCCAGCCAGTCCAGCGCCGCCTCCGCCCCGCGCTGCCCGAAGTCCTCCTCCACGACACACTCCGGCTCGAAGTCCCGCTCCAGGGAAGCCCGTTCAGGCTCGACGATCTCCTCGGCGCGGCGGGCGTTGGCGAGATAGTGGTGGCCGATGCGCAGCAGTGCGGCGGTCCGCTCCTCACCGCTCTCGTCCTGCGCGGCCCGCGCGGCGGCGTGCAGCCGCACCAGATCGTGGAACCGGTAGCGCTCACCGCCCGAGGCCTCGGCGACATCGACGAGCAGATTCGCGTCGTACAGCGCGTCGAGTGCGTCGACGGCCTCCTCACCGAGGAGCGCCCGCGCCACCGGCCCGCCGAACTCCCGGCCCGGATGGAGCCCCAGCAGCCGGTAGAGCCGGGCGGCGGCGGGCGGCAGCCCTTGGTACGACAGGTCCAGCGCCGCCCGTACGTCATGGTCGCCCTCTATGGCCAGCGCCTCCAGCCGCTCGTGCTCCTCGGACAGGGCCCGCACCATCGCGGTGATCCCCTGCCGGGGGCGGGCCGCCAGCCGCGCCCCCGCGATCCGCACCGCGAGCGGCAGCCCCGCGCAGAGCAGCACCAGGGCCCGCGCCTCCTCGGGCTGGGCGGCGACCCGGCCGTCGGCGAGCGTCGAGTCGAGCAACTCCACCGCCGCCTCGGGGGAGAGGGGATCCAGATGGAGCACATGGCCCCCGTCGAGGCTCAGCCCCGGCATCCGCCGCCGGCTGGTCACCGCCGTCACACACCGCCCCGCCGGCAGCAGGGGCCGCACCTGGGCGGCGGTCGCCGCGTCGTCCAGCAGCACCACCAGCCGCCGGTCGGCCGTCAGGGACCGGTAGAGCGCGACCCGTTCACCCAGCGCCGGGGGCACCTGACCGGTCGGAACCCCGAGCGCCCGCAGGAACCGCCCCACCACCTCGCCGGGATCGGCGGGACCATCCGGCGCCTGGGCCCCCAGATCGGCGTACAGCTGACCACCGGGAAACTCCGGCCGCAACGTGTGCAGCCAGGCCAGCGCCACCGCGGTCTTCCCCACCCCACCGAGCCCGCTCACCGCCGCCAGCGTGGGATGCCCGTCCTCCGTGGCCCGGCACCGGTGCACTTCCAGGGCACGGAGCTCCTCGGTGCGGTCGGTGATCCGAACAGAGGGCGGTAACTGCCAGGGCGGCGGCACCTCCTCCCGCGCCGCGCCTCCCGACACATGAATGCCCCCCTGCACGCTCCCCGCCTGCACCACGAAGCCGTGCACCGTACCGCTCAGGTCGTTGTTGCTGTGCTCGTGCCCCCGCATGCGTCCCCCTCCGGACAGCCGAGTACCAGCTTCTGCAGACATCCTTTCCGTACAGGCGCTCGATCACCCGGGCCTGCGGGGGCCGACTGCGGCCGGTGGCCCGAATTCTGCCCCGGGGTCCTTGCCTATGGCATATGCGATTTGGGCATGCCACTCATTCGAGTGACGGACGAGGGCCTGCGCCGACTGCCAGTGCCGCTGGCTAGCCTGTTCGGCGTGACGACGAACAGTGGCGAAGCAGACGTGCTCGGTACGTTGAGGAATCTGAGGACCCACATCAAGGACCGGCGACCGTCACGCCACAAGCCCATCACCCTCCTCTGGGCCATCGGCCGCCTGGCCGCCGAGCAGGGACGGACGGGAGACCACCTGGTCGAGTGGCAGACGTTCCGCGAGGAGGTCGGGCCGCTGCTGCGGGACTTCGGGCTCCCGAACTCGCGGGTCACGCCGCAGTACCCCTTCTGGCACCTGCGCAGCAGCGGTCTCTGGGACGTGGAGGGAATCGGTACGCATGAGGGCACGCCGACCCCGTCCCAGCTGGCCGCCGCCGGTGCGAGGGCCGGCTTCGGCAAGGACGCGGCGAAGGTCCTCCGTCGCTCGTCGGCCCGCGCCGAGGCCATCGGCCTGATCTGTTCCCGGCACCTGCCCGACGTCGATCGGGCGGCCTTGCTGAAGCGCGTCGGCCTCGCGGGATACGCCAGCGCGAGCGGTGAGCTTCCCGACCGCGCAGGGAGCGTGCCGCGCCATAGGCACACCTCGTTCCGGCCCGACCGGGACACGCGGCTCGTCCGCCACATGAAGGAGATGTACGACGACGCGTGCCAGGTGTGCGGAGCCCGCGTCGAGACGGTGGACAGCCACTACAGCGAGGCGGCTCACATCCGCGGGCTCGGCGCGCCCCACCTCGGCCCCGACCAGCTGTCCAACCTGCTGTGCCTGTGCCCCAACCATCACATCGAGTTCGACAGGTTCGCCATCTACATCGAGGAGGACTGGACGGTGCGGAGGAATTCGACCGGGGCCGTGGAGTACGAGCTCAAGCTCCATGCCGACCACGTCATCGACCAGGACCACATCCGCTATCACCGGGCGTTGTGCGGGCACCGCTGACGGCCGTGGCCGCCTCCGGATACGCGAAGACCCCGCTTCCAACGTGAACGCTGGTGGCGGGGTCTTGTCGGCACTTCCTGAGAAGTGCCCCCGGCAGGATTCGAACCTGCGCACCCGGCTCCGGAGGCCGATGCTCTATCCCCTGAGCTACGGGGGCGTATCGCGGTGTTGCTCTGCGACGGGTGAAACACTACCAGCTCCCGACGGGTCTCCGTGAACAGGTATTCCGTCGCGTCAGCCCGTCCCCCGTCCGGGGCGGAAGTGGGCAAACGCCGGACGCGGTCACCGGGGCCGACCTACTCTCGAAGGGTGTCAGGGGCGTACGGCCGCGTGCTTGTTGTCGACGACAACAAGGTCATCCGGCAGCTGATCAGGGTCAATCTCGAGCTGGAGGGCTTCGAGGTCGTGACCGCGGCCGATGGTGCCGACTGCCTGGACCTGGTCCACCGGATCCGTCCCGATGTGATCACCCTCGATGTCGTGATGCCCCGGCTCGGCGGCCTGGAGACGGCGTCCGTGCTGCGCTCGGACCCCCGCACCCGCCATGTGCCCATCGCGGTCATCAGCGCCTGCACGCCCTACGAGGTGGACGCGGGCGTCTCCGCCGGGGTCGACGCGTTCCTGGCGAAGCCGTTCGAGCCGAGCGAGCTCGTGCGGATGGTGCACCGGCTGGCGACGGGGGAGGGCCGGCCGTCGGTCGACGGACGGAGCGGCGCCGGGCGGGCGGGCAGCACCACCGGCTGACCGGCCCCGGCTTCCGGAGGCAGGCACCGGCTGACCCACGGTGACCGGCACCACCTGACCGCATGGCGAAACCGGGTCGCGGGGTGCCCCTCCTCCTCCCATACGCTTGTCCCGTGACCCCCGCCGATCTCTCCCGGACCGTGCTGCACGCCGTGCACCGCGCGGTCGCCGAGAATGCGCTGCGCGCGCCCGTGCCCGCGCGCGTGCGGGTGGAGAGGACGCGGCCCGGGGGCAGCGGTGACTACGCCTGTGCGGTCGCGCTCCAGCTCGCCGGGGACGCCGGGCTGCCGGCCCTGGAGGTCGCGCGGATCCTGCGCGAGCGGGTCGCCGCCGAGCCCGGGATCGGGCGGGTCGAGATCACCGGGCCCGGGTTTCTGAGCTTCACCCTCGACGCCCCCGGCGACAGCGACCGGGCTGTGCTCGACGCCGTACGGGAGCAGGGGAGCGCGTACGGACACGGGGGCGCGCTCCGGGACGAGGTCCTCCAGTTCCACCACGCGCGCGAGGTGCGCGCCGCGGTCACCGCCGATGCGGTGCGCCGGCTCGTCGTCTCCCAGGGCGCCCGGGTCCGGATCAGCTGCGAAGAGGCGGGGGAGATGGGGGCGGCGGCGGGGGAGGCGGAATGGGTCCTGCTCGGCGTCACCGTCGACGCGTACGGCGCTCCGCCTGTCACCTCGCCTGCCGGCCCGTCCGCCCCGCTCGTCCCCGTACGCCCGGTGCCCGCCGGAGCCACCGCACGGGAGCTGCTGGAGCGGCTCGGCCCCGACGCCACGCGCTGGGGGCTGCTGCGGCCCGCCTCGCACGACCGCGCCCTGCTCGGCGACGAGCTGCTCGTCCAGGGGGAGGCCAACCCGCTCTTCCTGGTCCGGTACGCCTACGCCAGGACCCGCGCGCTCACCCGGGGCGCCGCCGCCCTCGGGTTCACGCCGGCGACTGATGCGGCTCCGTACGAAAGCCCCGCCCGCCCCCTCCTCGATCTCCTCGCCGACCACCCCCGCGTCCTCCTCACCGCAGCCCGTCACCGCGCGCCCGACCGGGTCGCCCGGCAGCTGGAAGCCGTCGCCCACGCGTTCTTCGACTTCCACGACAGTTGTCCGCCGCTGCCCTCGGGTGACGAGAAACCCTCGGCCGCCCACCGCTCCCGGCTGGCCCTCGCCGAAGCCGCCGGGACGGTGCTGGCAGGCGGCCTGTCCCTGCTCGGCATCAGCGCGCCCGCGCACCTCTGACGAATCCGAAGAATCCGAGAGACCTCACCATGAGCCGCTCCGCACACCCCGCCGGTCCCCGTCACGCCGACGTCCTCACCGAGGGGCACTACTCCGCTCCCGCCGCCGACCTCAACGTCCTGGACGAGAAGGTCTGGTCCCGTACCGTCACCCGCGACGCGGACGGCGCCCTCACCGTCGGCGGGATCGGGGTCGCCCGGCTCGCCGAGGAGTTCGGCACCCCCGCCTACTTCCTCGACGAGAGCGACTTCCGCGCCCGCTGCCGGGCCTGGTCGGAGGCCTTCGGGCCGGACGCCGACGTCTTCTACGCCGGGAAGGCCTTCCTCTCCCGCGCCGTCGTGCGCTGGCTCCGGGAGGAGGGGCTGCATCTCGACGTCTGCTCCGGGGGCGAGCTGACCACCGCGCTCGACGCCGGGATGCCCGCCGAGCGCATCGCCTTCCACGGCAACAACAAGACCGTCGCCGAGATCGAGCGGGCCGTCGAGGCCGGTGTCGGGCGGATCGTGCTCGACTCCTTCCAGGAGATCGTCCGCGTCGCCCACATCGCCCGGAGCCACGGCGTCCGCCAGCGCGTCCAGATCCGGGTCACCGTCGGCGTCGAGGCGCACACCCACGAGTTCATCGCCACCGCCCACGAGGACCAGAAGTTCGGCATCGCGCTCGCCGACGGGCAGGCCGCCGAAGCCGTCCGCCGGGCGCTCGCGCTGGACAGCCTCGAACTCATCGGCATCCACTCGCACATCGGCTCGCAGATCTTCGACATGGCCGGCTTCGAGGTCTCCGCCCGCCGCGTGGTGCAGCTGCTCGCCGAGGTCCGCGACGAGCACGGCGTCGAGCTGCCCGAGATCGACCTCGGCGGCGGCCTCGGCATCGCGTACACCTCGGACGACGACCCCCGCGAGCCGCACGAGATCGCCAAGGCGCTCAGCGACATCGTCACCCGCGAATGCGAGTCCGCGGGGCTGCGCACCCCCCGCATCTCCGTCGAGCCGGGGCGCGCCATCGTCGGCCCCACCGCGTTCACGCTGTACGAGGTCGGCACGATCAAGCCCCTCGAAGGGCTGCGGACGTATGTCAGCGTCGACGGCGGAATGTCGGACAATATTCGTACCGCGCTGTACGACGCCGAGTACAGCGTGGCGCTCGTCTCGCGCACCTCGGACGCCGAGCCGATGCTCGTCCGGGTCGTCGGCAAGCACTGCGAGAGCGGGGACATCGTGGTCAAGGACGCGTTCCTCCCCGCCGACCTGGCACCCGGGGACCTGATCGCCGTCCCCGCCACCGGCGCGTACTGCCGCTCGATGGCGAGCAACTACAACCACGCCCTGCGCCCCCCGGTCGTCGCCGTCCGGGACGGCGAGGCACGCGTCATCGTCCGGCGCGAGACGGAGGAAGATCTCCTGCGTCTCGATGTCGGCTGATGAAATAGTCATCTCAGGATCCGGACGGGGGTCAGAAACGCCCGTCCGGTGAGTGAGACTGGTCCACACATGAGTTTGATGAGAAACGAGGTCGGATGATGCGTACGCGTCCGCTGAAGGTGGCGCTGCTGGGCTGTGGAGTGGTCGGCTCAGAGGTGGCGCGCATCATGACGACGCACGCCGACGACCTCGCGGCGCGCATCGGCGCACCCGTGGAGCTCGTCGGCGTCGCCGTCCGCCGCCCCTCGAAGGTGCGTGAGGGCATCGACCCCGCACTGATCACCACCGACGCGACCGCGCTCGTGCAGCGCGGCGACATCGACGTCGTGATCGAGGTCATCGGGGGCATCGAGCCGGCCCGCACGCTCATCACCACCGCCTTCGAGAACGGCGCGAGCGTCGTCTCCGCCAACAAGGCGCTGCTCGCCGAGGACGGCGCGGCCCTGCACGCCGCAGCCGAGAAGTACGGCCGCGATCTCTATTACGAGGCCGCGGTCGCGGGTGCCATCCCGCTCGTACGGCCGCTGCGCGAGTCGCTCGCGGGCGACAAGGTCAACCGGGTGCTCGGCATCGTCAACGGCACGACCAACTTCATCCTCGACAAGATGGACACGAGCGGCGCCGGCTACTCCGAGGCGCTCGACGAGGCCACCGCCCTCGGATACGCCGAGGCCGACCCGACCGCCGACGTCGAGGGCTTCGACGCCGCCGCGAAGGCCGCGATCCTCGCCGGTATCGCCTTCCACACCCGGGTGAAGATCGGCGACGTCCACCGCGAGGGCATCACCGAGGTCACCGCCGCCGACATCGCCTCCGCCCGCCGCATGGGCTGCACGGTCAAGCTCCTCGCCATCTGCGAGCGCGCCGCCGACGGGGCCTCCGTGACCGCCCGCGTCCACCCCGCGATGATCCCGCTCAGCCACCCGCTGGCCTCGGTCCGCGAGGCGTACAACGCGGTGTTCGTGGAGGCCGAGGCCGCCGGGCAGCTCATGTTCTACGGGCCCGGCGCCGGCGGCTCCCCGACCGCCTCGGCCGTCCTCGGCGACCTCGTCGCGGTCTGCCGCAACAAACTGGGCGAGGCCACCGGACCCGGTGAGTCCGCCTACACGCGCCTGCCGGTCAGCCCCATGGGCGAGGTCGTCACGCGCTACCACATCAGCCTCGACGTGGCCGACAAGCCGGGCGTCCTCGCCCAGGTGGCAACGGTCTTCGCCGAGCAGGGCGTATCGATCGATACCGTCCGCCAGCAGGGAAAGGACGGCGAGGCATCCCTCGTCGTCGTCACCCACCGCGCGCCCGACGCCGCCCTCTCCGGGACCGTCGAAGCGCTGCGCAAGCTCGACACCGTGCGCGGTGTCGCCAGCATCATGCGTGTTGAAGGGGAGTAAAGGACCCATGACCAGCAAGGGCACCCATCAGTGGCGCGGCATCATCGAGGAGTACCGGGACCGGCTTCCGGTCACGGCCACGACGCCGGTCGTCACGCTTCGTGAGGGCGGTACGCCGCTCGTTCCGGCGCAGGTCCTCTCCGAGCGCACGGGCTGCGAGGTGCACCTCAAGGTCGAGGGCGCCAACCCCACCGGTTCGTTCAAGGACCGCGGCATGACCATGGCCATCACCCGGGCGAAGGAGGAGGGCGCGAAGGCCGTCATCTGCGCCTCCACCGGCAACACCTCGGCCTCCGCCGCCGCGTACGCGGTGCGCGCGGGCATGGTCTGCGCCGTCCTCGTACCGCAGGGCAAGATCGCGCTCGGCAAGATGGGCCAGGCGCTCGTGCACGGCGCCAAGATCCTCCAGGTCGACGGCAACTTCGACGACTGCCTCACCCTGGCCCGCTCGCTCTCGGACAACTACCCGGTGGCGCTGGTCAATTCGGTCAACCCGGTCCGTATCGAGGGCCAGAAGACCGCCGCGTTCGAGATCGTCGACGCGCTCGGCGACGCCCCCGACATCCACGTCCTGCCGGTCGGCAACGCGGGCAACATCACCGCGTACTGGAAGGGGTACGGCGAGTACGCCGGCGACGGCGTCTCCACCCACACGCCGCGCATGTGGGGCTTCCAGGCCTCCGGCTCCGCGCCGCTCGTGCGCGGCGAGGTCGTCAAGGACCCGTCCACCATCGCCACCGCGATCCGCATCGGCAACCCGGCCTCCTGGGACTTCGCCCTGGCCGCCCGGGACGAATCGGGCGGTTTCATCGACGAGGTGACGGACCGGCAGATCCTGTCCGCCTACCGGCTGTTGGCCTCCCAGGAGGGCGTCTTCGTGGAGCCCGCCTCGGCCGCGTCCGTCGCCGGTCTGCTCAAGGCCGCCGAGCAGGGCAAGGTCGACCCCGGCCAGCGCATCGTCTGCACGGTCACCGGCAACGGCCTCAAGGACCCCGACTGGGCCGTCGCGGGCGCCCCGCAGCCGGTCACCGTACCGGTCGACGCGGCCACCGCCGCACAGAAGCTCGGCCTCGTCTGACCTGACGCCCGAAAGTCGGGGTCAACACGAGACAAACCAGCTCAACCGCCCTCTTTTCGGGGCGGAGAGCGCATAGGAGGCGGGCGACACGCATCGTGCGCCTCCTGTGCGCCCTATGTCGCGAGGGAACCTTCCTTCGATAAGCTGTACTCCATCCGCCCGACATCCGCCCGACGGCTCTGTCGCGGCGCGATCGCCGTCATGACGGCGCGTACGGGCCGGGCCACCGGCCCCACCCCCGCAGCCCCACGCCGCAGACCCGTCCCCGCCGCCGCAGAGCCACCGCACCGCAATCCCCGCCGCCTTACAAGGAGTCATCCAGCCGATGGCCGGTCCCGCGTTCCGAGCCGCCGCCGTCAGGGTGCGCGTCCCCGCCACCAGTGCCAATCTGGGCCCGGGTTTCGACGCCCTCGGCCTCTCGCTGGGGCTGTACGACGACGTCGTCGTCCGGGTCGCCGATTCCGGGCTCCACATCGACATCGCGGGTGAGGGCGGCGAGACGCTGCCCCGCGACGAGAGCCACCTGCTCGTCCGCTCGATGCGCACCGCCTTCGACCTGCTCGGCGGCCAGCCCCGCGGCCTGGAGATCGTCTGCGCCAACCGCATCCCGCACGGCCGCGGCCTCGGCTCCTCCTCCGCCGCCATCTGCGCCGGAATCGTCGCCGCCCGAGCCGTGACGACCGGCGGCGACGCCCGTCTCGACGACGAGGCCCTGCTGGAGCTCGCCACCGAGATCGAGGGCCACCCCGACAACGTCGCGGCCTGTCTGCTCGGCGGGTTCACCCTCGCGTGGATGGACGGCGGAGCGGCCCGGGCGATCCGGATGGACCCCGCGGAGTCCGTCGTTCCGGTGGTCTTCGTGCCCGGCCGGCCCATGCTCACCGAGACGGCGCGCGGGCTGCTCCCGCGGACCGTCCCGCACGTCGACGCCGCCCTCAACGCCGGTCGCGCCGCCCTGCTCGTCGAGGCGCTGACCAGGCGCCCCGAGCTCCTGCTCGCCGCCACCGAGGACCGGATCCACCAGGAGTACCGGGGCCCCGCGATGCCCGAGAGCGTCGAGCTGGTGCACCGCCTGCGCGCCGACGGCGTGCCCGCGGTCATCTCCGGCGCGGGCCCCACGGTGCTCGCGCTGGCGGAGGAGGGGTCCGCCGACAAGGTCGCCCGGCTGGCCGGGGAGGGCTGGGCCGCGAACCGGCTGGCCCTCGACGCCG
The DNA here is from genome assembly GCF_033109485.1 of Streptomyces cyaneofuscatus. Taxonomy (NCBI): domain Bacteria; kingdom Bacillati; phylum Actinomycetota; class Actinomycetes; order Kitasatosporales; family Streptomycetaceae; genus Streptomyces; species Streptomyces cyaneofuscatus. The sequence continues at coordinate 2,370,137 of NZ_CP137002.1, read as the reverse complement.
CGGGCGCCACCGTGCTGCCGCTGGCCGCGTAACCGCATGTGATTACCGGTGGCCGAGAGGGGGAATGTTTGTTGGAGCCGGTAGTGTTAATCTCAAGTCTGCAACCGACGTCTTCGAGGCGCGTTGCTTCGTGTCCCCCTCCGGGACCGCCATTCTTCCGGGAGCCTCCCCAACTGCCTGAGCAGCCTGCCTGAGCAGTTTCGAGCACGCTCCGGAACCGGCACGACACCCCTCGCTCGTCCAGGAGTGGGCCGAGCAGGGGGATCTCGCGCCGGACCCCGCACGTTCATCTCTCCGCCGTACCCGGCGGACCACCGCCCCGGCAAGGTCCGCGATCCAGCAAGATCAACAGACCAGCCGGACAGCACAACCGGTCGCCGAGCCAGAAGGCCGACGTCCGCTCCAGGGAAGGACCCTTCGTGAGCGACACCACCGATCTGATGGGCGTCACTGCCGACAAGAACGTCGACAGCGCCGCGCCCGCCGAAGGTGCTGCCACTGGCACCACCGCACGGCGCCGCCGCTCCGGCACCGGCCTCGAGGGCATGGTCCTGGCCGAGCTGCAGCAGGTCGCGTCCGGCCTCGGCATCAGGGGTACTGCGCGGATGCGCAAGAGCCAGCTGATCGAGGTCATCAAGGAGGCGCAGGCGGGCGGCGGATCCGCGGCCCCCAAGGCCTCCTCCAAGGCCGCCGAAGCCCCGGCCGCCGAGGCGGAGAGCAAGCCCAAGCGGCGTGCCACCTCCAAGGCGCGCACCGGGGACGAGGCCGCCGCCGAGAAGACCGCGGCCCAGCAGCAGATCGACATCCCGGGCCAGCCGGCCAGCGACGACCAGCCCACGGGCGAGCGCCGTCGCCGCCGTGCCACCGCGCAGGCGGGCAGCCCCGAGACCAAGACCGAGGCGAAGACCGAGGTCAAGGCGGAGCCCCAGGCCGAGCAGAAGACCGAGGACCGCGGCGAGCCCAAGGGCGACGCCAAGGCCGAGGCCGCCGCCGACACCGCCGAGGGCCGCCGTGGCGACCGCCAGGGCCGTGGTGACCGCGAGCGCGGTGACCGGGGCGAGCGCGGGGAGCGCCGTGAGGGCCGGCGCGACCGCCGGGGCAAGGGCGACGACCAGGGCCAGCAGGGCGGCGGCGGGCAGCGCCCGCAGCGCCAGGGCCAGGGTCAGAGCCAGGGCCAGGGCGGTCAGGGCCAGCAGAACCGTGACAACGGCCCGCAGGACGACTTCGACGACGAGGCGGGCGGCCGCCGCGGCCGTCGTGGCCGCTACCGCGACCGCCGTGGCCGCCGTGGCCGCGACGACTTCGCCAGCGATGTGCAGGTGGCCGACGACGACGTCCTGATCCCCGTCGCGGGCATCCTGGACATCCTCGACAACTACGCGTTCATCCGGACCTCCGGCTACCTGCCGGGCCCGAACGACGTGTACGTCTCGCTCGCCCAGGTCCGTAAGAACGGCCTGCGCAAGGGTGACCACGTCACCGGTGCGGTGCGCCAGCCCAAGGACGGCGAGCGGCGCGAGAAGTTCAACGCGCTGGTCCGCCTCGACTCGGTCAACGGCATGGCCCCCGAGTCCGGCCGGGGCCGCCCCGAGTTCCAGAAGCTCACCCCGCTGTACCCGCAGGACCGGCTCCGTCTGGAGACCGACTCCAACATCCTGACGACGCGGATCATCGACCTGGTGGCCCCGATCGGCAAGGGTCAGCGTGGCCTCATCGTGGCCCCGCCGAAGACCGGTAAGACCATGATCCTGCAGGCCATCGCCAACGCGATCACGGTCAACAGCCCCGAGTGCCACCTGATGGTCGTCCTGGTCGACGAGCGTCCGGAAGAGGTCACCGACATGCAGCGGTCGGTGAAGGGCGAGGTCATCTCCTCGACCTTCGACCGCCCCGCCGAGGACCACACCACCGTCGCCGAGCTGGCCATCGAGCGCGCCAAGCGTCTCGTGGAGCTGGGTCACGACGTGGTCGTCCTGCTCGACTCGATCACCCGTCTGGGCCGCGCGTACAACCTCGCGGCGCCCGCCTCCGGCCGCATCCTCTCCGGTGGTGTCGACTCGACCGCGCTGTACCCGCCGAAGCGCTTCTTCGGTGCCGCGCGCAACATCGAGGACGGCGGCTCGCTGACCATCCTGGCCACCGCGCTCGTCGAGACCGGCTCGCGCATGGACGAGGTGATCTTCGAGGAGTTCAAGGGCACCGGCAACATGGAGCTCAAGCTCGACCGGAAGCTCTCGGACAAGCGCATCTTCCCGGCGGTGGACGTCGACGCGTCCTCCACCCGTAAGGAAGAGATCCTGCTCGGCACCGACGAGCTGGCGGTCGTCTGGAAGCTGCGCCGGGTGCTGCACGCGCTCGACCAGCAGCAGGCGATCGAGCTCCTCCTGGACCGGATGAAGAAGACCCAGTCCAACGCGGAGTTCCTGCTCCAGATCCAGAAGACGACGCCGGGCAGCGGAAACGGCAACGACTGACGCAGCCACGGCAGTTGACGGCAAGGGCCCCCGGCACCACGGTGCCGGGGGCCCTTGCCGTTCCCGCCGCCCGCCCCGAGACCTTTGCCACACGCCGGCCCGCCGCACGGCACCTCCGGCGATATGTGTCAAGGGCACGAAACCGCAGGTGACAGCGGAATCGCGGCCCGCCCGCCGACCCGCTCTCGCCCGTCGCCGCTCACACGGGACACACAGTGCCCTGTGCAACCCTTCTTGCTGCTTCGCCGTCTGATCAAGAGATGACAAACCCTCCCGGAACCGTCACGCGGCGCCGGGGGCGAGGAGCAGCGGAACGCCGTAACGAGGGAGACGCGTGAGCGAGCAGAAGAAGACCCCGGGGCGGATACGCGGCACCGGCACCCGCCGGAGGAAGCCCACCCGCCGTCAGCGCGCCAAGGCCGTCACGGCCTGGACGGTGGCGGGCGTGGTGGTCGTCGGCGGGGCCGGGCTCGGATACGCGTACGTCACGCTCGACGGCAACCTCTCCAGCATCGACATCGACGCCAAGCTCGGCTCCGACCGCCCCGACGACGTGGACGACGGCTCGCAGGACATCCTGGTGCTGGGCTCCGACTCGCGCTCCGGTGACAACGGCAAGTACGGCGCAGACGAGGGCGCGGCCCGCTCCGACACGGCGATGGTCCTGCACGTCGACAAGGGCCACAAGTCGGCGAGCGTCGTCTCGATACCGCGCGACACCCTGATCGAACGCCCCTCCTGCGCGAGTGACACGACGGACGAGACCGTCCCCGCCGAGCACCGCGCGATGTTCAACACGGCCTACGAGGTCGGCGGACCGGCCTGCGCGGTGAAGACCGTCGAATCCATGTCCGGTATCCGCATGGACCACTACGTCGAGGTCGACTTCACCGGCTTCGAGAAGCTCATCGACGAGCTGGGCGGCGTCGAGATCACCACGAAGACCGCCATCAACGACTCCAAGAGCCATCTCGACCTGGAGCCGGGCACCCACACCCTGGACGGGCAGGAGTCCCTCGGCCTCGTCCGTACCCGCAAGAGCGTCGGGGACGGCAGCGACCTCGGCCGTATCCAGCTCCAGCAGGCCTTCATCAAGGCGCTGATGGAGCAGGCGAAGAGCGTCGGCGTCTTCTCCAGCCCGAAGAAGCTGTTCGGCCTCGCGGACGCCGCGACCAAGGCCGTCACCACCGACTCCGGCCTCGGCTCGGTCAAGAAGCTCACCGGGTTCGCGAACGGCCTCAAGGGGCTCGGCGCGGACAACGTGCACATGGTGACCCTGCCGGTGGAGTACGACCCCGCCGACCCGAACCGGGTCCTCCCGCAGGAGAAGGCCGGCCGGCAGGTGTGGGCTGCGCTGAAGCAGGACCGGCCCATCCCCGCCTCCGCCACCGAGAAGTCCGCGGGGGACAAGGGAGACGCCGGACAGGTGGTGCGCTGACGCCGGACGGACGGCGGGCTGAGGCCCGCGGGGAATACCTGCGGCCCGCCCCCGGTTTTGGGAGATACGGCCGGTCCTGGCAGACTGGTACGTCGGCCCCGGTTCACGGCCGCGCAATCCGCGCGGACGACCCGGCGCCCTCCCGAAACTAGGAGACACCTTGAAGCGCGACATCCACCCCGAGTACGTCGAGACGCAGGTCAGCTGCACCTGCGGTGCGTCGTTCACCACCCGGAGCACCATCGACAACGGCACCATCCGTGCCGACGTCTGCTCCGAGTGCCACCCGTTCTACACGGGCAAGCAGAAGATCCTCGACACCGGCGGCCGCGTGGCCCGCTTCGAGGCCCGCTTCGGCAAGGCTGCCGGCTCCGCCAGCAAGTAGCGAGCCACTGCGCCGGTTCCTGGCGCCCTCTTCCCGGGGGCGTCGGAACCGGCGTTTTTTCCGGTCGGGTGTCCGGGGGAGCCCCTCCGTCGTCCGGGGGAGGCCCTCCGGACATCTCACCGGGCAGTCACGCCCTCCAGCAGGCCCGCAGAATTCAGACCAACCAGGAGCCCCCGAATGTTCGAGGCGGTCGAGGAACTGATCGGTGAACACGCCGGTCTTGAGAAGAAGCTCGCCGACCCGTCGGTCCACGCCGACCAGGCCAACGCGCGCAAGCTGAACAAGCGCTACGCGGAGCTGACCCCGATCGTCTCCACGTACCGGGCCTGGAAGCAGACCGGCGAGGACATCGAGACCGCCCGCGAGTTCGCCGCGGACGACCCCGACTTCGCCGCCGAGGTCAAGGAGCTGGAGAAGCAGCGCGAGGAGATCACGGAGAAGCTCCGCCTCCTCCTCGTCCCGCGCGACCCCAGCGACGACAAGGACGTGCTCCTGGAGATCAAGGCGGGCGCCGGCGGCGACGAGTCCGCCCTGTTCGCCGGTGACCTGCTGCGCATGTACCTGCGGTACGCCGAGCGCATCGGCTGGAAGACCGAGATCATCGACTCCACCGAGTCCGAGCTCGGCGGATACAAGGACGTCCAGGTCGCCGTCAAGACCAAGGGCGGCAACGGCGCCACCGAGCCCGGCCAGGGCGTCTGGGCCCGCATGAAGTACGAGGGCGGGGTGCACCGGGTGCAGCGCGTGCCCTCCACCGAGTCCCAGGGCCGCATCCACACCTCCGCCGCGGGCGTGCTCGTCACCCCCGAGGCCGAGGAGGTCGACGTCGAGATCCACGCAAACGATCTCCGTATCGACGTCTACCGCTCCTCCGGCCCCGGCGGCCAGTCCGTCAACACGACCGACTCCGCCGTCCGCATCACGCACCTGCCGACCGGCGTCGTCGCCTCCTGCCAGAACGAGAAGAGCCAGCTCCAGAACAAGGAGCAGGCCATGCGCATCCTGCGCTCCCGGCTGCTCGCCGCCGCCCAGGAGGCCGCCGAGCAGGAGGCCTCCGACGTGCGCCGCAGCCAGGTCCGTACGGTCGACCGCTCCGAGAAGATCCGTACGTACAACTTCCCGGAAAACCGCATCTCGGACCACCGCGTCGGCTTCAAGGCGTACAACTTGGACCAGGTGCTCGACGGAGAGCTCGACCCCGTCATCCAGGCGTGCGTCGACGCCGACTCCGCCGCCAAGCTCGCCAACGCGTGAGCCGCTGACCGTACCGCCCGCCCCGCACACGTAAACCGTACGGAGAACCGCGATGAACCTGCTGCTCGCCGAGGTGGCCCAGGCCACCCAGCGGCTGGCCGACGCCGGTGTCCCCTCACCGCGATTCGACGCCGAGGAACTCGCGGCCTTCGTGCACGGCGTGAAGCGGGGCGAGCTGCACCAGGTGCCCGACACCGACTTCGACGCCCGGTACTGGGAGACCATCGCCCGCCGCGAGGCCCGTGAACCGCTCCAGCACATCACCGGCCGCGCCTTCTTCCGCTACCTGGAGCTCCAGGTCGGACCCGGCGTCTTCGTGCCCCGGCCGGAGACCGAGTCGGTCGTCGGCTGGGCCATAGACGCCGTCCGCGCGATGGACGTCGTCGAGCCCGTCGTCGTCGACCTGTGCACCGGATCGGGCGCCATCGCGCTCGCCATGGCGCAGGAGGTCCCGCGCTCCCGCGTACACGCCGTTGAGCTCTCCGAGGACGCCCTCAGGTGGACCCGGAAGAACGCCGAGGGGTCCAGGGTCACCGTCCACAAGGGAGACGCCCTGAGCGCCCTCCCCGAGCTCGACGGCCAGGTCGACCTGGTGATCTCCAACCCGCCGTACATCCCGCTCACCGAATGGGAGTACGTCGCCCCCGAGGCCCGCGACCACGACCCGGAGATGGCCCTCTTCTCCGGCGAGGACGGCCTCGACACCATCCGCGGCATCGAGCGCACCGCCCACCGGCTGCTCCGCCCCGGCGGCCTCGTCGTCATCGAGCACGCCGACACCCAGGGCGGCCAGGTGCCGTGGATCTTCACCGAGGAGCGGGGCTGGGCCGACGCGGCCGACCACCCCGACCTCAACAAGCGCCCCCGGTTCGCCACCGCCCGCAAGGCCATGCCGTGACCGGCCCCCGACGCCACACCCCGTACCCGTACACGCTTCAGGAGGCCGGCTGATGGCACGGCGATACGACTGCAACGACGCCACCGACCGGACCACGGGGCTGCGCGAGGCCGCCTCCGCGATCCGCCGCGGCGAACTGGTCGTGCTGCCCACCGACACCGTGTACGGGATCGGTGCGGACGCCTTCAGCGCCGAGGGCGTCGCCGACCTGCTGGACGCCAAGGGGCGCGGCCGCAACATGCCCACCCCCGTCCTCATCGGCTCCCCGAACACCCTGCACGGCCTGGTCACCGACTTCTCCGAGCAGGCCTGGGAGCTGGTCGACGCGTTCTGGCCCGGCGCCCTCACTCTGGTCGCCAGGCACCAGCCCTCGCTCCAGTGGGACCTCGGCGACACCCGCGGCACCGTCGCCATCCGGATGCCGCTGCACCCCGTCGCCATCGAGCTGCTGACCGAGGTCGGCCCGATGGCCGTCTCCAGCGCCAACCTCACCGGACACCCCTCTCCCGAGGACTGCGACGCCGCCCAGGGCATGCTCGGCGACTCCGTCTCCGTCTACCTCGACGGCGGCCCGACGCCCGGCATCGTGCCGTCCTCGATCGTCGACGTCACCGGCGGAGTCCCGGTCCTCCTGCGGGCCGGTGCGCTCTCCGTCGAGGAGCTGCGCAAGGTGGTCCCCGACCTCGAGGTGGCCAATTGACCGCGCCCGAGGGGCGTGGCATAGCGGGGCGGACCGACACCTTCCGCATCCTCCACGTCAGCACCGGCAACGTCTGCCGCTCACCGATCACCGAGCGGCTGACCCGCCATGCCCTGGTGGGCCGCCTCGGCGACCCGCTCAGCGGCGGCCTGATCGTGGAGAGCGCGGGCACCTGGGGCCATGAGGGTGCCCCCATGGAGGCCAACGCCGAGGTCGTCCTCGCCGACTTCGGCGCGGACGCCAGCGGCTTCGTCGGCCGTGAGCTGCTCGACGAGCACGTGATCCGCGCCGACCTGGTCCTCACCGCCACCCGCGACCACCGCGCCCAGGTCATCTCCATGGGCCACTCCGCGGGCCTGCGCACCTTCACGCTCAAGGAGTTCACCCGGCTGGTGCGGGCGATAGACCCCGCCACCCTGCCCGACCCGCTCGACGAGGGCGTCGTCGAGCGCGCCCGCGCCCTGGTCCGCGCCGCCGCCGCACTGCGCGGCTGGCTGCTGGCCCCGACCGCCGAGGCGGACGAGGTCTACGACCCGTACGGCGCCCCCATCACCTTCTTCCGCTCCATCGGCGACGAGATCAACCAGGCGCTGGACCCGGTGGTCACGGCGCTCACGGGCGTCCGCGCGCCGCACTGACGCACGCACGCGCACGGACCGACGTACCCGCGCTGTACGGGTGCGCCCGCTACGCCCGGTGCGCCGACCGGCGTACGGGGCGCCGCGACAGCGGGCACACCGCCCCGCCCCGGCCTACATTGGAGCTGACACCGGCCCCCTCGCCGGCACACCCTCCTCCAGGCCCGGAGCCGTCCCATGCCGGTCACCTCACCCGCAGCTCCCGCTCCCGCACCCGTCCCCGCAGCCGTACCGGCCGCGCCCGAGGACCTGCCCCAGGACTTCGGCGCCCTGCTCCGCCAGGACCCGGAGATCGCCGGGGTCCTGCTCGCCGAGCGGAACCGGCAGGCCGCAGGCCTCCAGCTGATCGCCGCCGAGAACTTCACCTCGCCCGCGGTCCTGGCCGCCCTCGGCTCCCCGCTCGCCAACAAGTACGCCGAGGGATACCCGGGCGCCCGCCACCACGGCGGCTGCGAGCACGCGGACGCCGCCGAGCGCATCGCCGTACGCCGGGCCACCGCCCTCTTCGGCGCCGAACACGCCAACGTCCAGCCGCACTCCGGCTCCTCGGCCGTCCTCGCCGCCTACGCCGCCCTGCTGCGCCCGGGGGACACGGTGCTCGCGATGGGACTCCCGTACGGGGGACACCTCACCCACGGGGCGCCCGGCAACTTCTCCGGCCGCTGGTTCGACTTCGTCGGCTACGGGGTGAACCCTACGAGCGGCCTCATCGACTACCCCCGGCTCCGCGCCCTGGCCCGCGCCCGCCGCCCCAAGGCGATCGTCTGCGGCTCGATCTCCTACCCCCGCCACCCGGACTACGAGCTGTTCCGGGAGATCGCCGACGAGGTGGGCGCGTATCTGATCGCGGACGCCGCCCACCCGATGGGGCTGATCGCCGGGGGAGCGGCGCCGAGCCCGGTCCCGTACGCCGACGTCGTCTGCGCCACCACGCACAAGGTGCTGCGCGGACCGCGCGGCGGCATGATCCTGTGCGGCGCGGAGCTGGCCGAGCGGATCGACCGCGCCGTGTTCCCGTTCACCCAGGGCGGTGCGCAGATGCATACGGTGGCGGCGAAGGCGGTCGCGTTCGGGGAGGCGGAGACACCGGCGTACACGCTCTACGCGCACCAGGTGGTCGCCCACGCCCGGGTGCTGGCCGCGGGGCTTGAGGCCGAGGGCTTCGAGGTCACCACGGGCGGCACGGACACCCACATCATCGTCGCGGACCCGGCCCCGCTGGGGGTCGACGGCCGCACCGCCCGCGAGCGGCTGTCGGCGGCCGGCATGGTCCTGGACACGTGTGCGCTGCCGCACGGGGAGGCCCGGGGCATCCGGCTGGGGACCGCCGCCGTCACTACGCAGGGGATGGACGAGGGGGACATGGCGAGGATCGCGGCCCTGTTCGGGGCGGCGGTCCGGGAGCCGGGCGACGTGAGCCCGGTCGCGGCGGAGGTCCGGGAACTGGCCGCGCGCAATCCGCCGTACCCGCAGTAGCGCGATCCGACGTACCCGGTGCGGCGCGATCCGCCGTACCCGGTGTAGTCGCCCGGACCGTTTCCGGAGTCGTGGACTCCGGCGTATCCGGGGCAGACGATCCCTGTGCAACCATCACCCGTACCGTGGAGTCCTTGTTCCTGAGACTAGGGTGTGGGTTTTGGATGGCCGGCGAATTCTGTGGGGCAGCCCGTGCGTGATTACCTGCTGACGCTCTGTGTCACGGCAGCGGTGACCTATCTGCTGACCGGACCGGTGCGTAAGTTCGCCATCGCGGTCGGGGCGATGCCCGCGATCCGTGCGCGCGACGTCCACCGGGAGCCGACACCCCGGCTCGGTGGGATCGCCATGTTCGGCGGACTGTGTGCGGGACTGATCGTCGCCGACCACCTGTTCAACCTGAAGGGCGTCTTCGAACTCTCCAACGAGCCAAGGGCGTTGCTCTCCGGCGCCGCCCTGATCTGGCTGATCGGCGTGCTCGACGACAAGTTCGAGATCGACGCCCTGATCAAGCTCGGCGGCCAGATGATCGCGGCTGCCGTCATGGTCATCCAGGGCCTCACGATCCTGTGGCTGCCGATCCCCGGCATCGGCACGGTCGCCCTCACCCAGTGGCAGGGCACGCTCCTCACGGTGGCGCTGGTCGTCATCACGATCAACGCGGTCAACTTCGTCGACGGCCTGGACGGGCTCGCGGCGGGCATGGTGTGCATCGCCTCGACGGCGTTCTTCCTCTACGCGTACCGCCTCTGGATGGGGTACGGGATCGAGGCGGCGGCCCCCGCGACGCTGTTCGCGGCGATCCTGATGGGCATGTGCATCGGCTTCCTGCCGCACAACATGCATCCGGCGCGGATCTTCATGGGGGACTCGGGCTCGATGCTGATCGGCCTGGTGCTGGCGGCCGGCGCGATCTCGATCACGGGCCAGGTCGACCCGGACAGCATGCAGATCTTCTTCCAGGGCAGCGAGCGCGGGGCCACCCACGCGATGCTCCCGGTCTTCATCCCGCTGGTGCTGCCGCTGACGATCATCGCGATCCCGGCCGCGGACCTGATCCTGGCCATCGTCCGGCGCACCTGGAACGGCCAGTCGCCGTTCGCCGCCGACCGGGGCCACCTGCACCACCGCCTGCTGGAGATCGGCCACTCGCACAGCCGGGCCGTGCTGATCATGTACTTCTGGTCGGCCCTGATCGCCTTCGGCGCCGTCGGCTACTCGGTGCACTCGGCGTCGATGTGGATCGTCTTCGTGATCATCGCGGCGAGCGCGGTGGGCCTGGTCCTGCTCCTGATGCCGCGCTTCACCCCCCGCACCCCGCACTGGGCCAACCGCTTCGTCCCGCCGCGCTACCGCCGCCCCGCCCCGGAGCAGGCCTCCTCCTCCGCGTACGAGGAGAAGCCGGAGCTCGTGACCTCCGGGGCCCAACAGGCCGCGCAGACGGCCCGGACAGCGGGCCTCAACGGCGCCACGGCGGTGGGCGGTCGTCAGCGTTTCCTCTCGCGGCAGAAGGTCGACAGCCGCCGCTAGGCGGCCTACGACACGGCAGCCGGAGCGACATTGGCCGGTTTGTGATTTCTGCGGTGGCGTGCTCGGTCGTGGCTCTGTGGGCACGCCTGCCATCAGCGCTCTTCGGTGCCGTGTTTCCTGCGCCCAGGGTGTACGGGCAGAGAAAAGACAGGAATAAGACATTCCCTTTTTGCGGTCTTGACTATTCGCGTTAAAACTCATTGCGGTGGACTTCGCGTTTCGCCTAGCGTCTGGCGTGCCGCGTCCGAGACCAGGACGTGGTAATCCAAGATTGCATCAAGGGGGAACAGTGCGTAAAACTGCCTGCATAATCGCGTCGGCGGTGATGATGAGTGGCCTGCTCGGAGCTGGAGTCGCCCAGGCCTCGACGCCGGCTGCTCAGCAGCCCATCGAGGCTAAGGCAACCAAGAAGTTCGACACGCCGCTCTACCCGAACCGGAAGTCGGAGTCCTCGCAGAAGTTCAAAAAGGGGAAGACCGGCAAGGTGAAGTACACCGTGACCAAGAAGGGGTGGAACCACGCCGTCGGGTTCCGGCTCGTCACGTGCAAGGGTCACAAGGGCCTGACCGAGTGGATCGATTTCAAGAAGAAGAAGGGCGATTACTACACCTTCAAGAAATCGGTCAAGAAGGGGACCTGCTTCAAGGTGCAGGCCGGGCGCTCGTGGGCTCAGAGCGCTGAAGGTAAGGTGAAGTTCAGCTGACGCTTCAGCTGGGGACGGGCTAGGCGTGCATGGGTCGGTGGTCACTCTCGTGGCCACCGGCCCTTCTGCTTGGCGTGGACGTCACGCCGTGTGGAACGTCGCTCGTGCGGGTGGCGCCGACGAGGCCCTGATCAAATACCTGCATTACCAGACATCCCGCCCAGTTCGGCACTCAGACGCGCGCGGTAGTCCTCATGTGTGACAGTTGGCACACTTTCCAGGTAAAGACCTCATCAAATAGTTTGTGATACCGTTCACGAGACCCGGTGGCGGAGCCGAAGGACCCTAGTGCGACGGTCCTCGTACCCGTAAAACCGCCTCGCGGACCGGGCCTAAGCTCGTCCATGACGACGCCCCATTCCTCCCTTAGACCAGTGGAGCTGCCGCCATGCAGTCCGACATGCGCGAAGTACTGCGCATCGCCACCCCCACCGCCGCGGTGGGAGCCATCGCCACGCTTGTCGGCGGGCTCGTCGCCGGCGGCGAGGGGGCGATCGGCGCCGCGGTGGGTTGCGTGGTCGTGATCGTCTTCATGGCGCTCGGACTGCTGGCGCTCAACTGGGTCGCCAAGGCCATGCCTCACCTGTTCCAGGGCATGGGGCTGATGATCTACTCGGGCCAGCTCGTGCTCCTGCTGATCTTCATCCTCAGCATCCGGAACACCTCTCTCTTCGACCTTCAGGTCTTCGCCCTCTCGCTGGTCGCGGCCGTGATCACCTGGATCACCACGCAGGCCGTACTGCACGCGCGCAGCAAGACCCTTTACGTCGACCCCGACGCGGACGCCCGGAACCGACCGGGCGGAGCTGGGGGAGATCGTGACGAGTAGGGCCGGGATAAAGCCGTGTTCGACGTGCTGCTATCGTCCGGTCTCGGTTGCGGTAGTGCGAGCGCGGGCAACAGGGCGGTCGCTTGATTCATCGCGAGGCTTCGGGCCCGGCCGCCGCCTCCTCACCGTAAGAACCAGTCCGGTGCCGACCTGCGGCCACCCGCCGCTCCGACACAACGAGGTAGCCGCATCCATGCGCCATGCAGAAGGAGCTCTTGGTGACTGACGCCCAGACGCTCGCCTTTGAGACGAACTGCCACCTGTTCAAGGACTGCGGGTTCCAGGCCCCCAGCGTGTGGTCGTTCATCTTCGAGCCGCTCTTCACCATTGGGCCTGTCGAGTTCAACAAGCCCATGCTGCTCGCGATCATCGGCACGTTCGCGATCCTGGCCTTCTTCTGGGCCGGTTTCTCGAAGCCCAAGGTCGTTCCGGGCAAGCTGCAGATGGTCGCCGAGGCGCTGTACGACTTCGTCCACCGAGGCATCGCCAAGGAGGTCATCGGCAAGAAGGGGGAGCCCTTCGTCCCGCTGCTGGTCTCGTTGTTCTTCTTCGTCTGGATCCTGAACCTCTGGGCGCTCATCCCGATCGCCCAGTTCCCGGTCAGCTCCGTCATCGCCTATCCCGTCGCCCTCGCTCTGGTCGTCTGGGTGACGTACATGACGGTGACGTTCCGGTCGAACGGATTCGTCGGAGGCATTCGCAACCTCTGCGTCCCGAGCGGTCTGCCCAAGCCGATCTACGTGCTGCTGACGCCGCTGGAGTTCGTCTCCAACGTCATCGTCCGCCCGTTCACGCTGGCGGTGCGACTCTTCGCGAACATGTTCGCGGGCCACATCCTGATCCTGATCTTCACGATCGCCACCTGGTACATGCTCGGCACCGTCCTGGGCACGGTCTACGCCTCCGCGTCGTTCGTCATGACGCTGGTCATCACCGTGTTCGAGATGTTCATCCAGGCCCTTCAGGCCTACGTGTTCACGGTGCTGACCGCCACGTACCTGTCCCAGGCGCTCGAAGAAGCCCACTGAGGACCCGAAAGCCCCCGGCTTCACCCCTCAGCTCCCCAGACGCCCGGTGCGAAGACCATTTCCACCGGACCCACCAAGAGAAGGAACCACAGACATGTCTGCTGCTTTCGAGACCCTCGCGGCCGTGAACGGCAACGTCGGCACCATCGGCTACGGCCTCGCCGCGATCGGCCCCGGCATCGGCATCGGCATCATCTTCGGTAACGGTGTGCAGGCCATCGCCCGCCAGCCCGAGGCCGCCGGCATCATCCGTCAGAACATGCTGCTCGGCTTCGCCGTCGTCGAGGCCCTGGCCCTGATCGGCTTCGTCGTCCCGTTCATCGTCAAGTGACGTTGTGCCTGTAGCTTCATTCGACGAAAGGTCCACCATGATGTATCTGGCAGCCGAGAAGGCGCAGGACCCTCTGCTCCCGGTGTGGCCTGAGATCGTCATCGGCTTGATCTGCTTCGGCATCGTCTTCTTCGTCTTCTCGAAGAAGCTCCTCCCGGTGATCAACAAGACCCTGGACGAGCGTCGCGAGGCGATCGAGGGTGGCATCGAGAAGGCCGAAGCGGCTCAGACCGAGGCGCAGAGCGTCCTTGAGCAGTACAAGGCTCAGCTCGCCGAGGCCCGCCACGAGGCCGCTCGTCTGCGCCAGGAGGCGCAGGAGCAGGGTGCCGTCATCATCCAGGAGATGAAGGCGGAAGGTCAGCGGCAGCGCGAAGAGATCATCGCCGCCGGCCACGCCCAGATCGAGGCCGACCGCAAGGCCGCGTCCTCCGCGCTGCGCCAGGACGTGGGCAAGCTCGCCACCGACCTGGCCGGCAAGCTCGTCGGCGAGTCCCTCCAGGACCACGCCCGGCAGAGCGGCACCGTCGACCGTTTCCTCGACGAGCTCGAGGCGAAGGCCGAGGCCGCCCGATGAACGGCGCGAGCCGCGAGGCACTGGCCGCCGCACGTGAGCGGCTCGACGCGCTGACCGACAACACGTCGGTCGACGCGGCGGCCCTCGCCGACGATCTGGCTTCGGTCACCGCGCTGCTCGACCGCGAGGTTTCGCTGCGCCGGGTTCTCACGGACCCGGCCCAGAGCGGCGAGAGCAAGGCCGAGCTGGCCGCGCGCCTGCTCAGCGGTCAGGTCAGCGGCGAAGCCGTCGACCTGGTCTCCGGGCTGGTCCGCTCCCGCTGGTCGCAGTCGCGTGACCTGGTGGACTCGGTCGAGGAGCTGGCGAACACCGCAGACCTCACCGCGGCTCAGCGCGCGGGCGGCCTCGACGACGTCGAGGACGAGCTGTTCCGGTTCGGCCGGATCGTCGGCTCCGACACGGAGCTGCGTTCCGCGCTCACCAGCCGTACGGCCACCACCGCCGCCAAGAGCGAGCTGCTCCGCAGCCTGCTCGGCGGAAAGGCACAGCCGGTCACCGAGCGGATCATCGTCCGCCTGGTGACGCAGCCGCGGGGACGTAGCCTGGAGGCAGGGATCGAATCCCTGTCCAAGCTCGCCGCGGAGCGCCGCGACCGCGCGGTCGCCGTCGTCACCTCGGCGGTGCCGCTCAGTGACCGGCAGAAGCAGCGTCTCGGCGCCGCTCTCGCCAAGATCTACGGCCGCGAGATGCACCTGAACCTGGACGTGGACCCCGCGGTCCTCGGCGGGATCTCGGTGCGCGTCGGTGACGAGATCATCAACGGCACCGTCGCGGAGCGCCTCGAAGAGGCGACCCGTCGCATGGCCGGCTGACGCAGCGCAGCAGAGCAAGGCAGCAGAACAAGCAAGACCAGCGGCCCGGTTGGGCCGTGCAGAAATTGCAGAAGATTCCTGGGGGTCGGCCCCCAGACCCCCTTAAGAAACTTCGGGCCCAACAAGGAGAGCAGGGAACCCAGATGGCGGAGCTCACGATCCGGCCGGAGGAGATCCGGGACGCGCTGGAGAACTTTGTCCAGTCGTACAAGCCGGACGCGGCCTCGCGCGAGGAGGTCGGTACGGTCAGCGTTGCCGGCGACGGCATCGCGAAGGTGGAGGGCCTGCCCTCCGCCATGGCGAACGAGCTGCTGAAGTTCGAGGACGGAACCCTCGGTCTCGCCCTCAACCTCGAGGAGCGCGAGATCGGTGCGATCGTTCTCGGCGAGTTCAGCGGTATCGAGGAGGGCCAGCCGGTGCAGCGCACCGGTGAGGTGCTCTCCGTCGGCGTCGGCGAGGGCTACCTCGGCCGCGTCGTCGACCCGCTCGGCCAGCCGATCGACGGTCTCGGCGAGATCGCGACCGACGGCCGCCGCGCCCTCGAGCTGCAGGCCCCTGGCGTCATGGTCCGCAAGTCGGTGCACGAGCCGATGCAGACCGGCTACAAGGCCGTCGACGCCATGGTGCCGATCGGCCGCGGCCAGCGTCAGCTGATCATCGGCGACCGTCAGACGGGTAAGACCGCTCTGGCCGTCGACACGATCATCAACCAGCGCGACAACTGGCGCTCCGGCGACGTGAACAAGCAGGTGCGCTGCATCTACGTCGCCATCGGTCAGAAGGGCTCCACCATCGCCTCCGTGCGTGGTGCGCTCGAAGAGGCCGGCGCGCTGGAGTACACGACCATCGTCGCCGCCCCGGCGTCCGACCCGGCCGGCTTTAAGTACCTGGCGCCGTACACCGGTTCGGCCATCGGCCAGCACTGGATGTACCAGGGCAAGCACGTCCTGATCATCTTCGACGACCTCTCGAAGCAGGCCGACGCCTACCGCGCCGTGTCCCTGCTGCTGCGCCGCCCGCCGGGCCGTGAGGCCTACCCGGGTGACGTCTTCTACCTGCACTCGCGTCTGCTGGAGCGCTGCGCCAAGCTCTCCGACGAGATGGGTGCCGGTTCGATGACGGGCCTCCCGATCGTCGAGACCAAGGCGAACGACGTGTCGGCGTTCATCCCGACCAACGTCATCTCCATCACCGACGGCCAGTGCTTCCTGGAGTCCGACCTGTTCAACGCGGGTCAGCGTCCGGCGCTCAACGTCGGTATCTCGGTCTCCCGAGTCGGTGGCTCCGCCCAGCACAAGGCCATGAAGCAGGTCTCCGGCCGGCTCCGCGTGGACCTCGCCCAGTACCGCGAGCTGGAGGCGTTCGCCGCCTTCGGTTCCGACCTGGACGCGGCCTCGAAGGCCTCGCTGGAGCGCGGTAAGCGCATGGTCGAGCTGCTGAAGCAGCCGCAGTACGCCCCGTTCCCGATGGAGGAGCAGGTCGTCTCCGTCTGGGCCGGTACCACGGGCAAGATGGACGACGTCCCGGTCGAGGACATCCGTCGCTTCGAGGCCGAGCTGCTGGAGTACCTGCGCCGTGAGCGCAAGGACCTCCTGACCAGCATCGCCGAGGGCGGCAAGATGTCCGACGACACGCTGCAGTCGATCGCCGACGCGATCGCCGCCTTCAAGCAGCAGTTCGAGACCTCGGACGGCAAGCTCCTGGGCGAGGGCTGATCGATGGGCGCTCAGCTTCGCGTTTACAAGCGCCGCATCCAAGCCGTCACCGCGACCAAGAAGATCACCAAGGCGATGGAGATGATCGCCGCCTCGCGCATCGTCAAGGCGCAGCGCAAGGTGGCGGCGTCGATGCCGTACGCGACCGAGCTCACCCGTGCGGTGACCGCGGTGGCGACCGGCTCCAACGCCAAGCACCCGCTCACCACCGAAGCCGAAGCGCCGACCCGCGCCGCGGTCCTGCTCGTCACGAGCGACCGCGGTCTGGCCGGCGGCTACTCCTCCAACGCCATCAAGGCGGCGGAGCGGCTGCGGGAGCGCCTTGCCGGCGAGGGCAAGGAGGTCGACACGTACATCGTCGGCCGTAAGGGTGTCGCGTACTACGGCTTCCGCGAGCGCAAGGTCGAGGAATCCTGGACCGGCTTCACCGACAACCCGGCGTACTCCGATGCCAAGCGCATCGCCGCCCCGTTGATCGAGGCCATCCAGAAGGAGACGGCCGAGGGCGGCGTCGACGAGCTGCACATCGTCTTCACGGAATTCGTGTCGATGATGACGCAGAACGCGATCGACGACCGGATGCTGCCGCTTTCGCTCGACGAGGTGGCGGAGGAGAGCACCCGCAAGGGCGAGATCCTTCCGCTGTTCGAGTTCGAGCCGTCGGCCGAGGACGTCCTCGACGCCCTTCTGCCGCGCTACGTCGAGAGCCGTATCTACAACGCACTGCTGCAGGCAGCCGCTTCCGAGCACGCTGCCCGCCGCCGCGCGATGAAGTCGGCCACCGACAACGCCGGGGACCTCATCAAGAGCCTCTCCCGGCTTGCCAACGCGGCCCGCCAGGCCGAAATCACCCAGGAAATCAGCGAGATCGTCGGCGGTGCCAGTGCTCTGGCCGACGCGACCGCGGGGAGTGACAAGTAATGACGACCACTGTTGAGACGGCCGCTGCCACGGGCCGCGTCGCCCGGGTCATCGGCCCGGTCGTCGACGTGGAGTTCCCCGTCGACGCGATGCCGGACATCTACAACGCCCTTCACGTCGACGTGGACGACCCGGCCGAGGCCGGCGCCCGCAAGACGCTGACCCTCGAAGTCGCCCAGCACCTGGGTGACGGCGTGGTCCGGGCGATCTCCATGCAGCCCACCGACGGCCTGGTCCGCCAGGCCCCGGTGACCGACACGGGCACGGGCATCACCGTCCCCGTCGGTGACGTCACCAAGGGCAAGGTGTTCAACACCCTCGGTCAGATCCTGAACGAGCCGGAGGCCGAGGCGCAGATCACCGAGCGCTGGCCGATCCACCGCAAGGCCCCGGCCTTCGACCAGCTCGAGTCCAAGACCGAGATGTTCGAGACCGGCCTGAAGGTCGTCGACCTTCTCACCCCGTACGTCAAGGGTGGAAAGATCGGTCTGTTCGGTGGTGCGGGCGTCGGCAAGACGGTCCTCATCCAGGAAATGATCATGCGTGTGGCGAAGCTGCACGACGGTGTGTCGGTGTTCGCCGGTGTCGGTGAGCGCACCCGTGAGGGCAACGACCTCATCGACGAGATGACCGAGTCGGGCGTTCTGGACAAGACCGCGCTCGTCTTCGGCCAGATGGACGAGCCGCCGGGGACGCGTCTGCGCGTGGCCCTGTCCGCCCTGACCATGGCGGAGTACTTCCGCGATGTGCAGAAGCAGGACGTGCTGCTCTTCATCGACAACATCTTCCGCTTCACGCAGGCCGGTTCCGAGGTCTCCACGCTGCTCGGCCGCATGCCGTCCGCGGTGGGTTACCAGCCGACCCTGGCCGACGAGATGGGTGTGCTCCAGGAGCGCATCACCTCGACGCGTGGTCACTCGATCACCTCGATGCAGGCGATCTACGTCCCCGCGGACGACCTGACCGACCCGGCCCCGGCCACCACGTTCGCCCACCTCGACGCGACGACGGTTCTCTCCCGTCCGATCTCCGAGAAGGGCATCTACCCGGCCGTGGACCCGCTGGACTCCACGTCCCGCATCCTGGACCCGCGTTACATCTCCCAGGACCACTACGCCGCGGCCAGCCGCGTCAAGGGGATCCTGCAGAAGTACAAGGACCTCCAGGACATCATCGCGATCCTCGGTATCGACGAGCTGGGCGAGGAGGACAAGCTCGTTGTCCACCGTGCCCGTCGCGTCGAGCGCTTCCTGTCGCAGAACACCCACGCCGCCAAGCAGTTCACCGGCCTGGACGGTTCGGACGTCCCGCTCGACGAGTCGATCGCCGCGTTCAACGCGATCTGCGACGGGGACTACGACCACTTCCCCGAGCAGGCGTTCTTCATGTGCGGTGGCCTGGACGACCTCAAGGCGAAGGCCAAGGAGCTCGGCGTCTCCTGAGCCTCCGGCTCACCGAGGGGGGTGGGGCTGGTCCCGCCCCCCTCACCACGCCCCGTAGAATTGAACCGACACCCGGCCGCGCGGCCGGGTGGTGACCCGAGGAGTCTCCTTGGCTGCTGAGCTGCATGTGGAGCTGGTCGCCGCGGACCGCAGTGTCTGGTCCGGCGAGGCCACCCTGGTCGTCGCGCGTACCACGTCCGGCGACATCGGCATCATGCCCGGTCACCAGCCGCTTCTCGGTGTGCTGGAATCGGGCCCGGTGACGATCCGCACGAGCGAGGGCGGTACCGTCATCGCCGCTGTGCACGGTGGTTTCATCTCGTTCGCGGACAACAAGCTGTCGCTGCTGGCCGAGATCGTCGAGCTGGCGGACGAGATCGATGTCCAGCGAGCCGAGCGTGCGCTGGAGCGCGCGAAGTCGGACGCGGACGCCGCCGCTGAGCGGCGCGCCGAGATCCGTCTGCGCGCGGTGGCGGTGCACTAGCACCCCCACGGAGCGATGTTTTTACTCAGCCGCGGCCCGCGCTGGAGAAATCCAGCCGTGTCGCGGCTGAGGCGATGCAGGTGCAGTTCAGTTCGAATCGGTTCGTTATCCGTTACGCGCTACGCGTTACCCGTTACTCGACGATGCGAGGAGGTCGGTGGAGATGGTCCTCGCGTTGTGGGTGGGCGTGTCCGTCATCGTGCTGGTCCTGGTGGGACTGTTCGTCTTCGGCCTGCGCCGGCGGCTGATCCAGCGGTCCGGAGGGACCTTCGACTGCTCGCTGCGCTGGGACGTCTCCGAGGAGCCGGACCCCTCAGGCAAAGGCTGGGTCTACGGGGTCGCCCGCTACAGCGGCGACCGCGTCGACTGGTTCCGTGTCTTCTCCTACGCTCCTCGCCCCCGCCGGGGCCTGGAGCGTTCTGCGATCGAGGTGATCGCCCGCCGGCTTCCGGAGGGCGAGGAGGAGCTCGCGCTGCTGTCCGACTCCGTCGTGCTCGGCTGTCTCCACCGGGGGACCCGCCTGGAGCTGGCGATGAGCGAGGACGCCCTGACCGGCTTCCTCGCCTGGCTGGAGGCGGCGCCGCCCGGCCAGCGGGTCAATGTCGCGTAGGAAGTAGCCCCGCTGGAAGGGGGTCCCCCGGACGAAGTCTGGGGGAGGGTCAACGTGGCCTAGGGCCGCAGGCCCGTACACAGCGAAAAGCCGGGGAGACGGGGGGCGGACCCGTCTCCCCGGCGCTTTTCGGGGGGTGGCGCTGGTGCGGTTACGGCGTGGTGGCTACTTGAGACCGTTGCTGATCGCGCTCACCAGTTCACCGTTGGTGGTGTCACCGGAGAACTCCCAGGAGAACGCGCCTCCCAGGCCCTGGCTCTTCGCCCAGGCCATCTTGGAGCCGATGGTGGCCGGGGTGTCGTAGCTCCACCAGTTGGTGCCGCAGTGCGCGTAGGCCGTGCCGGCGATGGTGCCGTTGGCCGGGCAGGTGTTCTTGAGGACCTTGTAGTCCTCGATGCCCGCCTCGTACGTGCCCGGGGCCGCGCCGGTCGCCGTGCCGCCCGGGGCGGCCTGGGTGACGCCGGTCCAGCCGCGGCCGTAGAAGCCGATGCCGAGGAGCAGCTTCTTGGCCGGAACGCCCTTGGCCTTCAGCTTGGCGATCGCGTCGGCGGAGGTGAAGCCCTGCTGGGGGATGCCGGTGTACGAGGTCAGCGGGGAGTGCGGGGCCGTCGGGCCCTTGGCCGCCCAGGCGCCGAAGAAGTCGTACGTCATCACGTTGTACCAGTCGAAGGACTGGGCCGCGCCGCCGTAGTCGGCGGCGTCGATCTTGCCGCCGCTGGAGCCGTCAGCGGTGATGGCGGCGGTGACCAGGTTGTTCGGGCCGAACTTGGCGCGCATGGCGTCGGCCATGGTCTTGATCGCGGCCGGGCCGCTGGTGTCGCAGGTCAGACCACAGGCGTTCGGGTACTCCCAGTCCAGGTCGATGCCGTCGAAGACATCGGCCCAGCGCGGGTCCTCGACCAGGTCGTAGCAGGACTGGGCGAAGGCGGCGGGGTTCTGGACGGCCTGGCCGAAGCCGCCGGACCAGGTCCAGCCGCCGAACGACCAGAGGATCTTGATGTGCGGGTACTGGGCCTTCAGCTTGCGCAGCTGGTTGAAGTTGCCGCGCAGCGGCTGGTCCCAGGTGTCGGCCTTGCCGTCGACGGACTGGTCGGCGGTGTACGCCTTGTCGTAGTCGGCGTAGGAGTCACCGATGGTGCACTTGCCGCCCTGCACGTTGCCGAAGGCGTAGTTGATGTGCGTGATCTTCGCGGCCGTGCCGGACGTCACCAGGTTCTTGACGTGGTAGTTGCGCCCGTAGACGCCCCAGTTGGTGAAGTAGCCCAGGTTGATCTTGTCGCCGCCGGGCTCCTCGCCGCCGCCACCGCCGGTGGTGCGGACCGAGACGGAGGCGGAGACCGGGCCGGTCTGGTCGATGGTGTCCCGGGCCTGGACCGCGTACGTGTAGTCGGTGCCGGCGGTCAGTCCGGTGTTGGTGTACGTGGTGCCGGTGACCGTGGCGATCTTGGCGCCGTTGCGCAGAACGTCGTAGTTCTTGACGCCCTTGTCGTCGGTGGCCGCGCTCCAGCTGAGCTTCACCGAGGTGTTGGTGACGTCGCTGGTGGTGGGGGTGCCGGGGGCGGAGGGCGGGTTGTCGCCGGGGACGGTGGAGCCGTCGCAGGAGGCGCCGTTGAGCTTACAGCCACTGGGGGCGCCGGGGCCGGAGCCGTTGAAGCCGAAGCTGACGCTGGCGCCGGGGGCGATGTTGCCGTTCCAGCCGAGGTTCTTGGCGGTCCAGCTGTTGCCGGAGCTGGTGACGGTGGCGTCCCAGGCGGAGTTGACCCGGGTCCCGGCGGGGTAGTCCCACTCGATGGTCCAGGAGGAGAGCGCCGTGGTGCCGGTGTTCTTCACCGTCCACTGGCCCTCGAAGCCGCTGCCCCAGTCGGACTTCTTGGTGAACGTGGCGGTGGCCGACGTGGCCGCCGCGGCCGGAGTCGCGAGACCCACCATCGCGGCGAATGGCACGGCCAGAGCGGTGAGACCGGCGATGACCTTGGACCGGCCGCTCCGCAGCGGTATCCATCTGAATCGGCTACGGCGTGGGGGAGTATCAGTGCTCAACGGTGCTCCTCGGGTGAGGTCCAGCAAACGGGGATGATTCGTGGACTGCAAACCCTGCGCCGCCCTGAGTACGGGTGCTCTCGTACTCACCGCAGTGTGTGATGGGTGACATTAGGAAGGTCTGGACCAATCGTCAAGAGGTCTGGACCAAAGATCGAGGGCCGGAACCGGCCCGGAATCGGACCGGAATCCGGCCTTTCGCGGCCCCGGACCGCGCCCGGGCCCCGGCCGCCGTCAGAGCCCCAACTCCTGTGCCAGCACGGCCGCCTGGACCCGGCTGCGCAGCCCCAGCTTGGCCAGCAATCTGCTGACGTGCGTCTTCACCGTCGCCTCCGCCATCGTCAGCCGCAGCGCGATCTCCGCGTTCGACAGCCCCTCGCCGAGACACCCCAGCACCTCCCGCTCCCGCCGGGTCAGCGCCTCCAGCACCGCCGGATCGGCCGCACCCGCCGCCCGTACGGACCGCGTCCCCGCGAACTCCGCGATCAGCCGCCGGGTCACGGCCGGTGCGATCAGCCCCTCGCCGCGCGCCACCGTCCGTACCGCCTCCAGCAGATCGCGGGCGTCGGTGTTCTTCAGCAGGAAGCCCGAGGCCCCCGCCCGCAGCGCCCCGAAGACGTACTCGTCCAGATCGAACGTGGTCAGCACCAGGACATCCGCCAGCTCCTCCGCCACCACCTGCCGGGTCGCCGCCACCCCGTCCAGCCGGGGCATCTGCACATCCATCAGGACGAGATCCGGCCGGAGTTCACGCGCCAGGCGCACCGCCGCCTCGCCGTCCGCCGCCTCCCCGACGACCTCGATGTCCGGCGCGCTGGAGAGGATCAGCACCAGCCCCGCCCGTACGGCTGCCTGGTCCTCGGCCACCAGTACCCGGATCGTCATTCCCGCATCTCCCTTTCTTGTACGGGCAGTTCCGCCCGCACCCGCCACAACGTCCCGTCCACGCAACCTGCTTCGAACGAGCCGCCCAGCAGCGCCACCCGCTCCCGCATCCCCACCAGACCGGCCCCCGACCCCGGCGCGGTGGGCCCCGGCCGGCTGCCGGACACGCTGGTCACCTCGACCGCCAGTACGTCGCCGGTGAGGTCGATCCGCACGGTCACCGGCCCCGGCGCCGCGTGCTTGAGGGCGTTGGTGAGGGACTCCTGCACGATCCGGTACGCGGCCAGTTCGACCGGGGTCGGCAGCGCCGCGGACCCCGCCGCCCGGGTGTCATCCAGCGCGCAGACCAGCCCGCTCGGGGCGCCGTTGGTGTTCGCCTGCTCGATCAGGGCGTCCAGCGATGCGAGCGTCGGCGCCGCGGCCGGGGCCCTGTCCTCACCGCCCTCGCGCAGCAGCCCGATCAGCCGGCGCATCTCCGCGAGCCCCTCCACGCTGTTCTCCCGGATCACCTCCAGCGCGTTCCGCGAGGTGTCCGGGTCGTCGATGGAGAGGGCCGCCGTGGAGTGGATCGCCACGGCGGAGAGGTGGTTCGCCACCATGTCGTGCAGCTCCCGGGCCATCCGGGCCCGCTCGGCGATCACCGCCTGCACCCGGTCCATCTCGGCCAGCCGTGCCGTCTGCGCGGCGGCCAGCCGGGCGGCCTCGGCCGCGATGCGGTGGTTGCGGACGCTGACGCCGGTGATCGCGGGGATGAAGGAGACCAGCCCGATGACCACGCCGATCAGCAGCGCCTCGGGCCTGCGGAACCAGGCCAGGAAACCGATCGTGGACGCGACGGTGATCAGGAGCGTGGCCACCGGGAGACGGCGGGCGGCGGCCGGGGTCCCGTACAGGACCGCCGCGTACATCACGTCCGTGAACATCAGGACGGTGGCCAGACTGCCCCGGGTGAACTGGTCCGCGATCAGCGCGACCACGGCGACGGTCAGCGCGGTGCGCGGGGCGCTGCGGCGCAGCAGCTCCGCCGTGGCGATCACGGCCACCGGTACGAGGGTGACCCAGGGCGCGGAGAGGGGGCGGCCATCCTGGGTGTGCAGGCCGAGCAGCCACAGGAGCAGCCCCCCGAGCAGCCCGGAGACGGCGAGGGCCACGTCGTCGCGGTGGGGGCGGATCGAGGTGAACACCCTTCCATCCAACACGCACCACGATCGCCGGGCCTCCCTTCGCAGACCGAGGCGTGACTACATCGAAGGATGCAGTGCCGTTTCGTCACCGCCGACGACGTATCCCCGCCCGGCGGACGGGAGGCTGAAGGGGAACGGGAGGAGAGACGCTGTGATCGCTCTACTGGTGGTGGCCTGCGAGGTCGCCTTCTGGGTGCTGCTGGCCGCCGGGCTCGCCCTGCGGTACGTCGCGAGGAAGCCGAAGCTCGGCGCGGCCGTGCTGCTCTGCGAGCCGCTGCTGGAGGTGGTGCTGCTCGTGGTGACGGTGATCGACCTGAGGAACGGCGCCGAGCCCGACTGGAAGCACGGGCTGGCCGCCGTCTACATCGGCTTCACCGTAGGCCTTGGCCATCACACCATCAAGAAGGTGGACGCCTGGGTCGCGCACCGCTGGTTCGGCGGCCCACCGCCGGTGAAGCCGCCGAAGTACGGCACGGCCCGCGCCGTCCACGAGTGGCGCACCGCCGCCCGCTGGATCCTCGCCGCGGCGGTCGCGCTGGGTCTGCTCCAGGCGGCGGTCTGGTACGTCGGTCCGGGCGGCGCCGTCAGCTCGCTCCAGGGCTGGCAGCAGAAGATGCTCCTGGTCATCGGCATCAACGTGATCATCGCCGGCGGCTACACGCTCTTCCCGAAGCAGGCCCCGAAGGACGCCAACGCGGCGGTGGAACGCGAGCCGGCCGACCGGCTCTAGGCCGACAGGCCTCAGCGCTCACCGCCCGGCACCCACAGCACGTCCCCGACCTCCTTGTTGGCGGTGCGCGCCAGGATGAACAGGAGGTCGGAGAGGCGGTTGAGGTAGGTGGCGGTCAGGGTGTTCATCACGTCGCCGTGCACCTCCAGCGCCGCCCAGGTCGACCGCTCGGCGCGCCGGACCACGGTGCACGCCTGGTGGAGCAGGGCGGCCCCAGGCGTACCCCCCGGAAGGATGAAGCTGCGGAGCTTCTCCAGCTCCTCCAGGAAGCGGTCGCAGTCCGCCTCCAGCTTGTCGATGTAGGACTGCTCGACCCGCAGCGGCGGGTACTTCGGGTCCTCGACCACCGGCGTCGACAGGTCGGCACCCACGTCGAAGAGGTCGTTCTGGACCCGTACGAGGACCTTCACCACGTCCTCGGAGAGCTGGCCCAGCGCGACGGCGGTCCCGATCACCGCGTTGGCCTCGTTGGCGTCCGCGTACGCCGCGATCCGCAGATCGGTCTTGGCGGTGCGGCTCATGTCGCCGAGGGCCGTGGTGCCCTGGTCGCCGGTCCGGGTGTAGATGCGCGTCAGATTGACCATGGGCCCAGCGTAGTTAAGGCCCGCACCCTCAACTACGCGTGGCACGGAGCCGAATGACGCGTCTCGGTGTGATGTCCGTCATTCGAGACGTGACGCGCATCTCTTCACGGCCACAGCGCCCCCGACGGGTACTAATCTCCGCCGGAGAGCAATGTGAACCGCCGTGAACAGATGCCGCAGAGGCGGACAGAGAACAAGGGGTGCGAACGTGGCCAGGAAGCTCGCCGTCATCGGGGCCGGACTCATGGGATCCGGGATCGCGCAGGTCTCCGCCCAGGCGGGCTGGGACGTCGTGCTGCGGGATGTCACCGACGCGGCGCTGACCCGCGGCCTGGACGGCATCAAGGCCTCGTACGACCGGTTCGTCGCCAAGGGCAAGCTGGAGGCGTCCGACGCCGAGGCCGCCCTCGCCCGCATCACCACGAGCACCGACCTCGACGCGGTCGCGGACGTGGACGTCGTGGTGGAGGCGGTCTTCGAGAAGCTGGAGGTCAAGCACGAGATCTTCCGCGCCCTGGACAAGGTCGTCGGCGAGAACACCGTGCTGGCCTCGAACACCTCCGCCATCCCGATCACGAAGATCGCGGCCGTGACGGAGCGTCCGGAGCGCGTCGTCGGCGTGCACTTCTTCTCGCCGGTCCCGATGATGCAGCTCTGCGAACTCGTACGCGGCTACAAGACCAGCGACGAAACCCTCGCCACCGCCCGGGAGTTCGCCGAGTCGGTCGGCAAGACCTGCATCGTCGTCAACCGCGATGTGGCGGGCTTCGTCACCACCCGGCTCATCTCGGCCCTCGTCGTCGAGGCCGCCAAGCTGTACGAGTCGGGCGTCGCCACGGCCGAGGACATCGACACCGCCTGCAAGCTCGGGTTCGGCCACGCCATGGGCCCGCTCGCCACGGCCGACCTGACCGGCGTCGACATCCTGCTCCACGCCACGAGCAACATCTACACCGAATCGCAGGACGAGAAGTTCGCGGCTCCCGAGCTGATGCGCCGGATGGTCGACGCAGGTGACATCGGGCGCAAGAGCGGGCAGGGCTTCTACACGTACTGACCGCAGCCGCACCCCTGCCCCTCCGGCCCGCCGCCGACGGGGTGGGGAGTGTACCCGGCGGTGTCCGGTCTCCGGCGAACCGACGTCACTCCACCGAGTGAATTCGGTATCGGTTCGCTTACAGACGGCAACTTCCCCGTCGTCGCGGCAGTCAGTTGTGGAAGAGAAGAACAGACAGAGAGCGGACAGGCGACCTCGCCACGGAGCGAGCAGGGGAGCGCATATGCATATCAGGGGCGACCACGCCGAGCTGGTCGTCGGGGGCCGCCTCGACGTCCGAAGCGCGGCGGACGCCCGTACGGTCCTGCACTCGGCCGTCGACGACGGAGCCGGCGATCTGGTGCTGGACCTGACCGAGCTGAATTCCTGGGACGCCACCGGACTCGGCGTCATCATGGGGGCCCACCGCAGAGCCGGCCGGGCCGGGCGCCGTCTCGTGCTGCGCGGCGTCCCGCCGCAGATGCAGCGCCTCCTGGTGGCCACCCGGCTGCACCGCATCCTGGCGATCGAGGGCGGGATCGCCGCCGATTCACTGCCGCGCGTCTGAGGTACGCAGGGAGCCGCGCGTCTGAGTACGTACCCGGACCGTCGGGGCAGAAGACGCGCAATCCTCACCGGAATGTGACGTCCCGGACGGCATGGCACCCCGCCCGTGCGTGGATACTGTGCGAAGGTCTAGGGTTCGGCCGTCTGCCCCATGACACCCACCCGAGGCAGACACCGGACCGGAAGCGACAGCGGGGCGTGCGAGGCCGGAGGGACTGACCGAGCGCGACGCGTCTGGGGGACTTGTTGATGGACCCGACACACCAGGGGCCGGGAGAGTACGGGCGGACCCCCGGCGGCTCCGACGGCTTCGACGGATCAGGCGATTCCGACCGCTCCGACGGCCGCCGCCGGCCGTCCCGGGAGTCCAACGCCGCCGACTTCGGCCAGCCGACGCCGCAGCAGGTCCGCGTCGTCCAGGTCACGGTCGGGGACCTCCTGCTCACGGTCAACCCCGTCGACGGCAGCGAGGTCGAGGCCTGCCCGCCCGGCTCGGAGCCCGAGGCGCCCGTCCGCCGCACCCCAGCCGAACGCGCCGACCACGAGCGCGCCGGCGCACCGCCCGTTCCGGCGGGCCCGCCCGCCCCGCAGCTCCCCCTGCTGGAACGCCAGGAGGAGCGCGAGCGGCTGGTGAGCCTGCTGGCCCGCGGCCGCAGCGTCCGCCTCACCGGCCAGGCCGGCTCCGGCCGCACCGCGCTGCTCGACGCCGTCGCCGCCGACTGCACGGACCTGGCCCCCGACGGCGTCGTCCGCCTCAGCGGCCACCGGCGCACCGCCGCCGACCTGCTGTACGGCCTCTTCGACGCCATCCACCACGCCCCGCTCCACCGCCCCGGCCCCGAGGAACTGCTCGCCCTCGTCCGCTCCATCGGGGCCGTCGTGATCGTCGACGACCTGGAGATCGGCGGCGCCGCCCTCGACGGACTCCTGGAAGCCACCCCCGAGTGCGCCTTCCTCTTCGGCACCACACCCGACCTCACCCCGCCCGGCGTCGACGCGCACCTGGAGGAGGTCCTCCTCGCCGGCCTCGGCCGCGCCGCCTCGCTGGAGCTGCTGGCCAAGGTCGTCGAGCGTCCGCTGACCGAGGACGAGCGGAACTGGGCGGGCGACCTCTGGTTCGAGTCCGAGGGGCTGCCGCTCCGCTTCGTCCAGGCCGGATCGCTGCTGCGCCAGCGCGACCGGCTCAACACGGACCCCGCGGCCTTCGACGAGTACGACTATTTCGAGCCACGCCCGGACGACGCTCCTCCGGTTCCCGAAGCGCCCACCGCCGAGACCCTGGACGTGCCGCTGCCGAGCCTCGGCGAAGGGGCGGCGCCCGCCGTCCTGCTCGCCTCCCGGCTCAGCGAGGCGGCCCGCGAGACCCTGCGCTTCACCGTCGCGCTCGGCGGCGAGGTGCCCCACCAGGCCCATCTGCCGGCCCTCGTGGGCGACACCCACGCGGACGCCGCCCTCGGTGAACTCGCGGGCTGCGGACTGCTCTCCCCGGCCGGACCCCGCTACCGGCTCGCCGCCGGTGTCCTCGCCCAGCTGGAGGCCGGCGGGTATGCGGAGGAGGCTGCCGCCCACGCCCGTACGGCCGCCCAGCACTACGCCTGGTGGGTCTCCCACCCCTCGGTCACCCCGCAGCGGGCCGTCGCCGAGGCCGACGCGATCGTCGCCGCGATGGGCCGCCTCGTCCCCGACGGCGAGGCGGGCCAGGCCAGCGCGGCCGTCCTGCTGGCCCGCAGCGCCGCTCCCGCGCTGGCGGCGGGGATGAGCTGGGGGGCCTGGGAGAAGGCGCTCAGGGCCGGCCAGGAGGCCGCCAGGATCGCCGGTGAGGTCGCCGAAGAGGCGTACTTCCACCACGAGTTGGGCATCCTCGCGCTCTGCTCCGGCAACCTCGACCGGGCCCGTACGGAGCTGGAGACCTCCATCTCCATGCGCGGCGCGCTCGCCGACAAGTCCGGGGCGGTGGCCGGCCGCCGCGCCCTCGCCCTGGTCGCGGACCGCTCCGGCGGCTTCGCGCCCCCGGTCCGGCCCCGGGCGGGCGACGAGGTGCCCGCCGTGCGCCACGACCTCCTCGCCGGTACGCCGCCGACCGGCCTCCCGGCCGCGCCGCTCTTCACCCGGCAGACGGTCGAGGAGGACCCGACCGTGGTGGCCCCGTTCCCGGCCGTCGCGCCGAAGCCGGGCGGCGGGCGCGCGATCCTGGGCGGCGCCCGGCGCAACCTGGCCGCCGCCGGGGCGGGAGCGCTGCTGATCGCCGTGCTCGGCACCGTCGCCACCCTCGGCCTCACCGCGGGCGACCCCGAGGAGCCGGGCGGCAGCCGTAACGTCACCACCGAGCAGTCGTCCCCCGAGTCCACCCCCGACGACGCGTCCCCCGCCGACGAGCCGGACGACGGCCCCGCGCCCGACGACGGGGCGCCCGGCGAGGAGGTACCCGTCACGCCGGGCACCTCGGGATCCGCCGCGCCCAGCACCTCCGGCTCGCCCTCCCCGGCCCCCTCGTCGCCGGACGGCAGCTCACCGGGTACGGGGGAGCCGTCGAGCACGCCGAGCCGCAGCACGTCGGGTGCGCCCACCCCGACCAGGAGCTCCCCTCCCGCGCCCTCGCCGTCCACGAGCACCAGCCCGAGCGTGACGCCCACCGAGTCGGAGCCGGAGCCGACCCCGCCGACCGAGACGCCGACCGAAGAGCCCCCGGCCCCGCCCCCGCCGGACACTTCCTCCTCCGCCAGCGGCCCCGCCGAGTCGGCCACCGCCACGGCCACCACCGAGGCCCCGGCCGAGAGCGACGACCCCACCGAGGCAGCGGCCTGACACACGGAAGCCGGGTGCCCCGGACAAGGGACACCCGGCCGTGGACGGTCGGTCAGAACAGGCGCAGCTTGTCGTCCTCGATGCCGCGCATCGCGTCGTAGTCGAGGACCAGGCAGCCGATGCCCCGGTCGGTCGCGAGGACGCGCGCCTGCGGCTTGATCTCCTGGGCCGCGAAGACGCCCCGGACCGGCGCGAGATGCGGATCGCGGTTGAGCAGCTCCAGATAGCGGGTCAGCTGCTCCACGCCGTCGATGTCGCCGCGCCGCTTCAGCTCCACGGCGACCGTCCCGCCGTTCGCGTCGCGGCAGAGGATGTCCACCGGGCCGATGGCGGTGGGGTACTCACGGCGGATCAGGGTGTGGCCCTCGCCGAGGATCTCGATCCGGTCGGCGAGCAGCTCCTGGAGGTGCGCCTCCACGCCGTCCTTGATGAGGCCCGGGTCGACGCCCAGTTCGTACGAGGAGTCGTGGAGGATTTCCTCCATCGTGATGATCAGTTTTTCGCCCGCCTTGTTCACCACGGTCCAGACACCCGCCTCCTCGCCGGTGCCCTCCTTCAGGGTGCACGGCGGGGACATCCAGTTGAGCGGTTTGTACGCCCGGTCGTCGGCGTGGATCGAGACGCTGCCGTCCGCCTTCACCAGGATCAGACGGGGGGCGGAGGGCAGGTGGGCTGTGAGCCGGCCCGCGTAGTCGACGGAGCAACGGGCGATGACGAGACGCATGGTCGGCAACGCTACTCGACGACGGGGGCCCGGCGCGATTTCCCCATCCGTCGACCCCTGTCACTCGCTTCTCACCGCCGGGCGGCCCAGCGGGCTTGCCCCTCTTTGCGCCCCTTCGATCGTGGCCGGTTGTGTTCCCAATCTCCTGGTGCGGCTCCCCCCGCACACTTACCGTGGATGCAGGAGGTCGCCGCCCGTGCACGCTGCGTCGTCGCCCTTCTTCCCTGCCCGTAAGGCCCCGGTCACCGTCCGGGGTCGCGAGAGGAGAACCCATGTCGCTCGACGTCTCACCGGCGCTGTTGGAACAGGCCGAGCGAGGCGAGGTCGACGAAGCCGACTTCGTCGACTGCGTCCGGACCTCCCTGCCTTTCGCGTGGGAGATGATCAGCTCGCTGGTGGCTCAGCTGAAGGTGGACGGCGGCCAGTTCGCCGACAACCAGACGCCGCCGCCGGACGAGCAGGCACGTGGTCAGCTGCTGCGTGCGCTCGCGAGTGATGCGATACGCGGCGCGCTCCAGCGGCACTTCGGAGTGCGTATCGCTTTCCAGAACTGCCACCGCGTCGCGGTGTTCCCGCTGGACGCCTCGGTCGACGACCGGCTGGCCAAGTTCACTTCGGTGAGGGGCCAGTTGCTCAACCAGTCGCCCGAACTACGGGACTGCTGAACGCTCCTGCTGCCGCTTCGGGCCGCGGGAGGTGCAACTGGCTCCGGGGCGGCAGCTCCCGTACCACCGCACCACGCACCACCGCACCATGTTCCACCGCATCACGCATCACGCATCACCGCGAGGTCGTTCCGCATGCACAGGCGCAGGTCAGGTGAGCAGCGGCAGCACGTCCGCGCCGAGGCGCCGCACGTTCTCCTCCGTCGCCGCGAGATCGCCCGACCCCTCCACCAGGAGGGCGAAGCGGGTGATGCCGGTCCGCTCGGCCGTGGCCGCGAGCCGGTCGGCGGCCAGCTTCGGCGGGCCCACCGGGTGCAGCCCGCACAGCAGTTCCGTGTACGCGACGGGGTCCCGCATCACGCGGTGCCGGTCGTCGACCGTGACATGGGCGTCCAGGCCCTGGCGCAGCCACCCGGGCATCGTCTTCACCAGCGTCTCCGTGGCGTCCCCGGGCCCGTCCGCGATCTGGGCCACCCCCGCGGACACATGTGCGGCCCCCTCGACCACCTCCGGCGGATGACCGGCCTCCCGGGCCGCCTTACGCCACAGGGCGACCATCTCCGCCTTCTCCTCGTCCCCGCAGTGCATGCCCAGCAGCATCGGCAGCGCCCGGCTCGCCGCCAGCCGCACGGTCTTCGGCGAGGTGCACGCCACGATCACCTCGGGCCCCGGGGCCGAGCCGTCGTCCAGCAGCTCGTCCGCGCGCGGCACCACCGCCACCTCGCGGAACCCGAACCGCTCCCCGCGCCCGGCGACCCGGGGCTCCCGCAGCCAGTCGAGCAGCAGCTCCAACGCCTGAGGGAAGCCGTTCTCGTACGCGTCGAGACCGCCGCCGAAGACCTCCAGGTCCACCCACGGCCCACCCCGGCCCACCCCGAGCGAGAACCGTCCGCCGCTGGTCAGATGCAGCAGCGCGGCCTGCTCGCCGAGCGCGACCGGGTGGTGGTTGGGCAGCACGCTGACGGCGGTGCCGACCCGGATCCGCCGGGTCCGGCCGAGCAGCAGCGCGGCCAGCGTGGTGGCGGACGGGCAGACCCCGTACGGCACGAAGTGGTGCTCGGCGAGCCAGACCGAGTCGAGCCCGGACTCCTCGGCCGCCTCGGCGGACCGGACGGCCCGGTGCAGGGCCTCGCCCGGCCCCTGGCCCGGGAACTGAGCTGCCAGAACGAACGTTCCGATGCGCATCGCGTGTTGCCTCCTTGCGGCCGACGCGTGTCTCCCCCACTGGCAACAACGTCTGACACGTGCCAAAGGCACGGTCCGGGGAGAAGTTGTTGCGATTTTCCGCTAACTCACTCCCGTGCCCGATCGTGCCGGATTCCGTACGGGACCGCGCCGTCCCGCCCCACCCGGCACCTGCCCCAGGTGCCAGCCTCTAGGCTTGGATGAAACCGTGCCCGAGCAGCCCCCGTGAGGTGTCCTGTGTCCCCGCGCCGCAACCGCCCCCGTGGCGGCGAGAGTCCCGACGAACATCCCGGTCTGGCGCCGGGACGGTACGGCGGGGGAGGGGCCACCGAGAGCTGGCAGGGCGAGGAGTGGTCGGTGCGACCGGTGAGCGGCGCGAGCGCCCAGGGCAAGCGGTACCGGTGCCCCGGCTGCGACCAGGAGATCCCCTCCGGCGTCCCGCACCTCGTCGCCTGGCCCGAGTTCGGCGGCATCGAGGACCGCAGGCACTGGCACAAGGCCTGCTGGAATGCGAAGGACCGCCGCACCACACGGGTGCAGCGGTCCCGTAACGCGCCGCGTCACTGAGCGGCCCGCGTGCGTGGGCTCACACGTCGCGCCGGTCCAGCGCCAGGTAGGCGCCGCCCATCGCCACGGCCGCGATGCCCAGCATCAGCAGCAGCGGCTCCCAGCCGGACGGGCCGGACTCGGTGACCGTCGAGCCGTAGAGCGCGCCGAGCTGGTTGGGGATCGAGTACTCGAAGAGGAAGCGCTGCAGTCCGCGCAGGCTGTCGGAGAACATGAACAGCGCGAGGACCAGCGGCAGCAGCACCACGGCGATCATGACCGTGATGGCGCCCGCCGAGTGCCGGATGATCGCGCCGACGGCCAGCGACACCAGGCCGAGGGCCGCGATGTAGAGCCCGACCCCGACGGTGGCGCGCAGCCACACCGAGCCGGAGTCGAGACCGGCGCCCAGGATCGCCGTCTGGAACACCGCGACGACCGTGGCGGTCACCGTGGTGATGACGAAGGCGAGCAGGAAGAAGACGATCGCCTTCGCCGTGAGCACCCGGGCCCGGCTCGGGCAGGCCGTCAGCGTCGTACGGATCATGCCGGTGCTGTACTCGGAGCCGATGGTCAGCACGCCGAGGGTGATCACACAGATCGAGCCCAGCAGCACCCCGAAGAAGCCGAGGGCCACGACCGGCTCGCCGGCCATGTCGGTGTCGGCGGCGGCGATCAGCAGCGCGGACATCAGCCCGATCGCCACCATCAGCACGATCATCACGCCCAGGGTCCACAGCGTGGAGCGGACGGAGCGGATCTTCGTCCACTCCGAGGCGATCGCGTCGCCGAGGGTGGCGCGGCGGATCGGGATGGGCGACTCGTAGTACCCCAGCAGGCCGTGCGGCGGGTGCGGCGGCTGCGGCTGCTGCTCGTGGGCGCGCGGGGCGGCCGGCGTCGTCATCGGGGGTCCTCGCTGGTCTTCGTCCCGGCCGCGTCGGCGGGGGAGGGTTCAGGGGCGGCCGGGGGCTGTGCGGCCGCCAGGCCGGAAGCGGCCGGGGCCGGTGCGGCGGCCGGGCCGGGAGCGGCCGGGTGCGGTGCGGCCGCGGGGCCGGGGGTGGCGTACGGGTTCTGTCCGGGGGGCGGCGGGGCGTACCAGCTCTGCTGCG
Organism: Streptomyces cyaneofuscatus; assembly: GCF_033109485.1. NCBI lineage: Bacteria > Bacillati > Actinomycetota > Actinomycetes > Kitasatosporales > Streptomycetaceae > Streptomyces > Streptomyces cyaneofuscatus. Next base: position 2,335,835 of record NZ_CP137002.1, on the reverse strand, counting down.
GCGCCTCCGCCGGCTGGGGCTGCCCGTGGCCCGGCGCGGCCCCGTAACCGCCCTGAGCGTCCCCGTAGGACCCGTACGGCGCCTGCGGGGGCTCCAGGAGCCCGGCCTTGGCGTCGTCCGTCGAGCGGTAGTCCACGACGCCCTGCGTCATCCGCATGTACGCCTCCTCCAGCGAGGCCCGGTGCGGCGACAGCTCCCAGAGCCGTACGTCGGCGCCGTGGGCCAGGTCGCTGATCCTCGGCAGCGGGAGGCCGGTGACACGCAGGGCGCCGTCCGGCTCGGACATCACGCTGCCGCCCGCCTCGATGAGCGAGGACGTCAGCTTCTCCCGCTCCTGGGGGGCGTTCTCGGGGACCCGGACCCGGGCGAAGTCGGCGGAGTTCGCCGAGATGAAGTCGGTGACGCTCATGTCGGAGAGCAGCCGGCCGCGCCCGATCACGATCAGGTGGTCGGCGGTGAGGGCCATCTCGCTCATGAGGTGGGACGAGACGAAGACCGTGCGCCCCTCGGCCGCCAGCGTCTTCATCAGATTGCGGACCCAGTGGATGCCCTCGGGGTCGAGACCGTTGACCGGCTCGTCGAAGAGCAGCACCTGCGGGTCGCCGAGCAGCGCCGCGGCGATCCCGAGGCGCTGCCCCATCCCGAGGGAGAAGCCGCTGGAGCGGCGCTTGGCGACGTCCCTGAGCCCGACGACGCCCAGCACCTCATCCACCCGCCGGGCCGGGATCCCGGCCAGCTGGGCCAGCGACAGCAGGTGGGCGCGGGCGGTCCGCCCGCCGTGCACCGCCTTGGCGTCCAGCAGAGCGCCCACCTGGCGCGGAGCGTTCGGCAGGCTCCGGTACGGGTGCCCGCCGATCGTCACATGGCCCGCCGTCGGCCGGTCCAGGCCGAGGATCATCCGCATGGTGGTGGATTTGCCCGACCCGTTCGGACCGAGGAAGCCGGTGACGGCCCCCGGCCGCACCTGGAAGGAAAGGTCGTCCACGGCCGTCTTCGCGCCGTAGCGCTTGGTCAGGCCGACTGCCTCGATCATTCTCCAGCCCCATCGACTCACTCTGTCGTTCGGGGCTCGGGCCACCTGGCCGCACACCCCCCGTAAGAGTTAGGAGGATAACCAGGCCTTGACGGTTCCGGCCAAGTTCCGCACAGCCTGCGAGCGGCCCGTCACACGGACCGGCGGCCGCCTGTCGGCCCCGCTACGCGTCCCGGTTCTTCAGGACCAGGTAGCCGCCGAGCACCGCCGCCACCACCCAGGCGACCATGATCCCGAGACCGGCCCACGGCCCGTACGGCGACGGGTCGCTGCCCATCGCCTCCGGGACGACCTGCATGATCTTCGACCCGGCCTGGTCGGGGAAGTAGCGGATGACGTCCTTGGCGTACGGCACCGCGGCAAGGATGTTGGAGATCAGCAGGAAGAACGGGATCAGGATGCCCATCGCCAGCATGGGGCTGCGCAGCATCGCCGCGACGCCCATGGAGAAGATGGCGATCAGTCCCATGTAGAGACCGGCGCCGATGACCGCGCGCAGCACGTTCTCCGCGCCGAGGTCGGTGCCCCGGTCGCCCAGCACGGCCTGGCTGAGGAAGAACGAGACGAAGCTGGTGAGCAGGCCGACCACGAGGGCCAGCACACCGGCCACCGTGATCTTGCTGAAAAGGAGTGTGCCGCGCTGTGGCACGGCCGCCAGCGAGGTGCGGATCATGCCGGAGCTGTACTCCGTACCGACCACGAGCACGCCGAACACGATCATGGCGAGCTGGCCGAGGACCGTCCCGGAGAAGCTGATGAGCGTCGGGTCGAAGGTGAGCTGCTCGGATTCGGAGAGATCGTCGAACGTGGCGTTCACCAAGGCGCTCACGCCCGCGCCCATGGCGACCGTGACGACGAACGCGCTGATGAGCGTCCAGGTGGTGGAGGAGACCGTACGGATCTTGGTCCACTCGGAGTTGAGGACTGCGGGTACCGAAGCCATGGTCGTCAGGCCCCCTCGTTCGTGCTGCCGGTGGCGCCTTCGGTGCCTGTGGTGGAGTCGGGAGCGTCGGAGTCCGGCTTGTTCCAGCCCTCGCCCCAGCCCGCGCCCACCGCTCCGGCGGCCCCGGCCGCCGCGGCTCCCGGCAGAGGCAGCGCCCCGCCGGGACCGGAGTGCGCGTGATACTCCACGGAGCCGGCGGTCATCTGCATGAACGCCTCCTCCAGCGAGGCCCGCTGCGCGCTCAGCTCGTGCAGCACCAGCTGGTGACGGGCGGCCAGCTCACCGAGCGCCTCGGTGGTCGCGCCGTCGATCTCCAGTACACCGCCCTCCGCCTCGACGGCGGTGAAGCCCTCCTGGTGGAGGACGTCCCGCAGCTGCTCCTGCTGCGGCGAGCGCAGCCGTACGTAGCTGCGGGAGTTCTCCTGGATGAAGTCGGCCATCGAGGTGTCGGCGAGCAGCCTGCCCTGGCCGATCACGATCAAGTGGTCGGCGGTCAGAGCCATTTCGCTCATCAGGTGGGAGGAGACGAAGATGGTCCGGCCCTCGGCGGCGAGCGCCTTCATCAGGTTGCGGATCCAGTGGATGCCCTCGGGGTCGAGACCGTTGACCGGCTCGTCGAACATCAGGATCTCGGGGTCGCCCAGCAGGGCCGACGCGATCCCGAGGCGCTGGCCCATGCCGAGGGAGAAGCCCTTGGACTTCTTCTTCGCGACCGCGCTCAGGCCGACGGTGCCGAGCACCTCGTCCACCCGGCTGCGCGGGATGCGGTTGCTCTGCGCCAGACAGAGGAGGTTGTTGTAGGCGCTGCGGCCGCCGTTCATCGACTTGGCGTCCAGCAACGCCCCGATGTACTTCAGCGGTTCCTGCAGCTCGTTGTAGTGCTTGCCGTCGATGCGGACCGTACCGCTGGTCGGGTTGTCCAGATCGAGCATCATCCGCATCGTGGTGGACTTGCCGGCCCCGTTCGGCCCCAGAAAACCTGTCACCACGCCTGGTCTGACCTGGAATGTCAGCTGGTCGACGGCAACTTTGCTGCCGAATCGTTTGGTCAGTCCCTCGAGCTCGATCATGCGGACACGCTAGAACGGCCGCGCGCCCGGCGCCACCACAAAGGCGGAACCGGGCACGCGGAAGGAGCCGTTCCGGGGCAGGTCAGCGGGTCTGCTGGGCCGGAACACCGCGCTGGGCGGGCTCGTCGTCCACCGGGGAGCCGGCGGCGGCCACCGCGGCACCGGTCAGCGTCGCCAGCATCTCGCGGACGTTGGTCAGCTGCGCGTTGATCGAGTCGCGGCGGTTGGTGAGCGCCGCCAGCTCGCGCTCGGACTCGCTGCGGATCCGGTCGGCCTTGGCGTTGGCGTCGGCCACGATGTCCTCGGCCTGGCGCTGCGCGGTCTCCACCGTCTGACGGGCCCGGCGCTCGGCGTCCGTGCGGAGCTTCTCGGCCTCCAGGCGGAGCTGCTCGGCGCGGTGCTCGATCTCGGCGAGACGCTTCTCGGCCTTGGCCTGACGGGACGCGAGGTCGCGCTCCGACTGCTCGCGCCGCTTGGCGAGGTTCGTCTCGAAGTCGGCGGCGGCCTGCGCGGCCTTGGCGCGGGTCTCCTCGAAGAGGGCGTCGGCCTCCTCGCGCTTCTGCTGGGCGTCCTTCTGGGCGTCGGAGCGGAGCGTGTTCGCCTCGCCCTGGGCCTTCTCGACGATGCGGACGCCCTCGTCCTCGGCCTTCGACTTGCGCTCGGCCGCGAAGGACTCCGCGTCGTTGCGCACCTGCTGGGCGGCCGACTCGGCCAGCTCGCGGTGCTGCTCGGCGGCGCGGCGGGCCTCCTCACGCAGGTCCTTGGCCTCCTCCTCGGCGAGGCGGAGGATCTTCTCGACACGTGCACCGAGCCCGGCGTACGACGGTTCGGCGTCGTTCACCTGGGCCTGGGCGTTCTGCGTTTCGAGGTGCAGCTCCTCGATGCGCTTTTCCAGAGACGTGATGCGCGCCAGGGCGCTGTCACGGTCGGCGACGAGCTTGGTAATGCGGTCGTCCACCTGACCGCGGTCGTAACCACGTCGCACGAGCTCGAAGCCGAAGGGGGAGGAAGGGTCACTCATGGGGTTCCTGTCGAATGAGACCGGTGAGGTGATAGGGGAATCCTAGGGGCCATAGCGGCGTGTCAGCGTGCAGATACTGGTTTGATCTGGAGAATGACACCCCTTTTGAGTGGCTGACCCCCGGAGTGCTTGCCACTCGAAGGTTTGAATGTCCATGACGAAGCACGCGCCCCCGTACACCTGCCGCCCCGGACATCCTGCTCTGTTCTCCCCCGTACGTCTGCTGCTCCCCCCGTACGTCGTCCGCGCTCCCCCGTACGTTCTCCGCCGCGCCGCCCCCCGTACGACCGCTACCTCTCCGAGGACTTGCCCCCCGAGCGGGTGCCCGCCGCCGCGGGAGCCTTGCCGCCTCCCGACGGGCCGGGCACCGGTTTCGCGCCGCCGCCCGGAGTCTCGAAAGACTCCAACGCCTCCAGCACGTCCTGGACACGGGAGATCTCCGTATTGATGTCCTCGCGCCTGCGCACCAGGACATCCAGCTCGCGTTTGCCCTCGGCGACCGTCGTCTCCGCCTCGGCCGCCGCGTCGGCCCGCAGCTTCTCCGCCTCGCGGATCAGCCCGGCCTTCTTGGTCTCGGCCTCCTTCAGCAGCGACTCGGCCCGCTTCACCGCGGCGATCCGGACCTTGCTCGCCTCCGAATTGGCCTCCGCGATCAGCTCCTTGGCCTTCGCCTCGGCCTCGTCGCGCTGCTCGGTCGCCGCCTTCATCAGGTTGTCGACGCGCTCGCCGGCGGTCTTCATCTGCTCGGACGTCTCCCGGCGGGCCCGCTCGTGGAGCTCCTCGATCTCGCTCTCCAGCCGGGCCCGCAGCTCCTGCGCCCGCTCCCGGATCTGGGTCGCGTCGCGCCGGGCGCCGACCAGCAGCTCGTCGGCGTCCGTACGGGAGCGCTCCACGAGGGTGTTGCCCTCGACCGTCGCCTCGGAGGTGATCCGCTGGGCCTCCTTGCGGGCCGCGCCGACCATCGTGTCGGACTGCGTCTCGGCCTCGGTGGCCGTACGCAGCGCCTCCTCGCGGGCCTTGTTGATGAGCTGGTCCGCCTGCTCCGCCGCGTCCGCCCGCCGCTTGGCCGCGGCCTCGCGCGCCTCGTCCAGCACCCGGTCCGCCTCCTGCCGGGCCTGCGAGTTCAGCTCCTCGGCCGCCGACTCCGCCTCGCTGCGCAGCCGTTCGGCCTCCTCGCGGGTGCGGGCGGCGTGCTCCTGCGCGGAGCCGAGGTGCTCGGCCGCTTCCGTACGGAGCCGCTCGGCCTCCTCGGTGGCCTCGGCCAGCATCCGGTCGGCCTGCTCGTTGGCGTCCTTGCGGCGCCGGTTGGCCTCCGTGGTGGCCTCGACGACGAGCTGCTCGGACGCCTGGGCGGCCTCGTTGCGGATGCGCTCGCTCTCGGTCGTCGACTCACCGATGAGCCGGTCCGACTGGGCCGCCGCCTCCGAGCGGATCCGGTTGGCGTCCTGCCGCGCCTCGGCCCGGGCCTTCGACGCGTCCTGCTCCGCCGACGCGAGGGCGTCGGACGCCTCCGTGCGCACCCGCTGGCTGTACTCCGAGGTGTCCGCGCGCAGCCGCTCGGACTCCGTGATCGCCTCGGAGACCGTCCGCTCGGCCAACGCCTTGGCCGCCTCGGTCTCGTCGTGGGCCTCCTGCCGGAGCCGGGCCGCCTCCTCGTTCGCCTCCTGGCGCAGGCGTACGGCGTCCTCGGAGGCCCGCTCCCGCTCGGCGTGCGCGTCGGCGCGGACCCGGTCCGCCTCCTCCTGCGCCTCGGTACGAGTGCGCTCCGCGACATGCTCCGCCGTCGAGCGCAGCCCGGCGATCTCCTCCTCGGCCTGCTCCTGCAAGCCCGAGACGGAGTCCCGCACCTGCTGGGCGGTCTGCTCGGCCGCCGAGACCAGCTCGGTCGCCCGGGCGTCCGCCTCCTCGACCAGCCGCTGCGCCTCGGCCTGCGCCTCCTCCACCCGCTTACGGGCGGAGGCCAGCAGCTCCTCGCTCTGCTCGCGGGCCCGCTCGCGCTCCTGGCCCGCTTCCGTACGGGCCGCGCCGAGGATCTCCTCGGCCTCCCGGCGGCGGCGCGTGGCCTCCTCCTGGGCGGCGTCCAGCGCCTCGGCCGCCTCGGCGCCGACCCGCTCGGCGGCCGCGGCCGCCTCCGCGCGCACCCGGTCGGCGGTCTCCTGCGCCTCGGTCTTCAGCCGCTCGGCCTCGGCGGCGGCCTCGCTCCGCAGCCGTACGGCGATGTTCTCGCCCTCGGCACGGGACTGCGAGGCGTCCGCCGCGGCCTCGTCACGGAGCCGCTCGGCCTCCGCCTCGGCCTGCTCGGTCAGCGTACGGACGCGCTCGGCGGCCTCGGCGCGCTGCCGCTCGGCCTCCTCGTTCGTCTCGCGGCGGATCCGCTCCGCCTCCGTACGCGCCTCGCCGAGGGCCTCCTCGGCGGCGGCGAGCCGGGTCTCGGCCTCGGTGTGCAGCCGGTTCAGCTCGTCGGCGGCCTCGTCCTGCCGGGCGGCGACCGCGCGCTCGGTCTCCTCGCGCAGCTCGGCGGCTCCCCGCTCGGCCTCGGCGGTGGTGGCCTCGGCCTGCTCCTCGGCCTCGGCCCGCAGCTTGTCGGCCTCGGCGCGGGTGCGCTCCAGCGTCTCCTCGGCCTGCTTGCGCAGGGTGGCCGCGCGCTCGGCGGCCTCGGCGCGGATGCGCTCGCTCTCGCCGTTCGCCTTGGTGCGCAGCTCGTCCGCGTCGGAGCGCGCCTCGGTCAGCAGCTCCTCCGCCTTGCGGGCGCCCTCCTCCAGCTGCTGGACCGCCTCACGGCGGGCCTCGCCCCGGATGCGCTCGCCCTCGGCGACCGCCTCGGAGCGCAGCTGCTCGGCCTCGCCGCGCAGCCGACGGGCCTCCTCCTGGAGCTCGACCGTCTTGGCCCGGTACTCCTTGGTGTCGTCCTTGGCCGCGCCCTTGAGCTCGTCGGCCTGCTCGGCGGCCTCGCCGCGCAGCCGGTCCGCCTCGGCCTCCGCCTCGCGGCGGATCCGCTCGGCCTCCTCGCTCGCCGCCTTCGTCGTGGACCGCGCGTCCTCGGAGGCCTTGGTGAGGACCTCCTCGGCGGAGCGGGCCGCCTTGGCGAGCTGGGCGGCGGCGTCCTCGGCGGCCGCCGTACGGGCCTTCTCGGCCGCCTCGGCGACCACGCGCTCCGCCTCGGCGCGGGCGTCGGCGAGGGCCTGCTCGGCCTCCTCCTTGAGCGTCTCGGCGCTCTTGGTGGCCTCGCCGACCAGCCGGGCGATCTCCGACTTGGCGGTGCGGGTGCGCTGCTCGTTCTGCGACTCGGAGGCGGCCAGCTTCTTGGCGGCCGCGTCCTTCGCCTCGGCGAGGACCTTCTCGGCCTCAAGACGGGATTCGCGCAGCCGGGTCTCGGCCTCCTGGAGCCGCTGCTCGGCGGCCCGGTTCAGCTCGGCCGTCTGCTGGCGGGCCTGCGAGGTCTCCGCGGTGGTGCTGGAGCGCAGCTGCTCCGCGTGGCTGGTGGCCTCCTGGGCCTGCGCGGAGGCGGCGCCCAGCATGCGCTCGGCGTCCTTGCGGGCGCGCAGCAGGATCGCTTCGGCCTCGGCCCGGGCGCTCTCGGCCTCCGAGCCGACGCGCTGCCGGGTCTCCTGCGCCAGCCGCTCGGTCTCGGCCCGGGCGGCGGCGAGCGCCTGCTCGGCCTCGGCGCGGGACTCGTCCAGCAGGCGGCGGGCCTGCGACTCGGTGCGGGCCCGCAGCTGCTCGGCCCAGGCGACGTTCTCGTTGACGTGCGACTCGACGGTCTGCCGGCGCTCGGCCAGCTCCTGGTCGAGCTGCTGCCTGCGCTGGACGGCCTCGTTGTGCAACTCCGCCTGGAGGCGCGCCTGATGCTCGGCGTGCTCCTGGAGTATGCGCTGCGTCTGGGCCCGGGCCTCGCGCAGCTCGCGCTCGGCGTCGCTGCGCAGCTGCTCGGCCTGGATCTGCGCGTTCCGCAGCATCTGCTCGGCCTGGTAGCCCATGTCCGCGCTGTCGTAGGCGGGACGGGTCGCCAGGCTGCGCCGCGCCTCGTGCAGCTTGGCGCGCAAGACCTCGACCTGGTAACCGAGGTCCTCGGCGTGCTGGACGGCCTTCTCCCGGTCGGTCCTCAGCCGGTCCATCTCGGCTTCGAACCGCGAGAGATGGTCGTCTTCAGCTCGGTGGCTCTCCTGGCTTTCGTAGCCCCGCACTGCGCGGTCCCATCCTTCCCCGAGCTCTCAACTCTTCGAGCAGGGGAAACCCCAACCCTGGTCGCAACTCTGCACACGAGGACGGCTCGCCGACGAGCTGTCCTCGGGGAATGGTGACAGACAAACGACGAGGACGCGGTACGGCCCCGACCCGGCCCCGGCCCGGAACCACCCACTCTACCGGGCCGGGTATGCGCCGGGTCAGTGCTCCGGGCTGCTCGTGACCAGTTCGGTGAGGACGCCGTGGCAGTCCTTGGGGTGCAGGAACGTGATCCGGGACCCCATCGAACCCGTCCTGGGCTCGTCGTACAGCACGCGGACGCCCTTCTCGCGGATGTCCGCGGCGTCCCCGTCCACATCCGCCGTACCGAAGGCGATGTGGTGGACGCCCTCCCCATTCTTTGCCAGCCACTTGCCGACAGCCGAGTCCTCCCGGGTCGGTTCGAGGAGCTGGAGGTACGAAGCCCCGCCGTCCGAGGTCTCGTTGATCTTGAGCATGGCCTCCCGGACGCCCTGCTCCTCGTTGATCTCGCTGTGGAACACCTCGAATCCGTACGTGGCACGGTAGAACTCCACCGTCTTGTCCAGGTCGAAACAGGCGATCCCGATGTGGTCGATACGCGTCAGCATGGATTCAGCATGGCTTCGCACCCCCGCTCCCGCCACGGTTACGCAACGTGCGCGCCGTCACACCGGCTGCCGGATGACGGGCGCGGTACCGCTCAGTACATTCAGGTAAACCCTCGTTCACATCCGATCCCAAGGGGCCGTGCCCATGCCAGCAACGACCGGTACCACCACCTCAGTGATCGTCGCGGGCGCCCGGACGCCCATGGGCCGTCTCCTCGGCTCCCTGAAGAGCTTCTCCGCGGCCGACCTCGGCGGCTTCGCGATCAAGGCGGCGCTGGACCGGGCCGGGATCGGCGGCGACCAGGTCCAGTACGTGATCATGGGCCAGGTGCTCCAGGCCGGCGCGGGCCAGATCCCCGCCCGCCAGGCCGCCGTCAAGGCCGGCATCCCGATGAACGTCCCCGCGCTCACCGTCAACAAGGTGTGTCTCTCCGGGCTCGACGCCATCGCGCTCGCCGACCAGCTCATCCGCGCCGGTGAGTTCGACGTCGTGGTCGCGGGCGGCCAGGAGTCCATGACCAACGCCCCGCACCTGCTCCCCAAGTCCCGCGAGGGCTACAAGTACGGTGCGATCGAGATGCTCGACTCGATGGCGTACGACGGTCTCACCGACGCGTACGAGAACATCCCCATGGGCGAGTCCACCGAGAAGCACAACAGCCGCCTCGGCCTCGACCGCACCGCCCAGGACGAGATCGGCGCCCTCTCCCACCAGCGGGCCGCCGCCGCCCAGAAGAACGGGATCTTCGAGGCCGAGATCACCCCGGTCGAGATCCCGCAGCGCAAGGGCGAGCCCGTCGTCTTCGCGAAGGACGAGGGCATCCGCCCCGAGACGACCGTGGAGTCCCTCGGCAAGCTGCGCCCCGCCTTCGCCAAGGACGGCACGATCACCGCGGGCACCTCCTCGCAGATCTCCGACGGGGCCGCCGCGGTCGTCGTCATGAGCAAGACCAAGGCGCAGGAGCTGGGTTTGGAGTGGATCGCCGAGATCGGCGCCCACGGAAACGTCGCGGGCCCGGACAACTCCCTCCAGTCGCAGCCCTCCAACGCGATCAAGCACGCCCTGAAGAAGGACGGCCTGGCTGTCGAGGACCTCGACCTGATCGAGATCAACGAGGCGTTCGCCGCCGTCGCCGTCCAGTCCATGAAGGACCTCGGCGTCACCCCGGACAAGGTCAACGTCAACGGCGGTGCCATCGCGCTCGGCCACCCGATCGGCATGTCCGGCGCCCGGGTCGTCCTGCACCTGGCGCTGGAGCTGAAGCGGCGCGGCGGCGGCACGGGTGCGGCCGCGCTGTGCGGCGGCGGCGGTCAGGGTGACGCGTTGATCATCCGCGTCCCGGGCAAGTAACCACCGTACGTAGACGAGGCAAGGCGAGAACGGAGCGGTGAACGTGGACGTGGACGTCCCCACGCTGGTCGAGCAGGCGCGAGCAGGCAGGCCGCGTGCGGTGGCCCGGCTGATCTCGCTGGTGGAGGGGGCGTCCCCGCAGCTCCGGGAGGTGATGGCCGCGCTGGCCCCGCTGGCCGGCCACGCCTACGTCGTCGGGCTGACCGGCTCGCCGGGCGTCGGCAAGTCCACCTCCACCTCGGCCCTGGTCTCCGCCTACCGCCGGGCGGGCAAGCGGGTCGGCGTCCTGGCCGTCGACCCGTCCTCGCCGTTCTCCGGCGGGGCGCTGCTCGGCGACCGGGTCCGGATGTCGGACCACGCCTCCGACCCCGGCGTCTACATCCGCTCCATGGCCACCCGGGGCCACCTCGGCGGCCTCGCCTGGTCGGCCCCGCAGGCCATCCGGGTGCTGGACGCGGCGGGCTGCGACGTGGTCCTCGTCGAGACGGTCGGCGTCGGCCAGTCCGAGGTGGAGATCGCCTCCCAGGCCGACACCTCCGTCGTCCTGCTCGCCCCCGGCATGGGCGACGGCATCCAGGCGGCCAAGGCCGGAATCCTGGAGATCGGTGACGTCTACGTGGTCAACAAGGCCGACCGCGACGGCGCCGACGCCACCGCCCGCGAGCTGAACCACATGCTCGGCCTGGGGGAGTCCCGTGGCCCCGGCGACTGGCGCCCCCCGATCGTGAAGACGGTCGCGGCCCGGGGCGAGGGCATCGACGAGGTCGTGGAGGCCCTGGAGAAGCACCGCGCCTGGATGGAGGAGCACGGCGTCCTGGCCGAGCGCCGCGCGGCCCGTGCGTCCCACGAGGTCGAGACGATCGCGGTCACCGCGCTCCGCGAGAAGATCGCGGACCTGCGCGGCGACCGCCGCCTGCACGCCCTGGCCGAACGCATCGTGGCGGGGGACCTGGACCCGTACGCGGCGGCGGACGAACTGGTGGCGGGGCTGACGGGGAGCGCCTGAGCACGCGTTGACACCGAACGGCCCCCGTATCGCCGCTGCGATACGGGGGCCGTGGTGTCGCGGGGGTTCCGGGCGGCGGGCGGTCAGTCGTCGTCGCCGTCGCGGTCGTCGTTCCGGTCGTCGCGGTCGTCCGCGCTGTCGTCCCGGTCGTCGCCGTCGTCGTCCCGGTCCACCGTGACCTTGCCGGTCTTCGCGTCGACCCGCAGCTCGTGGCTCTTGCCGTCCTTGCCGGCGATGTCGACGTCCCAGCGCAGGACGTTGCCCTTGCTGCCCTTGTCGTCGTCATCGTCATCGTCGTCCAGGTCGATCGACGTGATGCTGCCCGGCGCGGTCTTCAGGGCCGCGTCCGCCGCCTGCTTCAGGGTGACCGTGGACGAGCGGGGCGCGTGGTCGTCGCGGTCGTCGTTGTCGTCGTCCTCGCGGGACTTGAGGACCTTGCCGTTGGTGGCGTCCACCGTGACGTCGTGCCACTTCTTGTCGGAGCCTCGGACGTCCAGCTCCCACACCGTACGGCCGTCGTGGTCGTCGTCGTCCCGGTCCAGCTCAGCCTGGGTGACCGTGCCCGGGACGCTCTTCAGCGCGGCGGCGACGGCCTGGTCCAGAGAGATCCCGGAGCCCTTCGCGGCAACCGGGGCGCGGTCGTCCGACCGGTCGTCCGAAGCGTCGTCCGTACGGTCGTCGCGGTCGTCCCGGTCGTCGGCGAGGCTCACGGTGCTCGCACTCCTGGTGGACGACCGGTCGCGGTCCCCGTCGCTGTCCGCGAAGGCGACGGTGGCGGCGGCCGTGCCGCCGATGAGAACGGCGGCGGTGACGGCGGCGATGGTGACGTTGCGCTTCATGAGGTTCCTCCCCGAGAGCTGCTGTGCTGGCTGACGGGGTCCACACTGCCGACCTGATGCTGAACGCAGCCTGAAGCCACCTGAAGGCGTCTTCAGGTGGAGTTTGCGAGGCTGTGCGCATGCGCCTGTTGATCGTGGAGGACGAGAAGCGTCTCGCGGTGTCCCTCGCCCGGGGACTCACCGCCGAGGGCTTCGCCGTGGATGTCGTGCACGACGGGCTCGAAGGGCTCCATCAGGCGAGTGAGGGCGGCTACGACCTGGTCATCCTCGACATCATGCTGCCCGGCATGAACGGCTACCGGGTCTGCGGTGCCCTGCGCGCCGCCGGGCACGAGGTGCCGATCCTCATGCTGACCGCCAAGGACGGCGAGTACGACGAGGCCGAGGGGCTCGACACCGGCGCCGACGACTACCTGACCAAGCCCTTCAGCTACGTCGTCCTCGTCGCCCGGGTCCGCGCCCTGCTGCGCCGCCGAGGCGCCGGAACCGCCGCCCCCGTCCTCACCGTAGGCACCCTCCGCATCGACACCGCCGCCCGCCGCGTCCACCGGGGCGAGGACGAATACACCCTCACCGCCAAGGAGTTCGCGGTCCTTGAGCAACTCGCCCTGCGCGCCGGGCAGGTGGTCAGCAAGGCGGAGATCCTGGAGCACGTCTGGGACTTCGCCTACGACGGCGACCCGAACATCGTGGAGGTCTACATCTCCACCCTGCGCCGCAAGTTGGGCGCCACCTCCATCCGTACGGTGCGTGGCGCCGGCTACCGGCTGGAGGCGGGATGAGGTCCGTACGGGCCAGGGCCGCCATCGGCGCCACCCTGGTCGTCGCCGTCGCCCTGGTCGCGGCCGGGCTCGCCGTGCTCTCCGTCCTGCGGACCAACCTGATCGACCAGGCGGACCTCCAGGCGGAGGTGGCCGCCCGCGAGGTGGCCGGACAGCTGGCCCTGGACACCGCCTACGCCGATCTGGACCTGGACGACGAGGAGGACCACCCGGTCCAGGTGACCGACGAGGAGGGGCGGGTGGTTTTCGTCTCCAAGGGGCTGCGGGCCATCTCCGGGACCGCCTCGACGGGCGTCAGCCCCGTACCCTCCGCCTCGGCCGGCGCCACCCCCTCGCCCGGGGACGACGACGATGACGGCGACGACGATGACGGGGGCGACAGCGCGCGGCCCGCACGCGGCGAGGTCTCCTCCGACGACCCGGACTTCTCCGACGGCACCGCCACCGTGGACGGCAAGCAGGCCGACTACCGGTTCGCCGCCGTCGAGGCCACCACCCCCGCCGGACTCACCCTGACCGTCCACGCGGGCGCCCCGCTCGCCGCCGAGCAGGAGGCCGTGAACACCGTGCGCGGGGCCATGCTGACCGGGCTGCCGCTCCTGCTGGCCGTCGTCGCCGGGGTGACCTGGCTGGTGACCCGGCGCGCACTGCGGCCCGTCGAGGGGATCCGCCGCGAGATGGCCGCGATCACCGCCTCCGAGGACCTGGCCCGCCGCGTCCCGGAGCCCGATTCACGCGACGAGATCGCCGCGCTGGCCCGGACGACCAACGAGACGCTCACCGTCCTGGAGGCGTCCGTGGAGCGGCAGCGGCGGTTCGTCGCGGACGCCTCGCACGAGCTGCGCTCCCCGATCGCCTCGCTCCGCACCCAGCTGGAGGTGGCCGAGGCCCACCCGGAGCTGCTGGACCTCCCGGGCGCGGTCGCCGACACCGTACGCCTCCAGGTGCTGGCGGCGGATCTGCTGCTGCTGGCCCGGCTGGACGCGGGGGAGAAGCCCGGCGCCGCCCGTCTTGAGGTGGGGGCGCTGGTGCGCGAGGAGGTGTCCCAGCGGACCGGGGACCGGATCCCGGTGACGGTGGAGGTGGCCGAGGATGCTTCGTATGAGGTGAACGGGTCGCGCGGGCAGCTGGTCCGGGTGATCGGCAACCTGCTGGACAACGCCCAGCGCCACGCCGCGCACCGGATCACCGTCCAGGTGGCGGCGGACGGGGGCGGGGTGCGCGTGGAGGTCCGCGATGACGGGGCGGGCGTGCCGGAGGACGAGCGGGAGCGGATCTTCGAGCGGTTCGTCCGGCTGGACGACGCCCGCAGCCGCGACGACGGCGGCGCCGGTCTCGGCCTCGCCATCGCCCGGGACGTGGCCACGCGCCACGGCGGAACGCTCACGGTCCACCGGGCCCCCGAGGGCGGCGCGGCCTTCCGGCTGTGGCTGCCGCGCGCGGCGTGAACGCGGCCTGACCGACCCGGCGAAGGCACCGGTCAGGCCGTACGCGTCACGGCTTCCCGCTCAGGCCGCGTCCGTCACGGCTTCCCGCGCCGCCCCCGCAGGTGCTCCGCGATCGGCGTCAGCGCAGCGTGCAGCTCCGCCAGGGCCTCCGGGGAGAGCAGGTCCATGAAGTGGTTGCGCACCGATTCGACGTGGTGCGGGGCGACCTTGCGCATGGTCTCCGCGCCCAGCTCGGTGAGGACCGCGTACAGTCCACGCCGGTCCGACTCGCAGTGCGTACGGCGGACCAGGCCCGCGCTCTCCATCCGGGTGATCTGGTGCGAGAGCCGGCTCTTGGACTGCAGGGTGGCGGCGGCGAGGTCGCTCATCCGCATCCGCTGTTCCTCGGACTCGGAGAGGTTGACCAGGATCTCGTAGTCGTTCATGGTCAGGCCGAACGGCTGGAGGTCCTTCTCCAGCTGGTGCATCAGCAGCCTGCTGACGTCCAGGTGGGTGCGCCAGGCGCACTGCTCCGTGTCGCTCAGCCAGCGGGTGGCCGTCTCGGTCTCCATATATCGATTCTACCTAAGATGTTGAAAGCCGGACGAAATTAAGGGGTGTGACGACAGGCACCCCGGAGCCGTCGGAGCACTGACGGGGTGGCATGCAAGGACCGGCGGCTGGGCGCAGGCGTTCGACGTCACACTCCGCAGCCTACCGCTCACAAGCCGAAGCGACGCTGGAGGTCCCCCAGCTGGCCGGGCATGCGCGGTGCGGATCCGCCACCCGGAACGCCCGGTTCGCCCGGCACCGCACCCGTCGCCTGCTCGGCCATCAAGGCCTCACTGGACTGCAGCAGCACCGTGCCCGCCCCCACGAACTCGAACTGGTGCTCCTCGCCCGACGTGCCGCCGATCCCCGTCAATGACCGGATTCCGCCCATCACGCCCGTCATGTACCCGTGGTCGTAGTGGTGGCACGGTGAGGGGCAGTCGGCCCAGCCCACCAGCGCCTGCGGGTCGACCCGCAGCGGCGGCTCCATGAAGACCACCGGGCCGTTCGACGCGGCCACGAACTTCCCCGTACCGATCAGCGTCACGAACCCGGGCACGATCGACTGCTTCAGTGCGAGCGACGGGTCGAACGCCAGCAGGTTCCCCGACCGGATCGTCAGGTTCCCCTCGTCCAGGTCGAAGGAGTTCACATCGAAGGCCCGGTCGGCCAGCAGCATCTTCCCGCTGCCCTCGGCCACCACCCAGTCACTCGCGTGCAGCGGCGAGTGGAAGCTGGAGCGCACCAGCCGGTCGAACCGGCCGTGCCCGATGCCGTCGAAGTTGATCTGCCCGTAGTAGGCGATCATCTTCCCCTTCTGCAGGAACCACCGGCTCCCCTTGAGCTCCACGCAGAAGGTGTAGGAGTTGACGTTGTCGTCCGACGGCAGCGTCATCGGATCGAAGACCACAGGC
Organism: Streptomyces cyaneofuscatus; assembly: GCF_033109485.1. Classification (NCBI taxonomy): domain Bacteria; kingdom Bacillati; phylum Actinomycetota; class Actinomycetes; order Kitasatosporales; family Streptomycetaceae; genus Streptomyces; species Streptomyces cyaneofuscatus. The sequence goes on along the minus strand of NZ_CP137002.1, from coordinate 2,320,083 downwards.
GTGCTCAAAGCTTCTCCTCGGATGCCTGGACGTATACCGCGCCGTTCCCGCTCAGCTCCAGCTGGAACGCCTCGCCGGAGCCGCGTCCCACCATGTCCCGCCAGCCGACGGCGGTGGAGAGCTTGTTGCGTACGTCCCCGTGGTGGGCGACGTACGCCTGCGGGTCGACGTGGATGTCCCGGCCGGGGGTGATCGGCAGCTCGATCACCCCGCCGTGCGCCATCACCGCGACCGCGCCGTGCCCCTTCAGGGTGGTGGTGAAGAGGCCCTGCCCGGTCACCTGGCCGCGGACCATGCCCATCACCCCGCCCTGCGAGCCCATGAACATCGTGCCCTGCTGGAGGGACCCGTCGAAGGCGAGGAGGCGGTCGGCCTCCACGTACAGGGTGTCGCCGGCCAGGTTGATCACCTGGATGTGGTGGCCGCCGTGGCCGAACATCACCGTGCCCGAGCCCTCGACCGTCATCAGCGGGGTCGCCTCGCCCGCCACCCGGCGGCCGATCATCGAGGCGAAGCCGCCCTGGCCGCCCTGGATGTTCGGGGTGAAGGAGACCTCCCCCCGGTAGGCCAGCATCGCGCCGCGCTGGCTGAACAGCTTCTGGCCCGGCACCACCGTGGCCTCGATCATCTTGGAGTTGATCTCCCGGAACGGCATCAGACATCGCCCCCGACGGTGTTGCGCTCGCTCGGCTGTACGTAGACCAGGCCGTCGCCCTCGAAGCGGATCTGGAACGCCTCGCCCGAGCCCTCGCCCATCAGCGTCCGGAAGTTCACCCCGGACTGGAGGTTCTGCTGGAGGTGGCCCTGGTGGGCGATGTACGCGCCGGGGTCGACCATCAGCGGATACTGCGGGGTCACCCGCAGGATCACCGCCTGGCCGTCCGACATGATCGCCGCCTGGCCGGTGCCCTCCACCGTGGTGGTGAACAGGCCGTTGCCGCTCGCCCCGCCGCGCAGGCCGGTGAACGTGGTCCCGGTGCGCAGGCCGGAATCGGTGGCCAGCAGGTTGCTCGCCTCCACGTACAGCTTGTCGCCGTGCAGGGAGACCAGGCTGATCTCGCTCGCCCGGTCGGCGAAGTAGCAGGTGCCCTGCCCGGACACCTCCATCACCGTCATCTGTTCGCCGGTCAGCCGGCGGGTCACCATCCCGCGGATCCCCTCACCGCCGCCGGACAGCTTCTTGAAGCTCATCCGGCCGTCGTACGCGACCATCGAGCCGTTCTTCGCCTTGACCACATCGCCCGTCAGATCGACGGCGAGCGTCTTGCTGCCTTGGAGTCGGAACATCGCCACGCGCTGAAGGTAGCCGCCCGCCCCGCGCTCCGGCCAGGTCCCACGGAACCGTTACGCCCCTGATGCTCCCCTGATGCGCACCTGGACCGGTCCTGATGATGCGCGCCCTGACCGGCCCTGATATGCGGCGATACGCGCGCCCGCGGACGTGCGGGCCCCCGGCGCCGGGGGTGGCGCGGCGCGATGCCACAATGGGGGCGGCTTGTGCCCGCGTTCACAAGCCCGTACAGCCCCGCCCACACACGACCTCTCCCACCGAAGGTGCCCCTGTGGACATCAAGACCGCCTCCGCCCTGCACCGGCTGCGCCTGATCTCGCTTCCCGAGGCGCTCTCCTTCCCGGCGCTCCTCATCTTCGGCTCGCTGCTCATGCGGGTCTCGGACATCGACTTCCTGATGCCGCCGCTCGGCATGATCCACGGCATCCTCTTCACGATCTACGTCGTGTTCCTGCTGGACGTCTGGATCAAGGCCAAGTGGCCGCTCAAGCGCGTCGCGCTCTTCTTCCTGCTCGCCGTCATCCCCTTCGGCGGCCTCTACGGCGACAAGCTGCTCAAGAAGTACGAGGCCGACGGCGTCATCGCCGCCCGCGCCCGCCGCGAAGGCACGGTCAGCGCATGATCGTCGCGTTCTCGGTCTCGCCGCTCGGTGTCGGTGAGGACGTCGGCGAGTACGTCGCCGACGCCGTGCGGGTCGTCCGCGAGTCGGGGCTGCCCAACCGGACCGACGCCATGTTCACCTCGATCGAGGGGGAGTGGGACGAGGTCATGGACGTCGTCAAGCGCGCCGTGGCCGCCGTCGAGGCCCGCGCGGGACGCGTCTCCCTGGTACTGAAGGCCGACATCCGGCCCGGTGTCACCGACGGTCTGACCTCGAAGGTCGAGACGGTGGAGCGGTATCTCGCCCCCTGACGTCCCGTCGGCCCTCCCGCCGCCCCGCGTTCACCCGATAAGCCCCCGGTGCCACACGGCCGGGGGCTTTTCCGGTGCCGGATCAAAAACCCCTCACTCGGACCTGCCAAGTCGACACGCCGTTGCCTGTCCCCTTCTGTGGGGATATCAACCCGTTCGACAGTGGGAGGCACGGTGCGGTCGGAGGGCTACGACTACGACACCTACAGCCGGCTCGCGGGTCCGCTCACCGAGCCGGACCCCGAGGGATACCGAGTCCGGTACCGATCCCTGCTCTCGACGGAGAAACACCGAATAAGGGCCGTCCTGCTGATGACGCTCGCCCCGGTGCTCACCGCCACCCTGATGCTCTACCTGGTCTGGCCCTCGCACTGGACCGAGCGGGAGAACGGGGAGCGGTGGCTCGTCGTCGCCGACACCGCGATGCTGGTCTCGATCGGCCTGATCGGGCTCTTCATGCTGGTCAACGTGGTCTCCATCGCGCACGCCACGATGGTCGCCCGGGACCCCGTACCGGTGACGCCCGAGCCGGGCACCCGGGTCGCCTTCCTCACCACGTACGTCCCCGGCAAGGAACCGCTCTCCATGGTGCGCGCCACCCTGAAGGGCGCGGTGCGCCTGACGCACCCCGGGCCGCTGGACATCTGGCTCCTCGACGAGGGCGACGACCCGGCCGCCCGGATGCTCTGCGCGGAGCTGGGCGTGCACCACTTCACCCGGCGCGGGGTGCCCGAGTGGAACCGTAAGAAGGGTGTCCACAAGGCGAAGACGAAGCACGGCAACTACAACGCCTGGATCGCCCTGCACGGCGACGCCTACGACTTCTTCGCCTCCGTCGACACCGACCATGTGCCGATGCCCAACTTCCTGGAGCGGATGCTCGGCTACTTCCGGGACCCGGACGTCGCCTTCGTCGTCGGACCGCAGGTCTACGGGAACTACGACTCGGCCGTCACCAAGGCCGCCGAATCGCAGCAGTTCCTCTTCCACGCGCTGATCCAGCGCGCGGGCAACCGCTACGGCGCCCCGATGTTCGTCGGCACCAACAACGTCGTCCGCGTCGCCGCCGTACGCCAGGTCGGCGGCCTCTACGACTCGATCACCGAGGACATGGCGACCGGCTTCGAGATCCACCGCCGCCGCAACCCCTTCACCGGCCGCTTCTGGCGCTCCGTCTACACCCCCGACGTGCTGGCCGTCGGAGAGGGGCCCGCCTCCTGGACGGACTTCTTCACCCAGCAGCTGCGCTGGTCGCGGGGCACGTACGAGACCCTGTTCAAGCAGTACGGAAAGGCGCTGTTCCGGGTGCCGCCCGGCCGGCTCCTCAGCTACACGCTGATGCTCGTCTACTACCCGATGACGGCCGTCAACTGGCTGCTCGGCGTGTTCAGCTGTGTGCTCTTCCTCTGGTTCGGGGCGTCCGGCACCCAGGTCGCCGCCTCCATCTGGCTGATGCTCTACAGCGACGCGGCGGCCCTCCAGATCGGGCTGTACCTCTGGAACCGGCGCCACAACGTCTCCCCGCACGAGCCCGAGGGCTCCGGCGGCCTCGCCGGGATGGCCATGTCCGCGCTCTCCGCGCCGATCTACCTCAAGTCGCTCGGCTCGGCGGTGCTGCGCACGGAGGGCCGGTTCGTCGTCACACCCAAGGGCGGCCAGGTCTCCCCGGACCGGCTGCTCACCTTCCGTATCCACCTCGCCTGGGCCGCGGTCCTGGTCTCCTCGCTCGCCGCCTCCGTCTATCTGGACCACACCCATGTGGCGATGCGGACCTGGGCGACGCTGGGGCTCGTGATCTCCCTGTCGCCGGTCGCGGTGTGGGCCTGGACCCGGTGGCAGGACCGGCGTACGCGGGAACGCACCGCCGTCCCCGCCCCCGCGCCCACCCCCGTACAGCCGCTTCCCGCGAAGGCGTTCGTCCCCACGACGACGACCAGCGCCCCGGCGACCAGCAGCGCGAGTGCCGGTACCACCGCCACCACCACCGCAGGAGGGAACTGACCCATGGCCTACCGGCCTTCGAAGAAGATGCGGAAGACGCTCCTGGGCGGCGGCGCTGTGGTCGTGCTCGCGGGCCTCAACGCGCCGGCGGCGCTCTCCTTCGCGGAGGACCAGTACCACGCGTACAAGATCGCCCAGCCGAAGTACAAGGCGGAGTACGGCTCCTGGGAGCGGGTCGACATCCCGAAGGAGTACCGCACCAACGCGATCCACGCGGCGCTCCTGCACACCGGGAAGGTGCTGATCGTCGCGGGCTCCGGCAACGACGAGAAGAACTTCGACGCGGGCACCTTCGACACCGTGCTGTGGGACCCGGCCGAGAACGTCTTCCAGAAGATCCCCACCCCCGAGGACTTCTTCTGCGGCGGCCACGCCCAGCTCCCGGACGGGCGGCTGCTGATCGCCGGCGGCACCGCCCGCTACGAGGTGCTGGACGACAAGGTGAAGCGGGCCGGCGGCGGGATGCGGGTCAAGAACGAGAACCCGGACAAGCCGCTGAAGCTGAAGAAGGGCACCGTGTTCCGTTCGCCCGCGGGTGTCGAGTACGTCGCCAAGTTCGACGTCACCGTGCCCAAGGCGAAGCGGGAGTTCGAGGTCACGTACTTCGAGAGCGGCCAGATGAAGCCGTGGAAGACGAAGGTGACGGCGGCCGAGCAGCGGGTCTTCGTGGAGGCGGTGAACGACGGCGTCGAGGCGGTGGCGCCGGGGGCCGCCCAGTACGAGATCGTCGGGCTGAAGGGCAAGGAGGCCGACAACTCCTACGGGATCGCCGAGAAGATCACCATGGACAAGCAGGACTTCCAGGGGATCAGGGCCGCCTACGAGTTCGACCCGACGGCGGAGAAGTACATCAAGGTCGACCCGATGAAGGAGGCCCGCTGGTACCCGACGCTCGTCGGCCTGGAGGACGGCCGGGTGCTCTCCGTCTCCGGTCTCGACGACGTCGGTGCGATCCTGCCGGGCGACAACGAGATCTACGACCCGAACACCAAGAAGTGGGCCAAGGGCCCCTTCCACTACTTCCCGACCTACCCGGCGCTCTTCCTGACCAAGGGCGGCAAGCTCTTCTACCCGGGCGCCAACGCCGGTTACGGCCCGGCCGACAAGGGCCGCGACCCCGGGATCTGGGACATCAAGAAGAACACCTTCACCAAGGTGCCCGGGCTGACCGACACCGACGAGCTGGAGACGGCGGCCTCGCTGCTGCTGCCGCCCGTCCAGGACCAGAAGGTGATGGTCCTCGGCGGCGGCGGGGTCGGCGAGTCCAAGAAGTCCACCGCCCGTACGGCCGTCATCGACCTCAAGCAGGCCAGCCCGGCGTTCAAACCGGGCCCCGACCTGCCGCAGGGCACGCGCTACCTGAACAGCGTGATCATGCCGGACGACACCGTCTTCACCAGCGGCGGCTCGGAGGACTACCGGGGCCGCGGCGACAGCAACATCCTCAAGGCGCAGTCCTACGACCCGAAGACCAACACCTTCAAGGAGGCGGCCGAGCCGACGGTCGGCCGCAACTACCACTCCGAGGCGCTGCTGCTGCCCGACGGCCGGGTCGCCACCTTCGGCTCCGACTCGCTCTACGGCGACAAGGACAACACCAAGCTCGGCAAGTTCGAGCAGCGCATGGAGGTCTACACCCCGCCCGCCCTGCACCGGGGCAAGGACAAGCGGCCGGTGATCGGGGACGGCCCCGAGGCCGTCGAGCGCGGGAAGACGGTCACGTACAAGAGCGCCGACGCGGACCGGATCGCGACGGCCCGGCTGATGCGGCCGAGCGCGGTCACGCACACCACGGATGTGGAGCAGCGCTCCATCGAGCTGGGCCTGAAGAAGGGCAAGGGCGAGGTGAGCGTGAGCGTGCCGGACGACCCGACGCTGGTCCCGCCCGGCTGGTACATGCTCTTCGTCACCGACACCGACGGCGTCCCGTCGGAGGCGAAGTGGGTCAAGGCGTCCTGAGAACCGGGGCTTTCGCACACGGCAGGGCCGCCGGCGTTGTCATACCCTCCTGCCACCATGGTCGGTATGAGTGAGACAACGGAACCCGAGATGCATGCGGTCGGCGCGGCCCCGGCCACGCCGGAGGACTGGCGCGCGTTTCTGGAGGCGTACGGACAGCGGTACCTGCTGAACCATGACGGCGCGGACGAGTTGCTGGACGAGGACCAGGCGGACGCGCTGGACCGGGGCGAGCGGATAGCCGTCTGGCTGGGTGCGGAACCGGCTCGGGAAGAGGCCTTGGCGGCAGCCGAGGAGCGGCTCGGGCTGCGGCTGCCGCCGGGCCTGAGGAGCTTCTTCCTGACGAGCGACGGATGGGAGCACCTGGACGGCTGGGTGGACGGTGTCCATCCGAGCGGTCGTGTCGGGTGGATGCGGGACAGCGAGGACGGCGCCGGTGTGATCGAGGTGTACGCCTCGATCGACGGCAATGAGAACGATGTGGGCCTGTTCCGCCGGTCCGTGGAGGTCGCGAAGGGAGAGGACTACTGGCTGCTCGATCCGACCGATGTCGGACCGGACGGCGAGTGGGCCGCTTACGAGTTCACGCCGAAGTACGGCGATACGACGAGGTTCCCCAGCTTCGCGGCGCTGTTCCACTCCTCGTTCGAGGACATGGATGAGGACGGGGACGAGGACGACGACTGAGCCCGCGCGACGGCGCGTGCGCCGAGGCCACCGTCCTGCCCCGTGACCGCCGGCCCGCCGGCCGGCTCCGGCGGTACCGGGTCAAGGGCTGGCCGGGTCGACTCCGTAGCGCAGGGGCGCGCGTTCCACCTGCAGGTCGCGGCGGTAGACGTAGAGCGCTTCCGCCCGAGCGCCGTCCGACGGGCCGTCCAGCTCGCAGGGGTAGGTGACCTGGACCACGGCCGGCCGGTCGGTGACCCGTATCCGGGTGCCGTCCGCCGGGCCGCCGACCAGCACGGCGGCCTCGCCGACGCTCCCTGGTGCCGTGTCAGGCGGTCCTGGCGTCCGCGGCCGGTCCTGGTGCGTCGTGTCTGCCCTGGATTCGAATCCCATGACCACACTTTAAAGGTTGCGCAATCTTTGAAGTACGGTGCCGGGGTTTCGGAAGCGCCACGCTCCTGACGCCCCGACACCGAGCGCTTCAGGACTTCGCGCGCTCGGCCAGTCCCAGGGCGTACTCCGGCCACCAGGTGCCCGCCTCGGGGCCGCCCCGGCAGGTGCCGTCCGACTCGCCGGGCCGCTTGATCCACAGGTAGGCGTCGAGCCGGAGGTCGCGGGTGTCGGTGGTCGGGGGCGTGCCGAGCGCCCGGCCCGGCGGGTTGCACCAGGCCTCGGCGCGGTCCCCGGTGAGGGGGCCGCCGCCGTTGCGGCTGGTGTCGATCACGTAGTGCGCGCCGCCGCCCACGGCGTCGGAGAGGAGGGCTCCGTACTCCTTCACGCTCGCGTTCGACTGGAAGTTGGAGACGTTCAGCGAGAAGCCGTCGGCCCGGTCGATCCCGGCCTGGCGCAGCGGTTCGGCGATCTTGGACGGTTCCTTGATCCAGTCCGGGTTGCCCGCGTCCAGGTAGACCTTGGTCCGCAGCTTGGCCTTGAGCGTGTCCACGGCCTCGGAGAGCAACTGGTAGCGCTCGGCGTGGTGCTCGGGCGGGGTGCAGCCGTCCGCGATGTGGGGGAGGGCGTCGGGCTCCAGGATCACGGTGGCCGGGGCGTCGCCGATGGCCTCGGCGAACTCCCCGAGCCAGGACCGGTAGGCGTCCGCGTCCTTGGCGCCGCCCGCGGAGTAGAGCCCGCAGTCGCGGTGGGGGATGTTGTACGCGACGAGCAGGATGCTCTTCTTCGTCTCGGCCGCGGCCTTCGCGGCGGCCACGATCTCGGGCCCGGGCGCGTCCCAGGCGGGCCAGAGCGCCACCGGCCGGTCGGCGATCCGCCGCAGCGCCTTCGCGTCGTCCTCCCGGCCCTGCCGGTCCCAGGCGCGCACCTGACGGGCGGCATCGCTGTCCGGGTCCACCCAGTACGGGGAGGCCGCGCTCGGCGCCGGTTCACCGCGTACGGGATCGGCCTCGGCGGCCGTGGGGCTCGCCCCGCCCGGCGCGGAGCAGCCCGCCGTGAGGACGGCCGCGAGAGCGGCGGCGGCCAGGGCGGGGGCAACCCCGAAGACACGGCGGTTTCTGGAAACGGTTCTACGGCCGGACATCCAGCCCCCTCGGGCGGCGGTGGCTCTCACGGATACGGGACGGCGGGGTGCCGGGCGGCACAGCGGAAGGCTGAGCGCGGGCAGACGTCGGCAAGGCAGAGGCAGACGTCGGCAATCGTGACATATCGGTCACCGGGAGTGGCGCCGCGACACCATCCGTGACCGGGCTCCGCTCAGGTGGACGCGGTCAGTGCGATCCCCAGCGGCGTGCGCTCGTACAGCACCTGGTGTCCGTACCGCCGCGACGTCAGCAGCCCCGCCCCCCGCAGCACCGACAGATGCGCCGATACGGAGGAGGGGGCGAGGCCGAGCCGGTGGGCCAGGGTGCTCGTCCCGGCCGGTTCGTCCAGCGCGCACAGCACGTCCGCCCGGACCCGCCCCAGCAGCCGGGCCAGGGCGTCCGGTGTCCGCTCGCCGGCCGCGCTCCACAGCCCGCCGATCCCGCGCGCCGGGTAGATCAGCCCGGGCTGCCATGGCTCCAGGTGGCCGCCCACCACCTCGGGCCAGACGAAGACGCTCGGCATCAGCACCAGCCCCTGGCCGCCCAGCACCTGGTGGTGGTCGCCCCGGGTCCCCTGCACGGTGAGCGTCGAACCGTTCCAGCTGAGCTGCGTGCTCACCTCGCCGAGCAGCCCGGCGAGTCCGCTGTCCGCGAGGCGGCGGGAGTGGTGGGCGATGTCCGCCTCCAGGACCGCCCGCAGCCGGGGCCAGTACGGTTCGATCAAGGTCCGCCAGGTCCGCTCCAGCAGATCGGCGATCTCGCGCACGGCCCGCGCCGGGTCGTCGAGCAGACGTCGGCCGGTCACCGACTCGCGGGCACCGGGCCGTTCGGACAGTGCCAGCTCCATGTCCGCCCGCGCCACCTCCGGATCGACCGCCCGGACACCCGCGATCTCCTCCTCGAAGGTGGCCAGCGGCCCGATCGGGGGCGGGCAGATGAAGTCCGGGTTGTGGCCGCCGTCCGGCATCAGCAGCCACAGCGGCCCCAGATCGAGGGCGGCGGCCGCCTCGCGGATCTGCCGGAGCCAGGGGAGGTGGTAGCCGTGCCGGTAGGGGCGGGCCAGGGTGCGCACGGCCTCCTGGGTCTCGACCAGCGGCGAGAGCGCGAACCGGCAGCGCAGCAGGTCGCTCTCGCCGAAGCGCAGCTGGAACGGCATACCGGCCCCCACTCCGCCGTCGAAGATTCGCCCCCAGCCGAAACTCTACGGCGAAGTGTCCCACCGGGCCCAGGCTCCTGCCATGTCCCACGGACCTGCCACCGCCCCGCCCGCCGGCTACCGCGCCGTCTTCGCCGTCACCGAGTTCCGGGCCGTCTTCGCCGCCCACCTGCTCTCGCTCCTCGGCGTCGTCGTCAGCGAACTCGCCCTCACCGTCCTCGTGTACGACCTCACCGGCTCCCCGCTGCTCAGCGCCCTGACGTTCGCGCTGGGGATGCTCCCGTACGTGATCGGCGGGACGCTGTTCGCCGGGGTCGCCGACCGCTACCCGGCCCGCCGCGTCCTGGTCGTCTGCGACCTGGTCTGCGCGGCCTGCGTCGCCGTGATGCTGGTGCCCGCCACCCCGGTCGCCGGACTCCTCGTCCTGCGCTGCCTGGTCGCCGCCATCGCGCCGGTCTTCACCGGGACCCGGATGGCCGCGCTCACCGACATACTGGGCGACGGCGACCTCTACGTCCTCGGCCGCTCCCTCCTGCGGATCGTCTCGCAGAGCGCCATGCTCATCGGCTTCGGCGCGGGCGGCGCGCTGCTCACCGTGCTCTCCCCGCGCGGGGCGATCACCGTCACCGTCGTCACCTTCCTCTGCTCGGCGGCGCTCCTCCGCTTCGGCACCCGCGACCGCCCGGCCCGCGCCGGGAGCAGCTCCGCCACGCTGCTGAAGGAGTCGCTCTCCGGGGCCCGGCTGATCCTGGGCGACCGCCGCATCCGGGCGCTGCTGCTCCTGCTCTGGCTGCCCGCGATGTTCGTGGTGGCCCCGGAGGCGCTGGCCGCCCCGTACGTGGCCGAGATCGGCGCCGGTCCGGCCGCACTCGGACTGCTGCTGTGCGCGATGGCCGTCGGGCATGTGGGGGCCGAGCTCTTCGTGGGGTCCGCGCTCCGGCCCCGTACCCGCTCCCGGATCGTGCTGCCGGTCGCCGCCGTGGGCCTGCTGCCGCTGGTGGTGTACGTGGTCCGGCCCGGGCTGCCGCTCGCCCTGGCCGCACTCGCGCTGGCCGGGATGGGGGCGGCGTACGTCATCGGCCTCGACCAGTGGTTCGTGGACGCCGTCCCGCCCGAGCTGCGCGGCCGGGCCATGACGCTGCTCACCGCCGGGCTGATGACGATCCAGGGCGCCGGGATGGCGCTGGCGGGGCTCGCGGCCGAGTTCTTCCCGGTGCACCACGTGGTTACCGGATCCGGAATCATCGGTACCGCCGTCGCGCTCCTCGTCGTCGCCGAGGTCCGCCGAACGGCCCCCGGACAGATGTCCGATACCGAAAGGCGAGACGGGGCTGACCGGCATATGACCAGTCGGTAAGGTCGGTGCCGTGCCGAAGCCGCTCAGCCTTCCTTTCGATCCCATCGCCCGTGCCGAGGAACTCTGGCATCAGCGCTGGGGGCCCGTGCCCTCCATGGGGGCGATCACCTCGATCATGCGGGCGCAGCAGATCCTGCTCGCGGAGGTGGACGCGGTCGTCAAGCCGTACGGTCTGACCTTTGCACGGTACGAGGCTTTGGTGCTGCTCACCTTCTCCAAGGCGGGCGAGCTGCCGATGTCCAAGATCGGCGAGCGGCTGATGGTGCACCCCACCTCGGTCACCAACACGGTGGACCGGCTGGTGAAGTCCGGCCTGGTCAGCAAGCGCCCCAACCCCAACGACGGGCGCGGCACGCTCGCCTCCATCACCGACAAGGGGCGCGAGGTCGTCGAGTCGGCCACCGAGGACCTGGTCGCGATGGACTTCGGGCTCGGGGTGTACGACGCGGAGGAGTGCGGGGAGATCTTCGCGATGCTCCGGCCGCTGCGGGTGGCGGCGCAGGACTTCGACGAGGGGTGAGGGCGGCCCGGGGGGTGCGCGAAGATCGCCCCGGTGTCCCCGTTACGCTCGTGTCCATGAAACAGAACGTGCTCACCCGCTACCGGGTGATGGCTTACGTCACCGCCATCTGGCTGCTCGTCTTCACGGTGGCGATCATCGCGAAGTACGCCTTCGACACCGGCGACACCATGGTGATCTCCCAGATCCACGGTGTGCTGTTCATCGTCTACGTCATCTTCGCCTTCGATCTCGGCTCCAAGGCGAAGTGGCCGTTCGGCAAGCTCCTGTGGGTGCTGGCGGCCGGCTGCATCCCCTTCGCCTCCTTCTTCGTCGAGCCGAAGGTCAGCCGCGAGGCCCAGGCGCTGGTCACCAAGCCCGCCGCGGAGCCCGCGCAGGCCTGACCGGCACGGCACCCCACCGCCCCGCGCAAAGCGCCGGGCGGTTTGCCATCGACATTTACTAGGACGTCCTAGTAAATTCGAAGCATGGACGCTGACGCGATCGAGGAAGGCCGCCTCCGCTGGCAGGCCCGTTACGACAAGGCCCGCAAGCGTGACGCGGACTTCACCACGCTCTCCGGGGACCCGGTGGAGCCGGTCTACGGGCCGCGCCCGGGCGACACGTACGAGGGGTTCGAGCGGATCGGCTGGCCGGGGGAGTACCCCTTCACCCGGGGCCTGCACCCGACCGGCTACCGGGGACGTACGTGGACCATCCGCCAGTTCGCCGGCTTCGGCAACGCCGAGCAGACCAACGAGCGGTACAAGATGATCCTCGCGGCGGGCGGCGGCGGCCTCAGCGTCGCCTTCGACATGCCGACCCTGATGGGCCGCGACTCCGACGAACCGCGCTCGCTCGGCGAGGTCGGCCACTGCGGGGTCGCCATCGACTCCGCCGCCGACATGGAGATCCTGTTCAAGGACATCCCCCTCGGTGACGTCACCACGTCCATGACGATCAGCGGCCCCGCCGTCCCCGTCTTCTGCATGTACCTGGTCGCCGCCGAGCGCCAGGGCGTCGACCCGGGGGTGCTCAACGGCACGCTCCAGACCGACATCTTCAAGGAGTACATCGCGCAGAAGGAGTGGCTCTTCCAGCCCGAACCCCACCTGCGCCTCATCGGTGACCTGATGGAGCACTGCGCCTCCTCCATCCCCGCCTACAAGCCGCTCTCCGTCTCCGGCTACCACATCCGCGAGGCCGGGGCGACGGCCGCGCAGGAGCTGGCGTACACCCTCGCGGACGGCTTCGGCTATGTGGAGCTCGGCCTCTCCCGCGGCCTGGACGTCGACACCTTCGCCTCCGGGCTCTCCTTCTTCTTCGACGCCCACCTCGACTTCTTCGAGGAGATCGCCAAGTTCCGCGCCGCCCGCCGCATCTGGGCCCGCTGGATGAAGGAGACGTACGGCGCCAAGACCGACAAGGCGCAGTGGCTCCGCTTCCACACCCAGACCGCCGGGGTCTCCCTCACCGCACAGCAGCCCTACAACAACGTCGTCCGCACGGCCGTCGAAGCCCTCTCCGCCGTGCTCGGCGGCACCAACTCGCTCCACACCAACGCCCTGGACGAGACCCTCGCCCTCCCCTCCGAGCAGGCCGCCGAGATCGCGCTGCGCACCCAGCAGGTGCTGATGGAGGAGACCGGCGTCGCCAATGTGGCCGACCCGCTGGGCGGCTCCTGGTACGTGGAGCAGCTCACCGACCGGATCGAGGCCGAGGCCGAGAAGATCTTCGACCAGATCAAGGAGCGCGGCACCCGGGCCCACCCCGACGGGCAGCACCCCATCGGACCGATGACCTCCGGCATCCTGCGCGGCATCGAGGACGGCTGGTTCACCGGCGAGATCGCCGAGTCCGCCTTCCAGTACCAGCGGGCCCTGGAGAAGGGCGACAAGCGGGTCGTCGGCGTCAACGTCCACCACGGTTCCGTCACCGGCGACCTGGAGATCCTCCGGGTCAGCCACGAGGTGGAGCGCGACCAGGTCAGCCAGCTCACCGCCCGCAAGGCCGCCCGGGACGACGCGAAGGTGAGCGCCGCGCTGGACGCGATGCTGGCCGCCGCCCGCGACGGCTCGAACATGATCGCGCCGATGCTCGACGCGGTACGGGCCGAGGCCACGCTCGGCGAGATCTGCGAGGCGCTGCGCGAGGAGTGGGGCACGTACACGGAGCCGCCGGGCTTCTGATGCTCCACGGAGGGAGGGCCCTTGAGAGCCCCTTGGCTCCTACGGGCCCTCCCCGCCGAACACCACCGTGAACAGCGCCCCGCCGCCCGGCGCCGCGCTCGCCGTCAGCTCCGCCCCGTGCGCTCGGGCGATCTGCCGGGCCATCGCGAGCCCCAGCCCCGAGCCGGGGAGAGCGCGGGCTGCCTCGGCGCGGTAGAAGCGGTCGAAGACGTACGGGAGATCCTCGGGCGCGATCCCCGGCCCGTGGTCCCGTACCGACAGCTCAAGCCCGCCCCCGCACGCCGTCAGCCCCACCTCCACCGGCGCGTCCGGCGGGCTGAACTTGGCCGCGTTGTCCAGCAGGTTGGTCAGCAGCCGGGCCAGCCGCGCCGGCACCCCCGGCCGGACCGCCTCCGCCGCACCGGGGCCGACCTCCAGCTCGAACCGGACGCGCGGCCAGTGCGTACGGGCCATGGCCACCGTGTGCTCCGCCAGCTCCGCGATCCGCACCTCCTCCACCAGCGGCAGCGGCTCCTCGTCCCGGGCCAGCTCGATCAGGTCGTTCACCAGCCCGGTCACCTCCCGGATCTGCCGCCCCAGCGCCCCCGAGGCCCGCTCGCGCTGCGCGGGCGTCAGCCGGTCCGCGCGGGCCAGCAGCTCCGCGTTGGTGCGCAGAGCCGTCAGCGGGGTCCGCAGCTCGTGCGAGGCGTCCGCGACCAGCCGCCGCTGGGCGCTCACCGACTGCTCCAGCTCCCCGAGCATCGTGTTGAAGCTGGCCGCCAGCCGGGTCACCTCGTCCTGCCTCCCCGGCGGCCCCGGCGGCCCCGGCGGCAGCTCGATACGGTGGCGCGCGTCCCGGGTCGCCGCGATCCGCTCGGCGGTCGAGGTCAGCCGGGCCACCGGGGCGAGACCCGTGCGCGAGACCGCGTACCCGAGCACCCCCGCCAGCAGCACCCCCGCCCCGCCGACCGCCGCCAGCAGCACCGCCGCCTGCCGCACCCCTCGCTCCACCGGGTCCGCGCGCAGCGCCACCTGGAGCGCCCGCCCGTCCCCGAACGGGGTGGTCAGCATCCGCAGGGAGTGCCCGAACCGGGTGACGTTGCTGAAGTACGGGGCCCTCGTCCCCGCCGCCACCTCCCGTACGGGGGCGGAGACGGGCAGCAGATAGGCGGCCTCCGGGTCCGCCGCCGGGCCGGCGGGGACGACCTGGGCGCAGGCGGGCGCGGAGAGGAAGCGGCACTCACCGGCGATGATCTGCGGGCCCTCACCCCGGTTCTCCTGGACCACCCGGGTCGCGGACTGGGTCAGGGACAGGTCCAGCTGGTGCAGCAGCTCGTACCGGATGACGAAGAACGCCGCCGCGCACACCCCGACCGCCACGAGCGCCACGGCCGCCGAGGCAGCCAGCGCGAGGCGCGTACGGAGGGGCCGCCTCCTTCGCCACCGGGCGCCCAGCCGCCGCACCCCGCTCACGCCACGTCCAGCCGGTAGCCGAGCCCGTGCACGGTGTGGACGAGCCGTGGCTCACCGCCCGCCTCCAGCTTGCGCCGCAGGTAACCCACGTACACCGCCAGCGAGTTGGAGTCGGGCCCGAAGTCCTGGCCCCAGACCCGCTCCAGGATCACCTCGCGCGGGAGCACCTGGCCCGGGTGGCGCAGGAGCAGCTCCAACAGGGCGGCCTCCGTGCGGCTGAACTCCATGGGCCGCCCCGCCCGCCGCCCGGTCCGCGTCACCGGATCCAGCGTCAGGTCCGCGAAGGCCAGATCCCCGTCCGGGGCGGGCGGCGCGGCCCGCCGGAGCAACGCCCGTACGCGTGCCACCAGTTCGTCCAGCGCGAACGGCTTCACCAGATAGTCGTCGGCCCCCGCCTCCAGACCGTCCACCCGCTCGGCCACCGACGACAGCGCGGTCAGCACCAGCACCGGCGTCCGGTCCTCCACCGCCCGCAGCCTCCGGCAGACCGCGAGCCCGTCGAGCACCGGCATCATCACGTCCAGCACCACCGCGTCCGGCTCCCAGGCGGCCACCGCCGACAGCGCGGCCAGCCCGTCACCGACGCCCCGGACCTCGTAGCCCTCGATCCGCAGCCCGTCCTCGACGGCGGCCCGCACTTCCGGCTCGTCCTCGGCCACCAGAATCCTGTTCATAGCCCGAAGCCTGCCAAACCGGACTCTTAGAACCTTCTTAGGCCGCCTCCCGAGAGTGGCGGCCATGCGCACACCACTCTCCGTCGTGATCGGTGCGGGCGGCACCGGCGGCCACATCTACCCCGGTCTCGCCCTCGCCGAGGCCCTGCGCCGCGCCGACCCGGACGCGGTCATCTCCTTCATCGGCACCGAACGGGGTCTGGAGACGAACCTGATCCCGGCCGCCGGCTATCGCCTCCACACCGTCGACATGATCCCCTTCGACCCCGCGCTCGGTGCGAAGCGTTTCCTGCTTCCGGCCGCGCTGCTGCGCTCCGGCGCCCAGGCCCGCTCGGTCCTGCGCAGGCAGCAAGCGCAGGTGGTCGTCGGGATGGGCGGCTACCCGAGCGCCCCGGCGATCGTCGGCGCGAAGATGGCCGGGCTGCCCAGCGTGATCCATGAGTCCAACGCAATCCCGGGCCGGGCCAACCAGTTCGCCGCCCGCCTCACCGAACACCTCACCGTCGCCTTCGACGGCAGCCGCGCCCATCTGTCGGGCGGTGAGCGGGCCCTGACCGTCGGCATGCCGATCGCCGCGTCGCTGGCCGCCCTGGACCGGCCCGCGCTGCGCGCGGAGGCCCGGCGCGCGTTCGGGATACCCGAGGGCGCGCGGGTGGTCCTCTTCAACGGCGGGAGCCTCGGCGCGGCCCGGCTGACGGCGGCCGCGGTGGGGCTCGCCGCCCGGTGGCGGGACCGGAGCGACGTCCACCTGCTCATCAAGACGGGCCCGGCTGCGCTGGCGGAGACCCGGCGGAAGCTCGTCGACGCGGGTGCGGGGGCCGTCGCGCCGGGGGAGGCCCGTCAGCAGCCGGCCGACGCCGCTTCCGGCCCCGTCGCGCAGGCGGTGCCCTACCTCGACCGGATGGACCTCGCCTACGCGGTGGCCGACCTGGTGGTCTGCCGGGCGGGCTCGGCCACGATCGCGGAGCTGGCGACGACCGGGGTGCCCGCCGTCCTCGTGCCGTACCCGCACGCGCCCGGCGACCACCAGACCCACAACGCCCGGGTCCTCTCCGAGGCCGGTGCCGCCCATCTCGTCCCCGACGCCGAGACCACCGCCGACCGGCTCGCCGAACTGATCGACCCGCTGCTCGCGGACCCGGCGCGGCTCGCCGTGATGGGGCGCGCGGCCGACCCGGGAAACCACGCCCGCGCCGCCGACCTGCTGGCGGGGACGGTCATCCGCCTCGCCGGACAACCCACCACCACAAGGGAGTTCACCTCATGAACAGCACCACCGCCGACTGGACCGGCCGGACCGTCCTGGTCACCGGAGCCGAGGGCTTCATCGGCTCCACCCTCGTGGACCTCCTCGTCCAACGAGGCGCCCGAGTAAGGGCGTTCGTCCACTACAAGCCGTACGCCGACAAGGGCCACCTCGCCCGCCACCTCCAGGACCCGCACAGCCCGGTCGAGTTCATCGCCGGGGACGTCGGCGACGCGGGCCGGGTGATGGACGCGGTGGCGGGCTGCGACACGGTCTTCCACCTCGCCGCGCTGATCGGCATCCCGTACAGCTACGACGCGCCGGGCGCGTACGTCCGTACGAACGTCGTCGGCACCGAGAACATCGCCGAGGCCTGCCGCCGCCACTCCGTACGCCGTCTCCTGCACACCTCCACCAGCGAGGTGTACGGGAGCGCCCTGACCGCCCCGATCAGCGAGGACCACCCGCTCCAGCCGCAGTCGCCGTACTCCGCCTCCAAGATCGGCGCGGACATGATGGCGCTGTCGCACTGGCACGCCTTCGAGCTGCCGGTCACGGTGGTGCGGCCCTTCAACACCTACGGGCCCCGCCAGTCCGCCCGTGCCGTCATCCCCACGATCCTGGCCCAACTGCACTCCGGATCACGGGAGATCCGGCTCGGCTCGCTGACCCCGACCCGCGACTTCACGTACGTCACCGACACCGCCGCCGGATTCCTGGCGCTGGCCGACTGCGACCGGGCGCTGGGGGAGAGCGTCAACCTCGGTACCGGTCAGGAGATTTCGATCGGGGATCTCGCCAAGGCCCTCATCGCCGCCTCCGGCCGGGACGCCGAGATCGTCGTGGACCCGGCGCGGCTGCGGCCCTCCGGCAGCGAGGTGCACCGGCTGCTCTCGGACAACACCCGGGCCCGTGAGTGGGCAGAATGGGAACCCGAAGTCACCCTGGAGGAGGGGCTGGAGCGCACGTCGGCCTGGGTGGCGGACCACCTCCACCTCTTCGCACCGGGCCGCTACCAGGTCTGACGACCGGCCCCCCCGAACTGAAAGAGGGAACCATGGCACCGCGCCGGACCGAGTGGGACTTCGGTCTCAGCCGGCTGACCAAGTTCTTTTTCGGGCCGTGGTCCCATGAGCGGACCGTCGACGAGACCATCGCGGACGCCGCCCTGGGGCACTTGGGCGAGCCGGCGGGAGAGGCGGCCTGGGCGATCCTGGCTGACGCGGTCCGCCTCGAACAGTCCTCCCTGTCCACCGAGGTCATCACCACTGTGTGGACGGTCGCCTCGGAGGGTGTTGGGCGCGTGCCGGGTGCCGATCTCGGATGCCCAGTACGCCCAGTACGAGGCTCTCGGCGAGACGTTCGGCTACGGGCGCTTCCACGTGTCCGACGTGGAGCATCTGACGCGGTGGTGACCGGTGCCGCGCACCGCGTGAGACCGACGTGAACAGGGGACGGCGTCCCGGGGGCATCAGCTCCCGGGACGCCGTTCCATCGCTCCCGCCCCCAGCCCTGACAGCAGCAGCAGGGTGAACTGCCGGGCCCAGTCCGTGTCGACGGGCTCGGCGCTCACCAGCATCCGGTGCACCACCGCACCCGCGATCACGTCGAAGATCAGGTCGGCGGTGCGGTCCGCCACCACCGAGTCCGGCTCGAGGGGCAGTTCGCCCCGCCGCTGCGCACGCTGCCGGCCTTCCAGCACCAGCCGCTTCTGCCGGTCCACGATCGAGTCCCGGATCCGCACCCGCAGCGAGTCGTCCCGGGTGGACTCGGCGACCACCGCCATCAGCGCCGTCCGGGTCTCCGGCCGCTCCAGCAGGGCGGCGAACTGGAGCACCACGCCCTGCACATCGGCGGCCAGGCTGCCCCGGTCGGGGAGCTCCAGCTCGTCGAAGAGGACGGCCACCGCGTCCACCACCAGCTCGTTCTTCCCCGCCCAACGCCGGTAGAGGGTCGTCTTGGCGACGCCGGCCCGGGCCGCCACATCGCCCATGGTCAGCTTCGACCAGCCGAGGTCGACCAGGGAGGCGCGCGTCGCCTCCAGGATCGCGGCATCGGCGGCGGTGGAGCGAGGACGTCCTGTTCGGGCGTTTTGGGGGTCGGTGCGGCTCATGATGCGGCGACCATACCGGCCGGTAGGCACGTCCGCTCCGCCCCGGGTTCCGTGAGACAGATCACCGGGAGGGCCTGTTCCGGCGGGCTGATCGGCAGTTACGCTACGGGTCGTAGCGTAAGGAAGGCGGCAGGCCCGCCCCGTACGCCACGGAACGAACGAGCGACAGCCACCAGGGCCTCCACGGAGGCCCCAGGCGCCGGGTGGGGACCCGGGGCCGCACGGACACGGCCGGATGGGGATCCGGAAGGTCCACCGGGTCTCATCGGGGCCCGTCTCTGTTCCACCGGGGTCTTTTCGGAGCCCCGCCCGGGTTCTTCAGGGCCCTGGGAACCGCCTTCGTCCGCCCGCCCGGCACACCGGCCGGTGCCGCGGACCGGCCCGGTTCCCGTATCGCTTTCCGGAACGGCGTGCTCAGGGGGGAGGATGTACGTATGCAGCCTAGGAACATGTCCATGAGCGGCGTCGTCGACCTCGCCGCTGTCAAGGCGGCCGGCGAGGCCAAGGCCAAGGCGGAGCAGGCCCGCGCGCAGGCCGCCCGTACAGGGGGCGCCGGTGCCGTGGCGCCCGCCGCCCTGGTGATCGATGTCGATGAAGCAGGCTTCGAGCGCGATGTCCTCCAGCGCTCCGCCGAGGTCCCGGTCGTCATCGACTTCTGGGCCGAGTGGTGCGAGCCGTGCAAGCAGCTGGGCCCCCTGCTGGAGCGCCTGGCCGTCGAGTACAACGGCCGCTTCCTGCTGGCCAAGGTCGATGTCGACGCCAACCAGATGCTGATGCAGCAGTTCGGCATCCAGGGCATCCCGGCGGTCTTCGCCGTCGTCGCCGGGCAGGCCCTCCCGCTCTTCCAGGGCGCGGCCCCCGAGGCCCAGATCCGCGAGACGCTGGACCAGCTGATCCAGGTCGGCGAGGAGCGGTTCGGCCTCACCGGGATCGCCGTCGACCCGAACGCGTCGCCGGACGCCGCCCCGGCCGAGGTACCGGCCGGCCCGTACGACCACCTGCTGGAGGCCGCCGCCTCCGCTCTCGACGCCAACGACTTCGGCGGCGCCGTACAGGCGTACAAGAACGTGCTCGCCGACGACCCGGCCAACCCGGAGGCCAAGCTCGGCCTGGCCCAGGCGGAGCTGCTGGCCCGCGTCCAGACGATGGACCCGAACGTGGTCCGCAAGGACGCGGCGGACAACCCGGACGATGTGACCGCCCAGCTCGCCGCCGCCGACCTGGATCTGGTCGGCGGCCATGTCGAGGACGCCTTCGGCCGGCTCGTCGAGGCGGTCCGCCGCAACACCGGAGACGACCGGAACACCGCCCGGCTGCGGCTGCTGGAGCTCTTCGAGGTGATCGGCCCGGACGACCCCCGGGTCATGGCCGCCCGCACCGCGCTGGCGCGCGTGCTGTTCTGATCGCCGAGTGTGACGGTCGGCCGATCGCGGGCTGATCGCCCCGTTCGCGAGCCGGTTGTTCCGATGTGACAAGACGGTCGTGATGCCCCTCGGGTATCGCGGCCGTTTTGCCGTCCGAACGCTAAGAGTCACCGCTGCTTTACCAAAACTTGACAATGGAACCAAGTGTTACTGGCAGTAAGTTGGTGTGGTCCCTCTGTCCTGTTTCCGTCAAGTTTCCCTCCCTTTTGATGTCCTTTTCGTGCCACCCTGTGTGGCCGGATGATGTCGTCCCGTCGCGCCACGGTTATCAGGTCGTTACTGGCAAGTAACGACCCCCCTTGTGCGGCGGCGCCGAATGGACCACGATCGGCCACGCTCGGTCCCATACCTTCGGCCCGGTCTCCAGCCGGTGCCGAGGGGCCTGTTGGGTCCCCACCGAGTGGGCCGGCGGCAGCTAAGCCGGCCGTGGACAGGGGGGTTCCCGCCGACAGACGGGGCCTGTCCGACCGGCTGTACACACCGTGCAGCCAGTGGTTGTCGCTCGGGGGTGAACGCTGGTGCGGCGGATGCGGTACATGCCTCCGTCTGCGGGCGCTCTCCTTCCCGAGGACGTAGCACTTCTCCCATCCCAGGACGGGTTTCACGCCCGCCCGGAGATGTACGTCCGAGAAGAAGGAGCAAGTTATGAGTTCCCAGGTTCGCGGTGGGACGAGATGGAAGCGGTTCGCTCTGGTCATGGTGCCGAGCGTCGCCGCGACGGCCGCGGTGGGCATCGGCCTGGCGCAGGGCGCGCTGGCCGCGTCCTTCGCCGTGTCCGGCCAGGAGTTCAAGGTCAAGGCCACCGAGCTCGAGGGCTGGGACTTCGTCCAGTACGGCAGCGTGGCCTCGGGCAAGACGCTCGACGGCAAGCCGATGAACGCGCCTGTCGCGGTGTCGGGCTTCAGTGAGGCCTACATCACGAACATGTGCCAGTCGGTGGTCACGCCGAAGCTGCCGTTCGACCTCGGCAGCGTCACCCTGAGGCTGGAGGCCGGCGGCGCCGGTCACGAGCGTGTCTACGCCAAGGACCTCTACCTCGATGTCTCGGAGCTGGACGCCGACGCCGAGTTCAAAAACATCGATATCGGTGTCGCCGCCGGTTCGCTGACGAAGTTCCCGGGGGGCAAGGAGACCAAGACGGGCATCCAGCCCAACACCGAGGCCAACCCCAACGGCTTCGCACAGCGGGCTGAGAAGGCCAAGCTGAAGGGGGTCAGGCAGAAGGCGTGGGCCACGACGGCGGGCACCTTCAACCTCAGCGGTCTGAAGCTGCGCCTGTACTCGGGTACCGAAAAGGAGTGCTACTAAGCACCCCGGCCGGGTGGCCGGAGCCCGCACCTCAGCGGCTTCCGGCCGCCCACCCTTCTCCTCTCACAGCGATACCGGTTCCAGGGAGCTGTTTTCCATGAGCCCCGAGTCCACAGGGCAGAACGAGCACCACATCCGCGTCTATCGGCGACGCTTCCGCGCCTGGCGGGGTAACCGGCCGTTCTGGGCCGGTCTGTTCACCATGGCCGGTGGCATCCCCATCGCCTACTTCCCCTACGCCAACATGCATCTCGGCAACGTGACGCTGGCCATGTCCACCACGGCGGGCGCCGGATCCCTCATCATCGGGGTCCTGCTGGTCACGCTCGGCCTGACGATGTGGTTCCACTCCATCGTCCGGGTGTTCGCCGGGGTCGCGGCCATTCTGCTCGCGCTGATCTCCATACCGGTCGCCAACATCGGCGGCTTCGTCGTCGGATTCCTCCTCGCGCTCATCGGCGGAGCCCTGTCCATCTCCTGGGCGCCGGGCGAGCCGCAGGCGGACGAGCATGCCCCGGAGGCGTCCCGCCTGTCGCTCGACAAACAGCGGCCGGAGAGCGCGTACGCCCCCGAGGGTGCCCTGCACGGCTCCGCCGTCCCGCAGCAGCCGGCGGGTGACCACGACGCGGCCTCCGGCTACGACGGGGGGACCCACCGTGCGGGGTGACGACCAACAGCAGCCGAATGCGTACGCGGACGAGCTTCTCCCGGTACGCAAAGGGGGCCGCCACGCGGCCCCCAAGAAGTCGCTGCTGACCAAGTTGCACCTGCCGAACGGCAAGAAGGCCCTCGCGCTCGCCGCGATGCCGACCGCCGTCTTCGTCGGCATGGGCCTCACGCCCAAGCTCGCCATGGCCGACGGCAACCCCGACATCCCCTTCGCTCCGGGCCCCTGCGTCACCCGGTCCGACGAGCCCGACCCGTCCGAGTCCCCGTCCGAGTCCGAGTCCCCGAAGGCGACCCCGACCCCGTCGGCGACGCCCACGGACGAGCCGGACAAGGGCGAGCAGCCGGGCCGGGGCGGCGGCGCCACCCCGAAGCCCACGGAGAGCGGCACGGCCACGGAGGACCCGGCGGCCGGCGAGAAGCCCGACGCGGCCGGCGAGAAGCCTGCTGAGAAGCCCGCCGACGAGCCGAGCCCCACCCCGACGCCCACCAAGTCGAAGAACCCGCTCGACCCGCTGGGCCTGGGCGACGCCCTCAAGGACCTCTTCGACCCGGACAAGGGCAAGGACAAGGCCGAGGAGAAGCCCGAGGAGACGGCGAGCCCGTCCCCGAGCCCCACGGCCGACTCCCCGAAGCTGGCCGACAAGCCGAAAGCTCCGGAGAAGGACGCAGCCAAGGACGAGGCGAAGGGCCCGGCGAACGACCCCGCCAAGGACGCCTCCGACCAGGCGAAGGAAGAAGCCGGAAAGACGGCCGACGCCATCCGCGAGGCCGCCGAGAAGGCGGGCAAGGACGTCAAGGAGCTGGACGACGACGTCAAGGGACTCGACCCCAAGAAGGACGAGGACATCCCCGACGGCGCCAAGCCGCGCTTCCCCTGCCCCGAACCCGACCCGGAGGCACTCGCCGCGGCGTCCCTGGAGCCCGGCATCCCACTGCTCCCGGCCGACCCGTGGGTCCTGGAGTCCTCGCTGCTCACGCTCAACGGCCTGGACTACAAGGGCATCGTCGAGGTGAAGAGGGCGGACGGCTCCATCAAGAAGGTGCTCAAGTTCACCGCGAGCTCCATCGACATCAAGGACCTGCATCAGCTCACCGTCGGACCGGCGGGCACGACAGGCCACGTGAAGTCGCGTCCGGGCTCCACGTCGACGATCCGCAACGGCACGGTGACGATGTACACGGAGGAGCTGAAGGGCAACCTCTTCGGCCTCATCCCCATCACCTTCAACCCGCAGACGCCGCCGCCCCTGAACGTGCCCTTCGCCTTCTTCACCAAGGTCAAGGTGACCCAGGCCGGCCAGTTCGGCGGCACGCTCACGGTCCCGGGCCTGAAGAACTACCTGGACGGCGGCCGCAACTAGCCGCCACCACCTGATCCCGTCCGGGAGCCGCACAGAGCCGTGTGGGCTGTACCCCTCGCGAGGGGTACAGCCCACGGTCATCTGTCGTGGAGAACAGCGGGCCGCGACACCGGTACCACGGTGAGCAGTTTGTCCAATCCCTTGAAGTCGTCGGGGTTGGTCGTGAACAGGGGGAGCCCCTCGGCGATGGCGATCGAGGCGATCATCAGGTCCGCCACGCGCCTTCTCGGCTTCCGGCCCACCGAGATGACGGCCGCGCACACCCTGCCGTAGACCCGGGCGGCCTCCACGTCGAACGGGATGGGGTCGAATTCGCTCTCGGCGCGCTGAAGGACGTCGAGCCTCCTGCCCCGCTCCGCATGCTCGTCGTAGTCGCTCTGCTCGTCGTTCCTGCGGACCTCGTGCGGCCCGGCGGACAGCTCGGCGAGCGTGATGGTCGTGATGCCCACCTCGGCGGGCAGTTCGGCCGGTGAGATCCACTTCCGCAGGATCATGATGTTCGTGTCGAGCAGGCCCCGCTGGTGGACGGCGGACGCGTCGGGTGCAGGCTCAGTCGGCATACCGGTCGTCCTGCCCCTGCTCGGCGGTGATGTCCTGATCCTCACGGAAGGCGTCGAGCGAGATGTCCGGGGCCGACCGGGACAACGCCGAGAACTCCTCGCGGGGCACGAAGCGCCTGCGCCGCCGCAGGGGGATCAGTTCACCGATGCGGTGACCGTCGCGTGTCACGGTGAAGGCTTTGCCGTTCTGCACGGCGTCCATGATCTCTTTCGACCTGTTGCGGAGGTCCCGTTGGGTGATCTCGGGCTGGGCGCTCATGCCGACCATGCTACCCACGCATGCCATGGTGTGCCACAGGGTGCTACGGCATGGCATGCCTGGGTAGCAGCGCGAACACCGCCCGCGAACGCCGAGGGGCGGTGCACCGGATTGCTCCGGAACACCGCCCCTCGGGTCGGCCGAGGCCGCAGGACTAGCCCTGCTCGCCGCCCAGGTGGTGGACCCGGACCATGTTCGTGGTGCCGGGGATGCCGGGGGGAGAGCCGGCCGTGATGATCATCGTGTCGCCGTTGTTGTAGCGGTTGAGCTTGAGCAGCTCCGCGTCGACCAGGTCGACCATCGCGTCGGTGTTGTCCGCGTGCGGGACCACGTGCGACTCGACGCCCCAGCTCAGGGCCAGCTGGTTGCGGGTGCCCTCGTCCGTGGTGAAGGCCAGGATCGGCTGGGCCGTGCGGTAGCGGGAGAGGCGGCGGGCGGTGTCGCCGGACTGGGTGAAGGCGACCAGGGCCTTGCCGTCCAGGAAGTCCGCGATCTCGCAGGCCGCGCGGGCCACCGAGCCGCCCTGCGTACGGGGCTTCTTGCCCGGGACCAGCGGCTGGAGGCCCTTGGAGAGCAGCTCCTCCTCGGCGGCGCAGACGATCTTCGACATCGTCTTGACCGTCTCGATCGGGTACGCGCCCACCGACGACTCGGCCGACAGCATGACCGCGTCCGCGCCGTCCAGGATCGCGTTGGCGACGTCGGACGCCTCGGCGCGGGTCGGCCGCGAGTTGGTGATCATCGACTCCATCATCTGCGTCGCCACGATCACCGGCTTGGCGTTGCGGCGGCACAGCTCGATGAGGCGCTTCTGCACCATCGGGACCTTCTCCAGCGGGTACTCCACCGCCAGGTCACCGCGGGCCACCATCACACCGTCGAACGCCATGACGACGCCCTCCATGTGCTCGACCGCCTGCGGCTTCTCCACCTTGGCGATGACGGGGACCCGGCGGCCCTCCTCGTCCATCACCTTGTGGACGTCCTTGACGTCGTTCGCGTCCCGGACGAAGGAGAGGGCGACCAGGTCGCAGCCCATCCGCAGGGCGAAGCGCAGGTCCTCGACGTCCTTCTCGGAGAGGGCGGGCACGTTCACCGCCGCGCCGGGCAGGTTGATGCCCTTGTGGTCGGAGATGACACCGCCCTCGATGACGATGGTCTTGACCTGGGGGCCCTCGACCGCGACGACCTTCAGCTCGACGTTGCCGTCGTTGATCAGGATCGGGTCACCCTTGGCGACGTCGCCGGGCAGACCCTTGTAGGTCGTGCCGCAGATCGACTTGTCGCCCGGGACGTCCTCGGAGGTGATGGTGAACTCGTCCCCGCGGACGAGCTCGACCGGACCCTCGGCGAACTTCGCCAGGCGGATCTTCGGGCCCTGGAGGTCGGCGAGGACGCCCACCGCGCGGCCGGTCTCGGCGGCCGCCTTGCGGACGCGGTCGTACCGGCCCTGGTGTTCCTCGTGGGAGCCGTGACTGAAGTTGAAACGGGCCACGCTCATGCCGGCCTCGATCAGAGCGACGAGCTGCTCATGGGAGTCGACGGCGGGACCGAGGGTGCAGACGATTTTGGAACGGCGCATGAGGCGGATCCTATCGGTTTGTTTCGCTGCGGAATATTCCGTCTGGTGGAAGATACAAAGGGGCGCGGGGGTGCTCAGTTGTCGACCCGCACGGCGTCCGGGGCGACGAGCGCGAACGTCTGGCCGGCGATCTCCAGCTCCTCGTCCGTCGGCACCACGGCGACCGCGACCCGTGCGTACTCCGGAGAGATCAGCCGCGGCTCACCGGACCGTACGGCGTTGAGGTCGGCGTCCACCGCGAGACCGAACTCCTCCAGACCCGCGATGGCAGCCTCCCGCACCGGGGCCGAGTTCTCCCCGACCCCCGCCGTGAACGCCACCGCGTCCACCCGGCCGAGCACCGCCGCGTACGCGCCGATGTACTTCTTCAGCCGGTGGATGTAGATGTCGAAGGCGAGCGCGGCCTGCTCGTCGCCCTCCTCGATCCGGCGGCGGATCTCCCGCATGTCGTTGTCACCGCAGAGCCCGACCAGCCCGCTCTTCTTGTTGAGCAGCACATCGACCTCGTCCGTCGACATGCCCGCCACCCGCTTCAGGTGGAAGACGACCGCCGGATCGATGTCCCCGGAGCGCGTACCCATCACGAGCCCCTCCAAGGGGGTCAGCCCCATGGACGTCTCCACGCACCGCCCGCCCGCGACCGCCGAGGCGGAGGCCCCGTTGCCCAGGTGCAGCACGATGACGTTGACGTCCTCCGGTGCCTTGCCCAGCAGCTCGGCCGTCTTCCTCGACACATACGCGTGGGACGTGCCGTGGAAGCCGTAGCGGCGGATGCGGTGCGCGTCGGCGGTCTCCACGTCGATCGCGTACCGGGCCGCCGACTCCGGCATCGTCGTGTGGAACGCCGTGTCGAAGACCGCGACCTGCGGCAGGTCCGGGCGCAGCGCCTGCGCCGTACGGATGCCGGTGATGTTGGCCGGGTTGTGCAGCGGGGCGACCGGGACGAGGCGCTCGATCTCCTTCAGCACCTCGTCGGTGATCACGGTCGGCGCGGA
Organism: Streptomyces cyaneofuscatus; assembly: GCF_033109485.1. Taxonomy (NCBI): domain Bacteria; kingdom Bacillati; phylum Actinomycetota; class Actinomycetes; order Kitasatosporales; family Streptomycetaceae; genus Streptomyces; species Streptomyces cyaneofuscatus. The sequence goes on along the minus strand of NZ_CP137002.1, from coordinate 2,292,875 downwards.
GAACTTCAGCCCGCCGTGCACCACCCGGTGCCCGATGGCCGCGAGTTCGGGGGAGTCCAGGCCGAGCCCGTCCGCCGCCAGCTCCTCGGCCGCCGCCTTCAGCGCCGCGTCGTGGTCGGCGATCGGGCCCGTACGCTCCCGGGGCTCGGCGCCGCCGCCGGCCAGCGGGGTGTGCACCAGGCGCGAGGTCTCCTCGCCGATCCGCTCGACCAGGCCGGAGGCGAGCCGTGAGCGGTCGCGCATGTCGAGGAGCTGGTACTTCACCGACGAGGAGCCGGAGTTGAGGACGAGGACGCGATGCGGTTCCACAGGGGCCGTACCTTCGTGCTGGGGGATGGGGGAAGTCGTCATGCGGGGCGCTCCTCGCCCTGCGCCTGGATCGCCGTGATCGCCACCGTGTTGACGATGTCCTGCACCAGCGCGCCCCGGGAGAGGTCGTTGACCGGCTTGCGCAGACCCTGGAGCACCGGGCCGACCGCCACCGCGCCCGCCGAGCGCTGCACGGCCTTGTAGGTGTTGTTGCCGGTGTTCAGGTCCGGGAAGATCAGGACGGTGGCCTGCCCGGCCACCTCGGAGTCCGGGAGCTTGGTCGCCGCCACGGTCGGCTCGACCGCCGCGTCGTACTGGATCGGCCCCTCCACCCGCAGCTCGGGCCGCTCGGCCCGTACGCGTTCGGTCGCCTCGCGCACCTTGTCGACGTCCGCGCCGGAGCCGGAGGTGCCGGTGGAGTACGAGAGCATCGCGATCCGGGGCTCGACGCCGAAGCGGGCCGCCGTCACCGCCGACTGCACCGCGATGTCCGCGAGCTGCTCGGCGTTCGGGTCCGGGTTGACCGCGCAGTCGCCGTAGACGAGGACCTTGTCGGCCAGGCACATGAAGAAGACGGACGAGACGATCGAGGCGTCCGGCTTGGTCTTGATGATCTCGAAGGCCGGGCGGATGGTCGCCGCGGTGGAGTGCACCGAGCCGGAGACCATGCCGTCGGCCAGCCCCTCCTGCACCATCAGCGTGCCGAAGTAGTTCACGTCGGCCACCACGTCGTACGCCAGCTCCACCGTCACCCCGCGGTGCGCGCGCAGCTGCGCGTACCGCTCGGCGAACGCCTGGCGCAGCTCGGAGGTGTGCGGGTCGATGATCTGGGTCTCGGCGAGGTCGATGCCGAGGTCGGCCGCCTTCTTGCGGATCGCGTCCACATCGCCGAGGAGGGTGAGGTCGCAGACGTCGCGGCGCAGCAGCACATCCGTCGCGCGCAGCACCCGCTCCTCGGCGCCCTCGGGCAGCACCACGCGCTTGCGGTCGGAGCGGGCCTGCTCCAGCAGTTCGTGCTCGAACATCATCGGCGTGACCCGGCCGCTGCGGGCCACCGAGATCCGCTCCAGCAGGGCGCCGGTGTCCACGTGCCGCTCGAAGAGGCCGAGCGCGGTCTCCGCCTTACGGGGCGTCGCCGCGTTCAACTTCCCTTCCAGGGTGAAGAGTTCGGCCGCCGTAGGGAAGGAGCCGCCGGCCACCGAGACGACCGGGGTCCCCGGTGCGAGCCGGGCGGCCAGGGTGAGTATCTCCTCGCCGGGGCGCTCGTTCAGGGTCAGCAGGATGCCCGCGATGGGCGGGGTCCCGGCGCTGTGCGCGGCCAGCGAACCCACCACCAGGTCGGACCGGTCCCCGGGCGTGACCACCATGCAGCCGGGCGTCAGCGCGTTCAGCAGGTTGGGCAGCATCGCCCCGCCGAAGACGAAGTCCAGCGCGTCCCGGGCGAGCCCCGCGTCGTCGCCGAGCAGCACCGTGCCGTCCAGGGCGGCGGTGATCTGGGCGACCGTCGGGGCGGAGAGCGCCGGGTCGTCGGGCAGGACGGAGACGGGCACCGGCAGCCGGGCCGCCAGCCGCTCCGCTATCACCGCCCGGTCCTCGGGCGCGACCCGGTTCACCACCATCGCGAGGACGTCGCAGCCGAGGCCGGCGTAGGCGCGGTAGGCGTTACGGGTCTCGGCGCGGACGGACTCCGCGGTCTGCCCCTTGCCGCCGACGACCGCGATCACCGAGGCGCCGAACTCGTTGGCCAGCCGCGCGTTGAGCGCCAGCTCGTCGGGGAGCTGGGTGGCGGCGAAGTCGCTGCCGAGGACGAGGACCACCTCGTACTCGCGGGCCACCTGGTGGAAGCGGTCGACCAGCCGGGAGACCAGCTCGTCGGTCCCCTTCTCCGCCTGCACGGTGGAGGCCTCGTGGTAGTCCAGGCCGTAGACGGAGGCGGGGCTCTGGGAGAGCCGGTAGCGGGCCCGCAGCAGCTCGTAGAGCCGGTCGGGCCCGTCGTGGACCAGCGGGCGGAAGACCCCGACCCGGTCCACCTGACGCGTCAGTAGCTCCATGACTCCCAGCTCGACGACCTGCCGGCCGTCCCCCCGGTCGATCCCGGTCACGTACACGCTGCGCGCCACGCGTGCTCTCCCGTCGTTGTGCGGTGCCGCTCCCCGCGGTCCGTCCAGGACGTGGGGGGTCTCCCCGCGCTGTCCCCGGCGCTCCGAGGGGTGCGGCCATTGGCCTGCATTGCCTCTTGACGATACCTGCGCGGGCCGCTATGCCGCCCGCCGGAGTTTCCGCCTCCGGATTCCCTCCTACCCGCTCCCGACATCTCCGCCCCGCCCGGCCGAAAGCGCGGGGTCCGTGCCGGGCGTGGGACAATCGAGCTGGTTCAGGGCAGGGGGGCCGCCTCGGTCGGCCTCCTGGAACAGCGCGACTAACGAGCAGGAGACACACCTCGATGCGCATCGGAATTCTCACCGCGGGCGGCGACTGCCCCGGCCTGAACGCAGTGATCCGGTCGGTCGTCCACCGGGCCGTCGTGGGCCACGGCGACGAGGTCATCGGCTTCGAGGACGGCTTCAAGGGGCTGCTGGACGGCCACGTCCGCCCCCTCGACCTCAACGCGGTCAGCGGCATCCTCGCCCGCGGCGGGACCATCCTCGGCTCGGCCCGCCTGGAGCGCGACCGGCTCCGCGAGGCCGCCGAGAACTGCGAGGAGCTGGCCCGCCGTTACGGCCTGGACGCGCTCATCCCGATCGGCGGCGAGGGCACGCTGACGGCGGCCCGGATGCTCTCCGACGCGGGCATGCCGGTCGTCGGCGTCCCGAAGACCATCGACAACGACATCTCCGCCACCGACCGGACCTTCGGTTTCGACACGGCCGTGGGCGTCGCGACCGAGGCCATAGACCGTCTGAAGACGACCGCCGAGTCCCACCAGCGGGTGATGGTCGTCGAGGTCATGGGCCGCCACGCGGGCTGGATCGCGCTGGAGTCCGGGATGGCCGGCGGCGCCCACGGCATCTGCCTGCCCGAGCGCCCCTTCGAGGTCGACGACCTGGTCAAGATGGTCGAGGAGCGGTTCGCCCGCGGCAAGAAGTTCGCCGTCATCTGCGTCGCCGAGGGCGCGCACCCGGCCGAGGGCTCCATGCCGTACGCCAAGGGCGCCATCGACCAGTTCGGCCACGAGCGCTTCCAGGGCATCGGCAACCGCCTCGCCGTCGAGCTGGAGACCCGGCTCGGCAAGGAGGCCCGGCCGGTCATTCTCGGCCACGTCCAGCGCGGCGGCACGCCCACCGCGTACGACCGGGTCCTCGCCACCCGCTTCGGCTGGCACGCCGTGGAGGCCGTCCACCGCGGCGACTTCGGCCGGATGACCGCCCTGCGCGGCACCGAGATCGCCATGGTCCCGCTCGCGGACGCGGTCACGCAGCTGAAGACGGTCCCGCTGGACCGGATGTACGAGGCGGAGTCGGTGTTCTAGACCTCTGAGGCCTGAGGCGTACGGGTTTCACACCCCCGCCGTCCGCCAGAACTGGTCCACCACCCGGGCCAGGAACGCCCGTCCCGCGTCGCCCGTCGTCGCGGACCGTTCCTGGCCCGTGCTGCTCCAGCTCAGGGTGGAGACCATCAGGGCCTGGTAGTCCGCGTGCAGCTGCTCCAGGACGTCCTGGATCTGCCCCCGGTCCAGCGGGACGATCTTCGCCACCGGCCGGACGTACGCCTGCCAGCGCGTGGTGACCGCGCTCGTCAGCAGCTCGGCCAGCTCCTCGTCGCGGCCCGTCGCCGTGAGGAACTGGGCCGGTGACAGACCGAGCGCCCGGCACAGCGCGGTGGACTGCCGCTCGTTGCCCTTCCAGCGCCCCGTCTCCTCCATCCGCAGGTACGAGGCCCCGGTCATCCCGAGCTGCCGCGCCAGGTCGTCGACCGAGAGCTCCCGGCTCATCCGGTGCTCGCGCAGGGTGGCGGCGGCGGCCAGCAGCTCGCCCGGCGCGCACCACAGGACACCGGCCAGGGCGGTCAGTTCACGTTCACCGGGGGTCGCGAGACCGCGTTCCCAGGCGACGACGGTGTCGGCGGGTATCCGGAGCCCGTACTGGGCGGCGAGGCCGTAGGCGACATGTCCGGGAGCCATCCCCAGTGCCTCGCGGAGGCGGCGCGCGGCGGGGGCGTTGAAGGGCGGGGTGGGGTGCACGGCCCCACCGTAGGAGTCCATTTCGCCGCTGGCTACGGTCTGTCCCGCACAGAACACGCTTCGTAGGAACCTCCTAGCGCGAACCGGGCGGGCGGTACGCAATCATGGGCCCCACCAGCGCTTTCCTTACCCTCGGTACCACCGCCCCGACGCCTCCGTGCGCCCTTGCGGCAAGCGCTTGCCGTCTGCGCCGACGCCCGGGGCTCAGCGGCCGCCGGCCAGCCAGCGGTAGTGGAGTTCCGGTCGGCCGACCTGCCCATAATGTGGACGCCGCGCCGCGCTCCCCACGGTCACCAGGTGCTCCAGATAGCGGCGCGCGGTGATCCGCGAGATCCCGAGCCGCTCCCCGGCGGCCGCCGCCGTCACCCCCTCCGCGGACTCCCGCAGGACCCGGGTCACCGCCTCCAGGGTCGGCCCGCTGAGCCCCTTCGGCAGCGCGGCCGGCTCGGTGACCCGCAGCGCGCCCAGCGCCCGGTCCACCTCCTCCTGCCCGCTGGCCTCACCCGCGGCGCCCCGGAACTCCGCGTACCGCACCAGCCGGTCCCGCAGCGTGGGGTAGGTGAACGGTTTCAGGACGTACTGGACGACCCCCAGCGACACCCCCTCCCGCACCACCGCGAGGTCCCGCGCCGAAGTCACCGCGATCACGTCCGCCCCGTGCCCGGCGGCCCGCAGCGAGCGCAGCAGCCCGAGCCCGTGCCCGTCGGGGAGGTACAGGTCCAGCAGGAGCAGGTCGACCGGGGTGCGCTCCAGCACCCGTACGGCCTCCGCCCGGGTGTGGGCCACGGCGGCCACGGTGAATCCGGCGACCCGCTCCACGTACATCTGGTGCGCGTCGGCGGCCACCGGATCGTCCTCCACCACCAGGACCCGGATCACGCGGTCACCTCGGTGGCCGTACGGTCCCCGAGCGGCAGCCGCACCGTGAACCGCGCCCCGCCCTCCGGCGCCCGGTCCAGCTCCACCGACCCGCCGTTGCGGTGGGCCGCCTGCCGCACCAGTGCGAGGCCGAGCCCGCGCCCCGCCCCGTGCGTGGACCAGCCGCGCCGGAACACCTCGTCCGCCTCCTCGGGGCCGATGCCCGCCCCGGTGTCGGAGACCCGCAGCAGCAGCTCCCGGCCGTCGGCGAGCGCGGTCACGGTGACCCGGGCCCGCCCGGCTCCACCCTGCGCAGCCGTACGCTGTGCGGGCACGGCCCCCGCAGCACCGTGGCCGTCCCCCTCCGAGGCCGCGTCCACCGCGTTGTCGATCAGATTGCCGAGGATCGTCACCAGATCGCGCTGGGCCAGCGAGGCGGGCAGCGCCCCGTCGTCGATCAGGCTGTCCTCGGCGAGCTCCAGCTCCACCCCGCGCTCGTTCGCCTGGGCCGCCTTGCCCAGCAGCAGCGCGGCCAGCACCGGCTCCTCGACCGCCCCCACCACCCGGTCGGTCAGCACCTGCGCCAGCTCCAGCTCGGCCGTCGCGAACTCCACCGCCTCCTCCACCCGGCCCAGCTCGATCAGCGACACCACCGTGTGCAGCCGGTTCGCCGCCTCGTGGGCCTGCGAGCGCAACGCCTGCGTGAAGCCGCGCTCGGAGTCCAGCTCGCCCGTGAGCGCCTGGAGCTCGGTGTGGTCCCGCAGGGTCACCACCGTGCCCCGGCGCTCCCCGCCCACCACCGGACGGGTGTTGACGACGACCACCCGCTCCGCCGTCAGGTGCAGCTCGTCCACCCGCGCCTCCGAGGCCAGCAGCGCCCCGGTCAGCGGCGCGGGCAGGGCCAGCTCGTCCACGGTCCGGCCGAGCGCCTCAGTCTCCGGGGCGATGCCCAGCAGCTCCCGCCCGGCGTCGTTGATCAGCGCGATCCGGCGCTGCCCGTCCAGCATCAGCAGCCCCTCGCGCACCGCGTGCAGGGTGGCCTGGTGGTAGTCGTGCAGCCGGCTCAGCTCGGCCGCGTTCATCCCGTGGGTGTGGCGCCGCAGCCGGGCGTTGATCACGTACGTGCCGATCCCGCCCAGGGCCAGCGCCCCGCCCGCCGCCAGCGCGAGGGCGCCGAGCTGCTCGCGTACCTGCGAGGAGACCCGGTCCACGGTGATGCCCGCGCTGACCAGCCCGATGATCCGGTCTCCGTCCCGCACCGGGGTCACCACCCGTATCGAGGGCCCCAGCGTGCCGGTGTACGTCTCGGTGAAGGTCTCTCCGCGCAGCGCCTCCTCGGTGTGGCCGAGGAAGGTCTCGCCGATCAGCGACGCGTCGGGGTGCGTCCACCGCCGCCGCTCGGTGTCCATGATCGTGACGAAGGCGATCCCGGTGTCCCGGCGCACCTGCTCCGCGTACGGCTGGAGTACGGCGGAGGGGTCCGGGGTACCGATGGCCTCCCGTACGGAGGGGGAGTCGGCCACCGCGACGGCCGCCGCCCGCACCTGCCGGGTCGCCGTCTGCTCGGCCTGCGCGGAACCGGAGACGTACGCGAAGACCGCGCACCCGGCCACCACCGCGGCGATCAGCACGACCTGCATGGCGAAGAGCTGCCCGGCCAGGCTGCGGGGGCGGGTACGGGGGAGGCGCATGCCCCACAGTCTGCCTCGGCCGGAGCGCGCTCTCCCAGTGGCTCGAAAGCGCCCGTGAACGATATGAACGCAAGGGTGACCGGGGTCACAGGGCGGTGGATAGTCACCGGAGCCCCCAGGGACGGGGGACGGAGGCCCCAGGGACGGGGCTGCGAGCCGTGACCGAGCCGAGGAGCCCCACGATGGCTGTGGCAGCCAAACAGCGGGACCGTACCCACTACCTGTACATCGCCGTGATCGCCGCCGTGGCGCTCGGCATCCTGGTGGGCTTCGTCGCCCCCGGGGTGGCCGTCGAGCTCAAGCCCATCGGCGCCGGCTTCGTGAACCTGATCAAGATGATGATCTCGCCGATCATCTTCTGCACGATCGTGCTGGGCGTCGGCTCGGTGCGCAAGGCGGCCAAGGTCGGCGCGGTCGGCGGCCTGGCGCTGGGCTACTTCCTGGTCATGTCGACCGTCGCCCTCGCCATCGGCCTGCTGGTCGGCAACTTCCTGGAGCCCGGCTCCACCCTCCACATCACGGAGGCGGCCCGCGAGGCCGGGGAGAAGCAGGCGTCCGGTGCCAGCGAGTCCACCGTGGACTTCCTGCTCGGCATCATCCCGACCACCATCGTCTCCGCCTTCACGGCGGGCGAGGTGCTCCAGACCCTGCTGGTCGCGCTGCTCGCGGGCTTCGCGCTCCAGGCGATGGGCTCGGCGGGCGAGCCGATCATCCGGGGCATCACCCACATCCAGCGGCTCGTCTTCCGCATCCTCGCCATGATCATGTGGGGCGCCCCGGTCGGCGCGTTCGGCGCGATCGCGGCGGTGGTCGGCGAGACCGGTCTCGACGCCCTGAAGTCCCTCGCCATCATCATGATCGGCTTCTACGTCACCTGCGGGCTCTTCGTCTTCGTGGTGCTCGGCGCGATCCTGCGCCTGGTCGCCGGGGTCAACCTGTTCGCCCTGCTGAAGTACCTGGGCCGCGAGTTCCTGCTGATCCTCTCCACCTCCTCCTCCGAGTCCGCCCTGCCGCGGCTCATCGCGAAGATGGAGCACCTGGGTGTCAGCAAGCCCGTCGTCGGCATCACCGTGCCGACCGGCTACTCCTTCAACCTCGACGGCACCGCGATCTACCTCACGATGTCCTCGCTCTTCATCGCCAACGCGATGGGCGACCCGCTGAGCGCGAGCGAGCAGATCTCGCTGCTGATCTTCATGGTCATCGCCTCGAAGGGCGCGGCGGGCGTGACCGGCGCCGGCCTCGCGACCCTCGCGGGCGGCCTCCAGTCGCACCGCCCCGAACTCGTCGACGGCGTCGGCCTGATCGTCGGCATCGACCGCTTCATGAGCGAGGCCCGCGCCCTGACCAACTTCGCGGGCAACGCGGTCGCCACGGTTCTGGTCGGCCACTGGACCAAGGAGATCGACAAGGAGCGGGTCGGCCAGGTCCTCGCCGGACAGTTCCCGTTCGACGAGCGGACCCTGGTCGACGACGACCACGGCGGCCCGGCCACCTCCACCGAGGTCCCCGAGCAGCGCGAGACGGCGGCCGAGCCCGCCAAGGTCTGACCGGCCCTTTCCAGCCACTGCGACACCCCCCACCCAAGGACACCCGTATCCCCCGGTACGGGTGTCCTTGCTGTGCGCTGCGGGCCCGTACAACCATTCGATGCCGGGACATGTCTTGCGGATGAAAAAACTGCCCTGGGGGGCAGCCGACCGTCTTTGACCAAGGGATGTTCATGGGGATCGCCGCTTCCGGCCGTCGTACGCTGCTGAGCGCCACCGCAGTGTCAGCGACCGCCGCCCTGATCGCGCTGGGCGCCGCACCCGCCCAGGCGGACGCGACCAAGCCCGACCTGGGGGTCCGTGCCCTCGCGCCGGTCACCGGGATCGCCGCGGGCAGCGGCTTCGGGCTGCCGGTGAGCCTGCTCAACAAGGGGACGGAGGAGCTGCCCAAGGCTTGGGTGAGCTACACCTACTCCTCCGGTATCGCTCCGGCCGAGACCTACTCCAACTGCGTGTACTACACCCTCTCCCCGGGCGGCGAGTGGCCGGAGGAGCACCGGGCCGACTGCACCGTCGACCAGCCGTTGAAGCCGGGTGTGCTGTACGGGACCGAGCAGCCCATCGCGCTCACGGCACGGGCGAACGCGCTGTACGACGAGGTGGGTCTGGGGCTGCTGGCCAAGGAGCCGTTGCCCCACCCCGACATCCACCACCGCGAGCCCAAGCCGGGCACCGGCGGGCCGCTGAAGCTGGTCGAGCGGGGCGAGGCCACCGCGGCCGACCGGGCCGCCCATGCGGAGCCCGGCTCGCGGACGGAGGTCACGGCGGTCAACACCGCCGACTACGCGCTGACCGGAGCGGAGCTCCAGGGGAAGGTGGGCGACAAGGTCACCGCCCTGGTCACCTTCACCAACGAGGGCCCCGCCCGCGTCTACCGGGAACAGGGCACCAGCGCCGCCAACGTCGACGTCCACATCCCGGCCGGCACCACCGTCACCAAGGCCCACGGGTTCTGCCACCCGGTCACCAAGACGCACTACCGGTGCGGGACCTCGCAGTCGTGGGTCGAGGCGAAGGGCGGGGAGACCTACTCCTTCGTCCTGCGCATCGACAAGGCCGTCGGCCGGACGACGGGCAAGGTGTCCTTCGGCGGCGCGTCCCGCCCCTTCGACAAGAACGCGGCCAACGACACCGCCGAGATCGTGGTCGACACCCCCGAACCGCCCACCGACGGCACGGAGTCCACGGGCGGCACGACCTCCACCGGCGGTTCGGGCACCCCCGGCACCTCCGGCGGCTCCGACGCCGGTACGGACTCCACAGGCGGCTCCACCTCAGGCTCCACGAGCGGCTCCACCTCCGGCTCCACCGGCGGCAGCGACACGGGCACCACCGGAGGCTCCGCCACCTCCGGCAGCGGCCCCACCTCCGGCGGAACCACCCCGCAGACGGGCGGCGGTCTGGCGGCGACCGGTTCGGACTCCGCCCTGCCCCTGGCGGGCGCGGCGGGCGCCGCGCTGCTCGCGGGCGGCGGCATCGTCTGGGCCGTACGCCGGCGTTCGGCGGCCCGCGCGAGCTGACGGCGCTGACGGCCGCGCGGTCCCGGCGGCGGCCTTCCCTGATGGTCTTCCGGGCGGGCGAACCGGTGACGTCGATGGCCGGCGCCCGGCCGAAGCGCAAGCTGCTCCGGGAGCTGGAGGAGGCCCTCGCGGCCGCGTGACCGGACGTACGGAAGGGGCCCGCCCCGGGTCCTGAGCGACCCGGGGCGGGCCCTTCCTTGCAGGTCAGGCCCTCACGCGGGCCGGAACCACACCGTCGCCAGCGGCGGCAGCGTCAGTGAGATGCTGGCCGGGCGGCCGTGTGCGGGCACCGCCTCCGCCTTGAGCGGTTCCTCGTTGCGTACGTCGCTGCCGCCGTACCGGTCCGCGTCCGTGTTGAGGACCTCCACCCAGCCCTCGGTCCCGGTCTCCGGCACTCCCAGGCGGTAGTCGTGCCGGACCACCGGGGAGAAGTGCGAGACCGCGAGCAGCGGTGAGCCGTCCGCGTCGTACCGCAGGAACGCGAAGACGTTGTCCTCGGCCGCCCCGCCGTCCACCCAGCTGAACCCCTCCGGCACCGTGTCGCGCTGCCACAGCGCGGGCACCGCCCCGTACACCGCGTTCAGGTCGCCCACCAGGTTGCGCACCCCGCGATGGTCGCAGGAGGCCTCGTACGTCGGGTCCAGCAGCCACCAGTCCGGGCCGTGGCCCTCCGACCACTCCGCTCCCTGGGCGAACTCCTGTCCCATGAAGAGGAGTTGCTTTCCCGGGTGGGCCCACATGAAGCCCAGGTAGGCGCGGTGGTTGGCGCGCTGCTGCCACCAGTCGCCCGGCATCTTCGCCACCAGCGCCTGCTTGCCGTGCACCACCTCGTCGTGCGAGATCGGCAGCACGTAGTTCTCGCTGTAGGCGTACACCATCGAGAACGTCATCTCGTTGTGGTGGTACTTGCGGTGGATCGGCTCCTTGGACACGTACTGGAGCGAGTCGTGCATCCAGCCCATGTTCCACTTCAGCCCGAAGCCCAGGCCGCCGCTGTCGGTGGGGCGGGTGACGCCGTCCCAGGCGGTGGACTCCTCGGCGATGGTGACGACGCCCGGGTTGCGGCGGTAGACCGTGGCGTTCATCTCCTGGAGGAAGCCGACCGCGTCCCAGTTCTCCCGGCCCCCCTGGTCGTTGGGCGACCACTGGCCGTCCTCGCGGGAGTAGTCGAGGTAGAGCATCGAGGCGACGGCGTCGACCCGCAGCCCGTCGATGTGGAACTCCTCGCACCAGTACGTGGCGTTGGCGACCAGGAAGTTACGGACCTCCGTGCGGCCGTAGTCGAACTCCAGCGTCCCCCAGTCCGGGTGCGCCGCGCGCTGCGGGTCGGAGTGCTCGTACAGCGGCCGCCCGTCGAACTCGGCCAACGCCCAGTCGTCGCGCGGGAAGTGGGCCGGAACCCAGTCCATGATGACGCCGATGCCCGCCCGGTGCAGCGCGTCCACCAGGTGGCGGAAGTCGTCCGGGGTCCCCATCCGGGAGGTCGGCGCGTAGAAGCCGGTGACCTGGTAGCCCCAGGAGCCGCCGAAGGGGTGCTCGGAGACCGGCATCAGCTCGACGTGCGTGAAGCCGAGGTCCTTGACGTACGAGGGGAGCTGGTCGGCGAGTTGACGGTACGTCAGGCCAGGTCGCCAGGAGGCGAGATGGACCTCGTAGACGGAGAACGGGGCCTCGTGGACCGGGCGGTCGCCCCGGTGCGCCATCCAGTCCGCGTCCCGCCACTCGTGGTGCGAGGCGGTGACCACCGAGGCGGTCGCGGGCGGGACCTCGGTGCGGCGGGCCATCGGGTCGGCCCGGACCGTGTGCGAACCGTCCGGGCGGCAGATGTCGTACTTGTAGAGCGCGCCCTCGCCGATCCCGGGCAGGAACAGCTCCCACACCCCGGTCGAGCCGAGCGAACGCATCGGCAGGCCCGTGCCGTCCCAGTAGGTGAAGTCGCCGGTCACCCGCACCCCGCGCGCGTTCGGCGCCCACACGGTGAACCGGGTCCCGGCCACGCCCTGGTGTTCCATCGGCTCCGAGCCGAGCGCCCGCCACAGCTCCTCGTGGCGGCCCTCCGCGATCAGGTGGAGGTCGAGGTCTCCGAGCGCGGGCCAGAAGCGGTACGGGTCGTCCACCTCGATGGTGTTGTCGTCGTACGCGACCCGGAGCCGGTAGGCGGGGACCTCCTTCACCGGCAGCACCCCGGAGAAGAACCCGTCCCCGTCGTCGTGCAGTTCGGCCTGTACGTCATCGGCCAGCACCGTCACCGAGCGGGCGAACGGGCGCAGCGCCCGTACCAGCACCCCGCCCGGGATCGGCCGGGCGCCGAGCACGGCGTGCGGGTCGTGGTGGTCACCGGCCAGCAGCCGGCCACGGTCCGCGAGGTCCAGAGCCGGTGCGGGACGGGCGCTCGCGTCACCGGCCTGCCGGGGGAGCGGCGGGACGGCCGCCGCGCGCTTGGGCCGGGCGCGCTTGGCAGGTGCGGGCGCGGGCTCGGTCGTCGTCGCGGCGGCCTCGACGGTCTCCACCGGGACGGGAGCGGGCGCGGTCTCCACGCTCACGGCTTCAGGGGCGGCGGCTTCGGCGTTCTTGCGGGATCCCTTACGGGACGGCTTGCGGGCGGTCACGGGGACTGCCTCCTCGGAGTGTTCGCGGGGCGGAGGGGAGAAGCGGGGGAGTGCGGGCTCAGGCCGCGGCGGACTGGGCCAGGCGCTGGATGGCGGCCATCGGGACCGGCAGCCAGTCGGGGCGGTGCCGGGCCTCGTACACCACCTCGTAGACCGCCTTGTCGGTCTCGTGGGCGCGCAGCAGCTCGGGTTCGCCGCGCGGATCGGTGCCCGACGCGAGCGCGTACCCCTCGCAGTAGGCGGCACGGCAGCGGGCCGCCCACTCGGGGTTCCACGGGCGGTGCGAGCGGGCCGCGTAGTCGAAGGAGCGCAGCATTCCCGCCACATCGCGGACCGGGGGTGCCGGGCGGCGGCGCTCGTCCAGCGGGCGGGCCGGTTCGCCCTCGAAGTCGATCAGCGACCAGAACCCGTCGGGGGAGCGGAGCGCCTGGCCGAGATGGAGGTCGCCGTGCACCCGCTGCTGCGCCCAGCCGCCGCCCCGGTGCCCGAGCGCGGTGACGGCGTCGAACGCCGTGCGCAGCGCGGGGACGTACGGGACGAGGGCGGGCACCGCCTGGGCGGCGGCCTCCAGACGCTGGGTCATCTGGGCGATCAGCTGCCGGGTCTGCGTCCCGTGCAGCGCCGGGGTGGGCAGCGCCGCGGCGAGCGCGGTGTGCACCTCGGCGGTGGCCCGGCCGAGCGCCCGCGCCTCGGGGACGAAGTCGCGGCCCGCCGTGAGCGCGGTCAGCGCGAGCTGCCAGCCGTCCCGGGCACCGTGCAGGAAGGGCTGGAGCACGCCGAGGGTGAGCGGTTCGGTGCCGGGGGCCTCGAACCAGGCGACCGGCGCCGGAACGCGGTCGCACCCTTCGCGGGCCAGGGCGAGCGGCAGCTCCAGATCCGGGTTGGTGCCCGGGAAGACCCGGCGGAAGATCTTGAGGATGTACGCATCGCCGTAGACCAGCGAGGAGTTGGACTGTTCGGCGTCCAGCACCCGGGGCGCGAGACCGGCCGGGATCGCGGCGGTCCGCTCGAAGCGGAGGGAGCCGAGGGTGCCCGGGCGGCGGAACCGTTCCAGCAGGAGGTCCGCCAGGCGCGGATCGTGCAGCGCGTCGTAGACGGTCCGCCCCGCCAGCGGTCCGCGCTCCACCCGGCCGATCAGGGCCGCGGCGAGCGTGGTCGGCAGCGAACTCCGTACGCCGATCAGGAGCTGGTAGCAGTCGTCGCCCGGGCGGGCCGACGGCGACGGCTGCTGGACCCGGACCAGCAGATGGAGCAGACCGGGGCCCGCGGTGCCGTCCAGCGGCAGCATCTCGGTGGCCGAGACCAGGGCGAACCCGGTGACCGGCCGGCCCTTGCCGGCGAACCACCGCTGCCGGGGCAGCCATTCATGGAGCAGGGGGGCGAGGGACGGCAGCAGGGCGCCGTCCACCGTACTGCTGGGGGTTGCGCTGTTCCTCGTGCTCTTCGCCAGGGCGACGTGAGTGGATGCACGCTCCGACATGGCATCGCGTCCTTTCCCCGGGCACACAGGATGCGAAGAGTGTCCCGGATTGCGGCAATGGCTGTCCGGCTGTGCGGGACGTGTCGGGAGAGGAAGGTGCTTACGGACTCGAACGGCCGAACCGTGAAGGCCCGGGCCCTGCGTCCAGAGTGCCCCGTGCGGGACGGCGGAAACCGTCCCGCACGCGGCGGTCGGCGGATCAGGCCGGCGGCGCGTCCTTGCGCAGCCGGAACCAGTAGAAGCCGTGTCCCGCAAGGGTCAGCAGGTAGGGCCACTGGCCGATGGCCGGGAAGCGTACCCCGCCGATCAATTCCACCGGATGACGTCCGGCGAACGATCGGAGGTCCAGTTCCGTCGGCTGCGCGAACCGCGAGAAGTTGTGCACGCACAGGACGAGGTCGTCCTTGTACTCGCGGGTGAACGCCAGCACCGCCGGGTTGGACGACGGCAGCTCGGTGTACTCACCGAGCCCGAAGGCCGGGTTCTGCTTGCGGATCTCGATCATCCGCCGGGTCCAGTGCAGCAGCGAGGACGGCGACGCCATCGACGCCTCCACGTTGGTGACCTGGTAGCCGTAGACCGGGTCCATGATCGTGGGGAGGTAGAGCCGCCCCGGATCGCTGGAGGAGAACCCTGCGTTGCGGTCGGGCGTCCACTGCATCGGGGTGCGGACCGCGTCCCGGTCGCCCAGCCAGATGTTGTCGCCCATCCCGATCTCGTCCCCGTAGTAGAGGATCGGGGAGCCGGGCAGCGACAGCAGCAGGGCGGTGAACAGCTCGATCTGGTTGCGGTCGTTGTCCAGCAGCGGGGCCAGGCGCCGGCGGATGCCGATGTTGGCGCGCATCCGCGGGTCCTTGGCGTACTCCGCGTACATGTAGTCGCGCTCTTCGTCCGTGACCATTTCGAGGGTCAGCTCGTCGTGGTTGCGCAGGAAGATGCCCCACTGGCAGTTCTTCGGGATCTCCGGGGTCTTCGCCAGGATTTCGGAGACCGGGTAGCGGCTCTCGCGGCGCACCGCCATGAAGATGCGCGGCATGACGGGGAAGTGGAACGCCATGTGGCACTCGTCGCCGCCCGCCTCGTAGTCGCCGAAGTAGTCGACGACGTCCTCCGGCCACTGGTTGGCTTCGGCGAGGAGCACGGTGTCCGGGTAGTTGGCGTCGATCTCCTTGCGGACCCGCTTGAGGAAGTGGTGGGTCTCGGGGAGGTTCTCGCAGTTGGTGCCCTCGCGCTGGTAGAGGTAGGGCACCGCGTCGACCCGGAAGCCGTCGATGCCCAGGTCCAGCCAGAACCGCAGGGCCGCGAGGATCTCCTCCTGGACGGCCGGGTTCTCGTAGTTGAGGTCCGGCTGGTGCGAGAAGAAGCGGTGCCAGTAGTACTGCTTGCGCACCGGGTCGAAGGTCCAGTTGGACGTCTCGGTGTCGACGAAGATGATCCGGGCGTCCTGGAACTGCTTGTCGTCGTCAGCCCAGACGTAGTAGTCGCCGTACGGCCCGTCCGGGTCGGTGCGGGACTGCTGGAACCACTCGTGCTGGTCGCTCGTGTGGTTCATGACGAAGTCGATGATGACGCGCATGCCCCGCTGGTGCGAGGCGTCCACGAACTCCACGAAGTCGGCGAGGTCGCCGAACTCCGGCAGCACGGCGGTGTAGTCGGATACGTCGTAACCGCCGTCGCGCAGCGGGGACTTGAAGAACGGCGGCAGCCAGAGGCAGTCGACACCGAGCCACTGGAGGTAGTCCAGCTTGGCGGTGATGCCCTTGAGGTCGCCGATTCCGTCGCCGTTGGAGTCCTGGAAGGACCGGACGAGCACCTCGTAGAAGACGGCGCGCTTGAACCAGTCGGGATCACGGTCCTTGGCGGGTGTGTCCTCGAACGTGTCGTGGACAGGCTCATTGACGATCATGGTGTGGGTGACCCTCCGGTCGGCGGGGACGGTCGCAGGACGGCGATGTGCGCGGGCGTGATGCCCGGCTCTAGGCGCACATAGAAGGCCCTGCCCCAGTGGTAGGTGTCGCCGGTGAGCTCGTCGCGCACCGGTACGCGCTCGTGCCCCTGAAGGCCGAGCCGCTCCATGTCCAACGAGACCGTGGCCTCCTGGGTGTGGTGAGGGTCGAGGTTCACGACCACCACAACGGTGTTCGAACCGGAACGCTTGCTGTAGACGATCAGCGACTCGTTGTCGGCGTGGTGGAAGTGCACCTCGCGCAGCTGCTGGAGCGCGGGGTTACGTCGTCGGATCCGGTTCAGCGAGGTGATCAGGGGCGTCAGCGTGCGGCCCTCGCGCTCCGCCGACTCCCAGTCCCTCGGGCGCAGTTCGTACTTCTCCGAGTGCAGGTACTCCTCGCTCCCCGGCTTGGCCGGGGTGTTCTCGCACAGCTCGAATCCCGCGTAGACGCCCCAGGACGGGGCGAGGGTGGCGGCGAGCACGGCCCGGGCCTCGAAGGCCGGGCGGCCGCCGTGCTGGAGGTAGCCCGGCAGGATGTCCGGGGTGTTCACGAAGAAGTTGGGCCGCATGTACGAGGCGGCGTCCCCCGACAGCTCCGTGACGTACTCCGTCAGCTCCTGCTTGGTGTTCCGCCAGGTGAAGTACGTGTACGACTGCTGGAACCCGACCGCGCCCAGGGTGTGCATCATCGCCGGGCGGGTGAACGCCTCCGCCAGGAAGATGACATCGGGGTCGGTGCCGTTGATCTCGGCGATCACCTTCTCCCAGAACACCACCGGCTTGGTGTGCGGGTTGTCGACGCGGAAGATACGTACGCCGTGGTCCATCCAGAAGCGCAGGATCCGTACGGTCTCCGCCACCAGACCGCGCATGTCCTTGTCGAAGGCGATCGGGTAGATGTCCTGGTACTTCTTCGGCGGGTTCTCGGCGTACGCGATCGAGCCGTCGGGCCGGTGGTGGAACCAGTCCGGGTGGTCCTTGACCCACGGGTGGTCCGGGGAGCACTGGAGCGCGAAGTCGAGCGCGATCTCCATCCGGAGGTTGCGGGCCACCTCCACGAAGTGGTCGAAGTCCTCCAGCGTGCCCAGCTCCGGGTGGATGGCGTCGTGCCCGCCGTCCGGCGAACCGATCGCCCACGGCACGCCCGGATCGTGCTCACCGGGCGTCAGGGTGTTGTTGGGGCCCTTGCGATGGGTCGTCCCGATCGGGTGGATCGGGGGCAGGTACACGACATCGAACCCCATGGCGGCGACCGCGGGCAGCCGCTCGGCCGCCGTCCGGAAGGTGCCGCTCACCAGCCGGGTCGGTGCGTCCGGCGAGGTGTCGGCCGGGTCCACGGGCACCCGCTTCGCCCCCTCGGAGCGCGGGAACAGCTCGTACCACGACCCGTACAGCGCCCGCTCGCGCTCCACGCGCACCGCCAGCGGCTTGGACCGGGTGACCAGTTCGCGCAGCGGGTACCGGCCGAGGACCGCCTCGGCGGCCGGGGTCAGGGACGCGGCCAGCCGGGCGGCCGGGGAGTGCGCGGTGTCGCGCAGCGCGTCCACCGCGGCGAGCACCGCCTCACGCCCGTTCTTCTTCGGTACGCCGGCGGCGGCCCGCTCCAGCAGGGCCGCGCCCTCCGCCAGCACCAGATCGGTGTCGATGCCCGCCGGAATCTTGATCCCGGCGTGGTGGCGCCAGGTGGCGACCGGATCGCTCCACGCCTCCACCGTGTACGTCCAGCGCCCCTCGGCGTCCGGCGTGATCTCGGCGCCCCACCGGTCGGTGCCCGGGGCCAGCTCGCGCATCGGGGTCCACGGTCCCACCCGTCCGCTCGGATCGCGCAGGACGACGTTGGCCGCCACCGCGTCATGGCCTTCACGGAAGACGGTGGCGGTGACCTGGAAGGTCTCACCGACGACCGCCTTCGCCGGCCGTCTGCCGCAGTCGACGAGGGGACGGACGTCCAGGACGGGAATACGACCGATCATGGAATCACCTGGGGGCTGGAGGAGCTCGGCGTGCACGGGCGACGGCGCCGACGCGGAGGACCGACCGCGCGTGCCGCGATGATGGGGATCTGTCCTTTGTAGCTGCTCAGCTGACTGCTGACGGGCTGTGGGCATGGCCGCTCCTGTCCGCGTTCACCCGAATGGCACTCGAATGGGTGGGTCGCGGGGGTTTCACGCATGTTTCGGATGCGCTGGGGAGGGTGTGCGGGCCGGGTCGTGCTGCGTACAGGGAAGTGCCGGGAAGAGTCCTGGGAGGCACCGGGAAAGCCTTCCCCACGTTGGTTCCCGGGAAATCCGGCGCCGTGTTAACTACTCGGTCGTAACCGCTCGGTCAGGTACGGGTCAGGGTCCGGTGGCGCCCGGCGTGCGCCCCACGGCGTACGGGAGACCGAAGCGCCCTCACAGGTTCCGGATACCCGCTCTGCGGCGCCACACGGCAGCCTTCCCTGTGTCAGGAAGGTCCACAAGGCTGCGTACGGGAACGAAATCGGCCAAAGCCGCAGGTGAAGGGTGGGGTGGGAGAGGGTCGGTGGTACGCGTGGTGCTCCTGTGGGGAGGCGCCCGGCGCTCGCTCCCGGACTCCGTGAGCCGTCCACGCGCCGTGGCCGCGGGCCACGGACGGCCGCTACCGTCGAGGGTGACGGAAGGGACGCACACCGTGGTGCGTCCGCTCGGATGCGCAAGTCCCCTGTAAAGGTGGAGTACGTGAAGGCCATTCGTCGATTCACCGTGCGTCCTGTCCTCCCCGAACCCCTCCGACCCCTCCACGACCTCGCGCGCAACCTGCGCTGGTCGTGGCACACCGAGACCCGCGAGCTGTTCCGGTCCGCCGACCCCGAGGGGTGGCGGCCCGCGGACGCCGACCCCGTACGGCTGCTCGGCTCCCTGACCGCCGGACGCCTGGCCGAACTGGGCCGGGACGAGGAGTACCTGGGCCGCCTGGCCGAGGCCTCCGCCGATCTGAAGGAGTATCTGGACGGCCCCCGCTGGTACCAGGAACAGCAGGCCGCGGGCGCCGAACTCCCCTCCGCCATCGCCTACTTCTCACCCGAGTTCGGCGTCACCGCCGCACTGCCCCAGTACAGCGGCGGCCTCGGCATCCTCGCCGGTGACCACCTCAAGGCAGCCAGCGACCTGGGCGTCCCGCTCATCGGCGTCGGCCTGCTCTACCGGCACGGCTACTTCCGCCAGAGCCTCTCCCGCGAGGGCTGGCAGCAGGAGCACTATCCGGTCCTCGACCCCAACGAACTCCCGCTCGACCTGGTCCGCGAGGCCGACGGCACCCCCGCCCGGGTGGTGCTCGCCCTGCCCGGCGGGCGCTCGCTGCACGCCTGCATCTGGCTGGCCCGGGTCGGCCGCGTCCCGCTCCTCCTCCTGGACTCCGACGTCGAGGAGAACGCACCGGGCGAGCGCGACGTCACCGACCGGCTCTACGGCGGCGGCAGCGACCACCGCCTCCTCCAGGAGATGCTGCTCGGCATCGGCGGGGTGCGCGCCGTGCGCACCTGGTGCCGGCTCACCCGGACCCCGGAGCCGGAGGTGTTCCACACCAACGAGGGCCACGCCGGCTTCCTCGGCCTGGAGCGCATCCGGGAACTGGCCGCCGACGGGCTCGGCTTCGACGCGGCCCTCGAAGTGGTCCGGGCCGGGACCGTCTTCACCACCCACACCCCGGTACCCGCCGGGATAGACCGTTTCGACCGGCAGCTGATCGCCCGCCACTTCGGCGACGACGGCGAGCTGAGCGGCGTACCGGTGGAGAAGATCCTGCGCCTGGGCCGGGAGACCTACCCCGGCGGGGAGCCCGAGCTGTTCAACATGGCGGTGATGGGGCTCCGGCTCGCCCAGCGCGCCAACGGGGTCTCCACCCTGCACGGGGCCGTCAGCCGGGAGATGTTCTCCGGGCTCTGGCCGGGCTTCGACCCGGCCGACGTGCCGATCACCTCCGTCACCAACGGGGTGCACGCCCCGACCTGGGTCGCCCCCGAGGTGTTCCGGCTCGGTGCCGGACAGGTCGGCACCGGCCGCGCCCACCAGGTGCTGGCGGGCGGACCGGTGGACGGCGAGGCCTCCTCCTCGCCGCGGGCGGGCACCCCGCGCCGCTGGGACGCGGTGGGCGGGATCGGCGACCAGGAGATCTGGGAGCTGCGCCGTGAGCTGCGCGGCCAGCTGGTGACCGAGGTCCGCCGCCGCCTCTACGCCTCCTGGCGCAGGCGCGGCGCGGGCACTGCCGAGCTGGGCTGGATCGACGGTGTCCTCGACCCGGACGTCCTCACCATCGGCTTCGCCCGCCGCGTCCCCTCGTACAAGCGTCTGACGCTGATGCTGCGCGACCGCGACCGGCTGCGGGAGCTCCTCCTGCACCCGACGCACCCGATCCAGATCGTGGTGGCGGGCAAGGCGCACCCCGCCGACGACGGCGGAAAGCGGCTGGTCCAGGAGCTGGTGCGGTTCGCGGACGACCCGCGGGTGCGCCACCGCATCGTGTTCCTGCCGGACTACGGCATGGGCATGGCGCAGAAGCTCTACCCGGGCTGCGACGTCTGGCTCAACAACCCGCTGCGCCCGCTGGAGGCGTGCGGCACGAGCGGGATGAAGGCGGCGCTCAACGGCTGCCTCAACCTCTCCGTGCGCGATGGCTGGTGGGACGAGTGGTTCGAGCCGGACTTCGGCTGGGAGATCCCGACCGCCGACGGCTCGGCGGTCGACGAGGACCGCCGGGACGAGCTGGAGGCGGGCGCCCTGTACGCCCTGATCGAGGACCGGGTCGCCCCGCGCTTCTACGACCGGGGTGCCACCGGGCTGCCGGACCGGTGGGTCGAGATGGTCCGCTCGACCCTGGTCAACCTGGGGCCGAAGGTGCTGGCGGGGCGGATGGTGCGTGAGTACGTGGAGCGGCTCTACGCCCCCGCCGCGCAGTCCCGGCGGGCGCTCGGCCCGGCGGTGGCGCGGGACCTGGCGGAGTGGAAGGCGAAGGTCCGGGCGGCGTGGCCAGAAGTCTCCGTCGACCATGTGGAGTCGGTCACCGGCACGGTGGCGGGCGGCTCTGCGGAGCTGGGGGCGACCCTGTCGCTCCGGGTGCGGATCGCCCTCGGCGGCCTGGACCCGGACGACGTCGAGGTGCAGGTGGTGGCGGGCCGGGTGGACTCGGCCGACGCCATCGCGGACGCCCAGGTCTTCCCGCTGAAGCCGGCGGGCGGCCATGACCTGGAGGACCGCTGGCTGTACGAGGGCCCGCTCGCCCTGGACCGGACGGGACCGTACGGCTACACCGTGCGCGTCCTGCCCTCGCACGAACTGCTGGCCTCCGGTGCCGAGTTGGGCCTGGTCGCGGTGCCGAACGAGGCGACGGGGGAGGGCGCGGGCGTCCTGATGCGCTGAGCTGTGTCGACGTGGGGCCCGGTACCGCGATGTGCGGTGCCGGGCCCTTCGGCTGCGGGAGGGGCCCGAGTTCGTGCAGTGAACACAGGGCCTTGACGTGTTCATGGGATGGCTTTACGTTCCTCACACATCACAGGTTCACCATGCGGCCCCACGTTCATATATGTAAACTCCCGTGCCAGGCAGGGCCGTTGGACCGTCACCGCTCCGGAAGGCACCCCACATGCGTACCGGCACCATCCCCCGCGTCCTCGGCACCGCCGCCGGCCTCGCCGCGCTGCTCACCACCGCCCTCGCCGCCCCCGCCCTGGCGGAGAGAGCCCCGGCCGCCGCACCCGCTCCCGCCCCGGCCGCCGCCCCCGCCACCTTCACCCACCCCGGCGTCCTCGTCAGCCGCCCCCAGCTGGACTTCGTCCGGGGCAGGGTGCAGGCGGGCGCCCAGCCCTGGAAGGGCGCGTACGACCAGATGATGGGGAGCAGGTACGCCTCCCTGTCCCGGACCGCCAAGCCCCGCGCGATCGTCGAGTGCGGCTCGTACTCCAACCCCAACAACGGCTGCACCGACGAGCGCGAGGACGCCATCGCCGCGTACACGCTCTCGCTGGCCTGGTACATCACCCAGGACAGCCGGTACGCGCAGAAGGCGATCGAGATCATGGACGCCTGGTCGGCCGTGATCCGGGACCACACCAACAGCAACGCGCCGCTCCAGACCGGCTGGGCCGGCTCCTCCTGGCCGCGGGCCGCCGAGATCATCAAGTACACGTACAGCAGTTGGCCGGGCTCGGGGCGTTTCGGGACCATGCTGCGCAACGTCTACCTGCCGAAGGTCACCAACGGCTCCCACTCCAACGGCAACTGGGAGCTGTCGATGACCGAGGCGGCGATCGGGATCTCGGTCTTCCTGGAGGACCGCGCCGCCTACGACAAGGCCGTCTCCAAGTTCCGCGGGCGGGTCCCCGCGTACATCTATGTGACCGCGGATGGCGCACTGCCCAAGACCGCGCCGGGCAGTGGGCTCGACACCCGGGCCAAAATCATCAACTACTGGCAGGGGCAGTCCACCTTCATGGACGGGCTCTCCCAGGAGACCTGCCGCGATCTGACCCACACCGGTTACGGCATCTCGGCCATCGCGCACATCGCGGAGACCAGCCGGATCCAGGGCCAGGACCTCTACCCGGAGGTCGCCGACCGGTTGCGGCACGCGATGGGGCTGCACGCCAAGCACCAGCTGGGGACCCCCGTCCCGTCCTCGCTCTGCGGCGGTTCGCTCAAGGACAGCCTCGGTCCCGTCACCGAGGTCGGGTTCAACGCCCTGTCCAACCGGCTCGGTTACGCGATGACCAACACGCGGACGCTGACCGAGCGGCAGCGTCCGGCCGGGTCCAACAATCTCTTCGTGGCCTGGGAGACGCTGACCCACGCCGACAACCCGGCCTGATCCCGGGTGGGTTGAGCACGGCAGCACGGCGAACGGCCCGGCAGGGGAGCAGAACCCCTGCCGGGCCGTTCGGTCATGTGGTGGTGCGGTGGTGCGGTGATCCCGTGGGGTCAGAAGGTGAGCTTGACGCTGTTGATGCGGCCGGTGTCCGCCCGCGCGACGTCCTGGACCTTCAGCTTCCAGGCTCCGTTGGCCACCTCGGACGAGGCGTTGACCGTGTAGGTCGCCACCACGTTGTCCGCGGAGTCGCCGGAGGAGGAGTTCTTCAGCCGGTAGGCGGTGCCGTCCGGGGCCACCAGGTCGATCACGAGGTCACCGCGGTAGGTGTGCGTGATGTTCACGTCGACCTTGAGGGTGCTCGGGGCGTTGCCGGTGACACCGGTGACGTTGACCGTGCTGGTGACGGCCGCGCCCGCGTCCGGGATGTTCACGACGGTGTTGTTCTCGAAGACCTTGCCACCCGGGTCGGGGTCGCCGCCGCCGGGACGGGCACCCACGTTGACGCCGGCCCAGGCGTGGGCCACGGCCGCGTACTCGGGGCTGGTGGCGCCGTACAGCTCACTGGCGACCGCGAGCGTGCCGGTCCGGGCAGCGGCGTAGTTGGTCGTCGAGGTGAACTTGGTGGTGAGCGCCTTGAACCAGATCAGCGAGGCCTTGTCCCGGCCGATGCCGGTGACCGGCAGCCCGTCGGAGGTCGGGGAGTCGTAGCTGACACCGTTGATCGTCTTGGTGCCGCTGCCCTCGGAGAGCAGGTAGTACCAGTGGTTGGCCGGGCCCGAGGAGTAGTGGACGTCGACGCTGCCGATGCCGGAGTACCAGTAGTCCTTGGAGCTGCCGTCCTTGCTCGGCTTGTCCATGTAGCGCAGCGGGGTGCCGTTGCCACGGATGTCGATCTTCTCGCCGACCAGGTAGTCGCCCTGGTCCTGCGGGTTGTTGGCGTGGAACTCGACGGCGGCGGCGAAGATGTCGGACGTCGCCTCGTTGAGGCCGCCGGACTCACCGCTGTAGACCAGCTTGGCGGTGACCGAGGTCAGGCCGTGGGTCATCTCGTGGGCGGCCACGTCGATGGAGGTGAGCGGCTTGGCGTTGCCCGCGCCGTCCCCGTACGTCATGCAGAAGCAGCTGTCCTGCCAGAACGCGTTGACGTAGTTGTTGCCGTAGTGGACGCGGGAGTACGCGCCGACACCGTCACCGCGGATGCCGTTGCGGCCGTGCACGTTCTTGTAGTAGTCCCAGGTCAGCGCGGCGCCGTAGTGGGCGTCGGCGCCGGCCGTCTCCAGGTTCTGCGGGGTGCCGTTGCCCCACACGTCCGTGGAGTTGGTGAAGAGCGAGCCGGTGCCGGAGGTGCCCCGGTTCAGGTTGTACGTCTTGTGGCTGCCGCGCGCGGTGTCGGTCAGCGTGTACGAGGGCGCGGTGCCCAGCGTCACCTGGCCGCTGTACTGGGTGTTGCCGGTCCCGTTGTGGACGGCCTGCCATTCGTACAGCTTCTCGCCGGAGGCCGCGTCGGTGATGACGTGCAGCTCGTTGGGGGTGCCGTCGTGCTGGAGTCCGCCGACCACCGTCTCGTAGGCGAGCTGCGGGGAGCCGCTGCCCAGCCAGACGACCTTGCGCGGCGCCTTCTCCGCCTTCGTCGCCTTCGAGCCCTCGGTCTTCGCCGCACCGAGCGCCTGCTTCTCGGCGGCGGCCGGGGCCACGTCGGCGGTGAGGCCGACGGCCTTCAGCTGCGCGGTGGTCGCCTTCGACGCCTTGACGACACTGAGGGTCTTGCCGGCCGTCGTCTCCTGGACCACCAGGTCGCCGCCGAGGACGGGGAGCCCGTCGAGGGTGCGCTCGTAGCGGGTGTGCGTGGTGCCGTCCCGGTCCTGGACGACATCGCGGACGACCAGCTTCTCCGTGGCGCCGAGCCCGAGCTCCTTGGCGGTGGCCGCCTTGGTGGCGTCGGCCTCGCTGAGGAGCGCGGCGCGCTGGGCGGGGGAGAGCTTGGCGGGGAGCGAACCCGGGTCGGCCTTCGTACCGGCGGTGATCCCGCCGGCCGGAGCGGCCGAGGCCGGGGTGGCGGTGGCGGCGCCGGACTGCAGTCCGACGGCGATCATGGCTGCTGCGGCTATCAGAGCGCCGGTCGCGGTGGCGCGACGGCTGGGCGTGGATCTCACGCGGACTCCTTCTGCGAGGGGGGTTACCCGGCGGCGCTGGATGGGCCGTCCGGGACAGTGCAGGCGGTGCGCAGAACGGGGTGAAGAGTGGCAGGAGATCCGTATGCCTGTCAGGAGCGCGTCAATAAGTTGGCCGGAATTCGTTCGTTGCCGGAAAGGTCATGTTCGTTAAGCGGACGTTTCGCCGATCATTACCGCAATGTTGCCGGGGTGTGTGAAGGCCCGTATTCACAGGGTGGGCACAGGTTCGGTGCGCGGGGGGCACAGGCGAACGGCATGCACGGAGGCGGCTACAGCCCATCTGGTGAGACGGGGGCGGGTTCTGGCCAGATCTCGCCAGCGGAAGGGGGCGGTCCGTGCGTGGCCCTGTCGGCGTGCTCGGGCCGGGGTGGCGTCCGGCGGATCGGTGTTGCTCAGGCCGGGGCCGGGCCCGGCGGGTACACCGCGTCCAGGAGTCCTCGTACGAACCGGTCCAGGTCGTCCAGCCCCGCCGCCGCCAGCGTGCCCGGGCCGCCGCCCAGCAGGTGCGGGATCGCCGCGTGCAGCGCGAGCGTGACGGTGGCCGCCCGCCGCGGGGTGACGGGCAGTCCGGCGGAGCGCTGGGCCGCCTCGAACCCCGCGAAGTCGCCGCTCGCCATCGGGTCCAGGAGGGCGGAGAGCCAGGGGCGCCGGGCCGCCTCCGCCTGGAGCTCCAGGTAGGCGAGGAGGCGGGGGCGGCCGGGTCCGGCGACGTTCTCCAGGAGGGTGCGGAACAGGGCGGTCAGTCCCTCGCGGTCGGCGGGGCCCGGTCCGGCGGCGAGTTCGGCGGTGAGCGCGAGGTACTGCTCCAGGCAGCGCTCGGCCACCGCCCGCAGCACCGCGTCCCGGGTCGGGAAGTAGTTCTTGGTGGTCCCGTCCGGCACCTCGGCCGCCCGGTCCACGGCCCGGTGGGTGAGGCCGCGCCCGCCCTCCTCGGCCAGGACGGCGATGGCCGCGTCGCGCAGCCGGTCGCGTCGGTCAGGGTTCATTGCGCGCTCCCTCGGTCCCGTACCGCTGCGGTGTCCTTGATGCTTGCCGATGCTACCCCAGGCGTGGTACCACGGATGTGGTGGTTGTTTCGCACCGGCCGGACGAGCTTCGGGAGTACGGCATGACGCGGCGTACGGGAACAGGGGCGGGGATGGGGGCAGGGGCGCGGACCGGAACCGCGACCGTCGTCGGGGCGGGTATCGGCGGCCTGGCCACCGCGATCGGGCTGCGGCGGGCCGGCTGGAGCGTGACCGTGCTGGAGCGCCGCACCGAACTGGAGCGGTACGGCGCCGCGTTCGGCATCCACCCCACCGCGCAGGCGGCCCTCGAACGCCTCGGCGTCGGGGCGGCCCTGCGCGACCACGCGGTTCCCTACCGCGACGCCCGCATCCGCACCCCGGACGGCCGCGTACTGGCCCGTCTCCCGCTGGAGCGCATCGAGAAGAAGGCGGGCCGCCCCGAACTCCTCATCTCCCGGCCCTACTTGGTCGACGCCCTGCTCGCAGGCCTGGACGCCTTCGGGGACGTACCGGTGAAACTCGGGGAGACCGTCACCGAGGTGAGCGCCCTGGCCGCCGGGTCGGACCTGGTGGTCGGCGCCGACGGTATCCGCAGCGCCGTACGTACCTCCCGCTTCGGCGACCGCAGCGGCCCGCGTGAGGTCGGCACGGTCGCGTGGATCGGCATCGCCGATTTCGAGAGCCCCGTCCACGGCGAGACCTGGGGCAGTGGCCGCTTCTTCGGGCTGACCCCGGTGGAGCCGGGCCGCACCAACTGGTACGCCACCGTCCCCGAGGTCACCACCGCCGACGAGCTGCGCGCCTCCTTCGCCGGCTGGCACGACCCGATCCCGCGCATCCTGGACGCCGCCGACCCGGACACCTGGATCCGGTACGAGATGCGCCACCTGTATCCAGCGCTGCCCTCGTTCGTCTCGGCCGACGCCTCGGCGGGCCACGTCGCGCTGGTCGGCGACGCGGCACACGCCATGACGCCCAACCTGGGCCAGGGTGCCTGCACCGCGATCCTGGACGCGGACGCGCTGACCCGGGCGGTCACCGCCGCGCCCCCGGGTCCCGCCGGGCTCGCCGCCGCCCTGCGCGCCTACGACCGCGAACGCCGCCGCAGCGCCCAGCGGACCGCCTTCGCCTCCCGGACCCTGCACCGCTTCATGAGTACGGAACGGACCCGGCTGCGGAACGGGGCGGTGCGGCTGCTGCCGGGGTGAGGGGGTGGGCGGGTGAACGGGTAAAGGGGGGCATCGGAGGAGGCGAGGGGGACGGAAGTTCCGGAATGTGTACTTCCTGTGTGCTCACTGTGTGCTGCTTCACACGATTCGATCCCCTGTCGGGTGCAACCCCGCACCACCGGCGTCAGTCACACGCATTGGCCTCACCCGCGTCTCCCTCCCCACCGAAACCCGGACGGCCCTCCCAGCCTTCGTGCCGTCGCAGCGGCACCCAGACTCTTCAGAGGACCTCATCGTATGAAGATCCGCCGCGCTCTGGCCGTCGCAGCAGCGACCGCCGTACTCGCCCCGGTCACCCTCCTGTCGTCCCCGGCCGCCTTCGCCACCCCGAGCCCCACCCCGGAGGCGACCGAGACCGCCACCGCGTCGGAGGAGCCCGAGACGCCGCCCGCGGACGAGGAGACCGACACCGCCCCCGCCCCGGAGGGGGAGAACCCCGCTGCCGGCGAGGGCGAGGAGGAGCCCCCGGCCGACGAGGAGAAGGAGAAGGAGGAGGAGAAGCCCTCCGGCGAGGAGGAGAAGCCGGCGGAGAAGCCCGAGGACAAGCCCACCTCCCCCTCCGCCACCCCGCCCTCCCCGGCCCCCTCCGTCACCTCGCCCAGTGACATCTGCCAGGACACGGAGGACGACCAGCAGATCGACGAGAACCTGCGCACCTCGCTCTCCGGTCTTCCCTCCGAGATCGTCGCGGGCAGCGGGTTCCACGGCTTCAAGCTGAACGTGGAGAACAAGGGCGACAAGGCCTACAAGCGGGTCGACCTCGGTCTCGTCGCCGCCCAGGTCGACGACGACAACTGGCTGCCGAACACCGACCACCTCACGCTCCAGTTCAAGGACCCGGAGACGGGCACCTGGTCGGACATCTCCCTCGACCAGGACGACGAGGTCATCGGCTACATCGGCTACACCGACATCCGGGCCAAGGAGTCCTTCTCGATCGACCTGCGCCTGAGCGTCGACAAGAAGGCACCCGAGGGCTACGGCTTCGCCATCATCATCGGCCTCTACGCCGACGAGGAGGGCAACTGCGTCTACCCCGAGGGCGAGCAGTTCTACGAGTTCGACGTCCTGGCCGCAGGCACCGACGCGGGCGAGCCGAACGAGGCCGAGCCCCAGACGGGCGGCAAGAGGCCGGTCCCGGCCAAGCCCGTCGGCAACACGGAGATCAAGCCCGAGGGCACCCTCGCCCAGACCGGGTCCGACTCCAACCTGCCGGTCATCGCGACCATCGGCGGACTGGCGATCCTCGCCGGCGCCGGTGTCGTCTTCGCGCTGGGCCGCCGCCGCAAGGGCGACGCGACCGGCTGACGTACGTACGGGAAGTGAACGCGCCCCCTGTCCTCACCCGGGCAGGGGGCGCCCCTGCGTACGCACCCGAAACCTGGCACCATGGAGAACTCATGAGCGGGGGAGGGCGCATGACGTTCGATGTGGCGCAACTGGTGGAGCAGGGCTGGCCGTTCGTCGGCGCCGCGGTGGGGGCGTACGGCACGGCTGTGCTGACGCGGACCGCCGACGAGGGGGCGACGGCGACCGTCTCCCTGGGGCAGCGCGTTCTCCAGCGCCTGTGGCGTCGCGAGGAGAGCCGCCCCTACCTCCAGCGGGCCGTGCAGGGTGTCGCCGACGACCCCGAGGACACGGAGGCCCAGGCGGGGCTGCGCGCCGAGATCAGGCGGCTGCTCCGGGAGGACGACGAACTGGCCCGCGACCTGGCGGAGTTGCTGCCGTCTCCGGTGCGGCCGAACGAGTCGTACGTGGCCTCCGGCCAGGGGGCCGTGACGGCGAGGGTGAACCACGGGGTGATCAGTACCGGTGGCGATGTGACCGTCGAGCGGTGAGGCGCTGTGGCATCGGAGGAACGGCCGGAGCAGTTCATCGCCTCCGGCATCGGCTCCACGGCGGTGAAGTACAACTTCGGGCTCATCCAGCACCACACCCACCTGCCCTTTCTGCCCACGGCCGAGGTGGCGGCCCACGACGGGCTCATCCGCCTGTCGGAGCCCCGGAACCAGGTGTTCGTCGGACGCGAGCGGGAACTCGCCCGCCTGCGTGACGCGCTGCGGCCCGAGGACGGCCGTACCGCCGTGGTCATCCACGGCATGGGAGGCGTCGGCAAGACCGCTCTCGCGCTGGAGTACGCCTACCGGTACCGCGAGGACCACAACCCGATCCTGCGGCTCCCGGCGGACAGCCCCGTCGGCATGACCGCCGCGCTGGCCGCCTTCGCCGACGACCTCAACCACCTCCTGGAGCCGAGCGGGCTCTCGCCGGACCAGCGGGCCGCCTGGGCGAAGAACTGGCTCCAGGGCCACGGCGGCTGGCTGCTCATCCTGGACAACGCCGAGCGGCCGGCGGACGTCGACGCCCTGCTGGGCTCCCTCGTCGGCGGCCGCATCCTGATCACCACCCGGCAGGCCACGGGCTGGCACGCGCGGTGCGGAACACTGGCCCTGGACGAGCTGCCCGAGGACGCGGCCGTGGAGTTCCTGGAGCGCCTGGTGGTCGACGGGGGCGAGCGCGCCCGGTTCCGCGAGCTGGCGGGAGAGCTGGGCTGCCTCCCGCTCGCCCTGGAGCAGGCGGCGGCGTACCTGAACCAGACCAGGACCGACCCGTCCGGCTATCTGGCGCTGCTGCGGGACCCCTCGGCGGATCCACTCGCCATCGGGCCGCGCCGCGACGAGCACGAGCGGACCGTCGCCCGCGTCTGGCAGCACTCGCTCCGCGCCGCCCAGGACGAGAACCCGTACGCCACCTACGTCCTGCGGGTGCTGTCCTGGTTCGCGCCGGACCAGGTGCCGCGCAGCCTCCTCGGCCGGCTTCGCGAGGACAGGTCGGCGCCTTCCGGGCGGACGGCGCGGCGGCTGTGGGGCTGGACCCTCCCGTACGCGCGGCGGCGGTGGGCGCAGCGCGCCGGATGGGTGAAGGAACGTGGCCGTACCGCGCACCGGGAGCTGACCGGACCGGAGATCGACCGGGCGCTCGGGGTGCTCCACGCGTACAGCCTCATCAAGCTCGACCGGGAGTCGGTGAAGGTGCACCGCCTGGTCCAGAGTGTCGCCCGCACCCCGGATCCGGCGCGAGGGCGGAGTGTGCGGGCCGCCCGGCAGGAGGCCGTGGAGCTGTTGCTGGGAGCGGTTCTGGATGTCCCGGACGACACCCGTGGATGGGTGCGCGAACGGGAGTTGGTGCCGCACCTGGAGGCGCTTCTCCGGCTGGCCGGCCCGGCGGACGACGGGGTGGACACCGCCGTGCTCCTGGTGCGGCTCGCCAACTACAGCAGCCGCTGGTCGCGCCCGCAGGAAGGAGCGCTCGTCCTCGGGCAGCTGGAGCGGGCCGACGCTGCGCTGCGGAGGAACATCGTCTGGGGCGGCTCCCACCCGGCCCGTACGGCCTTGAGCAGCAACTACACCGAGGCCTTGATCTACGCGGGTGAGCTGGAGCGGGCCGTCGACCGCCTGGAGCACGAGGGCCGGCGGCGCGGACCCCGTGGGCGGGGTCTCACCGGTTCCTCCCTCATCCGACTGGCCCGCTGCTACATGGAGTTGGGGCGGCCCGAGCAGGCCATCCCGCTGCTGACGAGGGAGCTGGCCGCCGTCATGAGCGGTGGCGGCGATGTCCGCCGGACGCTCGGCGTACGTGGCCGGCTCGCCGCCGCGTACCAGGCGGCGGGGTGGCCGGAGCACGCCGTGGCGATGTTCGAGCGGAACCTCTTCGACGCCGAGGCGGCGCTGGGCGGGCAGGACGCCGACACCTGTGACGCACGGGAGAACCTGGCCGACGCCTACGCGGCTTCGCAGGACCCGCTCCGGGCGGTCGAGTTGTACCGGCAGAGCCTCGCGCGGAGGGAAGCCCTGTTCGGGCCTCGGCATCCTGCGGTGTTCGCCTGCCGGATCGGGCTCGCGCTCACCTACGAGGAGGCCGGAGAGCCGGGCCGGGCCGCCGAGGTGCTGGATCACGGCATCGCCGAGGCCGGGGGCCTCTTCGACGAGACCCTCATCGTTCCCGCGATGCGCAGCCACCGGGCACGCGTCGCGGTGGGGGCCGGGCAGCCGGAGCAGGCCCTCGCCCTCCACGAGGAGAGCCTCGCCGACTGGATCACCGCTCGTGGCGACCGCCACCCGGACGTCCTGCACCTGAAGAGGGCGTTCGCGGTGGCCCTGATGGGGGCGGGGGAGGAGGAGCGGGCGGTCCCCTTCCTGGAGGAAGGCCTGGCGCTGGCGGAGGACGTCTTCGGCGGGAGCCATGCCGAGACCACGGCGTTCAGGCAACTGCTGGGGCGGGCGCTGCTGGCGGCCGGTGACACGCGGCGTGCGGTGCCCCTGCTGGAGCGGGCCCTCCTGGAACTGGAGTCGGCCGCAGGCGTGCGCCCGGCCCCGGTTCTGGTCGCACGCGTCGACCGCGCGAGCGCGTACCGGGAGAGCGGCGACCTGGAACGAGCGGTGTCCCTGCTGGAGGGAGCCCTCTACGACGCCGAGGCGCACTGCGGGCGGCGCGGCGGTGTCACGGTGGCGGCGCGCACCGCGCTGGCCCGTACGTATGCGGCGACGGGGGACACGCATCGCGCCGTCTCGCTGCTCACGACCGCCGCCGCCGACGCGGAGCGCTTCCTGGGGCCCGGAGAACCGCTCGTACGCCGTATCCCCCGGTACCTCGCGGAGCTGGCGGGGGCCGGACGGCCGGGGGCGGGGTCACAGGCCGGGCCGGCGCCCGCGATACCCGATCAGTACGAGGGCCAGGGCGAGGCCCGCGCCGAGCCAGGCGCCCAGCCCTGACATGACGGCCCGGTCCCACGGGGCGTCCTGCCCGTACCGCACGGCCGCACCGGTGACGAGGGCGATGACGGCGGCCCCGGCCCCGGCGTACTGGGAGAGCGCCCACGGGTATCCGTACGAGTGGAAGATCCCGTGCGGGGAGCCGACGAGCCCGGCATAGGCGATGAGTGCGAGGAAACTGGTGGCGGCGGCGATCAGCAGACCGACGGGCAGGGCCGCCCACCAGGACCAGGGCAGCCGCGCCACGGCCACCGCGCTGACACCCGCGAAGGCCAGGAACATGCCGCACCCCAGGCTCTGCAACGCGCCCGTCTGTTGACGCCGCAGCCCCAGGGCGAGGTGGGCGAACCCGAACCAGAGCGCCAGGGCGAGCGCGGTGAGTCCCGCCGCCGCGGGGAGGCCCACGGAGGTGAGCGCGCTCAGCACGCCCCCGGTGGCGCCCGCGACGGACAGGCAGATCAGCACGGTGGCGAGGGATGGCACCGCCGTATCGACCCCGGCCGGGCCCGGCTCGAACATCGCCGTGGCGACGCCCGCGCCCGCGTCCGGGGAGGAGTGGGAGGAGTGGGAGGAGCGGGAGGAGGGCGGGGTGGACGAGGCGCTCGGCACCGGCGGATGGGCGGTCCTCGGCAGTGGCCCGTCCGCGATCTCCCGTAGCCTGCGGGCGACTTCGGCGGCGTCGGCGGGGCGGCGCCCCGGATCCTTCTCCAGGAGTTCCCGCAGGAGGCGGTCGAGCCGTTGCGGGACCATCGGAGCGTGGAGCCAGGACGGATCGGGCTCGCTCGCGCGGAGCAGTTCGAGCACCTCTTCGCGACTGCCCGTGAAGGGCGGACGGCCCGTGACGAGGAAGTGCAGGAGACAGCCCAGCGAGTAGAGGTCGGAGTGCGGCCCGACCTCACCGTGCCCGGCCGCCACCTCGGGTGAGGTGTAGTGCACCGCGCCGCCGGGGACGGGCCGCGCGGCGAGCCGGGCGATGCTCGGCGCCCCCAGGGTGACCGCGCCCTTCTTGCGGAACACGTTGTCGGGACGCAGGTCCGCGTGCACCTGCCCGGCCCGGTGCACCCGCTCCAGCGCCCCGCACAGCTGGACGCCCCACTCCAGCACGGTGGCCAGCTCCGGCGGCTCGTTCCGCGACGACTCCGCCACCGTGTCGTCGAGCAGGGGCGCCAGCACGAGATACCTCGCGGACCTGCCGTCCACGGTGCCCTGCCCGCAGTCATGGACGTCGGTCAGATGCGGCGCCGCTATCCCCAGCGCGTTCCGGGCCGCCTCCGCGAACACCTCCTCCCGGGCCGGGTCGCCGGGCGCCACGGGAGGGTCCACCAGCAGCTTCAACTCCACGGAACGCCTGCGCTGCTGGTCCCACGCCTTCAGATACCCCTCCTCACCGTCGGCCGGTGGCCGCGCGGTCAGCCGGAATCGGTCGTCCAGCAGGTCGAGCATGCGATCGGGCCCCCTCGCCAGGTGCGGTGCGCACCGCTGAACCATCAGTTTCCCGAACGCCCCGCCGACCGGTCCAGCCGATCACCGGCCGACCCTCAGACCAGGCTGTCCTTCCACGTCCGGTGCAGCCCCGCGAACCGCCCCGTGCCGCCGATGAGTTCGGCGGGCGCGCCGTCCTCCACGATGCGGCCGCCCTCCATCACCAGCACCCGGTCCGCGATCTCCACCGTGGACAGGCGGTGGGCGATCACCACCGCCGTGCGGCCGTGCAGCACCGTGTCCATGGCGCGCTGCACCGCCCGCTCGCCGGGGATGTCCAGGGAGCTGGTCGCCTCGTCGAGGATCAGGACCGCCGGGTCCGCCAGCAGGGCGCGGGCGAAGGCGACCAACTGGCGCTGGCCCGCCGAGATCCGGCCGCCCCGCTTGCGTACGTCGGTGTCGTAGCCCTCGGGCAGCGCGGCGATGAAGTCGTGCGCGCCGATCGCCTTCGCCGCCCGCTCGATCTCGTCCGGGGTGGCGTCCGGCCGGCCGATCGCGATGTTCTCCGCGACCGTCCCGGAGAACAGGAACGCCTCCTGGGTCACCATCACCACGCCCTTGCGCAGCTCGGCCGTGGCCAGGTCCCGCAGGTCCACCCCGTCCAGCAGCACGCGGCCGTCGGTCGGGTCGTAGAAGCGGGCCAGCAGCTTGGCCAGGGTCGACTTGCCCGCGCCCGTCGAGCCGACGACCGCCACCGTGGCGCCCGCCGGGATGCGCAGGTCGAACGTGGGCAGCACCTCGCCGCCCGTACGGTAGGCGAACCGCACCCCGTCGAAGACGACCTCGCGGCCCGGGCGGCCGTCGGAGCGGGCGGGCAGCTCCTTCGGGTCCGCCGGCACCGGGACCGTCGGGGTCTGGGCCAGCAGGCCGGCGATCTTCTCCAGCGAGGCCGCCGCCGACTGGTAGGAGTTGAGGAACATCCCCAGCCGGTCGATCGGGTCGTAGAGCCGGCGCAGATACAGCACCGCCGCCGCCAGCACCCCGAGCGCCAGCGTCCCGTCGGCCACCCGGTAGGCGCCCCACAGGACCATCCCGGCGACCGCCGTGTTCGCGACCAGCCGCGAGCCGACCACGTAACGCGCCATCTCCAGCAGCGTGTCACCGTTGCGCCGCTCGTGCACGTGGTTGAGCGAGGAGAACGCGGTGTCGTTGGACCGCTCCCGGCGGAACGCCTGGACCGGCCGGATGCCGTTCATGGTCTCCGCGAACTTGACGATCACCGAGGCGATGGCCGTGGACCTGGCCCCGTACACCACGGCCGCCCGCCGCCGGTAGAGCCGTACCAGCAGATACAGCGGTACGAAGGAGAGCACGGCGATCCCTCCTATGCCGAGGTCCAGCCAGAGCAGGACCAGCCCGATCGACACGAAGGAGAGGACGACGGTGATCAGCTCCTGGAGCCCTTCGCTCAGCAGCTCCTGGAGCGATTCGACGTCCGTGGTGGAGCGCGAGATCAGCCGCCCCGAGGTGTAGCGCTCGTGGAAGTCCACGCTCAGCACCTGGGCGTGCCGGAAGATCCGGCCGCGCAGGTCCAGCAGCGCGTCCTGGTTGATGCGGGCCGAGCCCCGGATGAACGCGTACTGGAGCACGCCCGCGCCCACCGAGCAGAGCAGATAGCCGACGGCGACCGCGATCAGCGGCCCGTAGTCGTGGTCCCGGAACGCCGGGACCCCGCTGTCGATCGCGTACGCCACCAGCAGCGGGCCCGCCTGCATCGCCGCCTGCTGGAGGACCAGCATCAGCGCGGCCACCGCCACCCGGCCGCGCATGGGCCTGAGCAGGGAGAACAGGAGCGATCGGGTCGCGCCGGGGGGTGCGGGCAGGTCGTCCTGGTCGAAGGGGTCGCCGGCCACCTCCGGGGCGGGTGCGGGTGTCTGTGCCTTCTGTCCGGGCTCCGGTGCGCCGTCGTCACCTGAGGCGGTGCGCGCGGCGTCGTCGGCGGTCGTGGTCATCGGGTGCCCTCCTCGACGGGTACCTGCTGGGCGGGGTTCTCGGTGGTCAGCGGGTCGGGGCCGCCACCAGGCTCCGCCCCCGACATCAGCCACGCGTACTCCGCGTTCGACCGCAGCAACTCCTGATGCGTGCCCACCGCCGCGATCCGGCCCTCCGACAGCAGCGCCACCCGGTCCGCCAGCATCACGGTCGACGGCCGGTGCGCCACCACCACCGCCGTGGTCTCCTCCAGCACCCGGCGCAGCGCCGCCTCCACCAGCGTCTCCGTGTGCACGTCGAGCGCCGAGAGCGGGTCGTCCAGCACCAGGAAGCGCGGCCGGCCCACCACCGCCCGGGCCAGGGCGAGGCGTTGGCGCTGGCCGCCGGAGAGGCTCAGGCCCTGCTCACCGACCTCCGTGTCCAGGCCCTGGGGCAACCGGTCCACGAAGTCGGCCTGGGCCACCGCGAGCGCCCGGCGCACCTGGTCCTCGTCCGCGCCCTCGGCCCCCATCCGCACGTTCTCGCCGACCGTCGCGGAGAACAGCGTCGGCTCCTCGAACGCCACCGACACCAGCTCCCGCAGCCGCGAGCGCTCCATCGTGGCGATGTCCTCGCCGTCCAGCGCGATCCGCCCGCCGGTCACCTCGTGCAGCCGGGGGACCAGCGCGGTGAGCGTCGTCTTGCCGGAGCCCGTACCGCCCACCAGGGCCATCGTCTCGCCGGGCCGCACATGCAGGTCGATCCGGGCGAGGACCGGCGGCGAGCCCGGCTCGGCGTCCGGGTAGCGGAACTCCACGCCCTCGAACACCATCCCGGCGGGAGCCTCGGGCGCCTTCACGCGGGCGCCCGCCGTGTCCTCCTCCGCCGCGTCCATCACCTCGAAGTACCGGTCGGTCGCGGTCGCCGCCTCCTGGCTCATCGCCAGCAGGAACCCGATCGACTCCACCGGCCACCGCAGCGCGAGCGCGGTAGAGAGGAAGGCGACCAGGGTGCCCGCCGACAGCGAGCCGTCCGCCACCTGGACCGTGCCGAGCACCAGCGCCGCCCCGATCGCCAGCTCCGGGATGGTGGTGATGAGCGCCCAGATCCCGGCGAGCAGCCGCGCCTTGCCCAGCTCCGTGGAGCGCAGCCGTTGCGAGAGCGCTTTGAACGCCTTCGCCTGGCTGCGGTGGCGGCCGAAGCCCTTGACGATCCGGATGCCGAGCACGCTCTCCTCGACGACCGTGGTCAGATCGCCGACCTGGTCCTGCGCCTTGCGCGCCACCAGCGAGTACTTCGTCTCGAACACCGAGCACAGGATGATCAGCGGCACCGCGGGCGCCAGCAGCACCAGACCGAGCGACCAGTCCTGGGCGAACAGGATGAGGAAACCGACCAGGATCGTCGCCGCGTTGACGACCAGGAAGGTCAGCGGGAACGCCAGGAACATCCGCAGCAGCATCAGGTCCGTCGTCCCGCGCGACAGCAGCTGGCCCGAGGGCCACCGGTCGTGGAAGGCCACCGGAAGCCGTTGCAGATGGCGGTAGAGGTCGGCCCGCATCGACGCCTCGACCCCGGCCAGCGGACGCGCCACCAGCCACCGCCGGAACCCGAACAGCACGGCCTCCGCGATCCCGAGCAGCAGCAGATACAGCGCGCCCAGCCACACGCCGCCCGGGTCCCGGTCGGCGACGGGCCCGTCCACCATCCACTTCAGGATCAGCGGGATCACCAGCGACAGACAGGACGCCAGGATCGCCACGAAGGCGGCGGTGAGGAGACGGACCCGTACCGGGCGGACATAGGGCCACAGACGCAGGAGGGAGCGCACGGCGGACCGGTCCGTGTGCTCTGCAGGCTTTTGGGGCATCAGAACCGACTCTACGTTTCACCACTGACATCGGTCCTCCCCATTTCGGCCGGGGCCCGCCTGGTCCCGGGGTCGTAGGCCCGGGTCAACCGATCGGTCGATGGAGCGTCGAGCGTGATGACGGATACCGCCCGCCGCCGCCCGCCGGAACCCTGGGGGCATGGCAATCATCGAAGTCAACGAGGTGCGCAAGACCTACGCGGGCCGCCACGTGGTCGACGGCGTCTCCTTCTCCGTCGAGGAGGGGGAGATCTTCGGCATCCTCGGTCCCAACGGGGCGGGCAAGACCACCACCGTCGAGTGCGTGGAGGGGCTGCGCATCCCCGACGCGGGCACGATCAAGGTCGCCGGGCTCGACCCCGTCGCCGACCACGACCGGGTGACGCGGCTGCTCGGCGCCCAGCTCCAGGAGAGCGAGCTCCAGGCCAAACTGACCGTACGGGAGGCGCTGGAGCTCTACGCCTCCTTCTACCCGGCCCCCGCCGACTGGCGCCCGCTCGCCGCCCGGCTCGGCCTCGACGAGAAGCTCTCCACCCGCTTCGCCAAGCTCTCCGGCGGCCAGAAGCAGCGGCTGTTCATCGCCCTCGCCCTGATCGGCGACCCGAAGGTCGTCGTCCTCGACGAGCTGACCACCGGCCTCGACCCGCGGGCCCGCCGCGACACCTGGAAGCTCATCGAGGAGATCCGCGACGGCGGGGTGACCGTCCTGCTCGTCACCCACTTCATGGAGGAGGCCCAGCGCCTCTGCGACCGGATCGCCGTCATCGACCGGGGGAAGGTCGTCGCCCTGGACACCCCGGCCGGGCTGATCCGGCAGGCCACCGGCTCCACGGTCATCTCCTTCGTGCCCTCTCCCGCGCTCACCGGCCCCGACCTCGCCAGGCTCACCGCGCTGCCCGGCGTCGCGTCCGTGACCCCGCCCGACCGCGAGGGGGCGCTCACGGTGCACGGCACCGACGAGACGGTCACCCCGTTCGTCTCCCTGCTCGCCGGACTCGGCGTCACCGCCCGGCGGCTGCGCATCACCGAGACCAGCCTCGACGAAGCCTTCCTCGACCTCACCGGACAGGACGCCTGACATGCAGACCGAGACCACCACCGCACCGGCCACCGCCCCCGGGCCCCGCGCCGCCCGGCGACGCGCTCCGGCCACCGCCGTCCTGATCGCCGAGACCCGGCTCTTCCTCCGCGAACCGGGCAACCTGTTCTGGATCTTCGCCTTCCCCTCCGTCCTCCTGGTGATCCTCGGCTTCATCCCCGCCTTCAAGGAGGCGCGGGACGACCTCGGCGGACGGCGCGTCATCGACCTGTACGTCCCCATCTCGATCCTGCTCGCCATGATCACGGCGGCGGTCCAGGCGATGCCGCCCGTGCTGACCGCCTACCGCGAGCGCGGCATCCTGCGCCGGATGTTTGTCACTCCGGTGCGGCCCTCCGCTCTGCTCTCCGCCCAGATCCTGCTGCACGGAGCGGCCTGCCTCGCCTCCGCGCTCCTCGTCACCGCCGTCGGCCGGATCGCCTACGGGGTCGCGCTGCCCGAACAACTCCCCGGCTACCTGCTGGCGCTGCTGCTCGCCGTCGCCGCCGCGCTGACCCTGGGCTCCATGATCTGCGCCGTGTCCCGAACGGCGAAGGCGGCCACCGCGTTCGGCACGGGCGCCTACCTCGTGATGATGTTCAGCGCCGGGGTGTGGCTGCCCGTCCAGGCGATGCCCGACGCCCTGCGGCGCATCGTCGAGATCACCCCGTTCGGGGCCGCCTCCCAGGCGTTGGAGCAGGCCGCGTCCGGGAGCTGGCCGGGCTGGATCCACCTGGGGATCCTCGCCCTGTGGACCGTCGTGATGGGAGTCGCCGCGAGCCGATTGTTCCGGTGGCAGTGAGCGCGGGCGTGAGCGTGGGTGTGGGCGTGGGTGAGGACGCGGGCGTGCGTGTGGGCGGGGCGGAGACGGCCCTGGTGGACCCGGTGCGGCCGGGGGAGACTGCCCGTATGACGTCCTCGCCCCGCCGCTTCCCCTCCGTACCGGGACCGGCGGCCCCCGTCACGGCCGAGCAGCGCTGGGAGCAGTTCTACCGGTACGGGCCCTACGCCGTCCTCACCCTCGCCGTCCTGGTCGGCGCCGTCGCCGCCGACCTGATCATGACCCGCACCGAGATGTACGCGGCCGGGGCCCTGGCCGTCGCCGCGTACGGGCTCCAGATCTGGTGGGGCCGGGCCCGCCCGCGTACCGCTCCGGGAGCCCCGGCCGGGGTGGCCTACTACACCGTGCGGACCCTCCTCGCCTTCGCCCTGTCCTGGCTGAACCCGTTCTTCGCGATCTACGCGGCGCTCAGCTACTTCGACGTCGAGCCCCTGCTGCCCAAGCGCTTCGTCCGCGCCGGGCTGCTCACCACCGCCGTCACCCTGGCCGGTTCGCAGAGCGGCGGCCTGCCGCCCGCCTCCCTGATGAACTGGGTCGCCTTCGCCGTCCTGTACGTCGTCAACGCCACCCTCGCCCTCTTCTTCTGGCAGGTCGGCCTTCGGGAGGAGGAGAAGGCGCGGGTCCAGGCCGCGACCATCGCCGAGCTGGAGCGCACCAACCTCCGGCTGGAAGCGGCCATGGCGGAGAACGCGGCCCTGCACGCCCAGCTCCTCGTCCAGGCCCGTGAGGCAGGCGTCGACGACGAGCGGCGCCGGCTCGCCGCCGAGATCCACGACACCCTCGCCCAGGGCCTCACCGGGATCATCGCCCAGCTCCAGGTCGTCACCTCCGTCACGGACCGCGATCCGCAGACCGCCCGCGTCCACCTGGAGAAGGCCGCCGCCCTCGCCCGCCACAGCCTTGGCGAGGCCCGCCGCTCCGTCCACAACCTGGCCCCCGTCGCCCTGGAGCACGACGAACTGACCGGCGCCCTGGAGAAGACGGTCGCCACCTGGGCCGAACAGCACCGCGTACGGGCCGACTTCACCGTCACCGGCACCGCCGAACCCGTTCACGACGAGGTCGCCGCCACCCTCCTGCGCATCGCGGGCGAGGCCCTGGCCAACGCGGGCCGCCACGCCGGGGCCTCCCGGGTCGGCGTGACGCTCTCCTTCATGGACGACGAACTGACCCTGGACGTACGGGACGACGGCCGCGGCTTCGACCCGGGCGCCGCCGCACCGGCCGACCGCACCGGCGGCTTCGGCCTCGGGGGCATGCGGGCCCGCGCGGAACGCATCGCGGGCACGGTGGAGGTGGAGTCGGAACCGGGCGGGGGCACGGCGGTCTCGGCCCGGGTTCCCCTGGTCAGGCACGCGTGACCGGCTGTACGGCGGCTCTGGCCAGGCAGCCACGACCGGCCGTACGGTGATCCCTGCCATGACCGAGAACCCCGAGCACACCCCCGAACGCACCATCACCGTGGTCCTGGTCGACGACCACCCCGTCGTCC
Source organism: Streptomyces cyaneofuscatus (assembly GCF_033109485.1). NCBI lineage: Bacteria > Bacillati > Actinomycetota > Actinomycetes > Kitasatosporales > Streptomycetaceae > Streptomyces > Streptomyces cyaneofuscatus. The sequence continues at coordinate 2,252,055 of NZ_CP137002.1, read as the reverse complement.
GCGACGGCCTGCGCGGCATGTTCACCGCCGAACCCGGCTTCGACGTCCTCGGCGAGGCGGCCGACGGCGTCGACGCCCTCGCCGTGGTCGAACGCCACGACCCGGACGTGGTCCTGATGGACCTGCGGATGCCCGGCGGCGGGGGAGTGGCCGCCATCGCCGAGCTGACCCGGCGCGGCGCCCGTTCCCAGGTCCTGGTGCTGACGACGTACGACACCGACTCCGACACGCTCCCCGCGATCGAGGCGGGCGCCACCGGCTATCTGCTCAAGGACGCCCCGCGCGAGGAGCTGTTCGCCGCCGTCCGTGCCGCCGCCGACGGCCGCAGCGTCCTGTCGCCCGCCGTCGCCTCCCGGCTGATGACCCGGGTCCGTACGCCCACGGCCCCCGCCGACGCGACCCTCTCGGCCCGCGAGCGCGAGGTGCTGGTGCTGGTGGCGAAGGGCACGACGAACCGGGAGATCGCCGCCGAACTCTTCATCAGCGAGGCGACCGTGAAGACCCACCTCACCCACATCTTCGCCAAGCTCGGCACCAAGGACCGGGCCGCGGCCGTGGCCGTCGGCTACGACCGGGGCATCCTCGGCTGACCCGTACGCGACGGACCGTCGCTTCCCCCTTCGCTTTCCTCGCCCTCCTGGCCTGGTCCGGCCGCGAAGCCCGCGTCCACGAGCGCCAGGTCCGCCTCCGTGGTGGTCCGCCGGCGCTGCTTCGCCAGAGCAAGCCAGGCCAGCGCCGCCAGGACCACGACGATCCACACCACGGCGGACGCGACGCCGGCGGTCTCGGTGGGGCAGGCCCCGCTGGGCAGCGCCCGGCCGCCCCGGTAGTCGGGCGCCGCGCACTGGGCGAACGCCTGCCCCGGCGCTGCGAGGAGGAGGACCAGGGCGGTGGGCCCGGCGACGAGCCCGGCCCGAGAGATCCGGGTCATGAGGAGACTCCCTGGTCGATGGGGAATGTCGGATTCGGGGAGAGCGGCGGATGCGTGGTGAGCGGCGGCAGGCCCTTCAGCTGCCGCACCTCATCGCTCCGCTGCGGCAGCGGGTCGTGCAGGAGCCTCAACTGGGCCTGCTGGAGGCGGATCAGGTGCCGCAGCCCCGCCGTCCCGTCGCGTCGCCAGACCGCGAGCTCCAGCAGCAGCCGGCGCCCCGGTGAGAGCAGCAGGCCGCCCTCGGCCGGTGTCACGGCGCCCGTTCCGCTCGCCGTCTCCACGGGCAGCGCCGCGCGCAGCACCGCCACCTGATCGCGTAGTCCCCGCCGCAGCAGCAGGAGGCAGAGAACCACGAAGGGGCCCGCGGCGACCAGGGTGACCAGCGGCACCCCGACCAGCACCCCCAGCGTCTCGGCACCGGAGAACAGGTCCCGGCGCCGGCGGTCCAGCAGCGGCATGAGGGTGTCGAACAGCAGGTGCCCGCCGAACGCGGCCAACAGTCCGCTGAGGCACAGGGACACCCTGCCCCGCCCGGGCCCCGCCCGCAGCGCGGCCCCGAACCCCGCCCCCGCCAGCCCGCTGAAGACGGCGTGCACGGTCAGCAGGCCCACCACCTGGCGGGTCCAGAACTGTGCCGCCGGCTGGCCCGGTTCGATCTCGGCCATGTAGCGCACGGTCTCGGTGAGGTTCAGGCCGATACCCGAGGCCGCCCCCAGGACGAGGCCGGAGACCACCCCGTCCACGTACCGCCGGAAGACCAGCAGGACGAGTGCGACGCCCGCCGCCTTGCCCACCTCGGAGAAGAAGTCGGCGTTCAGGGCGAACAGCGCCAGCAGGGTACGGATCGAACCCGCCGGCCGCTCGAAGTCCAGCAGGTAGCCGCCCGCGTACCAGCCGAACCACATGCTCATCACGATGGCGAACCCGGACCCGACCAGGGCGCCCCACGCGAAGGCCAGCAGCGTCAGACGCGCCGGGAGCCGCAGGTACAGCTGGACCCGGTGCACGGCGAGCAGGGCCACGGCGGAGGTGGCCAGGCACAGCAGCGCGGTGAGGGGAGCCCCCGCGAGCGTGTCGAGCGCCATCACGGCGTACGGCAGCAGCAGCACGGTCAGGATGGCCGCCCGGCAGACCCGCACGACGCGCACGCGGCCGGCACGCGTGGCGCCGTACAGCACCGCCGCGAGCACCAGGGCGACGCCCCAGCCCGAGTACAGCAGCACGCGGGTCAGCCGGAGGGCGGGGGGCTGGGGCAGCAGATAGATCCTCATCCACGGCAGGGGCGACGTGATCTCCGGTGCTGCCCAGTACAGCACCTGTGCCGTCGCGAAGGCCGCGGAGAGGACGAGTGCGATGCCCAGAGCGATGTGCCAGGGGCGCCGGAACGGGTCCGGCGGGCGGGGCGGGGGTGAGGGGACGACGGAGTCGGGCGAGGTCATGGGGTACCTCCCTGCGGGGCGGGCCCGGGGGGTGCGGTGGGGAAGTCTGTGGGGAAGTCGGAGGGCAGACCCGTCGGGAAATCCGTGGGGAAGTCCGAGGGCAGACCGGTCGGGAAGTCCGTGGGGAAGTCGGAGGGCAGACCCGTCGGGAAGTCCGTGGGGAAGTCCGAGGGCAGCTCCGTCGGGAAGTCCGACGGCAGCTCCGTCGGCCATCCCGAGGGCGGTGGGGCCATGCCCGGGCGGGACGGCATGGTCGGCATCCTCTCCGGCAGCGGGATCGGCGGGTCGTTCGTGAATCCCACGAGGGCACCGAGCACGATCGCGGCCGCCCCGAGGCCGCCCACGACCGCCATGAGCCGCCGCGGCGGCTGCCGATCCGGGCCGGGGCTGTCGGGACGGTCAGGGTGCCCGGCCGGATCGGGCGGTTCAGGGCCGAAGTAGCTCATCGGGACCTCCGAGTACGTGACCACAGGGGCGAGCGCGGAGCCGACGCGACAGCGCGGCGGAGAGGACTGGCACCGGCGCCGTTGAGGCGGCGTCTGCGCCACCACAGCAATCCGGCGACGGGCACCAGGAGCGCGGGCAGGAGACGCAGGGCCAGAGCGGAGTTCGACAGCCCGCCGGCCGGCTCGCCCAGTCCGGCGGCCTGCCGGGGTGTGGGCGCGCCGAGCCACGCCGTCCGGCCCGTCCCCGGTGTGTCCGACGCGCGCAGCGACCGCTCCACCTGCGCGGCGAACTCCGCCGACGGGGCGTTGCGCATCGGCACCCGGGTGAGGTCCACACCGCCGTACGTGTAGGTGGTGACGTACTCCGCGTTGCCCCGGGTGGCGCGCCGGGTGACCTTGAACTCGCCCTTGGTGTAGGACCGTACGAACGCGTCGAACGTGTCGGTGGGCTTCCACGACGTCTTCGTCCGCCAGGCGTCCGCGTCGCCGCGGTCGATCAGCGAGCCGTAGGTGGTCTCCCTGGTCCGGCTGAGGGTGCGGTACCACTCGGCAGCGACCCGGGCCAGGTAGACGCGGCGCAGGTCGGCGTAGTCGCGGTCGGTGTTGATGGCCTTCTTCAGCTTGGAGAGCACCAGGTCGCGGTAGACCCGTTCGTTGTGCTCCTCGTCGGCCTTGCTCCGGCGCGGGCAGCTCTGGCCTGCCGTCACGCCCCGGGACTTGAGGTACTGGGTCTCCATCTTCACGTCCAGGGGCGCGTCCAGGATGTACAGCTTGTCGCCCTGCTGGTGTACGGAGGCGGGTGCGGGGACGATCCAGGTGCGGAACGACAGGCACTGCCCCTTGATGCGGTTCCACAGGTCCTTGCCCGCCCCGGTGTCGGGGTGGATCAGCTTGCCCACGGTCTTCTTCATGAGCAGGTCCGCCTGGAGCAGCACCCGGCCCGCGTCGGTGGTGCCGAGATCGCGGTCGACGATGCGGTCGGGCTCGTCGGGGTTGAGGTTGACCCAGAAGTCCTGGGGGCGCAGCGACAGCCAGACGAAGAAGGCGTCCGAGCTGAGGGTGGCCGCGCTCAGGCCGGTGCTGGTCCGCGCGTCGCCGCGCCACGGGTCGCGGCCCGCCTCGAAGGCGTACTGCAGACCGCTGCCGTCGCCCGGGTCGGCGAGGTAGCGCAGCTCCATGGAGGTGAAGTCGATGCCTCCGGGGTCCATGGCGGAACCCGCGAGCGCCTGGCCGAGCCCCGTCGCCGTGGCGCCGGGCCGTACCCGGTCCTCCTCCTCGGCCTCGCCGCAGGGCGCGGCGGCGCGGAGCGCCATCACGGGCGCCGCCACTCCGGGCGCGCCGCGGCCCGGGGGCCGTCCGGCGGAGGACGAGGGCGGGCACCTGCGGGTGGCGTCGGTGCGGAACATCCCTACGAGAGCGCTGACGGTCTTGTCCCGGTCGGAGTCGGCCAGTGTCTTGACCTGGTCCAGGGCGTGGCCGAGCTGCTGCTTCGTCTTGGCGTTGAGCAGGGAACGGTCCTCTTCCAGGCGCTCATCGACCTGCTTCTTCAGTTTCGTGCGCTGCCGCGGTGTGGCGTCACTTGCGTCGATCTGCGCGAATCGCTGTGCTCTGAGTTCCATCGCCCGCGTGGAGAGCCCGTACGGCCAGCCGAATCCCGTCGGCAGGGACCGGGGGTGCAGGTGGGAGCACCCCCGCTCGCATTGCTGGCGCTCCGAGGTGGAGTAGAGGCGCGCGGCATCCGGGATCTTGTGGGCGGTACGGAGCTGATCGAGCAGCACCTCGGAGTGGATGGACTTCTCCTGCGTGGTGCCCCCGTCCCTCTCACCGGAGAGGACGTTCAGCGTGCTCATGGCGATGAGCTGGGGGCCGGATTCCTTCCGGATCCGGGCGACCGCCTTCGGGTCGAGGAACGCCGCCACCGAGTCGAGCCGCACCAGGGAGAAGCGCCAGAACTGCCCGTCGAGATTGGGCTCGACGGTGTCGTTCCGCATCTCCTCCCACGTCTTGAAATCCACCAGGGTGGGGTCGATGAACTCCACGGCCCCGTTGCGGTAGTTGGCGAAGGCGTCTTCGGCGGCTGCCTTCTGGCCCTTGGCCAGCAGCCCGCGGTAGAGCTCCTGGCGCAGGTCGGCCACGGGCAGGAGCAGGGGGTGCAGCAGGGGGTTCTCGACGCCCTTCAGCCGGGACAGGTTCAGCCCGTCCGCCGCCCCGGGCGGGCGTACGTCGCTTCCTGGCGGGGCCGGCTTGGGCGTGGGGGCCGCCTGGGCGTCGGGGACCGTACCCCCGCCGACGAGGGCCAGGGCGAGCCCCAGCACCGCCAGCAGGTGTCCCGCCCGGGTGAGGCGCGCGTGAACACGTGGTTCAGGCATGGTTCTTCTTCTCCCGGGGGGTCAGCCGGCGGACGCGAACGCTGCCGTGAGACGCGGGACGTAGTCGGTGAAGGCCGGAGCCCAGCAGCCGTAGTTGTGCCCGCCGTTGCAGGTGGACGAGAGCGAGCTGCCGTCGCCGTAGTTCACCAGGCGGCTGGGGATCTTCAGCTGGTCCAGGCGGGACTTGACGGTGGTGGAGGCCGCCGCGGTGTGGACGTCGATGAGGTCGTTGTCGCCCGTGTAGAGGGTGATGCCGGTACGGGACAGCTTGGCCAGGTTCGACGGCGCGGCCGGGTCGACCGCGTTCCACACCCGGTCCGCCCCGAAGACCGGGTACGGGGAGCCGAAGATCGCGTCGCTGTCCACGTAGGGGCCGTATCCGGTGCACTCGCCGGAGCCGGAGGAACTGGAGGAGCTGCTCACCGCGCACCAGGCGCCCGTGACGTTGAGCTCGGTGGCCAGGACGGCGGCCCGGACCTGCCACAGGCCGAAGTCGATGCCGCCCGAGAGCGCGGCCACGTGGCCGAACAGGTCGGGGCGGGCCTGGGCGTAGTGCAGCGCGCCGAAGCCGCCCATGGAGAGGCCGACGACGGCCCGGTGGTCCCGGTCGGCGCGGGTGCGGAGGTTGGCGTCGATGAACGGCACGACCTGGGTGAGGTGGAAGGTCTCCCAGTTCGCCTTGCCCTCCGCGGTGTTCTGCATCACCCAGTTCGCGTACCAGCCCTTCAGGCCGCCGTCCGGCACCACGGTGATCATCGAATCCGAACGCAGCGCGGGGGCGGCCACGACGTCGTTCACGGTGCCGCCGCCTCCGTGCAGGAAGTACGTGACCGGCCAGCGCCGGTCGGGGTCGCTCCCGTACCCGGAGGGCAGCAGGACGCGGATCGTGTGCTTCCCGGACAGCTGGCCGGTGGTGACGGTGAGGGTGAGGTCGGTGGGGCTGTGCACCTCCGTCCCGCCGGGCACCACGGTCAGGCCGTGGCCGTCGGTGAACACCGGGACGGAAGCAGAGACGGCGGTCGAGAAGAGGGCGGCCGGGGCCGTCGCGTGCGCGAGGCCGGCACCCGTCAGGGGAGCGAGCGCGAGGACCGCGCCGATCGCGGTGAGGCGCAGGGACTTCATCGGGAACCTTCGGTCGAGGGTGGTTCGCGAGGCGGTGGCCGCCGGGAACCGGACGGTTCGATGCTGGTGTCCCGTACGCCGGGCCGACAGGCCAAACGACCGGCCATCGCTGACCGGTCGAACGCGGTGGGGGCGAAGTCCGGGTGCCGCTCGCGGAAGACCCGTCCCAGATGGTGCTGGAGCCGGGCATGACGGAACTGGTAGACCGCCCCGGTCTGGCGGAGCACCCCGCGGCGGTAGGCGTCGTCCAGGAAGGCCGCGGGGTCCCAGGGGAGGCGCCCCGCCAGCGGCAGCCAGATGCGCGCGAGCACGAGCCACTGGCCCCACGCGGTGAAGGTGAGCACGTACGAGGCCGCGCCGCCGAGTCCGCAGGCGGCCCCGAACAGCACGCTGTCCGCCACCTCCCAGTGGAGCGGCCCCATCACCCCGCGGAGCAGCTCGACGATCAGGTATCCGCCGACGGCGATGGTCACGCTCAGGGCCGGTGCCAGGATGAGGAACTGCCGGGCGGCCGTCGCCCGGTTCGCGGCCAGCAGACTGACGGGCGTGGCCGCCGTATGGACGTCCACCGGCGCTTCGAGCAGCCCCATGGCACCGAAGACGAGGCCACCGGCCGAGCCGAAGATGAGCCCGAAGATCACCATGTTGGGCAGGGTGCCGACGACGACGTCCTGATCGAGCAGCGGTATCCGCTGGACCAGCGCCCGTTCGAGGGTGAGGGCGCACGCGCACCCGAAGCCCGCCACCGTGCCGCCGAGCAGACCTTGCACGGAACGCAGGGCCACGGAGCGCAGCGGCCGGTGGACGGGACCACCGTGTGCGAAACGCAGCGTGAGCCGGACCCGGGTCGGTTCGAAGGCCTCCCCGCTGTACCGGTCGGTGAGCGCGTAGACTGCGCCGAAGGTGAGACCGGCGGCCGGCCCCATCAGGAGCCCTTGCAGCAGCACCGCCCCGAGGGTCAGCGGGTTGAGCAGCAGCCCGACGATCCAGACCGCCAGCGTGACGCTCACGGCGGTGGCCAGGGTGAAGGCCCAGGTCCGCGACCAGCGCGACAGCGAACGGCCCAGCCGCCACCACGCCAGGTCCTGCCGCTCGTGGTCGAGGCGGACCAGGTGGTGCGCGAGGTGGCCGAGCCGCCGCTCGGCCTTCGCGGGATCGGCGTACGGGGTCTTCGGCCGCCGTCCCCCGGAGTCCCGCTCCGGGGCGCGGCGCCGGTAGACGGCCGGTACGAACCCCGCCAGCAGGTGTTCCTCCAGGCTCCGGACCGAGGGGAAGCGGACGGGGTCCAGCAGTTCGGCGGGGTCCCGCGACGCGCTCTCGCTGTACAGCGTGCGGGCCAGGACGACCATGAGGGGCGTGGCGAGCACCGCGGCCAGCCGGGTCGCGGCCGGCCGGGTGGGCGCCGGGCCCCCGCTGCCCTCGCCATCTCCGCTGCCCTCGCTGTCCCCGCTGTCCCTGCTGTCCCTGCTGTCCCCGCTCCCGCGCAGCTCCGCGAGGACGGCGTCCCACATCGACCCTCGCGCGGCCGGTGCCTCGGACAGGTCGTCGTCGGCCCGGCCCACGGCGCGGGCGGTGCGGGGCAGGTAGTCCGCCAGGTCGTCGGGGGTGAGGTCGGTGAGCTCCACCGCCCCGGCCCAGACGAGCGGGGACCGCGCCGCCCGCACCGCTTCGGCGTACTCCTCGCGCCGGCTGGTGAGGACGAGCGGTAAGGAGGACGCGTTGAGCGCGTCCAGGGCCTCGGGCCGCAGCCCTTCGGCGATCTCGTCGAAGCCGTCCAGGACCGGGAGGACCAGATCGGCGTCGATGAGCGCGGCCGCGAGCGTCGCCCCGCCGGACGAGCGGCGGGAGAGATGCGGGTGGTCCCGCAGCAGCCGGCCGATCATCCAGTCCCGCAGCGCAGTCGCCGACGGGTCCCAGGAGCCGACGCTGAAGATCACCGGGACCCGCCCGTACGGGGCCGCCGGATCGAGCAGATCGAGGGCCAGCCGGATCGTCAGGACCGACTTGCCCGACCCGGCCCTGCCGAGCACCACCAGCCGCCCGGAGGGGATCCTGCGGTAGACGTCGGCGGTGCTCCTCAGGTCCCCTTCGAGATCGACCCGGCCCAGCTCCTCACCCGGTCCGAGCCGCTGGATGTTCTCCGCCCGGTCCACCAGGGCCGCCGGTGCGGAGGTCCACCGCACGGGCAGCGGAAAGGGGTCGTGGACGCGCCGCTGCTCCTCCTCGCGGCGCCAGCGGCGCCGGACCTCGGTCGCCAGGTCCCGTACGGCGTCGGCGAGCGCCTCGGGGACCGGCGGTGCCCGGTGCCCCGGCTCGCGCCCGGCCGGGACGGGGCTTGGCGACGAGGCTCCGGCCGGGGCGGGGCTCTGCGACAAGGCTCCGGGCGGGGCGGGACCCGGCGACGACGCACCGGGCGGGTCTGCGGCTGCGGTCCCGGGCCCCGTGCCTGACCCGGGGTCCGCCGGGCCGCCGGCCAGGGTCGCCGCCAGCAGGAGCCGGTCGCCCTCGCCGAGCTCCAGCGCGTCGGCGAGGCGGTTCAGCGTGTCCGTGCGGTGGCTCATGGACCCGCCGCTCTCCAGCCGGCGAATGGTGCGCTCGCTGACCCCGGACCGGTGCGCCACCTGCTCCTGCGTCAGGTTCGCCCGGTCGCGCAGCCTGCGCAGCAACGTGCCGACGTTCTCCGCCATCCGCCCACTCCCCCCGTTCGGCGGCGGAGAGCCTACCGGTGCCCGGCCGGCGCCCCACCGGCCATCGATGGCCGGTGGCCTGACCTGGCCGGTCACCCTCACCGGGACCACCGTGGACGGGAACAGCCCCCGGCCGCCCGGAGAAAGACAGGGAATCGACGTGACCAACCGCTACTGGTGCGGCGAATGCGACTTCAGGACCCTCTGGCTGGAGAAGGCGGAGGGGCAGCGCCAACTGGTCGGCCACTACGCCCGCAAGCACCCGGGTACGCCCCTGGGGGGCCACGTCGAGAACCGGGGGGCCGCGTTCCGTACGCGAATGGGCTGCCTGTTCCTGGCGGCGGCCGCGGCGGCCGTGGCCGTGTGGCGCCGCTGACCCGAAACGGCACCCGCGCGCGCCGACGGGAGCGCCGCCGGCGCCGACGGGCCATGGCTGAAATGGCCTGATCCGGCTGGTCGAGCTCCGCCGAATCCCGCGCTACCGGGGCCGGCGACCGGCTTCCGCGCCGCCCCTCAGGCCGTCACCCGCAGCAGCAGCACCGAGCGGGCCGGGACGGTCAGCTCCGTACCGCCTTCGAGGACCGTGCCGGGCGGTTCGGCCTGGTCCTCCCGGGAGGTGTCCAGGACCAGTTCGTACGCCGCCGCCCACGGGGCTCCCGGCAACTCGAAGGCCACCGGTTCCGCGCCCGCGTGCAGGACGGCGAGGAAGCTGTCGTCGGTGACCGGCTCGCCCCGCGCGTCCCGCCCCGGGATGTCCCGGCCCGAGAGGTAGAGGCCGAGCGTGGCGGCGGGCGCGTACCAGTCGCCCTCCGTCATCTCCCGGCCGTCCCGGGTGAACCACGCCAGGTCCCGCAGCCCGTCCGGCGCCTGGGCCCGGCCGGAGAAGAACGCGCGGCGGCGCAGCACCGGATGGGTCTGGCGCAGCTTCAGCACCCGGGCCGTCAGCTCGGTCAGCTCCCGCCATTCGGGCTGTTCGAGCAGTGACCAGTCCAGCCAGCCGATCTCGTTGTCCTGGCAGTAGGCGTTGTTGTTGCCGCCCTGCGTCCGGCCCATCTCGTCGCCCGCCACCAGCATCGGCACCCCGGTGGAGAGCAGCAGCGTGGTGAGCAGGTTGCGGAGCTGGCGGCGGCGCAGCGCGTTGATCTCCGGGTCGTCGCTCTCGCCCTCGGCCCCGCAGTTCCACGCCCGGTTGTCGCTCGTCCCGTCCCGGTTGCCCTCCCCGTTGGCCTCGTTGTGCTTGTGCTCGTAGGAGACCAGGTCGCGCAGGGTGAACCCGTCGTGCGCGGTGACGAAGTTGACCGAGGCGTACGGGCGGCGGCCGCCCCACGCGTACAGGTCGCTGGAGCCGGTCAGCCGGTAGCCGAGATCCCGTACGTCGGGGAGCGCGCCGCGCCAGAAGTCCCGTACGGCGTCCCGGTAGCGGTCGTTCCACTCGGTCCAGAGAGGAGGGAAGGCACCTACCTGGTAGCCGCCGTTGCCCACGTCCCACGGCTCGGCGATCAGCTTGACCCGGCGCAGCACCGGGTCCTGGGCGATGACCGCGAGGAACGGGGAGAGCATGTCGACGTCGTGCATCGAGCGGGCGAGCGCCGCCGCCAGGTCGAAGCGGAAGCCGTCGACGCCCATCTCGGTGACCCAGTAGCGCAGCGAGTCGGTGATGAGCCGCAGCACCTGGGGCTGGACGACGTGCAGGGTGTTGCCGCAGCCGGTGTAGTCGGCGTAGCGGCGGGGGTCGTGCTGGAGGCGGTAGTAGCCGCGGTTGTCGATGCCGCGCAGCGAGAGCATCGGGCCCAGCTCACCGGCCTCGGCGGTGTGGTTGTAGACGACGTCGAGGATGACCTCGATCCCGGCGCTGTGCAGGGCGTGCACCATCCGCTTGAACTCGCCGACCTGCCCGCCCGCCGAGCCGGAGGCGGAGTAGTCGGCGTGCGGGGCGAAGTAGCCGATCGAGTTGTAGCCCCAGTAGTTGTGCAGCCCGCGCCGCAGCAGATGGTCCTCGTGGGCGAACTGGTGGACCGGGAGGAGTTCGACGGCCGTCACTCCGAGCCGCGTCAGGTGGTCGATCGCGGCCGGGTGCGCGAGCCCGGCGTACGTGCCGCGCAGCTCGGGCGGGATGTCCGGGTGGAGCTTGGTGAAGCCGCGTACGTGGAGTTCGTAGATGACCGAGTCCGCCCACGGGGTCTTGGGGCGGCGGTCCTCCACCCAGTCGTCGTCATCGTGGACGACCACACCCTTGGGGACGTACGGAGCCGAGTCCCGGTCGTCGCGCACGGTGTCGGCGACATGCTGGTCCGGCCAGTCCCTCATATGGCCGTACACCTCGGGTGGCAGGGTGAAGGTGCCGTCGACCGCACGGGCGTACGGGTCCAGGAGCAGCTTGGCCGCGTTCCAGCGGGCGCCCGTCCACGGGTCCCAGCGGCCGTGCACCCGGTAGCCGTACCGCTGACCGGCCCGGATGCCCGGCACGAAACCGTGCCAGATCTCGTGGGTCAGCTCGGTGAGCGGGCAGCGGGTCTCGTTGCCGTCCTCGTCGAAGAGGCACAGCTCGACCGCCTCGGCCCCGCCCGCCCAGAGCGCGAAGTTGGTGCCCGCCACCCCGTCCGGACCGACCCGGAAGCGGGCCCCGAGCGGCATAGGCGCCCCGGGCCACACGACGGGCGCGCGGGGCTCGGCGCGCACGGCCTCCGTACCCGTGACCTCCGTACGTACGGTGACGGGCGCGGCCCGCCCGGATGGCTGACCGGGCTCCACCGCCGTCCCGGCCGGTTCCTGTACTGCCTCCTGCTCGGCTGCGCTCGACACCGTGTCGCCTCCCGCGGCTCATGAGGACGGGCACCGGAAAGGGGGCGCGCGACGTCCCGGCCGCGGCCCTCTCCTGGTAGTCCTTCCCTCTGTTCTGCCCACCGCGGGCCCCACACTCACGTTTCCCCCGAGCGGCCCTGGTCGTTGGGGGAGCGTGAACCACGCAGCGAAGAGCGCACGGGCGGGCTCGGCCGCCGTGCTGACATGCGCAGGACTGCTCACCATGCTGGTCCTGCTGACCGGATGCACCGATACGAGAGAGGCCCTGCTCAACGGCAAACCAGGCTCTCCCAACGATGTGATCAGCATCTTTCCGGAGGACGGGGCGAAGGAGGTCGACGCGGAGACCCCGATCCGGGTGAAGATCCCCGACGGCCGGCTGGAGAGCGTCAAGGTGATGCGGATCGAGGACGCCCAGCAGCAGACGGTGGCCGGGCGCATCGCGAAGGACGGCCTCTCCTGGAACCCGGATCCCGGCGCGGCCCGGCTCGCGCTGGCCGCGAAGTACAGCGTCGACGCGGTGGCGGTGGACGCGTCAGGACAGCGCTCGGCCCGCCACGCCACGTTCACCACCCTCGTCCCCGAACACCGCTTCATCGGCTACTTCAAGCCGGAGAACCGGTCCACCGTGGGCACGGGCATGATCGTCTCCTTCTCCTTCAGCCGGCCCATCGCCGACCGGGCGGCCGTGCAGAAGGCCATCCGGGTGACCGCGGAACCGGCGGTGGAGGTCGTCGGCCACTGGTTCGGCAAGGACCGCCTCGACTTCCGCCCCCGTACGTACTGGAAGCCGGGCACCGAGGTCACCGTCGACATCGGACTGCGGGACGTGGAGGGCGCGCCGAAGGTCTACGGCAGCCAGGACAAGACGGTCACGTTCACCGTCGGGCGCTCCCAGGTCTCCCTGGTCGACGCGGAGGCCAAGACCATGGAGGTGCGCCGGGACGGGGAGCTGGTCAGCACGGTCCCGATCACCGCGGGGGCCCCGAAGACGACCACGTACAACGGGAAGATGGTCGTCTCCGAGATGCACGAGGTGACCCGGATGAACGGCGCCACCGTCGGCTTCACGGACAAGAAGGGCAAGGGCGAGTACGACATCAAGGACGTCCCGCACGCCATCCGGCTCACCACCTCCGGCACCTTCCTGCACGGCAACTACTGGGCCGACGAGGAGGTCTTCGGCGAGGAGAACGTCAGCCACGGGTGCATCGGGCTGCGCGACGCGAAGGGCGGCAGCGCCACCACGCCGGGCGGCTGGTTCTTCGACCGGACCCTGATCGGGGACGTGGTGGAGGTCGTCAACTCCCAGGACAAGAAGGTCGCTCCGGACAACGGGCTCAGCGGCTGGAACATGGGCTGGAAGAAGTGGAAGGCGGGCTCCGCCCTGCGCTGACCCCTGGCGCCCGGCGCCCCTGTCCTGCGCCGACCCCCGGCGCACGGCGCCCTTGTCCTGCGCTGACCCCCGGGTGCGGCGCCCCTGCCCCGGGGGCGCCCCGCACCCCGCCCCACCTGCACGGCTCTCCCCGCCACTTGGGACGGAACGGTGACATTCCGGAGGGGATCCACCCCGCCCACGGTGTGATTATCTTGCCGTGGAGCGCGTATGAGCAGCGCGCGGGGGATGCGGGCCATGGCAGTGCCAGGCCCAGCGAGGGGAGACGACCACAGTGAACGTGCAGCCGATATCGGGGGCATCGGCCGGGGCGGGCAGGAAGCGGCGCGGCGGATCGGGGCCACTGGCCCTGGCCCTGGGCGCCATGCTGTTGCTGGTGACGGCGTGCGGCGGGGACGCGGAAGCGGGAAGCAAGGGCGGCGGCAAGGCCGGCGCGAAGGCGGAGGACACCACGGCCTCGCAGGCGGTGGTGACGATCGCGCCGGAGGACGGCGCGGAGTCGGTGGCGACCAGCGGCGCGCTGAAGATCACCGCCGCTCAGGGCAAGCTGACCACGGTCAAGGTCGCCGACCCCAAGGGGAACGCGGTCGCGGGCGAGATCGCGGCCGACGGCGCGAGCTGGGTGCCGGAGCGGCACCTCGCCGCCGCCACCAAGTACGCGGTGCACGCGGTCGCCAAGGACGCCAAGGGCCGTGAGTCGGCGAAGGACACCACCTTCACCACGCTGGTGCCGGAGAACACGTTCATCGGGCACTACACGCCCGAGGACGGCTCCACCGTCGGGGTCGGCATGCCGGTCTCGATCAACTTCACCCGGGGCATCACCGAGCCGGCCGCGGTGGAGAAGGCCATCAAGGTCACCGCCGAGCCGGCCGTCGAGATCGAGGGCCACTGGTTCGGCAACGACCGCCTCGACTTCCGCCCGGAGAAGTACTGGGCGCCGGGCACCAAGGTGACCGTGGAGCTCCACCTGGACGGCGTGGAGGGACGGCCGGGGGTCTACGGCAAGCAGGCGAAGACGGTGTCGTTCACCATCGGCCGCAGCCAGGTCTCCACCGTCGACGCGAGCACTAAGCGGATGAAGGTCGTCCGTGACGGCAAGCTGCTCAAGGACATCCCGATCTCCGCGGGCGCCCCGGCGACGACCACGTACAACGGTCAGATGGTCATCAGCGAGAAGCTCAAGGTGACCCGGATGAACGGCGACACCGTCGGCTTCGGCGGCGAGTACGACATCAAGGACGTGCCGCACGCCATGCGGCTCTCCACCTCGGGGACCTTCCTGCACGGCAACTACTGGGGCGCGTCCTCGATCTTCGGCTCCACCAACACCAGCCACGGCTGTGTCGGTCTGCGCGATGTGCGCGGCGGCTACGACAACCAGACCCCGGCGGCCTGGTTCTACAACAGGTCGCTCATCGGTGACGTGGTCATCGTGAAGAACTCCAAGGACAAGCAGATCCAGCCGGACAACGGCCTCAACGGCTGGAACATGGACTGGGAGGAGTGGAAGAAGTAGGACTGCCATCCTGCGACTTCCCGGCTGGACCCCAGCTGGACCCCGGCGGGCCCGGTGCCGTGACCTACGGCACCGGGCCCGCTGTCTACCGCCCGCCGCGGGGCACGGTGCCCGGCGCCTCGGCCGTCTCCACCGAGAGCCAGTGCTCCGAGACCTGGTGGTGCTCGCCACCCGCGTAGCCGAGGATGTAGAGGATGTGCCCGGCCTGGTCCGGCAGGACGTCTTCGAGGACGAACGTCCCGTCCTCGGCGACCGGGACCGGCGGCAGGTCGCCGACCTCGGAGCCGTTCATGCGCAGGACCGTGATCTTCGGTGCCTCGGTCGGCTCAAGACCGTCCAGGTCCAGCCGTCCGGTCACCCGGAACGGGCCCCCGGCGACCGCCGGGCCGTGTGCCACGTCCACGATGCGCGACGGGGCAAGGGCCTCCCGGGTCTGAATCGTGTGCAGCCAGAACTTCGTGCCCGCCTCGTCGGAGGTCACGACGAAGAGCTGTTGTCCGTCCCCGGAGAACTCCATGCCCCGCGGGACCACACGGTGGCCGGCCCCCTCGTCCTCGAAGCTGATGCGCAGCGGCTGCCGCTCGACCGACGGGTCGGCGAACGCCAGGGTCAGGTCGGCCGTATCGCCCGAGGCCGCACCGCCCTGGGCGAACCACTTGCCGTCCGGGCTGAAGGCGACGGCCGTGGGTGCCACGCCCTGCGGCAGCGGCGCGTAGGGGTTCTCGCGGAAGCGGGCGTCCTGGCTGTCGAGCAGCACCGTCCCCCGGACTCCGTCGGCGACCGCGAGGACGGAGCCGTCCGCGGAGAAGTCGGCGTCCCGGAAGTCCATGCCCGGGCCCGTGCCGTCCTCGCCGAACCGGCGCTCGCCCAGGAACTCCAGCACGTTCCCGTCCGCCCCGTCCGTCACCCGGTAGATCCCCAGGTCGGGGTCGTCGGTCGGGGACCAGCGCTCCGGAGCGGTCACCAGCAGACCTCCGGGACCGCCCTCCAGATGGACCTCGGTGCCCGTGTACATGACCACCCCGGCCGGGGCGTCCGCCGATGCCGCGGCGACGCTGACACTTCCCTGCGCACCGGTGCAGTCCTCGGGCGACGCGGCCGGCCGGCTGGTGAAGAACAGCCGCCCACCGGTGTGCACCAGCTCCCGGCCACAGCCGTCGGCCGGAGCGGGAACCGGGGCGAGGGGGGACAGGGACCCGTTCTCATGGGCGTAGCTCGCGACGTGGTCCGACTGCCCGGCGTAGAGCTTCGAGCCGTCCGGTGCCACCGCGACGCCGGACAGCGGAGCGGCCCCGTAAGCCCTCGCGACGGCGGGCCCCACGCCCCCGTAGAGGACACCGGCCACCTCGCCGTGGCGTGATCCGTCCGGATCGACCCGGTCACCGGCGATCCACACGCGCCGACTGGCCTCGTCCACCGTCATCTGGGTGAACGAGGCGGCCGACAACTCCATGCCCGGCCCCGACGGCACCACGGCGGCCGTCCCGGTCCCTTCGGTCGCCGACGCGGTACTGGTGGCCGCCGTCAGCGCCGACCCGGCCAGCACACCCGTCATGAGCACCGCTGTCAGCCTGCGGCCGCTTCTTCCTAACGTGTTGCTCAACTCTGATCCCACCCCGATGTCGGAGCGCCACCGCGGATCGGCGGCGCTCGTGTGGATACAGAAGCGTCATCGACCGGTTGAGACAAGCACTTTGTTGCACGGGGGCCGGGGACGGGGGCCGGGGGCCGGGGGGCCACATCGTTCCTGCCCGTGCTGTGACCGACGGCACCGGGTCCGGTCGCGTTAGCAGTGGTTAACCTGCCTGCATGACTGTGACTCTCGAAGTACGCGACAACGTCGGAACCATCCGGCTGGACCGGCCGCCGATGAACGCCCTGGACGTGGCGGTCCAGGACCGGCTGCGGGAGCTCGCCGAGGAGGCCACCCGGCGCGAGGACGTGCGCGCGGTGATCCTCTACGGCGGCGAGAAGGTGTTCGCGGCCGGTGCGGACATCAAGGAGATGCAGGCGATGGACCACACGGCGATGGTCGTGCGGTCCAAGGCGCTCCAGGACTCCTTCACCGCCGTCGCCCGGATCCCCAAGCCCGTCGTCGCCGCCGTCACCGGGTACGCGCTCGGCGGCGGCTGCGAACTGGCCCTCTGCGCCGACTTCCGCATCGCCGCGGACAACGCCAAGCTCGGCCAGCCGGAGATCCTGCTCGGGCTGATCCCGGGCGCCGGCGGCACCCAGCGCCTGGCCCGGCTGATCGGCCCGTCCCGCGCCAAGGACCTCATCTTCACCGGCCGTATGGTCAAGGCGGAGGAGGCCCTGACGCTCGGTCTGGTGGACCGGGTGGTGCCCGCCGCCGAGGTCTACGAGCAGGCGCACGCCTGGGCCGCCCAGCTGGCGAAGGGGCCCGCGCTGGCGCTGCGCGCGGCCAAGGAGTCGGTCGACGCGGGGCTGGAGACGGACATCGACACCGGGCTCACCGTCGAGCGGAACTGGTTCGCCGGGCTGTTCGCCACCGAGGACCGCGAGCGCGGGATGCGCAGCTTCGTGGAGGAGGGCCCCGGGAAGGCGAAGTTCCTCTGATTTTCTTCCAGCGCTTTTCCCGGATGCACTCCTGACGCGGGTTCATCCCTCCGAGCGGATTATCCGGGCCTTAAGGCAACCTTAAGGCCCGGTGCCGTATCCCTCGGGGCAATCCCGCCCGGGCCGCGCATCGCCGCAGCTCAACGAGGCCCCGAAGCGCCTCGTTCTGCCTCCGGCATATGCCAACTGCCCTGTGCGGAATAGGGTGTTCCGGGGGGCGGATTCCCTCGGAACGGCCCCGGAGTGCGAATTCTGCGTCCATGATGGTGGGCATGGCGGGCCTGGAGGGTGTGGATCAGCCGCGACCGCGCAGCAGCGCGACCGCGGCACGCTGGACGTCGGGTATGGATGACGAACAGGCGTTCAAGGCGCTGGAGTTGTTCGGAAATCCGACCGAGGGGGAAGTCCGGCTGCCGTCGCGGCCGGAGTCCGCGGCGACCGCGCGGCGACTCACCTCCTGTGTGGTGCTCCGGCAGTGGGCCCTCTCGCCGCAGACCGCCGAGTACGCGGTGCTCCTCGTCTCCGAGCTCGTCGGCAACGCGGTGCGCCACACCGGCGCCCGCGTCTTCGGGTTACGGATGGTGCGCCGCCGGGGCTGGATCCGGATCGAGGTGCGGGATCCCTCGCGCGGACTGCCGTGCCTGATGCCGGTGCGCGAGATGGACATCAGCGGGCGGGGGCTCTTCCTCGTCGACAAGCTCTCCGACCGGTGGGGGGTGGATCTGCTGCCGCGCGGCAAGACCACCTGGTTCGAGATGCGGATCTCCGACCGCTGATCCGGCCGCTGACCGGACCCGCTGACACGTGCCGGACGCACAGAAGCCCCCGGTCGGCCGTGGTGCGGCGCTGCGGGGGCTTCTGTGGGGGCCGTGAAAGGTGGGGTGTGTTCACGGCCGCTTACGACGACCTGGGCCCGGGTCAATGGGGGTCGTGGATCCGACTATGGCAGACGGGCGACCTCGGTGCCAAAGATGCACTTCGGGTGATTCTCGGGCCAATCGGTCATTTCTTAGCTGAATCACAGGTGGGATCGGTCACTCGCCTGGCTTTCCATGCATTCTTATGGCGCGGCGTGAATGATTCATAGATCATTCCGACAATCGGTCAATCGGGATGTTTCGCCCGTTCCGCCTCTACTGTGTCCCGGGGAATCCGGAGATCCGGGGAATCCGGGAAAACCGGGGACGCTGTGGAACGCGAGGTGGTCGGGGATGGACGGACGCAGGGCGCCGATGCGCCGCCGCGACGCGCTGGGCACCGGCGCCGGGCTCCTCGCGGCGGCTTTCGCGGCGGGCTGCGCGAGGAGCCCCGGGGGTGCGGCGGCCGTGGCCGGCGGGGCGCCCGCGCCCTCACCCCCGTACGCCTCCACCCCGGCGCCCACCGCCGCACGCGCCCCGCGCCGCTTTCCCGGCCTGCCCGTCCGCATCACCCACGGCCCCCGCGACCGGCCCCGCGTCGCCCTCACCTTCGAGGGCCGCGGCGACCCCGGCCTCGCCACCGCCGCGCTCACCCGGATCGAACGGGCCGGCGCCCGGGTCACCGTCCTCGCCGTCGGCAGCTGGCTCGACGCACACCCCTCCATGGCCCGCCGGATCCTCGACGGCGGCCACGAGATCGGCAACCACACCCAGAACCACCGCGACCTCGCCGCCCTCGACGAGCGCGCCGCGTACGAGGAGATCACCGCCTGCGCCCGGCGGCTGCGCCGGCTCACCGGCTCCATCGGCACCTGGTTCCGCCCCTCGCCCGGCCCCGACGCCACCCCGCTCGTCCAGCACCTCGCCCGGCGGGCCGGCTACCCGCACGTCCTCTCGTACGACGTGGAGTCGCTCGACCACGCCGCGACCGGCGTACCGGCCGTCCTGCGCAAGGTGACGGGCGAGCTCCGGCACGGCTCCGTGGTGGGGCTGAGCCTCGCCCGGCCCGTCACCGTCGCCGCGCTGCCCCTGCTTCTCACCGAGATCGAGCGGCGCGGGCTGCGCGCGGTGACGGCCACGGAGCTGCTGAGCTGACGTCAGGGCCGGTGCACCAGGGGCCGCCGGCTCCCGGCCCCGGCCCCCGCCCCGGCCGCCGCATCCGTCACCCGTACGGCCGGATAATCTGATCCCGACATTCGGCACCACGAAGGGGCGGGAACAGTGGCGGACATCGAGTCGGCGCGGACGGTATTCGAGAAGTTCGACGCGAACGGCGACGGTCTCATCACGGCCAACGAGTACAAGAGCGCGATGGCGCAGCTGGGCGACCCGTTCGTCACAGAGACGGTGGCCCAGGCGATCATCAACGCCCACGACGGCAACGGTGACGGCCTGCTCACCTTCGACGAGTTCTGGGCCGCGCAGAACAAGGCCTGAGCCGCGACGGGACCCCCGGCCGCCTTGGGCCGGCCGGGGGACCTGTGCGGTTTGCCGGGTAGGTGTCCGCCGGAGACGATCGAGCCGTGATCCTCTCCGGGCCTCCGGCCGATCCGGCCGCACCGACGCCGCCGACGGGCTCCGGCACGCCGTCGTCCGGCTCCGGCATGTCGGCGTCCGGCTCCGGTACGTCGTCGACCGGACCTGACAGGTCGTCGCCGGGGCCTGGTGTGGCGGCCACCCCTCCTCCCGGTCTGCCGTCAGCCGGTGCACCACCCGCCGACGCGGCGACCATCGCCCTGGCAGCCGCCGGACTCCTGGCGCTCCTCATAGCCCTGGCCGGCCCCGGGCTCGCCGCACGCGGCACCGGGGAGCTGCGGATACCCGGCGCGGGGCTCACCACCCTCCTCCGTACCGTCCTCTTCACCGCGCTCGCCGTCCACCTCGGCGAGCTCCTCGCCCCGCAGCTCATCCGGCCCCTCCGAAGCCGCCCCCGTACCGCCGTACGGAGCTGGTCCCTGTACGCCGCGCTCGCCGGGGCCGCCGCCGCGGCCGGGCAGATCGTGCAGCTCGCCGCCGTCAGCGGGCTCGGGATCACCGAGACGTACGCGACCCGGGACGGCGGGCTGCTCCTCCTCATCGCCAACGGCCTGGTCCTGGCCGCCCTCTGCGCCGCGAGCAAGCGGCCCGCCCTCGCCCTCGCCCCGCTCGCCGTCGTCATCGGCGCCGAGGCCATCCGCGCCCACCCGGAGGCGTACAGCCCGGAGATCGGCGCCGCGCTCACCGTCGTCCACCTGACCGCCGCGTCCCTGTGGGCCGGGGGCCTGCTGTACGTCCTGCGGACCATGTGGCTCTGGCGCGGATCGCCCGTCGCCGCCCGCGCGCTGCTCGGCCGGTACGCGCGCCTGGCGATCTGGCTGTACGTGGCCCTCGCCGCCACCGGCACCGCATCGACCCTGCGCCGGCTGCCGCTGGACGTGGTGTTCACCTCCGCCTACGGGCGCACCCTGCTGGTCAAGCTGGCGCTGATGGCGGTGGTCAGCGCGCTGGCGGTGGCGGCCAGGCGGCGGATGCTCCGGGACACCGACCCGGCCGTCGCCCACCGCCTGGCCCGCCGCGAACAGGCCGTGCTGGGCGCGGTCGTGGTCGTCTCGGCGATCCTCACGGTCGTCCCCGACCCGCACTGGATCTCGCTGCGCCCCTAACCCCGCTCCCAGCTCTGCAACTCGTCGTCGCGCGGGGCAAGGACGAGCGCCGGGGCGCCGGGCCCGAAGAACCGCACGGGCCGTGACGCGTCCCAGGACGGCCACCCCGGGTCGCCCGTCGTCGCGAACTCCACCCACGCCCGGTGCATCGCGTCGGCCAGCTCCTGCGGGGCGTCCGGTCCGGTCAGGGCCATCGTGTCGGGGTGGGCGAGCGTGTCGAAGACGAAGCCCAGCTCCAGCGCGTGGCAGGCACCGAGCCGCTGTACGGGGGAGGGCCAGCCGAACTCGTAGACGTACGTGGAGGCCGGGGCGCCGGCCCGCGCGTCGGCCAGGCGGTTGAGCGGGACGCGGAGCAGCAGGTCCGTCGCGAGGGCGCCGAGGAGTTCGCCGGGGGTGGCGTCGGGGCGGTTGGCCCGGTAGGTGCGGGCGGTCGCGTTCGGGACCTTGAACTTCAGCAGGGCGAGGCGGAGCTTCAGCCGGCTGATCCGTTCGGTCAGGCCGCCCGGGACGAACCAGAGCCGGTACTCCTCGGTGTTCGTCCCCAGCAGCAGGCCGACCCCGGCCGCCGCCGAGCCCGTACGCAGCGCCTCGGCCGGGTCCTGGGTCAGGAGCTCGCCGTCCAGCACGAGCTGGAAGGAGTTGCGGCCGGTCAGCGGGTTGCCGCCGCTCGTCACCTCGGTCTGGGCGGCCAGCAGCGCCGCCGGGTCCACGGCGGCGAAGGCGGCGGCGGTGGCGGGGACGCCGAGCCGCCGGGCGATCAGCTCGGTCGTCCCGCGCGCGGCGTCCGGGGTGAGGGCGGCGGGCGCCCCGCTCTGGAGGACCGCCCGCCGGAACAGCCCCGCCGCCCGGTCCGTGGCCAGCAGGGCGCCGATGCTCACCGCCCCCGCCGACTCCCCGGCCACCGTCACCCGGTCCGGGGCGCCCCCGAACGCCGCGATGTTGTCCCGCACCCACTCCAGGGCGGCCAGCTGGTCCAGCAGCCCCCGGTTGGCGGGCGCGTCCGGGAAAAGGCCGAAGCCCTCGACGCCCAGGCGGTAGTTGACGGAGACGAGCACCACCCCGTCCCGGGCGAAGGCCCACCCGTCGTAGACCGGCACCGCCGAGGAACCGTGCAGCAGCGAGCCGCCGTGGATCCAGACGAGGACGGGAAGCCCCTCGGCGCCCTCGGCCTTCCCGGCGGCCGCGGGCCCCTCCGTGGACGGCGTCCACACATTCAGGTTGAGCCATTCCTCGCCCGCCACCGCCGGGTCCGGCAGCAGCCGGTCCAGCGGCGGGGCGTAGGGCCGCTTGGGTGCCGTCGGCCCGAAGGCGAGGGCGTCGCGCACCCCCTCCCACGGCTGCGGCGGCTCCGGCGCGCGGAACCTCCGCGCGCCCACCGGCGCAGCCGCGTACGGAATGCCGCGGAAGACCGCGACACCCCGCTCCACCGCACCGCGCACCGTGCCCTGCACGGTCCTGGCTCTGGCCTCCACGATGTCGGACATGGTGTGTGCCAACCCCTCTCGCGGTGCGGTGGCTTCAGCGGGTCACTTCAGGTAGACCAGCCCGTCCGTGGTGAGGGCCGGGCGGCCCTTCGTACCGACCACCACGATCTTGACCGTGTGCTTGGCGCTGGTCGACCAGGACTGCGTCCAGATCGCGTCCCGGTACTTGGTGGAGGCCGACTTCAGGTCCACCGTGGCCACCTTCTTGCCGTCGACATAGACGTATGCCTGCCCCGAAGTGGCGGCCCGCGACACCACCCAGCCGGCTGACCGGCCGGTGAACGTCCAGGTCAGGCTCGCGTTCTTGGTGCTGCTGGTCAGGGACTTGCCGCCCAGGTAGCTGGCGGAGGACTTCGCCGTCCACTTCCCGGTCTTCGTGGCGGAGGTCTCCTGGAGGATCACCGGGGTGCCGGAGACCGAGGCGGCGGCCGTGTTGCCCGCGTGGTCGTACGCCGTCATCTTCCAGGCCGTCGCCGCGCCGGACTTCGCGGTGTGCGAGGCGCTGCCGGTCGTCGGGCCGTACGTCTTGGCGACGGGCGCGGTGAGCCGGACCTCCTTGAGGGCGGTGGCGTCGGTGGCCTTCCACGTCAGGGTGAGCGGGACGGCGGCCGTGTTCACCGTGCCGGTGCGCAGGGTCAGGGCCGGCTTGGTGGTGAAGACGGGGGCCGTGCGCTCGGCGACGATCGTCGCGGCGGCCGATGTGGTGACCTTGCCCGACTGGTGGGTGGCCCGCACCTGCACGGAGTGCTTGCCGACCGCGAGGGTGGCCGCGGCCGAGGTGACGTTGCCCTTGACGGTGGCCACCGGCTTGCCGCCGACGAGCAGCTCGTAACTCTTCACCAGGGCGGCGGGCGTGGCCGCCTTCCAGCCGACGGTGACGGCCGACCTGGTGTAGTACGTGGAGCCGGAGGCGCTCGCTCCGGTCACCGAGGTGACGGAGAGGCCGGTGACCTCGTCGGTGAGCAGGGCGGCGGCCTGCGAGCGGATGGCGGGGAGCTGGTTGTAGAGGCTCTGTCCGGGGCACTGGGTGTTGAACGCGTCCCGGTGCCCGGAGAGCTGCTGGAAGGGGTAGTTCTTCCCGACGGCGAACTTCTTGCCCACGTGATTGCCGCCGTCCTCCCCGGCGGTCAGCTCCACCGTGCGGTTCGGGTCACCCTGGTACTGGCCGAGCTTCCAGGCGGCGACTCGGGCGACCGCGGCGGTCGCGGCGCTCGTGGCCGGGGTGTTCGTGTGCATGCCCATCACGGCGATTCCGGTGGTGTCCCGGTTGAAGCCACGGGCGTGCGCCCCGATCACGGGCCGGTCGACTCCGCCCTTGCGGCCCTCGAAGATCGTGCCGCACTTGTCGACGACGAAGTTGTAGCCGATGTCCTTCCACTTGCTCCCGTTCACGTGGTAGGCGTGCAGCGCGCGCACCATCGCCGGGGAGTCGGCGCAGGAGTAGGTGTTGCTCTGCGTGGTGTGGTGGACGAACACCGCCTTGACCGCGTTCGTGTAGGCCGGCGACTCGTTGTTGAGCGACTCGTCGGCCTTCCACGCGACCCGCGAGACGATCGTCGGCCGCGGGGCCGTGGACGGCGGGGCGGGCGGCAGCGTCGGGGTCGTGGTGGCGGTGGGCGTCGGCTCCGGCGTGACGCTCGGCGTGGGCGACGCGGTGGTGGGGGTCGGACTCGGAGTCGCGGTCAGGGTCGGGGTGGGGCTCGGGGCCGGCGGCGTCGGGGACGCGGTCGTCGGGGTGGGGGCGGGAGGCTCCGGGGAAGGCTCCTCCGTCGGCTCGTCCGTCGGCTCATCGGAGGAGGGCTCGGCGGACGGCGTCGGCTCCTCTGTCGGCGTCCTCTCGGCGAACGCGGCGGGCTCCGCGGCGAAGGCGGCCGGTTCGGCGGCGAGCGGAGTGGTGCTGCCGCCCGGGTCGACGGTGTCGAGCCGCAGCCCGTCGGGGAGCCCGGCCCTGACGCCGTCGGCGGCGCTGATCCGGACCTCGACGCCGTCGGACGGGCCGACCCAGCGCGGCTCGGTGGTGCCCCGGACGCCGGCCCGGCCGGCCTCGGTGCGGCCGTCGATCTCGGTGTCCAGCGGCAGCCAGCCGGTCCATTCGCCGGTGGCGGCGGAGCGGGTACGGGCCTCGACCTGGCCGGTCACCTCGGCGGCGGGGTCGGTCCAGGTCACGCCGAGCAGGCTGAACCGCTCGGTGGAGCGCTGGGGGAGAGAGGCGGAGGTGCCGTCCTTGGAGGTCTTGAGCGGGGTGCGGTGGACATCCACCTTCGCGGGAGCGGACTTGGCGTCCGCCTCACCGTCGGGGGCGGAGCTGCCGCCGACGCCCTGGAACACCAGGACGCCCGTCACGGCCGCGGTCGCGACGGCAGCCGTGGTCCAGATTCTTCGCTGTGATCTCACGTGTGATTTCCCCGGGGACTGTGGTGGAAGACAGGGCATTCCGACCGGTCAGCCGCTGACCGGGGGCATGGCGAAGTGGCCGGCCCGGCCGGTGGGGCGACCCAGGACATGCTTGCGCGGCACAGTCTTCCATGCGATCGATACCGACCGGGCTTGCCCCTTCTCGATCTGCCGCGACGTGATCCGATCGATCTGATGGGCCTGACGGGCCTGATGGACCTCTGATGGGTCGGAGCGGAGGTGGGGGATCGGCCCCGGGGGCTTGGAAGGCTTCCGCCTCCAAACCCCCTGGCCTCACGCAGGTGTGGCGGGGCGCTCTCAGGCGGCGAAATACCCGGACATCGAGTTCCGCGCGTCCAGCTCCACCAGGTCCGGGCGGGTGTAGCGCTCGGCGCGCGCGTGATAGTCGAAGTCGCCTCGTACGAGACTGCGGTAGTCCTGTACGCAGCGTTCGAGTGCGGCCCGGGTCGTGGAACTGATCCCCGCCGCGTCGATTTCCTCGATCAGCTCCTTTTCCGCCCGCACCACCCGCTCGGCAATACGTGCCAGTTGAATTCCGGCCTCGTCGACGGCTTCCTGGAGGGTGGAGCCGCGGTCGCGCTGGATGAGCCGTACCGCATTGTGCTCGTAGCCGAGCGCGGCTTCTTTCTCGAACGAGCAGATGTCGTTGCAGAGCCCCGAATGATCGGTCACCGCGTTCCGCAGGGCGATGTACGCGGGCAGGCTCCGAGCGGAATCCGGCAGATCGATTCCGGCGGTGATCTCATGGAGATCCAGGAACGGCTGCATGGCCACCGAGTCCCGGCGGTGCTTGACGAAGTCCGACCGGCTCGGCACCTGCCCGGCCGCCCGCTCGACCGCCTCGGCGTAGTACGTCCAGAGCCAGGCCGCCGTATCCCGCCGGAACTGCCGGTTCCACTGCGGGGACCGGTCGCGGCAGGTCCGCTCGCGCAGCCCGGCGAGCGCCTGCTCCATCGGCCCGCGCGGCGCTGCCCCGTCGAACACGTCCACCAGCCGGGTGATCGCGGCCTCGCACATCAGGGGGTCCCGGCCGGCCGGCCCGTCGTCGAACTCGTCGTCCACCAGGAAGGCCCAGAACAGCCATTGGCAGAAGAGGTCCAGATGGTGCTGCGATGCTTTCGGGAAGATGAGGGAAATCCAGAGTTCCGGCCGGGTACGGATCATCTTCCTGCGGGCCGGAACAGAGAGAATCAGCCCCTCCGCTTCCGCCCATTCCCAGGCGGCCTCCCTGGTTTTCTCCAGACCCGGATTGCACCCAGCGCTGGCGAACGGCATATGAAACGCCGGTAACGTTATCTGGCTCATTGCTGCCCCTCGTCGAATGAGTACGGATGAGTACGGGCGGGCGATGCGCACCGCGCATTCCCGGTGATCGCGCATGGGCGCGCTCCCGCCGGAGGGCGGCCGCCGGGTGTCCGTATGCCCTGGCCAAGGGGTGACCGTACGAGGTGAGCCGGTCATCGCTGTCCTCTCTCCTCCGCCGGGGTGGGGCACCGGAGCTGGGTCGACGAGCCGGCGAGACCGATCGCGTCACCATGCGTGAGGCTCAGTCAACCCCCTGTGGAGGGGTGGAGGGAAGCCCATATGTGACCGGAATTGCTTCATCGGTCAGAACTGCTGCGCAGCTATGAGCAGTTGGGGGGCTTCTGGGACTGGAAACAACCGGAGGGGCCCCGGTGCGTCGCACCGGGGCCCCTCCGGTCAGGTGCGCTTGAAGAACTCGACCTCGCCGAGGGCGATCGGACGGCCCTCGGCCCGGCCCGCCGCCTCCAGCAGGACGAGCTGGACGGAGGTGACGTCGCTGATGCCGGTCCGTACCGTCTGCTCGCCGGGTTTGTCGTTGAGCGTGAGCTGCTGCTTGTGGCGCGTGCCGTCCGCCGTGGTGACGATCAGCTCCGCCCGGATCGGCCGCGGCTCCCGGCGGAACTCCTCGGGCTCCTTCGACGCCCCGGTGTGCAGGACGACCCCGACCAGCCGGAACGGCTTCGCGAAGGTGCACGTCAGCGACGAGCCCAGCGACGGTGCGCCCCAGTACTTGTTGGTCAGGCCGTCGGTGGCCGCGCCCGCCGGATGGCCGGGGGCCGCGCCGCTCGCGGTCACCCCGGAGGGGCTGATCTCCGCCGTGCCGCCGAGCTTGTCCCGGACGTCCTCGAAGAGCACGCGGCCGGCCGGCAGGAACAGGAAGCCCACGAAGAGCAGCCCGACGACCGCCAGCACCAGCAGGATCCGCCGCAGCGCCCGGCCCGACCGGACCCGCACCCGGCGGTGGAACGGCCACACCGTGCGCCACCACGGCAGGGGCGCGGACTCCTCCTTGGGGTGGAGAAGGGCCGCGCAGCGCCGGCAGAACCGCCGCCCGGGCAGGTTCGGCGTCCCGCACTTCGGGCACGGCGGCCCGTCCGGCGCCTCGTCCTCCTCCACCGGCCGGACCACGGGCCGCCGCGCCACGGGCTTCGCCGGCTGAACGGCACCGATCGGCGCCTCGGGGGTGGGGGTGGGCTGGGCGGGGCGTACGGGAGGCGTCGTGGGTGGTGCCGGGCGTACGGGGGTGGGCGCCGTCGCCGGGCGCGGGGGCTCCGGCGGGAGTGCGGGTGCTGTTACCGGTGCCGGTGCCGGTGTCGGCTCGGACTCCGGTTCCGGGTCCGGGCTGGGCTCGGGTTCCTGTTGTGGGGTCGGCTGAGGCTGAGGCTGAGGCTGAGGCTGTGGTTCCGGGGCCGGGGAGCGCGCCGGTTCCGGTTCGGGGGCCGGTTCTGCTTCCGGTTCCGGGAGCGGTGTCGGCGGGGTGCGCCTCGGCTCCGTCGACCATCCCAGGTACGACCCGCAGTTGCCGCAGAAGTCGTCGTCCTCGCGGTTCGCCGTACCGCACGCCGGACACGAGCGCATCGCGTCAGTCTCCTGTCTCTACGGGTGTCACTTCGGGTGCTGCTTCCGGCGGGCCCGGCAGGATCTCCACCCGGCACGTGAGGTGGACGGGGCACGAGGCCGTGACGACCTCCTGGACCCGGTTCGCGTCCACCGTGACTCCGGGCGCCACCGGCCAGACCCGTACGAGCAGTTCACCGGTCGGGGGCGGAGGCAGGGCCGTACCGGGCTCGGACGACCAGGCCACGCCTCCGCCGTCCCGTACATCGGCGTGGACGCCGAAGCAGAGGCGGAGGTGTTCGACCAGGCCGCGCCGGGTGGAGCGCCATCGGTGCAGCTCCACCGCGCGGGCCAGCACCGCCCGTTGCAGCTCCGGCGGCCAGTCGGGGTCGATGCCCGCGCCCACCCAGGTCGCCAGCCACGGCAGGAAGTCGGCGGGGGCGAGCGCCGGGTCGAAGTAGGCCGGGAGGTTGTCCAGGGTGGACAGGACCGGGGCCAGGACCGTGTCGAGGCCCGCCGTGAACCGCTGGGCCAGGTCGTCGTCGGCGTACAGGGCGGGCAGCAGTTCGCCGATCGGGTAGCGGCTCGGCAGCCCGGGGACGGCGGCCCGGCTCATACGCCCTCACCCGGCCCGCTCGCCGTGACGATCACCTGGTGCTGGTGCGAGAAGACCAGCGCGCCCGGAGCCACGTCGACCCGGTCCACCGCGCCCCCGCGCCGCCCGCTGATCGGGTCGGCCGGGAACAGCCGGACCTCCTCCACCAGACCGGCGCCCCGCACCCCCTGGAGCACGGCGAACACCTCCCCGTACTGCACGGGCCGCCCGAACGGCCACCCCGTACCGTCCGCACCGCCCCGCAACGGGTCGATGTGGCGGAACAGGGCCTCCAGCGCCTCCGCGCGCACCCGGTCCACCTCACCCGGGGCCGCGACCAGCCGGGCGACCACGGTGACGCCCTGGTAGGCGGGCGGCTCCACGACCAGCCGGGTGCCCACCAGGCGGCGCTCGTCCAGGCGTTCCGCCACCGCGGCGAGCACCTGGTCCGAGGGGATCAGCTGCTCGAACCGGAGGTGGCCGCCCTCGTCGGGGACCGCGTCCGGCACCACCAGGACCCGTACCGCACCGCCCTCGCCCGCGACGGCCGGCAGACACCGCACCCGGCGCAGCGAGGGCGCCGCCTCGCGGGCGATGACCTCGTGGTCCCGGGCCGTGACCGCCCGCTCCTGCACGCGCAGGATGTTGGGCGCGCGCACCTTGGCGTTCTCGACGGTCTCCCCGTCCACGCCCCCGGTCGCCGCTTCCCGGTTGCCGACCCCCGCGACGTACGGGACCGAGCTGCGCAGCACGGAGATCGCGCCCCGCGCCACGTTCCCCGCCGACCCGCCACCCGTGCGGTAGCGCGGGACGCGGAGCTGGGCGCCCTTCTCCGGGACCGCACCGTACGCGCGCATCGTGCCGTCCTCCTCCCGCACCTCCGGCGGGAACGCGAACTCACCGGAGACCGCGTCGATCCGGACGTGCCGGTCACCCGGCGCGGAGGCGCCGAAATGCTCCACGGGCGTCCAGACCTGCCAGCCCTCGGCGGTCGACACCTGGACCACCGGCGGCTCGCCGTCCATCAGCAGCGGCACCCGGCTGACCGAGAACCGCTGCCCGGCCACGCCCTCGGAGACCCCGAGCGGCACGTCGAGGACCGTCTCCGCGTGCTCGACCGCCGCCGTGCCCCCGACCGTGAAGATCTCGGCCTCGCGGATCGTCGGGGATTCGGAGTAGAACGGCTGGCCCGGTTCGGCCGGTGTCACCCGGCACCGCAGCCACCCGGCCCGCGTACCGGCGACCACCGACGCGGTGTGCCCGGCGGGGACGAACACGATGACCTCGCCCGGCCGGTTGAGCCCGCCCGTGCTGTCGTCCCCGGTCGCGCACTCCACCCAGCGCGCACCGTCCCACGCCTCCCACACCAGCGGCGGCTGACGCGGGTCGACGCCCACGCCCTCCACCCGGCTGTCCAGGCGTACGGCGACGATGCAGCGCGGTACGGCGGCGGGCAGCCCGAACAGCAGCGCGTCCCCCGGCTCCGGGCGCGGCGAGAAGCACGGGATGTCCTTGCCCGCGCCGAGCGGCCCGGTCCGGTCGGTCTGGTCGCCGGACTTCGGCGCGGTGACCAGCCGGACCAGCTCGCTCGGCACGATCGGCAGGTCCTCGGAGGTGGTGAACACCACCGGCTCCTCGGCCTCACCGCGTGCCGTCGCCACCTCCGTACCCGCCGACAGGTGCACGGTCTCCGGCTGCGGCGCGGAGAGCCAGAAATCGACCTCGGCCCGGGCCACGGTCGGCGGGAACAGGGTCACGCCCAGCAGGTCCAGGAAGGCCGCGTAGTTCTTGTCGGGCACCCGGTTCAGCCGGTACAGCAGCTGGTCGACCATGTACGCGAACGTCTCGATCAGCGTGACCCCGGGGTCGGAGACGTTGTGGTCGGTCCACTCGGGGGAGCGCTGCTGGACGTACCGCTTGGCCTCGTCGACGAGCTGCTGGAACCGCCGGTCGTCCAGATTGGGGGAGGGGAGGACCATCAGCGCACCTCTGCTTGCGAGGCCTGCGACGAGCCCTCTTCGGACGGGATCGTGTAGAAGGGGAAGACCAGGTTGCGCAGGTCGTTGGTGGCCCGCACGGTGTAGCGCACGTCGATGTAGAGCGTGCCCTCCTCGATCGCGTCGAACGCGATCACCACGTCCGTCACCTCGATGCGCGGCTCCCACCGCTCCAGCGACGTACGGACTTCCTGGGCGATCCGCCCGGCGGTCGCGCCGTCGCCGGGCGCGAAGACGTAGTCGTGGATGCCGCAGCCGAACTCCGGCCGCATCGGCCGCTCGCCCGGTGCCGTACCGAGGATCAGGCCGATGGCCTCCTCGATCTCCTTGTCCCGCTCGACGAGGGCGATCCCGCCCGTGGCGCCGGTCCGCAGCGGGAAGCCCCAGCCGCGTCCGATGAAGCCGCTTCCGGATCCCCTGAGGGCGCCGGTGTATCCGTCGCCGCTCACATCGGGCCCCCGATCAGGACGTTCAGCGCGCCGCTGATGATGGGCGCGCCGCAGCTGGTGGTGTCCCGCATCCGGGCGGCGGGCAGTCCGCCGATCAGCACCTGGCCGGTGACGGCCCCCGCCGGATTGGGCATGATCACGTTCGCCGGCCCGAGCGCCGCGTGCGGGGGGACGACGCACACGTGCAGACTCCCGGTGACGGCCGCGGGCCGGCCGCCGATCAGCACGGTGGCGACGGCCACCGCACCCGGGGGCGGGGTGCCGATGAGGCCGCCGTGGGCGGTGCTGTCGCCCGTGCGGGCTGCGGGGGGCATGGCCGGGGTTCTCCTTGCTGTGAAAGGGACTTGGGGGTAGGAGGGGCGGGGCGTCAGTTGATGCGGATGAGCTTGGCCTTCAGGACCGCGAGCAGTCCGCCGTCCAGGGTGACCCCCGTCTTGCCGTTGATGGTCACCGACCGCCCCTTCACCTCGACGTTCCCCGTACCGGCGTCGAGCGTGATGCCCGACGAGGAGAGCGTCACGGAGCTCTGCGGGCGCTTGGAGCCGGGGGCGAACACGGTGAGGGCGATCTCGTTCTTCCGCTCGTCGAGCGTGACTTCGAGCCGCTTGTTGCCACTGGCCAGCCGCACGCCGGACGGGCCGCGCGGCGTGTCCAGCAGCTCCAGCCGGTTGCCCGAACGCGACACCAGGGAGCGGCGGTTGACCTTGCCGCTGGTCTTGTCGACGAGTGGCACGTCGTGCTCGGACGGCCGGTCGATCCCGTTGTACAGGCCGCCCAGCACATACGGGCTGTCCAGCAGCCCCTGCTCGAAGCCGACCAGCACCTCGTCGTTGACCTCGGGGCTGAACACCCCGCCGCCGCCGTTGCCGCCCCACTGCACCGTACGGACCCAGTCGGTCACGTACGTGTCGTCGAGCCAGGGGAACTTCAGCCGCACCCAGCCCCGTTGGCCCTTGCCCTCGCGGATGTCGGTGACCACGCCGATCGCCAGCCCCGGCATGCGCGGCCCCCGTGAGGGGGCCCCGCCGCCGGTCAGCCCGGCCAGCGAACGGTCGGGGGACGCGCTGACGATCACGGTGGTGCGGTACCCGCCGTCCGGTTCGAGGACGTGGTGGGCGGCGGTGGCGGTGTAGCGGCCGGAGAAGGTCGGGCCGACGTTGCCGAGCGCCACGGGTGCGCCCGCGCGCAGTTGCGGGTTGCCGAAGGCGACGGCCTCGATCTCCCCGAACCCCGAGCTGACCGAGGCCGCCACCGCACCCGCGACCGCCGTGGTCTCCGCCTGGGTCCGGTACGGGGTGTCGGCGACGGTCACCCGGGCCTTGGCGCCGAACGCCCCGGCCGCCACCGACGGGTTCATCCCGGGCGTCACGGTGGTGGAGCGGACGGACTGCTCCCGTGCCACGAGCCGCGTCTTGGTGTCGACGTTCCAGCCGCGCACCTCCACGTCCCCCGCCCCGTCCGCGCCGGTCACGACCGCCCGCAGGGCAAGCAGGTTGTCCCCGTACTCCAGCACCATCGGGTTCTTGGCGGCCCGGGTGTCGGGCGAGGGCGCCGAGGACGCCGGCTTCGGCTTGGTGAACTGGAGCACGCCCTTGTCGTCCACCCGCACCTGTGCGCCGCTCTCGGCCGCCAGATGCTGGAGGAACTCCCAGTCGGAGACGTTGGGCTGGGTCAGCTGTTTGTACGTGATCGGCGCCGCCTCGACCTTGCCGCAGGTCAGCCCGGCGCTCGCGGCGACCTTGCGGACGATGTCCGCCGTCTTCATGTTCCGGTACGCCACCACCTTCCGGCCGCGCTGGAGTCGGTGCGCCTTGGAGAGCGCGCGGATGACGGTGAACGTGCCGGTGGTGTCGTGGTCCAGTTCGATCGCCGTGACCTCACCGGTGAACAGCCGCTCGCGGACCCGGTCCTGGACGGTGACGACGGAGATCTTCAGCGGCGTGCCGAGGGTGATCCCGCTCTCGCTCAGCAGATCGTGGTCCGGGTCCCGGTACATCAGCACGGCCGTGTCCGGCAGCCCGACGTTCTCGTCGACCACACAGCTCACCAACTGGGCGGCCCAGCCCAGCGGCAGCTCGGCGGGGATCTCCACGATCGGATCGGCGGCGAAGGAACGCCCCGGGGCGGAGGCGGTCATCGGCCGCCCTCCGCGAGGTGGTCCTCGAGCCCCGGCACGAGAAGCTCGCTGCCGGGGATCAACCGCATGGGGTCGTCGATGTCGTTGGCGTGCGCGATCGTCCGCCAGGCGGTGGCATCGCCGTACTCGCGCCAGGCGAGCAGCGGCAGGCTGTCCCCGGCCACGACCCGGTGCGTACGCCGTGCCTCCTTCGAACCGGAGGTGGGGTTCTGGCCGGCAGGATCGACGCTCGCCTCCTCGATGGAGAGGGAGCAGGTGGCGCGCAGCGGCTTCCCGTCCACGTCGAACAGGGTGTAGGAGACGGAGAGGTTGGAGAGGACGCCGTCGAACGAGGTCGTCCTCGACGTGCCCCAGTCGAACCGCACCCACGGGCTCGCGGGCGTCTTGCGCGCGAGGCTGGTCGGCGTGGGCACGCAGGCGATCATCAGCTGCTCCACCGCCTTCTCCACGGAGTTGTCATGGGTGGCCGTCGCGTCGAGGAAGACCTCCAGGGAGAGCGAGCGGGGCCCGCTCCCGACGAACTCGGGCAGCGCGGACTGCCCGGCCATCCGGGACGGAGTGCGCCGCCACTCGGTGCTCTTGCTCAGCGACAGCTTGTTCGGGTTGAACTGAAGGGTGAGCTGGGCGAGTTTGCCGCCCGGCTTGGCGCCGACGGTCGACGGCGGTTCCATGATGGTCAGTTGGGCGCGCGCACGGCTCGCACGGAGAGCGGGTGACATGGCGTTCCTCCTTCCTGGGATTCTTCGTGAGTGACATGACGGTGCATCAGGAAGGCTCCAGGCCCTCGTGGGCGATCTCCAGCGTCTCGATCGCCGCCTGGGAGTTGGCCGGGTCGAACGACGGGCCCTGCCAGCGGACGGGGACGATGCCCTGCACCTGCCAGCTGATGATCCGGCTCAGGTCCGGCCGCAGCGCGACGATCTCGCCGTCCTTGGGCTCGACCCGCTGGATCGTCTCGTTCAGCCAGCGCGCGATCTTCATCGTGTCGGCGGTGACCGGGCGGGTCAGCGTGATGTTGGTCCAGGTGATGCGCCCCGGCAGCTGCCAGGTGAAGCCGTTGTTGCCGCCCTCGGCGTACGTCTCCATCTCGACCTCGGCGCCCAGACCCGAGCAGGTGTGGAAGGCACCCAGGTCACTGCCGCCGATCACGAGCTTGAAGAACACGCTCGTCGCGAAGATGTTGTCCGTCATGCCGTTTCTCTTCTTCTCTGCTGATGCGGGTGGAGCGGGTGGAGAGTGTGCTGCGGGTCGTGCCGG
Source organism: Streptomyces cyaneofuscatus (assembly GCF_033109485.1). Classification (NCBI taxonomy): domain Bacteria; kingdom Bacillati; phylum Actinomycetota; class Actinomycetes; order Kitasatosporales; family Streptomycetaceae; genus Streptomyces; species Streptomyces cyaneofuscatus. Next base: position 2,218,012 of record NZ_CP137002.1, on the reverse strand, counting down.
GGGCGGTGCGCGTTGTCAGCGGCGGCCGTCGTGGAGCCGTCCGGCGCGCTCGCGCCCGCGGCGCATGTCGGCGCGGATGAGCCGGCTCACGGGGTCGAGGAGACGGCGGGCCAGCTCCTCGATCTCGGCCCCGGAGATGCGGCTCGCGGTGCTCGCCGCATTCTCCGCCGGCGTCTCGGAGGTGGGGGCGAAGCCGGACGTGTCGTCGGCCGCACGCTGAACGGGCCTGGGTGCCCCGGTCTGTGTGCTCCTCTGCGCGCTCTTCTGTGTGCCCTTTTGCGTGCCCTTCGGCGGGACGGCCGTGACCGGGACGCCGGTGATGCCGGCCTGGGCGGCGGCGCGTTGCAGCACCTGGGCCTGTGTCGGGGGCCGTCCGGGGGTGGCGCTGTTGCCGGCGCTGGTGCCGGTGCCGTTCGGTCCGGAGGCCGATGGGTGCGGGCGCGGTGGAACCCGTACGGAGAGGGCCGGAGGGCCGGCCAGGGGGGCGTCGCCGCCGGGCGCCGGGCCTGCGGGCGGGGGGCCTGCGGGGTCGGGCACGACCGGGAGCGGCACGCGCTGGACGGGTACGACGGTGGCCCCGGGCGCGGCCGCCACGGGGGGATGGGGGCGGACGACCGGGACCGCGCGGGCGGGCGGGGCGGACTGCGGGTTGGGGGTGCTGTGGCTGGTGTGCCGAAAGGGGGTTGATCCTGACGGCGAGGACGGCGATGACTGCGACATCGAAGCCGACCGTTGCGGTGTCTGCCCCGCTGTGCGGGCTTGGGGGCTGGGCGATGACGGGGTGGTGCCCGCCGTATCCCGTACCGAACGGCGCTGTACGAGCCGCTGGAGCGCGCCACCGATGGCGGACCCGCTCTTGGACCCGCTCTTGGCCGGGGCGGTAGTGGCTAGTGGTCCGCTGCCTTCAGGGCTGGTGGTGCGTTCGCTGGCGGTGTGCCGGGGCGCGGGGGCTGCGTCTACGGCCCGCTGGACGGTGGCGCCGGGCATCGGGCCCGCCGCCGGGGCCGCCGTCGGCGCCGCGCCGGGGGTACGGGTGCGGGGTGCGCTGCGCCGGGGCGTCGCACCCGCTGACGTCCGGCGCCCCCCGGTCTGCGGGTCGCCGGGGCGCGCGCCGCCGGTTCGCACGTTCGCGGGCTGTGCGCCGCCGGCCCCTGGTGCACCGGGGACCGGCGCACCGGACCCGGCCGTCCCACGCCCGTGCCCGGGCTGCTGTACGTCGCGGCGCCAGGTGGCTGCCACGACCGGGCGGGCCGGGCTGCCGCCCGCTGTCGTCGTCGGTGCGGCCGAGAACCCTTCGGCCGCACCGGTGTTCACCTTCAGGTCCCGGCCCGAGAGCAGGGTGCGCGAACGCTGGACGGTGGGCGTCAGTGCGGCGGTACCGGCGGAGGGTGTGGCGAGCGCCTGTCCACCCTCCCGCCGCGGGCCGATGTTCCGGATACGGACCGGGGCCGGGGGAGTGGCCGGGGAATCGGAGGTTCGGGGCGCGGGCGTCGCTGTGCCCGACCCCGTACCCGTAACCGTGCCCGACGGCGTACGCGGGTGGGCGCGCTGGCCGTCCACCGCGCGCTGTACGGGCGCGGCGGCGGAACGCACCGGCATCGCGGACGGCGTGCTCGGTGAGGCCGTTGAGACCGGTGCTGGGGTGGCCTGCGGAGGTGTGGACTGCGGTGCCGGTGCGCCCGAAGGGCCCGGCTGCGTACGACGACGGTCTCCGAGGAGCGGCGCGTCGCGCTGGACCCGGGCGGTCGACGGGAGGGAGGTGAGGGGCGTGCCGATCCCGCCTCGCGTACGGCCACGGGGGCCGGCGGAGGGGGCGTCGGCGGGCTGCGTGGGGGTGGGGGCGCTGGGGCGTTGTGGCGTACGCGACGTGCTGGTCGGCGCCTGCCCCGGCGGGGGTGTCGCTGCCGGTGAGGACGGTGCGGCTGCCGTCGGTGTCTCCGACGACTGACGCTGGAGTACCGGCATGGCCGCCGCCTCTTGCCCTGCCGGGGCAGTCGGCGTGGCCTGCCCTTGCCCTGCCGGGCCTGCGGGGATGGCCCCTGAGGGCAGTTCCCGCAGGGGCTTGCCCAGAGGAGGGCGTACGGCCTCGGGCGCGGGAGCCGGTGCTCGGCCGGGGCTGTCCTGCCGCGCGGGGGCGGCCGCCTGCTCCGGCTGCGGCTGAGCCACGGTGCTCCGCTGCACGGTGCCGGGAGCGGCGGGTGCGGCAGGTGCGGCTGGGGCGGAAGGAGTCACGGGGGTGGCGGCGGTGGCGGTGGCAGGGCCAGCGGGCGGCAGCCCGGTGATCTGCCGCAGCCGCATCGCCGGACGCCGGGCGACGATCAGGGGAGGCGCGGTCCGCCGTGGACGTACGGCGGCGGGACGCGCCCGCTCAACAGCCGGAACCGAAGCCGGAACCGAAGCCGAAGGAGCGGCTGCGTCCGAGGCAGCGGCAACGGCGTCCGAAGAGGACGGAGCCGCACCGGCCTTCGCGGCCCGCTGCACAGGCGGCATGGCTGCCGCGCCCGCGCTCGCGCCCCCAGCAGAGGAGGCGCCCGGGCGTGAGCCAGGCGCGGCCCCCGCTCCCGTACCCCGTCGCTGGACCGGGGCACTCCGCCCCGGCTTCCGGCCACCCGCGCGCCCCGCCGCCGCAGCCCCAGACGCCGACGGCAGATCCACCGCAGCCGGACCGGCCTCCGCCTCGCCCTCCGCCTGCGGCCGGGCCGCCCGCAGCAGCAGCGGCCCACCGGGCGAGGTGGGACGCGCGGAGCCCGGGCGGGTCACGCCATGGATGAGGCCCACCGGGGCGGACGGCAGGACGGCGTGGCCCAGCTCGCCGCCGAGGGCGGGGTTCTGCCAGGAGGCGAGCTGGGAGCGGAACCGCAGCCCGTCGCTCACCCCGATCGAGGACCGGGCAACGGTCACCGCGGGTGGGGCGACCCGACGCCACCCCCCGTCCCAGTCGGAGCCGCCGGAAGCGGGGGCCCCTGAAGCGGAAGCCCCGGCACCGGGCACCCCCGTACCGACGCCCTCGCCCCCGGCACCGGCCGAAGCGTCAGCCCCGACACCAGCCCCGGCACCGGCCGAAGCGTCAGCCCCAGGACCGGCCACCGCATCGGCGACACCGCCCCCCTGCCCGTCCGTCCGGCGGCGCAGCCAGTCCCCGAGCCCCACACGATCACCTGCCTTCGTTGACGCGGGTGTTGATCCGCGCTATCTCCCGCACCCACTGCTGACGTTCCGCGTGGGTGAGGTCGAGAATGTCCTCACGCTGCCAATGGAAGTGGTAGGCGACGTACGCGATCTCCTCCCGCAACCGGGGAAGCGCGTACGTCACGATTCCCCCAGGCGCCCACCCGAGAGGTCCACCTCGAACGAGCCGTGGCAGAGCGGGCAGGTCACCGCGGCGTGCGTGTGGCCCTCGCTGTTGATCCGGCGGTAGAAGTCCTGGAGGAACGCCACATCCGTGGCGTACATCCGCTCCACGATCCCGGCGTGCACATCGGTGACCGTGCCGAGCTGGGTGATGACCTGGCTCAACAGCACCACGGACAGGTACGCCGGGTTCTCCTTCACCCGCAGGTCGATCTGCGGGCGCAGCTCGTCCCGGGCGGTCGCGAGCCGCATGGTGCCGTGCCGGTGCAGCTGGCCCTCGTCGTCGACGTACCCGCGCGGCAGCTCGAACGCGAACTCCGTCTGGAGCGCGTCGCGTTCGCGGGAGCGGTCGCGGGGCGGGGCCGCCGCCGCAGGGGCGGCGGCCTCCTCACGCGGGGCGGGCGCGGCGGCGAGGGTGTCCAGGACCTCTTCGAGGCCGGCGCCCGGCGATACGGTCCGGCGCCTCATTCGACCACGATCTCCTCGAAGGTGATGGTCACCGTCTCGGTCGCGGCGCTGGACTCGCCGGCCTTGAGCGACGGGCCCTCCCACTTGGAGGCCCAGCCCTGCATCAGCTGGATGCGCCGCACGGTCTCACCGGTCGAGTCCTTGATCTCGATCGTGAGGTTCTGGCGCGCGGTGTCGACGGCTCCGTTGTTGAGCGTCTCCTTGATCCAGGTGGTGAACTCGCTGCTCTTGTCGAGCCCGCGGGTGATCGTCACCTCGCCCGCCTGGCGTGCGCCGGGCTGCTTGCGGATGATCTGCTTGCCCTCGGCGGTCACCTGACGGACCTCGACGACTTCTTCCTCGACGGTCATGCCGCTGATCTCCTGGATGGACTCCACGAGATAGCCGCCGAGCTGCACGCCGAATACGTGGGTGGAAAGAGCGTCGCCCTCTGCCATGACTGTGTGTCACCTGTTCCGCTAGTGAAGATGAGAGATGAAGGGGGTGAGGAGGACCGCGAAGGTCACTCGTCGATGAGGCTGGTGCTGTCCGAGAACTGCGCCAGGCGGAAGACCACGAACTCCGCGGGCTTCACCGGGGCGACGCCGATCTCGCAGACGACCTGGCCCAGGTCGATCGACTCCTGCGGGTTGTTGCTCCGGTCGCAACGGACGTAGAACGCCTCCTCGGCCGTGCGGCCGAACAGCGCGCCGCGTCGCCACTCCTCGGTGAGAAAGGCGGTGACGTTGCGCCGGATGCTCGACCAGAGGCGGTCGTCGTTCGGCTCGAAGACCACCCACTGGGTGCCGATCAGGATCGACTCCTCCAGGTAGTTGAAGAGCCGGCGCACGTTGAGGTAGCGCCAGGCCGGGTCGGAGGAGAGGGTGCGGGCGCCCCAGATGCGGATGCCGCGGCCGGGGAAGGCGCGGACGCAGTTGACGCCGATCGGGTTCAGCAGGTCCTGCTCGCCCTTGCTGAGCCGGATCTCCAGGTCCACCGCACCGCGGATGACCTCGTTGGCGGGAGCCTTGTGGACTCCGCGCTCGCCGTCGCTGCGCGCCCAGACTCCGGCCACGTGACCGCTCGGCGGGACCAGGGAGTTGCGGCCGGCCGCCGGGTCGAAGACCTTCACCCAGGGGTAGTACAGGGTGGCGTAGCGCGAGTCGTAACCGGCTTCGTCGTTGCGCCAGTTGCGGACCTGCTGGGCGTTCATGCCGGGCGGGGTGTCCAGGACGGCGACCCGGTCGCCCATCTGCTCGCAGTGCGAGATGACCGCCAGCTGCACGGTCTTGACGCCCTCGGCGTCGATCTCGCCGCGCTGGAAGGCGCTCATCAGGTCCGGGACGGCGACCATGGTGATCTCGTCGATCGACTCCAGGCCGCCGAACCCGGTGCGGGCGGCGGCGTCGCCGACGTACTCGGACGCGTCGAGCCGCGCGACACCGGAACCGGGGGTGCCGGAGGCCGGGGCGGGCGCGAGGGCGACGGTCTGCTTCTCGGGGCGGCTCTGGGCCGTGCCGGGCTGCTCGGTGACCTGGACGAGCTTGGAGTCGCGGGCCTGGGTGACCAGGTAGCCCTTGACGTTCTTGCGGGTCGAGACGTCGTACGTCTCCACCACCTTGCCGGCCTGGCGGACCAGCAGCTTGAAGCGGTCCTCCGGAGGGTTCTCGCCCTCGGGGTCGGCGATCTCGACGGAGAGGTCCGCGCCGGTGCCGGACTTGGCGGCGACCAGGAAGCCGCCGAGGGCGACGGGCGCCGGGGCCTGGCCGACGGCGCCGGGGGCCGTGGCGCCGGACGCGCCCTGCGCGGGGCCGCCGATGCGCACGATGTAGGCCGCGCCGCCGCCGTTGGCGAAGAAGCCGTAGACGGCGTGGGTGAGGTAGGTGTCGGCGGTGAAGGTGCCGAACGTCTGGACGTACTGGTCCCAGTTGGTCACCAGCGTCGGCTGGTGGAAGGGACCCGTCTCGGCGAAGCCGACGAAGGCTGCGACCGCGGTGCCGACTCCCTCGATGGGCCGTGCTCCGGACTGCACCTCCTCCACGTATACACCGGGGGTGAGGTACGACGGCATGCTCGCTCCTTCGGGGTGGTCACTCGTTCACCGATCAGTCTTGCCCGGTGGCGGTGGCCGGGAGTAGGCCTCAAAGTCCTGCGCGCGGGGCAGTGACTCTGCCTTCCCGGGCACCCGTACGACGGTGAATGCTGCCCTTGGCGGACCGGCCGCGCCGCTCGCGCATTCGCGGCGGCGGGCGTATTCGGGAGGCCTGAGATGACGCGGAGGGGAACAGCGGGTCACGGAAGTGTTTCCCCTCCGGCCGTCGTTCCGGGGATTCGCCGGAATTAGGGTTCCGGTTCCCTGCGGCGATGTGTTCGGTATCTCTTTTTCTCGATGAACGTCACATGGCGAAAAACCGTAGGGGGTCCACCGGCAATCGTGGCGGGCTGACGGGATTCGGCCAGAATGCGCCGAGAAGGTGTGGTCGGCCGACCGGGTTGCGCCGACGGAAACGGGCGCCCGACCGTTCCGATCGGGCGCCCGGCGTCTCCCGCCGAACCGTCAGCAGCGGCTCTGATCAGGCTCGTTCGTGCTCCGGTCCGCGGCAACCGGATATTCTTCTCAGGTCGTCGGCGTCGCGGATGACCGAATTGGTATAGACCTCTGGGGGATTCGGGAGGATGAATCCGCCATCGCTCGGCACGCCGGGTTTCCTCCGGGGCCGGGTATCTGCTGTTGTCGTCACCAATAGGGGGAGCGTGGCGTCCCGGCGCCGCCGTATCCGCTGTTGTTCTACCGTGCGAGATCGCTCAGTACACCGCTGACGTTAATCACCTGATGGCAGCCAGAAGCCTGTGTTCCGGTCGCCGGAGTGCCGGGCTTGGCACAGGTGACGGCAGCGGTGACTGTGGCGTTCTCCGGAACCTGAATGGGGGTGACCCAGTGATAGTCCTGATTACGGAAGGTTTCCAGCGCGATGGTGGTGATCTTCCGCTCCCCGAAGGAGATGGTCAGCACCCCCTCGTCGCCCTGGAAGTTCGCCACCACGATGTCCGTGATGCCGAAGACCTTGCCCGCGGGAACCTTGTACGTCCCCACGCCCTCGATCCCGGCGTTGGTCTCCACGTCGATCGTCGCGGAGCTCTGCTCGGTGCCCCCGCCGCCCGTGCCGCCCGGGCCGGTGCCTGCCCCCGGTCCCGTACCGGAGCCGCCGTTGCCGCCGGGCGTGCCCGGCGCGTCCGGCCCGGTGCCCTGGCCCTGGTTTCCGCCCGGGCTGTCCGGGCCGCCCGGCGCGGGCGAACCCTGCTGCTGTCCGCCGCGGGCGGCCTCCTCCTGCGCGGCCTCGGTCGCCGCCTGCTTCGCGGTGCTCTTCACCGCAGGCCGCACCAGTGCGAACCAGGCGAGCAGCAGTGCCAGCAGCGCGGCCAGCACGATCAGCAGCCACTTGGGCAGCACGGGAAGCTGGAGGAACTCGCCGGGCACCGGCTCCGGACGTACGGTCTCCGGCTGCGCGGGCTCCGGGCGTACCGGCTCCGGCCGTACCGGCTCCGGCCGTACCGGCTCCTTGCCCCCGGCCTCCGCCGCGACCGCCTCGACGGGCGCCTCGGCTTCGGCGGCCTCCACCTCGAACGGCCAGGTGACCGGCTCGCCGAACCAGATCAACTTGGCCGCGCGGACCTTGAGCCGTATCTCGGCCGACTCGCCCGGTTCCAGCCGCTTCTGACCCGGCGTGAAGCCCAGCCGCAGTTCCTCCCCGGCCTGCTTGCCGGTGAAGGCGACGTCGACCGGGGTGTTGCCCTTGTTCTGCACGGCGGTACGGAAACGGGCGCCCAGCCAGCCCCGGCGGCGGCGCGGCTCCAGCTCGGTGCGCAGCTCGTGGAACGGCTCGACGGTGACCGTGCCCTCGGGCACCACCACCGACTCCGGGTGCTCCGCGGGCAGTACACGGACGGCCAGCGGCGTCTCGCCCGCCTTGACCTCGTGGGAGCGGGGAGGGGCGAAGGTGAGGGTCACCGTCTCGGAGGTGCCCGGGTAGAGCGACACGCGGGCCGGCTCGACGGTGCTCCACGCGGCGCAGTCGCCGACGACTTCGAGGGTGTAGGCCTCGACGATGTCACCGTCGTTGCGCACGGTCAGGGTCGTCGTCGCGGTACCGCCGGGCGACACCGTCACCGTGAGGATTTCGAGTTCGGCAGATGTGGTCACCCTGCGACGGTAAGCCGCCCCGGCGGCTGCGCAGCAGGGTCGCGAGGGCAACGAGCGGGCAGGGCGGATGCCCCGGGAGCACACCGGTCCGGTGGTGCCGCGACCCCGCCCCGCGCCCGTGCCCCCTGCCGAAGACCGGTGCTGTGGGCAGCGGAGAGAAGGCATATCGGGCGGAAGTACTGAGGAAGACGGCGCGGAACGATGACTACGGCAGACACGATGACTACGGCAGACATGACGAGCAGGACGACGGAGCGCGGTCAGTACCGCAGGCCCGACGCGGGCCGGCGGGCCGCCGCGCGGGCCACCCCCGGGGCGGGGTCCGGCGGCAGGGTCACCGTGGCGGTGTACGCGGAGGACCTGATCCTCCAGACCGGCATGCTCCACCAGCTGCGGATGCGGCCGGAGATAGAGCTGATACCGGAGGCCGAGGCCGACAAGGCCCAGGTCTCCCTGGTGGTGGTGGACATGGTGGACGACGCCACCGTCCAGCTCCTGCACCGCCTCCAGCGCAACACCTCCACCCGCACCGGGCTGGTCGTCGGCTTCTTCGAGTCGGGTGCGCTCCAGACGATGATCGAGTGCGGGGTCGCCGCCGTGCTGCGGCGCGGCGAGGCCGACCAGGACCGGCTGATCCACCTGGTCAAGGCGATGGCCAACGGCGAGGGCGTCCTCCCGGGCGACCTCCTCGGCAAGCTCCTGGACCATGTCAGCAGCCTCCAGCGGACGGTGCTGGACCCCCGCGGGCTCACCCTCTCCACCCTCACGGCACGGGAGGCGGAGATGATCCGGCTGGTGTCGGAGGGCTTCGACACCTCGGAGATCGCGCAGAAGACCTCGTACTCCGAACGCACCGTCAAGAACGTGCTGCACGAGGTCGCGACCCGGCTCGAACTGCGCAACCGCGCCCACGCGGTGGGCTACGCGATGCGGCACGGGCTGATCTGACCACGCCGGGCCTTCCCGCCGGGGCCGGGTCCCCTGTGGGGCCGAGCCCCCGGCGGGAAGGAGCAGCCGCAAAGGGCAGCGGCTCCTTCCCCCGGTCCGGGTACTTGAGGCCTGTCTTCCTGCCCCGCGCGAGCGCGATGCTCGACGGTGGAGCGTCATCAACAGACTGTGAGGTGGGCCGTGACCGGCACTGCTGGCCCGGCGAAGCATTCCCGGTGGGGCCGACTGATGGGCGCCGTGGTGCTGCTGGCGCCGCTGCTGGTGGTCGGGTCGGCCGCCGCCCCGCACGGGGCGGCCGACGCGGTCGCCGCACCGTCACCGGCGGACCCGGCGGAGGCCGGGCGGATCGCCTTCGCCGGTACGGAGCACCGCAGCCTCGGGCAGGCCGACGCGGAGAAGACCACCGGCCCGCTCTTCGGGGACGGGCCCACCCACTACGACGAGGACCCCTCCGCGCGCGGCGGCGTCCTCGTCTTCACCAGCCTCCGCGACAGCGTGCGGCCGCAGGTGTACGTGCGCGACGCCGACGGGACCGTACGCCGGCTCACCACCGACCGGGACGCGGCCAACCCCGAACTCTCGCCGGACCGCCGTACGGTCGTCTTCGACTCCGCCGAGCCGGGCCCCGGCGGTACCGTCCAGCGCGACCTCTGGGCGGTCGGCGTCGACGGATCGGACCTGCGTCGGCTCACCGACACCCCGGACAACGAGGAGTCCCCTACCTTCTCGCCGGACGGCACCCGGATCGCGTACGCCTGCGACGGCGACGCCACCCGCGGCTGGCAGATCTACGTGCGCGCCTTCGCCGGCGGCGAGCAGACCCGGATCAGCGACGGACCGCCCGGCGACGCCAAGGACCCGTCCTGGAACCCGGTGGACGACGACACGCACCGGAGCCGGATCGCGTACACCCACATCACCGACCCCGACCCGGAGAAGGGCTACCGGCTGCGGGTCACCGAGGGCCTCGGCACCGACCGGCCGCTGCTGGCCGGAGGCCACGCCGAGTGGGGCAGCCACTCCGTCTCCTGGCTGCCGAACGGCGACGACGTCCTCTTCCTCAGCCCCTTCCACGTCTGCGGCTGCGACGACTTCGACCACGTCTACCGGGGCCCGGCCTTCTCCGAACAGACACCCGATCAACTGGTCTCCGAGGACCGCGACGTCGCGTCCCCGACCTGGACCGGCAGCGACAGCACGACGGGCGAGGTCATCGTCTCCCGGATCAGCGCCTCGGCCGCGAACGTCGTCACGCTCCAGGACGTACGCCAGGACGGCTCCGACCCCCGCGACCTCGGGTTCACCATCCTCGACGAGGACCCGGCCGCCCGCACCAACACCGACCCGGCGCTCGACCCGCTCTTCAACCCGGCGGCCGGGTACGACCCGTGGACCGAGCGGCAGAACTACACCCCCGACGGGCGGCGCATCGTCGTGACCCGCTTCGAGGGCCCGGACGACGCGCGGATCCAGCGCATCTGGATGGTCGACGCCGACGGCACCAACGGCTCCGCCCTGCCGCTCGCCGGACGCGGTGAGCGCGACTGGGACACCGACCCCACCTTCTCGCCCGACGGCACCAAGATCGCGTTCACCCGCACCTCGCCCGGTGGCGTCGGCGAGGCGGCCGGACCGGGCCGCATCCTCATCGCCGACGTGGCCTCCGGCGCGATCCTCGACGAGATCCGCCCGCCCGAGGGCCAGCAGCAGGGCCGCGACGCCCAGCCGACCTGGTCCTCCGACGGCGTCAACCTCGCCTTCACCCGTACCCAGGTGATCAACGGCAACGGCGGCAACAAGCACATCTGGGTCGTGCCGGTGAGCAGCCTCGGCCAGCAGCGGGACCTCAGCGCCACCATCTGCCCCGGCGACTGCGAAGTCATCGACGACAGCCCGGCGTTCTCCCCGGACGGTACGCGGGTGGCCTTCAACCGCAAGGACGGCGGCGGCCGGATCAACGAGCGGGCGGGCATCATCGTCAAGCCCCTGCGCGGCGGCGGCTGCCGGGTCGTGCTGCCCTCCTCCGAGCGGGACAACCCCGACGGCTGCGACCAGGAGATCCCCGACACCACCGGGACCGGCCCCTTCCAGCCCCGTGACGTGGCCTGGTCGCCGGACGGCAGCCGGATCGTGCTGTCCTCCCGCCGGGAGCAGGCCGTCAACTCGATGGAGCAGCTCTCCGTCCTCGACCTCGCCTCCGGTGAGCTGACGCCCCTGGACAACGACCACGCCGGACGCCAGAAGGAGCCGAGCTACCAGCAGTCGGTCGACCTCGCCGTGACGGCCCCGCCCACCGGGCCCGCCGTGGAGGTCGGCTCCTCGGTCGAGGTGAAGGTCACCGTGGTCAACCGCGGCCCCTCGCCCTCGCCCGGGACCGTCTTTACGGCCGACCCCCCGCCCGGTGTACGGCTGGAGGAGCTGACCACGCCCGCCGGGAGCTGCGGAGCCGGCTCGCCCCAGTGCGACCTGGGTGTCGTCCCGCCCGGCGCGAGCGTGGAGATCACCGCCAAGCTGACCGGCGTCACCCGCGGCGACCAGCCGATCGGCTGGTCCGTCACCGGCACCGTGCTCGACCCGAACCCCACGGACAACGCCACCGGCACCCTCGTACCCGTCCAGGACGTGCCCCCGCCGACCCCGACGCCCACCCCGCCGACTCCGACTCCGCCGACCCCCACCCCTCCCACGCCTCCGACCCCCACCCCGGCGCCCCCGACCACCGCGCCCGCACCGCCTCCGCCCCCGGCCCCGCGCCCGCCCGCCCCGCGCCCCCCGGCCCCCCTGCCGCCCGCGCCCCTGGCCGGCCCCGGCGTCGTGGTGCGGGCCCAGCCCAGCCCCGGCTACGTCGGCGGCAAGGTCGTCGTCACGTACACCGTTCGCAACGGCCGGAACGCCACCGCCACCGGCCTGCGGCTCCAGCTCGGCCTGCCCGGAACCATCCCGTCCGGCCCGCTCCCGGCAGGCTGCACGGCCGGACAGTGCGCGCTGCCCGACCTGGGACCCGGCGCCTCCACCGTCGTACGCGTCGTCCTCTCCCCGGACCGCGCGCTGCGCACGTCCATCACCGCGACGCTCACCACCACCGGCACCGACGCGAACCGGAGCGACAACCGCTCCCGCATCCCGCTGCGCATCCTCCAGCCCCGCATCATCGCGGTGCCCGCCATCGGCAAGCCCGGCTTCGTCACCTCGGTGCGCGGCAAGGACTTCCCGCCCGGCGCGCCCGTGAAGCTCAGCTGGAAGCCGGGGATCACGGCGGCGGCCGCGCCGACCCTGCCGAACCCGGACGGCACGTTCATCGCCCAGCTGCTCATCCTGGCCAAGGACCAGACGGGCCCGCGCATCATCACGGCCAAGGGCCCCGGCTTCTCCCCGGTCACGACGGACTTCCTCGTGGTGCTCGGCACCATCACCCCGCCGGACGAGGTGATCCGCCGATGATCCACGAAGTCGACGAAGCGCTCCGGCTGTTGCTGGTCGACGCCGGACTCCAGGAGAGCGGTGTCGACCTGGTCTTCGACGCACCGACGAAGGACTGGTCGGCCCGGCGCAACGCCCCCACCATCAGCGTCTTCCTGCACGGCATCCGCGAGGACGCGGGCCGGCGGCGCACCGGCACGGCCGAGGAGCACGACGAGAACGGGATGGTCATCGGCTGGCGCACCCCGCCGCGCTGGTTCGAGCTGACCTACCTGGTCACCGCCTGGACCAACCGACCGCAGGACGAACACCGGCTGCTCTCCGAGGTGTTGCGCTGCCTGATGCGGCACGACACGCTGCCCGCCCCGATGCTCACCGGCAGCCTCGCCGAACTCGCCCTCACCGTGGAGCTGGAGGCGGCGGGCCCGCGCACCGACGGCCCCTCGGCCTCCGACGTGTGGTCCGCGCTCGGCGGTGAGCTGAAGGCCGCGATCGACCTGCGCGTCCTCGCCCCGCTCGCCGGCGAACGGGCCCCGGCCGGACCGCCGGTCACCGAGGGCCTCGTCATGAAGGCCGCCCCCGCCGTGGACGGCACGGCGGCCGACGACCCGGGCCGCCGCCTGCGGTACGAGGGAGCGGCCGACCTGGACGCGGAAGGGTTCGCCGCGACCCGGGAACGGCAGCTGCCGCCCGGCCGGCGCAAGCGGGGGAGCGCGGCGCGATGACGGCGAGCGTTACCGAGAGCGCGCCTGGCCTCCCCGCGATGGTGGACGTCGAGGTGCTGTGGGAGCGGCTGGCCCGCGTCGAGGAGCGGGTCCGGCAGGCGGTGGCGGCCCGGCGCGCCACCGACCCGGAGCCGGACGATCCGTACCGGGGGCAGTACCTCACCCCGGACGCGGTGGAGCGCATCCTGGAGTCGCGGGACGCGTTCGCGCCCGTACCTTCGTACGGTGCTGAGCCGCCGTCGTACGCCACGGAGCCGGACTCCCGGCTCGCCGGGCTGGCCCGGAGCTTCGGTCTGGTGGAGCTCGACGTGGAGCTGCTGCTGGTCGCGATGGCGCCGGACATCGACGCCCGGTTCGAGCGCCTCTACGGCTACCTCAACGACGATCTGACCCGCCGCCGCCCCGCCATCGGCCTGGCGCTGGAGCTCTGCGGGCTGCCCGCCGCCGGCTCCGGCCGCTTCCGGTTCCAGCCGTCCGCGCCGCTCGTCGCGGGCGGGCTCCTGGAGATCGGCGAGACCGAACGCCCCCTGCTCTCCCGCACCTTGAGGGTCCCCGACCGGGTCACCGCGCACCTCCTCGGCGACGACGAACCGGACGGGAGGCTGCGCGGCCTCGTCCGGGTGCCCGCCCCCGACAGCACCCGGGACGACCGCGTCGACGGCACCGACGACGACCGGCCCGAGGCCTACCGCATCGCCGCCGCCCTCGCCACGGGCAGCGGCCTGGTGCACCTGCTCGACCGGGGCGGCGACCCCTCCGGCCTGGCCGTCGAGGCGCTCACCGCCGCCGGCCGCCGCCCCCTGGTCGTGGACATCGCGGCGCTCGCGGCGGCCGGTGACCGGGCGGCCGAGCTGGTACGGACCCTGGCGGCCGAGGCCCGCCTCACCCACGGCGGCGTCGTACTCGGCCCGTTGGAGACGCTCGCGCCCGAACGCCCGGAGGGCGCCCGCCTGCTGGCCTCCCTCTGTACGGCGGTGAGCGGCACGCCCCTGATCGCGTACGGGAAGAAGAACTGGGACCCGCTGTGGACCCGGGACAGCCCGGTCCCGGTCGCCGTCCTGCCCCCGGGCCCGGCGGGCGCGGCCCGCCGGTGGCGGCAGGCGCTCGCGGAGGCGGCCCGGTCCGTGGGGCTGCCGGACGCGCAGGCACCGGCCGACGACGACCGCCTGATCGAGGCCACCGCCTCCTACCGGCTCGACTCCGACCAGCTGCGGAAGGCCGCCACCGTCGCCACCCGCCTCGCCGCCCAGGAGCAGCGCCCGGTTCACCCGGACGACCTGCGCACGGCGGTCCGCGCCCAGAACGGCGCCGGTCTGGAGCGGCTCGCCCGCCGCATCGAACCCGCCGTCGGCTGGGACGACCTGGTCCTGCCCCCGGCCACCCGCACCCAGCTCACCGAACTCGCCCTCCGCGCCCGCCACCGCGAACAGGTGCTCGGCCAGTGGGGGATGCGGCCGGGCGGCGGCCGGGGGCGCGGGGTCATCGCCCTGTTCGCGGGCGAGTCCGGCACCGGCAAGACCATGTCGGCCGAGGTGGTCGCCCGCGAACTGGGGATGGAGCTCTACGTCGTGGACCTCTCCACGGTGGTGGACAAGTACATCGGCGAGACCGAGAAGAACCTGGAGCGGATCTTCGTCGAGGCCTCCGACGTCAACGGCATCCTGCTCTTCGACGAGGCCGACGCGATCTTCGGCAAGCGGTCGCAGGTCAAGGACGCCCACGACAAGCACGCCAACGTGGAGTCGGCGTACCTCCTCCAGCGCATGGAGTCCTTCGACGGGATCGCCGTGCTCACGACCAACCTCCGGGCCAACCTGGACGAGGCGTTCACCCGCCGCCTGGACGTGATCGCGGAGTTCCCGATCCCGGACGCGGAGCAGCGCCTCGCTCTCTGGGACCGCTGCCTGGGCACCTCGATCCCGCGCGATCCGGCGCTGGACCTGGAGTTCTGCGCGGCCCGCTTCGAGCTGGCGGGCGGCTCGATCCGGGCCTGCGCGGTGACCGCCGCCTACCTCGCGGCGGAGTCACGGGCCCCGCTGACCATGGACCAGCTGGTCACGGCGGTGCTCCAGGAGTACCGCAAGCTGGGGCGG
This sequence comes from Streptomyces cyaneofuscatus, assembly GCF_033109485.1. Taxonomy (NCBI): domain Bacteria; kingdom Bacillati; phylum Actinomycetota; class Actinomycetes; order Kitasatosporales; family Streptomycetaceae; genus Streptomyces; species Streptomyces cyaneofuscatus. The sequence continues at coordinate 2,202,827 of NZ_CP137002.1, read as the reverse complement.
CTGGTGCTGGAGAGCGAGTTCGGACCGTGGCTGGCGAAGGAGCGGGAGCGCGGGAAGCGGTAGGGCGTACCTCGGGGGCATGGCCCGCAACCACCCGGACCGGCGGTGATGTGTGGGCGGACGCCATCGCCGTACGCCGTCCTCCGTTCCTAGTCTCGTCGCAGTCGATGCGGCGGGGAGAGGACGGACGGATGAGTGTGGACAAGGTGGTCGCCGACCCGGCGGACGCGATCGCGGACGTGCCGGCCGGGGCGTCGCTGGCGGTCGGCGGATTCGGGCTCTGCGGCATCCCCGGCGTGCTGATCCACGCCCTGCTGGAGCGGGGCGCGGGCGGACTGCGGGTGGTGTCCAACAACTGCGGGGTGGACGACTGGGGCCTCGGCCTGCTGCTGCGGGCAGGGCTGATCTCCCGGATGACCAGCTCGTACGTGGGGGAGAACAAGGAGTTCGCCCGGCAGTACCTCCACGGTGAGCTGGAGGTGGAGCTGGTCCCCCAGGGCACCCTGGCGGAACGGCTGCGGGCCGGCGGCTCGGGTATCCCCGCGTTCTACACCCCGGCCGGTGCGGGCACCTGGATCGAGGAGGGCGGACTGCCCTGGCGGTACGGTGCCGACGGCTCGGTCGCCGTCGCCTCACCGCCCAAGGAGACCCGGGTCTTCGACGGCCGGGACCACCTCCTGGAGGAGGGCATCACCACCGACTTCGCCCTGGTCAGGGCCGCTGTCGGCGACCGGCACGGCAACCTCCGCTTCCACTCCTCCGCCCGCAACTTCAACCCGCTGGCCGCCATGGCCGGACGCGTCACGATCGCGGAGGTGGAGGAGCTGGTCGAGCCCGGCGAACTCGCCCCCGACGACATCCATCTGCCCGGGATCTTCGTGCAGCGGGTCGTCCCGGTCGCCCCCGGTGACCCGCGCGCTGAGAAGCGCGTGGAGCGCCGGACCGTACGCATGGAGGCCTGAGATGGCACTGACCCGTGAGCAGCTGGCGGCCCGCGCCGCCCGGGAGCTGGCCGACGGCAGCTACGTCAACCTGGGCATCGGCCTGCCGACCCTGATCCCGAACTTCCTGCCCGAGGGCGTGGAGGTGGTGATCCAGTCGGAGAACGGCCTGCTGGGCGTCGGCCCGTACCCGGAGGAGGACGACGTCCTGCCCGATCTCATCAACGCGGGCAAGGAGACCGTGACCCTGCTGCCCGGCGGCTCCTGCGTCGACTCCGCGCTCTCGTTCGCGATGATCAGGGGCGGCCACATCGACGTGGCGGTCCTGGGGGCCATGCAGGTCTCCGCCGCCGGGGACCTCGCGAACTGGGTGATCCCGGGCAAGATGGTCAAGGGGATGGGCGGGGCCATGGACCTCGTCCACGGGGCCCGGCACGTCATCGTGGTGATGGAGCACACCGCGCGGGACGGTTCGCCGAAGCTGCTGGCCGAGTGCACGCTGCCGCTCACCGGGCGGGGCGTGGTGCACCAGGTCATCACGGATCTCGCGGTGCTGGACATCACCGCCGAGGGGTTCCTGCTGCGGGAGGTGGCGGACGGGGTGACGGTGGACGAGGTCCGGGCGGCCACGGGTGCGGAGTTGACCGTACGGCTGGATTCCGGCGCTCCGGCCGTACGCGTGTAGCAGGGGGGCGCGCGCCGCCGCAACGGGTGGCGGCGCCTCGTTCCGGGCCGGGTTGTGGCGCGCACCGCCATTACCCGGCCCACCGCGCGCTTCCTACGGTGACGGACCTCGGAGGCTCTGCGGGACAGGGCCGCCGGGGCCACGGGATCACGGGCGATCCCGTGCCGCCGCCCACGGGAGGTCACGTTGCCGTACGTCACGCCATCGCACCCGGCACCATCACCACGCAGGCCGCGACGCGGCGGGCGCTGGAGCCGCACCGTCTCGGCGCTCGCCGCCGCCGTCACGCTCGCCACCGGAGCCGCGCTGCTCACCCCGGCGGCCGAGGCGCAGGCGGCCGTTCCCCCGACCGCCGCTGCCGCCCCGTGGGCCGCCGCCGCCCTCGAACGGGTCTCCAACTTCGGCGCCAACCCCGGCGCCCTCACCATGTACGTCCACCGCCCCGCCGCTCTCCCCGCCAAGGCCCCCGTCGTCGTCGCCCTGCACGGCTGCACCCAGAGCGCGCAGCTCTACGCCGACAACTCCGGCCTCAACACCTTCGCCGACCGGCACGGCTTCCTGGTCGTCTACGCCGAGACCACCACCGCCAACAACGCCAACAAGTGCTTCAACTGGTTCCAGCCGGGCGACACCCGGCGGGGCCAGGGCGAGGCCGCCTCGATCCGGCAGATGGTCGCCCACGCCACCACCGCGTACGGCACCGACCCGGCTAAGGCCCGTGTCACGGGCCTCTCGGCGGGCGGGGCGATGACGGCGGTGCTGCTTGCCGCCTACCCGGAGGTGTTCGCCGCGGGCGCGGTGGTCGCCGGAATCCCGTACGGCTGCGGGGTCGACGTGGTCTCGGCGTTCAGCTGCATGAGCCCCGGCGCCGACCGCACCCCCGCCGCCTGGGCGCAGGCCGTACGCGACGCCCACCCCGGGTTCGCCGGACCCTGGCCGAGGGTCGCCATCTGGCACGGGGACAACGACGCGACCGTGGCCCCGAGGAACGCCGACGAGCTGCGGGACCAGTGGACGGCGGTCCACGGCCTGGGCCAGACCCCGTCCCGTACCTCCACACTCGGCCCCAACAACACCCGCAGGAGCGAGTACGGGCCGACCCCCGGACAGGCGGCGGTCGAGGTCAACAAGGTTCCGGGCATCGGCCACGGCACCCCGGTCGCCCCGGGCAGCGGCCCCGAACAGTGCGGCGCCACCGGCACCCAGCACTTCATCGCCTCGATCTGCTCCAGCTACTGGATCACCCGCTTCTTCGGCCTCGCGGGCACCACCACCGAGCCGCCCACCGAGCCTCCCGTGGACCCGCCCACCGAGCCCGCCGCCTGCTGGACCGCCAGCAACTACGAACACGTACGCGCGGGCCGCGCCACCACCACCGGCGGCTACGCGTACGCGAAGGGCTCAGGCCAGAACCTCGGCCTCTACAACACCTTCGTGACCCACACCCTCAAGGAGTCCCCGGCGGGCCACTACACGATCGCCACCGGCTCCTGCCCCTGACCCGCTCCGACCTCAAGGAGGCCCCCCATGCCACCCGCCCCCCAGAGACGCCACCGCCACCGCCGGTGGCTCCGCCCCGCCGCCCTCGCCGCAGCCGCGCTGACCGCCTGGACGGCCGCCGCCCCGGCCACCGCCGCACCTCCGCTCCCGGACACCGCCAAGGCCGCCGCCCCCTGCTCCCGTACCGACACGCTCAAGGTCCCGGGAGCCGCCCACCAACAAGCCTCCTGCCTCACCGAGTTGACCACCGCCGGAACCGTCGCCTCGGGCCACACCGACCCCGCCGACTGGGCCGGCCTCACCCCGGCCGGACTGACGACCCCCACCGGCGTCCCCGGCATCCAGATCGACGGCTACTTCCCCGACACCTCCACCACCAACACCAACCACGGCTGGAACCACGACTCCCAGTTCGTCATCCGCCTCCCCGACCGCTGGAACGGCGGCCTGGTCGTCTCCGGCGCGCCGGGCGTACGCGAGCAGTACGCCAACGACCGGGCCTTCGGGGACTGGGCGGTCTCGCAGGGCTACGCCTTCGCCGCCACCGACAAGGGCGCGACCGGCGCCGCCTTCCACCGTGACGGCGAGACCCCCGGCGACGCCCTGGCCGAAGGCAACCACCGGGTCACCCAACTCACCCGGGCCGCCCGCCAGGTCGTCGCCCGCCGCTACCACCGCCCGCCCACCCGCACCCTGGCGATGGGCATGTCCAACGGCGGCTACCTGGTGCGCTGGCAGCTGGAGAACCACCCCGAGCTGTACGACGGCGGCGTCGACTGGGAAGGCACCCTCTGGCGCACCGAGGGACCGAACCTCCTCACCTTCCTGCCGCCCGCCCTGCTCCACTACCCCTCGTACGCGGCCGGCGGCGCGGGCGCCGAGCAGGCCCACCGGGCGATGACGGCGGCGGGCTATCCGGCCGGCTCGGAGTTCCTCTGGCCTTTCCACCACCAGTACTACTGGGACCTCACCCAGCGGATCTACCGGGAGGAGCTGGACCCGGAGTTCGACGGGGCGACGGAGGCCGGGACACCGTTCTGCGCACCGGGAACCCCGGCCTGCGACGCCGACTACGTCTACGCCGACCGGCCGAAGGAGGTCAGGAAGGCCGTCGCGAAGATCGCCCTCACCGGCAGGATCGGCAAACCGCTGATCAGCTTCCACGGCACCTACGACGTCCTTCTGCCGATCTCCCGCAGCTCGGACGTCTACGCACAGTTGGTGAAGCGGGAGGGTCGCGGCCACCTCCACCGGTACTACCGGGTCGAGGCGGGTACCCATGTGGACTCGCTCGCCGACGCCTTCCCCGGCCGGGTGCGCCCCCTGGTGCCCTGCCACCGCTCGGCGGCCACCGCACTGGAACGCTGGCTGGACCACGGCGTACGCCCCCCGTCGAGCCGCACGCTGAAGCTGCCGGCCGGGGCGGACGCCGGGAAGCTGCTCACGTACTGCCCGCTGACCGGCTAGACAGTGGTGGCGGCCGCCATACCGGCCGCCGCCACTGTGGCGATCCGGCCCATGGGATGTCCGGCCGGGGGTCTCTAGCGTTTCCGGCCATGACGAGCCAATTTCACGCAGCGTCCGGTCCTCCCGCGCAGGGCCCCGGAGCCGTGGACCTCAGCGGGCGCACCGCCCTGGTCACCGGTGGCGGCAGCGGCATCGGACGGGCCACCGCCGAGGCGCTCGCCGCGGCCGGGGCCCTCGTGCACGTCGCCGACCGCGACGCCGACGCCGCCAAGGCCGTCGCCGCCGCGACCGGCGGGGTGGCCCATGTCGTGGACCTCGCCGACGCGGAGGCGGTCGGGGCGCTGCCGAGGGCCGTGGACATCCTGGTCAACAACGCCGGGCTCCAGCACGTGGCGCCGATCGAGGACTTCCCGGCCGACCGGTTCGAGCTGATCCAGAAGGTGATGCTGACCGCCCCGTTCCTCCTGATGCGGCACTGCCTCCCGCACATGTACGCCGGGGGCTGGGGCCGGCTGGTCAACGTGTCCAGCATGCACGGCCTGCGGGCCAGCCCCTTCAAGTCCGCGTACGTCGCCGCCAAGCACGGCCTGGAGGGGCTGAGCAAGGTGGCCGCCCTGGAGGGCGCCCCGCACGGGGTGACGAGCAACTGCGTCAACCCCGGCTACGTACGGACCCCCCTGGTGGAGGGCCAGATCGCGGCCCAGGCCGCCGCGCACGGCATCCCGTCGGACGAGGTCGTCGCCGATGTCCTGCTGGACCGGTCCGCCATCAAGCGGCTGATCGAACCCGAGGAGGTCGCCGCCGTCTGCGTCTGGCTCTGCTCCCCCCACACCTCGTACATCACCGGCGCCTCCCTCCCCGTGGACGGAGGCTGGGGCGCCCGCTGACCCCACACCGGTCTTCGGCCCCCACCGAAGCCGGTCCAACGACAAGCACGACAAGCCCCCCCGGGCACCCACCGAGGCCGGGCGCACCACCTGCTCCACCCCGCCCCACCCGCACCCCCGTCCCTGCCCCACCTGCCAACGAAACGCGGTGACTCACCATGGGTTCCCCAACCTCCGCCCAGCCCTCCACGCCGGCCCCGCCCGGCACCAGCCGCATCGGCCGGATCGTCGCGGCCAGCCTCGTCGGCACCACCATCGAGTGGTACGACTTCTTCCTCTACGGCTCGGCCGCCGCGCTCGTCTTCAACACGCTGTTCTTCCCCAGCAGCGACCCGCTCGTCGGCACGCTCCTCGCTTTCCTGACGTACGCGGTCGGCTTCGCCGCCCGGCCGCTCGGCGGGGTCGTCTTCGGCCACTACGGCGACAAGATCGGCCGCAAGAAGCTCCTGGTCATCAGCCTGCTCATGATGGGCGGCGCCACCTTCGCCATGGGCCTGCTGCCCACCCACGCCAGCATCGGCGTCTGGGCCCCGATCCTGCTCACCGTCCTGCGCCTGGTCCAGGGCTTCGCGCTCGGCGGCGAGTGGGGCGGCGCCGTACTCCTCGTCTCCGAACACGGCGGCGACCAGCGGCGCGGCTTCTGGGCCTCCTGGCCGCAGGCCGGAGCCCCCGGCGGCAACCTGCTCGCCACCGGTGTCCTGGCGCTGCTCGCCGCGATCCAGTCCGACGAGGCGTTCCTCGCCTGGGGCTGGCGCATCCCGTTCCTGTTCTCCGGCGTCCTCGTGATGCTCGGCCTGTGGATCCGGATCTCCGTCGAGGAGTCTCCGGTCTTCCTGGAGGCGCAGAAGAAGGCACAGGAGGAGGCGGCGGCGGGCGTCAAGGAACAGCCGCCGGTCGTCGAGGTGTTCCGCAGGAGCTGGCGCGAGGTGCTCCTGGCCATCGGGACCCGCTTCGGCGAGAACATCTCGTACTACATCCTCACCGCGTTCCTCCTGGTCTACGTGACCGTGCACCTGGAGATGTCCAAGAGCGACGCGCTGAACGCCGTACTGATCGGCTCGGCGGTCCACTTCGTCACCATCCCGCTGTGGGGCGCCCTCTCCGACCGGCTGGGCCGCCGCCCGGTCACCCTCATCGGCGCGCTCGGCATGGCGGTCTGGGCCTTCGGCTTCTTCGCTCTCCTCGACACCAAGTCGTTCCCGGTGATCGTCCTCTCGGTCACCGTCGGCCTGCTGCTGCACGGGGCGATGTACGGGCCGCAGGCGGCCTTCATCTCCGAGATGTTCGACACGAAGGTCCGCTACTCCGGCGCCTCGATGGGCTCCCAGCTCGCCTCGATCATCGGTGGCGCGCTCGCCCCGCTGATCGCGGTCGAGCTGCTCAAGGACTACCGCTCGTCCGTCCCGATCTCGCTCTACCTCTGCTTCGCCGCCCTGGTCACCGCGGTGACGGTGTGGATCGCGAAGGAGACCCGGGGCCGCGACCTGGCCAAGGACGGCCTGGCGGACTCGGTCCCGGCCGCGCCGCCCGCCACCACCCGCAAGGACTCGGTCAGTCTCGGCGGCTGACCATCCGACCCCCCTCTCCCGCGCGCCCCGCTCCCCGGAGCGCGCGGGAGAGACCATTCCCCCGGGAGGCGATCACCGTATGCTCACCGGCGTGACGCCCCCCGCCCCCCAGCACTCCGCGACGGCCCTGCGCCACCTTCTCGACCTGCTGGCCCAGGGCGCGGCGACCGAGGAGTTCGACCGGCCCGCCGCCACCGCAAGGGAGGCGGGCGTCCCCGCCGCGGAGCTGGCCCAGATCGCGGAGGCCACCACCGTGGCGCTGCGCATCCGGCGCACCCTCAGCCAGCACCGGGTCCGCGAGGCCCAGCTCACCGCCCTCTTCGACACGGCCAGCGACCTCGCGGCCCTGCGCGACCTGGACGCCGTCCTGCGGGCCATCGTCCACCGGGCGAAACTGCTGCTCGGCACCGACGTCACCTACCTCTCGCTCAACGACGACGCGGCGGGTGACACCTATATGCGGGTCACCGACGGCTCGGTGGCCGAGGCGTTCCAGCGGGTCCGGCTCGGCATGGGCGAGGGGCTCGGCGGGCTCGTCGCCCAGACGGCCCGCCCGTACGCGACCGGCGACTACGCGGCCGACACCCGGTTCCACCACACCACCACCATCGACAGGGCCGTCCTGGACGAGGGGCTGCGCGCGATCCTCGGCGTACCGCTGCGCCTGGGCAGCCGCATCATCGGCGTCCTGTACGCCGCCGACCGCGCACCCCGCGAGTTCACCGCCGGGGAGGTCGCGCTGCTCTCCTCGCTCGCCGACCACGCGGCCATCGCCATCGACGGGGCCCGGCTGCTGGAGGAGACCCGGGCCGCGCTCGTCGACCTCAACGCCGCCTCCGAGACCATCCGGACGCACAGCGAGGCGATGCGCCGCGCCGAGGAGGCCCACGACCAGCTCACCGATCTTGTTCTGCGCGGCGGCGGGGCCGACGACGTGGCCGCCGCCCTCGCCGACATCCTGGACGGCGGCATCCTCATCCATGACGCGGACGGCGCCGAACTCGCCCGCGCCCGCACCGCACCACAGCCCCCGCCCACCCCGGCCGTCGCCGCCTCCCGGGCCCGGGGCCGGGCCGCCCCGCTCAACGGCACCTGGGTCTGCGCGGTCCTCGCCGGACCCGAACTCCTCGGCTCCATCGCGTTGACCGGCCGGGCGGGCCTCGCGGACGCCGACCGCCTGCTCTTCGAACGGGCCAGCGTGGTGACAGCCCTGCTCATGCTGCTGCGCCGCTCGGTCGCCGAGACGGAGGACCGGGTACGGGGTGAACTGCTCGGCGACCTGCTCTCCCGCACCGGCGACCCGGGCACCCTGACGGCCAGGGCGCGCCGCCTCGGCGTCGACCTGGGCCACCTGCACAGCGTGTTCGTGGCCCACAGCGACGCGGCCCCCCGCCACCGCCTGCTGGCCGCCGCCGCGCGGAGCGCCCAGACCCGCAACGGCCTGGCCGGCCTCCACCACGACCACGTCGTCCTGGTCGCCCCCTCCGACACCCCGGGCCCCGACGCCCAGGCACTCGCCGCCGAACTGGGCCAGGCGGCCGGCTGCCCCGTCACCGTCGGCGCGGCGGGCCCCGCCACCGGCCCGGCCGAACTCCCCGACACCCACAGCGAGGCGGACCGCTGCCTCTCCGCCCTGCGCACACTCGGCCACACGGGCAGCGGCGGCGCCACGGCGGACCTGGGGTTCATCGGCGTACTCCTGGGCGACCAGGCCGACCTCGGCGGGTACGTCACCAGGACGCTCGGCCCCGTGCTCGACTACGACGAGGCCCGCTCCACCGACCTGGTCACCACCCTGGACGCGTACTTCGCCCAGGGAGCGAGCCTCACCCGCACCAAGACCCTGCTCCACGTCCACGTGAACACGGTGGTGCAGCGCCTTGAGCGCATCGGCCGCCTCCTCGGCCCGGACTGGAACGAGCCGCCGCGCGCGCTGGAGATCCAACTGGCGCTGCGCCTGCACCGGCTGACGCGGGGGCGGTGAGGGAGAAGGCGGCCGGCTCTGCTTCTGCGATGCCGTATCGGTGATCGCCCTGGCAGACGCGATGCGGTCACAACGGGGTGTTTCGTGACGTATTAGCCTCGGGGCGACCCGTCGCGACCGCAGCCGGTCCGTCCGCAACGAACACCGACGAACATCTGTGAGGCACATCCATGGCTCTGAGCATCCGCAACCAGCTGTCCGGCAGCGTCACCTCCGTCACCCCGGGCGAGGCCATGGCCACCGTCCAGGTCCGCCTAGCGGGCGGCCAGGACATCACGGCCGCGATCACCCTGGAGGCGGTGAAGGATCTCGGGCTCGGGGAAGGCAGCGAGGTGGGCATCCTGGTGAAGTCGACTGAGGTGTCACTCACCGCGCTGGTCAAGTCCACGGAGGTCTCGCTGGCCGTCGGCTGAGCCCGCCCGGCCCACCTTGCCGTCCCCCCCCAGGGCGGGGGCGGCGGCCCTCCCGGGACGCACGGCCGACGAACTTTGTCGTGCCCCGACCAATCAATCCCGTGACCGGCTCCGAATAGATCACATCAGCGACCGAATGAAGTTCCGGCTCCGCGCCGGGACTTCCGGAAGGGGATGTGTCTTCGTGATAGCCAGCCGTACAACTCGCCTCGCCGCCCTGCTCGTCCTGCCCGCCGCGCTCACCCTCGGGGTGGCCGCGCCGGCCCTGGCTCATGAGGGGCATCCCGCCGGCACCACGAAGGCGGTCGACGGCGACACGTACCAGATCGATCTGGAGCAGCTGAACGACTCCGGCGCCACCGGGGCCGCCCTGGTCAGCCTGGAGGGCAACAAGCTGACCGTGAAGATCGACGCGCAAGGGCTGGTCCCCGGCCAGCCGCACGCCCAGCACATCCACGGCTCCACCGACGGCCACGACTTCCGCTGCCCGGACAAGAGTGCGGACAAGGACGGTGACGGCATCGTCTCCACCGCCGAGGGCCTGCCGCAGTACGGGGACATCAACATCTCCCTGACCACCAAGGGCGACACGTCCAAGGACAGCGGCCTCGCGGTGGACCGGATGCCCGTCGCGGACAAGGACGGCAAGCTGACGTACTCCCGCACGATCACCGTCTCCCAGGACGTGGCGGACCACATCAAGGACCTGCACGTCGTGCAGCACGGCATCGACCGGAACGGCGACGGCAAGTACGACTTCGGCGCGGGCAAGAGCGAACTCGACCCGAAGCTGCCCCAGGAGGCCACCGCCCCCGCCAACTGCGGCATGGTCAAGGGCGCCGCGGTCGGCTCCGTCCCGGCGGGCGGTGTCGAGACCGGTGGCGGGACCACCGAGGGCGTGGAGTCACCGGGCATGCTCGCCGCCGGAGGCGCGGCCGTCCTCGCGGCCGGCGGACTGTTCGCCGTACGCCGCCGGACGCGGACCGCGGACGCCCGTACCGACGGCTGACCACCGGCGACGCCCCCGATCGACGACCTGCCACGTCCGAGCACAGGGAACAGGGAACGGGAACAGGAAAGGTGAAGCGATGGACAGGGCACCCGACGAGGAGCCGCCCCGCAGGTCGTCGTCCTGGCGGCGTCGGGTCCCTCTCGCAGCCATCGCCGCGCTGCTCCTGACGGGCGGGCTGCTGCTGGCGCTGGGAACCGCCCGGCAGCAACCCGCCCCACCGCCCGTGGCCGGCCAGGGCGCCCCGCCCACCGCCCCACGGACACCGGCACACTCCTCAACACCCCCCACCGAGCAGCGGACCATGCCGCTCCCGCCCTCCCGCCCCGTCAGCATCACGATCCCGTCCCTCAAGGTCACGTCGGACCTCGAACAGCTCGGGCTGGGCAAGAACCGCGCGATGGAGACGCCGAAGGACCCGGCGAAGGCCGGCTGGTACCGCCCCGGGACCACCCCCGGCGCGATCGGCCCTTCCGTGATCGCCGGACATGTCACCTGGGACGGAGTACCGGCCGTCTTCTTCGAGCTCACCGAACTCGCTCCCGGTGACCGCGTCGACGTCCGGCGTGCGGACGGCACGACGGCGGTGTTCACCGTCGACCGGACCGCCACGTACCCCAAGGACGACTTCCCCACGGTCGAGGTCTACCGCAACCTCGACCATGCCGGACTACGCCTGATCACCTGCGGCGGCGCCTTCTCCAAGAAGGACAGCCGCTACGCGGACAACGTGGTCGTCTACGCGAGCCTGACCGGCCACCGGGGCCGCTGACCCGGCGGGCTGTTGCTCAGCGCTGCTGGTCGAGGGGAAGGGCGAGGTCGGTCACCTGCCGGCGCTGCGGGAACGCACCGAGGTCGCGGGCGGCCCCGGTGAGCACGTCGACCGCGTACAGGCGGGCGGCACCGGCGGTGTTCAGGGCGGCGAAGCCCTGGTTGGTGCCGTACTTGGGCGAGAAGTAGATGTCGAAGCCGGCGTCCGGGCCCGCGTTCACGCCGAGGTTCCCGGTCGGGGCGAGGGTGCCGGCGTTGGCGGGTGACTGGAGGGAGACGCGGTCGGCGAGGGTGTCGATGTCGAACAGGGTCGTCGCGGTGGCGGCGTCGAGGTCGTTGTTGGTGTACGCGGCTCCGGTCACGCCCATGGCGGTGGAGGGCGGGGTGGTGGGGTTGGTGAGGGTGCCGTCGGCGGTGGTGCCCAGGGGGGCGGTGCCGTCGTCGATGTTGTGCCGGAGGTTCTGCCCGGTGTTGCTGATGACGCGGAGCCGGTTGGCGGCGGGGTTGAAGTCGACGCCGAACTGCCGACCGGAGAGGGCGACGGTGAGCTGGGAGACCTTACGGGCCCGGGCGTCGGAGGTGCCCAGGGTGTAGACCCCACCCTGGTCGCCGACGCCGTAGAGCTTCCCGTTCTGCACGCGGAAGTCGATCCCCACGACCTTGGTGTCCCCGCGCAGCCCGGACACCTTCCCGATGGCCGAGGCCCCGGCGGGCCGGTCGACGGCGAACGCGACCAGCCGCTGATCGGCCGTCAGCCCGATGGCGGTCAGCGCCTTGTGCCCTCGGTGGTCCGTACGGGGTCCGGCGTGGCCGTCGGCGGACGCCAGGGCCGGCACGGAGAGGGCCGCGATCACGGCGACGGAGACGGCGGCGACGGTTCTGCGAGTACGCATGATGCTCCAGGAGAAGTGCGGTGTACCGCCCGGAATGCCGAACGGTTTCACGGCTGCTTCGGAGCCCGGGTGCGCGCGGATGGGTCGGCACCTGGAAGGTCACCTCATTGGAGTCACGCATCAGGAAATGGGGGCGCCGAACACTAGGGTTGAGCTCCTCGTGAACAGTCCCAGAAGGGCACCTTTGTGAGCACCGGCGCCTCCCGCCCCACGGTCGGCGCGGTCGTCCTGACCATGAACGACCGGCCCCAGGAGTTCCCCCGGGCCATGGCCTCGCTCCTTGCGCAGGAGGGCGTCGACCTTGATGTCGTCGTGGTCGGCAACGGCTGCGCGCCCGAGCAGGTCCCCATGGGTGTCCGTACGGTCACGCTGCCCGAGAACGTCGGCATCCCCGAGGGCCGCAACGTGGGGGCCGACCGTGTCGAGGGCGACCACCTCTTCTTCTTCGACAACGACGCTCACCTGCCCGACGCCGACACCCTCGCCCGGCTCGTCGCCGCACTCCGCCGCGACCCCCAACTTGCCTACGTACAACCGCGCATCAGCGACCCCGTGACCGGCGTGACCCTCCGCCGCTGGGTACCCCGCCTGCGGGCCTCGGACCCCGCCCGCCCCGGCACGGTCACCGTCATGGCCGAGGGCGTCGTCATGGTCCGCCGCGACGCCTACGACCGCGCCGGCGGCTGGCCCGGACACTTCTTCCTCTTCCACGAAGGCGTCGAACTCGCCTGGCGGTTGTGGGACCTGGGGTGCACCGGCCGGTACGTGCCCGACATCGTCGTCCACCACCCCGCCACGAACCCGGCCCGGCACGACACCTTCTACCGGCTCAACGCCCGTAACCGCGTCTGGGTCGCCCGCCGCAACCTGCCCCGGCTCCTCGTCCCCGTCAACTTCGCCATCTGGTGCCTGATCACGCTCTGGCGCATCCGCGACCGCCAGGCCCTCCGCGTCACGCTCGCAGGATTCCGCGAGGGACTTTCCGGTGGACAGGGCCCGAGGCGACCCATGTCCTGGCGAACGGTGTTCCGGCTCACGAGGGCGGGGCGACCGCCAGTCTTCTGACTCAGCCATTTCGGACGGCACGTGGGTGCAGCGGGCGAGTGAGAAGCCGCTGCTGGACAACGGCAGGCCCGGCCCCGACAGCCGTGTCGACCGAGCGGGGCACCTGCTCTCCGGCCAACAGTGAAGTCGAATCCCCCATCGTGATGGCCTTGTTCGGCTAGCGTTGGGCCGGGAGGCGGAGATGACGGGGATCGAAGCATCAATGGGTGCCCGCGTAGGCGCTCAAATAGTGCATGGAATTGTGAGGAAAGCAGCGGAGTCCCCCCATTGGCCGCATACGCAGGCTGCCTTCCTGGAGCTTCACGAGCTTCTGAGGGAGTGGGAAGAAGCCGCTGTCGCCACCTACGTGGTGGCTTTCGACAGGGCGAGTATTGCGCCGGAGCAAGTCGAGCAGATGTCCCGGTGCATAAATGTGCAATCCGGGCCGTTCGGGCGAAGCTTTCTGAAACGGCATAAGGCGGAAATCGACCGTATCCTGAATCCGGACCCCCGATTATTGCACCGCATCGGCAAGCGCAGGCGAAGTGCGGCCAGGCGCAGAACTATGCGAAATCTTATGCGCCTCTACGTGCCGGAGTACCTGGATCTGCTCGACGCTGCCCTGGAATCGAGATCCTCGTGGGTCGAGGAAAATGGCAGGAACATTCTGAGTCAGGTTCGGCGTGGCGAAATCTCTGGTGATCTTCTCCTGGCAGGCGAAGCTCTGACGACCGCAGAACAAATCCGCGCTGCTCGTGTACAACTTGGGGCCCTCATCGTCCGTCTTTATCCGCTGGGAGGAGGGGCACACTGTGGCAACACTGGTCGTGGGCTATCAGTTGGGCAATGACACGAGCAGTCGACAAGTGACGGTCCTGGTGACCGAGTCCGGAGTCCTGCACCGCGCCCATGGCGCGTACGGGAGGCTGCCGAGGCTGTCCAAGCCGGAGCCGTCACCTGCGCTGTACAGCCGTAGCCTCTTCAAAGGCGAGCACCCGCTGGCCCGCCCCATCGCCGGCCTCCGCGAGGTCCACACCGGTTACACGAAGAAGGGCTACTCCCGGGCTCTTGTCCCACCGTCCGTCGTGCGCCTCGACGTGGAGGAGCGCCCGCCCTTCCCCGCGGAGCCCCACCGGGAATTGATCCAGGCATTCACCGGGGCGGCTCCCAATACACCTCAACCACTCGACACCGCGATCGGCGCCTTCCGTACCGCCCTCGGCCTGCCCACCCGGTCCGCGAACGTCTCATGGGTTCCCCGTGCGCAGCCGCTCCCACCGCGCCTGGAAGCGATGCTCCGTACTCTCGCGCACGGCTCTCCCATCAACTCTCCGCAACGACTGCCGGTTGGCTGGACTGTCACGAAGAAGGAAGTTCGGCTACGTGTCGGCAGGATGGGAGAGGTTCTGGACCGACAGTCGGTAGTCGAACTTCAGACGGCTCTGAGCGCGTGGCTACGTTTTACGGAGAAGCCACCGGAGCAGGCAGTTGGTGAACCTCGACAAGCGAGTGAGTCCTGAACACAGGCTTGGCCGGCGCCGATCTGCCGGACGTAGTCGCTCGGTGCTGAAGGAGCGGCGGCATCGCAGAGACTTTCACGTGGCCCAGGGTTTTCCGGGGGCTTTCTGTCGTGCAAGCGGCGAAAGCCCTGACAGGCGCTGGAATACAGAAAGGCGCTGCTCAGGGACCTGCCCCCTCAGCACTCGATGATGTTCACCGCGAGCCCGCCCCGGGCCGTCTCCTTGTACTTGACGCTCATGTCCCAGGACAAGCAGGTGCGGTCTCGCCTCCGAGTCCTCAAGTGCGCGTCCACAAGCGTGATGTGAACCCGCGAAGACTGGCTGCGCAAGCTCCTCGCGCGGTCAAGCCCAGGTCCGCACGAAAGGCAACCGAGCACGTGCGCAACATTGAGCTGATCTCTATGGCGGAGCTGCGGGAGATCCGGCGGATCTTAGTCTTCGAGAAGCACGAATTCGAGAAATACCTGCCGCAGATCTACGTGGAGGCGACCGGTGAGAAATTCCCCGGACTGTCGCCCGACGAGCCGCTCGTCCTGGGGGCCGAGGAGATCGGCCGGCTCAAGGAGGCATGCGAGGACGATCTGAGGCGAGCTCTCGCGCTACTGCCATGTCGGCCACTCCCTCCACTGCGGCAGCATCCGCCTACGTGGTGATAGATAGTGCCGATTTTTGGCAAAAATTCGGCCCGCGGTTCCCCTATGCAAGCGTCGGGGTTCCGTCGGGATCCAGACCTTGCGGCCACAAGACCGTCAGCTTTTCAGTAAATGTTCCATCGTCCACGCCCAAGTCCGCAATAAGTCGGTAAATTCTAGTTGACATTTCTGAATCTCTCACTTTGTCCGCTTTTTCCGTCAGGGGTTGTAGAGCTTTTATCTTTCCCTGCTGTGCGGCCTCTAGAGCCAGGCTCTCCGCTCCCAGGAGATCCCCGTCTTCTACTCGCATCAGGGCCAGCTTCTCCACAGCGCTGAAATCGCCTTTCGTGGCAGCCCTTCTCGCGAGATCCTCAGCTCCTTTCGGATTGCCGTTGCGCTCTTCCATGACACTCCAGAAGGAGGGAGCATCACTAACATTGCAATCTACTGCTCTCTGGTATATGGATTTTGCTGCACTTAAATAACTGGCTGTCTCCCGCCGTAGAGCAAGAAGAAGCAGCGATTTGGCGTCGCCGCCTTCTGCTGCACGGAGGGCCAGAATCTCAGCCTCCTCCGGATCGCCTTCCTTGTCTGCGATGATGGACAAGACCGAAAGAGCTGCCACACTCCCTCTATTTGCTGCTTGCGTAAATATCTCTTTCGCGCCTTTTTGGCCCTCGACTTCGAATCTCCTCAATGCCAAGGTCTGCATAGCCTCAAAATCCCCAAGAAGTGCAGCTTCGTGAAGAATTTTCTCGGACATTTCAAATTTTCCGGAATCTGCGGCCGCTCGGGCTACATATCGCAGACAGGTCGTATCCCCGATTTCAGCGACTTCGCGGGCCATGGATAGCATCTCTCCTATAGGGAAGGCCACGGCAGAGGAACGGGTGAAAGCGTCCAAGGCGCTTGTGTTCCCGAGCCGGGCCGCTTTTATCGCGATTCTTTTCGCGCCTTCAATGTCACCCGCCCCAACGCGGATCACGGCCAAAGAGTGCATGGCGTCTGTATTTCCAGTATCAGCCGCGCGCTCGGCAAGTGCCTCCGCGTCATCGCCAGATCCGGCCTTCTCTACTATCGAGGCAAGTGGGCACAAGGCTTTCAAGTTGCCGGAGTCGACTGCCTGCCTGTAGAGTCTCTGTGCCATTTCCCAGTCTCCCGCCTTATCTCGCGCGTCGGCAAGAGAGAGCACAGCATCGGTACTCCCGTGCCGAGCGGCTTTCTGGGCGAAGGCTTCTGCACCTTGAGAGTCTCCAGCCGCTTCCAACCTCATGGCCAGCATTCCTAGAACCTCGGTGTCACCGTGTTCAGCGGCTATGAGATAGAGTTCGTCCGCGCCTATCCTTACGTTGGCCAGATTCTCGACGCCTTCCTTTGTCGGCGTCGACCCCGCTTCATTGCCTTGGATAAATGCGATACTCTGCGTCCTCGACTCTGCACTCCTCATGCCGCCAAGCATTCTCGTAGCCTCGGTGCTTCCAACGCCGAGAGCTCGATGCGCAAACTCTTCCGCACCCGTGAAGTCCCTGGCCAGCTCTCGCTCTTTGGTCAGATCGCACAGAGCCTCGGCGCTGCCCAGTTCCGCTGCGCGAAGGCGCAGTGCATCGGCCCATTGCAGCCGGAATCGCCGTCGTGCCGCAAGTGAGAGAGTGTTTATATCTTGCGCAATTGTGAGGTGTGCGCGCCCCGCCTCCCAAAAGGAGCTGGGTGGACAGTGGACTTGGCGCTTCGCGCGTCCGTACTGTTCGAGAAAATCCGCCAACCGGTAAAATACAACTGATTCGGAAGACTCCACGCCGCCTGAATAGAAGGTGCCTGGGCGTCGTTCTTGTCTGGGTACAGTGCGACGTAGCGGCGCGTGTTTGCCGTGCACCGGTTGGGACAACTCGTCGTAGGCGCGCTCCGCCCAGTCGTCGGAGAGGTGACTGTATTCGATTTCGCTGAGGTAACCAAGGGCGGCGTCTGTAAGTAGTTGCTGTGGCAGGTGGAGGCTGACGCCGAGGCGGCGTGAGTCCATTGCGGCATCCAGCAACGCGCGGGCGGCAGGGCTCGCATTGACGTAACGATTCAACAGTTCGGGGGCGCCAGCCAGGTCCTGTGCTACGCGCGCGTCCGAACCGACTCGCGTCAGGGCGTCTGCCATAAGCTCGTCACCCCCCTCGGCGAGGGCGCGTGCGGCAATAAGGTCCTGCGCGTCGAAGGAATCGGGGACGCTCAGCGTGCGTCCAGAAATTAACTCCCGCGTGCGACTGTGCTTATCGAGATCTCCAGGTGTGGGAGGGGCTGTGTAGCTTCTGGCGTACTCAGGCCAAAGGGTGGCCAGAACGACAACTGGACCGCGCTCGATGTCGGTCAGAACACCGTGGATAGCCGCCGCGATCTGCTCTCCCAAGACCGGATCGCCAAGATAGTGCTGCGCTTCGTTGAGCCACACAACCGTGCGCGGACCGACTCTGTAGAGATCTCTGAGAGCAGCCTGAGCACGCGTTGGATCGAAAGGATGCCATAGCCGCCACCCCTGGCCCCTTAGCTCCTGCACCGCCTCCCAGCACGCCCGTGTTTTCCCTGTCGATGAAGACCCCACAAGCACCACGATCTGGCTGTTTCCGTGCATAGCGTCTTGCATTGCCGCAGCAAGCACCCGGTCGTGCTCGCGAGCTACATAGGCTGGCATTGGCAGTGTGCCACCAGAGCCGAGGCTCGGAACACTCTCCCTTATGCGAGATCCGGCAGGGTGAACCTCAAGGTCATGTGGGTCGTATTCGGCAATCGGGCGACCCGGTCCGGGCTCGGTGGTGTGCGGGTTCTCCAGAGCTGCGCGTTGCAAAGCAAGCAACTCCTGCGCGGGCAGCCTCAACGCCCCGGCCAGCGCCGCCACCGTTTCTCGCGACGGGACAGGCTTGCTGTCCGATAGAGCCTCCGAGACGGTGGTTCGCCCCAATTTGGCAATTTTTGCGAGCTGTGTCTGATTCAGTCTGGCCCGGGCCAGACCGTTGGCCAATTGTTCACGCAGTTTCTCAGCCGGGTCCAAGCCCCCGCCCTTCGCTTCCGCTTGCTCTCCAGAACTCAAGGTGTCCGCCTGTGTTCATCTTCCCCGCGGCGCACCCCGGCGCACACCATTTCCGGGACCTTCAGTCACACCAACCAGTCGTCGACTTAGGGAAGACTTCTATGCTGCCCATCGTGGTTCTTCTTCTGGCCATCGCTGTCGTCCTTGTCATTGCGCTGCTGGCCGGAGCCACGTACCCCACAGCCTTCTCGCGCGCCGGCACGACAGTCGCTGCTGTCATCACACTCACCGTTGCTGTGGTCACGGTCGTGATCTCACTGGTCAGGAGCTGAGAGTTGTCCGCAGTTGAGCGCCCCGGAGGCTTTCGCCACCCCCGCGCCGCTATGAGCTCGTAACGCGATCAGGATGCGGTCTCCTTGAGTCGTCGCCAGCAGATCAGGCTGCAAGGCCAACGATACGAAGGCATCGTGGAGTTCGAGGCGTCGTTCCCGGCGGACGGCGAGGCGTCTGAACTTGGCGCAGGGCGAAGGTCTGCTCGACGACGTAGCCGAGCTTGCTCAGGCCCTGGATGTTCGGGGCGCTCTTGCGGGAGATCACCGGCATGATCCGGCGCTGCCACAGCTCATGGCGTACGGCGTTGAAGTCTTACGCCTTGTCGCCCAGGACGGACTCCGGGGCGCCTTCGTGGTCGGCCGGGCCGTCCGGCGACTGGCGTTTTGTCGTCGACCCGGGTGATGCCGGTGACGTTGGCGGCGGTCGTGATGACGCACAGCGGGGTGCCTCATTCATCCGGTCAATCGGCGGAAGACGGGCAGAAAGCACCATCTGATGAGCGAAACCGGATTCGGTCCTGGTGACCGCTGGGGCCAGGGCGGGAGCAGCAGTTCGATCCGCGCCCAGAAGACGTCGTCCACGATCCAAGGCCGAGTTGTCACACAACACGAACGGCCGAATCATCACATCGGTCATGCCCGGCCAGGACGCCTCACCAAGGTCCTGTTACGAGCTCGTAGGTCTCGCGACTCGGCTGTACCCGATGCACTCATACCCTCGGCGGCGAGAGCGCTGGCTCGGTCCTGAAGTCGGCCGTACTCAACCGCAAGCAGTGAAGCCGCTGGGGACATGCCAGGGACTTTCACGTCTGTCCCAGGGAGACTCCAGGGACTCTCCGTCGCGTAAGCGGGAAAGGCCCGCACAGCACCGAAAGACAAGAACGCGCTGGCCAGGGCCCTGCCCCTCTCAGCACTCGATGATGTTCACCGCGAGCCCGCCCCGGGCCGTCTCCTTGTACTTGACGGACATGTCGGCGCCCGTCTCCTTCATGGTCTTGATGACCTTGTCCAGGGAGACCTTGTGGCTGCCGTCCCCGCGCAGCGCCATCTTCGCCGCCGTCACCGCCTTCACCGCCGCCATGCCGTTGCGCTCGATGCACGGGATCTGGACGAGACCGCCGACCGGGTCGCAGGTCAGGCCCAGGTTGTGCTCCATGCCGATCTCGGCGGCGTTCTCCACCTGCTCGGGGGAGCCGCCCAGGACCTCGGCCAGGGCGCCGGCCGCCATCGAGCAGGCCGAGCCGACCTCGCCCTGGCAGCCGACCTCGGCGCCGGAGATGGAGGCGTTCTCCTTGAAGAGCAGGCCGATCGCGCCGGCGGCCAGGAGGAAGCGGACGACGCTGTCCTCCTTCTCCGCCTCGGTGCAGCCGTGGGCCGCGAAGTTCATGTAGTAGTGCAGGACGGCCGGGATGATGCCCGCCGCGCCGTTCGTGGGGGCGGTGACCACGCGGCCGCCCGCCGCGTTCTCCTCGTTGACCGCCATCGCGTAGAGGGTGATCCACTCCATCGCGTGGGCCTGCGGGTCGCCCTCGGCGCGCAGCTGGCGGGCTGAGTTCGCGGCGCGCCGGCGGACCTTGAGGCCGCCGGGGAGGATGCCCTCGCGGGACATGCCGCGCGAGACGCAGGCCTGCATGACCCGCCAGATGTCCAGCAGCCCGGAGCGGATCTCGGCCTCGGTGCGCCACGCCAGCTCGTTCTCCAGCATCATCTGCGAGATGGAGAGGCCGGTCTCGCGGGCCAGGCGCAGCAGCTCGTCGCCGGTGCGGAACGGGTGCCGCAGGGCCGTGTCGTCGGGGACGATCGGGTTCTCGCCCGCCACCGCGTCCTCGTCCACGACGAAGCCGCCGCCGACCGAGTAGTACGTCTTCTCCAGGACCGGGGCGCCCTCGGTGTCGTACGCGAAGATCGTCATCCCGTTCGCGTGGTACGGGAGCGCCTTGCGGCGGTGCAGGATCAGGTCGTCGTCGAAGGCGAACGCGATCTCGTGCATGCCGAGCAGGTTGATCCGGCCGGTGGAGCGGATCTCCTCGACGCGGGTGTCGGCGGACTCGACGTCGACCGTCTGCGGGGACTCGCCCTCCAGGCCGAGCAGGACCGCCTTCGGGGTGCCGTGGCCGTGGCCGGTCGCGCCGAGGGAGCCGTACAGCTCGGCCCGTATCGAGGTCGTGTGCGCGAGCAGGCCCTCGTTCTTCAGGCGGCGCGCGAACATCCGGGCGGCCCGCATCGGGCCCACCGTGTGGGAGCTGGACGGGCCGATGCCGACCGAGAAGAGGTCGAAGACCGAGATGGCCACGGGAGGACTCCTTGGGGGGTTGGAAGACGCCGTTGTCTGCCTGGGCGGTGCGGGGACAAGCGGGGGCAAGCGGGAGAAAACAAACGGGAGAGGGGCAAGGAACGGGGCACCGCGCTCACTCTCCTCAGTGTGCGCGGTGCCCCGTCCGGATGCGCGGAACCGCAGGCCAGGTGCTACTTCAGGCCGGGGTACAGCGGGAACTTCTCGGCCAGCGCCACCACGCGGGCCTTGAGGTCGTCCGCGTCGTACGACGGCTTGAGGGCGGCGGCGATGATCTCCGCGACCTCGGTGAAGTCCTCGGTGCCGAAGCCGCGGGTGGCCAGCGCCGGGGTGCCGATCCGCAGGCCCGAGGTGACCATCGGGGGGCGCGGGTCGTTCGGGATGGCGTTCCGGTTGACCGTGATGCCCAGCTCGTGGAGCCGGTCCTCGGCCTGCTGGCCGTCCAGCTCGGAGTTGCGCAGGTCGACCAGGACCAGGTGCACGTCGGTGCCGCCGGAGAGGACGGAGACGCCCACCTCGGTGACGTCCGGCTGCACGAGGCGCTCGGCGAGGATGCGCGCGCCGTCCAGGGTGCGCTGCTGGCGCTCCTTGAACTCCTCGCCCGCCGCGATCTTGAACGAGACCGCCTTGGCCGCGATCACGTGCTCCAGCGGGCCGCCCTGCTGGCCCGGGAAGACCGCCGAGTTGATCTTCTTGGCGAGCTCCTGGGTGGAGAGGATCACGCCGCCGCGCGGACCGCCGAGGGTCTTGTGCGTGGTGGTGGTGACGACGTGGGCGTGCTCCACCGGGTTGGGGTGCAGACCGGCCGCGACCAGACCCGCGAAGTGGGCCATGTCGACCATCAGGTACGCGCCGACCTCGTCCGCGATGCGGCGGAAGGCGGCGAAGTCCAGCTGGCGCGGGTAGGCGGACCAGCCGGCCACGATCAGCTTCGGCTGGGACTCCTTGGCGAGGCGCTCGACCTCCTCCATGTCCACGACACCGGTCTCGTCGACGTGGTACGGGACCACGTTGTAGAGCTTGCCGGAGAAGTTGATCTTCATGCCGTGGGTCAGGTGACCGCCGTGGGCCAGGTTCAGGCCCATGATCGTGTCGCCCGGCTTCAGCAGCGCGAACATCGCGGCGGCGTTCGCCTGCGCACCGGAGTGCGGCTGGACGTTCGCGGCCTCGGCGCCGAACAGGGCCTTGATCCGGTCGATCGCGATCTGCTCGACCACGTCGACGTGCTCACAGCCGCCGTAGTAGCGGCGGCCGGGGTAGCCCTCGGCGTACTTGTTGGTGAGGACGGAGCCCTGGGCCTCCATGACCGCGACCGGAGCGAAGTTCTCCGAGGCGATCATTTCGAGGGTGGACTGCTGACGGTGGAGCTCGGCGTCGACGGCGGCGGCGACGTCCGGGTCCAGGTCGTGGAGGGAGGAGTTCAGAAGCGACATCAGGGGGTCCCTTAAGGTCTCAGGTCTCAGTTGCCGGAGAACGCGGTGTACTCGTCGGCGGAGAGCAGGTCGGCCGGCTCCTCCGTGACGCGCACCTTGAACAGCCAGCCGCCCTCGAAGGGAGCGGAGTTCACCAGCGAGGGGTCGTCCACGACGTCCTGGTTGGCCGCCGTCACCTCACCGGTCACCGGCGAGTACAGATCGCTGACGGACTTGGTCGACTCCAGCTCACCGCAGGTCTCGCCCGCGGTCACCGTGTCACCGACCTCCGGAAGCTGGGCGTAGACGACGTCACCGAGCGCGTTGGCCGCGTACTCCGTGATGCCGATCGTGGCCACGCCGTCCTCGATGGCCGACAGCCACTCGTGCTCCTTGCTGTACCGCAGCTGCTGGGGGTTGCTCATGACCTGAATTCTCCTGTACGCGGGGGAGTGCTGATGAACGGTGGTCTTACGGTGTGAGACGGAGGTACGTCACTTCCGTGACGCCCGAGTGGAGCGAGAGGCCCGGGTTCTTCCGGGATATCACTTCTGGCGCTTGTAGAACGGCAGCGCGACGACCTCGTACGGCTCGTGCGTGCCCCGGATGTCCACGCCCACGCCCTCGGTGCCCGGCGCGGCGAAGGCCGCGTCCACGTACGCCATGGCGATCGGCTTGCCCAGGGTGGGGGAGGGGGCGCCGGAGGTGACCTCGCCGATCACCTTGCCGTCCGCGACGACCGGGAAGCCCGCGCGGGGGACCCGGCGGCCCTCGGCGATCAAGCCGACCAGCTTGCGCGGCGGGGCGGTCTCGGCGCGCTCGGCGGCGGCCTGGAGCGCCTCGCGGCCCACGAAGTCGCCCTCCTTCTCGAACTTCACGACCCGGCCCAGGCCCGCGTCGAACGGGGTCAGGGCCGTCGTCAGCTCGTGCCCGTACAGCGGCATGCCCGCCTCCAGGCGCAGCGTGTCCCGGCAGGAGAGGCCGCAGGGGATCAGCCCGTGCGCCTGACCGGCCTCCGTCAGGGCCCGCCACAGGGCCTCCGCGTGCTCGGGCGCGACGAAGAGTTCAAAGCCGTCCTCGCCGGTGTAGCCGGTACGGGCGATGAGCGCCGGGACCCCGGCGACCGTGCCCGGCAGGCCCGCGTAGTACTTCAGCCCGTCCAGGTCGGCGTCGGTGACGGCCTTCATGATGGCGGGGGACTCGGGGCCCTGGACCGCGAGCAGCGCGTACGCGTCCCGGTCGTCACGCACCTCGGCGTCGAAGCCGCCGACCCGCTCGGTCAGCGCGTCCAGCACGATCTGGGCGTTGCCCGCGTTGGCGACGACCATGTACTCCGTCTCGGCCAGGCGGTAGACGATCAGGTCGTCCACGATCCCG
Organism: Streptomyces cyaneofuscatus; assembly: GCF_033109485.1. Classification (NCBI taxonomy): domain Bacteria; kingdom Bacillati; phylum Actinomycetota; class Actinomycetes; order Kitasatosporales; family Streptomycetaceae; genus Streptomyces; species Streptomyces cyaneofuscatus. Next base: position 2,179,089 of record NZ_CP137002.1, on the reverse strand, counting down.
CCGTCCTCCTGGACGATCATCGTGTAGCGGGCCCGGCCGTTGCCGACGGTGGCGATGTTGCCCACCAGCGCGTAGCTCAGGAAGGCCGCGGCCTCGGGTCCGGTGACGGTGATCTCGCCCATGTGCGACAGGTCGAAGAGCCCGGCCCTGGTCCGTACGGCGTTGTGCTCGTCGCGCTCACTGGCGTACCGCAGGGGCATGTCCCAGCCCGCGAAGTCGGTCATGGTGGCGCCGAGCGAGCGGTGCAGCGCGTCGAGGGCGGTGAGACGGGGGGCAGTGCTCATGGATACGGCTCCAGGGCATGACGACGTCAGGACGGAAAATCCTCCCCATCTGTCATCGGAACCTGAGAGGTTCGCCGATAGCCCCTGACGGGGTATGCCCCTGGAGAGGGGCGCCCCTGGTCACAGGGCTCGGCTTGCACCTTGGGTGGAGCCGCAGGGCGGCTCGCTTTTCAGATCTGCCTCATCCACGCGGTACGGGGCCTGAGAGATTCAAGGGAGGATCTTGCTCCTTCGGCGCCCGGCTCACACTGTGGCCGGAACTCTCCCGCGCGGATTCGAACGGCCGGTATGCAGTTGGCGGGGTCATCATCGCACGCCTTGCGGCAGAGTGGGGAGGCCGGTCGGCAACGCTTGCGCGAACAGCGAGGACGGTTGTGGAGCCTTGCCATTTCTTTACACTTCAGGGGCAGGCTCGGGTGGCCCGACAGCAGGGGGATGGGCGATGGCGTTGCAGCGGTCGGTACCGACCGCGGGGACCGCGCACGGCGCGATGCCCGCACAGCCCGGCGCACCCGGCCGCGAGCTGCTGGAACCCCGTGCGCCGGTGGTACGCGATCTGCGCGGGCGCACCGGCCACGGCCCGTACAGCCTCGACTTCACCCCCGGTGACATCGTGGTCGTCTCCGGGCTGCCCGGCGGGGGCAAGTCCACCCTGATCCGGCAGGCCGTGAGTGGCCCCGCCATCGACTCCCAGGACACCCGCGACCGCTGGGCCGCCGCCCTGCCCCCGTTACTGCCGTACGCCCTCTACCGCCCCCTGGTCCGCGCCGCTCATTACCTCGGGCTCTGGGCCGTCCTGCGCTCCGGCGCGTCCGTGGTCGTCCACGACTGCGGTACGCAGACCTGGGTACGCCGCTGGCTCGCCCTGCACGCCGTGCGCCGGGGCCGCACCCTGCACCTGCTCCTGCTCGACGTGGACCCCGCGACGGCCCGCCAGGGGCAGCGGGAACGCGGCCGGGGCGTCTCCGGGTACGCCTTCGCCCGCCACCGGCACGCGGTGGCCCGGCTGATCCGCGACACCGAGCAGGGCACGCTGCCCCCCGGCTGCGCCTCGGCGGTGCTGCTGGACCGGGAGGCCGCGAGCGCGCTCAGCCGGATCTCGTTCGGCGACGGGGAGCCCCCGGCCGCCCGCGCCGGTTAGGGTTCTGGCCGAGCGGCGACAGCCCAGCGGCGACAGCCCGGCGACGACAGCTGAGAGAGGCACAGAGGCAGTGGACATTCCGGCACCGGTCCAGGCGCACCCCCAGCACGCGTGGCCCGCCAACGAGCTCGAAGAGGTGCTGACCGCCTCCCTCGGCGTCGCCGACGCGGGCGGCCGCCTGGTCGAGGTGCTCGGCCGCAGCTCGGTCTGGGTCCCGCTGCCGGCCGGCGGCTCGCCCGCCAGCGCCGACCTCGACCTGCCGATGATGGACATCGACGGCGCCGCGTACGTCCCCGTCTTCAGCTCCGAGGGCCAGTTCCTCAGTTGCGTCGGCAGCCACATGTCCTTCGCCGTGGCCCCCGCCCGCGACTTCGCCCGGGGCCTGCCCCCGCAGGTCGGCATCGCGGTGAACCCGGGCGGCGCGGTCGGCATCCCGCTGCCGCCGCCGGCCGTCGCCGAGCTCTGCCGGGCCGGCCGCACCGCCCTGGACGGGCCCGCCAGCGGCGGCCGGGTGAAGCTGTACGAACCGGACTGGCAGCACGACCCGGTCGACTTCCTCGCCGCCGTCTCCGCCGAGTTCGAGGCCACCGGCGTGGTCTCCACCGCCCGCCGGGCGCTCGCCAGCATCGAGGGCGGCGACCCCGTCCTCTTCGTCGGCGTCGAGTTCGCCACCTGGGACGGCGCGGGCCAGAGCGCCCCCATGGACGCCCTGGGACGGGCGCTCGGCCGGATCGAGGTGCCCTGGCCGGTGAACCTGGTCCTGCTGGACGTGGCCCAGGACCTGGTGGGCGACTGGATGCGGGAGAAAGTGCGCCCGTTCTACCGGCGCGAGGGCCACTGAACGTACGGCGCGAAAGCCACGGAACGTACGGCGCGAGGGCCACTGAACGTACGGCGCGAAAGCCACGGAACGTACGGCTGACCGCACGGCTGCCGGGGCGCCGCCCGACCGTGGCGTCAAGTCGGTGTCAGAAGTGGCGCATAAGCTGGTTTGATGGCGAGGCCGCTCCCGTGTGCCCGGGAGCGTCGACGGAACGATGAGGGGCGGGACCCAGGGTGAGTGCGTCAGGCACTGCGGCGGCCGGTCAGGTCGAGCACATGCTGCGCCAGGTCAGCCCCGGGCGTTACGACGCCTACGAGGCGCTGCTCGCGGCCCTCGCCGACGGCCAGGTCTGGATGCTGCTCTGGCACGGCACGGCCGGCTCACCGGACGCGCAGTACGGCTCCATGGAGGTCGAAGGCCTCGGGTACGCCCCGTGCGTCACCTCCGCCCAGGAGCTCTCCGCCAGCGGCTGGAGCCGGGCCCACGAGCTGGTCTCCGGCCGGGACATCGCCCGCACCCTCTTCCCCGACCGCTGGGGCATCTGGCTCAACCCGCACGCCCCCGGCGGCGGCGTCGGCATCCCCTGGCTTGACCTGCGCCGGATCTCCACCGGCCTGGACCGGCTGCCCGCTGGCCCGCTCCGGCTGACCGAACCCGCCGTGGAGCTCCCGCAGTTCTACGCCCAGCTCACCCAGAACGCCCACCGCACGCCGGCCGTCCGCTCGTTGCGCCGCGCCTGGGTGCACCCCGCGGTCGGCGTCCCGTACCTTGCGATCGGGCTCGACCTGTACGACACCGGGCGGGCCTCCGTCGACGCGGTGCGCACGATGATGCGGCAGTCGATCGGCGCGGTCCCCGACGGGCTGCCCGTCTCCACCGTCGCCATGTCCGACGAGTACGACCCGGTCGCGATGTGGCTGCGCGCCAACGCCCGCCCGTTCTACGCCCGCGAGGCGCACGCCCCCGCCGGGCCCCCGCCGGCCGCCGCCCCCGGTTACGGATATCCGCCCCAGCAGCACCGCTGATCCGCCCCGGCAGCCCGGCTGAGCTGCGGGTCCGTCCGGCTCCGCCCATCCGCGCGCCGGAACCGTCCTCGCCGAACACCCCCAGATGTCCGGCTTGTTAACCGGGCCCGGAGGGATGTCCCGGAACTGGACGGTTTGTTAACTGTCCGGGTCTCGACTAGGTATCACCGCTATCCGGACTGTTCTCTTGCGATGTACCCCGTCTGTAGTGTGCGGCCATCAAACCTCACCACATGGCGAACCAGGGGTGGACCCATGCGCATATTCAAGTCCCGGGCTGTCCGGGCGATCACGACAGCGGTCGCTGTCGGTCTGATCGCCACGGGCTGTTCCAGCGAGCGGGACGAGGGCGGCTCCAAGGGGGGCGACAAGGACACCTTCGTCTTCGCCGGATCCGGTGACCCCGGCTCCCTCGACCCGGCCCTCGCGAGCGACGGCGAGACGTTCCGCGTCACCCGTCAGGCCTTCGAGGCGCTGCTGGAGCACGAGCCCGGCGGCAGCAAGCTGGTCGGCGGCCTCGCCGAGAAGTGGGAGAGCGACGCGGCCGGCAAGGTCTGGACGTTCAACCTGCGCCAGGGCGTGAAGTTCCACGACGGCGAGGCGTTCAACGCCGCCGCGGTCTGCGCGAACTACGACCACTGGTTCAACTGGAAGGGTACGTACCAGTCCAGCGCGGTCTCCTACTACTGGCAGACCATCATGGGCGGGTTCGCGAAGAACGAGGACGCCGAGGCGCCCAAGGCGAACTACAAGTCCTGCACCGCCAAGGACGAGAACACGGCCGTCATCGAGGTGAACGAGCCCTCGGCGAACCTGCCGGGCGGATTCTCCCTCCAGGCGCTCGCGATCCACTCGCCGAAGGCGCTCAAGGAGTACGAGAAGCAGGACGCGTCCGCCAAGGGCGACGCGATCACGTACCCCAAGTACAGCCAGGAGGCCGGCACGGTCGCCGGCACCGGCCCGTACAAGATCGTGAAGTGGAACAAGGGGAACAAGGAAGTCTCCCTGGAGCGCTTCGACGACTACTGGGGCGACAAGGCCAAGGTGAAGAACCTGGTCTTCCGCACCATCTCCACCGAGGAGACCCGCCGCCAGGCGCTCCAGGCGGGTGACATCGACGGCTACGACCTGGTCGCCCCCGCCGATGTGACGACGCTGGAGAAGCAGGGCTTCGAGGTCCCGACCCGTGACGTCTTCAACATCTTCTACGTGGGCATGAGCCAGTCGGCCAACCCGGCGCTGAAGAAGCCCGAGGTCCGTCAGGCGATCACGCACGCCATCGACCGCGAGAACCTCGTCAACACCCAGCTGCCCGAGGGCGGCAAGGCGGCGACCCAGTTCATGCCCGACACGGTCGCCGGCTTCTCCGACAAGGTGAAGACCTACCCCTTCGACACCGCCAAGGCGAAGGACCTCCTCAAGCAGGCCGGCGAGGAGAAGCTCTCCATCGACTTCTGCTACCCGACCGAGGTCACCCGCCCGTACATGCCTGCCCCGCAGGACATGTTCGAGCTGATGAAGGCCGACCTGGAGAAGGCCGGCATCACCGTCAAGCCGAAGGCCATGAAGTGGGCCCCGGACTACCTGGACGCCACCGAGGCCGGCTCGTGCGCCCTGCACCTGCTCGGCTGGACCGGTGACTTCAACGACGGCTACAACTTCATCGGCACCTGGTTCGCCGGGCCCGACAAGCAGTGGGGCTTCAAGGACAAGAAGGTCTTCGACGCCGTGAACGCGGCCTCCAAGGTCACCGACCCGGCCGCCCGCACCGAGGCGTACAAGAAGGCCAACGAGGCCATCATGGAGTACGTCCCGGGCGTGCCGATCTCCTCGTCCCCGCCGGCGATCGCGTTCGCCAAGAACGTCAACCCGCCGAAGGTCTCCCCGCTGACGCAGGAGAACTTCGCCGAGGTCTCCTTCAAGTAATCGCACACCAGCGGGTCCGCCCGGCCACAGCAGTCAGGTGGCCGGGCGGACCCGCATCGACGCACGTGAGAAAGGGGCATGCGGGGTGCTGCGACTCGTCGTAAGAAGACTTCTCCAGCTCATTCCCACCCTGCTCGGCCTGTCGGTCCTGCTGTTCCTCTGGCTGAACCGACTGCCCGGCGGACCCGCCTCAGCGATCCTGGGCGAGCGGGCCACCGAAGCCGAAGTGGCGAGAATCAACCGTGCACTCGGGCTCGACGAGCCGGTGCACGTCCAGTACTGGCGCTTCCTGAAGCGCATCTTCGAGCTCGACCTCGGAACCTCCACCCAGACCGGGCAGCCGGTGTGGGACGAATTCGCCCTGCGCTTCCCGGCCACCGTGGAACTCAGCGTCGCCGCCATCCTGATCGCCGTGGTCGTGGGCATCCCGATGGGCTACCTCGCGGCCAAGCACCGCGGCGGCTGGCTGGACGTCGCGTCCGTCTCCGGATCGCTGCTCGGCATCTGCATCCCGGTCTTCTTCCTGGCCATGCTGCTGCGCGGGATCTTCTCCGTCCAGCTGGGCTGGTTCCCCAGCCAGGGCAGGCTCACCACCGGGCTCAACGCCACCGACGTCACCGGGTTCTCCGTCCTGGACGGGTTGCTGACCGGCGAGTTCGACGCGAGCTGGGACGCGATCATGCACCTGATCCTGCCCGCTCTCGCGCTGGCCTCGATCCCGCTCGCCGTCATCGTGCGGATGACCCGCGCCAGCGTCCTGGAGGTGCTCGGCGAGGACTACATCCGTACCGCCGAGTCCAAGGGCCTGGACAAGCGCGTCGTCCGCGGCCGCCACGTGCTGCGCAACGCGCTGCTGCCGGTGATCACCGCGGTCGGCCTGCTGACCGGCAGCCTGCTCTCCGGTGCGGTGCTCACCGAGTCCGTCTTCGACTTCGGCGGCATCGGCTCGTTCATCCGTACCGCGATCGACGGTCGTGACTACCCGGTCCTCGTCGGGTTCATTCTCTTCATCGCGATGGTGTACGTGCTCATCAACCTCCTGGTCGACCTCGCGTACAGCATCATCGACCCGAGAGTGCGGGTGCACTGACGTGACGCTTCTGACCAACAAAGCAGACAAGATCGACCGTCTCGCCGAGCTGACCCAGAGCTCCGAGTCCGTCGCCGGCACCAGCCTGTGGCGCGAGGCGTTCCGCCGGATGCGCTCCAGCAAGATGGCGATCATCGGCGCGGCGATCATCGCCGCGTTCATCGTCGTCGCCATCGTCGGCCCGATGCTCGCGCCGCACGGCCCCACCGCGCAGAACTGGCGCAGCGAGGTCTTCCCCAACCAGGGCAAGTTCGTCGGCATGCGCGGCGAGAACTGGTTCGGCCTGGACCACCTGGGCCGCGACATGTTCTCCCGCTGGCTCGTCGGGGCCCGGCAGACCCTCCTCGTCGGTGTGGTCTCCATGCTCATCGGCCTGATCATCGGTGCGGCCGTCGGCATTCTCTCGGGCGCCGCCGCCACCCTCGGCGGGAAGATCGGCCAGCGCATCGACACCGTGGTCATGCGGTTCACCGACATCATGCTGTCGCTGCCGTCCCTGTTGCTGGCGGTCTCCATCGCCGCGGTGCTCGGACAGTCGCTGACCACGGTGATGATCGCCGTCGGTGTCGTCCAGATCCCCATCTTCGCCCGCCTGCTGCGGGGTTCGATGCTGGTCCAGGGCGGCGCGGACTACGTGCTCGCCGCGAAGGCGGTCGGCATCCGGCGCAAGCGGATCGTGCTGACCCAGATCCTGCCGAACTCGCTGAGCCCGGTGATCGTCCAGGCGACGCTGAGCCTCGCCACCGCGATCATCGAGGCGGCGGCCCTGTCCTACCTGGGGCTCGGCAACCCCGATCCGGCCGTTCCCGAGTGGGGCGTGATGCTCTCGCAGGCACAGCGCTTCTTCGACAACGAGCCGATGATGGCCGCCTACCCGGCCATCGGGATCATCATCACGGCGCTCGGCTTCACCCTGCTCGGCGAGTCCATGCGCGAAGCCCTCGACCCGAAGCTGCGAGGCTGACGTCCTATGGCACTGCTCTCAGTTGAAGAACTCAGCGTCACCTTCACGGCGCGCGGCCGCAAGGACGCCACGGCCGTGGACGGCGTCTCCTTCGACGTCGACCAGGGCCAGGTCGTCGGCCTGGTGGGCGAGTCGGGGTGCGGCAAGTCCGTCACCTCGCTCGCCCTGATGGGGCTGCTGCCGCGCAAGGGTGTACGGATCGGCGGGCGGGCGGAGTTCGACGGCCAGAACCTGCTGGGCATCAGCGAGCGCAAGCTCCGCGACATGCGCGGCAGCCAGCTGGCGATGATCTTCCAGGACCCGCTCTCCTCGCTGAACCCGGTCGTCCCCATCGGCATCCAGGTCACCGAGATCCTCCAGCGCCACCGCGGTCTCAAGGGCGAGAAGGCCCGCAAGGAAGCGGCGTCGCTGCTGGACCGGGTCGGCATCCCCGACCCGGACCGGCGGCTCAAGGAGTACCCGCACCAGCTCTCCGGCGGTATGCGCCAGCGTGCGCTGATCGCCATGGCGGTGGCCTGCGCGCCCCGCCTGCTGATCGCCGACGAGCCGACCACGGCGCTGGACGTCACCATCCAGGCGCAGATCCTGGAGCTGCTCAAGGAGCTGGTCGACCAGGAGGGCACCGCCCTGCTGATGATCACCCACGACCTCGGTGTGGTGGCCGGACTCTGCGACGAGGTCAACGTCCTCTACGCCGGCCGGGCGGTGGAATCGGCGGGCCGCCGCGAGCTGTTCGCCCACCCCACCCACCCGTACGCGCACGGGCTGCTCGGCTCCATCCCGCGCCTGGACGCCCCGCGCGGCGAGCCGCTCAACCCGATCCGCGGCTCCATCAACGACAAGATCGCCTGGGCCGACGGCTGCGCCTTCGCACCCCGTTGCGACCACTACACGATGGAGTGCCTCACCGGCACCCCCGAACTGACCGAACCACGCGCCGCCGGACACCAGGTGCGCTGCGTCAACCCGGTCCTGCCCAAGGCGGAGGTCCCGGCATGAGTCTGCTCGAACTGGACGGCGTCAAAGTCCACTTCCCGGTCAAGAAGGGCCTCTTCTTCGACCGTACGGTGGGCCATGTCTACGCCGTCGACGGCGTCTCGCTCAGCGTGGAGGCCGGCCAGACGTACGGCCTGGTCGGCGAGTCGGGCTGCGGCAAGACGACGCTCGGCCGCGCGGTGCTGCGGCTGAACGACATCACCGACGGCGCGGTCGTCTTCGACGGCACCGACCTCGCGCAGCTGCCGGACGAGAGGATGCGGACCTTCCGCCGCCGCCTCCAGATGGTCTTCCAGGACCCGCTGGGCAGCCTCAACCCCCGGCAGAACATCGAGTCGATCCTCGCCGAGGGCATGGCCGCCCACAACATCGGCAAGGACCAGACCGAGCGCCGGGAGAAGATCAAGGAGATCCTCGCCAAGGTCGGCCTCCCGGCCAACGCGATGTCCCGCTACCCGCACGAGTTCTCCGGCGGCCAGCGCCAGCGCATCGGCATCGCCCGCGCGCTGGTCCTGGAACCCGACGTGATCATCTGCGACGAGCCGGTCTCCGCGCTGGACGTCTCGGTCCAGGCGCAGGTCATCAACCTGCTGGAGGAGCTCCAGGAGTCCCTGGGCCTGACCTACCTGGTCATCGCCCACGACCTCGCGGTCGTCCGGCACATCTCGGACGTCATCGGGGTGATGTACTTGGGCGGCCTGGTCGAGGAGGCGCCGAGCGACGCGCTGTACGCGGGGCCCCGGCACCCGTACACCAAGGCGCTGATGTCGGCCGTCCCGGTGCCGGACCCCGAGGTCGAGGACCGCCGCGAGCGCATCCTGCTCCACGGCGACCTGCCCTCCCCGGCCAACCCGCCGGCCGGCTGCCGCTTCCACACCCGCTGCCCGTGGGTGCAGGAGACCAAGTGCGCGACCGAGCGCCCGCCGCTGCTGGACACCGGTGACGGGCACAAGGTGGCCTGCCACTTCACGGCCGAGATCGAGGCCGGGACGGTGAAGCAGACCCTGGCCACCGGCATCGAGGCGGTCGTCGCCACGGAGGCGGTCGCGGCCGAGGCGGTGGAGGTCTCGGAGGGGGATGCCCCGGAGGAGGCCCCGAAGGTGCCGGGCCAGGCCGACGCACCTGTCGCCGTGCCCGCGAAGGACGGAGCCGCCGAGTAGGACCGGCACAATTGCCCGGTGCTCACCGAACTGTTCACGCCCTCCGTCCAGCATGCGCTCGACCTCGTCGGGATCTTCGTCTTCGCGATCTCGGGCGCCCTGCTCGCCGTACGCAAGAACTTCGATGTCTTCGGCATCGCGGTCCTCGCCGAGGTGACAGCGCTGGGCGGAGGGCTGTTCCGTGACGTGATGATCGGCGCGATCCCGCCCGCCGCCTTCACCGACCTCGGCTACTTCATCACCCCGCTCTTCGCCGCCGTCCTGGTCTTCTTCCTCCACCCGCACGTGGAGCGCATCCAGGCCGGCGTCAACGTCTTCGACGCGGCGGGGCTCGGCCTGTTCTGCGTGACCGGCACGGTCAAGGCGTACGAGTACGGCCTCGGGCTCACGGCATCCGCGGCGCTCGGGCTGGCCACCGCGGTCGGCGGCGGTGTGCTGCGCGACGTCCTGGCCAACGAGGTCCCCTCGCTGCTGCGCTGGGACCGCGACCTGTACGCGGTGCCCGCGATCGTCGGCGCGACCATGGTTGTCCTGTGCATCCGCTTCGACACCCTCAACGCCTTCACCAGCGGTACGGCGGTCATCGCCGCGTTCACTCTGCGCCTGCTGGCCCTGCGCTTCCACTGGCGGGCGCCGCGCGCGTACAACCGGTCATCGGCGCGGGCCGAGGAGGCCTAGGTCCGGGATTGGTCGTCCCAAAAAGCTACCGCTCAGTAATGCAGTCCATGTACCGTGCATGCCATGGCACAGGCAGCGACAGAGGCGGCGGCACAGACCGCTCCGGCAACCATCGGCGACAGCGAGTTCGACCGCGACACCGCGGTCACCCTGCGCGAGGAGGGCGTCTACGACGCCGAGCTCTCCGCGGGCTGGACCATCATCCACGCCGTCAACGGCGGCTACCTGCTGGCCCTCCTCGGCCGCGCGCTGGGCGAGGCCCTGCCGCACCCCGACCCGTTCTCGGTCTCCGCGCACTACCTCACCGCCTCCGTCCCCGGCCCCGCGGTGATCCGGACCCAGACCGTCCGCACCGGCCGCACCCTCTCCACCGGACAGGCCTCCCTCTTCCAGTACGCGGAGGACGGCAGCGAGATCGAGCGCATCCGGGTCCTCGCCACCTACGGCGACCTGGACGCCCTCCCCGACGACGTACGCACCACCGCCCTGCCGCCCGCCATGCCCGACCGGGACCGCTGCCTCGGCCCGAGCGACGGCGCGCCCAGGATCCCCGGCAGCTCCGCCATCACCGACCGCCTCGACATCAAGCTCGACCCGGCGACCGTCGGCTGGGCGGTCGGCGCCCCGTCCGGCAAGGGCGAGATGCGCGGCTGGTTCGGCCTCGCGGACGGCCGCGACCCCGACGCGCTCTCCCTGCTGCTCACCGTGGACGCCCTGCCGCCGACCTCGTTCGAGCTGGGCCTCACCGGCTGGACCCCCACGGTCGAGCTGACCACCCACATCCGCTGCCGCCCCGCCCCGGGCCCGCTGCGCGTCTCCATCACCACCCGCAACCTCGCGGGCGGCTTCCTGGAGGAGGACGCCGAGGTCTGGGACAGCGCCGACCGCCTCGTCGCCCAGTCCCGCCAGCTGGCGAAGGCCCCGCGCGCCACGTAAGGCGTACGCGTACGACGTCTCCCGCGCCCGCCCGGCTCAGTCCCGGGCGGGTGCCTCGTCGCGTTCCCGGTCCGGGGCGGGCGTCTCGTCCAGCCAGTGCGCCCGGCCGATGGTGACCAGCCGCAGCCGCCGCCGGGTCTGCCGGACCACCTCCCGCTCGCGTTCCGGGCCGGCCTCCAGCAGGGCCGACGCGGTCATCACCATGTGGTCCACGTAGAACCCGCCCAGCATCAGCAGGTCCTCCTCGCTCCACCCGGCCGACCCCGGCTCCTGGCCGAGCGCGCACGCCACCTCCTCGGCGAACCGCCGCAGTTGAGCCGCGATGGCCGCGCGCACCGGGCCCACCCCGCCGTGCTGCTCGCGCGCGATGAACCGGAAGTGCGCGGGCTGCGCGCCGACGTGCCGCGCTATCACCTCCACGCTGCGGTCCACCCGCTCCTGGCTGTCGCCCGTCTCCGCGAGCACCGCGGCGATCAGCCCGTGCAGGCTGCCCAGCGTCTCCTCCACCAGGGCCACCCCGAGCGCGGCGGTGTCCGCGAAGTGCCGGTAGAAGGCGGTGGGGGTGACCCCGGCGGCCCGCGTCACCTCCCGCAGCCCCAGGCTGCTCAGGCTCTGGTGCTCCAGCAGCAGGAGCGCGGCGTCGAGCAGGGCCTGGCGGGTCTTCAGTTTCTGGGTCTGGCGGATTCCGGCGGTGTGACTCATGCCATTCAGTAAACAACCGTTCTCCGAGTCACGGAAGGGGTCGGAGGTTTAGGCTGGCAAGTCAGTGAACACTCGTACTCCGAACGGCTTTCGTCTTCGTCGTCGTACAGAGAGGTCCCGCCGTGCTCGTCCTCGTCGCCGCGCTGCTTCTGCTGGGAATCGCCCTCGGGGCGGTCGCGCAGCTCCCGGTCCCGGTCTCCCTGGCCGCCGGGGCCGTGATCGGCTGCTGGCTGCTGATCTTCGCCGCACGTGAGCGCCACGCGCGCCGCACCCGCTGACCCGCACCCTCCACCCGCGCGCCCGCACCCGCAATCGCGCACCCGCACCCGCCGAGCCTGCCGCACCCGGACCGATCCGAAGGAGCTCGCACCATGACCCTCACCCTCATCGACCGCACCCGTCGTACGGGCCCCGGCATCGACCACGCCACCGAGCAGGGCGCCGACCAGGCGGTGGCCCCCGAGGCGCCCCCCGCCCAGGCCCCCGACCCCGCTCCGCGCCGGGCCGCCGGCCGGGAGGCGGACGGTCTCGCCGTCGCCTCGTTCGTCCTCGGCCTCATCGGCCTGCTGGCGTTCAACCTGCTGCTGGGCCCCACCGCGATCGTGATGGCGCTGCTCTCCCTGGCCCGCCGCACCCGCCGCCCCGGCCGCGCCTACCTGGGCCTCGCGCTCGGCGTCGCCGACCTCGTCGTGCTGGCCGTCCTCGTCACCGTCAACGGCACGGTCGCCTGGAACCTCGGCGCCTGACGCGGGCGCCCCGAGCCGCTCCCCCCGTTCCGGATCGGGCTCCGGACCGGGTTCCGGGCGGGTCCGCGCACCCCGGCACGACCGTGCGCGGTCGCCGCACCGGGACGCGCCCGCCATGCGCCCCGCCCCGGGCTCGTAGAATCGGCCCCACCATGGCCTACCTCGACCACGCCGCGACCACGCCGATGCTTCCCGAAGCGATCGAGGCGATGACCGCCCAGCTCTCCGTCACCGGCAACGCGTCCTCCCTGCACGCGGCCGGGCGCAGGGCCCGCCGTACCGTCGAGGAGTCCAGAGAAACCCTCGCCGACGCCCTCGGCGCACGCCCCAGCGAAGTGGTGTTCACCTCCGGCGGCACGGAGGCCGACAACCTCGCCGTCAAGGGCCTCTACTGGTCCCGGCGCGACGCCGACCCCCGCCGCACCCGGGTCCTCGCCGGCCCCGTCGAACACCACGCGGTCCTGGACGCCGTCGACTGGCTCGCCGAGCACGAGGGCGCCACCGTCGACTACCTCCCGGTCGACGGCTACGGCCGGGTCCACCCCGAGGACCTGCGCGAGGCGATCCTCCGCAACCCCGACGACGTCGCGATGATCACCGTGATGTGGGCCAACAACGAGATCGGCACGATCATGCCGGTACGGGAACTGGCTTCGGTGGCCGCCGAGTTCGGGATCCCGATGCACGCCGACGCCGTGCAGGCCTTCGGTCAGCTGGAGGTCGGCTTCGCCGCCTCCGGGCTGGCCGCGATGACGGTCAGCGGCCACAAGATCGGCGGCCCGTTCGGCATCGGCGCGCTGCTGCTGGGCCGCGACCACACCCCCGTACCCGTGCTGCACGGCGGCGGCCAGGAGCGGCACGTGCGCTCGGGCACCCTGGACGTGCCCGCCATCGCCTCCTTCGCGGTGGCGGGGCGGCTGGCGGCCGAGGGGCGTGAGCACTTCGCCCGGCGCGTCGGCGGGCTGCGGGACGACCTGGTGGCCGCCGTGCGCCACGCCGTCCCGGACGCCGTCCTCGGCGGCGACCCGGACCCGGCCGGGCGGCTCCCGGCCAACGCGCACTTCAGCTTCCCCGGCTGCGAGGGCGACTCCCTCCTGCTCCTCCTGGACGCGCAGGGCATCGAGTGCTCCACCGGCTCCGCCTGCACCGCCGGGATCGCCCAGCCCAGCCACGTACTCCTGGCCACCGGCACCGACCCGGACCTGGCCCGGGGCACCCTGCGCTTCTCGCTCGGCCACACCTCGACCGAGGAGGACGTCAAGGCGCTGGCCCAGGCGATCGGCCCGGCGGTGGAGCGGGCGCGGACGGCCGGACTGAGCTGAGACCGGCTGTTACTCGGCGCGTGTCGCGGAAGCCGAAGGCGAGGCGGACGGGGTCGGCGAAGGCGGTGCCGTCGCCGCCCGCTTCACCAGCTTCAGATAGCGGTCCCAGTCCCAGTGCGGCCCGGGGTCGGTGTGGTCGGTGCCCGGCACCTCCACATGCCCGATGATGTGCTCCCGGTCGATGGGTATGTCGTAGCGCGCGCAGATCGACGCCGTGAGCCGCGCCGACGACTCGTACATCGCCTTCGTGAGGTCCTTCGGCCGGTCCACGAACCCCTCGTGCTCGATGCCGACGGCCCGCTCGTTGAAGGAGCGGTTGCCCGCCTGGTACGCCACGTCCAGCTCGCGGATCATCTGCACGACCCGCCCGTCCTGGCCCACGATGTAGTGCGTCGCGGCCCGGTGGGCGGGGTTCTGGAAGACCCGCACCGCACTGTCGAAGCTGCCCTGGGTGACATGGATGATCACGCGGTCGATCCGGAAGTCGTCCGGGCGGTCCGCCCGCCGCCAGTTCGCCTCGGACGCGGCGACCCAGGTGGCGCCCCCGTAGTCCAGCTCGCCGGGCTTGCGGGGTTTCTCCACGCCCGGCACCCGCCACCACGCCCGCTTCACCTCGTCGCGCACGAGCACGGCGACGGCGCCGGCCGCCACCACACCGCCGCCGCCGATCAGCAGCGCGCGCCGGCTGACGCCGCCGGAGGGCTTCTTCCGCGAGGCCCTGCGTGACGACGTGCCTGAGGGCTTGCCCGACGCCCCGGTGCTCCCGTTGTTCCCCATGTGATCGTCAACGCTTATCCGCGAGCGTTCGGTTCCCGGCGCCCCGTACTCTGGAGGGGCTATGACTCAGACTTCCCAGCGCCCCCTGCGTGTCCTCGCCGCGATGTCGGGCGGCGTGGACTCCGCCGTCGCCGCGGCCCGCGCCGCCGAAGCGGGCCACGACGTGACCGGTGTCCACCTCGCCCTGTCCGCGAACCCCCAGTCCTTCCGGACCGGGGCGCGCGGCTGTTGCACCATCGAGGACTCCCGGGACGCGCGCCGTGCCGCCGACGTCATCGGTATCCCGTTCTACGTCTGGGACCTCGCGGAACGTTTCCGCGAGGACGTCGTGGACGACTTCGTCGCGGAGTACGAGGCCGGGCGCACGCCCAACCCCTGCCTGCGCTGCAACGAGAAGATCAAGTTCGCCGCGCTGCTCGACAAGGCCCTCGCCCTCGGCTTCGACGCCGTCTGCACCGGCCACTACGCCACGGTCGTCCTCGCCGAGGACGGCAGCCGTGAGCTGCACCGCGCCTCCGACATGGCCAAGGACCAGAGCTATGTGCTGGGCGTCCTGGACGAGAAGCAGCTCGCCCACGCCATGTTCCCGCTCGGCGACACCCTCACCACCAAGGACGAGATCCGCGCCGAGGCCGAGCGCCGGGGCCTGGCCGTCGCCAAGAAGCCCGACAGCCACGACATCTGCTTCATCGCCGACGGTGACACCCAGGGCTTTTTGGCGAACCGGCTCGGCGGCCCGGCCGAGGGCGACATCCTCGACGAGTCCGGTACGAAGCTGGGCACCCACGACGGCGCGTTCGGCTTCACCATCGGCCAGCGCAAGGGCCTGAAGATCGGCCACCCCGCCCCCGACGGCAAGCCGCGCTACGTGCTGGACATCTCCCCGGTGAACAACACCGTCACGGTCGGCCCCGTCGAGGCCCTGGACGTGACGTCCCTGACCGCGATCAAGCCGCGCTGGTGCGGAACGCCTCCGTCCGGCCCGGGCTCGTACACCGCGCAGCTCCGCGCCCACGGCGGCGAGACCGAGGTGACGGCCGAGCTGGTGGACGGCTCCGAGCTGCACGTCACCTTCACCGAGCCGGTACGGGGCGTGGCCCCGGGCCAGGCGGTCGTGCTGTACGACGGCAGCCGGGTCGTCGGCTCGGCCACCATCGCGACGACGGTGCGGCGTGAGCGAGTGACCGCGGGCTGAGCCGGCCTACGACGCCTGGCGTACGTACCGGCCTACGACGCCTGGCGTACGTACCGGCCTACGACGCCTGGCGTACGTACCGGCCTACGACGCCTGGCGTACGTACACGTCCCGGGCGAAGAAGTCTGCCAGCACCGGCGCGAGCACCTGCGGCGCCACCTCGCGCATCTGGCCCGTCAGCGTGCGGTGCCGGGCGCGCGGCAGGGCCTCGGCCAGGGTCCGGGTGGACGCCCGGGCCCGGGCCGAGCTGAAGCCGCCGCAGACCACCAGCGTGCGGGCGGTGACGGCGGCGAACCGCTCGGCCGGGATCGCCCCGTCGCCCAGCAGCGCGTCGTCGTACGCCAGGGTGTGCGCCAGCGCCTCCAGGCCCGGCCACAGGGGCGCGCGCCGCATCCGGGTCACCGTCGCCGGGTCGACGCCCGTCGCCGTGAGGAACAGCTCCACCGCCCCGGCCCGGTCCCCGGCCGCCAGCAGCCCGTGCAGCCGGTCCGTGCAGCGGGCCTTGAAGCGGAGGCCGGAGGCGCCGGGGGTGTAGGGCGGCTCGTACACGGCGAGCAGGCCGACGGGGAGCCCGGCGGCGGCCGCCTCCAGGGCCAGCGCGCCGCCGGAGGACATGCCGAAGACCGAGGCGCCGGTGCCCGCCGCACCCACGACGGCGGCCAGGTCCTCGATCTCCCGGCGCACGCCGTCCGCACCGCTGCCACTGGCGCCGCGCCCCCGGCGGTCGTACGTGACCACGGTGAAGCGCGGCGCCAGCAGCTCGGCCAGGGGCGCATCGGTCGCCGCGGTGCTCAGTGCCCCGCCCACCAGCACCAGCGGTGGCCCCTCGCCCTGGCGGCGGTAGGCGATCGGCGTGGAGTCGGCGGAGAGAATCCTGTCCATGGGAGGGGAGACCGGGGCGGCTCCCGAAACTCATCGCTCCAGCGGAAAAACCTGCGCGGCGCAGGTCAGCCGGCCACCGGCTCCGTCCCGTAGAAGCAGAAGTGGTCCTGGATCGCGGCGACTTCGGGCTTCGGGTCCGGGTAGGCCCAGACGAGGTCGGCGGCGCCGGGGAGCGACCAGTAGGAGGCGTCCCCCTTGAACGGACAGTGGGTGGTGGTGTCCGACGGGGTGAGCAGCTCGGTACGGACGTCCTCGGGCGGCAGGTAGTAGCGATCCGGACAGCCCGTCTCGCGCAGGATGAGGGGGCGGCGGCTCTCGGCCAGCACCTGGCCCTCGTGCACCGCCCTGACGTGCACGGTGCCCGGCTCGACGGTGATGTGGTGTCCTCGGGTGGAAGTCATGCCTCTCTCAGCGACGTACGGGCCGGGAAACTTCCCCGAACGCCGTCGTCGACCGGAATCCTCACCGGAACGGGGGAGTGTCCGAGCCGGGTCGTACGGTGGCTCCATGAACATCTGCGTCTTCCTCTCCGCCGCCGACCTCGACGACCGCTACACCGTGCCCGCCCGGGAGTTCGCCGAACTGCTCGGCAGAGGCGGGCACACCCTGGTCTGGGGCGGTTCGGAGAGTGGCCTGATGAAGGTCGTCGCGGACGGGGTGCAGGAGGCGGGCGGGCGGCTCGTGGGGGTCTCGGTCGACTTCCTCGCCGCGAAGGCCCGGACGAACGCCGACGAGATGGTGATCGCCCGCGACCTCGCCGAGCGCAAGGCCCTCCTCCTGGAGAAGTCCGACGCGATCGTGATCATGGTCGGCGGCACCGGGACCTTGGACGAGGCAACCGAGATCCTGGAGCTGAAGAAGCACGGCAAGCACACCAAGCCGGTCGTCCTGCTCAACACGGCGGGCTTCTACGACGGGCTGCGCGAGCAGTTCCAGCGGATGGAGGACGAGGGGTTCCTCCCGCTGCCCCTCACCGAGCTGGTCTTCTTCGCGAAGGACGGCGTCGGCGCGCTGGCGTATCTGGAGGAGTCCGCCGGGCTTCAGTGATCAGGCCTCCGCCTAGGATCGCCCCATGCCTACCCACCTCATCACCGGCGCCGGTTCCGGCATCGGGGCCGCTGTCGCCCGCCGCCTCCTGGAGCGCGGCGACGACCTCGTCCTCCTCGCCCGTGACGCCGGCCGCGCCAAGGAGTTCGCCGACCGCTACCCGGGTGCGCGGACCCTCGTCGGCGACCTCGGCAACCCCGACCGGCTCTCCTGGGCGTTCGGCCAGCAGCCCATGCCCGAGCGGATCGACACCCTGCTGCACATCGCGGGCGTCGTCGAGCTCGGCACGGTCGGCGAGCTCACCCCCAAGGCCTGGCACTTCCAGCTCAACGCCAACCTCATCGCCCCCGCCGAGATCACCCGCCTCCTCATCCCGCAGCTCCGCGCCGCCCAGGGCCACGTCCTGTTCGTGAACTCCGGCGCCGGGCTCAACGCCCACGCCGGGTGGAGCGCGTACGCCGCGAGCAAGCACGGCCTCAAGGCGCTCGCCGACTCACTGCGCCACGAGGAGCACGGCAACGGGGTGCGGGTCACCAGCGTCTACCCCGGGCGCACCGCCAGCCCCATGCAGGCCAAGGTGCACCAGCAGGAGGGCAAGGAGTACGACGCCGGCCGCTGGATCGACCCCGAGTCGGTGGCCACCACGATCCTCATGGCGATCGACCTGCCGCGCGACGCCGAGGTCAACGACCTCACGGTCCGCCCGGGCCGCTGAAGCCCGGTCGCGCGGGTGCCCCACCCGGGACCGTAGGCTTCCGGCGTGAGCGAGAAGAGCAAGTTGAGCGGGTGCCCGGCGACCGGGATCGGTTCGATGCCCGGGGGAGACGCGAGGGAGGCGGCGAAGACCGTCACCGGCTCCTTCGCCGACGGCCAGGGCATGCCGTACCTGGCGGAGCTGCCGGCGCGCGGACCGGGCGCCGACATGATCGGCCGGACCATCGGCATGCTCGTCGAGATGTACGGACACGTCGAGCCGAGCGGCTGGCGGATCAGCGACCGGCCCGGCCGCGACACCCGCCGCGCCCGCTCCTGGCTGGGGGAGGACCTGGACGCCCTGGAGGAGTTCACCCAGGGGTACGAGGGGCTGCTCAAGGTCCAGGCCGTCGGCCCGTGGACGCTGGCCGCCGCCCTCGAACTGCGCGGCGGCGAGGCCATGCTGGGCGACCCCGGGGCCTGCCGTGACCTGGCCGGTTCGCTGGCCGAGGGGCTCCGCGCGCACCTCGCCGAGGTGCGGCGCCGCATGCCCGGGGCCGAGGTGGTCCTCCAACTGGACGAACCCTCCCTGACCGCCGTCCTGCTGGGCCGGGTCCGCTCCGCCAGCGGCTACCGCACCTACCGGGCCGTCGACCGCCAGGTCGTCGAGTCGGCGCTGCGCGACGTCCTCGCCGCCGCGGGTGAGGAGGGGACGACGATCGTCCACTCCTGCGCCCCCGAGGTGCCGTTCGCGCTGCTGCGCCGGGCCGGGGCGGACGGAATCTCGTTCGACCTCTCCCTCCTCACGGAGCGTGAGGAGGAGACGATCGGGGAAGCGGTCGAAGGCGGCACCCAGCTGTTCCTGGGCGTCGTGCCCTCCACCGACGCGGCAACGACGGCATTGTCAGACCCGGGCGGTAGCGTCATGGGGGTCAGGACGCTGTGGAGCAGGCTGGGGCTGAATCCGGGGACTCTCGCCGAGTCCGTCGCGATCACCCCGTCGTGCGGTCTCGCGGGCGCGTCGCCCGCCCATGCCCGCGCCGCGCTCGCCCACAGCGCCCGGGCGGCGAGGTCGCTCGCGGACAACCCTGAGTGACGGGGACGACGGGTAAACAGGAGGACGGGACGATGGCGGGCGAAGAGCGGGTGGAGCAGGAGAGCTCGGTCCCGGCGGACGCGCGGGAGACCCACGCGCTGCTGGCCGAGCAGATCGAGGAGCACCGCTTCCGGTATTACGTGAAGGACCAGCCGGTCGTCAGCGACGCCGAGTTCGACCGGCTGCTGCGCTCCCTGGAGGCCCTGGAGGACGAGCACCCGGCCCTCCGCACCCCGGACTCCCCGACCCAGAAGGTGGCGGGGCCCTACATCACGGAGTTCACCTCCGTCGAGCACCGCGAGCGGATGCTCTCCCTGGACAACGCCTTCGACGACGAGGAGCTGGCCGCCTGGGCCGAGCGCGTCGCCAAGGACGTCGGCACGCCCGACCACCACTTCCTGTGCGAGCTCAAGGTGGACGGGCTCGCCGTCAACCTCACCTACGAGCACGGCAGGCTGACCAGGGCGGCGACCCGGGGCGACGGCCGCACCGGCGAGGACATCACGCCCAACGTCCGCACCATCGCGGAGATCCCGCACCGCCTGAAGGGCGAGAACATCCCCGCGCTGGTCGAGATCCGGGGCGAGGTCTTCTTCCCGATGGAGGCGTTCGAGGAGCTGAACGCCCGGCTGGTGGCCGCCGACGACAAGCCGTTCGCCAACCCGCGCAACGCGGCGGCCGGTTCGCTGCGCCAGAAGGACCCGAAGGTCACCGCCACCCGCCCGCTCCACATGGTGGTGCACGGCATCGGCGCCCACGAGGGCCTCACCCTCGACCGCCTCTCCCAGGCCTACGAGCTCCTCCGCACCTGGGGCCTGCCCACGGCCAAGCACAACAAGGTCGTCGACTCCCTCGCAGGCGTACGGGAGTTCATCGCGTATTTCGGCGAGCACCGGCACTCCGTGGAGCACGAGATCGACGGGGTCGTCGTCAAGCTCGACGAGATCCCGCTCCAGGGCCGCCTGGGCTCCACCTCGCGCGCCCCGCGCTGGGCCATCGCCTGGAAGTACGCCCCCGAAGAGGTCAACACCAAGCTGGTCAACATCCGCGTCGGCGTCGGCCGCACCGGCCGCGTCACGCCGTACGCCCAGGTCGAGCCGGTCGAAGTGGCCGGTTCCGAGGTCGAGTTCGCCACCCTCCACAACCAGGAGGTGGTCAAGGCCAAGGGCGTCCTCATCGGCGACACCGTGGTCATCCGCAAGGCGGGCGACGTCATCCCGGAGATCCTCGGCCCCGTCGTCGACCTGCGCGACGGCACCGAGAAGGCGTTCGAGATGCCGACGCACTGCCCCGAGTGCGATACGGAACTGCGTGCGATGAAGGAGGCCGACATCGACCTCCGCTGCCCCAACGCCCGCACCTGTCCCGCCCAGTTGCGCGAGCGGGTCTTCTATCTCGCCGGGCGCAAGAGCCTGGACATCGACCACTTCGGCTATGTGGCCGCCGCCGCCCTCACTCGGCCCCTGGAGCCCGCCGAGCCGGTCCTGAAGGACGAGAGCGGGCTGTTCGACCTCACCATCGAGGAGCTGCTGCCGATCCGGGCGTACGTCCTGGACCAGGACAGCGGGCTGCCCAAGCGCGACCCGAAGACGGGCGAGGAGAAGATCGCGACGGTCTTCGCCAACAAGCAGGGTGAGGCGAAGAAGAACGCGGTGGCCATGCTGGAGGGCATCGCCGCGGCCAAGGAGGCGCCGCTGGCCCGGATCCTCACCGGGCTCTCCATCCGGCACGTCGGCCCCGTCGCCGCCCAGGAGCTGGCCCGTCAGTTCCGCTCCATCGACCGGATCGACGAGGCCACCGAGCAGGAGCTGGCCGACGCGGACGGCGTCGGCCCCATCATCGCCGCCTCCGTCAAGCAGTGGTTCGCCGAGGACTGGCACCGCGAGATCCTGCGCAAGTGGCGTGAGGCCGGGGTCCGGATGGCCGACGAGGGCTCGGACGAGGAGCAGGGCCCCCGCCCCCTCGAAGGGCTCACCGTCGTCGTCACCGGCACCCTCACCGCCTACACCCGGGACGGCGCCAAGGAGGCGCTCCAGAGCCTCGGGGCGAAGGTCACCGGATCGGTGTCGAAGAAGACCGCGTTCGTGGTCGTCGGCGACAACCCCGGCTCCAAGTACGACAAGGCCATGCAGCTGAAGGTCCCCGTGCTGGACGAGGCCGGGTTCGCCGTCCTCCTCGAACAGGGCCCCGACGCGGCCCGGGAAGCGGCTCTGCCCGTACCGGAAGCGGCGGCCCCGGGAGCCGCGCCGGAAGCTGACGCGGAAGCCCCGGCGGCCCCGGAAGCCGCGTCCGAGTAGACCGCCCGCCCCCGGCGACGCGCCCGCCACTCCCGGACACCCTCTGTTCGCCGGATCGAGACGACTTCGAGACGCGGCCCCGGCGTGGCGCGCCCCGGGCGGGGAAGAAATGGGGCAGAGGGGCGAAGAAGGGTCGGCCGGACCTCGAACGGCCCACCGGCGTCACCCGTTCGGCGCATAGCAGATGGTGACGGGTCGTCGGTTCGCCTTCGGCAAGAGCTGTAGAGCGCTGCCCCT
This sequence comes from Streptomyces cyaneofuscatus, assembly GCF_033109485.1. NCBI lineage: Bacteria > Bacillati > Actinomycetota > Actinomycetes > Kitasatosporales > Streptomycetaceae > Streptomyces > Streptomyces cyaneofuscatus. Next base: position 2,157,072 of record NZ_CP137002.1, on the reverse strand, counting down.
GGAAGCCTTTCGCGGCCTACTGTTGAGGGGTAGCGCCTGCCGTGCACCGGCCGCCCGTCCGGGGCCGTGCGAGCAAGGGAGCGGGGGCCACCGAGGGACTTCGGCACCGCCGGCTGTGAGAGGGACGGAATGAAACCGACCGAGAGCGCCGCCCCGGTGTCGCGGCTGCAAGGTTTCGTCGGCCTCACGTCGCCCGTGGGCGCCGCCACCATCGGGATCGCCGCGTTACTTCTGGCAGCCGGCTTCTACCGGACCGTGCAGGACGGCCACGCCCTCTTCCCGGACGGCACCGTGGGCTGGTCGATCGCCGTGCTCACCGGGATCATCGTCGGCCATCTGGTCGCGCTCGGCCGCGATCGCTGGTGGGGCGGCACCGGCTCCGGGGCCGCCCTCACCCTCGCCGTGCTGCTGCTCTACGGCTGGCTGCCCGCGGGTCTGGTCAGCCTCGTCGTCGTGGTCCTCGTCGGGAGCGCCCGCAGACACCGCTGGTGGCAGGGGCTCCTGCACGGCGCGGTGGACATCCTCGGCATCGCGGCGGCGGCGCTCGTGCTGGCCGCGTTCGGCGAGGTGCCGACCGTGGAGCGGCCCTGGCTGCCACTCGACTGGGGCATCGCCGCCGTACCGGAGCTGCTCCTGACGGCGTCGACGTATCTGCTCGTCACCCGGGTCCTGCTGTGGTACGCCGGAGCGCCCCAGAACGGTGGGCTGCCGACCATCGCCCGCACCGCCCTGCTGCGCCAGGGGCTCGTCGCCGTGGCCCTGCTCGGCCTCGCCCCGCTGATCTGCGTCGTCGCGATGTCCATGCCCGTCGTGCTGCCGCTCTTCGCGGTCCCGCTGATCGCCCTCGACTCCACGCTCTGGATCGCCCGGGCCCGCGCCGAGGAGCAGCTGCGCGACCCGCTGACCGGGCTGCCCAACCGCCAGTGGCTGCTGGAGCGGACCTGGTCGGCCCTGGAGGACGCCGAGAGCGTGGGCACCCGGTCGGCGCTGGTCCTGATCGACCTGGACCGCTTCCGCGCCGTCAACGACACCCTCGGCCACCTCGCCGGGGACCGGCTGCTGCTCCAGATAGCGGAACGCCTCCGCCTCGCCCTGCCGCCCGGCGCCGAGGCGGCCCGGCTCGGCGGCGACGAGTTCGCCGTACTCCTGCCGCAGGCCGACTCGACCACCAGCGCCCAGCGGGTCGCCCGCCACCTGGTCGCCGAGCTGTCCTCGCCGCTCGACCTGGACGGTCTGGTCCTCGTGCTGGAGGCCAGCGCCGGAGTCGCCGTCTACCCGGACCACGCGCTGGACGCCGAGGGGCTGCTCCGCCGCGCGGACGTCGCGATGTACCAGGCCAAGCGTGACCGTACGGGCGTGGAGGTGTACGAGTCGAAGCGGGACAGCAACACCCCCGACCGGCTCGGGCTCCTGGGCGATCTGCGCCGGGCGCTGGACGCGGGCGACGTCGAGCTGCACTACCAGCCCAAGGTCCGCTTCGACGGTCAGGTGGCCGGCCTGGAGGCGCTGGTGCGCTGGGTGCACCCCGAGCGCGGCCGGGTCCCCCCGGACGAGTTCATCGCCATCGCGGAGTCCTCGGGGCTGATGCCGCACCTCACGGAGTACGTCCTGGAGACGGCGCTGGCGCAGGTCGCCCGGTGGCGGGCGCAAGGCCTGTTCGTGCCGGTCGCGGTCAACGTCTCCCCGCGCGACGTGCACACCCCCGGCTTCGCGGGCGGGGTCGCCGCCCGCCTCGCCCGGCACGGCGTCCCGGCCTCGGCGCTCCAGCTGGAGATCACCGAGCACGTCCTGCTGGAGGACCCGCAGCGGGCCGCCGACACCCTGGCCGGGCTGACGGCGCACGGCGTGAAGATGTCCCTGGACGACTTCGGTACGGGGTACTCCTCGCTCGTCCATCTGCGCCGGCTGCCGGTGAGCGAGCTGAAGATCGACCGGTCCTTCGTGGCCCGCCTCGCCCTGGACCACGAGGACGGCGAGATCGTCCGCTGCACGATCGACCTGGCCCACTCGCTCGGCCTGGTCGTCGTCGCCGAGGGCGTCGAGGACGACGAGACCTGGGAGCGGCTGCGGGACCTGCGGTGCGACGCGGTGCAGGGCTGGCTGGTGGCGGCCGCGATGCCGCCCCAGGAGACGACGGCCTGGCTCCGGGCCCGCGGCCGGCACGGCTGGCGCCGCCCCGCGGAGCTGGAGGCCCAGGCGGCGGCCGCCGCGGCGAACGGCAAGCAGGAGGCCAAGCCGCACCCCCAGGGACGTACGGTCTCGGGCCCGGCGACGACCTGAGACGCGGCGGCGGTCCGGGCAAACGCGGCGGCGGTCCGGGCAAAAGGGGTGGGCTGATCGGGGTGGGGTACCCGCCATGACCGGACCCCATAGGATTGGGGCCAAAACCACACACCAACCCCTGAGGATCGCTGCATGCCTGGCATCACGCGCGAGGAGGTCGCCCACCTCGCCCGGCTGGCGCGTCTGGAGCTGAAGGGCGAAGAGCTCGATCACTTCGCCGGTCAGCTCGACGACATCATCGGCGCGGTCGCCCGCGTCTCCGAGGTCGCCGACCAAGACGTACCGCCGACCTCCCACCCGCTGCCGCTGACCAACGTCATGCGCGCGGACGAGGTCCGTCCGTCGCTCACCCCCGCGCAGGCGCTCTCCGGCGCCCCGGCCCAGGAGCAGCAGCGTTTCAAGGTGCCGCAGATCCTGGGGGAGGACTAATCGCCATGACGGACCACAGCACCATCATCAAGCTCACCGCGGCCGAGATCGCCGCGAAGATCGCCTCCGGCGAGCTGACGGCCGTCGAGGTCACCGAGGCGCACCTGGCCCGGATCGACGCGGTCGACGAGAAGGTCCACGCCTTCCTGCACATCGACCGCGAGGGCGCGCTCGCCCAGGCCCGAGCCGTGGACGCCAAGCGTGAGGCGGGCGAGAAGCTCGGCCCGCTGGCCGGCGTCCCGCTCGCGCTGAAGGACATCTTCACCACCAAGGACATGCCGACCACCGTCGGTTCCAAGATCCTTGAGGGCTGGGTCCCGCCGTACGACGCCACGCTCACGCAGAAGCTGCGCGCCGCCGACGTCGTCATCCTCGGCAAGACCAACATGGACGAGTTCGCCATGGGGTCCTCCACCGAGAACAGCGCCTACGGCCCCACCGGCAACCCGTGGGACCTCACCCGCATCCCCGGCGGCTCCGGCGGCGGCTCCTCCGCCGCCCTCGCCTCCTACGAGGCCCCGCTCGCCATCGGCACGGACACCGGCGGCTCCATCCGCCAGCCCGCCGCCGTCACCGGCACGGTCGGCGTCAAGCCCACCTACGGCGGCGTCTCCCGCTACGGCATGGTCGCCTTCTCGTCCTCCCTGGACCAGGGCGGGCCCTGCGCCCGTACGGTCCTGGACGCGGCGCTGCTCCACGAGGCGATCGCCGGGCACGACCCGCTGGACTCGACCTCCATCGACGCCCCGGTCCCGCCGGTCGTCGAGGCCGCGCGCAACGGCTCCGTCCAGGGCATGCGCGTCGGCGTCGTCAAGCAGTTCCGCGGCGAGGGCTACCAGGCCGGTGTCCTCCAGCGCTTCGACGAGTCGGTCGAGCTGCTGAAGTCGCTGGGCGCCGACATCGTCGAGCTGGACTGCCCGTCCTTCGACCTGGCGCTCTCCGCGTACTACCTGATCGCGCCCTCCGAGTGCTCCTCCAACCTGGCCCGCTTCGACGCCATGCGCTACGGCCTGCGGGTCGGCGACGACGGCACGAAGTCGGCCGAGGAGGTCACCGCGCTCACCCGCGAGGCCGGTTTCGGCGACGAGGTCAAGCGCCGCATCATCCTGGGGACGTACGCGCTCAGCTCCGGCTACTACGACGCGTACTACGGCTCGGCCCAGAAGGTCCGCACCCTCATCACCCAGGACTTCGAGAAGGCCTTCGAGCAGGTCGACGTGATCGTCTCCCCGACGACCCCGACCACCGCCTTCCCGATCGGCGAGCGCGCCGACGACCCGATGGCGATGTACCTCGCGGACCTGTGCACCATCCCGACCAACCTGGCCGGCAACTCCGCCATGTCGCTCCCCTGCGGCCTGGCCCCGGAGGACGGTCTGCCGGTCGGACTGCAGATCATCGCCCCCGCCATGAAGGACGACCGGCTCTACAAGGTCGGATCCGCCGTCGAGGCCGCCTTCGTGGAAAAGTGGGGGCACCCGCTGCTTGAGGAGGCTCCGTCGCTGTGAGTGCCATGGCAAAGAAGGCCCAGAACTTCAAGAAGTCCAAGACCGGGCTGTACGTCGCGCTCGGCAGTACCGCGTTCGGCGCGATCAGCGTCGCCAAGCAGGCGAAGCTCGCCCGCAACGACAACGACGTGCTGCGTCTCGTCGACGCGGCCGTCTCCGCGGCCGCCATCGTCACCGGACTCGCGATCCTCTATCGCGAACTGAAGCGTCTCGGCGACGACGACGTCCTGCTGGGCTGAGAGGGAAAAGTTTCACCGTGACTGTCACTGACCTGGTGTCGTACGAGGACGCGCTCGCGTCCTACGACCCCGTCATGGGCCTCGAAGTCCATGTCGAGCTCGGCACGAAGACGAAGATGTTCTGCGGCTGCTCCACGGAGCTGAAGCAGGACGCCAACTCGCAGACCTGTCCGGTCTGCCTCGGACTGCCCGGCGCGCTGCCGGTGGTCAACGAGATCGGTGTGGAATCGGCCATCAAGATCGGCCTCGCGCTCAACTGCGAGATCGCCGAGTGGTGCCGCTTCGCCCGGAAGAACTACTTCTATCCGGACATGCCGAAGAACTTCCAGACCTCCCAGTACGACGAGCCGATCGCCTTCAACGGCTATCTGGACGTCCAGCTGGAGGACGGGGAGATCTTCCGGGTGGAGATCGAGCGCGCCCACATGGAGGAGGACACCGGCAAGTCGACGCACGTCGGCGGCGCCACCGGCCGTATCCACGGCGCGTCCCACTCCCTGCTCGACTACAACCGGGCCGGTATCCCGCTCATCGAGATCGTCACCAAGCCGATCGAGGGAGCCGGCGCCCGCGCCCCCGAGGTCGCCAAGGCGTACGTCGCCGAGCTCCGCGAGCTGATCAAGGCCCTCGGGGTCTCCGAGGCGCGCATGGAGATGGGCCAGATGCGCTGCGACGTGAACCTGTCGCTGCGCCCCAACGGCACCGAGACGTTCGGCACCCGCTCCGAGACGAAGAACGTGAACTCGCTGCGTTCCGTCGAGCGGGCCGCGCGCTTCGAGATCCAGCGCCACGCCGCCGTGCTGTCCTCGGGCGGCACCATTGTGCAGGAGACCCGGCACTTCCACGAGGAGGACGGCTCCACCACGGCCGGCCGCATCAAGGACAACGCCGAGGACTACCGCTACTTCCCCGAGCCGGACCTGGTCCCCGTCGCGCCCGCGCGCGACTGGGTCGAGGAGCTGCGCAAGGGCCTCCCCGAGCTGCCCCGGCTGCGCCGGGCGCGGCTCAAGGAGGAGTGGGGCGTCTCGGAGCACGACATGCAGTCCATCCTCAACGCGGGCGCGGTCGAGCTGATCGTCGCCACGATCGAGGCGGGCGCTCCGGCGGACCAGGCCCGCAAGTGGTGGATGGGCGAGCTGGCCCGTAACGCCAACGAGACCGGCCGCGGCCTGGACGAGCTGCCGATCACCCCGGCGCAGGTCGCCCGGGTGGCCGCGCTCGTCGCCAAGGGCGACCTCAACGACAAGCTGGCCCGCCAGGTCATCGAGGGCGTCCTCGCGGGCGAGGGCGACCCGGACACCGTCGTCGAGAAGCGCGGCCTGAAGGTCGTCTCGGACGAGGGCGCGCTCTCCACGGCCGTGGACGAGGCCATCGCGGGCAACGCGGCCATCGCGGACAAGATCCGCGGCGGCAAGGTCGCGGCGGCCGGTGCGCTCGTCGGCGCGGTCATGAAGGCCACCCGAGGCCAGGCGGACGCGGCGCGCGTGCGCGAGCTGATCCTGGAGAAGCTCGGCGTCGAGGGCTGATCCCCCGATCGTCCCCGAAGGGGCGGTGTTCCCGTACGCAGGTACGTACGGGAACACCGCCCCTTCCCCCATCCTGAGAGAGCGTCCTGAACACCGTCACCGCCGAGCTCGTCTCCTTCGCCCTCCTCCTGGGCGTCCTCGCCTTCGCCGTCGTACGCCCCCGGGGCCTGCCGGAGGCGACCGTCGCCGTGCCCGCCGCCATCCTCGTGGTGGCGGTGGGGGCGGTGTCCTGGCCCGAGGCCCGGGACCAGGTCGGCGAGCTGCTCCCCGTCGTCGGGTTCCTCGCCGCGATCCTCGTGCTGGCCCAGCTCTGCGCGGACGAGGGGCTGTTCCGGGCCGCCGGGGATCTGGTGGCGCGCGCCTGCCGGGGGCAGACCCGGCCGCTGCTCGGCGGGGTCTTCGTCGTCGCCTCGCTCATCACCGCCGTCCTCAGCCTGGACGCCACCGTGGTCCTGCTCACCCCGGTGGTGCTCGCCACGGCCGCCCGGGTCGGCGCGCGGCCCCGCCCGTACGTCTACGCCTGCGCGCACCTCGCCAACTCGGCCTCCCTCCTGCTCCCCGTCTCCAACCTGACCAACCTCCTGGCGTTCACCGCGAGCGGTCTCTCCTTCACCCGGTTCGCCGCGCTGATGGCGCTGCCGTGGCTCGCCGCGATCGCCGTCGAGTACGTGGTGTTCCGGCGCGCGTTCAAGGCCGACCTGGCCGCCGGGGCCCACGCGCCGGACCCCGAGGCGGAGCGCACGCCGGTGCCCGTCTTCACGCTCGTCGTGCTGGCGCTGACGCTGGCCGGGTTCGTCGTCACCTCGTTCGAGGGGGCCGAGCCGCTGTGGGCCGCGCTCGCGGGAGCGGCCGTGCTCGCCGTGCGGGCCCTCGTCAAGCGCGAGACCACGCCGCTCGCCGTCGTCCGCTCGGCCAACCCGCTGTTCTGCCTCTTCGTCCTCGCGCTCGGCGTCGTCGTCAAGGCGGTCGTCGACAACGGCCTCGGTGACGGCATCGCCGCCGTCCTGCCCGACGGCTCCACGCTCCCCGCACTGCTCGGCGTCGCCGTGGTCGCGGCGCTGCTGGCCAACCTGATCAACAACCTGCCCGCGATCCTGGCGCTCCTCCCGATCGTCGCGTCGGCCGGCCCCGGACCGCTGCTCGCCGCCCTGATCGGGGTGAACATCGGCCCCAACCTCACGTACGTCGGCTCCCTCGCCACCCTCCTCTGGCGCCGCATCCTGCACGCCCACGGGGACGCCCCGGAGCTCGGCCAGTTCACCCGGCTGGGGCTCGCGACCGTACCGGCGACGCTCCTCGCTTCCACCCTCGCGCTGTGGGGATCGCTGCACCTCATCGGGGTGTAGGGCGCCTCTTGGACTTCTCGTCCGACCTCTTGGACGTTCACCACCGGGCCGTACGCAGTCCTTCCCGACGCCACCTGACCTGACTAGCTTCCCGGCTGTAACCACCGAAAACGGGAGGCACTTTTGACCACGGACATGTCACGGCGGCGGCTCTTCGCCCTCGGCGGGGGCGCGCTCGGCGCCGCTGCGGCCGGATCGTTCCTGCCGCCGTCGCTCCAGGCAGCCATCGCCGCGCAGCCCGCCCAGGCGGGGTCCGGAGGCGGAGGGCTCGGAGCCATCAAGCATGTGGTGATCCTGATGCAGGAGAACCGTTCCTTCGACCACTACTTCGGCTCCCTGCGTGGCGTACGCGGCTTCGGCGACCGTAACGCCATCGAGCTGCCCACCGGTGGCACCGTCTTCGAGCAGCCCGGCCCCTCCGGCGCCACCGTCCTGCCGTTCCCGGTGCGCGGGGCGGCCGAGGAGCAGAAGAAGGACCTCCAGTACATCGGCGCCCTCGACCACTCCTGGAACGGCGGCGCGAAGGCCTGGGGCGGCGGCTGGATGAACGGCTGGATCAGCGCGAAGACCGCGGCGACCATGGCGTACTACGACCGCCGTGACATCCCGCTCCACTACGAGCTGGCCGACACCTTCACCGTCTGCGACGCCTACCACTCCTCGATCCACACCTCCACCAGCCCCAACCGCAACCACCTCTGGAGCGGCAAGACCGGCTTTGAGCTGAACGGGAAGCGGGCCGTCGGCAACGACGCGTACAACGAGGGCAGCCACCCCGGCTACGACTGGTCCACCTACGCCGAGCGGCTGGAAAAGGCGGGGCGGAGCTGGCGGACGTACACGGAGTGGGAGAACTTCACCGACAACCAGATCGAGTTCTACGCCACCTTCAAGGCCATCGCCCGCAAGGCCCTGGCCAAGACCGGCGGCCATACGTACATGGAGGCCTTCTACGCCAAGGTCCGCGGCGCCTCCGAGGCCGAGCGCACCCGGCTCCTCGGGCTGCTGGAGGAGGGCGTCGCGACCCTCACCAAGCAGGAGCGCAGCCTGTTCGAGCGCGGGCTGCGCCGGGTCCCGACCGGGACGCTGGCCGACGCGTTCGCCAAGGACGTGGCGGCCGGGACGCTGCCGGAGGTCTCCTACCTGGTGCCCTCGGCGATCGACTCCGAGCACCCGAGCGTCTCCTCGCCCGTGCACAGCGCCACCATCGTCTACAAGATCCTGGACGCGCTCGGCAAGCACCCGGACGTCTGGCGGCACACCGCCGTACTGATCAACTACGACGAGAACGACGGCTTCTTCGACCACGTCCCGCCGCCCGTCGCACCCCCCGAGGTGACCGACGAGCAGTGGGAGGGCCGTCCGACCGGCCTCGGCATCCGGGTGCCGCTGCTCGTCGTCTCGCCGTGGACCGTCGGCGGGTACGTCTGCTCCGAGGTCTTCGACCACACCTCCGTCATCCGCTTCCTGGAGCGGTGGACCGGAGTGAAGGAGCCCAACATCAGCGACTGGCGGCGCCGCGTCACCGGCGACCTCACCTCCGCCTTCGACTTCACCCGGGCGCGCAGGCAGCCCGCCGTCCAGGTGCCCGGGGCCATCCCGCCGCTCACCGGCCGCTGGCAGCCGAAGCCGCCGTCCGTCCAGCACCTCCCCGAGCAGGAGCCCGGCGCACGCCCGGCGCGCCCGCTGCCGTACCAGCCGGACGCCCAGGTCAGGCGGGGGACCGGCGGCGCGCTGCGGGTGGAGCTGAGCAACAGTGGCCGGTCCTCGGCGCACTTCACGCTCTACCCGTACGCAGGTGAGTTCGCGGCCCCGCTCCACAAGGACGTACGCGGTTCGGGGCACTGGACCGTCCCGCTGCCGGGGGAGGCGTACCGCTTCACGGTCACCGGGCCGAACGGCTTCCGGCGCGAGTTCGCCGGGCCGGCCCAGGGCGGCGCCGAGGTCGCGACCCGCATCGACATCCGCGACCGCGACGTGCACCTCACCCTGCGCAACACCGGCCGCCGTCCGCTGACCTTCCTGGTCCGGCCGCTCGGCTATGCCGAGGAGGACGACCTGCGGGACTGGACCCGCCGCGTCACCGTCAAGCCGGGCCGCAGCCGTACGGTCGTGCACTCGGCGGCCGACGCCCACGGCTGGTACGACCTCGCCGTCACGGCCGACGGGGAGGACGGCTTCCGGCGGCGGCTCATGGGGCACATCGAGAACGGCCGGGCCAGCGTCTCCGGCTGAGGCCCCCGTCACCATGGCCACGGGGGCGGTCTGCGCCATGTAGGAAGGAGATCAACCCCTGTGACCATGGCCACGAAACGGACAAAGGATCACTTTCTGCTGAGAGAGTGGCGGTCTCAGGTCATGTGACGTTTACGGGCAGATCCATCCATCTGCGGGTAAAGGTCCACGAACCCGCAGGGAGCCCGTCCGTTGGCCGCCATCGCCCGCTGGTGCATCAAGCACCGTCTGCTCGCCGTCCTCATCTGGCTCGCCGCCCTCGGCGGCACAGCCGCCGCGGCGGGGTTCGCGGGTTCCGCGTACTCCAACGACTACGAGGTGCCCGGTACGGAGTCCGGCCGGGCCACCGAACTGCTCTCGCGCGGCTTCACCGACCTCGGCGGCGACACCGACACCGTCGTCTGGCACACCACCGGCTCAACGGTCCGGGCCGCCGACGTCGAACAGACGATGACCCGCACCCTCCACGCGATCGACGCCCTGCCCGGCGTCGGCGCGGTCACCGGCCCGTACGGCGCCGAGTCCACCGGCCAGATCAGCGAGGACGGCCGCACCGCCTACGCCACGGTCACCTTCGACCGCCCCGCCGACGAGATCCCGGTCTCCCAGGCCCAGGCCCTCGTGGACACCGCGAAGGGAGCCGAGGCGGACGGGCTGGAGGTCGAGCTGGGCGGCACCGCCGTCGCCCTCACCGAGGCGCCCTCCGCCCATATCGCCGAGGCGATCGGCGTGGTCGTCGCGGCCGTGGTCCTCTTCCTCGCCTTCGGCTCGCTCGCCGCCAGCCTGCTCCCCATCGCCACCGCCCTGGTCTCCGTCGGCACCGCCTACGCGGGCATCGTCCTGCTCGGCCATGTGATGACCGTGGCGGACTTCGCCCCGATGCTCGGCATGCTCATCGGGCTCGGCGTCGGCATCGACTACGCCCTCTTCATCGTCACCCGGCACCGCAGAGGGCTCCGGCGCGGGATGTCGGTCGACGAAGCGGCCCAGAACGCCGTCACCACCACCGGACGCGCGGTCGTCTTCGCCGGGGCCACCGTCTGTATCGCCCTGCTCGGCATGCTGATCCTGCGGCTCAGCTTCCTCAACGGCGTCGCCATCGCCGCCTCGCTCACCGTCGTCCTCACCGTGGCCGCCTCCGTCACCCTGCTGCCGGCTCTCCTCTCCCGCATAGGGATGCGGGCCCTCAGTCGCCGCGAACGCCGGCAGCTCGCCGAGCACGGCCCGCGCCCCGAGCTGCCCACCGGCTTCGCCGCCCGCTGGTCCGCCTTCGTGGAGCGCCACCCCAAGCTGCTCGGCGTGATCGCGACCGTCGTCATGACCGTCCTCGCCCTGCCCGCGCTCGGTCTCCACCTGGGCACCTCCGACCAGGGCAACAACCCGGCCACCTCCACCACCCGGCAGGCCTACGACCTGATCGCCGACGGTTTCGGCCCCGGCGTCAACGGCCCCCTCACCATCGCCGCCCAGCTCGACGGCGCCGACGACCGGCTCGCGCTCGACTCGCTGCCCGAGAAGCTGCGTACCACCGAAGGCGTCGCCTCGGTCAGCCCGGTCACGTACAACAGCAGCGGCGACACCGCCTTCCTCACCGTCGTCCCCGACTCCGCGCCCCAGTCGCAGGAGACCAGCGAGCTGGTCGACCGCATCCGCGAGGACGTGCTGCCGCCGGTCACGGACACCAGCTCGTTGGAGACGTACGTCGGCGGGGTGACGGCGAGCTACGACGACTTCGCCGAGATCATCGTCGGCAAGCTGCCCCTCTTCGTGGGGGTCGTCATCGGCCTCGGCTGCCTGCTCCTGCTCCTGGCCTTCCGGTCCATCGGCATCCCGGTCAAGGCCGCCGTGATGAACGTGGCCGCCGTCGCCTCCTCCTTCGGAGTCGTCGTCGCCGTCTTCCAGTGGGGCTGGGGGAGTGAGCTGCTCGGCCTCGGCAGCGCCGGGCCCATCGAACCCTTCCTCCCGGTGATCATGGTCTCGGTCCTCTTCGGCCTCTCCATGGACTACCAGGTCTTCCTGGTCGGCCGGATGTACGAGGAGTGGCTGGAGACCGGCGACAACCGGCGCTCGGTCCGGGTCGGCCTCGCCGAGACCAGCCGGGTGATCAACTCCGCCGCCGTGATCATGATCTCCGTCTTCCTCGCCTTCGTGCTCAGCGGCGACCGCGTGATCGCCATGTTCGGCATCGCGCTGGCCACCGCCGTCGCCCTGGACGCCTTCGTCCTGCGCACCCTGCTGGTGCCCGCCCTGATGCACATGCTCGGCGGCGCCAACTGGTGGCTGCCGGGCTGGCTGGACCGCCGGCTGCCCCGGATCAGCATCGAACCGCCCGACAGTGCGGTGGATCATGCGAAGATCCCGGGTGCGCGCGTCACGGAGGAGGACGCCGCGCCGGCAAAGGAGGAGCACGATGTTCGCCATATCCCTGGGTGACGACAAGGCCGAGCTGCGCCCGCTGGAGGTCTGGCAGGCCGAGGAGTTCCTGGCCCATATGGACCGGGCCCGGGAGCTGGTCGACCCGTGGATCCCGTTCGCCTCCTTCGCCACCGACCTGGACTCGGCACGCGACCTGCTCCGGCGGTACGCGGAGAAGCAGGCGGCGGACACCGGACGGCTGTACGGCATCTGGCTGGAGTCCACCCTCGTCGGCGGGGTCCTGTTCCGGATCTTCGAAGCGGAGTCGGGCAACTGCGAGATCGGCGTCTGGCTGGAGCCCGCCGCCCAGGGCCGGGGCCTGATCACCCGGGCCGCCGAGCGGCTGATCGACTGGGCGGTGTACGAGCGCGGCATGCACCGCATCGAGTGGGACGCCTCCGCCGCCAACACCCGCTCGATCGCCGTCGCCCAGCGGCTCGGCATGACCCGTGACGGGGTGATCCGGCAGAACTACCTCTACCGGGGAGTGCGCCACGACTCGGAGATCTGGTCCGTGCTGGCCCCGGAATGGCGGGCCCGCACCGGGCGCTGAGCCCCGGCGTTAAGCGGGTTCTCATCCGGGACCCCTAGCGTGCGGCACATGAACACCACCCCCTCCAAGACGACCGACCTGTCCAAGAAGGACGCGCCCGCCGACGACCCCGGGAAGAGCACCGCCGACGCCGCCGTCACGGAGGACCCCACTGCGACCGCCACCCCGTCGGGGGCCGGCGACGACGCTGCCGTACCGGCGGAGGACCGCGATGAGGCCGCCGTACCGGCAGAGGCCACCGACCAGGCCGAGGACGGCGGCCTGGAGTCCGACGGTCCGGAGCCCGACGGCCTGGAGCCCGACCCCTTCACCGAGGCCCGCCACGGCGTTGGCGCGGGCGCCACGGCCGTCGTCTCCGCCGCCCTCGGCATCGTCGCCCTCACCGGCGCCTGGTCCGGCCGGGTCGCCGCCGAGCGCGAGACCCTGATGGGCCAGATCCAGACCGCCGGCGGCTCCAGCGCGGCCCAGCAGATCTCCGAGATCTACGGGGACGCCTGGCACACCACCGCCCTGGTCAACGGCGTCTTCGCGGTGCTGGCCCTGCTCGTCGGCGCCTTCGTCCTGGCCCGCCCCGCCTTCGGTACCCCCGCCACACGGCCGCAGCCCGCCTGGATCCGGGCGGTCGCGCTGGCCGGCATCGCGCTCGGCACCCTCGGCGTGCTGATCTCCGCAGGCATGTACTTCGACCTGTTCCTCTCCCTGCCGGTAGCGGGCACACCGGCGGGCTGAGCCCCGGATACGAGGAGCCGCTGAGCCCCGGACAGGAGGAGCTGAGGCATCCGGCCCCCGGGCCTGGGGCATCCGGCTACCGCACCTGAGGCCTAAGGCATCCGGCCCCGGGGCCTGAGGCCCCCCGCCCGGCGAAGATGCGGCACTCACCCGATGTGGCCCCACCCCCTGGCCCACGACAGTGGAGGCACAGCGGAAGCAGAGCCCCGGCCGACCGGCCGGCCGGCTTCCCCGCCTCCGCTGCGACCGGCACCAGGGAGCACCTCATGTACGACGACGCGCTGTACCGCAGCACCTCCGCCGAGCTCATCCGCCGGGCCGAGGCCGAGCGTGAGGTCCGCCTGGTCCGCCTCGCCCGCCGGGCCGAGCGCCGTGCCGGGCGCGGCGACCCCGGAGGGCGGGTGAGCCGGGGCCGGGGCCGGGGTCGCCTCGCCGGCTTCGTCCGCGCCGCGCTGAGACCATGATCGCCAGGACGGAAAACGGTGCCGTCCGCGTGGACCCGTATGCGATGCTCCAGACTGTGGAGACCAGGTCAGTCAGCCCCAGGTTCGTCGGACGCGCCGCGGAGCTCGGTGCGCTCACCGAAGCGCTCGCCCGTGCCGGGGCCGGTGAACCGCAGGCGCTGCTGATCGGCGGTGAGGCGGGTGTCGGCAAGACCCGGCTGGTGGAGGAGTTCGCCGGCCGGGCGGCCCGGCGCGGTGCCGTGGTGGCCGTCGGCGGCTGCGTGGAGATCGGCGCCGAAGGGCTGCCGTACGCCCCTTTCCCCGCCGCCCTGCGCGCCCTGCGCCGCGCTCTGCCCGAGGAGATGGCCGCCGCGAGCGCCGGACAGGAGGGCGAGCTGGCCCGGCTCCTCCCCGAGCTCGGCGAGGCCCCCCGCGACGCGACCGACGAGCACAGCACCGCCCGCCTCTTCGGGCTCACCGTCCGGCTCCTGGAACGGATATCGGCCGACCGCCCGGTCGTCCTCGTCCTGGAGGACCTGCACTGGGCGGACGCCTCCACCCGGCACCTGCTGGCCTACCTCTTCCGCACCCTGGGCAGCGGCCGCCTCCTGGTCGTCGGGACCTACCGCGCCGACGACATCCACCGCCGCCACCCCCTGCGTCCCCTCCTCGCCGAGCTGGACCGGCTGCGCACCGTCACCCGCGTCGAGCTCGGCCAGTTCAGCCACGACGAGGTCGGCCACCAGCTCACCTCCATCCTCGCGGTGACACCCGGGGCGGCGGTGGTGGACGAGATCTTCGAACGCTCCGACGGCAACGCGTTCTTCGTCGAGGAGCTGGCCCGCTCCATGGAGAGCTCCGGCGACAGCTCCTGCCTCTCCGCGTCGCTGCGGGACCTCCTGCTGGTGCGGGTCGAGGCGCTCCCCGACCACGCCCAGCGGCTCGCCAGGATCGTCGCCGAGGGCGGCTCCTCCGTCGAGCACGAACTGCTGGCCGCCGTCGCCGGGCTCGGCGACGACGACCTCGAAGAAGCCCTCCGCGCCGCCGTCGGCGCCAACCTGCTGCAACCCGCCCCCGACAGCGGCGGCTACCGCTTCCGCCACTCCCTGGTCCGCGAGGCCGTCAGCGACGACCTGCTGCCCGGTGAGCGCACCCGCGTCAACCGCCGGTACGCCGAAGCCCTGGAGGCCGACCCGTCCCTGGTCCGGGAGGACGAACGCACCACCCGCCTGGCGAGTTACTGGTACGCCGCGCACGACGCCGCCAAGGCCCTGCCCGCCGTGCTCCACGCCGCCGTGGAGGCCCGGCGCCGCTACGCCTACGCCGAGCAACTGCGGCTGCTGGAGCGGGCGATGGAGCTGTGGGACGAGGTGCCCGACGCGGTACGCGAGACCCTGCGCCCCTTCGACTTCGCCGAGGTCTACCCGGCCTCGGGCGACGAGAGCGCCGCCACCCCGCTGCGCCACCTCGACGTGCTGGCCGAGGCCACCGTCGCCGCCCGCTTCTGCGGTGAACGCTCACGCGCCCTGGCCCTGTGCAAGAAGGCCCTGCGGACCCTGGAGACCGAGGGCGACCCGCTGCGCGCCGCCTGGTTCTGGGTCCAGCGCTCCCGGCTGACCCAGGGGCTCGACCGGGGCGACGGGTGGGAGGAGCTGGCCACCGCGCAGGAGCTCGTACGCGGCCTGCCGCCGTCCGCCGTGCACGCCGAAGTGCTCACCCATGTGGCGAGCTGGCGGGCGCTGCACGAGCCGGGACCGCAGGCACTGGCCGACAGCGACCGGGCGGTGGAGTACGCCCGCCTCGTCGGCGACGAGTACATCGAGCTGCACGCCCGCCTCACCCGGGGCTGGCTCACCGCCGACGCGGGGGGCGTCGAGGACGGGCTCGCCGAGATGTACGCCGTCCGCGACCGCGCCGACGAACGGAGGCTGGTCCACCTGGTGGGCCGGGTCAGCATCAACCTGCCCTCCTCCCTCGAAGCCATGGGCCGCTCGCTGGAGGCCGTGGCCGCCGCCGACCACGGCATCGAGGTCTGCCACCGCCACGGCCTGGCCGACTCCGGCGCCTGGGTGTACGCCAACCAGGCGCAGTCCTTCTTCTCGCTCGGCCACTGGGCGCGGAGCGAGTGCGCGGCCGCGGCGGTGGAACGCCTCGCCCTCATTCCCGAGCCCAAGGGCCTGGCCGCCGCACGCCGTACCGAACTGGCCCTCGCCCGGGGAGACCTCGCCGAGGCCGAGGAGCAGCTCGCGCTCGCCCGGAAGCACTTCGGCCGGCGCGATCCGCAGCCCCAGTACCAGATCCCCCTGGCCCGGCACACCATGCTGCTGGCGGCGGCGCGCGGCCGGACCGCCGAGGCGCGGGAGGTCTTCGAGGAGGTGGCCGCGCGGGGCTTCCCGACGGGCACCCAGCGGGACGCGCTGCCGCTGCTCCAGGCCGCCGCCGCGATCGAGGCGGACGCCCGCGGGCTGCCCGCCACCGAGCCGGGGCGCCCGGCGGCGCTGGCCCTGATCCGCCGGCACGCCCGGCGGCTGCCCCTGCTCGTCCCCGTCTGGGCCGCACACGGACTGGCGATCGACGCCGAACTGGCCCGCGCCGAGGGCGCCGACACCCCGGACCACTGGGCGCGCGCGGCGGCCGCGTTCGCCCCGCTGTCCCGCCCGTACGAACTGGCGCAGACCCACCACCGCTGGGCCGAGGCGCTGCTCACCGCCCCCGGCGACCGGTCCGCCGCGGCGGACCCGCTGCGCGGCGCCCACACCGCCGCCGACCGCCTCGGCGCCCGCCCGCTGGCCGAGGCGGCCCGTCAGCTGGCGGCGCGGGCCCGGATCTCCCTGGACGCCTCCGGACCCGGCGAGGAGGCGCACCCCGAGACCACCGCCGTCGAGTCCTTCGGGCTCACCCCGCGCGAGCAGGACGTGCACCGGCTGGTCGCGGCCGGCCACACCAACCGGAGGATCGCCGAGGAGCTGTTCATCTCACCGAAGACCGCGAGCGTGCACGTCTCCAACATCCTGGCCAAGCTCGGCGTCGCCTCCCGGGGCGAGGCGGCGGCCCTCGCCCACCGCCTCCGGCTCTACCCGGTTCCGTAACCCCTCGCCTCGGCGAAACGGCCATCGGCGCGGGCCGAGCGCAACGTGATGCGTGTGACCCGCCCGCCGGCCGTGCCGATCTCCAGCGTGGCGAGGGGATGTCCCCCGGGGGCGATGACGTACAACGGCCGGCCGGCGGCTCCGAGGGTGCAGACCGCCGCGATGCGATCACGGAAGTGCGCCGTCTCGGCGGCGATGCCGGCCGCGCCGGTGACCGTGGTGCGGCCCCCGGGAGGCAGGAGCGCCGCGTCGGCGTCACGGACGCAGTCGGGTGCGAGCAACTGGAGCATCCGGCGGGTGTCGCCCGTCCGGGCCGCCGTCAGGAAGGCGCCCACGATCCGCGGGTCCGGCCCGTCCGCCGCACCGGTCCGCTCCGGCGTCTCCCGGGCGGGGCCGAGGCGTCGGCGGGCCCTGCTGGCGTGCTGCCTGGCACCGGCCACCGTCCCGCCCAGCACCTCGGCGACCCGGTCGAACGGCAGGGAGAACAGATCGTGCAGGACGTACGCGACCCGTTGCGGCGGGGTCAGCCGGCTCAACAGGACCATGAGCGCCCGGGAGACGTCCTCCGTGCGGAGGAACGCCTCGTCCGCGGCCAGCTCCACGGCCGGGACGGCGTCCGCGAACAACGGTGCCTCGTTGCGACGGCGCCGGGCACGGAGCTCGTCCAGGCAGACCCGTGCGGTGACGGTCGTGAGCCACGCCGACGGGTTGTCGACCGGCGGTGAGGCCGGGGCGGTGGCGGCCCGCAGCCAGGCGGTCTGAACGGCGTCCTGGGCATCCTGGGCCGAGCCCAGCATGCGGTGGGCGGCCGACAGGAGACGTGGCCGTGCCGCCTCGAACTCCTCGACCGTGACCGGCAGGGGTGTCACGTTTTCGGGCCGGCGGACGTCAGGACGGTCGATCGAACCCATTCCTGTCCCCTCCCGCTCCTGTCCCCTCCCGAGGAGATTCCGACGCCATGAGCTCCGTTTCCCCACTGATCATCGCCACGGTGGTGTGTGCCGTCGCGAACGTGTCCATCGCGATCGCGGACTACGTACGGGCACCCTTCGTCCTGGCGAACTCGGCAGCGGTCCGGGTCCCGCCCACCGCGCTGCCGTATCTGGCGACCCTGAAGCTGGCGGGCGCGCTCGGCGTGCTGGCCGGCCTGCTCGGGGATCCCCGGCTGGGCCTGGCGGCGGGAGCCGGCCTGACCGCGTTCTTCCTCGGCGCGGTCCTGGCGCACGTCCGGGCACGGGTCTTCCGCACTCTCGCCTTCCCGGGCGGCTTCCTGCTCCTGGCGGTCGCCGCCACGGTCTTCTTCGCGACCGGGCCATGACGACGGCCGGGCGGCCGGGGGCCGCTCAGGGGGCGTTCCGGTGTACGGCCCCGCTAGGCCGGCGGCCCGTCGTCCCCGTCGCCCCGGCCGTCCACCGGCTCCGCCTCCGGCGCCCGGACCGTCACCTTGCCGGAGGCGAGGTCTATCGGGCCCCGGCCCGGATCACCGGCGGCGACATCCACCCGGCTCAGCTCCAGCCTCTTCCGCTCGTCGGCGCCGTGCTTGCGCCCCGGGGCGAAGAGCTCCTCGAAGAAATTGAACACAGTCGTGCTCCCTCCGGACGTGGTGCGCGGGCCGGACATGGTGCGCGGGGTGTCCGTCTACCCCACTTCGACGAGCAGGATCCTGTCGTCGCCGGACTTCGGCTCCCCCCGGCCGTCCGTGTTGCTGGTGACCAGCCAGAGCCGGTCGCCGCCCGCGCTCACCACGGTGCGCAGCCGGCCGTGCTTCTCATCCAGGAACGACTGGGGGTCGGCCAATGGTTCCTCGGCGGAGTCACCGGAGAGCGGGATGCGCCAGAGCCGTTCGCCCCGCAGTCCCGCCATCCAGATCGAGCCCTCCGCGTACGCGATACCGCTGGGCGAGGCCTCGGAGGTCTTCCACTGGGCGACCGGGTCGATGAACCCGTCCTCGCCCTCCTCGCCCTCGACCTCGGGCCACCCGTAGTTGCCGCCGGGCTCGATCAGGTTGAGCTCGTCCCAGGTGTTCTGGCCGAACTCGGCCGCCCACAGCCGCTTCTGCGCGTCCCAGGCGAGCCCCTGGACGTTGCGGTGCCCGTACGAATACACCACCGAGTCCGCCTCCGGGTTGCCGTGCACCGGCTCCCCGTCCGGGGTCATCCGCAGGATCTTGCCCGCCAGCGACTCCTTGTCCTGCGCGAGCCCGGTGTCCCCGATCTCGCCGGTGCCCGCGTACAGCATCTTGTCCGGGCCGAACGCGATCCGGCCGCCGTTGTGGATGTTCCCCTTGGGGATGCCGCGCAGGATGGTGTCCGGGGCGCCGAGCTGCTGACCGGTCGGGCGCTTCTCGTCGTAACTCATGCGCACGATGCGGTTGTCGGAGGTGGTGGTGAAGTAGGCGTACACCCAGCCGTCCGCGGCGAACGTCGAGGGGACCGCGAGCCCCAGCAGACCGCCCTCGCCCGCCGGGGAGACCCCGGGCACCGAGCCGAGCAGGGTCTGCTTCCCGCTCTCGCCGTCGATCCGGTGGATCGTGCCCTCGTCGCGCGAGGCGACCAGCAGGTCACCGCCCGGCAGCGCGGTCAGCCCCCAGGGCGACTTCAGCTCCTCGGTCAGGGTCGAGACGACCTTCGCCGAGCCCTTGGCGGGCGGCAGATCGGCCGACGCGCCCGGCGACGGGGAGCCGGGGCTCCGCGAGGCGGTCGGCGAGGCGGCGCCCGTACCGGACGTGCCTTCCTCCCCGCCCGTGGAGCACGCGGCGGACAGGACCAGCGAGGCCGTCGCCAGCGCGGCCACCACCCCCCTGCGCACCGCGGGGGACTGAACTGATCCGAACACAGCACCGCGCACTGGACCGATCCTTTCGACGGCTGCCCGACTGGCTCTTTCGCCCTACCTGTTCCTACCTCGCGGCCCTGCCAGAAGTTCCCGGTGCGGCCCATTCTCCCGCCGCCTCCTGCCGGGCGCGCGGCCTCAGTCCCACGAACCCCGCGCCCGGGGCAGCCCGGCGATCTCCGCCAGGTCCGCCTCGTCCAGCTCCACCTCCGCGGCCCGAGCGTTCTCCACCGCCCACTTCTCCCGCTTCGCGCCCGGCACCGCCACCACGTGCGGCCCCTGCCGCAGCACCCACGCCAGCGCCACCTGGGCCACGCTCGCCCCGCGCCGCTCCGCGATCCGCCGCAGACCGGCCACCACCGGCTGGTTCGCCGCCATCATCTCGGCCGTGAACCGGGGGTGCCGGGCCCGCAGATCCTCGGGCTCGAACCCCTGGCCCGGCTTCAGCGTCCCGGTCAGATAGCCGCTGCCCAGCGGCATCGCGGCGAGTACCCCGACCCCGCGCGCCGCACACCAGGGCAGCAGCTCCTCCAGCGCCTCCGGCGACCACACCGACAGCTCCGCCTCGACCGCGCTGACCGGGAAGACCTGCTGGATCCGCTCCAGTTGCCGGATCGTTCCCGCATGCGGCCCGGCGCCCGACCGGCGCGGGGCGCGCGCCCCCACCGCGCACAGCCCCAGCGAACGCACCTTGCCCGCCGTCACCAGCTCCGCCATCGCGCCCCAGGTCTCCTCCACCGGCACCTCCGGGTCGGCCCGGTGCAGCTGGTAGAGGTCGATCACATCGGTCTGGAGGCGCCGCAGCGAGGCGTCACAGGCCCGTCGTACGTAACCGGGGCGCCCGTTGGCGACGATGTGCTGATCGCCCACCAGGAGACCGCACTTGGTGGAGAGGAACGCCTCGGAGCGGCGCCCCTTCAGTGCTCGCCCCACCAGCAGCTCATTGGTGAACGGTCCGTACATGTCCGCGGTGTCGAGCAGCCGGACACCGGCGTCGAGTGCCGCGTGCACCGTGCGCACCGAGCGGTCACCGTGCTGCTGCGACGCGCTGTAACCCCAGCTCATCGGCATACAGCCCAGACCGACCGCGCCCACGGCGAGCCCCGACGCCCCGATAGTCCTGCGCTCCAACTCCCCGAACCCTCCCTCGTCCACCCCAAACTAACCTCTGGCCCGGCCACGACTTCGATCAGCCGTCCCGCAGCCGTCCTGGAGCACTCGCACACCCGTCGCATAGCCTCCTGACCATGACTGAGACGACTGCCGGCGCGACGCGTGCCGATGTGTGGCTGCCCTTTCCGGCCGAGGAGATCGACGGGCTTCCCGACGCCTTCAACTACCTCTTCTGGGACGGGGGCCCGGAGTACCCCGGCGACCCCGCGGACTGCGTGTACTACGTCGTCCCCTACCTGAAGGGTTCAGAGGTCGCCGTCCGGCCGATGGACGCCATGAGCGCCGTCCAGGTCGTGCAGACGCTCTCCGCGGGCATCGACCACGTGGAGCCCGGGCTCGGCCTGCTGCACCCCGGCGTACGCCTCTGCAACGCGAAGGGGGTGCACGAGGCGTCCACGGCTGAGCTGACGCTCGCCCTGATCCTGGCCTCCCTGCGCGGTCTCCCCGGCTTCGTCCACGGCCAGGACAAGGAGGAGTGGCGGTCCGGCTTCTACCCGGCGCTCGCCGACAAGTCCGTCCTCATCGTGGGGTACGGATCCATCGGCGCGGCCATCGAGGACCGGCTCGCGCCCTTCGAGTGCGCGCGGGTCGCGCGCGTCGCGCGCTCCGCCCGGACCACCGAGCGCGGCCCCGTACACACGCTCGACGACCTTCCGGCCCTGCTGCCCGAGGCCGACGTCGTCGTGCTCTCCACCCCGCTGAACCCCTCCACGCGGGGGCTCGTGGACGCCGACTTCCTCGCCGCGATGCCGGACGGGGCCCTCCTCGTCAACGTCGCCCGGGGCGGAGTCGTGGACACCAAGGCCCTGCTCGCCGAACTGGAATCCGGACGGCTGCGGGCAGCACTCGACGTCACCGACCCGGAACCGCTGCCGTCCGGCCATCCTCTCTGGCATGCTCCGAATGTCTTGATCACGCCTCATGTGGGCGGCAGCACCTCGGCGTTCGAACCGCGCGCCAAGCGGCTGCTGGCCACGCAGCTCACCCGGTTCGCCGCGGGGGAGCCGCTCGCGAACGTCGTCAGCACCACCGGCTGAGGCGCCCCGGAGGGCCCCGGCCGGTCACGCCGAGGCGTGATCCGCATGCGCACAGTGCCGCCCACCTCGCGTTTCGTCACGGAGCGTAGAGAGGCTATGGCCCTGAGTGACGAACCTGGTGTATCGTCCGGACCGGAGGGCTGCGCCGGGGCAGGAGCGGCGCGGGGGGAGCATCGGAACGCGAGGGGGCGACGGGCGATGTGCCGGCCATGGAGAGACGATCCGAGGCGGCCGAGCGGGCTGCGGCGGCCATCGACGCTGCCCGGACGAGGCGCTCGCAGGTGGCCGGATTCCACCCCGGGCCGGCGCCCGAGGCATTCCACCCTGGGCCGGCGCCCGGGGCCGGGACGGGGAGCCCTCCGGTGAGCGTCCTGGGAGCCTGGCTCTCGCCGCAGTCCGCCACGGGCTCCACGGGGCTGCGGGCCCGCATCCTGCTCGGCACCGTCTGCGCCGGATATTCGGTCGGAGCGGCCGTCGGCTGGGGCTCGCCGCAACTGGCCCGCTTCATGGGGGACTTCGGCCTCGCCGCGGCGGCGCTGGTCGCCGCCGTCTCCTGCTTCCTCTACGCCCGGGTGAGCGCCGGCCGGCTGCGGCCCGCCTGGCTGCTCTTCTCGCTCTCGTCCCTCATGGCGGCCTGCGGCAACGCCGTCTGGGGGTGGTACGAGGTGGTGCTCGGTGTCCCCGTGCCCACCCCGTCGGTGGCCGACGCCTTCTTCCTCTGCTTCGCGCCGCCCGCCATCGTCGGACTGCTCGTGCTCGCCAAGCGCCCCGTCACCCGGGCCGGCTGGGTCTGTCTGGCCCTGGACGCCTGGCTGATCGGCGGCTCCCTGCTGACCCTCGCCTGGAGCCTCGCCCTCGCGCACGCCGCGCACATGGCGGGCGTCCAGGAGGCCAGCGTGGGCCCGGCGGCACTCTCGCTGGCCTACCCGCTGCTGGACATCGTGCTCGTCTCCATGGTGCTCGCGCTGCACTTCCGCCGCTCCGGGGCCAACCGCTCCGCGGTCAACACCGCGATCGCCGCCCTGGCGCTGACCGTTCTGTGCGACGCGGTGTTCACCTCGCCGCTGCTGCGCTCCACCTACCACTCGGGCCAGTTGCTCGACGCCGGCTGGTTCGCCGGCTCGCTGCTCCTCGCCTACGCGCCCTGGGGCGTACGGAGCAGGGCGCCCGGCACCGACCGCCCGGGCCCGCCGCGCGCCATGAGCCGCCCGATCGCCGGGTCGCTGGCCGCGCTGACCCCGTATCTCGCCGCCGCCGTCTGCACGTTGGGCATCCTGTACAACGTGGTCGAGGGCCGCCGGGTGGACCGGGTGGTCATCTTCACCGGCTGCACGGTCGTCCTCGCCCTGGTCGTCCGGCAGGGGATCATGCTGCTGGACAACATCTCCCTCACCCAGGAGCTGGCCCAGAAGGAGAACCACTTCCGCTCCCTGGTCCAGGGCTCCAGCGACGTCATCATGATCGCCGCCCCCAGCGGCACCCTGCGGTACGTGAGCCCTGCCGCCGCCGGAGTCTACGGGCGCGACGCGGAGGACCTCGTCGGCGCCGAGCTCTCCTCGATCATCCACCCCGACGACCTCGGCCGGGTCGTCCACGAGGTGCGGCGCTTCCTCGCCGCCCCGCCCCACGAGGAGCCCACCACCCGCATCGAGTGCCGCTTCCGCTCCGGCACCGGCGACTGGCTGCACGCCGAGTCCACCGTCAACCGGCACCAGGGCGGGCTCCTGCTCAACAGCCGGGACGTCACCGAACGGGTCAGGCTCCAGGCCCAGTTGCAGCACAGCGCGGAGCACGACCCGCTCACCGACCTGCCCAACCGGGCCCTGTTCACCTCCCGGGTCCGCCAGGCGCTCACCGGCCGCCGGGCCGGCGACTCCGGCACCGCCGTGCTCTTCATCGACCTGGACGGCTTCAAGGCCGTCAACGACACCATCGGCCACCAGGCGGGCGACGAGCTGCTCATCCAGGCCGCCCGCCGCCTCCAGGAGTCCGTCCGGGCCGGTGACACCGCGGCCCGCCTCGGCGGTGACGAGTTCGCCGCGATCATCACAGGCGACGGCACCCGCGACCAGGGCGCCCGGGAGTACCAGGTCCACGAGATCGCCGACCGCCTCCGCCTCACCCTCTCCCAGCCCTACCGGATCGGCCCCAGCGAGGTCCGGGTGGCCGCCTCCATCGGCGTCGCCTTCGCCGAGCCCGGCATCACCCCCACCGACCTCATGCGCAACGCGGACCTCGCGATGTACCGCGCCAAGGCCGGCGGCAAGGACCGGGTCGAGCTGTACGCCCCCCAGATGCAGGCCGATGTCGTACGCCGCTCGGAGCTGGCCACCCGGCTGCGCACGGCCCTGCGCGAAGGCGAGTTCGCCCTGCTGCACCAGCCGGTCGTGCACCTCGCCAGCGGCTCCGTCGCCGCCGTCGCCGCGCAGGCCCGCTGGCGCTCCGCCCAGGGCATTCTCTTCACCCCCGCCGAGTTCCTCCGGGTCACCGGCGACGACGACCGCACCGCCGAGCTCGGCCGCTGGCTCCTGGAGGAGGCCGTGAAGCAGGCCGCCGACCGGGCCAGGGCCGGACACCCGGTCGCCGTCTCCGTACGCCTGTCCGCCACCCGGCTGCTCGACAAGGCCCTGCCCTTCGGCTCCATCGAGGCGCTGCTGACCCGCCACGGGCTGCCGTCGGGGGCGCTGATGATCGAGGTGGCCGACAGCGACCCCCGGGTCTCCTTCGACGAGCTGGAGCAGCGGCTCGTCGCCTTGCGCCGCCTCGGGGTGCGGATCGCCCTCGACGGCTTCGGCAGCGGTTTCGCCGCGATCAACGCGCTGCGCCGCCTCCCCATCGACGTGCTGAAGCTCGACCGGAACCTGGTCGAGGGGGTGGTGGAATCGGCCAGACTGCACAAGATCACCAGCGGGCTGCTCCGGATCGCCTGCGACCTCGGCCTCCAGTCCGTCGCCGACGGGGTCGACGTCCCCGAGCAGGTCCTCGCGCTCCGCGCCATGGGCTGCACCCACGGCCAGGGGATGGCCTTCTCCGGCCCGCTCGACGAGTACCGGCTGCGCCGCGCCCTGGTGCGTGGCCAGTTCCCCGTGCCCGGCGTCCCCGGCCCCCGTACGGTGATGGCGGGAGGCTCGATCCCGCTGCTCACCGGATCACATGCTGAGACGCCCGTCCCACCCACTTGACACGTCATGCGTGCCGGAGAGAGGGTCAATGCCATGCGCACCCGAATTCTCGTACTTGGAAAGCGCGTCGGCTGAAGCAGAGTCACTCCACGACACTCTGCGGACCGCACCCGGCGCGCTCCCCTCGCTTGCCTCACGGCACGAGGGGTTTTTTGTTGCACTGACACCTCTCAAAACGCTGCAAAACACCCGCGAAAAACCACCCGCGAAAACCCTCAGCTTCGAGAAGAGAATGCCGATGACCGAGCAGGCCACCGGGGCCCACCACCCGCAGCCGCGCGCCCGTAACGGCGGACAGCCGTCCGTCACCGTTGAGCACGTCACGGGCGCGCAGTCCCTCATCCGTTCTCTCGAGGAAGTCGGCGCCGAGACGGTGTTCGGCCTCCCCGGCGGCTGCATCCTCCCCGCCTACGACCCGCTGATGGACTCCACCAAGGTCCGTCACGTCCTGGTCCGCCACGAGCAGGGCGCGGGCCACGCGGCCACCGGCTACGCGCAGGCCACCGGCAAGGTCGGCGTCTGCATGGTCACCTCGGGCCCCGGCGCCACCAACCTGGTCACCCCGATCGCCGACGCGCACATGGACTCCGTGCCGCTCGTCGCGATCACCGGCCAGGTCGCCTCCAAGGCCATCGGCACCGACGCCTTCCAGGAAGCCGACATCTGCGGCATCACGATGCCGATCACGAAGCACAACTTCCTGGTCACCA
This sequence comes from Streptomyces cyaneofuscatus, assembly GCF_033109485.1. Lineage (NCBI taxonomy): Bacteria > Bacillati > Actinomycetota > Actinomycetes > Kitasatosporales > Streptomycetaceae > Streptomyces > Streptomyces cyaneofuscatus. The sequence goes on along the minus strand of NZ_CP137002.1, from coordinate 2,131,343 downwards.
AGGCCGAAGACATCGCGCACACCATCGCCGAGGCCTTCCACATCGCCTCCACCGGCCGCCCGGGCCCCGTCCTCGTCGACATCGCCAAGGACGCCCTCCAGGCGCAGACCACCTTCAGCTGGCCGCCCACCCAGGACCTGCCCGGCTACCGGCCCGTCACCAAGCCGCACGCCAAGCAGATCCGCGAGGCGGCCAAGCTGATCACCCAGGCCAAGCGCCCCGTGCTCTACGTCGGCGGCGGCGTCCTCAAGGCCGGCGCCACCGCCGAGCTGAAGGTCCTCGCGGAGCTGACCGGAGCGCCCGTCACCACCACCCTGATGGCGCTCGGCGCCTTCCCCGACAGCCACCCGCTGCACGTGGGAATGCCCGGCATGCACGGTTCGGTCACCGCCGTCACCGCGCTGCAGAAGGCCGACCTGATCGTCGCCCTCGGCGCCCGCTTCGACGACCGCGTCACCGGCAAGCTGGACAGCTTCGCCCCGTACGCCAAGATCGTCCACGCCGACATCGACCCGGCCGAGATCGGCAAGAACCGCACCGCGGACGTCCCGATCGTCGGCGACGCCCGCGAGGTCCTGGCCGACCTGGTCCAGGCCGTCCAGGCCGAGCACACCGACGGCAACACCGGCGACTACAGCTCCTGGTGGAAGGACCTCAACCGCTGGCGCGACACCTATCCGCTGGGCTACGACCTGCCCGAGGACGGCAGCCTCTCCCCGCAGCAGGTCATCCAGCGCATCGGCAAGCTCGCCCCCGAGGGCACGATCTTCACGGCGGGCGTCGGCCAGCACCAGATGTGGGCCGCCCACTTCATCGACTACGAGCAGCCCGCCACCTGGCTCAACAGCGGCGGCGCCGGAACGATGGGGTACGCGGTCCCGGCCGCCATGGGCGCCAAGGCCGGCGCGCCCGACCGCACCGTCTGGGCGATCGACGGCGACGGCTGCTTCCAGATGACCAACCAGGAACTGACCACCTGCGCGCTCAACAACATCCCGATCAAGGTCGCCGTCATCAACAACGGCGCCCTCGGGATGGTCCGCCAGTGGCAGACCCTCTTCTACAACCAGCGCTACTCCAACACCGTGCTGCACTCCGGCGCGGACACGGACGGCCAGCCCGCCAAGGGCACCCGCGTCCCGGACTTCGTCAAGCTGTCCGAGGCCATGGGCTGCTACGCCATCCGCTGCGAGGACCCGGCCGACCTGGACAAGGTCATCGAAGAGGCCAACTCCATCAACGACCGCCCCGTCGTGATCGACTTCATCGTCCACGAGGACGCCATGGTCTGGCCGATGGTCGCCGCCGGCACCTCCAACGACGAGGTCCAGGCCGCGCGCGGCGTCCGCCCCGACTTCGGCGACAACGAAGACGACTGAGAGACAGAGAGAGAACGACTCCCATGTCCGAAAAGCACACGCTCTCCGTCCTGGTCGAGAACAAGCCCGGTGTCCTCGCCCGGATCACCGCCCTGTTCTCCCGACGCGGCTTCAACATCGACTCGCTCGCGGTCGGTACCACCGAGCACCCCGACATCTCCCGCATCACCATCGTCGTGAATGTCGAGGGCCTGCCCCTGGAGCAGGTGACCAAGCAGCTCAACAAGCTGGTCAACGTCCTGAAGATCGTCGAACTCGAGCCGTCCGCCGCGATCCAGCGGGAGCTCGTCCTGGTGAAGGTCCGCGCCGACAGCGAGACCCGCTCCCAGATCATCGAGATCGTCCAGCTGTTCCGCGCCAAGACCGTCGACGTCTCCCCGGAGGCCGTCACGATCGAGGCGACCGGAGGGGCCGACAAGCTGGAGGCGATGCTCAAGATGCTGGAGCAGTACGGCATCAAGGAGCTCGTCCAGTCCGGCACCATCGCCATAGGGCGTGGCGCGCGCTCGATCACCGACCGCTCCCTGCGCGCCCTCGACCGCTCCGCCTGAGCTGACCCGCGGAGCCCCTGGCTCCGGCTCGCATGGCGAGACCCGATCACGTACCCGACGCCCCCGCCGTACGGTGGGACGCAACACCTGCACACCAAGGAGAAGACCCAGTGGCCGAGCTGTTCTACGACGACGATGCCGACCTGTCCATCATCCAGGGCCGCAAGGTCGCGGTTCTCGGTTACGGCAGCCAGGGCCACGCCCACGCGCTGTCGCTCCGTGACTCCGGCGTCGACGTCCGCGTCGGTCTGCACGAGGGCTCGAAGTCCAAGGCCAAGGCCGAGGAGCAGGGCCTGCGCGTGGTGACCCCGTCCGAGGCCGCCGCCGAGGCCGACGTCATCATGATCCTCGTCCCGGACCCGATCCAGGCCCAGGTCTACGAGGAGTCCGTCAAGGACAACCTCAAGGACGGCGACGCGCTGTTCTTCGGCCACGGCCTGAACATCCGCTTCGGTTTCATCAAGCCGCCGGCAGGCGTCGACGTCTGCATGGTCGCCCCGAAGGGCCCCGGCCACCTGGTCCGCCGCCAGTACGAGGAGGGCCGCGGCGTTCCCTGCATCGTGGCCGTCGAGCAGGACGCCTCGGGCAAGGGCCTGGAGCTGGCCCTGTCGTACGCCAAGGGCATCGGCGGCACGCGGGCCGGTGTCATCAAGACCACCTTCACCGAGGAGACCGAGACCGACCTCTTCGGTGAGCAGGCCGTCCTCTGCGGTGGCACCGCCGCCCTGGTGAAGGCCGGTTTCGAGACGCTGACCGAGGCGGGCTACCAGCCGGAGATCGCGTACTTCGAGTGCCTGCACGAGCTGAAGCTCATCGTCGACCTCATGTACGAGGGCGGCCTGGAGAAGATGCGCTGGTCCATCTCGGAGACCGCCGAGTGGGGCGACTACGTCACCGGCCCGCGGATCATCACCGACGCCACCAAGGCCGAGATGAAGAAGGTCCTCGCCGAGATCCAGGACGGCACCTTCGCCAAGAACTGGATGGCCGAGTACCACAACGGTCTGCCCAAGTACAACGAGTACAAGAAGGCCGACAGCGACCACCTGCTGGAGACCACCGGCCGTGAGCTGCGCAAGCTCATGAGCTGGGTGAACGACGAAGAGGCCTAGGCCTCGGGGGAGCGGGGCGGGTCCGACGGGCCCGTCCCGCTCCGCATCACCGGAACGGTGCGTTCCGTACGGGTGTACACCACGTCCATCCTCGTGCGGGTGATCCTTCCACCGGGGCGCAGTGCACGGCCCTCCGCACCACTACACTTCTCAACACATACACGCGTCAGGGCCCACAGTGTCGTGCGTCTACCACGCGGCTAGCCCCTCCACCGCCTGCGGCCGTCGGGACGGCCGTCCGCACTGGACTTGTGAGGACTCACGTGAGCTCGAAACCTGTCGTACTCATCGCTGAAGAGCTGTCGCCCGCCACGGTGGACGCTCTGGGTCCGGATTTCGAGATCCGGCACTGCAACGGCGCCGACCGCGCCGAGCTGCTCCCCGCGATCGCCGACGTCGACGCCATCCTGGTGCGTTCCGCCACGAAGGTCGACGCCGAGGCCATCGCCGCCGCGAAGAAGCTCCGGGTCGTCGCCCGGGCCGGCGTCGGTCTGGACAACGTCGACGTCTCCTCGGCCACCAAGGCCGGCGTGATGGTCGTCAACGCCCCGACCTCCAACATCGTGACCGCCGCCGAGCTGGCCTGCGGTCTGCTGGTCGCCACCGCGCGCAACATCCCGCAGGCCAACACCGCCCTCAAGAACGGCGAGTGGAAGCGCTCCAAGTACACCGGGGTCGAGCTCAGCGAGAAGGTCCTCGGCGTCGTCGGCCTCGGCCGCATCGGTGTCCTGGTCGCGCAGCGCATGTCGGCGTTCGGCATGAAGATCGTCGCGTACGACCCCTACGTCCAGCCGGCCCGCGCCGCGCAGATGGGCGTCAAGCTCCTCAGCCTGGACGAGCTCCTGGAGGTCGCCGACTTCATCACCGTGCACCTGCCGAAGACCCCCGAGACCCTCGGTCTCATCGGGGACGAGGCGCTGCACAAGGTGAAGCCCTCGGTCCGCATCGTCAACGCCGCGCGCGGCGGCATCGTCGACGAGGAGGCGCTGTACTCCGCCCTCAAGGAGGGCCGCGTCGCCGGCGCCGGCCTGGATGTGTACGCGAAGGAGCCCTGCACGGACTCCCCGCTCTTCCAGTTCGACCAGGTCGTCTGCACCCCGCACCTCGGCGCCTCCACCGACGAGGCCCAGGAGAAGGCGGGCATCGCGGTCGCCAAGTCGGTGCGCCTCGCGCTCGCCGGTGAGCTGGTCCCGGACGCGGTCAACGTCCAGGGCGGCGTCATCGCCGAGGACGTACGCCCCGGCCTGCCGCTCGCCGAGAAGCTCGGCCGGATCTTCACCGCGCTCGCGGGCGAGGTCGCGGCCCGGCTCGACGTCGAGGTGTACGGCGAGATCACCCAGCACGACGTCAAGGTGCTGGAGCTGTCGGCGCTCAAGGGCGTCTTCGAGGACGTCGTCGACGAGACCGTGTCGTACGTCAACGCCCCGCTCTTCGCCCAGGAGCGCGGGGTCGAGGTCCGCCTCACCACCAGCTCCGAGTCGCCCGACCACCGCAACGTGGTCACCGTGCGCGGCACGCTCGCCGGCGGCGAGGAGGTCGCGGTCTCCGGCACGCTGGCGGGCCCGAAGCACCTCCAGAAGATCGTGGCCATCGGCGAGCACGACGTGGACCTGGCGCTCGCCGACCACATGGTCGTCCTGCGCTACCAGGACCGTCCCGGTGTGGTCGGCGCGGTCGGCAAGATCCTCGGCGAGGCCGGCCTGAACATCGCGGGCATGCAGGTCTCGCGGGCGGCGGAGGGCGGCGAAGCCCTGGTCGTCCTCACCGTCGACGAGACCGTCCCGCAGGCGGTGCTCGGCGAGATCGCCGACGAGATCGGCGCCTCCTCGGCCCGCTCGGTGAACCTCACCGACTGACGCACCCCGCACCCAGCACCCCGCACGACCCCGGCTGTCGGGCGCCCCTTCACCGGGGGCGCCCGGCAGCCGCTTGCGTTTTGCAGAGACCAACCCGCCCCTCTGGGCCCCGGGTTGGGTCCTGGGGCCCACGACGGGTGTGGCGCCCCGACCCTAGGGTGACCGGTTGTCATGTCACTCATGGGCACCGGGGGTCGGATCACGTATGTCTGCTGTCGGTGGCATACCCGTAGCGGGAGGCCCGGCTCCGGCCGCCGCCCCGCACCGTGACCTTCCGGGCCCGCTCGTCGTCGTACGGGTGCTGCTCCTCGTCCTGCTCGGCGCGACGGCCCTCGGCGCGATCGGCCTCTCCGGCTCCGCGATCGCCGCCGACGCCATGGGCGCGCAGGTGCTCGGCATCCTGCTGTACGCCTCCGCCCCCGGGATGCTCTGCGCGCTGCTGGCCTGGCATCTGCGGACGGGCGGCAGGCGGGTGCGGTGGGCAATCGTCGCCGTCCAGGTGTGGCTGATCGTCGGGGGCCTCGGCAACCTGGCGGACGGGTCACCGGACGGGTTCACGCAGCTGGTGCTGCCCGTCGTGATCCTGGTGCTGCTGAGCCGGGCGCAGAGCCGGGCGTGGTTCCTGCTGCCGCCCCGGGAGCGCGGGGAGCCGCCGAAGTTCTCGCTCCCGCACCTGATCACCTGGAAGCGGGACCGGGGGCAGTCCGCGCTGGAGTACCTGGGCCTGGTCCTGATCGTGGTCGCGCTGATCGCGGCGCTGACGGTGGGGGGCCTGGGCGGCCGGATCACGGAGGGGCTCCAGTCGGCGATCTGCTCGCTGACGGGCAGCTCGTGCCCGGTCTCGGGCGGCAGCGGCGAGGTGGAGGCGGGGGACACGTCGGGCGGTGCGTCCGGCGGTACGTCGGGTGGTGCATCCGGTGGTACGGACGCGGGTTCCACCGTCACGGGCGGTACGGGTGCCACGGGCGGCGACGCGACGGGCGGTACGGGTGCCACGGGCGGCGAGACCTCCGGCTCCTCCGGCTCGACGGGGGCCACCGGTTCCACGGGCTCCTCCGGCACCACCGGCACCACGGGCTCCTCCGGCACCACCGGCACCACCACAGGCGGCGGCACCGGCGGCCCCGACGACGACGGGCGCCCCGGCACCGGCGAGGACACCTTCCCCGAGGACCACGAGGAGCCCGAGGCCGCCTACGACGTACCCGCCTCCGCCGAAGGGGACGGCGAGAACGGCGGCGGGGAGCAGGCCGAGGAGCAGGAGGACTGCAGCGGCTGGGGGTTCTTCGGCTGCGCCTGGGACCGTACGACACAGGTCTTCAAGGGCCTGGTGGTCGACGGCATCTGGGGCGACATCTCCGGGATCATCGACCTGTTCAAGCCCGAGACGTGGGCCGGACTGGCCGACTACGGCCGTCAGCTCGGCGACCAGTGGATGAAGGACTCCCAGGGTGCGGGCGACAAGTGGAGCGACGGCGACTACCTGGGCGCGATCTGGGACTGGGGCAAGGCCTCCGTCAACACCGTGGTCACGGTCGGGGACGACGTCTTCGTCGGCGACGAGGTCCGCGAGCGCTGGAACAACGGGGAGAAGACCCGGGCCGTCACCGATGTGATCTGGAACGTCGGCTCGCTCTTCATCCCCGGCTACAACGTGGCCAAGGTGGTCGGCAAGGCCGGGAAACTCGGCAAGATCGGCAAGGTGGCCTCCGAGATCGCGGACGCGGCGGGCGACGCGGGCGCGGCCGCGCGGCGGGCCCGCAAGGCGGCGGAGGCGGGCGACCTCGACGGCGTACGCAAGGCGGCCAAGGAGGCGGACGAGGCGGCCGACAGCGCCGAGGACGCGGCACGCCGGACCGGCTGCGCCATCGCCTCGGGGCCACCGCCCTTGGTGCGGTACGGGGGCGGGGCGGCCGGTGGTGTCCCCGGCGACGGTACGGGGGTGCTGGCGGGAGGCTCGCCGGGCCGGGTGATCGCGGCCAACGGCGGCTGCGACGAGGCGGCGAAGGCCGCGGCGGCGGAGGCACGGGCGGCAGAGCGCGCCGCACACCTGGAGCAGAAGCGGCTGGAGGAGCCGGAGCGGGCGCGGAAGGCGGAGCTGGAGAAGAAGCAGCACCCGGAGCCGCAGCGCAACGACACCTCCGACCCGCGCAACTACAACCCGCCGTCCTGGGCTGACGACCTCAAGAGCCGCACGCTCGGAGACGCGGACGCGGGCGACGGCTACTGGGCGAGCCGGGACCGCAACCCCGCGCCCAACTGGAAGAACGAGTCCTGGCTCCGCTACCAGGAGCAGATCACCGGCACGAACCGGGGCCAGGAGTACGTCGTACCGCACCCCCGCGAGGGCAAGCCGGCCGTGGAGTACGACGGCTGGGACTCCTCCCGGCAGACATACCTGGAGGCCAAGAACGGCTACGGCAGCTACCTCTCCAAGACCGACCCGGGCACGCTCACCCCGTCCGGCAAGGACAAGTTCGTCGCCGAGGCCCGCGCCCAGGTGGAGGCGGCCGGCGGCAAGCCGGTGGAGTGGCACTTCTCCGACCCGGAGGTCGCGAAGGCGGCGAGGAAGGCGTTCCGGGACGAGGGGCTGCCGATCAGGGTGGTCCCCACCCCGGTGAAACCGGGCGACAGCACCAGGAAGCCCGGAGCCTTCGACGAGTAGCCGAGTAGCCTGCACGCGAGGGGGACCCGGAGCACGCGTGGGGGCCCGGAGCGGTCCGGCGACGGAGGAGAGAGATCAGCATGCGACGTGTAGTGCGGGGCTTCTGGGGTCCGAGGCCCGAGTCCGCCGACGCTCTGGCCGACCGGTGGCAGCAGACCCTGGACGGGCTCGCTGTCCTGGTCCCGCAGGCGGCGGACGCCTGGAGCCAGGTCCACGGGAACGGACCCGCGACGGCCATCACGGCCGACGGGAAAGCCCTGCTCGACGCGGTGCGTACCGCTCAGAGCGCGGCCGACTGGTCGGATCTGACCGGCACCGGGCTGCGGCTGGTCGGCACGGGCACGCCCGGCTGGGAGGCGGAGGTCAGCGGACTGGCGGGCGGGCGGCCGGAGTTCCTGCTCCAGTCGCTCGCGGTGATCCTCCACGCCCCGGACGACGCCCCCGTCCCCGAGGAGGACATCCTCGCGCTCCTCGCCCGGGTCTGGGAGCCGGACTTCGGCGATGTGAGCGACGACGACGTGCTGGACGCGCTGGAGGACGAGGCCGGGTACGCGGTCGGCGACCCGGTCGTGGGCCGGACCGGTTACCTCTCCCCGGCCCGCGCCGCCCTCGTTCCGGAGGATCTGGCGGCGGTCCGCCAGGAACTCCCCAATGGCGGCGAGCTGTTGAGCATCGCGGCACCCGGCGACAGCGCGGCGGTGGTGCGCGCGTACGAGCGCCTGCGCGAGGCGGGGGCCCTGGCGCCGCTGCCCCGCCCGATGGACCGGGCCGTGCTGTGACCTCCGGAATCGCCTTTCCGGCCGTCCGGGCCGCGCTGTGACGGCCAGGGCGGGGGAGCCCTTCGCGCTGCCCCGGGCGGTGGCCGAGGCCGAACAGCTCCTCGCCGCCCCCGTACCGCCCGCCGGTCCCACCCTCGCGCAGGGCGACCCGGCGACGGGCGAGTGGACCGCCACCGAGGGCGCGGGCTTCCGCATCGTCCCACTCTGGGAGGGCGACCCGCTGACCGGCGTGTACGCCCCCGAGTGGAACGACGCCGAAGAGGCCGCCGACGCCCATCTGGCCGCCCTGGCGGAGGAGTTGGACCGCCGCTGGGGTCCGCACACCACCGTCCGACTGCACGTTCCGCTGCGCCGGTGGCTGAGCGGCGGCTCCCCCGTGGAACCCCTGTTCCAGGCACTGTTCTCCGTGGACCTGTACGGGGACCTGACCGTCTGGGGCCCGGTCGGTGCGGCTGGCCCGGGCGGCTCCGGCGACCGTTGGTTCGCCGTGACGGTCGGCCACAGCGACGGCGACGCGCCGCTCGTGCTGGCCGCCCTGGTCAGCGAAGGACCGCTCACCGAACCGGACGACGCGGGGTGGTGAACCACCGTCCCGCCGGGCGTGGCCGGGACCGCTGGTAGGGTCCTGCGGCATCGCCCGGCATGTGATGGAGAGGGTCCATGAAGCTGCTTCCCCTGTTCCTCCGGCGGCCCATCGAAGCGGTGTACGAGCGCAGGCTGGCCAGCACCCTGGTGGGTCTGCCGCGCCCCCAGCACGTCGGGATCATGGTCGACGGCAACCGGCGGTGGGCCCGGAAGGCCGGGCACACGGACGTCCGGGAGGGCTACCGGGCGGGCGGCGCCAAGGTGACCACGTTCCTGGGCTGGTGCACGGCCGCCGGGATCGAGCACGTGACCCTCTTCATGCTCTCCGACGACAACCTGGGCCGCCCCGCCGAAGAGCTCGGCCCGCTGATCGAGGTCATCGAGGAGACCGTCCGGGACATCACCGCCGAGGGCCGGGACTGGGAGGTCCAGGTGATCGGCTCGCTCGACCTGCTGCCCGGCGCCAGCGCCCAGGTGCTCAAGGAGGCCACCGCCGCGACGACCGGGCGCGGCGGGCTCAAGGTGGACGTGGCGGTCGGCTACGGCGGCCGGCGCGAGATCGTCGACGCGGTGAAACGGGCCTTTGAGGAGCACATGGCGGCCGGCGGCGACCCCGCCGACCTGGTCGCACGGTTCGAGATCGACGACATCTCCCGCCACCTCTACTCACCCGTGGCCGACCACACCGACTTCATCATCCGCACCTCCGGCGAGCAGCGGCTGTCCGGTTTCCTGCTCTGGCAGTCCGCCTACGCCGAGATGCACTGGGTGGACTGCTACTGGCCGGCCTTCCGGCACGTGGACTTCCTGCGCGCCCTGCGCTCGTACGCGAACCGGGAACGCCGCTTCGGCAAGTGACGGCCGCGCGGAGCCCTGCAACCGCGTCCTCCACAGCCGCCCCCGCTTACAGCCGCGCCCGCTTCACCGCCATGTGCAGCAGCAGCCGGTCCTCGCCGTCGCCCAGGTCGAGGCCGGTGATCTGCTCGATGCGGGAGAGGCGGTAGTAGAGCGTCTGGCGGTGGATGCCCAGCTCGGCCGCCGTCCGGCTCGCCTGGCCCGCGCAGTCCAGGAACACCTCCGCCGTGTACGCCAGCTCCTTGTGCAGCGGGGTCAGCAGGGCGGCGACCGCCGGGTCGGCCGGGTCCGTGCCGGTGCCCGGGAGGGCGGTGAGCAGGCGGTACGGGCCGATCGCCGACCAGCGGGCCACCGGGCCGAAGCGGGTCTCGGCCCGGGCCGCGCGGGCCGCCGCCGTGGCCTCGCGCCAAGAGGCCGGGAGTGCGTCCAGACCCCGCCGGGGCGCCGCGATCCCCCCGGTGGCCTCCGGGCCCGCCCCCGTACGCAGGCGCTCCGCGGCGCCCGTCGCCGGGTCCAGCCGGTCCGACGAGCGCAGCCGGATCAGCGCGGCCAGTGACGCGGCCCCGCCGCCCCCGGCCGCCGCCCCGGTGATCGTCGCCAGCGCGGCCGCCGAGGCCACGCCCCGTACCGACGGGGTGTCCTCCGCGCCCCACGGGGTCACGCACACCACCGCGTGCAGCCCCTCCGCGTCCTGCCCCAGCGCCTCCCGCAGCGCCGCGACCGCCGTGTCGTGCTGCCGCCCGGGCCCGGCCGTGAGCACCGCGCCGAACTCCCGGGAGAGGTCCGCGCCCGCCCGGGCCTCGTCGGAAAGCAGCGCCCCGATCCGGGCGGCGACCTCCATCGCGGCGGCCAGCCGCTCGTCGGTCGGGCCGGGGTCGGTGTCGAGGAGCCAGACGTAACCGAGGACGACACCCCGATGGCGTACCGGAAGGCAGATCCTGTCCCGGAAGACCCCGGCCTCGGGCGCGGCGGGGATGCGGACCGGGCCGGTCGCCCGGGTGATGCCGAACCCCTCGAACCAGGCGCGGACGGCGGGGGTGGAGCGGCGGGTCAGGATCGAGCGGGTGCGGACCGGGTCCATCGCGGTGTCGTCGTCACTGTCGTGGGCCCCGAAGGCGACCAGGCCGAAATCGCGGTTCTCCAGGGTGGCCGGGGCGCCGAGGAGGACGGAGATCTCGTCGACCAGTTCCTGGTAATCGCCTGTCACACGGCCATTCTCGCACCCTTCGCCGGGATTCTTCATACAGATGTCTGAGATGGCGGCCACGGATGCGTGACAGGTGTCGATGGCACAGGCCGGGAACGGTGCCTAGATTTCACAGTGGTTATCCGTGCCGTACCGGTCCGTTCACATTCGTACCGTTGCGGCCCCTCGTCCGTACATTCGTGGAGGTGCCCCGTGCTGGGTCCCGTGATTCTCGCCGCATCGCGCAGCGACAAGATGCGCCGGTTCATCTCGGCCGCGCCCGGCACCAAGCAGGTCGTCGACCGCTTCATCGCCGGGGAGACCGTCGACCAGGTCGTGCCGATCGTCGAGGACGCCGCGGACAAGGGTCTTGAGGTCACACTCGACGTCGTCGGCGAGGACATCACCACCCCCGCGCAGGCCGAGGCCGCCCGCGACGCCTATCTGGAGCTCATCGAGCGGCTGAAGGCCCTGGACCTGGGCCCGCGCGCCGAGATGTCCGTCAAGCTGTCGATGTTCGGCCAGGCGCTGGAGAACGGCCACGAGCTGGCCCTCGCCAACGTGCGCCCCGTCGTCGAGGCGGCGGCCGCTATCGGCACCACCGTCACCCTGGACGCCGAGGACCACACCACCCTCGACTCGATGTTCGCCATCCACGAGGAGCTGCGGAAGGACTTCCCGCAGACCGGCTGCGTCATCCAGTCCTACCTGTTCCGCACCGAGGACGACGCCCGCCGCCTGGCCGCCGCCGGCAGCCGCGTCCGCATCGTGAAGGGCGCCTACAAGGAGCCCGCCTCCGTCGCGCACCAGGACAAGGCCGAGATCGACAAGGCGTACGTCCGCATCACCCGGATCCTGATGGAGGGCGAGGGCTACCCGATGATCGGGTCGCACGACCCCCGTCTCATCGCCATCGCCCAGGAGCTCGGCCGGCAGACCGGGCGCAAACTGGATGAGTACGAGTTCCAGATGCTGTACGGCATCCGCAGCGACGAGCACATCCGGCTCGCGGCCGAGGGCCACCGGATGCGCGTCTACACGGCGTACGGCACCGACTGGTACGGATACTTCATGCGCCGCCTCGCGGAGAAGCCGGCCAACCTGCTGTTCTTCGGCCGCTCGATCCTCACCAAGGGCTGAGCAGCCCCCGGGCTGACCCACACCCCCGCCGACACCAAGGAGACAAGGCACTCATGGACGCCGTCACCCAGGTCCCCGCGCCGGTCAACGAGCCGGTCCACTCCTACGCCCCGGGCTCCCCGGAGCGCGCCCGCCTGGAGGTGAAGCTCAAGGAGCTCGCCGACAACCCGATCGACCTGCCGATGACCATCGGCGGCGAGAAGCGGATGGGCGGCGGCGAGCGGGTCGACGTCGTACAGCCGCACAACCACCAGGCCGTCATCGGCACCTTCGCCGGGGCCACCGAGCAGGACGCCCAGGACGCCATCGACGCGGCCCTCGCCGCCGCTCCGGCCTGGCGCGCGATGGCCTTCGACGACCGCGCCGCGATCATCCTGCGCGCCGCCGAGCTGCTGTCGGGCCCCTGGCGCGAGACGCTGGCCGCCTCCACCATGCTCGGCCAGTCCAAGACCGCCCAGCAGGCCGAGATCGACACCCCCTGCGAGCTCGTCGACTTCTGGCGCTTCAACGTGCACTACGCGCGCCAGATCCTCGCCGAGCAGCCCCCGGCCAACTCCCCGGGTGTGTGGAACCGCATGGACCACCGCCCGCTGGAGGGCTTCGTCTACGCGATCACGCCGTTCAACTTCACGGCCATCGCGGGCAACCTGCCCACCGCCCCCGCCCTCATGGGCAACGTCGTGGTGTGGAAGCCGTCCCCGACCCAGACCCACGCCGCCGTGCTGCTGATGCAGCTCCTGGAGGAGGCCGGTCTGCCCAAGGGCGTCATCAACCTGGTCACCGGTGACGGCAAGGCCGTCTCCGAGGTGGCGCTGAACCACCGCGACCTGGCCGGTATCCACTTCACCGGCTCGACCCCCACCTTCCAGCACCTGTGGAAGACGGTCGGCAACAACATCGCCAACTACCGCACCTACCCGCGGCTCGTCGGCGAGACCGGCGGCAAGGACTTCGTCGTCGCGCACCCGAGCGCCGACCGCGCCGTGCTGAAGACCGCGCTGACCCGCGGCTCCTTCGAGTACCAGGGCCAGAAGTGCTCCGCGTCCTCGCGTGCGTACGTCCCCGCCTCCATCTGGAACTCCGGTTTCAAGGAGGAGTTCGCGGCCGAGGTCGACTCGATCACGATGGGTGACGTCACCGACCTGAGCAACTTCATCGGGGCCGTCATCGACGAGCGCTCGTTCGCCAAGAACAAGGCCGCGATCGACCGCGCGAAGTCCGACCCGGCGTGCGAGATCGTCGCGGGCGGTACGTACGACGACTCGGTGGGGTACTTCGTCCGTCCGACCGTCATCGTCTGCTCGGACCCCGAGAACGAGGTCTTCACGACCGAGTACTTCGGCCCGATCCTCGCGATCCACGTCTACGAGGACGCCAACTACGACGCCATGCTGGAGCAGATGGAGTCGGTCTCCGACTACGCGCTGACCGGCTCGGTCATCGCGGGCGACCGCGCGGCCGCCGCGCACACGATGGACAAGCTCCGCTACGCCGCGGGCAACTTCTACATCAACGACAAGTCGACCGGCGCCGTCGTCGGCCAGCAGCCCTTCGGCGGCGGCCGCGCCTCCGGCACCAACGACAAGGCGGGCGCCCCGCAGAACCTCCAGCGCTGGACCCTCACCCGGGCCATCAAGGAGACCCTGGTCGCGCCGACCGAGTACACCTACCCCCACCAGGGCTGACGCCCTTCCCCGGGGCGCCGCAGCACGACGCCCCGGGCTCCAGGGCCTAGACGAAGGCCCCCTGAGCACCGCCCCCCGACCGGTCCCCCTACCGGCCGGGGGGCGGTTTCCATGTGTGCCTCTTCGCGTATGCCTCTCCGTGTGTGGCTCCTCGTGTGGGGCCCTTCCCGAGGAGGCTCCTCAGACCTCCACCAGCACCTGGTCCAGCGACTTGCGTACGAGGTCGGGGACCTCGCAGTCGTCGGCGGGATGGCCCACGGGGATCACGGCGAACGCCTTCTCGTTCTCGGGCCGGCCCAGCACCTCACCGAGGAAGCGCATCGGGCTCGGGGTGTGGATCAGCGCGGCGAGCCCGGACAGGTGCAGGGCGCTGAGCAGCATCCCCACCGCGATGCCCACCGACTCGTCCACGTAGTAGTGCTTGCGCTTGGTGCCGTCCTCGCCGAGCCAGTAGCGCTGCTGGAACACCACGATCAGGGCGGGCGCGTCCGTCATATGGGTCTTGACCGCGTCCGTGCCCAGCGGGCGCAGCGCGGCGAGCCACTCCTCGCCGAGCCGCCCGTCGTAGCTCAGCTTCTCCTCGTGCTCGGCGGCCTCCCGGATCCGGCGGCGTACCTCGCGGTCCTTGACCAGGACGAAGGTCCACGGCTGCTGGTGCGCGCCGGAGGGGGCGGTGGCCGCGCAGGCGATGGCGTCGCGCAGCACCTGCTCGGGGACGGGATCGGGCGAGAAGGCGCGGACGGTCCTGCGCTCGTCCATGCGCTCCCGCAGCCGGGCGGCGCGGGCCAGCGACTCCTCGGGGGCGGTCCGCTCGGGGCGGTAGGGGGCGGGGCGGTACGGGTCGCCGTGGGTGGGCGACCACTGCCGGGGTGCGGGTGTCGTGTCGGACATGGGCGCAGTGTGCGCGGCGGGGGCGGCCGGGGGAAGCGGGGGACCGGCCAGGGCGGGGGCCGGTCCCGGTCAGTGTCCGCTGACCGGGACCGGCTGTCCGCCGGCGTGCGTCCCGGGGCGCTCCCGGGGTGCTCCCCGGCGTACGCGGTCTTGTGGTGCACGTAATGAACATGTCAAATTCCTTCTCGGTACGTCCCCACACGTCACCCGAGAAGGAGCCCCCCCCCATGAGACGCAACTCCCGCGCCCGCCTGAGCCTTTCCCTCCTGCTCGTCGCCGGCGCCCTCGGCCTCGGCGCAACCCCCGCCACCGCCGCCGAGGCGCACACTGCCGCTGCTGCCCCCTCGGCGATCCCCTCCGCGTCCGCGTACGCACTCGACGCCGCCGTCGAACACACGCTGGGCGCCGGCACCGCCGGGACCTACCTCGACCGGAAGACCGGCGAGCTGGTCGTCACCGTCACCACCGACCGGGCCGAGGAGCAGGCCCGCGCCACCGGGGCCACCGTGCGCCGGGTGGCCCGCAGCGCCGCCCAGCTCGACTCCGCCATCGCGACCCTGGAGGCCGAGGCGAAGATCACCGGCACCTCCTGGGGCATCGACCCGCGCACCAACCAGGTCGCCGTCGAGGCCGACTCCTCCGTCTCCGCACGGGACATGGCCCGCCTCGAAGCCGTGGCGAAGCGGCTCGGCGGAGCCGTGAGCATCAGCCGCGTACCCGGCGTCTTCCACCGCGAGGTGCTGGGCGGCGGAGCCATCTACGGCGGCGGCAGCCGCTGCTCGGCCGCCTTCAACGTCACCAAGGGCGGGGCCCGTTACTTCGTGACCGCCGGACACTGCACCAACATCTCCGCCAACTGGTCGGCCACCTCCGGCGGTTCGGTCATCGGCGTCCGGGAGGGCACCAGCTTCCCGACCAACGACTACGGCATCGTCCGCTACACCGACGGCTCCTCGCCCGCCGGAAGCGTCGACCTCTACAACGGCTCCACCCAGGACATCGCCTCCGCCGCCAACGCCGTCGTCGGCCAGGCGATCCGCAAGAGCGGCTCCACCACCAAGGTGACCTCCGGCACCGTCACCGCCGTCAACGTCACCGTCAACTACGGTGACGGGCCGGTCTACGGCATGGTCCGCACCACCGCCTGCTCCGCCGGAGGCGACAGCGGCGGCGCCCACTTCGCCGGTTCCGTCGCCCTCGGCATCCACTCCGGCAGCTCCGGCTGCTCCGGCACCGCGGGCTCGGCCATCCACCAGCCGGTGGTGGAGGCGCTCCAGGCGTACGGCGTCTCGGTGTACTAGAGCCGGGCGCCCAGGGGTGCGGAGCCGACTCGACCGGCTCCGTACCCCGCATCGCCCCTGCGTGCCTGGTGGGAGTGGGTGCCTGGGAAACTGGGATCATGACCGAGCTCCCCGCGGTGCACGCCGCCCACACCTATGAGCTGACCGCGGCCGTACGGGACGAGATCCGCACCCTGCTGGACACCGCCTTCGAGGGCGACTTCGGCGACGACGACTGGGAGCACTCCCTCGGCGGCGTCCACGCCCTGGTGCGCGACACCGGCGGACTCCTCATCGCCCACGGCTCGATCGTCCAGCGCCGGGTGCTCCACGACGGCCGCTCGCTGCGCGCCGGATACGTCGAAGCCGTCGCCGTCCGCCCCGGCCGCCGCCGCCAGGGGCTCGGCCACCGGGTGATGGGCGCGCTGGAGCGGGTCGTCGACGGGGCGTACGAGTTCGGCGCCCTCTCCGCCTCCGACGCGGGCGCCGCGCTCTACGCGGCGCGCGGCTGGCAGGTGTGGCCGGGGAGCCTCGCCGCCCTCGGCCCGCACGGGACCGTGGCGCTGCCGGAGGAGGAGGGCTCCACGTACGTCCGCCCGGCCGCCGGGCACGTACTGCCCGCCGCCGCCCACCCGCTGGTCTTCGACTGGCGCGACGGCGACCTGCTGTAGCGCGACGGCGACCTGCCGGCGGGCGGGCGGGCGGCCGGGCGGGCAGTCAACTCCCTTCCGTACGTCCTCAGTCGGCGACCCGGATCAGCATCTTCCCGGTGTTCCCGCCCCGCAGCATCCCGAGGAACCCCTCCACCGTCCGCTCGAACCCGTCCACCACCGTGACGTCAGGCACGACCACGCCGCTCTGCAGATACGGGACCAGGAAGTCCTCCAACTCCTCCTGCACATCGCGGTAGTTACGCACCATCACCCCTTCCAGGCGCAGGCTCTTCTCCACGATGTCGAACAGGTTGCGCGGGGCGGCCGGCGGCTCGTGCGCCGAGTGGTACTGGGAGATGGCGCCGACCCACGCGATCCGCCCGTGCTCGCGGAGCACCGAGATCGCGCCCTCCAGATGGTCCCCGCCGACGTTGTCCACGTAGGCGTCGATGCCGTCGGGCGCCGCCTTCGCCAGCAGCTCCCCGACCGGGCCGTCGTGGTAGTCGAACGCAGCGTCGAAGCCCAGCTCCCCGGTCAGCCGGGCCACCTTCGCGGGCGTACCCGCGCTGCCGACGATCCGCCCGGCGCCGAGCAGCCGGGCGATGCGCCCCACCGCCGTACCGACCCCGCCCGCCGCCGCCGAGACGAAGAGGTCCTGGCCCGCCCGGAACTCCAGCGTCCGGGTCAGCGCCACATAGGCGGTGAGCCCGGTGCCGCCGAGGATCGAGATGTACGCGGTGAGCGGGACACCCTCGTACGCGGGCACCTTGCGCACCCCGCCCTCGCCGGGCACCACCACGGAATGGGTCCGCCACCCCTCGCGGTGCAGGACGAGGTCGCCCTCCGCGAACCCGGGGGCGCGGGAGGCCGTCACCCGGCCGAGGGCCCGGCCCTCCAGCGGGACGCCCAGCGCCCAGCCGCCGTCGTCCATCGCCTCGCGGTGGTACGGGTCCACGGAGAGGTAGAGGTTCTCCACCACGGCCGTGCCGGGGGCGGGCTCCGGTACGGGTGCCTCGTGGACGGTGAAGAGATCCGGCGTCGGGAAGCCGTGCGGGCGGGCGGCGAGGTGAAGGGTGCGGGCGGTGCGCTGTGTCGTCATGCCGCCGACGGTAGAAGGCAACGCGATGGCCGGGCAGGGGGCCGCGTCGATGGAAGAATCCGTTTCCATGAGCAGCTTTCATGGGTCTTCGGTGCCTCGCCCGGTCGCGGGCGTGGGGCGGGCCGCGCGGTGACCGACCTCGCCCCGCACGAGCTCCGCGTGATCGTCGCCGTCGCCGACGTACGCGGGTTCTCGGCCGCCGCCCGGGAGCTCGGCATGACCCAGTCCGCCGTCTCCCACTCCGTCCGCTCCAGCGAGCGCAGGATCGGTGCCGTCCTCTTCGAGCGCGGCCGCCGGGGCGCCACGCCGACCCCGGCCGGTGAGGTGGCCGCCGCGCACGCCCGCCGCATCCTGCGGCTGCTCGACGTGATGGGCGCCGAGGCGCGGGGGACCGCCGCCGGTCCGGGTGGGGCGGACACGGTCGGCGGGCCGCTGCGGATCGCCGCGTTCCGCAGTGCGGCCCTGCATCTGCTGCCGCCGGCCCTGGAACGCCTCAGGGCCCGCCACCCCGGCATCGAGCCCGTGGTGCGGATGGTGCGCGAGGTGGGGCGGGGGACGGCCGGTGAGGTGCTGGACGGACGGGCCGACCTGGCGGTCGCGACGATCGGGACCACCTCGGCCGTGGAGTCCGGACTGGTCGGCGGCGTACTGCTGGAGGAGGAGTACGCCCTGGTGCACCCGGCCGGGCACCCCGCGCCCCGGACGCTGCCGCTGGTCGACTGGGCCGAGAACTGCACCTCGTACACCCGCGACTGGTGGGCGGCCCAGGCCTGGATCCCCCGGGCGACCGTGGAGGCCGAGGACGACGGAGCGGTGCTCTCGATGGTGTCCCGTGGTCTCGGCATGGCGATCATGCCCGGTCTGTCCCTGTACGGAGCACCCGACGGAATCGAGATCACCGCTCTCGGAGCGGACCGCCCGACCCGCTCGATCGGCTATCTCACCACCCCTGAGCAGGCACGATCCCTCGCCGTACGGGCGCTGATCCGGGAACTGCGGGCGGAGCGCGGGGGAGCGGCCGTCTCAGATAGTAGGAAGTCCGACTAACTGTAGAGACAGAGCGGCCCGACTGTCCTAGCTTTGTAGGAGCCGAACGAATCGCTCGATCGAGCGTCTGTGGCGGTTGCGGGCGCACGCCCCGAAGCAGGTCACCCCCTGCGGCGTACGCTCCCCGCTCCTTCCGGCACCTCGAAATCCGATCCCGGCCCGGCCTCGGCGCCGCACCCCGCAGTGCGGCCTGCCCCCGGCATCCATGCGATCTCAAGGAGTCGATCCATCATGGCCAACACCACCACCCGCCGCGTCCGCCACTCCTCCGGCCAGGCCGAGGCCGAGCGCAAGAACGCCGCCGCCGCCCTGCAGCGCGCCCTCGACCGCCGGGACAACGGCGGCGCGACCGGCCACTGAGCCGCAGAGGCCCGCCCGCCCGCGCGCATCGCTCGTCCCCCCACCCCATGCACCTCGCACGCCCCGAACACGCTTACTCCCGTCCATATGGTGGACGTCGGATGTCATGGGGTGGGACGCACCGTTAGGCTTCCCGCATGTCTCGCAGCATCGATCTCGCAGTGATCCCCGGTGACGGAATCGGCCAGGAAGTTGTGGCCCAGGGCCTCAAAGTCCTCAACGCTGTCCTCCCGCAGGATGTGAAGCTGGAGACCAAGGAGTACGACCTTGGGGCCCAGCGCTGGCACCGCACCGGGGACACCCTCCCGGACGCGGAGCTGGAGGCGCTCAAGAACCACGACGCCATCCTCCTCGGCGCGATCGGTGACCCGTCCGTGCCGTCGGGCGTCCTGGAGCGCGGGCTGCTGCTGAAGCTGCGTTTCGCCTTCGACCACTTCATCAACCTGCGCCCGTCCAAGCTCTTCCCGAACACCGCGACCCCGCTCGCCGGCCGCCCCGACATCGACTTCGTCGTCGTCCGCGAGGGCACCGAGGGTCCGTACACGGGCAACGGCGGCTCGCTGCGCACCGGCACCCCCGCCGAGGTCGCCACCGAGGTCAGCGTCAACACGGCGTACGGCGTCGAGCGCGTGGTCCGGGACGCCTTCGAGCGAGCAGCCGCCCGGCCGCGCAAGAAGCTGACCCTGGTCCACAAGAACAACGTCCTCGTCTACGCCGGCCACCTGTGGAAGAACACCTTCGACAAGGTCGCCGCCGAATACCCGCAGGTCTCCACCGACTACCTGCATGTCGACGCCGCGACGATCTTCTTCGTCACCCAGCCGGAGCGCTTCGACGTCATCGTCACCGACAACCTGTTCGGCGACATCCTCACCGACCTCGCCGCCGCCGTCACCGGCGGAATCGGCCTGGCCGCCTCCGGCAACATCAACCCGACGGGCGCTTTCCCGTCGATGTTCGAGCCGGTCCACGGCTCCGCCCCCGACATCGCGGGGCAGGGCAAGGCCGACCCCACCGCCACGGTCCTCTCCGTCGCCCTCCTGCTGCGCCACCTCGGTTACGAGGCCGAGGCCGTGCGCATCGAGGGCGCCGTCTCCGCCGACCTCGCGGAGCGCGACGGTGCCGCCACGCGTACGACCGACGAGATCGGTGACGCGCTCGCGGTACGCGTAGCGAGCTGACCCGACGACTCCACTTCGAAGCCGCCGGGTCGCATCAGCGCCCGGCGGCTTCACCTGTGCGGCCCCCGGGTGCCACCATCGACCCCTGGACCGCAATCCCACCATTTCGTGCCTGGCCCCCCGCAAGAGATAATCGAACGCGGGGCCGTGGCTCGTGGTGAAGCTCGGACGTCCTAGGACCTGACCGGAAAACGTCGGGAGGAGGACGGGCGTGGGCGCGGTCCATCACACACAAGACCGGTGAAGGACACGCACTCATGACGACGCCCACGATCGAGCTCAAGCCCTCCTCGAACCCGCTGTCCGACGCGGAGCGCGAGGCGATCCTGGCCAACCCCGGATTCGGCCGGCACTTCACCGATCACATGGTGACGATCCGCTGGACCGAGGGCCGCGGCTGGCACGACGCCGAGCTGGTCCCGTACGGCCCGCTGTCGCTGGACCCGGCCAACATGACCCTGCACTACGCGCAGGAGATCTTCGAGGGGCTCAAGGCCTACCGCCAGCCCGACGGCTCGGTCGCCTCGTTCCGCCCCGACGCCAACGCCCGCCGCTTCCAGCGCTCGGCCGCGCGTCTCGCCATGCCCGAGCTGCCCGTCGAGACGTTCATCGAGGCGTGCGACGCGCTGGTCCAGCAGGACAAGGCATGGGTCCCGGCCCACGGCGGCGAGGAGTCCCTCTACCTGCGCCCGTTCATGATCGCCACCGAGGTCGGCCTCGGCGTGAAGCCGGCCAACGAGTACCTCTTCCTGGTCATCGCCTCGCCCGCCGGCGCCTACTTCCCCGGCGGCGTGAAGCCCGTCTCCATCTGGCTCTCCGAGAACCGCGTCCGCGCCGTCCCCGGCGGCGTCGGCGACGCCAAGACCGGCGGCAACTACGCCGCCTCCCTCCTCGCCCAGGCCGAGGCCGCCCAGCACGGCTGCGCCCAGGTCGCCTACCTCGACGCCGTCGAGCACAGGTGGGTGGAGGAGCTCGGCGGGATGAACCTCTACTTCGTGTACGAGCAGGAGGACGGCTCCAAGAAGATCATCACGCCCTCCCTCACCGGCTCCCTCCTCGCCGGCGTCACCCGCGACTCCCTCCTCAAGGTCGCCCGCGACCTCGGTTACGGCTCCGAGGAGGGCCGCGTCTCCATCGACCAGTGGCGCGACGACACCGCCAAGGGCACCCTCACCGAGGTCTTCGCCTGCGGCACCGCCGCCGTCATCACCCCGGTCGGCATCGTGAAGACCGCGAACGGCGAGTGGACCCAGGGCGACGGCACCCCCGGCGAGGTCACCATGAAGCTGCGCGACCGCCTGCTGGACATCCAGCGCGGCATCGCCGAGGACACCCACGGCTGGATGCACCCGCTCGGCTAGGCGCCCCTCCACCCAGGATCAGGCCGCACCGGCTCCTCGCAGGTGCGGCCTTTTCCCTGCCCGAGCGATAGAGCGCTGCTCGAACGGGAGCACAAGAAACTTCCGTACAGCTTCACAGCATGGTTAGAGTGGCACTCTAATTCCCGCGATCAGGAGCCCCCATGCCTCCCATGCCCGCCACTCCCACCCCCACCCCCGCCGCCCCCTTCCGCATGCCCCCCGAGTGGGCCCCCCACGAGCGCACCTGGATGGCCTGGCCCGGGCCCAACCCCACCTTCGCCTCCGACGCCGAGCTGGCGGAGGCCCGCCGTGCCTGGGCCGCCGTCGCCCGGGCCGTACGCCGGTTCGAGCCGGTCACGGTGGTCGTCGGGCCGGGGCAGGAGGAAGGCGCCGCCGCCCTCCTCGGCCCCGACGTGGAGCTGGCCGTCCGCCCCCTCGACGACGCCTGGATGCGGGACATCGGCCCCACCTTCGTCACCGACGGCCGCACGATCGCCGCCGTCGACTGGACGTTCAACGGCTGGGGCGCCCAGGGCTGGGCCCGCTGGGAGAGCGACCAGCACATCGCCCGGGCCGTCGCCGAGCTGACCGGCACCCCCGCGCACAGCTCCCCGCTCGTCAACGAGGGCGGCGCGATCCACGTCGACGGTGAGGGGACCGTCCTGCTCACCGAGACCGTCCAGCTCGGCAAGGAGCGCAACCCCGGCTGGAGCAGGGAGCAGGTCGAGGCGGAGATCCACGCCCGCCTGGGCACCGAGAAGGCGATCTGGCTGCCGCGCGGGCTGACCGGCGACTACGGGACGTACGGCACGCTCGGCCATGTCGACATCGTCGCCGCCTTCGTGCGCCCGGGCACGGTCGTCGCCCACGTCCAGCCCGACCCGGCCCACCCCGACCACGAGGTCACCCGGGAGCTGCTGGCCGTCCTGCGGGCCGCCACCGACGCCAAGGGCCGCCCGCTGGAGGTCCTCGAGGTGCCCGCGCCCACCGTGCTCCGGGACGAGGACGGCGAGTGGGTCGACTACTCCTACATCAACCACTACCTCTGCAACGACGGCGTGGTTCTCTGCGCCTTCGACGACCCGCGCGACGAGGAGGCCGCCGCGATCTTCCGGGGCCTCTTCCCGGACCGTACGGTGACCCTCGTCGACGCCCGTACGATCTTTGCCGGCGGTGGAGGCATCCACTGCATCACCCAGCAGCAGCCGAAGATCTGAACCCGGTCAGCAGCCGAAGGTCCCACTCACCCCGAAGGTCCGAGCCAGCCCATGCCCTCCGCCCCCCGCCGCACCCACCACGCCGCCCCGCCCCGCGAGGACGTCCTGGCCGCCGCCATGGCCACCATCGCCGCGCGCGGGCTCGACGGGCTGACCATGGCGGGGCTCGGGCGCGAGGTGGGGATGAGCAGCGGGCACCTGCTCTACTACTTCCGCACCAAGGACGAGCTGCTGCTGAGGACCCTGGAGTGGAGCGAGGACCGTCTCGGGGCCGAGCGCCGCGCCCTCCTCGCCGAGCCGGGGACCGCCCGCGAGCGGCTGGACGCGTACATCGGGCTCTACCTGCCCGCCGGCCACCGCGACCCGCACTGGACGCTCTGGCTGGAGGTCTGGGGCCGCTCGCAGAACGCGGACGACGACGCCCGCGCCCGGCAGGCCGCCATCGAGGGGGCCTGGCACCGGGACCTGGTGGCGCTGCTCGCCGAGGGGGTCTCGCGCGGGGAGTTCCGGGCGGTGGACGCCGACCGGTTCGCGATCCGGCTGCGGGCGCTGCTGGACGGGTTCAGCGTCCATGTGACGGTCGGCATCCCGGGGACGGGCCGGGAGCAGGTGCTCGCCCAGGCGGCGGAGTTCCTGGACGAGACGCTGACACCGGGGCCGCGACCGGGTGATGCGACCAGCGTCACGACCGCATCCTGAGACACCGGCGTCACGGACGCGTCACTGTGCGAGACTTCTGCCGTGTCCTCGTTCGTCATGATTATTGGCAGCAGGCGCGCCGGTCCGCAGTGACCGCCTCGTACCACCACGTACGGCGCGGCCATCGTGCCCCAGACCCGCGCGCAGACCTCTCGCACCCGCGAGGGGTTTTTTCGTTTTCCGGCCCGCACCCGGGCCGGGCGGAGCGCGCGGGATGATGGGGGCAAGTGGAGCTGGGCGCTGTTCCGGGTTCCCCGAACAGCGCCAGACCGTCCGGATCCACTCATCCGACAGGAGTCAGATCAGCATGACCACCAAGGCCAACGCCACCGACGACAGCTTCCATGTCTTCGACACCACACTGCGCGACGGTGCTCAGCGTGAGGGCATCAACCTGACGGTCGCCGACAAGCTGACCATCGCCCGGCACCTGGACACCTTCGGGGTCGGGTACATCGAGGGCGGCTGGCCGGGTGCCAACCCGCGCGACACGGAGTTCTTCGCCCGGGCCCAGCAGGAGATCGCATTCGAGAACGCCCAGCTCGTGGCGTTCGGCGCGACCCGCAGAGCCGGTGGCAGCGCGGCCGAGGACCCCCAGGTGCAGGCGCTCCTGAACTCCGGCGCCCCGGTGATCACGCTGGTCGCCAAGGCGCACGACCGCCATGTGGAGCTGGCCCTGCGCACCACCCTGGACGAGAACCTGGAGATGGTCCGCGACACCGTCTCCCACCTGCGCGAACAGGGCCGCCGGGTCTTCGTGGACTGCGAGCACTTCTTCGACGGCTACCGCGCCAACGCCGAGTACGCCAAGTCCGTGGTCCGTACCGCCTACGAGGCGGGCGCCGAGGTCGTCATCCTCTGCGACACCAACGGCGGCATGCTCCCCGCCCAGGTCCAGGCGGTCGTCTCCACCGTCATCGCGGACACCGGGGCCCGGCTCGGCATCCACGCCCAGGACGACACCGGCTGCGCGGTCGCGAACACCCTGGCGGCCGTGGACGCCGGCGCCACCCACGTCCAGTGCACGGCCAACGGCTACGGCGAGCGGGTCGGCAACGCCAACCTCTTCCCGGTGGTCGCCGCCCTGGAGCTCAAGTACGGCATGAAGGTGCTGCCCGAGGGCGCGCTCGCCGAGATGACCCGGATCTCGCACGCGATCGCCGAGGTCGTCAACCTGACCCCCTCGACCCACCAGCCGTACGTGGGTGTCTCGGCCTTCGCCCACAAGGCCGGGCTGCACGCCTCCGCGATCAAGGTCGACCCGGACCTGTACCAGCACATCGACCCGGAGCGGGTCGGCAACACCATGCGGATGCTGGTCTCCGACATGGCCGGCCGTGCCTCCATCGAGCTGAAGGGCAAGGAGCTCGGCGTCGACCTCGGCGACGACCGCGCCCTGGTCGGCCGGGTCGTGGAGCGGGTCAAGGAGCGCGAACTCCAGGGCTACACCTACGAGGCCGCCGACGCCTCCTTCGAGCTCCTGCTCCGCGGCGAGGTGGAGGGCAGGGCCCGGCGCTACTTCCGTACGGAGTCCTGGCGGGCGATCGTCGAGGACCGCCCCGACGGCACCCACGCCAACGAGGCCACCGTGAAGCTCTGGGCCAAGGGCGAGCGCATCGTCGCGACCGCCGAGGGCAACGGCCCGGTCAACGCCCTGGACCGGGCCCTGCGCGTGGCCCTGGAGCGGATCTACCCGCAGCTCGCCAAGCTGGAGCTGGTCGACTACAAGGTCCGCATCCTGGAGGGCCGTACGGGCACCGAGTCCACCACCCGGGTCCTGATCACCACGGGCGACGGCGACGCCGACTGGGCGACCGTGGGGGTCGCCGAGAACGTCATCGCCGCGTCCTGGCAGGCGCTGGAGGACGCGTACACCTACGGGCTGCTGCGCGCGGGCGTGGAGCCCACCGAGTAGCGCCCTCCGGTCCGCCCACGAGAGGCCCACGAGAGCCGCCGCCCCATCTGGGGCGGCGGCTCTCGTGCGTTCAAGAGGTGAACACACAACGCGCCCTGCCTGGTCAGCAGATGGGTCCGGACCAATCTCGGTGTGAAGTATTGACGCCCCTGTGTCGGCGGGGTTAACTCCTGCCGCAACGCCGGTACCGGTTCCGGAACCGGTACCGGACGCATCGGTCCCCCTGTGTCCCGCAGCCTTGCCCCAGCTCTGCCCCAGCCCTGCCCCAGCTCTGCTCAGCCCGCCCCTGCCTGGTCCAACGGAGGCCCAGATGCGCGTCACCATCGCCGATGTCGCCCGTGAGGCCGGCGTCAGCAAGACGACCGTGTCGCGGGTCATCAACACCAAGGGCGAGGTGGACGGTTCCACCGCCGCCCGCGTTCGTGAAGTGATCGCACAGCTCGGCTATGTGCCCAGCTCCGGAGCCGTGGGCCTGGCCCGCGGCTCCAGCCGTACCGTCGGCATGCTGGTCCCCTCGCTGACCTGGCCGTGGATGGGCGAACTGCTCCAGGGGGTCGTCGACACCGTCGAGGCCGCCGATTACGGGCTGCTGCTGTTCACCTGCAACCGGGGCGCCGAGTCCGTCCAGCGCTTCACCACCCAGGTGACAGCGCGCGCCTTCGACGGGCTCGTCGTCGTGGAGCCGGAGAACACCCTCGGCCACCTCACCGCCCTGCACCGCGACGGCCTGCCGATCGTGCTCATCGACGACCGCGGCCACCACCCCGCATTCCCTTCCGTCGTGACCACCAACCACGAGGGAGGAGCGTCGGCGGCCCGCCACCTGCTCGCCGCCGGACGCTCCAGGCCCGTCGTCCTCACCGGACCCCAGCACTTCGGCTGCGTACGGGACCGGCTCGGCGGCTTCCGCTCGGTCCTGCCCGACGTCCGCGTCGTCGAGGGGGACTTCACCGAAGTCGGCGGCCGCCTGGCCATGGAGGAACTCCTCGCCCGGGGCGTCGCGTTCGACTCGGTCTTCGCGCACAACGACATCAGCGCGGCCGGCGTGCTGCGGGCCCTGCGGGTCGCCGGGCGCCGGGTCCCCGACGATGTCGCGGTCGTCGGCTTCGACGACATCCCGATGGCCGAACACACCGAACCGCCCCTCACCACCGTGCGCCAGCCCACCCGCCGCATGGGTGAGACGGCCGCCCGGATGCTGCTCTCCCACCTCGGCGGCACGCCCGTACCCGAGTGCCCGGCCGTGCTGCCCACCGAACTGGTCGTGCGCCACTCGGCGCCGTGACGGACCCGGCCGCCCGGCCGCGCCCCGCCTCACCCCTTCCACCCTCCGCCGGATCGCCCCGACCCGGCAGCCCTTCCCTGGAGTCGCCATGTCGTCACGCCGTCGCACCACGCTCAGAGCGGTCGCCGCAGCCACCGTCGTGATC
The DNA here is from genome assembly GCF_033109485.1 of Streptomyces cyaneofuscatus. Taxonomy (NCBI): domain Bacteria; kingdom Bacillati; phylum Actinomycetota; class Actinomycetes; order Kitasatosporales; family Streptomycetaceae; genus Streptomyces; species Streptomyces cyaneofuscatus. The sequence continues at coordinate 2,104,417 of NZ_CP137002.1, read as the reverse complement.
GCTCTCGCCGCCGGTTGCTCCAACGCCAACTCGGGCGCCAACAAGAACGGCGGCGGCTCCGCCACCGGCGTACTGACCCTCGGGAAGCCGGACGGGCCGCAGACCAACAACAGCAACCCGTTCCTCAACACCTCGGCGGGCGCCACCCTCGGCTACCGGTACATGATCTACGAGCCGCTGGCCATGACGAACATGATCAAGCCCACCGACAAGGCGGACCCCTGGCTCGCCACCGACTGGCAGTGGGAGTCCAACTTCACCAAGGTCACCTTCACCCTGGACGCCCGGGCGAAGTGGGCCGACGGCAAGCCCCTGACGGCGGCCGACGTGGAGTTCACCTTCAACCTCCTGAAGAAGCACTCGGCGCTCAACTGGAACGGCATCCCCTTCGACGGGATCGCGGTCGAGGACGGCAAGGTCGTCCTGACCTTCAAGGAGTCCCAGTTCGTCAATCAGAACAAGATCATCCAGACCTTCATCGTGCCCAAGCACATCTGGGAGAAGGTCGAGAACCCGGAGACCTGGCCCAACCGGACGCCGGTCGGCTCCGGCCCGTACAAGCTCAAGACGTTCACGCCGCAGACCACCACCCTGACCGCCACGCCGAGCTACTGGAACGGCAAGACCAAGGTCAAGGAGCTGCGCTACACCGCGTACAACGACAACAGCGCCGCCACCACCGCGCTGGCCACCGGCAAGGTCGAGTGGTCCTTCGTCTTCATGCCGAACCACAAGCAGCTCTTCATCGACAAGGACCCCAAGAACCACAAGCTCTGGTTCCCCTCCGGCCTCGGCATCCACGGCCTCTGGTTCAACACCGCCCGCAAGCCCTTCGACAACCCGGCGCTCCGCAAGGCGATGGCGATGGTCGTCGACCGCAAGGCCATCCACATCCAGGCCCAGGCCACGCTCTACCCGGAGATCACCAACCCGACCGGCATCCCGCTCCCGGCCGGTGAGCCCTTCCTCGCCCCCGAGTACCAGGGCGCCAACACCAAGCCCGATGTCGCCGGGGCCAAGAAGATCCTCGACGAGGCAGGCTTCAAGCTCAGCGGCGGCGTGCTCAAGGACCCCTCCGGCAAGCCGGTGACGCTCACCTTCACCGACCCGGCCGGCTGGAACGACTACATCACCGGTCTCGCGATCATCAAGGACAACATCAAGCAGCTCGGCATCGAGGCCAAGGTCAAGACCCAGACCGCCGAGGCCTGGGGCGTGGACGTGGCCAACGGCAACTTCGACGCCACCCTGCGCTGGACCAACAGCGGCGCCACCCCGTACGACATGTACCAGAACGTCATGGACGGCGCGCTCCTCCAGCCCATCGGCAAGAGCTCCCAGCAGGGCAACTTCGGCCGCTTCAAGAGCGACGAGGCCACCGACGCCCTGAAGGAGTACGCCAACGCCAAGGACGAGAAGACCCGTACCACGGCGCTGAACACCATCCAGAAGATCTTCGTCGAGCAGGCGCCCATGATCCCGACCGCCGCCGCCCCGATCGGCGCCGAGTACTCCACGAAGAACTGGATCGGCTGGCCCACCGAGGCCAACCCCTACGCCCCGCCGCAGCACACCCAGCCCAGCGCGCTGGAGATCGTGCTGAACCTCACGCCCGCCAAGTAAGTACGGGGAAGAACCGGCCATGACCACCGATCAGTCCGAGACCGTGCGCACCGGCACCGACGTGGTGCTGGAAGCGCGCGGGGTCACCAAGCACTTTCCCCTGCGCCGCACCGCGCGCGACCTGTTCGCCCGCGAGCGCCGCAGCGTCCACGCCGTCGACGACGTCTCGCTCCGGCTCCGGCGCGGCACCGTGACGGCCCTGGTGGGGGAGTCCGGCTCGGGCAAGTCCACCGTCGCCCGCCTCCTCGCCCAGCTCTACCCGCTCACCTCGGGGGAGATACGGCTGGGCGGCGAGCCGGTCGTGGCCGGTCGTGGCCGGTCCTTCCGCCGCTACGTACGCCGGGTCCAGCTGATCTTCCAGGACCCCTTCGCCTCGCTGAACCCGGTGCACACCGTGCGCTACCACCTGACCCGCGCCCTGAAGATCCACGGCCGGGCGGGGAACGGGGACAAGGAGCTGGAGCAGGCCCTGACCGATCTGCTGAACCGGGTCCAGCTCACCCCGGCCCACCAGTACCTCGACAAGTTCCCGCACGAACTCTCCGGCGGCCAGCGCCAGCGCGTCGCCATCGCCCGCGCGCTCGGCGCCGACCCGCAGGTCCTCCTCGCCGACGAGCCCGTCTCCATGCTCGACGTGTCGATCCGGCTCGGCGTCCTCAACCTGCTCCGCGACCTCAAGGAGCGCCTGCACCTCGCGATCCTCTACATCACCCACGACATCGCCTCCGCCCGCTACTTCGCGGACACCACCCTCGTGATGTACGCGGGCCGGATCGTCGAGGGCGGCGACAGCGAGACCGTGACCCAGCGCCCCGCCCACCCCTACACCCAGCTCCTCATCGCCTCCGCGCCCGACCCGGACCGGATCGTCGCCGAGGAGGAACAGGAGGAGACCGGCACCGGCGAACCACCCTCCCTCATCGCCCCGCCGGCCGGCTGCCGCTTCCACCCGCGCTGCCCGAAGGCCATGGAGCGCTGCCGCACCGAACTCCCGCCGCGCTTCGACCTGGCGGACGGGCAGTGGGCGGCGTGCTGGCTGTACGAGGGCACGAGTACGAGTACGGGTACGCATGCGACCGCAGCGGTCAAGGAGGGCTCCCGGTGAAGTACCTCCTCCAACGGCTCGCGTTCTACGCCGTCACCGCCTGGGCCGCCATCACCATCAACTTCCTCATCCCGCGCCTGATGCCCGGCGATCCCGTCCAGGCGCTGCTCAGCCGCTACCAGGGCCAGCTCGACACCAACGCCATCGACTCCCTGAAGGCCCTCTTCGGCCTCGACGAGAAGCAGTCGCTCTGGCAGCAGTACACCGACTACTGGGCCCACCTCCTCGACGGCGACCTCGGTCTCTCCTTCACCTTCTTCCCGACCCCGGTGAGCGAGGTGATCGTCCAGTCGCTCCCGTGGACGCTCGCCCTGGTCGGTGTCACGACGGTCCTCAGCTTCCTCCTCGGCACCGGCATCGGCGTCTACAGCGGCTGGAAGCGCGGCTCCTGGCTGGACGGGCTCCTCCCCGTCACCACGTTCATCTCCTCCATCCCCTACTTCTGGCTCGGCCTCATCGCCATCGCCCTGTTCGCGGAGAAGTGGTCCCTCTTCCCGAACTCCGGCGGTTACGACAGCGCCCTCGTCCCGGCCTTCGACTGGCCGTTCATCTCCAGCGCGCTCTACCACGCGTTCCTGCCCGGCGTGACGATCGTGCTGAGCGCGGTGGCCGGCTGGATCCTCGGCATGCGGAACATGATGGTCACCGTCTCCTCCGAGGACTATGTGATGGTGGCCCAGGCCAAGGGGCTCTCCGAGCGGCGCGTGATGTTCGGCTACGCGGCCCGCAACGCGGTCCTCCCCAACATCTCCGGCTTCGCGCTCTCCCTCGGCTTCATCGTCGGCGGCACGCTGCTGGTCGAGATGGTCTTCACCTATCCGGGCATCGGCTTCCAGCTGCTCCAGGCGGTCGGCGCCAAGGACTACCCGCTGATGCAGGGCGTCTTCCTGATCATCACGCTCTCCGTCCTGGCCGCGAACCTGCTCGCCGACCTCGTCTACGCCGCCCTCGACCCCCGCACCCGGAAGGAGGCGTAGCCCGCCATGTCCATCACCGCCACCGATGTCGCCGTCCTGGACGGCGCGCCCGCACCCGAGGCGCCCACCCGCCGGGCCCGCCTCCGGTTCCTGCGCGGGGGCAAGACCCGTACCGGGCTGCTCATGCTCGCGTTCTTCGTCCTGCTGGCCGTCATCGGCCCGTGGATCGCCCCGTACGACCCCGACGCGATGAGCGAGCAGCTCCTCCAACCGCCCTCCGGCGCCCACTGGTTCGGCACCACCCACACCGGGCAGGACGTCTTCTCGCAGATCCTGGTCGGCACCCGGGGCGTCCTGATCGTCGGGTTCGTCGCGGCGGTCATCGCCACCGTGCTGTCCGTCCTCATCGGGGTCACCGCCGGATTCCTCGGCGGGGCCGTCGACGAGATCCTCTCCGCGCTCGCCAACATCTTCCTGGTGCTGCCCGGACTCCCGCTGATCATCATCGTCGCGAGCTTCGTCCCCGACACCGGCGACCTGCTCATCGCCTTCGCCATCGCCCTGACCTCATGGGCCTGGGGATCGCGCATCCTGCGCGCCCAGACGCTGTCGCTGCGCCGCCGCGACTACGTGGAGGCCGCCCGCGCCACCGGCGAGTCGACCTGGCGGATCATCCTCTTCGAGATCATGCCGAACCTCACCGCCGTCATCGCCTCCGGATTCGTCGGCACGGTCATCTTCGCCGTCCTCACCGAGATCACCCTCGCCTTCATCGGCGTCGCGGACATCTCGCACTGGAACTGGGGCACGGTCCTCTTCTGGGCCCAGTCCAACCAGGCACTCGCCCAGGGCGCCTGGTGGTGGTTCGTCCCCGCCGGCCTCTGCATCGCCCTGCTGGGCACCGCCCTCGCCCTGATCAACTTCGGCATCGACGAGTTCGTCAACCCGCGCCTGCGCACCGCCACCGGCTCCTCCCGGAAGGTGAAGATGCGCGTCGGCTTCACCCCCGTCGCCCGCAAGCCCCTGAGCGGTGCCCGACCCGAGCCCAGCACCAGCAAGGAGCCGCGCCCATGAGCGCCGAGCCGGTCCTCACCATCAGCGGACTGAACGTCGACTACGGCACCGACGAGCGGGCCGTGCACGCCCTGCGGGACATCGACCTCACCCTCCACCGGGGCGAAGTCCTCGGCCTGGCAGGGGAGTCGGGGTCCGGGAAGTCCACCCTCGCGTACGCCGTGACCCGGCTGCTCCAGCCGCCCGGGGTGATCACCGGAGGAGATGTCCACTACCACCGGCCGGGCGGTGACCGCCTCGACATCCTCTCGCTCTCCCCGGAGCAGCTGCGCGCCTTCCGCTGGCAGGAGCTGTCCATCGTGTTCCAGGGGGCGATGAACTCCCTCAACCCGGTGCACACGGTCCACAGCCAGCTCACCGACGTCCTGAAAGCCCACCGCCCCGACCTGAAGAGGGACCAACGGACGGACCGGGCGAAGGAGTTGCTCAGCCTCGTCGGGATCTCCGCCGACCGGCTCGCCGCCTACCCGCACCAGCTCTCCGGCGGTATGCGCCAGCGCGTGATGATCGCGATGGCGCTCGCCCTGGAGCCCGAGATCGTCATCATGGACGAGCCGACGACCGCGCTCGACGTCGTGATGCAGCGCCAGATCCTGCGGCGGCTGGTCCAGTTGAGGGAACAGCTCAACTTCTCCGTCGTGTTCATCACCCACGACATCTCGCTCCTGATCGAATTCTCGGACCGGATCGCGATCATGTACGGGGGCCGCATCGTGGAGGAGGCGGGCGCGGCGGAGATCTACCGCGACCCCCGCCACCCCTACAGCGACGGGCTGCTCCACTCCTTCCCCGCGCTCCACGGCCCGCGCCGCGAGCTGACCGGCATCCCGGGCTCACCCCCGCACCTGTCCGCGATGCCGGCCGGCTGCGCGTTCCACCCGCGCTGCGGCAAGGCGTTCGAGCCGTGCGACGTACGGGTTCCGCTGCTGGCCGCCCCGGCCCAGTCACCCGCCGAAGACCGCCGCACGGTCGCCTGCCACCTGCACGCCTGACCCCGCCGCCTGCACTGCCTGACCCTGCGGCCCCCACCTGACCAGGCCCCTACGCAACGGAGACCGGATGAACCTCGCCACCACCCCGCAGCGAATCCTCCGTCCCACCGCGGTACGCGGGCTCCCGGCCGGCTTCCGCTGGGGCGTCGCCACCTCCTCGTACCAGATCGAGGGGGCGGCCACCGAGGACGGCCGCACTCCCTCCATCTGGGATACCTTCTGCCGGGTGCCCGGCGCCGTCGAGGGCGGTGAGAACGGGGACGTGGCCTGCGACCACTACCACCGGATGCCGCAGGACGTGGAGCTGATCGCGGGCCTCGGCGTCGACACGTACCGCTTCTCGCTGGCCTGGCCCCGCATCCAGCCGGGCGGCCGGGGCCCGGCGAACGAGAAGGGGCTCGACTTCTACAAGCGGCTGATCGACGAGCTCCAGGGGCGGGGCGTCACCCCCTGGATCACCCTCTACCACTGGGACCTGCCGCAGGAGCTGGAGGACGCGGGCGGCTGGCCCGCACGGGACACGGCCCTGCGGTTCGCGGAGTACGCCTCGCTCGCGTACGAGGCCCTCGGCGACCGGGTCGAGCACTGGACCACGCTGAACGAGCCCTGGTGCTCGGCGATGCTCGGTTACGCGTACGGCGTCCACGCCCCCGGCCGCAAGGACTTCGGCGCCTCGATGCACGCCGTCCACCACCTGCTCCTGGGTCATGGTCTCGCCGCGCGGGCGATGCGGGAGGCGGCGGGGAGCAACCCGCTGGAGCTCGGCATCACCCTCAACCTGGGCACCGCCGCCCCGGAGACCCCCAGCGAGGCCGACCGGGACGCGTGCCGCCGCGCCGACGGCATGGGCACCCGGCTCTACCTGGACCCGATCGTCCACGGCCGCTACCCCGAGGACATCGTCGCGGACCTGGCCGCTCAGCACGTCGAACTCCCCGTACAGGAAGGCGACTTGGCGGCCATCTCCACGCCGCTGGACGTCCTCGGCGTCAACTTCTACCGGGGCATGCAGTTCTCCGGTACCACCGAGGACGGATCGACGACCGACGCCGAGGGGCTGCCCGTGGTCCGGGTGGTGGAGCGGGATCTGCCGCGTACGGCCATGGACTGGGAGATCACCCCCACCGAACTCACCGACCTGCTGGTCCGGTTGGAGAGCGACTACGGGCTCCCGACCGTCATCACCGAGAACGGTGCCGCCTTCGACGACACGGTGGCCGCCGACGGCTCGGTCCCCGACGCCGACCGCACCGCCTACCTCGCCGACCACATCGACGCCGTCGCCGCAGCCCGCGCCCAAGGGGCTGACGTCCGGGGCTACTTCGCCTGGTCGTTGATGGACAACTTCGAGTGGGCCTACGGCTACGACAAGCGGTTCGGCATCGTCCGCGTCGACTACGCCACCCAGACCCGCACGCTCAAGGACAGCGCCAAGTGGTACCGCGACACGATCCGGCTCACCCGGGGCGAGGAGCGGTAACATCCCGGCTCACCCGGGACCCCACCGCGTGATGCGCCAACACCACTGATCCGTAACACCGTTCGGCCCACCCGTCGCCAATATGAGAGCGCTCTCACAAATGCCTCGTACTCCGTACCCCCGCCCCCGCAAGGGCAGAAGCAGACCCGCGACAGCCGCCCTGGCCGCCGCCGCGGTCCTGGCCACCCTGCTCGCCGGCGCCGCGCCCAGCCAGGCCGCCGCCGACGACCCGGCCCCCGTGCTCATCGACCGCTTCGAGGGCGAGGTGCCGCTCGGCAACAACCCGCCCGCCGACGCCATCTTCACCTGGGGCGGCGACGCGGACGACCACCCGCAGCTGAAGCTCGCCGAGCGCGCGGACGCCCCCGAGGGCGAGAAGGTCCTCGAAGGCTCCTACGACATCAGCGCCTGGGGCGGGTTCAGCCACGAGTTCGCCGTGGACACCCCGCCGCAGAACTGGACCGTGCACCAGGGCATCCGCTTCTGGTGGTACGGCCAGAACACCGCACCCCTGCCGCCCGGTTCGGGCAAGCGGATCAACTTCGAGATCAAGGACGGCGGCGCCAACGGCGGTGCCTCCGAGCTGTGGACCACCTCCTTCACCGACGACTGGGAGGGCTGGCACCTCGTCGAGATCCCGTTCGCCGACTTCGTCTACCGGGCCGACTACCAGCCCGTCGGCGGCATCGACCAGATCCTCGGCCTGAACGAGATGTGGGGCTACGCCTTCACCATGCCCGGCGGCGCGCCCGGCAGTTTCGCCCTGGACGCCGTCGAGCTGTACGGCAAGGCGGACCCGGCGCTCACCGCGAGCGTGGTCACCGACACGGCCGTGCGCCCGGTGAAGAACGGCTCCAGCGCCGACCTCACCCTCTCCGTCGCCACGACCGGCTCCGTCCCCACCGAGGAGCCGGTCACCGTCACGTACGCCACCAAGGGCGGCACGGCGGTCGCGGGCAAGGACTACACCCCGGTCACCGGCAGCCACACCTTCCCCGCGGGCACTGCCTCCGGCACCACGCACAAGGTGACCGTCCGCACCGCGAAGGCGTCCAAGCCGGCCGAGGCCAAGACCATCCCGCTGGAGCTGACCGTCACCGGCGCCAAGGCCCCCAAGGAGAACCCGCAGGTCGTCATCGACGCCCACGGACTCCCGTACCAGAACGCCAAGCTGCCGGTGAAGCAGCGCGTCGCCGACCTGCTCTCCCGGCTCTCGCCCGCCGAGAAGGCCGGCCAGATGACCCAGGCCGAGCGCAACGCGCTGCGCGCCCCCGGTGACATCGCCGCCTACGACCTCGGCTCGCTGCTCTCCGGCGGCGGCTCGGTCCCCACCCCCAACACGGCCGCCGCCTGGGCCAAGATGGTCGACGCCTACCAGCTGCGCGCCCAGGCCACCCGCTTCCAGATCCCGCTGATCTACGGCGTGGACGCGGTGCACGGCCACAACAACGTCGTCGGCGCGACGATCATGCCGCACAACATCGGCATCGGCGCGGGCCGCGACCCGAAGAGCGCGGAGAAGACGGGCGCGATCACCGCGAAGGAAGTCCGCTCCACCGGCGTCCCGTGGGACTTCGCGCCCTGCGTCTGCGTCACCCGCGACGAACGCTGGGGCCGCAGCTACGAGGCGTTCGGTGAGGACCCGGCGCTGGTCGAGGCCATGGAGACGGTCATCCAGGGCATGCAGGGCGACCCCTCCGGCAAGGACCTGCACCGCAACGACAAGGTGCTCGGCAGCGCCAAGCACTTCGTCGGCGACGGCGGCACCGAGTACGGCTCCGCCACCACCGGCTCGTACACGATCGACCAGGGCATCACCAAGGTCACCCGTCAGGAGCTTGAGGCAGTCCACCTGTCGCCGTTCGCGGAGTCGGTCAAGCGGGGCGTGGGCACGATCATGCCCTCGTACTCCTCGCTCGACATCCTGGGCGACGACCAGGGCCCGGTGAAGATGCACGCCCACGCCGAGATGATCAACGGCGTCCTCAAGGACCGCATGGGCTTCGAGGGCTTCGTCATCAGTGACTGGCAGGCCATCGACCAGATCCCCGGCGACTACCCGAGCGACGTCCGTACGTCCATCAACGCCGGACTCGACATGATCATGGTCCCGACCGCGTACCAGGACTTCACCAAGACGCTGAAGGAAGAGGTCGCGGCGGGCCGGATCAGCCAGGCCCGGATCGACGACGCGGTCTCCCGCATCCTCACGCAGAAGTTCCGCCTCGGCCTCTTCGAGAAGCCGTACGCGGACACCACGCACCTGTCGAAGGTCGGCTCGGCCGAGCACCGCGCGGTGGCGCGTGAGGCGGTCGCGAAGTCGCAGGTGCTCCTGAAGAACGAGGGTGCGGTCCTGCCCCTCAAGCCGAACCAGAAGGTGTACGTCGCCGGGTCCAACGCCGACGACATCGGCAACCAGGCCGGGGGCTGGACGATCAGCTGGCAGGGCTCCTCCGGCAAGACCACTCCGGGCACGACGATCCTGGAGGGGATGAAGAAGGCGGCGAAGACCCCCGAGTCCGTCACCTACTCCAAGGACGCCTCGGCCGCCACGGACGGTCACGACGTGGGCGTGGTGGTCGTCGGCGAGACGCCGTACGCCGAAGGCATCGGGGACGTCGGCAACGGCCACGACCTGGAGCTGACGGCCGCTGACAAGGCCGCGGTGGAGAAGGTCTGCGCGGCCATGAAGTGCGCGGTCCTCATCGTCTCGGGCCGCCCGCAGCTCATCGGCGACCAGCTCGGGAAGATCAACGCGCTGGTGGCCTCCTGGCTGCCGGGCTCGGAGGGCGACGGCGTGGCCGACGTGCTCTACGGCAAGCGGGCCTTCACCGGCCAGCTTCCGGTGACCTGGCCGAAGTCGGAGGCGCAGCTCCCGATCAACGTCGGGGACACGGCGTACGACCCGCAGTTCCCGTACGGCTGGGGCCTCACCACCCTGAAGAAGCCCCCGGCCGGCGGCGAGCTGACCCTCGCGGCTCTCGCCGTGGCCGCGCAGGTCGCGGAGAAGGCGAAGCTGGGGAAGACCCCGGCGGGCAAGGCGATCGTGGACCAGGCGCGGCTGCTGGTCCAGCAGAAGATCGACGGGAAGTTCGGTCAGGGCGTCTCCAAGCCCTTCGCGGAGGCGGACCATCTGCTGCTGAAGGGTGACCTGACGGGCGCGGTGGCCAAGCTGCGCACGGCGTACAGAGCCGCGTAGCCATACGGTCCTCCAGGCGGGCGACGGCGTTCGTCGCCCGCCTGGAGTAGCGTTAAGTATGAGGAAAAGGCTCTTCCCCACGCTGTTGGCGGGCCTGCTGCTCATCATCGCAGCGGCTGCACTCGCCCTGACCTCCCCTGCGTCGGCCGCCCCCGCGGCGACGATCACCGACGCCGCCCAGGCCCTGCGCGAGGACCCGGTCTATGTGGACCCGGCCGCCCGCGATCAGCTCTCCGTCGCTGACGAGAAGGCCCTGGAAGCCACCATCCAGAACGCGGACAAGCCGGTCTTCGTCGCCGTCCTGCCCGACACCGAGGCCTTCCCCGAGGAAGGCCTCCTCACCACCCTGCGCAACGACACCGGCATCACCGGTGTCTACGCCGTCCGCCTCGGCGACGGCTTCGACGCGGGAGCGGACCCGCAGGTCATGCCGGAGCGAGCGGTGAACAACCTCACCGCCTCGGTGAAGAACCCGGCCACCGACACGGACGCGACCTCCCAGCTCAACGCCTTCGTCGACCGGGCCGTCGAACAGGCCCGGGGCACCGCCCCCGCCTCCTGGTCCGGCGGCTCGGGCGCTTCCGACGAATCCGGCGCCCCGGTCTCCGGCCTGATCACGCTCGGCGCCCTGGTGGCGGCGGGCGGCGCGGGTGCGTACGCGATCTCCCGCCGGAACAAGCGTCGCAAGGCGGAGGAGGAGCGGGCGGCCCTCGACAAGCTGCGGGTCGTGGTGGACGAGGACATCACCGCGTACGGCGAGAAGCTGGAGCGCCTGGACTTCCACCCCGCCGAACCGGGCGCCGACGACACCATGCGCGGCGACTACGAACGCGCCCTGGACTCCTACGAGACCGCCAAGCGAAGGATGGCCAAGGCCGAGCACCCGTCCGACGTGCGCGGGGTCACCCAGTCCCTGGAGGACGGCCGCTACTCCCTCGCCGTCCTGGAGGCCCGCCGCACCGGGGCGGCGATCCCGGCCCGCCGCCCACCCTGCTTCTTCGACCCGCGCCACGGCCCCTCGGTCACCGACGTGCTCTGGACCCCCTCCGGCGGCGCGTCCCGTGAGGTCCCGGTCTGCGGCGCCGACGAGATCCGGCTGACCCGGGGCGAGGACCCCATGAGCCGTACGGTCGACGTCGGCGACGGCAACCGCCGCCCGTACTGGGAGGCGGGCCCGGCCTACGGCCCCTGGGCCGGCGGCTACTTCGGCGGCGGCCTGCTCCCCGGCCTCCTGGTCGGCACCATGCTCGGCTCGATGCTCGCCACCCCGGCGTACGCCTCCGAGTACGGCGGCGGTGACTTCGGCGGCGCGGGCGGCGAGTGGGGCGGCGGCGACTTCTCCGGCTCCGACTTCGACTCGTCCGGCTTCGGCGGCTTCGGGGACGGAGGCGGCTTCGGCGACGGCGGAGGGTTCGGTGGCGGCGGCTTCGACGGAGGCGGCTTCTGACAGCTACCGGCCGGTGGGCGGGGCTACCCGGCTGGTGGGCGGGTCTACCGCACCGCCCACCACACGAGCACACCCCCGAGGACGATCAGCGAACACAGCACCGCATTGGTCCGCTTGTAGTCGACGAGGACGGCGGCGAACTCGCGGAGGGTCGCGTTGGGCCAGAAGTACGCGGCGGTGGGCGAGCCCACGACCTGCCCCCGGATCTGCACGCGGCGGGCGGTGAGGGCGGCCCGGAAGGCGTGGTAGTTGTTCGTGACGACGACGCACCGGTAGTCGGGCTTCGCCTCCTCCATGATCGCCTTGCTGAACCGCAGGTTCTCCTCGGTCGACGTCGACCGGTCCTCGCGCCGGATCAGATGGGCCGGAAACCCCTCGGCCACCAGGTGATCGGCCATGGCATGCGACTCCGGCAGCTCCTCGTCCGGCCCCTGCCCGCCCGAGGTGATGAGCAGGGGTGAGCCTCCGCGCCTGGCGAGCCGGGCGTGCACGTCCTGGCCCCGCTTCAGCCGGCTCGCGAGGAGCGGCGGCACGGTGGTGCCGCCGATGAGCCCGGACCCCAGCACGACCACGAAGTCGGCCTTACGGCGCACGCGCAGGCGCCCGTAGAGAAACGCGTAACAGACGAAGCACAGGAACAGGAACGAGAAGTAGAGCGCCAGCCCACCGGCGGCGGCCGCCACCCCGATCAGCACCGGATTCCGCACGCTCACGGCGGCGGCCAGCAGCGCGACGACCCCGACGATGGCGAGGGCGGCGGCCAGCGAGAGCAGGTTGGACGGACTCCTGCCCTCCTTGCGCAGCATGCGTACGCCGTTGACGAAGAGGAAGTACGTCAGCAGAAGGACGGCCACCGCCCCCAGCACGAGCAACGACCAGGCGGCGACCGCGCCCGAAGTGGACTCGGAGCGGATGAGCTCGTACAGCCAGGCGGCCAGGGCGCAGAGCACGGCGAGCCCCAGGACGACGGCGTTGCTGAACTTCCTGCGGTCGTGCAGCACGCTCACGCAGAAGACGAGGAGGAGGAGCGCCGCGGGGGCGTAGACGAGCATGGGCACAGGGTAGGGGGCGGGGTGCGGGCGGTCGACGGCGAGGTGAGCCTCCGGCACGGGCCGGAACACGGGCCGGAACCGGAACGTCCGGCACCTCGAAAATTCAGGGCGCAAATTCAGGGCGTGCCCTTTCCCGGGGCTGAGCCGTTGAACCCGTCATGAAGAAGCGAAGCGTTCTCGCCGCCGTCACTCTCGCCACCGGAGCGGTCATCGCCGCCATCGCCCCGCACCCCGGAGGCGGGGACACCGCCCACGCCGCTGAGCCGCCCATCAGCCTGGGCGCGCTGGACAACGTCAGCGAGCTCGGCAAGGTGGTCGACGGCGCGGCGGAGACGACCTCCTCCACCGCGGGCACGGTGACCACCACCCTCTCCGACGCCCGGTTCAGCTGAACCGACAGACAGACAGGCAGACAGGCACAGGGCGGCCCACCGGGAATATCCGGTGGGCCGCCTTTCGCATGCCTGCCCGCCCGAGCGACCGACCGATCCGGGCACGGACGGTCGGGTCCGGCAGGCTGGTCCCTTCCTACGGTGAACGGGAAAGGAAGGCGGGACAGGGTTGCTGGAACGACTGAACGAGGCCATGGACCACATCGAGTCGCATCTCGGTGAGCGCATCGAGGCCGCGGAACTGGCGCGCATCGCCATGACCTCGGAGTACCACTTCCGCCGGATGTTCTCCGCGCTGGCGGGCGTTCCGCTGGCGGAGTACATCCGCCGACGCCGTATGACCCTCGCGGGCGCCGAGGTGCTCGGCCGCCCGGACCGGACGCTGCTGGACGTGGCCGTGCGGTACGGCTACGACACGGGGGAGGGCTTCGCCCGCGCGTTCCGGTCGGTGCACGGCATCGGACCGGGCGAGGCCCGGCGGAGCGGTGCGGTTCTGCGGTCCCAGCAACGCCTGACCTTCCGGCTCGTCGTCGAAGGGAGCAGTGCCATGCGCTACAGGCTGATGGAGAAGGAAGCGTTCCGGGTGGTGGGGAGGAAGGCACGCGTCCCCCTGATCCACGAGGGGCCTAATCAGGCCATCGCGGAGTTCATCCGTGGCATCGGCCGGGAGGAGCTGGACCGTATCGCGGCCCTCTCCGACCAGGAGCCGGCCGGGCTGGTGGGGGTGAGCGATCAACTCGACCCGAGCCGGGCGGAGGGCACCGAACTGGACTACTACCACGGGGTGGTGACAGGGCAGCAGGAGCCTCCGGCGGACCTGGACTCGCTCACCGTACCGGCCGGTTCCTGGGCGGTCTTCGAGAGCGAGGGCCCGTTCCCGCAGGCCCTCCAGTACCTCTGGCGGGACGTGTTCACCCAGTGGTTCCCCTCGAACCCGTACGCCTCCCGGCCCGGCCCGGAGATCCTGCGCGTGCGGCTGTACGAGGAGGGGAAGCGGGCGGAGGCGGAGCTCTGGATCCCGGTGGAGCGGACGGATCGCGGCCCGATCGCATAGGCGGAAAAGCGCCGGTTTACGGCCAGGGGGCATATGCGCTTCCTGATTGGTCCAGACCTATTGTGCGGGGGCTTGCCGCTCGCTAGCTTTCTCTTGGCGGCGCGCGCTGATCGGTTCGCTTCTACCCATTCACTGATGCACCGTCATGTGCATTGACTGAAAACGGAGTTACCGACATGCGTACACGAATCACCGCGCTCGCGGTCACGGCAGTCGCGGCAGCCGCGATGGTCCTCGGCACGGCCTCCACCGCGTCGGCTGTGGGCGGCGGCTACACGATCCGGGGCCATTACGCGTCCCAGGCGGAGTGCCAGGCCGCCGGGGCGGCCGGCGCCGCCGCCCACATCTGGAGCCCGCTCTTCATCTGTAAGCCGTTCGCGGCGCAGCCGAGCGTCTACGAGCTGTGGGTGCGCTACTAGGCCGTCCCGTACACATGGGAACCGCCCCGTTTCCGGCTGAGTGGCCGGGGGCGGGGCGGGGGTGTGGTGCCGGTGGGGGCGTCGGGCTCAGAGCGCGGTGCCGCTGCCGTGGATGAAGGCGCTCCAGGCGGCGGGCTCGACGGTGAGGACGGGGCCGTCGGTCACCTTGGAGTCGCGGATGTGGATGGCGGCGGGTCGGGTGGCCACTTCTACGCAGGCGCCGCCCTGGTCGCTGCTGTAGCTGGACTTGAACCAGCGGAGGGCGGTGGAGCGGGAGGCCAGGTCGGCTGCGCGGGTCATGTTTCTCCAAGCAGTGCGGCAAGCAGTGCATCCAGTAGCCGGACGCTCTCCTCAACGGTTAGCGCCTGCGACCGCAGCATCCCATATTTCTGCATCAGAGCGCTGACGTGGGCTGGATCGTCGTACAGCTCGGAGCGCATGTGCATCTCGGCGTAGCCGAGCTGATCGTGATCCTGCGTTTCCAAGAGAACGAGTGGCCCGGCGAGACCGGCATGCTTGGGTGTCTTCCGAGGCATGATCTGGATGCTGACGAACGGCAGATCCATGCAGCGCCGCAAGTGAAGAAGTTGCTCACGCATCACCTCGGGATCGCCCAACTCGGAGTACAGGATGCTCTCCTCCAGGATGAAGTGGAGGAGCGGCCGGGGCTTGCGTTCCAGCAGCTTCTGCCGGTCGAGTCGGGTAGTCACCCGGTTTTCGATCTCCTCCACTTCGAGGGGCGGATAGTGGCAGGAGAAGATGAGCCGTGCGTACGCCTCGGTCTGGAGCAGTCCCGGGATGAGCTGGGTCTCGTACCAGAACAGGCTTACGGCGTCCCGCTCGTATTCCACGAAGTCCTGAGCGAAAGCCTTGTAGCGCTCCTCCCTCGGAACCTTCCTCACCGCCACTTCTAACGCCTCCTTGGTGTCCAGCAGCTCGTCCAACTCGATGGCGAAGTCCAGCTTGAGCGCCCGACGCCCCTGCTCCATGGAGGCGATGGTGTCCTCGCCGACCCCGAGCCGCTCGGCCAGGGCCGGCTGGGTCAGCCCTGCCCTCTTGCGAAAGTGGGCGACCTGCGCCCCGATCACATGCCACGAACTGACTCGCCTGTTCCGCTTTCCCGGTTGCATGACGTGCCTTCTCCCCGTTCCATCCCGCTGCTGACCCGTCAGAAGCCGTACAAATGAGATGTACGGCCTTCCACCCTGCATCACCGTAGTCACGTTGTGTGAGCGTGGAAGCATGAACGAGACAACTCAACTCCCCTGCTTCCAGACGGCCTTCTACTGCCGTGACCGCAGCTCCATCCCGGTCGTACGCAAGTTCACCCGCAAGGCTCTGATCGAGTGGGGGTACGAGGAGCGCGCGTACGACGTACTGCTCTGCGTAACCGAACTGGCGACCAACGCCCTCCGCCATGGCGTCCCGCCCGGGCGCGGCTTCCGGGTGAAGGTCTTCCTGGACCGGATGGAGGACGTGATCCGCATCGAGCTGCACGACAGCGGCGACGGCGAGGTCCGGATGGCGGACGGTCTGCCGGGCGTGGAGGACGAGGGCGGCCGTGGGCTGCTGCTGGTCTCGGCGCTGGCGGACAAGTGGGGGGTGGCCGAGCGGAACCCCGGCAAGATCGTGTGGTGCGAGTTCAACCTCGAGTGACCTTGCCGTTTCGGCAAGTGCATTTGTCGTTACGTCTGCTCTGCGCGCACTATCTCCACCAACTGGAGGTGGTCCGTATGACCGACATGAAGCAGCAGCGGTACGACGTGGTGATCGTGGGAGGCGGGGCGGCCGGCCTGAGCGGGGCGCTGACCCTGGCGCGGGCCCGGCGCTCGGTGCTGGTGATCGATGCGGGGGAGCCCCGTAACGCTCCCGCGTCCCATGTGCACAACTACCTGGGCCGCGAGTCGACCCCGCCCGGTGAGCTGCTGGCGATCGGCCGGGGTGAGATGGCCGGGTACGGCGGGGAGATCGTCGAGGGCCGGGTGGCTTCGGCCGAGCGGTTGCCGGGGGAGGGGGAGAAGGAGGGCGGCTTCCGGGTGGTGCTGGAGGGCGGCTCGACCGTCGAGGCGCGCAGGCTCCTGGTGACGACGGGACTTGTGGACGAGCTGCCGCCCGTACCGGGGCTGGCTGAGCGCTGGGGGCGTGAGGTGCTGCACTGCCCGTACTGCCACGGGCGCGAGGTGGCGGACCGCCCGATCGGGGTGCTGTCCACCGGCCCCCTCGCCGTACATCAGGCGCTGATGTGGCGGCAGTGGAGCGGCGACGTCACCCTCTTCCGCCACACGGGCCCGGAGCCGACGGACGAGGAGTACGAGCAGCTCGCCGCGCGCGGGGTGGCCGTGGTGGACGGCGAGGTGTCCGGCCTGGAGGTCACGGACGACCGCTTCACCGGCGTACGTCTGGCGGGCGGCCGGGTGGTTCCGCGCGAGGCCCTCGTGATCCAGGCCCGCTTCACCGCCCGCTCGGCCGTACTCGAATCGCTGGGCCTGGTCCCGGTTGCGCAGGAGATGGGCGGTGAGGTGATCGGTACGTACATCCCCACCGACCCGGTCGGCGCGACGGAGGTGCCCGGTGTCTGGGCGGCGGGCAACGTCACCCGCCTCACCGAACAGGTCATCGGCGCCGCCGCTGCCGGGCTCATGACGGCGGGCGCGATCAACGGCGACCTGATCGCCGAGGACACCCGTACCGCGGTGGAGGCGCGGCGGCGCGGCTGAGGACGAGCGCCCGGACGTAGGGATTCCGGCGGGTGACGTTACGAGAACACGGCCGAGAGGAGGTCCCGCGCCCATCCGAAGAGCGCATGCATCAGCACCGCCAGCAGCACGAAGATCCCGATGATCACCACGGTGACCCAGGAGCAGCCGCCCCCGTCCCCCGCCTCGGGCTCGTCCCGACCGCCCAGCTCCGCGTCGAACAGATCCACGGTTTCGCCCCACCCCATCGCGCACATATCCATCACCGGAGCCCCCGGGCTCCGGGGTGAACTCTCGCACGGGCGGGGCCCGGTGGTGGAGGGGCTGCCGTACTCAGGGCGGGGGTGGAAGGTACTCATGCGGCAAGGTGCTCAGGGGGTGAGGGCGCTGAGGCGCCCGGGCACTCAGAGGGTGAGGGCACTCAGGCGGCGGCGTCGAACCCTGCCTCGTCCACCTCGGTGGTCGGGAGCGGCCCGCCCGCCTCGTCGACCCGGTCGGAGGCGAGCAGCCACGCGCCGTCGGCTCCCCGGGCAAAGGTCATGGTGCGGGGGAGCGACGACTCCTCGCACTCCGGTGAACCGTCCTCGACCTGCTGCGGAGTGCGCGCGAAGTACAGGCGGGTGTGGTCGGTGAGCCGGAGCGTGGCCGTCCGGCCGGTGACGTTCGCGGAGGTGACCTCGACGTCGACCCGGGCCCTTGTGTAGCCGATGGAGATGTCCTCGTACCGCAGGCCCTTCTTCACGAGCGCGGCCAGCTCGCTCCGGGCGCGGGCCGTCATGGCCGGGGTGGTCCGCAGGCGCCCGCTCGCCGCCTCCACCGTCGGACGGGCGGCCGTCACCATGTCGGCCCGCTGCTGGAGGTAACTCCTGGCGAGCCGGGTGAGTTCGGCGGTGTCGGCGGTGCTCGCCGATGGCGTGGTCCGGGGCGGAGACGTCTCGGTGGGGACGGGCAGATAGATGAGGGCGAGCACCGCCACCGTGGCGGTCGCGCCTGCGGCGAAGATGCGTGCTGGTCCTGGACTGGCCATGATCCCCTGATCCCCCCGGTTGCGAGCCGATCGCGCTACTGCATCCTGTGCGTCCCGTGCGTGCTGCGCGTCCTGTACTTCAGGAGTTCCCCGGTGGACGCGCCGTTCCTCCAGGGCGATTTCCGGATTCGAGAATGGCTGATTCCTCTCCGGAGGTCCATGAAAAATAGGTGCCGGGGAGTTCGCGGCCTGTCAGAATCCGCCGCATGTCAGTTCGCTACCCACGCCCCCTGCGTCCCGCTGACCGTGTCGGCGTCACATCTCCGTCGAGCGGAGTCCCGAAAGAGCTTCAGGGACGCCTCGACGTGGCGATCCGCGAGGTGGAGGCCCAGGGGTACGAGGTGGTGGTCGGGCGCTGCATGAGCGGCGACGGTCACGTCAGTGCCCCGGCGGCCGACCGCGCCGCCGAGCTGATGGCGATGCTGACGGACCCCGGCATCAGGGCCG
Organism: Streptomyces cyaneofuscatus; assembly: GCF_033109485.1. Classification (NCBI taxonomy): domain Bacteria; kingdom Bacillati; phylum Actinomycetota; class Actinomycetes; order Kitasatosporales; family Streptomycetaceae; genus Streptomyces; species Streptomyces cyaneofuscatus. Next base: position 2,085,493 of record NZ_CP137002.1, on the reverse strand, counting down.
TGGTGCCGCCCTGGGGCGGGGAGACGGCGATCGACCTGCTGCCGCTGCTCGACTGGGACCGCCTGCGTGAGGCCGAGCCGACCTGGCTGGTCGGGTTCTCCGACCTGTCGACCGTCATGACGCCATTCACCCTGCTCACGGGGACGGCCACCGTGCACGGCAACAACCTCATGGACACGCCTTACCGAGTGCCCGAGGGGCTGTTGTCGTGGCTCGACATCGTCTCCGCGCCTGTGGGGCACCGCTTCACGCAGATACCGCCCGGCCGCCACCGGGCCACGGGCTGGGACGACTACCGCACCCGACCCGACGTACGCACGTACACGCTGGACACACCCGGCGGATGGACCCGGCTGGACGGCGAGGGCGATGTCGAGGCCGAGGGGCGCCTGATCGGGGGTTGTATCGAGATGCTCTGCAACCTCGCGGGAACGGCTTTTCTCGACGTCTCCGCCTTTGCCCGGGCCGAGTCCCCGCAGGGGCTCCTCGTCTACGTCGAAGCGGGTGGCGACGACGCCTTCGCCATCTGCCGGAACCTGCACGGGATGCGGCTGGCCGGCTTCTTCGACACGGCGAACGCGATCCTCGTCGGCCGGACCGCGGCGCCCGGCACCGATTCGCTCACCCAGCACGAGGCGGTGCTCGACGCGCTCGGCTCGCTGAACGTGCCCATCATCGCCGATGTGGAGTGCGGGCACGTTCCGCCGTACCTGCCGATCGTCAACGGGGCGCGGGGCCGGGTCGTGCATACCGGGACCCGCAGCGAGCTGACCCAGACGCTGGACTGACGCCTGGGCCGGCTCCCGTACCCCACGTCGCTCAGCCGCGCGGCTCGCGCCACATGCCCCAGAGCTTCGGGCCGCCGTCGCCGGGGAGTTGGAGCTCCTCGCGCACGGTGAAGCCGAAGTGTGCGTAGACGGGGAGGTTGGAGGCCTTGGAGGACTCCAGGTAGACGGGCTGCCCCGCCGCGTCGGCCTTCGCCAGGCCCGAGCGGAGGAGGCGGGCGCCGTGGCCCTGGCCCTGGGCGGCGGGGTCGGCGCCGATCAACGCCAGGGACCAGTGCGGTTCCTGGGGCGTGTGGCGGGCGGCCGTCTCCACGGCGTCGCGGAACAGGCCGGCCCGGTCGCCCAGGAGGTTCTGGAGCTCCTGGATGGTCTCCGCGTCGGGAACGGCCTTGGCCTGCGCTTCCGGTTCCACCCAGAACGCGGCCGCCGCCTCCGTGCGCTCGCACACGCCGTGGTGGACGTACTGCCGGGTGAAGATCGTGGCGAAGTAGCGGGCCAACGTCGCCTGGCGGGAGGCGGCTTCGGGGAAGAACCAGCACATCATCGGGTCGTCATCGAAGGCGAGGGCGAGAGTGCGGCTGATGTCCGGGGCGTCGTCGGCCGTGGCCGTGCGCGGAGCGTTCGATATCGGCATAAAGGCCATTCTGCATGTGTTGATCTTGGACGGTCGGGGCGGGGTGCCGGATCGAGAGCGACGGCTTTGCGCCGGATCACGATCCATTTCCGGCAAGTGGCCTACGGAGAAGGTGAGTTGAGGGGAATCTTTCAACGCCTCAGCACCGCAGTTGCCTACCGTGAAGGGTTGCCCCTCATGTCCACCGTGTTCCGCAAGCTCCTCGTGCCCGCTCTGCTCGCTCTGACGTCCTTCGCCCTGCCGTCACCCGTCGCGGCGGCCGCCACGGCCCCGGCGGCCCCCACCGCCCCGGCCGCCGGCACCATGTGTCTGAACAGCAACTATCCGACGACCCGCATCGTCAACGTCGCCTCGTGCAACTCCGGTTCCAGCCAGCGCTGGACCATCAGCGGTGAGGCGATCTACCAGTCCGCACACCCCGGCATGTGTCTGACCAGCGACTACCCGAGAACCCGCATCGTCAATGTCGAGCCGTGCAACTCCGGGCCCCGTCAGCGCTGGACGGTCAGCGGTGAGGCGATCTACCAGTCCGCACACCCCGGCATGTGTCTGACCAGCGACTATCCGAGAACCCGGATCGTCAATGTGGAGCCGTGCAACCCGTCCGGGATCCGCCAGCACTGGACCGTCCTGGGGGAGCAGATCAGCATGACCCTGGTGTGACCCGCTGATCCGTCATCAGGATGCGCCGGGGCTCTCCTCCGGCTTCGGTGTCCTTCCCGCAACGGCGTTCGCACGCAGGGCGATCGCCGCCCAGACGCCCGCCAGCACCAGCGCGGCCGCCGCCATCGCGGCCAGCTCCGGTGTCTCCGGGCGCCAGCCCAGGGAGAGGCGGGTGCCTATGACGAGGAGGAGGACGGCGATCGTGCCCGGGGAGGGGACCGGCACCCTGGCCGCCGCCGCCCGCAGGACGCCGGCGGTGGCCAGGCCGGTGACGGCCCAGACGCCGACGTACGTCCAGGGCGACCCCGGAGCGGCGGCGAGCAGCCCGTAGTCGTCCGGGCCGAGGCGGAACAGCGAGCCCGCCCAGCCCAGGCCCACCCCGAGGGCGGTGACGCCCACCACCCACAGGGCGTGGCGCCACAACGGGCCGGGTCTCACGGTCACTTCTTCGTCTGCGGCGCCGCCCTCGGTGGACGGGTCAAGGAAATCGATCACGTCTGTATGGACGCGCGGAGGGGGCCGGACGTTGCTTCGGACGGGCCGGACGTTGCGTCGGACGGGCTCGTGAACCGGCCCCGGGCCTCCTCGATATGGCCGAGGTGCCGCTGGGTCCAGTCGCACATGAGGTGGACCGTCCCCCGCAGGCCCTGGCCCGGCTCGGTGAGGGTGTACTCGACCTTCGGCGGCACGGTGGGGTACACGGTCCGCTCGACCAGGCCGTTGCGCTCCAGCATGCGCAGGTTCTGGGTGAGCATCTTGTGGCTGATGCCGTCGACCTCCTTCAGCACCTCGCTGAAGCGCAGGGTGCGGTCACCGAGGGCCTCGATGATCAGGAGCGCCCACTTGTTGGCGACGTCCGAGAAGATCTCCCGCGCCAGGGAGTCCGCGCGCCGGAGGTCCGCCTCATCGGGCGAGCCGCTGAACTGCTTGGTCACCATGAGGTTCCTCCGTCACCCAAAAGTGCGTTCTTCCACGTCAGCGCTGACTCTCCTACGGTTCCTGGGTAACCACAAGAGACCGCGAGGTCTTCCCGAGGAGAGGCGTCGGACATGGCCATCACTCTGCTGGACCCCGAGGGACTGCCCAAGGTCGGTGTGTACCGGCAGGTCGCCATCGCGACGGGCTCGAAGCTCGTCTTCATCGCCGGGCAGGTCGCCTGGGACGCGGACGGCACCACGGTCGGTGAGGGCGACCTCGCCGCCCAGGTGGAGCGGTGCTACCTCAACATCGGGACCGCCCTGGCCGGGGCGGGCGGCACCTTCGACGACGTGGTGAAGCTGACGGTGTACGTCGTCGACTGGACGCCCGACAAGATGCCGCGGTTCCTGGAGGGTGCGGCCAGGGCGGCGGCGAAGCTGGGCGTCACCCCGGTGCCGCCGGGCACGCTGGTGGGGGTCGCGGCACTCGACGTACCGGAGCACCTGGTCGAGATCGAGGCGACGGCGGTCCTGGACTGAGCGGGCCCCCGGCTCTCGGCCGCCCGCCGGGCCTCCACCCGGCCCCGCATCGGCCCCCGCTCTCCCGGGGCTGCTCCCCGTCCGGCGTAACGCATCCCCACGAATGACGGAGTCCCGGGCCGGCGGCCGCGCCCGGCCCATGTGTGAGCTTCCGCTACGGGGATACGCGGAGGGGGCCGGGCGCCACAGGGGTGCCGGCACGTCGGCAACGCAGAAGGAGACTTTCGTGAGCATCATCGCCTGGATCCTCATCGGCCTGTTCGCGGGGCTCATCGCCAAGGCGCTGACTCCGGGCAAGGACCCGGGGGGCTGTCTCCTCACGATCGTGATCGGCATCGTGGGCGGTCTGCTCGGCGGCTGGCTGGGCAAGGTGATCTTCGGCGTCGACTCGATCGACGGATTCTTCAGCCTGTCGACGTGGATCGCCGCCATCGCCGGTTCGGTGATCGTTCTGCTGCTCTACCGCGTGGTCACGGGCGGGCGGTCCCGCTGACGCGGTCCGGCGCCCCGGCCCGGCACCCGAAGCGTGCCCTGCCTCGCCCTCCCTCGCCCTCGACGGGTCGATTCGTCCGTGTTTGCCTACATTGGCAGAGGGTCAGCAGGGCGGCCGTAGCAGGAGCCATCGCCGACACGTCTGCGAAAGACAAACAAGAGGAAACGACGACATGACCGACACCTCGCGCAAGCCGACCACCTCCGACTCCGGCGCCCCGGTGGAGAGCGACGAGCATTCGCTCACCGTCGGCCCGGGCGGGCCGATCCTGCTCCAGGACTCGTACCTGATCGAGCAGATGGCCCAGTTCAACCGCGAACGCATCCCCGAGCGTCAGCCGCACGCCAAGGGCAGCGGGGCCTTCGGGAAGTTCGAGGTGACCTCGGACGTGTCCGCGTACACGAAGGCCGCGCTCTTCCAGCCCGGCACCACGACCGACCTGGTCATCCGGTTCTCCACCGTCGCGGGGGAGCGGGGCAGCCCGGACACCTGGCGGGACCCGCGCGGCTTCGCGGTGAAGTTCTACACCAGCGAAGGCAACTACGACATGGTGGGCAACAACACCCCCGTGTTCTTCGTCAAGGACCCCATGAAGTTCCAGCACTTCATCCGGTCCCAGAAACGCCGGGCGGACAACAACCTCCGCGACCACGACATGCAGTGGGACTTCTGGACGCTCTCGCCGGAGTCGGCCCACCAGGTCACCTGGCTGATGGGTGACCGGGGCATCCCGCGCACCTGGCGCCACATGAACGGCTACACCTCGCACACGTACATGTGGATCAACGAGGCGGGCCAGCGGTTCTGGGTGAAGTACCACTTCAAGACCGACCAGGGCGTCGAGACGTTCACGCAGGACGAGGCCGACCAGATGGCCTCCGCGGACACGGATTACCACACGCGTGATCTGTTCGAGCACATCCGCGACGGCGAGTACCCGAGCTGGACGCTGAAGGTCCAGGTCATGCCGTACGAGGAGGCGAAGGACTACCGGTTCAACCCCTTCGACCTGACCAAGGTGTGGCCGCACAGCGACTACCCGCTGATCGAGGTCGGCCGGATGACGCTGGACCGCAACCCCACGGACAACCACGCGGAGATCGAGCAGGCGGCGTTCCAGCCGAACAACTTCGTCCCCGGCATCGGCCCGAGCCCGGACCGGATGCTCCTGGCGCGGCTCTTCAGTTACGCCGACGCGCACCGCTACCGCATCGGCGGCAACTACCAGCAGCTGCCCGTCAACGCCCCCGTCGCCCCGGTGCACACGTACTCCAAGGACGGAGCGATGGCGTACCGGAAGACCAGCGACCCGGTCTACGCCCCGAACTCCAAGGGCGGCCCGGCGGCCGACACGGAGCGCTACGGCACCCCGCCGAGCTGGTACGCCGACGGCGACATCACCCGGGCGGCCTACGTCGACCACGCCGAGGACGACGACTGGGGCCAGGCGGGCACCATGGTCCGCGAGGTCCTGGACGACGCGGCGCGGGACCGGCTGGTGGACAACATCGTCGGCCACCTGCTGAACGGCGTGACCGAGCCGGTGCTCCAGCGGGCGTTCCAGTACTGGTCGAACGTCGACAGCACGCTCGGCAAGCGCGTCGAGCAGGGCGTCCGCGCGAAGGCCGGCGAGAAGGACCCCAAGGCGGCGCAGCAGGCCAACCCGGCGCGCTCGTCGATGCAGCACAAGGCCTGAGGCGCCCGGCGCGCCCCCGGCACCACGGCACAGGCCCCCCACCCCGACGACGGGGTGGGGGGCCTGTGCCGTGGTGCCGGGGGCGCGGTCAGCTGTCCGAGGCACCGCCCTGGGGAGCCGGTGGCCGCCGTATCAGGACGACGCCGCCGGCCAGGTCTATCGGACCCCGTCCGGGATCGGCGTCGCCGGCATCATGGAGGACGAGTTCCTGCCGTCGGCGTTCCTCCTCCGTGTGCCGACGATTCGCGGCGAATAGCTGTTCGAACGTGCTGATCATGGCTGCTGCTCCTCCTGGCGCCGCCCGCCGGGGGCCGTCGGATGGGACGGTCCCCGGCGGCCCGGCCGGCCGGCGCGGTGTCCCGGCTACTTGCCTCGGATGCTCGCCATGTACGCGGCGATCCTCGGCTTGTCGTCCTCGATCCGTTCCAAGATCGCCTCCGCCGTTTCCCGGCGCCGCGTTCCCAGCTCCCGGTAGACGAGCCAGAGGCCCGTGCGCGCGGCCTCCCTGCACCGTGCACCGAGTTCGGTGTTGCCGAGGGCGACCTCGTCCCGGTCCGCCTCGCCCATGACGATCTGCTGGAGGAGTTCCAGGACGAGGTCGCGGGCGTCGGCGGACAGATCGTCGAGCAGCCCCGCGAGCAGGACGGAAACCGTGGGAAGGGCGGCGCTGTGCAGTTGGCCCTGCACCACGACGACGTTCTCCAGGTCCCAGTAGGCCGCCATGGCCTCGTCCTCGTCCGAGGCCGCCATCAGGTGGCGCAGTGCGTCGGGCACACCGGCGGACCGGTCGCCCATGGTCCGGAATTCCTCCCAGGCCCAACGGCCGATCTCCACCTCGGCCAGATTCCTGCTCACCGGTCGACCATCCTGTTCTCGTTGATCACTGCGACCATGCCCCGCCCTTGTCGTAGGTGGCGTCGGGCGGGAACTGACTGCGCTTGTAGCGGGCCTGGCACCTCACGCAGATGGGGATCTCCACCCACTTCTTGGCACGCCATCCGAACGCCTTGGTGAAGACGACAGCGGCCGGGCCTCTGCCCACCTGTCTCTCCACGTCCTCTTCCGCGCAGTTGGTGGGGTTGGACGAACAGCCGATGAAGACGCGGCTGGGATCACTGGGATCGAAACCACCAGTGTAGGCGGGGTGCTTGCCCTTGTCCTCGTGACCCTGCAGGTCACGTGCGTAGCGGGCCGCTGAAGCGGGGTCCTCCTGTCCCTCGCTCCACTCCGCGGTCTTCTCTTGGGCAGCCTCCCCGGCCTGTTCCTTGGCCTCGGACTTCGTCTCCCGGGCCGCCTTGCGCACCGTCTTCTGTGCCGGCTTCTTCGCCTGGGAGGGCTTGATCCTGGGCCTGGGCTGGCTCCGCGGCTGCGACCTCGGCTTGGGCCGTGCCGCCGCCCGGCGAGCCGACGCCCGCTTGGCCGCCTCTCGTTTGGCGGCCGCGCGCTGAGACCTGATCTTGGCCTGGGCCGCCGACCGGCGTTGGGCCGCCCGCTTCTCCGCAGCTCGCTTCTCGGCCGCCTTCTTCGCCGCAGCGCGCTTCTGAGCCGCGCGCCTCTCCGCGGCTTCGCGGTCCGCCTTCGCCTTGGCGCGCTTGCGGGCCTCCGCCTCGGCCCGCTTCTTTGCCGCCAACTTCTTCCGCGCCTGCTCTGCGAGCTTCTTGCGGAGAGCCTCCTGCGCCAGCCGCCGCTGGGCGGCCTTGCGAGCTGCGATCTGCAGCGCGCGGAGCCCGATCACGACCACCACGGGCCAGAACAGTCCGCTGGCGTCGGAGAACGTCGCCGGGGCGTTGTTGCTGTAGGCGTAGGGGTTGATGGTGGCGGGCTCGCCGTAGTCGACCAGCGGGTCGATGGCGAGGAACCGCCCGGTCACGGGGTCGTAGTCGCGAGCACCGAGCCGGGTGAGGCCGGTGTCCTCGTCGACCGTGCCGCCCACGAAGCCGCGAGACCCCGGCCAGGTCGACGGCTGGGCTCCCCGGTTCTCACCGAACGGCATCAGCTTGCGGCGGGTGACACTCATCCCGACGCCCGCCATGTCGACAGAGGTGTTCGACGAACCGTGGTGGTCGGCCAGCACGAGCTGCCGCCCACCACCCGTGGAGCGCACCGTGGTGGAGCCGTCGGGGTGAGGGTAGAAGCGCTCGGCCGTCTTGGTCGTGCCGTCGGCACTGACCTTCAGCTCCGCCTCACCCAGGTAGAGCGTCTTGCTGCCGTCGGAAGCCGAGCGGATCAGCCGCCCGCCATCCGCCCCGTAGAGGTAGGACGTCTTCTTGACGCCGCTCCCCGACGGCTCGGACACCGAGGCGAGATCCCCCTCGACGTTCCACTCCAGGGTCTGCGTGACCCCGTTGTGCTGCCGGCTCGTGGTGTTGCCGGCCTCGTCGTAGCCGAAGGACTGGACCCGGGTGCCACCGGGACCCGTCGACGTGACATCGGCGAGGGCGTTGGGGCCGCCGACGCCGGGCTTGCCGTAGGTGTACGTTCGGGTGACGTCCTTGGCGGTGTCGCCGGTGGTGTCCTTGTCGACGAGCTGCTTGCGGTTGCCCGCCTCGTCGAAGGCGTACGTCTGCCAGTAGGGGTCCGGCCCCCCGACGGTGTCCTTGGACGCGGGAGCCTGGCAGTCGTCCTTCGCCGTCCAGGCCGACGTCATCTGCCGGAGCTGGTTGTAGACGAAGCACTGAGTGTCAGTCTTGCCGCTGTCCGGCGCGGCCGCGCCCGGGGTGTCCTTGATCCGGGTGACGTTCCCGGCATCGTCGTACGCGTACCGCGTGGCGCCGATGTGGCCCGGGCTCACCGACCGGTCGAAGCTGGACTCGGTGAGGCGGCGGGTGAACTCGTCGTACAGGTGGGTCCCGTAGACCTTCCTGCCCGCGACTCCCGCGTCCGTGCGCAGGACCTCACCGAACGCCGAGTACTTGACGTCGTTGAGGTAGGACGCCGTGCCGCCGATCGAGATGGGAAGGTCGTCCGAGTTGTACCGGAAGACGATCGTCTCGCCCACGAGTCCGCCCACGCCGGGCGGCTGGACGAAGGCCAGACTGCCGGTGGGGGTGTAGCCGTACTTGTACTCGTAGGTGCCGCCCAGCCCGGTCTCCTCCGCCGGGATGACGGTCTTGGTCGTCTTGACGCGGTACGCGCTGTCGTAGGCCGTGACCTCCTCGCGGTACTCGCGGCCGTTCTCGAAACGGATGGCCGCCGTGGGCAGACCCTTGCCGAGCGTGTCGTAGGTCCACTCGATCCGCTTGGGACCGGTCTCGCTGCCCACTCGCAGCGAGGTCGGTCGGCCGCCGGCGTCGCGGGTGGTGACCAGGACGTTGTTACGCGGGTCGGTCGTCGAGACGACGTTGTCCGCGTCGTCGTAGGCGAGGACGGTCTTGCCGCCGTCAGGGTCGGTCAGCGAGACCTGTCGCCCGCGCCCGTCGTACTCGAAACGGGTCACCGCTCCACCCGGGGCGGTGACCTTCACGACGTTGTCGAAGTCGTCGTACTCGTAGTCGGTGTCACGCCACGTCGTGCGCTCGGTGTTCGTGTACTCCCTGACGCGCTCGGTACGGCCCTCGGCGTCGGTGAAGGTCGCGGTGACGGTGTCGCCCTTCGGCGGAACGGCCGTGGAGACGTCACCGTCGCGCTCGGTGCTGGTACGGAACTTCTCGTTGCCCCGGTGGTAGGTGATCTCCGCGACCGGCTCGCCCATGCCGTCGAACGTGGTGCGGTTCTGCGAGGGGACCTCGTTGTCACCGACCTCCAGGAGCTTTGCCTCCGGCTCCGCGGAGTGGAAGTAGCCGTCGTTGGTCTTCCACTCGCGGCCGGCCGAGTCGTAGAACGTGTCCTTGACGATCCGCCCCGGACCGTCCACCGCCTCGTCCTGGGTCTGCCGCTCACGCAGCAGGCCGTCCATGATCTCGTAGGAGACGGCGTACTCGCCGTTGTCCTTGAGCGTCCGGCTGGTGACGACCGTGGGGCCTTCGCGACGGATGGCGTAGTCGTAGGTCGCCGTCGGGGTCTGGGTGGCCGGATTCCGGTCGATCTCCCAGACCTTCAGCAGTCGGCCCAGCGGGTCGTACTGCATGGTCGCCGACTTGTCGTTGGCGTCCGACTCCTTGACCGGCAGGCCGCGGACGGCGTCGAACTCCGTGGTCTCGGTGTGGCCGAGCGGGTCGGTCGTGACCGTCTTGACCGGGCGGGCATGGGTGAGCGGCGTGTTGACGACCGAGGTCCTGCGGTTCTCGGCGTCCCAGCTCTCCGTCTCACGGCCGTGGATGTCGTACGCGGTCCTGTCGACGGTGATGTAACCGTCGCCCTTCGCGTTGAGCTCCTGCACCTCGGTCGGCAGACCCTTGACCGGAGCGGCCCCGAAGGCGAGGTTGTCGTAGAGCGTGCGGTTGTCCTCGACGACCTTGGCGCCGCTGGTGCCGCAGGCGCCCAGGGTGGTCAGTTCGCGGGACTCCGACTCCAGCAGGTGCAGAGCGGTGTTGCGGGCGTACGAGGTGACCGTGCACCTGCGTTTGCCGCCCGGCGACGTCTCGTCCACCTGGCGCGGCAGCCCGTAGGCGTCGTACGTGGTGGTCTCGGTGGAGGTGCGCCAGGTCTCGCCCTTGACCCGCTCACGGGTCGAGACGGTCTCCGGGCGCGCCATCCACGCCTCCAGCGCGGTGGTGCCGGGCCTGGCCCGGGTGGCCGTGCGGACCGCCCAGGCGGTGGTCAGGACCGAGGAGTCGACCGGGCCGCCGTCGGAGGCGTACTCGATGTGCTCACGCGGCTGGCCCTGGAGGTGCCCGAGGTCGGGAGCGCTGCCACCGCGGGAGTCCACGACCGCCGCGGTGCGCGTGCCGGTGGGCATCTTGTCACCGTGCATACCGCGGAAGTAGCGGTCCTCGGTGAGCTGCTTGACCTCGTCGCCCGCGCCCAGACGGGTGCGCACCCGCTCGTAGCCGCGGTACTGCGACCACGTGCGCTGCTTGTTCTCGGTGAACTCCCCGTCGTCGTAGGCCCAGGCGGGCGAGCCCAGGTACTCGTACGAGGTGACCTTGTCCGGTGCGTCGGTGACCAGGTCGTCCTCGCGGACCTGCTCGACGACGTACTTGTGGAACCAGTCCTGGAGCGGATTCAGGGCGCCCTTCGGCGTCCAGTACTGCGGGTAGCAGCGCAGCGTGTTGCTCTCCGGCGACGCGGGCATCTTCCGCGGTGCCAGCACCTGGCACTCGCGCGGCGAGTAGGTGACGCCGATGCGTCCGCCGGTCTCGGTGTCGATGGCGTGGACGCGCAGCCGGGAGAACGGTGGCAGGCCCTCGACGCCGTCGACCCGGTTGTCCATCTGCGTGCCAGCGAAGGTCACCTTCGGCATGGCGGCACTGCCTCCGGCACCGTGACCGGTACGGGTGATGGACTCCAGCCACAGGGCCGGGGACGAACCGTCACCGGTGGGCGGGAACTTCTGCTCCAGGTCCCAGGAGTCGACGTCGGTGAGGGCCGAGCCGGACAGGACCTGGGTGCCGATCTTGACCAGGCGCTTGGTCGACCAGAACGTGGGTGAGTACTTGTCCGTGCACTTCGCCCCGGAGGCGCACTCCTGGTCGAGGGGAGTGTCGGGCCAGTGCTTGGCGTTGGCGGCGGTCCGCTTGCTCACGGCGCAGTCGAAGCCCGTGGAGGGGATGCAGCGCTCGGTGGTGGTGAAGTTGACCCGCCCGGCCGGCAGCCGGCCGAACAGGTCGCTCGCGCGCTGTCCGTAGTCGATCCGGGCCAGGTGGGCCGCGCGGGTGTAGGAGATCTGCTGGTCGGCCTTCATGTGCTGGCCGTAGTAGTTGATGTCCTTGTTCCACCACAGGGTCATGGCGTCACCGAGGGGATCGGTGACGTAGTCCAGGTTCCAGCGGTAGGCCTGGGCGCAGTCGGAGGCCGCGAAGGTGGAGGCGTGGCAGGGCTCGTCGGGGTGGTTGCCGAACACCGGCACGGTCAGCGCGGAGTTGGTGCGCTGAGTGGTCGCGCCGGGCAGCTTGTCGAGGCCGAAGTGGTACTGCACACCGTCGGTGCCGGTGAGGACCCAGTACTCACCGTCCTTGGCGCCGTTGTCCGCACCGGTCTTGCGCTCCAGCTTGCTGCCGTCGTCGTCGGCCGGACGCCACTCCTCCTTGCCGTTCTCCGTGCCGTCCTTCTTGACCAGTTCGGTGGAGGAGCCGCCGAGCGACATCACCACGTGGTCGGAGCCCCAGCACAGGTCGGCGGTCTCGCCGCTGTTGTTCGGGGCCTTCCCGTCGACCTTGCCCTTGTCGTCGGAGCAGGAGCGGAAGCGCCGCTCGATGAAGCCGGGTTCGTAGTCCCAGCCCTCCGCGATCCAGGAGGACTGGCTGTTGGTGGAGGCCGTACGGCCGTCCACACTCTGCGAGGAGTACGACAGCGCGATCTCGGGCTGCGGGCCGCCGGGGACCTCGGGAGCCTCCACCGGGTAGGACCAGGCGAAGCCACCGGAGGAGCTGCCCGCCATCCACGAGCCGGTCGGCGACAGCGAGGTGGCCTCGTGGCTGCCCCCGGGGCCCGACGCGGCGGCCGAGGCGGCCAGCACCATCGGGGCCGCAGCGCGGGCGGCCTTCGGCTGCCGGAGATCGACGGTGGCGGTGACGGTCTGCGCCGCCGCGTCGTTGGAGCCGCCCAGCTCGGCACGGGACCGGCACTCGGACTTCTCCGGCGTGGTCAGCGCACACGCGGGAAGCTGGACCAGGCGCAGGCGTGAGCCCCAGTCGCCGCCGTAGACGTCCTTGACCGACGCGTAGTCCAGCTCGACCTCGACGGCTCCCGACGCCGCCGGGGCCGTTTCGGTCCGCGCGGGGGCCACGGTGAACAGGAGCCCTTCGACGCCCGCCTTCCGGGCGGTGGCACCGTTCTTGATCTCGATCTCGGCCGCCGTACCCGCCTGCGCCGGGGTCTCCGTCACGGCGGCGGTGGTACGGGCCTTCGCGGCCTGCTTCGTGGAGACCTGCCGCAGCTTCACGGGCAGGTCGTCGAAGGCGGGAGCCTGCGAGCCGAGGTCCTTCTCGGGGGCCGCGGCGAGGGACTTGCGGGCCGCCGGTGCGCCGGCCGTACCGCCCTGAGGCGTCACCTGGACGGTGAAGTCGCCCACGGGGGGAGCGGCGGCGGAGGGTATCCAGTCCTTGGCGGCGTCGTTCTTGACGCGGGGGCGCTCGGCCGTGAAGTCGCGGCCCGGAACGGAGCGTTCCCGCTCCAGCTCGGCCAGCCGGGCCTTGCCGGTGCCCGCTACGGCGGGATCGTTCGGCACAAAGGTGATCAGCAGCACCAGTGAGGTCACCAAAGACACGGATCTGTGCCAGTGCCCCAAATAGCGCAAATGCTGGAGTAGTTCCCGCACCAGTCTTCCTTACCTTACGTTACGGATCACACGAACGGGGTGACATTAGGGGGAGGCTCAAGTTGACTGCAAGTCAAGAGACAACCCAGAGAATGGCCGTGATTGGTCAACCTTCCGCAAAGTTCGCCCTCCCCCGACGTGTACTCTTCGCCCGACATTGCAGTTGATCAGGGAGTCCTGGGGGGCTTTGCTCATGCCACACATATCCACGGTGAGAAAGAGACCGACGCTCCGTGCTGTCCGAATAGCGCTGGCCGCAGTGGTGGCCGGCAGCTCATTGGGCCTCGCGCCCATCGGCGTCACCGCCGCATCCGCAGCCGGGCAGTCGGAGCGCGGGTCGGTCTCCAAGGCCGCCAGTGCCGAGGAAAACGCCTTCGCACGAGCGAAACTCACCGGAGAGCCGGTCGAATTGACGGCCGAGCGGTCCAGCACCAGCGAGACCTACGCCCTGCCGAACGGAAACCTCCGCCGCACACAGCACACCGTTCCGGTACGGGTCAAGCGTGAAGGCGTATGGACGCCGATCGACACCACCCTGACCGAGGTCGCCGGCCGCGTCGCCCCGAAGGCGGCGGCCGGGAAGGTGACCTTCTCCGCAGGCGGCAGCGGACCGCTGGTCACGCTGACCGACCAGGGCCGCGATCTCTCCCTCAGCTGGCCACAACCGCTGCCGGCCCCGGTGCTCGACGGCTCGACCGCGACCTACCCCGAGGTGCTGCCCGGGGTCGATCTCGCCGTCGCCGCGAGCGTCGACGGCTTCAGCCAGGCCCTCATCGTCAAGACCGCCGAAGCCGCGGACAACCCCGACCTCGCCGAGCTCGACTTCGGGCTGCGGGCGGACGGTCTCACCATGAAGCAGGACCCCGCGGCGGGCACGCTCACCGCGCTGAACCCGGCCGGTCAGACGGTGTTCGCCACCTCCACCGCCCGGATGTGGGACTCCTCCGGCACGACGGCCGCCGCTCCCGCGCGGTCCGGCGCCCGGAGCGCCGTCAGGACCGTCGCGACGGCCGAGACCCCGACCGACCTGACGCCCGGCACGAACAGCAGCACCGTCGAGGTCGAGGTCTCCGCGGAGCGGCTGACCCTCAAGCCCGACCAGGCGCTGCTCAACTCGCCGGAGACCACGTTCCCGGTCTACATCGATCCCCGGATGACCGGCAACCGCCAGGCGTGGACCATCGCCTACAAGCCGCACCCCAACGACAGCTACTGGAACGGCACCGGCTGGAGCGGGGGAACCACCGGAGAGGCGCGCGTCGGGTACGAGTCCTCGACGGGGGGAACCGCCCGTTCGTACTTCCGCGTCGACTCCACGTTCCTGGCCGGCGTGAAGGTCGTGGACGCGCAGTTCCAGATCACCCAGACCCACTCCTGGTCCTGCACCCCCAAGCCGGTCGAGCTGTATCTGACCGGGGGCATCTCCTCCGCCACCACCTGGAACAAGCAGCCCGCCCAGTCCACCCGCCAGGACCGCCGGGACTACGCCCACGGCAACGAGAACGTCGGGTGCTCCGACAAGCCCGTGGACTTCACCGCCAAGGACGCGGCGGTCAAGGCCGCGGCGGGCAAGTGGACGAACATCACCTTCGGGCTGCGCGCGCCGCAGAGCTCGGAGGACGCCAGGGACCCGTACAGCTGGAAGAAGTTCAAGCCGGACGCCAAGCTGATCGTGGACTTCAACCGGCTGCCCAAGGCGCCCTGGGCGCTGGACACGTCGCCCAGCACCAAGGTCGGTTCCAACGAATGCGGCAACGGCAGCGGATTCGTCACCCTCGGCAACACCGACGTGACCCTGACCGCCCAGGTCTGGGACCCGGACGGCGGCGACGTCAACGTGCAGTTCCACCTCTGGGCGACCGGCAAGCACGACGTGTCTCCGGGGATCATCTTCGACAAGAAGGTCCGCAAGACCGTCCTGGCGAAGGACTCCAAGGGCGTGCAGGCCCGCATCGTCGTCCCCAAGGCCCTGCTGAACCAGCACAAGGGCGCGAGCAACGGCCAGTTCTCCTGGAAGGCCCAGGTCGAGGACGTCGCGGACGCGAATTTCGCCTCCGACTGGACACCGACGCAGGGAGCCCCCGGCTGCCGCTTCGGGTTCGACCCGACCGCCCCTTCCGCGCTGCCGACCGTGACCTCGGTGGGCGGCCTCTTCCCCGAGGGCGAAGAGGGCGCCCTGGCGCGTACCGAAGGCGAGTTCATCCTCGGAGCGGGGGGTGAGAAGGACATCGTCGAGTACCGGTGGGGCCTGGACCGCACGCCGCCCGCCAACTCCGTGAAGCCGGCCGCCGCGGGCGGAAGCGTCTCGGTCAGGATCACCCCGCTCACCCCGGGCCCGCACACGCTGTACGTCCAGGCGTTCGACGCGGGCAAGAACGCCGGCCCGGTCCTCCCGTACAAGTTCTACGCGAAGAGCCCCGGTGTCGTGGACAGGCCGGGAGACGTCAACGGCGACGGCCTGCCGGACATGTTCGCCGTCGATGGGTCGAGCCAGCTGAGGATGTACGCCGGCACCGGCAACGGCCGGGTCGAGCCCATGGTGCTGCAGAACTCCGCCGCCGACTGGAGCGGCGCCCTGCTGACCCACCGGGGCGACTGGACCGAGGACTACTACGAGGACCTGGTCGCACGGAAGCCCGACGGCAAGCTCTGGCTCTACCCCAACGACGGGCTGGGGCAGTTCACCGACGACACCCGCCAGGAGGTCTACTTCTTCGCGGACCCGGAGACCGAGGTGGCCCTGGATCCGAAGACCATCAAGCAGATCGTGTCGGTCGGGGACGTGTCGACCGGTGAGGAGTCGTCCAACCCCGACTTCGTCGCGGTCATCGGTGACCAGCTCTGGTTCCTGCCGGGGTACACCGGCGGCACGATCCAGCCGGGCTACCCGATCGGGTCCGCCGGCTGGAGCAACCGACAGCTGGCATCGCCGGGCGACGTGGACGGCGACGGCTTCGCCGACCTGGTGGTCCGCGACACCGCCAACGGGGCGGTGTGGCTCTACCACGGGCGGAGCAACGGCGATGCCGACGGCGACGGCATCCCGGACGGAGGCACCGACCCCGCGTCCCTGGCCTCCGACGCCAACCGCACCGCGTACGCCACCGGCTGGACGACCGCCGCCAGGCCCTTGATCACGGCCTCCGGCGACTCGAACGGCGACGGTGTGCCGGACCTGTGGACCACCACGGCCAACGCCACGGCGGGCCTCGAGTTCATCCCGGGCCGCAGGACCGGTCTCGTCGGCGCTCCGGAGGTCGTGGGCACCGGCGGGTGGCAGCCCATGAAGGCCCTCTCGTAAGAAGGACCACCGAGGCGACCCGCCTCGTCCGGCCCGGTCCGCGCGCTGCCGCCGTGGACCGGGCCTTGCGCTGTCCGCGCGGTGCGGCCCGACATGACGACCTGGCGTGCGGTCCGGTACGACGGCCCGGTACGACGGTTGGTTGCCGTCCGGCGCCGTCAGCCGGACGCGTGGCCGTCAGGCCGGAGCGGGCCCGTCGCCGGACCCCTCCCACGTCTGAGGCGCCCACACCCCCGACCGGCGCAGCGCGTTCGAGCAGTGGCGGAAGATCTCGTCGATCTCGACGACCAGAGCGAGCTTCGGGCGCTGGCCCTTCAGCATCATCGCGTCGAAGAACGGGGCGTCCGTCAGGATGCGGGCGCGGCCGTTGACGCGGAGGACGTCCATCGCGCCGGGTATCAGGTAGAGCAGGCCCACGTGCGGGTTGGACAGGATGTTGTGGAAGCTGTCCGCCCTGCGGTTGCCCGGGCGGTCGGGGAGGGCCAGGGTGCCGGGGTCCAGGACGTGGGTGAAGCCGGGGCCGTCGCCGCGCGGGGTGACGTCGCAGTTGCCGGCGGCGTCGGACGTGGAGACCGCGCAGAACGGGGAGCGGGCCAGCAGGTCCAGGTCGTCCTCGGTGAGCCGGTCGTGGACCTTGTCGATCACGATCGGGTGCGGGGTGCCCAGGATCTCGCGCAGCTCCTCCGCCGAGCCCAGGGGTACGGCCCCGGCCAGCGGGCCGGAAGAGGGGCCGTAGGGCGAGGGGGCGGCGTCGGGGTCGGCGGCGTACGGCAAGGAAGCGCTCCGGGCTCGTGGGGTGCGGCGGTGTGGGGGCGGACCGGCGCTGTTAGGGTGACCTTACTTTGGGCCCCCTGTCCTGCCTTCTTCGGGGTGCCCGGGTGCGGACGGCCGCGCGCCGGGGCGCCCCCTGCCCGAACGCGCCGATGAGCAAGGGTGAGACACCGTGCACAACCGTATTCCGGTCGCCGCCGTCCCGGTGGCCGGGCCGTGAGCGGCTCGACCCTCCTGGCGAAGGAGAAACCGGCGGGCGGCGGCACGAAGGAAGCGCGGGCCAGGCGCAGCCGGCCCGTCCTCGCCCTCGGGCTCCTGGCCGCCCTCGGTGTGCTGGTCCTCGTCGTCGTGGCGAGCCTCGCCGTCGGCTCCGGGGACGTGCCGTTCCGCGACGTCCTCCCCGGCGTCTTCGACCCCGACCTCACCGTCAAGGCCCAGCTCGTCATCCAGGAGGTCCGCATCCCGCGGACCGTCGCCGGGCTGCTCGCCGGTGCGGCGCTCGGCCTCGCGGGGACCGTCATGCAGGGCGTCGCCCGTAACCCCCTCGCCGACCCCCAGCTCCTCGGCATCAACGCCGGCGCCTCCGTCGCCGTCGTCTGCTCCATCACGCTGCTCGGCTTCACCGTCGCCACCCAGTTCATCTGGTTCGGCTTCCTCGGCGCGCTGCTCGCCGCCCTCCTCGTCTACGGGGTCGGCTCGCTCGGCCGGGAGGGCGCGACGCCGGTCAAGCTGGCCCTCGCGGGCGCCGCGACCAGCGCCGTCCTCACCTCGGTCACCAGCGCGATCCTGCTCCAGGACCGTGGGAGCTACGACCAGTTCCGGTTCTGGCAGCTCGGGGCGCTGACCGCCCGCCCCTCCGAGGTGCTCTGGCAGGTCTCCCCGTTCATCCTCGTCGGGGCCGTCCTCGCCCTCGCCCTCGGGCCGCAGCTCAACGCCCTCTCCCTCGGCGACGACCTCGCGCGCGGCCTCGGCCAGCGGGTCGGGGTCGCCCGCATGGTCTCCGCCGGTGCCGTGGTCGTGCTCTGCGGCGCCGCCACCGTCGTCGCCGGGCCCATCGGCTTCGTCGGCCTCGCCGTCCCGCACGCCGCCCGCCTCATCACCGGGCCTGACTACCGCTGGGTGCTCCCGTACAGCATGGTGCTCGCCCCGATCATGCTGCTCGTCGCCGACATCATCGGCCGGGTGATCGCCCCGCCCGGCGAGGTGCAGGTCGGCGTGATCACCGCCGCGATCGGCTGCATCCCCTTCATCTGGCTGGTCCGGCGCAGGAAGCTGGTGGAACTGTGAGCCTCGTCGCCAAGGACGCAGGCGCGGACCGGCTCGCCGATGCCGTACGGCACGTCAACGCCGTACGCGGACGGGGGCGCCGCCGCTCCGTCACCGTCGCCACCGCCCTGCTCGTCGCCGTGGTCGCCGTCTTCGGCCTCTCGCTCAGCGTCGGCGACATGGTCATGCCGATCGGCAAGGTCGTCGAGACCCTCCTCGGCGGCGGTGACGGCGGCTCGCAGTTCGTCGTGCTGGAGCTGCGGCTGCCCCGCGCCCTCCTCGCGGTCCTCGTCGGCACCGCGTTCGGGCTCTCCGGCGGCGTCTTCCAGACCGTGCTGCGCAACCCGCTCGCCAGCCCCGACCTCATCGGCATCAGCGCCGGAGCCAGCGCCGTCGCCGTCACCGCTTCCCTCCTCTTCCAGGTCAGCGGGCTCGCCCTCTCCGCGAGCGCGCTGGCCGGTGCGGTCGCCGCCGGGGCCGCGATCTACGTGCTCGCCTGGCGGCAGGGCGTCGCCGGGCAGCGGCTCGTCCTCGTCGGGATCGGCGTCGGCATGGGGCTCTCCAGCGTCGTCTGGTACGTGATGGCCCGCTCCGACGTCACCGACGCCCAGGAGGCCTTCCGCTGGCTCGCGGGCAGCCTCAACGGGCGCTCCTGGGGCCAGTTCTGGCCGATCCTCGGGGCGCTCGCCCTCCTCGTCCCGCTCACCGCCGTCGCCGCGCACGCCCTGCGGCCCCTCCAGCTCGGGGACGACGCCGCCGCCGGACTCGGTACGAAGGTGGAGCCGAGCCGGCTCGCCCTGCTCGGGTGCGCCACGGCGCTGGCGGGGGTCGCCACGGCGGCGGCCGGGCCCGTCGGGTTCGTGGCCTTCGTCGCCGCGCCGATCGCGCGCCGCCTGGTCCCGGGCCGGGGCGCCGCCCTGCCCCACGCGGCCCTGACCGGCGCGCTGCTGGTCCTCGTCGCCGACTTCGCGGCCCAGCACATGCTGCCCTCCGTCCAGCTGCCGGTGGGCGTGGTCACCAGCATCATCGGCGCGCCGTACCTGCTCCTGCTCCTGGCCCGCGCCAACCGCGTGGGGAGTGGCGGCTGAGATGACGAAGCAGACAGTCCAGAAGGATGACGAAAGGCGTGGCCCGGTCGTGGCTGAGCACACTCTTCAAGCCCGGGACGTCCGGCTCGGCTACGGCGACCGGGAGATCGTCCCCGGCCTGAGCGTCACCGTCCCGCCCGGGCGCATCACGGTCATCGTCGGCCCCAACGCCTGCGGCAAATCGACCCTGCTGCGGGCCATGGCCCGGCTGCTCGCGCCCTCCGCCGGGGCGGTGCTCCTGAACGGCCGGTCCATCCAGGAGATGCCGACCAAGGAGGTCGCCGCCGTCCTCGGCATCCTGCCGCAGAGCCCCACCGCGCCCGAGGGCATCACCGTCTCCGACCTGGTCGGCCGCGGCCGCTACCCGCACCAGGGCTGGTTCCGCCGCTGGGGCGCCGAGGACGACGAGGCGGTCGCACAGGCGCTGCTCTCCACCGACGTCCTGGAGCTGGCGGACCGGCCGGTGGACGAGCTCTCGGGCGGGCAGCGCCAGCGGGTGTGGATCGCGATGGCGCTGGCGCAGCGTACGGACATCCTGCTGCTGGACGAGCCGACGACGTTCCTGGACGCCAGCCACCAGCTCGACGTCCTCGACCTGCTCACCGACCTCAACCGCGAGCGCGGCGTCACGATGGTCGCCGTCCTGCACGATCTGAACCTGGCCTGCCGGTACGCGGACCACATGATCGCCATGAAGGCCGGGCGGATCCTGGCCGAGGGGCGGCCCGTCGACATCGTGACGGAGGAGCTGGTCGGCGAGGTCTTCGGGATGCGCTGCTCGGTGATCGAGGACCCGGCGTCGGCCACCCCGATGGTGGTACCGCTGGGCCGCCACCATGTGAAGAACCCGGCGGCCTGAAACCCTACGGCCCACCCGATGGCACCGTTGTCATTAGGTGAGGCTAACCTAAAGGGCATGAACCCCTCCGCTTCCCGGCGCCCCCGCCGCACCCCCGTCCTGATGGCCGGTGCCGTCGCCGCCCTCCTCGTCGGCGTCTCCGCCTGCGGTGCGTCGGACGACTCCTCCTCCGACACGTCCGGCTCAGCGTCCCCCGCCGCCTCCGAAGGCGCCTTCCCCGCCAAGGTCGCGACGAAGTTCGGCGAGGTCACCGTCGACAAGCAGCCCAAGCGGATCGTCGCGCTCGGCTGGGGCGACGCCGAGACCGTGCTCGCGCTCGGCGGCCAGCCGGTCGGGGCGAGCGACTGGCTGCCGTTCGGCGGCGAGGGCGTCGGCCCGTGGGCGAAGGGCATGTACGACAAGGCCCCCGAGCTCATCGGCACGATGGAGCCGGAGTTCGAGAAGATCGCCTCCCTCCAGCCGGACCTCATCCTGGATACCAAGTCCAGCGGTGACCAGACCCGGTACGACACCCTGAAGAAGATCGCCCCGACCGTCGGCGTGCCCAAGGACGGCGACCAGTACAAGATCTCGTGGGAGCAGCAGACCACGATGATCGCCGCCGCGATGGGCGTGCCCGAGAAGGGCAAGGAGCTGATCGCGGAGACCGAGAAGAAGTTCGAGGCGGCGGCGAAGGCGCACCCCGAGTTCAAGGACGCCACGATCGTGCTCGGCTCGCGCACCTCCGAGGGCTACGGCGCGTACGTCGGCGGTACCGGCCGGGTCGACTTCGTCGAGCGCCTCGGCTTCAAGAACAGCCCGGCCGTCGAGGCCAAGGCCGGCGAGGGCTTCTCCGTCTCCATCTCCAAGGAGAACCTCGAACTCCTGGACGCCGACCTCACGGTGATGACCCCGATCGGCATCCCCGCCACGGACATCAGCAACGACCCGCTGTACAAGGCGGTCCCGTCGGTGAAGGCCGGGAACGCGCTGATCTTCGAGGACCAGATCATCTCGCAGGCGTTCGCCACGGACTCCGTGCTCTCCGTCTCGTACGCCCTGGAGAAGGTCGTGCCGCTCTTCGCGGAGAAGGTCAAGAAGTAACCTCCGTACGCGCGGGCATGACAGGCCCGTACGCCTGTGCTCCCACCTACGACAGCGCGCCCCGCACCCGTGATCTCCCGGGTGCGGGGCGCGCCGCTTTTTCGCCTACGCCCCCGAATCGGCCGGCGGGAGCCAGCGCGTACCCCCACCACCCGCCGTGCTCGCGGGCCAGCTGGAGGCGGAGGTGCTTGCCGTCGGCCAGGGTCAGATCGGCCTGTGAGGTGCCACCGCCGGGCGCCTTGAGCCGCTGGCGGGGTGAGCGCTGGAATCCAACAGCCCGGCGAGCGACGGGTGTTGACAGACGCACAGACGCTACAGTCCTATAGTGCTAGCAACCTAGATGAATAGAGGAGACGGTGATCGAGTTTCACCTCGACGCCCGGTCCGGCGTCTCGCCGTACCTGCAACTCGTCCACCAGGTGCGGC
This sequence comes from Streptomyces cyaneofuscatus, assembly GCF_033109485.1. NCBI lineage: Bacteria > Bacillati > Actinomycetota > Actinomycetes > Kitasatosporales > Streptomycetaceae > Streptomyces > Streptomyces cyaneofuscatus. The sequence goes on along the minus strand of NZ_CP137002.1, from coordinate 2,063,614 downwards.
GAGCCATGCGGCTCGGCCTGCTGTTCGAGGGGGATCGGCTCCCCACGGTCAAGGAGGTCGCGGCCAAGGTGGCGATCAACCCCAACACCGTGCTCAAGGCCTACCGCGAGCTGGAGTACGAGGGCCTGGTCAGCAAGAAGCCCGGGGTGGGCACCTTCGTGTCCAGCACCCTCAGCGACGCGTCGCTCTCCGAGCACGAGCCCCTGCGGCAGGAGCTCGCCCGCTGGCTGGAGCGGGCCCGGAGCGCGGGGCTGGACGAGGAGAGCATCGAGGCCCTGTTCCTGACCACTTTCCGTACGCCTGCCGAACCCCCCTCCACCGAAAAGGAGCAATGACCACGCGATGACCGTCATTCTGGAAGCCCGAGGCCTGGGCAAGCGGTACGGCCGCCGCCAGGCCCTCGCGGACTGCACCCTCAGCGTGCCGCCCGGGCGCGTCGTCGGCCTGGTCGGGCCCAACGGGGCCGGGAAGTCGACCCTGTTACAGCTCGCGTGCGGGCTGATCACCCCGACCTCCGGCACCATCGAGGTGCTCGGCGGACGCCCCGGCTCCGGCGCGGCACAGCTCGCCCGGGTCGGATTCGTCGCCCAGGACACCCCCACGTACGCCCAGCTCTCCGTCGCCGACCACCTGAAGCTCGGGGCCCGCCTCAACCCGGCCTGGGACGCGAAGCTCGCCGCGGCGCGGATCGAGGAGATCGGCCTGGACCCCGCCCAGCGGGTCGGCCGGCTGTCGGGCGGTCAGCGGGCCCAGGTCGCCCTGACGCTGGCCGTCTCCAAACGCCCCGACCTGCTGATCCTGGACGAGCCCGTCGCCGCCCTGGACCCGCTGGCCCGGCGCGAGTTCCTCCAGGGACTCATGGAGTACGTCGCCGAGCACGGCACCTCCGTCATCCTCTCCTCGCACCTGGTATCCGACCTGGAACGGGTCTGCGACCACCTCATATCCCTGGTCGCCTCCCGGGTCCAGATCGCCGGGGACGTCGACGACCTGCTCGGCAGCCACTTCCGCCTCACCACCGCCCGCCGCGAGGCGGACAGCCTGCCGGCGGGGCTCCAGGTCCTGCGGGCCACGCACACCGAACGGCAGAGCACCTTCATCGTGCGGGCCGACACCCCCGTCCACGACCCCGCCTGGGTCCTGGACCCCCTCGACCTGGAGGACCTGGTCCTCACGTACATGGCCGAGGGCAGGACCACCCCCGCCCACCGGTCCGCACAGGAGGCACAGCGATGATCTGGCTCACCTGGCGTCAGTGCCGCGTCCAGGCGGTCGTGGCGCTGGCCGCACTCGCCGTGGTCGCGGCGGCACTCCTGATCACCGGCCTCCAGATGCGGGACACCTACGACAGCACCGTCGGCGGCTGCGGGAGCGACTGCGAGGCGGCGAGGAACGCGTTCGTCACGCAGTACGACGTCCTCTCGTACTTCGTCACCAGCCTGGTGATCGCCGTCCCAGGGCTCATGGGCATCTTCTGGGGCGCGCCCCTGATCGCCCGGGAGCTGGAGACCGGCACCCACCGCCTGATCTGGAACCAGAGCATCAGCCGCACCCGCTGGCTCGCCGTGAAGCTCGCCGCCGTGGGCTCGGTCGTGCTGGCCGTCACGGGGCTGCTCAGCGCCCTGGTGACCTGGTGGGCGTCGCCGCTGGACCAGGTCAACAGCGACCGCTTCACCCCCCTGGTCTTCGACGGCCGGGGCATCGTCCCCCTCGCCTACGCGGCCTTCGCCTTCACGGCCGGGGCCGCCGCCGGGCTGGTGATCCGCAGGACGGTCCCGGCGATGGCCGCCACGCTCGTGCTGTTCGTCGCGGTCCAGATCCTCGTGCCGTACGTGATCCGCCCGCACTTCATGACCCCGGAGCGCACGGAGGTCGCCCTCAGCTCGCTCGGTGGCCTGCCGTCGGACCGGGACGGCGGGGGAGAGTGGAGCGCCCAGCAGGTCATGCTCTCGGGCGACGGGGAGATGGCGCAGGTGACGGTGGGCCTGATGAAGGCCGGTACGTGGGTGACGTCCGGGGCCGCCCCGGTGCGCGACGCGGAGGGGCAGGAGGCCCGTGGAGCCGAGGGGTGTGCCCTGCGCGAGATCGATCCGATGGGCTGCTTCGCCGCATCGGACCTGCGTGTGGAGGTGGCGTACCAGCCGGCCGACCGCTACTGGGCCTTCCAGTGGATCGAGACGGGCCTCTTCCTGGCCTTGGCCGGCCTGCTCGCCGGGTTCTGCGCCTGGTGGCTGCGGCGCCGCCTGACCTGACGGGTGCCGCGACCACGCGGCATGGAGAAGCGGCCGAAGCCAACGCAACTGGCTTCGGCCGCTTTCCCGACTCTACGGCCGCCCCGTGCGGCCAGGGGTCACGCGGGTGGTCACGCCTGCGGCGCCGCCGCCTTGATCGCGGAGATGTCGAAGTTCAGCTTGACCTTGTCGCTGACCATGACCCCGCCGGTCTCCAGCGCAGCGTTCCAGGTCAGGCCCCAGTCGGAGCGCAGGATGTCCGCGCTGCCCTCGAAGCCGACGCGCTCGTTGCCGTAGACGTCGGTGGCGGAGCCGTTGAACTCCAGGTCGATGGAGAGCGGGCGCGTGACGTCCTTGATGGTCAGGTCGCCGGTGACCCGGTACGCCTCGCCGCCGAGCTGCTCGGCGCGCGTCGAGCGGAACGTCATCAGGGGGAATTTCTCGGCGTCGAAGAAGTCGCCGCTGACCAGGTGGCCGTCGCGGTCGGCGATGCCGGTGTCGACGCTCGCGATCTTCACGTCGATGGCGGCGGAGGAGTTCGCCGGGTCGGTGCCGTCCAGGGTCAGGGTGCCCTCGTGCTCGCCGAAGGAGCCGCGCACGTTGGTGACCATCGCGTGCCGCACGGTGAAGCCGATGCTGCTGTGGGCCGGGTCGATGGTGTAGACGCCGGTCAGGGCGGCCAGTGCCGGGTCCACCGCGGGGGCCTCGGCGACGGTGGTCGGGGTGGCGGCGGTCGACTTGCGGGTGAACAGAGCCATGGCTCCTCCTCGGGGGACGTGTGCGAGCGGTGCTGTCGTCGGTGTTGTTCAACCTTCAACGAGTTTGACTGTAGCTCCATCTTGTTCAAGTTTCAACCTTTCCTCGCATCGGAGAGCCAGTGTCGGGTGTCGCCGTGTGGGCCGCCCTGGCAGGAGAGGGCGGCCCACATCCGTACCGGCTCAGTCGACCGGATCCACCGTCGGCCCCTCCCGCTCCAGCAGATCCCGGGCGAACCGCTCCCACTGCGCGTATCGGTCCGGGTGCGCCGACCGCTGCACCGCCTGGCACGCCTTGCCCGGCTCCATCGACTCCCAGCCCTCGATCTGGAGCAGCCCCGGATTACTGGTCGGCGACGGCAGCCCGTAGAAGGACTTCGACGCGGTCGGGACGTGGGTGATCTGCTTCGCCGTGCCCCAGCCCATGCTCGGGCGCTGCTGGAAGATCCCGAGCGAGTCGTGGTCCACCGGGGTCGTGTAGTTGACGAACTTCGACTCCTGCATGGCCGTCATCAGGGCGATCACCTGGCCCTGCTCCGCGATGTCCGCCCCCTTCCCGACGCCGATGACCGTACGCGCGTGCGCGAGCTGTTCCGGGCCGAGGTCGGACGGGTCGGCGAAGGCGGCGCGCAGCTCGCTGTCCGGGGCCGTCTTGAGGAGGTGGGCCGTCGCGGGGTCCACCTGGCCGGTGGGGGCGAGGCCGTAACTCTGCTGGAAGGCCCGCAGGCCCTGGGCCGCGGTGGGCGGCGGGGGTGCGGTGGCGTGGGCGGTGGCGGGCGCCGCCAGCAGGAAGGCGGCGGCGAGTGCCGCGAGTGTGCGGCGGGGGAGTCCGGCCTTTCGGCCACGGATGTTCTTTCGCATACGAAACGGTTCCGGGACGCTGGAAGGAATGTCAAGGATGCCGCGAATAGTATGAATTGATGGTGTGTCGCCTTCCTGAGGGCCGCTTCCCCGAAGGCCGTCTCCCTGGAGACCGCGTGCGGACAGACGAGTGCCCTCCGCCGGCCGGGTCCGGCGGAGGGCACTCACCTGCTGGTCGCGACGGCCGTCAGGCCCCCACGCTCACCGTGAAGCGGCGCGGGTTCCCGTCGTGCGCCGCGCCCGAGACGTCCGGCTCGCCGTCCGGGCGGACGTCGTCGTACGGGAACGCGTAGCCGATCGGGCTGTTGGCGTGGACCACGCGGGACCAGTGGTTGGTCACCGGCGTCTTGTAGTAGTCCGACACCGACGTGCCGTTCGGCTGGCTCGGGTGGCTCAGCATGATCGACCGGTTGAAGCCCGCCGCCAGCCGCGCCAGGATCGCCTTCTTGTCGTCGGAGTCACCCGGGTTGTTCGTGAACGGCCCGTGGTTGCAGGTGAAGATGTCCTTCGACTCCGGCTTGGTGAACGTGTGCCCGCCCTCGAAGGTGAGCACGTCACCGCTGACCCGGCCCGCCAGTGTTCCCCGGCCGCCCTGGAGGTCGATCCGCAGGTCCTCGGAGCGGTACTTCTCCCAGACCTCGTCGATCTGGGCGGCGAACAGGTCCCGGAACGGCATCTCGGCGGGCCGGTCGAAGTACGGCGCCATGATGTTCTGCGGCGAGATGACCCGCAGCACCTTGCCGTCGTCGCCCCGGGTGATCAGCTTGTCCCACGGCTGCCCGTCGGCGGCCGCCTGGGCGATGAGGTCCTCGGCGATCCGCTCCGCCGCACCCTCGGGGTGGGGGGCCACCACATGGGTGCCGTCGCCCTCCAGCGTGATGCCGATCGGGAGGGCGGTGATCAGGTCCACGTAACTGATGTTGGAGTACAGCTGCTCGGTGTTGAACGTGAACTCGGCGAACGCCCAGGTCCGCCCGTAGTTCGGGTCCGTCGGCGTCGCGAAGGCGGGCTCCACCAGCGAGGGGCCCGGGTTGAGGAAGAAGTCCAGCTTGTCGTCCCGGACGAAGTAGACCCGCGCCCCGTACATCTGCGGCAGGGTCAGCACCACCGGGGCCGCGCCCGCGCCGTTGAGCGGGATCGCGCAGTCCACCGGGAGCGGGGTCTGCGGGGCGCCGGGGGAGTCGGGGCGGTAGACCTCGCCGTTCGGCCGGAGCAGCACCCAGCGGTCGGTGCCCAGCTCATGGCCGGTGACGTACGCGTGCACCGTGCCCGGCAACGACTTGTTCTCCAGGGCGATTTCGCAGGTGGCGGGCGCGGCCGAGGCGCGCGGGCTGAGGGCGGTGCCCCAGGCGGGGTACGTCAGCGCGGCGGCCGAGGCGGCGGCGCCGGTCAGGAACATTCGGCGTGAAATCACGAGGGAACTCCCGAGTGTGTGGGGGCCGCAGACGGGTCGTGGGGTCAGGTCGTGGGCGGGGTGGGGAGAGACCGGACAGTGGGGGTGTCTGCGGGAGTGCGCACCACTCTCGCCAGGGGTGGAGCGGCCGTCAAGACTTATGGCTGAGAGCGCTCTCAAAAATTCCGGGTCCTCACAACTCGACGCCCGGAAGCGGTACTTGCCGGAACCGAGCGGGTGCGAACCGTGACCGTACGGAGGCGGCAGCGGCCAAGAGGTGAACGGGAAGCCGGTCGTGGTCGGTGCCCGGGCCACTTGGACTTACGGAACACGGTTGTTGGACGGAGACGGCCCCTGGCACCGACATGCGTTGACGGTGTCCCGACACGACGGCTACTCAGGGGCCATGTCGCCAAGATTCCCCTCCGCCGGCCTGGTCGCCGTCGCCTCAGCCGCCGTCCTGGCGCTCGTGGGGACCGCCCTCCCCGCCGCAGCCGCCGCCGACCCGTCCTCCGCCCCACCGGCCGGGGCGGCGAAGTCCAGCGGCTCCGTCACCATCGGCTCGTCCCAGCTCACCGTCGCCGTGGCCGACGACTTCCCGCGCGTCCTCTCGTACACCGACCGGGCCGGGGGCAAGCAGCTCCTCGGCAGTACGCGGCCGGTCACCGCCGTCACCCTCAACGGCACCGCCCGCCCGGTGAAGCTCAAGGCCGCGCCGAAGGTCAACGGCTCCTCCGCCCGCTACACCCTCACCTTCCCCGGCCTGCCCGGCGTGGAGATCGACGCCTCGCTCACCGTCTCCGGCCGGACCACCACCTTCAAGGTGACCGCCGTCCGCGACACCGCCGCCTTCCGGGTGGGGACCATCGACATCCCCGGCCACGACCTGATCTCCGTCGGCTCCACCGAACCCGGCGCCGCCACCGCGTTCACCACGCTGGACCCGGACTCCACCCGTACCGCCGATGTCTTCGCCAAGGTCACCGCCGCCACCAAGCCCGACCCCGCCCCCGCCGGCGCCACCTACGCGATCCTCAACACCTCCTCCCTCGCCGCCGCCGTCGAGTCCAACTCCTCCTACGACAAGCCCTCAGGCCCCACCGGCGGCGACGACTCCCGCCTCTGGCGCCAGGCCCGCACCGAGGCCGACGGCAGCGGCGTCCGGGTCGGCGTCAGCTCCGGCCAGTGGACCTACCGGGGCGAGGGCGCACAGACGCCGGAGAGCGGCGAGAACCTGCCCTGGGCCAAGGTCGTCATCACCCCGGACGCCAACGGGGACCGGGCCGTCGACTGGCAGGACGGGGCCATCGCCTTCCGCTCCATCGGCATCACCGCCCCCGGCAGCGAGGAGACCGCCGACCGGGTCGTCACCCACATCCCGTTCAACTTCGCCAGCCAGGCCACCCACCCCTTCCTGCGCACCCTCGACGACGTCAAGCGGATCTCGCAGGCCACCGACGGCCTCGGCCAGCTCGCCGTCCTCAAGGGGTACGGCTCCGAGGGCCATGACTCCGCCCACCCGGACTACGGCGGCAACTACAACAAGCGGGCCGGCGGGCTCAAGGACCTCAACACCCTCCTCAAGCAGGGCAAGAAGTGGGGCGCCACCTTCGGCGTCCACGTCAACGCCACCGAGTCCTACCCGGAGGCCAAGGCCTTCAGCGAGCAGCTCGTCGACAAGGCCAAGCCCGGCTGGAACTGGCTCAACCAGAGCTACTACATCGACCAGCGCCGCGACATCAACAGCGGCGACCTGGCCAAGCGCTTCCAGCAACTGCGGAACGAGACGGACCGCAACCTCAGCTTCCTCTACATCGACGTCTACTACTCCCACGGCTGGATCGCCGACAAGACCATCCAGTCCGTGCAGAAGCAGGGCTGGACCGTCGGCACCGAGTGGGCCGACAAGTTCGAGCGCGCCTCGCTCTGGTCGCACTGGGCGAACGACCTCAACTACGGCGGGGCCACCAACAAGGGCCTCAACTCGCAGATCATCCGGTTCATCCGCAACGGCGAGAAGGACATCTGGAACAACCACCCGGTCCTCGGCCAGAGCGTCCTGGAGGACTTCGAGGGGTGGACCGGCGAGACCGACTGGAACGCCTTCACCGCCAACATCTGGCAGAAGAACCTCCCCGCCAAGTACCTCCAGCAGCAGAAGATCACCCGCTGGGACGGCAACGACCTCACCTTCACCGGCGGTGTGCGCGGCACGGTCGAGGACGGGAAGCGGACCTTCTACGACCAGGGCCGCAAGGTGCTCAGCGGCACGGACTACCTGCTGCCGTGGAACGGCGGGAAGAAGCTCTACCACTACAGCGAGACCGGCGGCACCAGCACCTGGGAGGTGCCCGGCAAGGGCCCCTACACGGTCTACGAACTGACCGACAACGGCCGCGAGAAGACCGCCAAGGTCCGCCCGGTGAACGGCAGGATCACGCTGACCGCCACCGCCGGACAGCCCTACGTCCTCTACCCGAGCCAGGCGCCCCGGGCAGCCACGGCCGACTGGGGCCAGGGCACACCCCTCAAGGACCCCGGCTTCAACGACCGTACGCTGAAGAGCTGGACGAAGACCGGAACGGCCGTACGGGACACCGACGGCCAGGGCCGCAACAGCGCCGCCCTCTCCGGCACCGCCACGGCCGCCCTCTCCCAGCCCGTCACCGGCCTCAAGCCCGGCAAGCGGTACACCGCCTCCGCCCTGATCGAGGTGGAGTCCGGCCAGTCCCGCCGTACGGTGCTGAGCGCGGGCGGGAAGTCCGTGGCCGTCGAACGCTCCACGGCCGAGGACTTCGTCGCCGCCTCCGACTGGCACGGCACCCGCTTCCAGCGCGCCAAGGTCACCTTCACCGCCCCGGCGAACGGCCGCACCACCCTGCGCATCGAGGCGGCGGCGGGCTCCCCGGCGACGGTCCGCGCCGATGACGTACGGATCGTCGAGAACGCCCCGGCCACCCGGCCCGGCACCCTCGTGTACGAGGACTTCGAGGCGGTCGACCAGGGCTGGGGCCCCTTCCTCAAGGGCAACGCGGGCGGCTCCACCGACCCCCGCACCCACATCTCCCAGCTGAACGCCGCGTACACGCAGTCCGGCTGGAACGGGAAGCTGATCGACGACGTGCTCGGGGAGAAGGAGTCCCTCAAGTCCCACGAGGAGAACACCGGGCTCGTCTACCGCACCGCCCCCTGGACCGTCCCGATGCAGGACGGCCACCGCTACCAGGTCGCCTTCGACTACCAGTCCAGCCACGCCGGCGCCTACAGCTGGGTCGACGGCTACGACCGGGTCGCCGACGGCAAGGCCACCTCCACCGAGACCCGCACCACCCCCATCGGGCAGCAGCGCACCACCGGCCGCTTCACCCAGACCCTCACCGCGGGCTGCGGTGACACCTGGACCGGGCTGCGGAAGCGGGCCGGAGCCCCCGAGGGCGCGGACTTCGTGCTCGACGGGTTCACCGTGACCGACCTCGGGCCCGCCCCCGCCGGGCAGGAGGCGGTCTGCGGGACGCTCGGTGTCGCCGCCGACACCGAGACCTTGGAGCCGGGCGCCCCGAACACCGTGAAGGCCACCTTCGGCAACGACGAAGCGAGCGCCGCCACCGGCGTGAAGCTGGCGCTGACCGTGCCCGAGGGGTGGCAGGCCGAGGCGGTCGGCCCGGTCGCCTTCGACTCCGTCGCCCCGGGCGCGAAGGTCACCGGCAGCTGGCGGGTCACCCCGCCGGTGGACGCCGCCTACAAGACGTACCAGCTGGGCGCGGAAGCCACGTACGCCGTCCAGGGCTCCCCGCGCACGCTCGGCGCGCAGACCTCCGTACGCACCCTGCCGCCGCCGCCCACGCAGGACAGCTGGGCGAGCGACCTGGACTGGACGGCCTCCCAGAACGGCTGGGGACCCGTGGAGCGCGATCAGTCCAACGGGGAGACCGGGACCGGCGACGGCAGGCCGCTGAGCATCGGCGGCGTCGCGTACGCCAAGGGGATCGGCACCCACGCCCCGGCGAAGATCCGCTACTACCTGGGCGGGAAGTGCACCTCCTTCACCGCCGAGGTCGGGGTGGACGACGTCCAGGCCACGCGCGGCAGCGTGCGGTTCTCCGTCACCGCCGACGGGACGGAGAAGGTGAAGTCACCGGTCCTGGGGGCCGCCGACCCGGCCTGGAAGCTCACCGCCGACGTCACCGGAGCGCGGTACGTCGAGCTGGTCGTCGACGACGGCGGTGACGGCAACGGCAACGACCACGCCGACTGGGGCAACGCCCGCTTCCACTGCGGAGGTTGAACCCCGGTCGAACAATGACCCAGGCGTGGTGGAGCCCAGCTGAACACTGCTGGTCCATACTGAGGGGGCCTTCGGGCCCCCTCAGGCGCATGTGGCCCACGGCACATCGACCCTTTGTGGGGTTCTCACAACGTAGAGCGGCGTTTCGCTGGTGGATCGCGTGCCCGGCGGGATGGTTCTGTTCACTCCCACCACGAAACCGGGCAGGAGACTGTACGGAGTCGACGGCACGATTTCTGGGTCGGGGTTCGTAGGGTCGATGCATGACCGTTGTGGACGAAACCCAGGGTGAGCAGCCGAGCGATACGCGTGGCCGGGTGGCCGAACTGCTGGCCCTGCGTGAGCAGGCCCGGCGCGGCCCCAGCGAGCGCGCGACCCAGGCGCAGCACGCCAAGGGCAAGCTGACCGCGCGCGAGCGCATCGAGCTGCTGCTGGACCCGGGCTCGTTCAAAGAGGTCGAGCAGCTCCGCCGCCACCGGGCGACCGGGTTCGGCCTGGAGGCCAAGAAGCCGTACACCGACGGGGTCATCACCGGCTGGGGCACGGTCGAGGGCCGCACGGTCTTCGTCTACGCGCACGACTTCCGGATCTTCGGCGGGGCGCTGGGCGAGGCCCACGCCACGAAGATCCACAAGATCATGGACATGGCCATCTCGGCCGGTGCGCCGCTGGTGTCGCTGAACGACGGCGCGGGCGCCCGTATCCAGGAGGGCGTTTCCGCGCTCGCCGGGTACGGCGGTATCTTCCAGCGCAACACGCGCGCCTCGGGTGTCATCCCGCAGATCAGCGTGATGCTCGGCCCGTGCGCGGGCGGCGCGGCCTACAGCCCGGCGCTGACCGACTTCGTGTTCATGGTCCGTGAGACCTCGCAGATGTTCATCACCGGCCCGGACGTCGTGAAGGCGGTCACCGGCGAGGAGATCACCCAGAACGGCCTCGGCGGCGCGGACGTGCACGCCGAGACCTCCGGCGTCGCGCACTTCGCGTACGACGACGAGGAGACGTGCATCGCCGAGGTCCGCTACCTCATCGGGATGCTGCCCTCCAACAACCGGGAGAACCCGCCCACCGTCGAGAGCGACGACCCGGCCGACCGGCGCGGCGACGTCCTCCTGGACCTGGTACCGGCCGACGGCAACCGCCCGTACGACATGCACCAGGTGATCGAGGAGCTCGTCGACGACGGCGACTACCTGGAGATCCACGAGCGCTGGGCCCGCAACATCATCTGCGCGCTCGCCCGCCTCGACGGCCAGGTCGTCGGGATCGTGGCCAACCAGCCGCAGGCGCTGGCCGGGGTGCTGGACATCGAGGCGTCCGAGAAGGCCGCCCGCTTCGTCCAGATGTGCGACGCGTTCAACATCCCGATCATCACCCTTCTGGACGTCCCCGGCTTCCTGCCCGGCGTGGACCAGGAGCACGGTGGGATCATCCGCCACGGCGCCAAGCTCCTGTACGCCTACTGCAACGCCACCGTGCCGCGGATCTCGCTGATCCTGCGGAAGGCTTACGGAGGCGCGTACATCGTCATGGACAGCCAGTCCATCGGGGCCGACCTCACCTACGCCTGGCCCACCAACGAGATCGCGGTGATGGGCGCCGAAGGTGCCGCCAACGTCATCTTCCGCCGTCAGATCGCGGACGCCGAGGACCCCGAGGCGATGCGTGCGCGCATGGTCAAGGAGTACAAGGCCGAGCTGATGCACCCCTACTACGCGGCCGAGCGCGGCCTGGTCGACGACGTCATCGACCCCGCCGAGACCCGCGAGGTGCTCATCGCCTCGCTCGCCATGCTCCGCACCAAGCACGCCGACCTGCCGTCCCGCAAGCACGGCAACCCCCCGCAGTAGTCACTGCCGCAGCGGCGCGATCCGCCGCACGGTCCACGACACCCTGCCGAGAAGACGGAGACACCCCACCATGAGCCTCACTTCCGCCGAGTCCGTCCTGCGCGTCGAGAAGGGCCACGCGGCCCCCGAGGAGCTGGCGGCCATCACCGCCGTCCTGATGGCCCGCGCCGCCGCCCAGCCGTCCGCCCCCGCCCACCGCGGCCGCGACACGGCCGGCTGGCGCCGCCTGGAGCGCACGCCGGGCTTCCGCGCGCCGCACAGCTGGCAGGGCTGACACCGGCCGCCCACGGCGTCGCGCAGGGCTGACCCCGCGCCGCTCAGCGTTACGAGAAGGGCCCCGCACTCCATGAGGAGTGCGGGGCCCTTCTCGTACGGCCGGGAGGGTCCTAGGGGGTGTCTTGCCGATCACGCCGGGCTCGCGGGGTCTGGCACCGCACCTCGCGGCGTTGTCGTCGGTCACCAACGCTCCGCGTTGACTCCCTCCTCCGCCTTGCGATGCACGGCACCAGACCCCGCTCCCTGATCCGGCCTGATCGGCAAGACACCCCCTAGCGCAGGCGGGCCATCAGGGCGTGCTCGACCAGCGTGATGAGCGCGCTCTTGGCGTCGGCGCGGTGCCGGGCGTCCGTCGTCAGGATCGGGGTGTCCGGCCCGATCTGGAGCGCCTCACGCACCTCGTCGGGGGTGTAGGGCTGGTGTCCGTCGAAGCCGTTGAGGGCGATGACGAAGGGGAGGCCGCTGTTCTCGAAGTAGTCGACGGCGGGGAAGCAGTCGGCGAGGCGGCGGGTGTCGACGAGGACGACGGCGCCGATGGCGCCGCGGACCAGGTCGTCCCACATGAACCAGAAACGGTCCTGGCCCGGCGTACCGAACAGGTACAGGATCAGGTCCTGGTCCAGGGTGATACGTCCGAAGTCCATGGCCACCGTCGTGGTGGTCTTGTCCCCGGTGTGGGTCAGATCGTCGATGCCCGCGGACGCGGACGTCATCACGGCTTCGGTGCGCAGCGGATTGATCTCCGAAACGGCACCGACAAACGTGGTCTTACCCACGCCGAAGCCCCCTGCCACCACGATCTTCGCCGAGGTAGTGGAGCGGGCCGCTCCGCCGCTAGAGCTTGCGAAGTCCACTGAGCACCCTTTCGAGCAGTGTCACATCTGGCTGGCCGCCGGCGGCCTCGTCGCCGCCGGGCTGATGGATAGCGACGAGTCCGGCCTCGGCCAGGTCGGCGACGAGGATCCGGGCAACGCCGAGGGGGATCGAGAGAAGGGCCGAAACCTCGGCGACCGACTTGATCTCGATGCAGAGCCGGCAGATCCGCTGGTGCTCGGGCAACTGCCCTTGCAGCCGGGACGGATCGGCCGTCGTGCTGACCAGTGCCTCGATGGCGAGCTGGTAACGCGGCCGGGTCCGGCCGCCGGTCATGGCGTACGGACGGACCAGCGGGTTGTGCGCCGCCGGCTTGGCGGGCTCGGGGGCCCGCCGCTGCTGCACCGGCTGGATACGCTGCTGCTGCGGCGCGTCGTACCGCTGCTGGGGCTGCTGTTGCTGCTGCGGCCACGGCGAACCCGGCTGCTGCTGGGGCCACTCGGACCCCTGCGCACCATGGGCGCCGTGCTGCTGCGGCTGCTGGTATGGCTGATATGCGTTCCCCGGGGCCTGGCCGCCGGATGCTGCGGGGTAGCCGAAACGGTTGTCACCGTGCTCACCCGGAACCCTCTGTTCACCCTCGTAGGGGTGTCCGCCTGTGGGTGCTGCCACGTTTCCTCCTCCGACTGCCGGTCGCCGATCCCAGTGGGGCCGCGCCACCGCACCTTATGGCGCGGTGGCGAGAAACGCACTGTCTGTCTACTAGTTAAGAAGACTTCCCTGAAGTTCGGCGCGGAGATCCGGGGTCAGAACACTGCCCGCGCGGTCGACCAGAAGTGCCATTTCGTACCCGACCAGACCGATATCGGCATCCGGGTGGGCGAGAACGGCGAGTGACGAACCGTCCGAGATGGACATGATGAAGAGGAATCCCCGCTCCATCTCCACAACGGTCTGGTTCACCGCCCCACCCTCGAAGATCCGCGAGGCGCCCGCGGTCAGCGACGTCAGACCGGAGGCCACGGCCGCCAGCTGGTCGGCGCGGTCGCGCGGGAATCCTTCGGACATGGCCAGCAGGAGTCCGTCGGCGGAGACCACCACCGTGTGCGACACCCCGGGGGTGTTGTCCACGAAGTTGGTGATCAACCAGTTGAGATTCTGCGCCGCCTGGCTCATCGGGCTCACACTAACGCTCCTGGTTGTAGGTGGTACTGGTGTCCGACCCCGCGTTGCGTCCCCGCTGGACACCGCGCCGCAGCTTGCTCAGCCTGCCGCGGACGTCCTCGGGGGCGCGGGAGACCTGTGGGCCGCCCTGCTGGGTCTGCTCCGCCGTGCCTTCGACCAGGTTGGCCTTGGGCACGCGCCGGGGGAGACCGGAGGGGGTGATTCCGCCCGCCTTCGGCTCACGGAGCTTCTCGGCCCGCTCCCAGCGCTCGTCATTCGTCGAGCGCCAGTCGTCGGTGCCGTCCCCGTCCGTCTGCGGGGCCTGCCGCTCCTGCTGCTGCGGCTGCCGCTGCGGAGCCGGAGCGGGCTGTTCGTTGCCGCGGCCGCTCGGCTGCCAGTGCTGCGCACCGCCGCGGCGAGGCAGACCGGCTTCGGTCAGCTCGTGGCCGACGTTCGGGGTGGACCCCGGACGGTCGAAGCCTACGCGCTCCTGCGACGGTGCGGGAACGCTCGGAACAGATTCCGCCTCAGCCTGCCGAACCGGCTCAAAAGTGTTCTGCGAACCGCTCTGAACAGGCCAGTCGTCCTGGTGGGACTGGTCGGTCGGGGCAGCGTACCGGTCGGCGGCGTACGGGTCCTGCGGGTTCTCCGGAGCGGCATATGCCGCTTCCGCGTAGCCCTGCTGCTGCGGCTGGGACCCGTTCTGCTCCTGCTGCTGCGGGTAGCCGTTCCCGGTGCCGTAGCCCTGCTGCTCGTAGGAGCCGGCGTACGGGTCCTGCTGCGCCTGCTGGGCGGGGTCCTGGGCGTACTGGTCCTGGCCGTAGGGCTCCTGCGCGTAGCCCTGCTGACCGTTGTACGCGTCCTGCCCGGCGTACTGGTCCTGCGCGTAACCCTCCTGGCCGTAGCCCTGCTGCTCCTGGGAGCCGTCCGGGAACGGGGAGCCGGAGCCGGTCTGGGCCTCCAGCGCCGCCCGGCGCTCCTCACGCATCAGCGAACGGTTGACCGGGTCCAGCTGGACCGGGTCGGCCTGGACCTCGTAGCGCGAGTCGTCGAAGCCGAGCTCCGCCGCCGTACGCATCTGACCGTGCTGCGGGGCCGGCTCGAAGGCGCTCTGCTGCTCGGGGATGATCGAGGAGACGGTGAAGTCGTCCTGCCCGTGCAGGGATTCGCCACCGCCACCGTGGGTGATGGCGTCCGGGAGCATGACCAGCGACGTCGTGCCGGCCTGCTCGCCCGAGGGGCGCAGCTGGACCCGGATGCCGTGCCGGTCGGCGAGCCGGCCGACCACGAACAGGCCCATGCGCTGCGAGACCGCGGCGTCCACCGTCGGCGGGTTGGCCAGCTTGTGGTTGATGTCGGCGAAGTCCTCGGCGGTGAGGCCGATGCCCTTGTCGTGGATCTCGACCATGACGCGGCCGTCGGGCAGCCGGGTCGCGGTGACCTTGACCTTGGTCTGCGGCGAGGAGAACGTGGTGGCGTTCTCCAGCAGCTCGGCCAGCAGGTGTACGAGGTCGGTGACGGCCCGGCCGTGGATCTCGGCCTCGGGGACGCCGGACAGCTCGATGCGCTCGTACGACTCCACCTCGGAGGAGGCGGCCCGCAACACGTCGACCAGCGGCACCGGCTGGTCCCAGCGGCGGCCGGGCTCCTCGCCGGAGAGGACGAGCAGGTTCTCGCCGTTGCGCCGCATACGGGTGGCCAGGTGGTCCAGCTTGAAGAGGCTCTCCAGCTGGTCCGGGTCCGCCTCGTTGTTCTCCAGGTCGGTGATGAGGGTCAGCTGGCCCTCGATGAGCGACTGGTTGCGGCGCGAGAGGTTGGTGAAGATCGCGTTGACGTTGCCCCGCAGCATGGCCTGCTCGGCGGCGAGCCGGACGGCCTCGCGGTGCACCTGGTCGAAGGCGCGGGCGACCTCGCCGATCTCGTCCTGCGTGGTGATCGGGATGGGCTGCACCCGGGTGTCGACCCGGCCCGGGTCGGTGCGGGAGAGCTGGTCGACGAGGGAGGGCAGCCGCTGCTCGGCGATACCGAAGGCGGCGGTACGCAGCTGGCGCATCGCCCGGCTCATCTGGCGGGCCATGAGCCCGGCCAGGATGAAGGCCGCCAGAAGCGCGATGACGACGATGAGGCCGTTGACGATCGCGTCGGACTTGGCGTCGGAGGAGATCTTCGCGGCCTCGTCCACCGCCTTGTCGACGAGTTCCTTCTCGACCGTCGCGTATCCCTCGAACTTGGCGGTGGCGGCGGCCATCCAGGTCTCGGGCGTGATGCCCTTCTTCGCCAGCTCGGCGGGTTCCTGGCCCTTGCCGATCTCCTGCACCATGCCGTCGAAGACCGAGCCGTCGATGCTCGGCGGCGCCACGAAGGGCTGACCGGCGGCATCGGCCTGCTCGCGGGCGGCCTTGAGCTGCCTGGCGCCCTCGGCTGCCTTGCCCGCCATGACCTGCTTGAGGCGGTCCACGTCGGCCTGGGTGCCACCGGCGTTGAACTCGGCGAGGGCGATCTGCTCCAGGTAGTTGTACGAGCCGAAGGCCTTGACCTGGTCGTTGTAGACGGCGGGCTTCTTGCTCGGGCGCACCAGCAGGTGCATGCCGATCGAGCGCTGAAGCGATTCTGCAGCCTTGGACAGCTCGATCGCGTAGACGGTACGGCCGTAGCTGGTGACGTTGCCGGTACCGAGGCCGAGCTCGTTGGCGAACTGCATCAGCGAGTGCTGGACCTGCGTGTAGCCCTCTTCGGTCTTCACCGGGTCGAGCGCCTGCGAGTAGGCGGCCTTGCGGAGCTCGGGCAGCTTGGGCTCGTCGACCTTGAAGAGCTTCAGGCGGCGCTCCAGACCCGGCTTGGCGGGCATGTCCTTCACCGCGGTGTCGAAGGCCGTCCGCGCCTCGTCCGTGGTGGCCCGGGCCTCCTCGACGATGTCGGCGTCCCGGTCGCCGGAGAGCAGCGGCTGGGCGGTCTGGTCGCGCTCGTTGAGCAGGGCCTGCCCGTAGTCCGAGGCGGCGCGGACGACGCGCGCGATCTTCTCGGCCTCCTGGGCCTCGCTCCAGGTGTCGATGGACCCCTTCACCTGGAATCCGCCCATGATCAGGCCGATGATGACCGGGATCAGGAGGATCGCGTTCAGCCGGGTGGCCACCCGCCAGTTGCGCGGGGAGAGCCGGCTGGTGCTGCCACCGGCCGGCTCCGGCTCGGGCGCCTGTGCAGGGGACGCCGCAGCGTGCGACGGCGGGGTGAAGTTGCCCCGCTCGGGCTGCACCGCGGAGCCCTCGTTGCTTCGCCTCACTCGACCAACAACCTCTCGGCGTCGGCACCTACGTTGTGCCGGATTATTCGTTCAGGGCCGTAACTACTCGGGAGTTCGACGAATTGCAGCACGGGTACGGGCCCCCCTCCAAACACTCGGAATCGATCATTCCGAGTGGTCCACGCCTCAGATAAAACGGGCATAAAGAGCGAGCCCCGTCAAAAGGCGGGGCTCATGTGAGCGCAGTGGCACCACGTGGATGCATCGGGTGGTGGCGCGGGGCCAATTCTCTGTCGAAATGTTATGAACGCGGGGGCGGATCGTGTCAAACGACACAGGCCGCCCCCGCGTGACTACAACAACTTCCGTATGGCAAAAACGACTTACGCCTACTTGTCGGGACTACTTGAGACGTGCCATCAGGGCGTGCTCGACCAGCGTGATCAGGCCGCTCTTGGCATCCGCACGGTGCCGCGCGTCCGTCGTGATGATGGGCGCGTCCGGCCCGATCTGGAGCGCTTCGCGTACCTCGTCGGGGGTGTAGGGCTGGTGTCCGTCGAAGCCGTTGAGGGCGATGACGAAGGGGAGGCCGCTGTTCTCGAAGTAGTCGACGGCGGGGAAGCAGTCGGCGAGGCGGCGGGTGTCGACGAGGACGACGGCGCCGATGGCGCCGCGGACCAGGTCGTCCCACATGAACCAGAAACGGTCCTGGCCCGGCGTACCGAACAGGTACAGGATCAGGTCCTGGTCGAGCGTGATGCGGCCGAAGTCCATGGCGACGGTGGTCGTCGTCTTGTCCCCGGTGTGGGTCAGGTCGTCGATGCCCGCGGACGCGGACGTCATCACGGCCTCGGTGCGCAGCGGGTTGATCTCCGAGACGGCACCGACGAACGTGGTCTTGCCCACGCCGAAACCGCCCGCCACCACGATCTTCGCGGAGGTAGTGGCGCGGGCCGTACCGCCGCTAGAGCTTGCGAAGTCCACTGAGCACCCTTTCGAGCAGTGTCACATCCGGCGCGCCGCCGGCCTCTCCGTTGCCCGGCTGGTGGATGGCCACCATGCCGGCTTCCGCCAGGTCCGCCACGAGGATGCGGGCGACGCCGAGCGGCATCGACAGCAGCGCGGAGACCTCGGCCACCGACTTGACCTCACGGCACAGGTGGCAGATCCGCTGGTGCTCGGGGAGCAGCGTCCCCAGATGCGCCGGGTCCGCGGTGGTGCTGACCAGTGCCTCTATCGCGAGCTGGTAACGCGGCCGGGTCCGGCCACCGGTCATGGCGTAAGGACGAACCAGCGGCTGGTCGCCCCCCTCGTCGTACGACGCGTGGTGCAGTGCGCCGTACGGATCGGGTGAGGCGGGTGGCGGGGTCATGAATCCTCCGGGCGTGACAGCAGGTTCTCGGCTTGCCGTCTGCAAGGGGCCGGTGAGGGGACTAAGGCGGCCTGACGGGTGAGGGTTGTGGGCATTACCTGGGGGGATCGTGTCGTGAATCCGCAGGACGGCCGCCTAATGGAGCAGACTGCCCTGGAGCTCGGCGCGGAGGTCGGGCGTGAGGACGGTGCCCGCACGGTCGACCAGGAGGGCCATCTCGTAACCGACCAGACCGATGTCGGCGTCCGGGTGGGCGAGAACGGCGAGTGAGGACCCGTCGGAGATGGACATGAGGAAGAGGAATCCTCGCTCCATCTCCACAACGGTCTGGCTGACGGCGCCGCCCTCGAAGATCCGCGAGGCGCCCGCGGTCAGCGACGTCAGCCCGGAGGCCACGGCCGCCAGCTGATCGGCGCGGTCGCGCGGGAAACCTTCGGACATCGCCAGCAGCAGGCCATCCGCGGAGACCACCACCGTGTGGGACACCCCTGGGGTGTTGTCCACGAAGTTGGTGATCAGCCAGTTCAGATTCTGCGCGGCCTGACTCATGGGGCTCAACTAACGCTCCTGCTGGTGAGTGGGGCCGAGATGGATACTGCCGGTCGACGGGCCGTTGTTGGCCTGCCGTCCCTGCTGGATGCCCCGGCGGAGATTGGTCAGACGACCGCGTACGTCATCGGGCGCACGCGAAACCTGAGGTCCGGACTGGTGATTCTGCTGCTGAGCGGTCCCCGGAACCAAATTGGCGCGGGGAACACGGCGGGGCAGCCCGGAAGTGGTGACCCCGCCGGCGGCCGGCTTCTTGACCCGCTCGGCCTGGCGTACGAGTTCGTCGTTGGGCGAGGCGCGCCACGAGCTGGTGACCGGAGCCTCGGCCGCACCACGCTGGGGCATGGGCGGAACGGGTACGCCGGTGGGCTCGGAAGCGGCCGGTGCCTGCGGCTCGGCGCCCTGCTGGCCGCCCTGGCCCGGGCCGTGGAACCAGTTGGTCTCCAGGGTGTCGTACAGCGGCGTACGACCGTCCCCGGGACCGGCCGGCGGCAGGGCCTCCGGCTGCTGGGGGAGCGCGGGACGGTACGGGGCCTCGCCCGCCGGGGACGCCGACGGACGCGGGGCGCCGAAGCCGTTGCCCTCCGGGCCGCGCTGACGCGGCGCGGGCAGCTGCTGGCCCTGGTTCTGCTGGAGCGGCGCGTTGAAGTCGGGCCGCGCGAACTGCGCGGTGGACGCCGGGTCCTGGGCCTGCTGGCCGTAGGACTGGTTCTGCTGGTTCTGCTGGAGCGGCGCGTTGAAGTCCGGCCGGGCGAACTGCGAGGTCGCGCCCGGGTCCTGGCCCAGCGGGGCGTTGAACGCCTGGTCCTGGCCGGGGCCCGTCGGCCGGGCGAACTGCCCGGTCGCGTCGTGCTCCTCGTGGCCGCGCGGGGCGTCCGCGCCCCAGTTGGCGGCCTGGGGGCGCTGCTGCGGGTTCCCGCCGGGCAGCTCGGCCCGGGGACCGCCGGTCGGCGGCAGCTGACGGCCGGGGCCGCCGGGCTGCTGGAAGCCGCCCTGGCCGGGGCCGTTCTGCTCGTGCCGGGCCTGCGCGGGCTGCGGCTGGTTCCGGCCCTGCTGCTGGCCCGGACCCTGCTGACCCGGCTGGCCCTGCTGGTTCTGCGGGGCGAACGCGTTCGAGCGGCCGTTCTGGCCGGGGGAGGCCGGAGCGCCGTGACCGAACAGGTTGGGCTGACCCGGCTCCGTACGGCCGGGAGCGTCGCCCTGACCGCGCGCACCGAGCCGGGCGCCGTTGCCGAAGGCGCCGGAGAGGCCGCCACCGCCCTGGCGTTGCGGTTCCTGGCCCGGAAAGGGCTGGTTCGGGTTGCCGGGGTTCTGCGGGCCGTTGCCCTGTGTGCCGTTCTGCTGGCCCTGCGGGCGGCCGGGGCCGTTGTCCCGCGCGGGGAGGGCGGCACGCGGACCGGACCCCGCACCGACCTGGCCGCGCTGGCCGCCGGGTCCCGAGCCGAGGCTCTTGGCACCCGGTCCGCCGGGTCCGCCGCCGATCCCGGGACGCTGGCCGGCGCCCGCACCGTTGCCGTTGCCGGCGAGCAGGCCGCCGGGGGCGGAGCCGTTCTGCTGGCCGGAGCCCTGCTTGGACGGGGGCTGCTTGCCGCCGTGGGCGACATCGACGGGCAGCATGACCAGCGCGGTCGTGCCGCCGGAGTCGGAGGGGCGCAGCTGGATACGGATGCCGTGACGCAGCGACAGCCGGCCGACCACGAACAGACCCATGCGGCGGGAGACCGAGACGTCCACGGTGGGCGGCTGCGCGAGCCGCTCGTTGATCGCGGCGAGGTCCTCGGGGGAGAGGCCGATACCGGTGTCGTGGATCTCGACGAGCACCCGGCCGTCGGGCAGCGCGTGACCGGTGACCCGGACCTTCGTCTGCGGCGAGGAGAACGACGTGGCGTTCTCCAGCAGCTCGGCGAGGAGGTGCACGAGGTCGTTGACGACGCGGCCGGCGACCTCGGTGGCGGGCACCGCGGAGAGTTCGATGCGCTCGTACTGCTCCACCTCGGAGGCGGCGGCACGGAGCACGTCGACCAGCGGGACGGGGCGGGTCCACCGGCGGCCCGGCTCCTCACCCGCGAGGACGAGGAGGTTCTCACCGTTACGGCGCATACGGGTCGCGAGGTGGTCGAGCTTGAAGAGCGAGGAGAGCTGGTCCGGGTCGGCCTCGCGCGACTCCAGCTCGGAGATGAGCGAGAGCTGGCGCTGGATGAGGCCCTGCGAACGGCGCGAGAGGTTGGTGAACATCGCGTTGACGTTGCCTCGCAGAAGGGCCTGCTCGGCGGCGAGGCGGACGGCCTCGCGGTGCACGTCGTCGAAGGCCGCGGCCACCTGGCCGATCTCGTCCCGGGAGTGCACACCGACCGACTCCACGGAGGTGTCGACGTCCTGCGGGTCGGTCTCGGAGAGCTGCTTGACGAGCTCGGGCAGCCGGTCCTGGGCGACGCGGGTGGCGGTGTCCTGGAGGCGCCGCAGCGAGCGGATCATGGACCGGGCCACCACGAAGGCGCCGACGAGCGAGACACCGAGGACGAGGAGGATGACCGCACCGTTGATGATCGCCTCGCGCTGGGAGGCCTCGCGCAGCTCGCGCGCCTTGGCCTCCATGTCGCTGAGGAGGGTGGTCTCGATCGTCTTCATCGCGTCGATCTTGGTGGACGACTGGTCGTACCAGTCCATGTACGAGCGCACCTTCGCCCCGTCGATCCCGTTCGGGGTGTCGAGGATGTGCTTGGCGTACATGTTCGCCGCGTTGATCTCGGGGTTGTTCCCGTTGTCCAGCGGCGCCATCAGGTCCACCGCGCTCTCGCCGGTCGACCCGTAGATCGACTTGAACGAGCTGATCGCGCGGGTTTCCTTGTCGAGGGCGTTGGAGCCGAACTGCTTGTCGTTCTCGTTGAGGTGCGGTTCCTTGACCGAGCCGCCGGGCAGCGCCGCCGCGATGACCGCGCGCTGGATCGAGGCGTACTCCTTGGCGGAGGAGAACGCCGCCAGCGCACGGGTCCGCTTGATCATGTCCGGGTTGCTGGTCGCCTGGGCCATGTCCTGGGACAGGCTGAGCAGCGAGGTGATCAGCTGGCTGTACTGGTCGATGGTGTTGAGGGACGGCGCGCCGTCCTCGTACGCCGACTTGCGGATCGACCGGATGTCGCCGAGCTGCGAGGCGATCTGGGCGACGCTCGCGTGGATGCTCTCCAGCGCGTCGTCGTTCTCGAAGTCGCCGATCTCGTTGGTCGCGTCCAGGAACGCGTCCTTGGCCCGGTCGGTCTTCTCCCGGGGCTGGGAGACCTTGTAGTCGGTCGCCTTGGAGCCGTTGGAGAGCGGACCGGCGGACTGGTCGCGCTCCACCTGGAGGGCCTGCGCGAGCGAGGTCGCCTGCTTGGTCATCTGGGTCAGCAGCTGCATGTGCTCCAGCTGCTGCATGTCGGTCATGGACTCGTTGATCCTCAGACCGCCCAGGCTGGTCGCTGCGACCACGGGGAGGGCGAGGAGGGAGACCAGTCGCGTACTGATGCGCCAGTTACGGAGCGCTATTCGCGACCCCGTGTCGACCGGGCCGCGGGAGGCGGAAGGCGTGCTCGGCTCGGCTCCGCCGCTCGGCGCGGAGCCCGGGGGCTTGGCACGGTCGCCGTTGTCGCCGGCAGCGGCCGGCCCGGGGTTCTGGGCGTGCTGGGGCGAGGAACCGCGGTCGGTCCCGCCGCGCGGCTCCTGTTCCGCCGGAGCGCTGCCATCCCTCTTGAAACGTCCCTGCACTAGCGTCGCAACCTCTGGACCAGGCGTTCCGTCCGGATTAAGGACAGAACGGTGTCGGCGTCGTGGGGCGCTGGACGCGCCCCATGGTGGTCGTTGAGTGACCGGCGTACTTCCCCCTCCCGCCGCCGCTCGGCGCTGCGTTGCGCCCGGTGCGCCGGTCTGAAACCCGCGGCGGTGCGTGGAATTCCAGCACAGTGCAGGATCTCCAACAAGGGCCATGTACCGGGCTGTGACCTGCGTGACACGTTGTGATGAACGAGTAACAAGCAGTGCAGAGTGTTCGTGGGTAAAACGGACTAACGGGGATGAGTCGCTTAGGGGTGGGGGGTGTCCCAGTCGCGATGATCAGGAGCGGAATGATGGATTCAGAGAGGTAATGTCCGTTTTCGGGGCCCTGGCTTCCCGTCCGTAATGGGCCAATTGTCGATTACTTCGTGAGCAAACTCACATGATGATCGTCGCCTCATCGCGGCTCCGGCGGGGAATCGGATGTTTAGCCTGACGCTTTACAGGGATGGCGAATCCGACAAGCAGGCGCCGCCGAGGCGACGCCCCGAACCGACAGGGTCCTGACGGCAGATGAAGACGACGACGATCCGCAACATTGCCAACCCCCGGCGCACCACGCTGGCGCACCTCAAGGACGCCGAAGCGCTGCAGACGCCCTTCCTGCCGGAGCACGCCGCCGACCTGCCCACCGTCACGGCCAACCCGCGCCGCACCATCCTCATGGAAGCCCCGGTCGCGGCCGCCCAGTAGCCACCGCCGGTATACGCGAGCTGTGCCCCTCCCACGGAGTTAGCCTGGAGCGTCAGTCTTCAGCCAGCCAGCAAGTGAGGGGCGACAGCATCCCGTGCGCATCGCCAGGTTCTCCATCGACGGCAATGTCGCCTTCGGCGCCGTCGAGGGACAGGGCACCGTGGAATCCGGTGACCTCGTCCTCGACATCATCAAGGGCATCCCGTACGCCGACTTCGAGCTCTCGGGCACCAAGGTCCCGCTGAACAAGGTCCGGCTGCTGCCCCCCGTGCTCCCCAACAAGGTCGTGGCCATCGGCCGCAACTACGCGGAGCACGCCGCCGAACTCGGCCACGAGGTCCCCGACGCGCCGATCACCTTCTTCAAGCCCACCACCTCGGTGATCGGCTCCGGCGACGCGATCGAGTACCCCTCCTTCTCCGACGACCTCCACCACGAGGCCGAGCTGGCCGTGGTCATCGGCCGCATGTGCCGCGAGGTCCCCCGCGAGCGCGTCAAGGACGTCATCCTCGGCTACACCTGCGCCAACGACGTCACCGCACGCGACGTGCAGGCACGCGAGAAGCAGTGGGCCCGCGCCAAGGGCTTCGACACCTCCTGCCCGCTGGGCCCCTGGGTGGAGACCGACCTCGACCCCCACGACCTCACCATCCAGGCGACGGTCAACGGCGAGCAGCGGCAGCTCGGCCGCACGAGCGACATGGTCCGCTCCATCGAGGAGCTGATCGTCCACATCACGGAGGCCATGACCCTCCTCCCGGGCGACGTCATCCTCACAGGCACCCCCGCAGGGGTCGGCCCCCTGCACGTCGGCGACGAGGTCGCCGTCACCATCGAAGGCATCGGCACTCTCACCAACAAGGTGATCAAGCGTGGCTAACGCACCTGTACGCGTCCGTTTCTGTCCCTCCCCGACCGGCAACCCCCATGTGGGTCTGGTCCGCACGGCCCTGTTCAACTGGGCCTTCGCCCGGCACCACCAGGGCACCCTGGTCTTCCGGATCGAGGACACCGACGCCGCGCGCGACTCCGAGGAGTCCTACCAGCAGCTGCTCGACTCGATGCGCTGGCTCGGCCTGGACTGGGACGAGGGCCCTGAGATCGGCGGCCCGCACGCCCCGTACCGCCAGTCGCAGCGGATGGACCTCTACAAGGACGTCGCCGAGAAGCTCCTCGCCGCCGGGTACGCCTACCCCTGCTACTGCACCACCGAGGAGCTGGACACCCGCCGCGACGCCGCCCGCGCCGCAGGCAAGCCCTCCGGCTACGACGGCCACTGCCGCGACCTCACGGCGGAGCAGAAGGCGGCGTACGAGGCCGAGGGCCGCACCTCGATCGTCCGCTTCCGGATGCCCGACGAGGCCATCACCTTCACCGACCTGGTCCGCGGCGACATCACCGTCCAGCCGGAGAACGTCCCCGACTACGGCATCGTCCGCGCCAACGGGGCCCCGCTCTACACGCTGGTCAACCCGGTCGACGACGCGCTGATGGAGATCACCCACGTCCTGCGCGGCGAGGACCTGCTCTCCTCCACCCCGCGCCAGATCGCCCTGTACCGGGCGCTCATCGAGCTGGGCATCGCCAAGGACACCCCCGCCTTCGGCCACCTGCCGTACGTCATGGGCGAGGGCAACAAGAAGCTCTCCAAGCGCGACCCGCAGGCCTCCCTCAACCTCTACCGGGAGCGCGGCTTCCTCCCCGAGGGCCTGCTGAACTACCTCTCCCTGCTCGGCTGGTCGATCGCCGAGGACCGCGACATCTTCTCGGTGGACGAGCTGATCGCCGCGTTCGACATCGAGGACGTCAACGCCAACCCGGCCCGCTTCGACCTCAAGAAGGCCGAGCACATCAACGCCGAGCACATCCGCATGCTGGACGTGAAGGACTTCACCGAGGCGTGCGGCCCCTGGCTGAAGGCCCCGTTCGCGCCCTGGGCTCCGGAGGCCTTCGACGCGGAGAAGTGGACGCGGATCGCCCCGTACGCCCAGACCCGGGTCACGGTGCTCTCCGACATCACCGACAACGTCGACTTCCTCTTCCTCGACGAGCCGGTGGAGGACGAGGCGTCCTGGACCAAGGCGATGAAGGGCGACCCGGCCGCGCTTCTGACCACGGCCCGCGCCAACCTGGAGGCGGCGGACTGGAGCGACCCGGAGTCGCTCAAGAACGCCGTCCTCACCGCCGGCGAGGCGCACGGCCTCAAGCTCGGCAAGGCCCAGGCCCCGGTCCGCGTCGCCGTGACCGGCCGCACGATCGGTCTGCCGCTCTTCGAGTCCCTGGAGATCCTGGGCCGCGAGAAGAGCCTGGCCCGCATCGACGCGGCGCTGGCCAAGCTGACCGCGTAAGCAAGCACGGAACGCCCCGTGGAGGGCCGCAGCCGACCGGCTGCGGCCCTCCACGGCTTTCACCGCCCACGGGGGCACGCAGGCGGCTAACGTGGCGTACATGCCGATCCGCGCCGTGCTCTGGGACATCGACGACACGATCTTCGACTACGCGGGCGCCGACCACACCGGCATGCGGCTCCACCTGGAGGGCGTGGGGCTGCCCGAGGCGTACGCGACGGTCGACGAGGCCCTCGACGCCTGGAAGGCGATCACCGTCCGGCACTGGGCCCGCGTCGCCGCCGGCGAGACGGACTTCCTCGGCCAGCGCCGGGACCGGGTGCGGGAGTTCCTCTCGCGGCCGCTCACGGACTCCGAGGCCGACGCCTGGTTCGCCGGGCACCTGTCCCACTACGAGGCGTCCTGGCAGCTCTTCCCGGACGTGCTCCCGGTCCTGGACCGGCTGGTGCCCGCCTACCGGCACGCGATCCTCTCCAACTCCAGCAGCGAGCACCAGCACCGCAAGCTCACCGCGCTCGGCATCCGGGACCGGTTCGAGGCGATGGTCTGCGCCGTGGAGCTCGGCGTCTCCAAGCCCGAGGCCGGCGCCTTCCACGCGGCCTGCGAGGAGCTCGCCCTGGACCCGCACGAAGTGGCGTACGTCGGTGACGAGCCGGACATCGACGCGAGCGGGGCCGTCGCGGCCGGGCTGACGGGGATCTGGCTCGACCGGCAGGGGAGAGGCGGGAGGCCGGATCTCGTGACGATCACCGGGCTGGACCAGCTCCCCGCCCTGCTGGCGGGCCAAACCCGTTTTGGAGCGCCGGACACCTTCGGGTAATGTTCTTTCTGCGCCGCCCGAGCGGGACGGAAGATCCGACCGGGAAGCGCAGACAGAAGTGAAGCCCCCACCAGGGGTTGCATTTCAGTGGGCTATGGTGTAATTGGCAACACTACGGTTTCTGGTACCGTCATTCTAGGTTCGAGTCCTGGTAGCCCAGCGCAGTACCGAGCAAGACCAGCAGTATCCAGCAGGACAAGCCCCCGTTGTGTAGCGGCCTAGCACGCTGCCCTCTCACGGCAGTAGCGCCGGTTCGAATCCGGTCGGGGGTACAGATCCTTCCCGCGAGAACATCTGGGTCGCACCCACGTTCTTGATGCAGGATCGCTAGGGCCCCCGTTGTGTAGCGGCCTAGCACGCTGCCCTCTCACGGCAGTAGCGCCGGTTCGAATCCGGTCGGGGGTACTTGTCACACCATGGGCTATGGTGTAATTGGCAACACTACGGTTTCTGGTACCGTCATTCTAGGTTCGAGTCCTGGTAGCCCAGCGCAAGTCAGCAGTAACCACGCCCCCGTTGTGTAGCGGCCTAGCACGCTGCCCTCTCACGGCAGTAGCGCCGGTTCGAATCCGGTCGGGGGTACAACAGAGCGGTACGGGAAGGCCCTCCACCTCGGTGGAGGGCCTTCTCGCTGTCACAGGCCGTACCGGCGGGCCGACTCCTCGCTCTGCGCCAGCCTGCTCCATGATCCGGGCCTGCCGGCTCAAGTAGCCGATATCACACGGATATCCGAGCCTCACCAGCGTGGCCACCGAGGCGACCAGCGACCGGTAGACGGGGGAGAGCTCGCCGAGCTCCAGCGTGGTCGACCACCCCAACTCCGTGAGCAGCGTGGCCACCTGGGCCCGTGCCGTCGCCGTCTCCGGGGCCTCCTCGTCCGGAGTGGGCCCGTGCGGCAGCGCCCACAGGGCCGCGCCCAGGCGGATCGTACGGCCGAGCGACTCGTCGTCCACATGCGTCAGCACCTCACGTGCCGTCGCCACCGGCAGCCGTCCGACCTGAATCAGGGCCCGCACCAGCCGCAGCCGCCGCAGATGGCCCTCGTCGTACTCGGCCTGCGTCGCGCTCACCCGCCGGCCCGCCGGCAGCAGCCCCTCGCGCAGGTAGTACTTGACCGTCGCCGTCGGGACGCCGCGCATGCTGCGGGAGTTGACCAAGGACAAGAGCCGGGGGCTGCTCGGCTACACGCTGCTGACCGGCTCGCCGCGTACGTACTACGTCGTCCAGTACTGGGAGTCGCGGGAGAAGCTGTACGCGTACGCCTCCGCGCCCGACATGTTCCACCGCAAGGCCTGGGCGGTCATCAACCGCAAGGAGAAGAAGTCCCGGCAGCACGTGGGGCTGTGGCACGAGAGCTACATCGTGCCCGAGGGCGGCTACGAGTCGATCTACGCCGACATGCCGGCCTACGGTCTGACCGCGGCGACCGAGGTGCTGCCGGTCCGGGCGCGGGGCCGCAGGGCGGCGGACCGCCTCGCCCACCGGTCGTCGTCCGAGGGGGCCGCGTAGACAAGGTCCGGGACAGAGGTCCGGGCAAGAAAAAGGGCCGCCACGGCGCTGGGGCGGCCTTCCGGAAAAGGGGGAGAGACGTCGTACGGGCCGTGGGGTCAGCCCGTACGGCGCAGGGCCTCGCTCAGCCGCGCTGCCGAGTCGATCACGGCCTGGGCGTGCATCCGGCCCGGGTGGCGCGTGAGGCGCTCGATCGGTCCGGAGACCGAGACGGCGGCGACCACGCGGTTCGAGGGGCCGCGGACCGGGGCCGAGACCGAGGCGACGCCCGGCTCCCGCTCGCCGATCGACTGGGCCCAGCCCCGCCGCCGTACGCCGGAGAGCGCCGTCGCCGTGAACCGGGCGCCCTGGAGGCCGCGGTGCAGGCGCTCCGGCTCCTCCCAGGCCATCAGGATCTGTGCCGAGGAGCCGGCCTTCATGGTGAGCGTGGAGCCGACCGGCACCGTGTCCCGGAGTCCGGACAGCCGTTCCGCCGCCGCCACGCAGATGCGCATGTCGCCCTGCCGGCGGTAGAGCTGGGCGCTCTCGCCGGTGATGTCGCGCAGGTGGGTGAGTACCGGTCCGGCCGTGGCCAGCAGGCGGTCCTCGCCCGCCGCGGCGGCCAGTTCCGACAGCCGGGGGCCGAGGATGAACCGGCCCTGCATATCCCTCGCCACCATCCGGTGGTGTTCCAGTGCCACAGCCAGTCGATGGGCCGTGGGCCGTGCGAGCCCGGTCGCCGCGACCAGCCCGGCGAGGGTGGCCGGACCGGACTCCAGGGCGCTCAGTACCAGAGCTGCCTTGTCGAGAACGCCGACGCCGCTAGAGTTGTCCATACGACGATACTCCCGTCTCACTCTGTGAAACGCAAGTTCAATTTTCGGCGGAAGTTGCGAACCTGTACGGGCGGCCCCACAACGGCCCGTAGCCACCGCCCCGCAGGGGATCCGGACGGCGGCGCACCGAATCTCTAGTTGGGCCGGCGAAGACGCCGGCCGGAGGGAAAGCGATGGGTAGGACACTCGCGGAAAAGGTCTGGGACGACCATGTCGTCCGGCGCGCGGAGGGCGAGCCCGACCTTCTCTTCATCGATCTGCACCTGCTGCACGAGGTGACCAGCCCGCAGGCCTTCGACGGTCTGCGCCAGGCCGGACGTCCGGTGCGACGCCTCGACCTCACCATCGCCACCGAGGACCACAACACCCCGACCCTCGACATCGACAAGCCGATCGCCGACCCGGTCTCCCGAGCCCAGCTGGAGACCCTGCGCAAGAACTGCGCGGAGTTCGGCGTGCGGCTGCACCCGCTGGGCGACGTCGAGCAGGGCGTCGTGCACGTGGTCGGCCCGCAGCTGGGCCTGACCCAGCCCGGCACCACCGTGGTCTGCGGTGACTCCCACACCTCCACGCACGGGGCGTTCGGCGCGCTGGCGTTCGGCATCGGCACCAGCCAGGTGGAGCACGTCCTGGCCACCCAGACGCTGCCGCTGGCCCGCCCGAAGACCATGGCCATCACGGTCGACGGCGAGCTGCCCGAGGACGTCACCGCCAAGGACCTGATCCTGGCGATCATCACCCGGATCGGCACCGGCGGCGGCCAGGGCTACATCCTCGAATACCGCGGCTCCGCCATCGAGAAGCTCTCGATGGAGGCCCGGATGACCATCTGCAACATGTCGATCGAGGCCGGTGCCCGCGCGGGCATGATCGCCCCGGACGAGACCACCTTCGCCTATCTGGAGGGCCGCGACGCCGCCCCCAGGGGCGAGGAGTGGGACGCAGCCGTCGCGTACTGGAAGACGCTGCGCTCGGACGACGACGCGGTGTTCGACGCCGAGGTCGTCATCGACGCCACCGAGCTGGCCCCGTTCGTCACCTGGGGCACCAACCCCGGCCAGGGCGCGCCGCTCTCCGCGAACGTCCCCGACCCCGCTTCGTACGAGGACGCCTCGGAGCGCAACGCCGCCGAAAAGGCCCTGGAGTACATGGGGTTGACCGCCGGGCAGCCGCTGCGCGACATCAACGTGGACACCGTCTTCGTAGGTTCGTGCACCAACGGCCGCATCGAGGACCTGCGCAACGCCGCCGCCATCCTGGACGGCCGCAAAGTCGCCGACGGCGTACGGATGCTGGTCGTCCCCGGCTCCGTCCGGGTCGCCCTCCAGGCCGTCTCCGAGGGCCTGGACAAGGTCTTCACCGGGGCCGGCGCCGAATGGCGGCACGCGGGTTGCTCGATGTGCCTCGGCATGAACCCCGACCAGCTGGCCCCCGGCGAGCGCTCCGCCTCCACCTCGAACCGCAACTTCGAGGGCCGGCAGGGCAAGGGCGGCCGCACCCACCTGGTCTCGCCCCAGGTCGCCGCCGCCACCGCCGTGCTGGGCCATCTGGCCTCGCCCGCCGACCTGTCCGACACCCGTACCCCCGCCGGAGTCGCATAGCCATGGAAGCCTTCACCACCCACACCGGCCGGGCCGTCCCGCTGCGCCGCAGCAACGTCGACACCGACCAGATCATCCCCGCCCACTGGCTGAAGAAGGTCACCCGCGACGGGTTCGAGGACGGGCTCTTCGAAGCCTGGCGCAAGGACGCCGACTTCGTCCTCAACCGCCCCGAGCGGCAGGGCGCCACGGTCCTGGTGGCCGGCCCCGACTTCGGTACGGGCTCCTCCCGCGAACACGCGGTCTGGGCCCTGCAGAACTTCGGCTTCAAGACCGTCATCTCCTCCCGCTTCGCCGACATCTTCCGGGGCAACTCGCTGAAGAACGGCCTGCTGACCGTGGTCCTGGAGCAGAAGGTCGTCGACGCCCTCTGGGAGCTGACCGAGGCCGACCCGACCGCCGAGGTCACCGTCGACCTGGAGACCCGCCAGGTCCGAGCCGAGGGCATCACCGCCGACTTCGAGCTGGACGAGAACGCCCGCTGGCGACTGCTCAACGGCCTCGACGACATCAGCCTCACCCTTCAGAACGAAGCGGACATCGCGGCTTACGAGGCGGCCAGGCCGTCCCACAAACCGCGTACAATTGACGCCTGAGCAGCGCTTTTCCATGACTGCGCCCCCTGCCTCCGGGCAGGGGGCGCAGTCGCTTGTTGAGCCCCCCTCGGGCGACAACTCGCCCCAGATGGCACAATCGGTGCATGGAACGCGACAGCCAACTCAAGCTCTATGGCCAAGTCGCCGACCGATTGAAGGAAGCGCACGCGAAGGTGCGTGCACTGCAAGTCCCGGAGAGCGTACGGATGGCGCTGTCCCGGAAGCTGCTGGTCGTCACGGCCGCGGCGAAGCACGATCTCCCGGACGCGGCAAGGCGTCTGGACCGGTTGATGAAGGACCTCGATGAGGGCCGATTCCCCGAAGGTGACTGACACGTGGAACTGCGCATCGGTCGACTTCGTTGCGGCACTAGGGTGATTAGCCCGTTTCGTGTTTGATTTGCGGTATATATCTGCCTAACGTGCGAAAAAGCCTGAACACTTTCGTTCTGGCAATGTCTCCGAAGGGGAAGACGTGAACAAGGCGCAGCTCGTAGAAGCGATTGCCGACAAGGTCGGCGGCCGCCAGCAGGCCGCAGACGCTGTCGACGCGGTACTCGACGCGATCGTCCGTGCCGTTGTCGCCGGGGACCGTGTCTCGGTCACCGGCTTCGGCTCGTTCGAGAAGGTCGACCGCCCCGCCCGGTACGCCCGCAACCCGCAGACGGGTGAGCGCGTCCGGGTCAAGAAGACCTCGGTGCCCCGCTTCCGTGCGGGTCAGGGGTTCAAGGACCTGGTGAGCGGCTCCAAGAAGCTCCCCAAGAACGACGTGGCCGTGAAGAAGGCCCCCAAGGGCAGCCTCTCGGGCGGATCTTCCGCCGCCCGTACGACGGTCAAGGCCGCCGCCGCCAAGAAGTCGGCCGCCAAGAAGGCCACGGCCAAGAAGGCCACCGCCACGAAGGCCGTGGCACCGGCGAAGAAGACCACCGCCACCGCCAAGAAGGCCGCCGCCAAGAAGGCGACCGCCACGGCGAAGAAGGCCACGCCGGCCGCGAAGAAGGCGACCCCGGCGAAGAAGGCCACCGCGACCGCCAAGAAGACCGCGCCCGCCAAGAAGGCCACGGCGAAGAAGGCGCCCGCGAAGAAGACCACGGCGCGCACCACCACGGCCAAGAAGGCCACCGCACGCAAGAAGTGAGACCGGGTAACCGCTCGCTTCGAGGAAACGCGCCGGGCCGGGCTCCCCTCCGGGGGAGCCCGGCCCGCGGGCTGTCCGGGGGCACTTCACCCCCCGTACGGTCTAGAACGTCTGCAGCGTCACCAGCGTGATCCGCAGGGCGGCACCCTCGCCCTCGCCCTCGATCCGCACCCGCTGCCCCGGACGCAGCAGCAGCAGACCGCCCGCGTCGAAGGCCGGGGCGTCGAACTCCACCGGGGTGCCGTCGTCCAGCAGCACGCTGCCGGTCCGGGTCTCGGGGTCGTACGTGTACGAGGTCGCCTGCATGGGCGGCAGCCTATCGGTCCGGCGCGGAGGCGAGCGCGGCCGTGAGCCGCTGCGTGTACGGCCCCGCCCCGAGGGCCAGGGCCACCTCCAGGTCCTCGCCCGTATCCACGTCCCGGCGCACCGAGTCGACACCGGGCAGCGTTATTTCCACCGCGCCCGAGGCCAGATGCCGGGCGGCGGAGGGGCCGCCGAAAACGGGGCGCAATTCCGTACCCCCGGCGCAGGACAGAAATGTCGTTCCGATTCCCGCCGCATCCCGGAGAAATGCCCGGGGAAAAGCGGAGGCAAAATCGAGCACCCGAGCCAATTCTCCGGCGCGCAGGGCCGGCAGGTCCGCGTTGAGAGCGGCCACCGGGACGGCGGGCGCGAGGGCCCGCACCGAGCGCGCCCCGTACGCCAGCGCGGCGTTGAGCCCGGCCGCCGGGACGTCCGGCACGATCCGGGCGCCGAGCGCCGAAAGGGCCGCCCCGGCCGCCGCGTCGTCCGTGACGACCACCACATCCCGCACCCGGGAACAGGAGAGCGCCGCCGCCACCGTGTCCTGGGCGAAGGCCAGGGCCAGACGCGGCCGGGCGAGCTCGCCCGCGGCCCGCCCCAGGCGGCTCTTGGCCCGCGCGAGCGGCTTCAGCGGAATGATCAGGGACCAGAGTCCCGCCGGATCGGTGTTCGTGGCGATCTCCCCCTCCGTGACCATGAGGACTTATTCTCGCCTGCCGGTACGACAACCCGGAGGTCCGGGCCCGGGGGTGAGGCGTACGGTGTTCTCGACAGAGGAGGGGCCTGGGGCGAGACTTGACCGTCAGTAGCCGGCAACAGGTCGAAAGTTCCGATGAGGTCCTTAGAGGAAGGTGTCCGAGTGTCCCGCCGCAGAATCGGCTTCTGGTACCGCCTGGCGGCGGTCATCGCCAAGCCGCCATTGGTGGTTCTGTTCAAGCGCGACTGGCGGGGGATGGAACACATTCCGGCCGACGGCGGATTCATCACCGCCGTCAATCACAACTCCTACCTGGACCCGCTCTCCTACGCGCACTTCCAGTACAACACCGGACGCGTGCCCCGGCTCCTGGCCAAGGCCGGCCTCTTCCGCACCCCCTTCGTCGGGATGATGCTGCGCGGCACCGGCCAGATCCCCGTCTACCGTGAGACGACCAACGCCCTGGACGCCTTCCGGGCCGCCGTCGACGCCATCGAGCGCGGCGAGTGCGTCGCCTTCTACCCCGAGGGCACCCTCACCCGGGACCCCGACATGTGGCCGATGGCCGGCAAGACCGGCGCCGCCCGGGTCGCGCTGATGACCCGGGCCCCGGTCATCCCGGTCGCTCAGTGGGGCGCCAACCTCGCGATGCCGCCGTACGCCAAGGAGAACAAGCTCCAGTTGTTCCCCCGCAAGACCCTGACGGTCCAGGCAGGCCCGCCCGTCGACCTCAGCCGCTTCTACGATGTCGAGCCGACGCCCGACGTGCTGCGCCAGGCGACCGAGGTCATCATGGCCGCGATCACCCGCCAGCTGGAGGACGTCCGCGGGGAGAAGGCCCCCGCCGAGCTCTACGATCACCGCAAAGCCCGCGCTGAACAACGGCGCAGGGCGCAGGGAAAGGGATCCACGTGACGCACCCCGTAAAAGCAGCCGTCTTCGGAACCGGCTCATGGGGTACGGCGTTCGCCGTGATCCTCGCCGACGCGGGCTGCGAGGTCACCCTCTGGGGACGCCGCGCCGAGGTCGCCGAGACCGTCAACACCACGCACACCAACCCGGACTACCTGCCGGGCATCGAGCTCCCCGCCTCGATCCGCGCCACCACCGACCCCGCCGAGGCGCTGCGCGGAGCCGAGTTCGCCTTCCTCGTCGTGCCCTCCCAGACGCTGCGCGCCAACCTCGCCGACTGGGCCCCGCACCTGGAGCAGGACACCGTCCTGGTCTCCCTGATGAAGGGCGTCGAGCTGGGCACCGCCGAGCTGATGAGCGAGGTCATCGCGGACGTCACCAAGGTGACCGCCGACCGCATCGCCGTCGTCTCCGGACCCAATCTCGCCAAGGAGATCGCCGAGCGCCGCCCCGCCGCCGCCGTCGTCGCCTGCGCCGACGAGTCCGTCGCCCAGCGCCTCCAGGCCGCCTGCCACACCCCGTACTTCCGGCCCTACACCAACACCGACGTCGTCGGCTGCGAGCTCGGCGGCGCCGTGAAGAACGTCATCGGCCTCGCCGTGGGCATCGCGGACGGCATGGGCCTCGGCGACAACACCAAGGGCTCCCTCATCACCCGCGGCCTCGCCGAGACCACCCGGCTCGGCGTCGCCATGGGCGCCGACCCGCTGACGTTCTCCGGACTCGCGGGCCTGGGCGACCTGGTGGCCACCTGCTCCTCGCCGCTCTCGCGCAACCACACCTTCGGCACCAACCTCGGCCGCGGCATGACGCTCCAGGAGACGATCGCCGTCACCAAGCAGACCGCCGAGGGCGTCAAGTCCTGCGAATCGGTCCTCGACCTGGCGCGCCGGCACGGCGTCGACATGCCCATCACGGAGACCGTCGTCTCGATCGTCCACGAGGGCAAGTCCCCGGTCGTCGCCGTCAAGGAGCTGATGTCGCGGAGCGCCAAGGCCGAGCGACGCTGACTCCTCCCTTACCAGCAGGTACGCTCATCGCGATATGAGCAGCGAGAACCTCCCCCAGAGCCCTGAGCGCCCCGAGAGCCCTGAGCAGCAGCGCCGCAAGCCGCGTGTGGCTGTCGTGTTCGGCGGCCGCAGCTCCGAACACGGCATCTCGGTCGTTACGGCCGGCGCCGTCATGAAGGCCATCGACCGGACGAAGTACGACGTCCTGCCGATCGGCATCACGACGGACGGCCGCTGGGCGCTCACCGCGGACGATCCCGAACGCATGGCCATCACCGACCGCAAGGTCCCCGACGTGGACCGGCTCACCGAGTCCACCGAGGGCAGCGTCGTGCTCTCCGTGGACCCGGGCAGCCGCGAGGTCGTCTACACCGAACCCGGCTCGGTGCCCAAGGCGCTGGGTGAGGTCGACGTCGTCTTCCCCGTGCTGCACGGCCCGTACGGGGAGGACGGCACCCTCCAGGGGCTGCTCGAACTCTCCGGGGTGCCCTACGTCGGTGCGGGCGTCCTCGCGTCCGCCGTCGGCCAGGACAAGGAGTACATGAAGCGCGTCTTCATCTCCTTCGGGCTCCCGGTCGGGCCGTACGAGGTCGTCCGGCCCCGCGAGTGGGACCGCGACCCCTCCGCCGTACGCAAGCGGATCGTGGACTTCGCCGGTGAGCACGGCTGGCCGCTCTTCATCAAGCCCGCCCGCGGCGGCTCCTCGATGGGCATCACCAAGGTCGACGGCCTCGAAGGCCTCGACGCGGCGATCGAGGAGGCCCGGCGCCACGACCCCAAGTTCCTCGTGGAGTCGCTGCTGCGCGGCCGTGAGATCGAGTGCGGCGTGCTGGAGTTCGAGGACGGACCGCGCGCCAGCGTGCCCGCCGAGATCCCCCCGGTCACCGCGCACGAGTTCTACGACTTCGAGGCGAAGTACATCGACTCCGCCGCCGGCCTGGTGCCCGCCCCGCTCACCGCGGAGGAGACCGCCGAGGTCCAGCGGCTCGCCGTCGCCGCCTTCGACGCCACCTCCTGCGAGGGGCTGGTGCGCGCCGACTTCTTCCTCACCGAGGACGGCACCTTCGTCATCAACGAGATCAACACCCTGCCGGGCTTCACCCCGATCTCCATGTACCCGCGCATGTGGCAGGAGAGCGGCGTGAGCTACCCCGAGCTGGTCGACCGGCTGATCCAGGCCGCGTTGACCCGCTCCACCGGACTGCGCTGAGAGACCCGGAAGGCCGGGACGGCGGCGGCCGTCCCGGCCTTCCGGGCGGTGGGGGCAAGCGGTCTTCGTGGACGGTGGAGCGCCGCAGCGCAGTACGATCGCCCCGTCAGCGCGCGGAGAGCACGGTGCCGGGGCGGAGAAACCGGCCGCGCGTCCCACGCGCGGCACCGGACGGGGGTCAGAGGTGGACGACCGGACAGGTCAGGGTGCGTGTGATGCCGTCCACCTGCTGCACTTTGGCGACCACCATGCGGCCGAGTGCATCGACCGTGTCGGCCTGGGCCCGCACGATCACGTCGTACGGACCGGTGACGTCCTCTGCCTGGATGACTCCCGGAATCTTGGAAATGGTCTCGGCGACGATCGACGCCTTGCCCACCTCGGTCTGGATGAGGATGTACGCCTGTACCACGGAACCTCCAGGGCGGCCACGAGGATCATGTGGGGGAAAGGGACGCCACGTTATCGCGTCGCCGAGGGTGACGGGGAGACCTACGGGCCGTGTGACGTCCACAGCGTGGCGTGCGGAGTGCGGAAGTTGACGTATCCCTTGACGGTGCCGGCAGCTCTCCTGACGGTACCGACAGCAGTGACGGCTCGCGACCGGGGGCCCGGACGGGTGTCCGGGGCGATAAATGAGAGGTGAGACTCGGTGAAGGGAACCGTGGGCGAGTTGGGGGAGTTCGGGCTCATCAGAGAGCTCACGTCCCGGCTCACCACCACTCCGGCGGTACGGCTGGGGCCCGGCGACGACGCCGCGGTCGTGGCCGCTCCCGACCGCAGGGTCGTGGCCAGTACGGACATCCTGCTGGAAGGGCGGCACTTCCGCCGCGACTGGTCGACGGCGTACGACGTCGGCCGCAAGGCGGCGGCGCAGAACCTCGCCGACATCGCGGCCATGGGCGCCGTGCCCACCGCGCTGCTCCTCGGCCTCGTCGTCCCCGCCGACCTCCCGGTCACCTGGGCCGCCGAGCTGATGGACGGGCTGCGTGACGAGTGCCAGGTGGCGGGGGCGGCCGTCGTCGGCGGCGACGTGGTCGGCGGCGACACCATCACCGTCGCCATCACCGCCCTCGGCGACCTGCGCAACCACGAGCCGGTCACCCGCTCCGGCGCACGCCCCGGCGACGTCGTCGCCGTCACCGGCTGGCTCGGCTGGTCCGCCGCCGGATACGCCGTACTCTCCCGCGGCTTCCGCTCGCCCCGCGCCTTCGTGGAGGCCCACCGCCGCCCCGAACCGCCGTACCACGCGGGCCCCGCGGCCGCCGGACTCGGCGCCACCGCGATGACCGACGTCAGCGACGGGCTCGTCGCGGACCTCGGGCACATCGCCGAGGCCAGCAAGGTCCGCATCGACCTGCGCTCCGGACTCATCGACATCCCCTCGCAGATGTCCGACATCGGCCAGGCCGTCGGCGTCGACCCGCTCCAGTGGGTGCTGACCGGGGGCGAGGACCACGCGATCGTGGCGACGTTCCCGCCCGACGTGAAGCTCCCCGCCCGCTGGAAGGTGATCGGCGAGGTCCTCAACCCCTCCGCCCTGCCCCAGGTCACCGTCGACGGGGCGCCCTGGACCAGCAAGGGCGGCTGGGACCACTTCGGCGCGATCGAGGACACGTACTAGAGCGCAGGCCTCATCCGTGAACCTATAGCTCACGCGTGCGCGTACTAGATTGCTGCGCATGCCCATACGTACCGCTGTACCGCCCCGCGTCCTCACCGTCGCCGGATCCGACTCCGGCGGCGGTGCGGGGATCCAGGCCGATCTGAAGACCATGCTCGCCCTCGGTGTGCACGGCATGAGCGTGCTCACCGCCGTCACCGCGCAGAACTCCCTCGGCGTCCAGGGCGCGTGGGAGCTCCCGGTGGACGCCGTACGCGCCCAGTACCGCAGCGTCGTCGACGACATCGGCGTCCAGGCGGTGAAGACCGGGATGCTCGCCTCGGCCGCGCTCGTCGAGACCGTCGCCGGACTCCTCGCCGGGACGGACGCCCCCGTCGTCGTCGACCCGGTCGGGGTCTCCAAGCACGGGGACGCGCTGCTCGCCGCCGAGGCGCTCGACTCCGTGCGGACGAAGCTCCTGCCCGTCGCCACGGTGGCCACCCCGAACCTCGACGAAGTTGCCCAGCTCACCGGCGTCACGGTCACCGACGAGGACGGCATGCGCCGGGCCGCCGAGGAGATCCTCGCGTTCGGGCCGCGCTGGGCGCTCATCAAGGGCGGCCACCTGCCCGGCGACGCGGTCGACCTGCTCACCGACGGGAGCGCGGAACACTGGCTGCGCGCCCCCCGCTACGACAACCGGCACACCCACGGCACCGGCTGCACCCTCGCCTCCGCCATCGCCTCCGGGCTCGCGCTCGGCCAGGACGTGCCCACGGCGGTGGAGGGCGCGAAGGCGTACGTCACCGGCGCGATCCGGGCCGGATTCGCCCTGGGCGGCGGCATCGGCCCGGTCGACCACGGCTGGCGGGCCCGCCTCGCTGAATGATCACAGCCGGATGAGCACAGCAAAAAGCCGGTCCACCGAGGTGGACCGGCTTTTTGGGCAACCGGAAGGCTGCGCTACGACGGAGACGTCAGCGCGCGACCTTGCCGGCCTTGATGCACGAGGTGCAGACGTTGAGCCGCTTCGGCGTCCGACCGACCACGGCACGCACGCGCTGGATGTTGGGGTTCCAGCGACGGGACGTACGGCGGTGCGAGTGCGAAATGCTGTTGCCGAAGCTCGGCCCCTTGCCGCAAACGTCGCAGTTGGCAGCCACGGGTCACTCCAAAGACTTCAGATGCACTTACAGTGAATTCCGGCGCGCCGGAATCATTGAATGAAGTGGCGGTACCGGAGGAATGGCCCGACTCTCATCGGGCAACCGAAGCAGCATACAACGCCTGCTCCGGAGATACGAAACTACCACGGGTTGGCCCATCGCCCTCCCGCCCCCTGTCCCTGCCCTGGCCCCGGCAGGCGGGCTAACCTGCGGTGCAGCCCGTTGCCACGGCCGCTTCAAGGAGGACCATCGGTGCCGCAGCTCCCCGACGATCTGAACGCCGTCGCGGTGCGCACCTGGTGCTCACTGGCCCTGGAGGCCCTGGGCCGGGAGCGCGCGGAGATCGACGCGATCAACGTCTATCCCATCGCCGACGGGGACACCGGCACCAATCTCTATCTGACCGTCGAATCCGCCGCCGCGGCCGTCGAGGCGGTCTTCGCCGCGCATGAGACCGGCACCACCGCACCCGCCACCGCCGACGCCGTACGCGCCATGGCGCACGGCGCCCTGATCGGCGCCCGGGGGAACTCCGGCACGATCCTGGCCCAGCTCCTGCGCGGCATGGCCGGAGTGCTGGCCGACGGCGGTGACGCGGCCCATCTGCGCCTCGCGCTGACCCGGGCCGCCGCCGCTGCCCGGCAGGCCGTCGCCCACCCGGTGGAGGGCACGGTGCTGACCGTCGCCACGGCGGCCGCCGAAGCCGCGCAGGGCGATGAGCGGGAGCTGCGCGCGGTGGTGAGCGCCGCGTACGAGGGGGCGCGCGCCGCCCTGGCGAAGACCCCGGAGCAGCTCGCCGTGCTCGGCCGGGCCGGGGT
The DNA here is from genome assembly GCF_033109485.1 of Streptomyces cyaneofuscatus. Classification (NCBI taxonomy): domain Bacteria; kingdom Bacillati; phylum Actinomycetota; class Actinomycetes; order Kitasatosporales; family Streptomycetaceae; genus Streptomyces; species Streptomyces cyaneofuscatus. The sequence continues at coordinate 2,023,779 of NZ_CP137002.1, read as the reverse complement.
CGTGGACGCCGGGGGACGCGGGCTGGTGGCGGTCCTGGGGGCGCTGGTGGAGGCGGTGACCGGGCAGGCTCCGGTACGGGGGCCTCGTACGGGGCCCGGGAAAGCCGCGGCCCCTGTGGACGGCGGATCCGTGGTGGGGCTGCCGGTGGGCGGGGTTCCGGTTCCGGCGGGCGGCGCTCTCGTGGAGGGCCCGCCTGTGGGGGAGGGCCCGCTCGACTGCCCCGAGGACCTCGACGGCGGCGGGCCCGCCTTCGAGGTGATCTACCTCCTGGAGGCCCGCGACGAGCAGGTGGACCGGTTGCGCACCCGGCTCGACGCCCTCGGCGACTCCCTGGTCGTGGTGGGCGGCGACGGGCTCTGGCACGTCCACGTCCATGTCGACGACGCCGGGGCCGCCGTGGAGGCGGGCGTCGAGGCCGGGCGGCCGTACCGGATCCGGATCACCCACTTCGCCATCGAGAGCGGCCACGACGTCCGCGTCCAGGCCGAACCCGCCCAGCGCGCCGTCGTCGTCGTGGTCCCCGGCGACGGCCTCGCCGGGCTCTGCACCGAGGCCGGCGCCACCACGGTGATCGCCCGCCCCGGCGAACCCCCCGCCAGCGGCGAACTGGTCGACGCGATCCGCCGCGCCCACGCCCGCGAGGTGGTGCTGCTGCCCAACGACGCGGCCCTGCGCCACACCGCGGCCGCCGCCGCCGAGCAGGCCAGGACCGAGGGGGTCAGGGTCGCCCTCGTCCCCACCCGCGCCGCCGTCCAGGGCATCGCCGCCCTCGCCGTGCACGAGCCGGACCGCGGCTTCGACGAGGACGTGGTCGCCATGACGGCCGCCGCCGGCGCCACCCGCTACGCCGAACTGGCCGTCGCCGAGCGCCAGTCGTGGACCATGGCGGGCATCTGCCAGGCCGGTGACATCCTCGGCCTGATCGACGGGGACGTGGCCGTCATCGGCGCCGACGTCCCGGCCACCGCCCGCACCGTGCTGGACCGGATGCTGGCGGCCGGCGGCGAACTGGTCACCCTCGTCCTCGGCGAGGACGTCCCGGACGCGATGGCGGACGCGCTGGAGGAGCACGTACGCGAGGGCTATCTCGCCGTCGACACGGTGGTCTACCGGGGCGGCCACCAGCGCGCACCGCTGCTGATCGGCGTCGAGTAGCGGACCCGCCGCCGTGCCCGGCCCACGCTTGTCAGTGGCGTGGTGTGCAATGGATCGCGTGTCCTCGTTCGATGAACCTCTCAAGAAGCTGCTCGGCGGAGCCACCGCGAAGGTGATGGCCGAACACCTCGACCTGCACACGGTCGGTGATCTGCTGCACCACTACCCGCGGCGGTACGAGGAGCGCGGCAAGCTGACCGCGCTGGCCGACCTCCCGCTGGACGAGCACGTCACGGTCGTCGCCCAGGTCGCCGACGCCCGGATCCTGATGTTCAACAACGGCCGGGGCAAACGGCTGGAGGTCACCCTCACCGACGGCAGCGGCCGCCTCCAGCTGGTCTTCTTCGGCCACGGCGTCCACAAGCCGCACAAGGAGCTGCTCCCGGGCCGCCAGGCGATGTTCGCGGGCAAGGTCTCCGTCTTCAACCGGAAGATGCAGCTCGCCCACCCCACGTACCAACTGCTCGACGCCTCCGACGCCGACGAGGCGACCGAGGCCGTGGACGCCTTCGCCGGACGGCTGCTGCCGATCTACCCGGCCTGCAAGCAGCTGGACTCCTGGCGGATCGCCAAGGCCGTCGACGCCGTACTGCCCAGCGCGCAGGACGCGGTGGACCCGCTGCCCGCCTCTCTGCGCGAGGGGCGCGGCTTCACCCCGCTGCCCGAGGCGCTGCTCAAGGTGCACCGCCCGCAGACGAAGGCGGACATCGAGGACGCGAAGGCCCGGCTCAAGTGGGACGAGGCGTTCGTCCTCCAGGTCGCCCTGGCCCGCCGCCGGTACGCCGACACCCAGCTTCCCGCCGTGGCCCGCCGCCCGGTCGCCGACGGCCTGCTGGACGCCTTCGACGCCAAGCTGCCCTTCACCCTCACCGAGGGGCAGCAGAAGGTCAGCAAGGAGATCTTCGACGACCTGGCCACCGAGCACCCGATGCACCGCCTCCTCCAGGGCGAGGTGGGCAGCGGCAAGACGATGGTGGCCCTGCGCGCCATGCTCACCGTCGTCGACGCGGGCGGCCAGGCCGCGATGCTCGCCCCCACCGAGGTCCTCGCCCAGCAGCATCACCGCTCGATCACCGAGATGATGGGCGAGCTGGCCGAGGGCGGCATGCTGGGCGGCTCGGACCGGGGCACCAAGGTCGTGCTCCTCACCGGCTCCATGGGCATGGCGGCCCGCCGGCAGGCCCTGCTGGACCTGGTGACCGGTGAGGCCGGAATCGTCATCGGCACCCACGCCCTCATCGAGGACAAGGTCCAGTTCCACGACCTCGGGCTGGTCGTGGTCGACGAACAGCACCGCTTCGGCGTCGAACAGCGCGACGCCCTCCGCTCCAAGGGGAAGCAGCCGCCCCACCTCCTCGTCATGACCGCCACCCCCATCCCCCGTACGGTCGCGATGACCGTCTTCGGCGACCTGGAGACCTCCGTCCTGGACCAGCTCCCGGCCGGCCGCTCCCCGATCGCCAGCCATGTCGTCCCCGCCAAGGACAAGCCGCACTTCCTCGCCCGCGCCTGGGAGCGCGTCCGCGAGGAGGTGGAGAACGGCCACCAGGCCTACGTCGTCTGCCCCCGCATCGGCGACGACGCGGAGGAGGCCGAGGGGAAGAAGGGGAAAGCCAAGAAGAAGGCCCCCGAGGAGGACCCCGAGAAGCGTCCGCCGCTCGCCGTCCTGGAGATCGCCGACGAGCTCCGCAAGGGCGCCCTCGCCGGGCTGACCGTCGAGGTGCTGCACGGCCGCATGCACCCCGACGAGAAGGACGACGTGATGCGCCGGTTCGCCGCCGGGGACGTCGACGTCCTGGTCGCCACCACCGTCATCGAGGTCGGCGTCAACGTCCCCAACGCCACCGCCATGGTGATCATGGACGCCGACCGGTTCGGCGTCTCCCAGCTCCACCAGCTCCGCGGCCGCGTCGGCCGTGGCTCGGCCCCCGGGCTCTGCCTGCTGGTCAGCGAGGCCCACGAGGCGAGCCCCGCCCGCGCCCGCCTCTCCGCCGTCGCCGCCACGCTCGACGGCTTCGAGCTCTCCCGGATCGACCTGGAGCAGCGCCGCGAGGGCGATGTGCTCGGCCAGGCCCAGTCAGGGGTGCGCTCCTCGCTGCGGATGCTCACCGTCATCGACGACGAGGAGGTCATCGCCGCCGCCCGCGAGGAGGCCGTCGCGATCGTCGCCGCCGACCCGGAGCTGGAGCACCTGCCGGAGCTGCGGACGGTGCTGGCTGCCCTGCTCGACAAGGACCGGGAGGAGTACCTGGACAAGGGGTGAGCGCACGGGGCCGCCCTGCCGGTGCGGGCCGCACGCCATATCGTGGACGGACAGCCCGTACCCATCGGCGTACGGGCGGCACGCGCCCACGCGCGAGCCCCTGTGCCCGCCCCCGACCCCGAGGACCCGACACCCATGACCCGCGTGATCGCCGGATCGGCCGGCGGACGCCGCCTGGCCGTACCGCCCGGCACCGGCACCCGCCCCACCTCCGACCGTGCGCGGGAGGGCCTCTTCTCCACCTGGGAAGCGCTGCTCGGCACCCTCGAAGGCGTCCGCGTCGCCGATCTGTACGCCGGATCCGGCGCCGTCGGCCTCGAAGCGCTCTCCCGGGGCGCGGTCCACGCCCTGCTCGTCGAGGCGGACCAGAAGGCGGTCCGTACGGTCCGGGACAACGTCCGCACCCTTGGGCTGCCCGGCGCCGAGGTCCGTACCGGCAGAGCCGAGCAGATCGTGACAGGGCCGGCGCCCTCGGCCCCGTACGACATCGTCTTCCTCGACCCGCCGTACGCCGTCACCGACGACGATCTTCGCGAGATCCTGCTCACACTCCGTGCTCAGGGGTGGCTCACAGCCGATGCGCTCGTCACGGTGGAACGCAGCACCCGGGGCGGAGAATTCGGCTGGCCCGCCGGATTCGAGCCACTGCGGGCCCGTCGCTACGGCGAGGGAACGCTTTGGTACGGTCGCGCCGCCGCTACGTGCGAAGACGCACGATGACCGGACCGGAGAGCGAGGGAATCACAGTGCGCCGCGCCGTCTGTCCGGGGTCTTTCGACCCCATCACCAACGGACATCTCGACATCATCGGACGAGCCTCCAAGCTGTACGACGTGGTGCACGTGGCGGTGATGATCAACCAGTCCAAGAAGGGGCTGTTCACCGTCGACGAGCGGATCGAGCTGATCCGCGAGGTCACCGCCGGCTTCGGCAACGTGGAGGTGGAGTCCTTCCACGGCCTGCTGGTCGACTTCTGCAAGCAGCGGGAGATCCCGGCGATCGTGAAGGGCCTGCGGGCCGTCAGCGACTTCGACTACGAGCTCCAGATGGCCCAGATGAACAACGGCCTCTCCGGCGTCGAGACGCTCTTCGTGCCGACCAACCCGACGTACAGCTTCCTGTCGTCCTCGCTGGTCAAGGAGGTCGCGACCTGGGGTGGCGACGTCTCCCACCTGCTGCCCCCCACGGTCCACGAGGCTCTCACGAAGCGGCTGGGCGAGCGCTGAGCGGCTGACGGTCCGTCACCAGGTGTCGGGCGGCAGCCGACTGGCCTTACAGTCGTCCCGTCCGTCTCCAACAGAGCAGCGGCTTCAACAGGGCAGCGGCTTCAACAGAGCAGCAGAGAGTGGCGAGCACACGGTGGACGTGCAGAAGAAGCTCGACGAGATCGTCGAAGCGGTCGGGAACGCCCGGGCCATGCCCATGTCGGCCTCGTGCGTGGTCAACCGCGCCGAGCTGCTCGCCATGCTCGAAGAGGTGCGCGAGGCCCTGCCCGGCTCGCTCGCCCACGCCCAGGAGCTGATCGGTGGCCAGGAGCAGTTCGCCGAGCAGGCCCGGCAGGAGGCCGAGCGGATCATCCAGTCCGCCCACGCCCAGCGCTCCTCGCTGATCGCCGAGACCGAGATCGCCCGCCAGTCGCAGAGCGAGGCCGACCGGATCCTCTCCGAGGCCCGCCGCGAGGCCGAGGAGGTCCGGGCCGAGGCCGACGACTACGTCGACAGCAAGCTCGCCAACTTCGAGGTCGTCCTCACCAAGACCATCGGCTCCGTCGACCGCGGCCGCGAGAAGCTGCTCGGCCGCGGCCAGGGCCTGGACGAGCAGGGCTACCAGGACCCCGACTTCGCCGAGGCCCCCGAGCGCAGCGCCGACCCCGAGACGCTGAAGCAGCGGGCCGACGCGTACGTGGACGCCAAGTTCGGCGCCTTCGAGGCGGTCCTCGCCAAGACCCTGGAGGCGGTCGGCCGCGGTCGGCAGAAGCTGCACGGCCGGGTCGCCTCCGACGACCTCGGGGCTCACATGGCCGCCCAGGACGCGGCGGGCGCCCAGGGCCACACCAGCGACGCCGACTACCTGGCCGGCCTCGCCGAGCTGGCCACCCCGGAGCCGCAGCAGGCACCCCAGCAGCCGCTCTACCAGGAGCAGCAGCCGGAGTACCCGGGCCGGCCGCCGCAGGCCGAGCCGAGCTACGCGCAGGCGGAGTACGGCCAGGGCGAGTACGGGCAGGGTGAGTACGCGCAGGCGTCGTACGGCTACCAGGAGCAGCAGCAGCCGCACCAGCAGGGCCAGGACCCGTACGGCTACCAGCAGGTGCCGGACCCGTACGCCACCTACCAGCAGCCCGGCTACGACCCGAACCAGTACCCGCCCCAGCCGCAGGCCCAGCCGGAGTACGACTGGCAGCAGCAGCCCCAGGTGCCCGCCCAGCAGAACCAGGGCGCGCTGGACGAGACCAGCCTCTTCGACACCAGCATGATCGACCTGGAGCAGCTGCGCCGCTACGAAGAGGGCCGCTGACCCCAGGGGCCCGGGGCAAGCTCTGGGCCGATTGGGTGCTGAGCGGTCCGTCCAGTATCCTGAATCCTCGGTCGCGCATAGGTCCGTGATCTCGGCTGCCCGTTTCGTCCGACGAAGCGGAGACGCCACGACTTAAGGACCGGAGACGGCCCCTCCCCTCAGCAGCACGCGCAACACCCATGATCCGAAAGCAGGAGAAGCCCTGAACGGCAACCTCGACCACCGCAACCCTCTCGTGTTCGATACGCGCGAGCTGGGTCGGCGTCCTGGTGCCCTGAAGCGGCTCTCCCGCACGGTGGACGCACCCGGTTCACCGGTCCTCGGGATCGACGGCGTCATCGGTGTGCCGGAAGGCGCCCCGCTGGAGCTGGACCTCCGCCTGGAGTCGGTCATGGAAGGGGTGCTCGTCACAGGGACCGCCCGTGCGAGCGCCGAGGGGGAGTGCGTAAGGTGTCTGGAGCCGCTGACCGTCGAGGTCGACGCGGATTTCCAGGAGATGTTCTCGTACCCTGACGCCGATGACCGGGGCCGCGCTGCGGACCCGGCCGACGACGCCGAGGACGACGAGGACAGGTTCTTCCTCGAGGACGGCTTGTTCGACCTCGAGTCAGTGCTGCGTGACGCGGTAGTGCTCGCACTGCCCATGCAGCCGGTGTGCAAGGAGACCTGCGCCGGTCTGTGTTCCGAATGCGGAATCAGGCTGGACGAGAACCCGGGCCACCACCACGATGCCGTCGACATCCGTTGGGCGGCACTGCAAGGACTCGCCGAGACCGTTCAGGACGGCGAGAAGGACAACATGGGCGGCGCCGAACCTGGCGTCGACGAGAAGCAGGAGAAGTAGCCGTGGCTGTTCCGAAGCGGAAGATGTCGCGCAGCAACACGCGCCACCGCCGGTCGCAGTGGAAGGCTGCGGTCCCCACCCTGGTTTCGTGCGAGCGTTGCCAGGAGCCGAAGCTCCAGCACATTGCGTGCCCGAGCTGCGGCACCTACAACAAGCGCCAGGTCCTCGAGGTCTGAGCGGCTGGTGAGAGGCCCGATGTCTGAGTTGTCCAGCGCCAAGAAGCAGGCAGACAACGTCAACACAGCCTCGTCCCACACGCTTCTGGAAGGGCGGCTCGGGTATCACCTCGAGTCCGCCCTTCTGGTGCGTGCGCTGACCCACCGTTCGTACGCGTACGAGAACGGCGGTCTGCCCACCAACGAGCGGCTCGAATTCCTCGGGGATTCGGTGCTCGGCCTGGTGGTCACGGACACGCTGTACCGCACCCACCCCGACCTGCCCGAAGGCCAGCTGGCCAAGTTGCGGGCCGCGGTGGTCAACTCGCGTGCACTTGCGGAAGTGGGCCGCGGCCTCGAACTCGGCTCCTTCATCCGGCTCGGCCGCGGTGAAGAGGGCACGGGTGGCCGGGACAAGGCTTCCATCCTCGCCGACACACTGGAAGCAGTGATCGGCGCGGTCTATCTCGACCAGGGCCTCAGCGCGGCCTCGGAGCTGGTCCACCGGCTCTTCGACCCGCTGATCGACAGGTCCTCGAACCTCGGTGCCGGCCTGGACTGGAAGACCAGCCTCCAGGAGCTCACCGCGAGCGAGAGCCTCGGAGTCCCCGAGTACCTCGTCACGGAGACCGGCCCGGACCACGAGAAGACCTTCACTGCTGCTGCTCGCGTCGGTGGTGTCTCGTACGGCACCGGCACCGGCCGTAGCAAGAAGGAAGCGGAGCAGCAGGCGGCCGAATCCGCCTGGCGTGAGATCAGCGCCGCCGCAGAGGCACGGCAGGCCGCGGAGAAGTCCGCTGCCGACGGAGGGGCCGCCGACACCCCTGCCGACCCGTCGCCGGACACGGACGCCGCTCCGGCCTGAAGCAGAACGTCGAACCCCTCGGTGCCCCGCGCACCGGGGGGTTCGTCCTGTCCCGGGGAGCGGCTTCCGGTAAGAGGCGCCCCCGTACTACCGTCGTCGTGTCTGGAGTGGTCCACCATGCCCGAGCTGCCCGAGGTCGAAGTCGTACGCCGGGGTCTTGAGCGCTGGGTCAGCGGCCGGACCGTCACCGATGTCGAGGTTCTGCACCCGCGCTCGGTCCGCCGGCACCTCGCGGGCGGCGTGGACTTCGCGGCCCGGCTGCGCGGGGTCCGGTTCGGTACGGCGATGCGGCGCGGCAAGTACCTCTGGGTGCCGATCGACGAGGCCGCCTCCTCGCTGCTGGGCCATCTCGGCATGAGCGGACAGCTGCTGGTGCAGCCTGCGGACGCGCCCGACGAGAAGCACCTGCGGATCCGGCTGCGGTTCGACGACGCCCTCGGCACCGAGCTGCGCTTCGTCGACCAGCGCACCTTCGGCGGGCTCTCGCTCCACGACCTCACCCCCGACGGGCTGCCCGACACCATCGCGCACATCGCCCGGGACCCGCTCGACCCGCTCTTCGACGACGCCGCGTTCCACACGGCCCTGCGCCTGCGCCGTACGACGGTCAAGCGCGCGCTCCTGGACCAGTCGCTGATCAGCGGCGTCGGCAACATCTACGCGGACGAGGCGCTCTGGCGGTCCAAGCTGCACTACGACCGGCCGACCGCGACCCTGACCCGCCCCAAGTCCGCCGAGCTCCTCGGCCACGCCCGGGACGTGATGAACGCGGCCCTCGCCCAGGGCGGCACCAGCTTCGACAGCCTGTACGTCAACGTGAACGGCGAGTCCGGCTACTTCGACCGGTCACTCGACGCGTACGGCAGGGAGGGCGAGCCGTGCCGCCGCTGCGGGACGCCGATGCGCCGCCGTGCCTGGATGAACCGGTCCAGCTACTTCTGCCCGCGCTGTCAGCGGCCGCCGCGCGCCTCGTCGTAACGCGTCCGGGCGGCGAGCACGTCGTCCATCCGCCCCTCGACGAGATGGATGAGCCCGAGGAGCCTGCCCGCGACTTCGCGGCCGAGCGGGGTCAGCTCGTAATCCACCCGGGGCGGATTGACCGGCTGCGCCTCCCGCAGGACGAGGCCGTCGCGCTCCAGGGCGTGCAGCGTCTGGGAGAGCATCTTCTCGCTGACCCCGTCGACCCGGCGGCGCAGCTCGTTGAACCGGAGGCTCTCCTCGTGCAGCGCGCCCAGCGTCAGGCTGCCCCAGCGGCCGGTGGCGTGCTCCAGCGTGGAGCGTGAGGGGCACTGCCGGGAGAAGACGTCGAAGGCGAGGTCGTCCGTGTCGCTGGCCATATCAGCAGCTTACGCCCGCACAGCGCTCACCCGGAGGGAGCGCTGTGCGGGCGTAAATGGTGGTCGGGTGTCCGGGCCTGCGGGTCAGAAGCCGAAGTTCTGGACCCACCACGGGCCGCCGGAGCCCTCGTGGATGCCGATGCCGATCGTCTTGTAGTCGCAGTTGAGAATGTTCGCGCGGTGGCCGTCGCTGTTCATCCAGCCGTCCATCACGGCCTGGGCGTCGGCCTGGCCGCGGGCGATGTTCTCCGCGGCGAGTCCCTGCACACCGGCCTGGGCGGCCCGGTCCCAGGGGGTGTCGCCGTCCGGGTCGGTGTGGTCGAAGAAGCCGCGGGCCGCCATGTCCTCGCTGAAGTTCTGGGCGAGCGAGGTGAGCGGGGTGCTGGTGGTCAGCGGGGAGCAGCCGACCTTCGCGCGCTCCTGGTTCACCAGGGCCAGCACCTCGGCGCGGGCCGAGGTGTCGGAGGGCGAGGGGGCGGGCTTCTTGCTGGGCGGCGGAGCCACCGTCTTCTTCGGCGGGGCCGGGGCCTTGCTCGCCGGGGCGGTGCTCTTCCTCGGGGCCGTGGTGGGCGCCTTCGACTCCTTGGACGGCGTGGCGGCCGGCTTCTTGGAGGGGGTCGCGGAGGGCGCGGCCGACTTCGACGGGGTCTTCGACGCGCTGCTGGAGGGCGACTCCGACGGCGTCTTGGCCGGGGTCGTGGACGGGGACTTCGAGGGGGTCTTCGACGGGGCCTCGGGGCGCTCGCTGCCCCGGCTGGCAGGGGAGGAGGAACGGTCGGCCGGGGCGCTGGAGCCGCCCTGCTGCGTCAGCAGGTCGGGGGCGCCGCCGGTGCGGACCTGGTCGGCCGCAGTGGAGCCGCCCGAGGTGTAGGTGTCGCCGCCGGGGAGCAGGCCCGAGGCGACGGCGACCGCGCCGACCGCCATCGCGGCCGACGCTCCGAGGAGCCCGGTGCGCACGGGCACCGCGGACCTCTTCTTCCGGCGCGTGCCCCGGTGCCGCGAGGCCGCTCCGGCCGCGGTTTCTTCAGCGGCGGGGCCTGCGGCGGATCGTCGGTGGCGTCCCATGCGCTGTGCCTTCCTGATGCTCCGGACGTCGCAGCGACGTCACCCGATGACCGGTCGACCTATTGGTCGATCCTGGTCCCCGTACTCACCCGAACGAGTGAGGCTATTGCGACGGGACTGTACGCCATGGCTCAAAGGGGCCGCCGTGCTCTTGGAGCAATTGGCCGGTTAGCGTTCGGGCATGAACGAAGAGGCACGGCTGGTCATCTGGGTACGCGGCCGAGTACAGCAAGTAGGCTTCCGCTGGTTCACCAGGGCAAATGCTTTGGAGATCGGCGGACTCGTGGGCTTTGCACTCAATCTCGACGATGGCCGGGTGCAGGTGGTCGCCGAGGGATCACGTGACAATTGCCACCGTCTGCTGGCTTGGCTGCGCTCCGACGACACACCCGGGCGCGTGGACGGAGTCACTGAGATCTGGGACACCCCGCGCGGCGGTTACGACGGATTCTCCATCCGCTGATAGGGGCTCGCACGGGCGTCCCCGATCCGCTCGGTGAACGCGCCGGAGCGAACGGTCACGGGCCGGCCCCGTCGGGCCCCACACCCGAAATGACCTGCGAAAGGACCGCGCGGCGACCGATGGTTGCCAGATGCGGGATGTCGTGCAAGGCTGCGGCATTGACGAAGATCCCCACACCCGTCGGGGTCCCGCAGGAGAGTCGCGCCGCATGATCGTCCGGCCGCGCACCCCCGGGACACCTGGCTCCACGGGGTGTGATCGTGTTGACCGTCAAACTTTTTGGTGAGACGCTGAAAACCCCGCGCACCTTAGCTGTTCGGTAGAGCTGATATGCAGCAGAACCGCAGTGGTGACAGAGCCCTGCCGAGCACCGCGGGTGCGATCCCCTGACGACCCACACCGCATCGGTCGGTCACTCATTGTGGAGGACCATCCATCATGGCAAAGGCGCTTCTCGGTTACGTCGGCGGTTCCGACCCGCGACTCCTCGCCGAGATGCGACGGCTCCAGCAGCGCGTCCAGGACCTGGAATCCGAGCTCAACCGGATCCAGGACGAGAACGACGCGCTCAACGCCGCCGCTCAGCACCAGGAGTCGTTGCTCGACAGCATCGACATCGACGTACCCCAGGGCGAGCCTGCGCTGACCTGACCGGTGGCCCCCTCGGGGCCGGTCGGGCTGAGCAGACTCATCAGCCTCAGTACATCTCTCCATATCTGATCCGTCCTGCGTCACGGATCGACGTCCCCGGACGACCGGGTCCCTGACCGACAGGGCCGCCTGTGTCCGGACCACCGGCAACGCACCATCCGGTGGTTGCCGTGGCGATGCGCTGTGCAGGACCGCGCAGATCCCCGCATCACGATCACGCACCAAGATCATGCACAAGGATCAGGATCTACGCACCAAGATCTACAGGGACGCTCCGGCGTCCCTTTTTCTTTGCCTGAACCCCCCGGCCCCCGCCGCACACCCCTCGCTTACCGTCTGATGTGCCCTGCACCTTCATGACCGAAACCGAGAGGGAAAGGTAGAGTCCGGCGGCGTGCACCTCAAGGCCCTGACCCTGCGTGGTTTCAAATCGTTCGCGTCCGCCACCACCCTGCGGTTCGAACCGGGGATCACCTGTGTCGTCGGCCCCAATGGGTCGGGGAAATCCAATGTGGTGGACGCCCTCTCCTGGGTCATGGGAGAACAGGGCGCCAAATCCCTGCGCGGCGGCAAGATGGAGGACGTGATCTTCGCCGGGACGACCGGGCGGCCTCCGCTCGGCCGCGCCGAAGTGTCGCTGACCATCGACAATTCCGATGGCGCATTGCCCATCGAGTACGCCGAAGTGACGATCACTCGGATCATGTTCCGCAATGGCGGCAGCGAATACCAGATCAATGGCGACACCTGCCGGCTGCTCGACATCCAGGAACTCCTCTCCGATTCCGGTATCGGCCGCGAGATGCACGTCATCGTCGGCCAGGGGCAGTTGGACTCCGTCCTGCACGCCGACCCGATGGGCCGCCGGGCCTTCATCGAGGAGGCCGCGGGCGTCCTCAAGCACCGGAAGCGGAAGGAGAAGGCGCTCCGGAAGCTGGACGCGATGGGCGCCAACCTGGCCCGTGTCCAGGACCTCACCGACGAGCTGCGCCGCCAGCTCAAGCCCCTCGGCCGGCAGGCGGCCGTCGCCCGGCGGGCCGCCGTCATCCAGGCCGACCTGCGCGACGCCCGGCTCCGGCTCCTCGCCGACGACCTGGTCACCCTGCGGGACGCGCTGCGCGACGAGATCGCCGACGAGGCCGAGCTGAAGAAGCGGAAGGACGCGGCGGGGGCCGAGCTGAAGGCCGCGCTCGCCCGGGAGGCCGAGCTGGAGGGCGAGGTGCGCCGCCTCGCGCCCCGGCTCCAGCGGGCCCAGCAGACCTGGTACGAGCTGTCGCAGCTGGCCGAGCGGGTCCGCGGCACGGTCTCGCTGGCCGACGCCCGGGTCAGGAGCGCCACCGAGGCCCCCGGCGAGGAGCGCCGGGGCCGCGACCCCGAGGACCTGGAGCGCGAGGCCGCCCGGATCCGCGAGCAGGAGGCGGAGCTGACGGCGGCCCTGGAGGCGGCCGAGCACGCGCTGGAGGACACCGTCGCCCACCGCGCCGACCTGGAGCGCGAGCTGGCCGCCGAGGAGCGCCGCCTCAAGGACGCCGCCCGCGCCATCGCCGACCGCCGCGAGGGCCTGGCCCGGCTGAACGGCCAGGTCAACGCGGCCCGCAGCCGGGCCGCTTCGGCGCAGGCCGAGATCGACCGGCTGGCCGCATCGCGCGACGAGGCCCAGGAGCGGGCCGTCACCGCCCAGGAGGAGTACGAGCAGCTCAAGGCCGAGGTCGAGGGCCTGGACGCCGACGACGAGGAGCTGACCGCCCGCCACGAGGAGGCCAAGCAGGCCCTCGCCGTGGCTCAGGCCGCCCACAGCGCCGCCCGCGAGGAGGCGACGGCCGCCGAGCGCAGGCGGGCGGCGGTCGCGGCCCGGCACGAGGCGCTGGCCCTGGGGCTGCGGCGCAAGGACGGTACGGGCGCGCTGCTCGGCGCCCGCGACCGGCTGACGGGTCTGCTCGGCCCCGCCGCCGAACTGCTCACCGTCCGGCCCGGCTACGAGGTCCCGGTCGCCGCCGCCCTCGGTGCCGCTGCGGACGCGGTGGCGGTCAAGGACCCGGCCACGGCCGCCGACGCGATCCGGCTGCTGCGCGAACAGGACGCGGGGCGGGCGGCGATGCTGCTGGGGGAGGCGGTGCCGGCGGAGGGCGCCCGGCCCGGCCACGTACCGGGGCAGGGCGGCGAGCACGTACAGGAGCACGTACAGGACGAGGCTTCGGAGGCGGCCCCCGGACCGCTGCCAGCGCAGGGTGGCGCACCCGGCGGTACGGGGTCCGCACCCGGCGGCCCCGATGTCCTCGCGCTGCCCCACGGCCGTACCGAAACCCTCACCACCACCGCCCCCGTCGTGTCCGACCTGGTGACCGGCCCCGCCGCCCTCATGAACGCCGTACGCCGCCTCGTACGGGACACCGTCGTCGTCCCCACCCTGGAGGATGCCGAAGCCCTCGTCGCCGCGCGCCCGGAGCTGACCGCGGTGACCGGTGAAGGGGACGTGCTCTCCGCCCACTTCGCGCACGGTGGCTCCGTCGGGGCGCCCAGCCTCCTGGAGGTGCAGGCCTCCGTGGACGAGGCCGCCGCCGAGCTGGCCGACCTCGCCGTGCGGTGCGAGGAGCTGGCGAAGGCGCAGCGGCTCGCGGGGGAGCGGCGCACGGAGCAGGCCGCGCTCGTCGAGGAGCTGGGGGAGCGGCGGCGGGCGGCCGAGCGGGAGAAGTCGGGCGTCGCCCAGCAGCTCGGCCGGCTCTCCGGGCAGGCCCGGGCCGCGGCGGGCGAGGCCGAGCGGATGACCGCCTCCGCCGCCCGCGCCCAGGAGGCCCTGGAGCGGGCGATGGAGGAGGCGGAGGAGCTGGCGGAGCGGCTGCTGGTGGCCCAGGAGGCGCCGGTGGAGGAGGAGCCCGACACCTCCGTACGGGACCGGCTCGCCGCCGACGGGGCCAACGCCCGCCAGACCGAGATGGAGGCCCGGCTCCAGGCCCGTACGCACGAGGAACGCGTCAAGTCGCTGGCCGGACGCGCCGACGGGCTCGACCGGGCGGCCCGCACCGAACGCGAGGCCCGCGCCCGCGCCGAGCAGCGCCGGGCCCGGCTGCGGCACGAGGCCGCCGTGGCCTCCGCCGTCGCCTCGGGCGCCCGTCAACTGCTGGCCCACGTCGAGGTGTCCCTCGTACGGGCCGATCAGGAGCGCACGTCGGCCGAGGCCGCCAAGGGCGAGCGGGAGCGTGAGCTGGCCGCCGAGCGGGGCCGGGGCCGCGACCTCAAGGGCGAGCTGGACAAGCTCACCGACTCCGTCCACCGGGGCGAGGTGCTGGGAGCCGAGAAGCGGCTGCGCATCGAGCAGCTGGAGACCAAGGCCCTGGAGGAGCTGGGCGTGGAGCCCGCAGGGCTCGTCTCCGAGTACGGCCCGGACCAGCTGGTGCCGCCGTCGCCGCCCGCCGAGGGCGAGGAGCTGCCGGAGGACCCGGAGCATTCGCGTAACCGGCCGAAGGCGTATCTGCGCACCGAACAGGAGAAGCGGCTGCGGTCGGCCGAACGGGCGTACCAGCAACTCGGGAAGGTGAATCCGCTCGCCCTTGAGGAGTTCTCCGCGCTGGAGGAACGGCACCAGTTCCTCTCCGAGCAGCTCGAAGACCTGAAGAAGACCCGGGCCGATCTGCTCCAGGTGATCAAGGAGGTCGACGAGCGGGTCGAGCAGGTGTTCACCGAGGCGTACCGGGACACGGCCCGTCAGTTCGAGGGCGTCTTCGCCCGGCTCTTCCCCGGCGGTGAGGGGCGGCTGATCCTGACCGATCCGGACAACATGCTCACCACCGGAGTGGACGTCGAGGCCCGCCCGCCGGGCAAGAAGGTGAAGCGGCTCTCGCTGCTCTCGGGCGGTGAGCGGTCCCTGACGGCCGTGGCGTTGCTGGTCTCCATCTTCAAGGCCCGCCCCAGTCCCTTCTATGTGATGGACGAGGTCGAGGCGGCGCTCGACGACACCAACCTCCAGCGGCTGATCCGGATCATGGAGGAGCTCCAGGAGAGCTCCCAGCTGATCGTCATCACCCACCAGAAGCGGACGATGGAGGTCGCCGACGCGCTGTACGGCGTCTCCATGCAGGGGGACGGCGTGTCGAAGGTGATCAGCCAGCGGCTGCGCTGACCCGGTCGGCGGATCCGCCCACTCTTTACCGAATCATCAGAGGTTCGACGCACCTTTCGCGCACACCTGGGTACACGCGCTGGGACCCGCTGTTTGACTTCGTTTCTTGAACGCATAACCTCTGCAAAGTTGATTTCACCTTCAAGTGGTGGCGGGCCGGATGTTGTGCCCCACTGGGAAGGCTCACCCCCCACGTCTGACTTGCGGCCAGGCATCAGGAGTTCATGTGACCAGCGCAGCGACCGGACCGGAGTCCGGAGCCCGAGCGGCCCATCCGGACCATCTCGGCCATGTCATCTTCATCACGGCGGCCGCGGCGATGGGCGGCTTCCTCTTCGGCTACGACAGCTCCGTCATCAACGGGGCCGTGGAAGCGATCCGCGACCGGTACGACATCGGCTCCGGGACGCTCGCCCAGGTCATCGCCATCGCGCTGATCGGCTGTGCGATCGGCGCCGCCACCGCCGGCCGGATCGCGGACCGGATCGGCCGCATCCGCTGCATGCAGATCGCCTCGGTGCTCTTCACCGCCAGCGCCATCGGCTCCGCGCTGCCGTTCGCGCTCTGGGACCTGGCGATGTGGCGCATCATCGGCGGCTTCGCCATCGGCATGGCCTCCGTCATCGGCCCGGCCTACATCGCCGAGGTCTCCCCGCCCGCCTACCGCGGCCGCCTCGGCTCCTTCCAGCAGGCCGCGATCGTCATCGGCATCGCCGTCTCCCAGCTGGTCAACTACGCCGTCCTGCAGATCGCCGACGGCGACCAGCGCGGCAAGATCCTGGGCCTGGAGGCCTGGCAGTGGATGCTCGGTGTGATGGTCGTCCCGGCCATCCTCTACGGGCTCCTCTCCTTCGCCATCCCCGAGTCCCCGCGCTTCCTCATCTCGGTCGGCAAGAAGGCAGAAGCACGCAAGATCCTCGAAGAGGTCGAGGGCGACAAGATCGACCTCGACGCCCGCGTGACCGAGATCGAGACCGCCATGCACCGCGAGCACAAGTCCTCCTTCAAGGACCTGCTCGGCAACCGCTTCTTCTTCCTGCCCATCGTCTGGGTCGGTATCGGCCTGTCGATGTTCCAGCAGCTCGTCGGCATCAACGTCGCGTTCTATTACTCGGCGACGCTGTGGCAGTCCGTCGGCATCGACCCGACCGACTCGTTCTTCTACTCGTTCACCACCTCGATCATCAACATCATCGGCACGGTGATCGCGATGGTGCTGGTGGACCGGGTGGGACGCAGGCCGCTCGCCCTCGTCGGCTCCGTCGGCATGGCGCTCGCGCTCGCCGTCGAGGCCTGGGCCTTCTCCGCCGACCTGGTCGACGGCAAGCTGCCCACCACCCAGGGCGTCGTGGCCCTGGTCGCCGCCCACACGTTCGTGCTCTTCTTCGCCCTGTCGTGGGGTGTCGTCGTCTGGGTCTTCCTGGGCGAGATGTTCCCGAACCGGCTGCGGGCCGCGGCCCTCGGCGTCGCCGTCTTCGCGCAGTGGATGGCCAACTGGGCGATCACCGCCAGCTTCCCGAGCCTGGCCGACTGGAACCTCTCGGGGACGTACATCATCTACGCCTGCTTCGCCGTGCTCTCGATCCCCTTCGTGCTCAAGTTCGTGAAGGAGACCAAGGGCAAGACGCTGGAGGAGATGGGCTAGCCCACCTCTTTCATGTTCACGCGCTGCCCTGGTTCATGGCCGATCCGGGGCAGCCGGCGTTTTCAGGGCCTCGCAGAACAGCCGCAGACTCCGCCACCCCTCCTCCACCGGCATACCGCCGCAGAGCGGATGCAGCACCAGCGAATCCGCGTCCAGCGCCGTGAGCTCCTCCGGCGTGACGATCCGGTACACCCCCTCCTCGCGCAGCTCCGCCACCGTCGTGGCCGCCGACCGCACCGCCGAGCGGATGTCCTCGGACTGCCAGGAGGCGTACGTCCGCGCCTCGTGCAGCAGGTGCTCCCCGTACAGCGCCCACGTCCGCTCCGGGTCCTCGGAGACCTGGAGCAGCGGCGTCCGGGCCGCGGGCATCATGCAGAACCCCTCCGTCCCGTACGCCTCCCGCTGCTGGTGGTAGTAAGCCTCCAGCTCCGGCAGATGCGCGCTCGGGAAGAGCGGCAGCCCCAGCCGGGCCGCCCGCCGCGCCGCCGCCCGTGAGCTGCCGCCGACCAGGAGCAGTGGATGCGGCCGCGTGTACGGGCGCGGGGTGACGCGTGCCGTACGGCCCCGGTACGGGAACGGCTCCCCGGTCCACGCCGCCAGCAGCGTCTCCAGCAGCTCGTCCTGGAGCCTGCCGCGCCGCCCCCACTCCACACCCGCCCGCTCGTACTCCTCGGGCCGGTAGCCGATCCCCGCGACCGTCACCAGCCTCCCCGCGCTCAGCAGGTCCAGCACCGCGATGTCCTCCGCGAGCCGCAGCGGGTCGTGCAGCGGGCCGATGATCGCCGACACCGTCACCGCGATCCGCCGGGTGGCGCCGAAGACCGCGCCGGCGAAGGTGAACGGGGAGGGCAGCCAGGAGTTCGCCACCCCGTGGTGCTCCTCGGTCTGCACCGTGTCGACGCCGTGCTCGTCCGCGTACGCCGCCATCTCCAGGGCGGCGCGGTAGCGGGCCGAGAGGGTTACGGGGGTGGCTTCGGGATCGACGAGATTGAACCGGACCACGGTGAAGGCCATGACGAATGTCCCTTTCGCCGGACGGGCAGCGCCCGCTCGACGGGCGGGGCGGGGCGCACAGTAGCTGACGTGCCGTCAGAAGGGTAGAGATCCGGAGAGGCCATTACCGCCAAAAGGTGCATACGGGTCGGGTGGCTCACCGGGCGGCGTGCGGGGCCGTGCCCGTGCGGCGGCCGTGGCCGATACTGGACGGGTTATGGAACTCGTCGAAATCGTCATCCTCGCTGTAGTCATCGCCCTGGCCGCCGTCGGCCTGGTCGGCGGGCTCGTGGTCGGCAGCCGCAAGAAGCGGAAGCTGCCGCCCCCGCCCCCGTCCACGCCGACCATCACTCCTCCCGCCGAGCCGAAGGTCGGCGAGGAGGCCGAGACGCCGCGCGACGAAGCGCGGCGCACCATCGACGAAGTCGCCCTCCCGGACGCCACCGCGCCCGCCGAGGAGGCCCCGGTCGTCGAGGCTCCGGCGCCGCCCGCGCTGGAGATCCCCCAGCCCACCGAGGGCCGGCTCGTCCGGCTCCGGGCCCGGCTCGCCCGCTCGCAGAACTCGCTCGGCAAGGGGCTGCTCACGCTGCTGTCCCGGGACAACCTGGACGAGGACACCTGGGAGGAGATCGAGGACACCCTCCTCACCGCCGACGTCGGCGTCGCCCCCACCCAGGAACTGGTCGAGCGGCTCCGCGAGCGCGTCCGGGTGCTCGGCACCCGTACCCCCGAAGACCTCCGCGCCCTGCTGCGCGAAGAGCTGATCACCCTGCTCGGCCCGGACTTCGACCGC
The DNA here is from genome assembly GCF_033109485.1 of Streptomyces cyaneofuscatus. Taxonomy (NCBI): domain Bacteria; kingdom Bacillati; phylum Actinomycetota; class Actinomycetes; order Kitasatosporales; family Streptomycetaceae; genus Streptomyces; species Streptomyces cyaneofuscatus. Next base: position 2,004,918 of record NZ_CP137002.1, on the reverse strand, counting down.
GAGGTCAAGACCGAGGGCGGCGCCGAGACCCCGGGCGTCGTGATGGTCGTCGGCGTCAACGGCACCGGCAAGACCACCACCACCGGCAAGCTGGCCCGGGTGCTCGTCGCCGACGGCCGCAGCGTGGTCCTCGGCGCGGCCGACACCTTCCGCGCCGCCGCCGCCGACCAGCTCCAGACCTGGGGCGAGCGCGTCGGAGCCCGTACGGTCCGCGGACCCGAGGGCGGCGACCCGGCGTCGATCGCGTACGACGCGGTCAAGGAGGGCATCGCCGAAGGGGCCGACGTGGTCCTCATCGACACCGCCGGCCGGCTGCACACCAAGACCGGGCTCATGGACGAGCTGGGCAAGGTCAAGCGGGTCGTGGAGAAGCACGGTCCGCTGGACGAGGTCCTGCTCGTCCTGGACGCCACCACCGGGCAGAACGGCCTCGTCCAGGCCCGGGTCTTCGCCGAGGTCGTGGACATCACCGGCATCGTCCTCACCAAGCTCGACGGCACCGCCAAGGGCGGCATCGTCATCGCGGTCCAGCGCGAGCTGGGCGTACCGGTGAAGCTGATCGGGCTCGGCGAGGGGGCGGACGACCTGGCCCCGTTCGAGCCGGGCGCCTTCGTGGACGCCCTGATCGGCGACTGACGCGCCTCACCCCGTACGGCGGACGGGCGGCGGCTCCCACGAGGAGCCTGCCGCCCGTCCGCCGTTTCCGTACGCCCCTGGGGCCCCGTCCGCCGTTTCCGTACGCCCCTGGGGCCCCGTCCGCCGTTTCCGTGCTCGTATGCGCTACGAGCGGTGGCAGATGTACGCCAGCGTCCCCAGCAGCAGCCGCGCCTGCGGGGGAGCGGCGGCCGTGTCCAGCACCGGGGGCCGCAGCCAGCGGACCGGGCCGAGGCCCCCGAGGTCGGAGGGCGGGGCGGTGATGTGCGCGCCCGGGCCCAGCGCCCGCAGGTCCAGATCCGCGTCGTCCCAGCCCATGCGGTAGAGCAGGCCGGGCAGTTCGGCGGCGGCCCCGGGGGCGACGAAGAACTGCGCCCGGCCGGTCGGTGTCACCGCCACCGGGCCCAGCGGCAGCCCCATCCGCTCCAGCCGCACCAGCGCCCGCCGCCCGGCCTGCTCCGCGACGTCCAGGACGTCGAAGGTGCGGCCCACCGGCAGCAGCATCGAGGCGCCCGGGGTCTCGGCCCAGGCGTCCGCCGCGCTGTCCAGGCCGGTGCCCGCCGGGACCTCCCGGGCGAAGCCCAGCGGGTGGGCGCCGGGGGCGGGGCAGGCACGCTGCCCGCACGAGCAGGCGCCGTCGCGGGCGCGGGTGCCCGGCGCCACGGCCCAGCCCCAGAGCCCGGTGTACTCGGCCACCGCGGTGGCCTCGGCGCCGCGGCCGCGCCGCCGTACGCCGGAACGTTTCTCGCGGATGCCGCCGATCGTGAAGCCCATGCCCCCTCCAACGGGTCCGACTCATCGGTGGTTACGACCCGGAGCGCTCGGGTAACCCTCCGTCGCTGCAACTCGATCGAGTGGCGTGCGCCGTGGTGCGCGAGGTGGTGCGGCGCGGTGCGTGCGCCCCTCGGTGCTTCCGTACGCCCGTCATCGATCGTGGTGGCTCAAGTCAAGCGCGCCAGAAGGCAGTCGGGTTCATTCGAAGGGGTGGCGAATGGTGGCGTTTCCGCAATCCCCCTCGCGAGAGGGGTGATCGTAGGATTACCGTCGGTACACGAACCCTGGGAGCATGTGCAGCCATGGGTATGCCTCGGGCAACCCGGTTTCCTGTTCGATGGCGGCCAACTCCCGTACGAACAACGGAAGCGCACGGCATTCTGATAGTGGTTCGCACGATGAAGGATTCAGCGGGGATGACGGGGAATGGGGGCGTTCCGGTGAGCGGCAGCGGCGCAGGCGATACGGATGCCGGTAAGCGTCCCAACGGGCAGTTGGGGTCGTGGTTCGTACGCAGTGGCTGGTCCAAGGGCGAGCTGGCGCGCCAGGTGAACCGGCGGGCGCGGCAGATGGGCGCCCACCACATCAGCACCGACACCTCCCGGGTGCGGCGCTGGCTCGACGGCGAGCAGCCGCGCGAGCCGATCCCGCGCATCCTCTCCGAGCTGTTCTCCGAACGGTTCGGCGCGGTGGTCGCCGTCGAGGACCTCGGGCTGCGCACGGCGCACCAGTCACCCTCGGTGGCCGGTGTCGACCTGCCCTGGGCGGGCCCGCAGACCGTCGCCCTGCTCAGCGAGTTCTCCCGCAGCGACCTGATGCTCGCCCGGCGGGGCTTCCTCGGCAGCTCGCTCGCGCTGGCCGCCGGGCCCGCCCTGATCGAGCCGATGCAGCGCTGGCTGGTGCCCGTCCCGGCCAAGGGCCCCGGCGAACCGGAGTCGGAGGCGGCCGCCCGCAGGCCCTCCCGGCTCTCCGGACCCGAGCTGGACCTGCTGGAGTCGACCACCGCGATGTTCCGGCAGTGGGACGCCCAGTGCGGCGGCGGGCTGCGCCGCAAGGCCGTCGTCGGGCAACTCCACGAGGTCACCGACCTGTTGCAGGAGCCGCAGCCGGGGCCGACCTCGAAGCGCCTCTTCCGCTGCGCCGCCGAACTGGCCGAGCTGGCGGGCTGGATGAGCTACGACGTGGGCCTCCAGCCCACCGCCCAGAAGTACTTCGTGCTCGCCCTGCACGCCGCCAAGGAGGCCGGGGACAAGCCGCTCGGCAGCTATGTGCTCTCCAGCATGAGCCGCCAGATGATCCACCTGGGCCGCCCCGACGACGCCCTGGAGCTCATCCACCTCGCCCAGTACGGCAGCCGCGACTGCGCCACCCCCCGTACCCAGGCCATGCTGTATGCGATGGAGGCCCGCGCGTACGCCAACATGGGCCAGCCCAGCAAGTGCAAGCGCGCGGTCCGGATGGCCGAGGACACCTTCCTCGACGCCGGACTGGACGGCGAGCCCGAGCCCGACTGGATCCGCTTCTTCTCCGAGGCCGAGCTCAACGGGGAGAACGCCCACTCCTACCGTGACCTGGCCTATGTCGCCGGCCGCAGCCCCACCTACGCCTCGCTCGCCGAGCCCGTCATGGAGAAGGCCGTCGAGCTGTTCGGCGAGGACGACGAGCACCAGCGCTCCTACGCGCTCAACCTGATCGGCATGGCCACCGTCCACCTGCTCCAGCGCGAGCCCGAGCAGTCCACCGTGCTCGCCGGACAGGCCCTGAAGATCGCCAAGAAGGTCCGCTCCGAACGCGTCAACACCCGGCTGCGCAAGACCGTCGACACCGCTGCCAGGGACTTCGGCGATGTCGCCGACGTCGCCCGGCTCACCGATCTGCTCAGCGAACAGCTGCCGGAGTCCGCCGAAACGGTCTGACCCGGCACCACGGCCCCGGCCGCGGCACCTCCTCCGTACAGCCCGACTCGGCTCCCCCATCGCCTGGTCACCCGGAGAGGAGCCGTGGCCGGTTCGCGTATCCGGGTCGCTCCGGGCCGCCCGGCGGCGTTTCAACCGGACCGTATGCGGCGTGGGCTGCATGGTAGGCAGCGCACCGGACCCGCCACCCGGGATTCATTCCGACGTAACACGCACCACCTCTTCGTCACGCTCGCGAAACATCGTGCGGCATCCCCGGAAACGGCGCTCCGCCAATCTCATGGCGCACAGGCGGTCTCCGGCCATGATCCGCCGGACACCCCCTGACCGGCCCGCACCTTTGCCCAGTGGTCCCGCAGCTTTCCCCCGCACGCCGCGGCCGCTCCGACGACGAGGAGACGCCGATGCCCCCAGGCATCACGACGCTTGCCGCAGACGCCCCTGAGCTGTCTGCCGCCAACACCGGGTTCATGCTCATCTGCTCGGCCCTGGTGATGCTCATGACCCCCGGCCTGGCCTTCTTCTACGGAGGCATGGTCCGCGTCAAGAGCACCCTGAACATGCTGATGATGAGCTTCATCAGCCTCGGGATCGTCACGATCCTGTGGGTGCTCTACGGATTCAGCCTCGCCTTCGGCTCCGACGTCGGCTCGGTCATCGGCTGGAGCTCCGACTACGTCGGCTTCAGCAACATCGGTGTCACCGAACTCTGGGACGGCTACACCATCCCCGTGTACGTCTTCGCCGCCTTCCAGCTGATGTTCGCCGTCCTCACCCCGGCCCTGATCAGCGGTGCGCTCGCCGACCGTGTGAAGTTCTCCGCGTGGGCGCTGTTCATCGTCCTGTGGGTCACCATCGTCTACTTCCCCGTCGCCCACTGGGTCTGGGGCGCGGGCGGCTGGCTCTTCGAGATGGGCGTCATCGACTTCGCCGGCGGTACGGCGGTCCACATCAACGCGGGTGCCGCGGCGCTCGGCGTGATCCTCGTCATCGGCAAGCGTATCGGCTTCAAGAAGGACCCGATGCGGCCGCACAGCCTGCCGCTCGTCATGCTCGGTGCGGCCCTCCTCTGGTTCGGCTGGTTCGGCTTCAACGCCGGATCCTGGCTCGGCAACGACGACGGCGTCGGCGCGGTCATGTTCCTCAACACCCAGGTCGCCACCGCCGCCGCCGTCCTCAGCTGGCTCGTCTACGAGAAGCTGCGCCACGGCTCCTTCACCACCCTCGGCGCCGCCTCCGGCGCGGTCGCCGGCCTGGTCGCCATCACCCCCGCGGGTGGTTCGGTCTCCCCGCTCGGCGCCATCGCGGTCGGTGCCATCGCCGGTGTCCTGTGCGCCATGGCCGTCGGCCTGAAGTACAAGTTCGGCTACGACGACTCCCTGGACGTCGTCGGCGTCCACCTCGTCGGCGGCATCATCGGCTCCATCCTGGTCGGCTTCTTCGCCACCGGCGGGGTCCAGTCCGACGCCAAGGGCCTCTTCTACGGCGGCGGTGTCGACCAGCTCGGCAAGCAGGTCGTCGGCGTCGTCGCGGTCCTCGCGTACTCTCTGGTCGTCTCCGGCCTCATCGCCCTGGTGCTCCACAAGACCATCGGGATGCGGGTCTCCGAGGACGACGAGATCTCCGGCATCGACCAGGTCGAGCACGCCGAGACCGCATACGACTTCAGCGGCGCCGGCGGCGGCACGGTCTCCCGCACCACCGCCCCCGCGACGGACCCGACGGCAGCACCGAAGGCAAAGAAGGTGGACGCATGAAGCTCATCACCGCGGTCGTGAAGCCCCACCGGCTGGACGAGATCAAGGAGGCCCTCCAGGCCTTCGGCGTCCAGGGACTCACCGTCACCGAGGCCAGCGGTTACGGGCGTCAGCGCGGCCACACCGAGGTCTACCGGGGCGCCGAGTACACCGTCGACCTGGTCCCCAAGATCCGCATCGAGGTCCTCGTCGAGGACGAGGACGCCGAACAGCTCATCGAGGTCGTCGTCAAGGCCGCCCGTACCGGCAAGATCGGTGACGGGAAGGTCTGGAGCGTCCCGGTCGACACCGCCGTCCGCGTGCGGACCGGCGAACGCGGCCCGGACGCCCTCTGACCGACGGCCCCACCGAACGGAAGGCACCTGGGTGACGAGCACCGAAGCGATCACCGAAAGCGAAGACTCGGGACCCAGCGGCTACGCGGCGGCCCGGCTGCGCCTCCTCCAGCAGGAGGCGCGGTCCGGGCCGCCGCGCCGTGCGGCCCTCGCCCGCCTCACCGACGACTGGCTCACCGGCCTGTTCACGTCGGCGGCCGAGCACGCCGGGGTCCGCGGCGCCGCGCTCGTCGCCGTCGGCGGCTACGGCCGCGGCGAGCTCTCCCCGCGCAGCGACCTCGACCTGCTCCTCCTGCACGACGGCACCGCCGACGCGGCGGCCGTCTCCGCCCTCGCGGACGGCATCTGGTACCCGGTCTGGGACCTGGGCCTGGCCCTCGACCACTCCGTACGCACCCCCGGCGAGGCCCGGAGGACGGCGGGCGAGGACCTCAAGGTCCAGCTCGGCCTGCTGGACGCCCGCCCCGTCGCCGGCGACCTCGGCCTGGTCGCCTCCCTGCGCACCGCGATCCTCGCCGACTGGCGCAACCAGGCGCCCAAACGCCTCCCTGCCCTCCACGAGCTCTGCCAGGAGCGGGCGGAGCGGACGGGCGAGCTCCAGTTCCTCCTGGAGCCCGACCTCAAGGAGGCCCGCGGCGGCCTTCGCGACGCCACCGCCCTGCGCGCCGTCGCCGCGTCCTGGGTCGCCGACGCCCCCCGCGAAGGCCTCGACCAGGCCCGCCGCACCCTCCTGGACGCCCGCGACGCCCTCCACCTCACCACCGGCCGCGCCACCGACCGCCTCGCTCTCCAGGAACAGGACCAGGTCGCCGGCGCGCTCGGCCTCATGGACGCCGACGCCCTGCTGCGCCAGGTGTACGAGGCCGCGCGCACGGTCTCGTACGCCACCGACGTCACCTGGCGCGAGGTCAACCGGGTGCTGCGCGCCCGCTCCGTCCGCCCCCGGCTCCGCGCCATGCTCAGCGGCTCGCTGGGAGGAACCAAACCCGTCCCCGAGCGCGCCCCGCTCGCCGACGGCGTGGTGGAGGCCGACGGCGAAGTGGTCCTCGCCCGCGCCGCCCGTCCCGACCGCGACCCCGTCCTCACCCTGCGCGCCGCCGCGGCCGCCGCCGAGGCCGGACTGCCGCTCTCCCGCCACCTCGTACGCCACCTCGCCACCACCGTCCGGCCGCTGCCGGTCCCGTGGCCGCCCGAGGCCCGGGAGGAGCTGGTCACCCTGCTCGGCGCGGGGGAATCCACCGTCGGCGTCTGGGAGGCGCTCGAAGCGGAAGGGATCATCACCCGGCTGCTGCCCGACTGGGAACGCGTCCACTGCCGCCCCCAGCGCAACCCCGTCCACACCTGGACCGTCGACCGGCACCTGGTGGAGACCGCCGTCCGAGCCTCCTCCCTCACCCGCCGCGTCCACCGCCCCGACCTCCTCCTCGTCGCCGCCCTCCTCCACGACATCGGCAAGGGCTGGCCCGGCGACCACTCGGTGGCCGGCGAGGTCATCGCCCGCGACATGGCCACCCGGATCGGCTTCGACAAGCACGACGTGGGCGTCATCGCCACCCTCGTACGCCACCATCTGCTGCTCGTCGACACCGCCACCCGGCGCGACCTGGACGACCCCGCCACCGTGCGGTCGGTCGCCGAGGCCGTCTCCACCGCCTCCACCCTGGAGCTGCTGCACGCCCTCACCGAGGCCGACGCGCTCGCCACCGGCCCCGCCGCCTGGTCCACCTGGCGGGCCTCCCTCGTCACCGACCTGGTCAAGCGTGTCGGCGCCGTCCTCGCGGGGGAGGCCCCCGAGGAGCCGGAGGAGGCAGCGCCCAGCGCCGAGCACGAACGCCTCGCGATCGAAGCCCTGCGCACCGGCGAACCCGCCCTCACCCTCCACACCCACCCGGAGGAGCCCGCCGGGGACGGGGAGGTGGAACCGGTCGGCGTCGAGCTGCTCATCGCCCTGCCCGACCGGCCCGGCGTCCTGCCCGCCGCCGCCGGGGTCCTCGCCCTGCACCGCCTCACCGTGCGCGCCGCCGACCTGCGCGCGGTGGAGCTGCCCAACGAGGTGGGGGAGCGGGCGGACCTGCTGCTGCTCAGCTGGCGGGTCGCGGCCGAGTACGGGTCCCTCCCGCAGGCCGTCCGGCTCCGCGCCGACCTCGTACGCGCCCTGGACGGCTCCCTGGACATCCGGGCCCGGCTCGCGGAGCGGGAGGCCGCCTACCCGCGCCGCAGAGGAGTGAAGGCCCCGCCGCCCCGGGTCACCGTCGCGGCGGCCGGCTCCCGGCGCGCCACCGTCATCGAGGTCCGCGCCCAGGACGCCCCGGGGTTGCTGCACCGGATCGGCAACGCCTTGGAGGGATGCGCGGTACGGGTGCGCAGCGCCCATGTCTCCACCCTCGGCGCCAACGCGGTGGACGCCTTCTACGTCACCGGGACCGACGGCGAACCGCTGCCGCAGATCCGGGCCGCCGAGGTCGCCCGGGAGGTCGAGAAGGCCCTCGGCTGACACCCTGGGGCCTGTCGTCAAACTGCCGCCTGCCGCGCGACGCCTGGCACGCACTCCCCCAAGCTCTCGGCTTCGCTCGAGCAGGGAGGGACCCCCTCCGGCGTTGCCGAAATGGCCAAGTAGCTCCGCTACAAGACCATTCCAGCGCCTTGCGATCGCACGCACCAGACGCCGCCCGGCCGCCCTTCGGGCGACGACGGCAGTTTGACGACAGGCCCTACGACGCTTTTGTACCGCCCTCGCCCGGCACCGGATCCGGGCGAGGGCTTGGTGTTCTCCGGGGGCCGGATACCCTGGAGGGCGATTGACCTGCCCCGCCCCCGACCCTGAGGACCGACGAGCGCCGTGTTCGATACTCTCTCCGACCGCCTTAGCGCGACTTTCAAGAACCTCAGGGGCAAGGGCCGCTTGTCCGAGGCGGACATCGACGCCACGGCACGCGAGATCCGTATCGCCCTGCTGGAAGCCGACGTCGCCCTGCCCGTGGTCCGGGCCTTCATCGCCAACGTGAAGGAGCGGGCGCGCGGCGCCGAGGTCTCCCAGGCGCTGAACCCCGCCCAGCAGGTCGTCAAGATCGTCAACGAGGAGCTCGTCGCCATCCTCGGCGGCGAGACCCGGCGGCTGCGGTTCGCCAAGACCGCCCCTACCGTGATCATGCTCGCCGGTCTCCAGGGTGCCGGTAAGACGACGCTGGCCGGAAAGCTCGGCCTCTGGCTCAAGGGCCAGGGCCACTCCCCGCTGCTCGTCGCCTGTGACCTCCAGCGCCCCAACGCCGTCAACCAGCTGAGCGTCGTCGCCGAGCGCGCCGGCGTCGCGGTGTACGCCCCCGAGCCGGGCAACGGCGTCGGCGACCCGGTCCAGGTCGCCAAGGACTCCATCGAGTTCGCCAAGGCCAAGGTCCACGACATCGTCATCGTCGACACCGCGGGCCGCCTCGGTATCGACCAGGAGCTGATGCGGCAGGCCGCGGACATCCGCGACGCCGTCAGCCCCGACGAGATCCTCTTCGTCGTCGACGCGATGATCGGTCAGGACGCGGTCAACACCGCCGAGGCCTTCCGCGACGGCGTCGGCTTCGACGGTGTGGTCCTCTCCAAGCTCGACGGTGACGCCCGCGGTGGCGCCGCCCTGTCGATCGCCCATGTCACGGGCAAGCAGGTCATGTTCGCGTCGAACGGCGAGAAGCTGGAGGACTTCGACGCGTTCCACCCGGACCGGATGGCCTCCCGCATCCTCGACATGGGTGACCTGCTCACCCTGATCGAGCAGGCGGAGAAGACGTTCAGCCAGGAAGAGGCCGCCAAAATGGCCTCGAAGCTCCAGTCGAGCAAGGGTGGGAAGGACTTCACCCTCGACGACTTCCTGGCCCAGATGGAGCAGGTCCGCAAGATGGGCTCCATCTCCAAGCTGCTCGGGATGCTGCCCGGCATGGGGCAGATCAAGGACCAGATCAACAACATCGACGAGCGCGACATCGACCGCACCGCCGCGATCATCAAGTCGATGACGCCCAAGGAGCGCGCCGAGCCGACGATCATCAACGGCTCGCGCCGGGCCCGTATCGCCAAGGGTTCGGGCGTCGAGGTCTCCGCCGTCAAGAGCCTGGTCGAGCGCTTCTTCGAGGCCCGCAAGATGATGTCGAAGATGGCCCAGGGCGGCGGCATGCCCGGGATGCCGGGGATGCCCGGCATGGGTGGCGGCCCCGGCCGTCAGAAGAAGCAGGTCAAGCAGGCCAAGGGCAAGCGCAAGAGCGGCAACCCGATGAAGCGCAAGGCCGAGGAGGCCGCCGCCGCGGAGCGCCGTGAGCAGGCCGCCGCCCAGGGCGGCGCGTTCGGGCTCCCGGCGCAGGAGGACAAGAACTTCGAGCTGCCGGACGAGTTCAAGAAGTTCATGGGCTGACCGGCCCGCCGGACGTGTGCGTAAGGGGTGCCCTTGAGAGAGGGCGCCCCTTACGCGCGTTTCGCGGCGGCTTCTTTCAGCTCACGTCGTGCAGACCAGGTAGCGGAAGACGTTCGGCATCCACACCGTGCCGTCCGGCCGCCGGTAGGGATGCAGCGCCTCCGCGACCTCCTTCTCCACCTGGGAGCGGTCGGTGGCCCGTACGGCAGCGTCGAAGAGCCCGGTCGACAGCAGCCCGCGCACCGCGCTGTCCGGATCCGCGTACCCGAACGGGCAGGAGACCCGCCCCGAACCGTCCGGCTTCAGCCCCGCCCGCGCGGCCACGTCCTCCAGGTCGTCCCGGAGCGTCGGCCGCCACCCGCCGGGCCGCGGCGGACGCGCGGACTCCGTCAACCGGGCCGCGACCCGCAGCACCGGCGCCGTGGCACACCGCTCCGGCGGGCCCCAGCCGGTCAGCACCACGGTCGCGCCCCGGGCCGCCAGCGGCAGCGCCGACTCCAGCGCCGGCACCAGCCCCTCGGAGTCACCGGCCGCACAGCCGATCGGCTCGAACACGGTGATCAGGTCGTACGGTGCCCCGTCCGCGCCGGCGCCCGCCGGGAGCCCGCCGTCGTGCAGCCGGGCCCGGTGCGCGGGCGCGGCTTCCGTGCCTTCGTTGGGAAGCAGCCGCTCACGCGCCAGCGCCAGGCGCTCGCGGTCGGAGTCCACGCCCGTCACCTGCGCCCCCCGGGCCGCCGCGACGAGCATGGCGAGCCCGGAGCCACAGCCGAGCGACAGCATCCGGGTGGCGGGTCCGACTTCGAGCCGGTCGTACACCGCCTCGTAGAGCGGTGCCAGCATGCGTTCCTGGATCTCGGCCCAGTCGCGGGCACGGGTACCGGCGTCCGCCGGCGCGGAGGGATCCGCGTCCCGGAGGTTCCGGACGAGCGTTGGTGTCATGGAAAGCGCCCCAATCCGCCAAGAGGTCGATCTTGCCCGAGTGGACGGCCCCCGTATGCGTATGTCCGCACCCCCCGTATGCCAGGGAACTGCGCATCCGCCGTTCCGTCCAGGGGTTGTGGGGCACTGTTTACGTGCCCCGGTCGTGCGCCTCTCCGAATCAGTCTTACCCGACACCGGGCACCGGGCACGTCGAGCGGCCCGCCGGGTACCCTCTCCGGCGGACCCGTAAGTGGCTCCGGGCGCCGGCGCACCGCACATCCCGCGCGCCGGGCCGACCGCGCGCTGTGCACCACCTTGGTGCGAGCTGTGCGTCTTCTCCGCAGTTCGGCGCACCCGCCCGCCTCCGGACGCATCCAGGGCACATCACGAGCAACTGACTGGTACGTGCAAATTATTTGGGATGCCCCGGAATAGGAACACCGGGGCACTCGGACTCGTTGTCACGACGTGAGCACGACACCACCTGTACTTGCCGCAGAGCTGGCACAGGCGTGGGCCGACATTCAGCGGTACCACCCCGAGCTGCCCGATCTAGCCGCGCCCGAGTCCCTGATCGGAGAGTCCTCGTCCGCCTGTGGCGCCGAGCTCTCCTTCGAGCGACTGCTCCACGAGGCAGTCCACGGCATCGCTGCCGCGAGAGGAGTCCGTGATACTTCCCGCGCCGGCCGCTACCACAACCGACGTTTCCTCGCGATCGCCGAGGAGCTGGGCCTCGACCATGCCGAGGAGCCCCACCCCAGCAGCGGATTCTCGCTGGTCACGCTGAATCCCGAGGCCAAGCGCCGGTACCGCCCGACCACCGAACGGCTGCAGCGCGCCCTCAAGGCGCACACGGTCGCCACCGCCGCCGACACCAAGCGCTCCTTCCGGGGCCCTGCCGCCCGGCACGGCTCCTCCGGAGGCGGTGTCCGGGTCAAGGCCGTCTGCGACTGCGGACGCAACGTCCGCGTCGTCCCCTCGGTCCTGGCCCAGGCCCCGATCGTCTGCGGTGGCTGCGGCAAGCCGTTCCAGATCCCGGAAGCGGCGGTCGCGGTGGGGTGAGGTGAAGTGGTGTGGCACAATGGCTAGCTGTACTCGACAGTCGCACAGGACCCCTCTCTCCTCCGGCTGACGCGTCCATCGGGCACTCCGAGTACCGCAACCCCACGTGGCATCTAGTTGTGCCCAACCACGTCAGAGACCAGGAGACACCACTTCCGTGGCAGTCAAGATCAAGCTGAAGCGTCTGGGCAAGATCCGTTCGCCTCACTACCGCATCGTCGTCGCCGACTCCCGTACCCGCCGTGACGGCCGGGCCATCGAGGAGATCGGCCTGTACCACCCGGTGCAGAACCCCTCGCGCATCGAGGTCAACGCAGAGCGCGCGCAGTACTGGCTGTCCGTCGGCGCCCAGCCGACCGAGCCGGTCCTCGCGATCCTGAAGCTCACCGGTGACTGGCAGGCCCACAAGGGCCTCCCGGCCCCCGCGCCGCTCCTGCAGCCGGAGCCCAAGGCTGACAAGCGCGCCCTGTTCGAGGCGCTGTCCTCGGACGGCGACGAGGCCAAGGGTGAGGCCATCACCCCCAAGGCCAAGAAGTCCGACAAGAAGGCGGACGAGGCGGCTGACGCTGCCGAGTCCACCGAGTCGACCGAGGCCTGAGCATGCTCGAGGAGGCTCTCGAGCACCTCGTGAAGGGCATCGTCGACAACCCCGACGACGTGCAGGTTGCCGAGCGCACCCTGCGCCGGGGGCGCGTGCTGGAGGTCCGGGTCCACCCCGACGACCTCGGCAAGGTGATCGGCCGTAACGGCCGTACCGCCCGCGCTCTGCGGACCGTCGTGGGCGCCATCGGCGGTCGTGGGATCCGTGTCGACCTCGTCGATGTGGACCAGGTCCGCTGACCGCAGTTGAACACCGGCCAGGGCCGGGGAGGGCCTTCGGGCCGTCCCCGGCCTTTGTCGTCGGCCACCCCGACCGGTCGGCTCCTCAAGGCCCCACCCCATCAATCGGAGAACAGCGTGCAGTTGGTAGTTGCGCGGATCGGCCGCGCCCATGGCATCAAGGGCGAGGTCACCGTCGAGGTACGAACGGACGAGCCGGAGCTGCGGCTCGGGCCCGGTGCCGTCCTGGCCACCGACCCGGCGGCCACCGGCCCGCTCACGATCGAGTCGGGACGGGTGCACAGCGGCAGGCTGCTGCTGCGCTTCGAGGGCGTGCGCGACCGCACGGGCGCCGAGGCCCTGCGCAACACCCTGCTGATCGCCGAGGTGGACCCGGAGGAGCTCCCGGAGGACGAGGACGAGTTCTACGACCACCAGCTCATCGACCTGGACGTCGTGCTCGCCGACGGCACGGAGATCGGCCGGATCACCGAGATCTCCCACCTGCCCTCGCAGGACCTCTTCATCGTGGAACGCCCCGACGGCAGCGAGGTGATGATCCCGTTCGTGGAGGAGATCGTCACCGAGATCGACCTGGAGGAGCAGCGCGCGGTCATCACCCCGCCGCCCGGCCTGATCGACGAGAGCGAGGCCGTGGTGGCCTCCTCCCGCGACGAGGAGGCCGGTGAGGCGGTCTCCGGGGACGCGGACGAGGCGCCGAAGGGCGACGCCTGATGCGGCTCGACGTCGTCACGATCTTCCCCGAGTACCTGGACCCGCTGAACGTCTCCCTGGTCGGCAAGGCCCGCGCCCGCGGGGTGCTCGACGTCCACGTCCACGACCTGCGGGAGTGGACGTACGACCGGCACAACACGGTCGACGACACCCCCTACGGCGGCGGCCCCGGCATGGTCATGAAGACCGAGCCCTGGGGCGACGCGCTGGACCAGGCGCTGGCCGACGGCTACGAGTCCGGCGCGCACACGCCGGTCCTCGTCGTGCCCACGCCCAGCGGCCGCCCCTTCACCCAGGAACTGGCCGTGGAACTCTCCGCCAAGTCCTGGCTGGTCTTCACCCCGGCCCGGTACGAGGGCATCGACCGCCGGGTGATCGACGAGTACGCCACCCGCATCCCGGTCGTCGAGGTCTCCATCGGCGACTACGTGCTGGCCGGCGGGGAAGCGGCCGTCCTCGTGATCACGGAGGCCGTGGCCCGGCTGCTCCCCGGCGTCCTCGGCAACGCCGAGTCCCACCGCGACGACTCCTTCGCCCCCGGCGCCATGGCGAACCTCCTGGAGGGGCCCGTCTACACCAAGCCGCCCGAGTGGCGCGGCCGGGGGATCCCGGACGTCCTGCTCAGCGGCCACCACGGGAAGATCGCGCGCTGGCGGCGGGACCAGGCGTTCGCCCGGACCGCCCTCAACCGGCCCGATCTGATCGAGCGGTGCGAGGCGAGCGCCTTCGACAAGAAGGACCGCGAGATCCTCTCCATCCTCGGCTTCGCGCCGGAGCCCGGCGGCCGATTTTGGCGCAGGCCCCCGGCCGTGGAAGAATAGGCCGCTGCTGTACGTCCGGCGTGCGCCCCTGCCACAGGGGGAAAGACGCCCGCCCGACGCGATCAGCACTCCTTCACTCCTCTCGACATCCCGTCGATGACCTGTGGCATCGGCGAAGAAAGCAGAACTCATGTCTTCCCTGCTCGATGGCGTCAACGCCGCCACCCTCCGGTCGGACGTCCCGGCGTTCCGCCCCGGTGACACCGTCAACGTCCACGTGCGAGTGATCGAGGGCAACCGCTCCCGTATCCAGCAGTTCAAGGGCGTCGTCATCCGCCGCCAGGGCTCGGGCGTCAGCGAGACCTTCACGGTCCGCAAGGTCTCCTTCAGCGTCGGCGTCGAGCGCACCTTCCCCGTGCACAGCCCGATCTTCGAGAAGATCGAGCTCGTCAGCCGCGGTGACGTCCGTCGCGCCAAGCTGTACTTCCTCCGTGAGCTCCGCGGCAAGGCCGCGAAGATCAAGGAGAAGCGCGACAACTGATCTGCCGACGGCGGGTGACCGGCAAGGCACCCTCTGGCGTCCACAGCGCGGCCGGATAGGATTCGGCCGCGATGGACACGCAAGCAGAGCACTCGGAGCGCGATCGCTCCTCGGAACCCCGTACCGGGTCCGAGGAGGGGTCGCGCTTCTCGCGTGTCCGGGGCGCTGTCGCGGCCGTACGGCCCTGGCGGCGGCGCGTCCTCGTCGCGGGGGTGGCGGGCACGACAGCGCTGCTGCTGATCAGCGCCTTCGTGGTCCAGCCCTTCCTGATCCCCAGCGGCTCCATGGAGCCCACCCTCCAGGTCGGGGACCGGGTGCTCGTCAACAAGCTGGCGTACCGGTCGGGCGCCGAGCCCCGGCGCGGGGATGTCGTGGTCTTCGACGGGACCGGCTCCTTCGTACGGGAGGACCTGGACGCGAACCCGCTGGCCGCGCCGGCCCGCTGGGCGGCCTCCTCCCTGGGCCTGGCCGAACCCCCCGACACCGACTTCGTGAAGCGGGTGGTGGGCGTGGGCGGTGACCGGGTCGTCTGCTGCGACGCGCGGGGGAGGCTCCGGGTGAACGGGGTGCCGGTGGACGAGACGTACCTCCACCCCGGCAACACCGCCTCCGAGGCCCCCTTCGACATCGTCGTCCCTCAGGGCACGCTCTGGGTGCTGGGCGACCACCGCAGCCGCTCCAGCGACTCCCGCGACCACCTGGGATCGCCCGGCGGCGGGATGGTCCCCGTCGAGCGTGTGATCGGCCGGGTGGACTGGCTGGGCTGGCCGCCCGCCCGGATCGGCGGCCTGGAGGGGACCGGCGCCTTCGACGGCGTACGGGCACCCGGCAGGGCGCATGGGTAACCGCGGGCGCCCGCGCGGCGCCCCGGCCTCCGACGTCCCGCTGCCGACCGGGAGCCGGCCCACCACGCCCCGCTCGCTGCCTACCCGGGCCGAGCGCCGCAGGCTCGCCAAGAAGGTCCGGCGCAAGCGGCGCAGATCAGCGGTGAAGGAGATACCGGTCCTCATCGTGCTGGCGCTGCTGATCGCGCTCGTCCTGAAGACCTTCCTCGTCCAGGCGTTCGTGATCCCGTCCGGCTCGATGGAGCAGACCATCAAGATCGGCGACCGCGTCCTGGTGGACAAGCTGACGCCGAACTTCGGGTCGAAGCCGCAGCGCGGGGACGTCGTCGTCTTCAAGGATCCCGGCGGCTGGCTCCAGCAGGAGAACGCCGCCGACAGGGAGGATCCGCCCATCGGCGTCAAGCAGGCCACCGAGGCGCTCAAGTTCATCGGCCTGCTGCCCTCCGACGACGAGCAGGACCTGATCAAGCGGGTGGTGGCCGTCGGTGGCGACACCGTGAAGTGCTGCGGCACCGACGGCCGCGTCACCGTCAACGGCGTACCGCTGAACGAGCCCTATCTGCACCCGGACGACCGGCCCTCGGCCGTGCAGTTCGAGGTGGAGGTTCCGGCGGGCCGCCTCTTTATGATGGGCGACCACCGGTCCAACTCCGCCGACTCCCGTTTCCATCTCGACGAGCCTGACAAGGGCACGGTCTCCGAGGAGGAGGTGGTGGGGCGGGCCGTCGTGATCGCCTGGCCCCTCTCCAACTGGACCACCCTGGAGGAGCGCGAGACCTTCGCCGCGGTGGCGCGGGCGAGCGGCTCGGAGGCGGCCGTTCCGGGGCCGTCGCATAGGGTTGCCACTCCGGATCGGGACGGAATGGTCCGGCTCCCGACCCCTGCGGAACTCCCGCTCGTTATGGGAGTGGTGGGCCTGCACCGGATCGGGCGCGGGCAGTGGCACGTATTGAGGAGTGGATGTGGGGGATTTGGCGGTCGGCGCACGATCCGGACACGACGAACCCGAGGACCGGCCGGGGCGCGACGAGTCTCCCGAGGGCGGGGCGGCGGTGCCGCCGGGCGGTGACGGCGGTTCACCGGGCGACGACGACGGCACTCCGGGCGGCGGCAGGCCTCCCCGGAGGCAGCGCTCCTTCTGGATGGAGCTGCCGCTGCTCATCGGTATCGCCCTGATCCTGGCGTTGTTGATCAAGACCTTCCTGATCCAGGCGTTCTCGATCCCCTCGGACTCGATGCAGAACACCCTGCAGCGGGGCGACCGGGTGCTGGTCGACAAGCTCACCCCCTGGTTCGGCGCCGAGCCGGAGCGCGGCGAGGTCGTGGTCTTCCACGATCCGGGCGGCTGGCTGGAGGATGCCGCGACCCCGGA
Organism: Streptomyces cyaneofuscatus; assembly: GCF_033109485.1. Classification (NCBI taxonomy): domain Bacteria; kingdom Bacillati; phylum Actinomycetota; class Actinomycetes; order Kitasatosporales; family Streptomycetaceae; genus Streptomyces; species Streptomyces cyaneofuscatus. Next base: position 1,988,033 of record NZ_CP137002.1, on the reverse strand, counting down.
GCCCAATGTGGCGCAGAAGTTCCTCAGCTTCATCGGTCTGATGCCCTCCGCCGAGGAGAAGGACCTGATCAAGCGGGTCATCGCGATCGGCGGCGACACCGTGGAGTGCAAGGAGAACGGGCCGGTCACGGTCAACGGCAAGGCGCTCGACGAGAAGTCGTTCATCTTCCCGGGGAACACCCCGTGCAACGACAAGCCTTTCGGCCCGATCAAGGTCGAGGAGGGCCGGATCTTCGTCATGGGCGACCACCGGCAGAACTCCCTGGACTCCCGCTACCACCAGGAGCTCCCCGGCCAGGGCACCGTCTCCAACGACGAGGTCGTCGGCCGCGCCATCGTCGTCGCCTGGCCCGTGGGCCGCTGGGCGACCCTGCCCATCCCCAGCACGTTCGACCAGCCCGGGCTGAACGCGGCCGCCGCGCTGGCCCCCGCCGCACTGGGGGTAGCCGGAGCGCTGCCCCTCGTGTTGTGGCGCCGCAGGAGGCTGACCGCCGGGCGTACCGCCGGGTAGGGTGCCGACTCGGATCAGCGATTGTCGATCTCCGATGGGGGAGCGCTGGGATGAGCGGTACGCAACGCAACGACGACGGCCGCGGCCGGGCCGGCACCATGGTGTCGGGTCTGGCCGTGGCCGTCGGCTGTGTGCTCTTCCTCGGAGGGTTTCTCTGGGCAGCCGTGGTGTACAAGCCGTACGCCGTCCCCACTGACTCCATGTCCCCCACGGTCAATGCCGGGGACCGGGTGCTCGCCGAGCGGATAGACGGCGGCGATGTCCGGCGCGGTGACGTGGTGGTCTTCACCGACAGCGTCTGGGGCGACACCCCGATGGTGAAGCGGGTGGTCGGCGTCGGCGGGGACACGGTCGCCTGCTGCGACAAGGACGGACGGCTCACCGTCGGCGGGACCCCCGTCGACGAGCCGTACATCCACCGCGACCCTGCCGCCTCGGGGACGCGGGCGCCTGCCTCGCCGCAGGACTTCTCCGCCAAGGTGCCGAAGGGCCAGATCTTCCTCCTCGGCGACGAGCGGTCCACCTCCCTGGACTCCCGGGTCCATCTGCAGGACCCCGGGCAGGGCTCCGTACCCCTGAGCGCCGTCCAGGCCCGGGTCGACGCGGTGGCCTGGCCGATGAACGGCATGATCGGCCGCCCCGACTCCTTCGCCGCGCTGCCCGGCGGGGTCTCCGCCGACGGCCCGCTCCCGCTCCAGGTCGGGGCCGTGCTGGTGGGCGTGGTCCTCATCCTCGGAGGAGCGGCGTACGGACCCGTCGCCGCCCGCTCCGCCCGCCGCCGGACCACCGGGTGACCGGCGCCGTACGCAGGGTCGCCCGGGTGGTGCTCCTGGACCCCGACGACCGCATCCTCCTGCTCCACGGCCATGAGCCGGGCGACCCCGGGAACGACTGGTGGTTCACGCCCGGCGGCGGCCTGGAGGGCCACGAGACCCATGAGGAGGCGGCCCGCCGCGAGCTGGCCGAGGAGACCGGGATCACCGACATCGAGCTGGGCCCGGTGCTCTGGAAGCGGATCTGCTCCTTCCCGTTCGACGGACGGCGCTGGGACCAGGACGAGTGGTACTTCCTCGCCCGTACGGCACAGACCGCCACCGACCCCCAGGGCCTCACCGAGCTCGAACTGCGCAGCGTCTCCGGTCTGAGGTGGTGGACTTCCGCCGAACTTCTCGCGGCGCGTGAGACGGTGTACCCGACCAGACTCGCCGAGCTGCTGCGCACGCTCCTCGACGAGGGTCCCCCGCGTGTGCCGTTGGTCCTCGCCGCCGAGATCGCCTGATCGTCCAGGGGCGCCGGAGGCTGACGCACAATGGGGGGACGCACGGCTGAAGGGGAAACATGCCATGAGCGCCGAGGACCTCGAGAAGTACGAGACCGAGATGGAGCTGAAGCTCTACCGGGAGTACCGCGATGTCGTCGGTCTGTTCAAATATGTGATCGAGACCGAACGGCGCTTCTACCTCACCAACGACTACGAGATGCAGGTGCACTCCGTCCAGGGTGAGGTTTTCTTCGAGGTGTCCATGGCGGACGCCTGGGTCTGGGACATGTACCGGCCCGCGAGGTTCGTCAAGCAGGTCCGCGTGCTGACCTTCAAGGACGTCAATATCGAAGAGCTCAACAAGAGCGATCTGGAACTTCCGGGAGGCTGACCCCGCGCGGTCCGTAGGTCGCGCCGTAGACCCGGTCACCCGTGTGGGTGGCCGGGTTTTCCACATCGGGAAGGTTATCCACCAAGATCCACAACTTCCGTCCGGCCGGGTCAGGGTCGGTGCCGGAGGTGGTGGAGAGATGAACGCACGGGGGGCACTCGGGCGGTACGGCGAGGATCTGGCGGCACGGCTGCTGACCGACGCCGGAATGGCCGTGATCGAGCGCAACTGGCGCTGTCGCGCCGGAGAGGTCGACATCGTCGCCAGGGACGGCGACGCACTGGTCTTCTGCGAGGTGAAGACCCGCAGGCCGAACGGGTTCGAACATCCCATGGCCGCGGTCACCCCGGTCAAGGCGGACCGGCTGCGAAGGCTCGCCGAGATCTGGCTGGAGCGGCACGGCGGGCCACCCGCCGGCGGGGTCCGGATCGACCTGATCGGGGTGATCGTGCCCCGGCGCGGCGCCCCCGTCACCGAGCACGCGCGGGGGCTGTCCTGATGGGGTACGCACGGGCGTGTTCCGTGGCGCTGGTCGGCGTCGAAGGCGTGGTGGTGGAGGTCCAGGCGGACCTGGAGCCCGGGGTGGCGGCGTTCACGCTGGTCGGGCTGCCGGACAAGAGCCTGATCGAGAGCCGGGACCGGGTGCGGGCCGCCGTGGTCAATTCCGGGGCCGAGTGGCCGCAGAAGAAGCTCACGGTGGGCCTCTCCCCGGCCTCGGTCCCGAAGAGCGGATCGGGTTTCGATCTCGCCGTGGCATGTGCGGTGCTCGGCGCGGCGGAGCGGCTGGACCCCGCCGCCATCGCCGATGTCGTGATGATCGGCGAGCTGGGGCTGGATGGCCGTGTCCGTCCCGTACGGGGGGTGCTGCCGGCCGTCCTCGCGGCGGCCGAGGCCGGATACCAGCAGGTCATCGTCCCCGAGCAGACGGCCGGGGAGGCCGCCCTGGTGCCGGGCGTCTCGGTCCTCGGGGTCCGGAGCCTGCGCCAGCTGATCGCGATCCTCTGCGACGAACCGGTTCCCGACGAGCCCGTCGACGACCGGGGGCGCCCGGACGCGATGCTCGCCGGGCTCATGGTCCCGGGCACGGGCCTCGGCGCCGGGCTGGCCCCGGCTTCCTCGCGCGGTGAGGGGCACATCCCGGACCTGGCGGACGTGGCGGGACAGCCGCGGCCGCGCAAGGCCCTGGAGGTTGCGGCGGCCGGGGGACACCATCTGCTGTTCTCGGGCCCGCCGGGTGCGGGCAAGACCATGCTGGCCGAGCGGCTCTCGGCGGTCCTGCCGCCGCTGACCCGGCAGGAATCCCTCGAAGTGACGGCGGTCCACTCCGTGGCGGGCATCCTTCCCCCGGGTGAACCGCTCGTCTCCCGGGCGCCGTACTGCGCCCCGCACCACTCGGCGACCATGCAGTCGCTGGTCGGCGGGGGCAACGGGATGCCGAGGCCGGGGGCGGTCTCGCTCGCGCACCGAGGGATCCTGTTCCTGGACGAGGCTCCGGAGTTCTCGGGGAAGGCGCTGGACGCGTTGCGCCAGCCGCTGGAGTCGGGCCATGTGGTGGTGGCGCGGGCGGCGGGGGTGGTGCGGCTGCCCGCCCGGTTCCTGATGGTGCTGGCCGCCAACCCGTGCCCCTGCGGGCGGCACTCCCTCACCGGCGCGGGCTGCGAGTGCCCGCCCTCGGTGGTCCGCCGCTACCAGGCACGGCTGTCCGGCCCGCTCCTGGACCGGGTGGACCTGAGGGTCGAGGTGGAGCCGGTCGACCGGGCGGATCTGCTGGAGCAGGGCGGCCGGGGCGAGTCGACGGCGGTGGTCTCCGCGCGGGTGCGGGAGGCCAGGGCGCGGGCGGCGGAGCGGCTGGCAGGGACGCCGTGGACGACCAACAGCGAGGTGCCCGGCCATGAGCTGCGGACCCGGCTGCTGGCGGCCCCCGGAGCGCTGGCCGCGGCGGAGCGGGATCTGGAGCGCGGGATCCTCACGGCCCGGGGGCTGGACCGGGTGCTGAGGGTGGCCTGGACGGTGGCGGACCTGAGGGGCGCTCCGCGACCCGAGGACCGTGACATCGCGGTCGCCCTGGAGCTGCGGACCGGCATCCAGCGCGGGGCGCCGATGGAGATGGGGGCGCTGTGAGGGGGATGGACGCGGAGATGCTGCCGCAAGGGCCGGAGGCCGAGGGGCTGGGGCGGGGGCCGGTGCTCGGTGTGGGCCTGGAGCCGCCGGGCCGGGGGAATGGGATGGGATCGGAGGCACGGGGGCCGGAGCCTGAGCGGATGGCGCGGGCCGCGTTGACGCGGGTGCTGGAGCCGGGGGACGAGCGTGCGGGGGCCTGGCTGCGGCAGGCCGGGCCCGTGGAGCTGTTACGGGCGCTCCGCTCCGCGGACGGCTCCGCGGAGAGGCTGCCGGGGATGACCGCCTTACGGCTGGAGGGCTACCGGCTCCGGGCGGCGGCTGCCGAGCCGGCGCGGGATCTGGCGGCGGTGGCCGCCCTGGGCGGGCGCCTTGTCTGCCCGGGGGACCGGGAGTGGCCGAGCCAGCTCGACGACCTGGGGGACGCCCGGCCCGTCGGGCTCTGGGTGCGGGGCCGGCCGGACCTGCGGCTGTGGGCCCTGCGCTCGGTCGCGGTGGTCGGTGCGCGGGCCTGCACGCCGTACGGGGCGCACATGGCGGCGACCCTCGGCGCCGGGCTCGCGGAGCGCGGCTGGGTGGTGGTGTCGGGCGCCGCGTTCGGTGTGGACGGGGCGGCGCACCGGGGCGTCCTGGCCGTGGGCGGCGCGACGGCGGCGGTACTGGCCTGCGGTGTCGACATCCCCTATCCGCGAGGCCACGCGGAGTTGATCGGCCGGGTGGCCCAACAGGGCCTGGTGGTAGCGGAGTTGCCGCCGGGCGCGCATCCCACCCGTAGCAGGTTCGTCCTCCGCAACCGCGTGATCGCCGCCCTGACCAGAGGAACGGTCGTGGTGGAGGCCGAGTACCGCAGCGGATCCCTCGTCACCGCCCGTCAGGCCCAGCGGCTCGGCCGGTTCGTGATGGGGGTGCCGGGACCCGCCACCAGCGGGCTGTCGGCCGGTGTCCACGAACTGCTCCGCGGTGAAGGGGTGCTGGTCACCGACGCGTCCGAAGTCGCCGAGCTGATCGGGGAGATCGGCGACCTCGCACCGGACCGCCGCGGCCCGGTGCTGCCCCGGGACCGGCTGGACCCGGTGGCGGCGAGGGTCCTCGACGCCCTCCCGTACCACGGCCCGGTCAGCACCCGTGACCTCGCTCGCGGCGCCGGGACGTCCGCCGACGAAACGCTCGCGCGACTGTACGAACTGCACTCACTGGGGTTCGTCGAACGAGAGGGCGACGGCTGGCGGTTGACGCGTCCGTCACCCTGCGGCGGCGACGCGCGGCGAGGCGGTTCTTGACCTGGAGCATTCGGGTGAAAAGGTAAGCCGATGACCTCGCACGATCGATCGGTGACCTGCCGGAGGCCCTCGCCCACGGCGACGGCCCCGGATCCCGGCAGGTGCGGGCGGCGTGAACGGCAGAACGCAATCACGCGGCCCGGATCTCCGCTCCTGTGCGGACTGCGACACCGCAGTCACGCTACGCTCACAAGGATTCCGCCCCAGACAGAAGTCCCCCAGCACTTCACGGCAGAACGGCTCAAGGCACCACATGCCCCAGCACACCTCCGGGTCTGACCGCGCGGCAGTACCACCGGTTGCGCGTGGCACTGTGCGCCCTCCCGCCCCCTCCTCGCTCGACGAACTGTGGCGTTCGTACAAGACCACCGGCGACGAGCGGCTGCGGGAGCAGCTGATCCTGCACTACTCGCCGCTCGTCAAGTACGTCGCGGGCCGGGTGAGTGTGGGGCTGCCGTCCAACGTCGAGCAGGCGGACTTCGTCTCCTCCGGAGTCTTCGGACTGATCGACGCCATCGAGAAGTTCGACATCGAGCGGGCCATCAAGTTCGAGACGTACGCCATCACCCGGATCCGCGGCGCGATGATCGACGAACTGCGGGCGCTCGACTGGATCCCCCGCTCGGTGCGGCAGAAGGCGCGGAACGTGGAGCGCGCCTACGCCACGCTGGAGGCGCAGTTGCGGCGCACCCCGTCCGAGTCCGAGGTGGCCTCGGAGATGGGCATCGCCCTGGAGGAACTGCACGCGGTTTTCAGCCAGTTGTCCCTGGCCAACGTGGTCGCCCTGGAGGAGCTGCTGCATGTCGGCGGCGAGGGCGGCGACCGGCTGAGCCTGATGGACACCCTGGAGGACACCGCCGCCGACAATCCGGTGGAGGTCGCCGAGGACCGCGAGCTCAGACGGTTGCTCGCACGTGCCATCAACACGCTCCCCGACCGGGAGAAGACGGTGGTGACCCTCTACTACTACGAGGGCCTGACCCTCGCGGAGATCGGCAACGTCCTCGGCGTCACCGAGAGCCGGGTCAGCCAGATCCACACCAAATCCGTGCTCCAGCTCCGGGCCAAACTGGCCGACGCCGGACGCTGAAAGTCCCCTTCCGGCCACCTGGCCCGAGGCTGATCCCGTCCCTCCGGCCACCCGGACCGACGCTCTGCCCTTCCCTCCGGCAGCCGCCGCCGTAGAGTGGATACGTGCCCAGGATTCGAGCGGCCTCCGTGGCCGAGCACCGGACCATGCAGCGCGGCGCCCTCCTGGACGCCGCGCGCTCCCTGCTGTCCGAGGGCGGTACGGAGGCGCTGACCTTCCCCGCACTCGCCGAGCGCACGGGCCTCGCCAGGTCTTCCGTGTACGAGTACTTCCGCTCCCGCGCCGCCGTCGTCGAGGAGCTCTGCGCCGTCGACTTCCCCGTCTGGGCGGCCGAGGTCGAGAACGCGATGCAGCGCGCCGAGACCCCCGAGGCGAAGATCGAGGCGTATGTGCGCCGACAGCTCGACCTCGTCGGGGACCGCCGCCACCGGGCGGTCGTCGCGATCTCCGCGAGTGAGCTCGACGCCGGCGCCCGGGAGAAGATCCGGGCCGCGCACGGCGGGCTGATCGCCATGATCGTCGAAGCGCTGGGGGACCTCGGCCACACCCAGCCGAGGCTCGCCGCGATGCTCCTGCAGGGATCGGTGGACGCCGCCGTGCGCCGTATCGAGCTGAGCGTGGCGGAGGAGCCCGGCGTCATCGCGGACACCGCCGTCGCGATGATCCTGCGCGGCGTACGCGGCTGAGCGCGGCGGTCCCAGGCGCGCCACCCGGGTCCGCCGCCGCCTCTTCCGGTTCCGGCACCCCGAACACCGGCAGCAGCCGTGACGGCCCGCGCCGCAGGAGCGCGGGCGGCAGCAGCGAGAGCGGGTCGAGGTAGGCATCGCCCCGCCGCAGCCCCCAGTGCAGACAGCCCCCGGCGCAGTGGAACGGCCCCGTCTCCAGCACCCCGACCGGCTGCCCCGCGACGACCTCGTCGCCCTTCTCCACCAGCGCCCACACCGGCTCGTACGTGGTGCGCAGCGGGGGCGCCCCGCTCCCGGCCAGCTCGATGACCAGCACCCCGCGCCCGGCCACCCGCCCCGCGAACGAGACCCGTCCGGTGGCGGCGGCCACCACCGCGTCGCCGGGCCGGGCCGCCAGATCGACGCCGCGGTGGCCGGGCCCGTACGGCGTGGCGGGCGGCTCCCACCCCCGTAACACCGCGGGCCTGCCGGCCAGTGGCCAGACCGGCCCACCGTCCAGCTCCGCGAACGTCCCGCCGCCCGCACCCGTACCCGCGTCCGCCCCTTCACCTGCGCCCGCGCCCGCGTCCTCGTCCGGCCCGGCCGCCGGCGGGGGCGCCTCCGCACCCGCGTCCGGCTCCGTCGGCGGCGGCGCCTCCCCGGTCCGGGCGGCCGGCAGGAGCCGGGCACCGGCCGATGCCACCGGCAGCGCTGCCGTCAGCAGGGCCACGGCCAGCAGGAACATCGGCACGCGGCATCGGCGCGGGCCGGGTGTGCGCAGGGGTGAGAGCAGGAATCGCATGGACCAACGCTCCCCCGGAGGCCTGGATTCCGGGGATCTTGGTCCGCGCCTGTGGACTACTCGCCGGTTGTGGATATCGCCGTCACCCGGCACCCGGCGGGTCCCGTACACTTCTTACGGCGATCCGGGTCACCGGGTCGACTTCGCACGCCCCGCCACCTCCCTCTTCCGAGATGGTGGCCGCGCCCCTCGGTCCCTTGTGGCACGGCGCGTCGGGGCGTCAGGCGCGAACGCAAACCTGCGGTCGCGATAACCGAGCACCTCAAGGAGTACGGCCATGGCCGTCGTCACGATGCGGGAGCTGCTGGAAAGCGGCGTCCACTTCGGTCACCAGACCCGTCGCTGGAACCCGAAGATGAAGCGCTTCATCTTCACCGAGCGCAACGGCATCTACATCATCGACCTGCTCCAGTCGCTGTCGTACATCGACCGCGCCTACGAGTTCGTCAAGGAGACCGTCGCCCACGGCGGCTCCATCATGTTCGTGGGTACGAAGAAGCAGGCCCAGGAGGCCATCGCCGAGCAGGCGACGCGCGTCGGCATGCCGTACGTCAACCAGCGTTGGCTCGGTGGCATGCTCACCAACTTCTCCACCGTCTACAAGCGCCTTCAGCGTCTGAAGGAGCTCGAGCTCATCGACTTCGAGGACGTGGCCGCCTCCGGCCTCACCAAGAAGGAGCTCCTGGTCCTCTCGCGTGAGAAGGCCAAGCTGGAGAAGACCCTCGGTGGTATCCGCGAGATGCAGAAGGTGCCCAGCGCCGTCTGGATCGTCGACACCAAGAAGGAGCACATCGCCGTCGGTGAGGCGCGCAAGCTCCACATCCCGGTCGTCGCGATCCTCGACACCAACTGCGACCCCGACGAGGTCGACTACAAGATCCCGGGCAACGACGACGCGATCCGCTCCGTCACCCTGCTCACCCGCGTGATCGCCGACGCCGTCGCCGAGGGCCTCATCGCCCGCTCCGGTGCCGCCACCGGTGACTCGAAGCCGGGCGAGAAGGCCGCCGGCGAGCCGCTCGCCGAGTGGGAGCGCGACCTGCTCGAGGGCGACAAGAAGGACGAGACCGCGGCTGCCGCCGAGGTCCAGTCCTCCGCCGAGACCGAGAAGGTCGCCGACGCCGAGAAGCCGGCCGAGGCCGTCGCCGAGGCCGAGGCTCCGGCCGCCGACGCGGACGCCGAGCAGGCCTGACACCCGTCACGGCTGCTGACGGCGGGGGCCGGCGCCACAAGCGCGGCCCCCGCCGTTCACCCGTAGATCTTTCAGACTTCGAGAGAGACATACAGACTCATGGCGAACTACACCGCCGCTGACGTCAAGAAGCTCCGTGAGCTCACCGGCGCCGGCATGATGGACTGCAAGAAGGCGCTCGACGAGGCCGACGGCAACGTCGACAAGGCCGTCGAGGCGCTCCGTATCAAGGGCCAGAAGGGCGTCGCCAAGCGCGAGGGCCGCTCCGCCGAGAACGGTGCCGTCGTCTCCCTCATCTCCGAGGACAAGACGTCCGGCGTCCTCCTGGAGCTGAAGTGCGAGACGGACTTCGTCGCCAAGGGTGACAAGTTCCAGGCCGTCGCCAACACGCTCGCCGCCCACGTCGCCGCCACCTCCCCGGCGGACATCGCCGCGCTCCTCGCCTCCGAGATCGAGCCCGGCAAGACCGTCCAGGCGTACGTGGACGAGGCCAACGCCAACCTCGGCGAGAAGATCGTCCTGGACCGCTTCGCGCAGTTCACCGGCGACTTCGTCTCCGTGTACATGCACCGCACCATGCCCGACCTGCCCCCGCAGATCGGTGTCCTGGTCGAGCTGGACAAGGCCGACGCCGACCTGGCCAAGGGCATCGCCCAGCACATCGCCGCCTTCGCCCCGAAGTACCTCTCCCGCGAGGACGTCCCGGCCGAGGTCGTCGAGGCCGAGCGCCGCGTCGCCGAGGAGACCACGCGCGCCGAGGGCAAGCCCGAGGCCGCCCTCCCGAAGATCGTCGAGGGTCGCGTCAACGGCTTCTTCAAGGAGGCCACGCTTCTCGGCCAGCCGTACGCGCTGGACGCCAAGAAGTCTGTCCAGAAGGTCCTGGACGAGGCCGGTGTCACCCTGAAGCGCTTCTCGCGCATCAAGGTCGGCATCTGAGTCCGTCCGGGCGAACAGCGCCGGACCCGATAGGGTCTGGTGCAGTCGACGGCCGCACCCACGCCGGACGACCGCAGATCTGACGAGGAGGCCATTGCCGCTGTAGGGACACCAGACCCACCGGCAATGGCCTTCTTCGTATGTGCACGAGGAGAAATTCCATGGACAAGGGCGCGGACGCCACTCAGGCCGACGACAAGCGCGACGACACGTTTTCCGGGCGCTTCATGCTGAAGCTCTCCGGTGAGGCCTTCGCCGGTGGCGGCGGTCTCGGCGTCGACCCCGACGTCGTGCACACCATCGCCCGCGAGATCGCCGCCGTCGTTCGCGACGGCGCGGAGATCGCGGTGGTCATCGGGGGAGGCAACTTCTTCCGCGGTGCCGAGCTCCAGCAGCGCGGCATGGACCGGGCCCGGTCCGACTACATGGGCATGCTCGGCACCGTCATGAACTGCCTGGCGCTCCAGGACTTCCTGGAGAAGGAGGGCATCGACTCGCGCGTCCAGACCGCCATCACCATGGGCCAGGTCGCCGAGCCGTACATCCCCCTCCGGGCCGTACGGCACCTGGAGAAGGGGCGCGTCGTCATCTTCGGCGCCGGCATGGGCATGCCGTACTTCTCCACCGACACCACCGCCGCCCAGCGCGCCCTGGAGATCGACGCCGAGGCGCTGCTCATGGGGAAGAACGGCGTGGACGGGGTCTACGACTCCGACCCGAAGACCAACCCCGACGCGGTGAAGTTCGACGCGCTGGAGTACGGCGAGGTGATCACGCGCGACCTGAAGGTCGCCGACGCCACCGCCATCACGCTCTGCCGTGACAACAAGCTCCCGATCCTCGTCTTCGAGCTGACCGCCGAGGGCAATATCGCCCGCGCGGTCAAGGGTGAGAAGATCGGCACGCTCGTCAGCGACGAGAGCACCCGGGCCTGACGGCCCCCCAGGATGGACAACGGCCTGCCGGTCGGACACCGTGCAGGTGAGGACGCGACGCAGGACCCGCAGGGCCCGTCGGTGACGGGTCCGCTCAAGACACGCAGGAGCACGTGGTGATCGAAGAAATCCTCCTCGAGGCCGAGGAGAAGATGGAGAAGGCCGTTGTCGTCGCGAAAGAGGACTTCGCCGCGATCCGTACCGGCCGCGCGCACCCGGCGATGTTCAACAAGATCGTCGCCGACTACTACGGCGCGCTGACCCCGATCAACCAGCTGGCCTCGTTCTCGGTTCCCGAGCCGCGGATGGCCGTCGTGACACCGTTCGACAAGACCGCGCTGCGCAACATCGAGCAGGCGATCCGCGACTCCGACCTCGGCGTCAACCCGAGCAACGACGGCAATATCATCCGGGTGACCTTCCCCGAGCTCACCCAGGACCGCCGCAAGGAGTACATCAAGGTCGCCAAGACCAAGGCCGAGGACTCCAAGATCTCGATCCGCTCCATCCGCCGCAAGGCCAAGGAAGCGCTCGACAAGCTCGTCAAGGACAAGGAGTCCGGCGAGGACGAGGTGCGCCGCGCCGAGAAGGAGCTCGACGACACCACCGCGAAGTACGTCGCGCAGGTGGACGAGCTGCTCAAGCACAAGGAAGCCGAGCTGCTCGAAGTCTGATGAACGACTCTTCCTGGGGTGCACCGCAGGGAGCCGGTTACCGGGGTGCCCCCGAGATGGGGGTCGCTCCGGCGGGTCCCGCCTACGATGCGCATGAAGCCCAGCAGACTCGGCCCATGCCCAACGTGCCGGACGATCCCGACGCAGGTAGAGACGCACAGAGCCGCGCCAACCGGGATGGGGACGCCGCGCACGTCGGCGGCCCCCTGTTCCGTGACGAGATGCCGCAGGAGCCCATGTCCACCCCGCTGCCGTCCCCGCCGCAGAAGAAGCGTGCGGGGCGTGATCTGCGCGCCGCCATAGGGGTCGGCGTGGGGCTCGGCGCCGTCATCGTCGCCTCGCTGTTCATCGTGAAGGCCGTCTTCGTCGGCGTGATCGCGCTCGCCGTCGTCGTCGGCCTCTGGGAGCTCACCTCCCGACTCCAGGAGCAGAAGGGCATCAAGGCGCCCCTGATCCCGCTGGCCGTCGGCGGGGCCGCGATGGTCGTCGCCGGCTACGCACGCGGCGCGGAGGGCGCCTGGGTCGCCATGGCGCTGACCGCCCTGGCGGTACTGGTCTGGCGGATGACCGAGCCGCCGGACGGCTACCTCAAGGACGTCACGGCGGGGGTGTTCGCCGCGTTCTACGTCCCGTTCCTGGCCACCTTCGTCGCGATGATGCTGACGGCGGACGACGGGCACTGGCGGGTTCTCGTCTTCCTCGTCCTCACGGTCGTCAGCGACACCGGGGCGTACGCGGTGGGCTGGCGCTACGGCACCCACAAGCTGGCCCCGCGCATCAGCCCTGGCAAGACCCGCGAGGGCCTGCTCGGTGCCGTGGCCTTCGCGATGGTCGCCGGTGCGCTGTGCATGGAGTTCCTGATCGGCGGCGGCGCCTGGTGGCAGGGTCTGCTGCTCGGTCTCGCGGTCGCCGTCAGCGCCACCCTCGGGGACCTGGGTGAGTCCATGATCAAGCGGGACCTCGGGATCAAGGACATGGGAACCCTGCTCCCCGGCCACGGCGGCATCATGGACCGGCTGGACTCGCTCCTGCCGACCGCGCCGGTCTTCTGGCTGCTGCTGGTGCTGTTCGTCGGCTCAGGCTGAGCGCCTTTCCGAGGGCGCGCACCACGTCCCACCTGCACGTTCCACGAGCGAGGGTCCGTCGTCCACAGGGCGGCGGGCCCTCACCCGTATGTCTGCGACACTGGATGAACCATGCCTAAGCCCGGAGAACTCACTTTCGTCGCGCCCCGCGGAGCCAAGAAGCCGCCGCGGCACCTCGCCGACCTCACGCCCGCCGAGCGCAAGGAAGCGGTCGCCGCGACCGGCGAGAAGCCGTTCCGCGCCCAGCAGCTCTCGCAGCACTACTTCGCGCGGTACGCGCACGACCCGGAGCAGTGGACCAACATCCCCGCCGGGTCCCGTGAGAAGCTCGCCGAGGCGCTGTTCCCCGACCTGATGTCCGTGGTCCGTCACATCAGCTGCGACGACGACACCACCCGTAAGACGCTGTGGAAGCTGCACGACGGGACGCTCGTCGAGTCCGTCCTGATGCGCTACCCCGAGCGCGTCACGATGTGCATCTCCTCCCAGGCCGGCTGCGGGATGAACTGCCCGTTCTGCGCCACCGGACAGGCCGGGCTCGACCGCAACCTGTCGACCGCCGAGATCGTGCACCAGATCGTCGACGGCATGCGTGCCCTGCGTGACGGGGAGGTGCCCGGCGGTCCGGCCCGGCTCTCCAACATCGTCTTCATGGGCATGGGCGAGCCGCTCGCCAACTACAACCGTGTCGTCGGCGCGATCCGCCGGCTCACCGACCCCGAGCCGGACGGCCTCGGCCTCTCCCAGCGCGGGATCACCGTCTCCACGGTCGGCCTCGTCCCGGCGATGCTGCGCTTCGCCGACGAGGGCTTCAAGTGCCGCCTCGCCGTCTCGCTGCACGCCCCGGACGACGAGCTGCGCGACACCCTCGTCCCCGTCAACACCCGGTGGAACGTCCGCGAGGTGCTGGACGCCGCCTGGGAGTACGCGGAGAAGTCCGGCCGCCGCATCTCCATCGAGTACGCCCTCATCCGGGACATCAACGACCAGGCCTGGCGCGGCGACCTCCTCGGTCGGCTGCTCAAGGGCAAGCGGGTGCACGTCAACCTGATCCCGCTGAACCCGACGCCCGGCTCCAAGTGGACCGCCTCGCGGCCCGAGGACGAGAAGGCGTTCGTCGAGGCCATCGCAGCCCACGGCGTGCCGGTCACGGTCCGGGACACCCGCGGCCAGGAGATCGACGGGGCCTGCGGGCAGCTGGCAGCCTCCGAGCGCTGAGGCGCTGGGGACCTTAGCCGGACCGGCCGAAAACCGCCGGTGTAGCCTGGGCGCGAAATCAACTTCATATTCCGACAGGGGAGCGCCACAGCGCTGAGAGTGCGGCACCAAGGACAGGTTGGCCGCAGACCCTCTGAACCTCGCCCGGGTCATTCCGGGTAGGAAGTTCGGACCTTACTCAAGCTGTTGCGCCCTGCCCGCTTCCGGTACGTCTGATACGTCTCCGGGGGCGGGCGGGGCCGCGTCTCTTCCTGGTCACCTCCAGGAGGAATCACATGAACACCACCAAGAAGTACGCCTCGACCGCGCTCGCCGCGGCGCTCGGCGTCACCGTCCTCGCGGGCTGCGGCGGCTCCGACGGCACATCGGCCGGATCCGGTGCGTCCAAGGGCAGCGGCTCCAAGACCGTCACCCTGGTCACCCACGACTCCTTCAACGCCTCGGAAGACGTGCTGAAGCAGTTCACCAAGGAGAGCGGCTACACCGTCGAACTCCTCAAGAGCGGCGACGCCGGTGCCGCCCTCAACCAGGAGATCCTGACCAAGGGCTCCCCGCGCGGCGACGTCTTCTTCGGCGTCGACAACACCCTGCTCTCCCGCGCCCTCGACAACGGCCTCTTCACGGCGTACGAGGCCAAGGGCCTGGAGCGGGTCGCGAAGGGCACCGAGCAGGACGACGAGCACCGCGTCACGCCCGTCGACACCGGTGACATCTGCGTCAACTACGACAAGAAGTTCTTCGCCGACAAGAAGCTCGCGCCGCCGCAGACCTTCGAGGACCTGCTCAAGCCCGCGTACAAGAACCTCCTCGTCACCGAGAACGCGGCCAACTCCTCGCCCGGCCTCGGCTTCCTCCTCGGCACCATCGCCTCCCAGGGCGAGGACGGCTACCAGGACTACTGGAAGAAGCTCAAGGCCAACGGAGTCAAGGTCGTCGACGGCTGGGAGCAGGCCTACAACGAGGAGTTCTCCGGCTCCGCGGGCGGCAAGAAGGCCAAGGCGGACCGGCCGCTGGTCGTCAGCTACGCCTCCAGCCCGCCCGTCGAGGTCTTCTACGCCGACCCGCAGCCCAAGGAGGCCCCCACCGGCGTCTCCACCGGGACCTGCTTCCGGCAGACCGAGTACGCCGGGCTGCTGAAGGGTGCGAAGAACGAGGCGGGCGGCAAGGCGCTGCTGGACTTCCTGATCAGCAAGACGTTCCAGGAGGACGTACCGCTGAACATGTTCGTCAACCCGGTCGTGACGGACGCGAAGCTGCCGGAGATCTTCACCGAGTTCGGTGAGACCGTCGAGAAGCCGGCCACCGTGGCCCCGGAGAAGATCGCCGCCAACCGTGAGCAGTGGGTCCAGGCGTGGCACTCGATCGCCGTGAAGTAGACGGCCCCACCAAGGCCGCCGAAGCCGATCCCGCCGCCGGACCCCGGTCCGGCGGCGCACGGTCCGGAGGCGGGCGGCGTGGAGCGGCGGTGCGGCTCGGGCTGATGGCCGTGCCCGTCGCGTTCTTCGCCGTCTTCTTCGCCTACCCCGTCTCCGCGATCGTCGGACGAGGGCTGAAGACGGACGGCGTCTGGCAGTTCGGGCGGATCGGCGACGTGCTGTCCCGCCCGGACATCCTCGACGTCCTCTGGTTCACCACCTGGCAGGCGCTCGCCTCCACCGCGCTCACCCTGCTGATCGCCCTGCCCGGCGCGTACGTCTTCGCCCGCTTCGACTTCCCCGGGAAGCAGGTGCTGCGCGCGGTCGTCACCGTGCCGTTCGTGCTGCCCACCGTCGTCGTCGGCACCGCGTTCCTGGCCCTGCTCGGGCGCGGCGGCTTTCTGGACGAGCTGTGGGGCGTACGGCTCGACACCACGGTGTGGGCGATCCTCCTGGCACACGTCTTCTTCAACTACGCGGTGGTCGTCCGGACGGTCGGCGGTCTCTGGTCGCAGCTCGACCCGCGCCAGGAGGAGGCCGCCCGGGTGCTCGGCGCCGGACGGTTCACCGCCTGGCGGCGGGTGACGCTGCCCGCGCTCGGCCCGGCGGTGGCCGCAGCGGCGCTGATGGTCTTCCTCTTCACGTTCACCTCGTTCGGTGTCGTGCAGATCCTCGGCGGCCCGTCCTACTCCACCCTGGAGGTGGAGGTCTACCGCCAGACCGCCCAGCTGCTCGACCTGCCGACGGCCGCCGTGCTGACCATGGTCCAGTTCGTGGCGGTCGGCGCGATCCTCGCCCTGCACGCCGTGACCGTACGCCGCCGGGAACGGGCGCTGAAGCTCGTCGACCCCGCGCAGACCTCCCGCCGCCCGCACGGCGCCGGGCAGTGGGCGCTGCTCGGCGCCGTGCTCCTCACCGCGCTGCTGCTGATCCTGCTGCCGCTCGGCGTGCTGGTGGAGCGGTCGTTCGACGGACCGGAGGGGTACGGCCTCGGCTACTACGAGGCCCTCCAGTCCGCCGGAGGCAGTGGCTCCACCTTCCTCGTACCGCCGCTGGAGGCGGTCGGCAACTCCCTCCAGTACGCGTTCGTCGCCACCCTCATCGCGCTCGTCGTCGGCAGCCTCGCGGCGGCGGCCCTGACCCGGCGGGCGGGGCGGCTCGTACGAGGCTTCGACGCGCTGCTGATGCTGCCGCTCGGGGTCTCCGCCGTCACCGTAGGCTTCGGCTTCCTCATCACCCTCGACAAGCCGCCGCTCGACCTGCGCACCTCCTGGATCCTGGTCCCGCTCGCCCAGGCGCTGGTGGGCGTCCCCTTCGTCGTACGGACCATGCTCCCCGTGCTCCGCGCGGTGGACGACCGGCTGCGCGAGGCGGCCGCGGTGCTCGGAGCATCCCCGCTGCGGGCCTGGCGTGAGGTCGATCTGCCGCTGGTGCGGCGGGCGGTGCTCGTCGCCGCGGGCTTCGCGTTCGCCGTGTCGCTCGGGGAGTTCGGCGCCACCGTGTTCATCGCCCGGCCCGACAACCCGACCCTGCCGGTCGCGGTCGCCCGGCTGCTGGGCCGGTCCGGGGAGCTCAACTACGGGCAGGCGATGGCCCTCAGCACGATCCTGATGTTCGTGTGCGCGGTGTCGCTGCTGCTTCTCGAACGCATCCGTACCGACCGATCCGGGGAGTTCTGACCACCATGCTGAGCTTGCAGGCAGCCACCGTACGGTTCGGGAAGCGGACGGCCCTCGACGCGGTCGACCTGGAGGTCGCCGACCACCGGATCGTCTGCGTGCTCGGCCCCAGCGGCAGCGGCAAGTCCACCCTGCTCCGGGCCGTCGCCGGGCTCCAGCCCATGGACGGCGGCCGGGTGCTGCTGGCCGGCCAGGACCAGAGCGGCGTCCCGGTGCACCGGCGCGGACTCGGCCTCATGTTCCAGGACCACCAGCTCTTCCCGCACCGTGATGTCGGCGCCAACGTCGCCTTCGGGCTGCGGATGCACGGCACCGGGCGGGCGGAGTCCGAGCGCCGGGTCCGTGAGCTCCTCGATCTGGTGGGCCTCCCCGGCGCCGAACGCCGCGCGGTCGCCGCCCTCTCCGGCGGGGAGCAGCAGCGCGTCGCCCTGGCCCGCGCCCTCGCCCCGCGCCCCAAGCTCCTGATGCTGGACGAACCCCTCGGCCAGCTCGACCGCAGCCTGCGCGAACGGCTCGTCATCGAACTGCGCACCCTGTTCCAGGAGCTGGGTACGACGGTGCTCGCCGTCACCCACGACCAGGGCGAGGCGTTCGCGCTCGCCGACCGGGTGGTGGTGATGCAGGACGGCCGGATCGCCCAGGAGGGCAGCCCGCTGGACGTGTGGCAGCGCCCCGCCTCCGCGTTCGTCGCCCGTTTCCTCGGCTTCGACAACGTGACCCCGGCGACGGTGACCGGCCAGGCCGCGGTGACCGCCTGGGGCAAGGTGCCGGTCCCCGAGGGCTCCCCCCAGGGCGAGGTCGACCTGCTCGTGCGGCCCGCCGGGGTGCTCATCGGGGCCGAGAAGGACGGGCTGCGCTGCACGGTCGGCGTCCGCACGTTCCGCGGCAACCATGTGACCGTGCGGCTGACCCCCGAGAACGCGCCGGTGCTGGAGGCCGAGTGCGCGCTGCGGGACACTCCGGACGAAGGCGCGGTGGTGGGCGTCCGGTTCGACGCGGCGGAGACGGTGGTGCTGGCGGAGGGCGAGCGCTACCGCCACCCCGAAGGCTCCTAGGGCGGGTGCCTGCCCGCCACCACCAGACCCAACTCGTACGCCAGGATCACCGCCTGAGCCCGGTCCCGCAGCTCCATCTTCGCGAAGAGCCGGTTGATGTGGGTCTTGACCGTGTGGTCGGTGATGGTCAGCCGGGCGGCGATGTCCGCGTTGGACAGGCCCTGCGCGATGAGGACGAGCACCTCCGCCTCACACGCGGTCAGCCCCTCGACCGAGCGGGCCGGCGGCGCGCTGACCCGCTGCCGGGTGAACTCCGCGATCAGCCGCCCCGTGATCTCGGGCGCCAGCAGTGCGTGCCCACCGGCCACCACCCTTACCGCGTGCAGCAGTTCGGGGAAGGTCGCGTCCTTGAGCAGGAAGCCGCTGGCCCCCGCCGTCAGGGCGTCGTACACATACTCGTCCAGGCCGAACGTCGTCAGCATCAGCGCCTTCGTCGCCCCGTCCGACGCGGCGACGATCTCGCGGGCCGCGCCGATCCCGCCGAGCTTCGGCATCCGGATGTCCAGCAGGGCTACGTCCGGCCGTAGTTCGGCCGCGACCCGGATCGCCTGCTCGCCGTCCTCCGCCTCGCCGACCACCTCGATGTCCTCCTGGGTGTCCAGCAGCCGGGAGAACGCCGTCCTCACGACCGCCTGGTCGTCGGCGACGATCACGCGGATCACCACGGGAGTTCCGCCTCCACGAGATAGCCACCGGCCGGGCCTCGGCCGGTGGTGAGCCTGCCGCCCAGCAGGGCGGCCCGTTCGCGCATGCCCACGAGACCGTGACCGGGGCGCCCGGCGGGCTCCGGCGCCGGCGTGGCGGGCGGCCCCGGCCCGTCGTCACCGACCCGGACCCGCAACAGCCCCGGCCGGTGGTCGATCTCGACGACCGCATGCGCGCCGGGGGCGTGCCGGCGGACATTGGTCAGGGCCTCCTGCACGATCCGGTACGCCGACAACTCCCAGGACGCCGGCAGGCGTATCTCCTCCCCGCTGATCCGCAGTTCGGCCGAGCCGTCCACCGCCCGGTGCTGGTCCAGGAGTTCACCGAGCGCGGCCGTCGACGGCTGCGGAGCGGTGAGGGCGGGTGGTGTGTCGGTGCCCGTACGCAGCACCCCGAGCAGCCGGCGCAGCTCCGCCATCGAGGACCGCGCCGTGCCCGCGATCTCCTGGAACGCGTCCCGGGCCGGTGGGGAGAGGTCCGGTGTCGTGTACGTTGCGCTCTCGGCCCGCACCGCGATCATCGAGACCGAGTGCGCGATCATGTCGTGCAACTCCCGGGCGATCGCCGCCCGTTCCGCCTGGGCCGCCTGCCGCCGCTCCATCGCCAGCAGCCGGGACTGGGCGGCGGCCCGGGTGCGCCGGGTCTCCTCGCGCGCCCGGACCGCGTCCCCGGCGCTCACCGCACCCATGATCGCCACGGTCAGCACCAGCGTCTCCGCGTACAGCCCGAGGCTGAACCTGTCCGTGCCCTGGAGCACCGGAAGGCCGGGCGAGCCGTCCCGGGCCCAGCGGTCGATGTGCACCAGATTGACCGTCAGCGCGGCGAGCGAACCCGCCGTCACGAGCACCGCCGGATGCTGCACCCGGTGCCGCCCCAGCGTGTAGCAGCCCATCAGCAGACCGGCCACCGTCGCGTACGCCATGTTCCCGTCGGTGGCGAAGCCGAGCAGCGCCGCGCCGACGGTCAGGAGCCCGACGGCGGGGTGGGCGGCCCGCAGGGTCAGCGAGGCCGTGCACACGAGCACGGCGAAGGCTGTGATCGCCGAACCCGGTACGAGGAGCAGCTCCACGGCGGCGAAGAGCGTCAGCGCGCCACCGGTCAGCCCCGCGGACGCGGGCGCCGATGTCCAGCGTCGCAGCCGCTGCCGCAGGGTCCGTTCCGGTGGCGGGCGTTCGGCGGCGGCCGCTGCTGTTCCGCTCGCCTCGATGGTGCGTGTCATACGGCGATTCTTCAACGCGGCCCCCGGCGGGCGCATCGGACCACAGGGCCAATTCGCGGGGCCGTGTCATACCGCGGGTTGAGCCGCAGGACCGCACCGTGGTGTGACGACCTGTCAGCGGCCGGTTCCTAGCCTCGGATCCATGGCGACGACTGCTCTTCCCACCCCTCTTGACCAGCACCGAAGGACCCGCTTCGCGCTGCCCGGCGGTCCCGGGTGGTGGACGTTCTGCGCGGCGGCGTCCCTGGCCCTGGCCGCCTTCACCTCGCTCGGCCCGCACCGCGTCTGGGGCACAGTTGGCGCACTCGGTTACGTGGCCGCCGTCCTCGCCGTACGTGGACGCCCCGCCCTGATCGTGGGCGCGGCCGCCGTCACGGGCGCGGTCGTGCTGCCGCTCGTGGTGCTCCTGGCCGTGGACCGGGCGCAGTTGGAGGTGGAGGTGGTGGCCCGGTCGGCCGCGCTCCTGCTGGCGGACGGCACCCCGTATGCCGCGCACCCCTTGATACCCGAGGACTTCAACCCGTATCTGCCCGGCATGGCGGCCTTCGGGCTCCCGGAAGCGGTGGCCGGGGCCGGGCCGCTCACCGACCCCCGGCTCTGGATGGGCGCGGCCTTCCTCGCCGCGTTCGCGTACGCCCTTCCCACGGGGTCCCGGCGCGAGCCGCTGCTGTGGGTCGCCGCGTGCCCGCTGGTCGCCCTGCCGCTCGCGGTCGGCGGGGTGGACCTGCCGGTGGTCGGCCTGATGTGCCTGGGGCTGGCGGAGGCGGGCCGGGGGAGGGGCGGGCGTGCGGGGCTCTGGCTCGGGCTCGCCGCCGCGCTCAAGTGGACGGCGTGGCCCGCGCTGCCGGGGGCGCTCGCGCTGCTCGCGGCGGGCTCTGCCGGGGACCGTCGCCGGGCCGGCCTGCGCTGCGCGTTCGTCGCTCTCCTCACCGCCGCCGCGCTGGTGCTGCCCGCCGCCTGGCGTGATCCCGGGGCCTTCCACGCCCACGTCATCGCCTTCCCCCTCGGCCTGACCGACACGGTGTCCTCCGCCGCCAGCCCGCTCCCCGGCCATCTGCTGGCCACCCATGTCCCGGGCGGCCGGACCCTGGCCCTGGGGCTGCTCGGGGCCAGTGCCCTCCTGGTCGCCGTCTACCTGCTCGTACGCCCTCCGGCCACGGCCCCGGACGCCGCGCTGCGGCTCGCGGTCGGGCTGCTCCTCGCCATCGCGTTCCTGCCCGCGACCCGGTTCGGGTACCTGGTGCACCCGCTGGTCCTCGCCGTGTGGGCGACCGTGGTCCGGCAACGCCCCGTCGACGCACCTGTGTTCGTACGCATCCAGAAGCAGGCAACACGATGACCCGCCGCCGCACCCTCGTCGTCACCAACGACTTCCCGCCGCGCCAGGGAGGCATCGAGACCTTCGTCTACGCCATGGCCGGACGCTTTCCCGCCGGTTCCGTCGTCGTGTACACCTCCGCCGAACCGGGGGCGGCCGCCCATGACGCCGCGCTGCCCTACCCGGTGGTCCGCGACCCCGCGCGGATGCTGCTGCCGACGCCGCGAACCACCGAGCGGGCCGTGGAGCTGGCCCGGCGCCACGGCTGCGACAGCGTGTGGTTCGGGGCCGCCGCGCCGCTCGGGCTGATGGGCGCGAGGCTCCGGCGCGAGGCCGGGATACGGCGGGCCGTCGCCACGACGCACGGGCACGAGGTGTGGTGGGCCCGTACGCCGGGGGCCAGGGCGCTGCTCCGGCGGATCGGGGACCGTACCGACGCGGTGACCTACCTCGGCGCCGCCACCCGCGCCCCCATCGCCGCAGCGCTCGGCCCGGCCGCCGCCCGCCGGATGGTGCGGCTCGCGCCGGGGGTGGACGCGGAGGCCTTCCGCGTACGGGCCGGGCACCAGGAGATCCGCGAGCGGTACGGGCTGGGCGCGCGGCCGGTGATCCTCTGCGCGGCGCGGCTCGTCCCCCGCAAGGGCCAGGACACCCTGATCCGGGCGCTCCCCGCCGTACGGCGTGCGGTGCCCGGCGCCGTACTCCTGCTGACCGGCGACGGGCCGTACGCGCGCACCCTGCGCCGGCTCGCCGAGGACACCGGGGTGGCGGACCACGTGATCCTCGCCGGTGGGCAGCCGCACGCCGAGATGCCCGGCCACTACGCCGCCGCCGACGTGTTCGCCATGCCGTGCCGGACCCGCAGGAGGGGCCTGGAGGTGGAGGGGCTCGGGATCGTCTTTCTGGAGGCGGCGGCCGCCGGGCTGCCCGTGCTGGTGGGGGACTCGGGCGGTGCGCCCGACGCCGTACGGGACGGGGAGACGGGCCATGTGGTGGACGGCCGGGACGTGGAGGCCGTCGCGGACCGGCTCGTCGGGCTGCTGCGGGACCGGGAAGCCGCCGCAGCGATGGGGGAGAAGGGGCGGGCCTGGGTCCGCGAGGCGTGGGGCAGTGCGTACGCGACGCTGGAGAGGCTGCTGCGCCCCTGACCGGCGTGACAGGACAGGACGGGGCGGGCCGGGCAAGCTGAAGGCGCACCCCGAAGCATGACCACGAGACGAGGACCCCGACCATGAACGGTGGCACCCGCCAGGGCATCGACCTCACCCGTGTGCTGAACGCCCCGCAGCGGCGGGTCTTCGCGGCCTGGACGTCACCGGAGGACTTCGCCGCCTGGTACGGCGGCGAGGCCGAGGTTCCGCTGGACCGGGTGTCGATGGACGTACGGCCGGGCGGGGCGTGGAGCCTGGTCATCGTGATGCCGGGCGTCGAGATGCCGTTCCACGGGGTCTACCGCGAGGTGAGCGAGCCCGACGGTCTCGTCCTCACCCTCAAGGATGGTTCCGCGCCGAAGGAGGCGGAGGGCGAGACCATCACCGTCACCTTTACCGACCTCGGCCACGGAACCACCGAGCTGGCCTTCCAGCAGCGCGGCGGCAACCTCACACCGGAGCAGTACGCGGCGGCCGAGGACGGCTGGGAGGCATTCTTCGACGCGCTCGCCGCCCGCCTCGCCACCCACCCCTGAGCCCCAGCCCGCCACCCATCCTTGAGCCCCCCCGCCCCCCTCGCCACCCACCCCTGAGCCCCCCTGCCCGCCTCGCCGCGGCCTACTTCGCCAGCGGCAGGGCCGCCAGCTCCGCGATCACCCAGGTCAGGGGGGCGAACAGGGCCAGCAGCGCCGCAGCCCGCAGCGCGGTCGCGGCGCGCAGTACGGAAGCGGGGGCGCCCATCCGCAGCAGTGCCTCGGCGGTGTGGGCGCGGGCCTGCTTCGCCTCCAGAGCCGAGGTCAGCAGCGTCGCCACCGTGCACCCGAGGACCACCACCGCACCGAGCGCGGTGAGCGGTCCCCAGGGGCGCTCGTCGCCCCCGTACAGCGCCGACGCGGCGATCACCGCGGCGAACACCGCGCAGACGATCCCGAGCGGGCGGCCGATCCTGCGCGCCTCGTCCATCAGGACCCGGCCCGCCAGCAGCCGTGCGGCACCCGGGCGCACCGCCTGGAGCGCCCGCCCGCACAGATACGTCAGACCGGGACCGGCCACGGCCAGGCCTGCCGCCGCCAGCGTCCAGCCGGCCAGCATCGCCACCGGGGTCGCCTCGAACCGGCCCGGCAACGGGAAAGCACTCCCGGCCGCGTCCCGGGACGCGTACGCCTCGACCGCCAGCCCCAGGGCCACCAGCGCCACGCCCCAGGGGAGGCCGCTCGGCGCCGGGGCGGGCTCCGGCAGCTCCTCGGAGCCGAAGGTGTCCCGCGCCGGGTCGGGCCGCGACCGCAGTGCCACCGCGCTCGCCGTCGCCGAGAGGACCGGTACGAGAGCCAGCAGCATCAGCGCCGCCGCCAGCGGCAACGGAGTGCCCGCCCCGAGGAACTCCGCCGCTCCGCCGTCGAACGGCATCCCGGTCAGATCGCCCCGCAGATGCAGGAAGAACAGCAGCGCCACCATCGAGCCGAGCGTGGTGGAGACGGCCGTCGAGACCGCCGCCAGCACCGAGAGCCGCACCGGGCCGAGGCCCACCGAGGAGAGGCCGGGACGGGGCCGCGTGCTCGGATCCGTACGGGCCACCGCCACGGCGAACATCACGGTGGCGGCGAGCGGAACGAAGCACCACAGCAGCCGCAGCACCGAACCGGCGGACGCGGGGTGCGCGGAGGCGTACCCCAGGGAGCACAGGAGGAGGAAGCCGACACCGGCGGAGGCGGCGGCGACGAGCAGCCGCCGGACCAGGACGAGGGGATGCGTACCGCGGGTCAGACGGAGAGCGAGCACGCCGCGCTGCCCTCCGTATCGGCGGGGACGCCGGGCAGGGCGACGGTGGCGACGCGGCGGCCGTCCAGCAGGGGCACGGTCCGGTCGGCGAGCGCGGCGACCTCGGCGTCATGGGTGGCCAGGACCACCGTGATGCCGTGCGAGCGGGCCGCGGCGGTCAGGGTGCGCAGGAGCTGGGAGCGCTCGGCCCGGTGCAGGGTCGCGGTGGGCTCGTCGGCGAAGAGCACCGTCGGCTGCCCGCACAGGGCCCGGGCGACGGAGACCCGCTGGCGCTCGGCCTGGAGCAGGGCGTGCGGGCGCTTCCTGGCGAGGGCGGCGATGTCCAGGCGCTCCAGCCACTCCGTGGCGGCCTTCTTCGCGACCCGGTGCGAGGCGCCGCGCAGCAGCAGCGGCAGCGCCGCGTTCTCCCAGGTGGTCAGCTCGGGGACGAGCTCCGGATCGGCGCCGATCCAGCCGAACCGTTCCCTCCGCAGCTGCTCGCGCACCCGGGGAGCCATCGTGTGTACGGGGACGCTGTTGAACCAGACCTCGCCCTGCTCGGGCACCAGCCGACCCGACAGGCAGTGCAGCAGGGTGGTCTTCCCGCTGCCGCGCGGGCCGGTCACGGCCAGGATCTCGGCGTCGCGGACGGAGACGGAGACACCGCCGAGACCGGGCGATCCGTTGTGGGAGTGGTGCAGGGAACGCGCCCAGATCACGTCGTTGTCCGGCGGGGCCACCATGGCGTACACCTCGGTTCGGATGAGTTTTCCCGTTCCCCCGTATGGGGGAACGAGGACGCGGCCGATCGGTCACTGGGCACCGTAGATAGTCGGACCGGTGAGTACGCACAGCACACGGCCCGGACGCTCCCCTTCTCACTCGAAAGGGCGCATCCGGGCCGGGTGGACCGTATGAAATGACCTCTGGATGATGATCTTCCAGGGGGCGTGGGGACGGTCAGAGCTTCGTCCACGCCTCCGTCAGCACGGCCCGCAGGATGCCCTCGATCTCGTCGAACGTCGACTGGTCCGAGATCAGCGGCGGCGCGAGCTGGATGACCGGGTCGCCGCGGTCGTCGGCCCGGCAGTAGAGGCCGTTGTCGTACAGCGCCTTGGAGAGGAAGCCGTACAGGACGCGCTCGGTCTCCTCGTCGGTGAACGTCTCCTTGGTGGCCTTGTCCTTCACCAGCTCGATGCCGTAGAAGAAGCCGTTGCCGCGGACGTCGCCGACGATCGGCAGGTCGTGCAGCTTCTGCAGCGTGGTGAGGAAGGCGTTCTCGTTGTCCAGGACGTGCTGCGTGAGGTTCTCGCGCTCGAAGATGTCCAGGTTGGCGAGGCCGACCGCCGCGGAGACCGGGTGGCCGCCGAAGGTGTAGCCGTGCAGGAAGGTGTTGCCGCCCTGGTAGAACGGCTCGGCGACGCGGTCCGAGACGATGCAGGCACCGATCGGGGAGTAGCCGGAGGTCATGCCCTTCGCGCAGGTGATCATGTCCGGCACGTAGCCGAACTTGTCGCAGGCGAAGATCGTGCCGAGGCGGCCGAAGGCGCAGATGACCTCGTCGGAGACGAGCAGCACGTCGTACTGGTCGCAGATCTCGCGGACCCGCTGGAAGTACCCGGGCGGCGGCGGGAAACAGCCGCCCGCGTTCTGCACGGGCTCCAGGAAGACGGCCGCGACGGTCTCGGGGCCCTCGAAGAGGATCTCCTGCTCGATCTGGTCGGCGGCCCAGCGGCCGAAGGCCTCCGGGTCGTCGCCGAAGAGCGGGGCGCGGTAGATGTTGGTGTTCGGCACCTTGTGCGCGCCGGGGACCAGCGGCTCGAAGGGGGCCTTCAGGGCCGGGAGGCCGGTGATGGACAGGGCGCCCTGCGGCGTGCCGTGGTAGGCGACCGCACGCGAGATGACCTTGTACTTGGTCGGCTGGCCCTTGAGCTTGAAGTACTGCTTGGCCAGCTTCCAGGCGGTCTCGACGGCCTCGCCGCCACCGGTGGTGAAGAAGACCTTGTTGAGGTCGCCCGGGGCGTAGTCGGCGAGACGCTCGGCCAGCTCGACGGCCTTCGGGTGGGCGTAGGACCACACCGGGAAGAAGGCGAGCTCCTGGCCCTGCTTGTACGCCGTCTCGGCGAGCTCATGACGACCATGGCCGGCGTTGACCACGAACAGGCCGGAGAGACCGTCCAGGTAGCGCTTGCCCTTGTCGTCGAAGATGTACGTTCCCTCGCCACGCACGATGGTGGGAACGGGCGCGTTCTCGTAGTCCGACATGCGGGTGAAGTGCATCCACAGGTGGTCGTACGCGGTTCGGCTGAGGTCCTTGCTCACGGCTATCGGGTTCCCCACATATAGGTCTGCTTCTTGAGCTTGAGGTAAACAAAGCTCTCGGTGGAGCGCACGCCGGGAAGGGTCCGGATGCGTTTGTTGATCGTCTCCAGCAGGTGGTCGTCGTCCTCGCAGACGATCTCCACCATCAGGTCGAAGGAGCCCGCGGTCATCACCACGTACTCGCACTCGGCCATGGCCGACAGGGCTTCGGCCACCGGGTCGAGGTCGCCCTCGACATTGATGCCGACCATCGCCTGGCGCCGGAAACCCACGGTGAGCGGGTCCGTGACGGCGACGATCTGCATCACGCCTTGGTCGAGCAGCTTCTGGACGCGCTGGCGCACAGCCGCTTCGGAGAGGCCGACGGCCTTGCCGATCGCGGCGTACGGACGCCGCCCGTCCTCCTGGAGCTGCTCGATGATTGCGAGGGAGACGGCATCGACCGCTGGCGGTGATCCGTTCCCGGTCCTGGAGTCTGCGCTGCGACTGGCCACACATCCACTCTGCACCGCACTCGTCTGTCTCGCAACCCCAGATCGATGAAATTCGTTGAGTGAGTGTGGGGAACCGACTGAATCCGAAGCTGGGGGTGGTTGCCTATGTCGAAAGCGTCACCGGAACGATTAGGGTGGGTGTCTCACCCATCGGACAGCCGACAGGAGGGGTGGTCATGACCACCGAGGTGCGCCGTCTGCGCAACTACATCAACGGGGAGTTCCGGGACGCCGCGGACGGGCGGACCATCGATGTGGTCAGCCCGGTGACGGAAGAGGTCTACGCGACCTCGCCGCTCTCCGGCCAGGCCGACGTCGATGCCGCCATGGAAGCCGCCGCGGCCGCCTTCCCGGCCTGGCGCGACACGACGCCCGCCGAGCGCCAGAAGGCCCTGCTGAAGATCGCGGACGCCTTCGAGGAGCGCGCGGAGGACCTGATCGCGGCCGAGTCGGAGAACACCGGCAAGCCGATCGGGCTGACCCGCAGCGAAGAGATCCCGCCGATGGTGGACCAGATCCGCTTCTTCGCGGGCGCCGCCCGTCTCCTGGAGGGCCGCTCGGCCGGCGAGTACATGGAGGGCCTGACCTCCATCGTGCGCCGCGAGCCCGTCGGCGTATGCGCGCAGGTCGCGCCGTGGAACTACCCGATGATGATGGCCGTCTGGAAGTTCGCCCCGGCGCTCGCCGCGGGCAACACCGTCGTGCTCAAGCCGTCCGACACCACCCCGGCGTCGACCGTGCTGATGGCCGAGATCATCGGCCAGATCCTGCCCAAGGGCGTCTTCAACGTCCTGTGCGGCGACCGGGACACCGGCCGCGCGATGGTCGAGCACCCGACCCCGGCGATGGCCTCCATCACCGGTTCCGTCCGGGCCGGCATCCAGGTCGCCGAGTCCGCCGCCAAGGACGTCAAGCGCGTCCACCTGGAGCTGGGCGGCAAGGCGCCCGTCGTGGTCTTCGATGACGCCGACATCGCCAAGACCGTCTCGGGCGTCTCCGAGGCGGGCTTCTTCAACGCGGGCCAGGACTGTACGGCCGCGACCCGCGTCCTGGTCCACGAGTCCATCCACGACGAGTTCGTCACCGCGCTCGCCAAGGCCGCCGCCGACACGAAGACCGGGCAGCCGGACGACGAGGACGTGGCGTACGGCCCGCTCAACAACGCCAACCAGCTGAAGCAGGTCAGCGGCTTCATCGAGCGGCTCCCCGCCCACGCCAAGGTCGAGGCGGGCGGCCACCGGGTCGGCGACAAGGGCTACTTCTACGCCCCGACCGTCGTCTCCGGCCTCAAGCAGGACGACGAGATCATCCAGAACGAGGTCTTCGGGCCCGTCATCACGGTCCAGTCGTTCAGCGACGAGCAGCAGGCCGTCTCGTACGCCAACGGCGTCGACTACGCGCTCGCCTCCTCGGTCTGGACCACCAACCACTCCCGCGCCATGCGCATGTCCAAGAACCTCGACTTCGGCTGCGTGTGGATCAACACCCACATCCCGCTCGTCGCCGAGATGCCGCACGGCGGATTCAAGAAGTCCGGCTACGGCAAGGACCTCTCCGCGTACGGCTTCGAGGACTACACGCGCATCAAGCACGTCATGACGTCCATCGAGGACTGACCGCCGCGCTGTTGAGGTGTACGGCCCCGGGCTCCGCGCCCGGGGCCGTACGCGTATCTGGACAACGTGTGCGGGGCGGGGCCGTCCCGCTGGACGCTTGGTCCATTGTCCGCGTGACCGCCGACGGGCATTCTGCGCGGGTGCGAGCGATCAGGAAGAACCCCATGTCCCGCCGTTCCCTGCTGCGCGCCCTCGGGGCGGGAGCGGCCGGCGCCACCCTGGCCGGCTGCGGGGTGCCCGCGGCCTTCGTCGAGCCGGGGGACCGGGCCGGACACGACAGCTCCGCCACCGACCACACCCTGCACTTCGCCAACTGGCCGCTCTACATCGACACCGACGACGACAACGAGTCGAAGCGGCCCACCCTGGACGCCTTCTCGAAGCGGACCGGGATCTCCGTCACGTACACCGAGGAGATCAACGACAACGACGAGTTCTTCGGGAAGATCAGCCCCGCGCTGATGAACCGCCAGCAGACCGGCCGGGACCTGATCGTCATCAGCGACTGGATGGCGGCCCGCTTCGTCCGGCTCGGCTGGGTCCAGGAGATGGACCGGGCCAAGCAGCCCAACGTGGCCAAGTACCTGGATCCGCAGCTGCGTTCGCCCGCCTTCGACGAGGGGCGGCTCCACAGCGTCCCCTGGCAGTCCGGGATCACCGGCATCGCGTACAACCGGAAGCGGCTCGGCCGCGAGATCCGCTCCACCGGTGACCTGTGGGCGGACGACCTGCGCGGCCGGGTCACGCTGCTCTCCGGCCTCGACGAGTCGTTCGCGCTGCTGATGCAGGGCAACGGCGTCGACATCACCCGCTGGACGTCCGACGACTTCCACGAGATCTGCGAGCAGACGGAGCGCCGGGTCCGCTCCAAGCACATCCGCCGCTTCACCGGCAACGACTACATCAAGGACCTCGCCACCGGCGATGTGCTGGCCTGCCAGGCGTACTCCGGCGATGTCATCCAGCTCCAGGCCGACAACCCCGACATCGAGTTCGTCGTCCCCGAGGAGGGCGCCGAGCTGTGGGCCGAGTCCCTGATGATCCCCAACCTCGCCCGCCACAAGCGCAACGCCGAGCGGCTGATCGACCATTACTACGATCCCGAGATCGCCGCCGAACTCGCCACCTGGGTCAACTACGCCTGCCCGGTCCCCGCCGCCCGTGACATCCTCGCCTCCTCGAAGGACGAGGAGACGGCCGCGCTCGCCGAGGATCCGCTGATCTTCCCCGACGACACGATGCGTCAGCGGCTCGCCATCGCCCGTGACATCACCTCCGAGGAGCGGACGGACTTCGCCAAGAAGTGGAACTCCATCGTCGGCTTGTGAGCCTGTAACAGGGGCGGCGTGAAGAGGGCGTAAAGGCGGGCGTACGCTGCGGATATGAGCGAGCGACACGCCCTCACGCGGCGTATACGCAGGTGGCTGGTCTTCTTAATCGTCTGTCTGGTGCTGAGCGGCATCACGGCCTTCCCGCTCGTCACCGAACTCCGCTGGGCCGAGGACCTCCTGAGCGCCTCCGCCTCCCCGGTCCCCGAACACCTCCCGGGCCTGATGGAGTGGATCACCCGGGTCCGCGAAGGGCTCGACACCATCGAGCGGGACCAGCCCTTCATGCTGTACGGCACCGACTGGCTGGCCTTCGCCCACCTGGTCATCGCCGTCGCCTTCTACGGGCCCTACCGCGACCCGGTCCGCAACATCTGGGTCATCGAGTTCGGCATGATCGCCTGCGCCGGGATCATCCCGCTCGCGCTGATCTGCGGCCCGATCCGGGGCATCCCGTTCTGGTGGTCCGTGATCGACATGTCCTTCGGTGTCTTCGGCGTCATCCCGCTGCTGATCGTGCGGCGCATGATCAAGCGGCTGGAGGCGCTGGAGCAGGCACCGGCCCCTGCGGCTCCCGTCCCGGCGAGCGCCTGAGTCTCACGGCTTCCGGGCCACGACGCCGGGCATCGCGGCTTCCAGGCCACCGAGCCCGGTCATCACGGCTTCCGGGCCACCACGCCGAACTGCGCCACCTCCGGCTCCCGCGGGTTCGTACACCAGCGGGAGCAGGAGA
The DNA here is from genome assembly GCF_033109485.1 of Streptomyces cyaneofuscatus. Classification (NCBI taxonomy): domain Bacteria; kingdom Bacillati; phylum Actinomycetota; class Actinomycetes; order Kitasatosporales; family Streptomycetaceae; genus Streptomyces; species Streptomyces cyaneofuscatus. The sequence continues at coordinate 1,957,082 of NZ_CP137002.1, read as the reverse complement.
CGATCCCCGGTTCCAGCAGGTCCAGCCCGTCCAGGAAGGACGCGACCTCCTCCCGGCTGCGGGCGGTGATCGGCGGGGTGGCGGTCTCGTTCCAGAAGCGCATCGCCGCCTCGTTGCCCTCGCCGCCCAGCTCCAGCGTCGGGTGGGTCAGCACCAGGTGGCTGCCGGACGGGACGGCCGCCATCAGCGTGCGGACGATGGACCTCGCCTCGTCCGTGTCCAGTACGAAGTTGAGGATGCCGAGCATCATCACCGCCACGGGCCGCCCCAGGTCCAGGGTGGGCTCCGCCGCCTTCAGGATCCGCTCCGGGTGGTGCGCGTCGGCGTCGACGTACTCGGTGGCGCCCTCCAGCGAACCGCTGAGCAGGGCTCGCGCATGGGCCAGCACGATCGGATCGTTGTCCACGTAGACGACCCGCGCGTGCGGGGCGGTGTGCTGGGCGATCTCGTGGGTGTTGTCGGCCGTCGGCAGACCGGTGCCGATGTCCAGGAACTGGTCGACGCCCACGTCCCCGGCCAGATGCCGCACCACCCGGCCGAGGAACGCCCGGTCCGCGCGGGCCACTTCACCGATGCTCGGATACATCCCGGTCACCTGGTCACCCACCGCCCGGTCCACCGGGTAGTGGTCCTTGCCGCCCAGCCAGTAGTTCCAGACCCGGGCGTTGTGCGCGACGTCGGAACGTATCCGCGTCAGGGCCTCGGCTGCCTGCGGTCGGCTCTCACTCACGTCTGCTGCTCCTCGGTACCCGTCCGGCTCTTCACGGCACCGACCATCATGCCGGACGGATCAAGAGCCGCTCGGCGTAGGGGAGTTGGACCGCAGCTTGTGCAGGGCGTCGATCCGGTTGGTGGTGATCGAGTCGACGCCCCGCTCGATCAGCCGACGCATCGTGCGCTTGGTGTCGGCCGTCCAGGCGGAGACGAGGAACCCGTCTCGGTGCGCCCGGTCGGCCAGTTCGCGGCTGACGAGCCCGAAGCGGTAGTTCAGCCAGCGCGGCTTCACCGCCTCCAGCAGGACCGGACGCGGCGGGGCGAGCGTGTTCCAGGTCAGCGCGATCTCCGCCGCCGGGTCCACGGCGCGCACCCGCAGCATCGCGTCCGCGCCCGCGCAGTAGTACGCCCGCTCGCCCGCCCCGCACTCCAGGACCGTACCCACGACCTTCTTCACCGAGGCGTCCGTGGAGCCGGGCAGGTCCACCATCACCCGGTGCCCCTCGGTGACGTCCAGCGCCTCGCGCAGCGTCGGCACCCCGCCGCCGGTCAGCTCCAGCACCTCCTGGTGAGTCAGCCGGTCGACGCGCCGGTCATGGCCCCACAGCCGGTCCAGCGTCTCGTCGTGGAGCAGGACGGGCACCCCGTCGCGGGTCACGCGTACGTCGATCTCGACCGCGTCCGCCCCCCGGTCGAGGGCGGAGCGGATCGAGGGCAGCGTGTTCTCGCGGGCCCGGTACGGGTCGCCGCGATGCGCGACGGCGGTGAGGCGGGAGGTGGTGTCGGCCATGGGGCCATTGTGACGACCGGGGTCGGCGGGCGGGGCGCCGGAGGCGGTTTTCCGCGTACGTGTCCGGGTCAGCGGGACGGTTACGTGTCGGGGTCAGCGGGCGGGGCCCCGGAGCCAGTTCGCCGTGTACGTGTCGATCTCCTCGGCCAGCCGGCGCTTGCCGGCCGGGTCCAGGAACGAGGCCTCCACCGCGTTCTTCGCGAGGCCGGCGATGCCCTGCTCGTCCAGCTTCAACAGCCGGGCGGCGACCCCGTACTCGTTGTTCAGGTCGGTGCCGAACATGGGCGGGTCGTCGCTGTTGACGGTGACCAGGACGCCCGCCTGGACCATCTCCCGGATCGGGTGGAGCTCGATGTCGGTGACCGCGCGGGTGGCGATGTTCGACGTCGGGCAGACCTCCAGGGCGATCCGGTGCTCGGCGAGGTGCTCCAGCAGCTTCGGGTCCTGGACGGAGCTGGTGCCGTGGCCGATGCGCTCGGCCCGCAACTCGGTGAGCGCGTCCCAGATGGTCTGCGGTCCGGTGGTCTCCCCGGCATGCGGCACCGAGTGGAGGCCCTCGGCGATGGCCCGGTCGAAGTAGGGCTTGAACTGCGGGCGCTCCACCCCGATCTCCGGCCCGCCGAGCCCGAAGGAGACGAGCCCGTCGGGCCGCCGCTCCACCGCGAGCCGGGCCGTCTCCTCGGCGGCCTGGAGCCCGGCCTCACCCGGGATGTCGAAGCACCAGCGCAGGATGACGCCCAGTTCGGCCTCGGCCGACTTGCGGGCGTCCTCGATGGCCTCCATGAAGGCCACCTCCGGGATGCCGCGCCGGGTCGAGCTGAACGGGGTCACCGTCAGCTCCGCGTACCGGATGTTCTGCCGGGCCATGTCCCGCGCCACCTCGAAGGTGAGCAGGCGGACGTCCTCGGGGGTGCGGATCAGGTCCACCACCGAGAGGTAGACCTCGATGAAGTGCGCGAAGTCGGTGAAGGTGAAGTAGTCGGCCAGCGCCTCCGGGTCCGTGGGGACCTTCGAGTCCGGGTGCCGGGCGGCCAGTTCGGCGACGATCCGGGGCGAGGCGGACCCGACATGGTGGACGTGGAGTTCGGCCTTGGGCAGCCCGGCGATGAAGGGGTGCGGATCGGTCATGTGTCTGTCTCCCACAGTTCGGCGTGTACGTCGGCGGAGCCCCAGGGGTGGTCCCGGCCGGCTGCACCGATCATCGTAGGCGGGGTGAGGCGGCGCGGAACCGGGCCGTAGCATGACGGGACCACGATGGGGGAGGCCCATGTCAGACAACACAGAGCAGCCCGGGGGCGGGGCCGCGCCGCGCGATCCGTGGGCACCGCCGGACAGCAGGGTGGAGCTGGGCAAGCAGGACGCGGCACCGCCGCCGCCCGCCGTCCACGACCAGCAGACCGTGACGTCGATGCCGAGTGCGGGCCCGGCCCCGGAATCCACCGGACCGATACCGTCGGGCGGTGGCTTCGGCCCGCCGCCCTCGGCCGTACCGCCGCCGCCGATCGGCCCGGGCGGCCCCGGCCACCAGCCACCGCCGCCCCCGACCACCGGTCACTACGGCTACCCGGCCCCGCCGGCGCAGCCGTACGGCGGCTACCCGGGCTACGACGCCTACGGCGGCCAGCAGCCGTGGGGGCCGCAGCCCTCGAACGGCCTCGGCACGGCCGCGCTGGTGCTCGGCATCATCTCGATCGTCGGCTTCTGCATGTACGGGGTGAACATCATCCTCGGCATCCTCGCGCTGATCTTCGGCATCATCGGCCTCGGCCGGGCCAAGCGCGGCGAGGCGACCAACCGGGGCATGGCGCTCGCCGGGATCATCACGGGCTCGGTCGGCATCGTGATCGGGTCCGTGCTCCTCGGCTTCATCATCTGGGCCATCGCCAACGGTGACTCCAGCTTCGACGACACCTACGACGACGACCCGTTCGCCACGTCGCTGGTCATCGAGGGCCGGGGCTAGCCACCGGGACGTACCGCATCCGCCGCCCGGTCCGGCAGGGAACCACTCCCCGCCGGACCGGGCGGCGCTGTCGTACCCGGAAGGCATGCGACCCGGTCTAAGCCGCCCGCAGCCGCTCCCGCGCCTCCATCAGCGCGAACCCCAGCAGATTCAGCCCCCGCCACTCCTGCGGCCGCTCCACCCGCTCGTCGTCCGCCGCCAGCCCGATGCCCCAGATCCGGTCCAGCGGGGACGCCTCCACCAGCACCCGGTCGCCCGTGCCCAGCAGATAGCCGGCCAGCTCAGGGCTCTGCCCGAACTTGTGTGTGCTGCCCTCCACGACCAGGGCGAACCGCTCCCGTATCCACACGTCCTCGTCGAAGCCGCGCACCAGCCGCCCCGCCTGCTTCGCCGCCGCCGGGCTGTTCGCCGCCACGGCCGCCCGCTCCGCCTCCGTATCACCGAAGAGGCGGGCCTTGCCGGCCATCATCCAGTGCTCCGCGCTGGCGTAAGCGACCCCGTCCACCGTGAAGGGCGACGGCCACCACTGGCTCAGGCAGCTCGGCCCCAGCCGGCCGTCCGGGCGCGGGCGGTGGCCCCAGAACGGCAGATACTTCACCCGCTTGCCCCGCGCCACGTCCGCCACAAGCTCATCGATCGGTCCCATGGCATGTGAGTGTGGCATCCGCCACTGACACTCCGTACGGGGATTTCCGCACCGACACGACACATGGTCGACAGATTCCGTCGCGTAACCAAAAGGCAACAACGGAATCACTTGTTGGGCCTGGACCCCTCTGTCAGGATCGGCACTCAATTCACGAAGAGGCTACGCCGACCCCGCGCAGCGGGTACAGCGGCGGAGGAGAGCGTCATGAGCAACGGCTTCCAGGTTCAGGACCGCTTCGCGGAAGGTGCGCAGTACATCGGCGGCAAGCTGCTCCCCGGCACGTCCGGCCGCCACCACGACGTGGTGAACCCCGCGACCGGCGAGAGCGTCCTGCGGTACGAGCTGGCGGGCACCGACGACGTGGACGCGGCCGTCGCCGCAGCCAAGGCCGCCTTCCCCGGCTGGTCGAGCGCCACCCCCGGCGAGCGCTCGGAGGTCCTGCACCGGTTCGCCGCCGTCCTCGCCGAGCAGGCCGACGACTTCGCGTACGCCGAGTCCCTCCAGTGCGGCAAGCCGGTCAAGCTCTCCACCGAGTTCGACGTGCCCGGCACTGTCGACAACGCCGCCTTCTTCGCGGGCGCCGCCCGCCACCTGGAGGGCAAGGCCGCCGCCGAGTACGACGGTGACCACACCTCGTACGTACGGCGCGAGGCGATCGGTGTCGTCGGCTCCATCGCCCCCTGGAACTACCCGCTCCAGATGGCCGCCTGGAAGATCCTCCCGGCCGTCGCCGCGGGTAACACCATCGTCCTCAAGCCCGCCGAGCTGACCCCGCTGACCTCGCTGATGTTCGCCCAGGCCGCCACCGAGGCGGGCATCCCCGACGGCGTCATCAACATCGTCACCGGCGCGGGCAAGGAGGCTGGCGAGCACCTCGTCGGCCACCCCGATGTCGTGATGACCTCCTTCACCGGCTCCACCGCCGTCGGCAAGCGGGTCGCCGAGATCGCCACCGCCACCGTCAAGCGGCTCCACCTGGAGCTCGGCGGCAAGGCCCCCTTCGTGGTCTTCGATGACGCCGACCTGGAGGCCGCCGTGCACGGCGCGGTCGCCGGATCGCTCATCAACACCGGCCAGGACTGCACCGCCGCCACCCGCGCCTACGTCCAGCGCCCCCTCTACGACGCCTTCGTCCGCGACGTCGCCGCCCTCATGGAGACCGTCCGCCTCGGCGACCCCTTCGCTGCCACCACCGACCTCGGCCCCCTCATCAGCCACGCCCAGCGCGACCGCGTCGCCGCCTTCGTCGAGCGGGCCCGCGGCTACGCCCAGGTCGTCACCGGCGGCGAGGCCCCCGGCGGGGACCTCGCCGACGGCGCGTACTACCGGCCCACCCTCGTCGCGGGCGCCGCCCAGGACAGCGAGATCGTCCAGTCGGAGATCTTCGGCCCGGTCCTCGTGGTCCTCCCCTTCGACACCGACGACGAGGGCATCGCCCTCGCCAACGACACCCCGTACGGACTGGCCGCCTCCGCCTGGACCCGCGACCTGTACCGCGCGAACCGCGCCACCCGCGAGATCCAGGCGGGCTGTGTGTGGGTGAACGACCACATCCCGATCCTCTCCGAGATGCCGCACGGCGGATACAAGGCCAGCGGCTTCGGCAAGGACATGTCGGCGTACTCCTTCGAGGAGTACACGCAGGTCAAGCACGTCATGTACGACAACACCGCGGTCGCCCGCAAGGACTGGCACCGCACGATCTTCGGGGACCGATAGCAGCTGCCGCACGATCGGGGCCCGTCCATGACGGGCCCCCGCGGCCTCCCACCCGAAAGGGCATACGCGTATGGAGAGTTACGAGCCCGAGCGCCTCTCGCCGGTCCAGCTGGCGGCCATGAGGCGTTCCCTGACCAGCGGCCGGGGAGCCCTCACCCGCCGCTCCCTGCTGCGCGCCTCCGGTATGGGCGCCCTCGCGCTGGGCGGGATAGCCACCCTCGGCGCCTGCGGCATCCCGCCCGCCGGACGCGCCGAGGGAGCGGCCGCCGCCGACGACCACTCGGAGAAGGAGAAGGAAGTCACCTTCTCCAACTGGACCGAGTACATGGACGTCAGCGACGACGAGAAGAGCCGGCCCACCCTGGAGGCGTTCACCAAGCGCACCGGGATCAGGGTCAAGTACACCGAGGACATCAACGACAACGTCGAGTTCTTCGGGAAGATCAAACCGCAGCTCGCCGCCGGCCAGAACACCGGACGCGACCTCATCTGCGTCACCGACTGGCTGGCCGCCCGCATCATCCGGCTCGGCTGGGCGCAGAAGCTCGACCCCTCGAACCTCCCGCACGCCTTCGCCAACGTCTCCGCCCAGTTCCGCACCCCCGACTGGGACCCCGGCCGCGCCTACTCCTACCCCTGGACCGGCATCCCCACGGTCATCGCGTACAACGCGAAGGCGACCGGCGGCCGGAAGGTCGACTCGGTCACCCAGCTCCTCGACGACCCGAAGCTCAAGGGCCGCGTCTCCTTCCTCTCCGAGATGCGCGACACCATCGGCATGACCCTCCTCGACCAGGGCAAGGACCCGGGGAAGTTCACCGACGCCGACTTCGACGGGGCGATCGGCCGGCTCCAGAAGGCCGTCGACAAGAAGCAGATCCGCCGCTTCACCGGCAACGACTACACCGCCGACCTCAGCAAGGGCGACATCGCGGCCTGCGTCGGCTGGGCCGGGGACATCATCCAGCTCCAGGCCGACAACCCGGACATCAAGTTCGCGATCCCGGCCGCCGGTTACATCACCTCCAGCGACAACCTCCTGGTCCCCGCGCAGGCCCGGCACAAGACCAACGCCGAGAAGCTCATCGACTACTACTACGAGCCGCCGGTCGCTGCCCAGCTCGCCGCCTACATCAACTACGTCTGCCCGGTCGACGGCGTACGCGACGAACTCGCCAAGATCGACGAGTCGATGGCCTCCAACACGCTGATCCTCCCCGACCGGGAGATGGCGGCGAAGTCCCGCTCCTTCCGCTCCCTGAGCACGGAGGAAGAGACGGCGTACGAAGAGAAGTTCGCCAAACTCATCGGCGCCTGACCCGGTAACTGCCGGTATCCGCCGGTACCCCACCGGCCTCCGCCTCTCTCCGAACTCCCCCGAACACACTGGGACCGCGACCCATGACACAGCAGCAGCAGACGGCGGGCGGCGATGTCCGCCTCGTCGGGATCAGCAAGACCTACGGCTCCTTCACCGCCGTACAGCCGCTCGACCTGACCGTCCCGCAGGGCTCCTTCTTCGCCCTGCTCGGCGCCTCCGGCTGTGGCAAGACCACCACCCTGCGGATGATCGCGGGGCTGGAGGAGGCCACCACCGGCACGGTCTACCTCGGCGGCAAGGACATCACCGACCTGCCCCCGTACAAGCGGCCGGTCAACACCGTCTTCCAGAGCTACGCCCTCTTCCCGCACCTGGACATCACCGAGAACGTCGCCTTCGGGCTGCGCCGTCGCGGCATCAAGTCGGTGAAGAAGCAGGTCGACGACATGCTGGAGCTGGTCCAGCTCGGCGACTTCGCCCGCCGCAAACCGCACCAGCTCTCCGGTGGCCAGCAGCAGCGCGTCGCCGTCGCCCGCGCGCTCATCAACCACCCGCAGGTCCTGCTGCTGGACGAGCCCCTCGGCGCCCTCGACCTCAAGCTGCGCCGTCAGATGCAGCTGGAGCTCAAGCGGATCCAGACCGAGGTCGGCATCACCTTCGTGCACGTCACCCACGACCAGGAGGAGGCCATGACCATGGCCGACACCGTCGCGGTGATGAACGGCGGCCGTGTCGAGCAGCTCGGCGCCCCCGCCGACCTCTACGAGAACCCGCGCACCACCTTCGTCGCCAACTTCCTCGGCACCTCCAACCTCATCGCGGGCGAGATCGTGTCGACCGGCGAGGACCTGGTGGTGGCCGCGGGCGGCGGGAAGCTCACCCTGCCCCGCGAGCGATGTTCGGCGCCGACCACCAGCGGCGGCCGGCTCCTCCTCGGCATCCGGCCCGAGAAGATATCCCTGGCCCACGCGGACGACGCCGATGACATCGCCGCAGGCCGTAACCGCGTCACCGGCCGCATCACCGACTCCAGCTTCATCGGCGTCTCGACGCAGTACGTCGTCGAGAGCCCGGCCGGGACCGCCCTCCAGGTCTACGAGCAGAACATCGAGAGGGACACGCGACTCGTCCCCGGCGCCGAGGTCGTCCTGCACTGGAACCCGGCCCACACCTTCGGCCTCGACGCCGCCCAGGACATCGACGCGGGCGCCACCAGCGTGGAGGACGCGGAGTGAGCCTCACCGAAGCGCCGCCCGCGCCCCCCGCACAGCCCGAGGAGCCCCGGAAGCTCACGCTCCGCAAGCCCTCCACCCGTAAACGGCTCATCCCGTACTGGCTGCTGCTCCCCGGCATCCTGTGGCTGCTCGTCTTCTTCGCGCTGCCGCTGGTCTACCAGGCCTCCACCTCCGTACAGACCGGCTCCCTGGAGCAGGGCTTCGAGGTCACCTGGCACTTCCAGACGTACGTGGACGCGCTGCGCGACTACTACCCGCAGTTCATCCGGTCCCTGCTGTACGCGGGCACCGCCACGATCCTCTGCCTGCTGCTCGGCTACCCGCTCGCCTACCTCATCGCCTTCAAGGCGGGCCGCTGGCGGAACCTGGTGCTGGTGCTGGTCATCGCCCCGTTCTTCACCAGCTTCCTCATCCGTACGCTGGCGTGGAAGACGATCCTCGCCGACGGCGGCGCGGTCGTGGACGTGCTCAACACGCTGCACGTCCTGGACGTCACCAGCTGGCTCGGCTGGACCGAGTCCAACCGGGTCCTCGCCACCCCGATGGCCGTCGTCTGCGGTCTGACGTACAACTTCCTGCCGTTCATGATCCTGCCGCTCTACACCTCGCTGGAGCGGATCGACGGCCGGCTGCACGAGGCGGCGGGCGACCTCTACGCCACGCCCGCCACCACCTTCCGCAAGGTGACGTTCCCGCTCTCCATGCCCGGCGTCGTCTCCGGCACCCTGCTGACCTTCATCCCGGCCAGCGGTGACTACGTCAACGCCGAGCTGCTCGGATCCACCGACACCAAGATGGTCGGCAGCGTCATCCAGAGCCAGTTCCTGCGGGTCCTGGACTATCCGACGGCCGCCGCGCTCTCGTTCATCCTCATGGCGATCGTCCTGCTGACGGTCACCTTCTACATCCGCCGCTCCGGGACGGAGGACCTGGTCTGATGCCCGTACTGCGCTGGATACGCCGGAACCTGATCGTCATCGCGGGTCTGCTGACCCTCGCGTACATGATCCTGCCGAACATCGTCGTGATGGTGTTCTCGTTCAACAAGCCCAACGGGCGCTTCAACTACGCGTGGCAGCGGTTCTCGCTGGACGCCTGGAAGGACCCCTGCGGCGTCGCCGACCTCTGCGGATCCCTTTCCCTCTCGCTCCAGATCGCCTTCTGGGCGACGCTCGGGGCCACCGCGCTCGGTACGGCGGTCGCCTTCGCGCTGGTCCGCTACCGCTTCCGGGCGCGCGGCGCGATCAGCTCGCTGATCTTCCTGCCGATGGCGATGCCCGAGGTCGTCATGGCCGCGTCGCTGCTCACGCTCTTCCTGAACATGGGCGCCCAGCTCGGCTTCTGGACCGTGCTGATCGCGCACATCATGTTCTGCCTCAGCTTCGTGGTGACGGCCGTCAAGGCGCGCGTCATGTCGATGGACCCGAGACTGGAGGAAGCCGCCCGCGACCTTTACGCGGGACCCGTGCAGACTTTCGTACGAGTGACCCTTCCCATCGCCGCCCCGGGAATCGCGGCGGGAGCCCTGCTCGCCTTCGCGCTCTCGTTCGATGATTTCATCATCACGAATTTCAACGCGGGCTCCACCGTCACCTTCCCCATGTTCGTCTGGGGATCGGCCCAGCGCGGCACGCCCGTGCAGATCAACGTCATCGGCACCGCCATGTTCATCATTGCGGTAACGATGGTCCTCGTCGGCCAGTTCATCGCCAGCCGCCGAAAGAGCAACGCTCGATCCTGAAAGTCCTGAAGGAGTTGGAAACCATGGCCCCAGCTGCCATGAGTATCGCTGCCCAATCACTCTCCGGCGCCAAGCCGGTCTCCTACTGGCTGGACGACCCGGCCAAACCCGATGCGCTCCCCGCCCTCACCGGCGACGAGCACGCCGACCTCCTGGTCATCGGCGGCGGCTACAGCGGACTGTGGACCGCGCTCATCGCCAAGGAGCGCGACCCCGGCCGGGACGTCGTCCTCATCGAGGGGCACGAGGTGGGCTGGGCCGCCTCGGGCCGCAACGGCGGCTTCTGCGCCGCCTCCCTCACCCACGGCCTGGCCAACGGCGTCGAGCGGTGGCCGGACGAGATCGCGAAGCTGGAGGAGCTGGGGGAGCGGAACCTCGACGCCATCGAGGCCGCCGTCGCCCGCTACGGAATCGACTGCGAGTTCGAGCGAACCGGTGAGATCGACGTCGCCACCGAGCCCCACCAGCTCGAAGAGCTGCGGGAATGGCACGAGGAGCTGGTGAAGCTCGGCATCACGGGTGTCGACTTCCTGGACCGCGACGCCTTGCGCGCCGAGGTCGACTCGCCCACCTTCCTCGGCGGCCTCTGGGACCGGGACGGCGTCGCGATGCTGCACCCGGCCAAGCTCGCCTGGGGCCTGAAGCGGGCCTGCCTGGAGCTGGGCGTACGGATCTACGAGCACACCCGGGGCCTCGACCTCGTGCGCTCCGGCTCCGGGATGGCGGTGCGTACACCGTACGGTCGCGTGTTCGCCCGCCGGGTCGCGCTCGGCACCAACATCTTCCCGTCGCTCGTCAAGCGGGTCCGCCCGTACACCGTGCCGGTCTACGACTACGCGCTGATGACCGAACCGCTCACGCCCGAGCAGCTGGAATCCATCGGCTGGAAGGGACGCCAGGGACTCGGCGACAGCGCCAACCAGTTCCATTACTTCCGGCTCTCCGCGGACAACCGGATCCTGTGGGGCGGATACGACGCGATCTATCCGTACGGGGGCCGTCTCAGCGCCGATCTGGACCAGCGTCCCGAGACATTCCTGAAGCTCGCGGAGCAGTTCCTCGACTGTTTCCCGCAGCTTTCCGGACTGAATTTCTCCCACGCCTGGGGCGGCGCGATCGACACCTGTTCCCGCTTCACCGCTTTCTTCGGGACGGCCCATCAGGGACGGGTCGCGTACGCCGCCGGATATACGGGTCTCGGCGTCGGCTCGACGCGTTTCGGGGCCGATGTGATGCTCGATCTCCTCGCCGGCGAGGAGACCGAGCGGACCCGGCTGGAAATGGTCCGCTCGAAGCCGATGCCGTTCCCGCCGGAGCCGTTCGCCTGGGCCGGGATCGAGATCACCAAGCGGTCGCTCGCCCGCGCCGACAGCAACGGCGGGCACCGCAATCTCTGGCTGAAGACCATGGACAAGCTGGGGCTCGGCTTCGACAGCTGACACCCTGTCCAACAATGTGACTCACGTCACGGCCACTCATGGCCCCAACCCGCGTCATAGTCGGGGCCGAGCGCTCTCTCGCACGTGTACCCACCGGTAGGACCCTGCCGGTGTTCACGTCAACGGGAGGCTGGTCATGACGGGACCGGAAACGAAAGCCGCGATCGAGTGGCTCACATCGGTGGCACCGGACCCCAGCGCCTGCCGGTGGGAATGGGAGCGCAACCCGCAGGGGATCGCTCTTCTTCCCGCCGGCAGGCGCTGGGATGTGCTGATCCTCCCCGGTGAGCTCGGCTATCCGACGCTCGACGTGCTCACCCGCCTCATCGACCGGCCCGGCCCGGTCCTCGCCGACTTCGGCGAGTCCCGTATGGGCTTCTTCGTCCCGCCGGGCACGGCGTCCCGCTGGCTCGGCACCGGTATCCGGGGCGCGGGCCCCGGCACCTGGATCGTCGTTCCCCATCCAGGCCGGGCGGCCGGGGGAGTGCGCTGGCTGATCCCGCCGGACGGTTCGGGGACGCTCACGGACGCGGCGCTGCTGGAGCTGGCGATGCACGAGGCGGCCGGAGCCGCGGCCCAGGACGACCGCGAAGGAGGGTGACCGCAGCTCGGAGGCCATGCAGGGGGTGGCCCCACTGCCAGAGGTCTTGACAACCTGATTGGTCTGGACCATGTTGTGCGCACGCCACACCCAATTCCCCCCTGCACGGAGGCTGTTGTGGAACGCACCGGACCAACCGTCAGATTTTCCGGACTTCTGGCCACCTGTACGGCCGCAGTGCTCGCTGCCGGTGCCCTGGTCGCCACGGCACCGGCGGCGAGCGCGGCGGACGTGGACGTGGCGCGCAACGGCACCTTCGAGGCGGGGCTCGACGGCTGGAGCTGCACCGCAGGCAGCGGCTCGGTCGTCTCCACCCCGGTGCACGGCGGTACGAAGGCGCTGAAGGGGACCCCGGCGGGCAACGACAACGCCAAGTGCTCCCAGGCTGTCACGGTCAAGCCCAACTCCCGCTACACGCTGAGCGCCTGGGTGCAGGGCAGCCCCGTCTACCTCGGCGCCACCGGCACCGGCACCACCGACGTCTCCACCTGGACCCAGTCCACCGGCGCCTGGAAGCAGCTCACCACCAGCTTCACCACCGGCCCCTCCACCACCTCCGTGAGCGTCTACACCCACGGCTGGTACGGCACCCCGGCCCACTACGTCGACGACCTCACCCTCGTCGGCCCCGGCGGCGACCCGGTGGTCGTCCCCGCAGTCCCCGCGGGCCTGCGCACCACCGCGATCACCTCCTCCTCGGTCGCCCTCTCCTGGAACGCCGTCTCCGGCGCCACCGGCTACAACGTCTACCGAGGCGGTACGAAGGTGGCCTCGGTCACCGGCCCCTCCGCCACCGTGACCGGGCTGACCGCCTCCACCGCGTACAGCTTCCAGGTCACCGCCACCAACGCGGCCGGCGAGTCCGCGAAGTCGGCCGCCGTCACCGCGACCACCACGGCGGGCGGCGGGGGCGGCGGCGGGCAGCTCCCGGCCCGCGCGCTCGTCGGCTATCTGCACTCCAGCTTCGCCAACGGCTCCGGCTACACCCGCATGGCGGACGTGCCCGACTCCTGGGACGTCATCAACCTCGCCTTCGGTGAGCCCACCTCCGTCACCTCCGGCGACATCCGCTTCTCGCTCTGCCCGGTCGCCGAGTGCCCGAACGTCGAGTCCGATGCGGAGTTCAAGGCCGCCATCAAGGCCAAGCAGGCCGCGGGCAAGAAGGTCCTGATCTCCATCGGCGGCCAGAACGGCCAGGTGCAGCTCGCCTCCACCGCCGCCCGGGACGCCTTCGTCACCTCGGTCTCGAAGATCATCGACACCTACGGCCTGGACGGCCTGGACATCGACTTCGAGGGCCACTCCCTCTCGCTGAACACCGGGGACACCGACTTCCGCGCCCCGACCTCACCGGTGATCGTCAACCTGATCTCGGCCGTGAAGACCCTCAAGGCGAAGTACGGCTCCGACTTCGTCCTGACGATGGCGCCCGAGACCTTCTTCGTCCAGCTCGGCTACCAGTTCTACGGCTCCGGCCCCTGGGGCGGCCAGGACCCGCGCGCCGGCGCCTACCTGCCGGTCATCCACGCCCTGCGCGACGACCTGACCCTGCTCCACGTCCAGGACTACAACTCGGGCCCGATCATGGGCCTGGACAACCAGTACCACTCGATGGGCGGCGCGGACTTCCACATCGCGATGACCGACATGCTGCTCGCCGGCTTCCCGGTCGCGGGCAACACCAGCCGCGTCTTCCCGGGCCTGCGCCCCGACCAGGTCGCCATCGGCCTCCCGGCCTCCACCCAGGCGGGCAACGGCCACACCTCACCGGCCGAGGTCAACAAGGCGCTCAACTGCCTGATCAAGAAGACCGACTGCGGCTCCTACCAGACCCACGGGACCTGGACCGATCTCCGTGGCCTGATGACCTGGTCGATCAACTGGGACCGGTTCAACAACTGGGAGTTCAGCCGGAACTTCAACTCCTACTTCGGCCGCTGAGGTACCCCTGAGGTACCGCTGAGGCAGCCCATCAGACCGATGCCCGTCGCCGGGGTGAAGAGGATCGCGGCGACGGGCATCATCCATGCCGTCCTAAGGTGATCGCGAGGTCTGACCACGCGGAGGGGCACGGCAGCCCGCCGCGTCCGAGAAGGGACAGCGTGTGGCCACCAGTACATACCTCGCGACGGACGCCCCGGCCGGGGACGCGTTCTACACCCCGCCGATACCGCTCCCCGACGGCGCCCCCGGCGACCCGATCCACGCCCGCCCCCTGGACAACCCGGCCGCCGCCGTACCCGGCGGGGAGAACTGGCTGGTCCTGCACCGGTCGGAGGGCGCCGACGGCAGCCCGGTCGCCACCTCCGGCATCATCGCCCTGCCGGACCGCGCCGCCCACCCCGTCCCCGCGGGCGGCTACCCGCTGATCAGCTGGGCCCACGGCACGGTGGGCGTGGCCAACCGCTGCGCGCCCTCACGGGACCGGGGCGACACGGGGGCCTCGCCCATGAACGCCTATCCGCTCACGCTGCTCGGCCACTTCCTGGACCAGGGCTGGGCCGTGGCGATGACGGATTACGAGGCGCTCGGCACGGGTACGCCGCAGCGCACCCGTACCTCTGCGGCCGTTCCGAGGCCATGGGGGTACTCGACATCGTGACGGCCGCCCGCAGGCTGTTCCCCGGGGAGATCGGGGAGCGGTTCGCGATCGTCGGGCACTCGCAGGGCGGCCAGGCGGCCCTGTTCGCGGCGCACCATGCCCCGGGACGGGTCGAAGGGCTGACCGGCGTCGCCGCGATCGCCCCCGCCAACCACCTCCTGGGCCTGGTGCGGGGCGGCGCCACCCTCGACCAGGTGAACTCCGGCTTCGCGTTCACCCCGCTCCTCCTCGCCGGCGCCCTCGGCGGCGACCCCACGATCGACCCGGAACAGGTTCTCTCGCCCCGTGCGTTCCAGGAGCTCTGGCCCCACGTACGGGACCGCTCCCGCGCCGGGCTGAGCCGCCCCGACTCCTGGGGCGGCATCAAGGGCACCGAGCAGTTCCGGCCCGGCTACCCGGCCAAGCCCACTCTCGACCAGCAGAAGTTCGACCGCCAACTGGAGGCGATGAACCCGGACCTCCCCCTCACCGTCCCTGTCCGCATCACCCAGGCCGCCGACGACGAGCGCGTCCGCGCCGACCCCGCACCGCTCCTGGGCACCGACGCACTGGTCGAGGAACTCACCGCGACGAACAGCGAACGCGGGAACATCCACTACCGGCGTTACGAGCCCGGCACCGTCCGCGCCGACGAGCCGCTCGGCATTCACTTCGCGACGATCGGCCATGACACCCCGGAGCTCACCGAGTGGCTCGCGGCTCTCCTGACCGCAGCCGGGCCCCGCGGCTGACCCACCACAGCGGCGCCAGCAGCACCGGCCCCAGGCACCAGCTCGCCAGCACGTCCAGCGGCCAGTGGTAGCCGTGCAGCACCAGACCGACGCCCGTCGCCGCCGTCAGCAGCACAGCGGCGGCGGGCGGGACCCATGCCCGCAGCCACGTCGGCCGGGCAACGGCGAGGAGGAGCAGCGCCGAAGCCCCGTACGCCACCGCCGCCGTCGCCGTATGGCCCGACGGGTAGTAGTTGACGGCCTCGGTCAGCGGACCCTGCCGGGCGGTGGCCACCTTCAGCGGGATCACCAGCGCGGGTACGGCCGCCATGGTGAGGGCCGCGTACACCGGCAGCCGCCGCGCACCGCGCCACAGCGCGTACGCGATCGCGCAGACGAGCACCGGGAGCGCCACCGGCACCCCGCCGAGATCCGAGAAGAGCTGGGTCAGTCCGGCCGGGCCGCGCCGGAACAGGCTCTCGCCGACGCGTTCGTCCAGCCGGAGCAGCGGTCCGTCGGCCGCGACCTGCCAGGTGATCAGCGCGAACAGCGCGAGCAGGGAGCCGAGAAAGAGAGAGACGGGGAGAGAAAGAGAGGCCGGCCACCCGGGAACAGGGGGGGTTGTTCCGGGATGGCCGGCGGGACCGGGTCGCCGCGCGCCCCGGGGGGTGTGGGGCGGGCGGCCGTCCGATCGGTGAGGAGTACCGGAGCCAGAGGCTCCGGAGTCGTGCACGAAGGCACGCCCGGGACGGTGCTGGGGAAGCCCCGACCCGGAATCACCCGCGGTTTCCCGTGGGCGATGTGTTTCTCTCATCTGCAGAAACCGTACGGCAGCGAAGGGGCGGCCGACAGCCGCAGCCGCCACCCGCCATCGCCCCCGCACACCTTCTTCACAGGCCCTCACCCGGATGCCGTACGGCGGCGTCGAGGAACCGCCGCCGTACGTTCCCGAGTTCGAAGGGCCATCGAAGGGCCATCGAAGGATCCTCGAT
Organism: Streptomyces cyaneofuscatus; assembly: GCF_033109485.1. Lineage (NCBI taxonomy): Bacteria > Bacillati > Actinomycetota > Actinomycetes > Kitasatosporales > Streptomycetaceae > Streptomyces > Streptomyces cyaneofuscatus. The sequence goes on along the minus strand of NZ_CP137002.1, from coordinate 1,940,606 downwards.
GGATCCTCGACGGGTCAGAGCGTGCCGAATGCCTGCTCGATCACGTCGAGGCCCTCGTTCAGCAGGTCCTCACCGATCACCAGCGGCGGCAGGAAGCGCAGCACGTTGCCGTAGGTGCCGCAGGTCAGGACCATGACGCCCTCGGCGTGGCAGGCCTTGGCGAGCGCGCCGGCCGCCTCCGGGTTCGGGTCCTTCGTGCCGGACTTCACCAGCTCGATGGCGATCATGGCGCCGCGGCCGCGGATGTCGCCGATGATGTCGCCGTTGGGGAGCTTGGCCTGCATCTGCGCGAGGCGGTCCTTCATGACCTCCTCGATCCGCTTGGCCTTCCCGTTGAGGTCCAGCTCGCGCATCGTCTCGATGGCGCCGAGCGCACCCGCGCAGGCGACCGGGTTCCCGCCGTACGTACCGCCCAGACCGCCGGCGTGCGCGGCGTCCATGATCTCGGCGCGGCCGGTCACGGCGGAGAGCGGCAGACCGCCCGCGATGCCCTTGGCGGTGGTGATCAGGTCCGGGACGATGCCCTCGTCCTCACAGGCGAACCACTGGCCGGTGCGGCAGAAGCCGGACTGGATCTCGTCCGCGACGAAGACGATGCCGTTGTCCTTGGCGAACTGCGCGATCGCCGGGAGGAAGCCCTTGGCCGGCTCGATGAAGCCGCCCTCGCCGAGCACCGGCTCGATGATGATCGCGGCGACGTTCTCCGCCCCGATCTGCTTGGTGATCGCGTCGATGGCCTGGGCCGAGGCCTCGGCACCGGCGTTCTCGGCACCGGTCGGCCAGCGGTAGCCGTAGGCGACCGGGACGCGGTAGACCTCGGGCGCGAACGGACCGAAGCCCTGCTTGTACGGCATGTTCTTCGCCGTCATGCCCATGGTGAGGTTGGTCCGGCCGTGGTAGCCGTGGTCGAAGACGACGACGGCGGTGCGCTTGGTGTAGGCGCGGGCGATCTTCACCGCGTTCTCGACGGCCTCGGCGCCCGAGTTGAACAGCGCGGACTTCTTCGCGTGGTCGCCCGGCGTCAGCTCGGCGAGTTGCTCGCAGACCTCGACGTACCCCTCGTACGGCGTGACCATGAAACAGGTGTGGGTGAAGTTCGCGAGCTGCGCGGAGGCGCGGCGTACGACGGCCTCGGCGGAGGCGCCGACCGAGGTCACGGCGATGCCGGAGCCGAAGTCGATCAGCCGGTTGCCGTCCACGTCCTCGATGATCCCGCCGCCCGCGCGGGCGGTGAAGACCGGCAGGGTGGAGCCCACACCTGCGGCGACGGCGGCGACACGGCGAGCCTGCAGCTCGACCGACTTCGGGCCGGGGATGGCAGTGACGACGCGGCGCTCCTGCGGGATTGCGGTCATGAGGGGCTCCTGGGGGTGTTTCGGACGCGCTTCTCCTCGCAGGCTAGGGGCGGGCGCCCCACCCGGGCATGCTCCGATCGGGAGTGATGGGCGCGTGTCGTTGTCCGTCGCGGACAGAAGGCGGTGTACCTCCCTGCCGACCTGGTGCGATGAGGTCACAGGCCGGTCCGGGACGGTCACTCTTCGGGCGGGTTGCTGAACTCCCCGTGCGCGCGCACTAGATTGACCGGGGCAGCGGATGGACCCGGCAGGTCAAGGGGGCAGTGGTTCATGGAGGACGAGGGCACGCGCGGCGTACGGGGCACGAGTGCGGACAGGGTGCCCGGCCCGGCCGTGCCACCACCGCCGTCGGGGCCGCCGCGGCAGCCTTGGTCAGGGCAGCCCTCGCCGGGGCGGGCTCCGGCCGGGGAGCCCGGCGCGCCACAGTTCGGGCAGCCCTCCGCGTGGACCACCCCGCCGCCTCCGCCCGGGCCGCCCCCCGCCCGTCCCGCCGCCCCGCCGCCCCCCGTCGAGCAGCCATCCGCCGGGGCCCCGTCCCTGGCCGCCTGGCTCCGTACGCCCCGCCCCCCGCAGGCCCCCGGCGTCTGGCGGTTCGGGTTCACACCGCGTCCGGCCGAGCAGGGCGAGGAGGTCTCCGACCGCTCCCTCCTCGTGGGCGCCGTCATCACCCTGCTCTCCGCCCTCCTCCTCTGGTCGCTCTGGCGCAACGGCTACCTCCCGTACCGCCTCGTCCCCCTCAAGCTCTTCACCCCGGGCGAGTGGTGGAACCCGGGCACCTCCGGCGGCCCCCGCACCATCGAGGGCTCCGACGCCCTCACCGTGTACGAGGCCCTCCTCTTCGGGCTGCTCGCCTACGGCTGCGGCCGGATCGGCAACTTCTCCGAGCTCTTTCGCCGCCATGTCGTCCAGCGCGGGCAGCCCTTCCTCGCCCTCGCCGCGGCCGTGGCGGCGGGCCTCACCCAGCTCCTGGTCTGGAAGGAGACCCTGCCGGTCGTCCGCCCGGTGCTGGTCCTGGTCGCCGCCGTCGCGGGCGGCGAGATCTACCAGAGCCAGACCGTCGTCAACGTCATCTACGCGCTGATCGCCGCCGCCGTCCTGTACCCCTTCGCCCGCCTGGGCCGCTGGCGCGAGCTGATCGCCGCCCGCCGGAGCGGCTCCGCACCGGCGACGGCCGACGACACCCCCGCCCCCACCACCGCGACCTCCGCCGACCAGTGGCCCGAACTGCGCGCGGCCGGCTGGACCGACGCGGCGGACACCCTCACCGCCGAGGTCCGCACCGGCCGGATGAACGACGTGGACGTGGCCCGCCTCCGCCACGCCTGGACCCAGGCCACCCGCAGCCCCGACCGCCTCGCCCCCCTCGCCGAGGCCGTCCTGCGCACCGGGGGAGCGGCCGCCCTGCACCCCTCCGGCGACCGCGACCTGCCCCGCCGCACCGCCCGCCACGACGTGCTCACCGGCCAGGTCCGCATCGGCCGCTGCGCGGACGACCCCCACAACCCCTACGCCCGCCGGTCCACCGGTATCGCCCTGGACCCCACCCTGCTCGGCACCTCGCTGCTGGCCGTCGGCCCGCCCGGCTCCGGGAAGTCCGACCGGCTGGTGCGGCCCGTCGTGGAGGCCCTCGGGCTGCGTGCCCTGGCCGGCCAGGCGGCCGTCCTCGCCGTCGGCGGCACGGGCGCGCCCGTCGGCCCGGACGAGGCCTTCGACGTCGTCGTACGCGTCGGCAACCCCGCCTCCGCCCACGACCTCGACCTGTACGGCGGCACCACCGACCCCGACGAGGCCGCCGCCGTCCTCGCGGAGGGGCTCGTCGGCGATGTCGGCAGCCTGGACAGCCGCCGCGCCGCCACCGTCCTCGCGCAGCTGCTGGGCCCGTACCGGACGGCCCACGGCCACTTCCCCTCCGTACCGGAACTGCGCGAACTCCTCGACGGGACCCCGGCCGCGCTCACCGCCCTGCGCACCGCCCTCGAAGCCGCCGGGCAGCAGGCGATGCTCCGTGAGCTGGAGGCCAGGGCCCGGCAGGCGGGCGGCCCCGGCGACCCCGCGCCGGCCCTCGCGGACCGGGTGGCGCTGCTGGACCGGCCCGCGTTCGCCGGGTTCTTCGCCACCGGCCCGGACGCCCGCCCCTTCGCGCTGCGCTCGCTCGGCCAGTACCCGCTGCGGGTCCGTATCGACCTGCCGGAGCGCGGCCACGCCGAGGCGTCCCGCCTCCTCACCCGGCTCCTGCTCGCGCAGTTCACCGCGATCACCGCCGCCCGCACCGACACCACGCTCTTCGTCGGGCTGGTCCTGGACGACGCGACCCACGCGGTGACCGCCGAGACCGTACGCGGCATCCGCCGGCTGCGCTCGGTCAACGCGGGGGCCGTCCTCACCCTCCGTACCGTCGACGACGTGCCCGAAGCCCTGCACACCCCGCTGCTCGGCGCGGTCGGCTGCACGGCCGCCTTCTCCGGCATCACCACGTGGGACGGCAAGCGGTTCGCGGAGGCCTGGGGCAAGGAGTGGGTGGAGACCCGCGAGGTCGCCCAGCACACGGTCTTCGCCGACCAGCCGTTCACCCGCGCCCTGCACGCGCTGCGGAAGCTGGTGACCGGCAAGGCGGTGACCACGGACGCGGTGACCGTACGGCAGGTGGAGCGGGAGCGCTGGTCGGCCTCGGAGCTGGCGTACGCGGTCCCGGCCGGGCACGCGGTGATCCGGCTGGCCACGGTGGAGGGCGAGCACGCGCCGCCGCTGCTGGTGGAGCTGGGCAGCTGAGGAAGGGGCCTCCGTGGGGGAGACCGGTGACGGCTGAGAAGCGCCCTTGCGGAACCGGGGGCGACTGAGAGCGGTTACAGGAACTCTGCCGCCCTGGCAGAATCGGTGGCAGCCGTTCATACGGGACGGCGTAATCACCGACCACTCACCACCGATCCGGCCGGCGAATCCCTTCGTCGGCCAGGCGTCCCCGACACCGAGGGTTCCCGGTCCCATGCCCCCCACGCTCGCCTCGCTCGTCCAGCACTCGGCGCTCAAGCTCACGGTGCGGGCGGGCGCGGACCGGCTCGACACCCCGGTGCGCTGGGCCCACGCCAGCGAGCTCGCCGACCCCGTCCCGTACATGGACGGCGGCGAACTGCTCCTGGTGACCGCCACCAACCTGGACGCCGAGAACGCCGAGTCGATGCGCCGGTACGTACGGCGGCTGGCCGGAGCGGGCGTCGCGGGGGTCGGCTTCGCGGTCGGCGTGAACTACGAGGACATCCCGGCCGCCCTCCTCGACGCCGCCGAGGAAGCGGGCCTGCCCCTCCTCGAAGTGCCCCGCCGCACCCCGTTCCTCGCCATCAGCAAGGCCGTCTCCGCCGCCATCGCCGCCGACCAGTACCGCGCGGTCACCGCCGGCTTCGAGGCCCAGCGCGAGCTGACGAAGGCCGCGCTCGCCGGGGACGGCCCCGCCGACCTCCTCGCCCGCCTCGCCGCCCACATCGACGGCTGGGCCGCGCTGTACGACACCTCCGGCGCGGTGCTCGCCGCCGCCCCCGACTGGGCCGCGCGCCGGGCCGCCCGCCTCACCCCCGACGTCGAACGCCTCCGGGACAGACCCGCGCCCGCCAGCGTCGTCGTCGGCGACAGCGAGGACCGGGTCGAACTCCAGTCGCTGGGCACCGGCCGCCGGGCACGCGGCGCACTGGCCGTCGGTACGGGAGCGGCCCTGGGCACCGCCGAGCGGTACGCGGTCCACTCCGCCGTCGCCCTGCTCACCCTCACCACCGCCCGCTCCCGCTCCCTCCAGGGCGCCGAACAGCGCCTGGGCGCCGCCGTCCTGCGCATGCTGCTGGCCGGGCAGCCGGACCACGCCCGGGCGGTCGCCGGAGACCTGTACGGCGGACTGCTCGACGCCCCCTTCCGGCTGCTGATCGCGGAGGCGGCCGCGCCCGCCGGGTTCGACCTGCTCACGGAGACGATGGAGGCCGCCGCAGCCCGCTCCGGCGAGGCGCTGCTCATGGTCCCCGAGGGCGAACGCGTCGTCGTCCTGGCGGCCGACGGCGGCACGGCGGTCGCCGCCTGCGCGTCCTACGCGGAGGCCCAGGACGACCGCGCCCCGCGCGAGGGCGGCGCCGAGGACAGCGACGTCGTGGTGGGCCTCTCCGCCCCCTGCGGCCCGATCGCGGTCTCCGCCGCGTACAAGCAGGCCGAGCAGGCCCTCTCGGTCGCCCGCCGCAGGGGCAGGGCCCTGGTCGAGCACGAGGAGCTGGCGGCCGGTTCGGTCCTGCCGCTGCTTGCGGACGACGCCGTACGGGCCTTCGCCGACGGCATGCTCCGCGCCCTGTACGAGCACGACGCCAAGGGCCGCGGCGACCTCGTGGCCTCCCTGCGCGCCTGGCTCTCCCGCCACGGCCAGTGGGACGCGGCCGCCGCCGACCTGGGCGTACACCGGCACACCCTGCGCTACCGGATGCGCCGGGTGGAGGAGATCCTGGGCCGCTCGCTGGACGACCCGGACGTCCGGATGGAGCTGTGGCTGGCGCTGAAGGCGACGGAGGCGGCGGCTCCGGCGGAGGAGTAGGCCGCGGTGCCCTTCGCCAATCCGTAGCAGCGAAGGCCGCGCTCACTCCACCCCGGCTAAACGCGATCGTGGCCGCCCCGCCCTACCGTGGGACAACGGACGGGAGCCTCCCGGGGGCACCCACGACCTACGACATCACGACGTAGGTACCTCCTCCTCACGACCTCCGAAGGGCCGGAACCTCCATGACTTCGCCCCACGCCTTCTGGGTGGCCGGCCGCCAGGCCACCGGTGCCGACAGCTTCGACGTCACCAACCCGTACGACGGACGCCTCGTCGGCACCGTCAGCGTGCCGACCGACGCCCAGGTCGAGGAGGCCGTCGCCGCCGCCCACGCCGTACGCGACGAGTTCGCCGCGACCCCGGCGCACGTACGGGCGGCCGCCCTCGACCACGTCGTACGGCGGCTGGGGGAGCGCACCGAGGAGATCGCGCAGCTGATCTCGGCGGAGAACGGCAAGCCGATCAAGTGGGCGCGCGGCGAGGTCGGCCGGGCGGTCTCGGTGTTCCGGTTCGCGGCGGAGGAGGCCCGCCGCTTCAACGGCGGCGAGGCCCAGCGCCTCGACACCGACCTCGGCGGCACCGGCCGCCTCGGCCTGACCCGCCGCTTCCCGCGCGGGGCGGTCCTCGGCATCGCGCCGTTCAACTTCCCCCTCAACCTCAGCGCCCACAAGGTGGCCCCGGCCATCGCCGTAGGCGCCCCGATCATCCTGAAGCCGGCCCCGGCGACCCCGATCTCCTCGCTCATCCTCGGCGAGCTGCTGGCCGAGACGGACCTCCCGGCGGGTTCCTGGTCCGTCCTGACGGTCCCGAACGACAAGATGCCCGCCCTGGTCCAGGACGAGCGCCTTCCGGTCATCTCGTTCACCGGCTCGGGCCCGGTCGGTTACGCGATCATGGAGTCGGTGCCGCGCAAGCACTGCACCCTGGAGCTGGGCGGCAACGGCGCGGCGGTCGTCCTGTCCGACTACGCCTCGGACGAGGACCTGGACTGGGCGGCCACCCGGATCGCCACGTTCTCCAACTACCAGGGCGGCCAGTCCTGCATCTCGGTGCAGCGCGTCATCGCCGACGCGTCGGTCTACGACCGGCTCGTCCCGAAGATCGTCGCCGCCGTCGAGGCCCTGGTCACCGGCGACCCGGCCGACGCCACCACGGATGTCGGCCCGCTGGTCAGCGAGGACGCGGCGAAGCGCGTCGAGTCCTGGGTCGACGAGGCCGTCCAGGGTGGCGCCGAACTCCTCACGGGCGGCAAGCGCGACGGCGCCACCTACGCCCCCACGGTCCTGGCGGACCTCCCGGACGACGTGCAGCTCTCCTGCGAAGAGGTCTTCGGCCCGGTCATGTCCCTCCAGAAGGTCGACGGCGAGGCGGAGGCGTTCGCCGCCGTCAACTCCTCCAAGTACGGCCTCCAGGCAGGCGTCTTCACCCACGACCTCCAGACCGCCTTCCGCGCCCACCGGGCCCTGGAGGTCGGCGGCGTGATCATCGGCGACGTCCCCTCGTACCGCGCCGACCAGATGCCGTACGGCGGCGCCAAGCAGTCCGGCGTCGGCCGCGAGGGCGTCCGCTACGCGATGGACGACTACACCTACGAGCGCGTCCTGGTCCTCACGGGCCTGGCCCTGTAACACCCCGGACGACCCCACCCGCGCCTCCCGCCTGGACAGCGAGCGCGGGCGGGGCGCACAAGACAACGGCCGGAGCCCACTGTGCGGGGGCTCCGGCCGTTGTCCTGCTGCCCAGGGTCCTGCTCACAGGGCGAAGCCCGTGGGGACCAGGCGCGGATTCCCGGACGCCCATCCCGCTGAGCCGGGGTCAGTCGGAGCGCGCCGATCGGTGGGCTATGCCGGGAACCTCTGCAGTGCGGCGTCGAAATGGTTGACGGCCTCTGTGTGGCCGAAGAGTCCGGGCAGGCCGCCCGTGTGCCAGAAAACAGTCGTCTGACCGGGTGTGATGGTGCCATCTTCGACCGCCGCGAGGAGTCCTGCCATGGCCCTTGCGGTGTAGACAGGGTCCAGCGCGATACCTTCCGTGCGGGCCGCGAGTCGCAGAGCCTCCGCAGCGGACTCGGTGAGCCGGCTGTAGCCGGAACCGACCTGGTCGGAACGGATGCGAAGCCGGTCCCGCAGCTCGGAGCCGGTGAGTTCGTCGGCCATGGCGGCGACAGCAGCGGCGGGCTCATCCATCGCACCGGTATCCACACCCAGGACGCGGTCGGCGCCCAGCGCGGCGACCAGCCCGGCCATGGTGCCGCCCGAGCCCAACGCCACGACGGCCAGGTCCAGTGAGGGAACCTGGGAAAGCAGTTCCCTGCCGGCCTGCTCATACCCCCGGGCACCCGCGGTGTTCGATCCTCCGAACGGGATCAGCTCCGGGCGCGCCCCTCTGCCACGCAGTACCCCGACGACATCCTCCGCGACTTCGACGAGCTGCCGCAGATCTGCCTCGCCTGCCCAGTGAACCTGAGCCCCGAAGAGAGCGTCCAGAGTCAGATTCCCCGATCCCGGCCGACCTGGCACGCCGGGAAACACCAGAACCACGTCAAGGCCGAGCTTCGCTCCGGCCGCAGCGGTCAGCCTCGCATGGTTGGACTGGGGAGCCCCGACCGTGACCAGAGTGTCAGCTCCGGCAGCCAGGGCTGTGCCGATCGTGTACTCAAGCTTGCGGACCTTGTTCCCGCCAGCCCCCAGGCCGATCAGGTCATCCCGCTTGATCCATAGATCGTTCTCCCGCAGACCGAGTGCAGCGGCCAGACGCGGCGCCGCCTCCAACGGCGTCGGCCAACTCGCAAGAGAAACAGACGAGTCAGGGGTCACGCGGATCCTCCAGCAGGCATCGCCCAAATAATCGCAAGGATCACTCAGGATAGGTCGTCCCGGCCGCCTTATCCGGTCCCTCATCGGGACCGAAGCTGGCGACGAACGCCGACGGTCTCCACGCGGACCCGGGCCTGCCGCCCGCTGCTCGACCAGCGGGTGCGCAGTGAGCCGAGCGGCCGGCTCGGCTGAGGCGGCCGGTGCCCCGTCCCGTACGCGCGGGCTGGTGCGGGTGCCGAAGTGCGGGTACACGGGTTACATACGGATCAGTAGGCAGCGACTAGCAGTCCGTGTGCCCAGGTGCCCGTCCGTCCTGGTGATGCGCGGCGAGGTGAGGCCCCCATGTCCGCACCACACAACACCCCCCAGGTCCCCAAAGCACCCAAGGTCACCGAGCGTGAGGCGCGCAAGGTCGCCGAGGCCGCCCGGGAGCAGGACTGGCGCAAGCCCAGCTTCGCCAAGGAGCTGTTCCTCGGGCGCTTCCGGCTCGACCTGATCCATCCGCACCCCCTGCCGCCGCCCGACGACATCCGGCGCGGCGAGGAGTTCCTCGCGCGGCTGCGGGCCTTCTGCGAGACGCATATCGACAGTGCGCGGATCGAGCGCGAGGCGAAGATCCCCGACGAGGTGGTCAACGGGCTCAAGGAGCTCGGCGCCCTGGGCATGAAGATCGAGACCAAGTACGGAGGTCTCGGGCTCACCCAGGTCTACTACAACAAGGCGCTCGCCCTCGTCGGCTCCGCGAGCCCCGCCATCGGTGCGCTGCTTTCCGCGCATCAGTCGATCGGCGTACCGCAGCCTCTCAAGATTTTCGGCACCCAGGAGCAGAAGGACGCCTTCCTTCCCCGGCTCGCCACCACCGACATCTCCGCGTTCCTGCTCACCGAGCCCGACGTCGGCTCCGACCCGGCCCGCCTCGCCACCACCGCCGTGCCCGACGGGAACGACTACCTCCTGGACGGTGTGAAGCTCTGGACGACGAACGGGGTCGTCGCCGATCTGCTCGTCGTCATGGCTCGGGTGCCTGCCTCCGAGGGGCACCCCGGCGGCATCACCGCCTTCGTCGTCGAGGCCGACGCCCCCGGCGTCACCGTGGAGCACCGCAACGCCTTCATGGGGCTGCGCGGCATCGAGAACGGCGTCACCCGCTTCCACCAGGTCCGGGTGCCCGCCGTGAACCGCATCGGGCCCGAGGGGGCCGGGCTCAAGATCGCCCTGACCACCCTCAACACCGGGCGCCTCTCGCTGCCCGCCATGTGCGTGGGGGCCGGTAAGTGGTGCCTGAAGATCGCCCGCGAGTGGTCCGCCGTACGGGAGCAGTGGGGGCGGCCCGTCGCCAGGCACGAGGCGGTCGGCGCGAAGATCTCCTTCATCGCGGCCACCACCTTCGCCCTGGAGGCGATCGTCGACCTCTCCTCGCAGATGGCCGACGAGGACCGCAACGACATCCGTATCGAGGCCGCCCTCGCCAAGCTGTACGGCTCCGAGATGGGCTGGCTGATCGCCGACGAACTGGTCCAGATCCGCGGCGGGCGTGGCTTCGAGACCGCCGAGTCGCTCGCCGCCCGTGGGGAGCGGGCCGTCCCGGCCGAGCAGATGCTCCGCGACATGCGGATCAACCGGATCTTCGAGGGCTCCACCGAGATCATGCACCTGCTGATCGCCCGCGAGGCCGTCGACGCCCACCTCAAGGTCGCCGGCGACATCATCGATCCGGAGAAGGCACTGGCCGACAAGGCGAAGGCCGGTGCCAACGCCGCCGGGTTCTATGCCCGCTGGCTGCCGCAGCTGGTGACCGGAGCGGGACAACTTCCGCTGACGTACGGTGAGTTCAACCCGGCCGGGCATCGCGACCTCTCCGGGCACCTCCGGTACGTCGAACGCTCCTCGCGCAAGCTCGCCCGGTCCACCTTCTACGCCATGTCCCGGTGGCAGGGGCGGATGGAGACCAAGCAAGGGTTCCTCGGCCGGATCGTCGACATCGGCGCCGAGCTCTTCGCGATGAGCGCTGCCTGCGTCCGCGCCGAGCATCTGCGGGGCTCCGGGGAGCACGGCCGCGAGGCCTACCAGCTCGCCGACGCCTTCTGCCATCAGTCCCGCGTCCGGGTGGAGGAGCTGTTCGGGCGGCTGTGGTCCAACACCGACGATCTGGACCGGCGCGTGGTGGACGGCGTGCTGTCCGGTACGTACACGTGGCTGGAGGAGGGCGTCATCGACCCCAGCGGCGAAGGCCCCTGGATCGCGGACGCCACCCCCGGACCCTCCGCCGAGGAGAACCGGCACCGGCCGGTCCGCTGAGCCACCACCCGTAACCCGTCAAGGGGGCGCGTCCGTACACCCGGCGCGCCCCCTCCGTACCGAATCCCCGCCCCACCGGGACGCGCTGTCCCCGCGCACAGCCGGAGCGGCAACAATGGGGGGTATGAGCGACAGCCCCGCCCCCCTCGCCGATCCGCATCTCCTCTTCGACACCGCGGACGGCCGCCGGGATCTGGTGATCCTCGGCTCCACCGGGTCCATCGGCACCCAGGCCATCGACCTGGTCCTGCGCAACCCCGACCGCTTCCGGGTCACCGCGCTCTCGGCCGCCGGCGGCCGGACCGCCCTCCTCGCCGAGCAGGCCCACCGGCTGCGGGTGAGCACGGTCGCCGTCGCCGACCCGGGCGCGGTCCCCGCCCTGCGCGAGGCGCTGCGTGAGCGGTACGGGGCCGGGGAGCCGCTCCCCGAGATCCTCGCCGGACCCGACGCGGCGGCCACGCTCGCCGCGAGCGACTGCCACACCGTGCTCAACGGGATCACCGGCTCCATCGGGCTCGCCCCGACGCTGGCCGCGCTGAAGGCGGGCCGCACGCTCGCCCTCGCCAACAAGGAGTCGCTGATCGTCGGCGGCCCGCTGGTGAAGGCGATCGCCGCCCCCGGCCAGATCATCCCGGTCGACTCCGAGCACGCCGCGCTCTTCCAGGCCCTGGCGGCCGGCAAGCGCTCCGATGTCCGCAAACTCGTCGTCACCGCCTCCGGCGGGCCCTTCCGGGGCCGTACGCGCGAGGAGCTGGCCGACGTCACCCGCGAGCAGGCCCTGACCCACCCCACCTGGGCGATGGGCCCGGTCATCACGATCAACTCCGCGACGCTGGTCAACAAGGGTCTTGAGGTCATCGAGGCGCACCTCCTCTACGACATCCCCTTCGACCGCATCGAGGTCGTGGTCCACCCGCAGTCCTACGTGCACTCCATGGTCGAGTTCACCGACGGCTCCACGCTCGCCCAGGCCACCCCGCCCGACATGGGCGGCCCCATCGCCATCGGCCTCGGCTGGCCCGAGCGGGTCCCGGACGCCGCCCCCGCCTTCGACTGGTCGAAGGCGTCCACGTGGGAGTTCTTCCCGCTGGACACCGAGGCCTTCCCGTCGGTCGGCCTCGCCCGCCATGTCGGTACGCTCGGCTCCACGGCACCCGCCGTCTTCAACGCGGCCAACGAGGAGTGCGTCGACGCCTTCCTCGCCGGACAGCTGCCCTTCAACGGAATCATGGATACGGTCACCGCTGTGGTGTCCGAACACGGCACCCCCGCCCCGGGAACCCCGCTCAGCGTCGCGGACGTCCTCGAAGCGGAAACCTGGGCCCGCGCACGGGCCCGGGAACTCTCGGCGAAAGCGACAGCGGAGGCGCGCGCATGAGTCTGACCTCGATCCTGCTGACGGTCCTGGGGATCGCCGTCTTCGTCGTGGGCCTGCTGTTCTCCATCGCCTGGCACGAGCTGGGCCACCTCTCCACGGCCAAGATGTTCGGCATCCGGGTCCCGCAGTACATGGTCGGATTCGGCCCGACGCTCTGGTCGAAGCAGAAGGGCGACACCGAGTACGGCATCAAGGCCATCCCGGCCGGCGGCTACATCCGCATGATCGGGATGTTCCCGCCCGGCGCCGACGGCCGCCTCGAAGCCCGCTCCACCTCACCGTGGCGCGGCATGATCGAGGACGCCCGCTCCGCCGCGTACGAGGAACTGGAGCCCGGCGACGAGAAGCGGCTCTTCTACACGCGCAAGCCGTGGAAGCGCGTCATCGTGATGTTCGCCGGCCCCTTCATGAACCTCATCCTCGCGGTCGCGATCTTCATGGGTGTCGCGATGACCTTCGGCTTCCAGACGCAGACCACCGAGGTCGCGGGCGTACAGAAGTGCGTGATCGCGCAGAGCGAGAAGCGCGACACCTGCAAGGCCACCGACAAGGTCTCCCCGGCCAAGGCGGCGGGCCTGAAGGAGGGCGACAAGATCGTCGCCTTCGACGGGGAGAAGGTGGACGACTGGGCGGCCCTCTCGGACCGCATCCGCAAGACCATCGGACCCGCCACCATCACCGTCGAGCGCGGCGGCCAGGAACTGACCCTCAACGCCGTCCTGCTCAAGAACGACGTGGCGGAGAAGGACGGCAACGGCGAGGTCATCCCCAACAAGTTCGTCAAGGCCGGCTACCTCGGCTTCGCCGCCCAGACCGAGATCGTGCCGCTCTCCTTCGGCGACTCCGTCGTGCGCATGGGCGACATGATCGAGAACGGCGTCGACGCGATCATCGCGCTGCCCTCCAAGATCCCGGCCCTGTGGGACGCCGCCTTCAGCGACGGCGAACGCGCCGACGACTCGCCGGTGGGTGTGGTGGGCGCGGCCCGGATCGGCGGCGAGGTGATGAACCTCGACATCCCGGCCCAGAACCAGGTCGCGATGATGCTGTTCCTGCTGGCGGGGTTCAACCTGTCGCTGTTCCTCTTCAACATGCTGCCGTTGCTCCCACTCGACGGGGGGCACATCGCGGGTGCGCTCTGGGAGTCGCTGCGGCGCAATCTGGCCAAGGTCTTCCGGCGCCCGGACCCGGGCCCGTTCGACGTGGCGAAGCTGATGCCGGTCGCCTATGTGGTCGCCGGACTCTTCATCTGCTTCACGCTGCTGGTCCTGGTGGCCGACATCGTGAACCCGGTCAAGATCAGCTGAGCCTCCGCAACAGGAGCCCCGGACGTGACCACCGGACACACGCGTTGTGTCCGGTCGGTCACCATCCGGTTGACTTGTCCACACGGTGCGTGCGTCCCGCCTCCGGTGCCGTAACCTCGAAGCCTGGAGCCCGCCGACATCGGGACCTTGATCCACACCTTGGGGATGCACAGCGCATGACTGCGATTTCTCTCGGAATGCCGGCCGTTCCGACCAAGCTCGCCGACCGACGGGTCAGCCGACAGATCCAGGTCGGCTCGGTCGCGGTCGGCGGCGACGCGCCCGTTTCCGTGCAGTCGATGACGACGACGCGTACGTCGGACATCGGTGCCACCCTCCAGCAGATCGCCGAGCTGACGGCCTCCGGCTGCCAGATCGTCCGGGTGGCCTGCCCGACCCAGGACGACGCCGACGCCCTCGCCACGATCGCGCGCAAGTCGCAGATCCCGGTGATCGCCGACATCCACTTCCAGCCGAAGTACGTCTTCGCCGCGATCGACGCGGGCTGCGCGGCGGTCCGCGTGAACCCCGGCAACATCAAGCAGTTCGACGACAAGGTCAAGGAGATCGCGAAGGCGGCCTCCGAGACCCGCACCCCGATCCGGATCGGCGTCAACGCCGGCTCCCTGGACGCGCGGCTCCTGAAGAAGTACGGCAAGGCCACCCCCGAGGCCCTCGTCGAGTCCGCCCTGTGGGAGGCGTCCCTCTTCGAGGAGCACGGCTTCGGCGACATCAAGATCTCGGTCAAGCACAACGACCCGGTCGTGATGGTCAACGCCTACCGCCAGCTCGCCGCCCAGAGCGACTACCCGCTCCACCTCGGCGTCACCGAGGCCGGACCGGCGTTCCAGGGCACGATCAAGTCGGCCGTCGCGTTCGGCGCCCTGCTCTCCGAGGGCATCGGCGACACCATCCGCGTCTCCCTCTCGGCCCCGCCGGCCGAGGAGGTCAAGGTGGGCCTCCAGATCCTGGAGGCGCTCAACCTCAAGCAGCGCCGCCTGGAGATCGTCTCCTGCCCCTCCTGCGGCCGCGCCCAGGTCGACGTCTACAAGCTCGCCGACCAGGTCAGCGCCGGACTGGAGGGCATGGAGGTCCCGCTGCGCGTCGCGGTCATGGGCTGCGTCGTCAACGGCCCCGGCGAGGCCCGCGAGGCCGACCTCGGGGTCGCCTCCGGCAACGGCAAGGGCCAGATCTTCGTCAAGGGCGAGGTCATCAAGACCGTGCCCGAGTCGAAGATCGTCGAGACCCTCATCGAGGAAGCCCTGAAGATCGCCGAGCAGATGGAGAAGGACGGCATCGCCTCCGGCGAGCCCCAGGTCTCCATCGGCGCCTGACCCGCGCTTCTCCTCGTCCTCACCGCCCCGCCGGGCCCCGCGCCCGGTGGGGCGGCGGCGTATCCAGGGCCGGTCCAGGGCCGGTCCGTGGCCTGTCCAGAAGTCCGCTTCCCGGCCCGGGCAGCGTTCTCCAGGCTTGTTGGGTACAGTGCGGAAATCAGCAGACCGCATGGTGAGGCCCCCTCGTGTTGACGCAGACCACCACCCGGGTCCTCGAACCCAGCGACCTCGGCGCAGCGCTCGCCATCCTGGAGAGCGAACCCGTGGCCAACGCATTCGTCACGTCCCGCGTGCAGGTCGCGGGGCTCGACCCCTGGCGCCTCGGCGGCGAGATGTGGGGCTGGTACGCCGACGGAAGGCTCCGCTCCCTCTGTTACGCCGGGGCCAACCTGGTCCCCATCTGCGCCGGGCCCGAAGCCGTACGCGCCTTCGCCGACCGGGCCCGCCGGGCCGGCCGCCGCTGCTCCTCGATCGTCGGCCCCGCCGAACCCACCGCCCTGCTCTGGCGGCTCCTGGAGCCGGGCTGGGGCCCCGCCCGCGAGGTCCGCGCCAACCAGCCCCTCATGGTCACCGAGAGCCCCTCCGCCGATATCGCCCCCGACCCGCTCGTCCGCCGAATCCGCAAGGACGAGACCGAGATCCTGATGCCGGCCTGCGTGGCGATGTTCACCGAGGAGGTCGGCATCTCCCCGCTCGCCGGGGACGGCGGACTCCTCTACCAGGCCCGGGTCGCCGAACTCATCGGCGCCGGACGCTCCTTCGCCCGGATCGACGACGGCAAGGTCGTCTTCAAGGCGGAGATCGGCGCCGCCACCACCCAGGCCTGCCAGATCCAGGGCGTCTGGGTCGCCCCCGAACACCGCGGCAAGGGCCTCTCCGAGACCGGCATGGCCGCCGTCCTGCGCTACGCCCTGGCCGATGTCGCCCCCGTCGTCAGCCTGTACGTGAACGACTACAACGCCCCCGCCCGCAAGGCCTACCGGCGCGTGGGCTTCCGCGAGACGGGCACCTTCATGAGCGTCCTGTTCTGACCCGCGCGTACGGAAGGCTTCCGTACCGCCCGTGCCCAAGGTCGCCTGTACGGAGGTGGCTTCCCGGCCGCCGCCCGTACCGGCCCGCCCACCCCGGCCAGTAGGGTTCGCGCATGGCACCAGCAGTCACCGGGAACGGCCCCGCGAACCCCGGCATCGAGGTCGGCCCCATCGACCTGGCCACACGCGTCGACGAAGCCCTCCACGTCCAGGCGGCGGCCTTCGGACTCAGCCAGGACGAGATCGACGTACGCCGCCACATCGTCCTGCGCCACCTCGACCACCCCGAGGCCCGCGCGCTCGGCGCCCTCACCCCCGACGGGCGGCTCGTCGGCTTCGTCTACGGGCTGCCCAACGACCGCGCCCACTGGTGGTCCACCGTCGTCGAGCCCTACCTCCGGGCCACCGGCTCCGACGGCTGGCTCGACGACTCCTTCGTCATCACCGAGCTCCACGTCCACCCCGACCACCAGCAGCACGGCATCGGCCGCACCCTGATCACCGGCATCACCGACGCCGTCCCGCACCCCCGGTCGATCCTCTCCGCGATCGACCGGGACAGCCCCGCCCGCGCCCTCTACCGCGCGCTCGGCTACCGCGACCTGGCCCGCCAGGTGGTCTTCCCCAGCGCCCCGCTCCCGTACGCGGTCATGGGCGCGCCCCTCCCGCTCCAGCGGCCCCAGGGCTGAATGGATTTCCGCCTGCCCGCACCCCCCGGCTAACCTCGGGCTCACCACCCTTGCGAGCAGGAGTTCATCATGGCCCAGGTCCAGCGCATGTCCCGATTGATGATCAAGACACTGCGCGACGACCCGGCGGACGCCGAGACGCTCAGCCACAAGCTGCTGGTCCGCGCCGGGTACGTGCGCCGCAACGCGGCCGGCATCTGGTCCTGGCTGCCGCTCGGCAAGAAGGTCCTGGACAACATCTCAGGCGTCGTGCGCGAGGAGATGGACGCCATCGGCGCCCAGGAGGTCCTGCTCCCGGCCCTGCTGCCCAAGGAGCCCTACGAGGCGTCCGGCCGCTGGGAGGAGTACGGCGACCTGCTCTTCCGCCTCCAGGACCGCAAGGGTGGCGACTACCTCCTCGGCCCGACCCACGAGGAGATCTTCACCCAGACCGTCAAGGACCAGTGCACGTCCTACAAGGATCTGCCGGTGATGCTCTACCAGATCCAGACGAAGTACCGCGACGAGGCGCGCCCCCGCTCCGGTGTGCTCCGCGGCCGTGAGTTCCAGATGAAGGACTCGTACAGCTTCGACACCACCGACGAGGGCCTCGCGCACTCCTACGCGCTGCACCGGGCCGCGTACATCAAGATCTTCGAGCGCCTGGGCCTCGACCACCGCGTCGTCTCCGCCGTCTCCGGCGCGATGGGCGGCTCGGCCTCCGAGGAGTTCCTGGCGCCCGCCGCCGCCGGTGAGGACACCTTCGCGGACTGCCCGAACTGCGACTACGCCGCCAACACCGAGGCCGTGACCTTCGCGCTCGCCCCGGTCGACGGCTCGGCGCACGGCGCGGTCGAGGAGCTGGACACCCCCGACACCCCGACCATCGAGACCCTCGCCGCGCACCTGGGCGTCCCCGCCTCGGCCACCCTGAAGAACCTGCTGGTCAAGGTGGACGGCGAGATCGTCGCCGTCGGCGTCCCCGGCCACCGCGAGGTTGACCTCGGCAAGCTCGGCGAGCACCTGGCCCCCGCCGTCGTCGAGCTGGTCACCGCCGAGGACTTCGTCGGCCGTGACGATCTCGTACGCGGCTACGTCGGCCCCCAGGGCCTGGAGAAGGTCCGCTACCTCGCCGACCCCCGCGTCGCCCCCGGCACCGCCTGGATCACCGGCGCCAACCAGGACGGCAAGCACGCCAAGAACGTCGTCGCGGGCCGTGACTTCGAGGTCGACCAGTACCTGGACGTCGTCGTGGTCGAGGAGGGCGACCCCTGCCCCAAGTGCTCCACCGGCCTCACCCTGGACCGCGCCATCGAGATCGGCCACATCTTCCAGCTCGGCCGCAAGTACGCCGACACCTTCCAGCTCGACGTGCTCGGCCAGCAGGGCAAGCCGGTCCGCGTCACGATGGGCTCGTACGGCATCGGCGTCTCCCGCGCCGTCGCCGCCCTGGCCGAGCAGTCCGCCGACGACAAGGGGCTGTGCTGGCCCCGCGAGGTCGCGCCGGCCGACGTCCACGTCGTCGCCGCGGGCAAGGCCCTCCAGACGGAGCTGGCCCTCGACGTCTCGGAGAAGCTCAACGCGGCCGGCCTGCGCGTCCTGGTCGACGACCGCCCCGGCGTCTCGCCCGGCGTGAAGTTCACCGACTCCGAGCTGATCGGCGTGCCCAAGATCCTGGTCGCCGGCCGCCGCTCCGCCGACGGCGTCCTGGAGCTGAAGGACCGCCGCACCGGCGAGCGCGAGGAGCTCACGGTCGACGAGGCGATCGCCCGCCTCACAGCCGACCTGGCCTGATCAGCCGATGGGAAAGGCCCCCGCGCACGATCGCGCGGGGGCCTTCGCCGTACGGCGAACCGTTACAGCCAGCCCGCGAACTCCAGGTTGACCTCGCCCATCTGCCGCCGCCCCTCGGCCAGCGCACGCGTCCCCGACTCGACCGCCCGGAACAGCGTCCAGCCGTGCAGCCGCGCCTGGTCCACCTCCAGCGACTCCGCCAGCTTCTTGACCCGCCGCCGCGCCGTCACCGGCCCGCCCGGCGAGGCGATCAGATCCTCCACCCGGTCCCGCACCAGCCGCGCCAGGTCGTAGGCGCGCTCGCCCACCAGCGGCTCCGGACCCACCGTCAGCCACGGCGCGCGCTCGCCGGAGAGCACCTTGCTCTGGCGGAAGTTGCCGTGCAGGAGCAGGAGTTCGGGAGAGCCCTCGACCAGTTCCGTACGGGCCGCGAGGGCCGCGTCCACCAGCGGGGTCAGCTCCGGATCGGCCGCGGCCGCCGCCCGCATGCCCTCACTCTGCCGCCCCGTCCGCTCGGCCACGGTCTCGAAGGGGTGCCCGGCGGGCGGCTCCACCCAGAGCCGCCGGACCGTGCCCGCCGCCTCCAGGAGCGCCTTGGCCTCCGGCAGCGAACGCAGCGACACCTCATGGTGCAGACGCTCCAGCAGCAGGGCCCCCGACGCGTCGTTCTCCGGGGCCTCCAGCAGCTTCACCGCGCCCCAGCCGTTCCAGTGCGCCAGCGCCGCCCGCTCCTGCTCCGGTTCGGCGGGCGGCGGGGCGATCTTCAGCGCGGCCGGGGTCCCGTCGGCCTGCCGGACCAGGAGCACCAAGGCGCTGCGCCCGCCGGGGGCGGCCACCCGCTCCACGGTGAGGTCCGGCCCGGCGGCGTCGATCGCCTGTTCGGTGAGCGTGGGGAGGCGGTCCAGCCACGCGGCCGCCGCACCGTCCCCGTACATCTCGCCGAGCGCGCGCACCAGGCGCTGCGGCGGTTCGAAACCCATACGTCCGTTGTTCCCTTTCCGTCCTTCGTCAGCCCGTGCCGTCGGCTCCCGCGGCCCCTACCGGACCCGTCTTCTCGGCCGGACCGGCGCCCGGAGCCCGCTCGGCGAGCCCCGGAAAGGCTACGTTGCCGCCCCGCCAGCGGGCCGCCCGCACGGCCGCCTCCCGCAGTGCGCCCGCCGCGTCGGCGCGCGCGGGCCCTTCGGTGGCCCGTACGAGATCGGAGTACACGCCCGCCACCCGGTCCTCCAGGACGGCGGCGAGGCGCAGTGCCGACGCGGTGTCGGTAACCGCGAAGGGCAGAGCGTACGCGGCGTCGGCGGCGACCGGCGCACCGCCCAGGTCGCGCACGGTGCGCATCAGCGCGTCCCGGCGCGCGCGGTGCCCGTCGTACGCCGCGTTCGCCTCGGTGCGCCGCTTCCCGGCGACCCGGCCGCCGAGCACGCCGTACCCGTAGACGGCCGCGTGTTCGGCGGCCAGCGCGGTCTGCGTGGCGGTGAGGGCGGGGGAGGGGGCTTCGTCCTCGGCGGGAAGGGTCATGACGCGGTCTCCTTGGCCAGCTCGGTCAGCAGGTACGCGTGGACCGCCGCGGCCGCGGCCACCGAGGCCAGCAGCCGGGCCAGCTCCGGTTCCGCGGTGAGCAGGGCCTCGGCGTGGTCGTCGGCTCGGCGGCGCTCGGCGGCGGCCAGCTCCTTCACCGCGGTCCGCGCGTCGGCCGACACCGGACCGGGCGCGGGCGGGGCCGCGGCCTTCCGGGCACCCGCCGACAGGGCCTTGGTGTGCTCCCGTACGGCGGTCCGCAAGGGCGCCAGGCCCTCCGCGAGCGCCGGATGGGCCTCGGCCGCCAGGTCGTATTGGGCGAGCGTCAGGGCGGCGGTGCGCGCCGCCGCCGTCCGCAGGGCCTTCTCCACCCGGACCGCCTCGGCCTCGGTGCGGACGGGGCCGCTCCGGCCCTTGGTCTCCTCGTCGCCCCCGCAGCCGGTCAGCACCGCACCCAGTGCGAAAGCCCCCGTCGCGGTGAGCGCCCCCCTGCGGGTCGTCCCCGTGCGCCGCACGTTTCTCCTTCGGGCCGGGACCGATCCTGACAGGATCTGTCCTGAACTGATCACCGCAGGCGAGCGTACCCGCGGTGACAGGGCAGGCGGACGGCAACACCCCTGGCGACCGGATACCCTTTGACCTGACACACCACGATCCCCACAACAGCACACGCGGCCGAGGAGTCACCCGGATGAGCACCACCCAGAGCGAGAGGCTGCGCGGGCTGCTGGAACCGCTCGTCAGCGCGCAGCAGCTGGACCTCGAGGAGATCGAGGTGTCCCGGGCCGGCCGACGTGGAGTGCTGCGGGTCATCGTGGACTCCGACCAGGGCGTCGAGCTGGACACCTGCGCGGAGCTGAGCCGCGCGATCTCCGAGAAGCTGGACGAGACCGACGCGATGGGCGAGGGCGAGTACGTCCTCGAAGTCAGCTCCCCGGGCGCCGAGCGCCCGCTCTCCGAGCCCCGCCACTACGTACGCGCCACCGGCCGGCTGGCCCGCTTCCACCTCGCCGCCGACGGATCCGGTGAGCTGGTCGCCCGCATCCTCGCCGTCGACGAGGACGGGCTGGACCTCGAAGTGCCCGGCGTCAAGGGCCGCAAGCCCACGTCCCGCCGCCTCGCCTTCGACGAGATCGCCAAGGCGCGCGTGGAGATCGAATTCAACCGCAAGGACAAGAAGGAAGAGGAGGCGTAGCCGTGGACATCGATGTGAAGCTTCTGAAGGGCTTGGCGCAGGACAAGGAGATCCCCTTCGACGTGCTCGTCGGGGCGATCGAGTCGGCCCTCCTCATCGCGTACCACCGCACCGACGGCAGCCACCGCCGGGCGCGCGTCGAACTGGACGCGAACGGCCACGTCACCGTGTGGGCCAAGGAGGACCCGGCCGACCTCGAAGAGGGCCAGGAGCCCAAGGAGTTCGACGACACCCCCTCCGGATTCGGCCGTATCGCCGCGACCACCGCCAAGCAGGTCATCCTGCAGCGGCTGCGCGACGCCGAGGACGACAAGACCTTCGGCGAGTACGCCGGACACGAGGGCGATGTCGTCACCGGCGTCGTCCAGCAGGGCAAGGACCCCAAGAACGTCCTGGTCGACATCGGCAAGCTGGAAGCCATCCTGCCGGTGCAGGAGCAGGTCCCGGGCGAGGAGTACACCCACGGCCTGCGTCTGCGTACGTACGTCGTCCGGGTCGCCAAGGGCGTCCGCGGCCCGTCGGTGACGCTCTCGCGCACCCACCCCAACCTGGTGAAGAAGCTCTTCGCGCTGGAGGTCCCGGAGATCGCGGACGGCTCGGTGGTCATCGAGGCCATCGCCCGCGAGGCCGGACACCGCACGAAGATCGCCGTTCGCTCCACCCGTGCGGGACTGAACCCCAAGGGCGCCTGCATCGGCCCGATGGGCAGCCGGGTGCGCAATGTCATGGCCGAGCTGCACGGCGAGAAGATCGACATCGTGGACTGGTCGGACGACCCGGCCGAGATGGTCGCCAACGCGCTCTCGCCCGCTCGGGTGAGCAAGGTCGAGGTCGTCGACCTCGGCGCCCGCTCCGCCCGCGTCACCGTGCCGGACTACCAGCTGTCTCTGGCGATCGGCAAGGAGGGCCAGAACGCCCGCCTCGCCGCCCGCCTCACCGGCTGGCGTATCGACATCCGTCCCGACACCGAGACGGACGAGGAGCGCGAGAACGCCGACCGCGAGCGGGCCGAGCGGGCCCGGGAGCGCTCGGAAAGGCGTTGACCCGGAGCCGCTCCAGGGAATAGATCTTGGCCGTACGCCGCTGAGATCACGACAACATCCGTTCGATTTTTGCCCCAAAGGGGTGAGGTCGGTGCGGGGAGGTAGACTTAAACGTGTCTGGCCGGACGCAAGCTGGCGCTTGTCCCGAGCGAACCTGTGTGGGATGCCGGGAGCGAGTGGCCAAGAGCGAGCTGCTGCGCATCGTGGTGGACGAGGGCGCCTGCGCCCCTGATCCACGCGGTACGCTGCCCGGCCGGGGTGCTTATGTGCACCCCACCTCTGTCTGTCTCGACCTGGCGGTTCGCCGCCGGGCGTTCCCCCGGGCCTTCAAGGCCAAGGGGCCGTTCGACACCGCGGCACTCACGCGGTTCGTCGAGCGGGTGACACCGTAAGAAAGAACGTGAACGGCACGGGTCCCCGTGCGGTCAGGTACCTCGCGAGTTGGAAGTAGGTCGAGATTGCGATGAGCACTCGATGAGTACGCGATGAGTACGCCCATGAAGTAGCGACGGTCCGGCGGTAACCCGGACCTAAAAGGAGCGAAGTGGCTAAGGTCCGGGTATACGAACTCGCCAAGGAGTTCGGCGTCGAGAGCAAGGTCGTCATGGCCAAGCTCCAAGAACTCGGTGAATTCGTCCGTTCGGCGTCCTCGACGATCGAGGCGCCGGTTGTACGTAAGTTGACCGACGCACTGCAGGGGCCCGGCGGCAACGCCGGCAAGTCCGCTGCCAAGCCTGGCGCGCCCCGCAAGGCGACGCCCGCAAAGCCCGCAGCGCCCTCCCCGGCCGCTGCGGCACGTCCCGCTGCCCCGAAGCCCGGCGCACCGGCCCCCAAGCCGGCCGCCGCCGAGGCCCCGGAGACCAGCACCCCCGCGGCGCCTTCCGCGCCGTCGGCGGGCCCCCGTCCGGGCCCGAAGCCCGCGCCGAAGGCGGCCCCGGTGACCCCGGTCCCGGCCGCCGAGTTCTCGGCTCCGGCTCCGGCCCAGCCGGCCGCCCCCCAGCAGCCCCAGGCCCCGCGTCCCGCGGGTGCCACCCCCGGCCCGCGTCCGGCCCGTCCGGCTCCGGCCGGCGGTCAGCGCGACGCCGGCCAGCGTGACGGTGGAGCCCGCGAGGGCGGCCAGCGTGGCGGCGACCGCCCCGCGCGTCCCGCCGGCCAGGGCGCCCCGCGCCCCGGCGGCGCCCGTCCGGCCGGTCCCCGTCCGGGCAACAACCCCTTCACCTCCGGCGGCTCCACCGGCATGGCGCGCCCCTCGGCGCCCCGTCCCGGCGGTGCCCCGCGCCCCGGTGGCGGCCAGGAGCGCCCCGGCGCCCCGCGTCCCCAGGGCGGCCCCGGCGGCGCCCCGCGCCCCCAGGGCGGTCAGGGTCAGGGCGGTGCCCGTCCCACTCCGGGCGGCATGCCCCGCCCGCAGGCCCCGCGTCCCGGCGGCGGTCCCGCCGGTAACCGTCCCAACCCGGGCATGATGCCGCAGCGTCCCGCTGCCGGCCCGCGTCCCGGTGGTGGCCCCGGCGGTGGCCGTGGTCCCGGTGCGGGCGGTCGTCCCGGCGGCGGTGCCGGTCGTCCCGGTGGCGGCGGCGGCTTCGCCGGTCGTCCCGGCGGTGGCGGTGGCGGCGGCTTCGCCGGCCGTCCGGCCGGTCCCGGCGGTGGCGGCGGCGGTGCCGGTCGTCCCGGTGGCGGCGGCGGCTTCGGCGGTCGTCCCGGCTTCGGCGGTCGTCCGGGTGGTCCCGGTGGCCGTGGTGGCACGCAGGGTGCGTTCGGCCGTCCCGGCGGTCCGGCGCGTCGTGGCCGTAAGTCGAAGCGGCAGAGGCGCCAGGAGTACGAGGCCATGCAGGCCCCGTCCGTCGGCGGCGTCATGCTGCCTCGCGGCAACGGACAGGCTGTCCGGCTGTCGCGCGGTGCCTCGCTCACCGACTTCGCGGAGAAGATCAACGCCAACCCGGCGTCGCTCGTCGCCGTGATGATGAACCTCGGCGAGATGGTCACGGCGACGCAGTCCGTCTCCGACGAGACGCTCCGGCTTCTCGCGGACGAGATGAACTACGTCCTGGAGATCGTCAGCCCCGAGGAGGAGGACCGCGAGCTGCTCGAGTCCTTCGACATCGAGTTCGGCGAGGACGAGGGCGGCGAAGAGGCCCTGGTCTCCCGTCCGCCGGTCGTGACCGTCATGGGTCACGTCGACCACGGTAAGACCCGACTCCTCGACGCGATCCGCAAGACCAACGTGGTCGCGGGCGAGGCCGGTGGCATCACCCAGCACATCGGTGCCTACCAGGTCACGACCGACGTCAACGACGAAGAGCGCAAGATCACCTTCATCGACACCCCGGGTCACGAGGCGTTCACCGCCATGCGTGCCCGTGGTGCGAAGTCGACCGACATCGCGATCCTCGTGGTGGCGGCCAACGACGGTGTGATGCCCCAGACGATCGAGGCGCTGAACCACGCCAAGGCGGCCGAGGTGCCGATCGTGGTCGCGGTCAACAAGATCGACGTCGAGGGTGCCGACCCGACCAAGGTGCGCGGTCAGCTCACCGAGTTCGGTCTGGTGGCCGAGGAGTACGGCGGCGACACCATGTTCGTCGACATCTCCGCCAAGCAGGGCCTCAACATCGAGGCGCTGCTGGAGGCCGTCGTCCTCACCGCCGACGCCTCGCTCGACCTGCGGGCCAACCCGAACCAGGACGCGCAGGGTATTGCGATCGAGTCCCACCTCGACCGCGGTCGCGGTGCCGTCTCGACCGTCCTGGTCCAGCGCGGAACGCTGCGCATCGGCGACACGATGGTCGTGGGCGACGCCTACGGCCGCGTGCGCGCCATGCTCGACGACAACGGTCAGAACGTGCAGGAAGCGGGTCCCTCGACCCCCGTCCTGGTGCTCGGTCTCACCAACGTCCCGGGCGCCGGCGACAACTTCCTGGTCGTCGACGAGGACCGTACGGCCCGTCAGATCGCCGAGAAGCGTGCCGCCCGCGAGCGCAACGCCAACTTCGCCCGCAAGGGTGTCCGGTTCTCCCTGGAGAACCTGGACGAGGCGCTCAAGGCCGGTCTGGTCCAGGAGCTCAACCTCATCATCAAGGGCGACGCGTCCGGTTCGGTGGAGGCTCTCGAGTCCTCGCTGCTCCAGCTCGACGTCGGTGAAGAGGTCGACATCCGGGTCCTGCACCGCGGTGTGGGTGCGGTCACCGAGTCGGACATCAACCTGGCGACGGGTTCCGACGCCATCGTGATCGGCTTCAACGTGCGCGCCGCAGGGCGTGCCGAGCAGATGGCCGAGCGCGAAGGCGTGGACGTCCGGTACTACTCGGTCATCTACCAGGCGATCGAAGAGATCGAAGCGGCCCTCAAGGGCATGCTCAAGCCGGAGTACGAAGAGGTCGAGCTCGGCACGGCGGAGATCCGCGAGATCTTCCGCTCGTCCAAGCTGGGCAACATCGCCGGTGTGCTGGTCCGCTCCGGCGAGGTCAAGCGCAACACCAAGGCGCGCCTGCTGCGCGATGGCAAGGTCATCGCGGAGAACCTCAACATCTCCGGTCTGCGCCGCTTCAAGGACGACGTCACCGAGATCCGCGAAGGCTTCGAGGGCGGTATCAACCTCGGAAACTTCAACGACATCAAGATCGACGACGTCATCGCGACGTACGAGATGCGCGAGAAGCCGCGAGGCTGATCCACCTCGGGTCCGCAAGGATCCGCTGGGATTCGGCGGGGTTCCGGGGGTTCGCCCCCGGAGCCCGGCCACCACGGTCGGGGCCGGTCGACGGGTCGTATTTCCGTCGATCGGCCCCGGCCGTTCCGGTACGGTTCTGATGTTCCCGCCAAGCTCTGGCGGGGCACGAACCCGAACCGGCGGGACATCCGGACACACATGTATGTGGGGACCCTGTCCTTCGATCTGCTCCTCGGCGACGTACGGTCGTTGAAGGAGAAACGCTCCGTCGTCCGTCCGATCGTCGCCGAACTCCAGCGCAAGTACGCGGTGAGTGCGGCGGAGACCGGCGGGCAGGATCTCCACCGCAGGGCCGAGATCGGCCTCGCCGTGGTCTCCGGTGACACCGGACACCTGACGGACGTGCTGGACCGGTGCGAGCGGCTGGTGGCCGCCCGCCCCGAGGTGGAGCTGCTCTCGGTGAGACGGCGGCTGCACAGTGACGAAGACTGACACGCAAGCGAAATCAGAAGGAAGAGTGACGGACCGGTGACCGACAACGCGCGGGCCCGCAAGCTGGCCGATCGCATCCAGGTCGTGGTCGCGGAGACCCTGGACCGGCGAATCAAGGATCCGCGGCTGGGATTCGTGACGATCACGGACGCCCGGGTCACCGGCGACCTGCGGGAGGCCACGGTCTTCTACACGGTCTACGGCGACGACGAGGAGCGCGCGGCCTCCGCCGCGGCGCTGGAGAGCGCCAAGGGCGTCCTCCGCTCCGAGGTCGGCCGGCAGACCGGGGTCCGGTTCACGCCGAGCCTGGCCTTCGTCCCGGACGCCCTCCCGGACAACGCCCGCACCATCGAGGACCTCCTCGACAAGGCGCGCGCCAAGGACGCCGAGGTGCGCGAGGTCTCCACGGGCGCGAAGTACGCTGGCGACGCCGACCCGTACCGCAAGCCCGAGGACGAGGACGACGAGGCGGAGACCCCCGGCTCGACCGACAAGAACGAGGGCCCCGCCTCCGCATGACCGAGCAGACCACCACGCCGGACGGCCTTGTCATCGTCGACAAGCCGTCCGGCTTCACTTCGCACGACGTCGTGGCCAAGATGCGCGGCATCGCCCGGACCCGCCGCGTCGGCCACGCCGGAACGCTCGACCCGATGGCGACCGGAGTCCTCGTGCTCGGCGTCCAGCGGGCCACCAAGCTGCTCGGCCACCTCGCGCTGACCGAGAAGGAGTACCTGGGCACGATCCGGCTCGGCCAGGACACCGTCACCGACGACGCCGAGGGTGAGATCACCTCCTCCACCGACGCGTCCGGCGTGACCCGCGAGTCCATCGACGCAGGCGTGGCGGCCCTGACCGGCGCGATCATGCAGGTCCCGTCCAAGGTCAGCGCCATCAAGATCGACGGCAAGCGGTCCTACGCGCGGGTGCGCGGCGGCGAGGAGTTCGAGATCCCGGCCCGCCCGGTGACCGTCTCCTCCTTCCGCGTCTACGACGTCCGCGAGGCCGTCGCCGAGGACGGCACCCCGGTCATGGACCTGGTCGTCTCCGTCGTCTGCTCCTCGGGGACGTACATCCGCGCACTGGCCCGGGACCTCGGTGCCGGGCTCGGTGTCGGCGGCCATCTGACGGCCCTGCGCCGCACCCGGGTCGGCCCGTACGGACTGGACGCGGCCCGCACCCTGGACCAGCACCAGGAGGAGCTGACGGTGATGCCCGTCGCGGACGCGGCCGCCTCCGCCTTCTCCCGCTGGGACGTGGACGAGAAGCGCGCCAAGCTGCTCCTCAACGGCGTACGGCTGGACATGCCCGCGTACCCCCCGGGACCGGTCGCGGTCTTCGGGCCCGACGGGACGTTCCTCGTGCTCGTGGAGGAGGAGAAGGGCAAGGCCAAGAGCCTCGCCGTCTTCGCCTGAACCGCTCCCGCTCGGTGTGTGGAGCGGGCACCACCCCCCACCCGGTGCCCGCTCCACCTTCCCCACCCCGGGACCATCTCTGCTCCGCCAGGACACGGCTATTCACCCCATCGGACGGGCGCTCGGAGTGAATACCAGGGGCGCGGGGGGCGCGTTCCCCGTCCGCGCGCTCCTGGAGATCACCGGCGGCCTACCGTCGGACCATGGGCAGTGGGGACCGGTCGACGCTGGTGAGAATCTGTGATCAGGCCGGCCGGCCGCGCGGGACGGGCTTCGTCGCGGACGACCGCGGCACGGTGGTCACCGCCCACCAGGCCACCGCCGCCTCCGGCCCGTACGTCCTCCACGGCACCGACGGCCGCACCTGTTCCGTCGGCCCCGACGACATCACCGCGCTCCCCGCCCTCGGCCTCGCCCTCCTGCGTACGGGCGGCTCCGGAACCCTCGACGTGGAGCCGCTGCCCATCGCCGTACGGGAGCGGATTGAGCCCGGCAGTTACGTCGGGATCGCCGCCCACGGTCGCCGTGAGGCCCGGGTCCTCGGCACGGCCCCCGCCACCTACACCGCCCCGGACGGCTGCGGCCACCCCGTTCCGGCCGCCCTGGAACTGGCCCTCGGCACCGACGGGCGCGACGCCCTGCGCTCCGGCGGCGCGGCCATCGGGGGACCGGTCACCGACCCGGCCACGGGCGCGGTCCTCGGCCTCCTGTGCACCGCCCTCACCACCCCGTACGAGGCCGCCGGGCTCGCCCTCCCCATCCCGCGCGGCGCCGACCCCGCCCTCGACGCCCTCCTCGCGCGCAACGCCACCGCCGCCCCCGCCTACGGCCCCGACCTCAACCTCGCCGGGGCCCTCCAGCTCACCGCCACCTCCGTCGGCTCGGCGGACGGGCCCAAGGCACGCACCGCCCCGGTAGAGCGCGAGGACATCCACGCCGAGCTGGCCGCCTTCGCCACCGGTACGGGCACGGTCCTGGGCCTCGTCGGCGGACCCGGTACCGGCCGCACCACCGAGCTGGCCGCCCTCGCCGCCCGCCGGGCCGACGGCGCGGCGCCCGCCCCCACGCTCTGGCTGCGCGGTGCCGACCTGCTCGCCGACGACACCTCGGTCGCCGAAGCGGCGGACCGTACGCTGACCCGCTCGGCCCGGATCGTCACCGCGGCCGGGGCCCTCGGCGACATGGCGACGGCCACCGCGGACCGGATCGCCGCGCTCGCCGCCGACGCCGGCCACCCCCTCCTCGTGGTCCTGGACGGCCCCGAGGAGATGCCGCCGCTGCTGGCCCACCGACTCCCCGAATGGACCGCGAACACCGCCGGCTGGCTGCGCGAGCACGGCGTCCGGCTCGTCGTCGCCTGCCGCCCCGAGCACTGGGAGACAGCGGGCGCCCTCTATCCGCCCGGCGCCCTGCACCGCCCCCACCGCCCCGCCCGGGCGCTGCCCCCCTCCCTGCGCCTGGCCGACCTCACCCCCGACCAGGCCGACCGGGCCAAGGAGCGCCTCGGTATCCCGCCGCACGCTCTCGCGCCCGGCCACGACCGGCACCCGCTCACCCTGCGGCTGCTCGCCGAGGTCCGCGAGGCCCTGCCGCCCGGCGTTCCGGGCCGCCCCGACACCGAGGACGTCTTCGGCGCCCACCTGGACCTCATGTGCGTGCGCATCGCGGTCCGGATCGCGGCCGCCGCCGGTGAACAGCCCCGGGGCACCGCCGTCCGTCGGCTGGCCGCCTGGGTCGCGGGACAGGTCCACGAGGCGGCCCGGCGCTGTCTGGGCCCGGGGCAGGGGGAGCTGGACCGGGAGGCGTTCGAGGAGGTCTTCCCCTGGCGCACCGGGTGGGCCTCGGCCGTGCTGACGGAGGGGCTCCTGGTGCCCGCCGGGGCCGGTTATCGCTTCGCCCACGAGGAGCTGGGTGACTGGGTGCAGGGCGCGCATCTGGACCTGGACGCGGCGCTGCGCTCCCTGGTGCACCGCTGGCACCGGGGGAGCGGGGCGGTGGTGCGCCTGCCGAGCGGCCCCACCGAGGGGGAGCCGCGCTCCCTGCCCGTGCCCCGGCACCGGATCGGGCCGGTGATCCAGGCGATGGTGCTCCTCGGCCGCCGCCAGGGGACCGCCGCGCTCGCGCACCGGATGGCCGACCTGATCGAGGCGCTGGACCGGCTGTGGGCGGACGGACACCACGGCGAAGGCCCCCGCGACGAGGGGCGGCACGGCGCAGGCCAGCGTGAGGAGGCGCGACACGGCGAAGGGCACCGTCCCCGACGCCCCTGCGACGAGGACGCCGCCTGGTGGGCCGCCCACCTCCTCGGCGGCAGCCTGCTCCGGGTGCCCGACGCCCGCCCGTACCTCGGTGTCCTGCGGGTCCTCGCCGGGCGCATCACCCGCCGCTCGGCCGACGCCGCCGGGGGACCGGTGGGCCCGGGGGCGTACAGCGAGTTCGGGCCCTGGTTCTGGCGGCGGCTCCGGCTGCCCGAGGAGGACCGGATCGACCTCCTGCGCCGCCTCGTCCCCGCCGACGGGGTGCCCCGCACCGACGGCGACGAGCGGTACCTGGACGCCGTGGCCCGCCGCCTCACGCTCAACGCGCCCGTGGTCCTGCCGCTGCTCTGCCGCTGGTTCACCGACGAGCGCCCGCTGCTGATCGGCGGCCCCGACGCGCCGGACGAGGAACTGCGCCCCACCGTGGCCGCCGCCGCGCAGGCCCTGCTCCACGCCCGCCGCGACCTGGCCGTCGACGACCTGACCGACGCCCTGGTCGCCACCCCGCACACCCGGGCCGGGGAGCTGCTCGCCGCCCTTGCCGAGGACGAGCCCACCGCGCTCTGCCGGGCCGTCGAGCGCTGGGCCCGCGACGAGGACCGCCCGGCCCGCCGCTCCGCCGCCGCTCGGTACGCCGGACTCCTCCAGCCCCGGATCACCGCCGACGGCGACCGGGCGCTGCTCAGGTCCGCCGCCGGGATCCTGCTGGCGCGCCCCGAGGACAGGGAGCTGCACGCCGCCGCCCTCACCCTCCTCGTCCGGGACCCGAAGAGCCGGGGCCGCCACCTCCCGCAGGCGCTCCGCCTCTTCGCCCACGGCGACCCCCGCCTCCCCGTGGAACTGCTCGCCGAGGTCTTCCCCCTCCACCCCGAGCCGGTGCTCGCCGCCCTCCGCGCCCGCCTGGCCCGCCCCGGCGACGGCGCGGCGGCGGTCCTGCGGGCCCTCGCCGGACTCGACACGCCCGCACTCGCGCTGCACGTCGCCGGGCTCGTACGCGAGTACATCGACGCCCACCCCGAGGACGGCACCCACGCCGCCGAGTACGTCGACCTCCGCCTCGAACACGGCCCCGCCGCCCGCGCCCTGCTCCTCCCCCTGGTCACCGGGCTGCTGCGGGACCGTCCCGCCCCGCCGCCGGTCCGCGCCGCCCTGGCCCGGGTGCTCGCCGGGGCCGGGTCCACCGCCTCCCGGCCGCTGCGGGCCGAGCTGCTGGAGGTCCTGCTGGAGTTCGAGCAGACCACCGGACGGGACCCGGACGTCCTGGACGCCCTCCTCCAGGCCGCCGCGGCCGGAGCGGGGGCCCGCCCGGAGATCCGTACACGCGCCCTCGTCCACCGCGCCGGCATGCTCCTCGTCCGCACCCCCGAAGGCGCCGCCCGCTTCGACCGCCGCCTGGTCGAGCTCGCCCGGGACGTGCCCGGATTCGGCGCCCTCGTGATCCGCTGGCTCGCCGACGCCCCGCAGGAGTGGGCGGCGGTGGTGGGCCCCAGCGCCCGGCGCACGGTGGAGGCGTTGGAGACATCACGTCGGGCGATGCCGATGCCGATGCAGGCGGCGGGGCGTGAGCATGGCAGTCTTAGACCTGCGTAATCGGCATACATACACACGTACACAGGTTCGGGCGAGGAGCGGTCACAGTGCAGCGCTGGCGTGGCTTGGAGGACATCCCCCAGGACTGGGGACGCAGCGTCGTCACCATCGGCTCCTACGACGGCGTGCACCGCGGACACCAGCTGATCATCGGCCGGGCCGTCGAGCGCGCCCGTGAGCTGGGCGTTCCGTCGGTCGTCGTGACCTTCGACCCGCACCCCAGCGAGGTCGTCCGCCCCGGCAGCCACCCGCCGCTGCTCGCCCCGCACCACCGCCGCGCCGAACTCATGGCGGAGCTGGGAGTGGACGCGGTGCTGATCCTGCCGTTCACCGCGGAGTTCTCGAAGCTGTCGCCCGCCGACTTCATCGTGAAGGTCCTCGTCGACAAGCTGCACGCCAAGGCCGTCATCGAGGGCCCCAACTTCCGCTTCGGCCACAAGGCCGCCGGGAACGTCGCGCTGCTGACCGAGCTGGGCGCCACCTACGACTACACCGTCGAGGTCATCGACCTGTTCGTGACCGGCGAGGCGGGCGGCGGCCAGCCGTTCTCCTCCACCCTGACCCGCCGCCTCGTCTCCGAGGGCGATGTCGCGGGCGCCGCCGAGATCCTCGGCCGCCCGCACCGCGTCGAGGGCATCGTGGTCCGCGGCGCACAGCGCGGCCGCGAACTGGGCTTCCCCACGGCCAACGTGGAGACCCTCCCGCACACCGCGATCCCCGCCGACGGCGTCTACGCGGGCTGGCTGGAGGTGGCGGGTGAGTCGATGCCCGCCGCGATCTCGGTCGGCACCAACCCGCAGTTCGACGGCACCGAGCGGACGGTGGAGGCGTACGCGATCGACCGCGTCGGCCTGGACCTGTACGGGCTGCACGTGGCTGTCGACTTCCTCGCGTACGTACGCGGCATGCTGAAGTTCGACACGATCGACGACCTCCTGGTGGCGATGGCCGGCGACGTGAAGCGGTGCAGCGAGCTGATCGCCGCGTACGACCGCACCCACTGACGTACGCCGGGGGCGTGCGGACTGCCCCGGGACGACGGATGCTGACAGGGTGCGCGACATCCTGCCCGACCTCCGTGCCCGGTGCGCCGACGGCGTCCCCCTCGCCCTGGCGACCGTCGTCGCCGTGCACGGCAGCGCGCCCCGCGACCCGGGCGCCGTCATGGCGGTCGACGCGGCGGGCACGGTGCTCGGCAGCGTCTCCGGGGGCTGCGTCGAGGGCGATGTGTACGAGGTCGCCCGCGAGGCGCTCGCCGGGGCGGCGCCGCGCGTGGTGTCGTACGGGATCAGCGACGACGAGGCGTTCGGCGTCGGGCTGACATGCGGCGGCACGATCGAGGTGCTGGTGCGCGCGTACGCGTCGGAAACCGAGCTGGCGGAGCTCGCGGCGCTGCTGGACCTGATCGCCGCCGATGTGCCGGTCGCGGAGGCCACGGTCCTGTCCGGCGGCGCGGCCGGGACCGGCGCCCGCCTGGTCGTCCGCGCCACCGATGTCTCCGGCACGCTCGGTACGGAGGGGCTGGACGCGGCCGTCACGGACGACGCCCGCGGGCTGCTGGAGCAGGGCCTCACCGGCATCCAGTGGTACGGGGCGCACGGTCAGCGCCGGATGGCCGAGGTGTCCGTCTTCGTCCGGACGTACGCCCCGCCGCCCCGCATGCTCGTCTTCGGCGCCATCGACCACGCGGCGGCCACCGCCCGCATCGGCTCGTTCCTCGGCTACCGGGTCACCGTCTGCGACGCCCGCCCCGCCTTCGCCACCCGGGAACGCTTCCCGGTCGCCGACGAGGTCGTCCGCGCCTGGCCGCACGACTATCTGGAGGCGACCGACGTCGACGCCCGTACGGTGATCTGCGTCCTCACCCACGACCCGAAGTTCGATGTGCCGCTGCTGGTCGCCGCGTTGCGTACTCCGGCCGCGTACATCGGGGTCATGGGCAGCCGCCGCACCCACCACGAGCGCCTCGCCCGGCTGCGCGAGGCCGGGGTGGACGAGGCGGCACTCGCCCGCCTCGCCTCACCCGTGGGCCTCGACCTCGGAGCCCGTACGCCGGAGGAGACAGCGGTCTCCATCGCGGCCGAGATCATTCAGCACCGCTGGGGCGGCACGGGGCGTCCGCTCGGCGAGCTGACGGGGGCGATCCACCACGGCATCACGCCTTAGCGCCGCACGCCGCCGCCCAGTGGCACGCCACCTGGGTGTCCGCCCCGCCGTTCAGCACCGGCAGGTCCACCGTGCGGCAGGCCTCCGCCACCCCGGCCCGCTCCGCCTCGCCCGAGGCGAGGACCTGGCAGCGGACGTGGAAGCGGCAGCCGGACGGGAGCTTCGAGGGGTCCGGGGGCTCGCCGGTCAGGACGACCGGTTCGCCCTCCGCCTCGGGAAGGACGGACAGCAGGGCTTGCGTGTACGGGTGTTGAGGGGCCGTCAGTAATTGCTCGACCGGGCCCGTCTCGACGATCCGGCCGAGGTACATGACCGCCACCCGGTCCGCGATGTTCCAGGCGAGGCCGAGGTCATGGGTGACGACCAGGGCCGAGAGGCCCAGTTCGTCGCGGAGGCGCAGCATGAGGGCCAGGATCTCGCCCCGTACCGACGCGTCCAGGGAGGCCACCGGCTCGTCGGCCACGATCAGCTCCGGCTCCAGGACCAGCGCCCCGGCGATCACGACGCGCTGGCGCTGGCCGCCCGACAGCTCGTGCGGGTAGCGGAGGAAGAACCGCTCCGGGGGGCGCAGCCCGGCCCGGGACAGGGCCTCCGAGACGGCCGCCCGCTCGTCCCCGGCGTACCCGTGGATGCGCAGGCCCTCGGCCACCGCGTCGTACACCGTGTGCCGCGGGTTGAGCGAGCCGCTCGGGTCCTGGAGCACCAGCTGCACGCGCTTCCGGTACGCCTTGAGCGCCCGGCCCGCGTAGTCCAGCGGCGCACCCGCGAAGGTGACCCGGCCGGCGGTGGGCGGGACCAGGCCGAGCAGCGAGCGGGCCAGTGTCGTCTTGCCGCACCCCGACTCCCCGACCAGCGCGACGATCTCGCCGGGCCGGATGTCGAGGTCGACGCCGTCGACGGCGCGGGCGGTGGCGGCCCCGCGCCGGCCCGGGAAGGTGACCTTCAGGGCTTCGGCGCTGAGGAGGGGGGTGGTGGTGACGAGGGGGGCCGTGCTCATGAGGTGCTCCTAGCCTTGCCGTCCGTGTCCACCAGCACACACGCCGCCCGCCGTTCGCCGCCGGCCTCGCGCAGCTCTTGGTCCTCCGTGGCGCAGGAGTCCAGCGCCACCGGGCAGCGCGGGTGGAACGTACAGCCGTCCGGCAGCGCCGCCGGGTCCGGCGGGTCGCCCGGCAGTCCGCGTGGGGCGCGCCGGGAGGCGAGGTCCCCGATCTTCGGGAAGGCGGCGGAGAGCGCCCGGCCGTACGGGTGGCGGGCCTCCGCGTACACCTCCCGGGCCGGGCCCTCCTCGACGACCCGGCCCGCGTACATCACCGAGAGCCGGTCGCAGGTGTCGGCGAGCACCGCGAGGTCGTGGCTGATCATGATGAGCCCGACGTCCTGGTCGGCCACCAGTTGTTCGATCAGGCGCAGGATCTGGGCCTGGATCATCACGTCCAGGGCCGTCGTCGGCTCGTCCGCGACGATCAGGCGCGGATCGCAGGCGAGCGCCATCGCGATCATCACGCGCTGCCGCTGACCGCCGGACAGCTCGTGCGGGTACGCCTGGGCCCGGGCGGCGGGCAGACCCACCTGCTCCAGCAGCTCCCCGGCGCGCTTGCGGGCGGCTGCCGGGGTGGCCTTGCTGTGCAGCAGGATCGGTTCGGCGATCTGGTCCCCGACCCGGTGGACCGCGTTGAGCGAGTGCATCGCGCCCTGGAAGACGATGGAGGCGCCCGCCCAGCGGACCGCCCGCAGCCGCCCCCACTTCATGGTGAGGATGTCCTCGCCGTCGAGCAGGATCTCCCCGGACAGCTCGGCCGATGCGGGGAGGAGGCGGAGCAGGGCGAGGGCCAGCGTGGACTTGCCGCAGCCGGACTCCCCGGCGATGCCGAGCTTCTGCCCGGCCTCCACCCGCAGATCGACCCCCCGTACGGCCGGGACGGCGCCGGCCCCACCGCCGTACGTCACCGTCAGGTTCCGCACCTCCAGGAGCGGCGGGTCACCGACGGGCTTCGAGAGGTCTGGCGCGGCGGAAGGATCGGGGTTCGGCGGAGTGGTCGTGGTTGTTGCCGTCAACGGGACACCCCCAGCTTGGGGTTGAGCACGGACTCGATGGCGCGGCCGCAGAGCGTGAAGGCGAGCGCGACCACGGCGATGGCGAGTCCGGGCGGGGCGAGGTACCACCAGTTGCCGGAGCTGACCGCCCCGGCCTCACGGGCGTCCTGGAGCAGCCCGCCCCAGGAGACGATCGTCGGATCGCTGAGCCCGAGGAAGGCGAGGGTCGCCTCGGTGAGGATGGCGGTGGAGATCACCAGCGTGGTCTGGGCCAGCACCAGGGGCATGACGTTCGGCAGGACGTGGCGGGACATGATGTGGCCGTGTCCGCCGCCGAGCGCCCGCGAGCGTTCGATGTACGGGCGGGACTCGACCGAGAGCGTCTGCGCCCGGACCAGGCGGGCCGTGGTCGGCCAGGTCGTCACGCCGATCGCCAGGATCGTCGTCCAGATGGACCGGGAGAGGACCGTGGCCAGGGCGATGGCCAGAACGAGGGTCGGCATCACCAGGAACCAGTCGGTGACCCGCATGATGACGGTGGCGTACCAGCCCTTGAAGTGGCCTGCGGTGATCCCGATCAGGGTGCCGATGGCCACGGAGAGGAAGGCGGCCAGCAGGCCGACGGTGAGCGACACCCGCGTGCCCCAGAGCATCAGGGCGAGCAGGCTGCGCCCGAACTGGTCCGTGCCGAGCGGGAATTCCCCGCTCGGCGCCTCCATCGGGCCGCCCGGGGCGTTGGTCACGCTCTGCGAGTCGGCCCCCACCAGCAGGGGTGCGGTCAGCGCGAGGAGGGCGATCACCGCCAGCACGGCGAGGCCGACGAGTCCGGCCCGGTGCGTGCGGTACTGCCGCCAGAAGCGGAGGGCGGCCTGCCGCCGCCGGGCCCGGGCGAGGGCGCGCGGGCTGTCCGTCGGTGAGGACGCGGCTTTGTCGGTCGTGACAGTCATCGGCCCACCCGGGGATCCAGCAGCGGATAGATCACATCGGCGAGCGTGTTCATCAGGATCACCGCGGAGGCGAACACGAAGAACAGCGCCTGCACCAACGGCAGGTCGGGCACGCTGAGCGCCTGGTAGAAGAGGCCGCCGAGCCCCGGCCAGGAGAAGACCGTCTCCACGAGGATCGCCCCCGCCACTGTCGTACCGAGGTTCACGAAGAGCAGCGTCACCGTCGGCAGCATCGCGTTCGGCACGGCGTGCTTCCGGCGTACGAGGTCGTCGCGCAGCCCCTTCGCCCTGGCTGTCGTCAGGTAGTCGCTGCCCATCTCGTCCAGCAGCGAGGAACGCATCACCAGCAGCGTGCGCGCGTACTCCACCGCGACGAGCGTGATGACGGGCAGCACCATGTGGTGGGCGACGTCGAGGACGCGGTCGAAGCCGGTGGTGGAGCCGGATTCCATACCGCCGGTCGGGAAGAGCCCGGGGATCGGGCCGATGCCGACCGACAGGGTGATGATGAGGAGCAGGCCTAGCCAGAACGAGGGCACCGAGTACAGCGTCAGCGCGAACGCGGTGTTGGTCCGGTCCCCGGCGGAGCCGTTGCGCCAGGCGGAGCGGGCGCCGAGCCAGATGCCGAGCAGCGTGTAGATGACGAACGCCGTGCCGGTGAGCAGGAGCGTTGCGGGCAGCGCCTCGGCGATCTTGTCGATGACGGGGGCCCGGAACTGGTACGACGTCCCGAAGTCGCCGGTCAGGGCCTTGCCGCAGTACTGGGTGAACTGCTGCCAGAGAGGCAGGTCGAGGCCGAACTCGCGGCGCATCGCCGCGATCTGTTCGGTCGACACCTGGCGGCCGCCGGTCATCTGCTTGACCGGGTCGCCCGGGATCAGCCGGAAGAGGAAGAAGCTGGTGACGAGGACGGCGAAGAGGGAGACGGCCGCCCCGGCCAGCTTGCCCGCCGCATAGCGGAGGTAGGCGGCCGTCGAGCGGGAGCGCGGCGAGCGGGCCGGCGGCCCGGCCGGAGCCGGGCCGCCGGATGCGGTGCTCTCCACGCCCGCCGCGCCTTTGACCAGCGCGGGAGTGGATTCTGAGCTCATGGACTATTCACGGTCTTCCGCGGTGGAGCGGCGACGCATGGCGAACAGCAGTCCGCCACCGGCGAGGACGACGACGGCGATCCCGACCCCGATGAGCACCCCGGTGGAGGACCCACCGGAGTCGGACGAGGACGACGAGGAGGCCCCTGCGGCAGGGACCGCCGACCACCAGCTCCAGTAGCCGTCCTGGCCGTAGATGTTGCCCGCGGCCGCCGGCATGGTGGTGATGGACCTGATGTGGTCGGTGCGGTAGGCCTCGACGGCATTCGGGTACGCCATGACGTTCATGTACCCGGTGTCGTACAGCCGCGACTCCAGTTGCCGCACAAGATCCGCCCGCTTGGCGGGGTCGTACTCCGCCAGTTGCTTCTTGTAGAGCTCGTCGTACTGCTTGTCGCAGATGAAGTTGTCGGTCGCGGCCGACTCCTTCGCCTTCGACGGCAGCGCGGCGCAGGTGTGGATCGAGAGGACGAAGTCGGGGTCCGGATTGACGGACCAACCGTCGAAGGCGAGGTCGTACTCACCCGCGTACCAGGGGTCGGAGACGTTGTCGAGGCAGTCGACCTTCAGCCCGATGCCCTGCGCGCCCCACCACTCCTGGAGGTACTTGCCGATCGCCTTGTCGTTGGGGTCGGTGGCGTGGCAGAGGATACGGAAGTCCAGCGGCTTGCCGTCCTTGCCGACGCGCTTGCCCGCGCTGTTCTTCCGGTACCCGGCCTCGTCCAGCAGGGCGGCGGCCTTCGCCGGGTCGTAGGCGAGCTTCTGGCTGTCCGAGGGCTTCCAGAAGTAGTCGGAGAAGCGTGGCGGGATGTACCCCTCGCCCTCGACGGCGTGGCCCTGGAAGACCTTGTCGATGATCGTCTTGCGGTCGACCGCCATGAACAGCGCGTGCCGCACCTTCTGGTCCAGCAGCGCCGGGTGGCCGTCGCCGAACTTCTTCCCGTCCTTGGTACGGGCACCGGGGTTGACGGCGATCGCGAAGAAGCGGCGGCCCGGGGCGTCGTTCACCTTGATGTCCGGGGCGTTCTCCAGCGAGGCGGACTGAGCCGGGGTCAGGCTGGGGCTGCCCGCGACGAAGGAGACCTCACCCTTGCGCAGGGCGGCGACGGCCGCGTCCTGGTCCTTGTAGTAGCGGAAGACCAGCTCGTCGAACTTGGGCGAGCCGCGCCAGAAGTCCTTGTTGGCCTTGAGCTTCACGAAGCTGTCGACCTTGTAGTCCGTC
This sequence comes from Streptomyces cyaneofuscatus, assembly GCF_033109485.1. Lineage (NCBI taxonomy): Bacteria > Bacillati > Actinomycetota > Actinomycetes > Kitasatosporales > Streptomycetaceae > Streptomyces > Streptomyces cyaneofuscatus. The sequence continues at coordinate 1,901,432 of NZ_CP137002.1, read as the reverse complement.
AGGATGAACGGGCCGTTCCCCACGACGGGGAAGTCCTTGTCGTTGTTGAACTTGGAGAAGTCCTCGACCTTCTCCCAGACGTGCCGGGGCACGATCGGGACATCGAGCGCGGCCATGGTGGCCTGCGGCTCCTTGAGCCGGATGACCAGCTTGTCCTTGCTGGGCGCGGTCACCTTCTCGAAGTTGCCGACGAAGCTGCCGTTGGAGGTGGCGGCGCCCTCGTCGGTCATCATCTTGTTGAACGTCCAGGCCGCGTCCTCGGCGGTGGCCTGCTGCCCGTCGGACCACTGCGAGTCCGGCCGGATCGTGTACGTCCACGTCAGCTTGTCCGCGGACGGCTCCCAGGCGGTGGCCAGCCCCGGGATCGCCTTGTTGTCCTTGGCGTCGTAGTTGGTCAGGTAGTCGTACATGAGCCGGTGGATGCTCGTGCTCAGCAGCCGCTGGGCGAGGAACGGGCTCAGCGAGTCGACGCTCTGCGCGACGGCGACCGTGAGCGTCGTCCTCCCGTCGTCGGCGCGGGCCTCGGAGGGCGCGGGCGCGAGCGGGTTTCCCGGGACGACGGCGCCGGCGGTGAGGGCCAGGGCGGCCGCGCCCGAGGCCAGCAGGGTACGCAGGCGCCTGCCGGGCCGGGGGGTGCGGGAGGAGACTCTTGTGACCATGGACGGGGACCTCGCGTCATCACTCGCTTGAGAGGGCGGGTTGATCTCTGGTTCGCCAGCTGGTGAAGCGAAGGTCTATCAGCGGTCGCGAGGCTGGTCAACGGTCCGTCAAACCGCGTGTGGGCTGGGAAAACAGCGATGAGGGCCCGCACCGCGCGAGCGGTACGGGCCCTCATTGGTCGAGACCTCTAACGCCTTACTGGTGAGGAGCCTGCGGCGGCTGCGGAGGCCTCTGCTGCCACCCGGCCGGATCCACCGGACCCTGCAGATCGGGCTGGCCTGCCGGGTTGTCCTGGCCACCCGGCTGACCGCCCGGCTGTCCCTGCGGAGGCGCGGCGGGGGCCGGCCCACCCGACTGGGCCTGCGCGGGGGGCGCCTGCTGCCACCCGTTCTGCTGTCCGGCCGGGCCGGGCTGCGGGGGGTAGGGCTGCTGCGGGGGCTGGGGAGTGCTCGGCTGATATCCCCCGTACGGCGGCTGGGGCTGCTGCTGTCCGGGGTAAGGCTGCTGACCCGGGATCGGCTGGGCCTGGTGAGCTTGCTGACCGGGGTGACCCTGCTGACCGGGGTGGCCGGGGTGACCCTGCTGGCCGGGGTACGGCTGCTGCGGCGGGTAGGGCTGGCCGGGGGCGGGCTGCTGGGGCGCGTACGGCTGCTGGCCGCCGGGGCCGCTCGGCTGCTGCTGCGGCGGGTAGGGCTGCTGGTGCGGGGCCTGGGGGTGCTGGTGCTGTTGTGGGGCGTGGGGCTGCTGGCTCTGCTGGCCTTGCTGACCTTGCTGGCCGGGGAACGGCTGGCCCTGTGCCGGGTAGCCCTGCTGGCCCGGCATCGGCGGGGCGTACTGCGGGGGCGGGTTCTGCCCGTCCGCCGTCCACAGCCCCTGCTGCTGCTGGGCGCGCGCGAAGTCCTCCGCGACCAGGGCCGAGAGGTTGAAGTACGCCTCACGGGTCTTCGGCCGCATCATGTCCAGGTCGACCTCGGCGCCCGCCGCCAGGTGCTCGTCGAACGGGACGACGACGACACCCCGGCAGCGCGTCTCGAAATGCTGCACGATGTCGTCGACCTTGATCATCTTGCCGGTCTCACGGACGCCCGAGATGACGGTGAGCGAACGCTGCACCAGGTCCGCGTACCCGTGCGCCGAGAGCCAGTCCAGCGTGGTGGAGGCGCTGGAGGCACCGTCGACCGAGGGCGTGGAGATGATGATCAGCTGATCGGCGAGGTCCAGCACGCCGCGCATGGCGCTGTAGAGGAGGCCGGTGCCCGAGTCGGTGAGGATGATCGGGTACTGCTTGCCGAGTACGTCGATCGCGCGCCGGTAGTCCTCGTCGTTGAACGCCGTGGAGACGGCCGGGTCCACGTCGTTGGCGATGATCTCCAGCCCGGAGGGGGCCTGCGAGGTGAACCGGCGGATGTCCATGTACGAGTTGAGGTACGGGATCGCCTGGACGAGGTCGCGGATCGTGGCCCCGGTCTCGCGCCGCACCCGGCGCCCGAGCGTGCCCGCGTCCGGGTTGGCGTCGATGGCGAGGATCTTGTCCTGCCGCTCGGTGGCCAGGGTCGAGCCCAGCGCGGTGGTCGTGGTGGTCTTGCCGACGCCGCCCTTGAGGCTGATGACGGCGATGCGGTAGCAGGAGAGCACCGGCGTACGGATCAGCTCCAGCTTGCGCAGCCGCTCGGCCTCCTCCTTCTTGCCGCCCAGCTTGAACCGGGAGGCGGCGGAGGGGTTGCGGCTGCTCTTCGCCTTCTGCTTGCCCCGGACGAGCCGGTCGGAGGAGAGCTCGACCGCCGCCGTGTACCCGAGCGGTGCGCCCGGTACGGAACGCTCGCGCTGGTCGTGGGTGACCGGGGTGGGCCAGGCGCCGCCGGCACGGGGGTCGACGGGCTGGTCCGGGCTGCCTTGGTGGGTCGGCTGGTGGCCTCGCTGGTGGCCTTGCTGCTGTCCCGGCTGCTGGGCGTGGGGCGGCTGGGGGTGGCCCGGCTGCTGGCCCTGCTGCTGGTACGGCTGCGGCTGTTGGGGGGTGGCCGGGGTGACGGGCGCGGGCAGGTTGGGGGCGGGCTGCTGGTGCGGCTGGCCCTGCGGGAAGCCGTAGCCGCCTGGGGCGCCCTGCGGGGGCAGCTGCTGGTGCGGCTGTTGCTGCGGGAAGCCGTAGCCGCCCGCGCCCTGGGGGACCTGGGGAGGCAGGGGCGCGCCCTGGGGGCCCTGTCCGGGGAACTGCTGGGGCTGCTGATGCGCCTGCGGGAAGCCGTAACCGCCGGGGGCCTCCTGGGGCGGCACGGGGGCGGGCCACTGTGCCGCGGGCTGCGGGGCGCTGGGCTGCGGGGCCGCCGGCTGGAAGGCGGGCGGCAGCGGCGGCAGCGCGCCGCCCTCGGCGGGCGCGGACCACGGGACCGGCGCGGCGGAGGGCTGCGGTCCGGGCAGGGCGGCGGGCGGGGCGCCCTGGGGAGAGGCGTCCTGCGGGACGGCGTCGGCCTGGAGGTCTGCCTCGGCGCCGGGGGAGCGGTCACCGTCCCCACCGGCGTCCCCGTGGTCGTCCGCGTCGGCCGGGTCCGCCGCGTCGGCGGAGTCCGCGGGCTTCGGGGCATCAGCCGTGGCCGACGCGTCCGAGTCGCCGTCCGCGTCCGCGCCCGTGCGCGGGTCCGCGTCCGTACCGTCGGCGTCCGTGGAGCTCGACTCCGTACGGGAGGAAGCCGAACCCGGCTCCGTACCGGACAGGCCGGAGTCCGTACCCTTACCCGCCTCCCCCTCAGCCGCGGAAGCCGCTGCCGCCTCGCGCTCGGCGATCTCGCGCTTCAGGGCGGCCGGGGAGAACCGCATCGTGGCGCCGCTCTCCACATCCCCGCCACCGAACGGCCCCGGGTCACCGGAGGTATCGGCGGAGGCGGCCGGAACGGCCGGCACACCGGGAACGACGGGCCCGACCGGATCGGCGACGGGAGCGGGCGCCTCCGGGGCGGCCGGCCCGACGGGGGCATCCGCGTGGGCGGGGGCATCCGCCTGGGCGGGCGGCGCCGGAGGAACAGGCGCCCAGTTGGGGTCGAACCCGCCCTGGGACGGCTGCTCCGGCACGGACACCGGGGCCCCGTGCGGTGGCGGAGGCGGTGCCAGGTGGGAGCCCGCGCCTCCCGACGAGTCCCCTGCCGCGTTCTGCGTATACCAGGCGGGAGGGGTGTAGTCGATGGTGAACTCACCCGTCATCTCGGCGGGATCCGCGTCGGACGACTCGTCGACGGGCGTGTTCCATCCGCCGCGGATCTCGTCCCGATCGCTGTTCACTATGCCTCCTGGTGTGGTCGAGCACCCTTGTGCCGTGGTGGGTGGGGGCGACCGGTCTCATCGGGCCCGGTACGCCCGGCTCTCCCCCTTGCGACGCGCACAACCCGCTCGCAGGTTTCTGCCGCGCCCCACCCACCCTAATCGCCATGGGGCGAACTCCGGCAGGCCGTATCGCCCGGCAAAGAACGGCGAAGGGTGGCGGCCGGGCCCGGCCGCCACCCTCGTACCGCATGCGTCGCCTACTTGAGGTCGAACTCACCGTCGCGGGCACCCAGGACGAAGGCCCGCCACTCCGCCTCCGTGTACCGCAGGACGGTGTCCGGGTCCAGGGAGGAGCGCATCGCGACCGCGCCCCCGGGCAGATGCGCGATCTCGACCCGCTCCTCGACGTCCTCGGTGCCGGGCGCGCTCAGCCACTCCACGCCCGAGATGTCGAGAGCGTAGAGCTCGTCCTTTTCCTGCTGGGTGCCCATGCCGGCGTCCCTTCCGATCGAACTGTCGAACCGTGTGTCGTTGCGGGGTCCATGCTCCCTGGTGAAAGGGGCGCATGAGGGGCGAACGGGAGAGGAATCAGTCCATCCGGCGAGCTGTACCCAGCAGACCGGTCTCCGCGTCCGTCGCACTCGTCATCACCCAGTGGTGGTCGCGGCCCGCCACCCAGAGCGTCACCCCGTCCGCCAGCGTCGGCAGCGCCTCGCTCTCGGCCGGTGCGAGCCCCAGGATCCGGCCGATCTGCCGCGCCTCGTCGGGCGAGACCCGCTGGATGCCCACGAGCGCCGAGGAACGCATCAACCGGGGTGCCACGGGGCTGAGATAGGGGAGCAGCGTCAGCACGGACTGCCAGGGGGAGGAGATCACCCGGCCGCGCGGCGGTCGCATACCGCAGTCGCGGATGACCACCACGGGGCTGCCGACCGTGGCACCGGTGGGCGGGACCCGCCCCACGTCGTACAGGGAGACGCACTCGAGACCGGCGCCCGCCGCCTGCGCCAGCGTGGTCCAGGCCTGCACCCGGCCGGTCTCGACCGCCACCCGCGCACCGGTGCCCGCGGCGCGCAGCGCCAGCACCTGCGCCGTCCACAGCCCGCCGATCAGCGTGACGTCGTACGGGACCGGGCGGTGGAACCCGATCAGCTGCGGGCGCCCCTCCGCGTCGTCGCCGATGATCACGCCGTCGTCGCCGACCGGGAGCGACAGGGCGCCGAGGTCGTCGGTGGGCACGGTGTGCCCCGCGTGGCGGGGGCCGAGCAGCCCGCGCCTGGCCCCGGTCCGCTCCGTCACACCACGCGCCACTGCCGCTCCGCCTCTCCGCGATCCGCTTCTCACTGGGCCCCTCCGAGGGGGAGCGTCGCCAGTACACCGGGCAGCTGTTCGCGGTCCAGCCGCGCCAGACCCACCTTCGCGTGCCGGGCGGCCTGCTCCAAGGTCCTTCGTACGCCGACGAGTTCGGTGTCCGACCCGCCGGTCACGCGGACATGGCCGCTGACGCTCGTCTCGCCCTGCCGGGCTCCGCGCCGCACCGTCAGGCTGAAGGTCGTGGCGTACGCGGGGACCGACGTCAGCAGCGCGACCAGCTGCGGGAGCGGCGTCGCCCCCCGGCCCAACTCGGGCCAGCGGTCCACGGCGTACGTGGTGTGCCACCGGTCGTCGCACCGCCAGACCCGCGAGGTCTCCATGGTGCGCCGCTGCGGTGCGGCGTCCGGGCGCCCGGCGCGCCCCGAGAGCAGGGGGTTGGCGCAGGCGGACGTGGCGACCGCCGAGTTCAGCTCGTCCTGGTCCAGCACCACGGCCCGGAACCCGGCCCCCGTGATCCGGCTCGCCACATGGTCCGCGACCCGCACCAGAGCGCGCTGGGCCCCTTCGAGCCCGCCGCCGCGCGCCTCGATGGCCTCCCGGCACAGCTCCGGGTCCAGCTTCACCGCCACCCAGGTCATGCGGAGCGCGGGCGCCCCGGTCTTGTCCTGGAGCGGTCCGTACGACAGGCGGGCCACCGACTGCTGCGGCAGATGGGGCGCGGGAGCGGCCCGTACCTGCTGCACCAACTGCGCGGATTCCAGGACGATGTCGTCGACCTGGAGGGCGTCGCCGAGCAGCGACAGCGGGAGCGAGCGGGCGCCGAACGCGGGCCGCAGCGCCTCGCCGCTCGCCTCCACCCGCACCGCGGCGGTCAGGAACGTGCCGTCGCCGAGCATGCCCACCGTGCGGTGGTCCCGGTCGACGTAGATGTGGGGGCCGAAGCCGGGCACGTTCTCCGTGACCGGGGCCAGCATCGGCTCCGCGTCGGCGCCCGGCGCCGCCGCCCGCCGCCGGGCCTTGAGCAGGAGGGCGCCGGCCAGCCAGTCCTGGAGCGCGCGGCCCCGGCGGCGTACCACCGCGAGCAGCACCAGCAGCACGACGAGCACCCCGGCGGGCACCAGCCAGGCACCGCCGAGCGCCGCACCCACCACGCCCACCGCGAGCGCCGCCTCGATGATCACCAGCTGCCGTCGCAGCGGCCGGACCCGGCCGGTCCGCGCGGTGGCGCGCAGGGTGGTGGCCGCGGGGGCGCTCGACGTGGTGGCGGGGGCGGTGGCGGCCGGCTCGTTGCTGCGTTGCCGACGGGAAGGACCGGAGGCCCGGCGGCCGGACCGCCCGGTACGCTCGCGCGTAGCTGCACCCATTGCCGCGTTGCCCCCTCGTGTCCCGTATTCGCCGTTTTCCGTACGGGTGTTGATCGGTTGGTCACCCTACCTGAGCAGTGGGGGCCGAGCCCCTGGGGGCATAGTAGGGGCCCGGTGCGACACCAGGGGCCGACGGTGTGTGTGGCACCCTGGTCGACCATCGGGGAGAAGGGGCAGCGGAACATGGCATCACGGCGGGATGAGCTCAACGCCTACACCTTTGCGAAGCGGAGGTTGATCGCACAGTTCCTGCAACCCAACCCGACCGGCTCCGAGGAAGGCGCACCGCGCCCCCTGCGCGCGGTCGTCCCCGGGGCGATCATCGGCGTCGTCGTCCTGGCCGTCTTCGGCGCCTGGGGCATGTTCAAGCCGGTGGCCCCCAAGGGCTGGGACACCCCCAACGAGAACGTCATTATCGCCAGCAAGTCCACCACCCGTTATGTGGTGTTGACGACCGACGGCAAGAAGCAGCTCCACCCCGTCCTGAACATGTCCTCGGCCAAGCTCCTGCTCGCCCAGGACAAGGGCAAGGTCGTCAACGTCGACGAATCGGTGCTGGACAACGGCACGATCCCGCACGGCGCGACGCTCGGCATCCCGTACGCCCCCGACCGGCTGCCCGACCCCAAGGACGCCGGAGCCGCCAAGCGCTGGGCGGTCTGCGAACAGCCCGGAGAGGGCGGCCGGGCCATCCAGAAGGCCGCCTTCGTCCTCGCCGAGCGCGAGGAGAAGAAGACCGAGGGCAAGGCGAAGCTGCGCGGCGGCGAGGTGATGTACGTCGAGGGCCCCGACCGGACCCGCTACCTCGTGGACGCCACGGGCAAGGCCTACCCGGTCCCCGCCGACGAACTGCTACTGCGCACCCTGGTCGACCCGGGCGCCAAGCCCCAGCGGGTCTCCGCCGCGTGGCTGGCGACGCTGCACCAGGGCGACCGGATCACCTTCCCGACGCTGGACGGCGTCCCCGGCACCCCCGCGAACGTCCCCGGCACGCTCGACAAAGACACGAACAAGGTCGGCATGGTCCTGGCCGCCACCGCCGGAACCAGGACCCAGCAGTACGTCGTCCTCCCCGGCAGGGTCGCCCCGGTCTCGGACTTCATCGCCAAGCTCCTGCTCAGCAGCCGGGACCTGGACAAGCTCGGCCAGGCCGGCCAGGTGAAGCCGGTGGGCGCCTCGGCGTTCTCGCCGGGCCGGGCCTTCGGCGCGGAGCTGGACTGGCCCGTCAACGAGGCGAAGGCCGTCAACTCCCCCGACGTCACGAAGGGAAGCCGGAACACCGTGTGCAACGTCCTGCGCGACGTCGACGCCGACAACGGCGCCACCACCCTCTCCACCTGGGTGGGTACGGGCTTCCCTGCGACGCTCCCCACCGGCTCCTCCAGCGCCTACGTCACCCCCGGATCCGGCGAGTTCTTCCGCCAGTTCCAGGGCTCCCAGACCGATGTCGGCTTCCTCTTCCTGGTCACCGACACCGGACTGCGCTACGCGATGCAGTCCAACAGCGACAGCGGCCAGGACGACTCCGGCATCGGCGCGTCCGGCTCGAAGAAGGAGCGGGAGGCGCGCCGGCAGGAGGCCCAGCAGGCCCAGAACCTCCTCGGCTACAAGGACGTCGACCCCACCCCCGTACCGGCGGCCTGGTCCACGTTCCTGCCGACGGGTCCGCGACTGTCGACGGGCGCGGCGAGCCAGCCGCAGGGTTCGTGAGGAGCGCCGGACCGATGAAGCGCCCCACCCCTCTGCCTCGTACGACCAGGCACCTTCTGACGACAGCGGCGGCCACCGGCTTCCTTCTCGTCGCCCTGCCGGCCCCTCAGGCGGCGGCGGACGACTCGACCCAGTGCACGTTCGACGGGAAGAAGTACCCGGGCCGCCCCTGGTCGTTGCAGCGCGTCCTCATGGACGAGCTGTGGAAGCAGTCCACCGGGAAGGGGGTACGCGTGGCGGTCATCGACACCGGCGTCGACGTGAGGAACCCCCAGCTGACCCCCGCCGTGGACGTCAAGGCGGGCAAGAACTTCCTGCCGAAGAAGCTCAAGACCGAGGACGGCCGCGAGATCGAACGCGGCAAGGAGGACGGCACCACGGACACGGTGGGCCACGGCACCAAGGTCGCCGGCATCATCGCCGCGCGCGAGGCGAAGGGCACGGGCTTCGCCGGCCTCGCCCCGGACGCGACGATCATCCCGATCCAGCAGAACGACGCCGACGGCAACGGAACGGCGGACTCCCTGGCCCGGGCCATCCGCTACGCCACCGACGACGCGGGCGCCCACATCATCAACATCTCCCAGGACACCGCCGACGCCGTCGCGCCGACACCGCGCCTGAAGCAGGCGGTCGACCACGCCCTGGCCGAGAACGTCGTGGTCATCGCCTCGGCGGGCAACGACGGCATGGACGGCAAGGCGAAGCTGACCTACCCCGCTTCGTACGAGGGCGTCCTCGCCGTCGCCTCCTCGGACCGGAACAACGAACGCGCCTACTTCTCCCAGGGCGGCCCGTTCGTCGGTATCGCCGCCCCCGGCGTGGACATGGTCTCCACCGTCCCCGGCGGCGGCCATTGCGCCGACAACGGCACCAGCTTCTCCGCCCCGTACGTCGCCGGAGTCGCCGCGCTGATCAAGGCGAAGCACCCCCGCTGGACGCCGCGGCAGATCGTGGCCCAGATGCAGCAGACGGCGGAGCGCTCGGTGGCGGGCCACGACCGCCACGTGGGCTGGGGCGTCGTCGACCCGGTACGCGCCCTCACCGAGGACGACAAGCCCATCGAGCGCCCGGTCGCGAGCGAGGGCATGAGCAAAGGCGAAGCACCGACCACGGCCCAGCTCCACCTGGGCGAAACGCCCGACGAACGCAACGCCCGCCTCGCGACGTACGTCGTCGTGGGCGGCGGCGTCCTGGTGGCCGCGATCGCCGGTGCGGCAGTGGCCGTACGGGACACGAGACGCCGCAAGAGGCGGCTCGCGGGCGGCGCCTGACGGAGGAGAGTCTCGGCCGAGGCATGAGACAAGTCACGTGGCCGCCAACCCAATTGGCCCGGCGCCACGCAGTGACTAGAGTTACCGGATGAGATGGGCTCGGATCGCATCGATGCGATAGCAACGCGGAACGATCCGAGCAAACGGGGATGCACAACGGGGAGGACGGCATGGGGACCGGTCCAGGTGACCTCAGGCGCGGCGTAGGTGCGCTGGAGACATTCAAGAAGCGGGTGGACGCCCTGCTCGCAGACCTGGAGGGCTCGGCCGCAGGCAAGTCGAAGGTGGCGGCCCAGAAGGTGTCGCGCGCCTCCTTGAGCGGCCCGAACGCCCGCTTCGCAGAGGCGGACGGCCTCTACACCCAGTACAACCGCGTTCACGAGTCCCTGATCTCCCTCTCGAAGTCGCTGGGCGACCAGATCGAGTACCTGAGCCTGGGCGTGCACGCGGCGGCGGTCGGCTTCGACAACGTGGACGACGAGACGCGGCGTCGCTTCCACGAGATCCAGACGCGGATGGACCGGGAGCGCGAGGAAGCCGTCAAGCAGAAGCAGCGCAGCGACGACGACGAGTTCGAGTCCGGGTGGGGAGCGAAGTGAGCGACGAGAAGCAGCCGGAACTGACCCCTGCCGAACAGCAGAAGCAGGACGAGGGCCGCGTCAATACCCAGCTGGTCGTCACCGATATGACGGAGCTGGGCCGCGAGGTCCTGAGCCTCTTTCCCTTCGGAGGCGGCGGCAGAGCCGGCCGTACCTCGTTCGAGGGACACGAACTCAACGCCATCATCGACCTGGTGGAGCACGCCAACCCGGCGGACATGGAGAACGCGGGCAAGGCGCTCTGGGAGGCCAGGGACGCGATCCGGAGTGCGTCGAAGGAGCTGAGCGACCACATCAACGGGGTCGACTGGCAGGGCGAGTCCGGTGAGGCGTTCCGTAAGTGGGGCCTGAGCCTGGCCACCCACGCCGAGAAGCTCGGCGACTTCGCGGACGCGGCGGGCACCCAGATCACGGTGGCCGGCACCGGCCTGGCATCGGTCCGCAACTCCATGCCGCCGCGCGACCGCCGGATGATCCAGACGGACGTGGACGACATCCTGTTCCCGGCCCGGACCGAGACGAACCCGCAGTACGCGGCTGCTCTCACGGTGGAGAAGAACCGTCAGGAGGCCATCAACCAGATCAACCGGCTGGCGTCATACTACGCGGTGTCGGAGGAGGTGCTGGCGGGGCAGGAACCGCCGCGGTTCGATCAGCGGCTTGGTGTCGACATGCCGAAGCCCCAGGGGCTTGACCGTTCAGCGCCTGGAGCCGTGCCTCAGCGCGGTGAGACTTTGAGTAACCAGTCGACAGAGCAGAGCTCGCCGGAGCGTGCAACCGCATCTGCCTTGGGTGGCGACAGAACTTCCACTGTCCAGCATCCCGTTGAGGCTCTCGGTCAGGCCCCGGTGCTGGACAAGAGCACGTCCACAGAGATCAACAGTGTTGCGACCCCGACCGTTCCGAATACGGCCACCGGTACCCCTCTCACGCCACCGGCCACCAGCGGCCCAGGCCCGGTCAACACACCGATGCCGCCTATGGCGCCCAGTCTCGGGAACCCGGCATCGGCAAGCTATTCGCGGGCCACGGGCCCCGTAGGTGGGCCCCGGTCCGTGAACCAGGCTGGGGGAGGACTGGGAAAGGCATCCCCCACCGGTGCCAGCGCCACCGCTAGGGGCGGCACTGGCGCGCCTGTCGGCCGCCCGAGTCCGATGGCCGGTGGGCCATCAGCCACGGGGCGTTCCGGCGGAGGTGTACAACTGCCAACGGCCGGTCAGTCCGGCGTGACGGGCGGCCGCCCCATCGCCGCCCACGGCGGCACAGCGGCACCGGGCACCTCTCGTGCGGGACAGGGCAACGGCATCGTGGGCGGTACGCCGCAGCGGGCCACCTCTGCGGCGTCCGGGGCCGGCGGGGCTCGTGGAGTGTCGCGAGGAACGGTGATCGGCGGACCCGGCGCGAGTGGAAATGCGCCGCGCTCCGGCCAGCGCGGTGGGCCTGTCTCGGGCGCCAATGGAGTGGTCGGCGCCGCCCGAGGGACGTCGGGCTCCGGCTCCAAGGGCTTCACGGCCGGTGGCGCAGGACTGGTCCGCGGCCCTGCCGGTCGGCGGAAAACTGACCGGAAAGACGAGGAGAACACCGGGTCGACTCGTCCGGACTACCTGACGGAAGACGAAGAAACATGGGCAGCCCGACGGCGCGGAGCCGTGCCGCCGGTGGTCGAGTAGCAGCCCCAGGGAAGGTTCGGAAGTCGGGATGACAGCAGGAATGGGCCGCTCCCAGAAGCGTGTACTCAGCGCACTGGCTGTGGCCGCTTCGTGGAGCGTGGTCTTTGTTGGTGCGGCACAGCCTGCCGCAGCTGCGGGCGTGCAGTCCAAACAGTGGTACCTCAGTGCGTTGCAGGCTGAGGAAATGTGGAAGGTCGCGGCGGGCGAAGGCGTCAAAATTGCTGTCATCGACTCGGGTGTGAATCCGTCAACCGCGTCGCTGAAGGGGCAAGTGCTTCAGGGAATGGATGCGACGGGCGCGCCAGGAGAAGAAACCGACGATTACGACGGACATGGCACGACCATGGCTGAGCTGATCGCAGGTACGGGCAAGGGGGGCGGGCTGAAAGGCCTTGCCCCAGGAGCTAAGATCATTCCCTTGCGTGTCAGTGACACTGCGTTTCAGAAGAAGCATTCCGTGAATGCCAACGAAACCGCCGATGCCATCCGGGCCGCAGCTGACAGCGATGCAAAGATCATCAGCATGTCCGTCAGCAGCGAGTTCTCCACGCCCCGTGAGCGTGAGGCCGCTAAATACGCGGAAAGCAAAGGGAAGATTTTCTTTGCCAGCGTAGGAAATAATGCGGAATCGGACAACAAGGATCACTACCCTGCATCCTATCCTCAAGTTGTCGGCGTCGCCTCAGCGGATCAGAGTGGCAAGGTTTCCAAGTATTCGCAGAATGGTAACTCTGTGGATATTGCTGCCCCAGGGGACAGTATTCCGTATTGGTGCGATAACTCCTTCCAAAGCTACTGCGACGGAGACGGCGGAACCAGCGCCGCCACCGCCATCGCCTCGGCCTCTGCCGCCCTGGTCTGGTCCGCCCACCCCGACTGGACCGCCAATCAGGTCCTCAACGTCCTCTTCGACACGGCCGGAAGGGACTGGGAGAAGGGCACTCTCAGCAAGTACCTCGGCCACGGCCTCATCCGCCCCGCGATGAACATCCTCAAGGGCAAGGGCGACCCCGGAGACCCGGACATCAGCCCCCTCACCGAGGAGCGGACCGGCAGCTCCCCGGCCCCCAACTCCACACCCTCCGCCTCCGAATCCCAGCAGCCCGCCCAGAACGAGAACGCCGACAAGGTCGACGAGACCGTCGCAGCCGACGACACCGAGGCGGCGGCGTCGGACGGCGGCGTCCCCCTGAGCCTGATCGTCGGCGGCATCGCAGGCGTGGCCGTCCTCGGGGCAGTGGTCTTCGCCGTCGTCCGCAGACGCGGCGCAGCCTGACCGCAGGTTCCTCACATGTACCGGCCGGCGAACCATGTCGGCTCGCACGATCCACCGGAAAGAAAGGAAAGCCATGTCGGCAGACCAGAAAGTCTCAGCTGCAGCCCTACTCAGGCTCGAGGGCGAGCTCACCGAGAGGTTCGAGTCGGTGAAGGGTCAGCTCAAGCAGCTGAACGCGACGATCGACAGCCTGGAAGGTGCCTGGAAGGGTATCGGCGCCGGAGCGTTCAACCAGAAGCAGGTTCAGATCAACAACAACATGGTCGGCATCGGCAACGAGCTGCTGCGCTTCCAGGAGGCCATCAAGGCCGCCCGTACGATCTCGGGCAACAACGAGGAAGAGATCAAGGCTGCCCTCCAGGGCGTCGACGTCGTCGACGGCTACTCGGGCGACGCCGCGGCCACGGCCCGTACCTCGAACCTGAACAACTTCTGACCCGTATTCCGTAACTCGACTGAAGGAGGACCACATGGCCACCAACGACGGTACGACGGTCGTCACTTATGCCAGCCTCGATCTCGCGGCCGCGTCGATCGATCGCCAGGCCAAGCAGCTCGACCAGGACCTCCGGGCGATCAAGACCATGATCGCCTCGGTCTCGGAGCTGTGGGAGGGCGAAGCCAAGACGGCCTACCGCGACGCGCAGGGCCGCTGGGACACGCAGGCGACGGGGATCAAGGAGAACCTCGCCCAGATCTCCCGCGCCGTGCGCGACGCGGAGACGGCCTACCGCAGTGGCGACAAGCGTGCGGCGGCCAACTTCCACTAGCCGATCCGGCTGGAGAAGCAGGCTCAGGCTGCTCAGCAGCACATCAGGGTGGACACGCGCGGGAGGTGTCCACCCTGGCGCATGTCCGCTGCACATCATCAGGGGCGATGAAGAGCGATGCGGAAGGGGGGCGCCGGACACCCAGCGCCCCCCTTCCACGTACTCGGCGTCGCGTCCTCCCCGCCGACCGCCGACCGCCGACCGTCTACCGCCTACCGCCTACCGCCCCCCGTCCACCAACCCCGTCTGCACCAGCGGGTTCCCCCGCCGCCGGGTGACGAACAGGCCCCGCCCCGCCGGCATCGGCCGCGGGCGTACGCCGCCGAGGATGTCGCCCTCCATCGGGTCGCCCGACAGCAGCACGCCCTGCGCGCCCAGCTCCGTCATGCGCTGGAGGAACGAGTCGTACAGAGCCCGGCTCGCGCCCGCCGTGTTGCGGGCGATGATGAAGCGGACGCCCACGTCGCGGGCGAACGGCAGCAGCTCCGTCAGGGACGACAGCGGGTTGCCGCTCGACGTGGCGACCAGGTCGAAGTCGTCGATGATCACGTAGACCGTCGGGCCGCGCCACCAGCTGCGGTCCCGCAGTTCCTGGGCCGTGACGTCGGCCGAGGGCGTGCGGCGCTTCATGAGGTCGTGCAGCGCGACCATGTGGTGGTCCATGTTGTTGGACATGGGGATGTACTCCGCCAGGTGCGACGCCGGGGTCACGTCCAGCAGGGAGCGCCGGTTGTCGATGACGAAGAGCTTGCAGGTGTCGCCGTCGTACCGCTCGGTGAGCTGCTTGATGATCAGCCGCAGCAGGTTGGACTTGCCGGACTCGCTCTCGCCGAAGATGAGGAAGAACGGGTCGTGGTCGAAGTCGACGAAGACCGGCGCGAGGTTGTTCTCGTCGATGCCGAAGGCGATACCGCGCTCCGGAGCGGCGTAGCCCGCCGGCAGTTCGCTGGCCGGCAGGGAGCGCGGCAGCAGGCGTACCTGCGGCGCGGGCGGAGCCGTCCAGTGGCGGGCGACCTCCGCGTTCATCGCGGCCGTCGCCTCGGAGAGGTCGCTGTCGGAGTTGATGCCGTCGATCCGCGGCACAGCCGCCATGAAGTGCAGCTTCTCCGGTGTCAGTCCGCGACCCGGCACCCCCGCCGGTACGTTGACCGCGACCTTGCGGTCCAGCTCGGAGTCCATGACGTCGCCGAGCCGCAGCTCCAGACGGTTCATGAGGTGGTCCTTCAGGCTGGCCCGGACCTCCATGGACCGTGACGCGGTGACGATCAGGTGGATGCCGTAACCGAGGCCCCGCGCCGCGATGTCCACGGCGGCGTTCTCCAACGCCTCGTAATCCGAACGGAAGTTGCCCCAGCCGTCGATGATCAGGAAGACGTCGCCCCACGGCTGGTCCGTCACCGAGATCTCGCCGCGCGCCCGCATCCGGCGGAAGGTGGCGATGGAGTCGATACCGGCGCTGCGGAAGTACTCCTCGCGCCGCGACAGGATGCCGTACACCTCGGCGACCGTACGGCGCACCCGCTCGGGGTCCAGCCGCGAGGCGACCCCGCCGACGTGCGGGAGGCCCGCGATGGACGACATGCCGCCACCGCCGAAGTCGAGCCCGTAGAACTGGACTTCCTGCGGCGTGTGCGTGAGCGCGAAGCCCGCGATGAGCGTACGGAGCAGGGTCGACTTGCCGGACTGCGGACCACCGGTGATCTGCATGTGGCCCGCCGCCCCGGAGAAGTCCCGGTACAACGTGTCGCGCCGCTGCTCGAACGGCTTGTCGATCACGCCCAGCGGTACGACGAGACGCCCCGCCCCCTCGAACCCGGGCTGCGTCAGCCCGCGCCCCGGTACGGCCGTCAGCCCCGGCAGGATCTCGTCCAGCGACGGCGGGTTGTCCAGCGGCGGCAGCCACACCTGGTGGGCCGATGCACCCCGCCCCTCCAGCCGCCGCACGATCACGTCCAGCACCGTGTCCGCCAGCGCGTCGTCGTCTCCCGCCCGCTGGTCCGGCACCCCGGCCGCGGCCTGCGGGCTCGGCTGCACGTACCGCACCGGCACCGGCGCCGCCGTGAACGGAACCGGCCGGCGGTCCACCGGCAGCGGCCCCCCGGACGCGACCGGCTGACCCCCCGCCCGGTACACCCCGGAGACGTACGCGGCCTTGAACCGCACCATCTCCTCCGTACCGAACTTGAGCAGCCCGGAACCCGGCACATTGGGCAGGTGGTACGCGTCGGGCACCCCGATCGCCGCCCGGGATTCCGCCGCCGAGAAGGTGCGCAGACCGATGCGGTACGAGAGGTACGTCTCCAGGCCGCGCAGCCGCCCCTCCTCCAGGCGCTGCGAGGCCAGCAGCAGATGCACGCCCAGCGACCGGCCGATGCGCCCGATCTGCACGAACATGTCGATGAAGTCGGGCTTCGCCGTCAGCAGCTCGCTGAACTCGTCGATCACCAGGACGAGGGAAGGGATCGGCTGCAGCGGCGCACCCGCCGCGCGCGCCTTCTCGTAGTCGTGGATGTTGGCGTAGTTGCCCGCGTCGCGCAGCATCTCCTGGCGGCGGTTGAGCTCACCGCTGATGGAGTCGCCCATGCGGTCCACCAGCGTCAGGTCGTCCGCCAGGTTGGTGATCACCGCGGCCACGTGCGGCATCTGCGCCATACCGGCGAAGGTCGCGCCGCCCTTGAAGTCCGCGAGGACGAAGTTGAGGGTCTCCGAGGTGTGCGTGACGGCGAGCCCCAGCACCAGCGTGCGCAGCAGCTCCGACTTTCCGGAACCCGTCGCCCCCACGCACAGCCCGTGCGGGCCCATCCCCTCCTGCGCCGCCTCCTTGAGGTCCAGCATCACCGGCGCGCCGCCCTCACCGACACCGATCGGTACGCGCAGCCGCTCCGCCTGCGAGCGGGGGCGCCAGGTCCGGCTCACCTCGATGGAGGCCGCGTCCCCCAGGTTCAGCAGATCCGTGAACTCCAGGTTGGCCAGCAGCGGCTCGTCGTCGTCCCCGCCCGTCGCCATGTGCAGCGGGGCCAGCTGACGGGCGAGCGCCTCCGCCGCCTCGTAACTCAGCAGGTCGGGCACCCCCTCGTAGACGAGCCCCTGCCCCGACTCCAGCTGCAACGACTGCGGCTGCACCACGACGGAGAGGCCGCCACGTGCCCCCTGCATCTCGCCCGGCACGACCTCGATGACCGTCACGCCCTGCAGCCCCTCGGCCGAGGCGAGCACCGACATCGGGGGCACCGAATCACCGTCCAGGACGATGACGATGTGCGGCTGCTCCAGGAGCGGCTGACCGCCGGGCTGGAAGCGGGGGCGGCCGTCGAGCCGGGCCGCGAGCTGCTGCTCCAGCTCCAGGACACTGCCGGTGATCAGACGCCGGCTGCCGGCCCCGTCGGTCGCATTCCGGTCCTGTACGTGGGGGAGCCATTTCGCCCACTCCCACTGCGGGGCCGCCTCGGCGCCCGCCGCGATCCCGATCACCAGGTCCTCGGGGGAGTGCAGCGAGGCCAGAGCGCCGACCATCGCCCGCGCCGAGGAACGCGCGGACTCCGCGTGGCCGCCGATCGTCAGGTGGTAGAACGCCCGCAGCGACACGGCCATCGGCAGGCCGTCCAGCGTCGAGTGCGTCGTCAGGAACTGCTGCATCGCCCCGGCCGTCAGCGGCTCCAGCTCATCCACCGGCGCCGTCTCGGGGGCGATGAGCGGCGTCGCCAGCTCCTGGCTGCCCAGACCGATGCGCACCTGCGCGAAGTCGGCGTCGGCGACCCGCCGCTCCCACACCCGGCTGCCCTCGGCGACGAGCGCCCACAGCTGCTCGGGCGAAGGGTGCAGATAGAACTGTGCGTCACGCTGCTTGCGCGCCGTCTTCAGCACCGTGCGCCGGGTCTGCGTCAGGTACTTCAGATAGTCCCGCCGCATGTCCGCGAGCTGGCCCTGGGTGCCCCGCCGGTAGCGCACCATCATGGCGATGGCCATGGCCACCGTGGAGGCGATCATGATCACGCCCATGATCCGCATGATCGGTTTGTCCGTCATGAAGAAGAAGACGACCGAACCACCCATGCCCAGCATCGGCAGGAGCTGCATGAGCATGCCCTCCTGCTGGCCCCGCGGGAGCTCCGGCGGAGGTTGCAACTGCACCTGCTCGACCGGCACTTCGGAGGGCAGGGCCCGCGGTGGGCGCTTGACGACGATCTGGCTCACAGCTCACCAATTCCCTTGCCGGACGGAAGTGTTCCTATCGGCGCCCCCGTGGCGACGGGCTCCATCCGCGGGATGGATCCTACTGGCGGAGCGGGGGCCGCTTGGCGGTAGGGTGTCGCGATGCGTATACGCATCCGCTAACTACCGCAAGAACGCTAACTACCGCAAGAAGACGGTCATTCGGGACGCGGGGCGGGATCCGCCGCCCTCAGGGGTGTTTCCGGCAGAAGTTCCAGAACGGCACACAGAGGTTCCGGAACAGCCGTGAACAGCGGCCGCGGTCACCTCGGAGCGCCGCCGCCGAAGTCCAGGACGAACAGCAGGACAAACAGGGGGAGCAGCAGGTGACAATGACGGCCCAAGCGGCAGCCACCACGACCGGCCGGCCGAGTCACGGAGTTCCGTCCGGCAACGGCACGGGCTTCTGCCGGGTCACGGTCGTCGCACCCGACAGCCGGGTCGACGTGGCGTTGCCCGAGGACGTGCCCGTCGCGGACCTCTACCCCGAGATCCTCCGGCTCTCCGGACAGAGCCCCGCCCCCGGCGCCCCCGTCGGCTACCACCTCGTACGCCGCGACGGCACCGTCCTGGACAGCGCCCGTACGCTGGCCGGTCACCGCATCCTCGACGGCGAGCTGCTCTCCCTGCGGCCCTTCGCCGAGTCGCTGCCGCCCGCCGTCTTCGACGACGTCTCCGACGCCGTCGCCACCGCCGTGGCCAAGGACCGCACGCTCTGGGGCGACTCCCTCATGCGCGGCGCCGGCCTCTTCGGCGGGTCCGTCCTGCTGACCCTGCTCGCCTTCGTGCTCTGGACCGCCGACCCCCGGCACGACATGCACGGACTGCCCGGCATCCTGGCCGCGGTCACCGCCGTACTCCTGCTCGCCCTCGCCTGCGTCCGCGCACGCGTCTACGACGACCGGGCTTCGTCCATCGCGCTCGGCACCGGCGCGATGGTGAACGCCGCGGTCGCCGGTTCCGGGCTGCTCTCGCTCAGCACGGGCCAGGGCGTGGGACGGCTGCAGTTCCTGCTCGCCTGCGCCGCCGTGCTGGTGGTCGCGGTCATCCTCATGATCACCGCACCCGGCGGCGACGGACCGTTCGTCGCGTTCGTCTTCGCGAGCGCCACCGGCCTCGTCGTCACCTTCATCGCGATCTCGGCGGAGCTGGCGCCCATCGAGGCCGCCGCCGTCTGCGCCCCCTTCGCCGTCGGCGCCCTGGCCTTCCTGCCCGGCCTCTCCACCCGCTTCGCCCGCCTCCCCATCGGCTTCGAACCGCCCCGCTCCGCCGTCGGCGACTACGGCACCGCCGAGCCGGCGCCCCAGGGTCCGGTCGACGCCGTACGGATCGCCGCCCAGGCGCGCCGCGGCCACGAGCTGCTCCTCGGCCTGGTCGGCGGCTGCGCCCTGGTGGCCGTGGCTGCCGCCGCGGTGCTCGGCTTCTCGGACAACGTCTGGGGCCAGCTGCTCGCCCTGGCCACCGGGGTCGCCATGCTGATGCGGGCCCACCTGTTCCGCTACACCGCCCAGGTCGGCTGCACCCTCGCCGCGGGCCTCGGCTCCCTCGTGTTCCTGGGCCTCGGCCTCTCCCTCAACCCGCCGCTCACCCTGGTGCGCGACGCGCTGCGGGGCGACGGCTCCGCCCTGGACATCCGTACGGTGTGGCTCGCCGCCGCCGTCGCGGGCGTCGCGGCCCTGATCACCGCCATCGGCCTGATCGTGCCGCGCAAGGGGGTGACCCCGTTCTGGGGCCGCTTCCTGGAGATCGCCGAGACGGCCGTCCTGCTCACCCTGCTGCCGCTCTGCCTCGCGGTCTTCGACGTCTACCGCTCGATCCGCGCCCTCACCAGCTGACCCCCGGACCTCAGGCGGCCACCGTCCGGGCGTGACCCGAATGGCTGGTAGTCTGTCCAGTGGCCGTTTGTGTACGCCTCTCCGGATCATCCTGGGGACTGCGCTCATCGGACCTTCGCCTCCGAGTCACGGAAGCTCCCCTGAGAACAAGACCAGGGGCACTCGTGGGCGCTTCGAACATCAAGAGGAGTACGCGTGCCGCTCGACGCCGCTACGAAGAAGCAGATCATGTCCGAGTTCGCCCAGAAGGAGGGTGACACCGGATCCCCCGAGGTCCAGGTCGCCATGCTCTCCCGCCGGATCTCGGACCTGACGGAGCACCTCAAGACGCACAAGCACGACCACCACTCCCGTCGTGGTCTGCTGATCCTGGTCGGCCAGCGTCGCCGCCTCCTGCAGTACCTGGCCAAGAAGGACATCCAGCGCTTCCGTGCGCTGGTCGACCGCCTCGGCATCCGCCGCGGTGCGGCCGGCGGCGCCAAGTAAGTACGCCGTGGAGAGGGAGCGGTTCCCGAGTCTGAGGGGACCGCTCCCTTTTCTGTACGTGCGCGACCGGTGTCAAGCTCAGTAACCTGGACACCGGAACACCAGTAACACCGCACCACCTGTCACACCGCACCACCGCAGCACACGAGGGAGAGGCGCAGCGACGCCGCCGCCGGTCCTCGGTAGTGGCCCCCGGGAACATGCCCGGGAGCTTCGATCGAAGACCGGCCCGCACACACGGTGCGCTTCTCCCGCACCGTCCTCCGCCATACGGGCGGCAGGACGAAAGACGACGAGTATGGAGAAATCACTAGTGGAGAACGAGACCCACTACGCCGAGGCCGTCATCGACAACGGAACCTTCGGCACCCGCACCATCCGCTTCGAGACGGGCCGCCTGGCCAAGCAGGCCGCAGGCTCCGCCGTCGCGTACCTGGACGACGACACCATGGTGCTGTCGGCCACCACCGCTTCCAAGCGGCCCAAGGACAACCTCGACTTCTTCCCCCTCACGGTGGACGTCGAGGAGCGGCAGTACGCGGCCGGAAAGATCCCCGGCTCCTTCTTCCGCCGTGAGGGCCGGCCCTCCGAGGACGCGATCCTCACCTGCCGCCTGATCGACCGCCCGCTGCGCCCGTCCTTCAAGAAGGGCCTGCGCAACGAGATCCAGATCGTCGAGACGGTCATGGCGCTCAACCCCGACCACCTGTACGACGTGGTCGCGATCAACGCCGCCTCCTGCTCCACCCAGCTCGCGGGCCTGCCCTTCTCCGGCCCGATCGGCGCCACCCGCGTCGCCCTGATCAAGGGCCAGTGGGTCGCCTTCCCGACGCACACCGAGCTCGAGGACGCCGTCTTCGACATGGTCGTCGCCGGTCGCGTCCTGGAGGACGGCGACGTCGCGATCATGATGGTCGAGGCCGAGGCCACCGAGAAGACCATCCAGCTCGTCAAGGACGGCGCCGAGGCTCCCACCGAGGAGATCGTCGCCGCCGGTCTGGAAGCCGCGAAGCCCTTCATCAAGTCCCTCTGCAAGGCCCAGTCGGACCTGGCGTCCAAGGCCGCCAAGCCCGAGGGCGAGTTCCCGGTCTTCCTGGACTACCAGGACGACGTGCTGGACGCCCTGGCCAAGGCCGTCACGCCGGAGCTGAAGCAGGCGCTCACCATCGCCGGCAAGCAGGACCGCGAGGCCGAGCTGGACCGTGTCAAGGAGCTCGCCGCGGAGAAGCTCCTCCCGGCCTTCGAAGGCCGCGAGAAGGAGATCTCCGCCGCGTACCGCTCGCTGACCAAGCAGCTCGTCCGCGAGCGCGTCATCAAGGACAAGGTCCGCATCGACGGCCGTGGCGTCACGGACATCCGTACGCTCGCCGCCGAGGTCGAGGCCATCCCGCGCGTGCACGGCTCGGCGCTGTTCGAGCGTGGCGAGACCCAGATCCTGGGCGTCACCACCCTCAACATGCTCCGTATGGAGCAGCAGCTGGACACCCTTTCCCCGGTGACCCGCAAGCGCTACATGCACAACTACAACTTCCCGCCGTACTCCGTCGGTGAGACCGGCCGCGTGGGCTCGCCCAAGCGCCGCGAGATCGGCCACGGAGCGCTCGCCGAGCGCGCCATCGTGCCGGTGCTGCCGTCGCGCGAGGAGTTCCCCTACGCGATCCGCCAGGTCTCCGAGGCGCTGGGCTCCAACGGCTCGACGTCCATGGGCTCGGTCTGCGCCTCCACCATGTCCCTGCTGAACGCCGGTGTGCCCCTCAAGGCCGCCGTCGCCGGTATCGCCATGGGCCTGATCTCCCAGGAGATCGACGGCAAGACCCACTACGTCGCCCTCACCGACATCCTCGGTGCGGAGGACGCCTTCGGCGACATGGACTTCAAGGTCGCCGGTACGAAGCAGTTCGTGACCGCGCTCCAGCTCGACACCAAGCTCGACGGCATCCCCGCCTCGGTCCTGGCCGCCGCGCTGAAGCAGGCCCGTGACGCGCGTCTGCACATCCTGGACGTCATGAACGAGGCCATCGACGTCCCGGACGAGATGTCCCCGAACGCCCCGCGGATCATCACCGTCAAGATCCCCGTGGACAAGATCGGTGAGGTCATCGGCCCCAAGGGCAAGATGATCAACCAGATCCAGGAGGACACCGGCGCCGACATCACGATCGAGGACGACGGCACGATCTACATCGGTGCGCAGCAGGGCTCGCAGGCCGAGGCCGCCCGCGCCACGATCAACGCCATCGCCAACCCGACCATGCCGGAGGTCGGCGAGCGCTACCTGGGTACGGTCGTCAAGACGACCACCTTCGGCGCGTTCGTCTCGCTCATGCCGGGCAAGGACGGCCTGCTGCACATCTCGCAGATCCGCAAGCTCGCCGGTGGCAAGCGCGTGGAGAACGTCGAGGACGTGCTCGGCGTCGGCGCCAAGGTCCAGGTCGAGATCGCCGAGATCGACTCCCGCGGCAAGCTCTCCCTCATCCCCGTCATCGAGGGTGAAGAAGACGAGAAGAAGGACGACACCGACAAGTGACGTCCCGTAGTTCCGCGACGACGGCCCGCACCTCCTCGGAGGCGCGGGCCGTCGCCCGTACCCAAACGCTTCTCAAGGGCACAGGCGGCATCGGCACCGTCCGCCGCACCGTCCTCCCCGGCGGTCTGCGGATCGTCACCGAGACCCTGCCCTCCGTCCGGTCCGCCACCTTCGGCATCTGGGCCAACGTCGGTTCACGCGACGAGACGCCCACTCTGAACGGCGCGACCCACTACCTCGAACACCTCCTCTTCAAGGGCACCGCCAAGCGCACCGCCCTCGACATCTCCTCCGCCATCGACGCGGTTGGCGGCGAGATGAACGCCTTCACGGCGAAGGAGTACACCTGCTACTACGCGCGGGTCCTGGACACCGACCTGCCGCTCGCCATCGACGTGGTCTGCGACATGCTGACCGGCTCGCTGATCGCCCCCGAGGACGTCGACGCCGAGCGCGGCGTCATCCTCGAAGAGATCGCGATGACCGAGGACGACCCGGGCGACTGCGTGCACGACCTGTTCGCGCACACCATGCTCGGCGACACCCCCCTCGGCCGCCCCGTCCTCGGCACCGTCGACACGATCAACGACCTGAACCGCGGCCAGATCGCCCGCTTCTACAAGAAGCACTACGACCCCACGCACCTGGTCGTCGCCGCCGCCGGCAACGTCGACCACGCCACGGTCGTACGCCAGGTCCGCCGCGCCTTCGAAAAGGCCGGCGCCCTCTCCCGTACGGATGCCGTCCCCATGGCGCCCCGAGAGGGCTCCCGCACCCTGCGCACCGCCGGCAAGGTCGAGCTGCTCAACCGCAAGACCGAGCAGGCCCACGTGGTCCTCGGCATGCCCGGCCTCGCCCGCACCGACGACCGCCGCTGGGCGCTCGGCGTCCTCAACACGGCCCTCGGCGGCGGTATGAGCTCGCGCCTCTTCCAGGAGGTCCGAGAAAAGCGTGGACTGGCCTACAGCGTGTACTCGTACACCTCGGGCTTCGCCGACTGCGGCCTCTTCGGCGTCTACGCGGGCTGCCGGCCCAGCCAGGTCCACGACGTCCTGAAGATCTGCCGCGACGAACTGGACCGGGTCGCCACCCACGGCCTGGACGACGACGAGATCACCCGCGCCATCGGCCAGCTCTCCGGCTCCACCGTCCTCGGCCTGGAGGACACCGGCGCGCTGATGAACCGTATCGGCAAGAGCGAGCTGTGCTGGGGCGAGCAGATGTCGGTCGACGACATGCTGGCCCGCATCGCGGAGGTCACCCCCGACGACGTACGGGAGGTGGCGGGCGAGCTCCTCACCCACCGGCCCTCGCTCTCGGTCATCGGCCCGCTCAAGGACAAGCAGGCGGACCGTCTCCACGAAGCGGTCTCCTAACCCCTTAAGGAATGAAGATGAGCAAGCTGCGCGTAGCCGTTCTCGGTGCGAACGGCCGGATCGGCTCCGAGGCCGTACGGGCCGTCGAGGCCGCCGACGACCTGGAGCTGGTGGCGGCCCTGGGCCGGGGCGACAAGCTGGAGGCCCTCGCCGAGGCGGGCGCCCAGGTCGCCGTCGAGCTGACCACCCCCGCATCGGTGATGGGCAACCTCGACTTCTGCGTCCGGCACGGCATCCACGCCGTCGTCGGCACCACCGGCTGGACCGACGAACGGCTCGCGCAGCTCACCGCCTGGCTGGAGAACTCCCCGGAGACCGGCGTCCTCATCGCCCCGAACTTCTCCATCGGAGCGGTCCTGACCATGAAGTTCGCGGAGCAGGCCGCCCGCTACTTCGAATCCGTCGAGGTCGTCGAGCTCCACCACCCCAACAAGGTCGACGCCCCCTCCGGCACCGCCACCCGCACCGCCCAGCTCATCGCGGCTGCCCGCGCCAAGGCGGGCAGCGCCCCCCAGCCGGACGCCACCACCACCGCCCTGGACGGCGCGCGCGGCGCGGACGTCGACGGCGTCCCGGTCCACGCGATCCGCCTCCGCGGACTGCTGGCCCACCAGGAAGTGCTGCTCGGCGGCGAGGGCGAGACCCTCACCATCCGCCACGACTCCCTCCACCACAGCAGCTTCATGCCGGGCATCCTGCTCGGCACCCGCCGCGTGGTGACCACTCCCGGCCTCACGTTCGGCCTGGAACACTTCCTCGACCTGAACTGACTGAGCCCACCATGCGCGCAAAGATCACCTACTTCGTCACCGCCGCCGTCCTGGTCTTCTACTTCGTCCTGGTCGGCGGCCGCGGCCTGATGCTCATCCGCCACGGCACGCTGCTCACGGTCACGTTCGGCGTGGCCGTGCTGATCCTGCCGGTGATCGGCGTCTGGTTCCTCTGGAAGAACACCCAGTTCGCCCGCCGCGCCAACGCGCTCGCCGCCGAGCTGGACGCGGAGGGCGGCCTCCCGGTCGACGACCTGGCCCGCACCCCGTCCGGCCGCATCGACCGGGACGCCGCCGACGCGGTCTTCACCAAGCGCCGCGAGGAGACGGAGGACGCCCCGGACGACTGGCGCGCCTGGTTCCGGCTGGCGGTGGCCTACCAGGACGCAAGGGACACCCCACGGGCCCGCAAGGCCATGCAGAGGGCGATCGCGCTGCGTGCGAGCAAGCCCCAATCCAGCCCGTCCGGCGCTTGAGGGCAGAATCAAGCCCGTCCGGCGCTTGAGGACATCTTTCACGCCGTACGCAGATGAGCCCGGGACCGACCAACGGCCCCGGGCTCACTCACGTACTGCCGACCGGCAACGGCTCACCCGTGCCGATACTCATCCGCCCAGGCCTCCACCGCATCCGTGGCCCGCTCGAACGCCTCCTCGCGCCCGAGGAAGTCCGCGTTGTGGTCGGAGGCCAGCGGCGGCAGCGTCTCCCCGTTCTGCCGGACCACGATCAGCGCCTGGCCCTGCACCGTACGGGGCAGCCCCAGCCACTTGACCGGCTGCTGGACCGTACGGACGGAGGCCGTGGCCCCCCACGGCACCGTGGTGGTCCGGAAGAACCCCACGCGCCGCACACCGTGCCGGCTCACCCACGCGCCGACCCGCAGGAGCCGCAGGGCGGCACCGATCAGCGCGCCGGCCAGCAGCAGACAGACCAGGGCCCCGGAGGGCGCTCCGGCGAAAGCGATGATCATCGCCGCGAGCAGAACGAACGAGGCCAGCAGCAGCTGGCCGGCCGCCGCCGCGACCCGCCACGGACCGGGGCGGTAGGGCCGCCGCCAGCTGTCGTGGTCGTCGAACGGCAGCGCAACGTCCTCCGCGCTCGCATCGAATGCGCGGTCGGCCGTCAGAAAGGGCAGGGGCACGACTCATCCTCACTCACAAGCACGCTCGATTGCTGTGCCCGGTGAGGCTACCGAGGCGGCCCCCGAACAGACCACCCCAGGGGGTCCGTACGAGTAGTTCAGCGCCTCCGGGACTGCTTCAGCGCGCCCGGGGCGTGACTCAGCGGCCCTGCGACGCCTCGGACTGCTTGCCGTGCGAGGCGGACTGCCCGGAGTCGAGCGCCGGAAGACCCAGCAGCAGCGACCCCACGAGCCCGGCGACCACGGTCAGCCCGACGAGGGAGCGCCCCAGCAGCTCAGGGACGCTGGCACGGGGGGAGGGCGGGGGAGTGACATTACTGCGGAATCGGTCGGCCTCGGCGACGAACGAGAACGGGACGGATTCACGCCGGCGGAACATGAGGAAACTCTCCTTGATCTCAGTGGCGGGTGCTGCTAATGAGTCAGACGTACGAACGGCCGGATCGGTGCCCGAATCGCCGTACTTCTTGGACGGACTCCACGAACGGCTGCCCGACGCCGCCGCGTGCATGCGTCACCCACCCGGCCCGTAAAGTGGTCGCCGCCCCGAGCGCCGCCCCTGGAAGGACCCCCGCCGGTGACCGACACCCCCGAACCCGCAAAGCCCCATTTCCGCAGCGATGTCACCGTCGAGCTGGTGAAAAGTGCCGCGGGCGACGCGGACGTGCTGTTCGCCGCCCGGGTCTCCACCGCCGGCGAGCAGTCGCTGGAAGAGGTCACCAAGGACCCGGAGCGGTCCAAGGGTCTGATCAACTACCTCATGCGGGACCGGCACGGCAGCCCGTTCGAGCACAACTCGATGACCTTCTTCATCAGCGCCCCGATCTTCGTGTTCCGCGAGTTCATGCGGCACCGCGTGGGCTGGTCGTACAACGAGGAATCGGGCCGCTACAGGGAGCTGGAGCCGGTCTTCTACGTCCCCGGAACCTCCCGCAAGCTCGTCCAGCAGGGCCGCCCCGGCAAGTACGAGTTCGTCGAGGGCACCGAGGAGCAGTACGACGTCACCACCCGCGCCATGGAGGACTCCTACAGGGCCTCCTACGCCGCGTACCAGGAGATGCTGGCGGAGGGCGTGGCCCGCGAGGTGGCCCGCGCGGTCCTGCCGGTCGGCCTCTTCTCCTCGATGTACGCCACGTGCAACGCACGCTCCCTGATGCACTTCCTCGGCCTGCGCACCCAGCACGAGCTGGCGAAGGTCCCGTCCTTCCCGCAGCGCGAGATCGAGATGGTCGGCGAGCAGATGGAAGCCCACTGGCAGCAGCTGATGCCGCTCACTCATGCGGCCTTCAACAAAAATGGACGAGTAGCCCCGTAAGCGGTGTCCGTATTGCGGCGTTTCGAGAAGTTCATCTAGGCTGATCAAACGGACCCGGCACTGCTTGAACCCCCGAGCAGGCAGTGCCGGGCTCCTCTTTCCCGGTCCCCCTAGAGGGGACCACGCGCTGAGCAGCGAGTAGCGTGTTACCCATGGCTCCGATCTCCACTCCGCAGACCCCCTTCGGGCGGGTCCTCACCGCTATGGTCACGCCCTTCACGGCGGACGGCGCTCTCGACCTCGACGGCGCCCAGCGGCTCGCCGCCCATCTGGTGGACGCAGGCAACGACGGACTGATCGTCAACGGCACCACCGGTGAGTCCCCGACGACCAGTGACGCGGAGAAGGACCAGCTCGTACGGGCGGTGCTCGAAGCGGTCGGAGACCGGGCGCACGTCGTCGCCGGCATCGGCACCAATGACACCCGCCACAGCGTCGACCTGGCCCGCACCGCCGAGCGCACCGGCGCCCACGGGCTCCTCGCCGTCACGCCGTACTACAACAAGCCGCCGCAGGAAGGCCTCCTGCGTCACTTCACGGCCATCGCCGACTCCACGGACCTGCCCGTGATGCTGTACGACATCCCCGGCCGCAGCGGGGTCCCGATCGACACCGAGACCCTCGTACGGCTGGCCGACCACCCGCGGATCGTCGCCAACAAGGACGCCAAGGGAGACCTGGGCCGCGCCAGCTGGGCCATCGCCCAGTCCGGCCTCGCCTGGTACTCCGGCGACGACATGCTCAACCTCCCGCTCCTCTCCGTCGGCGCGGTCGGCTTCGTCTCCGTCGTCGGCCACGTCGTCACCCCGGACCTGCGGGCCCTGGTCGAGGCGCACCTGGGCGGCGACGTCCAGAAGGCCACCGAGATCCACCAGAAGCTGCTCCCGGTCTTCACCGGCATGTTCCGCACCCAGGGCGTCATCACCACCAAGGCCGCGCTGACGCTCCAGGGCCTCCCGGCCGGACCGCTGCGCCTGCCCCTGGTGGAACTCACCGCCCAGGAGACGGCCCAGCTCAAGATCGACCTGGCCGCCGGCGGGGTACAGCTGTAACCACAGACTTCACAACTGAATGAAGAGAACGAGCGAGGCACCTCGCGAGAGCACGACCCCAAGACAACAGCAAGTGCACGAATGACATGCGCGCCACGTGCCTCAGCGGTACGTGGCGCGTGTGGTTAAGGAGAGTCTTTTGAGCCATCCGCACCCTGAACTCGGCACCCCCCCGAAGCTCCCGAAGGGCGCCCTGCGGGTCACCCCGCTCGGCGGCCTGGGCGAGATCGGCCGCAACATGACGGTCTTCGAGTACGGCGGCCGCCTGCTCATCGTCGACTGCGGCGTCCTCTTCCCCGAGGAGGAGCAGCCGGGCATCGACCTGATCCTGCCGGACTTCACCACGATCCGGGACCGCCTGGACGACATCGAGGGCATCGTCCTCACGCACGGCCACGAGGACCACATCGGCGGCGTGCCCTACCTCCTGCGCCTGAAGCCGGACATCCCCCTCATCGGCTCGAAGCTGACCCTCGCGCTCATCGAGGCGAAGCTCCAGGAGCACCGCATCCGCCCGTACACCCTCGAAGTCACCGAGGGCCAGCGCGAGCGCATCGGCGTCTTCGACTGCGAGTTCATCGCGGTCAACCACTCGATCCCGGACGCCCTCGCGGTCGCCATCCGCACCCCCGCGGGCATGGCCGTGGCCACCGGTGACTTCAAGATGGACCAGCTCCCGCTGGACGGCCGTCTCACCGACCTGCACGCGTTCGCGCGTCTCAGCGAGGAGGGCATCGACCTCCTCCTCTCGGACTCCACGAACGCCGAGGTCCCCGGCTTCGTACCGCCCGAGCGGGACATCTCCAACGTCCTGCGCACGGTCTTCGCCAACGCGCAGAAGCGCATCATCGTGGCGAGCTTCGCCAGCCACGTGCACCGCATCCAGCAGATCCTGGACGCCGCCCACGAGTACGGCCGCAGGGTCGCCTTCGTCGGCCGCTCGATGGTCCGCAACATGGGCATCGCCCGTGACCTCGGATACCTGAAGGTCCCCGCGGGCCTGGTCGTCGACGTGAAGGCCCTCGACGACCTGCCGGACGACGAGGTCGTGCTGGTCTGCACGGGCTCGCAGGGCGAGCCGATGGCCGCCCTCTCCCGGATGGCCAACCGCGACCACCAGATCCGGATCGTCCCCGGCGACACGGTGATCCTGGCGTCGTCCCTCATCCCCGGCAACGAGAACGCGGTCTACCGCGTGATCAACGGCCTGACCCGCTGGGGCGCCAACGTCGTCCACAAGGGCAACGCCAAGGTCCACGTCTCGGGCCACGCCTCGGCCGGCGAGCTGCTGTACTTCTACAACATCTGCAAGCCGAAGAACCTGATGCCGGTCCACGGCGAGTGGCGCCACCTGCGGGCCAACGCCGAGCTGGGAGCCCTCACGGGCGTGCCCAAGGACCACATCGTCATCGCCGAGGACGGCGTGGTCGTCGACCTGATCGACGGCAAGGCGAAGATCGTCGGCAAGGTCCAGGCCGGTTACGTGTACGTCGACGGCCTCTCCGTCGGCGACGTCACCGAGACCTCCCTCAAGGACCGCCGCATCCTCGGCGACGAGGGCATCATCTCGGTCTTCATCGTGGTCGACAGCTCCTCCGGCAAGATCGTGGGCGGCCCCCACATCCAGGCCCGGGGCTCCGGCATCGACGACAGCGCGTTCACCGGGGTCACCCCGAAGATCCAGGAAGCCCTGGACAAGTCGGCCCAGGACGGCGTCATGGAGCCCCACCAGCTCCAGCAGATGGTCCGCCGCGTCGTCGGCAAGTGGGTCTCCGACACCTACCGCCGGCGCCCGATGATCCTCCCGGTCGTCGTCGAGGTCTGACCCTCCTGACCAGCCCGTACGGGAGCGGGGCCCCTCGATTTGCATCGGGGCGCCCCGCTCCAGTACGTTTACGGCTCCGCCCGACCGGGAAGCACCGCGCGCACTCGTGCGCCGGGGACACCCCACCGGGGCGGGAATTCCGACTCAGAATCTCTGATAAAGTCGGATCCGCCGAAAGGCAAGGCCACTCCACAGGCCACCGGAATTCAAATTCGGACCGGAAACGGAACGAAAAAGAGTCTGGTAAAGTTGGAACCGCCGGAAAGGGAAAGCGCGAAAGCGAAGAACCTGGAAAGCGAAACTGCACGGCCCGCTTCGACCGGGAATCGGACACGAAAGAGTCTGATAGAGTCGGAAACGCAGGACAGCAAGACAAAGAAACACGAAGGGAAGCGCACGGAGGGCCCCGGTGAAACGGGACCGAAGGAAGCGTCCGTTCCTTGAGAACTCAACAGCGTGCCAAAAGTCAACGCCAGATATGTTGATACCCCGGCCTGCACTTGGTGTAGGTTGGTGGTTCCTTTGAAAAGTCCTACTGGTTCACTTCGGTGACGGTAGGCGATACACAGCGAGGACGCTGTGAACAACGGGTCTTATTCCGACCGGTTGTTCCGCTCTCGTGATGTGTGCACCCGATTACGGGTAAACATTCACGGAGAGTTTGATCCTGGCTCAGGACGAACGCTGGCGGCGTGCTTAACACATGCAAGTCGAACGATGAAGCCTTTCGGGGTGGATTAGTGGCGAACGGGTGAGTAACACGTGGGCAATCTGCCCTTCACTCTGGGACAAGCCCTGGAAACGGGGTCTAATACCGGATAACACTCTGTCCCGCATGGGACGGGGTTAAAAGCTCCGGCGGTGAAGGATGAGCCCGCGGCCTATCAGCTTGTTGGTGGGGTAATGGCCTACCAAGGCGACGACGGGTAGCCGGCCTGAGAGGGCGACCGGCCACACTGGGACTGAGACACGGCCCAGACTCCTACGGGAGGCAGCAGTGGGGAATATTGCACAATGGGCGAAAGCCTGATGCAGCGACGCCGCGTGAGGGATGACGGCCTTCGGGTTGTAAACCTCTTTCAGCAGGGAAGAAGCGAAAGTGACGGTACCTGCAGAAGAAGCGCCGGCTAACTACGTGCCAGCAGCCGCGGTAATACGTAGGGCGCAAGCGTTGTCCGGAATTATTGGGCGTAAAGAGCTCGTAGGCGGCTTGTCACGTCGGATGTGAAAGCCCGGGGCTTAACCCCGGGTCTGCATTCGATACGGGCTAGCTAGAGTGTGGTAGGGGAGATCGGAATTCCTGGTGTAGCGGTGAAATGCGCAGATATCAGGAGGAACACCGGTGGCGAAGGCGGATCTCTGGGCCATTACTGACGCTGAGGAGCGAAAGCGTGGGGAGCGAACAGGATTAGATACCCTGGTAGTCCACGCCGTAAACGTTGGGAACTAGGTGTTGGCGACATTCCACGTCGTCGGTGCCGCAGCTAACGCATTAAGTTCCCCGCCTGGGGAGTACGGCCGCAAGGCTAAAACTCAAAGGAATTGACGGGGGCCCGCACAAGCAGCGGAGCATGTGGCTTAATTCGACGCAACGCGAAGAACCTTACCAAGGCTTGACATATACCGGAAAGCATCAGAGATGGTGCCCCCCTTGTGGTCGGTATACAGGTGGTGCATGGCTGTCGTCAGCTCGTGTCGTGAGATGTTGGGTTAAGTCCCGCAACGAGCGCAACCCTTGTTCTGTGTTGCCAGCATGCCCTTCGGGGTGATGGGGACTCACAGGAGACTGCCGGGGTCAACTCGGAGGAAGGTGGGGACGACGTCAAGTCATCATGCCCCTTATGTCTTGGGCTGCACACGTGCTACAATGGCCGGTACAATGAGCTGCGATGCCGTGAGGCGGAGCGAATCTCAAAAAGCCGGTCTCAGTTCGGATTGGGGTCTGCAACTCGACCCCATGAAGTCGGAGTTGCTAGTAATCGCAGATCAGCATTGCTGCGGTGAATACGTTCCCGGGCCTTGTACACACCGCCCGTCACGTCACGAAAGTCGGTAACACCCGAAGCCGGTGGCCCAACCCCTTGTGGGAGGGAGCTGTCGAAGGTGGGACTGGCGATTGGGACGAAGTCGTAACAAGGTAGCCGTACCGGAAGGTGCGGCTGGATCACCTCCTTTCTAAGGAGCACTTCTTACCAAGCCTCGGTTTGGTCAGAGGCCAGTACACCGGCGAATGTTCGGTGCTGGTTGCTCATGGGTGGAACGTTGACTATTCGGCACGATGAGCACGGTTTCGTGAGTACTGCTTCGGCGTGGAAAACGGAATCGGGTTGATCGTGTCGGGCACGTTGTTGGGTATCTGAGGGTACGGCCGTAAGGCAGCCTTCTGATCCGGCCCCAGTGAACTCGTCTCCGGACGGGGTGATGGGTGGCTGGTCGTTGTTTGAGAACTGCACAGTGGACGCGAGCATCTGTGGCCAAGTTTTTAAGGGCGCACGGTGGATGCCTTGGCACCAGGAACCGATGAAGGACGTGGGAGGCCACGATAGTCCCCGGGGAGCTGTCAACCAAGCTTTGATCCGGGGGTTTCCGAATGGGGAAACCCGGCAGTCGTCATGGGCTGTCACCCGCTGCTGAACACATAGGCAGTGTGGAGGGAACGAGGGGAAGTGAAACATCTCAGTACCCTCAGGAAGAGAAAACAACCGTGATTCCGGGAGTAGTGGCGAGCGAAACTGGATGAGGCCAAACCGTATGCGTGTGATACCCGGCAGGGGTTGCGCATGCGGGGTTGTGGGAGTTCTCTTTCATAGTCTGCCGGCTGTGAGACGAGTCAGAAACCGTTGGTGTAGGCGAAGGACATGCGAAAGGTCCGGCGTAGAGGGTAAGACCCCCGTAGCTGAAACATCAACGGCTCGTTTGAGAATCACCCAAGTAGCACGGGGCCCGAGAAATCCCGTGTGAATCTGGCGGGACCACCCGCTAAGCCTAAATATTCCCTGGTGACCGATAGCGGATAGTACCGTGAGGGAATGGTGAAAAGTACCGCGGGAGCGGAGTGAAATAGTACCTGAAACCGTGTGCCTACAAGCCGTGGGAGCGTCGCTGTATGTGCTTGCACATGCAGTCGTGACTGCGTGCCTTTTGAAGAATGAGCCTGCGAGTTAGCGGTGTGTAGCGAGGTTAACCCGTGTGGGGAAGCCGTAGCGAAAGCGAGTCCGAACAGGGCGTTTGAGTTGCACGCTCTAGACCCGAAGCGGAGTGATCTAGCCATGGGCAGGTTGAAGCGGAGGTAAGACTTCGTGGAGGACCGAACCCACCAGGGTTGAAAACCTGGGGGATGACCTGTGGTTAGGGGTGAAAGGCCAATCAAACTCCGTGATAGCTGGTTCTCCCCGAAATGCATTTAGGTGCAGCGTCGTGTGTTTCTTGCCGGAGGTAGAGCACTGGATAGGCGATGGGCCCTACCGGGTTACTGACCTTAGCCAAACTCCGAATGCCGGTAAGTGAGAGCGCGGCAGTGAGACTGTGGGGGATAAGCTCCATGGTCGAGAGGGAAACAGCCCAGAGCATCGACTAAGGCCCCTAAGCGTACGCTAAGTGGGAAAGGATGTGGAGTCGCAGAGACAACCAGGAGGTTGGCTTAGAAGCAGCCACCCTTGAAAGAGTGCGTAATAGCTCACTGGTCAAGTGATTCCGCGCCGACAATGTAGCGGGGCTCAAGCGTACCGCCGAAGTCGTGTCATTCATACACATATCCCCAACGGGAGTATGGATGGGTAGGGGAGCGTCGTGTGCCGGGTGAAGCAGCCGCGGAAGCGAGTTGTGGACGGTTCACGAGTGAGAATGCAGGCATGAGTAGCGATACACACGTGAGAAACGTGTGCGCCGATTGACTAAGGGTTCCTGGGTCAAGCTGATCTGCCCAGGGTAAGTCGGGACCTAAGGCGAGGCCGACAGGCGTAGTCGATGGACAACCGGTTGATATTCCGGTACCCGCTTTGAAACGCCCAGTACTGAATCAGGCGATGCTAAGTCCGTGAAGCCGGCCCGATCTCTTCGGAGTTGAGGGTAGTGGTGGAGCCGATGAACCAGACTTGTAGTAGGTAAGCGATGGGGTGACGCAGGAAGGTAGTCCAGCCCGGGCGGTGGTTGTCCCGGGGTAAGGGTGTAGGACGCACGGTAGGCAAATCCGTCGTGCATATAAGTCTGAGACCTGATGCCGAGCCGATTGTGGTGAAGTGGATGATCCTATGCTGTCGAGAAAAGCCTCTAGCGAGTTTCATGGCGGCCCGTACCCTAAACCGACTCAGGTGGTCAGGTAGAGAATACCGAGGCGTTCGGGTGAACTATGGTTAAGGAACTCGGCAAAATGCCCCCGTAACTTCGGGAGAAGGGGGGCCATCACTGGTGATCCGATTTACTCGGTGAGCTGGGGGTGGCCGCAGAGACCAGCGAGAAGCGACTGTTTACTAAAAACACAGGTCCGTGCGAAGCCGTAAGGCGATGTATACGGACTGACGCCTGCCCGGTGCTGGAACGTTAAGGGGACCGGTTAGTGCACTTTCGGGTGTGCGAAGCTGAGAACTTAAGCGCCAGTAAACGGCGGTGGTAACTATAACCATCCTAAGGTAGCGAAATTCCTTGTCGGGTAAGTTCCGACCTGCACGAATGGCGTAACGACTTCTCGACTGTCTCAACCATAGGCCCGGTGAAATTGCACTACGAGTAAAGATGCTCGTTTCGCGCAGCAGGACGGAAAGACCCCGGGACCTTTACTATAGTTTGATATTGGTGTTCGGTTCGGCTTGTGTAGGATAGGTGGGAGACTTTGAAGCGGCCACGCCAGTGGTTGTGGAGTCGTCGTTGAAATACCACTCTGGTCGTGCTGGATGTCTAACCTGGGTCCGTGATCCGGATCAGGGACAGTGTCTGATGGGTAGTTTAACTGGGGCGGTTGCCTCCTAAAGAGTAACGGAGGCGCCCAAAGGTTCCCTCAGCCTGGTTGGCAATCAGGTGTTGAGTGTAAGTGCACAAGGGAGCTTGACTGTGAGACCGACGGGTCGAGCAGGGACGAAAGTCGGGACTAGTGATCCGGCAGTGGCTTGTGGAAGCGCTGTCGCTCAACGGATAAAAGGTACCCCGGGGATAACAGGCTGATCTTCCCCAAGAGTCCATATCGACGGGATGGTTTGGCACCTCGATGTCGGCTCGTCGCATCCTGGGGCTGGAGTCGGTCCCAAGGGTTGGGCTGTTCGCCCATTAAAGCGGTACGCGAGCTGGGTTTAGAACGTCGTGAGACAGTTCGGTCCCTATCCGCTGCGCGCGTAGGAATATTGAGAAGGGCTGTCCCTAGTACGAGAGGACCGGGACGGACGAACCTCTGGTGTGCCAGTTGTCCTGCCAAGGGCATGGCTGGTTGGCTACGTTCGGAAAGGATAACCGCTGAAAGCATCTAAGCGGGAAGCCTGCTTCGAGATGAGTATTCCCACCAACTTGATTGGTTAAGGCTCCCAGTAGACGACTGGGTTGATAGGCCAGATGTGGAAGCCCTGTAAGGGGTGGAGCTGACTGGTACTAATAGGCCGAGGGCTTGTCCTCAGTTGCTCGCGTCCACTGTGTTAGTTCTGAAATAACGAACGGCCGTGTTTTTGCCCGGCCCGGTGTTGGTTAATTTCATAGTGTTTCGGTGGTCATTGCGTTAGGGAAACGCCCGGTTACATTCCGAACCCGGAAGCTAAGCCTTTCAGCGCCGATGGTACTGCAGGGGGGACCCTGTGGGAGAGTAGGACGCCGCCGAACAATTTTTGTGGGAAAGCCCCGCACCCTTGTGGTGCGGGGCTTTTCTGCGTTCCAGGCCCAGGCGACCGGGCCCCTCCCTCCCGGCCGGAGGCAGGGCCCGCAGGCCCGCAAAAGTCGCGCCGGCCGCGATTATGAACATCCCCGGATCCCGTGTATGGTTTACCTCGTTGCCACAGCGCAGCGAGGCCCCAATAGCTCAGTCGGTAGAGCGTCTCCATGGTAAGGAGAAGGTCTGCGGTTCGATTCCGCATTGGGGCTCAGAGAGAAAGCGAAAGGCCCCCGCCACTGGCGGGGGCCTTTCGCGTTCGTGGTCTATCAGGCGCGGGACATCAGGCGCGGGGCGGCTCCGGGACGCGCATGGCCAGGATGGCCATGTCGTCCGAGGCGGGCTCCGCGGCGAAGCGTTCCACGGCTCGCAGGATGCGTGCGGCGACGGCTCCGGCCGTCAGGCCCGTACAGGTCGACAGGACGTCCGCGAGGCCGTCGTCGCCGAGCATGCGGGTGCCCTCGCGGCGTTCGGTGACGCCGTCGGTGACGCAGAGGAGGACGTCGCCCGGGTTCAGGGTGACCTCCTGCTCGTACAGCTCCAGGTCCTCCAGGACGCCGAGCAGGGGCTGCGGTTCGGCCGCCGACTCCACGGAGCCGTCCTGGCGCAGGCGCAGCGGCAGCGGGTGGCCGGCGCAGACCACCTTCAGGAGGGCGCTGCCGTCCTCCTGGGGCCACAGCTCGCCGTACAGGAGCGTGAGGAAGCGGCTGCGGGCGCCTTCGTCGAGGATCGCCGCGTTGAGGCGCTCCAGGACCGCCGGGCCGGGGAAGCCCTCGCGGGCCAGCAGGCGCAGCGCGTGGCGGGCGAGACCCGTGACGGCGGCCGCCTCCGGGCCCGTACCGCAGACGTCGCCGATGGCGAAGCCGTACGCACCGTCGTGGATCGGGAAGACGTCGTAGAAGTCGCCGCCGACCTCGTTGCCCTCGCCGGCGGCGCGGTAGATGACCTCGATCTCGACGTTCGGGACGTCGGGGAGGCCCGGGGGCAGCAGGCTGCGCTGGAGGGACTGGCTGATCGCCATGCGTTCCGAGTACAGGCGGGCGTTGTCCAGGGCCAGGGCGGCCCTGCGGGAGAGGTCCTCGGCCAGTTCCAGGATCTCCTGGCGGAAGTGGTCGTCCGAGGGCTTCCCGAGCGTCAGCATGCCGATCACGCGGTTGCGGGCGACCAGCGGCAGCACCACCGTCTCGCCGCCGACCGCCTGGGCCGTGGCGAGGATGGTGCGGGTGGCCGTGGACATGCTCAGCGGCGCGTCGTGGGCCAGGCTGCGGCTGGAGGTGGACAGCGCCGCGCGGTGACCGGCCTCGGACGGGGCGGCCCAGATGCGGGCGCCCGGCGTCGGGACAGGGTCGGGCGGGTCGATCTTGGAGAGCAGGGCCTTGAGGCCGTCGATGAGGTCCTCGTCCTCGTGGAGCACGTACGAGAGGTACGGGTCCGAGGACTGGTCCGCGATCGTGTAGACCGCGCACCAGGTGGCCAGGGTCGGGACCGTCATCTGGGCCATCAGCGCCAGCGTCTGGTCGCGGTCGAGCGTGCCGGCCAGCAGGTCGGAGGCCTCGACGAGGAAGGAGAGGGAGCCGCGGCGCAGGCGTTCCAGCTCACCGAGGCGGGCGGACTCCACCGCCAGGGCGATGCGGTCGGCGGCGAACTGGAGGCGCAGGGCCTCCTCGTTCGAGTAGCGGCCGCGGGCCTCGGCCGCGACGCCCAGGGAGCCCGTGAGGCGGCCTTCGACCTTCAGCGGGACCGTGACGACCGAGCGCATCCCGGTGTCGGTGAGGAGCGGGACGGCGCCGGGGACGGCGGTCAGGTCCTCGTGGACCGCCGGCATCCGGGCGGAGCCGTACCGTCCTGTTCCGGCTTCGACGGGGACTCTCGCGAAGCGCTGGCGGGCCGAGGGGAGGCCCGTCGTGGCGCGGACCTCCAGCTCCGTCTCGTCGTCGGTGGCGAGGAGGAGGAACGCCGCGTCGGCGTCGAGCATGTCGCGGGCGCGCTCCACCGTCCGCTGGAGCAGGCCGTCCAGGTCGTCGGGGGCGGGGGAGCCGATGAAGACCTCGAACGGGTCCGTGGAGCGGTTCTCGGACGAGGAGTCGGAGACCGGGGCCCGGACCGGGGACTGGAGGACCGCGCGTTCGTAGTCGCGGACGAGGAGGCAGACCGTGGAGGGCTCGCCGTCGGTGTCGCGGACCCGCAGGTGCGAGGCGTAGACGGGGGTGACCCGGCCGTCGGCGCAGCGGATCCCGTAGCTGCCCTCCCAGCGGGAGAGCCGGAGCGCGTCCGCGATGCCGGTGTTGGTGCCGGGGGTGTGCGGCCAGGCCACGAAGTCGGTGAGCTGCTTGCCGGATACCTCGTCCGCCCCGTGCCCGAAGAGGAACGCCGCGTCGTCGTTCCACGCGGCGATCGAGCCGGAGTGGTCGATCTGGACGACCGCGACCCGTACGCGCTGGTCCGCCACGGGCAGCAGTGGGGTGGGCAGCAGCGGTCCCGCGGACCGGATGCCGACCGGGCGCTCGGGGAGGTCCAGCTGAAACCAGACATGTTTGCGGGTGGGGGTGTACTCGACGCCCCAGCGGGAGGCCAGGGCGGCGCAGAGCAGCAGGCCCCGGCCGTTCTCGCGGTCCGGGGAGCCGAAGTCGAGTCCGTTGCTCTGGAGCGGGACCTCACGCTCCGGATAGTGGTCGGCGACCTCGACGCGTACGCCGTCCTCGGTGCGGAGGCAGAGGACGTCGGCCGCCGTTCCCGCGTGGATGACGGCGTTGGTGACGAGCTCGCTGGTGAGGACAACGGCGTCGTCGACGACATCGTTGTATCCCCACCCCTGGAGGGTGTCCCGGACAAAGGCGCGGGCGGTCGCGACCGAGCGCCCGACCGGTTCGAAGGTGGCGGCCGCGCGCGCGGTGATCACAGCACTCCCCATATTGGTGTCTCGTCGCTTCCCCGAGTCCTGTGCCCGTTTCTCGCCGCTTCGATTCGCTTGCCAGGCTAGACGTATCTCATGGGTGCCGGGTACACGAGGGCCGAGATCGGGACAGGACGCCGCAGGAGTTGTGCGCGGGCGCACGAGTATGTCTTCCGGTAGGAGTGACGGGGTGCAAGCGGGGGAGGTTGCCCGCCGACCTGTTCCGGCCTGGTACGTTGCAACGATTTGACGTCCGCACGGTCACCCGTTGACGGTGTGCTGTGGCGGTGGTCCACAGTGGAGCTGGGCAAGCTTCCGGATAGGCCCGAGCGAAACGGTCAACCCCTGCGGGAGGGACACGGTGGAGTCTGGCGTGGCGGCGCGGGGTTCAGAAACGCGTACAAAAGGCGGGCAGTCCGTGAAAAAGCAGCGCAATGGCACCGTCGAGGTCGACGCGGCAGCTCTGAACAGACTGCTGGCGGGACTCGTCGCGATGCGCGACGGCAATTTCCGCAGGCGGCTCACCGTCTCCGGCGACGGCGTGATGACGGAGATCGCGGCGGTCTTCAACGAGGTCGCCGACCGCAATCTCCACCTCACGGGTGAGCTGGCGCGGGTACGGCGGGTGGTCGGGCGTGAGGGCAAGCTGACCGAGCGGCTGGAGACGGGGGCCTGCGAGGGCTCCTGGGCCGCCGCTATCGACGCCTCCAACGAGCTCGTCGACGATCTCGCGCGGCCGGTGTCCGAAGTGGGCCGGGTGCTGTCGGCGGTCGCCGACGGTGACCTGGAGCAGCGGATGGAGCTGCGGTCGCACACACAGGACGAGACGGTACGGCCGCTGCGCGGCGAGTTCCTGAAGGTCGCCCGTACGGTCAACAACCTCGTCGACCAGCTGTCGGTCTTCACCGAGCAGGTGACCCGGGTCGCCGTCGAGGTGGGTACCGAGGGCAAGCTCGGGGGCCAGGCGCAGGTGCGCGGGATGTCCGGGTCCTGGAAGGACCTGACGGACTCCGTCAACACCATGGCGTACCGCCTCACCGCCCAGGTCCGTGACATCGCGCTGGTGACGACGGCGGTCGCCAAGGGCGATCTGTCGCGGAAGGTCACCGTCCATGTGGCCGGCGAGATGCTCCAGCTGAAGAACACCGTCAACACGATGGTCGACCAGCTGTCCTCGTTCTCCTCCGAGGTGACGCGCGTTGCCCGTGAGGTGGGTACGGAGGGTGAGCTGGGCGGTCAGGCGACCGTGCCGGGTGTGGCCGGGGTGTGGAAGGACCTCACCGACTCCGTCAACACGATGGCCGGCAACCTCACCTCCCAGGTGCGCGGCATCGCCGAGGTGACGACGGCGGTCGCCAGCGGTGACCTGACGCAGAAGGTCACGGTGAGCGCGCGCGGCGAGGTCGCCCAGCTCGCCGAGACGATCAACCAGATGACCGAGACGCTGCGCACCTTCGCGGACGAAGTGACACGTGTGGCGAGCGAGGTCGGTGGCGAGGGGCTCCTCGGCGGCCAGGCGCAGGTGCCGGGCGCCGCGGGAACGTGGAAGGACCTCACCGACTCGGTGAACACGGTCTTCCGGAACCTGACGACCCAGGTGCGTGACATCGCGCAGGTGACGACCGCGGTGGCCAGCGGTGACATGTCGCAGAAGGTCACGGTCGACGTGGCCGGCGAGATGCTGGAGCTGAAGAACACCGTCAACACGATGGTGGACCAGCTCCAGTCCTTCGGTTCCGAGGTGACGCGCGTGGCCCGGGAGGTCGGCGTCGAGGGCCGGCTAGGCGGGCAGGCCGAGGTGCCGGGGGCCGCGGGGACGTGGAAGGACCTCACCGACTCGGTGAACACCGCCTTCCGCAACCTGACCGGCCAGGTCCGGGACATCGCCCAGGTCACCACGGCGGTCGCCAACGGCGATCTGTCGCAGAAGGTCACCGTGGACGTGGCCGGGGAGATGCTGGAGCTGAAGAACACCGTCAACACGATGGTGGCGCAGCTGTCCAGCTTCGCCGACCAGGTGACGCGGATGGCCCGGGACGTGGGCACCGAGGGCCGCCTCGGCGGTCAGGCGCGGGTGGACGGCGTCTCGGGTACGTGGAAGGAGCTCACGGACTCCGTCAACTTCATGGCCGGGAACCTCACCTCCCAGGTGCGGCAGATCGCCCAGGTGACGACGGCGGTGGCGCGGGGCGACCTGTCGCAGAAGATCGACGTGGACGCCCGGGGCGAGATCCTGGAGCTCAAGAACACGATCAACACGATGGTCGACCAGCTCTCCGCCTTCGCCGACCAGGTGACCCGCGTAGCCCGTGAGGTGGGTACGGACGGCCGGCTCGGCGGCCAGGCGCAGGTGCCCGGTGTGGCCGGAGTATGGCGCGATCTCACCGACTCGGTGAACGGCATGGCGGGGAACCTCACCGCCCAGGTCCGTAACATCGCGCAGGTCGCCACGGCGGTGGCGCGCGGCGACCTGTCGCAGAAGATCGACGTGGACGCGCGCGGCGAGATCCTGGAGCTGAAGAACACCCTCAACACGATGGTGGACCAGCTCTCCAACTTCGCCGAGCAGGTGACGCGGGTCGCCCGCGAGGTGGGTACGGAGGGCATCCTCGGCGGACAGGCCGAGGTGCAGGGCGTGTCCGGTACGTGGAAGGACCTCACCCAGTCCGTCAACGGCATGGCGAACAACCTGACCCTCCAGGTCCGCAACATCGCCGAGGTCACCACCGCGGTCGCCAAGGGCGATCTCTCCAAGAAGATCACCGTCGACGCCAAGGGCGAGATCCTCGAACTGGTCACGACCGTCAACACGATGGTCGACCAGCTGCTCAACTTCGCCGACGAGGTCACGCGTGTGGCCCGTGAGGTGGGTACCGAGGGCATCCTCGGCGGCCAGGCGCGGGTGCGCGGGGCGACCGGCATCTGGAAGGACCTCAGCGACAACGTCAACCTGATGGCCAACAACCTGACCAGCCAGGTGCGGAACATCTCCCGGGTCTCCTCCGCCGTCGCCAACGGCGACCTGACCAAGAAGGTCACCGTGGAGGCGCGCGGCGAGGTCGCGGAGCTGGCCGACACCGTCAACACCATGGTGACGACGCTGTCTTCTTTCGCCGATGAGGTCACGCGTGTGGCCCGTGAGGTGGGTACGGAAGGTGAGCTGGGCGGCCAGGCACGGGTGCCGGGAGTCTCGGGGACGTGGAAGGACCTCACCGAGTCCGTGAACTCGATGGCCTCCAACCTGACCGGCCAGGTGCGGCAGATCGCCACGGTCACCACGGCCATCGCCAAGGGCGACCTGACGAAGAAGATCGACATCGACGCCCGGGGCGAGATCCTGGAGCTGAAGAACACCATCAACACGATGGTCGACCAGCTCTCCTCGTTCGCCGACCAGGTGACCCGGGTCGCCCGCGAGGTGGGCACGGAAGGGCAGCTGGGCGGTCAGGCGCGGGTGCGGGACGTGGACGGCACCTGGCGCGACCTCACCGAGTCGGTGAACGAGATGGCCGGGAACCTGACCCGTCAGGTGCGCGCCATCGCGGCCGTCGCCACCGCGGTGACCCGCGGCGATCTCAACCTGAAGATCGATGTGGACGCGGCCGGCGAGATCCAGGTCCTCCAGGACAACATCAACACGATGATCGCCAACCTGCGCGACACCACCCTCGCCAACAAGGAGCAGGACTGGCTGAAGGGCAACCTGGCCCGGATCTCCGGTCTGATGCAGGGCCGCCGCGATCTGGACGACGTGGCCTCGCTGATCATGAGCGAGCTGACGCCGGTGGTCTCGGCGCAGCACGGCGCGTTCTTCCTGGCCATGTCGCCGGGCGACTCGGACGAGGTGGGTCCGGACAACGCCGACGACAACGCGTACGAGCTGCGGATGCGGGGGAGTTACGGCTACTCCGCCGGTTCGATGCCGACCTCGTTCCGGCCCGGTGAGACGCTCATCGGGACGGCGGCCGAGGAGAAGCGGACGATCCAGGTCGACAACGTTCCGCCGGGGTATCTGAAGATCT
The DNA here is from genome assembly GCF_033109485.1 of Streptomyces cyaneofuscatus. Taxonomy (NCBI): domain Bacteria; kingdom Bacillati; phylum Actinomycetota; class Actinomycetes; order Kitasatosporales; family Streptomycetaceae; genus Streptomyces; species Streptomyces cyaneofuscatus. The sequence goes on along the minus strand of NZ_CP137002.1, from coordinate 1,858,244 downwards.
CCTCCGGGCTCGGCGAGGCGCCGCCCGCGCATGTGATCGTGCTGCCGGTGCTCTTCGAGGGCAAGGTGCTCGGTGTGATCGAACTGGCCTCGTTCCAGCCGTTCACGCACATCCAGCGGGACTTCCTCAACCAGCTCGCCGAGATGATCGCGACGAGCGTCAACACGATCAGCGTCAACACCAAGACGGAGAAGCTTCTTGAGCAGTCCCAGGAGTTGACCGAGCAACTGCGGGACCGCTCGCAGGAGTTGGAGAACCGGCAGAAGGCCCTCCAGGCGTCCAACGCCGAACTGGAGGAGAAGGCCGAGCTGCTGGCCCAGCAGAACCGCGACATCGAGGTCAAGAACACCGAGATCGAGGAGGCGCGGCAGGTCCTGGAGGAGCGCGCCGAGCAGCTCGCGGTCTCGATGCGCTACAAGTCCGAGTTCCTGGCGAACATGTCGCACGAGCTGCGCACGCCGCTCAACTCGCTGCTGATCCTCGCCAAGCTGCTGGCGGACAACGCCGAGGGCAACCTCTCGCCCAAGCAGGTCGAGTTCGCCGAGACGATCCACGGAGCCGGTTCCGACCTGCTCCAGCTGATCAACGACATCCTGGACCTGTCGAAGGTCGAGGCGGGCAAGATGGACGTCAGCCCGACCCGGATCGCGCTGGTCCAGCTGGTGGACTACGTGGAGGCGACCTTCCGCCCGCTCACCGCGGAGAAGGGCCTCGACTTCTCCGTACGGGTGTCGCCGGAGCTTCCCGCGACGCTGCACACCGACGAGCAGCGGCTCCTCCAGGTGCTGCGCAACCTGCTGTCGAACGCGGTGAAGTTCACCGACAGCGGGGCGGTGGAGCTGGTGATCCGCCCGGCCGGCGCCGATGTGCCGAACGCGATCCGGGAGCACCTGCTGGAGGCGGGGTCGCTGCGGGACGCGGACGCCGATCTGATCGCCTTCTCGGTCACCGACACCGGGATCGGGATCGCCTCCAGCAAGATGCTGGTGATCTTCGAGGCGTTCAAGCAGGCGGACGGTACGACGAGCCGCAAGTACGGCGGCACCGGCCTCGGGCTCTCCATCAGCCGGGAGATCGCGCGGCTGCTCGGCGGCGAGATCCACGCGGCGAGCGAGCCGGGCCGGGGCTCCACCTTCACGCTGTACCTGCCGCTGCACCGCGCCGAACTGCCGCCCCAGGGCTACCCGCAGGTGGGTTCCGGTTCGAGTGAGGGGCTGGGCGGCGGGTCCGAGAACGGGCAGGGGTCGCCCAACGGCGACTCGGCCCCGCTGGGGGACCCGGCCAACTCCGCCGGGGTGTTCCGGCGGCGGCGCAAGGCCCTCGGGGACGCGGCCCGACGGCCCGCACTGCCCGCCGGGCGGCCGGCCGGTGAGAGCGTTCCGCAGGAGGAGTGGGTGCAGGCGAGCCCGGCCGGTACGGAGGAGGCTCCGGCGCCCCGGCGGACGTTCCGGTTCCGCGGCGAGAAGGTGCTCATCGTCGACGACGACATCCGTAACGTCTTCGCGCTCACCAGCGTGCTGGAGCAGCACGGTCTCGCCGTGCTGTACGCGGAGAACGGCCGCGAGGGGATCGAAGTCCTGGAGCAGCACGACGATGTGACGGTCGTGCTGATGGACATCATGATGCCCGAGATGGACGGGTACGCGACCACGACCGCGATCCGGCGGATGCCGCAGTTCGCCGGGCTGCCGATCGTCGCGCTCACCGCGAAGGCGATGAAGGGCGACCGGGAGAAGGCGATCGACTGCGGAGCTTCCGACTATGTGACGAAGCCGGTCGATCCTGATCACCTGCTGGCGGTGATGGAGCAGTGGATGCACGGAGAGTGATGGGATACTGAGCGAATCGGCGTGAGTTGTTGATCGGCTGTGCGCGAACGGGTGTGAACGCCCTGTATCCGGGGAACCTTCTGGTCTCCCACCGCGTTTGCGGTATGTGCACAGTGACATCGCGGTGACAGGGTGTGGTGACGGGCGGGGTGCGGCTACCATGACCGGCACAAGGACGGACGGCGTAAGGGAGTCGTCCTCTGGGGCGGCACCCGGTGCATTTCCGGGGCGAGGAGGACGGGCCATGGTGCAGAAGGCCAAGATCCTCCTGGTCGATGACCGGCCGGAGAATCTGCTGGCGCTGGAGGCCATCCTCTCTGCGCTCGATCAGACACTGGTCCGGGCATCGTCAGGGGAGGAGGCGCTCAAAGCGCTGCTCACGGACGACTTCGCGGTCATTCTGCTGGACGTCCAGATGCCGGGCATGGACGGTTTCGAGACCGCCGCCCACATCAAGCGGCGGGAGCGGACGCGGGACATCCCGATCATCTTCCTCACCGCGATCAACCACGGCCCGCACCACACCTTCCGCGGGTATGCGGCCGGCGCGGTGGACTACATCTCCAAGCCGTTCGACCCGTGGGTGCTGCGGGCGAAGGTCTCGGTCTTCGTCGAGCTGTACATGAAGAACTGCAAGCTCCGCGAGCAGGCCGCGCTCCTGCGGCTCCAGCTGGAGGGCGACGGCCACGCGGGCGGCGAGCACGAGAAGGAGCCGGCCGGTCTGCTGGCCGAACTCTCCGCGCGGCTCGCGGCGGTCGAGGAGCAGGCGGAAGCCCTCTCCAAGCAGCTCGACGACGAGTCCGCCGACGCCGCGGCCGTCGCCACGGCGGCCCATCTCGAACGCAAGCTGACCGGCCTGCGCCGCGCGCTCGACGCGCTGGAGCCGGGCACGGGCGGCGGCGCCGGAATCCTGCCCGCTCAGAACTAGGGCCGCGCAGCAGGAGAACCAGGGGCATCCGTACGGATCAGGAGTGCTTCGGACCGTGTCCGGAGCGCTCCTCGCCATGAGGGCGCGTCAGTTCCCGGTCATGCGGAGGCGACACGGTCGGGTGAACCAGTAGGCGAACGTGTTCACGGGCGTCGACAACGGTAACCTCGGCACCATGGCCTCACGTACGTCCGGCAAGGGTTCCCAGGGCACGGCGGGCACCGCGAAGCGCGTCGGCCGTACACCGGGGCCGGCGAAGAAAGCCGCGCCCGCCAGGAAGACCGCCCCCAAGAAGTCGACCGCGCCCGCGAAGAAGGCACCCGCGAAGAAGGCGCCGGCCAAGAGGCCCGCGCCCAAACCCGCACCGTCCCCCACCAACGGCGTCTACCGGTTGGTGCGCGCCATCTGGCTCGGCACGGCCCACGGCGTCGGCGCGGTGTTCCGCTCCATAGGGCGCGGTGCGAAGGGACTTGACCCCGCCCACCGCAAGGACGGCCTCGCCCTCCTGCTCCTCGGCCTCGCGCTGATCGTGGCCGCGGGCACCTGGTCCAACCTCCAGGGGCCGGTCGGCGATCTGGTGGAGATGCTGGTGACCGGGGCGTTCGGCCGGCTCGATCTGCTCGCGCCGATACTGCTCGGCGCCATGGCCGTACGGCTGATCCTGTATCCGGAGCGGCCCGACGCCAACGGCCGCATCGTCATCGGGCTCTCCGCCCTCGTCGTCGGCATCCTCGGCCAGGTCCACATCGCCTGCGGGTCGCCGGGCCGCGAGGACGGCACGGAGGCGATGCAGGACGCGGGCGGGCTGGTGGGCTGGGCCGCGTCGAAGCCGCTGATCTTCATGATGGGCGAGGTCCTCGCCGTACCGCTGCTGGTGCTGCTCACCGTCTTCGGCCTGCTCGTCGTCACCGCGACCCCGGTCAACGCCATCCCGCGCCGGCTGCGCCAGCTCGGCGTCCGCCTCGGCATCGTGGAGCCCGCGTACGAGCCCGGCGAGGTGTACGAGGACGACGACGAGCGGTACGACGAGCAGTGGCGCGAGGCGCTGCCCGCCGGGACGCGGCGCGGCTCCGGACGCCGACAGGCCCCTGACGACGACGCCGTCTACGACCACGACAGCGCCGAGGCCGAGGCACTCACCAAGCGCAGGCGGCCCCGCCGGCCCGCCGCTCAGCCCGCGATGAACCGGACCATGGACGCGGTGGACGTCGCCGCGGCCGCGGCCGCCGCACTCGACGGGGCCGTGCTCAACGGCATTTCGCCCTCGCCGGTCGTCGCCGACCTGACCCAGGGCGTCTCGGTGGACCGGGACCGTACCGGCTCCACCCCCGTGCCCGGAGCCCGGGAGGCCGGACAGCACGGCGCCGCGGGCAAGGACCGGGCAGGCGCGGGCAACGACCGGGGGGACACGGGCAAGGCAGGGGCTTCCGCCTCCGGGCCCGTCGACCCCGGTGGCGTACCGGATCTGACCAAGCCCGCTCCCGAGCGGACCGGGGACCTGCCCGCCCGTGCCGAGCAGCTCCAGCTCTCCGGCGACATCACGTACTCGCTGCCCTCGCTCGACCTGTTGGAGCGCGGCGGGCCCGGCAAGACCCGCAGCGCGGCCAACCACGCCGTCGTCGCCTCGCTGACCAACGTGTTCACCGAGTTCAAGGTCGACGCCGTCGTCACCGGCTTCACCCGGGGTCCGACGGTCACCCGGTACGAGATCGAGCTCGGCCCCGCCGTGAAGGTCGAGAAGATCACGGCGCTCGCCAAGAACATCGCGTACGCCGTCGCCAGTCCGGACGTGCGGATCATCTCGCCCATCCCGGGGAAGTCCGCCGTCGGTATCGAGATCCCCAACTCCGACCGGGAGATGGTCAACCTCGGTGACGTGCTGCGCCTCGCGGACGCGGCCGAGGACGACCACCCCATGCTGGTGGCGCTCGGCAAGAACGTCGAGGGCGGCTACGAGATGGCCAACCTGGCGAAGATGCCGCACGTCCTGGTCGCCGGCGCCACCGGATCGGGTAAGTCCTCCTGCATCAACTGCCTGATCACCTCGATCATGGTGCGGGCCACCCCGGAGGACGTCCGGATGGTCCTCGTCGACCCCAAGCGCGTCGAGCTCACCGCGTACGAGGGCATCCCGCACCTGATCACGCCGATCATCACCAACCCCAAGAAGGCCGCCGAGGCGCTCCAGTGGGTCGTGCGGGAGATGGACCTGCGCTACGACGACCTGGCCGCCTTCGGCTACCGGCACATCGACGACTTCAACCACGCCGTGCGCACCGGCAAGTGCAAGACGCCTGAGGGCAGCGAGCGGGAGCTGTCCCCGTACCCGTACCTCCTGGTGATCGTCGACGAGCTGGCCGACCTGATGATGGTCGCGCCGCGCGACGTCGAGGACTCCATCGTCCGCATCACCCAGCTGGCCCGCGCCGCCGGAATCCACCTGGTGCTCGCCACCCAGCGCCCCTCGGTCGACGTGGTGACCGGTCTGATCAAGGCGAACGTGCCCTCCCGGCTCGCCTTCGCCACCTCATCCCTCGCCGACAGCCGGGTCATCCTCGACCAGCCCGGCGCCGAGAAGCTCATCGGCAAGGGCGACGGGCTCTTCCTCCCGATGGGCGCCAACAAGCCGACCCGTATGCAGGGCGCCTTCGTCACCGAGGACGAGGTCGCGGCCGTCGTCCAGCACTGCAAGGACCAGATGGCCCCGGTCTTCCGGGACGACGTCGTGGTCGGTACGAAGCAGAAGAAGGAGATCGACGAGGACATCGGCGACGACCTGGACCTGCTCTGCCAGGCAGCCGAGCTGGTCGTCTCCACCCAGTTCGGGTCGACCTCGATGCTCCAGCGCAAGCTGCGCGTCGGCTTCGCGAAGGCGGGGCGGCTGATGGACCTGATGGAGTCCCGGAACATCGTCGGCCCCAGCGAGGGATCCAAGGCGCGCGACGTCATGGTGAAACCGGACGAGCTCGACGCGGTGTTGGCCGTCATCCGCGGGGAATCCGCTCCAGAGGGGTAATCCACCCGTAAAGGTTTCGTGGGCAACCGTTTCGTGCGGTCGTACGTCAAGTTGGAGGGAGGGGAGGAACGATGCTCCTCCCTCCCGCCCAGCCCGTTGTCCCCCACCCTGTTCGGCCCACTCCAGGTTGCCCAGTCCTCGATCGGGGCACGGTCCCGTCCCCGCTCCGTCCGTGGAGCGGTCCGCGGGGCCGTCCGGCGAACCCGATGGCGTACAAAGCCGTCCCTCCCGGTTGCCCCTCCCTTTCGTACCCCCCCTAGACTGAACATCCAGCAGGTGGCTCACGCTCGAAAGGCGCCCCCGTGTCCATCGGCAACTCCCCCGAAGACGACCGGCCTTCGATCGGTCGTGCCCTTCAGCAGGCTCGTATCGCCGCAGGTCTGACGGTCGAGGAAGTCAGCAGCTCCACCCGGGTGCGCATCCCCATCGTGCACGCGATCGAGGAGGACGACTTCTCGCGCTGTGGCGGCGACGTCTACGCACGCGGCCACATCCGCAACATCGCCCGTGCCGTCGGTATCGACCCGGAACCTCTGGTCGAGCGTTACGACGGTGATCACGGCGGCCGTCCCGCACCGACCCCGGCGGCTCCGCTGTTCGAAGCGGAGCGCATCCGTTCCGAACCGCGGCGGCCCAACTGGACCGCGGCCATGGTCGCGGCCATCGTCGCCGTCATCGGCTTCGTCGGCTTCACCCTCTTCAACGGTGGGGACGACAAGCCCTCGAACACCGCCACGGTCGCGGAGGGCTCCAAGCCCGACAAGACTGCGGCCAAACCCACCACCACCAAGCCGGCCGACCCCCCGCCCGTGCCGTCCGAGAGTGCCATCGCCGCCGCCCCCCGGGACAAGGTGACGGTCAAGCTCGGCGCGAGCCAGGGCAAGAGCTGGATCTCCGTCAAGGACCACAACGGCCGGCTGCTCTTCGACGGGCTGCTGCTCGAAGGTGAGTCCAAGACCTTCCAGGACAAGGAGCGCATCGACCTCGTCCTCGGCAACGCCGGGGCGATCGAGCTCTTCGTGAACGGGAAGAAGCTCCAGGACCGATTCGAGCCGGGTCAGGTCGAACGGCTCACGTACACCAAGGGTGACCCCGAGGCCGGCTGACCCCGCGCCTTCCCACCCCTTCGACGGGCGTCCGGCCTCGTGCCGGGCGCCCGTCGGCGTCTCTCCCGCCTTGCGCGCCTGCTACGGGGAGTAACAGGCGGAGGGCCAGGCAACCCTGCTCGGCGGGAGGGCCGCCGGGACGAAGTAGTCTTGAGTCCATGCCCGAACGCCGTACCGTCGCCCTTGTCACTCTTGGCTGCGCCCGTAACGAGGTGGACTCGGAGGAGCTTGCAGGCCGCTTGGCAGCGGACGGCTGGGACCTCGTCGAGGACGCCTCGGACGCGGATGTCGCAGTCGTCAACACCTGTGGGTTCGTCGAAGCCGCCAAGAAGGACTCCGTCGACGCCCTGCTCGAAGCCAACGATCTCAAGGACCACGGCCGCACCCAGGCCGTCGTCGCCGTCGGCTGCATGGCCGAGCGCTACGGCAAGGACCTCGCCGAGGCCCTGCCGGAGGCGGACGGCGTCCTCGGATTCGACGACTACGCCGACATCTCCGACCGGCTCCAGACCATCCTCAACGGCGGCATCCACGCCTCGCACACCCCGCGCGACCGCCGCAAGCTGCTCCCGATCAGCCCCGCCGAGCGGCAGGACGCCGCCGTGGCGCTGCCCGGCCACGCCCAGGAGACGCCCGCCCCGGCCCCCGAGGACCTCCCGGAAGGCGTCGCTCCGGTCTCCGGGCCGCGCGCCCCGCTGCGCCGCCGGCTCGGCACCAGCCCCGTCGCCTCGGTGAAGCTCGCCTCTGGCTGCGACCGCCGCTGCTCCTTCTGCGCCATCCCCTCTTTCCGCGGCTCCTTCATCTCCCGCCGTCCCTCGGACGTGCTCCAGGAGACCCGCTGGCTGGCCGAGCAGGGCGTCAAGGAGGTCATGCTCGTCTCCGAGAACAACACCTCGTACGGCAAGGACCTCGGCGACATCCGCCTGCTGGAGACCCTGCTGCCCGAGCTGGCCGACGTGGACGGCATCGAGCGCATCCGGGTCAGCTACCTCCAGCCCGCCGAGATGCGCCCCGGTCTCATCGACGTCCTCACCTCGACGCCGAAGGTCGCCCCGTACTTCGACCTCTCCTTCCAGCACTCCTCCCCGAGCGTGCTGCGCACGATGCGCCGCTTCGGCGACACCGACCGCTTCCTGGAGCTCCTGGACACCATTCGGAGCAAGGCCCCCGAGGCCGGCGCCCGGTCCAACTTCATCGTCGGGTTCCCCGGTGAGACCGAGGCCGACCTCGCCGAGCTGGAACGCTTCCTCACCGGCGCCCGCCTCGACGCCATCGGCGTCTTCGGCTACTCCGACGAGGAGGGCACCGAGGCCGTCGGCTACGCGAACAAGCTGGACGCCGACACCATCGCCGAGCGGCTCGCCCACATCTCGCAGCTGGCCGAGGAGCTGACCTCGCAGCGGGCCGAGGAGCGCGTCGGCGAGACCCTCCAGGTGCTCGTGGAGTCCATCGAGTCGGACGAGGACGGCGAGGTCGCGATCGGCCGCGCCGCGCACCAGGCCCCGGAAACGGACGGCCAGGTGGTCTTCACCACACGCGAGGGACTCGTGCCGGGCCGTATGGTCGAGGCAAAGGCAGTGGGCACCGAGGGCGTCGACCTGGTGGCCGAACACCACGAGCTTGCGGAGGCGGCCAGATGACGGGAGCCCCGGCATCCGCGGCAGGCGGTTCCGGCGCGAAGCCGGTCCGCGGCGGCAAGCTGGGCACCGCGGCCGTCAACCAGGCCAGCCTGTGGAACATCGCCAACATCCTGACCATGGTGCGGCTGCTGCTCGTCCCCGGCTTCGTACTGCTGCTGTTCCACAACGGCGGGTACGACCCGGTCTGGCGCTCCTTCGCCTGGGCGGCCTTCGCCATCGCCATGATCACCGACCTGTTCGACGGTCATCTGGCGCGGGCGTACAACCTGGTCACGGACTTCGGGAAGATCGCCGACCCGATCGCCGACAAAGCGATCATGGGCGCCGCGCTGATCTCGCTGTCGATCCTGGGCGATCTGCCGTGGTGGATCACCGGGGTGATCCTCGCCCGTGAGCTGGGCATCACGCTGATGCGGTTCTGGGTGATCCGGCACGCGGTGATCCCGGCCAGCAGAGGCGGCAAGCTCAAGACCCTGGCGCAGGGGACGGCGGCCGGGATGTACGTCCTGGTGCTCACCGGCCCCCTGGCCACCCTGCGCTTCTGGATGATGATGGTGGCCGTCGTGCTGACGGTCGTCACCGGTCTCGACTACGTACGCCAGGCCGTCGTCCTGCGCCGCAGGAGCCTCGCCGCCGAGCGGGCCGCCGTGGGCCGGACCGCGGAAGCGCTGAACGAGGCGGCCGGGTCTCCTGGTGCCGTTGCGGCGGACGCCGGTGCCTCCGGTGTGACGGATGCCGGGTCGGCCGGTGTGACGGATGCCGGTGTTTCCGGGGCGGCGGTGCGGGTCTCCGGTGGTTCGACGGCTGTGGAGCCCGCCGTGCGCGCGCGTGACGGCGCGGAGGCCGAGCGGTGACAGCCGCTGCCGTTGCTGCCCGGGTGCTGGAGCTGCTCGTGGAGCGCGGTGAGACGCTCGCCGTCGCCGAATCGCTGACGGGCGGCCTGGTGGCGGCCGAGCTCACCTCCGTACCCGGTGCCTCCCGGTCCTTCCGGGGATCGGTCACGGCGTACGCCACGGCCCTCAAGGGCGAGATCCTCGGTGTGGACGGGACCCTGCTGGCGGAGCGCGGGGCGGTCGATTCCGAGGTCGCGGGGCAGATGGCGGCGGGGGTGCGCCGTGCCCTCGGTGCGGACTGGGGCGTCTCCACGACCGGCGTCGCGGGCCCGGAACCGCAGGACGGGCAGCCCGTCGGGACGGTCTACGTGGCTGTCGCGGGACCTTCCGGCGTCGAGAAAGTGTCCGCTCTGCGATTGAATGGTTCGAGGGCGGACATCCGTAGAGAGAGTGTACGAAGCGCCCTCGATCTGCTGGCCGGCGAACTCGGAGAGAATGCGCGGGCACAGGATACGGAACAGATCGGGGGGAATTGATGTTTGCAGCCCTGAGTGAACACGACATCGCTCCCCGCACGGCCGCAGCACAAGGCGGTACGGTAGGGCGTGAAGGATGCGGCTACGCGGTCCGAGGAGGGAGCCACCGATGATTCTGCTCCGTCGCCTGCTGGGTGACGTGCTGCGTCGGCAGCGCCAGCGCCAAGGCCGTACTCTGCGCGAAGTCTCCTCGTCCGCCCGGGTCTCGCTCGGTTATCTGTCCGAGGTGGAGCGGGGGCAGAAGGAGGCATCCTCCGAGCTGCTCTCCGCGATTTGCGACGCGCTTGACGTACGGATGTCCGAGCTCATGCGGGAAGTGAGCGACGAGCTCTCGCTCGCCGAGCTGGCCGAGTCGGCAGCTGCCAGTGATCCGGTCCCAGTACCGGTTCGTCCCATGCTCAATTCCGTCTCCGTGTCGTCGGTCGCAGGAGTGCCGTCGGGACGGGTGACCATCAAGGCGCCCGCGGAAGCGGTGGACGTCGTCGCCGCCTGACCCGCGCGCGGCAACAGCGCTCGACCGGAGTCCCGGTCGGCCCCCCCCAGGGGCCGGCCGGGACTTTCGCGTGTGCGGCTTTTCCGTGTCCCTTCGTGTGCGGCTTTCGTGTGCGGCTTTCGTGTGTGAGGAGCGAGGGAGCGGGCAGACGGAGGTTGAGGCCAACATGACTGTTTTGTTTCTTTTGTGTCATCGTGAGTGGTGCGCCGAAACGGTCAGCGAAACGCCTGACGACGGTCAGCAGTACGCCTGACGGATGGGAGTTGTGCATGTCTGTGGTGAAGAGCCCACTGTCCGAGAGCGATCTCAAGCTCGTCGGAGAAGCGCTGCAAGGCGCGCTGGTCGATCTGGTCGACCTCTCCCTCGTGGCGAAGCAGATCCACTGGAACGTGGTCGGCCCGCGCTTCCGGTCCGTGCACCTCCAGCTCGACGACGTGGTCGTCACAGCCCGGCAGCACTCCGACACGGTCGCCGAGCGAGCCTCCGCGATCGGGGTCAACCCGGACGGCCGCTCCGCGACCGTGGCCAAGGAGACCGCCATCCGGTCCGTCCCCGAAGGCTGGATCAAGGACACCGACGCCGTGAAGGCGCTCGTGGACGCCCTGGGTGTGGTTATCGGCCGGATGCGGGAGCGCATCGAGGTGACCGACGCGCCGGATCCCGTCACCCAGGACATCCTGATCTCACTGACAGCAGACCTCGAAAAGCACGCCTGGATGTTCCAGGCCGAAAGTGCCTGAGCGGAAGGAACCGACATCGTGACTGGTGACAACGCCATGGACAAGCTCAAGGGCAAGGGCAAGGAGGCCGTCGGCAAGCTGACCGGCGACCGCCGCAAGGAGTCCGAGGGCAAGGCCGACCAGGCCAAGGCCACGGCCAAGGACAAGGTCGACGAGGCCGGCGACCGCGCGAAGGGCGTCACGGACTCGCTCCGCGACGACAAGTAGCGGCCGGTGGCGCCTCGCGCCCCCCTGCCCCGAGTGCCCCCGCCGGTCATCGGCGGGGGCACTCGGGGTTTCGGGCCGGGTGCCCCTTCGGCCGTCCGTTCTGGATGCAGTGGTGCCGCTGCCAGGGGAAACTGCCCGAAAGGACGTCGGCCGCAGGAGGGCAGCGATGATACGGCGGTGGATACCGGCGCTGGTCCTCGGCGGGTTGTGGTGGTGGGCGGTGCTGCGGCTGGTGCTCCAGCCGGAGCAGGCCGGTGCGGTGGAGGGGGCGGTGGCGGCGGGGGGCTGGGGGCTGAGCCTGCTGCCGGTCCATGTGGCGTCGGGGGGCTCGGGGGTCCTTGGGGGTTCGTCGGGGGGTGTGGGGGAGCCGGTCGGGTGTGCGGGGCCGGAGGGGGAGGCTTCACGGGGCGGGCCACGGCGGTTTGAGGCGGCCCCTGGACGGCTTGTGGCGGGGCTCACCAGGGCATGGCGACGCCGCCGTTCGGGCGGAGGATCTGGCCGGTCATGAAGGCCGACGCGTCGGACGCCAGGTGCAGCACGGTGTGGGCGACGTCCTCGGGTTCGCCGACCCGGCCCAGCGGCGAGATCCGGGCCATCGTGGCCTCCGTCCGTTGCTGCTGTCCGGCTCCGTGCCGGTCGGTCATCGGCGTACGGATCCAGCCCGGGGCCACCGCGTTCACCCGTATGGCGTGCGGGCCCAGCTCGGTGGCGAGCGTCTTCGTGAGCTGGACCACGGCAGCCTTCGCCGCGCTGTAGCAGAGCAGGCCCGCGCTCGCGGAGTCCACGGCGCCGGACGCCATCGTGATCAGCGAACCGGGCGCGGAGCGGGCGATCATGGAGTGGGCGACCTCCTGGCAGGCGTACAGCACTCCTTTGAAATTGACCGCCAGTACCCGGTCCAGGTCGTCGTCCTCCGTCTCCAGGACGCTGCTGGTGTGCATGATCCCGGCCACGGCGACCAGGATGTCCACCTCGTCCGCCGCCCGGACAGCCGCGCGGACCCCGTCCCGGTCGGTGACGTCGAGCGGGTGGGTGCGGGCCGAGCCGCCCGCGCTCGTGATCACCTCGTACGTCCTCCGCAGGCCGGTCTCGTCGCGGTCGGCGCAGTGGACCGTCGCTCCGGCCTCGGCCAGCAGGACGGCGCTGGCCCGGCCGATACCGCCGGCGGCGCCGGTGATGAACGCGGAGCGGCCCGTGAGGTCGTAAGCGTCGTGCGCGGAGAGGGGCATGACGCGACCGTACGACCGGATCTGACGGGGCGTCAACTAGCGTGCGGGCCTTGAGCTGTTCAGGGCGTCGGGCCCGCTTGGCAGGCCGGGCACCAGTACGTGGGCCGGTCCTCCTGGTCGAACTTCCGGATCGGGGTGCCGCAGCGCAGGCAGGGGCGGCCTCCCCGGCCGTAGACGTAGAGGGGGTTCTGCACCCGGAGGGGCGGGAGAGGCCTTCCGGCGGGTGCGGGGGGCGGCGTGCCCGGGCGGGGGCGGCGCTCGGCTCGGATGGTGGTGGTGCGGGTGGGGCGGTCGCGGTTGGCGTCGAGGAGGCGGTGGGCCAGGGCGACCAGCCGGGGGAGCGTTCCGCCGGGGAGGCCGCCGACGGGGAGCCAGGGGGTGACGCGGGCGAGGAAGCACAGCTCGCATTTGTAGACATTGCCGATGCCCGCCAGGTTGCGCTGGTCCAGGAGGGCCTCGCCGAGGGGGCGGTCGGGTGCGGCGAGGAGGCGTTCCACGGCGAGGCCGGGGTCCCAGTCCGGGCCCAGCAGGTCCGGTCCGAGGTGGCCGACGGCCTTGCTCTCCTCGCTGGTGCGCAGCAGTTCGAGGACGGGGAGGCGGTAGCCGACGGCGGTGTGGTCGGTGTTGGTCAGGACCGCGCGGATCTGGTGGCCGGGGCCGCCGCGCCAGCGCTCGCCCGGTGCGTAGATCCGCCAGGCCCCGTCCATCCGGAGGTGGCTGTGCAGGGTCAGCCCGCCCTCGACCCGGGTCAGCAGGTGCTTGCCGCGTGCCGTGACGTCGAGGACGGTGCGGCCGCTGAGGTCGGCGGTGGCGAACCGGGGAACGCGCAGGTCGGCGTGGGTCAGGACCCGCCCCGCCAGCGCTGCGTGCAGCCGGGCGGCGGTCTGGAGGACGGTGTCTCCTTCGGGCATACCTCCATGATGGGCCCGGCGGGCCTGTTGGGCTCCCGCCTGCCGGGTCAGGCTCTCGGACCCTCAGACCTCAGACCTCATGTCTCAGACGACGTGTCTCAGACCTCTCATGCCCTCAGGCGCAGGCCTCTCGGGGTGGCGAGGAAGCCGGCCGCCTCCAGGGTCCGGCCCAGCGGGGAGGTGAGGGAGGAGGCCCCGTTGGTCCGCTCCACCGTCACGGTGCCGAGTGCTCCGGCGCGGGCGGACGCGGCCAGGGCCTCGGCCGCCGCCAGGAGCGCCGGGGACTCGGGGTCGGTGGGCCAGGCGAGCAGGGACTTGCCGCCGCGCTCCATGTAGAGCGTGAGCTCTCCGTCGACGAGGACCACCAGGGCCCCCGCCTTGCGCCCCGGCTTATGGCCTGCGCCGTCCGGGGACTCCGGCCACGGCAGGGCGGCGCCGTACGCGTTGGCCGGGTCGGCGGCGGCGAGCACCAGGGCCTGGGGGGCGGTGCCCGGGTCCCGGCGGTCGCGGGCCGTGGCTGCTGCCCGCACCCGGTCCACCGCCCCGTCCATCGCGAACTGGGCGGCCCCGAGGCCCTCCACCACATAGCCCCGCCGGGCCTGCCCGCTGTCCTCGAAGGCGGCCAGGATGCGGTACGTCGCGGAGAAGCCGCCCTCCACCCCTTCCGCCTGCACCGCGCCGCGGGTCACCACGCCGTGCCTGTCGAGGAGGGTGCGGGCCAGGGCGTGGGCGCGGTGGGTCGGCTCCGGCTCGCGCGGGGGCAGCAGGGACCAGCGGCCCGAGACCGTCGGGGGGCCGGTGCGGGAGGCGGGCCGGGCGGCCGCGGTGAGGGATCCGTACCGCCCGCGGGGCACGTTGCGTCTGGCCCGATGGGCGGTGGAGCCCGCTGTCCGGCCGGAGCCGAGGAGGGAGCGCAGCGGGGCGAGGGTGTCGTTGGTGAGCCTGCCCGACCAGGCCAGCTCCCAGAGGGCGTCGGCGAGCTGCTGGTCGGAGGCGTCCGGGTGGGTGGTGGCCCGGACCTGGTCGGCGATCTGCCGGAAGAAGAGGCCGTACCCGCCGGAGAGGGTGGTGAGCAGGGACTCGTGGAGCGCCGACAGCTCCAAGGGGTGCGGGGCTGGCAGGAGCAGGGGTGCGCTGTCGGCGGGGTAGAGGGAGAGCCAGCCGTCCTTGCCGGGCAGTGCTCCCGCTCCGGCCCAGACGACCTCGCCCGTGGTCGTCAGCTCGTCGAGCATCGCCGGGGTGTAGCCCATCACCCGGCTCGGCAGGATCAGCTTCTCCAGGGCCGAGGCGGGGACGGGCGCCCCCTGGAGCTGTTCGACGGCGCGGGCCAGCCCGTCGATGCCGCGCAGGCGGTGGGAGCCGAAGTGCTGCCACTGGGGGAGGAAGGAGGCGAGCGCGGCGGGCTCCACCGGCTCCAGCTCCTGGCGGAGCGCGGCCAGCGAACGGCGGCGGAGCCGGCGCAGCACGGTGGCGTCGCACCACTCCTGGCCGATACCCGCCGGGTGGAACTCGCCCTGGACCGTCCGGCCGGAGGCGGCGAGCCGTTGCAGCGCGCCGTCCGTGACGGCGGTGCCGAGGCCGAACCGCTCGGCGGCCCGGGCGGCGGTGAACGGGCCGTGGGTCCGGGCGAAGCGGGCGAGGAGATCGCCGAGGGGGTCCTTCACCGGCTCGGTGAACGCCTCGGGGACACCGACCGGGAGTGCGGTGCCCAGCGCGTCCCGCAGCCGCCCCGCGTCCTCGATCGCCGCCCAGTGGTCCGCCCCGGCGATCCGGACCTGGATGGCCCGGCGGGTCGTGGCCAGCTCCGGCGCCCAGGAGGGCTCGGCACCCCGCTCGGCCAGCTCGGCGTCGGTCAGGGGGCCGAGGACGCGCAGCAGGTCGGCGACGCCTTCGACGTCCTTGATCCGGCGGTCCTGGGTGAGCCACTGGAGCTCCTGCTCCAGCTCGGTGAGGACCTCGGGGTCGAGCAGCTCGCGCAGCTCCGCCTGGCCCAGCAGCTCGGCCAGGAGGTGGGAGTCCAGGGAGAGTGCGGCGGCCCGCCGCTCGGCGAGCGGTGAGTCGCCCTCGTACAGGAACTGGGCGACGTAACCGAAGAGGAGGGAGCGGGCGAACGGGGAGGGTTCCTGGGTGGTGACCTCGACCAGGCGGACCCGGCGCGCCTCCAGGTCACCCATCAGCTCGGTGAGCCCGGGGACGTCGAAGACGTCCTGGAGGCACTCGCGGACGGCTTCCAGGACGATCGGGAACGAACCGAACTCGGAGGCCACCTGGAGTAGCTGCGAGGCGCGCTGGCGCTGCTGCCAGAGCGGGGTGCGCTTGCCGGGGGAGCGGCGGGGCAGCAGCAGGGCGCGGGCGGCGCACTCCCGGAAACGGGCGGCGAACAGGGCGGAGCCGCCGACCTGGTCGGTGACGATCTGCTGCACCTCGCCCTGGTCGAAGACGACGTCGGTGGCACCGACCGGGGGCTGCTCGCTGTCGTACGAAAAGGTCTGCGGGGCCGGTCGGTCGTCCGCCGCGTCCGTCGCGTCCCCGGTGGGTGGGGCGTCGAAGTCGAGCAGGTCCAGGCCCATCATGTCCGCGTCGGGGAGCCGCAGCACGATCCCGTCATCGGCGTGCATGACCTGCGCGTCCATCCCGTACCGCTCACCGAGGCGGGCGGAGAGGGCGAGCGCCCAGGGGGCGTGCACCTGGGCGCCGAAGGGGGAGTGGACGACGACCCGCCAGTCGCCCAGCTCGTCGCGGAACCGCTCGACCAGGATCGTCCGGTCGTCCGGGACGTGGCCGCAGGCCCGGCGCTGCTCGTCCAGGTAGGCCAGGATGTTGTCCGCCGCCCAGGCATCCAGCCCGGCGGCGAGCAGCCGGAGCCGGGCGTCCTCCTCGGAGAGGCCGCCGATCTCGCGGAGGAACGCCCCCAGGGCGCGGCCGAGCTCCAGGGGGCGGCCCAGCTGGTCGCCCTTCCAGAACGGCAGCCTTCCCGGGACGCCCGGGGCGGGGGAGACGAGGACCCGGTCCCGAGTGATGTCCTCGATCCGCCAGGACGTGGTGCCCAGGGTGAAGACGTCGCCGACGCGGGACTCGTAGACCATCTCCTCGTCCAGCTCGCCGACCCGGCCGCCGCCCTTCTTCGGGTCCGCGCCGGCCAGGAAGACCCCGAAGAGGCCGCGGTCCGGAATGGTGCCGCCCGAGGTGACGGCGAGCCGCTGCGCGCCGGGGCGGCCGGTGACCGTACCGCCGACCCGGTCCCAGACGACCCGGGGGCGCAGCTCCGCGAAGGCGTCGGAGGGATAGCGGCCGGCGAGCATGTCGAGGACGGCCGTGAACGCCGACTCGGGAAGTGAGGCGAAGGGGGCGGCCCGGCGGACCAGGGCCAGCAGGTCGTCCGCCTGCCAGCTGTCCAGCGCCACCATGGCGACCAGCTGCTGGGCCAGGACGTCCAGCGGGTTGGACGGGATGCGGAGCGCCTCGATCGCCCCGGTCCGCATCCGCTCGGTGACGACGGCGGCCTGCACCAGGTCGCCGCGGTACTTCGGAAAGACCACGCCGGTGGAGACCGCGCCGACCTGGTGCCCGGCCCGGCCGACCCGCTGGAGACCGGAGGCGACGGAGGGCGGGGACTCGACCTGGACCACCAGGTCGACCGCGCCCATGTCGATGCCGAGCTCCAGACTGGAGGTGGCCACCACGGCGGGCAGCCGCCCCGCCTTCAGGTCCTCCTCTACCTGGGCCCGCTGCTCCTTGGAGACCGACCCGTGGTGGGCGCGGGCCAGCAGCGCGGGGGCGCCCCGGGCCGCGCCGGACTGGGCCATGACCTCGGCGGGGGCGTGCGCCTCCGGCAGGTCGAGAGCGGGGTTGTCCGGGTTGTCGGGGTCGAAGGCGGTGCCGGTGGCCCGCTCGTACGCGATCTCGTTGAGCCGGTTGCACAGCCGCTCGGCCAGCCGGCGTGAGTTGGCGAAGACGATGGTGGAGCGGTGCGACTGGACGAGGTCGGCGATGCGCTCCTCGACATGCGGCCAGATCGAGGGCTTCTCCGCCTGCGCGGCGTCCCCGTCGGTGGCGGGGGAGCCGCCCAGCTCGCCCAGATCCTCGACCGGGACCACCACCGAGAGGTCGAACTCCTTGGTGGACGGCGGCTGGACGATCTCCACCTTGCGCTGCGGCGACAGGAACCGGGCCACCTCGTCGACCGGCCGGACCGTCGCGGAGAGCCCGATCCGGCGGGCGGGCCGGGGCAGCAGCTCGTCCAGGCGCTCCAGGGACAGCGCGAGATGGGCGCCCCGCTTCGTACCGGCGACCGCGTGGACCTCGTCCAGGATCACCGTCTCGACGCCCGCGAGCGCGTCCCGGGCGGAGGACGTGAGCATCAGGAACAGCGATTCGGGTGTGGTGATCAGGATGTCCGGCGGCCGGGTCACCAGGGAGCGCCGCTCGGCGGGCGGGGTGTCACCGGAACGGATACCCACCCGCACCTCCGGCTCCGGGAGGCCGAGCCGCACCGACTCCTGGCGGATGCCGGTCAGCGGGGAGCGGAGGTTGCGCTCCACATCGACCGCGAGCGCCTTGAGGGGCGATACGTACAGCACGCGGCAGCGCTTCTTCGCCTCGGCGGGCGGCGGACCGGAGGCCAGCCGGTCCAGCGAGGCGAGGAAGGCGGCCAGCGTCTTGCCGGAGCCGGTCGGTGCGACCACCAGCACATCGCTGCCTTCGCCGATGGCACGCCAGGCACCCTCCTGCGCGGCGGTGGGCGCGCTGAAGGCGCCGGCGAACCAGCTGCGGGTCGCGGGCGAGAAGGCGTCGAGAGCGGAGCCGGTCATGTCCCCCATCGTGCACCCCGCCACTGACAACGGGCCCGCGACACCGCCCGGAGCCGCCCCCTCACCCTGCGGCGCACCGCCGGGACCTGCGAGAATGTGGCCATGGCGGGAGCGGATCGGGCGAAGGAGTGGGCACGCCACTGGACGTACGCGGAGCTGCCCGACCTCGACCTCCTGCGCGCCCGGTACGTCCGCCACACCTTCCCCCGGCACAGCCACGAGGGGTACGTCTTCGGCGCGGTCACCGGCGGGGTGGAGGACGTGGGGCTGCCGGGCGGCACGGTCCACGCGATCCCCGGCACCGTCGTGATGATCAACCCGGAGGTGCCGCACACCGCCCGCCCCGGGCAGCCCGAGGGCTGGGCGTACGACACGCTCTACCCCTCCGCCCAGGTGATCAACGACATCGCGGCCGAGGTGACGCCCCTGCGCGGCACGGTGGGGTTCGCCGAGACGCGGGTGACCGACCCGTACGCCGCCCGGCTGATCACCCAGGTGCACCGGGCCGCGGAGGAGGGCAACGCGCTGGCCGCCGACACCCTGCTGCGGGTCCTCGTCGTCCGCCTGCTCACCCGGCACGGCAGCTCGCTCCCCGGCGTGACGCCCCGGGCCGGGGGCGTGCGGGACGCCGAACGCGCCCGCCGTGCGCTGGAGGGGCGGATGGACGCGCCGCCCACCCTGGAGACGCTCGCGGCCGAGCTGGGCACCAGCCCGTTCGCGCTCCTGAGGGCCTTCAAGAAGGAGTACGGGATGCCACCGCACACCTGGCTCACCGACGCCCGGGTGCGGCGCGCCCGCCGCCTCCTCGACGAGGGCATCGCCCCCGCCGAGGCCGCGGTCGCCGTCGGCTTCACCGACCAGCCGCACCTCAACCGGCATTTCACCCGGATCGTGGGGGTGCCGCCCGGCGCGTACCAGCGCGAGCGCGGTGTGTACCGGCGCGGGCGGGACGTGTCCTAGGCGTGCGGGACGGTCCCTGGGGGTGCGGACGTGTCTTTAGGGGGTGCGGACGTGTTCCTAGAAGCGCGGCACGTGTCCTAGGGGTGGTGCGAGTGCGCAAGAACGTACAAGACCGCGCCCCTGCTGTCCCCGTAACGTGCGGCGCGTGGCAGAACAGACAGCACCCCCAGAGAGCACCGGCGCGATCGGTGCCATATCCGTCGGGCCGCCCGGCCCGACGGCGCCAGGAGCCCTGCCGGACGGGCCGCCCGGCACCTCACCGGTCAAGCCCGACGCGGCCGTCGTCCGGGACGCGCTCGCCGTCGGCATCGCCGTGGGGCTCTCCGGTTTCGCCTTCGGCGTCACCGCCGCCGGCTCCGGGCTCAGCCTGCTCCAGATCTGCGCCCTGAGCCTCTTCGTCTTCACCGGCGCCTCGCAGTTCGCCCTGGTCGGCGCGTTGGCCGCGGGCGGCAACCCGTACACGGCGGCGGCCGGAGCGTTCTTCCTGGGCGTCCGAAATGCCTTCTACGGCCTGCGGCTCTCCCAACTGCTGGCCCTTCCGCGCGCGGCGCGCCCTTTCGCCGCCCACTGGGTGATCGACGAGACGACCGCGGTCACCGTGGCCCAGCCCGACCGGCGGTCCGCGCGCCTGGGATTCACCGTCACCGGGCTCACCCTCTACGTGCTGTGGAACCTCACCACCCTGGTGGGTGCGATGGGGGCCGAGGCGCTGGGCGACACCGAGGCCTGGGGCCTGGACGCGGCGAGCCCCGCCGTCTTCCTCGCCCTGCTCGCCCCGATGCTCAGGAGCACCACCGAACGCGTCACCGCCGGTCTCGCCGTGCTGCTGGCCCTGACGCTGCTGCCCGTCCTGCCGGCCGGCGTGCCGGTCCTGCTGTCCGCGCTCGCGGCCCCCGTCGTCCTCTTCCTGATGGGACGGCGCAAGCGGGGAGAGGCGACGGCCGCACAGAAGGCGACGACGGAGAAGAAGGGCGGACGGGACGCATGAACGTCTGGATAGCGATCGGACTGACCGCGGCGAGCTGCTACCTCGCCAAGTACGCGGGCCTGCTGGTCCCCGCCGGAGTGCTGGAGCGACCGCTCGTGCGGCGGATGGCGGTCCTGCTGCCCGTGGCGCTCCTGGCGGCCCTCACCGCCCAGCAGACCTTCGGCGACGGGCAGCAGCTCGTCCTGGACGCCCGGGCCGCCGGACTCGCCGCCGCCGCGCTCGCGCTGGTCCTGCGCGCCCCCTTCCTGGTGGTCGTGGGCGCGGCCGTGGTCGTCACGGCGGGCGTCCGTGCTCTGGGGTGAGCGGGGCTCCGGTCCTAGCCCGGGGGACGGCCGTAGGCCCGTAACGTCTCCAGGGCTCTGAGCGTCACCAGGGGCCGTCCCTCCAGGGCGGTGCCCGGTGCCCATTGCCGCCAGTTCACCGGCCAGCCGCCGTCCTCCTGCTGCTCGGCCGCCAGATGGTCGAGCGAGCGCTCCAGCTCCTCGTCGGTGAACCAGCGGCGGGCCAGTGATCCGGGTGTATGGGCGTAGTCGTGCGGGAAGTGGTGCTCGTCCGGTGCGTAGCCCGGCGCCACCGGGTACTCCGCCCGCCGGGCCGGATCGAGCACCGCGAGCCGCTGCCCGCGCACCAGCCGGCCCAGTCGGTCCGCCGCCCGTTCGGCGCGGGCCCGGTCCGGCACCCCGTCCAGGAAGGCGATCGCGGCCTCGATCTCGTAGGGGTGCGACTGCTCCAGGGCGTCGACGGCCCTCCAGCAGAAGTCCGTCGCCCGGAACAGCCAGGCGTGCCACACCTCGTTGCGGTGCAGCAGTCCGACGATCGGACCGGTCGCGAGCAGTTCGGCGGGCGGGTCGTCGACCACGGGGACGAACGGTGCGGCGGGATATCCACGCTGGGTGGGGAGCAGCGCGGGAAGCGCGCCTTCTTTGGTCGACACGTCGCTCAGATAGCGGCAGATCCGCTCCACCCGCAGGCCGTCGCAGCGGCCGATGGAGTCGAGGACGCTGAGCGCGTGGGCGGTGTGGAGCGGCTGGCTGACCGGACCGCGAAGATCGGGTTCCAGCGCGTGGGCGTAGCCGCCGTCCTCGTTGCGGTAGGCGGCGAGGGCCGTTTCGACGGGGTCCGGGGCGCCGTCGAGGAAGCGGTGGGCGAACCTCCGCTGTTCGAGGACGCGGGCGGTGAGCCAGATGAAGTGCTCGGCGCGGACGAGGGGATGTGCTCCGGTTCCAGCCATGGACCGACCGTAGAGGGGAAAGGGGCCCCGGCACATGCCCGGCGGACCGGCTGCACTCTCAGGAGCGCGATACTGAGGGCATGCGGTTGACGATTTTCTGGGAGCGGATGGCGGACCACTTCGGTGCCGTGTACGCGGACTCCTTCGCCCGTGACCATGTGATGGCCGAACTCGGCGGCCGTACGGTGCATCAGGCGCTGGACGCGGGCTGGGACGCGAAGGACGTCTGGCGCGCGGTCTGCGCGTCGATGGACGTGCCCGCGGACAAGCGCTGAGGCCTGCGGACGTCCTCGGCGGCCGGCGCTGACCTCGGCCGTTCCCCGGGCGTTTCCCGGCCGGGGGACCGGCTGTCGGTGGCGTAGGCGAGACTTGTCCCGTGTCATCGACAGACGAGACCGTTCCGCCCCAGCCACCCGACGCCCCGCCCGCCGGGCCCCCCGCGCCACCGTCCGGCCCGGGGCCCGCCCGTATGCCGGGCTGGCTGCCGCGCGCGATGGTCCTGGCTCTGGCGCTCTACGCCTGCTTCCAGCTCGGCAGCTGGGCGTTCGACCAGGTCATCGGTTTGCTGACCAATGTGCTGATCGCCTTCTTCCTCGCGCTCGCCATCGAGCCCGCGGTGGGCCGGATGTCGGCGCGCGGGATGCGCCGGGGGCTGGCCACGTTCCTCGTCTTCATCGGCCTGATGATCTTCAGTGCCGGGTTCGTCGTCCTCCTGGGGTCGATGCTGGCTGGCCAGATCGTGGACATGGTCGACGACTTCCCCGAGTACATCGACTCGGTGATCAACTGGGTCAACCAGACCTTCCACACCGAGCTCTCCCGGGTCCAGGTCCAGGACAGCCTCCTGCACTCCGACTGGCTGCAGAAGTACGTCCAGAACAGCGCCACGGGGGTGCTCGACGTCTCCACCACGGTCCTCGGCGGGCTGTTCCGGCTCCTGACGATCTTCCTGTTCTCGTTCTACTTCGCGGCCGACGGGCCCCGGCTGCGCCGCGCGCTCTGCTCCGTACTGCCGCCGGCCCGGCAGACCGAGGTGCTGCGCGCCTGGGAGATCGCGGTCGACAAGACCGGCGGCTACATCTACTCGCGCGGCCTGATGGCACTGATCTCCGGTGTCGCGCACTACATCCTGCTGGTCGTCCTCGGTGTGCCCTACGCTCCGGCGCTCGCGGTCTGGGTGGGTCTCGTCTCCCAGTTCATCCCCACCATCGGTACGTATCTGGCGGGCGCCCTGCCGATGCTGATCGCCTTCACGGTCAACCCCTGGTACGCGCTGTGGGTGCTGGGCTTCGTCGTGGTCTACCAGCAGTTCGAGAACTACGTCCTCCAGCCCAAGCTGACCGCCAAGACCGTCGACATCCACCCGGCGGTCGCATTCGGCTCGGTGGTCGCGGGGACGGCCCTGCTGGGAGCCGTCGGCGCGCTGATCGCCATCCCCGCCGTGGCCACGCTCCAGGCGTTCCTGGGGGCCTATGTGAAGCGGTACGACGTCACCGACGACCCCCGGGTGCACGGCGGCCACCGACCGCGGCGCGGGGGGCCCGCCCTCTCCCGGATACGCCGGGCGCTGGGCGGATCCGGCCGGACGGGCGGCGGAGGAGCGGGCGGACCGAGCTGAACCGGAGCCACGGGCTGGGTCGTGGGGTACGGCCTGGGTCGTGGGGTACGGCCTGGGTCGTGGGTACGTCCTGGTCAGAGGTGCGGCCTGGGTCAGAGGTACGAGGGGTGCGTCACCCGGTGCCGGAAGGTGTGCCAGGTCCACGCCTGGGCCGCGAGCAGCAGCGGGCAGAACGCGAGCAGGACGGGGACGAGCAGGGTGAGCGTCGCCCGGTCCGCCGCGTGCGCCGCCGGATGGAGCGCCGGACCCGCGAACAGCGGCAGGGCGCCCATCAGGACGGCCGTCAGGGCGAAGGACCTGCCCGCGCCGGTACGCCCGACGAGCCGGCGCGCCCGTTCCCAGGGCCGCCCGGTCAGACGCAGGCCCGCGAAGCCGAGACCGTGTGCGGCGAACAGCGCGGCGACGGCGAGCGCGGTCACGGCCCCGACCGGGGCGGCGGCCGTGCGCTCCGGCGTACCCGAGAAGAGCGCGGCCAGCAGCCAGCCCCAGGCCAGCGCCACCGCCCAGCTCCCGCACACCACCGCGCCGTCGCACGCCGCCCGCCACCGCCGCCCGCCGCCCCGACCGCGCAGCCACAGCCCGGCGTCACGCACCATCCACCCGGCGATCAGCGGCACGACCACGGTGAGCTGGGCGCTCAGCAGCTCGCCCTCCAGGACCGGGAAGCAGCCCACGAGCACGCCCGCGGTGGCGACCAGCCAGACCTCGTTGCCCAGGAAGAACGGGGCGAAGGCGGCGATCACCAGGCGCCGTTCGCCGTCGTCCCCGCCCAGGTACGGCAGCAGCATGCCGGTGCCGATGTCCGCACCGGCGAGGACGAAGTAGCCGGTGGCGAAGAAGGCGAGCAGGCAGACGGCCAGCGTGTCCACGACGGCTCCTCAGTAGCGGGGGGTGAAGGGCGGCGGTCCGGCGGTGACGGGTTCCGCAGCGGCCCGCTCGTCGTGGCCGAGCCCCGTCTCCACCGGCCCGAGACGCGCGTGCCGCAGGAGCAGCCATCCGTTGAGGACGGCCAGCGCCGCGAACAGCACGGTGAAGGTGATCAGCGAGGCGAGCATGGGGCCGGGGGAGTGGCCGGAGACGGCGTCCTCGGTCTTCAGCAGCCCGTACACCACCCAGGGCTGCCGCCCGGCCTCCCGGAAGACCCAGCCGCTGATCATCGCCAGGTAGGGCAGCGGCACGGCGGCCATCAGCACCACGTGCCAGAGCCGGAAGCGCTGAACCGCCTTGCGGAAGCAGGCGAGCACGACCCCCGCCAGGCCGAGGTACATCATCAGCGCGAACGCGATCAGCATCACCAGGGCACCGCCCCGTGTCCACACCTCGGACGGGACGTAGCCGCCGGGGCCGAACCGGGTGACCATCTCCGCCTGGAGCTCGGCGATCTCCGCCCTCTTCCCACTGAAGACAGCGGATTTCATCGGCTGCAGATCCGTCAGTGAGGCGAGCTGGACTCCGCCGAACCCCGCCGTGACCCACAGGGCCGGGAAGGAGACGAACACCCCGATGCGCAGACTCCGTACGAAGAACGCCACTTCGGGAGTGCGCCGGAAGAGGTGGTAGGCGCTGACGCCCGCCATGAAGAAGCCGGCCGTCAGCAGCGCACCGCCCAGGATGTGCCCGAAGGCGAGCAGTGCACTGGGGTTGGTCAGCAGCGCCCCGGTGTCCGCGAGGACCAGCTTGCCATTCTCGGTGCGGTGGCCCACGGGGTGGTTGAGGAAGCCGTTGGAGACGAGGATCCAGTACGCGGACACGCAGGCGGTCAGGGCGACGACCCAGATAGTCGCCAGATGGACCCAGCGGTTGAACCGGTGCCAGCCGAAGATCCACAGCCCCAGGAACGTCGACTCCACGAAGAACGCGACGATCGTCTCGACGGCCAGCGAGGCGCCGAAGACATTGCCCGCGTAGTGCGTCAGCCCGCTCCAGCTCAGCCCGAACTGGAACTCCATCACCAGCCCGGTGATGATGCCGACCGCGTAGTTGATGACGTACAGCTGGCCCCAGAAGCGCACCATACGGTGATGCGGCTCCCTGTCGGTGACCGTGGCAGCTGTCTGGAGGCAGGCCACGACGAGGGCCATCCCCAGCGTCAGGGCGACGAAGAGGAAGTGGCCGCCCGCCGTGAGGGCGAACTGCAGCCGCGCGAGGTCGAGGGTCTCCGGATCCACCCCAGGAGCCTCGGTGCACGGTCCGGTGGTGCGCGTCGGTCCGGGGAGGACAACGGGCCTACTACGGGAGTTGTGGGCACAGCCGTCCGCGTACTACGGAAGTTGACGCCTCAGGCTACGGAAGTTGACGCCTCAGGCCGGGCCCAGGGTCACGCCCGGAACGTCGCTCAGGCCATCCAGCCGGGCGTGATCATGCCCGACTCGTAGGCGAGGATCACCAGCTGGGCCCGGTCGCGCACGCCGAGCTTCGTCATGATCCGGCTGACGTGGGTCTTGGAGGTGGCGGGGCTGAGCACGAGCCGGGCGGCGATCTCGTCGTTGGAGAGCCCGGCGCCGACCAGCCCCATGACCTCACGCTCCCGCTCGGTGAGGGCGTTCAGGCGCGGGCTCGGCGCGGGCTGCTTCCGGCGGTTCGCGAACTCCGAGATCAGCCGCCGGGTCACGGCCGGGGCGATCAGGGCGTCGCCCCGCGCCACTACCCGTACGCCGTGCAGGAGTTCCATCGGCTCGGTGTCCTTGACCAGGAAACCGGAGGCTCCGGCGCGGAGTGCGCCGTAGACGTGGTCATCCATGTCGAAGGTCGTCAGGATGACCACCCGGACGGCCGTCAGGCGCGGGTCGGTGGTGATGCGGCGGGTGGCCTCCAGGCCGTCGGTGCCGGGCATCCGGATGTCCATCAGGACCACGTCCGGGCGCTGTTCGTGGGCCAGCGCGACCGCCTGTTCGCCGTCGGCCGCCTCGCCGACGACCTCGATGTCGTCCTCGCCGGACAGGATCGAGCGGAAGCCCGCCCGTACCAGCGTCTGATCGTCGGCCAGCACTACGCGGATCATGCGGTCCCCTCGGTCGGCAGCCGGGCGCTCACGCCGAAGCCCTCTGCGGTGTTCTGCGCCGTCAGCTCGCCGCCGAAGGCCCTGGCCCGCTCGGCCATGCCCCGGATGCCGCTGCCGGCCGGTGAGCCCTCCGGTGAGCCCTCTCCGTCGTCGTCGACCCGTACCCGTACGGCTCGTTCGTCGGTGTAGTCGACCGTCACCACCGCGCAGGTCGCCCGGGCGTGCCGGGTGACGTTCGTGAGCGACTCCTGCACGATTCGGTACGCCGCCAGGTCGACCGGGGGCGGCAGGGGGCGCCGTTCGCCCTCGGTGCGGAGGCGGACCTCGATGCCGGTGGAGCGGGCGCCTGCGACGAGTTCGTCCAGCCGGCCGAGTCCTGAGACGGGCGAGGTCGGGGCCGTCTCGTCGGGCTTGCGCAGCGCGCCGAGGGTGGAGCGCAGCTCGCGCAGCGCGTCCTTGCTGGTGGCCTTGACCGCCTCCAGGGCCTCCTCGGCGGCGGACAGGGCCGCGGCGGGCTCCGGCTTCTTGCTCAGCTTGTGCAGGACCGCGCCCGACTGGACGTTGATCAGCGAAATGCTGTGCCCCAGGACGTCGTGCAGCTCCCGGGCGATCCGCAGCCGCTCCTCGGTCGCGCTCTGCTCGGCCCGCGCCTCCTGCTCCCGCTCGGCGGCCAGCGCCCGCTGCTCCACCTCGCCGAGATAGGCGCTACGGGTCCACTGGGCCCGGCCCACGGCGACCAGGCTGACCAGCCAGCCCGCGAGCATGAACAGCGACATGTCGTCGATCTGCCGGTTGCCGTTGTGCTGGCGCGCCTCGCCGAAGCCGACGGCGATCAGGGTGACCACGCCGAGGGCGACCGCGGCGGTGAACCGCCCCTCGGCGGCCGCTGTATAGAGCGCGAGCGCGAACGTGACCATAAGAGGACCGTCGTACACGGACAGCGGGTAATAGACGACGCAGACGGCCAGCGTCACGACGGCCACGGCGACGGGAGCGCGGCGGCGGAAGTACAGGGCGCCGCAGCCCACCGCGATGAGGGCCCAGCCGATCACCGTACGGTTCAGCGGCTCGTTCTCGTACCGCATGGTCAGCAGCGTCCAGACGACCACCAGCAGCGTGACGGCTGCGGCCACCCCGATGTCGGCCGTACGCGCGGACAGGCCGCCACCGCGTGGACCGGAAGGGAGGGACATGTCAGGAAGGATAGGCGCGGAGCGCGGGACGACGACGCGGGCGGCGGTCAGCGGTCAGCGGTAGCCCGTGACGTCGGCGGGCAGCCCCGGGTCCTGGACCTCGGTCAGATACCGCCAGGCGTCGGGGCGGCTGCCGTCCACGTCGGTGAAGCCGTACACCTGGGCCAGCTGCCCGCTGGAGAGCGACCTGCCGTTCCAGCGCGCCACCTCCGGGTCGCGGGCGAGGGCGGCGACGGCCCGGCCCACGTAGGCCGGGGACTCGGAGATCGCGAAGTGCGGCGCGTGCGCGATCGCGTCGCGCCAGGTGGCCTCGGTGACGCCGTGGGCCTGGAGCATCGCCTCGGAGCGCAGCCAGCCGGGGGTGAGCGCCACGGCGGTCGCACTGTGCGGCGCGAGCTCATGGGCGAGCGCGAAGGCCATCCGGTTCACGGCCGCCTTCGCCAGGTCGTAGAAGAAGGAGACGCGGTAGTTGTCCGCGTTGTACTCGTCCGTTCCGTCGGTCATCTCGACGACCAGGCCGCCCGGGGTCTCGATCAGCAGCGGCAGCGCGAAGTGACTGGTGATCGCGTGTGTGTCGACGGCCAGCCGCAGGGTGTGCAGCCCGGTGTCGAGGGACGATTCCCAGACCGACTTGTTCCACTCGATCTCGGCGCCCCAGATGTCGTTCACCAGGAGATGCAGGGCCCCCTGCTCGCCGGAGATGCGGGCGACGAGCGCGCTGACCTGGTCGGGGACCAGATGGTCGACCTGGACGGCGATCCCGCGGCCGCCCGCCGCGTCGACCAGGGCCGCGGTCTCCTCGATCGTCTCGGGCCGGTCCATCTCGGAGCGCTCGGAGCCGCTCGTACGCCCGGTGACATAGACGGTCGCCCCGGCGGCGCCGAGCTGTACGGCGATCCCGCGGCCCGCCCCGCGGGTGCCTCCGGCGACGAGTGCCACCCGGCCGGTGAGATCGGAGCCCGTAAGAGGGGCGCTGTCCGGTACAGGGGAGCTGTCCGGCGCTTCCGGTGGCGAAGAGGGACCCATATCGCCCTAATGTAGGGCACCCGTTCCGTCAGGGCCCGAGCTGCGAGCCGATCTCGGTACGGGACGACACCCCCAGCTTCCGCAGGGCACGCGCCACGTGGTGCTCCACCGTCCGGTGCGAGAGGACCAGCTCGCGGGCGATCTCGCGGTTCGAGAGGCCGAGCGAGGCCAGCCGGGCCACCGCTCGCTCCCGGGGCGAGAGATGGTCGCCGTACCCCAGGGCGCCGGGCCTGCGGACGGTGACCTGACCGTGTTCCCGCAGCCCGCGCTGACAGCGCAGCACATCCCATACGGCGTCGATGTCCTGATAGGCCGCGATGGCCTCGTGCAGCAGCGTGCGGCCGCCCGCAGCGCCGGCGGCCAGCAGCCGCAGCCCCCACGCCTCCCTGACGTACGCGGCCTCGTAGGGCCGCTCCAGAGCCGCCCAGGCGTCCGCTGCGGCCGCGTGCTGGGCGTCGGACCCGCCGGCCCCGGTCTGGGGGCCGTCCGTCGCGGTGAGCAGCGCCCGGCAGGTCAGCAGGGCGGCCCGGGCGGCCGGCGCGTCCCGGCGGGTGATGCCGTCGGCCAGCTCCGCGACGAGGCGGTGGGCCTCCCCGTCCCGGCCGTCCCGGATCAGCGCCTGGACGGCCGGCGGCGCGAGGGCGCTCGCCCACACCCACGCACCGGTACGGCGGACGTGGTGCAGCACCCCCTCCACCGCCTGGACGGCCTGCGCGGGGCGGTCGGCGGCCAGGTGGACCCGCACCACGGCGGCCGCGGCGGAGGTCAGCACGATGCCGGTGTCCAGTGCGGTGGTGCCGACGGCCCGGTCCAGGAGGCGACGCGCCACATCGGTCTGCCCCTTGGTGTGCAGGCGCAGCAGGCCGCAGACCAGGAGGGCCTCCGCGTGGAAGTCGGGCACGTCCTGGTACTGCTCCTCGGCGCGTTCGGCCCGCTCCAGCAACCCCGCCCACCGGCCGCTCGTAAAGGCGGCGAGCATGTCCGTGGTCTCGACGAACGCTTCGAGATACGGGGCCTGGTTCGTCCGGACGGCCTGCCACGCCCGATCCTGGAAGGCGCGGGCGCGTTCCGGATGGCCGAGGGCGGTCGCGGCGCCCGCCAGGTTGGCGTGCACCCTCGCCGCCGCCTCGACGGTGATGGCCTCGGGCAGATCGGCCACCGCGCCCCACGCCGACGGGTCGCCCATCAGCGCCAGGGCGGTGGCGCGGTTGGCCAGCACGGCCGAGCGCAGGTCCTCCTCGTCGACCTGGGGCAGCAGCCGTTCCGCCTCGGCCAGCAGCCGCCGGTGCTCACCGACCGGCCAGCCCTTGAGGGAGGGGATCGCGATGATCGCCAGCGCCCGCGCGGCCTGTCCCGTCGAGACGGCGAGAAGATCGGGAACGGCACGCGCTATCTCCTCCAGCGCCTCAAGACCGGAACCCGACTGGTTGCGCAGCAGCAGGCCCAGGAGGAGCCGGATCTCGCCGCTCGGCCCGGGGCCCAGGGAGCTTCGGTCGAGCACCTCCCGCAGGGCGGCGGGCACCTGCGGGCCGGTGCGGGCGTTCAGCGCGACGCGGGCCAGCTTCAGCGCGACCCGGTCGCGGACGACGGCGGAGGGGCCCACGCGCAGAGCGTCGAGGTAGCGGTCCGTGGCCGTACCGGCGTCCCCGCCCCGGGCGGCGCGGTCCGCGGCCGCCTCCAGGCATCGCACCGCCTGGGTACGGAGGCCGGCGCACCGGTAGTGCTCGGCGACCCGGACCAGGGGGAGGGGGCCGGTACATCGGGTGAGGGCGCGGGCCGCGCGCAGGTGCAGTACGGGCCGCTCCGGTTCGGCGACCGCCTCGTACGCGGCTCGGCGCGCCAGCTCGTAAGGGAAGGCGTAGGTGCCGTCCCCGGCGCGGACGACGCCTTCTTTCAGCGCCGCGGCGAGCGCACGACGGGTCGCCTGCTCGGCCAGCCCCGCCACCGCCCCCAGCAGGTGTACGGGCGCGGGGTCACCGAGAACCGCTGCCGCGGTGACCACCCGCCGCGCGTCCAAAGGAAGGTGACGCAGCCGCTCCACCACCGCACGGCGCACGGACGCGGGCAGGGGCGGTTCCGGCTGCCCCGCCGTCCCGACAGGGCACTCCGTGGAGTCGGACCACTCCCGCAGCACCTCTTCGACCACGTAGGGGAGGCCGCCCGTCCACCGGTGCAGACGCTCGGCGAACTCCTCCGGCACCGTCCGCGCACCGAGCAGCCCGGCGGCCATCGCGCCCGTCTCCGCCACCGACAGCGGCGCGAGGTGCCGTTCGGCCACCGCCACATGGGCCGGTGGGCGCAGCGGGAAGGGGAGCCCGTCGCCTCCCTCCGTGCCGGTGTGAGGAAGGGTGTGGCGGCGCGCGGTGAGCACGAGTCCCAGCCCCGGTGGCGGGTCGGCGACGATCGCATGGAGGAAGGCGGCCGTGGACCCGTCGGCCCACTGGAGGTCCTCCACGGCCAGAACCACCCTCCCCAGGGATGCGGTCAACGCGCACAGGGCCCGCAGGACGCGGTGCTGTCCGGCGAGCGGATCGTCCGCGGGAGGCGGTGCGGGCGGCAGGAGGTCCGCTAGTTCGGGCAGCAGCCCGCGCAGCGCCCCGGTCACCGGCGGCAGGTCTTCCGGACGGGGCCGGCAGCGGCTCAGCGCCTCGATGAGTGGTGCGTACGGGAGTGGTGTGTACGGGAGTTGTGTGTACGGGAAGGCGGCGTCCGGGAGCGGTGCGTACGGGAGGGAGGCGTCCGGCTCCCGGCAGCGGGCGGCCAGGGTGGGGGTGCCCGACGACCGGGTCCGCGTGAGGAGTTCACGGACCAGCCGGCTCTTCCCCACCCCCGCCTCACCGGTGATCACCACGACGGAGGGTCGTCGGCCGAGCACCGGGCCGAGGCCGTCGAGGAGCGCGGAGCGCCCGGTCAGGGCGGCGGGGAGGGGGACAGGCGGGATCGGCGGGTCGGCGTTCACGGCTTCCTTCCGCACCCGTGGGCAGCATGGGCCTGACGGGCGGGCGGTTCCCCCCCGGCCGCCCGGCGGCCTCGTGATGGCTCTCCGCGCATGATGGCCCCTCGTGAGGGTGGTGAAAAGGGGCGTGAGGGTGCTGGAACGCGAGGTGCTGGAAAAGGGGAGCGACGCCCGCGGCGCATGTGCGGGCGCCGCGGACGTCACTCCCCGTCCGGCCGGTGAGGTTCGCGGAGAGGTCTCACCGGCCAGGTGTGCCGGGATCCAGCAGGGTTCGGGACATGGATCACCGGCAGTTCGGTGGGGTGCCACCGGTGGCACCGGTGCTACCGAGGGGGGCGGTCAGAACTTCAGCGACCAGGAGTTCAGCGTGCCGGTGTCGTTGACCCAGTTGTCGCTCACCCGCAGCTTCCAGGACCCGTTGGCGGGCTTGGACGCGGCGTTCACGGTGAAGGTGCCGCGTACGTCGTCGGCGCTGTCGTTGGCGTTGTAGTCCTTGAGCCGGAAGACACCGCCGTCGGGGGCGACGAGGTCGACCCGCAGGTCACCGCGGAAGGTGTGCCGGATGTCGACCGTGACGGAGAGCGCCGCGGGCGCGTTGCCCGTGATGCCGCTCACGGTGACCGGGGACTCGACGGTCGCGTTGTCGCGGATCGGGTAGGCGGTCGTGTTCTCGAAGGTCTTGCCGGTGGGCGGCGGCGTGGTGCCGTCGTTCGGGACGTACAGCAGGCGGTTGGGCGAACCGGTCTTCGCGTCGGTGACCTTGTTCGGGGTGGCGTCGGCGATCAGCCGGTCGTGGACCTGCTTGGGCGTCCAGGACGGGTTGGCGGAGAGGATGAGGGCCGCCGCGCCCGCCACGTGCGGGGAGGCCATGGAGGTGCCGCCGTCGGAGCGGGAGCCGGTGTCGTTGAGGTGGGAGGCCGAGACGATGTCGGAGCCGGGGCCGAACAGGTCCAGGCAGGTGCCGTGGTTGGAGGACTTGCCGCTCGGCCAGATCGACCGGGCGTCACGGCTGTCGGTGGCGCCGACGGTCACCGCGCTCGGCACGGCGGCCGGGGAGGTGTTGCAGGCGTTGGCCCCGTCGTTGCCCGCGGCGACGACGTAGCTGACGCCGGAGGCGATCGACGCGGCCAGCGCGTCGTCGACCGAGGAGGTGCGCCCGCCGCCGATGCTCATGTTGGCGACGGCCGGCTTGACCGCGTTCTTCGTCACCCAGTCGATGCCGGCCAGCACCGGGGCCCAGGTGGAGCCGGAGGAGCCCTGGCAGTTCAGGACCCGTACGCCCACCAGCTTCACCGCTTTGGCGACACCGTACGTCGCGCCGCCGACCGTGCCCGCCACATGCGTGCCGTGGCCGTTGCAGTCCTGGGCGACGGAATCGTTGTCTATGAAGTCGTAGCCGCTGACCGCCCGGCCGCCGAACTCCTGGTGCGAGGTGCGTATCCCGGTGTCGAGGACATAGGCCGTCACGTTGGAGGCGGTGTTCGGATAGGTGAACTTCCGGTCGCCCGGCAGGTCACGCTGGTCGATGCGGTCCAGGCCCCAGGTCGGGTCGTTCTGGGTGCCCAGGGCGTACGCGACTCCGTCGGCCTCCACCCGGGCGACGGAGGGATCGGCGGCCAGCTTCCGGGCCTGCTCCTCGTCCACCTTCACGGAGAAGCCGCGCAGGGCGGCGGTGTAGGTGTGGCCTATCGTGCCGCCGTGCCGTCCGGTGAGGAATTTCGCCGTCCTGTCGACGTCGGTCCGCGCCACCGAGTCCTTGAACGTGACGATGTACGAGCCCTTCACCGCGCCGGCCCGGTCGGCGCCCAGGATGCGGCCTTCGGAGGGCGGGGGCGTGGGTGCGGCCCCGGCCGTTCCGGCGCCGGCTATCAATGCGCCGACGGCACACGCGGCAGCGGCGACACGCCACACCACAGCTTGAGACACCATGCGATTCCTCCTGAGGGGTTGGCCCGGACCGGCTCGGTCCGGGCTGGGCCCGCGCACGGCGAACACCGGGTACGGGCGGAAGGAAGGGACACGGCGGAGGCTCCGGACGATGGGGACGTCGGCCTCGTACGGCGGATGCCGAACTTGGGGGGCCGGCAGATGCACGAGAGGCGGAGCCACCGCCGCCTCAGGAAGAATCGATCCCTGGGGGCAGGTCGAACAATGCGTAGGTGTACCCAACCGTTCCGGCCGTCCGGGCCCGGCGTGGGGATAGGTTCTGCTCGCGAGGGCGCCACCGTGGCGAACCGCTGGGCAAGGGGGGCTTCATGAACCGGGGACCTGGGGAGAACGGGCTGCGCTGGATAGCGGACGCCTACGACATCACCTTCACCCTCACGCTCGCCGAAGGACTTTCACCGGAGGAACTGCTGCGCAGCGTGGGTGCCGAAGAACGGCACATCGTCCCGCTGACCCGCTCCGCG
Organism: Streptomyces cyaneofuscatus; assembly: GCF_033109485.1. NCBI lineage: Bacteria > Bacillati > Actinomycetota > Actinomycetes > Kitasatosporales > Streptomycetaceae > Streptomyces > Streptomyces cyaneofuscatus. The sequence continues at coordinate 1,824,581 of NZ_CP137002.1, read as the reverse complement.
GCGTACGAACTGCTGGTCAGGGACGAGGACGGCCACCTCAGCGACCTCGGCTTCCTGGACTGGGAGGACGAGGCGGAGGTGGCCCGGCTGACGAGTGCGGGCTTCCTGCCCGCTCCGCCGGAGACCATCGTGCGGGCGGGCTCGGTGGCGGGCTGGGCGTACGCGCTGGAGGAGTTCGGCTGCCATACGGGCACCTACATCGCGGCGCTGTCCGAGCGGGGCCGGGCGTTCGTCGTGCACCGCAACGCGAAGGGCTTCAGCCGCGTCGACCACGGCCTCCACGGCAAGGCGGTGACGTCGTTCGAGCCGGGCCTGCCGGACCTGACGGACGGTGTCCCGGCGGAGGCGGCGCTCGGCTTTCTCCCCCCTGACACCGGGGTGGGCGACGTGGCGTTCCTGCGGTTCCTGGAGGACGAGCTCGGCATCTACCTCCCCTACGAGGAGACAGAGGCCGAGCTGCCGGCGGCGGCGATCACCGACACCGCCCGGGGCTGACTACCGTGCTGCTCGGGGCTGATTACCGACACCGCCCAGGGCTGATCACCGACACCGCCCGAGGCTGATCACCGACGCTGCCCGGCGACGGCGAGCCGCATCCCGGCCTGCCGGGCCCCGCGTGGTGCGCTTGACACCAAAATCGAACATCCATTCTCATGGATTTCGGCCGGGTTTTTCCGGGGCCCGACCGTGGAGTTGTCCACAGGTCGGGAGGACGTCGAGGCCCATTGTCAGTGGCAGGGGTTAGCGTCTTTGACGTGAAGCGATCGACTCAAGCAAATCGGGTGGAACCCATGGCAGGAACCGACCGCGAGAAGGCGCTGGACGCCGCACTCGCACAGATTGAACGACAGTTCGGCAAGGGCGCGGTGATGCGCCTCGGTGAGCGGCCCAACGAGCCCGTCGAGGTCATCCCGACGGGATCGACCGCCCTCGACGTCGCGCTCGGCGTCGGCGGTCTGCCGCGTGGCCGTGTGGTGGAGGTGTACGGGCCGGAGTCCTCCGGTAAGACGACGCTGACGCTGCACGCCGTGGCCAACGCGCAGAAGCTCGGCGGTTCGGTGGCGTTCATCGACGCCGAGCACGCCCTGGACCCGGAGTACGCCAAGAAGCTCGGCGTCGACATCGAGAACCTCATCCTGTCCCAGCCGGACAACGGTGAGCAGGCGCTCGAGATCGTCGACATGCTGGTCCGCTCCGGCGCCCTGGACCTGATCGTCATCGACTCCGTCGCGGCCCTGGTGCCCCGTGCGGAGATCGAGGGCGAGATGGGTGACTCGCACGTGGGTCTCCAGGCCCGACTGATGAGCCAGGCCCTCCGCAAGATCACCAGTGCGCTCAACCAGTCCAAGACCACGGCGATCTTCATCAACCAGCTCCGCGAGAAGATCGGTGTGATGTTCGGCTCGCCGGAGACCACGACCGGTGGCCGGGCGCTGAAGTTCTACGCCTCGGTGCGCCTGGACATCCGCCGGATCGAGACGCTCAAGGACGGCACCGACGCGGTCGGCAACCGGACCCGCGTCAAGGTCGTCAAGAACAAGGTGGCCCCGCCGTTCAAGCAGGCCGAGTTCGACATCCTCTACGGCCAGGGCATCAGCCGTGAGGGCGGGCTGATCGACATGGGCGTGGAGCACGGCTTCGTCCGCAAGGCCGGCGCCTGGTACACGTACGAGGGCGACCAGCTCGGCCAGGGCAAGGAGAACGCCCGCAACTTCCTCAAGGACAACCCCGACCTCGCCGACGAGATCGAGAAGAAGATCCTGGAGAAGCTGGGTGTCGGTGTCCGGCCGGAGGCCGAGTCCGCCGAGCCGGGTGCGGAAGGAGCGGCGACCGCGGGAGCGGCGGCCGACGGTGCGGCGAAGCCGGTGACCGCCGCCGCGGCCACCAAGGCGAAGCCGGCCAAGACCGCGGCGGCCAAGAGCTAGGCCGTGACACGTCGTACGGAGTGGCCGGGAGGCCCCGCCGAGCCCGGAGACGGCCCCGAATTCGTCGGCGGACCCACGGACGGGTCCGCCTACGAGCCGGGGACCGGCCGCGGGGCCCGGTCCGGGCGCCGCTCACGCGGGGGAGCGGACGCGGGCGCCGGGTTCGGCGAAGGGGCGGGCCGGCGCGCCCGCTCCGGCACCAGGAGCAGCGGCTCCCCCTCCTCGTCGAGGGCCGAGCGGGGGGAGCCGCGTGATCAGCGGGACAAGGGGGAGCCGCGCGACCCGGTCGAGCAGGCGCGCAACATCTGCCTGCGCCTGCTCACCGGGACGCCGAGGACGCGCAAGCAGCTCGCGGACGCCCTGCGCAAGCGGGAGATCCCGGACGAGGCCGCCGAGGAAGTCCTCGCGCGCTTCGAGGACGTCGGACTGATCGACGACGCCGCCTTCGCCGGGGCATGGGTGGAGTCCCGGCACCACGGCCGGGGGCTCGCCCGCCGCGCCCTCGTCCGCGAGCTGCGCACGAAGGGCGTCGACTCCTCCGTGATCGACGAGGCGGTCGGCCGGCTCGACGCGGACCAGGAGGAGGAGACGGCCCGGGAGCTGGTGGCCCGCAAGCTCCGCTCCACCCGCGGCCTGGACCGCGACAAGCGGCTGCGCCGCCTCGCGGGCATGCTCGCCCGCAAGGGATACGGGGAGGGTATGGCCCTGCGGGTGGTGCGCCAGGCGCTGGAGGAGGAGGGCGAGGACGCGGAGGGGCTGGACGAGCCTTTCTGAGGGCTTCCTTGGGGGGCTGACTCCCTGAGCGGACTTCCTGAGAGGAGTGGCCGTTCCGAGGCGACCGGGGACGGGGGACGAGGTACACGGAGATGGGGGCAGGATCCGTCAGGCGGTCAGTGTCCGGCTGCGGCTGCCCGCCGGGCGGCCGCGTCGACGAGGGCCAGCGCGTCCGCGGCGGTGCGGCCCGGCGCGCGGTTCCACGGGCCGATCAGCCCGGGCCACCCCTGGGAGCGGAGCTCGGTGATCAGCCAGGCGCCGGCCCGGTTCACGGTGGTGGGGGAGCCGTAGCCGAGCCGGTGCGCGGTGAGCAGCGCACCACAGACACAGCGGGCTCCACGGGCGTTGCGCAGCCGGTACGGGGTGTTCTGCCAGCCCCACTCGACCAGGATCTGCCGTGCGTAGCCGAGGTGGACGGACGGCCGCAGATCCCCCTGGCCCACCCGTCGCCAGGCGTGGACACGATCGGGCAGGACCGCCCCCAGCCGGCCGGGGAGCGGGCGCTCGGGCGGGGGCGCCGCCGGCAGTGTCCGCAGTGCGTCGTCGATGAGCCGGTCCACGGGGACGGAGAGCAGGCTCCGCCAGTCGGAAGGCTGTCGGCCCGGTGCGGGTGCGGGTGCGGGTGCAGATGCAGGTGCAGGTGCCGGGGGCGGCCCGGGTTCGGGGGCGGTGAGCTCCCACCCCGAGACGATGCTCTGCCATGCCTGTGTGTCGTGCAGCTGGGAGGCCTGGGCGTCCAGCTGGTCGGGGGTGAGAACAAGGATCGCCATAAGTGCGTCATCTCCGTACATTTCGCCTCTGTGTGAAGCGAATGTCGGTCGCGCACGGTGATGGCTCCACCGGAGTGTGGCGTTCGGGTGTGTCCCGCCCGGAGATCAGACACGAGTGAGGGAGGGGGCGGCCACGTCACGCCCGTGGCCGCCCCCTCCCTCGCCGGCTCACCGGCTCACCAGCTCGGCATCAGCCGTCGGCGGCGCCCGGAGTGACGGGGAGGCCTGCCGCGCGCCACGCCTGGAAGCCGCCGATCAGATCGGTGGTCCGGTGCAGCCCGAGTTGCCGCAGCGACGCCACCGCGAGGCTCGACGCGTACCCCTCGTTGCAGATGACGACCACCGGGAGGTCGTGGCTCACCGCCTCGGCGGCGCGGTGGCTGCCCTGCGGATCGAGCCGCCACTCCAGCTCGTTGCGCTCCACGACCAGCGCGCCGGGGATGAGCCCGTCCCGGTCCCGGAGGGCCGCGTACCGGATGTCCACCAGCAGCGCCCCGTCCGTCGCCGCCGCGGCCGCCTCCTGCGGGCCGACCCGGTCGTAACCGGCCCGGACCCGCTCCAGCAGCTCGTCTATGCCCACCCGCTCCGAAGCGGCCACGCGCTGAGTCCCGCCCACGGGCTCGGCCCCGCCCAGGAGCTCAGTCCCGCCCACGCGCTCGGCCCCGTCTCCGCGCTCGGCCACGTCCCCGCTCACTGCCAGTCCTCCGGGCTCTCGGTCTGCTCCAGCCGGAGCACCGCCCCGATGCGGCTGAACCGGCGGATCCGCGGCAGCGGCGGGTAGTACGCGTGGACGGAGACGGCATGCACGCTGTCGGACTCGTTGAGGACCTCATGCACGTGGTTCTGGCCGAAGGCCCGGCCCTGACCGGCCGCCAGCTCCCGTGACCGGTCCACGCCTTCGTTCAGCTCCAGGGTCTTCCAGCCATCGGTGGGCAGCCGTACGGCCAGCGAGTGCTCCTTGAGGGTGCCGGACGCGGTGGTGAAGGCGCCGACCGAGTCGGCGTGGTCGTGCCAGCCCGTTCCGGTCCCCGGCGGCCAGCCGATCAGCCAGGCCTCGCTGCCACCGGGCCCGTCGAGCCGGACCCAGGTGCGGCCCTCCGGGTCGAGGGGGAGGGAGGCGATGAGCGCCTCGTCCTCGGCGGCGCGGCGCACGAAGTCGAGCAGCTCGGCGACCGTCGGGCCGGCGGAGACGGCACGGGCCGAGCCGACCCGCGCGGAGACAGCGGGAGCGGAGGCCACAGCCGCGACAGGAGAAGGAGCGGTGGCGGGAGAGGGTACGGAGGCAGCCGTGGGCACGGCGGGCGAGGGGGAAGACACAGGGACCGTCCTGGAAGTTCGCGCGAGGTGCCGGCCGTGCGGAAAGCGGCACGGACCGGCAGAGGAAGGCGATTCAGCAGGACGGGCGACACACGCAGCCCGCGTAACGGAGGAGGTCCATATGGACCCTCCGCCACAGGCGCACATCGGTGTCGGTCATGATCTGGAGTACACCATGTGCGCCCGTGACGGTCAATTGATCCTGGCGGACCGGTCGGCGTGAACCCGCTCGCGAGGCCCCGGCGCGCGCGCCGCCCTCCGCTCGCCGCCGCCGCTCTCGCCGTTCTCGTCGCTTTCCCCGTCCTCGTCCCCGCCCCCGGCCCCCGGCGTCCCGCCCAGCGCCGCCCGCGCCGCGGCCAGCAGCTCCGCGGGCCGGACGCCGGCGAAGGCGGCCACCAGGTGGCCGTCGGGCCGGACCAGCAGCACGGTGTGGGCCGACGCCTGCGGATAGCTCTCCGTGACCAGCAGTTCCGCCGGGGACGGCAGCGCCTCCACGGCCTCGACCAGGCGCGGCATGATGCCGGCGGTCAGCCAGTGCCGCCGGTCCCACACACCGGTCCCGGGCGCCACCAGGATCACCAGCGGATGCCCCTGCCCGAGCCGCTCCCGGAGCCGTACGGCCGTCCCGTCCGGTGCCGTCACCCCTACATCGGCGACCGGCGCACCGGGGGGCGTACCCACCGTGGTGTGCGCCTCCGCGTGCGGTGGTGCAAGGGGGGAGTGCGAGTACGAGGGGGGCGCACCGAGGGCTCCACGGCCCAGGTGCCCGTCGGCGAGCAGGGTGTCGTGGCCGCGGACCGTGCCCGGTACGAGGGTCCGCAGCCCGCCGCCGCCCCGCAGTATCGGCAGGGACTGGTCGGCGGCGCGCAGCCGGGCGGCGACCGCGGCCCGGCGCTCGGCCTGGTAGCTGTCGAGCAGCAGGTCGCCGCCACGGTGGTGCCAGGCGTGGGCGAGCTTCCAGGCCAGGTTCTCGGCGTCCCGGATCCCCTCGTCCAGGCCCTGGGTGCCGAGCGCCCCCAGCAGATGTGCCGCGTCGCCCGCCAGGAAGGCCCGCCGCACCCGCCAGCGCCGGGCGAGGCGGTGGTGGAGCGTGTGGACGCCGGTGTCGAGCAGCTCGTACGGAGGGGTCTTGCCGCACCAGCCGGCCAGGGTCTCCCGGATGCGGGCGATCAGGGCCTCCGGGGTGACCAGCTCGCCGCGCGGCGGGAGCAGCCAGTCCAGCCGCCAGACCCCGTCCGGCAACGGCCGCGCGCTGACCTCGGCACCCCCACCGCGCCACGGCGGCTGCCGGTGCAGCACGGCCTCGCCCGGCCAGGGCAGTTCGGCCCGGAGTGCGGCGACGGCGTGCCGTTCCACCGCCGTACGACCGGGAAACCTGATGTCCAGGAGCTTGCGCACCGTCGAGCGGGCGCCGTCGCAGCCGACCAGATAGCTGCCGCGCCACCAGGTAGTGCCGGGCCCCTTGGTGTGCACCGTGACGCCGTCCCGGTCCTGCTCCAGGGTGTCGACGCGGCTCTGCGGTACCAGCTTCACCAGCGGCTCCGCCGCGACCGCCGCGCGCAGGGCGGAGGCCAGCGCATGCTGCGGAATGTGCAGAGGGGCCGGCAGGGACGGCCCGCTCCGGGCGTCAGAGTCACCGGCGTCACCGAAGTCACGGACGTCCCCGGAGGTTCCCGTGTCATGGGGACCGTCGTGCCCCGGGCCCAGCGGCACATCGCGGACCAGCTGCTTCCGGCGCATCGAGCGCCACCCGCTCCACCGCAGCCCGTCCTTCTCCAGGTGGGCGGCGCCGAGGCGTTCGACCAGGTCGGCGGTGTCCTCACGCAGCACGACCGTGCGGGCGAGACGGACCTCCTCGGTGCCCGGTCCCTCGTCCAGGAGCACGCTCGGGACGCCCTGGGCGGCGAGGGCCAGCGACAGCGTCAGACCGACCGGTCCGGCGCCGACGACGATCACCGGGTCCACGGCGCGTGTCCTCCGGCCCGTACGGTCATGCGGAACGTGGCAGTGGAAGCCGGGTGCGTGATCACAGAACGTATGCAACCCACTGGGGGTGCTTGCGTCAAGTGACCGAGGCAGCGACGCGTGCGCCGCTGCCTCGAATGCTTCTGCCGGGAAAGACCGGTGGAGGTCAGTCCTTCGTCACTCCGGCCCCACCGGCACCGTCGAACCCGGTGCCCGCGCCCCCTGCGCCCCCCGCATCCGGGCCGAACGTGCCGGCCGTCGCGTCGATGGTTCCGGGGGCCTGGACGGCCGGCGCCACCGCGATGCCGGTCTTCGCGCGGCGGCCGCGCTTCTCGATCCAGGTCGCCAGCGACGAGAGCAGCAGACAGAGCACGATGTAGATCGTGCCGATGACGGCGATCGTCGAGACGTACGGGTACTGGCCGTTCACCAGCGTGTTGGAGGCGATCAGACGCGCGGTCTGGAGCAGCTCCGGGTACAGGATGATGAAGCCGAGCGAGGTGTCCTTGAGCGTCACCACCAGCTGGCTGATGATCGTCGGCAGCATCGACCGGACGGCCTGCGGCATCAGCACGGTGACCATGACCTGCGTCTTGCGCATGCCGAGCGCGTACGCGGCCTCGCTCTGGCCGCGCGGGACGGCGTTGACGCCGGCGCGCAGCACCTCGGCCTGGACGCAGCCGTTGTAGACGGACAGACCGGCCGCCAGCGCCCACATCGAGTAGTCGGTGAGGAAGCCGACCCAGATGGCGTAGATCGTGATCAGCAGCGGGAGCGAGCGGAACAGCTCGATGAAGGTGGTCGCCGCCCAGCGGACCGGCTTGTGGTCGGAGAGGCGTCCCACCGCGAGCAGTACACCGAGGACGAGCGAGCCGACCGCCGCCAGGCCGAAGGCCTTGAGGGTGGCGACGAGGGCGTCGGCGATGTTCTGCCGGATGCCCGCGTAGTTGAAGATGTCCCACATCGCCGGGGCCAGATGGCCCTTGTCGGCGAGGCGTATCAGACTGACGGCGATCAGGCCCACGATGGCGAGGGTGCCGACGACGGCGTAGATCCGGTTGCGGACGCGAGCCTTGGGCCCCGGGGCGTCGTAGAGAACGCTGGCGCTCATCGGGCGACCTCCATGCGACGCTCCAGCAGCCGGAAGAGGCCGCTGATGGTAAACGTGACCACCAGGTAGCCGAGGGCCACCCAGATGAAGACGGGGACGATGTCGTAACCCTTGTCGCTCATCAGCTTCTGCCAGCCGAAGAGCTCGGCGACGCTGAAGGCTCCGGCGATCGCGGAGTTCTTGGTGAGTGCGATGAAGATGCTGCTCAGCGGCGGGATGACGGTACGCGTCGCCTGCGGGAGCACCACGATGCTCAGGGTCTGGGAGAACGTCATGCCGATCGAGCGCGCGGCCTCGGCCTGGCCCAGCGGCACGGTGTTGATACCGGAGCGGACCGCTTCGCAGACGAACGAGGAGGTGTAGAAGCCGAGGGCCAGCGAGCCGAGGACGAAGGGGCTCATCCCCGGGAAGAGGATCTCCGGGACGACGAAGAAGAAGATCAGGAAGAGCAGCGTCAGCGGCGTGTTGCGCATCAGCGTCACCCAGGCGGTGCCGAAGAACCGCAGCGGTGGCACCGGCGAGACCCGGAACCCGGCGATGACGACACCGAGGACCAGGGCGATAACCGAGCTGACGGCGGTGATCGACACGGTTCCTATGAAGCCGTCGCGGAACTCTGGGAAATTGTCGAGCAGTACGTTCATGAGGTCTCCGCGTCGGCGGTCAGCGGCATCAGGGCAGGGGAAGGGGCGCCCCGTACGCCTGCCGTGCCCCTGAGGGGCGGTGGCGGCGTACGGGACGCCTGAGTCACACGAGGTGCGTCAGTGACGGGGCGTCAGCCGTCGGACGGCGGACGGTGTCAGTAGCGCTCGAGCGCCGGCGGCTCGGTGTAGGCCGAACCGGACAGGCCCAGCGTGGCCTCGTAGATCTTCTTGTACGTGCCGTCCTTGACGTGCTTGTCCAGCGAGTCGTTGATCGCGTCGCGCAGGACCTTGTCGTCCTTGTTCAGGCCGACACCGTAGGGCTCGTCGGTGAACGGCTTGCCGACGACCTTGAGCTTGCCGGGGTTGGCGGCCGCGTAGCCCTTGAGGATCGAGTCGTCCGTGGTCAGGGCGTCGACCTGCTTGGTCAGCACCTGCTGCACGCAGTCGGAGTACTTGGCCAGCTCGACGACGTTCGCGCCGTACTCCGGCTTCTTGATCTCCTGGAGCGGCGTGGAGCCGACGATCGAGCAGACCTTCTTGCCCTTCACCGAATCCTTGCCGGTGATGGAGTCGTCGTCCTTGCGGACCAGGAGGTCGGCGCCGGCCTTGTAGTACGGACCGGCGAAGCCGACCTGCTTCTTGCGCTCGTCGTTGATCGTGTACGTGCCGACGAAGTAGTCGACCTGGCCCTTGGAGATCGCCGTCTCACGGATGCCGGAGTCGACGGTCTTCCACTCGATCTGCTTGTCCGTGAAGCCGAGGTCCGCCGCGATCATCTTGGCGATCTCGATGTCGAAGCCGGAGCGCTCCTTGGTCGACTGGTCCTCGAATCCGAGGTAGGGCTGGTCGGCCTTGGCACCGATGATCAGCTTGCCGCGCTGCTTCGCCTTCTTGAAGACCGGCGAGTCCAGGGCGACGTCCTTGGCGACCTCGTACGTGGGCAGCGCGGGAGCCTCGGAGGCGCCGGGCTTGGTTCCGCCCGGTTTGTCACCGGCGGAACCCTCCTTGCCACCACACGCGGTCGCGGTCAGCGCGAGGACGGCGATGGCCGCGACGGCGGCCGACTTGCGGAGCTTCATGTGAGTTTTCCTTATGCCGTAGGTCGTTGTCGTCAGTCGTCGGACGTCAGTGGTGAAGGATCTTCGACAGGAAGTCCTTGGCCCGGTCGCTGCGCGGGTTGCTGAAGAACTGCTCGGGCGTGGCCTCTTCGACGATCTTGCCGTCCGCCATGAACACCACGCGGTTGGCGGCCGAGCGGGCGAAGCCCATCTCGTGGGTGACGACGATCATCGTCATCCCGTCCCGGGCCAGCTGCTGCATGACTTCGAGGACCTCGTTGATCATCTCCGGGTCGAGAGCCGACGTGGGCTCGTCGAAGAGCATGACCTTCGGGTCCATCGCCAACGCCCGTGCGATCGCGACACGTTGCTGCTGGCCACCGGAGAGCTGTGCCGGGTACTTGTCGGCCTGCACGCCGACGCCGACCCGGTCGAGAAGGGTCCGGGCCTTCTCCTCGGCGGCCTTCTTGTCTGTCTTGCGGACCTTGGTCTGGCCCAGCATGACGTTCTCCAGCACCGTCTTGTGTGCGAAGAGATTGAACGACTGGAAGACCATGCCCACGTCGGCGCGCAGCCGCGCCAGCTCCTTGCCCTCCTGGGGCAGGGGCTTGCCGTCGATCGAGATCGCACCCGAATCGATCGTCTCCAAGCGGTTGATCGTGCGGCACAGCGTGGACTTCCCGGACCCGGAGGGCCCGATGACGACCACGACCTCGCCACGGGCGATGGTCAGGTCGATGTCCTGGAGCACATGCAGCGCGCCGAAGTGCTTGTTGACGTCGCTCAGTACGACAAGGTCGTCGCCCGCAGGCGCGGCATTCTCGGCGGCCTTGGTCACTGAAACTCCGCTCATCGGCTTCTTGCTCCGTCCTCCTCGGGTGCCAAGGACACTAATGACGCGGTGCGACCAGCGTCATTACATCTGAGCGGAAATTGAGCATAACGATCCGGCGGCAACCGGACACTCCGCGTGAAGGGGACGCCACGCGCAGCGCCGGGGCGTACCGGGTGCATAACGGAAACCCTGCTGTAACCGGCAACCTCTTGACTGACATACCTGTCATCGGAGTGGATGCCCTGTGCGGCAGAAGAACGTGAAGCGCCGCTGAACGGAATGTTTCGGCCAAACCCCGAAGATCGAGGGGGACGGCCCGAAGAGCCAGGGAGACGGAGAGGAGGGTCATGAGACTGCTGCTCGTCGAGGACGACGACCACGTCGCGGCGGCCCTGTCCGCCGTGCTCGCCCGGCACGGGTTCCAGGTCGCGCACGCCCGCAACGGCGAAGAGGCGCTGCGCGCGCTGCTGCCCGCGGAGAAGGAGTCCTTCGGGGTCATCCTCCTCGACCTCGGCCTGCCCGACCAGGACGGCTACGAGGTGTGCGGCAAGATCCGCAAGCGCACCGCCACCCCGGTGATCATGGTGACCGCCCGGGCCGACGTCCGCTCCCGCATCCACGGGCTCAACCTCGGCGCCGACGACTACGTCACCAAGCCCTACGACACCGGCGAGCTGCTCGCCCGTATCCACGCGGTCGCCCGGCGCACCACCAGCGGCGAGGACACCGCCCCGACGCCGGTCGCCGCCCTGCGCCTGGGGCCCGTCGCGATCGAGCTGCCCACCCGCCGCGTCAGCGTCGACGGCACCGAAGTCCAGCTCACCCGCAAGGAGTTCGACCTCCTGGCCCTCCTCGCGCAGCGGCCCGGCGTGGTCTTCCGCCGCGAGCAGATCATCAGCGAGGTCTGGCGCACCAGCTGGGAGGGGACCGGACGCACCCTGGAGGTGCACGTGGCATCCCTGCGCTCCAAGCTGCGGCTGCCCGCCCTCATCGAGACCGTGCGGGGCGTCGGCTACCGGCTCGTCGCGCCGTCCGCGTAACGGGCCGGTACGTCCCCGGTGCGCACCCGTCTCCTTCCGCTGCTCATCACCCTCATGGCGGCCGTCCTGCTCACCCTCGGCTTTCCGCTCGCGGTGAGCGTGGCCGCCGCCGAGCAGCAGCGCCTGGTCATCGACCGGATCGACGACACCGCCCGCTTCGCGGCCCTCGCCCAGCCCATCACGGACACCGTCCCGGCCCACGACGAGCGCCGCCTGACGCTCGCCACCGACCTGGAGGTCTACGCCTCCGTGTACGGGATCCGGGCCGGCGTCTTCTACCGCAACGACCTGGCCCTGGCGAAGGCCCCGGGCACCTGGATGCTGCCCGCCGAGGGAGAGGGGCGCACGGCCTTCAGCGAGGCGCTGCTCGGCCGCCGTTCGCACGACCCCCCGCAGGTCTGGCCCTGGCAGGACGGCCGCGTCGTCGTCGCCTCGCCCGTCGTGCGCGACGGGGACGTGGTGGCCGTGGTCGTCATCGACTCGCCCACCGACGAGATGCGCTCCCGGATCCTGCGGACCTGGCTGCTGATCGCGGTCGGCGAGGCCCTGGCCATGCTGGTCGCGGTCGGCGCCGCCGTCCGGCTCACCGGCTGGGTCCTGCTGCCGGTACGGGTCCTGGACGCGGCCACCCACGACATCGCCGTCGGCCGGATGCGCTCACGGGTCGCCGCCGCCGGAGGCCCCCCGGAGCTGCGGCGGCTGGCCCGGTCCTTCAACGAGATGGCCGACAACGTCGAGGACGTCCTGGAACAGCAGCGCGCCTTCGTCGCCGACGCCTCGCACCAGCTGCGCAACCCGCTCGCCGCGCTCCTGCTGCGCATCGAGCTCCTCGCCCTGGAACTGCCCGAGGGCAACGAGGAGATCGCCGCCGTACGCACCGAGGGCAAGCGGCTGGCCCGGGTCCTGGACGACCTGCTCGACCTGGCCCTGGCCGAACACGCCGAGGCCGACCTCCAGCTGACCGACATCGTCCCGCTCACCGCCGAGCGCGTCGCCTCCTGGCGCCCGATGGCGGACGGGAAGGGCGTGCGCCTCATCCAGGACGGGGCCCCGGCCGCCACCGCCTGGGCCGACCCGGTGGCCCTCTCCAGCGCGCTGGACGCCGTCATCGACAACGCTTTGAAGTTCACCCCGGCCGGTGAGGACGTACGGGTCACGGTCACCCCGGGAGCCACCGCGACGACCGTCGTGGTCGCCGACCGGGGACCCGGGCTCACCGATCAGGAGCTGGAGCGCGTCGGTGACCGCTTCTGGCGCAGCGCCCGCCACCAGAACGTGAGCGGGTCGGGACTCGGCCTGTCCATCTCGCGCGTGCTGCTCGCGGCGGGCGGGAGCTCCATCACGTACGAGCGCCACGAGCCGCACGGCCTGCGGGTCACCGTCTCGGTGCCGCGCGAACTGCCGCACGCGCCCTGAAGTCCTCCAGCACCTGCCGGAGGGCCCGGCTCAGGGCTTGACCGAGCGGTAGTAGCGCTTGGCGCCCTCGTGCACTTCCAGCGGGTCCGTGTAGATCGCCGTCCGCAGGTCCACCAGCTGCGCGGCGTGCACCTCGCGGCCGATCCGGTCCCGGCTGTTGATCACGGTACGGGTGAACGCCTCGGTCATGGCCGGATCCGTACGGTCCGTGGTGATGAGCAGATTGGCGACGGCGACCGTGGGGACCGAGACACCGCGCTGGGCGAAGCGGTACGCGTCGGCGGGCATCGTGGCCGACCGGTAGTAGCGGGCGGAGCCGCCCTTCGACTGCAACTTCTTGATCAGGTTCTGGTTCAGCGGGACCAGCTTGATCGCGAACCGCTCCGAGAGCTCCTGCACCGCCCCGGTCGGCAGCCCGCCGGACCAGAAGAAGGCGTCGAGGTCCCCGGTGACCAGCCGGTTCGGCATGGTGTTGATCCCCGCCGACACTGCGGTCAGGTCCTGCGTCGGATGGATGTCCGCCGCGTTCAGCAGCCGGTTCGCGACCAGCCGGACACCGGAGCCCTCCTGGCCGACGCCGACCCGCTTGCCCCGCAGATCGGCCACGCTCGCGATGTCGGAGTCGCGCGGGACGACCAGCTGGACGTAGTCGTCGTAGAGCCGCACACAGCCCCGGAGCAGGTGGGCGCCGGGCCTGCCGTCGCGTACGTAGGTGGCCACGGCGTCGGCGGTGGCGATGGTGAAGTCGGCCTTGCCCGTCGCCACCCGCGCGAGGTTCTGCTGGGACCCCTCGCTGGTGAGGAGCTTTATCGACACCTCGGGCATGTCCTTGGCAAGGGCGCCTTCCAGCCGTTCCCCGTACCGCTGGTAGACACCGCTCGGCACCCCCGTGGAGAAGGTCAGCGTCCCGCTCGGCGTCCGCTCGCCCAGGGGGAGGAGCCACCACGCGAGCAGCCCGAGCACGACCGCGAGCACGGCGCCCGTCTGAAGGGTGCGTCGTCGGCCGAATCGGGACAGAGCGTGGAACATGCGCGCGATCCTGCCAGCTCACCGCCCCCCTGACCAGGCCCGGCCGGGCAGGGACCGGGGCGCGCCCGGCTACCGCCTACCCTGGTCACATGAGCAGCGGCAACCGGAGCGAAGAAGCAGTGGACGTCCAGAAGAGCTACGAGGTGCGCACCTACGGGTGCCAGATGAACGTCCACGACTCCGAACGGCTGTCGGGTCTCCTGGAGGACGCCGGTTACGTACGGGCCCCCGAGGGCGCCGACGGCGACGCCGACGTCGTCGTCTTCAACACCTGCGCGGTGCGCGAGAACGCCGACAACAAGCTCTACGGCAACCTCGGCCGGCTCGCCCCGATGAAGACCAAGCGCCCCGGCATGCAGATCGCCGTCGGCGGCTGCCTCGCCCAGAAGGACCGCGACACCATCGTCAAGCGGGCCCCCTGGGTGGACGTCGTCTTCGGTACGCACAACATCGGCAAGCTGCCCGTGCTGCTGGAGCGCGCCCGGATCCAGGAGGAGGCGCAGATCGAGATCGCCGAATCCCTGGAGGCCTTCCCCTCCACGCTCCCCACCCGCCGCGAGTCCGCCTACGCCGCGTGGGTCTCCATCTCCGTCGGCTGCAACAACACCTGCACCTTCTGCATCGTCCCGGCGCTGCGCGGCAAGGAGAAGGACCGCCGCACCGGCGACATCCTGGCCGAGATCGAGGCCCTGGTCGCCGAGGGCGTGTCCGAGATCACCCTGCTCGGCCAGAACGTCAACGCGTACGGCTCCGACATCGGCGACCGCGAGGCCTTCTCCAAGCTGCTGCGCGCCTGCGGGAAGATCGAGGGCCTGGAGCGCGTCCGCTTCACCTCCCCGCACCCCCGCGACTTCACCGACGACGTCATCGCCGCCATGGCCGAGACGCCGAACGTGATGCCGCAGCTCCACATGCCGATGCAGTCCGGCTCGGACAGCATCCTGAAGGCGATGCGCCGCTCCTACCGTCAGGAGCGCTTCCTCGGCATCATCGAGAAGGTGCGCGCCGCGATGCCGGACGCCGCCATCTCCACCGACATCATCGTGGGCTTCCCCGGCGAGACCGAGGAGGACTTCGAGCAGACCATGCACGCGGTCCGCGAGGCCCGTTTCGCCAACGCGTTCACCTTCCAGTATTCGAAGCGCCCCGGGACCCCGGCCGCCGACATGGACGGCCAGATCCCCAAGGAGGTCGTGCAGGAGCGGTACATGCGCCTGTCCGCCCTCCAGGAGCAGATCTCCTGGGACGAGAACAAGAAACAGGTCGGCCGCACCCTGGAGGTCATGGTGGCCGAGGGCGAGGGCCGCAAGGACGGCGCCACCCACCGTCTCTCTGGCCGAGCCCCCGACAACCGCCTGGTCCACTTCACCAAGCCCGCCCAGGACGTGCGCCCCGGCGACGTGGTGACCGTGGAGATCACCTACGCCGCCCCGCACCACCTGCTCGCCGAGGGCATCCCGCTCGCGGTACGGGGCACCCGCGCGGGCGACGCCTGGGAGAAGCGCACCACGGCGCCGGCCGCCAAGCCGGCCGGCGTGATGCTCGGCCTCCCGTCCATCGGCGCCCCGGACCCGCTCCCGGCCGCCGCGGTCCCGGCCTGCGGCATCGGCTGACGGCTCCGGCCGACGGCATCGGCTCCGGCTGACGGCTCCGGCTCTGGCTCTGGCTGACGGCTCGGTCCGACGGCTTCGGCCCCGGTTCCGGCCGACGGCTCCGGTGCCGGTTCCGGTGTCGGTTCCGGCCGACCGGTCCGTACGAGGGGTTCCGCGCCCGGCAAGTACGCTGACCGGCATGCTTGTCGCCGCCGCCGTGTGCCCCTGCCCGCCGCTCCTGGTGCCCGAGGTCGCCGCCGGGGCCGCACCCGAACTCGACCCCGCGCGCGCCGCGTGCCTGGATGCCGTGGGGGTGCTCGCTGCCTCCCGGCCCGACCTGCTCGTGGTGGTGGGTCCGGCGGACGCCCGGACCGCCGCCGCCTACCCGGCGGGCGGGCACGGCTCCTTCCGGGGCTTCGGCGTCGCCCTCGACGTCACCCTGGGCGCGCCGGACCCGGCCGCGCAGGGACCGGCGCTCGCGGACTCCCTCGCCGTCGGCGCGTGGCTGCTGGACCGGGCCCGGTGGGCCGGCGCACCGGTCGAGGGGCTCGCGGTGGACGGGCGCAACCCCGCCGCCGAGTGCGCCCGGGCCGGACAGGAGCTGGCCGCCCGCGCCGGCCGCGTCGCGCTCCTCGTGATGGGCGACGGGAGCGCCTGCCGCACCCTCAAGGCGCCCGGCTATCTCGACGAGCGGGCCGAGGCCTTCGACGCCCGGGCGACCGAGGCGCTGGCCTCCGCGGACCTCGCCGCACTGGACGCGCTGGACGAGACACTCGCGTACGAGCTCCAGGCGGCCGGCCGGGCCCCCTGGCAGCTGCTCAGCGGCGCCGCACGGGGCGCGGGCCTCGGCGGCCGGCTGCTGTACGAGGACGCGCCCTACGGGGTGGGCTACACCGTCGCCGCCTGGTCCTGACCCGCACAGCCCGACGGCGGCACCGGAGAGAACCGGTGCCGCCGTCGGGGACTGCCGCTGTCAGGTCAGGAGGCGGGCGGCGGAGGGGGCGGGGTGGTGCCGGGTGTCCCCGGGGTGCCCCCGTCCTTCTGGCCCAGCTTGTCCACGGCCTCCTTGGCCTTGCGCGTACCCGTGTCGATCTTGTCGCTGTACTTGCCCTTGGTCTTCTGGTCGACCGTGCGCGCCGCCTTGTCGAGGCCCTGCTCGATCTTGCCCCCGTGCTGCTGCGCGAGGTCGCCGACCTTTTCCTTGGCCGGTCCCAGCTTGGCCTTCAGGTTGTCCAGGAACCCCATTGGGTCACCTTCCGTGCAGTGAGGACGGTCTGCGGGAGCGTTCTCCCGCCCCCATTGTCCGTCACCTGTCCCTTCCTGCCGACTTTACTCGCCCTTTAGCGTTTCCCTGATGCCCTTCCACGCTTTCGGCGGTGTGCGGGAAGGCCCCGGATATTTGGGAGACTGTCCCGGTGAACCGTCCCGCTTCAGCCCCCCGTGTCATCACCGTCGTCGGCCCCACCGCGGCCGGAAAATCCGATCTGGGGGTCTTCCTCGCCCAGGAGCTCGGCGGCGAGGTGGTCAACGCCGACTCCATGCAGCTCTACCGGGGCATGGACATCGGTACGGCGAAGATGACGCCCGCCGAGCGCGCGGGCGTCCCGCACCACCTGCTGGACATCTGGGACGTCACCGAGGCCGCCAGCGTCGCCGAGTACCAGCGGCTGGCCCGGCTGGAGATCGACCGGCTGCTCGCCGAAGGCCGTACGCCGATCCTCGTGGGCGGCTCCGGGCTGTACGTGAAGGGCGCCATCGACGCCCTGGAGTTCCCCGGTACGGACCCCGAGGTGCGTGCCCGGCTCGAAGCGGAGCTGGCCGAGCGCGGCTCCGGCCTCCTGCACCAGCGGCTCGCCGCCGCGGACCCCGGCGCCGCCCGGTCCATCCTCCCGAGCAACGGCCGCCGTATCGTCCGCGCCCTCGAAGTCATCGAGATCACCGGCAAGCCCTTCACCGCCAACCTCCCCGGCGACGAGCCGGTCTACGACGCCGTGCAGATCGGCGTCGACGTCGAGCGCCCCGAACTGGACGAGCGCATCGCCCGGCGTGTCGACCGGATGTGGGAGGCCGGCCTCGTGGACGAGGTGCGCGCCCTGGAGGCGTCCGGACTCCGCGAAGGACTCACCGCCTCACGGGCGCTCGGCTATCAGCAGGTCCTCGCGGCGCTCGCGGGGGAGTGCACCGAGGAGGAGGCGCGAGCCGAGACCGTACGCGCCACCAAGCGCTTCGCGCGCCGGCAGGACTCCTGGTTCCGCCGCGACCCGCGCGTCCACTGGCTCGCCGGCGGACACCGTGACCGGGAAGAACTCCCGCACCGGACGCTGACGTTGGTCGAACGAGCGGTCACAGCCTGATCACGTGATGGCATCGGGACGCTCCGGCCGTCAATTCGGCACCCGCGCCCGTGCCATCATCGAGCATCGATCCACCAGCGGAGTCCGAGTAGGGAGGGCGCGTGGCGATGGAGGCCGGCCCTCGCGACACGGAGCAGCACGACGTACCGCCACCGCGGGAGATCCCGGGGCGGCTGAGTCCCGACGGGCCCGACGAGCAGGACGTGGCCCCCGAGGTCGAGGTCGAGCTGCGACCCACCCGCAAACTGCGGATCTGGCAGCTCGCGCCCATCGTCATGCTGGCCGCCGTCGGCTCCCTGATGTTCGCCTTCCCGCTCGCCTTCGAGTTCGGTGACGGCGGTGCCGTGGTCGCCATGCTGGGGCTCCTGATCAGCTGCTGCGCGGCCGGCTGGGCCATGATGGCGGCCCGCCGCGTCGGCCACACCTGGCCCGGCCTGCCGGCCAGGGGCTCGGGCGACCGCCCCGACTGGCGTGTGATCGCCCTGTACGTCGTCATGGGCACCGGACTGGTCGCGCTCGCCGTGTGGCGCGTGGCCCGCCTGCGCTGACGCCACCCGGGGGACGCCGCCCGGGGGACGTCCGGCGGGTCCGGCTTCGCGGAGTGTCGGTGGTGGCTCGTACAGTTGCCCTGTGAGCACTTCGCAGATCACCTTCCTCAAGGGTCACGGCACCGAGAACGACTTCGTGATCGTCCCCGACCCGGACAACGCCCTCGCGCTGCCCGCGTCCGTCGTCGCCCGGATCTGCGACCGCCGGGCCGGTATCGGCGGGGACGGCCTGCTGCACGTCGTCCGCTCCGCGGCCCACCCCGAGGCCCAGGACATGGCCGCCGAGGCCGAGTGGTTCATGGACTACCGCAACGCGGACGGCTCGATCGCCGAGATGTGCGGCAACGGGGTGCGCGTCTTCGCCCACTACCTCCAGCGCGAAGGCCTCGTCGAGCGGGGCGGCCTCGCCGTCGCCACCCGGGGCGGCGTCAAGCAGGTCCACCTCGCCAAGGACGGCGACATCACCGTCTCCATGGGGCGCGCCCTGCTGCCCGAGGCGAGCGCCACGGTCGCCGTCGGGGAGCGCAGCTGGCCCTCCCGCAACGTCAACATGGGCAACCCGCACGCCGTCGCCTTCGTCGACGACCTCGCCCACGCCGGCGACCTGCTCTCCGCCCCTCCGGTCACGCCCGCCGCGGTCTACCCCGACGGCGTCAACGTCGAGTTCGTCGTCGACCGGGGCCCCCGCCACGTCGCCATGCGCGTCCACGAGCGCGGCTCCGGCGAGACCCGCTCCTGCGGCACCGGCGCCTGCGCGGTGGCCGTCGCCACCGCCCGCCGGGACGGCAGGGACCCGGCGGTGACCGGGCTCCCCGCGACGTACCGGGTGGACCTCCCCGGCGGCACCCTGACCATCACCGAGCACCCGGACGGTTCGGTCGACATGACCGGCGCCGCCGTGATCGTCGCCGAGGGCACCATCGACCCGGCCTGGCTGGAAACGGTCGCCGGCTGACCGGCAAGCACGCTCCAGGGTCCCCTCCTCGAAACGGTGATCGGTCCGGGCTTCGCTCGAATGGGTGATCCGTTTCACGCTGGGCGAGAGGCGGACTGCGCCACGTGGTGGGGTCGATAGCATCAAGCACCGGCCCGGAGAAGCGACCGCCTCTCCCCACCGCCGGTCGACGCCGCCGGAGGTGCCCCATGAGTGCAGAGGCCGCCGATCCCGCCGCTGTGCCGCGCAGGCGGAGCCGGCCCCGGATCGATCTGCGCAGGCTGGGCCGGGTGGCGCTGCTCGGCCCCGTCCCCCGCGACCGGCTGCCCGACGCCATCGGCCATGTCGCCGAGGCGCACCGCGCCCACCATCCCGACGCCGACCTGACCATCCTCCACCGCGCCTACGTCCTCGCGGAGTCCTCGCACCGGGGCCAGATGCGCAAGAGCGGCGAGCCGTACATCACGCACCCGCTCGCCGTCACCCTGATCCTCGCCGAGCTCGGCGCCGAGACCACCACGCTGACCGCCTCCCTCCTCCACGACACCGTGGAGGACACCGAGGTGACCCTCGATCAGGTCCGGGAGCAGTTCGGCGAAGAGGTCTGCTATCTCGTCGACGGCGTCACCAAACTCGAAAAGGTCGACTACGGCGCCGCCGCCGAGCCCGAGACCTTCCGCAAGATGCTCGTCGCCACCGGCAACGACGTCCGGGTCATGTCGATCAAGCTCGCGGACCGGCTGCACAACATGCGCACCCTCACCGTGATGCGCCCCGAGAAGCAGGCCCGGATCGCCAAGGTCACCCGCGACGTCCTCATCCCGCTGGCCGAACGGCTCGGCGTCCAGGCGCTCAAGACCGAGCTGGAGGACCTGGTCTTCGCGATCCTGAACCCCGAGGAGTACGAGGACACCCGCGCCCTCATCGCCGGGGTGACCGGCGGGAGCGACCCCCTGGCCCCCATCGCCGACTGTGTCCGGGCGACGCTCCGGGAAGCGGGCATCAGCGCCGAAGTCCTCATCAGGCCGCGCCACTTCGTCTCCGTGCACCGGGTCCGCAGGAAACGCGGCGAGCTGCGCCCCACCGACTTCGGCCGGCTGCTCGTCCTGGTCGGCGAGGACGCCGACTGCTACGCGGTCCTCGGTGAGCTGCACACCTGCTTCACCCCGGTGATCTCCGAGTTCAAGGACTTCATCGCCGCCCCCAAGTTCAACCTGTACCAGTCGCTGCACACCGCCGTCGTCGGCCCCGAGGGCGCCGTCGCCGAAGTCCTCATCCGTACGCACCGGATGCACAAGGTCGCCGAGGCGGGCGTCGTCGCCCTGGGCAACCCGTACGCCCCCGACCCCACCGCAGCCCAGCAGGCCGAACCGTCCGACGAGCGCGCCGACCCGACCCGGCCCGGCTGGCTCTCCCGGCTGCTGGACTGGCAGGAGTCCGCCACCGACCCCGACACCTTCTGGACCACCCTGCGCGCCGACCTCGCCCAGGACCGCGAGATCACCGTGTTCGGCACCGACGGCAGGACCCTCGGCCTGCCCGCCGGGGCCAGCTGCGTCGACGCCGCGTACGCCCAGCACGGGGAGCGGGCGCACACCTGCATCGGAGCCCGGGTCAACGGCCGCCTCGCCACCCTCTCCACCGTCCTCAGCGACGGCGACACCGTGCAGCTGCTGCTCGCCCAGGACACCGCCTCCGGCCCGTCACCCGAGTGGCTGGACCACGCCCGCACCCCCGCCGCCCGCATCGCGATCACCGGCTGGCTCTCCGCCCACCCCGACGCCCCGGGCCCCGAGGCCGAGGGCCCCGCTGAACCGGCGGCCGACGGCCCGCAGCCCACCGCACCCGCCCGCACCCGGTCCGGCGGACGCGCCGCCAATGTCGTCGTCGACGGCCCGGACAGCCCCACCCGCCTGGCCGGCTGCTGTACGCCGGTGCCCCCGGACGAGGTGGTCGGCATCGTGGTCCGGGGCGGCGCCGTCACCGTGCACCGCCAGGAGTGTCCCGCCGTCGCCCGGATGCGGGAGATCGGCCGCGCCCCCGTCGCGGCCCGCTGGCGCGACGAGGACGGCGGACGCGACACCGCCGCCTGCCGCGTCACGCTCGTCGCCGAGTCCTTCGGGCGCCCCCGGCTCCTCGCCGACCTCACCGAGGCGATCGCCACGGCCGACGCGGCCATCGTCTCCGCCACCGTGGAGCCCCCCAGCGAACAGCGCGTCCGGCACACCTACACCCTCCAGCTCCCCGACGCCGCCGGACTGCCCGCCCTGATGCGGGCCATGCGCGATGTCGCCGGGGTCTACGACGTCAGCCGCGCCCAGCACCCGGCCGCCACCGGCTGAGGGCCGCCCCGGGGAGAGCGCCCCGTTCGGGTGGTGCGGCGCGCGGCACCACCCGGAGAGCGCCCGGCGCTGATAGCCGTAGTCCATGCCGCACCTCTCCCGCCGCCTGCGGGCCGCCCTCCTGGCCACCGCGTCGCTCACCCTCGTCGCCGCCGCCCTGCCCGACCCCGAGCCGCTCGGCATCGGTGACCGGCTCTTCCCCGAGCTGGGCAACCCCGGCTACGACGTCCTCTCGTACGACATCGCCTTCACGTACCAGGGCAGCAACACCAAGCCCCTGGACGCCGTCACCAAGATCAGGGCCCGTACCACCGCACCGCTGGAGCGGATCAACCTCGACTTCGCCCGGGGCACCGTGCAGGGCGTCGAGGTCGACGGGCAGGCCGCCGACTTCGGCAGCAAGAACGAGGACCTGGTGATCCGGGCCCCCCGCCGCCTCCCCGCAGGCACCCCCCTGAACATCACCGTCCGGCACACCAGCGACCCGTCCGGGACCTCGGGCAACGGCGGCTGGATCCGTACCGCCGACGGCCTCGCCATGGCCAACCAGGCCGACGCCGCCCACCGCGTCTTCCCCAGCAACGACCACCCCTCGGACAAGGCGCACTTCACCTTCCGCATCACCGCGCCCAAGGACCTCACAGCCGTCGCGGCCGGGCTGCCCGCAGGCCACACCCGTAACGGCGCCACCACCACCTGGACCTACCGCACCCAGCACCCCATGGCCACCGAGCTCGCCCAGGTCTCCATCGGCCGCTCCCACGTCCACCACCACACCGGACCGCACGGCCTGCCGCTGCGCGACGTCGTCCCCGCCGCCGACCGCGAGAAGCTGGAACCCTGGCTGAAGAAGACCCCCGCCCAGCTGGAATGGATGGAGCGGCGCGTCGGCCGCTACCCCTTCGAGACGTA
Organism: Streptomyces cyaneofuscatus; assembly: GCF_033109485.1. NCBI lineage: Bacteria > Bacillati > Actinomycetota > Actinomycetes > Kitasatosporales > Streptomycetaceae > Streptomyces > Streptomyces cyaneofuscatus. The sequence goes on along the minus strand of NZ_CP137002.1, from coordinate 1,802,015 downwards.
CGGAGTCCTCGTCGCCGACAGCCGCATCGGCTTCGCGCTGGAGACTCAGACCATCTCCCTCTTCGGCCGGTCCCTCTTCACCGAGCCCGCCTACCCCGAGTGGTACGTCGACTCCGTGATGGTCCACGAGCTGGCCCACCAGTGGTTCGGCAACAGCGTCTCGCCCGCCTCCTGGTCCGACCTCTGGCTCAACGAGGGCCACGCCAGCTGGTACGAGGCCATGTACGCGGAGGAGAACGGCGGAGGGACGCTGGAGCGGCGGATGCGCGAGGCGTACAAGCTCTCCGACGGCTGGCGGGCGGACGGCGGCCCCCCGGCGCGCCCGGACACCCCCGCCGAGGGCGAGAAGCTGAGCCTCTTCCGCCCGGTCGTCTACGACGGCAGCGCCCTGGTCCTCTACGCCCTGCGCCAGGAGATCGGTGCGGCCGCCTTCGACCGGCTGCAGCGGGCCTGGGTCCGCATCCACCGGGACGGTACGGCGACCACCGCGGACTTCACCCGGCTGGCGTCCGGCATCGCGGGACGGGACCTGACCGCCTTCTTCGAGGAGTGGCTGTACGGGACGAAGACCCCGGCGATGCCCGGCCACCCCGACTGGCGTGCGGCCGAGACCGCTGCCACCCCCTGAGGGCGGGGGGAAAACCCCGGTGACGGGCCCGGTGGGGCCGTGCCACTATCGATACGTCTTCACGGCGGACCGCACCGGACTCCCGGCGGGAATGATCGGGAATCATCCGGACAGGTCACACGTTGTGACTGACGTAAAGACCTCTATCGACGTAAGGATCCAATGACCTCCTCTTCTTCCCTTCCCCAGGACGCGCAGGACGCGCAGAGCGCCACGGAGAACATCCCCGAGAGCCTCACCGAGAGCCTTCGGGCCGACGCCCTGATGGAAGAGGACGTCGCCTGGAGCCAGGAGATCGACGGAGCGCGCGACGGCGACCAGCTGGACCGCTCCGAGCGTGCCGCCCTGCGGCGTGTCGCCGGTCTCTCCACGGAGCTCGAGGACGTCACCGAGGTCGAGTACCGACAGCTGCGCCTGGAGCGCGTCGTGCTGGTCGGTGTCTGGACCTCGGGGACGGTGCGTGACGCGGAGATCTCCCTCGCGGAGCTCGCCGCCCTCGCCGAGACGGCGGGCGCACAGGTCCTGGACGCGGTGTACCAGCGGCGCGACAAGCCCGACCCGGCGACCTACATCGGTTCCGGCAAGGCGCTGGAGCTGCGGGACATCGTCCTCGAATCCGGCGCGGACACCGTCATCTGCGACGGTGAGCTCAGCCCGGGCCAGCTGATCCACCTGGAAGACGTCGTCAAGGTGAAGGTGGTCGACCGGACCGCCCTCATCCTCGACATCTTCGCCCAGCACGCCAAGTCCCGTGAGGGCAAGGCGCAGGTCTCGCTGGCGCAGATGCAGTACATGCTGCCGCGCCTGCGCGGCTGGGGCCAGTCGCTCTCCCGGCAGATGGGCGGCGCCGGTTCCGGCGGCGGTGGCGGCATGGCCACCCGTGGTCCCGGTGAGACCAAGATCGAGACGGACCGGCGGCGGATCCGCGAGAAGATGGCGAAGATGCGCCGGGAGATCGCGGAGATGAAGACCGGCCGCGAGATCAAGCGCCAGGAGCGCAAGCGCAACAAGGTGCCCTCCGTCGCCATCGCCGGATACACCAACGCCGGAAAGTCCTCGCTGCTCAACCGCCTCACCGGAGCCGGTGTCCTGGTGGAGAACGCCCTGTTCGCCACCCTGGACCCGACCGTGCGCCGGGCCGAGACACCGAGCGGCCGGATCTACACCCTCGCCGACACCGTCGGGTTCGTACGGCACCTGCCGCACCACCTCGTCGAGGCGTTCCGCTCCACCATGGAGGAGGTCGGCGAGTCCGATCTCATCCTGCACGTGGTGGACGGCTCGCACCCGGTGCCCGAGGAGCAGCTGGCCGCGGTGCGCGAGGTCATCCGGGACGTCGGCGCGGTGAACGTGCGCGAGATCGTCGTGATCAACAAGGCGGACGCGGCGGACCCGCTGGTCCTCCAGCGGCTGCTGCGCAACGAGAAGTACGCGATCGCCGTCTCGGCCCGGACCGGCGCCGGGATCGACGAGCTGCTCGCGCTCATCGACGCCGAGCTGCCGCGCCCGTCCGTCGAGATCGAGGTGCTCGTGCCGTACATCCAGGGGGCGCTGGTCTCCCGCGTGCACGCCGAGGGTGAGGTCCTCTCCGAGGAGCACACCGCCGAGGGCACCCTGCTCAAGGCCCAGGTCCACGAGGAACTGGCGGCGGAGCTGGGGACGTTCGTCCCCGCCGCGCACTGATCACCGCACGGCGCAGGCCGTGACGCAGACGCCCGACCGGGACTCCCGGCCGGGCGTCAGCCGTTTCCGGGGTTCTCATGCCCTGCCGCGGCGGACTGCTCGTACCCCGGGGGCACGAAGCAGGCGGTCACGGTCTTGCCCTCCCGCTGGGGATGGTGCTGCCAGCTGTCGGCCAGCGCGTCCACGATGGCCATACCGCGGCCGCCGAGCGCGTCCGGCTCCGCGTCGCGCGGTGTGGGCGGCTGCGGACTGGAGTCGTGGACGCTGACGTGCAGGCACGTGCTGTCCCACGTCAGGACGAGCTGGGCGTCACTGTGCGCGTGCTTGTGCGCGTTGGTGATGAGCTCGGAGACGGCGATGAGCACCGAGTCCACGGTGTCGGGGTCGTTCTTGGCCCACTCCAGGCTCTGTAGGTGCTCGCGCGCCCAGTGGCGCCCCGCTCGCACTCCCTCGGAGATGGGGAAGGACTGTGCCCAGCCCACCGCCCTCAATGTGGAATCGGTCATCGCCGTGCCTCTCGGTTCGTGGCCGTACGGGGGTCCGGCGCTCGGTTCTCCTCCGTGTACCCGCCGGAACGCAGAACACCGTCCCGCCCGAGCCGCGGCCCGTCCGGGACGTGGCGGTGATTGGAGGGCCGGGCACCGGGCACACGACGGCAGCACCCATCCCACAAGGAGGAAATCATGATGATCGTCGGAATAGTCGCTGTCTGTGTCGTCCTGGCCGTACTGGCCTTCCTGGTCCCCAGGTTCTCGCGTCATCCGGAGCGCGGCACCCAGCGCACGCTCGGCCTGGGCTCCCGCGCGGGCAGCAAGGCGCCGGGGCCGCTGGGACGGCTCTTCAGCAAGCCGTTCCGCAGCAGCTCCAAGGCGGTCGGCCGCAGCGGCTCGGCCGGTCGGCGTGCCCGTGGCCACATGCCGTTCTGACGGCGTGCGCCCGTATGCCCTCACGCCGGTGGCCGTGCCCGTCGGGCACCATGACCGGATGGAAGCCGATCAGCCGGAGCGGACCCCCGACGGCCGGTACATCGTGGTGAAGGGCCGCCGTTGGCGGGCCACCGATCCGGAGATCCCCGAAGACGTCGCCGCCGGTCTGCGCCGTCACCTCATGGCGGCCCGGCGAGGGGTGGCCGCCTCGCACCGGAACCAGGACCCGTCGGCCGAGAAGCTGGCCCGGAGCCGGGTGCACACGGCCAAGGTGGCCCTCGGCGAACGCGGCACCCCCTGGTGGGAGCAGTCCCTCGCCGAGCGGCGCCGCCGCTGGGAGGCCGGGGCCGCGGAACTCGACGCCGCCGGGGAGCCCGGACGGCGAACCGCCCGGCCGGCCGACGGATGAGTCGGCCGCCCGGGCGGGTAAGAGCCTTGCCGGACCTCGTACGACGTCCTACTGGCCCGCGTACTTCTCACTGACCGCGCGGTAGACGCCCTCGGCCTCCTTGCCGAGCCGGGGACCGGCCAGCCAGCCCGCCGAGACCGGGCCGATCGAGGTGTTCGACACCAGGGCGGGCTGCCCGTCCGAGCCGGTCGCGACCCAGCCACCACCGGAGGAGCCACCGGTCATCGTGCAGCCGATGCGGTACATCGTCGGCTCGTTCTGGCGGACCGAGAGGCGGCCCGGCTTGTCCTTGCACTGGAGGAGCTTCTGACCGTCGTACGGCGGCGCGGCCGGGTAGCCGGTGGCCGTCATGTCCGCGATCTGCGGTACGGCGGGGGCGTCGAAGTCGACCGCCAGCGCCGAACCGACCGTCTCCTCCAGCGACTTGCCCGTCGACCCCTTCTCCGGCGTCACATGCAGCACCGCGAAGTCGTACGGGGCGCCCTGCCCGCCGGTCGCCGCACCCTGGGCGATCCACTGCTCGGAGGTCTGGGCCCACTTGCCCCACCACAGGCCGTAGGGCGCGACCTTCTCCTTGGGGGCGGTCTCCAGCTCCGCCGCGGAGAGGTTGTCGTTGTTGTACGACGGGACGAAGGCGATGTTGCGGTACCAGCCGCCCGCCTTGCCGGCGTGCACACAGTGCCCGGCGGTCCACACCATGTTGGACTTGCCCGGGTTCGCCGGGTCCTTCACCACGGTCGCGGAGCAGACCATCGGGCCCTTGGGGCCGTCGAAGAGGAGCTTCCCGGCCTCCGGCGCGTTGTCGTGGTACGGCGTCGCCACATCGGCCGCCTGGACGGGGGCGGGCGTCGGGTCCGTCACGCCGTCGTCACCGGAGATGTCGTTGTCGACCGGGTTCTCCGGGGGCTTGTCGGCCTCCCGCATCCGGTCCGGGTCCCAGAGGTCCTCGATGATCGGGTTGACGAAGTCCTGGGCCTCGCGCAGCCACTGGTCCTTGTCCCAGTTCTTCCACTCGCCGTCCCGCCACTTGTCCGGGTCGATCCCGTGCTCCTTGAGCCGGTCCTTGAGATCGTCCGGAATCGTGATCTTGCCGTCGGCCCGGTCGGCCGAGGCGCTGGGCGTCGTACCGCCCGCGTTGTCCTCCTCCGGACCGCAGGCGGTGGCGGTGAGCGCCAGGACGGCGACGGCCGCCGTCGCGGCGAGCACTCCGGAAGGCATGCGCCGTACGCGCCTGCCGCGGCGTGCGGTGTCGGTCGGGCGAATGGGTCGCATCTGGTGATCCCCCTGGGACTTCGTCACTCGGTACTCCGTGCAGCTTTCGGACACTCCGGGGCGGCGGAACAACCTTTTCCGGCGCTCGGCGCGGCCCCCACTATGCCGGTGCCGTTGGGGACGGTTCGCGGCAGGTCCACGGTTCCGTTCCCGCAAGGACGTTCCGGTGTACCCGTGATCCCTTGCGGCCGGCGTCGTTGGTACGTACGGGGGACACCAGGACAGCGTTCACCCCCGCACTCCGTCCGCGCGCAAACGTACCGACGTGCAACGCAACTGTTACCGCAGGAGGATCAAGAGACGTGTCCGTGACCGAACCCGCTCCGGTGGCACCGCCTCCCGCGCCTCTCGTGCACGAGGGCATCCTCCGCCGCCAGTCGCTGCGCGAGTCGGCCGCCCGCACCTATGCGAGGTCCCTGCCGATCGTCCCGGTCAGGGCGCGCGGGCTCACCATCGAGGGTGCGGACGGACGCCGGTATCTGGACTGTCTGTCGGGCGCGGGGACTCTGGCGCTCGGCCACAACCACCCGGTGGTGCTCGAAGCCATCCGGAAGGTCATCGACTCCGGCGCCCCCCTGCACGTGCTCGACCTCGCCACCCCGGTCAAGGACGCCTTCACCACCGAGCTGTTCGCCACCCTGCCGCGCGAGTTCGCCGACAACGCCCGCATCCAGTTCTGCGGCCCCGCCGGTACGGACGCCGTCGAGGCCGCGTTCAAGCTGGTCCGCGCCGCGACCGGCCGCGACGGCCTGCTGACCTTCACCGGCGCCTACCACGGCATGACGGCCGGGGCGCTGGAGGCCTCCGGCGGCGCCCGGGACGTGCGGGTGACCCGGCTGCCCTTCCCGCAGGACTACCGCTGCCCGTTCGGGATCGGCGGCGAGCGCGGGGCCGCCCTCGGCGCGCGGTGGACGGAGCACCTGCTGGACGACGAGAAGGGCGGCGTCCCGGCCCCGGCGGGGATGATCGTGGAGCCGGTCCAGGGCGAGGGCGGCGTCAACCCCGCCCCGGACGCCTGGCTGCGCAGGATGCGCGAGATCACCCGGGCCCGGGGTATCCCGCTGATCGCCGACGAGGTGCAGACCGGCGTCGGCAGGACCGGCGCCTTCTGGGCGGTCGAGCACAGCGGCATCGTCCCGGACGTCATGGTCCTCTCCAAGGCGATCGGCGGTTCCCTCCCGCTCGCGGTCATCGTCTACCGCTCTGAGCTGGACCTCTGGCAGCCGGGCGCCCACGCGGGTACGTTTCGTGGCAACCAGCTCGCCATGGCGGCGGGCGCGGCCACCCTCGCGTACGTCCGGGAGAACAGGCTGGCGGAGCGGGCGGCGGCCTTGGGCGCCCGAATGCTCGACAGCCTGCGGAAGTTGCGGGCGGACCATCCGGGGATCGGCGACGTACGGGGGCGCGGACTGATGATCGGCCTGGAGCTGGTGGACCCCGAGGCCGCGCCCCTGCCGGCCGAGGCCGACGACCACGCCCCGGCCCCGCCGCCGGACCCGGCCCTCGCCCGCGCCGTCCAGCAGCAGTGCCTGGACCGCGGCCTCATCGTCGAACTGGGCGGCCGGCACAGCGCCGTGGTCCGCCTCCTGCCCCCACTCACCCTCACCGACGAGCAGGCGAGCGCCGTCGTCGACCGTCTGGCCGACGCGCTGGCAGCCGCAGAGCGTCTCCCGCACCGCAGGGCCGCGGCCGGGCCGACCACCTGATCCCCGGAACCACCACAAGGAAGACCGCCGTGAACCCCACCCCCGCCTCCGAGGCCGACGGCCCCGGAACCCCCCAGCACCGAGGGCAGGACGGACCGGCCGCCCCCGGCACGGTCGAGGCGACGACCGTGCCCCGTCAGAAAGCGGCACACGAAGGCGGCTTGGACGCCTCGTACGACGAAGTCATCGGCGAGCACGACCCGTTGGACCACCCGGACCCGCTGCGGGCCGCCGACGCCGCCGGCACCGAGAGCCTCCTGCGGTGCTGGACCCGGGAGAACGACCTGCCCCGCCCCGAAGACGACACCCTGCGCATCGCCTTCCCCGCCACCGGCACCGCCCTGCTCGTCCCCGTGCACTACTGGTCCGCCACCGGCGCCCACCGCTTCGGCGCCCCGGTCCTGGAAGGCGCCCCCGAGAAGGCCCCGGCCGCCGACGCCGTCACCGTCGCCGTCCTCATCGGCCGGGAAGCCGACCGCAACGGCTCCGCCGACCTGGTCGCCCGGGTCGCCGACTCCGTACGCCACACCGCCGGCTTCGTCGAACAGCGCCGCCGCCGCCCCGCCGACCCGGCCGGTGCCGACCTCTTCCTCACCGCCGAGCAGTCCCTCATCCTCGGCCACCCGCTCCACCCCACCCCCAAGAGCCGCGAAGGGCTCTCCGAGGCGGAGTCCCGGCGCTACTCGCCCGAGCTCCACGGCTCCTTCCCGCTCCACTGGTTCGCCGTGGACCGCACCCTCACCGCCACCGACTCCGCCTGGAGCGACGGCGGCCCGGCCTCCGCCGAGGAACTCCTCGCCCCGCACCGCGACGGGCTGCGCCTGCCGCCCGGCACCGTCGCCCTCCCGCTCCACCCCTGGCAGGCCGCCGACCTGCTGAGCCGCCCGCAGGTCGCCGCCCTCCAGGAGACCGGCCTGCTGCACGACCTCGGCCCGTACGGCGAGCACTGGCACCCCACCTCGTCCATCCGCACCGTCCACCGCCCCGGCGCCCGGGTGATGCTCAAGCTCTCCCTCGGCGTACGCATCACCAACTCCCGCCGCGAGAACCTCCGCAAGGAGCTGCACCGGGGCGTCGAGGTCCACCGACTCCTGAACACCGGCCTCGCCGACAGCTGGCAGCGGGTCCACCCCGGTTTCGACATCGTCCGCGACCCCGCCTGGCTCGCCGTCGACGACCCCGAGGGCACCCCCGTCACCGGCCTCGACGTGATGCTCCGGCAGAACCCCTTCGGCCCGGGCGACGACGCCGTATGCATCGCCGGGCTCACCGCACAGCGGCCCCGGCCCGGGCAGCCCCTGATGCGCTCCCGGCTCGCGGAGGCCGTCGCCGCCCTGGCCGCCCGGACCGGGCGCCCGGTCACCGACGTCTCGGCCGAGTGGTTCCGGCGCTATCTGGACCGTGTCGTACGCCCCGTCCTCTGGCTCGACGCCCACGCCGGCGTCGCCCTGGAGGCCCACCAGCAGAACACCCTGGTCCTGCTCGACCCGGACGGATGGCCGGTCGGCGGACGCTACCGCGACAACCAGGGCTACTACTTCCGCGACTCCCGCCGCGACGAGCTGGAGCGGCGGCTCCCGGGCATCTCCACCGTCAGCGACACCTTCGTCTCCGACCCGGTCACCGACGAGCGGTTCGCCTACTACCTGGGCATCAACAACGTCCTCGGCCTCATCGGCGCGTTCGGCGCGCAGCGCCTCGCCGACGAACAGGCCCTCCTCACCGTCCTCCGCCAATTCCTCACCGAGAACGCGGAACTGGGCTCGCCCCTGCCCGCGTATCTTCTCCAGAACCGCCAACTGCGCTGCAAGGCCAACCTGCTGACCCGGCTGCACGGCCTGGACGAGCTGGTCGGCCCGGTCGACACCCAGTCCGTCTACGTCACCATCGCCAACCCGCTGCACGCCTGAGGGGCCCCGGCCCCCGGTCCGGAGACCTGAGGGGCCCGGCCCCCGGTCCAGAGAGGAGAGTGTCACCGTGCCTCCCGCCGACGCGCCCGCCGAACCCGACGCGGCGCCCGAGGAACCGGGCTCCGGGCCAGGCGACCGGGAAACCCCCGCCGCGCCCGCCGGCACGGAAGACACTCTCGACCTGAAACTCACCGAGGAACTTTTCGCCCTCATCGCGGAGGACCGGAACAAGGCAGCTCGTCGGCGCGACCCCGCCGGCGAGCTGCTCGGGGACCCGGCCACCTGGCCTGGCGCGACCACCGAGGCCGGGGTCTTCCACCTGGTCCCGGTGGTCCTGGAGCGCGATCTCGCCGTCCTCAGCCGCTGGATGAACGACCCCGCCGTCGCCGCCTTCTGGGAGCTCGCCGGGCCCGCATCCGTCACCGCCGACCACCTCCGGCCGCAGCTCGAAGGGGACGGCCGCTCCCTCCCCTGCCTCGGCGTCCTCGACGGAACACCCATGAGCTACTGGGAGATCTACCGCGCCGACCTGGACCCGCTGGCCCGCCACTACCCCGCCCGCCTCCACGACACCGGCATCCACCTCCTCATCGGGGGCGTGGGCAACCGGGGGAGGGGCGTGGGCACGACGCTGCTGCGCGCCGTCGCCGATCTCGTGCTGGACAACCTTCCGCGCTGCGGCCGGGTCGTCGCCGAGCCGGACCTGCGCAACACCCCGTCCGTATCGGCATTCCTGAGCGCCGGGTTCCGCTTCTCCGCGGAAGTGGACCTCCCCGACAAACGTGCCGCCCTCATGATCCGCGACCGAACGTACCGTGATCACCTGTGAACATCGCGCCGCACCGTACACACCGCTCGAACCCCATCGGTCCCACCCGGAGGAGTCCCCGTGCCGACATATCCCGCGAGCCCTGATTCCGTCGAGCCCCACCCGCTCCTCAGCCCCCCGGAGCTGAACCGGCAGGTCTGGGACCGGGCCGCAGCGCGGCTGCTCGCCAAGATGCTCGGCGAGTTCGCGTACGAGGAGATCATCGAGCCCGAACGCCGGCCCGGCGACAGCCACCTGCACTCGCTGTCGCTCGACGACGGTACGGAGCTCCGCTTCTCGGCCCACCGCGGCGTCTACGGGAGCTGGCGCGTCGACCCCGACTCCATCGAGACGGCCCATCCGCCCGCAAGCCCCCTCTCCAACGGCGCTTCCTCCAGCCACGCCGCCGCCAACGGCACGTCGGACGGCACGGCCCGCCCGTTCCGCGACCCGCTGCGGTTCCTCGCCCGCGCCCGCGGCCTCCTCGGCCTCGACGGTGCCACCCTCGGCCACCTCATCCGGGAGCTGACCCTCACGCTCTCCGCCGACGCCCGGCTCGACCACACCGCCCTCACCGCGCGCGAGCTCGCCGACGTCGGCTACGCCGAGCTCGAAGGCCACCAGACCGGCCACCCCTGGCTGGTCGCGAGCAAGGGACGGCTCGGCTTCTCCGCCGCCGACGCGGCCCGCTTCACCCCTGAGACCCGCAGCCCCCTCCGGCTGCCGTGGATCGCCGTGAGCACCCGCATCGCGCAGTACCGGGGCGTCGGCCGCCTCACCACCCCCGAGCACCTCTACGCCCAGGAGCTCGACCCCTCCGTACGCGCCTCGTTCGCCGCCGAGCTGCGCGGTCGCGGACTCGACCCGGAGAGCTACCTCTTCCTCCCCGTACACCCCTGGCAGTGGGACGAATGGATCGTGCCGCTCTTCGCCCCCGCCATCGCCGACGGCGACATCGTGGCGCTCCACACCGACGGCGACGCCCGCCTCGCCCAGCAGTCCGTCCGTACGTTCGCCAACGTGTCCCGCTCCGACCGGCACACGGTGAAGCTGCCGCTCTCCATCCTCAACACCCTGGTCTGGCGCGGTCTGCCCACCGAGCGGACCCTCGCCGCCCCCGCCGTCACCGCCTGGGTCCAGGGCCTGTGCGAGGCCGATCCGTTCCTGCGCGACACCTGTCGGGTCATCCTCCTCGGCGAGGTCGCCTCCGTCGCTGTGGAACACCCGCTCTACGACCACCTCCCCGAAGCCCCGTACCAGTACAAGGAAATCCTCGGCGCGATCTGGCGGGAGCCCCTGCCGCCCCGCCTCGCACCGGGCGAACGCGCCCGCACGCTCGCCTCCCTCCTCCATACGGATCCGGCGGGCCGCGCGTTCACCGCCGAACTCGTCGAGCGCTCCGGGCTCGCCCCGGAGGCCTGGCTCACCCGCCTCTTCGCCGCCCTGCTGCCGCCCCTGCTGCACTTCCTCTACCGCTACGGCACGGTGTTCTCCCCGCACGGCGAGAACGCCATCGTCGTCTTCGACGAGAACGACGTGCCCGTACGCCTCGCGATCAAGGACTTCGTCGACGACGTCAACGTCAGCGCCCACCCGCTGCCGGAGCACGACACCATGCCCGAGGAGGTCCGCACGGTCCTCCTCACCGAGGCGCCGTCCTTCCTCACCCAGTTCATCCACTCCGGCCTCTTCGTCGGCGTCTTCCGCTATCTCTCCCCGCTCTGCGAGGAGCAGCTGGGGGTGAGCGAGGACGCGTTCTGGTCACTCGTCCGGGCGGAGATCGTCCGCCACCACGCCCGCTTCCCCGAGCTCAAGGAGCGGTTCGAGCTGTTCGACATGCTCACCCCCGAGATCGAACGGCTCTGTCTCAACCGCAACCGGCTGCACGTGGACGGCTACCGCGACCGCTCCAGCCGCCCGCACGCGGCGATCCACGGCACGGTTCCCAATCCGCTGCACCCCTCCGCCCGGGTCCGGGAGTGACCGCCGTTGTCAGTGGCGCGCCGTAGGGTGGTCGGGCTATGACGAAGCCACTCCTCCCCGAGCTCCTGCACGCCGCCGTCACCGCCGTCGGCGGTACGGAGCGCCCCGGCCAGGCCGCCATGGCCGAGGCCGTCGCCGAGGCGGTCGACGACCAATCCCACCTGCTCGTCCAGGCCGGCACCGGCACGGGCAAGTCCCTCGGCTACCTGGTGCCCGCGCTGGCGCACGGGGAGCGGGTCGTCGTGGCCACGGCCACCCTCGCCCTCCAGCGCCAGCTGGTGGAGCGGGACCTTCCGCGCACGGTGGACGCCCTGCACCCGCTGCTGCGCCGGCGCCCGCAGTACGCGATGCTCAAGGGCCGGTCGAACTACCTCTGCCTGCACCGGCTCCACGAAGGGGTCCCGCAGGACGAGGAGGAGGGGCTGTTCGACCAGTTCGAGGCGGCGGCGCCCTCCAGCAAGCTGGGCCAGGACCTGCTGCGGCTGCGGGAGTGGTCGAGCGATACGGAGACCGGCGACCGGGACGACCTCACCCCCGGCGTCTCGGACCGGGCCTGGGCGCAGATCTCGGTCTCCTCGCGCGAGTGCCTCGGGGCGTCGAAGTGCGCGTACGGGGCGGAGTGCTTCGCGGAGGCGGCCCGCGAGCGCGCCAAGCTCGCCGATGTGGTCGTCACCAACCACGCGCTGCTCGCGATCGACGCCATCGAGGGCGCCCCGGTGCTGCCCTCGCACGAGGTGCTGATCGTGGACGAGGCGCACGAGCTGGTCTCCCGGGTCACCGGGGTCGCCACCGGCGAGCTGACCCCGGCCCAGGTCAACCGGGCGGTTCGCCGCGCGGCGAAGCTGGTCAACGAGAAGGCCGCCGACGCGCTCCAGAGTGCCGCCGAGGGGTTCGAGCGGGTGATGGAGCTGGCGCTCCCGGGGCGTCTTGAGGAGGTGCCCGAGGACCTGGGGTACGCGCTGATGGCGCTGCGGGACGCGGCTCGTACGGTGATCTCCGCGATCGGCGCCACCCGGGACAAGTCGGTCGAGGACGAGAACGCCGTCCGCAAGCAGGCCCTGGCCTCGGTCGAGTCGATCCACGGGGTCGCCGAGCGCATCACCCAGGGCTCGGAGTACGACGTCGTCTGGTACGAGCAGCACGACCGGTTCGGCGCCTCCGTGCGGGTGGCCCCGCTCTCCGTCTCCGGGCTGCTGCGCGAGAAGCTCTTCACCGAGCGCTCGGTGATCCTGACCTCGGCCACGCTGAAGCTCGGCGGGGACTTCAACGGGGTGGGCGCCTCCCTGGGGCTCGCCCCCGAGGGCACGGCGGGCGACGACATCCCGTCGTGGAAGGGGCTGGACGTCGGCTCCCCGTTCGACTACCCGAAGCAGGGCATCCTCTATGTCGCCCGCCATCTGAACACCCCGGGCCGCGAAGGCTCCCGTACGGACATGCTCGACGAGCTGGCGGAGCTGGTGGAGGCGGCGGGCGGCCGCACGCTGGGGCTGTTCTCCTCCATGCGGGGAGCCAAGGCGGCCGCCGAGGAGCTACGGGGCCGGCTGGACAAGCCGATCCTGCTCCAGGGCGAGGAGACCCTCGGCGAGCTGATCAAGAACTTCGCCGCCGACCCGGAGACCTGCCTCTTCGGCACCCTCTCGCTCTGGCAGGGCGTGGACGTGCCGGGGCCGAGCTGCCAGCTGGTGGTCATGGACCGGATCCCGTTCCCCCGCCCCGACGACCCGCTGATGAGCGCCCGCCAGAAGGCGGTCGAGGAGGCCGGCGGCAACGGGTTCATGGCGGTGGCCGCGACGCACTCCGCGCTGCTGATGGCCCAGGGCGCGGGCCGTCTCGTCCGGGCCACGGGCGACAAGGGCGTCGTAGCCGTGCTGGACCCGCGCCTCGCCAACGCGCGATACGGCAGCTATCTGCGCGCCTCCCTGCCGGACTTCTGGTACACCACGGACCGCAACCAGGCGCGCCGCTCACTCGCCGCGATCGACGCGCTCGCCAAGGCGGACGGCAAGTAGGTCACCACGACGAAGCCCCGGGACCGCCGTAAAGCGTCCCGGGGCTTCGTCGTGTCCGTGAGGTCGAGGACCGGTGCTCTTCACACCCGCCGCAGCACCGCCACCACCTTGCCGAGGATCGTCGCCTCGTCACCGGGGATCGGCTGGTACGCGGCGTTGTGCGGGAGCAGCCACACATGGCCGTCCTCGCGGCGGAAGCGCTTGACCGTCGCCTCGCCGTCCAGCATCGCGGCGACGATGTCACCGTTCTCCGCGACCGGCTGGCGGCGCACGGTGACCCAGTCGCCGTCACAGATCGCCGCTTCGATCATCGAGTCACCGACGACCTTCAGGACGAACAGCTCGCCGTCACCGACGAGCTGGCGCGGCAGCGGGAAGACGTCCTCGACCGACTCCTCGGCGAGGATCGGCCCACCGGCGGCGATCCGGCCCACCAGCGGGACGTACGACGCGGCGGGCTTCCCCGTCGTGTCGGTCGGCTGGGTGCTGGGCTGGTCCGATCCGCGCACCTCGTAGGCGCGGGGCCGGTGCGGGTCCCGCCGGAGGAACCCCTTGCGCTCCAGAGCCATCAGCTGATGGGCGACGGACGACGTGCTGGACAGGCCCACCGCCTGACCGATCTCCCGCATGGAGGGCGGGTACCCCCGGCGCTGCACGGAGTCGCGGATGACCTCGATGACCCGCCGCTGCCGGTCCGTGAGTCCCGAGCTGTCCGCCCTGATCCCTGGCGGCCTCCCGGGCAAGGAGCGCCCGGGTCGCGCGGGCTCGGGCCCGTCCGTGTTCGTGACTGAGTCATTCATGGCATGCACCGGCTCAAGTCGGCTCTGGGAGCGGTGGTCCCGGGCGGTGATGGTGGCACTGTCTGCGGTCGTGGTCACGTCGGCCCCTCTCGAATGTTCTCCCTAGCTGGACAACGGTAGTAGCTTTCGAAAGGTTGCGCCAAACACACGTTCGAGTGAAAAACGAATAAAGGGCTGCCGCGATGCTTCCCGCAGGTGTATGAGCACGGGGCGGAAGGCTCCTACGGGGTCCGGCCGGGGCCCTCGCCCAGTCTTTCATCCCGCATGCGCCCTCCCGCCCCGGCGGTTTGCGGACCGCGCGATTCCCGTACCCTCTTCCCTGGCCGCGCTTCCCCCGGGCGGAGCCCGGCGCGCGACACGCGGTCGGGCCGAAATTGCGACTCAACCCTAGATCTAGTGGTTGGATCGTCCCGGCCGCCCAGAAGTTGTGGTCCCGGGTTCATTCGGACCAGGGCCATCGCCTATGCTGGGGACTGCCTCCGAGGGGCCCGCAAGGGCTTGCCGAAGAGGCTATTCAGTCGCGCTGTGAAGGAGGGTTGGGAGCCATGCACTGCCCCTTCTGCAGGCACCCCGACAGCCGGGTCGTCGACAGTCGCACCACCGACGACGGGACGTCGATCCGCCGCCGCCGCCAGTGCCCCGACTGCTCCCGCCGCTTCACCACGGTGGAGACGTGCTCGCTGATGGTGGTCAAGCGCAGCGGCGTGACCGAACCCTTCAGTCGCACCAAGGTCATCTCCGGCGTTCGCAAGGCATGCCAGGGCCGGCCCGTCACGGAGGACGCCCTCGCCAAACTCGGCCAGCGGGTCGAGGAGGCGGTGCGTGCCACCGGCAGCGCCGAGCTGACCACCCACGACGTGGGTCTGGCCATACTCGGCCCCCTGCAGGAACTCGACCTCGTCGCGTACCTGCGCTTCGCGTCCGTCTACCGGGCGTTCGATTCTTTGGAAGACTTCGAGGCCGCCATCGTGGAATTGCGCGCGCAGCGGCCCACCGCAGAGGACTGCGGGAGCGGCGAGACCCTTGAGGTCCCCGTCCCTGCCATTGCCGCCGACTGAGCGGCACCTGCCCGTCACCTTCCGGAGTCATGTCCTCCGGCCGGTGACCGGGCGATTCAGAACCTGTTCCCGCGGCCCGACGTGGCCCGCGGGGCGACGGACACACACTGTGCCTGGGAAGAACTGGGCACTTCAGGGCGTTTTTGCCCACATATGGGAGGCGGCATGACAGAGACGGCGAGCGGCCCGGCACGAGGTTCCCGCACCAAGGGCACCAAGGCGAGCAAGGGTCTGCGTATCGAGCGCATCCACACCACCCCCGGCGTGCATCCGTACGACGAGGTGGCGTGGGAGCGCCGTGACGTCGTCATGACCAATTGGCGCGACGGCTCGATCAACTTCGAGCAGCGTGGCGTCGAGTTCCCCGACTTCTGGTCGGTGAACGCGGTCAACATCGTCACCAGCAAGTACTTCCGCGGCGCGGTCGGTACGCCGCAGCGCGAGACCGGTCTCAAGCAGCTGATCGACCGGATCGTGAAGACGTACCGGAAGGCCGGCGAGGAGAACAGCTACTTCGCCTCTCCCGCGGACGCCGAGATCTTCGAGCACGAGCTGGCGTACGCCCTCCTGCACCAGGTCTTCAGCTTCAACTCCCCGGTCTGGTTCAACGTCGGAACGCCCCAGCCGCAGCAGGTCTCCGCCTGCTTCATCCTGGCCGTCGACGACTCCATGGAGTCGATCCTCGACTGGTACAAGGAAGAGGGCATGATCTTCAAGGGCGGCTCCGGCGCCGGCCTGAACCTCTCCCGTATCCGCTCCTCCAAGGAGCTCCTCTCCTCCGGCGGCAACGCCTCGGGACCGGTCTCCTTCATGCGCGGCGCCGACGCGTCCGCCGGAACCATCAAGTCCGGTGGCGCCACCCGCCGTGCGGCCAAGATGGTCATCCTCGACGTCGACCACCCCGACATCGAGGCCTTCATCGAGACCAAGGTGAAGGAGGAGGAGAAGATCCGCGCCCTGCGTGACGCGGGCTTCGACATGGACCTGGGCGGCGACGACATCACGTCCGTCCAGTACCAGAACGCCAACAACTCGGTCCGCGTGAACGACGAGTTCATGAAGGCCGTCGAGGCGGGCGGCAAGTTCGGGCTGCGCGCCCGGATGACCGGCGACGTCATCGAAGAGGTCGAGGCCAAGTCCCTCTTCCGCAAGATGGCCGAGGCCGCCTGGGCCTGCGCCGACCCGGGCATCCAGTACGACGACACCATCAACGCCTGGCACACCTGCCCGGAGTCCGGCCGGATCAACGGCTCGAACCCGTGCAGCGAGTACATGCACCTGGACAACACCTCGTGCAACCTCGCCTCCCTCAACCTGATGAAGTTCCTCAAGGACGACGGCCTGGGCAACCAGTCCTTCGAGTCCGAGCGCTTCGCCCAGGTCGTCGAGCTGGTCATCACCGCGATGGACATCTCGATCTGCTTCGCGGACTTCCCGACGCAGAAGATCGGAGAGAACACTCGCGCCTTCCGTCAGCTGGGCATCGGTTACGCCAACCTCGGCGCCCTCCTCATGGCGACCGGCCACGCGTACGACAGCGACGGCGGCCGCGCGCTCGCCGGTGCCATCACCTCGCTGATGACCGGCACCTCGTACAAGCGCTCCGCCGAGCTCGCCGCGGTCGTCGGCCCGTACGACGGCTACGCCCGTAACGCCGAGCCGCACCAGCGCGTCATGAAGCAGCACACCGACGCCAACGCCAAGGCGATCCACGTCGACGACCTGGACTCGCCGGTCTGGGCCGCCGCGACGGAGGCCTGGCAGGACGTGATCCGGCTCGGAGCGAAGAACGGTTTCCGCAACGCGCAGGCCTCGGTCATCGCGCCCACCGGCACCATCGGTCTCGCGATGTCCTGCGACACCACAGGACTGGAGCCCGACCTCGCCCTGGTCAAGTTCAAGAAGCTGGTCGGCGGCGGCTCGATGCAGATCGTCAACGGCACGGTGCCGCAGGCGCTGCGCCGTCTCGGCTACCAGCCGGAGCAGATCGAGGCGATCGTCGCCCACATCGCCGAGAACGGCAACGTGATCGACGCGCCGGGCCTCAAGCCCGAGCACTACGAGGTCTTCGACTGCGCGATGGGCGAGCGTTCCATCTCCGCGATGGGCCACGTCCGGATGATGGCGGCCATCCAGCCGTGGATCTCCGGCGCGCTCTCCAAGACCGTGAACCTGCCCGAGACGGCCACCGTCGAGGACGTCGAAGAGGTCTACTTCGAGGCGTGGAAGATGGGCGTCAAGGCGCTCGCGATCTACCGCGACAACTGCAAGGTCGGCCAGCCCCTCTCCGCCAAGACCAAGGACAAGGAGAAGGAAGAGGTCACCGCGAAGGCCGAGGAGACCATCCGTACGGCGGTCGAGAAGGTCATCGAGTACCGCCCGGTCCGCAAGCGCCTCCCCAAGGGCCGTCCCGGCATCACCACCTCCTTCACGGTGGGCGGCGCCGAGGGCTACATGACCGCCAACTCCTACCCGGACGACGGTCTCGGTGAGGTCTTCCTGAAGATGTCCAAGCAGGGCTCGACCCTCGCGGGCATGATGGACGCCTTCTCCATCGCCGTCTCGGTCGGCCTGCAGTACGGCGTCCCGCTGGAGACGTACGTCTCGAAGTTCACCAACATGCGCTTCGAGCCGGCCGGTATGACGGACGACCCGGACGTGCGGATGGCGCAGTCGATCGTCGACTACATCTTCCGCCGCCTGGCGCTCGACTTCCTGCCCTTCGAGACCCGCTCCGCCCTCGGCATCCACTCCGCCGAGGAGCGCCAGCGCCACCTCGACACCGGTTCGTACGAGCCGACCTTCGAGGCGGACGGCGTGGACTCCGAGAGCCTCGCCCAGTCGGCCCCGGTGCAGCCCGAGCTGAAGGCGGTGGCGGCTCCCCGCGAGTCCGCCGAGAAGCCGGCTCCGGCGACGGCCCACACCTCGGCCGAGCTGGTCGAGATGCAGCTCGGGATCAGCGCGGACGCCCCGCTCTGCTTCTCCTGCGGGACGAAGATGCAGCGCGCCGGCTCCTGCTACATCTGCGAGGGCTGCGGCTCGACCAGCGGTTGCAGCTGACCCGTGCAGCTGACGCCCGGCTGAGCGCTGAGCGCTGAGCGCTGAGTGACGAAGGGGACCGGCCTGAGGCCGGTCCCCTTCGGTATGCCCGGCACGCATTGGCCGGAACTCGTCGATGCGGGTCAGGTCCCGGCGTCGCGGTCACCCATCACCGCGGCGAACGCGTCGGGATCGGCGTCGAAGCCGCGTACGTCCGAGCGGAACACCCACGTCCCCGACCCCGTACGGGAGAACTCCCCGACCACGGCCGCCGTCGACGACGCCACCCTCGCGAAGTCGTCCTGGACCAGGCTCGTGTAGCCCTCCCGGATCTCCACCAACGTGCTGCCGACCTGGCCGAAGGTCTTGCGGCCCTCGCGCTGCTGGATGGCGACGCCGACCACGACCCGGCCGTACCGGCCCGCCAGCCGGGCCAGCTCGATCGTCATCACCTCGTCGAAGCCGAACCCCTGGCCGGTCCTGCTGTCCCGGTTCAGCGTGATGGTCCCGTCCGGTGAGCGGCTGTCGAAGTGCACCAGGTACGCGGGGCTGCCGTACGGCGCGTCGGCCGGGTAGGTGGCCGCGATGATGTCGAGGTCGACGTCCGGTTCACCGTGCGGGCTGGGGTCCCACTTGATCCGTACTTCGACCTTCTCGATGTCCTTGTTCGGAGTGCTCACCGGACTTCCCCTCCTGGCCGACGGTCCATGAGACCGTTCTCATCATCCGATTCACCCGATCATGTACGGAACGGCCCGCGCCGCCAACTGCCCCGAGGACGGACGGCTGATTCGGGCCATGCGCTCGGGAACGGCCTTGCAGGCGACCGTGACCCCGGCCACGTTGCGCGCCGTACGATGGCGCGGTGCTGGTGAAGTGGATTCGCTGTTCCGTGGTGGACCGTCATGGTTTCGAGCGGGGACAGCGGAAGTGGGCGGGACTGCTCGGCGAGCCGGGGTTCAGGGGGCAGAGCGGCGGGTGGAGCCGAACGCGCCCCGATGTCGCCCATGTCTTCGCGTTCTGGGAGAACCGCGTCTTCTACGACTCGTTCATGGCCCGCGGACACGACCGCCCGGCTACCGGGCAGGCCGGCACCTTCCGTGACATGCAGGTCATGCTCTTCGAGCGCCGGTTCGATGTGAAGACCGGTTTCGAGCCGGAGTTCGGGGACGCGGATGTCGTCAGGGTCGCGCACAGCAGCGTGCACGAGGACCGGGCCGAGCACTTCGTGCTGATGCAGAAGCAGGTGTGGAACCCGGCGATGGCCGGTTCCCCCGGGATGGTGCGCGGGGTCTTCGGGGAGGCGCCCGGCAACGAGTTCCTCGTGCTGTCCATGTGGAAGTCGGCCGCCGAGCGGGGCAAGTACCGCGCCGACGGGGCGGAGCGCCTGGCGGCCCGCGCGCAGACCGAGACGGACGTGGCGGCGCTGACGGGGGACGTGGTCGAGCTGGAACCCTCCTGGACGGTCTGACACCGGGTCCCTCCTGGACGGTCTGACACCGGTCCCTCCTGGACGGTGTGACACCGGTTCCTGTGGGTCACGCGCGACCTTTGTAGATCACCGCGCGACCTTTGCAGATCACGCGTGGTCTTTACGGATCACGCGGATTCGTCGCGCACCCCCTAGGGTCGTTGCATGGCACGACCGCAGCGCATCGTCCTCGTCCGGCACGGCGAGTCCGAGGGCAACGCCGACGACACGGTTTACGAGCGGGAGCCCGACCACGCGCTCCGGCTCACCGAGACGGGCCTGCGGCAGGCGGAGGAGACCGGGGCGCGGCTGCGTGAGCAGTTCGGCGGGGAGCGGGTGAGCGTCTACATCTCCCCCTACCGGCGCACCCACGAGACCTTCCGGGCCTTCGGTCTCGACCCCGCCCTGGTCCGGGTCCGCGAGGAGCCCCGGCTGCGCGAGCAGGACTGGGGCAACTGGCAGGACCGGGACGACGTACGGCTCCAGAAGGCCTACCGGGACGCCTACGGGCACTTCTTCTACCGCTTCGCCCAGGGTGAGTCCGGCGCCGACGTCTACGACCGGGTCGGCGCGTTCCTGGAGAGCCTGCACCGCAGCTTCGAGGAGCCGGACCACCCGGAGAACGTCCTGCTGGTCACCCACGGGCTGACGATGCGGCTCTTCTGCATGCGCTGGTTCCACTGGTCGGTCGCCGAGTTCGAATCGCTCTCCAACCCGGGCAACGGCGAGGCGCGGACCCTGCTCCTCGGCGAGAACGGCCGCTACACCCTGGACCGGCCCTTCCAGCGCTGGCGCACCCCTGAGCCGTACGGCCG
Organism: Streptomyces cyaneofuscatus; assembly: GCF_033109485.1. NCBI lineage: Bacteria > Bacillati > Actinomycetota > Actinomycetes > Kitasatosporales > Streptomycetaceae > Streptomyces > Streptomyces cyaneofuscatus. The sequence goes on along the minus strand of NZ_CP137002.1, from coordinate 1,781,498 downwards.
TACCGGATAGAGTGGCAGGGCGATGACCGTTGATTCTGCTTCCGAGCGGCGCTTCGAACGCGCCCTGGCCAGCCTGCGTGGCCTGTCCGTGGGAGACGCCCTGGGCTCCCAGTTCTTCGTCCCGGTCAACTACCCGCTGCTCAAACAGCGCCTCCTGCCGCCCGGCCCCTGGCAGTGGACCGACGACACCGAGATGGCCTCCTCGGTCCTGGCCGTGCTCGCCGCCCACGGCCGCGTGGACCAGGACGCGCTCGCGCACTCCTTCGCCGAGCACCACGACTTCGACCGGGGCTACGGCCCCGCCGTGAACCGGCTGCTCCGGCTCGTACGGGAGGGCGGCGACTGGCGCGAGCTGGCGTCGGGGCTCTTCAAGGGGCAGGGGTCGTGGGGCAACGGTTCGGCCATGCGGATCGCTCCGCTCGGTGCCTGGTACGCGGACGACCCGGAGCAGGCCACCCACCAGGCCGAGATCTCCTCGTACACCACCCACCAGCACCGCGAGGCCGTCGTCGGCGCGATGGCCGTCGCGGCGGCCGCCTCGCTGGCCGCAGCCCCGGGCGGGCCGCCGAAGCCCGAGGAGCTCCTCGACGGCGTCATCGCGCTCGTGCCCCGCAGCGCGGTCGGCGCCGGGCTGCGCCGGGCCCGCGACATGCTCGACTACCAGGACGCCGGGACGGTCGCCGCGGTCCTCGGCAACGGCCGCCGGACCAGCGCCCACGACACCGTGCCGTTCGCCCTCTGGTCGGCGGCCAGGAGCCTCGGAGACTTCGAGGAGGCCTTCTGGCTGACGGCTCAGGCGGGCGGCGACGTCGACACGACCTGCGCGATCGTCGGGGGAGTCGTCGCCGCCGGTACGGCCGGGGCGCCGCCCGCCGACTGGCTGGCGCAGACGGAGGAGCCGCCCGGCTGGCTGCTCCCGGCGCGGCACTGACCGTTTGACGGGGGGTCTGTCACGGTCCTGCCACAGGCCTCACTCTGAGTGTTCGCGAACACCGGTTCGGGATTAATCTTTCGGCCACGCCGTCCCCTCGTCGATCTTCACGGTCGGCCTCCATGGGCGTGCGCCGAATGAGATGCCGGGACCACGCGCCCCCTTGGTGTGCGCGGATGCTCGGTGGGGGAGGGGTCCCATGTCCGAACAACCGCCCGAGTCGACCAAGGCGTCAGGCCCGCCGGCCGACGCCTCACCGACTCCGCAGCCGCAGTCGCAGACGCCGTCGCAGCCGCAGTCCCCCTCGCCGTCTCCGGCGCAGGGCATCGAGCCGCCGGTCACCCCCGCGTACCTTCACGCCCAGCGGCAGCGGGCCCAGGGGGCGCAGCAGACCTGGCAGCCCGGCCGCCCCTGGCAGCCCCCCGTCAAGCGCCCCGGCGCGACGGCCAAGTTGCGCCCGGCCGCACCCCCGCTGATCCCGCCCGCCGTTCTCTGGGCCGCCCTGGCCACCGCCGTACTGAGCGCGCTCCTGCTCGGCGACGGCCTCGGGGTGAACCTCCTGATCGTGGCGGTGCCCGCCGCCCTGGCCGCCGCTTTCGCCGCCCGGGCGGCGGGGCGCCGGCTGCGCCCCTGGACCGCCACCTGGGCCCTCGGCGGTCTCGCCCTGCTCGCGGTGCCCGCGCTCCGGGACGCGGGCTGGCCGACCTTCCTGGCCGTCGTGTCGGCCTTCGCCCTGGGCTCGCTCGCGCTGCACGGCAGCCGGAGCTGGCTCGGCGTGCTGATCGGCTCCGTGGGCATCGTGGACTCGGTCGCTGCCGGGGTCCGGTGGGGCTGGCGCGGGGTACGGGAGCGGGCCGACGACTCCCGGGGGCGCTGGGGCACCGCCGTACGCAGCACGGCAGTTGCCGTCGGGCTCCTCGTGGTGTTCGGGACGCTCTTCGCCAGCGCCGACGCCGCCTTCGCCGACCTGCTGGGCAGGCTCACCCCCGATGTGTCGATCGTCGACGGCCCGTTGCGGACGTTCCTCTTCCTCGTCGGCCTCGTGGGCGCGCTGGCCGCCGCCCGCACCGCCGCCGCCCCCGTCCGCTGGGACGGGCTCACCGTCAAGACGGGCAAGCCCCGGGGACGTACGGAGTGGGCGCTCCCGCTCATCGTGCTCGACCTGCTCTTCGCCGCGTTCATCACCCTCCAGCTCGTCGTCCTCCTCGGGGGTTACGACAAGGTGCGGGAGAAGACCGGGCTCGACCACGCCGAGTACGCCCGCCAGGGCTTCTGGCAGCTGCTCTGGGCCACCCTGCTCACCCTCGTCGTGATCGCCCTGGCCCTGCGCTGGGCGCCGCGCGGCGGCAGCCGGGACCGGACGCTGGTACGCGCCGTGCTGGGCACCCTCTGCGTGCTCACCCTGGTCGTCGTCGCCTCGGCGCTGCGCCGCATGGACCTGTACGTCGCGGAGTACGGGCTGACCCGGCTCCGGATCTCCGTGGCCGCGATGGAACTCTGGCTCGGCGTCGTCTTCGTCCTGATCCTGGCCGCCGGGGTGTTCGGCGCCAGGTTCCTGCCGCGCGCGATCGCGGTCAGTGCCGCGGCCGCCGTGCTGGCCTTCGGGGCGATCTCCCCGGACGCGGTGGTCGCCGAGCAGAACGTCCAGCGCTTCGAGGACGACCGCACCTCGATCGACATCGACTATCTGAAGGACCTCTCCGCCGACGCCGTACCGGCTCTCGACAAGCTGCCGGAGCCGCAGCGCTCCTGCGCGCTCCGGGTCATCCAGCGCGACCTGCACACCTCCGACTCCCCCTGGTACGCCACCAGCTGGGGCGAGGCGCGGGCGAAGGAGATCCTCCGCGAGCGCCCGGCCACCGCCGACCACCGCACCTGCTACGGCCTGGGCACGGACGGCGTACGGGAAGGCGAGCGGGACGGCTACGAGCAGGACCACGACGACTACGACCCCTACTGATCCCCCGCTGATCCCACCCCGGAGCGACGCCCCTCGGCCGAAACTCGGTGTGCACGGTGCCCCGGGGTGTCGCTGCCGTCGCTCTCGGCGTACGCTGGCTGGCGCCATGCCGTACGAACCACCCACGCACACCGTCGAGCGCTCGCTTCGCGCTACCACCGGTGCCAGGACCGTTGCCGGTGTCGACGAGGTCGGACGCGGGGCGTGGGCCGGACCCGTCACCGTGTGTGCCGCGGTCACCGGCCTGCGCCGGCCGCCCGAAGGCCTCACCGATTCCAAGCTCTTGACGCCGCTGCGGCGTGCCCAGCTCGCCCCCGTGCTGGAGAGCTGGGTCACCGCCCACGCCCTGGGCCACGCCTCCCCGCAGGAGATCGACGACCTCGGCATGACCGCGGCGCTGCGGCTGGCCGCCGTACGGGCCCTGGAGGGGCTGCCGGTGCGGCCCGACGCGGTGATACTCGACGGCAAGCACGACTACCTGGGCGTCCCCTGGAAGGTCCGTACGGTCATCAAGGGCGACCAGTCCTGCATCGCGGTGGCGGCGGCCTCGGTCATCGCCAAGGTGTACCGCGACCGGATGATGGCCGAACTGGGCGGGGAGTCCGAGGAGTACACGGACTTCGCCTTCGGTGCCAACGCCGGGTATCCCTCGCCGGTGCACCGGGCCGCACTGGAGGAGCGGGGGCCCACGCCCCATCACCGCCTCTCCTGGGCGTACCTCGACGCGCTGCCCCGGTGGCAGCACCTGAAGAAGGTCCGTTTTTCCGCCGAGGCGGCCGCACTCGAAAGCGGGGGCCAGCTCGGCTTCGAATTCTGATCGCGCGCAGGCGCCCACCAGCGATGCCGACCGAGCACGTCGGCCCCGCCCCATCACCTTCCTGCCTCTCTTCCTTCATCCTTCATCCTTCAGGAGCCTCAGATTCCCGAGAGTGCCCAGGGTCCCCGCGTCGCCCCGGCCGCCGGCCGTACCGCGCCGACCCCCCGCCCCGTACCAGGTCCGCGTTCCGCGGCCACGCCGCGTCCCGGTCGTCCGGTGCCCGGCCCCGCGCGCCCCACGCCTCCGGCACAGCGCGCACACCCCGCACCCGTACCCGCGCCCGCACCGGCTCCCGTAGCGCCGACGAGCGCTCCGAGCCGGCCGGAGAATCGTTCCGCGCCCCAGCTCCAGCTGATCCCGGCCCCGGCCGGCGGAGCCCTCGACGCGGCCGAGGAAGCGGTCGACCTGCTGCTGGAGTCCGGCCGCGCGCCGGGCGACATCCTGGTGCTCACCACCGGCGAGCAGCACCCGTGGGCCGCCCACGAGCTGTCCTTCGGCGACGCCGCGTACTGGGCCCAGCAGGACGCCGGTGACGACGTCTTCTTCGCGGACGCCTCCGCGGTCGACCGGGCCAAGCCCCGGCCCGTCGTCGTCGTGGCCGTCAACGGGGACGCCGGTGACACCGTCGCCCGTGCGCTGCCCGTCGCCCGTGACCGCGCCGCCGCGCTGTTGATCGTCTGCGGAGAGCCGCAGACGATCAACTCCGCACTCGGCGCGGGCGTCTGAACCGTCCTACCGGTCGTCACCGTCGTACCCAGTCGTACGAAGGAGCCCCGGTCGCCGTCACGGGCGGCCGGGGCTCAGCTTCCGGGGTGCTCTGCGGTCACCGGGCGGCCGAGCGGCGCAGCGCCTGGGCCGAGCCGCCACCGGTCCGCGTCAGCGCGGGCTGCTGCTCGGTGACGAGGTCGGACAGCGGGGCCGGCTCCGACAGGGAGCTGGGCCGCCGCCCGCCCCGCCCCTCACCGAGCACCTGCCAGCCCCCGCCGGTCAGCGTGATGTACGCACCGCACCGGAGACCGTGCAGGGTGCAGGCATCCCGCAGGCCCCACATCCACGCGCCGTCCTCCTCGGTCCACCGCTCGTCGCCGTCGCGGCAGTAGAGAAGCACGGCCGTACGCACCGGAGTACGCCGGCGCAGATCGTGCGGGATCACGCGCCGCAGATGGGCGAGCAGGGCGTTGCGGAAGTCCCAGCCGTCCGCCGCCACCGTGTCCCGGCGCGTGAACGAGGCGCTCGCCGTGAGCCGTTCCTCATGGTCGAGGACCGCGACGACGGCGGTGGCGGGCGTCGGCCGGTGCCGGGAGTGCAGCCCGCTGACGACCTCGCGCGGACTGCGCAGCAGCGGTATCCCCGCCGAGGCCCACTCGGCGGGTTCGAGCATCCGGGCAAGGCGGTTGACGGAGTCCGCTCCACCCGGTGGGGTCGAGAACGCCGATATCGAAGTGGCTGAGGACGGGGCGAATCCGAAGGTCATGGTCCTCCCTTCGCTACGCGCCCATGGTGCGGGCAGGGTCGAGTGAGGGCGCGCCGCGGCACAGCCCTTCCGGGCCCGACGAGAACTGTGCGGGGAGCAGTCCCAATTCTTCCTGGCGTATCGGCAGGCGGCAACGAGCAATTGGCGCGGCTGACGGGAATCAGCCGGAATGACACTGATATCCCTGCCCAGCCCCGGCCCGGATGACGCGTCCCGTCACCCCTGAACCGCGAGGACCAGCGGGCACACCCCCTGGGCTCCGGCCCGCCGCAGCAGCCGCGCGGCGACGGCCAGCGTCCAGCCGGTGTCGGACAGGTCGTCCACGAGCAGGACCGGGCCGTCGGCGGACCGCAGCGCCTGCGCCAGCTCCGGCTCGACGGTCAGGGCCTCGTGCAGCGCCCGCACCCGCTGGGCGCTGTTGGTCTGCGACATCGTCAGCTCCTCGGTGCCCGGCGCGTAGGTCACCGTCCCGAGCAGCGGCATCCGGCCGATCTCGGCGATGCGCCGGCCGAGCGATTCCACCAACTGCGGCCGGCGGCGCGAGGCGACGGTGACCACGCCGACCGGCCGGGGAGCGGCGTCGGGTGCCCCGGAGGCCCAGCCGCCCGGGCCCCTGGCCCAGTCCGTGAGCACGGTGACCACGGCGTCCGTGACATCGTCCGGAACGGGCGCGTCCGGTGCCTGCGCCGCCAGCATGGGGCGCAGCCGGTTGCCCCAGCCGATGTCGGAGAGCCTGCCCAGCGCCCTTCCGGCGGAGGAGAGTTCACCGGCGGGGATACGTCCCTTGAGGTCGACGCCCACCGCGGAGAGACCGGTGGGCCACATCTTGCGGGGAGCCACCTCCACCCCCGGCCGGCCCAGCTCGCTACGGGCGCCGTCCAGGGCCGCGGTGGAGACCTTGTCGTCGAAGCGGGCGCCCGCGCAGTTGTCACAGCGCCCGCAGGCGGTGGCCTCCTCGTCGTCGAGCCGCAGCCGCAGGAACTCCATCCGGCACGCCGTCGTCGTGGCGTAGTCGCGCATGGCCTGCTGCTCGGCGGCCCGCTGCCGGGCGACCCAGGCGTAGCGCTCGGAGTCGTAGACCCACGGCTCGCCGGTGGAGATCCAGCCGCCCTTGACCCGCTTCACCGCGCCGTCGACGTCCAGCACCTTGAGCATCGTCTCCAGGCGGGTCCGCCGGAGGTCGACCAGGGGTTCCAGCGCGGGCAAGGAGAGCGGCCGCTCCGACCGGGCCAGGACGTCCAGGGTGCGGCGCACCTGCTCCTCGGGAGGGAAGGCGACCGAGGCGAAGTACTGCCAGATCGCCTCGTCCTCCTTGCCGGGGAGCAGCAGCACCTCGGCGTGCTCGACCCCGCGCCCCGCGCGCCCGACCTGCTGGTAGTACGCGATGGGGGAGGAGGGCGAGCCCAGGTGCACGACGAAGCCGAGGTCGGGCTTGTCGAACCCCATGCCCAGCGCGGAGGTGGCGACCAGCGCCTTGACCCGGTTGGCCAGCAGGTCGTCCTCCGCCTGCTGGCGGTCCGCGTTCTCGGTCCGCCCGGTGTAGGAGGTGACCGGATGGCCGTTCTGGCGCAGGTAGGCCGTGACTTCCTCGGCCGCCGCGACCGTCAGCGTGTAGATGATCCCGGAACCGGGCAGCTCCCCGAGGTGGTCGCCCAGCCAGGCCAGCCGGTGCGCCGCGTTGGGCAGCTGGAGCACGCTCAGGCTGAGGCTCTCCCGGTCCAGCGGACCGCGCAGCACCAGCGCGTCGGTGCCCGCGCCCGTGCCCAGTTGTTCCGCGACGTCCGCCGTCACGCGGGCGTTGGCCGTGGCGGTGGTGGCCAGCACCGGGACGCCGGTGGGGAGGTCGGCGAGCATGGTGCGCAGCCGCCGGTAGTCAGGCCGAAAGTCGTGCCCCCAGTCGGAGATGCAGTGGGCCTCGTCGACCACCAGGAGACCCGTCGCGGCGGAGAGCCGAGGCAGCACCTGGTCCCGGAAGTCGGGGTTGTTCAGCCGCTCCGGGGAGACCAGGAGGACGTCGACCTCACCGGCCGCCACCTCGGCCTGGACGCTCTCCCATTCCTCCGTGTTGGACGAATTGATGGTGCGGGCGCTGATCCCCGCCCGCGCGGCCGCCGCGACCTGGTTGCGCATCAGCGCCAGCAGCGGCGAGACGATCACGGTCGGGCCGCTGCCCTGCGCGCGCAGCAGCGAGGTCGCCACGAAGTAGACGGCGGACTTGCCCCATCCGGTGCGCTGCACGACCAGCGCCCGGCGCTTGTCGGCGACGAGCGCCTCGATCGCCAGCCACTGGTCCTCACGCAGCCTCGCCTCACCCGTGGCATCCCCGACGAGGCGGGCGAGGACGGAGTCGGCCGAAGCCCGGAGTGCTGCACGATCTGCGTTGGTCATCCCTCCATGCAACCCGATGACGAGCACAAACCGCGAACGCCGGGCCACCCCTGTGGATAACGTTATCCACAGGGGTGGCGGGACGAGGCGGCCCACGGGACCGTCGAGTCATGAACAAGCACCACGAATCCACCGGCCCGTCCGACGGTCAGCAGATCACCTTGCGCGGCCCCGCCGAACTCGCCGACGCCCTCCCGTATCTGATGGGGTTCCACCCCAGCGACAGCGTCGTGATGGTGGCGCTGCACGGTGGCCGGGGCCGGTTCGGCGGCCGGCTCCGGCTGGGCATTCCGCGGGAGCCCGGTGAATGGGGTCCCGTCGCCGAACAGCTGGCGGACAGCCTGATCTCGGGGAGCGAGCGCCGTGACGGGCGGCCCGACGCGATCGTGATCTTCCTCTGCCAGGACTCGCCGGACGGCGAGAGCGGCCGCCTGACGATGGAGCGCCTGCGGCCGTTCGCCCAGAGCCTGCGTACGGCGTGCGGAGCGCTGGACGTGCCCGTGCTCGAAGCGCTCTGCCTCTCGGACGGCCGGTACTGGTCGTACTGCTGCCCCGACGGCCGGTGCTGCCCGCCCCAGGGAAAGCCCCTGGCCATGCCCGGTACGACGGTGATGGCCGCCGCGGCCGCCTATGCGGGGATCCGGGTACGGGGGACGCTGCGCGACATGGAGGCGCGGCTCGCTCCCTGGCGGACGCCGGACGAGGTCTCCGCACAACTGGGGGCGCTGGATCAGGCCGCGGCGTCGCTGGTGCCCCGGCTCCTGGACGAGCGGGCGAAGGCCGAGGTGGCCAAGGAGACCCTCGCGCTCGCCCGCACCCTGATGGACCGCCTCGGGCTGACGCCGCCCGCTCCGGAAGCCGTCTCCGACCTCGGGGACGACAAGCTGATCGGCGAGGACGAGGCCGCCGCGGTCATCCTCGGCCTCCAGGACCGGGAGACCCGGGACAAGGCCGCGGTCTGGATGGAGGGCCCCGAAGGCCACCGCGCGCTGAGGTTGTGGCGGACCCTCGCGCGCCGCTGCGTCGGACCGTACGGCGAGCACGCGGCGGCCCCGCTGACCCTGGCCGGCTGGGTCTCCTGGTCCACCGGCGACGAGCCCGGCGCCCGGGTCGCGCTGGCCATGGCGCTCCGCGCGGACCCGGAGTACACGTTCGCGCAACTGCTGCACCGGGCGTGCAACGAGGGGCTGGACCCGGAGACCCTGCGCCGCTGCCTGCGCGGTGATGGCGACGGCGGTGAAGGGCCTGAGTCGGAGGTCGCGGGTGCCGAGGGGGCCGGGGCGGCGGTGGGGGCCGGGGGCGCCAGGGGGCCTGCCCTGCATGTCCGCAGGGTCAGGCCGGCGACGAACCGGGCCCGGCGGCGCGCGAGCGGGCAGCGCGTGAGGGACGCCGGGGGGACCGCGCCGGCGCCCGGTTCGGCCGGGCCCGGGGTGCCCAGGCCCGGTACGGCCGGGCCCGGGCCGGTGGCCGCCGGGCGCCGCGTGCGTGACGTCCGGCGGTACGGCAGGCGCGGCGCCGGGACGCGTCGCTGAGGACGGCCCGTCCGCTCGACGGCACCGCTCGGCGGAGACCCTCTCGCCGTGTGCGGCCGGATCCGGCCGCACACGGGATCTCCCTGATCACCGGAGTACCGAAGGGAGTGTTTATCGTCAGGCAGACGACTATGATCACGGCATGCCGCCCTACGACCCGTCGAACTTCCCGCCCTTCGCCGTCACCGTGGACCTGGTCGTGCTCACGGTGCGCCGTCACGCGCTCTGCGCGCTGGTGGTCCGCCGTGGGGAAACGCCGTTCCAGGGCCGGTGGGCGCTGCCCGGTGGTTTCGTCAGGGCCGACGAGGATCTCGGGTCCGCGGCGGCGCGTGAGCTCGTCGAGGAGACGGGGCTGTGCGCCCACGACCCGGCGAAGCCCGCCGTGGGCAACGGCGCGCACCTGGAACAGCTGGCCACCTACGGGGACCCGGCACGGGACCCCCGGATGCGGGTCGTCAGCGTCGCGCACCTCGCGCTCGCCCCGGACCTGCCAGCGCCCCGGGCGGGCGGGGACGCCAACAGCGCCCGCTGGGCACCCGTGGAGGACCTCCTCAGGGAGGGCGAGCAGGCGACGCCGCTCGCCTTCGACCACGCGCGGATCCTCGCCGACGGGGTGGAGCGTGCGCGCTCCAAGATCGAGTACTCCTCGCTGGCCACGGCGTTCTGCCCGCCGGAGTTCACGGTCGGGGAGCTGCGCCGGGTGTACGAGGCGGTGTGGGGCGTGGTTCTCGACCCGCGCAACTTCCACCGCAAGGTCACGGGCACCCCCGGCTTCCTGGTGCCCTCCGGCGGGACCACCACACGGCAGGGCGGCCGGCCCGCGCAGCTGTTCCGGGCCGGTGCGGCCACGGTGCTCAACCCGCCGATGCTGCGGCCGGAGGTCTGACGGCTGGGCCTGTCGGCAGCCGGGGGAGTGCGGAACACCCGCGGGTCCACTGCTGCACGAAAAGTCGGAAATGTCGCGTTATGTTGCTGCGGTACCCCTCTGCCGCCGAGCGGTCTCACCATCCGTGAGAGAACGCGAGAGAAGCGATGCTCCAGGCCATCGGACTCACCAGCACCCCCCGTCGCGACGCTCCGCCCGCCGTGGACGACCTGACCTTCGAGGCCCCGCCCGGCCGCGTCACCGCCCTGCTGGGTGCCCCCGGTTCGGGCAAGACCGCGGCCCTGCGGCTGATGCTCGAACTCGACTCAGGCCGGGGCGTCGCCTACTTCCGCGGCAGGCCGCTGCACCGCATCCCCCACCCGGCGCGCGAGGTGGGCGTGCTGCTCGGTGACGTACCGGGGCACCCCTCCCGTACGGCCCGCGGCCAGCTCCGGATGCTTTGCGCGGCCGCCGGGACGCCCGCGGCCCGAGCCGACGAGATGCTCGAAGTCGTGGGGCTCGCCGGGCTCGGGGACCAGCGGCTCGGCACCCTGTCGGTGGGGATGGACCGCCGCCTCGGCCTCGCCTCCGCCCTCCTCGGTGACCCGCACACCCTCGTCCTGGACGAACCCGCCGAAGGTCTCTCCCCGCGCGAGAACAGCTGGTTGTACGGGCTGCTGCGCGCCCACGCGGCCCAGGGCGGAACGGTTCTGTACGCCACCGCCGACCCCAAGGAGGCCGCCCGCACGGCCGATCACGTCGTCACCGTCGACGGCGGCCGCCTCGTCGCGGACCAGGAGGTCGCCGACTTCGCCCGCACCCGGCTCCGCCCCCGCGTCGCCGTCCGCACCCCGCACGCGGCCCGGCTCGCCGCAGTCGTCAGCAGGGAGGCCCGGGCCGCCCGGCGTTCGGTCGAGGTGGTCCCCGAGCCGAACGGGCGGCTCACCGTGTACGGCTCCACCTGCGCCGAGGTCGGGGACACCGCCTTCCGGCACGGCGTCCCGGTCCACCAACTCGCCGACGAGATCGGCGACACCGGCCCCGCCGCCGCCGCTCCGCCGCCGGACGACGACGGGACCCGGCAGCCCTCCGCCGCCGCCCTCTCCGAACTGCCGCCGCCGATCCGGGTCCGCCCCGCCCGCGGGCCCCTGCGCCCGCTCCGGTACGAACTGCGGCGCTCCCTCGGCGTACGGACGACGACCATGATCATGGCGTCCGTGCTGCTGGTCTCCGCCGCGCTCTCCGTCCTCCTGGCGCGCACCGGCGGCACGCCCCTGCCGCGCGCGCTCGCCGCCTGGCCCGAGCTGCTGCCGCTGCCGCCCGCCGCGTTGGGCGCGGGCATCCTGGGCGCGCTCTCCTTCGGTGACGAGTTCCGTTACCCGGCGCTCGCCGCCGGCCGCGGCACCGTGCCCCGGCGGATCGGCCTGCTGGTGGCCAAGCTGACGGTGACCGCCGGATTCGCCCTCCTGCTGGCCTCGCTCACCGTCGTCTGCGGTGCGCAGAGCCTCCGGCTCTTCTACGGACCGGAGTTGCTCACCGTTCCGGCCAATGCCGTCGTGCTCGGCGCGAGTTGGGCGTGCCTGGTCGTGGGATGCGCCTGGGCCGGGCTGCTGGCCGCGGGTGTCTTCCGGGTGGCCGGGGCCGGGATCGCCGCCGTACTGGCCGTTCCGGTGCTGGTGGTTCCGCTGGTGCAGAAGGTGGTCGAGGCCCCGTCCGCGCGTTCGGTCACCGGACTTCCGGGTCGGCTGCGCGAACTGGCCTGGTGGCAGCTGCCGCAGGAGGCGGACCGCTGGGTCCTGGCCGTCGCGCGGGTGGTGGCGCAGCCCGTGGGTGCCGCGCTCGCCCTGTCGTTGTCGGCCCTGATCTGCGCGTATCTGTTCACCAGCCTTCGCGGGAAGGTGCGTTGGTGATCACCTCGGTCGGACGGCGAGAAGAGGAGCCCGTAACTCCCTAGGAAATGCCTGGTTCATACGGATATGGCGTCAATTGCGGCGCGGGCGCCGATCACCCTTTCGTGTGCTTTTCACCAAAGACCTCAAGGGGCGGACGAGCCACGCCGACAAAGGATGCGTGAGTACCCTTGCGCACACCATGATGACCGCCGCCCGCTCCGCCGATTCCGGCCTGGCCGGCCCGGGCGAACTCGATCGCTATCCCTACACGGAAGCGCCGGCCGGCGAGCGCGCCGCGGCCCGGCCCTGGGGCGGTTCCGATTCCGAGTTGGGGCGGGCGAGCCGCCGGGGAGCGGCCAGCCGCGGACGCGGGCTGCACGGTCAACTCGTCCAGCAGCTGGGCCAGATGATCGTCTCCGGCGACCTCGGCGCGGACCGCCCCCTCGTTCCCGAGGAGATCGGCCAGCGCTTCGAGGTCTCCCGCACCGTCGTACGCGAGTCCCTGCGCGTCCTGGAGGCCAAGGGGCTCGTCAGCGCGCGCCCCAATGTCGGTACGCGGGTCCGCCCGGTCAGTGACTGGAACCTGCTGGACCCCGACATCATCGAGTGGCGCGCCTTCGGTCCGCAGCGCGACGACCAGCGCCGTGAGCTGGCCGAGCTCCGCTGGACCATCGAGCCCCTCGCCGCCCGCCTCGCCGCCGGGCACGGCCGGGAGGACCTTCAGCAGCGCCTCGGCGACATGGTGGAGATCATGGGCCACGCGATGGGGCAGGGGGACGCGATCACCTTCTCCCGCGCCGACGCCGAATTCCACGCTCTGCTCATCCAGGCCGCGGGCAACCGGATGCTCGAACACCTCTCCGGCATCGTCTCGGCCGCCCTGCACGTCTCCGGCGGCCCGGTCACCGGCTGCGACCGTCCGGGCGAGGCCTCGCTCGCCCACCACGCGCGCATCGTCGACGCCCTCGCCTCCGGTGACTCCGCGGGGGCCGAGACGGCCATGCGCCAGCTGCTCGTCGTCCACCCCGACGTGGAGCGGGTGGTTCCCGCGCCCCGCGAGCAGCACTGACCGGTCCACGGCCGGGGTGGGCAGGCCCAGGCCTGTCGTCGGACAGGCCCTGTGCCGCCGGACCGCACGGGTCCGGCGGCACAATGGTGAGGGGATGCCCGCCTCGGCACGGTTCGTCGCGAATGGGGTGTGACTCGGGCCACGCGGATTGGGCGTAACACTCCTCGAAGCAGCGCGATGACTTAAGAGGTGACCGCCGCGGAAGGAATACAGCAGCCCTTGGGCGCGCTGTTCAGTTCTGAGGCCAAACCCGCGCCGTCGACGACATCCCCAGTCGGCGGTCGTCGGTTCCAGCCCTCTCCAGGGCAGGGCCGGAAGCCGTTTCCATCGTTCCGAGAGGTTGTTCGTGTCGGCCAGCACATCCCGTACGCTCCCGCCCGAGATCGCCGAGTCCGAGTCTGTCATGGCGCTCATCGAGCGAGGGAAGGCTGATGGGCAGATCGCCGGCGATGACGTGCGTCGGGCCTTCGAGGCTGACCAGATTCCGCCAACCCAGTGGAAGAATGTTCTGCGCAGCCTCAACCAGATCCTCGAGGAAGAGGGTGTGACGCTGATGGTCAGTGCCGCGGAGTCGCCGAAGCGCGCCCGCAAGAGCGTCGCAGCGAAGAGCCCGGTCAAGCGCACCGCCACCAAGACTGTCGCGGCGAAGACCACCGTGACGAGGACCGTCGCGGCCACCGCCGCCCCGGCGGCCGAGAGCGCGGACGCGGTGGCCGACGACGCCGTCGCGGCCGCCCCCGCGAAGAAGGCGGCAGCCAAGAAGACGGCTGCCAAGAAGACCGCCGTGAAGAAGACGGCGGCCAAGAAGACAGCGGCGAAGAAGTCCGGCAAGCAGGACGACGAACTGCTCGACGGTGACGAGGCCGTCGAAGAGGTCAAGGCCGGCAAGGGCGAGGAAGAGGAGGGCGAGGGCGAGAACAAGGGCTTCGTCCTCTCCGACGACGACGAGGACGACGCGCCTGCCCAGCAGGTCGCCGTCGCCGGCGCCACCGCCGACCCGGTCAAGGACTACCTCAAGCAGATCGGCAAGGTTCCCCTCCTCAACGCCGAGCAGGAGGTCGAGCTCGCCAAGCGCATCGAGGCCGGTCTCTTCGCCGAGGACAAGCTGGCCAACGCCGACAAGCTCGCGCCGAAGCTCAAGCGCGAGCTGGAGATCATCGCCGAGGACGGCCGCCGCGCCAAGAACCACCTCCTGGAGGCCAACCTCCGTCTGGTGGTCTCCCTGGCCAAGCGCTACACCGGCCGCGGCATGCTCTTCCTGGACCTGATCCAGGAGGGCAACCTCGGTCTGATCCGCGCGGTCGAGAAGTTCGACTACACCAAGGGCTACAAGTTCTCCACGTACGCCACCTGGTGGATCCGTCAGGCGATCACCCGCGCCATGGCCGACCAGGCCCGCACCATCCGTATCCCGGTGCACATGGTCGAGGTCATCAACAAGCTCGCGCGTGTGCAGCGCCAGATGCTCCAGGACCTGGGCCGTGAGCCCACCCCGGAGGAGCTGGCCAAGGAGCTCGACATGACCCCTGAGAAGGTCATCGAGGTCCAGAAGTACGGCCGCGAGCCGATCTCGCTGCACACCCCGCTCGGCGAGGACGGCGACAGCGAGTTCGGTGACCTGATCGAGGACTCCGAGGCCGTCGTCCCGGCGGACGCGGTCAGCTTCACGCTCCTCCAGGAGCAGCTGCACTCGGTCCTCGACACGCTCTCCGAGCGTGAGGCCGGCGTGGTCTCGATGCGCTTCGGTCTCACCGACGGCCAGCCGAAGACGCTGGACGAGATCGGAAAGGTCTACGGCGTGACGCGTGAGCGCATCCGCCAGATCGAGTCGAAGACGATGTCGAAGCTCCGCCACCCGTCGCGTTCGCAGGTTCTGCGCGACTACCTGGACTAGAACACAGGGCGGAAGATTCACCGGTGAGGGCCCGGATCCCCAGGGATCCGGGCCCTCCGGCGTGTCCGCGGGTGCGCGGGGGGACGGGCTGGATCACGCTGGGTGAAACGTTTCCACCTCAGTGTCAGGAGCCTTCATGCCCCGTCCCGTCGTCCGTGCCCTGACCGGGGTCCTCGCCCTGACCGCCGCGGCCGCCGTAGCGCCGCTCGCGGCCCCGCTCCCGGCGGCCGCCGACAGCATCGTCGTCGGCGGACAGCCCGCCCCGGTGGCGGACAGCCCGTGGGCGGTGGCCCTGTCCAGCCGTGACCGGTTCGGCGGGGCGCGCTCGGGCCAGTTCTGCGGCGGCGTCGCCGTGGCGCCCACGAAGGTCCTGACGGTCGCCCACTGTCTGGGTGAAGAGGCGCTCGGCGGACCGGTGAGCCGCGTGAAGGACCTCCGCGTCATCGCCGGGCGGGACCGGCTGAGTGACACGAGCGGCCAGGAGATCCCGGTCCGGGGAGTCTGGGTCAACCCGGCGTACGACCCCGACACCAACGCCGGCGACCTCGCGGTGCTGACGCTGTCCCGGGCGCTGCCGAAGAGCGGCGTCATCCCGATGGCCCGGGCCGGGGACGAGGCGTACCGGGCCGGGACGGCCGCGGCGGTCTACGGGTGGGGGGACACGACCGGGGCCGGTACGTACGCCTCCGTGCTGCGCTCCGCCCGGGTCCAGGTTCTGCCGGACCGCGAGTGCGCCCGGGCCTACCCGGGCGGCCGGGAGGGCACGTACGACGCCTCAGGGATGCTCTGTGCGGGCGATCCGGCGGGTGGGCGGGACGCGTGCCAGGGCGACAGCGGCGGGCCGCTGGTGGCCCGTGGGCGGCTCATCGGCCTGGTGTCCTGGGGGAGCGGCTGCGGGCGTGCGGGCAGCCCCGGGGTGTACACCCGGGTCTCGGCGGCCCTGAAGTGGGCCGAGGGCCGCATCTGAGCGGGCCCGCAGACTCCACGGCGTACGAGAGACTCGCCGACGTACGAGAACGGGCGGCGCCCCCGGTGGGGGTGCCGCCCGTCGGCCGGTCCTGGACCGGCCCCTGGCTCGTCGTGGATGCGAGGTGTCAGTGTTGGTCCTCGTCGGCGGTCGCCTGCACGGCGGTGAGCCGATCCGTCTCATCCTGTATTTCCGCGGCGATCTTCTTGAGTTCCGGCTCGAACTTGCGCCCGTGGTGGGCGCAGAAGAGCAGTTCACCGCCGCTGATCAGGACGACGCGCAGATAGGCCTGGGCGCCGCAACGGTCACAGCGGTCTGCTGCGGTCAGCGGGCTCGCGGGGGTCAGAACAGTAGTCACGTCGCCTCTTCTCTAGCTCGACGAGCTGTCGTACCAGGGTCAACATCCAACCAGGCCGAAAACGTTCCCGCTCGTGGCTTTTCTTCGAAACTTCTTCTCGGGATGGCTGTCAGTTGCCGGTTGGCGGCGAATGTGCCGTATGCGGAGCGCTACGGTTTCGCATTGCTTGTCTTGGGGGTGGGTCCCGCCGGCCGGCTTGCCGGTTTGTTCATGAGGACGTGCCCGGAGCCTAAATGGTTCATGCCTCGAAGGGAACGTGATGTGCACGTCACTCCGACGAATGATCGAACATCCATGCGAGCCCGGATGAAGCTCGTCTAGCATGAGGATTCCCCGAGGGTGGCGTTACAACCGCTCTACCAGGCCTCTGTAGGCTCTCAGCGGCAACCGAAGCCGACCGTGATACCCACCAGGGGCCCAGATGAAATTCAGCGAGGAGCGAACCGCGTGACCGCCGAAACGTCCGTGCCGTCCACCGCGATGCTGACCGCAGCAGGCGGCGACCGGGACAGCTCCAACTACACCGCGCGGCACCTTCTCGTCCTCGAAGGACTTGAGGCGGTCCGCAAGCGCCCCGGGATGTACATCGGGTCCACCGACAGCCGCGGGCTCATGCACTGCCTCTGGGAGATCATCGACAACTCCGTCGACGAGGCCCTGGGCGGCCACTGCGACCACATCGAGGTCATCCTCCACGACGACTCCTCCGTCGAGGTCCGGGACAACGGCCGCGGCATCCCCGTGGACGTGGAGCCCAAGACCGGCCTCTCCGGCATCGAGGTCGTCATGACCAAGCTGCACGCCGGAGGCAAGTTCGGCGGCGGCTCCTACGCGGCCTCCGGCGGCCTCCACGGCGTCGGCGCCTCCGTGGTCAACGCCCTCTCCGCCCGCCTGGACGTCGAGGTCGACCGCAACAGCGCGACCCATTCCATCAGCTTCCGGCGCGGCGTCCCGGGCATGTTCACCGAGCAGGGCCCCGACAGCCCCTTCGACCCGGCCAACGGCCTGCGCAAGGGGAAGCGGGTTCCCAAGACCCGTACCGGTACCCGGGTCAGGTACTGGGCGGACCGGCAGATCTTCCTCAAGGACGCCAAGCTCAACCTGGAGACGCTCTACCAGCGGGCCCGCCAGACGGCCTTCCTCGTCCCCGGCCTCACCATCGTCGTCCGCGACGAGCGGGGGATCGACGGCGAGGGCAAGACCGAGGAGACGTTCCGCTTCGACGGCGGCATCAGCGAGTTCTGCGAGTACCTGGCGCAGGACAAGGCCGTCTGCGACGTCCAGCGGCTGACCGGCACCGGCACCTTCAAGGAGACCGTCCCGGTCCTCGACGACCGCGGCCACATGACCGCGACCGAGGTCACCCGCGAGCTCGGCGTCGACATCGCGCTGCGCTGGGGCACCGGCTACGACACCACCGTCCGCTCCTTCGTCAACATCATCGCCACCCCCAAGGGCGGCACCCACGTCAGCGGCTTCGAGCGCTCCCTCACCAAGACGGTGAACGAGGCGCTCCGCTCCGCGAAGATGCTGCGGGTCGCCGAGGACGACGTGGTCAAGGACGATGCCCTCGAAGGGCTCACCGCCGTCGTCACCGTACGGCTGGCGGAGCCGCAGTTCGAGGGGCAGACCAAGGAGGTGCTCGGCACCTCGGCGGCCAACCGGATCGTCGCGGCCGTGGTCGCCAAGGAGCTCAAGGCGTTCCTGACCTCCACCAAGCGGGACGCCAAGGCCCAGGCCCGGGCGGTCCTGGAGAAGGCCGTCGCCGCCGCCCGTACGCGGATCGCGGCCCGCCAGCACAAGGACGCCCAGCGCCGTAAGACCGCGCTGGAGTCCTCCTCGCTGCCGGCCAAGCTCGCCGACTGCCGCAGCGACGACGTCGAGCGCAGCGAGCTCTTCATCGTCGAGGGCGACTCGGCGCTCGGCACCGCAAAGCTGGCGCGGAACAGTGAGTTCCAGGCGCTCCTGCCGATCCGCGGCAAGATCCTCAACGTCCAGAAGTCGTCCGTCTCGGACATGCTGAAGAACGCCGAGTGCGGCGCCATCATCCAGGTCATAGGAGCCGGGTCCGGCCGGACCTTCGACATCGACGCCGCCCGCTACGGCAAGGTCATCATGATGACCGACGCCGATGTGGACGGCTCCCACATCCGCACCCTGCTGCTGACCCTCTTCCAGCGCTACATGCGCCCGATGGTCGAGGCCGGACGGGTCTTCGCCGCCGTGCCCCCGCTGCACCGGATCGAGCTGGTCCAGCCCAAGAAGGGCCAGGACAAGTACGTGTACACGTACTCGGACAACGAGCTGCGCCAGACGCTTCTCGAGTTCCAGCGCAAGAACGTGCGCATCAAGGAGTCCATCCAGCGCTACAAGGGCCTCGGTGAGATGGACGCCGACCAGCTGGCCGAGACCACGATGGACCCGCGCCACCGCACGCTGCGCCGGATCAACATCGGGGACCTGGAATCCTCCGAGCAGGTCTTCGACCTCCTGATGGGCAACGAGGTCGCGCCCCGCAAGGAGTTCATCACCAGCTCGGCGGCGACCCTGGACCGCTCGCGCATCGACGCGTAGGCAGCCGAATCAACCCCTGAGGCCCCCGCCCTTCCGGATCACCGGAAGGGCGGGGCCGCCTGCGTTCGGGACTTCTGTCACCTGAAGAGGTGAATTCGGGCGAATGGCGCGTCCGGGAGCTTCCCTTACCGCTCATGGTGGGCCACGCGGCCGAAAAGGTCCGTGGACAAGGGAGTTGCTCGGTGGAGAAGGAAGCAGGGCCGACGGCCGCGGGAGTGCGGCTCGACGACCCGTGGTACGAGGCGTCGGCCGCGGGCTGGGGCGAGGCGGACGGCGTGGGAGGCGAGGCGGAGGACGGCGCGCCCGGCCCCGCGGACCCGCCGCACGGGCTCAGCGCGGCCGAGATCTACCTGGAGGTGCACCGCAGCGCGGCCTTCCGCGAGGTGCGCCGCCGCTACCGCCGCTTCGTGCTGCCCGCCGCCCTGGCCTTCCTCCTCTGGTATCTCGCGTACGTCGTCGCGGCCACCACGGCGCCCGCGCTGATGGCACGCCCGGTCGCCGGAGCGGTCAACGTGGCGATGGTGGCGGGTCTCGGCCAGTTCCTCACCACCTTCCTCCTGACCTGGGCGTACGCACGCCACGCGCGGCTGCGCAGGGACCGGGCCGCCCTCGATCTGCGCTGGGACACCCAGGAGATGACGCGGGGCGCCGGACAGCCCGCGGCAGGAGGGCCGGTCCGTTGAGAGGCGACCACCAGACCCTCGCCCTCCTGCTGTTCTGCGCGTTCATCGCGGTGACGCTCTTCATCACCACCTGGGTCAGCCGCAACCGGCAGGGCTCCGCCGAGGAGTTCTACGCCGGCGGACGCCTGTTCTCGCCCATGGAGAACGGTTTCGCCATCGCCGGCGACTACATGTCGGCCGCCTCCTTCCTCGGCATCTCCGGGCTGATCGCCCTCTTCGGCTACGACGGCATGCTCTACTCGGTCGGCTTCCTGGTCGCCTGGCTGGTCGTCCTGCTGCTGGTGGCCGAACTCGTCCGCAACTGCGGCCGGTTCACGCTCGCCGACGTGGTCGCCGCACGCATGGCGGAGCGCCCGGTGCGTATCGCGCTCGGCACCTCCTCCGTCACCGTCTCTGTGCTCTATCTCGTCGCCCAGATGGTCGGTGCGGGCTCCTTGGTGGCCCTGCTGCTCGGCGGGACGAGCGACGCGGCCCGGACGTGGACCGTGGTCGGGGTCGGCGCGCTGATGGTCGTCTACGTGTCGTTCGGCGGGATGCGCGCCACCACCTGGATCCAGATCGTCAAGGCCGTGCTGCTGATGGGCGGGGCCGTCGCCCTCACCGTGCTCGTCCTGGTCCAGTTCCGCTTCGACGTCAACAGCCTGCTCACCACCGCCGCCGAACGCAGCGGCCACGGCAAGGACTTCCTCGCCCCTGGTCTGCGCTACGGCGGCGACTGGATCTCCCGCTTCGACTTCATCAGCCTGGGCGTCGCGCTCGTCCTCGGCACGGCGGGGCTGCCGCACATCCTGTCGCGCTTCTACACCGTGCCCACGGCCCGCGCGGCACGCCGGTCCGTCGTCTGGTCCATCGGCCTCATCGGCAGCTTCTACCTGATGACGATCGTGCTCGGCTTCGGCGCCGCGGCCCTGGTCGGCTCCGCCGAGGTCCGCTCCTCGAACGCCGCGGGCAACACCGCCGTACCCCTGCTGGCCCTCGACCTCGGCGGTGGTGAGGGTTCCACCGGCGGAACGGTTCTCTTCGCCGTCGTCGCCGCGATCGCCTTCGCCACCATCCTGGCCGTCGTCGCGGGCATCACGCTCGCCTCCTCGGCCTCCGTCGCCCACGACCTCTACGCCTCGCTCCGCCGCCCGGGACGCAAGCAGTACGGCGAAGTGGCCGTCGCACGGCTCGCCGCCGCCGGGATCGGGGCGGTCGCCATCGCGCTCGGCCTGCTCGCGCAGAACCTCAACGTGGCGTTCCTCGTCGGCCTCGCCTTCGCCGTGGCCGCCTCGGCCAACCTCCCGGCCCTGCTCTACTCGCTGTTCTGGCGGAACTTCACCACCCGGGGCGCGGTCTGGGCGGTGTACGGCGGCCTCGTCCCCGCCGTCGTCCTGGTCCTGGTCTCACCCGTCGTCTCGGGCAGCCCCACGTCCCTGTTCCCGGGCGTCGACTTCCAGCTCTTCCCGCTGGAGAACCCGGGGCTCGTCTCGATCCCGCTCGGCTTCCTGGCGGGCTGGCTCGGTACGGTCACCTCGCGCGAGAAGCCGGACGAGGCCAAGCACGCCGAGAGCGAGGTCAGGGCGCTGACGGGGGCGGGGGCGGCGTAGAGACTTCGCGTACGGGGGCGGCGTGAGCGAGGACTTCTAGGCCCAGGCGTACCGGTGTTCCGGGCGGCCCGTCTCGCCGTACCGCAGCGTCAGCCGGACCTTCCCCGTCCGCTCCAGCAGCTTCAGATAGCGCTGCGCCGTCTGCCGGCTCATCCCCGCGCTCTCCGCGATCTCCTGGGCGGAGAGCGGGCCGTCCGCGTCGCGCAGCGCCCGCCGGACCAGCTCGGCGGTGGTGGGGGAGTGGCCCTTGGGCAGGTCCGGCTCGCCCGCCGCCCACAGGGCGCCGAAGAGCCGGTCCACCTCCGCCTGCTCGGCCTGACCGCCGCCGTCGAGGGTGTGGCGCAGCGCCGCGTACGCGGTCAGTTTCGAGCGCAGACCGGCGTACGTGAACGGCTTGACCAGGTACTGGAGCGCGCCGTGCCGCATCGCGTCCTGCACGGTCGCCACGTCACGGGCGGCGGTCACCATGATCACGTCGACCTGGCGGCCCAGCCGGCGCAGCTCCCGTACGACGGCGAGGCCGTTACGGTCCGGGAGGTAGTGGTCCAGCAGGATCAGGTCCACCGGCACCTCCTCGACCACGGCCAGCGCCTGGGCCGCCGAGTGGGCCTGCGCGGCCACCCGGAATCCGGCGACCTTGGCGACGTACGCGGCGTTGATCTCCGCCACCCGGACGTCGTCGTCCACGATCAGGACCTGGATCACTGTTTCCCTCCCGTCGTGGGGCTCGCCGCGCCGAGCGCCTCCGGCAGGACCACGGTGAAGACCGCCCCGCCCCCGTCGGCCCCGGAGACCGTCACACTGCCTCCCTGGCGCTCCGCGAGCCGACGGACCAGGGGAAGTCCGAGGCCGCGCTTGCCGTGGGCCGGGAGGTCCTTGGTGGACCAGCCCTCGGTGAAGATCGACGCGTGCTGCTCCGGGGCGATCCCCGGGCCGCTGTCCCGTACCCGCAGCTCCACCGTACGGCCCTCGGCCCGCAGCCCGACCTCGATCCGCGCGTCCTGAGACCCCGCCGCCGCGTCCGTGGCGTTGTCGACGAGGTTGCCGACCACCGTGACCAGGCCGCGCGGGTCCACCACCCGGTCCGGCAGCAGCGTGCCGGGGGCCAGCCGCAGCGAGACACCGCGCTCGGCGGCGACCGTCGTCTTGCCGACGAGCAGCGCGGCCAGCAGCGGGTCCCGCACCTTCTCGGTGACCTGCTCCGCCGTCGCCCGGTGGACGCCCACCACTTCCGTGACGAACTCCATGGCGTCCTCGTGCATCTCCAGCTCCAGCAGCCCCAGCAGGGTGTGCAGCCGGTTGGCGTGCTCGTGGTCTTGGGCGCGGAGCGCGTCAATCAGCCCGGTGGTGGAGTCGAGTTCGCGGCCGAGGTGCTCGAGCTCGGTCCGGTCCCGAAGGGTGACCACGGCGCCGCCGTCGTCCGTCTCCATCCGGTTGGCCAGCAGCACCCGGCTGCCCTGGACGGCCAGCAGGTCGTCGCCCACCACCCGCCCCGCCAGCACGTCCACGGTCCGGCCGGGGTCCAGCACCTCTTCCAGCGGCCGTCCCGCCGCCTCGGGGCCAAGCCCCAGCAGTCGCTGCGCCTCGTCGTTGAGCAGCCGGATGTGGCCCGTGCCGTCGAGCGCGACGACCCCTTCGCGGATGGAGTGCAGCATCGCCTCGCGCTCGGTCAGCAGCGCGGAGATATCGGAGAACGCCAGGTCATGGGTCTGCCGTTGCAGCCGCCGGGAGATCAGGTACGCGGCGAGCGCGCCGACGGCCAGGGCCGTTCCGGCGTACGCGAGGAGCCCCGGGATCGCGCCGAGGAGGCGGGCGCGGACACTGTCGTACTCGATCCCGACCGAGACCGCGCCGACCACCTCGTCCCCGGGGTCGCGCAACGGCACCTTGCCCCGGGCCGAGCGGCCCAGCGTGCCGCTGTCGATCTCCATGACCTCCCGGCCGCGGAGCGCGTCCCCGGGGTCGGTGGAGACCACCTCGCCGATCCGGTCCGCCTCCGGGTGCGACCAGCGCACGCCCCGGCGGTCCATCACGACGACGTACTCCGCGCCGGTGGCCCGCCTGATCTCCTCGGCGGCGGACTGTACGGGGCCGAGCGCGGACGGCTCCGTGGTGCGCAGGTCCTCCGCGATGCCGGGCTGGGCGGCCGTGCTCTGGGCGATGGCCAGGGCGCGGCGCATCGCCTCGTCGTCCAGCTGGGCGCTGAGGGGGGCCAGGAACAGGCCGGTGACCAGCACGGTGACGCCCGTGATGATGGCCAGCTGCATGAGCAGGACCTGGGAGAAGACCCGCTGCGGCCAGCCGAACCGGCGCGGTCCCCGGTCGGAGTGCGGTGGGGCGTTCATCGTAGAGACGGTAAAGGGCGCGGGGGCGGGGCGGAAATCCGTTCGGTTCCCCAGGCCGTCCCTCTTGCCTGGCGGCGCGGCTTCTGTGAGCGTTCTCGTACGGCGAGCGTTCTCGTGCGGCGAACGTTCCCGTACGGGCGTTCTGGGAGCGTTGCGGGGAGTTCGGCAGTTGTCGTGAGTTCGTCAGTAGCGCAATCCACTTGCACTTCTTGCGCTAATCTTGCGCTCATGACGCGACGACTTGCTCAAGTGGCCCAGAAGGTGGGAGTCAGCGAGGCGACGGTCAGCCGGGTGCTGAACGGCAAGCCGGGCGTCTCCGACGCCACCAGGCAGGCCGTCCTCTCCGCGCTGGACGTCCTCGGTTACGAGCGGCCCACCCAGTTGCGGGGGGAGCGGGCGCGGCTGGTCGGGCTGGTCCTCCCCGAGCTGCAGAACCCGATCTTCCCGGCCTTCGCCGAGGTGGTCGGCGGCGCACTGGCCCAGCAGGGGCTCACCCCGGTGCTCTGCACGCAGACCAAGGGTGGCGTCTCGGAGGCCGACTACGTCGAGCTCCTCCTCCAGCAGCAGGTCTCCGGCGTGGTCTTCGCGGGCGGCCTCTACCACCAGGAGGACGCCCCGCACGACCACTACAAGGTGCTCGCCGACCGCAAGATCCCCGTCGTCCTGATCAACGCGGCCATCGACCGTCTCGGCTTTCCGGGCGTCTCCTGCGATGACTCCGTCGCCGTCGAGCAGGCCTGGCGCCACCTCGTCTCGCTCGGCCACGAGCGCATCGGCCTCGTCCTCGGCCCGTCCGACCATGTGCCCTCGCAGCGCAAGCTCGCCGCGGCCCGGGTGCTCGCGGAGGAGACCGGCACGTCCATCCCCGACGAGTGGGTGGCGCGGGCGATGTTCTCGCTGGAGGGCGGGCAGGCTGCCGCCATGCGGCTGCTTGAGCGCGGCGTCACCGGCATCATCTGCGCCAGCGACCCGCTGGCCCTCGGCGCGGTCCGGGCCGCCCGCCGCCGGGGGCTCTCGGTGCCCGGCGACGTCTCGGTCGTGGGCTACGACGACTCGGCGTTCATGAACTGCACCGAGCCGCCGCTCACCACCGTCCGCCAGCCCATCGAGGCCATGGGACGCGCGGCCGTGGAGCTGCTCTCGGTGCAGATCGGCGGGCGGACCGTGCCCTCGGATGAGCTGCTCTTCGAGCCCGAACTGGTGGTGCGCGGGTCCACCGCCCAGCCGCCGCGCGAGAATTCCCGCTGATCCGTAGCCAATTTGCGCTGGTCCGGACCTGGCCCGCCTACGGGGTGGGCTGGGGCGGCCGGGGACCGGTGTACTGCCCGCTCGGCCGGATCCGCAGCGGGCGCTCCCCGTACTCCTCCAGCGCGTGCGCGATCCAGCCCGCCGTGCGGGAGACCGCGAACACCGTCTCGCCCGCCTCCGCCGCCATCCCGCAGGCCACGGAGAGGACGGCGAGCGCCAGGTCGATGTTGGCGTGCAACGGCGCGTGGCGGGCCGTCGTGGCGACCACCTCCCGGGCCGCCGCCAGCGCCCCGGCCGCCTGCGGAACGTCCTCCAGCAGGGCGAACAGGGTGCGGGCCCGGGGATCCTCGCCCCGGTAGAGCCGGTGGCCCAGGCCCGGCACCCGGCGCCCGGTCCGCAGGTGGTCGGCGACCACCGGGACCGCGCTGCCCCGGTCCACGGCCTCCTGGAGCATGCGGTGGGCCGACCCGCTCGCGGCGCCGTGCAGCGGGCCCTCCAGGACCCCGAGGCCGGCGGAGACCACGGCGTACGGATGGGCGTGCGCGGATGCGGCGACCCGGGCGGCCAGGGTGGAGGCCGCGAGGTCGTGGTCGATCAGGAGGACCAGGGCCGCGTCCAGCACGGCGAGGGCCGGGGCATCGGCCGGTCGCGCGGTCAGCCGGGGCCACAGCTGCCGGGCCAGGGAGCCCGTGGAGCCCCCTTCGGCCTCCGGTGCGCCGCCGACCACCGGCAAGGCCCCCACCAGCGTCGGGATCAGGCTCCGCGCACTGCTCAGCACCGCCTCCGGCGACAGGTCGAACCGCAGCGGATCCGTGGCGGCGGCAGCGGTCACCGCCACCCGCAGCCGGTCCGTCGACCCGCTGTGCGCGGGCAGCGCGCCGACCGTCCGGCGGGCGGCCGCGAGGGTCTCGGGCGGCGCCTCGAAGCGGACGCCCGGCCGCAGCTCACCGGTCCACAGCCACTCCGCGACCTCCTCGTAGCCGTGGCGCCGGGCCAGCTCCGTCGCGTCGACGCCCCGGAAGTAGTACCGGTCCTCCTCGATGAGCGTGATGCCGGTACGGAACACGAGGTCGCCCCCGGCCGGTGACGGCTCGCGCCGCCCCGAGCGCCGGGCCAGCGCCCGCACTTCCTCGGCGTCGAACGTGCTGCCCCGGCCCCCGGCCGCCCGCACGCTGCTGAGCTGGCCCCGGCTGACGTACGCGTACACCGTCTCCGGCTTCACCCCCAGCAGCTCGGCGGCCTCGCGGGTGGTCAGCCGGGGTGGGTCCGGGCGGCCGGGCTCTGGTTGATCCGTCATGGGGACCACCGTATCCACCTGTATCCACCGCCCCTTCATGTTGATTCAATCAACATTGACAGATTTCGAGTCAAGCATGGACAGTCGAATCAATGCTGCATGCACGGAGGAGAGATCGGCCATGACCACCACCCCTGTCGTCCCCGCTGTCCCCCGCGGTCTCGCCGGCGTCGTCGTCACCGACACCGCCCTCGGCGATGTCCGCGGCCGCGAGGGCTTCTACCACTACCGCCAGTTCTCGGCGATCGAGCTCGCGCAGACCCGCGGCTTCGAGGACGTCTGGTATCTGATGTTCCACGGCGAGCTGCCCGACCGCGCGCAGGCCGCCGATTTCACCGCCCGTACGGCGAGCCTGCGCGCGCTCCCCGCCGACGTGACCGAGGCCCTGCCCGCCATCGCCCGCGCGGGCGCGGTGTCCGGCCCGCTCGCCGGACTCCGTACGGCCCTGTCGCTGCTCGGCGCCTCCCGTGGGTACCGCCCGGTCTACGACCTGGACGCCGAGAGCCGCCGCGCGGACGCGCTGGCCGCCTGCGCCGCCGTACCCACGATCCTCACCGCGCTCCACCGCCTCGGCGAGGGCCTCGAACCCGTCGAACCCCGCGAGGATCTGCCCTACGCGGCCAACTACCTGTACATGCTCACCGGCACCGAGCCGGAGCCCGACCGGGTCCGGGCCGTCGAGCAGTACCTCATCTCCACCGTCGACCACGGCTTCAACGCCTCCACGTTCACCGCCCGCGTCGTCGCCTCCACCGGCGC
This sequence comes from Streptomyces cyaneofuscatus, assembly GCF_033109485.1. NCBI lineage: Bacteria > Bacillati > Actinomycetota > Actinomycetes > Kitasatosporales > Streptomycetaceae > Streptomyces > Streptomyces cyaneofuscatus. The sequence goes on along the minus strand of NZ_CP137002.1, from coordinate 1,754,856 downwards.
CGACCTGGCCGCCTGCCTGGTCGCCGCCGTCGGCGCACTCTCCGGACCCCTGCACGGCGGGGCGCCCAGCCGCGCGCTGGACACCCTGGACGCCATCGGCACCCCGGACCGCATCGACGGCTGGATCCGCGAGCAGGTCCTCTCCGGCCGCCGCATCATGGGCTTCGGCCACCCCGTCTACCGCACCGAGGACCCGCGCTCCCGGATGCTCAAGTCGATCGCGCAGGGCTTCGGCGGACCGCTCGTCGACTTCGCCGTGGAGGTCGAGCGGCAGGTGGAGGCCATCCTCGCCGAGCTCAAGCCGGGGCGGGAGCTGCACACCAACGTGGAGTTCTACGCCGGGGTCGTCATGGAGCTCTGCGGGCTGCCGCGCGCGATGTTCACGCCCACGTTCGCCGCGGCGCGGGTGATCGGGTGGAGCGCCAATATCCTGGAGCAGGCGGAGGACTCGAAGATCATCCGCCCGGCGGCCCGCTACATCGGCACACCCCCGCCGCAGCCGGTCCCCGCCCCCTGACCGCCCCTCCGAGGAAGGCCCCCGTTGACCCCGCCCCGCACCCAGCAGATCCCGGTCGTCGTCCTGGCGGGCTTTCTCGGCTCCGGCAAGACCACGCTCCTGAACCACCTCCTCCGCAACCGCGCGGGCACCCGGATCGGCGTGATCGTCAACGACTTCGGATCCATCGAGATCGACGCCATGACGGTCGCGGGGCAGGTCGGCTCGACGGTCTCCCTGGGCAACGGCTGCCTGTGCTGCGCGGTCGACGCGAGCGAACTCGACACCTTCCTGGAGACGCTCACCCGCCCCTCCGCCCGGCTGGACCTGATCGTCATCGAGGCGAGCGGCCTCGCCGAACCCCAGGAGCTCGTACGGATGCTGCTGGCCAGCGAGAACCCGCACATCCTGTACGGGGGGCTGGTCGAGGTCGTCGACGCCGCCGAGTTCGACGGGGTCCGGGAGCGCCACCCGGAGATCGACCGCCATCTCGCCGTCGCGGACCTCGTCGTCCTGAACAAGACCGACCGGGTGGGGGAGGCCGAGCGGGAGCGGCTGCGCGCGACGGTCGCCGAGCTGAGCGGACCCGCCGCCGTGATCTCCGCCGTGCAGGGCCGGATCGACCCGGAGCTGCTCTTCGACCCGGCGCTGCGGCCGGACGGCGAGGAGAAGATCCGTCAGCTCACCTTCGAGGATCTGCTGCGGGAGGAGGCGGGCGACGACCACGCCGGCCATCTGCACGCGGCGTACGAGAGCGTCGACTTCACCTCGGACGTCCCCCTGGAACCGCGCCGCTTCATCGCGTTCCTCGACTCCCGGCCCGAAGGCCTGTACCGGATCAAGGGGTTCGCGGACTTCGGCGCGGGGGACCGGGACAACAGGTACGCGCTGCACGCGGTCGGCCGGTTCCTGCGCTTCGTACCGCAGCCGTGGGCGCGGGGCGAACAGCGGCTCACCCAGCTCGTCCTGATCGGCGCCGGGATCGACGCCGAGGCGCTGCGGGCCGGGCTCACCGCCTGCCGCGCGGAGCCGGGTCCCGAAACCCCGGACGCCGAAACCGAACGCGCCATGTGGGGCGTGCTCCGGTACGTACAACAGGAGCCGGAGCTGGAGGACGTACAACAGGAGCCGGGGCCCGAGGACGTACAACAGGAGCCCGGGCCCGAGGACGTACGAGAAGGAGCGGCCGCGGAGGCGTAGCGCCCCCGGGCCGCTCCTGGTCGTGCAGTGGGCCTACAGCGGCGGCCCCGCGATCACGGCCACCGGCTGGAGCAGCGGTGTGCCCGAGCCGTCCCGCCTCGGGTCCGGCTCCGGCAGCTTCGCCGGGGTGCCGTTCTTCTGGGCGGCCCGGGCCGGCGTGGCGCCCGCCCAGGCGAAGACCAGGACGTCCTCACCCTTCAGGAACCGCTGGCACCGCACCCCGCCGGTCGCCCGGCCCTTGCGCGGATACTGGTCGAACGGGGTGAGCTTCGACGTCAGCACCGAGTCGTCCAGCGTCCCGTGCGAACCGGCCACCGTGAACACGATCGCGTCCGACGCCGGGTCCACCGCCGTGAACGACAGCACCTCGGCCCCCGCCCCCAGCTTGACGCCCGCCATCCCTCCGGCGGCCCTCCCCTGCGGGCGCACCGACGCCGCCGGGTAGCGCAGGAGCTGGGCGTCGGAGGTGATGAAGACCAGGTCCTCCTCGCCCGTACGCAGCTCGGCCGCGCCCACGATGCGGTCACCGTCCTTGAGGGCGATGACCTCCAGCTCGTCCTTGTTGGCCGGATAGTCCGGCACGACGCGCTTCACCACCCCTTGGAGCGTACCGATCGCCAGCCCCGGCGACGCCTCGTCGAGCGTCGTGAGGCAGACCAGCTCCTCGTCCGCCTCCAGGTTGAGGAACTCCGAAATCATCGCCCCACCCGAGAGGTTGGGCTCCGCATGGGTGTCCGGCAGCTGGGGCAGGTCGATCACCGAGAGCCGCAGCAGCCGCCCGGTGGAGGTCACCGCTCCCACATCGCCGCGCGCCGTCGCCGCGACCGCCGAGACGATCACGTCGTGCTTGGTGCGGCGGGCGTCCTCGGAGATCTCGACCGGCTCCGCGTTCGCCGTACGGGCCAGCAGACCCGTCGAGGAGAGCAGCACCCGGCACGGGTCGTCGGCGACCTCCAGCGGCACGGACGCGATCTGCGACGCGGCCGACTCCAGCAGCACCGTACGCCGGTCCGTGCCGAACTTCTTCGCCACGGCGGCCAGCTCCGAGGAGACGAGCTTGCGCAGCTCCGCGTCCGACTCCAGGATCGCCGTCAGCGCCTCGATCTCGCCGTTGAGCTTGTCGCGCTCGCTCTCCAGCTCGATCCGGTCGAACCGGGTGAGCCGGCGCAGCGGGGTGTCCAGGATGTACTGCGTCTGGATCTCGCTCAGCGAGAAGCGCTCCATCAGGCGCTCCTTCGCCTGTGCGGAGTTGTCGCTGTCCCGGATGATCCGGATGACCTCGTCGATGTCGAGGAGGGCGACGATCAGACCCTCGACCAGGTGCAGCCGGTCGCGGCGCTTGGTGCGGCGGAACTCGCTGCGCCGGCGCACCACCTCGAAGCGGTGGTCGAGATAGACCTCCAGCAGCTCCTTGAGGCCCAGGGTGAGCGGCTGCCCGTCGACCAGTGCCACGTTGTTGATGCCGAAGGACTCCTCCATCGGCGTCAGCTTGTAGAGCTGTTCCAGCACCGCTTCCGGCACGAAGCCGTTCTTCACCTCGATGACCAGACGCAGGCCGTGCGCCCGGTCGGTGAGGTCCTTGACGTCGGCGATGCCCTGGAGCTTCTTCGCCGAGACCAGGTCCTTGATCTTGGCGATCACCTTCTCCGGGCCGACGGTGAAGGGCAGTTCGGTGACGACGAGGCCCTTGCGGCGGGCCGTCACGTCCTCCACGGCGACGGTGGCGCGGATCTTGAACGTGCCGCGGCCGTTCGTGTACGCGTCCTTGATGCCGCCGAGACCGACGATGCGGCCGCCGGTGGGCAGGTCGGGGCCGGGAACGAAACGCATCAGCGTCTCGACGTCGGCGCCCGGGTGCCTGATCAGATGGCGGGCGGCGGCGATGACCTCGCCCAGGTTGTGCGGGGGCATGTTGGTCGCCATGCCGACCGCGATCCCCGAGACCCCGTTGACCAGGAGGTTGGGGTAGGCCGCCGGGAGGACGACCGGCTCGCGCTCCTGGCCGTCGTAGTTCGACTGGAAATCGACGGTGTCCTCGTCGATCGCCTCGGTCATCAGCGACGTGGCGTCCGCCATCCGGCACTCGGTGTACCGCATCGCGGCCGGCGGGTCGTCGTTGCCGAGGGAGCCGAAGTTGCCGTGGCCGTCGACCAGGGGCAGCCGCATCGAGAAGGGCTGCGCCATCCGCACCAGGGCGTCGTAGATCGACGCGTCACCGTGGGGGTGCAGCTTGCCCATGACCTCGCCGACGACGCGCGCGCACTTCACATAGCCGCGGTCCGGGCGCAGTCCCATCTCGTTCATCTGGGACACGATGCGCCGGTGCACCGGCTTCATGCCGTCGCGGGCGTCGGGCAGGGCCCTGGAGTAGATCACCGAGTACGCGTACTCGAGGAAGGAGCCCTGCATTTCGTCGACGACGTCGATGTCGAGGATCTTCTCCTCGAAGTCGTCCGGCGGCGGGGTCTTCGTGCTACGGCGGGCCATCGCGGCTGCGACTCCTTCTCGGATTCACGGATTCTGATCGGACAACCTGGGGTACTGATGCGGACCATTGTGGACCTCCGCACTGACAACGCGGACCTCGACCCGTCCGAAGGCCTCCCGGGCGGCACGGCCGGGGACACCATCGACGGAAACTTCCGCGGAACGGGAACTTCGCCAGGTGCCGGTGCGCTTGCTTAGAGTGGCAGGTCTGGCAGGAAGTACCGGTCAGGAAGTCCAGTATCGCGATCGAAGGGACGTACATGCCCATGGGTCACACGGCCACCGCACAGGCCGGCTCCGGCGGCCTGACAGCGACCGAGCACCGCCTGGCCAACGGCCTGCGTGTGGTGCTCTCCGAGGACCATCTGACCCCGGTCGCCGCGGTCTGCCTCTGGTACGACGTCGGTTCGCGCCACGAGGTCAAGGGACGCACCGGTCTGGCTCACCTCTTCGAGCACCTGATGTTCCAGGGCTCGGGACAGGTCAAGGGGAACGGCCACTTCGAGCTCGTCCAGGGAGCCGGCGGTTCGCTCAACGGGACGACCAGCTTCGAGCGGACCAACTACTTCGAGACCATGCCCACCCACCAGGTGGAGCTGGCTCTCTGGCTGGAAGCCGACCGTATGGGCTCCCTCCTCGCCGCCCTCGACGAGGAGTCCATGGAGAACCAGCGCGACGTCGTCAAGAACGAACGGCGCCAGCGTTACGACAACGTGCCCTACGGCACCGCGTTCGAGAAGCTCACCGCCCTCTCCTACCCCGAGGGCCACCCGTACCACCACACCCCGATCGGCTCCATGGCCGACCTGGACGCCGCCACCCTGGAGGACGCCCGCGCGTTCTTCCGTACGTACTACGCGCCCAACAACGCGGTGCTCTCCATCGTCGGGGACATCGACCCCGAGCAGACCCTCGCCTGGGTCGAGAAGTACTTCGGCTCCATCCCGTCCCACGACGGCAAGCAGCCGCCGCGCGACGGCACCCTGCCCGAGATCATCGGCGAGCAGCTGCGCGAAGTGGTCCACGAGGAGGTCCCGGCGCGTGCGCTGATGGCCGCCTACCGGCTCCCGCACGACGGCACCCGCGCCTGTGACGCGGCCGACCTGGCGCTCACCGTGCTGGGCGGCGGCGAGTCCTCCCGGCTGCACAACCGCCTGGTCCGCCGCGACCGTACGGCGGTGGCGGCGGGCTTCGGGCTGCTGCGGCTCGCCGGGGCGCCCTCGCTGGGCTGGCTGGACGTGAAGACCTCCGGCGGTGTCGAGGTGGAGACGATCGAGGCCGCCGTCGACGAGGAGCTGGCCCGGTTCGCCGAGGAGGGCCCCACGCCGGAGGAAATGGAGCGCGCCCAGGCCCAGTTGGAGCGCGAGTGGCTGGACCGGCTGGGGACGGTCGCGGGCCGCGCCGACGAACTGTGCCGCTACGCGGTCCTGTTCGGCGACCCGCAGCTCGCCCTGACCGCCGTGGGACGCGTCCTGGACATCACCGCCGACGAGGTGCGCGAGGCGGCAGCGGCGGCCCTGCGCCCCGACAACCGGGCGGTGCTGGTCTACGAGCCCGTCGAGCCGGCCGAGGACGCCGAAGAGGCCACCGACGCGCCCGAGGGGGCGGACAAGTGAGCGACGCCGCCGTGACTGGAGTAGCCATGGAGTACCACCCGCAGCCGACCCCGGGCACCGCCCGCCCGTGGGCGTTCCCCGCCCCCGAGCGCGGCGCCCTGCCCAACGGGCTGACCGTGCTGCGCTGCCACCGCCCCGGCCAGCAGGTCGTCGCCGTGGAGATCTTCCTGGACGCGCCGCTGGACGCCGAGCCCGAGGGCCTGGACGGCGTGGCCACGATCATGTCGCGCGCGCTCTCCGAGGGCACCGACAAGCACAGCGCCGAGGAGTTCGCCGCCGAGCTGGAGCGGTGCGGCGCCACCCTCGACGCGCACGCCGACCACCCCGGCGTCCGGGTCTCCCTGGAGGTCCCGGCCTCCCGGCTGGCCAAGGCGCTCGGCCTGGTCGCCGAGGCCCTGCGCGCCCCGGCCTTCGCCGAGAGCGAGATCGAGCGGCTCGTCGGCAACCGGCTCGACGAGATCCCGCACGAGCAGGCCAACCCGTCCCGGCGCGCCGCCAAGCAGCTCTCCAAGGAGCTGTTCCCGGCCACCGCCCGGATGTCCCGCCCGCGGCTCGGCACCGAGGAGACGGTGCGGCGGATCGACGCAGCCGCCGTGCGCGCCTTCTTCGACGCCCACATCCGCCCGGCCACCGCGACGGCCGTCATCGTCGGCGACCTGACCGGCATCGACCTGGACGCCCTGCTCGCCGACACCCTCGGCGACTGGTCGGGCAACACGGCCCAGGCCCGCCCGGTCGCGCCGATCACCGCCGACGACACCGGCCGGGTGGTCATCGTGGACCGCCCCGGCGCGGTCCAGACCCAGCTGCTGATCGGCCGCATCGGCGCCGACCGGCACGAGCGCGTCTGGCCCGCCCAGTTGCTCGGCGCGTACTGCCTGGGCGGCACGCTCACCTCCCGGCTGGACCGGGTGCTGCGCGAGGAGAAGGGCTACACCTACGGCGTCCGCGCCTTCGCCCAGGTCCTGCGCTCCACCGGACCCGACTCGGGCGGCGCCGCGATGCTCGCCATCAGCGGTTCGGTGGACACCGAGTCCACCGGACCGGCGCTGGAGGACCTCTGGAAGGTCCTGCGGACGCTGGCGGCCGAAGGCCTGACCGATGCCGAGCGTGAGACGGCCGTGCAGAACCTGGTGGGCGTCGCCCCGCTCAAGTTCGAGACGGCCGCCTCGGTCGCGAGCACCCTGGCCGACCAGGTCGAGCAGCACCTTCCCGACGACTACCAGGCCCAGCTGTACGCCCGCCTCGCCGAGACGGGCACCGTCGAGGCGACCGCGGCCGTGGTCAGCGCCTTCCCGGTGGACCGGCTGGTCACGGTCCTCGTGGGCGACGCGGCCCAGATCGCGGAGCCCGTGAAGGCGCTCGGCATCGGAGAGGTGACCGTCGTCACCGGCTGACGCACCGTCGGCACACACCAGGACGAAAGGACCCCGGCGGAGAGTGATTCGCCGGGGTCCTTCTGTATGTCCGTTAAGTGGTGATCATTCCTTTTGTTTAAAAGTGCGGCTATGTGCCCTGTGGGATGCGCGACAAATCCCCCTGTCCGTTTGGTGCCGGGAAGCCGCCCCGCCTAGCGTCGGCCCGGCTGTCCGTCACCCGTATGCCGCGTCCGCGGCGCCGGGCAGCCATCGCCGAGTCCCCGTCAGGCGCGAGCCTGGGGAGCCGGGGACCCACGCAGTCCCTGGGGTGAATCGGATCCCCGTGCCGTGACCCGGCGCGGAGCTCCGTAGGAGACCTTCCTGCTCCGAACCCGTCAGCTAACCCGGTAGGCGAGAAGGAAGGAAAGGATCAGCCCCTCCATGGCGTTCACCCGTGCCACCGGGAAGCACCGTGCCCCGAGCCGCCTGACGCGCCGCAGCGCCCAGGCCGCCGGCATCGCGGCCCTGGCCACCACCGGAGTCCTCGGCTCCCTGGCCTCCCCGGCCGCCGCAGCGGACTCCGAGGCCCCCAAGGCCGCCGAGACCGGACTCACCCAGGCCATCGCCCTCGACGCCACGCTCGCCGAGCAGATCGACGCCCAGGCCCGGGCCCAGCACCAGCAGGCCGAAGCGATCGCCAAGGCGAAGGCCCAGGCGGCCGCCGAAGCCAAGGCCAAGGCCGCGAAGGCCAAGGCGAAGGCGGAGGCCCAGCGCAAGGCCGAGGCCCGCGCCAAGGAGATCCGCGAGGAGAAGGCCCGGGCCGCCCGCGCCGCCGAGCGCGCCCGCCTCAACGCCTTCCACCTCCCGGTCGCCGGCTCGTCCGTCACCACCGGCTACAAGTCGGGCGGCGCGCTCTGGTCCTCCGGCAGCCACTCCGGCGTGGACTTCCGCGCCGCCTCCGGCAGCTCCGTCGTCGCGGTCGGCGCCGGTACGGTCGTCGAGGCCGGCTGGGGCGGCGCGTACGGCAACAACATCGTGCTCCGGATGACGGACGGCACGTACACCCAGTACGGCCACCTCTCCTCGATCGGCGTCTCCGTCGGCCAGAGCGTCAGCTCCGGCCAGCAGATCGGCCTCTCCGGCTCCACCGGCAACTCCACCGGCCCGCACCTCCACTTCGAGGCCCGGACCACCCCGGAGTACGGCTCGGACATGGACCCGGTCGGCTACCTGCGCTCGCACGGCGTCAACGTCTGACCCCCCACCTCGTCTGACCCCCACCTCGCCTGACCCCACCTCGCGCGACCCTGTCTCCCGAAGGCCCCGGTTTCCCGCCGGGGCCTTCGGCGTGCGCCGCGAAAGCCCCGTACCGCGCCACTCCATCCCGACCCTTGGCCAGAAGATATCCATCAATTCCGGCCTGCCATCGGAAATTGCGGCAGATTGCAATAGAGTCACGGAACAGGCGTCGGCCGGCCGCGTTTCGCGGGGATTAAGGCGGAGGTTCGGACATGCGCATTCCCGCGCAATCGGTATGCACGGCAATCCGTGACGACATCGTCTCCGGTGTCTACGAGCGCGGCAGCCGCCTCACCGAGGAGCTGCTGGCGCGGCGGTACGGGGTCTCCCGCGTCCCGGTGCGCGAGGCGCTGCGCACCCTGGAGTCCGAGGGCTTCGTCGTCACCCGCAGGCACGCCGGGGCCTGCGTCGCCGAGCCCACCGAGCAGGAGGCCGCCGACCTGCTGGAGGTGCGGATGCTGCTGGAGCCGCTCGGCGCCGCCCGGGCCGCCCAGCGCCGTACGGAGGCCCACCTCAAGGTGCTCCGCGGGCTGGTCAGGCTGGGCCAGGAGCGGGCCCGCCGGGGCGAAGGGGAGGATCTGCGGTCGCTGGGCGGCTGGTTCCACGAGACCCTCGCCCAGGCCTCCGGCAGCCCCGGCCTCATCGCCCTGCTCACCCAGCTCCGGCACAAGATCGCCTGGATGTACGCCGTCGAGCAGCCGGCCCGCCCGGTCGACTCCTGGGCCGAGCACGGGGCCATCGTGGACGCGGTGGCGCGCGGCGACGCGGAACGGGCCAGGGCGCTGACCGCCCAGCATGCGGAACGGGCCGCCGGGGCGCACCGGCTGCGCCGCCCGGACCGCCCCGGCCGGCGCACGGCGCCGCCGCCCCGGGTGAGTTCTTCGCAACACGGCGTAAACATCGCGGGTGCCCGCTATTAACAAGGACGCCGTATACAAAGAGAAGTAATTGCCGAGGGCTTTATTCGTGCTGCCCGAATAAAGTCGGAGTGGCTGATGCTCAGGTGTCAGGAATAACGAAAAGAGCCGTGGTCCCCCTCGGGGAACCACGGCTCACAGTCCGTCGCCGTTGTACGGTCTCGGGATCGTCAGACGGTCTCGGGGAGCTCTTCGAGCCCCTCGGCGACCAGCTTCGCCAGACGGTCCAGGGCGGCCTCGGCGTCGTCCGCGTCGGACGCGAGCACGATCTCCTCGCCACCCTGCGCACCCAGACCCAGCACCGCGAGCATCGAGGCGGCGTTGACCGGGTTGCCGTCGGCCTTGGCGATCGTCACGGGGACGCCGGAAGCCGTGGCGGCACGGACGAAGATGGAAGCGGGGCGGGCGTGCAGGCCCTCGGCCCAACCGACGTTTACGCGGCGCTCAGCCATGGTTCTGCCCTTCACATATCAACGGTTGTCTAGACCAGTCTCTCATGCGGTGCGCGATGCTGTGCCCGGCCTCCCTCCCCTCCGCGACGCCCTGACCGGGGCAGTCCTCAGACTGCCCCGGTACCGACCCCTCCGCGACCGGGACACCGGCCGTAGGCTTTGCCCATGGAGCCCTCGCCGGAGCAGAGTCCGCATCACGCGTACCCCGACCACTGGGAAGCGGACGTGGTGCTCCGCGACGGTGGCACCGCACGCATCAGGCCGATCACCACGGACGATGCCGAACGGCTGGTCAGCTTCTACGAGCAGGTCTCCGACGAGTCGAAGTACTACCGGTTCTTCGCGCCGTACCCCCGCCTTTCCGACCGGGACGTGCACCGCTTCACCCATCACGACTACGTCGACCGGGTGGGACTGGCCGTCACGATCGGTGGCGAGTTCATCGGAACCGTCCGCTACGACCGCATCAACGACCAGGGCAGGCCCGCCTCCGCCCCCGCCGACGAGGCCGAGGTCGCCTTCCTCGTCCAGGACGCCCACCAGGGCCGCGGAGTCGCATCGGCGCTGCTCGAACACATCGCCGCGGTCGCCCGCGAGCGGGGCATCCGGCGCTTCGCCGCCGAGGTGCTCCCCGCCAACAACAAGATGATCAAGGTCTTCCGGGACGCCGGCTACACCCAGCGGCGCAGCTTCGAGGACGGCTCCGTCCACCTCACGCTCGACCTCGAACCCACCGAGAAGTCCCTCGCCGTCCAGCGCGGCCGTGAACAGCGCGCCGAGGCCCGCTCGGTCCAGCGCCTCCTCGCCCCCGGCTCCGTCGCGGTGATCGGCACCGGCCGCACACCCGGGGGAGTGGGCCGCACGGTCCTGCGCAACCTCCTCGCCGCCGGCTTCACCGGCCGTACGTACGCCGTGAACCGCGCCTTCGACGAGGGCCTCACCACCCTCGACGGCGTCCCCGCCCACCGCTCGCTCGGCGAGATCGACGAGCAGGTCGACCTGGCCGTCATCGCGGTCCCCGCCCACCGCGTCCCCGAAGCGGTCGCCGACTGCGGCGAGCACGGCGTCCAGGGCCTCGTCGTCCTCTCCGCCGGTTACGCCGAGCGGGGCTCCGCCGGCCGCGAGCTCCAGCGCGAACTGGTCCGCCAGGCCCGCTCGTACGGCATGCGGATCATCGGCCCCAACGCCTTCGGCATCATCAACACCGCCGAGTCCGTCCGGCTGAACGCCTCTCTGGCCCCCGAGTCGCCCGCCCGCGGCCGGATCGGCCTGTTCACCCAGTCCGGCGCGATCGGCATCGCCCTCCTCTCCGGCCTCCACCGGCGGGGCGCGGGCCTCTCCTCGTTCATCTCGGCGGGCAACCGGGCCGACGTCTCCGGCAACGACTTCCTCCAGTACTCGTTCGAGGACCAGGACACCGACGTCGCCCTCCTCTACCTCGAATCGCTCGGCAACCCCCGCAAGTTCACCCGCCTCGCCCGCCGCACCGCCGCCGTGAAGCCCGTCGTCGTGGTGAAGGGCGCCCGCCACAGCGGCACCAACCCGCCCGGCCACGCCGTCCCGGTCAGCCGCATCCCCGACGCCACCGTCTCCGCCCTGATGCGGCAGGCGGGCGTCATCCGGGTCGACACGGTGACCGAGATGGTCGACGCCGGGCTGCTCCTGGCGGGCCAGCCGCTCCCGGCCGGGCCCCGGGTCGCGATCCTCGGCAACTCCGAGTCCCTCGGCCTCCTCACGTACGACGCCTGCCTGGCCGAGGGGCTCCGCCCGCGCCCGCCGATCGACCTCACCACGGCCGCATCCCCGCAGGACTTCCGGGACGCGCTGGCCGAGGCGCTCGCCGACTCCACCTGCGACGCCGTGATCGTCACCGCCATCCCGTGGGTGGGGGAGAACGGTGAGGCCGAGACCGGTGACGGCGAGGTGCTGGCCGCCGCCCTGCACGGCGCCGCGGCCAAAAGCCCTGCCAAGCCCGTCGCCGTCGTCCACGTGGAGATCGGCGGCCTGGCGGAGGCGCTGGCCGCCGCGAGCAGCACGGCCGCACCCCGCACCCGGCCCACGACGCTCGCCGCCCAGCCGTCCGGCCCGCCCGCCGCGACCACCGCGCCCACCCCCACGGAGCCCGCGACCGTAGCAGCCGCAGGAGCCTCAGAAACCGAGGAAGCCGCAGGAACCGAGGAAGCCGACGGCATCGAGCGAACCCCCGGCCGCATCCCCGCCTACCCCGCCGCCGAACGCGCCGTACGGGCGCTGGCCGAGGCCGTGAAGTACGCCCAGTGGCGGCGCCAGGCGGCCACCCCCGGCAAGGTGCCCGAGTTCCTGGACGAGACCACCGATGAGCCCGGCGCCGCCGCCCTGATCGACACCCTGCTCGGCGCCACCCCCGACCCGCGCGGCCGCCCCCTCACCCACGACGAGGCCCGCGAGCTGCTCGGCCGCTACGGCATCCCCGTACGCCCCACGCTCCCCGCCCCGGACCCCGAAACCGCCGTCGCGGCGGCCGCCCGCCTCGGCTACCCGGTGGCGCTGAAGACCACCGCACCCCACCTGCGCCACCGCGCCGACCTCGGCGGCGTCCGGCTCGACCTCGCGGACGAGGACGCGCTGCGCCGGGCGTACGGAGAGTTCACCGAGCTCCTCGGCAAGCCCGCCGAACTCCTCCCGGTCGTCCAGTCCATGGCCCCGCGCGGCGTGGACACCGTCGTCCGGGCCTCCATCGACGCCGCCGCCGGGGCCATCCTCTCCTTCGGCCTCGCGGGCGCCCCCTCCGAGCTGCTCGGCGACACCGCGCACCGGCTGGTTCCGGCCACCGACCGCGACGCCGCCGAGCTGATCCGGTCGATCAAGGCGGCCCCGGTCCTCTTCGGCTGGCGCGGCTCGGCGCCCGTGGACACCCCGGCCCTGGAGGAGCTGCTGCTGCGGCTCTCCCGGCTGGTCGACGACCACCCCGAAGTGGTCTCCGTGGCGCTGGAACCGGTGGTCGTGGCCCCCCAGGGCCTCACCGTGCTCGGCGCGAGCGTCCGCCTGGCCCCACCGCCCCCGCGCGGCGACCTCGGCCCCCGCCGCCTCCCGAACTACTGACAGGTTTTAGGCAGCCACCGGCCCCCCGTAGGATGGTGCACATGGCAAAGACCGGTACGACGACCCAGGGGCTGCGCGCGGCGATCGAGCGCAGCGGCTACTACCCGGCCCTCGTGGCCGAGGCGGTCGAGGCCGCCGTCGGCGGAGAGCCGGTCGCCTCGTACCTGGTCCACCAGGAGACCACGTTCGACTCCAACGAGGTCCGCCGTCATGCCACGGTCCTCGTCCTGACCGGGAACCGGTTCATCGTCAGCCACACCGACGAGCAGGCCGCCGACACCAGCTCCCCGACGCCGTACGCCACCACCTCCACGGAGTCGGTCAAGCTCGACCGGATCTCCTCCGTCGTGGTCAGCCGGGTGGTGGCCAACCCGGAGAAGTACGTCGCGGGCACGCTGCCCCGCGAGGTCGTCCTCACCATCGGCTGGGGCGCCGTCTCCCGGATCGACCTGGAGCCCGCCGCCTGCGGCGACGCCAACTGCGAGGCCGACCACGGCTACACCGGCAGCTCCACCGCCGACGACCTGAGCCTGCGCGTCAGCGAGGCCGGGGACGGCCCCGACGCCGTCCGCCAGACCCTCGCCTTCGCCCAGTCGCTCTCCGAGGCCACGGCCGCCACCGCGGCGACCGGCCGGTGATGGCCCAGCCCGCCTGGCAGGACCCGGTCCCGCTCGCGCTCGACACCGCCCCTGTTCCCGCGTACGGCAGCGGCTCGCTCGCCGACCTGCTGCCGACGCTCGCCGCCGGGCAGGGGGTGGAGGGCCTCACCGCCACCATCCCCGAGCTGGCGCCCGCCGACCGCAACTGCGTCTTCCTGATCGACGGCCTCGGCTGGGAGCAGATCAAGGCCCACCCCGACGAGGCGCCCTTCCTGCACTCCCTGCTCCCCACCTCGCTCGGCAACACCGGCCGCCCCGTCACCGCCGGCTTCCCCTCCACCACCGCGACCTCGCTCGCCTCGGTCGGTACGGGGCTGCCGCCCGGCGCGCACGGCCTGCCCGGCTACACCGTGCGCAACCCGGAGACCGGCGCGCTGATGAACCAGCTCCGCTGGAAGCCGTTCACCGCGCCGAAGGTCTGGCAGCCCTACCCCACGGTCTTCAAGCTGGCCGACGCGGCGGGCGTGCACACCGCGCAGGTCTCATCCCCGGACTTCGAGCAGACCCCGCTCACCAAGGTCGCGCTCAGCGGAGGCTCGTTCCTCGGCCGGCTCTCCGGCGAGGACCGGATGGACGTCGCCGCCCAGCGCCTGGCCGCCGGTGACCGCTCGCTCGTCTACACGTACTACAGCGAGGTCGACGGCAAGGGCCACCGCTTCGGCGTCGACTCCGACGCCTGGCGCGGCCAGTTGATGTACGTCGACGGGCTCGCCCAGCGCCTCGCCGAGCAGCTCCCGCCGCGCTCCGCGCTCTACATCACCGCCGACCACGGCATGATCGACATCCCGTTCGACGAACAGTCCCGGATCGACTTCGACGAGGACTGGGAGCTGCGCGCCGGCGTCGCCCTGCTCGGCGGCGAGGGCCGTGCCCGCCATGTCTACGCGGTGCCCGGCGCCCAGGGTGACGTCCTGGCCGTCTGGCGCGAGGTGCTCGGCGAGCAGTTCTGGGTGGCGAGCCGGGACGAGGCGATCGCGGCGGGCTGGTTCGGGCCGGTGATCGACGAGCGGGTGTACGGCCGGATCGGCGATGTGGTCGCCGCCGCCCACGACGACGTCGTCATCACGGCGTCGGTCAACGAGCCGCACGAGTCGGCGATGGTCGGCATGCACGGCTCCCTGACCCCCGTCGAACAGCTCGTCCCGCTGCTCGAAGTACGCTCGTAACCGCGTTTTTTCCTCCTCCCTTGCTGTGAAAGGTGCTCGACCCCTCATGCCCGAGCTGGTGTTCTTCTCCGGAACCATGGACTGCGGAAAGAGCACGCTGGCCCTGCAGATCGGTCACAACCGCTCCGCGCGCGGCCTCCAGGGCGTGATCTTCACCCGTGACGACCGGGCGGGCCAGGGCAAGCTCTCCTCCCGCCTCGGCCTGGTGACGGACGCCGTCGAGGCGGACGAGGGCATGGACGTCTACGCGCACATCGTCGACCGGGTCAGCCGCGGCGGCAAGGTGGACTACGTCATCGTGGACGAGGCGCAGTTCCTCGCCCCGGTCCAGATCGACCAGTTGGCCCGGGTCGTCGACGATCTGGGCCTGGACGTCTTCGCGTTCGGCATCACCACGGACTTCCGCACCAAGCTCTTCCCCGGCTCCCAGCGGCTGATCGAACTGGCCGACCGGATAGAGGCCCTCCAGGTCGAGGCGCTCTGCTGGTGCGGCGCCCGCGCCACGCACAACGCCCGTACGGTGGACGGCGAAATGGTCGTCGAGGGCGCCCAGGTCGTCGTCGGGGACGTCAACCGGCAGGCGGGCGAGGTCGGTTACGAGGTGCTGTGCCGGCGCCACCACCGCCGCAGGCTCACCGCGGAGACGGCCCGCGCCGGCACCCTCTCCCCGGACGTACTGCCGGTCGCCGCCGAGAACTGACCGGGTTCAGCCTTCGGACGACCGTACGATCGTGAAGGCCGCGCCCTCCGGATCGGCCACCGTCGCCAGCCTGCCGCTCGCCCCCTCGCGCGGCGGCTGGAGGATGTGGCCGCCCAGCTCCACCACCCGAGCGGCGGACTCGTCGACGTCGGCGACCTCGAAGTACGTCATCCAGTGCGGGCCCCGGTCGCGCGGCAGCGACTGGCCGACGCCGTGCAGGGCGGCGACCGGGCGGCCGCCCAGGTGCAGGGTCTGGTAGTCGAAGTCGGCGGAGACCACCGCCTCGGTCTCGTAACCGAACACCGTCTGGTAGAACTTCGCGACCATCGAGGTCTCCCGGGTCACCAGCTCGTTCCAGACGGGGGTGCCGGGGACGCCCGCCGTCATGGTCCCGATGTGCTCCGAGCCCTGCCATGCGCCGAACACCGCCCCGCCCGGGTCGGAGGCGATGACGAGCCGTCCCGCCTCGCCCGCGTCGAGCGGGCCGACCGCGACCGTGCCGCCGCAGGAGCGGATCACCTCGGCCGTCCGGCCCGCGTCGTCCGTCGCCAGGTAGGTGGTCCAGGCGATCGGGAGGTGCCGGTCGGGCGGCAGCTGGCCGATGCCAGCGACCTCCTTCCCGTCGAGCAGCCCGCGGACGTAAGGGCCCAGCTGGTCGGGGCCCGGCCGGAACTCCCAGCCGAACAGGGCTCCGTAGAACTCCTGGGTCGCGTTCAGGCCGTGCACGATCAGACTCACCCAGCAAGGTGTTCCGGGCGTGCGCCGGGCAGCAGCCTCGGTCATCGTCTTGTCTCTCCTCGGACCGTTGTGTGGCCGGACGGGGGAACCGGGCGCATGCGGCCGTCCCGGGTCAGGACGCGGGTCGCACACCCCGTGCAGATGCTCGCACCACCCGGCGCCGGTGCGGCCCCGGCCGCGCCGCGTTCTCCGGGTTCTCGACGGGCGAAGACCGCTTTGGTGCGGTATGTCCGCCCACGCGCTGGTACGGGTGCCACGGCCTCTGCGCGAGGATGGCACCCATGAAGCCCATCATCACCGCATCCGAATACGCGAGCGAGTCGGCGGGACCGCGGCCCCCGGTGCTCCTGGACGTCCGCTGGCAGTTGGGTGGTCCGCACGGCCGCCCCGACTACGAGGCCGGCCATCTGCCCGGCGCCGTCTTCGTCGACCTCGATACGGAGCTGGCCGGACCGGCGGGCAGCGGCGGCCGCCATCCCCTCCCGGACCCGGAGGCCTTCGGTGCCGTGATGCGCCGGGCCGGGGTCGGCCAGGACACCCCGGTCGTGGTCTACGACGGCGGGCAGGGCTGGGCCGCCGCGCGTGCCTGGTGGCTGCTGCGCTGGACGGGGCACGCGGACGTACGGGTCCTGGACGGCGGGCTCGCCGCGTGGACCGGTGACCTCTCCACCGGGATCCCGGACCCCGCCGAGGGCGATTTCCGGCCGAAGCCGGGTGCCCTGCCGACCCTGGACGCGGACGCGGCGGCCGCCCTCGCCCGTACGGGGCTGCTGCTGGACGCACGGGCGGCCGAGCGCTACCGGGGCGATGTGGAGCCGATCGACCGTGTCGGCGGCCACATCCCCGGCGCGGTCTCCGCGCCGACCACGGCGAACGTCGCCGAGGACGGGCGTTACCTTCCGGCCGAGCGGCTCACCGAGCGGTTCACCGCACTCGGGGCGGGGAAGAGCGACGAGGCCGTCGGCGTGTACTGCGGATCGGGGGTCTCCGGCGCCCACGAGGTGCTCGCCCTGGAGATCGCCGGAATCCGCGCCGCGCTCTACCCCGGCTCCTGGTCCGCGTGGTCCGCCGACCCCGCCCGCCCGGTCGCCACCGGCTCCGAGCCGGCCTGATAGGCGTGACGACGGAGAGGGGCCCGTACGCCATGGCGTACGGGCCCCTCTCCTGCCGACCGGCACTCCCGGTCAGTCCTGCTTCTTGCGGCGGGTGCCGAACACGATCTCGTCCCAGCTCGGCACGGCGGCCCGGCGGCCCGGCCGGACCCCGTCCGCCTCGGCCTGACGGTCCGTCGTCCCGGTCAGCCGGTCGCGGTGACCGGCCACCGCCCGGGGCATCAGCACGTCCGCGTACGCCGCACCGGCACCGGCCGCGGCCGCCGCGGCGGGCGGCTCGTCCGCCTCGCTCTCCTCCACCGCGGGTTCGAGCGCGGGCGGCTCGGGCTGCGTGGGCCGCTCCGGGACGACCATGTCACCGCGGAAGCTCGGCACCGCCTCCAGCAGGCTGGTCAGCGAGTCACGCTCACCGGCCGACGCGCTGCTCACGTAGTCCTCCGGCTCGGAAGCCGGTGCGGGCCGCTCGACGTGCCGCTCGATCTGCCGGTCGAGAGCGCGGTCCAGCGGCCGGTCGCGCGGCAGCCGGGCGATCCGGGGCACGAACGGGAAGCTCGGCTCGGGCGCCGCGCCGTCGCTCTCACCGATCAGGGAGCGCGCCTCGTCGTCGACGGCCTGGACCAGCCTGCGCGGCGGGTCGTAGGTCCAGCTGGCCGAGTGCGGTTCGCCCGCGACCCGGTAGACGAGCAGGACCTCCCAGGTGCCGTCGTCACGGCGCCAGGAGTCCCACTGCACGGTCTCCTTGTCGGCGCCGCGCAGCAGCAGCCGCTCCTGCACCGCCTCGCCGAGCTGGGGGCCGGTGTTCTCGCCGGGACGGCGCACGGGAGTCTTCCGGGCCCGCTCGGCCATGAAGGCGCGCTCCGCGAGCACGGGGCCCTCGAAACGGCGCACACGGTCGACCGGGATACCGGCGAACTGGGCGACCTCCTCCGCGGAGGCACCGGCCCGTATGCGGGCCTGGATGTCGCGGGGGCGGAGGTGGCTCTCCACCTCGATCTCGATCTGGCCGAGCCGGGCGCGGTCGTTGCGCACGGCGGCACGGAGCCGCTCATCGATCGGAAGCGTGTATTCCGTGCTGTCGGCAGCCTTGAGCACCAGTCGTGTGCCGTCGTTGGAGACGGCCACGACACGCAGTTCGGGCATGGGGACCTCCCGGGTGGTGCCTGCCGACGTCACGTGCGTCGCTGCTTCCGCTAGTCGAGTGTGACCTGCCCGGGTGCAGCCTGCCACAACCTTGCCAAGTTGCCCGGCGTGTCGGGCGCTCGCCCTGGAACGCCGCCATGGCACGGTTGTCTCTTGCGTCCCAAAGTGACCGATTTGGTCGCTCTGTGCAGCAAGCACCCGTGCCATGCCTTGGCGCTGCCCGGTTCGAGTGCCGCTGCCGGCGCCCTCCCGTAGCTGCGGATTCCGGTGTGGGAGTCCGCCCCAGGGCTCGTACGGTACTCCATTCGGGCCACTTGGGTGGACCGGCGCGCCGCCGAACTTCTCGGGGGGTGCGGGAGTTGGGTTACCCGGTTCTCCGCGAAATGCCCCTGATGCGTGTTGTGCTTCACACAATCGCCGGAAACGGAACTATCCACTTCGCTCATTTGTCCCTTCCTGTTGCATGGTGGGAGAGATGTCAAGCAGGGGCTGGTAATGGTTCAGAAGCCGGAAAGTGACACAGAACCCAAGGAAAGGCGCATAGATCTGAGTCTGCCGCAGGTCGCCGGAAGTGCCGTGGCGGCCGTCGCGGCAGCCGTGGCGGCCTCGCAGCTGGGCGTGTACGGCACCATCGCCGGGGCCGGCGTGATGAGCGTCGTCGCGACCTGCGGCGGCTCCGTCTTCCAGCACTTCTTCCGCCGCACCGGCGAGCAGATCCGCGAGGTGACGGTCCAGGTGACCCACCCGGAGGGCCGCCAGGTGACGGTGCACACCAAGGAGACGACGCCCGCGGCGCACAGAGCCGCCGAGCGGCGGCCGCAACCGGAGCCGACGCCGACTGCGGCGGACGACGCCACCACGGTGCTGCCCACGGTCGACCCGGGCGCGGTGCCGGAGGTGCTGGCGGAGGGGGAGAGCACACAGCTGCTGACGCCGGTCCCCGACACCGACCGGACACAGCTGCTGAAGCAAGTGGCCGACACCGACCGGACACAGCTGCTGGACCTCGGCGACGCGCGCACCCGGATGCTCCGGGCGGTGCCCGGCGCCGGATCCGGCCCGGGAACGGGTGCCGGATCCGACCCGGACCGTACGCAGTTGCTGCCGCAGGCCGCTACGGGTGACGCGTCCCCTGACGACGCGTTCACCGAAGGCACCACCCACGGCACCCGGCTGCGCGGCTGGAAGCGCCCCGCGCTCGCGGCCGCCGCGGTCTTCGCCGTGTCCATGGCCGGGATCACCGCCTTCGAGGTGTTCTCGGGCAACGACCTCAGCGGCGGCAAGGGGACCACCCTCGGCTCCGTCGTACGCGGCGGTGGCGGCGACCGCGACTCCGGTCCGGCCGACCCGGCGCCCTCCGGGGACACCGGCCAGGACGGGGGAGGCGAGCAGAGCACGGCCCCGGGCGACGGCGACGAGGACGGCACCGGCACCGGTTCCGCCCCCGCCACCGACCCGGGCGACGGCAACAGCAAGAGCCCGGACCCCGGTACGGGAACGGGCGGCGAGAAGCCGGACACCGGATCCACCCCCACGCCGACGCCCTCCGGCTCCGGCGACGGGCAGACCACGCCCGCGCCGACGCCCACCCCGTCCGCCCCCGACGGCGGCGTGACCGGCGCCCCCGACCCGACGACCGCCCCGGGCACCGGTGGCGTTGCCGGCCAGGGCGAGCAGGCCCCGCCGGCCGACGGCACCGGCGGCGAGTGACGACGTACCGCGTACCGCAGGAAGAACGCCTCGGCCCCCTTGACGCATCAAGGGGGCCGAGGCGTTGCGGGAGGTCAGTCGCCGAGGACGCGCCGCAGGTAGTCGTTGCCGAACATCCGGTCCGGGTCGAGCCGGTCGCGTACGGCGGTGAACTCGCCGAAGCGCGGGTAGACCTCCGCCAGATAGGCCGCGTCCCGGGTGTGGATCTTGCCCCAGTGCGGTCGGCCGGAGTGCGCGGTCATGATCCGCTCGACCGCCGTGAAGTACGAGCGGTGGGGCGTGCCCTTGTAGAGGTGGACGGCGATGTACGCGCTGTCGCGGCCCGAGGCCGTCGAGAGGGCCATGTCGTCGGCGGGCGCGGTGCGCACCTCCACCGGGAAGCTGATCTTCAGCGGGGAGCGCTCGACCATCGCCTTCAGCTCCCGCAGCGCCGCCACGGCCTGCTCGCGCGGAACCGCGTACTCCATCTCCACGAACTTCACCCGGCGCGGGCTGGTGAACACCTTGTACGGGATGTCGGTGTAGGTCCGGGCCGAGAGGGCGCGGCTGGAGAGCTTGGCGATCGAGGGGATGGCGGGCGGGATCGCCCTGCCGACCGAACAGGCCACCTGGAAGATGCCGTTGGAGAGCAGCTCGTCGTCGATCCAGCTGCTCACCCTGGAGGGCGGGGCGGCCGGGCCCGCGCTGCGGTTGTTGCGCTTGGTGTTGCAGTTGCCGGTGTGCGGGAACCAGTAGAACTCGAAGTGCTCGTTCTCGGCGACCAGCTGGTCGAAGTCGGCCGTGACCCGGTCGAAGGTCATCGGCTCCTCACGGGCGGTCAGCAGGAAGACCGGCTCGACGGCGAGCGTGACGGCGGTGATCACGCCGAGAGCGCCGAGGCCGACCCGGGCCGCGGCGAAGATCTCCGGGTTCTCCTCGGCCGAGCAGACCAGCACGGTGCCGTCGGCGGTGACCAGCTCCAGGGCGCGGATCTGGGCGGATATCGACGCCGACTCCCGGCCGGTGCCGTGCGTCCCGGTGGAGGTCGCCCCGGCGATCGTCTGCTCCATGATGTCGCCCATGTTCGTGAGCGAGAGCCCCTCACGGGCGAGCGCGGTGTTGAGGCGCTTGAGCGGAGTGCCCGCCTCCACGGTGACGGTCATCGTCGTCCGGTCGATGTCCCGGATGCCGGTGAGCAGGTCCGGGCGTATCAGCACGCCGTCGGTGGCGGCGGTGGCCGTGAAGGAGTGGCCGGTGCCGACCGGCTTCACCGTGAGGCCGTCCGCGTGCGCCCGGCGCACCACGTCCACCAGCTCGTCCACGGACGCGGGGGACTCGGTCCTGGCGGGCCGGGCGGTGACGGTCCCCGCCCAGTTACGCCACGCGTTCGTCGTCGTCCGTGCGTAGGTGTCGGTCATCTTCCCCGCGCCCTCCGGTAGGAGCCGGCTTCGCCAGCCGGCGATACCCCAGGAACGCCACCGCCGCCGCGAGCGCTCCCGCCGCGACGGGCACCGCGTACCCCGACTTCGCCCCGGCGGCGTCGACCACCCAGCCGGCGGCCGAGGAGCCGAGCGCCACTCCGACCGCGAGCCCGGTACTGGTCCAGGTCATGCCCTCGGTCAGCTTGGTGCGCGGTACGTGCGCTTCGACGAGGGCCATGGTGGTGACCATCGTCGGTGCGATGGCGAGGCCCGCGACAAAGAGCGCCACGGCCAGCAACGTAAGGTTCCCGGCCAGTTGGAGGGGGATCATACTCACGGCCATCGCGCAGACCCCCACCAGCCACCTGGCCGCGGGCTTCCCCTTCAGGTGGAGCAGCCCGAAGACGGCCCCCGCGAGGCAGGAACCGAGCGCGTAGACGGCCAGCACGAGGGAGGCCGCGGCCTTGTGGCCGCGCTCCTCGGCGAAGGCCACGGTCACCACGTCGACGGCCCCGAAGATCGCGCCCGTCGCCACGAAGGTGATCACCAGGACCTGGAGGCCGGGGGAGCGCAGCGCCGAGCCGCCGGTGTGGAGCGACTTCGGGTGCGGGATCGGCTCGGTGGCGCGCTGGGCGGTCAGCCAGAAGACGCCGACGAGGAGGAACGCGGCGGCGATCAGCGGACCTGCCTCGGGGAACCACGCGGTGGAGAGCCCGATCGAGATGATCGGGCCGAAGATGAAGCACACCTCGTCGACGATCGACTCCCAGGAGTACGCCGTGTGCAGCTCACGGCTCGAACCCCGGTAGAGCGCCGCCCAGCGGGCCCGCACCATCGACCCCACGCTCGGCACACAGCCCGCGCCCGCCGCGAAGACGAACAGCGTCCAGTCCGGCGCCCCCTGCTGGGCACAGATCAGCAGCCCCGCCACCGCCGCCACCGCGACCAGCGTGAAGGGGCGCAGCACCCGACGCTGCCCGTACCGGTCGACCAGGCGCGAGACCTGCGGACCGAAGACGGCGGCCGCCATCGCGAGGGTCGCGGTGAGCGCCCCGGCCAGTCCGTAACGGCCGGTGAGCTGGGAGATCATGGTCACGACGCCGATGCCCATCATGGACAGCGGCATGCGGCCGAAGAATCCTGCGGCGGAGAACCCCTTGGAGCCGGGGGCGGCGAAGATGGCGCGGTAGGGGCTGGGCAAGGGGACTCCGGTGGTGCCTGTCATGCGTGTAGGGGGCTGATACAGCTTACGGCCGGGCGGGGGGAGCCGGACACCGGATTTCGGAGCGTCCGGGGGCGCGGAGCGGGCGTGCGGCCGCCACGGTTTCCGGCTCTTGCCGACGGACCGTCGGATGTCGGTTGCCGCGCTGTCGGCGGCGGGTGGCAGGATCGATGTCATGTCCGATCTGCGCGATCCCGCTCCTTACGACGCCCTGCTGCTGCTCTCCTTCGGCGGTCCCGAGGGCCCGGACGATGTGGTTCCGTTCCTGGCGAACGTGACCCGCGGCCGGGGCATCCCCGAGGAACGGCTCAAGGAGGTCGGGCAGCACTACTTCCTCTTCGGCGGGGTCAGCCCGATCAACGCCCAGAACCGCGCGCTGCTGGACGCCCTGCGCAAGGACTTCGCCGACCACGGCGTGGACCTGCCGGTCTACTGGGGCAACCGGAACTGGGCGCCGTACCTGACCGACACCCTGCGCGAGATGACCGCCGACGGGCACCGCCGGATCGCCGTCCTCGCCACCAGTGCGTACGCCTCGTACTCGGGCTGCCGTCAGTACCGCGAGAACCTCGCCGAGTCGCTGGCGGCCCTGGAGGCGGAGGGCCTCGATGTGCCGCGCGTGGACAAGCTGCGCCACTACTTCAACCACCCCGGCTTCGTGGAGCCCATGGTGGACGGGGTGCTGGCCTCCCTCGCCGATCTGCCCGAGGACGTCCGCGCGGGCGCCCACCTCGCCTTCACCACGCACTCCATCCCGACCTCCGCCGCCGACGCCTCGGGGCCCATGGAGGCGCACGGCGAGGGCGGCGCGTATGTCGCGGAGCACCTGGACGTGGCCCGGCTGATCGTCGAGGCGGTGCGCGAGGAGACCGGCACCGAGCACCCCTGGCAGCTCGTCTACCAGTCCCGCAGCGGCGCCCCGCACATCCCGTGGCTGGAGCCCGACATCTGCGACCACCTGGAGACCCTGCACGGCGCGGGCGTCCCCGCGGTCGTGATGGCGCCCATCGGCTTCGTCTCGGACCACATGGAGGTCCTGTACGACCTCGACACCGAGGCCACCGCGAAGGCCGCCGAGCTCGGGCTGCCGGTCCGCCGGTCCGCGACGGTGGGCGACGACCCGCGCTTCGCCGCCGCCGTACGGGACCTGCTCCTGGAGCGCGCGGCGCATGAGCGGGGGCGCGAGGTGAAGCCCTGCGCGCTGGGCTCCCTCGGCCCGTCCCACGACCTCTGTCCGGTCGGCTGCTGCCCGGCCAGGGCCCCCAAGCGTGCGGCGGCGGGCGCCGACAGCCCGTACGCGTAGCCCGTACGCACCGACCACCTCTGGGAGCACCGTGACCGACCCCGCCCTGACCGAACTGCTCGACCTCGCCCTGGAGGCCGCACGCCGCGCCGGAGCCCTGCTGCGCGACGGCCGCCCCGCCGACCTGGGGGTGGCCGCGACCAAGTCCAGCCCCATCGACGTCGTCACCGAGATGGACATCGCCGCGGAGAAGCTGATCACCGGCTACCTCTCCGACTTCCGCCCCGACGACGGCTTCCTCGGCGAGGAGGGGGCCAGCTCCCCGGGCTCCACCGGCATCCGCTGGGTCATCGACCCGCTCGACGGCACCGTGAACTACCTGTACTCCCTGCCGACCTGGGCGGTCTCCATCGCCGCCGAACGCGACGGCGAGCGGGTCGTGGGCGTCGTCGAGGCCCCGATGCGCCGGGAGACCTACCAGGCGGTCCTGGGCGGCGGTGCGTACGCGAACGGCAACGCCCTGCGCTGCCGCCCCGCCCCGCCGCTGGACCAGGCCCTCGTCTCGACCGGCTTCAACTACGTCGCCCACGTCCGCGCCCACCAGGCGGACGTCGCCCAGCAGCTGATCCCCAGGCTGCGGGACATCCGGCGCAGCGGCTCCGCGGCCGTCGACCTCTGCGATGTGGCGGCGGGCCGGCTGGACGGCTTCTACGAGCGCGGACTGCACCCCTGGGACCTGGCCGCGGGCGACCTCATCGCCCGGGAGGCGGGCGCGCTGACCGGCGGCCGCCCCGGGCTTCCGGCCGACGGCGACCTGACGGTGGCCGCCACCCCGGGCGTCTTCGAGCCGCTCCAGGCCGCACTCGACGAGCTGGGCGCCTGGCACGACTGACAGCTCCGCCCGGCCCGAACGCCCTGGTGGGAGCTGTGAGGGCCGCACGGCACAGCAGAGGGCCCCGGTGCCGTTGCCGGCATCCGGGGCCCTCTGTCGTACGGCTCAGACGCTTGTGGCGCCGATTTCCACGCCGTGCTCGGCCGCGAGGCGGTGCAGGTCGTCCAGCTCGCCCTGCTCGACATCCGCCAGGAAGTCGTCGCCGTCCTCGCGAGCCCGCGTGAGGTCGGACTCGGTGCTCTTGATGCGTTGCAGCAGACCTGCGGTGAAAGCGTCCATGATGCGCCCCCTCATCGTGGGTCGGTGGCACGGGGGTGTGCCCGGAATACCTCAGGCCGGGGAGCCGGAGGAGCGGGTGATCTCGCCGCTCTCCGGGGAACGGAGACGGGGCCGTGGAATGCCACGGGCCGGGGCGTGATCGCGGGTGTGAACCCCTCATCCCCACCCGCAGTCTCAGAGAAACCTCAACTGACCGGTAATTCCGCGCCCTTCCCCGGGCCCGGGCGCCCCAGCGCCGTCTTACCGCCGGTTTATACGCGTTGCGGGCAGGATGGACGCACACAGTCGGCCTCCCTCGGGGGCCGTTCGCTGTGTGAATCCGTAGAAGGACCTAGGGAAGGACTGCGCTGTGCGCGTACTCGTCGTCGAGGACGAGCAGCTGCTCGCCGATGCGGTGGCCACCGGACTGCGCCGGGAGGCCATGGCCGTCGACGTCGTCTACGACGGTGCCGCGGCTCTGGAGCGCATCGGGGTCAACGACTACGACGTCGTCGTGCTGGACCGGGACCTTCCGCTGGTGCACGGCGACGACGTCTGCCGCAAGATCGTCGAGCTCGGCATGCCCACCCGGGTGCTCATGCTCACCGCCTCCGGTGATGTCAGCGACCGCGTCGAGGGCCTGGAGCTGGGCGCCGACGACTATCTGCCCAAGCCCTTCGCCTTCAGCGAGCTGACCGCCCGGGTCCGCGCGCTGGGCCGCCGTACGACGGTGGCGCTGCCGCCCGTCCTGGAGCGGGCCGGCATCAAGCTCGACCCGAACCGGCGCGAGGTCTTCCGGGACGAGGTGGAGATCCAGCTCGCCCCGAAGGAGTTCGCGGTGCTGGAGGTCCTGATGCGCAGCGAGGGCGCCGTCGTCTCGGCGGAGCAGCTGCTGGAGAAGGCCTGGGACGAGAACACCGACCCCTTCACCAACGTGGTGCGGGTCACGGTCATGACGCTCCGCCGCAAGCTCGGCGAACCGCCCGTCATCGTCACCGTGCCGGGCTCCGGATACCGGATCTGAGGACCATGGCCGCCACCCCGCCGCCCCCCACGGCGCCCCCCAAGCCCACCTGGGAGCCCAAGCAGCAGGAGCCCCCGTACCCCTGGCTGCGCCCGACCATCCGGATACGGCTCACGCTGCTGTACGGCGGGATGTTCCTGATCGCGGGCATCCTGCTGCTCTCGATCATCTACATGCTGGCCGCGCAGGCCCTCCACGACGCGGGGAGCCTGGAGTTCAAGGTCGGCGGCAACAACGTGCTGATCGCCAGTGACACCTGCCCGCAGCTCGGTGCCGCGACCAACAACGACCAGCTGAACGAGACCATCAAGGCCTGCACGGCGGCCCAGCGGCAGCACGCGCTGGACAGCCTGCTGAACCGGGCGCTCCTCGCCCTGGTCGGCCTCAGCGTGATCGCCTTCGCCTTCGGGTACGCCATGGCCGGGCGCGTCCTGTCCCCGCTCGGCCGGATCACCCGGACCGCGCGCCGGGTGGCGGGCACGGACCTCACCCGGCGGATCGAGCTGGACGGCCCGGACGACGAGCTCAAGGAGCTCGCGGACACCTTCGACGACATGCTGGACCGGCTGGAGCGGGCGTTCACCGCGCAGCAGCGGTTCGTCGGCAACGCCTCGCACGAGCTGCGCACCCCGCTGGCGATCAACCGCACGCTGCTGGAGGTCCATCTCTCCGATCCGGAGGCACCACCGGAGCTCCAGCAGCTCGGGAAGACGCTGCTGGCCACCAACGAACGCAGTGAGCAGCTGGTCGAGGGGCTGCTGCTGCTGGCCCGCAGCGACAACCAGATCGTGGAGCGCAAACCGGTCGACCTCGCCGAGGTCGCCGACCGTGCCATCGACCAGGCCAGGGCGGAGGCGGTGGCACGGAAGGTGGAGATCCGCGGTGAGCGGTCGGCCGCCGTCGTGCAGGGCAACGGGGTCCTGCTGGAGCGGATCGCGCTGAACCTCGTACAGAACGCCGTGCGCTACAACGTGGCCGAGGACGGCTGGGTGGAGGTCGACACCTCCCTCCAGCCCGGCCAGGCCCTGCTCGTCGTCTCGAACACCGGCCCCGTGGTGCCGGCGTACGAGATCGACAACCTCTTCGAGCCCTTCCGGCGGCTGCGTACGGAGCGGACGGGCAGCGACAAGGGGGTCGGACTCGGCCTGTCGATCGCGCGGTCCGTCGCGCGGGCCCACGGAGGCCGTATCATCGCGGAGCCCCGCGAAGGCGGCGGTCTCGTGATGCGCGTCACCCTGCCGGTCTGAGAGGCTGCACGGTGTGACTCTGCACCGAATCTTCATGTTCGCTTTGGGCGGAATTTTCAGGACCCGTTCCCGGGCGAGTCGTGTGTGATCGATCACAGGGCCCGTTTTCGGGTCATCCACTCTCCGTGATCGCGCGTCGTTCGGAAAGCCGGTAATCGTCCGGGTTTTCGGAGGGGGTTATCACGGGAAGTACACGGGGTGGCGCCTGTGAACTGCACAGTCGGGACCGTGTACGGTCCCCATCGCCACCCAAGCCGAGCCTCGCCGAGGCGGCCGGTTGGGTGTCGATTGAGTAACAGACCTTGATGTGAGGCAAAATCTCCGCCTCAGGTCGGGCACAAGTCCGGCCTCTCACGCGTTACGTGCGCTGAGACACCCGCAGACACCCAAGAGGGGGAGAGCGACATGGCAACGGATTACGACACCCCACGCAAGACCGACGACGACGTGGACCAGGACAGCCTCGAAGAGCTCAAGGCTCGTCGGAGCGACAAGACGGCATCCGCCGTCGACGTCGACGAATTCGACGCTGCCGAAGGCCTCGAGCTGCCCGGCGCGGACCTCTCCAACGAGGAGCTGGCCGTCCGGGTCCTGCCCAAGCAGGCCGATGAGTTCACCTGCATGAGCTGCTTCCTGGTGCACCACCGCAGCCAGCTGGCCCGCGAGAAGAACGGTCAGCCCATCTGCCGCGACTGCGACTGAGGTCGGGTCGGCCGTGGCAGGCGACACACCGTTCCGGAAGCGGCGCCCCTGGCGCCGGCACGGACCGGAGGCGAATCAGGGCGGCACAGGCCCGGCAGCAGGCGTCAGCCCGTCTGCCGAGCGGTCCGCCGCCCTGCCGGACCCCTCCGGTGTTTCCGGTACGTCCGACGACGAGCGGGGCCGTTCGGCCTCGCTCGAAGTGGCGGGGGCGGCAGACCTGCCGGATCGGAGCGGAGAGAGTGACCAGGCGGAGCCCACGACCGGGGCAGGCCGCCTGCACGCAGTGAAACGGGGGGTGCGCAAGGGCGGGGAGAGCGTCCGTGTCCTGGCCGGCCAGCTGGCCGACCGGATCATCGAAACAGCTCCCCGCGTCCCGGTGCGCGATCTCGCCACCCTGCGCAAGCAGTTCCCCGGGCTGGGGCCCGAGGAGCTCGCCGACAAGCTGGTGGCGGGCGCGAGCCGGGCCAGCGCCACCGTCGGCGCGGGCATCGGAGCGGCCGCCATGCTGCCCGTACCGCCCGCCATGCTCGCCGAGCTGGCGGCCGAGGTCACCGGCGTCGCCGCGGTCGAGATGAAGCTCGTCGCCGAGCTCCACGAGGTCTACGGCCTCCGCCCGCCGGGCAACCTCGCCCAGCGCTCCACCGCGTATCTGACGTCGTGGACCGAGGAGCGCGGCATCGACGTGACCCGGCCCACCACGCTCAACGCGGCCCTGGGCGGCCAGATGAAGCGCGAGCTGCGCCAGCAGATCACCAAGCGCATGGCCCGCAATCTGCCCAACCTGATCCCGTTCATGATCGGCGCCGCCGTCGGCGCCACGATGAACCGCCGCGACACCCGCAAGCTCGCCGACCGGATCAGGAACGACCTGCGCAAGCAGCAGATCCCCTGGGACCGGCTCGCCGAGCTGCCCCCGCTGGAGCGGCCCGCCGTACCGGTGGTGCTGCCCAAGGAGATCGAGGGCGCCTGACCGGCTTCCGTACGGCTCTCAGGCCGCCGGAACCGCCGTCAGCGCCGCCGCCAGGCCCTTCGGGTCCCGGGTGGAGAGGAAGACGTACGGAGTCGGGTCCTCCGGATCCGTGACCTCCACCCGCACCGCCGTCCCCACATAGCTGCGCAGCAGCATGAACGCGCGCGCGTCCGCCTTGTGCGTGCGCCAGGCGTACGCCTCCTCGGCGTCCAGCACCTCGGGCTCCCCGAGCGCCGAGAGCGGAATGCGGGCGTCACCCGCCACCAGCGCCCCGGCCACCACCCGGATCCGGGCGGAGCCGTAACTGCTCACCGCGGCCGCGGCCGCCGCCGTGCCGCCGACCAGCCCGGCGAGCATCGGCAGGGCCCCGAGCGGCAGAAGCATCAGCGCACAGGCGACACCGATCCCGAAGGCGATGAACCACCAGGAACGGGGAGCGGTGAGACGTTCGTCGAAGGGCGGTGCGGAAGGCTGCATGGGGCCAAGCTTGGCACGGCGGGACCGGCGCACCGCCG
This sequence comes from Streptomyces cyaneofuscatus, assembly GCF_033109485.1. Classification (NCBI taxonomy): domain Bacteria; kingdom Bacillati; phylum Actinomycetota; class Actinomycetes; order Kitasatosporales; family Streptomycetaceae; genus Streptomyces; species Streptomyces cyaneofuscatus. Next base: position 1,725,252 of record NZ_CP137002.1, on the reverse strand, counting down.
CGCGGGTAAGGTCTGCGCCTGTGAGTGGAACATCAGCAGCTCTGACACCCCCGGCCGACGCCGTCGGCCCGGTCCGGCACCCTGACGCCCCCGCCCCCGGGGAACTCCTCGGCGCGCACTACGAGCACTGTTTCGGCTGCGGCGAGGGCCAGCCGCACGGCCTGCACCTGGCGGCGCGGGCCGGCGAGGGCGTGAGCGTGACCGCCGAGTTCACCGTCAGGCCCGCCCACCAGGGCGCCCCCGGCCTCGCCCACGGCGGCGTGCTCGCCACGGCGCTGGACGAGACGCTCGGCTCGCTGAACTGGCTGCTGCGCACGATCGCGGTGACCGGACGGCTGGAGACCGACTTCGTGCGCCCCGTCCCGGTGGACACCGTGCTGCACCTCGACGCCCGCATCACCGCCGTGCACGGCCGGAAGATCTACTCCACGGCCACCGGCCGGATCGGCGGCCCCGAGGGCCCCGTCGCAGTGCGGGCCGACGCCCTGTTCATCGAGGTCAAGGTGGACCACTTCATCGAGAACGGGCGGCCCGCCGAGATCCAGGCGGCCATGGCCGACCCGGACCAGGTCAAGCGTGCCCGAGCCTTCGAGGTGAACCCCTGATGCGCAGCCCCGTCGACGTACTGATCCGCCTGCTCGACCCGGAAGTGCCGATTCCAGCGTATGGACACCCGGGGGACGCCGGGGCCGACCTGGTGACCACCGAGGCCGCCGAACTCGCCCCCGGCGAGCGCGTGGTGCTGCCCACCGGGGTCTCGATCGCCCTGCCCGACGGGTACGCCGCCTTCGTGCACCCTCGCTCCGGCCTCGCTGCCCGCTGCGGAGTGGCCCTCGTGAATGCCCCAGGGACGGTTGATGCCGGGTACCGTGGGGAGATCAAGGTGATTGTGGTCAACCTCGATCCGCGCGAGAGCGTGCGATTCGAACGGTTCGACCGGATTGCCCAGTTGGTTGTCCAGCAGGTCGAGAAGGTGCGCTTCCACGAGGTGGCGGAACTTCCCGGCTCGGCGCGGGCCGAAGGGGGCTTCGGGTCCACCGGCGGCCACGCGTCGGTGGACGTCGCCGAGGGCGGGATCACCCACGGTGGGAACAGCTACGCTTCGGTCGTATCCGACCGGGAAGGACAGTGACGTGTTCGGACGTCGCAAGAAGAGTGGTTCCGCCGAGGACGCGGCGGACGAGGTGCGCGAGACCGAGCAGGTCGCCGACGAGGGCACCGACGGGGCCGCCGAAGGCGCCCGGCGGTCGAACCTTCCGCCGGCCCCCCGGCCCGACGGACCCTGGGACCTCTCCGAGGTCTCCCAGCCCGGCGAGGGCCGGGTCGACCTGGGCGGCATCTTCGTGCCCGGTGTCGAGGGCATGGAGCTGAGGGTCGAGGTGGCCGGGGACGCGATCGTCGCCGCCACCGTCGTGCTCCGCGACAGCGCGGTCCAGCTGCAGGCCTTCGCGGCCCCCAAGCGGCAGGGCATCTGGGGCGAGGTCCGCGAGGAGATCGCCTCCGGCATCACCCAGCAGGGCGGCATCATCGACGAGGTCGAGGGCCCGCTGGGCTGGGAGCTGCGTGCGCAGGTCCCCGTACAGCTCCCGGACGGCACCAACGGTGTGCAGCTGGTGCGCTTCGTCGGCGTCGACGGCCCCCGCTGGTTCCTGCGCGGGGTCATCTCCGGCCAGGGCGCGGTCCAGCCGGAGGCCGCGGGCCTGCTGGAGACGATCTTCCGGGACACCGTGGTGGTCCGCGGAGAGGGCCCGATGGCCCCTCGCGACCCGATCGTCCTGAAGCTCCCCAACGACGCCCAGATGGTGCCCGAGGGCGTCCAGCAGGAGGAGCAGGAGGGCTCGAAGTTCTCCGGCGGCATGGGCCAGCTCCAGCGCGGACCGGAGATCACCGAGGTCCGCTAGCGGTAGTACGTCACCACAGCACTGCGGCCGGTGGGCCGCACCCCTTCCCGGGGTGCGGCCCACCGGCCTTTCCGCGTCTCCCGGTCCGGCCCGGTCCGGTCCGGTCCGGCCCGGTCCGGTCCGGTCCGGCCCGGTCCGGTCCGCCGGCCGAGGTCGCGTACGGGGCGCGTATCGGGCACGTACGAGGGATGTCAAGAGCCGGGCCGCTGCCGTAAGGAGACTGTCAACGCCGCTGGTGGGAGCCGTTTCCGGCGGTTTGCTCAGGGGGTCCGAGAAACCGAACCTCCCCAGGAGCACACGATGGCCGATGCGGCCTTCGTCGCCACCACGATCGCGGTCTTCGCACTGGTGGCCGTCATCGCACGAGCGGTCGCCAAGCTGTGACCGCCGAGAACATCGTCGGCCTGATCGTGGCCGTCGCCCTGCTGGGCTATCTCGTCCTCGCCCTGCTGTATCCGGAGAGGTTCTGAGCCCTAGATGAACCCCGTCCTCGCCGGCATCGAACTCCTCGGCCTGCTCATCTCCCTCATCCCCGGAATCGGCTGATCCGCCATGACCCACACCTACGCCTGCACCACCGCCCGGCTGCTCGGAGCTCAGCGGCCGGCGCTACGACCTCCCGGCACGGAAGGGCGGCGAGGCGCCCGCACCCGACCTCCGGTGGTTCCAGCCCCGCCCCTCCGCCGGGCTCGCCACCAACAGCGTCAACACCCGGTACGACCTCCTCGTCTCCGGCGCCTCCAACCCGTCCGGCGACAACGAGGAGCTGATCGGCCGGATGAAGGCGGCCAAGGAGGCCGTCGTCGCCGACAACTCCGTACCGGGCCACCGGGTCCGCCTCGTCGGGGAGCCCCGGGTGAACGTCCTGCGGATCGACATCGCCCTCCAAGGGCTCACGGACGCGCGCTGAGCGGCCTGTGACGCGGACCTGCCGGAGCCGGGCAGGTCCGCATCAGAATTACGTCAATACGGCCCCCACCTGCGCTCCCAGGTGCCGGAGCCGCAGATTGGCGGAGTAGCGTCGTGAGCGGCAGCCGCACCCGGCGCCACCGGCCACCGGCACGGACGGCCGCAGGAAGAAGACAATGGGGCCATGGGACGCGGCACACTCCGGATCTACCTCGGCGCGGCACCGGGCGTCGGCAAGACGTACGCGATGCTGGCCGAGGCCCACCGCAGGGTCGAGCGCGGCACCGACTGCGTGGTGGCCCTCGTGGAGCACCACGACCGGCCGCGTACCGAGGTGATGCTGCACGGCCTGGAACAGATCCCGCGTTCCGAGATCGACTACCGCTCCGCCGTCTTCACCGAGATGGACGTCGACGCCGTCCTGGAGCGCGCCCCCGCCGTGGCCCTGGTGGACGAACTGGCCCACACCAACGTGCCCGGCTCCCGCAACGCCAAGCGCTGGCAGGACGTCGAGGAGCTGCTCAAGGCCGGGATCGACGTCATATCCACGGTCAACATCCAGCACCTGGAGTCCCTGGGCGACGTGGTGGAGTCGATCACCGGCGTACGCCAGCAGGAGACCGTCCCGGACGAGGTGGTGCGCCGGGCCGACCAGATCGAGCTGGTCGACATGTCGCCCCAGGCGCTGCGCCGCCGGATGGCGCACGGCAACATCTACCAGCCCGACAAGATGGACGCCGCCCTCTCGAACTACTTCCGCCCCGGCAACCTGACCGCCCTGCGCGAGCTGGCCCTCCTGTGGACCGCCGACCGGGTCGACGAGTACCTCCAGCAGTACCGGGGCGAGCACAACATCCGCACCACCTGGCAGGCCCGCGAACGCATCGTCGTCGGCCTCACCGGCGGGCCCGAGGGCCGCACGCTCATCCGCCGCGCCTCCCGGATGGCCGCCAAGGGCTCCGGCAGCGAGATCCTCGCCGTCTACATCGCGCGCAGCGACGGACTGACCTCCGCGTCGCCCAAGGAGCTCGCCGTCCAGCGCACCCTCGTCGAGGACGTCGGCGGAACGTTCCACCACGTCATCGGCGACGACGTCCCCGCCGCCCTCCTGGAGTTCGCCCGCGGGGTCAACGCCACCCAGATCGTGCTGGGCTCCAGCCGCCGCAAGACCTGGCAGTACATCTACGGCCCCGGGGTCGGCGCCACCGTCGCCCGGGAGTCCGGGCCCGACCTGGACGTCCACATCGTCACCCACGAAGAGGTCGCCAAGGGGCGCGGTCTGCCCATCGCGCGCGGGGCCCGGCTCGGGCGGGCCCGGATCGTCTCGGGCTGGCTGGTCGGCGTCGCCGGCCCGGTGCTGCTGTCGCTGCTGCTGCTCAGCCTGGAGAACGGCCCCGGCCTCGCCAACGACGTCCTGCTGTTCCTCTTCCTGACCGTCGCCGCGGCCCTGCTCGGCGGATTGCGGCCCGCCCTCGCCTCCGCCGCCGTCGGCACCCTGCTCCTGAACTACTGGTTCACCCCGCCGACCCACACCCTGACCGTCCAGGACCCGGAGAACTTCGTCGCCATCGTGATCTTCTTCGCGGTGGCGGTGGCGGTCTCCTCGGTGGTGGACCTGGCGGCCCGCCGTACCCACCAGGCCGCCCGGCTGCGTGCCGAGTCGGAGATCCTCTCCTTCCTGGCGGGCAGCGTGCTGCGTGGCGAGACCGCGCTGGACGCGCTGCTGGAGCGGGTCCGCGAGACCTTCGCGATGGAGTCCGTGGCCCTGCTGGAGCGGGCCAGCGACGTCGACCCGTGGACCTGCGCCGGATCCGTCGGGCCCGCCCCGGTCGCCCGGCCCGACGACGCGGACGTGGACATGCCGGTCGGCGACAACATGGCGCTCGCGCTCTCCGGCCGGGTGCTGCCCGCCGAGGACCGCCGGGTGCTCGGCGCCTTCGCCGCCCAGGCGGCCGTGGTCGTGGACCGCCGGCGCCTGGTCTCGGAGGCCGACCGGGCCCGCAGGCTCGCCGAGGGCAACCGGATCAGGACCGCGCTGCTCGCCGCCGTCAGCCACGACCTGCGCACCCCGCTCGCCGGGATCAAGGCAGCCGTCAGCTCGCTGCGCTCCGACGACGTGGCCTGGTCGCCGGAGGACGAGGCGGAGCTCCTCGAAGGCATCGAGGACGGCGCCGACCGGCTCGACCACCTGGTGGGCAACCTGCTGGACATGTCCCGCCTCCAGACCGGCACCGTGACCCCGCTGATCCGCGAGATCGACCTCGACGAGGTGGTGCCCATGGCGCTCGGCGGGGTCCCCGAGGGCAGCGTCGATCTGGACATCCCCGAGACGCTGCCCATGGTCGCCGTCGACCCGGGGCTGCTGGAGCGGGTCGTCGCCAACGTCGTCGAGAACGCCGTCAAGTACAGCCCCGGCGGCGAGCCCATCGCGGTGGCCGCCAGCGCGCACGGCGAACGCGTCGAGCTCCGGGTCGTCGACCGGGGACGCGGTGTCCCCGACGAGGCCAAGGAGCGGATCTTTGAACCCTTCCAGCGGTACGGTGACGCCCCGCGCGGCGCCGGGGTGGGCCTCGGCCTCGCGGTCTCCCGGGGCTTCGCCGAGGCCATGGGCGGCACCCTGGACGCCGAGGACACGCCTGGCGGCGGGCTGACCATGGTCCTGACGCTGACGGCCGCACCGGGCCGGGAGCCGGACCAGGACCGGACGGTGCTCCCGGCCGAGGCCACCTCATGACGGACCCGCCGCGCGTGACGCCCGCCCCCCTCTCCTTCCTGTACAGCCCCTCCAGCAGAAACCCGTACAGCCCCTCCCGCAGAAAGGCAGGTCCGCGATGACCCGGGTGCTTGTGGTCGACGACGAGCCGCAGATCGTACGCGCCCTCGTGATCAACCTGAAGGCCCGCAAGTACGAGGTCGACGCCGCGCCCGACGGGGCGACCGCCCTCCAGCTCGCCGCCGCCCGTCACCCCGACGTCGTGCTCCTGGACCTCGGGCTGCCCGACATGGACGGGGTCGAGGTGATCAAGGGCCTGCGCGGCTGGACCCGGGTCCCGATCCTCGTCCTCTCCGCGCGCCACACCTCCGACGAGAAGGTGGAGGCCCTGGACGCGGGCGCCGACGACTACGTCACCAAGCCGTTCGGCATGGACGAGCTGCTGGCCCGCCTGCGCGCCTCCGTACGCCGCTCGGAACCGGTCGGCCAGGACATCGGCGAGGACCTCGCGATCGTGGAGACGGCCGGCTTCACCGTCGACCTGGCGGCCAAGAAGGTGCACCGCGCCGGCCGCGACGTACGGCTCACCCCCACCGAGTGGCACCTCCTGGAGGTCCTCGTCCGCAACGGCGGCCGCCTGGTCAGCCAGAAAAAGCTCCTCCAGGAGGTCTGGGGGCCCTCCTACGGCACCGAGACCAACTATCTGCGGGTCTACATGGCCCAGCTCCGCCGCAAGCTGGAGGCGGACCCCTCGCACCCCCGCCACTTCGTCACCGAGCCGGGCATGGGCTACCGCTTCGAGCGCGACTGACGCTCACCGGCTCACCCTTTCGAGTGGTCCACCCAGGCCCCGGTGCGCGGCCCGCGGGACCGGTACCCTTCGGGTATGAGTGCTGTTCCCCGACACGAGAAGGCCGGCAGGGCGGAGAGGCCTTCCGGGCGCTTCCGCCGTATGCTCGACCGGCTCTCCAGCTCCCAGGAGGACCTGGAGTCCCAGGAGCTGCGGGAGGACACCCAGGCCACCGGATGCACCCGGATATCCGAGTGCTCCGACCGCCAGATCGTGAAGGTGGCTGGTACGTTGCGGACCGTCACCCTCCGACCCCGTGCCGGAGTGCCCGCCCTGGAGGCGGAGCTCTTCGACGGCACCGAGCCGCTGGACGTGGTCTGGCTGGGCCGGCGCTCCATCGTCGGCATAGAGCCCGGCCGCCGGATCATCGCCTCGGGCCGGGTCGCCATGAGTCACGGGCGCCGGGTGCTGTTCAACCCCACATACGAACTCCGACCGCTCGGCAAGGAGTAGCCGGTGACGTCTCTCGACAAGCCGACGTCCGAAACGGACCAGCCCCACCCCACCGACCGGCAGAGCGTCGGCGGAAGGCACGCCGCCCACCAGGACGCCGAGTCGAAGGCGGTCACCGAAGCCGCCCTCTTCGAGGCCTTCGGCGGCGTGCGCGGCATGGTGGAGACAGTCCTGCCCGGGCTGCTCTTCGTCACGATCTTCACGATCAACAAGGACCTGCACATCTCGGCCATCGCGGCCCTGGCCGTCTCCCTGGCCCTGGTCGCCGTACGGCTGGTCCGCCGGGACACCGTGAAGCACGCCTTCAGCGGCGTCTTCGGGGTCGCCTTCGGCGTCGTCTTCGCGATGATGACGGGCAACGCCAAGGACTTCTACCTGCCGGGCATGCTCTACACCCTGGGGCTGGCCGTCGCCTACCTGGGCACCGCCGCCGCAGGCGTACCGCTGATCGGTCTCATCCTGGGCCCGGTCTTCAAGGAGAACCTGTCCTGGCGGACGCGTAACCCGGGCCGGAAGAAGGCGTACACCAAGGCCAGTTACGCCTGGGGCCTCATCCTGCTCACCAAGTGCGCGATTCTCTTCCCGCTGTACTGGTGGGCCGACACCACCCAGTTCGGCTGGGTGCTGATCGCGCTGAAGATCCCGCCGTTCCTCCTCGCGGTCTACCTCACCTGGGTCTTCCTCGCGAAGGCTCCGCCGCCCATCGACGTGTTCGCCGAGATGGAGGCCGAGGAGAAGGCGGAGAAGGACCGCAAGGCCGAGCAGGCCGCAGCGGCCCTCCGCAACCCGGAGGCGTAAAGGCGTAAAGGTAAGGGCCCGTTACCGCTGTTGTGCGGTTACGGGCCCTTCTTATGTTCACGCGTCAGCTCTACGGCTACGCGTCAGCCGTCGGACGACAGATCGCGGCGGACCGACAACAGGTCCTCCAGCTGCTCCTCGCGCGCCTGGGCCGCCACGAACAGCAGCTCGTCACCGGCCTCCAGGGACTCCTCGGGGCTCGGCGTCAGCACCCGCGTCCCCCGGATGATGGTGACCAGCGAGGTGTCCTCGGGCCACGCCACATCGCCGACCCGGGTGCCGGCCAGCGCCGACTCCGGCGGCAGCGTCAGCTCCACCAGGTTGGCGTCGCCGTGGCTGAAGCGCAGCAGCCGGACCAGATCGCCGACGCTCACCGCCTCCTCGACCAGGGCCGACATCAGCCGCGGGGTGGAGACCGCGACATCGACGCCCCAGGACTCGTTGAAGAGCCACTCGTTCTTCGGGTGGTTGACCCGCGCCACCACACGCGGCACGCCGTACTCGGTCTTCGCGAGCAGCGAGACGACCAGGTTCACCTTGTCGTCGCCCGTCGCCGCGATCACCACGTTGCAGCGCTGGAGGGCCGCCTCGTCCAGCGAGGTGATCTCGCAGGCGTCCGCGAGCAGCCACTCCGCCGACGGGACCCGCTCCACCGAGATGGCGCTGGGCGCCTTGTCGATGAGCAGCACCTCGTGCCCGTTCTCCAGCAGTTCGGTGGCGATGGAACGGCCCACCGCGCCCGCTCCGGCAATCGACACACGCATCAGTGACCACCCTCCTCGGGACCCTCGGCGAAGGCCTCTTCGACCTTGGCGATCTCGTCCGTACGCATCATCACGTGGACCAGGTCGCCCTCCTGCAGGACGGTCTGCGACGTCGGCAGGATGGCCTCGCCCAACCGGGTGAGGAAGGCGACGCGGACGCCGGTCTGCTCCTGGAGCGTGCTGATCCGGTGGCCGATCCACGACGGTGTCGTGTGCACCTCGGCGAGCTGCACACCCCCGCTCGGATCGCGCCACAGCGGCTCCGCGCCCGAGGGCAGCAGCCGCCGCAGCATCTGGTCCGCCGTCCAGCGGACCGTGGCCACGGTGGGGATGCCGAGCCGCTGGTAGACCTCGGCCCGCTTCGGGTCGTAGATGCGGGCCGCGACGTTCTCGATGGAGAACATCTCGCGGGCCACGCGGGCCGCGATGATGTTGGAGTTGTCGCCGCTGCTGACCGCGGCGAACGCCCCGGCGTCCTCGATGCCCGCCTCGCGGAGGGTGTCCTGATCGAAGCCGACCCCGGTGACCCGGCGACCGCCGAATCCGGACCCGAGACGGCGGAAGGCCGTGGGGTCCTGGTCGATCACCGCAACCGTGTGGCCCTGCTGCTCCAGGGTCTGTGCGAGAGCGGCTCCGACGCGCCCGCAGCCCATGATGACGATGTGCACCGTTCGCCTACCTCGCCGTCCTGGTCAACCGGCTGACCTGCGAAAACACGCTGCTCACACTTCTCTCTCAGCTTGCCGGGCAAACAACGGGGCAACGACTTCGGCGTTGCCCGGGGATGAGCTTATGCCGCTGGGGGACCGCTGTTTCCTCCGAGTGTGCGTTGCCCCGGGCACATGGGCAAAGGGGGAGTAAAAGCGCTGCGCTGTTCGCAAGGATTGCGTTAAAGATTACGGTCGGATTCTGCTCCTACCGCAGGAGAACAGGGGTGTCACGCCGATCAGGCGCGCGTGAGCGGCACGGTGGCCGCTTACGATCCTCGACGTGTCCAAACTGACCGACGTGCCCAAAAGGATCCTGATCGGGCGGGCGCTGCGCAGCGACAAGCTGGGGGAGACCCTTCTCCCCAAGCGCATCGCGCTCCCCGTCTTCGCTTCCGACCCGCTGTCCTCGGTGGCGTACGCACCCGGAGAAGTCCTCCTCGTGCTGTCCATCGCGGGTGTGTCGGCGTACCACTTCAGCCCGTGGATCGCGGTGGCCGTCGTGGTTCTCATGTTCACGGTCGTCGCCTCCTACCGGCAGAACGTCCACGCGTACCCGAGTGGCGGCGGCGACTACGAGGTCGCCACCACCAACCTCGGGCCCAAGGCCGGACTGACCGTCGCCAGCGCGCTGCTGGTCGACTACGTCCTCACCGTGGCCGTGTCGATCTCCGCCGGAGTGGAGAACCTGGGCTCCGCGATCCCCTTCGTCGTCGAGCACAAGACGCTCTGCGCGATCGGCGCCATCGTGCTGCTCACGCTGATGAACCTGCGCGGGGTCAAGGAGTCGGGGAAGCTGTTCGCGGTCCCCACCTACCTCTTCGTGGCCGGCGTCTTCCTGATGCTCGTGTGGGGCGCGTTCCGGGGCCTGGTCCTCGGCGACACGATGCACGCCCCGACCTCCGAGCTGGAGATCAAACCCGAGCACCAGGGGCTCGCGGGCTTCGCTCTCCTCTTCCTCCTCCTGCGGGCCTTCTCCTCCGGCTGCGCGGCCCTCACCGGGGTCGAGGCGATCAGCAACGGGGTGCCCGCCTTCCGTAAGCCGAAGTCGAAGAACGCGGCGACGACGCTCGCGATGATGGGCCTGCTCGCCGTCACCATGTTCTGCGGGATCATCGCCCTGGCCATGACCACCGATGTCAAGATGGCCGAGAACCCGGCCGTCGACCTGCTCCGCGACGGCGTCCCGGTCGGCGAGAGCTACACCCAGGACCCGGTGATCGCCCAGGTGGCCGAGGCGGTCTTCGGCCACGGCTCGTTCCTGTTCATGCTGCTCGCCGCGGCCACCGCGCTGGTCCTCTTCCTGGCCGCGAACACCGCGTACAACGGTTTCCCGCTGCTCGGCTCGATCCTCGCCCAGGACCGCTACCTGCCGCGCCAGCTCCACACCCGCGGCGACCGGCTCGCCTTCTCCAACGGCATCGTGCTGCTGGCCGGTGCCGCGATGCTGCTGGTCTGGATCTACGGAGCCGACTCCACCCGTCTGATCCAGCTGTACATCGTCGGCGTCTTCGTCTCCTTCACCCTCAGCCAGACCGGCATGGTGCGGCACTGGAACCGCCTGCTGATCGACGAAGGGGACCAGGCCAAGCGCCGCCACATGATCCGGTCCCGCGCCATCAACGCCTTCGGCGCCTTCTTCTGCGGCGTGGTCCTGGTGATCGTGCTCGCCACCAAGTTCAGCCACGGCGCCTGGGTCGCCCTGCTCGGCATGGTGATCTTCTACGGCACGATGACCGCGATCCGGAAGCACTACGACCGGGTCGCCGCCGAGATCTCCGCCGAGGACGCCTCCCCGGACGAGAGCGTCCGCCCCTCCCGCGTCCACGCGATCGTCCTGGTCTCCAAGCTCCACCGGCCCACCCTCCGGGCCCTCGCCTACGCCAAGCTGATCCGCGCCGACCATCTGGAGGCGCTCTCCATCAGCGTCGACCCGGACGAGACGAGGGCCCTGCGCGAGGACTGGGAGCGGCGCAACATCGACGTACCGCTCAAGATCCTCGACTCGCCGTACCGCGAGGTGACCCGCCCGGTCATCGAGTACGTCAAGGGCCTGCGCCGCAGCAGCCCGCGCGATGTGATCAGCGTGTACATCCCGGAGTACGTGGTCGGCCACTGGTACGAGCACCTGCTCCACAACCAGAGCGCCCTGCGCCTCAAGGGCCGCCTGCTGTTCACCCCGGGCGTGATGGTCACCTCCGTCCCGTACCAGCTCCAGTCCTCCGAGGCGGCGAAGAAGCGGGCGCGCAGGCGAGCGGACTGGAGCGCTCCGGGTTCGGTACGGCGGGGCCCGGTGGAGCGCCGGCACAAGGAGCCGGGCCGGAAGGGCTGAGGCGGGCCGCGGCCGGTCGTGGTCGGAGCCTCGGCCACACCCACGTAGACTGGTCGGCTGTCGTCCGGGCATGCACGCCTGCCCGGTATGCCCCCCTTCCCCCTCCCTGGAGCCTCCCCTCATGCAGAACGCACCCACGTCGTCGCTGGTCGGGGAGGAGTACGAGGTCGAGGTCGGCCCCGTCGCACACGGCGGCCACTGCATCGCCCGTACCGCCGAGAACCAGGTCCTCTTCGTCCGCCACACGCTGCCCGGCGAGAAGATCATCGCCAAGGTCACCGACGGCGACACGGGCTCCCGCTTCCTGCGGGCCGACGCGGTACGGATCCTGGAGCCGTCCAAGGACCGGGTCGAGGCCCCGTGCCCGTACGCCGGTCCCGGCATGTGCGGCGGCTGCGACTGGCAGCACGCCAAGCCCGGCGCGCAGCGCCGTCTCAAGGGCGAGGTGATCGCCGAGCAGCTCCAGCGCCTGGCGGGCCTGACGCCCGAGGAGGCCGGCTGGGACGGCACGGTCATGCCCGCCGATGGCGACAAGCTCCCGCCGGGCGAGGTCCCCGCGTGGCGCACCCGCGTCCAGTACACCGTCGACGCGGACGGCCGGGCGGGCCTGCGCAAGCACCGCTCGCACGACGTCCAGCCGATCGACCACTGCCTGATCGCCGCACCCGGCGTCTCGGAACTCGGCGTCGAGAAGCGCGAGTGGCCGCAGCTGGCCGCGGTCGAGGCCATCACAGCCACCGGCTCGAACGACCGCCAGGTCATCCTCACCCCGAAGCCCGGCGGCCGGCTCCCCCTGGTCGAGCTGGACAAGCCGGTCTCCGTACTCCGCGTCGAGGAGCACGACGGCGGCGTCCACCGCGTCCACGGCCGCGCCTTCGTCCGCGAACGCGCCGACGACCGCACGTACCGCGTCGGCTCCGGCGGCTTCTGGCAGGTCCACCCGCAGGCGGCCAACACCCTGGTCCGCGCGGTCATGCAGGGCCTGCTGCCCCGCAAGAACGACACGGCCCTCGACCTCTACTGCGGCGTCGGCCTCTTCGCCGGAGCCATCGGCCAGCGCATCGGCGAGAAGGGCGCGGTGCTCGGCATCGAGTCCGGCAAGCGCGCGGTCGAGGACGCCCGCCACAACCTCAAGGACCTGGACCGGGTCCGCATCGAACAGGGCAAGGTCGACCAGGTCCTGCCCCGCACGGGCATCACGGAGTGCGACCTGATCGTCCTGGACCCGCCGCGCGCGGGCGCGGGCAAGCAGGTGGTCAAGCACCTGTCGGGCCTGGGCGCCCGCAAGATCGCCTACGTGGCCTGCGACCCGGCGGCGCTGGCCCGGGACCTGGCGTACTTCGCGGAGGGCGGGTACCGGGTGCGGACGCTGCGAGCGTTCGATCTGTTTCCTATGACGCATCATGTGGAGTGCGTGGCGATCTTGGAGCCTGCTGCAAAGGGGATCTGACCTGCAGTTTTTCCGGGGTTCTCAGGTGCGGCGGGATGCGTTCGACATGTTTCCCACCGGACACGACATGGAGCGCGCGGCCGTCCAGGCGCACTGCTCTGACCTGCGGCCTCACCCAAGAGTGCAGGGGCAAGCGGTCTGCGGCGGCCTTCGTCAGGAATGGTGCACGACGGGCTCGACGCTCATCTGACGCTCGTTCTTACGATGCGTCGGGTGAGCTTCGAACCCACGGCGCGGTACGGGCCGTCGCATCATCGTGGGGGAGAGGTTTCTTGGCCGCCACGAGCCATCTGGCCGCCCGGGTGGTCAGGTTGGGGTAGCCGTCCTGGCCCGGTCGGTGTGGTTAGGGCACTGAGATACATCCGCCTTCGGACTGCGAATCGCCCGATCAGCCGGATCAGACACCGGAGAGCGTCGCAGCCAGCGACTGGAACCAGGCGCCGTGGGAGAACGGTTCCGGCGGGCCGACCTCCATGCCGAGTTCGGCGGCAGCCAGGGCGTAGTCCCCCTCGTCCAGGGGGAGGGCGAGCAACTCGTGCAGTTCACCCACGAGGCGGGCGACCAACTGCGGGTTTGTGGTCTGGGCGTAGTCTGTGACTGCGGCGTCGTGGCCGAGAAACTCGTCAACGATGTCCTGCGAGAACCAGCCCCCCAGTAGTTGCGCAGTCTCCGGAAAGCGCGCGTGCCACTCCCAGTGCGTCTGTGGGGACGATGGCTCCGGGACGTCGCCCTCCTCGATGCTCCGCTTCAGGTGGTCGGCCAGCACCGTCAGCCAGTCACCGATGTCCGACTGGGGCTTTCCGGTGTCCGGGATCGAGTAGAACTCACCCAGCTCATGCCGAATGCGCCCCGGAGGATTACGGCTGTATTCGCGCAGCTGTCGCTCCGCCTCCGCGATGGCCGCAGGGCGGGTATGCCAGGTGTGACGGAGGTACGCGTCCAGGGCGCGACTGCGTCGCTCCGGGGTGTCGTCGGCCGGCTGACCCAGATACGCGCGCATGACCTGGTCCAGCTCGCCGTACCGTCGGTCGTGTTCGAGGGGCTTCATGGACATGTGCGTGCGACCCCTACAGGTAGAACGGGACGGTTGTGTGGACGACGAAGCCGAGAGGACTCGTCGCCTCGCGGCGCAGCACCACGCGCGCCGCGCGCACATCGACGGGGCCGCGCCCGGCCAGCAGGTCGCCCTCCAGCTGGACCCGGCCCACGGGCTCCTCACGGGACGGCCAGGCTGCCTCGAGAGTGAGGCGGACCCGGGTGTTCTGGGCGAGCCAGCGGTGGACGACCTGTTCGTTGGCGGTCACCACCTGCTGGGTGGCCCACTGGGCGGTCTCCCGGTCGGGGTATGAGGCGGATCGGGTCAGCACGGGGCGTCCTCTCAAACTGTCTCGTCAGGAGCCGAGCTCCCACGGACGGCTAGCGGTTCAGTAGTCGGCGAAGTTCCAGAACATGCCCACCTCGGTGTCCGAGACGACGATCAGGCCATAGTCCTCCGAGTACACACTCAGCGGGCTGTACGCCCAGCCCGATGATGTGAAGTCGAGCGTGCCGCTCGCGTGACCGGGTTTGTTGACGTTGGTGACGAAAAGGGCGGAGTCCCCGTAGCGCTTGAGGATCGTGCGCGCCATTACCCGGAGCTCCGCCTCGCTTTCGGCGAAGCGACTCAGGTTGGACAGGGTGCAGCCGTCGTCCGTAAGGGCGAGGAGCAGGTTCTCGGCACTAGCCCGGTCGATCTCCTGGAGACGCCTCGCGATGTACTCCGGCGGGTGGGCGGCGAAGGGATAGGTGGGGCACGCCTCGCGCTCCGGGTTCTCAGCCGCGTCATCGAGACGGGTCCAGCCGCGGGGGTCCGGGGCCCGTGCCATCAGAGCAAGGACGTCGAGGACCCAGTTCTCGTGGCGACGCGGGCCCGTGGCGTCGTACGGGTACGCGTCCTCGTACAAGTGGCGTACCGCGGCTTCCCAGGACGTCTGGTCGACGGACATGTGGTGCTGGCCTTTCTCGGCTTTCGCTAGGTCTTGGAGGGCATCGACGTCATGACAGTGAAAGGAGGGTTGCGGTTGCTGTCGTAGCGGATACGCGTGTCGACCCCGCTCACGTCGTACGCCTTGGCATTCAGACCGCCTTGCTTGTACCCGGACAGCGGGTCGTTGGGGTCCACCGGCTGCTTGCTCACGCTACGGCCACTGGTCTCACCGCTGGGCACCTTGTCGTAGAACGACTTGACGTCGCCGTCGGAGGCCGGCGGAGGCCCCTTGATCCATGCCTCGATGGCGGCCTTGTTCTTGTTGAGATTGCGCTCGGTCAATTCCTCGGCGCGCTGGTAGTTCGGGAAGGCGGAGGAGCCGCTGGGCATCGGCTTGCCGTGAGGCCAGGCCGTTGTCGGGCCGCCTGACTGCTGGTCACGCAGGCGCTGCGCCAACTGCTCGTCCGTCTTTCCGACGTGCTTGTCCAAAGTATGGCCGTTCGCCATGTACTCGTTGGCGGCGAGATTCAGGTCGTAGTTGCCGTTCGAATCGACCTTCAGCCAGACCTTCGAGTCCTTGAATTCTTCCAGGGCCCGCGTACCGAAGCCGTGCGCACGAGCGATGCCGGCCTCGAACTTGGGGGCGCTGCGGTACGCCTCATCCAGCGGCCCTTCCAGTGCCGTCATCCGCGTGGTCAAGCCGTCGAGGACGCCGGTGTATTTGGCGACGATCCCGTTCAGCTTGGCGGTGTCGAGGTTTAGTACCGTCTTGACGTCGAACGACAGGAGCAGGCCAGCACCGCTGCCGAGGAGAGATGTGGCGGCGCCGAGCGCGCTCTTCAGGTCTTTGGGCTTGGCCAGGTCCTCGATGATGTCCTTGGCGGCTTTCCACATGGCGCGGTCGAGCTCGTCCTTGACGTCGCGGTTCAGGTCGACGGCGGCTTCCGCGTACTCGCGCAGGATGGTGGCGATGTCATCGGCCGTGTCTTTCAGTACGGCCAGGACGGGCTGACTGCCCGTGGGGACGCGTGGTGTGCCGTGGCCGGAGTTGGCGGTCTGCGCCCACTGGTAGCCGTGCTGTCGCTGCCCCCAGGCCGTTCCTCCCCACAGGGCGCTGCAGAAGGTCCGCATCGCAGCCTCCCACTCCGCCTGCTGGTGGTTGGTGATGACACCGACAGCCTGGGTGAGCTGGTCCGCCCCCAGCGACGCAGTGACGGAGACGTTCATCCAGCTGTGGCAGAGGGAGTTGAGATAGTGCTGCTCCGGATACGGGTAAACGTCTGCCACCCTGCCGACCCGGAACACGTGCTTGCACAGGGGATGGAGGAGATCCCGGACGATTTCGGGCATGCCCTCCATCAAGCCCCGCAGGATGTCATCGCCGCCGTCGTCATCGCCCCACTTGATGTCGGGGATGGAGCCAAGGTTCGGGTCTTTGTCGATGACTGCGGGCCGGGGGCGCTGCTCGGCCGTCTTCCCCGGCTTGGGGTGGGCTGCCGCGTCTGCCCTGGTGTATGCATTGGCCGTCTCGGTGAACCCGACTGCGACACCGCCGACGCTGAGCACGGACCGGCCCCACACCTCCAGCCAGCGACTACCGATCTTCTTGTACGCCCGGGCGAACTTCTCGGCCTCGGTGCCGGCACCGCCTGCGTCGGGGTACTTGCCCAGCTCCTCGAGAAGCGTTTTGGCACCCCGTACCAGGAAGTCCTGCTGTGCGGCGACCCGACCAGAGACCGACCAGAGGTCGCTCGGCTTGACGTCGATGGTGCCGCTGTCACCCGGCGGCTGGGCGGGTGAGGCAGGGCCGGCCATCAGGCACCGCCTCCCCAGCCTTCGAGCACAGACCTGTTGGCCGCGGCGTAGTTCAGGTGGCCCTTCACCACGACCTCGTGAAGCCAAGCCTGGGCCGCCTTGAGGTCGTCGGCGGAGTGGCTCCACTTGTCCAGCTCGTCGATGAACGCTTCGCGCGCCTCGCCGTCCCAGCTCAGAACGGCTTTGGCAGCCCGCCCGTACAACGTGTCCAGTCTCTTGTTGAGGACGCGGAGGATGTCCTCCAGGTCACCTGAAAGCTGTTGCAAAGTAGCGAAATTAACAGTGATGCGGTCTTCGCCCGGCACGGTACTGATCCCCCTAGAAGCAGTCACTCATGATGCTACTCATCAACTGAGCGGAGTCCGACTCGGGCACTGGGCCGCATGGCGGCCGCATGCCTGTCCAACGCGAAGCCGGGCCTCTCAGTGGTGGGAGTGATAGCGGCGTGCGTGACCCTCGTGGCTGTGAAGTCGTGTCCGCCTTGCTAGGGTTGGTCGGCTTGCAACACGGGTTCGAACGTGGGGGACCGACATGGGTGATGAGCCCAAACTCGCTTATACGTCGTCACAGTTGAGAAAGCTGGCGGACGATCTGGATGACATGCACGAGTATCTCGGCAAGCAGTTCAAGCGTATGGACGAGATCGTCGACGGCATCGAGACCGGCTGGCAGGGCCCCACTGCCACGTCTTATCGATCGCTTCATCGCGGCGCCGCGGAGGATGCCGTTCGTATCGGGCAGACCATTCAAGTTCTGGCGCAGGCCATTCGTCTCAGCGAAGGAGGCTTCACGGACCAAGAGCTCGAGACCCTTGAACAGTTCCGCAGAGTCCAGGTCGACATCGACGTAGAAGCAGCCGCAGATGCCTTGTCAACTCCGTCGACCCCGCCGCCGCGCAGTCGTCTGCAAGATCTCTGAAGCGCTGAGGGTGCCCCCTCAAACACGGACCGAGGTCCTCCCACGATGGCGTCTCCGGACGTGATCGGCCGGATGCGACCGCTATCCAAGCCCGTCGCTTCGCGCTTGTGTTCCCGTAACGAACGCCGTCGTACCGGACCACGGGCCGGTGCTGAACCATCCTGAGTCACCCCCTGGGAATGTGGGCGGTACCGACACCGCCGCGCGTGCCCACCAGCGAGCCGACCGCAGCAGCTCCAGGCTTGTACCTTCCCGAGCCTCGACGAGAGCTGCCTCTTGTCACATAGCGCCAGGGATAGGCGCCGACACGGATGGCCTGGAACGTGGGGGAGGTTGTGACGCTCATTTGACGCTCCAGGTCCCCCACGCAGGATGGCGAGCTGAGAAATGTGTGTCTGACCTGGGGTTTTCCGTGACTCGCCTAGGCCAACGCCTTTCCTATGACGCACCATGTGGAGTGCGTGGCGATCCTGGAGCCGGCTGCAAAGGCGGTCTGACCTGCGATCCCCTGAGGCTGCTCAGGTTCGTCCGGGCGCTCCCTCACCCCTTCAGCCGCACCGGCAACTTCTGCACGCTGTTCCCCACGAACGAGGCGTGGCGCGGGAGTTCCGGCTCCGGAACCGCGAGGTCCAGGGCCGGGAAGCGGGTGAAGAGCTGTTCCAGGGCCGTGATGCTCTCCAGACGGGCCAGCGGCGCGCCCATGCAGTAGTGCGCGCCGTGTCCCAGCGAGAGGTGGCGGGACGTGCCGGGGCGGGTGACGTCGAAGCGGGCCGCGTCCGGGCCGTGGGCCTGGGGGTCGCGGCCGGCCGCGGAGTAGCCTGCGAGGACCGGGGTGCCCTGGGGGATCACGGTGCCGTCCAGGGTCAGATCGCGGGTCGGGTAGCGGAAGGGGAAGTAGCTGACCGGGCTGTCCCAGCGCAGGGTCTCCTCCACCACGTCCGCCCAGCTCGCCCGGCCGGTCAGGACCAGGTCGAGCTGGTCCCGGTGGGTGCACAGGGCGCGTACGGCGTTCGTGATCAGGTTCAGCGTCGTCTCGTGTCCCGCGATGATGGTCAGCATCAGCGTGCCGATCAGCTCGTGCGGGCTGAACCGGTCGCCGTCCTCCTCACGGGCCGCGATCATCGCGCTGGTGAGGTCGTCCCCCGGGTCGGCCGCCCGGGCGGCCGCGACCGCGCTCAGGACCTCCACCATCTCCCGGTTGGCGGCCATCGCCTCGGCCGGCCCGATGTCCGTGGCCACGATCTGGTTGGAGAGGCGGTGCAGCCGGTCGTGGTGGGCCTCGTCCACGCCCAGCAGTTCGCAGATGACGCCCATCGGCAGCGGCAGCGCGAAGTGGGTGCGCAGGTCGACGACGCCGTCCTCGGCTGTGGCCTTCTCCAGGCCGTTCAGCAGGCGGGTTGTCAGTTCCGCTACGTATGGGCGTAGTTCCTCCACCCGGCGGGCCGTGAACGCCTTGCTCATCAGCGACCGCAGCCGCCGGTGGTCGGCGCCGTCCGCGGTCGTCATCCCCTGCACCGTGGCGAAGGTCTTCAGCGGCCAGCCGTCGGCGATCTCCCCGGCCTGCAGCGCCGTGAAGTGCTGCGCGTTCTTGGCGACGTCGGGGTGCGCGAGGAACTCCTTCAGCGCGTCGTGGCCCAGCACGGCCATCCCCCGCACCTCGCCGGGGAGAACCACCGGAGTGACCGACCCCTGGGCCAGCAGCCGGGCGTTGGCCGCGTGCGGGCAGCCGCCCGCCGGGTCCAGGCGGTGCGGGCGGTCGGCCGTGGGGTTCTGCGGTGACGTGTTCAACGGGGCTCCAGGTCTTCGGAGGGACGGCGACAGGCCGGGGGAGGACGTGCTCCGAACGGGTGAGTGCGGACGTGCTTCGAACGGTCAGTGCGGACGGGCCTGTGGCTGCGCCGCGTTCCGGTGCGGCCATGCCGGGGCCGAGGTCGAGGCCGCAGTCGTGGTCGTGGTCGCCTGGGAGGGTACCGGCCCTTGCGGCAACTGCGGCGAGGTGAAGCGCACGGGCAGAGTGCCCAGGCCCTTGCTCCAGGGCGAGTTGACCCACTTCAACTCGGCTTCCGGAACTGCCAGTTCCAGGTCCGGCAGCCGGTGCCGGATCGTGTCGACCGCGGTCCGGGTGATCAGCCGGGCCGGGTCCTGGGCGGGGCAGGTGTGAGGGCCCGCGCCGAAGGCCATATGGGAGCGGTTGCCGACCACGGGGGCGCCGTCGGCCGGCAGGACCTCCGGGTCCGCGTTGGCCGCCGCCAGGCCCAGGATCAGCATGTCGCCCGCCCGGATGTCCTGGCCGCCGAAACTCATGTCGCGGGTGGCGTAGCGGGCCGGGAAGTTCTGGGTGGGCGGGAAGCGCCACAGGACCAGGTCGAGTGCGTCGTCCACGCTGAGGTGGCCGCCGCTCAGCGAGGAGCGCAGCGCGGGGTCGCAAAGCAGGATGCGCAGCGCGGTGGCGATCCAGTTCACCGTGGTCTGGTTGCCCGCCACGAACATGACCACCAGGTTGTGCAGCACCTCCTCGTCGGTGAGCCGCGCCGGGTGGTGCAGCAGAGCCGAGACGATGTCGTCGCCCCTCACCCGCCGCTTCTCCTCGATCAGTGACAGCAGGATGGCGCCCATCCTGCGACTGGCGTCCGCCGCCCCGCTGGTGGCGGACACCAGGCCTCCCACCGCCTCCACCAGCTCCCGGCCGGTCCGGTCGTCCACCCCGAGCAGCCCGGCGATCACCCGCATCGGCAGCATGCGCGCGTAGGCGGCGACGAGATCGGCCTCGCCGTGCGCCGCGAATCCGGCGATCAGGGCCTCGGCGGTGGTGCGTACGCTGCGGCGCAGCTCGTGCCCGTTGATCCCGGCCAGCGCGTCGGAGACGGCGGTGCGCATCCTGCGGTGCTGCTGTCCGTCCGCGAAGAGCAGCGCGGGGCGCCAGCCGACCATCGGCAGGATCGGCGAGTCGGCCGGCACCCGACCTTCGCGCAGCAGGCTCCACCGGCGCGGGTCGTGCGAGAAATCCTGTTCCTCGCGGGTGAGCCGGAGCAGTTCGCGGTGGCCCAGGACCAGCCAGGCGTCGATGCCGGGGGCCACGGACACCGGCGCCACCGGGCCGTGCGTGCCGCGCAGTTCCTCGTACAGCGCGGGCATGGTGTTGCCGTCGAGGCCGGGCCCGTACAGCGCGGCCCCCGTGACGGGGGCGCCGGTGACGGGGCAGCCGGCGGCCGGCCGGGCCGTGGGGTGCGGCGTGCTCATGAGGACTCCGTGGCGACGTGGATGAGGTGGCGGACCAGGGCGATCAGCGCCCGGATCGATGAGGCCCGGTCCCGGGCGTCACAGGTCACCAGCGGGGTGCCGGGCAGCAGGTCGAGGGCCGTACGGATGTCGTCGGCGTCGTATCGGGGGCCGGACGGGAAGACGTTGACGGCGACCGCGAAGGGCAGGTCCAGATCCTCCAGGTTGTCCAGCGCGTCGAAAGAAGCCGCCAGGTCCCGGCTGTCCACCAGCGCGAGCGCGCCGAGCGCCCCCTTGGCCAGATCCCGCCAGGCCGGCAGGAACCTCTGCTGGCCCGGAGTGCCGAACAGATACAGGACCAGATCGCCGTCGATGGTCAGCCGGCCGAAGTCCAGGGCGACCGTGGTGGTCTTCTTGCCGCTGTCCCCGGCGTACGGGTCCACCCGGACGCCCGCCCTGGTCATCGACGCCTCGGTGGAGAGCGGTTCGATCTCCGACACCGTACCGATCAGCGTCGTCTTGCCCACTCCCAGCGGGCCGACGACCAGGATCTTCGCCGCGCCCGACACGTTCGAGTCGAGGTACTTCCCGCCGGCCGCCGCGGGCGGCGGGCCGGCCTCGGCCGGGGCTTCAGAGACAGCTTTCGAGACCATGGAGGACCTTTCTGAGCATGGTCACATCGGCGCGTTCGGCCGGCGGGATGGGCGGCCGGGTCACGATCAGCCCCCATCGCAGGAGATCGGAGAGCAGCACCTGCGCGACCGATGACGGCTGGCCGAGGTGAGCGGCCACCTCCGCGACCGAGATGAGCCCCTCGCAGTGCTTCAGGATGGCGAGGTGCTCCGGCTGGAGGGTGGCGGGGAATGCCGCCTCCGCCGTCATCACCAGGGATTCCCAGGACAGCGGCTCGCCCTCGGATTCCGTGCGGCCGCGGGTGATGACGTAGGGGCGGATCGCCGAGGCCCTCGGCACCTCGGGCCGCTCTGCCATCACGTCGCGGCGGCCTCGTCCCGGGGCAGGCTGCTCAGGTGTGCGCCGATCTTCGCGACCAGCAACTGCATCTGCTGGGCCACCAGGCCCACGTCGGCGTCCAGCTCGGTGGCGACCCCCAGGTGCGCGCCCACCCCGGCATGGGTGAACAGCACGAAACCCTGGTCGGTCTCCAGCATCAACTGGCGTGTTCCGGCGCCTCGTCCGAAGAGCAGCGCGCTGGTGGACCGGCCCGTCATGGTCATCGCCGCACCGGCCGCCGAGAGCGACTCCGCGTCGGCGACGCTCAGGCTGGCCACCGGACCCGAGAGGTTCTCGGCGGAGGCGTGGCCGAGACGCAACCCGTCCTCGGACACCACCACGGCGTGCCGGACGCCGGGAATCTGAAACCCAGCTCCCGGCTCCAGCGCCCGACGGACGCCAGGCCGAGGCGGGGCACCGCACCCAGGCGGGTCAGGTCAAGGTCGTCGCGGAGATGGCCGAGGGCCTGGTGCAGGACGTCCGGCGGCATCCCGAGCCCGGCGTCGTCGATCTCGATGACCGCACCGGAGCCCACCTCCCGCACGCTGACGACCACGGGGGAGCTGGACGGTGAGAACACCGTGGCGTTCTCCAGCAGCTCGGCGATGGAGTGCATCAGCCCCTCCGCGGCCGGGGGCACCGCGTACAGGGTCTGTCCGCCGTGCACCTCGATCCGCCCGAACTCCACGATCCGGGACTGGGCGCCCCGTACGCAGTCGTAGAGCGAGACCGGCCGGGTCTCCCGACGGGCGGGCCAGATTCCGCACATCACCAGAAGCGTCTGCGCCTTGCGGGTCATCTGGGAGGCCGCGTGGTCGGCCTTCATCACGTTCGCCATCAGGAGAGGATCCTCGATGGAGCGCTCGACCTCGTCCAGGACCTGCTGCTGCACGGTCGCCATCACGTGCATGGTGCGCGCCACGGATTCGAAGGCGGCCTGCACCGAGTCGCGCAGGGCGCGCTCGCGGTGCACGGCCGTGTCCGAGCCGAGCGCTACGACGACCGAGTCCAGCGCCCGGGCGAACTCCTCACCGGTCTCCTCCGGCGGCGCCATCGGCCCCGGCACGCCGTCCAGTTGCTGTCCGGTGTGCAGCCGCTCCGCGATGGCCGGGACGCGTACCGTCGCCAGGTGCGCCACCTCGGCGCCCCGGGCGGCGGCCACTTCGGCCTCCCGGGCATGGCGTGCGCGTTCGGTGGACAGCCGCCGGGTGAGGACCAGCACGCGGGCGATCAGCAGGGCGACGGCCGCGGCACAGGCTCCCGCGAGGGCCTGGTGCCACTCGGCGTCCACGCTGACGGCGGCCCACCCCGCACCGGCGGCGGCCGGCAGGGAGACGGCCCATCCGGCGACGGCGGCGCGCGCACCGAGGTCGCGTCGTGGCTCCCTCGACCTCGACGGTCGGCTCACTGCGGCGGTCCCGACCTGACGACCCTGCGGACAGCGGTACCAGCCACGAGAAGCGAAACCTTTCACGACATGTCGAACCCACGTTCGGGATTGAGGGCATGCAAAGCGTAGGTCAACTAACCTCATTTGTTGAGGTGTTGATCTCATTCAGTCACAACAGGTAGCTGAGAATGGCGTGTTGACGCCCATGAACCGTCCGTTCCGGGGTGGTGTCTGTGGGGGTTGGGGGTGTCGGTGCACAACGGCCTCGTTCGAAGCGGGCGTCGGCGCCGGCGAGGGTGGCGAGGTGGGGTGAACGGCTCGCCTCAGCGGCACGGACTGTCCGCTGCGACGCTCGTTTGACGCTCCGGGCGCCATCAGGCTGCTCTTCTTGCGAGCGGAGGGGCGACACTCGCAGGCCGCCCGAGGCTGCAGAGCCCAGCGAGGGTGCTCGGAGGCGGACCATGCGTGAAGCCGGAGCCGGGTAGTCGGCGCGGGATCGCCGCCCACCGCCCACCGCCACCCCTCGTTAGAGCTCCGTCCCGCCGGACGAGGCATGGTCCCGGTCCACCCCCGTCGCCCGGATGGTCTTGAGCGGGCCGATGCTCGCGTCGTCAGGGGCGGAGTTCGATGAACGTACGGGTTCACCGAAGCGCGGGAGGTCCCGGTTGCCCTCGGCCTGCCGGTGGAGGGCCAAGAGGGAGGCGGAGGGCCACGAGTGAGGGTAACGGGGCGTCGTCCGGGGCCGTGGCCCGTCCGGGGTCACTGAACGGCCTGTCGGCCGGTCCCTGTCCCCTTGCACGGCCTCCCTCCGACTTTGCCGGGGCCGAGATCGAGACAGCCTTACCCGCTACGGACGACGGGGCCCGCAGAGGGTGATCACTCACTGTGCGGACGGAGCTGTGACTTCCGCCCGCATTGTCCCGCCTCGGCCGGCCCCTCAATCGCGTAGAGGGAATATGGAGGTGGCCCCTCCGTTGGAATTGCTCAGCGTGGCGCTGTCTTGAACCAGTCATCGCCTTAATTCCCGTTGACTACCCCTATTGCCGCGGTGAAGGGTAAACACCGGAAACCGCTACGTCCGCTACATCGCCGGCGACCTGGTCGACTGGTGGGCGGACAACAACGGCGGCAGTGACGGCGACACCTGGGACTCGTACTACGGTACGCGCAAGTGCTAGCCTTTCCGACTGCTTGAATCAAATGCCGTGGTGCGGGTGGAAGTTCACCCGCACCACGCGTCCCCGGACCAGAAGGCGAACCAGGCATGCGTCATCACCTCACGTTACCGCTGGCGACAGTCGCCCTGACGGCGCTGATGCTGTCGGGTTGCGCCACGACAAAGGGGGAAGCGGAGGACCCAGCTCCAGGGGCGGAGCAGTCCGCGAACTCCCGCGATGCGATGAGTGATCTGCCGGACGGAACTCCCATCCCGTATGCCGATCTCAAGGTCGGCATGTGTTCCAACTTCCAGGGAGATGTCCGCTCGGACCAGGAAGTCGGCACAGTGGACTGCGCTACGCCGCACCGATTCGAGATTCTGTCCGAGGCTGATATCCCCGAAAGCGGGGAAAGCCCGTTCCCCGGTGATCGCGGCGTCATGG
Organism: Streptomyces cyaneofuscatus; assembly: GCF_033109485.1. Lineage (NCBI taxonomy): Bacteria > Bacillati > Actinomycetota > Actinomycetes > Kitasatosporales > Streptomycetaceae > Streptomyces > Streptomyces cyaneofuscatus. The sequence goes on along the minus strand of NZ_CP137002.1, from coordinate 1,700,455 downwards.
ACGCCATGCGCACCCTCTGCGCTCCCGTACTGGACCCCCTCGTTTCGAAGAACAAGGGATCCATGATCGGACTGCTTTTCGTGCCGCTCAACAAGGATTCGTGGGAAGCGGGGAACAGGACGGGCTACTGCTCTGTGACCTTCCCCGAGCCCAAGACCGGAAAGATTGGCAAAGCCGCGTGACGCAGGAGCCCGATTACGCCGGGCCCTCCGACGCGCTCGTCCGCTTCGACGACGTCCGAAAGTCCTTCCGCACCGCGCGCGGACGTCGGCAGCAGGCCCTGGACGGATTCTCCATGTCCATTCCCCGGGGTTCGATCGTGGGGCTTCTGGGACCGAACGGCTCAGGAAAAACCACTGCCCTCAAAACTCTCCTCGGTCTGGTCCGGCCCGACAGCGGCAGTGTTCACGCCTTCGGCCACGCGCTCCCCAAGGACCAGCGGTACGTCGCCGGTCGCATGGGCGCGCTCATCGAAGGGCCGGCGTTCAACACCTCGTTGACCGGCGAGCACAACCTGCGGCTGATCGGGGAGCTGCACGGCGCGGGCCCCACCGAGGTGGCCGAGGCGCTGGAACTGGTGGGGATCACCCACGCCGCCCGGCGCGCCTACTCCGGGTACTCCCTCGGCATGAAGCAGCGGCTCGGCGTGGCCGGGGCCCTGATCTCCGGACCCGAACTCCTCGTCCTCGACGAGCCCATGAACGGGCTCGATCCCGAAGCCGTGCGGGACATGAGGGAGTTGCTGAAGAGGCTGCGCGACGAGCGCGGTATGACCGTGGTCGTCTCCTCCCACATCCTGGCCGAGGTCGAGCTGGTCTGCGACTGGGTCACCATCGTCAGGAACGGCCGCGTCATCTGCGACGCCGGGGTTTCCGAGCTGATCTCCCGGGGAACCGAGCACCTGGTGGTGCGGGTGCACGACACGGTCACCGAGCAGGCCGTCGCCGTACTGGAACGGCACGGCCACACCCTCACCCGGGCCGCAGGCCCGCGCGGTACGGACGAGCTGCGGATGCCCGCACCCCGGCCGCATCCGCATGCACCCGAGGTGCTGAGGCTGCTGACCGCCCAGGACGTGTATCCGCGCGAGCTGCTGGTGGAGTCCGTCTCCCTGGAGGACATCTACGTCGCGGCGATCCGGGCAGCCGACGCCGCGGCTAAGGACGGTTCTTTTGACCGCCGTTGACCAGTTGCGCGGCTTCGGCGCCCCGCCCCTGCGTCGCCTCGTGCGGGCCGAGCTGTTCCGGCTGACCGCGCCCCCGGCCGTACGCCGTGTCGCGGCTGCGCTGCCACTGCTGGTCCTGGCCTTCGGCCTGTCGAAGCTGTTCACCCACAGCGTCGACACCGGCCCGGCGCTGCGCGAAGCGGACGCGCGCTACCGGGAGTTCATCGAGCAGGCCGCGCGTACGGGCATGCCGACCGGCAGCATCGGGCCGGACTCCTTCTTCGACGACCCGCGCTACTTGATGGAATCGCTCTCCTTCGGTGACTTGCGCACCGTCCTGCTCGGTCTCTGCGCGGTGGCCACGGTCTTCGGGATCGTCAGTGGCGGCGCCGACTGGGCTTCGCGCGTGATGCTCACCCTCACCGCCGCCGAACCCGGGCGTGCCCGGCTCTTCCTCACCCGCGGTGTGCTGGTCGGCGGTCTCTCCATGGCGGTGACCGCTCTGTGCGGGCTGTTGCTCGTGCCGTGTCTGCTGCTCGCGGCTCAGCTACGGGGGAGTGCGGAGGGCCTGGACGCCGCGTACTGGGCGGTGCTGGCCAGCCAGTTCCTGCGGGGCATCGTGCTCGTGGGCCTCCTTGCCCTCCTCGGCTACAGCCTGGCCGTGCTGACGCGCCACGTCCCCGCCGCCCTCGCCATCTCCTTCCTCTATCTCGCCGGCGCGGGCCGGGTCTTCGGGGGGCGGGGGCCGCGACTGGCCGAGTACGACATGGACGGCCTCACCTTCGCCGTCCTCAACGAGAAGCCCGTCATCCCGATGGCGGAGTCCGACTGCATCTCGGGCCCCGGCTGTGCGGCGACCCACGTCGACCTGACCGCCTTCGACGGCTTCGCCGGGATCCTCCTGTATCTCCTCCCGGTCCTCGCTCTGGCCCTGTGGCGCTCCACCCGAACGGACGTCGGCTGATGACCCTCCTGGCGAAACCCTCGCCGCCGCCCCTGAGCCGCCTCGTCCGCGCCGAACTGCACCGGGTACTGAGTCCGAAGCCCGTTCGGTACGGCCTCCTCGCGCTCCCCGCGATCCTCCTGGCCCTCGCCGTATCCGCCTTCCTCAGCCATCACACCGATGTGGCGGCGGCATGGCGGGCGGCCGAAGCGGCCTACCGTACGTACGCGGAGGAAGCGGCGACCCGGCCCGCGGGCTCGGTCGAGACCCTGTCCCCTCGCGAGTTCTTCGACGACCCCCGCTACCTCATGACGAAGGCGTCCTTCGTCGACCTGCGCGCCGTGCTGTCGGGGCTGTCACTGGCCGCCCTGGTTCTCGGTGTCCTCAGCGGGGGTGCCGACTGGTCGTCCCGTGTGATGCTCACCCTCACCGCGGCCGAGCCCCGGCGCACCCGTCTCTTCCTCACCAGGGGCCTGCTCGTCACCGCGGTCGCGACCGCCACCGCCGTCCTGACCTCGGTCTTCTTCGTGCCCCTCCTGCTGGGTGTGGCCGGCTTCAAGGGGTCCCTGGCTGACGCGGACGGGCGGTACTGGACGGTGCTCGCCGTCATCGGGGCGCGTGGCGCGGTCCTCGTCGGCCTGATGGCGCTGCTGGGCTACTCCCTCGCCATGCTGACCCGCCGCACGACCACGGCCCTCGGTATCGCCCTCGCCTATCTGGTCGCGTCCGGCCGCATCGTCCAGGAGTACCTCCCGGCGCTGGCCGAGTACCAGCTCTCCGGGATCACGTTCGCCGTCCTCAACGAGCGTCTGCTGATGGAGACGGACAGGACCACCTGCGTCGGCGAGGCCGCCTGCCTGGCCATGCGGGAGGGCACCACCGCGACCACCGCGTTCCTCGCCCTGTCCGTTCACCTGCTCCCCGTCGCGGCGGCGGCCTGGTGGCGGTTCGCGCGCCGGGACGTCGGCTGAGGCCGATCTCCGCGAGGGGGCTTCGGCGGCCGGCTCGGAGGACGTCGATCGCGTAGGGCAACTCAAGTGGCCGGGGCGGGGCGAACGGCGGCGTAAGCGGGCCTGCAGCCGTGACGCTCCGGCCCGGGGTGGAGCGTTCGGCGCCGAGCGAACCTCTCACCTGTTGCTTTCCGTATGAGGGGGCGTCTCTCGACCTGTTTCCCTTGTGGAAACAGGTGAGCGGGCTGTACGCCCAGCTCGACGACGTGAAGTCGAGTGTGCCGCTCACATGTCCGGGCTTGTTGACGTTGGTGTGAAAACTGGCAGTGCCGCTGAAGCGCGCGAGGATCGTGCGCGCCATCACCCGAAGTTCCTCCTCACTTTCGGTGAAGCGACATCGCCTCACTGTTCATGATCCTGCACCAGGTGGGTCAGCCGAGGATCAGCGGCAGGGTGGCCAGGCCCCTGGTGAGGCGGGTTCGGCGCCAGGTGAGGGTGTCCGCGGGGATGGCCAGGCGGGTGTTCGGGAAGCGGGTCACCAGGGTGCGGAGGGCGGTTTCCGCCTCGGCGCGGGCCAGGGGGGCGCCCGGGCAGCGGTGGATGCCGTGGCCGAAGGAGAGGTGGCCGGTGGCGTCGCGGTCGAGGTCCAGGTGGTCCGGGTGGGGGAAGTGGGCCGGGTCGCGGTTGGCGGCGCCGGGGGAGATGAGGACCGGGAAGCCCGCCGGGATGTCGGTCCCGCCGATGCTCAGGTCCTCCGTGCTGTGGCGGAAGGTGGCCACGCTCACCGGGGAGTCGTGGCGGAGCAGTTCGTCGAGGGCTCCGGGGATCAGGTCCGGGTCCCGGCGCAGCCGGTCGAACGCCTCCGGGTGCCGGAGCAGGGCCAGGACGGCGTTGCCGATGAAGTGGGTGGTGGTCTCGTGCCCGGCGACGACGAGGAGTGCGGCCAGGGACACGGTCTCGTCCCGGTCGAGGCCGCCCTCCTCGCAGTCGCGTACGAGGGAGGCGAGAGGGCCTTCGTCGGGGGTGGCGCGGGCCGTGTCGACGAGATCGGTGAGGTAGTTGCCGATGCGGTGCGACGCGGTGTCGACGACGGTGGTGTCGGTCGCGTCGAAGAGGGCGTGGGACCAGGTGGCCAGTTCGGCGCGGTCGGGTTCCGGGACGCCCAGCAGTTCGCAGATCATGGTGATGGGGAGGGGGAGCGCGAGCTCCGCCACCAGGTCGACCTCCTGGCCCGGTCGCCAGGCCGTCGTGAGGTCCTCGACCACCCGGGTGACGTACGGGCGCAGTGCCCGGACGCGTCCGGTGGTGAACAGGGGCGTCGCCACCCGTCGGTGGCGGGTGTGCGTGGGCGGGTCGCTGGCCAGCATGTTGCGGGAGATCGCCGGGTGCAGGTCGCGGTTCGAGGGGCGGTCGGCGAAGAAGCGGGCCGTGTCCTTGGACAGGCGGGGGTCGGTGAACGCCTCGCGGGCCTCGGGGTGGCCGGTGATGAGGTACGCGTGGTGGCCGCCGGAGCCCGTGGGGATCCGCTGGACCGGGCAGCGTTCGCGCAGCCGGTCGTAGGTGGGGTAGGGGTCGGTGAAGAAGCGCGGGTCGCGCAGGGGGTCCTGCCGCGGGGCGGTCATGAGGACGCTCCCGTGTTCATGGGTGCTGGGTGGCTCGGCGAGGTCGCTTGCGCGTTGTCCGGTGCCTGGTGCCGTGCGTAGGCCTCCGCCACGAGCAGCAGCCACGCGGTCTCCGCCGGGAGGTCTCCCTTGCGGGAGCGGGTGCCGGCGGCGGGCGGGGCCTCGTCGCCTTCGAGGGGGCGTCCGGTGCGCTTCGCGGCGACGGCCGCGGCGATGACCGCCGCCTCCACCTCGGCCTCGCCCTCGGGGGTTTCGGCCGTTCCCCGGCGGGCGGCCTCGGCCGCGGCGGCGTCCCGTACCGATGTCCGGCGGTAGGGGCGCAGGGCCAGCACGCAGTCGTTGATCTCGATGACCCGGCGGTGGAGGTGGAAGTCGACGTCATGGGCGTCGACTTCGGTGGTGCCCGGGTCGAGCACGACCTCGGGGACCGCCGAGGTGACCTCGCGCCACAGGGGTTCCAGGGCGGTGAACGAGTTGCGTTCCCAGCGGCGGCGGCGCAGTCGGCTGAGCGGCCACAGCAGGGCGGGGAGGGTGAGTCCGGCGGTGATGAGGAGTACGGCGACGGCGGGCGCGGTCACGCTGAAGGCGCAGCGGAAGGGGGTCACCGGGTTCGAGCACCGGGCGTGGTCAGGAATGAGCCCCAGACCGAGGCCGATCGAGATCAGGGCGAAGAGTTTGTACGCGGCGTAGAGCAGGGCGAAGCCACAGCCGACCGAGGTCGTGCGCAGGCCCCAGCGCTGGCTGCGCCGGGACGACCGCTTGGACTGGGCCCAGGTCTGGAGGAGGAAGTCCTTGGCCGTGTACCCCAGGTAGGAGATGTAGATGAGCACATAGCACGCGTACAACACCGGGTTACGTCCGGTGAGTTGCTCGGCGACGAAGAAGGCGGTCATACCGGTGACGGAGACCGCGAGCGCGATGACGCGCAGTCGGATCTGCCGGTCGGCCCGTTCCTGGTCCAGATTGAGCTGGAAGAGGAAGGCGAGGACCGCGGTGGCCGCCGTCAGGGTGAAGGTGTTGCTGAGGAGCCGGGCGACGTGCGGGACCACCGATTCGACCGCGCGTTCCACGGCGGGCGCGTAGGAGGCGAAGGCGAGGGCGAACGAGGTCAGCAGCGCCGCCATCGCCCAGGTGCCCCTGGGGCGGTGGCCACCCCGTCCCCGTACCCAGTACGCGGCGAAGCACAGCAGCACGACGGCCGTGCCCGTGAACAGGACATTGATCATTTCCGGTGGCGTTTCTTCCTGTGTGGCTCGGCGAACAGCGCGTCCCAGCTCTCGGCGCCCCTGGCGGGCCGGCTCGGCGGGCCCTCGCGTCCCCGGTACATGAGCTGGCGGATCACGCTGGCCATCACCTCGGCCTCGCGTTCGTCCTCGCTCGTGTAGCTGGTTCGGCCGGACATGCGTTGTACGAGAGTGGGGTCGAACCCGATCGCGCGCAGCGTGTCCTGGTCCAGTTCCAGGCTGCCGGGATGGTCGCAGACGATGTGGCTGATCTCGTGGGCGAGGATGTGATTCTGGTGGAGGGGGGAGGTGGCCTCCTCGTAGAACAACAGGTCGGCGTCCGGGGTCTCCAGACGGATCCCGCACGGGGCGTCCAGGGCGCCCAGGGTGCTCAGGGGGCGCAGGATGATGGGGCGTCCGCGCTGTTCGGCCACGGCGTCGCGGAGGTCGCGGGTGCTGAAGCGGTGCGGGAGCCCGAGCGCTTCGACGCGTGCCTCGCACGCGGCGCGAAGCTGCTCGAAGTCCATGTCCTCACTCCGGTCACGCCGGTCGGGGGTGGCCGGCCGGGGCGGATCTCTCCTGGGTAGCTCTGTGTGAGCGCACCAATGCTGACATGTTCGCGACTCCGCTCCGAGGGTGGGGTGCCGCCGCGAGGCGCTGCGCGGACCGGGATGCCGGGCTTGTCCCGGGAAACGCCTGATGCCCCCCTGGCGATGAGCGGCCACAGGGGGTTCGTCGGTTCGTCGGTTCGTCGGTTCGTCACGGGGCAGGGATCGTGCGATCGCCGCCCGGTGCAGCGGTTCAGTCGTCCAGGTTCAGGTCCTGCGGGCCGTCGTCGGTGGTGAGCCCTTCGAGTCTCCGGGCCTGTTCGATCACGGTGGACAGCATCTTCAGGCTGTCCACGCTCAGTCCGTTGGCGCGCAGGGCCACCTTGCGGACGTCCTGGTCCCGCATGGCGGCGAGGAGGCCGATCTCCGCCTTCGTGCGTTCGGCCGCCTCGCTGTCGACGAAGTAGCCCGCCGGTACGCCGAAGAAGTCGGCCAGGGCCTTGATCGTGTGCCGCGTCGGGTTCCGCTTGGCGCCGGTGCGCAGTTGCTGGATGGCGCTCGCCGTGACCCCGCGGCCCTCCCCGGTCGCGGCCTTACGGATCCCCTCCGCGACCTCCGCGTAGGTGTAGGGCCCCCGGGAAGGGGGGTGCACCTCGCGGAAGAGGTGATCCAGCAGCTGGGCGAAGGTGGGTGACCGGTCATCCTCCACGTACACGACCTCCTTGGCGTGATGCCGGGCCTTGGCCCACCACAGTGTTTCTCGAAGCCCTCAGGGCTGACCCCGGCGACACTTTGGTTGACGTCGGGCAGTCACTCTGGTGTACGTTACCAATGCTTCGTCGCCACTGAAGTGTCGAGGGGGCGGGTGGCCGCCGGGCCGCCGCCGGGACGGGGTCGGGCCGGGGTCGAGCTTCACGGGGGTGAGCTCGGCCGACGGCCCGTGCCCTCCCGGCCGGAACCGGCAGCGTCAGAAGCACTCCGGCAGTGCCGTGCCGTCCTTGGCGCGTACGGCGGGGAGCCAGGCCGTGGCGGGTTCCGAGCCGGGCGGCAGGCGGACGCGGAACCAGTGGGTGGACCGGCGGTCCTCCTCGTCGATGATCGTCTCCCCGTCGGCCACCTGGCAGTCGGCGGCGAGGACGTCGCCGTGCCACACCCTGGTCGCCACGACGTTCTCCGCCGTGTAGGGACGCACGGGATCGATCGCGAGCCCCAGGCTGCAGCGCGGGTCCCGCACGGACTGTCCCCGGCAGTCCCGCTCCGCGTTGTACACCTGGACCGTGCCGGCGGGCGCCGTGGCCGTGGCCGCCCGTACCGCGTCCGAGTACAGGGCCGCGCCGGCGATCCCGCACAGCGCGGTGGCCAGGACGGCCTTGTGGGCCCGGGGACCCCGCCGTGCCGCCCCCGCCCCCGCCCCGGGGGTCTCCCGGTGGGCGGCGATGCGGGCCAGCAGGCTCTCGGCGGTGTGGCGGGCCCGGGCCTCATGGGTCGGGGCGAGGCAGTCGGCCGCCAGCGCACGCCAGAACGGCGGTACGGCGTGGTCCATGCGCAGCGGCGCACGCCCCTGGCCGTACTCCTGGACCGCGGCGCCCCGCGCCATGGGCGTGGCCCCGGGGAAGGGTGAGGAGCCGGACGCGAACACCTCGTGGATGACGATGCCCAGGGCCCAGATGTCCGCGGTCGGCCGGACCCGTACGCCGAGTTCGCCCAGCGGTGCCCGCCAGCGCTCGGGGGGGAAGTAGTCCAGGGTGCCCAGGGGCGGCACGTAACCGTGCGTCCCCGTCAGCTCGGTGGCGAGGCCGAAGTCCGAGAGCTTCACGGACCGGTCCCCGCCCAGCAGGACGTTCTCCGGCTTGAGGTCGGCGTGGACCCAGCCCGAGCGGTGGAGATGGGCCAGCCCCTCGCAGATGCCCGCGATCAGCCCGCCGCGGTCGTCCTCGGGCACGCCCGCGTCGATCAGCTCCCGCAGACTGCCCGCTGCCCGCTCCATGACCAGCACGATCGCGCCCTCCAGGGAGGGGTGGCCGGGTTCGGTGAGGACGAACGACTCCTGGAGCCCGATCAACCGGGGATGGCCTGCCCTGCTTCCGAGCTCGACCTCGCGGCGGGCGGACTCCACGATCCTGCGCACCTGGCGCGGCGCGAGTCCGGCGGTCGGCATGATCTTGAGTGCGACGTCGGCGGGGCCCGGAGGCACGGCGGTCGCGCCGGTACGGTCCGGATGTCCGCCGGTACGGTCGGGATGTCCGCCGGTACGGTGCGGATGTCCGTCGGCACGGACCCGATATTCGCCGGCCGGTCGCGCCGCGTACACCGTGGACCAGCCCCCGGAGCCGATGAGTCGGGTGACCACCCAGTCCCCGACGCGGTGGCCGGGCGGGAGCGGGTCCGCCCGGTCGCCGTCCGTGATGCCGGGCGGGCCGTGCGGCGGTCTCATCGCGCGGCCTGCCGCTCCCGCCCGCCGGCCCCCGTCAGGGGCGGCAGCAGCGCGAGATGCTCCTCCCGTACGAGCCCGAACCGCAGCGCCAGCCCCACGATCTCCTCCCGCTTGCCGTTGCGGCGCTCTCCCTTGCCCGGCTCGTGGGCGCCCGGGGCGCCGATGCGGAGCTTCTCGTCCGCGAGGTAGTCGATGTGCGAGCTGACCGCCCGCGCGGTCAGCTCACCACCCGTGACGTGGCCGCCGATCCGCTCGACGATCTGGGGCGTGGTCGGGACCGCCACGCGCGACTGGTCGCGCAGGCGCGGTTCGCAGAGCGCGACCAGGACGAGGAAGTACGTGGCCGTCTCGTTCAGGGAGTACGCGGTGACCGTGCTGTTCCCCCAAGGGCCGCCCATCGCGTCCGGGTCCAGATAGACGTGGTCGGGCGCGAACACCTGGAAGGAGATCGTGACATCACCGCGCGTCGGCAGCACGACGCGCGAGAACTCGAACGGGATCGGCGCCCCGACCCGCCGCGGCGGCACCCGCAGGTATTCGCCCGCCCCCTCCGGGTTCTCCACGAGATAGCTGTGGGTGGTGCTGTGGTTCGTCAGCTGCCAGTGGTCGTCGGTCACCCGGATCTCCCCCGCGAGCCGGGAGATCGCCGGGTCGTCGAGGCGCAGCTCCACGGGGACCGCGGTGGAGCCCCGTCCGAAGCGGGCGACCTCGCCGGGGCCCAGCCGTAACGTCACCGAGTCCTCGTGCGGCCGGCCGCCGGCGGCGCCCCCGCTTCCCTGCGGCAGATGGACGATAACGCCGCTCACCGCGCCCCCCGTTCCCCGCGTCATTCCCTGCGTCGCTTGTCGGACGAGCGGAACGATACTCATCTGTCAGGGGAATTCACGGGCGCTCTTCGGCCTCATGGCCGGAACCTGCTGCCCGCGCCGGGCACGCCCCGTGCCCGGCCTGGCTCGGTGAGGGAGCGTCAGAGAGCGGGGCTGCCCGATACCAGGGGCGCGACCGTACGGTCCCCGAACGCCGTCCACGGCTGCCAGCCGCCGCTCGGCACGGTCTGGACGCGGGTCCGGATCCGGCCTGCGGTGGTGACGGCGAAGACGTGCAGCCGGCCGGTGGCGTCGCGCACCGCCGTGGGGGTGGCGGCGAGCCGGATGCCGGGCTCGCCGAACTCCCCGCCGGGATGCGTGTCCCCGCCGGGAGCGACCTGCCAGCGGTGGCCGAGACGCGCTCCGCCGGGTGAGACCGAGAACGCCTCCAGCCGGCCGTCGGCGTTGACGGCCAGGGCCGGGGCGGCGGCGCTCCAGCCGAACAGCGGCTCCCACGCCTCCCAGCCGCCGCTCGGCACGGCCTGGCGCCGGGCGAAGGTGCCCACGCCGGACGGCCCGATCGCGGCGACGGTGAGCCGGCCGCTGCCGTCCCGGGCCACCCGGGGTGCCGCCCCCGCCGCGGTCCCGAACCGGTGCCAGGACGCGGTCCAGGGGCCGCCCGGGGCCTCCTGCCAGCGGTGGTCGATGCCCGCACCGCCGGGGGCCAGGGCGAACACCTCCAGCCGGCCGTCGGCGTTGGGCGCGACCACCGGGGGTGCGCCCGCCGCCCCGCCGAAGCCGGGCTCCCACGGGTCCCAGGCGAGGGACCCGGCCGTCCGCTGCCGCCGCCGGGCGAGGGAGGCGCCGCCGGGGGCGAGGGCGAAGACCTCCAGCCGGCCCGAGGAGTCGCGGGCCACGGCGGGCGCCGATCCGGCCGGGCCGCCGAACTCCTCCCAGTCGTGCCAGCCGCCGTCCGGCCGCTGCACCCGGTGGTGCAGACGGGCGCCGCCCGGGGCGAGCGAGAACACCTCCAGCCGGCCGTCGGGGGTGCGCCCGAGCGTGGGAACCGCACCGGCCGGCCCTCCGAAGGGCTCCCACGGCGACCAGCTGTCGGTGTGCGGGTCGAGCTGGACGCGCCGCAGCATCGCGCGGTCACCGGCATCGAGGGCGAACACCGTCAGCCGGCCGGCCGCGTCGAGGCCGGCCACCGGGTTGTCGGGGCTCTGCCACGGCGGTGGCGTGTCCTGCCAGGACAGCTGGGCCACGTACAGCCCGTTCCGGAACCAGCCCGCAGCACTGGCGTACCAGTTCTCCCCGTCGCGGACCACCTCCACGGCGTGACCCGGCACATGCCCGGCGTACCCGGCGAGCCCGAAACGGAACGGGTCGCGGGACGCGAGGACGTCGGTGCCCTCGTAGCCGTTGCGCGGACCGATGAACAGGTAGTACCAGCCGTCCCGTTCGACGACGTACGGCGACTCGGTGACCGAGACCGTCGCCTCCGTGCTCGCGTCGGTGAACGCGACGGCCGGATCGCTCCAGTGCCGCAGGTCGGTGGAACGGCGGTACGCCACGGTGTGGTTGGCCACGCCCACGCCTCCGATGCCGCCCCCGCCGGCACCGGGTCCGGTTCCGGAGAGTTCCGTGTAGTACATGACCCACTCGCCGCCGACCCGCAGCACCATCGGGTCGCGGGCCACCAGGCCCCGGAACAGCGGGCCGGACGGTTCGCGGGTCCAGGTGAACAGGTCGGTCGACGTCGCCAGGTTGATCGCCGCGCCGCCGCCCCTGGCACCCGCGCCGCCCGCAGCGTAGAACATCCAGAACCTGCCGTCCGCCTCGATGACGTGCGGCGCCCACAGGTGCTCCTCGCCGAAGTAGGACGGGTCGACGGTGAGCGCGTCGGGGTGGCTGGTCCACGGGCCGTGCGGGCTCGGTGCGGAGGCGTGGGCGAAGGAGATCTCCGCCGCGCTGTCCGGGGATTCGCCGCGCGGTGCGCTGTTCCCGACGATGCCGAACAGGTGCCAGCGGCCGTGAGCCTTGATGAGGGTGTGGTCGTTGAGATAGCGCGGGCCCGTGGAGGTGGACGGGTCGTAGACGTAACGGAAGGGACCCGCGCCGATCCGGCGCGGGGGCGGGACCGGTGCGGGGGCGGTGGCGGTGGCCGGGCCGGCGCCCAGGAGGGGCAGGGCGCCGGCGCCGGCCGCACCGCGGAGCAGGCTCCGTCTGCTGATCGGAGGCATGGCTTCCTTCGGAAGGAGCGGAGGGGGAGGAGGGGCGGAGGAGGCGGAGGGGTCAGTCGACGGCGGGGCCGGCGGAGTTGTTGAGCCAGAGCCACTCGGACCAGGTGGCGAAGCCGGTCTGCCACTTGTGGAACGTACCGGCGTGGCTGGTGCCGAAGACCTCGATGCGGCCGTCGGCGTTGGCGGCGGCGACGACCTCGGTGCCGCCGGTCCCGAAGGGGGCCCACTCGCTGTAGGGGGCGTTCACCGCCTTCTGCCAGATGTGCAGGGCGGTGTTGCCGTTCATGGCGAAGACCTCGACCCGGCCGTCGGGGGTGCGTTCGCTGGTGAGCTGCGATCCGGCCGGGCCGCCCATGGGCTCCCAGCCGGACCAACTCGACGGGCCGGTCTGATACTTGTGGAAGACGCCGACCGGGCCGGAGGCGAAGACCTCCAGCCGGCCGTCCGCGTTGTGGTCGACCGTCAGGTCGTGTCCGCCCTCACCGAATCCGGCCCAGGCGGACCAGCGGCCGTTGGGCGCGGTCTGGTACCGGTGCTGGAAGGTGGAGCCGTTGAGAGCGAAGACCTCCAGCCGTCCGTCGGGCGCCTTCCCCAGCTCCACCCGGCTGTCGGCGGGGCCGCCGCCCGTGGGCTCCCACCCCGACCAGCCGCCGTTCGGGGCGACCTGGTACCGGTGGAAGAGGCCTGCCGGGCCCGATGCGTAGACCTCGATACGGCCGTCGGCGTTGACACCGGCCGCGGTGTCCCGGCCTCCGCCGCCGAAGTTCTCCCATCCCGACCAGCCGCCGGACGGGCTCAGCTGCCAGCGGTGCTCGAAGGTGTTCCCGTTGAGGGCGAACAGCTCCAGGCGTCCGTCGGCGTTCGGCGCGATGGTGAGTTCGGCGTTGCCGGGCCCGCCGAGCGACTCCCACTCCGACCAGTCGCCGTTGGCCCGCCGCTGCCAGGCGTGGTGGATGCCCTGGGCCCCGGCGGCGAACAGCTCCAGGCGCCCGTCCGCCGACCGCGCCGACACGACCCGGCCCGACTCGGCGGGATAGACCGGCGGCCGGGGCTGCGGGACCGCGCCCGGGGTGCAGGGCAGCACCACGCCGCGCTCGGCGAGGTGGACCTCGGGGTCGATACCGCGCGAGGTGGACCTGTCCGCCCAGATCCGCAGATGGAGGTGGGGGCCGGTGGACTGCCCCTCGGAGCCCATCAGGGCGATCCGCTGGCCGGCCACGACACGGTCGCCGACGGAGACGTCCCGCCGGGACATGTGCCCGTACTCGGAGATCCGCCCGTCGGGGTGCAGGACCCGGATCCACTGGCCGTAGCCGGTGTTGTCGTACCCGGAGATGGTCACCTCGCCGTCGCCCACGGCGTGGATCGGGGTGCCGACGGCGTTGGCGATGTCGACGCCGTTGTGGCCGCTGTGGAAGTGCTGGGAGACGAAACCGGCGGCCGGGCAGGCCGCGGTCGCGGCGGTGGCAGCCGCGGGGGCCATGGCGTCGGGGGCCACGGTGGCAGGCGTCACGGCGGCGGTCCGGGCCGCCTCGGCCGGAGCCGCGGGCAGCAGCGCCGGCAGCAGCAGAGCGGCGGCCGGCGCGAGAGCCCAGGTCAGCGCGCGTCGGGAAATCCCTGAAAACACGAGTCCTCCTGCCCCCGGCGATCTCGGGGTGAGTGGGATGGACGGCCGGGGGCCGTGCGGGGACGGGCCGTACGGAAGCTAGCAACCGCGCGGGCCCGGAAGACCCCGGAAGGTTACGGACTGACAGGCGGGAGACCGTCGGCTAGGGCGGGGCGGGCCCTTACGCCAACTACGCTAATTACGCCAACTACGCCAACTACGCCAACTATGTCGACCAGGGCGCCGACCGGTGTGTCCGGTGCGTGCCGCCCGAGCGCCCGCCGTCGTCCCGTCCGGCCGCCGATGCGGTCCACGGGGACGACGGCGGGCGCGCGTCCCGGAGCTCTCACCTGCGGGCGGAGCCGCCCACGAGGCCCTTCGGGGTGGAGGAGCCTGCCACGACGCCCTGAGGCATCGAGGGGCCCGCGTCGTTCAGCCAGGCCCACTCCGACCAGGTGGCGAAGCCGGTCTGCCAGCGGTGGTAGACGCCGGCATGACTCGTACCGAACACCTCGATGCGGCCGTCGGCGTTGCGGCCCGTACCGATCGACGTGCCGCCGCCCCCGAAGGTCTCCCACTGCGAGAACTCCGCGTTGGGGCGGGTCTGCCAGGCGTGGCTCGCGGTGGTGGCGTTGATGGCGAACACCTCGACCCGCCCGTCGACCGACCGCGACGTGGCCAGCTCGGCGTCGGGGATCCCGCCGGTGCCGGTCCACGCGGACCACGAGGAGGGGCCGGTCTGCCAGCGGTGGAAGACCCCTTGGGCGTTGGAGGCGAACACCTCCAGCCTGCCGTCCTGGTTGTGGCTGGCGGCGACGTTACGTCCTCCGGTGCCGAAGTTCTCCCAGGCGGACCAGCCCCCGTTGACGCGGGTCCGGTACAGGTGCTCGAACGTGGAGTCGGACAGCGCGAAGACCTCCAGCCGCCCGTCGGGCGCGTTCTCCATGGCGAGCCGCGCGTTGGCCGGGCCGCCGTGGGTGCCCTCCCAGCCGGACCACCCGCCGCTGGGCGCGGTCTGCCAGCGGTGGAACACCCCGTCCGCGTTGGAGGCGAACACCTCGATGCGGCCATCGGCGTTGTGGCCCGCCGCCAGCCGGTGCCCCCCGGTGCCGAAGTTCTTCCAGGCGGACCAGCCGCCGCTGGGCGCGGTCTGCCACATGTGGTCGAACGTGCTGTCCGAGAGCGCGAACAGCTCCAGCCGTCCGTCGGCGTTCGACGCCACCGCCAGCTGGGCGTTGCGCGGGCCGCCCACCGGCCGCCACGGGGACCAGGCGCCGTTCGCCGCCGTCTGCCACGCGTGGTAGACGCCGTCGGCACCGGCGGCGAAGGCCTCAAGACGCCCGTCCGCGGACCGCCCGGACACGACCCGGCCGGAGGCGTACGGGTGCTTGGGGCCGGCGCTCGTACCGGACCACAACGCGTTGGCGATCAGGGTCGCGTCGCCCGCCTCGATCCCGTACAGGTGGCGCAGGTCCTCCCTCGGCTGCTGCACCCGCCAGCACACCTCACCGATCGGCGCGTTGTTCCACGAGCCGCCCGGATACCGCCGTTCCATGTCGTCGAGGAAGGCGTTGGTGGCGTAGGCCGGGTTCAGACGCTGCTCCCGGGAGCCCCACCAGTCCTGCTGCTGGAACAGTCCGATGCTGGTGTGGTCGACGGCCTGGGAGTAGTTGTTCATGCTCGTCTCCACGATGATCGTGGCGATGGCGATCGCCGCGGCCCTCGGGTTGAGCCCCCGGTCCTTCACCGCCTGCGTGACCATCCGGGCGCAGGACATCTTGTACGCGGTCAGATAGCCGGCCATCTTCGCGTCGAGCTGCGGATTGAGCTGACCGGCCATGATGCCGTCGGTGGCGGACGGACCCGCCGGATCGCACGGGGCGGTCGGAATGGCCAGGCCCTGGGGCCCGCTGAAGTACCGGGAGACACCGGACCGGTCGTCGCCCGGCGCCGGAACGGGTTCGGGCCGGGCGACGGCGGCCGAGGCGGTCAGCCCGATGACCGACGCCCAGACGCCGACGACCAGCGCCACTCTCATGAGCAGGCGATATAAGCCGCTTCTTGCCATGGTGTGCCTTTCCGTCGTGAAGTCCCGCTGTGCATGAGGTCGTTGGCGGCCGACGGTAGGAAGCGCCGATGAAATGCCGATGGAATGCCTTGGGAATGCCTCATGCCTAATGCCTGATGCCTGGGGAATCGGGCCTCGCCGCGCATTTCATCGCGAGGTCATCGGCCCCTGCCAGGGTCGTGAGCCGTAGGCAGACCACATGGGGAGGAACGCATGCGAGCGAAGAGGATGGCGGCCGCGTCGGCCGGACTTCTGCTGACGGCAGGGCTTTCGGTGACACAGGCGTCCACGGCGCAGGCGGCACAGGCGGCTGCTCCGTGCCACGGCACCTACACGATCGTCGTCGGCGGCACGGGAAGCTCGTGGAACAACGACGGCTTCACCGGCAACATCCAGCAGCACGTCGGGTACCCCACGCAGATTCCCAACGGCGCGAGCGCCCGGGCAGGGGTCAACGAGCTGAACCGGCTGGTGCGCGACCAGCGTGCCGCGTGTCCGAACCAGCACGTCAAGATGGGTGGCTACTCCCTGGGCGCCGCGGTCGTGCACACCTGGGTCACCGAGAACTGGCAGACCTTCGACAAGGTCAACGCCATTCTCATTTCGGACCCCAAGCGCCAGGGCGGCCCGGGCGCCAACGGGGGATCGGTGCCGTTCGGCGGCATCGTCGGCGCCCCGCTCGCCGGCGCCGACCGGTTCTTCGGCAACGTACCGGTCAAGACGATCTGCCACTGGGACTACGTCTGCGACGAGTCCGCCGGCATCTGGACGTACCCCCACAACCACATCAACAACTACCCGCACGACTTCAACATGGACCACCACAACAACAGCGCCAACGAGCAGTGGTACAACGGCGCCTGGCACCCCGCCTCCTGGTGATCAGAGGCCGGCACCGGCACCGGCCGGGGGAGTGAGCCCGAGCCCGGCCTCGTCCCCGCGCAGAATCATCTGGTGCGCCCGCCGCAGCATCCTGCTCGGGGAGACCCCGAGGTCGTCGGCGAGCCGGCGGCGGGCGCGCTCGAACACCGTCAGGGCTTCGGCCTGGCGTCCGCCCTCGTACAGCGCCCGCATCAGCATCGCGGCCAGCGCCTCGTCGACGGGGTGTGCCGCCGTCAGGGCGAACAGCTCGTCGATCGCCTCGTCGTCCTGGCCGAGGCGCAGCTGCCACTCGACCTTCCGCCGCACGATGGCGATCCTGCGCTCGGTGAGCCGTAGCCGCTCCAGCTCGGCGAGCGGCCCTGGCAGACCGGCCATGGGCTCCCCGTGGAACAGCTTCAGAGCCTGGGTGCAGAGACGGACCACTTCGAGCGGTTCGCCGGCCCGCGTGGCTTTCCCGATGCCGGTGACCAGCTCCCGCAGGTGTGCCACGTCCACGTCGACCGCACCGGGGACCAGCTGGTAGCCGCGGAGCCCGCGCTCGATGACCGTACGCGGACCGGCCACGTCGTGCAGGGCCTTGCGCAGCCGGTACACGTACACCGGCACGACATTCGTGACCGGCGGCTCCACCCCCCATACGTCGTCGAGCAGTTGCTGCTGGCTGAGGGACCGGCCCGCGCTCAGCGCCAGGGCCGCCAGGACGGCCTGCTGGCGCAGATGCCCCAGATCGAGGAGGCGTCCGTCCCGCCACGCCCGCACCGGCCCGAGCAGGGAGATCCGTACCTTCGGCGCCGGCCTCGGCGCTCGCGCGGCGACGGTCAGGGAAGCCGGCCCCGCCGACCGGGTGCGGGGGCCACGGCCGGGGACGACCAGGCCGCAGTCGAAGGCGTGGACGATGGCGGCGGCCCGGTCGCGCAGTCCGAGCTTCACCAGGATGCGCGCGAGGTGCTCGGCCACGGTGTCCTCGGGGACGGCCAGCTCGGCGGCGATCTCGTCGTCCCGCAGGCCGCAGCCGATCGCGGAGAGCACCTGGCGCTCCTGATGACCGAGCACGGTCGGGGCGGGGCGGAAGAGCGTGGTGGCGCGTGGTCGGTCGGTGGTGAGGGTCGTCGGCATCGCTGCTCCCCGGGCTCCGGAGGGGTCGGTCGTGCGGGCGCCGTCGACAAGGTAGGCGGGGGAGCGCGGGGCGGGGCATCCGGAACGATCCGGAGTGACATTCGGGACCGGGTGTCACTCCCGGGCGCGTGTCGGCGGGTGGTCCACCCGCCGGCCGCCCCGTCAGGTCGACCAGACCACCCTCCCGTTGTGGACGATCACCACCTTGGCGTCCGCGCGGAGAACCATCTGGGCGCCGCCGAAATCGTGGGTCTTGGACGCCCAGATCGCGCGGTCGTCGCCGTTGTGGATGACCAGGTTGCCGTCGGGCTGGAAGATCGCCCGGTGGTTCTCGCCGAAGGTCATCGCCGCCCAGACGGGCTTGTTCTGCTCGTTGTAGACGACGAGGTTGCCGTCCTGCTGCATCGTCATCCGGATGCGGTTGGTGGCCCAGGACTGGCCGACCCCGATGGAGCTGGTCGCGGAGACCGTCTGGGTGCCCCAGTTCGGCTTCGGGGCCGCCTTGGGCTTCGGCTTCGGGGAGGCCTTCGGCTTCGGTTCCGGGGAGGTCTTGGGCTTCGGCTTCTCGGTGGGGGCGCTCGTGGCGGGCTGCGGGGCGGGGGCGGCCGGGGCGGGGGCGGCCTTCGGTGGGGTGATCTTCTTCGGTTCGGTCGCGGACGGGGTGGGTTTCACCGCCACGTAGTCCTCCAGGGCCGCCGGAGCCGTCTCGGGGTTGAGGACCGTGTCGGCGCTTCCCGCGACCGGTGCCGTCCCGGTGTTACGGGGCTCCTCGTCGTTCGCGCTGCCCATCAGGAGCACCGGGATCGCGACGAGGGCCGCGCCGATGAATACGGCCCCCGCCAGGACCGGGGTGCGGGGGCGGCCCCTGTCGACGGCCGTGAGTGTCCTGGTCTCCGGTGCGGTTGCGACGGCCGCTGCCAGGGCGGCGCCCTCCGCGCGGGCCTCCCCGGGTTCCTTGGGTTCCTTGGCCGTCTCGGCCGGTGCGGCGGGGGGCGAGGATTCGGCCGGCGCGCCGGGCTCCGGTGCGGCAGTGGCTTCCGGGGTGGCGGGCGCCTTCGCCGCCGGTTCCTCCTTGGCGGAGGCGGTGGGCTTCGGCTCGGCCTTCGGGGGCGAGGTGTGGGTCTCCTCCGGCGGTGCGGTGGGAGATGGGGGCGCGGGGGTGGACTCCTCCGCGCCGGCGGTGGCTGCCGCGGTGCCGGCGCCAGGGGTGGGGGGCTCGGGGGGCATGCGGTGACTCCTCCTCGGTGGCGCGCCCAACGTAGCCCGTCGTGGGGAGGGTGGGCGGTGTCTCGCCCTTTACGCTCCCGGCGCTTTGTCCGCCTGCGCCTCACTGGTCCCGGAAAGTTCTCCGTTCGGGCAGCAAACGGGCACATGACCAGGCCATTCGGATCTCCTGCCGCGCGCCGTGAACGAGGCTCGTATGACATCCTGTTGGCTTCCCGATCTGATCACTGTCGGCCGTGCGCGCAGACCGCTCGGCGCTCAAGAAGTCGTACGGAGCCAAGAGTTCAGGTGGAGAATCCGACCGGAGAGCCGCAAGAGGGCCCGCAGGGCTCTCCGTTGGCCTTGCCCGATACCTCTCCGGTGCCGGTGCCCGATGCCTCCCTGGTGCCCGATGCCGTGAAGGACGCGGCCCGCCGGGCGCCGGGGCACTGGATCGGGATCGTCGATCCGGAGTGGAACGGGGAGCGGACGCCGCCGGAGTGGGCCGTGCTGGGGGAGTGGCAGTCGGACGAGAGCGGGGGCGTGGGGGAGTACCGCGCCAACCCTGCCTACCGGCCCTCGGCCCGGGTCCTCGGGTGGCCGGAGCCCACCGATCCCGTGGACGCGGCGGCTCAGCGGGCCGCCACCGGGTACGGCACGGTCGAGGAAGCCCTCGCGGAACTCGCGGAGGCGGATGTCACCGTCGTACGCGGGCCTGACGGCGGGCCGCTCATGGCCGCCGGGCGGGACGGGGCGCCGGTGGTGCTCCTGTTCACCTCGCCCACACATGAATTCATGTCGGCGGCACTTCACCATGACACGCTGTCCGCACGGGAGCTGGCCAGGTCGGTGACGGCCGCCGGCGCCCTGTTGTCGGTCAACCCCGGTGCCGCGGCACCCCTGCTCGTCCCGGCCGACAGCCTTCTCGGGCCCCTGGACCCCGCCCCCGTGGCCGGGGCGGGCGGCCCCCATCCGACCGAACCCTGGCCCCACACCACAGGGAGGACCCCGTGACGCGTTCGTCGTCGTCCCAGCAGACCCCTTCCGCGCCCGCACAGGCGGAGAGCGAAGCGGCCGCCGCCTCAAAGGCATCGAAGGCATCGAAGGCATCGAGGGAGGCGTCCGGAGAGCCCCAGTCCTCCGAGGGTGAGAAGTCCGCAGCGCCCAAGTCCCCTGAGGCCGCTGCCCCTGCCGCCGGCACCGCAGCGGCCGGGCCCGAGCCCGGTCCCGTGACCTCCGGATCTGCGACGGCTGCGACGGCCGAGTCCCCGGCCGGGACCGCCGGGGCTCAGCCCGGAACCCCCGGAACTCCCGGGACCGACCCCGCCTCCGCCGCTGACCCCGACTCCGCCGCCGACCCCGACCCCAGTGCCTCCGCCGCCGCCCAGAGCCGGCTCCCCGCCCTCGTACGGACCATGACCGCCACCGCCATCGACCGGCCGCAGCAGGCCGGTCCCGTGGGGCGGCCGGGCAAGGCCGCACTCGCGGGCGCTGCGGTCGTGGGAGCGCTGCTCGTGTCGGTGCCCTTCCTCGTGCTCGCCGGGAACAACGACGACGGGCCCCGGCAGACGAACGCGGCGGCGGCCGGGACCGTGCTCGACGGGAGCGGGCCGGAGGCGCCGGGCGAGTTCGCCGTCACCGCGCCCGAGACCAGCGCGGCCGCCGAGGACGAGAAGGGGAAGAAGGGGGACGAGGGGGCGGCCGAGAAGGCCGGCAACGCCGTTCCGGCCATTCCCCCGCCCGCCGCCCCGTCGGGCGGCGGCAAGGACGAGCCGAAGAGGGAAGCCGGCCCTGAGGCACCGCCGAAGAAGGAAACCGCCGCCAAGTCGGCGCCGAAGAAGGCCGACAGCCCGAAGGCCCAGCCCAAGAAGGAGAGCGGCGGGGCCAAGAACCAGCCCGCCAAGGCCGCTCCCGCCGTGACGTTCAGCGGGCCCGTCTCCTTCCGAAGCCATCTCTCCGGCCGCTGCCTCGACGTACCCGGCCACAACTTCAACGACGGCCAGCGGCTGTTCATGTGGGACTGCAACGGCGCCGAGGCCCAGAAATGGCGCTTCGGCTCCGACGGCACCATCCGGGCCAAGGACAAGTGCCTGGACGTGGCCAACGCGAACTTCGGCAACGGCACGCCCATCCAGCTCGCCTGGTGCAACGGCTCCGCCGCCCAGAAGTTCACCCTGAACGGCGCCCACGACCTGGTCAACACCGTCGTCGGCAAGTGTGTCGACATCCCGAACCACAGCCGGGACCGGGGCCCGTCCACCTACCTGATCCTGTGGGAGTGCACGGGCAACGACAACCAGAAGTGGAGCACGTGACCCGGAGGTCCGCGGACCCGGAGCCCCGCTCCCGGCCTCCGCGTGCCGCCCCGGGCCAGGCATGATGGCATCGCCGGACCGCCTCACCGCGCCCCGGCGAAGAGGGGCGTCCGGACAGGACGCCGCCGTAGCAAGGAGGTTGGTGCGTGTCGCGCCAGGTACTGTCGGTCGGCCCCGGGGACCGCTTCTCGACGATCGGTGAGGCGCTCGCCGCCGCCCGCACTGGGGCGCTCATCAGCGTCCGGCCCGGAACGTACGCGGAGAACCTGGTGATCCACACCCGGGTCACCCTCACCGCCGCCGAAGGGCGGGGCACGGTGGAGATCCGGCCGCGTTCGGGCAGCGTCATCGCGCTGCGCGCCGACGCCGTGATGGTCTCCGAACTCACCTTGCGAGGTGGGGACTCGGAGCTGCCCGCCGTCGATGTGCGGCGCGGGCAGGCCGCGTTCGACGGGTGTGAGATCGTCGGCGCCGCCTGGACCGCGATGCTGGCCGGCGGCACCGGTTCCCTCGCGCTGCGGGACTGCCGGGTGAGCAACCCGCAGGGCGCGGGGGTCGTGGTGACCTCCACCACGCCCACCACTGTCGAGTCCTGCACCCTCGAACACCTCGGCACCAGCGGCATCGTCCTCGCCGAGCAGGGCGAGGCCCGCATCCGCGACTGCACGGTACGCGGCGCCCGCGGCAACGGTCTCCTCGCCAACGGCGAGACCCGCGGCACCGTCGAGGACTGCGACATCTCCTCCACCGACAAGCCCTCCATCGCCCTGGAGGAGAACTCCGCGCTCTCCGTCGTCCGGACCGTCGTCCACGACACCAGCACCGGCGTCCACCTGAGCAGTTCGGGCCGCACCACCCTGGAGGACGTCCGCGTCACCGGCGCCTCCGGCAACGGCATCGCACTGGCCGGGGGAACCGACCCCGTCCTGCGCCGCTGCCGCGTCTCGCGCGCACGCGGGCACGGCGTGGTCGTCACCGACCGGGCGCGCGGCACCTTCGAGGACTGCTGGGTGGACGGCGCGCAGGGCGCGGCGCTGCGGGTCGCCGGGGCCTCCTCCCCGGCGCTGACCGGGCTGACCGTCCGCGACTGCGAAGGGGCCGGGCTGCTCCTGGAGGAGGACGCGGCGCCCGAGCTGGACCGCCTGGAGGTGATCGGCTCCTCGCCTGCCGTCGCGCTGCTCGGCGGCGCCAACCCGCTGCTGCGCCGGGCCCGGCTGGTCGAGCCCGCCGGCGACGGCATCGCGGCCTCCCGGGACGCCCGGGGCCGCGTCGAGGACTGCGAGATCGTCCGGCCGAAGGGCG
This sequence comes from Streptomyces cyaneofuscatus, assembly GCF_033109485.1. NCBI lineage: Bacteria > Bacillati > Actinomycetota > Actinomycetes > Kitasatosporales > Streptomycetaceae > Streptomyces > Streptomyces cyaneofuscatus. Next base: position 1,678,029 of record NZ_CP137002.1, on the reverse strand, counting down.
CCGGGGTACGGGTGGCCTCCGGCTCCACCCTCTACCTGGCCGGCGGCGGGGTCTCCGACACCGCCACCAGCGGCCTGATCGTGGAGGACGGCGGCAACGTCACCGTCCGCGACTTCCGCGTCGAGATCTCCGGTGAGGAGGGCGTGGTCGTCGCCGCGGGCGGCGAACTGACCGCCAACCGTACCTCCGTGCACGCCCCCAAGGGCCACGGCTTCCTGCTCCGCGAGGGCGCCCTCGCCTCGCTCAGCGGCTGCGAGGCGAACGGCGGCGCCCAGGACGGCTTCCGGGTGGAGTCCACCGCGCCCGTCTCGCTCGTCAACTGCACCGCCCGGGAGAACGAGGGCGGCGGCCTGGTGCAGACCGCCCCCGGTGACCGGCTCGCCGTGGAAGGCCTCAACAGCGTTTCCAACGGCAAGCGGGACGCCTGGGGCAGCGGCAGCGCAGAGAACACCGACCCGGCCGGCTCCGGCGCGGCCGACGGACCCGCCCCTGACCGGGCGGACGGACCCCTCGGCGCCCTCAACGCGCTCATCGGCCTGGAGAACGTCAAGCAGCAGGTCCGCACCCTGGTCAACCTCACCCAGCTCGCCCAGCGCCGCGAGCAGCTCGGCATGCCCGCACCGCCGATGAGCAGACATCTGGTCTTCGCCGGTCCGCCCGGCACCGGCAAGACGACCGTCGCCCGCCTCTTCGGGGCGATCCTCGCCGAGCTGGGTTCGCTGCGCAGCGGCCACCTGGTGGAGGTCTCCCGCGCCGACCTCGTCGCCCAGGTCGTCGGCGGCACCGCCATCAAGACCTCCGAGACCTTCCAGCGGGCCCTCGGTGGCGTGCTGTTCATCGACGAGGCCTACACCCTCACCGCCGACAGCGGCAACGGCGGCGCCGACTTCGGCCGTGAGGCCGTGGACACCCTGCTGAAGCTCATGGAGGACCACCGCGACGACGTGGTGGTGGTCGCGGCCGGCTACTCCCGCGAGATGGACTCCTTCCTCAGCTCCAACCCCGGTCTGGCGTCCCGCTTTTCGCGGACCGTCGAGTTCGAGAACTACTCGGTGCCGGACCTGGTCGCGATCATGGAGAGCATGTGCGCCCAGCACCAGTACGAGCTGGGTGAGGGCACCGCCGAGGCGCTGGCCGCGCACTTCGGGGCGATGGACCGGGACGCCGGGTTCGGCAACGGCCGTGCCGCACGCGGGGTGTTCGAGGAGATGGTGGACCGGCAGGCCGTCCGGCTCGCCGCCCAGGCGCAGGTCACCGAGCGCGACCTGCGGCTGCTGCTCCCCGACGACGTCTCCGCCACCGCCGCCGCGACCGCCTCCGAGACCGCCGCACCGGCCGACGACCCGCTCACCCGCCTCGGCGACATGATCGGCCTGGCCGAGGTGAAGCGCGAGGTCGCCGACCTGGTCAACCTCATCACCACCGCCCGCCACCGCGCGGCGGCCGGGCTGCCCGTCCCCTCGCTCAGCAACCACCTGGTCTTCACCGGCCCTCCCGGCACCGGCAAGACGACCGTCGCCCGCCTCTACGGGGAGGTGCTCACCCAGCTCGGTGTCCTGGAACGCGGCCAGTTGATCGAGGCGGCCCGCGCCGACCTCGTCGGCCGCTACATCGGCCACACCGCCCAGTTGACCCGCGAGGTCTTCGAAAAGGCCCGTGGCGGTGTGCTGTTCATCGACGAGGCCTACACCCTCACCCCGCGCGGCGGCGGCGCCGACTTCGGGCAGGAGGCGGTGGACACCCTGCTGAAGCTGATGGAGGACCACCGCGACGAGGTCGTCGTCATCGTCGCCGGGTACACCGACGAGATGGAACGCTTCCTCGCCTCCAACCCCGGCCTCTCCTCCCGCTTCCCGCGCCGGATCGCCTTCGCCGACTACTCCTCCGAGGAGCTGGTCACCATCGTCCGGGCCCAGGCCGCGAACATGGGGTACGAGTGCGGGCCCGGCACCGGGCCGCTGCTCAAGGAGTACTTCGACGCGCTGCCCCGGGACCGCTCCTTCGGCAACGCCCGGCTCGCCCGCCAGGTGGTCGAGTCGATGGTCACCCGCCAGGCGGGCAGGCTCAGTTCGCTGGCCGCGCCCACCCTGGACGACCTGCGCATCCTGCTCCCGGCGGACGTCACGGCCGTGGCCCCGAAGGCGGTCCCGCAGTGAGGCCGCCCGCGCGGGGGACGACCCGCCTGCTGTACGGGGCCGGGCTCGCCGCCGCCCTGATGCTGCCCGCGGCCGTCGCCCCGGCCCAGGCGGCACCTGTCACCCGTACACCGGCTGCCGACGGGGCGAAGGGCCAGGAGCTGCCCGGCATGCCCACCGCACTCGACCCCCGGGCCGAGGCCGTCGCCTGCACCCCCGCCTCCAAGGAGAAGGCCAAGAAGCAGGACTGGTCCCGCCAGCGCCTCGACCTGGACCGGCTCCACCGGCACTCCACCGGCGCGGGCGTCACCGTCGCGCTGGTCTCCACCGGGGTCGACCCCGGGGCCGCCGGTCTCAAGGGCCGCGTCACCGCCGAGGGCGAGGCCGCCGACGACTGCGTCGGGCACGGTACGTTCCTGGCCGGGCTGATCGCCGGGACCGGCACCACCACCCCCCGGCTGGCCGGGGTCGCCCCGGGCGCGAAGATCCTCGCCCTGCGCGGCACCGACCGGCGCGGGCAGCCGGACCCGGCGCTCGTCACGGCGGCGGTACGGGCCGCGACCGCCGCGAAGGCCGACGTCATCGCGGTCGCGGTGGCCCTCCCGCGCAAGGACGCCGCGCTCACCCGGGCCGTCGCCGAGGCCCGCAAGGCCGGGGCGGTGGTGGTCGCCGCCGCCACCCCGGAGCCGCCGGCCCGGGGCTCGGGCGACGAGATTCCCTCCCGTACCTACTGGCCCGCCGGCGAACCCGGCGTCCTCGCGGTCGCTGACATGCTGCCTGCCGGAACCCGCCCGGACGGCGCCCTGCCCACCGCCGACGTCGATCTGGCCGCCCCCGGCGCCGGGGTGGTCTCCGGCGGCCCGCGCGGGAGCGGGCACTACCTCGGGGGAGGCGTCTCGGTGGCCACCGCGTACGCGGCCGGCGCGGCAGCCGTGGTCCGGGCCACGCACCCCGACGAGCCGGCCGATGCCGTGACCCGTCGGCTGACCGCCACCGCGTACCCGGCCGACCTGCCCCAGCTGGACGCCTACGCCGCCGTCACCACGGTCCTCGGCGACCCCGCCGCGCCCGCCGCCGGTGCGGAGCGGGCCGCCGAGCCCGTGGCCGTACGCGACACCTCCGACACCGACCGCGCCACCGGGCGGGCGACCCTCTTCGTGCTCCTCGGGTCGGCCGGTGTCCTCTCCCTCCTCTGGGCCGGTTTCGCCCTCACCCGGGCCCGTGCCCGGGGCTGGCGCCCGGCCGGGTCCGGCACGACCGAGGGCTGAACGCGAGAGGCGCCCACCCGTCGGGGGGAGGGCGCCTCATCGGCGTAACTCTCCGGTTTACCGGCGTACCTCTCCGGCCTGCTCCACCAGCGCCGTCTGCATCAGCCGCGGCTTGCGCCGCGCGATGTGCAGCGCCCGGCCCGGCGGCAGGTTGAGCGGCTTCGCGTTGCCGAAGAGGCGGCCCTCCGTGGGCGGGCAGGAGAGCAGGACGGCCGGGTTGTTGGCCTCGTCGAGGCGGCGGATCAGGCCGTCGCTCAGGCCCCGGCCCGCGCCCATGGCGCTGCGGGCGACGACCAGGTGGAGGCCCATCTCGAAGCCGAGGGTCAGGTTCTCGAAGAGCGGCTCGAAGGGGCTCTGGAAGGAGTTTCCGGAGACCATGTCGTAGTCGTCGACCAGGATGAACAGGCGCGGGCCGGTCCACCAGTCGCAGGTGCGCATCCGGGCGGGCGAGATGTCGGCGCCGGGCACGCGGGTCTTCATCGCCCGGGCCGCGCCCTCGATGGTCTCGTTGAGGTTGTCCAGGGAGATGACGTGGCCGATGCGGTACTCCTCGGGGATGGCGTCGACCAGGGTGCGGCGGTAGTCCACCGCGATGATCTTCGCCTCCTCGGGGGCGTACCGGGCGGTGATGCCCTGGGTGATCAGGCGCAGCAGGTTGGTCTTGCCGCTCTCGGTGTCGCCGACCGCGATCAGGTGGGGTGTCCGGCTGAAGTCGTGCCAGACCGGCTCCAAGGCGTCTTGGTCGAGGCCGAGCGCCAGGCGCATACCGCCGCCCTCCGTGGCCTCGGGCGCCGGGAGTTCGGAGACCGGAAGGCGGTGCGGGAGCATCCGCACCTGCGGGGCGGGCGGGCCGGACCAGTGCCGGGCGACCTCCGCGACCAGGTGGGCGACGCCCTCCCCGAGGTCCTCCAGCGAGCCGCTGCCGTCCAGCCGGGGCAGGCCGGCGAGGAAGTGCATCTTGCTGTCGGCGGTGATGCCCCGGCCGCCGGTACGCGGCACCGAGCGGGCCTTACGGGTGTCGATCTCGGAGTCCATCGGGTCACCCATCCGCAGCTCGAGCCGGGTGGCGGCCTGGTCGCGGACCTGCGCGGACAGCTCCACCCAGCGGGTGGTGGTGATGATCAGGTGGATGCCGTAGTTGAGGCCCCGGGCGGCGAGTTCGTTGAACTTCGGGATGAGGTCGTCGTAGTCCTGGCGGACCGTGGACCAGCCGTCGACCACCAGGAACACATCGCCGAACGGCTCGTCCGGGAACTCCCCGGCCGCCCGGCGGCGCCGGTAGGACTGCATGGAGTCGAGTGTGTGGTCCACGAAGAACTGCTCGCGGCGCGCGAGGAGCGTCATCACCTCGGCGACGGCCCGGTGCACCCGCTCCGGGTTGAGCCGCGCCGCGACCCCGCCGACGTGCGGGAGCGCGGCGAGCTGGGAGAGGCCGCCGCCGCCGAAGTCCAGGCAGTAGAACTGGACTTCGGCCGGGGTGTGGGTGAGGGCGAGGGCGGCGATGAGGGTCCGGGCGAGCGTCGACTTGCCGCTCTGCGAACCGCCCGCCACGGCGACATGGCCGCCCGCCCCGGACAGGTCCACGATCAGCGGGTCGCGGCGCTGCTCGAACGGCTTGTCCACCAACCCGACCGGGACCCGCAACCGCCCCGCGCCCGGCCACCCCGCCGCGATCAAACCGCGCTCCTCGTCCGCCGCGATGCCCGGCAACAGGGCGTCCAGCGGCGACGGTTCGTCCAGCGGCGGCAGCCACACCTGGTGCGCGGCGGGCCCGGAACCCTGCAGCCGCTCCAGCGCCACATCGAGCAGCGCCTCCTCGTCCTCCTCGCTCGCAGGCTCCGGCTCGGGCGCCGGCTCCAGGGTACGCGGCACCACCCACCCGCTGGTCCACGGCACCACCTGGCTCGCCACCCGGGCCTGCACGACGGCCCCCGTACGACGTCGGTACGTCCCCGAGGAGTACGCGGCCCGGAACCGGGTCAGCGCCTCCACCCCGGACTTCAGATAGCCGCTGCCGGGCGCGGCGGGCAGCTCGTAGGCGTCCGGCACACCGAGCACCCCGCGGCTCTCCATCGCGGAGAAGGTGCGCAGCCCTATGCGGTACGAGAGGTGGCTCTCGAGCTGGTGCATGCGCCCCTCGTCCAGGCGCTGCGAGGCGAGCAGCAGGTGCACGCCCAGCGAGCGGCCCAGGCGCCCGATCATCACGAACAGCTCCATGAACTCCCGGTGGGTGGAGAGCAGTTCGCTGAACTCGTCGACCACCACGAAGAGGCTGGGCAGCGGCGCGAGGTCCGCTCCGGCGGCGCGGGCCCGCTCGTACTCCAGCGCCGAGGTGTAGTTGCCCGCCGACCGAAGAAGCTCCTGGCGGCGGATGAGTTCGCCGTGCAGGGCGTCCTGCATGCGTTCCACCAGGGCGACTTCGTCGGCCAGGTTGGTGATGACGGCGGAGGTGTGGGGGAGTTCCTCCAGACCGAGGAAGGTGGCGCCGCCCTTGAAGTCGACCAGGACGAAGTTGAGCGTCTCGGAGGAGTTGGTCAGGGCGAGACCCAGGACCAGGGTGCGCAGCAGCTCGCTCTTGCCGGAGCCGGTGGCGCCGATGAGCATGCCGTGCGGGCCCATGCCGCCCTGCGCGGACTCCTTGATGTCCAGCTCGACCGGGCGGCCGTCCACGCCGACCGCGATCGGCACCCGCAGCCGGCCGGAGCCGGTGTGCCGGTCGAAGAGGGTCTGCGGATCGTGCCGGTGCAGATCGGGGATGCCGAGCAGGGTCGTCAGCTCGACGTCGTTGTCCAGCGGTTGCGCGATGTCCGTGCCGAGGCTCATCCGGCGGGGGGTGAGCAGCCGGGCCAGCGACTCGGCGCCGAGCGGGCCGAGCCGGTCCGGGCGGCCGAGCTCCACCGAGCGCTCCTTGCGGCTGCGGTCGGTGCGCACCAGGCTCACCTGGTCCGGCCCCACGGTCAGCCGCAGCGTGTTGCGGCCGGGGCGCCAGCGCAGCGCCCCGGACACGTCGAGGATCAGGGCGTTGCGGTAGCCGTGGCCCTCCCAGCGATGGCCCTCCGGGACGCTCACGCCGTCCAGCACGATCACCGTGTACGGCTCGTCGCGGCCCGGGCGGGCGTCCGGGTCGAAGCCGGGGCGCTCGGCGAACTCGGCGCCGAGCAGATCGTCCAGCTCGGTCAGGTCGGCGGTGATCCGGCGGGCCTGCCCCGCACCGTCCTCCTCGTGCGGATCCAGCACGTGCGGCAGCCACTTGACCCACTCCCAGTCGGGCCGCCGCTCGTCGCTGACACAGAGCGCGATCCACAGCTCTTCGGGCGCGTGGAACACCGCGAGCTGTCCGAGCATGGCCCGCACCAGCGCCCGTACGTCATCGCTGCCGCCGGCACCGGCCGCCGTGCCCTCCGCACCGGCCTCCTCACCGGGCGTCTCCTCCGGGCGGAGCAGGATCCGGGCCGAGGAGCGCAGGTAGAGGCCCAGCGGTTGTTCCGGGATGGTGGAGTAGGCGCGGATGAAGCGGCGCAGGGCGTGTGCGCAGAGGGGTTCGAGGTCCTCGACCGGGCGGGTGGAGACCGGGTTCAGGGTGAGGGCGAGCTGCTGTTCGCCGACCGCGAGCCGGACCTCGCCGAAGTCCTCGTCGGCCGGGCGGCGTTCCCACAGCCGGGAGGTGCGGGCCAGCGAGCGGAGCGAGGCGGGCTCGGGGTGGCGCCAGGCGAGCGCCCGCTGCTGTTCCGCGATGGTGGTCCGCACCCGCTTACGGGTCTGCGCCAAGTAGCGCAGGTAGTCGCGGCGTTCACCCTTGAGCCGCTGCTTGCGCTCGCTGGAGCGGCGCATCAGCTGCCCCAGCAGCATGGCACCGGCGGAGAGCGCCATGACGCCCATCGCCAGATACATGAAGACGCCGTTCCCGCCGCCGGGGCGCAGGAACATCAGCATCATCGACACCGACATCAGGGCCATCGGCAGATAGGTCCACACCGCCGAGGTGTCGGGCACGGTCTCGGCGAGGACCGGCGGCTCCTGGAGGGTCAACTGCCCCTCGGGCATCTCCGGCCCGCGCCTGCGGGCGGGGCGGCGAAACAGCACGACACTCAAGGAAGAGAACCTCCGGTTCACTGGCTTTCCGGCCCGCACCGAATACCGGCGGGTCATCGATGAACGCCGGGTGAATGTTTCGAGCGGATAGCGGGGGACGGCCGACTTCCGTGCGGGACAAGCGTCCACCGGATACGAAGTGCCCTCCGCAGTACGACCGGTGGCCGCAGGCAGTAGTCTGCATTCACGGAACGCGACCTGTCCACGTGGGAGTGGCGGCCATCGGGTGTGCGGGCACAATTTCCCTGCCCGGCCCCCCGGTTCACCGCCGCGCGGACTTATCCGTACTGTTCGCACATTCCCTCTCCGGGGAAGTCCTCCTGTCAAAGCCTGCCAAGCCTGTCAAAGCCTGCACGGAAGACGAGAGTTCTGCTGATGACCGACAGTGCGGTGGCCGAATCGTGCCGCCTGACCGTACGTGCGCCGAGCGTCACCATCGATCTGGCCGTGCCCGCCGACGTGCCGGTCGCCGATCTGCTCCCCACCCTCCTGCGGTACGTCGGTGAGGAGGCCGAGGAGGCCGGGCTCGACCACGCCGGCTGGGTGCTCCAGCGGCTCGGCGACGCGCCGCTCGACGAGGAGACCACCCTGGCCCAGGCCGGTCTCGCCGACGGAGCCGTGCTCCATCTGCGCCCGCACACCGAGGCGCTGCCCGAGGCGCGGCTCGACGACCTGGTCGACGGCATCGCCGAGACGGTGGGCCGCCGGCTGCACACCTGGCACGCCGGTGCCGCCCGGGGCCTGCTGGTGGGCACCGCCGTGGCGACCGTCGTGGCCGCGCTGGTGCTGGTGTTCTGGCCCGGAGTGGCCGATTCCACCGCCATCCGGGCCGCCTGCGCGGCCGTGGCCGGAGTGCTGCTCCTCGCGGGTGCCGGCTCCGCCAGCCGCGCGGTCGGCGACCGCCTCTCCGCGACCGCGCTGGGCCTGCTGGTCGCCCCCTGTTTCGCCCTGGTCGGCTGGGTGCTGCCCGGCGGCGACCTCACCGGCCCCGACGCGGCCCGGGTGGTCGGTGCCCGGCTGCTCGCCGCCGGTGCCGCCGCGGCGGGCGGCGCGGTCCTCGCGCTCGCCGCCTCCGCCGTCGGCGCCCCCGCCCTGCTGGCCACCGCCGTGGTCGCGGTCGCCACCGCGATCTCCGGGGCCCTGATGGGCTACACCGGCCTGGACGTGCCCGCCGCCGTGGCCCTGGTCGCGACGATCGTCGCGCTGGCCGCCGGAGCGGTGGCACCGTTCGCCTTCAAACTGGCCGGCATGCGGATGCCCTCCCTGCCGTCCTCCGCCGGACAGCTCCAGGAAGGCATCGACCCGTACGCGGGCGACGAGGTCGCCGAGCGCACCGAACTCGCCGGACGCTGGGTCACCGCGCTCTTCGCCGCCACCGGCACCATCGCCGCCGCCGCCCTCGCCGTCCTCGCCCACACCCCGGACCTCCCCGAGACGCTCACCGCGCTCGCGCTGGCCCTGCTGCTGCTCCTGCACTCCCGGGGCCTGGTCCACATCGGCCAGCGGCTCACCCTGGCGGTGCCCGGGATCTGGGGGCTGCTGCTGCTCGCCCGGGCCTGGGCGGTGGACAGCGACGCCGACGGGCGCGTGGTCGTCTTCGCGGTGCTGCTCGCCGTGGCGGCCGCCCTGGTGACCGCGTCCTGGATCGTGCCCGGCCGCCGGATGCTGCCGTACTGGGGCCGGGCGGCGGAGCTGGCCCACACGGGCCTCGCGGTCGCGCTGCTGCCGTTCACCCTGTGGGTGGCGGGCCTCTTCGGCTGGCTGCGCGGCCTGTTCGGCTGAGTGGCTCCCGTACGGCCCACCCGGCCGGAACACCCCCGTACGCCGGTCCATCGCCGTTCCATCGAAGAAGAGTTGAGGAGAGGCTGTGCAGTCCAAGCGCGACCAGGTGCAGGCCCACGGTTTCATGATGGGCAGGCTCAGCTCGGGCCTGCTGACGGCCGACCCGGACGCCCCGGAGAGCCCGCTGGGCCGGACGACCCGGGGTGTGGTCTTCGGCCTGCTGGTGACCGTCCTGATCGGCGCGGGCGCCACCGTCTACGGGCTGCTGCGCCCCGGCGGCAACGAGACCTGGCGCAAGGGCGAGAACCTGGTGGTCAACCGTGAGACCGGGGCCCGCTACCTGTGGACCGGCACCGACGGCGTACTCCACCCGGTGCGCAACTACGCCTCGGCCCGGCTGATCGGCGGCGCGCAGCTCAAGGCCGTGGACGTCTCCACCGCCTCGCTGCGCGACGTGCCCGTCGGGTCCCCGGCCGGCATCCCCGGCGCCCCCGACACCCTTCCCGGCCCCGCCCAGCTGGACTCGGGGGCCTGGCACATGTGCGTGACCGGCCCGGACGGGGCGCTGCCCAGCACCTCCGGCGGCGTTACGGGCATCGGGGTCGACCGGGCGGGGGCCACCACCCTGGTCGCCGGGGCGCCGCTGGAGACCCAGGACGTCGGCGCCGGCCGCGGGGTGCTGGTGACCGGCCCGGACCGCACCGAGTACCTGGTGTGGCGGGGCAGCCGACTGCCCCTGGACCGCCCCTCCGACGCCCGCAACGCCCTCGGTTACGGCTCCGAGGGGGCCATGCCCGTCTCCGCCGCCTTCCTCGACGCCCTGGCCCCCGGACCGGCCCTGAAGCCGCCGGAGGTCCCGGGGCGTGGCGAAAAGGGCCCGGTGCTCGGCGGCGAACCGACCCGGATCGGCCAGCTCTTCGAGGTCAGCGTGGTCGGCGGCGGGTCCACGTACCACCTGCTGCGCAAGGACGGCCTGGTGCCGCTGTCCCGGCTGGAGGCCGCCCTCGTGCTGGGCGACCCGGCCACCCAGAAGGACGCCTACGAGGGCCGCTCGCCCGAGGCCCGCGAGGTCGGCGCCGACGCGCTCCGTACGCACCGGGCGAAGGAGACGGCCGCCGCCGGAGCCGCCGCCGAGCTGCCCCGTACGCCGCCGGTCCCGCAGTCCGCACCCCGGGGCACCGCGCTCTGCGCCCAGGTGGACGGCGGGAACGGCGGCGCCCGGATCCGGTCGGTGCTGGTGCCGCTCACCGGGCTCGCCCCCGTGGCGGTCTCGCAGGGCGCCGCCCAGCCGGTGGCCGAGGCCTGCGCCCGGACGGACGCCACCGTCGTACGCCCCGGACGCGGCGCCCTGGTCCGGGCCCTGCACGCCAGCGGCGCGGCGCACGCGGGGACGACCTACCTGGTGGCGGAGAACGGCGTGAAGTACCGCGTCCCGGCCAAGGACTCCCTGAGCGCGCTCGGGTACGGGGAGGGGGACATCGGCTCGGTGCCCGCACCGCTCCTCGCGGCGCTGCCGACCGGCGCGGACCTGGACCCGGCCGCCGCCTCGGGCGCCGCTGAGCCCAGGGTCACCGCCCCCAGGTGCGCTTCCGGCAAGGGCGACACAGTTGACTCCCGGCCATGATCCAGGCATACCCCCCATACGGTGCCGAAGAAAGGGAAAAGGGAGCGGGAAAGTAAAGCTTCGAACATAACTCGGCGGAGAGAAACCTCAGATAAAGCTCAGAGAATGGGCGGCCGTGATGACCGTTCGGATTCTCCGGCTGCCCGTTTCCCGTCCGTATGGACCGCAACACGCCAACCTTGGCCGGAGCGCGTTCATTTCGCTGAAACCTTCGGACAACTCCGTTGGCATGCAAGGATTCTGACGGGCAGATCCATGCTCAAATCTTCCTGACATCCGTTGCGCCGCGCGACGAGTTCTCTTTAGCCTCAGCGGGCAACGGTGCGATGAGAGTCACTCAACGAAGGGAGCGCGACATGGCTGACAGTGGCCAGAGGCGGGCGGACTATGCCAAGGGCTTGGGAGGTGTCTCCTCTCTGGAGTCGGCCCGGTCCGCGGTCGAGAAGATCCAGAACAACGTCGCCGAGATCGCCGCTCGTTCGGGTGTCGGCGGTGACGAGGGCCAGGCCCTGCTGAAGCTGTTCCGCAGCTGGAACGGCGAGGCCCAGAAGGTCGTCGTCCAGATCAGCAAGATGGTGGACGCGCTTCAGGAGAACGTGACGTCGGCCGACCGGCTGGCGAAGGAGAACCAGGACCTCACCGAGGTGCTCAACAGCAAGACCAGCCAAGGCGTCTTCGAAGCACTGCGCTGATCCGCCCCCCACCCGAGAGGAGATGTCATGGCCGACGGCATCATCGACGTGCAGTACTCCACGGTCCGCAACGCGATCGAGGAACTGAAGCAGCAGACCCAGCAGATCATCACCACCCTCAACAACCTGGAGGACGAGCTGAAGCCGCTCATCACCTCCTGGGAGGGTGACGACCAGGCGATGTACCGCGGTGTCCAGGCCGAGTGGGACCAGGCGACCAAGAACATGGCCCTGCTCCTCGGCGACAGCGGTGAGCTGGTCCAGAGCATCCACGACAACCACTCCCGTGACGAGCGCAGGAGCGCCGACAACTGGGGTGGCGTGCGGGCTCGTTAGCCCTCCCGCCGGGGGCCGCCTCCCGCCGTACGCGGTGGAGGCGGCCCCCGGCTTCCCGTAGCTCCGTTCCCGTACACCCCGTCCGGACCCGATCGCGCAGGAGGACGTCCCATGGCCGGTGAGCAGGCCGACGTCAAGCATTTCGACCTCAAGCAGATGGAGAACTTCCGCGACAACGAGGTGCACCCGGTCTACACCAAGGCCAAGAAGCACAAGGAGGACGGCGAGGGTGAGGGCGAGGGCCGCATCCGCCCCCTCAGCGAGCTGATCGGCGGCTACACCACGCCCGACAACCTCGACCAGGCATCGCAGATCCTGCGCCTCGGCCTGATCGGCAGGGAGAAGATGATCTCCGGTCCGACGCTGGTCGAGAGCGTGACGTCCGTCGCGACCTCGCTGGACAAGCTGCTCGGTGACCAGATGGAGCTCTTCAAGGAGCTCAAGGAAGCCCTCACCGACACCATCGAAGAGGCCAACAAGACCAAGAACAAGAACCTGGACGCGATCGACGCACAGACGCTGCTCCAGACGTTCGAAGAGGTCGACACGCTCACCAGCGGGTCCACGGGCACGGAAGAGAAGTAGCCGCCCCCGCGCACGGGGTGGACGGCGAGAGACGAGAGAGGGCGCGCGGTGGCGGACCGGTACGACGAATCATCCGTGGGGAACGTCGACAAGTACGAGGACACGGACGCGGCATCGTCCGACAACTGGGCCGACCTCGTCCATCACATCACCGGCTACCCCGTGCCCAAGCGCAGCGAGATCTTCGACACCCTCCGCTCCGACCACGGCGGCAAGCTCTTCCGCATGGACATCAAGGAACGCAGCCTCAGCCTCCTCGTCAAGGACTCCGGCTTCCTGCAGAACAAGGGCCAGGACTACGACATCTGGTTCTTCGACAGCGGAAAGAAGCGCTCCATCATGCAGGCCCGGATCGTCTTCGAGGGGCGCGTGAAGGCCGGCGACGAGATCATCTTCGCCGGCACCGACTCCACCGACGTCAACAACGTGGACGTCCGCGAGGGCAACGAGTTCACGGACTACAACAAGGACAAGTTCAGCACCATCCCGCTGGCCCGCTACATGAACGGGCCCCGGGCGGCGCTCCTGGCCCTGCTGAAGGGGAACAGCGGCGACGGCCGCTTCAGCGGCGAGGTCGCCAAGGAAGGCGACGCCGTCGACCTGGAGTCCTTCACCAGGGCCGGCCACTCCTTCGACTACGCGGCCCAGTTCTTCAAGTTCCACGCCCCGGTGCTGAAGGACTGGGAGGACCGCTTCGGCCGGGACGACGCGAGCTGGAAGGGCGAGGCCGCGGAGGTCTTCCGCAGCCTCATCAAGAAGATCCGCGAGAACTACGACGCCTACGTGGAGACCTTCAACGAGACGGCGGGCAGCGGGGACGCCACCGGCACCGGCAGCACCGTCTACTCCCGCGCACTCTCCCTGGGCCGCTCCCACCTGGAGCAGGCCGCCCGGGACCTGCTCGGCTACTGGCTCACCTGGGCCCAGTCCGACTACTACGACCCGCACCGGGTGCTGCGCTACGTCCTGGACGACCTCGCCAAGTGGGTGGACGCGGAGAACGTGGCCAAGACGGACATCACGTCCACCACGACCCGCTACGGCTCGACTGTCAGGCACAGCCCGCAGGCCGGGTTCTCTCAGGTCCACCCCGAGTACGGAGACCTCACCGACATCGCCAACTGGGCCAAGGTCGGCGACAAGGCGGTGACGATCTGGAGCCGGGCCGTGGACGACATGCTCGTCAAGAACGCCCGCATTGTGCAGTCGCGGCTCAACAACCAGTTCCTGGACCTCTCCAAGGACTTCTCCGAGAACGTACCCGAGCCCAAGTCGACCGGCACGGCGAGCGAGGAGTACGAGAAGAAGAAGCTGGAGGAGGAGAAGGAGAAGATCAACGAGGAGAACGAGGAGAACCGCCGCTACCAGGAGGAGCTGCGTGAGGAGCAGCGCAAGCAGCGGGAGGAGGACAAGAAGCTCCAGGAGGAACTGCGCAAGGAGCAGGAGGAGCAGCGCGAGGAGGACCGGAAGTACCAGGACGAGCTCCGCGAGGAACAGCGCCTCCAGCGCGAGGAGGACAAGAAGCTCCAGGAGGAGCTCCGCAAGGAGCAGGAGGAGCAGCGCGCCGAGGACAAGAAGTACCAGGACGAGCTGCGCGAGGAGCAGCGGCGGGAGCAGGAGGAGGCCAAGCGGGAGGCCGAGGAACAGGCCAAGCAGATGGAGGAGAGCCTCGGCAACATCAACGGGCCGGGCGGCGGCGGTGAGAACCTCGGCAACCTCGACGAGCTGCTGAACCTCAAGTCGGACATCCCGGTGACCGAGAGCCTCGGTGACCTCGGCTCCATCAACACGCCCGGCGGCCCCGGCGGCTCGAACACCCCCAGCCTCGACGACGTGAACAACGCGGTCACCGAGAAGCTCGGTAACCTCGGCGACGTGAACAACCCCGGCGGCGGGCCGGTCCCCGTGACCTCGAACCTCGGCAACCTCGGCGGGCTCAACGGCGGCCCCGGCTCCACGCGGAACCCCAATGACGCGGCCAACCAGGCCATCACCGAAAACCTGGGCAGCCTCGGCGACCTCAACAACGGGGCGGGCGGCTCCCTCTCCACCCCGACCGGTGGCAAGACCCAGCTCGACGCATCCGGCCTCACCACGGACTTCCCGGACGGCAGCAACACCTCCTTCGACAAGGACACCGGGATCCTCACCACCACCCACCCGGACGGCAGCGTCACCACGCAGGACCTGGGCGACGGCGCCCGGGTGACCAACCCGGACGGTTCGGTCACCTCCCTCGGCGACGACGGCAAGCTGACGACGACGTTCCCCGACGGTACGAAGCAGGAGATCGACCCCGCGACCGGCCAGGCCACCTCCACCGCCCCCGACGGCACCGTCACCACGGAGAACCTCGGCAGCCTCGGCGGCCTGAACGGCCGGAACGGGATCGGCGACCTGGGCGACCTCGGCGACCTGGGCGACATCAACGCCGACCTGCCGACCGAATCACGCGGGGACCTGGGTGACCTCGGCAACCTCGGCGACCGGGAGACCATCAACGACCTGGGCGACCTCGGGAACCTCAACACCGGAGACACGGGACTGAAGTCCTCGACCGGCAGTCTCACCGGGCTGGAGAACGGCGACTTCGCCACCACGTTCCCGGACGGCGGCAAGACCGTCTTCGACCCGGACACCGGGCAGCTCACCAGCATCGCTCCGGACGGTTCCAAGGTCGTCACCGACCTCACCCACGGGGCCGACGTGACCAACCCGGACGGCTCGGTCTCCTCGCTGGACAACGGCCGGTTCGTCAACTCCTTCCCGGACGGCTCCAGCCACTCCATCGACCCGGACACCGGCATCGCCACCGTCACCGACCCCCAGGGCAGGACCGAGACGGTCACCCTCGACGAGCTCAACTCGCGCGGGAGCGCCAACGACAGGCCGGACTTCCTCGACGACCTGCGGGACCTCGACCGGGACCTGGACCGGAACCGCGACCTCGGCAACCTCGGTGACCTCAACGGGAACCGGGACCTGGACGGCCCGAACGGGAACCGGGACCTCGATCTCGACGGGCTCAAGGACCTGGCCAACGGCAGCAGCGGCAGCGGTGGCGGTGGTGGGGGTGGGGGAGGCGACGGGACCACCACCCGGGACGTCTCCCTCTCGGAGCTGGGGCTGGGCGCCCAGGTCGGTGCGGGCGGCCCCCTCGGCTCCGGCGGCGGCCTCCCCGGTGCGAACCTCCCGTCCTCGGAGACCCTCGGCCAGGTCGCCCCGCTCTCCGACAGCGCCACGAACAACGCGACGGTCCCCGGCGGCGGTTCCGGCGGCGGACCGGGAGCCCCCGGCGCCCCGGGCACGCCCGGCACCCCCGGCATGCCGATGGGCGGCGGCATGGGCGGCATGGGCGGGGGCAGCGAGAAGGGCAACGGCGAGCGCGTGCGCGCCGTCCTGGTCGACGCGGCGGAGGAGAGCGAGCGCCGCAACCGCCGCAGGCGCAGCCCGTGGAACCGCCAGGAGGACAGCGACACCTTCCTCACTCCCGCCTCCCGGGTGACGACCACCGGCGGCAACTCCCCGGCCGAGGACGAGGAGGAGCAGGGGCGCAGGCCCGTCACCTCCGCCGACTACCTGGAGGAGGACGCGGACGTCTGGGGCACCGAGGAGGGCGGCACCCCGGCCGTCATCGGGAGGTGACGTTCGCTCAGACGCCTGTCACCAGGCAGGATGAGCGGGCCGGGCGCCGAGCCCGAACCGACATCCGTACGTACGTGAAGACCGAGGCAGAAGGAGGGGAGCGGGCGTGACCGAACCGCTGGAGAAGCGCCTGGAGAAGGCCATGGCCGAACTGCAGGCGGCCCAGGAGGCGGTGGCGCGTACCGAGCGCGAGCTGCGGTCGGCGTCGTTCGCCGCGCTCTCCTCCGACCGCGCGGTCCGGGCCACCGCGGGCCCGCAGGGTGAGCTGACCGGGATCGAGTTCCTGGAGAACAAGTACCGCGACATGTCCCCGCAGGAGCTGGCCGCCAGCGTGCTGGAGGCGGCGAGCGCGGCCCGGCTGAAGATGAACCGCCATGTGATGAAGGCGATGGCCCCGTTCGCCGAACCCAGCAGCAACGTGCCCGAGCTGAAGGGCTTCGAGCTGGACTGGGAGCGCATCTTCGGCCCCGAGGTGCTGCGCGAGGACGACCAGGACACCGAGCGCGGCCCGGCCACCCCCGCCTGGCGGGACGCGCTCGGCGACGAGGGAGAGGACTGAGGGGATGGGACAGCGGTACTACGTCGACCCCGAGCGCATCGAGGCCCTGGCACGGCAGTTGGAGGAGATCGGCACGCTCACCCGGTCCATGACCGAGGAGTTCCTCGACGAGCTGGCGCCCACGGTCAGCTGGCCCGGCACCAACAGCGAGTTCTCCGAGAAGGCCAAGCCGCAGGAGCAGAAGGAGCGGCAGACCACCAAGGACACCATGCTCTCCATCCGGGACGCGCTGGTGGGCATCACCGACGCCACGATCGGCAACGTCCGGATGATGAAGGACACCCGCGACCGCAACATCGACGAGATCGAGCACGGCAACAGCCGCCTGGAGACCGATGGAATCGACGGCCCGGGCGGGCATGGCCGGCGCTGATCTCCGCACCGCAGGCCGCTCCCGTACGCGACCGGGAGCGGCTGCTCCGTCCTGCCCGCACGGCCCGTCCTTCCCGCACGGCCCCCGGGACGGCCGTCGGTGAGCATCCAGGTATCGCCCGAGGTCAACGCCATGATCTTCATCCTCACCGGGGAGAAGCTCATGGACGCCGACGAGGACCTCGCCTTCGAGAGCCGCCGGCCCTACTCCGGCCTCGGGCGCAAACTGGACCGGCTCTCCTCGCTGATCGACAAGTCGATCCACGACATCGGCGAGTCCATGCCGGACGACCTCGCCTCGTCGTACGCCAAGGCGATGGGCATGCTCATCGACGACGGCGGCAAGAACTACCTGCGCGACTTCTCCGACCAGCTCGACAAGATCGCCGAGGGCCGCCGCAAGACCTCCATGGACATCATGGAGTCCAAGTGGCAGGTCATCGCCGAGATCATCCGGCTGCTCATCGAGATCGCCATCTACCTGGCGATGTCCTTCTTCACCGGGGGCGCCTCGGCCAGCCAGATCATGATGGCCAAGCTGCGCAGCCGCTTCTTCATCCTCACCACGCTGAGCCATCTGCTCCAGCGACTGCACCTGGCGCCCTCGCTGACCGAGGCGTTCGCCGAGGCGTTCACCACCTTCGCCGTGCGGCTCGCGATGATGAACTTCGCCCCGGACGGCCGGCGCCCCGACTCCATCGACTGGGGTGACATCGGCAAGGCCGCCGCGTTCGGCGCGGCGGCGGGGTTCTTCACCAGCGTCTTCGAGAAGTTCGCCAAGGACATCGTCAGGAGCTTCGACGGCAACTTCCTCAAGGGGGGCCCGGATCTCGACTTCAAGAACCCCCCCAACCTGCGGGACACGCCGAACGTCGACATCAAGACCAACGGGCCCACCCCCAACCCCAAGCCGGACCCCGACCTGCCCGGCCCCCCGAAGGACCGCCCCGACCCGAACCCGTACGGCAACACCCCCGGCCCCACCCCCTCGCCCGGCCCGGTGCCCGTCACCTTCCGGGACGGCCCGCTCTCCTTCCGCAACAACCCCGAACTGTGGCGCAACAGCCAGATCCTGCGCCTCAACCTCGACCGGCCGGGCGCGCTCACCGCGCACTACGCCCTCAAGGGCACGGCGGACTTCATCGCCGCCGGAGCCGGCGAGGTGGTCGCGGAGATCCTGATCAAGGGGGCTTTCGAGGGGGACTGGTCCTCCAGCTGGACCACGTTCGTGGGCGCGGGTGTCAGCAGCCGGGTCGAATCCACCCTCATGAGTGCCGCACTCAACAGCGGCGCCGAACTCCGCCACGCGATCGACAAGCTGCGCAACCAGCCACCGCCGACCGTTTCCGGTGGAAACGGAAACGGAAACGGCACGGAGACGGGCGGCTCCGACCGCACCGAGGGCCCCTCGCGCACGGACAGCACGGGCGGCCCCGGTCCCGGTGTCTCCTCGCTGCCACCGACCGTCCAACAGACCACGAGCCAGGGCGACTTCACCGGCAGCCAGTCGCCGCCGCCCTATGTGTCCCAGGACCCGCCGCCCTATGTCTCCGTCGATCCGCCCCCGTACACGCCGGGCCCGCTGCCGGTGACCGCGGCGGAGAACGCGCTGTGGCAGCAGGTCCACCAGGGGCCCGCCGAGGTACGCGAGCAGGCTCTGCGGGACCTCGCCGCGCTCCGGGGCTCCCAGCCGCCGGGCCCCGCCGAGATCGGCGTACGCGACGGGGTGCACGAGCGGCTCTCGCAGCTGCCCGAGGTGCGGGTGGTGCCCTCCGGCAACAGCCCGGCCGGTCGGGTGGACACCGACGAGGTGCGCCGGGCCCTGGAGAGCTTCGGCACGCCGGTGACGGTGGACACGCCGATCCTGGGGGAGAGGCCAGGGGGACCGGCCGGCAGCGGCACCGGAGTATCCGGTGGCGTGGACACCGCGGAATCACCGGGTACGAAGACCTCCTCCGGCCCTGCCGAGCAGTCCGGCCGGCGCGACCAGCCTGGCCCGGACGGCCGCACCACCGCCCCTCCCGAGGTGAACACCAGCGGTTCGTACGGCGATGCGCGCGCTCCCGGAGAGGTCGGCGGCGGCCCCGAGACGCGCGGAGTCGAGGGCGACACCTCGACCACCGCCGAAGGCCCCGGCACCGGTGCGCCCCCGCTGACCGTCGTCGTCTCCGAAGGGCCGCCGCCGGTCGCCGGATCACCGGAGGCGGCCGAGCTGCTGGACGGCGCCGGGGTCGACCGGGCCGTGGTGCTCGGTCCGCCGGCCGGCTCCGACGCGACGGGGCAACCGGTGCGCGAGGCGGTCGAGCTGACCCGCGAAGGCCCCGGCGCGCCGGTGGAGGTCCGCCCGCTCACCGGCCCCGGGCCCGCCGCGATGCCCGACGGCGGGGCGGACACGGCGTTCCCGGGCGCGAACGTGCTGCTGCCGGTCGCTGACGCCTTGGGCGTGCCGCCCGTCATGCCGGCCGCTCCACCACCCGCCGCCTCGACCACCGCGTCGGCCAACCCGGCTCCCGCGTCGGCGGGCTCGCCGCCGCGTCCCGTCGCGCAGGGCGGCCAGCCCGGCGACACCGCCGCGACGGTCGAGACCTCGTGGAGCGAGCAGGCGCAGGAGACGCCGGGGGCACCGGAGACACCGGAGACGTCCACCGACACCGAGTCCGGTCCGGCGGATCCCGATACCCACGCCACCACCGCGCCTCCCCGCACCGAGGCCGAGTACGGGGACATCGACCCGTCCTCGGTCAAGGTGCTGTCGGGCGAGTCGGCCCCCACCACGGGTGACCTGCCGGTCCCCGACGCCAAGCCGTCGGTGATCACCACCAGCTCCACGCCCGGACCGGACGTCAAGGCTCCGCTCACCGACACCGCCCCGGACATCAAGCCGACGGTCACCCCGTCCTCCTCGGCCCCCACGATCACGCCCACCGCCCCACCCGCAGCCTCCAAGCTCGCCACCGACGCCCGTCCCTGGGCCGAGACGGCCACCTACCTGCACCTGGAGTCCGGCCGCGGCGACGCGGACACGACGCCGCCGCCCGGGCAGATCACCGTCCGCCCCGCAGACCCGGACCAGGACCAACCACCGCAGACACTCCGGGACTTCCTGCCGGAGGACCGGTGGTGGACCTTCTACATCGACCCCAAGAACCACCAGGCCGCGCTGGAAGCCTTCCCGGACGACCCCGGGTCCTACTACGACCACGACCGCTCACCGGGCTTTCAGCAGGGCATGGTGTCGGCGTACACGCAGTTCCTCGGCGACCCCGCCACCGTCGCCACGCCCATGGACTCGACCTCGTACGGGACGATGCACGGGCTGGCCACCGGCCACCTCGGCCGGACGATCGGCTGGTCCGGCGGCGGTGCCACGCAGTTCCCGCTGCGGGGCGAGACGCTCGCCGACGACATCTTCGACGAGCGCATCGGCGATCAACTGCTGGTCTACGACACGACCAGCCGCGACTGGTCCACGCCCCTGCCCAAGCCCCGGCCGGTCACCATCCTGACCCGGTTCATGCACAACAACCCTTCGCTGGCGACCAATTACGGCAAGAACGCGGCCCCCGGCCTCGTCGACACGCTGTTCCAGCAGCACTACGCCCGGGTGTCCGACCCCGATGCCGACGACACGGCCAAGCTCGCCTCCATCGTCCGCACCATCCGGGCGCTGCACGTCGTCCACCCGTTCCAGGACGGCAACCTCCGGTCCAACGTGCAGATCCTGCTGCCGAAACTCCTCCTTGAGCAGGGCCTGCGCCCGGTCGTGCCGGACAACATGTACAGCCTGTTCCAGGGCGGCCACTCCGTACCGCAGATGGTCCACTCCCTGATCCGCAACGGTGCCCTGGACACCGGGAGGCCGCGCCCGCCGCAAGGGGAGACCGCCGCCGACCCGCACCTGGAGTCGGGACGGGACGGAGACATGGACACGAGCGACGCCCCGGTGGCCCTGATCACCACGAGCACCACCGACGGCGACGGAACCGCGCCGCCCCCCACCGCCGGGCCCTCCGTCACCACGCTCGACCGGAAGAAGGTGCCCTTCAGCGAGCTCCGGCGCCTCGTGCGGCAGACGGCGCTCACTCCGCAGCCCGGCGTCGCCGTGCAGACGGTGACCATCTCGCAGGGCCCGGCCGAGGACGGTACGGGGCGGAGTGCGGGCCGTGAGGCGCTGCTCGGCCAGGACACCTTCCGCGGGGTGCGCACCACCACGGCCGAGCCTCCGCCTCCAGGAACCTCCGGGGAGGCCCCGCCCGCTCCCCGTACGGTCTTCACCGGCCCGCCGACCGCACTGCCCGGCTCGGGCACCGAGCGGGGCGCCGACTACTTCGTGGGCCACGGCACGCCCCGTACCGTCACCCTCGGGACGGACAACCCCGCGTACCCCACGGTCAAGGTCAGCGGTGTCCAGCTCGGCGAGGTCCTCAAGTCCTGGGCGCAGGACGGGGACCGGGACCGGCCGCTGGTGCTGTTCTCCTGCGAGACCGGGCAGCAGCCGAAGATCGCGGGACTCCCGGTCGCCCAGCACGTGGCGAACCGGACCGGACGCCCGGTGTACGCGCCGACCACCGAGGCGGGCACCGCCAAGGACCGGGACGGCAACGTCACCGCGGTGCTCGGCGAAGGTCCGGACGGGCCGGGCGGGTGGCGGCTGTTCACCCCGGAGCCCGCCGGAACCGAACTGGACGACCTGGCCCGCGACGCCGGACTGCACACGGGCCCGGACCCGGCCGACGCCTTCGCCCGTGCCCGTACCCTTCAGCAGCTCCGCACCCTGCGCGAGGTCCTTGGCCCGGACGCCGAACAGCAGCCGGGCAACCGGGAGTTGCTGGCTGCGCTCGCTTACGTGGACGGGCTGCGCTGGCGCGATCCGGGCACTGCGGCCCGGTACGGCGACGGCCGGATGACCCCGGACCTGCTGGACCGGATGGTCACCGACTGGCACACCGCCACCAACGGCGGGACCGTCGACCCGGCCACCGGTCCCACCCA
This sequence comes from Streptomyces cyaneofuscatus, assembly GCF_033109485.1. Taxonomy (NCBI): domain Bacteria; kingdom Bacillati; phylum Actinomycetota; class Actinomycetes; order Kitasatosporales; family Streptomycetaceae; genus Streptomyces; species Streptomyces cyaneofuscatus. Next base: position 1,655,947 of record NZ_CP137002.1, on the reverse strand, counting down.
GCGGCAGTACACCGCGTTCCTGGAGGCGGCCGCCGGGCTGCGGTCCGGTGCGACCCCCACGACGACGCTCGACCGGCTGTTGCCGCCCCCGCCGCCCACACCGGCGCCGGACACCCTGGTCTCACGGGCCGACGTGCTGGGCCTCTCCTACGCACGGTCCGCGCAGATCGCCTGGTCGCTGTCGGACGCCCCGCTGCCGCTCTCCGAACTGGGCCTCGGCCCCGACGACACGGCCGAGCTGGCCCGCCGCCTGCACCGCCCTGAGCCCGCAGGGCCGACCATCGACCCGGACGTGTCCGGGTCCGGGTCCGGTTCCGAGGGAACGCCGCCCCCGGTGAACTCCCTCGTCGTCAACGCGTATACGGCCCGGCACACGTACGGCATTCCGGAGAAGAATTTCAACAAGTTCCGTGATGTGGCGCGGGGCCGGAATGTGGTCGTGGATGTGCGGCCGACGAATCCTTCGGCGCCGAAGTGGCTGGACGCGGGGGCGATGTCGAAGCCTCAGGAGATCAAGGCGAAGACGGTCTCGGATGTCGATGTTCTGCTGGGTGCGGATGCGGGGAACATCGGGTTGGTCGGTTATTTCCAGCCGGTGTTGCCGGATCAGGGTTCGGTTCCGGTGGATGCCTGGGACCGGGTGGTCTCGCGGTTCAACCAGCGGTCCACGGAATTCCGTGAGCTGGCCGGAAAGATGGCCCAGTACGAGGCCGACGGCCGCTTCGTCGTTCAGGACGGGGTGGTGTTCGGCCGCGACGACGACGGCGAACGGCGTCCGATCACGGGCGACCACGATCTGTTCGACCTTTCCTCCCCGGACGGTTCCCGGCTTTCGCATCCGGAGCATGACGCGCTGATTGAGGAGATGCGGGCCAAGGACATGGCCGTGGTGCACGGCGCGCACATGTTCTGGAATCCGCCGACGGCTTTCGACAAGTCGATTTTCGACAAGATCGTCGGCTCCCATCAGGGCCCCACTGGGGAACCACTGCTCCGCTTCAGCCCCAACAGCGACCACGCCGTCCTCACCTGGACGCAGAAGCTCAAGCCCGGACAGGTCGACTCCTACACGGCCCGGCACACGTACGGCATTCCGGAGAAGAATTTCAACAAGTTCCGTGATGTGGCGCGGGGCCGGAATGTGGTCGTGGATGTGCGGCCGACGAATCCTTCGGCGCCGAAGTGGCTGGACGCGGGGGCGATGTCGAAGCCTCAGGAGATCAAGGCGAAGACGGTCTCGGATGTCGATGTTCTGCTGGGTGCGGATGCGGGGAACATCGGGTTGGTCGGTTACTTCAAGCCGGCGTTGCCGGATCAGGGTTCGGTTCCGGTGGATGCCTGGGACCGGGTGGTCTCGCGGTTCAACCAGCGGTCCACGGAATTCTATGAGCTGGCCGGGAAGATGGCCCAGTACGAGGCCGACGGGAAATTCACCGTCCATGACGGAATCGTGTTCGGTGTCGATGACCAGGGCGGGCGTCGGCCGATCACCGGAGACCATGACCTGTTCGATGTCTCGTCGCCGGACGGTTCCCGGATCTCGCCCACGGCGCATGACGCTCTGATCGAGGAGATGCGGGCCAAGGACATGGCCGTGGCGCACGGCGCGCACATGTTCTGGAATCCGCCGACGGCTTTCGACAAGTCGGTCTTCGACAAGATCGTCAGCTCCCACGAAGGCTCGTCCGGCGAACCGCTGCTGCGCTTCAGCCCCGGCAGCGACCACGCCGAGCTGGTCCACCCCGAGCCCAACGCCTCCTCCCCGCCCTCCCCGTCCGGCCGCCCGGAGAGCATCGCCGAGGACGTGGACCTGTTCAGCAAGGGCAGCGGGACGCCGGGCCTCGTGGACACCGTCCACGCGGACGGGCAGGCCCTCCGCAGACTGCGCACCCGGGCCGACGGGGACTGCCTCTTCCGGTCGCTCCTCGACACCGCGCGCGGCCACGACGTTCCGCCCGCCTGGGCTGCGCGGAACGTCGCAGGCCTCCGCAGCCTGCTCCGCGACCGGCTCACCGGCTCCGAACTGCTGGCCCCGGACGTCGAGGCCACCCCGGACCCGGTGCTCGCCGTCGTCGACGACCTGCGGATGACCGCCCTGGCCGGGGTGCGTGACCCGGAGGCGCGGGAGCGGATCGGGCAGCGCTGGGACCGGATCGAACAGGCGGTCGTCACCGACGGCGACGGACGCCGGTGGCGGCGCATCCTCAAGGACAGCGGTTACCCCCACCTCGCCGATGTGGCGCCCACCCCCGCCGACGCGCGGAAGCTCGGCACCGACGGGCTGATCGTCGCTGCGGCCGAGCTCCCGGCCCTGTGGTCCTCGCCCTTCGCCGACGCGCTCCCGCTCGCGCTGGCGCACACCCTCGACATCGAGCTGCGGCTCGTCCGGCCCGACGCGTCGGCCCCGGCGGGCACCTCCGTCACCCCGCTCAACCCGGGCGGCCACGGCGGCACCCTGCACCTCGCCTACAACGGATCCGACCACTACGACGCCCTGGTCCCGGCCGCAGCCGTGCCCGCCCCCACCCCGACTCCCATCCCCGCCCCGGCCACCCTGGACCCGGCCGGCACCGACGTCTTCGGCGAGTGGCTGCGGAGCATGGGAAGGGCCCCCGACCTCTACGCTCCGGCCGAGGAGACCCCGGACCGGGGGGACCCCGTACCGCTGGAGACCCAGCTGGAGCGGTACCGCCCGGCCCGGCTGCTGACCGGCGAGGATGCCCGGCCGCCGGGGCCCGCCCCGCGCACCGTCACCTTCGACGACGGCAGCCGGCTGCCCACCGTCCTGATCAGCCCCGACGCCGACCCGGACGACGGCTCCACCGACCCGGGCGCCCGGCCAGGCGCAACCCCCAGGGCCGGGCTCCTCAACGGCCTGGGCGTTCTCACCCTGCGCTCGCCCGAGCAGGTGGCCAAGGAGGTCTTCGACCAGCTGCCCAAGAAGCTCCGGGCCCAGTTCGACGAGGCGGAGCTGCTGCGCCTGCTGAAGGACCAGCCCGGCGCGTTCACCGCCCCGCGCGGCGCCCGCTTCGTGGGCCGGGAGAAGTCCGGCGTCGGCCACGAGATGACCGTCGAGGCCGTCCCGTACCACCGCTGGGAACGGTTCGGCGAGGTCGGTGGCGCGACCGTCCGGCTGGACACCATGCGGCGCGGCCAGTCCGGTACCGGCGGCGGGCGCAGCGTCGGTGTCGGCCGCCGGGTCGCTGCCGCGCTGGGCATGGGGCCGCCGCTCACCTGGATGCTCAAGATCGGCGTCTCGCTCGGCTGGACCCGGAAGACCGACTACACCCAGGGCACCCAGGCGTACCACCAGAGCGAGTACCGGGCCTGGGAGGGGTCCCACCTGCATCTGGACGACGTCCACTACCGGGTGCGTGTCGAGCGGGTCACCGAGGCCCCGAAGGCCCCCGCGCCGACGCCACCCGGTCCGGGCGCCGCGCCCGCCGCCACCCCGCGCTGGCAGCGCAGCCAGGTGCACTCCGCCGCCTTCGCCATGCGGGACGGGCTGAGCTGGCGGCTGCCGGACGACCTCACCGTGCCCTTCAAGGGACCGAAGCGGGCGCCGGAGACGCTCACCTTCCCGGACGGGGCCGAACCCCGGATCACCGACACCACCGCGCTGCACCTGACGGACCCGCCGGAGGACGTGGCACTCGCCATATCCGGTGCCAGGCCCGGTAGTTCGGCCCACCGCACGCTGGTCTCCTACGTCCGCCCGGGACGGCTGCTCGGCCTCTTCGGGCGGTTCGCCGGACCCGTCAGCGGACCCGAGCTGACCCGGGGCAGCGGGCAGCACCCGCTGGGCCATCTGATCGTGGAGCGGTCGATCCCGCACCGGGCCACCCTGGTCACGGAGTCGGTCAAGGCGGAGGTGCGCGACCTCGCCCAGACCACGTACCAGAACCAGCGCGCCCACGTCCGCGACACCCGCCTCGGTGTCCAGGTCACCGCCGGGCCGAACTACACCCTCGTCGGCCCCGAGACCGACATCCGCCTCCAGGGCGGCCCGTTGGTCCGCACCGACCTCAGCGCGGGCCGGGGCCACTACCTCGGCTCCGACGCCGCCCGCAAGGTGACCGGCCGCGTCCGCAACCACCCGATGGCGCTGTACCGGGTGGAGCGCACCCTGATGGTGCGGAAGGCCGGTCAGCCGGCCTCCGCCGCGCGGCCGGTCCGGGTGGTCAGCCTCGACTGGTACTCCACCCAGGACGCCCGCCGCCTCGCGGGCTGGGACAGCCGTACGCCCGGAGCGACCGGCCCGAACCCGGACGCCGAGCCGCCGGTGCCGTGGTACCTCACCCGGCAGGACCCGGTGCACCTGGGCGGGCAGGTCCGCGCCGAAGGCTTCGTACCGGACCGGCGGCCCGCCGCCCCGCCGCCCCCGGCCACCACGACGGCGGCCCCCGCTCCGGCGACGGCAGCCACGACAACGGCGCCCGCTCCGGCGACGGCCGCCGCCCCCGCGCCCGCCCCGGCCCCCGCCCCTGCCCCGGCTCCTCAGGACCCCCTGAAGGCCTTCACCGACACGGTCCTGGACACCCTCACCCGTGCCTACCCGTCGCTCTTCGTCCCCCCGCTGATGCTGCGCCACCCCCACCTGGCCAAGCTCTGGTACGGGGACGGGCGCATGCGGACCGCCCTGCACAACGAGCGCCAGGTGCGCGAGGCGCTGAACCGGCCGAGCCTCGCGCAGAGCCTGGACGACCTGACCACCACCGGAGTGCCCGTCACCCTCACCGAGGACGGCAAGGTCCGCCGGGGTCACCACACGCTCATCCTGCGCGCCCGCCTCACCGACCGGCAGTTCGAGACCACCCTGAGCGAACGCTCGCTGCGCAACGCCGTCATCGGCACGGAGATCTCCGGCCAGGGGCAGCAGGAGTCCACCACCCTCTCCGCCGGTGTCGAGCTCGGCATCTCGCCGCGCGACCACGACAAGGACCCCGCAGCCGGGGTGCCCCGCCAGGCGGGCAACGTCTCCCTGGGCGCCCGCTACGCGCAGACGCGGACCCGGGCCACCAAGAACACCGTCGCGGTCGCCCACGACCAGCTGACCTTCCAGAACGGCGCCGATCTCTACAGCTACCAGGTGGAGTTGGGAGCCACCTTCGAGGGCCATCGCAGGCCGCGCGGCTGGACCCGGCTCGCCACGGTGGGGCTGCTCGGCGCGGGCATCTTCGTCAGCAAGGTCACGGAGCGGCCGCTGTTCACCCGGGGGACCGAGACCGTGGGCCGGGTGGAGCTCGCAGTCCCCGCCGCCCATGGCTCCGACCGCCACGCCCCCGCCGACCCCCCGGCCACCGGTCCCGCACCCGCGCCCGCGCCCGCCCCCGTACCGCGTCCCCTCGCCGCCACCGAGGCGGACCAACTCCTTGACGGGACACGGCCGTTGCCCCGGACCTCCGCGTCCGACCGGCAGCTCGTGAACAAGCTGCTCAGCGCCCCGCACGTGGTCCTCAGCACCGAGGGGGGCGAGCAGCGGCAGCGACTCGTCCAGGACACCGCCGACCGCGCCACCGGCACCTCCTGGCACGTCAGCGCGCCCGGCGCCCCGATCCGCACCGCCCTGCGCCGGGCCATGGCCAACCTCGGCGTCGCCGGGCAACTCGGCCAGTATCTCGGCCCGTTCGGCTCCCGCATCACCGGGCTCACCGGCGCGGGCCCCTTCTCGACGCATTACCTCAAGGCGGCGGTCCGGGGCGAACTCGACAACGTACGCGTCAAGAGCGACCCCAAGCCGGGCAGCCTCGAAGCGACGATCGGCAACGAGCACCGCGTCGCCGGGACCTCCAGCACCGGGACCCGGACCACCCTCGGACTCCAGGGCGCGGTCACGCCGTTGCAGCAGGCGCCCGGCCAACACGCCGTGGTGGGTGCGTACTCGACCGCCCTCCAGTACGCCTGGGGCAAGGGCCGCAGCATCTCCCAGACCCTCACCCGGGGCCGCAACACCACCCTCAGCTACGCCGGGCGGATGTACCTGGTGGTCGCCGACGCCACCGAGACCGTGGCCGTACGGGACCGCTGGACGGCCGCGATGGGGGCGGTCGGCACCCGGGCCGGGGGCGGGATCAGCTCCGCCGCCGGGCGGATCTCCGAACGGCTCGGGCGCGGCCTCGCCCCGCGCCGGGCGGCCGCCGCGCTCCAGCGCGTCCGCGACGCGGTGATGTTCCACCTGCCGATGCAGGACGCGATCGAGGCCGGGCTCGCCCCCGACGGCCTCGGCACCACCACCCCGGCCAACCTCGGCGGCGGCTACAAGCTGCCCCCCTTCCTCCGCCGCCGCCACTTCCCCTCCCACCCCAGCGGCCAGCTCGACGCGAGCCGGGCGGCGCAGCAGCTGATGGGGCAGCTGGAGCGGATGGGTGTGCCCTCGCACGACCGGGAGCAGGTGCTCCAGCGCCTCTCCCCGGACTTCCTCCGCTCCCATGTGCACGAGCTGACCACCGACGGCATGGCCCTGCCGGTCCGCTACCGCACCTGGACGAGCCCGCACCACCTGCCGGTCGGCGGCAGCCCCGGCCAGCTGCAACTGACCCTGACCCCGGTCACCACCACCGTGGAGCGGCTGCGCACCGGCTACGAACTGGAGGACTACCGCACCACCGCCCGCGACGACGTCGAGGGCCGGTCCCAGGACCGCGGCGCCGATGTGACGCTCAGCGCGAGCGAACGCGCGGCCGGCAGCGGGGTGCTGGTCGCCAACCCGGCGCTCCAGGGCACAGCCGCCAAGCAGCGGTCCAGCAATGTGACCGAGGCGGTCGGCAGCACCGCGATGCCCAACATCGCCACCACCCAGGCGCACGCCGAGATCGTGACGACGTACACCCTGACAGCCACCCTGGTGGACGCTTCCGGGAAGCCGCTCGGCCCCACCGCCACCGCCCCCGTCGGCTCCCTCAACGAGATCCTCCCGGCCAGCCTGCTCACCCCGGACGGTGCGGGCGCGGACGGTGCGCTCACCGAGCAGGATGTACGAGAACCCGTCCGCGCAGTTAAGGTTCTGACGGCCGATCAGGCACGCCCGGAAGGCATCGCCCGGTGGCGGACCACGGACGGGAAGAGCGGCGAGACAGACCCGGACATCCTGCCCTTCGACGACGTGATCGGCTCCGGCATCCTCGCCGTCGACATCCTCGGCTCGGCCAACGTGCAGGACGCCCTCACCCTCGCCACCGCCCGCGCCGACGGCTTCCCCGGCGACACGGACCTCGGCAAGCGCCATACGGGCACCACGCTCACCGAACGCGTACGGATGGCCCGCCACACCCCGCTCACCGCCCTCGGCACCGCCCCGGTGCAGGCCCAGCAGGAGGCCACCTCCCAGGTCGGCCTGACGGCGGGCTTCCGCGAGGCGCTCGGCCCCGACGGCTCGCCGCTGCCCACCCAGTCCTCCGCCCGCCTCCTCGGTCAGTCCCACACCGCCGACTCCCGCCTCTACGCCAAGATGCACCGCACCGGCGCCCGGCTGCTCGCCGTGGAGAACAAGCCCCGTATGGAGGCCATGCAGCGGCGCAAGACCGGCGACGCGCTGGAAGCGGGCATCACCGACAACATCGAGGGCGCGGTCAGCACGTCGCCGCTGGCGGGCAACAGCAACGCGGGCGTGACCAACCCCGGAGCCACGGTCCCGATCGGCGGCGCCAACGACGCAACCGCCCTCAGGAGCGCCACCGACACCACCGTCGGCACCCACATCAAGGTCGTCACCGACCGCAGCATGCTCTTCGCGGTCCCCGTCAGCTGGTTGTCGGTGGCCGAGGTCGATCACCGGGTCACCGACAGCCGCCCGATGCAGGCCCTCGGCAAGCCCAGGCGCGGCCCGCGCGCCGCCGAGGCCGAGACCACCGCCCTGGTCTGGCTCCGCGAGGACATCGCCCGCGACTACGGCCTGCTGGACGACACGACCTTCCCCGACGAGGCCCGCACGGCCTGGGACGACCAGGCCAAGGCGGCGGCCGACCTCGCCACCGCCGAGAAGAACTACTACGACGCCCGCGCGAAGGCCCGGGAGACCTGGCTCGACCTGAGCCCCGAGGAGCAGACCGCGCTCGGTGACGGCGCCGGGGCCACGACACCGTCCCCGGCGGTGGCCGCCTCCCCGGCCGTCACCGCCTGGCAGACGGCCCGCGACGACGTACGACGGTGGCAGCAGCGCCTGGACGCCGCCGCGCAGGACCACCACCGCCTCCACCTGGCCGCCGCCCGCCTCACCGCCCACCACCAGGGTTCGGGCTCCGTGCCGGTGAAGGACGTGCCGCAGGAGTACGCCGCGCCCGACTGGCGCTCCGAGGCGCCGGAGCCGTACAAGGTCACCGACGCCACCGGCTCCGCCGCGCGCACCCTCACCTCGCCGGACGGGCGCACGGTGCACGAGGTCCACGAAGTGCCGCACGACGGGGCCTCGTTCTTCCACGCGCTCCTCGCGACGGCCCAGGACCAGGGCAAGCTGCCCTTCCTGCTCGACGCGGGCCTCGCCGACCGGTTCGCGGCGGCCCCCGATGACCCGGCGGTCACCGCCGAGGCCGTCGGTGCGGTACGCGACCGGCTCGCCTGGGCGTTGGCCGACGACGGCAACGAGGATCTGCTCGACGGCCTGGCCCTGGATGCGGCGGACACCTTCACTCAAGCCGAACTGGACTACGCCGAAATCGAGCTGACGGCTGCTCAGCAGGCGGAGTTCGACGCGTTCGGCCGGCTCCCGCAGACCGTCTGGCCGACCCCGGAGCAGCGGGTGGCGCTGGCCACGGCTGCTCTGTACCGCCCGTTCACGGCCGAGCCCACGGCGAACCCGGATGCCGGTGACCCGGCCCCGCCCGAGCGCCGGGCGGCCGACCACGGCGGCGCCGACGTGCTGCCCGCACTCGCGGCCCGGATCCTCGGCACCCCGGTGACGGTGGTGACGGGGGAGGGGCGGCCGCAGATGTTCCTGCCGCACGGCGCCGACCCGGCGACGGCCGTCCCGGCCTCGGGCCCGGTGCTCTTCGCCGCCGACGGCTTCTTCTCCGCCGCGCTGACGCCCGGCACGGTGCCGCCTCCCACCACCGCGCTGCCCGCGCCGCCGACCACGACGACCGGCACGCCCCCGGCGCCCCCCAAGCCGCCCGCCCACCGCAGCCACCCCACCCCACCCTGGCTGCCGCCCGCCGACACCACCGGCCCGCGCTACCGCCTGGACCGCGACGGCTTCCTCACCGCCCCCGACGGCGCGACCTACACCCAGGGCACTCCGGCCGGACGGGGCAACGGCTTCTTCGGCGCGCTCTCCACGGCCCTGCGCCACGCCGCCGAGCAGCCCGGCCGCGACTCACGGGCGGCGGCCCGGCTCCGGACCCGCGCCGGTGCGTCGCCCGCCCAGTTGATGCGGCTGAACGGCCTCCCCGGCGAACGGGCGGAACGCGACACGCTCTTCTCGCCGCCGGCGCCCGGCGACCGGAAGGGCACCCCCGTCCTGAGCCAGGACGCCCTCGACGGCCGGCTGCGCCGCCACCTGGCCAACGCCCCGTGGGGCCCGGACGCCGACCGCGCGGTGGCCGAGTGGGCCGCGAAGGCGACCGGCGCCACGGTCACCCTGATCGAGGAGAACGGCACCGCCCACACCTACGCCGGTCCCTCCGCCGACGCGCCCGTCCTCCGGCTCCGGCGCCGGGGCCGGGACTTCGTGCCGCTGCTCCTCCGGACCCCGGCTCCGACACCCGCACCGAAGGCCCCGACGCCCGCACCGAAGACGCCGACGCCGGCACCGAAGGCCCCGGTCCCGAAGCCGAAGACGCCGGAGATCTCCCCCACGGGCGAGGGTCCCGGGCTGCCGGGCGAGGAAGAGGCGTACGAGCTGAGCACGCTCTCCGGCGCCGAGCCCCAGCCGCAGCCCCACCCCCAGCCCCACGGCAACACCGATCCGGGCTCCGACTCCGACTCCGATTCCGACTCCGACTCCGACTCCGACTCCGAGGGGGAGGAAGACACCCCGATCTGGGCCGACCCCGAGTGGCTGACGGCGGTGTTCGGTCCGCAGTGGAGCCACGCTCCCCGCGCCCGCCTCCAGGAGACCTCCGAAGCCCTCTACGAGCTGGTCGAGGAGGCGGCGGGCGGCCGGACGACCCGCGACGGCCTGGCCGACCTCGTCCGGCACGTCCTGCACCTGCCGACCCGGGCCCGGGTGAGCAACCAGGACGTCCTGGACCTGGGAGCGCTGGCGCTCGAGGCGTCCTCGGAAGACCTGGCGAGCGCCGATGACCTCGCCCTGTACTTCGTCGACCGGCAGATCGAGACCCGGCGGGACGCCCTCGCCGAGGAGACTCTGCTCCGCACGGCGGACCGGACCCCCGCAGGACGGAACTTCACGGAGAAGGACCCGGGTCTTCCGGCTCCGGACGCCTATCTCGCCGAGCGGTCCGGGCGCGCGGCCGAGCGGAACGCGGCCTGGCGGAATCCGTACCTGTTCGTGGCCGGGGCGGCGGAGGGCGGTGGCGTCGAGATCGTGACGCCGTGGCGCACCTTCGTGGTCCGCGACGCCGAGGAGATGGCCCGGATCATCTCGTACGACTCCCGGCGGCCGGCCGGCGCGGACATCGTCCTCGCGCTGCCCCCGGCGTTCGCGGCTCAGGTCGCCAACCTCGTCGCCGGCACGACGGCCCGGCCGGTCTGGTACCCCATGGGGCCGGCCGAGGTCCTCACCCACCCCACCACCGGAGCCGCCCACCTTGTGGTGCACCGGAGGGCCGGGGAGGCCGGTCCGGACTGGACCACGCCCCCGCCTCCGCAGGAGCCCGGCCTGCCCGGCGCCCGCGACCGGAGCGACAGCGGCGACACCGACAGCGACGACGGCCGGGGCAGCGACGCCGGAAGCGACAGCGGTTCCGGATTCACCAGCGACGGCGACGCGGAGTTCGACCGGCTGGCCGACCAACTGCAGTGGGAACACCGGATCGACGCCCTGCGCCCCCGCCCCCTGATCACCCGCGACTACCAGGTCATCGACGACAGCGGCACCGGAGTGCTGTTGACCGAGCCCGGCCCCCGGACCGTCGGCCCGGTGGCCGTCGGTGAAGTCCGTACGGGGGAGGGGGCCGAGGGCCCCGCGCTGATCCTGCCCCAGCAGATTCCGGGGACCGTCCCCGCCGCCGACCGGCCGCCGCTGCACATCTCCGCGGACCGTACGGTCGCGCTGCTCTCGGCCGGGGACGACACCACCGGCCGGGGCCGCCAGGTGTACGCCACCCGCGCGGCGATCGAGCGCTCCTCGGCCCGACTGGCCGCCGCCGGAGCCGGGGTGCGGCTGGAGGCCGACCCTTCGGTACGGGTGGTGCTCGACCAGGAGGACGGCACGCCCGGCGAACCGCTGTTCCGGGTGGAGCCCCGGTTCCTCACCGCCTCCGGGGCCTCCGAGCACGCCTTCACCCGCGACTTCGCCCGGATGGTCGCCGGAACGGATGCCGCGCCGCTCTCCCATCTCGCCTTCCGCGGCCCCGATGGCACAGTGGCCACGGCCCCGGTCAACGGACTGCACGGCCGGGAGGTCACCGGCACCCACCATCTGGCCCAGGCACTGACGGAGGTGGCCGACGGCACCCGTACCGCCACCGCCGTGACCCCCGACTGGGCCGTCCGGCAGGCGGGCCGGGACCCGCGCTTCACCGGCGGGGTCGTCGGCGCGCCCACCCCGGGCGAGGCGTACGGCCGGGCCCTCAGCCACACCCAGGACAACGCGCTGCGCGGGCCGCTGACCCGGGCCGCCGCGCGTGCCGGGGTCAACGAGTTCGCCTGGGCGGAGGTCGGCGAGGGCTATCTGATCCAGTCGGTCAGCACCACCAACGCCGGCGGCGCCCAGCTCTTCACCCACAACCACGCCAAGCCCGGCGACCCGGTCGGCCCGCACGCCCCGTACCACTTCGCGCAGGTGGTGCTGGCCAGTGAGGACGGCACCCACCAGATCACCCTGGAGAACGAGAACCACAACCGCACGGAGATCCCGGCGGACCAGCTCGACGCCGTCGTGGACGACAACCTCGACCGCTACGACAAAGAGCAACTCACCCTCCTGGCACAGGAGACGGGCCGACGGGCCGAGCAGGCCCGGCGCGACGGAGCGGACCCGGCGGAGATCGCCCGGCTGGAAGGGTTCGCGCGCGCGGCCCGCGCCCTGGCCGCCGTCCATGAGGCCGAGCACGTCCGGTGGCACTTCACCGAGGACCGCCCCGAACACGCTCTGGCCCAGCGCGAGGTGGACCAGGCCCGTACCCGCGCCCGGGACGCCGTACGGTCCGCCGCACCGGTCCCGCACGACAAGGACGAGTGGTACTTCCGGGCCTACAGCAAGCGCCCGGGGGAGTCGGCGCACGCCGTCAACGCGGCGCTGCTGTCGGACCGTTCACCCGCCGTGTCCAACCCGCTCACCACGGTCGCCCTGCACGGCCACACCCTCCGTCCGGACCGGCGGACCGTACGCTTCGCCGAGCAGCAGCACACCCTGTCGCCCGACGCGGACGAGAACCTGGACGCCCTGGCGCTGTACCTGGCCCGCACCGGCCTGTGGAACAGCGCCAACGGTCTGCCCCTGCCCGCGGTCACCGTCACCGGACACGGCAACCGCTCCCGGACCAGCGGCGAGAAGCGCGCGGCGGCGGTCGGCAAGGCCCTCGGGGACCGGCTGGCCGGGCTGCTGAGGACGTTCCAGGAGGGCACCCCCGGCCCGCACGTCCGGCTCTCCGACTTCACGCTCACCCTGGACGCCCAGCGGGTCCGCCGCGCCACCGACCCGGACCGGGGCCGGGTGGTGACCGTCGACATCGACGACCACCGGCACACGTCCCCTCCGGAGTCCGGCCGCCCCGCGCCCGGCGGGGAGCCGCTCCGCACCGAGCCGCCCGCCCTGCCGCGTCCGACCGGCGGGCCCGCCCCGGAGGGGTCGCCGCCCGTCGTCACGGACCCGCCCACCACCGGGTCCCGCACCTCCTCCTCCGACCGGGACCCGTCCCGTCCGGGCCGCCGGTCCGCGACGCCCAGCCCCGACCGTGGCGCACCGGTGCCCGCGTGGGTCCGGGCCCGCATCCGGTACGCCGAGGAGTCCGTCGCCTTCGAGCGCCGACTGGCCGAACATCTCGCGGAGAACGAGGCGGTGACCGAGGAGTTCCGCAAGATGGCGCGCGCCGCATGGGACCGGGCGCGGCAGCAGTACCCGCGCGCCCTCGCCACGTTCGGCAGCGAGAACCCGAGCATGCCTGGGACGGTCGGGACCAGCAGGCCCGCCCTCCAGCAGGTGCTGCGGACCGGCAACCTGAGGGAGCTGGTGACCTTCCTGTTCCAGGGCATCTCCAGCGACCTGGTGCCGGAGATGCTCGGTGGCCGGGAGGACCCGAACCCGGAGATCGAGGCGGAGCGGCCCAGCCGCCGCCAGGCCGAGGGCCGCGCCGAACTGGAGCGGCTGGCAGCGCAGTTGAACCTGGACGACACCCTCTCCGTAGCGGAGAAGCAGGAGGCGCTCGCCCGTGCCACCCGGGAGCACACGGTCCCGACCGACCCCGACGACGTACGTCCGCCGCTGAGCAGCGCCGAGCGTCCCTTCGCGGTGAACGAGCTCGGACTCACCTGGATGCCCGCGTCCTCCGTGTACGACCTCGCGATGAGCTCCGGCCTCCAGGAGACGTCCGAGGACTCGGGTGGCCTGGTCCTGACCGGCACCGCGGGATCGACCTACCGCTTCCTGGTGCACGCCGCCCGGATGCGGGACCAGTGGGGCCTCGACCTGGACCTCGGGCTGATCCGGGCCGGGATGATCGCCATGTCGCTGTCGGCGGGCCACCATTCCTTCCACGAGGTGATGCGGGGTGCCCAGTTGGCGCTGGACTCCCTCCCCGGCCACGATCCTGCTCTGGACTACCAGGACAACTGGGGCCGCTACTGGAACATCCCCCCGCTCACCGAGCAGGAGCTGCGCGAACACGTCGCCCGCGAGGGCCGCTTCCCCGACGAGCACGCCCAGGAGGTGCTGGACGCCGACGAGCCGGCCCCCGTTCCGGCTCCGGCACTCAACTCCGCCCCGCCGCAGCCCGGGGCCGTGCCTGCCGGGCCGGACGTGGTCCTCGATGCCGACCAGCGGCGTTACCTCGCGGAGCAGCTCACCGCCGACGACCTGCCGCCGGCCCCCGCACCCCCTGGCGCGGAGGAGACCGTCGGCTCGGACGAGCTGCGCGAGGCGGGCGTCACGCTCTCTCCGGGCCTGCGCGCCGAGATGATGCTGCGCGGCGACGGCCGACTGCCCGCCGGCGGGCTCTCCCCGCTGGACCTGGCCCGGGTACGCCTGGTCCGGGCCGAAGACGGAACGGGGGCCCTCGACACGGTGACGGCGAGCGTGGCGCGCCGGCTGTGGGCCGGGACGTACGCCGAGGTCCTGGACGCGGCCCCCGAGGGCCGGGACGACACGGCGACCGCCCGCGCATGGTCGGCCGCCGTAGCCCTGGTGCTGCCGCCCGAACCGCACCCGGTACTCGCCGATGCCCGGTACGCCGGTGAGGCCTTCCGCGACGCGGTGCGGCGGGTCGCCGGTCATCTGCTGGCGGCGGAAGGCGGTGCCGAGGGCGTACGGGCTTCCGCCGCGGAGCTGGCCGACTCCCTGCGTCCCGGCCTCGGCCTGGCACCGCGCCGGACCGCTCCCGCGACCGGGCCCAGGGGCGGGGAGACGGCGCCGGGGCGGCCCGCTCTCCAGTCCCGGCCGAGTGGCGACATGCCGGATCTGGACATGCCCGACCTGGACTTCGGCCAGGGGCAGGGCGAACTCATGGACATGGACATGGATATGGACCTCGGCGGTCTCGATCTGCCCGACGCCTTCCCGTCCGCCCTGGACAGCCTCGACCTGGATGCCTTGGACGCCCTGGCAGGCATGGACCCCCTGGGTGACCTGGGTGACTTGGGTGACCTCTCCGACTTCGACTTCACCTTCGACCTGCCCGCGCCCGTACCCGTCGGTCCGGGCGCGGCCGGCGGGCAGCCCGTGTACGCCGTACCCGCCGCCCCGCCCGCCCGGCCGCTCACCACGCTGCCCGCGCTCACCCTCGTACCGTTCGCGCCGCAGGCCACCGGAACCGCCGACAGCGCCGAGCGCGGGGTGGAGCGGCTGGCCCACCAGGTCGCCCGGACCGCGCTGCGCAACCGGCGCAACCGCGTACCGCTGCCCAGGATCGACATCGCCGGATACGGCGCCGACGCGCGGGGTGCCGGGACCGCGCGCGACCGGGACCAGGCCGCCCAGGCCCAGGGGGATCTGCGGGCGCAGGCGGTCCGCGATCTGTTCGTGCGCCATCTCGACCACGCCCTGCGCACCCTTCAGGCGGGCCTCCCCGCCGGGGTCACGCCGCTGCGGCGGCAGGACTTCACCATCAGCGCGCGGGGGCGGAGCCGGGTGCCGGGCCAGAGTGCCGCCGTGGCCCTGACCGGGCAGATCGGCCGGGAGGAGCTGGGCCGCCAGGCCACCATCGGCGTCACGTCATCGCGTCACGCCGCCGCCCTGGACGCCCTGGACGCGCTGCGGCGCACCGACCCGGCCCTGCGCTCCGGGCCCCTGGACGTGGACGCCGTCGCCCGCCGGATCTGGCACCTGGCGCCGTCCGTGCTCGTCGACCCGGAGATGCGGCGCGACCTGTACACGCTGACCGGCCGGGCGATCGCCGCCGGGCGGGCCACCGGTCTGGCCGCGCTGACCGCCTTCCACCTGGAGGAGCAGGGCCTGCTCGCGGACGACCGCGCCCGGCATGTGATTGCCGGCGGCAACCGGGTGCCGGGCCTGAACTGGACCGGCACCGCGACCGCCGGGCTCGACACCCTCTTCGTGGACCGGCTCACCACCGGGCCCACGGGCGCGCCCGCCCCCACCGGGAACGCGGACATCGCGCCGTGGCCGTGGGACCCGGCCCCGTACCCGGTGCTGGCGGACGGCAGCCACGACCGGGTGACGGCCCAACTGCCGGACGGCACCACCTGGGAGCTGGACGCCGACGAGTTCGCCGAGTTGGTCGCCGCCGACCTGACCCGCCACCCGCTGCCCGAGCGCGCCCCGATCGTGCTGGCCGTGCCGTATGCCGGCGACCGCTACCTGGCACTGCCCCGCAAGCTCGCCGAGCGCACCGGCCGCACCGTCTGGGTCCACAGCGGCCTGGCGCAGCGCAACCCCGACCCGGCCGCGACGAACACCGTCGCCGTGCTCCACCGGGACGGCCTGCCGGACGGAACCTGGCTCCCGGTCCGCCCCGGCCTGGCGCCGGACCCCGACGACGGCGCCCCGGCCTGGCACCGCGAGGTGCTGACCCAGCCCATCGTCAGCTCCCGGACCGGGGAGCAGACCGGGCGCAGCTTCCACCAGCCCGCCGAACTCGTCGGGGAGCGCGAGAGCTACCGCGACCTCGACCACATGTCCTTCTACGTCCACTGGGACGCCGCGACCAACACGTACTCCGGCAAGCTGCCGATGCGGGACCCCGGCCCGGCGGACAAGGCGTACCGGCTGGCGGGCCACGGGCTGCCGGGCGGGCTGTCCCTGCCGCTGGCCGACGGCTCCAGCCGGACCGTGGACCGGGACGAGGCGGCCGGATGGCTGCGGCGGCGCAGGAGTCTGACGAGCCTGCCGCAGGACCACTGGGTCGACCTGGTGATCTGCCACTCCGGAGCCCCGGGTCAGGGGTCCGCGCAGGACGTCTCCCAGCTCGACGGTGTCCTGCCCGCGCCGTTCGCCATCGATCCGCTCGGCGACGACGCCCTCTCCCTCGGGCAGCACCTGGCCAACCAACTGCGGCGCACGACCCGGCTGTCGTACTCCTCCCAGGGCGTGGTCCGGTTCGGCGACGGCCCGGTGCGGGTGCTGGCCACCGATGCCCAGGGCCGCCCCTGGTGGTGGGAGACCAGCCACCCGGAACCGGATGACGCCGAACTCGACCGGCTGGCGGAGCAGGCCGGGTTCCAGGGTGACCCGTCTCCGCACGTCCGCTCCGAACTGCTGCGCGTGGTGCGGGCGTTGAAGCTGGTCGTCGGACCGGACGTGCAGGCGGCCGACGATTTCCCGGCACTGGTCACGGGGGCGGCCGCGATCGTCAACATGTGGTTCACCGACCCGGACCTCCAGCCCACCGGCCCGGTCTGGCCGCAGCTGCTCACCCAGGTGATCTCGGCGCACCCCCTCGCGGCCGGCGGCGTGGACGGGGACGTCACCCGCCAGGTGCTGGCCGAGGCGGCGAAGGCGTGGCGGAACGCGGGCGGCGCGCTGCCGGTGAGCAGCTTCGTCCCCCTCCCGCAGCTGCGTACGGCGGCGGCCTGGCTCGCCGACCCGGCTGAGGCGGACCGGGCGGCCGTCGACGCGCTGCGGCTCACCGACCCCGCCGACGCCCCCGCGCACCGGACCCGGATGTTCTGGGCGAGGGTCCGCGCCGAGGAGGCACTGCCCGGCCCCGGACCGGCCGCCGACCTGCTGACCGTACGAGCCCTCCGCCTGGGCCAGGACACTCAGGTGGACGACGCCCTGCGCGACCGGGCCCGCGCCCTGCTCACCCGGGGCTTCGCGGCGGGCCGGAACATGGCCGACCCGGACGTGGCGGGCGCGTACGCCATCGAGGCGGCCGGTGCCCTCGCGGCGCCCGCGCTGCTCACCACCGTGGGCGCGGCGTTCGGCTCCGGCCGGGACTGGCGCGGCCTCGCGACCCTGCTGCCCCGGCTGGACGGCTTCCGGGTGGCGGACACGACGGTGGACGCGCCGTGGGCCGGACCGGGTGCGGACGGCACGGACCGGCCGGTGCCCTACGCGGTTCGGGCCTCGGTGGACCTGGAGGACAGCAGCCACGTCCAGGTGACCGTGGGCACGGCCACCCACCGGCTGTCGGCCGCCGAGTTCGCCGAACTGCTCTCCTCCGATACGGACTTGCAGGGCATCCAGTCCTCCGTGCCCGTCCTGCTGCTGCTCGACGGGCTGAGCGGCCCCGCCCCGGAGGTCGCGGAGACCGTCGCCCGCAGGCTGGGGCGGCCCGTGTGGTGGAGCACCTCCCCGGTAGAGCTGTCCGCCCCGGACGCCGCCGAGGGCGAACTCCCCGTGCTGGCGCCCGACCTCTCCACGCTGTCCCAACCCAGCTCCACGGACTGGCGGTTCACCGCACCGTCCGTCCCCGACGTGGGTGCGCGGACGGTGCCTGCCACGCCGGCCCCGGGCGCCGGGGCGCCTACACCGGCCACCAACAGTGAGCCGGACGCCGAGGAGTCGCGGATCGGGGACCCGGCCGCCGCACCCGCCGACACCACCCCGAACACCGCTCGGAACCAGCGCAGTTCCACCGGTGACCCCATGGAGGGCATCGAGTCCACCTCCGTACCGGGGGCCCCCGCCGCCGCCGTCCCCGTCACCCCCGCCTCGGTGAGGGCCCTGCAACCGCTGCCGCCCCGGACCCTCGTGGCGTACGGGCGCGACGAGACCAGCCCCTCCGCGCAGGGGGACCGGACCCTGGAGCTGCTCGCCGCCCAGGTGGCGGCCACCGGCCTGCGCAACCGGCGGGCGGGCGCGTCCCTGCCCCGGGTGGAGGTCACCGGCTACGGGGCCGACATCCGCCCCGACCGCCCGTCCTCCGGCTCACCCGCGAGGCGGCGCGCCACCACGGCGCGCCACCGCTTCACCCGGCTGCTGGCGGCCGAACTGGAGCGGCTGCAACGGGATCTGCCGACCGGCGCACCCCGCCTGACCGCCCAGGAGTTCGGCATCGTCGTCAAGGCCATGGCCCGGGTACCCGCCGACTGGGTGGGCACCGGTGCCCTCGCCCAGGTGACCCGCGCCGAGCTGGGCCGCCAGGCGACCGTCGTCCTCCACCAGCCGCCGGACGCGGTGGCGGTCCAGAAGCTCGACTCCCTGCGCCGCCGTGACCGCGCGCTGCGGGACCGGCCGCTCGACGTGGACGCCATCGCCCGCCGCGTCCTGCACCTGGACCCCGGCGCCCCCGCCCGACAGGACACCAGGCAGGAGCTGTTCGGCCTGGTGGGCCGGGCCACGGCGGCCGGCCGGGCGACGGGCTTCCCGGCGCTGGCCGCGTACCACCTGTCCGAGCTGGGGGTCACCGCGCCGGGTCGCGCCCAGCACTTCACCGTCGGCGGCAGCCGGGTCCCGGGCCTCAACTGGAGCACGAGCGACGTCATCGGACTCGACACCACCCAGGGCGACCTGCTGGAGGCCGACCCGGCGGGCGGCTACGACGTCGTCAGCACCTCACCGACCCCCTGGCCGAGCTCCACGACCCCCTACGTGGTGGCCGCGGATGGCGGGCCCGACCGGGTGGAGGCACGGCTCCCGGACGGCACCGTACGGGAGTTGGGCATCAAGGAGTTCGTGGAGCTGGTCGCGGCCGACCTGGCCCGCGAGGCGCTGCCGCCCGGCACGCCCGTCGTGCTCGCCGTACCGTTCGCCGCCGACGGCTACCTCGACCTGCCCCGCAGGCTCGCCGACCGTACGGGCCGGACGGTGTGGGCGCACAGCGGCCGGATCACCGTCGAGTCCGCCCCCGGTGAGGCGAGCACCATCGATGTCGTCCGCACCCCGAAGACACCCCGGGGCGACTGGATCGCGAGCGATCCGGGGCTCGGGCCGGAGACCGACGACGACACTCCCGTCTGGCACCACGACGTGGTGAGCCGGGCCCTCGTCAGCGCGCTCAGCGGCCGGCAGATCGGCCGGGCCTCCCACCATCCCGCCGAGTTCGCCCGGGACTTCGAGGACGACGACCGCCACCTGGACCGGATGGCGACCTTCGTCCACGACCACCCGGCCACCGGCCGCACCTCCGGCGAGTACGACCTTCCCCGGCCCGGCCCCGAGGACCGGGCGTACCGGCTGGACCTCCACGGCTCTCCGGGCAGCCTGACGTTCGCCCTGCGTGACGGCACCACCCGCGACATCGACGAGCGGGAGGCCGGACCGTGGCTGCGCCGCCGCAAGAGCCTGACGACCCTCCCCGATGACCACTGGGTCGACCTCGTCGTCTGCTGGAGCGGAGCGCCGCGCGACAGCGCCGTACCGGAGCCGGGCACCGCATCCGACGCGTACGGCGGCCCCTTCGTGGCCGACCCGCTGGCCACCGTCTCGATGGGCCAGCACGTGGCCAACGCCACCGGGCGCGCGGTACGCCTCGCTTACGGCCCCCAGGGCACCCAGGAGAGCAACGGCCGCTACCGGCGGACCCTGTTCGCCGACGCCCAGGGCCGCCGCCGAGCCTGGGCGCTGGCCAGTCCTGAACCCGACGTCGGTGAACTGGACCGACTGGCGGAGATCGCCGGGATCAGCCCCGGCGACGGCGAGGTGTCGGACGAGATGCGTACGGCGACGCTGCGGCTGGTGCGGGCGCTGCGGATCACCTTCGGCCACGACATCGACGACGACCCCGGCTTCGACGACCTGCTGCGCGGGGCGGCGGCCGTGGACCAGATGTGGCGCAGCGACTCCGACTTCGAGGAGGCCGGGCCGTTCACGCTGGAACTGCTCCACCGGGTCGTCGCCGCGCACCCGGAAGCGGCCGCCGGGGTGGACCGGCAGACCACCCGCCGGGTGCTGGCCGCCGCCGCGGAGCAGTGGGCCCGGTACCCGGGCGACGGGCTCGTCGGCTTCGTCGACCTGCCCGCGGTGGAGGCCGCCGCCCAGTGGCTGGCGGAGGGGGACGCTGAGGACGAGGCCGCCGCCGTTCTGCGCCTGCGCACCGACGAGGTGGGCGAGGCGGAGATGTCCCGGATGTTCTGGGCGCGGGTCAAGGCCGAGGAAACGCTGCCGGGGATCGGCCAGGGCACGCAGGAGTTCGTCGCCAGGGTCCTCCACCGGGAGCCGGACCCGGGCGCCGCCCACGCCCGCCGCACCGAGGCGCTCGACGTGCTGACCCGGGCCTTCGCGGTGGGCCGGGAGGCGTCCGACCCGGACATCGCGGCGGCGTACGCCCTGAAGGAGGCCGGCGCGTACGACGACACCGCGCTCGACACGGTCCAGGGCACGGCGGACGGCACCGGCCGCGACTACACGGGTCGGCCGGTGCAGGACGTGGACCTGGCCCGGTTCCGTACCCCCACCGGACTTGCGGACGCGCCCTGGGCGCAGGGCAAGGACCGGCCCGCCCCCTACCTGGTGCGGGCCGGGGCCGACGCGGACGACCCGGATCTCGTCGAGGTGTCCTGGGGTGGCGACACCTATCAGGCGACCGCCGACGAGTTCGCCGAACTCCTCGCCGCCGACACGGCGTTGGCCCATACCGAATTGACCGTGCCGGTCGTGCTCGCCCTCCCGGGCCCGGCCGCCGACGCGGCCGGCCTCGCGGACCTCATCGCCCGCAGGCTGGGCCGCACCGTGTGGTGGACCGGCTTCCCGGCGGACCTCTCCGGCACCGGTGACGCCGGGGACCCGGTGCTCACCCTGCACCCGGCGGCCGACGGCACCGCCCCCGGGGTCGCCCCCTGGCAGCGGGCCCGCCCGGCACACCCCGCCTCGGCCGAGGACGCCCCGCGCCCGGTCCCGGCACCACTGCCCCGCTCCAGGCCGAGCGATGACGACCGCACCGGGGCATCCGCCCCAGCTCCCTGATGCTCGAACCCGATCCCTGCCCTGATGCCTGCCCCGATCCCCGCCCCCGACCACGCACCCCCAGTGCCCAGTGAACGAGGAAACGATGAGTGAGCCCGGCGCCCAGCCCGCCACCTCCCCCCTGGACCCCGCACCCCCGGAGGAGTTCGTCGAGGCCGCCCGGCTCGCACCCGACCACTGGCTCTACCTGACCGACCCCGCCTGGCAGGGAGAGGGCCCGCCACCTGAATGGGCCGTCGTCGGCCAGTGGCGCTCGGACCACGCGGGCGAGATCGTCGAGTGGGAGGACAACCCGGACTACCGCCCGTCACCCGAGGCGATGGGGTGGCCCGAACCCGCCGACGAGGTGGACCGCGCCGTCCAGCTCGCCACCACCGGCTACGGCCCCGCCGAGGACGTCACCGCCGCACTGGCCGGGGCCGAGGTCGCGGTGCCGGTCACCGCCGACGGGGACCCGGTGAGCGCGTCGGCGCCCGACGGCACGGCGGTGGTCCCCGTCTACACCTCGCCGCGCTACCTCCGCGGCCTCGGGCAACTGGCCTCCGTCACCCTGCCGCTCAAGGAACTGCTGGCCCGCATCCCCGCCGGACACAGCCTCTGCCTCAACAGCTCGGCCCCGGTCAGCATGGTGCTGACGACGGAAGGGCTCGCGGAGGTGCTGGCGGGGACGGCGGAGGAGACCACGGCACCGCCCCTCTAGTCTCCGGGCGGCGGGTCGGCGTAGACACCATGGAGCATGCCGGTGGCCTGACCGACCTCGATCAGATAGCCGTCCGGATCGCGCAGGTAGCAGCGGATCTCGGCCTTGCGGTCGATCGGTCCGGTGATGAACTGAGCGCCTTTGGCGCTCCAGTCGCGGTGGACGGCCTCGATGTCCGCCACCCGGATGTTGAGGAAACAGGATGCGCTGGAGATGTCCTCCGGCGGGCTCAGGGTGATGCCAGGCTTGTCGGGGGTGGGCCCGCCCCCGGGATTCATGATGATCCAGCTGTTGGCCAGCCGGACGGTGCAGGGGTTCTCGGCGAGAACGACCTCACCGCCGAGGACGTCCGCGTAGAAAGCACGCGAACGGGGTACGTCGGCGACGCTGAGGAAGTAGGTCAGGAGCATCCCTGACTCGGGTGCGGGAAAGCCTCCCGTGCCTCCCGTGCCTGCCGTGTCTGTCTCGCCTGCCGTGCCTTCCGTGGGCATGTTTCACATCCCTGCTTCGTGGTCGTCGGATCAGGCCGGCGGCCGGGTCGCGTCCGTGGCCGAGGCCTGGGGGTCGGTCACTCCCCCCGGGCAGAGCCGGTCGGGTTCCCAGCCCGCCAGGCGTGCGCCGGCCGCGTACGCGGAGTCGTAGAACCGGAGGATCTCGGCCGACGCGTCCGGCTGGGTGCGCACCTCGTCGTAGGGCAGCAGAGCCAGGTGCGAGCCGTTGCTCTCCGTCCACCGTGCGGCTGCCGGTTCCAGCGGCTGCCGCTCCAGTCCGTCGGGTTCCGGCGCCGTGTACGAGTAGAAGGCGGGTTCCGGGTAGGACCGTTCGTCACCGAACCAGAAGCCACTGCTGATCACCTCGCGCGAGTACGCCTCACGGATCACGGGATCGACGGACACCCCTTGCGCCACGTGTCGGTCGGAGAACCGGGTGACGGCGATGTCGAAGGTGTGCCAGAAATGGTGGACGGGGCTGGTCTTTCCGGAGTAGCCGGCCGCGTACCTCTCCAGAAGCAGCATGACCTGGGTGAGGATCGTCCAGTAGCGGTTCACGGCGGCCGGATCGTAGGTGGCGTGTTCGTCGTCCTCGGCGAACGGCCGGGCGGCGTCGGGCAGGTCGAAGGGGTACGGGTGCTCGGGAAGCACGCTGATGCCCAGGTGTGCCAGCGCGCCGGTGAACTCGCGGTAGAAGGCGCCGACCGACAGGCCTGTCAGGGGGAACGACACCCGGCGCCCGTCGAGGGTCGACACGACCAGACGGTGGGCGGTGAAGTCGAAGTCGACGGTGAACACGGTGCCGTCGCCGAGCGGGCCGCCGGGCCGGGTGGTGATGCCGTTCCCGGTCAGGTGGAAGGGGACGTTCCACCAGTGGTTGCGCCGGACGCTCGCCGCCAGCCGCACCTTCCCCACGATCTGGAGGAACCGGTGCAGCGTCTCCTTCGTCGGGGCCCATGACTCCCTGGGCAGCGGGGGAAACAGATCCATCGGAGGCGCCTCCCGGAGGCCCGCCCGCCCCGGCCCGGACGGCCGAGGACACATGGTTCCACTCTCGCGCCCCGTGCCTCGGACTGCATCCGCTGGAGCCGGGTGCCGGGGCGCGTACCGCGTTCGCCGCGCTGCGATGGCCCTTCCCGTCCCGGTCTTCCAAGCTCATGTCATCAGCCACCGTGAAGGGATCCGCACCCGTGCCGTGCACCGTTCCGCCCCGTTACGACGACCTCCGCGCCCTCTACCTCAACTGCACCCTCAAGCCCTCCCCGGAGACGAGCAACACCGAGGGACTGATCGACCGCAGCACCGCCGTGATGCGCGCGGCCGGCGTGCACACGCAGGTGATCCGCCCCGTCGACCTGGACCTCGCGGTCGGCGTCCAGCCCGACATGACCCGGCACGGCGCCGCCACCGATGCCTGGCCTGAGCTGTACGCCGAAGTGATGGCCGCGGACATCCTGGTGCTCTGCGGACCGATCTGGCTCGGTGACAACAGCTCGGCGATGAAGCACGTCATCGAACGGCTCTACTCCAACTCTGCCGATCTCAACGACGCGGGCCAGTCCGCCTACTACGGGCGGGTCGGCGGCTGTCTCATCACCGGCAACGAGGACGGCCTCAAGCACTGCGCCATGAACATCCTCTACAGCCTCCAGCACATCGGCTACGCCATCCCCCCGCAGGCCGACGCGGGCTGGATCGGCGAGGCGGGCCCAGGCCCCAGCTACCTCGACCCCGGCTCCGGCGGCCCCGAGAACGACTTCACCAACCGGAACACCACCTTCGCGGCCTGGAACCTCATGCACCTCGCCGCTCTCCTGAAACGCGCCGGAGGCGTCCCCGCGTACGGCAACCAGCGCCCCGAGTGGCAGGCCGGCTGCCGCTTCGACGCACCCAACCCGGAGCACCGCAGCTGACGAACACCCGCCCGCGCCCGGTGGCGAACAGGCTGCCGTGCTCCCCCTTCCTCACCCGTTACGAACCGGGTGAGGAGCGGGTGGATGTAGACGCCACCATTCCGAACCGCCCATAGGGGCGATCACCCCCTTCATGCCTGTATGTCCTTCCCTCCGGATCCCGCATTGCGCGTTCCCGACCCCAGGGTTCTCTTCAGTCACGGCCGCCGACCGGCAAAGCTCGTCACGTACGGCGCCGAGATACGCCCCACCGGAAGAGCGAGCCCTGAATCGAGGAGCGTCCTGCCCGTGAAATCCCAGCGCGAAATCCTGACCCCGCAGATGCTGCGGTACGACGACTTCGACGACCGCGCGGAAACCCGGTATCTGCCTTATCTGATGTATTTCCACCGGGCGGACTACCGTTCCGCGACGATCAACACCGACCGGCTGGGATTCAGGATCTCCCACGGCGCCACCGAAAAGGGGTCGGTGGCGAACCCCCCGAAGGGCCCGGTCCGGCTGCTGGCCGGCAGCTCCACCCCGTTCGGGATCGGAGCGACCAGCGACGCTGCCACCATGGCGTCACGCCTCTGGACCCGGTACGCGCCCTCCGTCCCCTGGCTCAACTTCGCCGGGCGGAGCCACAACTCGATGCAGGAGTTGCTGCTGTTCCTGATGCACCGGGAGCTGGTCCCCGAGATCGACGAGATCGTCGTCTTCTCCGGACTCAACGACCTGGCGCTCGCCCGGCTGCCCGACGCCCAGCGCGGCGACCACGGCGGGTTCTTCAACTGCGGTGAGTACTTCGACAGCATGGAGGAGCTGCGCGCCTCCCACCGCAAGCCCAAGCGGGGCTTCGGCCGGCGCCCCGGAGGGCCGGAGGACGCCCCTCATGTGGTGCCCCCGCTCGCGGACCGGATCGCGTACGCCGTCGACCTGACCTCCCGCCACCTAGCCGCACTCCGCCTGCTGGCCGGGCCGACCGGCGCCCGCATCACCTACGTCCTGCAGCCCCTGGCGACCTGGGTGCGGGAGTCCGGCCCGGCCGAGGAGCGGGCGATCTTCGGTGAGCTCGACGGGATCTCCAACTTCTGGGAGCTGTACGGGGACATCGCCACGCTGGAGACCGGCCGCCGGTACGCCGACGCGCTTCAGGTCGCCTGCAAGGAACAGGACATCCGCTTCCTGGACCTGAGCCCTGTTGTCGCCGAGTCCGTCAAGGACGACGACTGGCTCTATGTGGACCGGGCGCATTTCACCGACCACGGTACGGAAATCGTCTCCGGGCTGCTCGCGGAATCCCTCGGTCTTTCCTGACCTGCTCGGTCCTCACCTACCCCCTTTACGCAAGAGAGGGCTATTCAGCCATGTCGTTCGTCAAAAACCTCATCGCGAAAGTGTTCCGTCGGAAGCGGAAGCCGAAGAACGACGCCTCCATCTACCCCATGTTCTGACCGCCCGAGACGAACGAGACGGACGAGACGGAGATACGGAGAGAGGGGAACGATGCACAGCCAACAGGCAGCCGCCACGGCCACGCTGTCCGCAGCGGAGCACCGAGCGGGCGGTCCGCACGGGCTGCCCGGGGACGGCGGCGGCTCCGCGCGGACCGTGTACGCGTACGCGACGGACCCGGAAGCGTCCCTCCCCGAGGGCCGGTTCGTCGAGGAGGTACGGACCGTACTGCGCCGCCGGACCACAGGCACCGCCCCGGCCACCGCGAGGGGCGACGACGGCTCGGCTGCTACGGGAGACGACGGCTCGCTCGACGCCCTCGTCCGGCAGGCCGCCGACTGGGGGGCCGCCGAGCGCGAGCGCTACCTCACCCTGGCCGGTGCCGGAGAGGGCCCCGAAGGCCACCGCGAGGTGCTCGTCCGGCGGGCGGTCCTCGGCTGCGCCCCGCTCGCCCTCCTGTCCGGGGCCTGGCTGCAATGGCTCAGCGCCCCCGGGAACGCCGACGACCCCCTGGTCCTGCGCATCCTCGCCCTGTACGCCTCCGACGTCGGCGCCGGCCACCCGGCGGCCTCCCGGGGCAGCGCCTACCTCGAACTGTTACGCAGGCTGCGGCTCGCCGAGAACGCCGCCCCGGCCGGCCGGCTCACCGGCGACCAGCGCATCCCGGACGGGGCATTCCGCCTCCCGGCCCTGCTGCTGGCGATGAGCCGGCGCCCCGACGACTTCCGGGGCGAGATCCTCGGCGCCGACCTGTGCCTGCGGGCCGTCGGGCTGCTGCCCGCCCTGAAGCTGGTCCAGGAGGTGCTGCCGACGGAGGCGGACTGGGCGACCCTCGACCCGGGCGGCAGGCGTGAAGGCGAAGGGCCCTCTCCCGTCGAGCGGTGCCGCGCCGCGGTGGACGCGCTGGTCGAGCAGGAGGGCGAGCGGGGCGCCGACGCCGTGCGCACCGGTTTCCGCTGGATGCTGGCCGGTCTCCGCGACTGGTCCGGCGCGCTCCACGCGGAGCTGGTGGCGGCCGGGGACCCCGCGTTCGACATGGCCGAGCTGATGCGGCTGCGCGCACGTGAAGGCGCGGTCTACCACCACCAGTTCCTGCTGGAGGGCAAGCCCCTGGCCCGCTGGCTTGCGGAGTGCCGGACCGACCCGGGCCCGCTGCTCGACGTCCTGGCGCGCAGCAAGCTGGTCAAGCCGGGCCGTTCCGGGGCCAGTTCGCTGGTACGGGGACTGGTCGGCGAGCGCGGACCGATGTTCCGGGTCTTCTCGCCGGAGGATCTGACGGTGATCCGCCGATGGATCGACTCGCTCCCGGTGAAGCCCGCGGAGGCGTCGGAGACGGGGTCGGAGGCCGTACCGGCACGCGGTGTGCCGGAGCAGTCCTCCCCAGCCCGCACCGCGGACCCCCTCACCGCCGTTGCCGCATCCCTGCGTGCAGGGGCCCGCTCCCCGGGCCGCACCCCGTCCGGGCTGCGCGAGGCGTACCACCTGCTCATGAACCGTACCGACACCCCCGCCCTGCGCTCCTGGGCCATGGACTACGTCGCCGGCTGGCTCGCCCGCTCCGGCCACGGCATGGACCGTACGGCGATGCGGTTGCCCGAACGCTGGGGCCACGAAGGGCTCCGGCCCTGGCTCCAGGCCCAACACGACCAGCACGGAGCGGAGTTCGAGGAGAACGCGGCGGTGCCCCTGCCCTCGAAGGAGGCGGTCGTCGACGACACCGTGCAGACGGCGCCGCTCACCCTGATCGACGGCAGCTGGCTCCAGGGGTTCACCGACTACGAGCAGGCCTCGTCCGCGATCGGTCACTCCCTCTTCGAGACCTACTGGGACGAACTCGGCAACGGCGAACCGCACTTGAACCACCCCCTCATCTACCGCGACGTACTCAAGGAGATGGGGGTGGAGCTCCCGCCGACCGCCTCCGCCGCGTTCGCGCAGTGGCCCGGCTTCCGTGAGGAGTCCCTCGAACTCCCGGTGTACTGGCTGTGCGTGGGCCGCTTCCCGCAGACCTTCCTGCCGGAGGTCCTGGGGCTGAACCTGGCCATGGAACTGTCAGGCGTCGGCGGCACCTACCGGCGGGCGCGCCTCGCCCTGAAGGCGTACGGCTTCAGCACCCGCTTCGTGGACATCCACAACACCATCGACAACGTGGCCACCGGCCACTCCGCCTGGGCGGCCGACGCGGTGGACACCCTGCTCGCCTCGCTGCCCGACGCACCGGGGCCCGGCGCCCGGGCCGATGTGTGGGGCCGGGTGCGCGTGGGCTACCGCTCGCTCAACCCGCCGAGGACCGTCGGCGCACGGCTCGCCGCCCGCCGCACCCGCTTCACCGGCCGCCGCAGGTGAGCCCCCGGCCGGCCGGTCCCGAGCGGCCCGCCCGGAATCTGCCCCTGCCTCTGCCTCTGCCTCTGCCCCTGCACCTGCACCTGCCCCTGCCCCTGCCCCCGCCCCCGCCCCGCCCCCGATCCCGCATCCGAACCCAGCCGGAGGAACCCAGCGGTGTCTGACCTCATTCTCGGAGTCTCCGCGTTCTACCACGACAGCGCCGCCGCCCTGATAGCCGACGGCGTCCCCGTGGCCGCTGCCCAAGAGGAACGTTTCACCAGGCGGCGGCACGACCCCTCGTTCCCCTCCCGCGCGGTCGCGTACTGCCTCGACGAGCAGGGCGTGAGCCTGGACGACGTCTCCGCCGTCGCCTACTACGAGGACCCCCGGCTGAAGTTCCGCCGGGTGCTGGCCACCTTCGCGGGCGCCGCACCCACCGGCTTCGCCTCCTTCCGCGACACGCTCCCCGCCTGGCTCGGCCCCGGCGGGAAGCTGCGCACCGCCGACACCGTGCGCGCCGAACTCGCCGCGCTGGGCCGGGGCCGGGTGCCCGACCTCTCTGTGCGCCGCCACCACGAGTCGCACGCGGTCTCCGCCTTCTTCCCGAGCCCCTACGAGTCCGCCGCCGTGCTCTGCATCGACGGCGTCGGCGAATGGGCCACCACCACCCTCTGGCACGGACGCGGAACCGATCTCCGCCCCGTCTCCGAGCTGCGCTTCCCGCACTCGCTCGGCCTGCTCTACTCCGCCTTCACCTACTTCTGCGGCTTCAAGGTCGACTCCGGCGAGTACAAGCTCATGGGCCTCGCGCCCTACGGCAAGCCGCGCTACGCCGACCTCATCCGCGAGAAGCTCATCGACCTCAAGCCCGACGGCTCCTTCCGCCTCGACATGCGCTACTTCGCCTACCTGCGCGGCCAGGTGATGACCGGACGCGGCTTCGAGAAGCTCTTCGGCGGACCGCGCCGCACCTCCGAATCCCCGCTCACCGAGCGCGAGTTCGACCTCGCGGCCTCGGTGCAGGCGGTGACCGAGGAGGCGGTGCTCCGGCTCGCCCGGACCGCCCGCGAGCGTACGGGGGAGTCCCGGCTCTGCATGGCCGGCGGCGTGGCCCTCAACTGCGTGGCCAACGGCAAGGTGATCGACGCCGGGATCTTCGACGAGGTCTGGGTCCAGCCCGCCGCCGGTGACGCCGGGGGAGCCCTGGGCGCCGCCCAGGCCGTCGCGATGGAACGAGGGGCCCGCCGCGACCATGTGCGTACGGGACACGACGCGATGAGCGGCTCCCTGCTCGGGCCCGCCTACGGCGACGAGGAGATCGCCGCCTACCTGGACGCGCGCTCCATCCCGTACCGGCGGCTCGACAGCGACACCCTGGCCGCACAGGTCGCGGACGGGCTGGCCCAGGGGAAGATCGTCGGCTGGTTCCAGGGGCGCATGGAGTTCGGGCCCCGGGCGCTCGGCGCCCGCTCGATCATCGGGGACCCGCGCAACCCGGACATGCAGTCGGCGATGAACCTCAAGATCAAGTTCCGGGAGTCCTTCCGCCCGTTCGCGCCGGCCGTCCTGGCCGAGGACGCCAAGGACTACTTCGACCTGCCGCAGGAGAGCCCGTACATGCTCGTCGTCTCCCAAGTCGCCGCCGCCCAGCGGCTGGAGGCCCAGGACGGCGGGGCCTCGGGGCTCGACCTGCTGAAGGTGCGGCGCTCCACCATCCCCGCCGTCACCCACGTCGACCACTCGGCGCGCGTGCAGACGGTCACCGGCCACAGCAACCCGGCCTACCACCGGCTGCTGACCGCCTTCAAGGCCCTCACCGGCTGCCCGGTCCTGGTCAACACCTCGTTCAACGTACGCGGCGAGCCGATCGTCAACTCCCCGCAGGAGGCCTACACCTGCTTCATGCGGACCGACATCGACATGCTGGCGCTCGGCAACTTCCTGCTGGAGAAGAGCGACCAGCCCGCCTGGCAGGAAGCGTCCGACTGGCGCGACGAGATCCCGCTCGACTGAGCGCGCCGGGCGCTTCCTTCCCGCCCCCGCGTCGCCGCCACGAAGAACACCTCGAAACGGACGGACGGACCCCCATGCGCACCTTCCTGCTCCTCATCGCCTACTACCTCGTCGTGACCCCCCTCGGCCTGCTGAGCCGACTGGTCAACGACCCCCTGGCGCGCCGCTGGAACCGGCGCGCCGACACGTACTGGAACGCGACAGCCCCGTCGACGGCTCGCTGAGCGACGCAAACGAGGGCGTGCAACCGACCTAACGGAGACAGACGATGACCAGCTTGCTCCAGTTCGCCCGGTACCGAGTCGAGGACAGCGCCCGGGACCTGTTGCGCAAGGAGATATCGGCCCGGGTATCGGAGACCAGCCTCGACTCCGACCTCGACGACGCCATCCTCGGCTCCATCGGCGCGTACGCGCTGCGGCGCCATCTGCCCGGTGACATCCTCCACGGCAGCCAGGTGTTCACGGCCGCCGGCTCCCACGCGTTACTCCTGTCCAACCTGCCCACCCAGGACTTCCCTGCCACCCCGGTCAGCGGCTTCGCCGACGAGGGCGAACTCGCCGTGACCAACGCCGTCCACCTGGGCCTGATCCGCCTGCTCGGATGCACGCCGTTCGCGGTGAGTTACGAGAACGACGGCCGGCTCATCCGCAATGTGGTGCCCAACCCGGCGGCCTCCGGAACCACCAGCTCCTGGGGGGCCGACTCGGAGTTCTTCTGGCACTCCGACAACCCGCACCAGCCCTTCGGCCCGCCCGGATCGGACCCCCGGCTCTACACACCGCCGTACCTCACCTTCTTCGCCATACGGAACGAGGAGCGCATCCCCACCGAGATCGCGGCCCTGGACGACGTCGTCGTACGGCTCGACGAGGAAACCCGATCCGCGCTCAGTGCACCGGAGTTCGAGGTCGGCGCACCCGACTCCAACGACGGGGAGACCATCGGCCCGCTGGTGAAGACCCCGGTCCTGGAGGCCGGACCGGACGGCCGCCGCCGCGCCCGCTACGACCGGGGCACCACGGCCGGACTCACCCCCGCCGCCCAACAGGCCCTGGAGCGCTGGCGCGAGGTCCTGCTCGACATCCCGTCGGCCGACCTCATCCTCCAGCCCGGCGACTTCATGATCTTCGACAACCTCCGTGTGCTGCACCGCCGCAAGGCGTTCACCCCGCGCCCGAACGCGACGGCCCGCTGGCTCCGCCGCTGCTACGCCGCCTGACCGGCACCACAACTCCCCTTTCCTCAAACGCACATACCACCTACCACTCCGAAGGGAACCCCATGGGCAAGTACCGCGTGGCAGTCATCGGCGGCCGGCCGGCACCGGTCGCAGGAGCCAAGGAACTGGGCATCGATGTCGTCCTCGTCCACGAGGAGGGCGCCTACGACGTGGCTGTCGCCCAGCACTGCGAGCGCATCATCCACGGCCCCCTGGACGACGGCCCCGCCATCCTCGAACTCCTGAAGCCACTGCACGCCGAGCGCCCGTTCGACCGTGTCCTCACCACCACCGAACCGGCCGCCGAGTCCACCGGCTTCGTCGTGGACGCCCTCGGCCTGCCCGGCGTCAGCGAGTTCACGGCTCGCGCCCTCAAGGACAAGGCGCTCACCCGGAAGTTGCTGGACGAGCACGGCATCAGCCCCGTCCGCTACCGCATCGTCCGGAGCGCCGATGAGATCGCCGCGTTCCGGGCGGAGGTCGGCGACCGGATCATCGTCAAGCCGGTGGACGGCGTCGCCAGCCTTCACATCCACCCCGTGGACGGGCCCGAGGACGCCGAGAAGGCCTGGGAGGCGCTTCAGGAGGCGGACACCTCGGCCGTCATCGCGGAGGAGTACCTCGACGGCCCCGTCGTCAGCGTCGACTCCTTCTCCCATGCCGGCCGTCACCTCACCATCGGCTATTCCGAGTACCGCATGAACGAGCGGTACGTCGAGTGGGAGGTCAGCACCCCCAGCCGGTACGCCACTCCGTGGCTCGCCGAACTCCGCGAGCTCACACCGAAGTTGCTGGACGCCGTCGGCCTCACCGAAGGCCCCTCGCACAGCGAGTTCGTCCTCACCCCGAAGGGCCCGCGCGTCCTCGAATCCCACGCCCGGCTCGCCGGCAGCGGCGCCCCCGAACTGGTCCGCCGCGCCTTCGGGCTGAACCTCAACCGAATGTTCCTCACGGTCCCGCTCGGCATCGACGAGCTCCCCCAGACCTCGCCCGAGCCGCTGGGCGGAGCGGCGGTCCGCTTCTTCACACCGGAGCCCGGCACCGTCGACGCGATCGAGGTGGACGACGACGCGGCCCACGAGATCCGCCGGGTCCCGAAGGACGAGAAGCAGTACGTCTTCCTCCCGTACCTGGACGAGTTCACGGACACGGAGGTGGCGGCCGTGATCGGCAAGAGCGTCGGCGAGACCGTACCCCCGCTGCTGACCGTCGCGGACTGCGTCTCCGGGTACGTCATCGCCTCCGGGCGCGACGCGGACGACGCCGTGGCCAAGTGCGAGGCGACGAACGACCGGATCCGCTTCAAGACGAGCTGAGGGCGGGCGCACGGCCGGCCCCGCCGTCGCGCGCCGCACGCCGCGGGACGCGGCCGAGGGCGGCCGGGACCTCTGGCCGAGGCCCCGGCCGCCCGCGTGTCCGCTCTCCTTCTCCTTCTCCCTTTTCACCCCGCTCCTGCCTCCTGCCTCCTGCCTCCTGGGATGGACTCACCGATGAACACGATCATTTGCCCTGTCGTGGCGGAGGGGCCCCTGCCGGACCCCGTCGCCCAGCTGCAGACCGCCCGCCGACTGGTCGAGGACCGGTACAGCAGCGAGCAGCCCCTCGCCCGCGCCGCGCTGCA
Organism: Streptomyces cyaneofuscatus; assembly: GCF_033109485.1. NCBI lineage: Bacteria > Bacillati > Actinomycetota > Actinomycetes > Kitasatosporales > Streptomycetaceae > Streptomyces > Streptomyces cyaneofuscatus. The sequence continues at coordinate 1,622,648 of NZ_CP137002.1, read as the reverse complement.
CCTGATCGACTGCGCCACCGACATCGTGGGCCAGCTCCCCGACGGCGACCTGGACGCGGCGCGCGGCGCACTCGGCTCGGCCCGGGCCGCCGTGGTCTCCGCGACCTTCGCGGTGGGCCGGGTTCGGGACATGTCGGCCGCCGGAGCCGATCAGACATGAGCGGACACAGCGAACCCGGCCGACACGGCGGACACATCATCGTCATCCACCGCTGGCGCGACCGGCACGCCCACTACGAGGAGTACGTCGACCACCGCACCCACCGGGTCACCTACGTGACCACGGAACTGGCGCTCGACTCGGTCCCCGGCGGCGCGGCAGCCGCCCGTACCGTCCCGGCCACCGACGACCTCGACGCCGTCTGGCGCGCGGTGACCGAGCTGCGAACCCACTTCGGAGTGCCGGAGCGGGTGGTGGCCCTCAACGAGGGCGACCTCGACACCGCGGCCGTGATCCGCGAACGGCTGGGCTGCGCGGGCCAGGCCCCCGCCGCCCTGGCCCGCTTCCGCGACAAGCTCACCATGAACCGGGTGACCGCCGACGCGGACATACCCGCCCCCGCCTTCGCGGACGCCCCGGACGAGGCCGCCGTCCTGGCCTTCGCCGAACGCCACGGCTGGCCGGTCGTGGTCAAGCCGCGCCGGGGGACAGCGAGCAGGGGTGTCGTACGGCTCGACTCCGAGGCCGACCTGCCGCTGCTGCGCACCTCGCCCCCGGAACCGCGCCTGGTCCAGCGGTTCTGCGCCGACCCGATCTTCCACATCGACGGCCTGTGGACCGGCGAAGAACTGGGCCCCTGGCGGGCCTCCCGGTACGTCAACACCTGCGTGGACTTCACCCAGGGCGAGGCGCTCGGCTCGGTCGAGGTCGACGATCCCGAACTCTTGCTTCCGCTCAGCGAGTTCACCTCCCGGGTTGCGAGGGCGCTCGGCCCGGAACCGTGGGTCTTCCACCTGGAGGCGTTCGTCGGTACGTCCGCCGACGGCTCGCCCTCGATCCAGTTCCTGGAGGCGGGGTACCGGGTCGGCGGGGCGGAGATCCCGTTCGTCTGGCGGGAGGTGCACGGCATCGACCTTGCCGGGGCCGCCGCCGACGTCCAGCTAGGCCGGCGCCCTCACCTCCCCGTACCGGACGTATGGCGTACGGGCGGCTGGCTGCTGGTGCCCTCACCCGTCCCGGCCCCCTGCCGCGTGACGGCCTGGGACCTCCCCGAACCGCCGACCCCTGACGAGGGCCCCTACGCCGTGGTGGTCCCGGCCGTGGGGCAGGTGGTCCCGCGCGTGGGCGGGTACGAGCACGTGGGCGCCCGGTTCCGGTTCCGCGGGGGGTCGAGCGGTGACGTGGAGAAGGCGATCCTCAGGACGGCAGCCCAGTTCCGGTTGGAGTGCGTACCGGAGCGTGGAGCGCGTGTGGCCTGCGGACTGGATCGATGAGGGGCGAGGGAGGGGGCAGGGGCAGTGGAGGGCCGCCGCCGTTCGCCGTACTCGTTCTGGAGGACGGCCGTGCGTTCCACGGCCGTGCTTATGGGGCCGTGGGGGAGACCTTCGGCGAGGCGGTGTTCTCGACCGGGATGACGGGTTATCAGGAGACGCTGACTGATCCGTCGTATCACCGTCAGGTGGTGGTGATGACGGCCCCGCACGTCGGTAATACGGGCGTGAACGACGAGGACCCGGAGTCGGGCCGTATCTGGGTGTCGGGTTACGTCGTTCGAGACCCGGCCCGTAAGCCGTCCAACTGGCGTGCGCAGCGGTCGCTGGATGAGGAGCTGGTGGCGCAGGGTGTGGTGGGGATCAGTGGTGTGGACACGCGTGCGCTGACCCGGCACCTGCGCGAGCGTGGTGCGATGCGGGTCGGGATCTTCTCGGGGAACGCGATCGCGGATGAGGGGACGCTGCTGGCGAAGGTGCGGCAGGCCCCGGAGATGACGGGTGCGGACCTGTCCGCCGAGGTCGCCACCAAGGAGGCGTACGTCGTTCCCGCGATCGGGACGAAGAAGTTCACCGTCGCCGCGATCGACCTCGGGATCAAGGGCATGACGCCGCACCGGATGGCGGAGCGGGGTATCGAGGTACACGTCCTGCCGGCGACGGCCACGCTGGAGGAGGTGTACGCGGTCGAGCCGGACGGTGTGTTCTTCTCCAACGGTCCCGGTGACCCGTCCACGGCTGATCACCCGGTGGCGTTGATGCAGGGTGTGCTGGAGCGGTCGACGCCGTTGTTCGGGATCTGTTTCGGCAACCAGATCCTCGGCCGCGCCCTCGGCTTCGGCACCTACAAGTTGAAGTACGGGCACCGGGGGATCAACCAGCCCGTGCAGGACCGCACGACCGGCAAGGTCGAGGTGACCGCGCACAACCACGGCTTCGCCGTCGACGCCCCGCTGGACCAGGTGTCCGACACGAAGTTCGGCCGCGCCGAGGTCTCCCATGTCTGCCTGAACGACCAGGTCGTCGAGGGCCTCCAGCTGTTGGACCGGCCGGCGTTCAGTGTGCAGTACCACCCCGAGGCGGCTGCTGGTCCGCATGATGCCGCTTACCTGTTCGATCGTTTCGTTTCTCTGATGGAGGGCCAGCGTGCCTAAGCGCTCCGATATCCAGTCCGTCCTGGTCATCGGCTCGGGTCCGATCGTCATCGGCCAGGCCGCCGAGTTCGACTACTCCGGCACCCAGGCCTGCCGGGTCCTGAAGGCGGAGGGGCTGCGGGTCATCCTGGTCAACTCCAACCCCGCCACGATCATGACCGACCCCGAGATCGCCGACGCCACCTATGTCGAGCCGATCACTCCGGAGTTCGTCGAGAAGATCATCGCGAAGGAACGCCCCGACGCCCTCCTGCCGACCCTGGGCGGCCAGACCGCACTCAACACGGCGATCTCGATGCACGAGCAGGGGGTGCTGGAGAAGTACGGGGTCGAGCTGATCGGCGCCAATGTGGAGGCGATCAACAAGGGGGAGGACCGCGACCTGTTCAAGGGCGTCGTCGAGGCCGTGAAGGCGAAGATCGGGTACGGCGAGTCCGCCCGCTCGGTGATCTGCCACACCATGGACGACGTCATCAAGGGCGTCGACACCCTCGGCGGCTACCCCGTCGTCGTCCGCCCGTCCTTCACCATGGGCGGCGCGGGTTCCGGCTTCGCCCACGACGAAGAAGAGCTGCGCCGCATCGCCGGCCAGGGCTTGACGTTGTCTCCGACCACTGAGGTGCTCCTGGAGGAGTCGATTCTGGGGTGGAAGGAGTACGAGCTGGAGCTGATGCGGGACAAGAACGACAACGTCGTGGTCGTGTGTTCGATCGAGAACTTCGACCCGATGGGTGTCCACACCGGTGACTCCATCACGGTCGCTCCGGCGATGACGCTGACCGACCGCGAGTACCAGCGGCTGCGGGATGTCGGTATCGCGATCATCCGCGAGGTGGGTGTCGACACCGGTGGCTGCAACATCCAGTTCGCGATCGACCCGACCGACGGGCGGGTCATCGTGATCGAGATGAACCCGCGGGTCTCCCGGTCTTCGGCGCTGGCGTCGAAGGCGACGGGTTTCCCGATCGCCAAGATCGCCGCGAAGCTCGCTGTCGGCTACACGCTGGACGAGATTCCGAACGACATCACGGAGAAGACCCCGGCCTCGTTCGAGCCGACGCTCGACTACGTGGTGGTGAAGGCGCCGCGGTTCGCGTTCGAGAAGTTCCCCTCCGCCGACTCGACGCTGACGACGACGATGAAGTCGGTGGGGGAGGCGATGGCGATCGGCCGGAACTTCACCGAAGCCCTCCAGAAGGCGCTGCGCTCGCTGGAGAAGAAGGGCTCCCAGTTCGCCTTCACCGGCCCGGTGGGGGACAAGACGGAGCTCCTCGCGGAAGCAGTGAGGCCTACGGACGGTCGGATCAACACCGTCATGCAGGCGATCCGGGCCGGGGCCACGCAGGAGGAGGTCTTCGAGTCGACGAAGATCGATCCGTGGTTCGTGGACCAGCTGTTCCTGATCAAGGAGATCGCGGACGAGCTGGCCTCGGCCGAGCGTCTGGATGCCGGTCTGATCGCCGAGGCGAAGCGGCACGGCTTCTCCGACGTCCAGATCGGTGAGATCCGGGGTCTGCGTGAGGACGTGGTCCGGGAGGTGCGGCACGCGCTGGGGATCCGGCCGGTGTACAAGACGGTGGATACGTGCGCGGCCGAGTTCGCGGCGAAGACGCCGTACTTCTACTCCTCCTACGACGAGGAGTCCGAGGTCGCTCAGCGTACGAAGCCGGCGGTGATCATTCTGGGGTCGGGGCCGAACCGGATCGGGCAGGGCATCGAGTTCGACTACTCCTGCGTCCACGCCTCCTTCGCCCTCTCCGACGCCGGGTACGAGACCGTGATGGTCAACTGCAACCCCGAGACCGTCTCGACGGACTACGACACCTCCGACCGGCTGTACTTCGAGCCGCTCACCCTGGAGGACGTCCTGGAGATCGTCCACGCCGAATCCCTCGCCGGACCCATCGCCGGCGTCATCGTCCAGCTCGGCGGCCAGACCCCCCTCGGCCTCTCCCAGGCCCTCAAGGACAACGGCGTCCCCGTCGTCGGCACCTCCCCGGAGGCGATCCACGCCGCTGAGGACCGTGGTGCGTTCGGCCAGGTCCTCGCCGAGGCCGGGCTCCCGGCCCCGAAGCACGGCACCGCCACCACGTTCGCCGGGGCGAAGGCGATCGCGGACGAGATCGGCTACCCGGTCCTGGTCCGACCCTCCTACGTCCTCGGCGGCCGGGGTATGGAGATCGTGTACGACGAGGCGCGCCTGGAGTCGTACATCGCGGAGTCGACGGAGATCAGCCCGACCCGGCCGGTGCTGGTGGACCGGTTCCTGGACGACGCGATCGAGATCGACGTCGACGCCCTCTACGACGGCACCGAGCTCTACCTCGGCGGTGTCATGGAGCACATCGAGGAAGCGGGCATCCACTCCGGGGACTCCGCCTGCGCGCTGCCTCCGATCACCTTGGGCGGGTTCGACATCAAGCGGCTGCGGGCCTCCACCGAGGCCATCGCGCGTGGTGTCGGGGTGCGCGGGCTGATCAACATCCAGTTCGCGCTGTCCGGGGACATCCTCTACGTGCTGGAGGCCAACCCCCGTGCCTCCCGCACGGTTCCCTTCACCTCCAAGGCGACCGCCGTCCCGCTCGCGAAGGCCGCCGCCCGCATCTCCCTCGGCGCGACCATCGCCGAGCTGCGCACCGAGGGCTTGCTCCCGAAGACCGGTGACGGTGGCACGCTGCCCCTCGATGCGCCGATCTCCGTCAAGGAAGCCGTCATGCCGTGGTCGCGGTTCCGGGACATCCACGGCCGGGGTGTCGACACGGTCCTGGGCCCGGAGATGCGCTCCACGGGTGAGGTCATGGGCATCGACTCCGTCTTCGGGACGGCGTACGCGAAGTCGCAGGCCGGTGCGTACGGGCCGCTGCCCACCTCCGGGCGGGCGTTCATCTCGGTCGCGAACCGGGACAAGCGCTCCATGATCTTCCCGGCCCGTGAGCTCGTCGCGCACGGTTTCGAGCTGATGGCCACCTCCGGCACCGCCGAGGTGCTGAAGCGCAACGGGATCAACGCCACCATCGTGCGCAAGCAGTCCGAAGGCGAGGGCCCCAACGGGGAGAAGACCATCGTCCAGCACATCCACGACGGCGAGGTCGACCTCATCGTCAACACGCCTTACGGCACCGGCGGCCGGCTCGACGGGTACGAGATCCGTACTGCTGCCGTGGCCCGGTCCGTGCCGTGCCTGACCACCGTCCAGGCACTCGCCGCGGCCGTCCAGGGCATCGACGCCCTCAACGGCGGCGACGTCGGCGTCCGCTCACTCCAAGAACACGCCGAGCAGCTCACCGCGATGACCGTGCGGGATCAGTTCGAACTCGCGGGCATCGAGGTGTCCAGCGCGACCGAGACGGCCAGCAGGGCGAGGGCCGTTCCCATCATGTAGCGCTGCACCTTGAGCCAGGAAGGGCGGCGGGCGAGGAACACGGCGATGGATCCGGCGGCCAGGACGATGCTCAGGTTGATCGTGAGGGCCACCACGATCTGGACGGAGCCGAGCACGAACCCCTGGAACAGCACGTGTCCCGAGTCCAGGTTGATGAACTGCGGGATGAGGGAGAGGTACATGATGGCGATCTTCGGGTTGAGCAGGTTCGTCATCAGCCCCATCGTGAACAGCTTGCGCGGTGAGTCGTGCGGCATCTCCTGGGGGGCGAAGACGGAGACGCCTCCGGGCTTCAGGGCGGTCCAGGCGAGATAGGCGAGGTACGCAGCCCCGGCCAGCTTCACCGCGATGTACAGCTCGGGCACCGCTATGAACACCACCGACAGGCCCAGGTTCGTCGCCAGCAGGTAGACCAGGAACCCCACCGCGACACCGCCGAGAGAGACGATGCCGGCGCGCCGGCCCTGGGTGATGCTTCGGGAGACGAGATAGATCATGTTCGGGCCGGGGGTGAGCACCATCCCCAGGGCGACCATCGCGACCCCCAGTACTCCGGTCAGCTCAACCATTTGCTGCGCGCCGCCTTCTGTTCGAGGTCTGTTCTTCGGTCGGTCAGTCGGTTGGTTCCGTTGCTGCTCCGTGCATTTCCGGGCTCCTGACGGAGCCGCGACTCGGAGCAATTCGAGTGTAAGGTCAATTCTTTCCTCGGTTCAATACGAAATATTGAACTCGGTGCAATACTGTGCTTCGATGCCACTGAGTGCGTCGATGGGCGATGACTGAAGAGCGATGGCGATGAGCGATGACTGATGAGTGCGGAAGGTGAGGCCCGTGAAGGACTACCGGAGCGTCGCCGACGCGGTGGCCGCGGAGATCAGGGCGGGTCGGCTCAGGACGGGTGAACGGCTGCCCACCCAAAGGGAATTCGCCCGGCAGTACGGCATCGCGAATTCCACGGCCACCCGCGTCTATCAGGAGCTCGCACGCCGGGGCTTCACCGAGGGCCATGTGGGCCGCGGAACTTTCGTGCGCGACGCTTCAAGTGTGGCGGCCCCTGCCCCCGCGCTGTCCGAACCCGCCGACAGCCGGGTCGACTTGGAGCTGAACTATCCCGTGGTGCCCGAGCAGGCCGAGCTGCTCGCCGTCGGTCTGGGGAAGCTGCTGAGCCCGGGCCGGCTGGAGCCGGTGTTGCGCCCGGTCGGTGCGGCCGGTACCCGCGCCGCCCGCGATGGGGCGGCGGATCTGCTCGCCCGGGGCGGCTGGCGCCCCGATCCTGAGCGGATCCTGTTCGCCGGGAGCGGCCGGCAGGCGATCTCGGCGGTTGTCTCGGCGGTGACCCGGCCGGGCGCGCGGCTGGGCGTCGAGGAGCTGACGTACCCGGTGCTCAAGGCGATCGCCACCCGGCTCGGCGTCACTCTCGTGCCGCTCGCCATGGACGAGGCCGGGCTGATCCCGGAGGCGGTGGTGGAGGCGCACCGGGCCGGGCCGCTGCACGCCGTCTACGTACAGCCCGTCCTGCACAATCCGCTGTCGCTGACCATGCCCGCCGACCGGCTCGACCGCTTGGCCGATGTGCTGCTGACGTGCGGCATCCATGCGATCGAGGATGCCGTCTGGGCCTTCCTCCGGGACGATCTGCCGCCCCTCGCGTCGCGTGCGCCGGAGCGGACGGTCCTCGTCGACAGCCTGTCCAAGCGGCTTTCCCCAGGGCTCTCCCTGGGCTTCGCGGTGGCCCCCGCCGCCGTGTCGGGCGGGGTCGCGGCCGCACTGCGCTCGGGGGGCTGGACGCCCATGGGTTTCCCGCTGGAGGCGATGGCCCAGTGGCAGGCGGACGGCGTCGTGGAGACGCTCGTACGGGCCAAGCAGCGGCAGGCCGTGGAGCGGCAGGAGATCGCGCAGCGCCACCTCGGGGACTTCGTGACCCGCAGCGCGCCGGGGTCGTACTACCGCTGGTGGGAGCTGCCGCGTCCGTGGCGTGCCGACACCTTCGTGGCCGCCGCGGCGCGGCACGGCATCGCGGTCACCCCGGCTGCCGCGTTCTCCGTCGGCCGCCACCGCGGCTCGCACGCGATCCGGCTCGGTCTCGCCTCGCCCGCCGAGGAGACCCTCTCCCGGGCCCTCGCGACCCTGGCCGACCTGGCCAGGTCGGCCCCGGACGATCTCGCCCAGGACTGAGGGGCGGACGGGGAGCGGGGCCGGGCGGAGGGGCAGGCCAGAGGTAGGTTGTCTCAGGATGTGAGATGATTCCCTGTCAATTTTGAGGAGAAGTCGGCCGAATAGGGAATGACGCTGTTTGCGCTTTTCGTGCATCAGCCCCAGGCGGAGTCTTTTCGTGCCCGTTCTGCGTGGTGCGTGCGCTCCGAAAAGCAAGTGTGCGCAGCGCTGACGGTCCGATACATACCATCACCTTATCGATGTGATTGTTTCCATGTTTCACGGAGGGTGTTTCCCGTTTGTGAAATTTCCCGGGCGCGTTCCTGTGGATAACCCGGGCGGCGGTATCTCGATCGCTTTTGTTCGGGCGCATTTTTTGCGTCACGGCCATCCTTATGCATATTCAGGCGACGGTGCGAGCCTGCCTCCCGTCCCGACCACGAATTGCGGCAACACGAAGGATGCGCAGATGGCGTCAGAACCTGACAAAACGTCACTTAGCGAGGTACGCCTGAGCGAGGAGGTGCTGCGGCGCTACCGCGAGGCGCTGGAGGCGGGGACGATATCCGGTGATGTGCCCGCCTCCCTCGTACGCTCCGGTCTGCTCAGGCCGCTGCCCGGCCGGCGGGACGTGTACGTGCCCGTTCCCCCGGGGATCGCCGAATCGCTGCTGGCGCGCCATGTCGAGCGCGACATAGAGGAGCGCCGGAAATCCCTGGAAGTTCTACATTCATCTTTTCTCGCGGCGGAGGCCGTCTACCGAAAGGCCCAGCGCCGGGCCGAGCTGCCCATCGAGTCCCTGAACGGCGAAGAGGTGATCGGTGAGGCGCTGCGTAAGGCCGTCGGGTCCTGCAAGGAGGAGTTGCTGACCGCACAGCCCGGCGGCGGCCGGCCGCCCGCGCTGCTCGCCGAGGCCTTACCCCGCGATCTCGCGCTGCTGCGGAAGGGCGTACGGCAGCGCACCCTCTACCAGCACAGCGTCCGGTCCCACGCGCCCACCCTCGCCTACATCGAACAGGTCCTCGCCGAGGGCGCCCGGGTCCGTACCGTGGATGAGGTCTTCGAGCGCGTCATCATCTGCGACCGCTCCGTCGCCTTCATCCCGGGTACCGCGGAGCGCAAGAGCACCGCACTGGCGCTTCGCCATCCCGGGGTGGTCGAGTTCCTGGCCAAGATGTTCGACCACGCGTGGGAGCGCGCGGAGCCCGTCGCCATCAGCGTCGAACGGCACCGCCCCGACCTGCTCACCAGTTCCGTCCGCAGGACCGTGCTCCGCCTGGTCGTGACCGGCCACACCGACGAGTCCATCGCGTCCCGGCTGGGCATGAGCGCCCGCACCGTCTCCACCCACATCCGCAAGGTCTCCGAAGCGCTGGGCAGCCGCAGCAGGGCGGAGCTGGGCTATCTCCTCTCGCAGCGGCGGCTGCTCGAACAGGACAGTGCCCTCCCCGGGGAGGCCCCGGGCCCCCCGGCCCGCCAGCGTTGGCAGGCCGCGCGGGAGTCCTGCGGCTGACGTCAGCGCGGTTGCCGGCTGCGGGCGTTCACCTCGGCGAGCTGGGCGCTCAGCTGTTCGGCACGGCTGAGGGGCCGTACGTTCGCGGGGTCCGCCTCCCAGGGGCGCCCGCCGCCGAGCGGGCCGAGCCGGAGGAGGGCGCCCCGGTGGCCGAGCACCACCCCGACCCGGTCGCACCCGGCGTCATGGACGGCCGCCCCGACACCGGGGCCACCGCCCTCCCTCACCTGGCCAGCCCGTTCGTGATGGCGGTCGCCAACGCGTGGGCCACGGGGGCGGAGCACACCCCGAGGTGGACGAGGGCGTACCGGATCTCGCCCGCGTGCTCCGAGGCGTCCTCGCCGCCCTCGTCGTCCTCGCGCACGGTGTCGGCCCACGGCGTACGGACATCCATGGCGGGAAGCTGGATACCGGCCCGGGTGAGGGCGGTGGCCAGCGCGTCCCGCGCGTCCATTGCCTCCTTCACCTTGGCGGCACCGGAGTTGAACGTGGCGCTCTGCGGCGTACGGCGGGGGAGCGGCGGCTTGGACGACATGGCGTCCTCCTTCGGCTGATGTTGCACGGAACCGGCGCCCCGGCCGCCCGGCCTGAACTACCGTGCGTGAGGGGCTCATTACGAGAATGGCCTGGCCAGGAGTGCCGTCCGGGGGAATCCGGGCGCAGCTTCCCGGCCGGGAGAGCTACGTTCCACACGTTCCACGGAGGACGCGATGCCGACGAGGCGAGCGGTCACGGGCCGCAGCAGGGAACCACGCGCACGCTTCGCGGAGGAGCTACGACTCCTGCGCACGGCACGCGGTCACAGCCTGCGGGAGCTGGGCGAACGGCTGGGCTGGGACTGGTCGCTGTTCGGCAAGATGGAGAAGGGTGAGACCGTCGGCGGCCCGGAGGTGGTCCAGGCGCTGGACGTCCATTACGGGACGCCGGGGCTGCTGCTGGCCCTCTGGGAGCTGGCCGTCAGCGACAAGACCCAGTTCAAGGAGCGGTACCGGCGGTACATGGCGCTGGAGGCCGACGCGGTGAGTCTGTGGCACTTCGCGGTGAGCGTGTTGCCGGGGTTGTTGCAGACGCCTGCGTATGCGCGGGAGGTGTTATCGGCCGGTGGGCTCAAGGGAGAGGCGCTGGACCAGCAGGTTGAAGCGCGGATGGGGCGGCGGGAGCTGCTTGCCGGTGAGGATGCGCCACAGTTCCGGACCATCCTGTCGGAGGCGGTGTTGCGGACGTCGCTGCGCGATCCGCAGGGGTGGAGGCAGCAGTTGGAGTATCTGTTGGAGCTCGGTGAAAGGGATGACGTGACCCTGCAGGTGGCACCGTTCAGTGCGGGTTTGCACGGCCTCACGAACGCTGACGTCATGTTCCTCCGCCTGCCCGATGGGCGTACCGTGGCGTATGCCGAGAACGGGTACAGGGGCGAACTCATCGAGGACTCTGTAACGGTTGAGCGGCTGCAACGTGCGTACGATTCGGTACGCGACCTGGCTCTTTCACCAGCCGAGTCGCGGAGGTTCATTCTGCGCATCCTGGAGGAAGTACGTGCGAGCCCTTGATCTGAACGCAGCCACTTGGCGCAGGAGCAGCTACAGCAACCAGGACGGCGGCCAGTGCCTTGAGGTCGCGGACGACTTCGCCCCCGCCGTCCCGGTCCGGGACAGCAAGAACCCGCACGGCCCGGCGCTCACGTTCGCAGCCGCCGGCTGGACGTCGTTCGTCTCTGCGGTCAAGAGCGGCGACCTGACCGCCTGATCCGACGCCGGTACGCGATGGCCCCCGCTGACACGCTCAGCGGGGGCCATCGTCGTACCCCCGCCGAGTCGGCCCTGTTCTCGTATAGCTACGGCGAACGGACAAGTAGCCCTGTGTGACTGCTGTGGTCGTCGTTGTCCGCTCGGCTGTCGACGCAGGGGCCGACGAAGGTCACCGTGTCGGTGTCGACTCGATCGGCGTGCGGCTGCATCGCTCTCGGGATCAGGGCGAGGGCCCGGGCGGGCGGACCGGAGAACGTGTCCACGTTCGTGGTGGTCGCATCGCAGTCGGCGAGCCACCGTGCGAACCTGTCCCGGTACGCGTCGGCGCCGGGCAGTTTCCTCAGATGCGCCGCGACTTCCTCCTGGTAGCCGTCCCAGCCGACGAACGTCGGGGACAGCTGCACCAGGGGACGGCCCTGGGCTTCGCCGAGGGCGCGCGCGGCATAGGCGCCGATGTCGTAGAGGTACAAATCGGCCGGATCATGATCGTAGGCGGCGCGCAGTTGCGGGAGCGCTTGGACGGCGTCGTCGAGGAAGAGGCTCGCCGCGGCGATGGGATCGGCAGGCCAGTCGTTGTCCGCGACGGGCAACGTGGAGGTGCAGGGCACCAGCTCCGCGTCGGCGGACTCGATCTGGTCGGCCACGAACGGGTCGTTGGCGTAGGTGACCCGGTGCCCGCGGGCCACCAGCTCACGGATGAGAGCGAGGCTGGGCAGGACATGGCTGACGACGGGGACGCCGACCATCGCGATATGGGCACGGCGACGGGACATGGGCGATCACTCGTTTCCGGCGCGGAACGGGTGCGGGCGGTGTGGCGAGGACGCGATGTCAGGGCTGGTCGATCTGCGCGGCGGCCTCCTCCAGGTCGGCGACGGTCCCCGACATGATCGTCCGTACATGCCTGGTGATGGACTGCACGGGCCAGTCCCACCACGCCACCGCGAGGAGCCGGGCGATGTCCGCGGCGTCGTAGCGGGTGCGGATGAGCCGGGCCGGGTTGCCGCCGACGATGCCGTAGTCGGGGACGTCGCCGGTGACCACGGCGCCGGCGGCGATGATCGCGCCGTGGCCGATCCGTACGCCGGGCATGACTGTGGCGCCGTGCCCGAACCACACGTCGTTGCCGACGACCGTGTCGCCCCGGCCGGGCAGGTCGGTGATCAGGTCGAAGTGCTCCGCCCAAGAGCCCCCCATCGTGGGGAACGGGAAGGTGGAAGGGCCGTCCATACGGTGGTTGGCGCCGTTCATGATGAACCGGGTGCCCGTCCCCAGCGCGCAGTACTTGCCGATGACAAGCCGCTCGGGACCGTAGTGGTAGAGAACGTTGCGCGTCTCGAACGCGGTCGGGTCGTCCGGATCGTCGTAGTAGGAGAAGTCACCGACCTCGATCAACGGCGACTTCACCAACGGCTTGAGCAGAACCACGCGCGGGTGCTCGGGCATCGGGTGGAGCACGGTGGGGTCAGCGGGAACGGGAGGCATTGCGGAAGCGGTTCCTCTCTGGTGAACCTGGAGCGACAATTGTCGCGTTAAGATGCTGGCACAGTCCTGCCGCCTTGATCAACCGGATACTGATTGCCGATGACAGACCCACCGGACACGACGTCGGACCGCCGCCCGGGCGGTCGCACCGCCCGCATCCGCGCCCAGGTTCTCGATGCTGTACGCGCCGAACTCGCTGACGGCGGTCACGAAGGACTCACGATGGAGGGTGTCGCGACGCGGGCCGGAGTGCACCGCGCCACGGTCTACCGGCGTTGGCGCGATGTCGGCGGCCTACTCGTCGACGTCATCGACGCCGCCGGCGAGATCGACTGGCAGCCGCCGGACACCGGCTCCCTGCGCGGCGATCTGACGGCCCTCAACCAGGAGATCCAGGAATCCCTGGTCGTGCAGCCGTCGCTCGCCGTCGCCCTGATGGCCGCCTCGTTCCACTCCGGACAGGCTGCGCGGGCTCAGACTCAGTTGTGGACGGACCGGTACGCCCAGTGCGAGATCCTCGTCGAGCGCGCCATCGAGCGCGGTGAACTCCCCGCACAGCACACAGACGCGCGGAGCCTGTTGATCGCCGCCACGGCACCGCTCTACCACCAGCTGGTGCTCCTGCGTGCCGATCCGGACCCGCAACTCCCGGAACGGGCCGCGGAGGCGGCCGTCCTGGCGGCTGCTGCGGGCGCCTTCTCCGTCCGTCGGGAAGAGAGCGTGTGATCGAGGAGACAGGGAACGAACGCAAGCGCAATCAAGGGCGCCACAAGACCTGGATCACGGTCCGGTAGCCCTGGTTCGGGCACCAGGGAGCACATAGCCGCGAGGCCAGCTTTCGAGGGCTCACCTACGGTGGCGGACGGCCGGGTCGCGGTCGGCTACGTGCCTGGCGACCGCGTCCACACCGGGGCGGGCGTACCGCTCCAGGGAGCGGACGGAGGCGTGACGGGGAGCGGGCCGGCGGCATCGGGGTGGAGGTGCCACCCTCGGCGTCGTGGGTGAGCGCACTGTGGCGGAGCCGGTGCAGGGTCCAGCCGTCCAGGTCCTCGATGTCCCCGAGCACCACGTAGCGCTACGCGTCCGTTCGCCGTAGCTGTACGAGAACAGGGCCGAGTCGAAAGTCCCGCCGGGCGCCTTCTCAAATGCAGTGCTGTGTGAAATTGTACTGTCGCACAGCACCTTGCGTGTTCATGTCAAGCTCATGAACGGGCAGGGTCTCGATCCGCCATCCCCACCCACCCTCATCCCCCACACCCGTCCCGGGTGAGCCTTAAGAGGAGGCCGCTGGTGAGACCAGCATCGATGCGCAGACGCGCCGCGACCTTAGCCGCGTTGGCACTCTGCATGTGCCTGGGTACGACCTCGTTCGCCGCCCCGTCGTTCGCGTCTGCCCCGCAGTTCCAGGAGTCCCAGGAGTCCCCGCAGTCTGCGCAGGCTCCGGTAGCCGCCACGGCCCCGGCGGCCGCCGACGGCACACCCGAGCCCGACCACGTACGCGCCTCCGCGCTGCCCGTCGACGAGCGGGGTCCGGCCCCGGCGTCCGACGCCGCACGTCAGCAGGACTATGACGAGCCCGCCGAGGGCCCCGGCGCCGCCCCGGCCGCCGCCTGTGACCCGGCGGACTTCACCTCGCGTACCGGCAGCGCCCTCGTCCAGCAGATCAAGGCGTCCGACACGGCGTGCGTCAACACGCTCTTCGGCCTCACCGGTGAGAACGCGCGCCTCGCCTTCCGGGAGGCGCAGATGGTGACGGTGGCGTCCGCGCTGCGCGATGCCTCGGCCGCCTACCCGGGCAACGGGTCGACCGGCGTACCGCAGTTGGTGCTCTACCTGCGGGCCGGGTACTACGTGCAGTGGTACAACGAGCCGGCCGTCGGCCCGTACGGACCGGCGCTCACCACCGCGATACGGTCCGGGCTCGACGCCTTCTTTGCCTCCCCGCGCTCCCGTGACGTCACCGACGCCAACGGCGAGGCGCTCTCCGAAGCCGTCATCCTCATCGACAGCTCCCAGGAGAACGCCCGCTACCTACTCGTCGTCAACCGCCTGCTCACCGGCTACGACACCTCGTACAACGCGCTCTGGAACATGCGAGCCGCCGTCAACAACACCTTTACCGTGCTGTTCCGGGGGCACCAACTCCCGGCTTTCGTCGCGGCCGTCACCGCGGACCGGTCCACCGCCGACACGGTCCACTCCTTCGCCTCCCGCAACCTCGCCCTGCTCGGCACCGACCATGCGTTCCTCGTCACCAACGCGGGCCGCGAACTCGCCCGTTTCCTGTCGTACGAGGCGCTGCGCGCCGGGGTGCGCCCGCAGGTCAAGGGGCTCCTCGACCGGACGTCCATCACCGGGGTGACCGCACCCCTGTGGGTGGGCCTGGCCGAGTCGGCCAACTACTACGACACGGGCAACTGCGCCTACTTCGCGACCTGCGACCTCCCCGCCCGACTCGACCGGGCCGCTCTGCCGGTCCGGCACGATTGCAGCGGCAGCCTGCGCATCCGCGCCCAGGAGATGTCGGCCGCCCAACTCGCCTCCACCTGCGCCAGCCTGGCCGGTCAGGACGCCTTCTTCCACGGCCTCGCCCGTGATAGCGGGCCGGTGGCCGGTGACCTCAACACCCGCCTCGAAGTCGTCGTCTACAACTCCAGCGACGACTACGGGACCTACGCGGGCGCCATGTTCGGCATCGACACGAACAACGGCGGCATGTACCTGGAGGGCGACCCGTCCGCCGTCGGCAACCAAGCGCGCTTCATCGCCTACGAGGCCGAGTGGCTGAGGCCGGACTTCCAGATCTGGAACCTCAACCACGAGTACACCCACTACCTCGACGGCCGCTTCACCATGGCCGGTGACTTCGCCGACGGCATGACCACCCCGACCGTCTGGTGGGTCGAAGGATTCGCGGAGTACGTCTCCTACTCCTACCGCCGACTCACCTACGACGCCGCCATCGCCGAGGCAGGCAAGCGCACTTACCCCCTCAGCACCCTGTTCGACACCACCTACGACAACAGCGACAGCACCCGGATCTACCGCTGGGGCTACCTCGCGGTCCGCTACATGGTCCAGTCCCACCGCGCGGACCTGGACACCGTCCTCCGCCACTACCGCGCCGGGAACTGGACCGCCGCCCGCACCCACCTCAAGACCACCATCGGCACGCGTTACGACGCCGGCTGGAACGCCTGGCTCACCGCCTGCGCCGCAGGCGACTGCGGTGAAGCCACGAACCCGCCCGATCCGACCGACCCGACCGATCCGACCGATCCGCCGGACCTGCCCGAGTGCACTCTCCCCGAGCGGACCCGGCTCGACCGCAACTGCGCACGCTCCGGTGTCTCGGCCCGGGCCGGTGACTACGCCTACCTCACCCTCTATGTGCCCGCCGGGACAACGAAGTTGCGCCTCAGTACCCATGGCGGGACGGGCAACGCCGACCTGTACCACCGGGCCGGTTCCTGGCCGTCGAAGACCGACTTCACCCACCGGTCCGCCAAACCCGGCAACGCCGAGACCGTGACCGTGAACAACCCCACCCCAGGGTGGAACTACGTCTCCATCGCCGCTGAACAGGCGGTGTCGGGGCTCGTGGTCTCCGCGGAGTTCTGACCCGGCACCACCCGGTGCCGACGACCCGCTCCCGCCCCCTTGGGAGCGGGTCTTGGCAGCCGCTGCGTCATGTGACATGTTACTGCCGTGCTCAAGGGAGAGTCCGTGGATCTCGTCGTGATCGGCGCCGGAGTCGTGGGTGCCGCATGCGCCTACTACGCCGCTGAGGCCGGTCTGTCCGTGGCCGTGGTCGACCGGGGGCCGGTCGCGGGCGGCACGAGCGGTTCGGGTGAGGGAAACCTCCTCGTCTCGGACAAGGAGCCAGGCCCCGAGCTGGAGTTGGCGCGGGCGTCGCTCCGACTCTGGAGTCAGCTCGCACAAGTTCTGCCCTCCGATATCGAGTTCGAGGCCAAGGGTGGTCTCGTCGTCGCCGAAGACGGTGAACAGCTCGCACCGTTACGGGAGTTCGCGGCGGCGCAGGCCCGGTCCGGGGTCGCGGTGGAGGAAGTGGGCCCCGGTGGTCTCCACGACCGGGAGCCCCACCTCGCGCCCGGCCTCGCCGGAGGGTTCCACTACCCGGAGGACGCCCAGGTGCAGCCCGCCCGGGCCGCCGCCCGCCTCCTGGAGGCAGCAAGGCGGGCGGGGGCGCGGCTCTTCCTGGGGGAGGAGGTCACAGCCGTCACGACCACCCCGGAAGGCCGGGTGAGCGGGGTGCGGACCGCGCGCCGCCGGCTGCTGACCGGAGCGGTCGTGAACGCGGCCGGCACCTGGGCGGACCGGGTCGCGGAGCTGGCGGGCTCCCATCTCCCCGTCCAGCCGCGACGGGGCTTCGTCCTCGTCACCGAACCCCTGCCCCCGCTGATCCGCCACAAGGTGTACGCGGCCGGGTACGTCGCCGATGTGGCCAGCGGGGACGCGGAGTTGCAGACCTCGCCCGTCGTGGAGGGCACGCCCGCCGGGCCCGTCCTCATCGGCGCGAGCCGGGAACGGGTGGGGTACGACCGCCAGATCTCCGCCGAGGCCGTGCGCAGGCTGGCCGCAGGGGCGACCGGGCTCTTTCCGGTGCTCGCACAGGTGCGCATCCTCCGGGTCTACTGCGGCTTCCGCCCGTACCTGCCCGACCATCTGCCGGCCATCGGCCCCGACCCGTACGTCCCCGGCCTCTACCACGCCTGCGGTCACGAGGGTGCCGGGATCGGCCTCGCCCCGGCGACGGGGCTGGCCATCGCCCGGCAACTGACCGGCGCGGCAACGGATGTCGACGTCGGCCCGTTCGACCCGGGGCGGCTGACGGAAGCCGCCGGAGCGCGTCCGGGGCGCGGCAGTTGACGTAGGCCCGTCCCCGCACGGGGCTTCCGGCACCAGTTCGTGTCCGAGCACCAGTTCGCGTACGAGAGAGGGGAAGGCAGTCCATGCGCCACCGAGCCGAACCGCCGCCCGCCGAAGCCGGGCTGCCCGTGCGCTTCGCCTTTGACGGCCGAGCCCTCGCCGCCCGCCAGGGACAGAGCATCGCGGGCGCCCTCTGGGGCCACGGCATCCTCGCCTGGCGCACCACGCGCGGCGGCGGACGGCCGCGAGGAGCGTTCTGCGGTATGGGCGTCTGCTTCGACTGCCTGGTCACCGTCAACGGAACGCCCGGTCAACGCGCCTGCCTGGTGAGGGTGTCTGAAGGCGATGTGGTCACCTCGCAGGAAGGGCACGGTCGTGACGAGCTCGCCATCTGACGGCAGGCACGGGAGCCGTGGCCCCGCCCCGGGCGGATACGACCTGGCGGTCATCGGCGCCGGGCCCGCCGGCCTGGCCGCCGCCGTCACCGCGGCCGACGGCGGCCTGCGTGTCGTGCTGATCGACGCATCGGAACGCCCGGGCGGCCAGTTCTTCCGCCATGCCGCCCCCGGCCTCGCCCCCAGGAACAAGCCCGTCCACCACAAGCGGGCCACCTTCGCCGCGCTCTCCGCCCGCCTGGCGGCCCACGTGCGCGGAGGGAGGATCACCCATCTCCCGCGACACCACGTCTGGACGGCCGAGGAGGGCGGCCCGGCGGCGGGCTCCGGGCGCTGGACGCTCCGCCACGTTCCGGTCGACGGCGCCCCAGCCGCCCCTGCCCCCACACCCGCAGACGGCACCCGGGTCACGACGGCCCGCTTCCTCCTCCTCGCGACCGGCGCCTACGAGCGCCAACTCCCCTTCCCCGGCTGGACCCTGCCCGGTGTGGTCGCCGCCGGCGGGGCCCAGGCGATCCTCAAGGACTCCGGCGCCCTCCCCGGCCGGCGCATCGTCGTGGCCGGCAGCGGACCGCTCCTGCTTGCCGTAGCCGTCTCCCTGGCGGAGGCGGGCGCCTGCATCCCCGTCCTGGCCGAGGCCGCCTCGTACACCGGCTATGCCTCCCGTCCCGGCGTGCTCGCCCGCAATCCGGCGAAGGCGGTCGAGGGGGTCCGGCTCGCGGCGGATCTCCTGCGGTACCGGATCAGGGTGCGCACCCGCAGTGCGGTCGTCCGGGCGCACGGTACGGACCGGGTCGAGGCGGTCACCCTCGCGACCCTCGACCGGGGCTGGCGGCCGGTGGCCGGGACCGAGGTGCGTATCGCCTGCGACGCGCTCGCCGTCGGCCACGGCCTCGTCCCGCAGCTCGAACTGGCCGTCGCCCTCGGCTGTGCCCTGCGCACCGCACTGGACGGGACGCCCGCCATCGAGGTCGACGGCCAACAGCGCACCGACATCGACGGGTTGTGGGCGGCCGGTGAACCGACCGGCGTGGGCGGCGTCGAACTCGCCCTGCTGGAAGGCAGGTCGGCAGCCCGGAGCGTGGCGGCAGCCTTCCACGGAAGCGGAAGCGGAAGTGGAACCGGAAGCGGACGCGACGCCCGAGCCCGCGCGGCCACCGCCCGCCGACGCCGCTTCGCCGACCTCATGGCGACGGTCCACCGCCCGGGCGCCCACTGGCCGCAGTGGATCACCGAGAACACCGAAGTGTGCCGCTGCGAGGAGGTCACCGCCCACGACCTGCGCCAGGCGCGCGAGTTGGGCGCCCGGGACGCGCGGACCGCCAAGCTCCTCACCCGGGCGGGCATGGGCTGGTGCCAGGGGCGGATGTGTGAGACGGCCGTCACCTGCCTCGTGGCCGACGCGGCCGACGGCGACGGCTCCGCCCCACTCGTCCCGGCCCGCCGACCGCTCTCCTGCCCGGTCTCCCTCCAGGACCTCCAGGACCTCGCGGACTCCACCCCGTCCGCCGACGCGGGTCCCACGGCCACCCCGGGAACCTCAGCCCCCTGACGTCCACCATCACGAACACCGCCCGATGAGCAGAGGAGTTCACCTGTGCCCCGCACCAGTACCCGCACCCACCCCTGGCACGGCGTCATGGTCGCCACCACCCTCCCCTTCCGCGCAGACCTCTCCGTCGACCACGACGCCTTCGCCGACCACGTCCGCTCGCTCATCGACGCCGGCTGCGACGGCGTCGTACCGAACGGGTCCCTCGGCGAGTACCAGACCCTCACCGACGACGAGCGCCGCCGGGTGGTCGAGACCGCCGTCGAAGCGGCGGGGGACGGGGCCCGGGTGATGCCGGGTGTCTCCGCCTACGGCAGCGCGGAGGCCCGGCGCTGGGCCGAGCAGGCGGCGGACGCGGGAGCCGGTTCCGTACTCCTGCTGCCGCCCAACGTCTACCGGGCCGACGAGGCCGCCGTACGCGCCCACTACGCCGAGGTCGCCCGTGCCGGGCTGCCCGTGGTGGCGTACAACAACCCGTACGACACCCGGGTCGACCTCACCCCGGCCCTGCTGGCGCAGCTCCACGAGGCGGGGGACATCGTCGCCGTGAAGGAGTTCACCGGCGATGTGCGCCGGGCCTGGGAGATCGTCGAGCGCGCCCCCGGGCTCGACCTGCTGATCGGCGCCGACGACGTCCTGCTGGAGCTCGCCGTGGCGGGGGCCGTCGGCTGGATCGCCGGATTCCCCAACGCGCTCCCCGGCTCCTGCACCGCCCTCTACCGCGCGGCGGTCGCCGGTGACCTGGACACCGCCGTACCCCTGTACCGGAAGCTGCACCCGCTGCTGCGCTGGGACTCCAGGACGGAGTTCGTCCAGGCGATCAAGGCATCCCAGGACGTGGTGGCCGAGGGCAGCGGCGGACCCTGCCGGCCCCCCCGTACCCCGCTCGCCCCTCAAGTCGAGGCAACCGTAAGGGCGTTGACCGAGAAGCTGCTTGCCGAAGGCCTCGACTGAGACAGCAGCGCTCGCCCCATTCGGAGAAGCCCCCGCCCCACCACGAAGGAGCCGCACCGTGCGCAGCCGCCGCACCATCCACACCGTGGAATCCCACACCGAGGGCATGCCGACCCGCGTCGTCACCGGCGGCATCGGAACCGTGCCCGGGGCCACCATGGGGGAGAGGCGCACCTACTTCCAGGAGCACCTCGACCACCTGCGCACCTGGCTGATGTACGAGCCGCGCGGTCACGCCGCGATGAGCGGGGCGATCCTCCAGCCGCCCACCCGGCCCGACGCCGACTGGGGGGTGCTGTTCATCGAGGTGTCGGGGCTGCTGCCGATGTGCGGCCACGGCACCATCGGCGTCGCCACCGTCCTCGTGGAGACCGGCATGGTGACCGTCACCGAACCCGTCACCACGGTCCGGCTGGACACCCCCGCCGGGCTGGTCGTCGCCGAGGTGCGCGTGGAGGACGGCGCGGCCACCGCCGTGACCCTGCGCAACGTCCCGTCCTTCACCGCCGCCCTCGACCGCCGCGTCGAGATCCCCGGGTACGGCACGGTCACCTACGACCTCGCCTACGGCGGCAACTTCTACGCGATCCTCCCCCTCGCCCGCCTGGGCCTCCCCTTCGACCGCGCACGCAAGGACGACATCCTGCGGGCCGGGCTGGACATGATGGCGGCCATCAACGCCACGGAACCGCCCGTGCATCCCGAGGACACGTCGATCACCGGCTGCCACCACGTCCAGCTCCTGGCGCCCGGTTCGACCGCCGCGCACTCCCGCCACGCCATGGCCATCCACCCGGGGTGGTTCGACCGTTCCCCCTGCGGCACCGGCACCTCCGCGCGCATGGCCCAGCTCCACGCCCGGGGTGAACTGCCCCTGCACCGCGACTTCGTGAACGAGTCCTTCCTCGGTACGGCGTTCACCGGCCGGCTCGTGGAGGAGTGCCGGGTGGCGGGGGAGCCGGCGGTCGTCCCGACGATCACCGGGCGCGCCTGGATCACCGGGACCGCGCAGTTCCACCACGACCCGAGCGATCCGTTCCCGGACGGCTTCCTGCTGTAGAGAATCCCGAACTCCCGTCGGGTAACGTGACATTGCACCGAAGAAGCCCGAAGCCCGAAGCCCCAAGTCCCGAAGCTCCAAGTCTCGGAGGACACCGTGGTCACCCTGCAATCGCGCAAACTCGTGTCCCCCACGGAGAACCTGCGCGACCAGGTGGCCCACGCCCTGCGCGCCGCGCTCATCGCGGGGGAGATCAAGCCCGGCGGCGTCTACTCGGCCCCCGCCCTCGCCGCCGAGTTCGGGGTCTCGCCCACACCCGTGCGCGAGGCGATGCTGGACCTCGCCCACGAAGGGCTTGTCGAGGTCGTACGTAACAAGGGCTTCCGGGTGACGGAGATGACCGAGCGGGATCTCGACGAGTACACGGAGATCCGTACGCTCATCGAGGTGCCCACCGTCGGCAAGGTGGTGCGGACCGCCACCCGGGACCAGCTCGAAGCCCTGCGGCCCGGAGCCGAGGCCATCGTGGCTGCGGCCCGGGGGCACGACCTCATCGGCTACCTGGACGCCGACCGCCGCTTCCACCTCGACCTGCTCGCCCTCGGCGGCAACCGTCACCTCGTCTCGGTCGTCGGCGACCTCCGCAAGCGGTCCCGGCTGTACGGTCTCACCGAGCTCGACGAGGCCGGGGTGCTCGTCGACTCCGCCGAGGAGCATGTGACGCTGCTCGACCTGATGATCGCCCAGGACGCCGAGGCGGCGGAGGCCCTGATGCGCCACCACCTGGAGCACGTACGGACCCTCTGGGCCAGCCGCCCGCAGCCGGAGAAGCGCAGCGCGCTCACCCTGCGCCGGGGGTGAGTCGCGCCGTCGGTCAGCGGCAGAGCAGGGCCGCCTTGAGGTCCAGCTTGTGGTCGAGGCGGGCCAGGTCGCGGCCGGTGAGCAGCTCCACGCGCTGGATGCGGTAGTGCACGGTGTTGACGTGCAGATGCAGGGCCTCCGCCGTCCGCGCCCAGGACCCGTTGTGCGTCAGGAAGGTGTCGAGGGTGTCCAGGAGCATGCGGTGGGAGGGGTTCGTGGCGTCGGCGAGCGGGCCCAGCGCATGGATGCCGAAGGCCGTCCGTACGTCGGTGGGGACGCCCGCGAGCAGGGCGTTCAGGGTCGTGAGGTCGTCGATCGCGGTGAGGTTCGCGCTCCCCGCCCGCGCCGCCGCCGTCAGTGCGTAACGGGCCTGCACCAGCGCCCCGTTGAGCTCGGCAGGCGTCACGGCCGTGGTGCTGATGCCTCCGTACGGAAGCACGGCTGCGTCGCAGGCATGCAGCGTGGGCCAGAGCTCCTTGAGGGCCGGGACCACGTCCTCCGGCGAACCGGAATCCGTCGCGATCACCGCTGCCGCCCGGCCTCCGGCCAGGCTCCCCATCACGGACCGGTGGCCCGTCAGATGGCGCAGAACCTCCCCCAGAGCCTCCGCCGCATCGCTCCCAGCCGCGCCCAGGGAGACCTCCACCACCGTGTACGGCCCGTGCTCCGGCAGACCACAGGCGCGCAAGGCCGCCGCGACCGCCGCAGAGCGGGAACCGGAACCGGAGCTGGACCCCGAACCGGACCCCGACCCGGAGCCCGGTGTGTCCAGTCCCAGTAGCCCCAGCAGCCCCAGCAGCTCCGCAGCGGCACCGCACGCCGCTGCCTCGCGCCGCAGCACCCCCCGCCGGTACTGGGCGAACACCTCGGCTATCTCGTGCAGCATCCGCGGCGGCACCTCCACCGCCCCCGGCAGATGCAGGAACCACTGCCCGTACGCGGACGCGTCCGGGTCCACGCGCAGTGCGGCCTTCAACCGCCCCGCCGCCTCCGCCGCCGACAGGGCCGGGGCGCCCGGCGTACGGGCGATCGTGCGCCCGGTGGCACTGAGCACGTAACACGGCGGGGTCCCCAGCCGGTCCACAGCGCGGGCGAGCAGCGTGTCCGGGTCCGCGCCGTCCGCGAGGAGGCGGCTGAGCTCGCCCCGTACGTTCTCGGGCAGCGCGTAAGGGTCGGCCGCCGGCCGCCGGCTGAGGTCTCCCCACTGCCGCAGGTACACGGTGTCGGTGATCGCCCGGAAGGAGGTGTGCACCGGCACGGAGAACAGCGCGATCCCGTGGCGGCGGCAGGCGTCGACCAGGACCTCCGGCACCGTCCCGTGCGTCTCCTCGCCCGCCAGCAGCGCGGCCGCACCGGCATCCCGCAGCGCCGCGACGAACCGGTCCGCCGTCCCCTCCTCGTCCGCCGCGCTCCACCACACCAGACCGCTGAGCACGATCTCGCCCCGCTGGAGGAAGCGCCCCGGGTCCTCCAGATCGGTCGCGGTCACCCCGCTGATCTCCCGCGCGAGGAGCGGCGGCCCGCCCCAGAGCAGGGTGAGGTCCAGGGACTCCAGCCGGAGGAGGTCTTCGACGTGCATGGGCGGTCTCCTTGCAGGGCTGCCGGGCACCACACCCGGCATCTCACATTCACGAGGCCAATGCGAGTCACTGCATCGTAAATGCAAGCCTGAAGAGGGCAAACACCTCTTGGTTGATCCTCCAGTGTTACGTCTGGGGCCTAGTGTATTTCCGTACGGTGAACCAGTCGTGCGGGCCCCTGTCGCGGGGCTTCACTGGCGGGCATGGACCTCAACACGGTGCTCGATGTGCGGGACGCCCGCAGCCCCGTTCCCTGGCGGCCGGGCGACGCCTGGCTCGGCGGGGGCACCTACCTCTTCTCCGAGCCGCAGCCGCAGCTGCGCCGGCTGGTGGACCTGAGCCGGATGGGCTGGGAGCCGGTGCGCGAGCTGCCGGACGGCTCGCTGGAGCTCGCGGCGACCTGCACGATCGCTCAGCTCTCCCGGTTCGGGAAGGTTTGGCGCGCGCCGGCGGCTCCCCTCGTCGAGCAGTGCTGCCGGGCCTTCCTCGCCTCGTTCAAGATCTGGAACATGGCGACCGTCGGCGGCAACCTCTGCAATGCCCTGCCCGCCGGGCCGATGATCTCGCTCACCGCCGCCCTGGACGGCACCTGCCTGCTCCGCGCCCAGGGCGGCTCGCTGCGCCGCGTGAAGGTGGCGGACTTCGTGACCGGCGCGGGCCGCAGGGGCCTGGCCGAGGGCGAACTCCTGCGCTCGGTCACCCTGTCCGCCCGCGCCCTGGCTTCCCGTACGGCGTTCCGCCAGGCGTCCCTGTACGGGCTCGGGCGCTCGGGGGCGCTGGTCATCGGGGTCCTGGACCCGGTCGACGGGTCGCTGGCCGTGACGGTGAGCGCGGCGACGGTCCGGCCGTTCCGCTTCTGGTTCCCGCTGCCACCGGACCGGGACACGCTCCACGACGCGATCGACTCCACGATCGCCGCAGGCGACTGGTTCGACGACATCCACGGACTGCCCGCGTGGCGGCGGCACATGGCGCTCCGCTTCGCGGAGGAGATCCGCCACGAACTGACGTCAGGGACAGAAGCTTCGGGGGAGACGGCATGAGCTACGGAATCCACATCAACGGTCGCCCCTTCGAGGACGAGCCCCGTGCCGGCCAGTGCCTGCGCACCTACCTCCGCGAGCGCGGCTGGTTCGGCGTGAAGAAGGGCTGCGACGCCGGGGACTGCGGCGCGTGCACGGTCCACGTCGACGGGGAGCCGGTGCACAGCTGTATCTACCCCGCCGTACGGGCCGAGGGGCGAGCCGTCACCACGGTGGAGGGGCTGGCGGACGAGGACGGCGAACTCCACCCCGTACAGCAGAAGTTCCTCGATGCGCAGGGGTTCCAGTGCGGCTTCTGCACCGCCGGGTACCTGATGACCACGGCCGCCCTCGACACCGAGCAACTGGCCGACCTGCCCCGGGCGTTCAAGGGCAACATCTGCCGCTGCACCGGCTACCGGGCCATCGAGGACGCGGTGCGCGGCGTACGGCACACCGAGGAGCCGGACGCCGGGCGGGCCGTCGGCCGCAACCTGGGCGCCCCGGCCGGCCCCCAGGTGGTGACGGGCACCGCGCGGTACACCTTCGACCTCGACGTCCCCGGTCTCCTCCACATGAAGCTCCTGCGCTCCCCGCACCCGCACGCCCGCATCCTCGCCATCGACACGGCCGCCGCCCTGCGCGTCCCCGGCGTCCACCTGGTCCTCACCCACGACGACGCCCCGGAACGGCTCTACTCCACCGCCCGCCACGAGCACCCCACCGAAGACCCCGACGACACAAAGCTGTTGGACGACACCGTCCGCTACATCGGCCAGCGCGTCGCCGCCGTGGTCGCCGACAGCGAGGCGGCGGCCGAGGAAGGGTGCCGCCGCATCGAGGTGACGTACGAGCAACTCCCGTACGTCACCGACCCGGAGGAGGCGATGGCCCCCGGCGCCCCGGTCGTCCACGACAAGGGACCCGAGTCACGCATCGCCCGCCCCGAGAACAACGTCGTCGGTGAAGTCCACGGCGAGATCGGCTCGGTGGAGGAGGGGTTCGCGTCGGCCGACGTCGTGTACGAGGAGACCTTCCGCACCCAGCGCGTCCAGCACGCCAGCCTGGAGACGCACGGCGCGGTCGCCTGGTACGAGACCGGGGAGGACGGCGAGGAACGCCTCACCGTGCGCTCCAGCACCCAGACCCCCTTCCTCACCCGCCGCGCCCTTTGCGCCCTGTTCGACCTGGAGTTGAAGCAGGTACGGGTGCTGGCGGGCCGGGTCGGCGGCGGCTTCGGCGGAAAGCAGGAGATGATCGTCGAGGACATCGTGGCGCTCGCCGTGATGCGGCTGCGCCGCCCGGTCAAGCTGGAGTACACCCGCGCCGAGCAGTTCTACGGGGCGACCACGCGCCACCCCTTCACCATCGGCGTCCGCGCGGGCGCCCGGTCGGACGGCACGCTCACCGCGCTCCAGGTGCGGGTGGTGTCCAACACGGGTGCGTACGGCAACCACGGCCCGGCCGTGATGTTCCACAGCGTCGGCGAGTCGATGGCCGTCTACCGTGCCCCGCACAAGAAGGTGAACGCCTACTCCGTCTACACCAACTCCGTTCCCGCGGGCGCCTTCCGGGGCTACGGCCTCGGTCAGGTCGTCTTCGCGGTCGAGTCGGCGATGGACGAACTGGCCCGGCGCACGGGCGTGGACCCCCTGGTCTTCCGGGAGTTGAACATCATCGGCCCCGGCGAGCACATGATCAGCCCCGGCGGCGAGGAGGAGGACCTGGAGATCGCCAGCTACGGCCTCGACCAGTGCCTCCAGGTCGTACGGGACGCGATCGCGGAGTACGGGGGCGGGCCCGGTTCCCCGGCCGGTTCCGGGTCCGGTTCTCCGGCCGGTTCCGGGGCCGGGGGCGACGTGCCGGACGGGTGGCTCGTCGGCCAGGGCACCGGGATGTCGATGATCGCCACCGGCCCGCCCGGCGGCCACTTCGCGGACGCCACGGTGAAGCTGCTCCAGGACGGAACGTACGACATCGCCGTCGGTACCGCCGAGTTCGGCAACGGCACCACGACCGTCCACAAACAGATCACCGCAGGTGCTCTCTCCACGACCGTCGACCGGATCGCGATCCGCCAGTCGGACACGGACGTGGTCCGGCACGATACGGGCGCCTTCGGCTCGGCGGGCACGGTGGTGGCGGGCAAGGCGGTGATGAAGGCCGCCGACGCCCTCGCCGTACAGCTCCTGGATTTCGCGGCGGAGTATCTGGGAGCGGCGGCGCCGGGGGAGTGCCGGCTGACGGCGGACGCGGTGGAGTGCGCCGGGCGCGTGGTCAGCCTGAAGGAGCTGTTCCAGGCCGCCCGCGCGGCCGGGCGCGAGCTGTCGGCGGACGGGCACTGGGGCGGCTCGCCACGCTCGGTGGCGTTCAACGCGCAGTGGTTCCGGCTGGCGGTGGATCCCGGCACGGGCGAGATCCGCATCCTGCGCAGCGTCCACGCCGCCGACGCGGGCAAGGTGATGAACCCGATGCAGTGCCGGGGGCAGGTGGAGGGCGGGGTGGCGCAGGCGCTCGGCGCGACCCTCTTCGAGAACGTACGGCTCGACGAGCGCGGTGAGGTGACCACGGCCGCGTTCCGCCGCTACCGGCTGCCGCAGTACGCCGATGTGCCGCGTACCGAGGTGCACTTCATGGAGACCTCGGACGCGATCGGCCCGCTGGGCGCGAAGTCGATGAGCGAGAGCCCGTTCAACCCGGTCGCCCCGGCCTTCGCCAACGCGCTGCGCGATGCCACGGGCATCAGGTTCACCGAGCTGCCGCTGACGCGGGACCGGGTGTGGCTGGCGCTCCACGAGGCCGGGAAGGGCTGACGATCACTTCCGGAGGGCGGGGCGACGGCCGGTCGGCCGGAACACGCGCCCCCGGCAGGTCCGGCGTCGCGCAGCGGGGCGGAAGGTCGGGGGTGAGCAGCGATCGTGCCTGAGTCATGGGTCCCACCTGCCTCGCCGGTGGGAGTCCGGATGGGCTCCCACCAGTGATTCGGAGCCGTACGGCAAGGGGATTGGCCGCTGCCCGCAGGGGCAGGCTCGCGCCGGAGCTCAGCCCACGTCGAGGATCTTGCCCATCAGCCGGGTCAGGGTCCGGCGCTCGGCCGCCGTGAGGGCACCGAAGGCCCGGTCCAGCAGGTGCGGTACCCCGCTCTCCGCCTCCTCCAGCACCGGCGCGGCGTCCGGCGTCAGCGTCACCGCGTAGGCCCGGCGGTCCCGGGGGTGGCGCTCGCGCCGTACGAGACCGGAGTCCTCCAGCCCGTCGATGCACCCCACCATCACGCTGCGGTCGATCCGCAGCTGCTCGCTGAGCTCCTGCTGCGAACAGGGGCCCACATCGCTGAGCATCTTCAGCACCAGGTGCTGGGCCATGGTGAGCCGCCGCCCGGCCAGCTCCTCGTCCAGCGCGCGGGTCACCAGCGTCGTCGCCCGGCAGAGGGCGACGTCGGGCCGTTCCTGCGCCAGCTTGGCGAAGTACCGGTCACGTCCGCCGGCTTCCGGCTCCCGGCTGGGCGAGGTGAGGCGGGCAGGCTGTGGGGCGGCCATGGCTGTTCCTCCTGGGTGCGGGACGGCGGGCGCCACCCGGCGTCGCGGGACGGTCCGGCTCCAGAACGTTTCCGCCCACCGTTTTCGTCCCCAGCCTAGCGCCGCGCCGGAGGGGCTGACCGGTGGCCGAGTCCGGGCGCACGGCCGAGGAGCAGGGTAATGCGTTCGCAAGATTGTTGGCCACAAGATGATTTTTCCTGATACGTTTGCGTGCATGCCGACCGACGCCACTCCCGCTCCGCCGCAGCCCTCCGTTGAGCAGCTCGCCCCGGACGATCCCTTCCTCTCCTTCGACGGCATCACCGGCTGGAGCCGGGAGGGCGGCGCTGATGGCCTGCTACCGCTCCGGATCCCCCTGGAGCGGCTCGGCACCACCCTGTCCGCCAACCTCGCGCGGCTGGCCCGTACTACGGCCGGGGTCCGCTTCGCGCTCCGTACCGACGCCGCCTCCATCGAGCTGGAGATGGAGAACGGCACCGGCGGCTCGCCCCTGGACGTCCGGGTCGACGGACTCCTCGCCCATCGCTGGACGGGCGGGCCGGGCCGCCACCGGATCGCCTTCGCGCTGCCCGCCGGCGGTGCGCGCCCGGCGGAGGTGGAGGTCTGGCTGCCGCACCTGGACGCCACTCGGATCGCGTCGGTCTCCCTGAGCGGCCACCGCTCGCCCCCGCTCCCGGTGGACCGGCCGGGCGCCCGCTGGGTGGTGTACGGGAGCTCCATCGTCCACTGCATGTTCGCCGCGGGCCCCTCGGAGACCTGGCCCGCCCTCGTGGCGGCCGACCGCGGATGGCGGCTGCGGAACCTGGGGCTCGCGGGGGAGGCCTACCTCGACCCCGCCCTCGCGCGGACGATCCGGGACACGCCGGCGGACCTGATCACCTTGGAGCTGGGCATCAACGCCTACCTCCGGGGCGGGTTCACCGCACGGACCTGGGGACCGGCGGTCTGCGGCTTCGTGGAGACCGTCCGCGACGGCCACCCGGGCACCCCGGTCGTGGTGCTCACCTCGCTCGCCGCGCCCGGACGCGAACAGGCCGTCAACCAGGCGGGGATGACGCTGGTGGAGACCCGGGCGGCGACCGCCGGAGCGGTACGCGTCCTCCAGCGGCTCGGGGACCGGGCCCTGCACCTGGTGGACGGGCTCACCGTCGTCCCCGTCGAGGAGGCCGGGCGGGTGTACGCCGACGGCCTCCACCCCACGGCCGAGGGCGAGTACGTCCTCGCCGACCGGATCGGCGCGGCGCTGGAGAAGATCCCACTGAGCTGAGCTGAGGTGACGCCCCGCCCGCCTACCAGCCGTCCCAGTGCGCGATCTCGTCCACGTCCGTCCGGGGCCCGGGCCGGAAGTCCGTACCGATCGTGTGCGCCACCGGGATCAACGCGGCCTGGAGCACGGTCTCGTACGGGATGGAGAGCAGCTCGGCCGCCTCTCGCTCGTAGTGCAGGTGCGGGGTCGTCCACGCGGTGCCGAGCCCCCGGGAGCGGGCGGCCAGCATGAACTGCCAGACCGCCGGGAGGACGGAGCCCCAGGTGTTCGCCTGCCCCACGTGCGAGGCGTTCTCGTGCCGCCCCTGGACCCGGATGCACGGCACCAGCAGCACCGGCACCTCGTGCAGATGGTCGAACAGGTACTGGGCGCTCTCCGCGATCCGCCGGCCGCGCCCCGGATCGCCCCGGTCCACCCCGTCCCGTACGACCTGCTGACGCGGTCGCGTGAGGCCCAGCCGGTACAGGTCCGCGAGGGCCGCGCGCTTGGCGGGGTCCGTCACCAGGACGAAGTCCCAGCGCTGCCGGTTGCGGCCGGTGGGGGCCTGGGTGGCGAGCCGCAGGCACTCCTCGATCAGGGCGCGTTCCACGGGCCGGTCCAGGTCGAGGCGTCTGCGGACCGCCCGGGTGGTGGTCAGGACCTCGTCGGCGGTCAGGTCGAGCGGGGGCATGGATCTCCGTCCGTACGGCGTTCGGCAGGATCAGCGGCCCGACCGACGGTACGCAGAAATGATCTGTCAGTCAATCATCTTCAGGGAGATTGAAAGGGTGCCGACTGTGTGAGTGCCGCCCTTTCGGGAGGGCTCGGAGAGGGTGGGGGAGGGTGCCATCGAGGGCACCTGTACGTTTAGCTTAGGCTTGCCTAACTCTCACTCGCTCGTCCAACCATGAGGAACACCCATGCTCGGCTTCACCCGCGTGCGTCGTCACACCCTTGCCGCTTCGGCCACCGCCGTCGCCCTCGCTGTCGTCCTGGCCGGCTGCTCCTCGGACGGTGACAGCGGCAAGGACTCGGCCAAGGACGCGGGGAAGAGCGGCGGCGCCTTCCCCGTCTCGATCAAGAGCTCGCTCGGCACCGCGAAGATCGACGAGAAGCCGGAGCGCATCGTCACCCTCGGCCAGGGCTCCGCCGAGACCGCGATAGCCCTCGGCCAGACCCCGGTCGGCATCGAGAGCTACCCGTGGGGCAGCGACAAGTCCGGCTACCTCCCGTGGATCAACGAGGCCGTGAAGAAGTCCGGCGACAAGCTCCCCAAGCAGTTCGCGGGCGGCGAGGAGATCGACTTCGAGGCCATCACCGAGCTGGAGCCGGACGTCATCCTCGCCCCCTGGTCGGGCATCACGCAGAAGCAGTACGACGTCCTCAAGGACATCGCCCCCACGGTCGCCTATCCGGACCAGGCGTGGAGCACCGACTGGGACCAGCAGATCGACATCATCGGCAAGGCGCTCGGCCGGACGAAGGACACCGACGGCCTCAAGACGAAGATCGAGAAGCAGCTCGCCGACGCCGCGGCCACCCGGCCGAACTACAAGGACGTCACCTTCTCCTACATCTACAACTCCGGCCCCGGCACCCTCGGCGTCTTCAAGCCCGAGGAGCAGCGCGTCAAGATGGTCTCCTCGCTCGGCCTGAAGGTCGACCCGGTCGTCAACGGCTTCAAGGAGACCCCCGGCACCGACTCGGCCCTCATCGGCCTGGAGAACGCCGAGAAGCTGAAGGACAGCGACGTGGTCTTCACGTTCTACACGGACGCGAAGAACCGCAAGGAGATCGAGGGCCAGAAGCTGTACGGCGCGATCCCCGCGATCAAGAAGGGCGCCGTCGTCGCGAGCAACGACAACTCCTTCGTCACCGCCTCCTCGATCATCAACCCGCTGACCGTGCCGTGGACGATCGAGCGCTACCTGCCGATCATCGACGAGGCCGTCAAGAAGGCCGGCAAGTAACCCCGGCCGGGTATCCGAACCGCCGAGGCCACCAGGCACACTTCACTCCCATGGCAACCACCACGGTCGCACCGCCGAGCGGCTCCGGTACCTCCCGTACCGGAGCCGCTCGGCCGGCGTTCCTCCTGCTCATGACGGTCGCGGCGGTCGCCGCGCTGGCAGCCGCGCTCTGCGCGAGCGTCATGCTCGGCAGCCGCTCCACCTCGTTCGGCGATGTCCTCGGCGTGCTCGGCGGTACCGCCGGCGACAACGTCACCGCCATCATCGAGAGCCGCTACCCGCGCACCGCCCTCGGCGTCCTCGCCGGACTCTGCCTCGCGGTCGCGGGCACCCTCATGCAGGGCGTCTCGCGCAACCCGCTGGCCGAACCGGGCCTCCTCGGCATCAACGCGGGCGCCTCCGCGAGCATCGTCGCCGCCACTGCCTGGTTCGGTGCCTCCGGAGCCACCGACACCATGTGGTGGGCGCTGCCGGGTGCGCTGGTCGCCGGGGTGCTCGTCCATGTCATCGGCTCCGCCGGTACGGGCACGAGCGTGGTGCGCCTGGTGCTGGCCGGGGCCGTGCTCACCGCCGTACTGATGGCGTTCATCCAGGCGGTGACCCTCAGCAAGCCGCAGGTGTTCGACAGCTATCGCTACTGGGTCGTCGGGGCCCTCGGCGGCCGGGACTTCGACGTGTTCTGGTCCGTCCTGCCCTTCGCCGCCGTCGGCTTCCTCCTCGCGCTCGCCCTCGGCCCCGGCCTCAACGCCCTGGCCCTCGGCGACGCGACCGCCGTCTCCCTCGGCTCCAACCCGGCCCGCACCCGGGGCAGCGGGCTCCTCGCCGCCACCCTCCTCAGCGCCGCCGCGACCGCCGCCGTCGGCCCGATCGCCTTCGTCGGCCTCGCCGTGCCCCACGTCGTACGGGCCCTGGTCGGCGTCGACTTCCGGGTCCAGCTCCTCTTCTCCGCGCTGCTGGGGCCGAGCCTCCTGCTCCTCGCGGATGTGGTGGGCCGGACCGTCATGCGGCCCACCGAACTCATGGTCGGCGTCGTCACCGCCTTCATCGGCGCACCCGCGCTGCTCATCGCCGTACGCAGGATGCGGGGCACCACATGACCGTCACCGAACCCCCTCGCGCGCCCGTCAAGGCCCCCCGCGGCTACCTGGTCGTCGGCCGCACCGTGGCGGTACCGATGCGCCGCGCCTCCCTCCTCGCGGGCGCCGGGCTCTTCTTCCTCCTTCTCGCCGCCGCCGTGGCCACCCTCACCTGGGGGCGCCTCGGCCTCGACCTGGCCGACCTGCCCGCCGCCCTCCTCGGGGACGCCGAGGGCAAGGACCGCTTCGTCTTCAACCGGCTGCGCGGCCCCCGCCTCACCGTCGCCATCGGGGTCGGCGCCGCGCTCGGCCTCTCCGGCGCGCTCTTCCAGTCCGTCACCCGCAACCCGCTCGGCAGCCCCGACGTCATCGGCCTCTCCGCCGGGGCGGGCGCGGGCGCCGCGATCTGCGCGCTGATGTTCCCCGACACCGTGCCCGTCGCCGTCGGCGCGCTCCTCGGCGCGGTCCTCGCGATGGCCCTCGTGTACGTCTCCACCGGCACCGGCTTCCGCAACCCCGCCCGGCTCGTCATCGCCGGTATCGGGGTCGCCGCCATGGGCGCCGCCGTCACCCAGTACGTCGTGTACGCCCTGGAACGCGACAAGGCCTCCGTTCTCACCGCCTACGTCAACGGCAGCCTCACCGCCCGCTCCTGGACCGACGCCACCACCGTCTGGCTGGTCCTGCTCGCCGCCGCCCCGCTGACCGCGCTGATCTCCCGGCGGCTCGACATCGGGGAGATGGGCGACGACATCGCCGAAGGGCTCGGCTCCGAGCCGAGGAAGGCCAAGACCCTCGCCGTGGTCCTCGCCATCGCCCTCTCGGCGGCCGCCGTCAGCGTCTCGGGACCCATCGCCTTCATCGCCCTGACGGCCCCGCAGATCGCCAAGCGGATCAGCCGCGGCTCCGGCCCCCACCTGCTGCTCTCGGGCCTCACCGGCGGCCTGCTGCTGGTGGCCGCCGACCTCTGCGCCCAGCAACTGCCACTCTTCGAGGACCTGCCGGTCGGGATCTACACCATGGCGATCGGCGGCGCCTACCTCGGCTATCTGCTCGTACGGGAGTGGCGCCGGGGAGTCCTCTAGCGGCTCGCGGCCCTCAACTCCGCGAACAGCTCGCCCACCGTCGCCTCGCTCGGGATGTGGTCCGGCGCGCTCTGTTCCGTCAGCCGGGCCGCCGGGAACAGCGCGGCGGTCGCCTCCGCCGCCGGGAACGGCACCTCCTGGTCCGCCGGTGCGTGCCACAGCCGTACGGGCTGCGCCACCTCGCCGGGGACGAACCCCCACGGGCGGGTCTGGAGCCGCACCTCCCGGGCCGGCCCCCGCCAGCCGTGGGCGGCCAGCCGGGGCAGCGCGGCCAGGGTCGAGGGCGAGGCCGCGAACACCTCCGCCATCCGCTCCGCCGCCCCGGCGAACCGGGCCACCACCTCCGCCTCGGGGGCCTCGCGGTAGAACGTCCAGACCGGCTCGGCCTCTTCGGGGTAGCGGCCGCGGACGGCGACATCGGGGACGTACGGCAGCCCGCTGAGGACCCAGACCCGCCGCACCCGCTCCGGCAGACCGGCCGCCAGGGCGTACGCGTACGGCGCGCCCGCCGAGATGCCCAGCACGTCGAACCCGCCCACCCCGCACGCCTCCAGCACCGGCAGCAGCCGCGCGGTCCAGTCGCCCACGGCGGCCATCGGGACCGGGTCGGAGAAGCCGTACCCGGGGCGGTCCACCGCGATCAGCCGCACGCCCGCACCTCCCGCCAAGGTGTCCCAGACGGCGGGCAGACCCGCGTCGCCCAGCAGCCCGTGGTGCAGCACCACCGGCCGGCCGTGCGGGTCGCCGTACTCCGCGAGGCCGCGCGCGACGCCGTCGAAGGTCAGGACCGTGCGCTTCACGAACTCTCCCCGGGGGCCGGAGCGGTGATCCTGGTGGCCAGGCCGTCCAGGAAGACGGCCAGCTTGTCGTCGAACCAGCCGCGCCCGTGCCAGGTCTCCTCGGCGGCGAACTCGGCCTCGAACGGGTGGGACCCGGCCGACGCCGAGGCCCAGGCCCGCCGGTACTGCTCCCGGACGGTGACCGGGCCGCCCGCCGCGTCCGGCACCGTACGGTCCAGGCCCCGCATCGCCACCCACGAGGACAGCACCAGATCGCCGACGAAGTCCACGGCCACCGCCGCATCGCGGGTGGAGAGCCCCGCCCGTACGAGCGCCACGCCGTACCCGCCCAGCCTGTCGACCATCACGCGCGGCGCGGCCGGGGTGGTGAGCAGCACCTCCGCCAGCCCGGGGGACGCGTCGCAGGCCGCCCACACCGCGTCGGCGAACGCGGTGAGCAGCTCGCGCCAGGGCAGGTCTGCCGGGGGCCAGTCGGTGCGCGCCGCGGCCCGTTCGACCGCGGCGCGCACCAGATCGTCCCGACTGTCGACATAGCGATAGAGCGTCGAGTGGCTGACCCCCAGCCGGGCGGCGACCCCCGGCATGCTGAACACCGCGACCCCCTCGTCGAGCGCCGCGTCCGCCACCGCGTCCCGGGTCAGCGAAGGGGCCCGCCCGGGACGCCTGCCCGGCCTGCCGGGGGTCGGTTTCATGAGATGCCTGTCTTTATGAGGTGGCGGTTTTCACGAGGTTGCGGTTTTCACGATGAGCCGGCCGCGATCCGCCAGCCCAGCGCGCGATGGCGCTCGTTCCAGAAGCGGGCGTAGTGCCCTTCGAGGGCCATCAGCTCCTGATGGGTCCCCCGCTCCGCCACACGTCCTTCGTCCAGGACGACGATCTGATCGGCACCGGTCACGGTGGACAGCCTATGGGCGATCACCAGCAGCGTGCTCGTCTCCCGCAGGGCGTCCATCGACCGCTGGACGTACGCCTCGTTCTCCGGGTCCAGCGCGGCGGTCGCCTCGTCGAGCAGCACGATCGGCGCGCCCTTGAGCAGCGCCCGCGCGATCGAGACGCGCTGCCGCTCCCCGCCCGACAGCGAGGTCCCCGCCTCCCCGACCCGGGTCTCCCAGCCCTGGGGCAGCCGGGCCACGATCTCGTCGACCCCGGCGAGCCGGGCGGCCTCCAGCACCTCCTCCTCGTCCGCGTCCGGCCGGCCGACCGGATGTTGCCGATGAGGGTGTCGTCGAAGAGGTAGACGTCCTGGAAGACCAGGGAGAGCTGCTCCATCAGCGCGGCCGTGGACTGGTCGCGTACGTCGACCCCGCCGACCCGGACCGTCCCCGCGTCCACGTCGAAGAACCGGGCGATGAGCCGGGTCAGCGTGGTCTTTCCCGAGCCGGACGCCCCCACCAGGGCCGTCACCGTACGCGGGGCGACCGTGAACGAGACGTCCTCCAGGACCACATCACCGGAACGGTCGCCGCGGCCCGGGTAGCCGAAGCGGACCCCGTCCACCTCCACCGCCCCCGGGACCACCACCGGAGCCGAACGCTCCGGCTCCGGCAGCGGCGGCTCCTCCAGCACCGCCCGCACCCGGCCCATGTCGTTGCGGGCCGCCCGCACCACCGCCGCGAAGTCCCCGACCTCCGCCAGCGGCCCCGCGAAACGGGCCACCAGCGCCAGCAGCGCCACCAGTTCGACCGGGTCCACCGCCCCGTCCAGCGCCAGCGACGCCCCGACCCCGATCAGCGCCGAGAAGCACACCTGCACCGCGAAGCCGCCGAGCAGCATCCCCGGGACCGACATCCACACCTGCTTACGGGAAGCCGCCCGTTGCTCCTCCAGCGCGGCCTCCAGCGGCGCGTAGCCGTCCGTGGTCCGGCCGAAGGCGCGCAGCACCGGCTGGTTGCGGGCGAACTCCAGCACCCGGCCGGAGGCCTCGACCCCGGCCGCGTCGTTCAGCTCGTCCATCCGGTTCAGCAGCCGTACGGAGAGCCGCGCGGCGAACAGGATCAGCGGCGAGCAGACCAGGGTGGCGAGCCCGAGCCGCCAGTCCAGGAAGAGCATCACCACGACCACCGTGGCCGGGGTCAGCACCCCGGTGACCAGCGGTTGCAGCAGATGCGCGCAGCTCCCCGCGATCGACAGCACCGACTTGGTGCCCATCCGGGTCAGCCGCCCCACCGTCGTCCCGTCGAACCACCCCAGCGGCAGGGCCGCCACATGGTCGCCCAGGCGGTGGTGGAGCGTGGTGAGGATGACGAGCGCCACCTTGAAGCCGAGCATGGCCTGCACGTAGTGCAGGCCCAGCGTGACGAGCACGGCCCCCGCCAGCCACCCGGTCCAGCGGGCCGCGCCGCCGGTGTCGCCGGTCAGCAGGTCGCTGAGGACCGGCACCAGAAGGGCGACGGAGAGCCCCTGGGCCACCGCGTAGGCGAAGAGGGCGACGAGATAGCGGAAGAGGACAGCGCGGTGCGCGCTCCCCAGGACGGCGGTGAGGTCGCGGATCATACGACTGCCCTTTCGTGCGAGGCCCACATCCGGGCGTAGAGACCGTCCTCGGCGAGGAGTTCGGGGTGGCGGCCGCGCGCGACGATCCGGCCCTCGCTCAGTACGGCGATCTGGTCGGCCTCGACGATCGTCGGGAGCCGGTGCGCGATCACGAGGACGGTCCGGCCCCGGACCAGCCGGGCGATGGCGTCCTGGATGGCGGCCTCGGACTCGGGGTCGGCGAAGGCCGTCGCCTCGTCCAGGACGAGGACCGGGGCGTCGGCGAGCAGGGCGCGCGCGATGGAGACCCGCTGCGCCTCACCGCCCGAGAGGACGGCCTCCTCGCCCACGACGGAGTCGTAACCGCGGGGCAGTGCCTCGATCCGCCGGTCGATCTGCGCGGCGCGTGCGGCCTCGCGGACCTCCTCCTCGCTCGCGTCCGGCCGGGCGAGGCGGATGTTGTCGCGGACGCTCGTGCGCAGCAGTTGCACGTCCTGGAGGACGAAGCCGATGTGCCGGTAGAGCCGCTCGGACGCGATCTCGCGCACATCGGCGCCCCCGATGGTGATCCGCCCGCCGGTCACATCGTGGAACCGGGTGACCAGCGAGGCCAGCGTCGACTTCCCGGAGCCGGAGGGCCCGACCAGCGCGGTGACCGTCCCCGGGGTGAGGCGCAGGCTCACCCCCTTGAGGACGTCGGTGCTCCCGTCGTAGCTGAACGACACGTCCTCCAGCACCACGTCATGCCCCTCGGGCGCCCGGGGGTGCACCGCCTCGGGCAGGACGGGCGTCTCCAGGACGGCGGCGATGCGCTGCGCCGCCGCCGTGGCCTCACGCCGGGCCTGTGCCCCGAAGCCGAGCGTCACCAGCACGCTGGGGATGACGAGCGCGACCATGGAGGCGGTGAGTACGTCGACGGGGGAGACCCAGCCGGCGTGGACGAACCACACCCCGCCCGCCAGGTTCACCAGCAGCACCACCGGCGGCGAGACCGCCATCGAGGAGAACGCCTCCAGCTTCAGCATCGGCCGCACCCACCCGCTGTAGTGCTCGCCGAACCGCGTCGCCGCCTCCCGGTAGCCCGCGTGCGCCTCGCCCGCCCGGCCGAAGGTCTTCACGACCCCGATACCGGTGACGAACTCGACGATGGCCTTGTTGATCGCGGCGATCCCCGCATCGAGGCGGCCCATCTGCGGACCGAAGTCCTTCATCATGTACGCGTACGCCCCCGCGTAGAGCGGCAGCGTGGCCAGCGCCAGCAGGGCAAGCCGCCAGTCCAGCCAGAAGAGGTAGCCGAGCCCCACGACCGGCACGGTGACCGCCGCCGTGGTCTCGACCGCGCTGTGGGCGACCAGGTAGTGCAGGTCGTGCACGTCGTTCTGGGCCGCCTTGCGGACGGTGGCCGAGGAGTTGGCGGTGAACCAGCCGAGCGGGGCGCGGCCCAGCCGCTCCACGATGCGGCGGCGCAGCGACGCCTGGAGCGCCACGTCGGCGAAGTGGGTCACCGCGAGCGCGACCCCGCCGAACAGCGCCCGTACGGAGAGCCCGAACACCGCGATCAGCACGGCCCGGCGCACATCGCCCTCGTCGGTGGGGCCGGGGGCGAGGAGGGCCTTGGCCAGCTCGGCGATGGCGATGTACGGGACGACGGTGGCCGCCGCACCGACGATCTGGAGCCCCATGGCGAGGCGGGTACGGGCCCGGACCGGCGCGAGCATCGCGGCGAGCGCGGCCCGTCCGGCGCGCGCCCGGGCCTTCACCTCTTCCGCGTCCGCTTGCTTTTCCTCGTGCTCCATCCCCACGCGCCTCCTCTGGGCAGGCCTCGGCACAGCCCGTAACAGACAGGCTGTCTTGATTAGGTGAGCCTACCCTTAGTTTTGATTCTCCGGGCAGAGCTTCTCCCTCCGGAGAAAGGGAGTTCACCGGTGAGGTGGAGGACCGGCGGAGGCGAAGAGGTCCGGAACGGGGCGCCGGAGACGGTGACGACTGGTCACGTACAGGTTCGTCGACCATACTGCCCGCCGTGGAGCAGAGCATAGATTCGAACAAGAAGCCCGAGTTCGCCGCAGGCACCGACCCGGCGTTCATCCCTCTCCCCGGCCTGGCGGCACCTGCCGCGCCCCGGAAGACCGAACCGGAATCGGAGGCCGCACCGGAGACGGACCCGGAGACCGACGCGGAGCTCGACGAAGCGCCCGAAGCGGCTGCGGAGGCTCCCGGGGCCGAGGCCGACGCGGTGGCCGATGCCGTGGCCGACGCGGAAGGCGAAGCGGAAGGGGCCGAGGAAGGTCCGGTCTTCGAGATCAGCGACCGGCGCGGCTCGATCCGGGTGGCCCGGGAAGGCGTCCGGTTCACGCTGGACGACCAGGAGGCCGACTTCGACTGGTCCGAGATCGGCGCGGTGGAGATGAACCCGGCCCGCTTCGGCCGCCGGTTCACCGTGACCGTGCACCTGTCGAGCCGGCGCTGGTTCAACGCCGAGGTCGAGGCGGAGAGCCGGGCGCAGCTCAAGGAGTGGCCGGCCGAGCTGGACGCAGTCCTGGACGCCTACTTCGAGGAGTCCTGAGCGGCCGGCCACGCCCCTGGACACCGCCGAGCGGCACTCCCGGCGCCACGGCGCCCGGGGGCGCCCGGCGCTGTCCAGGGGCGGGCGGTGCTGTCCAGGGGCGGGCGGCGCCGGAGGGTGATGCCGTACGGGCCAGAGCCGGGGCAGGGGCCGGGGCCTCAGCCGCAGCCGTCCGTCACTCGCTGCGCCGGGACTCCTTGCGGCCGCCCCGGACACGCTTCACGATCCACCAGGCCACCGCCAGCACGCCCACCCCGAGCACGATCTTGGAAACGAGCCCGACGTACGTCCCGACCACGTCCCAGCTGTCGCCGAGCCAGTAACCCGCCAGCACCAGCACGGAGTTCCACACCAGGCTGCCCGCCGTCGTCAGCCCGATGAACACCGGCAGCGGCATGCGCTCCACACCCGCGGGCACCGAGATCAGGCTCCGGAAGACCGGCACCATGCGGCCCAGCAGAACCGCCTTGGTGCCGTGCCGCGCGAACCACTCCTCCGTACGCACCAGGTCCGAGGGCTTGACCAGCGGCAGCTTGGCCCAGAGAGCGTGCATCCGCTCCCGGCCGAAGACGGCTCCGAGCCCGTACAGCGCCACCGCGCCGACGACCGAGCCGAGCGTCGTCCAGAACAGCGCGGAGGCCAGGCTGAGCACGCCCTGCGACGCTGCGAACCCGGTCAGCGGGAGGATGATCTCGCTCGGCAGCGGCGGGAACAGGTTCTCCAGGGCGATGGCCAGGCCGGCGCCCGGCCCGCCGAACGTCTCGACCAGTCCGGTGGCCCAGCCCGCGATGCCGCCCTTCGGCTCCTCGGCAGCGACTGACAGTGCGAGGTGCATGAAGGCTCTCCGGCGTGGGGGTGTCGGGTGCGCGGAGGGGCATCGGCCGCCTCCTGCCACCCATCCTCCCTCACGCCCGGTCCGGGCCCGTCGACCGGGTGCGGCTTGCGGCGGGCCGGGAACCGGGTGGGCGCCGGGCTCCTGTGCGAGGCTTGCGGCGGTCCGGCCACCGGCGACCGCGTTCCCGGGAAGCGCGGAGCCCGGCACCGGACGGTGAAGGAGACGCACGTGGCGAGGGACGCCCGGTGGGACGCGCTGCTGGAACTGGTCGGCAAGCACGGCAGGGTGGAGGTCGAGGAGGCGGCGGCCGAGCTCGCCGTATCGGCCGCGACCATCCGCCGCGACCTGGACCAGCTGGCCGAACAGCACCTGCTCACCCGCACCCGGGGCGGAGCGGTCGCGCACGGCGTCTCGTACGAGCTGGCGCTCCGCTACAAGACCGGCCGCCACGCCCCCGAGAAGCAGGCCATCGGCCGCGCGGTTTCCGGCCTGGTCGCCGTCGGCGAGGTGGTCGGCCTGACCGGCGGTACGACGGTGACCGAGGTGGCCCGCGCGCTCGCCGTCCGCCCCGACATCGTCGGCGAGACCACGGTGGCGGGCGGGCAGCCGACGCTCACCGTCGTGACCAACGCGCTGAACATCGCGAGCGAGCTGGCGATCCGGCCGCAGATCAAGATGGTCGTCACGGGCGGCGTGGCCCGGCCGCAGTCGTACGAACTGACCGGCCCGCTGGCCGTCGGCGTGATGAACGAGATCACGCTCGACGTCGCCGTCCTCGGGGTGAACGCCATCGACATCGAACGCGGCGCCTACGTCCACCACGAGGGCGAGGCCAGCGTCAACCGGCTCCTGGCCGAGCGGGCGCAGCGGGTGGTGGTCGCCGCCGACTCCTCGAAGATCGGCAAACGGGCCTTCGCCCGGGTCTGCGACCTCGGTCTGGTCGATGTGCTGGTCACCGACGGGCACATCACGGCGGAGGCGAAGGACCGGTTCGGCGAGGCGGGCGTCCAGGTCATCACGGTGTAAGGGCTCGGGTGCGGCGGGAGAGCTCCGTGTGAGGGACTCGATCAGGCCCTTCGCCGTGTCGTTGGTACGCCGAACGGGTGAGGGACGAGAGGATTGCCCGATGAACAGTGAGCGCAGCCGGCGCGAATTCGACCGGCTTGACGACGGGGTGGCCCTGTGAGCAGGTACGACAGGTACGACAGATATGACGCCACCGACGAACAGTGGGAGGGGCTCGCCCAGGTCGTACCCCTGCGCGGCCGCGACGAGTGGCCGTCCCGGATCGACCACCGCACGGTTCCGGACGAGCGGGCGGCCGAACAGCGCCGCCTGGTCGTGCTGCGGGTGCAGGTCTTCGCGGACGCCCGCGAGGTCGCGGAGTACCTGGTCGCCCAGGTTCCGGTGCTGCTCGACCTGACGGCGGCGGAGACGGATGTGGCCAAGCGCATCCTGGACTTCAGCAGCGGCGTGGTCTTCGGGCTCGGCAGCGGTATGCACCGCGTCGACCGGAACGTCTTCCTGCTGGCTCCGGAGGGCATGGAGGTCGAAGGGGTCACTCCGGCGGGGCTCGCCCAGTCGTAGTCCCCATCTCCTCACCCCTTCTCGTCGGCTTCGCCGCCGGACGCCTCGTCAGGGGCGTCCGGGGCGGCGTTGTCCGGTACAGAGGTATCCGAGGGCGGCGGTGTCCGAGGGCGGTGGTAGACCTGGGGCCGTGACAGAACTCGATGTGGCAGAACTCCAGCGTCGGCTGGCCGCGTTCGCGGCGGCACGGGACTGGGGGCAGTACCACACCCCGAAGAACCTGGCCTCCGCCCTCAGCGTCGAGGCCTCCGAACTGGTCGAGATCTTCCAGTGGCTGACGCCCGAACAGTCCGCCCGGATCATGGACAAGCCCGAAGCGGCCCACCGCGTGGCCGACGAGGTCGCCGACGTCCTCGCCTATCTCCTCCAGTTCTGCGAGGTGCTGGGCATCGATCCGCTGCAGGCGCTGGCGGCCAAGCTGGACCGGAACGAGAAGCGCTTCCCCGTCCCGAGCCCTCCGGAACCCCAGGATCGTCACTCTTCGGAGTGATCGAGTTATCCACAATCGATTTTGTGTCCAGAGATTTCCGATTTCCTCTGGCCTTACGGTGCCATCTACCTCACTGTGGGTAATGGAAGAGGTGAGCGGGTTTTCGTGATGACGGGGGAAACACATGGAAGCGGAGCGACTCATCGAGACGGGTCGGCGGGCGCTGGCCGAGAGCCGGGGCGCGCCGGACGTGATGGCGGAGGCCTGGCAGGCCCAGGCCCTCGCGCGGACGGTCGGCAGCCGGCTGGCCCTGTTCGGCCCGATGGAGTTACGGGGCGAGGCGCGGGCCCTCGGTGAGATCGGCGGCGGGTGCGTGGCGCCGGACCACCCGGCCGTCCTCTCCCGGGGCACACGGGCGGCGCAGCTCTCCCAGATCGCCGATGTGCGGGCGGCCCTGACGGGTCTGGCGCTGCTCCTCGGCGAGGCCGGGATCGCGCTGGTCTCGGTGGCCTGCGACACGGGGGAGGACGGGCTCTACTGGCAGTGCATCGAGGCCATGGACGCCGCCGACGAGTCGCTGGACCGGGTGCACGGGCTGCTGAGACGGCTGGCCGAGCGGGAGCGGGAGCGCGACGGCCCCTACGGCGGGATACGGGGCCCGGCCCCGTCGGCGGCGGGGCCCTGAGGAAGAGGCGCCGCCGAAGGGGCAGGATGGGAGCATGGATCTTCGAATCTTCACCGAGCCCCAGCAAGGGGCCGACTACGACACCCTGCTCACCGTCGCCAAGGCCACCGAGGACCTCGGCTTCGACGCCTTCTACCGCTCGGACCACTACCTCCGCATGGGCTCCGGCGACGGCCTGCCCGGCCCGACCGACGCCTGGATCACGCTGGCCGGCCTCGCCCGCGAGACCAAGCGGATCCGGCTCGGCACGCTGATGACGGCGGGCACGTTCCGGCTGCCCGGTGTGCTCGCCATCCAGGTGGCCCAGGTCGACCAGATGTCCGGCGGCCGGGTCGAACTGGGCCTGGGCGCGGGCTGGTTCGAGGAGGAGCACAAGGCCTACGGCATCCCGTTCCCGAAGGAGAAGTTCGGCCGGCTGGAGGAGCAGCTGGCGATCGTCACCGGTCTGTGGGCGACGGAGGTCGGCAAGACCTTCAGCTACGACGGCACCTATTACCAGCTCACCGACTCACCCGCCCTGCCGAAGCCGGCCCAGGCCAAGGTGCCCGTCCTGATCGGCGGCCACGGCGCGACCCGCACCCCGCGCCTCGCCGCGCAGTACGCGGACGAGTTCAACATCCCCTTCGCCTCGCTGGAGGACAGCGAGAAGCAGTTCGGCCGGGTCCGGGCCGCGGCGAAGGCGTTCGGGCGCGACCCGGACGACCTGGTGTACTCCAACGCCCTGGTCGTCTGCACCGGCAAGGACGACGCGGAGGTGGCCCGGCGCGCGGCGGCCATCGGCCGGGACGTGGAGGAGCTGAAGGCCAACGGGCTGGCCGGCTCGCCCGCCGAGGTGGTCGACAAGATCGGCCGGTACGCGGCGATCGGCTCGTCCCGGATCTACCTCCAGGCCCTCGACCTGGGCGACCTGGACCATCTGGAACTGATCTCCTCGCAGATCCAGTCCCAGCTGACCTGACCCGCTTACAGAAGACACGGAAGAGACGGACGAGGAGGAGATGGCCGTGAACTCCGGCCGTACGCTCGCCGCAGCGCTGGCGGAAGGGCCCGTCCTGCTGGACGGCGGCCTCTCCAACCAGCTGGAAGCACAGGGGTGCGACCTCTCCGACGCGCTCTGGTCGGCCCGGCTGCTGGCCGACGCGCCGGAGCAGGTCGAGGCGGCCCACCTGGCGTATCTGCGCGCCGGAGCGCAGGTGCTCATCACGGCCAGCTACCAGGCCACGTTCGAAGGGTTCGGGCGCCACGGGATCGGCCCGGAACGGACCGGTGCGCTCCTCGCCCGCAGTGTGGAGCTGGCCCGGCGGGCGGCCGGCGCGGCCCGCCGGGCCGACCCGGAGCGGGAGATCTGGGTCGCCGCCTCGGTCGGCCCGTACGGAGCGATGCTCGCCGACGGCAGCGAGTACCGGGGGCGGTACGGGCTCACCGTCCGGGAGCTGGAGCGCTTCCACCGCCCCCGGGTGGCGGCGCTCGCCGAGGCGGGGCCCGACGTGCTGGCACTGGAGACGGTGCCGGACATGGATGAGGCCGAGGCGGTGGTGCGGGTCGCCGAGGAGACCGGGCTGCCTCT
Source organism: Streptomyces cyaneofuscatus (assembly GCF_033109485.1). Classification (NCBI taxonomy): domain Bacteria; kingdom Bacillati; phylum Actinomycetota; class Actinomycetes; order Kitasatosporales; family Streptomycetaceae; genus Streptomyces; species Streptomyces cyaneofuscatus. Next base: position 1,577,675 of record NZ_CP137002.1, on the reverse strand, counting down.
CTGGCTCTCGTACAGCGTGGTGGGCGGGCGGACCCGGGCCGGGCAGCCGTTGGAGGAGGCCTTCGCGGTGGCCGCCGGGCGGGAGGCGGTGATGGCCGTCGGGGTCAACTGCTGCGACCCGGCCGAGGCGGAGGAGGCGGTGCGGGTGGCGGTGGAGGTCACGGGCAAGCCGGCCGTGGTCTACCCGAACAGCGGGGAGGGCTGGGACGCGGAAGGGAGGGGATGGACCGGGACGAGCACCTTCGACCCGGGGCGGGTGCGGGCCTGGACGGGGGCCGGGGCGCGGCTCGTCGGCGGCTGCTGCCGGGTGGGGCCGGACCGGATCAAGGAGCTGGCGGGGCTGCTGGAGCGCTGAGCCGGGGAGCCGGCGGCGGGAGCTGAAAATGCCTGGTGGGGGAGGGGAGACGAGGACCATACTCAGACAGGTGTTCCTGACAATCAGTACGACCGGCACCCCTGAACGCCCCGCCACGGACCTCGGCTTCCTGCTGCACAAGCATCCCGACCGGGCGCAGACGTTCTCCACCTCGCACGGCACGGCACACGTCTTCTACCCCGAGGCGTCCGTCGAGCGCTGCACGGCCGCCCTCCTGCTGGAGGTGGATCCGGTGGCGCTGGTGCGGCGCGGCAAGGGCAAGGGCCGGGGCGGTGCGCCCGACGCGGCGCTCGCGCAGTACGTCAACGACCGCCCCTACGCGGCCTCCTCGCTGCTCTCGGTCGCCCTCGCCGCCGTGTTCAAGTCCGCGCTGGGCGGTGTCTGCCGGGCCCTGCCCGAGCGGGTCGAGGCTCCGCTGCCGCTGCGGATCGAGGTGCCCGCGCTGCCCGCCCGGGGCGGTGCGGAGCTGGTGCGCAAGCTGTTCGGGCCGCTCGGCTGGGAGCGGGTCGAGGTGGCGGAGGTGGCGCTGGACGAGCAGTTCCCCGAGTGGGGCGCGTCGCGCTACGTACGCCTGGTGCTGGAGGGGGAGTTGCGGCTCGCCGACGCCCTGCGCCAGCTCTACATCCTGCTGCCGGTCCTCGATGACGCCAAGCACTACTGGGTCGCGCCCGACGAGGTGGACAAGCTGCTGCGGGCCGGTGAGGGCTGGCTGGCCGACCACCCCGAGCGCCCCCTCATCACCCGGCGCTACCTCTCCCACCGCTGGGGGCTGACCCGTCAGGCGGACCAGGCGTTGGAGCTGGTCCGGCTCGCGGAGTCGGACGACCTCGACGTGGACAGCGTCGACAACGCGGTGGACGAGAGCACCGACACCGAGGAGAAGCCGGTCCCGCTCGCCGAGCACCGGCGCACCGCGATCCTCGAAGCGCTGCGCGGAGCCGGTGCCCACCGGGTGCTCGACCTGGGCTGCGGCCAGGGCCAGTTGGTGCAGGCGCTCCTCAAGGACGTGCGGTTCACCGAGATCGTCGGTGTCGACGTGTCGATGCGCGCCCTCACCATCGCCTCGCGCCGGCTGAAGCTGGACCGGATGGGGGAGCGCCAGGCGGGCCGGGTCACCCTCCAGCAGGGCTCCCTCACCTATACGGACAAGCGGCTCAAGGGGTATGACGCCGCCGTGCTCAGCGAGGTCATCGAGCACCTGGACCTGGACCGGCTGCCCGCGCTGGAGTACGCGGTCTTCGGCTCGGCGCGGCCGGGCACGGTCCTCGTGACCACGCCCAACGTGGAGTACAACGTCCGCTGGGAGAGCCTCCCGGCCGGGCATGTGCGCCACGGGGACCACCGCTTCGAGTGGACGAGGGCCGAATTCCGGGAGTGGGCCGCGAAGGTGGCCGAACGCCACGGGTACACCGTCGCGCATCTGCCCGTCGGCCCGGACGACCCGGAGGTCGGCCCGCCCACCCAGCTCGCCGTCTTCACCCTGACCGACACGGAAATCGACAAGAAGAAGGAGGCGGAAGCCGCATGACGAACGACGACAGCACCACGCACACCACCACCGGCACCGCCGCCCGCACCCTGCCCGTGACCGACCTCTCCCTCGTCGTCCTCATCGGCGCCAGCGGATCGGGCAAGTCCACCTTCGCCCGCAAGCACTTCAAGCCCACCGAGATCGTCTCCTCGGACTTCTGCCGGGGGCTCGTCGCCGATGACGAGAACGACCAGAGCGCCAGCGGCGACGCCTTCGACGTGCTCCACTACATCGCCGGGAAGCGCCTGGCCGCCGGGCGGCTCACCGTCGTCGACGCCACCAGCGTCCAGTCCGAGAGCCGCAAGCAGCTCGTCCGGCTGGCCCGCGAGCACGACGTGCTGCCCATCGCCATCGTGCTGGACCTCCCCGAGGAGGTCTGCGCCGCCCGCAACGCCGCCCGCCCCGACCGGGCGTCCATGCCCCGCCATGTCATCCAGCGCCACCGCCGCGAGCTCCGCCGCTCGCTGCGCGGCCTGGAGCGCGAGGGCTTCCGCAAGGTGCATATCCTGCGCACCGAGGAGGAGGCCGAGACCGCCGAAGTGGTCCTGGAGCGGCGCTACAACGACCTGCGCCACCTCACCGGCCCGTTCGACATCATCGGCGACATCCACGGCTGCCGCTCCGAGCTGGATACCCTGCTCGGCACGCTGGGTTACGTGGACGGCGCCCACCCCGAAGGGCGTACGGCCGTCTTCGTCGGCGACCTCGTCGACCGGGGCCCCGACAGCCCGGGTGTGCTCCGCCGCGTCATGTCCATGGTCGCGTCGGGCAACGCGCTGTGCGTGCCCGGCAACCACGAGAACAAGCTCGGCCGCTATCTCGCGGGCCGCAAGGTCCAGCAGACCCACGGCCTCGCCGAGACCGTCGAGCAGCTGGAGCGTGAGGATGCCGAGCACCCCGAGTTCCGGCAGCAGGTGCGGGAGTTCATCGACGGGCTCGTCAGCCACTACGTGCTGGACGGCGGCAACCTGGTGGTCTGCCACGCCGGGCTGCCGGAGAAGTACCACGGCCGCACCTCGGGCCGGGTCCGCTCGCACGCGCTGTACGGGGACACCACCGGCGAGACCGACGAGTTCGGCCTGCCCGTGCGCTACCCGTGGGCCGAGGAGTACCGGGGCCGCGCCGCCGTGGTCTACGGCCACACCCCCGTGCCCACCACCTCCTGGATCAACAACACCATCTGCCTGGACACCGGCGTCGTCTTCGGCGGGAAGATGACCGCGCTGCGCTGGCCGGAGCGCGAACTCGTCGACGTACCGGCCGAGAAGGTCTGGTACGAGCCCACCAGGCCGCTGACCACCGAGGCGCCCGGGGGCCGGGAAGGCAGGCCGCTGGACCTCGCCGACGTGCAGGGCCGCCGGGTCGTGGAGACCCGGCACATGGGCCGCGTCGCCGTGCGCGAGGAGAACGCGGCGGCCGCGCTCGAAGTGATGAGCCGGTTCGCCGTCGACCCGCAGCTCCTCGCCTACCTCCCGCCCACCATGGCGCCCACCGCCACCTCCCGGGAGGACGGCTTCCTGGAGCACCCGGCCGAGGCGTTCGCGCAGTACCGCGCGGACGGCGTGGAGCGGGTGGTGTGCGAGGAGAAGCACATGGGCTCCCGGGCCGTCGCCCTCGTCTGCAAGGACGCGGAGGCCGCCACCGCCCGGTTCGGCACGGACGGCCCGACCGGTGCCCTCCACACCCGCACCGGCCGCCCCTTCCTCGACGACCGGGCCCTGACCGAGGTGATCCTCGGCCGGCTGCGTACGGCCGTCACCGCGGCCGGGCTCTGGGAGGAGTGGGACACCGACTGGGTGCTGCTCGACGCCGAGCTGATGCCGTGGTCCCTCAAGGCCGGCGGGCTGCTGCGCTCGCAGTACGCCGCGGTCGGCGCGGCCTCCGGCGCCGTGTTCCCCTCCGCCCTCGCCGCCCTGGAGACGGCCGCCGCCCGTGGCGTCGACGTCGGCGACCTCTCCGTACGGCAGCAGGGCCGGGCGGCGGACGCGGCCGCGTTCACCGAGGCGTACCGGCGCTACTGCTGGTCCACCGAAGGGCTGGACGGGGTGCGCCTGGCCCCGTTCCAGATCCTCGCCGTCCAGGGCCGCTCGCTGGCCGCCGTCCCGCACGACGAGCAGCTGGCCTGGCTGGACCGCCTCGTCGAGCACGACCCGACCGGGTTGCTCCAGGTCACCCGCCGGCTCGTCGTGGACCCCGCCGACGAGGCGTCCGTCCGCGCGGGCACCGACTGGTGGCTGGAGATGACCGGGCGCGGCGGCGAGGGCATGGTCGTCAAGCCGCTCGGCGCCCTCGTCCGGGACGCCAAGGGCCGCCTGGTCCAGCCGGGCATCAAGGTGCGCGGCCGGGAGTATCTGCGCATCATCTACGGCCCCGAGTACACCCGCCCGGAGAACCTGGAGCGCCTGCGCTCCCGTTTCCTCGGCCACAAGCGCTCGCTCGCGCTGCGGGAGTACGCGCTCGGCCTGGAGGCGCTGGACCGGCTGGCGGACGGCGAGCCGCTGTGGCGGGTCCACGAGGCGGTCTTCGCGGTCCTGGCCCTGGAGTCGGAGCCGGTGGACCCCCGGCTCTGAGACCGCTGCAAACCCTGGGCGATTCGCGGGGTGAACGGTGCTCCGCCCGGTGAGGATGAAGACATGGGATTCCACGTCGACTCCGAAGCCGGGCGGCTGCGCCGCGTCATACTGCACCGCCCCGATCTGGAACTGAAACGGCTGACCCCCTCCAACAAGGACGCGCTCCTCTTCGACGACGTGCTCTGGGTGCGCCGGGCCCGGCAGGAGCACGACGGGTTCGCCGACGTCCTGCGCGACCGGGGCGTGGAGGTGCACCTCTTCGGGGACCTCCTCCAGGAGTCCCTGGACATCCCGGTCGCGCGCCGGCTCGTCCTCGACCGGGTCTTCGACGAGAAGGAGTACGGGCCGCTCGCCACCGAGCACCTGCGGGCCGCCTTCGAGGAGCTGCCCTCGGCCGAGCTGGCGGAGGCCCTGGTCGGCGGGATGACCAAGCGCGAGTTCCTGGAGCGGCACAGCGAGCCGACCTCCGTCCGCTTCCATGTGATGGACCTGGACGACTTCCTGCTCGGCCCGCTGCCCAACCACCTCTTCACCCGGGACACCTCCGCCTGGATCTACGACGGGGTCTCCATCAACGCGATGCGCTGGCCCGCCCGGCAGCGCGAGACCGTCCACTTCGAGGCGATCTACCGCCACCACCCGCTCTTCACCGGCCCGGAGGCGGGTGTCTTCCACCACTGGTCGGAGGGGCAGGACGACTACCCGTCCACGATCGAGGGCGGTGACGTCCTGGTCATCGGGCAGGGGGCGGTCCTGATCGGGATGAGCGAGCGCACCACCCCGCAGGCGGTGGAGATGCTGGCCCGCGGCCTCTTCGACGCCGGTTCCGCCCGCACGATCGTGGCGCTGGACATGCCGAAGGCCCGCGCGTTCATGCACCTGGACACGGTGATGACGATGGTCGACGGCGACACGTTCACCCAGTACGCCGGGCTCGGCATGCTCCGCTCGTACACGATCGAGCCGGGCAGCGGCCCCCGCGAGCTGAAGGTCACCGACCACCCGCCCGAGCACATGCACCGGGCCATCGCCGCCGCCCTCGGCCTCGACGCGATCCGGGTGCTCACCGCCACCCAGGACGTGCACGCGGCCGAGCGCGAGCAGTGGGACGACGGCTGCAACGTCCTGGCGGTCGAGCCGGGCGTCGTCATCGCGTACGAGCGGAACGCGACCACCAACACCTATCTGCGCAAGCAGGGCATCGAGGTCATCGAGATCCGGGGCAGCGAGCTGGGCCGGGGGAGGGGCGGACCGCGCTGCATGAGCTGTCCGGTCGTGCGGGACCCTGTGTAGTACCAGCGCTTTCGAGACAGGGGCCAGAAGGTTTCCGGACCAGGGGGCTGTATAGGAATGCGGATGGTCGTATAGACTTCCAGAACTGTATGCCGATCCCCGTTCCGGCTGCCCGTCCCACCCTGGAGCCGTCACCATGGCCATCGACCTCACCGGCCGCCCCTTCCTCAAGGAGCTGGACTTCACCGCCGAGGAGATCCTCGGCCTGGTCGCGCTGGCCGGTGAGCTGAAGGCGGCCAAGAAGGCGGGTGCCGAGGTCCGGCGGCTGCGCGGGAAGAACATCGCGCTGATCTTCGAGAAGACCTCGACCCGTACGCGCTGCGCGTTCGAGGTCGCCGCCGCCGACCAGGGCGCCTCCACCACCTACCTGGACCCGTCGGGCTCCCAGATGGGCCACAAGGAGTCGGTGAAGGACACCGCCCGGGTGCTCGGCCGGATGTTCGACGGCATCGAGTACCGGGGCGACAGCCAGCAGGTGGTCGAGGAGCTGGCCGCGTACGGCGGTGTCCCCGTCTTCAACGGGCTCACCGACGACTGGCACCCCACGCAGATGCTCGCCGACGTGCTGACCATGACGGAGCACAGCGACAAGCCCGTCACGGAGCTGGCCTTCGCCTACCTCGGCGACGCCCGCTTCAACATGGGCAACTCCTACCTGATCACCGGCGCCCTCCTCGGCTTGGACATCCGGATCGTCGCCCCCGAGATGTACTGGCCGGCCCCCTCAGTCGTTGAGCATGCCGAGAAGCTCGCCGTGGTCAGCGGCGCGAAGGTCACGCTCACCGCGGACATCGCCGAGGGTGTCCGCGGCGCCGACTTCGTCGCCACCGACGTCTGGGTCTCGATGGGGGAGCCCAAGGAGGTCTGGGACGAGCGCATCGCCGCGCTCGCGCCCTACGCCGTGACGATGGACGTCCTGCGGGCCACCGGCAACGCGGACGTGAAGTTCCTGCACTGCCTGCCCGCCTTCCACGACCTCGGCACCCAGGTCGGCCGGGACGTCCACGCCGCCCACGGCCTGACCGAGTTGGAGGTCACCGACGAGGTCTTCGAGTCGGCGCACTCGGTCGTCTTCGACCAGGCGGAGAACCGGATGCACACGATCAAGGCCGTACTGGTGGCGACGCTGGCGGGGGAGTAGGCGCCCCTGCGGGTGGGGGTGCGTATGGTCATTCGCCCGATTGGGTGAACATGCGCGGTGGTGGCTACGATGTCGCCTCTGGTGGGGTTCGGGCTCTGACATGCCTGGACCCCTTTCCCGTGCCGCCCCGGGCGCGCACAGGACCGTCCCCCCACTGCACCACCAGAGAAGAGAACGTCCCGCATGAGCCCCGGCCTGCCGACCCCCGGCACCCCGAAGCGTCCCGGCCTCTCCCGGCCCGGACTGCGCCGCAAGAGCCCCGACATGCTCATCGCCGAATCCGGCGGCGACCTGGAGGGCCACGGCCTCAGGCGGACGATGGGCCTCTTCCAGCTCGTCTGCTTCGGCGTCGGCGCCATCGTCGGCACCGGCATCTTCGTCGGCCTCTCCGACACCGTCGCCGAGGCCGGACCCGCCGTCGTCATCTCGTTCGTCCTGGCCGCGATCACCTGCATCTTCACCGCCCTCTCCTTCGCGGAGCTGGGCAGCGCGATCCCGGTCTCGGGGAGCTCGTACTCCTTCGCGTACGCCGCCCTCGGCGAGCGCACGGCGTTCCTCGTCGGCTGGTGCCTGATGCTGGAGTACGGCGTCTCGGTCTCCGCGGTCGCGGTGGGCTGGAGCCAGTACGTCAACGAGCTGCTGAACAGCCTGATCGGCTGGCAGCTGCCCGCCGCCGTGTCCGCCGGACCGGGCGACGGCGGCGTGATCAACCTCCCGGCGATCGTCGTGATCGCGATGGCCGCCACCCTGCTGGTGCGCGGCGTCCGGGAGAGCGCCAACGCGACGGCCGCCATGGCGGTCCTGAAGATCGGCATCCTGCTGGCGTTCTGCGCGATCGCGTTCACCGCGTACCAGGACGACAACCTCGTGCCGTTCGCGGGCCACGGGCTCGGCGGGATCACGGCCGGTGCCTCGCTGGCGTTCTTCTCGTACATCGGCTTCGACGCGATCACCACCGCCGGCGAAGAGGTCAAGAACCCCCGCCGGAACATTCCGATCGCCATCCTGATCTGCATCGGCGTCGTCACGCTGCTCTACTGCGCGGTGGCGCTCTCGGCCATCGGCGCGCTCGGCGCGGACGCCGTCTCCGACAAGCCCGCGGCCCTCTCGCTCGTCGTCAACCAGGTCACCGACTCCTCGGTCGGCGGCGGCATCATCGCCTTCGGCGCGGTCGTCGCCATCGCCTCGGTGGTGCTCGCCGTGATGTACGGGCAGACCCGCATCCTGATGTCGATGTCCCGCGACGGGCTGATCCCGCGCGTCTTCGAGCGCGTCTCGCCCAAGACCCACACCCCGGTCGCCAACACCTGGATCGTGGCCTGCGTCTTCGCTCTCCCGGCCGCCTTCGCCTCGCTGGACGTCGTCGTCAACCTGACGACCATCGGCACGCTCGCCACCATGGTCGCGGTCAATGTGGCCGTCGTGGTGCTCCGCCGCCGCAACCCGGAGCTGGAGCGCACCTTCCGGGTGCCGCTCTACCCGGTCAGCCCGGTGCTCGGCGTCGTGTTCTGCCTGTATCTGATGTACGGGACCGGCTGGACGACCTGGCTCCAGTTCGCGGTCTTCCTCGCCGCCGGATCGCTGCTCTACACCTTCTACGGGCGCAAGCGGTCCCGGCTGGTCAGCTCTCCGGGGACGGACCCGGCTGGGACGGTATCGCCGGAAGCGTGAACCAGACGGCCTTGCCGTGCTCCGTCGTGCGGTGACCGCAGGCGGAGCTGAGGGTCCGGATCAGCAGCAGGCCGCGGCCGTGCTCCTGCCACGGGTCGACCTCGAAACCGGGCTGCGGCCGGGACAGGTCACCGGGCGGAGCGGGGTCGTGGTCGTGCACCTCGACCTGGCAGCCGGTGGGCAGCAGCTCCACGACCAGCTCGATCGGCTCGCTGCTCACCGTGTGCTCGACCGCGTTCGCGACCAGCTCGGCGGTGAGCAGCTCGGCGGTGTCGCTGTCCGCCGGGGCGTGGATGTCCGACAGGGCGGTACGGACCAGGGCGCGGGCGATCGGCACGGCTGCCGTGGAGTGCGGCAGGGCGATGCGCCAGGAGGCGGGAACAGGGACATCGGGCGGCACGGCGGGGTTCCGTTCGGGAGCGGGACTTCCTTGGAGCGGGACTTCTCGACTCATCGGGTTCTCCCGACTCCTCATCGGGGTCTCTCGACTCACTCGACTCATCGGCATCGCGTATCGAGACTTCCTGGGGTCAACCTTACGAACCGCACGGCCTGGACCATAGAGGCGGTCGACCGGTGCAAACAGGACTTTCGCCACAACAGTCTCACGGCTGGCGTATCGCGACCTCGTGACGACAGTCACGTACGGGTGATAACTTCGGGGGTGGAACGCGACCCGCGCACGGCCGGCAACCCGCCCGAATGCTGAAGGGAACCCCTTCATGAGCTCGTTTCCCAGCTCCGCCCCGCGGGTGGAGGAGTGGCGCCATCTCCGGATCACCCGGGACGGCGGTGTGGTGACCGTCACACTGGACCGCCCCGAGAAACTCAACGCCCTCACCTTCGGTGCCTACGCCGATCTGCGCGACCTGCTCGCCGAGCTGACCCGGGAACGCTCCGCCCGTGCCCTCGTGCTCGCCGGTGAGGGGCGCGGCTTCTGCTCCGGCGGCGACGTCGACGAGATCATCGGCGCCACCCTCGCCATGGACACCGCCGCCGTCCTGGAGTTCAACCGGATGACCGGCCAGGTCGTACGGGCCCTGCGCGAGTGCCCCTTCCCGGTCGTCGCCGCCGTCCACGGGGTCGCCGCCGGAGCGGGAGCCGTGCTCGCCCTCGCCGCCGACTTCCGGGTCGCCGACCCCTCCGCCCGCTTCGCCTTCCTCTTCACCCGGGTCGGCCTCTCCGGCGGCGACATGGGCGCCGCCTATCTGCTGCCCCGGGTCGTCGGCCTCGGCCACGCCACCCGGCTGCTGATGCTCGGCGACGCCGTCCGGGCCCCCGAGGCGGAGCGGATCGGGCTGATCAGCGAGCTGGCCGACGAGGGGCAGGCCGACGCCCGCGCCGCCGAGCTGGCCCGCCGCCTCGCCGACGGCCCCGCCCTCGCCCTCGCCCAGACCAAGGCGCTGCTCACCGCCGAACTGGACATGCCGCTCGCCGCCTCCGTCGAGCTGGACGCCAACACCCAGGCGCTCCTGATGCACGGCGAGGACTACGCGGAGTTCCACGCCGCCTTCACCGAGAAGCGGCCGCCGAAGTGGCGGGGGAGGTAGCGGCCATGCCCACCCCCGTGCGGCGCATCGCGGTCATCGGCGGCGGCCCCGGCGGCCTCTACGCCGCCGCCCTCCTCAAGCGGCTCGACCCGGCCCGCGAGATCACCGTGTACGAGCGCAACGCCCCCGACGACACCTTCGGCTTCGGCGTCGTCCTCTCCGACGAGACCCTCGGCGGCATCGAACACGCCGACCCCGAGGTCTACCGCGCCCTGAGTCGTGCGTTCGTCCGCTGGGACACCATCGACATCGTCCACCGCGGCCGCACCCACACCTCCGGCGGCCACGGCTTCGCCGCCCTCGGCCGCCGCCGCCTCCTGGAGATCCTGCACGAGCGCTGCACCGCCCTCGGCATCGACCTCCGCTTCCGGACCGAGGCCCCGCCCGCCGCCGAGCTGGCCGCCCGCCACGACCTGGTCATCGCCGCCGACGGGGTGCACAGCACGACCCGCCAGGCGCACCCCGAGGCCTTCGGTCCGTCCCTCACCGAGCACCGCAACCGCTACATCTGGCTCGCCGCCGACTTCGCCCTCGACGCCTTCCGCTTCGAGATCGCCGAAACCCCGTACGGCGTCATGCAGCTGCACGGCTACCCGTACGCCGCCGACGCCTCCACCGTCATCGTCGAGATGCGCGACGAGGTGTGGCGGGCCGCCGGGCTCGACACCTGCGACCCGGCCGAATCCACCGCCCGCTGCGCCAAGTTCTTCACCGAGGCCCTGGACGGCCGCCCCCTGCGCGCCAACCGGTCCAGCTGGCTCACCTTCCGTACGGTCACCAACTCCCGCTGGTCGCACGGGAACACCGTCCTCATCGGTGACGCCGCCCACACTGCGCACTTCTCCATCGGCTCCGGCACCAAGCTCGCCGTCGAGGACGCCCTCGCGCTCGCCGCCTCCATCGAGGAACAGCCGGACCTCGCCTCCGCGTTGAGCGCGTACGAGGCCGAGCGCCGCCCGGTCGTCGCCTCCACCCAGCGGGCGGCGGCGGCCAGTCTGCGCTGGTTCGAGGAGCTGGCCGGCTACGTCGACCAGCCGCCCCGCCGCTTCGCGTTCAACCTGCTCACCCGCAGCCGCCGGGTCACCCACGACAACCTGCGGCTGCGCGACGCCTCGTTCACCGCCGCCGTGGAGGAGGAGTTCGGCTGCCCGCCACAGACCCCGCCGATGTTCACCCCGCTCCGGCTGCGCGGCCTCGAACTGCGCAACCGGGTCGTCGTCTCCCCGATGGACATGTACTCGGCCACCGACGGGCTCCCCGGCGATTTCCACCTCGTCCACCTCGGCGCCCGCGCGCTCGGCGGCGCCGGGCTCACCATGACCGAGATGGTCTGCGTCAGCCCCGAGGGCCGGATCACCCCCGGCTGCACGGGCCTGTGGACCGGTGAACAGGCCACCGCCTGGCGCCGGATCACCGACTTCGTCCACACCTCCGCCCCCGGCGCGGCCATCGGCGTCCAGCTCGGCCACTCCGGCCGCAAGGGCTCCACCCGGCTGATGTGGGAGGGCATCGACCAGCCCCTGGAGACCGGCAACTGGCCCGTCTCGGCCGCCTCCCCGCTCCCGTACACCCCCGGCGTCAGCCAGATCCCGCAGGAACTCGACCTCGCCCAACTGGCGGCCATCCGCGATCAGTTCACCCAGGCGGCCCGCCGCGCCGCCGACTCCGGCTTCGACCTCCTCGAACTCCACTGCGCCCACGGCTACTTGCTCTCCGGCTTCCTCTCCCCGCTCACCAACCACCGCACCGACGCCTACGGTGGCCCGCTGGAGAACCGCCTCCGCTTCCCCCTCGACGTCTTCGACGCCGTCCGCGAAGTCTGGCCGCAGGACCGCCCGATGACCGTCCGGATCTCTGCCACCGACTGGGCCGAGGGCGGCACCGACGCGGCGGACGCCGTCGAGATCGCCCGCGCCTTCGCCGACCACGGGGCCGACGCCATCGACGTCTCCACCGGCCAGGTGGTGCCCGAGGAGCGCCCCGAGTTCGGCCGCTCGTACCAGACCCCGTACGCGGACCGGATCCGCAACACCGTGGACGTCCCGGTCATCGCGGTCGGCGCCATCTCCTCCTGGGACGACGTCAACTCCCTGCTCCTGGCGGGCCGCGCCGACCTCTGCGCCCTGGCCCGCCCGCATCTGTACGACCCGCACTGGACCCTCCACGCGGCGGCCGAACAGGGCTACTCGGGGGCGGGCGCACCCTGGCCCCTCCCGTACGGCGCCGGTAGCCGTCCCCCGCCCACAGGCCGCACGGACGCGCCGAAGCCCCGGCTCGCACTGGGGTGAGGAAGTGCGGATGGCGGTGCCAATTACCTTCTGCCGAAAGGAAATCCGAGTAAAATTGGTCTCCTACTCGGGGGAGACCAGATGTCTGAGTTGCTGGCGGCCGCCGCCGTCATCGCACCCTTCGTGAGCGCCGCCGCGACCTCCTTCGCCGGGGCCGTCGTCGACGCCGCGCGGGACCGCATCGCCGACAGTGCGGTGGAGCGGGGGCGGGTGCTGCTGGGTGCGGTGCTGTCCCGGGGGACCGGTGACCCGCCCCTGACCGAGCAGGACGACGAGGCGGCCACGGCCATCGCGCGACTTCAGCCGCAGGAGCGGGAGATCCTGGAGAGTGCCATCGGGCAATGGCTGGCCGACGGGGACGATCTGAGCGCCCGGTCCCTGACCCACTCCATCAGATCCGTTCACAGCGCCTACCGGGCGGGTGACCGGACCTACGTGGCGTCGTACGGGGACAACTCCCCGGCGATCGGCCAGGTGGGCTCGGCGACCTTTCACTTCCACCGCGGCCCGGACGGCGGAACCGCTTGACGCCCGAGCCGCCGGCGCGGGGCGACACCGTCACCCATGGGGACAACTCCCCGGCGATCGGCTTCGTCGGCAAGCTGTTCCTGAGCGTGTTCCTCGGCGACTTCGTCGACTTCACGGATCAGGCGAAACGCTGGAGCGGCTGGAACTGGCCGCCCTTCCTGCTGGTCGTGTCGCTCGGCGCCTACGCGCTGATCTACGCCCCCGACGGACCGGCGCGCCAGTTCCTCTGGGTCCACCTCGCGCTGGGCACCGCGGTCGCCCTGGCGCTGGTCCGGCTGGTCCTGCCGGCGCGGAGCTCCCGGGCCCACGGGCGCGTCCTGATGTCGGCGGCGGCCGTGATCTGCTCGTTCGCCGGCGTGGTCGGCATGGACCACCTTGCGGACCACGGCGAGATCGACGTCACCGGGCGGACCCGCATCAGCGGCGGCACGGTCACCGACAGCACGGTCACCAACGGCTCCCGGCTGCGGCTCGTGGTCGACAGCCCCGCCGACCGCTCCCGGCTGCGGCTGACCCTGACCGTCCGGGACGCCGACAAGGCCGCCCAGTTCTGCGCGCCGGAGACCCGCTACTCCGCCCAGCTGCTGGGGAACACCAGCACCCGCGTCGACGATGTGCGCAGCGGTCAGACGATCGGATTCCCCCTGGGCGGACTGCAGGGCGCGATCGACGTGGAGATCACGCTGCTGACCGACGAAGGCTGCCGGATGAACCTGTTCGTCACGGACGCCGTACTTCACGACTGAGAGGACACCGTGGCCCCCACCTCCACGACCGGGCGCCGGGCGCGGCCCGTGCCCGGCCGGCTGTTCGGCACCGTCGCCACGCTGGTCCTGCTCGCGGGCCTCGCCGCCTGCTCCTCCGAGGAGCCGGAGCGGGAGTTCCTCGGCGTGCAGCGCATCACGGTCGCGATGCACAACGACCTGCCCGGCCTGTCGTACTCCTCCAACTACGACCGTTCCGGACTCGACTTCCTCATGTTCCAGCACATCGAGGAGGAGATCGACGTCGACTTCAGCGAGCCCGTCGACGTCTCCTCCGGCGACCGGGTCACCCAGCTCATCCAGCGCAAGGCGGACATGACGATCGCGTCGTTCTCCATCACCGCCGACCGGATGGACGAGATCGATTTCGTCGGCCCCTACCTCAAGACCCGGCAGGGCTTCCTCGTCGGCCCGGACGGCGCCGGCATCGAGCGGCTGGCCGATCTGCGCGGCAGCCAGATCTGCACCTGGCAGGGCACCACCTCGGTCGAAGCCCTGGAAGGCATCAGGGAGACCGCCGGCGCCGATCCGGTCACCTTGACCGACGCGTCGGACTGCATCGAGCAGCTCATCGACGGCCAGGTGAAGGCCGTCTCCACCGACCAGGCCATCCTCTACGGCTTCGCCCGGCAGTACGAGAAGGAGGGGCTGCGCGTGGTGCCGGACGTGACGATAGGAGCGCCGCAGCACTACGGCATCGGGCTGCCGAAGGGGCACACCGCGGACTGCCGCAAGCTGGCGTCCTGGCTCAAGAAGCATGTGGGGACGAGCAGTTGGATCAGGGACGTCGAGACGTCCCTCCCCACGCTCATCAAGGAGGATCCGGGCTGGATCAGCAGCCACAAGCCGAGCGCCGCCGAGATCGAGGCCCGGTCGTGCCGCGACAGCATCAGTCCTTGACGCGCACGAACCGTTCCCCGGCGTCCCGCAGCCGCTCGTGCAGCTTGCCGAACACCTCCGCCGAGCGCCCGCCCGGCCACCCCCTCGGGAGCAGCTCCTCCGGCAACCCCGGGTCGGCGTAGGGGAGTTGGCGCCAGGAGTCCAGGGCCAGCAGATAGTCCCGGTAGGCCTCCTGCGGGCGCGGGCCCTCCTCGGTCCGCCCGGTCGCCTCCCACTCGCGGAGCACCGGTTCGTGGAGGTCCAGGAAGTCCAGGTGGAGGCGGGCCACCGCGTCCAGGTCCCACCAGCGGGACACCGAAGCGCGGGTCGCGGCGAAGCCCAGGTGGTCGCCGCGGAACAGGTCGACGTACGGGGCGAGTTCGAGCCGCTCCAGGGTGTGCCGGGTCTCCTCGTAGAGGCCGGCGGGGGCGATCCACACCCCGGGGGCCGCCGTGCCGAAGCCGAGGCGGGCCAGCCGGGAGCGGAGCAGGTGGCGCTTGGCGCGTTCGGCCTCGGGGACGGAGAAGACCGCGAGGACCCAGCCGTCCTCCAGCCGGTGCGAGGGGCGGCCGTAGATGCGCGCGTCGCCGTCGTCGAGGAGCTGGCGGGCGTCCGGCGACAGGGCGTAACCCGCCGACCCGTCCGCCGCCCGCGCGGCGACCAGCAGCCCGCGCCGCTTGAGCCGTGAGACGCAGGAGCGTACGGAAGGGGCGTCGACGCCTACGGCGTGCAGCAGGCGGATCAGCTCGGCCACGGCAAAAGGAGAGCCGTCCGCCGGACGGCCGTAGGCGCCGTAGAGCGTGATGATCAGGGAACGGGGGGTGCGCAGCTCGGCCACGTGATCACTCTAGAGGTGCCGGTCCCGGAGCAGGAACCGCTGGAGCTTGCCGGTCGCGGTGCGGGGCAGGGACTGCTCGAAGACGAAGACGCGTGGGCATTTGTGCGGGGCCAGCACGGCCTTCATATGGGCGCGCAGGGAGTCGGCCGTCTGCTCCGAACCCTCGGTCAGCACCACGTGGGCCACCACGATCTCCCCGCGCAGTTCGTCCGACCGGCCCACCACGGCCGCCTCCGCGACCTCCGGATGGCGTAGCAGGGCGTCCTCCACCTCGGGGCCGGCGATGTTGTAGCCGGAGGAGATGATCATGTCGTCGGCGCGGGCCACGTAACGGAAGTAGCCGTCCGGTTCACGGACGAAGGTGTCACCGGTCATGTTCCAGCCGTGCCGCACGTACTCGGTCTGCCGGGGGTCGGCGAGATAGCGGCAGCCGACCGGGCCGCGTACGGCGAGCAGCCCCGCCTCGCCGTCGGGCAGCTCGTCGCCGTGCCCGTCGACCACCTTGGCCTGCCAGCCCGGCACGGGGACGCCGATGGTGCCGGGGCGGATGGCGTCGTCGGCGGCGGAGATGAAGATGTGCAGCAGCTCGGTGGCCCCGATGCCGTTGATGATGCGCAGCCCGGTCGCCTCGAACCAGGCCTGCCAGGTCGCCGCGGGCAGGTTCTCCCCGGCCGACACACAGCGGCGCAGGGCGGAGAGGTCGTGGCCGTCCAGCTGGCCGAGCATCGTGCGGTACGCGGTCGGCGCGGTGAAGAGGACCGAGACCCGGTGGCGTACCAGCGCGGGCAGCAGATGGTGCGGCCCCGCCTGCTCCAGCAGCAGCGTGGAGGCCCCGGCCCGCAGCGGGAAGACCAGCAGGCCGCCGAGGCCGAAGGTGAAGCCGAGCGGCGGGCTGCCCGCGAACACGTCGTCGGGCAGGGGCCGCAGCACGCGGGCGGAGAAGGTGTCGGCGATGGCGAGCAGGTCCCGGTGGAGGTGCATACAGCCCTTGGGGCGCCCGGTGGTCCCCGAGGTGAACGCGATGAGGGCGACCTCGTCGGCGGCCGTGTCGACCGTCCGGTACGGGCCGGAGGCGGCGTGGGCGGCCGCCAGCCGGGTGAGGTCGTCGGGGCCGTCGCCGCCGAAGAGGACCGTCCGGAGGCTGTATGCGTCCGCTTTCGCGAGATCCGCGGCCTCCGCCAGGTCCTCCGCCGAGCGGGCGTCGCACAGCGCGTGGCTCACCTCGGCCAGCGAGCAGATGGTGGCCAGTTCACCCGCCCGCGCCTGCGCCAGTACGGTCACCGCCACCGCGCCGGCCTTCATGACGGCGAGCCAGCACGCGGCCAGCCAGGGCGTGGTGGGACCGCGCAGCAGCACCCGGTTCCCGGGCACCACCCCCAGGTCGTCGGTGAGCACATGGGCGATGCGGTCCACCGTCTCCCGCAGCTTGCCGTAGCTCCAGACGCCCCCGTCGGCGGAGCGCAGCGCGGGACGGTCCGGGCCCCGCTCCTCCACCGTGCGGTCCAGCAGCTCGTAGCCGCAGTTCAGCCGGTCGGGGTAACGCAGCCCGGGATCGTCCAGGAGGAGCTTCGGCCACTGCTCCGGCGGTGGCAGATGGTCGCGCGCGAACGTGTCGGTGTGCGCACCGGGGACGCGTACGGACGCGTCGGCGGCGGCTGTGGGCGTGTTCGGCGAGGAATTCGGCTCCATCAAGGATCGCCCCCTTGTCGCCTTCGGAGCGTATCGTTCGGGTGACGGTAGTCAACAGTCCGCGATAAAGCAGAGACGCGACAGTAGAGACGCGACAAGAAGCAGAGACGCGACAAGAGAGGCGCCGCCATGACGGCATTCTCCCTCGAACCGGCACAGACCGCCTGGTGCGAGGAACTGCGCACCCTCGCCGAACGGCACTTGCGCCCGCTGGCGGAGAAGGGGGAGCCCGGGCGCGTCAACCGCCCGCTGCTGGCCGCCCTCGGCGAGCTGGGCCTGCTGGAACGGATGTTCTCCTCCGGCGCGCTGGACCTGTGCCTGCTGCGGGAGTCCCTGGCCCGGGGCTGCACCGAGGCCGAGACCGCGCTCGCCCTCCAGGGCCTCGGCACCACACCGGTCGTCCGGGCGGGCACCCCCGCCCAGCGCGAACGCTGGCTCCCCGAGGTCCGGGCCGGCCGGGCGGTCGCGGCCTTCGCGCTGAGCGAGCCGGGCGCCGGGTCCGACGCCGGGGCGCTGTCCCTGACCGCCGAACCCACCCCCGGCGGCTGGCGGCTCACCGGCGAGAAGTGCTGGATCTCCAACGCCCCCGAGGCCGACTTCGCCACCGTCTTCGCCCGCACCACGCCCGGCGCCGGCTCACGCGGCATCACCGCTTTCCTCGTTCCCGCCGACCGCCCCGGACTCACCGGCCAGGCCCTCCACATGCTCTCCCCGCACCCCATCGGCACCCTGGAGTTCGACGGTGTACCGGTCACCGCCGACGACGTCCTCGGCGAACCCGACCGGGGCTTCCGGGTCGCGATGGACACCCTCAACCTGTTCCGGCCCAGCGTCGGCGCCTTCGCCGTCGGGATGGCCCGCGCCGCCCTCGACGCCACCGTGGCCCACACCGCCACCCGGACCGCGTTCGGCGGTCCGCTCAGCGACCTCCAGGCCGTCTCCCACCAGGTCGCCGAGATGGCCACCCGCACCGAGGCCGCCCGCCTCCTGGTGTACGCGGCGGCCGCCGCGTACGACGCGGGGGAGAGCGGCGTGCCGCGCCGCGCCGCGATGGCCAAGCTGTACGCCACCGAGACCGCGCAGTACGTCGTCGACACCGCCGTCCAACTCCACGGCGCGCGTGCTCTGCGCCGCGGCCATCTGCTCGAACACCTCTACCGCGAGGTCCGCGCGCCCCGGATCTACGAGGGCGCCAGCGAGGTGCAGCGCGCCATCATCGCCAAGGAGCTGTACGCGTCCGCCGCCGCCCAGGAGACCCAGGAGCCGTCCGTATGAGCCCGTCGCACCGGATCAATCCCTCCGAACTCTCCCCGCCCACCGGCTTCTCGCACGCCGTCGTCGCCACCGGCGGCCATCTGGTCTTCCTCGCCGGGCAGACCGCCCTCGACCCGGACGGCAAGGTCGTCGGCGCCACCCTGCCCGAACAGTTCGCCACCGCGCTGACCAATCTGCTCACCGCCCTGCACGCGGCGGGCGGCGCCCCCGCCGACCTGGTCCGCGTCACGGTGTACGCCACCGATGTGGCCGACTACCGCTCCCACGCCCCCGAACTCGGCCGGATCTGGCGCCGGCTGGCCGGGCGCGACTACCCGGCGATGGCCGTCATCGGGGTGGCCCGGCTCTGGGACGAACAGGCGATGGTCGAGATCGACGGGATCGCCGTGCTGCCCTGAGCAGGACGGAGGCCTCTCCGTGCACCATCTGCGTACGGCGAACCGAAACGCACCCCCCGTAAAGAATTCGTCAAGAGAGTCGCGTTAGGCTCTCCGGGTGCGGCACCACATGGAACACCTTCGCCTGCGTTCACAGCGGCCCCCGCGTCCCCAGCTGACGCTTTCCCGGTCCCGTCGCGCGCCTCAGCGTGCCGGATCGCGCGCGGCGTGCCGGTCCGATGAATCGACTGGGGCGATATATCTGTATTTGGTGCCCTCTATCTCGGTTGTCTCGCCGCTCGACCCGGACGCCACGCTGTGATCGGGCTCATCATCGGCCACTTCGTGCTGGCCGCCTTCGCGGGCCCCTTGGTCCACCGGCTCGGCAGGCGTGCCTTCCTCGTGCTGGCACTGCCCCCCGTCGCCGCCACCGTCTGGGCGTTCACCCAGTGGAGCACCGCCGCCTCCGGTGAGGCCGTCACCTGGTCCTGGCAGTGGATCCCGGACTACGACGTCGCGCTCGACCTCCGCCTGGACGCGCTCTCCGAGCTGATGGTCCTGATGGCCGCCGGGGTCGGCGCCCTCGTCCTGATCTACTGCGCCTCCTACTTCCGCGACAACACCCCGCAGCTGGGCCGGTTCGCCGGGAACCTGCTCGCCTTCGCGGGGGCGATGCTCGCCCTGGTCCTCGCCGACGACCTGATCACGCTCTACGTGTTCTGGGAGCTGACCACGGTCTTCTCCTTCCTGCTGATCGGCCACGGCAGCGAACACCGCCACAGCAGGCGCTCCGCGCTCCAGGCGCTCACCGTCACCACGCTCGGCGGCCTCGCCATGCTGGTCGGCTTCCTGATCGTCGGTCACGCCGCCGGTACGTACCAGATCTCCGCGATCGTCGCCGACCCGCCGGAGACGACGCTCGCCATCTCCGTCGCCCTCGTGCTGATCCTGGCCGGGGCGCTGTCGAAGTCCGCGATCTGGCCGTTCTCCATGTGGCTGCCGAACGCCATGGCCGCGCCCACCCCGGTCAGCGCCTATCTGCACGCGGCCGCGATGGTCAAGGCCGGGGTCTACCTGGTCGCCCGGCTCTCCCCGGCCTTCGCCGACGTACCCGTCTGGAAGCCCGTCATCCTGGTGCTCGGCGGCGCGACCATGCTGCTCGGCGGCTGGCGTGCGCTCCGTCT
The DNA here is from genome assembly GCF_033109485.1 of Streptomyces cyaneofuscatus. Classification (NCBI taxonomy): domain Bacteria; kingdom Bacillati; phylum Actinomycetota; class Actinomycetes; order Kitasatosporales; family Streptomycetaceae; genus Streptomyces; species Streptomyces cyaneofuscatus. Next base: position 1,557,718 of record NZ_CP137002.1, on the reverse strand, counting down.
CAACGACCTCAAGCTCGTCCTCGCCTACGGGACCGTCAGCCAGCTCGGCTTCCTCACCCTGCTCGCCGGGACCGGCAACCGGGACGCGGCCCTCGCCGCCGTCGCGATGATCCTCGGGCACGCCCTGTTCAAGGCGCCGCTCTTCCTCGTGACCGGCATCGTCGACCACTCCACCGGCACCCGCGACCTGCGGAAACTCTCCGGTGTCGGACGCTCCCTGCCGTACGTCGCCGCCGTCGCCGTCCTCGCCGCCGCCTCCATGGCCGCGCTGCCGCCGCTGCTCGGCTTCGCCGCCAAGGAGGCCGCGTTCGAGGCGCTGCTGCACGGCTCGGCCGCCGACCGCTGGGCGCTGGCCGTCGTCGTGCTGGGCTCGGCGCTGACGACCGCGTACACCCTGCGCTTCGTCTGGGGCGCCTTCGCCCGCAAGCCCGGCGTTCCCGACACCGCCGTACACAGCGTGGGCTGGGCCTTCCTCGCCCCGCCCGCCCTGCTCGCCGTCCTCGGCCTGGTGCTCGGCCCCGGCGTCGGGCTGACCGACCGGCTGTTCAGCGCCTACGCCGACACCTATCCGGCCCCCGAGGACCCCTACCACCTCGCGCTCTGGCACGGGTTCGGCATCGCGCTGCTCCTGTCCGCCGTGGCCTGGGCCGCCGGTACCGGCCTGTTCCTGGCGCGCGACACGGTCACCAAGGTCTCCCGCCGCATCGCCTGGCCCACCGGCGACAGCGTCTTCGGCCATCTGCTGCTGGGTCAGGAACGGCTCGCCCTCCAGGTCACCGGCACCGTCCAACGAGGCTCCCTCTCGGTCTACCTGGCGACCACCCTGCTCGTCATGGCCGGCGGACAGCTCGCTGTGTTCGCGGTCGACCAGCCCTGGCAGGGTGCTCCGGCCCCCCGGGTCTGGGACAACGAGCTCCAGGGCGGTGTGGCGGCCCTCACCTGTATCGCGGCGCTGCTCTGCCTGACCGTACGCCGCCGGATGAAGGCGGTCGTCCTCAGCGGCCTCATCGGCTACGGCACCGCGCTGCTCTTCGTCGTCCAGGGCGCGCCGGACCTGGCGCTCACCCAGTTCTGCGTCGAGACCGTGGCGATGATCGTCTTCGTCCTGGTGCTGCGCCGGATGCCGGTCCACTTCGAGGAGACCGTCTCTCCCTGGCGGCGCGCGATCCGCATCCCGGTGGCGCTCGTGGCGGCCGGCGTGGTCGGCGTCTCCCTCTGGGTGGCCGCCGCCGCGCGGACCGCCGAACCGGCCGGCGCCGCCATGGTCAAGGAGGTCGACGACCACGGGTACAAGGACGTCGTCGCCACGATCCTCGTCGACCTGCGCGCCTGGGACACCCTGGGGGAGTCCGCCGTGCTGGCCGCCGCCGCCATCGGTGTCACCAGCCTCATCTACCTGCACCGCCGCAGCGACGGGCCGATGCTCCCGGACGAGCTGAAGGGCCGTACCGCCTGGTCCATCGCGGCCCAGCACACCGCCCGTCTGCCCCAGGGCGACGAGGTGGCACCCGAGCGCGGCTGGCTGGCCGCCGGCTCCACGCTCGCCCCCGAGCACCGCTCGATCGTCTTCGAGGTGGTGGCCCGGCTGCTCTTCCACCCGATCCTGATCCTCTCGGTCTACCTGCTGTTCTGCGCCGAGAACATGCCCGGCGGCGGCTTCGTCGCGGGGCTCGTCGCCGGAGTCGCCCTCATCACCCGCTACCTGGCCGGCGGCCGGTTCGAACTCGCCCAGGCCGCCCCCCTGCAACCGGGCCTCTTCACCGGGCTCGGCCTCTTCATCTCCACCGCGGTGGGACTGCTCGGCCTGATCGACGGCACCGTGCTGCACGCCTTCACCTATCACGGGCACCTGCCGGTCTTCGGCGACTTCCACATGAGTACGCCGATCCTCTTCGACTTCGGTGTCTACCTCCTGGTCCTCGGGGTCGTCCTGGACATTGTCCGGGCCCTCGGCGCCAAGATCGACCGGCAGATCGAACGGGCCGCCGGCGCCCTCGCCGCCTCCAACAGCACGACGGCGGAAGGGAACCCCCGATGACCGTCAGCGCCTCACTCCTCCTCACCGCCGTGGTGCTCTGCGCCGTGGGCGCCCTCCTCATGCTGACCCGGCCGCTGACCCGCATCCTGCTCGGCGCCGTCATCATGAGCAACGGTGTCAACCTGCTGATCCTCGCCTCGACCGGCACGGCGGGCGCCGCCCCCCTCCTCTACGGGGTCGACCTGCGCCGGGTCACCGACCCGCTGCCGCAGGCCATCGCGCTGACCGCCATCGTCATCACCCTCGGCACCACCGCCTTCCTCCTGGCCATGGCCTACCGCAGCCACCAGATCACCGGCACCGACGAGGTGCACGACGACCTGGAGGACCGGCGCATCGTGCTCCGCGCCGAAGTGCTCTCCGAGCGCGCCCAGTTGCGCGAGGAGTTCCGCTCCGGCGCCGAGCCGACGCCGGACGAGCGCGAACGCTACCGGGAGGAGCGCCGCAGACTCCGCGACCGGCTCCGCGCCGACCGGGCCCGCCAGGCCCGCGGCCGCGACGCCTCCGGCGACCTCTGGCACGACGTCATCGGCGCCGACCCCGAGGACTACGAACGCGAAGGCGACGCCAAGACCGACGACCGCTACCCCCGAGACGGAAGAGGAGCCACCGGATGAACGCGCTCGTCCCGCTGCCGGTACTCCTGCCGCTCTGCGCCACCGGACTCAGCCTCACCTTCGGCACCCGGATGCAGCGCTTCCAGCGCTTCATCAGCGTCGCCGTACTCACCGCCGTCCTGGCGCTGTCGATCATCCTGATGATCGCCGCCGACCGGCAGGGCCCGCTCTCCGTCCACCTCGGCGACTTCGCCCCGCCGCTCGGCATCACCCTGGTCGCCGACCGGCTCTCCGGGCTGATGCTCACCGTCTCCTCGGCGGTCACGCTCTGCGTGCTGGTCTACTCCCTCGGACAGGGCATGACCGACCGGGACAAGGAGACCCCGCTGGCGGTCTTCCACCCGGCCTATCTGATCCTCGTCGCCGGAGTCTCCTCCACCTTCCTCGCGGGCGACCTGGTCAACCTCTTCGTCAGCTTCGAGATCATGCTGGTGGCCAGCTTCGTCCTGCTCACCCTCGGTGGCACCGGTCCCCGGATGCGGGCCGGCTCCACCTACGTGATCATCTCGCTGTTCTCGTCGATGGTCTTCCTCATCGCCATCGCCATGACGTACGCGGCCCTCGGCACCGTCAACTTCGCGCAGCTCGCCGAGCGGCTGCCCGGACTGTCGCTCGGTGTGCAGACGCTGATCCAGGCGATGCTGATCACCGTCTTCGCCATCAAGGCCGCCGTCTTCCCGGTCGCCGCCTGGCTCCCCGACTCCTACCCGACGGCACCCGCGCCCGTCACCGCGGTCTTCGCCGGACTGCTCACCAAGGTCGGCGTCTACTGCATGATGCGGACCGAGACCCTGCTCTTCCCCGGCAACCGGATCGGCGACCTGCTGATGGCGGTGGCGCTCGCCTCGATGCTCATCGGCATCCTCGGCGCGGTCGCCCAGACCGACCTCAAACGGCTGCTCTCCTTCACCCTGATCAGCCACATGGGCTTCATGGTCTTCGGGATCGGCCTCGCCACCCGCGAGGCGTACGGCGGTGCCATCGTCTACGTCGTCCACCACATCACCGTCCAGACCTCGCTGTTCCTGGTCGCCGGGCTGATCGAACGCCGGGGCGGGACCACCGAGCTGACCCGGCTAGGCGGACTGGCCAAGGCCGCGCCGATACTGTCCCTTCTCTTCTTCGTCCCCGCGATGAACCTGGCGGGCATCCCGCCGCTCTCCGGATTCATCGGCAAACTCGGGCTGATGCGCGCGGGCGTCGCCGACGGCTCCGTCTGGGCCTATGTCCTGGTCGCCGGATCGGTGGTCACCAGCCTGTTGTCGCTGTACGTGGTGGCCAAGGTGTGGAACCTGGCCTTCTGGCGGGCCGCCCCGCCCGGACAGGCCGAAGCCGGCACGGTCCTGGAGTCCCAGGACGACAGCGACGACGACACCGACGAGGGCCCCGACGGCGTCCCCGGCACCGGTGACGAGGGCATCGAGCCCGTGCGCCGGCCGGCCGGCGGAGCCGTCGTGGTGACCAAGGCCCGGCAGACGTCGGTCATCACCACCAGCCGGCTGCCCCGGCCCATGATGGCGGCGACCGCCGCGACCATCGCGCTGGCCCTGTCCTTCACGGTGTTCGCCGGACCGCTCACCGCCTTCACCGACCGCTCGGCCGTCGAACTGCTGAAGCGCACGCCCTACATCGAGGAGGTGCTGGGCAAGTGAGCCGTTTCCTGCGGTTCTCGTTCCGCGACGCCGACCTGCCGCCGATGAGCTGCAAGATCGGCAAGCGGGGGCGGGTGCTGGACCTGCCGCTGATCGCCTGGCTCACCCTCATCTGGGTGCTGCTCTGGTCCACCTTCAACCTGGCCAACATCATCACCGGCGTCATCGTCGCGAGCGCCGTCTGCCTGGCCTTCCCGCTGCCGCCGGTCGACCTCGGGCTCCGGCTCCACCCGTGGGGCATCATCCGCCTCGCCGGGTATCTGCTCTACGACATGTACACCTCCGGCGTGCGGGTCACCCGGCAGATCTTCAGCGGTACGCCGCACCAGGCCGCCGTCATCGGCGTACCCCTGCGCTGCCGCGGCGACCTGATGCTCGCCGCCGTCGCGGTGGCCGTCTCCAACGTGCCGGGCGGCTCGGTCATCGAGGTGCGCCGGGCCACCGCCACCGTCTTCCTGCACGTCCTGGACGCGGACCGGCCCGAGGAGCTCGAAGCCGCCCGGCGCCAGGTCTGGCGGCTGGAGGAACTGACCGTACGGGCCTTCGGCACCCGGGACGAGATCGCCCGCGTCGCCGAACCGCCCCCACCGCCGCAGCTCGCCGCCGGAAGGCCCGCACCATGAGCGTCTTCGAACAGATCGACCGCATTCTGCTGACCGCCGCCGTCGTCCTGGTCCTGGTGGCCGGCCTCCTGCTGCTGGTCCGGATCTGGCGCGGCCCCTCCATGCTGGACCGGGCGATCTCGCTGGACGTGATCGCCGCCCTGATCATCGCCGGCCTCGGCGCCAAGTCCGCCGTCGCGCTGGACTCGTTCTACTTCCCGATCATGCTGGTGCTCGCCTTCCTGGGCTTCACCGGCTCGGTGGGCATCGCCCGCTTCATCGCCGTACGCGACCGGCCCGCCGTCACGGTCCCGACCCGGGGTGCCCCTGGACCGGACGCCGGCGAGACCAAGGAGGGCCCGCAGTGAACGCCTGGCTCCAGATCCTCGACACGGCCGGGGCCCTGCTCGTCCTCCTCGGCGCCGCGATCTGCCTGCTCGGGGTGATCGGCATGCTCCGGCTGCCCGACGTCCTCTCCCGCAGCCACGCCGCGACCAAGCCCCAGACCCTCGGCATGCTCCTGGTGCTGGCCGGGGTCGCGCTGCGGCTGCGCACCGGCATGGACCTCGCCACCCTCGCGCTGATCGGCTTCTTCCAGATGCTCACCGGCCCGGTCGCCTCGCACCTGGTCGCCCGCTCCGCGTACCGCACCGGACAGGTCCAGCACGAGGAACTGCTCTTCGACGAACTGGACGAGCAGCTCACGGACGAGGGCCCGGCCCCCCGCTCACGCGAGAAGTCCTGAGCCCCACCCCCTAAGGGGCCTCCCCGTCCGGTGTCCGGCTCTTCCGCACGCCGGGCACCGGCTCCTTCGGCATCGGGCTCTTCACGTCGAACATCGGGATGAAGATCTGCGAGAGCGGCCCGATGGCGACGGCGTAGATGAGCGTGCCGATGCCGAGCGTCGCGCCGAGCAGGAACCCGATGACCAGCACGGTCAGTTCGATGACCCAGCGGACGCCCCGGATGGAGTGGCCGCGCGCCGCCCACCCGGTCATCAGCCCGTCACGGGGCCCCGGCCCGAGGCCCGCGCCGATGTACATGCCGGTGGCCACGCCGTTGAGGACGACGCCGGAGATCAGCACGGTCCAGCGCAGCCACATCGCCTCGGGCACGGGCGTCCAGGCCATGAAGAGGTCCATGACCGTGCCCACCATCAGCACATTGAGCACGGTGCCCAGACCGGGCTTGTTGCGCAGCGGGATCCACAGCAGCAGCACCAGCGCGCCGATGATGTTGGTCCACATGCCGATGCCCAGACCGAAGGTCCGGGACAGGCCCTGGCTCAGCGCGTCCCACGGCTCGACGCCGAGCCCGGACTGGATCACCATCGCGTCGCTGACGCCGTACAGGGCGAGTCCGAAGATCAGCTGCGAGAGCCGGCGCGTGGGCCGGTCGGGGACCAGCGGCCGCTGGATGATCGCGCCGATCCCGCGTGATCTCCGGTCCGGCGTGCGGCCTGCCGCTCCATCGGGGGTGTCACGCATCGACGTCATTGGAGCTTCTCCTGGGCTGCTGGGTACGGGTGGTGGGGAGGGAGACGACGCCGGGCGCGGTGGCCTCGCGGCACGCGGGTGCCGCGAGCCATCGGCCCACCGCCTCCAGGTAGTCGGGCACGTCCATCAGGAAGGCGTCGTGGCCTCCCCGTGCGGTCTCCTCGTGGAAGTGCGCACAGCCGACGCCCGCCTTCTCCAGCCGCTCCCTGATGTGGCGGCTGTGCTCGACCCCGTACAACCGGTCCGAGGCGAAGCTGAAGAGGTGGACGTCCGGCTCCGCCCCGGCGATGTCCTCGTACGGTGTTGCGAAGGGGTCGAACAGGTCCATGGCGTTGGTCAGACAGAGGTAGCTGTTCGCGTCGAAGCGCGCGACGAGCTTGTCCGCCTGGTGCTCCAGATAGCGTTCCACGGAGAACGGCCCCCAGGAGGCGTCTCCCTCGGCGGGGACCCCCTGCGGCGGCGGAGCGAGGTCGCGGTCGAACTTCGCCTGTAACGAAGCCCCGGACATGTAGGTGAGGTGGCCGATCATGCGGGCGATGCCCAGCCCGGCGTCCGGCCCCTCGCCCGCCCGGTAGGCACCGCCCCGGAACCGTGGGTCGCTGCGGATCGCGGCACGGGCGATGGCGTTGAACGCGAGGTTGTCGGTGGACAGTTGGGCGGAGGTGGCGATCAGACCGTACCGCCCGGCGTCCCGCGGATGGCGCAGCAGCCACTCCAGCGCCTGCATCCCGCCCAGCGAGCCGCCGACGACCGCGTGCAGCCGCCCCACACCGAGCCGGCGCAGCAGCTCGCGGTGGACGGCGACCATGTCGGCGACGGTGACCTGCGGGAACGGCTCCCAGGCCGTGCGGTCGGCGAGCGGCGCCGGGCCCAGGGTGCCCGAGCAGCCGCCGAGCACATTGGCGCAGATCACCTGGTAGCGGTCCGTGTCGATCGGGCGGCCCGGCCCCACCATCGACTCCCACCAGCCCGGCGCGTCGTCCGGCCGGTGCCGGGCCACATGGGCGTCGCCGGTCAGGGCATGGCAGACGAAGACGGTGTCCGTGCCCGTGGGGTCGGGCGGGCCGTACCGTTCAAAGGCCACGGGCACATCGGTGAGGGTCCGGCCGGACTCCAGGCGCAGCGGCCGGTCCGCACCGAAGAGCACCAGGCTCTCCGGGCGGTGAGGAGCCTTGGTCACCCGCGCCTCCGGGCGTGCCGGGCGGCGGCCGCCCCGAACGCGGTGAACAGCGACTTGGAGACCGGTTCGGACGAGGCGTACCACTCGGGGTGCCACTGCACGGCGAGGGCGAAGGCGGGGGCGTCCGCCACCGAGACCGCCTCGACGACACCGTCGGAGGTCGCCGCCTCCAGCCTCAGCCCCGGCGCGAGACGGTCGACCGCCTGCTGGTGCAGGGAGTTGACCCGTACGGTGTCCTGCCCGACGATGCCGTGCAGCAGCCCGCCGGGGCTCACCGCGATGTCGTGCGCGGGGAGGTACTGCTCGTCCCGGGGCAGGCTCAGGTCCTCGCGGTGCGCCGCGCCGATGGGCAGCGCGCCGATGTCCCGCAGGGTCCCGCCGTACGCCACGTTCAGCTCCTGGAGCCCGCGGCAGATGCCGAGGACGGGCAGGCCCGCGTCGACCGCCAGGGGAAGCAGCGACAGGGCCAGCTCGTCCCGCTCCGGTGCGCGCGGGCCCGGACCGGGAGGGCTGCCGTACCGCTCCGGCGCCACGTTGGACTCATGGCCGCCCAGCACGATCCCGTCGAAGCGGCCGAGCACCGACGGCAGCCGGGCCGCAGGCCCCTGCACCAGGACGACCGCGCAGCCGGAGACGGACTCCAGCGCCGACACGTAGACCTGACGGACCGCCGCGTGCGGTACGCCGCCGACGTCCTCGGTGACACAGGCGAGGGCGACCAGGGGTGTGCCCGTACCGGTCGCGCTCATGTCGCCTTCAGCGCCTGGTCGAGGTCGGTGAGCAGGTCGTCGATGTGCTCGACGCCGACCGCGAGCCGGATCGACCCCTGGGTGACACCGGCCGCGATCTGCTCCGCCTCCGGGAGCTGGGCGTGGGTGGTGGAGGCGGGGTGGGTGGCCATGGACCGTACGTCCCCGATGTTGGTGACGTGCGAGATCAGCCGGAGCGCCTCGATGAACCGGCTGCCGGCCTCCCGGCCGCCCTTGACCTCGAACTGCACCAGCGGGCCGGTGTTCCCGCGCAGCAGGCGGCGCACCCGCTCGCCCTCCTCGCCCTCGGCGAGCGCGGGGTGGATGACGTGGTCGACGAGGGGGTGGCCGTGCAGGAAGGCGGCCACCTGGGCGGCGTTCTCGCCGTGCACCCGCATGCGCAGCGGAAGCGTCTCCAGCCCCTGGAGCAGCAGGAACGCGTTGAACGGGCTCAAACAGGGACCGAGGTCGCGCAGCAGCGTCTCGCGGGCCTTCAGCAGATAGCTGCTGCGGCCGAGCGGTCCGCTGAGCTCCTTGCCGGTGCGCGTCCACACCACGCCGCCGTGCGCCGGGTCGGGCGTGGTCAGCAGCGGATGGCGCTCCGCGTGTCGCTCCCAGTCGAAGGTCCCGCCGTCGACGATCAGTCCGCCGAGGGTGGAGCCGTGTCCGCCGATGTACTTGGTGGCGGAGTACACCAGGATGTGCGCGCCGAGCTCGATGGGGCGCAGCACGTACGGCAGCATCGTGTTGTCGAGGACCAGCGGCAGACCGTGGTCCTCGGCGATCCGGGCGACCTCCTCGACCGGGAAGAGCCGCAGCCGGGGGTTGGGCAGGGTCTCGCCGAAGTAGCAGCGGGTGCGCTCGTCGGTCGCGGCGGCGAAGTTCGCGGGGTCCTCGGGGCTGACGAACCGGGTCTCGATGCCGAAGCGGGCGAAGGTGTTCGCCAGCAGGTTCCAGGTGCCGCCGTAGAGCTCGTTGGAGCTGACGATGTTGTCGCCGGCCTGGCAGATGTTGAGCAGGGCGAGGCTGACGGCGGCCTGACCGGAGGCGACGGCGAGCGCGGCGGCCGCGCCGTCGACCGCCGCCATCCGCTCTTCGAGCACGTCACAGGTCGGGTTGTTGAGCCGGGTGTAGGCCTGCCCGTCCTGGATCAGGTCGAAGATGCCCGCGGCGGCGGCCGTGCTGGGCAGCTCGTACGCGGCGGTCTGGAAGATCGGAGTCACCATGGGCGGGGTGATGCCCAGCCGCGACTGCGAACCGCCGTGCACGGCGGCCGACTCGGGCCTGGTGAACTCCTTGGCTGCGAGAGCCCTGTGGTCAGGCTGCGACATCGCGTCCTTCTTGGTTCCGGTTCTCGGGCGTGGCCGCCGGGGCGGGCGTCTTCTCGGGGGTGGCTTCCGCGCCGGGCACCTTCTCCGGCGTGGCGTCCCGGTCGGGCGTCATGGAGCGGACGATCGCCGACATGGTGCTGGGCTGTCCCTCGGGCCCGCGGTGGAACAGCCCGCCGAGCGCCTGGTCGACGGCGGCGTAGTTCGGGTCCCGGAGCCGGATCTTGCGCGTCTTGTGCAGGTTCCAGAACGGGGTGCGGGGGTCGAGGTGGTGCTCCAGGTGGTAGTTGTCGTTGTGAATGCCCGTCAGGAACTTCTCCCAGCTGCGGCTCTTGCGGTTGCGCGTCATGTACAGATCGGTGTTCGAGTCGCGCACCAGCGGTGTGTGCTCGGAGAGCTCGATGTACCAGCCGAGGATCTGGAAGCTCGTGAGGTACGGGACCACCCAGAACATCGCGAGTTCCGGCAGCCACCCGCCGTACCAGGCGAGCCCGACGACGAGCCCCCAGAACAGCCAGAACCCGGCCCGGTCCAACGCCTGCTTGCGCCGCTGCACGGGCGAGGCGGCCACGGCCCGCTTCTCGACGCCCGCGATGACGCGGTAGCGGTTGCGCACGAGATAGCGCAGATAGGCCCAGGTCTGGGTGCCCAGCAGGGGGAAGATGACGACGCGCCGGACGTAGTTCGCCGTGGCGGACCTCCGGTAGGCGCCCTGCTCGATGAAGAACCGCAGATCGGGGTCGCCGTCCGGGCTGCCGAGCTTGGGGTGGTGGGTGAAGACGTGGGAGACCTTGTAGGCGTAGTGCTGCTGGAAGATCGGGTACGCGGTCAGCAGAGTGCCCGCGAACATCTGGAGCCGCTTGTCGGCGACGCCCACCCCGTGCGCGCAGTCGTGCAGCAGGGTGGAGAGCCCTCGCTGCCGGGCTCCGATGACGAGGACGGCGAGAGGGTAGAACCAGTAGGAGCCGTAGACGCAGAGGAGGACGCAGAGCGCCATCCAGAACACGTCCTCGGCCCAGGCGAGGAAGACATGCCAGTTGTCGGCCCGGTTGAGTTCGTTGACCTCCCGCTGGACATCGGCGGGGAACCGGTACATGCGGTAGCGCCGGCCGTCATAGGCCCAGGTATCGCCAGTGCTCAACGCCTACTCCTCGTGCCCCGGTCCGGCAGGAACTGTGGTGCTGAGATGCGGTGCTAACGGTGGTGCTGAAGTGCGGTGCTGTGGTGCGGCAGTGCGAGTCTGGTGACCGCGGTCGGAGCAAGGCAAGAGATTTTCCGGACAGTTAACAATATCGACCGACGACGTTCCCGTAGGCCGGTCGACGTGCGCGCGCGTCCGGCCGATCATGCCCCGGTCCCAGTCGCCACGTGCCATGATGCGGGCAATGCCGGACGCTGGGGGGCGTATGGGAAGCACAGGCACAGTGCTGCGCGAACTGCGCGGCGCACAGAAGAGCGCCAAGGGCGTCTCGCTCTACTCGCGGTACCTCAACCGCCCGGCCGGGCGGTTCCTCGCGGCGGGCGCGTACCGGGCCGGGCTGACGCCCAATCAAGTGACGCTGATCAGCGCACTGTTCACCTACGCCGCGCTCGCGGCGGTCGCGCTCGTGGAGCCGTCCTGGACGCTTGCGCTGCTGGTCTACGCGGCGCTCGCGATCGGCTTCGCCTTCGACTCCGCCGACGGCCAGCTCGCCCGGCTCACCGGCCGGGGCGGGCCCGACGGGGAGTGGCTGGACCACGTCGTGGACTGCGGCAAGCTGGTGCTCGTCCACACCGCCGTGCTGATCTCCTTCTACCGCTTCGGCGAACTGCCCTCGGACGCCTGGCTGTTGCTGCCGCTGGGCTTCCAGCTGGCCGCCGTGGTGACCTTCTGCGCGGGGCTGCTGCGCGAGAAGCTCGGCAAGGCGGCGGTGGCCGGAGCGACGGCGGGCACTACGGCCGCTCCGGTGTCAAGGGTGCGGGCCGTCGCGCTGCTGCCCGCCGACTACGGAGTCTTCTGCCTGGTGTTCCTGCTGCTCGGCGCACCCGGGGCCTTCCGGGCCGGGTACGCCGTGCTCGCGGTGGTCCACACGCTCTTCCTGGCGGCCTTCCTCACCAAGTGGTTCAGGGAGCTGAGAGCGCTCCGTCCCGGCTGACCAGCACGTCCAGCGCCCGGCGCAGCTGGGTGCTGGACGTGTGCACGGTGTACGGGAAGTAGACGACCTCCACGCCGACCTCGGCGAAGTCGCGCTCCAGCTTCTTCCCCTTCTCCGTGCCCCGCCAGTCGTCGCCCTTGAAGATCACGTCGAACCGGACCTGTTGCCAGGTCTCGACCTTGTCCGGCACGGTCTCCACGAACGCGGCGTCGACGAACCGCACACTGCGGACGATCTCCAGTCGTTCGCGCAACGGGATGACGGGCGTGTGGCCCTTGGCGAGGGCGGCCATCTCATCCGAGACGACCCCCGCGACGAGGTAGTCGCACTGACTGCGGGCATGCCGCAGGATGTTGAGGTGACCCACATGGAACAGGTCGTACACCCCGGGTGCGTACCCCACCCTGTGCTGCACCATCCGTATCTCTCCCCCCACGGTCAACGTGATCCGGTGATGTTCCAACGACCTTACTGTGAAGAACACTTGTGCAAGCCGTGAACGGATAAGCTCGGCAGGGGCTGTTCCCGCAGGGAGCAGCGGCTGTTGTGGGGGGAAGGCGATCGTCCGATGTCCGATGTCGAACGGCACAGGCCGTTTCTGAACCGCCGCCTTCTGGTGGTCTCGACGAACTACGCACCAGAGGTCACGGGCATCGGCCCGTACGCCACTCAACTCGCGGAGCACTGGGCCGCGTCGGGCGCCCGGGTGCGGGCGCTCACCGGTATGCCGCACTATCCGTCCTGGCAGCTGGACGAGGCGTACCGCAGCGTGTGGCGGACGGTCGAGATACGCGGCGGCGTCGGCGTGCACCGGCGCAGGCACTATGTGCCGCCCCGTCAGACTGCCCTGAAACGGGCGGCGTTCGAGGCATCCATCCTCGCCACCGGACTGTTCGCCCCGCCGCCGGGACGACCGGACGCCGTGATCGCGCAGATGCCCAGCCTCGCCGGCGGGGTGATCGGTGCCCGCCTCGCCCGCCGCCACCGCGTCCCGTACATCCCCGTCGTCCAGGATTTGATGGGCGCCGCCGCCGCGCAGAGCGGCATACGGGGCGGGGGCAGGGCGGCAGCCGTCGCCGCGGCGGCCGAGCGGTACGCGCTGAGCGGCGCGACCCTCGTCGGCGTCATCCACGAGAGCTTCGTCCCCGGCGTCACCGCCCTCGGCGTCGACCCCGGCCGCATCCGGCTCGTCCCCAACTGGACCCATGTGCAAGGCCCCACCGCCGACCGGGCCGCCACCCGGGCCCGGCTCGGCTGGGACCCCGCCACCCCCGTCCTGCTGCACTCCGGCAACATGGGCCTCAAGCAGGGCCTCGAAGTCCTGATCGACACCGCCCGCCTCGCCAGGGACGTCCGGGTCGTCCTGATGGGCGACGGCAACCAGCGCGACGCCCTGCGCGCCCGCGCCGAGGGGCTGGCCAACGTGGACTTCCTGGAGCCCGCGGGGGCCGCGGAGTTCACCGATGTCCTCGCCGCCGCCGATGTCCTCGCGGTCACCCAGCGGGCCTCCGTCCTCGACATGAGCGTCCCCTCCAAGCTCACCTCGTACTTCGTCTCCGGCCGCCCCGTCATCGCCTCCGTCGCCGACGAGGGCGGCACCGCCGACGAGGTGCGCCGCTCGGGGGCCGGGGTGCTCGTCGCCCCCGAGGACCCGGCCGCCCTGCTGGAGACCGTACGGAAGCTGGCCGCCGACCCGGCCGCGGCCGACGCGCTGGGCGCCGAGGGGCCGCGCTACGTGGCGCGCCACCTGAGCCGGGAGGCGGGCCTCGCCCGCTTCGACGACCTGCTTGCCGAGGCCCTGCGGGACGGACAAGGGAGCCCCCGTCGATGACCCCTGTGAACCGTGTCCTGGACGACCAGGACGAACCGGCGCTGCTGCGCGACCAGTTCCGCCAACTCCTGCGCTACCGGGCGCTGCTGGCGCTCGGCGTCGTCATCGGGCTGATCGGCGGCGGCTACCTCGCCCTCAGCGGCGAGGACACCTACACCGCCACCGGCGAGGTGCTGGTCCGCTCCGCCATCTCCGACCCCTTCGCCAGCGGCGCCACCGCCGACAAGGGCATCAACATCGGCTCCGAGCGCCAGACCGCCGTCAGCGACACCGTCGGCACCCTGGCCGCGGGCACCCTGCTCAAGAAGGGCGACGACGTCGCCGCCCGCGAGCTGCTCGCCGGTCTCCAGGTCACCAACCCGCCCAACACCCTCACCCTCCGCTTCGCCTACACCGGCGCCACCCCCGAGCAGTCCCGGGCCCGCGCCGAAGCCCTCGCAGGCGCCTATCTGGCCCACCGCAAGGCGCGCACCGAGGAATCCATCAAGAACATCTCCGACGGCTACCGGGCGCAGCTGGACCCGCTGGAGGAGAAGCGCGACCTGCTGGAGAAGCAGATCGGCGTGGGCGCGGCCGACGACGTCACCAGCGCCCGGGCCAACATCATCGTCTCCATCTCCGAGCTCAGCCGGAAGATCTCCGAGCTCAAGGCCCTGGACACCACCCCCGGCTACCTCAACAAGAAGCCCGTCGCCCCCACCTCGCCCACCGGCCCCGGCCTGCCGCTGCTGCTCGGTCTCGGCGGTGTCGTCGGCCTGGCGCTGGGGCTGCTGCTCTCCTGGGTGCGGCTCGTATTCGACCCCGCCGTACGCTCCACCCGCGAGCTGGTCCGCTCGCTCGGCGCCCCGCTGCTCGGCACCCTGCCCCGCGAACGCGGCGCCGCCGGGTCGGTCCTCGCCATCGGCCGCAGCGGCTCCCGGCTCGCCGAGGAATACCGGGCCGTCGCCTTCCGGCTCGCCTACGACCCCTCCTTCGCCGAGAGCCGCCGCCTGCTGGTCACCTCCCCGCGCGGCGACAACGAGGAGGCGGCCGCGGCCGCCGCCAACCTGGCCGCCGCCTTCGCCGAGATGGGCCGCGACGTCCTGCTGGTCGAGGCCGACCTGCGGACGCCGTCCCTCGCCCGCGCCCTGGGCTCCGCCGCGCACGAGGTCCGCCCGCCGCGCTGGGCCGCCGAGGAGGGCGACGGCAGCTGGCCCACCGGCGGCCGCGCCAACGTGGACGTCCCCGGCTCCGGCGCCTTCGCCCTGATCCCCGGCACCGCCGTCGACAACGTCCCCCGGGCCCTCACCTCCACCCCGGTCGGCCGCATCGTCGCCGAGGCCGATCGGCCCGGCAGCGTCGTCATCGTCCTCGCCCCGCCCGTCCTCTCCTACGCGGACGCGGTCGCCCTGGTGGACCGGGTGGAGGGCGTGATGATCGTCTGCGACCCGCGCGCGGTCCACCGCAGCGACCTGGAGCGCATCCGGGAGATCATCGGCGCCTCCGGGGGCCACGTCCTCGGCGCCCTGCTCCACCCGGGCCGGCGGCGGCTCACACGGTCGGAGCGCCGGCCGAAGTCCGCCCGGCGCCGCAACGGTGGCGACGGGCCCACCCCCACCGCCGAGCCGGACGCCCCCGAGATCACCGGCGATCCCACCGAGACCCTCGGCCTGCGCTCCTTGACGCTTCCGGCGGCGCGGCGGTGAGAGCCCGTACGGCCGTCCTCTGCTCGGTCGCGGACCAGGGCGTGGCGGCGCTCACCAACATCCTGGTGCTGGTGGCCGCCGCCCGGCTCTCCACCGTGGCCGACTTCGCCCGCTTCTCCGCGGTCTACCTGGTCTTCACGGTGCTGCTCGGCGTCTCGGGCGCGTACACCGGACAGCCCCTCGTCCTCAAGCGCGGGGCGGGGGAGGAGACCCGCAGTGCCTGCCGCTCCGCCGTCGCCTTCACGGTGTCGGCCGCGGCGGCGCTCGGCGCGCTCCTGGCCGCCGTCTGCCTCCTCGTCTCCGGGGACACCGCCCGGGCGCTGCTGATGCTCGGCCTCGTCCTCCCGGTGGTGCTCGGCCAGGACGCCGTACGGTACGCGTTCTCCACGCTCCAGCAGCCCCATCTCGCCCTGCTGTCCGACCTGTTGCGGCTGGCGTGCGTCCTCGGCGCGCTCGGGACGCAGGTGTACGGGGCGTCTCCCGCCCGCCTGATCGCCCTCTGGGGCCTCTCCGCCCTGCCCGCGCTCCTGCTCTCCGCCGCCCTGCTCCACCGCTCCACCGCCGGGGCCCCGCTGCTGCTGCGGCCGATGCTCCGGCGCGGCCACCTCGGGCAGCGGTTCACCGTCGAGTTCGGCGTCGGCAATGCCACCAGCCAGCTCTCCGTCCTCGGCCTCGGCGCCGTCGGCAACCCGCTCCTGGTCGGCGCCCTGCGCGGGGCGACCACCCTGTTCGGACCGCTGAACGTGCTGTTCACCTCCGCCACCTCCTTCGGCCCCCCGCTGCTCGGCCGCATCACCGACGAGGGCCGCCGGGTCCGGGCCACCGCCGCCCTCGCCGCCGTCCTCGCCACCACCGCGGGGATCTGGGCCATCGTCCTGGCCCTGCTCCCCGACCGTGCCGGGCGCCAACTCCTCGGCGACACCTGGTCGGTGGCCGCCGCCCTGCTGCCCGCGACCGGCAGCCAGTACGCAGCGATGGCCGTCGGCACCTGCGGACTGCTCGCCCTGCGGATGCTGGACCCGCGCACCACGCTCGCCATCCAGGTGGTCTTCTCGCTCACCACCGTGGCGTTCCTCGCGGGCGGTTACGTCGTCGGGGGCGCCCTGGGCGCCGCCTGGGGGCTCTTCCTCGGCTCGCTCTGCAAGGCCGCCGCCACCTGGATCAGGGTGGCCCGGCTGCGCCGCCGCACCCCGGCCCCGGCGGAGACCGTCACCGCCGGCGCTTCGCCCGCTGCTCCCTGAACGTGGCTATCAGCAGCAGACACAGAGCGGCGATGGCCAGCTTCCCCGCCGCCTGGAGCAGCGGGCCGCGCAGCAGGATGAAGGTGTACCCGGCGATCAGCGGCGCTGCGACGGCCAGCACGCTTCCGGGACCGGGCCCCGCCCGGGTGACGGCCCGCGCGTACCGGCGGTCGGTACGGGCCGCCGCGTACCCGATCAGCGCCATCCCGCCGGCCATCCCGGTCGCGCCGAAGTCGACCCAGAACTCGGTCCACAGCGGGGCCGAGAGGTTGGTCATCCGCAGCCCCATCCACTGCCCGACCCGGACCCCGGTGTCCTCCGGCTTCCCGCTCCACATCGCGCGCGGCACGAAGAACAGGGCGGAGCCCGTCAGTTGGCGGCCGTAGGTGTGGCCCCGGGTGTCCACCCACGAGATGGTGTTGGCGAACATCACCATCTGGTCGTAGTCCTTGGTCACCAGCGGCTCGAAGACCGAGGCCGACTGCGCGGGCCGCTGCCCCTCGTCGTCGTACCGGAACTTGTCCGCGTACGGGAACACCACCAGCGCCCCCACCACCCCCGTCGCCAGCACCGTGCGGTAGACCGCCGCACTGCTCGGGAGCGCGGTGAACACGAACGCCATCAGCACCGTCAGGAACCAGTAACGGGCGTTGGAGATCGGGTTGTTCACCACCAGGTTCAGCGCCCCCAGCGCCACCCAGACCAGCACCGTCGACGGGGTGCGCCGGGCCCGGTAGGAGGTCGCCAGGCGGCGGGTGTAGAGGAGCAGCGCCAGCAGCGCCGGGACCTGGCCGAAGCCCTTGATGAAGGCCGAGCCCACATTGGACCCCTCCGTGACCACTCCGCTCGCCGCGACGGTCTCGGTGATCTCCTGGCGGCTGGAGAAGAAGACCGCGGGCCCGCCCAGCTTCAGCACGTAGAACGCGCTCGCCGCGAACGCGACCACCACCAGCAGCCGCAGCCGCAGCGGATGCGCCACGGCAGGCCCGACGGTGGTCCGCGCGGAAGGCGTACGCCGACGCAGCGGGCGGCGCGAGGCGAGCAGCGCCCCCAGGTCGTAGGCGGCACACCCCAGCAGGACCATCGCGACGGCCGTGATGAGGTCCTGGCGCGGTCCCACCATCGGCGTCGGCGTCTGCCCGATCACCACCTGGGCGAACGGCGCCACGCCCATCGCGATGTACACGAACATCCAGAAGACGCCCTGGAGCAGCCGCCGCCGGGTGGAGAGGATCATCGTCGCGAGCCGGGCCCCCGCGTAGCAGGTCAGGACCAGCTGGAGCCAGTACGCGGTGTCCCGCACGCCGTTGCCGGGCTGCGCGGCGATCACCGCGGGCAGGAAGCAGACCAGACCCAGGATGAGCGGCACCGAGAGCGCCCGCGACAGCATCGACCAGGCGATCGGCCGCTCGGCCGGCTCCAGGACACCGTCGGGGGCGCCTGGCCACGTGGGCCGCGCGACCGCGTCGTCGGCCTCTCCCCGCGCCGACGTGTGCACCGACGTCATGCGCCCCCCAGAGATCAGTGAACCGCTGAACACTCTAACGAATCAGCCCACTTGGGGAGGGCCGATGGCTAGGCTGTGAACAAGTGGCCATGGTCGAGGGGAACTCTGGTGAAAATCCTGCACGTCGTCACACTCCACACTCCGGACCACGCCTTCGGCGGTCCGACCCGGGTGGCGCTCAACCTGTCCAAGGTCCAGCGGGCCGCCGGGGACGACGCCCGCATCATGGCCCTCGGTGACGGCTTCCCGGGCGGCGAACTCCCCAGCCATGTCGAGGGAGTTCCGGTCCATCTCTTCCAGGCCCGGCACCTGCTGCCGATGTTCGAGGTCAGCGGCATCACCTCCGCCGCACTGCTGAACACCGCACGCCGCATGATGCGCGGCGCCGACCTCGTCCACATCCATCTGATGCGGGACCTGGTGACCCTGCCCGCAGCACTCCTCGCGCTCGCGACCCGCACCCCCCTGGTCGTCCAGACCCACGGCATGATCGACCCGACCGAGAAGAAGGTCGCCCAGCTCACCGATGTGCTCGGGGTGCGCAAGGTGCTGCGCAGCGCGGGCGCCGTCCTGCACCTCACCGAGATGGAGCGGCTCGACGTGAACGCCGTCGCCGCCCCGGTCCCGCTCACCCGTACCGTACGGCTGGTCAACGGCGTCCGCCCGCAGGAGCGCAAGCCCGCCCGCGACGCGGACCGGCCGCCGACCGTGCTCTACCTGGCCCGGATCCAGAAGCGCAAGCGGCCCGAGGACTTCATCGCCGCGATGCCGCACGTCCTGGCCCGTCACCCGGACGCCCGGTTCGTCCTGGCCGGCCCGGACACCGGCTCGCTGCCCGGCACCCTCGCCCTCGCCCGGGAGCTGGGCGTCGAGGGTTCCCTGGACCATGTGGGCCCGCTGGAGCACGACGAGGTGCTCGCCGCCGGACGCGAGGCCGATGTGTATGTGCTGCCCGCGATCGAGGAGCCCTTCCCGGTCTCGGTGCTGGAGGCGATGTCGGTGGGCACCCCCGTCGTCATCACCCGCACCTGCGGGCAGGCCCCCGATGTGGCGGAGGCCGGAGCGGGCCGGGTCATCGACAGCCGGGTCGGCGAGGACGCGGCCAACGCCCGCAAGGTCGCCGACGCGATCCTGGAGCTGCTGGAGCCGGAGGCCGCCGAGCAGGCGGGCAAGGCGGCCTGGGACCTGGTCAACGACCAGTTCACCATCGAGGTCGTCACCGCCACCCTCCGGCGGACCTACGAGGACGTGGTCCGCCGGAGGCGAGGGTGAGGGCCCGCTCGTTCAACGTACGGGCTTCTCGCGGGACTTGAGGGCGATCTGCCACCGGTAGAAGCTCATCGCCAGCGCGAAGTCGAACCCGGCGCGGCCGTCCAGGAAGCCCCGCCGGTAGAGGTACATGTACGCGAACGACACCACCGGCTTGAACGGGGCCTTGTGGAACAACTGCCCCTGGCGTGACTTGACCTGGCGCACCTGCTCCTTCACCTGGGGGTGGTGCTCCAGCCACGCCTCCCAGTCGGAGTACCGGTTGTGCCGTTCGAACCAGGCGGTCACCGGGTCGAGATCCTGGTGCTCGATGGGGTTCTTGAGCGTCCCCGCGGTCGCGGCGACCGGCTGGTAGTGCCCCTCCACCTCCCCGATGCCCGGCGCGTCGAGGTCCCCGACCTCCGGGTAGTACGAGCGGGTGCGGTCGGTCAACGACCGCTTGCGGATGGTGTATCCGTGCCGCAGCCGCTTACCCGAGAACCAGTACCCGAGGGGGATGTCGTACGCGGCGGGCTTGGGCGCCGCCGGATCCCGGAAGATCTCCCGCAGCTCGGCCAGCAGCCCGGGGCTGAGCCGCTCGTCGCCGTCGAGCAGCAGGATCCAGTCCAGGTCCGTGCGGACGTTCTCCAGGCACCACTGCTTTTTCCGGGGGTGGCCCCCGTCCCAGGTGTACGTGACCACCTCGGCCCCGCACTCTTCGGCGATCTTCACCGTGTCGTCGGTGCTGTGGGAGTCCACCACGACGACCGCCTCGAAGTGGCCGAGCACCGACTTCACCGCCTCGGCGATGTTGAGGCCCTCGTTCTTCGTGGGGATCGCCACGGCTATCGGGAGTTTCGTCTTACCTGCGGTCATCCCTTGGCTCCTTCGGCCAGCCAGGCGTAGCAGCCTGTGGAGGTGAACGTAACGGCGGACTTCGGGATGGTGATCTTCCGGGACTTACCCGTGTCGGAGGTGCCGGAGGCCAGCTCCTTGCCGCCCGCCCCCTCGATCTGCCATGAGCAGTTCGTGGTGGGCGATGCGGAGCGGTAGACGCCGGGCCGCACGGTCTTGCCCGTGTGGGTGCCGTCGGCGTAGGCGTACGCGGCCTCGTCGACCAGGTCCTGGTGCTGGGGGCAGAGCCCCGCCACCGCGGCCGGTGCGTCGGGGATCTCCTCCGTGGCGATGGCGCCCACGGCGGTGTCCCGGTCGGCCTTGACCAGGTAGCGCAGCTTGTCGCAGGTCTCCTGGCCGGTCTGGAGCACGGCGGCCGGGTCCATGCCCTTGGGCACCCGGTCCTCCAGATACTCCTTCTGCTTCTTGGTGAAGGTGCCGGTGGCCGGGGTGATCTCGTCGGAGGGGGTCTTCGGACCCTCGGCGGTCGCGGCGGGGGCGGACGGTCCGGGGGCCGCGGGCTCCTCGGTGGCGGAGCCCGTGGGCGGAGCGGGCGCGGCGGGCGCGGTCGGTGTGGTGGCGGACGGGCCGGGGACGGCGGGCCCGGAGGCCGCGGGGCGCTGGGCGCCCGCGGCCTCCGGGTCGTTCCCGTCCGCGGACGAGCCGCAGGCGGCCAGCACCGCCACCGTCATGACGACGGCGGCGCCGGCCAGGAACGGATTCCTCATCGGATCAGCTGTTCCTCAGGGCGTAGTGGGCGCTGACCTGGGAAGCGGTCAGTGCGGTCGGATAGACGGCGGTCTCGTCGATCTGCCCGGCGAAGAAATTGCTCGTCGGACGGTTCGGCCAGCCGGACAGGTTGTCCCCGCCGACCCGCCAGTACCCCGGGTAGTTCTCGTTGCCGGAGACCAGGATGTTCGACGCGCGCAGCTGCCCGTCGACGTACAGCGACATCCCCTGGCCCAGGGGGCCCTGGGTGGCGACGACGTGGTGCCACTGGCCGTCGTTGTAGGCGGCCGAGGTGGTGACCGTGCGTGTTCCGCTGCTGTTGACGCCGAACACGAGGCGTCCGTCGTTGCGCATGTAGACGTGCTTGTCGTGGCGGGTGCTGTTCTGCTGGTTCAGGTTCCCGAACCCGATGATCTTCCCGCCCTGGGTGGTGGTGGTCCTGATCCAGGTCTCCACCGAGAACCGGGTCGGCTGGGGGTGCTGCCGGTTGCTGTACGCGTACTGGTTGGTGCCGTTGAACCCGATCGCGGTCGACGGGCCCGCGACGGCCGCCGGTGTCTGCCGGTAGGCCGGGGCGTTGCGCAGGAACCCGTTGTTGAGGTTGCCGCTGCTGTCGTGGGCGAAGGTGGAGGTGCCCTCGTCGTAGCGCCAGTAGAGGGTGGCCCCGTCGGCCCTGACCCGGGCGGGGTACGCCTCGGTCGTGGTCGCCACGGTGGCGGACTGGGCCGGGGACTTGGCGCTGGTGTTGATGCCGTCGCTCGCCGTGATCCGGTACGAGTAGGTCTGGCCCGGCACCACGTCGGTGTCCGTCCAGGTCAGCTGCGGCCGGTTCCAGAAGACCGAGTAGCCGGTCGTGGTGTGGATGGGCGTGGCGGCGTTGTCCTTGTAGATCCGGTAGGTCAGCTCACCGTCGTCGGTGTCGAAGCTGGTCTGCCAGTTCACCTCGATCTTCCCCGGATCCAGCGTGGACAGGCTGACGTTGGGCACCCAGGGCGCCCCGGTGTCCGGACCGTCCGCGAACCGGGTCAGCCCCTGCTGGGGGGCGCTGTTGACGGTGGTGAACTCGCCGCCGACCCACAGGTAGTGGCGGTCGCCCTTGCCGGTCTGGGCCATCACCCGCGGACCGACCGGCTCCCCGATGCCGTCGTTGGTGTCCGGGAACCAGGGCAGCAGCTTCGGGTCGTCGACCGACTGGGCCAGCAGGTGCTTGCGCGGCTGGTCGGGGAAGGCGCCCATGGAGGCGCAGTCGTGGGCGTGGCTGCCGCTGTAGAGGACCCCGGAGTAGACGGCCACCGCCTGGGTGGCGCCCAGGCAGGTGTCACGCCAGCGCTGCTGGAAGTCGCTCAGGTTCAGCGCGATCCGGCCGTCGAAGACCCCGCCGCCGCTGCCCTCGTTGGCGGTGTAGAAGCCGGTGGCATCGGTGGTGATGTCCTGGACGGTGGAGTTGTTGTGGATGAACCCCGGGTAGGACTTGGTGAGTTGTCCGGTGGTGGCGTTCACCACGGCCAGTGCGTGGGTGTTGGTGCCGTTGATCCGGAAGAAGTCCCCGCCGAGCAGCACGTTCTGCCCGTCGGGAGTCACCTCGATCGCGCGGGACGTCTCGTCCGCGTTGGCTGTGAACGGAAGGAGTGAGGCCCCGGCGGTGGAGACGGCCGCGAAATGGCTCCTCGTCTGCCCGCCGACGGTGGTGAAGTCACCGGCCAGATAGACCGTGTCGGAGGTGACGGCGAGCCCCCGCACGGTGGCCGAGACGGCGATCTTGAAGTTGTTGCGGACGGTGCAGGTCTCGGTGTCGATGGCGGCGATGTTGCTGACCCCGACGCCGTTCACCGCCCCGAACTGGCCGCCCGCGTACAGCGTGTCCCCGTCGGGGGAGAGCGCCAGCGATCGTACGGTCGCGGTCCCCGAGGAGATCGTGAACGACAGCGAGCAGTCGGTGGGAGCGCCGGTCGCCGCGTCGAAGGCGGCGAAGTTCACCGCGGGCTGCTCACTGGTGCCGGCCGCCGCATTGGGCGGCCGCAGGGTGGAGAAGGTGCCGCCCGCGTAGACGACGCCGTCGCCGGCCGCCATCGACCAGACGATGCCGTTGGTCTGCCAGGTGGAGAGGTCGTCCGCGGTGATGGCCACCGGAGGGGTCAGCGCCGCTGCCGGAGAACCCCCGACCGCCGTGGCGGTCAGGGCTCCGGCCAGCAGGCAGAGAGCGGCGGCAGCGGCCCGAATGCGGCCACGTCCTCCGGCTCTTTGCCCCGTACTTCCGTTCATCATTCAGCTCCGAAGGTGAGAACGAGCTGCGGCCTGGCGGCCGCCGATCCTGCCTCGCTCGACCAGATGCGCAGACTGTCGGTCCCGCTGCTGGTCAGGGCGAGTGAGTAGGCGGAGCCGAGGGCCCCGCCCAGTGCCGGCGCGGTGAGCTCCACCGAGTAGTCGGTGGAGACGGCGGTTGCGCCGGTGATGCTCCCCAGCACGGACGCGGAGAGCGCCGGCCGGGAGTTGTAGGTGACCGCCGACTCGGTCCAGGTGCCGGTGACCGGCACCACGGTGTGGCTGTCGGTGGAGCCCGCCGTCGGATCCGACGACGTACGGAACTGGAGCCGGGCCCCCTTGAGGACCTGCCCGGCCGGGGCGGCGGGCAGGGTGAAGCGCAGATAGCTCAGATAGGGCGTGGTGCCCCGCGAGGCCAGCTGCTGGTCGTTGTAGTTCGTGTTGGCCGACACGCCGTTGACGTACGCGTCCTCGGTGGGCAGGAGGCTCACCGTGGTGTCGCCGGGCGGGGCGGGCGCCTGGGCCAGCTGGTGGTGGGCGGCGACCTGGGCGGCGGTCAGCGCCGATGGGTAGACGGCCGTCTCGTCGACCTGACCGGCGAAGTAGGTGCTGGTGGGCCGGTTCGGCCAGGCGTTGTGCATCGCGTCACCGCCGACCCGCCAGTACCCGTTGTACGAGCGGGCCCCCGCGGTCGTGTTGGCGGCGACCCGCACCCCGTCCACGTACAGCGCCATTCCGCCGGGCCCCTGCGTGGCGACGGCGTGGTGCCACCGCCCGTCGTTGTAGCTCGCCGAACTGGTCAGGGTGGGACGGCTGTTGGTGCTGCCCGCCTGGACGCCGAAGGCGAGCCGGCCGTTGTCCGTCAGGTAGAGCAGCTTGTCGGACATCGAGCTCGTATGGCCTTGTGCCGTACCGATGTTGTTGCCGAACCCGACGATCCGCCCGCCGCTCGTCGACGTCGTACGGAACCACGTCTCGACGGAGTAGGGGGTGGGCGAGACATAGCGGTGCAGCCGGTCGCTGTACACGTACTCGTCGCTGCCGTTCAGCGCGAGCGCGGCCGAACCGGCGACGGCCGAGGGCGTGGCCCGGTACGTGGGGGTGTTCACGTACACCCCGCCGTTCCGGCTGTCCGAGGCGTCCGCCGCGAACGCCCCGCCGGGCTCGTCGTAACGCCAGTACAGATCCGCCCCGTCGGCCCGCACCCGCTCCTGGTACGGGGAGGCGGCGGACGCGGCGGCCACGGAGGCGGCGAGGGAGAGGGCGCTGGTGTTGCCGGCGCCGTCGGTCGCCGTGATCCGGTAGGAGTACGTCTGCCCGGCGGTCACGTTCCGGTCGGTGAAGGTCAGTTGGGGGCGGCTGAAGAAGAGGGACGGGCCGGTCGTGGTGTGCACCGGAGCCGAACCCCCGTTGCGGTACACCCGGTACGTCAGCAGGCTGTCGTCCAGGTCCAGCGAGGACCGCCAGCTCACCCGCACCTCACCCGCGCGCGGCGCCGACACACTGGCGGCGGGCGTGCTCGGCGCACCGGTGTCCGGGGTGCTGGCGAACCGGGTCAGCGCCTGCTGCTGCACCCCGTTGACCGTGGTGAACTCCCCGCCCACCCACAGGAAGTCACGGCCGTCGCGGGTGGAGATGGTCAGCGCGCGCGGCCCGACCGGCTCCCCGATCCCGTCGTTGGTGTCGGGCAGCCAGCCCAGCAGCGCCGGGTCGTCGACGCTCTGCGCGGTGAGGTGCTTGCGCGCCTGGTTGGGGAAGCCGCCCATCGTGGAGCAGTCGTGCACATGGCTCGCCGCGTAGAGCACCGACTTGTACACGCGCAGCGCCTGGGTCGCGCCCTGGCAGGTGTCCCGCCAGCGCTGGCCGAAGCCGTCCAGCTCCATCGCGAGGCGGCCGTCGAAGGAGTTGCCGCCCCGGCCCTCACCGGCCGCGTACCAGCCGCCGGACGCGGAGTCGGTGACGATGTCCTTGATGACGGCGGTGGAGGGGATGAAGTTGTTCGGGTAGCCCCGGGTGAGGGAGCCGGTGGCCGCACCGGTCACCGCGATGGCATGGGAGTTGGTGCCGCCGACGGTGAAGAAGTCGCCGCCGATCAGCACGGACTGCCCGTCCGGTGTCACCCGCAGCGTCCGCCCCGGGGCGTCCGCGTCCGGATTCCACCCGGTCACCGCACCCGCCGGGGTCAGCGCACCGAAGGAGCGCCGGGTCTGCCCGTTCACCGACTGGAAGTCGCCGCCCGCGTAGACCGTGCCGTTGGCCGCGACGTCCAGCGCGCGGACCGTCGCCGAGAAGTTCGGCGAGAACCCCGCCCGCCGCGTGCAGGTGGCGGTGTCGATGGCGACCAGCCCGTTGGCGCTGCTCCCGTTGACCGCGTTGAAGTAACCCCCCACGTACAGCGTCGAGTTGTCCGGGGATACGGCGAGCGCCCGCACGGTGGCGGTGCCGCTGCTCCGGGTGAAGGAGAGCGAGCAGCCGGCCGGAGCCCCCGTCGCCGCGTTGAACGCGGCGAAGTTGACGGCGGGCGTGGAGGCGCCGCCGGAGGGCGTACCGGCCGGGCGGACGGAGGAGAAGGTGCCGCCCGCGTAGACGACCCCGTTCGCCTCGGCCAGCGACCACACGATCCCGTTGGTCTGGTACGTGGGCAGATGGTCGGCGGTGAAGCCGACCGGGGCGGTCAGCGCCGCCGCCGGGGGCGCGGCGGCCACCGGGGCGAGCACCCCGGCGGCCAGCGCGAGTGCGGCGGTGAGAACGGCGGTACGTTTCCGGAGGCCCGGCCCCCTCATCTGTCCACCCGGACGGCGGCCCCGGTCAGCTGGTCCGAGAGCAGGCGGATGTCCGCGTCGACCATGATCCGGGCCAGCTCGCGGGACTTGACCTCGGGCTTCCAGCCCAGCAGCTCCTCCGCCTTGGAGGCGTCACCGATCAACGCGTCGACCTCGCTGGGGCGTTCGTACTTCGGGTCGTACCGCACATGCTCGGCCCAGTCGAGGCCCGCGTGCTCGAAGGCGAACTCCAGGAACTGCCGGACGCTGACGCCCTCGCCGGTCGCCACCACGTAGTCGTCCGGGGTGTCGCACTGGAGCATCCGCCACATGGCGTCCACGTACTCCGGCGCGTACCCCCAGTCCCGGACCGCGTCCAGGTTGCCCAGGTGCAGCCGGTCCTGGAGGCCGGCCTTGATCCGGGCCACCCCCCGGGTGATCTTCCGGGTCACGAAGGTCTCCCCGCGGCGCGGCGACTCGTGGTTGAAGAGGATCCCGTTGACGGCGAACATGTCGTACGCCTCGCGGTAGTTGACCGTCGCCCAGTACGAGTAGACCTTCGCCACGCTGTACGGGCTGCGCGGGTGGAACGGGGTCTTCTCGTTCTGCGGCGGCGGGCTGGCGCCGAACATCTCGGAGGACGAAGCCTGGTAGATCCGGGTCTGGATCCCGCTGGCCCGGACCGCCTCCAGGAGCCGGATGGTGCCGAGGCCGGTGACGTCACCGGTGTAGAGCGGGGCGTCGAAGGAGACCCGTACATGGGACTGGGCACCCAGGTTGTAGACCTCGTCGGGCTGGATGTCGCGCAACAGGTTCACCAGGGCCACACCGTCGGTCAGATCCGCGTGGTGCAGGACGAAGGAGCGCTCCGGCTCCTCGGGGCCCTGGTAGATGTGGTCGATCCGCTCGGTGTTGAAGCTCGACGAGCGACGTATCAGGCCGTGGACCGTGTACCCCTTGTCGAGCAGCAACTCCGCCAGGTACGAGCCGTCCTGGCCGGTCACTCCCGTGATGAGCGCGGTCTTCGCCACGATTCCCCCTTCTCTGCTGTCCGTCTGTGCGACGAACAGGTCACCGACATATCGGAATTGGAGCGTTCTGCGGCGAAACATCTCCGCAGTCCCTTACTGCTGGCACAATCCGAGCCATGACGACCGAACTCCCCGTCCCACCCCAGGAATCCGCCCGTCCCCTACTGCGCCCGGGCTCCCGCATATTCGTCGCGGGGCACCGCGGGCTGGTCGGCTCGGCGGTGGCCCGCCGCCTCGCCGACGACGGCCACGAGGTCCTCACCCGTGGCCGCGACCTCCTCGACCTGCGCGACGCCGCGCGGACCGAGACGTATCTGCGGGACATCCGCCCGGACGCCGTGGTGCTGGCCGCCGCCAAGGTGGGCGGGATCATGGCCAACAGCACCTACCCGGTGCAGTTCCTGGAGGACAACCTCCGCATCCAGCTCAGCGTGATCGCCGGGGCGCACGCGGCCGGGACCGAGCGGCTGCTCTTCCTCGGCTCGTCGTGCATCTACCCCCGGCTCGCGCCCCAGCCGATCCGCGAGGAGTCGCTGCTCACCGGCGAGCTGGAGCCCACCAACGAGGCGTACGCGCTGGCCAAGATCGCCGGCATCGTCCAGACCCAGTCCTACCGCCGGCAGTACGGCGCCTCCTACATCAGCGCCATGCCCACCAATCTCTACGGGCCCGGCGACAACTTCGACCTGGAGACCTCGCACGTCCTGCCCGCGCTGATCCGCCGCTTCCACGAGGCCCAACGCGACGGGGCACCGGAGGTCACCCTGTGGGGCTCCGGATCGCCGCGCCGTGAGTTCCTCCACGTCGACGACCTGGCCGCCGCCTGTGTGCGCCTGCTGGAGGCGTACGACGGTGACGCGCCCGTCAACATCGGCTGCGGCGAGGACCTCACCATCCGCGAACTCGCGGCGACCATCGCCGAGGTGACGGGCTATCAGGGACGCATCGGCTGGGACACCTCGAAGCCCGACGGGACCCCCCGCAAGCTGCTCGACGTCTCCCGTCTGACCTCCCTCGGCTTCAAGCCGCAGATTCCGCTGCGTGACGGCATCGCCCGCACCTACGCCTGGTGGCTCGGCCAACTCGCCCCCACCGCATGACCGTTCGCCACTGCGCGCACCGGACGCGCAGTGGCGCACCGGGGTTCCTCGCATCACCGCGCCCGCCGTTCTCAGTAGGCCCCGCGGCCGTCGGTGACGGCGCGCACCGTACGGGCGAGGAGCCCCATGTCCGTGGCCACCGACCAGTTGTCGACGTACCAGAGGTCCAGCGAGACGGTCTCCTGCCAGGACAGGTCCGAGCGCCCGCTGACCTGCCACAGCCCGGTCAGCCCCGGCTTCACGGCCAGCCTGCGGCCCTCCCGTTCGTCGTACCGTGACGCCTCCTCGGGCAGCGGCGGCCGAGGTCCCACCAGGGACATCTGACCTAGCAACACGTTGAACAGCTGCGGGAGTTCGTCGATCGACGTCCGGCGCAGCGTCCGCCCCACGGGGGTCACCCGGGGGTCCTGCCGCATCTTGAAGAGCGGCCCGTCGACCTCGTTGTCCTCGCTGAGCTGCGCCTTGCGCGCCTCCGCGTCCGCCACCATCGTGCGGAACTTCCACATCGTGAAGGGCCGGTTGTGCTGACCCTGGCGGACCTGCCGGTGGAAGACCGGACCGCGCGAGGAGAACCGCACGCACAGCGCCACCGTGAGCAGCAGCGGGGCGAGCGCCAGCAAGCCGAACAGGGCGCCGCCGCGGTCCAGCGCGGCCTTGAGGGCCCCCTGCGGGCCTCCGCGCAGCGGCGGCGCGACGTGCAGCAGGGTGAGCCCGGCCGCCGTCACCGGGCGGACCCGGCCGGCCGCGACGCCCGAGAGCTCGGAGGCCACGCACAGGGCGACGCCCGCGTCGTGCAGCCCCCAGCCGAGTCGCCGCAGCCGGTCCCCGGTCAGCTGGGGCCCGGGAGCCACCAGCACCAGGTCCGCGTCGTGGGCGTAGGCCCCGCCGAGCACCGTCGTCACATCGTCGTCAGCCGGGGACGAGGCGAGCCGCCCCGGCACCTGCAGGTTCTCGAACCCCGGCAGGCCGGGCCCCACGGGGATCGCGGCCACCAGCTGATAGGCGTGGTCCGTACGGGAGTTGAGCAGCTCGGCCGCCCGGTCCAGCCCCGCGGCCTCACCCACCAGCAGCACCTTGCGCACCGCCCGCCCGCGCAGTCCGGCCCGCAGCCCCTCCACGGCGGTGGCGACCAGCAGCCCCGGCGCCACGGCCACGACGGCCGTCGCCGGGTCCACGGAGCCCCCCGCCGCCGCGTGCAGCACGGCCAGCACCCCGAGCAGCACCAGCCAGTCCCCGAGGGCGCCGAAAGCGCCGCCCGGCTCGGCCCGCACCGGGTCGGCGTACCGCCCGCGCACACCGCGTAGACCGGTCCAGAGCAGGCCGGCCACCGCGGCGGCCAGCCACGGGCGGGGCTGCTCGCCCAGGGTCAGCAGCAGCCAGGCCGGCCCGGCCAGGGCCAGCAGGTCGGTCAGCGCACCGACCCACGCACGGTGGACCGGCTTCCGCCGGGCCGGAACCCGCTCGGCCGGGTCGCGCTGTGCTGTCGGGG
Source organism: Streptomyces cyaneofuscatus (assembly GCF_033109485.1). NCBI lineage: Bacteria > Bacillati > Actinomycetota > Actinomycetes > Kitasatosporales > Streptomycetaceae > Streptomyces > Streptomyces cyaneofuscatus. The sequence continues at coordinate 1,528,142 of NZ_CP137002.1, read as the reverse complement.
CCCTCCACAGCTGTTCCAGGGCCGCCGTACGATTCCGGGAGGCGGCGGTACGGGGACGCGGCGCGCCCCGGAGCCCCACCGGCCCGGATATGTCAGTTTCCGGTATTTCGACATGCCCCATGAACCCCCCAGTCACAGTCGCACCCCCACAAACGCGACGCATCCGTCGATCCCATGGACTGACGGATGCGCCCTCGCTCGGTGCACGATATCCACACACGTGCCATTTCGCTGGAGTTCCCGTGAAGTTCAGACGGCTCGGTCCAGACACCCGCGATCCGGCGCATCTGGCCGATCTCGCCAGCAGGGGGCGGTAGTTGACAGCTCAACAGGTCGGCAAGCGCTTGTGGGGCGGGGGCGCCGGGGGTTGTGCGCGGAGGCGCGCACTCCGGCGTGCGCCGGAGTGAATGCACGAACCCCCTGGCGGCGACCTGCGCTGCCAGGGGGTTCGTGGTCCGTGGGCGGCCCGCCCGGGGTGGAAGGGGGCGCCCACGGGGTCAGGCGAGACCGGTCGTGCGCCTCCTGGCCCGGCGGTGGATCAGCAGCCCGCCGCCAACGAGCGCGGCGGCAAGGAGAGTTACCGAGATCACAGTGAGCCCGGTTGCGGCGAGACTGCCGCCGGACGTCGTCTCCGTACCGGAAGAGCCCCCGGCACCGCCGCCGACCGTCGAACCTGCACCGCCCGCCGATGAACCGGTGGAACCGGAGGAGCCGGAGGAGCCGCCGGACGTACCGGCGGAGGACCCGCCGCCGCTGCCGGACGTACCTGAAGAGGCGTCACTGCCGTTGCTGGCAGAGCCACTTGACGTGTCTCCGGAGCCGCCACTGCTGTCGCCACCGCTGTCGCCACCGCTGTCACCGCCCGCGACTCCGCCGTTCTGGCCGCCGTTCTCCCCGCCTCCGGTCGCCTCGGTGACCGTCAGGGTGATGGGCGCGGTCCGCGTGGTGCCGACGTCGTTACGGAACTCGGCGCGGTAGCGGTAGCCGTCCTGGGCGGTCTTCGCGGTGAACGTGAGCACGGGCTCGGTGGCCCCGTCCAGCTCCCGCCACGTCTGCGAGCCGTCGGTGCTGACCTGCCAGCGGACCGAGGGCTCCGGGGTGCCCTCCGCGCGCGCCGTGAGGGCCACCTCCTCCCCGGCCTTCACCGAGCGGTCGGCGGGCGCCTGGGTGACCAGGGGCGAGACCTGCCGGATGAGCCGGGTGATCTTCCCCTCGGCGGGGCTGGTCACGAAGACCGTGGCCCCGCCGGGCGCGACGGCGAGCGAGGCGGCGCCGAGCTGCGACTGGTTGCCGGGCAGCGAGAGGTCCTTCGCCGCCGGGGTGAACTTCGCGCTGTCGTACACGGTGAGCGTGCCGTTGTTGTCGTTGGCCGGGTCGGAGAGGTCCCCGCCGTCCTGCCAGACGACGAAGGCGCGGCCGCTCTCCGTGTCGAAGGCGGCGTCCCGGGCCAGGTCCTTGCCGACCAGCGTCTTCACCAGCTTGCCGGAGGCGTCGAAGACCAGCACCGAGCGGTTGACGCCCACCCACACGGCGCCGGTCGCGGGGTCCGTCTGGATGAAACCGGCCAGGCCGTCGGCGCCCGGCAGGTCGAAGGTGTCCGACACCGTGAAGGAGACGAGATCGACCCGGTGCAGCTTCCCGGCCGCGACGTCGCTGAACCAGACCGCGCCCCGGGCGTGGTCGGCGGCGAACCGGCTGCCGCCCGGCACCGTGACGCTCCGGGTGGCCGCCCCGGTCGCCGTAGCGATCTCGGAGAGCTTCGTCCCCTGGGCGACCAGTACCGTGCCCGCGGCCGTGCCGGGCGCGATGTCCGTGATCGTCGACCCGGCCAGCCAGACGCCCGCGGCGGTCTTGTCGCCCGCCTTGGCGGTCCCGACGCCCCGCAGCGGGTAGTTGTAGACCACGCCGTCGCCCGGCAGCGGTCCGGAGATCCGGGCCGCCGTCGAGGCGCGCGGCTCCCCGGTCGGCCCGGGGGCCTGGCTGATCCAGCTCTCGGCCTTGCCGTCCTCCGGGTTCAGCACATACAGGCCGCGCTCGTCGACGTCGGCCGTGTCGGGGAGGTTGTCCGCACCGACGTACAGCTTCTTCGACTCGGGGTGCAGCAGCAGGTCCAGCGGCTTGCCCGCCGAGGTGAAGTCGGCGACGGGCTTGTAGGAGACGGTCCCGGCGGGTACGTCGACCCCCTCGCCGCCCGGTTCGCCGGGCCCCTGGCCCGCGAAGGTGACCGGTATGCGTACGTCCTGCGTACGGTCGCCGCTCGCGCGGTGGTCGGCGCGGGTGACGACGGAGCACGGCACCTCGGCGCAGTCCAGGCCGTCGCCCTTGGACCGGATCTCTATCTCCACGTCGAAGGTGCCGCCGGGGCCGAAGGGCAGGGCGAGGTCACCCTCGTACGGGTCGCCCGGAGGCACGATCCACTGCGAGGTCTTCGAGCCGCCGCTCATGTCGGCGCCGCCGAGGCAGGGGGAGGAGACCCGGTTCGCCCCGTTGTCCTTGCAGAGCGCGACGTAGATGCCGCTCTTCGACCCGTATCCCTCGCCGGTGACCCGGACCTTCTCGCCCGCCGGGTCGAGCCCGGTGGTGGCCGAGACGGTGAGCTTCTGGCCCTCGGGGCCGGTGGCGCTCTTCGGGGTGGCGCCGGCGCTCATCGCCGCGCCCGCCGGGACGGCCGCGAGGAGCAGCGCGGCGACGGCGGCCGCGGAGAGGCGGCGCGGGCCGGGCCTGCGGGGTCTGCCGGGGCCGTTCGGCGGGGTACCCGGGGTGGGTGTCATGTCATTCCTCGTCACGACGCGGGGAGCCCGGCCCCGGCGAGGAGCGCCGGGGCCGGGCCGATGGCTGGATGGTGGTGTCCTACGCGGACCGATGTCCTGCGCGGACCGGCGTCCTACACGAAGTCGATCGGCGTGTGGACGTCGTACTTGCGGTCGTTGGTGTCGGTGTGGTCGGCGCGGGTCACGATGGCGCACTCGACGGTGTCGCCGCAGATGTTGCCGCCGCCGAGGTTGGCCTTGACGTGTATCTGCACGCTGAAGGTGCCGCCGGCGCCGAACGGGGAGGTGTTGGGAAGGCCGCCGCCGAGGCTGGAGACCCAGTGCGAGGCGCCGGTGGTACCGGACTCGTCCTGGCCGCCGAGACACGGGGAGGGCTTGTTGGCGCCCTGCGCCCCGTCCACCACGCAGAGGCTGACGTAGACGCCCTGGCCGGGGTTGTAGCCGCTGCCGGTGACCGTGATGTTCTGCCCGGTGGCGGTCGCCGTGTTCGGGGCGGTCAGCGACAGGTTGTAGGTGGTGCCCCCGTCGGCGATCGTGCGGGTCCCGGTCGCCGCGGCGGCGGGGGAGGCGAGGGAGAGCGCCAGGGCGGCGGCGGAGAGGACGGCGAGGCCCGTGCGGGCGACGGTACGGGTGGAGGGAACAGCACTCATCGAATGAGCACCTTTCTCGGCATCGGAACCAGAACCACGGACACCCAGTCGACTTAGGTAAGGCACACCTAAGTCCAAAGATGTTGCGGTTGTCAACAAAGTGGCGCAGGGGAGCCGGTCGAAGCGATCAGACTCAGCCGAACTCGACCGGCGGAAAGGCCTGTTCCGTCCAGATGGTCTTACCGGCCGGGGTGTAGCGCGTCCCCCACCGCTGGACGAGCTGGGCGACGATGAACAGCCCGCGCCCGCCCTCGTCGTCCTCCGCGCTGTGCCGCAGATGCGGCGAGGTGTGGCCGGTGTCCGCGACCTCGCAGAGCAGGGTCCGGTCCCGGATGAGGCGCAGCCGCAGCGGGCCGCCCCCGTACCGGACCGCGTTGGTGACCAGCTCGCTGACGACCAGTTCGGTGGCGAAGGACAGCTCGTCCAGCCCCCAGACGCCCAGTTGACGGGTGGCCAGTTCGCGCGCCCGCCCCACCGCCACCGCCTCCGCCGGCAGCTCCCACTCCGCGACCTGCCCCTCGTCCAGCTGCCGGGTCCTGGCCAGGAGGAGGGCGGTGTCGTCGGCGGTCGTGGCGTCCGGCACCAGCTCGGATACGGCCCGGTCGCACAGCTCCTCCAATGAGGCCGCCGGGTCGCCCAGCACCCGGCCCAGCGCGTCCAGCCCCTGGTCGATGTCGTGGTCGCGGGCCTCCACCAGACCGTCCGTGAACAGCGCCAGCAGGCTCCCCACCGGCAGCTCGATCTCCATGGACTCGAAGGGCAGGCCCCCCAGCCCCAGCGGCGGCCCGGCCGGCAGGTCCGGGAAGGTGACCCGCCCGTCGGGGTGCACGACCGCCGGCGGCAGGTGCCCGGCCCGCGCCATGACGCAGCGCCGCGAGACCGGGTCGTACACCGCGTACAGACAGGTCGCCCCGGTGGTCAGCTCGTCGTACGCGTCGGAGGCCGCGCCGTCCCGCGCGCCCGGCCGCTCGTCCAGCGGCTGCCCCACCAGGTCGTCCAGCCGGGTCAGCAGCTCGTCCGGGGCCATGTCCAGCTGGGCGAAGGCGCGCACGCTCGTGCGGAGCCGGCCCATGGTGGCGGCCGCCTGGAGGCCGTGGCCGACCACGTCCCCGACCACCAGGCCGACCCGGGTCCCGGAGAGCGGGATCACGTCGAACCAGTCACCGCCGACCCCCGTCACATCGTCCGACGGCAGATAGCGGTAGGCGATCTCGACCGCGGACTGCGGCGGAACGTGGTGAGGCAGCAGCTGGCGCTGGAGGGCGAGGGAGGCGGAGCGCTCACGCGTGAAGCGGCGGGCGTTGTCGATGCAGACCGCCGCCCGCGCCGCCAGCTCGTCGGCCAGGGCGACCTCACCGTTGTCGAAGGTGTTGGCGGGACCGCGGGAGAGCGGACGGTCGGACACCTCGGGGCGCGGACTCCGTACGAAGGTGACGAGCCCCAGCACGCTGCCGCCGACGCGCAACGGCACGACCAGGACGTGGTCGTCGAGCACCAGACCGCCCGAGGCCAGAGAGCGGTCCTGCGGCGAGCCCGGCGGATAGGTGACCGGGGGATACCGGTCGGCCGGATTTCCCGGCGCCCCCGGATACAGCGGTTCGGCCGCGTCGGCCGCCGCCGGGTCCACGGAGTGCTCACCGACCCGCAGCAGGTCCATGGCCGCCGAACTCCCGGTCGCCGGGAGCTCCCCGCTCATCACCGTCACCCGCGCGATGTCGACCCGTACGGCGGCGGCGAACTCCGGCACGGTCACCTCGGCGATCTCCTCGGCGGTGGTGACCACGTCCAGGACCGTGCCGATCCGGCGGCCGACCTCAACCAGCAGGGCCAGGCGCTGCTGGGCGCGCTGGCGGTCGGAGATGTCGAAGGCGTCCTCGCAGACCCCGAACACATGCCCGTTCGCGTCCTGGAGCCGGTAGTACGAGCACGACCACAGGTGCTCCGTACCGGGGTCGCTCGGCGGAATCCCCTGGAAGTGCAGGTCCAGGATGGGTTCCCCGGTGTCGATCACGTGGTGCATCACGGCGTCGAGCGTCTTCGGGTATCCCGGGGTGACGAAGGTGCCCCCGGAGTACAGCTCGTCGGCCCGCATGCCCCGGTACTCGGCGAGCGGCTTGCCGATCTCCCGCTCGTAGGCGGTGTTGCTCCAGGTCAGCCGGAGATCGGTGTCGTAGATCGCCAGGCCGACGGGCGACTGGGTGGCGAGCCCCTGGAGCAGGGCGAGCCGGGACTCCCACTGCCGCAGCGCCCCGAGCTCGGCCGCGACCAGCACCCGGCCCGGCGAGTCCGCGCGGAGCCCGCCGGCCCCGCCGTCCCCACCCGTCCCGCCTGTCCCGTCCGTCCCGCCCGCCAGCGGGCACACCGTGGTCGCCACCAGCAGTTCATGGCCGTCCCGGTGACGCGCCAGCCGGATCTCGTTGCCGCCGGACGGCGGGCCGGGGCCGGGGCGGCCCGAGGCCCCCGGCGGCTCCGTGCCGGCCGGCCGGTCCGAGGCCGCCGGGAGGGGCCCCTCGGCGGGCAAGGGCGACAGGAACACGCTCAGCGGCCGCCCGACGGCCTCGTGCGCACCGAACCCCAGCAGCTCGGTGGCGGCGGGACTCCACCCGACGACCGTGTCCCGGCCGTCCAGAACCACCGTGGCCGCCCTGGCGATGTCCAGGGGGCCACGGAAGTCGTCGGCGGCATCCGCCGCTCTGGTCGCGCTCACCGCGCCACACCGGCCTGGTCCATGGTCTTCAGAATCCGCCCTGGCCACGGCGGGCACAACTGCGGTACGCCCGCGCCACGGGCGATCGGGGCGCGATCCGCACCCGCCGGTGCGGCGGGCGGTGCGGTCAGCGCACCCCGTCGGGCCGGAACTGGACGCTGATGCGTGGCCCCGCCGCCCGGGCCGTCTTGGGGATCGCGTGCTCCCAGGTGCGCTGGCAGCTGCCGCCCATGACGATCAGGTCGCCGTGCCCGAGCGACCGGCGTACGGGGACGGGGCCCGGGCGTCGGGGCCGCAGCGCCAGGTGGCGGGGGGCTCCCACGGAGAGGATCGCCACCATGGTGTCCTCGGTGGAGCCTCGGCCGATCGTGTCACCGTGCCAGGCGACCCCGTCCCGGCCGTCCCGGTAGTAGCAGAGCCCCGCCGTGGTGAACGGCTCGCCGAGCTCGGCCGCGTAGTGCGCGCTCAGCGCCGTACGGGCCGCGTCCAGCGCGGGGTGCGGCAGGGGGTCGCCGCCGCCGAAGAAGGCCAGCAGGCGCGGGACCGCCACCACCCGCTCGTACATCACCCGCTCCTCCGCCCGCCAGGCCACCTCGCGTGCCAGCGTCTCGAACAGGGCGTCGGCCCCCTGGAGCCACTGCGGCAGGACGTCGATCCAGGCGCCGTGGCCGAGATGCTCACGGCGCAGCCCGTCCAGGGGGCGGACGGCGACCTCGTCCCCCTGGTCGAAGAGCGAGGTCTGGAGGTGTACGGACATGGGACGAGCGTAACGCTATTCGTACGGGTGTGCGAATAAGTGCCCTGTGCGCGTAGGGGACGGGCGGCTCAGCTCTCCTTGATCAGATCGGCGCACTTCTCGCCGATCATCATGGTCGTGATGCACGGATTGGCCGTGGTGAGCACCGGCATCACCGACGCGTCGGCCACCCGCAGCCCGGTGACCCCCTTGACCCGCAGCTGCGGGTCGAGCGGGGAGTCCGGGTCGTCGGCCGCACCCATCCGTACCGTCCCCGCCGGGTGGTAGACGGTGTTGTGCGTCTCGCGGATGTAGTCGAACAGCTCCGCGTCCGTGGTCGCGGCCGCCCCCGGGGCCAGCTCGGTGCCCGCCCAGGCGGCCATGGGCCGCTTCGCCACGATCTCCCGGGCGAGGCGGAGCCCGTACGTCATCACCCGTACGTCGTGCTCGTCGGTGAAGTAGCGCGGATCGACCCGCGGCTTGTCCCGGAAGTCCCGGGTGCGGAGCCGGACCGTGCCCCGGGAGCGGGCCCGGGTGACGTTCGGGGTGAGGCAGAACGCGTTCTCGGAGGTCGGGTAGCCACGCCGGTAGGTGTTCAGGTCGAACGGCACCGAGCCGTAGTGGAACATCAGGTCCGGCCGGTCCAGGCCCGGTTCCGTGTCGGCGAAGATCCCGATCTCCCACCACTGGGTGGAGGTGGTGACCATGGGCTGCTTCGCCTCCCACATGATCACGCCCTCCGGGTGGTCCTGAAGGTGCGAGCCGACGCCGGGGGAGTCGACCCGGACCTCTACCCCGGTCTCCCGCAGATGGCCTGCCGGGCCGATCCCGGAGAGCATCAGCAGCTTGGGCGAGTCGATCGCCCCGCAGGCCACGATCACTTCGCGCCGGGCGTACACCCTGCCGCTGTGTACGGTGTCCGGCTCCAGGTACTCCACTCCGGTGCACCGCCGCCCGTCCTCGCCGTCGAACAGCAGCCGCTTCGCCTGGAGTCCGGTCCGCAGCTCCAGGTTGGGCCGCTTCCCGAGGACCGGATGGAGGTACGAGACCGAGGCCGAGGAACGGGTCCCGTCCTCGCGGGCGTTGATCTGGAACCAGTGCGCGCCCCGGACCACCGTGGTGCCCGTGTTGAACGGGGTGGTGGGGATCCCGGCCTCCGCGCACGCCTCCAGCAGCGCCGTACCGCACGGGTCGTCGGCCGGGACCGTCCGGAGGGTGACCGGGCCGGAGCGGCCGTGGTGGTCGCCGGGCGCGTCGTTCGTCTCCAGCCGTTTGTACAGCGGGAAGCAGTCCGCCGCGCTCCAGCCGGTGCAGCCCAGCGCGCCCCACTCGTCGAGATCCTCGGCCGGGGCCCAGAAGGCGATGCACGAGTTGTGCGAGGAGCAGCCGCCGAGCACCTTGGCGCGGGCGTGCCGCATGAAGCTGTTGCCGTACTCCTGCGGCTCGACCGGATAGTCCCAGTCGTAACCGGACTCCAGCAGCGCCATCCACCGGTCCAGCCGCAGGATGCTGTCGTCACCGACGTCCGACGGTCCGGCTTCGAGTACGCAGACGGTGACGTCCGGGTCCTCGGTGAGCCGGGCGGCGACGACGGCACCGGCCGTACCGCCGCCGACCACGACGTAGTCGTACGTGGGCGCAGGGCTCTGAGCGGGCATCGCGTCTCCAGGGTTCAGAGGTTCGGCGGGGGAGCGGCGGGGTCCTCGGCCTCGAAGCGGTGCTCGGCGAGCACGCCCGTACGGTGCCGCTGGACGAACCAGTAGTAGGCGAAGCCGCCCAGCGCGACGACGCCGATGAAGAGGAACGCGCCCCACCGCAGGTACCAGTGCTGCGGGCCCGTCGCGTTGTAGACCTCGGCGCGCGGCCAGGCCAGGTTGAGGGACATCGCCGTGCCCCAGAGCACCGCGAGGATGTTCACCGGCAGTCCGAAGCGGCCCAGCGAGAAGGCGCCCTCGCGCGGCTCCCATGTGCCGCGCAGCCGGCGCAGCAGCATGGGCACGGTGACCAGCAGATAGGCCACGTAGATCATGATGATGGCGATGCTGGTGATCACCGAGAAGATCTGCGGCTGGTTGATGTTGACCACCAGGATCACCACGCCGACCACCCCGATCAGCACGGCGGGCACCACCGGTGTCTGGAACCGGGGGCTGACCCGGGCCAGCTTCGAGCCGGCGGGAAGGTTGTTGTCCCGGGCCATGGCGAACATCAGCCGGATCCCGGCCGCCTGCACGGCCAGCACGCAGACCGTGATCGCGACGACCACCGACCAGAGGAAGATCTCCCCGATGGTCTCGCCGAGCGTCGCCAGCACCACGTACTGGAGCCCGCCCGTGGACAGCTCCTCGGCCTGCAGGTCCGGCACCGCCAGCAGGGCGAACAGCAGGATGAACGCGCCGATGGTGAAGGACGCGATCAGCGCCCGCAGGATGGCACGGGGCGCGTTGCGGCCCGGGTTGTGCGACTCCTCGCCGAGGGAGGAAGCGGTGTCGAAGCCGTACATCACATAGGCGGAGGCCAGCGACGCGGTGAGGAACGCCCCGAAGTAGCCGAGCGACTGGCCGCTGCCGAGGCCGTACGTCTCCGTCAGGGCGGTGCTGGGGCCCCGGGTGATGTGCGCGCCCAGGAAGATGATCAGGGCGACGGCGGCGATCAGCTCGATGAAGACGCCCGCGGAGTTGATCCGGGCCATCAGCTTGACGCCGAACGCGTTCACCAGCGTGGAGAAGAGGATGAGCACCGTACCCAGGAGGACCGCGTTGGCCGCCTGGTCGTTCTGGCCGCTGCCGTCGCCGATGAACTGGAACCAGCTGTCGATCTGCGGCAGCGTGATCTGGTAGGCCAGCGCCACCGCCGAGAGCGTGACCATGGTGGCCGTCATCATCATCCAGCCGCCGAGCCACCCCACATGCGGGCCGCCCATCTTCTTGGCCCAGTTGTAGACCGAACCGGCGACCGGATAGCGGGCCGCCAGCTCGCAGAAGCACAGGGCCACCATCAGCTGCCCGCAGAAGACCATCGGCCAGGACCACCAGTAGGCGGGACCGCCGAAGCTGACGCCGAAGTAGAACAGCTGGAACGTGCCGGTGAGGATCGAGATGTAGCTGATCCCGGCGGCGAAGGTGTGGAAGTTACCGAGGGTGCGCTTGAGTTCGGGCTTGTAGCCCAGCTCGCCGAGCGCTTCGTCGTCGTGGCTGCTGTCCGCGACCCGGTCCTCGGGTCCCTCGGCCCGGCTCACTCGAACCACCGCTGCGGAGTGGCGGCGGCATTGCGCCAGATGTGCTTGGCCTCCTGGTACTCGGCGAGCCCCGCCGGTCCCAGCTCGCGGCCGAAGCCGGACTGCTTCATGCCGCCCCATTCCGCTTGCGGTACGTAGGGGTGGAAGTCGTTGATCCACACGGTGCCGGCGCGCAGCCGCGAGGCCACCCGGTGGGCGCGCCCGCCGTCCTGCGTCCAGACCGCGCCCGCCAGCCCGTACACGGTGTCGTTGGCCAGCCGCACGGCCTCGTCCTCGTCCCGGAACCGTTCCACCGTGAGGACCGGCCCGAACGACTCGTCCCGCACCACCGACATGGAGGACGTGCACTCGTCCAGGACGGTCGGCGGGTAGTAGAAGCCGTCGGCCAGCGCGGGATCATCGGGCCGCGCCCCGCCGCAGCGCAGCACCGCGCCCTCGGCGATGCCTTCCGCCACGTACGCCTCGACCTTGTCCCGGTGCGCGGCCGAGATCAGCGGGCCGCTCCGGGCGTCCTCGTCGAAGGGGCCGCCGAGCCTGATCCGGCGGGCCCGCGCCACCAGCTCGTCCACGAACCGGTCGTGCAACTCGTCCTGCACGAGGAGCCGCGCCCCCGCCGAGCAGACCTGCCCCGAGTGCAGGAAGACCGCCATCAGCCCGTAGTCGACGGCGGTCTCGAAGTCGGCGTCGGCGAAGACGATGTTCGGGTTCTTGCCGCCCAGCTCCAGGGCCACCTTCTTCACGGTCGGCGCGGCGGCCGCCATGATGGCCCGGCCGGTGGTGAGCCCGCCGGTGAACGACACCATGTCCACCCGCGGATCCTCGGTGAGCGGCGCGCCGACAGCCGCGCCCGCCCCGAGCACCAGGTTGGCGACCCCCTCCGGCAGCTCGGCCTCGACGAGCAGCCCCATCAGCAGGACTGCGGTGTGCGGGGTCAGCTCACTGGGTTTGAGTACGAAGGTGTTGCCTGCCCCGAGCGCCGGGGCGACCTTCCACGCGGTCTGGAGCAGCGGATAGTTCCACGGGGTGATGAGGGCACAGACCCCGACCGGCTCGTGCGTGATCCGGCTGTCGACGTCCGCGATCCCGGTGTCGACGACCCGGCCCCCGTCCCCGGCGGCGACGAGATTGCCGAAGTACCGGAAGCAGTTGGCGATGTCGTCCATGTCGTACGCGCTCTCGACCAGCCGCTTGCCGGTGTCCAGCGACTCCGCCCGCGCGAAGAGATCCTTGTCGCGCTCCAGCAGCTCCGCGACCCGCAGCAGGAGCCGCCCGCGCTCGGCGGCCGGCGTACCGGGCCAGGGCCCGTCGTCGAAGGCGGCCCGGGCGGCGGCGACGGCCGCCTCGGCATCCGCGCGACCGCCCTCGTCGACGGTGGCCACCAGGGTGCCGTCGGCCGGGCAGCGGATCTCGCGCGTGCCCCCGTCGGCGGCGGCGGTCCACCGGCCGCCGATGAACAGCTCCGGCATGGGCTCCTCCTGTACGGGTCCTGCACGGGGTGGGGCAGGCGGGGCCCGGCACCTTCTGTGCCGGCTCCAGGACAGAGAGTAAGGCCGGTAAGGCGTGCACGCAGGGTGGGCGCGTCCGGGCGGGCCATGCCGTGGTGCGGTCGGTACCGACGTCTGCCGTCGGTACTACGCGTACGCGTGCAGTCGGCGGACGAGCGATGCGAGGGACTCCTGCGGCTCCTGCCCCGCCGTGTCGACGACGACGTGCTCCCGGTCCCAGGGCTGGTGGTCGCGGTCGAGGATCTGCTGCCAGTCGGGCTGCGGCAGGCCGGGGATGTCGGAGGAGCGGGTGGCGATGCGGCGCCGGTGCTCGGCCGTATCCGAGCAGACCACCTCGACCTCGACAGCCGGGACGCCCGCCGCGATGCCCACGCCCCGCCAGGCATCACGGGTGACGGCCAGCGGGTTCACGGACTCCGCGATCACGGACAGCCCCTGCCGGAGGTGGTCCCCGGCCAGGGCGTACCCCACGGTGTACCCGGCCGGCCCGACGGGGTGCCCGGCCAGGCCCGAGCGGACGATCGCCTGCTCGATCGTGTCGACGCGCAGGTGGACAGCGCCGGTACGTGCGGCCAGGAGCCGCCGCCAGGGTGGTCTTGCCGGTGCCGGGGAGTCCGCCGATGACGATGAACATGGGGCCCAGGATGCCGCACGGCCGATGGTGCGGACCGCCGCCGGCCGCGAGTGCCGCGCGACCGTCAGGACGACGTCTCGCAGCGCCTGCCGGCGGGAGCCTTCAGCCCCAGTCTGATGGCGTGCCCCGCGTTGACGCCGTACGCGATGTCCCGTAACAGGTTCCAGGCTTTGTGCAGCAGCGTCCGCATCAGGTATCTCCCTGCATTGTGGCTCGGGTCCGGGCTACGGGAAGGCTCCTGATGAAAACTATACATACCTGTATAGCAACAACCTGCTGACGACGGCTGTCCGCGTCAGCAGAGTTCGGCGAGTCGCGGTTCCGCGGTGCGCGCCGCGTCGGGGCCGTAGGTGCGTTCCATGCGCGCCGTCAGATCGGCCGGGGCCAGCTTGTACTCCTGGGTGCCGATCGCTTCGAGCACCGTGGTGGCCAGCGCGCAGCCCAGTCGCGCCGCCTGTTCCTGCGGCCACCCCCATGCCGTACCGGCGAGGAAGCCGGAGCGGAAGGCGTCTCCCGCGCCCGTGGGATCGGCGATCCGCTCCGCGGGCACGGCCGGGACCCGCAGTCCGGGTGAGCCGCCACGGGCCAGGGCGACCCCGTCCGCGCCCAAGGTCGTGATCCAGGTGCCGACGCGGTCGAGGAGGTCGGCCTTGGACCATCCGGTGCGTTCGACGAGCAGTGCCTCCTCGTACTCGTTGGTGAACAGCCACCGCGCCCCGTCGACCAGTTGGCGGGCCTGGTCGCGGTCGAGGCGGGCCAGCTGCTGCGAGGGGTCGGCCGCCACCGGGATGCCGAGGCGGTGGGCTGCGGCGGTGTGCCGGAGCATGGCCTCGGGGTCGTCGGCGCCGATGAGCACCAGTTCGGGCCGGTCCGCCAGAGACGCCAGGTCGATCCGGCGGGCTTCGGCCATGGCGCCGGCGTAGAAGGTGGCGATCTGGTTCTGGTCCTCGTCGGTGGTGCAGACGAACCGTGCAGTGTGCAGGGATTCGCTGACCCGGACGGCGGAGGTGTCCACGCCGTGCGACCGCAGCCAGGCACCGTACTCCGCGAAGTCCGCTCCCGCGGCGCCGACGAGAGTCGGCTCCAGCCCCAACAGGCCCAGTCCGAAGCAGATGTTGGCGCCGACGCCTCCCCTGCGCACCTCAAGGGCGTCGGCGAGGAACGACAGGGACACCCGCTCCAGCTGTTCCTTGATCAGCTGCTCGGCGAAGCGGCCGGGAAAGGTCAGCAGATGGTCGGTCGCGATGGACCCGGTGACGGCGATACGCATGGACGGCGCTCCTCGAAGCTGTGGCCGGTGGTGGACGCGGCGCGGGAGGGGGAGGGAATGCGGCGGTGCGCGGCCCGGGGGAGCCGCGCACCGCCGGCCGGAGGGCCGGGAGGACCCGGGCCCGGCGCCCTCAGCCGGCCGCGACCGCCGCCCGCAGGGCGTCGGCACGGTCGGTGCGTTCCCAGGTGAACTCCTCCAGCTCACGGCCGAAGTGGCCGTAGGCGGCGGTCCGGGCGTAGATGGGCCGCAGCAGGTCGAGATCCCGGATGATCGCGGCCGGACGGAGGTCGAAGACCCGCCGGACGGCCGACTCGATCCGGGACACGGCGACCGTGTTCGTGCCGAAGGTCTCGACCAGCAGCCCCACCGGCTCGGCTTTCCCGATGGCATAGGCGACCTGGATCTCGCAGCGTGCCGCGAGACCCGCCGCGACGATGTTCTTGGCGACCCAGCGCGTCGCGTAGGCCGCCGAACGGTCCACCTTGGAAGGGTCCTTGCCGGAGAACGCGCCACCGCCGTGACGGGCCATGCCCCCGTACGTATCGATAATGATCTTGCGCCCGGTGAGGCCCGCGTCCCCCATCGGTCCGCCGATCTCGAAACGGCCGGTCGGGTTGATCAGGAGGCGGTACTCGTCCGTCTCCACCTTGATGCCGTCCTCCGCCAGCCCGGTGAGCACCTGTTCGACGACGTGCTCGCGGATGTCGGGGGCGAGCGTGCCGTCCAGGTCGACGTCGCCCGCGTGCTGCGAGGAGACCACCACGGTGTCGAGCCGGACCGGGCGGCTCCCGACGTACTCCACGGTGACCTGGGTCTTCCCGTCCGGTCGCAGATAGGGGACGGTGCCGTCCTTGCGGACCTCCGTCAGCCGCCGGGAGAGGCGGTGGGCCAGCTCGATCGGAAGCGGCATGAGCGTGGGTGTCTCGACGGTCGCGTATCCGAACATCAGGCCCTGGTCGCCCGCGCCCTGTTCGCCGAGCTCGTCCCGCTCGCCCTCCACCCTCCTCTCGTACGCCGAGTCGACGCCCCGCGCGATGTCCGGCGACTGCGCGCCGATCGACACCGACACACCGCAGGACGCTCCGTCGAAGCCCTTGGCGGACGAGTCGTACCCGATGTCGATGATCTTCTGCCGCACCAGGTGCGCGATGTCGACGTAGGCGGTGGTCGACACCTCGCCCGCGACATGGACCTGGCCGGTGGTGATCAGGGTCTCGACCGCGACGCGTGCGGCGGGGTCGCGGCTGAGCAGTGCGTCGAGAACGGTGTCGCTTATCTGGTCGGCGATCTTGTCAGGGTGCCCCTCGGTCACGGACTCCGAGGTGAAGAGGGTGCGGGACATGGGCGCTCCAGAGATGTGGCGGATGGGGACGGTGGCGCCTGCCTCTACGACTACGACGTGGTCTTGCGGAACACCCAGTAGTCGGCGCCCTCTTCGGCGATGTAGCCGGCGTCCGGCATCTTGAACAGGAGCGTGGCGCGCGCGGCGACCTCCGGCGCCAGCGCGAACTCCTCGAAGCCGGTCTCCGTGGCGTAGGAGCCCCGGGTGGAGACCAGGATCAGCCCGCCGGGCCTGGCGTACTCGATCAGGGTGAGCAGCGCCGGCGGCCGGACGTGGCCGAGGGTGAAGACCCCGCTGCTGACGACGATGCCGTACTGGGACAGCCGCTCGTCCCGCTCCGGCACCGAGAGGTCCACACCGCCGTAGACCTTGCGGTAGGCGTCGGTCTTCCGTGCCTCGGCGGCCATGTTCTCGGAGAGGTCGACGCCGTCGATCTCGTACGTTCCCAGCGTCTTCAGCACGCTGCCGACGAGGCCGGTGCCGCAGCCGGCGTCGAATATCTCGGTCTGCGGTGTTCCGTAGGCGGAGGCGAGCAGGTGCACGAAGTTGGCGGCGACCCTCGGCGCGATCCACTTCTGGTCGGCGAGGTCCGCGTCGTAGCCCGTCGCCCAGTTCTCGTAGTAGTTCTTCAGCCCGGGGGCGTCCTCGAAGAAGACGTGCGACTGCTTGATGTTCGTGAAGGAGCTGCTCATGGAATGACCTCTCTGTCAGGTAGGGGCAGGTACTTCCGATGCGTCCGCTTTCTTGTTGCCGTCGCCTTCCGCGTCCCGGCTGCTCCGGATACGCAGCCGGGAGTTCTTCACGTCGAAGAGCATGTAGACGGCGATGCCCGCGAGGACGAACAGCGCTCCGGTCACTTCCGACCAGGTGGGCAGGCGGTTCTCCACGGGAAGGCTGAGGATGGCTCCGAAGATGGTCTCCGTGGCGAGCAGCGGGCCGACGAGGGGGACGGGAATCCCTTGTGCGGCCTTCACCCAGATCAGGGTCCCCCACCACGAGGCGATGACCCCGAGGAACACACACCACGCGATGATCTTGAACAGCGGATACGGTTCGAACGTCTCGGGGGGAGTCGAGGCGATGGCGAAGGGCAGCAGCACCATCGAGGCGCCGCCGGCCCCCATGGCCACGAGTCCGGCCCAGAGGGTGGGGTCGGGCTTGGTCTCCCAGGTGCGCTGCGACTGGGCGTTGCGGACCACGAAGTAGGACCAGGTCAGCATGGCGCCGATGGCGAGCAGGATCGCGAAGATCGAGTCGTTGGCGCCTTCGAGGTCCTTCCCCGAGATGAGGTCGGAGACACTGAGGAGCCCCAGCCCCATGATGATCAGGACCACGGGAGCGATCAGCTCACGCCAGGGCATGCGCTTCTCCGCGAAGTTCCCGGCCACCGCGATGGTGATCGGCGACGATCCGACGACGACGGCCGTGATGAATCCGCTGTCCATGGTCGCCGAATACGAGACGCAGACGTAGAAGATGAAGTAGCCGACGAAACCGATCCACAGGCCGAAGAGGACTCTCCGCACGGGCATCAGCTTCAGCTGCTTCCGGCCCCGCCACAGGACGTAGAGTCCGCAGAGGCCGAACAGGGAGTACCGTCCGGTCACCAGGAGCAGTTCACTCGCGGGTTGCACCGCGGCCGGGGCCACGAAGGCGAAGGCCCACAGGAGGGCAGCCGTCAGTGCGGCGATGACATTCTTCGGCGTGCTTCCCATTACAGAGCGCTTTTCCGTTCGGAGGTGTCCCCGGAGCTGAATCCGTTTTCCTTCAGCCAGTTCGGGTTGTAGATCTTCGACATGTACTTGCTCCCGCTGTCCGGGAGCACGGTGACGACGACGGCCGGTCCCTCCAGCGAGCGGGCCACGCGCACGGCGCCCCAGACGTTGGCCCCGGCCGTCCCACCGCAGACGAGGCCCTCGCGCCGGGCCAGGTGGTGGCACGTGGCGAAGGCGTCGGCGTCGGAGAACCGCATGACGTCGTCGATGAGCGAGAAGTCCATGCACTCGGCCAGGTGGTCCTCGCCGACGCCCTCGACGAAGTACGGGGCGATCTCGGTGGGGTCGACCACCCCGTCGTGGAAGTAGCGGTGGTAGATGGAGCCGACCGGGTCCAGCAGCACCGAGGTGACGTCCGGGTTCTGTTCCTTCAGGAAGCGGGAGATCCCGGAGATCGTCCCGCCGGTGCTGCCCGAGGCGACGAACGCCGTCACGGAGTCGCCGAGCGCCTCCCGGATCTCCGGGCCCGTGGAACGGAAGTGGGCTTCGGCGTTGAGGGGGTTGTCGTACTGGTTCAGCATGAACGAGCCCGGTGTCTCGGCGTGGATGCGCCGGGCGCAGGTGACGTAGTGCTTCGCCGAGCCGGGAGCGGCCGAGGTCGGGCAGACGACGACCTCGGCACCCATGGCACGCAGGGCGTCCCGCTTCTCGTCGCTGACCTTGTCCGGCATGGTGAGGATGGCGCGGTACCCGCGGGTGGCCGCCATCATCGCGATCGCCGCGCCCGTGTTCCCCGAGGTGTTCTCGACGATCGTCCCGCCCGGCCGGAGCAGGCCGCGGTGCTCGGCGTCGGCCAGTATGTGACTGACCATGCGGTCCTTGATGCTGCCGCTCGGATTCAGGAATTCGAGCTTGGCGAAAAGGCGAACGCCGACGGGAACATCGAACGTGGTCAGTTCCACCAGAGGTGTTCTGCCGATGACCGACTGAACATTCATTCCGATTCCTCACATCAGCGGCGTCGGGAAGGTGACGGGAAGGTGACGGCATAGCGGGCCGGTGGGCGGCCGGTCGCCGCGCTCCGTGATCAGAGAGCGGAATCAGGGATTTTCACGGAGTCGAGGATGGCCACGGTGTGACCGACCTTCTCGCCCCTTTCCACCCGGGTGAGGGCGTCCACCGCCGATATCTCGTGCGGCGCGAGTTCCTTCTCCAGCTGGAGGGCCTGCGCACCGGCGGCCGCGACCGTGAGACCGGCGAAAACCTCGCGCAGGACGTCGACCGGGTAGAAGTGGAACGGCCCGAGCCCTTCCCGCTCCCACCGGGCGTAGCCCCCGACGACGTCCAGGGGTTCGGACTGGATCTTCCAGGTGTAGGTCAGGATGCCGCCGTTGTATCCGGCGGCACTGGAGAGCGCCAGGATCTCCGACAGCGGCACCCGCGCCCCGATCGACGAGAGCACCCGGCCGCCGACCCGGAGGATCGGGTGTGCCTGCTGCAGGGCGAGGTAGTGCAGGGTGACCAGGTTCTTCTCGGCGAAGCCGGGGACCTCCTCACGCCGCTCCTCGATGAACGTCGAACTCGTCTGGCCGTCGTCGAGGTCGCCGACGCCCGCCATGGGGATGTTGGGGAGGTTCTCGTAGACGACGTCCACCTGCGCGACCTTGCCGGCGAGCGGCGCGAGGATGTCCCCGGCGCCTCCGATCAGTTCGATGTCCTGGGCGAGGAGGTTGCCGCGGATGTTCTGCCGCGCGTGCTCGAGAACGTCCTCGTGCAGATCCGTGAAGCCCACCGACCGCGAGCGGAGGATCTCCACGGCGGCCAGGACGTCCAGGCCGGCCCCGGTGCCGATGGTGCAGAACTTCGGGGCGAGGAAGCCCATCCGCGCCAGGGTCTTGAACGCGGGTACGGCGACGCTGGCGACCCAGTCCGCTCGCGGATCGTCCGCCTTCGGAAGGTAGGAGTGATCCGACAGCGTGATCTCCACGGATGGCCGGATCCGTTCTGTCTTTCCGATCTGGAAGAACTCGCTCGGGGACACAACCAGTTCCGTGGTGTCGATACGTGAACTCATCTCAGCCTCCTGCGACATGGCAAAAGCTCTGCCGGTACGAAGAATTGCGGTCGGCGCCCAGAGAAATGCGTGGTGCACCGGATAGCGCCCCTACGAGACATTGCTCCTCCCCTGAAGGCGTACTCACTGTCGCACCGCCCCGGAATCCGTGTACAGGGCAACTCTGTTGCCACCCGACTGGCAACAGCAGCACCACCGAACCGGCCGCAAACAGCTGGATGCCCTATCCACGGAGCGCTGTCCGTTCCCGACGCCCGTACCTGAACTTCCCCGGACACCAGGGGCAGGGGAATCGGCCGGATCGGCCGCCGGAGGCTCTTTCCGGCCATCCGCCGGGGCGCCGTTGACACGGCGAGAAGCGACTCCCTAGCTTGTATCTATACCGGTTGGTATACACGCCGCTCCTCGCTCCGGGGGGAGGCATGCGTGCCAGTCCCGGTGTCCGGCCAGGCGCCTGAACGGTCCCTGGACATCACCGCCATGACAGCGAGGGGGAGTCCGTGAAGCCCGTACGGGTCCACGAGGAAGTCGAACGGCACCGTGAACTGGTGCTGCTCGCCTGTCGGTCGCTGGACCGGTCCGATCCGCCGGGACAGGCTTCCTGCTGCGTCTCGATCCGATCGGGCGAGGCCGTCGTCATCTCGGCCGGCGAGGAGGACGGGGAACCACCCCGGACCGGCCGGAACGCCGTGCTGATCGACCCGGAGGAGGGGCTGCCGCTGCTCGGGGAGCTCGCCTGGCCGCCCCCCGAGACCCCGGCACATCTCGCGATCCACCGTCAGCTTCCGGGCGGCGGTGCCGTGATCCACACACGCGAACCCGCCACCGTGGCTCTCACGGAGGCGGTCGGCGCGGCCCCTTCCGCCGGCGCGACGGTGCTGACGGTCGCCCCCGGCCCGCGGAGCACGTCCGGGCGGGACGACGTGGCCGGCCTGGAGAAGCTCATCGACCTCTCCGGCCCCGTGACCGCCGTGCTGTTCGACGGTTCGGCCGTCTTCACGTGGGGCCGGAGCCCGGACGAAGCGCTGTCCGGACTGGAGCGGATCAGGGAACTCGGCCGCGCCCTGCGGCCGACGCCCGCCGCCGGTCCCGGGGAGGCCGAGGGGAAGACCTGGTGACGTTGTTACAGGTCATGGCGGCCGACGACCCCGGCGCGGTGCAGCTGCGGTCGGAGGACCCGGAGGTCGTACGTACCCAACTGCTGAGGGTCGGGGTGCGTTTCTCCCGGTGGCGCGCCGCCCGGCGGATTCCCGTCGACGCGGACGACGCGACGATTCTGAACGCCTACCGGAGCCATATCGACCATGTGAGCGCCGAGAACGGCTACCAGGCCGTCGACATCAGACGCCTCACCCCCGCGCCGGCCGGTCCCGGGCCGCAGAGGTCACGGGCGAACCGCGAGAAGTTCCGTCGGCGGCATCTGCACGAGGAGGACATGGTGCGCTTCCTGGTGGCGGGTACCGGCTGTCACTACCTCCATGCCGCGGGCCAGGTCTACGCACTGGTCTGCACGCCCGGTGACCTGCTTTCGGTGCCCAGCCGTACGGGGCACTGGTTCGATGCCGGAGCGACCCCCCGCTACACATCTGTCCGCTTCCTCCGTGCGGGCGACCGGTCCGGTGTCCGATTCCCCCCGGGCGACATCGCCGCCCGGTTCCCGACGCTCGACGATCTGCTGGCGCTGCCCTGAGCGGCAGTCCCACTCGGCCGACCTGCGCCGCTCAGGAGCCACGGCGCGGTCCTACGACTTCAGGGAGTTCGCAGTGTTACGGAATTCAGTGCAGGACAGCACGGGAAGCCGACCGGAACCGAGCGGCCCGGACTGTCCGTGCGGTGCCGACTCGCCAGGGACCTTCGGCCACCTGCTCCGGGCCCACCGCGAGCGGCGCGGGCTCTCGCTCACGCAGTTGGCCGGCCTGGTGCACTTCAACCGAGGGCATCTCAGCAAGGTGGAGAACGGCAAGCGCACGCCGTCGGTGGTTCTCGGGGCGGCCTGCGACCGGGTGCTGGACTCCGGGAGCAGGTTCACCGCCATCGCGACGGCGCTCGAAGCCGCCTCCCGGCCGAGCGCCGGATGGGTTCATCCGGCCCAACTCCCTCCGGCCAAGCGCTTCTTCACAGGGAGGCGGCGTGATCTGAAGCAGCTGAGCCAGTGGCTCGGGGACGACCGGTCCCTCGCCGTGCCCGTCGCGGTGATCAACGGTCCGCCGGGCGTCGGCAAGACCGCCCTGGCCGTCCAGTGGGCACACCAGGCGGTCTGTGACGGCCGCTTCGCCGACGGCCAGCTGTTCGTCGACCTCGAAGGCCCCGAACCGGGAGAGGCAGCCGACCCGTTCGACGTCCTGGGGCATCTGCTCCACGCGGTGGGGGTGCCCGGCGAGCGGCTGCCGGCCGACCTGCACCAGCGGGCCGCCGCCTTCCGCTCCTATCTGCACGGGCGCGAGGTGCTGCTGGTCCTGGACAACGCCGCCGACGCCCAGCAGGTGCACCATCTGCTGCCCGGCTCGCCGGGCAGCGCCGTCGTGGTGACCAGCCGTTCGCGTCTGCCCGGTCTGCTGTCCAGGGTGGACGCGGCCACCCTGCCGATGACGGAACTGTGCCGCCCGGAGGCCGCCATGCTGCTCCGCGCCATGATCGGGGACGCGCGCGCGGACGCCGACCCCGCCGCACTGACGGTGCTGGCGGAACGGTGTGGGCGGCTGCCCCTGGCCCTGGTGCTGGCGGCGGAGAACATCGTGAGCTGCCAGCACCCCAGCGCGGACCGGCTGGCCGCGGAGCTCAAGGTGGAGGAAGCCCGGCTGGCCCTCGCCGAAGGGGATGTGGCCCTGCGCCACACGTTCGACGCGTCCTACCGGGCTCTCGACGAGCCGAGCGCACGGATATTCCGGCTGCTGGGGCTGCTGCCCGGCCAGGTGATCGACGTCGCGGCCACCGCGGTCACCGCGGGGGTCAGCGACGCCGAGGCCGTACGGCTGCTGCGCGATCTGGCGAGCGCTCATCTGATCCGGCAGCAGGACGAGCGCCACTATCTGATGCACGATCTCTTACGCGTCTACGCGGCGGACCTCTGCCGGCAACTGGACGGCGGGACGGCGGCCGCACAGAGGGAGGACCGAGCGGAGACCGAGGCGGCCCTCGTCGCCTGAAGCGCTCATCCCGGTGCCCGGTGCCTGGTGGTCAGCGCCTGGCGTCAGGCGGCGAGCGACCGCTCGATGAGGACGGCCGCCACCTCTTCCGCCCGGCGCACGGCCTGGTCCACCGAACCCATGGGACCCGCGATGCAGGCTCCCTCGTGCAGGATGAGCACCTGGGCGGCCAGATCGCCGGGCGCCTGGGCACCGCCCTCCCGCGCGAGGTCCTCCAGAAAGCCGAGGAACCACGCCTTCTGATGACGCGCCACCTCGCGGGCCGGGTGGTCCTCGGCCAGCTCCACAGAAGCGTTGATGAAGGCGCAGCCCCGCTTGTTCCGCTCGGTCGACCACTCCTGGAGTGCGCCGAAGGTGGCGAGAATCCGCTCACCCGGCGGCCCCTCGTGGCCGTTGACATGCTTCACCAGCATGGACCTCCACAGGCCGTCCCGGGCCTGGAGGTAGGCGACGATGAGATCGTCCTTGGAGCCGAAGCAGTCGTAGAGCGTCTTCTTGGTGACGCCCGCCTGCTCGGCGATCGCCTCCACACCGACGGCCCGGATCCCGAGATCGTAGAAGAGCCGTGAGGCCGTTTCGAGGACTCTCACACCGGCCGGCGTCAGATGGTGGGCACCCCGACGCTTTGTCCTCGTCGCGTGGGTTTCACTACTGATGGTCACCTGGCCAACGGTACACCCAGCGGTATACAGGCGATAGCGTCCGCAGGGCAGGAATCGAACGCGGGTGCCTTAACGATGGCCTTTCACGGACCCGCCCTGACCGGCAGGACGCCCCGGCCTGACCGGCAGACCGAACGCGCCCTGACCGGCAGGACGCCCCAGGCTCCGTGGCCTCGCCCGCCCAGGACACGCCCTCGATCGGCCCCATCGCGTCTCTGTGCCCGCCGGCAGGCCAGCCTGCCGGGGACGGCGATCGCGTAGCGCGACGCCCGGGCGCGGAAAGGGGCGGGTCGATGACTCCGGCAAGCAGGATCGAGGTCGCCGTCTTCGACGTCCTCGGCACGATGGTCGATCAGCCGGGCGGGCTGCGGACCGCGATCCGCGAAGCGTTCCCTGCCGCGGACGAGGCGGCCGCCGACCGGCTGCTCGCCGACTGGGAGGGGCACGTCGCCCATGAACAGCGTCGTATCGCGAACGGCGAACGGCCCTACGCGAACTCCACGGTCCTGGACAGCGAGGCCGTCGAGCGCGTGGCCGGCGATGCCGGGCTCACGGACCCCGATGCCCTGCGGCGTCTGGCCACGGCCTCCCAGCGCCTGGCCCCTTGGCAGGACTCCCTCACCGGGCTCGCCGCTCTCGCGCGCCTGTTCCCGGTCATCGGTCTCACGAACGCCGCCCGCGCGGATCTGCTCCGCCTCAACGCCCACACCGGGCTGCGCTGGCACCAGGCGCTCTCGGCGGAGGACGTCCGCGCGTTCAAGCCGCTGAAAGCGGTCTACCAGCTCGCCGTCGACACCGCGGCCTGCCCGCCGGAGCGTACGGTGATGATCGCCGCCCACGCCTGGGATCTGCGGGGCGCCCAGGCCCTGGGCATGCGCACGGCCTATGTGCACCGCCCCGGCGGAGACCCGCCGAAGGGCACCGACACCTTCGACTGGCGGGCGGGCAGCCTGGAGCAACTGGCCGCCGAACTGGCCCCGTTCGCGTAGCGGGCGGATGGACCGCACCCTCGACCGCGGTGACCGCACCGTGATCCACTGGAAGGGTGCCCAGGAGCCGTGAGCCGGAACGGCGCCGCACCGGACGGGAATCGGGATGGGGAGCATGGACATCGAAGCGCTACGCAGGGACACCCCGGGCACCGCGAACCGGCTCCACCTCAACAACGCGGGCGCGGGCCTGCTGTCCCGGGGCACGCTCCGGACCGTGACCTCCCATCTGGAACTGGAGGCCGCGATCGGCGGCTACGAGGCGGCCGATCAGGAACGCGGACGGATCGACGCCGTCCACGAGCACATCGCCCGGCTGGTGGGCGGCCGGGCGGACGAGATCGCGCTCTTCGACAACGCCACTCACGCCTGGAACGCCGCGTTCTACTCCCTGGAGCTCAAGCCGGGCGACCGCATCCTCACCGGCCGCTCCGAGTACGGCAGCAATGTTCTGGCCTATCTGCAGACAGCCCGGCGCACCGGTGCCGAGGTCGTCGTCGTCCCCGACGACGCGTCCGGTCAGCTCGACACCACCGCCCTGGCGAACCTGATCGACGACCGCTGCAAGCTGGTGGGCGTCACCCACGTGCCGACCAGCGGCGGTCTGGTCAACCCGGTCGCCGAGATCGGACGCCTCACCCGTGCCGCCGGCGTTCCCTTCCTCCTCGACGCCACCCAGTCGGTCGGTCAGTTCCCCGTGGACGTCGCGGAGCTGGGCTGCGACATGCTCACCGCCACGGGCCGCAAGTTCCTGCGCGGCCCGCGCGGCACGGGCTTCCTGTGGGTCCGCCCCGAGGCGCTCGGCCGTCTGGAGCCGTACGTGGCGGAGACGGCGTCGGCCACCTGGGACGGCGGGCGCGGTTTCACCTGGCACGACGGCGCCCGGCGTTTCGAGACCTGGGAGGTCAGCTACGCCAACACGCTGGGGCTCGGCGCCGCCGTCCAGCAGGCTCTGGACCTCGGCATCGACGAGATCGGCCGGCGTGCCTTCGCCCTCGGCGCACGTCTGCGCGACGGCCTCGACGCCGTACCCGGCGTCAGCACCCACGACCTCGGCACGCGGCGGTGCGCCATCGTCACCTGCAAGGTCGACGGCATGGCCCCGGCCGACACCGCCGCCGCCCTGTCCGTGCAGGGCATCAACGTCAGCGTCACGGACCCGGTGCAGACCCAGTTCGACACCGAGAACCGGGATGTCCACCCGCTGGTGCGGCTCTCACCCCACTACTACAACACCGAGGCCGAGGTCGACCGTGCGGTCGGAGCCCTCGCCGAACTCGCCCCGGCGGGCAGGCAGGGACGGTGACGAAGGCCCATCTCCCTCAAGGCTCGCTCAAGGGCGTCAGATGTCCCGGAAGGGACCAGGCGCTCTTTCCAGGTCATGCGGGCTGTGCGGGGCGTACTGAAGCTCAGCGGGTGGGGCCGCCGGACGGCCGCACCGAGTCCTCCTGGAGTCGGCCGGAGCGCGCATCCTGGCTCTGCGTGGATGCGTCACGCCGACTGCCAGATCCGGGCCAGTGCCTCCGGGGTGAGCACTTCCTCCGGTGATCCCTGCCCGACCAGTCGTCCGTCGGCCAGGAGCAGGCAGGCGTCGGCCGAGCGGGCGGCTTCCAGGTCGTGGGTGGCCTGGACGACGGTGGTGCCGTCGGCGACCAGGTCCGTCAGCAGGGCCGTGATCCGCTCCCGCGCCTCGGGGTCGAGTCCGGTGGTCGGCTCGTCCAGGAGGAGCAGGTCGGACTGCTGGGCGAGGCCCTGCGCGATCAGGACGCGCTGACGCTGGCCCCCCGACAGTTCGCCGAGCTGGCGGGCGCCGACGTCGGCGATCCCCAGCCTCTCCATGGCGGAGTCGACCGCGCTGCGGTCCGTGCGGGTCAGCCGCCGCCACAGGCCCCGCTGTCCCCAGCGGCCCATCTCCACCGTCTGCCGCGCCGTGAGGGGAAGCGTGTCGCCGACGGCGCCGCGCTGCGGGACGAAAGCGGGCGGGGAGCCCTCTGTGTACAGCAGTTCTCCGGATGTGGCGGCGATCACTCCGGCCAGGACGCCCAGCAACGTCGACTTGCCGCTTCCGTTGGGTCCGACCAGGGCGGTCATGGCCAACGACGGTATATCGGCGCTGAGTTGGTGGAGCACGGGGCGACCGGGGTAGCCGGCGCTCAGTCGCTGGAACCGGACGCGTTCATTCCGCGATTCGACGTCCGACGAGAGCGAGGGGTTGTTATTGAACATGGTTGTCATTATATGGTCCTCGTATGGAGTGGTTGACGGCCCCTTTCGAGGTGGCCTTTGTGCAGAGGGCCCTATGGGCCGGGATCCTGGTGTCGGCGATATGCGCCCTCGCGGGAACGTGGGTGGTGCTCCGCGGGATGGCCTTCCTCGGTGACGCCATGTCGCACGGGCTGCTGCCCGGCGTCGCGGTCGCTTCGCTGCTCGGAAGCAGTCTGCTGGTGGGGGCGGTGGTGAGCGCGGCCGTGATGGCGGCGGGCGTCACGGCCCTCGGCCGGACTCCGCGACTGTCCCAAGACACCGGCATCGGCCTGCTGTTCGTGGGCATGCTGTCGCTCGGTGTCATCATCGTGTCGCGCTCGCAGTCCTTCGCGGTGGACCTCACCGGCTTTCTGTTCGGAGACGTCCTCGCCGTGCGGGGGAGCGATCTGCTGCTTCTTGGCGTAGCCCTGCTGCTGGCGCTGGCCGTCTCGGTGTTCGGCTACCGGGCTTTCCTGGCCCTCGCGTTCGACGAGCGCAAGGCCCGGACGCTCGGGCTGCGCCCTCGGCTCGCCCATGCCGTGCTGCTCGGCCTGCTGGCGCTGGCCATCGTGGCCTCCTTCCACATCGTGGGCACGCTGCTCGTCCTCGGTCTGCTCATCGCCCCGCCCGCGGCCGCCCTGCCCTGGGCGCGCAGCGTCAGCGGCGTCATGGCCCTCGCGGCGCTCCTCGGTGCCGCCGCCACCTTCGGGGGCCTGCTCCTGTCCTGGCATCTGAGCACCGCGGCCGGAGCGACCGTCTCGGCCCTCGCCGTCGGACTCTTCTTCCTGTCCCACTTCGCAGCCGGACTGCGGCACCGCCGCGCTGCGCGCCGTGCCGGTCTTCCCGAACCGGCGGTCGCCCCGGCCGCGATCTCCCCCACGCCCTGACCGAGAGAGGACTGAGGCGATCTCCTTGCTCGTCCGAAAGAACGTCACATCACTGGCTCCGGCCCTCGCGGCAGTGATCCTCCTGACCGCCGGATGCGGGGCCGGGGACGAGGCCAAGTCCGGTTCCAAGAAGTCCACTTCGTCCGCCACTCCGCACGGCTACGTCGAAGGCGCCACCGAGGCGGCCGAGCAGCAGTCCAGACTTCTGCTCGGCGACGCCGGGAGCGGTGAGGCCCGTGTGCTGGACCTGATCACCGGCACGGTGCACGACATCGCCCGCAGCCCCGGCGCCACCGTGCTCACCACGGACGGCCGCTTCGGCTACTTCTACGGCCCGGACGGCATACGCGTGCTCGACAGCGGTGCGTGGATGGTCGACCACGGCGACCACGTCCACTACTACCGCGCGAAAGTCCGGGAGGTCGGCGACCTCCCGGGCGGCACCGGTACGAGCATCCGCAGCGACGCGCGCGTGACCGTGGCCACGTCGGCGGACGGGAAGGCGAGCGTGTATCGCCGGGCGAACCTGGAGAAGGGCGCCCCGGGCACGCCGTCCCCGCTGCCCGGAACGTTCGCCGGCGCCGTCGTGCCGTACGCGGAACACCTGGTGACGCTCACCACCGAGAGCGGCGCTCCGGCGAAGGTTGCCGTGCTGGACCGTTCCGGCAAGCGCGTCGCCGCCCCGGAGACGGAGTGCGAGGAGCCCCGGGGCGACGCGGTCACCCGGCGCGGGGTCGTCCTCGGCTGCGCCGACGGCGCCCTGCTCGTCCACGAGGGCGACGACGGCACCTTCACGGCCGAGAGGATCCCGTACGGCGAGGACGTGCCGAAGACCGAGCGGGCCGTGGAGTTCCGGCACCGCCCGGGCAGCAGCACCCTCACGGCACCCGCCGGCGAGGACGCCGTCTGGGTACTGGATGTCAGCGAAGGCGCCTGGACCCGGGTGAAGACCGGCACCGTGGTCGCCGCCAACACGGCCGGCGAAGGCTCGCCACTGGTCGTCCTGGAGACCGACGGGTCCCTGCACGGCTACGACATACCCACCGGCAAGGAGACCGGCGCGACCGATCCCCTGCTGAAGGAACTGCCCGAAGCCGGTGCGGGCGGCGGCGCGGCCCCGGTGATCGAGGTGGACCGCAGCCGCGCCTACCTCAACGACCCCGAGGGCAAACGCGTGTACGAGATCGACTACAACGACGATCTCCGCGTGGCCCGTACGTTCGACGTCGACGTACGGCCGTCCCTGATGGTGGAGACGGGCCGATGAGCGCGCGCATGGGCGCTCCACGGATGCGCGCCCTGCTGGTGTCCCTGGTCGGCTTGTTCGTCATCGCCGGTGCGGCGACCGGCTGCGCGGGCGGCGGGGACGAACGGCCCCGGGTCGTGGTGACCACCAACATCCTCGGCGACGTCACCCGGGAGATCGTCGGGGACGAGGCCGAGGTCAGTGTCCTGATGAAGCCCAACGCCGACCCGCACTCCTTCGGCCTCTCGGCCGTGCAGGCCGCGGAGTTGGAGAACGCGGACCTGGTCGTCTACAACGGGCTCGGCCTGGAGGAGAACGTGTTGCGGCACGTGGAGGCGGCCCGCGAGTCCGGAGTGGCCACCTTCGCCGCGGCTGAGGCGGCCGACCCCCTCACCTTCCATGCCGGACAGGACGGCGGCCCGGAAGCGGACGCCGGCAAGCCCGACCCGCACTTCTGGACCGACCCCGACCGGGTACGCGAGGCCGCCGGTCTGATCGCCGACCAGGTCGCCGAGCACGTGGAGGGCGTCGACGAGAAGAAGGTCCGGGAGAACGCCGAGCGGTACGACGGACAACTCGCCGACCTCACCGGGTGGATGGAGAAGTCCTTCGCCGCCATCCCCGAGGACCGACGTGCCCTGGTGACCAACCACCACGTCTTCGGCTACCTCGCCGACCGCTTCGGCTTCCGCGTCATCGGCGCGATCATCCCCAGCGGAACCACGCTCGCCTCGCCCAGCTCCTCCGACCTGCGCTCCCTCACCCAGGCCATGAAGAAGGCCAAGGTGCGCACCGTCTTCGCCGACTCCTCCCAGCCCAGCCGGCTCGCCGAGGTCCTGCGGCGCGAGATGGGCGGCGACGTGAATGTCGTCTCGCTCCACTCCGAGTCGCTGACCGAGAAGGGCAAGGGCGCCGGTACCTACCTGGAAATGATGCGCGCCAACGCCTCGGCCATGGCCGAGGGCCTCACCGACGACTGAACGAGCTTCCCCGCGGTACGGCACGTCGAACGCCGGCCGCTCCACCCCACAAACCCGTGCCTGAGGGCCGGAGAGGAAAGACCGATCATGAACAAGCCCACGCGCGCCAGAGTCCTCACGGGCACGGCGCTGGCCGTGGCGGTGTCGATGGCGCTGACCGCCTGCGGCGGCAACGGCCATGACGACGCCCCTGCCGGCGGAGAGGCCAAGGAGCAGAAGAGCAGCGAGGCCGCGGCGGTCGGGAACCCGATCGTCGCCTCGTACGACGGGGGACTGTACGTCCTCGACGGCGAGACCCTGAAGCTCGCGAAGACGATCGCGCTGCCCGGCTTCAACCGGGTCAACCCGGCGGGCGACAAGGACCACGTCGTCGTCTCCACGGACTCCGGCTTCCGCGTGTTCGACGCCACCCGGCAGAAGTTCACCGCCGCCGAGTTCAAGGGTGCCAAGCCGGGGCACGTCGTCCGGCACGGCGGCAAGACGGTCCTGTTCACCGACGGCACCGGCGAGGTGAACGTCTTCGACCCCGCCGCCCTGTCCGACGGGAAGAAGCCGGAGAGCCGCACCTACACGTCCGCGAAGCCCCATCACGGTGTCGCCATCGAACTGGCCGACGGAGAACTCGTCACCACCCTCGGCACCGAGGAGAAGCGCACCGGAGCCCTCGTCCTGGACAAGGACAGCAAGGAGATCGCACGCGCCGAGAACTGCCCGGGTGTCCACGGCGAGGCCGCCGCCCAGGGCGAGGTGGTCGGTTTCGGCTGCGAGGACGGCGTCCTGCTCTACAAGGACGGCGAGTTCACCAAGGTCGACGCCCCCGGCGACTACGCCCGTACCGGCAACCAGGCAGGCAGCGACGCCTCCCCGATCCTCCTCGGCGACTACAAGACCGACCCCGACGCCGAACTGGAACGCCCCACCCGCATATCCCTGATCGACACGCGTACGGCGAAGATGAAGCTGGTCGACCTCGGCACCAGCTACTCCTTCCGCTCCCTCGCCCGCGGCCCGCACGGCGAAGCCCTCGTGCTCGGCACCAACGGCATCCTCCACGTCATCGACCCGGAGACCGGTAAGGTCGAGAAGAAGATCGAAGCGGTCGGCGACTGGACCGAGCCCCTGGACTGGCAGCAGCCCAGGCCCACCCTGTTCGTCCGGGACCACACGGCGTACGTCTCCGACCCCGGCAAGCGCCAACTCCACTCCATCGAACTGGAATCGGGGAAGAAGCTGGCATCCGTCACCCTGCCGAAGGGCACCAACGAACTGTCCGGCACGGTCGCCGGTCACTGACCTGTCCCGTTTCCCTTTCTCCTGGGCGCCCTGGGCAGCACAACGCCTGCCGGATGCGTGTTCCGGCAGGCGTTGCTGTCGTCGGCGCTCTTGGGCGCTGGAGGCCGTTCGCTGTGACCCGCGACTTCTGAGAGCTTTCAGATGTCCCGGAAGATCTCGATCTGCGCGCCCACCGAGTTGAGCCGCTCCGCCAGCTCCTCGTAACCCCGGTTGATGACATAGACGTTGCGCAGTACGGAGGTGCCTTCGGCCGCCATCATCGCCAACAGCACCACCACGGCGGGCCGCAGGGCGGGCGGGCACATCATCTCGGCGGCGCGCCAGCGGGTGGGGCCTTCGACCAGGACCCGGTGCGGGTCGAGGAGTTGGAGGCGGCCGCCCAGGCGGTTGAGGTCGGTGAGGTAGATCGCGCGGTTGTCGTAGACCCAGTCGTGGATCAGGGTCTGGCCGTGCGCGGCGGCCGCGATGGCCGCGAAGAACGGGACGTTGTCGATGTTGAGGCCGGGGAACGGCATCGGGTGGATCTTGTCGATCGGTGCCTCCAGCTTGGAGGGCCGGACCGTCAGGTCCACCAGCCGGGTGCGGGCGTTGTCGGCCGCGTACTCCGGGGTGCGGTCGCAGTCGACGCCCATCTCCTCCAGGACCGCGAGCTCGATCTCCAGGAACTCGATCGGCACCCGGCGGATGGTGAGTTCGGACTCGGTCACCACCGCGGCGGCCAGCAGGCTCATCGCCTCGACCGGGTCCTCGGAGGGGGAGTAGTCCACGTCCACGTCGATCTGCGGGACCCCGTGCACGGTGAGCGTCGTCGTGCCGATGCCGTCGACCCGTACGCCCAGCGCCTCCAGGAAGAAGCAGAGGTCCTGGACCATGTAGTTGGAGGAGGCGTTGCGGATGACCGTCGTGCCGTCGTGGCGGGCGGCGGCCAGCAGGGCGTTCTCGGTCACGGTGTCGCCGCGCTCGGTCAGCACGATGGGGCGGCCGGGGGAGACGGAGCGGTCCACCTGGGCGTGGTAGAGCCCCTCGGTGGCGGCGATCTCCAGGCCGAACCGGCGCAGCGCGATCATGTGCGGCTCGATCGTGCGGGTGCCCAGGTCGCAGCCGCCGGCGTAGGGGAGGGTGAACTGCTCCATACGGTGCAGCAGGGGGCCCAGGAACATGATGATGGAGCGGGTGCGGCGCGCGGCGTCGGCGTCGATCGCCTCCATCTCCAGCTGCGCGGGCGGCACGATCTCCAGGTCCACGCCGTCGTTGACCCAGCGGGTGCGCACCCCGATGGAGTTCAGCACCTCCAGGAGGCGGAAGACCTCCTCGATCCGCGCGACCCGGCGCAGGACCGTACGGCCCTTGTTGAGCAGTGAGGCGCACAGCAGCGCGACACAGGCGTTCTTGCTGGTCTTGACGTCGATGGCGCCGGAGAGGCGACGGCCCCCGACGACCCGCAGATGCATGGGCCCGGAGTAACCGAGCGACACGATCTCGCTGTCGAGAGCTTCGCCGATGCGGGCGATCATCTCAAGGCTGATGTTCTGGTTGCCGCGCTCGATGCGGTTGACGGCACTCTGGCTCGTGCCGAGCGCCTCGGCCAGCTGCGTCTGTGTCCAGCCCCGGTGCTGCCGGGCGTCACGGATGAGCTTGCCGATGCGTGCGAGGTAGTCGTCTGACATGGCGGCAGGTTATCTCAGATATGAGATGAGGCTGATGTGGGGGTGCGCCGTTCGAGTGAGGAGGGAGGAGGGAGGAGGGAGAAGTGCGGGGGGCAACGGTCGTCCGCGCCCCATCGTCCCCCGGGCGGGACGACGGGGCGCGCGGCGCGCGGCTGTACGGGGAAGGCCCGGACCTCAGCCGCGCAGCGCCGCCAGCCACTCCAGGGCCTCCGCACCCCCGTCGAGCACGGAGATGTGGCCGTCCGCCGGGCGCACCCGCAGTTCGGCCGTCGGGCAGCGGTCGGCGAGCCAGCGGCTGTGGGCGGCCGGTGCTATCCGGTCCTGGCCGCCGTGGAGCAGGAGCAGGGGCGCGGCGATCCGGACGGGGTCGAAGCCCCACGGAGTGACGTACGCCAGGTCGTCGGTGATCAGGCCGTCCGGCCCGGCCTCCAGCGCGGGGCCCACCACCTCGTCGAACCAGGACCACGTACCGGCCAGTGCCTCGTGGTCGGCGTCGGTGAACATCTCCGGGTCGTACCCGGCGCCCGCCTCGTACGCCTCCTTCGCCGCACGCCCCTCCGCGGCCGCCCGCAGCGAGGCGGCCGAGGACGGCACCATGCCCGCGAACCAGTCGAGCCCCTCGGCGCCGTACGGGGCGAGTCCCGCGGCCGTCACCACCCCGAGGACCCGGTCGGGCAGCAGGGCGCCGCAGGCCAGCGCGTGCGGGCCGCCGCCGGAGTGGCCGAGGACGGCGAACCGGTCGATGCCGAGCGCGTCGGCGACCGCCCGTACATCGGCCGCGGCCGACGCCACGTCCCGGGCGGGGAGCGGGGACGAACCGCCGTAGCCGGGACGGTCGTACGACACCCAGCGGACGGACAGCTTCCCGGCGGCGGCGAAGAGCGGAACGGGCGGCGAGCCGATGTTCGGCGTGCCGTGGTGCCAGAAGACCGCGAGTCCGTCGCCGCCGGTGTCGTACACATGGAGCGTGCGGCCGTCCTCCAGCCGTAGATCGCTCTCCGTGACCTTCACTCCGCCACCCCTCCGCCGTGCAGAACAATCCCCGTGCAGAACATTCCCGGCGCACGACCCTACCGATCGGCTACGACAACACCGGGGCCGCCGATCACTCCGCCCGCAGAGGCAACCCACAGGTTCGCCTCCCCGTCTCGATCTCCGAGAGCGCGTTCGAACCGGAACAGACCACCGGAACGGACGCGCGCACGACCAGGGTTGAGGAGGAGCTTTGATACGTGGCCGGAGAGCATGGGCCACCGCGATAGCGGTGCTGACGGTGGCGGGGGTGGCGCCGACGGGGGTGTACGCCGCGCCGACGCCGCCGGAGATACCCGGCGCCACCGCGACAGGCCAGCCCGGTGACGCGCTGCCGCCCGGCTGGCGCATCGCCGGTGAGAAGGGGCAGAACCACCTGGAGTGGCGCGCGCCCGAGCCGGTCCCCATGGGTGACGCCCGCGTGGAGTTCCGCGCGAACGGCGAACTCGTGGGCGTACCCGAACCGCAGGACGACGGCCGGACCTTCCGGCTCCCCCTGGACGAGGTCAGCACCGCCGACCTCGGCGACCTCGCCGTCGAGGCGGCCGGGCGCCGGCTCGACGAGGCGCCTGACGCGGGCGCGAGCCGCCGGGCCAAGCCGCCCGCCCCGAAGCTTCCGCCCAAGCTGCCCGCGGGGACCGTCGACCCGGGCAAGCCCGGCAAGTACGCCACCACCACCGGCGAGTACAGCCTCGCCTCCGTGAAGCTCCCGGGCTTCCCCGCACCGGTCGAGATGCGCGGTGTCGTGGTCGCCCCGAAGAAGGCACCCGGCAAGCGTCCCGTCGCCCTCTTCCTGCACGGCCGCCACGCCACCTGCTACGTCCCCGGCAAGGACAGGGAGGCCTCCGGCGACTGGCCCTGCGCCAAGGGCAGCAAGCCGATCCCCAGCCACCGGGGCTATCTGCGCGACCAGAAGCTGCTGGCCTCCCAGGGGTACGTGACCGTCTCCATCTCCGCCAACGGCATCAACGGCCAGGACTGGAACGCCGAGGACGGCGGTGCGCAGGCCCGTTCCTCGCTGATCCGCAACCACCTCGGCCGCTGGGCCGACTGGGCCGCCAAGCCCTCCTCCGCGCCCGCCGCCGTCCGCAAGGGCCCGAAGACCGACCTGTCCAAGGTGCTCCTCGTCGGCCACTCGCGCGGCGGCGAGGGCGTCAACCGCGCGGTGATGGACAGCCTGTACAAGCCGCCGGCCGCCCAGGACGGCTACCGGTCCAAGGCCCGCTGGAACATCCGCGGCACGGTCCACATCGGCCCCACCATCTTCGGCCAGAACCCGGTGCCGGACGTCCCCTCGCTCACCATCCTGCCCGGCTGCGACGGTGACGTCTCCGACCTCCAGGGCCAGGTGTTCACGGACGGCACCCGAGGCGTCAGCCGCGGCAAGGCCCTGCACAGCTCGGTCTACATGATCGGCGCCAACCACAACTACTTCAACACCGAGTGGACGCCCGGCCAGGCCCAGGCCCCGGCCGACGACGACTTCTGGCACGACCCCGAGGCGCGCGACCCGCTCTGCTCGCCCGGCGCCGCCGGACGGCTCTCCGCCAACCAGCAGCACAAGGCGGGCGCGACCTACATCGCCGCCGCCGCACGGCTGTTCGTCGGCGGTGACGACCGCGTACGCCAGCTCGTCGACGGCACCGGCCGCCGCGCCCCCTCCGCCGACCCCGCCCGCGTCCTGACCCACGCGGTCGGCGGCAACCGCGGTGCTGCCTTCCTCCCCGACGACCCCCAGGGCTCACCGAAGGTCAGCGGCGCCAGGCTGTGCGACGCCATCGCCCCCGGCCGCTCGGCCTGCATGGGTGAGAAGGACCCCGGCTCCTCGCCGCACTTCGCCTCCTGGCGCGCCGAGCACGAGGCCGGCCGCCGCGCGGTCGCCCTGGACTGGAAGAAGCCAGGCACCATCGCCCGCGTCACCCCGAAGAAGCCGGTCTCGGTCAAGGGCGCCAAGAGCCTCGCGCTCCGCGTCGCCGTCCCCGCGAACACCAGCGGCACCCGCTTCGACGTCCACGTCAAGGATGCCAAGGGCAAGCGGGCCAAGCTGGGCAGCGTCAAGATCGACGGGCTCCCCGGCACCGACCGCACCACCTCGTACTGGGCGCAGGAGGTCCGCCTCCCGCTGGCCGCCGCGACCCGCGCCAAGCTGAACCTCGCCAAGATCGCCTCCCTGGAGCTGACCCCCAAGTCCTCCTCCGGCAAGGCGTGGCTCATGGACGCCTGGTCCTGGCAGCCGGGCACCCCCGCGGTGAAGGCCGCCGGGCTCGCCCGCGTCGACATCGGCACCCTCACGGTCAAGGAGGGCGACTCGGGATTCCGTACGTACCAGGTGCCCGTCCGCACCACCGGCAAGAACGCGGGCGCGGTCCGGCTGTACGTCGACGACCCGGAGACCGGCAAGTCGACCGGCCGGCTGGTCAAGGTCGGCCCCGGCACCGCCGGGATCAAGGTCACGGTGAAGGTGGAGGGCAACAAGCGCTACGGCTGGGACAAGACCCACGGGGTCGCGGTCAAGGCGGTCCGCGGCACGGTCGTCGGCGCTGACGCCGGTGGCGTCATCGCCGAGAACGACGACCCGATGCCGAAGGTGAGCATCAGGCCGGTGGCCGCCGACGTCACCGAGGGCGCGCCGCTGACGTGGCGCATCTCGCTCTCGGAGAAGGCGGACGTCGAGATCTGGACCACGGCCCAGCTGCTCCCCGTCCCCGACGGCCGCCCGGAGCTCTCCACGGCCGACGTCGACCAGGAGTGGCTGTCCCAGCTCGTGGAGAGGGTCCCGAACCCGGCGATCCCGCTCTCCCAGGTCGAGTACGGCACGCTGTGGACGACGGTCGAGGCGGGGCAGAAGTCCGCCGACCTGACCGTCCCGACCATCCGTGACCAGATGAAGGAGCCGGCCGAGTACGTCCGCTTCCAGCTCTCGGACAGCGACGACAAGCCGCTGGGCCCGCCCTTCGAGGGCACGGTCCGCGACACGCCGTAGCCCCGTCCGCTGTACCGCGTCCGGCCCCTCCGCGACCTGGCGGAGGGGCCGGACCGCTGTCCGGGCCCCTGGAGTGTCCGGGCCCCCGGGACGACCGCGCCTCCGCCGCCCGGCCGACCCCGCCGCGTACCCCTCGTACCGGGGACTCACGAGCTCCGCCGCGCAGGCTGATGAACGTGCGGAGGCGGACGGCCACGATGAGTCGCATGACCTTACGGAAGCCTCCCGCCACCTCGTGGACCCCCGCCACCTCGCAGACCCCCGCGACCCCGCAGACCCCCGTGGCGCCCCCGCCCCCGCCCCGCTGGGCGGTCCTGGCCGCGCACCTCACCGCGCTGGTGGTCCTGCCGAGCGGGCTGTGGCGCATCGCCCTGGTGCTCGGCCACCCCGCCGGCTACACGGAGGCGGGCTTCGAGCCCTTCGCGACGGTCGACGCCAAGATCTGGATGCTGACCCTCACCGTGGCCGGCGAGCTGGTCGCCCTCCTGACCATCGGCCTGGTCCGCCCGTGGGGCGATGTCGTACCGCGCTGGATCCCGCTGATCGGCGGGCGGAGGGTCCGCCCCCTGGCCGCCGTCGTCCCCGCCGCCCTCGGCGCGGTGGGTCTGACCCTGATGTGGGCAGCCGTTCCGTTCTGGTGGACCTACCCGCACGCGGACCTGACCGCCACCGGGAACCTGGTCGTCGGCATCCTCTATCAGCCGCTGTTCCTCTGGGGCCCGCTGACCGCGGCCGTCACGGTCTCCTACTACCGGCGGCATCGGGTACGAGGGCGCGGGTAGAAGCGGGTAGAGGGCACCTGGGCATGACCGAGCGGCGGCTATGTACTAGAGTTATCTCGACATCGAGATATCTGCCGAGGCGCACCGCAGCCGCCGCCCGGTAAGGCATACCTAACTAAGCCTTACCTTAGCGGATGGTCGGGGCCGTAGGCGGCACAACGCGGCGCCCGCTGCCAATGAGGCGCGGCGCGGCAGACGCGCACATTGAAGAAGGAGACTGTCGTGTCGGCGAACAGCTTCGACGCCCGCAGCACGCTGCGCGTGGGCGACGAGTCGTACGAGATCTTCAAGCTGGACAAGGTAGAGGGCTCCGCGCGCCTGCCGTACAGCCTGAAGGTCCTGCTGGAGAACCTGCTCCGTACCGAGGACGGCGCGAACATCACCGCCGACCACATCCGTGCCATCGGCGGCTGGGACTCCCAGGCGCAGCCCAGCCAGGAGATCCAGTTCACGCCGGCCCGCGTGATCATGCAGGACTTCACCGGCGTGCCCTGTGTCGTGGACCTCGCCACCATGCGTGAGGCCGTCAAGGAGCTCGGCGGTGACCCGGCGAAGATCAACCCGCTGGCCCCGGCCGAGCTGGTCATCGACCACTCGGTCATCGCCGACAAGTTCGGCACCAACGACGCGTTCGCCCAGAACGTCGAGCTGGAGTACGGCCGCAACAAGGAGCGCTACCAGTTCCTGCGCTGGGGGCAGACCGCCTTCGACGAGTTCAAGGTCGTCCCCCCGGGCACCGGCATCGTCCACCAGGTGAACATCGAGCACCTGGCGCGTACGGTCATGGTCCGCAACGGACAGGCCTACCCCGACACCCTCGTCGGCACCGACTCGCACACCACCATGGTCAACGGCCTCGGCGTGCTGGGCTGGGGCGTCGGCGGCATCGAGGCCGAGGCCGCGATGCTCGGCCAGCCGGTCTCCATGCTCATCCCGCGCGTCGTCGGCTTCAAGCTGACCGGTGAGCTGACCCCCGGCACCACCGCAACCGACCTCGTGCTGACCATCACCGAGATGCTCCGCAAGCACGGCGTCGTCGGCAAGTTCGTCGAGTTCTACGGTGAGGGCGTCGCCGCCACCTCGCTGGCCAACCGCGCCACCATCGGCAACATGTCGCCGGAGTTCGGCTCCACCGCCGCGATCTTCCCGATCGACGACGAGACGCTGAAGTACCTGCGCCTGACCGGCCGCGACGAGCAGCAGGTCGCCCTCGTCGAGGCGTACGCCAAGGAGCAGGGCCTCTGGCTGGACCCGGCCGCCGAGCCGGACTTCTCCGAGAAGCTGGAGCTCGACCTCTCCACGGTCGTCCCCTCCATCGCCGGCCCGAAGCGCCCGCAGGACCGCATCATCCTGGCCAACGCCTCCCAGCAGTTCGCGCAGGACGTCCGTAACTACGTGTCGGACGAGATGGAGGCGAGCAAGGAGTCCTTCCCGGCCTCCGACGCCCCGTCCACGACGCCGAACGGCGTCCCGTCCAAGCCGGTCACCGTCACGGCCCCCGACGGCTCGACGTACGAGATCGACCACGGCGCCGTCACCGTCGCCGCGATCACCTCCTGCACCAACACCTCGAACCCGTACGTCATGGTCGCCGCCGCGCTCGTGGCGAAGAAGGCGGTCGAGAAGGGCCTGACCCGCAAGCCGTGGGTCAAGACCACCCTCGCCCCGGGCTCGAAGGTCGTCACCGACTACTTCGACAAGGCGGGCCTGACCCCGTACCTCGACAAGGTCGGCTTCAACCTCGTCGGCTACGGCTGCACCACCTGCATCGGCAACTCCGGCCCGCTGCCGGAGGAGGTCTCCAAGGCGGTCAACGAGAACGACCTCGCGGTCACGTCGGTGCTCTCCGGCAACCGCAACTTCGAGGGCCGCATCAACCCCGACGTCAAGATGAACTACCTGGCGTCCCCGCCGCTGGTCGTCGCGTACGCCATCGCCGGTTCGATGAAGGTCGACATCACCAAGGACGCCCTCGGAGTCGACCAGGACGGCAAGCCGGTCCACCTGACCGACATCTGGCCGACCGAGGCCGAGGTCAACGACGTCGTGGCGAACGCCATCGGCGAGGACATGTTCAACAAGTCCTACCAGGACGTCTTCGCGGGCGACGCCCAGTGGCAGGCGCTGCCGATCCCGACCGGCAACACCTTCGAGTGGGACTCCGAGTCCACCTACGTGCGCAAGCCCCCGTACTTCGAGGGCATGACGATGGAGACGACCCCGGTCGAGGACATCACCGGCGCCCGGGTCCTCGCCAAGCTCGGCGACTCGGTCACCACCGACCACATCTCCCCGGCCGGCGCCATCAAGGCCGACACCCCGGCCGGCAAGTACCTCACGGAGCACGGCATCGAGCGCCGTGACTTCAACTCCTACGGCTCGCGCCGTGGTAACCACGAGGTCATGATCCGCGGCACGTTCGCCAACATCCGCCTGCGCAACCAGATCGCGCCGGGCACCGAGGGCGGCTACACCCGCGACTTCACCCAGGCTGACGGCCCGGTGTCGTTCATCTACGACGCCTCGCAGAACTACCAGGCCGCCGGCACCCCCCTCGCGATCCTCGCGGGCAAGGAGTACGGCTCCGGCTCGTCCCGCGACTGGGCCGCCAAGGGCACCGCGCTCCTCGGCGTCAAGGCCGTCATCGCCGAGTCCTACGAGCGCATCCACCGCTCGAACCTCATCGGCATGGGCGTCCTCCCCCTCCAGTTCCCCGAGGGCCAGAACGCCGAGACCCTCGGCCTCACCGGCGAGGAAACCTTCTCCTTCACCGGCGTCACCGAGCTGAACAACGGCACCACCCCGCGCACGGTCAAGGTCACCACCGACACCGGTGTGGAGTTCGACGGTGTCGTCCGTATCGACACCCCCGGCGAGGCGGACTACTACCGCAACGGCGGCATCCTGCAGTACGTGCTCCGCAGCCTGATCCGCAAGTAGGCGGACCGGCGGCCGAGTGAGAAGGCCGGCCGGAACACCACAGCGCCCCTCGTCCATGGACGAGGGGCGCTGTGGTTCGGGGGTGGCCGACCGTCAGGTGC
The DNA here is from genome assembly GCF_033109485.1 of Streptomyces cyaneofuscatus. Taxonomy (NCBI): domain Bacteria; kingdom Bacillati; phylum Actinomycetota; class Actinomycetes; order Kitasatosporales; family Streptomycetaceae; genus Streptomyces; species Streptomyces cyaneofuscatus. Next base: position 1,488,548 of record NZ_CP137002.1, on the reverse strand, counting down.
GGTAGGCGTAGTACGCGGCGTTCGGGTAGGACGAGATGATGCTCGTCACCGAACGGCGCAGGGTGTTGGTGGAGTGGTACGTCAGGTACGGCACGCCGTTGCGGCGGGACGTGACGATCATGGTGTGGTCCTTGGACCCGTCCTTGTTGAAGTCGACCTGGAGGACGTCGCCGACGTCCATCTGGTAGACGTTGGCAAGGCTGGTGGTGCGCTTGGAGTTCTGCGCGAACCAGGACCACTCGTTGACGCCGACGAAGGAGTGCGACTGGATGTCGGCGGTGCCGAACCAGCGCGTGTAGTCGTAGACGTAACCGGGCACGTGCTTCCAGCCGCCGGCCTTGAGGGCCTGGCTGACGAAGTTGGTGCAGTCGCCGCCCGCGCCGGCCCCGTTGAAGTTGGGGTAGGCCGGGTTGTAGTTCGTCCAGTACTTCTCCGCGTACGCGGCCATCGCCTGGTAGTCGTACTCGCCGCCGGTGAGCTTCTTGGGGACAGCCGTCGGGCGCTTCGTGATGGCGGCGCGGGGTGCGGCCGGAGTGGTGGTGGTGGTCTTGGCCGCCACGGTCGTGGTCTTCGGCTGCGCGAGCTGGTTGACCGCGAGGTAGCCGTCGCCGGTCTCGCGGATCTTCGTGACCTTCCAGGTGCCCTGCTTGTCCGCCCTGAAGGTCAGCTCGTGGTGGGCCTGGAAGCCGGTGGTGCCCGGCTCGCCGCCGGTGACCTTCGCGTACGTCAGGGTGGTGTTCTCGGTGACCACGACGACGGCGGTGCGGCCCTTGACCTGGGTGCGGTCCAGGGTGACCTTGGTGGTGCCGGCGCTGTACTTCTCGCCGTTGCTCGCCAGCCGGTTCCTGCGGTCGTCGAGCTGCTTCCGGGCGGCGTCCTCGGTGCGGCCGATGCCGGAGGAGAGCTCCACCTTGCCCGAAAAGCGTCCGGCGAGGGCCTTCTTGCCGCCGTGACGCGGCTGGTCGACCAGCGCGTTGGTGCGGTCGGTGAAGACCGCGTCGGCCAGACTCTGGAAGGCGGCCTTGGTCCTGGCGTCGACCTGGGGCTCGGCCGTCGTGGAGGCGCCCGCGTTCCAGTTGGGCAGCAGTGCGACGCCCGCGACGGCCGATGTGGCCGCCGCCGTGAGTATCGTCGCCCGGCGTCGCGTGTGCTTCAGTTTTCTTGACTTCACTGGCGTTCTTCCCTCTTTTCCCGGCATGGGACCGCCGAGCTAAGCGGCATCCTCGCATGCCTTGTGCAGCTGGTGTGAAGGAGGTGGGCGACTGTTGCAAGGAGGTTTTCGGACTGTCACCGCCCGTGAGGTTGACGGCCGTTGGCCGGTCACTTCACGACGGTGGACCAGTCCGGGGACTGGGCGGGGTCCAGGCTGCGCAGCCGCTCCAGGGTGGCGGGCTTCTGGACGTCCATCCAGTCGGCGAGCTCCTTGAAGGAGACGCACTTGACGTCCTTCTTGGTGCACACGGTTTCTATCATCCGGTCGACGGCCTTCATGTATATACCGCCGTTCCACTCCTCGAAGTGGTTGCCGATGAACAACGGGGCGCGGCTGCCGTAGTAGACGCGGTTGAACCCGGCTGTGTAGGTGTCCAGGGTCTCCTGCTGCCACTTCGGGTGCATGGCCGGGTCGCCGTCGGTCTTGCCGTCGGACTGGTTGTAGAGGAAGTTGAAGTCCATGGACAGGCCCTGGTACTTGCCGCCCTCGTACGGGAGCATCTGGAGCGGGAAGTCCCATATGCCGTTCTTCTTCTGCGGCCATATCTGGAAGTCACCGGCGGAGCTGGCGTCGTAGCGCCATTTGTAGCTTTTGGCCGCCTTGAGGAGGTTGGCCTGGCCTTCGAGGCAGGGAGCCCGGCCGCCGGTCACCTCGCGGCGTATGTCGAACGGCAGCGGGTCGAGGTCGGTCCTGCCGGTGTTCGTCTTCCACTTCTCGACGAAGCTGTAGAACTGGTCGATCTCGCTCTTCCACTCGGGCACGCTCCAGTCGCCGCCGCCCTGCGCGCCGCAGAAGTGCCCGTTGAAGTGGGTACCGATCTCGTTGCCGTCCTTCCAGGCCCCGGCGAGCTGCTCCAGGGTGGTGTAGACGTGCTCGTCGGTGGGGAAGCTGATGGCCGCGCTGCCCCGGGGGTGCTGCGGCGGGTCGTACAGGTCCTTCTTGCCCTTGGGCAGCAGGTAGATGCCGGTGAGGAAGAAGGTCATGTGGGCGTCGTACCGGTTGGCCATCTCCCGGTAGTGCGCGAACAGTCCGTCATCGCCCTGGAGGGCCCCGTCCCAGGAGAAGACCACGAACTGCGGCGGCTTCTCGCCGGGCTTGAGGGGCCGGGGCTTCAGCTGCCCCTTCTGCGGGCCGGTGTAGGAGGTCGAGCCGTCGCCGAGCACCTCGACCTTGCCGTCCCAGGCCGGTTCCCGCGAGGCCCCGGACAGCGGTTTGCGCTCCGAGCGGTTCGTCGCGGACGCGGTCGGGGTGGTGTCGTCGGTGCCGGACAGGACCAGGTAGCCGCCGAGGGTGGAGGCGACGACGAGGACCGCCGCCACGGCGAGCGTTCGGGGGCGGGCGGGGAGACGGCGGGGTGCGGGGTCCTTACGACGTCGGCCCGACGGCTTGTTCATCTGCGGCTCAATCTCTCGGGGGCGTGGACGGTGCCGGTCGGCGCCGGTGGTCAGCCGAGCGGTCTCAGGGCTTCCGACCAGATGCCGTAGGGGACGCTGTCGGCGATCGTGCCGCCCAGTCCCTCCAGCGGTAGGGGTTCGAGGCTCTTGGCCAGGTCGATGCGGTAGACGACGACCGCGGTGGAGACCTTCTTCTCGGTGCCGACGTACCAGGCGGCGGTGTCGCCCTCGGTGGTGCCCCGCTTTCCGGCGACCTCGCCGCCGGCTTTCGCGGCGGTCTCCGGATAGGCGGTACGGAAGGCGTCCGTCAGGGCGGACTGCACCTCGGCGGCGGTGCCGGCGTCCATGGCCCGGCGCGGGTCCGGGGTGTCCGTGGCGACCTTGTGGCCGTTGCGGGTGACCTTGAGGATCGTGTACGGCTCGGTGTGCCGGCCCTCGGCGGCGAAGGTGGTGTAGCCGCTGGCCATCCGGATGGCGCTGGGCGTGGAGCTGCCGGCGGCCAGTGCGGGGACCTGGGCGCCGAGGCTGGAGCGCAGCAGTCCGGCGTCCTGGGCGGTGGCACGGACCTTGTCCAGTCCGGTGTCCAGGCCGAGCTGCATGAAGGTGGTGTTGACGGAGTTGGCGAGGGCCCGGTGCAGGGATATCTGCCCGTAGGACCGCCCGCCGTCGTTCTTCGCGGCGACCTTGCGGCCGCTGCGGTCCCAGTAGGGCCCTTCCGGCGTGGTGACGGGCACCTTGTCGTCGCCTACGTACACCGTCTCGCCCGTCACCGGCTCGGGGGCGCCGTCCCGGCTCTTGCGTACGCCGTGTTCCAGGGCTGCGGCGTAGACGAACGGCTGGAACGCCGAGCCGGCGGGCACGGTGGTCGCGTTGGACTCGTTGTAGCCCTGCTTACGGTGGTCGGGCCCGCCGTGGATGGCCAGGATCCGCCCGTCCACGGCGACGGAGGCGGCGCCGTAATGGACGTGCTTCGCGGCCTTCGGGTTGTCCTTGCGGGCCTTGTCGCGGGCCGCGCCGACTGCCTTCGTGAGCTGGTCCACACGCTTCTTGTCGAAAGTCGTGTAGATCTGGTAGCCGCCGCGGTCGAAGTCCTTGTCGGAGATGCCCGCCGCCTTCTTGGCGTGCTGGGTGGCGAGTTCCACCAGGTAGTCGCTCTGCTCACCGGTGTTGTAGAGCGGATTGCTCTCCAGCGTCTTCGGGAAGGTCCGGTAGCCGGCGCGCTCCTCCGGCGACAGCTTGCCGATCTTCACCATCCGGTCGAGCGTCCAGCTCCACCGCTCCTGCGCACGGGTGCGGTTGGCCGCGCCGAGCGACGGATCGTACAGTCCGGCGCCCTTGAGGAGGGTGGCGAGGAACGCGCCCTCGCTGGCGTTGAGCTCGCTCACGTCCTTGCCGTAGTACGCCTGGGCGGCGCGCTGGATGCCGTAGGTGCCCCGGCCGAACCAGCTGGTGTTGAGGTACCCCTCCAGGATCTCGTCCTTGCTCATCTTGTTGTCGAGCTTGAGCGCCATCATGGCCTCGGTGAACTTGCGGCTGTAGGTCTGCTCCTGGCTGAGGTAGACGTTCTTGACGTACTGCTGGGTGATGGTCGAGCCGCCCTGGGTGCTGCCCTGTCCGAAGGTGCGCAGGACGGCGCGGGTGAGACCCTTGGCCGAGATGCCGGGGTCGCTGTAGAAGCTCTCGTTCTCGGCGGCGAGCACCGCCCAGCGCACATCCTCGGGCACGTCGCCCAGCTCCATCTCCTGCCGCTGCACCCAGCCGGCGCGGGCCATGGGGGTGCCGTCGGCCCAGAAGTAGACGGTGTCCTGCTGGGTGGCGTAGGAGTTGAGGTTCTCCGGGATGTCGGTGGCGGCGTAGGCGACGGTCAGGGTCAGGGCGCTGAGCCCGAACGAGGCGAGGGCCGCGCCTCCGGCCTGCCGCCAGGTGGGCACCCAGCGCCTCCAGCCGGTCCGGCCGGGCCGGGGGTAGTGCGGCCGCACGCGGCGCAGCCAGGGGCCGAGCACGGCGACGACGGCGGCGGTGGCGGCGGTGACCGCGGCGGTGAGGCGGGCGGCGGGCGCCGACTTGGGCGCCTTGCGGCGGCGCCGGGTACCCGGCCGGCCGGGCAGGGCGGCTCTGGTGTCCGCGCGGCGGGAGGCGCGGGATCCGGAGTCGGTCGTCGGGGAGTCGCCGGTCGGTGCGGTCCGTCCGGCTTCCTCCGGTTCGGAGGGTATGTCGGCGATGTCGTCGGATATCTCGCGCCGCCCTCCGCCGGGTATCGACGGCTCTCCGGAGGGGGCGGTGGGTATGCCGCCTTCGGGTACGCGGAGCTGCATCGTTTCGTCAGGTACGCGGAGCTGCATCGTCTCGTCGGGCACGAGCCGCTGCCCGAGGGAACGCCTGCTTGCCGAGGGGCGGGACTCCGAGGGGTCCCCCTCGCCTCCCTGAGCGTGCGCTCCCTGCCCTGCCTGGGTCACGATCGGCCTCTCTCCGTACTCCCTGCGCGGCGCGCGCAGGCAGGCAGGTAGTACAGACGTACGAGGGCTTGATCCGGTTGCCGTACGGCGGTCGCAAACCCTGACTTCCCCCGACCTCAACGGATCGCGGCTCTCAAATTACCAGCGTGCTTCGCACGATCTCCACATGATGCCCGGGCGAATCCGGTCACATCATGGCTGACCGGTGTCTGTCGGGTCCGCGCGGCGTTCTCCCCAGCGCATCGCACGCAGCATGGGCGTGCTACATCGGGTCCCGCGTCACCTGCTTGACGCGGCACGTCGTGCCCGTCGGCACCTCGCCGACCCCCTGTGCTTTCACCTTCACCGATGCGCCGGGGGCCAGGTCGTCGGTGGTCGCGATGCCGTCGGTCAGCACCGTGCCCTTCGCGTCCAGGAACTCGACGAACACGACATAACCCGCCGGGCTCCGGCTCCCGTTCACGATCGTCAGATCGGCGTGCTGCCAGCCGATCAGCGAGTCCCGCACGCACTTCGTGATGGTGACGTCCTTCTCGGCGGCGGGCCCGGAGGTGACGGTCTCGGGCTCCTCCCCGACCGGCTTCTTCTCCGCCGGGTCCTCGCCGTACGGCTGCTCGCCGTACGGCTGCTCGCCGTACGGCTGCTCGCCGTACGGCTGCTCGCCGTAGGGCTCCTCGTCGTACGGGTCGGAGTAGGGCGCGTCCGACCGTGCGGGCGGCAGCGCGATGGAGTCCGAGACCGAGTCCAGCAGGGAGTAGACGAGCGCCACCAGCGCCCCCGCCACGACCAGCCCACCGCCCACGGCGAGCGACACGATCAGCCCCGTACGCTGCGACTTGCCCGGCGGCGTGGCGGGAGGCGCCCAGGGCGACGGCTGCGGCTGTTCGGGCGGCGGAGGCGGCAAGTTGTCGGACATGAGGTCCCCCCACGGGAAGTCGGCCAGGTGAGGGACTTACGGTACGTGGCCCCACCCACGCCACCACCACCCGTACAGAGAGCGAACGGACCACCATGGGCGAGCTGATCCTCATCCGGCACGGCGAGACCGAATGGTCCCGCTCCGGGCAGCACACGAGCTGGACCGACCTCCCCCTGACCGCCACCGGCGAGCGCCAGGCCCGCGCCCTCGTGCCGCTGCTCGCCGACCGGAACATCGGGCTCACCCTCGTCAGCCCCTCGATCCGGGCCCGCCGCACCGCCGAGCTGGCCGGGCTCCACGCCCCCCGGGTCACCCCCGAGCTGCGGGAGTGGGACTACGGCGGCTACGAGGGCATCACCACCCAGGCGATCCGCCGCACCCGCCCCTTCTGGAACCTCTGGACCGACGGCGTCGACCCCGGCTCCGACGAGCACCCCGGCGAGAGCCCCGCCGATGTCGGGCAGCGCGCCGACCAGGTGCTCGCGGGCGTCCGGTCGGCCGCCGAGGGGATCGGGAGCGCCGACATCGCGCTCGTCGCCCACTCGCACTTCCTGCGCGTCCTCACCGCCCGCTATCTGGGGCTGACCCCGGCCGAGGGGCGGCTCTTCCAGCTCGCCACCGGGGCCGTCTCCCGGCTCGGCACCGAGCACGGCCGGCCGGTCGTCGCCGCGCTCAACGTGGCCCTGCCGGAGAGCATGCACGAGGCCTGAGAGGCCTGAAGCGCCGGCGGCCGGCACCCCGTGCTTCGGGGTACCGGCCGCCTGCCTACGTCAGTCACGGATCAGGAGAGCAGCTCCACCTCCGCCAGCGTCGCCGGACCCGTCAGCACCAGCCGGTACTGCGCGTACGTGCCGGGCCGGTCCACCGAGAAGGCCCGGGTCTGCTTGTCCCAGGCGAAGGACTGGCCGGAGCGGCGGTCGAGGTCCGTCCACTTCTTGCCGTCCGTCGAACCCTGGAGCGTCCAGCCCTTCGGGGCCTTGTCCGCCGCCGACGACGTCAGCGTGTACTGGAGCGCCTTCGTGGACGCGGCCACCGGCAGCTCGACCGAGGTGACCTCCGCCGACGTCGCCGAGGTGTTGTCGAACAGCGCGCCGTCGCCCTTCAGCACATCGCCCTTGGGCGCCGGAGCCTTGTCGTCCTTCTGGATGGAGACCGGCGCCGCGTCCTTGCCCGTGCCCCAGGCCGACGGCTTCGGACCCATGTCGAACTCCAGCGTGCCGCCCTTGGCCAGCACATCGTGCGGGAGCGCGGTGGAGGTCCACTTCTTGCCGTTGACCTTCACGCCCTGCACGTAGATGTTCTTGTCGCTGTTCTTCGGGGCCTTCACGGTCAGCTTGCGGCCGTTGTCCATGCGGACGGTGACCTTCTTGAAGAGCGGCGAGCCGATCGCGTACTCCCCGCTGCCCATCACCAGCGGGTAGAAGCCCAGCGCGGAGAAGAGGTACCACGCCGACTGCTCGCCGTTGTCCTCGTCGCCGTGGATGCCCTGCCCGATCTCGCTGCCGACGTACAGGCGGCCCAGCACCTCGCGGACCTTCTCCTGCGTCTTGTAGGGCTGCGAGGCCGCGTTGTACATGTACGTGGCGTGGTGGGCGACCTGGTTGCTGTGCCCGTACTGGCCCATCCGCACGTCACGCGCCTCGGTCATCTCGTGGATGACCCCGCCGTAGCTGCCGACGAACTCCGGGCCCGCCGTCTCCGGCGTCGAGAAGTACGTGTCCAGCTTCTTGCCGAGCCCCGCGCGGCCGCCGTACAGGTTGGCCAGGCCCCGGCTGTCCTGCGGGGCGGTGAAGGCGTAGCCCCAGCCGTTGGTCTCGGTGTAGTCGTAGCCCCAGACGCGGGGGTCGTAACTGTCGGAGGGGAGGCGCCAGTCGCCGTTCGGCTTCTTCCCCTGGAAGAAGCCCGCCTTCTCGTCGAAGAGCTTGACGTACTTCTGCGCCCGGTTCAGGAAGTAGGCGGACTCCTCCTTGTACCGCGCCTTCTTCGTCTTCTTGTAGAGCTCCTGGCCCATGCGCGCGATGCCGTAGTCGTTGAGGTATCCCTCAAGTGACCAGGACAGGCCCTCGTGCGTGGCCGTGTTCGCGTAACCGGTGAAGACCGAGGTCTCCATGCCCTTGCGGCCGACGCCCGAGGAGGGCGGGGCCACCGTGGCGTTCTTGACCGCCGCGTCGTACGCCGCCTCGGCGTCGAACTTGACGCCCTTGACGTACGCGTCCGCGAAGGCCACGTCCGAGCTGGTGCCGGTCATCAGGTCCGCGTAGCCGGGGGAGGACCAGCGGGAGGTCCAGCCGCCGTCCTTGTAGTGCTGGACGAAGCCGTCCACCAGCTCGCCGGCCTTCTTCGGGGAGAAGAAGGAGTAGGCGGGCCAGGTCGTGCGGTAGGTGTCCCAGAAGCCGTTGTTGACGTACACCTTGCCGTCGACGATCTTCGCGCCGGTCTGCGTCGGGGTGTCCGTGCCGGTCGGCTTGGAGAAGGGGCTCGCGTACTTGTTCTTCCCGTCGACCTTCTCGTGGCCGGAGTTCGGGTAGAGGTAGAGGCGGTAGAGGCTGGAGTAGAGCGTGGTGAGCTGGTCCTCGTTGGCGCCCTCCACCTCGATCGTTCCGAGGATCTTGTCCCAGGCCTGCTGCGCCTTGCGCTGCACCTTCTCGAAGGAGGTGGACTCCGGGATCTCCATCGCCAGGTTCTTCTTCGCCTGGTCGACGCCGATCAGCGAGGTCGCGAGCCGCAGGTTGACCGTGCGGTCCTTGCCCGCGTCGAAGCGGAAGTAGCCGGTGACGTCGTCGCCGCCCCCGCCCTTCAGCTTGCCGCTGTCCGTCACCGGCGCGTCGAAGACGCCGTACACGAACATGCGGGTGGCGCCGGTGGAGAGGCCGCTCTTGACGTCCGTGTAGCCGGAGAAGGAGCGGGTCGCCGGGTCCAGGGTCAGACCGCCGGCGTTCGACACGTTGTCGAAGACCAGGCTGGCGTCCTTGCCGGGATAGGTGAACCGCATCCGCGCCGCGTGGTCGGTCGGCGCGATCTCGGTCTTGAGGCCGTTCTCGAAGGTGACGCCGTAGTAGTGCGGCTTCGCGGTCTCGTTCTCGTGCCGGAACGGCAGCGCACGGGCCGTACGGGCGGCGTCCGGTGTGCCGGCGGCGGCCGAGGGCATCACCTGGAAGGTCTGCCGGTCGCCCATCCAGGGGCTCGGCTCATGGCTGGCGCTGAAGGCTTGGAGCGTGGGGAGGTTGTCCTCGTTGTTGCCCCGGTGGTAGTCGTACAGCCAGCTCAGCGAACCGGCGTTGGTCACCGGCGTCCAGAAGTTGAAGCCGTGGGGGACCGCGGTGGCCGGAATGTTGTTGCCGCGCGAGAAGCCGCCGCTGGAGTTGGTGCCGCGGGTGGTGAGCGCGTAGTCCGAGAGGTGGGCCTTGCGCTTCTCGGGCGCCTTCGGGGCGATCGCGATGTCGTCGACCCAGCCCTGGAACTTCGCCGCGCCCTTGGGGGAGTCGTACGCCACCAGGATCCGGTCGACCGTCTTCCCCGCCGCGACCGTGCCGATGCGCGAGGCGACCTTGTTCCACTGGTTGACGTAGAGGCGCTTGGCCTCCGCCTGGCCCTGCGGGGTCAGCAGCCCGCCGTGGCTGTCGGCGGCCTTCAGCTCGCTCAGGTACGTGCCGTCGGTGAAGGCCAGATCCACCGCGATGTGGGTCGCGGGGTAGTTGAGGTCCGTCTCGCCCATCTGCGGATAGACGAGGTAGGAGAGCTCGGTGTCCTTGGTGACGGCCGTGTTCACGTCGAAGATCTTGTTGTACGAGTACGCCCGGCCGTCCGGCTTGTGCGTACCCGCGTAACGCAGTGCCTTCTTTCCGGTGAATCCCGCACCCGCCTTCGCGGTGGGCGAGCCGGAGGGGCCGCGGTCGGCCTGGCTGCGCATCTCGTCGGGGACGGGCGCGGAGGTGTCACCGTTCGAGAACTGAACGTCGGCGAGCTGGAGGATGTCCGGCGCGCCGTTGTTGGCGGTGATCTCCAGGCGGAAGTGCCGGTAGGCGGTGTCGGAGGTGAAATCGTACGACTTGGTCTCGTGCCGCTTGGCGAAGCTCTCGCCCGTGCGCTTGTCCAGGTCGGTCCACTCCTTGCCGTCGGCCGAGCCCTTGAGCGTCCAGTCCTTCGGGTCGCGCGGGGCATGGTCGTTGGCGGAGGTGAGCGCGTACGTCACCACCTTGACCGGCTCGTCCAGGTCGAACTCGACCCAGCCGGTCTTCGCGAACGCCAGCCACTTGGAGCCGGGTTCGACGTCGACCAGGTTCTCCTTGACCTCGCCGCCCGCGGTGTTCTCGGCGCTGGCGCGGACGTCGGTCACCCGGTCGGTGACATTGCCCGGTATCCCGGCGGAGAATCCGCCGTCGACACCCGATGAGCGCTCGGTGCCGTCCGGCCCTTCCTCCACCGTGTTGCGCCAGTCCGGCTGCTTCTCGTCCGCCTCGAACGAGGAGCGGAACGTCCGCTCGCCCGAAGGCTTCTGGGACGTCTGGGACGGGCCGGCGACGGCGGCCGTGGGGGCCGCGAGGGCCAGGGCGAGTGATGCCGCGAGGACGGCGGCCGTGCGGCTCCGTCTCGTACGGGCGGCGCTGCTGAAGACCTTCCCAGCGCCATGGTGGAGACCTCGTGGTGGCTGCATACCGAGCCATTCCTCCCCGGAGCGTGCTTGGACAACGTTGTCATAGCGGGATGCAAGGTCCAGTAGGGAGCCAAGTGACAGGACGTGTCAAGGGTGTTGCCGAAGGCGTGCGGCGCGAATCGGCCGTAAGGGGAGAAAGCCGCCCCTTGGTGAGGGCGCACGGTGCCGAGGAGTCCGCGAGGTCTCAACTCGGGAAAGACTGCCGTCCCAACGTGCATTCGATCTTGCTCAGTTGGCGACAAGTGGACTATACCTGTCGCCATCTGCACAGCCGTTTCCGACGGGTGCGCACACGGGGAACAAGGGGACGGTCGCGGGGGAGTCATGGACTCCCTGGCGGTACGGTTCTCCGACCACCCCCACTCCGCCGGTTCTTTTTCTCCGGTACACCTGCATATCCGCACGACCCGAGCGCAACCGACCGCGGTGGCGGGGCCCTTCGCCTGAGGCGAATTTTCGACGGGTGACCGGTACACCGCCTGAGTCCTGGAGAAGGCGAGGACTTGAGCATGGGATCCACCTCCGCTCAGAACAATGAGGGCCTTGGCCGTCGCGATCTGATCAAGCGTTCTGCCGCACTCGGCCTGATCGCTGTTCCGACGATGAGCTTCCTGTCCGCCTGCGCGAGCGGCGACAGCGGCACCGACGACAAGGTCGAAAAGGGCGAGAAGACCGACAAGAACCCGCTGGCCGTCAACGGCAGCGCCCCGCTGGAGATCGTCATCTTCGACGGCGGGTTCGGCACCAAGTACGCCGAGGACGCCCGGGACGTCTACAAGAAGACCTACCCCGAGGCGCAGATCAAGTTCTCGGCGACGCAGAAGATCCAGTCGGTCCTCCAGCCGCGCTTCAACGGCGGCACCCCGCCGGACCTGATCGACAACTCCGGCGCCCAGCAGATGGACATGGGCGTCCTGGTCGGCAAGAAGCAGCTCACCGACCTCACCCCGCTGCTCGACGCCCCCTCCATCGACGACCCCGCCAAGACGGTCCGCGACACCCTGCGGCCGGGCATCGTCGAGATGGGCCAGTTCGACGGCGACCCGGTCTGGATCATGTACTACGCGTACACGGTCTACGGCGTCTGGTACTCGCAGACCGCGCTGGACAAGCTCGACGCCACGTACCCGGAGACCTGGGACGACATGCTCGCCCTCTGTGCGAAGGCGAAGAAGAAGGGCATCGCCGGCTGGACCTACCCCGGCAAGCACCCTTACTACATCCCGTTCTCGCTCTACCCGTTCATCGGGAAGATCGGCGGCGTCGAGGTCCTGAACGCCATCGACAACCTGGAGCCGAAGGCCTGGGAGCACCCCGCGGTCAAGGCCGCCTTCGAGGCGTACTACGAGCTCTACGCCAAGGGCTACATCCTCAAGGGCACCCCGGGCCTGGACCACCGCGGCTCGCAGGGCGCCTGGGCCCGCGGCAAGGCGCTGTTCATCCCGAACGGCTCCTGGGTCGAGAACGAGGAAGCGGCGATCATCCCCAAGGACTTCAAGCTGTCCGTGGGCGCCCCCTCCAGCCTCGACTCCTCGGACAAGCTGCCCTTCGGCACCATCTGGGCGTCCGGCGGCGAGCCGTTCATCGTCCCGTCCAAGGCGAAGAACCCGGCGGGCGGCATGGAGCAGCTGCGCATCATGCTCAGCGAGGCCTCCTCCAAGTCCTTCACCACCAACACCAAGTCGCTCTCCGCCTTCAACGGCGGCACCGACGGCATCGAGCTCTCCGACGGCCTGAAGTCCGGTGTCGCGGCCCTGGAGAAGGCGGGCACCAATGTGGTCAACCCGCGCCTGCAGGACTGGTACGTGAAGCTCCAGAAGGAGCAGATCGGCGTCGCCGCGCTCGGCGAGATGATGGCCGGCCGCGCCACCCCGGCCGAGACCATCAAGAAGATCCAGGCCTTCGCCGACGCGACCGCCAAGGACCAGTCCATCAAGCACTTCAAGCACGCGTGATCACGCGTCACCAGCGGCGGCAGCTCGGGGAAGGTCGGAGTCGGTAACGATGCAACACGGTAAATACCGGTTCATAGTCGGGTTCTTGGTGGTCCCGATGGCGTTGTACGTCATCCTCGTCATCTGGCCCTTCATCCAGTCCATCTACTACTCGTTCACGGACTGGACGGGGCTGAGCCCCGACTTCAAGATGGTCGGGTTCGACAACTACGCCAAGATGCTCGACGACGACATCTTCTGGAAATCGCTGCAGCACAGTGTGCTGCTGGCGGTTCTGCTGCCGCTGGTGACGCTGGGCCTCGCGCTCTTCTTCGCCTTCATGCTCAATGTGGGTGGCCGGCGCCGCAAGGGCGCCGCCATCGCGGGCGTCCGGGGCTCGGGCTTCTACAAGATCGCCTACTTCTTCCCGCAGGTGCTCTCGATCGCGATCGTGGCCATCCTGTTCCAGTTCGCCTTCGACCCGGCCCAGGGCATGATCAACGGCACGCTCAAGGCCGTGGGCTTCGACGACGTCCCCGACTGGCTGGGCGACCCGGACCTGGCCCTGTGGGTCATCATGGGGGTCCTCGTCTGGTGCACCACCGGCTTCTTCGTGGTGCTGTTCTCCGCGGGCATGGCCTCCATCCCCAAGGACTTCTACGAGGCCGCCCTGCTGGACGGGGCGAGCCGCTTCACGACCTTCTTCCGGATCACGCTGCCCCTGCTGTGGGACACGGTCCAGTCCGGCTGGGTCTACATGGGCATCCTGGCGCTCGGCGCCGAGGGCTTCGCCATCGTCCACATCATGAGCGTCGGCCCCGGCGGACCCGACTACTCGACCACCGTCCTGCCGCTGTACGTCTACCAGTCGGCGTTCCGTGACGGACAGGCGGCCTACGCGACCACGATCGGTGTCGCCCTGCTCCTCGTGACCCTGGCGTTCGCCGCCATCGTCATGCGGGTGGGCCGGCGCGAGCGGCTGGAGTTCTGATGAAGACCACTGACACCCCTGCCTCCGGCGCCTCCGGGCCCTCCTCCGGCACCGACGCGGCCAAGGTGCCCGCCCAGCGCACCGGTACGGCCCCCACGGGCTCCTCCGCCCCCGCGAAGAAGAGCGAGGGCCAGGTCCTCAACGTCTTCTCGCACGGGATGCTCATCCTGTGGGCGGTCATGGTCGTCCTGCCGCTGTTCTGGGCGGTGATGTCCTCGTTCAAGACCGACTCGGACATCTTCAACACCCCCTGGTCGCTGCCGAGCTCGCTGAACTTCGACGCCTGGGGCCGGGCCTGGAGCCAGGCCCATATGAGCGAGTACTTCCTGAACACCATCCTGGTGGTGGGCGGGTCGCTCGTCGGCACCCTGGTCCTCGGCTCGATGGCCGCCTATGTGCTCGCGCGCTTCGAGTTCCCGGGCAACCGCTTCATCTACTTCTTGTTCGTCGGAGGCATGAGCTTCCCGATCATGCTGGCGCTGGTCCCGCTGTTCTACGTCATGGACAACATGGGGCTGCTGAACACGATCCACGGCCTGATCCTCGTGTACATCGCGTACTCGCTGCCGTTCACCGTGTTCTTCCTGACCTCGTTCTTCCGGACGCTGCCGACCTCGGTCGCGGAGGCGTCGATCATCGACGGGGCCTCGCACACCCGGACGTTCTTCCAGGTGATGCTGCCGATGGCCAAGCCCGGCCTGATCAGCGTCGGCATCTTCAACTTCCTGGGGCAGTGGAACCAGTACATGCTGCCGACGGTGCTCAACACCGACCCGGAGAAGAGGGTGCTCGCCCAGGGCCTGGTGGAGCTCGCCTCCAGCCAGGGGTACAAGGGCGACTACTCCGGCCTCTTCGCCGGCCTGGTGATCGCGATGCTCCCGGTGCTGGCGGCGTACATCATCTTCCAGCGCCAGGTCGTCTCCGGTCTGACGGCGGGCGCGCTGAAGTAGGCCACGCGAAGGTCACGTGTCCACAACGGACCGGTGCTCAGGTCTTGACGGAAGGTACCCCCGAACGGTCAGCTTAGAGTTCACATGTTGGAGGAAGCCGGGGTGTCATCGCTGCTGCCCCGGCCGGGGCGGTCCTCTGGACCGCCCGCCAAGGGCAGGAGTGGATGAGTCGATGGAGACTCCCGGGTCGCAGACATCGCTGCACAGGGCCAATCTGGAGCGGGTCGTACGCGCCGTACGGATGGCGGGGTCGCTCACCCAGGCGGAGATCGCCCGGAGCACCGGGCTCTCCGCAGCCACGGTCTCCAATATCGTCCGGGAGCTGAAGGACGGCGGAACGGTCGAGGTGACGCCCACCTCGGCGGGCGGCCGCAGGGCCCGCAGCGTCTCCCTCAGCGGGGACGCGGGCATCGTCATCGGGGTCGACTTCGGCCACACGCACCTGCGGGTCGCCGTCGGCAACCTGGCCCACCAGGTGCTGGCCGAGGAGTCCGAGCCGCTGGACGTCGACGCGTCCTCCGCCGAGGGCTTCGACCGGGCCGAAGTGCTGGTCAACCGGCTGATCGAGGCGACCGGCATCGGCCCGGACAAGATCATCGGCGTCGGCCTCGGTGTGCCCGGACCCATCGACGTGGAGTCCGGAACGCTGGGCTCCACCTCGATCCTGCCGGGCTGGACGGGCATCAACCCGAGCGAGGAGCTCTCCGGCCGCCTCGGCGTCCCGGTGTACGTCGACAACGACGCCAACCTCGGAGCCCTGGGTGAGCTGGTCTGGGGCAGCGGCAGGGGCGTCAAGGACCTCGCGTACATCAAGGTCGCCAGCGGTGTCGGCGCCGGTCTGGTGATCGACGGGACCATCTACCGGGGCCCCGGCGGCACGGCCGGCGAGATCGGGCACATCACGCTCGACGAGTCTGGCCCGGTCTGCCGCTGCGGCAACCGCGGCTGCCTGGAGACCTTCACCGCCGCGCGCTACGTCCTGCCGCTGCTCCAGCCCAGCCACGGTCCCGGGCTCACCATGGAACGGGTGGTCCAGCTGGCCCGTGAGGGCGATCCGGGGTGCCGCCGGGTGATCGGTGACGTCGGCCGCCACATAGGCAGCGGTGTCGCCAACCTGTGCAACCTGCTCAACCCCAGCCGGGTCGTGCTCGGCGGCTCGCTGGCGGAGGCCGGGGAGCTCGTCCTGGGGCCCATACGGGACTCCGTGTCGCGTTACGCGATCCCCAGCGCCGCCCGGCAGCTCTCCGTGCTTCCCGGGGCCCTGGGCGGCCGTGCCGAGGTGCTGGGCGCCCTGGCCCTCGTGCTGAGCGAGATGGGGGATTCAACCCTTTTGGAGAGCACCCTCCCCGCAGCGACTCCTGCCTTCACTTAGATAACGAATGGCACCGTTGTCATCTCGTTAAGGATTTACTCCTTGACGCTGGCTCTGCGGCCGAGTTGACTTCCAGCCACCTCGGCCGCAACGTCGCGGCCTCGTCAGGGAGGTTCGAGAATGAACACGCGTATGCGTCGTGCCGCCGTTGCCGTTGCCGCCACCACGATGGCGATCTCGCTGGCCGCTTGCGGGAGCGCCAAGGAGTCCGGCGACAAGGCCGAACAGGGCTCGGAGAAGAAGGGCAACGACCTGAAGATAGGTCTGCTCCTCCCCGAGAACCAGACGGCCCGTTACGAGAAGTTCGACCGCCCGATCATCGAGAAGAAGATCGGCGAGCTCACCGATGGCAAGGCGAAGGTCATCTACGCCAACGCCAAGCAGGATGCGAACACGCAGTCGCAGCAGGTCGACACCATGATCACCAACAAGGTCGACGCCCTCATCGTGGGCTCGGTCGACTCCAAGGCGATCGCCAACAGCGTCAAGAAGGCCAAGGACGCGGGCATCCCCGTCGTCGCCTTCGACCGCCTCGCCGAGGGCCCCATCGACGCCTACACCTCCTTCGACAACGAAGAGGTCGGCCGGGCCCAGGGCAAGGCCCTGCTGGAGGCCCTGGGCGACAAGGCCGACGGCGGCACGATCGTGATGATGAACGGCGCGATCACCGACCCGAACGCCGCGCTCTTCAAGAAGGGCGCCAAGTCCGTCCTCGACGGCAAGGTGAAGTACGGCAAGGAGTACGACACCAAGGAGTGGAAGCCGGAGAACGCCAACGCCAACATGGAAGCGGCGATCACCGCGCTCGGCAAGGACAAGATCGACGGCGTCTACTCCGCCAACGACGGCATGGCGGGCGGCATCATCACCGCCCTCAAGGCCGCCGGTCTGCCGAAGCTCCCCCCGGTCACCGGCCAGGACGCCGAGCTGGCGGGCGTGCAGCGCATCGTCACCGGTGAGCAGTTCATGAGCGTCTACAAGTCCTACCCGGCCGAGGGCATCGTCGCCGCGGAGATGGCCGTCGCCCTCGCCAAGGGCGAGAAGCTCGACTCCATCGCCACCTCGAAGGTCGACAGCGCCACCACCAAGGGCATCCCGACGGTCCTCGTCCCGGTCATCTCGCTGACCCAGGACAACATCAAGGACACCGTCATCAAGGACGGCATCTGGACGCTGGACGAGATCTGCTCCGGCAAGTACAAGGCCTCCTGCGACAAGATCGGCCTGAAGTAGCCCCCAGGGCCCTCGGACCGGCCGCCCGCGCGGCCGGTCCCGCCAGGCCCCGCCGTACCGCCCGACGCGTCCACGCGAAGGTGCCACGGCACCCCCGCCGCGCACGCGCCGCCGCACAGCCGGCCCGCGCGCGCCACGAAGCCTGTCCGGTGTCCCGCCCACCAACCGTCCCGCTACCGGGCGGGGCGCCGGACGGAACGCTTCCCCCTTTTTCTTTTCTTCTGCTCGACCGCCGCGCCTTCCCCCGGGCGCGGCATCCCCCGCCGGTCAGGCGGCGAAGGAGATGGTTCACGTGACCGCTACGCCCGTGTTGGCGTTGCGAGGGGTCTCCAAGCGATTCGGTGCCGTCCAGGTACTCACCGATGTAGAGCTTGAGGTCCACGCCGGTGAGGTGGTCGCCCTGGTGGGCGACAACGGCGCCGGTAAATCAACGCTGGTCAAGACGATCGCCGGAGTGCACCCCATCGATGAGGGAGTCATCGAGTGGGAGGGCAAGGCCGTCCAGATCGACAAGCCGCACGACGCCCAGAACCTCGGCGTCGCGACCGTCTATCAGGACCTCGCGCTGTGCGACAACATCGATGTCGTCGGCAACCTCTACCTGGGCCGGGAGCTGCGCAAGTTCGGCATCCTGGACGAGGTGGAGATGGAGCGCCGCTCCCGCGAGCTGCTGTCCACGCTCTCCATCCGCATCCCGAGCGTCCGCATCCCGATCGCCTCGCTCTCCGGCGGCCAGCGCCAGACGGTGGCTATCGCCCGGTCGATGCTCGGTGAGCCCAAGCTCGTCATCCTCGACGAGCCGACCGCCGCCCTCGGCGTCGAGCAGACCGCCCAGGTCCTCGACCTCGTCGAGCGGCTGCGCGAGCGCGGCCACGCGGTCATCCTCATCAGCCACAACATGGCCGATGTGAAGGCCGTCGCCGACAAGGTGGCCGTGCTCCGGCTGGGCCGGAACAACGGGGTCTTCGATGTGAAGACCACCTCGCAGGAAGAGATCATCTCCGCCATCACGGGCGCCACGGACAACGCCGTGACCCGACGTGCGGCGCGCAACGCGGAGGTTTCCAAGTGACCACCGACAAGTCCGCGACCTCGCTGGACAAGACCTCCGCCCCGGCGGACGCGCCGCCGGTCGGCAACCCGGACGCGGCCGAGGGTGCCGCCACGGTCGTCGACCCCCGCCTGCTCATCCGTGAGCAGGGCTTCGGCGGCTACATCACCGAGTTCAAGCGCAAGATCAGCGGTGGTGACCTGGGCTCCATCCCGGTCGTCGTCGGCCTGGCGATCATCGCCATCGTCTTCCAGAGCATGAACTCCGAGTTCCTCTCCGCGAAGAACATCAGCGACATCGCCACCACGATGGTCGCCACCGGCATGATGGCCGTCGGCATCATCTTCGTCCTGCTGCTCGGTGAGATCGACCTCTCCGTCGGCTCCGTCTCCGGCGTCTCCGGCGCCCTGGTCGCGGTGCTCAGCGTCACCCAGGGCATGAACGAGTGGCTGGCGATCCTCGTCGCCATCGTCAGCGGCGCCGTGATGGGCGCGATCCACGGCTTCTTCTTCGCCCGGATCGGCGCACCCGCCTTCGCCGTCACCCTGGCCGGCCTGCTGTTCTGGCTCGGCTTCATGCTCCAGCTGCTCGGCGACTCCGGCACCATCAACCTGGACGGCGACGGGGTGGTCGGCAAGCTGACCACGTACTACTTCTCCGACGTCGCCGCCGCCTACGGGCTGGCCGCGATCGCGGTCATCGGCTACTTCGCCGCCGCCTTCCTGGACACCCGCCGCCGCGAGGCCGCGGGCATCCCGTCCCGGCCGATCGCCGACATCGCGGTGCGCACCGGCGTCCTCGCGGTGTTCGCGTTCGCCGCCGCGTACATGTTCAACCAGTACCGCGGCCTGCCGCTCGCCCTGGTCCTCTTCCTGATCGTCCTGGTCGGCACGGACTTCCTGCTGCGCCGTACGGCCTACGGGCGGAAGATCTTCGCGCTCGGCGGCAGCGTCGAGGCCTCCCGGCGCGCCGGTATCAACGTCACCGCGATCCGGATCTCCGTCTTCTCCATCGCGGGCACCTTCGCGGCGATCGGCGGCCTGTTCTGGGCCTCCAAGATCGCGGCGGCCAACCAGGGCTCCGGCACCGGCGACCTGCTGATGAACGTCATCGCGGCGGCCGTGATCGGCGGCACCAGCCTCTTCGGCGGCCGTGGCCGCACCTGGAACGCGCTGCTCGGTGTCATGGTCATCGTCTCCATCCAGTACGGACTGTCGCTGGAGGGCATCGCCACGCCGATCCAGTACATGGTCACCGGCGCCGTGCTGCTCGCCACGGTCGTCATCGACTCCGTCACCCGTAAGACCCAGAAGACCGCAGGCCGCGCCTGACCCGCGGATCCGCGCAGGTGCCCGGCGCCCCGAGGGGGGGCCGGGCACCTGCGCATGTCCGGGTACGGCTACGAACAGGGCCGCCCGCTGCCCGCGTCCGGTGGCGGAACATTAGACTCATCGGATCGGCACGCTCGATCAGCTCAAACGCAAGGAGGCACGGGTGGATCTGCTGACCCGCATCAAGGGACCGCGCGACCTGGACCGGCTCAGCCTCGGTGAGCTGGAGGAGCTCGCGGACGAGATCCGCACCTTCCTCGTGGACGCGGTGTCCAAGACCGGCGGACACCTCGGCCCCAACCTGGGCGTCGTCGAGCTCACCATCGCCCTGCACCGGGTATTCGAGTCGCCCCAGGACAAGGTGCTGTGGGACACCGGCCACCAGGCCTACGTCCACAAGCTGCTCACCGGCCGCCAGGACTTCTCCCGCCTCAAGATGAAGGGCGGCCTCTCCGGCTATCCCTCGCAGGCCGAGTCCGAGCACGACATCATCGAGAACAGCCACGCCTCCGGGGTCCTCGGCTGGGCCGACGGCCTGGCCAAGGCGAACGAGGTCCTGAAGAAGGACGACCACGTCGTCGCGGTCATCGGTGACGGCGCGCTCACCGGCGGTATGGCCTGGGAGGCGCTGAACAACATCGCCGCCGCCAAGGACCGCCCCCTCGTCATCGTCGTCAACGACAACGAGCGCTCGTACGCTCCGACGATCGGCGGCCTGGCCAACCACCTCGCCACTCTCCGTACCACCGACGGTTACGAGCGGTTCCTGGCCCGCGGCAAGGACATCCTGGAGCGCACGCCCGTCGTCGGCCGCCCGCTCTACGAGACGCTGCACGGCGCCAAGAAGGGCCTCAAGGACTTCATCGCCCCCCAGGGCATGTTCGAGGACCTCGGTCTGAAGTACGTCGGCCCCATCGACGGCCACGACATCGAGGCCCTGGAGTCCGCGCTCCAGCGCGCCAAGCGCTTCGGCGGCCCGGTCATCGTGCACTGCATCACCCAGAAGGGCCGCGGCTACACCCCGGCCCTCCAGGACGAGGCCGACCGCTTCCACGCCGTCGGCAAGATCCACCCGGACACCGGTCTGCCGATCTCCACCTCCGGCCTCGACTGGACCTCCGTCTTCGGCGAGGAGATGGTCAAGCTCGGCCACGAGCGCGAGGACATCGTCGCGATCACGGCGGCCATGCTCCAGCCCGTCGGCCTCGGCAAGTTCGAGGAGGCCTTCCCGGACCGGATCTACGACGTCGGCATCGCCGAGCAGCACGGCGCGGTCTCCGCGGCGGGCCTCGCCACCGGCGGCCTCCACCCGGTCTTCGCGGTCTACGCGACCTTCCTCAACCGCGCCTTCGACCAGGTCCTGATGGACGTCGCCCTGCACAAGTGCGGCGTCACCTTCGTCCTGGACCGGGCCGGCATCACCGGCACGGACGGCGCCTCGCACAACGGCATGTGGGACATGTCGATCCTCCAGTGCGTGCCCACGCTCCGGATCGCCGCCCCGCGCGACGCCGACCAGGTCCGCGCCCAGCTGCGCGAGGCCGTCGCCGTGGACGACGCGCCCACCGTGGTCCGCTTCTCCAAGGGCGCGGTCGGCCCGGCGGTCAAGGCCGTCGGCCGGGCCGGCGGCATGGACATCCTGCGCGAGCCGAAGGCGGCCCGCCCCGACGTCCTGGTCGTCTCCGTCGGCGCGCTCGCCCCGATGTGCCTGGAGATCGCCGACCTGCTGGACGCCCAGGGCATCTCCTCCACCGTCGTCGACCCGCGCTGGGTCAAACCGGTGGACGAGGCGCTCGCCCCGCTCGCCGAGCGCCACCGCGTCGTCGTCACCGTCGAGGACAACAGCCGCGCCGGAGGCGTCGGCTCCGCCGTCGCCCAGGCCCTGCGTGACGCCGGCGTCGACGTACCGCTGCGCGACTTCGGCATCCCGCCGGTCTTCCTCGACCACGCCTCCCGCGGCGAGGTCATGGCCGAGATCGGACTGACCGCCCCGGACATCGCCCGCCAGGTCACCGGTCTGGTCGCCAAGCTGGACGGCCGCTTCGAGAGCCGCGCGGTGGAGCCCGCCCGCGACTGACCTGCGACCGACCGGTACTGAGCTGTACCGACCTGTTTTCGGGCCGATGGGCCGGGAAGACGACCCCTGTCCGGGTGGTTCTCCCGGCCCATTCGCATGAAACGGGCCATCTGGCGTGTTCCTGCGCTTTTCGGTCCGCATCATGGCGTTCACAACGAGTGCGTGGAGGTACGCAGGTGAGCGCGCAGGTCACACCACCCCGCGGAAAAAAGGGCATGTTCCGCACCAAATCCGTCGAACAGTCGATCCGCGACACCGAGGAGCCGGAACACGGGCTCAAGAAGTCCCTCTCCGCCCTCGACCTGACGGTTTTCGGCGTCGGCGTCATCATCGGCACCGGCATCTTCGTCCTCACCGGCCAGGTGGCCAAGGAGACGGCGGGCCCCGCCACCGCGATCGCCTTCGTCGTCGCGGGCGTCGTCTGCGGTCTCGCCGCGCTCTGCTACGCGGAGTTCGCCTCCACCGTCCCGGTGGCCGGATCCGCGTACACCTTCTCCTACGCCTCACTCGGTGAGCTGGTGGCCTGGATCATCGGCTGGGACCTGGTGCTGGAGTTCGCGCTCGGCACCGCGGTGGTCGCCGTCGGCTGGTCCGGCTACATCCGGTCCCTGATGGACAACGCCGGCTGGGCCCTGCCCGACGTGCTCTCGGGGACGGACGTGGCGGAAGGATTCGGCTTCGACATCCTGGCCTTCGCCCTGGTGCTGGTGCTGACCGTCATCCTGGTGGTCGGCATGAAGCTCTCCGCCCGGGTCACCTCGGTCGTGGTGGCGATCAAGGTCGGCGTGGTCCTCATGGTGATCATCGCCGGCCTCTTCTTCATCAAGGCCGAGAACTACAAGCCGTTCATCCCGCCGGCCGAGGGGCAGGAGTCGGGCGGCGGCTGGGACGCCCCGCTGGTGCAGCTGATGTTCGGCTACGAACCGACCAACTTCGGTGTGATGGGCATCTTCACGGCCGCCTCCATCGTGTTCTTCGCGTTCATCGGCTTCGACGTGGTCGCCACCGCCGCCGAGGAGACCAAACTGCCCCAGCGCGACATGCCGCGCGGCATCCTCGGCTCGCTCATCATCTGCACGGTCCTCTACGTGGCGGTGTCGATCGTGGTCACCGGCATGCAGAACTACAAGGACCTGTCCGTCAGCGCCCCGCTCGCCGATGCCTTCAAGGCCTCCGGGCACCCGTTCTACGCCGGCCTGATCAGCT
The DNA here is from genome assembly GCF_033109485.1 of Streptomyces cyaneofuscatus. Taxonomy (NCBI): domain Bacteria; kingdom Bacillati; phylum Actinomycetota; class Actinomycetes; order Kitasatosporales; family Streptomycetaceae; genus Streptomyces; species Streptomyces cyaneofuscatus. The sequence continues at coordinate 1,465,767 of NZ_CP137002.1, read as the reverse complement.
TCGGCGCGGCGGTCGGTCTCACCACGGTCTGCATGATCCTGCTGCTCGGCCAGACCCGGGTCTTCTTCGCGATGAGCCGCGACGGTCTGCTCCCGCGCTTCTTCTCCAAGACCCACCCGCGCTTCCACACCCCGTACCGTCCGACGATCCTGCTCGGTGTGCTGATCGCGATCATCGCCGGATTCACCAGCATCGAGGAGCTCGCGACGCTGGTGAACATCGGCACGCTCTTCGCGTTCGTCGTCGTCGCCCTCGGTGTGCTGGTCCTGCGCCGCACCCGCCCGGACCTGCCCCGCGCCTTCCGCACCCCGCTGGTCCCGCTACTCCCGATCGTCTCCGTGGCGGCGTCGGTCTGGCTGATGCTCAATCTTCCGGTGGAGACCTGGGTGCGTTTCGGCGCCTGGATGGTGCTCGGCGTGATCATCTACTTCGTCTACGGGCGCACCCACAGCCGAATGGCCAAGGAGGAGCGCCAGGGGCTGTCCGGCGGATCAAGGCCGGACGCCCCCTAGGGCCTGTCGTCAAACTGCCGCCTGCCGGGCGACGCCTGGCACGCACGCTCGCGGCGTTGCCGAAATGCCCTGGTAGCTCCGCTACAAGACCATTCCGGCGCCTTGCGATCGCACGCACCAGACGCCGCCCGGCCGCCCTCCGGGCGACGACGGCAGTTGGACGACAGGCCCTAGGACGGGCGCTCGTGGTCCGAAGCCGGCCGTACCGTACGGGGCCCGACGCACCGGGCCCCGTACGCCTCGACCCGCTGCCGCAGCCCGCGGTCGGCGGTGACGACGACGCACTCGCGGTCCGGGCCGGCGGCCGCCGCCAGCCCGGCGATCAGATCGTCACCGCTGCCGGGGGCCGATTCGACCCGGACCCCGGCCACGGACGCGACACCCCGGGCGGCTCCCTCGACCACGAGCACGATCTCGGCCGGGCCGGGCAGTCCCGGCAGCCCGGCCGTCGCGTACGGGACCAGGGAGTCCCGCAGCCGCTCCGCCGCCCCGCGCCGGTCGCGCCACCAGCCGTCGGGCACGGACCCGACCACGTTGGCTCCGTCCACGATCACCAGTACCGCCGTGTCCTCGCTCATCCCGGCAGGGTGCCACGGCGAGCGGGCCGCGATGGACCGTCAGCCGCCGGTGGCGGGGGACTTCTTCGCTTCCTCGGGGATCGAGGTGTCCTCGCGGATCGCCTTCCACAGCTGACCGGCCTGCGGCTCGGCGGCGACCACACGGTTCGGGTCGATCTTGTCGTACGCCACCGGCAGCATGATCGTCTCCATCGATGCCGGGTCGACCCCGTTCATCGAGCGGCCGAACTCCGCCAGCGAGGTGAGCGAGGCGAGCCCCGAGTCGGTGGTGAGCGACTTGGTGGCCGACTTGGCGATCTTGTACGAGTTCGTCGGGCTGCCCAGCAGGTCCTGCGACTTGACCTCGCTCAGCAGGGCGATCAGGAACTGCTGCTGGAGCCCGATACGGCCGAGGTCGCTGCCGTCGCCGATGCCGTGCCGGGTCCGTACGTAGGCGAGGGACTCGGTGCCGTCCAGCTTCTGCGGGCCCGCGGTGAGGTTCAGCCCGCTCGCCTTGTCGTCGATGTCCTGCGGCACGTCGACGGTGACCCCGCCGATGGCGTCGACCAGATCCTTGAACCCGGCGAAGTTGATCTCCAGGTAGTGGTCGATGCGGACGCCGGACATCTTCTCCACCGTCTTCACCACACAGGCCGGACCGACCTGGGAGTAGACGGAGTTGAACATGACGCGGTCCTTGGCGGGCACCGTCGAGCCGCCGTCCTTGACGCACTCGGGCCGGGTCACCAGGGTGTCGCGCGGTATGGAGACGGCGACGGCCTTCGCCCGGCCCTCGGGTATGTGGACCACCAGCGCGGTGTCGGAGCGGGCGCCGCTCACGCTCCCGCCGCCGCCCAGCTCCTTGTTCTCCGCTCCGGCCCGCGAGTCCGAGCCCAGGACCAGCAGGTTCTGCCCGCTGGTGGGGAGCTTCTCCGGACGGTCCTCACCGAGCGCCTTGTTGATGTCGACGCCCTTGATGTTGCCGTCGAGCTGGCTGTAGAGCCAGTAGACGGTGCCCCCGCCGGCGAGCAGCAGGACGAGCAGGACACCGAGGGTGATCTTCAGGCCGCGGCGGCGCTTGCGCGGTTTCGCCGCGCGTCGGGAGGCGCGGGGGCCGGGTGCCGTCTCGTCATGGCTCATCGTGCTCGAGTCCTCATATCTCTTCGCCCAGGGAGCAGGGGAGTGCGGGGGACTCGGGTGGGGGGTGTGACCGGTCCGTGAATGTTCGACAGACCGAGCACTATAGAACAGATGAGCCCTGGCACGGATGGGCCGACGTGGATAAGGGGCCGTGGGCGCGTCGAACTATTATTCGCTCATGACTTGGTTGATAACGGGCGGTGCAGGCTACATCGGGGCCCACGTCGTGCGCGCCATGATGGCGGCCGGTGAACCCGTCGCCGTCTACGACGATCTCTCCACCGGAGACCGTGCGCGCGTCCCCGACGGCGTCCCCTTCGTGCACGGGGCGACGCTCGACGCCGCCTGCCTGCGGCGCGCGATGAGCGATCTTTCGGTGCGCGGAGTCGTGCACCTCGCGGCGAAGAAGCAGGTCGCGGAGTCCATGGAGCGGCCCCTCCACTACTACCGGGAGAACGTCCAGGGGCTCGGGACGCTGCTGGAGGCGGCGGCGGACAGCGGGGTGCGCGCGTTCCTGTTCTCCTCGTCGGCCGCCGTGTACGGCATGCCGGACGTGAAGCGGGTCACGGAGGACACGCCGTGCGCCCCGGTCAACCCGTACGGCGAGACCAAGCTGGCCGGTGAGTGGATGGTGCGGGCGGCGGGGCGGGCCCACGGCATGGCGACCGCCTCGATGCGCTACTTCAACGTGGCGGGCGCGGCGGCCCCCCACCTCGTCGACCCCGGCGTCTTCAACCTCGTGCCCATGGTCTTCGAGAAGCTCACCGAGGGCGCCGCGCCGGTGGTCTTCGGCGACGACTACGACACCGCGGACGGCACCTGCGAGCGCGACTTCATCCACGTCGAGGACATCGCCTCGGCCCATCTGGCGGCGGCCAAGGCTCTCCTCGGCCGTGGCCCCGGAACGGATCTGACGGTCAACATCGGCCGCGGTGAAGGCGTTTCGGTACGCGAGATGATCGACCTGATCGGCGAGGTGACCGGGTACGGCCCCGCCGCCGAGCCGGTCTCCGCCCCCCGCAGGCCCGGCGACCCGGCCCGGGTCGTCGCCTCGGCCGACCGCATCGCGCGGGAGCTGGGCTGGTCGGCCCGCCACGACGTCCGCGCGATGGTGGCTTCGGCCTGGGAAGGCTGGTGCGGGCTCCACCCGGCCGCGCGCCGGACGTCCGCCGAGTCCCCCACCACCTGACGGGCCCTGCCCTGCCGCCACCGCCTGCCGGACCCTGCCCTGCCGCCACCGCCTGACCGACCCTGCCCTGCCCTGCCCCCACGACCGACCTGCCCCCCTCGCCCGGCGAGGGCCACCAGCCCCGGAGGGTGACCACCAGCATGCCAAGCGCCTCCCCGCGCCTCGCCGCACCACGGAACGGTTCCGCCCCGACCGCCTCCACCCGCCCCCTGGGCGGCCCGTGGCTGGTCACCGGATACGACGGCAGGCTGACGGCCTACGTCCATGCCGAGGACACGATCCTGCGGTGGACGCAGACCACGGCGGGCGGCTCCCGGTGGCAGGGGCCGGAATCCCTCTCCGCCAAGGGGATCACCCACCTCGACGTGGTGCACGGACAGGACCGCTACGTGCACTTCCTGGGGCTCCGGACCCGCCCGAGGGCCGACGGCCTGTCCCACGTCGACGTCATGTACGCCACCCAGTACCAGACGGGCCGGCCCATGACCCCGTGGCACTCGCTCGGGAACCCCTTCAAGGAGATCGAGAAGGCCGCGGAGGTGGGGGCGCCGACAGGGGTCGTCCGGTCCGACGGAGCTCTCTACGTCTGTGTGCCGACCGGTCCCGGCGGTGTGGCGCTGCGCCGTGAGAACCGGAAGGGGGCCTGGGTCCCCTGGTCCGTGCTCGACGCGGCCGGGGCGACGGACGGTCCGGCCCCGGCGGCGACCTCGGACGCCCTGGTGCAGGTTCTCGTCCCCACCCGGGTGTCGGCCCTGCACCTGCGCCAGCTGACGCCCGGAAGGCCCATGGAGCGGGGGGACGAGGCACAGGTGGTTCCGGTGCCGGGTTCGGTGGCCCCGCTGGAGACCGCGGCCGGCCGGATCACGTACTACCTGACCGACGCGGCCGGCGGGGGCGTGGTCGCCCTGCGTCCCGGTTCGTGGCCCGTGCCGCTGGGCGGGGCCCCGGCGGACGGCCGTATCGCCGCTCTGCGGACCGAACTGGACGGCGTCGACTGCACGGTGCTGGCCGTCCGGGGCATCGCCGGGACCGTCACCCTCGGGGTGTGCGCGACCGAGGGCGAGCAGTCCGGTGTGTGGTGGACCGACACCGCGATGCGCTGCCAGGGGGATCCGTCGCTCGCTCGGGACGGCCACGGGCGCGTGGTGGTGGCGGCCCTGGACACCGAGGGCCGGCCGGCGGTCGCCCGCCAGGAGGACGGCCAGGGCCTGACCCTCAGCGACTGGAGGCGGATATGAGTACCGCCGCCCTCCCGAGGGTGACGGTCGTCGTCGCGAAGCACCGGGACGCGGTGCCGTTCGTCGCCGGGCAGCGTGCCGTCGCCATCGGCGTGATCTGCTCCGAGGAGGACGGCAAGGAGGGCCGGGCCGCCCTGGACCGGGCCCTCGCCGAAGCCGAGGGGCGCGGCTGCCGGGTGGCCCACGCCCCGCGCACGCTCGGCGGGCCGCAGGGGCGTGGCCGGGAGAGCCTGCTCAAGGAGTTCCGCGAGCTCCGCCCGCAGCGGCTGCTCGTACAGGACCCCGACCCGGTCCGGTCGGCGTACGACGAGAGCACCGGCGTGCCCGCGTACGACGTACCACCCGGCCACGCCACCACGGCCCTCGACGCGCTCGCGGCCGCCCGTGACCACCAACTCGCCACGGGGGAGCCGGTCTTCGTCGAATGCCGCAGGGCCGGTGCGGACGAGCGGGGCGACATCACCGCTCCGCTGCGCTACCCGCCGACGGTGAACTGGCTGGCCGAGGGCTTCGACGGAAGGCTCACCGCCTTCCTGCCCTCGGCGGGCGGAGTGCTGCGCTGGACCCAGACCGAACCGGGCGGCCGCGACTGGCGGGGGCCCGAGACCCTCCCCGGGCCCCGGCTGATGCCCGCCCTGACCGTCTGCCGTGACCCGTACGGATTCGTGCACCTCTTCGCGCTCCGCAGGACGCGGCGTAGGGACGGCGGCGAGGACGTGTCCGTCGTCCGGGCCGCGCAGTACCGCACCGGCGGCCCCCTCACCCCGTGGCACTCCCTCGGCAGCCCCAACCCCGGGGACGGGCACAAGAGCCGCGAGGGCGGGTTCCCGGCGGCGGCCTTCGACGCGTCCGGCGCGCTCCTCGTCTTCGCCCGGAACTTCGGACACAGCGTCAGCTACCGCATGCAGGGGGCGGACGGTGACTGGACGCCGTGGCAGCACCTGAGCGGGGTCCGGATCGCGGACGAGATCGTGACCGTCGTCACCGCCCGGGGGGACGTCGAGGTCTTCGCCCGCGCCCGGGACTCCGCCGCCGTGGTGCGGTGGTTCCGGCCCGGGGCCGGCGCGCCCTGGACCGAGGACCGGAGCATCGCCGTCTCCCCGGCGCCGGGATCGCTGGCGGCCGGCCCCGAGCCCGGCACGCTCCTCTTCCGGGACCTGCGCACCAACGAGCCCTGCGTCTGGCAGCCGGAGACCGCGTCCGTGCTGCCGCTCGGCGGCGCGGACGGGGCGGGACCGGTCACCGGAGTGCCGGGCGTCGAGTCGGAGGGCTGGACCTACTCCGCTCTCGTACGCTCCGGGCCCGACGGCGCGTGTGTGGTGGGCGCCCATGCCCAGGGGCGGCCCGAGGCGGGGGTCTGGTGGGACGACCTCGGCGCCCCCTCACCCCTGCTGCCCGCGATGGTCCGCGACCGCACCGGGGGAGTGACGTTGGCAACCGTCGGCGCGAAGGGCCGGCTGTCGGTGGCGAACCGTCTGTCACCGACCGGGGCCTTCCACTTCGGCGCGTGGAACGCAGTGTGACGACGGCTCGTCATTGTTGATCGCCCTGACATCTCATCGATGACAAACCTGGCGGTTTGCAGTTCAGGTTTTGATAAAGTCCAAGTGTCTCTCATGTGAAGAACCCACGGGGGTTACGTGAACATGGAGGCCCCCCGTGCGAGGCCCGGGGGGTTCGCTGTCGTTCTCGTGACTGAGGGGTCATGGCCAAACTCTCCCTGCGTGCTGTCCAGAAGCTCACCTGCAAGAAACGTGACGCCTGGTGGACGGTGGCCCTGGTCGACCCGGTCGCGACCCGCATGCTCATCGTCATGGCGCGGTTCGGCTTCATCACCCCCAACCGGGTCACGTGGGCGGCGCTCTTCATCGGCCTCGGCTCGGCCGGGTTCTTCCTCAAGGGGGACACGCAGTCCCTCGTCATCGGGGCGGCGCTCTACCACCTGAGCTTCATCCTCGACTGCATCGACGGAAAGCTCGCCCGGCTCAAGGGCAACGGCACGGTCTTCGGCGGCTGGCTCGACTACGTCTTCGACCGTATCCGGGTGCTGTTCTGCGCCCTGGCCCTGATGGGCGGCCAGTACCTCCGCACCGAGGACGAAAGGTTTCTCCTCGCCGCCCTGGCGGTGGTCTTCCTCGACATGCTCCGCTATGTCGACGCCCTCCAGATCTACAAGATGCGCATGTCGATGCGGGCGAAGATCGAGAAGGTCACCCAGGAGCAGCGCGAGGCGGAGCTTGCCGCCCAGGCCTCCCGGGGCGAGGAGGAGGCGCCGAAGGTCCAGTTCATGGAGGACCTCCTGCGCGACCACCCCGAGGCCGAGGCCGAACTGCTCAAGCAGGCGGGCGCCGGTCAGGTCGTCGACCTGCACGCCCAGTTCCGCCACCGGTTCCCCTGGTACCGCAGGGTGCGCCAGGCCCTGCTGCGCAGCCGGATCAGGCCGCACCTCATCAGCGGTATCGAGTTCCAGATGTTCATCTTCATCGTGGGGCCGCTGATCGGCCACATCCTGATGACGGTCCTGGTCTCGGCCGTGCTGATGGGCCTGTTCGAGCTCATCATCATGTACAAGTTCTGGCTCTCCACCCGCGACTTCACCGAGGTCATGGCCGAGCTGAACGCGAACGCCCCGAGCACGTCCGGGACCATATCCCCCCACCTCCACCGCGGCCGGCACCGCCGCGGAGTGCCGGAACAGATCCTGGCCGACGCCGAGTTGCTGAACCCGCAGCCGGAGGACGACCCGGGCTTCCACCCGTACCCCCAGCCCTACACGGACCAGCCCTACACGGACCAGCCCTACACGGACCAGCCCTACACGGACCAGCCCTACACGGACCCCTACGAGCCGCCGGTCCGCGACGAATGGCCGCCGCCGTACGCGCAGGACTTCCCGCAGACCTACGAGCGTCCCTACGACGACGGGGCCGCCACCCGGACACAGATCCGGCCCCTGTACGCAGCCCCCCACACCCACCAGCCGCAGCAGCACGGTCGCCCGGGCGAGTGAGGGAGCCTCGATGAGCTACGAACAGGACACCCCCGACGTCTGGGTCACCGTCGTCATCCCCGCCTACAACGCGGCCACGACGATCGGCAAGGCCCTCCAGTCCGCCGTCAACCAGACGTACGAACTGGTCGAGGTGATCGTCGTGGACGACGCCTCCACCGACGGCACCCTCGACGTCGTGAAGAGCTTCGCGGGCGACAACCACCGCGTCCGCGTGCTGCGCAGGCCCACCAACAGCGGCGGTGTCGGCGCACCCCGCAACCTGGGCATCGCGCAGGCGGCCGGCCGGTACGTGACGTTCCTGGACGCGGATGACGAACTGCCGCCGCGCGCCTGCGAACTGCTGCTCGCCGGGGCGCTGGAGAGCGGCAGCGACATCACCGCCGGCCGGGCGGTCCGGGTCAACCGGGCCACCGGCGACACCGAGGGATGGGCGCCGGAGGTGTACGCGATGGCGCGTACGGTGCCGGGCCTGGCCGAGTTCCCGCTGATGCTGACCGACCCCATCGCGGCGGCGAAGCTCTACCGGGTGGACTTCCTGCGCGGATCGGGCGTGTGGTTCCCCGAGGGGGTCTTCTACGAGGACACCTACTTCTCCACCGTCGCGGGCTGCCTGGCCGACGGCATCACCATCGTCACCGACCCCGTCTACCGGTGGATGTGGGAGCCCGACGGCGCATCCATCACCGGCCGCACCGGTGAGCTGCGCAGCATCACGGACCGGGTCGCCGTGCACCGCGCCACCGACGCCTTCCTCCTGGACCGGGGGCTGTGGCAGCTCAAGGTGCGCAAGGACTCCAAGTTCCTCGCGCACGACCTCCGGCTCTACATGCGGGCGCTCTCCGAGGGCGACCCGGAGTTCCAGCAGGGCTTCGCCGAGATCGCGAGCAGCTATCTCCGCACGGTCAGCGACGAGGCCTTCGAGCTGTGCGACCCGGTCGACCGCGTGCGGGCGTACCTCGTCATGTACCAGGAGATCGAGGCGGCGCTGACGACGCTGGACTACGCCCAGCGCAAGAGCGTGCTGTCGTCCTTCCTCCTGGAGGACGAGGGCCGCGTCTACTGGTCGGGCGACCACCTGCACCTGCCGGACGCCCGGCGCATGCTCGACGTCACCGAGCTCGGGCTGACACAGGACAAGCTCGCCCGTGAGCCGCTCTTCGCCCAGCTCGACACCTGGTCGCTGGACGCGCCGTCGAAGTTCCGGTTCCAGGGCCGGCTGGTCAACCGGTTCGGGCGCATCAAGGCCGGTGACGACCTCAAGCTCACCCTGGCCGTGCGCAACCGGCACACCAAGAAGGACATCACGGCCCCCGTCCCGGGCGTCGAGATCGACGACCGCTTCGTCTCCTTCGGCGGGGCGGCGGACCTCGCGGCCCTCATCGGTGACACGTACGCGGACAGCACCGTCTGGAACGTCTCCCTCGTCGTCGAGTGGAACCGGGCGCGGTCGCGCTCCCCCCTCAACGTGCGCGACGCCGAACTCGGCGGGCTCCGCTTCACCTCGGACGACGAGGAGTTCGAGGGCTACCGCACCGTCAGCGGCAACCTGGCCCTGCGCGGCGCGACCGCCGGCCACCGCACCTTCGAGTCCGCCCAGAACGACCCCGACGCACCGTGGATGTGGTGGCGCGGCCGGCTCCACCGCCCGTTCGCCACTCAGGACCACCCCTTCGAGATGGCGGTCGTCGTCCCCTGCTACAACGTCGCCCAGTACCTCGACGACTGCCTCTCCTCCATCGCGGCCCAGGAGGGCTTCGCCGCCACCCAGGTCATCCTGGTCGACGACGGCGCGACCGACGAGACGCCGCAGATCCTGGACGACTTCGCGCTCCACTACGCCAACGTGACCGTGGTCCACCAGGAGAACGGCGGGCTCGGCAACGCCCGTAACAACGGCCTCGACCTCGTCACCGCCCCCTACGTCACCTTCCTCGACTCCGACGACATCCTCGGCGAGCAGGCCCTCTCCCTGATGCTCCAAGCCGCCTGGCGGGACGGCTCCGAGGTGGTCGTCGGGGATCTGGTGAACTTCCCGGACCGCCCCTACGGCCCCTGGAAGCAGTACTTCGGCAGCGGCGACCGCCGGATCGACGACCTGGCCTCGGTGCCGGACCTGATCTTCAGCGGCTCCGCCTGCAACAAGGTGTTCAGCACCAGCCTGCTGCGCCGCCTGGGGGTGCGCTTCGGCGAGGGAGTCCACTTCGAGGACGCCTGGGTCACCCTGCCGAGCATGCTGCGGGCCGAGGCGATCAGCATCGTCGACCGCCCGGTCTACTACTACCGGGGCCGCCCGGACGGGTCGTCCATCATGGACTCCCTCTGGAGCAAACCGGCGAACTACCGGGACCACCTGCGGCTCAACCACTTCCTGCTGAACTACACCGTCACCGAGCCGGCCGACGTCCGGCGGATGTTCCAGCGCTATGTGACGCGTACCTACAAGGGCTTCCTCTGCAACGCCCGCAGCGTCATGGGCCGCAGGCAGCTGGAGGAGATGTTCCCGGACCTCCACCGCCACTACGCGGAGATACCCGACGACATCATCCTGGAGTACGCGACCAACCCGGCCCAGCAGCTCGACCACTACGCGGCCAAGAGCGGCAACCTGGAGCTCTTCTGCGATCCGGCGCCCGCCCTCGCCGAGGCGCCCCTGCGGCTGGAGATCGACGACGACGGGTTCCACCGCGACTTCGACGGCGGTGCCGGGAACACCCGGACCGCCCGGGTCAACGACCCCAACGTCGTGGTCGAGTCGGTCCGTACCCGAGGCGACGTGCTGGTGGTGGAGGGCTGCATGGCCTTCCCCGGCATGGACATCAGCGGCCCCCTGGACAACCGGCTGGAGTTCGTCCACCAGACGGCGAAGGCCAAGATCAGCGTCCCGTTGCGGCAGGTGGCCCGCCGCGACCTGTGGAACACCCGCAACAACCGTGACCTGTACGCCGGCTGGTACGCCGAGATCCCTCTCGCGGACCTGGTCCGCGGCGGCTTCGGGGTCGGGGACTTCCGGCTCCGCGTCCACCGGGTGGACGGGGTGCGCCACCGCAACGTCATCATGAAGGCGCGGCTGCCGCTCCACCGTCTCAAGGGCCCCGGGCGGATCGGCCGGCACCCCTACATGCTCACCATCGGCGCCCAGGAGGCGCTTCACCTGCGGCTCGTCGACCGGAAGCTCCGGGCCCGGGCCAAGCACGCGCTGTGGCGCACCGCCCGCGAGATCCGCATCCTCAAGACCCGCAACCCGGGCTGGCGGATGCGGCTCGCCTACTGGCTGACCTACCCGTTCCTCAACTCCCGGGAGATCTGGCTCATCGGTGAGCGGTCGGACACCGCCCAGGACAACTCGTACCACTTCTTCAAGTGGATACGGACCAACCGCAAGCGCCGCAAGGCGTATTACGTCATCGACGGGAAGTCCCCCGACCACGCCAAGGTCGCCGGGTTCGGCAGGGTGCTCAAGCTCAATTCCTTCAAGCACCGGATGTACCTGCTGCACGCGACCAAACTGATCGGCTCGTACGACTCCGAGTCCTATCTGGTGCCCGACGGCTACCGGAAGGTGCTCTTCCTGCACCGCTTCGGCGAGCTGGTCAAGTACCAGCGGGTCTTCCTGACGCACGGCATCAGCTACAACGACGTCACGTCCGGGATCGATCAGCGGATCACCAGCTACGACCTGATCGTCGCCGCCGGCCGCCAGGAACGCGAATACCTCGCACTGGAGGCCGGGTTCGGCGACCGCGCGGTGCTGGCGGGCCTGCCCCGCTTCGACGCCCTGCGCCGGGAGGCGACGGAGCGGCCGCGGATCCTGCTCATGCCGACCTGGCGGCAGTGGATCGTGACGGCCTCCTACAAGAAGGCGGCCGGACCGGCCAAGACGGCCTTCACCCAGTCCGAGTACTTCCGGTTCTACCGGTCGCTGCTCTCCGACCGGAGGCTTGCCGAGGCGCTGGAACACTTCGGCGTCGACCTGGAGTTCTTCCCCCACTACGAGATCCGGCCGCACCTGCACCACTTCCGCCTGGACTCGCCCGCCATCCAGGTCGCCGACCCGAAGACCCGCAATGTCCAACAGGCCATGAAGGAGTGCTCCCTCATGGTCACGGACTACTCCTCGGTCTTCTTCGACGTGGCCTACATGGGAATCCCGCTGGTCCATGTCCCCTTCGACGAGGAGGACTTCTACGGACGGCACTACAAGCGGGGCTACTTCAACCTGTCGGAGGACGGCTTCGGCCCGGTCTGCCGCACCGTCGACACCGCCGTCGACGAGATCATCGCGGCCATGGCCCGGAAGTTCACGGTCCAGAGTCCCTACCGGGAGCGCGCCGAGTACTTCTTCGCGCACCGGGGCGGCGGGAACTGCGCGCGGGTGTACGAGGAGATCGACGCCCTCGGCGATGCGAGCGCCATCGCCCTCGGCCCGGCCGGCCCGGTGGCGGAACTGCTGCCGGCCCCCGAGATGGCGCCGCTCGCCGACGCCGGCTTCCACGGCGCTCCGCACATCCAGGAGAAGGGCGGCTGGGAGCGTGCTGTCTGAGGGGTTCCACCAGCCGCCGCGGCCGCCCAGGATCTTCCTGGCCGGCGGTTCGTCCACCGTGACGCGCGAAGTCAGCAAGGCCCCCATGACCGGCTGGGGGCAGGTGCTGCACTTCTTCCTCACGCCGGAGATCGAGGTCGTGAACTGTGCCCGGGCCGGGGCGAGCGCGCGGACCTTCCACGAGCGGGGCCGGCTCGACTGGATCCTGGCGAACATCGCCCCGGGCGACTACCTGCTCATCTGCTTCGGGATCAACGACGCCAAACCGGACGAGTGGCTCCACACCGAGGCCTACGGCGACTTCCCCGTGCACCTGCGGGCGTTCATCGACGGGGCCCGCGAGCGCAACGCCCACCCGGTCCTCGTCAGCCCGCCGGAACGCGACACCCACGACGCCCACGGCAACCTGCCGAGGAGCATCACGGAGTACCCGATGGCGATGGCCGACGTGGCGGCCGAATGCAGCGTCCCCTACGTCGACCTGTACAACCGGAGCCACCAGTGGTGGGCGGAGCTCGGGCCCGAAGGCGTACGGCCCTTCTTCGTCAACCTGGAGCCGGGCGAACACCCGAACTACCCCGAAGGGCTGCGCGACCCGGTCCATATGACGCCGGACGGTGCCCTCGCCTGCGCCCGCTTCGTCGCCTACTCGCTGGTGGCGGAGCAGGTCGTGCCCGCGCAGTGGGCCGTCGACCTCGACCGCGCGCACTTCCCGCCGGACGCGGTGACCTGGCTCGACGACGCGACCCACCACGAGCTGACCCGGGCACGCACCCTGGGCACGGGCTGGGAGGCGGAACCCTCATGAGCACCTTCACCCTGGCGCGCCTGCACAGCGTCCAGCAGGACAACCCCTCGATCGTCTGCCGTTCGGAGCTGCGCTGCGACCGCGACCCCGGGCTGCCGGTGCGGCCCGGTGAGCAGATCGCCTGCGAGTGGATCCTCACCCCGGAGGGCGACGGCGCCCGCTTCTACGGCTACCTGATGGCGGACTCGTTCACCCGGGTCGCCACCATCGAGAACCTGGCCGGTCTCAAGCTGCTGCCCACCGGCGACCGCTACGCCACGTCGACCACACCCGGCGTGGAGCGGATCGCCAGGTTCACCCTCCGGGTGAACGCCTATGTGCCGCCCGACGCCTTCCTGGTCCCCGTCCTGCGCGCGGGCATCATCGCCGGCGGCGGTACAGGCCTCACCTCAACGACCTCCTCCCTCAAGGACCGCGGCTTCCGGATCGCGGCCCTGCCCCCGCAGGGCCGCAGCATGCTGCTGCTGCCGGGCCACCGCGGGGTCCTCAAGGGCCTCGCCGACGGGCTGGGGGAGGGCGTACGGCTCATCGGCGTCGGCCCGGCCCGGCACGGGGTCACCGCGGTCGAGCCGGACGGATCGGTGATCTACGACCCGTTCCACGGCCACCTGGGGTACGACTGGTTCGACTACGTCCTCGACCCGGGCACCGGCGTCCCCGTGCGAGGACGGGTGACGGTCCATGTCGGTGACCTGGGCGCCGCACCGGGAGTGCTGCGTCCCTCCGCAGCGGGACGCTGACACCGTACGAACGCAGAGGGGCCCGGCACACCGAACGGTGCGCCGGGCCCCTTCCCGTATCGGGGACTAGGCCGGGACGCTCGCCACGCCCTGCGCCAGGAACGGCTTGCCGTTCACCCGCTGGGAGACGCCCTCACGGTCCAGGTACGGCGTGATGCCGCCCAGGTGGAAGGGCCAGCCCGCGCCGGTGATCAGGCACAGGTCGATGTCCTGGGCCTCGGCGACGACGCCCTCGTCCAGCATCAGGCCGATCTCCTGCGCCACCGCGTCGAGCACGCGGTCGCGGGTCTGCTCCTCGGTGAGGACGGTGTCGCCCTGCTTGAGGAGGGCGGCGACCTCGGGGTCGAGGACCGGCGCGCCGGAGTCGTAGACGTAGAAGCCGCGCTTGCCGGCCTTCACGACCGCCGCGAGGTTCTCGGAGACCGTGAAGCGCTCCGGGAAGGCGCGGTTCAGGGTCTCGGAGACGTGCAGGCCGATCGCCGGGCCGACCAGCTCCAGAAGGACCAGCGGGGACATCGGCAGGCCGAGCGGCTCGACGGCCTTCTCCGCGACCTCGACCGGGGTGCCCTCGTCGATGACGTTCTGGATCTCGCCCATGAAGCGGGTGAGGATGCGGTTGACGACGAACGCCGGGGCGTCCTTCACCAGGACCGCGGTCTTCTTCAGCTTGCGGGCCACACCGAACGCCGTCGCCAGCGAGGCGTCGTCGGTCTGCTCGCCGCGCACGATCTCCAGCAGCGGGAGGATCGCGACCGGGTTGAAGAAGTGGAAGCCGACGACCCGCTCCGGGTTCTTCAGCTTCGACGCCATCTCGGTCACCGAGAGCGAGGAGGTGTTGGTGGCGAGGATCGCGTGCGCCGGGGCGACCGCCTCGACCTCCGCGAACACCTGCTGCTTGACGCCGATCTCCTCGAAGACGGCCTCGATGATGAAGTCCGCGTCCGCGAAGCCCTCGGCCTTGTCGAGGACACCGGAGACCAGGCCCTTGAGACGGTTGGCCTTGTCCTGGTTGATGCGGCCCTTGCCGAGGAGCTTCTCGATCTCGGCGTGGACGTAGCCCACACCCTTGTCGACGCGCTCCTGGTCGATGTCCGTGAGGACGACCGGTACCTCAAGGCGGCGCAGGAACAGCAGCGCCAGCTGCGAGGCCATCAGACCGGCGCCGACGACGCCGACCTTGGTGACCGGGCGGGCCAGGTTCTTGTCCGGGGCACCGGCCGGGCGCTTGGCGCGCTTCTGGACCAGGTTGAAGGCGTAGATGCCGCTGCGCAGCTCGCCGCCCATGATCAGGTCCGCGAGCGCCTGGTCCTCGGCGTCGAAGCCGGCGGACAGGTCGCCGTCCTTGGCCGCCGCGATGATGTCCAGCGCGCGGTACGCCGCCGGGGCCGCGCCGTGCACCTTGGAGTCCGCGATGGCCCGGCCGCGGGCGACGGCCGCGTCCCAGCCCTCGCCGCGGTCGATCTCGGGGCGCTCGACGGCGAGCTCGCCCTTGAGGACGGCCGCGGTCCAGATCAGCGACTGCTCCAGGAAGTCCGCGCCCTCGAAGATCGCGTCGGCGATCCCGAGCTCGAAGACCTGCTTGCCCTTGAGCTGACGGTTCTGGTTGAGCGAGTTCTCGATGATCACCGAGACCGCGCGGTCCGCGCCGATCAGGTTCGGGAGCAGCGCGCAGCCGCCCCAGCCGGGGACCAGGCCGAGGAAGACCTCGGGCAGCGAGAACGCCGGGATGGCGGTGGAGACGGTGCGGTAGGAGCAGTGCAGACCGACCTCGACACCGCCGCCCATCGCCGCGCCGTTGTAGTACGCGAAGGTGGGGACCGCGAGGCCGGAGAGGCGGCGGAAGACGTCGTGGCCACCCTTGCCGATGGCGAGCGCGTCCTCGTGGCGGCCGAGCAGCTCGACGCCCTTGAGGTCGGCGCCGACCGCGAAGATGAACGGCTTGCCGGTGATGCCGACACCGGTGATGGTGCCGTCCGACGCCTCCTTCTCGACCTGGTCGATCGCGGCGTTCAGGTTCGCCAGCGACTGCGGTCCGAAGGTGGTCGGCTTGGTGTGGTCCAGGCCGTTGTCCAGCGTGATGAGCGCGAACCGCCCGGCACCGGACGGCAGGTCCAGGTGGCGTACGTGCGCCTGCGTGACGACCTCGCCGGGGAACTGCTCGGCCGCACCCTTCAGAAGCTCAGTGGTGGAGCTCACTTGTTGCCTCCGTCGAAATTCGGGTTCTCCCAGATGACCGTGGCGCCCATGCCGAAGCCGACGCACATCGTCGTCAGGCCGTAGCGGACCTCGGGCTGCTCCTCGAACTGCCGGGCCAGCTGCGTCATGAGCCGGACACCGGAGGAGGCGAGCGGGTGGCCGTACGCGATCGCGCCGCCGTACTGGTTCACGCGGGCGTCGTCGTCGGCGATGCCGTAGTGCTCCAGGAAGGCGAGCACCTGCACGGCGAACGCCTCGTTGATCTCGAAGAGACCGATGTCGTCGATGGTCAGACCGGCCTGGGCCAGCGCCTTCTCCGTCGCCGGGATCGGGCCGTAGCCCATGACCTCCGGCTCGACGCCCGCGAAGGCGTAGGAGACGAGGCGCATCTTGACCGGGAGGCCCAGCTCGCGGGCGACGTCCTCGGCGGCGAGCAGGGATGCGGTGGCGCCGTCGTTGAGACCCGCGGCGTTACCGGCCGTCACGCGGCCGTGGGCGCGGAACGGGGTCTTCAGGTTGGCCAGGGACTCCAGGGTGGTGCCCGGGCGCATCGGCTCGTCGGCGGTGACCAGGCCCCAGCCCGTCTCGCCCGCCTCGGCGTTGGTGCGGCGCACCGACACCGGTACGAGGTCCTGCTGGATCTTGCCGTTGGCGTACGCCTTGGCGGCCTTCTCCTGCGAACGCACCGCGTACTCGTCGGCGCGCTGCTTGGTGATCGTGGGGTAGCGGTCGTGCAGGTTCTCCGCCGTCATGCCCATGAAGAGGGCGGACTCGTCGACCAGCTTCTCCGACACGAACCGCGGGTTCGGGTCGACGCCCTCGCCCATCGGGTGGCGGCCCATGTGCTCGACGCCACCGGCCACGACGACGTCGTACGCGCCGAAGGCGATGGAACCGGCCGTCGAGGTGACGGCGGTCAGCGCGCCCGCGCACATGCGGTCGATCGAGTAGCCGGGGACGGACTGCGGCAGACCGGCCAGGATTCCGGCGGTACGGCCGAGGGTGAGGCCCTGGTCGCCGATCTGGGTGGTCGCGGCGATGGCGACCTCGTCGATCTTCTTCGGGTCCAGGTCCGGGTTGCGGCGCAGCAGCTCCCGGATGGCCTTCACGACGAGATCGTCGGCGCGGGTCTCGTGGTAGATGCCCTTCGGGCCCGCTTTGCCGAACGGGGTGCGGACGCCGTCGACGAAGACGACGTCCCGGATGGTACGAGGCACGATGGCTCTCCTCCAGGGTGCGGGATGGCACTGCTGCGGGGCACGCCCGTGGGGCGCACCGCCTGCCCTCATGCTACTTGCGGGTAACCAGACTGCCCACCCCCCATGGCCGGAGCGTCGAAGGTCACATCGGTCCGGTACCCGTCGAAGCGCTCGTGAGGCGGAGGCTAAGGCTCCGAACCTGGCGCGATTTCGACCATCGGTTCGGACCGCGAACAGGGCCCGGACGGGGCTCGCGCCGGGCCCGGACAGGCTCCGGACCTGGCCCCGGACAGCGGAGAACCCCCGGCCGGTGACCGGGGGTGGCGTCCGCGTGAGCGGGTCAGGCGGTGGCGGCGAGCGCCCGGACCAGGAGCGGGCCGACCTGCTCGATCTGCCAGTGCCGGGCCCCGTACCCGGCGAGCGTGTCCTCGACGGCGCTCGGCGTCACGATCTTCGGCGGCTCCCAGCAGACCCGGCGCACGGTGTCCGGGGTGATCAGGTTCTCCTGCGGCATGTGGAGCCGCTCGGCCAGCTCGGAGACGGCCGTGCGGGCCGCCGAGAGCCGGGCCGCGGCGGCCGGGTCCTTGTCGGCCCAGGAGCGCGGGGGCGGCGGACCGGCCGGCTGCTGGCCGGGCTGCGGCAGCTCCGACTCCGGCAGCGCCTTCGCCCGCTCCACGGCCGCC
The DNA here is from genome assembly GCF_033109485.1 of Streptomyces cyaneofuscatus. Taxonomy (NCBI): domain Bacteria; kingdom Bacillati; phylum Actinomycetota; class Actinomycetes; order Kitasatosporales; family Streptomycetaceae; genus Streptomyces; species Streptomyces cyaneofuscatus. The sequence goes on along the minus strand of NZ_CP137002.1, from coordinate 1,447,952 downwards.
TGCCACTGCTCCAGCTGACGGCGGCCCATCCGGTGGCCGAATCCCGGCAGTGCGGTGAGCGCAGCCACGTTGGCGGGCAGCGCGAGCGCGGCCTCCACGATCGCGGCGTCGCCGAGCACCTTGCCGGGGGAGACGTCGCGGCGCTGGGCCACCTGGTCCCGGGCGTTCCACAGCTCGCGGACGACCGCCATCTGACGGCGGCGGCGGACCTTGTGCATGCCCGAGGTGCGGCGCCAGGGGTCCTTGCGGGGCGGGGCGGGCGGCGCCGAGGCGATGGCGTCGAACTCCTCCCGGGCCCATTCCAGCTTGCCCTGCTGCTCCAGCTCGTCCTCCAGCGCGTCGCGCAGGTCGATCAGGAGCTCCACGTCGAGGGCGGCGTACCGCAGCCAGGGCTCGGGCAGGGGGCGGGTGGACCAGTCGACGGCGGAGTGGCCCTTCTCCAGGGCGTACCCGAGGACGTTCTCCACCATGGCGCCGAGGCCGACGCGCGGGAAGCCCGCGAGCCGTCCGGCCAGCTCGGTGTCGAAGAGCGAGGTGGGAGCCATGCCTATGTCCCGCAGGCAGGGCAGGTCCTGGGTCGCGGCGTGCAGGATCCACTCGGAACCGTCGAGGGCGGTGGACAGGCCGGAGAGGTCGGGGCAGCCGACCGGGTCGATGAGCGCGCTGCCCGCGCCCTCCCGGCGCAGCTGCACGAGGTAGGCGCGCTGGCCGTAGCGGTAGCCGGAGGCGCGCTCTGCGTCGACGGCCACCGGTCCGGTGCCCGCGGCGAAAGCCGCGACCACCCGGGCGAGGGCGTCGTCGGAGGCCACCACCGGGGGAATGCCCTCGCGAGGTTCGAGCAAGGGGATCGGCGCCGGGGCGACGTCGTCCGGGGGAGCGCCCCCGGTGGTTCGCAGTGAACTGTCTGCTGCGGTCTCTTGGGCGTCGGTCACGCGTCAAGGGTATCTGTGTATACGAGCCACCCGTCGACGGAACGTTCCGTCGACGGGTGGCCATGCGCGTATTCCAGCCGGAGACGCATCGGTGCACGTCCCGGCGGGGGTGGGGGTCAGTGGATGATGCCCGTCCGCAGGGCGACGGCGACCATTCCGGCGCGGTCCCCGGTGCCGAGCTTGCGGGCGATGCGGGCGAGGTGGGACTTGACGGTCAGGGCGGAGAGGCCCATCGAGACGCCGATGGCCTTGTTGGACTGGCCTTCGGCGACCAGGCGGAGCACCTCCACCTCACGTCCGGACAGTTCGCGGTAGCCGCCCGGGTGGCTCGGGGACCCGGGGGGCCGGCGGTGCATACGGGCGGCATTGGCGCCGATGGGGGCGACGCCGGGGCGGCCGGGGTGGCCGATGTTGGTTCGGGTGCCGGTGACGACGTACCCCTTCACACCGCCCGCGAGGGCGTTGCGAACGGCGCCGATGTCGTCGGCGGCGGAGAGGGCGAGACCGTTGGGCCAGCCTGCGGCACGGGTCTCGGACAGCAGGGTCAGCCCGGAACCGTCGGGCAGGTGGACGTCGGCAATGCAGATGTCGCGCGGGTTGCCGACGCGGGGACGTGCCTCCGCGATGGACGACGCCTCGATGACGTCACGTACTCCGAGGGCCCACAGATGGCGGGTGACGGTGGAACGGACGCGCGGGTCGGCCACGACGACCATGGCCGTCGGCTTGTTCGGGCGGTAGGCGACCAGGCTTGCGGGCTGCTCAAGGAGAACGGACACCAGGCCTCCTGGGGGGAGTGGCGGGACGGGGGCCGGCTCGGGGGATGAAGCCGGGGCGAACCGTGCTTGAAGGGTCATTGACCTCTTCGGCAGCAGACCCGTCCTCCTTTAGAGGAAGATCACGATTTGGTGAGTAACAATTCGGGCAAATAGGACGCGCGATCGATTGTACGAAAAGAGAGTCGGCAGGTGTGCGAAATGGGTGACGCGGTGTTACGAAACCTGCGGCCCGCGCCGCTGCGGCAGCGTCACCACCGCCGCGTCCGTCGGGTCGGACGGCGGCAGCCCCGCGATCTGGCAGAGCAGATCACCCCAGGCCATCAGGTGCGACGCCGCGTCCGGTACCCCGCCGCGCCCTTCGCGCGGCGTCCACGAGGCCCGGATCTCGATCTGCGTCGCCGGACGGCGCGCGGAGAGCGCACCGAAGTAGTGCGATCCGGCGCGTGTCACCGTCCCTCCGGCTTCCCCGTACGACAATCCGCGCGCGTTCAGCGCCCCGGTCAGCCAGGACCAGCACACCTCCGGCAGCAGCGGATCGGCGGCCATCTCCGGCTCCAGCTCCGCCCGCACCAGGGTCACCAGCCGGAACGCGCCCTGCCAGGCGTCGTGGCCCGCCGGATCGTGCAGCAGGACGAGGCGGCCGTCCGCGAGATCGTCCTCGCCGTCGACCACCGCCGCCTCCAGGGCGTACGCGTGGGGCGCGAGGCGCTGCGGGGGCCGTGTGGTCTCCACCTCCAGCTCCGGGCGGAGCCGGGCCGAGCGCAGCGCGTCGACCGCCGACCGGAACGCGGGCGGGACGGGAGGACCCTCCGCACTGTCCTTGCTGTCAGCGCCATCGGAATGATCGGAAAATTGTCCCTGAGCCGGAGCCATGCCGGGAAGAGTAGGCGGAACGCGGGCCTCGTGCAGGGAGAGACACCCGTGCGGCGCCGGGCTCCTTCGCCATGCGTGCGAAGATTTGGTGCGTGAGTGCCAACACCAGCCCCACGGGCCAGCAGACGACGACCGCCGCCAGCAACGACGCCACCCAGGACTCGGCGTTCCTGAAGGCCTGCCGGCGCGAACCCGTGCCGCACACGCCGGTCTGGTTCATGCGGCAGGCGGGGCGCTCGCTGCCCGAGTACCTGAAAGTCCGCGAGGGCATCGCGATGCTCGACTCCTGCATGATGCCGGAGCTGGTCACCGAGATCACCCTCCAGCCGGTACGCCGCCACAAGGTCGACGCCGCGATCTACTTCAGCGACATCGTCGTCCCGCTGAAGGCCATCGGCATCGACCTCGACATCAAGCCCGGCGTCGGCCCCGTCATCGCCGAGCCCATCCGCACCCGCGCCGACCTGGCCCGGCTGCGCGACCTGACCCCCGAGGACGTCCCGTACGTCACCGAGGCCATCGGGATGCTCACCGCCGAGCTGGGCGCCACCCCGCTCATCGGCTTCGCCGGGGCCCCGTTCACGCTGGCCAGCTACCTCGTCGAGGGCGGCCCCTCGCGCAACCACGAGCGCACCAAGGCCATGATGTACGGCGACCCGCAGCTCTGGGCCGACCTCGTGGACCGGCTCGCGGAGATCACCGGCGCCTTCCTCAAGGTCCAGATCGAGGCCGGCGCCTCCGCCGTCCAGCTCTTCGACTCCTGGGTCGGCGCCCTGGCCCCGGCCGACTACCGCCGCGCCGTGCTCCCCGCCTCGGCGAAGGTCTTCGACGCCGTCGCCCCGTACGGCGTCCCCCGCATCCACTTCGGCGTCGGCACCGGCGAGCTGCTCGGGCTGATGGGCGAGGCCGGGGCGGACGTCGTCGGCGTCGACTGGCGCGTCCCGCTCGACGAGGCCGCCCGCCGCGTCGGCCCCGGCAAGGCGCTCCAGGGCAACCTCGACCCGGCCGTGCTCTTCGCGCCCACCCCGGCGGTCGAGGAGAAGACCCGCGAGGTGCTGGACGCCGCAGCCGGTCTGGAGGGCCACATCTTCAACCTGGGCCACGGCGTCATGCCGTCGATGGACCCGGACGCGCTGACCCGGCTCGTGGAGTACGTGCACGAGCAGACCGCGCGCTGACGTCAGGCGTGTCTCCCGGGGGCTTTCAAGCCCCCGGGACCACACCCGTCAGCTCCCCGCGCCCCGCACCGCCGCCACCGTCTTACGGGCCGCCACCAGCACCGGGTCCCAGACCGGCGAGAACGGCGGGGCGTAGCCGAGGTCCAGCGCCGTCATCTGCTCCACCGTCATCCCGGCCGTCAGCGCCACCGCCGCCACATCCACGCGCTTCGCCGACCCCTCACGGCCGACGATCTGCACCCCGAGAAGCCGCCCCGTACGCAGCTCCGCGATCATCTTCACCGTCATCGGCTTCGCCCCCGGGTAGTACCCCGCCCGCTGCGTCGACTCGATGGTCGCCGTGACATAGCGCAGCCCGACCGCCTGGGCGTCCTTCTCCCGCAGCCCGGTCCGGGCGATCTCCAGGTCGCAGACCTTGCTCACCGCCGTACCGACGACGCCCGGGAACGTGCCGTAGCCGCCGCCGACGTTGGAACCGATGACCTGGCCGTGCTTGTTGGCGTGCGTGCCGAGCGCGATGTGGCGGGGGCGGCCCGCCACCAGGTCCAGGACCTCCACGCAGTCGCCGCCCGCCCAGATGTTCTCGTGGCCCACCGCCCGCATCGCCAGGTCGGTCAGGATCCCGCCGTGCGGGCCCACCGTGAGCCCCGCCTCCCTGGCCAGCTCCGCTTCCGGCTCCACGCCGATGCCGAGGACGACCACGTCCGCCGGGTAGGTCCGCTCCTCCGTCGCCACCTCGCTGACCCGCCCGTCCGGACCCGTGAGGATCTTGGTGACGGATGCGCCGTTGACCGTGGTGATGCCGAGCCCGTCCATCGCGTCGTGGACGAGTTTGCCCATGTCCGGGTCGAGGGTGGCCATCGGCTGCTTCCCCCGGTTGAGGACGGTCACCTCGAAACCGCGCTTCAGCATCGCCTCGGCCATCTCGACGCCGATGTACCCGGCGCCCACCACGACCGCCCGCCGGCCGGTGGCGTGGTCCAGCGAGTCCAGCAGCGCCTGCCCGTCGCCCAACGTCTGCACCCCGTGCACGCCCGGCGCGTCGATGCCGGGCAGCTGCGGGCGGACCGGACGGGCCCCGGTGGCGATCACCAGCTTGTCGAAGCCCGTCCAGTACGTGTCCCCGCTCTCCAGGTCCACCGCCCGCACCCGCTGCCCGGCCACGTCGATCTCGGTGGCCTCGGTGCGCATCCGCAGATCGATGTCCCGCTCGCGGTGCTCCTCGGGGGTCCGGGCGATGAGGTCGTCCCGGTGCTCCACGTCCCCGCTCACCCAGTACGGGATGCCGCAGGCGGAGTACGAGGTGAACGCGGAGCGCTCGAAGGCGACGATCTCCAGCTCGTCCGGCCCCTTCAGCCTGCGGGCCTGCGACGCGGCGGACATGCCCGCCGCGTCGCCGCCGATGACCACGAGTCGCTCCGCTGCCATGTCCGGGTCCCTTTCGCCGTGCCGGCCGTACCAGCCTGTACCAGCCGTCAGGGAGCCCAGGCTACGGCGCCAGGGCCTCAGGGGGCCGGTGTGGTCTCCTGCTCCGGCTTCGGTGCCGCCGGGTCTGGGGCCGGGGCCGTACGGGCCGTCCGCCGGGCGCGCAGCACCCGCCACAGCACCAGCAGCAGCGCGGCCGTCACCAGGAACGGGGCCGAGGCGCCGATCGCCACCGCGATCCACCGGAACATCGTCACGAACGCGTCCCAGCCGCCGCCCAGCGCGTCCAGGAACCCCGGGTCGTCGTCCTTCCCGGCCTTGCGCGGGGCGTCCGGCTCGGTCAGCTCCAGCGTGATCGTCGCCAGCGAGGTGCGGTCCTTCAGGCTCGACCGCTGGGCCAGCAGCGACTCCAGATCGGCCTGACGGCTGCTCAGCTCACCCTCCAGGGCGACGACATCGGTGATCTTCTCCGCCTTGTCCATCAGCTCCCGGACCCGCTTCACACTCGCGCGCTGGGTGGCGATCCGGCTCTCCACGTCGACCACCTGCTCGGTGACGTCCTTCGCGTTCGAGGAGCGGGAGAGCAGCTTCCCGGAGCCGGCGAGCTTGCGCAGCACCTCCTGGTAGCTGTCCTGCGGTACGCGCAGCACGAGGTTCGAGGACTCGTGCCGGTCGTCGATCCGCTCGGTGTTCTCGGACGCCACCAGGCCCCCGCTCGCCTCCACGGCGCTCCGGGCGGCGGCGGCCGCCTTCGGCGCGCTCTTCACCTCCACGAGGAGTTCGGCGGTCCGGATGACATGGCTGCCCGCGGCCCCCGGCTTCGGCGCCTTCTCCGTCTGCTTGCCGTCCTCCGCCTCCTCCGCCGTCGCGCCCCCCGGAGCGGCGGAGGCCGCCGCGTCGCCCGGGGCGTACCGCTGGTCCACGACCCCCTTCTGCGCGCTCGCCTCGAGGTCGTTCGACCCCCCGCCCGCGTCGGACGCGTCGCCGGCCCCGCAGCCACCGACGAGCAGCACCGCGCCGAGCGCGCCTGCCGTCAGAGCGGCACGGAGACGGGAGCGGCGGTGGTGGAAGCGGCGATCGCTGTCGCTGTTCATAACAGGTCCCCCCAGGACGTGTGTTGATACTGCCGGTTCGACGCAGGCCCTCCCGAACCGGTTTCCGGCCGTGGGTTTCGAAGTGGTCACGGTCGGTGCCCGCAGAGGGTTTGAGAGAGTGGACCCATGCAGCGTTCACATCAGGATGCGGACCCGCCCGCCCGCCATGTCGTCGTCATCGGCGGCGGCATCGCCGGACTGGCCGCCGCCCACCGCCTGGTCGCCACCGGCCTGCGGGTCACGCTCCTGGAGGCCACGGACCGGCTCGGCGGCAAGCTCATGACCGGCGAGGTCGCGGGCGTCCAGGTCGACCTCGGTGCCGAGTCGATGCTCGCCCGCCGCCCCGAGGCGGTCTCGCTGGCCGAGGCGGTCGGCCTCGGCGGCCGGCTCCAGCCGCCCGCCACCGCGACCGCCTCCCTCTGGACGCGCGACGCGCTGCGCCCCATGCCCAAGGGGCACGTGATGGGCGTCCCCGGCGACCCGGCGGCGCTCGACGGGGTGCTGTCCCCCGAAGGCCTCGCCCGGATCGCCGAGGAGCGCGAGCTCACCCCGACGCCCGTCGGCGACGACGTGGCGGTCGGCGCGTACGTCGCCGACCGGCTCGGCCGCGAGGTCGTCGACCGCCTGGTGGAGCCCCTCCTCGGCGGGGTCTACGCGGGCGACGCCTACCGGATCTCGATGCGGGCCGCCGTACCGCAGCTCTTCGAAGCCGTGAAGGAGGGCGGCCCGCTGCTGGAGGCCGTCCGCCGCATCCAGGAGCGAGCAGCGGCGCGGCAGCAGACCGGGCCCGTCTTCCAGGGCATCGCGGGCGGCATCGGCACCCTGCCGGACGCCGTGGGCGACGCCGTACGGGCCGGGGGCGGCGCGATCCTCACGGAGACCCCGGTCCTCGGTCTGACCCGTACGGACGCGGGCTGGGCGGTCCGCACCGACACCGGGGTGATCACCGCCGACGGCATCGTCCTCGCCACCCCCGCCTGGTCCGCCTCCGCCCTGCTCGCCGCCGAGTCCCCGGCCGCCTCCGCCGAGCTGACCGGCGTCGAGTACGCGTCGATGGCCCTGGTCACCCTGGCCTTCCGCCGTACCGACATCGAGGCGTACGAGGCCCTGCGCGGCCGCTCCGGCTTCCTCGTACCGCCGGTCGACGGCCGCACCGTCAAGGCCTCCACCTTCTCCAGCAACAAGTGGCAGTGGGTCGCCGACGCCGCCCCCGACCTCTTCGTGCTCCGCACCTCGGTGGGCCGGTACGGCGAGGAGGACCACCTGCACCGCGAGGACGGCGAACTCGTCGCCGTATCCCTGCGCGACCTCCGGGCGGCCACCGGACTCGCCGCCCGCCCCGTCGACAGCGAGGTCACCCGCTGGATCGGCGGACTGCCGCAGTACCCGGTCGGCCACCACACCCGCGTCGCCCGCATCCGCGACGAGGTGGCGAAGCTGCCCGCCCTGCGGGTCTGCGGCGCGGTCTACGACGGGGTCGGCATCCCGGCCTGCATCGCGAGCGCACGGCAGGCAGCCGACGAGATCGCGGGGGAGATCACCGGGAAGATCGCGGGGGAGATCATCGCCACGCCCACCCTGGTTCAGGGCACCGGGAGCGAGGCGGGACAATAGCCGTATGAGTGCTCCTGAGACTGTGACATCCAGCAAGAGTCCGAACGCCGGAAAGAAGGCCAAGGACCTCAACGAGGTCATCCGCTACACCCTCTGGTCGGTCTTCAAACTGCGCGACGTCCTGCCGCTGGACCGGGCGGGGTACGCGGACGAGGTCCAGGAGCTGTTCGACCAGCTCGCGGCCAAGGACATCACCGTGCGCGGCACCTACGACGTCTCGGGTCTGCGCGCGGACGCGGACCTGATGATCTGGTGGCACGCGGAGACCTCGGACGAGCTCCAGGAGGCCTACAACCTCTTCCGCCGCACGAAGCTCGGGCGCGCTCTGGAACCGGTCTGGTCGAACATGGCCCTGCACCGGCCCGCCGAGTTCAACAAGTCGCACGTCCCGGCGTTCCTCGCCGACGAGACGCCCCGCGACTACATCAGCGTCTACCCCTTCGTCCGGTCCTACGACTGGTACCTGCTGCCCGACGAGGACCGCCGCCGCATGCTCGCGGACCACGGCAAGATGGCCCGGGGCTACCCCGACGTCCGCGCCAACACCGTCGCCTCGTTCTCGCTCGGCGACTACGAGTGGGTCCTCGCGTTCGAGGCGGACGAGCTGTACCGCATCGTCGACCTGATGCGCCACCTGCGCGCCTCCGAGGCACGGCTCCACGTGCGCGAGGAGGTCCCGTTCTACACGGGCCGCAGGAAGAGCGTCGCAGACCTGGTGGCCGGGCTCGCATAGCCAGCGAGTTCCCGCACCACCCCAACCCGGAAGATCAGAAGACGGGCACCAGGCACCGACCGTGCCGCCCGCCGTTCCAGCGACACCGGGTTCGGCTTGAGGCCCTGCCGGAGTGCACTCACCGCACTCCGGCAGGGCCCTTCCGCGTTCCTGGCTCAGCCACTTCTCTAGTCCAGCGAGACCGGGTTCGGCTCCGCGCGCGGGGCGCACTCCGCGTCCCCGTCCGGTGTCGCGCCCGTCAGCAGATAGCGCCGCAGGTGCGCGTCCACGCAGGTGTTCCCGGCCCCGCCGACGCCGTGCGTCCCCGCGTCCCGCTCGGTCACCAGCACCGCGCCGCGCAGCCGCCGCCGGAGCTCCAGCGCCCCCTTGTACGGGGTCGCCGCATCGCGCTCCGCCGCCAGGATCAGCACCGGCGGCAGCTCGCCCCACCCGGTGGAGACGTCCAACGGCTGCTGCCGGGGCGCGGGCCAGAAGGCGCACGGCAGGTTGGTGAAGGCGTTGTCCCAGGTCTGGAACGGGGCGATACGGGCGAGGTCGGTGTGGTCGCGGTCCCAGACCTCCCACTCCTCGGGCCACGGCGCGTCGTTGCACTCGATCGCGGTGTAGACGGCCCGGGCGTTCTCGTCGTCCTTCGCCGTGATCGCGCGCGGCGACATCTGGGTGACCAGCGGCTCCGGGTTGCCCCGGACGTACTCGGAGAGGGCGGTGGCCCGCATCGCCCAGTAGTCGTCGTAGTACGCCGCCTCCCGGAACGCCGCGTGGAACTGCCCCGGCCCCACCTTCCCGCCCGCCGGCTCCGTTGCGAGGGCGGTGCGGACGTCTTCGTAATGGCCCTGCACGGCCTCGGGCGTGGGGCCGAGCCCGTACACGTCGTCGTGCTTGGCGACCCACCGCCGGAAGTCCTCCCAGCGGGACTCGAAGGCGAGCGACTGGTCGAGGTTGGAGCGGTACCAGATCTGCTCCGGGTCCGGGTCGACCGCGGAATCGAAGACCATACGGCGTACGCGTGAGGGAAAGAGGGTCGCGTACAAGGAACCCAGGTACGTGCCGTAGGAGGCACCCATGAAGGTGAGGCGTTCGTCCCCGAGGGCGGCGCGCAGCACCTCCAGGTCACGGGCGTTGTTGAGCGACGTGTAGTGGCGCAGCGCCTCACCCGCGTGCTTCTCGCACCCCCGCGCGTACGCCCGCGCCTGCGCGATCCGCTGCTCCTTGTACGCGGCCGTGGGGTGGGCGGGGGAGTCGGTGGGGCTCTTGGCGAAGGCGGCGGGATTCTGGCAGGAGAGCGGGGCGGAGGCGCCGACACCACGCGGGGCGTAGCCGACCATGTCGTACGCCTCGGCGACCTCCTTCCACTCGGACATCTCGCCCATCAGCGGGAAGGTGATGCTGGAGGCGCCGGGGCCGCCCGGGTTGTAGACGAAGGAGCCCTGCCGGCCGGCCGCGGGGCCGGTGGCGAGGGTGCGGCTGACGGTGAGGTCGATGGTCCGCCCGTCCGGCCGCGCGTAGTCCAGCGGGACGCTGACGGTGCCGCACTTCAGGGTGTCCGGCAGCATCTCCTCCTCCGGGCACGCGCCGAAGGAGATCCCGGCGGCCGAGGCGCGGGCCGCCGCCACCGCCGTACCGTGCTCCTCGGCGGAGGCCGCCGGTCCGGGGCCGCCGTCGGCGGTGGCGGGGACGGCGGCCAAGGCGGACAGGACCAGGGAGCCGATCGTTGCGTACAGCGGTACTGCTCTCACGGCGGGACCTCTCTGCGGATGCGGAGAGGGGAGGATGGGGTGCGGGGCGGGTGAAGTACAGCACCGGGCCGGTGTGTTGCGGGGAACGACCCGGTTGCCGCACTTCGGTCGCCGCTCGTGGCTCAGGAGCCCTTACCGGTCGTGGTTCAGGAGCCGCTGTGGGGCATGGCTCAGGAGCCTTACGGTCCGTGGCTCAGGAGCTGCTGCCACAGCTGGACCCGCCACCGCAGCTGGAGCCGCCCGAGCTGCCACCGCAGCTTGATCCCGAGCCCCCGCAGCTGGAGCCGGAGCCACCGCACCCGGAGCCTCCGCCGCAGCCCCCTCCGCCCCCGCCACCGCAACTCGTGTGTCCGGGGCCCGCGTCGGCGCACCACACCGTGGTCGCCGCGAAGGCCGACGCCCCCGCCGTACCGCCCACGTACCCCGTCGACCGGCGCCCCGAGGAGCCGGGCCGCGTCCGGCGGGTCCGCGTGTGCAGCCGTGCCGCCGCGATCAGCTGGGCCTGGAGCACGGGGTCGGAGAGGGCGCGCAGCCCCCGGTTGGCGACGAGGTACGGCGGGGTCAGCACGGACGCGTTCGCGGTCCGGAACGCCTGCGCGGCCCGGCGGCCCGCCCGGGTGATCCGGTTGGCGGCGGACGCGGCCACGACGAGCCCGCCGATCCCGCCGAGCAGGATCGCGGGCAGCATCTTCAGGACGAACGGGACCGGCATGTCGAACGAGTCCTCGAGCGACGTGTACTGGATGACCGTCAGGATGATGGAGAGCGGGAGCGCGACGAAGCAGCTCACGCCCTGGATCAGCGCCCACCGCCGTACGGGACGGCTCTCGGCGGGCCGGACGAGCAGCCCGCGCTGGGACAGCCCGTCGCCGATCTCCTGCACCGCCGGGTGGTGCATCACGGCCTCCCGTACCGCGTGCAGCGCCCCGCTCGGCGCGGCCGACAGCGCCTGGAGCACGGCGCGTTCCACCGGGTCCTGCGCGTGCGCACGCTGTACGGAGATGATGCCGGGGCCGCCGATGAGCACCCGGCCGTCCGCGTACAGCGCGGTGAGCGCGGTGTCGGTGACCCTGGCCGGGCCGCCGTTCAGGAACGCCGCCTCGTAGAGGTCGTGGACGGTGGGGGAGGGGCCGGCCGAGGGGCGGCGGGACCGGGAGACGGCCACCTTCGCCAGGAGCAGCCCGGTGGAGAGCGCGACCGCCAGGGTCAGTGCCAGAGCGAGCGTGTCCATGGCGGTCACTTCCCTGCGAGGGCGGCACGCGCCGCCCGGACGATACGGGTGGTCCGGCTCGGCGGGCGGGGCCCGGAGCGGTCCTCCCACCAGTGGGTCAGCCGGCGCTGCGCCACGGGGTCGGCGAGGCCGCCGTGGACCAGGATCCGCTCCACGAAGTCCAGGGCGTCGCGCCGGTATCCGTCGCTCATCGGGCGGGCCCTGGCGTAGTCGAGGAAGGCGGCGCGGTAGCCGTCGCCGAGGATCTCCGGCAGCTCGGGCGCCACCTTGGCGACGACATCGGCGCGCTTGGCGGCCAGCGCCCGGCTCTGCACGCGCAGCCGCCGGTGGTCGAAGCCCTCGGGCGCCGGGGTGCCCGCGACGAGCGCGGAGAGCAGTGCGGTCTGGGCGACGGCGGTACGGTCACGGGCTCCGGGGCGCGCGGGGGCGGGCGCGGGCGGGGCGGTCGTCCCCGTCCAGGTCCCCGTACGGACCCCGCTCGGGCCGCCCGCCGCCCGCAGCGTGGCTCGGCCGGTCTCCAGCTCGCCCGCCGCCCGCAGCGTTCCCCGGATCGTCTCCAGCTCGGCCGCCAGCTCCGCGCCGGGCGGGAAGGCGTCGTCGCGCTCCAGCAGGACGCCCGGCGGGTCGACGCGGGAGCGCAGCTCGGCCAGCACGTCCAGCACCGGGGCGGTGACCGGGTGGGCGTGGGTGTCGTGCCAGACGCCGTTCTTCTCGACGCCGCCCGCCACATGGACGTACGCGATCGCCTCCACCGGCAGCTCGTCCAGCGCCTTCGCCGGGTCCTGGCCGAGGTTGACGTGGTTGGTGTGCAGGTTGGCGACGTCGATCAGCAGCCGCACCCCGGTCCGCTCGACCAGCTCCGCGAGGAACTGCCCCTCCGTCAGCTCCTCGTCGGGCCAGGAGACCAGCGCCGCGATGTTCTCCAGGGCCAGCGGCACGGGCAGCGCGTCCTGGGCGATCGCCACGTTCTCGCAGAGCACCTCCAGCGCGTCCCAGGTGCGCGGCACGGGCAGCAGGTGGCCGGCCTCCAGCCTCGGCGACGCGGTCAGCGGCCCCCCGGCCCGGACGAACGCGATGTGCTCGGTCACCAGCGGCGTCCCCAGCAGATCGGCCCGCGCCGCCAGACCGGCGAGCCGCTCGGCGTCCGGGCGGTCCGCGCCGCCCAGGCCGAGCGACACGCCGTGCGGTACGACGGTCACGCCCCGCTCCCTCAAGCGCACCAGGGAGTCCGGGAGGTGGTCGGCGCAGAGGTTCTCCGCCACCACCTCGACCCAGTCGACCCCCGTGAGCGCCTCCACCTCGGCCGCGATCTCCGGCCGCCAGCCGATTCCGATGCCCAGCTTCATGGTGTCCCCCTTTTCCGCTCCGTCCCGGGGTGATGGCCCCGGCGAGCGGAGTCCAACCCGAACCGTGGGACGTTCAGAGGAGGATTTGAGGTTCCGGTGCTTCGGTGTCGTTACGGCATCGGAGGCATCGTCGGCGGCACCGGGCGCGAGGTGAAGGACTGGTCGCCGGTCGGCGTCACCGGTACCGGGACCGGCGGCACCTGTCCACCCTGCGGCATGGACGGCCCCGAGGGACTGGCGGTGGACCCGCCGGCCGCCTCGCGCGCCAGGGCGTCGAAGTCGACGAAGCCGGTGCCCTCCAGCATGGTGATGTGGTCCAGCACGGTCTGGTTGGCGTCGCTGGCGAGCTGCCGGATCAGGGTGTTGCGGGTGGTGTGCCGGACCTGGCCTATCAGGCCGAAGACCTTGCCGTGGGCGGCCCGCAGGATGTTGGCGAACTTCCGCTCGTACTCGTCCCCGCTCGCCGCCGTCAGCTCGTTGAGCCACGCCTGCTGCTGGTCGGTCGGCTGGTTGGGCAGCTCGACGCCGAGCTTCGCCGCCACGTCCCGGGCCCGCCGGTCCAGGTCCGTGTGGCCGACGACCAGGTGGTCCCCGGCGGCCTTCGTCGCCTCGCTGGGCGCCCGTTCGATCGCCTGCTGCCCGGCGGGGAGCTCCCACAGCCCGGCGAGCCGCACCTTGACCAGGAAGTCCCGGTCGGTCGCGGAGAGCGGGCCCCACTGGGTGGCGACGCTGGAGGCGTTGAGATTCGCCTCGCCGGTGCCCAAGCGGTCCGCGTAGGACCAGACGGGGAAGGCGAGTGCGCCCACCGTGGCGACCAGTGCCGCGATGATGAGGGCCGTTCCGTTGATGCGTCGCAACAAGGTGTCTCCCGGGACGAAGCGTGACAGCGTTGATCAGGCGTCAGTCAACCGCCGACCGGCGTGTCCCGCAGGCTACTTGGCGGTGGTGCCGGTGGGGCGGCATCGGGAGATACGTCATCGGGCGCGGGAACGTTCAGCTGCGACGGGGCCATGGTCCCGGCCCGCCCCGACCAGAAGATCATTCTCGTCCTCGGTGGTACCGGCAACCAGGGTGGCGCGACGGCTCGCGAACTGCTGTCCCGGGGCTGGTCGGTGCGCGCACTCGTGCGTGACCCCGACAAGCCCGAGGCCCAGGCGCTCAAGGAGCTGGGCGCGGTGCTGGTGCGGGGGGATCTCGAGGACGTCGCCTCGCTGCGCACCGCCGCCGAGGGCGTTTACGGCATCTTCGGTGTGCAGGCGCTCGCCTGCGAGCCGGAGACGCTCGCCGCCGAGGTACGTCACGGCAAGGCCGTCGCCGACGTGGCGAAGGAGGCCGGCGTCACCCACTTCGTCTACAGCTCCGTGGGCGGCGCCGAGCGTGGGACGGGCATCGACCACTTCGAGAGCAAGGCCGAGATCGAGCGCCACATCAAGGCGCTCGGCCTCCCGGCCACCATCCTGCGGCCCGTGTTCCTCATGAACAACCTGCTCCACTTCGCCGACGTCGAGGGCGAGCGGGTGATGTCGCTGCCGGTCGAGCCGGACAAGCCGATGCAGTTCATCGCCTGCGACGACATCGGTGTCTTCGCGGCCGACGCCTTCGACCGGCCTGCCGAGTTCATCGGCAGGGAGACCGAGCTCGCGGGCGACGAGATCACCTTCCCGCAGGTCGCCGAGGTCTACGAGCGGATCACGGGCACGCCCTCGCGCCTGGAGGCCACGCCCATCGGGGAGCGCATGTTCGCGTGGTTCGCCGAGGAGGGCTACCAGGCGGACATCCCGGCCCTGCGTGAGCTGCACCCGGGGCTGCTGACGTTCGAGCAGTTCCTCGCCCAGCGCCTCGGCACGTCCTGACCCGGCGCGAGCGGGTCTCCGGGAAGCACCGCGGCCGGTCCCGGCCCCTGGAGGCCGCACGCGAGGCCGGCGCCGGGCGGGGCAGCCCGCCCCTACGGCCGCTGCGCGGGCGGGAGGGAACCGACGCGGTGGTGCCCTTCGGCCACCACCGTCGGCCCGGGGGCGATCTCGGTGAACCCCGCGTCGCGCACCACCGGCAGGCCGCTCGCCGTCAGCTCACGCCAGCGCTCCGGGGTCGCGGTGGCCACGGAGAGCGGGAACCCCGCCTCGCGCCACGCCTTGCGCTCGGTGTCGGACAGCTCCCACCAGGCGAGCTGGGCGCCGTGGCCGACCTGCGCCATCGTCTTGCCCGCCGACATCTCCAGCTCCGGGTTGAGCCAGAGCACCGGGCCCGCCGGGTCGGGGGTGGCGGGCGGCTCGGGGTCGTCCAGGTCGGTGCCCGACACCTGGAGCTTGGCCAGCTCCTTGGGCCAGCCGTCCAGGGGGATCGGCGGGTACACCCGTACCTCCGCGCTCCCGCCCGTCACCGTGATCCCGGGCAGCGCGGCCGCCTTGCGCCACTCCGCGCCGCGCGCCCGGCGCACCACCTTGCGGATGCGGGCGTCCTCCCAGTCCCGCATCGCCCCGGCCCACTCGCCCTCGCCCGTGGACCGCTCGTCGGCCAGGATCGTGAGCACCGCGCGGGCGGCGGTGCGCAGGGCGTCGGTCCGGGCGGGCGGGGCCGTCTTCTCCAGGTGCACCACGAGGGGGAGCACGTACTGCGGGGCCGCGTCCCGGTCGGTCGGACCGTGGTGGAAGGGGCTCGGGGCGGTCTCGCGGGCGGGGCTCTGGGAGGTGTCGTCGCTGCTCACCGTCCCAGTCTGCCAGGCGGCGGGTGTCACCTCCCTTGGCTTGCGGGGCCGGTCCGGGTGAGGATGCTCCGCATGAAGAGCGATCTCTTTTCCAGCGAGCACATGGCCCAGCCGGCCACCGCCCCCGGTATGACCCTGCAGAACTCCAAGTCGATCAAATACGCCGTCAACGGGGAGATGCACGCCCGCCAGGGCTCGATGATCGCCTTCCGCGGCAACCTCCAGTTCGAGCGCAAGGGCCAGGGCATCGGCGGCATGCTCAAGCGCGCGGTCACCGGCGAGGGCCTCGCGCTCATGGCCGTACGCGGTCAGGGCGAGGCGTGGTTCGCGCACGAGGCCGCCAACTGTTTCATCCTGGAGATGGACCAGGGCGACCAGATCACCATCAACGGCCGCAACGTCCTCTGTTTCGACGCGACCCTCTCGTACGAGATCAAGACGGTGAAGGGCGCCGGAATGATCGGGGGCGGCCTCTTCAACAGCGTCTTCACGGGGTACGGCAAGATCGGCCTGATGTGCGAGGGCACCCCCATAGTGATCCCGGTGACGGGCGCGCAGCCGGTGTACGTGGACACGGACGCGGTCGTCGGCTGGAGCCAGCAGCTCACGACCACCCTGCACCGCTCGCAGAGCGTCGGGTCGATGGTGCGCGGCGGCTCGGGCGAGGCCGTGCAGCTGATGCTCCAGGGCGAGGGGTTCGTCATCGTGCGGCCCAGCGAGGCCCGGCCCGAGAAGACGGCCAACTGAGGGCCGCGTTACGTAGGCTCGTGGACATGGACGACGCCTCGTACTGCGCAACGCCCGCACCCGCCCCCGCACCCGCCCCCGTCGGCCCGGAAGCGGACGCGGGCCCGCCGTTCGCGGAGTGCGTGCTGTGCCGCGAGCCGACCGAGTACCCCGAGTCGGCCAGGGGCGCCACGCTCTGCCCGGTCTGCGCCTGGCAGGAGGCGGGGCGCTCGGCCTGCTCCGGCTGAGCCCTGCTCCGGCCACGGCTCTCAGGGCTTCGCGGGGGCGTCGTCCCAGGCCAGGGAGGACATCCTCCACCCCGCGGGGGTGCGGAGGAACTGCGTGGTCTTGTGGCCGCCGCCCTCGAACCACTCGCCTCGGTGGTAGCCGGACTTGCGGTACTCGCTGAACCGGTGGGCGATCGACCCGAAGACCTCGGTGCGCTCGGCCACCTCCCACTCGGAGAACTCCGTCAGGGTCCCGTCGGTCAGCATCTTCTGGCGTGGGGCGATGAACCCGTCGAGGTCGTAGATGACGGGTTCGTCGCCGACGTTCGCGATGATCCGCCCCTCCGGTACGAAGACGTCACGGATGACGCCGAGGTCCGGCCGCCTGCCGCCCGTGTTGGTGAAGGCGCCGACGAACACGCCCATCAGCCGGTCGAGTTCGGCGCGGACGGCGGCCTCGGACGTGCCACCGGTGGCCGGCCACTCCTCGGCGAGGACCGACCACACCTCGATGTCGCGCCGTCCTCCCTGGTGGACGGAGTGCCGCCGCAGCACACCGTCACGGCGCATGCCGAGCCGGCGGGCGAGCGCGATACCGGGGGCGTTGCCCGAGGCGGCCCGCCCTTCGACCCGGCTCATCCCGTGGTGGCTGAAGGCCCGGTCGATCAGCGCCCGGCAGGCCCGCGTGGCCAGCCCCTGCCCTTCCCTCGCCCGCTCCAGCCAGCAGCCCACCTCGCCCACTCCGGGGGCGGCGTCGAAGCTGGTGAACGTGGCGCCGCCGACCAGGGTCCCGTCCAGCCAGATGCCGTGGACCCGGGCGCCGTCGGCGGCCCGCCGGTCGGCGAAGCCCTGGAGCGTGGCCGTGGCGGAGGCGAGGTCGGTGCTGAGGGAGGCCCGGGGGATCCACGGGCCGACGGTGGCCCGGGCCCGGTCGACGTGGGCCAGGAACTCCGGAGCCTGCCGGGGCTCCAAGGGGCGGAGCTGAGCACGGTCGCCGAGCGGCAGGGTGAACATGAGGCCTCGTTCTCCAGGTTCGTGACGAGCGTTCGGTACGTGAACCAGCAGCATGCCGCCCGCACCTGGAGACCGTGAAGTCCGCTGCGAGGTCTGGTCCGACGCGGTCGTCGTATCCGGCCAGGACAGCACCGGAAAGCGCCAACTCCCTCCGATCCCGGCACGGCGTCGCTCCGCCCGCGTTAGAAACGGACGTCGGTGATCGGGGGAGAGGCAGGTGGGAATGCTGACCATCTACGGGCAGGGGCTCCTCGACATCGTGACGCAGCTGGTCACCGGCGTCTCCGACTCCAGCCGATGAGTGCCCGTCGCCGTCCTCCGGCCCGCCGTGCCGCCTCCCGGCCGCGAAAGAGGCAACGGTCGGGCAAGCGGCCGCAACGGCACCCGGCGGCGGTCCTCATCCCCCTGGTCATCGCCCTGTGGGTGGTCGGCCGACTGCTCGACTGGGTCGCTGCGAACCGGTGGGTCGTGGTCGTCGCCCTGGCCCTCGCCGTGGCGGGCGGCTTCCTGTGGCACCGCCGCCGGGCCGCACAGCTCCGCGAGGAGCGGGAGCGCGCCCGGGCCCTGCGATACCAGGTGGAGCAGCTGGACCACCTGCACCACCGGGCGTTCGAGCACGCCGTACGCGACCTGATGTTCCGGGACGGGTGCACCGACGCCGTCCAGGTCGGCGGCGCCGGGGACCACGGGGCCGACGTCAAGGCCACCGACCCGTACGGGCGCCGCTGGGTCATCCAGTGCAAGCACCGCAAGGCCGGTGCCGCCGGGACTCCGGTCGGAACCCCGGATCTGCATGTCCTCAACGGCACCGGCCGGCCCGTGCACCGGGGCGACGTCATCGTCCTCGTCACCAACGGCCGCTTCTCCAGGCCCGCCGTGGAGTTCGCGCAGTCCCAGCGGCTGCACCTGGTCGACCGCACCACCCTCGCCGCCTGGGCCGCCGGCGGCCGGCCTCTCTGGGAAATCCTGCGGGCCGTACCGCCGCCGCGCAGCCCGAGCCCGCTGTCCTGACTTACTGATCGTTTCAGAATGCCGTCCTGCGGAGACGCTGGCGGTCCATGGAACAATCCCTTCAGCCACGGGCTCAGGGGGTGACGCCGTATGGAACGGGTTGGGGCTGCGCGAGACCTCGTGCTCGGTTACGTCCGTGCTCTGAACGCGATTGATGAGGCCATGAGGGTGGCGATCCCCTCGCTTGAGCGGCTGGCAGACGTCCTTGGCCTGGCCCGTTCGCGCCGGATCAGCCGGAGTGGGCACATCGGTACCTACTCCTACACGGTTCATGGGGCGGGCTGCCGCTTCGTCAGTGGCAACGGCACTGAGGTTGATGTGGACTTCGAAGCCGACGGGAGTGAAGTCTTCGACCTCTGGCGGCTGCGCTGGTATGGGCTGAGCCTGCCGGAGGCTGTTGACGTCACGGATGAGGACCTGCGGTCCGCAGTGCGGTCGCTGCAACCGCTTCTGACCGAGGTGCGGCCGGGGTGGTTCAGCGTAGCCAGCTGATCGCTTCAGGATGATGTCCGCAGACGGCGGAGGCATATGAGGCTGCAGGCCAGTTCGAGCAGGCCCTGATGGAGATCGGCGCGTCGCTCGTAGCGGGTGCGGAGCCGTTTGAACTGGTGCAGCCAGGCGAAGGCGCGCTCGACGACCCAGCGCACCTTGCCCAGTCCGGAACCGTGGGCGACGCCGCGTCGGGCGATCAAGGCTTGATGCCCCGCTTCCACAGCAGTCGGCGGTACTTGTCGAAGTCGTAGCCCCGGTCCGCGTACAGACGTCGGGGCTTGCGGCGGGGGCGTCCCCGGGCTCCCCGAATCGGCGGGACCGCGTCGAGCAGGGGCAGGAGCTGGGTGACGTCGTGTCGGTTGCCGCCGGTGAGCGTGACGGCAAGTGGGGTTCCGTGCCGGTCGACGATCAGGTGGTGCTTGGAGCCGGGGCGGGCGCGGTCGACGGGTGAGGGTCCAACGTGGTCCCCCCTTTGAGGGCCCGGACGTGCGATCCGTCCACAGCACAGTCGTCCAGGTCCAGTAGTTCGGCGCGTCGCAGCTCGGTCAGCAGGGCGGCGTGGAGGCGGGGCCAGACGCCGGCCTCGGTCCAGTCCCGCAGCCGGCGCCAGGCCGTCACGCCGGAACAGCCCACGGTCTCCGCCGGGACGTCCCGCCAGGCGACACCGGTCCGCAGCACGAACAGGACGCCGGCGAGTGCTGTTCGGTCAGGAACACGCAACCGCCCGGGATGCCGGTGGCGCCGCTCGGGAGCAGGCGGCAGCAACGGGGCCACCCGCTTCCACAGGTCGTCAGGAACAAGATCAGCACGCACCTCGGACACCCTGCCGACCAAGATCGTCGAGCACAAGACCCGCAGCTCAACTCATTCTGAAACGATCAGTTAGGGGGTGAGGGGGGCAGCCCCCTCACCCCTCCATCAGCTCCGACACCTTCACGAACCGGTAGCCCCGCTTCCGTAGCTCCGGAACGATTCTGCTGATCGCCTCCGCGGTGACCGGCGCCGCGCTGCGCGTGCAGTGCATCACCACCAGCGACCCCGGCCGCACCCCGTCCAACACCTGCTCGGCCACCGCCCCCGCGTCCGTCGCGAACGCGTCGCCGCTCACCACGTCCCACTGCACCGCCGTCACGTTCGCCGGGCCCAGCGCGCGCAGGGCCGCGTCGTCGTAGCAGCCGCCGGGGAAACGGAAGTACGGCACCACGTTCCGTGCCCCGGCCTGCCGGAACGCCGAGAAGGCCCGCTCCACGTCGCGGGTCATGGCGTCCTTCGCGACCACCGGCAGGCCGTAGCAGTCGGCGGTGAAGGCGTAGTGGCTGTACGAGTGGTTGGCGACCTCGAACAGGTCGTCCGTGCCGATCCCCTTCGCCTGCGCCGGGTACTCCTCAGCCCACCGCCCGGTCATGAACACGGTCGAGGGCACCTTCAGCCGCCGCAGCAGCGCGATCAGCTCGGGGTTGTCGAAGCGCTCGCCCGCCTTCGCGCGGGGGCCCTGATCGGCCGTCATGTCCGCGTCGAAGGTGAGCGCGACGACCTTCTCGGCGGCATCCTTCGCCGCCGCGCCGCCGCCTGTCGGGCGCCGCTCGAAGACCGGGGTGCGCCCGGCGGGGCCGGGGGCCATGGTGGGCGGCTTCTTCGGCGGCGCGGGAGCGGCGGAGGCGGGAGACGTGGGGGTGGGTACGGGGGCGGGTGCGGGAGCGGCGCCCCCGCACCCGGCCAAGGCGCCACCGATCACCACCCCCGCGGCCATCAGGACAGTCATCTTCCGTTTCCGTGCAGTAGTGATCACTTACGGAAAATATCTGACATTCTTCTTTTAGGGTCTATTCGGCGCTCCGGTGTCGCCGCCTCAGCACCAAGGCCCCGTCACCGCGAACGTGGTCCCCGGCGTGTAGCAGTTCACGTACATCGTCGAGCCGTCCGGCGAGAACGTCACCCCCGCGAACTCGCCCCACTCCGGCTCCTCGGGCGTCCCGATGTTCTGCCGCCCGCGCGCCATCGTGTAGACCTCGCCCCGCCGCGTCACCCCCAGCACGTGCTGCGCGCCGCCGCCGTCCTCGCAGACCATCAGGCCCCCGTCGGCGGCCAGGCAGATGTTGTCCGGGGACTCGCCGGGGAGCCGGATGTCGGTGTCCGGGCCGAAGACCACCACCAGGGTGAGCCGGCGCTTCTTCGGCTCGTACCGCCAGACCTGGCCGTAGTGGTCGGCCGCCGAGCCCTCGTCGCTGCGGGCGTAGCTGGAGACGAAGTAGACGGACGAGCCGCCCCAGTAGCAGCCCTCCAGCTTCTGGGCGTGCGTGATGCCCTTCGGGCCGAAGTCCTGGAGCCGGATCGGGGTCTCGGCCGCCAGCGGGTCCGGTACGGGCACCCACTCGACCCGGTCGAAGCTCGCCCCGGTCTCCTGCACCACGGAGAGGTCCGGCAGCCCCGGCACCCGCATCGCCTCCAGCGCCCCGCCCGCCCGCAGCGAACCGGTGCCGCCGAGCGGCTTCTCCGGGAGGAAGCGGTAGAAGAGGCCGAACGGCTTGTCGAACGCGTCCTCCGTCTCGTACACGATCCCGTTCTTCGGGTCGACCGCGATCGCCTCGTGCTGGAAGCGGCCCATCGCCGTCAGCGGGACCGCCCCGGTGCGGCGCGGGTCGGCGCCGTCCACCTCGAAGATGAAACCGTGGTCCTTGGTGTACCCGTTGGTCCCGGCCTTGTCCTCGGTCTCCTCGCAGGTCAGCCAGGTGCGCCAGGGGGTGGGCCCGCCCGCGCAGTTGACCGCCGTACCGGCGATGGCGACCCGTTCGCCGAGCACCTTGTTCCGGCCGTCCAGCTCCAGGGACGTACAGCCGCCCTTGGCCGCCGGATCGTAGGTCAGGCCCGCGACGGTCGGGACGCCGATCTTCGCCGTGTGGCGGTTCTCGTGGTTGCGGACCAGGTGGACGCGGCCGTTGCGGCCCGCGAGGGCGGTCATGCCGTCGTGGTTGCTCGGCACCTTGCCCTCGCCGGAGCGCAGCGGGTCGCCCTCCCGGGACAGCACCCGGTAGCGGAAACCTTTCGGCAGGTCGAGCAGGCCGTCCGGGTCGGGGACGAGGGGGCCGTGACCGCCGTGGCCGCGGGCGGCTGCCGTGCCCGCGAAGAGTTCGGAGAAGGCCCCGGTGAAGGCGATCGCGGCCGCTGCGCCGCTGCCTGCCAGGACCTGACGCCGTGTCGCGGTGTTCCGGGGGGCGGTCGTCGCGGTCGCTGCGGTCGCTGTGTTCCGGGTTTCGGATGACATGAGGCAACTCCCTGTTGGCGGACAGGTGACGTGACCCGCATGTGTGTAGCACGCACAGAGGCGCGGGGGAACCATGCGCGCCCCCGCGCCTCGTGTTGCCGCTGGGACGGCCCGGAGGGGGGCCGCCGACGCGGAGGGTCAGGCCAGCGAGGCCGACAGCGTGATCGTCGTACCCGACAGCGCCTGGCTGACCGGGCAGTTCGCCTTGGCGTCCTCGGCGGCCTTCACGAAGGCGGCCTCGTCGAGGCCGGGGACCTCGCCCACGACGGTGAGGTGGATGCCGGTGATACCCGTGCCGGGCTGGAAGGTGACCTCGGCCTTGGTCTCCAGCCGGGTCGACGGAGTGCCGGCCCCGGCGAGCCCGTGCGAGAGCGCCATCGAGAAGCAGCTGGAGTGCGCGGCCGCGATCAGCTCCTCCGGGCTGGTCTTGCCGTTCGCCGCCTCCGAGCGGGCCGGCCAGGAGACGGGGTACTCACCGATGCCGGAGGAGTCGAGGGTGACGACCCCCTTGCCGTCGAGCAGGTTGCCTTCCCAGTTCGTGTGGGCCTGACGCGTGGTAGCCATGCTGGATCCCTTCAAACGGTGTATGCGGTGGTACGGGAGCCGTACGCGGTTGTACGCGAACGGAGTTACGGGCACGCCGCCGAACGGGCACCCGTTGTCACCCCCCGAACCTACTGCGCCACCAGGCCCTTCGCGTCACGCGCCAGTGCCGTCAGCCGCGAGATCGCCCGGAAGTATTTCTTCCGGTACCCGCCGTTCAGCATCTCGTCGCTGAACAGCTTGTCGAACGGCAACCCGGAGGCCAGCACCGGCACCTCGCGGTCGTACAGCCGGTCGGCCAGCACCACCAGGCGCAGCGCCGTCGACTGGTCCGGCACCGCCGTCACCCCGGTCAGGCAGACCGCGCCCAGCTCGTCGGTCAGCGCCCCGTACCGGCTCGGGTGCACCCGCGCCAGGTGTTCGAGCAGCCCCGGGAAGTCGTCCAGCGACGCGCCCGGCGTGGCGTACGCGGCGCGGGTGACCTGCTCGTCGCTGTACGGCGGCGGGGCCTCGGGCAGTCCGCGGTGCCGGTAGTCCTCACCGTCGATGCGCAGCGGCCGGAAGTGCGCGGACAGGCCCTGGATCTCGCGCAGGAAGTCGGCGGCGGCGAACCGGCCCTCGCCGAGCTTGCCCGGCAGCGTGTTCGAGGTCGCGGCCAGCGCCACCCCGTGCTCCACCAGCCGGCTGAGCAGTGAGGAGACCAGGACGGTGTCGCCCGGGTCGTCGAGCTCGAACTCGTCGATGCAGAGCAGCCGGTGCCCGCTCAGCGTCTGCACGGTCTGCTGGAAACCGAGCGCACCGACCAGGTTCGTCAGCTCCACGAACGTGCCGAACGCCTTCAGCGACGGCTCCGCGGGCGTGGCGTGCCAGAGGGAGGCGAGGAGGTGGGTCTTGCCGACGCCGTACCCGCCGTCGAGATACACCCCGCGCGGCCCGGCCGGTGCGGCTGGCTTCTTGCTTCCGAACCACTTGCGGCGCCCGGAACCCGTCGCGTGCGACCCGCCGAGCCCGGCCGCGAAGCCGGACAGCACGGTCACGGCCTCGCTCTGGCTGGGCTGGTTCGGGTCGGGCACGTAGGTGTCGAAGCGCACCGAATCGAAGCGCGGCGGCGGCACCATCTCCGCCACCAGACGGTCGGCGGGGACGCGCGGCTCGCGGGCGCACAGGGACAGCGGGGCCGTTTCGGCAAGGGGGCTCTGCCCCGGAAACGCGGTGGAGGACGACACAACTCTCCACCCTAAGGCCCGTGCCAGACTGCACCCCATGCGAAGCCTGTTCCCTGTGACGGACCTGACAACAACAGCCGCTGCCCCCGACCCCTCGGGGCTGCTCACGGACCGCGAGTGGAGCCTCGACGAACTGGCCGACGCGTACGCCTACCCCGCCGACCTCCCCGCCGGGACCCCCTGGCTGCGCGCCAACATGGTCTCCACCCTGGACGGCGCCGCCCAGCACGACGGCCGCTCGCAGCCCATCTCCTGCGCCGCCGACATGCGGATCTTCGGCACCCTGAGGGCCCTGGCCGATGTGGTGATCGCCGGAGCCGAGACCGTACGTCTGGAGGGGTACCGTCCGGCCCGCGCCCGGGAGGCCTTCGCGGCGCGGCGGGCGGCGGCCGGGCAGGGCCCCGCGCCCGCCGTCGCGGTGGTGACCGGCTCGCTGGACCTGGACTTCTCGCTGCCGCTGTTCACCGAGCCGCTCGTCCCGACCCTCGTGGTGACCGGTTCCGGGGCTCCCGCCGACCGGATCGCCGCGGCCCGGGAGGCGGGCGCGGAGGTGGTGATCGCGGGCGAGGGCACCCGGGTGGACCCGGCGCGCGCGGTGCGGGAGCTGGCGGACCGGGGGCTGCGGCGGCAGCTGACGGAGGGCGGGCCCCGGCTGCTCGGCCAGTTCGTCGCGGCGGGGGCGCTGGACGAGCTCTGCCTGACGCTCTCCCCGATGCTCACGGCCGGGGACGCGCAGCGCATCGCGGGCGGCCCCGGAGTGATCGTGCCGGAACGTTTCGCCTTGGCGTCGCTGCTGGAGGAGGACGGGTTCCTCTTCGGGCGGTACCGGCGGTAAGGAGCCGGGTGACCGACGGAGGCGCGCGGGGGTCACCAGTGCGGGGACACTTAGCGGAATTATTCGTTCCGCTTAGCTTCGGCTGGGCACACTTACCTCTGCAGTCCCCGTGGAAGCACGGGGAAGGATGGTTTCAGCAAACGACCGTCGACGGCCGAGCCGGCTGTCGGCGAGACGCAGAAGCGGAAGGGCGCCTGTCGTGTTCACAAGCGTTTTGATGATCGAGAAGCCGCTCACTCCCGAGGACGTGGACTTCGTCACCACCCTCCACGGCGAGGAGCGGATCTCGTTCGTCGTTCTGTTGCAGCCGCGCGGCGACCAGGCCGATGTCCTGCTGCGCGCGATCGACGACGTGGCGATGGGGGAGCTCAGGGATGCCGTCCGCGAGGGCGAGGAACCGGAGGGCAAGGAGGCCCGCGAACCCGCCGAGATCGGCCTCGAATACTCGCTACGGGCCCTGCGCGAGGCGGGCGCCGAAGCGGTCGGACAGGTGATCGAGGACCACCCCCTGGACAAGCTGAAGACCGTCGTCGACGACGCGGGCGCGGACGAGGTCATCGTTCTGACCGCCCCGCACTATGTGGAGGAGTTCTTCCACCGCGACTGGGCCTCACGGGCCCGGCACAAGGTCGGCGTCCCGGTGCTCAAGCTCTTCGCGCACAGCGAATAGGCTGGAGCCGCGGTCCGGGCTGGCCCTCGGCCGCAGTCCGAACCCAGAATCTCTGAGGGAGCACAGATGGCACCCGGCATTCCCGCCGCCATGGAACGACCGCACTTCATCGGCATCGGCGGCGCCGGAATGTCGGGCATCGCGAAGATCCTCGCCCAGCGTGGAGCGAACGTGGCGGGCAGCGACGCCAAGGAATCCGCCACCGCCGAGTCGCTGCGGGCGCTGGGGGCGACCGTGCACATCGGGCACGAGGCCCGGCACCTGGCCGACGACGCGTCCTGCGTGGTCGTCTCCAGCGCCATCCGCGCCGACAACCCGGAGCTGCTGCGCGCCGCCGAGCTGGCCATCCCGGTGGTCCACCGCTCCGACGCGCTGGCCTCCCTGATGAACGGCCTCCGCGCCATCGCGGTCGCCGGCACCCACGGCAAGACCACCACCACGTCGATGCTGGCCGTCGCCCTCTCCTCGCTGAGCCTGGCCCCCTCGTACGCCATCGGCGGCGACCTGGAGGGCCCCGGCACCAACGCCACGCACGGCGAGGGGGACATCTTCGTCGCGGAGGCGGACGAGAGCGACCGCAGCTTCCAGAAGTACGACCCCGAGGTCGCGATCGTCCTCAATGTCGAGCTGGACCACCACGCGAACTACGCCTCGATGGACGAGATCTACGACTCCTTCGAGACGTTCGTCGGCAAGATCGTCCCCGGCGGCACCCTGGTCATCTCCGCCGACCAGCCCGGCGCGGTCGAGCTGACCCGCCGGGTCCGCGACCTCGCCGACCTCAAGGTCGTCACGTACGGCTCCGCCGAGGACGCCGACGTCCGTGTCCACAAGGTCACCCCGCGCGGCCTGACCAGCGAGGTCACCGTCCTCCTCAACGGCAAGTTCCTCACCTTCACCGTCTCGGTCCCCGGCAGCCACTACGCCCACAACGCGGTCGCCGCCCTCGCCGCCGGGGTCGCCCTCGGCATCCCGGCGCACAACCTGGCCTCGGCCCTCGGCTCGTACACCGGAGTCAAGCGCCGCCTCCAGCTCAAGGGCGAGGCGGCGGGCGTGCAGGTCATCGACTCGTACGCGCACCACCCCACCGAGATGACCGCAGACCTGGAGGCCATGCGCGGCGCCGCCGCCGACGCCCGCATCCTGGTCGTCTTCCAGCCGCACCTGTTCTCCCGCACCCAGGAGCTGGGCACCGAGATGGGCCAGGCCCTCGCGCTGGCCGACGCCTCCGTGGTCCTTGACATCTACCCGGCCCGGGAGGACCCGATCCCCGGCATCAGCAGCGCCCTGATCATCGACGCGGCGAAGGCGGCGGGCGCCGAGGTCACCGCCGTCCACGACCAGGCGGGCGTCCCCGCCGCCGTCGCGGGAATGGCCAAGCCCGGTGATCTCGTTCTCACCATGGGAGCGGGCGATGTCACCGACCTCGGCCCGCGCATCCTGGACCACCTGTCGAGCGCCCGGTAGCCGAGGGGCGACCGGAGCGAGCGACCATCTGTCGAGCTGAGGAGCGAGCCGTGCCGTACGACGTCGAGAAGCCGGACGAGCAGTGGCGGGCGGAGCTGTCCCCCGCCGAGTACCAGGTCCTGCGCCAGGCCGGCACCGAACCCGCCTTCCGTGGTGAGTACACCGACACCAAGACGGCGGGCGTCTACTCCTGCCGGGCCTGCGGGGCGGAGCTGTTCCGCTCCGACACCAAGTTCGAGTCGCACTGCGGCTGGCCGTCCTTCTACGACCCGAAGGACACGGACGCGGTCGAGCTGATCGAGGACCGCACGCACGGCATGGTCCGCACCGAGGTCCGCTGCGCCCGCTGCGGCTCGCACCTGGGCCATGTCTTCGAGGGCGAGGGCTACCCGACCCCGACGGACCAGCGCTACTGCATCAACTCGATCTCGCTGACCCTGGCACCGGACGAGAGCTGAGCCGGACGACGACGGAACGCGAAGATGCCCGCACGGGGGGACCTGTGCGGGCATCTTCTGCGTACGCCTCCCGGCACCGCTCCGGCCGTCCGCCGAAGCGCCGGAGTCACCGGCGTCCGCGCAACCGTCCGAACAGGCTGCGGGCCTGGGCGCGCTTACGGGGGTCGGCCGCGGCGCGGCGGGCCGACTCGATGGTCCGTCGGCCCTGGGGGCTGCGGGTGAACTGGGTGATGCGGGCGATCAGGCGGGACATGGTTCCTCCTCGGGGCGGGCCTGCCTCCCGCCTACCCCGTAAACGGCCGACCGCACGCTCACGGTGACGGGATGTTCACCGAGGGGCTGGCCTCACCGCTGCTGGGAGTCCTCGGCCGCCTCCGAGCGCAGCAGCGGGTGGATGACCCCGGGGAAGACGGTCGCCTGCACGACCTCCTCGGCCGACCCGCCCTGCACGACCGTCTCCGCGACGCCCCAGGGCCGCCCGGCCAGGTGGACGGTCAGGGTGTACGAGGAGGAGCAGCCGGTGCACTCGTAGCGGTCGGCCCAGGTCTCGACCTCGGTGGTGGAGCCCGGGTAGCGCTTCACATGGCGGTGGCGGGCGTGGCAGTGGCCGCAGGTCTCACCGGGCTCGCAGGTCCCGCCGCACGGACAGGGCACGTCGAAGCTGTCGGCGGGGGTCCAGCGCTGCACGAGGACGGCGTCGCGGGTGGCGGCGGTGTCCTTCATGGCCTTGAGGTTGCGGGCGGCGACGTTGTACGACTCGCCGGTGGCGGCCATCCGGTCGCGGATGACGTCCTTGCGTCCGCGGTTGGTCGTCATATCGGCTCCTCCTGGGGTTCACGCAGCCCGCCAGGAGGCCCACGAGTCACAATCAGTACCTCATTACGTTACCCGCCCGGCACCGGCCCCCGGACCGGCTGTGCCCCGCACCGGCCGGGCCCCGCACCTGAAATTCGCGGGCCCACCGGCCCGGGTACCGGCAGGATGCGTCCGTGACCCCCGTTCTGCACGGTCTCGCCGCCAACCCGTCGCTGCCGCCCGAGGCGGTCGACCGGCTGATCGCGCTCGCGGACGACGACCTCGCCGACATCCTCGCCTGCCGTCCGGATCTCGGCCGGGACCGAGCGGTCACGCTGGCGGCCCGCGCCGGAGACAGCGCGGTGCGGCTCGTGTACGAGGGCCGGCTGACCGCCGCCGACATCGATCCCGTGACGCACCCGCAGGCCGCCCTGGCCCTGCTCGACCGACGAGCAGGCCGCCCGGAGTGGGCGCGTCTCCTCGCAGCGGATCCGGACGGGGAGCGGAGGGCGAAGCTGGCCGCCTGCCCCGGGCTTCCGCACGATGTGGTGGAGCGGCTCGCCGCGGACCCGGACGTCCACGTGGCCGCCGAGCTGGCGTGGTGGGCCACTCCGGAGGTGGCCGCCCGGCTCGCCCAGCACCCCCACGCCGAGGTCCGACGCGCGGTGGCGGCGAACGAGGCGACACCTGCGGGCACACTCGCGGCACTGATCACCGGCGCAGGACTGCCTCCCGCGCTCCACTGCCTGGTCTGCGACCGCGAGGAGATTCCGTTCACGCACGATCCGCACGGCCCGAGGCCCGACTGCGATCTGCTCCCGGGCGCCTCGTGCGACGGCTCCCACGAGTCCGTCACCCACGACACAGGGCTGGCGGCCCTTCAGAACCCGGCCACCCCGACCGGGGCAGCCGTCCACTTCGCCGAACACCCCTCCCTCCTGCTGCGCCGGGCCCTGGCCGCCCGTCCGGACCTGCCGCCGGCGGTGTGCCGACGGCTCGCCGCGGACCCTGTCCCCGGTGTACGGGCAGACCTCGCCGCGAACCCCGCGATCGACGACGACCTGATCCGCGTACTGGCCCAGGACCGCGACCCCGACGTGCGCCGCGGCCTCGCGTACCACCCCCGCGTCCCCCTGGACGTGCTCACACACCTGGCCGGCACGACGAAGACCGGCGAAACCCTGCTGCCGAGGATCGCCTCCGCCTCCGCCACCGAGACCGAGGAACTGGCCCGGTCACCCCACCCGGCCGTACGGATGCTCGTGGCCCGGCGGCGCGACCTTCCGGCCGGTGTACGCGACGCGTTGGCGGCCGACCCCGATGCGAAGGTGGTCAAGTCCATCGCCCCGCACCCGGGCCTCTCCGCAGCTCAGTTGCGCTCCATGGCCGGCCGGCACGGCATCCGGGTCCTCGCCCAGGTCGCCGCCAACCCGGACGCGCCGTCGGAGCTGCTGGAGGAACTGGCCCTGCACGATCCGCCGACGCAGAAGGCACTCCGGGAGATCGCCCGGCACCGCCGCGCGACGGCTCCGGCGTTGCTCGCCTGCTTGGAGAACGGACGAGCGCGGCCCGTCGCTGCCCGGCATCCTGCCCTCCCGCCACCGGTCATCGTGGGCCTGCTCGACGACTCCGACCCCCAGGTGGCGGAAGCGGCAGCCGCCAACCCGTCGTTGCCGCCGCACGTGATGCTGGAGCTGGTGCAGCAGAGGCGCGTGCTCGGCCGGGACCAGGAGAGCAGGCAGCTCGGTAGGTACGGATGAACGTGCTCAGGGTCGGGCCGTTCAGCGGAAGGCGGCGGCGTTCTCCGCGGCCCATTGCCGGAACGTCCTGGCCGGGGCACCGACGATCCGGGAAACGGTGTCGCGCACGGTGAGCAGCTCGTCGTTGACGTCGCCGCCCGTCACGTCGAGGACCGCGTCCGCCGCCTCGTAGCCCAGGAAGGCGGCCATCTGGCGGCGGGCCGCCTCCCGGCTGATCTCGGTGAACGGCACCTCCCGTCCCAGCGCTGCCGCGATGGCCCCGGCCTGTTGCCGGGGTGTGATCCGCTCCGGACCGGTCAGCGCATACGTCCGCCCCCGGTGGCCGGACTCGGTCAGCGCCAGCCGGGACACCGATGCGATGTCCGCGGGGTGGATCGTCGGGAGGCCGACGTCCGCATAGGGCACGCGGACCGTCTCGTGTGCACGGATCGCATCAGCCCACCACAGGGCGTTCGAGGCGAACTGTGTCGGCCGCAGGATCGTCCACGCCATGCCACTGGCCTTGAGCAGATCTTCGACCGTCAGGTTCTCTTCGGCGGGGCCCAGATGCGGATGGGTCTGGACGGTGATGGAGGACACCAGCACAACGTGTTCCACACCCGCTCGCCGGGCGGCATCGAGGATCTCGGCGTCTGCGCCCATGCCCGACGGAAGGAACAGCGAACGCACCCCCTGTAATGCGCGCTCCAGCGAGGGTGTCCGAGCGAAGTCGCCTTCAACGGCTTCGACTCCTACGGGAAAAGCGGCCCGTGCGGTGTCACGGGTGAGCCCTCTCAACGGTCCGGCTCCGAACTGCTGGAGCTCCTTCAAGAGGGCGCTTCCTACGTTTCCGGTGGCGCCGGTCACAAGGATCATGGGGTCTTCTCCCGCCGTCATGTGGTGATCAACGTGACATGACGATAGGACCTCAACCATGCTTCAGGTAAAGGTGGTATGGGGACCGGCGTGATCGGGTTGGGTGGCGGCAGCTTCGGCGGCTCGCTCGATCTTCGCGCGCAGGGCTTCCCAGAAGGTCGCGTCGCGATGTGGAGTCGCGTGCCGGTTTGTCTCGGTGAGCACATGGACCAGGCTGTTGAACAGTTTCACGTCGGGGCGTGGCCACCGGGGCACGTGGCCGGGCGAGTCGATGGCGAGGGGCGGTGATCGTCGCGTCCGAGTGCTCCCAGGCGTGACGGTAACGCCCGGCGACCTCGGCGCGCGTCTCGTGCTCGGTTGCCCACATGTCGGCACCGTGTTCCTCGGCATCGTTCCACCGAGGCAGAGGGTCGGCGAACGGCCGGTCGAAGACCTCGCCGAAGTACCTGGACTCCACCATCGACAGGTGCTTGACCAAGCCGAGAAGGTTGGTGCCCGTCGAGGTCAGAGGGCGGCGGATGTCGGACTCGCCGAGTCCGTCGGGCTTCCAGGGCATCACCTCGCGGATCTCTCGCAAATCGTTGTGCAGGTACTCTTTCGCGAAATCATCGATCATGGGCTTGAGCCTGCCGTGGGCCGTCGGCGGGCCCGGTCTGCGGCCGCCGTCGGCACGCGCCGGGACAGAAGCCTGAACGGCTCGGTCCGTTGAGGAGACGGCTCGATCGAGAGAGTCGAGAGAAGGGCCCAAGGCCGATGTTCGCGGACCCGGGCGGCGACTACGCGATCACCGAGATGTACTCCGTACCTGACGACGCCTGGTACCTGGAACTGGACCGCGTCCGGGATCGACGAACCCGCGTGACCGCGATGGTCCCCGACGAGGACCCGGCGCGCGAACCGACGGTCTGTTTCGATTCCCGAGGGCCGCATCCGGACATTCCGTACGAGGTCATGCGGTGGTTCATGGACCGGGTGGACGCCGAGATCCGGACGCCCCGCGCTTGGATACGGCTGCGGCCCGAACTGGTGGCGGTCATTCACGACCTGCGCCAGGAGCACATGGGTGCCATCGACGACGCCGACTTCCCGCACGTCCTCGACCAGGTGCGCGCCGCCGTCCCCGAGGCCGACCTGCCCGCCGTCATCGAAGCCGCCTTCGGGCGGCACCTTGACGACCGCTGACCGGTGGGGCCGATCCGACCCCGCTCGCGACGCCCCTCGTCTCCTCCGTAAAGGCACCGCACCCCCCGGCCAAGGTGCCCCGCTGAAATTGCGTATCCGAACTCTCTTGATCCGTAAGGCCGTTAGCCTGTCCAGCGATCTGCTCAGTGGTCCGTCTCTCCGGGCCGCTGAGCGCCATTCACCATCCCAGCGAACGAAGGCACTCCCTTGCTCCTGAGACGAAGAGCGACCTCCAAGATCGCCTGGTGCGTCGCCGCGTTACTCGCCCCCGCACTCCTCGGCACCGCGGCCACGGCTGCGCCAGCGACTGGTCCCGCGACTGGTCCCGGTTCGTCGGCGGCCGCCCCTGCCCCCTCCTCATTGACCTGGCAGGGCTGTGGCGGTGACATCCCCGCCACCGTCGAGTGCGCGACCCTCAAGGTGCCCTTGGACCACCGCAAGCCGGGCGGCAAGAGGATCGACGTGTCGCTGTCGCGGATCAAGGCCGCCGACCCGGCCGAGCGCCGCGGTGTCCTGTTCTTCAATCCGGGGGGCCCCAGCGGTTCCGGGCTCTTCTACCCCCTGGCGCTCAGCGGTCTTCTGCCGCAGTCCGTGAAGGACCGGTACGACCTGATCGGTTTCGATCCGCGCGGGGTCGGCGCCAGCAGTCCGCTCGCCTGTGGCACGACCACCGCCGACGAACGGCTGACGTACCGCCCCTACAAGGACGCGACGTTCGCCAAGGACGTCGCGTGGGCGCGCGACATCGCGGACCGGTGCCGTGACCGCAACAAGGAGACGCTACGGCACATCACCACCCGCAACACGGCACGCGACATGGACCTCATCCGCGCGGCCCTCGGGGAACGGAGAATCTCCTACTTCGGCCTGTCGTACGGGACCTATCTCGGTTCTGTGTACACCCAGTTGTTCCCCCGACGGGTCGACCGGTTCGTCCTGGACAGCGCGGTCGACCCCAAGCGGATCTGGAGGGGCATGGGGCAGTCCTGGGCGGAACAGGCCGAGACCGCGTTCGACCGGTGGACGGACTGGACCGCTCGTCATTCGGCACGGTACGGACTCGGTGACACTCCCGCCGAGGTCGAGGGACTGTTCTGGGACATCGTGGCG
The DNA here is from genome assembly GCF_033109485.1 of Streptomyces cyaneofuscatus. NCBI lineage: Bacteria > Bacillati > Actinomycetota > Actinomycetes > Kitasatosporales > Streptomycetaceae > Streptomyces > Streptomyces cyaneofuscatus. The sequence goes on along the minus strand of NZ_CP137002.1, from coordinate 1,414,674 downwards.
CGTGCCGACCGGGAGCCGCTCGACCTCGGCGGGACCAGGTTCGACGGTGCCGAGGTCCGCGAGTACATACGCTGGGAGCTCACCCACCCGTCCGTCGCCGCCAGGACCCTGGGGCTGCTTCGGGACGCCGCCGCGGGCAAGCCCGTCCCCACCTTCCCGACCTTCGTGCCGACCGACAACGAGCTGGCGAGTTACCTGGCGATCGTGTGCGGTGACACCCGCTGGCCCACCGCCCCGGCCGTCTACCGAGCCGACTCCCGGCGTGACAGCGTCCGCTACCCGCTGTACGGCGACTCCGTCTCGAACATCTTCCCGTGCGCCTACTGGGACCGTCCCGTCGAAGCGGCCACCAAGATCGACAACAGGGTGCCCGCACTCATCGTCCAGAACGAATGGGACTCGCAGACCCCCCTGGCCACCGCACTCGGCCTGCGCCGGGCGCTGAAGGGCTCCCGGCTCGTCACCGTGGACGAGGGGCAGGGCCACGGCGTGTACTCGCTCGGCGTCAGCGCGTGCGCCGACGCTGTCGCCACGCGCTATCTGACCACCGGCAGGCTTCCGGCCCGGGACGTCACCTGCGCGGCCGACCCGCTCCCCGCGGCCGACTCCCGTTCCGCCTCGCCGAGCCCTGCCACGGCACCGGCCCGCCTCCCCTTCTCCGGCCGCTGAGCGCCGGCAGACGTATCCCCTCGTAGAGGAGTTGCGGAAGATCTTGTTGTGGGGCTGTCCGGTCTCCGGCCGGACAGCCCGTACTTGTCAGCAGACCGCCCGAGATCTCCAGCGACTTCGGCAGAGGGCCGCACACCTGTCACCCGGGGGAGTGGCTCGCGAGCGTAACGCCTTGTCAGGGCTGCCGCGCCGGATGCCTTCCTGACACGATCGGTGCCGATTCCCGTCCGGGCGCATCACGCGGACCTGCCGGTCGTGGGCAGCTCACCGAAACGGGGTCCGCGCCGCCGCCTTCGTCGGGGAAACGCATGCGCACGGCCATCCGAAAGGCGACCATGACGTCATCGAGCACCTCCGCACCGGCCAACACCACGGGACCCGGCGGCACGATCCTCGTCTACGGCCGGGGCTCCGGGTCGCAGCCCGGTCACACCCTGCGGGTCTATGCCGACCTTCGCTGCCCCTTCTGCAAACGCGTGGAGCGTGGCCTCGGCCCGGTCATGGAGAAGCTTGCCGAGGAGGGTCGCGTCACCCTCGAGTATCAGTTCGCCACGTTCATCGACGACGGAGCCGGCGGCACCGGGTCGCTGTGTGCACTGAGCGCCGTGGGAGCGGCGTCCGACGCGGGCGCGGTGGCTGCCCAGCGCTACATCCGTTCCCTGTTCGCCTCCCAGCCCGCCGAGGACGACGATGCCTTCGCCGACACCGGCGTCCTGCTGCGTCTGGCCGAGGAGGTCGAGGGACTGCGCGGCCCCGACTTCGACCGCAAGGTGACCGAGGGCTTCTACCTCCCCTGGGCCCACCGGGTCTCGGCAGCCTTCGAGTCCAGCGGTGTCACCGGCACGCCCACCGTGCTCCTCGACGGCCGCCCCGTCACCGTCGTCAACCCCATGGGTTACGCGGTGACACCTGAGGCGTTCCTCGCCGAGCTGGACCTGGACTGACGCGCCTGCCGGGCTCTCCAGGGCCCCGTACTACGTTTCCCGTTTCCCGCGTTTCCCGCGTTTGCCGCATTCGGCCGTGGGACAGGACTGTCCTGCGTCACGTGTGTGACGTCCGGCTGCAGCCATACCCAGGGCGGATATGGGTGAGTGAGCCGCTGCTTCGTGCGGCCCCGGTGCCTTGCTGGTTCACCAGTCCACCCCTGGAGAGGATCCTCGTATGGGCAAGCGATACAGAACGCGCATATGGTTCAGCGCGGCTGTGGCGATGCTGATGACGTCGTTCGCGTTACCGACGGCGGTCGCGCATCCGGCGGCTACCGGGAGCCGTTGTTCCGGGGGCTACGTGGCCATGACCTTCGACGACGGTCCGACGGATCTCACGGCCGCGTATCTGAAGGCGCTGCGGGATGCCGGACGCGTCCGGGCGACGTTCTTCGTGACCGGCACACTGGCCGACGGGCAGCGCGCCGGGACACGGCGGATCGTCGCCGAGGGCCATCAGGCCGGCAACCACTCCTACACCCACGCGAATCTCGTGGAGCTCGACGCGACCACCGCATTCGCTGAGCTGCGCGACACCAGCCGCGTCATCCGAACCCAGACGGGGCGTGCGCCCACGCTGTTCCGGCCGCCCTTCGGGAGCACCGACGCGCGGACCCGGCGGGACGCGGCCCGACTGGGGATGATCGAGGTGATCTGGACGGCCGACACCGTCGACTGGAGCGGGATCCCCACCGAGACGATCGTGGCGAACGCGCTCACCGTGAAGCCGGGCGGCATCATCTTGATGCACGAGGGTCTGCAGACGACCCTCGCGGCCATCCCGAAGATCGTCCAAGGGCTCGCCGAGCGGAGCTTGTGTGCGGGTCGGATCGTGTACTCACCCACACCGGTCCAGGCGTGGCCGGGTCTGACCTTCCATGCCAAGGCAGCGCCCTGGCGTTGACGCCAGGGGGTCGGCAACGCACGAGCCGCCCGGGGCTCAGCCCTGGGCGGCGTACGCGAGGAAGTGCGTCCAGGTGGTGGGGGCGAGGGTGAGCTGCGGGCTCTCCTCGATCTTGGAGTCGCGTACGCGGACGGTGGAGGGGCAGGCGGCTACCTCGACGCAGTCGTCACCGGATCCGCCGCTGTAGCTCGACTTGTGCCACTCCAGGGCGACTTCCACGCAGGAGTCGCCTTCAGCGCTGCTGTAGCTGCTCTTGAACCAGGCCAGGGCTGTGGTGCTCATCTCGCTCCTCGCATCCGCCGCATCAGGCTCTTGGATTCGTCCAACGAGAGAGCCTGTGAACGCATAGTGGCACACCGCATCTGGATCATGCTGACCACTTTGGGGTCGGAGATGAACTGTCCGTACATCTGCCCCTCCAGGTAGCCGAACCACTGGTGTTCCTGCGTCTCCAGCAACTGCATCGGCCCGTCGATGGCTGCGTGGTGATGCCGTACCAACGGCATGATCTGGACGTCCACATTGCGCAGCTCGGACAGGTCGAGGATGTGGTCGATCAGCTCCCTGGTGACCTCGTCGCCGCCCAACTGCCGCAGGAACAGGTGCTCTTCGAGAATGAAGGTGAACGCGGTGTTGGGGCGGTTCCGCAGGAGTTCCTGACGTTCCAGCCGGGCCGCGAGCCGCGCTTCGATCTGCTCGTCGTCGAGCGGCGGCAACCGGTCCGCGAACAGCGTCCGCGTGTACGCAGGCGTCTGCAACAGCCCCGGAATCAACCGGCACTCGTACGTGTACAGAGAAGGACTTGACGATTTCTCCGAACATCTTCAGGTTGTAGTGCGGTTCGGATCCGGGACGGACCGCGCCGCCGTTGCCGAACGTCCCGTACGTGCTGTCGATGCCATCCGTGCCGTGCGTCGTGTACGGCCACCTCCCCGTGCGCCTGTCCTGATTCGCCAACCCGTCCATGCTCACGGAAGGTGATTCGTACTGTCTACCCTTCGCGCCCGTACGCTGACTCAGCGTACGGGTCGCTGACCTGGTGATGGCGGGGCGAAGCCCGGAATCTGGGGGCGTGGAAGCACCTACGAAGGCCCAACCCGATGTAACCGTAAGTGTGTTCAAGCGGCAATTCAGCTCGAATCCGCGCGGTGCCCGGCTCGCCCGCCGCGTCGGCCTCCACCAGTTGCACACCTGGGGCGTCCCGTACCTCAGTGACGCCTCGGAGTCGGCGGCGCTGATCATCGGGGAGCTGACGGCCAACGCGGTGACCCATGGGCGGGTCCCCGGGCGCGACTTCGCGCTCTGCCTGACGCACACGCCCGGCGGCCGGGAGATCCTCGGGGTGCTGCGGATCGAGGTGTCCGACACCCGGGGCGAGTGCCGGCCGCCGGGGCCCGGCGAGATCGCCGTACCGGCCGACGGTGACGACAGTGGGCGCGGGATGCTGATCGTGGACGCGCTGGCGGACCGGTGGGCGGTTCTCGACCGCGTACCGCAGCCGGGCAAGACCGTTCGGGTGGAACTGGACCTGCTGTGACGAACGCGGTCGCGCGTGGGGTCAGTGGTCGGAGTAGCTGAAGTCGCCCATCGTCCAGGCGCTGACGTCCTCGATCGCCACGCGGTACATCCCGCCCGTCTCCGGGATTCCCACCGCGCCTTGCAGGATCCGCGCCACGTGGAAGTGCAGATGCGTGGGCGGGCCTTCCTTGCGCGCGGTGGCGGTGAAGGCTGCGGCGAACTCGCCCAGCCGGGCCGAGTCCGCCAGGACCTCCGACACCCGCTGCCGCCAGACGGCCTCGGGGGCCAGCCGACCGGTGATGACGGCACCTCCGGCGACGACGGTCAGCGACATCTGGTTGCTGTGCCCGGACTCCACCAGGGCGGCCACATCAACGAGCAACTCGTCAGGCTTCGACATGGAAGCCGATTCTAGTCGGCGGCTCCGGCCGCGGTCCCTGCGGTCCGGTTCAGGTGGTGTGCGTCTCTTCGAAGGTCGGATAGATCCGCAGGGCGGCGGGCTGGTGGACCGTACGGGTCACCCGGTGGCGGTCAGGACCAGGATGGCCTGGTCGTCGTCGATGCCGTGGCCTCCGGTGAAGGCGTGCACGGAGTGGGTGACGGCGTCGATCAGTTGTTGGGCGGCGGGTCCGGCCGGTGCGTCCGCCAAGGCGTCGGCGAGGCGTCGGTCGCCGAAGAGTTCGTTGTCGTGGCGGCGGGCTTCGGTGATGCCGTCGGTGTAGAGCACCAGGCTCTCGTTCGGGCGCAGACGCAGGGTGCGTGCGGTGAGGTGGGTCTGGGGCCCGATGCCCAGCAGGACGCCCGGCGCGTCGACCGCCCGGACGGTGCCATGGGCGTCCAGGTGCAGAGGGAGGGTGTGGCCGGCGCGGACGAGTTCGACGTCGAGGCCGTCGTCGGTGGGGGTGATCCGGCCGTAGACGAGGGTGACGAATCCGGTGCCGTGACCGACGGGCCGGTTGCACAGCGCCTGGTTGACCGCTTCGACGACCTCTTGGGGACCGGGGACGAGCGGGGCGACGGCGCGGGCGGTGTGGCGTACCAGGGCGGTGGTGGTCGCGGCGATGGCGCCGCGGCCGCAGACGTCGCCGAGCAGGAACGCCCATCGGCCGTCGGGCAGAGGGAAGACGTCGTAGAAGTCGCCGCCGACGTCGAGTCCCTCACCGGCGGGGTGGTAGTAGGTGGCCACCTCGGTGCCGGGCACGCAGGGCAGTTCCGGCAGGAGGAGCCCTGCCTGCAGATCGCGGGCGAGGACGGCGCGGTGGGTGTACTGGCGGGCGTTGCGCGCGGCCAGGGCGGCGCGTCCGGCGAGCTCCTCGGCCAGGGCGACGGTGTGTCCGTCGAACGTGTACCGGTCGGTGGACAGCAGCGTCACGGTGCCGACGACGCTGTCCCGGTCGAGCAGGGGGATGCACAGATAGCCGGTGACGCCCAGATCGTGCCAGGGGCCGGGGCCGGTAGGGGTTCGCCGGGCCACTTCGGTCACGCCGGAGGCCAGGACGCGTGCGACGGCGTCGTCGGTGTCGTCGTAGACAGGGGCGTGACCGGCGAGCAGATCCTGCTGCCACTGGGCCGGGGCGGCGGTGGCCACACGGCGGACCCGTCCGCCCTCGATGACATCGACCGCGCACAGCGGTGCCAGGCGCGGGCTGCACGCCTGAGCCAGACGGTTGAGGGTCTGGGCGACGTCGAGGTCGGTACTCAGGAGGGTGCTGGCGTTCAGGAGGAAGGCCAGGTCGTCGCGGGCGGTCTTCTCGCGGGCTTCGGCCGCCTGATACGCCTGTTCGGCCTGGTGGCGTTCGATGGCCAGGGCAGCGGTGCCGGCGAAGACCCGGGCGAGGGCGAGGTCGGCCTCCCGCGCGACGCGCGGAACGCGGTGATACATCGCGAAGGTGCCCAGCAGCGAACCGTCGCGGGCCAGGATCGGGGTGGACCAGCAGGCGGCGACACCGGCCTTCTCGGCCAGGTCGCGGAAGTCGTCCCAGAACGGATCGGTGGCGATATCGGCGACGATCACCGGCCTGCGGCGGTGAGCGGCGGTGCCGCAGGAGCCGACGCCCTCACCTGTGGCGATACCGTCGATGGCCTGGTTGTAGAAGTCGGGCAGGCTCGGTGCGGCGCCGTGGCGCAGGTGTCGGCCGTCGGCGTCGGCGAGCAGGACCGACACCAGCACTTCCTCAGGAGTGAGATCCTCGATCGCCCGTGCCATGCCTTCGAGCACCTCGGAGAGAGGGGCTTGGCGGGCGATCTGCTCCAGCAGGGCCCGGTGCTCGGCCGTCAGACGCTGCGCATGTTTGACCTGGGTGGTCTCCACCCCGATCATCCGCACGCCCATGACGTTGCCGCCGGAGTCCAGACGAGGCTCGTAGGTGAAGTCGAAGAACGCCTCGCGGGCATCCGCTCCCTCGCCCAGCATCACGCGGGCGTCCCGGCCGGTATAGGCCTCACCTGTGCGGTAGACACGGTCCAGCAGAGCGATGAACCCCTGCTCGACCAGTTCCGGCATGAGCTGCCCCAGCGGCACGCCGGTACGGGTGCGCTCGATTGGGCCGATCGCCGCGAAGAACGCCGGGTTCGCCGCCTCCAGCAGGTGAGCCGGCCCGGCCATGGAGGCGAACAAGGCCATCGACTGCCCGAACAACGACCGTAGATCGTCCTCCCCGTCGCTGGATGCGGCGGTACGTGCCGCCGGCACCGGGCCGGTCCGGACAGGCGGGGGTGCCTGCTGGTCCGGTGAGCCCGTCATCCGCCGTGCTCCGTACCGGTCCGCGCTGCGCCTTCGGCGCCGGCCGCGACGGCTCCGGGAACATGCAGGTGGGCGTCGAGAGCCTCTTCCGGGTCGGTGTGAAGACAGAAGATCTGCTTCAGCCCGGTCAGTTCGAACAGGCGGTTGAGATTGTCGGTCACGGAGGCCAGGCACAGAACCCCGTCCTGCGCGGACATCTGGTGGTACAGCTTCAGCAGGGCGCTGATGCCGGTGGAGTCGCAGTAGGCCAGGTGGGCGCAGTCGATCACCACGGCCCCCGTCACCCTGCCGGTGCCCAGTTCCTCTTCGCCGGCCTCGTACAGCTGCACCACGCTGTGGAAGTCGAGGTCCCCGCGCAGAGTGAACACCACTCCTCGTGTGTCCCGCCTGACGTCTACCGTGAACACTTCGGTTTCCTCCACATGGGTTTCTCCGTGCCGCCCAGGATATGGGGCGGTCTCTGCCAGCAGGGACGGTGCGGCCCTCAGTGGTGTGTGGTCAGGTCGGTGAGTCCGGAGATGCTCAGTACGGGCTCCAGGACCGGGTTGGCGATGAGTTCGAGGCGTTCGGCGTGCGGGAACAGGACGCTCAGGCCGGCGCTGTCGACGTACTCGACGTCGCTCAGGTCCAGGACGAGGGGGCCGGGTGCGTCGTCGAGGGCGGTCGCCAGGCTCTGGGCGTTGCTCATGTCGATCTCGCCGACCGCGGTCAGCACGGTGGCGCCGTCCGGCCGCCGACTGGCTGTGAGTGTCAGGGGCGTAGTCATCAGGCGATCCTCGTGTGCATGTCGACGGTGGTACCGGTCGGTCCTTGGACGACGGTGACCTGCTGCATCAGGGCACGCATCAGCCCCATACCGCGGCCGCGGTGGGCGTTGAGCTCGGGCTGGGGCACTTTCCACCGGCCGGTGTCGGCGATGGTCAGGCGCAGGTTGTCGACGGACGCCTCGGCGCGGAAGTAGACGGTGTCGCCGGGGGCGTCGCGGTGTCCGTGTTCGATGGCGTTGGCACAGGCTTCGCCCGCTGCCACCAGGACGCTCTGCGCGGTGCGCGGCGGCAGGTCGCACTGTTCGAGCCAGCCGCGCAGAGCTTTCCGGACGGGAGCGAGCTGGCCTGATTCCGCCGGGAAGGAGATCTCCAGCGGAGCCGGGTGACGGTAGAGAAGCAGGGCGACGTCGTCGTCGTAGCCGCCGTCGGGAGCCAGCCGGGACATCACGTCGTTGGCGAGATCGTCGACCGCGGTGTCCCGGCCGTCCTGAAGGGCCTCGCCGGCCCGGTCGATGCCCGCGCTGAGCGGACGGCGGCGGCGTTCGACCAGCCCGTCGGTGTACAGCAGCAGCGTGGAACGGGCGGAGATGGTGCAGCTGCCCTCGGGCCGCGGTCGGTCGGGGCGAACGGCCAGGGGCAGGGAACGTCCGTCCTCCAGAAGCCTGGTGGCGCCGTCGGGCTGGACGAGGATGCCGGGGGGATGCCCCGCGCTGGAGTAGACGAGGTGCCCGGTCCGGGTGTCGAGAACTCCGCAGAAGACGGTGGTGCACATCGCGCCGGGGACACCGGCGGCGAACTGGTCCAAGGCCATGAGCGCCCGGGCGGGACCGGCGTCCTGGAGCAGCAGGGCGCGACAGGCGCTGCGCAGCTGCCCCATCACGGAGGCGGCCTCCAGGCCGCGGCCGACGCAGTCGCCCACGACGATGCCGATGCGGCCGTCGGGCAGGGCGAAGGTGTCGTACCAGTCGCCGCCGACCTCCAGGGGACGGGTGGCGGGCTCGTAGCGGACGGCGAAGCCGTCCGGGAGCCGGGACGGGCCGAGGATGGCCCGCTGCAACGCGATGGCGGTCTCGCGCTGCTGGTCGATCTGGTGAGCGCGGGCCAGGCCCTGGGCCAGGCGGCCGGCCAGCAGGGACAGCAGGAGCTGGTCCTCGCCGGTGAAGGGGCGCCGCTCGCCCAGGGCGATCCACAAGGCCAGGACGCCTTGCGGGTGTTCCAGGACGACGGTGGCCTCGCCCTGGCCCGGAACGGCGGTGAGCGCCGGCTGTTCCCGCAGACCGGTGAGTATCCGGCGTCGTTCGGCGGGCAGATCCTGCCAGACGAGGCCGGTGTCGGTGCCGGTGAGAGCGGGCTCGTCACGGGGACCGAAGACCACAGCCGTCACGTGCTGGGCGTGCCACAGCTTCTTCAGCTCCTCGAGAGAGCCTCCGAGGGCCTCGCCCAGACTGGGGGCCTGGGACAGCCGCGTGCTCAGAGCGGCCAGGGCGGTTTCCCGCTGGATGGCGTAGTGCTCGGCGCTCACGTCGCGGAAGGTGCCGACGATGACCGTACGGCCGGTGTCGGGGTCCTGGACCTGGTTGAACGTGGCCGTCACCCACAGGCGATGTCCGTCGCGGTGGGTGACGGGAATGGTGTAGCTACCGCGTTCCTGGCCGGTCAGTGTGGCGAAGGCCTCGGCAACCAGGCGGTGGGCTTCGGGGTCGGTGGCGGCATCCGGCCACCAGGGGTGCACCGGCTGGTAGGGCAGGTCTTCGGGGCCGTACCCGAGGATGCCGGTGAAGGAGGTGTTGATCTCGATGACCGCGCCGTCCTCGTCACAGACGAAGAACGCCTCCTGGAGCGAGTCGATCAGAGCGGTACGCCACCGGGCGTGGTGGTTGCGCAGCCGGGCCAGTTTCACGTTGGCCTCGACGCGGGCCAGGAGTTCGGCGGCGGCGAACGGTTTGACGAGGTAGTCGTCCGCGCCCGCCTGCAGACCCTCGATGGACGCCTCCTGCCCGGCGCGGGCGGACAGCAGCACCACCGGGACCGAGGCGGTACGCGAGTCGGTGCGCAGCGCTCGCACCAGGGACAGGCCGTTCAGGCGGGGCATCATGACGTCGCTGACCACGAGATCGGGGGCGTCGACGCGAACGGCCTCGAGGGCCTGCTGTCCGTCGACGACCGCGTCGACCTGGTATCCGGCGTCGCGCAGCAGCCGGGTGAGGTATTCGCGCATGTCGGCGTTGTCGTCGGCGATCAGTACCCGCGCCTGAGCCGACAGGCGGGCCGCGGAAGTTTCGCCGTTCGTCTGCGGCCCGCTGTAGGGTTCGCCGGCCGGCACACCGGTCTGCCCGCCCGGCAGCCAGCGCAGGGCCTCCTGGACGAAGGGGGCTGCGGCACCGGGAGAGGTGACGTCGTCGCCCCCGTGGGTACGGACGGCGTCGGCCGGCAGGTGGGCGGAGCCGAACGGCAGGCGGATGGTGAAGCTGGTGCCCTCGCCTTCGGCGGAGGCGGCTGTGATGACACCGCCGTGCAGGTCGACCAGTTCCTTCACCAGCGCCAGGCCGATGCCACTGCCCTCGTTGGAGCGGGAGCGGGCGTTCTCGATGCGGTGGAACCGCTCGAACAGCCGTGGCATCTCCTCGGCCGCCACACCGATCCCGGTGTCCGTGATCCGCACCACGGCCTCGTCGTCCTGGACGCCCACGCCCACCCGGATCGAGCCTTCGAAGGTGAACTTCAGCGCGTTGCTGAGCAGGTTGAGGACCACCTTCTCCCACATACCGCGATCGACGTACACCGGCTCGGGCAGGGGTTCGCACTCGACGCGGAAGTCCAGGCCGGCGTTCTCGACGGCGGAACGGAAGACACTGGCCAGCGCGCCGGTGACCGTGGCCAGGTCGACCGGCTCGTAGCCCGCCTGCATCCGGCCCGCCTCCAGGCGGGAGAAGTCCAGCAGCGTGTTGACGAGCTTGCCCAGCCGAAGACCGTTGCGGTGCACGGCCTCCAGATCCTCGCGCACGCGCGGCTCCGCGTCGGCGAGCCGCTCCCGCAGTTCCTCGACCGGCCCCATGATCAAGGTCAGCGGGGTGCGGAACTCGTGGCTGATGTTGGAGAAGAACGTCGTCTTGGCCCGGTCGAGCTCCGCGAGCTCCTCGGCACGCCGTTGCTGGGCCTGGTAGCTGCGGGCGCTCGCGACGCCGGCGGCCATGTGTCCGGCGACCAGATCCAGGAAGCCCTGGTAGTCCTCGTCCAGGGCACGGAAACGGTTCAGACCCGCCACCATGAATCCGTACGGCACTCCACCCTGCTGCAGCAGGGGCACGACCATGGCATGGGTCGGCGCCTTCTCCCAGGCCCCGGCCGGCAGGTCCGTGAAAGGCTCGCCGTCCAGGGGCACCAGCACGGAATCCCCCCGAGCCGGTACGTCGACGGGCCAGGGCGAGACGGAGTCCGGGGGAAGGATGTCCGGCGCGGCCGGATGCGCCGTCCCGATCCCGGTCACCGCGGCGCGACGGGCACTGCCGTCGTCCTGGAACAGATAGGTCAGGGTGAAGGGCAGATCGTACGGGTTGCGGCTCAGCTGCCCCCCGGCGAAGTCGAGCATTTCCTGCTCGGTGCGGATGACGCTGGGGTCGGAGCCCAGGTCGCGCAGGGTCGCCATCCGGCGGTCACCGATGACCCGCTTGGTGTCCTCGCTGACCACGCACAGCAGACCGACCACAGCGCCCCCTTCATCGCGCAGGGGGCTGTAGGAGAAGGTGTGGTAGCTCTCCTCGGTGTAGCCGGACCGCTCCAGGAACAGCATCAGCCCCTCGTCCCAGGTGGCCTCACCGCTGTTCAGGACGGTGTCGATCCGAGGGGCGATGTCGTCCCAGATCTCCGACCACACCATGGCGCTGGGCCGGCCCAGCGCCCAGGGGTACTTCTGGCCCAGGGTGTCGCGCCGGTAGGCCTCGTTGCAGAAGAACGTCAGCTCCGGTCCCCACGCCATCCACATGGCGAACTTCGACGACAGCAGGATGCTCACTGCCGTCCGCAGACTCTGCGGCCAGCCCTCAGGCTCTCCCAGCGGCGTCGCCGACCAGTCCACCTTGGCCAGTTCCCGGCCGATGTTCCGGTCGGCTGTGAACGCCTCGTCCATCGCAGCCGAGGGAATGGCGAGCTCACCGTCCTCCGAGCACGTCACAGCAGACACCCCTTCACTGACCTCAGCCTCTTCACGCGACGTACCGCCCGAGGCTGCTCCACAGCGCCACCGACCGGCAAACACCCAACCCTCTACCCCGCGGAGACCACGAGAAGCTCTCCCACCGCCCGAAGATCCGCCGGCGCAATACGTAGGATAAGACAACCGGGCCTGGTGCAGACGCCATGGTAGGCAGCACCTGGCGGCAGCCCGTACGGCGGCGGCGCGGATCGACGGGTGGAACGCATGCAGGGGCGGTGCGCGCGGCCGGGACCGACGGTCCGGGTCAGCCCCGCCGCACCCGCCCCGCGATCCGCCGCCCCAGCCGCCCCAGCGCGCGGGACCGGTTCCAGTCCCGGAAGGCGTTCGCCCGGCCGCTGCTGCCCGTCCGGCCCACCGTCTCCTCCACCTCCGCCACGGTCTCCGCCGTCATCCCGCGCACCGCCGGGCGCAGCACCTCGTCCAGGAGGGCGGCGGCCGTGGTCGTCCAGGCGGTGCCCGCGTGGGGGTGGGCGGTCCAGTGGGTGAAGCAGTCGGCCGCGTAGGCGGGGTGGGTGCGCAGCCGCGCGCGGGTCGGCTCGGCGCGGGCCGCGCGGTCGTAGGCGGCGATCAGGTCCGGGTCGTCGCTCCGGACGAACGCGTACAGCTCCGCGCCCGGCCGGTCCGGGGCCAGCAGGCGTTCCACCAGGGCGGTGAACGCCCGCTCCTGGATGGCCGGTTCGAGCGGGGCGGCCCGGTCGCGCAGGGTGCGGACCTGCTCCGTCCAGCCGGGCTCCGGTGCGCCGGTGCGCAGGTCGCGGCAGAGTTCGAGGAGCTGGAGCGCGGCCCGCTCCCGGCCGCCGATCTCCTGCGGGAAGGCCCGCAGCAGGTCGTGGGCGAGCGCGGTGCCGTCCTCTGTTCCCGCCGTCTCCGCCGTCTCCGCCGTTCCCGCAGTTCCCGCAGTTCCCGCCGTCTCCGCCGGGGCGCCGAGCGCCGCGTCGACCAGGCGGGCCCACGTCCCGGCCGCCCGGTGCGCGTCCGAGGTCGCCGCCTCCAGCAGCAGCCGGGCCTCCGCCACCGAGGGCGGCCGGTCCTCCCAGACCAGGCCCACCGCCGTACGCAGGACCAGGGGCTCGGCGAACGGGGAGAGGCCGGCCGCCCGCAGGACCCGGTGCCAGACCGCCGTCCGGTCCCGGCCGAGGGTCGTCATCGCGCCCGGTGCCTCGGCGCACATCCGCAGGTGCGGCAGCGCCTGCGTCCCGGTGAACGGCAGCGCGACCCGCTCCAGGAACCGGGCCACCGCCCCGGGGGCATCCGGCGCGATCCGGTCCAGCGCGCCCAGCAGCGCCGTACGTACGTCGAACTGCTCGTCCAGCAACTCCAGGAGCGCCGGGGCGAAGGCAGGCGCCCCTTCGGACCCGTCCGCCTCCATCAGGATCGTCCGGGCCAGCCGCTCGACGACCTCCGGCAGCACCTCCCTACCGTTCACGCCCAACAGCCGAGCTACCCGCAGCAGTTGTACGGTCCGAGCCACCGGGCGCGCCCCGCCCGCACCGCTCTCCAGCTCCGTCAGGATCTCCGGGGCCAGCACCCCCGCGATCGCCTCCCCTTCCGGGCCCACGAATGCGTCCCGGCGCGGCAGTTCCAGCGAACCGTTGCCGCCCCGCACCGCCTCCGTCACCAGCATCGCGGCGAGCGGCGCGGTGACCGAGGCCGGGCACCGTCCGTCCAGCGCCCCGAACAGCCGGCCCACCGCGTCGAATTCGGAGCCCGTACGGTCATCGATCCCCGGCGACGTCAGCGCCTCCACCAACTGGCCGGTCCGCTTCGCGTCCAGCGCGTACGGCCGCTCCGCCGCCCAGCCGGCCGCCGCCGCACGCTCCTCGGGCCCCAGCGCGACCCCCGCGCACAGCGCGATCACCGCCAACGGCCCGGCGGCGAAAGGGTCCCCGGGCAGCCCGCGCGCCTCCTCGAACAGCTCCGGCGCCCGGCTCCGCCACACCCGCGCCGCAGTCCGCGCCCACGCGTCCGCCGTACCGTCCACCGGGGGCCGCTCCGCGCACACATGGACCCGCAGCCCCGCCTCCCGCGCCGCCGCCGCGTCCTCGGGCGGCGCCCCCACCACCCGCAGCACCGAACTCCCCGGCCGCCGCGTGTACGTGGTGAACGTCAGCCGCTCCACGCTCTCCCTCGGCAGGGCCACCGCCGCCAGCCCCAGCCAGCGCGCCACATCCGCGTTCTGCTTCTCCACCAGCACCACCGGCCCGCCCGCAGGGGCCTCCTCCTCGCTCGCCCGGCGCAGATCGGCGAGGACGGCCGCCAGCCACGGGCCGCGCGACACGGCGAAGTCGTCGAGCCCCTCCCGTACGGGCGCGGGGCCCGGCGGCAGCAGGCCGAGCGGGTCGGACAGCGCGCCGCCGCCGACCGGCGTCGCGGACACCCAGTGCGGCGAGCGCCACGCCTCCACCGGCAGCCGGCCGCCGGGCAGCGGGACGCCCGGGGGCAGGTGCACCGCGTGCGTGTGGAACCGGACCGGTGCCGTGCCGTCGCCGCGCGCCGGAGCCGTACGACCGACCACGCGGCTGCCGTCGGAGAACACGGCGTACGTGAACGCCTGGGGGAGGGAGCGGAGTTCGGCGTCGGCGGGGCGGTGCGAGGCTCCGTCGGGGAGCGCGTAGCGGACCAGTGGCTCCAGCTCCGCGAGGAGCGCCGCCGACACCCCCGGCCCCACCGCCGTGAACCGGCCCGTCTCCTCCGCGTCCCCCGGCGCGGCGGAGATGTGGTGCACCTGTGCAAGGCTCAATTGTCGGCCCTCTTCGTCCTGCCGCGACCGGGTCCCCGCTCCACCCACACGCGACCGGGTCGGGGGAGAAGTCCACGGCCGCGGGGGCGACGTTATCAAGGACGGGGGCGGTATCCCTACGCTGCGTCAGGTCCTGGCCTCAGGAGTGATCCGGGACGTGCGAGAGGCCGTTGTGTAGAAGACTGTGAGGGGCGCGCCGGACCGGGCGCGCCGAAAGGGGGGAAGCGATGCGGCAGGTGCCCAATCTGCCCACGTACGACAAGGACGCGACCACCAGACTGCTCTGCTCGTCGGTGCACCTGGACGACGCGTTCGCCCGGTACGCGCACCAGGAGCTCTCGGGGGACCGCCTCACCGCACCCGGCCTGCCGCTCGGCGTGAACCTGCTGGCCCTGGCCCGCCACGCGAGCCGCGCGACCGGGCGGACCGACCTCCGCGACCGCAGGCTGGCCTGGCTCTGCGCGGTGTGGTGGCTCGCCGTGCTGAGCGTGGTCGGCGGCCTGGTGAGCGGTGCGCCCGGCGTGGCGGAGGCGGCCGTCGCCGTGCTGCTGCTCGTGCTCGGCTGCACCTGGTGGCTGATGCGGCGGGCCGAGGCCGAGGCCCGCGGCGACGCCCTCGCCGTGCGCTACTCCGCCGCCCGCCCCCAGGATCTCGCGCCCGAGGTGGCGGACGAGGCCGAGCGGCGGCTGCGCGGGCTGCGGCGCCCGAACATGGTGCCGTACACGCAGAGCGCGGAGCGGCAGAATCCCTTCGTCGGCAGCGGGGACAAGATCAAGGAGACGGTCTGGCAGCCGATCGACATCAGCCGCCCCGCCGACGCCCCCGGCGGCGGCAAGGCGACCCTGGTCCCCTTCGACGCCGTCGACCTCCACACGTACCTGGCAAGGGAGTTGGGGAACCTCGCCGGTCTCGAAGGGCTGCGCGCGCAGAACCGGCTCTACGTGCTCGGCCCCCAGGTCTTCTACCTCGGCGACGATGTGCTGCCCGACCGGCTGCGGCCCCCCAACAGCGAGATCCCGCCGCCGCTGGTCAAGGCGGGACTGCTGAAGCCGGGCGCGGGGATGCGGACCTACCTCAGCCTGGAGCGGGTCGGCGAGGGCGGCCGGGTCATCGTCTCCATGCACCTGCGGGCCCGGCTCCAGCACCCCAGCCTCTCCTGGGAGGTCGCCGCCTACTGCATCCCGCCGCTGCACTCCCGCTACTACGGCGCGGACTACATCCCGCGCGACGGGTTCGAACGCTGGTGGAGCCTGGTCCGGTTCGCCACCTCGCACACCTGGTCCGGGCTGACCGGCGCCCCCGGGCGGATCGGGCGCCGCAACGCCGAGCACAAGCGGCGCGCCCGCGAGCTGGAGAAGGCGCGCAAGGAGATCACCAAGAAGCACGCGCTGTACGACTACGGCACCACGGACAGCCTGCGCGAACGGGTCGCCTCCTGGGACCAGTTGGGCCACTCCGAGCGCACCGACTCGCAGGACTTCCTGCACCGGCTCCAGCAGGGCGTGCTCATCGCCACCGAGCGGTTCCTGAAGGACCACAACGTGGACACCAGCTCGTTCGACCAGGCCCAGCAGGTCATCAACACCCAGACGTACAACATCTCCGGCGACATCACCGGACCCGCCAACATCGGCAACAACGGCCAGATCTCCGCCGCCTACGGGCAGGGAGCCCAGGCCCCGGCGGCCGCGGGCCCCACGCCTTGAGCCCGCACCCACCGAGCACCAGGAGCGACATGAGCACGTACAACTTCCACGGCAACATCTCCGGACCGAGCAACTTCGGCGACCACGGAAAGATCGAGGTCACCTACGGCACACCCCCGGCGGAGGCGCTGAAGCTGGCCGCCGACCTCGTCCAGCTCGTCCGCCAGGAGGCGGCGCGGCCGGAGCTCGCGGCGCAGGCGGAGATCGTGCGCGGCGAGCTGGTCCGGGCGGGGGAGGAGGGGCGCCCCGCCGACCAGGGGCGGATCCGGCAGGCGCTGGAGACGCTGACGGTGGGGCTCGCTGCGGGCAGCGGCGGAATCGCCCTCGCCCAGGAGATCGGCCGGCTGGTCGGGCTCTGAGATGGCACCTGCTGATGTCGACGTAGCCATAGCCGGGGCGCGGGCCGGCGCCGAGGTGGTCCGCAACCTGTACGGGCAGCGGCTCACCCGTATCGACAAGGGCGCCGGGGACTTCGCCACCGCCGCCGATGTGGAGGCCGAGAAGGCGATCCTCGACATCCTCCGCGCCGCCCGGCCCGGTGACGCCGTGCTGGGCGAGGAGGGCGGGCAGCAGGGGGCCGGTCCCGCCGAGGCCGTACGCCAGTGGCTCGTGGACCCCCTGTGCGGCACGCTGAACTACGCCGTCGGCAACCTGCTGGTCGCCGTCAACGTGGCGCTGCGCGACGGGGCGGCGGCGGTCGCCGACCCCTTCGGCGGCGAGGTCTACTTCACCGACGGGGAGACCGCCCACCTACGGCAGGACGGGGCCGGTGACGCGCTGCTGGCGCCCACCTCCGCCACCCGGCTGGTGGACGTCAACCTCGATCCGCCGTTCCCGAGCGCGCCGGAATTCCGGGCCGTGGAGCTGCTGGCCCGCCCCGGGTTCGTCGAGCACTTCCGGCCGCGCGTCGTCTCCACGACCCTGGCGCTGGCCTGGGTCGCCGCCGGGAAGCGCGCCGCGTACGTCACCGACGGCGGCGACCTCTCCGGGAGCGTGCACTTCGCCGCCGGTATCGCCCTGTGCCGGGCGGCCGGGTGCGTCGTTACCGGGGTCGACGGCGCCCCCGTCGGTGAGGGCCACGGGCTGGTGGCCGCCGCCGACGAGGAGACCCACGGGCTGCTGATGTCGCTGATCCGCGGCGGCTTCCGCAGCGGATTCCGCGACGGATTCCGCGACGGCTGACGTCCGGTCGCCCCGGGCCTACTGGGCGTGGACCGCCGCCTGCGCCCCGCCCAGGTCGAGCCGCAGGCCCGCCCGGAGCGGGACCGTCTGGCCCGGGGCGATCTCCTGCGAGGTGCCGTCGGAACGCGTCCCCGTCCAGCTCGTCGACGACCGGTTCGCCAGCCCGAACTTCCCCGGCCTGCTGGGGTGTTCGGTCAGCTCGGCCACCAGCGTGGCGTCGCTGTAGTCGTGCCGGGACGGCTCCGGCGCCAGGTGGTGTTCGTGCACCCGGGCGTTTCGGCGCAGCCGGACATGGCGCTCGGAGCGGGGCAGGGGCGTGATGATGCTCAGCCGGGGCGGCAGGATCAGGGAGCTGCCGCAGGACCAGCACGTCCCCGCCGTGGTCGCGGCGGGCTGCGTCATGTTCTGGCGGCCGCAGTCGGCGCAGTCCACGAGGGCGTCCAGGACCGAGCGCAGCGCGTCCCGCCACTGCGACTCCCGCACCCGGGCGGTCGGCTGGTGCAGACCCACGGTGAAGTTGTGCGTGAAGAGGTCCTGGAGCGCCGGGGGAGCCGCCGCCCAGGTGTGCAGGACGGTGGACTGCTCGACGGGATCGGGGGCGTTCGCCTGGTCGGCGGGGTCGAAGACGAACAGCGGCTGCTTCCCGTACAGCCGCTTCTCCGCCGCCTCGTCCAGGCAGTGGATCTCCAACTCCCGCTTCCCCTTCAGTGGGTGATGGTTCATCAGCAGCATGAACAGCAGCACCGACAGCGAGTGGAGGTCGGACTGGGTGCCCGGCCTTGCCCCCTTCTCGCCGCGCACCAGCTCGGGCGCCATGAACTCCATGGTCCCCGAGATGCCGGTGGTATCCCCCTCGACCACGGCGTTGTCGTTGTCGCAGACCAGGACGTCACCGGTGGCCGGGTCGAAGAAGATGTTGCCCCAGGAGATGTCCCGGTAGGCGATCCCCCGCGAGTGCAGGGCCTGGTAGGCCTCCACCGTGAAGAGCGCGGCGGTCAGCAGAGCGCGCGGTGTGGTCCGCAGCCTGCGGCGGAAGAGATCGGGCAGCCCCTTGAACCGGTCCGGCCGCAGATCCATCAGATAGCCGTACGCGCCGCCCGTGCCGGACGGCACGTACGCCGTCGGCCACAGGAAGCGGTCGTCGTCGAAGTCCCGGGCGACCAACTCCCGTACGATGTCGGACTGCTCGGGCGTCGCGCAGGACGGGTAGTACCACTTCAGGGCGCGCTCGCCGGACGCGGTCGCCACCCGGTACACCTCCCCCTGGCCGCCGGCCCCGAGCATGTCGATGACGCGGACGGACTCCCCGTCGTCAGCGGTGAGGAGCGTTCCTCCGTCGAGCATGCCGGTCATGCGTCACTCCGTGGTCTGTCTGCCGCGGCGCCGTGGTCCGCCGCGTCGGGGCCGGGCCGCCGGGCGGCGACCAGGGTCGTGTCGTCGCCGGAGTAGCGGGCCGCCTCGGCCAGCCACCCGGGCAGGGCGTCGCGTACGTCGTCGGGGCCGCCGTCCTTGGCGAGGCGCTGGTCGAGCCCGGTCATGAACTGGGCAAAGCCCTCGTCGGAGGCGAAGCTCTTGGAGAGGCCGTCGGTGGACAGGGCGACCAGCCGCGGGGTGCGGTCGCGCGCGACGACCGGCGCCCAGTGCACCCGCACCATCTTCCAGGCCTGCCGGCTGCACAAGGACTCCGTCTCGTCGCCGAGATCCGCCTCCACCGGAGCCAGCGGCAGCGCGATCGCCCCGTCGGCGTCGATCACCGTCAGCTCACCGTCACCGAGCTGCCAGGCCGCGAACATCTGCGGGGTGAGCACCGCACCCACCAGCGTCGCCCCGTACAGCAGGAGCTTCCGGCCCTTGTGCGGTGGCTCGGCCGCCGGGTTCACCGTCTCCGGGTAGCGGTCCCAGTGGGCGAGCACCTGCTCCTGCCAGGCGGCCACCAGCTGCCGGGGCAGCTCGTTGCGCGCGTAGTTCATCAGCCAGCTCAGGCTGTGCGTCGCCCCGTCCGGGCCCTCGGAGCGGGCCAGTTCGGCGAATCTACGGGCCTCGACGGCGAACAGGTCGACCGCGCACCGCGCCCCGATATGGCTGCGGGCGTGCGCCGCCGAGCCATGGCCGTCCGCCACCGAGAGGATCAGCGGATCGCCCTGCGACCCGGACCCCTCGGCGACGTACCAGTCCTGGTTGGTCTGCTTGTTGACCCCCTGCACGCTGTGTTCGAGCGTCTCCCACAGCGGCCGCTCAGGAGCGCTCACCAGACGTCGTCATCGTCGTCGTCCAACTGCGGCGGCGCGTAGGGCGGTTGCTTCACCGTGGCATCGGTGGGGGCCGCCACCGGCTGCGATGCCGCCTTCACCGCGGCGGTCGAGGCCCAGCGGATCGCCGCCGCCAGCTGCTTGGGGCTGTTGGCGTCCAGCGGCTGGAGCTCGGGGTTGCCCAGGAACTCCTGGAGCACGCTGCGGTCCGCGTCCGCCCCGATCGCGATGGCCACCCGCACCGCCTTCTTGCCCCACGGGGTGGCGTCCAGCGCCCGCAGGCCCGACTTCCAGTCGTCCGTCGGCACCCCGTCGGAGACCAGGGCCAGCACCGGTTTCAGGGCCCGCTGCGGCATCGGCGGGGTCTGGAACTCCCGGGAGACCACCTCCAGCGCCTCACCCAGGTTGGTCATGCCGTCGACCTGGACGTCCTGCCAGGTGAAGTCGTCGACCGGCACCGGGTCCTTGTGGTGCCACCGCGCCTCCGTGGAGAACGTCAGCGTCCGCAGCAGGAGTTGGGCCGCCGGGTTGTCGTGGGCCACCGACCGCATCTCGGGAACGGCCTCCCGGATCGCGTAGTTGAGCTGTCCGATCTTCTCACCCTGCATGGAATAGGAGCAGTCCAGCAGCCAGATGAAGTGGACCGGCCGGTTCGCCATGGGACCGCCGGGGATGTCACTCACTCGAAGCCCTCCTTGTGGTGGTGTGTGATGCGTGGTGCTGTTGGGGAGACGGGCGGCGCCGTCATTCGCTCTGCCATTCGGTCAGCAGCTCTCCGAGGTGCGCCAGCCCCCAGGCCAGGAGCCCGGCGAGCGTGAGCACGGAGGCGATGACGAACAGGGTGAGGAGCAGCCGACGCCCTCGCGCGATGTTCGGTGTGACGACCGTCATGGGCGTGGACCGTCCCTCTCTTCTCGGACGTGACCGACCTTAACGACCACGTCAGGCTCCGTCAGCGGGTTGAACGATCTTGTACGGGGGCGTTGCGCGGGCCCGGTACGGATGCGGCGGCACGGTCTGCGGACGAGCCCTCGGAGAGCAGCTTGCCGACCCGGAGGCCCGTGCGGGCCAGAATCCACAACACCGCCTCCGCCGCCCGCTGCTGCTCGCTCACCAGGGGGCCCGTACCGGTGGCCGCGTAGGCGCTGAGCGCCCAGTACCGCCGGGTCCGGAACCGGTGCCCCAGGTCCCGCACGAGCGGATCCAGGCCGATCGTGGCCAGCCAGGGACCGATCCCCGTCGCGGGGACCCGCAGGCGCTCGATCCGGTCGAGCACATCCCGCTTGGTCACCACGACCGCCAGCGGCAGCCGGCCGCGCCGACGCCGTCCGGCCAGCGCCGAGAGCTCGCCGGTGAACGTCTGGTACGTCTGCCAGGGCCCCGGCTCCGAGGGGTTGGCCGCCCGCGCCAGCTCCTCCTCGGCGGCCGTGAGGGACCGCCGCACCTGGGGCTCGGCCAGCACGTCGACGACCAGGACCACCCCGTCCGCGTGGGCCAGATACTCCTGGCGACGGGTGGAGTCCACGTCGTACAGGGACTCGCCCATCGGGTCGTAGAGGTAGACCAGCCGGTGTTTGCGGCGGTGGGTGACCCGCAGCATCAGGGCCCGGGGCTGGCCGCCCTGGGTCTTGCGCACCCAGCCGTCCTGCTTGAGCTGCCCGTTGAGGTCCACGACGTCCCGCCGGTCGTCGTCCGTCGCGAACGTGACCTTCAGCGCGCTCCGCCCGGCCGTCGCGTGCAGCCCGGTGACCGCCGCCGCCATCAGCATCGTCTTGCCCGACGAGGTCCCGCCGATCACCGGCACGTGCACGATCCGCAGCCGGCCGATCCCGGCCGGGAGCGACCGGTCGCAGTGCGGGCACTCGACCGCGAGCCGGTCGCGGCCGGCCAGGGACACGGTGGTGAGCCGGCGCCCGCACGCGCAGACGTGCCACAGCGCGCCGAACCGGCCCGGCCGCAGCTCCCGGTGGGCCCGGCTGCACCCGGGGCAGCGGTGCACGGCGAGCGGGAACGCGCGATAGCAGCCCGGATAGGGGCACTTCATCCGGACCCGCCGCCCCAGTGCCCCGGCCCGGTCCGCGCCGCGCAGGACGGCTACCCCGGCCACCGCCGCCAGCCACACCAGGGCCACCAGCAGCCACATCACGAGGTGGACCAGCACCAGGACCGCCGAGGCGAGGAGTGCCCCGGTGATCGCCCCGAGCGCGGTGCCCGGGGCCAGGAGGCGGACGACGAAGCGGGCGATCCAGTGGTCGAAGCGGTAGCCGGTGGAGGGCTGGTGGCCGGTGAACATACGGCGGGCGGTGACCGCCATCCAGCGGCCCAGCAGCCGGTGCCGTACGGCCGAGGCGGCGGCGCGGGTGGAGGTGTACGCGTCCACCCACATGAGCTGCGACCAGTACGCGCGCTGCGCGGGCTCGGTCCCGACAGGCGGGATCCGGGGGTCGGGCGTGCCGGGCGTCCGGGGGCGGAGCGCCTGCGCGGAGGCGCGGAGCGCCAGCGCGAGGAACTCCCAGAACGCGCGGAAGAGGCACACGCATGCCCAGACGGCCACCGTCAGCCAGGCGGCCGCCGCGAGAAGCCCGCTCATCGGACGCCCCCGTCCCGGTACCGGTCGTCGGAACCGGAACCGGAACCGGAACCAGAACCGGAGCCGGAGCCGTAACCGGGATCGGAGCCGGAGCCTCGGCGGCGGGGTGCGGTCCTGCCCGCGCGGCTGTCCCGTCCGCCGAACCGCAGCCCGAGCCGGCTCAGCGCCCCCGGCCGGTTCCAGGCGCGGAAGTCCTCCGCGTGCCGCGCGCCCCGCTTGGCGAGAGCCGCTTCGACGGCGGCCAGGTCCTCGGCGGCCAGCGCCCGGGCGGCCGGCCGCAGCACCCCGTCCAGCAGCGCACCGCGCACCTTGCCCCAGGCCCCGCCCGCCTGGGGATGGGCGTTCCAGTCGACGAACCGGTCCGCGAAGTAGCGTGGTTCGCGCAGGAGTTGGCTATGGACCGCATCCTCGCGGGCGGCCCGCTCGTAGGCCGCGCAGAGGTCGGCGTCGCGGCTGCGGATCAGGTCGTCCAGCTCGCGGCCCGCCCCGGGGTCGGTCAGCAGCCGCCGGGCGATGCGGCCGCAGACGTGCTCCAGCACCGTCGGGTTCACCGGTTCGGCGGCCCTCCGCAGGCCGAGGTACCGGTCCACCCAACCCGGCCCCGCACCGCCCGCCCGCAGGTCCCGCGCGAACTCCAGCAGCAGGAGCGCCGCCCGGTCGTCGGGCCGCAGTTGCGTGGGGAAGGCCGCGAGGAGCTCGTGTGCGAGCTCGTCCGCGTGCGGGTCTCCCGGCCGGCCGTTCAGCGCCGCCGTGACCAGGAAGGGCCAGGTCTCCGCCGGACGGTGGACATCGGCCCCGGTCTCCGCGAGGACGTACCGGGCCTCCTCCGGCGTCGGTGTGTCGGAGCCCCACACCAGGCGGAAGGCGACGCGCAGGAGCGGCGGATGCGCGAAGACGGAGACCCGGGCCGCCTCCAGGACGGCGCGCAGCTCACCGTTCCGGTCGCCGCCCCCGCCCCCGGCCGGGCCACGGGCCTTCCAGCCGCACATACGCAGATACGGCAGCGGCTCCCGGCTCCCCAGCTCCCGGCTCCCCAGCTCCCGGCTCTCCAGCTCCACCGGAGCGCGCTCCAGCAGCACGGTGACCGAGGCGGGACCGGCCAGAGCCGCCGCGTCCAGGTCGCGCAGCAGGGCGGTGTGCAGGTCGGGCCGGTCCGCCAGTGTCTCGTGGAGCTCACCTCCGTACGCCGACGGATCGGCCAGCAGCGCGGCCGCCAGCCGGTGCGCGAGCGGGGTGACGAGGTCGGAGCAGTCCACCGCGAGGAGGCCGGCCACCCGCAGCAGCCGCAGCGGACGGGCGAAGCCGCCCGCCGGGTCCGCGATCCCGGCCCGCAGCTCCGGGCCCAGCTCGGCCGCCAGCTGCCGGGCCACCTCGTCGGTCAGGGCTTCGCGCTCGGGAGGACGTACCGGTTCGTCCGAGCGGACGGCGGCGGTGAGCAGCCGTGCGGCGAGCGGGGCGGCGGTCTCCGGCCGCAGGTTCCCGCCGACCCGGGCGAACAGCTCGGCCAGGGCGGCGGTCTCGGCCGCCGGTACCGCCGCCTCCTGCCGGGGCGCCGCCAAGGTCTGTACGAGCCCGTCCAGCTCCTGCCCGTCCAGCTCGGCGGGGTGGTCGCACGCCCACAGGGCCGCCGCCGTGCGGTGCGACGACGGCAGGTCGATCCCGGCGCACAGGGCGAGCGCGGAGACGGGACCCGCCGTGAACGGCTCTCCCGGGAGGCGGTGGGCGTGCTGGAAGAGTTCGAAGGCACCGGCCGACCAGATGCGGGCGGCGGCCACCGACCAGGGGGCCTGCTCCGAACCGTCGGGGCCGGGCGCCGATCCGTGCGGGCCGGGCGCCGGCCCGTCCGGGGCGGGTGGCGGGGCGGAGCAGTCGTGGACCCGGTAGCGGCGCCCCGAACCGGCGAGCCCGTGCGCGTCGTCCGGCAGAACGCCGACGATCCGCTGCCCGGCTAGGTGCGGGCGCCGGGTGTACGTGGTGAACGTCAGCCGGTGAGCGGCCTCGCGGGGGAGCGCGGCGCTCGCCAGGGCCACCCAGCGGGCCACATCGGCGCTGTCCCGCTCCACGAGGACGACCTGCGGCGCGGTCTCGTCCTCGGCCTGGCGCTGGAGGTCGGTGAACACGGCGGCGAGCCAGGGGGCCCGGGAGGCGGCGAAGGCGATCAGTCCGGCCGGGTCCAGCAGGGTGGAGGGCGGCAGCGCGGCCAGGGCCGGCGGGGCGTCTCCCTGCGGGGTGGCGGCGGCCCATCCGGGGGACTCCCACGCGCTGACGGCCAGCGCCCCGTCCGGCAGATGCTCTCCCGGGGCCAGGTGCACGGCGTGGGCGTGGAAGTTGCCCCAGCGGCCGCTGTAGTCGGCGCCCGTGTAGACCGTACGGGCCAGCAGCCGGCTGCCGTCGGACAGCTCGCTGTAGCTGAACGCCCGAGGGAACGCTTCGAGTTCGGTGGCGGAGGGGCGTGAGGGGGCGTTGCGCGGTGGCTCGTAGCCGATGAGCTGTTCGGCCTCCCGGAGCACCGACTGCGGCAGCCCCGGGGTGAGCGCGGTGAAGCGGAACCCCGAGCCGTCCGGGCCGGGCGGCGCCGAGGTGTAGTGCAGCTGTCCCAGGCTCATGCGTCGGCCTTCCCCGTACGGTTCTCCTGTCGGCCCTCCGGCCGGCTCTTGCGCACCGGGACCAGACCGCGCCGCCCCAGCAGCCAGAGCAGCGGATCCTCCACCCGCAGCGGTTGCGGACCCGATTTCGGGGCGTCGGCCGGTGCGTCGGCGGGCGGCGGTGCGCCCAGCGCCGAGAGGCCGAAGTACGACAGCTCGGCGAAGTCGTTCTCCAACTGGCGGCAGAGCACCCCGGAGTCCCAGTCGCTCAGCAGGGAGCGCAACTCCTCGTGCACGGCCAGCCGGTCGTCGTCGTCCAGTTCGCCGCCGGTGTGGGTGGCGTTGCGCAGCAGCGGTGAGTGCGCCCCGAGCAGTGCCCGCAGTGCGTCCGTCTTCGTCACGGCGACGGCCATCGGTGTGGTGACCCGGCCCCGCGACACACTCCGTCCGTGGGAACGGAGTTGGGCGGCGAGGTCGGAGGCGATCTGCTGCGGTGACGTCTCGACGGCGGGCAGCGGCGGGCCGTCGGCCGAGGCGCTGCGGTCGCGTACCGAACCCATCTGAAGCGGGTCGACGAGCAGGATGATCCCGTCCGCGGCGGCCAGGTACTGGGTGTAACGGGCCATCGCCTCCGCGCTCTTGAGGTCCTCGCCCGCCGCGTCGAAGAAGACCAGCGTGGTGTGCCTGCTGCCCTTGGCGTACCTGCCCCGGCGCGGCACGCTCAGCCGGTAGAGCAGCGGGTCGTTGAAGCCCATGGCGGCCGGACGCGTCGTGTCCGGGAGCCGCAGCCGCTCGTACAGGTCCTCCTCCATCTCCCGGTCCCGGCGCTGGGTCTCGGCCCCCATCGCGGGCAGCGAGATGGTGAACTCCCGCCCCACCCTGCCCCGTAGCTCGTTCACGAGCACCGACACATAGGTGCTCTTCCCGGAAGCCTTGGCGCCGACCAGGGCGATGATGCGGCTGTCCTGGTCGCAGTACTCGCTGGGGAAGTCGTTGTGGCAGCCGCGGCAGACCCGTACCGAGGTGGCCACACCGCACCGGGGACACGGCTGCCGGGCGGAGGCGCCGCGCAGGGCCGAGAGGGTGCGGGGCGCGGGGAAGACCGGGCCCCGCAGCCGCCGGGACGGCGGCAGGCTCGGACCCATGAAGTCGGCCCAGACGTCGTCGGGTTCGGCGTCGCACGGGGTGCCGCCGCGTACCCCGGTGGCCATCATCAGACAGCGGTAGGGCAGGCGCGCGGCCGGTGCGCGGTCGAAGCAGTAGGGACAGATGACGGTCGTCATGTCAGCGCACCACCAGGGTCGTGGGAGAGGGTTCGTCGAGGCGTACGTCGGCGGCCCCTTCGCCGAGGAGGAAGCCGCGCAGGGCGTACGGGGGCCGGAGGCCGGAGGGCACGGGCAGCTCGACGGGGCTACCGGGGCTCAGGGTGCCGCCGCCGATGCGGAGCAGGGTCGTGCCGTCCGTGGGGGTGCGCGGCCGGACCGGATCCCGGCCGTTGCCCGGCCTTGCCACGAGGACGAACTCCGGTAGACCGTCCGGCACTTCACCCGGGCAGGACAGGGTGACCCGCAGCAGCGAGGGCCCCCGGCGCAGCGCCCGGCGGGCACCGGGAACGATGCGGTAGCTGACGGCGATGTCCGCGGGCACCCGGACCGCGCCGCCCGGCGGCGGGACGACCACCGCGTCCGGCGTCCGGGGTGCGGCGGACAGGGTGACCGAGAACGCGGAGGGCGCCACGTCCACGTACAGCCCTTCCCGTACGTAGGTGCTGCGGGCCACCACCCGGTGCGCGGTGCCCGCCCCGTCCTGCTCCACGGTGGCCGCGACCTCGCCCGCCTCCGCTGGCCAGTCGAACGTGACGCGGGCCCGGCCTCCGCCCACCCGCTCCACCCGGGCCCCGGCCACGGCGGGTGGGCACTCGACGACGAGGCCGGGCCCCGCCACCGCGCGCGGGCCGAGCACGGCCAGGGCGGACACCCGGGTGACCGAGCCCGGGGGAGGCACCAGACCGCCGCCCGACCCGGCTGCCCAGGGCAGCGGGGCGGGCCAGGGCCGCGCCGGGTCGTCGGTCAGCTCGGCCCCCGGCTCCGGCGGGCCGGCCGGCCAGGCGACGAGGCGTACGTCGGCGTCGTCCCCGCCGCTCCATGAGAACCGGACGGACCCGTGGGCGGCCGTGGCGTCGAGCCGGTCCACCGGGGTGGGCCAGGGGTCGACGGAGACGGGGTGCTCCGCGCCCGTCGACTCGATGACGGTCCCGTCCGGCGACCGGTAGCGGCAGTGGACGCGGAGCCTGTACGCGCCGACGCCCAGCCCGGTCGCGGTCAGCGCCCCCGTACGTACGTCAGCGCCGTCCACCGGGCCTGCGGGGCCGACGAGTTGGGCCCGTACGCCCAGCGCGCCCGACGGCTCGGTCCAGGTGGCCTCGATACGGCCCCGGCCCGTGGTGGACCGCAGCCCCGACACGTCCGGGGCGACGAGCAGCACGTCCGAGACGACGGGCGGGCCGTCGATCCTGCCGTCCCGCAGGGGCAGGGCGGCGTAGCGGACCTCCTGGCCGAACGGGGGGCTGGGGTCCACCCAGCCGCCCGCAGGGGAGAGGTCCGTGATCTCGGTGATCCCGGTGGGGCCGCCCGGCACCCGGGTCAGCCGGAGGACCCGCCGGCCGTTCGCCACGTCGGCGGCCGGGGGCGCGGGGGAGAGCGCCACGGTCACGGTCTCCGGCGCGGGGCGGACCGTCAGCACCTCACGGGCCTCGGCAGGATCGTCCTTCCCCGCCCGATGCAGCCGCACCAGGCCGAGCAGGGCGCGGGGGCAGTCCGAGGCCAGGCGGGCGGCCCGGAGCATGCAGTCCTCGGCCGCCCGCGCATCGCCCGCCTGCTCGGCCTCCCGCGCCGCGTCGAGGGCGTCGTCGGCCTCCTTCACCCGCCCGGCGATCTCCGCCAGCCGCCCGCGCAGCAGCGCGTCGCCCCCGCCGCCCGCCGGAAGCAGGGCCGCAAGACCGGCGGCGCGCCGCACCTTCCCGTCGGCCCACGCGTCCGCCAACTCCTCCACGGCACGCCGCTGTTCCTCGTCCAGCCGCAGGTGGGCGGCGGCCACGCGGACGAGGGGGCCCGCCTCCTGCGGACAGACCCCGAGCGCGACGGCGGTCGCGGGGTCGGAGCCCTGCGGGTGGGCCTGGAGGAGTTCGACGAGCTGGTAGAGAAGGATGCGGCGCAGGGCGGCGGGGTCCCGGAGCTGGACCGCCTCCAGCTGGGCGAGGAGCGGCCCGTACGCCCCGCCGCGCGCGGCACCCAGCTGACGCAGCCGGTCGGCGCCGATGTGCCGCCGGCGGCGCGCGCCGCCCTCCTCGAAGACTCCGTCGAGCACCCCAAGCACCCGCCCGCGCTCGACCAGCGCGTCGCCGATGTGCCGTAACCCCAGGGCCCGTTGCCGGGCGACCAGCCGGCCGTACCCCGGGACGAGCGGGGAGAGCGGCAGCCCGCGCAGGGCACGGCGCAGCCCGAGGTTGTGCCCGAACTCCAGCCCCACCGTGCGCCCCCGTGCTCACCACTCGTGCTCCCACCACCCATCCCAGCAGATCCAGGGCCTGCGCGACGGTGTTTCGCCATGTTGCGGCCCGAGCGAGACCGAGCGAGACCGGCAAAGGGGCGGCGGCCCGAAGCGGCCGCCGCCCCCCCTCATGGTCCCGCCCCTTACGTCAGCGGCTCCACCCACACATTCCGGTACTTGATCTTGCTGCCGTGGTCCTGGAGCTTGATCGCCCCCGCCGTCGCGGCCTCGGCCGCTCCGCCGCCGGTCGGGCCGTCGACCGCCACGTCGTCGTGGACGGTGACGCCGTTCCAGACGACGCTGATCCTCGCGTCCTCCGTCTTGTTGCCGGAGGAGTCGAAGCGGGCGGCGCGGAAGGTGATGTCGTAGGTCTGCCAGGTCTCCGGCGCGGTGGCCGCGTTCACGTCCGGGGCCTTCTTCGTGTAGATCGCCCCGGCCTCGTTGTCGGCGAGCGTGGTGTCACCGTACGAGTCCAGGATCTGCACCTCGTACCGCTCCTGGAGGTAGACCCCGCTGTTGGCCCGGTCCTGGCCGGTCACGTCCGGCGGGAGGTTCGGCAGCCAGAACTCCACATGGACGCGGAAGTCCTCGAACCCCTGCTTGGTCCGGAGATCACCGTCCTTCACCTCCATCTCCCCGCCGCTCACCGGCCATTGAGGTGTCCGGCCGTCCGGGTGCTGCCAGTTCGCCTGGCCGGTCCCGTCGAAGAGCGGGATACGGGCGCCCTTCGGGTGGACGGCGATCATGTCGAGGTTCACATGGCCGGTGTCGCCGCTGTCGTAGGAGTACGTGATGGTGTTGCGGCCCTCGGCCAGCTCCAGTTGCTCGTTCTTCGTCGCCCAGGTCTTCCAGTCGGTGGTGGAGGCCAGGCTCGTCTGCCGGACCTTCGTGCCGTTGACGTGGACGCTGATCGTCTTGGTGCCGGGGGCCGGGTTCGGGCCGTTGGAGTAGCGCAGGCCGACGTCGTACGTCCCCGCCTTCTCCGTCCGCACGTCGAAGGTGACCGCCGCGCCCTGGTTGCCGAAGTTGTCGACGAAGCCGCCGCCCGAGTAGCCCGCGTGCTCGGTGTCGACGCCCGCGCCGCCGGTGAGGGCGGCCTCCTCCGCCTCGTACAGGGTGGGTGAAGGATGGTCACCGGCAAGGGAGTTGAGCGTGTACCAGGCTTCCGTGGACCACAGCTCCGTGCCGCTCGCGGAGGAGAAGGGGCGCGGGGAGCGGACGTGGACGACGCGGTTCGCCTTCAGGCCGGGGAGGGCGAGCGTGACCTTCTTGCGGTCCTCGGAGAGCGTCGCCGAGCCGACCTTCAGGGTCTCCTCGTCGATCTTGGGGCCGCCGTACTCCGGGGTGGGCGCGTACGTCCACTGCTCGACCTGGTAGCTCTCGGCGAGCTTCGCCGCCGTCTCCTCCGAGAGCGGCTCGGTGTACTCCAGCTCGAAGCCGCCGGGCTTCGCCCGCATCGCCAGGATGTCGAACGCCTTGTCCCCGCTGGGGGAGAGCTTCTGGAGGCCGTAGGTGAGCTTGCCCTCCTGGCCCCAGTTGCCGCCCGCGCCGAGCCCGCCGGCGTAGATCGCGCCGTCCGGACCCATGCTGATCCGGTTCACCCCTGCCTCCAGGCCCTGGGTGAAGCGGAAGACCGCGCCCTGGTACTCGCCGTCGACCTTCTCCAGGTAGGCGCGCTGGATACCGCCGTACGTGACGTCCCCGAACAGCATCTGCCCGGCGAACCGGCCCTCGGTCAACTGGAGAGGCGTACTCGGTGAGTTGGCTATCTCGTTCTGCGGGAGCCACAGCACCGGCTTGGTGACCGGCTTCGCGTCGAAGGGGCCCGACGGGTTGGTGTAGTGGTTGAAGAAGCGGTCCTGCTTGACGTGGACCAGCTTCGACGAGGGCAGCCAGCCGCCCTGGTTGTCCAGGACGAACAGGTCGTTCTCCGGTCCCCAGCCGATGCCGTTGGGCGTACGGAGTCCGCCGGCGATGTAGTCGACCTTGCCGGTCTCCTTGTTCACCTTGATGGTCGTGCCGCGGTTCTCCGCCGGCTGCGGGTCGGTCGTCGCGCCGCCGTAGTCGATCGCCACGGACAGGTTGAGGTAGAAGTGGCCGTCCCGGTAGAGCAGGCCGAAGGCGAACTCGTGGAAGTTGCCGCCGAACGGCCAGGTGGCCACGGTCCGTTGCTCGTCGGTGACGTCGTCGCCGTCCGTGTCGGTCAGCTCGGTCAGCTCGTGCTTCTGGGAGACGTAGAGCTTTCCGTCGACGGCCTTGATGCCCATGGGCTCCTTGAGCCCTTCGGCCACCTTCTTGGCCTTCACCTGGCCCGGGCCGGTCTCGCCCTGGACGTCGTCGAGGAGGTAGACCTCACCGGTCTCGTTGTCCGTACCGCCCCAGGTGGTCACGGCGAGGCGGCCGTCCGGCAGCCAGTCCATCGCGGAGACCTGCGGCTCGAAGCCCGCCGGGCGCAGATCGGTGAGCGCGTAGTCCGGGTGCACGTCGTTCAGCGGCAGCCCGTCGCCCGGTGAGTCGAGAGCGCCCTCGCACTCCTTGCGGCCCGGCGCCGTCACCCGTACGACGTCGGCGTCCGTGGACAGCACGGAGTTCGGTACGACGGCGAAGTCACCGGCGCCCGGGGGCTGCCAGGCGAGCGTGACCTGCTGGCCGCCGGTGCGGTCGAAGTGGTCGATACGCAGGGAGTGGTAGCCGGCGGTGAGGGTGACCGCACCGTCCTTGGGGTCGGCGCCGTGCAACCCGTCGTGGTCGATGACGAGTTGGTCGTCGATCAGCAGCCGCGACCCGTCGTCGCTGGTAAGGCGGAACGTGTACGAACCGTCCTCGGGCACCTTGATGTTGCCGGTCACCTGGGAGACGAAGCGGTCCTCGAAGCCGAAGTCGTCCGCCGCGTCCCAGTCGATCTGCGGCATCAGCTTGTCGACGTTCGGCGTCTGGCCCGCCTTGATGTCGCACAGCTCGTCCAGAGGCACCTGGACATCGAAGACGCGCAGGGTCACCCCCGGTTCCTGCGGGGGGAGTTCGGCCGGCGCGGCGGGGGCGGCGGTGGCCGGGACGGCGGAGAAGGCGCCGACGAGGAACGAGGAGACCAGCAGGCCCGTCAGATGCCTGCGGAGGAACGGTCGGTGCCTGAGGCGCCTGAGAGCAGGGGGCCTGAGAGCAGGGGGCCTGAGAGCAGAGGGCCTGAAGGCGGGTCGTCTGCGGGAGCGGTGGAACGGCCGTGGATGCATTCTTCCTCCTGGCCCCTCGCAGCGAGGGGCACGTCGCGGCGGTGGGTGGGGCCACCCGGCGCCCGGGGGTGAACGGTTCGGCTCGTGCGGGTCAAGCTGGCGTGACCCGGGTGGAACTCCGGCGGGTCGCGACCGAAACAGTAGGAGGCTTCTGCTGACGCCGTCCATACTTCGTCACCCCTGTGTTCAAAGTTCGCCGGTCTTCGTGCAAAGGTCTGAACGTGGTGGGGCCTGAGGGTTTCTGTTGGTTTATCAGCTCCCGGTTCGTACTACGTTGGCCGCCATGGACGAAGTGAGGCTCTCCGGCGGTGTGATCACGTACGAGGACAGCGGCGGCGACGGACCCGTGGTGGTCCTCCTGCACGGTGTCGCCATGGACGGCTCCCTCTGGCGCCACGTCGTCGCCGGGCTCGGGGACGGGGTCCGGTGCATCGTGCCGACCCTGCCGCTCGGCGGGCACCGACGGCCGATGGAACCCGACGCGGACCTGACGGTGCTCGGCGTCGCCCGGCTGGTCGCGGAGTTCCTGGAAGTGCTCCGGCTGGACGGTGTGACCCTGGTGATGAACGACTGGGGCGGCGCCCAGGCCCTCGTCGCCGACGGGCGGGCCGACCGGATCGGCCGGCTCGTCATCACGTCCTGCGAGGCGTTCGACAACTACCCGCCCGGGCTCCCCGGCCGGAACCTGGCCACCCTGGCCAGGCTGCCCGGCGGGCTGGAGTTCGCCTTCACCCTGCTGAGGCTGAAGCGCGCCCGGCGGCTGCCCATGACCTGGGGATGGATGAGCAAGCGGCCCGTGCCGGACGCCGTGATGGACGGCTGGTTCCGGCCGCTGTGGGCCTCCAGGGAGATCCGCCGCGACCTGCGGACGTATGTGCTCGGAGTGCCGGACCGGGCCGAGCTGCTGCGCTGGGCGGAGGAGCTGCGGACGTTCGACCGCCCCGCGCTCGTCATCTGGGCCACCGAGGACCGGGTCATGCCCCTCGACCACGGACGGCGGCTCGCCGCCCTCCTCCCGCAGGGGCGGCTGGTGGAGGTCGCGGACAGCTACACGCTCCTGCCGGAGGACCGGCCGGACGCCCTCGTCGAGCACATCACGGCGTTCCTGGCGGAGACGGCGGCCTGACGGCTGAGGCGCCGGACGCCGGAGAAGCGGTCACCGCGCGATCGAAGGCGCGCGGTCGGCTGCGGTCCGTGAAGCGTTGCCCAGGCGTGAAGATCTCCTGCGACCCTGCTTAAGAAATCCTCGATGGACCCGGGACCCCGCCGTACGGCAGCCTTCTGGGTGACGGCCGGGGACGGTGCGTGGAGCCGCACGGGCGTGTTCCGTCCCGTCCCGCCGTATCCCCGCCCCCACCATGGGGGTGGAAACCCCCCGAAGACCACCCCGGGCCGCAGGGCTCCTCCGACAGGCCCCCAGGCCCGGGGTATCCACCACCCGCGTACCACGTGCAGGGAGCCGCAGCTGTGAAGGCACTCGTCAAGCAGAAGGCCGAACCGGGACTGTGGCTGATGGACGTGCCGGAGCCGGAGTACGGCCCCACCGAGGTCCTGATCAAGGTCCTGCGTACCGGGATCTGCGGCACCGACCTGCACATCCGCGCCTACGACGGCTGGGCCCAGCAGGCGGTCACCACCCCGCTGATCCTCGGCCACGAGTTCGTCGGCGAGGTCGCGGCCCTCGGCTCCGACGTCGCGGACATCGCGGTGGGCGACCTGGTCAGCGGCGAGGGTCACCTCGTCTGCGGCAAGTGCCGCAACTGTCTCGCCGGCCGCCGCCACCTCTGCCGCTCCACCATCGGCCTGGGCGTCGGCCGGGACGGTGCGTTCGCGGAGTACGTGGTCCTGCCCGCCTCCAACGTGTGGGTGCACCGGGTCCCCGTCGACCTCGACATCGCGGCGATCTTCGACCCGTTCGGCAACGCCGTGCACACCGCGCTCTCCTTCCCGCTGGTCGGCGAGGACGTCCTGATCACCGGCGCCGGGCCGATCGGCATCATGGCCGCCGCCGTCGCCAAGCACGCCGGTGCCCGCAACGTCGTCATCACCGACGTCAGCGAGGCCCGCCTCGCCCTCGCCCGCAAGGTCGGCGTCAGCCTCGCCCTCAACGTCGCGGACCGCACCATCGCGGACGGCCAGCGCGAGCTGGGCCTGCGCGAGGGCTTCGACATCGGCCTGGAGATGTCCGGCCGCCCCGAGGCGATGCGCGACATGGTCGCGAACATGACGCACGGCGGCCGGATCGCGATGCTCGGCCTGCCCGCCGAGGAGTTCGCCGTCGACTGGTCCCGGATCGTCACCTCGATGATCACCATCAAGGGGATCTACGGCCGCGAGATGTACGAGACCTGGTACGCCATGTCCGTCCTGCTGGAGGGCGGCCTCGACCTCGCCCCCGTGATCACCGGCCGGTACGGCTTCCGCGACTTCGAGGCGGCCTTCGACGACGCGGCGAGCGGCCTCGGCGGCAAGGTCATCCTCGACTGGACCGCCTGACCGCCTCCCCCTGGTCCGTTACCTGACCTCTTAAGGAATCCGCATGTTCGAATCCGTACGCGACGATCTGCGCACCACCCTCGACGAGATCCGCGCCGCCGGCCTGCACAAGCCCGAGCGCGTCATCGGCACCCCGCAGTCCGCGACCGTCGCCGTCACCGCGGGCGGCCGCCCGGGCGAGGTGCTGAACTTCTGCGCCAACAACTACCTGGGCCTCGCCGACCACCCCGAGGTCATCTCCGCCGCCCACGAGGCGCTGGACCGCTGGGGCTACGGACTCGCCTCCGTCCGCTTCATCTGCGGAACCCAGGAGGTCCACAAGGAGCTGGAGGCGCGGCTCTCGGCCTTCCTCGGCCAGGAGGACACGATCCTCTACTCCTCCTGCTTCGACGCCAACGGCGGCGTCTTCGAGACGATCCTCGGCCCCGAGGACGCGGTCATCTCCGACGCCCTCAACCACGCCTCGATCATCGACGGCATCCGCCTCTCCAAGGCCCAGCGCTACCGGTACGCCAACCGCGACCTGGCCGACCTGGAGAAGCAGCTCAAGGAGGCGTCCGGCGCCCGCCGCCGGCTGATCGTCACCGACGGCGTCTTCTCCATGGACGGGTACGTGGCCCCGCTCCAGGAGATCTGCGACCTCGCCGACCGCTACGACGCGATGGTCATGGTCGACGACTCGCACGCCGTCGGCTTCGTCGGCCCCGGCGGCCGCGGCACGCCTGAGCTGCACGGCGTCATGGACCGGGTCGACATCATCACCGGCACCCTCGGCAAGGCGCTCGGCGGCGCCTCCGGCGGTTACGTCGCGGCCCGCGCCGAGATCGTCGCCCTGCTGCGCCAGCGCTCGCGCCCGTACCTCTTCTCCAACTCCCTCGCCCCGGTCATCGCCGCCGCCTCCCTCAAGGTCATCGACCTGCTGGAGTCCGCCGGCGACCTGCGCGACCAGCTCAACGCCAACACCGCGCTCTTCCGCACCCGGATGACCGAGGAGGGCTTCGAGATCCTGCCCGGCGACCACGCCATCGCCCCCGTGATGATCGGGGACGCGGCGAAGGCGGCCCGGCTGGCGGAGCTGCTCCTGGAGCGCGGGGTGTACGTGATCGGGTTCTCGTACCCGGTCGTCCCGCAGGGGGCCGCGCGCATCCGCGTCCAGCTCTCCGCCGCCCACTCCACCGCCGACGTCAACCGCGCCGTGGACGCGTTCGTCGACGCGCGGGCGGCCCTGGAGACGGAGATTGTCTGACCTGACGGCCGGGTCGGGGCCTCCGCCGCGAGCTGGGACAATGGGCACATGATCGATGCGCGGCGGCTGCGAATCCTCCGTGCGGTGGCCGACCACCGCACGGTGACCGCGGCCGCCGCCGCGTTGTACCTGACGCCCTCCGCCGTCTCCCAGCAGCTCGCCGCCCTGGAGCAGGAGACCGGCCACCGCCTCGTCGAACGCGGCGCGCGCGGCGCCCGGCTCACCGCCGCCGGGGAGATCCTTCTCAGCCACGCCAACGTGGTCCTGGCCCAGCTGGAGCGGGCGGAGGCGGAGCTGGCGGACTACAGCGCGGGCGTCGCCGGTACGGTCACGGTCGCCGCGTTCGCCACCGGCATCGGCCTCGTCCTCGCCCCCGCCCTCACCGAGCTGGCCCGCACCGCGCCCGGCATCCGGGTCAAGGTCCAGGACGCGGAGGGCGACGCGAGCGTCCCGATGGTGCTGGACCGGCAGGTGGATGTGGCGGTGGCCGTCGAATACCGGGGCGCCCCTGCCGAGGACGACCGTCGCCTCACTCGCGTACCCCTCTACTCGGAGCCGTTCGACGCGGTGCTCCCGGTGGACCACCGCCTCGCGGACCAGGACCAGGTGGCGGTCGCCGACCTGGCCAAGGACCCGTGGATCGGGCCGTACCCGGGCAACCCGTGCCATGAGGTGGTGGTCCTCGCCTGCGAGTTCGCCGGGTTCGAGCCGCGCCTGGAGCACTCGTCGGACGACTTCCGGGCGGTGGTGGCGCTGGCCGGGGCGGACGCGGGGGTGGCGCTGGTGCCGCGCTCGGCGCTGCGCGGGATGGAGCTGACCGGGGTGGTGGTCCGCCCGGTGGAGGGCAGCGCCCCCACCCGCCGCGTCTTCGCGGCCGTACGCCAGGGGGCCGAGGGCCATCCGCTGATCCGGCCGGTGCTGGACGCGATGGAGGCGGTGGCGGTACGGGAGGCGGGGCTGGCCCGGGCGTGAGCGGAGGGCATACGCCTGCTGCTCAGCCGATCCGGGCCGTACGCCTGATCCTGCCGCCCCACCGTCGCCCACCGGCCGCAGACATCCCCGCCCGCCCCGGGTCGTAGAGGATCTGCCAGCCCACCAGCGCCACCAGGATCCCGATCGTCGCCCAGGTCGGCAGCCGTACGCCCAGCGGGGCCAGCGCCACGGCCACCGCCACGCACGGCAGTCCCCAGCCCAGCACCCACACCCGGTCGGCCCGCTCCGCGAGCGGCAGCACGGCGACCACGCCAGCCGCGAAGTACCCCGCCATCGCCCCGCACAGCAGCCAGTGCTGCCCCTTCGGCAGGACGTCGTCGAAGTGGGTGATCGCCGAGCCCAGGGCGGTGGCCAGGGCGACCAGGAAACCGGTCATCACGGCGTGCAGCAGCATCGCCAGCCGGGGCGGGAGCGCGTCCTTGCGCAGGTGCGGGATGCCGTTGGTGCCGTACAGCAGGCTCAGGGTGCAGACCCCGGCCAGCAGGCAGAACGCCCCGAGCCCGGTGGCGGCCAGCGGCAGGTCCCAGTCGTCGCGCCCGGATGCGGCGCCGATGATCTGGATGACCCCTTCGCCCAGCACGATGATCACGTACAGGCCGAGCCGTTCACCCATGTGCGCGGTGTCGATGCGCTCCTCGCTGAGCTGGGGAGGGGCGGGCGCGGGCTCAGGCGCGGGTGTGGCGGCGTGCGGCGGGCCCGGCGGCGGGCGGTCGCCCCGGCGGGCGGCGACCCGCTCGGACGCGCGGCGGAGGGTGCGGCCGCGCGTGGCGACCAGCAGGGTGACGATGTCGACGGCGATGCCCAGCGCCCAGAGCCAGTAGCGCCACGGCGTCGGGACGAAGAGCGAGACGAGCCAGGGCAGCGCCCCCGCGCCGAACTGCGCCAGCGGCCAGTCGACGACGACGCTGCCCCGCTGCCAGACGCGCCCCGCCTGCCAGCGCAGGGCCACGTAGGCGACCACGAAGGTGATCGCGTGGTGGGTGAGGACCGCGTGGACGGAGGCCGCCATCACGGCCATGCCGAGCATCGCGATCAGCAGCGTGCTGACGCGGGTCGCGGAGGCGGCGATGTCCCCGTAGACGGCGAACCCGGCCCACACCGTCCAGAAGGCGAGGTAGAGGACCCCGAACAGGGCGAGGTCCGCCAGGTGCGGGCCGTCGTGCAGGAGGTGGGCCAGCTGCCCCGCCCCGGCGACGACCACCAGGTCGAAGAACAGCTCGTTCCAGCCGGCGTGCCGCTCGGGCTCGGCCGGGGCGGCGCTCTCCGTGGACTCCATGACCTCATGGTCGGCGCAGGGCGCCCGGCCGCGCCCGAAACCGTGGGCCGAACGGCGACGGGTCAGTCCGTCGGCTGGAGCAGGTCCCAGCGGTTGCCGTACAGGTCCTCGAAGACCACGACCGAGCCGTACGTCTCGTGCCGGGGCTCCTCCAGGAAGCGCACCCCGGCCGCGCTCATCCGGGCGTGGTCGCCCGCGAAGTCCTCGGTGTGCAGGAAGAACCCGACCCGGCCGCCGGTCTGCGCCCCCACGCTCGCCTCCTGCGCCCCGTCCTTCGCGCGGGCCAGCAGCAGCCCCGTACCGGACGCCGCCCCGCGCGGGCGCACCACCACCCAGCGGGAGCCGTCGCCCCGGTCGGTGTCCTCGACCAGCTCGAAGCCGAGCGCGTCGCGGTAGAAGGCGAGGGCCTCGTCGTAGTCGCGGACGACCAGGGTGACCAGGGCGATGTGGGACATGGGGTTCCTTCCACGGCTTCGGACAGCTGAGTTATACGTAACACTAACGCTTCCCGTCCCCGCCCCCGCACAATGCCCCGCATGGACTCCCCGGACATCCTGGACGCCACGACCCCCCGCGGCCTCGCCGACGCGACGGAGCGGGCCCGCCGCCTCGCGCAGACCGGCAGGCGCCGCATCCTCGGCATCGCGGGGCCGCCCGGGGCCGGGAAGTCCACGGTGGCGCAGCGGCTGGTCGAGGCCCTGGAGGGGCGCGCCGCCCTCGTCCCCATGGACGGCTTCCACCTCGCCGGGGCCGAGCTGGAGCGCCTGGGTCGGGCCGATCGGAAGGGCGCCCCGGACACCTTCGACGCGGCCGGGTACGCGGCCCTCCTGCGACGGCTGCGCGACCCGGACCCGGACCACGCGGTGTACGCCCCCGCCTTCGACCGGGCCCTGGAGGAGCCGGTCGCCGGGGCCCTGGCCGTCACCCCGGACGTCCCGCTCGTCATCACCGAGGGCAACTACCTGCTGCTCGACGAGGGGCCGTGGGCGCCGGTGCGCGGGCTGCTGGACGAGGTCTGGTTCCTGGAGCTCGACCCGGAGGTCCGGGTGCGGCGGCTTGTCGAGCGCCATGTGCGGTACGGGAAGCCTCCGGCGTACGCGCGGGCGTGGGTGGAGCGCTCCGACGAGGCGAACGCCCGGCTGGTGGAGCGCGGCCGCGACCGGGCGGATGTGGTGGTGCGGCTGCCGTCGTGACCGGACTGCCGCGCCCGGCTTCCCGGCGGCCCGCTCCCGTACGCCGCCCGCTCCCGTACGCCCCCGAACCTGTTCGCGTACGTCCCGCCCGGCGGGCAGGATGCAGGGAGCCACGCCCTGCCGCACCCCCCCCGCACCCCCGCACCGCCAGGAGGTCCGATGTCCAGCCCGAACCCGCCCGCCCCGCACCCCGTGCCCTTCACCGCCGAGGTCTACCGGGCCCGGATGGCGAAGGCGGCCGACTCCGCCGCCGAGGCCGGGCTGGCCGGTGTGATCGTCGCGCCCGGCCCCGACCTCGTCCACCTCACCGGCTACCAGCCCGTCTCCACCGAACGCCTCACCCTCCTCGTGCTGCGGGCCGGTGAGGAGCCCGTCCTGGTGGTCCCGACCCTGGAAGCGCCCGACGCCGCGGCCGCCGCCGGGGCGCCCGCGCTCGCCCTGCGGGACTGGACCGACGGCGTGGACCCGTACGCGGTGGCCTCCCCGCTGCTCGCGCCCCAGGGCCGCTTCGGCGTCAGCGACAACGCCTGGGCCATGCACCTCCTCGGCCTCCAGCGGGCGCTGCCCGGCACCACGTACACCGCCCTCACCGAGGCCCTCCCGATGCTCCGGGCAGTGAAGGACGCCGCCGAGCTGGAGCGCCTGACGGCGGCGGGGGAAGCGGCGGACGCCACGTACGAGGAGATCCTGAAGGTGCGGTTCTCCGGCCGCCGGGAGACCGACGTGGCCGCCGATCTCGCCGCGCTGCTGAAGCACTTCGGCCACTCCCAGGTCGACTTCACCGTCGTCGGCTCCGGCCCCAACGGTGCCAACCCGCACCACGAGGCGGGGGAACGCACCATCGAGAGCGGGGACATGGTCGTCCTGGACTTCGGCGGCCTGAAGCACGGTTACGGCTCCGACACCTCCCGTACGGTCCATGTCGGGGAGCCCACCGCCGAGGAGCAGCGGGTCCACGACATCGTCCGCGAGGCCCAGCAGGCGGGGTGCGCCGCCGTCCGGCCCGGTGTCGCCTGTCAGGAGATCGACCGGGCGGCCCGGGCGGTCATCACCGAGTTCGGCTACGGCGACCGGTTCATCCACCGCACCGGCCACGGCATCGGTGTCACCACCCACGAACCCCCCTACATGATCGAGGGCGAGGAGCAGCCGCTCGTCCCCGGCATGTGCTTCTCCGTGGAGCCGGGCATCTATCTCCCCGGCCGCTTCGGGGTCCGTATCGAGGACATCGTGACCGTCACCGAGGACGGCGGCCGCCGCCTCAACGCTACCGCGCGCGAGCTGGCGATCGTGGAGTAGCCCTGTGGACAAGGGAGTTCAGTCGTCGGCAGGCGGCGCACCCCGACGAGTTCAGTCGTCGGCCAGTACTACGCACGACTCCGGCGGCAGATGCAGCACCCCGTCCGCCCCCGGCGCCTCCACCGGCTCCCAGGCCGCCACCACCCGTCCGCCGACGCGCCGGTGGCGGCCGGAGCCGAGCGGGATCGCGGCCGGCTTGTCCGCCAGGTTGACCGCGATCCGTAGATCGCCCCGCCGGTACGCGATCCAGCGGGCGTCCTCGTCGAACGCGGTCTTCACCGCGGCGAGGTCGGGGTCGTGGAGGTCGGGCAGCGTCCGCCGCAGTGCGATCAGCTGTCGGTACCAGGCCAGCAGCCGGGCGTGCGGTTCGCGTTCCGGCTCGGACCAGTCCAGACATGAGCGGTCGCGGGTCGCCGGGTCCTGCGGGTCGGGGATCTCCTCCTCCGCCCAGCCGTGCGCGCCGAACTCCCGCCGCCTGCCGTTGCGTACGGCCTCCGCCAGCTCCGGGTCGGTGTGGTCGGTGAAGAACTGCCACGGGGTCCGCGCCCCCCACTCCTCGCCCATGAAGAGCATCGGCGTGAACGGGCCGGTCAGGACGAGGGCGGCGGCGCAGGCCTGGAGGCCGGGGGAGAGGGCGGCGGCGAGGCGGTCGCCGAGGGCCCGGTTGCCGATCTGGTCGTGGGTCTGGGCGTAGCCGACGAAGCGGTGGGCGGGGGTGCGGGAGACGTCGACCGGGCGGCCGTGGGTGCGGCCCCGGAAGCTGGACCACGTCCCGTTGTGGAAGAACGCCGACGTCACCGTCTTGGCCAGGGCGGCGAGCGGGGCCCGGGCGAAGTCCGCGTAGTAGCCCTGGGACTCCCCGGTGAGCGCGGTGTGCAGGGCGTGGTGGAAGTCGTCGTTCCACTGGGCGTGCAGTCCGAGGCCGCCCGCCGGGCGCGGGGTGGTGGTGCGCGGGTCGCAGAGGTCGGACTCGGCGATCAGCCCCAGCGGACGGCCCAGCTCCACCGCGAGCGCGTCGACCGCCGTCGACAGCTCCTCCAGGAAGGTGAGCGCCCGGGTGTCGGCGAGCGCGTGCACCGCGTCAAGACGCAGCCCGTCGAGCCGGTAGTCCCGCAGCCAGGCCAGCGCGCTCCCCAGCAGGAACGCCC
The DNA here is from genome assembly GCF_033109485.1 of Streptomyces cyaneofuscatus. Classification (NCBI taxonomy): domain Bacteria; kingdom Bacillati; phylum Actinomycetota; class Actinomycetes; order Kitasatosporales; family Streptomycetaceae; genus Streptomyces; species Streptomyces cyaneofuscatus. The sequence continues at coordinate 1,373,392 of NZ_CP137002.1, read as the reverse complement.
GCACCTCGTCCGAGCCCGGCGCGTCCAGGTTGACCGCCGCGCCCCACGGCGTGTGGTGGGTGTCGGTGAAGTACGGGCCGAAGGCGGGCAGGTAGTTGCCGGACGGGCCCAGATGGTTGTGGACCACGTCCAGGACCACCCCGAGCCCCAGCCCGTGCGCCGTGTCGACAAAGCGCTTAAGTCCCTCAGGGCCTCCGTACGGCTCGTGCACCGCCCAGAGCGAGACCCCCTCGTACCCCCACCCGTTGGTGCCGGGAAACGGACAGACCGGCATCAGCGACACATGGGTGATCCCCAGCTCCGCCAGATGGCCCAGCCGGGCCGCCGCCGCGTCGAACGTGCCCTCCGGGGTGTACGTCCCCACATGCAGCTCGTACAGGACCGCGCGGTTCAGCCGCCGCCCCGCCCAGCCGTTGCGCCAGGCGTACGCCCCCTGGTCGACGACCGCGCTCGGCCCGTCGGGCCCGTCCGGCTGGCGCCGCGAGCGAGGGTCCGGCAGCAGCGGCCCGTCGTCCACCCGGAACCCGTAACGCTCCCCGTCCGCCGCCTCCGCCTCGGCGCTCCACCACCCCTCCCGCTCCGGATCGCGCTCCATCGGGTACCGGACCTCCGCCGCCTCCAGCACGACCGTGTCCGCCTCGGGGGCCCACACCTCGAACCGCATCCACCACTCCTCGTCCGTACCGTCCGCCACATGCGTGACAGAGAGACCGCCGGGCCGTCCCGGTGTCCGGAGGCGGCCCCGCGCCCGGCTCACCACCATCCATGACCGCCGGCCTCTGGAACCGCCGGTTACCGGCCATTAAGGTCTGGTCCTGATCATTGCCCGGCCTGCTCCCCGCTCATACAGGTTCCGTTCATCCGTACGGCTCATGGAGGCCGCGATGCCCGTACCGCAGTTCCCGCCCGGCTTCCTGTGGGGAGCCTCCGCCTCCGCCTTCCAGACCGAAGGGGCGGTGGACGCCGACGGCAAGGGCCCCTCGGGCTGGGACGCGTTCGCCGCCCGGCCGGGCCGGATCAAGGACGGCACCGACACCACCCGGGGCACCGGCTTCCACGCCCGCTACCGCGAGGACGTCGCCCTGCTCTCCGGGCTCGGCGCCGACGCCTTCCGGTTCTCCATCAGCTGGCCCCGCGTCGTCCCGGGCGGCAGCGGCGCCGTCAACGCCGACGGGCTCGACTTCTACGACCGGCTCGTCGACGAGCTCTGCGCCCACGGCATCACCCCCGCCCCGACCCTCTACCACTGGGACACCCCGCTCCCGCTGGAGGAGGCGGGCGGCTGGCTCGACCGGGACACCGCCTACCGCTTCGCCGAGTACGCCGGAATCGTCGCCGAACGCCTCGCGGACCGGGTCCCGATGTGGATCACCATCAACGAACCCGCCGAGGTCACGATGCTCGGCTACGCGCTGGGCGAGCACGCCCCCGGCCGTACCCTCCTGTTCGACGCCCTGCCCGCCGCCCACCACCAGCTCCTCGCCCACGGCCTCGCGGTCCGCGCCCTGCGCGCGGCGGGCGCCGACAACATCGGTGTCGCGCTCTCCCACGCCCCGGTCTGGACGGCCGGCGACTCCGACGAGGACCGAGCAGGCGCCGAGCTCTACGACACCCTCACCAACTGGCTCTTCGCCGACCCCGTCCTCACCGGCCGCTACCCGGACGAGGCCATCGCCGCCCTGATGCCCGGCCCGGTCGCCGACGACCTCAAGGTGATCTCCACCCCGCTCGACTGGTACGGCGTCAACTACTACAACCCCACCCTCGTCGGCGCACCCCGGCCGGAGGCCCTGGAGACCTTCTCCGGATTCGCCATGCCCGCCGAACTCCCCTTCGGGATACGCGAGATCGAGGGGTACGAGAAGACCGGCTTCGGCTGGCCCGTGGTCCCCGAGGGGTTCACCGAGATCCTCACCCTGCTCCACCGCCGCTACGGCGACCGCCTCCCCCCGCTCCACATCACCGAGAACGGCTGCGCCCTGGACGAGCCCCTCGCCGACGACCGCCGGATCGCCTATCTGGAGAGCCACCTCACCGCCCTGCGCGCGGCGATGGATTCCGGGGTCGACGTACGCGGCTACTTCACCTGGTCGCTCACCGACAACGTGGAGTGGACGGAAGGCGCCTCGCAGCGGTTCGGCCTGGTCCACATCGACTACGAGACCCTCACCCGTACGCCGAAGGCCTCGTACGCCTGGTACCGGGAGCTGATCCGGGCCCAGAAGCAGGGGAATCCTCAGGTCCGGGCAGCCGAGAGGGCTTACGCACAGCCCCCTGAATGATCAATACTCCCGCCATGGTCGCTTCATGGTGGTCCCGCGCCCGGCTGGGGATCTTCGTCCACTGGACACCCGCCTCCGTCCCCGGCTGGGCCCCGCCCTACGTCCCGCCGGACGGACTCCCGGCGGCGGGCCGGCGTGCGCCGCTCGGCTGGACCTCGTACGCGGAGTGGTACGAGAACTCCCTCCGCTTCCCCGGCTCCCCGGTCGCCGCCCACCACCGCGCCACCTACGGCACCCGCCCCTACACCGACTTCGGCCACGACTTCGAGGACGGGCTCGCCACCTGGGACCCGGCCGCCTGGGCCCGCTCCTTCCGTGCGGCGGGCGCCGGGTACGCGGTGCTGGTCACCAAGCACCACGACGGCTTCTGCCTCTGGCCCTCCGAGACCCGCAACCCGCACCGCACCGGCTGGCACACCACCCGGGACGTGGTCGGCGAGTTCGCCGAAGCCGTACGGGCCGAGGGCCTGCGGTTCGGCGTCTACTACTCCGGCGGGCTCGACTGGACCTTCGACGACCGGCCCATCGGCACCGCCGCCGACATGTTCGCCGCCGTCCCGCGCGGCCGCTACCCGGCGTACGCCGACGCGCAGCTGAGGGAGCTGATCCGGCGCTACCGCCCCGACATCCTCTGGAACGACATCGCCTGGCCGGCCTCCGCCACCGAGATCCGCTCCCTCACCGACTTCTACCGCTTCACCGTCCCCCACGGCGTCGTCAACGACCGCCTGCTCCCGTACGCCCCGCACTGGCGGGCGCTGTCCCTGCCGGGCGCCAAGTCCCTCCACAACTGGTGGGACCGGCGCACGGTGGCACAGGGCGAGGGCTTCGTACCGCGCACCCCGCCGGACTTCGACTTCCGTACGCCGGAGTACGCCCGGTACACCGGCTCCGACCCGTACGAGATCACCCGGGGCATCGACCACAGCTTCGGCTACAACCGAAACTCCGCCCCGGACGCCTTCATCGGCCGCGAGGCCCTCACCTCACTGGTCCGGGACACCGCGGCCGACGGCGGGAACCTGCTGCTCAACGTGGGGCCGCGCGGCGAGGACGCGACGATCCCCGCCGAGCAGCGACTCCGGCTGGACTGGCTGGCGGAGGAGGCCGGGGCCCTCAGGCCAGATGGACCCACTCCTGGATGACCGGGTACCCGGCGCGGGCGAACGCGGCGGCCATCGGCGCGTTCCCCTGGTCCGTCGCGCCCGCGACGAACTCGGCGCCCTGCTCGACCAGGAAGCGCGTGCACTCCACCAGCAGGTCGTAGCCGTACCCGTGCCCGCGCGCCTCGGGCACGACCCCGATGAAGCCGACGCACGGCCCGGACGGGTTGTGCGCGGGCACCTGGATGCCCGCCACCTCGCCGTCCGGCGTGTACGCGAGCCGCCACCACTCCCTCGGCGAGGGACACCAGTGGAAGAAGTCCAACTCCTCCTGGGCCGCCGCCTCCAGACCCCCCGGTCCCTCGATGGCCTTGCGTGCGTGGGCGTCCAGCGTCGCCGAGTGCACCCGGCGCAGCACATCGAGGATGACGGCGTCGTCCGGCTCCGGGCGGTAGGTGAGCCGTCCCGTCCGCTCGGGCAGCGGACAGCCGGGGGTCCAGCGATAGCGGTAGCGCTCGACCAGCGGCTTCATACCGGCCGCCGTGGCGGCGGCGACCCGCACCTCGACGGCGGCCCGCACCGCCGGGTCGTCCCGCCACCCGGCGGGTGCGATCAGCTCGTACTCCTTGTCGAACGGGGCGCGGCGCAGGAGCTCGGCGCCCGCCTCCGCCTCCCCGTCCGCGAAGTCGAACCAGTTGAGGACCACGGGCTCGGTGTCCTCGGGCCCGCCCCACCAGGCGGCCCTGGCCACCACCTTGCCGTCGCGCAGGGCGACCCAGGTCCAGTCGGGGCGGTACTCACCGCCGTCCGCCACGGTGGCGTAACGCCGGCCGAAGGCACCACGGCCGACGAGAGCGTTGTCGTGAAGGGAGGTGTCGTGAAGGGAAGAGAAGAGATCGGCGTCGCTCGGGGTGAGCGCGCGAATGACCAGGTCGGTCATGGAGAAATCCTCCGGGAAGAAACGCGGCGCTCCCGGTCAGACGGGGTCCGACACCGCCCGGTGGACGGGGCGGGAGCGCGGGGGCGAGAAGCTGCGGATGCCGGTCATGCCGGTGGTGTTCTCACGCACGGTTTCTCCCCCTTCCAGGACTTCCACGGCCTGGGCCGATGTCGGTGCCGACCGTAGTCGCGGCCCGGGCACCCTGTCCACCGATTAACGCGCCGGGCCCCGGTGCAGGTCAGCACGGGCGGGAAGCGGGGCTGTTCTGGACACTACGGGTCCCTCGGCCCGACAATCGTCGATGTGACGTCCTCCTTCGAGTTCCACACGTATCCCGCGCGGCTGTCGGACGCCCAGCGCGACCGTGTCCTCGGCGTGCTCAAAGAGGGTGCCGCACAGGGCAAGCTGTCGCACGACACCTTCATGCGGCGCATGGAGCTCGCCCTCGTCGCCCGCCGCCCCGAGGAGCTGGCGGCCCTCACCTCGGACCTGGACACCGGCAGCCGCTTCTCCCAGGGGCTCGTCAGGGCCGTCGGCGGGATCTCCGCCTTTCCCGGACGGCTGCGCCGGGCCTGGCAGACCGAGCGGCTCCCGAAGCTGCTGCTGCCCGCACCGAGCCCGTATCCGCTGCTCATCGGCCGCGACCCGGGCAACGGGCTGCGCCTCAACCATGAGACGGTCTCCCGGCTGCACGCCGAACTCACCGTGCAGCACGGCCGCTGGGTCCTGCGCGACCTCGGCTCCACCAACGGCACCTGCGTCAACGGCCAGCGGCTCGTCGGCTCCGTCCCGGTGCGCGACGGGGACCAGGTGAGCTTCGGCCGGATGAGCTTCCGGCTGACGGCACCCTCGCTGCGCCCGCCCGCCTGATCCGAGGGTGCCCGCTCCCCGTACCGCTGGGGCACCTTCTCTCAGTGCTGCTGGTGCAGGCCGCGCCCCGCCAGCGTCAGGAACGCCTCGCCGACCGCTTCCGAGAGCGTCGGGTGGGCGTGGATGTGGTGGGCCACGTCCGCCGGTTCGGCGTCCCAGCCCACCACGAGCTGGCTCTCCGCGATCATCTCCGAGACGTGCGGGCCGACCAGATGGACGCCCAGCACCCGCCCCGCCTGCTCGGCCACCACCTTCACCAGGCCGCCCCGCCCGTGCACCATGCCCTTGGCGACGGCGGTCAGCGGCAGGGTGTTCACCACCACGTCGTGCCCGGCGTCCCGGGCCTGCGCCTCGGTCAGGCCCACCGCCGCGGTCTGCGGTGAGGAGTACGTGACCCGGGGGACGGCGGCGTAGTCGACCGGAGCCGTACGCACCCCGGCCAGCGTCTCCGCCACCAACAGCCCCTCGGCGAACGACGCGTGGGCCAGCCCCAGGGAGGGCGGCGGCAACAGGTCGCCCACCACATGGATGCCCGGCACCGCCGTCTCCAGCAGCCGGGCCCCCGTCTCCACCCGGATGGAGCGCTTCTTCAGTCCCCGCGTCAGATGGCGCGACACCTCCACGTCCTCCAGCGGAACGAGCCGCTCGGCCGCCTCCACCAGCGTGACATCGGCCCCCATCGACCGGTGGAACGAGGCGTACTCCACCCCGATCGCCCCGCCGCCGACCACCAGCACGGAGCCGGGCAGACCCGGCGCGTACAGCGCGTCGTCACTCGTCACCACCCGCCGCCCGTCCGCCACTTGACCCGGCAGCATCCGGGGCCGCGAACCGGTCGCCAGCACCACACCCCGGTCGGCGACGACCTCCCCGTACCCCTCGATCCGGGCGGAACGCGGGCCCGTCAGCTCGGCGCTGCCGCGTACGACCCGCACCCCGGCCTGCGCGAGGTGGCCCTCCACCCCGCGATGGTTACGGGAGACGATGTCGTCCCGGGTCGCCACCAGGGACGGCCAGTCCACCGCGTCCAGCGTCGCCTTCACCCCCCCACCGCTCCCGGGCCTCCGCGATACCGTCCACGAGCTCGGCCGCGTGGAGCATCGCCTTGCTCGGGATGCAGCCGCGGTGCAGACAGGTCCCGCCCACCAAGTCCCGCTCCGCCAGCACCACATGCAAGCCCAGAGCGGCCGCCCGCAAGGCCGTGGAGTAGCCGCCCGTGCCGCCGCCGATCACCAGGACGTCGGTCGTGTTCTCCGCGCCTGCCGGCTGTTCCGTACTCGTCGTCCGCGTCATGGCTCCACCCTCCGCCCGGCCCCTCCCTCCCGTCCAAGGCAGAATGCGAGTGGATCCCATGCACAACGTTCATGGCCCAGGGCCTGGAGGGGAGCGGTCGATGAGCCTGCGTCAGGTGGAGTACTTCGTCGCCGTGGCCGAGGAATCCTCCTTCACGCGGGCCGCGCCTTCCTCCCGCACGCCGAACGCTCCGTCCGCAGCGCCGCCCAGGCCCGCCGCGCCGCCCGTGCCGCGGCCGGGGCGGAGGGCGGCGAACTCCACATCGCCACCGTGCACTCCGTGGCCGTCGGCATCCTCCCCGAGGTCTTCGCCCACTGGCGCCGGGCCCACCCGGGCATCCGCCTCGTCCTCCACGAGTACGCCGGCACCGACGTCCTGGAGGACCAGGTGGAACGCGGCGTCGCCGACCTCGCCCTCGGGCCGGTCCCCGAACGCTGGAGCGGGCCGCTCGTCCCGGTGGGGGAGGAGGAGATCGTGCTCGTCGTCCCGTTCGACGACCCGCTGGCCGGGCGCCCCTCGGTCGGCCTCCACGAGCTCGCCGACCGCCCCTGGGTCCGGTGCGCCATGGAACCCGTCGTCGACGGCCGCCCGTTCCTCGACGGCGTCTGCGGCGCGGCGGGCTTCGAGCCCCGTACGGCGGTGTGGACCGAGCACACGTCGACGGCGATTCGGATGGCGGCGGCGGGGGTGGGCATCTCCACCGCCCCCTCCCACACCGTCCGCGGCGCCCTCGGCGAGGACTGCGCGGTCATCAGCGTCGACCCGCCCTGGCTGCGCGCACTCGCCGTCTTCTCCCGGGTCGCCCTGACCGGAGCGGCGGCGGCCTTCACCGAGCTGATCACCGCCCTCCCGGACACCGGGATGAGCCCTCCCCGGCCTCTCCGCCCCTTCCGCCCCTTCCGCTCCTTCCGTCCCGGCGACTCCTCACCCGAACGGGCGTACGCCAACTGCGCCGGGCCCCCGGCGGTGGTCCGCTGAGAGGCAGGTGCGTCGACAGGCGACGCCACGACCGCAGGGGGCGACGAGGGATGCCGGCTGACCGCTCCGAGGCCCTGCCCGCCGCCCGCCGCCCGCACCGGCTCGCGGGCGGGCAGCCGGGACTGCTGGAGCCGGGTGCTTCGACCGACCCGTACCGCCTGCGCCTCTACCGGATCCTCCGCACGGACTTCCCGCTCGGTTACGACCCGGGCCTCGGCGCCTGGCTGCTGAGCCGGTACGCCGATGTGGCCCTGGCCCTCACCGATCCCCGGTTCACCGGCTACCCGCGCGACGGCGCCCCGCGCGGCCCGGTCCCCGCCCCGCTGGGGCTCTGCCGGGGCAGCCTGGTCTGCACGCCGCTGCCCGGCAGCGGTACGGACCGGATCCCCGGGGGCACACCGGCCACCGCCTCCGCCGTGGAGCGCGCCGCCTACGTCCTGGCCCGCCGGATAGCCGGGCGCGACCAGGCCGACCTGGTCGGCGAGTTCTGCCGGTGGCTGCCCGCCGGGCTCTCCTCCCCGCGGCTGAACGCCCTGGTCCGGACGGGCGGGGGCACCGCCGACTGCGCCCGGCACACCGGTCTCCGGGAGCGGGCCCTCGCCTCGTTCCTCGCGAACATGCTGGACGACCCCGACCTGCTGGCCGCCGTGGCACGCGGAGCTGGACCAGGGGCGGAGGCCGGGACCGGGATGCTGCTCGGCCGGGCCTGGACGGAGACGCTCCGCCGTGACCCGCCCGTCCAGATCGTGCTGCGCCGCACCCGCACCGAGGTCCGCGTCAGCGGCGGCACGCTGCCCGCCGGGGCGCCCGTCGCCTGCCTCATCGGCGCGGCGGGGCGCGACCCGGCCCGGTTCGCCGCCCCCGACCGGTTCGACCCGCTGCGCGCCGACGCCGACCCGCTGCTCACCGGCCCGGCCGGCTGCCCCGCCGCCCTGCTCGGCCGGCTGGAGGCCGAACACGGACTGCGCGCCCTGCTGACGGCGATGCCCGGCATCCGCTGGGCCGACGGCTTCCGCCCGGCGTCCAGCGGGGTGCTCACCCGGGGGCCGCGGACCCTGCTCGTACGCCCGTCCTGATCAGCCCTTCTCCCGCACCCCATCCTGATCAGCCCTTCTCCGGAACCCGCCCGCCCTGATCAGCCCTTCTCCCGCACCCGCCGCAACAGCGCCACCGGCCGCTCCCCGAACAGCTCGCCCGCCGCCACCGCACCCCCCGCGAACTCCCGCCCCACCTCACGGTTCAGGGCGTCCCGCCACGGCCCCCCGGCCGGCAGCTCCACCACCGTGTCCCGCCACCCCCCGTCCTCCGCGAGCCGCAGCGACAGCCGGGTCACCGCCACCACCACCTCGCCGGACCGGGAGAACGCCACCACATGCCCGGCCGCCGCACCCCGCGCCTCCACCGGCACGTACGTCCCCGACTCCCCGAACACCTCCGGCAGCTCCCGCCGCAGCCTCAGCGCCGCCGCCGTCACCTCCTGCTTCTCCTCCGCCGGCCCCTCCGGCCGCCGGAACGGGCTCCGGTTGTCCGGGTCGACGAGCGCCAGATACGCGCTCTCCGTCCCCTGGTACAGGTCCGGCACCCCCGGCATCGTCAGCTGCACCAGCGCCGCCCCCAGCACATTGGCCCGGACGTGCGGGGCCAGCGACTCCGCGAAGCCGGTCACCAGCCTCCGGGCCGTACCGGACGCGCTGCCCGGGCCCGCCGCGACGAAGTCCGTCACCGCCCTCTCGTACGCCTCGTCCGGCTCCGTCCAGCTCGTGAACAGCCCCGCCTCGCGCACCGCCTTGAGCAGCGCGGGCTCCAGCCGGGCGCCCAGTTCCTCGGCGGGGAGCGGCGCGCAGCCGTACGACGACTGCCAGGCCTGCCAGGCCAGCTGCGGGTCCGGCGCCGCCACGGGCGTGGCGCCGGTCAGCTCGGCCACCAGCCCCGCCCACCGCTCCGGACACTCCGACAGGACCGCGATCCGGGCCCGGACATCGGCGCTGCGCTTGGTGTCGTGCGTGGTCAGGACCGTGCCCGTGGCGGGCCAGTCCCGGGCGATCCGGGCGGCGAAGGCGTGGAACGCGTCCACCGTCACCGCAGGCTGCCCCGGGTCCCCGCCCACCTCGGTCGCCGAGATCAGCGGCACGTACCGGTAGAACGCGGTGTCCTCCACCGACTTGGCGTGCAGCGCGGACGCGGTCTGCGCGAATCGGGCGCAGAAGGAAGCCTGTTCCTCCCCGTTCCCCAGCCGCCCGAGCGCCAGATCCCGTACGACGTCCACGGCTGCGGCCTCCTCCGGCACGGAGAACACCGCCTTCGCGTCCCGTACGGCATCGTCCGGAAGGGTCTCCTCCGCGATCCGGGTCGGCGGTACGCCCGCCGTGACGTACGGGCGGTAGACCGGCACCCGTACCAGCAGCTCACGGATGGCCGTCCGCAGTGCCCAGGGCGCATGGTCGCGCAGGGCCGGGTCGGCGGAGCAGATGGAGGTGGCGATCCGGGTCAGCCAGGCCGTCTCGGAGGCCAGTTCATGGGTGGCCACCCGGTACGCGGCGCGGCGGACAGTCGCCTTCCAGTAGCCGCCCCGGTCGCCGGGCGGGCCCGCGAACTCCCGGTAGCGGCCGAGCAGCTCCGCGGCGCCCGCCGGGTCGGTGAACAGCCCGTCGATCCGGTGCAGCGCGTCGTACCCGGTCGTCCCGGCGACCGCCCAGCCGGCCGGGAGGGGCTCGTCGCCGGTGAGGATCTTCTCCACGACCGTCCACCGGCCGCCGGTGGCCTCGTTCAGCTGCCGCAGGTACGCCGTCGGGTCGGCGAGGCCGTCCGGGTGGTCGATGCGCAATCCGTCCAGGACCCCGTCGCGGAGGAGTTCGAGGACCTTCCCGTGGGTGGCGTCGAAGACCTCGGGGTGTTCGACGCGGACCCCGATCAGCTCGGAGACGGTGAAGAAGCGGCGGTAGTTCAGCTCGGTACGGGCCAGCCGCCACCAGGCGAGCCGGTAGTGCTGGGCGTCCAGCAGCTCCGGAAGCGGAAGGTCCGCCGTGCCCGCCCGCAGCGGGAACTCCTGCTCGCCGTAGCGCAGCACCTCCGCGCCGACGTCCACGGTGAACGCGTCCAGCTCGCTGCCGAGCGGACCGGCCAGAACCGGCAGCAGCACCTTGTCGCCGCCCGCCGCCCAGTCGATGTCGAACCAGCGGGCGTACGGCGAGGTCCGGCCCTCGCGGAGCACCTCCCAGAGCTGCCGGTTGTGCCGGGGCACGGCGGCCATGTGGTTCGGCACGATGTCGAGGACCAGCCCGAGCCCGTGCTCCCGGGCGGTGGCGGCGAGGCTGCGCAGCCCCTCCTCACCGCCCAGCTCCTCCCGTACGCGGCTGTGGTCGACCACGTCGTAACCGTGCGTGGAGCCGGGGACGGCCTCCAGGACGGGCGAGAGGTGCAGATGGGAGACGCCGAGCGCGGCCAGGTACGGCACCGCCTTCTCGGCCGCCGGGAAGGGGAAGTCGGGCTGGAGCTGAAGCCGGTACGTGGCGGTGGGCGTCATGCACTTCTACGTACCCCGCCCGGGGCGAACTGTGTCACCCCGGGCGGGACGCTCACCCTCGACGATCCTGGGGGCAGGGCTTCAGCCGGGACGCCGCAGCACGGTCAGGCTCCGCCCGATCAGCGTCACCTGTTCGCCCTCGGCCACCTTCGGCCCCGTCCCCGGATCCACCCCCTCCGGACGTGCGGTGTCCACGACGACCTGCCACTGCTCCCCGTGGTCCACGGGGACGGCGAACTCCAGCGTCTCGGCGCTCGCGTTGAACATCAGCAGGAACGAGTCGTCGGTGATCCGCTCCCCGCGTGGTCCGGGCTCCGAGATGGCCTGGCCGTTGAGGAACACGGTCATCGCCTTGGCGTGCGCCGCCTGCCAGTCCCGCTGGGTCATCTCCTGGCCCTCCGGGGTGAACCAGGCGATGTCGGAGAGCTCGTCGTGCGTGCCCTCCACCGGCCGGCCGTGGAAGAAGCGGCGGCGCCGGAAGACCGGGTGGTCGCGGCGGAGCCACACCATGGAGCGGGTGAACTCCAGCAGATTGCGCCGGAACTCGTCGTCGGGGGCGTCCGGGTCGGGCCAGTGGATCCAGGAGAGTTCGTTGTCCTGGCAGTAGGCGTTGTTGTTGCCCTTCTGCGTCCGGGCGAACTCGTCCCCGTGGCTCAGCATCGGCACGCCCTGCGACAGCATCAGCGTGGCGATGAAGTTCCGCATCTGCCGGCCCCGCAGCTCCAGGACCTCGGGGTCGTCCGTCTCCCCCTCCACCCCGCAGTTCCAGGAGCGGTTGTGGCTCTCGCCGTCCCGGTTGCCCTCGCCGTTGGCGTCGTTCCGCTTGTCGTTGTACGACACCATGTCGTGCAGCGTGAAGCCGTCGTGGCAGGTGGTGAAGTTGATCGAGGCGAGCGGGCGGCGCCCGTCGTCCTGGTAGAGGTCGGACGAGCCCGTCAGCCGCCCGGCGAACTCCGCCAGCGTGCGCGGCTCGCCCCGCCACAGATCGCGGACCGTGTCGCGGTACTTGCCGTTCCACTCGGTCCACAGCGGCGGGAAGTTGCCCACCTGGTAGCCGCCCTCGCCGACGTCCCACGGTTCGGCGATCAGCTTCACCTGGCTGACCACCGGGTCCTGCTGGACCAGGTCGAAGAACGAGGAGAGCCGGTCCACCTCGTGGAACTGGCGGGCGAGGGTCGCCGCCAGGTCGAAGCGGAAGCCGTCCACGTGCATCTCGGTCACCCAGTACCGCAGCGAGTCCATGATCATCTGGAGGACGTGCGGGGACCGCATGAGCAGCGAGTTCCCGGTGCCCGTGGTGTCCATGTAGTAGCGCTGATCGTCGGTCAGACGGTAGTACGAGGCGTTGTCGAGACCGCGGAAGGAGAGGGTGGGGCCCAGGTGGTTGCCCTCGGCGGTGTGGTTGTAGACGACGTCGAGGATGACCTCGATGCCCGCCTGGTGCAGCGCCTTCACCGCCTGCTTGAACTCCAGCACCTGCTCGCCCCGGTCGCCCCAGGAGGCGTAGGTGTTGTGCGGGGCGAAGAAGCCGATGGTGTTGTAGCCCCAGTAGTTGGCGAGCCCCATGTCGGCCAGGCGGTGGTCCTGGACGAACTGGTGGACGGGCATCAGTTCGATCGCCGTGACGCCCAGTTCGGTGAGGTGGGCGATGACCTCCGGGTGCGCGAGCCCCGCGTACGTACCGCGCAGCTCGGGCGGGAGCCCCGGATGGAGCATCGTCAGGCCCTTGACGTGGGCCTCGTAGATCACGGTGCGGTGGTAGTCCGTACGGGGGCGGCGGTCGTCGCCCCAGTCGAAGTACGGGTTCACCACCACCGAGCTCATGGTGTGCGGCGCCGAGTCGAGGTCGTTGCGGGCGTCGGGCTTCCCGAACGGGTAGCCGTACACCGACTCGCCCCACTCGATCTTCCCGGAGACCGCACGTGCGTACGGGTCCAGGAGCAGCTTCGCGGAGTTGCACCGCTGCCCGTTCTGCGGTTCGTAGGGCCCGTGCACACGGAAGCCGTACCGCTGACCCGGCATGATGCCGGGCAGGTACGCGTGGCGCACGAAGGCGTCGGTCTCGCGGAGCTCCACCGCCGTTTCTGAACCGTCGTCGTGCAACAGGCACAACTCGATCCGGTGGGCGGCCTCGGAGAAGACCGCGAAGTTGGTGCCGGCGCCGTCATAGGTGGCGCCGAGGGGATAAGCGTGTCCCGGCCAGACCTGCATAGATGAGACTCTTCCACTTCTGATCCGGGTGCGGTGGCTTTCCTCGGCCCGTTACCCGTCGAATATTCCCCGAAAGAGCGCCGCACACCTAGTACGCCGTGCGGCGCGGCCAGGTCCCGTCGTACGGCTCCGGCCACACCGGTCAACTTCGGACACCGGGGTGCCGCCCCGGACACGATTACGGACGCGCCCGGCCGGACGGCGTCCGGATCGCGGCCTTCGTCGGGGTGCCTAATCACTATGAATCCGCTCACTCCACCCGATCTCGGCGCAAGGAACAGGCCGTCGCGAGAAGGGAGTTGAGAAACCGGCCCGGCCATCGGGCTGCACCGGATCCCGCTCCCGGAGTACCCTTCCTTGATCGTTGGGTGGGGGAGTGGAAGGCGGTACGCGGGTGAGCTCGGGAGGGTTCGAGCTACCCCCAGGTGACGCAGGTCACGAGGGGGAATCGACCGATGCGCCGCCCGGGGCGGTGTCCCTTGCGCAGCCCATGGAGATCGGTGCCGAGCTGGACTGGGGTGCCGAGGCATGGAGCGAGGTGCGCACCCGCGCACAGCGGGCCGGGCGCGCCTATATCTGGCTGAATCTGGTCGAACAGAGACTGCGCGCGGTCGTCGCGGCGGTGCTCCGGCCGATCTACGAGCCGGTGCACGGCGACGACTGGGTGGTGGCCGCGGCCGGACCGGCCGGGCAGGAGTGGGTGCAGCGGGCCGTCGCCGTACGCGAGGTGTCGCGCCGCAAGGGCTATCTGCTGGACCCGGCCGACGACAACGTCCTCAGCTTCCTCACGCTCCCGCAGCTGCGGGAGCTGATGGTCCAGCACTGGCCCTGCTTCGAGCCGTACTTCGACGACCGGCGGGATGTCGAGCTGGCCCTCGACGAGCTGGAGGTGACCCGCAACGTCGTCTCCCGCAACCGCGCGCTGAACGAGGCGGTACTGGCCCAGGCGGAGCGGGCCTCCGCGCGCCTCCTGGAGATCCTCGGCAGCGGGGCCTCCGTGCCCTCCGCCGACCGGCTGCCGGTGGACGCGGTGGAGGAGCTGGTCGGCGACCGTTACGCGGACGTGGTCTCCGTCCACCCCGACCGGGTCCGGCTCCAGCGCCAGCTGCCCGCCGAGGACCTGTTCGGCGGGGCGCGCCGGCTGGACGCCATCGGCATAGGCCTCAACCTGCTCGTCCAGAACTTCTCCGGCCGCCGGCTGGTCCGGCTCGCCGAGTCGGGGTGCCGGGTGCGGCTGCTCTTCATCAACCCGGCCAGCAGCGCGGTGAAGCGCCGGGAGCGGGAACTGGGCCTCAAGAAGGGCGAGCTGAGCCGCTCGGTGGAGATGAACATCCTCCATATGCGCCGCGTCCGCTCCAAGCTCCGCGACCCGGGCGCCTTCGAGATCCAGGTCTTCGACGAGACCCCGCGCTTCACCGCGTACCTGGTGGACGGCGACGGGGCGGACGCGGTGGGCGTCGTCCAGCCCTATCTGCGGCGGGCCCGGGGCATGGAGGCGCCGGTGCTGGTGCTGCGCGGCGGGGGGCGGCGGACGGTGGTGCGGGCGGGGCAGGACAGCGAGGGCGGCCTCTTCGAGACGTACCGGGAGGAGTTCGAGTCGGTCTGGACGGACTCGCGCCCGGTGTCGTGAGCCCTCCTGCTGACACCCCGTCCCGCGTCGCTGTCAGTGCTGCGTGCGAAGGTGTTCATCACTCGGGGGAGCACCACGGGGGAGCACCACGAAGGAGGTATCGGGATGAGCTGGCATCAGGGACCACTGGTCGGCTTCGACCTGGAGACGACGGGGACCGACGTCGAGACCGACAGGATCGTCACCGCCGCACTGGTCCGGCTGGAGCCGGACGGGACGGTCGCCGAGCAGCGGACCTGGCTGCTCGACCCGGGGGTGGCGATACCCGAGCAGGCCTCCGCGATCCACGGCATCGGCACGGACCACGCCCGCAAGCACGGCGCCCGGGCGGCCTCGGCCGTGGCGGAGATCGCCCACGCGGTCGCCGAGGTGCTGCGCTCGGGGGTGCCGCTGGTGGTGATGAACGCGCGCTACGACCTCTCGCTCCTGGACCGCGAATGCGGGCGGTACGGACTGGACTCCGTCGAGCAGCGGATCGGCGGCGTGCCCTCGCCGGTCATCGACCCCCTGGTGATCGACAAGCACGTCGACAAGTACCGCAAGGGCAAGCGCGCCCTCCAAGCCCTGTGCGAGCACTACGGCGTGACCCTCTCCGACGCCCATGACGCGACCGCCGACGCGGTGGCGGCGGTCCGGGTGGTCCGCCGGATGGGCGAGCGCCACCGCCCGGTCAGCACCCTGCCCCCGGCCGAACTCCACGCCCTCCAGGTCCGCGCGGCCGCCGAACAGTCCGCCTCCCTCCAGGCCTACCTCCGCCGCACGGCGAACCCGACGGCGGTGGTGGAGCAGGCCTGGCCGGTGATCCCGCGGAGCAGGTGACCGGGCGGGGGCGCAGCCGGCAGGGGGCGTAGCCGTCGGGGGCCGTAGCCTGGCCTCAGAGCTTGCCGAAGATCACTCCGCGCCAGGCCCAGCCCGCATCGAGGGTGGTGTTGCGCAGGGGGTCCGTCAGCTGTGCGCTGTCGAAGCTGAACGACTCGGTCGCTTCGAGGCGGCCGCTCCTGCCCCGCTGGAGCGTGTACTGGCGCGAGACGGTCCTGCCCCCGCCGCGGGTGTACGTCGCCGAGGTCCGGAGCCGCGGAGGATTGCCGACGCGGGTGACCTCCCAACTCTCCTCGACGGCACGCACCTCGGGGACGTCCTCGGCCAGCCGCATCCGGATCCGGATGGCGCGCGTCAGATGGGACGCGATGAAGAAGGGCTGCCAGGCGGGCTCGGCGTTCCGCCACTCCGCCACCAGATCGGCGCCGTGCGCCGTGCCGTCGCTGATGAGGTAGGGGACATCCGGCCCGTTGAGGCCGAGCAGGGCCGTCCGCAACTCTCCGGCCGGTCGTGGCGCCACCCCGGCCTCGGGGTGCCTGGTCCCGATCAGCTTGTCGAAGAGTCCCATGGGGTCCAACCTACGCTCCGGAACGCGGCCGGTCGTAGGTGCGCCTGTCCTGGCCGTTCCCCGCTCAGAAGGGGTACCACCGCACCTCGGGGTCCCCCTCGCGCAGCGATGCCACCCTGCGGCGGAATTCGGTGAGCGCCTTCGGGTTGGCCGGGGCATGCTGGGCGACCCAGGCGCAGCTGGCCGTCTCGCGGGCGCCGCGCAGGACCGTGCAGCCGTCCCACTCCCGTACGTCCCAGCCGTACGCGGCCGTGAAGGCGTCATAGGCCGCGGGGTCGAGGCCGTAGCGGTCGCGGGAGAGGGCGAGGACGACCAGGTCGTGTTCCCGCAGGTCCGTGGAGAAGGTCTCCAGGTCGACCAGGACCGGGCCCTCGGGGCCGACATGGACGTTGCGGGGGAGCGCGTCGCCGTGGATCGGGCCCGGCGGCAGATGCGGGGTCAGGGCGGCGGCCGCGGTCGCGAAGCCGTCGCGGCGGCCGCGGAGGTAGTCGGCGTCGTCCGGGTCGATCGTGTCGCCCGCCAGGGTCAGCCAGCGCTCCACCCCGCCGAGCAGTTCGCGGCGCGGGAGCGTGAAGCCCGCCGGGGCCGGGAGCGCGTGCACCCGGGAGAGCAGAGGCGCCAGGTCGCGCGGCTCGGTGGGGCGTACGGGGTCGGGCAGGCGGTGCCAGACCGTCACCGGGTGGCCCTCCACCAGGCGCATCCCGTGCTCGGCAGCCCGTACCGCCGGAACGCCCGACGCGGCGAGCCACTCCGCGACGGCCACCTCCCGCTCCGCCCGGGCCGCCAGCTCCGGGTGGCCGGTGGCGTCCCGGCCGACCTTCACCACCAGACCGTCGGCCCCGAAGACCGCGTTCTCGCCCAGCGCCAGCAGCTCCGCCGCGCCGGAGAAACCGGCGGCCGTCAGCACCTCACGCGCACGCATCTCGTCCATGGGTGCGATTTTCGCATCCGCGCAGGCCACCTTGACGAACCGACGGCCCGTCAGCACGATGGCCTGGGCCACCAGGACGGCCAGAACGGGATGAAGTGTTACTGAAGCTCGCAGAGAGGATCATTTGTGATGTTAGCGGGCGTGAAGCGGCGGTCCGGGGCGGATGGCGCACACCCCCGACCCGGGACCGCGGCCCGCGACCGGGCCGCCTGGTTCCTCGTCCTGCCCGCCCTCCTCCCGATCCTGATCCTCAGCGTCGGCCCGCTCCTCTACGGCATCGCGCTCGCCTTCACCGACGCCCAGTCCGGCCGCACCCGCTCCACCCAGTGGATCGGCACCCTCAACTTCCAGGACCTCCTGCACGACACCCTCTTCTGGGACTCCTTCCGGATCGGCCTCCTCTGGGCGTTCGGCGTCACCGTGCCGCAGTTCCTCCTGGCCCTCGGCCTCGCCCTGCTCCTCAACCAGAAGCTCCGGCTGCGCTGGCTGGCGCGGGCGCTGGCGATCATCCCCTGGGCGATGCCCGAAGTCGTCGTCGGCATCATGTGGCGCCTCGTCTACAACCCCGACGCGGGCATCCTCAACGAGACCCTCCGCGACCTCGGCCTCGGCGACGGCCGCGACTGGCTCACCGGTCTCGCCACCGCGCTCCCCGCCGTGATCCTCGTCGGCATCTGGGCCGGTATGCCCCAGACCACCGTCGCCCTGCTCGCCGGACTCCAGAACACCCCGCACGAACTCCACGAGGCGGCGGCCCTGGACGGGGCGGGCGCCTGGCGCCGGTTCCGTACCGTCACCTGGCCCGCGATCAAGCCCATCGCGCTGGCCATCAGCGCCCTCAATCTGATCTGGAACTTCAACTCCTTCGCCCTCGTCTATGTGCTGACCAGCGGCGGGCCCGGCGGGCGGACCCGGCTGCCGATGCTCTTCGCGTACGAGGAAGCCTTCCGCTACGGGCAGTTCGGGTACGCCGCCGCCATGGGTTGTGTGATGGTCTCGGTGATCTCCGTGATCCTCGCCTGCTATCTCGTCGGCCGGATCAGCGCAGGAGGCGAGCAGCGATGAGTCTGCCCACCAGCAGGGCCGCGCGCGCCGGGCAGTACCTCGCGCTCCTCGCGTACCTGGTGTTCCTGGCCTTCCCCTTCCTCTGGCTGCTCTCCACCGCCTTCAAGCCCGCCCGCGAACTGGGCTCCCTGCACCCCACCTGGATCCCCGACAACCCCACCCTCGACAACTTCCGCCAGGCCTTCGACGAGCAGCCGCTGCTCCAGGCCGCCGCCAACTCGCTGATCGCCGCCGTCTCCGCCGCGCTCATCGCCGTCGTCATCGCGACCCCGATGGCCTATGTGATGGCCCGCCACCGGGGCCGGCTCGCCACCGCCGCGACCGGGTGGGTCGTGGTCAGCCAGGCGTTCCCGTTCGTGCTGGTGATCATTCCGCTCTTCCTGGTCCTGAAGAACCTGCATCTGATCAACACCCTGTGGGGGCTGATCCTGGTGTACGTCGTCTGGTCGCTGCCCTTCGCGCTGTGGATGCTCGCCGGGTATGTGCGCGCTGTGCCGGCCGAGCTGGAGGAGGCCGCCGCCGTGGACGGGGCGGGGCGCGTACGGACCCTCGTCTCGGTCGTCGCCCCGCTGCTTGCGCCCGGGATCGTCGCCACCGCCCTCTTCGCTTTCATCACCGCGTGGAACGAGTTCTTCTTCGCGCTCGTTCTCCTCAAGACCCCGGAGAAGCAGACCTTGCCGGTCGTCCTCACCCACTTCCTCGGCGCGGAGGGCGTGGCCGACCTCGGGCCGCTGGCCGCCGCCGCGTTCCTCGCCACGCTGCCCTCCCTCGTCCTCTTCGCCTTCATCCAGCGCCGGATCACCGGCGGGATGACGGCCGGGGCGGTGAGGGGCTGATGCGCGGTGAGGGGCTGATGCGCCGCACGCCGGCCCGGCGGGCCGCCGCGGCGGCCGCCGTCCTCGCCCTCCTGCTCACCGGCTGCTCCGGCACCGACGACGGCCGGGACGCCGACGGCACGATCCGGCTGAGGTTCCAGTCGCTGGCCTGGCAGAAGGAGTCCGTCGACGCCAACAAGCAACTGGTGAAGGAGTGGAACGCCGCCCACCCCGACGTCCAGGTCGACTACGTCCAGGGCAGCTGGGACAACGTCCACGACCAGCTGCTCACCTCCTTCGAGGGCGGCGAGGCGCCCGACATCATCCACGACGCCTCCGACGACCTCGCCGACTTCGCGTACGGGGGCTACCTCGCCGACCTGCGCCCTCTCCTCCCCGAGCGGCTCAAGGCCGACATCCCCGAGCAGTCCTGGCGCACCACCACCTTCGACGACGGGATCTACGGCGTCCCCTTCCTCCAGGAGCCCCGGGTCCTGATCGCCAACACCGAGATCCTCAAGGCGTCGGGGGTGCGGATCCCGACGCCGGAGCAGCCCTGGAGCTGGGCGGAGTTCCGGCAGGTCGCGAAGGAGCTGACCGGCAAGGGGCGTTACGGGGTCGCCTGGCCGCTCAAGGAACCCGTCTCCGTCACCCTCAACCTGGGCCTCTCCGGCGGCGGGCAGCTCTTCCACCGTGACCCGGACGGCAAGGCGGAGCTGCGCTTCGAGGAGGGCGACCGGGTGGTGACCGGCACCATCCACGACCAGGTCAACACCGACCGCAGCGCGGCCCGTACGGCACTGGGCATGGGCGGATCGGACGCCCTGCCCGGCTTCTTCGGCGGCCGGTACGCCATGCTCCCGCTCGGCTTCGCCTACCGCCAGCAGGTCGTCGAGCAGGCCCCCGAGGGATTCGCGTGGACGGTCCTGCCCGCTCCGGCGGGCAGGGGAGGACTGGCTCAGGGGGTGAGCCCGCAGACCCTCTCCGTCGCCGAGGACAGCCCGCACAAGGAGGAGGCCGTCGCCTTCATCGACTTCCTGCTGCGGCCGCCGAACATGGTGCGCCTGGCCCGGGGCGACTGGATGCTCCCCACCGGCACCACCGCCCTCGCCCACCCCTCCCTGCACACCACCGAGAACGGCTGGGCGACCGGGACCGCGCTCGCCGGGCAGCTGCGCCCGGCGCCCGCGCAGACCGTACGGGGCTACCCCGAGTGGAAGGACAAGGTGGCGACCCCCGCGCTCCAGGAGTTCTACAGCGGCGCGATCGGCATGGATGAGCTGCGGAAACGGCTGGTCGACGACGGAAACCGGGTCCTGGCCCGCTATCAGCGCTGAAGAACGCGACGAAAACAACTAGACGAGACGTTGCGTCTCGCTTATGGTGAAGCACATGACGGAATCCCCGCGTGCCCACATCGCCATGTTCTCCATCGCCGCCCACGGACATGTGAACCCGAGCCTCGAAGTGATCCGCGAGCTCGTCCGCCGTGGGCACCGTGTCAGCTACGCCATCCCCGCCTCGTTCGCCGACAAGGTCGCGGCCACCGGAGCCGAGCCGGTGATCTACACCTCGACCCTGCCGACCGACGACGACCCCGAGGCGTGGGGCACGGAGCTGATCGACAACATCGAACCCTTCCTCGCCGACGCCATCCAGGCCCTCCCGCAGCTGATCGCCGCCTTCAAGGGCGACGAACCCGACCTCGTCCTGCACGACATCACCTCCTATCCCGCCCGCGTCCTCGCCCATCGCTGGGGCGTCCCCGCCGTCTCCCTCTGGCCCAACCTGGTGCCCTGGGAGGGGTACGAGAAGGAGGTCGGCGAGCCCATGACCGCCGAGCTGAAGCAGACCGAACGCGGCCAGGCGTACTACGCCCGCTTCGACGGCTGGCTCGCCGACAACGGCCTCGGCCATGTCCCCAGCGACGACTTCGTGGCCCGCCCGCGCCGCGGCCTCGTCCTGATCCCCGAAGCGCTCCAGCCCAACGCGGACCGGGTGGACCGCGACATGTACACCTTCGTCGGCGCCTGCCAGGGCGACCGTGCCGACCAGGGGGAGTGGGAGCGGCCGGCCGGGGCCGGGAAGGTGCTCCTGGTCTCGCTCGGCTCCTCGTTCACCAAGCGGCCCGCGTTCTACCGGGAGTGCGTCGCGGCCTTCGGCGACCTGCCCGACTGGCACGTGGTGCTCCAGATCGGCGCGCATGTCGACCCGGCCGAGCTCGGTGACGTACCGGCGAACGTGGAAGTGCACGCGTGGGTGCCGCAGTTGGCGGTGCTGAAGCAGGCCGACGCGTTCATCACCCACGCCGGGGCGGGCGGCAGCCAGGAGGGGCTCGCCACGGGGACGCCGATGGTGGCCGTGCCGCAGGCCGTCGACCAGTTCGGCAATGCCGACATGCTCCAGGCGCTCGGGGTGGCCCGGCACATCCCGATGGAGGAGGCCGACGCGGCCACGCTGCGCGAGGCCGTGCTCGCCCTGACCGGCGACCCGGAGGTGGCGGAGCGGTCCGCCCGGCTGCGCGAGCAGATGGCGAAGGAGGGCGGGACACCCCGCGCGGCCGACCTCATCGAGGCCGAACTGTCGCTCTGAGCTGGCCCGCACTGTTCCTCTGAGCGGATCGGCCGGACTGATATCCGGACGTTGTGCGCCCCGTCCTGCCCGCCGTGCGACACGGTGGCGCGGGGCGGGGCATCCGTCTGTGCGCTGCCGGTGGTCGTTGCATCTGCACGCACCCCCCGGGTGACTCCACATCTCCGGCAGGGGACTTCACCCCTCTCGCGTACTTCTTCACGCACGTTCACATGTCTTCACGCATACCCGTGTGCGCCCGGCGGTGTCCCTCCCGGGCGTGCGCGGGTGCGGTCAGCGGTGGGGGGAGGGGGCCGTTGACGCCTCTGAGCTGGTGATTCGCCGGTGGTCGAGCGTTTTCGCGACGCGTCGATCCGGCTTTGTTGCCTGCGTGTTGACGGCCACCGCCCGTTGTGACCCGCCATGGCCGATTTCTTATTACGAAACCTTGTTGAGTAAGTCACAGCTGCAAGGGGGTCTTGATCTGTGCTCGTCAATCGGTCAGGGTTTCGAGCCAACCCCCGGAGATCTTCCGGCCGGAGGTCAATCCCCCCACAGAGATTGACGAGGAGACCCCTCTTCATGGCCAAGCACCAGCGCACCATCACTCGCCGGACCAAGCTGACCGCCGCGATCACCGCCGTGGCAGCCGCAGCCGGAGTCACCCTGTTCGGAACCTCGTTCGCCGGAGCCTCGCCGGCCCCGATGGGCACGGTCTACGGCGCGGACGCCGAGACCGCCGTCTCCGGCAGCTACATCGTCATGCTGGGCGAGAAGGCGGACAAGTCGAAGCTCGCCAAGGAGTACGGCGGCAAGCTCCAGCGCAACTACTCCTCCAGCATCAACGGCTTCTCCGCCAGCGGACTTTCGGAGACCGAGGCCAAGCGGCTCGCCGCCGATCCGTCCGTCGCCAAGGTGGTGCAGAACAAGAAGTTCAGCATCAACGCCACCCAGGAGAACCCCCCCTCGTGGGGTCTGGACCGCATCGACCAGGCCGAGACCGCGGGCGACAAGGCGTACAACTACCCCGACGCCGCCGGTGAGGGCGTCACCGCGTACGTCATCGACACCGGGGTCCGGGTCACCCACGAGGACTTCGAGGGCCGCGCCACCTCCGGCTTCGACGCCGTGGACAACGACGACGACGCCGACGACGGCAACGGGCACGGCACCCACGTGGCGGGCACCATAGCCGGGGCCGCGCACGGTGTCGCCAAGAAGGCCAAGATCGTCGGCGTCCGCGTCCTGGACGACAACGGCTCGGGCACCACCGAGCAGGTCATCGCCGGCATCGACTGGGTCGCCGCCAACGCGTCCGGCCCGTCCGTCGCCAACATGAGCCTCGGCGGCGGCGCCGACCCCGCCCTCGACGAGGCCGTCCAGAAGGCCATCGCCGCCGGCATCACCTTCGGTGTGGCCGCGGGCAACGAGTCCAGCGACGCAGGCCAGGGCTCGCCCTCCCGCGTCCCCGAGGCGATCACCGTCGCCTCGTCCACGGAGGGCGACGAGCAGTCGGACTTCTCCAACTTCGGCTCCGTCGTGGACATCTACGCCCCGGGCTCGGACATCACGTCGACCTGGAACGACAGCGACACCGGCACCAACACCATCTCCGGTACGTCCATGGCCACCCCGCACGTCGTCGGCGCGGCCGCCGTCTACCTGGCGGGCCACCCGGACGCCACCCCGGAGGCGGTCGCCACGGCGCTGACCGAGGGAGCCACCCCGGACGCCATCTCCAACGCGACCGAGGGCACGGCGAACAAGCTCCTCAAGATCGTCGAGTAGGACCCGCCGCCGGACGGGAGCGCCCCACCGCCCCCGTCCGGCAACGCTCCTCGCGCACAGCAGCCGCCGCGCCCTCCCCCACGGGGCGCGGCGGCTGCGCGCCGGAGGAGGGATCGCTCTAGTGTGTGGGGCCATGACGACGACGTACGCGGCGCTGCTGCGCGGGATCAATGTGAGCGGCCACAAAAGGGTCCCGATGCCGGAACTGCGCACCGTGCTCGGTGAACTGGGGCACACCGACATCGCCACCCACCTGCAGAGCGGCAACGCCGTCTTCCGCAGCGGGGACAGGGACGAGAGCGCGCTCGCCGCCGCCCTGGAGCGCGCCCTGCACGAACGGTTCGGCTTCTCCGTCGGCTGCATCGTCCGCAGCGGCTCCTATCTCGCCGCCGTCGCCGACGCCTGCCCCTTCCCCGCCGACGAGCTGGAGGGCAAGCAGCTCCACGTCACCTACCTCGACCGGGCGATGGACCCCGAACGCCTCGCCGGCCTCGACGCACCGGCCTACCTGCCGGAGGCCTTCGAGCTCGGTGACCGCTGCGTCTACCTGTACGCCCCCGACGGACTCGGCCGCTCCAAGCTGGCCGCGGCTCTGGCACGTCCCCAGCTCACCAAGGGCCTCACCGCCACCACCCGCAACTGGAACACCGTGGCCAAGCTGGTGGAGATGACACGTGTCTGAGCCGTCGCCCGCCGTGGCCGCAGCCATCGAAGGCGAACTCCGCCTGCTGGACCCGGTGGTACGCGCCTCCGCGGATCTCCTCGCCGCCCTCCTCCACCCCGAGTTCCGGGAGATCGGCACCAGCGGACGGCTCTGGGACCGGGAGTCGATCATCGAGGCGCTCACCGCCGACGACGCCCCGCGCCCCGGCCCGCTGACCGCCTCCCGGATGCGGGGCACGCAACTCGGCCCGGATCTGGTGCACCTCACCTTCGACACGGAGTCCAAGGGGCTGCGCTCGCACCGCAGCTCCCTGTGGCGGCTGACCGGGGCGGGGTGGCGGCTCTACTTCCACCAGGCGACCCCGTTCGTCGACGACCCGTTCGCGGAGGTCTGAGCCTCTCCGGCGGCCTGGGTCCCTCCGGCGGTCCGAGCCTCTCCGGCGGGCGGCCGGGGGCGAGTTCGGGAGGATCACCGACTTCCCCGACGGGCTGACGGCCCGGGCCCGCCGTGCCCCATGATGGGGCAGCCATGCCGAGCGCCGCAGAGACACATGACGGACGCTCCGCCCGGGGCCCCGGAGCCGGAGTGGCGGTCGCCGCTGTCCGGGCCTTGGTCTTCGCGGCGACCAGCACGGCCCTCGCACTCTGCGCACACCACCTGTCCTCCGGGCAGGCGGTGCCGGGATGGTGCTTGCCGCTCGCGGCCGGGACGCTGTTCCTCATCGCCCTGCCCGTCGCGCGGTTCGGTGGAGCCCTGCCCGTCGCGCGACGGGGCGGGGCGCTGCCCGTCGTGCTCGCGGCGACCGGCGCCGGACAGGCCGCGCTGCACCAGCTCTTCGCGGCCGTACAGAACGGCACCGCCGCCGCGACGCACCGGCACGGCACCGGACCCGACGTCCACCAGGCCTGGCACGCGGACCACCGTCTCGCGGTGGTGGTGACGGCCGGACACACGGTCGCCGCGCTGCTGGTGGGCTGGTGCATGCAGCGCGCGGACGCCTCCTGCCGGACGGTGGCCCGGCGCCTGGACCACACGCTGGACCGGTGGCTGCGCGGGCCCGCTCCGGCGGGACCGTTCCCGGCGCGGCGCCCCCGGACCGGGCCGCCGCGGGCCTGGTCCCCGCCCTCCCCGTACAACCGCACAGCGCTGAACCACACGGTGGTACGCCGGGGGCCTCCCGCGACGCGCTGATCCGCGCCGCCCGCCCGGGGCGCGCTTCCGCGTGCCCGCACACCGTCACCTCATCTGCACCTCACCTGGGAGATCCCTGTGTCCACCTCCGTACGCGTGCGAACCGTCGGCCGCTCCGCCGGCGTCGTCGCCGCCGCGATAGCCGCCACCCTCGTCCTGGCCACCCCGGCCTCCGCCCATGTGGAGGTGGGGTCCGAGGGTGCCCGTGCGCTCGCCGAGAACGTCACGCTGAACTTCGACGCGGCGACCGAGTCCGACGCCGCGGGCATCATCAAGCTGGAGGTGTTCCTGCCGAAGGGGATCACTCCGGCCGATGTCACCTACGGCAAGGGCCCCGCCGGCTGGAAGCTCGCTCCGACCGACAAGGGCTTCACCGTGTCGGGCCCGCCCGTGGCGGTCGGCGAGGACGTCACGTACTCCGTCGTCGTCCGGCAGCTGCCGGACGCGAAGTCGCTGGTGTTCAAGACGCTCCAGACGTACGACGACGGGCGCGTCGACCGCTGGATCGAACTGGGGGAGTCCAGCGGCGGCGGGCACGGACACTCCGCGCCCGTGCTGAAGCTCCAGGAGGCCGCCCCCGGTGCCGAGCCGGTCGCCCCCACTCCGAGTGCGAGCCCCACCCCCAGTGCGAGCCCCACCTCCGCGGCCCCGTCGCCGTCCGACCCGCCCGCCACCGAGCCCGCGGACGCGAAGCCGACGGCATCGGACCGGGCGACGGCCACGGCGGAGGAGGACGGCTCGTCGCCCGCCCTGCCGATCGGTATCGCCGTCGCCGTACTGGCGCTGGCCGGCGGCGGTCTGTGGTGGTTCCTCAAGAGCCGCCGTAACGGCACCGCCTGACCGGCCCGGTCCCACGGCCCCTGCCCCGGGCCGTGGGACCTTGCGGGTCTGGCCGGACACAGGTGGCCGGGCCGGACGCAGGTGGCCGGAGATCCCACAAGGGTGGGCCGGGGATCCCGCAGGGGGGCGGGGGTCCCGGCCGCGGCGGATGCAGGTTAGCCTTTCCTTCGTTTGGCTGGAGACGGATGGCTGGAAGTCGCCTCTCCGCCCTTGTCCGGTACACGCTGAGGAGCAGGTGAGTGGGGGCTGACATGTCCGGGCGCGGTGTCATCCGCCGCGCCGTCGCTGGGCAGCGCCGGGACGTCGTCGTCGGTTCGCTGCTGGGCGCCGCCCACCAGACCGGCGAAGCGCTCGTCCCCGTACTCATCGGCCTGATCGTCGACCGTGCCGTGGTCCGCCCCGACGGCGGTGCGCTCGCCCTCTGGCTGGTCGTCCTCGCCGTGGTCTACGCGATGCTCTCCTACGGCTTCCGCTTCGGCGCCCGGGCCGGCGAGCGCGCCGCCGAACAGGCCGCGCACCAGCTGCGCCTGGACGTCGTACGCCGGGTCCTCGCCCCGCACGGCGGCGCCGAGGCCGGACGGCCGCCCGGCGCCCTGGTCAACGTGGCCACCGAGGACGCCCGGCGGGTCGGGGCCCTCAACATGGCGCTCACCCTCGGCATCGCCGCCGTCGTCGGCGTCATCGCGGGAGCGGTCCTGCTGCTCCGCGCCTCCGTCCCCCTCGGGCTCCTCGTCCTGATCGGCGCCCCGGTCCTCATGGCGCTCGGCCACTACCTCGCCCGCCCCCTGGAGCACCGCAGCGAGGCCGAACAGGAGCGCGCCGCCCACGCCTCCGGGGTCGCCGCCGACCTGGTCGCCGGGGTCCGCGTCCTCAAGGGGCTCCGGGCCGAAAGCGCCGCCGTCGCCCGGTACCGCTCCACCAGCCAGGCCTCCCGCGAGGCCAACGTGCGCGCCGCCCGCGCCGCCGCACTCCAGACCGGCCTGATGCTCACCCTGACCGGCGCCTTCATCGCCCTGGTCGCCCTCGTCGGCGGACGCCTGGTGCTCAGCGGCTCCATCGGCCTGGGCGCTCTGGTCTCCGCCGTCGGCCTCGCCCTCTTCCTGCCCGGACCGATCGCCGTACTGGCCTGGGGCGGCGCCGAACTCGCCAAGGCCCGCGCCTCCGCCGCCCGCATCGCCGACGTGCTGGCCGCACCCGGCGAGACCACGGGCGGCACCACGGAGCCGGCCGCACCGAGTGCAGGCGAGCTACGCCTGCACGGCCTCGGCCACGCCGGGCTCCACGGGATCGACCTCACCGTCCGGCCCGGCGAACACCTCGGCATCGTCGTCACCGACACCGCCCACGCGGCCACCCTCCTGCACTGCCTGGCCCGCCGCTGCGACCCGGACCGGGGACGCGTCGAACTCGACGGCACCCCGGTCACCGAACTCGCCCCCGCCGCCCTGCGCTCCGCGCTCCTGGTGGCCGAGCACGACGCCCAGCTCTTCGACGGCACCCTCCTCGACAACGTGACGGCCGCCGCCCCCGCCGGAGCCGACCCGCAGCCGGCCATGGACGCCGCCGCCGTCGACGAGGTCGCCGCCACCCTGCCCGGCGGAACCTCCGGGCGGATCGGCGAGCGCGGCAGCTCCCTCTCCGGCGGCCAGCGCCAGCGCGTCGCCCTGGCCCGCGCGCTCGCCGCCGACCGCCCGGTCCTCGTCGTCCACGACCCGACCACCGCCGTCGACGCCGCCACCGAGGCCCGGATCGCCACCGGCATCCGCCGCGCCCGCCCCGGCCGCACCACGGTCCTGGTCACCAGCAGCCCCGCCCTCCTCGCCGCCACCGACCGGGTCGTCCTCATCGACGGCGGCACCATCACCGCCGAGGCCCCGCACGAGGACCTCGTACGCGACCATCCCGTCTACCGCACGGCGGTGCTCACATGACCCCCACCGATATAGCGGAGGACGGCGCCGAGCTGCTGCCCATCGCCACCGGCGCCCGCACCCGGGCCGCCCTGCGCACCCTGATCCGCCCCGACCGGGGCCGCGCGATCCTGGGCCTCGGTGTCCTGGTCGGCGCCACCGCCGTAGGGCTCCTGGTCCAGCCGCTGCTCGGCCGGATCGTCGACATCGTCGCCGACGGCCGTCCCGCCGACGCCCTCACCCTGCCCGTCGTCCTCCTGCTGGTGGTCGCGGTCGTCCAGGGCGTCACCACCACGCTCGGGCTGACCCAGGTAGCCCGGCTCGGCGAGACCGTACTGGCCCGGCTGCGCGAACAGTTCATCGCGCGCGCCCTCCAGCTCCCCGCCGACCGCCTGGAGCGCGCCGGGGCCGGCGACCTCACCGCCAGGGTCACCGGAGACGTCGCCCGGGTCGCGGAGGCCGTCCGCTCCGCCCTGCCCGAGATGGCCCGCTCGGTCCTCGCGATCGTGCTGACCCTCGGGGCCATGGCCCTGCTGGACGTACGGTTCCTCCTCGCCGCGCTCCTCGCCGTACCGGTCCAGGCGCTCACGGCACGGTGGTACGTGACCCGGGCCGTCACCGTCTACGCGGACCAGCGGGTCGCCAACGGGGCCCAGCAGCAACAGCTCCTGGAGACGATCGGGGGAGCGGTGACCGTCCGCGGCCACCGGCTGGAGGAGCAGCACACCGAGAAGAGCGCCGCGCGCTCGCGCAGGGCCGTCGAGCTGACCATGCGCAGCGTCCACCTGGTGCTGGGCTTCTACGCGCGGCTGCACATCGCGGAGTACATCGGCCTGGCCGCCGTCCTGGTCACCGGGTTCTTCCTGGTCCGCGACGGGTCCGTCTCCATCGGTACGGCGACGGCCGCCGCCCTCTACTTCCACAGCCTCTTCGGACCGGTCAACGCCGCCCTCGTCCTCCTTGACGACGCGCAGTCGGCGGCGGCCGGACTGGCGCGGCTGGTCGGCGTGACCGACCTCCAGGAGAGCGCAGTACGGCTGCCGCAGCAGCGGAACGGAACCACGTCCGAGGCGGCCGTCACCGTCGACGCCGTGAGCCATGCGTACGGTCCCGGCCGCACCGTCCTCCACGAGGTCTCCCTCACCCTCCGCGCGGGCGAACACGTGGCGCTCGTCGGGACCAGCGGGGCCGGGAAGTCCACCCTGGCCCGGCTCGTCGCGGGCGTCCAGCAGCCGACCGGCGGCACGGTCTCCGTAGCGGAGGGAAAGACAGCCCCCTCCGTCACAGCCCCCTCCGTCGTCCTGGTCACCCAGGAGGTCCACGTCTTCACCGGGACCCTCGCCGAGGACCTCCGCCTCGCCCGCCCCGCCGCCACCGACGCCGACCTCCGTACCGCCCTCGCCACCGTGCACGCCCTGGAGTGGGCCGACGCCCTCCCCGAGGGGCTCGCCACCGTCGTAGGGGAGGGCGGCCACCGCCTCGACCCCGCCCGCGCCCAGCAACTCGCCCTCGCCCGGCTCGTCCTGGCCGACCCCCCGGTCGCCGTCCTCGACGAGGCGACCGCCGAAGCGGGCAGCGCCGGCGCCCGGACCCTGGAGCGCTCGGCCGAGGCCGCCCTCGCCGGCCGCACCGCCCTGGTCGTCGCCCACCGCCTCACCCAGGCCGTCGCCGCCGACCGGATCGTGGTGCTGGAGGCCGGCCGGGTCGTCGAGAGCGGTACCCACGACGAACTGCGCACCGCCGACGGCCCGTACGCGACGCTCTGGCACGCCTGGTCCGGCAGCCGCGCCGCACCCCACCTCTGACCCCCCAAGTCCCCGCCGCCCCCCGGCACACCCACCCTCCGAAGGAAACCGCCATGCCCCGCATGTCCCAGCGCACCCGGCTGACCGCCGTGGCCGCGTCCGCCCTGCTGCTGTTCGGAGCCGCCGCCTGCGGGTCCGGCGAGAGCGACGACAAGGCCGCGCCGTCCGCCGACAGCGCGAAGAAGGGGGCCTTCCCGGTCACCCTCGACCACAAGTACGGCACCACCACCGTCAAGAACGACCCGCAGCGCATCGTCACCGTCGGCCTCTCCGACCAGGACGCGGTCCTCGCCCTCGGCAAGGTCCCCGTCGGCACCACCGAGTGGTTCGGCGAGTTCAAGGGCGCCATCGGCCCGTGGGCCGAGAAGGCGCTCGGCGACAAGGCGCGCCCCACAGTCCTGCACGACGACGGCACCGGCCCCCAGGTCGAGAAGATCGCCTCCCTGCGCCCCGACCTGATCCTCGCGCTGTACTCGGGCCTCACCAAGGACCAGTACCGCACCCTCTCCAAGATCGCCCCGGTCGTCGCCCAGCCGAAGGAGGGCGCGGACTGGGGGATCTCCTGGCAGGACCAGACCACCCAGGTCGGCAAGGCCCTCGGCAAGCCCGACGAGGCGAAGGACCTGGTCGCCAGGACCGAGAAGCACATCGCCGATGCCGCCGCCGCGCACCCCGAGTTCAAGGGCAAGACCGCCGTCATGGCGACCCCGTACGAGGGCATGTACGTCTACGGCCCGCAGGACAACCGCTCCCGTGTGCTGACCGGCCTCGGCTTCCAGCTCCCGAGCGGCCTCGACAAGGTCGTCGGTGAGGCGTTCGGCGCCAACATCAGCAAGGAGCGCACCGACCTCCTCGACACGGACGCCGTCGCCTGGATCGTCACCGACCCGGCCAAGGACGCCAAGAAGCTCCACGCCGACCCGCTGTACGGCAAGCTCGACGCGGTCAAGGAAGGCCGTGAGGTCATGATCAAGGAGAGCAGCCACTTCGGCAGCGCCATCTCCTTCGTGACCCCGCTGAGCATCCCGTACACCGTCGACCGCCTGGTCCCGATGCTGTCGGCCGCCGTCGACGGCAAGACGGACACGAAGGTCGTCCACCCCGCGTCCTGACGCCTGCCCCCTTCCGGGCCGCCCCGCGTCGGCGGGGCGGCCCGCCCAACCCTCCCGTGAGGAACAACCGGACCGTGGAGCCAGCCCCGTGACCCGCCCCGCCCGATGGCGCCCCGCCCTGCTCGCGGCCGTGCTCGCCGCCGTGCTGGTGGTGCTGTGCCTGCTCTCGCTCGGGCTCGGGGCCCTCCAGATCCCGCCCGGTGACGTCCTCAAGGCGCTCCTCGGCCGGCCGACCGGCCCGCGGATCGAGGACGTGATCTGGTCGGTGCGGGTTCCGCGTACGGCCCTGGGTTTTGCCGCCGGCGCGGCGCTCGGCCTCTCCGGCTGTGTGATGCAGGCGCTGACCCGCAACCCGCTGGCCGACCCCGGCATCCTCGGGGTGAGCGCCGGGGCCGCCTTCGCCATCGTGCTCGCCGCCGGGGTCGCGGGGATCGGCTCGCTGCTCGGCTACATCTGGTTCGCGTTCGCCGGGGCGATGGCGGCGAGCATCGTCGTCTATCTGCTGGGGCGGATGGGGCGTTCGGGGTCCACGCCGGTGAAGCTTGCCCTCGCGGGGGTCGCCGTCACCGCCGTACTCTCCTCGCTGACCAGCGCGATCGTCCTCACCGATCCGGCAGCCCTGGACCGCTTCCGCTTCTGGTCGGCCGGCTCGCTCGCCAACCAGGACGCCTCCACCGTGCTGCGCATCCTGCCCTTCCTCGGGTTCGGCGCCCTCCTCGCCCTGGCGAGCGCCCCCGCTCTCAACAGCCTCGCCCTCGGCGACGACGTGGCCGCCTCGCTCGGCCGCAAGCTCGGCCTCGTACGCCTCCAGGGCGTCGTCGCCGTCACCCTCCTCACCGGGGCGGCGGTCGCGGTGATCGGCCCCGTCGTCTTCATCGGCCTGGTCGTCCCGCATGTCGCGCGGGCCCTCGCCCAGTCCGCCGGACTCGGCCCGGACCACCGCTGGCTGCTGCCGCTCTCGGCGGCGCTGGCCGCCGGGCTGCTGCTCGGGGCGGACATCCTCGGCCGGGTGATCGCCCGGCCCGTGGAGGTCCAGGCGGGGATCATCGTCGCCTTCATCGGCGGCCCGTTCTTCATCGCCCTGGTCCGCCGACGCCGGCTCGCGGAGGTATGAGACGTGACCACCGACTCCTTCCGCACGGGAAAGACCGCGCCCCGCCCCTTCCGCCTGGCCTTCCCACCGGTCTCCGGCACCCTGCGCCCCCGCCAGCTCGCCGTCTGCGCGGGGCTCGTCGTCGCCGTGTTCACGGCGCTGTGCTGGAACGTCTCCATCGGTGAGTACGGCATCCCCCTCACCGACGTCGCCCGCGCGCTCACCGGATCCGGCGACCCGGGCACCCTCCTCGTCGTCCAGGAACTGCGGCTGCCCCGCGCCATGACCGGGCTCCTCGCGGGCATCGCGTTCGGCATGTCCGGGGCCCTGTTCCAGACGATGACCCGCAACCCGCTCGCCAGCCCCGACATGATCGGCCTCACCCAGGGCGCCGGGACCGCCGTCGTCGCGGGCATCGTGCTCGGCTGGGACTTTGGCCTCGGCACCCAGGCCCTCGGCCTGTTCGGGGCCCTCGCCAGCGCCCTCCTCGTCTACGGGCTCGCCTGGCGGCGCGGCACCACCGGCTACCGCATCATCCTCGTCGGCATCGGCGTCTCCTGGGTCTGCCTCAGCGTCACCGACTTCCTGCTCGCCCGGGGCGGCCGGTTCCAGGCGCAGGCCGCGCTCGGCTGGCTCGTCGGCAACCTCAACGGCCGCGACTGGCAGCAGGCCGCGCCCCTCGCGTACGCCCTGGTCGTCCTGGTCCCCGCCGCCCTGCTCATCGGCCGCCTCATGCGTACGCTGCAACTCGGCGACGACGTCGCCAAGGGGCTCGGCACCCGCGTCCAGGCCGTCCGCCTCACCGTCCTGCTCACCGGCGTCGGCCTGGTCGCGTTCGCCACGGCGGCCGCCGGACCCGTCGCGTTCGTGGCGCTCGCCGCCCCGCAGATCGCGCAGCGGCTCTGCCGTACGGCCTGGCCGCCCCCGCTCGCCGGCGGACTCACCGGCGCCGCCATCGTCCTCGCGTCCGACGTCCTGGCACGCGAACTGATCCCGGGCACCGAACTGCCCGTCGGGATCGTCACCGGAGTGCTCGGCGCCCCGGTGCTGCTCTGGCTGCTCATCCGCGTCAACCGCGCGGGCTCAGGAGGCTGACCGATGTCCACCGCCGAACCCGACCTGAGGGCACAGGACCTGCACCTCGGCTACGACGACCGGGCCGTCGTCACCGGCCTCGACCTGGCGGTCCCGCCCGGCCGGATCACCGCCATCGTCGGCGCCAACGCCTGCGGGAAGTCGACCCTGCTGCGCGCTCTGGCCCGGCTGCTGGCCCCCCGCGCAGGGGCGGTCAGCCTGGACGGCCGCGCCCTGCACTCCATCCCCACCCGGGAGCTGGCCCAGCAGCTCGGCATCCTCCCGCAGTCACCCGTCGCCCCCGAGGGCCTCACCGTCATCGACCTGGTCAACCGGGGCCGCTCCCCGCACCAGACGTGGTGGCGGCAGTGGACCAAGGCGGACGAGCAGGCGGTCCACGACGCGCTCGCCGCGACCGGCACCACCGACCTGGCCGACCGGGCGGTGGACGAACTCTCCGGCGGCCAGCGCCAGCGCGCCTGGATCGCCATGGCCGTCGCCCAGGGCACCCCGGTCCTCCTCCTGGACGAGCCGACGACGTACCTCGACCTCGCCCACCAGATCGACGTCCTGGACCTCGTGGTCGACCTCAACCGCCGCGAGGGACGCACGATCGTCATGGTCCTGCACGACCTCAACCAGGCCTGCCGGTACGCCGATCACGTCATCGCGATGAAGAAGGGCGGCATCGTCGCCGAGGGCGTCCCCGCCGACGTGATCACCGCAGAGACCGTCGAGGACGTCTTCGGCCTCCGCTGCCAGGTCACCACGGACCCGGTGAGCCGCACCCCGCTGGTGATCCCGGTCGGCCGCCACCACACCCCGGACCCGGAGGAGCCACGGAAGACGCTCGCCTGAGGGCTGCTGCCACGGTGAATGGCCCACCGCACCGGACCACGATTGGCCCGGGAGTCCACGCCAATCGCGCTCTACGCTCGCATCCATGAGCACCCGGACCCGCACCACCGTCGACTTCTTCTTCGACCCCGCCTGCCCGTTCGCCTGGATCGCCTCCCGCTGGATCCTGGAGGTGGAGCAGCACCGCGACCTCGACCTCCGCTTCCGCCCCATGAGCCTGTACCTGCACAACCAGGGCAACGAACTGCCGGGCTGGTACCGCGAGTTGGTCGACAAGTCGATCGGCCCGGTCCGGGTCGCCGTCGCCGCGGCCGCCGCCCACGGCGACGGCATCCTGCGGGACCTCTACACCGCGCTGGGCACCCGCATCCACCAGCACAAGGAGGAGGACTTCGAGGCGGTCATCGCCGCCTCGCTGGCCGAACTGGGCCTGCCCGCCGCCCTGTCGGAGGCCGCGCACGCGACGGCGTACGACGAAGAGGTGGCCCGCAGCCATGACGCGGGCAAGGATCCGGAGCAGGACGCGTACGTGGGCACACCGACGATCCACGTCGACGGCACGGTCTGGTTCGGCCCGGTCCTGAACGCGATCCCGCGCGGCGAGGAGGCGGCGGAACTCTTCGACAGCTTCCGGGTCCTCGCGAACCACCAGGGTTTCTTCGAACTCAAGCGGGCCCGCTCGGGCGGCCTGTCCTACGCGTAGCAGCGCTCACGCCGACAGCGACGCCCCCACCAGCACCCGCGCCTCGTCGTACCGCTCCAGCAGCAGCCGCGCCAACTCCGGTGCCGGGCCCAGGACATCGGCCAGCACGTCCGCGCCGGCCGCCTCGGCGCCCGCCGCGATGCGGTCCGGGAGCCGGCCGGGGGCGATGACGTACGGCGCCACCGCCACCCGGTCGACGCCCTCGGCCCGCAGGGCCCGTACCGCGTCCTCGGTGCGGGGAAGGGATGCGGAGGCGAACGCAGGCCGCACGGCGCACCAACCGGTGTGCCGCAGCTCCCGCGCGATTTCAGCGATCACTGCGATCGCCTCCGGGTCTGTGGATCCCGCCGAGGCCAGGACGAGCCCGGTCCGGGGGATGTCGCCGGGGCGGACCCCGGCCTCCCGCAGCCGCCGCCCGAGGGTGGCGTTGAGCAGCGGGGACGGGCCGAGGACGTCGGCCTGCCGGATGTGCAGCCTCGGCAGCCGGGCGCGGGCCTCGCGCAGGACCGACGGGATGTCGGTCTTGGCGTGGAACGCCCGGGTGAGGAGGAGCGGCAGGGCGATGACCTCGTCCGCCCCCTCCGCGGCCAGGCGCTCCAGCACCCGGGGCACGGAAGGGGCGTTGAACTCCAGGAACGCCGTCTCCACGCGCAGCCCCGGCCGCTCGGCCCGCACCCGCTGGGTGAGGGCGTGCACGGTCGCGGCGTGCCGCGGGTCGCGGCTGCCGTGGGCGATGACGAGGAGGACGGGGTGGGACATGGCGTGACTCAGTTCTTGACGAGGAGGCCTCGGCTGCGCAGCACCCACCGCTCCAGCGGACTGAAGATCAGCAGGTCGATCGCGATGCCGACGAACAGGATGAGCAGGATCGAGAGGAAGACCCCGGGCATGTCGAAGTTGCTGCGGCCGTTCTCCAGCAACTGCCCCAGCCCCAGACCTAGTTCGGGGGAGGAGGCGATGATCTCGGCGGCCATGAGCGAGCGCCAGGAGAACGCCCAGCCCTGCTTGAGGCCCGCCAGATAACCGGGCAGCGCGGCCGGCAGCACGATGTGCCAGGTGCCCCGGATCCCGGTCGCGCCGAGTGTGCGGCCCGCCCGGAGGAACAGCGGCGGCACCTGGTCGACGCCCGAGACCAGCCCGTTGGCGATCGAGGGCACCGCGCCCAGCAGGATCACCGCGTACATCATGCTGTCGTTCAGCCCGAGCCAGATGACCGCCGGGGCCACCCACGCGACCGACGGCAGCGACTGGAGCCCGGACAGGATCGGCCCGATCGCCGCCCGGATCAGCCTCACCCGGGCGACCAGCAGCCCCAGTGGCGTACCGATGGCCACCGCGAGGAGGAAGCCGAGCAGACCGCGCGAGACGCTGGTCCAGACGACCTCCAGGAGTGTGCCCTTGAGCCACATGTCCGTGGCGCTGTCCCACACCGCGGACGGCGGCGGCAGCTTGTAGACCTCGGTGACCTCGGCGCGGACCAGCAGTTCCCAGACGATCAGGACCAGCGCCACCGCCACCACGGGCGGCAGGACCTTGCTCTTCAGGACCTCGCGCACCGGGGTGCGGCGGATCTGCACCGCGTCCAGGGCGTCGAGACCGGCCTCCAGACCGGCCAGATCGTCGGGCTTCGCGCCGTCGGGCTTCGCGTCGACGGGCTCAGCCGTCCCGTCCGGCCGTTTCCGGCTCGACGTGATGTCAGTGCTGGCCATGTCGGCGGATCTCCCCACGCAGTTCTTCGGTGATCTCGACGGACAGCTCCGCCACGGCGGTGTCCTCGATGCGGCGCGGCTGCTCGATGTCGACCGTCCACTCGCGGGCGATGCGGCCCGGCCGGGACGAGAGCAGCACGACGCGCTGCGCGAGCCGTACGGCTTCGCGCACGTTGTGCGTCACGAAGAGGACCGAGGCGTTCGTCTCCCGCCAGATCCGGGTCAGTTCGTCGTGCAGCACATCGCGGGTGATGGCGTCCAGCGCCGCGAACGGCTCGTCCATCAGCAGCAGTTGGCTGTCCTGGGCGAGCGCGCGGGCCATCGCGACCCGCTGCCGCATACCGCCGGACAGCTCGTGCACCCGCTTGCCGTACGCGCCGCCGAGACGGACGAGTTCGAGCAGCCGCTCGGCCTCGGTGCGACGCTCCGACTTCGGGACCCCGCGCAGCCGCAGGGCCAGTTCGATGTTCTTGCCCGCGGTCAGCCACGGGAAGAGAGCGTGCTCCTGGAACATCAGGGCCGGCCGCCCGCCGGGGGTCTCGATGGACCCCGCGGACGGGCGGTCGAGTCCGGCCACCAGATTGAGCAGCGTCGACTTTCCGCACCCGGAGGCTCCCAGGAGGGTGACGAACTCACCCGGAGCGACATCGAGGGTGATGTCGTCCAGGACGAGCTGCTGCCCCGTGGGTCCGGCGAAGGACTTCGAGACGTGCGCGAGACGGGCGGCGTGCTCGACCGTCGTACGGTCCTCGGCCTTGGTGAGGGTGGTGGTAGCCATGGTCGTCACCTCCTGGGAAACCTGGATCCTGTACGGGCGGGTTACTTGACGCCGAGACCGGCGTCGGAGACCTCGGGCTGACCCTCAGCCTTGAGGATCTTGTTCAGCGGGCCCAGGTCGTAGATGCCCTCCAGCTTCGGGTCCTCCAGCAGACCGGCCTTCACCGAGAACTCCGACTGGGTCTTCAGCGTGGTGGCCAGCGGGTCGTTGGTGAACTCGACGGACTCCCACGCCGGGTCGAGGATCTCCTTCGGCAGCGGCTTGCCGCTCAGCTTCTCCAGCGCCTTGTTGGCGGAGGTCTTGGCCTCCTCCGGGTTGGCGTTGATCCACTTGTTGGTGGACACCGAACCCTTGACCACGGCCTCGACGACGTCGGGGTGCGCGTCGAGGAACTTCTGCGACACGATGATGTGCGTGATCACGAACTTCTTGTCCGGCCACAGGTCCTTCTCGTCGAGGAGCACCTTCGCGCCCTCGGAGACCAGCTTCGAGGCCGTCGGCTCCGGGACCCACGCGCCGTCCAGCGAACCGGACTTGTAGGCGTCGGGCGTCACCTTGTTGTCCGAGCGGACCACGGAGACATCGCCCTTGCCGCTCTGCGGGTCGACCTTCCAGCCCTTCTCGGAGATCCAGTTGAGGAAGGCCACGTCCTGGGTGTTGCCGATCTGCGGGGTCGCGATCCGCTTGCCCTTGAGGTCGTCCAGGGTCTTGATCTTCTTCGGGTTGACGACCAGCTTGACCCCGCCGGAGGCCGAACCGGCCACGATCCGCAGGCCCTTGCCCTGGGACTTGACGTAGGCGTTGATGGCGGGGGAGGGGCCGATGAAGCCGATGTCGATGGAGCCCGCGTTCAGCGCCTCGATCTCGGAGGGGCCGGCGTTGAAGGTCGTGGACTCGACCTTGGTGCCGCCCAGCTCCTTCTGGATGGTGCCTTCCTGGATACCGACCAGGGCGGTGGCGTGCGTGAGGTTCGGGAAGTAGCCGATCTTCACGGTGTCCGCCGAGAGCTTCTTCCCTCCGGCGGAGACGTTCGCCTTCTTCGCGTCGTCGTCCTTGGCGTCGGAGCCGTAACCGCAGGCGGTGGCGGCCAGGGCGAGCAGCGGCAGGGCCGCGACAGCGGCTATGGAGCGGCGAACGGTGGAACGGTGGGCAGGCACGGGAGGCTTTCCTCTCGTTGGCCCGGTACTCGCGTCCCGCTGATGGTCAGGGGGGCGCGGCCGGGAGATCGGCAGGTCTTCGGCGGTACGGGTGCGGGGGGTTCAGGGCGCGCGAGCGGTGCGCGTACGTCATCACGCACATCGCCCCACGCCTCCCTGGCCGCTGCCGAGGGCGCCGCTGCCCACGCGGCCGCCCTCCTTCGCGAAGGTGGAGAAGAAGTCACCGGTCATCAGAAGTCCCATTCGGCGTCGTCGTCGGCGGCCTGCGCGACGGCTTCGGCGACCGCGGCGAACGCGGCGCCCGCCATGCCGGCGCTCAGCGTCGTCCCGTCCGCCGGGTCGATCAGCAGGAACGAGCCGGTGCGCCGCGAGTCCTCGTACGCGTCGAGCGCGAGCGGCTCGGCGGTCCGCACGACGACCCGGCCGATGTCGTTGGCGACCAGCTGTCCGGGCGCCGGGTGCTGGGAGAGGTCGTCCAGGGTCAGCCGCGACGGGATGTCCTTGACGATCGCCTTGACCGTACGGGTGGTGTGCTTCAGCAGCACCCGCTGGCCCACCGAGAGCGGCTGGTCGGCGACGTGGCAGACGGTCGCCTCGATGTCCTGGGTGACCGGCGGCACGTCGGCGGCCGGGGCGATCAGGTCGCCGCGCGAGATGTCGATGTCGTCGGCCAGCCGCAGCGTCACCGACTGCGGCGCCCAGGCGATGTCCACGCTCTCGCCGAGCGCGTCGATGCCGGTGATCGTCGTCGTACGCCCCGAGGGGAGTACGGAGACGGCCTCGCCGACCCGGAAGACCCCGGCGGCGATCTGACCGGCGTACCCCCGGTAGTCCGGGTGCTCGGCGGTCTGCGGCCGGATCACGTACTGCACGGGGAACCGCGCGTGGCAGGCGGTGAGGTCATGGCTGACCGGGACCGTCTCCAGGTGCTCCAGGACGGTCGGCCCGCCGTACCAGTCCATGTGCGCGGACGGCTCCACCACGTTGTCCCCGGCCAGCGCCGAGATGGGGATCGCGGTGATCTCCGGGACGCCGAGCGACGCGGCGTACGCGGTGAACTCCTCGGCTATGGCGGCGAACACGGGCTCCGCGTAGTCGACGAGGTCCATCTTGTTGACGGCCAGGACGACGTGCGGGACGCGCAGCAGCGCGGCGACGGCGGCGTGCCTGCGGGTCTGCTCGACGACCCCGTTGCGGGCGTCGACCAGGACCACGGCCAGCTCGGCGGTGGAGGCGCCCGTCACCATGTTCCGGGTGTACTGCACATGGCCCGGGGTGTCGGCGAGGATGAACCGCCGCCGGGTGGTGGCGAAGTAGCGGTAGGCGACATCGATGGTGATGCCCTGCTCACGCTCGGCCCGCAGCCCGTCGGTCAGCAGCGCCAGATCCGGCGCCTCCTGGCCGCGGCTCAGCGACACCTGCTCCACGGCCTCCAGCTGATCGGTGAGGATCGACTTGGAGTCGTGCAGCAGACGTCCCACGAGGGTGGACTTGCCGTCGTCGACCGACCCGGCGGTGGCGAAGCGCAGCAGGGTGGTGGCGCTCAACTGCTCAGCTGTAGTGGTCATTTAGAAGTACCCCTCGCGCTTGCGGTCTTCCATCGCGGCCTCGGACATCTTGTCGTCCGCGCGGGTCGCGCCCCGCTCGGTGAGCCGGGAGGCGGCGATCTCGGTGATCACGGCCTCCAGCGTGGTGGCGTCGGAGTCGACGGCACCGGTGCAGGACATGTCGCCGACCGTGCGGTAGCGCACCAGACGGGTCTCGGTGGCCTCGTGGTCCTTGGGACCGCCCCAGCCGCCGGCCGTCAGCCACATGCCGCTGCGGGAGAAGACCTCGCGCTCATGGGCGAAGTAGATCTCGGGGAGCTCGATCCCCTCGCGCTCGATGTACTGCCAGACGTCCAGCTCGGTCCAGTTGGAGATCGGGAAGACCCGGACATGCTCACCGGGGGCGTGCCGGCCGTTGTAGAGCTGCCACAGCTCGGGGCGCTGGCGGCGCGGGTCCCACTGGGAGAACTCGTCGCGCAGCGAGAAGACCCGCTCCTTGGCCCGGGCCTTCTCCTCGTCGCGCCGCCCGCCGCCGAACACCGCGTCGAAGCGGTGCTGCTGGATCGCCTCGGTGAGCGGCACGGTCTGGAGCGGGTTGCGGGTGCCGTCGGGGCGCTCACGGAGCTTCCCGGCGTCGATGTACTCCTGCACGGAGGCGACATGGAGCCGCAGCCCGTGCTTCTTCACCGTACGGTCGCGGTACTCCAGGACCTCGGGGAAGTTGTGCCCGGTGTCCACGTGCAGCAGCGAGAACGGCACCGGCGCCGGCGCGAACGCCTTCAGCGCCAGGTGCAGCATCACGATGGAGTCCTTGCCGCCGGAGAACAGGATCACCGGCCGCTCGAACTCCCCCGCCACCTCACGGAAGATGTGGACCGCCTCGGACTCCAGGGAGTCCAGGTGGCTGAGCGCGTACGGGTTCGCGGTGTCCCCGGACACGGTGGTGGTGACGGCACTCACGCCAGGCCCCTCTCGGTGAGCAGCGCGTGGAGCGCCGCCGCTGACTCCTGCACGGTCTGCTGGTGCGACTCGATGCGCAGGTCGGGCGATTCGGGCGCCTCGTACGGGTCGTCGACCCCGGTGAGCCCGCTGATCTCGCCCGCCGCCTGCTTGGCGTACAGCCCCTTCACATCCCGTACGGAGCACACCTCGACGGGCGTCGCCACGTGCACCTCCAGGTAGGTGGTGGACTCGGCGGCGTGCCGCTTGCGGACCGCCTCGCGGCTGTCGGCGAACGGGGCGATGACGGGGACCAGCACCTTCACGCCGTTGGCGGCGAGCAGTTCGGCGACGAAGCCGATCCGGGCCACGTTGGTGTGCCGGTCCTCGCGGGAGAAGCCGAGGCCCGCGGAGAGGAACTCGCGGATCTCGTCGCCGTCGAGCACCTCCGCCTTGTGGCCCTCGGTCCGCAGCCGGCCCGCCAGCTCGTACGCGATGGTGGTCTTGCCCGCGCTCGGCAGACCGGTCAGCCAGATCGTGGCTCCCGTCTCCGTCACGCTCATCGAACTCTCCTGATCAGTCGTCATCAGCCGTGCAGCCCGCATTCGGTCTTGCCGCGGCCGGCCCAGCGGCCGGCCCGTGCGTCCTCGCCCTCCAGCACCCGGCGGGTGCAGGGCGCGCAGCCGACGGAGGCGTAACCGTCCATCAGCAGCGGGTTGGTGAGCACCCCGTGTTCCAGCACGTAGGCGTCCACGTCGTCCTGGGTCCAGCGGGCGATGGGGGAGACCTTCACCTTGCGGCGCTTGGCGTCCCAGCCCACGACCGGGGTGTTCGCCCGGGTGGGGGACTCGTCGCGGCGCAGCCCCGTCGCCCACGCGGCGTACGCGGTCAGGCCGTCCTCCAACGGCTTGACCTTGCGCAGCGCGCAGCACAGGTCGGGGTCGCGGTCGTGCAGCTTCGCGCCGTGCTCCGCGTCCTGCTCGGCCACGCTCTGCCGGGGGGTGATGGTGATGACGTTGACGTCCATCACCGCGTCCACCGCGTCCCGGGTCCCGATGGTCTCGGGGAAGTGGTAGCCGGTGTCCAGGAAGACCACGTCGACGCCCGGCATCACCCGCGAGGCCAGATGCGCGACCACGGCGTCCTCCATGGAGGAGGTGACGCAGAAGCGCGGCCCGAAGGTGTCGGTCGCCCACTTCAGGATCTCGGTGGCGGAGGCGTCCTCCAGCTCCCGGCCCGCGCGCTCGGCCAGCTCCTGGAGTTCGCGGTCGGTGAGCTCTCCACTGATCAGAGTGTCCGTCATATCCGGTCCCCTTCACCGTCGTTGCGCTGCACGCCCCGGGTCAGCAGACCCAGGAACTTCAGCTGGAACGCACGGTTGCAGGAGGCACATTCCCAGGCGCCGTGACCGGTCTCGTTGGGGCGCAGGTCCTCGTCGCCGCAGTACGGGCAGTAGAACGGGGCGGCTCGCTCGCTCATGACAGCGACTCCGCACTGGCGCGCGCCGCCCAGGTCGCGAAGCGCTCGCCGTCCTCGCGCTCCTCCTGGAACTTGCCGAGCACGCGCTCCACGTAGTCCGGCAGTTCGGCCGAAGTGACCTTCAGCCCACGGACCTTGCGGCCGAACCCGGCCTCCAGACCGAGCGCGCCACCGAGGTGCACCTGGTAGCCCTCGACCTGCTCACCGTTCTCGTCCAGCATCAACTGGCCCTTGAGACCGATGTCCGCGACCTGGATACGGGCGCAGGCGTTCGGGCAGCCGTTGATGTTGATGGTGATCGGCTGGTCGAACTCCGGGATGCGGCGCTCCAGTTCGTCGATGAGCGAGGCACCGCGCGCCTTCGTCTCGACGATCGCCAGCTTGCAGAACTCGATGCCGGTGCAGGCCATCGTGCCGCGCCGGAACGGGGAGGGCGTGACCCGCAGGTCGAGCGCCTCCAGACCGGCGACCAGGGACTCGACCTGCTCCTCGGCCACGTCCAGCACGATCATCTTCTGCTCGGCGGTGGTCCGCACCCGGCCGGAGCCGTGCGCCTCGGCCACCTCCGCGATCTTGGTGAGCGTGGTGCCGTCGACCCGGCCCACCCGCGCGGCGAAGCCGACGTAGAAGCGGCCGTCCTTCTGCCGGTGCACCCCGAGGTGGTCGCGCCAGGTCTGGGCGGGCTGCTCGGGCGCGGGGCCGTCGACCAGCTTGCGCTGGAGGTAGTCGTCCTCCAGGACCTGGCGGAACTTCTCCGCGCCCCAGTCCGCGACGAGGAACTTCAGCCGGGCGCGGGTGCGCAGCCGCCGGTAGCCGTAGTCACGGAAGATCCCGATGACCCCGCCGTACACGTCGGCCACCTCGTCCAGCGGCACCCAGGCGCCGAGCCGGACCCCGAGCTTGGGGTTGGTGGAGAGGCCGCCGCCGACCCAGAGGTCGAAGCCGGGGCCGTGCTCGGGGTGGTTCACGCCGACGAAGGCGATGTCGTTGATCTCGTGCGCCACGTCCAGCTGCGGCGAGCCGGAGACGGCGGACTTGAACTTGCGGGGCAGGTTGGAGAAGTCGGGGTTGCCGATGAAGCGGCGCTGGATCTCGTCGATCGCGGGCGTGCCGTCGATGATCTCGTTCTCGGCGATGCCCGCCACGGGGGAGCCGAGGATCACGCGGGGCGTGTCACCGCAGGCCTCGGTGGTGGAGAGGCCCACCTCTTCGAGGCGCCGCCAGATCTCCGGCACGTCCTCGATCCGGATCCAGTGGTACTGCACGTTCTGCCGGTCGGTGAGGTCGGCGGTCCCGCGCGCGAACTCCTGGGAGATCTCCCCGATCACCCGCAGCTGCTGCGTGGTCAGCCGGCCGCCGTCGATCCGGACGCGCAGCATGAAGAACTTGTCGTCCAGCTCCTCCGGCTCCAGCACAGCGGTCTTGCCGCCGTCGATGCCGGGCTTGCGCTGGGTGTACAGACCCCACCAACGCATGCGTCCGCGCAGGTCGTTGGGGTCGATCGAGTCGAAACCGCGCTTGGAGTAGATCGTCTCAATACGTGTCCGTACGTTGAGACCGTCGTCGTCCTTCTTGAACTGCTCGTTCCCGTTGAGGGGTGTGTGGTGGCCCACGGCCCACTGACCCTCGCCACGGTGGCGTCCGGCCTTGCGGCGGGGCGTGGTGGTCGCAGGCTGTTCCGGGGTAGCGGCCATGACAGTACGTCCTTCGGGACTGCAGGAGGGCGGCTCTGATCAGCACACTCGCGCGGAGGCGCGGCGGTGCGCGGGGCAGTGTCAGAGGTAAGGGTGCGGCGGGGTGCTGGGACTCTCAGCGCGCCGGACAGATGGCGCTGGACATGCGGCAGAGGTCGACGTGGCGTCGACTCACCAAGGCAATTCCAGTTCCAGACATGACGGAAGCGTGTCACGCGGATCTCGGGGCAGTCCACCACTATCCACGATGTGGACGAGATGGTCTCGGAGGATGAGACGCTGTGGTGTCGGTCACAGGTTACGTCCGTGGCAATGGGGACAAATTGCCCCCGGGTGGGGCCGGTGAAGGCCCCGGACGACGGGCCGGGACGAGGATCAGGCGCCGTACGCCCCCGGCCACGGTCCCGGGGTCGCCACGTCCGGCTCCACCTCGGTCTTCGTGCCGAAGAGCCGGAAGCCCCGGCGCAGGTAGTTGTCCATCGCGTACGGGCCGTCCTTCGAGCACGTGTGCAGCCACACCCGCTCCG
This sequence comes from Streptomyces cyaneofuscatus, assembly GCF_033109485.1. Lineage (NCBI taxonomy): Bacteria > Bacillati > Actinomycetota > Actinomycetes > Kitasatosporales > Streptomycetaceae > Streptomyces > Streptomyces cyaneofuscatus. The sequence continues at coordinate 1,328,925 of NZ_CP137002.1, read as the reverse complement.
TCGGCGGCCGCTCGGGCCAGCGCTCCGCCAGGTCCCAGGCACGCTCCACCCCGTACGACAGCAGGTGGCCGCCGATCCGCCGCCCCCGGAAGGCCGGGATCAGCCCGAAGTACAGGATCTCGACCACGCCGCCGTCCTGCGCGTCCAGCTGGACGTACCCGGCCGGCGTCCCGTTCACGTACGCCACCCAGGTCTCCGCCCCGGGCCTCTCCAGCTCTTCGCGCCACTGCTCGTACGTCATCCCCAGCCGGTCGGTCCACCGGATGTCGCCGCCCACCGCCGTGTAGAGGAACCGGCTGAACTCCGGCAGCACCACCTCGGACCGCACGATGCGCAGATCGCCCTCCGGTACGGCGGCGGGCCGCAGATCGGCGGGCGAGGTCTGCTCCAGCGACCAGATGGTGACCTCGACGGTGGCCACGGTCGCCTCGGCACCGGACACGGGGGGCTGCGCGGGGTTGCTCATGCCGGTCAGACAACCATGCCGCCGCTCTCGTGCGCGCATCGCCCCCGGTCAGGACGGTGCCGCCCCCCGCCGCGCCCCCGTCACCACCGGCGCCTTCGAGTGCGGCAGCAGGTCGGCCGGGTGCTCCGGGTGGACCACCTCCACCTCCACCCCGTCCCCGAAGCGGTACGGGCGGTGCGCCAGTACCTCCGCCAGATGGCGCCGCAGCCGCGAGATCTCGGCCCGTACCGTCACCGTCCGGGTCGCGTCCCCGAAGAGGTCCTGCGCCAGCTCGGAGGCGCTGCGCCCCTCCCTGTGCACCGCCAGCGCGTACAGCAGCTCCGCGTGGCGCGGCGAAAGCCGCTGCGTCGAGGTGCCCAGCGGCCCCACCAGATGCACGGCCAGCGCCCGCGGCCGGCTCAGGTCGAGCACCGCCCGGCGCGGCGCCCCCTCCGCCGTACTGTCCGACACCTGCACCAGCCACCCGCCCGGCAGCGGCTCCACCCGGCACATCCCGAGCGAGGGCAACCACACCCGCCCCGCCACCAGCGACTTCGGCAGCGGCAGCCGGTCCACCGGCGGCATCCCCGTCACCGCCGCCAGCCACCCGTGCGTGTCCACCGCCAGCGCCCGGCCACCCAGCCGGCACAGGATCGGCGCCGCCACCGCGCGCAGCCGCTCGATCGCCACCAGATGACGGGTACGGATCTCCCCCTCGGCGAGCCGCGCCACCGAGTCCACCAGGGCCAGCGTCGCCGGATGGAAGGTGGAGGCCGGACCGCTGATGTCGACGATTCCCACCAGCCGCCCGTCGCGCGGATCACGGACCGGGGCCGCCGCGCAGGTCCAGTTGTGCAGGGCCCGGATGAAGTGCTCGGCCGAGTGGACCTGGATCGGCGCGCGGGCCGCCAGCGCCGTACCGATCGCGTTCGTCCCCGTCGCCCCCTCCGCCCAGGCCGCCCCCTCCTCCAGGCAGATGTCGTGCGCCCGGTGGAGCACCCCGGAGTTGCCCTGGCGCCACAGCACCCGGCCCTCCACGTCGGTGACCACCATGATCTGCTGCGCCGCGTCGGCGATGGACGCGAGCCCGGCCCGCAGCAGCGGCATCACCTCACCCAGGGCCGTGCTGTGCCGCCGGTGCTCGATCTCCTCCGCCTCCAGCAGCTCGCTCTCCGGCGACTGCTCGGGGTCGATACCGCTGCGTACGACACGCTCCCACGAGGCGTCGATCTCCGCCCGTGGCGCGACGGAGGACCGCTCGCCCGCCAGCCGGGCCTCCCTGGCCCGGTGGAGCAGCCGCGTCGCGCGGTCCGCCTCCTGGCCGATCACGCGCACCGCTCCGGCAGAACTCGTCCGACTCATGGTCCCCACCCGTTCCCCCCGAAACACTGTGAGCTCTCCGGCCTCATCCTGCCGCTGCCCGGACGTACCCACCGCGCAGTCCACACAATGGTTGCAACCCTTTGCAACTCTGGCGATGCCGCACCGAACCGTACGAGAGTGGGAGCGTGCCGTACGCCGGGCCCGTGCCCGGCGAGCGGCACGGTTCAAGCATGGAGGGTGGTGCCGTGTCGGCGCAGCACCACCCTCCGTCGCTTCCCTCGGCGCCTACTCCGCGACCGGCCGGGCCCGGTTCACCACCGAGGCCAGATCCAGACTGTGCGGCAGCGTCCCGAACGCCGTGCCCCAGTCCCCGCCCAGCCGCGACGCGCAGAACGCGTCGGAAACCTCCGGCGGCGCCCACCGCACCAGCAGCGACCCCTGGAGCACCAGCGCCATCCGCTCCACAAGACGCCGCGCCCGCGCCTCGATCCCTCCAGGTCCGCCAGCTCGGTCAGCAGGTCCTTGATCGCCGCGTCCAGCCGGTGATCGGCCCCGCGCGCCTTCCCGACCTCCCGCAGGAACGCGTCCAGCGCCTGCGGCTCCCGCTGGAGCGCCCGCAGCACATCCAGCGCCTGTACGTTGCCCGAGCCCTCCCAGATCGAGTTGAGCGGCGCCTCACGGAGCAGCCGGGGCATCCCCGACTCCTCGACGTACCCGTTGCCGCCCAGGCACTCCAGCGCCTCGCCGACGACCGGCGTGCACCGCTTGGTGACCCAGTACTTCGCGGCGGGCACCGCGATCCGCAGGAAGGCCCGCTCCTCCTCGGTGTCCGTGTCGTACGCCGAGGCCAGCCGCATCGCCAGGACGGTCGCCGCCTCCGACTCCAGCGCCAGATCGGCCAGGACGTTGCGCATCAGCGGCTTGTCGATCAGCAGCCCGCCGAACGCGGAGCGATAGGTGGCGTGGTGGACGGCCTGCGCCACCGCCTGCCGCATCAGCGCCGCCGAACCCACCACGCAGTCCAGCCGGGTGGCCGCCACCATCTCGATGATGGTGCGTACTCCGCGCCCCTCCTCGCCGACCCGGCGGGCCCAGGTCCCGTCGAACTCGACCTCGCTGGAGGCGTTGGACTTGTTGCCCAGCTTGTCCTTCAGCCGCTGGATCGCGAACACGTTGCGCGTACCGTCGGGCAGCACCCGCGGCACCAGGAAGCACGTCAGCCCGCCCGGCGCCTGCGCCAGCACGAGGAACCCGTCCGACATCGGCGCCGAACAGAACCACTTGTGCCCGGTGAGCAGATACTCGCCCTCCCCGGACAGCGGCTCCGCCCGGGTCGTGTTGGACCGTACGTCGGTGCCGCCCTGCTTCTCCGTCATGCCCATCCCGAAGAGCACCCCGGCCTTCTCCTGCGCGGGCCGCAGCCCCTCCTCGTAGACGTACGAGGTCAGCCGCGGCTCCCACTCGGCGGCCAGCACCGGGTCGGTCCGCAGCGCGGGCACCGCGGCGTGCGTCATCGAGAGCGGGCAGCCGTGGCCCGCCTCCGCCTGCGTCCAGACCAGGAACCCGGCCGCACGCCGCACATGACCGGCCGGCCGGCCCCAGGCGTCGGTCAGCCCGGCGGCGACAGCATGGCCCAGGAGCCGGTGCCAGGACGGATGGAACTCCACTTCGTCGATCCGGTGCCCATACCGGTCATGGGTGCGCAGAACGGGCGGATGCTCGTTGGCCTGCGCACCCCACTCCTGAGCCTGAGCCGAACCCGCCGACTGCCCGAGCGTGCTGAGTTCCTCCCGCGCCGCGGGCAGGACGCCCGGTTCGATGTGCCGCTCGACGGCCTCGGACAGGGCCCGGTCCGCGGCGAAGACGTCATAGCCGACCAGCGGCGGAACCTGATTGGTCACTGTGTGGGTGGTGGCTGCCATGCCGATACGGTAAGGAGGTGCAGGCAGCAAATGAAACACCCGAGCGGCCACCGGGCCGGCTCCACCGGGCCCGAGTCCTCTACCGCAACGTCTCCAAGCGGCGGATGGCATGGCAGTTGCTCAAGGACACCGTCAACTCGTGCATCGAGTACCGGATCCTCGGGCTGGCGGCCGAGGCGGCCTTCTTCACCCTGCTCTCCCTGCCGCCGCTGCTGCTCGGTCTCATCGGACTGCTCGGTTACGTGGACGAGTGGACGACCACCACCACGGTCGCCTCCATCGAGCGGAACATCCTCTCGGCCTCGCAGACCGTGCTCTCCGAGCGCGGGGTCAACGACTTCGCCAAACCGCTGCTGGCCGACGTCACCACCGGCGCCCGCCCCGACGTCATCTCCATCGGCTTCGCCATCGCCCTGTGGTCCGGCTCCCGCGCGGTGAATGTCTTCATCGACACCATCACCGTCATGTACGGCCTCGACGGCCACCGCGGCATCGTCAAGACCCGCCTGCTCGCCTTCCTGCTGTACGTCGTCGCCCTGCTGCTGGGCGCGGTGGTGCTGCCGCTGCTCGTCGTCGGCCCCGACCGGGTCGTCGAGTTCGTGCCCTGGGGCACCGAGGTCATCGCCGTCCTCTACTGGCCGCTGGTCATATTGCTGACGATCGCGTTCCTCACCACGCTCTACCACGTGTCCGTCCCCGTCCGTTCGCCCTGGATCGAGGACGTCCCCGGGGCGCTCGTGGCGCTCGGGATGTGGGTGCTCGGCAGCTTCCTGCTCCGGATCTACCTCACGAACACCGTCGAAGGCCCCACGATCTACGGCTCCTTGGCGGCACCCATCGCCGTCCTGCTCTGGATCGGCATCTCCGCCTTCGCCGTCCTGGTCGGCGCCGCGGTCAACGCGGCCATCGACCACGTGTGGCCCTCGCTCGCCACCGCCGCCGCCCGCGAGGCCACCGAACGCGTCCGGGCCGCGCAGGCCGCCGAGTTCGTCGCCCGCACCCGCCCGGCCGCCTACGACGGGGCCGACGACGACGAGGACGAGGACGACGGCCCGGCGTACATGCCCTCGGAGTTCCCCGAGCGCTGGTCCCGCTTCCTGCCGCCCGACGACGTCAAGTCGCGGCTCCAGTCGACCTGGGAGAAGGAACCGAAGGGCAGCAAGGCGGGCAAGGAGTCGGGGCACTCCACGAACGACTCCGGACCGCCGTCTCCCTGAGCCTGTTCGCACCCCTCCGCGCTAGCGTGGAGACATGCCCCAGGAACAGCAGCGCTACCGGGAACGGCCCTCCCGCCTGCCCGGTGCCGTCGTCTGGACCTGGGACGCCCCCGACCACCCGCCGCACAAGCCCCGCTCCGTCCTGCCCGACGGGTGCATGGACCTGATCTGGACCGGCGGCCGGATCGTCGTCGCCGGGCCGGACACCCACGCCTTCCAGGTGGAACCCCAGAACCGGGCCTCCTGCGCCGCGATCCGCCTCGCCCCCGGCACCGCCCCCGTACTCCTCGGCGTACCGGCGCACGAGCTGCGCGACCACCGGGCCGACCTCACCGACCTCTGGCCCTCGGCAGCCGTACGCCGGCTCACCGACCGGATCGACCGGGCCCCCGACCCCGCGGCGGCCCTGGAACGGTTCGCCCTGGACCGCATCGCCGACACCGGGCCCCCGGACCCGCGTACGGTCGCCGTCGCCGAAGGCCTGCGCCGAGGCGGTACGGTCGCGGCGACGGCGGCGGAGGCCGGGCTCGGCGCCCGCCAGCTCCACCGCCGCTCCCTGGCCGCCTTCGGCTACGGCCCCAAGATGCTCGCCCGCATCCTCCGCCTCCAGCGCGCCCTGGAGCTCATCCGCACCGGCCTCCCGTACGCCGAAGCGGCCTGCACGGCAGGCTGTACCGACCAGGCCCACCTCGCCCGGGAGATGCGCGACCTGGCCGGAACGACCCTCGGGGCCTACTTCGCGCCGGAGGCAGGCGACTCGGAGGCGGCGGCGAACAGCGAGACCCCGCAGCCGTCCGGATCCAGCACCACCGCGTAACGCTGCCCCCACACCGCGTCCCACGGCTTCAGATGCCCCGCGTACCCAACACCGGTGAGCTCCGCGTACAGCGCGTCCACCTCCGCCGGGCTGTCGCAGACGAACGCCAGCCCCAGCCGCTCCCCGCCCGCCGGGCGCTCCCAGCTCGGGTCGAACGAGAGGATGACGTCCTCGGTGTCCCACAGCAGCCGCTGCCCGCCCGGCAGGACCACCTCCACATGCGGGGCGGACTCCGCCCCGGCCGGGATGTCGAGGCCGAGCCTGCGGTAGAAGGCGAGCGAGGCCGCCAGGTCGGCCGTGATGATGCTGATCGCGTCGAGTCGTGGAGTCATGGAACGACCGTAGCCACCGGGCCTCCCCACGGTCTTGTACGAATCGGACGCACGCGTCCGCCAGGGGTCACCCCCAGCAGTCACCCACCGACGTCCCCGCATCCGTCAGCGCCAGCCCCAGATCCGCCCGCTCGGTCACCCACCGCGTCGGCCGGTGGCGCGGATCGCCCGTCGTCGCGTGCAGCGCCCGCTGGAGCTCCAGCAGCCGGGGAGCCCCGATCCGCTCGCCCCAGGCCAGCGGCCCGGCCGGATAGCCGAGCCCGGTCGTCACCGCCAGGTCGATGTCGGCCGGGGTGGCGAGCGACCGCTCCGCGATCGAGGCACCCACCGCGACGATCGACGACAGCAGCCGCTGCGCGACGGAGCCCGCCGTGTCCCGCACCACCGTCACGGCGTGCGGCTCACCGCCCGCCGCCCGCGCCAGCACCGCCCGCGCGTCCCGGGCCGCCGCAGGACCGGTGGCGGCCGTCACCGCCAGGACCCGCCGCCGCCCGGCCGCGGGCAGCACCTCCACGCCCACCGTCCGCTCCGCCGGCAGCCCGCCCGCCCGGATCGCCCCGGACACCGTCGTCCCCCAGACCGGCACCAGCACCAGCGCCTCGGCCGAGGGCCCCTCGCCCCGCTCGACCCGGACCCCGGCCGCCTCCAGCGCACCGGCCAGGGCCTCCACGTACGACGCGGTCTCCCCGCACCCGCTCACGGCCAGGAACACCGGCCGGTCCCCGTCCCCGTTCACCGCCGGTTCCGGAGCCGGTCCCTCGGCGCCGTCCCCGTACGCGTACCAGCCCTGCCCGGTCTTGCGGCCGTGCAGCCCCGCCACCACCCGGTTCGGTGTGAGGTACGAAGGCCGGAGCCGGTCCTCGTACCGGAAGCCCTGCCAGATCGAGTCGATCACCGCGGCCGTGACATCCAGCCCGGTCAGGTCCATCAGCTCGAACGGGCCCATCCGCAGCCCCAGCACGTCCCGCGCGATCCGGTCGATGTCCGCGGGCCCCGCCACCGACTCCTCCAGCATCGCCAGCGCCTCCGTCACCAGCCCGCGCCCCGCGTGGTTGACGAGAAAGCCGGGGGAGTCGGCCACGGTCACCGCCCGGTGCCCGCACCCCTCCACCAGCTCGGTCAGCAGCGCCGGGATCTCCGGGCGGGTCGCCGCCCCCGGCACCACCTCCACGATCCGCATCAGCGGCACCGGGTTGAAGAAGTGCAGCCCGGCCAGGCGCGACGGGTCCTGGAGGGTCGCCGCGATCCGGGTCACCGACAGGGACGAGGTGTTGGTCGCGAAGACGGCGGAGGACGGCAGCGCCCGCTCCAGCTTCCCGAACACCTCGGCCTTGGTCTCCAGGTCCTCCCGTACGGCCTCGATGACCAGCTCCACGTCCGGCCCGGCCGCCCACGGGTCGCTCAGCGGCACCAGCCGCGCCACGGTCGCGTCCCGGCCGGCGGCGGACATCCGGCCCTTGGCCACCGCCCGGTCCAGCATCGAGACGACGAACTCCACGGCGTCCGTCACCGCTTCGGCCCGTACGTCGCCCAGCTCCACGGTGTGTCCCGCGCTCGCCGCCCACTGGGCGATGCCGCGGCCCATGGCCCCGGCTCCGACGATCCTGATACGCATGGCAGTTGGGGCCCTTTCGGCGGAGACGGTCTTGAAGAGGGTGTCAGCGGAGGTCAGCAGAGGTCAGCGGAGGTAGACACGGCCGGGGTCGACATCGTCGCGCAGGAGTCGCAGCTCAGCACCGGTGGGCGGCTCCACCGTCGTCACCGTGTCGGCCACCTTCAGCTCCCAGCCGGTCGCGGCCCGCACCTGCTCGACGGTGACCCCGGGGTGCACGGCGACCAGCCGCAGCTCGTCGCCGACGCCGTCCCGGGCGAGGATGCCCAGCTCGGTGATGACCCGGGTGACGCCGGTACCGAGCGGGCGGATGCCGTCGGCGAGCGCCCGGTCGGGACCGGGCGTCGTACAGAAGTCGAGCTCTTCGGCGAAGGAGCGAGGAGTGTGGCGGCGCATCACGACGAAGACCTCCCGGGCGTTGGCCATCACCTCGACCGCGCCCCCGGAGCCCGGCAGCCGTACCGACGGGCGCTCCCACTCCCCGATCACGGAGGTGTTGAGGTTGCCCCACCGGTCGATCTGCGCGGCCCCCAGGAAGCCGACGTCGATGTGGCCGCCCTGGAGCACCGCGCCGAACAGCGCGGGCATCGACAGCACCGCCTCGGCGCCCGTGATCAGCACGGCGTCCGCGATGGTCTCCGGCAGACGGGACGGATGGGCCCCGCAGACCCCGGACTCGTACACCACCTCGATCTCCGGCGCGACGGTCAGATGCGCCAGCTCGGCGGCGAGCGTCGGCAGCCCGATCCCCGCGAACACGGTCCGGCGGCCCGCCAGTTCCCGCGCGGCGACGACGGAGAGCAGCTCGGAGGAGGTGACGGCCCCCGCACCCTGCGTGCGCTCCTTGCTCACAGCCGCCTCCCGTAGTCGACCTGCCCGCTCAGCGCCTCGCCCACCGCGAGCCCCGCCCAGAACTCCTCGCCGAGCTTCGCCACGTACGCCGCGTGGTCGGCGGTCCCGTACACCCACTCCTCCAGCCAGTCCGCCAGCCGCACCGGGTCCTTGCTGATCGCGGACCAGGCCCGGTAGAAGGCGTTGTCCCGGTCGTAGTACCCCTGCGCGAACGACGGATGCGCCCCGCGCGGGCAGACGACCACCGCGTCGACCGCGTGCGCGGGGACGAGGGTGCGGTTCGGATCCGCGCGGACCACCTCGTCCGCCACCAGCTCCTCCACCACCACAACCGCCTTCTCCGCCGCGTACACCGCCTCGGCCTGGATGCCGGTGAGCCCCCAGATCTGGGTGTTGCCCCGGCGGTCGGCGCGCTGGGCGTGGATGAACGTCACATCCGGGTTGACGGGCGGCACGACATAGATCTGCTCGGCGGTCCCGTCGGCGGCCGGGTAAGGCGAAGTGACTTTACGTATCCCCGGATTGACCGACGGCAGATCGCTGCCCGCGTACGATCGCAGCGGGTAGAACGGCAGCCGCTGTGCACCGGCCAGGTAGCGGCAGACCATCCCGTAGTGGCTGTACTCCTCGTACGCCAGCGGCTCGGGATCGGCGTGCTCGATACGGCGCCGCAGCTCACCGAGCGAACCGGCGGAGGAGTTCCCCACGAAGGAGGAGACCAGCCGCGTCACGCACCCGGCGGCCAGCATCTGGTCCACCACGATGTCCGCCGTCATCCGCACGACCGTGAGATCGCGGCGGCCCTGCCGGATGATCTCGTGCCCGGCGGCGGTCGGGATGAGATGGGTGAACCCTTCGAGGCTCACGGTGTCCCCGTCGTGGACGAAGGCGGCCACGGCCTCCCGCATCGACATGACCTTGCCGGCCGCTGTCCGGTCCACGCGTCTCCTCACCGTGCCTCTCCGACGGCCCCACGGTGTCAGCGCCCATTGATGGCTGTCCAATACCGAATTAAGGTCGTATCAAGACGCCAGGAGTATCAATGACAGGAGGGGGTGGCCGTATGGAACTGCGCCACCTGAACGCCTTCCTCGCCGTGGCCGAGGAACTGCACTTCGGCCGGGCCGCCAAGCGGCTCCAGATGGCCCAGCCGCCGCTGAGCCAGCAGATCCGCCAGCTGGAGCGGGAGCTCGGCGTCCAGCTCTTCCACCGCAACACCCGCTCGGTCCGGCTCACCAGCGCGGGGGAGTCCTTCCTCGAACCCGTACGGACCGTCCTCGACGACCTGGACACCGCCGTACGGGCCGCGAGATCGGCGGGAATCGGCGAGTACGGCCGGGTCACCATCGGCTTCGCCGGGGCCTCCAGCCACGAGACGCTGCCCCAGCTCACCCGCGCCGTCCGCGCCGCCCACCCCGGGCTCGAACTCGTCATGACCGGCCAGACGTACGCCAACACCGCCCTGGCCCGGGTCGCGGACGGCTCGCTCGACCTCGGCTTCGTCCGGCTGCCGGTGACCCGGCCCGGCGTCGCCCACCGGGTGATCGACGAGGAGGAGCTGGTCTGCGCCCTGCCCTCCGACCACCCGCTCGCCCGGCGGGAGGCCGTCCCGCTCCACGTCCTCGCCGGCGAACCGTTCGTCTCCTTCCCCGCCAACTCCGGCTCCACCGTCCGCGACGCCATGACCGAGGCCTGCGAGAGCGCCGGGTTCACCCCGCGCGTCGTCCAGGAGGCCCCCGACTCGTACACGATCCTCGCCCTGGTCGCCGCCGGCGTCGGCGTCACCCTCACGGTCACCTCCGTCCAGCACATCCAGCAGAACGGCCTGGTCTACCGCCCGCTCGCCGGCCCTCCCATCCGCCTCCGCGCCGCTCTCGCCTGGCGCGCCGACAACCCCTCCGCCGCCCTGCGCGCGGTGCTCGCCGTGGCGGAGGACGCCCTGCCGACACCCTGATTGAGACGTACGGTCTCTCAATCCACCGCACATTGATATTGGACCGACTCAGTGCCGCGATGCGAAGGTCACTACACCGCCCGCACGCACCCGCGCGTACCGCCACCACCGCCCCCGGAAAGGCCCCGCCGTGCCGCTCGAAGTCGTCATCTGCGAACCGCTGCGCACCCCCATCGGCCGCTTCGGCGGAGCGTTCGCGCAGCAGACACCGGCCTCGCTCGCCGCGCACGTCGTCGCCGAGGTCGTCGCCCGCACGGGCATCGACCCCGACCGGGTCGACGAGGTGATCCTCGGCCACGCCTACCCGTCCAGCGAGGCCCCCGCCATCGGCCGGGTCGCCGCCCTGGACGCCGGGCTGCCCCCCACCGTCACCGGCACCCAGATCGACCGCCGCTGCGGCTCCGGGCTCCAGGCGGTCCTGGACGCGGCCATGCAGATCCAGGCCGGGTTCAGCGAGGTCGTCATCGCCGGCGGGGTCGACGTCATGAGCGCCGCGCCCTACTACACCCACGACGGACGCTGGGGCATCAAGGGCCCCGGCCTCCAGCTCCACGACTCCCTCGCCCGGGGCCGGGTCACCGCCGGAGGCATCCACCACCCGGTCCCCGGCGGCATGATCGAGACGGCGGAGAACCTGCGCCGGGAGTACGGGATCAGCCGCGCCGACCAGGACGCCCTGGCACTGCGCTCCCAGCAGCGGGCGGCCACCGCCACCGCCGAGGGCCGGTACGCGGCGGAGACCGTCCCCGTCACCGTCACCACCCGCAAGGGCGAGACCACCGTCACCGCAGACGAGCACCCCCGCCCCGACACCACCGCCGAACAACTCGCCGCGCTCCGACCGGTGATGGTGAAGTCCGACCCGGAGGCCACCGTCACGGCGGGCAACGCCAGCGGCCAGAACGACGCGGCCGCCGCCTGCCTGGTCACCAGCGCCGAGACGGCGGAGCGCCTCGGCCTCACCCCGCTCGTCCGCCTGGTCGCCTGCGCCCGCGCGGGCGTCCCCGCCGCGACGATGGGCATCGCCCCCGTCGCCGCCACCCGTACGGCACTGGAGCGCGCCGGCCTCACCCTCGCCGACCTCGACCTGATCGAGCTGAACGAGGCGTTCGCCGCCCAGGTCCTCGCCTGTACCAGGGAGCTGGGCCTCGGCGCCACCGACCACGAGCAGCGGATCAACGTCAACGGCTCGGGCATCTCGCTCGGCCACCCGGTCGGCGCCACCGGAGCCCGCATCCTCGCCACCCTCACCCGCGAACTCCACCGCCGCGAGGGCCGCTACGGACTGGAGACGATGTGCATCGGCGGCGGCCAGGCCCTCGCCGCCGTCTTCGAACGCGTCACGCCGTGACACCGGCCCCCGGCTGCTCGTACAGGTAGTGCCGCGTCCCCGCCAGCACCCCGCGGAACCAGACGTCCACCTCCTCCTGCCCCATGGCCGCCCAGTCGGGGGTCTCCTCCACCTGCGCCCGGCCCATGCGACGCCCCAGCTCCACCAGGTGGGCTCCAGCCGCCGTACGTTCGTCCGCGTACCGCTCCAGCGCAGCGCCGACCGTCGGCTCATCCCGGAGCACCCGCTCCAGGCAGAGCGCGTCCTGCAACGCCTTGACCGCACCGCTGGCCGTATGCGGCCGGCTCACCCCTGCCGCGTCCCCGGCGAGCAGCAGCGGAGCCCGGGCGGCCCGGGGGACCTGGACATCGGTGACCGGATGGCGGGCCGTCGTCCGGTGCGTTCCGTGGCCGACGATCTCCGCCCACGCCGCCGGGAAGTGCTCCTTGGCCAACTCGCGTACGTACGGCCCCGGATCGGCATCCGCCTCCGGGGAGGCGGGCGGACGGCCGTAGATGGCGTACGCGAGCAGCCGGCCGCCCGCTCCGGGGTGCCGTGAGCCGCCGGGGATCAGATAGAAGATCCCGTGCCCGCCCGGGAACCCGATCGTCACCCACGCACCGCGCAGCAGCTCCAGCTCGCGGGGGTGGTCCGCCAGCGCGCTCAGCGGAATCGCGCCGCGCCAGACCAGATAGCCGGCCGGCTCCGGAGTCAGCCCCGGAGCGAGCAACTGCCGGGTGCGCGAGGCGTGTCCGTCGGCCCCCACCACGATGTCGTACGGCTCCGAACCCCGAGCGGTGGTGACCACCGCCCGCCCGTCGGGGCCCTCGCCGACCGAGGTCACGGGCTCTCCCCGCAGATACCGCACCGCACCCGCACTCGCGCTCGCGCGCAACGACCGCCACAGCAGACCCCAGTTGCACGGCGTCACGGGGGAGGACTGGCGGGCCAGCTCCCGCGTCGAACGTCCGCCCGGCTCCCGGGTCAGCCAGACCCGCGTCGCCACCGGAGCCGTCTCCATCCGCGCGTCCAGATAGCCGGATGCGACCAGTTCCCGGTGGAGCGGTGGCGGGATCACGATGCCGAAGCCCCGGTCCTGGAGCTCGGCGCCGCTCCGCTCGTACACGGTGACGTCCGCCCCGGCCCGGGAGCCCGCGACGCCGGCCGCGCATCCGGCGATGCTGCCGCCGACCACCCCGATACGTAACGCTGTTGCTGCTGCCATGCTCCGACCCCTTTCCCCTGCCCTGCGTCCCTTGACATCTCGCACCCCGGTTCCGGGCGCGCGAAAGGTCCGGCCGGACAGTCCCCGCTGTCCGGCCGGACCTCGTCTCCGCGGCGGGTGGGTATCAGTCCCGCGCGTTACGGGTGCGGCGCATCAGCACCGACCCGCCCAGCAGCAGCGCGGCGCTCGCGCCGGCCGCCAGGCCGAGACCGGCCGCACCGGTGTCGGCCAGGCCCGGGGTCTCGGAGCCGGGGGTGTGCGTACCCGGAGTGTTCGGACCGGGGTTGTTCGATCCGGGGGTGTCGGTGGGCGGCTGCTCGGCCGGGGGCTCGTCGACCGGCGGCTCGTCGACGGGCGGCTCCTGGGTCGGCGGCTCGTCGACCGGGGGCTCCTCCGTGGGCGGCTCGTCCACCGGCGGCTCCTCGGTCGGGGGCTCGTCGACCGGAGGCTCCTCGGTGGGCGGCTCCTCGGTCGGGGGCTCCTCCGTGGGCGGCTCCTCGGTGGGCGGCTCCTCCGTGGGGGGCTCCTCGGTCGGGGGCTCCTCGGTGGGCGGCTCCTCGCCCGGCGGCTCGGTGGGCGGGTACTCGTCCTTCGGGCCGCTCACGTTCGCGCACTTGTTGCCGAAGACCGGGTTGAGCGCGCCGACCACGTTCACGGTGTTGCCGCACACGTTCAGCGGCACGTGGACCGGGGCCTGCACGAGGTTGCCCGAGAGCACCCCGGGGGAGCCGACCGCCGCGCCCTCGGCACTGGCACCGCCCGTGCGGTTACCGCCCTGACCGTTCCCGTAACCGTCGTCGTGGCCGCTGGAGCTCACGTTCGCGCAGGAGTTGCCGAACGCGGGGTTCAACAGGGCGATCACATTGACGGTGTTGCCGCACGCGTTGACCGGGATGTGCACCGGCGCCTGCACGGCATTGCCCGAACCGACCCCCGGCGAACCGACGGCAGCGCCCTCGGCCGAGGAGTCGGCGTGCGCCGCGCCGCCGGCCGCGGCCAGGAGGCCCGACGCGGCCGCCATGACGATCATGCTCTTATTCAAGGCCTGTCGCATTACTTGCCCTTCCTTAGGACATTCGCGAAACATTCGCGTGGGTGCTTCGCGCGCGGAGCCGTCGGGTGGTGCCGCTGTCGTGACGGACCCCCGGATCCCCGCGGGAAGCCATGGAGAAAGTCGATACACGCGCGCTGGACGATTGCCCTAACGATCGAAGGCCGGGCGGGAAACTTGGGTCGCCGTGGAAATTGTGTAATCACCCGAACGGATGGATTGGATGAACCGTCCCCTGGCCCCGCCGCTGTTGAAGGGAAACGATTCAGCCCCAACTTTCCGTTCGGTGAGCGGTGTTGACCTCGCCCGGGGTGGTGCGGCGATGGGTGCGGGGTGAGCGGGTGGCGGGCGCAGGTCGACCCGTTCGGGCGAACGCGCGCGGTGCCGCGGACGCAATTTCTTCACGAACACATGGTCGTGCGAACAGAGGCAGTGTTAGAGGCGCGCGCGAGCGTGGGCCGGTCGCACTCCCGCGCAGTGCGCCCCCGTGCCCGGCATTCGGGTGAATGCACGGAACCAAACACCCGGCACCGAGTTGATCAGAGCGCTCCGCCACGGGGCGACCGGTACGAGAAGGGTTAATCGTGATCAAGAAGGTTCTGGCTACGGGCGCTGTCGCTGCCTCCATCCTCGGGCTCGGCTCGACGCAGGCCATGGCGATCGCCAACGATGGCGGTACCACGACGGTCAACGGCAACGGCGCTTCGCAGTCGTACGGCAACTCGGAGACCCACGGTGACTGGAGCCCGCAGTTCGCGCTGATCCAGGGCTCGCTCAACAAGCCCTGCATCGCCCTGCCGGCCAAGGCCAACCTCGGTTCGCTCATCGGCCTGGTGCCGATCACGGTCCAGGACATCAACGTCCTGTCCTCGCCGCAGAACCAGCAGTGCACCGAGAACTCCACCCAGGCCAAGGGTGACGAGGCCCTGTCGCACATCCTGGAGGACATCCCGATCCTCTCCGGCAACGGCACCGGCAACGGCTGATCAGCAGCCGCTCTACTCGGGCCCGGGCCATCGGCGTTCCTCCACCGAGCGGCCCGGGCCCGTCGCTCTCCCGGGAATGCGGCATCGTTTCTTCAGCCTTTTTCGCCGCATTCCCTGCCGTACGCCTCCATGGCCGTTGCGGCATTCGGGCGGATATCTGGAAATCTGCCCGTGGAACAGTTTCGAACCCGGATGTTCATCGTTACGTAGGACAGCGCCGGAGTCCCGAGCGATCAGGATCTGCTCGGGCGGGCACGACAGTCGTGACCGCACCGGACTCCGCCGAGGAAAGGGACAAAAAGTGAAGTACACCAAGGTTGCCGCAGTCGCCGCCGGAACGCTCATGGCGATGGGTGCCGCTGCGCCGGCCATGGCCGACTCGGGTGCCGAGGCCATCGCCGCGGGCTCCCCGGGCGTGCTGTCCGGCAACATCGTGCAGGTCCCGGTGCACATCCCGGTCAACGTCTGCGGTAACACCGTCAACGTGATCGGCCTGCTGAACCCGGCCTTCGGCAACACCTGCATCAACGCGTGAACAACCGGTCCGGGCTTTCGATGCCCGGACCGGCCAGGCCCCGGACGGCATCGGCCGCCCGGGGCCTTTTGCGTCGAAGAAAGTCGCACGGGCGCAGTTTCCCGTACGCGGCCTGATCGTTATCCCGGGGGAAAGCGGCAGAAGTCACAGGTAAAGAAAGCTTGTGTGCGGCACGGAGACGTGACCGAAGCAGACGCCGCGCAGAAGGGAACCAGAAAAGTGAAGTACGCGAAGACCGCCGCACTCGTTGTCGGTTCCGTGGCTGCCCTGGGAACGGCCGCTCCCGCCTTCGCCGTTACTACCCCCACGGCCCCCAGCTTCAGCCTCGACAGCGGCCTCAACCAGGTGATGGCCAGTGCCCCGCAGGTCGTCGACCCGGTCGTCGGCGCGGTCGCCGAGACCGCCGAGACGGTCTCCGAGGACGGCACGGTCGGCAAGCTGGCGGGCCAGGCGACGGGTGTGGCCGAGGGCGCCGCTCCGCTGCTCGGTGGAGTTCCCCTCGGCGGCTGACCGCTGTGGCACGACCGTCCCCCCTGGTTCCTTCCTCGACCCGTATCACTCCTCAGAAGGGCTCTTTCATGTTCAAGAAGATCATGGCTTCGGCGGCGGTTGCCGTCTCGGTCGTCGGTGTCTCCGCTGCGGCCGCCCCGTCCGCCATGGCGATCGCCAACGACGGCGGCACCACCACGGTCAACGGCAACGGTGCCTCGCAGGCCTACGGCAACTCCGAGACCCACGGTGACTGGAGCCCGCAGTTCGCGCTGATCCAGGGTTCGCTCAACAAGCCCTGCATCGCCCTGCCGGCCAAGGCCAACCTCGGTTCGCTCATCGGCCTGGTGCCGATCTCGGTCCAGGACATCAACGTCCTGTCCTCGCCGCAGAACCAGCAGTGCACCGAGAACTCCACCCAGGCCAAGGGTGACGAGGCCCTGTCGCACCTGCTGAACGACATCCCGATCCTCTCGGGCAACGGTGCCGGCAACAACTGAGACCGGGTAGCTCCGGCCCGCACCGCGTGACCCGCGTGGGGCCGGTCCATCCGTACGGCGACCGTTCTTCGCCGGACCGGACGGACCGGCCCTTCGTCGTGTGCCGGCGCCTCCGGACGGGGCACCCGGTTGGGCCGGATGCCGTAGCCCCGGCTGACGATCCGGGCCGGGCCGGGTAGGGCCTCTGCATGGATCCGTACGACAGTCAGACCTCGCAGAGCGCAGAGCCGTGGCCCGCCCCGGGCTCCACCCCGATCTACGACCGGCTAGTCGCCGAGTGGCGGGCGGCCGGGCATGACCACCCGCCGGCCGGACCCCGTCAGGAGCCCGGCCCCCGCCGCAGTGGCGGATTCGTACCGGCGGCCCGCACCCCGGACGACGCCTCCGGCGGCTGAGGCTTGGGGGGACTGGGCAGTGGCGTCGACCTTGCGCCGGATCGAACCCATTTGAGTGGTACTGCGCAACCGATCGGGACCCCCGGCAGTTGATCAGTACGTTCCACAACGGGACGCTCCGAAAGGTGAAGTTGATGAAGAAGATGATGGCCGGCGCCGCAGTGGCCGTGTCCCTGCTCGGCCTGTCCGCAGTCGCGGCTCCCACGGCCATGGCGATCGGCAACGACGGTGGCACCACCACCGTCAACGGCAACGGTGCCGAGTCGGAGATCGGCAACGCCGAGACCGAGGGCGACTGGAGCCCGCAGAACCAGCTCGTCCAGGGCACCCTGAACAAGCTCTGCGTCGGCCTGCCCGCCAAGGTCAACGTCGGTTCGCTCATCGGCCTCGTGCCGATCACGGTCCAGGACATCAACGTCCTGTCCAACCCGCAGAACCAGCAGTGCACCGACAACTCCACCCAGGCGAAGGGCGACGAGCCGCTGTCGCACATCCTGGACGACATCCCGGTCCTCTCGGGCAACGGCGTCGGCAACAACTGACGCGACGCAGCCTGACGTTCCGAGCGCGGGCGGTCCGGGGGTCACTCCCGGGGCCGCCCGCCCTCGTTGTCACGGCACCGCCCGGCGCGGCACCGGGACACGGGGGAGGGCCGGCCGGAGGATCAGCCGAGGGAGCGGACCGGGAGCAGGCAGTGGGCGGCGGAGCGGACGACCTCCTCGTTGGCCGCGAAGGCCCGCAGCTGGTCCTCGCTGACCGGCTGCCCCGGAACGGCCTGTGGCCACGGGGTCGTGGCGAACATGCCGTACACCTGGCCCTGGCCCAGCGCGGCCGCGAGCCACTCCGCGGGGGCCGGGTACTGCGCCTTGAGGTGAGGCATCGTCAGCACGGCCTGGCCCGCCTGGACGAGGAGCTTCGCCTGGATGCCCGGGGCCTCGGCCGCGTCCTGGATCGGGCCGCCGACCTGGAGGCCCGCCCGCCCCAGTGCGATGCGCAGCGCGTTGCTGCCGGCCTCCGGTCCGTCCTGCCCGTCGCCCAGCGAGTAGGCGAGGAGGTAGGCGGTGTCCTGGTCGGCGTCGGGCTGCCGGCTGCTCCAGCCGATCAGGATCTGGGTGCCCAACTGGGCCGGTGTGAACGTGCCGGAGGAGGTCTGAGGTGTCGTCATGACCGGCACCCTAACGGCCACGGACCGGTCGGTATGCATGCGTATCACCCGATCGTGGGAGATCGCGGGTATCAGGCAGATCGCCGGGCGACTTCGGTGCGGGCGCCGGAAAATCCGTTGACGCCGCCGGGAGCGGCGGGGCTAAGCTCTGCCGCGTAAGAACCCAGGTAATCGGGACCCGAGGAATCAGGAGGTGAGGACATTGATGACTGTCGTTGTGGTGGGCACTGCCCACAACCAGAAGAGCATCGTTCTCACCCCCGTGGCCACCGGCTGACCCACTTCACACATCTCCCGCGCCGAGAGCGCGGTGCCGGGGCCACCCTGTGAAGGGTTTCCCTTGTCTTTCTCGTTTCTTCCGGTTCCGTCCTCCTCGCACCCGCTGGCTCCTTACGGCTGGGACCACGACTGGGCGGCCGCCTTCTCCCCCTGTGCCGAGCAGGGTCTCGTCCCGGGGCGTGTCGTGCGGGTGGACCGCGGTCAGTGCGACGTGATCACCCCCGACGGCCCGGTCCGGGCCGACACCGCGTTCGTGGTGCCGCGCGACCCGATGCGGATCGTCTGCACCGGTGACTGGGTGGCGCTCGACGCGGACGGCGATCCGCGGTTCGTCCGTAAGCTGCTGCCGCGCCGGACCGCCTTCGTCCGCTCGACCTCCTCGGAACGGTCCGAGGGCCAGGTGCTCGCCACCAACATCGACCACATCGTCATCTGCGTCTCGCTCGCCGTCGAGCTGGACCTCGGGCGGATCGAGCGCTTCCTCGCGCTCGCCCTGTCCAGCTCCGAGGGCGCCGCACTGCTGGGCGGCGGATACGGCCCCGGGGAGCACCGGCCGGAGCCGATCGTGCTGCTCACCAAGGCCGACCTGGTGCCCGACGCGGTCACCCTGTCCCACCTCGTCCAGGACATCGAGGCCATCGCGCCCGGCGTCCAGGTGTACCCCGTCAGCTCCACCACCGGTGAGGGGCTCGACGTGCTCGGCGCCGTCGTCTCCGGCGGTACGAGCGTGCTCCTCGGCATCTCCGGCGCCGGCAAGTCCACCCTGGCCAACACCCTGCTCGGCCGGGACGAGATGGAGGTGCGGGCGGCCCGGGACGTCGACGGCAAGGGCCGGCACACCACGACCACCCGCAACCTCCTCGTCCTGCCGCAGGGGGGCGTCCTCATCGACACCCCCGGGCTGCGCGGGGTCGGCCTCTTCGACGCCGGGACCGGGGTCGGCGAGCTCTTCGCCGAGATCGAGGAGCTGGCGGCCCGCTGCCGGTTCCACGACTGCGGCCACGTGAGCGAGCCCGGGTGCGCGGTCCTCGGCGCGCTGGAGGACGGCACCCTGCCCGACCGGCGGCTGGAGAGCTACCGCAAGCTGCTGCGGGAGAACCAGCGGATCGTCGCCAAGACCGACGCCCGGGTCCGCTCGGAGATCCGCAAGGACTGGAAGCGCAAGGGCGCCGAGGGGCGCGCGGCCGGGCTGGCCAAGCGCGGGGGCCGGGTCCGGTAGCCTGCCGGGCCGTAGGTTCGACGTCCGAAAACCGCGAGTGCGGCAGCGGCGGCTGCCGCACACTGGACGGTGTGATGGACGAACGGACCAGGTACGAGGCGGTGAGCAGCCGCGACGCACGGTTCGACGGCGCGTTCTTCTTCGCCGTCGTGACCACCGGCATCTACTGCCGGCCGAGCTGCCCCGCCGTCACCCCCAAACGCGCCAACGTGCGCTTCTACCCGACGGCGGCGGCCGCCCAGGCGGGTGGCTTCCGGGCCTGCCGGCGGTGCCGCCCCGACGCCGTGCCCGGCTCGGCCGAGTGGAACGTCCGCGCCGATGTCGTCGGCCGCGCCATGCGGATGATCGGCGACGGGGTGGTGGACCGCGAAGGCGTCCCCGGCCTCGCCGGGCGGCTCGGCTACAGCGCCCGGCAGGTCCAGCGCCAGCTCAACGCCGAGCTGGGCGCCGGGCCCGTCGCGCTCGCCCGCGCCCAGCGCTCCCACACCGCCCGGGTGCTCCTCCAGACCACCGGCCTGCCGGTCACCGAGATCGCCTTCGCGGCCGGGTTCGCCAGCGTGCGGCAGTTCAACGACACCATCCGCCGGATCTACGCCCGCACCCCCAGCGCCCTGCGCGCGGAGGCCGGGACCGGGCTCGGCGGGGGCCGGGCCACCGGGCTGCGGGCCGGGATCCCGCTGCGGCTCGCTCATCGGGGCCCGTACGCCGCCGGTGCCGTCTTCGACCTGCTGGGGGAGGGGGCCGTGGACCGGGTCGAGGAGATGGCCGGGGAGCCGGGGCGCCGCACCTACCGGCGTACGCTGCGGCTGCCGTACGGGACGGGGATCGCCGCCCTCGACGAGGGATCGCCCGGACCGTGGCTGGAGGCCCGGATCCACCTCACCGACCTGCGCGACCTGACCACCGCCGTACAGCGGTTGCGGCGCCTGTTCGACCTGGACGCCGATCCGTACGCCGTCGACGAGGCCCTGGCCACCGACCCTCGGCTCGCCCCGCTGGTCGCCGCCCGCCCCGGGCTGCGTTCGCCGGGCGCGGCGGACCCGGAGGAGGAGGCCGTACGGGCGCTGGTGGGGCGGGAGCGGGCGGCCGAGCTGGTCGAGCGGTACGGGAAGGTGCTGGACGTGCCGTGCGGCGCGCTCACCCATGTGTTCCCGGAGCCGGGCGTGCTGGCCGCGGCCGTCACCGATCCCGCCCTGCGGACCCTGGCCGCCGCGCTCGCCGACGGGGAGCTGCGGCTGGACGCGGGGGCCGACCGGGAGGAGGCGGAGCGGGCGCTCGGCACGCTGCCCGGGGTGGACCGGCGGACCGCCGCGCTGATCCGGATGCGGGCGCTCGGGGATCCGGATGTCGACCCGTACGGGACAGCGGGGGCCGAGCGGTGGCGGCCGTGGCGTTCGTACGCCGTACGCCATCTGGAGACGGCCGCCCGTCAGCCCCAGATCAGCGCGCCCAGCCAGGCGCCCGCCACCAGCAGGCACGCGAAGAGCTCCACCAGCACCGCGTAGCCCGTCGCCCGCATCACCGAGCGCACCGACGTCCAGCCCGCGCCACGGCTGCCCAGCCGCAGCCGCTCCGCCCCGTAGATCGCCCCCACGAACCCGGCGATGCCGCCGACCACGGGCACCACGAAGAAGCCCACGATCCCGGCGACCCCGCCGATCATCAGCGTCCGGCGGGGCGCGCCCGACTCACCCGGGCGGCGCGGCGGCAGCAGCGGCTTCAGCGCCTGGTTCAACAGCATGAGGGCCGTTGCGCCGATCAGGACGCCCCAGGCCGTCGGGGTCATGTCCGTCAGCGCCCACCACAGCACCGCCGCCCAGACGATCGCCTGGCCCGGCACGCCCGGTACCAGGACCCCGACCAGGCCCAGCAGCATGACCAGGCCCACGCCGACGAGCTGCCACACACCCATTCGCCCAGCCTGCCGGAGAGCGCACGGCTCCGCGCGTCAGCGCACGCCCGCGACCTGCGCCGACGAGGGCGGCCCGGGCGGAGCGGAACGGGCGACCCAGCCCCGCTCGTACGCGTGCCAGCCCAGCTGGAGCCGGGTGGAGACCCCGGTCAGCTCCATCAGCCCCTTGACCCGGCGCTGCACGGTCCGCAGCCCCAGCTCCAGCTGCTTGGCCACGCTGGCGTCGGTCAGCCCGGCCAGCAGCAGCGACAGGATCTCCAGATCGGTCGGGTCGGGTCCGACGCCGTCCTCACGTACACCGATGTCGCCCTCACCCAGCCGCAGCGGCATGGCCTCCCGCCACACCGCCTCGAACAGGCCCATGAGCGACTCCAGCAGCCCGCTGGCGTGCACGACCAGTGCGGCTGGCTCGGCGCCCCGCCCGGTCAGCGGCACCATCGCCGTGGTCCCGTCGGCGATCACCAGCTTCGTCGGCACCCGGTCGACCACCCGGCACTGCTCGTCCCGGCTCAGCGCGGCCGACAGCTCCAGGATCCCCGAGGGCAGCGACAGCACCTCGCGCTCGACGACCACCCGGTAGACCACCCCGCGCGAGGCGGCCCGCTCCTCGGACTCGTTCTCCATGCCGGTCACCGCGATCGGCTTGCCGGTGACCAGGGCGCACACCTCGGTCGCCGCGCCCAGCTGCAACTGGTGGAAGCGCTGGGCGACCGCCGCCGAGCCGGTCACCACCTCCACCAGATCGTGCACCTCGGGCTCGCTCGCCTCCGCCCGGTACTCCGCGGCCAGCAGCGCGGACGCCAGCTCCGCCTGCTCCAGCTCGTGGCGCTGCTGGATCAGCAGGGCCCCCAGCGCCACGCCCGGCGGGGCCGCCACCCAGCGGCCCGGGCGGGCCGAGGACTGCGCGGCCAGACCCTGCTGCTCCAGCCGCCGCAGCACCCGCTCGGCGTCCGCCTCCGCGAGGGACAGCCGGTGCGCGAGATCGGAGAGTTCCGCCGCTCCCGCCGCCACCAGCGCCCGGTACGCGGCTTCCTGCCTCTCGTCGAGACCTAGTGCCCCCAGCATCTCCCCGACCCTCCCCGGTGTGGTGATCGCGCGTCGCAGCGCCCGTTCCGGCCGGTTCGTCGTGGCGGAAAAGGGCCACGGCGTAAACCCGCCGCGCACATCATCCCCTGTACCCCTGGTCCCTCTGCCAGTCTTGCGCCACTCCAGTACCGGCGAAGTACCAGCGAAGTTACCGGCGACCTGCACATCCGATGATCACACCGACCGGTCCGCCGGGCGTCCTTCCCGTGGGGGGTGGGGCCGCCCGGCGGACCTCATGTGCGAGCCACTTTTTCCTGATGTCCCGTTTTCGGGCGGCCTTCGCGGTGGACAATAAGGGCATGAGTCAGCAGGGGGAGAAGCCCGCCGCCCATGAGGACGACTGGTGGCGGAAGCTGTACGACGAGACCGCGCCGGACACCGGTCCGAGCAGTGCGCCCGACAGCCTCGACGACCGCTTCGACTCCGTGTCGGACACGGTGAGTGAGGCGGTGGAGCCGGAGTCGGAGCGGGAGCCGGAGCCGTTGCCGTTGCCGGAGGTGAGACCGGATCCCCGCACAGCCTGGGACCCCTACCGCGAGCAGGCGCCACCGTCCGAAGAGCCGGAGCGAAAGTTGGAGCCGGAGCGGGAGCCGGAGCCGGAGCGGGAGCCGGAGCCGGTCGTCACTCAGGCGGCCGTCCCCGGTCCCCGTAACACCGTCTTTCCCGCTCCCTGGGAAGCCCCCGCCGGTCCGCCCGGCCCCCGCACCTTCGCCGTGCCGAAGCCGCCCCAGCCCGAGCCGCCGCCCGCGCCGCTCACCCCGCCCGCCGCCGGACCCGCCACCGCGCCCGACCCCGTCGCCCTGCACGAACTCCCCCCGGACTGGGCCGCGAGCGACGCACCGGCCGATGGCGGCGGCGGGGCCCGGCCCCTCATCGACCATCTGGGGGACCGGCCGCCCACCTATGACGCCGAGCCCGCCGCCCTGCCCGCCGCCACCTCGGAGAACCTGGACGCCCTGGTCCCCGACACCGTGCTGGACGGCGCCCGGTACGGGACGTACACCCTGCGGGCCGCCTCCGTGCGGGGCGACTCCGCCCGGTTCCGCGGCGAGCCCCGGCGCGACGCGCTGCTCACCGCCCGGTTCGGGGCCGCCGAGAGCGCGCTTGTGCTCGTCGCCGTGGCCGGGGGCGTACGGGGCGGCGAGGGGGCGCATCTCGCGGCGGCCGACGCCTGCCGGTGGATCGGCGGCGCGGTGGCCCGCAGCCACGCCCGGCTCTCCGAGGACATAAGGGCGGGCCGCCGGGCCGACCTGAAGTCCGGGCTGCACCGGCTCACCGACCGGACGTACGGCAAGCTCCGGGCCCGGGCCGCCGAACTCGGCGTGGAACCGGGGGAGTACACCACCAGCCTGCGGTGCCTGCTGCTCTCCGCCGACCCCGACTGCCGTACCCGGGTCTTCTTCGGCGTCGGCAGCGGCGGCCTGTTCCGGCTCCGGGAGGGGCTCTGGCAGGACCTGGAGCCCGTGATTCCGGAGGAGGCCGCGTCCGGGGTGAGCGAGGCGGGGCCGGACGGCGACCGGCTGACCATGGACCTCCAGATCACCACGCCCCCGTCCCCGTACAGCGACGGCCCCGCCCCGCCGCCCGCCGAACTCTTCCGGTTCCGGGCCTCCGTGGCCCGCCCGGGCGACACCCTGCTGCTGTGCAGCAACGGGTTCGCCGAGCCGATGCGCGACGAACCGGAGCTTCCCGACGAGCTTGCCGAGCGCTGGGGGCCGCCGGGGCCGCCCGGGCTGCCCGCCTTCCTCGCCGACACCCAGCTCCGCATCAAGGGGTACGCCGACGACCGCACGTGCGCGGCCGTCTGGGAGGCGTAACCGCCCACGCCATGGGTTGATGGATTCCGGAGGCCGCACGTCCGGCCGACGTTTCGGCCTCCGGAGTCCGGACAACCGACAGTGCACGGAGCACGGGGCAAGGGAAGGGCGCGCACCCATGGCCAAGCAGAACGTGGCGGAGCAGTTCGTCGACATCCTCGCCAGGGCGGGCGTCAAGCGCCTGTACGGCGTCGTCGGCGACAGCCTGAACCCCGTGGTGGACGCCATTCGGCGTAACTCGGCCATCGACTGGATCCATGTCCGGCACGAGGAGACCGCCGCCTTCGCGGCCGGTGCCGAGGCCCAGGTCACCGGGAACCTGGCGGCCTGCGCCGGCTCCTGCGGGCCGGGCAACCTGCACCTCATCAACGGCCTGTACGACGCGCACCGCTCGATGGCCCCGGTCCTCGCCCTCGCCTCGCACATCCCCTCCAGCGAGATCGGGCTCGGCTACTTCCAGGAGACCCATCCCGAGCTGCTCTTCCAGGAGTGCAGCCACTACAACGAGATGATCTCCAACCCGGAGCAGATGCCGCGTCTCCTCCAGACGGCGATCCAGCACGCCATCGGCCAGGGCGGCGTCAGCGTCGTGACGATGCCGGGAGACATCGCCTCCAAGACCGCGCCCGAGAAGACCGCCGAGCACGCCCTCGTCACCTCACGGCCGACCGTACGGCCCGGCGACGACGAGATCGACAAGCTCTGCCGGATGGTGGACGAGGCCAAGCGGGTGACGCTGTTCTGCGGCAGCGGCACCGCGGGCGCGCACGCCGAGGTGATGGAGTTCGCCGAGAAGGTGAAGTCCCCGGTCGGGCACGCGCTGCGGGGCAAGGAGTGGATCCAGTACGACAACCCGTACGACGTCGGCATGAGCGGGCTGCTCGGCTACGGCGCCGCCTACGAGGCGACCCACGAGTGCGACCTGCTGATCCTGCTCGGCACGGATTTCCCGTACAACGCGTTCCTCCCGGATGACGTGAAGATCGTCCAGGTCGATGTGCGGCCCGAACACCTCGGCCGACGCTCCAAGCTGGACCTCGCGGTGTGGGGCGATGTGCGGGAGACGCTGCGCTGTCTGACACCCCGGGTGAAGCCCAAGAACGACCGCAAGTTCCTCGACCGGATGTTGAAGAAGCACGCCGACGCGCTGGAGGGTGTCGTCAAGGCGTACACCCGCAAGGTGGAGAAGCACACCCCGATCCATCCCGAGTACGTCGCCTCCGTCCTCGATGACATGGCGGACGAGGATGCCGTGTTCACCGTCGACACCGGAATGAACAACGTGTGGGCCGCCCGCTATCTGACGCCCAACGGCAAGCGGCGGGTGATCGGTTCGTTCAGTCACGGCTCGATGGCCAACGCGTTGCCGCAGGCGATCGGAGCGCAGTTCGTCGACCGCGAGCGGCAGGTCGTGGCGATGTCGGGCGACGGCGGATTCTCCATGCTGATGGGCGACTTCCTCACCCTCGTCCAGTACGACCTGCCGGTGAAGGTGGTCCTCTTCAACAACTCCTCGCTCGGCATGGTGGAGTTGGAGATGATGGTCGGCGGGCTGCCCGCCTACGGCACCACCAACAAGAACCCCGACTTCGCGGCCGTGGCCCGCGCCTGCGGGGCGTACGGGGTGCGGGTCGAGAAGCCCAAGCAGCTGCAGAGCGCGCTGAAGGACGCCTTCAAGCACAAGGGTCCCGCGCTCGTCGATGTGGTGACCGACCCCAACGCGCTCTCCATCCCGCCGAAGATCAAGGCCGACATGGTCACCGGCTTCGCGCTCTCGGCGAGCAAGGTCGTCCTGGACGGCGGCGTGGGCCGGATGCTCCAGATGGCCCGCTCCAACCTCCGTAACGTGCCCCGCCCTTGACGCCCTCCCCGCTCCTGGTGCGCCCCCGGCGCTGCCCGGAGCGCCCCTGACGGCGTGCACGGGACGACGTATCCTCGTGCGCCCCCCGCTGCCTCTGCCTGTGCCCTTCCCGCCGGACCCGGCAAGCGTGACCGTGTGCGTACAGGGGCATGCATCCCGTGAGGCCGTTCGACGGACGGCCGGGACGAAGGAGGTCTGATCGCTGTGCGGGCGGGGGAAACGGTGAAGCGGCAGAAGAGGTCCCAGGCCGGCGAGGGGCGCGGCCCGCAGGGGCGGAGACCGGGTGGGACGGCGCAGCAGCCGGCCCGGATGCGCCGCAGGGTCGGCCATACGGAACGGTCGGCGGTGGGGGAAGTCCGGCGCGAGCTGCGGGAGTTCCTGCGACATCGCTCCGGCCCCGAACAGGTGGAGGCGGCGGAGCTGCTGCTGAGCGAGCTGGTGACCAACGCGCTGATCCACACCCGGCACGGGGCCGTGGTCACCGCGACGGCGACGCCCGCGGCGCTCCGGGTGGAGGTGCAGGACTTCGAGGCGGACCTGCCCGCGCCGTACGTACCGAACGCCGACGACGGTACGCACGGCAGGGGGCTCATCCTGGTGCGGAGTCTGGCCGACGCCTGGGGGGTCGAGGCGCGGGCCCTGGGCAAGGTGGTCTGGTTCGAGCTGCGCGGTGAGAGCGCCTGAACCTTGCCGGCCCTCAGGACGGCTGTCGAGGCCTCTCACCGCCGTGCATGGGGTCATGACCCCGTGTACTGCTGCTCCAGATCCTTCAGTTTCTGTTCCAGCGAGTCGAGCCGGGGGAGTGTCTGGGTGTCGTCCTCAGCGGTGAGGTCGACCGTCCGCGCGTCACTTCCCGGGTTCGAAGGGCCAAGGCTCTTCGAGCTCGAACCGTCCGCCGACTGCTTCGGGCCGACGGCTTGCAGGGATGGCCGGGGTCGCAGAGGCAGCTGACCCGGCTCCGCTATGGCGGGCTCCGCGACGGGCGGCGCCGTGCCTCCCGAAGCCGGGGCGAGGGCCTGGACGTCCACCTGGTGGCCGAGGCGGCCGCGTCCCCAGGCCCGGTTCTGCCGGTTCAGGGCCTTGATGCGGGCCCGGTCCAGCTTCGCCTGTTCCCTGCGGCGGATCCGGTCCTGCTCCTGCTCCTTGCGGTCCTCCCGCACCTCGTCCACCGCCTCGTCCAGCGTGCGTACGCCTTCGAGGAGCATCAGCGACCAGGCGCCGAAGGTCTCCCGGGGCGCCCGCAGCCAGCGGACGATGCGGATCTGCGGCAACGGACGGGGCACCAGGCCCTGTTCGCGCAGCGCGGCCCGGCGGGTCTGTTTCAGGGCGCGGTCGAAGAGCACCGCGGCCGAGAGGGACATCCCCGCGAAGAAGTGCGGAGCACCCGCGTGGTCCATGCCCCGTGGGGCGTGCACCCAGTTGAACCAGGCGGCGGCCCCGGCGAACGTCCACACCAGCAGCCGGGAGCCGAGCGCCGCGTCTCCGTGGCTCGCCTCCCGTACGGCCAGCACGGAACAGAACATCGCGGCGCCGTCCAGTCCGAACGGGACCAGGTACTCCCAGCCCCCGCTCAGGTTCAGGTTCTGCCGGCCGAAGCCGACGAGCCCGTGGAAGGAGAGCGCGGCGGCGACGGCCGCGCAGCAGAACAGCAGGACGTAACTGGCGGTGGCGTACAGCGCTTCCTTGCGCCGGCGCCGCTCCTCGCTGCGTTCCCAGGAGTCGTCGGCCGCGGCCTTGCCGGCGGCACGCTTGCCGCGTGCGACCACCGTCACCGCCGCCATGACTCCCACGAGCAGCACGGCGCCCGGAAGCAGCCAGTCAAGCGATATGTCGGTCAGTCTCATGCGCGGTCCCTTGCGTCACGTAGGGCGTTTCGTGCGCCATCGTGACGGAATTCCCGTCCCGCGCCGGGGGTTTCGGGACAAGAGCACGCCATGGGGGTGGGAGAGGCTATCGATGGGTGGAATCTTCTCGAACTGCCGCGCCAGTCAACCGAGTTGCGTTCGATTCCACGTCATCCGGACGGGGGGTGTGGATGGTGCCGGGATCAGGAAGCGGTGGCGAGCTTCCGCACCCGGTCCGCGTCACAGGTCCGCGGGCAGGTCACACAGGTGTCCTCGGGGCGCAGGGTGTAGAAGAGGCAGCAGCTCGCCCGGTCCCGGGTCGGGAGCGACTGCCCCTCGGGTCCGGTCAGCTCGCGGAAGCCCGCGCTGCCGACGTACGGCTTCGTGGTGCCGGGGAGCAGCAGCTCCAGCTCGGCCATCGCGCGGCGCTCCTCGCCGAGCAGGTGCGCGATGTACCAGAGGCCCTCGACGATCTCGTCGGTCGCCATCCCCCACAGCGCCCGCTTCCCTCGCCGCATGCGCGGCCCGAACCCCGTCAGCACCGGCTCCAGGTGCTCGGTGAGGGCCGCCAGCACCTCGGCCCGCAGCGCCGCCTCGTCCGGGACCACCCGGGCGCCGGGCAGGGAAGCGGCCGGGTCGTCCGGCAGGCAGGCGAACTCGCGGACCCGCACGGTGAGGTGTCCCAGCGCCCGCTGGAAGGCGACGTCCTCGACGGGGACGCGCGGCACCCGGCGGTGCAGGAACCAGGGCACGGTCACCAGCAGGCAGGCGGGCCAGGCGTACCGGTGGAGGCCGAAGCTGGCCACCACGTCGGGGCGGGCCTGCTGTCCGTAGTCGCGCAACACCTGAGCGTTGTCCCAGGCGAGGAAGGTGTCCACGGCCGGTCCGCCGGCGGCCAGCTCGGCCGCGCCGACCCAGCCGGCGCCGGAGGGGGCGGACGCGCCCTCGTCGAGCACCTCGGCGCGCAGCCCGGGGAAGACCTCGGTCAGGCGTGCGTACGCGGCCGTCATGGGGGACGTCGCGGCGCCGGCGAGCAGCGGGGTGAGCGTCATTCAGGGACCGCCGAATCGGGATCGTTTGAGGTAAGGCTTACCTTACCCGACGCGATCGATGTTTGAACTGCAGCCTCCTGCCTCTATCGTGCACGGGGGACCGGGCGCACGCGAGCCGGCCCGCGCGGAAGGTCGCGGAAGGCCGAGGAGGTCCGGGTGGAGCAGGGCAGCGCGCGAGAGGGCGTACGGCCGCCGTACGGCCCCGGCGCGTGCGCGGGCACCCCGGTGACCGGGCGCGTTCCCGAACAGATGCGCGTGGGCCGTTCGCAGGACGCGGACCGGGCCGGCGGCGTGGACCGGGCCCGGGGCGAGCACACCCACAGCGAGCCGCCCGCCCCGCGTGTGATCCGTCACTCCGTCCGGGGCCAGATCCTGGCGGCCCTGCGCGCCGCTCTCGTCGACGGCGAGCTGACCCCCGGCCAGGTCTACTCCGCCCCCGCGCTCGGCGCCCGCTTCGGGGTCTCCGCCACCCCGGTGCGCGAGGCGATGCAGCAGCTGGCCACCGAGGGCGCCGTCGAGGTGGTGCCGAACCGCGGCTTCCGGGTCAGCGAGCGCGGGCCCCGCGAGCTGGCGGAGCTGGCCGAGGTACGGGCCCTGATCGAGGTACCGGTGATGCTCCGGCTGGCCCGCACCGTCCCGGCCGAGCGGTGGAGCGCGCTGCGCCCGCTGGCCGACGCGACGGTGACGGCGGCGGCGGTGGGCGACCGGGCGAGCTACGCCGAGTGCGACCGGGCCTTCCACCGCGCGGTCCTCGCCCTGGCGGGCAACGAGCAGCTGGTCGCGATCGCCGACGAGCTGCACCGCCGCTCGCAGTGGCCGCTGGTCGCCGGTCCCGCCACCCGCCGGGCCGACCTGCTGGCGGACGCCGCCGAGCACACCGCGCTGCTCGACGCCCTGATCGCCCAGGACCTGACCGTCGTCCAGGCCCTCGTACGGGAGCACTTCACCGGCGCGGACGGCTGAACCGGCCGCGCGGGGAGAAGTCCTACGGCTGACCGGCCGCGCGCCGAGAAGCTGTCAGCCGGCCGCCGCCGGCCGCGGCCCCGGAACCACGATGTGCGGTGCGAGCCATGTCGGCACCCCGCCGAGCAGCCGGAACAGCCGCCCCGCCTCCGCGCGCAGCCGGGCCGCCTCCGGCTCGGGCTCCGCCTCGGCCAGGGAGATCAGCGCCGGGGCCGTACCGACCAGGTAGCCCAGCTCCTCGCGGATCCGCAGCGACTCCGCGAAACCGTGCCGGGCCTCGGCCAGCTCGCCCTCCTGGAGCGCCAGGGAGGCGAGGTGGCGCCAGGTGAAGGAGAGCAGCAGCTCGTCGCCGCGCGCGGCCGCCCCGGCGTGCGCCCGGCGGTAGGCCGCGCGGGCCGACTGCGGGGAGTCCGCGATGTACTGGGCGATCAGCCCGCGCCGGAAGTCCAGCAGCGGCCGTCCGGGTGCGGCGGGCGCCAGCAGCGCCGCCGCCCGGCTCAGCGCGACGCTCGCCTCGTCCGCCCGGTCCCGTACGCCCAGCAGGGTCGAGGCGTAGGCGAGATGGCCCCGCTCACAGGCAGCCCCGCCGCGCTCGTCGTCGGTGCGGGCCAGCGCCTCCGTGCCGCGCAGCGCGTCCTCGGCGTCGGTCCAGCCCTCGCCGGTGTAGAGACAGCGCTCGGTCAGCAGGGCGGTGCGCTGGATCGCCGCCGCCGCGTCGCTCAGCGCGTGCGGCTCCAGCAGGGCGGCGGCATCCGTCCAGCAGGCGCGGGACCGCAGCCGCCATACCGCTGTCTGGAGCGGCGGATCGTCATCTGCTGTCGTTCCGGAACCAGACATGGCGGTATCCGCCACATTGCCCTCCCCGAGCGCGCCATTGTGCTGTTGAGTACCGCCGAATCTCAGCACGGAATGGCACGCCGGGCCAAGGGGTCCGACTGATGTCAGGTGAAGGAATTCACAAACGGGGGGAGCTCACCGGCGCCCGGTGGGGCGCACGGGTCAGCTCATGCGCAGGGCGAGGAAGAAGTCGAGCTTGTCCTCCAGGCGCGAAAGGTCACGGCCCGTCAACTGCTCGATCCGCCCGACGCGGTAGCGCAGGGTGTTGACGTGGAGGTGCAGCCGGGCCGCGCAGCGGGTCCAGGAGCCGTCGCAGTCCAGGAAGGCCTCCAGCGTCTCGATCAGCTCCGCGCGGTGGCGCCGGTCGTAGTCGCGCAGCGGGTCCAGCAGCCGGGCGGTGAAGGCGCGGCGGACGTCGTCGGGGACGAACGGCAGCAGCAGCACGTGCGAGGCCAGCTCGTGGTGGCCGGCCGCGCAGACCCGGCCGGGCCGGGCCGCCGCCACCCGGCGGGCGTGCCGGGCCTCCTCCAGCGCGCCGCGCAGCCCTTCGGCCGAGTGCACGGCCGCGCTGACACCCAGTGTCAGCCGTCCGTCGTCGGCGAGGCCCGCCGAGAGCGGTTCGCGTACGGCGGCGAGCAGCGCGTCGGCGTGCAGCGCGGGGTCCTGCGCCGCCGGGGCTTCCGCGGTGTCCGGCGCGGCGGCGTTGTCGGTGGGGCCGTCTACCGTCTCGGGGAGGGGGGCGGGCACGGCCGGCAGCGGTACGAGGGCGATGGCCTCCTCGCCCGTGTGGGCGACGGCGATGCGGTCGGCGGAGTCGGGGCCGCTGACCGCCGGGTCGACGAGGATCTCCTCCAGCAGGGCCTGGGCGACCGGTCCGCCCGCGATGTCGCCCGGGACGCCCGCTCCTCCCGCCGTGCCCGCGGCGGTCCAGTCGACCCGGGCCACCACGACCTGCCACTGCGGGGCGACCCCGAGCCCCGGCAGCAGGACTGGCGCGGCGACCCGGAGCCTGGCGGCGATCTCGGCCGGGGCGGCGCCCGCCTGGACCAGCTCCAGGACCTCCTGGGCGAGCCGTCGGCGTACCGTACGGGCCGCGTCACGGCGGTCGCGCTCGACCGCGATCAGCTGGGTGACGCCCTGGAGCAGGTCGAGCCGGGCGGCGGGCCAGTCCGAGGCGTCCGCCTCGACGGCGAGCAGCCAGTCGGAGAGCACCGACTCCCGGACGTCCCGGGCGGCCGGGACCGCGCCCCGGCCGGCGTTGCGGATCGGGAAGAGCGAATACGTCGAACCGGCGACGGCCGCCCGGTGGGGGCCCCGGCGCCCGGTGCGGGTCGCCGCCAGGTGGTGCCCGGCCAGGGCCGCGCCCAGCGGGGCGGGCAGCGGGGCGCCCGCCCCGGCGATCTGGCGGCCGGTCGGAGAGAGGACCCAGGCGCGCAGGTCCAGGTCGGAGGTGAGGAGATCCAGGACCACCTCGGGGCCGCCGCCCGCCGGGCCCGAGGTCATCAGCCGGCGGTGCCGGTCCACCACGGCCGCCAGGTCGCCCGCCCGCTCGCCGGAGACCTGGCGCACGACATGCTCAGTGATCGTTGCGAACGCCACCGTCTCGTTCACGGCGAAGAGCGGCAGGCGGTGCTGGACACACGCCTCCACCAGGTCGGCGGGGATGTCACCGAGCTCCGCCTCGCCCGCCGCGAGCCCGGCCACCCCGGCGCCCGCCAGGATCCGGACGAACGGCTCGGAGTCGCTCGCGTCCCGGCGCCAGGCGAGCCCCGTCAGCACCAGCTCGCCGCCGGAGAGGTAGCGGCTTGGGTCCCGCAGGTCGGTGGTCATGACGCCCCGGACCGTGCGGTCCAGCTCGTCCTCGCCGCCGAGCAGCCGCAGGCCCAGCGCATCGGTCTCCAGCAGTGCGCGCAGCCGCATCTCGTCGCCGCCGATCTTTTCCGTAGGGGTGGGAGCAGGTGGGTGAAGCCGGGAAGGGGTGGGGGACCACAGGGGTGAACGGGTACCTGTGAATTGCGGCGAGGTTACTGATCCCCGCCATTCGTTCGAATCTACAAGACGGGGACGGAGACCAGCCAACTCCTTCAGTGTTTCGGTGACTGCACCCGCCGGGTCCTGGCTTGTGTACTGGGCCACACACCACATGAACACCACATGAACGAGCCACACGAGGCAGACGAGGGCCGGCCGTCCCCAGCCCCGGTGTACGACCCGATTGAGAAGAAGAGAGCCACTCATGGACTTCCTTCGCCCCGCCAGCTGGGAGGAGGCGCTCGCCGCCAAGGCCGAGCACCCCACGGCTGTGCCCATCGCGGGCGGCACGGATGTGATGGTCGAGATCAACTTCGACCACCGGCGGCCCGAGTACCTCCTGGACCTGAACCGCATCGATGAGCTGACCGAGTGGGAGGTCGGCCAGGAGAGCGTACGGCTCGGCGCCTCCGTGCCGTACAGCGCCATCATGGATCACCTGCGCACCGAGCTGCCGGGCCTGGCGCTGGCCTCGCACACCGTCGCATCGCCGCAGATCCGCAACCGCGGCGGTGTCGGAGGCAACCTGGGCACCGCGTCACCCGCCGGTGACGCCCACCCGGCGCTGCTCGCCGCGGGGGCCGAGGTGGAGGCCGAATCCGTACGCGGAACGCGGCTGATTCCCATCGACGCTTTCTACACAGGGGTCAAGCGCAACACCCTGGAGCCGGACGAGCTGATCCGCGCCGTGCACATCAAGAAGGCCGACGGGCCCCAGCAGTACTCCAAGGTCGGCACCCGCAACGCGATGGTCATCGCCGTCTGCGCCTTCGGCCTCGCCCTGCACCCCGAGACCCGCACCGTGCGCACCGGCATCGGCTCCGCCGCCCCTACGCCCGTCCGGGCCAAGGAGGCCGAGGCCTTCCTGAACGCCGCGCTCGACGAGGGCGGGTTCTGGGAGAGCGGCAAGATCATCACCCCCGCCATCGCCAAGCAGTTCGCCGCCCTCGCCTCGGGCGCCTGCAACCCGATCGACGACGTACGGGGCACGGCGAAGTACCGCAGGCACGCGGTCGGCATCATGGCCCGCCGCACGCTCGGCTGGACCTGGGAGCAGTACCGCGGCGCGGGCCGCACGCTGGAAGGAGCTGCGTAACCATGCGAGTCAATTTCACGGTCAACGGCCGTCCGCAGGAAGCCGACGACGTGTGGGAGGGCGAGTCCCTTCTTTACGTGCTGCGTGAGCGTATGGGGCTGCCCGGTTCCAAGAACGCCTGCGAGCAGGGCGAGTGCGGGTCCTGCACGGTCCGCCTGGACGGCGTCCCGGTCTGTTCGTGTCTGGTCGCCGCCGGCCAGGTCGAGGGCCGCGAGGTCGTCACCGTCGAGGGCCTGGCCGACTACGCCAAGCACCGCGAGGACGCCCACCCCGGCGGCGGCTGCGCCTCCGGCGCCTGCGGCACCACCCTGGACGCCGCCAAGCGCTGGCAGTCCAAGCCCACCGACGGGCAGGCCGGCGAGGCCGCCGAGCTCTCCCCGATCCAGCAGGCGTTCATCGACGCCGGAGCCGTCCAGTGCGGCTTCTGCACCCCCGGCCTGCTGGTCGCCGCCGACGAACTGCTGGAGAACACCCCCTCCCCGTCCGACCAGGACATCCGCGAGGCGCTCTCCGGCAACCTGTGCCGCTGCACGGGTTACGAGAAGATCCTCGACGCGGTGCGCCTCGCGGCGGCCCGCCAGGAAGAGGCGGTCCAGTCATGACGACGCACCCCGAAGCCACCACGCGCCCCGAGGTCACGGTGCCCAGGGCCCGGACCGTACCGGCCGGAACGCCCACCAAGATCACCCAGGGTTCGCCCACCAAGGGCGGCATCGGCGAGTCCACGCTCCGCCCCGACGGCACCCTCAAGGTCACCGGCGAGTTCGCGTACTCCTCCGACATGTGGCACGAGGACATGCTGTGGGGCCAGACGCTGCGCTCCACCGTCGCGCACGCCGAGATCGTCTCCATCGACACCTCCGAGGCGCTGGCCACCTCCGGCGTCTACGCGGTGATGACCTACGACGACCTCCCGGCCGAGATGAAGAACTACGGTCTGGAGATCCAGGACACCCCGGTGCTCGCGAACGGCAAGGTCCGCCACCACGGTGAGCCGGTCGCCATCGTCGCCGCCGACCACCCGGAGACCGCGCGCCGCGCCGCCGCCAAGATCAAGATCGAGTACCGCGAGCTGCCCCTCATCACCGACGAGGCCTCGGCGACCGCCCCGGACGCCGTACTCGTGCACGAGGGCCGCGACGACCACCACATCGGCCACGTCCCGCACCCCAACATCGTGCACCGCCAGCCGATCATCCGCGGCGACGCCGACGAGGCCGCCAAGCGGGCCGACGTCATCGTCACCGGCGAGTACGTCTTCGGCATGCAGGACCAGGCCTTCCTCGGCCCCGAGTCCGGCCTCGCCGTGCCCTCCGAGGACGGCGGCGTCGAGCTGTACGTCGCCACCCAGTGGCTGCACTCGGACCTCGGCCAGATCGCCCCCGTCCTCGGCCTGCCCGAGGACAAGGTCCGTATGACGCTCTCCGGCGTCGGCGGGGCCTTCGGCGGCCGCGAGGACATCTCGATGCAGATCCACGCCTGCCTGCTCGCGCTCCGCACCGGCAAGCCGGTCAAGATCGTCTACAACCGGTTCGAGTCCTTCTTCGGCCACGTCCACCGGCACCCGGCGAAGCTCCACTACGAGCACGGCGCCACCAAGGACGGCAAGCTCACGCACATGAAGTGCCGCATCGTCCTGGACGGCGGCGCCTACGCCTCCGCCTCCCCGGCGGTCGTCGGCAACGCCTCCTCGCTCTCGGTCGGTCCGTACAAGATCGAGGACGTCGACATCGAGGCGGTCGCGCTCTACACCAACAACCCGCCCTGCGGCGCGATGCGCGGCTTCGGCGCGGTCCAAGCGTGCTTCGCCTACGAGGCGCAGATGGACAAGCTCGCCGCGAAGCTGGACATGGACCCGGTGGAGTTCCGGCAGCTCAACGCCATGGAACAGGGCACCCTGCTGCCCACCGGACAGCCCTGCGACTCGCCGGCCCCGGTCGCCGAGCTGCTGCGCCGGGTCAAGTCCCGGCCGCTGCCGCCCGAGCAGCAGTGGCTGGCGGCGGGCAGCGAGGGCACCTCCATCGACGTGCGGGCCCTGCCCGGCGGGCTCTCCAACACCACCCACGGCGAAGGCGTCGTCCGGGGCATCGGCTACGCCGTCGGCCTGAAGAACGTCGGCTTCTCCGAGGGCTTCGACGACTACTCCACCGCCCGCGTGCGGATGGAGGTCATCAACGGTGAGGCGGTCGCCACCGTGCACACCGCGATGGCCGAGGTCGGCCAGGGCGGCGTCACGGTCCACGCCCAGATCGCCCGTACCGAACTCGGTGTCAACCAGGTCACCATCCACCCCGCCGACACCCGCGTCGGCTCCGCCGGATCCACCTCCGCCTCCCGCCAGACGTACGTCACCGGCGGCGCGGTCAAGAACTCCTGCGAAGCCGTACGGGAGAAGGTCCTGGAGCTCGGCCGCACCAAGTTCGGCACCTACCACCCGGCCTGGGCCACCGCCGAACTCCTCCTGGAGGGCGGCAAGGTCGTCACCGACGGCGGTGAGGTGCTGGCCGACGTGGCCGACGTCCTGGAGGACGAGGCGATCGACATCGAGCTGGAGTGGCGCCACCGGCCCACCGAGGCGTTCGACCTGCGCACCGGACAGGGCAACGGTCACGTCCAGTACTCCTTCGCCGCGCACCGCGCGGTCGTCGAGGTCGACACCGAGCTCGGCCTGGTCAAGGTCATCGAACTGGCCTGCGCCCAGGACGTCGGCAAGGCGCTCAACCCGCTCTCCGTGCTCGGCCAGATCCAGGGCGGCACGCTCCAGGGCATGGGTGTCGCGGTGATGGAGGAGATCATCGTCGACCCGCAGACCGCGAAGGTGCGCAACCCCTCCTTCACGGACTACCTCCTCCCCACCATCCTCGACACGCCGACCATCCCCGTCGACGTGCTCGAACTCGCCGACGAGCACGCCCCGTACGGGCTGCGCGGCATCGGCGAGGCCCCCACCCTGTCGTCCACCCCGGCCGTCCTCGCGGCGATCCGGAACGCGACGGGACTTGAGCTCAACAGGACCCCGGTACGCCCCGAGCACCTCACCGGTACTTGAGAGACCGGGGCCGGGTGATCCCCGGCCCCGCCGCCTCCGAGCGGTCCCCCCCCGAACTCTCCGGGCGGTGTGCTGAGCCGAGAACGTCACACTTTTCCGCATCCCGCACCGCCCGGAGACTCCAAGCACCGCACCGCTCGCGGTTCTTCGCCGTACGCCGGCCCACGCCGGACACGGCAGCGCCTCACGGATCATCCGTGCCGCCGGCACATCCGTATCTGCTTCAACAGTTCGTCCCGGCCGTCCCCGGGTCGTGCAGCCGACGCAGTCATCCCAAATCCCGCATTCAGGAATCTCCAAGCGGGTGCCCCTGTGAACCTTGGGAGTCAGGCATCATGACCCAGCAGTCAGTGGAACCGAAGACCAGTCCGGAATCCGCGGGCCCCGGCTCGCGCGTCCCCGCCGGAAGATCATGGCTCGACCGGTACTTCCACATATCCGAACGAGGCTCCACGGTCGCGCGCGAGGTGCGCGGCGGCGTCACGACCTTCATGGCCATGGCGTACATCCTCCTGCTCAACCCGCTGATCCTCGGCGGGGAGGACGTCAACGGCAACCTCCTCAGCCAGCCGGGCCTGATCACCGCGACCGCCTTCGCGGCGGCGGCGACAACCCTGCTCATGGGCTTCGTCGGCAAGGTGCCCCTGGCGCTCGCCGCCGGACTCAGCGTCTCCGGTGTGCTCGCCTCGCAGGTCGCGCCGAACATGACCTGGCCGCAGGCCATGGGCATGTGCGTGATCTACGGTGTGGTGATCTGCCTCCTGGTGGTCACCGGTCTCCGCGAGATGATCATGAACGCGATCCCGCTCGCGCTCAAGCACGGCATCACCATGGGCATCGGGCTCTTCATCGCCCTCATCGGCCTCTACAAGGCCGGCTTCGTCCACCAGGGCACGGCGACCCCCGTCTCCCTCGGCCCGGCTGGTGAACTCGCCGGCTGGCCCGTCCTGATCTTCTGCGTGACCCTGCTCCTGATCTTCATGCTCCAGGCGCGCAACATCCCCGGCGCGATCCTGATCGGCATCATCGTCGGCACGCTGGTGGCGATCGTCATCAACGCGATCGTCGACATCCCCGCGAAGTCCTGGAGCAGCGGCCCGCCGGCCCTGGAGGGCAGCGCGGTCGCCACCCCCGACTTCTCGCTCTTCGGCAACGTCGAGTTCGGCGGCTGGGGCGATGTCGGTGTGATGACCGTCGGCATGATCGTCTTCACCCTTGTGCTGGCCGGCTTCTTCGACGCGATGGCCACCATCATCGGCGTCGGCACCGAGGCCAAGCTCGCCGACGACAAGGGCCGCATGCCGGGCCTGTCCAAGGCGCTGTTCATCGACGGCGCCGGCGGCGTCATCGGCGGTGTCGCCTCGGGCTCCGGCCAGACGGTCTTCGTCGAATCGGCCACCGGAGTCGGCGAGGGGGCCCGGACCGGGCTGGCCTCCGCCGTCACCGGCCTCTTCTTCGCCGCCTGCCTCTTCTTCACCCCGCTCACCGCGATCGTCCCGACCGAGGTGGCCTCGGCCGCCCTCGTCGTCATCGGCGCGATGATGATGCAGAACGCCCGGCACGTGGACTGGAGCGACCGCTCCGTCGCCATCCCGGTCTTCCTGACCGTGGTCCTGATGCCCTTCACGTACACCATCACCACCGGTGTCGCCGCGGGTGTCATCGCGTACTCCGCCATCAAGCTCGCCCAGGGCCGGGCCCGCGAGGTCGGGGCCTTCATGTGGGGGCTGACGGTGATCTTCATCGTCTTCTTCGCCCTCAACCCGATCGAGAGCTGGCTCGGCGTCCACTGACGCCGGCCGACCAACCCCTCCCTCACCTAAGGAGAGTCGCCATGCTGGACATCGCCGAAGAGCTTCACCGGTGGGTCTCGCAGGGACGCGCGTTCGCCGTCGCCACCGTGGTGGCGGTCGGCGGCAGCGCGCCCCGGCAGCCGGGTGCCGCCCTCGCCGTCGACGCCGACGGAACGGCCATCGGCTCGGTCTCCGGCGGCTGTGTGGAGGGCGCCGTCTACGAACTGTGCCAACAGGCCCTCGAGGACGGGAAGTCCGTCCGCGAGCGCTTCGGCTACAGCGACGAGGACGCCTTCGCGGTCGGCCTGACCTGCGGCGGCATCATCGACATCCTGGTCACACCGGTACGGGCGGACGATCCCGCCCGCCCGGTGTTCGCCGCGGCGCTCGCGGCCGCCGCCGAGGGGGCGGCGGCCGCCCTGGCCCGCGTCACGGAGGGCCCCGAGGAGCTGCTCGGATCCCCGCTCCTGGTCCGGCCCGACGGGAGTTACGAGGGCGGGCTCGGCGGCCACCCGGCGCTGGACCGGACCGCCGCGGCCGAGACCCGGGCCCTGCTGGACGCGGGCCGCACCGGCCCGCTCGCCATCGGCGCCGAGGGCTCCCGCTGCGGCCGGCCGATCCAGCTCCTGGTTGAGTCCAGCGTGCCCCCGCCCCGCATGATCGTCTTCGGCGCCATCGACTTCGCCGCCGCCCTCGTGC
The DNA here is from genome assembly GCF_033109485.1 of Streptomyces cyaneofuscatus. Classification (NCBI taxonomy): domain Bacteria; kingdom Bacillati; phylum Actinomycetota; class Actinomycetes; order Kitasatosporales; family Streptomycetaceae; genus Streptomyces; species Streptomyces cyaneofuscatus. The sequence continues at coordinate 1,289,237 of NZ_CP137002.1, read as the reverse complement.
GCGCCGGGAAGTTCCTCGGCTACCGGGTCACCGTCTGCGACGCCCGACCGGTCTTCGCCACCGCCGCCCGCTTCCCCGACGCCGACGAGATCGTCGTCGACTGGCCCCACCGCTACCTCGCGGAGACCGCCACCGACGCCCGTACGGTGCTCTGCGTCCTCACCCACGACGCCAAGTTCGACGTACCCCTGCTGGAGGCCGCCCTGCGGCTCCCGGTCGCCTACGTCGGCGCGATGGGCTCGCGGCGCACGCACCTGGAGCGCAACGACAGGCTGCGCGAGGTCGGCCTCACCGACCGTGAACTGGCCCGGCTGCACTCGCCGATCGGCCTCGACCTCGGAGCCCGTACGCCGGAGGAGACGGCCCTGTCCATCGCCGCCGAGATCGTCGCGGTCCGGCGCGGCGGCAGCGGCGTACCGCTCACCGGGGCCCATACCCCCATCCACCACGACAGCAGCGGACAACCCCTGGCGTCGGTGGCCTGAAACCCCTGGTCCACGCCGGGCGGGTAACCGCCACGGCGGCTTCCTGCCAGCCCCGAACGCAGCGGACACCCCGGCTCAACCGGTAGATCAGCTGCATGACTTCTTCCCCCTCCTCCGTTCCCGGCCGGGCGAGATCCGCGCGCCCAGGACGCCGAGCCCTCCTCCTGGCCACCTCGGCAGCGCTCCTGGGCTCCCTGTTGGTTCCTTTCGCGGGCACGGCCTCCGCCGTCCCCGCACCCGCCACCGACGCCGAGGCCCCGCGCTCCGGGATACGCACGGTCACCCTCGTCACCGGGGACGTCGTGCGGTACGTGGACGGGCCCGGCGACCAGGACACCGTCACCGTGGACCGTCCCGACGGGGCGAGCGGCGGGGTCCGTATCCAGCAGGCGGGCGGCGACCTCCACGTCCTGCCCGACGAGGCCACCGCGCTCCTCGCGGCGGGCAGGCTGGACCGGCGGCTCTTCAACGTCTCGGCCCTGGTGCGGATGGGGTACGACGATGAGGGCACCGGTTCCGTCCCGCTGATCGCGACCTACCCGGCGGCGAAGGGGAAGGCCCGGGCGCTTCCGGCCGCCCCGCGCGGCGCGAAGAAGACCCGTACGCTCACCTCGATCCAGGGCGCGGCGCTCCAGGCCGACAAGGGCGGCGTGCGGACGTTCTGGGACGCCATCACCCGTACGTCCCGGGACGCCATCACCCGTACACCCGGGGCCCGTTCACTCGACGGCGGGATCGCGAAGCTCTGGCTGGACGGCCGATCCGAGGCCCTGCTGGCGGACTCGGTGCCGCAGGTGAACGCCCCGCAGGCGTGGGCCGCCGGGTTCGACGGGAAGGGCACCAAGGTCGCCGTCCTGGACACCGGGATCGACGCCGGCCACCCGGACGTCAAGGACCGTATCGTCGGCTCCCGCAGCTTCATCCCCGGTGAGGAGGTGGAGGACCGCAACGGCCACGGCACGCATGTCGCCTCCACCATCGCCGGTTCGGGCGCCGCGTCCGACGGTGCCAACAAGGGGGTCGCCCCGGCGGCCGATCTGCTCGTCGGCAAGGTGCTCAGCGACGAGGGGTCCGGCGCGGACTCCGGGATCATCGAGGCCATGGAGTGGGCGACGGCCGAAGGGGCCGACGTCGTCTCCATGAGCCTGGGCTCCCCGGTACCGGACGACGGCGGCGACCCGATGTCCCAGGCGGTCAACTCCCTCTCGGCGGACGGCGGTCCGCTCTTCGTGATCGCCGCCGGCAACGCGTACGGGGCGGGCACCATCGGCTCGCCCGGCTCGGCGGAGAAGGCGCTCACCATCGCCGCCGTCGACAAGCAGGACGCCCGCGCGAACTTCTCCTCCATGGGCCCGCTGGTCCGCTCGCACGGCCTGAAGCCGGACCTGTCGGCCCCCGGCGTCGACATCAGCGCCGCGGCCTCCCAGTCGGTCCCGGGCGTCGAGGGGATGTACCGATCGATGTCCGGTACGTCGATGGCGACGCCCCATGTCGCGGGCGCGGCAGCGATTCTGAAGCAGCGTCACCCCGACTGGAGCGGTCAGCGCATCAAGGACGCGCTGATGGCCTCGTCCAAGAAGCTCGACGCGTACACCCCGTACGAGCAAGGGGTCGGCCGGCTCGATGTGAAGGCGGCGATCGACACGACGATCGAGGCCACGGGCTCGGTCCAGGTCGCCTCGTACGACTGGCCGCACAGCCCGTCCGACCCGGTCGCCGAACGCACGATCACCTACCGCAACACGGGTGATGAGGACATCACCCTCGACCTGGCCACGGACACCGACGAGGCGGCCTACACGCTCTCCACCTCCACGCTGACCGTCCCGGCAGGCGCCACGGCCGAGGCAGTGCTCTCCCTGGACCCGGCGAAGGTGCCCAACGACACCACGTTCTCCGGCCAGGTCACCGCCACCGACGCGGCGGGCACCACCGTCGCGCACACCGGCTTCGCGCTCACCAAGGAGAAGGAGCTCCACGACCTGACGCTGAAGCTCCGCGACCGCGCGGGCAAGCCGATGGACGGCCTGGTCGTCCTCGCCGAACTGGGCGACCCGCAGCTGGGCCTCGTCCAGGTCACCGGGGACACCACGCTGCGCCTCCCGCCCGGCAACTACACCGCCTGGGCCTCCGTCGACATCGACGGCGACCGCCCCGACGCGAAGGCCGTCGCCTTCCTCGCGGCCCCCGAGACGATCCTCACCGGCTCCACCACCGTCACCCTCGACGCCTCCAAGGCCCGCAAGGTGAGCGTGCGCACCCCGAAGGAGACCGAGACCCGCCAGCTCCGCTACGACATGGCGCGCACGGCTCCGGACGGCACGGTCCAGCGCGACGCGTACCAAATCCCTCTCACCTACGACCAGTTGTGGGCGAGCCCCACCAAGAGGGTCAAGGAGGGCGACTTCAGCTTCCTGACCCGCTGGCGCCAGGGCGAGGAGCTGATCGACGTCACCGCCGACGGCCAGGACGTCCCGGTCACCGTCCAGAACGGCTCGCTCGTCGCCGAGGACAGCGAGCAGAAGCTGACCGCCGTGTACGCGGGCAAGGGCGCGGCCGCCGACTACCAGGGCCTGAACGCGCGCGGCAAGGCCGTGGTGGTCACCCGCAGCGACACGGTCGCCCCCGCCGACCGGCTGGCCGCCGCCGTGGCCGCCGGAGCCGAGGCGCTGTTCGTCGTCCACGACGGCCGGGGCCGAGCGATGGAGTCCTACGTCCCCTGGGGCGAGCAGTCCACGATCCCCGTCGCCTCGGTCCAGAGGCTCGCGGGCGACACCCTGATCCGGGCCGCGCAGCGCGGCAAGAAGGTGAGCGTCGACCAGAAGAAGCACGCCTCGTACGTCTACGACCTGGTGGACCGCCACGACGGCACCATCCCGGACCGCTCGCTGGCCTTCGCCCCGTCCACCCGTGACCTGGCGAAGGTGACCAACACCTTCTACGGCCACCAGGCGGCGCTCGGCGCGGGCTACCGCTACGACATCCCGGACTACGGCCCCGGTCTCGGCTTCGAGGAGTACGAGAAGTTCCCCGGGACCCGCACCGAGTGGGTCAACCCGCTCCCCGGCGACTCCTTCTGGTACGAGAACCACTCGGTCCTCAACGCCGAACAGTCCGACCGGGCCCACGAGATGCGCAGCGCGCAGCTGGACTACCGGCCGGGCAGGGACTACCGGGCCGAGTGGTTCGCCCCGGTCGCCCGCCCGCGCCTGGGCACCGGCTACTGGGGCCCGTTCCGGACGGCCACGAACGACGTGCAGTTCAACATCACCCCGTGGACGGACGCGGGCGCGGGCCACTCCGGCTCGATGCCCGAGGACGAGTACGACACCACGTCGTACGCCTTCCACCAGGGCGACACGTTGATCAAGAAGGGCGCGGGCAGGGCGGGCCACGCCTGGGACCTGTCGCCGCAGAAGCTCCCGTACCGCCTGGTCATCGACTCGGTCCGGGACGCGAAGACCTGGAAGACCTCCACACGTACGCACACCGAGTGGGGCTTCGTCTCGGGCGCGCTCGACCCGGACGGTCCCTACCAGGCCGACATCCCGCTGCTCCAGCTGGACTACGCCGTCGACACCGACCTGGCCGGCGACGTCCGCTCCGGCCGCCGGACCGAGATCGGCCTCTCCTCCGGCACCCAGGAGTGGCTGCCGGGTGCGGTGAAGGCGAACAAGGCGTCGCTGTCGGTGAGTTACGACGACGGCAAGCACTGGACCAAGGCCGACCTGCGCAGAGAGGCCTCGGGCGAGTGGACCGCCACGTTCCGCACCCCCGCCAAGGGCGCGACCTCGGTCTCGCTCAAGGCACACGCGGAGGGCCCCGGCGGGCTGGTCGTGGACCAGGAGATCATCAGGGCCTTCGGCCTGAAGTGACCCGCTGACGCGGTCCCGCGCCTCCCCACCGAGGGGGCGCGGGACCACGTGCGAGGGGCGCCGGCCCGTGCGGTTGGATGAGCGCATGAGCGTTCATGACGTCGCCCGCAGGCTGCCGGGCATATCCCCCCTCCGCGACCTCTGCCGCTCCCTGGCGATGCTGGACGCGATCCTCTGCCCGGAATGGGACCGCCGCTGGCACAGCTTCGACGCGTACTGGTCGCCGACAGAGGCGATGGCCTCGATGCGGGACGGCGCGGGCGGTGAGTACTCCCTGGTCTTCTCCGCCGCCGGGGTCTACGTGCGCGGCTTCGACCACGAGTCCCCGATGAGCCCCTACGTGGACGACGGCCCCTGGCCCGGCGTCCTCGACGAGGTCCCGGCCGTCTTCCGGGAGTACGTCGACGAGCCCTCGTTCACCGACGAGTCCGGCCTCCCGGTGGTCACCGCCTGCCTCTGGCGCGAGAACACCGACGACCGCTGGCGGGCGGGGAGCATCGAGTTCCCGGAGGAGGGCGAGGACTCCGACGGCGCGGACTGGCTCTTCCAGCTCCTCACCACGGGGACCCCGGAGTCCTACCAGGATTGGGCCGAGGACTACTTCGAGGTCCGGCTCGACCCCGAAGCCGTACGCCATGTCTACGCGCTCCGGCCGCTGACCGACGAGCTCGTCGCCGCGCTCAACCCGCGGCGGGCGCCTGCTGAGCTGGCCGAGGACATCAAGGAGATCGGGTACCCGGTCGGCAGCGGCACGGAGTGATCAGGGGCCGGGGTCGGTGCCGGTGCGTGGGGGACTGCCCCCGGGGCGCACCGGCACACGGTCATGTTCCGGTCGCTCAGCGCCCCGCCTGCAGCGCCCCCCACGTGGCCGGGCCCACCTTGCCGTCGACGCTCAGGCCGCGGCTGGACTGGTAGGTGCGGACTGCCGTCTCCGTCGTCGGGCCGAAGCTGCCGTCGGCGTTCACCGTGGTGCCGAGCGCCGCCGTCAGGGAGCGCTGGAGGCGCTTCACCGCGTCGCCGGAGCTGCCCCGGGCGAGGGCGGGGGTGGTGCCGGCGGAGAGCAGGGCCGTCCAGGTCTTCGGGCCGACCGCGCCGTCCGCGGTGAGGGAGCGGGCCCGCTGGAACGCCTGGGTGGCGCTCTTGGTGGCCGGGCCGAAGATGCCGTCCGCCGAGCCCGCCGCGTACCCCTGGGCGTTGAGCAGCTGCTGGACGGCCTTCACCTGCGGGCCCGACGAGCCCGACTGCTGGACCGCGTACGAGGGGAAGGTCAGGCTGTCACCGGGGGTGCCGGGGCTGCCCCCGACCAGCTGCATGTAGTGGTTCCAGTCCCAGTTGGGCCCGGGGTCGGTGTGGGTGGCCCCCGGCGCCTCGCTGTGGCCGATGATGTGCGACCGGTCCTTCGGGATGCTGTACCGCGCGGCGAGGTGCTTGGTGAGCGCGGCGGAGGAGCGGTACATCGCGTCGGTGAACCAGGCCGGGTTGTCGACCCACCCCTCGTGCTCCAGGCCGATGGAGGAGGAGTTGGCGCTGCGGGCGTGCCAGGCGGTGTTGGCGTCGCGGACCGTCTGGGTGATCTCGCCGTCCGAGGAGCGGATCACGTAGTGGGCGCTGACCTGGGACGCCGGGTTCTGGAACCAGCTGATGGAACCGGCGTACGAGCCCTGCGTGACATGGACGACCACCTTGTTGATGGTCGCGGTCCGCCCGGTGGCGTAGTTCTGGGAGGAGGCGGGGACCCAGAGCGCCGAGGGGTAGTCGGGGCTCTGCGCGTAGACCCCGGCGGCGGAGACCTCGTCCTTGTCCGGGGCGACCGGGCGGGAGGGCACCCGTACCGTCTCGCCGCCGGGGGCCGTCGTGGTCAGGCCCTGGGCGAGGAAGGTGAACACCGTGTCCGCGTAGAGCGCCGCCGCCGGGCCCTCGGCCTCGCTGTACCGGGCGACCGCCGGGTACCAGGCGTTCACGTCCCGCCGCTCCGTACGGTTCAGGCCGAGGCGGTCGGCGTGGTCGCGCAGGACGGCGGCGCCGCCGAGGATGTTCGCCGCGGTGTCCCGGCGCAGCCGGTCGGCCGGCTCCCCGGTCAGCGCCGCGGCCTTCTCCAGCGAGCGGTTGTCGGGGTTGCTCGCCAGGTGCATCACCCCGTAGCCGTTCGCCTGGCTGGGCTTGCCCGCGTGGCCGTCGAGGCGGCTCTCGCCGTAGCCGACGGCGGCCAGCAGATCGCGCGGGACGCCGTACTCCCGCGCCGCCCGGTCGAAGGCCCGGTTCAGCGGTTCGGCGGCGGGCGGGGCGGGGGCGGCGGTCGCCGGCTGGCCGGTGGCGACCAGCGCGGTGACCGTGAGGGCCGCCAGGACGGACGCGCCGGCCCGGGTGCGGGCGACGACGGGACTTCTGGGCATGGGTGCTCCTGCTCTGTGGGGAATCTGTGGGGAAATCCGCGGGAGGAGAAGAGAGCAGCCCCGGTCCGGGGTGCAGGACGCAAGGGGCTGCGAGCGCACCCAGGCTAGCGAGGTGAGAAGGGCATGACAATGGCGGCCGAGTCGCGGCGTGTCGTGCAACTGGCCTGCAAAGTAAGGAAGTTGACGGGCTATTAGGGCCTGTCGGGTGACGGGGGGTATCACCCGACAGGGGGTGCGATGGGCCGATCGGCCCCGCCCTCGCTACCAGCGGTTCCGGTGGATGACGTCCGCCACCGGGCGGCGCCGGACCGGTCCGAAGTTGCCCTGCGGCCACCCCACCGGAACGGCGGCGAACGTCGCCATGTCCTCCGGGATGCCGAGCTCCTGCTTCCACTCCTGCTCCAGGAACAGGTGCCAGATGGTGATGTTCGCCGCGAGGCCGAGACCCCGGGCCGCGAGCAGCAGGTTCTGGACGCCGGGGTAGACGCAGGAACCCTCCGCCAGCGCCTGGAAGCGTGTCTGAGAGGTCATCATCCGCTCACTCGCCTCCGGGCCGAGCGCCTGCGCGGAGGCGATCAGGCCCTCCTCGTCGAGCCGCGGCGCCGGGAAGCGGTAGCACGGAATGATCAGCGCGGGGGTGTCGGCGAAGTGGTCGCGCTGGTACTCGATCGCCGCGACCATCCGCCCGTACGCCGCCTCGTCCATGCCCTCGGGCGCGTACTTCCCGGTCGTCGCGAGGTAGGAGTCCACGCACCGCTTCCACAGCGGCGCGAGCCGGGCCATCACCTCACGGTCGGTCACCACGACGTACTCGTAACACTGCATGTTGCCGCCGCTGGGTCCCCAGACGGCGGCCTGTATGAGCTGATCGATCGTCTCGTCCGGTACGGCGTCCGGCTTGAGGCGGCGCATGGCGCGCATGGTGGACATGGTGTCGAAGAGAGCGGGGCCGCCGAGGGCGGACGGGTCGGCCTGAACCGTTTTCATGGTCATGATCGCGGAGTCTAGGCAGAACTCCCGGCTCAGGGCAGGGGGTGCGCTCCTCGGTTAGCCGGTTAGCCGGTTAGCCGGTTCGGCACAGGGCCCGGTGCGCTCCTCCGCCTCAGGGGCCGCGCCAGAGGTTGGCGAACGCCGAGTTCTCGATCGTCCGCCGCTGGCGTACGGCTTCCAGCTCCATCACCGCGTCGTGGACGGCGGTCACCACGACCGTCACCGCCTCGTCGTCGAGGCCGGGTTCCTCATCCGACGCTCCGCCCTCGACACCCGACGGTCCGCCCTCGACGCCGGACGGTCCGCCCTCGACGCCGATCGCCGAGGCGAGCGCGGCCAGGACGGGTTCCCGCTCCTCCCAGCGCTCGACCGCCGCGCGGCGGGCAGGCGTGTCGACCGGCTCCACGCGCTCCGAGCCGAAGGAGAGCCGGCCGCTCCGCTTCCGGGTCAGCTCACCGTCCTCCTCCAGCGCCGCCTGGTAGGCGGCCGCGAGGTCCCGGCCCCGGCGCCAGAGCCAGTCCTCGATCCGCTCGTGGGGCGACTCCCGGATGAGCAGGGCCGCGGCTTCGCCGAGGAGCCCGTCCTGCGGCGCCGACGCCTCGTCCGGCACGATGCGGTCCTCGTCCACGGTGACGGCACCCGCGTCGATCAGATCGATCAGCTCGGCTCCCGCGAGGGCGAGCGACAGGTCGCCCTGCCCCACGGAGCGGTCCGGCCTCGGGTCCATGGCGATGATGAACAGGTCTTTCGCCGTGGTCATGAACGGCTCCTCTCAAAGCATCTGAACATCTGAGCATCTGAACATCGACAGGGAATCCCCACCATGGTGGGGCGATCAGTATCACGCCGCCCGGCCCCGGCGGCGCCCCGTCAGCGCCTGGTCAGCCGGACCACCGGGATGTCGCGCTCGGTGCCCGCCTGGTACTGCGCGTAGCGCGGGAACAGCTCCACCAGCCCCGGCCAGACCCGGGCCTTCTCCTCGGCCGGGAGGGTCGCCGCGACGGCCGGGAAGCGCTCGGTGCCCACCCGGAGCTCCACCTCGGGGTCCGCCCGCAGGTTCAGGTACCAGAGCGGCGGGCGGTCCGAGCCGCCGTTGGAGGCCACGATCAGGTAGTCCTCGCCGTCCCGCCCGTACATCAGCACCGTCCGCCGGACGATCCCGCTGCGCCGCCCCACGTAGTCCATCAGCAGACACGGGACCCCGAGCTGGGTCGTGCCCTTCGTGCCGCCGGACGACTCGTACAGCTCGGCCTGCCGGGCCACCCAGCCGGTGGGGCTGACCTCGACCTCCGTCGCTCCGTCCGCTTCCTCCGCCATGCGCCTCTCCTTCCGCTCGTACGGTCCCTCCCTCCATCCTGCACCCCCGTCCGGCCGCACCGGGGGATTCGTACACCTGGACAGGGCTGCCACCGCACGGGGGAACGCGGGCCGGGAACCCCTCGGTGAAGGCGTATAAAGGGTCCTTCCGGAGCAGCCGGCGTCCCCCGATGGCCCCTCCCCACCCCACCCCCAACCCGCGCGGCCGGCGTCACCGCGTCACTGAGCCCAGGAGCGCCAATGAGCACCTCGGAAGAGATCAGCGCCCTGCTGGTAGCGAAGTTCGGAACCGACCCCGAGGCTCTCGGCCCCGACGTTCCGCTGCACCGGCTGCGGCTGGACTCCCTCGCCCTGGAGGAGCTGCGGCTGCTCATCGAGGACCGGCTGGACGTCGACCTGGAGGATGTCGCGCTCACCTCGCGCGACACTCTCGGCCGGCTGATCGAGGTCGTCCACGTGAAGGCCACCGCATGAGCGCCCCGGCGGCCCCCGCGCCCTACCGGCGTACGCCGCTCGCCCCGTTCGCCGCCGCCGTGACCGGGGTCGGCCTGGTCACCGCGGCCGGTACGGGCGCCCGGGCCGCCTGGCACGGCGTCACCGAAGGGCTCGCCCCGTCCGTCGGCCCCCGGCCCGAACTGGACGGCCTGCCCTGCGACTTCTTCTACTCCGTCACCGACTGCGACCCGCGCGAGCTGCTCGGGGTGGCCGCCCAGCGGCTGATGGACCGCTTCGCCCAGCTCGCCGTCATCGCCGCCCGCGAGGCGGTCGCGGACGCCGGGCTCGACCCGGCCCTCTGGGACAGCGGCCGCGTCGGCATCGTCATCGGCTCGGCCCACGGCGGGCTGCCCTTCTACGACGAGCAGCACGCCACCCTCGCCGAGCGCGGCGCCCGCCGGGTCTCCCCGAAGCTCGCCCCCCTCAGCGTCGTCAACGGCGCGGCCAGCAGCGTCAGTCTGGACCTCGGGGTGCAGGGCCCCAGCCAGGCCGTCTCCACCGCCTGCTCCTCCGGGACCGTCGCCATCGGCACCGCCCACCAGATGCTCCGCTCCGGGGCCTGCGACATCGTCATCGCGGGCGGCGCCGAATCCACCTGCACCCGGCTGCTGATCGCCAGCGCGTGCAGCCTCAAGGCCGTCTCCACCCGCCGCGAGGACCCCACGGCCGCCTGCCGCCCCTTCGACACCCACCGCGACGGCTTCGTCGTCGGCGAGGGCGCGGGCCTCCTCGTCCTGGAGCACCCCGAGCACGCCCGCGCCCGCGGCGCCACCGTCCGCGCCCATGTGAACGGTTACGGGGCCTCCAGCGACGCCCACTCCGCCGTCGCCCCGGACCCCGACGGGCTCGGCATCGAACGCGCCCTGCGCACCGCCCTCGCGGACGCCGGGATCTCCCCGGCCGACGTCGGACACGTCAACGCGCACGGCACCTCGACGCTCTCCAACGACCTCATCGAGGCCACCATGCTCCGCCGCGTCCTCGGCGAAAGCCCCCTCGTCACCTCCACCAAGGCGATGACCGGGCACACCCTCGGCGCGGCCGGCGGCATCGAGGCCGCGCTGACCGTGCTGGCCCTCCAGCACCAACTGGTCCCGCCCACCGTCAACTTGGACGCCCCCGACCCGCAGATCGAGATGGACGTCGTCGCCAAGGAGGCCCGCGGCGCCTCCTTCGACTGCGCGGTGAAGACCTCGCTCGGCTTCGGCGGACACAACGCGGCGCTCGTCCTCACCAGGGCCTGAGCGGAAGGGAGTTGGGGAGAACGATGCCAGAGGAGATCATCCGGACGCTGTCGGTGGACGGAGTGCGGTACAGCTACCGCGTCCTGCCGCACGCCTCCGACGGCGGCGCCCCCGCCACCGAACCCGCGCTCGTCCTCGGCGGCGCCCTCCAGGGCATGTACGGCTGGCCGCAGATGGACGACCACCTGGGCCCGGCGACCGACGTGGTCACCGCCGACCTGCCCGGCATGGGCTCCGCCGACCCCCTGCCGCCCGGGCCCAGCGCCGACATCCTGCGGCGGGCCGTGCTCCGGATCGCCGACGACCTCGGCGCCCCCCGGCTGAACCTCTTCGGCTTCTCCTACGGCACCGCCATCGCCTTCGGCTTCGCGCAACGCCATCCCGAGCGGGTCGCCCGGCTCGCCCTCGGCGGCGTACCGGTCCATATCGACGAGGACCAGGTGGAGTGCTGGGAGCGGGCGCGGGAGCTGCTCGCGGGCGGGGACCGCGAGGGGTTCGCGGCGACGGCCGCCGACGCGCTGATGTGCCTGGACCCTGAACGTAACGTGCACCGACGGGAGTTGGCCCGCCGCTATGTACGCCGTTCGTTCCTGCACGCGCTCACCCACTCCCCGCACGCGACCAACTCGCTCTACCGGGCGCTGGCCGACCGGCCGGACTTCTCCGGCGGGCTGAGCGGTGTACCGGCCCTGGTCTTCGCCGGGGAGCACGACACGGTGACCTCGCCGGAGCGGCAGCGGGAGTTCGCGGCGACCATCGAGGGCAGCCGGTTCCTGACGGTTCCGGAGTCCGACCACTGGGTGGTCCTGGAACGGGCCTTCGAGGTCGCGGAGCTGGTGGCCCGGTTCTTCACGGAGACGGAGGCGGAGACGAAGGGTGCGCGCGTGGGTGCCCCCGTCAGTCTGCCGCGACAGGCGGGTGCCCCGGCGGGCCGGACCTGAGGGTCCGGCCCGCCCGGGTGCCTCCGGCTCAGTGCCGGAAGCCGCCGGCCTTGATCCGCACCACCTGCGGGTCGTGGTCGCTCGCCTGGTCGGCGAACTCGGCGTTGATGTGCACCACGTCGTAGTCGAAGCGCCGGACCGCCGGGCTCGTCAGGATGTGGTCCAGCGTCTGCGAGTTGCCGTCGAAGACGTAGCTGTACCGCTCCGAGGAGGGCAGCGTCTTGATCAGGGGCTTGAGCACCTTGCCCTGGGTCAGTGCCGTGAACGTCGGGGAGAACTCGAAGTCGTTGAAGTCCCCGAGCGCCACCACCCGCGCCGACTTGTCCGCCTTCAGCAGCGACGTGACGAAGGCGTTCACCTCGGCGGCCTGCTGGATCCGCTTGGCCTCCGAGGAGCGGTTCGGCTCCTGGTAGCGGCCGTGCAGCGGCTGGTCGCCGCCCTTGGAGCCGAAGTGGTTGCCGATGACGAAGACCGGCTTGCCCCGGAAGGTGAACTCGCCCACCAGCGGCTTGCGGCTGGCCTCCCACGCCGGGCTCGCCGGGTTGATCCGGCCGGGGGAGACGGAGAGCTGGACACCCTTGCGGGTCTTGACCGCCTGGACCGGCGTGGTGGCGTCGCCGCCCGGCCGGTCGGCGAAGGAGACCCGCTGGGCGTTGTGGAGCAGGACGTTGCGGATGTTGCCGCCGGGCTCGCCGCCGTCCTTGTTGTTCTCGGGGGCGATGTAGCGCCAGGCGTAGCGCGGGCCGCCCTTGGCGACGATCGCGTCCGTGAACCGCTTCAGCGTCGCCTCGGAGCCCACCGTGCCGTCGTTGACCGGACCGTTGTCGTCCTGGATCTCCTCCAGCGAGACGATGTCGGGGGAGGAGAGGTTGACCGCGATGCCCTCGGCCAGCGTGTCGAACTTGGCCTGCGGGTCGGCCGCGTCCAGGTTCTCCACGTTGTACGTGGCGACCGCCAGCTCGTCCTTCTTCTGCTTGCGGGTCACCTCGCGCCGCAGCTTCTTGTCGACGTGCGTGCCCAGCCCGGTGGCCTGCACGTTGTAGCCGCCGTACGAGGCGTAGTCGAGCACGCCCGTGGTGCGGCCCTTCAGCACGTCACCCACGTTGGCCGTGGGGACCGGCTGCGCCGGGTCCAGCGACATCACCTTGAGCCGGCCGGTGTTCTGGTCCGTGTACGAGGCGTAGAGCGTGCCGCCGCGCCGGGTCGGCTTCTCCTTCGGCTTGACCGTCACCCAGATCTCGTCGTACGCCGTCGTCGCCCCGGTCACCCGGGTGTCGGCGATCTGGACCCGGGCGCCCTCCAGGGCCTCGTACAGGTCCAGGGCGTAGCGCTTCGGCTCCAGGGGCAGCGCGTCGATGGCGCCGCCGCCCGCCGAGGGCACGTAACGGCCGGGCACCGAGCGGGCGTCGAGGACGACCGGCGCGGGCAGTGCGTTGCCGGAGGAGAGGACGGTGGTGCGCGGCGCGGTCAGCTGCGTGATCGACTGGGTGCCGGTGCCCGGGTAGTACTCGGCCACCTTGCCGCTCACCAGGACCGCGTCGCCGACCTTGACGGCCGGTGCGGCGGAGCCGGTGTAGACGAACAGGCCCTCGCTGGTGCGGGCGTCGCCGTCGGGCGCGGTGTCCTGGATCCAGAAGCCGCGCGAGCCCGTGGCCCGTACGCCGATGACGGTACCCGGCACGCCGGTGACCGCCGTGCCGTCGAGCGGGGAGATACGGGTGGTGCCCTGGATGTCGTGGATCCGGACGGGGCCGGGCTCGGTCGGGCCGGGCTCCTCCGGCTCCTGGCCGCCGCCGGACGTCTCGCCGGCCGCGTTGACGGGGGTCGGGGCGGAGGCGGAGAAGTCGGCGGCGTTGTCGTCGGTGTCGGCGAGCGAAGCGGCCCGGTGGACGGATGCGGTGGCCGAGGCGGTGGGGGCCGGGCCGCTGCCCTCCCGGACGACGGCGGAGCCGTAGCCGACCAGGTCCACGATGCGGGGCTCGGCGGCGCAGTCCGCGGCCGTCTTGCAGGTGAGCGGCGTGGTGCCGGAGACCAGCGCGACGGTGCCGCTTCCGGCGGCCAGGGCGATGGTGCCGGTGGCGTCCGGGGTGGGCAGGGCGACGGTGCCGCCGGTGCCCGCGGCCTGGGCAACCAGGTAGCGGCCGCCGGGGGCGATCGCCCCGGTGAGCGCGGAGACCTGCCACTGCGAACCGGCCGACGGGGCGCCCGGCAGGTACTGGACGCTGAAGCCGCCGACCTCGAACGGGGTGGAGCCGGCGTTGGCCAGCTCCACGAAGTCCCGGGTCAGCGTGGCGCCGGAGTTGCCCCCGCCGCCGTACACCTCGGAGATCACCGTGGTGGCGGACGGGGCCGCCTGGGCGGCGGGCAGGGCGGTCACCGCGAGCGCGACGGCGACGGCGCCGGTCAGCAGGACGGAACCTGATCTGGATATCTGCACGGAGGTGCCCCTCAAGCTTGGTGGTAAGAGCCAAAAACTATGCGCGTAGAACGGGGCATGACAAGGCATCACCGGTTAATTCCCGGCGTCGCCCGTATGGAGAACAGGCTGCCGCGTCTCGCCCGGACCCCGCCGCAGGCTCGTCGCGCGCCCGCCACACGCCTGCCACGTGCGGCAATGTCCGGGCAACACGCCTCCGTGAGACGGCCGTCCACCATGCGGTCAACGGTTTGACCGGGTTACGCCGTTCCGGCTACGTTGCGCGCCATGCAGCGATCCGCACACCTGACGACGCGAGGTCATGTCGACCTGAAGCGCGTGTGCTCCGCGGCGTGTCACCGGGTCTGAACGCGCCGAGCCCCTGAGCGACCGCAGCCGGAGCCCCTCCGGCGTGCGCACCCGGGGCGACCGTTCCACGGGAGATGCCTCAACCCTCCGGCCGCAACGCCCTTGCCGCCCGTACGGGTCGAGGTCCGGAGCTCCGTCCAGGAGCCGCCCCGCACGGCCCGCTGCCACCGAGGACCTGGAAGACACCGTGAAGCGTCTGTCCGCGCCCGCCCGCCGCCCCGCCCCGCTGCGCCGCTCCGACATCCCGGCGGCCGGGCCCGCCCGCCGGACCTCCGGCACCGGCTCCGTGCTGAGCGCGATCCTCGACCACGGGCCGGTCGCCCGCTCCACCGTCGCCCGCCTCACCGGGCTCTCCCCGGCGGCGGTCACCGGCCACGTCGGCCACCTGCTGGCCCGCGGGCTGGTCCGGGAGAGCGCGGAGACCGTCGGGCCCAAGGGGCTCGGCCGCCCCCACATACCCGTCGAGATCGACACGGGCCGCTACCTCGTCGCCGGGGCCCACGTCGCCGTCGCACACTCCACCGTCTCGCTCATGGACCTGCGCGGCCGGATCGTCGCCGAGGACCGGCAGCCGCACGCGGTCGGCGCGAGCGGCCCGTACGCCACCGTCCCCGGCCGCTCCCCGCGCGGGCTCTCCACCGGACCCGCCCTCCTGCGCGACCTCGCCGACCGGCTGCCCCGGCTGATCGACGCCCACGCGGCGGGGCGGACCGTCCTCGCCCTCGGCTTCGCCACCGGGCACCGGGTGGACCCCGCCGCCGGCGTCGTCGTCGACCACCCGCACCTGGGGTGGCGGGACGTCCCGGTGCGCGCGATCCTCGAATCCGCCACCGGGCTGCCCGTCCATGTGGACAGCCACTCCCGCGCGCTGGCCCGCGCCGAGCAGCTGTTCGGCGAGGCGTCGACCCGGGCCAGCACGGTCCTGCTCTTCGTCGGCGCGGTGGTGGACGCGGCGTTCGCCAGCTCCGGGGCCATGCACCTGGGCCCCCGCTCCGGGGCGGGCAGCGTGGCCCATCTGCCCCTGGGCTCGGGCGGATCGGGCGGCGCCGAACCGTGCTCGTGCGGCCGGACCGGGTGCCTCCAGTCCGAGGTGTCCGAGCGGGCCATGGTGCGCCGGGCCGCCGAACAGGGCCTGATCGTCGGCTCGTTCACCGAACTCCTCGACCGGGCGCTGACCGGTGACGCACGGGCCCTCGCGCTGTTCCGGCGGCGGGCCCGACTGGTGGGCCGGGGAGCGGCGCTGCTGCTGGACATGT
Organism: Streptomyces cyaneofuscatus; assembly: GCF_033109485.1. Lineage (NCBI taxonomy): Bacteria > Bacillati > Actinomycetota > Actinomycetes > Kitasatosporales > Streptomycetaceae > Streptomyces > Streptomyces cyaneofuscatus. The sequence goes on along the minus strand of NZ_CP137002.1, from coordinate 1,273,456 downwards.
TCGACCCGGAGGTCCTCGTCGTGGTCGAGCCGGGGGCCGGCCGGATCCCGGAGTGTCTGGCCGAGCTGCGGGCGGAGGTGGCCGAGCGGTCCTGGGTCTGCGAGGACCCCGAACGGGCCGTGGTGCCGAGCAGCTTCACCGGATCGGTGCTGGCCACGGCGGGCGGCGCGGTCGCGCTCGGCGCGCTCTACACCGACCCGCTGGGCCCGTGGCCCGCGCTGCCCGCGGTCTCCTGACCGGGAGGCCGAGCAGCCGCGTACGGCCGGCGGAGAATCGACTTAATTCAGAAAGTTGCATTGTTGACCGGCCCGCCGGCCGAACGGGAAGATGGATCCATGACCAGCCGCCAGCGTATTCAGCAGAGCATGCCCCGCACGGCATGCCGCTGTCGCACGGCTGCGCCGGTGAGGGAATTCTCCCGGCCCTTCCGTTGTCGCCCCTGTCCGGGTTCCCGATAACACTCCGCTGATTCACGGGCGTTCCCCGCGATCTGCTGCCACCGGTCGCGTGTCTTTCGCCGCCCGTTTCCCTTTTCCGTGCCGCCGCTCCACCGCCGCGCGCCCTTTTCCGCCTTTCCACTCCGGGAGAGATGTTGACCGTCACCGTTTCCTCGTATGCCGCCGGGTACGCCCCGGACCGTTTCAAGCAGGTGTTCCGCCGCTATCCGGCAGGCGTGGTCGTCGTGACCGCCGACTCCGGCCACGGCCCCGTCGGATTCACCGCCACCTCGCTCACCTCGCTCTCCCTCGACCCGCCGCTCGTCTCCTACGGGATCGGCACCACCACCTCCTCCTGGCCCCATGTCGAACGGGCCGCCTCCACCGTCGTCAACTTCCTCGGCGCCGACCAGGAAGCCCTCGCCCGCACCTTCGCCACCAGCGGCATCGACCGGTTCGCCGCGCCGACCTCCTGGCGGCGGCTGCCCGAGGGCGAGCCGGTGCTCGACGGGGCGGCCGGCTGGCTGCGGCTGGAGACCGAACAGATCGTGCCCGCCGGTGACCACCGGATCGTCATCGCCCGGGTCACCGACTCCTGGCTCGACGAGGGCCGCAGCCCGCTGCTCTTCCACAACGGCACCTACCACTCCCTCTGAGCACAGGAATACCTCTCATGCCTCGTCACCTGACCGACGACCGGTCCGCCGCCACGCGAGCCCTGGGCCGCAGGTCCTTTCTCGCCCTCGCCACCGGAACGGTTCTGAGCCTCGCCGCCTGCTCCCCGCAGGTGAAGACGGCCGCCAGTTCCGAGCCCACCGGAAAGCTCCCCTCGGGGGATCCGCCGCCGGGAACGAAACTGACCGTCGCGGTACGCCAGACCCGGCTCCAGCTCGAACCCGCCGGGCTGAAGAAGGACCTCGCCTTCACCGTCTCCGAATGGCCGAACCTGAGCGCGGGCCCCGATATCATCCAGGGATTCCGGGCCAAATCCATCGACCTCGCCTCCAATGCGGGAATTCCGCCGATCCAGGCCAAGGCCATCGGCGTCAAGACGAAGATCGTCGCGGTCCAGGTGCGCCCGCTGCCCCTCTACACCTTCGCCACCGCCCCGGGCTCCCGCATCACCTCCGTGGAGGACTTCCGGGGCAAGAAGATCGGCTTCTCCCAGGGGCAGGCCCAGGGCGTCGTCGTCCTGCGCGCCCTGAAGGCCGCCGGGCTGAAGAACAGCGACGTCGAACTGGTCGCCCTGCCCAGCACCCAGTTCCTCACCGCCCTGCAGTCCAAGCAGGTCGACGTGGCACCGCTGGGCGAACCGGCCCTCACCAAGTATCTCGGCCAGTACGCCAAGGACGGCGCCGTCGGTCTCAAGACCGACGTCGTGGACCTGCTCACCGTCCTGTGGGCACCGGTGGAGGTGCTCGACGACCCGGCGAAGGCCGCCGCCGTCGCCAACTTCATCCCGCTGTGGGCCAAGGGCCTGGTCTGGGCGTGGGAGAACACCGACGAGTGGATCGACACCTACTACGTGAAGAGCGAGGGCGTCTCCGTCGCCGACGGCAAGCGCATCGTCTCCTCCCTCAACAAGCCGCAGTTCCCCGTGGACTGGGATAAGGCGATCGCGTGGGAGCAGGAGACCGCCGACCTGATGGCCGAGGGCGGCTTCGTACCGAAGCAGGACGTCACCGACCTGTTCGACCGCCGCTTCGAGGGCCTGGCGGCCACGTCCGTTCCGGCCGAGTACCGGGAGACCTCATGACCGACCTGCTGCCCACGGCCCGCACCGGAGGGCCCGCCGTCCTCACCAAGGGCGCCGCACCCCCGGCGGCCCCGCCCCAGGAGCCCGGCCCGCCCGTCGCCCGGGGAACCCGGCGGCGGCTCGGCCCCGGCCGGTCGCTGCCCTTCGGCCGGCTCATCGGCCCCGTCCTCCTCATCGCCGCGTGGTGGGCGGCCTCCGCCTCCGGCTACCTCGACCCGCGCATCCTGTCCGGGCCCGGCAGCGTCATCTCCACCGCCTCCGACCTGGTCGCCACCGGCCGCCTCCAGGACAACGTCCTCATCTCCCTCCAGCGAGCGGGGCTCGGCCTCTTCTTCGGCGTCGTCAGCGGGGTCGTCCTCGCCGTCGCGGCCGGACTGAGCCGCAGCGGCGAGTACCTGATCGACGGCCCGCTCCAGATCAAGCGGGCCATCCCCTCGCTCGCCATGCTCCCGCTGCTGATCCTCTGGCTCGGCATCGGCGAGGAGATGAAGGTGACCGTCATCGCCCTCGGCGTCGCGGTCAGCATGTACATCAACACCTTCGCCTTCCTGACCTCCATCGACAGCCGGTACGTCGAGCTCGCCGAGGGACTCGACCTGAGCCGGGCCCAGTTCATCCGCAAGGTCGTCGTCCCCGGCTCGCTGCCCGGCTTCTTCGTCGGCCTCCGCCTGGGCGTCACCTCGTCCTGGGTCGGACTGATCGTCGTCGAGCAGATCAACGCCACCAGCGGCATCGGCTACATGATGTTCCAGGCCCAGCAGTACGCCCAGTCCGACGTGATCATCGTGGGCCTGGTGGCCTACGGCATCTTCGGCTTCGCCTCGGACGCGGCCGTACGCGCCATCGAGAGGAGGGCCCTGTCATGGCGACGCACCCTGGCGGGCTGATCACCGAGGTCCGGCCCGCGGTCCGGACGAAGCGGCTGGTACGGAAGTTCGGCGACCGGATTATTTTGAAGGAGCTCGACCTCACCATCGCCCCGGGGGAGTTCACCGCCCTCCTCGGCCGCAGCGGCTCGGGCAAGTCGACCCTGCTCCGGGCCGTCGCCCGCCTCGACCACACGGTCGAGGGCTCCGGTGAACTCACCGTCCCCGAACGGGTGTCGCTCTCCTTCCAGGACTCCCGGCTGCTGCCCTGGCTCCGGGTCCTGGACAACGTGATCCTCGGACTGCGCGGCCCCGGCGCCCGGGAACGCGGCCTCACCGCCCTGGAGGAAGTCGGCCTCGCCGGCCGCGACCGCTCCTGGCCGCACGAGCTCTCCGGCGGCGAACAGCAGCGCGCCGCGCTCGCCCGCGCCCTGGTCCGCGAGCCCGAACTCCTGCTGGCCGACGAACCGTTCGGCGCCCTCGACGCGCTGACCCGGATCAAGACGCACGGCCTGCTGCGCGAACTGTACGAACGCCACCGCCCCGCGGTGCTCCTGGTCACCCACGACGTCGACGAGGCCGTCGAACTCGCCGACCGGGTCCTGGTCCTGGAGGAGGGGCTGATCTCCGTCGACCTCGCCATCGACCTGCCGACGCCGCGCTCCCGGCGCGACGCCCGCTTCCAGGAGTACCGGGACACCCTGCTCACGGCCCTCGGCGTCACTCAGCCGACGACGACGCCGACGGCCTGAACCACCCCAGCCCACCCCGCCTCCGCCCGCACCTGCCTGGAGACACCCATGCCCTCCGCCGAGCCCCGCAAGCCGCTCCACCTCAACGCCTTCCTCATGTCCACCGGCCACCACGAGGCGTCCTGGCGGCTCCCCGAGAGCCCCGCCGAGGCGGGCTCCGACATCGAGCACTACAAGAACCTCGCCCGGATCGCCGAGCGCGGCCGCCTGGACTCCCTCTTCCTCGCCGACAGCCCCGTCCTCATGGGCGACCCCGGCCGCCGCCCGGCCGCCAAGCTGGAGCCCACCGTCCTGCTCACCGCGCTGGCCGGGGCCACCGAGCACATCGGGCTCATCGCCACCGCCTCCACCAGCTACAACGAGCCCTACAACCTGGCCCGCCGGTTCGCCTCCCTGGACCACGTCTCCGGCGGCCGGGCCGGCTGGAACATCGTCACCACCGCCGGGGCCGACGCCGCCCGCAACTTCGGCCTGGACGACACCCCGCTGCACCACGAGCGCTACCGCCGGGCCGCCGAGTTCGTCGAGGTCTCCACCAAGCTCTGGGACAGCTGGGCGGATGACGCCGTCATCGCCGACAAGGAGGGCGGCGTCCACGCGCTCGCCGAACGGGTCCGGGCCATCGACCACCGCGGCGAGTTCTTCCGCGTCGACGGACCCCTCAACGTCCAGCGTCCGCCCCAGGGTTACCCCCTCCTCGTGCAGGCCGGGTCCAGCGAGGACGGCAAGGACTTCGCCGCCCGGTACGCCGAGGCCGTCTTCACCGCCCAGCAGACCCTTCAGGAGGGCATCGCCTTCTACAAGGACGTCAAGGCGCGGGCCGTGGCGCTCGGCCGCGACCCCGGCACCATCAAGATCCTGCCCGGCATCGTCCCCGTCATCGGCGACACCGAGGCCGAGGCCCACGAGCTGGACGCCGAGCTGGACCGCCTCATCGTCCCCGAGTACGCCAAGCGCCAGCTCGCCCTGCGCCTCAAGATCGCCCCGGACGACCTGGACCTGGACGCCGAGCTCCCCGAGGACATCCCGACCGAGGACGAGATCGAGGGTGCCAAGAGCCGCTACACCCTCATCGTGGAGCTGGCCCGCCGCGAGCACCTGACCGTACGCCAGCTCATCGGGCGGCTCGGCGGCGGACGCGGCCACCGCACCTTCGCCGGCACCGCCGAGCAGGTCGCCGACACCATCGAGCACTGGTACGACAGCGGGGCCGCCGACGGGTTCAACATCATGCCCGCCGTGCTCCCCTCCGGCCTTGAGGTCTTCGTCGACCGCGTCGTCCCGATCCTCCAGGAGCGTGGCCTCTTCCGCACCGAGTACACCGGCTCCACCCTGCGCGAGCACTACGGCCTGCCGCGCCCCGCCAACCAGCTCTTCGACACGGTCGCCCCGCACGCCGGCCTGGCCACGGCGGGAGCCCGGTGACCGACTGTACGACGCGCGGCGGTGCCGCCCCTCCGCCGCAGGAGGGCGGCACCGCCCGGACCCCCGCCCCCGGCTGGGCCCGGCGCCTCTTCGCCTACTGCCTGCGCCACCGCACCGACCTGCTTCTCGCCTTCGGCGCCGCACTCGTCGCCGCCCTCGCCACCGCCACCCTGCCCCTGGTCCTGCGCCACATCGTGGACGGGGTGGCGGGCTCCACCACCGCCTCCCTCACCCCCTGGATCGGCCTGCTCGCCGCGCTCGGCGCCGTACGCTTCGCCGCCAGCTTCACCCGCCGCTACCGCTCCGGGCGGCTCTCCCTCGGCGTCCAGTACGACCTGCGCAACGACGCCTTCGCCGCCCTCCTGCGGCTCGGCGGCGCCCAGCAGGACGGGCTGCGCACCGGGCAGGTGGTGAGCCGGTCCATCTCCGACATCACCCTCATCCAGACCCTGCTCCAGTTCCTGCCGAACCTCACGGGCAACGTCCTGATGTTCGTCATCTCGCTGGTCCTCATGGCCTGGCTCTCCCCCCTGCTCACCGTCGTCGCGCTGGTCGTCGGACCGCTGCTCTACGCCATCGCCCTGCGCAGCCGCCGCGACCTCTTCCCCGCCAACTGGCACGCCCAGCAGGAGGCCGCCGAGGTCGCCTCCACCGTCGAGGCGACCGTCACCGGGGTCCGGGTCGTCAAGGGCTTCGGCCAGGAGAGCCGGGAGCTGACGGGGCTGGAGGAGCGCGCCCGTACGCTGTTCGCCTCCCGGATGCGCGTCGTCCGCTTCACCAGCCGCTACAACCCGGCGCTCCAGGCTGTCCCCGCCCTCGGCCAGGTCGCCGTCCTGGCGCTGGGCGGCTGGATGGCCCTGAACGGCCGGATCTCGCTCGGCACGTTCCTCGCCTTCACCACCTACCTGGGCTCCTTCGTCACCCCCGTACGCCAGGTCGCCACCCTCCTGACCGTCTGGCAGCAGGCCAGGGCCGGCGCCGAACGCGTCCTGGAGGTCGTCGACGAGGCCCCCGTCATCACCGACGCGCCCGACGCCCGCGAGCTGCCCGACGACCCCGGGCACCCGCCCGCCCTCGCCTGGCGGGACGTCACCTTCGCGTACGGGGACGAGGCACCGCTCCTGGACGGCTTCACGCTCGACGTCCGCCCCGGCGAGACCGTCGCCCTGATCGGCTCCGCCGGCTCGGGCAAGTCCACCGCCGCCGCCCTGCTGCCCCGGTTCTACGACGTACCGTCCGGGTCGGTCACCGTCGACGGCACCGACGTGCGCGCGCTCTCCCTCGCCTCGCTCCGCTCCCGGATCGGTTACGTCTTCGAGGAGAGCCTGCTGCTCTCCGACACCGTGCGCGCCAACATCGCCTACGGGGCACCGGACGCCACCGACGAGCAGATCCGCGAGGCCGCCAGGACCGCCCGCGCCGACGAGTTCATCGAACGCCTCCCGAGGGGGTACGACACCGTCGTCGGCGAACAGGGCCTCACCCTCTCCGGCGGCCAGCGCCAGCGCATCGCCCTCGCTCGGGCCCTGGCCGCGGACCCGGCCGTCCTCGTCCTGGACGACGCCACGTCCGCCATCGACGCCCGGGTGGAGGCCCAGATCCACGCCCGGCTGCACGAGGCGACCCGCCGCCGTACGACGCTGATCGTCGCGCACCGCCGCTCCACCCTGGAACTGGCCGACCGTATAGCAGTGTTGGACGGTGGCCGGATCACCGACACCGGAACCCTGGACGAACTCCGTTCCCGCTCAGCCCTGTTCCGTACGCTGCTGTCGACGGCCGAGCCCACGGCGTCCGAACCCGTGCCGGAGGCCCCGGCGGGCGGGGTCACCGAGGCGCTGTGGCTGCGGGACGAGGCGGCGGGGGCGGACACCGAGGAGGGCACCGCGGTCCGCGCCGCCCAGGCCCTGGCCGAGGCCGCCGCCACCGCCGGGCCCGGCCGCGGCGGACCCGGCGGCGGGGTGCTCGGCTCCGCCCCGCCCAGCGCGGAGCTGATCGCCGGCCTCGCCCGCCTCCCGCTGCCCGCCGCCGACCCGAAGGTGACCACCGCCCAAGCGGTCGCCGCCGACCGGGAGTTCCACCTCGGCACCCTGCTGCGGCCCTTCCGTGTCCCGCTCCTCCTCGGGCTGCTGCTCGTCGCCCTGGACGCGGCCGCGCAGATCGCCGTCCCCGTCCTCGTCCGCCACGGGGTGGACCACGGCGTCGCCCGGCAGGCCGGGGGAGTCCTCCTGGCGGCGGCCGCCGTCGCCGGGCTGGTCACCGCCCTGAACTGGCTGATCGGGGTGGCCCAGGTCCGCACCACCGGACGCACCGGCGAACGGCTCCTCTACACCCTCCGGGTGAAGACCTTCGCCCAGCTCCAGCGGCTCGGCCTGGACTACTACGAGCGGGAGCTCGGCGGCCGGATCATGACCCGGATGACCACGGACGTGGACGCCCTCTCCACCTTCCTCCAGACCGGCCTGATCACCGCCGTCGTCAGCCTGCTGACCGTTCTCGGCGTCCTGGTCGCGCTGCTGGTCATCGACGCGGGCCTCGCCGTCGTCCTGCTCGTCGCCCTCCCCGTCCTGATCGCCGCGACCGCCCTCTTCCGCCACTACTCGGTCCCCGCCTACCGGGAGGCCAGGGAGCGCGTCAGCGCGGTCAACGCCTGCCTCCAGGAGAACGTCACCGCGATCCGGGTCACCCAGGCGTTCCGCCGCGAGCAGCACAACGCCCGCGACTTCGCCCAACTGGCCTGGGGATTCCGGGACTCACGGCTGCGCGCCCAGCGGTACATGGGCACGTTCTTCCCGTTCGTGGAGTTCCTCGGCACCCTCTCGACCGCCGCCGTCCTGGTCGTCGGCGCGGGCCAGGTGCACTCCGGCGAGCTGAGCGCGGGCACGCTGATCGCCTTCCTCCTCTACGTGGAGCTGTTCTTCTCCCCGATCCAGCAGCTCTCGCAGGTCTTCGACGGCTACCAGCAGGCGGTGATCGGCCTCGGCCGCCTCCGCTCCCTGATGCGCACCCCGGCGGGAACACCCCCGGCCGAACAGCCGCTCATCATGGACAAGTTGCGGGGCGAGGTCGAGTTCGACGGGGTCTCCTTCGGTTACGCGGGCGGCGGCGGCCAGGAGGTCCTGCACGGGCTCCGGCTCCGCATCGCCCCCGGCGAGACCGTGGCCCTGGTCGGCGCGACCGGCGCGGGCAAATCCACCGTCGTCAAACTGCTGGCCCGCTTCTACGACCCGACCGCCGGTGTCGTCCGCGTCGACGGCCACGACCTGCGCGACCTCGACCTGGCCGGCTACCGGCGCCGCCTCGGCCTCGTCCCCCAGGAGCCTCACCTCTTCAGCGGCACCGTCCGGGACGCCATCGCCTACGGACGCCCCGACGCCACCGACGCCGAAGTGGAGAGCGCTGCCCGGGCCGTCGGCGCGCACGAGATGATCGCCGGGCTCCGGCTCGGCTACCTCCAGCAGGTGGGGGAGCGGGGCCGCAACCTGTCCGCCGGACAGCGCCAGCTCCTCGCCCTGGCCCGGGCCGAACTCGTCGACCCGGACGTGCTGTTGCTCGACGAGGCCACCGCCTCGCTCGACCTGGCCACGGAACGCCGGGTCGCCGCAGCGACGGAGACCCTGTGCCGCCGCCGTACGACCGTGGTCGTCGCCCACCGGCTGACCACCGCCGCCCGTGCGGACCGGGTCGTCGTCCTCGACGCCGGAGCTGTCGTCGAGAGCGGAAGTCACACCGAACTCCTCGCGGCGCGGGGCCCGTACCACCGCCTCTGGGAGGCCTTCCGGCAGACGCCGCAGGACCTCGCTTCCACCCCCACCAGTGAACTCGTCAAGGAGAGTGCCCGATGACCGAATACCGCAACCTCGGCCGCACCGGCGTCCAGGTCAGCCCCCTCGCGCTGGGCACCATGATGTTCGGCGCCCGGGGCAACACCGATCACGGTGACAGCGTCCGGATCATCCACCACGCCCTGGACTCCGGCATCAACTTCGTCGACACCGCCGACGTCTACTCGCAGGGCGAGTCGGAGACCATCGTCGGCAAGGCGCTCGCGGGCGGCCGGCGCGACAACGTGGTGCTGGCCACCAAGTTCCACGGCCGGCTGGGCGACGACCCCAACGAGTCCGGCAACAGCCGCCGTTGGATCATCCGCGAGGTGGAGAACAGCCTGCGCCGGCTCTCCACCGACTGGATCGACCTCTACCAGGTCCACCGCCCCGAGCCCGACACCGACTTCGACGAGACGCTCGGCGCCCTGACCGACCTGGTCCGCCAGGGCAAGATCCGCTACATCGGCACCTCCACCTTCGAACCCTCCACCATCGTGGAGGGCCAGTGGATCGCCGAACGCCGGGGCCGCGAACGCGTCGTCGCCGAGCAGCCCCCGTACTCGCTGCTCGCCCGGGGCATCGAGCGCGAGGTGCTGCCGGTGGCGCAGCGGTACGGGCTCGGCGTGCTGTCCTGGAGCCCGCTGGCCGGCGGCTGGCTGACCGGCCGCTACCGCAAGGGCGCCGAGCAGCCGGCCTCCAGCCGTGCCGAGCGGCAGGCGGCCCGCTTCGACATCACCGCGCCCGAGAACGCGGCCAAGCTGGAGGCCGCCGACGCGCTCGCGGTCCTGGCCGAGGAGGCCGGCCTCACCCTCGTCCAGCTCGCCCTGGCCTTCGTGCTGGAGCACCCGGCCGTCACCTCGGCGATCATCGGGCCGCGCACCTTCGAGCAGTTGGAGAGCCAGCTCGGCGCCGACAAGGTGAGGCTGAGCCGGGACGTCCTCGACCGGATCGACGAGATCGTCCCGCCCGGCACCAACCTGTCGGCGCGCGACGCAGGTTACGTCCCTCCGGCCATCAACGACGCTTCCCTGCGCCGCCGTTCGGCCTGACCGCCGGGGAGGACGGCCGGGGTCACTGGCGGATGCGCTCGCGGATCCAGACCCCGGCCTCCTTCAGGACCCCGGTCCCGGTCCAGTTGGAGCCGTTGCAGGTGCCGGTCTTGAAGACGGCACCGGAGCGGTGGTCGTCGGAGTAGTTCCAGTTGGTCCAGGAGATCTTCTTGCGCTTCATCAGGTCGAGGTAGCGCTGCGACATCGCGAAGTCATTGGCGCCCTCGCCCGCGTAGTTCTGCGTACCGAACTCCGTGACGAAGACGGGCAGTTTGTCGGAGGCCCGGTCCAGGGCGCTGAGGTACGCCTCGCGGTGCGACGCCGCGTAGAAGTGGAAGGTGTACATGATGTTCGAGGCGCGGACCGGGTTGTTCACGACCTCCGACTCGTTCGAGCCCTCCGAGACCCCGAACGAGGACCAGGCGCGGGTCCCGACCAGGACCACCGCGTCCGGGTCCTGTGCCCGGATCACCGGGATGATCTGCTCGGAGTAGGACTTGATGGCCGACCAGCTCACCCCCGAGGGCTCGTTGGCGATCTCGTAGAGCACGCCCGGGTGGTCCTTGTACTTCTTGGCCATCGCCGTGAAGAAGGTCTTGGCCCGCGCGAGGTTCGCGTTCGGGTCGCCCGGTGTGAGCATGTGCCAGTCGATGACCGCGTACATGCCGCGCGCGTGCGCCGCGTCGATGAACTTCTGCGCCCGGGCGGTGAATCCGGCCGGGTCGGTCTCGTACCCGCCCTCCTGTACGTAGGTGGAGACGCGCAGCACGTCGGCGCGCCAGTCGGTGGCCAGGGCGTTGAGCGACCCGTCGGTGACGCACTGGGCGTACCACTGGGTGCCGTGGGTGCTCATGCCGTTGAGGGCGACCGCCTGGCCGGAGGCGTTACAGAGCTGTCGGCCGCAGACGGAGAGCTGGCCGTTGGCCGCGAGCGGGGTGGCGGCGGTGGGGGCGGCGGGGGCCGGTGCGGCCCCCGCCCGGACGGGGGCCAGGAGTGCGGTGACCACGCCGAGTGCGGACGCGGCGAGCAGGGCCTTGCGGGTGAATCTGCGCCGGCCGTCCGTGGGGACGGGCTCGGTGGGGGAGGTGGTGCGCTGGTACATGGTGGTGCTCCCTTCGGGTGGGGGTGGGAGACGCCATGGCGGCAGCACTGAAAGTAAAGCTTCCTTCCAATTGCCGTCAACAGTGTTGGGAAACTTTCCTGTCTATTGCCGTACGCGAGTGAAGGGGCCCCGAAGAGCCCCTGGGTCTCGTGCTGTTGCTCAGTCCTGCGGCAGCGGGTACACCGCCAGCGAGAACGAGTGGCCCGCCGGATCCCCGTACACCCGGACATCGCGCGGACCGCTGTTGCTGTCACCGGTGTCGACGGGCCGGGCCCCGAGCGAGATCGCCTCGCGCTCGGCCTCGTCGATGTCGTCGCTGCTCACCAGGATCCGCAGATGGGCCTGCTGGGAATCCTCCGGGCGGGGCCAGCTCGGCGGTGCGTAGCCGTGGTCCCGGCGGATCGCCAGCCGGACGCCGTCGTTGCCGACGATCTCCACGAAGTCGGGGTCGGAGCCGATCCGTATCTCGGCGGCGAGCAGACCGGCGTAGAACTCGGCCAGCTCCATGGGTTCGGCACAGTCAAGGACGAGGACGCTCGTCTTCTCCACAGTCATGCGGGAACAGGTACCCCCGGCCACCCCGGACACGCCGTGCACCGGCGGTCCGGATGAGGAACCCCCCGGCCCGGCCTAAGGTGCGAACCATGGCTCAGAGCGCGGCGCGACCCGGCCCGGGCGGACGGGACGCCGCCCCCGCCCCCGACCCCCGGCGCTGGAAGGCGCTGGCGGTCTGCCTGGTGGCGGGGTTCATGACCCTGCTGGACGTCTCCATCGTCAACGTGGCCCTCCCGTCCATCAGGGAAGGGCTGAACACCCCCGAGTCCGACCTCCAATGGGTGCTCTCCGGCTACGCCCTCGCCTTCGGCCTCTTCCTGATCCCCGCCGGCCGCCTCGGCGACGCGCGCGGCCGCCGGGCCGTCTTCATGGCCGGACTCGCCCTGTTCACCCTGGCTTCCGCCGCCTGCGGAGCCGCCCAGTCCAGCATGTGGCTGGTCATCGCCCGACTGGTCCAGGGCATCGCGGGCGGCCTGATCTCGCCGCAGATCTCCGCGCTGATCCAGCAGATGTTCTCCGGGCGCGAGCGCGGGCGCGCCTTCGGCATGTTCGGCACGGTCGTCGGGATCTCGACCGCCGTCGGCCCGCTGCTCGGCGGGCTGCTCATCCAGGCGGCGGGCCCCGAGCACGGCTGGCGCTGGGTCTTCTACGTCAACCTCCCGCTCGGTGCCGTCTGCCTCGTGCTGGCCCACCGCCTCCTCCCCGACACCCCCTCCGCCGGCCGGGTCCGCCCGCGCGACCTGGACCCGGTCGGCGTCCTGCTCCTGGGCGCCGGGGTCCTCGCCCTGCTGCTGCCCTTCGTCCAGGCCCAGCAGTGGCCCGGCAACGGCAAGTGGCTCCTGGTCGTGCTCGCCGCCGCCCTGCTCGGCGCCTTCGTCGCCTGGGAGGCGCGGTGCACGGGCGGGCCCACCCACCCGGTGCTGGACCTCTCGCTGTTCCGGCTGCGCTCCTACTGGCTGGGGTGCCTGCTGATCCTGCTCTACTTCGCCGGGTTCACCTCGATCTTCTTCGTCACGACCCTCTACCTCCAGTCCGGCCTGAATTACTCCGCGCTCCAGGCCGGACTCGCCATCACCCCCTTCGCCCTCGGTTCCGGGGTCGCGGCGTCGATCGGCGGCCGGCTCGTCGGGCGGTTCGGCCGCCCGCTGGTGGTGGCCGGACTCGCGATGGTCGCCCTCGGCCTCGCGGGCACCGCGCTCGCCGTCCACTGGGTCCCGGGCAGCGGCGCGGGCTGGGCGATGGCCGCACCCCTGCTCCTCGCCGGACTCGGCAGCGGCCTGGTGATCGCCCCGAACCAGACGCTGACCCTGGCCGAGGTCCCCGTACCCCGGGCCGGAAGCGCCGGAGGTACCCTCCAGACCGGGCAGCGGGTCGGCTCCGCGGTGGGGATCGCGGCCGTGGGCGCGGTGTTCTTCGCCCAGGTCGGCACGGCGGGCTGGGCCGACGCGTACGACCACGGCCTGATCGTCTCGGTCGCCTTCGTCCTGGCCGCACTGATCGTGGCGCTGGCCGATGTCGGAGCCGACCGGCGGGGCAGACGACGTGAACGCAAGGACAGCACCGACCCATCGAGGAGCGCGGCATGAGCGACACATCCGGCAAGAGCGCCGGGAGCGACGGCAACACCTCCTACGGCCACAAGCCGTTCAAGCGGTCCCGCAGCCACTTCGCCGACCGCATCACCGCCGACGGCCGCGACGGCTGGCCCGTCGAGCCGGGCCGCTACCGGCTCGTCGTCAGCCGGGCCTGCCCCTGGGCCAGCCGCGCCCTGGTCTCCCGGCGCCTCCTCGGCCTGGAGGACGCCCTCTCCCTCGCCGTCACCGACCCCATCCAGGACGACCGCAGCTGGCGCTTCACCCTGGACCCCGGTGACCAGGACCCGGTGCTCGGTATCCACTACCTGAGCGAGGCGTACGACGCCCGGGAGCGCGACTACCCCGGCGGCGTCAGTGTGCCCGCGATCGTCGACGTACCGAGCGGGCAGCTGGTCACCAACGACTACCAGCAGCTCACCCTGGACCTCGCCACCGAGTGGACCGCCCTGCACCGCCCCGGCGCCCCCGACCTCTACCCCGAGCCGCTGCGCGCGGAGATCGACGAGGTCATGGAGGGCATCTACCGGGACATCAACAACGGGGTCTACAAGGCGGGGTTCGCCAGCAGCCAGCAGGATTACGACGAGGCGTACGAGGCCCTCTTCGCCCGCCTCGACCAGGTCTCCGCCCGCCTCGCCGACCGCCGCTACCTGGTCGGCGACACCATCACCGAGGCCGACATCCGGCTCTTCACCACCCTGGTCCGCTTCGACGCGGTCTACCACGGCCACTTCAAGTGCAACCGTACGAAGATCACCGAGGACCCCGTCCTGTGGGCGTACGTCCGCGACCTCTACCAGACTCCCGGTTTCGGGGACACGGTCGACTTCGACCACATCAAGCGCCACTACTACCAGGTGCACACGGGCATCAACCCGACCGGCATCGTCCCCCTCGGCCCAGACCTCTCCGGCTGGACCACCCCGCACCACCGCGAACAGCTCGGCGGCCGCCCGTTCGGTGACGGCACGCCGCCGGGACCCGTACGGGACGACGAGCGGGTCTGAGGCCGCCTCAGCTCACCCGGGGCGGGGGCGGCGGCGGGGCGAGGGTGTCGGCGGCGAGCGGGGAGCGGGCCAGCACCACACAGCCCGTGGCGATCAGCCCCAGCCCGGCCAGCTCGGGCAGCAGCCACCAGCCGGTGCGCAGCTCCTCCTCGAAGAGCGTCACCCCGTACAGGATGCTGATCAGCGCGTCCCCGAGCGTCAGCATCGGCTGCACGGCCACCAGGCTGCCCGCGTGCAGGGCGTTCTGGAGCAGGAAGAGGGCCCCCACCCCGGCCGCGGCCGTCGCGTAGAGCTGCCAGGACGTCAGCAGCGCGACGGCCCCGCCGTCCGGGCCCAGGTGAGACATCGCGTCCTTCATCAGCGCCGCCGTCAGCGCGTAGCCGCAGGCGGCGGCCAGCCCCAGCAGCGCCGCCCGGGCATTGCCGCGCACCCGCAGCGCGGTGACGATCAGCACCGCCTCGAACCCCCCGGTCAGCAGTAGCGTCGGGACCCAGTCGGCGCCCCGTACGGAGTCGGTGCCGTCGACCGGCGCGGCCGACGCGAGCCCGACGGCGAGGCCGACGGTCACCGCGGCGACGCCGTACCAGACCGTGCGCGGCGCCCGGACCCGCATCATCCAGCCGGCCAGCAGCAGGGTCGCGGGCAGCTCGATGACGAAGATCGGCTGCACCACCGAGATCGGCCCGGTCGCCAGGGCCACCGCCTGGCAGACGGCGGCCACGATCACCAGGGCGATCCCGGCCAGCCACACCTTCTGGCGGATCAGATGGCCGATCAGGGAGAGGTGCAGCGCCTCGCTGTCGGGCACCCGCATCGCCGCCCGGCGCTGGAGCACCGAGGCGGAGCCGTTGCTCAGGGCGGTCAGGACGGCGAAGAGGACACTGATCACCGGTTCATCATGGGGCGGGCGGGTCAGGAGCGCGCGGGGCGGAGGGCCGGTGGGCCTAACGCCGTACACCTTCGTCCTGGCCTTGGGGACCGTACCTGTCCGCATGCGCCGCTACCGTACGGACCATGGCTGCGAAGAAGCACCCCGCACGGACCATGGCCGCCACTGAGCACCCCGCCGTTCTCTCCCCCCGGGCGCTGAACCGGGCGACCCTGGACCGCCAGCTCCTGCTGCGCCGGTCCACGATGTCCGCGAAGGACGCGGTGGCCCATCTCGTCGGGCTCCAGGCGCAGAACACCAAGCCGCCGTACTTCCAGCTCCACGCACGGCTGGCGGAGTTCGACCCGCGCGAGCTGTCCGCCCTGATGGAGTCCCGTGAGGTGGTCCGGATCGTCACCCTCCGCTCCACGCTCCACACCCATACGGCCGACGACGCCCTGACCCTGCGTCCGCTGGTGCAGGCGGCGCGCGACCGCGAGCTGAAGGCGTTCCGGCACGGTCTGGCCGGGGTGGACCTGGCGCGGCTCGCCGCGGTGAGCAGGGAGTTGGTCGAGGAGCGCCCCCGCCCGGTCAAGGAGCTGCGCGAAGAGCTGCTGGCCCGCTGGCCGGAGGCCGACCCGCTCGCGCTCACGGTGGCCGCCCGGTGCCTGCTGCCGCTGGTCCAGGTCACGCCGCGCGGGTTGTGGGAGCGGAGCGGGCAGGTCGCCCTGACGACGGCGGAGCACTGGCTCGGCAGGCCCTCGGAGCCGGTCCCGGCACCGGACGCCACCGTCCTGCGCTACCTGAACGCCTTCGGCCCCGCCTCGGTCAAGGACATGCAGCGCTGGGCGGGGCTGACCCGGCTGCGGGAGGTCTTCGACCGGCTGCGGCCACGGCTGCGCACCTTCCGCGACGAGAACGGCACCGAGCTCTTCGACCTCCCCGACGCCCCGCGCCCCGACCCGGACACCCCGGCCCCGCCGCGCTTCCTGCCCGAGTTCGACAACGTGCTCCTCGGCCACGACGACCGCGCTCGGGTGATCGCCGAGGTGAACAAGGGCCGCAACGGGGTGGGCAACCAGTCGTACGGGACCGTGCTGGTCGACGGGTTCTTCGAGGCGATCTGGCGGGTCGATAGGGACGGGGACGCGGCGATCCTGACCGTGCAGCCGCTGCGGACCCTGCGGCGGGACGAGCGGGACGGGATCACCGAGGAGGCGGTGGGGATGCTGTCGGTGATGACGGACGCGATCTCGTACGACGTACGGTTCGGCACGTTCCTGGACTTCGGGGAGTGACGGCCTGCACGTTCCTGGACTTACCTGCACGTTCCTGGACTCAGGCGAGTGACGGCCTGCGGTGCTACGGCAGCAGCCCGGCCCGGCGCGCCGCCACCACCGCCTCCAGTCGGGTGTGCGCCCCCAGCTTGCGCATCGCCGAGCGCAGATACCCCTTCACCGTCTCGGGGCGCAGCCCCAGTTGACGGGCGGCCGCCGCGTTCGTCGCGCCCGCCGCCACGCACGCCACGACGTCCACCTCGCGCGGCGCGAGCCGCACCTCCATGGCCGCCGCCGGGGTGGCCCGCGCCCCGGACGCCGAGGCGAGGCGCCCGCAGACGGCCAGCAGCGCGTCGCGGAGCGCCGGGTCGGCCACTCTCGGCGCCAGCGCGCGCAGTTCCCGATGGGCCTCGCGTACGTCCTCCCACGCCCCCGGAGCCGCGCCCGGACCGGCCGCCGCCTGCTCCTGGGTCAGGGCCAGCAGCTCCCGGACCTCGTCGCGGACCGCGAGCGCCTGTTCCACATCGCGGGCCGCCGCCACCGCCGCGTCGAAGGTCCGGTCCCCGAGGCTCACCGGCGTACGCAACGCCCCGTACAGCACGCCCCGCACCCTCCGCCGTACGACGACGGGGACCGCGACCACCGAGCGCAGCCCCTCCGCCGCCACCGCCGTGTCGTACTCGTGGCTGATGTGGCGCGAGACGGGGTAGTCCGTCACCGCGCAGGGCCGGGCGAGCGCGATGGCCTTGCCGCCGAGGCCGCTCCCGGCCGAGATGACCAGACCGCGCAGCGCGCCGGTCCGTGCCCCGTCCAGCTCGGCGATCCGCGCGTGGCGGGCATCGGACAGCAGGCCGCCGAACGCGACCGGCAGCCCGCTCGTGCGGCGCAGTCCCGCCAGCGCCGTCCGCATCTCGACCGCATCGACCGGTTCCGGCACTCCGACGCCTTCCCACCCGGCCCGCGACGATCCCCCGTCCGAGGGAGCGGACCACCCCCATCCGGGGGTGGTGAGACCTGGGTCACTGTTTACATGATGTTAAGTGACCCGTCCGGTCCGCAATGAGGAGGGCACATGCCGGCAACGAGTGCGACGGAGACGTTCCGGGCCGCCCGGGACTTCCTGCTGGAGCACCGCGAGGACTACGAGCGTGCCTACGCCGGATTCCGCTGGCCCCGGACCGACCACTTCAACTGGGCGCTGGACTGGTTCGACGTCATCGCCGAGGGCAACGACCGCACAGCCCTGCACATCGTGGAGGAGGACGGCCGGCGTACCGAGGTCTCCTTCGCGGCCATGTCCGAGCGCTCCGACCGGGCCGCCAACTGGCTGAAGGAGCAAGGGGTCCGGGAGGGCGACCGCATCCTCGTGATGCTCGGCAACCAGGTGGAGCTGTGGGAGACCGCACTCGCCGCGATGAAGCTGCGCGCCGTGATCATCCCCGCCACCCCGCTGCTCGGCCCCGCCGACCTCCGCGACCGGGTGGAGCGCGGGCGGGTGCGCCATGCGCTGGTGCGGGACGCGGACACCGGGAAGTTCGACGAGGTGCCGGGGGAGTACACCCGGATCGCGGTGGGCGAGGAGGTGGCGGGCTGGCGGGCGTACGCCGAAGTGGCTGACGCCCCGGCCGACTTCACGCCCGGCCGGGAGACGGACGCCGACGAGCCGCTGATGCTGTACTTCACCTCCGGCACCACCGCCCGGCCGAAGCTGGTCGAGCACACCCATGTGTCCTATCCCGTGGGCCACTTGTCGACGATGTACTGGATCGGGCTGCGCCCCGGCGACGTCCACCTCAACATCTCCTCGCCCGGCTGGGCCAAGCACGCCTGGTCCAACCTCTTCGCCCCGTGGACCGCCGAGGCCACCGTCTTCATCTTCAACTACACCCGCTTCGACGCCTCCCGGCTGATGGCCGAGATGGACCGCTCGGGCATCACCAGCTTCTGCGCCCCGCCCACGGTCTGGCGGATGCTCATCCAGGCGGACCTGTCGCAGCTGAAGGTCCCGCCGCGCGAGGTCGTCGCGGCGGGGGAGCCGCTGAACCCGGAGGTCATCGAGACGGTCCGGCGGGAGTGGGGTGTCACCATCCGGGACGGCTTCGGCCAGACGGAGACCGCCGTCCAGGTCGCCAACACCCCGGGCCAGCTCCTCAAGACCGGCTCCATGGGCCGCCCCAGCCCCGGCTTCACCGTGGAGCTGCTCGACCCGGTCACGGGCCGGCCGGGGGTGAGCGAGGGGGAGATCGCCCTTGACCTCTCCGACCGTCCCGTGGGCCTGATGACCGGTTACCACGGCGATCTGGAGCGCACGGCCGAGGCGATGGCCGGCGGCTACTACCGCACGGGGGACATCGGGGCGCGCGACGAGGACGGTTACCTCACGTACGTGGGACGGAGTGACGACGTCTTCAAGTCCTCCGACTACAAGATCTCGCCCTTCGAGCTGGAGAGCGCCCTCCTGGAGCACGAGGCGGTCGTCGAGGCCGCCGTCGTGCCCGCCCCCGACCCGCTGCGGCTCTCCGTCCCGAAGGCGTACGTCGTCCTGGCGGAGGGCTGGGAGCCGGGGCCGGAGACCGCGAAGGTCCTCTTCGCACACTCGCGGGCGGTCCTCGCCCCGTACAAACGCCTCCGCAGGCTGGAGTTCGCCGAACTGCCCAAGACCGTCTCCGGCAAGATCCGCCGCATCGAGCTGCGCGAACGCACCGCCCTGGGCACCGGCACCGAGTTCGACGAGGGGGACCTGAAGTGAGCGAGCAGACCTCCGGGAGCGGCCCGGCGGAGGGGACCGGCCTCTCCTACGCGCACGGCACCGGCACCACCGCCCTGCTCGGCGACACCATCGGCCGCAACCTGGACCGGGCGGTCGCCGCCCATGGGGACCGCGAGGCGCTGGTCGACGTGGTCTCCGGCCGCCGCTGGACGTACACGGAGCTCGGTGCCGACATCGACGAGCTGGCCCGCGCCCTGATGGCGTCGGGGGTGGAGAAGGGCGACCGGGTCGGGATCTGGGCGGTCAACTGCCCCGAGTGGGTGCTGCTCCAGTACGCCACGGCCCGCATCGGTGCCGTCATGGTCACCATCAACCCCGCCTACCGGGCGCACGAGCTGGAGTTCGTCCTGAACCAGGCCGGTGTCCGCCTGCTGGTCGCCTCCCTCGCCCACCGCACCAGCGACTATCGCGCCCTCGTCGGCCAGGTCCGCGCCAACTGCCCCTCTCTGCACGCCGTCCACTACATCGGTGACCCGTCCTGGACCGAACTGACCGCGACCGCCCCGGCCGTCACCTCCGAGCAACTGGCGGCGCGCGAGGCCGAGCTGTCCTGCGACGACCCCGTCAACATCCAGTACACCTCGGGCACCACCGGCTTCCCCAAGGGCGCCACCCTCTCCCACCACAACATCCTCAACAACGGCTATTTCGTCGGGGAGATGATCGCCTACACGGAGGCCGACCGGATCTGTCTGCCGGTCCCCTTCTACCACTGCTTCGGCATGGTGATGGGCAATCTCGCCGCCACCTCGCACGGCGCCTGCATCGTGATCCCGGGGCCGTCCTTCGAGCCCGCCGCCGTGCTGGCCGCCGTCCAGCAGGAGCGCTGCACCTCGCTCTACGGCGTCCCCACCATGTTCATCGCCGAGCTGAACCTCCCGGACTTCTCCCGTTACGACCTCTCCTCGCTGCGCACCGGGATCATGGCCGGATCACCCTGCCCGGTCGAGGTGATGAAGCGGGTGGTCGCCGAGATGCACATGGAGGAGGTCTCCATCTGTTACGGCATGACGGAGACCTCGCCCGTCTCCACCCAGACCCGCCGTGACGACGACCTGGAGCGCCGCACCGGCACCGTGGGCCGGGTGCTGCCGCACATCGAGGTCAAGGTCGTCGACCCGGCCACCGGCGCGACTCTGCCGCGCGGCAGCGCGGGCGAACTGTGCACCCGGGGCTACAGCGTGATGCTCGGCTACTGGGACCAGCCCGACCGCACCGCCGAGGTGATCGACGCGGGCTGCTGGATGCACACCGGGGACCTCGCGGTGATGCGCGAGGACGGTTACGTCCAAGTGGTCGGCCGGATCAAGGACATGATCATCCGGGGCGGCGAGAACGTGTACCCGAGGGAGATCGAGGAGTTCCTGCACGGCCACCCGAAGATCGCCGATGTCCAGGTGGTCGGTGTGCCGGACGAGCGGTACGGGGAGGAGATCCTGGCCTGTGTCATCCCCCGGGACCCGGCCGACCCGCCGAGCCTGGAGGAGGTCACGGCGTACTGCCGGGAGCGGCTCGCCCACTACAAGGTCCCGCGCAGGCTGCGGATTCTGGACGCCTTCCCGATGACGGTGAGCGGGAAGGTCCGCAAGATCGAGCTGCGGGAGACGTACGCCGGATGACCGCATGACCGGATGAGCGGCGCCGGTGACCCGGTCAGGCGGCCTCGATGATGTCCGAGCCGTCCGACCGGGTCGCCGCCGCCCACTCGATGAGCAGCACCTCGTACGTCGCGGACTCGGTGGCGGACCAGTCCTGGCCCGCGCGTGAGTCGACGAGCGCGCGGATGGCTTCGTTCGCCTGGGCGGCGGACGCGGCGGCGGGCTGTGCGGTATGACGTGGAGTTAAATCCATGCCCTTAGCTTACGGGGCACCACTGACAGCGACCGACGCCGACTCAGGCGCCGGTGCGGACGCCGGGTTCGGTGCCGTTGCCGGTGTCGGCATCGGTGTCGGTGCCGAAGGCTGCGCCGGCAGCAGGTCGCGGCGCATGCAGACCCGGGGCCAGCGGTCCAGGCCGTGCTGCGCCTCCTCGCCGCGGATCGTGCGCAGCCCGTCGGTGAGCTCGCGGTCGTGCAGCACCCGGAAGCCGATGCGCGCGTAGTACGGGGCGTTCCACGGCACATCGCTGAAGGTGGTCAGGGTGAGCGCGGTGAGGCCCTGCCCGGGGGCGAGTGCGGCGAGCCGGTCGATCAGCGTGCGGCCGATCCCCCGGCGGGCCGCCAACGGGTCCACCGAGATCTGCTCGATGTGCAGGGCCCCGTCGACGGGGTCGGCGATCACATAGCCGAGCGGCCGGTCACCGGTGGCGGAGAGGGGATCGGTGGCCACCCAGCACCGTCCGGCCCGCCGGTAGCTCTCCAGCAGGTCGAGCGGGGGCGGATCGTCGTCGGCCACGGAATGCATGCCGAGGGTGCGGAAGGGTTCCCCTGCGGCGCGCTCGATGTCCTGGAGAAGGCGGAGATCGGAGCGTCTGGCGGAGCGGATACGCATGTACTCAGTGTGCCGCGCCGGGCGGGGCACCGGTACGGGGTGGCCCGAAAACGACCCCCGGAGGAAGAGCCCGGCGCTCAGGCTCCCGTGCTGACCAGCTCGTCCGCCGGGCTGTTCACCGGCTGCGGCGCCCCCGTGAGGTCCATGACGAAGAGCGGGAGGCCGACACCGTCCGCCCGGGCCCGCGCCTCGGCCCCGTACCCCGCGAGCGAGAAGAACACCCCGGCCGCCGACGCGCCCAGGGCGTTCAGCCACAGGCACTCCACCGCGCGCAGCTCCACCGGCCGGGTCGTGGCGTCGACCTGGGCGACGAGCCCCGTGGCCCGCAGATCGATCCCGCCGGCGGTGCGCACCCGTGGCCGGGCCACCTCGCGGTAGCCGAGCCAGGTGAGGTAGAGGGCGGCCGCGCTCACCGCGTCGTGGCCGGTACGGATCGTCCGCGGCCGGAACGAGGGGCGCGGGTGGGCGGCGGTGCGCGGCAGCGGGATGTGCGCCGGGGCGTCGTGGCCGGGCGGCGGCGCGGGCTCGGGCGCGGGTTCGTCCACCGGGCGCACCGGTATCCGCAGCAGGGCCCCGCACGGGCAGCACAGCTCCGGCTGGGGCCACTGGTCCCGCCGGTCGCAGGCCGTGCAGCGCACGGTGACCCAGTCCTCGTCCCAGGTGCGCCGCGTGACCTGGAGCGCCGGGGCGCCGGGCAGCAGCGGTGGGGCGGTGGGCGCTCCGCACGGGCACGGGTAGGCCGGTGCGACATAGGCATGGTCCCGGCTGCAGACCGGGCACCGTACCGGCACGGACGTCACGTTCGTCTCCCTCCGGCACGGCCCCGCAGGACGACTGCGCTCCGTGCCTCCCTCGTCACCCCATCGTCCACCAGGAGCGAGGTTCTGGGGAGGGAATGCGCGCACTTTCCGCCACCGGTCGAACGTGCCCGCTCCTCACGGCGACCGTGCCCGCTCTTGACGGCGACCCCGCCGCGTTTTAGATTGCTTCCGTATAGCAGAACTGAATTTCCGCGATACGGAATTGGTGCTCTCAGGTGGCGCGACAGAGCCCGACTCCACCAATCCCGAGCAGGAGCACTCAATGCCTCGTATGACCGCTGCCCGTGCGGCAGTCGAGATCCTCAAGCGCGAAGGCGTCAGCAACGCGTTCGGTGTGCCGGGTGCGGCGATCAACCCCTTCTACGCGGCCCTCAAGGCCTCCGGCGGGGTGCAGCACACGCTGGCCCGGCACGTCGAGGGCGCCTCCCACATGGCGGAGGGCTACACCCGGGCCAAGGCCGGCAACATCGGCGTCTGCATCGGTACGTCGGGCCCGGCGGGCACCGACATGATCACCGGTCTGTACTCCGCCATCGCCGACTCCATCCCGATCCTCTGCATCACCGGCCAGGCCCCGACCGCCGTCCTGCACAAGGAGGACTTCCAGGCCGTCGACATCGCGTCGATCGCCAAGCCGGTCACCAAGGCGGCGACCACCGTCCTGGAGGCCGCCCAGGTCCCCGGCGTCTTCCAGCAGGCCTTCCACCTGATGCGCACCGGCCGTCCCGGCCCGGTCCTCATCGACCTGCCGATCGACGTCCAGCTCACCGAGATCGAGTTCGACCCCGAGCTGTACGAGCCCCTCCCGGTGCACAAGCCCGCCGCCTCCCGCAAGCAGATCGAGCGGGCCGTGGAGCTGCTGAACGCCTCGGAGCGCCCGCTGCTCGTCGCGGGCGGCGGCATCATCAACGCCGACGCCTCCGAGCTGCTGGTGGAGTTCGCCGAGCTGACCGGCGTCCCCGTCATCCCGACCCTGATGGGCTGGGGCATCCTCCCCGACGACCACGAGCTGAACGCCGGCATGGTCGGCCTGCAGACCTCGCACCGCTACGGCAACGCGAACTTCCTGGAGTCCGACTTCGTCCTCGGCATCGGCAACCGCTGGGCCAACCGCCACACCGGCAAGCTGGACGTCTACACCCAGGGCCGCACCTTCGTCCATGTCGACATCGAGCCCACCCAGCTCGGCAAGATCTTCGCCCCCGACCTCGGCATCGCCTCCGACGCCAAGGCCGCGCTGGAACTCTTCGTCGAGGTGGCGCGCGAGCTCAAGGCCGCGGGCAAGCTCACGGACCGCTCGGCCTGGGCCGCCTCCACCCAGGAGCGCAAGGCCACCCTCCAGCGCCGCACCCACTTCGACAACGTGCCGCTCAAGCCGCAGCGCGTCTACGAGGAGATGAACCGGGCGTTCGGCCCCGAGACCCGTTACGTCACCACCATCGGGCTCTCCCAGATCGCCGGCGCGCAGATGCTCCACGTCTACAAGCCGCGCCACTGGATCAACTGCGGCCAGGCGGGCCCCCTCGGCTGGACCATCCCGGCCGCGCTCGGCGTCGCAACCGCCGACCCCGAGGGCACCGTCGTCGCCCTCTCCGGCGACTACGACTTCCAGTTCATGCTGGAGGAGCTGGCCGTCGGCGCGCAGCACCGCATCCCGTACGTCCACGTCCTGGTGAACAACTCCTACCTGGGCCTCATCCGCCAGGCGCAGCGCAACTTCGACATCGACTTCCAGGTCAACCTGGAGTTCGAGAACCTCAACTCCCCGGAGCTGGGCGTCTACGGCGTCGACCACGTCAAGGTCGTCGAGGGCCTCGGCTGCAAGGCCATCCGGGTCACCGAGCCGGACCAGCTGCTGCCCGCCTTCGAGGAGGCGAAGAAGCTCGCCGCCGAGTTCCGGGTCCCGGTCGTCGTCGAGGCGATCCTGGAGCGGGTCACCAACATCGCGATGAGCGGCACCGACATCGCCTCGGTCAACGAGTTCGAGGACATCGCCACGGACCCGTCCCACGCCCCGACCGCGATCCGCCCGCTGACCGTGTCCTGATTGCGCGTCAACTGCCCCTGAGTCAGGCCCCCGTCCCGGATTCCTCTCCGGGGCGGGGGCCTTCCCCTGTACGGAGGTACGCTCACCCCGGAGGCCCGCCCGGTCCGGGACGCGTGCCCACCGGCGGCCGAAGGGCGGGGGAGCGGACCATGGCCGACTACCACCACGGCGAACTCGCCGTCCAGCACCGGGCCGGACTGCGCGACCCGGCGGCCGGCTCGCTCCGGGCCATCCGCGACGCCGTGCCCGACGCTGCGGCGGTCTTCCTGGCCCGCCTGCCGATGATCGTCATCGGCGCGGCCGACGCCTCCGGGCGGCTCTGGTCCACCCTGCTCACCGGCGAGCCCGGCCTCCTCGGGGTGCCGGACCCGAAGACCCTGACGATCGGCGCCCTGCCCGCGCCCGACGACCCGCTCGGCGCGGCGCTCCGGGAGCCCGGCACCCGGGTCGGCATGATCGCCATCGAACCGGCCACCCGGCGCCGTATCCGCCTCAACGGGACCTCGGTCCCCGAGGCCGACGGCGTACGGGTCGCTCTCGACCAGGTCATCGGCAACTGCCCCAAGTACCTCCAGAAGCGGGCGTACGCCCTGCTCCCGCCGGACCGGGGCGGCCGCCGCACGCTGGTCCGCCGGGGAGAGGCGCTGACCACCGTCCAGCAGCTCACCCTCGCCACCTCCGACAGCTTCTTCATCGCCACCGCCTCCCCGGACGGCGACGCGGACGCCTCGCACCGGGGCGGCAACCCCGGCTTCCTCCAGGTCCTCTCGCCCACCCGGCTGCGCTGGCCCGACTACGCGGGCAATGCCATGTTCCTCACCCTCGGCAACCTCGAACTCCACCCGCAGGCAGGGCTGTTGGTTCCCGACTGGGAGACCGGCGACCTCCTCCAGCTCTCCGGCATCGCCCACACCGTCTGGGACGGAGCGGAGGCGGCCGCCGTACCGGGCGCGCAGCGCATCGTGGAGTTCCGGATCGAGGCCGTCCAGGAGACCCAGGACGCGGTACGGCTGCGCTGGAGCGATCCGGACTTCTCCCGGTTCAACCCGCCGGTGGCGCAGGGGTAGGGGGTGTCCGGCGGGGCCCCGGCCTGGATGTAGACATGCCGAAGAGGGCGCGCAGTACGGGACCGTATCCGTACTCCGCGCCCTCGATCGGGGGTGGTGGAGAAGTGGTACTCGGGTATGACAGGGACCGCGGCGGCGGCGATCGGAGCCGGGTGAGGGCGTCTCCTTCAGGTCAGAAGACGGTCCCCGGATCCTTCACCACCGCACTGGCATCGCACAGCCGCCGCGGCCTCGTCGTCCTGCCCGCCCCGCGCGGCACCCCTCATCCGGGTGCGCGGTGCGGGCAGGGTCTGTGGGGAGGCTCAGTCCTCGCGCAGGGCGCGGACGGCCTCCTCGACGCGCTTGCCGTAGTCGGTGTCGGCGGCGTGGAAGTGGGCGAGGTTCTTCTCGATCACGTCGTCACGGGTGACCTGCGAGAGGCCTCCGGCGATGTTGGCGACCAGGCGGCCCTTCTCCTCCTCGGACATCAGCCGGTACAGCTCGCCCGCCTGGAAGAAGTGGTCGTCCTTGGCGTGGGCAGCCGTCTCGTAGGTGCCCGTCCAGCCGTGGATGGCGAGCGGGGCGGCGAGCGCCGCGTCGGTCTGGGCCGGACCGGCGTACGAGTTGGGCTCGTAGTTCTTGTCGTGGCGCGAGCCGTAGCGGGTGGCGTGCACCCCGTCGCGGCCGTAGTTGTCGGCCTCGGCCGCCTTGGGGGCGTTGACCGGCAGTTGGGTGTGGTTGACGCCCAGGCGGTAGCGGTGCGCGTCCGCGTAGGCGAACAGCCGGCCCTGGAGCATCTTGTCCGGGGACGGGCCGATGCCGGGCACGAAGTTGTTCGGCGAGAACGCGGCCTGCTCGACCTCGGCGAAGACGTTGTCCGGGTTCCGGTCCAGCACCAGCCGGCCCACCCGCTGGAGCGGGTAGTCGGCGTGCGGCCACACCTTGGTGAGGTCGAACGGGTTGAACCGGTAGTCGGCGGCGTCAGCGGCCGGCATCACCTGGACGTGCAGCGTCCAGGACGGGTTGACGCCCCGCTCGATGGCCTGGAGCAGGTCCGTCTGGTGCGAGTTGGCGTCCTTGCCGACGAGCTCGGCGGCCTGCTCGCTGGAGAGGGAGCGCACACCCTGGTTGGTCTTGAAGTGGTACTTGACGAAGAAGGCCTCGCCTTCCGCGTTCGTCCACTGGTAGGTGTGCGAGCCGAAGCCGTTCATGTGACGGTACGAGGCGGGGATGCCGCGGTCGCCCATCAGCCAGGTGACCTGGTGGGTGGCCTCGGGGGAGTGGCCCCAGAAGTCCCAGACGTTGTCCGGCTCCTGCTTGCCCGTGAACGGGTCGCGCTTCTGCGAGTGGATGAAGTCGGGGAACTTGATCGGGTCCTTGATGAAGAACACCGGGGTGTTGTTCCCGACCAGGTCGTAATTGCCCTCGTTCGTATAGAACTTGAGGGCGAAGCCGCGCGGGTCACGGACCGCGTCCGCGCCACCGAGCGAGTCGGCGACGGTGGAGAAGCGGATGAACGTCTCGGTGCGCTTGCCCACCTCGGAGAGGAAGTCGGCGCGGGTGAAGCCGGTGACGTCGTCGGTCACCTCGAAGTAGCCGTACGCGCCGGAGCCACGGGCGTGCACCACGCGCTCCGGGATGCGCTCACGGTTGAAGCGGGCGAGCTTCTCCAGGAGGTGCTGGTCCTGGAGGAGGATCGGTCCACCGACACCGGCGGTGGCGGAGTTCTGGTTGTCGGCGACCGGGGCGCCTGACTCGGTCGTGAGCACACGCTTAGCCATGTGGCGGGATGACCTTTCGTACGAGCTGCTGACGGCTTGAGGAGCGTAGGTTCGCCACAGAGAGAACGTCAACAGTTTGTTGAAAACGAAGTGTGTGGTTCCGGGCCGCGGCAGCGCCTGGGCGCGACAGGACAGGTGTCAGCGCCACCGCGGCCCGGAGATCAGGGGCTCCTTACGGAGCGGGGGTCAGGCTGGGGAGCCTGGAGGTCAGACCTGGGAGCCGGAGAGCCGCTCGACCGAGCGCAGCAGCGCCGAGTGGTCGAGGCCGCCGTCGCCCTGGGCGCGCAGCGAGGCGACCAGCTGGGCGACCACACCGCCGACGGGCAGAGCGGCGCCGACGTTGCGGGCGGCGTCGGTCACGATGCCCATGTCCTTGTGGTGCAGGTCGATCCGGAAGCCGGGGGCGAAGTCCCGCTTCAGGAAGTTGTCCTTCTTGCGGGTCAGCACGGTCGAGCCGGCCAGACCGCCGTTGAGGACGTCCAGCGCGGCGGCCAGGTCCACCCCGGACTTCTCCAGGAAGACCACGGCCTCGGCGCAGGCCTGGATGTTGACCGCGACGATCAGCTGGTTGGCCGCCTTCACCGTCTGGCCGGAGCCGTGCGGGCCGCAGAGCACGATGGTCTTGCCGAGAGCCTCCAGGAGCGGCTTCGCGGCGTCGAAGTCCGCCTGCTCACCGCCGACCATGATGGAGAGCACGGCCTCGATGGCCCCGGCCTCGCCGCCGGAGACCGGCGCGTCCAGGACCCGGATGCCCTTGTCGGCCGCGGTCTTGGCGAGGTCCACGGAGGTCTGCGGGGTGATGGAGGACATGTCCACCAGCAGCGCGCCGCGCTTCGCGTTCTCCAGAATGCCCTCGGGGCCGTAGGCGATGGCCTCGACCTGCGGGGAGGCGGGCACCATCGTGATGACGACATCCGCGTCCTTGACCGCCTCCGCGATCGAGGAGGCGCCGGTGCCGCCGGCCGCGACCAGCCGGTCGATCTTGTCCTGCTCCAGGGTGTATCCGGTGACGGCGTAACCGGCCTTGATCAGGTTCTCCGACATGGGGGAGCCCATGATGCCGAGACCGATCCAGGCGACCTTGGGGAGGTTGTTGCTCATGAGGGTGCCTTCCTGAAAAACGTGTGTACGTAAGGGGGCTGGACTCACCCCGCGGTGAACC
Source organism: Streptomyces cyaneofuscatus (assembly GCF_033109485.1). Taxonomy (NCBI): domain Bacteria; kingdom Bacillati; phylum Actinomycetota; class Actinomycetes; order Kitasatosporales; family Streptomycetaceae; genus Streptomyces; species Streptomyces cyaneofuscatus. The sequence goes on along the minus strand of NZ_CP137002.1, from coordinate 1,244,823 downwards.
CGGCCGGTCAGCCGGCGGCTCGGGCCGATGCCGGGAGCCAGCCGAAGGCCTCCGCGCTCGGCCGGTCGCCCGGCTTGTACTCCAGGCCGACCCAGCCCGCGTAACCGGCGTCCTTCAGCTCGTCGAGGAGCCGCTCCAGGGGGAGGGTGCCGGTGCCCGGCGCGCCACGGCCCGGGTTGTCGGCGATCTGGACGTGGCCGGTCTTCGCGGCGTACGCCTTGATGACCTGGCTCAGGTCCTCGCCGTTCATCGACAGGTGGTACAGGTCCAGCAGGAACTTGGCGTTCCCGAGGCCCGTCGCCGCGTTGACCTTGTCGACGACCTCGATCGCGGCCGGTGCGCTCACCAGCGGATAGAGCGGCGACTCCGGCTTGTTGAGGGTCTCGACGAGGAGGATCGCCCCGACGCGGTCCGCCGCGCGGGCGGCCAGCACCAGGTTCTCCAGGGCGAGCGCGTCCTGCACCTGCGGGTCCACGCCCTCGACGCGGTTGCCGTACAGCGCGTTGAGCGCCGTGCAGCCGACCGAGGCGGCGAAGTCGGCCGCCACCTCGATGTTCTCCCGGAAGCGGTCCGACTCCGTGCCGGGCACGGAGAGCGCGCCGCGGTCGGGGCCGGGCAGCTGTCCGGCGTAGAAGTTCAGCCCCACCAGTTGGGTGCCGGCGTCGTCGAGCGCCTTCTTGAGGGCGTCGAGCTCAGCCCGGATGGGGGTCGGGGTCTCGATCCAGGGCCACCACAGCTCGACCGCCGTGAAGCCCGCCGCGGCGGCTGCCGCGGGACGCTCCAGGAGCGGGAGTTCCGTGAAGAGGATCGAAAGGTTCACATCGAAGCGCTGGTCCGGGTATCCCATGAGGGTTTCGGCGCTCCTTCCGTATTGCGGAAGTTAGTTTCTGCTTAACGGAAGATTGCCTGGGGGGTGGCGGGGCTGTCAAGGGGGTACGGCGAAATTCGCCCCGGTCGGCGGCGTACGGGATCGGTGGCCCGGGCGCCTTCGAACCCCTCCCGGCAGCACTCCTGGGCATGCGAAAGCGGGGCGGGGGCCGCCGTCGACCCCCGCCCCGCCCGGCTCTCAGGCCCTAGATGCCGCTTCTAGCTGCCCGGCACCGTGTCCTCGAACGTCTTCCCCGCACTGCGGTACGACCCGACCAGCGCGTTCACCTGAGCCGGGGTGAGCACCTGGTCCTTCACATGCAGGACGTAGTCCACCTGCTGGTCGTAGGACCGGGGTGTGGTGCTCGGCTGCCCCTGGAGGTCGATCAACCACTGGTTGAAGTTGATCGACATCGGCCGCTCCGGCAGGAAGGCCGCGCCGTGCGTCCCGAAGTGCTGGCCGTCGACGTAGTACGTGATCTGGTTGTTGTCGATGGTCAGCACCAGGTCGTGCCAGCCCGCGTACGACGCCCGGACCTCGCTGTGCGCGTTGACCGCCTCCCACGGGTCGGGCCGGTAGGTCTCCCACGAGGTGGTGTAGAGGATGTTGGCCGGCTCGCCCCAGCCGCCGTTGGGGAGGTACTCGAAGTCGTACTCCGCGTAGTCGTCCGCCATCGGCGCCTTGAGGTCGTTGATCGTGAAGAACGTCTGCACGATCCGGTCGCCGTCCGGACCCGAGCGCGGCCCGTCACTGAACTTCACCCGGGACGCGTACGTCCCGTTCTTGAACTTCATCGACTTCGTCAGGATCTCGGTGTGCTTGGTCGAGGCCCCCGTCCCGGCGGTGGAGGTCTCCAGGTTCATCACCGAGTTCCCGCTCTGCGAGGCGAAGGTGACGTTCTCCGGCGCCCAGGTCGCGCCCGGCACCCCCGGACCGCCGGAGTTGGACCGCACCGACCAGCCGTTCGCGCCGATCTTCGGGTCGGTGTGCGAGCTGTAGTTGAAGTCGTCGAACAGCCGCGCCCCGTCACCCGGCGGGTCGGTCGGCGGGTCCGTCGGGTCCGGCGGGTCGGTCGGCCCGTTGCCGGCGGGCGCCTGGCCCCAGACGAGCGAGCCGTTCACCTGGGCCGTCACCTTGGACCAGTCGCCGTACGTGGTCCGCTCCGGACCGAAGGAGTAGTCGTCGGACTGGATCAGCGAGGCCCAGGATGCCTGGTGGAAGCGGAGCTGCATGTCCCCGGTGTCCGCGCCCGGCGCCAGCGAGCCCGCGCCCGGGGTGAAGCCGATCTCCAGGTAACGGTCGGCGGTGGCCGTCGGGCTGGCGAGCGTGCCGAAGGTGCCGGTGATGTTCGCGCACCCCTTCACCGCCCAGGAGCAGGCGAACCGGTAGGCGGCGGAGGCCGAGTCGGCCTTGAAGTAGTACCGCACCTTGACACTGCTCAGCGGTACGGAGGTGGAGCCGGCGTTCCGCACCTTCAGCCACGGCTCGCTCTGGTCGGCGCTCGCGCCGGACGCGCTCGTACGGTACTGGACGACGATCCCGTCCGCCGCGGCGCTCGCCGAGGACGGCAGGGCGGCGAGCCCGGTGGCGGCCAGGGCCACCGCGGCGGCCGAGGCGGCGGCGGTGCGCAGCCTGGACCTCTGGGGCTTCCTGCGTGATGTGTTCACGGGTTCAGTTCCTCTCCGGAACGGTGGTGGGGGAGTGGTGACGAGCGGGGTCGCGCTGTTCCTGAGGGCGGGGACGCGTACGCGGCCTCTTCGAGCGACCGTGCGTCCAGCGGGCGGTAGGGGACGCCCAGGGCGTCCAGCCGGGCGGTGTGGTGGCGCAGCCGCTCGACGAACCCCGGCCAGTCGCCGTGCCCGCCGGACCAGGAACGGTCGGCGAGCGCGCAGAGCCGCGGGTAGCTGAGGTATTCGATCTCCTCGGGCGTGCGGACGTACTCGGTCCACAGCTGGGCCTGCGTCCCGAGCACCCGGGCCCGCTCGGCCTCCGCCCACTCCTGCGGGGCGGGTTCGTAGCCGTGGACCGTGTGCAGGGTGACCGGGGCGCCGGGCTGCGCGACCGGTTCGGACGGGTCGCCGGACTGGGCGTAGTCCAGGTAGGTGGCCCGGTGGTGGGCGGCGATGACCTGGTGGCCGCGGCGGGCGGCGGCCAGCGCGTGGGAGGGGTCGCGCCAGGTCATCACCGTGAATTCCAGGGGGAGTTCGGTGCCGGTCTCGGCCCAGCCGAGCGGGATCCGGCCCCGCTCCACGAGGAACGCTCCGATCCGGCCCATGAACCAGCCGTGCAGCGCCGCCGGGTCCGCGAGCCCCTCGGCTGCCGCGCGCTCCCGGGCGGCCGGGCTGTTCTCCCACTCGGTGGTCGGGCACTCCTCACCCCCGATGTGGATGTACGGCGACGGGAAGACGTCCATGACCTCCTCCAGCACGGCCCGGCAGAAGGTGAACACCTCCTCGTGCACCCCGAGCACCGTGTCGCAGACGCCCCACCGGTCCCACACGTCCAGCCGGCGCTCCGGGTGGTTGCCCAGCTCCGGATAGGCGGCGAGCGCGGCCCGGACATGGCCGGGCATCTCGATCTCCGGCACGACGGTCACCCCGCGCTCCGCCGCGTACCGCACGAGCCCCCGCAACTCCGCCTTGGTGTACGCCCCTTCGTGCGGTACGGCGTCGAGGTGCACCCCGTCCGGGCCGCTCGGCCCCCGCTGCGACCGGGCCCGCCGGGCCCCGACCGAGATCAGCCGGGGGTAGGCGTCGACCGGCATCCGCCAGCCCTGGTCGTCGGTGAGGTGGAGGTGCAGGGTGTTCAGCTTGTGCAGCGCCAACAGGTCGACGTACCGGCGCAGATAGCCGATCGGCCGGAAGTGCCGCGCCACGTCCAGCATCGCCCCGCGCCAGGGCCGGTCCGGTACGTCGGTGATCTCGACGCACGGCAGCTCCCAGGAGCCGGTTGCAGAAACGCCCGACAGGGCCTCGGCGGGCAGGAGTTGGCGTACGGTCTGGACGCCCCGGAGCAGCCCGGTCGGATGGGCGGCCCGCAGGAGGAGCGCCTGCGGGCCGACGGTGAGTCCGTACCCCTCCTCGCCGAGGCCACCGAGCTGCTCGTCCAGCGCCAGCACGACCCGGCCCTCCGGTGACGGCTCCAGCGGCAGCCCGGCGGCCGGGCCGACCAGGGAGCGCAGCAGGGCGGCGGCCGGTTCGGCGCCCGGGAGGGCGCGGACGGTGGTGTCGCGGTCGAGTGTGAGCCGGCCGCCGAGTGAGGACATCCTGCTGGGCCGGGGGAGGAGGGCGAGGTCGGGGCGCGATGCGGGCACGGGGTCTCCGGGTTCGGTTCGCGGGCTTACGGGGGCGGGTGCGGGGGGTCCCGGCCTCTCAGCCCTTGACGGCACCGGCGGCGAAGCCGGAGGTGACATGGCGCTGGAGCAGCAGGAAGATCACCAGGGCGGGCAGCGCGAAGAGCGTGGAGGCGGCCATCGTGGCGCCCCAGTCGGTGCCGAAGGTGTTCTGGAAGGACGACAGCCAGACCGGCAGGGTCCGGTTGTCCTGCTGCTTGATGATCAGGAAGTTGGCGTAGGCGAACTCGTTCCACGCCGTGATGAAGCCGAACAGCGAGGTCGCCATCAGCCCCGGCGCCAGCAGCGGCATCGCCACCCGCCAGAACGCCCCGGTCCGCGTGCAGCCGTCGACCTGGGCCGCTTCCTCCAGCTCCGGCGGGATGGTCCCGATGAAGCCGCGCAGCACCACGATGGTGAACGGCAGCGTGATCATGAAGTAGATCAGCGTGAGCGTCGGCAGCCGGTCCAGCATGTCGGTGTCCCGGGAGATGATGTAGATGGGGATGATCAGCGACTCCCAGGGCGCCATCTGCGCGATGAAGACCATCAGCATGAACTGCCGCCGGCCCTTCCACCGCATCCGCGCCACGGCGAACGCCGCGCCCAGCGCCACCAGCAGCGCGAGCAGGACCGCGCCCAGGGTGACGAGGATGCTGTTGCGCCAGAACAGCGCGAACCCGTCGGCGTCCACGGCCCGTTGGAAGTGGGTGAGGGTCCAGGTGTGCGGGAAGAGCTGCGGGTCGGCCGACTGGATGTCCTTGGACGGCTTGAAGGCCGTGGAGATCATCCAGTACACGGGGAAGAGGCAGACCACGACCGTCACGGCGGCGGCGATGTTCAGGGGCAGGCGCCGCAGTCGGGGGCGTACGGTACGGGCGTTCATCGGGTCTCGTCCTCCTGGCGGAACATCTGGCGGAAGTAGAGGACCAGCACCCCGGACATCAGGACCACGGTGACCATCGAGGCGGCCGAGCCCAGGTCGTACCGCTGGCTGGAGAGGGCCGTCTGCATCGCGTAGACCGGCAGGATGGTGGTGGCGTCGCCCGGCCCGCCGCGGGTCATCACCCAGATCTGGACGAACGCCTTGAACGTCCAGATCACCTCCAGCGAGAAGACCAGCAGGAAGATCGGCCGGAGCATCGGGAAGGTCACCGAGCGGAAGATCCGCCCCGCCCCCGCACCGTCCAGCCGCGCCGACTCGTACAGCTCCAGCGGCACGGTGGTCAGCGCGGAGTACAGGGTGATCGCGGCGAACGGCACCGACTGCCAGACGATCAGCGTCACCAGGATGGCGAAGGCGGCCGTCCCGTTGGCGAACCACGGATAGCGCTCGAAGGAGTCGAGGCCGAGCGAGGTCAGCGCCCAGTTGACGATGCCGAACTCCGAGTGGAACAGCCACTGGAACACCGTGGTCGCCGCCACCACCGGCATCGCCCAGGCCAGCACCAGCGAGCAGAGCACCACGGTCCGCCCGACCCGCCGCAGCCGCTCCACCATCAGGGCGACCAGCGTGGCGATGACCATGATCAGGACGACGTTGACCGCCATGAACAGGAAGGTGCGGCGGACCACCTCCCAGAACCGCGGGTCCGCCAGCAGCGTGCGGTAGTTCCGCAGCCCGACGAACTCGGCGTTCCCGCTGATCAGTTGGCGGAGCCGGAAGTCCTGGAAGGAGATCAGGACGGCCCGCACCAGCGGGTAGACCAGCAGATAGAGCATGCCGCCGATGGCGGGGGCGATCAGCGCGTACGGCCAGAGGCCGTGCGCGCGGCCCGCCGGCTTTCTGCGGGCGGCGGGGCGCGGGGCCGGCCGCTGCCGGGGTGTGCGGGGTGCTGAGGTCGGTTCGACGGCGACCGGCACGGCACGCCTCCTTCCTGTGGCTGGTGGTCGGATGGGTGCGGGTCAGGAACCGGCGTTCATCGCCCGGGTGATGTCCTGCGAGGCCTTCGCCGCCTCCTTGGCCGGATCACCCCCGGTGAGCACGGCCGTCATGTAGTCCTTGATCGGGTTCTCCGCCTCGACCGCCGCCCATCCCGGGGTGTTGGGCGTGGCATGGCCCTCGGCGGCGCCGACCGCCATCGCCGCCGCACCCGGGTCACCGGCCACGGCGGAGGCGAGCGAGGTGCGATTCGGTACGTAGCTCATGGCGACGGCGAGCTTCTTCTGCCAGGTGTCCCCGGTCAGCTCCTTGATGAAGGTGACCGCCTCGTCGGGGTGGGCCGCCGCTGCCGGGACGACGAGGTCGGAGCCGCCGGTGAAGACGGAGCCGGGCGTGTCCGCGGCCTTGCCCGGGATGGGGAAGAAGGCGAGCTTGCCCTTGAGCTCCGGGTTCTTCTCCACGATCACGTTGGCCCCGCCCGGGGTGGAGATGAGCTGGGCCACCTTCCCCTGCGCCATCAGCTCGGCCTGCGGCGGGTCGTCCTCGTCGGAGTCCTTGGGCCCCTTGCCGAGCGCCTGGAGCTTCTCGTGGAACGCCATGCCGCGCAGCGCCTCGGGGGTGTCCAGCGCGCCGGACCACTTCCCCCCGGACTCGGTGGCGAGGTCGCCGCCCTCGTCCCAGATGAAGCCGGCGAGCGCATACCACATCTGGCCGGGCAGGTAGATGCCCTGCGTACCGCCCTTGTTGAGCTGGGTGGTGGCGTCGATCCACTGGTCGCGGGTCTTGATCGCCTTCGCGTCGATGCCCGCCTTCTCGAAGAGGTCGGTGCGGTAGATGACCACCCGGTTGGCCGCGTAGTACGGGATGCCGTACTGCTTCCCCTCGTACGCCCCCGGCTCCGCCAGGCCGCTCAGCCAGTCCGCGCCGTTCAGCTCGTCCTTGCGGTCGCTGAGGTCGAGCAGCCCGCCGCTCTCGGCGAACTGCGCCACCTGCGTGTTGCCCGCCTCGATGACGTCGGGTGCGTCGTTGCTGGCCAGGGCGGCGGTAATCTTCTGGCCGATGCCGTCCCACTCCTGGATCTGGATCTTCACGTCGATCTTCGGGTGACGCTTCTCGAAGTCCGCGGTGAACTCTTTCTGGAACGCGTCCGAGACGCTGTCGCGCATCAGCCACACGTCCACCGTCGTCCGTCCGTCCCCGCTCGCGGAGTCGGACGGGGAACTACAGGCACTGAGCGCGGCGGCCAGAACGAGCACGGACCCACCGGCAAGCAAGCGGTACTTCACGGTTCACCTCGGAAAGCAGAAATGAGTCCGACCTGAGTCCGGCCCGACCACCTGACCACCTGACCAGTGATGTCCACTGGACAGCTCACCTCTCGATGGGGGTTGAAGGTGGCATAGACCAATGAGGCCGTCAACCCCCTGCGTACAAAGGCGATTTGGTGACCTGTGCGTAACACGTGCACCCTGACGGCCCTAGGTAAGCGCTACACTTCGCCTGACCAGCAGGCCAGTTGGGTTCACGGCCAGATCAACTGGTAAGAGAGACAGGCCCGTCGGGAAGGGGAGCGCATGGACGCGGATGTGCCGGGAACGGTGCTCAAACGGGAGCGGACGCGCGATGCCGTGCTGGAGCTGATCGAGTCGCGCAGCCCCGGCGACGCGATCCCCTCGGAGCGGGCCCTGTGCTCCCTGCTCGGCGTATCGCGGCCCACCGTGCGCGCGGCCGTCGACGAGCTGGTCGCCGCCGGGCTCCTGGTGCGGGAGCACGGCCGGGGCATGTTCGTCGCGCCCGCCAAGATCACCCAGGAGCTGGTGGCGGGGGACCGGTCGCTGACCGTGCCGCAGGCGGCGGGCGCCTGGTCGAGCCGGCTGCTGGAGTTCACCACCCTCCAGGCGGGGGCCCGGGTCGGCCGCAAGCTGCGGATGTCACCCGCCGCCGAGATCGTCTACGTGGCCCGGCTGCGGCTGGTCGACGGGGCGCCGATGGCCATCGAGCACCTGCACATCCGGGCCGAGCTGGTGCCCGGGCTCAGCGCGCAGGAGCTGGAGAACGGCGACCTGTACGAGCATCTGCGCGCCACGCACGGCGTGCACGTCCACGAGGCGGTCCAGGCGATCGAGCCCACCGTCGTCACCCGCGCCGAGGCGAAGCTGCTCGACGTGCCCGAGCTCTCCCCGGCCCTGCTCTTCGAACGGCTGACCTCCGACACGTCCGGCCGCCCGGTGGAGTACGTCCACTCGCTCTACCGGGGCGACCGCTACCGGATCGTCTCCCGCCTCGCCCTCGGCCCGGCCGCCGAGGTCGCCCCGGACCGGGAGGGCCACCACCCGGGCATCCCGCCGGGCGACTTCGCGCACGGCGACGCGATCACGTCCTCGACCAGGGGGGACATCCAGACGGGGGCCTGAGCGGGGGCCCCGTACGACGTTGCGCAGGATGCAACTGCGGTTGCGCCTCTTGCCGTTGGGGTCGCGAGGGGTCAGGGTGGCGGGCACATCCGAAGCAGCCCAACTCCCCCCACGAGGTGCCTCGCATGAACGCCGTACCCAGCCCTGCCCTTGGGCGCCTGAGCCGTCGGAGCCTCCTGGCGGCCGCCCTGGTGGCGGTTCCCACCGCACTCGCCGCCCCCACGGCCCTCGCCAGCACTCGCCGGACCCCCACCGCCACCCGCCCCCTCCTCCTCGGCACCTACACCTCCGCCGAGGGCGGCGGCACCGGCATCGGCACCGCCGCGTACGACACCGCCACCGGAGCGATCACCTCCGGACCCGTGATCGCCGGTGTCGAGAACCCCTCCTACCTGGCCCTCCACCCCTCCGGCGCCACCGTCTACGCGGTCGCGGAGCAGGACGCGGGCGCCGTCACCGCCGTGGCGCTCGCGCCGGATGGGACGTACGACGTCCTCGGCACCCGCCCCACCGGCGGCTCCGGCCCCACCCACCTCTCCGTCCACCCGTCCGGGCGCTGGCTGCTCAGCGCGAACTACACCTCCGGCAGCGTCGCCGTGCACCCCATCGCGGCGGACGGCTCGCTCGGCGAGCGCACCGACCTGGTCACCCACAGCTCCCCACCGCCCGGCCCCGGCCAGAACGGCCCGCACGCCCACCAGATCGTGACCTCGCCCGACGGCGGCCACGTCCTCGCCGTCGACCTCGGCACCGACACGGTGTACACGTACCGCCTCGACGAGTCCGCCGGAACGCTCACCGAGGTCTCCCGCGCCGCCCTGGCGCCCGGCTCCGGCCCCCGTCACCTCACCTTCCACCCCGGCGGGCGCTCCGCCTACCTGGCCTGCGAGCTGGACAACACCACGGTCGTCTGCGCGTACGACCCCGAATCCGGCACCCTCACCCCGGGCGCGGGCCAGTCCACCGGGTCGGAGACCGGCTACCCGGCCCAGCTGGTGGTGACCGGCGACGGGTCGTACGCGTACCTCGCCAACCGGGGCCCCAACAGCCTCACCCGTTACGCGGTGGAGGACGGCGGGGCGGCCCTGCGCCTCCTTGACACCGTGCCCGCCGGCGGTGACTGGCCGCGCCAGCTCGCCCTCTCCCCGGACAGCTCGCTGCTCTTCGCCGCCAACCAGCGCTCCTCCACCGTCACCGCCTTCCGGGTCGGCTCCGACGGCTCCCTGGCCCCGGCGGGCGAGCCGCTCCCGGCGCCGGTCGCGGTCTGCGTCCTGCCGCTGGAGTGACGCCGTCCTGCCCCCTGGCGTGGCGCCGTCCTGCCGCTGCCGTGACGCCCGGAGCGGGGCCCGTTCCAGCGGTTACAGTCGTGGCCGAGCCGCGCGCCCGCACCCGCGGCGAGGACATCAGGGAGGCACAGTGCGCTTGAGGGTGGAATTCACCACCGAGCCCTTCGATCTCGACGAGGCGCCCGCCCACGCGGTGGTGGCCCGTGAGGTCATCCAGAGCGCCGAACTCGACGCCGTGGACGTCGGGCCGTTCGGCAACACGGCGGAAGGGGGCGCGGACGAGGTGCTCACCGCCGTGGACTCCCTGCTGCGCCGGGCCCTGGCCTCGGGCGCCACCCGGGTCTCGCTCCAGGTCAACGTGATCGGGGAGGAGGGCCGGTGACCGAATCCGCCGATCACGTTCCGCTCACCGTCGACCACCCCTTCGTATCGGCGGTCAAGCCGCTCGTCGACGCGATGGGCGCCGAGCTGCTCGGCCCCGAGCAGGCCCAGCCGGACGACGTCGTGCTCGCGTGGGAGGGCCAGGACGTCATAGCCGTACGCCTGCCCCAGCTCTCCGACTCGCTGGACCACATCCTCGCCGCGCTGGAGAGACGGCACGGGATGCCGCTCGCCGACCTGGACCGTAAGGCCAAGCAGTCCGTCGTCCGGACCCTGGAGGCACGCGGTGCCTTCTCCGTACGGCACGGGGTCGAGACCGTGGCCGGCGCCCTGGGCGTCTCCCGATTCACCGTGTACAACTATCTGAACCGGGAACATTCGGCCAAGGGTGAGTAGTTGGCCGAACCCGCCGAACGCACAGGAAAGCCGCTGTCCGCATGCCGGGACGGCGGCTTTCTTCGTTCGCGAGATTTCAACAAAGTGTTGACGTCGTGTTGCGGAGGGCGTTAGCTATCCGCAGCCCGAACAACGCACAGCGAAAAACAGCCACGGAGGCTCCCGTGACTTCGAGCTCCACGCCGGGCCTCACCCGGTTCAACACCCTGGCGGACGGCGAGGCCACCCCCGCACTGCACGAGGTCTGTGCCAGTGCGGCCTGGGGAGAGACCGTCCTCGCCGGCCGTCCGTACGCCACCGAGGAAGCCCTGCTCTCCGCGAGCGACGCCGCCATGGCCGAGCTCACCGCGGAGGACCTGGCCGAGGCGATGGCGGGCCACCCGCCGATCGGGCGTCCGATCCCCGGCGACCCGACCTCCTCCCGCGAGCAGCGGGGGATGGCCGGCGCCTCCGAGGAGCTCAAGACCGAGATGCTCGAACTGAACCTGGCCTACCAGGAGCGGTTCGGACATGTCTTCCTGATCTGTGCCACCGGCGCCACCGGTGAGCAGATGCGCGACGCGGTGAAGTCCCGGATCGGGAACTCGCCGGAGCAGGAGCAGGAGATCGTGCGCACGGAACTGGGCAAGATCAACCGCATCCGGCTGACCCGTCTCGTACGGGAGACCCTCGCAGAGGAAGCTCCCGCACAGGACTCTTGAGATCAAGGAGTGTGACGGTCTTGAGTACCGACACGACCGCATCGGTGTCCACGCACATCCTGGACACCTCCATCGGCCGCCCCGCCGCGTCCGTCGCCGTCTCGCTCGCCGCCCGCAGCGGCAGCGGCTCGCCGTACGTGACGCTCGGAGCCTCCGCGACCGATGCGGACGGGCGCTGCAAGGACCTGCCGGCGCTGCCGGAGGGCACGACCCACGTACGTCTCGACTTCGACACCGAGACGTACTTTTCCAAGAAGCAAGCCGAGGCGCAGCAGGACGCCCCCCGCGTAAGGGACAGCGGCGCGTTCTTCCCGGAAGTGACGATCGCCTTCGCGGTCGTGCCGGGCGAGCACTATCACGTACCGCTGCTGCTCAACCCGTTCGGCTACTCCGTTTACCGAGGGAGCTAGCACCGACATGCCCACGATTCTCGGCCAGAACCAGTACGGCAAAGCAGAGAACCGCGTCGTAAAGATCACGCGGGACGGCGACACCCACCACATCAAGGACCTCAACGTCTCGGTCGCCCTCTCCGGCGACATGGACGATGTGCACTACTCCGGCTCCAACGCCAACGTCCTTCCGACCGACACCACCAAGAACACGGTGTACGCGTTCGCCAAGGAGCACGGGATCGAGTCCGCCGAGCAGTTCGGCATCCACCTCGCCCGGCACTTCGTCTCCTCGCAGGAGCCGATCCACCGGGCCCGGATCCGGATCGAGGAGTACGCCTGGGAGCGCATCGCGACCTCCGACGGCAACTCCAAGTTCATCGGCGCCGACGAGGTCAAGCACTCCTTCGCCCGCAAGGGCATGGAGACCCGCGTCTCCCAGATCACCTACGACGGTGAGAACTGGGAGGTCATCTCGGGCCTCAAGGACCTGACGGTGATGAACTCGACCAACTCCGAGTTCTGGGGCTACGTCAAGGACAAGTACACGACGCTGAAGGAGGCGTACGACCGCATCCTGGCGACCGACGTCTCCGCCCGCTGGCGGTACAACTGGACCAGCGACGAGCAGCGCATGCCGAACTGGGAGAAGTCCTACGAGCAGGCGCGCAAGCACATGCTCGAGGCCTTCGCCGAGACGTACTCCCTCTCGCTCCAGCAGACCCTGTACCAGATGGGTTCGCGGATCATCAACAGCCGCAGCGAGATCGACGAGATCCGCTTCTCGCTGCCGAACAACCACCACTTCCTGGTGGACCTCGAACCGTTCGGCCTCAAGAACGACAACGAGGTCTACTTCGCGGCGGACCGTCCCTACGGTCTGATCGAGGCCACCGTGCTCCGGGACGGCGTCGAGCCGAAGATCCCGGTCGACATGACCAACCTCTGACGCGGCACTGAACCCGCCCCCGCCTGCCCGCAGTCGGGCGGGGGCCGGTCATCCCGGAGGAAACACCCATGGCACAGCCTGCAACGGGGCCGGCCGAAGGCCCGAAACCCCTGATCGGCACGGCAGTTCACCCGTGCGACGAGAAGCTCCCTCCCTCCCGGCTCGTTCCGGCCGCGCTCCAGCACATCGCCGCCATGTACGCGGGCGTCGTCACCCCTCCGCTGATCATCGGCCAGGCCGTCGGCCTGGACACCGCCGGCATGACCCGGCTCATCGCCGCGAGCCTGCTGATCGCCGGACTCGCCACCATCGTGCAGACCATCGGCCTCGGCGCGTTCGCCGGGAACCGGCTGCCGTTCGTCAACGCGGCCTCCTCCGCCGGTATCGCCCCCATGCTCGCCATCGCCGAGACCAGCGCGCCCGGACACCAACTCCCCGCGATCTACGGGGCGGTGCTCGTCGCCGGAGTCTTCTGCCTGACGGTCGGGCCGTTCTTCGGCAGGCTGCTGCGCTTCTTCCCGCCGCTCGTCACCGGGGTGGTCATCACCCTCATCGGCGTCACGCTCATGCCCGTTCCGGTCGCCTGGGCGCAGGGCGGCGACGCCACCGCCGCCGACTTCGGCGCGATGAAGTACCTGGCGCTGGCCGCCTTCACCCTCGTCGTCATCCTGCTCGTCCAGCGCTTCGGCCGTGGCTTCCTCAAGCAAGTGGCCCTGCTGGTCGGTATGTTCGTCGGTACGCTGGCCGCGATCCCGTTCGGGCTCGCCGACTTCTCCGCCCTGAAGTCCGCCCCGCTAGCCGCCCTGCCGACCCCCTTCGCCTTCGGCGCACCGGAGTTCCAGCCCGCCGCGATCCTCTCCCTCTGCATCGTCATGCTCGTCCTGATGACGGAGTCCTCGGCCGGCATGCTGGCCCTCGGCGAGATCTGCGACCGCCGCACCGACGGCCGTACGATCACCCGGGGCCTGCGCACGGACGGCATCGCCACGCTCGTCGGCCCGGTCTTCGGGGGTTTCCCCACGAGTGCCTTCGCGCAGAACGTCGGCGTCGTCTCGCTGACCCGGGTGCGCAGCCGGTACGTCGTCGCGGCGGCGGGCGGCGCCCTGCTGGTCCTCGGAGCCTTCCCGGTGCTCGGGGCGGTCGTCTCGCTCGTCCCGATGCCCGTCCTCGGCGGCGCCGGCATCGTCCTCTTCGGCTCCATCGCGGTCAGCGGCATCCGTACGCTCTCCGAGGCCGGACTCGACGACAGCTCCAACATCATCCTGGTCGCGGTGGCCCTCGGCGCGGGCATCATCCCGCTCGCCGCGCCCACCTTCTACGCCGGATTCCCGGCCTGGGCGCAGACCGTCCTCGGCTCCGGGATCAGTGCGGGAGCACTGGTCGCGGTCGTGCTCAACCTGTTCTTCCACCATCTCGGCACCCACAGCCGCACCGCTGTGGCACTCAAATCCTCCTAGGGTCCTGCCGTGCCCACATCGCCACAGAGAGAAGAAGGAAGCGCCATGGCAGCTTCGGCAGACCCTCAGCGCATCGTCATCGAGAACTGTTCGATCGCCACCGTCGACGCCCACGACACGGAGTACGCCTCCGGGTACATCGTCGTGGCGGACAACCGCATCGAGTCCGTCGGCGCCGGCAAGGCACCCGAAGGGCTCACCGGGGTCGTCCGGCGGATCGACGCCACCGGGCACCTCGCCACCCCCGGTCTGGTCAACACCCACCACCACTTCTACCAGTGGATCACCCGGGGCCTGGCCACCGACCACAACCTCTTCAACTGGCTGGTCGCCCTCTACCCGACCTGGGCGCGCATCGACGAGCCGATGGCCCGCGCGGCCGCGCAGGGCTCGCTCGCCATGATGGCCCGGGGCGGCGTCACCACGGCGATGGACCACCACTACGTCTTCCCGAAGGACTCCGGCGACCTGTCCGGCGCCATCATCGGGGCCGCCCGCGAGATGGGCGTACGGTTCACCCTGGCCCGCGGGTCCATGGACCGCAGCGAGAAGGACGGCGGCCTGCCCCCGGACTTCGCGGTCGAGACCCTCGAAGGCGCGCTCGCCGCCACCGAGGCCACCATCGACGCCCACCACGACGCCTCCTTCGACGCCATGACCCAGGTCGCCGTCGCGCCCTGCTCGCCGTTCTCGGTGTCCACCGAACTCATGCGCCAGGGTGCTGAGTTGGCCCGCCGCCGAGGCGTACGGCTGCACACGCACGGCTCGGAGACCGTCGAGGAGGAGCAGTTCTGCAAGGAGCTGTTCGGGATGGGCCCGACCGACTACTTCGAGTCGACCGGCTGGCTCGGCAGCGATGTGTGGATGGCGCACTGCGTCCACATGAACGACTCCGACATCGCCGCCTTCGCCCGTACGGGAACCGGCGTCGCCCACTGCCCGTCCTCCAACGCCCGCCTCGCGGCAGGCATCGCCCGGGTCCCCGACATGCTCGCCGCCGGTGTCCCGGTCGGCCTCGGCGTGGACGGCACCGCCTCCAACGAGTCCGGCGAGCTCCACACCGAGCTGCGCAACGCGCTCCTCATCAACCGCCTCGGCGCCCACCGCGAGGCCGCCCTCAACGCCCGCCAGGCCCTGCGCCTCGGGACCTTCGGCGGAGCCCAGGTCCTGGGCCGCGCCGACCAGATCGGCTCCCTGGAGGCCGGCAAGCTCGCCGACCTCGTGCTCTGGAAGCTGGACACCCTGGCCCACTCCTCGATCGCCGACCCGGTGACCGCGCTCATCTTCGGCGCGGCCGCCCCGGTGACCCTCTCCCTCGTCGACGGCAAGCCGGTCGTCGAGGGCAACCACCTCACCACGGTGGACGAGGACGCCATCGCCCGCACCACCCGCGACGAGGCCCGCCGCCTCGCGCAGATCGCCGCCGGAGCCTGACCCCGGCGACACCCCCGAACCGCCGGAGAGCCACTGATCCCGGCGGAATCCCCGACCGGCCGGTCGAGGGGGACGGCCCGAGACCGGCCGCCGTGGGCCCGAGCGGGGTCCACGGCAGCCGGTCCGGCGGACGCGCACCCGATGGTGGGCGCCCGCCGGACCGGTGATCAACGCTGCCCGCACGCACGCCTCCGCACCCCCCTCTGCACGACCTGCACCACCTGAGAGAGCCGCACGCACCACCGCACCACTCGACGCTCCACCTCCCTGAACCCCACGTCGCCGACGACGTGTAACCGACCGGAGGAACCGCCGTGGCCGCTAAGCCCAGGTTTCGCAAAGACGCAGATGCAGCCGTCCCCGACGTGACGGACCATGCCGTCACAGAAGCAGAAGCAGCAGGTGAGGACGGCCGGAAACATCCGGTTGACGAGACCCTCCCGCCATTGAAGATGTTCACCAGCGGCCTCCAGCATGTGGCCGCCATGTACGCCGGGGTGGTGGCACCGCCCCTGATCGTGGGGCCGGCCGTCGGCCTCACCGCCAAGGAGACTGCCTTCCTGATGGGGGCGAGCCTCTTCACCGCGGGCATCGCCACCCTGCTCCAGACCATCGGCTTCTGGAAGGTCGGCGCCCGGCTGCCCTTCGTCAACGGCGTCTCGTTCGCCGGTGTGGCCCCGATGATCGCGATAGGCAAGGACCGGGGCCACGACGGCATAGCCGTGATCTTCGGCGCGATCATCGTCGCGAGCGTGCTGGGCTTCCTCCTGGCCCCGTACTTCTGCAAACTGGTCCGGTTCTTCCCACCGGTCGTCACCGGCACCGTCATCACCCTCATCGGCGTCTCGCTCCTGCCGGTCGCCTTCAACTGGTCCCAGGGCGGCAACGCCACGGCGGACGACTACGGTTCGATGACCAACATCACCATGGCCGCCGTGACCCTGGTCATCGTGCTGGCCCTGCGCAAGCTGCTGCGGGGCTTCCTCCAGCAGATCGCGATTCTGCTCGGCCTGGTCATCGGCACCCTGATCGCCATCCCCGCCGGCATCACCGACTTCAGCGCCATCAAGAACGCCGACGTGGTCGGCTTCCCGACGCCGTTCGCCTTCGGCGGCCCGCAGTTCGAGATCGCCGCCATCATCTCCATGTGCATCGTGATGCTGGTCTGCATGACCGAGTCCACGGCCGACATGCTGGCCCTCGGCAAGATCGTCGGCCGCCCGGCCGACGAGAAGATCATCGAGGGCGGTCTGCGCGCCGACACCCTGGGCAGCGCCATCAGCCCGATCTTCAACGGGTTCATGTGCAGCGCCTTCGCCCAGAACGTCGGCCTCGTCGCCATGACGAAGATCCGCAGCCGCTTCGTCGTCGCGGCGGGCGGCGGCATCCTCATCGTGCTCGGCCTGGTCCCGGTCGCCGCCTCCGTCATCGCCCTCGTACCGCTGCCGGTACTCGGCGGCGCGGGCATCGTCCTCTTCGGCACGGTCGCGGCCAGTGGCATCCAGACCCTGGCCACGGCCGCCATGGAGAAGGGCGAGAACGCGCTGATCGTGGCGGCGGCCCTCGGCATCGGCCTGATCCCGATCGCGGCGCCGCAGTTCTACCACGCCTTCCCGGAGAGCCTGCTGGTCGTCCTCGACTCGGGCATCTCCACCGGCTGCGTCGTGGCCATCGTGCTGAACCTCGCCTTCAACCACTTCGGCCGCAAGCCGGACGGGATGGACGAGGAGGCCGAGAACGGCGAACACGTGGTCCCGGCGGCGGCCGGGGTGGGCGTCCACTGACGCGTCCGCCGTACGCAGCCCGGTGAAGCCCCGTGCGCCCGCACGGGGCTTCGGCCGTCCCTGTCGGGGGCCGGGGCCCTGGGCTCGGGACCAGGGCCGTGGAGCGGACGGGCGCCCGGCGGCTGTAGCGTCAGGGGTATGGAAGATCAGTCAGTTGTGGATGTCGGCGATGTGCGCCTCGCGTACCGGACCTGGGGCGATCCGTTCGGCTCGCCCGTCGTGCTGCTGCACGGCCTCGGCGGTTCCGCCGCGGACTGGGAGGCGGCCGGCCCCCTGCTGGGGCAGGAGTGGCGGGTCTTCGCCCTGGACCTGCGCGGCCACGGCGAGAGCGACTGGCCCGACGAGTACGACCTGGAGCTGATGGCCGAGGACGTCGTCGGCTTCCTCGACGAACTGGAGCTGGACCGGGTCGGCCTGGTCGGCCACGGCATGGGCGGCGCGGTCGCCCGGCTGGTGGCGCAGGAGCACTCGGACCGGGTGGAGCGGCTGGTGCTGATCGAGACCCCGGCCCCGTTCCCCGGCGACCCGGGCCCGGCCGGACGCCCCGAGGGCCCGGTGGACTACGACGAGAACGCGGTGCCCGCCGTACGCGATCAGCTCGCCGATCCGGGCCCGGACGCGGCCGAGGGGCTCGGCGAGATCGTCGCCCCCACGCTGATCGTCACCGGCGGCCCGGAGAGCCGGATGCCGCAGGACCGCCAGGCCGACATGGCCTCCCTGATCCCGGACTGCCGGCTGATCACGGTGCCCGGCGGCCACCGCATGCACGAGACCCGGGCCGACCAGGTGACCGCGCACATCACGGAGTTCTTCACCAGCTGAGGGGTGCCCCGGCCGCGCGCGGCGGTCAGGCGTGGAGGATGTCGCGGACCAGTTCGGGCGTCCACTCGACGTACTCGACCTCCGCCCCGTCCGCGTGGCGGGCGTAGAGGAACCGCCCCGTCGGGCCGCCGGTCGCGGGGGTGGTGATGGTGGCTCCGGCGGACGCCAGCGTGGCCTGGAGGGCGTCGAGGTCGTCGACGACGACGGTGGCCGAGGCGTGGGCGTACCGCGCGCGGTCGTCGGCCGGTCCCGCGATGACCAGGAAGTTCCCGATGGCGGCGAGGGCGATCTCGTGGAACGCCAGTCGGAGGTGGGGCTGCTCGCCGGTGAGCTCCTCCAGCAGGGGGAGCGCCTGGTCGAGGTCGTCGGTCCAGAGACGTGCGTAGGTCCTGAGGATGGTCATGGCTGCGCTCCCGTGCTTCCGTGGTCGCGTGCGGATACCGGAGACCGTAGGCGAGCAGGCTCTGACGTGGAAGAACGCACTTTTTGGTGCGCGAGGCACCGAAAGGGAACCGCGCGGTGGTGGTCTCAGAGCCCCGGCCGCCAGTCCGGCCGGCGGCCGCTGAGGCCGATCACCCGGTCCAGCAGCGGGGCGTCGTCCGGCACCGGGACCGGCGGGCCGAAGATGCCCCCGCGGTCCGGGTCGTCGTCGACCGGAGCCAGCAGGGCCGCGCAGGCACGCAGCTCGGCCTCCCCGGCCTCGTACGGCTGCCCCGTGGCCCGGGCCAGGTCCCAGCCGTGGACGAGGAGTTCGTCCAGCGCGACGGCCCCCGCCACCTCGCCGGGCAGCTCCACCCCGCCCGCCCGGGTCATGCCCGTCCAAGCGGCGGGGGAGCGCCAGGCCGCCGCCACCTGCTCCAGCCGCCGGGGCAGCACCTCGCGCCACGCGTCGTCGAGCACGGGCAGGGCGGCGTCCGGCGCGACGGACGTGCGCGCCCCGAGATCCTTGCGGGCCGCGTCTCGGAAGGCGGCGGCCAGCCCGCTCAGGTGGGCCAGCAGCTCCCGTACGGAGTAGTCCGGGCAGGGGGTGGGGCCGCCCAGCCGGTCGTCGCCGATCGCGTCGAGCAGACCGGTGATACGCCGCGCGGCCGGCTCCAGGTCGAGGGCGGGGGTACTGGTGTCGGAGTTCATACAGGGCAGACCGTACGACGGCCGAGAACTCATCGGCCGGACACGACACCGGCTCCGCCCGGTCCGGGCGCGGCGCACACCGCCACATAGCGGAAGGTTCCTCGCCGTCCTCTTGTCGGCAACCCCCGCGCCATGTCATACAGGTCTGGACCATTGCTGTCCGGATGGAAGGCACCACCGTGCAACGCCCCCACATATCTGCCGTGTTGGCCTGTTCCGCCCTGCTCCTCGCCCCCCTCCTCTCTGCCTGCGGCGGCAGCGCCGAAGCCGACACGCAGCCGCCCGCCGTCCCCGCCGGGGTGACCGCGCAGGCCAGCAGCTCCACCTCGGTGCACGTCATGTGGGAGGCCGCCTCCGACAACAAGGCGATCGCGGGTTACGAGGTCTACCGCGGAAAGGCCAAGGTCAAGAGCGTCCCGGCGACCAAGACCATGATCGACGTCAACGGGCTGACGGCCTCCACGGACTACACCTTCACCGTCCGGTCCAAGGACGCCGCCGGGAACCTCTCCGCGCCCAGCAAGGCCATCCCCGTCACCACCCAGGCCACCCCGCCCAAGGACGACACGCCCCCCACCGCGCCGGCGAAGCTGACCGGCAGCGCCGAGGGAAGCCGGGCCGCCACCCTCGCCTGGGGCGTGTCCAAGGACGACGTCGGGGTCACCTCGTACGACATCTACCAGGAGGGCTCCCGGATCCACAGCGTCCCGGCCTCCGAGACGAAGGCGAAGCTCACGGGCCTGCGCCCCGGCACTGTCTACACCTTCACCGTCCGGGCCCGGGACGCCTCCGACAAGTCCTCGCCGGACAGCAACGCGCTCGACCTCACCACCGCCTCCGCCCCCGGCGCCCCCGCGAGCACCGCCCCCACCGGGCTGCGCTCCGAGATCGGCAAGGAGGGCGCGGAGTTCACCGTCGACCTCTCCTGGGACCAGCCGGACACCGGCGGGGTGATCCCCGCCTACCAGCTCTACCTGAACGGCAAGCTGACCACCACGATCGTCTGGGGCGGTACGCCCCCGAAGGGCCGGGCCACCTACCGGCTGAACCTCGCCGACCCGCCCGGCACCCGCTACTCGGTCAAGCTCAGGGCCAAGCTCCCGGACGGCAAGTGGGGTGACTTCTCGGCCCAGCCCACGATCGTCCTGGCGGACTGACGCCCCTCGGCATGCGCCTCCCGTGCGTGCGGCCCCTCGCCCCTTATGATCCATTGATCCCGAAATGGGCCGAGGGGGTCGAGGGGGGCGAGGGACCGAAGGGGCTGCACCATGGATCCGGGAGACGACCTGAGCACGCGCGCCGACGTGGAGGAGCGGCCCCCGGACCGGAAGAAGTTCACCTTCCCCAGCGCCCTCACCATCCTCGCGGCCGTCACGCTCGCGGTCTGGGCGCTGGCCTTCCTCGTACCGCCCGGCGCCTACGAGCGCGACGAGGACGGCGCCCCGGTCCAGGGCACGTACCACCGCGTCGACTCCGACCAGAGCTTCGTCGACCGGCTGAACGACCTCTTCCTCTCCCCGGTCAACGGCCTCTACGGCGTCCAGGATGCGGAGACGGGCGAGGTCGGCCCGGATCTGGCCGGCGAACTGTACGGCAGCGCGGGCGTGTTCCTCTTCGTGCTCGCCATCGGCGCGTTCATCACCGTGGTGTTCGCCACCGGCGCCCTGGACCGGGGCATCGGCCGCCTGGCCCACCGCCTGCGCGACCGGGGCGCGCTGCTCATCGCGGGCGTGATGCTGGTCTTCTCCCTCCTCGGTACGGTCGAGGGCTTCGCGGAGGAGACGCTCGGCTTCTACGGCCTGATCATCCCGCTGATGCTGGCCCTCGGCTACGACCGGATGGTGGCCACCGGCACGATCATCCTCGGCGCGGGCATCGGCGTGCTCTGCTCCACGGTCAACCCCTTCGCCACCGGAGTCGCCTCCTCCGCGGCCGACATCTCGCTCGGCGACGGCATCGTGCTGCGCGGGATCATGTGGGTGGTCCTCACGGCGGTGACGATCGCCTACGTCATCCGCTACGCGAACCGGGTCCGCCGGAGCCCCGAACGCTCCCTCTCCGGCTTCCTCCCCGGCGACCGCGACCACAACGCGGCGGACGCGCCGGAACCCCCGGAGCTGACCCGCCTCCACCAGGCCGTCCTCATCCTGGTCGCCCTGGTCTTCGCCTTCATGATCTTCTCGGTCGTCCCCTGGGCCGGCGCCCTCACCGGCAACGCCGACGCCACCCCGTACGGCTTCGAACTCGGCTGGTCCTTTCCGCAACTGGCCGCCCTCTTCCTGGTCGCGGCGGTCCTGGTCGGCGTCGTCGCCCGCTTCGGTGAGCAGCGGCTCAGCGCCACGATCATCCAGGGCGCGGCCGACTTCATCTCGCCCGCGCTGGTCATCGTGCTCGCGCGCGGCGTCACCGTCATCATGAACAACTCACAGATCACGGACACCGTGCTGCACTCCATCGAGGGCGTGGTCTCGGGTACGTCGTCGGCGCTGTTCGCCGTCATCGTCTTCCTCGTCAACCTCCCCCTCGCCTTCCTCATCCCCTCCACCTCCGGCCACGCGACGCTCGCGATGCCGATCCTGGCGCCGCTGGCGGACTTCGCGGGCGTCTCCCGCGCGGTGGTCGTCACGGCCTGGCAGTCGGCGAGCGGCTGGATGAACCTCTGGGTCCCGACGACCGCGGTGACCATCGGCGGGGTGGCGCTGGCGAAGGTCGGCTACGACAAGTACCTGCGGTTCGTCTGGCCGCTGCTGGCGATCCTGGCGGTGCTCATCTGCGGGTTCGTGGCGCTGGGGGCGGTGTGGACGTGAGGGGGCTCGGGCGGCCGGAGCGGCGGGCCGGCGCAGGGCCCGGCGATGACTGTCTCAGGCCATGAACTGACTGTTTCCCGCCATTCACCTGGTTCTTCACAACAAATACATATCGCGTGGTTGATCCATGGTGTGTCGGTAGTTGCGGACTGATAAGTACATACCTCCAGGGGGGACCTGTGAGCGTGGATACCCCTGTGCGCCGTGCTCAGGAGGTACTCGCCCCATGCCCCGTCCGCCCCGTTCCGTGCCTTCGGCCGCCCACGACCCCGGTCTCGACAGGCTGAAAGCCGTACTGGACGGCTGGCGGGCCTCACTGCTGGACATGGGCGGTCGCAACCGCCTGCTGAACTTCCGCCACACCCGTACGTCGACGCTGGAGATCAGCTCTCCCGGAGCCGGGCCCCTGCTGGCCGAGCTCTCCAAGGGCTGGGACTTCGCCCCGGTGGTGGAGGCCCTGGAAGGCGAGGAGGGCAGGGCGGTGCCCGCGCCTCGCGGACGCCCGGGACTGGAGACCCAGAAGGCCACCCAAGCGGGACTGGACCGCGCCCTCTACCAGCTCCGCCAGAAGTCCGGGCAGATGTTCAACGACTACGGTCTGTGGGTGCTCTGGCTGGGCGTCGGCATGCTCGACTGGCGTGAGGAAGGGGCGCACGAGACCAGTTCGGCGCCGCTGCTCCTCGTCCCGGTGGAGCTGCGGAGGGAGGGCGGCCGCCGCTACCGCCTCCACCTGGCGGACAGTCAGGACCGCGTTCACAACCCGGCTCTCGCCGTGAAGGCGGAACGTCTGGGAGCCGACTGGGCCCAGGTCACCGGCACCGACGCCGGTGACCTGCCGGCGTTGATGGCGGCCGCCCGCACCGTCGCGGCCGGACAGCGGGGCTGGACGGTGGACGACCGGGTCGTGCTGGGTCTGTTCGCCTCGCACCGGGAGGCCATGTACAAGGACCTGGAGCAGAACGAGGAACGGATCCTCGCCCACCCCCTGGTGCGCGCGGTCGCCCTGGGGCCGGACGCGGGTCTGCCGGACGATCTCATCGGGTTCGAGCCCCCGGAGCTGGACCGGATCGACGAGGTCCAGCTGCCCGAGCGGACACCCCTGGTGCTGGATGCGGACGCCTCCCAACGCCAGTGCATCGCGGCGGCTCTGGAACACCGGTCCTTCGTGATGAGCGGTCCGCCCGGCACCGGCAAGAGCCAGACCATCACCAACCTGATCGCGGCCCTGATGCACGCCGGCCGCAGTGTGCTGTTCGTCAGTGAGAAGGCGGCGGCGCTCGACGTCGTGCGCAACCGGCTGCGCGGTGTGGGGCTCGGCGACTTCGTGCTGGCCCTGCACAGCGGTGATACGAGCAAGAAGGCGGTCGCCACCGAGCTGGCCCGGGTCCTCACCACCGAGGTCCGGGTCAACGGAGCCGCCGAACACGAACGGGAACGAGCCCGGCTCCTGCGGGAGGAACTCTCCGCCTACGCGGCGGGCATGAACCAGGTCAGGGAGCCCCTCGGACGGACCCTGCACGACGTGCTCGGACGCCTGGTCCAGCTGGAGCAGGCGGGGACACCGCCCCTCGCCCTGTCCGCGGAGAACGCGAAGACCGTCCGGACCCTGAGCGCCGGAGCCCTTCAGGATCTTTCCGCGGCGGCCAAAGCCGTCAGCCGGGCGTGGCGTCCCGTCGCGGAGGGAGACGCCTTTCCCTGGCGTGGGCTTGAGGGAGCCTCCGCACACCAGGCCGCCACCGAGGCGTCCGACGCCCTCGGTGCCCTGCGCACGGCGACCGCCCGCCGCCCGTTCGCCGGTACCCAGGGCGAGCCCCGGTCCGTCCGTGAGCTCCAGCAGACCGTACGCTCCCTGCGCGCCGGGCTGCCCGACGGCATCGGCTCGGGCGACGCACCGCTCCAGGAGGACGCCTCCGGTCAACTGGCGCAGCTCGCCGACCTGTTCGGGATGCCCAAGCCGGACGACGGTGAGGCGGCCGCCGCCCTGTGCGCACTCGCCGACCTCACGACGGCCGAGAATCGCCCGCCCGCCCACTGGTTCGACGACGAGAAGCTCGGTGCGGCGCATCGGGCCGCGCAGGCGCTGCGGGAATCCCTGACCGCGGAGGCCGAAGCGCGTGCGGCGGCCGAGGACGTGTTCGGCGAGCAGGTTGTCGACCTGGCGGACCTGCCCGGCCTCGTCGCCCGATTCGAGGGGCAGCACGCCAAGCTGATGGCCCGCTTCTCGGCCCAGTACAAGGCCGACCGTACGACCGTCGCGGACCTCACTCATGACGGTGCCTGGACCAAGTCCCTCGTCGGGCGTCTGAACCACGCCCTTCAGTGGCAACGGGCCGCAACCGAGGTGCGTCGCCTCTCCGGAGAGCACGCCGTACTGCTCGGCCGGTACACGCCCCGCACCCCGGATGACGTGCCCGCCCTCACCGACGCCCTCGCGACCGCCGACCGCGTCACCGAACTGGCCGGAGACGCGGGTCGGAGCGATCTGCTGGCCGACCAGCTCGCCGACGGTGTCGACACCGACCGCCTCCCCGCCCTGCTGGCGGAGAACGCGCGACGGGCCCTCGGCGACTGGTGTGCCGTCGCCGAGCGCCGGGCCGAACGTTGGTCGGCATCCGTGACGGCGCTGCTCGGCCTCTTCGGCGCGGACCGCCGGGTGCAGCTCTCCCCGCTGCTGCTGGGCCCCCTCGACCAGGCGGGCCAGGCCGTCGAAGCGCTGCTCGCCGACCCGCACGGGCCGGAGGAGTGGCACGCGTACCGGGACGGCATCGCTGTCCTCGCCGGCCAGGGCGCCGACGCACTCGTGGCGGGCGCGGCCGAGCGCGGCATCGAGCCGCAGCGGTTGCCGGAGATCGTAGAAAGGGCTGTGCTCGCCTCCTGGGCGGACGGAATCCTCGCCACGGACGCACGGCTGCGCACGACCCGTTCGGACGACCTCGATGCCAGGGTGGCCGACTACCGGGAAGCCGACCGCCGCCTCATCGCCGCCGCGGGCGGTGCCGTGATCGAGGCATGCAACAAGCGGCGGCCCAGGAGCTTCGGCGGTGGAGGCGCCGCGGTGATCACCCGGGAGGCGGAGAAGAAGACCCGGCACATGCCCGTCAGGGAATTGCTCGGCCGCACCCGTGAAGTCGTCCAGTCCGTCAAACCGTGCTTCATGATGAGCCCCTTGACGGTCAGTCAGATGCTGCCTGCGGACTACCACTTCGACGTCGTCGTGTTCGATGAGGCCTCACAGGTCCGGCCCGGTGACGCGATCAACTGCATCTACCGGGGGCAGACACTGATCGTCGCGGGCGACGACAAGCAGCTGCCGCCCACCTCGTTCTTCGACTCCGCGGGGGAGGAGGAGTCCGACGAGTACGAGGCGGACGTCCCCGACTCGTTCGAGTCGCTGCTGCACGCCTGCAAGGCGGGCGCCATGCGGGAGCTGCCACTGCGCTGGCACTACCGGAGCCGGCACGAGGACCTGATCACCTTCAGCAACCGGTCGTTCTACCGGAACTCGATGGTGACCTTCCCCGGGGCGCTCGACGAGGGCAACGACGTGGGCGTCGCCTTCCTGCAGACCGACGGCGCCTACGACCGCGGCGGCCGCCGGGACAACCGGGTGGAGGCGGAGTACGTCGCCGCCCGGGTGCTCCACCACTTCGACACCCGCCCCGGCCGGTCCCTCGGCGTGGTGGCTCTCTCCCAGGCACAGGCCTCGGCCATCGACCTCGCCGTGCAGCAGGCCCGGCTGGCCCGGCCCGACCTCGACCACTGCTTCACCGAGGACCGCCTCGACGGCTTCTTCGTCAAGAACCTCGAATCGGTGCAGGGCGACGAACGCGACGTCATGATCATGTCCGTCGGGTACGGCCCCGACGAGCACGGCAAGCTCGGGCTCAACTTCGGCCCCATCAACAAGAACGGCGGCTGGCGGCGACTGAACGTGGCGGTCACCCGGGCCCGGTACCGGATGGAGGTCGTCGCCTCGTTCCGGGGCACGAGCCTGCCCGACAGCCCCAACGAGAGCGTCCAGCACCTGAAGCGCTACCTGGAGTACGCGGAGAACGGCCCGGCGGTTCTGGCCCGCGACGTCGTCCAGTCGGACGCTGAGCCGGACAGCCCCTTCGAGGAGTCGGTGCTCGCGGTCCTGGACGGGTGGGGCTACACGGTCCAGACTCAGGTCGGCGTCGCGGGATACCGCATCGACCTGGGGCTGCGCCACCCGCAGCACCCGGGCGCGTACGCACTGGGGATCGAGTGCGACGGTGCGATGTACCACTCCTCCAAGGCGGCTCGGGACCGTGACCGGCTGCGGGAGCAAGTGCTGAACGGGCTCGGGTGGCGCCTCTACCGGATCTGGGGCACCGACTGGTACCGGGGGCGCGCGGCAGCCGAACTGCGGCTGAGGGAAGCGGTCGAGCAGGCCATCGCCCAGGGCCCGTTGACCGCGGCGGCCACCCCGCCTCCGGCTCCCGTCGGCCCGGTCGCCGAGCCGTCCTCCGTCGCCGCGTCACCCGTCGGCCCCACCGAACCGTTCAGCCACGTGGAACGCTCCGGCCCGGCCCCCGGAGACCCGGCCCCCGTGCGGGTGCCGGTACGGGCAACGGCACCCGCCGAGATCACCTACGAAAGGGTGCCGGTCGACACGGCACCGCGCCGCGAGTGGAGCACCCCCTACCAGGTCTGCCGGATCACGGTCGATTCCCCTCATGAACTGCACACGCCGGAGGCCAGAGGGGAGCTGAGGAGCGCCCTCACCCGGATCGTCGCCGTCGAGGGGCCTGTCCACGAGGACCTGCTGGTGCAGCGGGCCCGTGAGGCATGGGGCGTCGCACGGGCCGGGAACCGCATTCGCGACAACGTGCGCACGGCAGCACAGGAACTCGTCCGCTCGCGAAGCCTTGCCTGTGACGACGGCTTCTACCGGGCCGCCGGGCACACCCCTGCCACGGCACGCACGCCGCAAGCCGGGGAGACCGCGCGCAAGGTCACGCTCATCGCCCCCGCCGAGCGTCGGCTCGCCCTGACCGAGCTGGCAGTCGAATGCCCCGGAATGTCACAGGACGAACTGATCAGGCAGGCCTGCGAGTTCTTCGGATGGCGCAGGACGGGAGCCGACATCCGCACCGCCCTGGAGAGCGACATCACGGAGCTGTACCGACAGGGCCGTTTCCAGGGCGGGCCTGACCGCATCAGCGCTGTGCGCGGAGACACCCCGAGCGGGTGAGGGAGACGGACGGGCGCCGCCGGCGGTGGCGATGCCCGGGGCGGCCCGTCCCGCCCCAGCCCGTCCAGGGGCCCCTCATCCACAGGTGCTCGCTCGGGCCTCCGTGAGCGGCCAGGGCCAGCACCACGGCCGCGAGCCCGAGCGCGAGGCCGACCGGCTTGAGGGCGGCTGCGTAGCTCGAGTACACCGAGACATGGATGGCATCGGGGGGAACGCCGAAGCGGGCCTGGAGGTACATCGTGTGCAGCAGTCGCCGAACCAGGGCAGGGTCAGGGCGAGCGCGGGAACGAGGCCCGGCACGGCCCAGTTCGCGTTCCTGCTGAACCAGGAGTGGACGAGGGCGTACCCGAGTCCGTACAGGACGAAAGCGAGAGCACTCCCGCCGCCTACCGCGTACGCGAGGATGCGTGGGGCTTGCCCGGGAGGCCTTGGCGCTGTCAGAGCGAGCACCAGACCGAGAGCCGCGCAGCCGACGACGGATGCCGTGCCCCAGGCGACGCCGACGATCGGCGGCTGGTCCTGCCGCCGATCGGTGAGCTGACGGCCCACAGGGCGGATCAGCCCGCACACGATGATCAGGGGCACGAGCATCTGGAAGCCGCGCAGCACGGCGGTCGCGAAACCGCACGCGGTGGCAACGCCCAGCCCCGCGAGCAGCGGTCCGGCGAGCCGCCAGCCGCCAGGCGGACACGGGGTCCGGTGGCGGTGCGTCGGCGGCCCGGCCCTCCATCACAGCCGTCTGTACCGCGCCGAATCGCGCCCCGTGCGGACGTACCTCGACAAGAAGCCCCGTCCTGCCGGGGCCGAGAGGAGCCGCCGCTCCCCGCCGTCCCTCAGGGCTACCGTGCTCGGCTTCCGGGTGCCATGGCCGCACCGACCAGCCCCGGTTCTCCAGGAGTTGTGCCGCGAGCTCCTTCTCGTCCTGACGGTCCATGACCGCGATGAGCACCTCGATCCGGCGGTTGAACGGCTCGACCGGCAGGGCGGCGCGGCCGTCTCCGCCGGCGAGGAAACCCTCTCGTATCACGTGGGGGCCGGGAAAAAGGGCCGTTGTCCCGGTGGGGTTCTTGCGGCGCCCGTACGCCCTCCGCGAGGCTGTCGCCATGACCGTCGACGAGGCATGGGACCACATCGAGGACTGGCTCCGCGCCAACGCCCCCGCCACCCACGCGGAGCTCCCGCCTCCGGCCGGCGCCGACGAGATCCGGGCGGCACAGGACGCGGTCGGCTGCGCGTTCCCGCCCGAGCTGACGGCCTCGCTGGCGCGGCACGACGGGTCAGGAGGGTTCGTCCTCCCGCCCCTTCACCGGCTCCATGGCACCCGCCTGATCGTGGCGGAGTACCGCGCGTACCGGCGAGCGGATCAGGCGCGGAGCCCGGAAGGGCCCACCTGGTGGGATGCGCGCTGGATTCCCCTCGCCGACGACGGATGCGGGAACAGCCTCTTCCTCAGCCAGACGCCCGGGCCTTCCTTCGGCCGGATCGGGGACCACGCGAAGGACGGCGGCGGATCGTTCCCCGAGGAAGGGACGCCGACGTCGCTCGGCGCTTTCCTGGAGTCGACGGCCCGGGGGCTCCAGGACGGCCTCTGGGGTGCGTACGAGTCGTACGTCGACGAGGACGGTTTCCTGGAGTGGCGCGAGCCGGACGCGGACCTCGTCGTGGCCTGGGACATGCGGGAGATGAACCGGCGCTACGGGTTCGGGTGAGGGGCCTTACTCCCCTTTTCCGTAACTGGAACCCTAACTGCTTCTTACGTCAATGCCCTTGTGAGCCATCTGCGCGTGCTGGAGCATCGGTTGCCGGACCGGGGCAGCAGCGCGCATCTGCGGCGCTGTTGATGCTGCCGCCCCGGGGCGCAGGACATCCGTGATCCGCGGGCATGGCTGGCGGTGGTCGCGTCGCGGGTCGCGTGCGACTGGCACCGGGCCGGGCCCATGACGATGCACTGCGTGAACGGCTGGTGAGCCGGTGGGCGCGTCGCCCGCCGGACGTCTCCGAGGAGCACCGGGTGCTCGCCATCGCGGTGGCCGGAGAACTGGACTCCCTGTCCCTTCTCCAGCGGCAGATGGTCTCGCTCCGGTTCTACGCCGACCTTCCGGTGAGCACCATCGCGGAGCTGCTGGAGATACCCGAGGGAACGGTCAAGAGCCGCCTTCACAGCATGGTCGCCGCGTTACGCAGACGACTCCAGGAGAAAGAGGTGATCTGAGGTGACACCGGTGACCGAATTCGACGAGGAGCGTCTGCGGAGGGCGCTCCACCTGATCGGGGACGAGGCGGGGCAGCAAGGTGAGCGGGTCGTGCCTGCGCCGCGCGAGCGCCGAGGGGTGGGTCGCCTGTTCGCAGGTGATGGCCGAGGGCGAGGTGGTGTCCGTCGAGGAGGCCCCCGAGGCAGGGCGGGTCCTGCTCACCGTCGCGGTCACCGACTGGTTCAAGCCCGCGACGGGCAAGAAGGAGGCCCGGTTCGACGTGGTCGACCCCGCCAAGGACGGGGCGTACCCGCGGTGGAAGCCGGGGGAGCACCTGCTGCTCGTGATCGACCGTGACCCGACCGCGTACGTCACCTCCTACCGCGGCGACGACATCGCGGAGGCGCGCCGCAGCATCGAGCGGGCGCTCCCCGGCGCGGCCGGGCGGGAATGTACGGACGGTGGGCGGGGGGACGTGTGAGCGAGCCCCTGCCCGGTCGGTCGGCGCCAAGGGGGGCCCGGGGTGAGACGACCGCCCCGCCCCCGGTGCTGTGCGGTACCGGGGGCGGGGCGGGGCGGCGCTTCGTTCACGCGGTTCGGGTCAGCGCACCGCTCGGTTCACGCGGTTCGGGTCAGCGCAGCTGTTCGTACGCGGGCAGCGTCAGGAAGTCCGCGTAGTCCTGGTCCAGGGAGACCTGGAGCAGCAGGTCGTGGGCCTGCTGCCACTTGCCGGCGGCGAAGGTCTCCTCGCCGATCTCCGCGCGGATCGCGGCCAGTTCCTCGGCCGCGACCTTGCGGGCCAGCTCCGCGGTGGCGTGCTCGCCGTTCTCGAAGACCACGTCCGCGTTGATCCACTGCCAGATCTGGGAGCGGGAGATCTCGGCGGTGGCCGCGTCCTCCATCAGGTTGAAGATGGCGACCGCGCCCAGGCCGCGCAGCCAGGCCTCGATGTAGCGGATGCCGACCGCGACGGCGTTGCGCAGGCCCTCGTACGTGGGCTTGGCGTCGAGCGTGTCGATGGCGATCAGGTCGCCCGCCGCCACCGAGACGTCCTCGCGGAGGCGGTCCTTCTGGTTCGGCTTCTCGCCGAGGACCGCGTCGAAGGAGGCCAGGGCGATCGGGACCAGGTCGGGGTGGGCGACCCAGGAGCCGTCGAAGCCGTCGCCCGCCTCGCGGTCCTTGTCGGCCTTGACCTTCTCGAAGGCCACCTTGTTGACCTCGGCGTCGCGGCGCGAGGGGATGAAGGCCGCCATGCCGCCGATCGCGTGCGCGCCGCGCTTGTGGCAGGTGCGGACCAGGAGTTCGGTGTACGCCCGCATGAACGGGGCGGTCATCGTCACCGCGTTGCGGTCCGGCAGGACGAACTTGGCGCCGCCGTCACGGAAGTTCTTGACGATGGAGAAGAGGTAGTCCCAGCGGCCGGCGTTCAGCCCGGAGGCGTGGTCGCGCAGCTCGTAGAGGATCTCCTCCATCTCGTACGCGGCGGTGATCGTCTCGATCAGCACCGTCGCGCGGACGGTGCCCTGCGGGATGCCGACGTAATCCTGGGCGAAGACGAAGATGTCGTTCCAGAGGCGCGCCTCCAGGTGCGACTCCGTCTTCGGGAGGTAGAAGTACGGGCCCTTGCCGAGGTCGATCAGGCGCTGGGCGTTGTGGAAGAAGTAGAGGCCGAAGTCGACCAGCGCGCCGGGCACGGGGGTGCCGTCCAGCTGGAGGTGGCGCTCGTCCAGGTGCCAGCCGCGCGGGCGGGTGACGACGGTGGCGAGCTCGTCGGCGGGCTTCAGCGCGTACGACTTGCCGGACTTCGGGTCGGTGAAGTCGATGCGGCGCTCGTAGGCGTCGGTCAGGTTGAGCTGGCCGAGGATCACGTTCTCCCAGGTGGGGGCGGAGGCGTCCTCGAAGTCGGCGAGCCAGACCTTCGCGCCCGAGTTGAGCGCGTTGATCGTCATCTTGCGGTCGGTCGGACCGGTGATCTCCACCCGGCGGTCGTTCAGCGCCGCCGGGGCGGGCGCGACCTTCCAGGAGTCGTCCGCGCGGACCGCCGCCGTCTCGGGCAGGAAGTCCAGCGTGGAGGTGCGGGCGATCTCGGCGCGGCGCTCGGTGCGCCGGGCGAGCAGCTCATTGCGGCGCGGCGTGAACTGCCGGTGCAGCTCGGCCACGAACGCGAGGGCCGCGTCGGTCAGGACCTCTTCCTGCCGGGGCAGGGGCTCGGCATCGACGATGGCCAGCGTGGACGGCGCTGGTGCGGACATGAGCTGTCACTCCTTCAGCGGGCGGCGGCGTCTCATGGCCGCCGGGTCGCCTGAGACGGCACGGCGTGCCATGGGCTCCGAGATACGGCCGTGGGTGCCGTCTGAGGTTCAGAGGGCTTCTGACCAGTGGATAGTAGTTTCCTCATGGTGGAAGTTCAATGGTTTGTTGATGTCGAGATTCTCCGGGTCGACAGAAACGGGATGTCGGCGGCGCAGCGTGCCAGGGCGGGTACGGAGGGTTGGCCGCTGTCACTCCAGATGGCCGAGGTCCTCCGCCGTGTCGATGTCGTACGCCTGCGCCACATCCGAACACTCCACCAGCGTGATCGCATCGCGGTGCTCCCGCAGATACGCCCGGGCCCCCTGGTCGCCCACCGCCCCCGCCGCGATGTCCGCCCACCGGTCCGCCCCGAACAGCACCGGATGGCCGCGCTCCCCGTCGTACGCGGCGGCCACCAGGCTCGACCGCGACCGGTACGCCCCCCGCACCCGCGCCACCGCCTCCGCGCCGATCCCCGGCTGGTCCACCAGCAGGACGAGCGCCGCGTCCGCCCCCGTACCGCTCAGGGCGGCCAGGCCCAGCCGGAGCGAGGAGCCCATGCCCTCCTCCCACCCCGGGTTCACGGTCACCGCCGAACCCGTCAGATCGGCCCGGGCCCGCACCTCGTCGGCCGCCGCGCCCAGCACCACATGGAGCGGGCCGCAGCCGCCGTTGCGCAGGGCCCGCAGGGCGTGCTCCACCAAGGGGCGGCCGCGGTGCTCCAGCAGGGCCTTGGGGCGGCCGCCGAGCCGCCGCCCGCCGCCCGCGGCGAGCAGCACCCCCGCCACCTTGGGATTCTTCGCATGAGAAGCCATGAGCCCTGGATACCACCGAGCCGTTCGCACACGCGACACGCATGTCACTCTCAGGGGTAACCCTGATTTCTTTCCGTGGGCTGGCGCGCACAGCCTGTCATGGCGTTAACTTGCGGGCGAGCCCCGGTACTTGGCCACCGCCCCGGGGTTCGGGGGTCACACCGGCACAAGGATGTGCGAGGGGGAGTGCTGTGTTGCGAAGCGTGGGGCAGAAGCGGGTCACCGGCAGCGGCGAGGACCCGAGGGTGGCAGAGCTGCGCATAGCCGTCTCCCGGCTCCGCCGAGAACTGGCCTCACTCTCCCTGGAATTCCCCGACCGGCCCATCGCCGAGGAGGAGCTCGCGGCACTCGATGCCATGGCGGTCGGCGGGGTCCCGGAGATCCCGCGCATGCGCAGCTCGCTGCTGCTGCTCGCGGGGTCCATCGGCTCGGTCAGCGCCCTCGCCGCCGCCCTGCGCGACGTACGCAACGCGGTGGACCTCTTCGGGGAGCCGCCGCGCGGGTGAGGCCGGGCGGCGTCGATTCGTAGCCTCGGCGGCTCAGCGGCGGATCAGCCTGCGGGCCGTCGCCGCCGCGACCGCCGACGTACGGGAGTCGACGCCCAGCTTCGCGTAGATGTGCACCAGGTGGGACTTGACCGTGGCCTGGCTCAGGAACAGCTTCTTGCTGATCTGGAGGTTGGACAGGCCCTCCCCGACCAGTTGCAGCACCTCCAGCTCCCGCCGCGTCAGGGCTTCGGCAGGCGTACGCATCCGGTCCATCAGCCGGTGCGCCACCGAAGGGGCGAGCGCGGAGCGGCCCGCCGCCGCCGTGCGCACGGCGGCCGCCAGCTCCTGCGGAGGCGCGTCCTTCAGCAGATAGCCGCTCGCGCCCGCCTCGACCGCCGCCAGGATGTCGGCGTCGGAGTCATACGTGGTGAGGACCAGGACGCGGGGGCCCTCGGGGACGGCGGTGATCGCCGCCGTGGCCTCGGAGCCGTGCATTCCGGGGCCCGGGCCGAACTGGAGGTCCATCAGTACGACGTCGAAGCCGCCCGCCGCCGCCAGCGCCACGGCCTCCTCGGCGGTGGCCGCCTCGCCCGTGACCCGGAAGTCCGGCTCGGTGTCCAGGACCGCGCGCAGACCCGCCCGTACGACGGGGTGGTCGTCGGCGAGCAGCAGCCGGATGGCGCTCTCCTCGCTCACGCGGCACGCTCCTCGGCCGGGGTCGCGACCGGCAGCGTGACCGCCAGCGCCGTGCCCTGGCCCGGCGCCGACTCCACGCTCAGCGTGCCGCCCAGCGTGGCTGCCCGTGACCGCATCGCGGGCAGCCCGAAACCGCCGTCGCCGCGCTCGGCCACCGGTGCACGCGACGGGTCGAAGCCCCGCCCGTCGTCCACCACGTCCAGCGCCACGGAGGTGTCCATGAAGCTCAGAGTGATCTCCGCCCGGCCCGCCCGCGCATGGCGCACCGTGTTGGCCAGCGCCGACTGCGCGGTCCGCAGCAGCGCCACCTCGTACGGCGTCGGCAGCTCCACCGGCGTACCGCTGACCGCGAACCGTACGGTGAGGTCCGGCCCGGTCGTCCGGGCGCAGAGCCGCTCCAGCGCGGCCGCCAGCGAACCGTGCTCCAGGTCCGGCGGCGTCAGCGCCCGTACGAAGGAACGCGCCTCGGCCAGGTTGGCCTGCGCGGCCTCCCGGGCGGCGCGGACATGCGCGGCGGCGGGCGCGTCCCCGGGCAGCGTGCGCTCGGCGGCGCGCAGCAGGAGCTGGATGCTGGACAGGCCCTGGGCGAGCGTGTCGTGGATCTCCCGGGCGAGCCGCTCCCGCTCGGCGAGGGTGCCCGCCGTACGTTCCGCCTCGGCCAGCTCCGCCCGGGTGGCGACCAGCTCCACGATCAGCTCCCGCCGCCGCTCGCTCTCGCGGAACAACGCGTCGTACCCGAGGACCGTGGCGACGGCGACGGCCGCCCCGAGCAGCGGGCCGATGAACGCGCCCGGGGCGATCTCCTGCCGGTGCACGACGAAGCTGGTGATCGCGGCGGCGGCGGTGACGACGACGGCGGGTACGCCCCAGCGCGTCGGCAACAGGTGCAGCTGGAGGAAGTAGAGCGGGAAGGCGACCCACAGGGCGTCGGGGGAGAGGACGAGCAGTCCGAGCCAGAGGGCGCAGAGCGCGGCCAGCCAGAGGGCCGCCGCCCTGGTCCCGGGACGCATGGACGCCCGCTGTCGTACGGAGGTGGCGCGGGCCTCCGCTCCCGCGCGGGCCTCCGCTCCCGCGCGGGCCCCCGCCCCTGCGCGCACCCCTGCCCCTGCCGGCCCCGGCCTCCCCGCCAGCGCCCCCGCCCCGTACACCCCCGCCGTCACCAGCGTCAGCGCCACCACCGCCCCCGCGTGCGGCGCGCCCTCGCCCACCGCGCGCACCGCCACCAGCGCCAGCAGGCCCGTCAGCAGCGCGTGCAGACAGAGCCGCAGGGCAGCGGTGACGGGGGTGTGCGAACGCGAATCCATGGTCCGTCCAGCGTAGCGGCGGCCCCCGCGTGGCCGGTCAATCGAAAGGTTGATCTGTGAACCGCCCCCCGCGCGATGTTCCCCCGCCCCGCACCACCGACGATGGACCCATGTTCGTCGCATGGAGAGACCTCCGGTTCGCCAAGGGCCGGTTCGCGCTCATGGGGTCGGTCGTGGTCCTGATCACGCTGCTCGTGGGCCTGCTGTCCGGCCTCACGGCCGGCCTGGCCCGGGAGAACGTCTCGGCCGTCACCGGTCTGGACGCCGACCACCTCGCGTTCGCCGCCCCGCGCGGGGACCAGTCGGTCTCCTTCACCAACTCGACCGTCCGCGAGGACGACTGGCGGGCCTGGGCGGAGCGCCCCGGCGTCGAGGCCGCCCAGCCGCTGGGCATCCGGACCCTGAACGCCACCGCCCCCGGTGACCGTACGGCCCCGGTCTCGGCGTTCGGCGTCGAACCGGACGGGACGCTCGCACCCGAAGCGCCGGAAGGGATCGGTCCGGGGCGCGTCGTGCTCTCCGAGAAGGCCGCCGAGGAGCTCGGCGCCGCCCCCGGCGACAGGATCGCGCTCGGCCGGGCGGAGCGGGAGGTCGCCGCCGTCGCGGGCGACGCCTCGTACAGCCACACACCTGTCGTCTGGACGACGCTCGACGACTGGCAGCAGATCGGCCACGACGGTGCGGGCCCCGCCGAACAGGCGACCGTCATCGCCCTGACCACCACCGCCGGCGCCGACCTGGCGGCCGGGGACGGGGCGGCCGAGACCCGCACGCTCTCCCTCGACGACTCCCTCACCGCGATCGGCTCCTACCAGGCCGAGAACGGCTCGCTGCAACTGATGCGCGGCTTCCTCTTCGCCATCTCCGCCCTCGTCATCGGCGCCTTCTTCACCGTCTGGACCATCCAGCGCAGCGGCGACGTCGCCGTACTGAAGGCGCTCGGCGCCTCCACCCCGTACCTCCTGCGCGACGCCCTCGGGCAGGCCGTGGTGATGCTTGTCATCGGTACGGGGCTCGGGACCGCGCTCGCCGCCGGGGCCGGGGTCCTGATCGGCGGGGGGCCGGTGCCGTTCGTGCTGGACGCGGCGACCGTCCTGGTCCCCGCCGCGATCATGATCGCCCTCGGCGCCCTCGGGGCCGCCCTCTCCATCCGGCGGATCACCGCCGTCGACCCCCTCACCGCACTCGGGAGTGCCCGATGACGCTCACCCTCACCGATGTGACCCTCACCTACCCGGACGGCGACGGGCGGCTCACCGCCCTGGACCGGGTCTCGCTGGAGGTCCCGGCGGGCACGCTCACCGCCGTCGTCGGGCCGTCGGGTTCCGGCAAGTCCAGCCTGCTGGCCGCCGCCGCGACCCTGGTGACCCCGGACTCCGGCGAGGTCGTCGTGGCCGGTACGCGGACGGGCCCGCTCACTCCGGCGGCGCGGGCGGCCCTGCGCCGGGAGCACATAGGGATCGTGTTCCAGCAGCCGAACCTGCTGCCCTCGCTCACCGCCGCCGAGCAGCTCCAGGTGATGGCCCACCTGTCGGGCGGCCGGGCGCGGGAGGCCCGCCGCCGGGCGCTGGAGCTGCTGGAGGCGGTGGGCCTGGCGGAGAAGGCGGACCGGCGGCCGCACCAGCTCTCAGGCG
Organism: Streptomyces cyaneofuscatus; assembly: GCF_033109485.1. NCBI lineage: Bacteria > Bacillati > Actinomycetota > Actinomycetes > Kitasatosporales > Streptomycetaceae > Streptomyces > Streptomyces cyaneofuscatus. The sequence continues at coordinate 1,208,152 of NZ_CP137002.1, read as the reverse complement.
GTCAGCGCCAGCGGATCAACATCGCCCGCGCCCTGATGAACGAGCCCGAGGTGCTCCTCGTCGACGAGCCGACCAGCGCCCTCGACCACGAGCGAGGGGCGGCGGTCCTGGACCTGCTGGTCGCCCTGACCCGGGAGCGCGCCACCGCGACGGTGCTGGTCACGCACGACCGGGCGCACCTGGACCGGATGGACCGTACGGTGACGATGGACGACGGGCGGCTGACCGTACCGGCGCGGGTCTGAACCCCCGAGGTCCTGACCTCCGAGTTCAGCCGGCCGTCCCGTTGCTCGCCAGCGCGTCCGACAGCTCGCCCGCGACCTGCTGGAGGATCGGCACGATCCGCTCCGTCGCGCTCTCCGTCACCCGGCCCGCCGGGCCCGAGATGGAGATGGCGGCCGAGGTGGGGGAGTTGGGGACGGAGACCGCCAGGCAGCGGACCCCGATCTCCTGCTCGTTGTCGTCCACCGCGTATCCCGCCCGGCGCACCTGCTCCAGCGCGTCGAGGAAGCCCTCCGGCGTGGTGATCGTCTTCTCGGTCGCGGCCGGCATGCCGGTACGGGCGAGCAGCGCGCGGACCTCGTCGGCCGGGGTGTCGGCGAGGAGCGCCTTGCCCACCCCAGTGGAGTGCGGGAGGACCCGGCGGCCCACCTCGGTGAACATCCGCATGGAGTGCTTGGAGGGCACCTGGGCGACGTACACGATCTCGTCGCCGTCCAGCAGCGCCATGTTGGCCGTCTCGCCGGTCTCCTCCACCAGCCGCTGGAGGTAGGGGCGGGCCCAGGTGCCGAGCAGCCGGGAGGCGGACTCGCCCAGGCGGATCAGGCGGGGGCCCAGCGCGTAGCGGCGGTTGGGCTGCTGGCGTACGTAACCGCAGACGACGAGCGTGCGCATCAGCCGGTGGATGGTCGGCAGGGGCAGACCGCTGCTCGCGGACAGCTCGCTCAGCCCGACCTCGCCCCCGGCGTCGGCCATCCGCTCCAGCAGGTCGAAGGCGCGCTCGAGCGACTGCACCCCACCGCTGGCACCGGAGGGCTTGGAGTCGGCTGTGCTGGCGTGGGACGGCGGCACGTCAACGGTCCTTTCGAAGCGGAAGGCAAGGCAGCAGCCTACCGGGCACTTCCCGATCGGCCCACAGCTGTCCGGCGGGCGTCCGTGCCGGTCAGGGGCGGTTTTGTCCGGGTGCCGACGGTGTGCTGACGGTGTGGCGGCGGTTGGCGCGGCGGCTCGGTGCCGCCTCTCCTGGCCCATGCTACGTTCCGCATTCCGAAATGTGACTTTTACTTTGTGGAAATCTCCAGTCGGGCGGCAGGGCTGGCCCGCCGGGTCCCGGTGGCGGAAGGTGGGGTCTTGACGAGGGCGATTCCCGAGTGAAGACTCCATCGGAGCTTCAACAGTTCGTTGAATTCCTGTCGTGATCATTCCTGGAGTGAAGGAGCACGGGTGTCCGGTCCGGACGTGAACCTGGTACTGCGCTCGACGCGCGTCGTCACCCCCGAGGGCACCCGCCCGGCGACGGTCGCCGTCGCGGGCGGCACCATCGACGCGGTCCTGCCGTACGACACCGAGGTGCCCGCGGGCGCCCGCCTGGAGGACTTCGGCGACGACGTCCTGCTCCCCGGCCTGGTCGACACCCACGTCCATGTGAACGACCCCGGCCGCACCGAGTGGGAGGGCTTCTGGACCGCCACCCGCGCCGCGGCGGCCGGCGGCATCACCACGCTCCTGGACATGCCGCTCAATTCCCTCCCGCCGACCACCACCGTGGAGAACCTGCGGATCAAGCAGCAGGTCGCGGCCCCCAAGGCACACGTGGACACCGGCTTCTGGGGCGGCGCGCTCCCCTCCAACGTGAAGGACCTGCGCCCGCTGTACGAGGCCGGGGTCTTCGGCTTCAAGTGCTTCCTGTCGCCCTCCGGGGTGGAGGAGTTCCCCGAGCTGGACCAGGAGCAGCTGGCCCGCTCCCTGGCGGAGATCGCCGGATTCGGCGGGCTGCTCATCGTCCACGCCGAGGACCCGCACCACCTGGCCGAGGCTCCCCAGCGCCCCGGCCCCGCCTACGCCGACTTCCTCGCCTCCCGCCCGCGCGACGCCGAGAACACCGCGATCGAGGGGCTCATCGCCCACGCCAAGCGGCTGAACGCCCGGGTCCACGTGCTGCACCTCTCCTCCAGCGACGCCCTGCCGCTGATCGCCGCGGCCAAGCGGGAGGGCGTCCGGGTCACCGTCGAGTCCTGTCCGCACTTCCTCACCCTCACCGCCGAGGAAGTCCCGGACGGGGCCACCGAGTTCAAGTGCTGCCCGCCGATCCGCGAGGCCGCCAACCAGGACGCCCTGTGGGCCGGGCTCGCCGACGGCACGATCGACTGCATCGTCAGTGACCACTCCCCGTGCACCACGGACCTGAAGACCCCGGACTTCGCCTCCGCCTGGGGCGGCATCTCCTCCCTCCAGCTCGGCCTGCCCGCCATCTGGACCGAGGCCCGGCGGCGCGGCCACTCCCTGGACGACGTCGTGCGCTGGATGTCCGCCGCCCCGGCCGAGCTGGCAGGGCTGAGCCGCAAGGGCGCCATCGAGGCGGGTCGCGACGCCGACTTCGCGGTCCTCGCCCCTGAGGCGACCTTCACCGTCGACCCGGCCGAGCTCTTCCACCGCAACCAGGTCACCGCCTACGCGGGAAAGACCCTGCACGGCGTGGTCCGCTCCAGCTGGCTGCGCGGGGTCCGGATCGCCGCAGACGGCGTCCTCGCCGAGCCCACCGGCCGCCTCCTCGAACGCGACCACTGACGGCACCTCCGAGCAGCGCTCTCGTACCAGATCGCTGACCGCACCTGTGAGCAGCACTCTCGTACCCGATCACTGACCGCACCTGCGAGCAGCGCTCTCGTTCGCGACCACCGGCCGTCTCCACCGGTACGCGACCACCGACCATGCCCCGCGCCCCGTGCCCCGTGCCCGAAAGGACCCCCGACCATGACGGACGCCGCGATACCGCGCTTCACCGGCGACGCCAGCCCGTACGCGGGCGGCGACCCGTACGCCGACCACCGCACCGCCGACTTCCCCTTCACCCACCTCGTCGACCTGGCCGACCGCCGCCTCGGCGCCGGGGTCATCGCCGCCAACGACGAGTTCTTCGCCGAGCGCGAGAACCTGCTGAAGCCCGGGCCCGCCGTCTTCGACCCGGAGCACTTCGGCCACAAGGGCAAGATCATGGACGGCTGGGAGACCCGCCGCCGACGCGGGGTGAGCGCCGCCGAACCGCACCCCACCCCCGACGACCACGACTGGGCCCTCGTCCGCCTCGGCGCCCCCGGTGTCATCCGGGGCATCGTCCTGGACACCGCCCACTTCCGGGGCAACTACCCCCAGGCCGTCTCCGTCGAGGGCGCGTCCCTCCCCGGCTCCCCGTCGCCCGAGGACCTCCTCGCCCCCGACGTGAAGTGGACGACGCTCGTCCCGCGCACCCCGGTCGGCGGCCACGCGGCCAACGGCTTCGCCGTCGACGCCGAACAGCGCTTCACCCACCTGCGGATCAACCAGCACCCGGACGGCGGGATCGCCCGGCTGCGCGTGTACGGAGAGGTCGCCCCCGACCCCGCCTGGCTCACCGCCCTCGGCACCTTCGACCTCGCCGCCCTGGAGAACGGCGGCCAGGTCGAGGACGCCTCCGACCGCTTCTACTCCCCGGCCACCAACACCATCCAGCCCGGCCGCTCGCGCAAGATGGACGACGGCTGGGAGACCCGCCGCCGGCGCGACCGGGGCAACGACTGGATCCGCTACCGCCTCGCTGCGCAGTCCGAGATCCGGGCCGTCGAGATCGATACCGCCTACCTCAAGGGCAACTCGGCGGGCTGGGCCGCCCTTTCGGTCCGGGACGGCGAGGACGGCGACTGGTCGGAGGTCCTGCCCCGGACCCGGCTCCAGCCCGACACCAACCACCGCTTCGTCCTGGACGGCCCGGCGCGCGCCACCCACGTACGGATCGACATCTTCCCGGACGGCGGAATCTCCCGGCTGAGGCTGTACGGATCCCTCACCGACGAGGGCGCCGCAGGGCTGGCCGCGCGCCACCGCGAGCTGGGCGGCTGACCGTACGCGAACGGGCCGGCGTCACCGCGATCGCAGGGGGATCGCGGTGACGCACGGCTCTGCTCACCGCCCCTCTGCTCACCGCCCCTCTGCTCACCGCCCCTCTGCTCACCGCCCCTCGGAACTCCTCCCCTCAGAACTCCTCGTGCGTGTCCGGGTCCCCGCCGAACCGCCGCTGCCGCCCCGACGCGATCGTGGTCAGCTCCCGCGCGGTCAGTTCGAACCCGAACAGGTCCAGGTTCTCCCGCTGCCGCCCCGGATCCGCCGACTTCGGGATCGGCACCGCGCCGACCTGCGTGTGCCACCGCAGCACCACCTGCCCCGGGGTCACCCCGTGATCCTCGGCGATCGCCACCGTGGAGGGGTCCTCCAGCACCTCACGGCCCCGGGCCAGCGGACTCCAGCTCTCTGTCACGATGCCCTTCGCCGCATGCACGGCCCGCAACTCCTCCTGGGGAAGCAGCGGGTGCATCTCGATCTGGTTCACCGACGGCAGCACGCCCGTCTCGCGCTCCAGCCGCTCCAGATGGGCGGCGGTGAAGTTGGAGACGCCGATGGAGCGGACGAGACCGTCCTCACGGAGCCGGATCATCGCCTTCCACGTCTCGACGTACTTGTCGACATGAGGCAGCGGCCAGTGGATCAGATACAGATCGACGTACTCGACGCCCAGCCGGGCCCGCGACTCCTCGAACGAGGCCAGCGTCTGCTCGTACCCCTGATGCCTCCCCGGCACCTTCGTCGTCAGCCTGATCTCCTCGCGCGGGACGCCGCTGCGGGCGATGCCCCGGCCGGTGCCGGTCTCGTTGCCGTAGTTCAGGGCCGTGTCGATGAGCCGGTAGCCGAGTCCCAGGGCCCCCGCGACGGCCTCCTCCGCCTCCGCGTCGTCCAGCGGATAGGTGCCGAGGCCCACCGCCGGGAGGGTGGTGGAGTCGTTGAGCGTATGAACGGGTACGTCGCCCATGGCCGGTCCTGACCTTTCCGTAGCCCTTGTCGCGTCACGTCATGTCACGTCCTGCCCCGCTCCGGCCAGCGTAGGCGGGCGGCGGGGGCTGGGCAGCTCGACGGAACCCGGGCCTCCGGCAGTCGGGTCCGTGCCTCAGGCCGCGTGACCGCCGTCCACGACGATCTCCGTACCGGTGATGAAGCCCGCGTCCGCGCTCGCGAGGTACGCCACCAGGGACGCCACCTCGTCAGCCGTACCGAACCGGCCCAGCGCCGTGGCCGCTCGCTGCCCCTCGGCGAGCGGCCCGCCGGCCGGGTTGAGATCGGTGTCCACCGGCCCGGGCTGGACCAGGTTCACCGTGATCCCACGCGGCCCCAGCTCCCGGGCGAGCGGCTTGGTCAGCCCGATCAGGGCGGACTTGCTCATCCCGTACAGCGTCGATCCGGGCCCGCCCACATACCGGCTCAGCGCGGTGCCGACCGAGATGACGCGCCCGCCGTCGGCCAGCCGGTCCGCCGCCGCCCGGCAGGCGAGGAAGACCGCCCGCACGTTCACGGCCAGGACCCGGTCGACCTCTGCATCGGGCAGCTCCGCTATCGGCCCGAGGACCCCGATGCCCGCGTTGTTGACCAGCACGTCGAGCCGCCCGAGCGCGTCCGCCGCACGGTGCACGGCCTCGGCGGCAGCCCCGGCGTCGGCCGCGTCACACCGCAGGGCGACCGCACGCCGCCCCACTCCCTCGATCTTCGCCACGACCGCCCGGGCCGCCTCCTCGTCCCGTACGTAGGTGATGGCGACGTCCGCCCCCGCCTCGGCAAGCCGCAGGGCGATGGCCGCCCCGATCCCACGGCTGCCTCCGCTCACCAGGGCGGCCCGGGGCGCGGAGGCGGTGATGGTGGAGGTGGTGCTGGAGCTGGACATGGCGAGATTCCTTGCCTTCGGGGGAGCGCCGCCGATCCGGCGACAACAACCAGCAAAGTCCCCCGGCGGCCCGGAGACCGGCGGGAATCGGACGGGGTGTGCCCACGGCCCGCCCCAGCCGCCGTCAGCACTCGGTAACCCGCTCACGACTCACCGCCCCTGGAGATCGCTCAGCTGCGTGCTTGAATCACCGGATGATCGACTGGTCCACACTCCACGACGCCTACGGTCCGGCACACGCGATCCCCGGGCTGCTGGACCGGGCCATCGGTGGTGACCAGGAGGCCGTCGACCGGCTTTGGGGGCGCTTGTGCCACCAGGGAACGATCACCCCGGCGAGTATCGCCGCACTGCCGCAGCTGGCAGACATAGCGAAGACCGAGGACGTCGGGGACCGGGCGCTCGATCTGGCCGGAGTCATAGCGAGTGGCCTCCTTCAGCATCACGGCGCCGACGAAGAAGTCGCCCGCTGTGCGGCGACCTTGGCCGAGCTTCGCGCCATGGCCGCCGCCCGGCTGCGGTCCGGCCTGGACGGAAAGACCTACCTGAGCCGGCTGCGGGCCATGCTCGCGTTCGATGGCCAGATCTTGTGGTTCGAGGCCCTGGACGACTTCACCGATTCCTTCGTCCCTGTCGTCTGCCCGCACTGCGACGCACCGGTGACGATCGCGGTGGGCGACTACGGTTGCTACTCCTCGATACGCGACTGGAATCTTGGGGATGTCCACCAGGTTGAGCTCCGGCCGGCCGTCCCCCACGAGCTGATCGGCACCGGGAGGATGTTGTACGAGTCGGCCGTACGGGATGGCCAAGAACGGCTCGCCTGGGGCCTGACGCACCTGTTCGGCCGGGCGGAATGCCCAGAATGCGGGAGCGTCTTCGGCATCGCGGACGAGTACGCGGCCGCCCATGCACCCGCCCCATGGGACTTCGCCCGAAGCCACACCAAGGACGCTTTCTGATGACCACCGGCAGGGCCCTCGAAGCCGAACGGTGAACTCGTGCCCGCTGTCCTGACTTGACGGCTTGGCACCGTGAGGTGTCTGGACAGCCCCGTTCCCGGGTTCGAGCCCGCGGCAGTTCGGCAAGCTGATGACGGTTCCGCGTCGGGCGGGCGCGGATACGGTCCGCAAGGGTCGGCCATGGAGCCTTCCACCGGAGGGCCGGGCACTGTTGGTCACGGCGTACTGCGCACGAATCGCGTGATTGTCACTCCCCACTTCTAGGGTCACCTGCATGGCGATATTCCGATGCGCTCCGGCCCCGGGAGGCTCACAGCACCGGCAGCGTCGCGCCCTCGGTAGCAACCGCCCGCAGCCTCCCCAGGATCGCGCGTGCCGCCTTGCCGTACCCGAGGCTGTTGTTCTGCAGCACCGACTCCGCGTTGGCCAGTTCCAGGAAGGCGATGACCTCGAAGGCCAGTTGCCGTACGTCGGTGTCCCCGGCCAGTTCGCCCGCGGCCCGGGCCTCCTCGATGGTCTCCTCGACGAAGGTGACCCAGCCGGTCTGCGCGGCGGCCAGGGCGTCGTGCACCTTGCCGCCGCGGGCGTCGAACTCGGCGGTGGCCGCGTAGAAGAAGCAGCCGCCCCGGAAGACCCGCTCCCGGGAGTACGCGATCCACGCCTCGCACATCCGCCAGACCCGGCCGATCCCCGGCGGGACCGAGCGGGCCGGGCGCAGCACATGGTCGACGTAGACCGCGACCGCGGCGCGCACCGTGGCGAGCTGCAGCTCCTCCTTCGAGCCGAAGAGGGCGAACACACCGCTCTTGCTGAGCTTCAGCTCGGCCGCCAGCCGCCCCAGGGAGAGACCTTCCAGCCCCTCCACCGAGGCGATCTGCACCGCGCGGCCCAGGATCAGCTGCCGCGTCTGGTTGCCCCGCTCGATCCGCCCGTCCAGCCGTACTGCCGCCATGTGACCACTCCGTACCTCAGAGTTATCGAGGCGTCATTCTAGGGACGGCCGGAGGCACCGCCCGACCACCCGGCGGCCGGTCCGCCACCCCGTTCAGCGGTGTGTCCGGCCCTGACCACGGGTGATACCGGCGGAGGATCCGGGCGGGATCCGGTCCGTGAGACAGGTGTTCCTTTCCGCCACGCCCGGCGAGTAGCGTGATCGTTTCCGTGTGTGAGCCGGTGTGGTCTCCACCATCTGTCCCCTGTGGAGAACCAGGAGCACCAGGTGTCCGCTGCCGTCGCGCCCGCGCCCGCCCTCGTACCACCCCGCCAGGCCTGGCTGACCGATCTGCCCGTGCTGGCGGTCGCCGTTGTGTGGGGCGCGAGCTACCTCGCCGCCAAGGGCATCACCACCACCCACACCGTCATCGCCGTCCTCGTCCTGCGTTTCGCGATCGTGCTGCCCGTCCTGGTGGCCACCGGGTGGCGCAAGCTGCGGGCGCTGACCGGCGCGCAGTGGCGGGGGGCCGGGCTGCTGGGCCTGGTGCTGAGCGGGATCTTCCTGCTGGAGACGTACGGGGTCGTCCACACCTCGGCCACCAACGCCGGGCTGATCATCAGCCTCACCATGGTCTTCACGCCGCTCGCCGAGGCCGCCGTGACCCGGGTCCGGCCCCCGGCCTCGTTCGTCGCCGCCGCCGGGCTCTCCGTCGCCGGAGTGATCCTCCTGACCCAGGGCGGCGGGTTCACCAGCCCCTCGGCCGGGGACCTGCTGATGCTGCTCGCCGCCCTCGCCCGGACCGTGCACGTCCTGGCCATGGCCCGGATGAAGGCGGTCCGGTCGGCCGACTCGCTCTCCCTGACCACCGTCCAGCTCGGCAGCGCGGTCGCCGTCTTCGCCGTCCTCGCCGCGCTCCCGGGGACGGGCGCCTCGCCGTGGAGCGTGGCGGCGGACTTCGGTCCCCGGGAGTGGGCGGGGCTGATCTTCCTCTCCGTGTTCTGCACGCTGTTCGCGTTCTTCGTGCAGATGTGGTCGGTACGCCGCACCTCGCCGTCCCGGGTAAGCCTGCTCCTCGGTACGGAACCGCTGTGGGCCGCCGCCGTCGGCATCAGCCTCGGCGGCGAACGGCTCGGCGTCCTGGGGGTGGCCGGGGCCGTCCTCGTCCTGGCGGGCACCGCGTGGGGGCGCCGCAGCGCGGAGGGAGCGGTCCGAGGAGCGGGCGGAGGAGGCGGCGCTACTTCTTCGTGACCGCGTCCGGCGCGATCATGATCGCGAAGCCCGTCACGATCAGCACGATGCTGACGAACAGCGCGCGGTCACCGAAGTAGTCGATGTGCTGGGCCAGCGTCCACAGCCGCAGCCATCCCGTCCACTCGTAGACCAGCCCTCCCAGGCCCTGCAGCAAGATGATGAACCCGACCGCCTCGATGAATTTCTTCATACGCCGAGCTTCCTGGCCGGCCCGTTCCCGCCGCGTCGGCCACAGGGCCCGAACGCCGCGCCGAAAGTAGCGGGTCCCGCGACTTTGGTCGCTCCCTCGCCGCGCAGCGCCCGTCCCGGGCGCCCGGCTGCGTAACTTTGTCGATATGACGCGCACCGAGTACCCCTGGCTGCTCCCCTCGGCGATGGCCGACGCCGAGCTGCCCGGCGACCGGGCCCGGGCGGGATCCCGGGCGCGGCGGACCGTACGCGACTGGGTCGTCGACATCACGGCGTTCCTCATCGCGGCGGGCATCGCCCTCATCGCCCTTGCCGCGATCGAGAACGAAGGGTCGACCCCGGACGCCGTGCTCGTCGTCGACTCCGTGATCGGCGCCGCCGCCTGCTGCGCCCTCTGGTTCCGGCGGCGCTGGCCCGTCGGGCTCGCCGCCGCCCTGACCGTTCTGTCCATCGTGGAGCCCGTCGCGGGCGGCGCGATGATGGTGGCCCTGTTCAGCCTGGCCGTCCACCGCCCCTTCAAGCCGGCGGCCATCGTCGGCGCGGGCGCGCTGATCGTGGCGCCCCTCCAGCCCTGGCTGCGCCCCGACCCGGAGACGGGCTACCTCACCTCGGTCATCTTCGGGGTCCTGCTGATCCTGCTGGTGCTCAGCTGGGGGATGGTCGTACGGTCCCGGCGCCAGCTCGTCCTCACGCTCCGCGAACGGGCCCGCCGCGCCGAGGCCGAGGCGGAACTCCGCGCCCAACAGGCCCAGCGGCTGGCCCGGGAGGCCATCGCCCGCGAGATGCACGACGTCCTCGCCCACCGGCTCACCCTGCTCAGCGTCCACGCCGGGGCCCTCGAATTCCGGCCCGACGCCCCCACCGCCGAGATCGCCCGGGCCGCCGGGGTCATCCGGGACAGCGCCCACGAGGCCCTCCAGGACCTACGGGAGATCATCGGGGTGCTGCGCGGCCCCGGGGACACCGGCGAGGGCGAGCGGCCCCAGCCCACCCTCGCCACCCTGGACGGGCTGGTCGAGGAGTCCCGCCGGGCGGGTATGAAGGTCACCGTCGACCAGCGCGTCGCCGCCCCGGAGGACGCCCCCGCCGCCACCGGCCGCACGGTGTACCGCATCGCGCAGGAGTGCCTGACCAACGCCCGTAAACACGCCCCCGGTGCGGAGGTCACCCTCACCGTGACCGGCGGACCCGGGGACGGGCTCACCATCGAGGTGGCCAACCCGGCCCCCACCGAACCCTTCGAACGGGTCCCCGGCTCCGGCCAGGGTCTCATCGGCCTCACCGAACGCGCCACGCTCGCCGGGGGCCGGCTGGAACACGGCCCCACGCCGGACGGCGGCTTCGTGGTCCGCGCCCGGCTGCCCTGGCCCGCCGCGTGAGGCGGGGGAGCCGGCCGGCCGGGACCGACTGGTTACGGTGGCTGTCATGAACACCCCGGCCTCCCCGACGCCTTCCGCCTCCCCGCCCGTCCGGCTGCTCATCGTCGACGACGACCCGCTGGTGCGCGCCGGACTCACCCTGATGCTCGGCGGGGCCGACGACATCGACATCGTGGGTGAGGGCGCGGACGGCAGCGAGGTCGCCGCCCTGGTCGAACGGCTGCGCCCCGACGTCGTCCTGATGGACATCCGGATGCCCGGCATGGACGGGCTCACCGCGACCGAGAAGCTGCGCCGCCGCCCCGGCGCGCCCGAAGTCGTCGTCCTCACCACCTTCCACGCCGACGAACAGGTCCTGCGGGCCATCCGCGCCGGAGCCGCGGGATTCGTCCTGAAGGACACCCCGCCCGCCGAGATCGTGGACTCCGTCCGCCGGGTCGCCGCAGGAGACCCGGTGCTCTCGCCCGCCGTCACCCGGCAGCTCATGGCCCGGGCCGCCGGCGGGGCGCCGGACGACCGCACCAGCCGGACCGAGCGGGCCCGCAGGCGGTTCGCGGAGCTGGCGGAGCGGGAGAGGGAGGTGGCGGTGGCCGTCGGACGCGGACACTCCAACGCGGAGATCGCGGGCGAGCTCTACCTCAGCGTCGCCACCGTCAAGACCCAGGTCTCGCGGATTCTCGCCAGACTCGACCTGAACAACCGGGTTCAGATCGCCCTGTTGGTCCATGATGCCGGGCTGCTCGACACGGACGACGAGGAGAGCGACGGCCTACGCTGAGTGGACGGGACCTGCTCACGGCGAGTGGACAGGACCGGCCCGGACCGGCTTACGCGCGTGACCGGGACCGGCTTACGCCGACCGGACCTGGCCGGCCCTACGCTGAGCGGTCCGGACCGGAAGAGGGGGCTGACCACGATGGCTGTGCTCGATCTGCGAGATCTGCCGGATTTCACGGCGAACCCCTACCCGTACTACGCGAAGCTGCGCGCCGAGGGACCGGTGCACACCGTGCGCACCGAGCACATCGAGCGCCTCCACCTGATCGTCGGCTACGAGGAGGCCCGCTCGGCCCTCGCCGACCAGCGGTTCGGCAAGGACTGGCGGACCACCGAGCGCTGGACCGCCGCGTCGAACGCCCTCAGCGCCAACATGCTGGAGCTGGACGCCCCGCACCACACCCGGCTGCGCAGGCTCGTCGTCCGTGAGTTCACCGCCCGCCGGATCGAGGCCCTGCGGCCCCGCGTCACCGAGATCACCACGGAGCTCCTGGACGCGATGGTCCCGGCCGGCTCCGCCGACCTGGTCGACGCGCTGGCCTTCCCGCTCCCGATGACCGTCATCTGCGAGCTGCTCGGCGTCCCCGACATCGACCGGGACACCTTCCGTACGCTGTCCAACGGCGTCGTCACCCCCACCCCGGCCCAGCGGGAGGCCGACGTGGTCGGCGCGATGGGCGCCTACCTCGTCCAACTGATCGAGGACAAGCGCAGCTCGCCCGGCGACGACCTGCTGAGCGCGCTGATCCGGAGCCGCGACGAGGGCGGCGACGGGCTCTCCGCCGACGAACTGGTCGGCATGGCCTTCCTGTTGCTCGTCGCCGGGCACGAGACCACCGTCAACCTCATCTCCAACGGGGTGCGGGCCCTCCTCGACCACCCGCACCAACTCGCCCTGCTGCGTGCCGATCCCGGGCTGCTCGACGGGGCGGTGGAGGAGATGCTGCGGTACGACGGCCCGGTGGAGACCGCCACCTTCCGCTTCACCCAGGAGGACGCCACGGTCGGCTCCACCGTGATCCCGCGCGGTGAGGTGGTGCTCGTCGCCCTCGCCTCGGGCGACCGCGACTCCGAGCGGTTCGAGGACCCGGACACCTTCGACATCCGCCGCGCCCCCCAGGGGCACCTGGCCTTCGGCCACGGGGCGCACTACTGCCTGGGCGCCCCGCTCGCCCGCATGGAGGCGCGCATCGCCATCGGGGCCCTGCTGGAGCGCTGCCCGGACCTCGCCCGCGACCCGGCGGGCGGCGACCCGGACTGGCTGCCCGGCCTGCTGATGCGCGGGGTACGGCGGCTGCCGGTGCGCTGGTGAGGCCGCTGTCCCGACGCGGTCCGCCGGCCTCAGCCGCCCGGGATCTCCTCCATCGCCACCGGGCGGCGTTCGCGGCGCGAGATCTCGCAGGCCTCGGCGATCCGCAGCGCGTGCAGGGCCTCCCGGCCGTCGCACGGGTTGGTCAGCTGGCCCCGGGCGACCCGGAGGAAGGCGTCCAGCTCCGCCTCGTACGCCGGGGCGAACCGCTCCAGGAACCCGGGCCACGGCTTCGGCGGGGCGCCCGAGCCCTCCGGCTCGGCCGAGGTCAGCGGAGTGCGGTCGTCCAGGCCGACGGCGATCTGGTCCAGCTCCCCGGCCAGCTCCATGCGGACGTCGTACCCGGCGCCGTTGCAGCGGGTCGCCGTGGCGGTGGCGAGGGTGCCGTCGTCCAGGGTGAGCAGGGCGGCTGCGGTGTCCACGTCGCCCGCCTCCCGGAACATCGGGGGACCGGCGTCCGACCCGGTGGCGTACACCTCGCGCACCTCGCGGCCCGTCACCCACCGCAGGATGTCGAAGTCGTGGACCAGGCAGTCCCGGTACAGCCCGCCGGAGAGCGGGAGGTAGTCGGCGGGCGGGGGAGCGGGGTCGGAGGTGACCGCCCGTACGGTGTGCAGCCGCCCGAGCCTGCCCTTCCGTACCGCCGCCCTCGCCTCGGCGTACCCGGCGTCGAAGCGGCGCATGAAGCCCAGCTGGAGGATGCTGCCCGCCGCCTCGACCTCCGCGAGGGCGCCGAGGGTGCCGGGCAGGTCCAGGGCGATCGGCTTCTCGCAGAACGCGGGCAGCCCGGCCCGCGCGGCGCGGGCGATGAGCGGGGCGTGGGCGGCGGTCGCCGAACAGATCACCAGCGCGTCGGGGAGGCCGTGGCCCTCGCCGGTGAACATCGCGTCCACCGGGACGGCCGATGCTCCGGTCCGGGTGGCCGCCACGGCGGCGCGCTCCGGGTCCGCGTCCGCCACCAGCAGGGAGTCCACGGCGGGGTGACGGCTCAGCACCTCCGCATGGAAAGTGCCGATACGTCCCGTTCCGATGAGTCCGATGCGCATGGCCCCAAGGTGGCGTTGCCCGGTCATCATGTCAAGCGTTTGTCCTGACAAACGAAACGTCACCATGGCTTTGTCCGGACAATCGAACTAGGCTCGGCCCGTGACCGCACCAGGAGCCGATCAGCCGCCGCAGCCGCTGCCGCTGAGTGTGGACCGCACCAGCCCGGTGCCGCTCTACTTCCAGCTGGCGCAGCAACTGGAGGCCGCCGTCGAACAGGGCCGGCTGGCCCCCGGCACCCTGCTCGGCAACGAGATCGAGCTCGCCGCGCGTCTCGGCCTCTCCCGGCCCACCGTCCGCCAGGCCATCCAGTCGCTCGTCGACAAAGGGCTGATGGTCCGCCGCCGGGGCGTCGGCACCCAGGTCGTGCACAGCCAGGTCCGCCGGCCGCTGGAGCTCAGCTCGCTCTACGAGGACCTGGAGGCGGCCGGCCAGCGCCCCGCCACCAAGGTCCTGCGCACCACCGTGGAACCGGCCACCGCCGAGATCGCCGCCGCGCTCGGTGTCGCCGAGGGCACCGAGGTCCACGTCGTCGAGCGGCTGCGCTACGCCCACGACGAGCCGATGGCCCTCCTGCGCAACCACCTCCCCCCGGACCTGCTCGCCCTCACGGCGCAGGAGCTGGAGTCCACCGGGCTCTACCGGCTGATGCGGGCCTCGGGCATCACGCTGCACAGCGCCCGCCAGTCCGTCGGCGCCCGCGCCGCCACGGTGGGGGAGGGCCGGGCCCTGGACGAGGAGCCGGGGGCGCCGCTGCTGACGATGGAGCGGACGACGTACGACGACACGGGGCGGGCGGTCGAGTTCGGCTCCCACGTCTACCGGGCGTCGCGCTACAAGTTCGACTTCCAACTCCTGGTCCGCTGACCCCGACCCGTGCGGGCCCGCCCATTCCAGCCCGTCCGGCGTTTGAGGACGGAACCCTTGCGCTGGTGCGCCCGCAGGCAGAGGATCCTGGGGCACGGGCTTCCCCGGGGGCGACCGACCACCCCATCGACGGTTCCGTCCTCAAACGCCGGACGGGCTGGAGGTGAGCCCCCGGACGGGCTGGAGGTGAGCCCCCGGACGGGCTGGAGGTGAGCCCCGGACGGGCTGGAGGTGAGCCCCGGACGGGCTGGAGGTGAGCCCCGGACGGGCTGGAGGTGAGCCCCGGACAGGCTGAGGGTGAGCCCCGGACAGGCTGAGGGTGAGCCCCGGACAGGCTGAGGGTGAGCCCCCGGACGGGCTGAAGACGCGGGCCCCCGGGCGGGAGCGGGCAGGGCTCGGGGATACTGGGCAGTCGGCCCGGGGCCCCGTACACTCCCCGGCCCCGTCAAGCGCACAGCGAGCAGCAGCAGAAGGGCACAGCGTCGTGGCAAGGGTTCGGACAGGGGTACGCGCGCTGGGCGCCGTCCTGGCAGTGGTGCTGGCCGCCGCAGGATGCAGCAGCACCGGCGGCAAGCGGGCGGAAGAGCGCGCGGCCGAGGCCGCCGAGGGCCGGGCCGCGGTGAACACGCCCCGCTGGACCTTCGCCATGGTCACCCACTCGGGCGACGGCGACACCTTCTGGGACATCGTCCAGAAGGGCGCCGAGCAGGCGGCCGTCAAGGACAACATCAACTTCCTCTACTCGCACAACGACGAGGCCAACCAGCAGGCCCAGCTC
Source organism: Streptomyces cyaneofuscatus (assembly GCF_033109485.1). NCBI lineage: Bacteria > Bacillati > Actinomycetota > Actinomycetes > Kitasatosporales > Streptomycetaceae > Streptomyces > Streptomyces cyaneofuscatus. The sequence goes on along the minus strand of NZ_CP137002.1, from coordinate 1,192,700 downwards.
GTCCAGACCGCGATCGACAAGAAGGTCGACGGGCTGATCGTCTCGCTGGCCAAGCCCGATGCCATGAAGTCCGTGATCGCCAAGGCCGTCAAGGCGGGTATCCCGGTCGTCACGGTGAACTCCGGCTCCGCCGAGTCCAAGGAGTTCGGCGCCCTGACCCACATCGGCCAGGACGAGGCGATCGCCGGCGAGGCCGTCGGCGACGAGCTGAACAAGCGGGACCGCAAGAAGGCGCTCTGCGTCCTGCACGAGCAGGGCAACGTGGGCCACGAGCAGCGCTGCGCCGGGGCGAAGAAGACCTTCGACGGCACGATGCAGAACCTGTACGTCGACGGCACCAACATGCCCGACGTCACCGCGTCCATCGAGGCCAAGCTCCAGTCCGACAAGAGCATCGACGCGGTCGTCACCCTCGGCGCCCCCTTCGCCGACGCCGCCGTCCAGGCCAAGCAGACGGCAGGCAGCAAGGCCGAGATCGACACCTTCGACCTGAACGCCAAGGTCGCCACCGGCCTCCAGACCGACAAGCTCGGCTTCGCCGTCGACCAGCAGCCCTACCTCCAGGGGTACGAGGCCGTCGACCTGCTCTGGCTCTACCGCTACAACCGCAACGTCCTCGGCGGTGGCCTGCCCGTCCTGACCGGCCCGCAGATCATCACCAAGGACGACGCCGACGCTCTGGCCGACTTCACCAAGCGCGGCACCCGATGAGCGGCTCCACCGCCACGCCGGAACAGGTGGACGAGCGCCTCGTCCGCACCTCGCCGCTGCGCAAGCTGCTCGGCCGCCCCGAGCTCGGCTCGGTCGTCGGCGCGGCAGCGGTCTTCCTCTTCTTCGCGATCGTCGCCGACAGCTTCCTCCAGGCCTCCAGCTTCGGCACGGTCCTGTACGCGGCCTCCGTCCTCGGCATCATGGCCGCCCCGGTCGCGCTGCTGATGATCGGCGGCGAGTTCGACCTCTCCGCCGGGGTCCTGGTGACCAGCTCCGCGCTGATCTCCTCGATGTTCAGCTACCAGATGACGGCCAACGTCTGGGTCGGCGTCTTCGTGTCGCTGCTGGTAACGCTCGCCATCGGCGCGTTCAACGGGTTCATGCTGACCCGCACCAAACTGCCGAGCTTCATCATCACGCTCGGCACGTTCCTGATGCTCACCGGTCTGAACCTCGGCTTCACCAAGCTGATCAGCGGCACGGTCTCCACCAAGGCCATCGGCGACATGGAGGGCTTCGAGTCAGCCCGCGCCCTGTTCGCCTCGACGCTGACCCTCGGTGGCGTCGAGTACAAGGTGACCATCCTGTGGTGGGCGGCGCTCGTCGCGCTGGCCACCTGGATCCTGCTCCGTACCCGCTTCGGCAACTGGATCTTCGCCGTCGGCGGCGAGGCCGACGCCGCCCGCGCGGTCGGCGTCCCCGTCATCCGTACGAAGATCGGGCTCTACCTGGGCGTCGCGTTCGCCGCCTGGATCTCCGGACAGCACCTGCTCTTCAGTTACGACGTCGTCCAGTCCGGCGAGGGCGTCGGCAACGAGCTGACGTACATCATCGCGGCCGTCATCGGCGGCTGCCTGATCACCGGCGGCTACGGCTCCGCGATCGGCTCGGCGGTCGGTGCCTTCATCTTCGGCATGACCAGCAAGGGCATCGTGTACGCCGAGTGGAACCCGGACTGGTTCAAGTTCTTCCTGGGAGCGATGCTGCTCCTGGCCACCCTGCTCAACGCGTGGGTGCGCAAGCGCGCGGAGGCGACGTCATGACGGCCACTTCTGACACGACCGGGAAGACCGCCGGTCCCCTCGTCGAGCTGGACGACGTATCGAAGTTCTACGGCAACATCAAAGCCCTGGAACACGTCTCGCTGGAGGTCCACGCGGGCGAGATCACCTGCGTCCTCGGCGACAACGGTGCCGGCAAGTCCACCCTCATCAAGATCATCGCGGGGCTGCACCGGCACGACGCCGGCCGGTTCCTGATCGAGGGCGAGGAGACCACCCTCGCCAACCCGCGCGACGCCCTGGACCGGGGCATCGCCACCGTCTACCAGGACCTCGCCGTCGTCCCGCTGATGCCGGTCTGGCGGAACTTCTTCCTCGGCTCCGAACCCACCACCGGCGTCGGCCCCTTCAAGCGCCTCGACGTGAAGAAGATGCGCGAGACGACCCGTACGGAACTCCTCCGCATGGGCATCGACCTGCGCGACGTCGACCAGCCCATCGGCACGCTCTCCGGCGGTGAGCGCCAGTGCGTGGCGATCGCCCGCGCCGTCTACTTCGGCGCCAAGGTCCTCGTCCTCGACGAGCCGACCGCCGCCCTCGGCGTCAAGCAGTCCGGGGTGGTGCTCAAGTACGTCGCCGCCGCCCGCGACGCCGGCCTCGGCGTGGTCCTCATCACGCACAACCCGCACCACGCCCACCTCGTCGGCGACCGGTTCGTCCTCCTCAAGCGCGGGGCGATGTCCGGCAGCCACACCAAGGACGACGTCACGCTCGACGAGCTGACCCGGCAGATGGCGGGCGGCAGCGAGCTGGAGGAGCTCAGCCACGAGCTGGAACGCACCCCGGCGCCCACCCTTCCCGGCACCTCCGCCGCGACCGAAGAAGGATCCTGACCGGCGACAGAAGGATCCTGACCGGCGACCCGCCCCGGCGCGGCCGACCCCGGCCGACCGCTCCGGGGGCCGGGCAGTGGCAGAATCGGGCGCGGCGGGCGCCGTCCGCCGCCGACCGTGACAGCGGCCCGGCCCCTTTGACCCCGCAGGGACGATGAGCACGTACCGCGACTTCGCAGACCGCGGCTCCGCCCGCGCCACCGTCCTCAAGACCGTCGGCACCAAGGAGCGCCGCTCGCACCTCACCGCCCCCCGCGTCCCCACGGTCGGGATCGACATCGGCGGCACGAAGGTGATGGCAGGCGTCGTCGACGCCGACGGCAACATCCTGGAACAGCTGCGCACCGAGACGCCCGACAAGTCCAAGAGCCCCAAAGTCGTCGAGGACACCATCGTCGAGCTGGTCCTGGACCTCTCCGACCGGCACGACGTCCACGCGGTGGGCATCGGCGCGGCGGGCTGGGTGGACGCCGACCGCTCCAAGGTCCTGTTCGCCCCGCACCTCGCCTGGCGCGACGAACCCCTGCGCGACGCGATCGCCTCCCGGCTCGTCGTCCCCGTCATGGTCGACAACGACGCCAACACCGCCGCCTGGGCGGAGTGGCGCTTCGGCGCGGGGCGCGGCGAGGACCACCTCGTCATGATCACGCTCGGTACGGGGATCGGCGGCGCGATCCTGGAGGACGGCCAGGTCAAGCGCGGCAAGTACGGCGTGGCCGGTGAGTTCGGCCACATGCAGGTCGTGCCCTCGGGCCACCGCTGCCCCTGCGGCAACCGGGGCTGCTGGGAGCAGTACAGCTCCGGCAACGCCCTGGTCCGCGAGGCCAAGGAGCTGGCCGCCGCCGACTCCCCGGTCGCGCACTATCTGCTGGACCGGGTGAAGGGCAACGTCGCCGACATCACCGGCCCGCTCATCACCGAACTGGCCCGCGAGGGCGATGCCATGTGCATCGAGCTACTCCAGGACATCGGCCAGTGGCTCGGCGTCGGCATCGCCAACCTGGCCGCCGCGCTCGACCCCTCCTGCTTCGTCATCGGAGGCGGTGTCAGCGCCGCCGACGACCTCCTGATCAACCCCGCCCGGGACGCCTTCAAGCGCCACCTCACCGGCCGCGGCTACCGCCCCGAGGCCAAGATCGCCAAGGCGCAGCTGGGACCCGAGGCGGGTATGGTCGGCGCCGCGGACCTCGCCCGGCTGGTGGCCCGCCGCTTCCGCCGGGCCAACCGGCGCCGCGTCGAGCGGTACGAGCGGTACGCGCAGATCTACGACCAGGCGGCGAGCACCATCCGCAACACCCGTTCGACCCGTACGGTCGACTGAACCGCAACCGCCCGCCCGGCGTCTCAGCTCCGTACGCGCCTTCGGCCCGTACCCGACCCCGTACCCGACCGGCCTCCGCGCCTGACGTACTCCGCTCCGCAGCACGAGGGACCTCCTGATCATGATCGCAGCCGACCACCCCGTGGCGCCGCCCCAGTCCGATTCGCCGGGCGACGGCGAGGGCAAGCCGCCCGAGAGTCCCCGGCGGGTCTTCCGGCGGCGGTTCATCACCGCCACGATCATCGTCCTGCTGATCGGCATCCCGGCGGGCTACCTCCTCGTCTCCGCGGGCCAGAGCCGCCGCTCGGGCAAGGACAAGGAGGCCGAGGCGGCCGCCGTGGGCCTCCGCGAGGGCTGGCCCTCCAAGATGCAGCGCCGGATCTTCGAGATCCCCATCCCCGGCAACGGGATCGGGGTCCAGTACTACGAGACGAACAACTGGAAAGCCAGCCGGATGTACGCCAAGTTCCGGACGACCTCCGCCGGCCTCGACCGCTTCCTGAGCGGCATCGGCACCGGCCGCGCGGCCCTGGAGCCCGGGAAGGTCAACATCAGTTCCCGGGACATCACCATCACCGGGTGGTACTTCAGCCCGAACGAGAACTGGGCGAGCGTCACCCACACCAACAAGAAGCCGCGCCCCACCCAGACCATCACGGTCAATATGACCGACCCGGCCAGTCCTGTCGTTTATGTCGTTTCCGCGGCGACCCCCTGACCGGGACCCGGAGGGGCGCTCACTAACCTGGAGCGAGTGAGCGAAGTGAGCGAGACGACCCCGCAGCCCCCGCACGCCCCCCACCTCGGCGGACCCGCCCCGCACCCGGGACCCCCGCACCCCGGACCCCCGCTCCTGGCGACTCCGGTCCCGGGGCCCCCGGCCCCGCAGCTGACGGGACCCGGGTTCCCGCAGCCCGTGGCGCCGCCGGCCACCCCCGTACAGCAGCCGGTCCCTGTTCCGCACCCCCCGGCGGCGGACCACCCGGCCGCCCCGCAGCCCCAGCACCTCACGCCCCAGCCCCCCGCACCCCAGCCCCCCACGCCCCGGACTCCCACCCCGCAGACCGCCGCCCCGCAGCCCGCCACCGAGGCCCCGCGTACCCTCCAGTACCGGTTCGACGGTCCTGAGGGCGCCCCGGTCCTGGTGATCGGGCCCTCCCTCGGGACGACCTGGCACATGTGGGACCGCCAGATACCTGAGCTGGCCCAGCACTGGAGGGTCTTCCGCTACGACCTGCCGGGCCACGGCGGGGCCCCCGCCCACGCGGCGCCCTCCGTCGCCGAGCTCGCGGACCGGCTGATCGCCACCCTCGACGGGCTCGGTGTCCAGCGGTTCGGGTACGCGGGCTGCTCGATCGGCGGGGCCGTCGGGGCGGACCTGGCCCTGCGTCACCCGCACCGGGTGGCCTCGCTGGCGCTGGTGGCCTCCTCGCCCCGGTTCGGCACGGCCGACGAGTTCCGGCAGCGCGGGGTGATCGTCCGTACCAACGGCCTGGAGCCGATGGCCCGCACCGCGCCGGAACGCTGGTTCACCCCCGGCTTCGCCGCCGCGCAGCCCGCCATCGTGGAGTGGGCCGTGCAGATGGTCCGCACCACCGACCCCGGCTGCTACATCGCGGCCTGCGAAGCGCTGGCCGCGTTCGACATCCGCGACCACCTGGGCCGGATCGGCGTCCCGACCCTCGTCCTCGTCGGCGCGGAGGACCAGGTCACCGGGCCCGCCGAGGCCCGCACGCTGGTCGCCGGGATCCCGGACGCCCGCCTCGCGCTCGTCCCCGGCGCCTCGCACCTGGCCCCGGTCGAGCAGCCCGCGGCCGTCTGCGACCTGCTCCTGACGCACTTCTCCACCGCCTGGCAGGACGCGCCCACCGCCGCCCCCGCCGCCCCGCTCGTCCCCGGACCGGCCACGCCCGCCGCCCCGTTCGCGCCCCTCGCCGAGATCGCCCCGGCGCCCGGCGCGCCCGAAGCCGTGGGCCCGCAGCGGGAAAGCCGCCACGAGCGCGGGGTGAAGGTGCGCCGCGAGGTGCTGGGGGACGCCCATGTCGACGCGGTGAACGCCTCCGCCGACCCGTTCACCGAGGACTTCCAGGAGCTGGTCACCCGGTACGAGTGGGGCGAGGCCTGGAGCCGGGACGGGCTCGACCGCCGTACCCGCAGCTGCGTCACGCTCACCGCGCTCGTCGCCTCCGGCCACCTGGAGGGCCTCGCCGCGCACACCCGTGCCGCCCTGCGCAACGGCCTGACGCCCGCCGAGATCAAGGAGGTTCTCCTCCAGACCGCCGTCTACTGCGGCATCCCCGCGGCAGGCGCGGCCTTCACCATCGCGCAGTCCGTGATCCAGGAGGAAACCACCCCGCCCGCGTAGCAGGATGGAGCCATGAACGCATCGCCTCAGGCACTCACGCTCACCAAGAAGACCCACTCCTGCGTGCGGATCGAGAAGGAGGGGCGCGTCCTGGTCATCGACCCGGGCGGCTTCTCCGAGGACGACGCGGCGCTCGGCGCCGACGTCCTGCTCGTCACGCACGAGCACCCGGACCACTTCAACGAGGCCAGGCTGCGGGCGGGTCTGGAGGCGAACCCGGCTGCGGAGATCTGGACCCTGCGCAGCGTGGCCGACCAGCTCTCGGCCGCTTTCCCGGGGCGCGTGCACACGGTCGGCGACGGGGACGCGCTCTCGGCGGCCGGGTTCGACGTCACCGTGCACGGCGAGCTGCACGCGGTGATCCACCCGGACATCCCGAGGATCACCAACGTCGGCTTCCTGGTGGACGGTTCGGTCTTCCACCCCGGCGACGCGCTCACCGTCCCCGAGCGTCCCGTGGACACCCTGCTGCTGCCGGTGATGGCCCCCTGGAGCAAGATCTCCGAGGTCATCGACTACGTACGCGAGGTGAAGCCGCGCCGCGCGATCGACGTCCACGACGCCCTGCTCACGGACCTCGCGCGGCCGATCTACGACAACCAGATCGGCGCTCTCGGCGGCGCGGACCACGGCCGGCTGGCCCCGGGCGGCACCACCGAGCTGTGAGCCCGGCGGCCGCTGTCAGTGGGAGCCGCTAGGTTGGCTGCCATGCGCATCGCGACCTACAACGTCAATTCGATCACCGCCCGGCTGCCGAGGCTCCTGGCCTGGCTGGAGAGCAGCGGCACCGATGTGCTGTGCATCCAGGAGACCAAGTGCACGGCCGAGCAGTTCCCCGCCGAAGCCCTCCGCGAGGCGGGCTACGAATCCGTGGTCAACGCCACCGGCCGGTGGAACGGGGTCGCGCTGCTCTCCCGGGTCGGCCTCACCGACGTCGTCTCCGGGCTGCCGGGCGGCCCGGAGTACGAGGGGGTGCAGGAGCCCCGCGCGATCTCCGCGACCTGCGGCCCGCTGCGCCTGTGGTCGGTCTACGTTCCCAACGGCCGCGAGGTCGAGCACGACCACTACGCGTACAAGCTGGCCTGGCTGGAGGCCCTGCGGAAGGCCGTCGCGGCCGACGCGGCGGGGGCCCGGCCGTTCGCGGTCCTGGGCGACTTCAACGTGGCCCCGACCGACGAGGACGTCTGGGATCCGGCGCTGTTCGAGGGCGCCACGCATGTGACGCCCGCCGAGCGCGCGGCTCTCGCGGCCCTGGAGGGGGAGGGGCTGGGCGAGGTGCTGCCCCGCCCGCTCAAGTACGACCGGGCGTACACCTTCTGGGACTACCGGGAGCTGCGCTTCCCCAAGAACAAGGGCATGCGGATCGACCTGACCTTCGGCAACCCCGCGTTCACCGCCGCCGTCAAGGACAGCTATGTGGACCGCGAGGAGCGCAAGGGCAAGGGCGCGTCCGACCACGCGCCGGTGGTGGTGGACCTCGACCTCTGACGACCGCTCGGCGACTCGATTGACAACCGAAGGTTGACACCCAACAGGGTGTCAACCTAAGGTTGACGCATGACGCAGCCACTTCCCGCGACGCCGTCCGTGCGCCTCGACGATCTGATCGAGGCCATCAAGAAGTCCAACCCCGACGCGCTGGAGCAGCTCTCCGGCGCGGTCATCGCCGCCGACCACCTCGGCGATGTGGCCGACCACCTGATCGGCCACTTCGTCGACCAGGCGCGCCGCTCGGGCGCCTCCTGGACCGACATCGGCCGGAGCATGGGGGTCACCCGCCAGGCGGCCCAGAAGCGCTTCGTCGCCAAGAAGAGCGACGAGGCCTCCGACCTGGACCCGAGCCAGGGCTTCGGCCGCTTCACCCAGCGCGCCCGGAACGTGGTCATGGCCTCCCACAACGAGGCCAAGACCACGCGGCATGCCGAGATCCTCCCGGCGCACCTGGCCCTCGGCCTCCTCGCCGAGCCCGAGTCCGTCGCCGCCCGGGTCCTCACCGGCCAGGGCGTCTCCCCGGACGCCCTCCGCACGGCGGCGACCCTCGCCCTGCCGGCCGCCGCCGACGAGGTGCCCGAGCTGATCCCGTACGACGCGGACGCCAAGAAGGTCCTGGAGCTGACCTTCCGTGAGGCCCTGCGCCTGGGCCACAACTACGTGGGCACGGAGCACATCCTGCTGGCCCTGCTGGAGTTCGAGGACGGCTCGGGTCTGCTGAACGGCCTGGGGCTCACCAAGGAGGCGACCTCGGCGGCGGTCGAGTCGGCGGTGGCGGAGGCGGCCGCCGCGCTCCGGCAGCAGAGCTCCTGACGGCCTGCTCGGGGGAGGGCGGCGGGCCCGGTGCATGGGGGCTCGCCGCCGGGTCGCTGCCGTCCGGCGGCTCAGTGCACCGAGAACCCGCCGTCGACGTGGAGCGCCTGCCCGGTGACGTACGCGGAGGAGGGCCCGGCCAGGAACACCGCGGCGCCCGCGAAGTCCTCCGCCAGCCCGTTGCGGCCGACCATCGTCCGGGCGGCCAGCGCCGCCACCTTCTCCGGGTCCGACTGGAGCCGCGCGTTCAGCGGGGTCAGCACGAACCCCGGGACCAGGGTGTTCACAGTGACGCCGTACGGGGACCACGCCTCGGCCTGGGACCGGGCGAGCGACTCCAGCCCGCCCTTGGACACCCCGTACGCACCGCTGTTCACAAAGGCGCGGTGGGCCTGCTGCGAGCTGACATGGATGATCCGCCCGTACCCCCGCTCGGCCATCCCGGGCCCGAACCGCTGCCCCAGCAGGAACGGCGCCTTGAGGTTCACGGCCATGGTGGTGTCCCACACGTCCTCGCCCAGCTCGTCCATGGGCGGCCGCAGGTTGATCCCGGCACAGTTGACGAGGATGTCCGGCTCCCCGAAGGCGGCCACCACCCCGTCGGCGGCGGCCCGCACCCCCTCACCGGTCCCCAGATCGGCGCTCACCCAGGCGGCCCGGCACCCGGCGGCCTCCAACTCGTCCACCGTCGACTTCAGTTCGCTCTCCCGGCGCGCCACCACGACCACACGCGCCCCGGCCCGGGCGAGCGCCCCGGTGATGGCCCGCCCGATCCCGGAGCTGCCGCCGGTCACGACGGCGACCCGGCCGGCCAGCGAGAACAGGCCGGAAACATAGCTCTGAGCACTCATGTTCGTACCCTAGGGCATCAGTTTCCGGCCGCTCGGTGCCACCTGCGGTCCGGGGTGGGCGGAGGCTTTCCGCGGTGGTCGCCGCCCCGGTCCCCGGCGGGGTCCGCGCGCCCTGTGGTGCGGAACCTGGCAAGGGTGGGACCCTAGTGGTATGAACATCCCTTTCTTGGACAACTGGCGTAAGCGTCAGGGCAGTACGCAGGGGCACGCGCTCGCGGCCGCCGTCGAAGCGGATCCCGACGGCGTGGCCGAGCTGCTCGCCGAATGCGAACTGCTGCGTGCCCGGGCGGGGCAGCAAGGACTCGAACTCGACGACAGCCCGGCCTCGTTGTCCGCGCTCGACCAGCTGTCGCCGCGCTGGCGCGACGACGCCGAGGAGCTGCCCTGGCTGGGCAACGACGCCGGTCTCTACCTGGGCACCGTCATCGTGCGCACCGTCCCGGGGGCGGCGTGGGACATCTGGCCGAGCGGGCAGCCCGTGGTGCGGCTGGAGTCCGGGCGGGAGATCGACGTCGTCGCCGCCGGGCTGGACTGGGCCATGAGCGGCAGCCCCGAGCTCTCGCAGGTGTACGCGGAGTCGGCCGAGAACTGAGCTCCCGTAGCGATAAACAGCCTTATGTGCCATTTGAGCGTGTCGGGTGCGAAGTCCCTTTCCGGGCTGCATAGTTTGCGCTGACCTCGACACAGCGACAAGTGGGTAGGGCAGCGCATGGCCGTCGATCCGTTGATCGAACTGAGGGACGTCAACAAACACTTCGGAGAGTTGCACGTACTTCAGGACATCAATCTCACCGTCGGCCGCGGGGAGGTGGTGGTGGTCATCGGCCCCTCCGGCTCCGGGAAATCGACCCTGTGCCGGGCGGTCAACCGGCTGGAGACGATCGAGTCCGGTTCCATCCTGATCGACGGCAAGCCCCTCCCCGCGGAGGGCAAGGGCCTGGCCCAGCTCCGCGCCGAAGTCGGCATGGTCTTCCAGTCGTTCAACCTCTTCGCCCACAAGACCGTGCTGGCGAATGTGTCGCTGGCCCAGCTCAAGGTCCGCAAGCGCAAGAAGGAGGAGGCCGACCGGCGCTCCCGGGAGCTGCTGGAGCGGGTCGGCCTCGCCTCCCAGGCCGACAAGTTCCCCGCCCAGCTCTCCGGCGGCCAGCAGCAGCGCGTGGCGATCGCCCGCGCTCTCGCCATGGACCCCAAGGCGCTCCTCTTCGACGAGCCCACCTCGGCGCTCGACCCGGAGATGATCAACGAGGTGCTGGAGGTCATGCAGCAGCTCGCCCAGGAGGGCATGACCATGGTCGTGGTCACCCACGAGATGGGCTTCGCCCGGTCCGCCGCCAACCGCGTCGTCTTCATGGCCGACGGCCGCGTGGTCGAGGACCGCACCCCGGAGGACTTCTTCACCGCCCCGGAGAGCGACCGTGCCAAGGACTTCCTGTCCAAGATCCTCAAGCACTGACGGGGGCCCTTCGTGTCGCGTACCCACACCTTGCCCACCAGCAGTGCCCGCCGCCGTGGCGCCGCCCTCGCCCTCTGCCTCCTGCTCACCGTCCTCGCCGCGGCCTGCGGCAAGGACGGCAGCCCGCCGGTCAAGGGGCCGGCGCCCGAGGCGCTGCCCGTCTACCAGGTGAACCAGGGCTTCGAACTGCCCGCGTCGCCCACCTGGCGGAAGGCGGAGCGGCGCGGCTACCTGGTCGTCGGCGCCAAGGAGGACCAGCCCTACCTGGGCGAGAAGGACCCGGCCAGCGGCGTCTACTCCGGCTTCGACATCGAGATCGCCCGGATGATGGCGGCCTCCCTCGGCTTCGAACCGAAGACCATCCGCTTCCGGACCATCGCCTCCGCGAACCGCGAGACCGCCCTCCAGAACGGCCAGATCGACTACTACGTCGGCACCTACACCATCAACGACATGCGCAAGAAGCTCGTCGGCTTCGCCGGGCCCTACTACATGGCGGGCCAGGGACTCCTGGTGCGTACCGACGAGAACGACATCAAGGGCCCCCAGGACCTCGACGGCAGGACGGTCTGCTCGGCGGCCGGCTCCACGCCCTACCAGCGCATCGCCGAGGACTTCCCCAAGGCGGTGCTCGTCGCCTACGACACGTACTCCATCTGCGTCGACAACCTGCTGACCTACCAGGTCGACGCCGTCACCACCGACGACGCGATCCTGCTGGGCTTCGCGGCCAAGGCGCCCGACGAGATGAAGGTCGTCGGCAAGCCGTTCTCCGAGGAGCCGTACGGCATCGGCGTACCGCGCAACGACAACGCGCTGCGGGGCGCCCTCAACGACGCGCTGGAGGCCGACGAGAAGAACGGCAACTGGAAGAAGGCGTTCGAGGCGACTCTGGGGCGTTCCGGCGTGCCCGCGCCGACCCCGCCGCCCATCGACCGCTACCCGGCGAACTGAGGGGACGGCGCCACCCATGGACGTACTGACAGACAACTTCTCCCTCTACGGCGAGGGCTTCCTCGGCACCGTCGAGCTGACGGTCTACTCCTCGGCTCTCGCCCTCGCCCTCGGCTTCGTGATGGCCTCCTTCCGCGTCGCGCCCGTCGGCTCACTGCGGGTGCTGGGCACGGTCTGGGTGACCGTGCTGCGCAACACCCCGCTGACGCTGCTGTTCTTCGCGGTCCTCCTCGGCCTGCCCCGCTTCGGCCTCGTGCTGCCCTTCCAGCTCTTCGCCGTCCTGGCGCTCGGCTGCTACACCTCCGCGTTCATCTGCGAGGTGCTGCGCTCCGGCATCAACACCGTGCCCACCGGCCAGGGCGAGGCCGCCCGCAGCCTCGGGATGACCTTCGGTCAGACCTTGAGCCAGGTCGTCCTGCCGCAGGCCTTCCGCTCGGTGATCCCGCCGGTCGGCTCCACCCTGATCGCGCTGGCCAAGAACTCCGCGATCGCCGGCGCGTTCAGCGTCACCGAACTCCTCGGCACCTACCGGACGCTCAACGAGCTGGGCTACAGCATCATCTGGACGTTCATCTGGATCGCTGTCGGCTACCTGATCATCACCCTCACCATCAGTGCGCTCTTCAACGTGATGGAGAAGCGCTGGGGAGTCGCACGATGACCCATGTCCCCTCGGCCACCGCGCTCTACGACATCCCGGGGCCGCAGGCCCGTAAACGGCATCTCCTGTACGGGATCGCCTCGACGGCCGTGATCCTCGCCCTCGTCGGCTGGATCATCTATCTGCTCTTCGACACCGACCAGTTCACCGCCGAGAAGTGGCGCCCCTTCGAATACAAGGGCATCCAGGAACTGCTCCTGCGGGGCCTCGGCAACACGCTCAAGGCGTTCGCGTACGCCGCCGTCCTCTCCCTCGCCCTCGGCGCGGTCCTCGCGGTCGGCCGGCTCTCCGTGCACCGCCCGGTGCGCTGGATCGCCACCCTGCTGGTCGAGTTCTTCCGGGCCATGCCGGTGCTGGTGATGATCTTCTTCATCTTCGTCGCGCTGAAGGTGCAGGCCCTGCCCGCCCTGGTCGCCGGGCTGACCCTCTACAACGGCTCGGTCCTCGCGGAGGTCTTCCGCACCGGGATCAACTCCGTGGACCGGGGCCAGCGGGAGGCCGCGTACGCCCTCGGGATGCGCAAGACCCAGGTCACGACGTTCGTCCTGGCCCCCCAGGCCGTGCGCGCGATGCTGCCGACCATCATCAGTCAGCTGGTGGTCGCCCTCAAGGACACCTCACTGGGTTACCTGATCACCTACGAGGAATTCCTCCACGCGGGAAAGCTGATCGCGTCGAATCTCGACTACGATCTCCCCTTCATCCCTGTCGTGATGGTGATCTCTCCGATCTACATCGGCATGTGCATGTTGCTCTCGTGGTTCGCCACCTGGGTGGCGCGAAGGCAGCGGCGCAATCCGAAGACGGAGGCGGTGGGGGTGGCCCCGGCCGAGCCGGGGAAGCTGCTGCCGGGAGGGCAGTAGCGGAGCATGCCCCGCCCGGCAGCAGTCGGTGATCACTTCTCGCGCAGCGGGACCGAGAGATGACTCGGGTCCGAGGCGGGCGAGGAGAAGGTCAGCTGCGCGCCGGTCGGGTTGTGCTCGATGTACAGCGGATCGACGGTGTCGATCACCAGGGCGAGCCGGTGACCGGCCGGGACGTCGTAGGCCGTGGAGAACAGCTCCAGGTCGACGGGGAACGGCCGGCCCGGCGTCTGCCCGTGGAACGTGTACGGGGCGTTGCTGACCAGCTTGCCCACACCGAGCGGGCCGACGTCGTAGAGGTACGCGACGAAGGTGCCGCTCGACTTCGTGCTGGTGACCGTGGTGTGCAGCTCCGCCGTACCCCGGACGCGCTGCTCGGAGCCGTACCGCTCCGACTGCCACACGCTCGCGAAGGTGCGCGGCAGAAGGGGTACGGAGACGGTCGGCGGCAGCTTCAGGAACTGGTCCAGCGCGTTGGAGAGCAGGGTGATGCCCCCGTTGGCGCCCGAATCGACGTTCGCCCACACCTTCTTCGTACCGTCGAGCTGGATACGGTTCTTCGCCGCGCCCACCGACTTCCAGTCCGCGTAGCCCTCGTACCCCTTGTCGGTACGGGACTTGAGCTGGACCGGCTGCTCGGTGTCGATGCCGTTGCGCTCGCCCTTGAGGTAGCGGTCGAACCAGCGGCGGGTGCTCGTCCAGGTGTCGTTGGGCAGCCCGAAGAGGCCGGTCAGCTCGGCGGTGGCGTGGTCGCCGGGGCGGAACTCCAGCCGCTTGGGGCCGGTGAGCTTCTCGTAGAACGAGGCGTACTGGTTGGGCGGGAAGATCGTGTCGCCCCAGGCGTTGCCCATCATGATGGCGGCGCCGTTGGCGTTGATCCTGTCGAGGTGGGTCGCGGGGGAGCGCTTGGCGCCCCAGGCGATCATCTCCGGTTCCTTGTCCAGGTTGGAGCCGAGGAAGTCCTTGAGCGTCTGGGAGAGTTCGTCGCTGGGGCGGCCGGTGATCAGCCCGGCGCCGCCGAGCAGGGCCGCTGCCTGGAGGTGCTGGGTCCGGCCGCTGTAGATCGAGTCGATCAGGTCGGCCCAGCCGCTGAGCGCGGCCACCGCCTTGATACGGGGGTCGTGTCCGGCGGCCAGCAGGCTGATGCCCGCTCCGTAACTGACCCCGCCCATGCCGATCCGGTCCGGGTCGGCCGAGGTGTTGGCCAGCGCCCAGTCGATGACGGCGGAGGCGTCCGCGATGTCCGGCGGGCCCGCCACCTCGATCTTCCCGCCGGAGAGCCAGAAGCCGCGCGAGGTGTAACTCACCACCACGTAACCGGAGTCGGCGAGCTTCTGGGCCTGCGCCAGATACTCGATCTGCGGCATGGCCCAGCTGGTCGGGAAGACGATGAGGGGGTGCTTCGCCCCGGCCGGCGCTCCGGCCGGTCTGAACACATTGCCCTTGAGCGTGATGCCCCCGGAGCCGGGGATGTCGTGGAACGTCAGGCCCGGCGCGGAGGCGGCGCTCGCGGGGGCGGTTGCGGGCGCGGCTCCCGCCGCCGGAGCCGCGCCGAGGGCGGCTCCGGTCAGCAGGACGGCGGCGGTGGTGATCGAAGCGGTGGTGCGCAGTGCCGGTTTCGGACGTACCACGGGTCACTCCTCACGCGTGTCAGTGCAAAGTGACCCGACGGTAACCCCGGATGTTTACCGCTGGTAACTACCGGGTGTGTTGCGTGAAGGTAACGATTGTTGGACGTGGTGTCAGTAGCCCTTCCGTCGTACGGAGGTGAGCGCGCGGCTCACTTCAGCGCGCTCTTCGCCTGCCAGTCGGCCCACGACACGTTCCACGCGCCGTACCCGTTGCCCTCGGTGACCGTGCCCTTGGCGTCGGCGCCGGTGATCTCGAACGGGTCGCCCACCCGCACCTGTCCGTACAGCGCGGACGCGTTCGCGTCGCTCATCCCGAGACAGCCCGAGCTGCGGTTGGCGTTGCCGAAGTAGCCGGAGTTCCACGGGGCGGCGTGCGCGTACATCCCCGACCAGGTCAGCCGCATCGAGAAGTCGACCATCTTGTCGTAGGCGTCGCCCAGGCCCACGGTCTCGGAGCGCATGTTGATCGTGCCCTCCTTCGACATCAGGACGGCCGTGCCCCGCCAGGACGCCTTGTCGCCGCCCGGCGTACCGCCCGACATCGGCGCCTGGAACACCTGCTTGCCGTCGCGGTGCAGGGAGAGGCGGTGCCCGTCGAGGTCGACCTTGACCACCTGGGCCGCGCCGATGGTGAACGTCGTCAGGTAGTCACGGACGAACCAGCCGCCGTCCGCGCCCGTGTCGATGCCGTTCAGCTCGGCGGCCAGAGTGACCTTCGTACCCGGCTTCCAGTAATCCTTGGGCCGCCAGTCGACGCGGTCCTTGCCCGAGTAGTCCTGCAGCCAGCCCCAGGAACCCTCGGTGTCGTTCGAGGTGGACACCTTCAGCCCCTTCTCCACCGCCGCCTTGTTCTTCACCGGGTGGTCGAAGACGACCGACAGCGGCTGGGCGATGCCGACCGTGGTGTTCTTGCCCGGCGCGAGCGACAGCTTGTTGACCTTCTCCGCCTCGGCGGTCGAGAAGGTGGCGGTGTCGCTGCCGCCGTCCGCGTCCTTCGCCTCGACCGTGTACGCGGTGCCGGGCGCGGCGACCCGCTCGGATATCCAGGTCCGGCCGTCGGCGGATATCTTCCCGGCCAGCGCGCCGCCCTCACTCGCCGTCACCGAGACCGTCTTCAGCTTCCCCTCCGCCAGCGTGACCTTCACCGGTTCACCGGGGGCCGCCGCCTTGCCCTGGAGGTTCACGGAGATGCTGGTCGCGGGCGCCTTGCCGTCCCCGCCCTCCTGTGCGGCGGAGCCGGCCGCACCACCGCCCGAACAGGCTGTGAGCGCGGCGGCGAGCAGCGCCGCCGGGACGGCGGTCAGGGCGGTACGGCGGTGGATGCGCGGGCGTGCGGAACTCAACGGAAAAACCTCCAGGGCTGCAGGGCTCGACAGGGGAGAGGCGATTTCCCCCCGGCCGGGTTCCGTTTCCCCCATGTCGGATTCCGCCGGGGCCCCGCCCGACCCGTGGCCGACCCTGCGGAGTACCCTCCACCGTCGGCCAGTACCTCGGAGCGCGGGAGAGACCAGTGAGCGGAACCGTCAAGCCCGAGGAGGCAGAAGGGTCCGATGGACCGGCGGAGTCCGCGGTGGCGCCCGACGGGTCCGCGGTGCCCGAAGAAGCCACGACCGAGCCCGGGATACCCCCGGCCCGGTCCGCCTCCGTCCTGCGCAGCGGTGCCGTGATGGCGGCGGGCTCCGTCGTCTCCCGCGCCACCGGCTTCGTCCGCTCGGCGGTCGTCATCGCCGCACTCGGCACCGGGCTGAGCGCCGACGGCTACACGGTCGCCAACACCGTCCCCAACATCCTCTACATCCTGCTCATCGGCGGCGCGCTCAACGCGGTCTTCGTCCCCGAACTGGTCCGCGCCGCCAAGGAACACGCCGACGGCGGAGCCGCCTACACCGACCGGCTGCTCACCCTCTGCACCGTCGGCCTCCTCGCCCTCACCGCGCTCGCCGTGGCGGCGGCGCCCCTGATCGTCGGCCTCTACACCGACTACGACGGCCGCCAGGCCGAGCTGACGATCGCGCTGGCCCGCTACTGCCTGCCGCAGATCCTCTTCTACGGACTCTTCACCCTGCTCGGCCAGATCCTCAACGCCCGGGGCCGGTTCGGCGCGATGATGTGGACCCCGGTCCTCAACAACCTCGTGGTCATCGGGGTGTTCGGCCTCTACATCGCCGTCGCCGCGAACTCCGGCGGCGCCCTCACCGACGCGCACGCGCATCTCCTCGGCTGGGGCACCACCGCCGGGATCGCCGTGCAGACCCTCGCGCTGCTGCCCACGCTGCGGGCCGCGAAGTTCCGCTGGCGGCCCCGCTTCGACTGGCGCGGCAGCGGCCTGACCCGGCCGATGCGCGCGGCCGGCTGGCTCGTCCTGCTGGTGCTCACCAACCAGCTCGCGTACTGGGTCGTCACCCGGCTCTCCACCACCGCCGGTCAGCAGGCGTTCGAGCAGCAGGTGGCGGGCGGGGCGGGGTATGCCGCGTACAGCTACGCCTACCAGCTCTGGGTCGTCCCGCAGGGCATCATCACCGTCTCCCTCGTCACCGCGCTGATGCCCCGGATGAGCCGGGCGGCGGCCGACGGGGACCTCGCCGGGGTGCGTCGCGATGTCGCGTACGCGCTGCGGACCAGCGCCGCCGTCGTCGTGCCCGCCGCCACCGTGTTCCTGGTCCTCGCGCCCTGGCTGATCGGCTCCGTCTTCGGGTACGGGCGCACCACCGACGCCGACATCACGGTGATGGCCGGAATCATGATGGCGTTCGCCCCCGGGCTCATCGCCTTCTCCGGGCAGTACGTCCTCTCCCGCGGCTTCTACGCGATGAGCGACACCCGCACACCGTTCCTGCTCAACCTCGTGGTCGCCGCCGTCAACGCCGGTCTCTCGGCGGCCGCCTACTGGGTGCTGCCCGCCCGCTGGGCCGTGACCGGGATGGCCGGAGCGAGCACGGTGGCCTTCGTCGTCGGCTTCGCCGTCACCGGGTACGTGCTCTCCCGGCGGATCTCGGCCACCGGGACCGGGACCCTGCTGCGCTCACCCACCCTCGGCGCCCACCTCAGGCTGATCGCCGCCTGCCTGCCAGCCGGGGCGCTCGCCTACGGGGCCGCCCGCGCGGCCGAGGGCGCGGGGGACATCGCGGCCGTCGGGGCGGGGACCCTCGCGCTGCTGCTCACGGTGGTGCTGCTGGCCCGGCCGCTGAGGATCGGTGAGATCACCGCGATGGTGGACGGCGGCCGGGCCCGGCTGCGGCGCTGAGCCCGTACCCGCTCAGCTGCCGCCCGCCCGGTGGGAGGGCGGGGCCGTCGGTACGGGCGCCTGCGCCGCGCGGGTCACATCGCCGACGACCTCCACCACATCGGGGCCGTACGCCTGGGAGTTGACCACCTTCAGCAGCAGCGCGAACGACTTGTTGCCGTGCTTGCGCAGCAGCTTCTCGTAGTGGCGCGACACATAACGGGTCGCCGCCTGGTTGGTGATGGCCCGCTGCCCGCAGAACAGGAAGACCGGGCGCGCTTCCTGACCGCCCGTCAGCCGTGCGAGCAGCACGTACTCCGAGATCCCCGGCTCCAGCCGGTAGCGCTCCGAACCGATCTGGAAGGCTACCCGGTCCGGGCCGGGCTCCGGGTCGGTGTTGATCCGTACCCCGGGGAGCAGGGTCCGCAGATGGGCCGCCATCCGCTGGTTGGAGGTCGGGCCGCCGACGCAGAACTCCGTACGCTCCCCGAAACCCTGCTGAGCCACGTCGTGCGTCACGATCTGCGCGTTGGCCGCGCAGTCCTTGATCAGCGCGGAGAGCTCCAGCAGCGCGAACACGTCGTACCGGTGCACGGACCCCTCGGCGCCCGCGTACCGGTTGACCACCAGCAGGCACTCGGAGTGGGCCGGCAGTCCGAAGAACGCCTGCTTACGGCGGAGCTTGCGCCGCAGGAGGTAGGTACGGGCCAGCCAGCCCAGCGATCCGCTGATTCCGGCGGCTATCACGCCCAGCACGATGTTGCGCACGTCGTCCGTCATGGCCGGGCATGTTATCGGTCATTCGGGTAACCGTTCGAGGCGGTCCTGACGATCCGGGTGCCCGCGGGCTAGCCTGCGCGGAGATCCGTTGACTGGAGGTTCGTATGCACCGTTCCGTCGGCCGGAACATGTCGATAGTGGCCGCCCTTGCCGTGGTCGCCTCGCTCGGGGCCACCGCCCCCGCGGGCTCCGCGCAACCCGCCCACCGGCACCCCGTCCCACCCAAGTCCCCGGTGGCGGTGGGGTACGGGGGAGCGGTGGCCAGCGTGGACCGGGACGCGTCGGCGGCCGGGATCGAGGTGCTGCGCCAGGGCGGCAACGCGGTGGACGCGGCCGTGGCGACCGCCGCCGCGCTCGGCGTGACCGAGCCGTACTCGGCGGGCATCGGCGGCGGAGGCTACTTCGTCCACTACGACGCCAAGAAGCGCACGGTGCGGACCATCGACGGCCGCGAGACCGCACCCCGCAGCGTGGACGCCTCCCTCTTCCTGGAGAACGGCAAGCCCATCCCGTTCGAGGAAGGCGTCACCAGCGGCCTCGGCGTCGGCACCCCCGGCACCCCCGCCACCTGGGAGCGCGCGCTCGACGCGTGGGGCTCCAAGTCCCTTCGTACGCTGCTGAAACCGGCCGAACGCCTGGCCCGGGACGGCTTCGTGGTGGACGGAACCTTCCGCTCCCAGACGGCCTCCAACCAGGCCCGGTTCGCCGACTTCCCGGCCTCCGCGAAGCTGTTCCTGCCCGGCGGTGAACTGCCCGTCGTCGGCTCGGTGTTCAAGAACCCCGACCTGGCCCGTACGTACGAGAAGCTCGGCCGCAAGGGGGTCGGGGAGCTGTACCGGGGCGAGTTGGCGGACGACATCGTCCGTACGGTCCGCAAGCCGCCCGTCGACCCGCAGGCCACCCGGACCGTCCGCCCCGGCGACCTCACCCGCAAGGACCTCTTCTCCTACCGCACGCTGGACCAGAAGCCGACGAAGGCCGGCTACCGGGGCCTGGACGTCTACGGCATGGCACCCTCCTCGTCCGGCGGTACGACGGTGGCCCAGGCCCTCAACATGCTGGAGCGCACCGACCTCTCGCGGGCGAGCCAGACCCGCTACCTCCACCGGCTCATCGAGGCGAGCCGTATTGCCTTCGCCGACCGGGGTCGCTGGGTCGGCGACCCGGCCTTCGAGGACGTGCCGACCAAGGAGCTGCTGAGCCAGCGGTTCGCGGACGCGCGCGGATGCCTGATCAGGGACGACGCGGTGCTGACCAGTCCGGTGGCGCCCGGTGACCCGCGGAACCCGGCCCGGTGCGGGAGCGGCGGTACGGCC
The DNA here is from genome assembly GCF_033109485.1 of Streptomyces cyaneofuscatus. Lineage (NCBI taxonomy): Bacteria > Bacillati > Actinomycetota > Actinomycetes > Kitasatosporales > Streptomycetaceae > Streptomyces > Streptomyces cyaneofuscatus. Next base: position 1,172,373 of record NZ_CP137002.1, on the reverse strand, counting down.
GCGCCGACGACGTTCGAGGGTGAGAACACCACGCACCTGACGACGGCCGACAAGTGGGGCAACGTCGTCTCCTACACCCTGACGATCGAGTCCACCGGTGGCAGCGGCATCACGGTCCCCGGGCGCGGCTTCCTCCTCAACAACGAGCTGACCGACTTCTCCTTCGCCCCGGCCAACCCGGCCGTGCACGACCCGAACCTGCCGGGCCCGGGCAAGCGGCCCCGCTCGTCGATGTCCCCGACCATCGTGCTCAAGGACGGCAAGCCGCTCCTCGCCCTCGGCTCGCCGGGCGGCGCCACGATCATCACCACCGTGCTCCAGTCCCTCACCGGCCACCTCGACCGCGGGCTCCCGCTCGTCGACGCGATCGCCGCCCCCCGCGCCAGCCAGCGCAACGCGGCCACCACCGAGATCGAGCCGGACCTGTGGAACAGCCCGGTCCGCGCCCAGCTCGAAGCGCTCGGCCACGCCTTCCGGCAGAACCCGGAGATCGGCGCCGCCACCGGCGTACAGCGGCTCCCCGACGGCCGCTGGCTGGCGGCCGCGGAAAAGGTGCGGCGGGGCGGCGGCTCGGCCATGGTGGTGCAGCCGGGCGGCAGGAGCTGACCCGGCCTCACGCAGCAGGGGCGGCGGGCCGGTCGTACGCGGTGCGTGCGCGTACGACCGGCCCGCCGCCGGGGGAGGGGAGTGCCGGTGACCGTTCGCCGGCACGGGGAGGGGCCCGGACGGGTCCCTCCGGTCGACTGGAAGGGCCGTCCCCCACCATGCGCACCCGAACGTTCGCTCTGACCGCCGTCACCACCGTCGCCTGCGGCGCCGCCCTGCTCGGCCCGGCGGCCCTGCCCGCCACCGCCGACGTCCCCGTACCTGACACACCGCCGGATACCCGGGTGGGTCACGCGCCAGGGGACGTCCAGGACCCGACGGTGAGCGCGGAGGAACTGCTCGCCGAGGTCCGCTCCTGCCGGCAGATCTCGCGCGGCAAGTACCGCACGGACGCGAACCGCTCCAAGGCCACCGTCCCCGTCTGCGGCACCACGGACGCCGTGTTCTGGAAGGCGGATATGGACATCGACTGCGACGGCCGGAGGACGAAGGTCTGCAACACGACGTCCGACCCCTACTTCCAGCCGCAGACCGCGTTCCAGACCTCCCGGGGCAAACCCCTGGACTCGGCCCGGCTGCCGTTCGTGGTGGTGCCCGCGCCGGGCCGGATCTGGGACTACCGCAAGTCCGGGCTGACCGGCGGCAGCGTCGTCGCCGTGATCCACAAGGGCGAGGTGCGGTACGCCGTCATCGGGGACACCGGGCCCGCCGGGATCATCGGCGAGGGGTCGTACGCGCTGGCTCAGGAGCTGTCCATCGACCCCCACCCGACGACCGGCGGGGCCGCGTCCGGTGTCACGTACATCGCGTTCAAGGACTCCCGTATCTCCCCGATCGAGAGCCGCGCCAAGGCGGAGCGCCGGGGCGAGGCACTGGCGAGGGCGTTCGTCGGACGGGGGTGACGGGCCGGGCGGGTCAGATAGCGGTGAGGACGCGGGGGCCGTCCTTCGTGATGGCCACCGTGTGCTCGGCGTGCGCCGCCCGGCTGCCGTCGGTCGTCCGCAGCGTCCAGCCGTCCGGGTCGTGGCGGAACTCGTCGAGGCCGCCGGCGAGCAGCATGGGCTCGATCGCGAGGACCATCCCGTGGCGCAGCGGCATGCCGCGCCCGGGCCGTCCCTCGTTCGGCACGGACGGGTCCTCGTGCATCGAACGGCCGATGCCGTGGCCGCCGTATCCGTCGAGGATGCCGTAGCCCGCCTTGCGGCAGACCGTGCCGATGGCGTGGGCGATGTCGCCGATGCGGTTGCCGACGACGGCCGCCGCGATGCCCGCCTCCAGCGCGGTGGTGGCCGCGTCGATCAGCTCGGTGTCGGCGGGGCGGGCCTCACCGACGGTGAAGCTGACCGCCGCGTCGCCCGCCCAGCCGCCGAGGAGGGCGCCCGCGTCGACGCTGACCAGGTCCCCGTCGCGCAGGGGTTCGGCGGAGGGGATGCCGTGGACGACCGCGTCGTTCACGGAGACGCAGATGACGGCGGGGAACGGGGTGGGCGCGAAGTGCGGCTTGTAGTCCAGGAACGGTGAGGAGGCCCCCGCCTCGCGCAGCACCTCGCGCGCCGCCTCGTCCAGCTCGCGCGGCGTCACGCCGATGGCCGCGACCTCCTGGGCGCGGGCCAGGATCCGCGCGACGACGCGTCCGGACTCGCGCATGGCTTCGATGGATGTGTCGGTCTTGATGTGCACCATGCCCATTACTATACCGGTCGAAGCGGTATAGTAATGACGGTATAAGAATGGTGAACCGTAGTAGAGTGGCCTCATGGTCCGCACCCCTCTCACCCCTGAAGAGCGCCTCCGAGGCGAACGGCTCGGCCGGCTGCTCCGCGAGGCGCGGGGGGAGCGCAGCATGGTCGCCGTCGCGGCGAGCGCCGGAATCTCCGCCGAGACCCTCCGCAAGATCGAGACCGGCCGCGCCCCCACCCCCGCCTTCTTCACGGTCGCCGCGCTCGCCGGGGCGCTCGGCCTCTCCATGGACGAGCTGCTCGGCCGCTGCGCCCTGGAGCCTGCCGGGTCCGTCGAGTCCGAGGCGTCCGCCGAACCCGCCGTCGTACCCCTGATCGCGTAACGGGCGTGCGGTGCGTAGGGTCGCGTCCGTGACTCTCCAGGACTTCGCGCGCAGCGAATACGTCAGCCTGACCACCTTCCGCAGGGACGGCACGCCCGTCGCGACCCCCGTGTGGGCGGCGGCCGAGGGCGAGGTGCTCTACGTGTGGACCCGCTCCGACTCGTGGAAGGTCAAGCGGCTCCGCAACAACACCGACGTGGTCGTCACCGTCTGCGATGTACGCGGCAGGATCGCCGAGGACGCCCCGAAGGCCGAGGGCACCGCACGCCTCCTCGACGCGGACGATACCCGCGCGGTGCGCAAGCTGCTGGCCCGCAAGTACACCTGGAAGTTCTGGCTCGTCGACTGGCCCGCCACCATCGCCCGCCTCGGCAAGCGCCCGCACACCGGGATCGCCGTCACCTTCTGACCCCGGCCGCCGGCCGCGTACGGGGGCGCACGGCGCCGGCCCCCGTGCACCCGCCGCAGCGCGGACGAAAGCTGCGCGTAGCCGCCCCGTAACACGCCTGCGGTCGAATGCCTGCGGACTGGAAGGCTCCAGTCGACGGTCGGCGAGGGCGACGATGACGGTGCATCAGCATGCGGTGGATGTAGGCACGTTCGCGCAATACCTACGGGAGATGACGGCACGGCTCGACCCCGGACGCGGGTGGTACGGGGTCTTCACCCGGCGCGATCCGCAGGGGATGCGGTCCTGTCTCGACGGGGTGGAGATCCCGCCCTGGGATGTCGTGGAGTCCCTGCTCGCCGATCTGGCCGAGGTCCACGGCGCGTACTTCGCCGAGCAGGTCTCGGTACGGGCCGCCGCGCTGTACTCCGCCTCCGCGGCCGCCCACGACCGGCGCCCCGGCGGACGCCAGGAGCTCGTCCACCGGCTGGAGTTGATGATCCGCGAACAGGGCCGGGCGGCGGAGCGGCTGCGCACGGCCGGGGCGGGAGGCGTGGACCCGGCCGACCCGGAGGCGCTGGCCTGGGCCCACGACGACCACCGGCGCGCCTCGGCCCGGTGCGCGGAGCTGCGGAAGCGGCTGGCGGCGGTGACGGTTCCGCGCCCGCGCGCCGGGGCGGACCCGGAGCGGGTACCGGGGCCCGCCCCGGAGCGGGTGCCGGAGCGCGCCGGCGGGCCTGTCGCGGAGCGCGCCCCGGAGCCCGTACCGAACCCTGTGCCGGAGTCCGCGCCCGCGTCGGGCGGCGGTGAAGCGCCGGGGTGGTCCCGGTCCCGCAGACCCGCCGCCGGTTCCGGTCCCGCCCCCGAGCCCGCGCCCCGGCGCAAGAAGCCGCGCGGCGCCCGGTTCGCCGGTCTCGATGTGGACGACGAGGAGGAGACCGTGTACGCCCCCTCGCCCGTTCCCGCCCTGCCCGCGCCCCCGTCGGAGGGCGGCTCCGCCCCGCGCGGCGCCCGGTTCGGCGGCGGGCCTGCGGAGGCGGCGGAGGAGGCCCCCGCCCCGGCCGCCCTGCCGGACCCGGGGGCCGGAGAGGCCGTGGCCGCGGCCGTCGGGCGGCTGGTCCGGCTGCGGGCGGAAGGCCGCAGCGGCGAGGCCCATGTCGTGCTCTGCGAGGTGGCGGCCTGGCCCGCGCCCCGGCTGCCGGTGCTGGCGGTCGCCCTGTACCGGGCCGGCCTTGCCGCCGACTGGACGACCCTGCTCTGGGAGGCGTCCTCGCTGCCGCCCGCCGGGTTCGCCGCGGCGGCGGGGGCGCTGGCCGCGGCGGGCCGGGACGAGGACTGCGGGCTGCTGCTCCGGCAGGGGGTGGCCAGGCCCGCCGCCGAGGTCGCCGAGGCGGTGCTCGCCCTGGACGGCGCGGGCCGCGAGGGCGAGGCGCGGGCGCTGCTCGGTGCCTTCGTCCGCGTACGTACGCCGCAGGAGGCGGCCGAACTCGCGGGCGGCGGCGGGGACCGCGTCCTGCCGAACCTGCTGGCGGCGGCCCGTGAGGTGTCGGTGGAGCGGGAGTGGGACCTGGTCCACGCGCTGCGGGTGGCGGGGGTGCCGGGGGTGTGAGGCGGCATTCGCGCCCTCTTCGGCCGGTCAGGGCTCAGAGCACCTCGGAGGTCGTACGCCGATAGGTCGAGCGCCGGTCCTCGATGGCCGTCCAGCGGTCCCCGTACACCGTCTCGCGCACCCCCTCGTCCCGCAGGAAGTCGTGCGGGAAGCCCAGCGGCACCCGGCTCACCGTGTCCAGCCGGTCCACGGCGTCCACGTCCAGCTCCACCTCCAGGCAGCCGAGCGCGTCGCTGAGCTGGTCCGGGGTGGACGGGCCGAGGATCGGGACGATGTTGCCCGGGCGGCCGCGCAGCCAGGCGAGCGCCACCGCGGCCGGGCTCCAGCCGCCCTCCCCGGCGATCTCCACCACGGCCCGCACGGTCTCCCGCGCGCGCAGCTCCGCCTCGTCCGCCGCGCCCACCGCGGCCTCCTCCTGGCGGCCGGTCAGGCGGCCCCGGGCGAGCGGGCTCCAGGCGAACACGGCCTGGTCGAACGCGCGGGCCTGCGGGAGCAGTTCACGCTCGGGGGTGCGCTCCAGCAGGCTGTAGCGCAGCTGCGAACCGGTGAACGGCGTCCAGCCGCGGAGCTCGGCGACCGTACTGGCCTGGGCGATCTCCCAGGCGGGCCAGTCGGACACCCCCACGTACAGCACCTTGCCCGCGCGGACGAGGTCGTCCAGGGCGCGCATGACCTCCTCGACCGGGGTGAAGTTGTCCCGGGCGTGCACCCAGAGGACATCCAGCCGGTCCGTCCGCAGCCGCCGCAGGCTCGCCTCCACGGACTGCACCAGGTTCTTGCGGTGGTTGCCCCCGGAGTTGACGTCGCCCGGCCGGGTCGCACAGGTGTACTTGGTGGCGAGGACGAGCGCGTCGCGGCGGTCGCCCAGCAGCTCGCCGAGGACCGTCTCGGAGGTGCCGCCCGCGTACACGTCCGCCGTGTCCAGGAAGTTCCCGCCCGCTTCCAGGTAGGCGTCGAGGATCCGTCCGGAGGTCTCGCGTACGGCCGCGTGGCCGGATTCGTGGCGGCCCAGGGTCATGGCGCCGAGCGCGAGCTCGCTGACGCGCAGACCGGTCCTGCCGAAGAGTGTGCAGCGCATGAAGGATCCTTTTCGCTCGACCGATGCCGTGTGACGCCCAGAGACGTCCGGGGACGCCCGGAGACGCCCGGAGACGCCAGAAGGCTATGAGCTGGAGCGCACTTCAGGGCAACCTCTCGCGGTTCTTCACGGACGTGCCGCGCGTGCGCGGAGTGATGCCTACCGTGACTGTTGTGGACCGCTCGGGTGCGAAACATGATCGACTCAGCCGGTTCACGGCGATGGTCTTGCCCCGCCGGACGGAGGGGCTTACGTTCTCCATCCATGCACCGATCTACGTGCGTAGAAAACGCGTAGAGGCTCTCTGACGCCGCGTCGAAGGAGCAGCTCATGTCCCACGTCGTACGCGCCGCACTCGTCCAGGCGACCTGGACCGGCGACACCGAATCCATGATCGCCAAGCATGAGGACCATGCGCGCGAGGCCGCCCGGCAGGGGGCGAAGATCATCGGGTTTCAGGAGGTGTTCAACGCCCCCTACTTCTGCCAGGTCCAGGACCCCGAGCACTACCGCTGGGCCGAACCGGTCCCGGACGGGCCGACCGTCCGCCGGATGCAGGACTTGGCCCGCGAGACCGGCATGGTGATCGTCGTCCCGGTCTTCGAGGTCGAGCGGTCCGGCTTCTACTACAACACCGCCGCCGTGATCGACGCCGACGGCTCGTACCTCGGCAAGTACCGCAAGCACCACATCCCGCAGGTCAAGGGGTTCTGGGAGAAGTACTACTTCAAGCCCGGGAACGCCGGCTGGCCGGTCTTCGACACCGCCGTCGGCAAGGTCGGCGTCTACATCTGCTACGACCGGCACTTCCCCGAGGGATGGCGCCAACTCGGACTCAACGGAGCCCAGTTGGTCTACAACCCGTCGGCCACCTCGCGCGGCCTCTCCGGCTACCTCTGGCAGCTGGAACAGCCCGCGTCCGCCGTCGCCAACGAGTACTTCGTCGCCGCGATCAACCGGGTCGGCCAGGAGGAGTACGGCGACAACGACTTCTACGGCACCAGCTACTTCGTCGACCCGCGCGGCCAGTTCGTCGGCGAGGTCGCCAGCGACAAGGAGGAGGAACTCGTCGTCCGCGACCTGGACTTCGGCCTGATCGACGAGGTCCGCCAGCAGTGGGCCTTCTACCGGGACCGCAGGCCCGACGCCTACGACGGGCTGGTGGAGCCGTGAGCGGACTGTACGAACGCCACCTCGCCGTCAGCCCCGAGTGGCTGGCCCTCTACTACCGCCACCCCATCGAACTCACGCATGGCGAGGGCCGGTACGTCTGGGACGCCGACGGCAACCGCTACCTCGACTTCTTCGGCGGCATCCTCACCACCATGACCGCCCACGCCCTGCCCGAGGTCACCAAGGCCATCTCCGAGCAGGCCGGGCGGATCATCCACTCCTCCACGCTCTACCTCAACCGCCCCATGGTGGAGCTGGCCGAACGGATCGCCACCCTCTCCGGCATCCCCGACGCCCGGGTCTTCTTCACCACCTCGGGCACCGAGGCGAACGACACCGCGCTGCTGCTCGCCACCGCCTACCGCCGGTCCAACCAGATCCTGGCGATGCGCAACAGCTACCACGGCCGCTCGTTCTCGGCGGTCTCCATCACCGGCAACCACGCCTGGTCGCCCACGACCCTCTCCCCGCTCCAGACGCTGTACGTCCACGGGGGCGTCCGATCCCGTGGCCCGTACGCGGAGTTGAGCGACGCCCAATTCATCCGGGCGTGCGTCGCGGACCTGGAGGACCTCCTCGGGCACACCCGGGAGGCCGCGGCCCTGATCGCGGAACCCATCCAGGGCGTCGGCGGCTTCACCTCGCCGCCCGACGGGCTGTTCGCCGCGTTCCGCCAAGTCCTCGACCGGCACGGCATCCTGTGGATCTCCGACGAGGTGCAGACCGGCTGGGGGCGTACCGGTGAGCACTTCTGGGGCTGGCAGGCGCACGCCGAGCACGGCTCGCCGGACATCCTCACCTTCGCCAAGGGCATCGGCAACGGCATGTCCATCGGCGGAGTCGTCGCCCGCGCGGAGGTGATGAACTGCCTGGACGCCAACTCCATCTCCACGTTCGGCGGTTCACCCGTCACCATGGCGGCCGGCCTCGCCAACCTCTCGTACCACCTGGAACACGACCTCCAGGGCAACGCGCGGCGCGTGGGCGGGCTGCTCATCGAGCGGCTGCGGGGGATCGCGGCCGGATCCGCCGCCGTACGGGAGGTGCGCGGCCGGGGCCTGATGATCGGCATCGAGCTGGTGAAGCCCGGCACGGACGAGGCGCACCCGGAGGCGGCCGCGGCCGTCCTGGAGGCGGCGCGCGCGGGCGGGCTGCTCATCGGCAAGGGCGGCGGCCACAACACCAGCGTGCTGCGGATCGCCCCGCCCCTGACGCTGACCGTCGCCGAGGCGGAGGAGGGCGCGTCGGTCCTCGCTGACGCCCTGCACGCCGCGGACTGAACACCGTACGAGCGCCAACTGACCTGTGTACGGGGGTCCCTGTGCGGGGACCCCCGTACCGCCCCAGCGAGGAGGTACCCATGAGCCGCACCGTCATCCGCGGTGGTCTGGTCATCACCGCGTCCGACGAGATCCACGCCGACGTCCTCGTCGAGGGCGGGCGCATCGCCGCACTCGCCGCCCACGGCACCGACGCCGCGGAGAGCTGGAGCGCCGACCGCACCATCGACGCCACCGGCAAGTACGTCATCCCGGGCGGCGTAGACGGCCACACCCACATGGAGATGCCGTTCGGCGGCACGTACGCCGCCGACACCTTCGAGACCGGCACCCGGGCCGCGGCCTGGGGCGGGACCACCACCATCGTGGACTTCGCGATCCAGAGCGTGGGGAAGTCCCTGCGCGAAGGGCTGGACGCCTGGTACGCCAAGGCCGACGGCAACTGCGCCATCGACTACGCCTTCCACATGATCCTCGCCGACGTGAACCCGTCCTCGCTCAAGGAGATGGACCGCCTCGTCGCCGAAGGCGTCACGTCCTTCAAGCTGTTCATGGCGTATCCGGGCGTCTTCTACTCCGACGACGGCCAGATCCTGCGGGCCATGCAACAGGCCTCCGGCAACGGCGGGTTGATCATGATGCACGCCGAGAACGGCATCGCCATCGACGTCCTGGTCGAGCAGGCGCTCGCCGCCGGCCGGACCGACCCCCGCTACCACGGAGACGTCCGCAAGGTCGCCCTGGAGGCCGAGGCCACCCACCGCGCCATCCAGCTCGCCCGGGTCGCGGGATCACCTCTCTACGTCGTCCACGTCTCCGCCGACGAGGCCGTGGAGGAGATCGCCGCCGCCCGCCACAAGGGGCTGCCGGTCTTCGGCGAGACCTGTCCGCAGTACCTCTTCCTCTCCACGGACAACCTCGCCGAGCCCGACTTCGAGGGAGCGAAGTACGTCTGCTCCACGCCGCTGCGCCCCAAGGAGCACCAGGAGAGCCTGTGGCGGGGCCTGCGGAACAACGAGCTCCAGGTCGTCTCCACCGACCACTGCCCCTTCTGCTTCTCCGGCCAGAAGGAGATGGGCCGCGGCGACTTCTCCAAGATCCCCAACGGGATGCCGGGCGTCGAGCACCGGATGGACCTGCTGCACCAGGCCGTCGTGGACGGGCACATCACCCGCCGCCGCTGGATCGAGATCGCCTGCGCCTCCCCGGCGCGCATGTTCGGCCTCTACCCGAAGAAGGGCACCATCGCCCCGGGCGCCGACGCGGACATCGTCATCTACGACCCGCACGCCGAGCAGACCCTCTCCGCCGAGACGCACCACATGAACGTCGACTACTCGGCGTACGAGGGAAAACGGATCACCGGCCAGGTCGAGACCGTGCTCTCACGCGGTGAACTCGTCGTCGACAGGCGGAAGTTCACCGGACGCGCCGGACACGGCATGTACACCCCGCGTGCCACCAGTCAGTACCTCGACTAGGAGATCCCGCATGGACTTCGGACTCGTCCTCCAGACCGACCCGCCCGCCTCCGCCGTCGTCGGCCTGATGCGCCGCGCCGAACGCAACGGCTTCCGCTACGGCTGGACCTTCGACTCGGCGGTGCTCTGGCAGGAGCCGTTCGTCATCTACAGCCGCATCCTGGAGCACACCGACCGGATGATCGTGGGCCCGATGGTCACCAACCCGGGCACCCGCACCTGGGAGGTCACCGCCTCCACCTTCGCCACCCTCAACGACATGTACGGCAACCGCACGGTGTGCGGGATCGGGCGCGGCGACTCCGCGATGCGGGTCGCGGGCCGCCGGCCCAACACGCTGGCCCGGGTGGGGGAGGCCATCGACGTCATCCGGGACCTCGCCGAGGGCCGGGAGGCCACGGTCGACGGGCAGCCGGTGCAGATCCCGTGGGTGAAGGACGGGCGGCTGCCGGTGTGGATGGCGGCGTACGGGCCCAAGGCCCTCGCGCTGGCCGGCCAGAAGGCGGACGGCTTCATCCTCCAGCTCGCGGACCCGTTCCTCACCGAGTGGATGATCAAGGCGGTACGGGACGCGGCGTCCGACGCCGGCCGGGACCCGGACTCCGTCACCATCTGCGTCGCCGCCCCCGCCTACGTCGGCGACGACCTCGACCATGCCCGTGAGCAGTGCCGCTGGTTCGGCGGCATGGTCGGCAACCACGTGGCCGACCTGGTCGCCCGCTACGGCGAACACTCGGGGATGGTGCCGGACGAGCTGACCGCGTACATCGCGGGCCGCTCCGGCTACGACTACAGCCACCACGGACGCACCGGCAACCCGGACACCGCCTTCGTCCCGGACGAGATCGTCGACCGGTTCTGCCTGCTGGGACCCGCCGAGGCGCACATCGAGAAGCTCCGGGCGCTGCGGGACATGGGCGTCGACCAGTTCGCCGTCTACAACATGCACGACGCCCGCGAGGCGACCATCGACGCGTACGGATCCACGATCATCCCCGCGCTGAACGCCTGAGGACCACACACCTCTTCAGTAACTCCGCTCGCACCGCCCCGCACGGCACCGCTCCCGAGCGAAGGGCTCAGCCGCCATGACCGCCACCGTCCCACCCACCCCGCCACCTTCCCCGCAGGACGCGATACCCGGCGCGGCCGCCACCGCCGCGTCCGACCGCGTCGAACTCGCCCACGGATACGTCCCCGACGACGCCCGCTTCGCCAACGACGACCTGCTGCCCGTCCCCGTGGAGCGGCGCACCTGGACGACGTACAACTTCGCGGCCCTGTGGATCGGGATGGCCCACAACATCCCGTCCTGGCTGCTCGCTTCCGGCCTGGTGGCGCTCGGCATGGACTGGAAACAGGCCGTGTTCACCATCGCGCTCGCCAATGTGATCGTGCTCGCCCCGATGCTGCTCACCGGGCACGCCGGACCCAAGTACGGCATCCCCTTCCCGGTCCTGGCCCGCGCCTCCTTCGGGTTGCGCGGCGCCAACCTGCCCGCCCTGATCCGGGCCGCCGTCGCCTGCGCCTGGTTCGGCATCCAGACCTGGATCGGCGGCGTCGGCATCTTCACCCTGCTCGGCAAGGTCTTCGGCGGCTGGGCGAACGCCGGGGAGATCGGCGGCCAGCCGTGGACCCTCTGGCTCTGCTTCACGCTCTTCTGGGCGCTCGAACTGGCCATCATCTACCGGGGGATGGACGCCTTGCGCCGCTTCGAGAACTGGGCGGCGCCGTTCGTCCTGGTCGGGGCCGTCGCGCTGCTCGTCTGGGTCGCGGTCAAGGCGGGCGGCTTCGGCCCGCTGCTGGACCAGCCGTCCGCGCTCGGCTGGGGTGCCGACTTCTGGCCGGTCTTCTTCCCGTCGCTGATGGGCATGATCGCCTTCTGGGCGACGCTCTCCCTCAACATCCCCGACTTCACCCGCTTCGGCGCGGGCCAACGCGCCCAGATCTGGGGCCAGTCGCTCGGGTTGCCGACCACGATGACGTTCTTCGCCCTGCTGTCGGTCTTCGTCACCTCCGGCTCGCAGGCGGTGTACGGGGTCGCCATCTGGGACCCGGTCCAGCTCGTCGCCCGCACGGACAACGTCTTCGGACTCCTCTTCGGCCTGGTCACCGTGCTGATCGCGACGATCTCCGTGAACATCGCGGCGAACGTGGTCTCACCGGCGTACGACCTGGCCAACCTCGCGCCGAGGTTCATCAGCTTCAAGGGCGGGGCGCTGATCACGGGTGTGGTCGGGGTCGTCATCATGCCGTGGAAGCTCACCGAGACGCCCGAGCTGTACATCTTCACCTGGCTGGGGCTGGTCGGCGGGCTGCTCGGTACGGTGGCGGGCATCCTGATCGCCGACTACTGGATCGTCCGCCGCACGGTCCTGGACCTGGCCGACCTCTACCGGCCCGGCGGCCGCTACTGGTACCGGGCCGGCTGGAACTGGCGGGCGGTGGCGGCCTTCGCGGTGGGCGGCGTCCTGGCGGTGGGCGGCTCCCACTCGGCGCCCGGCAAGGGGCCCTTCCCGGCCGACGGGCTGATCCCCTTCCTGAAGCCGCTGGCCGACTACGGCTGGGCGGTCGGGCTGGCCTCTTCGCTGGTGCTGTACGTGGCGTTGACCGGGCGGGAGCGCCGGGAGCGGGCCTGATGGCGGTGGGGCCGGTTCTGCGCGGTGTGTGCGGACCGGCCCCGCGACCGGGACGCGTGCTCACACCGGCTTGACGCTGCGGCCCAGCAGAGCCGTCACATCCACCGTCTCCGACGCCGCCGGAGTTTCGGCGGGCACCGGCCGGTCGAAGCCGGAGAAGCTGACGGTCCCCTCCTCGTCCGCCCCCCGCACGGTGATCCGCACCGGGTACGGTTCGCCCTCGGTGGCGACGTCCACCGTCAGCCGCTCGGTCCCCTGCGTGCGGGTCACCGGGATGACGGGCGTGCCGTTGACCTCGGTCTCCCGGCCCTTCGTCAGCGTGCCGCGCTCGGTGACGTCCGGGTTGTCGGTGATCAGCTCGCGGAAGGTGTCGAGATCGCACACCTCGGTCACCGTGATCAGCCGGGGGTCGTCCGCCTTCGCCTTCATGTAGCGGCCGTCGAGGATCGCGTCGAAGGTGGAGCCGCCGATCGGGACATGGGTCTCCCAGAACGCCTTGTCCGGCTTCAGCCAGACATCGTCGGCGCGCTTCACGATCTCCACGGAACCGTCCTCGCCCATGTCGACCCCGCCCGCGCAGTTGCCCTCCCGGTCGAGCGTCAGGTCGACGCTCATCCGGTCGCCGCTCCCGTCGAGATCGCCCCGGGCGCTCAGATGCAGGGACGAGACCCCGAGCAGGGCGTCGCGTGAGCGGTCCGCGATCTGCTCGGCGGTGAGCGAGGCGATGTCGTCGTCAGCCTGCGCGACCGCACCACCCGTCACGGTGAGAGCGACGGCCGCCGCGCCCGCTGCCGCCCGGGCGGCCCAACGGTGTCCGCTCACGTCGCCTCCTCGAAAAGGCCCCGGTCAGGGCGTGCGAACCAGAGTGACCGGCACATTCGAGCGTACGCCGGGAGCGGGGGCGCCGCCCGGTGCGCGTACGGAGAGTGAAGTGCGGCGGTGTTTTCGGCCACGGAGCGTGGGCAGAGCTGCGGCGATCCCATCGGGGATCCCGTACGGACGCACCACGCGCGTCCCGTACGCGCAGGCACTTCCACGAAGGAGAACCATGAACCTGTTCACGGGGACGAGGAGCAAGGGCGGCACGGCCACGGGGGCGCGCTCCCGGTCCGTCCTGCGGACGCTCGCCGTCGTGTCGACGGCGCTCGCGCTGGCGATCCCGGTCACCTCGGCGACGGCGACGCCGGCCGCCGCACCGGCCGCGATCCCGCCGGGCCTCTCCTGCCACACCGGTAAGCACGCCATCGACGAGTACACGGGCTTCGCGCTCTGTCGCAACAACGGCAGCCAGACGCAGACCTTCTGGGTCCACCTGGTCTGCGGCTGGGCACCGGACGTCGACGGCAACCGCGTCACGGTGCGGCCCGGCGAGTCGGACCAGTCCACCGCGCACTGCGGGAAGATCGGCACGGGCATCGGCGAGATCCACGTCCGCCCGTGACGCCGGGGCCGTAGGCCCGTAACGGTTGAGCGTGCCGCCTCCTCTCGTTACCCTCCAGTAAGTACGTGTGGGTAGTGGCCGGGACGACCGGCCGACCCCGCGGCCACGAGGGAGGCGGCACGCCCATGTCCTCAGCGGAGCCCACGGAGCAGACCGGCCCGGCCGTACGGTCGCACCGGGACCGGGTGCCCGCCCCGGCGCCGATGCCCGGCCTCGCGGAGAGCGCACGCCTGCTGGCCGACTCCGCCACCACCTCCACCGCCCTCGTCGCCGACGCCCTCGCCCGGATCGAGGCCGCGCAGCCCACCCTCAACGCCTTCCGCCACCTGCGGGCCGAAGCCGCCCTCGCGGAGGCCGCCGAGGCCGACCGCAGGCTGGCGGCGGGGGAGCGGCTGCCACTGCTGGGCGTCCCGGTCGCGGTCAAGGACGACACCGATGTGGCGGGCCTGCCCACGCACTTCGGCTGCGACGGCGAGCGGCCCCCGGTCACCACCGACAGCGAGGCGGTACGGAGGCTGCGCGCCGCCGGGGCCGTCATCGTCGGCAAGACCAACTCCTGCGAGCTGGGCCAGTGGCCGTTCACCGAGGGCCCCGCCTTCGGTGCCACCCGCAACCCCTGGAACACCGCCCACACCCCCGGCGGCTCCTCCGGCGGATCGGCCGCCGCCGTCGCGGCCGGGCTCGTCCCCGCCGCCCTCGGCTCGGACGGCGCCGGCTCCGTCCGCATCCCCGCCGCCTGGACCCACCTCGTCGGCATCAAGCCACAGCGCGGCCGCGTCTCGGTCCACCCGCACCACGACGCCTTCCAGGGCCTCACGGTCAACGGCCCGCTCGCCCGTACGGTGGCCGACGCGGCGCTCCTGCTGGACGCGGCCGCCGGCGCGCACCCCGACGACTTCCACCGCCCGCCCGCCGTCCGCGCCTCCGACGCCGCCCGCCGGGACCCGGGCCGCCTCCGGATCGCCCTCGCCTGGCGGCCCCCGCTCACCCTCACCGGCGCCGGACCCGACCCCGAGGTGCGCCGGGCCGTCGCCGCACTGGCCGACACCCTGGCCCGGCTCGGCCACCACGTCGAGGAGGCCCGCCCCCGGTACGGGCTGATCGGCCTTACCTTCGTGCCCCGCGCCACGGCCGGCATCGCCGAGTTCGCCGCCCGCCACCCCGAACCGGCCCTCCTCGACCCCCGCACCCGCAGCGCCCTGCGGACCGGGACGCGGCTCGGCGGCCGGGTGGTGCGGGCGGCCCGCGCCCGCGAGGTGCGCCAGCACCGCCGGATCGGCGCCCTCTTCGACACGTACGACGTCCTCCTCACCCCGACGACCGCCGCGCCCCCGCCCCGTATCGGCACCTTCGACCGGCTCAGCGCCTGGCGCACCGACGTCACCATGGCCGCCGCCTGCCCCTACGCCTGGCCGTGGAACGTCCTCGGCTGGCCCGGCATCAACGTCCCGGCCGGCTTCACCCGCTCCGGCCTCCCCGTCGGCGCCCAGCTCCTCGGCCCCTCCCGCAGCGAGGAGCGGCTGATCGCCCTGGCCGCCCAGCTGGAGGACGACCTGCGCTGGTACGAGCACCGGCCGCCGATCTCGTAACGCGGAGTGAGGTAACGCTCACCGGACCCCGTACGGACTGTGAAGCCGTGCGGGGGCCTTGTGGAGCCACGGGCGGTGACGAGATATCTTGATGTCAAGCAATGTTGCAGACGTGGAGCGGAGCACCCGGTGACTGACTCGACCATCATCTATACGCACACCGACGAGGCCCCTGCCCTGGCGACCTACTCGTTCCTGCCCGTGATCGAGGCCTACGCCTCGACCGCAGGTGTCACGGTGGAGCGCCGTGACATCTCCCTCGCGGGCCGGATCATCGCCAGTTTCCCGGAGCACCTCAAGGCCGAGCAGCGTATCGATGACGCACTCGCCGAGCTCGGCGAGCTGGCCAAGACGCCCGGCGCGAACATCATCAAGCTGCCGAACATCTCGGCGTCGATCCCGCAGCTCAAGGCCGCGATCGCCGAGCTCCAGGAGCAGGGCTACGCGCTCCCGGACTACCCGGACGACCCGCAGACCGACGCCAACAAGGACGTCCGCGCCCGGTACGACAAGGTCAAGGGCAGCGCCGTGAACCCGGTGCTGCGCGAGGGCAACTCCGACCGCCGCGCCCCCGCGTCCGTCAAGAACTACGCCAAGGCCCACCCGCACCGCATGGGCGCCTGGAGCGCCGACTCGAAGACGAACGTCGCCACCATGGGCGTCGACGACTTCCGCTCCACCGAGAAGTCCGCGGTCATCGCCGAGGACGGCTCGCTCCGGATCGAACTGCACGGCGACGACGGCACCACCACCGTGCTGCGCGAGTCCGTACCCGTACTCAAGGGCGAGGTCGTCGACGCGGCCGTCATGCGCGTCGCCGCGCTGCGCGAGTTCTTCACCGCGCAGGTCGCCCGCGCCAAGGCCGAGGGTGTGCTGTTCTCCGTGCACCTCAAGGCCACCATGATGAAGGTCTCCGACCCGATCATCTTCGGCCACGCGGTCCGCGCCTTCTTCCCGAACACCTTCGCCAAGTACGGCGAGCAGCTCACCGCCGCCGGCCTCACCCCGAACGACGGCCTGGGCGGCATCCTCAAGGGCCTCGACTCGCTGCCGGGCGTCGGCGCCGAGATCCAGGCGTCCTTCGAGGCCGAGCTCGCCGAGGGCCCCGCCCTCGCGATGGTCGACTCCGACAAGGGCATCACCAATCTGCACGTCCCCAGCGACGTCATCGTCGACGCCTCCATGCCGGCCATGATCCGCACCTCCGGCCACATGTGGGGCCCGGACGGCAACGAGGCCGACACCATCGCCGTCCTCCCGGACAGCAGCTACGCCGGTGTCTACCAGGTCGTCATCGACGACTGCCGCGCCAACGGCGCCTTCGACCCGGCCACCATGGGCTCGGTGCCCAACGTCGGTCTGATGGCGCAGAAGGCCGAGGAGTACGGCAGCCACGACAAGACCTTCGAGATCCCCGCCACCGGCACCGTGCGCGTCGTGGACGCCGACGGCAACGCCGTGCTGGAGCAGGCCGTCGGCGCCGGTGACATCTTCCGGATGTGCCAGACCAAGGACGCGCCGATCCAGGACTGGGTCAAGCTCGCCGTCACCCGCGCCCGCGCCACCGGCAACCCGGCCGTGTTCTGGCTGGACGAGACCCGCGCGCACGACGCCAACCTGATCGCCAAGGTGACGACGTACCTCGCCGACCACGACACGGACGGCCTGGACATCACCGTCAAGTCCCCGGTCGAGGCCACCGCCTTCTCCCTGGAGCGCATCCGCCGCGGCGAGGACACCATCTCCGTCACCGGCAACGTGCTCCGTGACTACCTGACCGACCTCTTCCCGATCCTGGAGCTCGGCACCAGCGCGAAGATGCTCTCCGTCGTCCCGCTGATGAACGGCGGCGGCCTCTTCGAGACCGGCGCCGGCGGCTCGGCCCCCAAGCACGTCCAGCAGCTCGTCAAGGAGAACTACCTCCGCTGGGACAGCCTGGGCGAGTTCCTGGCCCTCGCGGTCAGCTTCGAGCACCTGGCCACCACCACGGACAACGCGCGGGCCCAGGTCCTCGCCGACACCCTGGACCGGGCCACCGGCACGTTCCTCAACGAGGACAAGTCCCCGAGCCGCCGCCTCGGCGGTATCGACAACCGCGGCAGCCACTTCTACCTGGCCCTCTACTGGGCCCAGGAGCTGGCGCAGCAGACCGACGACGCCAAGCTCGCCGAGGCGTTCGCGGCGCTCGCCAAGACGCTGGCCGAGCAGGAGGAGACCATCGTCGCCGAACTGGTCGCGGTGCAGGGCTCCCCGGCCGAGATCGGCGGCTACTACCAGCCCGACCCGGCCAAGGCCGAGGCGATCATGCGCCCGTCCGCCACGTTCAACAAGGCGATCGCGAGCCTCGCCTGACGTGAGGTGAGGGCGGCCGCATCCGCCCTCACTCCGCTCCGCCCCGGTAGGCCCCGTGCCTGCCGGGGCGGTTCGCGTTCCACCCCCTTACGCCGGTACGCGTACCCGCCGCAGGTGATCGCCTGAGTTTCACGTGATCGGGTGATCGACCAATCCGTCCGCCCCACGGCTCCGAATGACGACCGTGAGGATCACCCGGACAGCCCTGACCCGCGGAACGCTCGCAGCCCTGAGCGGACTGCTGGCGGGATTCGCCGCACTGACCGTCGCCGAACTCGTCTCGGCCGCCGTCAGGCCCGAGGCGAGCCCCGTGACAGCGGTCGGCGGGGCGGCCATCGACCGCACCCCCGCCGCGGTGAAGGATTTCGCGATCCGGAACTTCGGCGAGAACGACAAGCTCGTCCTGCAGCTCGGCATCGTCGTCACGCTCGCCCTCTTCGCCGTCGTCGTCGGCGTGCTGGCGCTGCGTCACCGTCGTACGGGCTCTGCCGCCGTCCTGGCCTTCGGTGTGGTCGGCGCCGCCTCGGCCGTCAGCCGCCCCGACTCCACCGGCGTCGTCGACGGACTTCCGTCGCTGGTCGGCGCGGTGGCCGGGGCTGTCCTCCTGTACGTCCTCATCGGTCGGCTCACCCGGCCGCGCCGGGTCGCGGGGGAGGAGGAGGCTCGCGACGAGAGTGGTTGGGACCGGCGGGGCTTCCTCGTCGCCGCCACCGCCGCGGCCGCCGCCTCCACCGTGGCGGGAGCGGTCGGCCGGACCCTCAACGGCCGCAGCGCCCAGGACGCCGTCGCCTCCCGTGAGGCGGCACGGCTCCCCGCCCCGGCCTCGCCCGCGAAGCCCATCCCGGCCGGGGCGCAGCTGCGGGTGCCCGGCCTCCCCCCGTTCACCACCCCCAACAGCAAGTTCTACCGGGTGGACACCGCCCTGGTGGTCCCCAAGGTCGACGCCAACTCCTGGCGGCTGCGCATCCACGGCAAGGGCGTACGCCGGGACCTGGAGTTCACCTACCAGGACCTGCTGGACCGGCCCCTGATCGAGCGCGAGATCACCCTCTGCTGCGTCTCCAACGAGGTCGGCGGCCCCTACATCGGCCACGCCCGGTGGATCGGCGTACGCCTGGCCGACCTGCTCAAGGAGGCGGGTGTCAAGCCGCCGTCGCGGGGCGGAAAGGCGGACCAGATCATCGCCCGCTCCGTGGACGGCATGACGCTCGGCACCCCCGTCGAGGACGTCATGGACGGCCGGGACGCGATGCTCGCCGTCGGCATGAACGGCGAACCGCTCCCCTTCGTCCACGGGTTCCCCGTCCGCATGCTCGTCCCCGGCCTGTACGGGTACGTCTCGGCCTGCAAGTGGATCGAGGACATCGAGCTCACCACGTTCGACGACTACGACGCCTACTGGGTGAAGCGCAAGTGGGCCCGCAAGGCCCCCATCAAGACCCAGTCCCGCATCGACACCCCCAAGCCCTTCGGGCGCCCCGAGGCCGGCACGGTCATGGTCGCCGGAGTGGCCTGGGCCCAGCACCGCGGGATCGAGAAGGTCGAGATCCGCGTCGACGACGGCCCGTGGCGCCCGGCCCAGCTGGCCGAGCAGGACACCGTCGACACCTGGCGCCAGTGGTCCTACCCCTGGAAGGCCATTCCCGGCGGCCACACCCTCACTGTCCGCGCCACGGACGGCACGGGCGAGGTCCAGACCGAGAAGCGCACCAAGACGGTCCCGGACGGGGCCAGCGGCTGGCACTCGGTGGTGGTCACCGTGGACTGATCACACGTCAGCAGACCTCTCAGCAGCAGCACTTCCTTCCCCTTTCCCCTTACGTACGAACCAGGAGAACTCCATGAACGCCCTTCGCCACCGCCGTGCAGCCGTCGCCGTCGCCGCCGCCGTGATGCTCCCCCTCACGCTGACCGCCTGCTCCGACTCCGGCTCGGACAAGGCCTCCGACAGCTCCTCCGCCGCGGGCTCCACCCCCGAGGAGTCCAAGCCGGCCGCCGGTGACGACGCCATGACGGACAAGCCGTTCGGCCCGGCCTGTGCCGGCGTCCCGAAGGACGGTGCGGGCAGCTTCGACGGCATGGCCAAGGACCCGGTCGCCACCGCCGCGTCCAACAACCCGGCGCTCTCCACGCTCGTCGCCGCCGTGCAGAAGGCCGGCCTCGTCGACACCCTCAACAACGCCGAGAACATCACGGTGTTCGCCCCGACCAACGACGCCTTCGCCAAGATCCCGAAGGCCGACCTGGACGCCGTCCTCAATGACAAGGCCAAGCTCACCGAGATCCTCACCTACCACGTCGTGGGTCAGAAGCTCACCCCGCAGCAGCTGGAGAGCGGCACCTTCGACACCCTCCAGAAGAGCACGCTGACCACGGCCGGCTCCGGTGAGTCGTACAAGGTCAACGACAGCGCCAGCGTGGTCTGCGGCAACGTGCCGACCGCCAACGCCACCGTCTACATCATCGACACGGTGCTGATGCCGAAGTAGCAGAAGACAGCTCCGTTGCGGGAGGGCGGCCACCCTCCCGCAGCGGAGCTCCTGCCCTCACCAGGCGAAGACCCTCCCCAGCGCCTCCTTCAACTGCCCGACCGTGGGCGGCCGGAGGCAGGCGCCGAGGTAGCCGTCCGGGCGTACGACGAACGCCGCGCCCTCCTCCACCCCGTACTGCCGCGCGAACTCGCCCCGGCTGTCGTGGTGATGAGGAATCCCCGTCGCCTCGTCCGGCGGCGCGCCGGCGGGCAGGATCCGGCACGTCTCCATCCGGCCGCCGGTCAACTCCCGTGCCGCCGCCGCGAGATCGCCGGGCGCGTCACCGGCCGGGTGGTGCCCGTACACCAACAGGACGTGGCCGCGCCCGCGCAGCAGGTCGAACAGCCGCACCGGATACGCGGCGATGTCCCCGGTGAGGCCCCCGCAGTCCGGGGCCCGGTCGCCGGGCCGGAGCGCGGCCTCGTCCCCCGGGGGCAGCGGCGTCACGAGCGGGCTCTCCCGGTAGTTGACGAGGAGTTGGGCCTCGCGGAGCATCAGCGTCTCCGGGTCCGCCGGATCGGCCTGGACCCCCTCGGCGGCGTGGCGGACCGTCCGGCCCACCACCTCCTCGCCCACCGGGTGCCGTTCGGCGTCGTAGCTCGGCAACAGGCGCGGGTGGGCCGCGTCCCCGACGGCCAGGGCCAGCTTCCACGCCAGGTTGCAGGCGTCCTGGACCCCGGTGTTCATGCCTTGGGCCCCGGTCGGCGGATGGATGTGCGCCGCGTCCCCGGCGACGAACACCCGGCCCTCCCCGTACCGGTCCACCAGCCGGTGGCTGATCCGGAACACCGAGGACCAGCGCAGCGCGGACGCGGTGACCGGCTCCGGCGCCAGCCGGTCCAGGACCTTCTGGATGTCGGCGAGGGCGGGCGCCGTACCGCCTTCGAGGCCGTGCGCCACACCGTCCCCGGCCGACGGCTCCGAAGGACGGGATGCCGACAGTTCCGGCGGCACCAGCATCGACATCCGGTAGCGGCCCCGGCCCGGCAGCGGGATGCAGACCAGCAGGTCGTCGACCGCGCCGTCCTCCCCGCGGTGCATGGACCGCACCCCGTACCCGGGCGGCAGCCCCCACCCCACCTCCACATCGGCCAGCATGTACTCCTCGGGGAACGCACCGCCCTCGAAGGTGAGTCCGAGCGCCTTGCGGACCACGCTGTGCGCCCCGTCGCACCCCACCAGGAACCGGGACCGGACCTCCTCCTCGCCGCCGGACGACGACCTCAGCCGGCTGGTCACCCCCGCCGGGTCCTGGGCGAACGCCACCAGCTCCGTCGAGCGCTCGATCCGGGTGCCGAACCGCCCGAGGAACTCCTCCAGGACGCGTTCGGTCTCGTACTGCGGCAGCGCGGCGAAGCCGTACGGCACCTCGGGCGGGAGGACGAGCTCGATCCGGCCCTGCTCGGCCCCGTTCACGTACGTCAGCTGTCCACGCATCGGGACCGCCGCGTCCAGCACGTCCCGCACCAGGCCCATCCGGTCGAAGAGCTCCAGGGT
Source organism: Streptomyces cyaneofuscatus (assembly GCF_033109485.1). Classification (NCBI taxonomy): domain Bacteria; kingdom Bacillati; phylum Actinomycetota; class Actinomycetes; order Kitasatosporales; family Streptomycetaceae; genus Streptomyces; species Streptomyces cyaneofuscatus. The sequence goes on along the minus strand of NZ_CP137002.1, from coordinate 1,150,647 downwards.
GCGCGGCTGGATCCCCACCGCCTTGGCGTACGGCAGCCGGGCGGGCAGCCGGTCCACGATCCGGCAGGAGACGCCCGAGCGCCGCAGCTCGGCGGCGAGGGTCAGTCCGACCGGGCCGGCGCCCGCGATGAGTACGTCGGTCGATGCGCTGCGTGCCACCGGGGGCCTCCCGCAGGTCAGCCCCCCTGCGTACGGTCCCCTCCATCGTCCTGCCACCGGCCGACCTCGGCACCCGGAGGGTCAGGCGGACGGAGGCGGCGGGGTCATCGCCCACCGGATGGTCCGGGTCAGAGCCTTCCCGGCAGGGCGTACGCAGACCTCCTCGACCCCCGGCACCCGTGGCAGCCCCAGCGGCTCCCGGGCCCACGGCGGGAGCGCGGCGACGGCGTTGGCGGCGAGTACGGCGTACGGGGGACGGGCCGTCCAGGGCAGCGGCGGGTGCAGAAGGATGAAGCGGGCCGCGTCCAGGGCCTCCTGGGTGGCGCGCAGCTCCGGGCGGTAGGCGGCGATCCGCTCGGCCAGCTCCGCCCGGTCGTGCGGCGGGTCGGGGATTCCGAGGGCGTGGGCCACGGTCGCCATGTCGTGGATGTACCCGTCACAGCCGGGGCCGTCCAACGGCCGTGCCCCGTACCGCTGATGGGCGCGGAGGAAGCTGTCCACCTCGGCGATGTGCACCCAGCACAGGAGGTGCGGGTCGGCCGCGTGGTACGGCTCCCCGGAGGGCGCGGTCCCGCGTACCCGCTCGTGCACGGACCGTACGCGGTCGACCGCCTCCTGGGCGTGGTCGGCCGTGCCGAACGTGGTCACCGCCAGGAACGTGCTGGTCCGCTGGAGCCGCCCCCACGGATCGCCCTTGAACCCCGAGTGGCCCGCGACGGCGGCCATGGCGAGGGGGTGCAGCGACTGGAGGAGCAGGGCGCGCAGCCCGCCGATGAACATGGACGCGTCCCCGTGCACCCGGCGCACCGGCCGGTCCGGGCCGAACCAGCGGGGGCCGGGGGTGTTGTGGATCCGGGCCCGGTTCTCCGGCCCGGAGGGCCCCGCCACCCGGGAGAACAGGGACCGGCCGAGCCGTTCCCGTACCCCGGAGCCTGGCTGCGCTCTGTCCATGCCTCCCAGTATGCGGGCCCGCGTGACACCCCCTACGGCACCCGGGCTACGGCACCCGGGCCGTCCACTCCTCCGTCGCGAACTTCGTCCGTACGAGCTCCTCGGCGCGCGCCAACTCCGCCGCCGTCACGCTGCCGTCCGTGAGGCCGTGGCGCTTGCGGAACGACTCGATCATGCGCTCGATCACGACCTGGCGCGGCAGGCCGGTCTGGCGGCGCAGCGGGTCGACGCGCTTCTTCGCCGACCGGGTGCCCTTGTCCGACATCTTCTCCTTGCCGATGCGGAGCACCTCCAGCATCTTGTCGGCGTCGATGTCGTACGCCATCGTCACGTGGTGCAGCACGGCCCCCGGCCCGCCGTCCGGCCCCACCACCCGCTTCTGGGCCGCGCCCGCGATCTTGCCGACCTCGGTGGCGATGTCGTTGAGCGGCTGGTACCAGGCCTTGATGCCCATGTCCGCCAGCGCTTCGAGGACCCAGTCGTCCAGATAGGCGTAGCTGTCGGCGAAGGAGAGCCCCGAGACGAGGGACTGCGGGACGGCCAGCGAGTAGGTGATGGTGGAGCTCGGCTCGGCGAACATCGCGCCGCCCCCGGAGATCCGGCGTACGACGTTCACACCGTGCCGCTCCACACCCGCCGGGTCGACCTCGTTGCGCAGCGACTGGAAGCTGCCGATGATGACGGCGGGGGAGTCCCACTCCCAGACCCGCAGCGTCGGCGGCCGCACCCCCGCCGCCACCTCGGCGGTGATGACCTCGTCCAGCGCCATGTGCAGCGCGGGTGACTGCGGCGCGTCGTGGATGAGCTGCCAGTCGTAGTCGCTCCACTCCGTGGCCTGCGCCAGCGCCCGGCGTACGGCGACGGCGACGCCCTCCGCACTCAGCCCGAGCATCACCGTGGAGTCGGGCAGCGCCGCCTCGATCCGGGCCGCGAGCCCGGCCGTGTCGGTGTTGGCCGGGGCGCCCTCCAGCGCCGCGTCGATCGCGAGGATCGCCTCGTCCGGTTCGAGGAAGAAGTCCCCGGCCACGCGGACGTTCCGCAGCGCCCCGCCCTCCACGTCCAGGTCCACCACGACCAGCTTGCCGCCGGGAACCTTGTACTCACCGTGCACAGCGCCGCCTCCAGCTCCAGTTGCCTCGGCCCGGCTCGGCGATGAGCCGGACACATCCGGCTATAACGCGCGCGGGGGCGTCGATCATCCCTCGCTCCGATCACCCCCGCTCTGTGGGGGCACCGCTCGCTGGTCGGGTCCGTTGTAGACGCCGAGCGGGCGGATCAGCGCGTTGTGTTCCAGCTGCTCGCTGATGTGCGCGGTCCACCCGGTGATCCGGCTCATCACGAAGATCGGGGTGAAGGCCGCGATGTCGAACCCCATCAGGTGGTACGCGAGCCCGGCCGGGTAGTCCAGGTTGGGGTGGATGCCCTTGCGGCTGATCATGGCGTGGCGGAGCGCGGCGTGCAGGGTCGCCAGCCGGGTCACGTCCGGGTCGCCCGCGCGCGCCACCAGCCGGTCGGTGGCCTCCTGCATGATCGGTACGCGGGAGTCGCCGTGCCGGTAGACGCGGTGCCCGAAGCCCATGATCTTCCGCTTGTCCGCGAGCGCCCCGTCCAGCCACTCCTCCGCCCGGTCCGGGTCGCCGATCTCGTTGAGCATGTGCATCACGGCCTCGTTGGCCCCGCCGTGCAGCGGCCCCTTCAGCGCCCCGATCGCCGCCGTCACCGCGCTGTAGAGGTCGGAGAGGGTGGAGGTGACGACCCGGGCGGTGAACGTCGAGGCGTTGAAGCTGTGTTCGGCGTAGAGGATCAGCGAGACCTCGAAGCAGCGCACCACTTCGAGATCCGGCACGCTCCCGAAGCACATGTGGAAGAAGTTCTCCGCGTACCCCAGCGACGGGTCTGGCGGGACGGGGGCGAGCCCGTGCCTCCTGCGGTGGTCGGCGGCGACCACGACCGGCAACTTGGCCAGCAGAGCGAGGGACTTGGCGTGGTGGGCGGCGGTGCTGTCGTCCTCCTCGGTGGGGTCCTCCGAGCCGAAGAAGCTCACCGCGGTGCGCAGCACGTCCATCGGGTGGCAGGTCTCCGGCAGCCGGGCCAGCAGCTCGGCGGTGGTGCGGTCCAGCGGCCGCAGCGCGCGCTCACGGGCCTCGAAGGCTGTCAGCTCGGCGGGGCTGGGCAGCTCGCCGTACCGGAGGAGGTACGCGACCTCCTCGAAGGAGCAGCGGGCGGCAAGATCCTGGACCGGATAGCCCCGGTAGGTCAGAGAGTTGGTCTCCTGGATGACGGTGGAGATGGCGGTGGTGTCGACGGCGACCCCGGCGAGACCGCGGTGGATCTCGGGGGTGGCGGGTGCGGGTGCGGGCATGGTGAACCTCCGGGCGTATGTGGATGAGGGGCTTGGCGGTCAGGCGCCCGGCGGCAGGGTGAAGTCGAAGACCGCCGAGTCGAACGCGCCGTACTCCTCGTAGCCGAGCACCTCGTACAGCCGCGAACGCGTCTGCATCCGGGGCAGCAGGGCCTGTTGGGTGCCGTCGGCGGCCAGGGCCGCCAGCCCGTCCTCCACCGCGCCCATCGCGAGGCGGAAGAGGGTGACGGGGTAGAGGGCGATGTTGTAGCCGAGGTTCTCCAGCGTCGCCACGTCCAGCAGGGGGCCCTTGCCGAACTCCGTCATGTTCGCCAGCAGCGGTACGTCGACCGCCGCCCGGAACGCCTCGAACTCGGCCTCGTCCGCGAGAGCTTCGGGAAAGACGGCGTCCGCGCCCGCGTCGACGTACGCCTTCGCGCGGTCGATCGCCGCGTCGAGCCCCTCGGGGCCCCGCGCGTCCGTACGGGCCATCAGCAGGAAGTCCGGGTCGCGGCGGGCGTCCACGGCGGCCCGTACTTTACGGACCATCTCCTCGCGCCCCACGAGCGTCTTGCCGTCCAGATGGCCGCACCGCTTGGGGTTGACCTGGTCCTCCAGATGCAGTCCGGCCAACCCCGCGTCCTCCATCAACTGCACCGTGCGCGCCGCGTTCATGGGCTCACCGAACCCGGTGTCCGCGTCGATCAACGCGGGCAGATCCGTGACCCGGGCGATCTGCTGGGCCCGCGCCGCGATCTCGGTGGAGGACGTCAAACCGATATCGGGGAGGGCCAGTTCGGCGGCGAGGACCGCCCCCGACAGATACACCGCCTCGAACCCGGCCTCCTGGATCAGCCGCGCCGAGTACGGGTTGACCGCGCCCGGCATCCGCAACAGCCGCCCGGAGGCCAGCTGTTCGCGGAACGAGCGGCGGCGCTCGGCCGGTGTCGTACGCGTGTGCAGCATCAGAACAGCCCCTTCGGGAGCCCCGCGTCGAAGGCGGCGACCGCCGCCGTGTCCACGGCCGGGAACAGTGCGTCGAGCCCGTCCGCCGGCAGCTCCGCGAGCCCCTCGGCCGCCGCCAGGAAACGGTCCTGGTCCTTGGCTGCGACGATGCCCTCCGTGAGCGTACGGAACTTCGCCACGTACCCCGTACGGTCGAACGGCCGCGCCCCCGCCGGGTGCGCGTCGGCCACCGCCAGCTCGTCCTCGATCACCGTGCCGTCCACCAGCGTGACCACCGCACGCCCACCGAAGGCCCGCCGCTCCGGGTCCGGGTCGTGGTAGCGCCGGGTCCACTCCGGGTCCTCCACCGTCGAGATCCGCTGCCACAGCTCGACCGTCCCCGGCCGCTGCGCCCGCTCGGGGGCGTAGGACCGCTCGTGGTGCCAGACACCGTCCTCCAGCGCCACCGCGAAGATGTACGGCACCGAGTGGTCCAGCGTCTCCCGGCTCGCCGCCGGGTCGTACTTCTGCGGGTCGCCCGAACCGGAACCGATCACCTGGTGCGTGTGGTGGCTGGTGTGCAGGACGATCGACCGGATCTTCTCCGTCGGGCCCGTCCGCTCCCGCAGCCGCCGCGCCAGGTCGATGACCGCCTGCGCCTGGTACTCGGCGGAGTGCTCCTTCGTGTACGTGTCCAGGATCGCCCGCCGCGCCTCGCCCGGCTCCGGCAGCCCCACCGTGTACGCCGCGTCCGGCCCGTCCAGCATCCGCGCGAGGAACCCGTCCTCACCCTCGTAGACGGGCGACGGCGACCCCTCGCCGCGCATCGCCCGGTCCACCGCCTCGATCGCCGCCTTGCCCGCGAACGCCGGGGCGAACGCCTTCCAGCTGGAGATCTCGCCCTTGCGCGACTGCCGGGTCGCCGTCGTCGTGTGCACCGCCTGTTGGACCGCCTGGTACGTGGTCTCCGTGTCCAGCCCCAGCAGCGCGCCGAGCCCGCACGCGGTGGCGGCGCTCAGGTGGGCCACATGGTCGATGCGGTGCTCGTGCAGGCAGATGGCCCGGACCAGCGCCACATGGATCTCGTACGCGGCGACGATCCCGCGCAGCAGCTCCGCCCCGGTCCGCCCGGTGTGCTGGGCCACGGCGAGCAGCGGCGGAATGTTGTCACCCGGGTGCGAATAGTCCGCGGCCAGGAACGTGTCGTGGAAGTCCAGCTCCCGCACGGCCGTGCCGTTCGCCCAGGCCGCCCACTCGGGGGAGACCCGGACACCGGGCGCCGCGCCGAACACGGCCGCTCCCGGCGTGGCGCGGTGCGCCAGCGCCTGGCTGCGGGCGACCGCGACCGGCCGGCGCAGCAGGGACGCCACGGCGACGGAGGCGTTGTCGGCGACCCGGTTGACGGCCATCGCGGCCGCCTGCGGGTCGAGCGCGGAGGCGTCCTGGGTGCCGGTGGCGACGGCCGCCAGCTTCCAGGCGAGCTGCTCCTGGCGGGGCAGCCGGTCGGCGCTGGGGTGGACGCGGACGTGGTGGTCGATCACAGGGCTCCTCGCGACATCGGTGGTGCGGATCTGCGGTACGAGAGGAGCTTTCCCCGTCGACGCCCCCGAGGCGACCGCTCCACTGTGCACAATCCGTACAGCCCTGAGCTGCGAATCTGCGAATGTTGCGAAAGATGCGGATGCTAGGTTCGCAGCAGTCCTCAGCGTGGAGGACGGGGCGGGGGAGAGGAGTCGCGCACCATGGCACGGCCTGCCGGACGCAAGATCTACGCCCACGCCAAGCTGCGGCGCCTGCGCCGCGAGCGCGGGATGAACCAGGTCGAGCTGGCCCGCGCGCTCGGCCTCTCCACCAGCTACCTCAACCAGATCGAACACAGCCGCCGCCCGCTCACCGCGCCGGTGCTGCTGCGGATCGCGGAGGTCTTCGGCGTCGACCCGGAGTTCTTCTCCGAGGCCGACGAGGAGCGCCTCGCCACCGACCTGCGCGCCGCGCTCGGCGACGAGGCCTGCGGGACCCGGGTGCCGCTGGAGGAGGCCGCCGATGTGGCCCGCGACCACCCGGAGGTGGCCCGCGCGCTGGTCGCCCTGCACCACCGCTACCGGGACGCCGCCGAACGCGTCGTCGCCCTCGCCCCGCCGCAGGACGGCGATCCGCTCCTCACCGCCGAACCCCACGACGAGGTACGGGACTTCTTCTACGCCCACCACAACCACTTCGGCGCCCTCGACGCCGTCGCCGAACGCACGGCGGCCGATCTCGGCACGGGCTCGGCCGGCCGCACCGCCGACGCCCTGAAGGAGCGCCTCGCGGCCCGCCACGGCATCACCGTCGTGGTGACCGGCCCCGAACGGGCCGCCGACGCACGAAGGTTCGATCCCGACAGCGGCCTCCTGCTGCTCTCGCCCTGGCTCAGCGAGGCCCAGCGCGCCTTCCAGCTCGCCACCCAACTCGCCCTGCTGGAACACGGATCACTGCTGGACACCCTGGTCGCCGGCGGCGAACTGGCCTCCGAGCAGGCCGCCGGACTCGCCAGGATCGGCCTCGCCAACTACTTCGCCGGTGCCCTGCTCATGCCGTACACCGCGTTCCACCGGGCCGCCGAGGAGCTGCGCTACGACATCGAGCTGCTCCAGGCCCGCTTCGGCGTCGGCTTCGAGACCGTCTGCCACCGGCTCTCCACCCTCCAGCGGACCGGCGACCGGGGCGTACCGTTCTCGTTCCTGCGCGTCGACCGGGCGGGCAACATCTCCAAGCGGCAGTCCGCCAGCGACTTCCACTTCTCCCGGCTCGGCGGCACCTGCCCGCTCTGGACGGTGTACGAGGCGTTCTCCGCGCCCGGCCGCATTCTCACCCAGGTCGCCGAAATGCCCGACGGCAAAAGGTACTTCTGGGTGGCCCGGACCGTGACGCGCGGCGGATTCGGGCACCGCGCGCCCCGGGCCGACTTCGCCGTCGCCCTCGGCTGCGAACTCCGCCACGCCCACCGCCTGGTGTACGCCGAGGGCCTGGCCCTGGACGACCCCCGGTCGGTCACCCCCATCGGGCTCGGCTGCCGGATCTGCGAACGGCAGGACTGCGCCCAGCGGGCCCGGCCCCCGGCCGGGGGCCGGCTGGCCGTCGACCCCGACCGGCGCACCCATGTGCCGTACCCGGTGGTCGCCGACGGCCGGTTCGCACCGCCCCCGGGGATCAGCGGTGGGTGAACTCCGCGGCCCGCTTCTCGGTGAACGCCTTCATGCCCTCCTTCTGGTCGGCGGTCGCGAACACCGCGTGGAACAGGCGGCGTTCGAAGCGGACGCCCTCGGCGAGCGTGGTCTCGAAGGCCCGGTTCACCGCCTCCTTCGCCATCATCACGACGGGCGCCGACATACCGGAGACCGTGTCCGCGACGGCCAGTGCCTCGGTCAGCAGATCCGCGTCCGGGACGATCCTGGACACCAGGCCGGCCCGCTCCGCCTCCTCCGCGTCCATGTTCCGGCCGGTGAGACAGAGGTCCATCGCCTTGGCCTTGCCGACCGCCCGGGTCAGCCGCTGGGAGCCGCCGATGCCGGGGATCACCCCGAGCCGGATCTCCGGCTGCCCGAAGACCGCCGTCTCCGAGGCGATCACCAGGTCGCACAGCATGGCCAACTCGCAGCCGCCGCCCAGGGCGTAGCCCCGTACGGCGGCGATCGTCGGGGTCCGGAGCTGGCCGAGCCGGTCCCAGGCGGCGAACCAGTCGCTGAGATACATGTCCATGTAGCTCCGGGGCTGCATCTCCTTGATGTCCGCCCCCGCCGCGAACGCCTTGCTCCCGCTGCCGGTGATGACGATGCAGCCGACGTCCGGGTCCCGGTCCAGGGCCTCGGTCGCCTCGACCGTCTCACGCATGACGTCCAGGCTGAGCGCGTTGAGCGCCTTGGGGCGGTTCAGGGTGAGCAGGGCGGTACGGCCCCGGCGCTCGACCAGGATGGTCCCGTACGGGCCCGGGGTGGACGCGCTCTCACTGTTCTCGCTCACGCGGTGGTGCCCTTCTCTGTGACGGTGGTGGCTGTCGAGGCGGCCCGGATGGCCCGGACGATCCCGGAGAAGTCCTGCTCCGCTCCGGCCCCATCGGCGAACCGTGCGTACAACTCGGCTGCCCGCAGCCCCAGTTCGGCATCGATGCCGCCCGCGCGCAGGGCGTTGGCGGCCAGCCCCAGGTCCTTCGCCATCAGCGGTGCGGCGAACCCGGGGCGGTAGTCGCGGTTGGCCGGGCTGGTCGGGACCGGGCCGGGGACGGGGCAGTTGACGGTGAGCGCCCAGCACTGGCCGGAGGCCGCCGACGCCACGTCGTACAGCGCCTGGTCCGAGAGGCCCAGGCTCTCCGCGAGGACGAACGCCTCGCTGACGGCGATCATCGAGACGCCGAGGATCATGTTGTTGCAGATCTTCGCCGCCTGCCCGGCACCGGCCCCGCCGCAGTGCACCGCCTTCTTTCCCATCACCGCCAGCAGCGGTTCGGCCTCCGCGAACGCGGCCTCCTCGCCCCCGGCCATGAAGGTGAGCGTGCCCGCCTCGGCCCCCACCACCCCGCCGGAGACCGGGGCGTCCAGCGAGCGGTGACCGGCCGCCGCCGCTGCCGCGTGGGCGGCGCGGGAGTCGGCCACGTCGATGGTCGAGCAGTCGACGAACAGGGTGCCGGGGCGGGCGGCGGCGAGCAGCCCCTCCTGCCCGTACAGGGAGAGGACATGGCGTCCGGCGGGCAGCATGGTGATCACCACATCGGCCACCGCGGCCGCGTCGGCGGCGGACTTGGCCCGCTCCACCCCGCTCTCCACGGCGGTGGCCAGAGACGTCTCGACCAGATCGTGGCCGAGCACCCGGTGCCCGGCCTTGACGAGGTTGGCGGCCATCGGGCCGCCCATGTGGCCGAGGCCGATGAATGCGACGGTCGTGGTCACCAGGGCACCTCCTGCGGTGAGTCGGCTACGGCGAGGGAGAGTTCCTCGTCGCCGGTCGGAGCGAAGTACCGGGCCACGTCGGTGTCCGTGACCTCCACGAGCGTGCCGGGCGACCACCGCGGCGCCCGGTCCTTGTCGATCACCTGGGCCCGGATGCCCTCCACCAGATCGGCGGAGGAGAGCGCAGCGTACGAGACGCGGTACTCCTGCTCCAGCACCCTTTCCAACGGACCGAGTTCACGGGCCCGGCGCAGTGCGGCGAGGGTGACCTTCAGCGCGGTGGGGGACCGGCCGAGGATCGTGGCGGCCGCCTCGCCGGCCGCCGGGACGTCCGATGCGAGCAGCCGCTCCACGATCTCCTCGACCGTGTCGGCCGCGTAACAGTCGTCGATCCAGGCGCGGTTGTCCTCCAACACCCCTGGAGGCGCTTCCCGGACGTGGCGGTGCAGTGCCGCCGCCGGGGCCTCGGTCCGCAGCTCGGCCAGGAACGCGGGCAGCTCTCCCGCCGGTACGAAGTGGTCGGCCAGCCCGCACAGCAGCGCGTCCCGGGCCCCCACCACCGCACCTGTCAGGGCGAGATGGGTGCCCAGCTCCCCGGGGGCCAGCGCCAGCAGGTAGGTGCCGCCGACGTCCGGCACGAAGCCGATCCCGGTCTCCGGCATGGCCACCTTGGACCGCTCGGTGACGATCCGGACGCTGCCGTGCGCCGATACCCCGACCCCGCCGCCCATCACGATGCCGTCCATGACCGCGACGTACGGCTTCGGATAGCGGGCGATGCGGGCGTTCAGCCGGTACTCGTCGCGCCAGAAGGCGGCCGAGGCCTTGCCGCCGACGCGGGCGTCCTCGTAGATGGACCGGATGTCGCCGCCCGCGCACAGGCCGCGCTCCCCGGCCCCGGTGATGACCACGGTGGCCACCTCCGGGTCGTGCTCCCACCGGTCCAGGGCCGCCGCGATCGTCTCCACCATCGCGTGGGTGAGCGCGTTGAGCGCCTTCGGCCGGTTCAGGGTCACCACCCCCGTACGGCCTTCGGTGTGCACCCGTACGAGCTGCTCCTCGGTCATCGCAGGGCTCCCGTCAGGCTCCGGGCCACAATGACGCGCATGATCTCGTTGGTCCCTTCCAGAATCTGGTGGACCCGCAGGTCCCGCACGATCTTCTCGATGCCGTACTCGGCCAGATAGCCGTAACCGCCGTGGAGTTGGAGCGCCCGGTCGGCGACGGAATAGCCGGTGTCGGTGGCGAAGCGCTTGGCCATCGCGCACAACTCCGGTGCCCCGCCCACCTTCCGGTCCAGTGCCTCGGCGGCCTGTCGCACCAGTGCTCGGGCGGCGGCGAGTTCGGTCGCCATGTCGGCCAGCCGGAACTGGAGCGCCTGCGCGTTCAGCAAGGGCCCGCCGAACGCCTCCCGGTCCGCGAGATGGGCCAGCGAGCGGTCCAGCGCGCTCTGCGCGCCGCCCAACGAGCAGGCGGCGATGCCGAGCCGGCCGCCGTTGAGGCCGTTCATGGCGATCCGGAAACCCTCGCCCTCGGCGCCCAGCATCCGGTCGGCCGGGATGCGCACCCCGTCCAGCACGACCTGCCGGGTGGGCTGCGCGTTCCAGCCCATCTTCTTCTCGTTGGCCCCGAACGAGAGCCCCTCGTCGTCCCGTTCGACGAGGAACGCGGAGATCCCGCCGGGCCCGTCCTCGCCGGTGCGGGCCAGCACGATGTAGAGGTGGGTGGCGCCCGCGCCGGAGATGAACTGCTTGGTCCCCGTCAGCACGTAGTGGTCGCCGTCGCGGACCGCGCGCGTGCGCAGCGCGGCCGCGTCGGAGCCCGCGCCCGGTTCGGTCAGGCAGTAACTGCCCAGCTGCTCCATGGTGCAGAGCTCCGGCAGATACCGGCCGCGCTGGACCTCGGTGCCGTACTGGTCGACCATCCAGGCGACCATGTTGTGGATCGAGAGGTAGCCCGCCACCGACGGGCAGCCGGTGGCCAGGGCCTCGAAGACGAGGACCCCGTCGGAGCGGGACAGCTCGGAGCCGCCCAGGTCCTCCCGTACGTACACACCTCCGAGGCCGAGCCCCGCCGCCTTCCGCAGGACGTCGACGGGGAAGTGCTTGTCCTGGTCCCAGGCGACGGCGTGCGGGGCCAGGTGTTCCTGGGCGAAGTCGAGTGTGGTCTCGACGACCGCGAGCTGGTCGTCGCTGAGCAGGGTGGTCACGGCAGTCATCCCATGGTCGGAATCGTGAAGCTCGCGCCGTCCCGGATCCCGGAGGCGGGCCAGCGCGAAGTGACGGTCTTGGTACGGGTGTAGAAGCGGATGGCGTCCGGCCCGTGCTGGTTGAGGTCGCCGAAACCGGACCGCTTCCAGCCGCCGAACGTGTGGTACGCCACCGGCACGGGGATCGGCACGTTGACGCCGACCATGCCCGTCTCGACCCGGCGGGTGAAGTCGCGGGCGATGTCGCCGTCGCGGGTGAAGAGGGCGACGCCGTTGCCGTACAGGTGCTCCGAGGGCAGCCGCAGGGCCTCCTCGTAGTCCGCCGCACGCACCACGCAGACCACCGGGCCGAAGATCTCCTCCTGGTAGATCCGCATGTCCGGGGTGACCCGGTCGAAGAGCGAGGCGCCCGCGAAGAAGCCGTCCTCGTGGCCTTCGAGGGTGAAGTCGCGCCCGTCCACGACCAGTTCGGCGCCCTCCTCGACACCGAGGTCGACATAGCCGCGTACCCGGTCCACCGCGTCACGGCCCACCAGCGGCCCGAAGTCGGCGTCCGGGTCGTCCGAGCGCCCGATCCGCAGCTCGGCGATCCGCTCGGTGAGCCGGGCCACCAGCGCGTCGGCGGTCTCCTCACCGACCGGCACGGCCACCGAGATCGCCATGCACCGCTCACCCGCCGAGCCGTAACCGGCGCCGATCAGCGCGTCCACCGCCTGGTCCAGATCGGCGTCCGGCATCACGATCATGTGGTTCTTCGCCCCGCCGAAACACTGCGCCCGCTTGCCGTGGGCGGCGGCCGTCGCGTAGATGTGCGCGGCGATCGGCGTCGAGCCGACGAAGCCGAGCGCCTTGACGCGCGGGTCCTCCAGCAGGGTGTCCACGGCCTCCTTGCCGCCGTTGACGACGTTGAGGACCCCGGGCGGAAGCCCCGCCTCCAGGAACAGCTCCGCCAGCCGCAGCGGCACCGACGGGTCCCGCTCGGACGGCTTGAGGATGAAGGCGTTACCGCAGGCCAGAGCCGGTGCGGCCTTCCACAGCGGGATCATCGCGGGGAAGTTGAACGGGGTGATGCCCGCGACCACGCCGAGCGGCCGGCGCAGCGAGTGGACGTCGATCCCGGCGCCCGCGTTGTCGCTGAACTCGCCCTTCAGCAGATGCGGCACCCCCGCGGCGAACTCCACCACGTCCAGGCCGCGTGAGAGGTCGCCGTGCGCGTCGGCCACGGTCTTGCCGTGCTCGGAGGAGAGCAGCCGGGCCAGGGAGTCCTTCTCCTTCTCGACCAGCTGGAGGAAGCGCAGCAGGACGCGGGCCCGGCGCTGCGGGTTCCACTCGCCCCACTCGACCTGCGCCTGTGCCGCGTCGGCGATGGCCGCCTCGGTCTCGGACCGGTCGGCCAGCGGCACCCGGGCCTGCACCCGGCCGGTGTTGGGGTCGTAGACATCGCCGTACGTGCCCGAGGTGCCGGGCGTGTGCTTGCCGCCGATGAAATGGGTGAGTTCGCGGACCATGGAAACCTGCTCTCGTCGGTGAGATCGTCAGGAGAGATCCGGGGATGGCGCACGGCTGCCACCGGCCCACGCACCGGTCGGGTGCGCGGGGGCGCGGAAGGGCTGCCGCCAGGGGGGACGCGAAGGGCGGGGCCGTCAGGGGGCGGGGAGAACCGCTCGCCGGGACGTGCCTGCGGGGCCGTGGGTGCGGACCGGTGCCATGCGTGTCTGCTCCATCCTCGTGGAAACACGGAACAATCCCGTGGCCGGTATCCTGACTCCCGGATCAGCGCGCGCCCTCATGCCTTCCCGACGGCTTCTGCACCGTCAGTGGCGTGTCCTGCGAGGACGAACTCCCCGGTCACAGTGGCGGGACCGCGCCGGAATCGCACCGGCTTCCCTGACACCACGGGCCTTCGAGGCGCCCGGCACCATGCCGGTCGCCCCTCTGCTCACGAACATATAGTTGGACGTCCTAGTAAGTCCACCCCGCCTCGCCCCGGCCTCCGTCCCGAGGCCTGGCGCGATCGCGCGCCCCGCACCCCGCTCCTGGCATGATCGGCCGACATGAGCGACGCACCACGGCACATCCTCGTCATCGGCATGGGCGCCGGCGACCCCGACCACCTGACCCTCGCCGCGGTGAAGGCCATGCGCAGGGCGCAGGTCTTCTTCGTGCTCGGCAAGGGCCGGGAGAAGGAGTCCCTGACCCGGCTGCGGCGGGACATCCTGGCCGAGCACCTCACCGGCCCCTACCGGGTCGTGGAGGCCGAGGACCCCTGGCGGGACCGTACCCAGGACGACCGGGGGCGCTACACCTCGGCGGTGCACGACTGGCGCCACCGCCGCGCCGACATCTGCGAGCGGCTGATCATCGAGGAGCTGGCGCCGGGGGAGACCGGCGCGTTCCTGGTGTGGGGCGACCCGTCCCTGTACGACAGCACCCTCGCGATCCTGGAGGACATCCGGGACCGGGGCACGGTGGAATTCGGCCATGAGGTGATCCCCGGGATCAGCAGCGTCTCCGCGCTCGCCGCCCGCCACCGCACCTCCCTGAACCAGGTCGGCCGCCCCATCCACATCACCCCCGGGCGGCGGCTCGCCGAGGGGTTCCCGGACGACGACGGCGACATCGTGGTGATGCTCGACGGCCACGAGAGCTTCACCCATCTGACGGGCAGGGGGCTGTGGATCTACTGGGGCGCCTACATCGGCACCCCGGACGAACTCCTGGTCTCCGGGCCGCTCGACGAGGTCGCCGAGCGGATCAGCCGGGTGCGCGCCGAGGCCCGCGAACGGCACGGCTGGATCATGGACACGTATCTGCTGCGCCACCGGCCGGAGGGTGCCGACCTCGGGGCGGGCCCACGCGGCACGGACAGCTGAGGCGGCAGGCACGGACAGCTGAGGGGCCCCGGCCCGCGAGCGGGGGCCCGGACAGGTGAGCGGGTGACGTGACGCAGGGCGGCGGGTCGCGTCGAGGCGCGGGCGGCCGCCGCACCCCGGACACGTCCTGGTCGCCGGACCGGCCGGAGGTCAGCTCCGGGACTCGTGCGCCCGGATCACTCCGAGCCCATGACCGAGGCTCGGGCACTCGGCGGTCAGGTCGTTCCCCCGCACCAGATAGTTGTGCACGCGCCCGTCCGTGGGGCGCTCGACGGCCCGGTACAGCGTGCCGTTCACGGTGATCGTCCAGTCGTCGCCGTCCTGAGCCCACCCGACTGTCTTCTTCATCTACTGCTTCTCTCGCTCATCGCCGCCGTGGGTCGGCGGCCGTGTATTGGCAAGAAGAACGGCCTGTGACCCTCGGTGGTTCCGGCTCGCCTACGCCATTTGGTTACATCTGAGTCACCGTGCCACCACGACCTGACCGTGAGTCAGCGAACCGGCGACGAACGGCGGAACAGGGCGAGGAGGGCCGGCGCGCGCACTGCCGCCCGGGGGAGGAATGCCGACGCGAACCGCCTGCCCAGGGGGGAAAACCGGCGCGAACTGCCTGCCCGGGGCCGGATCGTGCCAGGATGCCGGATCCGGTCCCGGGCAGTGTTCCAGGAGCGCCCGCTCCGCGCCCCTGTGCCGACCATTCGGTGCCACCTGCCGGTTCGGATGGGTGCGCGGACCGTTCCAATGCCCTTCTTCACCCGTTCGGAGGACGTTCCTCGGCAGTTCGGGACGTGACCGGAGGCCGTGTCTCATATCACCGTCCGAAGTGTGAACAACGGTGTGCGCCCGGCGGTCGTCCCCTTAGGGTGGCCGGTGCAGCTGGTTCGCCCTGTCCGCCAGGCAGGGTGTCGTAAGAGGGAACCCGGTGGGAATCCGGGACTGCCCCGCAGCGGTGAGCGGGAACGACCGCCGTCATACGCACTGGACCCGGCCGGGTCTGGGAAGCGACGGCCAGTAGGTGTCTGCCCCCGGCAGACGTGCCCGCGAGTCCGAAGACCTGCCCGTTGCCCGCACGCGACCGTTCGCGTGCGGAGTTCCCGGTGACCTCGTGGGCGGGTCGGCGTAACCGTCGGGTGGACGGACACGGTCAAGCGTGTCGCGTTTTCCGCCCGGTTCGGTCACCCCTTCGCGCGTCCGCGTCCCGTCCCGGGATCAGCTGGAGACATGCTCGCGAAGGAGAGTCACGTGACAGCGAAGCCCGCAGCCGCGGCAGCACGGGCCACCGTGTACGGCTACCCCCGCCAGGGTCAGAACCGTGAACTGAAGAAGGCCATCGAGGGCTACTGGAAGGGCCGCGTCGACGCGGACACCCTCCGGCGGACCGCCGCCGAACTGCGCAGGGGAACCTGGCAGCAGCTCGCCGAGGCCGGAGTCCACGAGGTGCCGACCGGTGATTTCTCGTACTACGACCACGTCCTGGACACCAGTGTCATGGTCGGCGCTGTCCCCGAGCGGCACCGCGAGGCGGTCCGTACCGACGCCCTCGACGGCTACTTCGCCATGGCCCGCGGTACGCAGGACGTGGCCCCGCTCGAAATGACCAAGTGGTTCGACACCAACTACCACTACCTCGTGCCCGAGTTGGGCCCGGACACGGTGTTCACCGCCGACTCCGCCAAGCAGGTCGCCGAGCTGAAGGAAGCCCTCGCGCTGGGCCACACCCCGCGCCCGGTCCTCGTCGGCCCGGTCACCTACCTCCTGCTCGCCAAGGCGGCCCCCGGGATCGCCGCCGACTTCGAGCCGCTGACCCTCCTCGACCGGCTCCTGCCCGTGTACGCCGAAGTCCTCGCCGACCTCCGGGCCGCAGGCGCCGAGTGGGTGCAGCTGGATGAGCCCGCCCTCGTCCAGGACCGCACCCCGGCCGAGCTGAACGCCGCCGCCCGCGCCTACCGCGAGCTCGGCGGCCTCACGGACCGGTCCAAGCTGCTCGTCGCCTCCTACTTCGGACGGCTCGGCGAGGCGCTTCCGGTGCTCGCCAAGTCCCCGGTCGAGGGGCTCGCGCTGGACTTCACCGAGTCCGGCGCCGCGAACCTCACCGACCTCGCGGCGGCCGGCGGCCTGCCCGGCAAGCGCCTAATCGCGGGCGTCGTCAACGGCCGCAACATCTGGATCAACGACTACGAGAAGTCGCTCGCCACCCTGGGCACGCTCCTCGGCCTCGCGGACCACGTCGATGTCTCCGCCTCCTCCTCCCTCCTGCACGTCCCGCTGGACGCCGCCGCCGAACACGACATCGACCCGCAGGTCGCCCGCTGGCTCGCCTTCGCCCGCCAGAAGACCCAGGAGATCGTCGTCCTGGCACGCGGCCTGTCCGCCGGCACCGAGGCCATCGCCGCCGAAATCGCCGCCAACCGGGCCGACCTGGCCTCCCGCACCGACGCCGTCATCACCCGTGACCCGGCCGTCCGGGCCCGTACGGCGGCCATCACCGACGCCGACGGCCGCCGCTCCCAGCCGTACGCCGAGCGGACCGTGGCCCAGCGCGCCCACCTCGGTCTGCCGCTCCTGCCGACCACCACGATCGGCTCGTTCCCGCAGACCACCGAACTCCGCACCGCCCGCGCCGACCTGCGCGCGGGCCGGATCGACGAGGCCGGGTACGAGGAGCGGATCAAGGACGAGATCCGCGAGGTCCTCTCCTTCCAGGAGAAGGCCGGGATCGATGTCCTGGTCCACGGCGAGCCCGAACGCAACGACATGGTCCAGTACTTCGCCGAGCAGCTCACCGGCTACCTCGCCACGCAGCACGGCTGGGTCCAGTCGTACGGCACCCGCTACGTCCGCCCGCCGGTCCTCGCCGGGGACATCTCGCGCCCCGAGCCGATGACGGTGCGCTGGACGGCGTACGCGCAGTCGCTCACCGAGCGCCCCGTCAAGGGCATGCTCACCGGCCCGGTCACCATGCTCGCCTGGTCCTTCGTCCGTGACGACCAGCCGCTCGGCGAGACCGCCCGCCAGGTCGCCCTCGCCCTGCGCGACGAGGTGAACGACCTGGAGGCGAACGGCACTTCGGTGATCCAGGTCGACGAGCCCGCCCTGCGCGAGACGCTGCCGCTGCGGGCCGCCGACCACGCCGCGTACCTGGAGTGGGCGACGGAGTCCTTCCGCCTCGCCACCTCCGGGGTGCGGCCGGACACCCAGATCCACACCCACATGTGCTACGCGGAGTTCGGCGACATCGTCCAGGCCATCGACGACCTCGACGCCGACGTCATCAGCCTGGAGGCCGCCCGCTCCCACATGCAGGTCGCCCGCGAACTGGCCGCCCACGGCTACCCGCGTGAGGCCGGACCCGGCGTCTACGACATCCACTCCCCGCGCATCCCGAGCACCGAAGAGGCAGCCACCCTGCTGCGCAAGGGACTTGAGGCCATCCCGGCGACACGCCTGTGGGTGAACCCCGACTGCGGCCTGAAGACCCGGGGGTGGCCCGAGACCCGGACCTCCCTGGAGAACCTGGTCGCCGCCGCGCGGGAGATCCGCGCGGAGCTGCCCACCGAAGCGGCGTGATCCGACCCGGTACGGGAGCGGCCACCGCCGCTCCCGTACCGGGGCACGCGCCCCCGACTCGGTTCGGCGGCAGGCCGGTTCGCCAGGTCCGGCCGACCGGAGTGCGTTCTTCCCCAACGGTGGAGTTAGGTTAGCCTAACCAGCGAATCCCGGTTGTGGATCTTGCACTCCGATCGAAGGGCTTCGCCATGGAGCGTGCTCAGGGCCTGCTGTCCGCCGAACTCCCCGTGCGGCGTGCGGCGTGAGCGCCGGTACGGGAGCCCCGCTCGCGGGCGGCGTCGACGGACCCGGCCATCTGCGCGCCCTGACCGCGGTCGTCCTGGACACCCTGGAGTCCGCCGCCCGGGCCCGGGGCGGACCGCTGCCCGCCGGAGGACCGGACGAGGTGGCCCGGCGGACCACCGCCCTGGCCGCACCGGTGCTGCCCGAGGAGGGCATCGGCGCCGAGGCCGCGCTCGCGGACCTGGTACGGGCCGTCGCCGAGGGGGCCGCCGACCCGGCCGACCCCGCGTGCGTCGCCCATCTGCACTGCCCGCCGCTGGCGGTGGCGGCCGCGGCGGAGCTGGCGGGGGCCGCACTGAACCCGTCGATGGACTCCTGGGACCAGGCACCCGCCGCCGGGGTCATCGAGAAGCTGACCAGCGCCGCACTGGCCCGGCTCGTCCACCCGGAAGCCCCCGCGCCCGACGCCCTCATCACCAGCGGCGGCACCGAGTCCAACCTGGTCGCCCTGCTCCTCGCCCGCGAACGGGCGGCGCCCGGCCCGCTGCGTGTGGTGACCGGGGCCAACGCCCACCACAGCGTGCACCGCGCCGCCTGGATGCTCGGCCTGCCCGCCCCCGCCATCGTTGCCTGCCACGACGGCCGCATCGACCCCGCCGCCCTCGACCGCACCCTGGCCGGGCTCGGCGGCGGACCGGTCCTGGTCGTCGCCACCGCCGGGACCACCGACGAGGGGCGCATCGACCCGCTCCCCGAGATAGCCCGGATCGCGGAGCGGTTCGGAGCCGAGCTCCACGTCGACGCGGCGTACGGCGGGCCCCTGCTGTTCAGCGAGCGCCTGGCGCCCCGGCTCTCGGGGCTCGACCGGGCCGTCTCCGTAACGCTCGACCTCCACAAACTCGGCTGGCAGCCGGTCGCCGCCGGAGTGCTCGCCGTCGCGGACACCGCCCTGCTCGCCCCGCTGTCCCTGCGCGCCGACTACCTCAACGCCGACGACGACACCGAGGCCGGGCTCCCCGACCTGCTGGGCCGCTCGGTCCGTACGACCCGGCGCCCCGACGCCCTGAAGATGGCGGTCACCTTCCGGGCGCTGGGACGCCGGGGACTGAGCGAACTGGTCGAGCACTGCGTACGTACGGCGGAGGAGTTCGGCCGGGCCGTCGACGCCCGGCCCGCACTGCGCCGCCGGCCCGGCGCGATCGGGATCAGCACCGTGCTGTTCCGGCCGGTGGTGGCCGACGAGCGGGAAGCGGAGGCCGGGGACGCCGTCGTCGCCGAGGTCCGCCGCACCCTGCTCATGGACGGCCGGGCCGTCCTCGGACGGGCGGTGGCCGAAGACGGCGACGGGAGGCGCCGGCTCTGGCTCAAGGCCACGTTGCTGCACCCCGCCGCCGCGAGCGCCGACCTGCTTCCGCTGCTCGACCTGGTGACGGAGGCGGCGGAGCGGGCGGCGGCGGCCGAAGACGGCAACAGCCTTTCCGCCGCCGGCGGTACCGGCGCCCCGGCGGCGGAAAGGCTGTCGCCATGACGTTCGCCATGACGTTGCTGACGCGCACGAATTCCGTTGGAGGAACCCGATGACGCCCGGACCGCGAACCCCGCCTCTCGATCTGCTGGGGGTGGGCGCAGGGCCCTTCAACCTGTCGCTCGCCGCACTCGCCGACGGCGTACCCGGCCTGCGCAGCGCCTTCCACGAACAGCGCACCGCCTTCCACTGGCACCCCGGCCTGCTCATCGAAGGAGCGACCCTCCAAGTCCCGTTCCTGGCAGACCTGGTGAGCCTGGTGGACCCGATCAGCCCCTGGTGCTACCTCAATTACCTCAAGACGCGGCGCAGGCTCTTCCCGTTCTACTTCGCCGAGCGCTTCCACATCCACCGCTCCGAGTTCGACAACTACCTGCGCTGGGTGAGCACCGAACTGCCCTCCACCCACTTCGGCCACCGCGTCGACGCCATCGCCTGGGACGCGGGGGAGAGCGCGTTCGCCGTCGACTTCACCCGGCTCGGACCGGACGGCGAGAGCCTCGGGAGCGGGCTCACCCACACCCGTAACCTCGCCCTCGGCGTCGGCACCGCGCCCCATGTCCCCGAGCCGCTGAGGGCCCTGGAGGCGGACTCCGTACCCCTCGTCCTGCACTCCGCCGACTACCTCGCCCAGCGGGACCGGCTGCTCGCCGCCCGGCACGTCACCGTCGTCGGGTCGGGCCAGTCCGGCGCCGAAGTCCTGCTGGACCTGCTGCGGTTGAGGCCGGAGGGCGCGGAGGGGCTCACCTGGCTCGCCCGTACCCCGGCCTTCGCGCCCATGGAGTACAGCAAGATCGGCCTGGAGCAGTTCACCCCGGACTACACGCGCTACTTCCACGGGCTCCCGCAGGCCACCCGGGACCGCCTGCTGCCCAGCCAGTGGCAGCTCTACAAGGGGGTCAGCGGGGACACCCTCGGGGACATCCACGACGAGCTGTACCGCCGCAGCCTCGGCGGCGGCTGGCCCGACGTGACCCTCACGCCCGGCATCGAGGTCACCGGCGCCACCGTCACGGGGAGCGGCCGCATCGAACTGGCCGTGGAGCACGGCCAGCAGGAGGCCCGGGGCAGGCTGACCACGGACGCGGTGGTCCTCGCCACCGGGTACCGGGAGCGCCCCGTCGACACGCTGCTCGCCGCGATGGACCCGTACATCGTCCGCGACGACGCCGGGCGCCCGCAGGTCGACGAGGCCCAACGGCTCGTCCTGGCACCCGAGATCGACGGATCGGTCTTCGTGCAGAACGCGGAACGGCATACGCACGGGGTCGGCGCCCCCGACCTGGGCCTGGCCGCCTGGCGGTCCGCCGTCATCATCAACGCGCTGACGGGCAAGGAGACTTACCCGCTGCCGGACCGGACGGCCTTCACCACGTTCGGACTCGGTGCGGACGACCGGGGTGGCGTACCGAGCCGCATAGCCGAAGAGCGGCGGTAGTACGGCGCTGGGCCGCGCGGTGGGGTGCACCGTGCGGCCCAGGCGGGTGTTGTTCGTGTGTTTGCTTGGGTGTGTCAGCCCTTGCGGGTGTTGATCTCTTCGGTGAGCTGGGGGACGACGGTGAAGAGGTCGCCGACGACGCCGTAGTCGACGAGGTCGAAGATCGGGGCCTCGGCGTCCTTGTTGACCGCGACGATGGTCTTCGAGGTCTGCATCCCGGCCCGGTGCTGGATCGCGCCGGAGATACCGGAGGCGATGTAGAGCTGGGGGGAGACGGACTTGCCGGTCTGGCCGACCTGGGAGGTGTGCGGGTACCAGCCCGCGTCCACCGCGGCCCGCGAGGCACCCACCGCGGCACCGAGGGAGTCGGCGAGGGCCTCGATGAGGGGGAAGTTCTCCGCACCGTTGACGCCACGGCCGCCGGAGACGACGATCGCGGCCTCGGTCAGCTCCGGGCGCCCGGTCGACTCACGCGGCGTACGGGAGGTCACCTTCGTCCCCGTGGCGCCGTCACTGAACGACACCGACAGGGCCTCGACGGTGCCGGCGGCGGCGGCGGGCTCGACGGGGGCGGAGTTCGGCTTGACCGTGATGACCGGAACCCCCTTGGAGACCCGGGACTTCGTGGTGTAGGAGGCGGCGAACGCGGCCTGCGTCGCGACCGGACCCTGCTCACCGGCCTCCAGGTCGGTGGCGTCGGTGATGATCCCGGAGCCGGTCCGCAGCGCGAGACGGGCGGCGATCTCCTTGCCCTCGGCCGAGGACACCACCAGCACCGCCACCGGGCCCACCGCGTCGAACGCGGCCTGCAGCGCGTCGACCTTCGGCACCACCAGATAGTCCGCGAACTCCGGGGCATCCGCGGTCAGCACCTTCACCGCACCGTGCTCACCCAGCACACCCGCGGTGCCCTCCGCGCCGGCACCGAGAGCGACGGCTACGGGGTCACCGATCCGGCGGGCCAGCGTCAGCAGCTCCAGGGTGGGCTTGCGGACCGCACCGTCCACGTGATCGACCAGAACAAGAACTTCAGCCATGACAACGCACTCCAGACGAGAGAAGAGAAGAAGGAGGGGACAGACAGGGGGCCGGGGCCTAGATGAACTTCTGGCCCGCGAGGAACTCGGCGAGCTGCTTGCCGCCCTCGCCCTCGTCCTTCACGATCGTGCCCGCCGTCCGCGCCGGACGCTCGGTCGCCGAATCGACCGCGGTCCACGCACCCGCCAGACCCACCTCGTCCGCGTCCAGGCCCAGATCGTCCAGATCCAGCGACTCGACCGGCTTCTTCTTCGCCGCCATGATCCCCTTGAACGACGGGTAGCGGGCCTCGCCGGACTGGTCGGTCACCGACACCACCGCCGGGAGCGAGGCCTCAAGCTGCTCGGAAGCGGTGTCACCGTCACGCCGCCCGGTCACCACACCACCGTCCACCGCGACCTCGGAGAGCAGCGTCACCTGCGGCACACCCAGACGCTCCGCCAGCAGCGCCGGCAGCACACCCATCACACCGTCGGTGGAAGCCATCCCGCAGATCACCAGGTCAAAGCCGGTCTTCTCGACCGCCTTCGCCAGAACCAGCGACGTACCGATCACATCGGTGCCGTGGAGATCGTCGTCCTCGACGTGCACAGCCTTGTCCGCACCCATCGACAACGCCTTGCGCAACGCGTCCTTGGCATCCTCCGGACCCACCGTCACCACGGTGATCTCCGCATCGTCCGCCGCATCCGCGATCTGCAACGCCTGCTCGACCGCGTACTCGTCCAGCTCCGACAGCAGACCGTCGACATCATCACGGTCCAGCGTCAGGTCATCGGCGAAATGCCGGTCACCGGTCGCGTCGGGCACGTACTTCACACAGACAACGATCCTCAAGCTCACGCCGGCTCTCCTGCCTACCTGGGTGTGGTCCCCTGCCGATCGGGCCCGGTCCCACCTGGGTGTGGTTTCTAAGGGTGACCTTATGGTACTCAGTACCCTCTGTAAAGGTACCCAGTGCCAAAACCCTCCTTCCGATGCTACGTTTCGCCGCATGAGCGAGGCACGCGGACCCGAGAAGAAGGCACCCATGCGGGAGGTGCTCGCCCAGGCTGCCTTCCAGCTCTTCCTGGAGCGGGGTTTCGAGCGGACGACGGTCGACGACATCGTGGCGCGGGCCGGGGTGGGGCGGCGCTCCTTCTTCCGGTACTTCCCCTCCAAGGAGGACGTGGTCTTCCCGGATCATGAGCGCTGTCTCGCCGAGATGACGGAATTCCTGGCCGCTGTGGACGACGGCGATCCGGTGGGCGCGGTGTGCGACGCGGCGCGGATCGTGCTCCGGATGTACGCGGCCGACCCCGAGTTCTCCGTACAGCGCTACCGGCTCACCCGGGAGGTGCCCGGACTGCGGACGTACGAACTCTCCGTGGTGCGCCGGTACGAACAGACGCTCGCCGGTCACCTCCGGGGCCGCTTCGGGGCCGACGGTGACGGGGAGCTGAGGGCCGAGGTGATCGCCGCCTCCGTGGTCGCCGCGCACAACAACGGGCTGCGGCTGTGGCTGCGTTCGGGCGGTGCGGGGGATCCCGAAGCGGCTGTGGATCATGCCCTAGACCTGGTACGGGATGTGTGGGAGCGGCCCGCCGAGCCCTCGCCCGCGCTGGAGGAACAGCTTGAGAGGCGGCTGGAGAAACCGGTGCCGGCCGGCGGCATCACCGCCGGATCCGGCGACAACGAGGTCATCGTCATGGTGGCCGCCAAAGGCACCCCCATGTGGCGCGTCGTGCAGCAGATCGAGGCGGCCGTCGGCGAGAGCTGAGCGGGTCCGGCGGCGGCACCGGACCACAGGCGCGGCAAGAACTCGGTAATAATCGGCACTCAGTGCCTTTACTCTCCGGCACTCAGTGCCATATGGTGCGGACGCGCCGTCAGCCAGGTGCGGCGCGTCCGAGTCGAGCGCAGGGGGTCGATCCGTGTCTCAGGCAGGAATGGGCACCGTCCAGAAGGCGCACGAGGAGTGCGGCCTCTCCTACAACCGCTGCCGCTGGTGCGGCACCGCCTCCTTCCGGCGGTTGCTCTGCCCGGTGTGCGCGTCCAGCGAACTGGAGCCGGAACGCACCACCGGCCACGGGGTGGTCGTACGGACCGCCGTGGTCCACCGCTATACCGAGGCGGCGCGCAACGAATCCCTGGTCCGCTTCCCCGAGGGTTTCGTCTTCCGCTGCCAGGTCGTCGGCGCCGCACCGCAGATGGTGACGGTCGGCGCCCGCGTGAAGCCCCTCGCGGGGGAGGAGCCGGACTCGGGCGCCGTGGTCCTGGAGCTCTGCGAGCCGCCGGGGCAGCGGGACTGGTGACGCCCGCGCACACGTGGCCGTACCAGCCTGACCGGCCGTACCACGCCGGGCCGGGGCGCGGGCGTCACGGGAGCGGTCCCGGTCAGCCGATCCGCTTCAGCAGCTCCTCGGCCAGCGGTGTGGAGGAGGCCGGGTTCTGACCGGTCACCAGGTTCCGGTCGGTGATCACGAACGGCGCCCAGGGCTCGCCCTCCTGGAAGTCCGCGCCGAGCGCCACCAGCCGGTCCTGGAGCAGCCACTTCGCCTTGTCCGCGAAGCCCGCCTGGGTCTCCTCGGCGTTGGTGAAGCCGGTCAGCCGGTAGCCGGTGAACGCGTTGGTGCCGTCCGGACCCGTGGCGGCCAGCAGCGCCGCCGGGGCGTGGCAGACGACGCCGAGCGGCTTGCCCGACGCCAGGGTCTCGGTGAGCAGCCGGCCGGAGGCCGGGTCCACCGCGAGGTCCTCCATCGGGCCGTGGCCGCCCGGGTAGAAGACGGCGTCGTACGCGTCCAGGTCCACGTTCTCCAGCGCGACCGGCCGCCGCAGCTCCTCGAACGCCTCAAGACCCGCCGCCACCTTGTCGGCGCCCTCCTGGCCGCCGTTGACGTCGGGGGTCAGGCTGCCGCGGTCCACGGTCGGGACGACGCCGCCCGGGGTGGCGACGACCACCTCGTGACCGGCGCCGGTGAACACCTGGTACGGGGCCACGGCCTCCTCGGCCCAGAAGCCCGTCGGATGGGCCGTGCCGTCCGCCAGGGTCCAGTGGTCCGCGCCGGTCACCACGAAAAGGATCTTTGCCATGTCGTACATCTCCGTTGGTCGGGGTGGCTGACCAGGCCGACGGTAGGCCCGGTCCGGCCAGGATCGGCGCCCCGCCGACGTGTACCGGAAAGAGGCTTCCGACGGGTCGGCGGCGATCGGCCGTCCGGCGGATCGCCTGCCCCCGGCAGCCCGTCCGAATCATCCGGAGACGGCCGGCGCGATCATCCGGGACGGTCGGCACGCCCCGGCGCCCGCCCCCCGGCCGGGTCAGGACGTGGTGCGCCGGGCTTCCCAGTCGGCCACCAGCGCCTCGGTCTGCTCCACGAACCCGCTGAACAGGTCGGCGAGCGAGGCCAGCCGGTCCCTGGCCTCGCCGTGCGCCACCGGGATGCCCGAGCTCAGCGTCTCGGTGAACTTGCGCATATGGGCGTTGTTCACCAGCAGCAGGTGCTGAAGGTCGCCCACCGCCTCGTAATCGATCCGCCTGCTGCCGGGCCTGGTGGAGCGCCGCACCAGGGTCCAGGCCTCCAACTGGCGGGCGGCCACGCTGAGTCCGCTCTTGGCCTGGCCGAGCTCGCGGGTCATGGTGTCGAGGTCCACCGGCTTGTTGCGCAGCAGGAGGTAGCCGAAGAGGCGGCCGGTGGCCTGGGGGAGGCCCCAGCGCTCCATCAGCGAGCCCATCTCGCTGATGAAGGAGGCTTCCCCCGCGCTGAACCCGTCGGGTCCGGGGGCCGGGGACGATCCGGCGTCGGGCGTGCTGTCGTGGTCAGTCATGGTCTCGCTGGGTTCTCAGGCCTTGAGGAAGGCGACGGTCAGCCGGTGGCCCGCCGAGCGGATGTTACGGGAAGTGGCGGGGATCCGGGAAAGGGCCGGCCCGGCGCCTCCGGGGGAGACGCCGGGCCGCTCCGGGCGGGCGCGGACCCGCTGGTCAGGCGTTCTTGATGTCGCGCCGGTCCACCGCGTACGTCCCGGCGGCGACGACCACGGCCGAGACGGCCACCAGCAGCGCGACCCCGCCCCACGGGACGCCGTTGACCAGCGGGTCGCTGCCCAGCGCCCACTCCCAGGGGGAGACGTTGGCCAGCGGCTCCAGGGCGTCGGACATCGGCGCGATGCCGTGCAGCAGGTACCCGACGACGAGCACCCCCGCCGCCACGCCCAGCGCGGGACCGCGCCCGAGGCCGAACCCGACGATGGCGTACGCGATCCCCGCGTGCAGCACGGCCAGCAGGGCGACGGTCAGCGTCACCGCGGCCACCCCGCCGGTGGAGACGTCCATGTCGTACGAAACCACCGAGCCGTACACCGACAGCCAGACCAGCACGCTGGTGAGGGCCAGGCCGAAGGCCACGCAGAGGAAGCGCACCAGGAAGACCTGGCGGCGGGCCACCGGCAGTGCGAGCAGCAGTTCGAGCCGCCCGGCCTCCTCGTCGCCCCCGGTCAGGGCGGCGGTGGCGGTGACGGCCATCAGGCCGAGGAGCAGCGGCAGCAGGACCGCGTACAGATTGCCCTTGAGATAGCCGCTGGCGCTGGCGATCTGGTCGACCCCGAGCGCGGCGGCCAGCTCCGGCGACAGACCTGTGGAGAAGTCCTCCAGGGCGCCGGAGCTCTCCATCGAGGGCCAGGCGCCGACGACGGAGAGTGCGAGCAGGACCAGCGCGGCCGACCAGGCGATCAGGGTGCGCTTCTGGATCTGTACTCCGCGCCGGAAGATCTCCGAGCTGGGCGATGACATGTGTTTCCCTTCCGGCCGGCCCGGGGGAGCGGCCTTGATGACTGTTGATCCGTGGCGGTGGCGGCCGGCTTCGCTACCGCGCCGGATCGGCGGCCAGGGAGGGCTCCTCGGCGGTGGAGCTCCGGCTGCCGGGGACGTCCTGCTGGTAGTACTCCAGGAACGCTTCCTCCAGGTCCGGTTCGGGCGCGGTGAGGGTGGTGATCCGGTGGCCCGCCAGCAAGGTCAGCAGCGCGTCGGGCGAGCCCGCCCAGGCCAGGGAGACCTCCTGGCCCTCCGGCCGGCGCCGCTCCACGGCCGATGCCCCGTCCAGGGCGGCCAGCGCGTCGAGCGGCACGTCCTGGCCCTCCGCGAAGGTGATGTGGAAGCGCTGCGCGGCCTGACGGCGCAGCTCGCGCGTCGGCCCGGAGGCGGCGAGCTTGCCGCCCTGGAGTACGGCGACCAGGTCCGCGACCCGCTCGACCTCGGAGAGGATGTGCGAGGAGAGCAGCACGCTCTGCCCGTGCTCCCGGGCCTCCTCGACGGTGGTCAGGAACACCTGCTGCATCAACGGGTCCAGCCCGTTGGTCGGTTCGTCGAGGATCAGCAGCTCCGGCCGGGCCATGAAGGCGCCGACGAGGCCGACCTTGCGGCGGTTGCCGGTGGAGAGCCCGTGCACCTGCCGGGACGGGTCGACGCCGAACCGCTGGACCAGCTCGTCCCGGTAGGAGGTGTCGGTCAGTCCCCGCAGCCGCGCCCAGGAGGTCAGCGTCTGCTCGATGGTCAGCCGTTCGTCCAGCCGCAGTTCGCCGGGGAGGTAGCCGATGCGCCGCCGGACCTCGGAGTCGGTCGGGTCCTGGCCGAACACCCTGACCTGGCCCGACGTGGGCCGGGAGAGGCCCATGAGCATACGGAGGGTGGTGCTCTTGCCCGCTCCGTTGGGGCCCAGGTAGCCGTAGATCACGCCCAGGGGGACCGTCAGGTTCAGTCGGCTCAGCGCGGTGAAGTCACCGAACTTCTTGGTGACATCAGTACATTCGATGAGAGGGGTCACGTCTCTTCTGCTCTCTCCTCTTGCGTCTTGTCTTGCGTCCTGCGTCCACACGTACAGCTCGTTCACTGATTACTGAATCTGATCAACGAGACTATCGGCGCAGCTCACCTGCTGCAACGGAATGCTCACCTCCAGTGGCCCGAAACGCTCCGGTCCGAAGGGCCCCGGCGGACCGTGCTTAGCTGGAGCCATGATCGATGACTTCCTTTACGGAACCGCCGGGCCCACCGGACCGCTCGCCGAGGTCGAGGCGGTCGTGCGCGCCGCGGCCGCGGCCGAGATCATGCCGCGCCACCGGAAGCTCGCCGCCCACGAGATCATCGAGAAGAGCGGCCCGCACGACCTGGTCACCGCCGCCGACCGGCTGGCCGAGGAGCACCTCACCGCCGCCCTCACCAAGCTGCTGCCCGGCTCGGTCGTCGTCGGCGAGGAGGCCGTCCACGCCGACCCCGCGGTCTACGACGCCCTCGGCGGCGACGCCCCGGTCTGGATCGTCGACCCGGTCGACGGCACCCGCCAGTTCGTCCGGGGCGAGGCCGGTTTCTGCACCCTGGTCGCCCTCGCCCTGCACGGCGAGGTCCACGCCTCCTGGACGTACGCACCGGTCCTGGGCGAGATGGCCGTCGCCGTACGCGGCCGGGGCGCCACCCTGAACGGCACGCCGGTGCGCTCCGGCGCGCCCGCCCCCGGCGCCGTACTGAACGTGGCGATGTCGCACCCCGACTACACCACCGAGGCGCAGAAGCGGGCCCTGCTCGGCCTGCGCACCGAAGGCATCGCCCCCCGCCCCTGCGGCTCGGCCGGGCTCGAATACCTGGCGGTCGCCCGTGGTGCCCAGGATGCCGTCGCCTTCAACTGGGAGCTCGCCTGGGACCATGCGGCGGGCCTGCTCCTGGTCACCGAGGCGGGGGGCGCCCAGGCGACCCTGTCCGGTGCCCCGTACCGGATCGCGGGCGGCAATGACCTGCCGTTCACGGCCGCCCGCGACGAGGCCACCGCCCAGCGTGTCCTGGCCGCCCTGAGGGCGGGCGGCTGACCCACCCTGGGCGGCTGACCCACCCTGGGCGGTCCGGCCCGGCCCCTTGCCGGGCCGGGCCCGGGGTCCCCGCGTCCGCGCTTTCGGTGGGCCCGAATACCCTGGGGTTCCGCCTGCCGGCCGACGAAGGAGTCCCAAGGTGACGTCGATGCTCGATGCGGTCGTCGTGGGGGCCGGGCCCAACGGGCTGACCGCCGCCGCCGAACTGGCCCGCAGGGGCTTCGCCGTGGAGGTCCACGAGGCGCACGACACCGTCGGCGGAGGCGCCCGCACCGAGGAGCTGACGCTGCCGGGGTTCCGGCACGACCCCTGCTCCGCCGTGCACCCGCTCGGCATCGGCTCGCCCGCGTTCCGGGCGATGCCCCTGGCCCGGCACGGCCTGGAGTGGCTGCACCCCGAGGTCGACCTCGCCCACCCCCTTCCCGACGGCACCGCCGCAGCCCTCACCCGCTCCGTCGGCGAGAGCGCGATGACGCTCGGCCCCGCCGACGCGGGCGCCTACCGCCGCCTTGTCGCCCCCTTCACCGGCCGCTGGGACACTCTGGCCGCCGACTTCCTGCGCACCCCCTGGGACGGCCTGCCCCGCGACCCGTACCGGCTGGCCCGCTTCGGCCTGCTCGGCCTCCAGCCCGCCACCTGGGTCTCCCGGCGCTTCCAGGGCGAGAAGGCGCGCGGTCTCTTCGCCGGGCTCGCCGCCCACGCCATAGCCCCCACCAGCGGCTTCGCCACCTCGGCCATCGCCCTCGTCTTCGCGCTCGCCGCCCACGAGAACGGCTGGCCGGTGCCGCGCGGCGGATCGCAGGCCATCTCCGACGCCCTCGCCTCCTACCTCCGCGAACAGGGCGGGACCATCCGCACCGGCAGCGAGGTCAAGCGGCTCGACGAACTCCCGCCCGCCCGCGCCTACATCTTCGACACCTCGCCCTCCGCGCTCGCCCGTATCGCCGGCCTCGGCTCCGCCTACAGCCACTACCGCTACGGCGCCTCCGCCTTCAAGATCGACTACGCGCTCTCCGGCCCCGTCCCCTGGACCGCCGAGGCCGCCCGCCGCGCCGGCACCGTCCACATCGGCCCCGACGCCCGCACCATCGACACCGCGCTCAGGGCCGCAGTCGACGGCCGCGACCCCTCCGTCCCCTTCCTCATCACCGCCCAGCCCAGCCTCACCGACCCCTCCCGCGCCCCCGAGGGACGCCACGTCTTCTGGGTGTACGGACATGTCCCGGCCGGCTGGGAGGGCGACGCCACCGACGTCATCGAACGCCAACTGGAGCGCTTCGCCCCCGGATTCCGCGACCTGGTGCTGGCCCGCGCGGTCTCCGGCCCGCCCGAACTCGCCGCCCGCAACGCCAACTACATCGGCGGCGACATCGCCTGCGGAGCCTTCTCCGGCCTCCAGACCCTGATCCGCCCCAAGCTCGCCCGCGTTCCGTACGCGACCGCGCACCCGGCGGTCTTCCTCTGCTCCTCGGCCACCCCGCCCGGACCCGGTGTGCACGGCATGTCCGGCCACCACGCCGCCAAGGCCGTATGGCGCAGGCTGCGCGCCGCCTGAATCAGCCGCCGCGAGCAGGGCGGTGCCGTCCCGCGGGCCCGGTCCGCGTGAGCGGGCGGCACGGGCGCGTCGAGCGCGGCATGATGTCCGCATGAGCACCTCCGTCACCCCCGCGGTCCGCCTGGTCCGCGGTGACATCACCGACCAGTCCGTCGACGTCATCGTCAACGCCGCGAACTCCTCGCTCCTCGGCGGCGGCGGGGTCGACGGGGCCATCCACCGGCGCGGCGGCCCCGAGATCCTCGCCGCCTGCCGGGAGCTGCGCGCCTCGCAGTACGGCAAGGGCCTGGCCACCGGCCGGGCCGTCGCCACCACGGCCGGACGCCTCGCCGCGCGCTGGGTGGTCCACACGGTCGGCCCGGTCTTCTCCGGAGCCCAGGACCGCTCCGCGCTGCTCGCCTCCTGTTACCGCGAATCCCTGCACCTGGCCGCCGAACTGGGCGCCAGGACCGTCGCGTTCCCGGCGATCTCGACGGGCATCTACGGCTGGCCGATGGACGACGGCGCACGGATCGCCGTGCGCACGGTGCTCGCGGAGACCGTCGCCCCGGTCGAGGAGGTGCGGTTCGTGCTCTTCGACGCGCACGCGTATGTGGAGTTCGAGGAAGTCCTCGCGATGCGCGGCTGACACCCGGGGGAACGGCTGCGGCTCCACGGGCCGCAGTCTGCGGGCCCCGAGGCCCATGTCGGATTTCCGCCAGCCAGGCCCCTGACCGGTGAACCATCCTGGAACCATGCACACCGACACCGAGCGCTGCGTGCGGGCCGTCCAGTCCAAGGACGCCCGCTTCGACGGCTGGTTCTTCACCGCGGTCCTCACCACCCGGATCTACTGCCGCCCCAGCTGCCCCGTCGTTCCGCCCAAGGTCCGCAACATGACCTTCTACCCGAGCGCCGCCGCCTGCCAGCAGGCCGGATTCCGGGCCTGCAAGCGGTGCCGCCCCGACACCAGCCCCGGTTCCCCCGAGTGGAACGCCCGCGCCGACTCGGTGGCCCGCGCCATGCGGCTCATCCGGGACGGGGTCGTCGACCGCGAGGGCGTGCCGGGCCTGGCCGCCCGGCTCGGCTACTCCGCCCGGCAGATCGAACGCCAGCTCCTCGCCGAGCTGGGCGCCGGACCGCTGGCCCTGGCCCGCGCGCAGCGGGCCCAGACCGCCCGCGTCCTCATCGAGACGACCACCCTGCCCCTGGCGGAGGTGGCGTTCGCCGCCGGGTTCTCCTCGATCCGCACCTTCAACGAGACCGTCCGCGAGGTCTTCGCCCTGGCCCCCGGCGAACTGCGCACCCGCGCCGCCCGCGGCCCCCTCGCCCCCGCCACCCCCGGCGTGATCGCGCTCCGCCTCCCGTACCGGGCCCCGCTCAACCCCAGCAACCTCTTCGGCCACCTCGCCGCGACCGCCGTCCCCGGCGTCGAGGAGTGGCGGGACGGCGCCTACCGCCGCACGCTGACCCTCCCGTACGGCCACGGCACCGTCGCCCTCACCCCGCAGCCCGGCCACATCGCCGCCCGGCTCTCCCTCACCGACCCCCGCGACCTCACCCAGGCCATCAGCCGGTGCCGCTGGCTCCTGGACCTGGACGCGGACCCGGTCGCCGTCGACGACCGGCTGCGCACCGACCCTCTGCTCGCCCCGCTGGTGGAGGCGGGACCCGGCCGCCGGGTGCCGCGTACGGTGGACGGCGCCGAGTTCGCCGTACGCGCGGTCCTCGGCCAGCAGGTCTCCACCGCCGCCGCCCGCACCCACGCGGCCCGCCTGGTCACCGCGCACGGAGTGCCCGTCGACGACCCCGAGGGCGGGCTCACCCACCTCTTCCCGACCCCGGAGGCGCTGGCCGGACTCGACCCGGAGACCCTGGCCCTGCCCCGCACCCGCCGCACCACGCTCACCACCCTGGTCGCCGCCCTCGCCGACGGAACGCTCCGGCTGGGCACCGACACCGACTGGGAGCGAGCACGCACCGAACTCTCCGCACTCCCCGGATTCGGCCCCTGGACGGTCGAGGCGATCGCCATGCGAGCCCTCGGCGACCCCGACGCCTTCCTCCCCACCGACCTCGGCATCCGCCGCGCGGCCGAACGCCTCGGCCTCCCGGCCACCCCCGCCGCCCTCACCGCACGGGCCGCCGACTGGCGCCCCTGGCGTGCGTACGCCGTCCAGTACCTCTGGACCGTGGACGACCACCCCATCAACCACCTGCCCGCCTGACGGAGGAAGCCCCGCCATGACCACTCTTGT
Source organism: Streptomyces cyaneofuscatus (assembly GCF_033109485.1). Classification (NCBI taxonomy): domain Bacteria; kingdom Bacillati; phylum Actinomycetota; class Actinomycetes; order Kitasatosporales; family Streptomycetaceae; genus Streptomyces; species Streptomyces cyaneofuscatus. Next base: position 1,117,828 of record NZ_CP137002.1, on the reverse strand, counting down.
GTCCCCGCCCACCAAGCAGCACACGGTCGTCGACAGCCCCTACGGCCCGCTGACGCTCGTCGCCACCGACGGCGTACTCAGCGCCCTGTACATGACCGACCAGCGCCACCGCCCGCCCGAGGAGACCTTCGGCGTCCCGGACCCGGAACCCTTCCCCGAGGTGATCCGCCAGCTCACCGCGTACTTCGCCGGCGAGCTCACCACCTTCGACCTCCCGCTCCACCTGCACGGCACCCCGTTCCAGCGGAGCGTCTGGGCGGAGCTGAGCAAGATCCCGTACGGCGAGACGCGTACGTACGGCGAACTGGCCGAGGAGCTCGGCAAGCGGGGCGCATCGAGGGCGGTAGGCCTGGCCAACGGCAAGAACCCGGTCGGCATCATCGTGCCGTGCCACCGGGTCATCGGAGCCTCGGGCAGCCTCACCGGATACGGCGGCGGCCTGGACCGCAAGCAGCGGCTGCTCGCCTTCGAGAGCGGCGACCGGATGGGCGACGGGGTGCAGGCGCTGTTCTGAGGCGGATGAGGAGGACGAGGCGGGAAGGCGGATGAGGCGCACAGGGCTGGGGGCGTACCGGCACCACCGGTACGCCCCCGAGCAGCTTCACCGCCCTCAGCCGGTGAAGATCTCCACGCCCGTCCAGATCGCCAGTCCCAGCATGCAGATCCCGCCGATGCGCTGCACGGTCTTCAGCGGTACGCGCTTGGCGATGAACTTGCCCGCGAGCAGCGCCAGGGCCGAGACGGACATCAGCGCGGCGGCCGAACCGATCGCGGTCGACCAGGTGCCGTTGCTCGCGGCCAGGTTGGCCGTGGTGATCTGGGTCAGGTCGCCCCACTCGCTGATGAAGACCGCCATGAACGCGGTCGAGTAGACCGGCCAGAAGCCGGTCACGGTCTTCACCTCGGTGTCGTCATCGTCGTCCCCGCCGCTGCCGCGCAGCAGGATGAACGCGCCGAACGCGAAGAGCGAGGCCGAGACGAGCTTGACGGTCCAGTCGGGCAGCAGCCCGATCAGGCTGCCCGCGCCCACGGCGATGGCGACATGCACGATGAACGCGGACGACGTGCCGAACCACACGTAGAGCGGGCGCATCCGCGTGCCCATGGCCAGCGACGCGAACATCGTCTTGTCGGGGAGCTCCGCGAGGAAGATCAGCCCGAAGGCGGTGATGATCGCCAGAGGGTCGAGGTGCATTCCGGGTGGCTTTCTGTGCGAGCCGGGCCCCGGATCTTCGCGAAGCGCCGCTCGGGCTGTTCGGAGGACCACTCGGCCCGGCATGACGGCAGCGCCCACAGGGCGTGGACGTGTCATACAGGACCGAAGGTCTCGCCCGCCCGTGACAGATGATCCCCTCAAGGATCCACGAGCCCGGCCACCGGGAACCCGGAGGCTCCAGTGTGTCGACGACCGGTTTGCGGGGCTACTCCCCTTCGCAGCCATCAACACTACCCCACCTGGCCCGGTGGGAGGGCAGGTGTTCGAAGCGGGGCGGTCTCGGTAGAGTCGCCGTGAAATCACCACCCTCACCAGCGGTGGTGGTCGCCGTCCCGCTCCCCCCACCGACCGGAAGTGCCCGCATGAGCCGCCGCCCCCGCAAGGACGTGCCCGCCCAGAGCGTTCCCCGGCCCACCGTGAGCGTCTGCCGGGGCTGCTGCTGCGGCACCGAGAAGATCCCGGGCGTCGACCACGCCGCCCAGCTGGCCCGGCTCCGCTCCGGCCTGGAGGGCGCCGCCACCGTACGGGCCGTCGAGTGCCTGGACGCCTGCGAGCAGGGCAACGTGATCGTCGTCCAGCCCTCCGCCGAGGGCCGACGCGCCGGGGGCCGCCCGGTCTGGCTCGGCCTGGTCAACGACGAGCACGCGGAGCAGGACGTCATCACCTGGGCGACGGCCGGCGGCCCCGGCCTCGCGGACGCCCCCGACATCCTCGACCTGTACGTCTTCCAGCCCTCGCGCCGGGTCCGGGCGGGGCTGGACGGCTGAAGCCGCGGGTCACCTCGCGGCCAGTCCCGCCAGCAGCCGGGGCAGCGCCGTACCGATCGGCTCCCGGACGACCTCGTCCGCGAGTGCGTCGTACGGCGTCGGCTCCGCGTTCACCACGATGAGCCGCGCCCCGTGCTCGGCCGCGATCCCGGCGAGCGAGGCGGCGGGCTGCACCTGGAGCGTCGAGCCGACCGCCACGAAGACCTCGCACGCCTTGGCGACCGCCATCGCGTCGGCCAGCACCCGCGGGTCCAGCCGTTCGCCGAACATCACCGTCGCCGCCTTCAGGATCCCGCCGCAGACCGCGCACGCCGGGTCCGCCTCGCCCGCCTCGACGCGCTCCAGGGCCTCGCCCATCGAGGAGCGGGCGTGGCAGCGGGTGCAGGTCACCTCGCGGGCGGTGCCGTGGAGTTCGAGGACCTTCCGGGCGGGCAGGCCGGCCAGCTGGTGGAGCCCGTCGACGTTCTGGGTGATCACCCGGACCGGGGTGCCGGACCGCTCCAGGTCCACCACCGCCCGGTGGGCCGCGTTCGGCTCGGCGTTCCAGGTCGAGGCCGCGCGGCGCATCTGCCAGGAACGGCGGCGGATCTCCGGATCGGCCAGGTAGAAGTCGTACGTGACGAGCTTCTCGGCCTCCGGATCCTTGCGCCACACCCCGTTCGGGCCCCGGTAGTCGGGGATGCCGGAGTCCGTGGAGATGCCGGCGCCACTGAGGATCGCGACAAGGGTCATGCGCCGAGCGTACGGATGCGGGAACGCGCCTCGCGAGCGCATTTCGCCGGGTACAGTCCGGCCATGGCCAAGGTGAGCGTCAGTCTGGACGCCGAACTCGTCGTCGAAGTCATGGTCCTCGCGGGCGTGGGCAGCCCGCAGGACGCGGTGGAACTCGTGGTGCGCGACTACATCGCCCGCGGCCACCGCACCGAGGCGCTGGTCGCCGAGCGCGAGGAGTCGGTGCGGGACGTGGAGCCCAAGCCGCAGGCTCAGCAGGGCTGACGGATCCCGGGCCCTGACGTGAGGCCCAGGAGGGCCGACGCCCCCTACGCCACCGGCTTCCCGTCCTCCAGCTCCACCGTGCCGGCACCGGACTCCAGCACGTCCAGGGCCGCCCGCACCCGCCCCGCCAGCCGGCCGAGCAGGTGGACGGGCAGGTCGTCCCGGGCGACCAGCTTCCAGGAGAGCAGCTCCTCCTCCTGGAGCCGGATCGCCCCGAGCTGCTCCGGGGTGAGCACCCCGCCGTCGTACAGGTACGCCACGATCGGCGGCCGGCCCTCGCCGCGCACCCAGTCGACGGCGAGCAGCCGGCCCGGTGCGATGTCGAGCCCGATCTCCTCCACCGTCTCGCGCCGGGCGCCCTGCCGGGGGCCTTCGCCCGCCTCCGACTCGACGGTCCCGCCGGGCAGCGCCCAGCCCTCGCGGTAGTTCGGCTCGACGAGCAGGACCCGTCCCTCCGTGTCGCGGAAGAGGCACGCGGCTCCGGCCAGGACCTTGGGGAGCCCGGCGATGTACGTGGCGTAGTGCGGATCGGTAGTCGTCACGGGCGACAGCGTAGTGGGGGAGCGGGCAGGGGTGGGGACGGGCGGTTCCGGACGGCCATGGGCAGATCAGGGGGTGTGCGGATAGGGTCGGGGCGGCGCGACTCTGTTCGAAGGCAAGGGATGCAAGGTGACGGACGGAGCAGATGTGGAGACCGCCCGCGTGCTCGTCGCGGCGGACAAGTTCAAGGGCTCGCTCACGGCCGTACAGGTCGCGGAGCGGGTGACGGCCGGGCTGCGGCGCGTCGTCCCCGGCGTGCAGGTGGAGACGCTGCCCGTCGCGGACGGCGGCGACGGCACGGTCGCGGCGGCGGTGGCCGCCGGGTTCGAGCGCCGCGAGGCGCGGGTGACCGGACCCCTCGGGGACCCGGTGACGGCGGCGTACGCGCTGCGCGGGTCCACCGCCGTGGTGGAGATGGCCGAGGCCTCGGGCCTCCAGCACCTGCCCGACGGGGTGTTCGCCCCGCTCACGGCCACCACGTACGGCTCCGGCGAACTCCTGAGGGCCGCCCTGGAGGCCGGGGCGACGACCATCGTGTTCGGGGTCGGTGGCAGCGCCACCACGGACGGCGGTGCGGGCATGCTCGCCGCGCTCGGGGCCCGCTTCCTGGACGCGGACGGCAAGCCCGTCGGCCCCGGCGGCGGGGGGCTCGCCGAGCTGGCCGAGGCCGACCTCTCCGGGCTCGATGCGCGGCTGAAGGACGTGGACCTCGTCCTGGCCAGCGATGTGGACAACCCGCTGACCGGGCCCAAGGGCGCCCCCGAGGTGTACGGGCGGCAGAAGGGCGCGAGCGAGGAGGACATCGCGGTCCTCGACGCGGCCCTGAGCCACTACGCCTCCGTCCTGGGGCCGGAGACCGCCGCCCTGCCGGGCGCAGGCGCGGCCGGAGGCATCGGCTACGGGGCGCTCGTCGCCCTCGGCGCCCGCTTCCGGCCCGGCATCGAGGTCATGCTCGACGTCCTCGGCTTCGCCCCGGCGCTCGCCCGCGCCACCCTCGTCATCACCGGCGAGGGCTCGCTGGACGAGCAGACCCTGCACGGCAAGGCTCCGGCGGGGGTCGCCGCGGCCGCCCGGGAGGCCGGGATCGAGGTCGTCGCGGTCTGCGGCCGGCTCGCCCTGTCGCAGGAGGCCCTGAGCGGGGCGGGCATCGCGCGCGCCTACGCCCTGGCCGAGCTGGAACCGGACCCGGCCGTCTCGATGGCCCAGGCCGGACCCCTGCTGGAGCGGGCGGCCGAGTCGATCGCGCGGGACTTCCTGAGCTGACGACGGAGAAAGGGCCGGGCGTACGAGACGTACGCCCGGCCCTTTTCCGTGCCCCCGCCCGCTGCGGGTACGGAGGCGGGTGGGAGGACACCCGACGCAACGCCCCGACGCCTTACCCCCGTCCCGCCTCCCACCGCAGCGCCTCCAGCGCCAGCACCGTCTCGACCAGCTCGCGCGGGTGCGACAGCGACCGTGAGGTCAGCCGTTCCAGCCGCCGCAGCCGGTTGAAAACCGTGTTCCGGTGGCACCGCAGCCGCACCGCCGCACGCCCCACCGAGCCCCCGCACTCCAGCCACGCCTCCAACGTCCCCACCAGCAGCGCCCGTTCGGCCGGAGCCAGGGCCAACAGCGGGCCGAACACCTCCGTGAGCAGCCGTGCGGACAGTTTCGGCGCACCCGCCACCAGGACCGCCGGCCACCGCTCGTCCTGCGCCACGTCGTCCTGCGCCAAGGCCTCCCGCGCACCCAGGCCCTCAGCTCCCGGGCTCCCGGCGTGCGAGCCCCCGGCGCTTCCCGCGTGCGGGCCCCCGGCGCTCCCGGCGTGCGGGCCTCCGGCCCCCGTCTCCCTCCGCATCCCCGCCTCCGTCCGCCGGACCGACGACCGGCGCCCCTCGCCCGCCGCCGGGGCAGCCGACGGGACACCGCCGCGGAGGCGGCCACCGGGGCCGGTCTCCCGGTGACCGACGAGGATGCCACCGGCCGCGCGGGCGGGAGCCCGCCCGTCACCGCCTCTGTGCGCGTGCACAACGGGGCCCTTCGCTCGCTGGTCACCCGCATCGAGTCCGCCCCGCCCCGTGGACGCGCGCTCCGGCCGGTGCTGGTCTGTGGCACCACACGGAGCCACACCCGCACATCCCCACATCCCCACAGACCCAGCACGACACGAGAAGGCGGAAGGAGGAGAACGCATGGCAACGCTGGAGATCCGCGCACTGTCCGTCGGCTACGGCCCGGTCCGCGCCCTGCGCGACATCTCGGTCGATGTCCCGGACGGCGCGATCACCGCCGTACTCGGCGGCAACGGCGCGGGCAAGACCACGCTGCTGCGGGCCGTATCGCGGACCCTCGGCTTCCACCGCGGTACGGGCACCGGCACCATCCGGTTCGACGGCCGTCCCCTGGAGGGGCTGCGGCCCGCCCAGGTGGTGGCCGCCGGAGTGGTCCAGGTACCGGAGGGCCGGCAGGTCTTCGCCCGGATGACGGTGGCCGACAACCTGCGCGCGGGCGCCCTCGGGGCGCGCGGCGGGCGCAAGCGGACGAGCGCCGCCCTGGCCCGCGTCCACGAACTGTTCCCGGTCCTCTCCGACCGCGCCCACCAGCGGGCCGGGCTCCTCTCCGGCGGCGAGCAGCAGATGCTGGCCATGGGCCGCGCCCTGATGGCGGGGCCCCGGCTGCTCCTGCTGGACGAGCCGTCCCTCGGCCTCGCCCCGCTGATGGCGGCCCGGATCGCGGAGACCGTGCAGGAGATCAACGCGAGCGGCACCTCCGTCATGCTCGTCGAGCAGAACGCGGCCATCGCGCTGCGCCTCGCCTCGACGGCGTACGTCCTGGACGTCGGCGAGGTCGCCCTGCACGGGCCCGCCGACGAACTCGCCGCCTCCGACGAGGTGCGCCGCCGCTATCTCGGTGTGGTCGACGAGGAGGCCGCCGCCGACGCCGACGTGGCGTCCCGCAACCGGCGCACCCTGAGCAGGTGGTCCGCGTGAGCACCGCACCGGCACCCGAGGCCGGCACCCACACCACCACGGGCGCCCTCACCGTCTCCGACGTGACCGTACGGTTCGCCGGGCTCACCGCCCTCGACAGCGTCTCCTTCACCGTGGAACCCGGCAGTGTGCACGCCGTCATCGGCCCCAACGGCGCCGGCAAGTCCACCTGCTTCAACGTCCTCTCCGGCGTCTACCGCGCCTCCGCCGGCACCGTCCACCTCGGCACCACCGAGCTCACCGGACTCCCGCCGCACGCCATCGCCGCCCTCGGCGTCGCCCGCACCTTCCAGAACATCGCGCTCCCGCCGCACGCCACCGTCGCCGACAGCCTGCTGCTCGGCCGCCACCGGCTCACCCGCTCCGGCTTCCTCGCCACCGGCCTGCGGCTGCCGTCCGCCGCCCGCGAGGAGCGGCGCCACCTGGACCGGGTCCGCGAGATCGCCGCGTTCATCGGCCTGGAGGCCGCGTTGGAACGCCCGGCGGGCTCACTGCCGTACGGGCAGCAGAAGCTCGTCGAGCTCGGCCGCGCCCTGTGCATGGAGCCCCGGGTCCTGCTGCTGGACGAGCCGATCGCGGGGATGACCGCCGACGAACGCCGCCGTACCGCGGCCGTCGTCGCCGACGTCCGCGACAGCCTCGGCATCTCCATCGTGCTGGTCGAGCACGACATGGGGGTGGTGATGCGGCTGGCGGACGCGGTGACCGTACTCGACTTCGGACGCAGGATCGCGGGCGGCACCCCCGCCGAGGTCCAGAACGACCCGGCCGTCGTCCAGGCCTACTTGGGAGCACCTCAATGACCACGTTCATCGAACTTCTCCTCGGCGGCCTGTCGATCGGTTCGGTCTACGCACTGATCGCCCTCGGCTTCGTCGTCATCTTCAAGGCCACCGAGGTCGTCAACTTCGCCCATGCCTCACTGCTGTTGGCGGGCGGCTACGTCACCGCCGTCCTCCACGACGACATCGGGTTCTGGCCCGCGCTGCTCGTCGGGATCGCCGGGGCCGCGACCGTGGGGGCCGCCATCGAGTTCTTCGTGATGCGCCGCTACCGGGGCAGTGACCACAGCGTCCTGGCCATCGTCACCATCGGCGTCGACATCCTCCTCATCACCGAACTCACCCGCCGCATGGGCACGGACGTCCTCGCCCTCGGCGACCCGTGGGGCAACGAGGTGGTGAACATCGGCGGGATCACCCTCGCCCAGACCAGGATCGCCGCGTTCCTCGCCGCCGGGCTCCTCATCACCGTGTTCCTGCTGGCCTTCCGCTACACCTCGTGGGGCGTGTCGATGCGGGCCGCCGCCGAGAATCCGCAGACGGCGGCGTTGATGGGCATCAAGCTGGGCCGGGTCTCGCTCGCCGCCTGGGCCGTCGCCGGAGCCCTCGCCGCCGTCGCCGCCCTCTTCCTCACCGTCTTCCCGACCCCCGGCCTGGAGCGCGCCACCTCGCTCGCCGCGCTCAAGGCGTTCCCCGCCGCGATTCTCGGCGGACTCGACTCCACCACCGGGGCGCTCGCCGGCGGGCTCATCGTCGGTGTCACCGAGTCGCTCGCCACCGGCTACCAGAGCGACCTCTCCTTCCTCGGCCGGGGCATCGGCGATCTGGCGCCCTACCTGGTGATGGTCGCGGTCCTGCTGATCCGGCCCGCGGGACTCTTCGGTACGAAGGAGCTGGCCCGTGTCTGACACCACTGCCGAAGCCGCGCCCGAGGCGACAACCACGCTCCCTCCCGCACCCGTTGGGGCTTCGAGCCTCGCCGACCGGCTGCGCAGGCCCCGTACGTACGCCGTCCTCGTCGCGTCCGTCCTGCTCCTGGCCCTCCCGTTCTACCTGGACCGCTTCTGGCTCCAGGCCGGACTGTTCGCGATGGCGGCGGCGATCGGTGCCATCGGGCTCAACATGCTCACCGGCGCCACCGGCCAACTCTCCATGGGTCACGCCTTCTTCCTCGCCGTCGGCGCCTACAGCTACTGCGTCCTGGCGGGGGAGCCCAGCACCGAGAACGGCCACGCCCTGACCGGCCTCGGGCTGCCCACCTGGCTGGCCGCGATCCTCGCCGTCCTGCTCGCGGGGGCCGCCGGCGGGGTGTTCAGCCCGATCGCCGGACGGCTGCGCGGCGCCTACCTCGGTATCGCGACCCTCGCGCTGATCTTCATCGGGCAGCACGTCCTGTTCAACGCGGGCTCCCTGACCGGGGGTTACAACGGGCGGTCCGTACCGCCGCTCTCCCTCTTCGGGTTCACCTTCGACGACACCGAAGTCGTCATCGCGGCCGTCCCGTTCGGCTCCTCGGAGAAGCTCTGGTACGTGGGCCTGGCCGCCCTGCTGCTCAGCGCCCTGTTCGCCCGCGGCATCCTGCGGGGCAGGCCGGGCCGGGCGATGAACGCCATCCGTGACCACCGGATCGCGGCGGGCGTGATGGGCGTACCGGTGGCGCGCTACCGGGCCGGGGTCTTCGTCCTGTCCTCCATGTACGCGGGCCTCGCGGGCGTCCTGCTCGCGCTGGTCTTCCAGCGAACCGTGCCCGAGTACTTCGGCATGATCCTCTCCCTCGAATACCTCGCCATGATCGTCATCGGCGGGCTCGGCAGCGTCGCGGGGGCCGTCGTCGGCGCCTTCTTCGTCTCCCTGCTCCCGCAGGTGCTCACGCACTACAGCGACTCCCTCCCGCTGGTCTCCGCCCCCGGTACGGGCGGCCTGGCACCCGGTGAGGCGTCCCGCTATCTGTACGGCGCCGCGGTGGTCGCGGTGGTCCTGTTCCTGCCCGGCGGCCTCTCCCGCCTCGGCATCGCACTCCCGCGCGTCAACCGTCCGAAGAAGTCAGGGGAGAAGAAATGAAACTCAGAGCGCTCACGGCCGTGGTCGCGGCCCTCACCGTCACCCTCGTCGGGTGCAGCGGCAAGGCGACCGAGGGGAAGGGCGACGAGCAGGACAAGGCCGGGATCAAGACGGGGCCCGGCGTCACCTCCTCGACGATCTCGCTCGGCGTCCTCACCGACATGACCGGCGTCTACGCCTCGCTCGGCAAGAGCGTCACCCAGGCCCAGCAGCTGTGGGCGAAGCAGATCAACGCCAAGGGCGGCATCTGCGACCGCAAGATCGAGCTGACCGTACGGGACCACGGCTACGACCCGCAGAAGGCCATCGCCGGCTACACCGAGCTGGAGCCGAAGGTGCTCGGCTTCGCCCAGTTCATCGGCTCCCCGTTCGTCGCCGCCGTCGAGCAGCGCATCGACGGCAAGGACAAGGGGCTGGTGCTGCCGCAGGCCTGGTCGGCGAACCTGCTCGGCTCCCCGTACATCCGCGTCGTCGGCGCCACGTACGACGTCGAGACCATCAACCTGATCGACCACCTGCTCAAGGAGAAGCGGATCGCCAAGGGCGACAAGATCGGCCACGTGTACTTCGAGGGCGACTACGGCGAGAACGCGCTCACCGGCTCCAAGCACGCTGCCAAGGAATCCGGGTTGACGGTCGTCGAGCAGAAGATCAAGCCGACCGACAACGACATGACGGCCCAGGTCGCCGCCCTCAAGCAGGCCGGTGTGAAGGCCGTCGTCGTCAGCGCGGGCCCGCGTCAGGCGGCCTCGCTGGTCGGCGTCGCGGCGGCCACCGGCTTCAACGTCCCCGTCGTCGGCAACAACTCGGCTTACGCGCCCCAGCTGTTGAAGACCCAGGCAGGCCCGGCGCTGCTGAAGGACTACTACATCGCCTCCTCCACCCTGCCGATCGGCGACCCCGGCGACGGCCCGTCGCTGCTGGCGAAGGAGTACGCGTCGCAGTACCCGAACGACGTCCTCGACAACGGCGTCGTGGCGGGCTGGACGGCGGCCTCCATCTTCGGCGAGGCGCTGGACAAGGCGTGCGACAACAAGGACCTCACCCGTGAGGGCGTCGACAAGGCGCTGCTGACGATCAAGGGGTATGGAACCGAGTTCGGGGTCACCCATGACTTCTCCGACCCCGCAGCGCCGTCCACCCGGGAGAGCGTCATCATGAAGCCGGACGCCTCGGTCCCCGGCGGACTGAAGGTCATCAGCCCGGCGTCGGTCTCCGATGCGGCGAAGTCGTTCACGGTGAAGTGATGCGTTGAGCAACCGAGTTGGGCCCGGCCGCGCGGAACTGCGACCGGGCCCAACCTCGTACGGCTGATCAGCTCGTGTACGCCTCCACCTCCGAGAGCTGCGCCGCCGGCCAGCCCGTGTTGCCGGTGAACGCCAGCCGCAGATAGCGGGCCGAGGTGCCGGACAGTGTGACCGTGGCCGTGTTGCCGCTCGACGGGTTGAAGGTGTAACCCGCCGGTGCCTTCAGGGTGTTGTACGTGGAGTTGTCGGTGGACCCCAGTACGCTCAGGGTCTGGGTGCGCGTGGCCCAGGCCGCCTGCGGGGGCAGCTTCAGCACCACCCGCTTGACCGCCCTCGCCGAGCCCAGGTCCACGGTGAGGGACTGCGGGAAGGCGTTGTTACGGCTCTCCCAGTACGTGTTCGGGTTCCCGTCCACCGCGTTGCCGGCGCCGTACACGTCGACGTGGCTGCTCGCCGTCACCGCACGCCCCTGCGCGAGGTTGCCGGTCTCCTCCGGCGGGTCCGTGGGTCCGGGCGGGTCGGTCGGGCCGGGCGGGTCGGTCGGGCCGCCGCCTCCCGGAACCCCGCCGTTGGTCCACACCGGGTCCGGCCAGACGCCCGTGCAGGCGGGCGGATCGGCGTACCAGCCGGAGTTGCCGGAGCCCCGGGTGATCTGGAAGCCCGCGCCGACGCAGTTGTGGATCGGGTTGGACTGGGCGATGTTCGTGGCGACGACATCGGTGAACGAGGCCCGGCCCGGCGACTGGATCTGGAGCGCGTAGGTCCCCGCCCCGTCGATCTTCACCCGATTGAAGTTGAGCCCGTTGCTCGCTCCCTCGATGAGGTGGATCGCGGCATAGGAGCTGTCCAGGATCTCGGTGTCCGTGACGTTGACCGTCGCGCCCTGGATCGGTTCGTTGAGACCGCTGAACCAGACCGCTCCGACGCCGAACTTCCAGTTGTAGTCGTTGTTCCCGGTCCGGATGAGGGTGTTGCGGGCGGCGGTGTGCGTACCCGAAACAGCGGTACCACGGCCGGAGTTCACCCCGGGATAGCGGTTGGCGATGTGCAGGCCGCCGCCGTTGGTGATGGTGTCCGCCATGACGTTGTCGGAGATCGTGATGTCCTTGCCGCCGTACGTCACGATGTTGTTCGCCAGGATCGGCAGGATGACGGTGTTGAACGTGAACTTGTTGTTCACGTTCGGGATGTTCTCCGCCCACATGGCGAGGCCGTCGTCACCGCTGTTGCGGACGAACGTGTTGGTGACGGTGGAGTTGGTGACGCCGTAGTGGAAGTTCACCCCGTCGGCCGTCTGGTCCAGGATCCGGGTGTTCTTCATGGTGAAGTTGTTCATCGGGCCGGTCAGCCAGGCACCGCACTTGGTGTGCTGGAGCCAGAGGTTGTCGACGACCGAATCGGAGAGCGAACCGCCGATGGCGTTCACCTGGTCGTCGTCGATCCGCTCGCGGATGTCGCCGATGATCGCGAAGTCCTTCAGGGTGACGTTCGAACTGCCGCCCTGGGACGCGTACTTGCCGTAGACGCCGACGGCCTTGTGGCGCTCCGTGGGGTGCCGGCCGGTCAGCACGCTGTACCAGGGGCCCGCCCCGCGCAGCGTCACCTTGTCGACGATGATGTGGTCCTGGACCTTGAACGTGCCCTGCGGGATGTATACCTCCCGGCCCTGGCTGCGGCCCGCGTCCACCGCCGCCTGGATCTTCGCCGTGGAGTCCGCCGCGCCGCTCGGGTCGGCGCCGAAGTCGCTCACCACGTCCAGCGCCCCGGAGGGCTTGCCGATGGGCGCGGCGACCTGCTCGAAGTCGGCCAGGTCGATGGTGAAGGTGGGGGACTGGGCGGTCGAGGAGACCTGGAGGCGCACCTTCGTCCCGGCCGCCAGGGTGGAGCCGAACATGGTCCGGGTCTCGTCGTAGAAGTGGTGCGGGTTGGTGTCGCCGGGGTTGTTGTTGAACGGGTAACCCCCGTAGTACCAGCCGTACTTCGAGGTCACGGGCACGCTCTTGAGCTGCGCCCCGTTGACCCGCACGTCGATCGAGGCGTCCCGGCCCGTCCCGGCGGCGTTGTCCGGCAGCGAGTAGCGGAAGGTCATGGCGTTGGCCGGTGCGGTGAGCGTGAACTCCACGTACTCACCGACCGCGTCGAGCGTGACGGCCTGGCGGCCCGAGGCCTCCGAGGGCAGCGAGCCGTAGAGCCGGTTCGGCCCGATGAGCGTGCCGTTGGTCGCGGCGTACTCGGCCTCCTGCTCCTTGAACGGCACGGTCGCCCCGCGTCCGGGGACGCTCAGCGGGGAGGGCGCGGGGACGGCGGCGGCAGCGGCGGGCGGTGCACCGGCCACGACCAGTGAGCTGGCGGCGGCGAGCGCGGTGAGGGCCAGCGCCAGGGAGGCGGACAGGGAGCGCCGCAGGATGCGGCCGGGGCGTGGGGGTGGTGGGGGAGGGGTCACGGGAGGTCCGTCCTTGCGGCTCGGGGGCTCTGCGGACGCCCTGAGGCTAGGAGAGACCCCGCAAGGAAGTCTATGCCGGTGCGCAAAACATTGCCCTGGAAGCTCAAATTGGCGACTCAGGGTGGGATGTGGCGGCCTTTCACGCCGGACGGGTCCTCAACAGGTCCTCGGAGCAGTCGACTTGATCAGACCTCCCGGCCGTCCATCCCGATGTACCGGAAACGCCCCCGCTCCACGCGGTAGATGAAGACCCCGGTGCCCGCGTACATCCCGTTGGCGGGCTCGAACGCATAGCTCTTGGACACGCCCTTGTACCGCGTCGACCGCAGCACGGGCAGCATGTCCTGCCGCGTCACGCTCTCCCGGCCCAGCCCCTCCGCGCAGGCCGCGATCAGCCCGACCGCGTCGTACGCCTCGGCGGCCAGCAGCGGCGGCGCACTGTCGAAGCGCTTGCGGTACGCGGCGGCGAAGGGGTGCACGGAGGGTACGGAGGCGGGGTCGGCGGCCGTCGACACGACCAGCCACCCCGCCGCGTCCTCGCCCGCCTCCGCCAGGAACCGGGGATCGTGCACGGCCTGGGTGCCGATCTTCGGCCCCAGGAACCCCGCCTTCGTCAGCGCCCGCGCGAACCGCCCCGCGTCCCGCCACCCGCCCCCGTACACCACCGCCTTCGGTTTCCTCGCGACGATCCGCTCCGCCTCGGCGTCCAGGTCGCGGGTGCCCTCCCGCACCGTCTCCGCGAGGACCGTCCGGCCGTTGCCCCGCAGCCCCGCGTCCAGGAACCGCGTGGTCTGCCGGCCGTACTCGGTCCCGTCGTCCACCAGCGCCACGGTGTCGAGCCCGTTCGCGCCCAGGAACTGCGCCACCGGCAGCATCTGCATGTCGTTGCGCGGCCGGGCGCACAGGAAGATCCGGTTCAGGTTCCTGGTGTCCCCGTCGACCACGCTGAGCAGCGGCAGCGCCGCCTCGTCGTACGCCACCAGCGCCTCGCGCGCCGCGTCCGCGCCGGTCGCCCCGATCGCCGCCACCAGCAGCGGGTCCTCGGCGAACCGCCGGACCGCCGCTGTCGCCCGCGCCTCCACGCCGCCGTCGTCGGCCGCGACCAGGCGCAGCGTGAACGGCGCGTCCTTGCGGGCGTTGTGCTCCTCGACCGCCAGGAGCGCCGCCCGCTCCTGGCCCTTGCCGATCGCCGCCGAGGGGCCGCTGAGGTCGGCCTGCAACCCGATGTGCAGCTCCGGCCGGGCGGCCGCCGCCCTGTCGCCGTCCCCCTCGCCGTTCCCGTCCGGGTCCTTCTCGTCCCCGAACGCCGTGGCCAGCCAGGCGGTGGTCCCGCCCGCCGCCGCGAGGACCGCGCCGCCCGTGACGTACGCGAGGAAGCGCCGGCGGCCGGGAGAGGTCGGGACGGTCGTGGTGTCCCGGCTCCCGGCGCCCGTCTCCACGGTGGAACCGGCGTCCAGGCTCGTCGCCTCGATGTCGGGCAGGGCGAGCATCCGAGCCGAGCGCTCCGCGATCAGGTGGGTCACCGGGCCGGGCAGCCAGCTGCCGCCCGCCGTGTCCTCCGCGAACGCCCGCCGGATGTCCCCGGCGGTCGGCCGCCCCTCCGGCTCCTTCGACAGGCACCCCTCCACCACGGGCCGCAGCCCCGGCGGCAGCGCACCCAGGTCCGCCGGGTCGTGCACCGTACGGAAGAGCATCGCCTCGACCGGGCCGCTGCCGAACGGCCGCCCGCCGGTCGCCGCGTACACCAGGACACAGCCCAGCGAGAAGATGTCGCTCGGCGGGCCGATCCGCCGCCCCTGCGCCTGCTCCGGCGAGAGGAAGCCGGGCGAGCCGACGATCGCGTCCGTCGCCGTCAGGACCGTGTCGTCCAGCGCCCGCGCGATCCCGAAGTCGATCAACCGGGGACCGTCCAGACCCAGCAGGACGTTGCCGGGCTTCACGTCCCGGTGCACGAGCCCCGCCCCGTGGACGGCCTCCAGCGCCTCCGCCAGCATCGAGCCGAGCGCCCGCACACTGCGCTCGGGCAGCGGCGCCCCGCCGCCCACGGCCTCGCTCAGAGCGGGACCCGGAACGAACTCCGTGGCCAGCCACGGCGCCCCCGCCTCGGTGTCCGCGTCGACCACCGGCACCGCCCACCGGTTGCGCACCTGCCGGGCGATCGCCACCTCACGCCGGAACCGGGTGCGGAACCCGGCGTCGTCCGCGTACTCGGCCCGGATCAGCTTGATGGCCACCAACGCGCCGCCGGGCGACCGGCCCAGCAGCACCACGCCCATGCCCCCGGCGCCGAGCCGGCCGAGGATGCGGTACCCGGCGATCCGTGCCGGGTCCGTGGAACGGAGCGGTTCCATCAGCGCTCAGGGCCTCTCGTTCAGGACCGGTCTCGCGGTCACTTCAGTTCCAGCTCGACGCGGTAGAGCACCTTGGCGCCGCCTTCGGCGGCGATCCGCAGCAGGTCGGAGTTCTGGTAGCCCTTCGCGCCCTTGACCGAGACGGCCGTGGTGACCGGCCCGATCCGGGACTTGGACCAGACGTAGTCCTGGGTCCCGCCCGAACCGGGACCGGTGTACTTGCCCGCCTCGAACAGCGAGGCGTCCGCGTTGCGCACGTCCTTCTGGTCGAACTGCAACGACATCAGCCCGCTCAGCCGCTGCCCGCCGCCCAACTCCTGCGCCGGGCAGCGGAAGCTCTCCTGGACGGTGTCCTTGATCTCCCGGTCGGCGCCCGCCACCGTCTTGTGCACCGTCACGGTCACCGCCCCCCGGACCCGCCCCTTGCCGTCCTGGGCCGGGACGTCGAGCCGCCGGGTGAAGGAGCCGAGCACTCCGTCGGGGAGCGCGCTCCGGCTCCAGACACAGGAATCGGCCAGTACGGTCCAGGTCCCGGCGGTCTCGTACGGCGTCCCGCGCACCATCCCCGCCGTCCAGTCGTTCTCCCCGAGCGCGGCGTTACGGGTCAGCCTGCGGGCCTCCGCCGCCGTCCTCGGCACCCGGGCCGGGTCCGGAGTGAACTCGTACGCGCTGGGCAGCGCACCCGGCTCCTTGGTCTCCTCGGGCTTCTTCGGCTCGGGCGTTCCTGACGGATCCGCCGACTCCCCGGCCTGCTTCACCGAACCCGACGGCTTCGGATCCGGGTCCGCCCCGGTCTTCGCCCCCGAACTCCCGCAGCCCGCCAGCAGGATCCCCGCCGCCGCGACCGCCACCAGACGTGCCCCGTTGCGCCTGTGCTTCGTCATCATCGGACCCCCCGTCGTCCCCCTGCCCCGCGCCCCGCCCGAGACGTCGGGGCGTCGGGTGCGAGGCGATTCTAGAAGCCCGGCGCGCCGGGTTGACGGGAACCCGGTACTCATCCCCCTGCCGGAACTTCTCAGCCACCGGGAGGGGTTGGCCTCTGGTGCGGGGGAGTGGGGCGTGGTATGCGCCGCCGACCACGGGCCCCGGTGGCTGAAATCAGGCCATGGCGGGCGGGTGGAACTCCCGTACGGCAGGGGCGGCAGCGGGCGCTCGGGCGCCGCGTAACCACCCTGTACGGGTTCCGTGTTCGGCGGAAAATTGGTCTGGACCACCTGAGAGGCCGGTGGTTAGCTCGACTCCGGACCCGGGGCCGCCGGGCTGCGGGCCGTCACGTTCCGGTCCGCCGGTCCGCTCCGTTCCGGTCCGCGTTTCCGCCGCTTGCCCGCGTCCTGCTGAGGGGATCCATCCCGTGATCGACATCGTGGCCGTACTCAGGGCCGAGGACGCCGTACTGGACTTCCTCTCCGTGCTCACCGCCCCCGAGCCCCGCCACCGCCAGGACGGGGACCACGAGGGCCATGAGGTCCATGTCCTGCTCGGCGACACCGCCGAGCACCTGGTCCTCCCGGCGGGCCTGCCTCCCACCGAGCGCCTCGCCGCCGTCGCCCGGCACATCCGGCCCGTCGACGAGAGCGCCGCCTCGCCGGGACCGGAGGCGCTGGCCACGCTGATCGAGGCCGCGGCCCGGGGCGCGGAGGCGCGGCTCTGGACCCACTCGCCCGCCGACACCCGCCGCAGCAGGGGCCGCCTCGGCCGGGACGCCGCCGCTGCCGTCGCCCCGGGCGGGCCGCCCGTCCTGCACGCCGTCGGCCACTCCCCGTACCTCCAGTTCATCAGCGACCTCGACCGGCCGCTGGACCGCGCCGGGGTCGAGGCCAAGCTCGCCTTCGTCAACCGGCACTGCGGCCACCTGCTGCGCACCGAATCCGCCGAGTACGTCGTACAGACCGGCCGGGTCCATGCCACCGAGCGGTTCTTCGAGGCCGGGACCGCGGAGGAGCGCGAGCGGCTGTTCGCGCTGCTGGCCAGCCTGGACGAGGACGCGGCCACCGTGCCCGACCCGTGGGAGTTCGCCACCTCCGCGTACGAGGCGGAGCGGCTGGACCGCACCGTCGCCTGGATCGCCGAGCACTGTCCGCCCGGCAGCGGGCCCCTCATCGAGGTCGGCGCCTGCGAAGGGGCGCTCACCACCCGGCTCGCGGAGAAGGGCTTCACCGTCCACGCGACCGAACCCAACCCCGCCTTCCGCCGCCGGCTGACCGACGCCGTCGGCGACACCGCCCGGGTCCACCCCGCCTCCCTGGAGGAGCTGGCGGCCCGGCCGGAGCTGCCAGGGGCGGCCTACCTCCTGATCGAGATGCTCTACTACGGCCAGGACCTCGCCCTGCTCGACCGGCTCCCGGCCGACCTGGTCTTCGTCGCCCTCGAACCCGAGACGCTCGCCACCCGGCTGACCCCCTGGCTGGAGAGCGCCCCGCACTGGGAGAAGGCCGGCGAGACCCCGCTCGTCGCCCCGGCGCTGGAGACGGTCTGCGGCGGCCGCGCCTACCTCAGCAAACGCGGCAGCGTCGGCGTCCTGCTGCGCCGCACCGGCGCCTGACGGAGCCCGCCATGTACGACGTCTGCGTCGGGCTCGGCTACCACTGCGAGTCCACCTACCAGCTCCGCCGCATCACCGGCCAGGACCGGGCCCACTTCTTCGACTGGCTCGACCTCGACCTCGTCGCCGTACGGGAGATCATCGCGGCCGACTTCGCCAACGTGCTGCGCCCCGGCCTGAGCGAACCCTTCAGCAACGGCCTGTGCGTACGGGACCGGGGCTCGGACATCCGCTTCTTCCACGACTTCGAAGCTCCAGGGGGCACTCCGCTGACCCCTGACATCGTTGCCGAGCAGTATCCGAGGGTCCGGGAGAAGTTCGCGTACCTCGCCGACCGCTGGCGGGTGCTGACGGCGTCCCGCTCCCGCGTCCTGTACGTGCACCACGACGCGTTCGACGAAAGCGGCCCCGGCGACCTGGCGGCCCTGCACGGCCTCCTGCGCGACCGCTACCCGGACCACGCCTTTGATCTCCTCTGGCTGCGCCGTACGCCTCCGGAGACCATCGCCGCCCTCCCGCCCGGCGTCATGTGGGGCACCGTCGCCGCCCAGCCCGGCCGCTGGGAAGGCGACGACGCGGCCTGGGACGCCGCTCTCGCCTCCCTGGACATCCCCAGAGCTTCCGCATCCTGACCCGCTTCCCTCCGGAGGAACCGTGCCCGTACCGCCCCCCTGGCGCACCCTCGTCGTCTCCCCGCACTTCGACGACGCCGCGCTCTCCCTCGCCGGGCTCCTGCCCACCCTGCCCGGCCCCCTCGCCGTCGTCACCGTCCACGGCGGGCCCCCGCCGCCCGGTTCCCCCGTCTCCTGGTGGGACAGCGTCTGCGGCTTCACCACCGCCGCCGAGGCCCACCGGGTCCGCAGCGCCGAGGACGCCCGCGCCTGCGAGCTGCTCGGCGCCGAGCAGGTCCTCATCGACCACCCCGACGGCCCGTACGTCACCGAGGGCGACGGCCCGGACGCCCTGGACGCCCTCCTGAGCGGCCTCGCGCCCACCACCCAGGTCCTCGTCCCGCTCGGCACCAACCAGCCCGACCACGAGGCCGTACGGCTCCGCGCCGAACGCGCCCTCGCCGCGGCCGGCGCCCCCGCCCCCTGGGTCTACGCCGACCTGCCCTACACCGGACACCTGCCCGAGTGGGGCACGCCCGAGGCGTCCGGGGCGCTGGCCGCCAGCCAGAAGTGGGGGACCGCCTACCAGGAGCTCACCCGCCGCCACCGGGTCACCGTCGAGCGCGAGCTGGTGCTCTCCGACGAGCAGTGGGCGGCCAAGCGCGCGGCGGTCCTCAGCCACGCCTCCCAGCTCGCCGCCCTCGCCCCCGACCACGGCACCTTCCTCGCCCGCACCGGCCCCCTGCGCGCCGAGCTGATCTGGAGCCTGGAGCCGAAGGGCACCGCCTGACGCGAGTGCCCCGGAACGCGCGAAGGCCCGGATGCCGGGGAGCATCCGGGCCTTCGCCGTGTACTGCATGCGTACCACTGTGTCCGTACCGCTACGGCAGCTGTGCCGCCCGTGCCTCGCGCCGGTTGTCACGGAACGTGTTGACCCGTCGCGCCGTGGCGAAGAGCGGGATCACCGCACCGAGGACGACCTGGAGCGCACAGCCGGTCTGGAGCAGCAGCTGACCGCCCGGTGCGTCGAACGCCCACGCGGCGAGCAGCCCCATCGCGCCGACGATCCAGCTGAGCATCGCCACCGCGAGGATGCCCCGCGGCTTGGGGTACTCGACCCGGCTCACCATCAGCCACGCCACTCCGATGATCGCGAGCAGCGTCGGGACGAAGGGCAGCTCCAGGAGCACGATCGAGACGACCGTCAGCGCTCCGAAGGGGGATGGCATGCCCTGGAACATGCCGTCCTTCAAGGTCACACAGGAGAATCTGGCCAGCCTGAGCACCACTGCCAGCAGCACGACGATCGCCGCCAGCGCCGACACCCGCTGATGGGCGTCGTCCGCGACCATCCCGTACACGAGCACGAAGTAGGCCGGGGCGAGCCCGAAGCTGATGAGGTCGGAGAGGTTGTCCAGCTCGGCCCCCATCGGCGAGGAGCGCAGCTTGCGTGCCACGAGCCCGTCGAAGAGGTCGAAGATCGCCGCCAACAGCATGAGGATGACCGCGGTGGCCGCCGAGTGGCGGGCCATCCCCGTCTCCTCGCTGCCCGTGAGGTGCGGGATGAGGATTCCGGTGGTGGTGAAGTACACCGCCATGAATCCGCACGTGGCGTTACCGAGCGTGAGCGTGTCCGCTATCGACAGCCGCATCGAGAGCGGCATGTCCTCCGTGCCGTCGGCGTCGCTCTCCGCGTCGGCCTCGGGCACCCAGCCGGCCTTGGTATCCGGATCAACTACGGTCAATTCGAGTCACCCCCGCGGTGGTGGCCTGGCCGACCTCGACCGCGACATCGATACCTTCCGGAAGGTAGATGTCGACGCGCGAGCCGAAGCGGATCAGGCCGATGCGCTCGCCCTGCTCCACCTTCGTGCCCTGGGGGAGGTACGGCACGATCCGACGGGCGACCGCTCCCGCGATCTGCACCATCTCGATGTCGCCGAGCTCGGTGTCGAAGTGCCAGACAACGCGCTCGTTGTTCTCGCTCTCCTTGTTGAACGCCGGAACGAACCCGCCCGGGATGTGCTCGACCGACGTCACGGTGCCCGCCAGCGGCGCGCGGTTGACGTGGACGTTGAGCGGGCTCATGAAGATCGCGACCCGGGTGCGCCCGTCCTTCCACGGCATGATGCTCTGCACCACACCGTCGGCCGGGGAGATGACCCGGCCCTCGGCGATCTCGCGCTCGGGGTCACGGAAGAACCACAGCATGCCCGCCGCGAGCGCGGTGGTGGGCACGGCCGCTGCTGCCCAGCGCCCGGACTTGCGGGCGCGGGCCAGGCTGAGGGCCGCGGTGGCGACGGTCGGAAGGAGCCACGGCGATGCTCCGCGGGCGATGCGGACCCCGCCGCGGTTTGCGGAGGTAGGGCTGTCGGGCATGAATGACCTTCGTAGCGGATGATGCCGCGCTGGCAACGGGGGACGGCGGCTTTCCGAAGATGCTATCGGTTGCCGGGCGCAACTGGGCAAGCCAGCAGCCGAGTCGGACTGTCGAACGACCCCCGCCGAGGGTGACCCGGTGTGATGTTCTTCGCCACCAAATCACCCGGAAGGGGACAATCAGCCCTGGAATCGGTACTCCTCCAGGAGTCGCCGGCCAATGATCATTTTCTGGATCTCGGCGGTACCTTCACCGATCAGCAGCATCGGCGCCTCGCGGTAGAGGCGCTCGATCTCGTACTCCTTGGAGAAGCCGTAGCCGCCGTGGATACGGAAGGCGTCCTCGACGACTTCCTTGCAGTACTCGGAGGCGAGGTACTTCGCCATCCCTGCCTCCAGGTCGTTACGCTCCCCGGAGTCCTTTTTGCGTGCTGCATTCACCATCATCGCATGGGCGGCTTCGACCTTGGTGGCCATTTCAGCCAATTTGAACTGGATCGCCTGGTGCTGAGCGATCGGCTTGCCGAAGGTGTGGCGCTGCTGGGCGTACGAAACACCCAGCTCGAATGCACGCTGAGCGACGCCGCAACCACGCGCTGCGACATTCACCCGGCCGACCTCGACACCGTCCATCATTTGGTAAAACCCTCGGCCGGTCGTGCCGCCGAGGACGCGATTGGCCGGAATGCGCAGGTCGTCCATGATGAGCTCGGTCGTGTCGACGCCCTTGTAGCCCATCTTGTCGATCTTCCCGGGGATGGTCAGACCGGGCCGGACCTCTCCGAAGCCGGGTTCCTTCTCGATCAGGAAGGTCGTCATCGACTTGTGGGGCGCGGTGCCTTCGGGGTGGCCTTCGTCACTTCGGGCCAGCACGGCCACGAGAGTCGACGTTCCGCCGTTCGTCAGCCACATCTTCTGGCCGTTGAGAACGTACTCGTCTCCGTCCTTCACGCCCTTCGACGTGATCGCCGAGACATCGGAGCCGAGCGCCGGCTCCGACATCGAGAACGCGCCCCGCACCTCACCGAGCGCCATCCGCGGCAGGAACGTGTCCTTCTGCTCCTGGGTGCCGTGCTGCTTGAGCATGTAGGCCACGATGAAATGCGTGTTGATGATCCCTGACACGCTCATCCAACCGCGGGCGATCTCCTCCACGCACAGCGCGTAGGTGAGCAGCGACTCTCCCAGACCCCCGTACTCCTCGGGGATCATCAGCCCGAACAGGCCGAGTTCCTTGAGCCCCTCCACGATCTCCGTGGGGTACTCGTCGCGGTGCTCCAGCTGGGTCGCGACCGGAATGATCTCCTTGTCGACGAAATCCCGGACCGTGGAAAGGATTTCCCGCTGGATGTCGTTCAGACCGGCGGTCTGGGCGAGTCGCGTCATGGCTGCTTCTCCTGTGGCTTCACGCGGATGGCCTTAAGGCTTCACACAGTTACTTGGCGGGCGTCGGGCGGCCGGGCTGCTCTCCGCCGCGCTCCTTGATGTACGTCTCGGTGGGGACCATCACCTTGCGCCGGAACACGCAGACCACAGTGCCGTCCTGCTTGTAGCCCTTGGTCTCCACGTACACGATCCCGCGGTCGTTCTTGGACTTCGACGGGGTCTTGTCCAGCACGGTCGTCTCGCCGTAGATGGTGTCGCCGTGGAAGGTCGGCGCGATGTGCTTGAGCGATTCGACCTCCAGGTTGGCGATGGCCTTCCCGGAGACGTCCGGCACCGACATGCCGAGCAGCAGCGAGTAGATGTAATTGCCGACGACGACGTTCTTCCCGAAGTCGGTCGTCTTCTCCGCGTAGTTGCTGTCCATGTGGAGCGGGTGGTGATTCATGGTCAGCAGGCAGAAGAGGTGGTCGTCGTATTCGGTGACCGTCTTTCCGGGCCAGTGCTTGTAGACGGCACCGACCTCGAACTCCTCAAAAGTGCGTCCGAACTGCATGATCAGGCCTCCGGGGCTTCGAACTTGGAGGTGCGCTGCATTCCGGCGGCCCGGCCCTTGCCCGCGATGACGAGCGCCATCTTGCGGCTGGCCTCGTCGATCATCTCGTCGCCGAGCATCGCCGAGCCCTTCTTGCCGCCCTCCTCGGAGGTGCACCAGTCGTAGGCGTCGAGGATCAGCTCGGCGTGGTCGTAGTCCTCCTGCGAGGGCGAGAACACCTCGTTGGCCGCGTCGACCTGGCCCGGGTGCAGCACCCACTTGCCGTCGAAGCCGAGAGCGGCGGCGCGGCCGGCCACCTCGCGGTAGGCGTCCACATCGCGGATCTGGAGGAACGGCCCGTCGATCGCCTGGAGGTCGTGCGTGCGGGCCGCCATCAGGATGCGCATCAGGATGTAGTGGTACGCGTCCGCCGGGTAGCCGGGCGGCTGCTGGCCGACGACCAGGGTCTTCATGTTGATCGAGGCCATGAAGTCGGCCGGGCCGAAGATCAGCGTCTCCAGGCGGGGCGAGGCGGCGGCGATGTCGTCGATGTTCACCAGGCCCTTGGCGTTCTCGATCTGCGCCTCGATGCCGATCTTCCCGACCTCGAAGCCCATCGTCTTCTCGATCTGGGTCAGCAGCAGGTCCAGCGCCACGACCTGCTGGGCGTCCTGGACCTTCGGCAGCATGATGCAGTCGAGGTTGGGGCCCGCGCCCTCGACGACCGTGATGACGTCCCGGTACGTCCAGTGCGTCGTCCAGTCGTTGACCCGCACGACCCGGGTCTTGCCGCGCCAGTCACCGTTGTTCAGCGCGTCCACGATGGTGTGGCGGGCGCCCTCCTTGGCGAGCGGCGCGCAGGCGTCCTCCAGGTCCAGGAAGACCTGGTCCGCCGGAAGCCCCTGCGCCTTCTCCAGGAAGCGCGGGTTGGAACCCGGCACGGCCAGACACGAACGCCGGGGGCGCAGCCGGTTCACGGGGGTGGTGGGCGTGGTCATGCGGAGACCTCCAGAGGGTCGAGCTTGTTCGCTTTCCGGATCTCGTCGACGATACGGCCGATGATCTCCGTGATGCCGAAGTCCTTCGGGGTGAAGACGGCGGCCACACCGGCTTCGATGAGCGCCGCGGCGTCGGCCGGCGGGATGATGCCGCCCGCGATCACCGGGATGTCCGGCGCCCCGGCCTCGCGCAGCCGGTGCAGCACGTCGGGCACCAGCTCCGCGTGCGAGCCGGAGAGGATGGAGAGCCCCACGCAGTGCACGTCCTCGGCGAGCGCCGCGTCGGTGATCTGCTCGGGGGTCAGCCGGATCCCCTGGTAGACCACCTCGAACCCGGCGTCCCGGGCCCGTACGGCGATCTGCTCGGCCCCGTTGGAGTGCCCGTCCAGACCCGGCTTCCCGACCAGCAGGCGCAGCCGTCCCACGCCCAGGTCGCCGGCGGTACGGGTGACCTTCTCGCGGACCAGCGCGAGCGTGCTGCCCGGCTCGGCGGTGACCGCGACCGGGGCCGAGGAGACCCCGGTGGGAGCGCGGAACTCGCCGAAGACGTCCCGCAGCGCCCAGGACCACTCGCCGGTGGTGACGCCCGCGCGGGCGCACTCGACGGTGGCTTCCATCATGTTCTCGGTGCCCGCGGCGGCCTTCTTCAGCGCGGCCAGGGCCTCCGTCGCCCGGGCCTCGTCGCGGTTGTCGCGCCACTCGTGGAGGGCCGCGACGACCCGGGCCTCGTTCGCCGGGTCGACGGTCATGATCGCGCCGTCGAGGTCGGAGGTGAGCGGGTTGGGCTCGGTCGTCTCGTAGATGTTGACGCCGACGATCTTCTCCTCACCGCCCTCGATCCGGGCCCGCCGCGCCGCGTGCGAGGAGACCAGCTCCGACTTCAGATAGCCGGACTCGACGGCCGCCATCGCGCCGCCCATCTGCTGGATCCGGTCGATCTCCGCCAGCGACTCCTCGACCAGCGAGTCCACCTTGGCCTCGATGACGTGCGACCCGGCGAAGATGTCCTCGTACTCCAGCAGATCGCTCTCGTGCGCCAGCACCTGCTGGATCCGCAGGGACCACTGCTGGTCCCAGGGCCGCGGCAGGCCCAGCGCCTCGTTCCAGGCCGGGAGCTGTACGGCGCGGGCGCGGGCGTCCTTGGAGAGGGTGACGGCCAGCATCTCCAGGACGATGCGCTGGACGTTGTTCTCCGGCTGCGCCTCGGTCAGGCCGAGGGAGTTGACCTGGACGCCATAGCGGAAGCGGCGCTGCTTGGCGTTGGTGATGCCGTACCGCTCGCGGGTGACGCGGTCCCAGATGCGGCTGAAGGCGCGCATCTTGCACATCTCCTCGATGAAGCGGACGCCCGCGTTCACGAAGAACGAGATCCGGGCGACCACGTCACCGAACTTCTCCTCCGGCACCTGGCCCGAGTCGCGGACCGCGTCGAGCACCGCGATGGCGGTCGACATGGCGTACGCGATCTCCTGGACCGGGGTGGCCCCCGCCTCCTGGAGGTGGTAGCTGCAGATGTTGATCGGGTTCCACTTGGGGATGCGGTTGACCGTGTACGTGATCATGTCCGTGGTCAGCCGCAGCGAGGGCACCGGCGGGAAGACGTGCGTCCCGCGCGAGAGGTACTCCTTCACGATGTCGTTCTGCGTGGTCCCCTGGAGCTTGGTGGCATCGGCCCCCTGCTCCTCCGCGACCACCTGGTAGAGCGCCAGCAGCCACATGGCGGTCGCGTTGATCGTCATCGAGGTGTTCATCTGCTCCAGGGGGATGTCCTGGAACAGCCGGCGCATGTCACCGAGGTGCGAGACGGGCACACCGACACGGCCCACCTCGCCGCGGGCGAGAATGTGGTCCGGGTCGTATCCGGTCTGCGTGGGCAGATCGAAGGCGACCGAGAGACCCGTCTGGCCCTTGGCGAGGTTGCGGCGGTACAGCTCGTTGGACGCCTCGGCGGTCGAGTGACCGGCGTACGTCCGCATGAGCCAGGGCCGGTCCTTCTGACGTTCGGTCATGGGAGAACCTCAGACGTTGCGGAAGCGGTTGATGGCGTCGATGTGCTGCTCGCGCATTTCCTGGTCGCGGACGCCCAGGCCCTCGCGGGGGGCGAGTGCCAGGACGCCGACCTTGCCCTGGTGGGCGTTGCGGTGGACGTCGTGGGCGGCCTGGCCGGTCTCCTCCAGCGTGTACGTCTTGGAGAGCGTCGGGTGGATCTTGCCCTTGGCGATGAGGCGGTTGGCCTCCCACGCCTCGCGGTAGTTGGCGAAGTGGGAGCCGATGATCCGCTTGAGGGACATCCACAGGTAGCGGTTGTCGTACTCGTGCATGTAGCCCGAGGTGGAGGCGCAGGTGGTGATGGTGCCGCCCTTGCGGGTGACGTAGACCGAGGCGCCGAAGGTCTCGCGGCCCGGGTGCTCGAAGACGATGTCGATGTCCTCGCCGCCGGTGTACTCGCGGATGCGCTTGCCGAAGCGCTTCCACTCCTTGGGGTCCTGGGTGCGCTCGTCCTTCCAGAACTTGTAGCCCTCGGCATTGCGGTCGATGACCGCCTCGGCGCCCATCGACCGGCAGATGTCGGCCTTCTCGGGGCTGGAGACGACACAGATCGGGTTGGCGCCGCCGGCCAGCGCGAACTGGGTGGCGTAGGAGCCGAGGCCGCCGCTGGCACCCCAGATCAGCACGTTGTCGCCCTGCTTCATGCCCGCGCCGTTGCGCGAGACGAGCTGGCGGTACGCGGTGGAGTTGACCAGGCCGGGAGAGGCGGCCTCCTCCCAGCTGAGGTGCTTGGGCTTCGGCATCAGCTGGTTGGACTTGACGAGCGCGATCTCCGCCAGGCCGCCGAAGTTGGTCTCGAAGCCCCAGATGCGCTGCTCGGGGTCGAGCATCGTGTCGTTGTGGCCGTCGGAGGACTCCAGCTCGACGGAGAGGCAGTGCGCGACGACCTCGTCACCCGGGTTCCAGGCGTTCACGCCGGGGCCGGTGCGCAGGACGACGCCCGCGAGGTCCGAGCCGATGACGTGGTAGGGGAGGTCGTGGCGCTTGGTGAGCTCGCTGAGCCGTCCGTACCGCTCCAGGAAGCCGAAGGTGGACACCGGCTCGAAGATCGAGGTCCAGACGGAGTTGTAGTTCACCGAGCTGGCCATCACGGCGACGAGGGCCTCGCCGGGGCCGAGTTCGGGGACCGGGACCTCGTCCAGGTGGAGCGACTTGCGGGGGTCCTTGTCGCGGGATTCGAGCCCCGCGAACATCTCCGCCTCGTCCTTGTGCACGGTGATCGCGCGGTAGGACTCGGGGAGGGACAGGGCCGCGAAGTCCGCGGCGGTGCTGTCCTGCGACTGAATCGCGTCCAGGATTTCCTTCACGGTGTTGCCTCCGGTGATGCGGCGTCGAGGGAACGCTTGAGGGGCCCTGCTGGCAGGGGTGCGGTGCGGTGTGGAGGTGTTTGCCGTCGGTTCGGCGGGTGGAGCTTCGGCTTTGCTCGGGTGGAGCAGAAGGGTGCCTGTGACGCAGGCGTCCGGGCGCGCAGCACGGTGGTTGCGGGGACAGCCGGCGTACGTGAGATCCCAGCACGCCGGCCGCCCGGACACCTTCAACGTATGGCACTCCGTGACACCTGACAAGGCACCCAGTGCCAACAATTTCTCTCACTTGTCATCTCGTAGGCACGCATGAGCAACACGATGGGTGTTACGAGACGTTCTGTCCTGCTGGCATGCGGTCAGCGAGCGGGTCGGTACACATACGGCGTCGTCGTCCCCAGCTCCGTGAAGCCGAGCCGGGCCAGGATCGGGGCGGACATCCCGGTCGCGTCGACCTGGAGGTGGCGGTAGCCGCGCTCGGCGGCGATCCGGGCCCGGTGGGCGACCAGGGCCCGGTAGACGCCCTTCCCGCGCCAGGCGGTCACCGTGCCGCCGCCCCAGAGCCCCGCGAAGCCCGTGCCCGGGTACAGCTCCATCCGCCCCGAGCAGACCGGCTCCCCGCCGGCGTCCACGGCCATCACCGCGACGAAGTCCTCGGGGGCCTCCTCCAGCCGCTTCACCACCTGATGGAGGAGGCGGGTCGCGTCGGTCCCGAACGCCCGCTCATGGGCCCGGGCCATCAGCTCCGCGCCCGCCGCGTCGGTCACGGGCACCAGCGTGAGCCCTTCGGGCAGCTCGACCGGCCCGGCCAGCAGCTCGGTCGGCGCCACCAGCAGGGTCTCCGGCTCCTCCGGCACGAATCCCGCGGCCCGCAGCCGGTCGCCCAGGTCGGCGGGGCGGTCGTGCGTGTACAGCTTCCACTCGAAATCCGGCAGGCCGAGCGCCGTACAGTGCTCGATCTGCGCGGCGATGGCGGCGTCGGCCCCGGCCGCGTCCAGCTCCGGGTCCGACCACACCACCCCGTTCCAGTCGTCGGGCCCGCCCACCTGGCGTACGACGGGGCCGGCGCGCTCGACGCGTACGCCGGGTCCGTCGGGGCGGGCGTGCTCCCGCATCTCGCGGTCGAACAGGTCACGTGTCTCGATGACGTTCTCAGGTGATCGCATCCGCGCACCTCAGCACAGCGGTGACCGGCGGACCAGCGGTTTTCGGCCCTCGCGCGCGTCGAAACAGCTGCGCGGGGCAGATGTGCGGAACCAAGTGATCTTGAAGTGGTCCGGAAGACAGGGGTGGGACACCGATGGCGATACCGATCCGCAGAGGAAGCATCCACCGGCGCCGGGGCCCCTTCGACCTCCGACGCACCACCTTCGGCTTCGCCCTCATCGCGCTGATCCTCGCGGGCGGCGGGATGGCCCTGCGGGCGGCCTGGCGGAGCGCCGGACGCCATCCGGTCGCCGCCGTGCTCGTGATCGCCCTGCTCCTCGTCGCGGCCCTCCTGGTGCTGCGCCGCCGCCGTCGGGCCCGGCGGATCGCGGAGACCGTCACGGATGCCGCGTACGGGATCGTCGACGCCGGAATCGCGGAGCTGGACGCCGCCGCCGAGGCCGCGCGCGAGGAGCGGCGCCTGGAGCCCCCGGAGGTCGCCGCCCACCCGGTCGACTACGCCCAGCTGGACCCGTACGCCTTCGAGGAGGCCGTGGCCGAGCTCTGCCGGCGCGACGGGTGCGCGGACGCCGAGGTGGTGGGCGGCGCCGGAGACCTCGGCGCCGACGTACTGGCCACCACCCCGGACGGCCGTCGCCTGGTCGTCCAGTGCAAGCGGTACGGGCCCGAGAACCGGGCCGGATCCCAGGACCTCCAGCGCTTCGGCGGCACCTGCTACGCGGTGCACGAGGCGGACATCGCGCTCGTGGTCTCCACCGGCGGCTTCACCGAACCCGCGCTCGACTACGCCGAGCAGTGCGCCATCCTCTGCTACGGCCCCGAGGAGCTGGCCGCCTGGAGCGAGGGCGACGCACCGCCGCCGTGGACCGCTGTCGAAGAGACGACCGTCCCGCTCAGCGCTCCTTGAGCGCCTGCTGGATCGTCCGCATGACCTCGTCCAGCGGGGCGTCCGTACGCGCCACCGCGACCAGGACCTCGCCCTCCGAGGCCACCGTCGCCGCCGGGGGCGTGGCGGGCTCGGACGGGGCGGTCCGGCCCGCCCCGATGCCGGTGCCGAAGGTGTCGCGCACGATGGCGAAGGCCCGGTCGAGCTGGGCCTCCACATCGCCCTGGCCGTCCGCCCGCAGCCAGCGGCGCAGCACATGGTTGTGCGCGGTGACCACGGCGGACGCGGCCACCTCCGCCAGCAGCGGGTCGTCGTTGCCCACGTGGTGGTCGCGCTCGTCGAAGTGGCCCAGCAGATAGCGGGTGAACAGCCGCTCGTAGCGGGCCACCGACGCGATCTCGGCCTCGCGGAGGGTCGGCACCTCGCGGGTGAGCTTGTAACGGGCCACGGAGACGGCGGGCTTGGCCGCGTACATCTTCATGACTTCCTTGATGCCGCGGCAGACCGTGTCGAGGGGGTGCTCGTGCGCGGGCGCGGCGTTCAGGACGGCCTCGGCCCTGACGAGGGTGTCGTCGTGGTCCGGGAAGATGGCCTCTTCCTTGGAGCGGAAGTGCCGGAAGAAGGTCCGCCGGGCGACACCCGCGGCGCCCGCGATCTCGTCGACGGTCGTCGCCTCGTACCCCTTCGTGGCGAAGAGCTCCATCGCGGCTGCGGCCAGTTCGCGGCGCATCTTGAGCCGTTGGGCGGCCGCACGCGTTCCCGCGGGGGTCTCCGGGGCGTCGGACGCGGCGGTGGCACGGGGTGACTTGGCGGGCTGGGACATGGCATGAACGTAACGCATCCGTGCAGGAGAGCGCGCCTTCGGGGGCGGGGAGCCGGAGGGTCCCAGCAGCCCGCCCCACCCGGCCCCCGGATCAGCGACGGGCATATTCGCGGAAGCCCCGGCCCGTCTTGCGGCCGAGGCAGCCCGCGGCCACCAGGTGCTCCAGCAGCGGTGCCGGGGCGAGCCCCGGGTCACGGAACTCCTTGTGCAGCACCTTCTCGATGGCGAGGGAGACATCCAGCCCCACGACGTCCAGCAGTTCGAACGGGCCCATCGGGTAGCCGCCGCCCAGCTTCATCGCGGCGTCGATGTCGTCGAGGGTGGCGTAGTGCTCCTCGACCATCTTGATCGCGTTGTTGAGGTACGGGAACAGCAGCGCGTTCACGATGAACCCGGCCCGGTCCCCGCAGTCCACCGGGTGCTTGCGGATCTTCGTGCAGACCGCGCGGACCGTGGCGTGGACGTCGTCGGCGGTCAGGACCGTACGGACGACCTCGACCAGCTTCATCGCGGGCGCCGGGTTGAAGAAGTGCATCCCGATGACGTCCTCGGGCCGCCCGGTGGCCCGGGCGATGGCGATGACCGGCAGGGAGGAGGTGGTGGTGGCGAGGACCGCGCCCGGGCGGCAGACCTTGTCCAGGGTGGCGAAGAGCTGCTGCTTGATCTCCAGGTCCTCGGCGACCGCCTCCACGGCGAGGTCGACCTCCGCGACGGCGTCCAGCGACCCGGCGGCCGTGATCCGCGCCAGCGTCTCGTCCCGCGCCTCGGCGGTGAGCCGCCCCTTGCTGACCGACCGCTCCAGCGACTTCGCGATCCGGCCCTTGGCGAAGTCCGCCTTCTCCTGGCCGCGTGCCGCCAGGACCACGCGGTACCCGGCCTTGGCGAAGACCTCGGCGATACCGGAGGCCATGGTGCCGGAGCCCGCGACCCCGACGGAGGCGATCTCCCGCCCGGTACCGGTGGCCGCCTCGGCGGACGGGGTGAGCGCGTCGGGCACCACGGTCTGGCTGCCCGGAGCCTCGTACGTGTAGAAGCCGCGTCCCGCCTTGCGCCCGGTCAGGCCCGCGCTGCTGAGCTGGCCGAGGACGGGGGCGGGGGCGTGGAGCCGGTCGCGGGACTCGGCGTACATGGCCTCCAGGACGGTGCGGGCGGTGTCGATGCCGATCAGGTCCAGCAGGGCGAGGGGGCCCATGGGCAGCCCGCAGCCCAGCTTCATCGCGGCGTCGATGTCCTCGCGCGACGCGTAGTTCGCCTCGTACATCGCGGCGGCCTGGTTCAGATAGCCGAAGAGCAGCCCGTCCGCGACGAACCCGGGCCGGTCGCCGACCGCGACCGGCTCCTTGCCGAGCTCCCTGGCCAGCTTGGTGACGGCCTCGACGGCCGGCGGTGCGGTCAGCACCGAGGAGACCACCTCGACCAGCTTCATCGCGGGCGCCGGGTTGAAGAAGTGCAGGCCGAGCACGCGCTCGGGATGGAGCGACTCGGCGGCGAGACGGGTCACCGACAGGGCGTTCGTCCCGGTGGCGAGGATCGCGGTGGGGGAGACGACGGCGTCCAGCTCCCGGAACACCTGCTGCTTGATCTCGTACGTCTCCGGCACGACCTCGATGACCAGCTCCGCCTCGGCGGCGGCCTGGAGGGTGTCGTGGGTACGGAACCGGGCGAGCGCGTCGGCCCGCTCCTGCTCGGTGATCCGCCCGCGGCCGACGGCCCGTGCGGTGGAGGCTTCGAGGGAGGCGACGGCCTGCCGGGCGGCCGCCTCGCTGATGTCGATACCGATGACCTCGCGGCCCGCGAGAGCCAGGACCTCGGCGATGCCGGTGCCCATGGTGCCGAGGCCGACGACGGCAATGGTGGAGAGCGGGGTGTCCATCACGGGACTCCAGGGTGAGTGACGACTGTGGGAGCAGGCGCGCGCGGCGATGAGGGAGCGGCGCGTGGGCATGCGCGGATGCGTGTCGTGAAGCGCGGTGGCGGGGAGCTGGAAGCACGCCCGGCCGTAAGGGGTGACGGACTCTGTCCCGGAGCCACGTCGCACTGAACTGCCGAACCGACAAGCACTCCGGGTGGCTGCGTCACCAGGCCACCGGAGTCGCGGGGAGTGTGTTCCCGCTCAGATGAGATTAACCGGCCAGTAACGAGCGCGCCACCCCTGGGTCTTTGTGCGCTGGACCACATCGCCTTTCCCGGCCCGCCCCCCACGCAGCGTGTTCATCGATACGCTGAGCGTCATGGATGAGGAACTCCGTTCGCTCCTGGACCGGTTACGGGACGAGGCGGCCGGGTCCGCCGCGTACGACCTGCTCGTGGCGACCGACGACAACGAGGTGCTGGCCCGGGTCCTGGTGGAGCCGGGGCGCCCCCTGTGGGCCCGGGAGATCGCCGCCTTCCGGCTCGGCTGCGCGGGCGACCGGCGGGCGTTCGAGGCGCTGGTGCTCCTGCTCAACCACCGCGACCCCGAGCGCTGTGTCTCCGCCGCCCACGCCCTGGCCGAGCTGAACGACCCCCGCACGCCCCGGGCCGCCGCCGCGCTCGCCACCAACACCCTGCGCACCGCCTACGCCCTGCACCCGGTGCGGCTGCTCACCGCCCTCCGGGCCCCCGAGGCCGTCCCCGCCCTGGTCGCCACCCTCCACCGGCTGCTGGCCCCGGGGGAGCCGCACTGGCGGGTGGCGCTGGCCTGCGTCGAGGGCCTCGGCCGGCTCGGCGACGGACGGGCCCGCCCGGTCCTCACAGCGGCGCTCCCGCATCCACGGCTGGGGGCGGCCGCGGAGGAGGCGCTCAGCCGGCTGCCGGGGGCGTGAGCGGGCGGACGTAGCGCACCTCGGTCACCAGGACCCCGCCCGCCCGGAACCGGTCCTCGGCCCCGTCAGGACCGAACCCGGCCCGCTCGTAGAACCGGCGCGCCGCCGCGTTCTCCCGGAGCACCCACAGCGCCATCTCCGGGTGGCCCGCGGCGGCGGCCCGGGCCGTCAGTTCGGCCAGCAGCGCGCGGCCGGTCCCGGTCCCGATGTGCTCGGGCAGCACATAGATCGCGTACAGCTCGCGCCCGGGGAGCGGGCGGCCCTCCGCGCGGTGCGGGCCGGTGCAGGCCCAGCCGGTCACCAGGCCGTCCGGCCGCTCGGCCACCACGTTGACGGCCTCGCCGCGCTCCTCGAAGTACCTGCGCCGCAGCCCGGTCTCCTCGGCGATGTCCATCCCGTCCAGATACGGCTGCGGCAGCAGCCCGCGGTAGGCGTGCTGCCAGCCGCGCACCCGGATGGTGGCGACCGCCTCGCAGTCCTCGATCCGCATGTCACGGATCGTGGTGCCGGGCGGGGGCGGGGGCAGGAGATGCGGGGGAGTGGGGGAGTGCCTCATGCCGGGCCATCCTCGCCCACCCCCTCGCCCACCGCCCGTCGTTTTCCGCGGTGTTGCCCGCTCCTAGTGGCGCGGCCCCAGCAGCCCGTGCAGGCGGCTGCCCGCGCTGTTGTCCACCGACTGGGCCGCCGCCTTCGCCGCCGGCAGCGGCTTCGGGTCCGGGAGCGCCGCGCAGACCGCGTCCGCCTCGCCCTCACCCCGGCCGCGCGGGACGGTCCCGTCGGTCAGATAGGCCGTCAGGTGCTTGTCCAGGCAGGCGTTGCCGCTGAGCGTGATGCCGTGGTTGCCGCCGCCCTCCTCCACCACGAAGCTGGACCCCTTCAGCTTGCGGTGCATGGAGACCGCGCCCGCGTACGGGGTCGCCGCGTCGCCCGTCGCCTGGAGGATCAGGGCCGCCGGGATGCGGTCGTTGGTCACCTGGACCGGGGTGAGCGGCGCCACCGGCCAGCTCGCGCACGGCGCGTTGTACCAGGTGTTGTTCCAGGCCATGAAGGGTGCCTTGTCGTGGATCCGGCGCGTGTCGTTGCGCCAGGTCGCCCAGTGCCGGGGCCAGCCGGCGTCGCGGCACTGGACGGCGGTGTAGACGGAGTAGCTGTTGTCGCCGCCGGTGCCGGTCGCGCCGAAGTTCTCGTACGCCGTCACCAGCGCCTCGGTGTCCTGGTCGTTCACGTACGCGGCGAACGCCTCGGCGAGGTAGGGCCAGTAGCCGTTGTAGTACCCGCCGGGCAGGAAGGTGTCCTCCAGCTCGCTCGCCCCGACCTTGCCGCCGGCCGGCTCGGCCGCGACGGCCGCCCGCATCCGGTACCAGGCGGTCTCGACCCCGGCCGGGTCGGTGCCGAGCCCGTACGTCGCGTCGTGCTTCGCCACCCAGGCCGCGAACGCCTTGTGGCGGTCGTCGAAGGCGTAGTCCTGGTTGAGGTTGCCCTCGTACCAGACGTCGTCGGGGCCGACCACCGAGTCCAGGACCAGCCGCCGCACCCGCTCCGGGTGCAGCTTCGCGTAGACGGCGCCCAGGTACGTACCGTACGAGTAGCCGAAGTAGTTGATCTGTTTCGAGCCCAGCGCCCGGCGGATCACATCGAGATCCTCGGCGGCGCTGACGGTGTCCATGTACGGCAGCACGTCGCCGTGCTTCTCGCCGCAGGCGCGGGCGAAGGCGGCGGCCCGGTCGCGGTTGATCCGCTCGTCCCGGTAGGAGGCGGGCACCGAGTCCGGGCGCACCGGGTCGGCGTGGCCGGGCAGGCAGTTCAGCTTCGGGGTGCTCTTCCCGACGCCGCGCGGGTCGAACCCGATCACGTCGTACTGCGACGCCACCTTCTTCGGCAGCGCCGAGGCCACGAACCCGGCCATCGACAGGCCGCTGCCGCCCGGCCCGCCCGGATTGACCAGCAGCGGGCCCTGGAAGGTCTTCGCGGTGTGCGGGATGCGGGAAAGGGCGAGGGTGACCCGGCGGCCCGAGGGGTCGGCGTGGTCCAGCGGGGCGTCGACCTTCGCGCACTGGAGCGTCGGATGGTTCTCCGTCGGACAGTCGGTCCACGCGAGCTCAGGGGCGGGCGGCGCGCTCGCTCCCGAGGCGGCGGCCGGGGCCGGAGCGGCGGCCAGCAGACCGGCGACCGTCGCACCGGCGGCGACCAGAATTCCTGCACGTTTCGTCATGGGGCCTCCCGAGGTGGAGGGGACGCGGCGGCGGTCGGCCGGTCCCCGCCGCATGGTCCCCGAGATCCACGGGCCGGGGGCCGATTCCGCGCGGAGTTGACCCGTACGGTCACGCGATCGGGTCTGCGGGAGGCCTGCGGAGGGCGTGCAGGGGGGCGTGCAGGGCGTGCTTCACGGCGTCAGAGCAGGGTGAGCTGCGTGGGTCCCGGCTCCGGCTCCTCCGGCGTCCGTACCGGGGTGATCCGGCGGGCCTCGCCCCGGTGCGCCGGGCCGATCCCGAACTCGTCCGCCAGCTCGTGCACCTGACGGGTGATCCGGCGCTGATACCAGGTGGGGGCGTACGCCCCGTCCGCGTACATCCGCTCATACCTCGGTACCAGATGCGGATGGTGGAGCCCGAGCCACCGCAGGTACCACTCGCGCGCGCCGGGGCGCAGATGCAGGACCAGCGGGGTCACGGAGGTCGCCCCGGCCGCCGCGATGGCGGAGACGGTGGCGCGCAGCTGCTCGGGGCTGTCGCCGAGGAACGGGATGACCGGGGCCATCAGGACCGAGCAGCCGATCCCGGCCTCGGTGAGGGCGTGGACGACATCGAGGCGGCGGCCGGGGGAAGGAGTGCCGGGTTCGACCGTGCGCCACAGCTCGCGGTCGGTGAAGCCGACCGAGACCGAGACGCCGACCTCGGTCACCTCGGCGGCCTGCCGCAGCAGCTCCAGGTCCCGCAGGATCAGCGTGCCCTTCGTCAGGATCGAGAAGGGGTTCGCGCGGTCGCGCAGGGCGGTGATGATGCCCGGCATGAGCCGGTACCGGCCCTCCGCCCGCTGGTAGCAGTCGACATTGGTGCCCATCGCGATGTGCTCGCCCTGCCAGTGCCGGGAGGCCAGCTCCCGCTGGAGCAGCTCGGCGGCGTTGGTCTTGACGACGATCTGGGAGTCGAACCCGATGCCGGTGTCCAGGTCCAGATAGCTGTGGGTCTTGCGGGCGAAGCAGTACACACAGGCGTGCGAGCAGCCCCGGTAGGGGTTCACCGTCCATTCGAACGGCATCCGTGAGGCCCCGGGCACCCGGTTCAGGATCGAACGGGCTCGGATCTCGTGGAACGTGATGCCCCGGAATTCCGGGGTGTCGAAGGTGCGCGTGGTCACCGCGTCCGCGGCGAAGAGCGCGCTGTTGCCGGTCATGGGGCGGTTTTCGACCAGATTGTCCCAGCGCATGGACGCCTCCTCGGTAGCACTGGCCACAGAATAGAACACTTGTTCCCTTGATCGTGCGGACCGCGCCGCCGGCCCCGATCGGCCCCGATTTTGAACGGCGCACCCGAGGTGGTTGGCTCAGCTCACCCCCCGGAATTACGGACTGCTGGAGGAACAGCCATGGCGCAGGTCGAGGCCACCACGGAGCGGATCATCGCGGCGGACGCAGAGGCGGTGTTCGACGCCCTGGCCGACTACAAGGACGTCCGCGGCAAGGTGCTGACCGCGCACTTCAGCGAGTACGAGGTCCGGGAGGGCGGCGACGGCGAGGGCACCCTCGTCCACTGGAAGCTCCAGGCGACCAGCAAGCGCGTCCGCGACTGCCTGCTGGAGGTCACCGAGCCGACCGACGGGCAGCTCGTCGAGAAGGACCGCAACTCCTCCATGGTCACCACCTGGACCGTCACCCCGGCCGGTGAGGGCAAGTCCAAGGCCGTCGTCACCACCGTCTGGGACGGCGCCGGCGGCATCGGCGGCTTCTTCGAGCGCACCTTCGCCCCCAAGGGCCTCGGCCGGATCTACGACGAGCTGCTCCAGAACCTCGCCACCGAGGTCGAGAAGTAGGTCCCGCACGGACGCCGGGCCGTCGAACGGCCCGGCTCCCGCCGGTCGGCCGGCCTCACCGGAACGGGTGGTTTTCCGGGTCGGCCGGTTGTGCGCCGTAGCGGCTCCGACCGGCGCATAAGCCCTTCGTGCGCGCCCCGCGCCCTCCTCATCCCGTTTGCCCCGCCTTGCCACGCGATGCGAGAAAGGGCGGCGCAGGTGCGACGAAGGGGAGCGTTACGTGGTGGGCGGTATCACGCTGGTGAAGGACGAGCCGGACCGTACGGCGGCCGCCGTAGGGGATCCGCCACCACC
The DNA here is from genome assembly GCF_033109485.1 of Streptomyces cyaneofuscatus. Classification (NCBI taxonomy): domain Bacteria; kingdom Bacillati; phylum Actinomycetota; class Actinomycetes; order Kitasatosporales; family Streptomycetaceae; genus Streptomyces; species Streptomyces cyaneofuscatus. The sequence goes on along the minus strand of NZ_CP137002.1, from coordinate 1,080,652 downwards.
GGCCGACGCCCGACCGCACCCGGCGGCCGAGGAGATCAGCCCCCGCCGGGTGCGCATGGTCTTCCTCGGGCTGATGCTCACCCTGCTGCTCGCGGCGCTCGACCAGATGATCGTCGCCACCGCCCTGCCCAGGATCGTCGGTGAGCTGCACGGCCTGGAGAAGATGTCCTGGGCGGTCACCGCCTACCTCCTCGCCTCCACGATCGTCCTGCCGCTCTACGGGAAGCTCGGCGACCTCTTCGGCCGCAAGGGCGTCTTCCAGTTCGCGATCGTCGTCTTCGTCATCGGCTCCGCGCTGGCCGGCTGGTCGCGGACCATGGACGAGCTGATCGCCTTCCGCGCCATCCAGGGCATCGGCGGCGGCGGTCTCATGATCGGCGTCCAGGCGATCATCGCGGACATCGTCCCGCCCCGGGAGCGCGGCCGCTACATGGGCCTCATCGGCGCGGTCTTCGGTCTCGCCTCGGTGGCCGGTCCGCTGCTCGGCGGCTTCTTCACCGACCATGCCACCTGGCGCTGGTGCTTCTACATCAACGTGCCGTTCGGACTGGTCACGTTCGCCGTGATCGCGGTGGTGCTGAAACTTCCGAAGCCCGCCGTACGGCCCCGACTCGACGTCCTGGGCGCCGTGTTGCTGGCCGCCGCCTCCACCTGCCTGGTCCTGGTGACCAGTTGGGGCGGAACGGAGTACGCCTGGGGCTCGCGCACCATCCTGGGCCTGTCGGCGGGAGCCGTCGTCACGACGCTGCTCTTCGTCGCCGTCGAGCACCGCGCGGCCGAACCCGTCATCCCCTTGCGGCTGTTCCGCGACTCGATCTTCAACATCACCGGTCTCGTCGGCGCGGTCGTCGGCATCGCGCTCTTCGGCGCCGCCAGCTATCTGCCCACCTATCTCCAGATGGTGGACGGGGCCAGCGCCACCGAGTCCGGACTGCTGATGCTCCCGATGATGCTGGGCATCGTCGGCGGCTCCATCGTCTCCGGCCAGCTCATCACCCGTACCGGCCGCTACCGCGTCTACCCCATCGTCGGCAGCGCCGTCTCCGTCGTCGGCATGTGGCTGCTCTCAGGACTTGAGCGGGGCACCTCCCGCCTGGAGTACAGCCTCTGGCAGGCCGTCCTCGGCACCGGCATCGGCCTGGTCATGTCGGTCCTCGTGCTCGCCGTGCAGAACTCCGTACGCCCCGCCGACCTCGGCACCGCCACCAGCGCCAACAACTACTTCCGGCAGATCGGCGGCAGCGTCGGCGCCGCCATCTTCGGCACGCTGTTCGCCGGGCGGCTCTCCGACGCCCTCGACCTCCGGCTGCCCACGGGCGTCACGCTGCCCGCGCCCGAGTCGATCACCCCGCAGATCGTCCACGCGATGGAGCCCGCGCTGCGCGACGCCTACATCCAGGCGTACGTCGACGCGATGCCTCGCATCTTCCTCTACCTCGTGCCGGTGCTCGTCCTCGGCCTGATCCTCGCCTTCTTCCTCAAGGAGAAACCGCTGGTGTCCCACCACAGCCCCGAAGCGGCCACCGAGCCCTCACCGATCCCCGCCGCCCGCACCCAGCCTTCCAGGCTCACCGGTGTGCCCGTGCGCGGCAGCGTCCAGCACCCGGACGGTACGAAGGTGGCGCGGGCCGCCCTCACGCTCATCGACGTCCAGGGGCGGCAGGTCGGGCGCGGGGCCAGCGGCGAGGACGGGGGGTACGCGCTGAGCGTCCCGGGCGCCGGAGGTTACGTCCTCATCGCCGCGGCGGGCGGTCACCAGCCGCAGGCCGTCAGCGTCACCGTGGGCGACCGCCCCGTGGAGCTGGACGTGGTCCTCGGCGGTGCCGGACGGCTCGCCGGGTCCGTCCTGACCGCCGACGGGGTGCCCGTGCGGGACGCGGCCGTCACCCTCACCGACGTACGCGGCGAGGTCGTCGCCTCCACCCGCACCGGGCGCGAGGGCGGCTACGTCATCAGCGAGCTGGTCGCGGGTGAGTACACCCTCGCCGCCAGCGCCCCCGCCCACCGCCCCGCCGCCCTCCCGGTCAGCGTCCAGGCGGCCCGCGAGACCCGGCAGGACATCGAGCTGGCGGGCGGGGCCGTGCTGCGCGGCGTCGTCCGGGCGACCGGGGGCCGACCGGTCGAGGACGCCCGGGTCACCCTGCTGGACGCGGCGGGCAACGTGGTGGACACCCTCACCACCGGGCCCGACGGCTCGTTCCGGTTCGTGGACCTGTCGTCCGGCGAGTACACGGTGATCGCCGCCGGATACCCGCCGGTCGCGACGGTGCTCCAGGTGGCGGGCGGCGGCCGCACGGAACGGGACCTCCAACTGGGCCACGAGGACTGAGGCGTACGGGGGTGAGCTGAGCCCACGAGTCCGGTACGGGCTCCTGACCGGCTCAGCCCACCCCCGCCTCCCGTACCTCCGCTCCCCGCACCCCCACCTCCCGTACCGCGTCCTCCCGCACCAGCCGCATCAGCGCCCGCGCCCCCGGGCTCAGGCTCCGCGCCGCCGGAAGCACCACCACGCTCTCGTACACCGCCTGCCGCCCGCCCGCAGGCGCCACCTCCACCGCGGTCAGCCGGGCCGCCTCCGGCTTGCGGGAGAAGTGGTGCGGCACCACCGCGATCCCCAGCCCCTCCTGCACCAGCTCCAGCAGGCTGTGCACGTCGTTGACCTCCAGGCCCACCGTCCGCCGGGCCCCCGCCGCCGCGAACGCCTCGTCCGCCGCACGCCGCGGCCCCCAGTCCGGGTGGAAGTCGATGAACGACTCACCCGGCAGCTCCTCCCACCCCACCCGGGCCCGGCCCGCGAACCGGTGGCCCGCCGCGCACAGCACCACCATCTCCTCCCGGGCCAGCGGCATCAGCTCCCCGCGCCACTCCGCCGGGCTGACCGTGGCGGCGAACGCCAGGTCCAGGCGCCCCCCGGCCACCCCGTCCAGCAGACTGCTCGTCCCCTCCTGGCGCAGCCGCAGCTCCATCTGCGGGTGCTCCCGGTGGAACGCGGCCAGCAGCCGGGCCGGGCTCACCCCCGCCACGCACTGTTCGACGCCCAGGGTCAGCGTCCCGCGCAGCAGCCCCCGTACGGCATCGACCGCGTCCCGCGCCGCCCGCGCCCCCGCCAGCGTGCGCTCCGCCTCCACCAGCAGCGCCCGCCCCGCCTCGGTGAGCCGGACCGTCCGCGTGGTGCGGGAGAACAGCGGGGTCCGCAGCTCCTGCTCCAGGGCCCGTACGGAGGCGGAGAGCCCGGACTGGGAGACGGCGAGGCGCTCGGCGGCGCGGGTGAAGTGCTGCTCCTCGGCGACGGCGACGAAGTGCTCCAGCTGACGCAGTTCCATGATTGAGGACTCTAGGTGATGAATCCGAGCGGAATCTCCTGTTGGACTGCTGGATCGATCTGCGGAAGCCTTAAGGCCCGTCCCCCTGGCCCTCTCCCCGCGGAGCTCTCGTATGTACCTGCCGTCCGCCGACCGCTACTCCGCCATGCCCTACCGGCGCACCGGCCGCAGCGGTCTCCTGCTGCCCGCGCTCTCCCTCGGGCTCTGGCACAACTTCGGCGGGGACCGTACCCCCGACGAGCAGGGCCGCATCCTGCGCCGCGCCTTCGACCTCGGCATCACCCATTTCGACCTGGCCAACAACTACGGCCCGCCGCCCGGCTCCGCCGAACTCACCCTCGGCCGCGCGCTCGCCGGTGACTTCGCGAAGCTGCGCGACGAGCTCGTCATCTCCACCAAGGCCGGCTACCACATGTGGGACGGCCCGTACGGGGAGTGGGGCTCGCGGAAGTACCTGCGCTCCTCGCTGGACCAGAGCCTCAAGCGCCTGGGCGTCGAGTACGTCGACATCTTCTACTCCCACCGCCCCGACCCCGACACCCCGCTCGAAGAGACGATGGGTGCGCTCGACACCGCCGTACGCCAGGGCAAGGCCCTCTACGTCGGCCTCTCCAACTACTCCGCCGAGGAGACCCGGAAGGCCGCCGCGATCCTCCAGGACCTCGGCACGCCCCTGCTCATCCACCAGCCCCGCTACTCGATGCTGGACCGCCGCCCCGAGGACGGGCTGCTCACCGCGCTGGACGAGCTGGGCGTCGGCTCCATCGCCTACTCCCCGCTGGAACAGGGCATCCTCACCGACCGCTACCTGAACGGCGTCCCGGCCGGCTCCCGGGCGGCGGGCGACAGCCCGTTCCTGACGTCCGACGCCCTGACGCCCCAGCTGGTGGAGCGGCTGCGGGCTCTGGACGCCGTGGCGAAGGAGCGCGGGCAGTCCCTCGCCCAGCTGGCCCTGGCATGGGTACTGCGCGGCGGCCGCCTCACCTCGGCCGTGGTCGGCGCGAGCAGCGTCACCCAGCTGGAGAACAGTGTGGAGGCCGTGCGGAACCTGGAGTTCGGCGAGGAGGAGCTGACCCGGATCGAGGAGCTGGTGGCCGAGGCCGGGACGGGCTGACGCCCACCGGCCGACGGCCACGGCACACGCGCATCGTGTGCATGGCGACAGCCGCTTGCCCGCCGGGATCGCCGGCGGGCAAGCGGCTGCTCTGGGTGGTGCCGTCGTGTGTCTAGCGCGTGGCGCTGGGCTCGGTGGTCACGGTGGTCCGGAAGACCACCTGGTCGGCCTGGGAAGCGCTGACCAGGACGCGGGAACGGCCCTGGGCGTCGGGCTCGACGGGCTCGGCCGTGAGGACGCAGGGCCGGTCGAACTCGACGTAGCGGTGGAAGGTGGTGTCGAAGGCCACCGGGATCGCGGCCTGCGGCTGGGCCTCGGCGCGTGCGATCTGGTCGGCCGCCTCCAGCAGCACCATCCCGGGGACATGGTCGTGCGGGTGGTCGAACAGCACGGTGTGCGTGGTGTCGACCCGCAGCTGCCATTGATGGGCGGTGCTCGTCGGGGACAGCACCACATCCCGCACACTGCTGCGCCCCACATGGGCGGGCGGCACCGGCGGTGTGAGGGGGAGCGCCTGGGCGAAGGCCTGTCGGGCGTCCGCGTAGCGCCCCCGCAGACGGTTGTAGATGGCGGGCGGATGCGTGGTGTAGTGCAGCTCGGCCTCTCCCAGGGCGACGCCGTCGCGGGTGGCCTCGACCTTGGAGGCCAGATGGACGGAGCCGCCGGGGCGTCGCTTCACCTTCGTGTGGGTGATGGTGAGTTCCACGGACGGGGACGTCGGACCGGCCCGGAGGGCCTCGGGGTCGACGGTGGAGCGTATGTGCTCCCAGCCGAGCCGGTGGCTGAGCGGGATGTCGTGCACCGTGTGGGTCAGCACGGCCAGCGCCTGGCGCAGACTCTCGATGACCAACAGGGGGCTGTGGCGTGTAGATACTGTGTAGAAACTGTGCTGCTGGGGCCACTGTACGGTGACCGTCTGAGTAGTGTCGGAGATCCTCCGCCACGAGGTGACGAGAGCCTCTGTGGAGACCGTCTTGCGCGCCAGCCCTTGGTCGAACCCCCCGGTCGGTGCGCCGGTCGTGCTGTGTCTCTCGGTGACTGTGCAGAGTGCCATGACGAGTTCTCTCCCCCGGAACTTCGTGGTGACTGCAGGAGGTGTGCGGCCGCATCACCCGAGAGCTATAAAGTAGAGAATACTTTTTTTCTTGTCGAGACCGAGTTTGAGGGAGCAGGCATAAGTGACGCGGACCGTGAAGCAGGACAGAGCGGTACGTACCCGTGCGGCCCTCATTCGCGCGGGTGCGGAAATCTTCGGAGAGTGCGGGTTCGCCGGAGCCAGCGTCACGAAGATCGCCGACCGGGCCGGACTGACCCTGGGCGCCGTGTACTTCCACTTCAAGTCCAAGGAGGAGCTGGCCCGGCTGATCGTCGCCGAGCAGCCGAAGCTCGTCGTTCCGCCGCAGCCCTCGCAGGGTTTGCAGCACGCTGTCGATGTGACCCTGACCTGGGCCTACCAACTGCTGGACGACCCGGTGCTGATCGCCGGAGCGCGGCTGGTGATGGACCAGGACCAGTTCGTCCCGCCGGAGGAGAACTCCCACCAGCAGTGGACGCAGATACTGCTCAGGGACTTCCAGGTCGCCGAGCGCAGGCGTGAACTGCGGGCCGGAGCCGACATCCAGGCGATCGCCCGTCTCGTCGTCAGCACCTGTACGGGCGCGCAGATGCACGCCCACATGGAGTCGGGGCGCGCGGACCTTCCGCACCGCGTCGAGGAGATGTGGCAGGTTCTGCTCCCCGGCATCGCCGTGCCGAGCGCCGCGAAGAAGCTCGAGTTCGGCGAGGACCGGGGGAGAGGCCGGTGACGCCGTACGCCGGTACGGGCCGCAGCCGGTGCTGACCGGCCGGCCCGTCATACGGCACGGCTACGGTGTCCCACGTATGTCCTGATCAACTACGTGATCGGGGGGGTTGATGGAGAACGAGGGGGCGTCAATGGGAGATACGCGGGACCTGCTCCACGGCAGGACTGTCATGATCACGGGGGCTTCGAGCGGCATAGGTGCGGCAGCCGCCCGGCTTTTCGCCGCCGAGGGTGCGGCGGTGGTGCTGATGGCGCGCCGCAAGGACAAGCTGCTGGCGCTCGCCGAGGAGATCGAGGCCGGTGGCGGCCGGGCGCTGGTGGCGGCCGGCGACGTCACGGCGGGCGGTGACGTCGAGCGGGCCGTCGCCGACGCGGTGGACGCCTTCGGCCGGCTCGACGGGGCCTTCAACAACGCCGGATGGGGCTCGATCGGCACCTCGCTGCACGAGACGGATGACGCGGTCTTCGACCGCGTCATGGAGACGAACGTCCGCGGTGTGTGGAACTGCCTCAAACACCAGATACCGGTGATGCTGGGGCAGGGGGACGGCGGTGCGATCGTGAACACGTCGAGCATCGCGGGCCTGTTCGCCACCGGTGCGATCGCTCCCTACGTCGCGGCCAAGCATGCCGTCCTGGGCCTGACCCGGGCCGCGGCGGCGGAGTACGGAGAGCGCGGCATCAGGGTGAACGCCCTCATGGTGGGGAGCACGCGCACCGAGCTGATGGAGACGGCGATGCGGGAGGTGCCGCAGCTGGAGCAGGCGGCCGCGGCGCGCGCCATCCAGCACCGGCTGGCCGACCCCGCCGAAGTCGCCCAGGCGGCCGCCTTCCTCCTCAGCGCACGCGCCTCCTTCATCACCGGCAGCGCCATGGCCGTCGATGGAGGCTGCAGCGCCATCTGAGCCTCACGGAAGACGTGTTGTGCCGCCGTCACGCGACGGCGGCACAACACGTTCCGGCGGCTTGCCGCGCTCAGCCGTGCCCGCGCGCGGACCGGCACGGTACACCGTCACCGGTCCCCGCGCCGTGCGTCGCGGCCGCGCCGGACAGGGACAACTCCCATACCCGGGAGAGCTGTCGGACCGGGCTGTGTCCGGCCTCGGGAGCGGCCGCGCGCCGCCGCATGTCCGCCTCCGTGCCCAGCACCAGCAGGGTGGCGAGGGTCGAGAACGCCACGGGGTCGGAGCCCTCCGCGCCCGGCGCGTGCAGCCAGTCGCTGATCGTCGGAGCCCACGCGCTGTCCCAGTCCGCGGCGGCACCCGGCCGCTCCTGCGTCAGGCGTGCGGCAGCCCGTACGACCGCCTCGTCCTGTAACAGCCTGGCCAGCGCCAGAGTGAGTTGCACCACGGCCTGCACGGGGGCGGCCTCGGTGGCGGACACCTCGTGCACCACGGCGGTGGTGGCGTAGTGCCCCCGGCTCCTGACGGTCGCCGCCAGCTCCTCCTTCGACGAGAAGTGGAACGTCAGCGCGCCCATGGAGATGCCGGCCGCCTTGCTGATCTGGGCGAGCGAGGACCCCGCGTACCCGTGGCGGTCGAACTCCCCGGCCGCCGCCTCGATCAGAGCCTGGCGCGTCCGCGCGCTCCTTGCCTGTTTCACAGTTCCCCTTCGCGGCAGTTGAGCCTCACCAAAAAAAAAAAACCACTATTATTAACTGTAATGGGGGGCCAGGGGAGTGCACCAGCGCCGTGGGGAACGGCGTGCACTGCCGTACGCCCTGACAGTCATTTACAGGGGGCGTAATGGACATCAAGGTGCTGGGGATCCTGTCCGTGGAAGAGGGAGGCATACCGATCACACCGATGGAGGCGCAGGTCCGGCAGGTCCTCGCGCTGCTGGCGGCCCAGGTCGACCACACGGTCCCGACGGTCGTCCTCGTCGAGGAGCTCTGGCCCGTCGACCCGCCCCAGCACGCCACCGACATCGTGGAACGCCACATCCGCCGGCTGCGGGACCTCATCTCCGCCGCCCTCTCCCGCGCCGCGCTGGAGGCGCCCCACGGCTCCACCCACCGCGAGCCGCGCAGCGCCGACACCGTGCTGGCCTCCCGGTCGGGCGGCTACCGCCTCGACAGCGGCGGCGGTACGAGCGACGCCTGGACGTTCGCCCGGGCGGCGGGCGCCGGCTACCGGGCCATGGAGACCGAGGACTTCGAGACCGCGGCCGGCCGGCTGCGCGACGCGCTGGGCCTGTGGACCGCCGAGCCGTACGCCGGTGTCCTGCACGGACCGCACCTGCGCGCCCACGCCGAGCAGCTCGAACAGTCCTGGCAGCGCGCCCTCGACCAGTGGATCGCCACCGAGATGCAGCTCGGCCGGCACCTCACCCTGCACGCCGACCTGTCGCTGCTCCTGTCCCGGTCCCGCGCCCGTCAGCCGCTGTACGAAGGGCTCATGGCGGAACTGCGCCGCACCGGCGACCCCTTCCGTGTGCTCCAGGCCTACAAGCGGCTGCGCCGGGGCACGCCGCAGCCGCGGGTGCCCCGCCAGGCGGCGGCACCCGTCCGTATGCCGCAGTCGTTCGGGCTGAGCGCCAGCCTCGTCTGACGGCTCCGGCCCGGCACATGACAGGACGTCCGGACGCCTCGGCGTCCGGACGTCCTGTCGCTGGGGCATGCCCCTCACCCCGACCACACACCCACCGCGGCCGGGTACCGTCTCCAGCCACCTTTCGGCCTCCCGCCATGGTGGCCCGGCCACCACCCGACGCCATCACCGCCGGTAACCGATTGACTGGCAGTTCATCGGCGAATTAGTTTCGGCCAGGTAAGGGGACTGGGGCCACCGGGGGGATCGGCACGTGACGACGAATACGCGGACGGGCGGAGCGGACCTGCTCACCGTCCTGGAACTCCTCGCCGAGGAAGCGCCCCCCAGCCGGTTCGAGGAGCTTCTGCAGAGCGCTCGCCGGGCCGGCCAAGCGCCGGACGACATCGCCCGCCTCGAACGCGCCGTCTCGCTGGCCCGCGGCGTCCACGCCTTACAGGGCCGGCGCCGCCAGCGGGAGGACGGCCTCGCCGACCTGGTCGACACCGCCCGGGATCTGACCTTCCCCTATGAACTCGACGCGCTGCTGAGGGTCGTCACCCGGAGGGTCAAGCGGCTCCTCAACTTCGACATGACCTGCGTCGCGCTGATGGACGCCGACGGCACGCTGTACGCCCGTACGTCGGAAGGGTCGACCACCGCCCTCGCGAACGAGTTCCGTATCGCCCCCGGCCGCGGTCTCGGCCACCGGGCCCTGACCACCGGCGCCCCCGTGTGGACGGCCGACTATCCCGGCGGCGAAGGCATCGAGGCCTGCCAGGAGACCGATGTCGTGCGCGCCGAGGGGCTGCGCGCGCTCATGGCCGTCCCGCTGCTGAACGGGAACAGCCCCGTCGGCGTGCTGTACGGCGCCACCCGCGCGGTACGCCACTTCAGCCCCGACGAGATCGGGCTGGTCTGCTCGCTGGCCATGCTCGCCGCCGTGGCCATCGAACGGGCCGAGCGGCTCGAACAGGCCCGGGGCGAGGTCGACGAGCTCGAACTGGACGGTCTGCGCACCCGCACCAGCCTGGTCAGACTCCAGCAGCTCAACGAGGCCCACAGCCGCACCATGAGCCTGCTGCTCGCCGGAGCCGACCTCACCACCGTGGCCAAGGCGGCCGGGGACGCGCTGGACGGCACCCTCCAGCTACGCGATCCCGCCGGCCGCCTCCTGGCCGGCGGCGGGGAGATACCGGACCTCGACGAGGAAGCCGTGGCCAGGACCGCTCTGGACGCCCACACCCGGCGCACCGCGGTGGCGGCCTCCGGCAACATCTGGGTCGCCCCGGTCATCGCCGGCGCGGAGGACCTGGGCTTCCTGATCCTGCGCCCCGCCACCGCACTGGTCGGGGAGGACGAACGCCTGCTGCACCTCACGGCGCAGGCCTTCGCGATCCAGCTCCTCCTCCAGCACAGCACGGCACTGGCCGAAGGGCCCGTACGCGACGAACTCTTCGACGACCTGCTCGCCACGTCCAGCCGCTCCGCGCACCGTCTGCGGCACCTGGTCAAGCGCGCCCACCGCATCGGCCTCGACCTCGACGCGCCCCATGTCCTGGTGGTCGGGCGCCCCGAGGGCGGGGAGCACGGCCGCGCCCTGGTCTGGGCTTCCTCCTACGCCCACCGGATGTCCGGTCTCAAGACCGCGCACGACGGCTGCATCCTGCTGCTCCTGCCCGGCGACGACGCCTCCGCCGCGGCCCGGGCGGTCGCCGACGAGCTCTCTCCGCTGCTCGGCCACCCCGTGTCGGTCGGCGCCGCGGGCCCCGGCCGAGGCCCGGCGGAGATCCGCCGGATGCACCAGGAGGCCGTGCGCTGCCTGGACGTGCTGACCGCTCTGAACGGCGCGGGCAGTGTGGCCTCCGTGCGGGACCTGGGCTTCCTCGGCCTGCTCCTCTCCGACGACCACGACGTGGACAGCTTCATCGAGTCGGCCATCGGCCCGGTCCTCGGCCACGACCAGGACCGCCAGACGGACCTCATCGCCACCCTGGAGGCGTTCTTCGCGGCGGGCAGCAGCCCGACCAACGCGGCCGAGGCCCTGCATGTGCACCCCAACACCGTCTCGCGCCGGCTGGAACGGATCTCCGAACTCCTCGGCCAGGAGTGGGCGCAGCCGGACCGCACCCTCGAAGTCCAGCTCGCCCTGCGGGTGCTGCGGGCCCGGAACGTGCTCCAGCAGCAGCCGAACACCGAGGCCGGTCAGGCGGACGCCGGGCCGGCCGCGCGGTCCACCGGATAGTCCCCGGCCGTCAGCGCCACCGCCGCATGGGCCGCGGAGGCGAGGGTGATGTGGCGGTGCCACCCCCGGAACGACCTGCCGACGAAATCGCGCAGCCCCGCCGGAACACCGGTCCGGGTGAAATCCTGATCGACCCGGCGGGTCAGCTTGGTGGTGCGCAGGAGTTGCGCGGTGGGCAGGTGCGTCAGGTCGGTGAGCCACAACTGGGCGGGCGGACGGGCCGGGTCCTGCCACTCCCCGACCAGCAGCATGGGCCGCGGACGGACACCCGCGCGGACGGGGAACGCGACCGGGACCGCCGTGGCGAGCGAGGTCCGCCCGGCCCACTGCCCGGCGGTGTCCAGCCAGCGGACCGGCCGGCGCATCCCCGTGACCATCTCGACGATCCGCTGGGCGGGCAGGGGACCGGCCCCGTAGCCGGGCAGCGCCCGGTTGGCCACGCTCACCCGGGCGGAGGCGCTCACGCGCGCCAGGACGGGCGCCCCCGCCGCGAAGAGACGGCCCATCGCCTCCTGCGGATTGCCGCGCCGCAGGTCGAGCAGGACGGGCCGGCGCGGGCCGGCCCCGTACCGCGCACTGTCCAGCGCGACGGCGACGGCGCACTCCTCCGCGCTCTCGGCCGGTGCGGCCTCCGGCACCTCCGCGCGGTCACGACGCGCGGGGTCGCTGGCCCACTGGTGCGGCAGCAGCAGCCGCCAGTCGACCGGGGCGCTGACCTCCTCGGAGGCGAACCACACGCCGAACGCCTGCTGTCCACGGAACATATGGCCCAGCTCCGGGGCGAACAGCCGGTCCACCCCCACCGAGTGCTCGCCCGCCTTCGGTATGTCCATCGAGCGCACCACCAGGGCCTGGGGAGAGGCGGTCCGCTCCAGGTAGGAGGCGAGCGCCCGCCGCATCGGCCGCCAGTCCCAGGTGGAACTGGAGATGAAGTGGTGCAGGCTCTGCTCCGCGGCCTGGCCGCCCACCTGCGCGGCGATGTTGCGGATCGACTTACGGCCCTGCGCGGTGAGCAACCCCCGTAGGTACTGCTCGGCTCTGAGCCGTTGGTCCTTGCGGTGGAAGGCCGAGAACAGCGACTCACACAGTTCCCGTACGACATCGTCGGACAGCGCGGCACCGGACGGCAGGTGGGCCCGCTCACCGAACGGGGCCGTGACAAAGGTGTCTCGTTCCTTGATGACAGACGTGTTCACAACGCTCCAGCCATGGTCGGGCAGCTATCTGGCTACCCGCACACCATCGCTGTGCGGCAGGGCTCCGCAGGAGGTGCACAGACCACCCGTCGGGGCGTGCGGATGCGCCTGCGAGCACCGTCCCGGCCGCGTCGCGGTGCCGTCCGGCCGGCCGTCCGGGCGGCCCGCCACAGAGGTGGCCGGAGCACCTGGCGGCCCGGCCCGGACGGTGACGTGACCCCAGGTCAGGCCAGGCCTCAGCGGGACCGGACGAACCCCTGCTCCCCGTGCAGCCAGGACACCTTGTCGTACAGCTCGTCCTGGGAGAGCGAGGAGAGCATGGTGTTGCGCGCGGCGGCGGCGTCGCCCGCCGGGTGGTAGAGCTGCGTGCCCATCTCCCGGGCGACCAGCTGGGCCCGGCCGGTCCGCTCGCGGCGCTCCGCGTTGAACTTCTCCAGGCGTTGCACGATGTCGTCACCGTCGGCGTCGCCGAGCAGATCGCCCAGCACCACGGCGTCCTCAAGGGCCTGGCACGCCCCCTGGGCCGCGTACTGGAGCATCGGGTGCGCGGCATCGCCCGTCAGCACGACCCGGCCGTCGGTCCAGTCGTCCACCGGATCGCGGTCGCACAGCACCCACTCGCGCCAGCCCTCGCCGAGCTCCAGAAGGCGGCGGGCCGTGCTGCCGAGGCCCGGGAACCGGCCCAGCACATGGTCGCGTTCGGCGGGGCGGCCCGCCACGGCCTCGCGGGCGCCGTCGTCCAGGGTGACGGCGAGGTTGAGGTACTTGCCGTCACCGATGATGTAGTGCACGAAGTGCCACTTGGGGCCGGCCCACAGGGTCACGGTGTTCCAGCGGAGCTCCTCGGGCACCCGCTCGATCGGGATGACCGAGCGGTAGATGGTGTGGCCCGAGACGCGCGGTTCGCCGTCGCCGAGCATCTGCGCGCGCACCGTGGAGCGGATGCCGTCGGCGCCGATGAGCGCCGCACCCGTGAACGTCCGCCCGTCCGTGGTGTGCACGGTGACGGCCGAGGCGTCCTGCTCGTACCTGGCGACCGAGGCACCGGCGACCAGCTCGACGTTGTCCAGCGCCTGGCAGCCGGCCAGCAGCGGCTGGTACAGATCGCCCCGGTGCACCACCGCGTACGGGTTGCCGAACCGCTCGCGGTAGGCGTCGGTGAGTGACATGGCGGCGATCTTGCGGTCCGTCGTGCCGTCCATGAACCGCAGCTCGTCGATGAAGACGGCACGGTCGCGTACGCCGTCGGCCACGCCCAGCCGGCCCAGGGCGTGGAAGGCGTTCGGGCCGAGCTGGATGCCCGCGCCGATCTCGGCGAAGGTGTCACTGCGCTCCAGCACCGTCACCCGGTGTCCTCGCCCGGCCAGTGACAGAGCCGTGGCGAGCCCTCCGATGCCGCCACCGGCGACCACTATCTGAGCCATGTCGCTCATCTGTCCTCTCTGTCCTCATCTTTTCTCGTACGGGTGGTGACGCCCGCTCATCCGGCGGCCGGGCCCGCGGTCGCTGCCGGGCCGTGCTGCGGGAAGAGCCGGTTCAGTTCCTGGTGGAAGCCGGGGAAGGTCTTGGCGACGCAGCCGGGGTCGTCGAGGGTGATGCCCTCGCTCCGCAGTCTCAGGACGGAGAACGCCATGGCGATGCGGTGGTCCCGGTGGCAGGCGATGCGGGCCGGCGCCGGAGCCCCGGGGTGGACGGTGATCCAGTCGCGGCCCACCTCGGTGCGGATGCCGAGCGCCCGCAGGTTTCCCGCGACCGCGGCGATCCGGTCCGACTCCTTGAGCCGGGCGTGCCCGATGCCCCGGATGCTGATGGGGGCGTCGGCGAGCGGTGCGATCGCCGCCAGGGTCATGAAGGTGTCCGAGATCTCGCCCATGTCCACGCCGAAGCCGCCGGACAGGCTGCCGGTGCCCGTGACCGTGGTCGCGTCCTCGGTGGTCTCCACCCGAGCCCCGAGCTGCCCCAGCACCCGCGCGAAGCGCAGATCGCCCTGGAGGCTGCCGCTGCCGAGGCCGGGAACGGTCACGCTCCGGCCGGTGACCGCCGCGGCCGCGAAGAAGTACGAGGCGGTGGAGGCGTCGGGCTCGATGCGCAGATCCGCTCCCCGGTAGCCGCCCGGACGCACGGTGAAGACACCCGTCGCATCCTCGGTGACGCGCGCCCCGAAACGCCGCATCAGGGCCAGCGTCATATCGATGTAGGGGCGGCTGACCAGGTCCCGGACGGTCACCACCAGGGGCCGGCGCATCAGCGGGCCCGCCATCAGCAGGCCGGTGAGGAACTGGCTGCTCAGGGTCCCGTCGACATCGAGCGCGCCGCCGTCCAGGCCGCGCGAGCGGACCCGCAGGGGCAGTCGCCCGCCCGCTCCGGTCTCCACCTCCGCTCCCAGTCGGCGCAGGGCGTCGGCCAGGGGAGCGACGGGCCGTGCGGTGAGCTGGTCGCTCCCCTCGAAGAGGAACTCACCGTGCCCCGTCGCGGCGTACGGCGGCAGGAACCGTGCCGCCGTACCCGCGTCGGCGCACCAGACCCGCCCCGAGCCGGCCGGGCCGCGCTCCGGACCCGTCACGGTCCAGGCCGCGTCGTCCGCCGACACGTCGACACGTACGCCGAGTTCGGCCAGGGCGAGACGGAAGGCGACGGTGTCGTCGCTCACCAGCGGGGCGGTGAGCGTACTGGGCGTACCGGCCGCCGACGCCAGCAGCAGGGCCCGGTTGGTGAGCGATTTGGAGCCCGGCACCCGGGCCTCGACCGGTTCGGTACGCGGTCGGCTGATGGCAGTGGTCATCTCTGTCCTCCGTCGGATACGACCGGTCCGGCCTCTCGGCAGGTCAGCCCGGGGCCTGTTCGAGGGCCAGGCCGCGGCCGGCCAGGGCGGCGAGCGTGAAGGCGCCCTCCGCGGTGGCCTCCACGTCGAAGGCATGACGCTCGGTGGGCGGATAGCCGATCAGCTCGGCGGCCCGGGACGGCAGCGGCCGGGACGCGGCCTCGGCCGACTCCCACAGCAGCACCGCCCCCCAGCGCCCGGTGTCCGCGTCCGAGATCCAGAACTTCAGCCGCAGGCCGGGGATCTTCGAGAACCTCTCCACCGCCTCGTCCCTGAGGAAGTGGCGCAGCGACTCGATGGTCTGCCCGGACGCCGCCAGGTCCCACCACACGATCACCGCACGCATGACGCCGCCAGGGATTCGAGCAGGATGCCGAAGATCCGCAGACCGTTCTGGGTCAGCACGGATTCGGCGTGGAACTGCATGGACGCGAAGCGTTCGGCGCGCAGGGCGTGCACCTCACCGGTCGAGCTGCTGCGGCTGACCTCGATGCGCCCGTGCACCGGATGCTCGAAGCTGTCCTGTTCGGCGCGGGCGGCGTAGGCGTTGTAGAAGCCCACCCGCTCACGCCGGCCGAACAGGTCGATCTCGTGCTGGGCCCCCTGGTTCGGGACCAGCCGCCGCACCAGCGGCAGACCGAGCAGGGTGCTCAGCACCTGGTGGCTCAGGCACACGGCGAGGAACGGCCGCCCCTCGTCCAGCACCTGGGCGACCGCCGCCCGCAGATGCGCGATCTTCGGGTGGCTGGTCTCCCGAGGATCTCCCGGTCCCGGCCCCATGATGAGGAGGTCGTAGCCGTCGATGTCGTACGGCTCGTCGAAGCGGCGTACCGTCACCTCGCAGCCCAGCGAGCGGACCTGGTGGGCGATCATCGAGGTGAAGGTGTCCTCGGCGTCGATCACCAGCACGCTGCGCCCGGCCAGGGCGCTCGTCACCCGGTCCCGGTCCACGGCGTCCTTGAGCCAGAAGCCGGCGATGGTGCCGTTGCGCTCGCCGAGGGCTTCGAGCACGGCCGGGTGCGCCCCGAACCGGCTGGACTCCTGCTCACCCAGCGCGGCCAGCAGCCCGGCCGCCTTGGCGCGGGTCTCGTGCACTTCGGAGACCGGGTCGGAGTGGCGTACCAGCGTCGCGCCGACGCCGATCTTCATCTGCCCGGCACCGTCGATCTCGGCGGTCCGGATCAGGATCGAGGAGTCCAGGGTGCGCCCGCCCGATGCATCGCGCCCGATCAGCGCCACGACCCCGCTGTAGTAGCCGCGGCCGGTGGGCTCGTAACGGCTGATCACCTTTGCCGCGCTCTCCAGCGGCGAGCCGGTCACGGTCGGTGCGAAGAGCGTTTCGCGCAGGATCTCGCGCACGTCCCTGTCCGTACGGCCCTCGATGAAGTACTCCGTATGGGCCAGGTGGGCCATTTCCTTGAGGTACGGGCCCGCCACCCGGCCCCCCGCGGGGCAGAGCCGGCCCATCATCTTCAGTTCCTCGTCGACGACCATGTACAGCTCGTCGGCTTCCTTCTGGTCGTCCAGGAACTTCAGCACGCCGTCGAGCGTCGGCCCGTTCGCGGGGTAGCGGTAGGTCCCGCTGATCGGGTTCATCACCGCCGTACCGTCGTGGAGGCTGATGTGCCGCTCCGGGGTGGCGCCGATGAACGTACGGTCGCCGGTATGGACGAGGAAGGTCCAGTAGGCCCCGGCCTCCCGTTCCAGAAGCCGGCGGAAGAACGACAGCGCCGCGCGCGGACCGAAACCGGGCAGCTGCGCGGTGAAGGAGCGCTTGATGACGAAGTTGGCGCCCTCACCGGTGCCGATCTCGTCCGCGATCACCCGTCGCACGATGTCGGCATAGGCGTCGTCACCGACGTCGAAATGGCCGTCGGCCAGCTTCACCGGATCGTCGGGCAGCAGCGGCAGGGTCTCGCCGAGCGGCAGGACGGTCTGCTCACGCACCCTCATCGCCAGCAGGGGCGCGTCGTCGGTGTGCGCGGCGTAACCCCGCTCGGTGATCTGCTGGTACGGGATGAGGGCGAGCAGCTCGTGACCCGGCGCCGCGTCCTCGTCCAGAGGCAGGTCGGCGAGGCGTGCGGCCTGCTCCACATCCCCCCGGAGCAGCTCCAGGACGTCGGGTCCGGCCGACTCGGGCCGGTGCAGCAGGGCGAACGCGCCCGCGGAGCCGTCGAGGATCCGCGACAGGACATCGGACGCGGTGTCCGGGCTGGCCATGGGGGTTCCTTTCACCGAGGCCGTACTCAACGTGCTGACTCGTTCGTGTCGAGTTCGACCAGGACGGACTTGGTGGTGACGACCCGGGCGGCGCGCTGCGCCGCGTAGTCGAGGGCGAGGCGGTGGTAGTCCGCCGAGAAGTCGGCGACCGCGTCGGCCACCAGGAACGGCTGGATGTCGTTCGTGAACGCGTCGACCGCGGTCATCAGCACACCGACGTGGGCGTAGACGCCGGAGATGATGAGCTGGTCCCGGCCGTGGGACCGCATACGCTCCAGCAGATCGGACTTGAAGAAGGCGCTGTAGCGCCACTTGGTGAAGACCCAGTCGCCCTCGGCGGGTTCCAGGGGGGCCACGACCCGCTTGTGCTCGGGGGTGGGACGCATCCCGGGCCCCCAGAAGTCCTTGAGCAGGCCGCGCTCCTGCGGGGTCATCCCGCCGGGCTGCGCGGTGTAGGCGACCGGGATGCCCAGCGCGGCACACCGCTCGCGCAGCAGCACGGCGTTGCCCACCAGCGTGGCCCCCGGCGCGGCGGTGCGCGGGAACGGCCGGAGGAAGAACTCCTGCATGTCGTGCAGGAGCAGCACCGCCCGCCCGGGGTCCACCTGCCAGTCCACCGTGTTGACCGGCAGATCCGCGGCTTCGGGCATGGGGTAGGGGTCGACAGGGGGTATGCCGGGCATGGGGCTGGGGGTCCTTTCGTGGTCAGACACCGAGGGTGGCTCCGCCGTCCACGGTCATGTCGTGCATGGTGATGTGGCCCGCCTGGTCGGACAGGAGGAACAGCACGGCCTGTGCCACGTCCTCGGGACGGGCGACCTTGCCCAGCGGAATGCCGACCCGGTAGGCGTCGGGATTGCCCGTGACGGAGGCCTTGGCCGCGGTCTGCGCGGTGTGCATCCCGCGCAGCATGGGTGTGTCGGTCGAACCGGGAGCGACCAGGTTGCAGCGGATGTTGTACTGGGCGACCTCAAGGCCGAGGCACTTGGTGAAGGCGGTCGCCGCCGCCTTGGACGCCGCGTAGGCGGCCATCTCCGTACGCGCGGTGCCCGCCGCGTTCGAGGCGACGGTCACGATGGCGCCGCGCCGGCGGGGGATCATGCGGTTGACGAGGGCGCGGGAGGTGAAGAAGACGCCGTTGGTGTTCACCGCCAGGGTGGCCGTCCAGTCCTGGTCGGTGAGGTCCCGTGCCGCGCCCAGGCGGAGCACGCCCGCGGCGTTGACGAGATAGTCCACCGGGCCCAGGTCGCGTTCGACCCGCTCCACCAGGGCCTCCACCTCGGCGCTGGAGGTGACATCGGCCGGGAAGCCGGTCACGGCCAGCCCGTCGGCCCGCAGCTTGTCCACGGACTCCGCCAGCCGTTCGGGGACCAGGTCCACGGCGGCGACCTTCACCCCGCGGTCCGCCAGGAGCCGGACGACCGCCTCGCCGATGCCGCCGGCCGCCCCGGTGACCAGGGCAACTCTGCCTTCCACGTGCGTACCTCCTACAAGTGATGGATGCGTGTCGCCGGACGGGTCCGGACTCAGCCCCGCCACGCCGAGACGACCTCGATGGCCTGCTGGGGATTGAGGCGGGGATCGCAGAAGCTGAGGTACTTGTCGCCGACCCGGCGGAGCTCGGAGGCGTCGAGGACGCACTCGGTGACCTTCTCCGGGGTGGTCTCCAGGTGGAGACCGGCGGCGACACCGCCGTTCGCGCACACGGCGTTCTGGAAGTTCTCCACCTCACGGATGACCGTCGACACCATGCGGGTCTTGAGACCGTCGGGGCTGGTGACGGTGTTGCCGTGCATCGGGTCCGAGAGCCAGAGCACCGGGTGGCCGGCCTGGTGGACCGCGCGGACCAGGGCGGGCAGCTTCTCGGCGACGTTGTCGGCGCCCATGCGCGCGATGAGCGTGAGCCGGCCGGGGTGCCGCCGGGCGTCGAGACGGTCGCACAGGGCGAGCAGCGTGTCCGGCGTCATGGTCGGCCCGACCTTGACCGCGACGGGGTTGGAGACGGCGGCGAGCAGCGCGATGTGGGCGCCGTCCAGCTGCCGGGTGCGCTCGCCGACCCACGGCCAGTGGGTCGAGGTCAGCAGCAGGGAGCCGTCGGGTTCGCGGCGCAGCAGCGGCAGTTCGTAGTCGAGCAGCAGTGCTTCGTGGCTGGTCCAGACGGGGACGTCGAGCACCGAGCGGCTGGCGGTCCCGCGCCAGCCGAGGTAGTGCATGATGTCGCTGGCGGCCCGGTAGCCGGTCAGCAGATGCCCCGGGTCGGGGCGGCGCAGCTCCGCGTCGGGCTCCGGACGGTTGACCATGTGGCCGCGGTAGACCGGCAGTTCGACGCCGTCCACCAGCTCGGTGGGGGAGGAGCGGGGCTTGCCGAACTGGCCGGCCAGCCGACCCACCCGTACGACCGAGTTCCCCGAGGCGAGCTTCATCGCCCCGGCCAGCAGGTCCAGCAGCGCGCTCTTGCGCGTGACGTCCTCGGGGGTGGCCTCGGCCGGGTCCTCGGCGCAGTCACCGGTCTGGATCACCTGGAGATGACCCGCGGCGGCTTCCGCGAGCAGGGAGCGCAGACGGCGTACCGCCTCGGCATCCACGAGGGCCGGCATCCGTTCGAGGTCTGCCTGTACGTCCCCGAGACGTGGATGGGCGCTCCAGTCGGGCTGCTGCAGCGCGGGTATGGATCGGATGGAGGACTGAATGTCAATCATCGGTTCCCTCAGCAGGGCGTGCCGGAACGGGGTCCGGCGGCGGGCGGGCGCGGTGAGGCGTGATGCGAGGCGATGAGCACGGTCGGTGCGTCTGGTGTGCAGGGCACGGAAAGGGGCGTGCGGCAGGTGCCCGCGGGCCTTCCTGGTCGCCGCCTGCGGGGCGGACGACGGGGAAGGCCCGCCGGACGGGGCGGCCGGCCGGAGCGTTACAGCTCGACCGTCACGTCGTAGTCGCTGACCCAGGTGTTGAACTCGACCAGGCGCTCCAGGACGGCGCGGGCGCTCCAGGGGCCCCCGACGGCGTAGGCCCCCTCGGGGCGGTCGAGCAGCCTGCGGATGTCCGCCTCGCCGACCAGGCCGAGGACGGGGGCGCCCTCGGTGATGATGGCCTCGACGCGCTTGCGCAGCTCCAGCTCGTAGGTGAGGTCCTGGGTGGAGGGGTACGGGTTCTTCTTGCGGTCCAGGACCGAGTCGGGCAGGACGCCTCGCATGGCGGCCCGCAGCAGGCTCTTCTCGCGGCCGTCGAAGTTCTTCATCGCCCACGGGGTGTTGTAGACGTACTCCACCAGCCGGTGGTCGGTGAAGGGGACGCGCACCTCCAGGCTGGCGGCCATGCTGATGCGGTCCTTGCGGTCCAGCAGGAAGTTCTCCCAGCGGGTGAGGTTGAGGAAGGTCAGCTCACGCATCCGGGCCTCGTGGCCACTCTCCCCGGCCAGCCGGGGAACCTGCTGGAGGGCCTCGGTGTAGCGCTGCTTGATGTACTCGGTCAGCCCGAGCCGGTCCCACAGGCCGATGTCCTGCAGCGCGCCGATGCCGCCGGCCTTCTCGAACGGGTGGTGCCAGGGGAAGCTGTCGAGCGAGACGGCCTCCTCGTCGTGGAACCAGGTGTACCCGCCGAAGAGTTCGTCGGCGGCCTCGCCGGACAGGGCGACCGTCATACGCTCCTTGAGCGCGCGGCACAGCAGCAGCAGCGAGTACTCCATGTCACCGGTGGAGACCGGGAGGTCCTGGGCGCGCAGCACCTGCTGACGTACCTCGTCGTTGAGGACGTCGTTGCTGTCGAGCTCGACGATGATGTGTTCGGCCCCGACGTGCTCGGCGACCTCGATGGCGTACGGGGTGTCCGGGTCGGCCCACTGGACGTTCGCCTCGAACCGCTCCTCGTGGCCGGTGAAGTTGACGGAGAAGGCCCGGATCGGCTCGGTGACGCCCTTCTCCGCCAGCGCCTTGGCGGCGATCGCCGTGATGGCGCTGGAGTCGAGGCCGCCGGAGAGCAGGGTGCCGACCGTGACGTCCGCGATCAGCTGGCGGTCCACGATGTCTTCGAGCAGCTCGCGGACCGTGTCGATGGTGGTGTCGAGGTCGTCGGTGTGCTCCCGGGCGGTCAGTTCCCAGTAACGGTGGGAGGAGGAGCCGTCCTTGGTGAACCGCATGACGGTGGCGGGCAGGACCTCGTACATGCCCTTGAGCACTCCGTGTCCGGGCGTCTTGACGATCGAGAAGATCTCCCGGAGGCCCTCGCCGTCGATGACCGCCTCGACGTCCTCGTGGGCGAGGATCGCCTTGAGCTCGGACCCGAAGATCACCCCGTCCTCGGTGGGGTGGTAGTAGAGCGGCTTGACGCCCATCCGGTCGCGGACCAGCAGGAGTTCCTCGGAGCGCGGGTCCCAGATGGCGAAGGCGTAGATGCCGTTGAGCCGCTCGGCGAAGTCGGCACCCCACTGGAGGTAGGCGCGCAGGACGACCTCGGTATCGCTCGACGTGCGGAACTCGTGTCCCAGCCCGCGCAGTTCCTCCCGGAGTTCCTGGAAGTTGTACACCTCGCCGGTGTACGTG
Source organism: Streptomyces cyaneofuscatus (assembly GCF_033109485.1). Taxonomy (NCBI): domain Bacteria; kingdom Bacillati; phylum Actinomycetota; class Actinomycetes; order Kitasatosporales; family Streptomycetaceae; genus Streptomyces; species Streptomyces cyaneofuscatus. Next base: position 1,058,866 of record NZ_CP137002.1, on the reverse strand, counting down.
ATGACGGGCAGGTCGTCGGCGCCCTCGGCGACGGCCATCGGCTGCCGGCCGCCCTCCAGGTCGATGATCGAGAGGCGGCGGTGGCCGAGAACGGCGTGCTGCGAGCTCCACAGGCCGCCGGCGTCCGGGCCACGGCACACCATGGTTTCCGTCATGGTCGACGCGGTCCGGGTGTATTCCCGGAGGTCACGCCCGTAACTCACCCATCCGGCCAGGCCGCACATAAAGGGGTTTCCTCTCGCTGAGAACGCGTAATGTCGAGACGTCTGTGACTATCCGTCCCGGGGGACGGGCGCGGCAATGCCACTCAGAGGAATACGTCAGGTTCCGTTTATCGCGCCGTGGACGATGGGCAGCAGCGAGCCGGCGAACGTCTTCGAGAGGTGCGGCAGAAACTCCGGATCTTTCTGCCCCTTGAGCCGGCCGTCGCCGGTCAAGGTCAACCGCAGCGTGAACGTGGGCCGGCCGTCGCCGTCCGTGCCGATCTCATTGACGATTTCCGCGATGTCGGGGTCGTTGTGCGCCTGGAACGTCATCCGCGTGGGCGGCTCGTAGACGACGCGCTCGCTGACCTTCCTGCCATCCGCGTAGGTGATTTCCCGGAGGAGGCCGTCCTCGTACTCCTCAAGGACTTCGCAGCCTGTGATGTACGGCACGTACTTTGCGGGGTCCTGCGCCTTATGGACCATGGCGTGCCACAGTTCCTCGTTGTTCACCTGTATTCCAGACGGGTTTTCCGGCAGGTACATCGGAACGGTCCAGCTGAGCGTGGTCATGGTGATTTCCTCAAGGTCGGAGAAAGGGGGAAGGCCCGGTGCTCGCGCGCAGCGCCGGCACCGGGCCTTCCCGGGATGCGAGGGTCGAGCGGCCGGCGCCGTCAGACGGGCAGTTCGATCGACTGCGAGTGCCGGAAGATGTTCTTCGGGTCGTACTTGGCCTTGATCTGCCGCAGACGCGGGTAGTTGGCCTTGTAGTAGAGCGTCGACCAGGCCACCCCGGACTGGTTCACCTGCGGGTTGCGGATGTCGGCGTCCGGGTAGTTGATGTAGCAGCCGTCGGTCTGTGCCCCCGGTACCGGGTAGCCGCCGGTCGAGGAGAAGACGGTGGTGTAGATGTCACGGCACCAGCCGATGTGCTTGGCGTCCTCCGCGGCGTCCGACCAGAACGTCTCGAAGAGCACCTTGAAGGCGGAGTCGCGCTGCGCCGACGCGGTGGCGTCCGGCGCGACGGCGTTGATCTGCCCGCCGTAGGAGAGCAGCACCATGAGCGCCTGGTCGTTGACGTAGTCGGTGCGCGTCAGGTGCGTCCACATGGAGCCGACCTGCGCGTCCGTGAAGTTCTTCTTCATGTACGCCGACTTGTACTCGCCGCGCAGGGTCGGGTTGGTCAGCGTCGGGTTGCTCGTGCCCAGCAGCCGGACCGCGGTGAACCAGGGCAGCCGTACGGGGTGGAAGAGGTCCGGCATGGCGCTGTGCTCGCCGATGGGCTCGGTCACCGGCCGGGCCGTGGCACCGACGCCCGCGGTGATGGCCGCCAGATAGTCCTGGAGCATCTTCTCGGCGTTCGGCTCCGTGCCGTCGACGACGGTGAGCAGACCGATGTTGCCGTTGACCTTGTGGTTGGCCAGCAGGAAGCTGCACAGGCCCTTGTTGGGCGAGGTGGGCGACATGTTCGCCTCGTGCCAGGCGCCGTAGTTCTTGATCAGCCGGGTGAAGCCGGCCTTGTCGAGCTGGCTCCAGGGGATCGACACCGCGTTGACCAGGACCGTCTTCGGCGGCTTGGGCAGCACCGCCAGGCGGCTGTTGGTCGGCTTCGGGTCGCGGAACCAGTAGCGGGTGACGACGCCGAAGTTGCCGCCTCCACCGCCGGTGTGGGCCCACCACAGGTCGCGGTTGGGGTCGTTGTCGGCGCGCGTCGCGATCACGGCCTGCGCCTTGCCGGCGGCATTCACGGTGACGACCTCGACCGCGTGCAGGTAGTCGATGATCGTACCGAGCTTGCGGGACAGCAGGCCGTAGCCGCCACCGCTCACATGGCCGCCCACGCCGACGGAGAAGCACATGCCACCGGGAACGGTGACCCCGTAGACCTTGAACAGCGTCTCGTAGAGCTCGGTGAGCGTGGCGCCGGCCTCCACGGCGTACGCGTTGCGCGCCGTGTCGAAATAGACCTCGCTCATCTCCGTCATGTTGATGACGACCTTGACTTCGGGGTTGTGCACGAAGTCCGTGTAGCAGTGGCCGCCGCCCTGGATCGATATCCGCTTGCCCGCGTCCACCGCCTCCTGAACCGCGGCGACCACCTGCTCGGTGGTGGAGACGACCCGAATGTAGTCGGGGGTGCTGACCCAGCGCTGGTTCATTCCGCTGGTGAGTTCCGGATACTGGATGTCGGCCGGTTTGATGGTCACCGCGTTGAAGGTGGCGGCGGCGGATGCCGCGGCGGCGTTCGGTGCGCGGGTGATACCGGTCGCCGCCGCAATTCCCGCTCCGGCCGCGACGGTTGCGGCACTGGAAAGAACGACACGTCGCTTGACAGACTTCATGCTGATCCTTTGAGAAAGAGCGGTTTCGTGCACGAGCGCAGTCTGTTAAGTGGGGGGGCGACGGGCCGTGAACTCTCCGTTCTCCGGGTGAGAACGCACGCTCATATTGCAGCCGCCCCCGAAGGGGCGGCCAACCTCTGCCGGATACTTAGTCAAGTCGTCGAAATCGACGGGGTGCCGCTCTCCTATACGGCTCCGAACCAGCGCAGCAGCGCGGTTTCGAGGTCCCGCGCATCAGCCGTCCCGCCCTGGGCGCTCCACGCCGCATAACCGTCCGGCCGCAGCAGGACCGCCTCCGCGGGAAGCTCCTCGCCCTCGGCGGCGGCGGAGACCACATCCACCCGGTCCGCCCACGGGCGCGCCACCTCACGCAGATCCGGACGCCCCGCCGTGTCGAGGAGGAGGCCGCGCCCCGCGTGCAGCAGCGAGGCCAGGGGGACCGGGCCCCGCTCGGTCTTGAGGCGCAGGTCATGGACGAACCGGCCGGCCATCGGGTCGTCGGGCCGCCCCACGCCGTAGACGGTGCTGGTACCGCTCACCATCCCGGCGAGGTACGCGTTGACCTCCTTCATCCCCATGAGCTCGCCGAAGAGCTGCCTCAGCGCGTCGGCCGAGGGGTCCGGGTTCATCAGCGCCACCTGGGCCCGCACGTTGTACAGCACCTCGGCCGCCACCGGGTGCCGCTCGCTGTGATACGTGTCCAGCAGCTCTGCGGGCGCCCAGCCGTTCACCTCGGCGGCCAGCTTCCAGCCGAGGTTGACCGCGTCCTGAAGCCCCGTGTTCAGCCCCTGGCCCCCGGCGGGGAAATGCACATGCGCGGCGTCCCCGGCCACCAGGATCCGGCCCCGGCGGTACTCCTCCGCCTGGAGCGCGGCATCGCTGAACCGCGTCAGCCACTGCGGGGAGGACATCGCCACGCGCTGGCCGGTGATCCGCTCCGCCTCACCCCGCAACTCCTCCAGCGTGACCGGGGAGTGCCGGTCGGGGTGCGGGCCGCGGAAGTCGTACGTCCCGATCCGGCTGCGCCCGTACGGGTTGACCCAGAAGATGGTCCAGCCGCGTTCCGTACGCTGCCAGCCGGCCGGTACCCGGTGCGGCTCCGCCAGCTCCACCTCGCCCATCAGGCAGGAGATCGTCGGCAGCGTCCCGGAGAACGGGATGCCGGCCTGTTTCCGTACGGTGCTGCGCACTCCGTCGCAGCCCACCACCCATCCCGCGCGCAGCACCGACTCGCCGTCGGTACCGCGCACCGTCAGCCGGACCTCGTCGCCCGTGTCCTCGACGGCCGTGACGTCCTGGCCCCGCCGGATCTCCGCGCCGAGCTGGTGCGCGCGCCGGGCGAAGACGTTCTCCGCGTACGCCTGCGGGCTGCCCAGCATGGCGGGGAACTCCTCCACCACCGGGGCGAGGTCCAGGCCGAAGATGCCGCCGAAGTGGAAGGGCACCTGCCGGTGCGGGTGTGGCGACGCCCGGTGCGGTCCTGGCTGGACGGCCTCCAGCAGACCGCGCCGGTTCAGCGTCTGTGCGGTACGGGCGTGCAGGGTTCCGGCCTTCGACTCACCGGTCGGCGCGGGCAGCCGCTCCAGCACCGTGGTGCGTACCCCGTGCAGGGCCAGCTCCGCCGCGAGCAGCATGCCCACGGGGCCTCCGCCCACCACCGCGACATCGGTGTCCCGGACCATCTTCGTTCCCCTTTCGACGGGCGTCGCTGACGCCGGACGCGCGTGGTTGGACGGACCGCCGGTCATCGGGACGGCGGGAGGTGCCGGCTGCTTCTTCCTCGGCGCCGGCTCACGCACGGTCGGCGGGAAGGTCGTGCCTGCTCTGCCCGCGCAGCAGCAGGACGGCCGCGAGTGCGGAGACCGCGAAGACGACGCCCGCGGTGGTGAAGGCGAAGGCGTAGCCCGATGCCTCCGCCGCGGTACGGGCGGTCGCCCCACCGGTGAGGCCTGCGGTGTGCGAGGCGGCCAGGGAGGCCAGTACGGCGAGGCCGATCGTCGGTCCGGTCTCCAGCGCCGTGTTGACGACACCCCCGGCCAGACCCGACTGCTCCGCCGGAACGTCGTTGAGCATGGTGATGGTGGCGGACGAGAAGACCAGGGCGATACCGGCCGGCAGCAGCAGCAGTCCGGCGAGGACCGGGCCCGCGTACGGGCTGTGGTCGGTGAGGCGGCCGAGCAGCAGGAGACCGGCGGCGGCCAGCAGCAGCCCGGCGGCGATGACCGTCCGGGAGCCGAACCGGGCGACCAGGCGGCCGCCGAGCGGTCCGACGGCCAGCAGGACCACGGTGAACGGCAGGAACGCCGCCGAGGTGCGCAGCGGGGAGAGGTCCGCGACCTGCTGGAAGTAGAGGGAGAGCAGGAAGAACATGGTCGCCGTGCCCGCCGAGGCGATGAGCACCGCCCACAACGCGGTCGCCCGGCGCCGCGACACGAGGAAGCCCGGCGGGAGCAGCGGGTCGGCGGCCCGCCGTTCGACGAGCGCGAAGGCGGCGAGCAGGACGACGCCGAGAACGCTCGGTACCGTCACGGCGGCCGAGGTCCAGGAGGTCTCGGCCGCGTGGACCAGTCCGTAACTGAGCAGGGAGAGGCCGGCCGTGGCCAGGACGGCGCCGAGCACGTCGACCTTGCCCTCGGCCGGTGCGTCGGCGTCGCGGGGCAGCAGGCGGGGCGCCAGCAGCACGGCGGCCACCGCCACCAGCGTGGGGACGAGGAAGGTCCAGCGCCAGGAGAACCACACGATCGCGGCCCCGGAGACGAGCGTGCCGACCGCGGCCCCCAGGGGCGCCAGCGCACCCCAGACACCCATGGCCCGGGCGCGGGCCCGCGGTGCCTGGTGGAGCGAGACGGCGAGTGCCATGGCGGCGGGGGCGGCGAACGCGGCGCCCGCGCCCTGGACGAGGCGGGCCGTCAGCAGGGTCGTCACGTCCGGGGCGAAACCGCCCACGGCGGAGGCCAGGCCGAACAGCGCGGTGCCGGCGACGAAGACGCGGCGGCGTCCGTACAGGTCGGCGATACGGCCGCCGAGGAGCAGCAGACCGCCGAAGGACAGCCCGTAGGCCGCGCTGACCAGCGTCAGCTGGGCTACGGAGAGGCCCAGTTCGGTCCTGATCGTGGGCAGGGCCACGGACAGCATGGTGATCGCCAGCACCAGGACCACCTGGACGGCGGCCAGCAGCACGAACGCCTCTTGCGAACGGCCCGGTGAGGGCGGGGGCGCGACCGTGCTGGCGGCGGAGAGGGAATCGTCTGCGACAGGCATCGAACGCCTTGCTCTGAGGGGGCGGCATGGTTGCCGGCCCGTCGGTCGGGTGGACACGGCCGTCCCGGCCCGCCAGGGAACGGCGGGCCGGGACGGGTACGGCGTCGAGGCGGCCACGGGACGGAGCCGGCCTCACCTGCGGAGCAGGGGCGGGCGGAGCCGTACGGCTCAGGCGCTGGCGCCGCCGTCGGTCACCAGGTCGTGGCCGACGACGAAGCTGGACTCGTCCGAGGCCAGCCAGAGCACGGAGGCGACGATCTCGTCGGTCTCGGCGATGCGGCCGAGCGGGATGGTGCCGTTCAGCCGGGCCGCGCGGTCGGCCTCGCTCTCGCCGGGCATGAAGGTCATCGGGGTGTTGGAGGCGCCGGGGCTGACCGCGTTGATGCGGATGCCGTCCTTGATGTGGTCGAGCGCGGCGGCCCGGGTGAGGGTCGACACGGCGGCCTTGGAGGCCGCGTACGCGCCGGTGCCGGGGTAGCGCAGGTGGTAGCCGATGTTGGAGGCGGCGTTCACGATGACGCCGCCGCCGTTCTCGCGCATGTGCTGGATCTCGTACTTCATGGACAGCATGACGCCGGTCAGGTTGACGGCGATCTGGGTGTGCCACTGCTTCTCGTCGATGTCGCCGGCCGGGCCGAGCGCGGCGAAGATGCCGGCGTTGTTGTGGGCGATGTGCAGGCCGCCGTGGCGGGCGACCGTGGCGTCGACCGCCGCGCGCACGGAGTCGGCGTCGGTCACGTCGACCGTGACGGCGCTCGCGGTGCCACCCTCCTGCTCGATCAGCTTGACGGTGTGCGCGGCGTTCTCGGCGTTGAGGTCGGCGACGACGACCGTGGCGCCGCGCTCGGCGAAGGCACGGGCGCTGCGGCGGCCGATGCCGGAGCCGGCCCCGGTGACGAGCGCGACCTTGCCGTGGAACGTTGCGGACATGCGAAGTCTCCTGACGCAAAAGGGGAGGGCGGAGCACCGATGTTTCTGTGCCGCCTGACACATAAATAATGCACGGGCCTCTTCGGCAGGTCAAGAGATATATTTGATGCACGACACAGAAAGGTGGCCGGGCATGGCAGGCAGAGGCAGACCACGCGCCTTCGACCGCGACGAAGCACTGCGCAAGGCGCTCGGGGTGTTCTGGGAACGCGGCTACCAGGCCACCTCGATGAGCGATCTGACCGCCGCCATGGGCATCAACTCGCCCAGCATCTACGCGGCCTACGGATCCAAGGAGAAGCTGTTCAAGGAGGCCGTCACCCTCTACACGGAGACCGAGGGCCGCTACACCCGCCGTGCCATGGACGAGCAGCCCACCGCCCGCGAGGCCGTGACCGTGATGCTCCAGGAGAACGCCGCCGCCTACGCCGACCCGGCCACCCCGGCGGGCTGCCTCACGGTGCTCGCCGCCCCCATCCCCGTACGGGAGAACTCCTCGGTCGCCGTGCACCTCGCCCGGATGCGCGCGGAGGTCCGGGACCTGATCCGTCAGCGGGTGGACCGGGGCATCAAGGACGGTGACGTACGGCCCGACGCGGACGCACCGGCCATCGCGCTCTTCTACAGCGCCGTGCTCAACGGTCTGTCCATCCAGTCCCGCGACGGCGTGGCCCTGCCCGGACTCCAGCAGACGGTGGCCGGCGCCATGGCCGCCTGGGACACCCTGGCCGCTCCCGCCGCGCCCGCCGCAGAGCCCACCGGAGGGACCTTCGGCCAACCGGAGGGGTGACAAGGGCACCCGCCCTGGCTCAGCCCGCCGCCGGGGCGTACGGTGTGGCGGCATGAAGATCCTCATCAGCGCCGACATGGAGGGCGCCACCGGAGTGACCTGGCCGGCCGACGTGCTGCCGGGCACCCCGCAGTGGGAGCGCTGCCGGCCGATGTTCACCTCCGACGTGAACGCGGCCGCCCTCGGCTTCTACGACGGCGGCGCCGACGAGGTCCTCATCAACGAGGCCCACTGGTCGATGCGGAACCTGCTCCTGGAGCAGCTGGACGACCGGGTGCAGATGCTCACCGGCCGGCACAAGTCGCTCTCCATGGTGGAGGGCATCCAGCACGGCGACGTGGACGCGGTCGCCTTCGTCGGCTACCACACGGGAGCCGGTACGGAAGGCGTCCTCGCCCACACCTACCTCGCCAACTCCATCACCGGCGTCTGGCTCAACGGGGCCCGCGCCAGCGAGGGACTGCTCAACGCGCAGGTCGCCGCCGAGTACGGCGTCCCCGTCGTCCTCGTCACCGGCGACGACCTCACCTGCGTGGACGCCGGGGGATACGCCCCCGAGGCCCGCAAGGTCGCCGTCAAGGACTACGTATCGCGGTACGCGGCGGTGTGCCGCACCCCCGCCCGTACGGCGGCGGACATCCGCACCGCCGCGCGGGAGGCCACCGCGCTCGCCGGCCGTCAGGCGCCCGTCACCGGTGGGACGTACACCGTGGAGCTGGAGTTCGACGCCGAGCATCTGGCGGCCGCGGCGACCGTGGTGCCCGGCGTGGCGCCGAGCGGTGAGAGGCGCGTCGCCTACACCAGCGCGACGATGTACGAAGGTATTCGCACGTTCAAGGCGGTGACGACGATCGTGTCGGCCGCTGTGGAGGAACAATATGGCTGACGCCCCCGGCCCCCTCGGCCCCGTGGACGAGCAGGCCCTCGACGAAGTGGTCACGTTCACGTCCGAACTGATCCGGATCGACACCACCAACCGGGGCGGCGGCGACTGCCGGGAACGCCCGGCCGCCGAGTACACCGCCGAGCGGCTCGCGGACGCCGGCCTCGAACCGGTGATGCTGGAGCGCACCCCCGGCCGGACCAACGTGGTCGCCCGGATCCCCGGCACCGACCCGTCCGCCGACGCGCTGCTCGTCCACGGTCACCTGGACGTGGTGCCCGCCGAGCCCGCCGACTGGACCGTGCACCCCTTCTCCGGCGAGGTCCGGGACGGGGTGGTGTGGGGGCGCGGGGCCGTCGACATGAAGAACATGGACGCGATGATCCTCGCCGTCGTACGGGGCTGGGCCCGCGAAGGGTTCCGGCCGCCGCGCGACATCGTCATCGCCTACACCGCCGACGAGGAGGACAGCGCCGCCGACGGCTCCGGCTTCCTCGCCGAACAGCACCCGGAGCTCTTCGAGGGGTGCACGGAAGGCATCAGCGAGTCCGGGGCGTTCACCTTCCACGCCGGGCAGGGCCTCTCCCTCTACCCGATCGCTGCCGGCGAGCGCGGCACCGGCTGGCTGAAGCTGACCGCCGAAGGCCGGGCCGGACACGGCTCCAAGGTCAACCGGGAGAACGCGGTGACCGCCGTCGCCGCCGCCGTCGCCCGGATCGGCGAGCACGAGTGGCCCGTCCGCCTCACCCCGACCGTCCGCGCCGCCATCACCGAGATCGCCGCCCTGCACGGCATCTCCGTCGACCTGGACGACCCCGGCTTCGACGTCCCGCAGCTCCTCGCCAAGCTCGGCCCGGCCGCCTCGCTCGTCCAGAACACCATCCGCAACAGCAGCAACCCGACGATGCTGGGCGCCGGTTACAAGGTCAACGTCATCCCGGGCCACGCCACCGCCTTCATCGACGGACGGTTCGTCCCCGGCGGCGAGGACGAGTTCCACGAGACCCTGGACCGCCTCACCGGCCCTCTCGTCTCCTGGGAGTTCTACCACCGCGAGCAGTCCCTCCAGGCCCCGGTCGACTCACCCACGTACGCCAAACTCCGCGCCGCCGTCGAGACGTTCGACCCGGGCGCGCACACCGTCCCGTACTGCATGTCGGGCGGCACCGACGCCAAGCAGTTCGCCAAGCTCGGCATCACCGGCTACGGCTTCTCGCCGCTCAAGCTGCCCCCGGGGATCGACTACCAGGCGCTCTTCCACGGCGTCGACGAGCGCGTCCCCGTCGACGCCCTCCACTTCGGCGTCCGCGTCCTCGACCACTACCTGCGCACCGCCTGACCAGCAGTGTCCTGACCCGTAACGCCCGACCGGACCCTGGGGGGACCTCCACCGTGAACACCGTGCCCGAAGCCCCGTACGGCTCCTGGCCGTCGCCGATCGACGCGGCCCTCGCCGCCTCGCACGACGGCCGCCCCGACCACCTCGGAACCGTCGGCGACGAGGTGTGGTGGACCGAGCCGCGCCCGGCCGAGGGCGGCCGCCGCGCCCTGGTGCGCCGCCGCCCGGACGGCACCACGGAGCCCGTGCTGCCCGCCCCGTGGAACCCGCGCAGCCGGGTGATCGAGTACGGCGGACAGCCCTGGGCCGGGGCGGTGCGCGAGGAGGGCGGGCCGCTCGTCGTCTTCGTCCACTTCCCGGACCAGCGGCTGTACGCCTACGCCCCCGACGGGCCGGACGCGCCCCGGCCGCTCACCCCGCTCTCGGACGTCGGCGGCGGGCTGCGCTGGGTGGACCCGCAGGTCCACCTGGACCGCGGCGAGCAGGGCGAAGTGTGGTGCGTGCTGGAGGAGTTCACCGGTCCCGGGCCCACCGACGTACGCCGGGTGATCGCCGCCGTACCGCTGGACGGCTCCGCCGCCGAGGACCGCTCCGCCGTACGGGAACTCTCCGACGGCGGCCACCGGTTCGTCACCGGACCCCGTGTCTCGCACGACGGGCGGCGGGCCGCCTGGATCGCCTGGGACCACCCCCGGATGCCGTGGGACGGCACGGTGGTGATGCTGGCGGAGATCACCGAGACCGGTGAATTCACCGGTGTACGGCCCCTGGTGGGCGATGTCGACGAGTCGGTGTGCCAGATCGAGTGGGACCGCGACGGCAGCCTCCTGTTCGTCTCCGACCTCGCCGGCTGGTGGGAGCTCCAGCGCATCCGCCCCGACGCCGTCGCCGGGGGAGCGGTGCCCAGCAGCCGGCTTCTGCCGCCCCGGGGCGAGGAGTTCGGCGGGCCGCTGTGGAAGATCGGGCTGCGCTGGTTCCACCCGCTGGAGAACGGGCTCGTCGCCGTCCTGCACGGGCGGGGCTCCCAGCGGCTCGGCATCCTCGACCCGGAGACCGGCGAACTCGCCGACGTGCCCGGGCGCTGGACCACCTGGGCCGACACCCTCGCCGTGCACGGCAGCCGGGTCGTCGGCGTCGCGGCGAGCCCGCGCACCGGCTACGAGGTCGTGGAGCTGGACACGGCGACCGGACGCACCCGCGTCATCGGATCGGCCCACCACGACGCCGTCGACCCGGCCTACCTCCCCGTACCGGAGGACCGGACGTTCACGGGCCCCGACGGCCGCGAGATCCACGCCCACATCTATCCGCCGCACAGCCCCGAACGCACCGGGCCCGAGGGCGAGGCGCCCCCGTACCTCGTCGCGGCGCACGGCGGACCCACCGGCCACACGCCGCTCGTCCTCGACCTGGAGCTCGCCTACTTCACCTCGCGCGGCATCGGGGTCGCCGTCGTCAACTACGGGGGCTCCACCGGCTACGGCCGCCGCTACCGCGAACGGCTCCGCGAACAGTGGGGAGTCGTCGACGTGGCGGACTGCGCGGCCGTCGCCGACGCCCTGGTCGCCGAGGGCGCGGCCGACCCCCGCCGGCTCGCGGTCCGGGGCGGCAGCGCGGGCGGCTGGACCACCGCGGCCTCGCTCGTCTCCACCGACCGCTACGCCTGCGGCACGATCCTCTACCCGGTCCTGGACCTGGAGGGCTGGTCGACGGAGGGCACGCACGACTTCGAGTCGCAGTACCTGGAGTCCCTGATCGGACCGGCCGCCGAGGTGCCCGAGCGCTACCGCGAACGCGCGCCGATCAACGGCACCGACCGGCTCACCGCGCCGTTCCTGCTGCTCCAGGGGCTGGACGACCTGGTCTGCCCGCCCGCCCAGTGCGAACGGTTCCTGGCCGCCGTCGCGGGGCGGGGCGTGCCGCACGCGTACATCACCTTCGAGGGGGAGGGGCACGGGTTCCGGCGGGCGGAGACCCTGATCCGGGCGCTGGAGGCCGAACTCTCCCTCTACGTACAGACATTCGGTATCGACCGGAGCGATGTGTCGCCCCTGGAGCTGAGGAAGTGACGTCGGTTCCTTCGCCGTTGGCCCCCTTGACCCGTCCGTCCCGGCTGCGCCCGGGCGCGCGGGTCGCCGTCGTCGCTCCCAGCGGCCCCGTCCCCGCCGACCGGCTGGAGGCGGGGCTCGGGGTGCTACGCGGCTGGGGCCTGGAACCCGTCGTGGCGCCTCATGTCCTCGACGTCCACCCGGAGTTGGACTACCTGGCGGGGGCCGACGCGGACCGGGCGGCCGATCTCCAGGCGGCCTGGTGCGATCCGTCCGTGGACGCCGTGTTCTGTGCCCGGGGCGGGTACGGGGCACACCGGATGGTGGACCTGCTCGACTGGGCGGCGATCCGGGCGGCCGGGCCCAAGGTGTTCGTCGGCTACAGCGACATCACCGTGCTGCACGAGGCGTTCGCCCTGCGGGCCGGATACGCCACCCTGCACGGCCCGATGGTCGCCACCGAGGCGTTCCTGAAGGACGCGGCCACCCGGGCACACCTCCGCGCCACCCTCTTCGAGCCGGAGACGGTCCTGACCATCGGCCTGGACACGGCCGCCGTCCTGGTCCCCGGGCAGGCCCGGGGCATCCTGTACGGGGGCTGCGTCAGCCTGCTCGCCGCCACCGCCGGCACCCCGCACGCCCGGACCGGCGCCCGGGGCGGACTCCTCGTCATCGAGGACACCGGGGAGGAGCCCTACCGCCTCGACGGCATCCTCACCCGGCTGCTGCGCTCCGGCGCCCTGGAGGGACTGTCCGGGGTGGTCTGCGGCTCCTGGCAGGAGTGCGGACCGTACGAGAAGATCCGCGCGGTGCTGGCCGACCGGTTCGGCCCGCTGGGGATACCCGTGATCGAGGAGCTGGGGTTCGGTCACGGACCGACCGCGCTGACGGTCCCGCTGGGGGTGCCCGCGATGCTCGACGCCCCTGCGGACGGCGGCCGTTGCACGCTGACCGTCCAGACCCCCGCGCTCCTCTAGAGGCCCTGGGCCCGGGCACGTCAGATCCGTCCTCCCGGGCATCCTTATGTGAAGGTCCGTCAACAACCGCTGTCCTGAGCGTTGACACGGCTATGACACGTGTCACAGCATGAGCGCGGCCCAATACTTACCGGTCGGTAAGGTGTCCTCGGTGTGGAGGTCTTCGTGTCAGGTGCTGTTCTCCGCTTGCGCCACCCGCTCGTCGCGGTCGCGGGCGCTGCCCTCGCCGCCCCCCTCGTGCTCTCCGGCCCGGCCCACGCCGAAGCCGCCCCGTACACCGTCACCCCGCTGAAGTTCACCGTCCAGGCGGGCGGCCGCTCCTGTGTGGTCGACGCCGATCTCTACCGCCCCGCAGGTGTCGACGCGGAGAGCCCCGCCCCCGCCGTCCTCGCCACCAACGGCTTCGGCGGCTCCAAGTCCGACGGGTCCACCGACGCCATCGGCAAGGCCGTCGCCGCCCGGGGCTATGTCGGCCTCGTCTACTCCGGCCTCGGCTTCGGCAGGTCCGGCTGCCTGATCACCCTGGACGACCCCGCCATCGACGGAAAGGCCGCGAGCGGGCTCCTCGACTTCCTCGGCGGCACCCGGGCGGCCGACGACGGCACCCGCGCGGACTACGTCGTCCAGGACGGCGAGGGCGACCCGCGCGTCGGCATGATCGGCGGCTCCTACGGCGGCGCCATCCAGCTCGCCACCGCCTCCACCGACCCCCGCGTCGACGCCCTCGTCCCCCTCATCACCTGGAACGACCTCGCCTACGCGCTCGCCCCCACCAACACCGGGGCGCGCACCGGCGTCACCTCCGACACCCCCGGTGTCTTCAAGTGGCAGTGGACCAACGGGTTCTACCTGATCGGCGAGGGCCAGCCGCTCCTCAACCCGAGCCTGGACCCCTCCCGCTTCAACCGGCTGGACTGCCTGCACTTCGCCGCCCAGGCCTGCGAGACCATCCGCCTCCTCAACTCCGGCCGCTACCCGGCCGACAAGACCGAGGCGATGCTCGCCTACGCCCGCAGCGTCTCGCCCGTCTCCTACCTCGACCGGGTCAAGGCCCCCACCCTGATCGTCCAGGGCCAGGCCGACAGCCTCTTCAACCTCAACGAGGCCACCGCCACCTACAAGACCCTCAAGGCGCAGGGCACCACCGCCAAGATGATCTGGCAGTCCTGGGGCCACAGCGGCGGCCAGGTCCCCGGCGAACTCGACCTGAGCGAAGGCAATCTGGAGACCAGCTACGTCGGGCAACGGGTCCTCGCCTGGTTCGACCGGTACCTCCAGAAGAAGACGGACACCGACACCGGACCCGAGTTCGCCTACTACCGCTCCTGGCAGGACGGCTACGGTACGGCGGCCGAACTGCCCGCCCTGTCGCAGAAGATGTACCTCTCCGGCGACGGCAAGCTCGTCGACAACCGCTCCAAGGTGGCCCGCGGCAGCCGCCAGTACACCAACTGGCTCGTGCCGACGAGCCATTCGGAGAGCTCGATCGCCCCGCTGATCGGACTGCCCGACCCGAAGCCGTACGACACCAAGGGCACCTACCTCGGCTGGCGCAGCGCCCCGCTCACCGCACCCCTCGATGTGGTCGGCGCCCCGAAGGCCACCCTGAAGGTCGTGTCGCCGAAGGCGGAGCGGGTCCAGAACAGCGGGGACGCCTCCGACAAGCTGGTCCTCTTCGCCAAGGTGTACGACGTGGCCCCCGACGGCACCAGGAAGCTGGTGAACCGCCTCGTCTCACCGGTCAGGGTGCCCGATGTCACCCGGCCCTTCACGGTGGAGCTGCCCGGCATCGTCCACCGGTACGAGAAGGGGCACCGGCTGGAGTTCGTGATCGCCGCCAGCGACACCGCGTACTTCGGCAACCGGGGCATCAAGCCCGTCACCGTGGTCAGCGCCCCCGAGGACACGGGTGTGCTGGAGCTCCCGGTGGTTCCGGCCGGCTGACCGCCGCCCTTCCGCGTTCACCCGAACGGCCGAACATCACCGCCCTCCGGACCCGGCGACGCCCCATGCTGGGGAACCCCGGGGGGCGGAGGCGGAAGGACCGGACCATGAGTCCCAAGGACGTGTCGAGCGACGGCAGGCGTGGCACCGGGCTGTGGACCCCGGGGCGCATCGCCGTCGCGGTGCTGGTCGCCCTGGTCATCGTGTTCATCTGCGTGAACACCCAGAAGGTCACCATCCGGGTGATCGTCCCCGAAGTGACCATGCCGCTCTGGCTGGCCCTGCTCGCGATGTTCCTGATCGGGCTGGTCTGCGGCGGCTACCTGTTCCGCCGCAAGGGCAAGTGACGCCGGGGGCCGACGGGACCGTCCGCCCCGCCGTCACTTCCCGCCAGCCCCCGGCACCCCTCCCCGCCGGCCGCCCGTACCCGTCGTACGCTGGGACGATGCCCGATCCCGACGCTCACCCGACGCCGACCGCCCCGTACCTCGCCGAAGGCCCGCGAACGGCCCTGCGCCGCTTCACCGAGGCCGACGCGGCGGAGTTCACGGCCCGCGCCCGGGAGAGCCGCGCCCACCACCGCCCATGGCTCTTCCCGCCGGAGCGGACCGACACCTACGCCGCGTACGCCGACACCCTCGCCCGCGACCCGGCCCGCGAGGGGTTCCTCGTCTGCGAGCGCGGCGAGCTGGGTGCGGTGGGCGAGGTGGGCGAGAGGCGTCCGGACGGGGCCGTCACCGGGGCCGTCACCGGGACCATCGCCGGGTTCATCAACATCAACAACATCGTCCTCGGCGGCTTCCGCTGCGGCGCCCTCGGTTACGGGGCCTTCGCCCACGCGGCCGGGCGCGGCCTGATGGGCGAGGCGCTCGGCCTCGTCATGGACCTGGCCTTCGGACCGCTCGGCCTGCACCGCCTGGAGGCCAACATCCAGCCCGGCAACGCGGCCTCCATCGCCCTGGTCCGGCGGGCCGGATTCCGCCTGGAGGGGTTCTCGCCCGACTTCCTCCACATCGACGGCGCCTGGCGCGACCACGAACGCTGGGCGATCACGGCACCGGCCACCCACGCCCCGTAACCCCCTTGAGGGTGTGCGCAACGGCGGCGAGGATGGACCGCATGCGTACCATCGTGGTCCTCGACGCCCCCTCGAACCTGGGCCTGCGGCCCCCCGCCCCCGGCACCGTCCCAGGCTGCTACAAGCTGGCGGGAGCCCTGCGCGAGCAGCGGATCGTGCAGCGCATCGGCGCGCTGGAAGGCGGGGTCGTGGTGCCGCCCCGCTACGACCGAGGCGACTGGCAGGCGGGCGACGGGGTCTTCAACGCCGCCGCTATCGCCCGGTACACCCGCACCCTCGCCGACCGCATCGAAGGACACGTGCGGGCGGGGGAGTTCGCCCTGGTCCTCGGCGGTGACTGCTCCATCCAGCTCGGCGCCGCCCTCGCCCTGCGCCGCCTCGGCCGGTACGGGCTCGCCGCCGTCGACGGGTCCGCCGACTTCCGGCACGTGGGCAACGCCGACCATGTCGGGGCCGCCGGCGGCGAGGAGCTGGCCATCGCCACCGGGCGCGGCCAGGCGGACCTCAGCGACCTCGAAGGGCTCCGGCCCTACCTCAAGGACGAGGACGTCCGCCTCTTCGGCATGCGGGACGAGGACGAGGACCAGGCCGAGCTGGCCGCGCTGAAGATCCCTCACGCGACCGTCGGTCAGATCCGCGAGTGGGGCGCCGCCGAGCTCGCGCGGGCCACCGTGGAGAGCCTGGAGACCCCCGCACTCGACGGCTACTGGGTCCACCTGGACGCCGACGTCCTCGACCCGAGCGTCATGCCCGCCGTCGACAGCCCCGACGACGGCGGGCTGCTGCCCGACGAACTCGCCCCGCTGCTCCGGACGTTGGTCTCATCGCCGCGCTGCGTCGGGCTCAACGTCACGATCTACGACCCCGACCTCGACCCGGACGGCACCGCGGGCGCCCTGCTCGCCGACCTGGTCGTCGGAGCGCTGGCCCCGGCCTGAGGCACGGGCCTGAGGCACCGGCCTGACGCACCGGCCTGAGGCGGCCGCCCCGGGCCGGTAGGTCAGACCGTCACATTCCGGTCCACGTACTCGAAGACCGAGCCGTCCGGGTGCAGCGCGATCAGATTGCGGCCCGCCGGGGTCGGCACCGGCCCCGCCACGATCCGGGCGCCCGCCCGGGTCAGCGCCGCGTTCGCCTCGTCGACGTCCTTCACGGCGATGGTCGCGCTCACCTTCCGCAGCACCTCCAGCTCCGACTCGGGCCCGCTCATCAGCAGGAAGCAGCCGATCGCGGCGACCGACACCCCGCCGCGCTCGAAGCGCTGGGCCGGGGTGCCGGTCAGCCCCTGGTAGAAGGCGACCGAGGACTCCAGGTCGTCGACGCAGATACGCAGCGTGGTTCCGAGGATCTCCATGCGTACGAGGGTAGTTGGCGTCCGCCACGCGTGTGATCGATTCGGTCCGCCGGAATTCGGTTGCCGGGGCGGTGGTGCGGTGCGAGGGTCGCGCCATGGAACGACGTACCCCATCGGCCGTGACCGTGCGGCCCTACCGGTCCGAGGACTGGGACGCCATCGCCCGCATCCACGACACCGCGCGCCTGGGCGAGCTGCGCAGTTCGGTCGGTGTGGAGGCCTTCCTCACGCTCGCGGAGACGCATGAGGAGGAGGGGCTGTTCGACGGTGACCTGTGGGTGGCGGAGGTGGCCGACGGGGCGGGACCGGAGCCGGTGGTGGCCGGTTTCGCCGCGTTCGCGGACGCCGAGCTGACCTGGCTGTACGTCGACCCCGCGCGCCAGCGGCAGGGCATCGGGCGGGTCCTGCTGGGCCATGTGCTGGAGGCCGACGACTCCGCCCGGATCGAGTTGACGGTTCTGGCCGGGAACGACAACGCCCGCGCCCTCTACGAGAGCGCGGGGTTCGTGGTCATCGAGACGAAGACCGGGAAGCTCGCCGGGAACGAACGGTTCGCGGCGACCGGGCACATCATGGAGTGGCACCGGCCCTGAGGTCCGTACCGTACCGGCCCTGGAGTTCGCGTCGCCTCGTACCGCCTCCGCCGGTCACCCCCGGCAGAGCACCTCGCCGTGCGGCACCATGAACCAGCCGTCGGCCTCCTCGCCCCAGCCGCGCCACGTGGCCGCGATGGCCGTCAGCTGGTCGGTGCTCGCATGGCCGCCCTGGACCGCCAGTTCGGCGTAGACCGAGGCCGTCGTACGGTCCGCCCACAGCCCGCTCCACCAGGTGCGGGTCTCCGGGGTGGCGAAACACCAGGCGGCGGCGGTCGGGGTGATGTCGGTGAACCCGGCCTGCCGCGCCCAGGAGACCAGCATCCGCCCGGCGTCCGGCTCGCCCCCGTTGGCGCGGGCCACCCGGCGGTACACCTCCTGCCACTCCGCGAGCCCCGGCGTCTCGGGGTACCAGGCCATCGCCGCGTAGTCGCTGTCGCGCGCCGCGACCACCCCGCCGGGCCGGCAGACGCGCCGCATCTCGCGCAGCGCCTGCACCGGGTCGCCCACGTGCTGGAGGACCTGGTGGGCGTGGACGACGTCGAAGGAGTCGTCGGGGAAGTCCAGGGCGTGGACGTCGGCGACCGCGAACTCGACGTTGTCCAGCCCGCGTTCGGCCGCCACCGCGGCCGCCTGCTCCAGGATGCCGGGGCCGGTGTCGACGGCCGTGACCCGCCCCGGCGCGACCAGCGCGGCCACGTCCGCGGTGATGGTGCCCGGACCGCAGCCGACATCCAGGACCGCCATGCCGGGCCGGAGTTCACCGAGCAGGTAGCCCGCCGAGTTGGCGGCGGTCCGCCAGCGGTGCGAGCGCAGCACCGACTCATGGTGGCCGTGGGTGTAGACGGCGGTCTCTTTCGGCATGACGGCGTCCTTTCTCGGTACGGCGGTTGCGCACTACGGCCACCGTACGCCGCCATGTCGGATGGTGAGATGGACGTCTCGGGATGCGGACAGGGGGTGGAGGGCGGGTGTGGGCGGCGGGTGTGTCGCTACACCGGCATCGGGCAGTAGACCGTCAGCGCCTCCGGCAGCTTGTCGATCAGCAACTCGGTTCCGGAGTGCGCCACTTCACCGTCGTACGCGTACGGAGTCCCCGGTGCCAGCCCGGCGATCCGCACCCTTCGCCGCCGCACCGCCGCGTGCGCGGGGGAGCGGGTCAGGGGTCCGGCCACCGCCGCCGCCAGCATCCGCAGCCCCGGGCCCCGGCCGCCGTGCACCACCCGCACGTCCAGCAGCCCGTCCGCCAGGTTGTGGCGCCGGCCGGGCGCCGGGCCGACCCGCTGGAAGAGGCCGTTGCCGACGAAGAGCAGCCACAACGGGCGCCTGCGGCCCTGGAGTTCGGCCTCCAGGGGGCGCTGGCCACGCAGTACGTGGAGGGCGGCGAGCACCCCGGCCGGCCAGCCGCCGATCCGGGGCGACCAGTGCTCCCGGGTCCGTACGAGCTCCGGATAGGCGCCCAGGCTGAAGGCGTTGAGGAAGTAGCCGTCCGCTCCCTCGGGCCCGTTCGGGCCGGGGCGGAACCTGCCGAGGTCGACCTGTATGGCATCGCCCGCCGTGAGCGCCGCCGCCGCTTCCTGGACCGTCTCGATGCCCAGGTCGTAGGCGAAGTGGTTGAGGGTCCCGCCGGGGAAGACGGCCAGCGGCATCCCGTGCGTCGCCGCGACGGAGGCCGCCAGATTCACCGTGCCGTCGCCCCCGCACACCCCCAGGGCCTGGCCCCGGCCCGCCGCCTTCTCCATGGCGGTGGACAGGTCGGCGGGCGCGCATTCGACCACCTCGGCGAGCGGCAGCGCCTCGCGCACCATCGAAGCGGTCGCCGTGGCCGTGCCGGAAGCCTCGTTCACCACCACCACGAGCCCTTTGCCGCGGGGCAGCGCGGGCGCCTCACCGGGCGGGCGGCCGGGCGCCGGGAGCTGGCCCCGGGTGGGGACGACCCCGCGCAGGGCGAACGCGGCTCCCACGCCGAGGGCGGCCCCGGCCAGGACATCGCTCGGATAGTGGACCCCCGTGTAGACGCGGGAGGCGGCCACCGCCACAGCCACGGGGGCGACGACCGCGCCCCAGCCCTTCGACTCCAGGGCGACCCCGGTGGCGAAGGCCGCGGCGGAGGCCGCGTGGCCGGAGGGGAAGGAGGTGGTGATCGGCTGCCGCTTCAGCTGCCGCATGACCGGCACCTGATCGAGTATCGGCCGCTGCCGGCGGATCGCGCCCTTGCCGACGGTGTTGATCGCCGCCGAGGCGACGGCCAGCGACGCCACTCCGCGCAGCGCGGCCCGGCGGGAGCGCGCGCTGGAGCCGAGGGCCGCGATGCCGATCGCCGTCCCGAACCAGAGCAGCCCGTGGTTGGCGCTCCGGCTCAGCTGGGGCAGCAGCGGGTCGGCGCCCGGCCAGTGCCGGTCGGCGACGCTGTGGAAGACGGAGAGGTCCCGTCCTTGCAACCAGTTCCGCACCCGTCCCACGGCGGGGGAGGAGGACGAGGTGTTCGGTGACGACATGGGCGACATGGCTCAGCGGATACCCGGCTTCGGGCCGATGAACCAGCAGGCGCGCCGAGAGCCGCACCACGTTCCACCGACCACTGGCACAACGGCCCAAGGCTCGCCCGGCTGCGCAGTTGGGCGGGCGGCCCGCTCCGAACCTCCGTATAAAGGGCCCAGAGAGTGCCCCCGGAGCCGTGGCAGAGCGGCGGTGGCACCGGAGCCGTCGGAGCCAGCGGAGGAGGCCGGAGTGCACGAGGACCACGGGCCCGTCCGCTACGGGCCGCCCGCCCCCGACCCCGGCCTCCCGGCCCTCCCCGAGCTGGCCGCCGTCCTCGCCGCCGCGGCCGACCGCACCCGCCCCGAGCCGCCCGGCGGCGGCCGCGCCCTGCGCGAGGCGGCCTGCGGCTACTGGGACCGGCGCGGGCTGCACGGCGGCCCGGAGAACATCGTGGCCGCCCCCGGCGACCAGCCGCTCCTCCTCGCCCTGATCGCCGCGCACGGCGGCGACGTCCTCATGCCCCGCCCCAGCCCGGCCACCTGGATGCCGCAGGCCCGGCTGCTCGGCCGGCCCGCCTACCAGGTGCCGACGCCCGCCGAGTGCGGGGGCGTACCCGACCCGTACGCCCTGCTGGAGACCGTGCGCCGGGTACGGGCCGAGGGCGGCCGGCCGAAACTGCTCGTGCTCTCCGTCGCCGATGACCCCACCGCCACCGTCGCCCCGCCCGAGCTGGTGAGGGAGGCCTGTGAGGCGGCGGTCGGCGAGGGCATGCACATCATCAGCGACGAGACCTGGCGCGACACCGTGCACCGGCCCCGCGACACCGTCCTGCTCAGCCCCGCCGAGATGTGCCCCGACGACGTCACCGTCATCAGCGACCTCTGCGGCGCCTTCACCCCCGCCGCCTGGCCGGTCGCCGTCGCCCGCTTCCCGGAGACCGCGCGAGGGGCCGTACGCCGGGCCCGCACGCTCGACATCCTGACCGCGCTCGGCGCCCTGGTCGCCGGCCCGCTCGCGCCCGCCGCCGCCCACGCCCTCGGCGAGCCGGAGGCCGTACGGGAGCGCATCCGGCAGACCGCCGGGCTCCAGGCCCACGTGGCCGCCGCCGCCCACCGCGCGGTCCTCTCCGCCGGTGCCCTGGCCCGGCCCCCGCAGGCGGGCCGCCACCTCTACGCGGACCTCGGCCCGCTCCGCGCCCGGCTGGCGGAGCTGGACGTCACGGACTCCATGGAGCTGGAGGAGTACCTCACCGACCGGCTCGGCGCCCCGGCCCCGGGCGGCCACCGCTTCGGGGACGAGCTGGGAGCGCTCCGCGTACGGCTGGGAACCGGGCCGCTGCTGGGGGCGACGCCCGAGGAGCAGCGGGAGTCCCTCACGGCGGCGGAACCGCTGGAGCTGCCGCACGTGGAGCGGGCGCTGACCACGTTCGCGGCGGCCTTCGGCGAGCTGCGGTGAGGTGAGCTGCGGTGAGGTGAGCCGCGGTGAGGTGAGCCGCGGTGAGGTGAGCCGCCGGGGCCGCGGGCGGGGGCCTCAGCCCGTCGCGTCGCCCGTGCCGTGGCCGAACCGCGCCCGCAGCTTCCGCCACACCGCCGGAGCCGCGCTGATCACCACGGTCAGCGCCACCGCCGCCACCACGCCCTGCCACGGCTCCGGGAAGAGCGAACCGCCCAGGATCCCGATCAGCTGGTAGGTCGCCGCCCACGCCAGACACGCCGGCACATCGCCCCGGGCGAACGTCTTGAGCGGCATCTTCCCCAGCAGGCAGGCCAGCATCACCGGGATCCGCCCGGCCGGCACCAGCCGGGACAGGATCAGCACCGTCCCGCCGTGCTCCTCCAGCTTCTCCTGCGCCTGCTTGAGCCGCTCCGGCGCCGCCCGGCGGGTGAGCGCCGCCAGCCACTTCGACCCGTGCTCCGAGCGCACCCCGCGCTGACCGAGCCAGTACAGACAGATATCGCCCAGGAACGCCGCCCCCGAGGCCACCGCGAACACGAAGAGCAGCGAGAACGGCGACGCCTGGTGGAACGCCACCACCGCCGCCGAACTCACCAACGCCCCCGTGGGGATCACCGGCACCAGCGACCCCAGCGCCACCAGGAGGAACAGCGTCGGATAGCCCACCGCCTGCTGGGTCGACTCGGTGGGCAGCGCCCCCACCACCGTTTCGAGCTCCGGGATCACCGGGCGGCCTCCGGCCGGACCCGCTCGCCGTGCGCCAGCAGGTGCACCGCCACCTCGGGCGCCCGGATACCCGCCTGCCGGACGAACTCGTCGCCCGGCCCGTGGAACTCGTGCGGCCGCACCCCGTCCAGCCCGATCGGCCAGTACGTGCCGAAGTGCACCGGCACCGCCGAGCGCGGCTCCAGCAGGGTCAGCGCCTCGGCGGCGCGGGACGGGTCGAGGTGGCCGTGCCCGAGGTACGGGCCCCAGCCGCCCACCGGCAGCAGCGCCACATCCACCGTGCCCACAGCCTCCGCCATCTCGTCGTAGAGCCCGGTGTCCCCGGCGAAGTACGTCCGCGCCTCGCCCTCGACCACGTAACCGAGCGCGGGCACCTTGTGCGGCCCGACCGGCAGCCGCCGCCCGTCGTGGAGCGCCGGAACCGCCCGGACCCGCACCTCGCCGATCCGGACCGTCTCGCCCGCCCGCACCTCGGTGACGGTCAGCCGCCGCCTCCGGAGCAGCGTGCGCAGCCCGGGCACGGCCGCGACCGCGCCGCTCGGCACGACCAGCCGGGTGCCCTCGGCCAGCCGGGACAGCGACGGCAGATGCAGATGGTCGGAGTGCAGATGCGAGACCAGCACCACGTCGGCGAGCGCGGCCTGCGGCGGCGGCACGTCGCCCCGGCGGCGGCGCAGATGCGCGAAGCGCCGTACGAACAGGGGGTCGGTCAGCACCCGTACCCCGGAGTCCTCGATCGTGCAGGTGGCATGACCCCACCAGGTGACCTCCACCGGCACGTCCCGCCTCCTCGCTCGGCCGCCGCTCGGCCTCCGTGACCCGCTGCCCCGGAGCGGCCCGCCCACACCCGTACGGGCCCACAGGGCAGGCGCTGCCACCACGAGCCTAGGGGGTGTCCGGCGCTTCCCCACGACCGCCCCTGACCGGGCCCGACGCTGTGAAAAGCTGGGGAGCGGGCTCCTGACCGACGGGTCCGCAGCGAAGAAGGCATGAGGTGGACCGGCGTGGACGAGCGGAGACGGCGTACGCGGGGGCGGCGTACGCCGCGATGGCGTACGGCGGGCGGCGCGCTCATGCGGGTCGTCGCAGTCTGGGCAGTTTCCACCCTCACCATGCTCGCGCTCGCCGGGATCCTGCCCGACTTCCAGCTCCAGTCCGACGACGGCGACACCATCACCCGTACCGCCTTCACGGCGGCCTGGGGCGCGGGCGCGTTCGGCCTGCTCTCCGCGCTGGTGTGGCCCGTCCTCGTCCGGGCCCTGCTCATCGTGCCCGCGCTCGTCATGGGCGCGCTGGTCTTCTTCCTCAACGGCTCGCTGCTGCTGATCGCGGTGCGGCTCATCCCGGACGGGCGCGGTGAGGCCGCCCCGGAGACCGCCGTCCTCGTCGCCGCCGTGATGTCCGCCGTCGCCTCCGCCACCTCCACCGCACTCGCCGTCCGCGACGACGAGGCCTACCGCCGCAGGCTCTCCCGCCTCGCCGACCGGCGCCGTCGGCGCGGCTCCCCGGACATCGTGGGACCCGACCGCGACGCACCGCCCGGCACGCTCTTCCTCCAGCTCGACGGCGTCGGCCACGACGTCCTGGTGAAGGCGGCCGCCGACGGGCTCATGCCGACCGTCGCCGGCTGGCTCGCCGACTCCTCCGGACACCGCCTCACCCCCTGGCGCACCGACTGGTCCAGCCAGACCGGCGCCAGCCAGCTCGCCATCCTGCACGGCTCCAACCACGACATCCCCGCCTTCCGCTGGTACGAGAAGGAGACCGGCACCGTCATGGTCTCCAGCCGCCCCGCCAGCGCCCTGGAGATGCAGCGCCGCGCCATCGCCCGCACCCGGGACGGCGGCCTGCTCACCATCGACGGCGCCAGCCGCGGCAACCTCTTCAGCGGCGGCGCCGGACAGCTCGCCCTGGTCCTCTCCATGGCCGCCCGGCGCGGCAAGGGCCGCCGCTCCCGCTCCGGGTACTTCGCCTACTTCTCCGACCCGGCCAACGCCGTCCGCACCGCCCTCTCGTTCGCCGCCGAGGTCGGCCGCGAGATCGGCCAGTCGACCCGGGCCCGCGCCCGCAAGGTCACCCCCCGGGTCAAGCGCGGCGGCCTCTACCCCTTCATCCGGGCCTTCGCCACCGTCGTCGAGCGCGATGTCGTCGTCTCCGCCGTCCTCGGCGACATGTTCGCCGGACGCACCGCCGTCTACGCCGACCTGGTCGCCTACGACGAGGTCGCCCACCACTCCGGACCGCACAGCCGCGACGCCGAGAAGGTCCTCCAGCGCCTCGACCGCTCGCTCGCCCTCATCGCCAAGATCGCCGACCACACCCCGCGTACGTACCGGATCGTGCTCCTCTCCGACCACGGCCAGAGCCCCGGCGAGACGTTCGCCGCACGGTACGGGCTCACGCTCAAGGACCTCGTACGGGCCGGCTGCGGGCTCCCCGTGCCGCGCCGGGCGCGCGGCACGCACAGCGCGTCCGAGGCACGCGACGCGGTCCGGATCGCCCTGCACCGCCCGCCCGTCGCGGTGGAACCGGAGGCGGAGCAGGCGGCCAAGCGCTCCGAACCGATCGTGCTGGCCTCCGGCAACCTCGGCCTGGTCTCCTTCCCCGACCTGGAGGGGCGCGCCTCGCGCGAGCAGATCGACCGCCGCAACCCGGCGCTGCTCTCCACGCTCGCCAACCATCCCGGGATCGGCTTCCTCCTCGTCCGCAGCGAGGAACACGGCTCCGTGGTGATGGGGCCGGGCGGGATTGAGGTCCCCGTCGCCGAACTGGCCGACGGCGAGGGCCCGCTCGCCGTCTTCGGTACCGGCGCGGCCGCCGCCGTACGGCGCACCGACACCTTCCCGCACGTCGCCGACATCATGGTCAATTCCATGTACGACCCCGAGACCGGCACCGTGCACGCCTTCGAGGAGCAGATCGGCTCGCACGGCGGTCTCGGCGGCGAGCAGTCCCGGCCGTTCCTGCTCTGGCCGCGCGGCATGACGGACCCGCTGGACATCGTGGCCGCCGAGGCGGCGGAGGGCGCGCCGACCCCGCCGGGCGGCGGGCTCGTGGGCGCGGAGGCGGTGCACCGGGTGCTGAACCGCTGGCTGCTGGAGTTCTCCGGGCCCCAGGTGCCGGTGAGCACGGAGGGCTTCACGGGGGCCGTCCGGGCGGACGAGCCGTTCCCGGCGGAGGGGGCCGTCGACGGTCAGGGGCGGGCCGCTGTTCCGGCTCCGGACGCGCGGACCGCGCCGGTGCTCCGCGAGATCCCACTGCCGGAGACACCGGGCTGAGCGCGCGACCCGGGGCTGAACGTGCGACCCGGGGGCCGAGTGCGCGACCCCGGGCTGAGCGCGTGCCCTCGGGGTCAGGCCGACTGCCGCCGTACCAGGGTGGGCGGGAAGACCATGGAGGGTGACGGGCCGCCGGGGCCGCCGATCTGCTTCAGCAGCAGCCGGGCCATCTCCGCTGCCATCTCCTCCACTGGCTGCCGCACGGTGGTCAGCGGCGGATCGCAGGCGGCCGCCGCGCTGCTGTCGTCGAAACCGACCACGGCCACATCGGACGGCACGTCGCGCCCGGCCCGCTGCAACACCGGGAGCGCGCCCAGCGCCATCAGGTCCGAGGCGATGAACACCCCGTCCAGACCGGGCTGTTCCGCCAGCAGCCGGCGCATCGCCGCCGCGCCGCCCAGATGCGTGAAGTCCCCTTCGGCGCAGGCCACATCCTCGATGCCGTGCGCGGCGAGGGCGGCCAGGAACCCGGCCAGCCGGACCTGCCCCGCGGGTCTGTCCTGCGGACCGGAGATGGTCCCGATACGGCGCCGCCCGAGCGCGGCCAGATGGTCGGCCGCGAGCCGCGCCCCGGCCTGCTGGTCGACCTCCACATAGGCCAGCGACGACGGACGCGGAGGGCGGCCGGCGAGAACGGCGGGCAGCCGGGTCTCCTGGAGCAGTTGGGGCAGCGGGTCGTCGGCGTGCGAGGTGACCAGGACGACGCCGTCGACATGGCCGTGGCGCAGGTAGGAGAGCAGCTGGGTGCGGGACGTCTCGTCGTCCGCCAGCATCAGCACCATCTGGATGCCCGCCGGACGCAGCACTTCGAGGAGACCGCTGACGACCCGGCCGAAGTAGGGGTCGGAGAACATCCGGCCGGCGAACGGCTCGGAGTCCGGCCGCCTCTCCCGCTCCGAGATCACCAGGGCCACCGAGTCGGTGCGCCGGGTCACCAGCGAGCGCGCCGCCCGGTTGGGCACGTACCCGGTCGTCGCCACCGCCTCCTCGACCACGGTGCGCAGGGCGGGGTCCACCGTGGTGGCTCCGTTGATCACCCGCGACACGGTGGCCCGTGAGACACCGGCCACGGCCGCCACGTCCTCCAAGGTCGGGCGTACGGGCGGCTCCACTTCGGCTGTCATGCAGCCCTTTATACCCGCAGCCCAGGGCGCCGGTCAGCCGAGGGCCCGGGTAGCCCCTGGAAGCGCTTCCAGCTCGGTGAGCGCGGCCTCGCGCGCGGTGACGAGGGCGGCAGCCAGCCGCTTGGCGTCGGCTCTGGCACCCGCGGTGATCTCGGACCGCGACACCTGGGCGGAGTGGCGCAGATGGTCGCGGATCTGCGTCAGGAAGAGCCGGTCGAACGCGGCTCCCTCGGCCGCCTTCGCCGCTTCGAGGTCCCGCTCCGTCACCATGCCGGGCATGGCGTGGCCCGCGTGCACATCGGTGTCGGGGAGCCCCATCCGGGCCAGCAGGGGCCGCAGGCGGCCGAGTTCGGCTTCCTGGTCACCGCGCAGCCGGGTCGCGAAGGCCCGCACCCGGGATTCGGTGGCCCGGTCGGCGGCGAGGGTGAGCAGGGCCACCGCCTTCTCGTTCATCGGGGTCATCAGCTGGACCCAGGCGGCGTCGGTGGGGGTGCCGGAGGCCGAGGCGGAGGGGGCGGGCGCGGTGCTCCGTACGGCGGCGGGGCGGGGCGTGGGCTCCGCCGCGGTGGAACAGCCGGCCGCTGCGGTCAGGGCGAGCAGGATCAGCAGGGCGAACAGGGCTGGCGCGGCGGGGGGCTTGGAGGGGGTGGAACGTGTCATGGGGTGTCCTGGACCGGGCGAAGGGCGCCGCCCCGGAGCCTGGGCCCCGGGGCGGACACCGGTGGGGGGTTGGGTGACGTCGGATCAGGGGGTGCCGTCGAAGCCGCACTTCACGATGGCGTTGATGCAGTCACGTACGCGCTGCGCCAGCTCCTCCTCCGGCCATACGTTGAAGAAGTCGCCGTGCATCGTGTAGCCGGGGCCCGACGCCAGCCGGAAGCGGGCCGGGTCGCCGCTGACCGGATAGCGCAGCACCTGGCGGAGCTTGGGCACCGGCACCGGGTGGGTGGAGGGGCACGCTCCGGCCACCGGGTAGGACATGTGGCTCTTGTGGTCGGCGGAGTCCAGGTCCTTGCCGTTCCAGCACTGCGGGAAGTCCAGGTAGGACTCCAGCATCGTGTCGGCCGGACAGTTCACGAAGTCCTGCGAGGGGTTGACGTGACCGGCGTGCAGGCAGGACCAGCGGGCGATGGTGTTGTCCTGCGGTCCGGTCGCCTTCGCGTTGCCCGCCACGATGCGCAGGCCCTTGGGGAAGGGCTGGATCTGCCGGATGACGTCGTCGCGTACCCCTTCTCCCAGGTAGTAGAAGGTGGTCCCGGTGGGCTCCACCTCCCGGTCGCCGTCGTACAGGGTGGGCACCCAGTACGAGGAGAGGTCGGTGTCGGGCGAGCAGGTGGTGCGGCCCTTCTCCAGCGACGCCAGGTCGGAATTGCCGTTGGTGGTGACGTTGCCGAAGAAGCTGTGCATGTGGGAGGCGCCCGGCAGACCCGGAAAGACGATCGGGTCGTCGGGGGCCCGGTGGGTGTAGGGGCACTCGGCCAGGAACTCGGCCACCCGCACCACATCGGCGGCGGCCTTGGGAGCGACCTCGGCGGCGGCCCGGTCGACCGAGGCGTTGCCCACGTTGGCCTGGACGAGGGAGACGGCGAGGGCCGCGGCGGCCAGCCCGGCGACTCGGTAGCGCCAGGACCGGGGGGACCGTCGGCGGCGGTGTTCGCTGCTGTGTCGATTACGGAAGAGCACGGCACTCCTGTTCGGAAGTGGGGGGAGATTCCTTGATCATGAGCTAGAGAGCGCTCTCTCATGGGGGAACGTAGGAGTGCCGCCTGTGCATGTCAAGAGAGTGCGCAAGCACTGCAACAAGCGCTGAGGCGAGGCTACTTGAAGGATTTTAAATGGGAGAGCGCTCTCCCTCGGGCCCCTCGGAACCTGCCGCTCGCGCCGTCACGGGGAGGCGCAGCCAAGGGCGTTGTCAGTGGTGGGCGGCAGGATGGTCACCATGACGAACTCAGCCGCTGTGCTCGCCGACGCCGCCGCCTACGCCGCCGCGGTCGAAGAGGCCTCCCAGGCCGCCGCCGCGTATTACGCCACGGGTGAGAGCACGCTCGACGACGACGCGTACGACCGGCTGGCGCGGGGGATCGCCGCGTACGAGGCGGATCATCCCGACGAGATACACGAGTCATCACCGACCGGAAAGGTGGCGGGCGGAGCCGCCGTCGGGGACGTTCCGCACACGGTGCCGATGCTCTCGCTGGACAATGTGTTCTCCGCCGAGCAGTTCGCCACCTGGACCGCCTCGCTGGAGCGGCGGATCGGCAGACCGGTCGCCGCCTGGAGCGTGGAGCCGAAGCTCGACGGCCTCGCGGTCGCCGCCCGCTACCGGGAGGGCCGCCTGGAGCGGCTGATCACCCGGGGCGACGGCTCGGCGGGCGAGGACGTCTCGCACGCGGCCCCCGCCGTCACCGGGCTGCCCGAGCGGCTGGCCGCCCCGGTCACCATCGAGGTGCGCGGCGAAATACTCATGACGAACGAGCAGTTCGACCAGGGCAACGCGACCCGCACGGAGCACGGCGGCGCCCCCTTCGCCAACCCGCGCAACGGGGCGGCGGGCACCCTGCGCGCCAAGGACCGGGCGTACCGCGTGGAGACGACCTTCTTCGCCTACGGAGGCCTGCCGCTCGCCGGCTCCGGGGAGCTCGCCGAGATCCTCACCGAGCTGCCCCACAGCGAGCTCCTCGCGTACGTCGCCGGGCTCGGCGTGCACACGGCCGCAGCCACGGAGGTGGCGCCGGTCCGGGTGACCACCGTGGAGGAGGTGCAGGCGCGCGTGGCCGAGATAGCCGCCCTGCGCCCCGAGTTGCCGTTCGGCATCGACGGCATCGTGATCAAGGCTGACCTCGCGGCCGACCAGCGTGAGGCCGGTTCCGGCAGCCGGGCGCCGCGCTGGGCCATCGCCCACAAGCTCCCCGCCGTCGAGAAGATCACCCGCCTGCTCTCCGTCGAGTGGAACGTGGGGCGCACCGGGATCATCGCGCCTCGCGCCGTCCTGGAACCCGTCGAGATCGACGGATCCACCGTCGGCTACGCCACCCTGCACAACCCGGCCGACATCACCCGCCGCGATCTGCGCCTGGGCGACCAGGTCATGGTCTACAAGGCGGGCGACATCATCCCGCGCATCGAGGCGCCCGTCGCCCACCTGCGCACCGGGGACGAGACACCGATCGAGTTCCCGGCGAGCTGCCCGCAGTGCGGTTCCGAGATCGACACGAGCGAGCAGCGCTGGCGCTGCACCCGCGGCCGCAACTGCCGCCTGGTCGCCTCCGTGTCGTACGCCGCCGGCCGCGACCAGCTCGACATCGAGGGACTCGGAACCACCCGGGTCGTCCAGCTCGTCGACGCGGGCCTCGTCACGGACTTCGCCGACCTGTTCACCCTGGAGCGGGAGCAGCTGCTCGCCCTGGACCGGATGGGCGAGACCTCCACCGACAATCTCCTCGCCGCCATCGGGACCGCCCGCTCGCGCCCGCTGTCCCGGGTCTTCTGCGCCCTGGGCGTACGGGGAACGGGGCGCTCCATGTCCCGCAGGATCGCGCGGTACTTCGCGACCATGGACCACATCGTCGCCGCCGACACCGAGTCGCTCCAGCGCGTCGACGGCATCGGCAAGGAGAAGGCCGCGGCGGTCGTCGCCGAGCTGGTGGAGCTGGCCCCGCTGATCGAGAAGCTCGTCCGGGCCGGGGTGACGATGACGGAGCCGGGGGCCACCCCGCCGCCCGAGCCCGGTACGGAGGAGGAGAGCGGCAGCGGGACCGGAGCGGAGCTGCCGCTGGCGGGGATGAAGGTGGTGGTCACGGGGGCCATGACCGGGGCGCTGGAGAAGCTGTCGCGCAATCAGATGAACGAGCTGATCGAGCGGGCGGGCGGGAAGTCCTCCTCCAGCGTCTCCGCGCGCACCAGCCTGCTGGTCGCGGGGGAGAAGGCCGGATCGAAGCGGACCAAGGCGGAGGAGCTGGGGATCAGGATCGCGGCGCCGGAGGAGTTCGCGGAGCTGATCGCCGGCTTCCTGACGGGGGAGACGGGAGAGGTTCCGGAGGCCGGCGCGGCTGGGGAGATCGTTGCGGTGACCGGTGCGGAGACGGCGGCCGTGGCTGTCCTGGCGGGGGAGGAGGAGCCGGCGGCGGCCGGGCCCGCAGCGGAAGCCGCTGACGCCGTGGAGGCGGTGGAGGTCGCGGAGGCGGTGGAGGTGGTCGAGGCCGTCAAGGTCTGAGTCCGGTCGGGGCGCCTTTCCATCGGGGTGCCTTTGAATCGGGAGGGAAGTGGCTTTCCCTCACCCGGTATTGCATAGTGAGGGCTTGGCCAAGCCTCGCTATCAGCGGGCCGATGGGTGCGTGGACGGCTGTGGACGGCCGGCCGGGGGTGAGGGGCGATGCGTTCTCCGTACGACGGACAGCGACGCGGTCGTGCCGTCCCGCCTCCGGGCCGGCTCGGCGAAGAGCGCGGGCTGCTCGGCGAGGTACCCCGCCCCTCCGGCGAGGGTGCCGGACCGCTTCGTGACGGAAGCGGGGCCGAGGGGACCGGGACCGGGCGTGGGCCCGGGGCGCTCCGGGTGCGCCACGGATACCGCCGGCTCGGCGGCAGGACCGTGGCCGCCCGGGGACTCGCCCTCGACCTCGGCAGCTCCCGCACCCGGGCCTGGGTGACCGGCCACGGCCTGGTCACCGGCCCGCTCCTCGGCCGCGCCCTCGACGGGGAAGCCGAGCGGCCCGTCCGGCGCGGGCGCATCGTCGACCCCGAGTCCTGCGGGCGGCTCCTCGGCCGCATCGCCGACGCCGCCCTCGGCCCCGACCGCACGGACAGCGTCATCGTCCTCAGCCACCCCGTCCTCGCCGGCGCCGTCCACCGCAACGCCGCGCGGGAGCTCCTCGCCGGGCTGGGGCCGACGCGCGTCCTCGTCCTCAGCAGCGCCCGGGCCGCCGCCGCGTACGCCGGGCCGCGCGACGCGGGGCCGCTGCTCGTCGTCGACATGGGCGCCGAGCTCACCGAGGTCACCCTCCTCGTCGGCGGCCGGATCGCCGACGCCCGGCAGGCCGAGACCGGGCTCAGCGACCTGGACCCGGCGACGCTGCCCGTGACCCTGGTCGGTACGGTCCTCGACATGGTGAAGTCCATGTGGCGGCAGGACCGGCACGGCGCGATCCGCGGCGCCCTGCGCAAGGGCCCGGTGCTCGCCGGCGGCGGTGCGCTGCGTTCCGACGTCACCGACCGCCTCGCCCGGTGCCTCGGCGCGCCCGTGCGGCTGGCCGAGGACCCGTCGACCACCGTCGTCCGCGGTGCCGGACAGATCCTCAGCTCCGTGCTCCGACACGGGGCGTCAGCCTCCGCCCTGCCCGGCCGAGCCAGGTGACCCCGCACCCGGGGCCGCCCCGGGGGAACGCGCCCACGGTGCGGCCGGGACCGGTCCGGCCGGTACCGGCGCACCGCCGGACCCGGAGCGTGCTGGCCGCGCTGGTGCTCGCCGTCCTCACCCTGCTCGGCGGCGCCCCCGCCGGGGCCGCGCTGTCCGCCGGCGCCCTCAACAGCCTCGCGTCGACCGTCGCGTACACGCCGAAGGCCCCGGCCCCCGCCCCGCAGACCGACCGCACCGCCCACCCCGGCGGCGGCCCCCACCACGACCTGCGGCGCACCCGCACGGCCCCGAGCCCCGCCGGTCCCGGGGCCGACGGCCGTCACGCCCGCGACCAGCAGCCCGGCCCCCACCGCCCCACCGCCCGGACCCGACCCACCGGGCCGCACACCCACACGCCCCGCACCCACACGCCCCGCACCCATACACCCCGCACCCATACGCCGCACACCCACACGCCCCACACCCTCCACGAGCGGTCACGAGCCGGCGATCCGACGACCCCGGCCCCCCGGGCAGGCATCAGCCGCGCCCACCTCACCGGCCACGCGCCCCCGCCCTCCTACGAGGGGCTGCTGCCCTGCCCGCCCGGACCGGTCGTGCCGCGCGGCCAGGCCGTGCGGGTCACCGCGGCCTCCTTCGCCCCGCCCTCCGGACGCCGGGGCGCCCTGCCCGGTGTCCGCGGTCCTCCGGGCACGAGTGCCGGTCCCCCGACCGGCCACCGGCCCCGCTGTTCTGCCGATCCGGCGTCGCGTCCTCACTGAGGTGAGGGCGGCCGACGCCCCACCGGAGGATTTCCATGACTCGCGCCACCACGGTGCGAGCGGTTCTGGCTGTCGCCGTGCTGCTCGTCTCCGTCTACATCACGCTGACCATGTCACCCAGACTCGGCCTCGACCTCCAGGGCGGCACCCGTATGGTGCTCCAGGCCAAGGACTCCGCCACCGTCGAGGCGGACCGGGAGACCACCGACCGCACCCTGGAGGTCCTGCGCCAGCGCGTCGACTCCCTCGGGGTCGCCGAACCCGTCCTCACCCGCTCCGGCGAGGACCGCATCATCGTCGAACTGCCCGACGTCCAGGACCCGCGCCAGGCCGCCGCCGTCATCGGCCGCACGGCCCAGCTCAGCTTCCACGAGGTCCTCGGCGCCGCGCCCCCCGGCACGGATACCGCCCCCGAGACGGGAGAGAAGCGGCTGATCCTCCCCGACGAGCAGGGGACGCGGCTCGACCTCGGACCCGTCCGCCTCTCCGGCGCGGGCGTCAAGGACGCCACCGCCTTCTTCGAGGCCCAGCAGGCGGCCGGCTGGACCGTGAAGCTGGACTTCCACAAGGACGCCGGCAAGGACTGGACGAAGCTGACCGGCGAGGCGGCCTGCCACCCCGCCGGGGACGAGCGGCGGCGCGTCGCCATCGTCCTGGACGAGAAGGTCATCTCCTCACC
Source organism: Streptomyces cyaneofuscatus (assembly GCF_033109485.1). Taxonomy (NCBI): domain Bacteria; kingdom Bacillati; phylum Actinomycetota; class Actinomycetes; order Kitasatosporales; family Streptomycetaceae; genus Streptomyces; species Streptomyces cyaneofuscatus. The sequence goes on along the minus strand of NZ_CP137002.1, from coordinate 1,025,267 downwards.
CCAGGTCGACCCCTCAGTCGGCTGCCAGGCCGGACTGCCCTCCGGCGGTACCCAGATCACCGGTTCCTTCACCGCGAAGGAGGCCCGCGACCTGGCCCTGCTCATCAAGGGCGGCGCCCTGCCCGTCCCCGTCGAGATCGTCGAGCAGCGGACCGTCGGCCCGACGCTCGGTGCCGCCGCCATCGACGCCAGCGCCCAGGCGGCCCTGATCGGCGCCGCCGCCACCGCGCTCTTCATCACCTTCGTCTACCGCCTCTTCGGCGCCTTGGCCGCCGTTGCCCTCGCCGCGTACGGCGTGATCTCGTACGCCGCACTCGTCGGCCTCGGCGTCACCCTCACGCTCCCCGGACTCGCCGGGTTCGTCCTGGCGATCGGGATGGCGGTCGACGCGAACGTCCTGGTCTTCGAACGGGCCAGAGAGGAGTGCCAGGACCGGCCGACACGTTCTCTCCGCTCGGCGCTGACCACCGGGTTCCAGAAGGCGTTCAGCGCCGTCGCCGACTCGAACATCACCACGCTCCTCGCGGCCGGGCTGCTGTTCTTCCTGGGGTCGGGCCCGGTCAAGGGCTTCGGTGTCACCCTCGCCATCGGCGTCATCGCCTCGATGTTCTCCGCGCTGGTCATCGCCCGCGCGCTCACCGAGATCGCGGCGGGCTCCCGCTTCGTCAGCGACTACCGGGGCGTCAACGGCATCGCGCGCCCCGGCAGCGTAAGGACCTGGCTGACCCGCAAGGACCCCCAGCTGTTCCGGAAGCCGGTCCAGTGGCTCGTCATCTCCACCGCCCTGGTCGCCGTCGCCGTGGCGGGGATCGTGGTGCGCGGGGTCGACCTCGGGGTGGAGTTCACCGGGGGACGGCTGGTCGAGTACTCCACCAGCCGGCCCGTCGACGTCGAGACCGCCCGCTCCACGCTCGCCGACGCCGGGTTCGGTGACGCCGAGATCACCACGGCGGGCGACGGCGACATCTCCGTACGCACCGGAAAGCTCGACAACGACGGGGAGTACGCCCTGCGGACCGCCCTGGCCACCGAGGGCGGCGAGACCACGAAGGTACGGGACGAGCTGATCGGCCCGAGCCTCGGCGACGAACTGCGGCGCAACGCGCTGATCGCCCTGGGCGTCGCGGTCCTGGTGCAACTGGCCTATCTGGCGGTCCGGTTCCGCTGGACGTTCGCCGTGGGGTCGGTGATCGCCATGGTGCACGACGTGATCATCGTCGTGGGCGCCTTCGCCTGGCTGGGGCGGCCCGTGGACGGCATCTTCCTGGCCGCCCTGCTCACCGTCATCGGCTACTCGGTCAACGACTCGGTGGTGGTCTTCGACCGGGTACGTGAGCTGTGGGCCGGGAACCGGAAGACACCTCTGGCCACCGTCGCCCGCCGGGCGGTGCTCCAGACCGTTCCCCGTACGGTGAACACCGGGATGGGGGCCCTGTTCATCCTGGTCGCCCTCGCGGTCCTGGGCGGCGACTCGCTGGCCGACTTCGCGCTCGCCCTGCTCATCGGCATCGTCGTGGGCACCTGGTCGTCGGTGTTCACCGCCGTACCGGGCGCACTGGTCCTGGAACGCACCACCACCGCACCCCCGCCGGTACCGGGCAAGAGCTCCCGGCGCGCCCGCGCACCCCGGCGTGACCCGCTCGACAACGGGGCCCGCGTCTGACCCCGTACGCGAGGAAACGCCCGTCCGCCCCTTGCCCGGAGACCGGGGCATGGGGCGGACGGGCAGGACGGACGGTCAGGTTGGGCGGTTACGGAAGGCGCTCGCGCAGATAGGCCGCGGTCTCGCGGTCGGCGGGCAGGAACGTCTCGATGGCCAGCTCCGCCACGGTCACGTCCATCGGCGTGTTGAACGTGGCGATCGAGGCGATGAACGACAGCACCTGGCCCCCGTGTTCGATCACCAGAGGCAGCGCGAAGGAGGGCGTACGCTCCCGGGCCCGGTCGGCGCCCCTGCCGTCGGCATCCCGGTCCGCCCGGTCCGCCCGGTCCGGCACGGGGTAGGCGGCCACCTCCTCGTACAGCGTCCGCAGCTCCGGCGACCGTACGAGCGCGATCTGGCGCTCCATCTGCGTCAGCAGATCCGCCCGCCACTCCGCCAGGTTCCGGATGCGCGGCGCGAGCCCCGCCGGGTGGAGCGTGATCCGCATGGCGTTGAGCGGCGGGGTGAGGAGCTCCTCGGCGACCCCCTCCATGAGCAGGGCGATGCCCCGGTTGACCGCCACCACGTCGTACCGGCCGTCGACGACGAGCGCCGGATACGGCTCGTACCCGGCGAGCAGCCGGTCCAGGCCGTCGCGCACCGAGGCCATCGCGGGGTCGTCGAGCGGGGTCTGCGCGTAGCGGGGCGCGTAACCGGCCATCACGAGCAGGGCGTTGCGTTCCCGGACGGGGATGTCCAGCTGCTCGGCCAGGCGCAGGACCATGTCCTCGCTGGGGCGCGAGCGGCCGGTCTCGATGAAGGAGATGTGGCGGGCCGAGGAGTCGGCGCGCAGCGCCAGATCCAGCTGGCTGATCCGTCGCCGCTCCCGCCAGTCGCGCAGCAGTGGCCCCACCCCCGTGTCGGGGAAGACAGTCGTCATGGGAAGACCGTAACGTCGAGTGTCCGTTCGCACGCCGACATCCGAGACCCAGGGGAGCCGTTCCATGTCCGCCGAACCGCTGTCGAAGACCGAGACCGAACACCGGCTGGAGTCCCTGCCCGGCTGGGCGCTGGAAGGGGACCGGATCACCCGGACCTACCGGCTGCCGTCGCACTTCGCCGCCGCCGCGCTGACCGTGCACATCGCGCAGATCCAGGACGAGCTCAACCACCACTCCGACCTGACGCTCGGCTACAACACCGTGGCCCTGTCCGTCCATACGCACGACGCGGGCGGCAAGGTCACGGAGAAGGACCTGGAGCTGGCCACCCGGGTCACGGCCGCCGCACCGGGCCACGGCGCGGAGTAGGCCCCCAGGGCAGGCCCGCCTCAGCTCACCAGCCCGAACCGCGGGTTCCCGGCGAGCCACCGGGCGTAGACGGGGCTGCGTGACACGGCCTCCGCGTACGCCGCGCGGGTCTGCCCGGCCACCGCCACCGCCGCGGCGTCCGCCGCGGGGGAGTGCGGGTGCCAGCCCAGCAGGTGCCGCCAGCTGAGCGGCGCACCGGCGAGCGGCCGGGTCACCACGCCGGGGACCGGCGGGAACGTCGCCCGGCACAGCCCGATCGCCCGCCCGACCTGCACCAGATGGACGACGGACGAGGTGTCCGTCTCGTACACCGACACCGGGGTGAAACCGGCGCGCGCGCAGGCCGTGGCGAAACAGTCGGCGAAACAGCCGTCCCCCGGAACGTCGGCCCAGCACTGGTCCGCCAGCGAGGCGAGGTCCAGCTCCTCCTCGGCGGCCAGCGGGTGGTCCTCGGGCAGCATCACGAAGACGGGGTCCACCCCCACCACCTCCCAGACCAGCCGCTCGGCCAGCGGCGGCGGGCTCTCGCCGCACGTGCCGATCAGCGCGAAGTCCAGGCGCCCGTCGATCGTCAGGGCGGCGATCTCGTCCACGGACCACGCGGTGTACGTGGAGACCGGGGCCGCCGGGTGCGCCGTGGCGATCCGGTCGACCAGACCGCCGAGCAGCGGGCCGTGCGTACCGCCGAGCCGGAACCGCTCCAGCGGCCCGGTGGCGTTGGCGAACCGCACCGCCTCCGCCTGGAGTTCGCTCACCGCGGGCAGCACCACCCGGGCCCGCTCCAGCACCAGCTCGCCGAGCGGAGTGGCGCGGGCACCCGTGTGGTCACGCTCGAAGAGCGTGCCGCCCAGGGCCTTCTCGATCCGCCGCAGCTGGGCGCTGAGAGCGGGCTGGGCGAGGCCCAGCGTGGCGGCGGCCTTGGTGAGGCTGCCGGTGTCGGCGATGGCACGGACGGTTCTCAGATGGCGCAACTCCAGCTCCATAAAAGCAAGTTATGGCCCCCGGCCCGCACGGGCAATACGTCGGTCACTCTTCGGTTCAGGCGATGTTTCCGGGCTGTACCTCCGGCGCGTGCGGCGCCGGAGGATCCCGCTCCAGTTCAGCCGGTCCAGGTTCGGCCTCAGCCGTGCCAGGCGCCGTCCCGGGCCGCCTCGCGGGTGAAAGCCGTGAACTCCTTCGCCTCCCGGCCCAGCACCCGCTTCACATCGTCCGTGGTGGCGGAGTTGTGGCCGTCGAGCAGCGTCGCGAACAGCTCGGCCAGGAACCCCGCCTCGGGCCCGGACACCCCGAACCCCTCCAGCACCTCCGCGTACGCCGGACCGCTCACGGGCACGTACCGCACCGGCCGCCCCGCCGCCCGGCCGAGCTCCTCCGCCGCCTCCTCGAACGTCAGGCTCCGGGGCCCCGTCAGCTCGTACACCGCGCCCGCGTGCCCGTCCCCGGTCAGCGCCGCCACCACCACATCGGCCAGGTCGTCGATGTCCAGGAAGGGCTCCGCCGCCGACCCGGCCGGGAAGACCAGCTCACCGCCGAGAACGCTGTCCAGCAGGGCTCCCTCGCTGAAGTTCTGCGCGAAGAACGCCGACCGTACGACGGTGAGTTCGACCTCCCCGCAGGCACCGCGCAGCGCCTCCTCGGCCACGGCCGCCTGCGGTTCGCCGCGTCCCGACAGCAGCACCACCCGGCGGAGCCCGCTCGCCGCCGCGACCCGCCCGAACGCCGTCATCGCCCCGGCGGCGCCGGGCACCGCCAGATCCGGGTAGTAGGCCACATAGGCGGCCTCCGCACCGTCCAGCGCGGCCGCCCACCCCGACTCGTCCTGCCAGTCGAACGGCACCCCGCCGGCCCGTGACCCGGCCCGTACCGGCACCCCCAGCGCCGCCAGCCGCTCCGCGACCCGGCGGCCGGTCTTCCCGGTGCCACTCGTCACCAGAACCGTGCCCATGACCCGCGCCCCTTCCCGCGCGGCGGAGCCGGCCGCGCCCTGCTTCGTATACGTCTGCTTCGTATACGTCTTCTTCGTCTCGTCCGCCGTGTTCTTCGTCATGGCTCCAGGCTCCCGGGACCCGGTCGCCGGGAACATCGTCGAGAAGCTCAGCTCCCTCCGCCTGCGTCTACGCTGTCGGGCATGGACGCTCTCGCCGGACTCCTGGACGGGCCGCGGGCTCGGGGCGCCTTCCTCCTGCGCATGGTGATGGAGCCGCCCTGGGCGGTACGGGTCGCCGACCGCGCCCCGATCTGCCTGATGTCGGTGACCCGGGGCGCGGCCTGGATCGTCCCGCCGGAGGGGGCCGAGCCGGTCCGCCTGGTGCCCGGCGACATCGCGGTGGTCCGCGGCCCCCACCCCTACACCGTCGCCGACGCGCCCGGCACCGGCCCGCACGCCCTGGTCGGCCCCGGCGGCCTCTGCACCACCTTGCACGGGCAGCCGCTCTCCCAGGAGATGGTGCTGGGGGTACGGACCTGGGGCAACGCCGCCCACGGCGCCACGGCGGTCCTCGTCGGCACCTACCTGATGGACGGCGAGATCAGCCGCCGGCTGCTGGACGCCCTGCCCCCGCTGCTCCGGCTCCCCGCCGACGCGCGGACCGGGCCGCTGCTGCGGCTGCTCGACGCGGAGATCGCCCAGGACGAGCCGGGGCAGCACGTCGTCCTGGACCGGCTGCTCGACCTGCTGCTCATCGCCGTGCTGCGCGGCTGGTTCTCCCGGCCGGGCGCCGAGGCCCCCGCCTGGTACCGGGCCATGAGCGACCCCGTCGTCGGGCCGGCGCTCCGGTTCCTCCAGGACGACCCGGCGCACCCCTGGACCGTCGCCTCGCTCGCCGCCCGCGCCGGGGTGTCGCGGGCCGGGCTCGCCCGCCGCTTCACCGAACTCGTCGGCGAGCCCCCGATGGCGTACCTCACCGGCTGGCGGCTCGCGCTCGCCGCCGACCTGCTCCGGGAGAGCGACGCCACGGTGGAGGCGGTGGGCCGGAAGGTCGGCTACAGCGCCCCTTTCGCGTTCAGTACGGCGTTCAAGCGCGTCCGGGGAGTGAGCCCGCAGGAGTACCGCGGCAACTTGCCGGAGCGGCAACAGAACTTGCCCGAACGCTGAGCTCCGGTGAGGGTGGCGCCATGAGCAGCCACGCCGGACACGGCCACCACGACGCGCACACCCCCGCTCACTTCCACGGCCATACCCACGGATCAGGCGCCGCGGGCGCCGGTACCGAGTTCGACTGGGACGTCATGGGCCCGATGCTGGAGCAGGAGGCCGAACTCAACAGCGGCCCGTACGAGGAGGCGGCCCGCTGGATCGCCGCCCTGCCGACCGCCCCGAAGGTGCGCCGGGTGCTGGACATCGGCAGCGGCCCCGGCGTCGTCACCTGCCTGCTGGCCGAGGTCTTCCCCGAGGCGGAGGTCGTCGCCGTGGACCCCACGCCCGCCCTCCTGGAGCGGACGGAAGCCCGCGCCCGGCGCCTCGGCCTGAGCGACCGCGTACGGACCCTGGAAGCCGAACTCCCCAAGGATGCCGACCGATTGGGAGAGGCCGACCTCATCTGGGCCGGCAACTCCCTGCACCACATGGGCGACCAGCGCGCCGCCCTCGCCGGCTTCGCCGGTCTTCTGCGCCCCGGGGGGACCGTGGCGCTCCTGGAGGGCGGGCTCCCCACCCGGCGGCTGCCCCGGGACCTCGGCATCGGGCGACCCGGTCTGGAGTCCCGGCTGGACGCGGCCTTCGCCGCCCGGTTCGACCGGATGCGGGCCGAACTCCCGGACGCCAGGCGGGAGACCGAGGACTGGAGCGCCCTGATCGCGGCGGTCGGACTGACCCCGCAGGGCACGCGCAGCTTCCTGCTGGACCTGCCCGCCCCGCTCTCCGCGCCCGCCCGCGACCATGTGATCGCCAAGCTGACCCGGGAGCACGAGGTCCTCGGTGAACTGCTCGACGCCGATGACCGCGCCGTACTGGAACGGCTGCTGGACCCCGAGGACCCGGCAGCGGTCCACCACCGGTCCGACGTCTACCTGCTCACCGCCCGCACGGTCCACCTCGGCCGCCGCGACTGACACTTTCGGCTTTGGTCAGGACGACACCGGCTCCAACTGCCACCACTGGAAGGGGGAGTCGGTGTCCTCCCACTGCTGGACCGTCCCGCCCTCCTCGGTCGAACGGTCGGCGACCTCCATGGCGAGTCCGCTGATGAAGCTCACCAGCGTCACCGTCCCCGGCGCCTCCAGATGCTGCTCGATCAGCCACTCCTGGGCGCCGAAGTTGTTGGCCTTCCACTGCTGGATGCGGACGCCGTTCTCCGTGTGGGCGTTCGCCACGTCCAGCCGCTTCCCGCTGTGCGCGTTGACCAGGTGGTAGAGGGCCGCGCCCTCGTGCACCGGGGACAGCTGCCACTGCTGGGCGGCCGTCCCGTCGTCCTTGCCCTGCTGCACCCGGGCGCCACTGCCCTTGGCCGCGCCGTACACCTCCAGCACCAGGCCGCTGCCCACATTGCGCAGGCGGTACGTGCCCGCCTCGACGACGGGCGCCGCTTCGCTGCTCATCGTGCTCTCTCCCCCCGAACGCCCGAACGTCGGGCTGTCGACGACCGACGGCGCCCCCACCGACGTGACGGTGGGGGCGCCGGACGCACCTGAGGCTCAGGCGCCGAGGTTGAACTCCGCCGGGTCCGGGCCGAGCCGCTTGCCCTCGTCCAGCGCCGCGAACGCGGCGAGGTCGTCGGCGTCCAGCTCGAAGCCGAAGACATCGAGATTCTCCTCGATCCGCGACGGGGTCACGGACTTCGGGATCACGATGTTGCCGGTCTGCAGGTGCCAGCGCAGGACGGCCTGGGCGGGGGTGCGGCCGTGCTTCTGGGCGATGGCCACGACCGTGGGCACCTCAAGCAGGCCCTTGCCCTGGCCCAGCGGCGACCAGGCCTCGGTGGCGATGGAGTGCTCGGCGTGGAAGGCGCGGGCCTCGGCCTGCTGGAGCTGGGGGTGCAGCTCGATCTGGTTGAGGACGGGGACCACGGAGGTCTCGGCCAGCAGCCGCTTCAGGTGCTCGGGGTGGAAGTTCGACACACCGATCGCCTTGGCGCGGCCGTCGGCGTAGATCTTCTCGAACGCCCGGTAGGTGTCGGCGTACGCGTCCTTGGCCGGGACCGGCCAGTGGATGAGATACAGGTCGACGTAGTCCAGGCCGAGCTGGTCCAGCGAGGCGTCGAAGGCGCGCAGCGTGCTGTCGTACCCCTGCTCGCTGTTCCACAGCTTCGTGGTGACGAAGAGCTCGTCACGGGGGACACCGGAGGCGGCGATGGCCCGGCCGGTGCCCTTCTCGTTCTTGTAGATCGCGGCGGTGTCGATGGACCGGTACCCGGACTCGATGGCCTTCGCGACCGCCTTCGCCGCCTCGTCGTCCGGCACCTGCCAGACACCGAAACCGAGCTGCGGCATTTCGAGGCCGTTGTTGAGGGTGATGGAGGGGACCTGGCTCACGAGCGGTCGATCCTAACGTTGTCGGTTGGTACTCCCGGGGACAACGAACGGGCGCGCCCAGGCATTCCCGCCCCATGATCCAGAATCGGCGGGCGCGGTCAGGGGCAGAGAGGCGGGCGCGGTCAGTGGTAGAGCGCGTCGACCTCGATCCCGTACGCCGTCTCGATCGCCTTGCGCTTCAGCTTCAGCGAGGGCGTCAGCAGTCCGTGCTCCTCGGTGAACGGGTGGGCCAGGATCCGGAACGTACGGATCGACTCGGCCTGCGACACCGCCGTGTTGGCGGCCACCACCGCCCGCCGGACCTCCATCTCCAGGTCCGGGTCGCGCACCAGCTCGGCGGGGGCGAGCGGCGTACGGCCCTGCATGGTGAGCCAGTGGTCGACGGACTCCTGGTCGACGGTGACCAGGGCCGCGATGTACGGGCGGTCGTTGCCGACGACGATGCACTGGGCGACCAGCGGATGGGCCCGCACCCGCTCCTCCAGGCCGGCCGGCGAGACGCTCTTGCCGCCGGACGTCACCAGGATCTCCTTCTTCCGCCCGGTGATCGTCAGATAGCCGTCCTCGTCCAGCGAACCGAGGTCCCCGGTGGCCAGCCAGCCGTCCTCAAGCGTGGCCCGGGTCGCCGCCGGATTGTTCAGATAGCCGGAGAAGACGTTGGGGCCGTGCACCCACACCTCGCCGTCGTCCGCGATGTGCACGGACGTCCCGGGGATGGGCAGCCCGACCGTGCCGTACCGGGTGCGCTCGGGCGGGTTGGCGGTCGCCGCCGCGGTGGACTCGGTCAGCCCGTACCCCTCGAAGACGGTCACCCCGGCGCCCGCGAAGAACAGGCCGAGCCGGCGGTTCATGCCCGAGCCGCCCGACATCGCGTGGCGCACCCGGCCGCCCATCGCGTCGCGGACCTTCTTGTAGACGACCTTGTCGAAGAACTGGTGCTGCACCCGCAGTCCGGCCGACGGCCCGGGGCCGAGGCCGAAGGCCTTCTGCTCCAGCGCCTCGGCGTACTTGACCGCGATGTCCACGGCCTTGTCGAACGGCCCGGCCCTGCCCTCCGCCTCGGCCTTGCGCCGAGCGCCGTTGAAGACCTTCTCGAAGATGTACGGCACCGCCAGGATGAAGGTGGGCCGGAACGTCACCAGGTCCGGCATCAGGGCGTTCGCCGACAGCTCGGGCTGATGGCCGAGTTTGACCCGTCCCCGTACCGCCGCGATCTCCACCATCCGGCCGAAGACGTGCGCCAGCGGGAGGAAGAGCAGGGTGGCCGCCTCGTCGCCGGGCTTGGAGTGGAACACCGGCTCCCAGCGGGCGACCATCGTGTCGCTCTCGAACATGAAGCTCGCGTGCGTGATCACACAGCCCTTGGGGCGGCCCGTCGTGCCCGAGGTGTAGATCACCGTCGCCACGGACTCGGGCGTCACCGCGCGCCGGTGCCGGTGCACCACCTCGTCGTCGACCATCCCGCCCGCGCCGACCAGTTCGTCCACCGCACCGGCGTCCAGCTGCCAGAGCCGCTTGAGGTGCGGCAGCCGGTCGATCACCGAGCCGACGGTCATCGCGTGGTCCTCGTGCTCGACCATCACCGCCACCACCTCGGCGTCGTGCAGCATCCAGTGGACCTGCTCGGCGGAGGACGTCGGGTAGATGGGCACCGACTGGGCCCCGACCGACCAGATCGCGAAGTCGAAGAGCGTCCACTCGTACCGCGTACGGGACATCAGGGCGACCCGGTCCCCGAACCGGATCCCGTGCGCGATCAGCCCTTTCGCCAGGGCCAGCACCTCGTCGCGGAACGCCTCCGAGGTCACATCCCGCCACTGTCCGCCCGCGTCCTTGCGGCCGAGCGCGACCCGCTGCGGATCGTCCTCCGCGTAGTCGAAGACCGCGTCGGCCAGACCGCCGACTTGAGGCGGCGCAGCCATGGGTGGGACAGTGAATTCACGCAATGACCTGCTCCTCGTGGCGCTCCGCACAGCGCCGCGACGCTACCCCAACCGGGGGCCCGGCGGGAGGGTCCGAACCCCGCGTAAAGCAGGGCATCCACCGAGGTCAACCGTCGAAATCCGGCCAGATGGGCAAGGCTCGGGCGTACTTCTGACGGAGGCGTAAGCGGCTCGCGGCCAAATCTCCACCGAATCCGACCGAGGCGATCACTCCCGGTCTCTGGCGGTACGAGGGCATATGCGCGCCGCTGCCGGTTGGTGCGGGGCATCGGGTCACGCACCGCTACGGCCGGTGCGGGTCACCGGGTGACGCGCCGCTGCCGGCCGGTGCGGGTCATCCTCCGCCACCCCGGTGCAGCCGGTCTCCGCCCGCCAGGATGGCCGCCGCCAGCGCGTCGGCCGCCTCCCGCACCGCGCCCCGCCGGTCCCCGTGCAGCAGGACGAAGTCGACGCCGCCCGGCTCCGGCAGCCCCGCCCGCGCCGGAACCGGCACGAGCCCCGGCGGGATCAGTCCCCGCGAGTGCACCATCACGCCCAGCCCCGCCCGCGCCGCCGCGACCAGGGCGCTCAGGCTCGTACTCGTACAGGCGATCCGCCAGGCCCGCCCGTGCTCCTCCAGCACCTCCAGGGCGCGGGCCCGGGTGATGCCCGGCGGCGGGAAGACGATGAGCGGCACCGGGCGTTCCGGATCGATCCGCAGCTGCGGGGCGCCGATCCAGTCCAGCGCGTCCTGCCACACCAGCTCGCCGTGCGTGTCGCCCGTCCTCCGCTTGGCCAGAACCAGATCGAGCCTTCCCGCCTCCAGCTGCCGGTGCAGGGTCCCGGACAGCTCCACGGTGAGTTCCAGTTCGACCTCCGGGTGGTCGCGCCGGAAGGACTCCAGGATCTCCGGCAGCCGGGTCAACACGAAGTCCTCACAGGCCCCGAAGCGGAGCCGGCCGCGCAGCCGGGTGCCCGCGAAGAATGCAGCCGCCCGTTCGTGCGCCGTGAGGATGGTCCGGGCGAAGCCGAGCATGGCCTCGCCGTCCTCGGTCAGGTCGACCCGGTGGGTGTCCCGGGCGAACAGCTGCCGCCCGGTCGCCTCCTCCAGCCGCCGGACGTGCTGGCTGACGGTGGACTGCCGGATCCCGAGGCGGCGGGCGGCCTGGGTGAAGCTCAACGTCTGGGCCACGGCGAGGAAGGTACGGAGCTGGGCGGGGTCGTAGGAGGTGTCCACGGTCCCACGTTAGGTTCTGCCGCCACCTGTCACGCCCGCGTCGGCGGTCGGCGCGCGGCCCGGCAGCCGGCCCACCGGCCGGCGGGACGGGGGTATGCATATGCGATCATGCGGGCGGCTCTTGGTGAGCTGATGTCAGTCAACTGACGGGACGGCCGGGGGGATCGGGCCGTCGGACGTCGGCGAAGACACACCTACGCGCATACATGCATACGCGGGAAACGGGAGTGCGGAGTGAACGGGGCCGGGGGACAGGGCGGGCAGGACGGGTCGTCCGTGTCCGACGAGGAGTGGGAGCGGTTCCTCCAGGAATCGGTGACGAGTGCGGCCGGGGCCCCGGTTGAGCCGTCGGCGCGTGCCCGTGAGGTGGAACGGCGGCTGCGGGAGAATCCCGGACCGGCCGAGGGCTGGCGTACGTACACACCGGCCCGGCCCCGGCGCAGGACCGGGCGGTACGTGACCGGCATGGTGGCGGCCGTTGCCCTCCTGGTCGTGGCGCTCTTCCCGCAGCAGGTGGTCGGTTGGTTCGTCGGCGATGACAGCGCCCAGGACGGAACGCCGCTGGCGGCCGAGTCGGAACGCCCGGGGGAAGCGCCCGGCGCGGAGCCGGATCGACGCCCCACCCTCGCCGAACCCTTCCGGGGCTCGCCCGCCGCGCGCTGGGCGGACGGAGCGGCGGGGATCACGGTGCCGCCGGCCCGGGCGACCGGCTGGATGAAGGCCGCTGAGGTCGAGCGAGCGCTGCGGCAGAGCCGGGACTTCCTGGTGGCCGCGGGGCTCGACCCGGGAGTGCTGCGCGGCGATCGGCCCTCGGAGGCGATCGAGTTGCTGAACCCGCACCAGAAGGATGTCCAGGAGTACGTCCGTACCGCCCTTTCGTCGAAGACGCCCACGGACACGACCGATCCCCTGCTCCTGTTCAGCCGCTTCCGGCCGGAGCAGGCCCGGCCGGTCGGTGACGTGGTCAAGACGCGCGGCCGGCTCACGTACCGCGAGGGGAAGCGCGGGGCGGTCGAGGTGACGGCGGACGTCACTTTCGTGTACCCGGTGACCCCGGCTGCCGACAGCGGAGAGGACGGCGAGGTCGTCCGCACGATCGTGCGGCGCGAGACGGTGATGAGCTGGGACGATCCGGCCGAGGTCATCACGGAACCGGGCACGATGTCGCTCGTCTCCTACACGCTCGACATGACCAACGGTGGCTGCTCCGCCCCGACCGGCTACTTCGAGCCGCCGTTCGGCACCGCCGAGGACCAGCACGCCGACCAGGACCGCCGGATCGACCCGTACGACCGCAGCAAGCCGCTCGACACGGGTGACGGCACGACGGTCGAGGACGACGATTGCGCGACCGCCAGCCGCTCCTGAGGGTGGCCGTAGCAGGTCCCGGAGGTTTATCGCGTTCCGTGATGGCAGTCAGAGCGGTGTGAGGGATTCCCGATCGCCGGGCGGCGGGCAGGATGGTGGGGTCCACCAGCGAGCCGAAGAACCACGTGGAGCCCATGAGCAGCCGCCGCCGCACCCTCACCCTGCCGTCCTGGCTGCCGGTCGACGCGTACATCCTGGCGCTGGTCGGCACGGTCGTCCTCGCCGCGCTGCTGCCCGCGCGCGGGATGGCCGCCGACGTGGCGGGCGGCGCCTCCACCGGGGCGGTCGCCCTGCTCTTCTTCCTCTACGGGGCCCGGCTCTCCACCGCCGAGGCGCTCGACGGGCTGAAGCACTGGCGGCTCCACCTCACCGTCCTGGCCTGCACGTTCCTCGTGTTCCCGCTGCTGGGGCTGGCGAGCAAGGGGCTGGTGCCGTTCGTCCTGACGCCGGAGCTCCAGGCGGGCTTCCTCTTCCTGTGCCTGGTGCCGTCGACGATCCAGTCCTCCATCGCGTTCACGTCGATCGCCCGGGGCAACGTGCCCGCCGCGATCTGTGCCGGCTCCTTCTCCAGCCTCACCGGGATCTTCCTCACGCCGCTGCTGGCCGCGCTCCTGCTCGGCTCGGCCGGCGGCGGGTTCTCGGCGGACTCGCTGCTGAAGATCGTGCTCCAGCTGCTCGTGCCGTTCCTCGCCGGACAGCTCCTGCGCCGCTGGGTCGGCGGGTTCCTGACCCGGCACAAGAAGGTGCTCGGCCTGGTGGACCGCGGCTCGATCCTGCTGGTCGTCTACACCGCGTTCAGCGAGGGGATGGTCGCCGGTATCTGGAGCCAGGTCACCCCGGCCCGGCTCGGCGCCCTGCTCGCGGCCGAGGCGGTCCTGCTGGCCGTGATGCTCGCGCTGACCTGGTACGGGGCACGGCGGCTCGGCTTCGGCCGGGAGGACCGGATCGCCATCCAGTTCGCCGGGTCGAAGAAGAGCCTGGCGGCGGGGCTGCCGATGGCGAGCGTGCTGTTCGGGGCGCACGCCAGCCTCGCCGTGCTGCCGCTGATGCTCTTCCACCAGATGCAGCTGATGGTCTGCGCGGTCATCGCCAAGCGGCGCTCGCGGGACCCGGAGCCGGTGCGGGACCCGGCCGGGACCGATGCCGGGCCGTTGTCACACCCGGCGGCTACGGTGACGTCATAGCCGCTGACCGCCGCTGACCTGGAGGACCGCCATGGCCGACCGGCCCGCCGAACCCGAGGACGACTTCCCGCACGGCGCGGGCAACCCGGCCCGCAGCGCTCTGCGGCACGCGGGCTACACCCGGCTCGCCCAGCTCGCGGACGTGACGGCGGCGGAGGTGCTGGCGCTGCACGGGGTCGGCCCGAAAGCCATCAGGGTGCTGCGCGAGGCGCTGGCGGCCGAGGGGCTGTCCTTCGCCGGTGAGTGAGTGAGCGAGTGAGCCGACGGGCGACCCCCGCCGCGCCCGCCGCTCAGTGGACCCCCGCCTCCAGCGCGATCCGGTGCTCACCCGCGTACACGTTCATCGAAGGCCCCCGCAGGAACCCCACCAGGGTCAGTCCGCTCTCCGCCGCCAGGTCCACCGCCAGCGAGGACGGCGCCGAGACCGCCGCGAGCACCGGGATCCCGGCCATCACCGCCTTCTGCGCCAGCTCGAACGAGGCCCGCCCCGAGACCAGCAGCACCGACCGTGACAGCGGCAGCCGCCCGTCCGTCAGCGCCCGGCCCACCAGCTTGTCCACCGCGTTGTGCCGGCCCACGTCCTCCCGTACGTCCAGCAGCTCGCCCTCCTCCGAGAAGAGCGCCGCCGCGTGCAGGCCTCCGGTCCGGTCGAACACCTTCTGTGCGGCGCGCAGCCGGTCCGGGAGGGCGGAGAGCAACTCGGGCGTGACGCGGACCGGGGGAGTGTCACCGACGGGGTGGCGGGTGGTGGTGCGTACGGCGTCCAGGCTGGCCTTGCCGCACAGGCCGCACGAGGAGGTGGTGTAGACGTTCCGCTCCAGCGTGATGTCGGGGACCACGACACCGGGCGCGAGCTTCACGTCCACCACGTTGTACGTGTTCACGCCGTCGGCGGTCGCCCCGGCGCAGTAGACGATCGACTGCACCTCATCGCCCTCGGCGATCACGCCCTCGCTCACCAGGAACCCGGCGGCGAGCGCGAAGTCGTCACCGGGCGTGCGCATCGTGATGGCCAGCGGCTTTCCGTTCAGCCGGATCTCCAGGGGCTCCTCCGCGACGAGCGTGTCGGCGCGGGAGGAGACGGCCCCGTCCCGGATACGGAGGGTGCGGCGGCGCTCGGTGACCCGTCCCATGTGGCTGAACCCGATTCTGTCGGTGTGCGGAGCTGCCGGCCGTGGGTCGGGCCGGAGCCTGGCCCTGTCATTGTCCTGCACACGCGGTACGGCGTCTCCGCCGCGTGGGCCGGGCACCCGAACGGACGGTCGGGGGGAGCATGCAGGTGAGGCTGTTGTCAATGCTCCAACGTGTGGGCCGGTTTCCTGTGGGATCACGTGCCCCCGTACCGGACGGTAGCCACCAAGACTGGGTGTTTCCTGCCCTACGTAACGATGGGAACCCGTATGACCGGCTCACGTGTCGTGGCGCTCGGCCACTATCAGCCCGCCAAGGTGCTCACCAACGACGACCTGGCGGCCATGGTCGACACGAGCGACGAGTGGATCACGAGCCGGGTCGGCATCAAGACCCGGCACGTGGGCGGCCCCGACGAGCCGGTCGACGAGCTGGCCGCACACGCCGGTGCCAAGGCGCTGGCCGCCGCCGGCCTCCAGCCCTCCGACATCGACCTGGTCCTGGTGGCCACCTCCACCGCCATCGACCGCTCCCCGAGCATGGCGGCGCGGGTCGCGGCGCGGCTCTCCATGGGGTCACCCGCCGTGATGGACATCAACGTGGTCTGCTCGGGCTTCACGCACGCCCTGGCCGTCGCCGACCACACGATCAGGGCCGGTGCGGCGACCCGGGCGCTGGTCATCGGCGCCGACAAGATGGGTGACATCGCCGACTGGACCGACCGCACCACCTGCGTCCTGCTCGGTGACGGCGCGGGCGCCGCCGTCGTCACCGCCGACCCGTCCGCCTCCGACAGCCCGTCCGCCCCCGGCACCCCGGGCGGCCCCGGGATCGGTCCGGTGCTGTGGGGATCGGTGCCTGAGATGGGCAACGCCGTACGGATCGAGGGGACGCCGCCGCGCTTCGCGCAGGAGGGCCAGTCCGTCTACCGCTGGGCCACCACCCAGCTGCCCCCCATCGCCCGCAAGGTCTGCGAGAAGGCGGGCATCGCCCCGGAGGACCTGGCCGCCGTCGTCCTGCACCAGGCCAACCTGCGGATCATCGAGCCGGTGGCCCGGAAGATCGGCGCCGTCAACGCGGTCATCGCGCGGGACGTGGTCGACTCCGGCAACACCTCCGCCGCCTCCATCCCGATGGCGCTCTCCAAGCTCGTGGAGCGCGGCGAGATCGCCTCCGGTGCGCCCGTGCTGCTCTTCGGCTTCGGCGGGAACCTCTCGTACGCCGGACAGGTCATCCGCTGCCCCTGAACACAGCCCCTGAACACGGGCCCTGAACACGGCCCCGGAACACGGCCACGCAAGCTTTGTCCTGAGTGTGGAGAAAGTTGGGGCCGATTCCTGCGCAACTTCTTCCCACTCCGGGAAAGCGCTGCTACGTTCCCCTCGAAAGCCCGACGGACTGGCCGGATGTGGCGGGGAGGGACGCGTGAGACGTATGACGGCACGACCCGCGAACGCGCATCAGGCGCGGTTGCTCCGGCTGCTGCGCGACGGGGGCCCCAACTCCCGTGCCCAGCTGGGTGACCAGGTCGACCTCTCGCGCTCCAAGCTCGCCGTCGAGGTGGACCGGCTGCTGGAGACCGGCCTGGTCGTGGCCGACGGGCTCGCCGCATCCCGTGGCGGGCGCCGCTCGCACAACATCCGGCTCGCCCCCGAACTGCGCTTCCTCGGGGTCGACATCGGCGCCACCTCCATCGATGTGGCCGTCACCAACGCGGAGTTGGAGGTCCTGGGCCACCTGAACCAGCCGATGGACGTGCGCGAGGGTCCGGTCGCGGTCTTCGAGCAGGTTCTGGCGATGGCGGCCAAGCTCCGGGCCTCCGGCCTCGCCGAGGGCTTCGACGGCGCGGGCATCGGGGTCCCCGGCCCTGTCCGCTTCCCCGACGGCGTGCCGGTCGCGCCGCCGATCATGCCCGGCTGGGACGGGTTCCCGGTCCGCGAGGCGCTCAGTCAGGATCTGGGCTGCCCCGTCATGGTCGACAACGACGTGAACCTCATGGCGATGGGGGAGCAGCACGCGGGCGTCGCCCGCTCCGTGGGCGACTTCCTGTGCGTCAAGATCGGTACGGGTATCGGCTGCGGCATCGTCGTCGGCGGTGAGGTCTATCGGGGGACGACGGGCAGCGCCGGGGACATCGGGCACATCCAGGTGGAGCCGGACGGCCGGGCCTGCGCCTGCGGCAACAAGGGCTGCCTGGAAGCCCACTTCAGCGGGGCCGCCCTGGCCCGCGACGCGGAGGACGCCGCCCGTGAGGGCCGCTCACCCGAGCTCGCGGTCCGGCTGGAGGCGGCCGGACGCCTCACCGCCGCCGATGTGGCCGCCGCCGCGGCGGCCGGGGACGCGGCGGCGCTCGACCTGATCCGCGAAGGCGGCAACCGGCTCGGCCAGGTCATCGCGAGCCTGGTCAGCTTCTTCAATCCCGGTCTGGTGGTGATCGGCGGCGGGGTCACCGGCCTCGGTCACAACCTCCTCGCCAGTGTCCGCACCCAGGTCTACCGCCAGTCCCTTCCCCTGGCCACCGGCAACCTCCCCATCGTGCTGGGCGAGCTGGGCCCCACCGCCGGAGTGATCGGCGCGGCCCGCCTCATCAGCGACCACCTCTTCTCACCGGCCTGACCACGGGACCGGTGAGCGGCGCCCGCGCCGCAGCCGGCCCCGTACGCACGACCTCGCCCGTTCCGTACGCACCACCGCACTGGTCAGGTACGCCTCACGTACGTACCCCCTGTCAGCAGCCGCTCGCGATGCCGCCGGCTCCACGGCACCTCCAGCCCTGCGCCCTGCCCGCTCACCGGCCCTCCCCGCACGCCCGGCACCCGCCGGGGCCGGGGGAGACCCCATTCGCCGAGGGGAATTCGTCATGGCACCAGAACCACCCCTGCTCACCATGTCCGGCATCACCAAGTCCTTCCCCGGCGTACGCGCCCTGGACGGCGTCGACCTGGAGGTCCAGGCTGGCGAGGTCCACTGCCTCCTCGGCCAGAACGGCGCGGGCAAGTCCACCCTCATCAAAGTGCTCGCCGGGGCCCACCAGCCCGACGACGGCGAGATCACCTGGCGCGGCGAGCCCGTGCGCCTCAAGTCCCCGATCGCCGCCATGCGCCTGGGAATTGCCACGATCTACCAGGAACTCGACCTGGTGGAGGGGCTGTCGGTCGCCGAGAACGTCTTTCTCGGCCATGAGCCGACCAGTGCGGGCTTCATCGTCCGTACAGGGGAGGGGCGTCTCGCGGCGAAAGCGCTGCTGGCCCGGCTCGGCCACCCGGAGATCGACCCCGCCCGGCCGGTCGGCTCCCTCTCCGCCGCCCAGCAGCAGATCGTCTCCATGGCGCGGGCGCTCTCCCACGACGTACGGCTCATCGTGATGGACGAGCCCTCCGCCGCGCTCGACCCCGACGAGGTCGACAACCTCTTCCGGATCGTCGACAGCCTGACCGCCGACGGGGTCGCCGTCGTCTACATCTCGCACCGGCTGGAGGAGATCCGCCGCATCGGCGACCGGGTCACCGTGCTGAAGGACGGCCGGGCGGTCGCGGTCGGGCTCCCCGCCGCCGACACCCCGACACGCGACATCGTTGCCATGATGACCGGCCGCGATGTCGAGTACGTCTTCCCGCCGCGCCCGGATGATCCCTCCGCCAACACCACCGAGCCCGTCCTGAGGGTCCAAAACCTTTCCCGCGAGGGCGAGTTCGCACCTGTGGACCTCGAACTGCGGCCCGGCGAGATCGTCGGCCTCGCCGGTCTCGTCGGCTCCGGCCGCTCGGAGATCCTGGAGACGATCTACGGCGCCCGCAAGGCGAGCACCGGGACCGTCACCGTCGGCGGCAAGCAGCTCAGGCCCGGCAGCGTCCGCGCCGCCGTCGCCGCCGGGATCGGCCTCGCCCCCGAGGAGCGCAAGGCCCAGGCCCTGCTGATGACCGAGTCCGTGACCCGTAACGTCTCCGTCTCCTCCCTTTCCCGGTTCGCCCGGGTGGGCTGGATCGACCGGGGCGGCGAGCGGCGGTCCGCACAGAAGGCCACCCGCGAACTCTCCCTGCGGCCGGACAACCCGGACACACCGATCCGCACCCTCTCCGGCGGCAACCAGCAGAAGGCCGTCCTCGCCCGCTGGCTGCTGCGCGGCTGCCGGGTCCTGCTGCTCGACGAACCCACCCGCGGCGTCGACGTCGGCGCCCGCGCCGAGCTCTACGCCGTGATCCGCCGGCTGGCCGACGAAGGCCTCGCCGTCCTGCTCGTCTCCAGCGAAGTGCCCGAAGTCCTGGGCCTCGCCGACCGGGTGCTGGTGCTCCGGGAGGGACAGGTCGTCCACACGGCCCCCGCCCAGGAGCTCGACGAGCACCGCGTACTCGACCTCGTGATGGAAGGGAGCCCGACGCCATGACACAGCCCGCCCCGTCGGCGCAGCACAACGGGCCGGACAAGGGGGCCCTCACCGGCCCCGCCGACACGCCCCCGGTGAAGACCGGCGGCCGGAAGCCCGGCCTCGGGCTGCGGCTCGACGTCCGGATCCTGTCCCTGCTCGGTGTCCTCGCCGCGCTCGTCCTGGTCGGCGGCATCACCGAACCGGACGCGTTCCTGGACACCGGGAACCTCCAGCTGATCCTGACGCAGGCCTCCGTCATCGGGGTCGTCACCGTCGGCATGACCTTCGTCATCACCAGCGGCGGTATCGACCTCTCCGTCGGGGCGATGGTCGCCCTCGCCTCCGTCTGGGCGACGACGCTCGCCACCCAGGAGTACGGCTTCGCGGGCATCGCCTTCACCGCCGTGGTCGTCGGCCTCGCCGCCGGACTGGTGAACGGCGTCCTCATCGCGTACGGCGGGATGGTCCCGTTCATCGCGACACTCGCCATGCTCGCCTCGGCGCGCGGCCTCGCCCTCATGATCACCGACGGCAAGACGCAGATCGTCACCGTCGACTCGGTGCTCAGTCTCGGCCTGCCGGACTCCTACTTCCTCGGCATCCCGCCCCTGGTCATGATGTTCGCCGCCGTCACGGTCATCGGCTGGCTGATCCTCAACCGGACCACCTTCGGCCGCCGCACGGTCGCCGTCGGCGGCAACGCGGAGGCGGCCCGGCTCGCCGGGATCGACGTCCGCCGCCAGCGCCTCTACCTCTACCTGCTCTCCGGGCTCTGCTGCGGCATCGCCGCCTTCATGCTGATCGTGCTCTCCGGCTCCGGCCAGAACACCAACGGCAACCTGTACGAGCTCGACGCCATCGCCGCCGCGATCATCGGCGGCACCCTGCTCAGCGGCGGCCGCGGCACCATCGTCGGCTCCGTCCTCGGCGTCCTGATCTTCACCACCATCACCAACATCTTCGCGCTCAACAACCTCCAGAGCGACGTCCAGCAGATCGCCAAGGGCGCCATCATCGTCGCCGCCGTCCTCGTCCAGCGCCGCACCCTGCGCGGGGCCGACACCTGACCAACCGCCTTACCGCCTTACCGAGAGCCGCACTTCGCACGCCACCCACCGGATGAAGGGTCAGACCGCCATGCCAGAAACCAGCCGCAGAGGGCTGCTGTTCGGAGCCGCCGCCGTCTCCACGGGCGCCCTCCTCACCGCCTGCACCAGCAACGAGCCGAAGAGCGCGCAGCCGGCCGGCAACAGCCAGCCCGCCGCCGACGACAAGCCCGGCAAGCCCGTCACCATCGGCTTCGCCGGACCGCAGGCCGACCACGGCTGGCTCAACGCCATCAACGTGAACGCCAAGTCGCGGGCGGAGAAGTACAGCGAGGTGACGCTGGAGATCACCGAGGGCTCCAACGACACCGCCGCCCAGATCGGGCAGGTCAAGACCCTGATCAACAAGAAGGTCGACGTCCTCGTCATCCTCCCCGCCGACGGCAAGGCGCTCACCCAGGTCGGCCTGGAGGCGATGAAGGCGGGCATCCCCGTCGTCAACCTGGACCGCATCTTCGCCTCCCCGCAGGCGTACCGCTGCTGGGTCGGCGGCGACAACTACGGCATGGGCCTCAACGCCGGTCACTACATCGGCGAACAGCTCAAGGGCAAGGCGAACGCCAAGGTCGTCGAGCTCGCCGGCATCGACAACCTGGAGCTGACCAAGCAGCGCAGCCAGGGCTTCGCCGACGCGCTCAAGAACTACCCCAACATCAAGTTGGTGGCCCGTCAGGCCGCCGAGTTCACCGTCGAGTCGGGCCAGGCGAAGATGGCCCAACTCCTCCAGGCGCAGAAGCAGTTCGACGCCCTGTGGAACCACGACGACGACCAGGGTGTGGGTGCGCTCCGCGCCATCCAGCAGGCGGGCCGCGACGAGTTCATCATGGTCGGCGGCGCCGGCGCCAAGTCCGCGATGGACGCCATCAAGGCCGACAACTCGGTCATCAAGGCGACCGTCCTCTACCCGCCGACGATGGCCGCCTCCGCGATCGACCTGGCGCGCGCGCTCGGCCAGTCCAAGGGCATCAGCGGCCTCTCCGAGATGGAGATCCCGACCTCCCTGACCCTGTACTCCGCGGTCGTGACCAAGGACAACATCGACCAGTACCTGCCGACGGGCTTCAACTGACCGGGTCTCCGGGGGGCGCGGCGAGCGCGTCCCCCGGCCCGTTACCGCACACCGACGAGGAGGAAGTCCGCATGGCCCGTAGTCAAGAGCAGGAGACGGAACCGCAGACCGCGACCGTGACCGCGACACCGCCCCCGCAGCCGGGGCGAGGGACGCTCGGGGTCGGCATGGTCGGGTACGCGTTCATGGGCGCCGCCCACTCCCAGGGGTGGCGCACCGCGGGACACGTCTTCGACCTGCCGGTGCGGCCGGCTCTCGCCGCGATCTGCGGACGCGACCGTGCGGCGGTCGACGCCGCCGCCGCCCGGCACGGCTGGGCGGCCGCGGAGACCGACTGGCGGGCGTTGATCGCCCGGGACGACGTGCAGCTGATCGACATCTGCACGCCCGGCGACAGCCATGCGGAGATCGCCATCGCCGCCCTGGAGGCGGGCAAGCACGTGCTGTGCGAGAAGCCGCTCGCCAACACGGTCGCCGAGGCGGAGGCGATGGTCCGCGCCGCCGAGGCGGCCCAGGCCCGGGGCCAGGTGGCGATGGTGGGCTTCAACTACCGCAAGGTGCCCGCCATCACGTACGCGCGGCAGCTGATCGCGGACGGCCGCCTCGGCGCCCTGCGCCACGTACGCGCCAGCTACCTCCAGGACTGGCTGGTCGACCCGGCCTCCCCGCTCACCTGGCGCCTCAAGCGCGAACACGCCGGATCGGGTGCGCTGGGCGACCTGGGGGCGCACATCGTCGACCTCGCCCAGTACCTGGCGGGGGAGCTGCTGACCGGGGTGTCGGCGGTGAGTGAGACCTTCGTACGGGAGCGGCCCCTGCTCTCCGGAGCGTCGGCCGGGCTCTCCGGCGGCGCCGACGCGGTGGCGCGGGGTGAGGTGACGGTGGACGACGCGGCGATCTTCACCGGCCGCCTCGCCTCCGGGGCGCTGGCCTCCTTCGAGGCGACCCGGATGGCGGCCGGACGCAAGAACGCGCTGCGGCTGGAGATCAACGGGGAGCTGGGCTCGCTCGCGTTCGACCTGGAGCGGCTCAACGAGCTGTCCTTCCACGACCACACCGAGCCCGCCGCCACCGCCGGCTTCCGCCGCATCCTGGTCACCGAACCCGAACACCCCTACCTGGAGGCCTGGTGGCCGCCGGGCCACGCCCTCGGGTACGAGCACACCTTCGTCCACCAGGCCCGTGACGTGGTCCGCACGATCGCCGAAGGCCTCCCGCCCCGGCCCTCGTTCGCGGACGGCCTCCAGGTCCAGCGGGTGCTCGCCGCCGTCGAGGAGAGCGCCGCCAAGAACTCCGTACACACCTCTGTCCCGTCGTCCTAGGAGGCAGTCGCCCCCATGCCCCGCCCCTTCACCCTGTTCACCGGCCAGTGGGCCGACCTCCCGCTGGAGGAGGTGTGCAAGCACGCCCGGGACTTCGGTTACGACGGTCTCGAACTCGCCTGCTGGGGAGACCACTTCGAGGTCGACAAGGCGCTCGCCAACCCCGGCTATCTGGACAGCAGGCACCAACTGCTCGACAGGTACGGGCTGAAGTGCTTCGCCATCTCCAACCACCTGGTCGGCCAGGCCGTCTGTGACAACCCGATCGACGAGCGCCACCAGGGCATCCTGCCCGCCCGCATCTGGGGCGACGGCGAGCCCGAAGGTGTACGGCAGCGGGCCGCCGCCGAGATCGCGGACACCGCACGCGCGGCCGCCGCCTTCGGTGTCGACACGGTCATCGGGTTCACCGGCTCCTCGATCTGGCACCTGGTCGCGATGTTCCCGCCGGTCCCGCCGCACATGATCGAGCGGGGCTACGAGGACTTCGCCGAGCGCTGGAACCCGATCCTGGACGTCTTCGACGCGGAGGGGGTGCGCTTCGCCCACGAGGTGCACCCGAGCGAGATCGCGTACGACTACTGGACCACCAAGCGCGCCCTGGAAGCCGTCGACCACCGGCCCGCGTTCGGGCTGAACTTCGACCCGAGCCACTTCGTCTGGCAGGACCTCGACCCGGTGGGCTTCCTCTACGACTTCCGGGACCGGATCTACCACGTGGACTGCAAGGAGGCCCGCAAGCGCCTCGACGGCCGCAACGGCCGCCTCGGCTCGCACCTGCCGTGGGGCGACCCCCGGCGCGGCTGGGACTTCGTCTCCGCCGGACACGGTGACGTGCCCTGGGAGGACGTGTTCCGGATGCTCCGGTCCATCGGCTACGAGGGCCCGGTCTCCGTGGAGTGGGAGGACGCGGGCATGGACCGGCTGCACGGCGCTCCGGAAGCGCTTGCCAGCCTCAAGCGGTTCGACTTCGACCCGCCGTCGGCCTCCTTCGACGCGGCCTTCGGCGGCGGCGAGTAAGGCCTGCGGCAGAGCGGTCCCGGGTGCTCCCTGAGGTGCCCGGGGCTGCCTCGCCCTGCCCGGAATCTCCCTTTGTCCTGGCGGAAGCAGAAGTTCGGCCCAACCCTTGCACAAGGGCTTTCCGTCCCGGACGAACAGGTCTACCGTCCACCACGTGTACACGACATGACTCGCGTCACCGGGGTCACTCCCGTCTCCGGTGACGCACGCGCGGCAGTCCCCGCGCGGCACGGCACGGCTACACCCGCCCGTACAACCGGCACCTCCGGAGGACCTACGTGCACCGACCGCACCGAACCAGAAAGCGGCTCCTGGCCCGGACCCGCATCCGTAAATCGCTCGCGCTGTTCACCGGCGGCCTCCTCGCCGCCGCCACCCTGACCCTCGGCTCCGCCCCCGGCGCCACCGCCCACCCCGGCCACCCGGGCCACGAGGAGCCCGTGGCTGAGGACTTCCAGCAGGTCACCCTCGCCAAGGGCGCGGAGGAGACCGGCGAGCCCATGTCGCTCGCCGTCCTCCCCGACCGCAGCGTGCTGCACACCTCGCGCGGCGGCGAGCTGCGGATCACCGACAGCGCCGGCAACACCCGGATCTCCGGCACCCTTCCCGTGTACACGCACGACGAGGAAGGCCTCCAAGGCGTCGGCGTCGACCCGGACTTCGCCGAGAACCGGGCCATCTACCTGTTCTACGCACCCCCGTTGGACACCCCGGCAGGCGACGCACCCGAGACCGGGACGGCGGCCGACTTCGCGAAGTTCGACGGCGTCAACCGGCTCTCCCGCTTCGTCCTCAACGAGGACGGCACGCTCGACACCGCCAGTGAGAAGAAGGTCCTGGACGTCCCCACCTCGCGCGGCATCTGCTGCCACGTCGGCGGTGACATCGACTTCGACAAGGACGGCAACCTCTACCTCTCCACCGGCGACGACACCAACCCCTTCGCCTCCGACGGCTACACGCCGATCGACGAACGCAGCGACCGCAACCCGGCGTTCGACGCCCAGCGGACCTCCGGCAACACCAACGACCTCCGCGGCAAGATCCTGCGCATCAAGGTCGCCGAGGACGGCTCGTACACCGTCCCCGAGGGCAACCTCTTCGAGCCCGGGACGGACAAGACGCGTCCCGAGATCTACGCGATGGGCTTCCGCAACCCGTTCCGCTTCTCCGTCGACCAGGCCACCGGCATCGTGTACGTCGGTGACTACGGACCCGACGCCGGTGCGGCCGACCCGAAGCGCGGGCCGTCCGGCAAGGTGGAGTTCGCCCGGGTGACGAAGGCGGGCAACTTCGGCTGGCCGTACTGCGTCGGCGAGAACGAGCCGTACATCGACTACGACTTCGCCACCAAGGCCTCCGGCGCCGCCTTCGACTGCGCCAACCTGAAGAACGAGTCGCCGCACAACACCGGCCTGGTCGACCTGCCGCCGGCCGAGGCCGCCTGGATCCCGTACGACGGCGGCTCGCTGCCCGAGTTCGGCACCGGCTCCGAGTCCCCGATGGGCGGACCGGTCTACCGCTACGACGCGGACCTCGACTCCCCGGTCAAGTTCCCCGAGGCCTACGACGGCGACTTCTTCGCCGGTGAGTTCGGCCGCCGCTGGATCAAGCGCATCGAGCAGGACGCGGACGGCGCCGTCCAGTCCATCAACGACGTGCCGTGGTCCGGTACGCAGATCATGGACATGGCCTTCGGCCCGGACGGGGCGCTCTACGTCCTGGACTACGGCCTCGCCTGGTTCGGCGGCGACGAGAACTCCGCGCTCTACCGCATCGAGAACGCCACCGGAGGCCGCTCACCCATCGCGGAGGCCTCAGCGAACAAGACCTCCGGCACCGCACCCCTGAAGGTCAAGTTCTCCTCGGCCGGCACGGCGGACGGCGACGGCGACCCGCTCACGTACGCCTGGGACTTCGGTGACGGCGGCACCTCCACGGCCCCCAACCCCACGTACACGTACAAGAAGAACGGTACGTACGTCGCGACGCTCACCGCCGAGGACCCGTCCGGGCGCACCGGCTCCGCCAGCGTCCACGTCACCGTCGGCAACACCGCCCCGACCGTGGAGCTGGTGCTCCCCGTGGACGGGCAGCTCTTCGAGTTCGGTGACTCCGTGCCGTTCAAGGTGAACGTCAGCGACCCGGAGGACGGGACCATCGACTGCACCAAGGTCGAGGTCAAGTTCACCCTGGGCCACGACAGCCACGGCCACGACATCACCACCGAGCACGGCTGCGAAGGCACCATCAAGACCGCGATGGAAGGCGGTCACGACCCCAACGCCAACATCTACGGCGGCATTTCGGCCTCCTACACCGACAACGGCGGTGGCGGCCAGGCCAAGCTGACCGGCAAGGACGCCGCGCGCCTCCAGCCCAGGCACCGCCAAGCCGAGCACTACGACGACTCCTCCGGCGTCAGCACGCCGAGCAAGTCGAGCGCGCACGGCGGAAAGACCGTCGGGGACATCCACAACGACGACTGGATCTCCTTCAAGACCTACGTCCTCGGTGGCACCACCAAGCTCACCGCCCGTATCTCGTCGGCCGGATCCGGTGGCTTCCTCGAAGTCCGTACGGGATCGCCCACCGGCAAGATCCTCGGCTCGGGCCCGGTCCCGGTGACCGGCAGCTGGGACACCTTCCAGGACATCGACATCCCGCTGCGCGGAGCGCCCAAGAAGCAGACCGAACTCTTCCTCGTCTTCAAGGGCGGCGACGGCGCGCTCTACGACATCGACGACTTCGAACTGTCGAACAGCCCGGTCGACAAGACCGCCAAGCGCGTCCTGGTCTTCTCCAAGACCGCAGGATTCCGCCACGACTCCATCCCGGCCGGCATCGCCGCACTGAAGGAGATCGGCAAGGACACCAACATCACGGTCGACTCCACCGAGTCCGCCGCCCAGTTCACCACCAGCAACCTCGCCCGCTACGACGCCGTCGCCTTCCTCTCCACCACCGGTGACGTCCTCAACGCCGAACAACAGAAGGCGTTCGAGAACTACGTGGCCACCGGCGGCGGTTACGTCGGCATCCACGCGGCCGCCGACACCGAGTACGACTGGGAGTTCTACGGCGGACTCGTCGGCGCCTACTTCGACTCGCACCCGCAGATCCAGCCCGCCACCGTCCGCGTCGAGGACCACGACCATCCGGCCACCGCGCACCTGGACGAGGAGTGGGAGCGCACCGACGAGTGGTACAACTACCGCACCAACCCCCGTGACAAGGCAAAGGTGTTGGCCACCCTCGACGAGACCACCTACACCGGCGGCAACATGAAGGGCGACCACCCGATCTCCTGGTGCCAGACCTACCAGGGCGGCCGCTCCTTCTACACCGGGCTCGGCCACACCAAGGAGTCCTACGCCGAGACGGCCTTCCGCCAGCACCTTTCCGGCGGCCTGCGCTACGCCACCGGCCAGGTCAAGGCCGACTGCAAGCCGAACAAGGACTACCGTCCGATCTTCAACGGCAAGACGCTGGAAGGCTGGAAGCAGGCGGGTCCGGGCAAGTTCTCCGTCAGCGACGGTGCCCTGCACTCCGAGGGCGGCATGGGCCTGCTCACCTACCAGGCCAAGGAGCTGAAGGCGTACTCGCTCAAGCTCGACTGGAAGATGGCCGGCGACGACAACTCCGGTGTCTTCGTGGGCTTCCCGGAGTCCGACGACCCCTGGTCGGCCGTGAACAACGGCTACGAGATCCAGATCGACGCCACCGACGCCGCCGACCGCACCACCGGTGCCGTCTACGGCTTCAAGTCGGCCAACATCAAGGCCCGTGACCGCGTCCTGCGGCCGCCGGGCCAGTGGAACAGCTACGAGATCAAGGTCCAGGGCGAACGTCTGCAGATCTTCCTCAACGGAGCGAAGATCAACGACTTCACCAACACCGACCCGGCCCGCAGCCTGAAGGACGGCTACATCGGCCTCCAGAACCACGGAGCCGACGACCAGGTGTCCTTCCGCAACATCCAGCTGAAGGAGCTGCCCTCGACGTAGGGCGGCCACCTCTGCCGACGACGGGCGGGGGAGGCACCGACCCCTTCCCCGCCCGTCGTCCTCCACCTCTTCATCCCCCCAGGGAGGCAGCCCGTGACCGCACATGCCGAACGTGAAGGCCGTGACGAGCGTCCACGCCGTACCGCCGACAGCCCAGGCCGCCGGACCGGCGTCTGGTTCATCGGAGCACGCGGCTCCGTCGCCACCACCGCGACCGCGGGGTGCGCGGCCATCGCGGCAGGCCTCCACCCGCCCACCGGCATGGTCACCGAGACGCCCCCCTTCGCCGACAGCGGCCTGCCGCCCCTGACCTCGCTGGTCTTCGGCGGCCACGACACCCTGGACTGCCCGCTCGCCAAACGGGCCGAGGCGCTGGCCGAAGGCGGCGTGCTGCCGTACCGCCTCCCCACCGCCGTCCGCGCCGAACTCGACGCGGCCGACGCTGAGATACGCCCCGGCGGACCGCTCCCCGGCGACACCCGCACCGACCAGGAACTCATCGCCGCGTTCGCCGCGGACCTCACCGACTTCGCCCACCGCAACGAGCTGGCCCGTACGGTCGTCATCAACGTCTCCTCCACGGAACCGGCCCCCGCCCCCGACGACCCCCGGCTCCCCGCCAGCTCCCTCTACGCGGCCGCCGCCCTCCGGGCCGGCTGCTCCTACGCCAACTTCACCCCTTCGACCGGCCTGCGTGCTCCGGCCCTGGCCGACACCGTCGCCGACAGCGGACTTCCCCACGCGGGACGCGACGGCAAGACCGGCCAGACGCTGCTCCGCTCCGTGCTCGCCCCGATGTTCCTCCAGCGTGCCCTGCCCGTACGGGCCTGGTCCGGGTCGAACCTGCTGGGCGGCGGGGACGGGGCGGCGCTGGCCGATCCGGCGGCGGCCGCCGCCAAGAACGCCGGCAAGGAACGCGTCCTCGCCGACACGTTCGGCACGGCCCCCGAGGGTGAGGTCCACATCGACGACGTACCGGCGATGGGGGACTGGAAGACGGCTTGGGACCACATCGCCTTCGACGGCTTCCTCGGCTCCCGGATGGTCCTCCAGACCATCTGGCAGGGCTGCGACTCGGCCCTCGCGGCCCCGCTCGTCCTGGACCTGGCCCGCCTGCTGGCCCGCTCGCACGAGCTGGGGCTGAGCGGCCCCCGGCCGGAGCTGGGCTTCTACTTCAAGGACCCGGACGGCGGCACCTCGGCCGCGCTGGCCGAGCAGTACGCCACCCTGCTGGGCTTCGCCGAGCGGCTGCGGGGCCGGGCATGAGGTGGCGGCTGCGGGCCCTGTCGGTGCTCGGGGCCGGCTTGCGCATGCCCTCGGGGGCCCGGGGCCGCGCACTCCAAGACGGCCTGTCCGGTACGGGTGGGACTGCACCCGCACCGGACAGGCACCGGCCGTCCCCCGGTCGCGGGAGAGGGGACACGGTGCGGGCCTGGACCGAACTGTTCCGGGTCTCCGCACTGTTCTCCGTGCCGGGTGACGCACTGGCCGGGGCCGCGGCGGTGGGCCGCAGCCCCGGCCGGGGTACCGCACTCGCGATCGGCGCCTCCCTCTGCCTGTACGAGGCCGGGATGGCCCTCAACGACTGGGCGGACCGCGAGGAGGACGCGGTGGACCGCCCGCACCGCCCGATCCCTTCGGGCCGCATCAGCCCCCCGGCCGCCCTGGGCGCGGCCGGGGTCCTGACGGCGGCGGGCCTGGCCCTCGCGGCGCGGGCCGGCCGCCCGGCCCTGGCGGTCGCCACGGGCCTGGCCGCCACGGTCTGGGCCTACGACCTCCACCTCAAGCACACGAAGGCGGGCCCGGCGGCGATGGCGGCGGCCCGCACCCTGGACCTGCTGCTGGGAGCGACGGCTTCGGTTGCGGCGGGGGCCAGGGGCG
The DNA here is from genome assembly GCF_033109485.1 of Streptomyces cyaneofuscatus. NCBI lineage: Bacteria > Bacillati > Actinomycetota > Actinomycetes > Kitasatosporales > Streptomycetaceae > Streptomyces > Streptomyces cyaneofuscatus. Next base: position 995,233 of record NZ_CP137002.1, on the reverse strand, counting down.
GGGCGGTTGCGCGAGGGTCCGCTCCGGTGGTCCCACGGGCGGCCGACAACGTTGCCGCGCCGACGCACCCCGCGCGTGGTGCCCTGACCGCTCTCCCCGCAGCCCTGGTGCTCGGCGCGCACACCTACGGCGTCACCGCCGTGTCCCGCCACGAGGCGCAGGGCGGATCGACCGCCGTACCGCTGGCGGTCCTGGCCACGACGGCGGGGCTGGGCGCGGCCGTGCTCACCGTAGGCCGAGCAGCCCGGACCAGGGGACCGGAGCCCGGCGCAGGCGGCCTCGGCGCGATGGGGCCGGGGGAGCGCCGGGCGACCCGCCCCCACCGCCTCACCCCCGCCGACCTCCTGCTCACCGCCTTCACCGGCGCCTACCTCCGTACCGCCGGGCCGCCCCTCCTGCACGCCGCCCTCAACCCGTCCCCGCCCCTGACCCAGCGGGCGGTCGGCGGCGGGATCCGGGCCATGATCCCGCTCCAGGCGGCGCTCGCCACCCGCGCCGGAGCACCCGGCTCCGGCCTCGCCGTCATGGCACTCGTCCCCCTGGCCCGCTCCCTCGCCCGGAAGGTGAGCCCCACATGACCCTCCACCTCGGCTACGGCACCAACGGGCTCACCGACGTCCGCCTCGACGACGCCCTCGGGCTCCTCGCCGACCTCGGCTACGACGGCGTCGGCCTGACGCTCGACCATATGCACCTGGACCCCCTGGCCCCGGACCTCGCCGAACGCACCCGCCAGGTCGCCCGCCGGCTCACCTCCCTCGGGCTCCGGGTCACCGTCGAGACCGGCGCCCGCTATGTCCTGGACCCGCGCCGCAAGCACGGCCCCTCCCTCCTCGACCCGGACCCCGGCGCCCGGGCCGCGCGCACCGCGCTGCTCGTCCGTGCCGTGGACGTGGCCGCCGAACTCGGCGCGCACGCCGTCCACTGCTTCAGCGGCATCACCCTGCCGGACACCTCGACGGACACCGCCTGGAAGCGCTTGACCGAAGCGATCACCCCCGTACTCGACGCCGCCGACCGGTCGGGCATCCCCCTCGCCATCGAGCCCGAACCCGGTCACCTCCTCGCCACCCTCGCCGACTTCCACCACCTCCGCGCCCTCCTCGGCGACCCGGCCCCCCTCGGCCTCACGCTCGACATCGGCCACTGCCAGTGCCTGGAGGAGGCATCCCCCGTGCAGTGCGTCCAGGACTCCGCCCCCTGGCTCCGGCACGTCCAGATCGAGGACATGCGGCGCGGCGTCCACGAGCACCTCCCGTTCGGCGACGGCGAGATCGACTTCCCGCCCGTGCTCGCCGCCCTCACCGCCGCCGACTACCAGGGCCTCACCGTCGTCGAGCTGCCCCGCCACTCCCACGCGGGCCCCGAACTCGCCCGCACCTCCATCGCCTTCCTGCGCGACGCGATGACCAAGGGCCCGGTCAACAAGAAGGGCGGCGCACCGTGCTGAAGTCCCGCAAGGAACTCGACGCCGAACTCGACGCCACCGCCCGCGCCTGGCTCGACGCGGCCCTGACCGAGGCCGCACACGCGGCAACAGAGGACGTCACGGCCGAGGAATCGCCGTACGCCTCCCCTCCCTGGGAACTCCGCTACGCCGCCGCCGGCCGTCACTGCGGACCGGCCCACGCCGACTCCGTACGCTTCCTCCTGCTCATCGAGGCCCGCGCCCCGCTGCCCTCCGTCACCCGGCTCTACGAACAGGGCACCGCCGCCGAACGCCGCGCCGTCCTGCTCACCCTGCACCGCCTCGACCTCGGCCCCACCGCCCTCCCGCTCGTCGAGGACGCCCTGCGCACCAACGACACCCGGCTGGTGGCCGCCGCCGTCGGCCCGTACGCCGCGGCCCACCTCGATCCGCACGCCTGGCGCCACGCCGTACTGAAATGCCTCTTCACCGGCGTACCGCTGACCGCCGTCGCCCGGCTCGACGAGCGGGCCCGCGGCGACGCCGAACTCGCCCGGATGCTGCGCGACTTCGCCGCCGAGCGGACCGCCGCCGGCCGTGACGTCCCGGCCGACCTGAGCGGCGCGCTCACTCTCGCCGAGATCACCCCTGCCGCCCCCACGGAGGAGTCCTGATGCGCATCTTCGACCCCCACATCCACATGACGTCCCGGACCACGGACGACTATCAGGCGATGTACGACGCGGGCGTCCGCGCCCTCGTCGAACCCTCCTTCTGGCTCGGCCAGCCCCGCACCTCGCCCGCCAGCTTCTTCGACTACTTCGACGCGCTCCTCGGCTGGGAGCCCTTCCGCGCCTCTCAGTACGGCATCGCGCACCACTGCACGCTCGCCCTCAACCCCAAGGAGGCGAACGACCCCCGCTGCACCCCCGTCCTGGACGCGCTGCCCCGCTATCTGGTGAAGGACTCCGTCGTCGCCGTCGGTGAGATCGGCTACGACTCCATGACCCCGGCCGAGGACCACGCGCTGGCCGCCCAGCTCCAGCTCGCCGCCGACCACGGGCTCCCCGCCCTCGTCCACACCCCGCACCGCGACAAGCTCGCCGGTCTCCACCGCACCATCGACGTCATCCGCGAATCGGACCTCCCCCCGGAGTTCGTCCTGCTCGACCACCTCAACGAGACCACCGTAAAGGCCGCCACTGACAGTGGCTGCTGGGCCGGGTTCTCCATCTACCCGGACACCAAGATGGACGAGGACCGGATGGTCACGATCCTCCAGAACCACGGCACCGAGAAGATGCTCGTCAACTCCGCCGCAGACTGGGGCAAGAGCGACCCGCTGAAGACCCGCAAGGTCGCCGACGCGATGCTGAAGGCCGGATTCACCGAGGACGACGTCGACCAGGTCCTGTGGCGCAACCCGGTCGCGTTCTACGGCCAGAGCGGCCGCCTCCACCTGGACACCCCCGCCCCCGACGCACTCCACGAGGGCAACTCCATCCTGCGCGGAGGGGAGTGAAGCCATGCGCTTCCGCCACCCGGACGGCTCCATCGTCCACCTCTCCTACTGCACCAACGTCCACCCCGCCGAAACGCTGGACGGGGTCCGCGCGCAGCTCCGCGACCACTGCGAACCCGTACGCCGCCGCCTCGGCCGGGACCGGCTCGGCATCGGCCTCTGGCTCGCCCGGGAAGCCGCCCGCGTCCTGATCAACGACCCCGCCGAACTCCGCGCGCTCCGTGCCGAGCTCGACAGCCGGGGCCTGGAAGTGGTCACCCTCAACGGCTTCCCGTACGAGGGGTTCGGCGCCGACGAGGTCAAGTACCGGGTCTACCGCCCGGACTGGACCGAACCCGAACGCCTCGCCCACACCACCGACCTCGCCCGCCTCCTGGCCGCCCTGCTCCCCGACGACGTCACCGAAGGCACCATCTCCACGCTCCCGCTGGCGTGGCGCACCCCGTACGCCACCGACCCCGGGGCGGCCCGCACCGCACGCGCCGCCCTCACCACGCTCGCCCAGCGCCTGGACGCCCTGGCCGAACTCACCGGCAAGTCGATCCGGATCGGCCTCGAACCCGAGCCGGGCTGCACGGTGGAGACCACCACCGACGCCATCGCCCCGCTCACCGACGTCGGCCACGAACGCATCGGCATCTGCGTCGACACCTGCCACCTCGCCACCTCCTTCGAGGACCCGGACACCGCGCTCGACGCCCTGGCCGCGGCGGGCATCCCCGTCGTCAAGTCCCAGCTCTCCGCCGCCCTGCACGCCGAACACCCCCACCTCCCCGAGGTCCGCACCGCGCTCGCCGCCTTCGCCGAGCCGCGCTTCCTGCACCAGACCCGCACCAGCACGGCCGCCGGGCTGCGCGGCACCGACGACCTGGACGAGGCCGTCGCCGGCGGGGCGCTCCCGGACTCCACCCCCTGGCGGGCCCACTTCCACGTCCCCCTGCACGCGCCGCCCGCGCCCCCGCTCACCTCCACGCTCCCCGTGCTCCGCACCGCGCTCGCCCGGCTCGTCGGGGGACCGGTCCCGCTGACCCGGCACCTGGAGGTGGAGACGTACACCTGGCAGGCGCTGCCCGCCGAACTGCGGCCCCGCACCCGTACTCAACTCGCGGACGGCATCGCCGCCGAACTCACCCTCGCCCGCGACCTCCTGGTCGACCTCGGCCTCAAGGAGCTGCCATGACCGACGAAGCCGCCCCCGGACCGACCACGGGCACGACGGACCGCGGGGGCCCCACCCCCCTCCTCGTCCTCGACGTCGTCGGCCTCACCCCGCAGCTCCTTGCCCACATGCCGAACCTCACGGCGCTCGGGAAGCAGGGCGCGCGGGCCCCCCTCTCCACCGTCCTGCCCGCCGTCACCTGCGCCGCCCAGTCCACCTTCCTCACCGGCACGATGCCCGCCGAGCACGGCATCGTCGCCAACGGCTGGTACTTCCGCGACCTCGGCGACGTCCTGCTCTGGCGCCAGCACAACGGGCTCGTCGAGGGCGACAAGCTCTGGGACGCGGCCCGCCGCGCCCACCCCGGCTACACCGTCGCCAACATCTGCTGGTGGTACGCGATGGGCGCCGACACCGACTGGACCGTCACCCCGCGCCCCGTCTACTACGCCGACGGCCGCAAGGAACCCGACTGTTACACCCGGCCGCCCGCCCTGCACGACGAACTGACCGACAAGCTCGGCACGTTCCCCCTCTTCCACTTCTGGGGCCCCGGCGCCGACCTGGTCTCCTCCCAGTGGATCATCGACGCCACCCGCCACATCATCGCCACCCGCACCCCCGACCTGGCCCTCTGCTATCTGCCCCACCTCGACTACGACCTCCAGCGCTACGGCCCCGACGACCCCCGCTCCCACCAGGCCGCCGCCGACCTGGACCGGGCCATCGCCCCGCTGCTGGCCGACGCCCGCGCCGAAGGCCGTACCGTCGTCGCGCTCTCCGAATACGGCATCACCCGCGTCAGCCGCCCCGTCGACATCAACCGGGCGCTGCGCCGGGCGGGCCTGCTGGAGGTGCACACGCAGGACGGTATGGAGTACCTGGACACGATGGCCTCGCGCGCCTTCGTCGTCGCGGACCACCAGCTCGCCCACATCTACGTACGCCGTCCCGAGGACCTGGAGGTGGTCCGGGCGGCGCTCGCGGACCTGCCCGGCATCGACCAGCTCCTGGACGACGAGGGCAAGAAGGCGCACCACCTGGACCACCCCCGCTCCGGGGAGCTGGTGGCCGTGGCGGAGAAGGACGCCTGGTTCACGTACTACTACTGGCTCGACGACGCCCGCGCCCCCGACTTCGCGCAGCTCGTCGAGATCCACCGCAAGCCCGGCTACGACCCCGTCGAGCTCTTCATGGACCCCGAAGACCCCTACGTACGGCTCAAGGCCGTCTCGGCGGTCGCCCGCAAGAAGCTCGGGATGCGCTACCGCATGGCGGTCGTCCCCCTGGACCCCTCACCTATTCGCGGCAGCCACGGCCGCCTCCCCGAGAGCGACGACGAAGGTCCGCTCATCCTCTGCTCCACCCCCCACGCGTTCACCGACCGGGTCAGGGCCACCGAGGTGAAGTCCCTGCTCCTCCAGCTTGCCGGACTGCACTGACAATCCGCGTCACGCATTCCCCGTCACGCACCCGGCACCGCACCACACACCCCACGTCCCGTCACGTCATCCAAGGGAGTCACGCGAACATGAGCCGCACCTCCAAGGACACCGAACTCGCCCGCAGACTGAGCCGCCGCAACATCCTCGGTGTCGCCGCCGGAGCCACCGCCGCCACGATCATCGGCACGGCGACCGCCCAGGCCGCCGGCCGGGACCAGGCCCAGGGCCCCGGCAAGGGCCACGGCCACGGGCATGACCACGGCCACGGTCACGGCCACGGAAAGGGCAAGCCCGTCCTGCCCCCCGGCCGCCTCGGCATCCAGCTCTACAGCCTCCGCGACAAGATCTCCACGCTCGGCTTCGCCCCCGTCTTCGCCGAACTGGAGAAGTACGGCTACGACGAGATCGAGCTCGCGGGCTACACCCAGGGCTCCGCAGGACCCATCACCCTGGCCCAGCTCAAGCGGCTGGCCAAGGACCACGGCCTCAACCCGATCGGCAGCCACGTCGGCTACTACGACGACAACAACCCCGGCGCCTACACCTTCGCCCAGAACCTGGAGAAGGTCCTCGACGACGCCCAGGCCCTCGGCCTCAAGCACATCGGCACGGCCTCGGGCCCCTTCCGCTACGGCTCCACGGTCGACGGCTGGAAGCGGGCGGCCGACGACTTCAACACGTACGGGGCCGCCGCCCGTAAGCGCGGCATGAAGTTCTACCAGCACAACCATGCCGAGGAGTTCTCCTTCGCCACCGACAAGCCGAAGGTGCGCCTCTACGACGTCCTGCTCGCCGAGACCGATCCCGACCTGGTCTACCTGGAGATGGACATCTACTGGGCGTACTGCGCCCAGTTCCGCTTCAGCAAGCGCGTGGACGGCACCAAGGCCCCGCTCGACCCGCTGAAGTACGTCCTCAAGCACCCGAACCGCTACCCCCTCTTTCACGTCAAGGACGGCGTCCGCGACGACACGACGCGCGACGGCTACCGCATGTCGGACGTCGGCGACGGGGACATCGACTACAAGACGTTCCTGTCCAAGGTGACCAACCGGACCCACCACGGCCGGAGCTACCACCACTGGCAGGCGGAGCACGACAACCCGGTGGAGTCGCTCGCCTTCGCCCGGAAGTCGAGCGAGCACCTGCACTCCCTGCGCGAGGGCCGCTGCGCCGACTGACGCGCGCCGCGTATGCCGGACCGGTAGGGCTACCCGATGCCCTGCCGGTCCGGCAACAGGGCGAACTCCCGGTCGGCGGCCACCGGAACGGCCCGCTCCACGGCCTGGACGAGCAGGGCCCGGTGCCGTACCAGCGGGTGCTTCCGCTCCTCGGGCGCCAGCAGCAACAGATCGTCCAGCCCCGCCAGCAGCCGGCGCGACACCTGGGGGCTTCCGGCCACACACCACCGGATCTCCTCGAAGGCGAGATCCACCAGGTCCTCCCAGGCCGGCCCCTCCTGGACCAGCCGCACCCGCCCCGACCGGTCCCGGTGGTGCACGGTCCCGAGCGGCAGGCGCGCCACGGCCGCGAGGAACTGCACGATCCGGTCCAGGCACTGGACGGCGGTGGTCGGATCGTTCACGGACGTCGACAGGGCCCGCAGCGCGATGTCGACAAGCTGACGCAACCCGAAAGCCAGATCCTGGTGCAGGGTGCGCTCCACGCCCACGGAGACCGTGTACCGGAGCAGGCGGCGCGGTGGTACGGCGGCGCCGCCGTGGACGGCGAGCACCGGAGTCCCCGGCACCACGAAGTCCCCGATCCGGGGGATCAGCCGCAGCACCACGTCCTGCCGCCGCGCGGCCCGGACGAGCCGCGCCGTATTCACGTCCCGCAACACCCCGGCCCGCCCCTCGTGCACCACCCGCCCGGTCTCCGGCCCCAGCCCCTCGGGCCCGCCCGGCCCCCGGGGCATCCTGCCGAGTACCCGGAACGAGTCCCGCGCGATCTTGTCCACGACCGGCCCGACCTGCATGAGCCGCAGCGTGGCGCTCACGTAGACGACGAACAGCAGCAGACTCAGCCCGACGAGCACCAGCGTGAGCATGCTCTGCAGCAGCGGGACCGAGACCACCAGGCGCGGGTCCGCCTCGCTCTCGTACGAGGTCAGCACCAGCAGCGAGAACAGGAACGTCGCGAGGAACACCGTCAGCGTGACCTTGCTGATCCGGCTCCGCACGAAGATCCGCACCACCCGGGGCGTGAGCTGTCCGCTGGCCATCTGCACCGCGACCAGCGAGATGCTGAACACCACACCGATGAAGGTCATCATCGCCGAGCTGATCGTGGTGACGATCGTCTTCGCGTCCTGGACGAAGGAGATCAGGCCGCTGAGCTCGTCGTAGGCCTCCTCCCGCTGGAGAACCGTGACGATCTCCTCGTCCACGGCGGACGCGGCCAGCCACAGCGCGAACACACAGACGAACCCCATGGTCGGGGCGAACCAGAACGTGTCCCGCAGATGCTCGCGCAGGGGAGACAGCGGACGGGGACGGCGGTAGCCGCGATCACTCATGGACGCGAAGGTAGCCCCGCGGCCTCCACGGACCGTGGAGGCCGCGGCCGACCGGCCCGCCGCACCGCACTGACCACCGGATATGCAGGTGAAGGGCGCGTCGAACCCCTGGTATTGTTTTCCATGTCGCCGCGGGGAACACACCGCGAACGACAGACACCTTGTCCGGGTGGCGGAATGGCAGACGCGCTAGCTTGAGGTGCTAGTGCCCTTTATCGGGCGTGGGGGTTCAAGTCCCCCCTCGGACACCATGGTCAACCGACCGAACGAAGCCGGTCAGAGCGAGACATCGTCGCTCTGACCGGCTTCGTTGTTGTGTGTTCCGCGGAGTTGATCTTGCCGGGTTCGCCGGTTTGTACACTGGCGAGTGTGCGGGACCACACGGCAACCAGGATCGATGCACGTCCGGCGCCCGCCCTGCGGCGGTACGTCCGCTCGTACGTCGGGTTCGACCTGCGCGGATTCCCGGTGGGGGTGCACTGCGGTCCGCCGGGCCGTGTACTCACCGCGGTGATCAGCCTGTCCGACCCCCTGGGGATCGGGACGGGCGTCGACGACGGGTCACCGGTCACCCCGTTCGGCAGCGTGGCCGGCGGTCTGATGTGCCGGTCCGTCGCGATCCACCACGACGGACGCCAGCACGGCGTGCAGGTGTCGCTGACACCGCTCGGTGCCCGCGCCGTCTACGGGATGCCCGCCGCCGCGCTCGCCCACCGGCTGGTCCCGCTCGACGAGTTTCTCGGAGCGCTCGGCGCCGAGCTGGTCGACCGGCTCAGGGCGGCGCCGACATGGGCCGCGCGGTTCGCCCTGCTGGACGAGGTGTTCCTGCGCGCCGTCGGCCGTGGCGACGGAGACCCCCTGTCCCGGGTGCGCCCCGAGGTGGCCGAGGCATGGCGCCGGCTCGTCGCGGCGCAGGGCCGTGTCCAGGTCGGGGCCGTCGCCACGGAACTGGGCTGGAGCCGCCGGTACCTCACCGAGCGGTTCCGCGATGAGGTGGGCCTGACACCGAAGACCTTCGCCCGCGTTCTGCGCTTCGAGCACGCGCACGAGCTGGCGACGGCGCACGACCCGCTCCCGTGGGCCGATGTCGCGACCGTCTCCGGCTACGCCGACCAGGCCCATCTCGTACGCGACTGGCGCGAGTTCACCGGCCGGTCGCCGACGGCCTGGCGTCACGGCGAAGTCCTCCTCGGGACCGGAGCCGGAGCCGGAGCCGGGGCCGGGTAGTCACCGACCGGCCGCCCGTCGCGCCCGCTTCCCTTTGCTCTTCCTTCCCCGCTCCTCCTTCCCTTTCGTTCAAGACCGCCCGGACGCCGTCCTGTGACGATCGTCGGCATGAGACTCATCAACGACGAACGCAACGCCATCGACCTGCGGACCACCCCCGTGCACCTCGGGCTGGGGTCACGAGCGAAACCCGTCGAGGGCTTCGCCTGGGACCCGGAGGTGCTCCAGGCCTACAGCGCCGCCGTCGCGGCGGACGGCGCCGAGGGCCGGATGGTGGCCATCTTCGACGGCGACGGCCCCGGCGACCACTGGGAGCGCCACCCCGCCGGCGACGAACTGGTCGTCTGCCTCACCGGGGCGGTGACGGTCACCCGCGACGTGGAGGGAGTTCCCGAGCGCGTCGCCCTCGGGCCGGGCGAGGCCACCGTGAACCCGGCCGGGGCATGGCATGCGGTCGACATGGCGGGACCGGCGTCCATCCTGACCATCACCGCCGGTCTCGGCACGGACCACCGTCCCCGGACCGACGCCCTTCCCACCGAGCACGTCGGCACGCCCGGCCCGCAAGCCTCATGACGACACGCGTCGCGTGCCTCGGCGACAGCCTCACCCGCGCGCAGCTCAGCGTCGACTACCTGGACCTTCTCGAACGGCGCCGCCCTCCGGGCGACGTGCGGCTCGCCCGCTTCGGCTTCAACGGCGACTTCGCCTACAACCTCCTGCGGCGCCTCGATCCCGTCGTCGCGGACCCGCCCGACGTGATCACCGTGCTGATCGGGACCAATGACGCCCGAGCGAGCCTCCCCGGGCACCCCGTCGAGCGGACCATGAAGCGCAAGCACCTCCCCGAGCGCCCCTCGGCCGGCTGGTTCCAGCAGTGCCTGGGAGCCGTTGTCGAACGGCTGCGAAAGGAGACCGACGCGAGGATCGGTCTGCTGTCGCTCCCGGTCCTCGGCCAACAACTCGACGGAGCGCCGGCGCAGGCATCGGAGGCGTACAGCCGGATGATCGCCGAGGTCGCCGCCGCCAACGACGTGGCCTATCTCCCGCTCCATGAACGCCAGGTCGAGGAGGTCCGCCTGGCGGACCCGCCGCCCATCCCGTACCGGGAGCCGACGCCCGCGGCCGGCCTCGGCGTCGTCCTCCGGACCGCTGTGCTGCGCCACAGCCTCGACACGATCTCGCGGCGCCGAGGTCTCGTGCTCACCACCGACCACATCCACCAGAACAGCCGCGGGGCCGCGCTGGTCGCCGAGGTCATCGACGCCTGGCTGCCGACCCGGAGCGCGTAGCCGGTCCCGGCAGCGTGTGCCCTGCTCCGCTCTCTCCCGCCCTCCTCTGCCCTCCTCCCTGTCACGATCCGGTCTCGGACACGGAGGAGGGGCTTGTTTTCAGCCATGTAATCGATTCCAATCATCCTTGTAATCGATTCCACGGCGTCGTGCGAGCGGTCCGCCCCCTGGTTTCGAGGTGTACGGAAACCACAAGGAGGTGGTCCGGACATGGCGAGCATCAAAGATGTCGCGGCCCAGGCGGGGGTCTCCGTCGCCACGGTCTCGCGGGTGCTGAACAGCCATCCGTCCGTCAGCGAAGAGGCGCGTACCCGCGTCCTCGCCGCCGTCGACGCCCTCGGCTACCGGCCCAACGCCGTGGCCCGCTCGCTGCGCACCGCGCAGACCCGCACCCTCGGCCTGGTCATCAGTGACGTACTCAATCCGTACTTCACCGAGCTGGCCCGCTTCGTCGAGGAGGAGGCGCGCGCGCTCGGCTACAGCGTCATCATCGGCAACGCCGACGAGCGGCCCGACCTCCAGGACCACCACATCCGCACGCTCATCGACCGCAGGATCGACGGGCTGCTCGTCTCGCCCGCCGACGGTGGCTCCCCGCTGATGCGGGAGGTCGCCCTGAGCGGTACGCCGATGGTCTTCGTGGACCGCTGGATCCCCGGCATCGAGGTGCCCGTCATCCGGGCCGACGGTACGGGGGCGGTCAAGGACCTGGTGGCCCACCTGCACGGCCTCGGCCACCGCAGGCTCGCGATCATCGCCGGGCCCGCGGCCACCACCACCGGCAACGAGCGCGTCGAGGCCTTCCGGGACGCGATGCGTGAGCTCGGCCTCGCGCTGCCCGACGCCTACATCGGGCAGGGCGACTTCCAGGCCGCCAGCGGACGCCGGGCCACCGAGGGGTTCCTCGCCCTGGACGAGCCGCCCGAGGTCGTGTTCGCCGCCGACAACCTGATGGCGCTCGGCGCGCTGGACGCGATCCGGGCCCGGGGGCTGCGGGTCCCCGACGACATCGCGCTCGCCGCCTTCGACGACATCCCGTGGTTCGTCCACACGGCCCCGCCGATCACCGCCATCGCCCAGCCGACCGCGGACCTGGCCCGCGCCGCCGTACGCGCGCTGGCCGACCTGATCGAAGGACGGACCCCGCAGTCCGTCACCCTGCCCGCCCGTCTCGTCGTGCGCCGCTCGTGCGGACAGGACGCGACCGACCAGAGGAGCGACCGGTGACCGCACCGGAGAAGCAACTGGTGGAATCATCAGGCGAGTTGCTGCGCATCGAGGGTCTGCGCAAGACCTTCCCCGGCGTCGTGGCTCTCGACAACGTCGACTTCGACCTGCGCAGAGGCGAGGTCCATGTCCTGCTCGGCGAGAACGGCGCCGGGAAGAGCACCCTCATCAAGATGCTCTCCGGCGCCTACCGCCCCGACCGCGGCCGGATCCTCGCCGAGGGCCGCGAGGTGCGCATCACAGGCGCGCAGGACGCCGAGCGGCTCGGCATCGCCACCATCTACCAGGAGTTCAACCTCGTACCCGATCTGACGGTGGCCGAGAACATCTTCCTCGGCCGCCAGCCGCGCCGCTTCGGTCTCATCGACCACCGGCGCATGCGGGCGGAGGCGGAGAAGCTGCTGCGCCGCGTCGGCGTCGACGTGCGCCCGGACGCCAAGGTCCGCGAACTGGGCATCGCCCGGCTGCAGATGGTCGAGATCGCCAAGGCGCTCAGCCTGGACGCACGCGTCCTGATCATGGACGAGCCGACCGCCGTACTGACCTCCGAAGAGGTCGACAAACTCTTCGCGATCGTCCGGCAGTTGCGCACGGACGGCGTCGGAATCGTCTTCATCACCCATCACTTGGAGGAGATCGCCGCGCTCGGCGACCGCGTCACCGTTCTCCGCGACGGCCGCAGCGTCGACCAGGTGCCAGCCTCCACCCCCGAGGACGAGCTCGTCCAGCTCATGGTCGGCCGCAGCATCGAGCAGCAGTACCCGCGCGAACGGCCCGACACGGGTGAGGTGTTGCTGTCCGTCCAGGGGCTCACCCGGGACGGGGTCTTCCACGACATCAGCTTCGACGTGCACGCCGGTGAGGTCGTCGGCCTCGCCGGACTCGTCGGCGCCGGTCGTACGGAGGTGGCGCGCGCGGTCTTCGGCGCCGACCCGTACGACGCGGGCACCGTCGACGTACGCGGCGAACGCCTCACCCGGCACGACGTGCCCGCCGCGATGGGCGCCGGGATAGGCCTCGTACCGGAGGACCGCAAGGGCCAGGGCCTCGTCCTGGACGCCTCCGTGCAGGAGAACCTCGGCCTGGTCACCCTGCGTTCCGCGACCCGCTCCGGGCTCGTGGACCTGAAGGGGCAGCGTACGGCGGCCGCCCGCATCGCCCAGCAGCTCGGCGTCCGCATGTCCGGCCTCGGCCAGCACGTCCGCACCCTCTCCGGCGGCAACCAGCAGAAGGTCGTCATCGGCAAGTGGCTGCTTGCCGACACCCGGGTGCTCATCCTGGACGAGCCCACCCGGGGCATCGACGTCGGCGCCAAGGTCGAGATCTACCAGCTCATCAACGAGCTCACCGCATCCGGCCACGCCGTCCTGATGATCTCCAGCGACCTGCCCGAGGTCCTCGGCATGAGCGACCGGGTGCTGGTCATGGCCCAGGGCCGGATCGCCGGCGAACTCCCCGCCGCCGAGGCCACCCAGGACGCCGTCATGGCCCTCGCGGTCACCACCGTCGGCACCCACGAACACCCCGCACCGAAGAACCACCCCGCACCGATGAACGACCCCGCACCGAAGAACGCAGAGGAGGGCCCCCGTGGCCACTGAGACACTCAAGAGTGACACGGGCGCGGGTGGCACCTCCGTGATACGCCGCGTCCTGCTCGACAACGGCGCCCTCAGCGCCCTGGTCGTCCTGGTGGTGGCGATGTCGCTGCTCTCCGGCGACTTCCTCACCACCCAGAACCTGCTGAACGTCGGCGTGCAGGCGGCCGTCACCGCGATCCTCGCGTTCGGTGTCACCTTCGTCATCGTCTCGGCGGGTATCGACCTGTCCGTCGGTTCGGTGGCCGCCCTCTCCGCGACGGTCCTGGCCTGGTCGGCGACGTCCGCCGGCGTCCCGGTCGTCCTCGCGGTCGTGCTCGCGATCGTCACGGGTATCGCCTGCGGCTTCGTGAACGGCGCCCTCGTCTCGTACGGAAAACTCCCGCCGTTCATCGCGACGTTGGCCATGCTGTCGATCGCCCGAGGCCTCTCGCTCGTCATCTCGCAGGGCAGCCCGATCGCCTTCCCCGACTCCGTGTCCCGGCTCGGCGACACGCTCGGCGGCTGGCTCCCCGTGCCGGTCCTCGTGATGATCGCGATGGGCCTGATCACCGCGCTGATCCTCGGACGTACCTTCATCGGCCGTTCGATGTACGCCATCGGCGGCAACGAGGAGGCGGCCCGGCTCTCCGGTCTCCGCGTCAAGCGTCAGAAGATCGTCATCTACGCGCTCTCCGGCCTCTTCGCCGCTGTCGCGGGCATCGTTCTGGCCTCGCGCCTCGTCTCCGCGCAGCCGCAGGCCGCCCAGGGGTACGAACTCGACGCCATCGCCGCGGTCGTCATCGGCGGCGCCAGCCTGGCGGGCGGCGTCGGCAAGGCATCCGGCACGCTGATCGGCGCGCTGATCCTCGCCGTCCTCCGCAACGGCCTCAACCTCCTCTCCGTCTCCGCGTTCTGGCAGCAGGTCGTCATCGGCGTCGTCATCGCGCTCGCCGTCCTCCTTGATACCCTGCGCCGCAAGGCCGGTTCGGGTGCGGCCTCCTCGGCCGGAACGGCGCCCGGCGCACCGGGTTCCGGGCGCAGGGGAGCGTTCAAGTTCGCCGGAGCGGCGCTCGCCGTGGCGGTCGTCGTCGGCGGGGTGTCCTACTTCAACTCCGGTTCGTCCGGGGGCACGACGAAGGTCGGCATGTCCCTCTCGACACTCAACAACCCCTTCTTCGTCCAGATGAAGGACGGCGCACAGGCGGAGGCCAAGAAGGCGGGTATCGACCTCACCGTCACCGATGCCCAGAACGACGCCTCCCAGCAGGCCAACCAGCTCCAGAACTTCACCAGTTCGGGCGTCTCGTCCATCATCGTCAACCCGGTGGACTCCGACGCCGTCGGCCCGGGCGTCCGCAGCGCCAACAAGGCCGACATCCCGGTGATCGCCGCCGACCGCGGCGTGAACAAGGCCGACGCCGCCACCCTCGTCGCCTCCGACAACGTGGCGGGCGGAAAGCTCGCCGCCGACGCGCTCGCCGACAAGCTCGGCGGCAAGGGCAGCATCGTCATCCTCCAGGGCACGGCGGGCACCTCCGCCAGCCGCGAGCGCGGTGCGGGCTTCGCCGAAGGGCTCAAGGCGTACCCGGACATCAAGGTGGTCGCCAAGCAGCCCGCGGACTTCGACCGCACCAAGGGCCTGGACGTCATGACCAACCTGGTCCAGTCCCACCCGGGCATCACCGGCGTCTTCGCGGAGAACGACGAGATGGCGCTCGGCGCGGTCAAGGCGCTGGGCAGCAAGGCCGGCACGTCCGTGTCGGTCGTGGGCTTCGACGGCACCCCGGACGGCCTGAAGGCGGTCGAGGCCGGGACGCTGTACGCGTCGGTGGCCCAGCAGCCCAGCGAGCTGGGCAGGATCGCGGTCCAGAACGCGGTAAAGGCGGCGAAGGGCGAGAAGGTCGAGAAGACGGTGAAGGTGCCGGTCAAGGTGGTCACCCGCGAGAACGTCGCCGACTTCTCCTGACGCCGAGCACCGCCCCGGCCCCACCGACGAAAGCAGGAAGCAGAAAATGCACGACAACGCCTCCGACAAGGCCCCCGGCGCCGCCCCTGGCGACGACCGTTACGACCTCGTCGTCGTTGGCTCGGCCAACGCCGACCTGGTGATCGGCGTCGAACGCCGCCCCGCCCCCGGGGAGACGGTGCTCGGCTCCGACCTGGCCGTCCACCCGGGCGGCAAGGGCGCCAACCAGGCAGTAGCGGCAGCCCGGTTGGGAGCCCGTACGGCGCTGCTCGCCCGGGTCGGCGACGACGACCACGGGCGGCTGCTGCTGGAGAGCCAGCGTGCGGCGGGCGTGGACACGGACGGCGTCCTGGTCGGCGGGGCCCCGACCGGCGTCGCGCTGATCACCGTGGACCCCTCGGGCGACAACAGCATCGTGGTGTCCCCGGGCGCCAACGGCCGCCTGACTCCGGAGGACGTGACGGCGGCGGCCCCGCTGCTGGCAGCCGCCCGGGTGGTCTCCGTACAACTGGAGATCCCCCTGGACACGGTCGCGGAGACGGCGCGCGGCCTGGCTCCCGGGGCCCGCCTCGTCCTCAACCCGTCCCCGCCCGCCCCGCTGCCCGACGAGGTGCTGGCCGCCTGCGACCCGCTGGTGGTGAACGAGCACGAGGCGCGGTACATCCTCGGCGAGACCGCGGGCGAGGCCCCGCACGACTGGGCCCCGGCCCTGCTCGCGCTGGGCCCGCGTTCGGTCGTCATCACCCTGGGCGCGGCGGGGGCGCTGGTGGCCGACAGCCGTACGGACTCCCTGGACCACCTGGTCGGCCCGAAGGTGGAGGCGGTCGACACGACGGGGGCCGGGGACGCGTTCACCGCCGCCCTGGCCTGGCGCCTGGGCCGGGGCGACGACCTGCGGGAGGCGGCGGCCTTCGCGGTACGGGTGGGGGCGGCGGCCGTCACGTCCAGGGGCGCCCAGGCGTCCTTCCCGACGCTGGAGAAGGTCGACGCGCTGTGAAGAAGTCCGGCATCCTCAACCGCCACCTGACCGGAGCCATCGCCGAACTCGGCCACGGCGACACCGTGTTGATCTGCGACGCGGGCATGCCGATCCCTCCAGGCCCCCGCGTGGTCGACCTCGCCTTCCGCGCCGGAACCCCGTCGTTCGCCGAGGTCCTGGACGGCCTGCTCGACGAGCTGATGGTGGAGGGGGCGACGGCGGCCCTGGAGGTACGCGACGCCAACCCGGAGGCCACTCGCCTCCTGGACGACCGCTTCCCCGACCTGGAACTGATCCCGCACGACGACCTGAAGGCCCGCACGGCGTCGGCCCGCCTGGTCGTACGGACGGGGGAGGCCCGGCCGTACGCGAATGTGCTGCTGCGGTGCGGGGTGTTCTTCTGACGGGCCGGCCGACGCCTCGCGGACGGGCCGCACTCCGTTGAGGGGTGCGGCCCGTCCGCGGAAAATGGTCTGGCCGATCGCGGTGGGCGCAGTTACGCTTCCCGCGATGAATCACTCCGAGAACAGATCGGGGGACCCGTCCGCGCAAGGTGAGTGCTGATGCTCACTCAAGCCGCGAACCGGGATTCCCACCCCTCCTTCTGGCCGCGCGTGCGCGAGTACGCCGTGCCGGCCCCGATGATCGAGACCGCGACCGCCCGCCGCCAGGCCGGGGACTGGGCAGGTGCCTGCGCCGCAGCAGGCATCGACGTCGATCTCCAGCTGCGTTCCGTCGCCCGTACCCACGGCCGGGAACTCGCCGCCCGTATCCGGACCGACCTTCGCCACCTGGTCCCTGACCTGTTGCGCTGGCACATGCCGAGGACCGCCCCGCACGGGCTGCTGCGCCCGGGGCTGACCATGGCGTTGGCGCGTTACCGCGTCCCGGGGCGCGACGGGCCGAACCCGCTGCACCTCGTTGTCCGGACCCCGCCCGGCTGGGCGGATGCCGGGCAGCGGATCAGCCTCGCGCTGTGGGACGGGTCGCCCACCGGGCCCGGGGCCCGCCACCATCCCCACCTCCGTCCGAACCGGCGCTTCCGCCTGGATCTGCACCGGCATCTGTGGGATGCCCGCAGGACCGACGAGCTGCGGAGCCGCGCAGGGGCCGACCGGTGGGCCGCCGACGGCTCGCCCGCGTCGGCTGCCGACGGCCCTTCGGAGATCGACCCGGAGGTCCTGAGGGCGTTGCCACCGCACCGGCCGTACGCCGTCGGCCGGTGGGGGGCCGAGGCGGCGATCCTGCTCCACGCCGAGGGGCAGGGCGCGTACGGCGCGGTGAGCGTACGGCTGGGAGGCCGACGCCGGCTGCTCCTCGACGTGATCGGGGGCGGGGTGGGGCCGGGCACCACCGAGGATTTCGGGGGCCCGGGAACGGACCGGGCCAGGGCACCCCTCGTACGGATTGCCGCAGCGGCCCCCGGACCCGGTTCGCCCGCACCCCCCGTGCTGCCGGACGCGGCGACCTGGGTACTGCCCGACCTGGAGCTGATCCGCACCGGGGCCATCGACGCCGGTCAGCTGCACCCGCTGGTCGCGCGGGCCCTCGTACCGGATCTTCCTCAGCCGGTTCCGGCGTCTGCGCGCTCCCGTTCCGGCGACCGGGCGGAGGCCTGGCGCCTCGTGGAATGCCGGGGAGAGCGGCACCGGATCGGCCTGGTCGACGGGGTCCTCGCCCCGCTGGACCACGAGCCGGCCGAGGTCCGCCGCGAGGAACTGCTGGTCGCCCTGACCGGTACGCCGCTCCCTTGTCTTCAGGCCATCGACGCTGCGCACCGCCGCCCCGACTGCCTGACCGGCGTCCGCGAACGCCTCGACCATGGAGACATCTCCGGCGCGCTGGCCGTCGTCGAAGGTCTGCTGGGACCCGACGCGGTGCTGCGCAGCGGGCCCCTGCGGGACGAACTGGAGACCGCTGCTCAACGGCGTATCTCCTACGGGCTGTTCAGAGCGGACCTGGTCGGCCCCGGTCCCGGAAGTTGCCGGCCCGACCACCGGAGTCCCGACCGCCGGCGTCCCGGCGACCGTCGCCCGCGACCGCACCGCACGGCCGCCGTCCGCTGACCCGCGGGTCAGCCCCTTCCTCGTACCCTTCGCGCTTTCTCACACCCTCAGGTGATCACCCATGCTCACTGGCACCTCGCCCTCCGCCGATTCCCAACTCGCCGTCGCCGGAGCCCTGATGGCCCTGCTCCGCGACACCACCACCGAACCGCGCCCCGACCCTCAGCTCGAGGCGCTGACCCTGGCGGTCTCCGCCGACCTTCCCGTCCTCCTCTGGGGCGAACCGGGGATCGGCAAGACCGCCGCCCTCACGCAGCTCGCCGCCTCCCTGGACCTGCCGCTCACCACGGTCATCGCCAGCGTGCACGAGCCGTCCGACTTCTCCGGGCTGCCCATCGTGGGCGACGACCCCGCCGAGCAGGGTGTCCCGATGGCCCCGCCGGACTGGGCCGTCCGCCTCGTACGAGCGGGGCGCGGGCTGCTGTTCCTCGACGAGCTGTCCACCGCGCCGCCCGCCGTGCAGGCCGCGCTGCTCCGCCTCGTACTGGAACGGCGAATCGGCGCCCTCCAACTCCCGCCCGGAGTACGCATCGTGGCCGCCGCCAACCCGCGTTCCTCGGCGGCCGACGGCTGGGAGCTGAGCCCGCCCCTCGCCAACCGCTTCGTGCACCTCCAGTGGGCCCACGACCACGAGGTCGTCGTACGCGGACTCGCCGGCACCTGGCCCCGCGCGACGCTGCCCCACCTCGACCCCGAGAAGCTGCCCGAGGCCGTGGACTTCGCCCGGCGCGCGGTGTGCGGGCTGCTCTCCGCCCGGCCCACGCTCGTCCACCGGCTGCCCACCACGGAGACGCGCCGGGGCGGTCCGTGGCCGTCGCCGCGCAGCTGGGACATGACGCTGAGCCTGATCGCCTTCGCCACCGCCGCGGGATCCTCCAGGGAGGTGCTGTCCCTGCTGGTCAGGGGAACGGTGGGGGACGGCCCGGGTCTGGAACTGGTGGCGAGCCTGGACCGGATGGACCTTCCGGACCCCGAGGATCTGCTCGCCGACCCGGCGGGTGCCGTCCTGCCCGAGCGCGGAGACCTCCGGCAGGCCGCGCTGGACGGTGTCGTCGCGGCGGTCCGTGCCCGCCCGGACAGGGCCCGTTGGGACGCGGCGTGGGCCCTGCTCGTCCGGGCGCTGGAGTCCGGGGCTCCGGACCTGGTGGTCGTCCCGGCGACCACGCTCGCAGCCCTGCGGCAGGAGGACTGGGACGTCCCGGCGGCCATCGAGGATCTCGCCGGGGTGGTGTCCCTGTCCCGACGGGCCGACCGGGCGGCGGACCGCGTGGCGGGGCGCAGCGCGACGGCGAAGGCGGGCCGATGACGGCGACCGACGCACCGGGCGCACTCGACCTGGACAAGCTCTTCGCCGCCCGACTGCAGGCGGCCCGGGCCCGCCCCTATCTGGCCACGGCGCTGTTCGCCCTGCGCGCGGTGGAGTCACGGCAGGTCCCGACCATGGGCGTCGACCGGTACTGGCGGTGCTACGTCTCGCCCGCCTTCGTGGCGCGGACCCCGGTCGAGGAGCTGGCAGGGGTCTGGGTCCACGAGGTCTCGCACCTGCTGCGCGACCACCACGGCCGCAGCGACCGGGTCGCCCGGCAGCGCGGGCTGACCGGGCCGGGGGAGCGGCTGCGGATGAACATCGCCGCCGACTGCGAGATCAACGACGATGTGTACGGCGACGGCCTGGCCCGGCCGAAAGGTGCTGTCCACCCGTCGGCACTGCACCTTCAGCCCGGCGAACTCATGGAGGACTACCTGCGCCAGTTCCGCCTCGGCTCACGCACCCAGGCCCTCGCCTGGCTGGACTGCGGCAGCGGCGCCGACGGACTCGACCGGGAATGGGAGTTGGGGCCCGACGGCGCTCACGGGCTCAGTGCACAGGAACAGGACGCGGTCCGCTTCCGGGTGGCGCAGGGCATCACGGGCCGGCCGGGAAACGCCTCGAAGGGGTGGAAGCGGTGGGCGGAGGAGGCGTTCCATCCACCGCAGCCCTGGCGCCAGTTGCTGGGCGCGGCTGTCCGCTCGGCGGCTTCGAGCGGCGGCGCCGGCGAGGACTACACCTACGGCCGCCCCTCGCGCCGCTCCACCGGACTGCCCGGCGTCGTCCTGCCGAGCCTGCGCCGCAGACCGCCCCGGGTATCCGTCGTCATCGACACGTCCGGCTCGGTCAGCGACGCCGAACTGGGCAGCGCCCTGCTGGAGGTCGCCGCCATCTCCCGTGCGGTGGGCGGCCGCCGCGACCTGGTCACCGTCCTCGCCTGCGACGCGGCGACCCGGGTCGTGCACCCGCTGTGCCAGGCCGAGGGCATCCCCCTCGTGGGAGGTGGCGGCACGGATCTCCGTACGGGCTTCGCCAGGGCGCTGCGGTCGCACCCCCGGCCCGACGCCATCGTGGTCCTGACTGACGGCCAGACCCCGTGGCCCGCGACGCAGCCGGCGTGCCGGACGGTCATCGGCCTGTTCCCGAGGGAGCACAGGCGCCGTTCCTGGGACGAGGACAACCCCGATTACGTCCCTCGCCTGCCGCCGGCGTGGGCGCGGGTGGTGGAGATCGGGTAGCCGGCCCCGACGAGGGCGGCGCGCCGCGTCAGCACGCCCCCACCAGCTCCGCCAGCGCCCCCGCCAGCGCGTCCAGCCCCGGGCCCGCAGGGCCGCCCGGCTCGGTCATGTAGGTGTCGCGGCGGATCTCGATCATCAGGGCCGTGACCCGGCGGTCCGTGCCGTAGTGCTTCAGCGGGACGTACGTACCGGCGAACGGGCTGTCCACGCCCGTCCCGCCGAAGCCGGCGAACGCCGTCTCCGCCAGGGCGCGCAGCTCCGGCGGGGTGTGGAACGGGTCGGTCCCCAGGCAGATCGGCGGGCGGGGGCCCGTGCCGTGGAGTTCGTACGGGAGTGGTGCCGTCGGGTACGAGTGGACGTCGACGATCACCGCACGGCCCGTGGCGGCGATGCGGGCGTCGACCGCCTCCGTCAGGGCCTGCGCGTACGGGTGGAAGTAGCTTGCCAGCAGCGGGTGTTGGTCGACGTCCGGGGCGCGCAGGCGTTCGCGGTGGGTGGTGTGCGTGTAGACCGCGCCCATGCCGACCGCGCGCATCTCCTCGCGGTCGTCGGGGAAGCGTTCGGGGTCGACGACGAGGCGGGAGAGGGCGTTGATGTGCCGCCAGGGCCGCACGGAGCAGAGCTCGGCGGCGCGGGTGGCCAGTTCGGCTGTGTGGGCGTCGGTGATGTGGTCGAGTTCCCGCTCCAGAGCACCGTCGTCCAGCAGGATTCCGTCGCGTACCTCCTCGGGGATCGTCCGGGATCCGTGCGGTACGTGCAGCAGTACCGGGGAGTCGGGGCTTCCGGGGAGGAGGTGGAACGACGGCTGGGCGGCGGTGCTCATGGAGCGGGTCCTTCACGGGTGGGGCGAGGAGGGCCCCGATTGTCCCACCCGGGGAAACCTGTGGCGTCAGTTGGCGGAGCCGATCACCGGGTAGTGGTCGGAGAGGTTGGTGTAGGTGTAGTTCTTGCCCCAGCTGGAGACCGTCCAGGGGGCGCTCTGCTCCTTGATCACATCGTTCTTCCAGCCCGACGGCTTCGCGTGGCCGGCGCGGTGCAGGACGTGGTCCAGGTCCTCGCGGGGGTCGTTCGGGTAGCGCTCGGCGGCGATCGAGTTGTCGCGGGTGTCGAAGGAGTACGTGTGGCCCGTCTTGGTGTCGGCCGCCGTCAGGTCCGCGTCCTTGAGGAAGGAGGCGTACTCGGCGGAGTGCCCGTCCACGTTGAAGTCGCCCGCCACGATGACCTGTTCGGCGGCCGGGATCTTCTTGGCGTCCAGGAAGGCGTCCATCGCCTTGAACTGGAGACTGCGCATCCGGGCGGCCTCGCCCGCCGAACAGCCGGGGTCGGTCGACTGGGCGTGGGTGCCGACGACATGGACACGGGTGCCGTTGACGTTCAACACCGTATAGGCGAAGCCCTTGTTGGACCACCAGTCGCCGCCGCAGGCGTCCTTGAAGACGTACTGCTCCTTGCGGATGATCGGCCACTTGCTCAGGATCGTGACGCCGCCGTCCTCCGGGGTCGTCGCCGAGTACGAGCCGCTCGTGGCGTCCCAGCCGCTCTTGCTCCGGCCGACCACCGGGGTCTGGTACGGGTACTGGGCGGCGGAGTTCCGCAGCAGGGCGTCGGAGGCCCCGTTGTCGAAGGCCTCCTGGATCACGACCACGTCGTTGCCCCGGAAGAACGAGGTCTTCGGGATCTCTGCCGCCCGGTGGTCCTGGCCCCAGTTGGGGTACAGGGTCTTGCTGAAGATGAACGCGTTGTACGAGAGCACCCGCAGCGACGGGGTGTCGGCGGTGGTCGCCGCCGCGGCCTGGGGCGTGTTCACGGCCAGCGGTACGGCGGCGAGCGCGGCGGAGAGGGCCACGCCGGAAAGGCGGCGGAACGTGGAGTGCGGCACGAGGTCTCCTGCTGAATGAGTGGGGGCGTACCGGGCGGCACCCATCAAAGCAGCGGGAGTTACCCACGGGTAGACATCGGATGCCCTGAGTCTGTCCGGGCGAATGCCATCAGGATTCAGCCAAAGATCACATCGGCACGACGCAGCGCCGGTCAGCCCAGCTCGGCGTAGACGATCAGGTTGTCCACGGGGTGCCCCTCCGCGTCGAACGCGCCGTCGCAGGTCACCAGCCGCAAGGTGCTGTTCTTGGTGGCGCCGTAGACCCGTTCGGTGGGGAACGCGTTCTTGCTGACGGTCTCCTTGCCCGTGACGGTGAAGCGCAGCGACTTGCCGTCGCCGCCCCGGACGCGTACCTCCGCGCCCTTGCGGATGTCCTTGAGGTCGTGGAAGACGGCCCGGCCGAAGCGGGTGTCGTTGTGGCCGATCAGGACGGCCGGCCCCGGACGGCCGGGTACGGCTCCGCCCGTGTACCAGCCGGCCGTCATGCCTTTCTCCGCGGGCGGGACCTCGACCGTGCCGTCCGCGTTGAGCCCCAGGCGCATGAGGGAGCTGCTGATCTTGAGGGAGGGGATGGTGACCTGGGTGGGGGCGGTCGAGTCGTCCGTGGAGGACGGTTGCCCGTGCGTGGTGGTGGGGGTCGGCGCCGAGGACGCCGGGGCGGAGGCCGCCGCCGGGGGTGCGGCGGCCGACGGTGCCGGGGGTGCGCAGGCCGTCAGGGCCGCGCAGGTGACCAGTGCGGTCAGCAGGGCGGCCGGGCGGGGGCTTCGGGAGAAGGTGCTGCGGGGGAAGGCGCGGACGTGCATGGGGGCTCCAGGGGGTGACCACCGGGCGTGGCGCCGCCCCGGTGCGGGACGGCGCCACGATCGGTCTCAGTGGTGAGGGGTGGTGCGAGGTCAGCCGTTGCGGCGGCGCAGCACGAGCGTGCCCGCACCCGCGAGCAGCGCGGCTCCGGCCACCGAGCCGGCGAGGGCCGTGGTGCTGTTGTCGCCGCCGGTGCCGGCCGGGCGCTCACCGGCCGCCACACCACCGCGCGGCGCGACCGCCGGGGCGGGCCTGGCCTCACGGGGTGCCGCGGGTGCCGGGCGGTCGCCCGCCGCGACGCCGCCACGGGGGGCGACCGAGGGGCGGGCCGCCGTCGGCGCGGCCTCGGCGGCCTTCGCGGCCTTCGCCCGCTCCGGCGACACCGCCGGAGCGCTCTCGGCGGGCGCCGACGGCCTCGGGGTCGCGTCGGCGAAGGCGGCGGTGGACGGGACCAGCACCGCGGCGGCGGCTGCGGCGGCGAGCACGGCGGTGCGCAGGGAGAGGCGAACGGTCGAAGCTGTCATACGGATGGCTCCATTCATACGTCGCCCCGTGGCGGGCCCGGGTGCCGTTGTGCACCGGGTACGGGGCAGGGAGCCAGGCTGACCGGAAGTTATGAGGAAGCTGTCAGGACGCTGTGGTCATCCCATCAGGGCCACGTGCCGGGAGCCGGAGCGTGAAGGCCGAGCCCAAGCCCTCCGTACTGGTCGCGCTCGCCGTTCCGCCGTGCGCCTCGGCCAGCTTCCGGACGATGGCGAGGCCGAGGCCGCTGCCTCCCGTACGGCGGCTGCGGGACTTCTCGCCACGCCAGAAGCGGTCGAAGACGTGACGGAGGTCCCCGGCCGGAATGCCGGTCCCGGTGTCCGCCACCTCGATCACCACCTCACCGGCCCCGTCCGACAGCCGCCCGGCCTCCTCCCCGTACGCCCGCAGCGTCACCCTCCCGCCCGCCGGCGTGTGCCGTACGGCGTTGGAGACCAGGTTCCCCACCGCCTGCCGCAGCCTGACCGGGTCCGCAGGCAGAATCGCCCCCGCCCCCGCCTCGACCGTCAGCGTGACCCCCGCCGTCTCCGCGCGCGCCTGGTGCGCGGCGGCGACCTGGCTCAACAGCTCCCCGACGCGCACCGGTTCGGGGTGCAGTCGCAGCACCCCCGCGTCGGCCGCGGCGAGGTCCTGGAGGTCGTCGATGATGTGCTGGAGCTGCACCGCCTCCTCCAGCAGCGAGGAGACGAACGCCGGATCCGGGTCGGCCAGGCCGTCCTGGGCCGCCTCCAGCCAGCCGCGGATGTTGCTCAGCGGGGTGCGCAGCTCATGGGCCACATCGCTGACCATGGCCTTGCGCTGCTCCTCCAGGCGCGCCCGGTGCGCGGACATGTCGTTGAAGGCGGCGGCCAGCCGGGCGATCTCGTCGTCCCCCGAGACGGGTACGGAGGCGTGCTCCTGGCCGTCCCGCATCCGCTGCGCGGCGCCGGTCAGCGCGTGCAGCGGGCGGACCAGCCGGGCGCCCGCGAGCACCGAGGCGCCCACGGTCAGCGCCAGGACCAGGGCCGCCGCACCGGCGATCTTCGCGGTGTTGGCGGGGGAGAGGTCGAAGCCGGGCACCGTGGCGCCGCCCTCGTCCCCGATGAACAGGAGCGCGGGGGAGGCCACGTACGAGCTGAGCTGTTCGCTGCGCGCCGTGCCCACGCACGAGGCGATGGCCCGGTCGTCCTCCCCGGTGAACTCCCGGGGCGGCTCGACCGCCGGGGCGGGGGCCGCCTCACGCGCGTCGCCCGGCAGCGGAGTGGGGCGAGCGGGCCCCGGCACGGGCACGGCGACCCCGCCGCCCCAGGAGAGGTCCTGGTTCAGCCGCACCTCGCCTCGGCCCTGGCGCTTCAGGCAGGCGTCGGCCAGGCCGTTGAGCGCGGTGAGGGCCTTCTTCTCCGTACGGGTCGGGCTGTCCAGGTCCGAGGGGTCGCACCGGGTGCCCGCCGCCCGTTCGGGGTCGTTGCCCACCATCTGCACCCGGGGCCGGCCGCTCGGCCCGACGACCACGTCCGCGGCGATCCCCACCCGGTTCAGGCACACCGCCTGCCGGTCCGCGGTCCGCCGCAGCGCCGACCGCTCGGCCGCCGGCAGCAGGAACGGCCCCACCGCCCGCGGGTCGATCCGGTCCGCGGCCGTGCCCTGCCCCTCGGTGGACCGGGCGGCCAGCACGGTGTCCACGGACAACGGGTCGACCACCGCCGACGCCTCCGGCGGCAGCGAGGGCACAGTCGCCGCGGTGGCGGAGTCGGCGAGCGGCTGTCTGCTCTGCGTGGTCAGCGCCACGCGCCGGCCCGACTGCTCGGCCAGCTCCCGTACGGTCGCGTCCACCCCGTCCCAGGTCGGGTGGCGGGCCGCGTAACCGAGCAGGGTGTCGTAGATCCGGGCGTCGGCGGCGAGGTTCTGGCCCTGCTCCTGTCTGATCGCGCCCGAGGTGGTCTGCACGGCGAGCCAGGCCGTGGCCGCCACCGAGCACGCGGCGACCAGCGCCGACACGCCGAGCAGCCGACCCAGCAGGCTCCGTCGCAACGGCACCCGGGAGGACCGGTCCCTACGCACGCCGTGCCGCCTTCGCCGGGTCGGTCAGCTTGTAGCCGACCCCGAAGACGGTGAGCAGACGCACCGGCCGCCGGGGAGCGGGCTCGATCTTCTTGCGCAGGTTCATGACGTGCACGTCGACCGTCCGGTCGCTGATGTACCGGTCGAAGCCGTGCAGCTCCTCCAGCAGCCGCTGACGGCTGAACACCCGGTCGGGACCGGCCGCCAGTGCGGCCAGGATCCGGAACTCGCCCCGGGTGCACTCCACCGGCTCGCCGTCCACCGTCACCTCGTGCCGCTCCGGATCGACCACGAGGCCGCCCACCCGCAGAACACGGTCCTCCACGGCCCCGCCCGGCCGCCCGGTGCGGCGCAGCAGCGTACGGACCCGGGCCATCAGCTCGCGCGGGCTGTACGGCTTGGTCATGTAGTCGTCCGCGCCGAGGTCGAGCCCGAGCAGCAGATCGTCCTCGGTGGTGCGGGCGGTCAGCATCAGCACCGGCAGCTCCCGCGCCTCGGCCCGCAGCACCCGCACCACGTCCAGGCCGTCCGCCCGGGGCATCATGACGTCGAGGACGAGCAGGTCGGGTTCCTGGTGCCGGACGGCGTCGAGCGCGGCCAGCCCGTCGCCCACGATCCGTACGGCGTGTCCTTCCCGTTCCAGATAGCGGCGTACGAGTTCGGCCTGCTTCTCGTCGTCCTCGGCAA
This sequence comes from Streptomyces cyaneofuscatus, assembly GCF_033109485.1. Lineage (NCBI taxonomy): Bacteria > Bacillati > Actinomycetota > Actinomycetes > Kitasatosporales > Streptomycetaceae > Streptomyces > Streptomyces cyaneofuscatus. The sequence goes on along the minus strand of NZ_CP137002.1, from coordinate 968,347 downwards.
CTATGACGTCTGCGCACACGCCTCCGATCGTAGAGCGCGGCTACAGTGCGAGACCGGGGCGGGTTCCGGAACACGGAAGCCGGGAAGGGACCGGCTCGTTCATCTCGGTGAGGTGGCCGCACCGGGGGAAGGAGACGGGTTGAACGGCCTCGGTACGGGTGGCGGCGGGACGACGCACAACACGGTGTCGGGGGACGCGGTGGTCGTCCGGCCCCTCCTGATGGCGCAGCACATCGAGGGCATCCAGCTGCCGCCCGCCCCGCCCGACGCCCCGCCCAGTCAGGGGCCCCCGCCCAGCCGGGTGTTCGTCAACCGTACGAAGGAACTCACCGATCTGCGGGACGCCGCCCGGGCCCTGGCCGCCGAGCCGGAGCCGGGCGTCCTGATGGTGGTCGGCGTCGGCGGGGTCGGCAAGACGCAGCTCGTCGCCCAGTCCGTCCGGCGCGAACTCATGCAGCTCTTTCCGCAGGGGCAGCTCTACGTCGACCTGGAGGACCTGCGCCAGGACGGGGTGGTCGACCTCGCGGCGGTCCTCGGTGGGTTCCTGCGGGCCCTCGGGGTCAACAAGGACTACGTGCCCGGCGGACTCGCCGAGCGCACGGCCCTCTTCCGGAGCGTCACCGCGCGCAGCCGCCTCCTGGTGATGGTGGACAACGTCCAGCACGCCCCGGAGGCCAGGGCGCTCGTGCCGCCGCAGGGGCTGCTGGTGGTGACCGGCCGCAAGGTCCTGCCGTCGCTGCTGATGGACGGGGCCGTCCTGATCGACGTCGCCCCGCTGGACGAGGCGGCCGGGACCGAGCTCGTACGCCGCTGGTACGCCGACGCGGACGAGGAGACCGCCGCCGATGTCGTCCGGCTCTGCGCGGGGCACCCCCTGGCGCTGCGGGCCGCGGTGGAGTGGCTGGCGGCACGGCCGCACCTGACGCTGGAGGACGTGGTGCGCGATCTGACGGCCGGGCGGTACGGAACGGGCGACGACGGAGCACGTGAGGCGATGGGGGCGGCCATGGGCGCGAGCGAGGGACCCGCCGAGGGCGGCGTGGGTGAGGCGGTCGGGGCGGTGCTGGACTCGGTGGTGGCCGGGGTGTCCGAGGAGACCCGCCACCTCTACGGCCTCTTCGGGGTCCTGCCCGGCACGACGGCGACGGCGGACCTGCTGCGGGCCGCCGGTGCCACCCGGGTCGACGAGGGGCTCGGTGAGCTTCTTTCCTCCCGGCTCGCGGTGCTGGTGGAGTCCGCGGACCGGCCCCGGCGCTACCGGCTGCACGACGTGGTGCGGGCCCACGCCCGGCTGCGCGCACGGGCGTTGCCCGACGAGCGGCGCCGCGCCGTCCTGCGGCTCGTCGTGGAGTTCTACGCCGACGCGGCGGCCCACGCCGATGCTTCGGTGCTGGGTGACCGGTTCAGGATTCAGCCGCCGCCGCTCCGCCCGCTCGCCGAACTCGGCCTGAAAAAACCGCTGTTCACGGGGCGCGCGGAAGCGCTGGAGTGGCTGGACGCGGAACGCGTCAACCTCCAGGGCGCCATCCGTGCCGCCGCCGGCCAGGGGTGGCACCAGGAGGTGTGGCGGCTCTGCGAGTCGCTGTGGGCGCTCTACCACAGCCGTAAACACCTCGCCGACTGCGTGGAGTCGGGCCTCCTGGGCATCGAGGCGGCCCAGCACGAGGCGCGCCCCGACGTCGAGATCCGGATGCGGAACGAGGTGGCCCGGGCCGCCTACGAGCTGGGCGACCTGGACCGTGCGGAATCCCAACTCGACGCCGCGACAGGCCTTCTGGAGCTGGCGGACGACCCGCGGCTGAGCGGCGTCGTCTGGGAGAGCCGCGGACTGATCGCGCTGGCGCGCGGCCGGTCGGCGGGGTCGCCGCACGCGGTGGGTGAACGGGCCGAGGAGGCGAGGCAGTTGTTCGATCGGGCGCTGGCGGCCAACCGCGCCGTACCCGACCCGCACGGCGTCGTCGTCCAGAGCTACAACGTGGCCCAGGCGCTGCTGGCGGGGGAGCGGTGGAGCGACGCGCTCGGCGTGCTGGACGAGGCGGCCGAGGTCGCCCGGGCCACCGGCGACGAACCCATGCTGCTCCGGATCGACCTCGTACGGGCCCATGCCTTCGTCGGGCTCGGCTCCCTGGACCGTGCGGTCACCGCGACGGTGGCGGCGGCCGACCGGGCGGCCGTGCTCAAGCAGTTCGCCAAGCTGGACCAGGCGCTCGAACTGCTGGCCGCGCTCGCCGACCGGGCCGAGGACCGGTCTCTGAGGAGCGCCGTCGAGGAGAAGCTCGGCGCACTGCGGCGGACCATGGGACTGAGGCCACCGGCCGCACCCCCGGCCTGATCCTCTGCCTACCCTGTGGCCTGTCCCCTCACCTCTACCCGGAGCTCCGCGTTGTCCTCGGTGCCGTCGCTGCTCAGCCGTCCGTACGCCCGGTTCCGCCGTGGAGCCCGGCCCGGCCACGACCGGTGGAACACCTGGAACCCGCCGAAGGCGGAGGTGCTCGGGGTGGCGCGGACGCTCACCTCCGCCACCCGGCTGGTGGACGTCATGCACCTGCTGCGCACCGAGGACGGGATCGAGAAGTTCTTCACGGTCAACCCAGGGTCGGCGTTCGCGGACGGGCTGGACTCCTATCTCACCGGGCTCGGCGTCCAGGTGCTGAGCTGGAAGGAGGCCACCCGGCGCTCCTTCGACCTGGCGGTCAGCTGCTCGGTGCACCCCACGATGCGCCGGCTCGACGCCCCGCTGATGGTGCTGCCGCACGGCGCGGGGTACAACCGGCTCGTCACCGAGTCGACGGGCGACGCGCTGTCCCCGGCGGGGCTGTCCCGGCGGGAGCTGATGTGGCGCGGGAAGGTCGTCCCGCAGGCGATCGGCGTCTCGCACCAGGCCCAGATCGACCGGCTCGCCGAGACCTGCCCCGAGGCCGCCCCGTACGCCCTGGCCGTCGGCGACTGGTGTTTCCAGCGGATCATCGCGAGCATGCCGCACCGGGACCGCTACCGCTCGCGGCTCGGCGCGGTCGACGGGCGGCGGCTGGTGGTCGTCCACTCCACCTGGAGCCGGCACTCGCTGCTCGGCCGCCATCCGGAGCTGCCGCTGCGCCTGGTCACCTCGCTCCCGGCGGACGAGTTCGCCGTGGCGGCCGTCTTCCACCCCAACGTGTGGGCCCGGCACAGCCGCCCGGGGGTGCTGGAGCGGCTGGGCGCCGCGATGGACGCCGGGCTCATGATCATCCCGCCGCAGGAGGGGTGGCGTGCCGCCGTGGTGGCCAGCGACTGGGTGGTCGGCGACCACGGCAGTACGACGTTCTACTCGGCCGCCGCCGACCGCGTCACCCTGCTCGCCGCCACGGGCCTCGACGAGCTGGATCCGGCGTCGCCCGCAGCCGCGTTCGGGCAGGAGGCGCCACGGCTGGATCCCGACGGTGATGTGTACGCGCAGTTGCTCGCGGCGGCCCGCGGCCACGACCCGGCCGGGCTGCGGCCCGTCGTGGACCGCCAGCTCGCCTCGGTCGACACCTCCGGTGAGGTGACCCGGGCCAGGATGTACGCGTTCCTCGCCGGGCGCGGGGTCGGGGTGCCGGACGCGGCCCCGCGGCCGCTGCCCGTACCGGCTCCGGAGCCCGTACGCCGTACCTCCCCCACGGCGTACGACGTGACCGGGGCGCATGACCTCGGGGGCACCGTCGACCTCCGGCGCCGGCCCCTGGTGGCCGGGCACCACACCGAGGCCCTCGGCTTCTACGCCGTCACGACGGAGGAGAACCATCCCCACTGGCCCCACGCGGCCGAGGTGCTGGCCCGGACGGTCGCCGACGCCGAGGTGGCGGCCCTGGACTGGGCCGCCGACGCCGCCGTGCGGTACGAGAACCTCAACGTCCTCGTGGCGCGGCTGGACGGGAGCCGCTGCCTCGTCCGGCTGCGCGGCGGACGCCGGTTGGAGGCCCGCACGCAACGCTCCTGGGGTGAGCGGAGACCCCTCCTCGACCCGGTCCTGCTGGGATCGGCCGTCAACCTCTGGATGACCGACGCGGAACGGGTCAAGGACCTCACGGACGGACTGACCCTGCGCACGGGCCGGTGGGAGGTCCGGGTGGCGTTCGCCGAGCCGTCGGGCGGCCCCGGGGAGATGGCGTAGCGGCGCCGAACCGGACGCGGCGGGTCCGGTGTCGATCTTGTGATCAAACCTGCGCAGATGTCGTACGGGAGTGATCGACGCGTCGCGCGGAAGCGGGCTGGAGTAGGCAAAAAGGGCGCGATTCCGCCCCGTCGGTTCACGGAACCTCCTTATAGTGGTGCCGCGTTGATCGTATGGTCGCAACGCGCGAAGCCGTCGCCACTGGAGTCCGTACGATGACGAACCCCTCGTCCGCCACGCCCGCGCCCCCGGCCGGTGGAGGCGGTGGCTGCCCCATGGGCTCCGGCAACGGAGCCGTTCCGCTCAGCGGGCCCGGCTTCCACACCGAACCCCAGGCGCTCTACCGCTCGATGCGGCGCGACCACGGCCCCGTCGTCCCGGTCGAGCTCCCCGGCGGATTCCCCGCCTGGCTGGTGATCGGCTACCGGGAACTCCACCAGGTCACCAGCGACGGGGAGTTGTACCCCCGGGACGTCTCCCTGTGGAACCAGTGGGAGAACATCCCCGCGGACTGGCCGCTGCTCCCCATGGTGGGCACCCCCATGCCGTCCATCTACTTCACCGCCGGAGCCGAGCACCGGCGCCATGTGGAGATGGTCGTCCCCGCGCTCGAAGCGGCCGACCCGTTCGAGATCCGGCAGCACTGCGAGCAGCTGGCTGACCGGCTCATCGACGCCGTGTGCAGCCGGGGCACCGCCGACCTGGTGGCCGAGTTCGCCGAGCCGCTCCCCGTCCTCGTGCTCGCCCGGCTCGTCGGCTTCCCCGACGACGAGGGCGCCGACATCGCCCAGGTGCTCAAGGACCTCGCCGACGGCGGGCCCGGCGCCCAGAAGGCCCACCTGCGCTTCGGCGAGCACATGCACCGGCTCGTCGCGGCCAAGCGGGCGCACCCCGGGGACGACGTGACCTCACGGATGCTCGCCCATCCCGAACCGTTCACCGACGAGGAGTACGCGCTCGACCTCATGGCCATCACGGCCGCCGGGCACCTGACCACCGCCGACTGGATCGGCAACTCCACCCGGCTGATGCTCACCGAGGACCAGTTCGCCGACGCCCTCTCCGGCGGCCGGCACAGCGTCGCCGAAGCCATGAACGAGGTGCTCTGGGAGGACGGCCCGACCCAGATCCTGGCCGGCCGGTGGGCCTCGCGCGACGCCCGGCTCGGCGGGCAGAACATCGCCCGCGGCGACATGCTGCTCCTCGGCCTCGGCGCCGCCAACGCCGATCCGCACATCCGGCAGCAGGTCACGGACCAGGTGGTCCGCTCCGGGCAGGGCGGGAACAGCTCCCACCTGGCGTTCAGCCACGGCGAGTACCGCTGCCCCTTCCCCGCGCAGGAGATCGCCGAGATCATCGCCCGTACCGGCATCGAGGTGCTGCTGGACCGGCTGCCCGACCTCGAACTGGCCGTACCGGCGACGGAGCTGGTGCGCAGGCCGTCCGCCTTCCTGCGCGGGATGACCGCGCTGCCCGTCCGCTTCACCCCCGTACGCACGACAGGAGACGCGTTGTGAAATGCCCGCACACCGGAGCAGCGGAAACCGGCCCGAGCGCCGGGACCGTCACCATCGACCCCATGGTCCAGGACCTGGACGGTGAGACCGCGCGGCTGCGCGACGCCGGTGTGCTCGCCCGGATCGAGCTGCTCGGGGTCCCCGCCTGGACGGTCACCCGGCACGCCGAGGCGCGCCAACTCCTCGTCGACCCGCGGCTGGTGAAGGACATCAACGCCTGGGGGCTCTGGCGCAGCGGGGTGGTCACGCACGCGTGGCCGCTGATCGCCATGATCGACGCCGGGCGCTCGATGTTCACCGTGGACGGGGCCGAGCACCGGCGGCTGCGCACCAAGACCTCGCAGGCGCTCACCCCCCGGCGGCTCGAAGCGATCCGCCCGGCCATCGAGAAGTTCACCGACGAGCTGCTGGACAACCTCGACGCGGCGCGGGGCGAGGACGGGGTCGTCGACCTGAAGGCCGTCTTCGCCCAGCCGCTCCCGATGCGGGTGGTCGGCATGCTGATGGGCGTCGACGAGTCCCAGCACGCGATGCTGACCCGGCAGTACAAGGCGTTCTTCTCCATGCTCACTCCGCAGGACGAACGCCTCGCCCTGCTCGCGGAGTTGGACGTCTTCTACACCGACCTCGTACGGGAGAAGACCGCGCACCCGACGGACGACCTCACCAGCGCGCTGATCCTGGCCGAGGAGGGTGGCGAGCCGCTCACCGAGGAGGAGGTGGTGGGCAACCTGAAGGCGATGGTCGCCGCCGGGCACGAGACGACGATCGGCCTCATCCTCAACGCCGTACGCGCACTGCTCTCCCACCCGGACCAGTTGGCGAAGGTGCTGTCCGGCGAGGCCGGCTGGGACGCGGTGATCGAGGAGACGCTGCGCTGGGACACCCCCACCACCCACCTCCTGATGCGGTTCGCCACCGAGGACATCACGGTGGGCGACACCGTGGTCAAGGAGGGGGAGGGGGTCGTCATCTCCTACCGCGCCATCGGCCGCGACACCGGGCAGCACGGCGAGGACGCCGACGCCTTCGACATCACCCGCGCCACCCGCAACCGCCACATGACCTTCGGCCACGGTCCGCACATCTGCCCCGGCGCCGCCCTCTCCCGCGTGGAGGCGGCCGTCGCCCTGCCCGCGCTCTTCGCCCGCTTCCCCGGACTGCGGCTGGCCGTCCCGGACACGGAGATCACCAAGCTCCCGGTGATGACGCAGAACGACATGGCGGCCTTCCCGGTGCTGCTGGGCTGAGGCCGCGCCTGTACGCGCTCCCGCCAGTGACCCGCCCCACACCCGACACCACCCCGACCAGCGCCTTTGAGTGAGCTGCGTCACGCAGAGTGAAATTCTTGGCATACATTCCGGCGGACGGGGGAGGGGCCCGGACCGCTGGTGTGGCCGTACCCCGGTCCACCGCGCAGGACGCCCTCGGCCGAACCGGCGGGGGCATTTCGGGTACGGAAGGCGAAACACGACATGTCGGCGCTCAGCACCATCCACATCGACGGCAGCTGGCGGGCCGCCGGATCAGGCGCGACGCGCGAGATCCTCGACCCCGCCGACGCCACCGTCCTGGCCGTCGTCGCCGAAGGCGGCGTCGAGGACACCGATGCGGCGATCGCGGCGGCGCGGCGCGCCTTCGACGACGGCCCCTGGCCGCACAAGCCCGTCGCCGAGCGGGCCGGGCTGCTGCGCCGGGTCGCCGACCTCCTCCAGCGGGACCGCGAGGAGATCGCGATCACCGAGAGCCGCGACACCGGCAAGACCCTGGAGGAGGGCCGGGTCGACGTCGACGACGTGACCAACGCCTTCCGCTACTTCGCCGACCTCGTGATGAACGAGAGCGGCGGCCGGGTCGTCGACGCGGGCGACCCCGACGTCCACAGCATCGTCGTGCACGAGCCCGTCGGCGTCTGCGCCCTGATCGCCCCCTGGAACTACCCCCTCCTCCAGGCCAGCTGGAAGATCGCCCCGGCCCTCGCCGCAGGCAACACCTTCGTGCTCAAGCCCAGCGAGGTCACCCCGCTCTCCACCGTCCACCTGATCAAGCTCCTCGCCGAGGCCGGCCTGCCCGACGGCACCGCCAACCTCGTGACCGGTGCGGGCGACCCGGTCGGCGCCCGGCTCTCCGAGCACCCGGACGTGGACCTGGTCTCCTTCACCGGCGGCCTCGCCAGCGGTACGAAGGTGGCGCAGGCAGCCGCCCCCACCGTGAAGAAGGTGGCTCTGGAGCTCGGCGGCAAGAACCCCAACGTGGTCTTCGCCGACGCCTGCGCCACCGAGGACGGCTTCGACACCGCCGTCGACCAGGCCCTGAACGCCGCGTTCTTCCACAGCGGCCAGGTCTGCTCCGCCGGCGCCCGCCTGATCATCCAGGACAGCATCAGCGAGCGGTTCGTCACCGAGCTGGCCCGCCGCGCCGACGCCATCCGCCTCGGCCGGGGCACCCTCGACGGCGTCGAGTGCGGCCCCCTCGTCTCCGCCCAGCAGCTCGCCAAGGTCGAGGCGTACGTCGCCTCCGCCCGCGAGGAGGGCGCGATCGTCCGGGCCGGCGGCGAACGGCCCAAGCCCAGCGACGTACGCCCCGAAGGCGGCTACTTCTACCGGCCGACCGTCCTCGACGGCTGCCACCGGGAGATGAAGGTGGTCCGCGAGGAGACCTTCGGCCCGATCCTCACCGTCGAGACCTTCCGTACCGAGGAAGAAGCCATCACGCTGGCCAACGACACCGACTACGGCCTCGCCGGCGCCGTCTGGACCACGGACGCGGGCCGGGCCCGCCGGGTCGCCGGACGGCTGCGCCACGGCACCGTCTGGATCAACGACTACCACCCCTACCTCCCGCAGGCCGAGTGGGGCGGCTTCGGCAAGTCCGGTACGGGGCGCGAGCTCGGCCCGACGGGGCTCGCCGAGTACCGCGAGTCCAAGCACATCTACCAGAACCTCAACCCGCGCCCCCAGCGCTGGTTCGCCGGCTGACACCTGCGGGGGCCGGGACGCATCTCCGTAACCGCCCGGCCCCGCCCGGCTGTTCGCAGCACCACGCACACGCACGAACCTTGCAGAAGGAGCAGTGACCGATGCCTCCCACCCCCCGCAGCACCGCAGTCCCCGACCCCGACGGCCCCGTGGCCGACTACGTGATCGTCGGCGGCGGCACAGCCGGATCGGTCATCGCCTCCCGGCTCACCGAGGACCCGGACACCACCGTCACGGTCATCGAGGGCGGCCCCACCGACATCGACCGCGACGACGTGCTGACCCTGCGCCGCTGGCTCGGCCTGCTCGGCGGCGACCTCGACTACGACTACCCCACCACCGAACAGCCGCGCGGCAACTCCCACATCCGGCACAGCCGGGCCCGGGTCCTCGGCGGCTGCTCCTCGCACAACACCCTCATCAGCTTCAAGCCGCTGCCCGGCGACTGGGACGAGTGGGCCGAGGCGGGCGCCGAGGGCTGGGGCGCGGCCGCGATGGACCCGTACTTCGCCAAGCTGCGCAACAACATCGTGCCCGTGGACGAGAAGGACCGCAACGCCATCGCCCGCGACTTCGTCGACGCCGCCCAGGCGGCGGCCGGGGTCCCTCGCGTGGACAGCTTCAACAGCAAGCCGTTCCACGAGGGCGTCGGCTTCTTCGACCTGGCCTACCACCCGGAGAACAACAAGCGCTCCTCCGCCTCGGTCGCCTACCTCCACCCGCACATCGAGGCCGGTGACCGCCCCAACCTCCGCATCCTGCTGGAGACATGGGCGTACCGCCTGGAGTTCGACGGCACCCGCGCCACCGGCGTACACGTCCGGACGACGGACGGCGAGGAGATCCTGCTGCGAGCGGCCCGTGAGGTCATCGTCTGCGCGGGCGCGGTGGACACCCCGCGCCTGCTGCTGCACTCCGGGGTCGGCCCGCGCGAGGACCTGGAGGCGCTGGGCATCGAGGTGCGCCACGACCTGCCGGGCGTCGGCGGGAACCTGCTCGACCACCCCGAGTCCGTCATCGTCTGGGAGACCGACGGACCCATCCCGGAGAACTCCGCGATGGACTCCGACGCGGGACTCTTCGTCCGCCGCGACCCCGGATCGCGGGGCCCGGACCTGATGTTCCACTTCTACCAGATCCCGTTCACCGACAACCCGGAGCGGCTCGGCTACGAGAAGCCCGAGCACGGGGTGTCGATGACGCCGAACATCCCCAAGCCGCGCAGCCGGGGCCGCCTCTACCTCACGAGCGCCGACCCCGAGGTCAAGCCGGCCCTGGACTTCCGCTACTTCACCGACGAGGACGACCACGACGGCCGCACCCTCGTCGACGGCATCAAGCTCGCCCGTCGGATCGCGGCCACCGAACCGCTCGCCCACTGGCTGAAGCGCGAGGTCTGCCCCGGCCCCGAGATCACCTCGGACGAGGAGATCAGCGAGTACGCACGCAAGGTCGCCCACACCGTCTACCACCCGGCGGGCACCTGCAGGATGGGCGCCGCCGACGACCACGAGGCCGTCGTGGACCCGCAGTTGCGCATCCGTGGCCTTGAGTCCATCCGGATCGCCGACGCGTCCGTCTTCCCGACCATGCCCGCCGTCAACCCGATGATCGGAGTCCTGATGGTCGGCGAGAAGTGCGCCGAACTCCTCGGCGACCAGGCGCGTGACGCCGTGCCGGTCACCGGTACCAGCACCGGAGGTGATGTCCGATGACCGCAACCCAGGCCACCGAGGCCGCAGTTCAGGCCACCGACGAGAACGCCGTGTTCTCCGTACGCAACCTCTGGAAGGTCTTCGGCCCCAAGGCCGACCGCATCCCCGGCAGCGAGCACGCCTCCCTCCCGCCCGCCGAACTGCGCGAGGCCACCGGCTGCACCGCCGCCGTACGCGATGTGTCGTTCGACGTCCGCAAGGGTGAAGTCTTCGTCGTCATGGGCCTGTCGGGCTCCGGCAAGTCGACCCTCGTACGCTGTCTGACCCGGCTGATCGAGCCCACCAGCGGCACCCTCGCCATCGACGGCGAGGACGTCCTCGCGATGGACCGCTCCCGGCTGCGCGAACTGCGCCGCCACCGCGCCGCGATGGTCTTCCAGCACTTCGGACTGCTGCCGCACCGCACGGTGCTGGACAACGTGGCCTACGGCCTGGAGATCCAGGGCCTCAGCAAGACCGAACGCCGCGCCAAGGCGGCCGAGTTGGTCGAGAAGGTCGGCCTGGCCGGTCTGGAGGACCGCCGCCCGTCCCAGCTCTCCGGCGGCCAGCAGCAGCGCGTCGGCCTGGCCCGCGCACTCGCCGTCGACCCCTCCGTCCTCCTCTTCGACGAGCCGTTCAGCGCGCTGGACCCGCTCATCCGCCGCGAGATGCAGGACGAGGTGGTCCGGCTGCACCGCGAGGAGGGCCGCACCATGGTCTTCATCACCCACGACCTCAGCGAGGCGCTGCGCCTGGGCACCCGGATCGCGCTCATGCGCGACGGAGGGATCGTCCAGCTCGGCACGCCCGAGGAGATCGTGGGCTCGCCCGCGAACGACTACGTACGCGAGTTCGTCCGCGACGTGCCGCGCGAGCAGGTCCTCACCGTCGCCACCGCGATGCGCCCCGCGCTCGCCGGGGAGAGCGAACGCGGCCCGGCCGTACGCCCCGGCGCCACGGTGTCCGAGGCCATCGAGGCGGTCTCCCGCTCCGGCGACCCCGCCGCCCGGGTGATGGACGGCGGCCGGCTCGTCGGCGTCGTCGACCAGGCGTGCCTGCTGGACGTCGTGGCCGGCACGACCGATCCCGGCACGGCGACCGCCCCCGGCAAGGCGACCGCCCCCGACGCTCCGGACGGCCCCCGCGCGGTGACCGTCTGATGGCCACCGCCCAGGCCACCCCGGTCCGCCCCGCGCAAGCGGGCGCGCGCCGGGGACCGCTGGCCGCCCTCCGCGAACGCCCGGCCGCCGCGAAGCTCCTGCTCCTCGCGCTCGCCGCCGTCATCCTCGTCCCCCTCGCGCACAGCCGCTGGGGCGGCGGCATCTGGCCGGACGCGCTCACCGCCGACCTGTCCGGGCCGCTCGGCAGTGTCACCGACTGGATCGTCTCCAACCGGGACAACCACCCGCTCTTCCTCTACTTCTTCGGCCACATCAGCAACGCCGTCGTGCTCTCCGTACGCGCCGTCTACCTGGTGCTCCTGGCCCTCGGCTGGGCCGGTGTCACCGTGCTTGCCGCCGCCGTAGCTTGGCGCGTCGCCGGCATCAGGCTCGCCCTGACCGCGGCCGTGTCGTTCCTGGCCTGCGGGCTGCTCGGCATGTGGGTGCCGACCATGCAGACGCTCGCCCTGATGGTGGTGGCCGTCCTCGCCTCCGTCGTCCTCGGCCTGCTCCTCGGTCTGGCCGCCGGACTCTCCGACCGCACGTTCCGCGTGCTGCGCCCCGTGCTCGACACCATGCAGGTGCTGCCCGCCTTCGCCTATCTGCTCCCCGTCGTCCTGGTCTTCGGCATCGGCGTCCCGGGAGCGGTCCTCGCCACCGTCGTCTACGCGGCTCCGCCGATGGCGCGGCTCACCGCGCTCGGCCTGCGCGGCGCGGACAGCGGCGTCATGGAGGCCGTCGCCTCGCTCGGCGCGACCGGACGGCAGCGGCTCCTCACGGCCCGGCTGCCGCTGGCCCGCAAGGAGCTGCTCCTCGGCCTCAACCAGACCATCATGATGGCGCTCTCCATGGCCGTCATCGCCTCGGTGATCGGCGCCGGCGGCCTCGGCGACCGGGTCTACCAGGCACTCTCCTCCGTCGACGTGGGTGCCGCCCTCGCCGCCGGTATCCCGATCGTGCTCCTGGCCGTCGTCCTGGACCGTACGACTGAGGCCGCCGGCCGCCGCATCGGCGCCGAGCCCACCGGCCCGGCCTTCCTCCGGGGCTGGCGCGGCTGGACCCTGGCCGCCGTGGCCACCGCCGCCGTCGCCCTCGTCGGACGGCTCACCGACGGCCGGGTCTGGCCCGAGGACGTCACCGTGGCGATCGCCGGACCGGTGAACACCGCCAAGGACTGGATGGTCGACCACCTCTACACCGGCGTGCCGGTCGTCGGCGGCACCGCCGACCTGGCCTCCCACTTCACCAGCGGCGTCCTCAACCCGCTGCGCAGCGGACTCACCGGGCTGCCCTGGTGGTCGGTGCTGCTCATCGTCGCCGCCCTCGCCTGGACCATCGGCACCTGGCGCACCGCCGCCACCGCCGTCCTCGCCATGGCCGCGATCGGTGTCCTCGGTGTGTGGGAGCCGTCGATGGACACCCTCAGCCAGGTCCTCGCCGCCGTGGCGGTCACCCTGGTCCTGGGCTTCGGCATCGCGATCGGTGCGGCCCGCAGCGAGCGCCTGGAACGGCTGCTGCGACCGGTCCTGGACGTCTTCCAGACCATGCCGCAGTTCGTCTACCTGATCCCCGTCGTCGCCCTCTTCGGCGTCGGCCGCGCCCCCGCAGCGGCGGCCGCCATCGTCTACGCGCTGCCCGCCGTGGTCCGCATCACCACCCAGGGCCTGCGCGGCGTCGACCCGGCGGCGATGGAGTGCGCCCGCTCGCTCGGCGCCACCACCGGCCAGCAGCTCCGCCAGGTCCAACTACCCCTGGCCAGGCCCTCCCTGCTGCTCGCCGTCAACCAGGCGGTCGTCCTGGTCCTCGCCGTCGTCATCATCGGCGGACTCGTCGGATCGGGCGCGCTCGGTTACGAGGTCGTCCTCGGCCTCGCCCAGGGCGACCTGGCCACCGGGCTCGTCGCCGGAGCCGCGATCGTCTGCCTCGGCCTGATGCTCGACCGGGTCACCCAGCCCACCGCCCGCCGCCAGCGACAGGAGAGCTGAGATGAACCGCTCCCGCACGCGCCTGCTCGTGGCGCTCGCCTCGGCCACCGCCCTGCTCACCACGGCGGGCTGCGGCGCCGCCGACATGACCGAGCAGTCCTCCCCGTTCGCCGCCCCCGCCGGGGTCAAGACGGTCACCCTCTCCGTCCAGTCCTGGGTCGGCGCCCAGGCGAACGTCGCCGTGGCCGAGCAGCTCCTCAAGGACGAGCTCGGCTACCGCGTCGACCTCGTCCAGACCGACGAGGTCCCCGCCTGGGACGCCCTCAGCCAGGGCCGCGTGGACGCGATCCTGGAGGACTGGGGCCACCCGGACCAGGAGAAGCTGTACGTCGACGAGAAGAAGACCATCGTCCGTGGCGGGGACCTCGGGGTCACCGGCCACATCGGCTGGTACGTGCCGAAGTACTGGGCCGACAAGAACCCGGACGTCACGGACTGGAAGAACCTCAACAAGTACGCGAAGGAACTGCAGACCGCCGAGAGCGGCGGCAAGGGCCAGCTCATGGACGGCTCGCCGTCCTACGTCACCAACGACGTGGCCCTGGTGAAGAACCTGGACCTGGACTACAAGGTGGTCTTCGCCGGCTCCGAGGCGGCCCAGATCACCCAGATCCAGCAGTTCGCCAAGGAGAAGAAGCCCTTCCTCAGCTACTGGTACCAGCCGCAGTGGCTGTTCAACGAGGTGCCGATGGTCGAGGTGAAGCTCCCCGAGTACACGGACGAGTGCGCGGCCAAGGACCCGAAGGACATCGACTGCGCCTACCCGACGACGCCGTTGCAGAAGTTCCTCAACGCGGACTTCGTGGAGCGCGGCGGCGACGCGGCCGCGTTCCTGAAGAAGTTCCAGTGGTCGGAGAAGGACCAGAACGAGGTCTCCGAGATGATCGCTTCCCAGCGGCTCACCCCGGAGGAGGCGGCGAAGCGCTGGATCGACCGCCACCCGGACGTCTGGAAGAAGTGGCTTCCCGGTAGCTGAGGACCCGGCGCCCGGCTCCGTCAGGGAGCCGGGCGCCCACCGGACCGGCTACCGCGCCCGCACCGTCGCCAGCACATCCCGGTCCGGCTGAAGCGTCAGGCTCGGTACGGGCTCGATGACGCCGGGCTCGACGTCCAGCTCGAAGCGCCGGGCCAGCACGGCCAGGATGAGCACCGACTCGACCATCGCGAACCGGGTCCCCAGGCAGACCCGGGGCCCGCCGCCGAACGGGAACCACGCGTACTCATGGATCTCGTCACCGTCCTCCGGGTCCCAGCGCTCCGGCCGGAACTCCTCCGGCTCGGGGAACCACCGCGCGTCCCGGTGCGTGGACCACTGGCTGGACCACACCCGGGTCCCCTCCTCGATCGGCTGACCGCCGAGCCGGGCCCCCTCCTTCGCCACCCCCGTGATCAGCCAGATCGTCGGGAACAGCCGCAGAGTCTCCTTCACCACGGCCTGGGCGTACGTGAGTTGGGCGTAGTCCTCGAAACCCGGCTCCCGGTCGCCGAGCACCCGGTCCAGCTCCTCGGTGAGCGCGGCCCGCACCCGCGGGTTGCGGGAGAGCAGGTACCAGGCCCACACCAAAGTCGAGCTGGTCGTCTCATGGCCGCCGATGTACAGGGTGACCGTCTCGTCGCGGATCTCCTCGTCGCTGAGCCGCTCGCCGCTCTCGTCGACCGCGGTGAGCAACCGGCTGAGCAGGTCGGGCCGTTCGGTCTCCCCGTCGCGGTGCCGGGCCACCACCCTCCCCACCTCGGAGTCGATGACGGCGGCGGCCTTCTTGATCCGCGCCCGGCCGGGCGTCGGCACCCAGTCGGGCAGCAGCGCCCCGATCCCGGCGAACTCCTTGCCGATCTCCAGCTGGGCCACATCCATCGCCCGGCCCATCGCCTCGGAGTCCGCCGGGGTGTCCACGCCGAAGATGGTGCGCACCGCGATCTTCTGCGTCAGGGCCGCCATCTCCCGCTTGATGTCGACGCGTTGACCGTCCGACCAGGCGTCGGCCAGCTCCACCGCGGAGGACGCCATGGTGGCCGCGTACGACTTGACCTGCTTGGGCCGCACCGAGGGCTGCACCAGCGACCGTTTACGCCGCCAGTCCCGGCCCCGCGCCACGATGAGCCCGTTGCCCAGCACCGCCCGGAACGCGACACCGAGCGCGGGCTGGTCGAAGGTGCGCTCGGTCTCGGTGAGCAGCTCGCCTATGCAATCCGGATCGGAGATGAACACACACCGGTTGCGCCCGAACCTCCACCGCACCATGTCCCCGCGGCCCCGCAGGAGTTCGAAGAAGGCGAGGGGGTTCTTCCCGAACTGCGGCAGGTTCCCGAGCAGCGGCAGCCCGTTGGGGCCCGGTACGAACTCACGGCCGCGCGACGGGGTGTCGAGCGCCGGGCCGGTCTGCGTGGACATCGAAAGGACTCCGCTCCCTGGGGCGCGCCACGGGCGGCGCGCGATCGTTCGCACTTCATCGAACGCGATGAGGCCGGCACTCCGCCAGGGCGCCGGACCGGCGTGGCCGGAATCCGTCAGCAGCCTTGTGGAGTACGCGAGTTGTCGAGCGTAGTCGCAGCGGCCACCAGATTCGAACAGAAGATGACTGCGGTTTTTCCTCTTCATGTGACAATTCCGCCATGTCGATCGATGCAACGGCGGGCCGCGCCCGAGCGCTGTGGCAGGAGCTGGCAGCCGCACCGGACGCGGCCTTCGGAACTCCCGGGGTGTGTGTCGCCCCGGACTCGACCCTGGCGCCGCCGTCCTGGGTGGGCGTGGTGACCATCGGCGAGGCGGCCCTGATCACCGCGCCCACGGCTCCGGCCGCGGATTCCGTACGGACCGCCCTGAGCGGCCAGGAGATCACCTCACCGGTCTTCGTCGTACGGGACGGGGCGCGCGGGTCCTCGCCGCCGCCGGCTACGCCCTCTGGCCGCGCGACACCGCCCACCTCTGCGTCCTGACCGCACCGGACGCGCGGGGCCGTGGCCTCGCCCGGCAGGTGGCGTCCGAGGCCACCGCCCACGCCCTCGCCGCCGGACTGCTCCCGCAGTGGCGGGCCCGGCCGGCCGCCTCCCGCCGGGTCGCGGCGGCGCTGGGCTACCGGGAGCTGGGCGCCCAGCTGAGCGTACGGCTGCGGTGAGGGCGGTCGGAGCGGTCCCCGGGGACCAGGTAACGTCTTTCCCGTGTTCCTCCAGGCGCCGATGGACGAGTGAGAGCGTGATGGGCCCCTGCTGACGCCCTCCGGCGTCGCATCCGTAGGTCACCGCACACCATCAACCGGGAGAACCCATGACCGACAGCAAGAACATCAACAACCCCGTCGGCCAGGGCGGCGGCCAGCGCAAGCGGCAGTCCCGCGCGGAACGGCAGAACAACGGCCCGCACCGCAACCTCGACCGCCAGAACGCCGCCGACCGCAAGGCGGAGCTGGTCCGCAAGATGCGCGAGAAGGCGGGCACGGCCGGGAGCGCCGGGCGGACGGACGACGACACCGCGCAGAGCTGACCCGTGAGCCGGTGATCGCCTGCTCGCTCAGAGCCCCACGATCAGCTGGATGCAGACGATCTTGACCAGGATGGCCAGCGCGAACAGCGTCGAGTAGCCGTTGTTGATCCGGCTGTCGCTCGCCCGGCTGTTGGCGTACGCGACGATCGCCGGGTTGCCCACATAGCCCGACAGCAGCCCCATCGTCCGCTCCCGGCTCTGGCCCAGCCCCTTGGTGATCAGCACCAGCAGGGAGTAGCTCACCACCGCGCCGATCGCCAGCACGGCCACCAGCTTCAGGCCGAAGAGCGAGAAGGCGTTCTCGCGGAACGAGTAGCCCGAGGTGAGCCCCACCACGGCGAGGAAGAGCAGCAGGCCGATCTGGCGCAGGGTCAGGTTGGCCCGGGTCGGCAGGGTCCAGACGAGGGGGCCCGTGCGGCGGCGCCAGCCCAGGATCATGCCCATCACCAGCGGGCCGGCGCCCGTGCCCAGGGCCAGGGTGGTGGAGCCCAGGGTGAGGGAGGGGATGCCGATCAGGAACCCCAGGGTGAGGCCGAGGCCCAGGCTGACAGCGCTCACCTCGCTGACCTTCGCCTCCGTGTCGCCAAGGTAGGTGGTGACCTCGCTCGTCCGCTCGCGCGGCATCACCACCCGGACCCGGTCGTCGAGCTGGAGCAGCAGGTCGTCGTGGGCGAGCATGTCGAAGTCGCCGCGGCGGACCCGGCTGACCACGGCCCCGTACTTCTCGCCGAGGCCCAGTTCGGCGACCGTGTGCCCGGCCAGGTCGGGGTTGGTGAGCAGGACCCGCCGGTAGTCCACCGCGCTGCGGTCGTCCAGCAGGTGGCGCGGGGCGAGCGAGCCGAGCGCCTCCGTCGCCGCCCGTACGTCCACCTCGCCGCCCACCAGGACGACCTGGTCGCCGGGGGAGAGGCGGTCCAGCTCCCTGGCCACCCGGGTGACCCCGCCGTGGGGGCGGTACTCACTGGCCAGCACCCGGTGCGCGGGGACCCCGGGGACGTCGGGCCAGCGGGTTTCCCGGGCCACCTCGACCGTACGGGTGACGAGCGTGGCGGGGAGGCCCGAGTCGGGGTCCCGGCGGGCGGTCCAGGTGCGGCGGGCCGCGATGGCCGAGACGAAGAGGATCGTGATCACCACGGCCAGCGGATAGCCGATGGCGTACCCGACGGCGGGCTGCGTCGGATCCGCCGAGGCGTCCTGGGCGGCGGCCAGGCCCGGGGTCGTCGTGCCGATGCCCGCGTACCCGCCCGCGAGGAACGGGCCGCTGATGCCGAACCAGGCGTGCCCGACGAAGCCCACCACCACCGCCGTGACCGCCAGGGCCACCACGGCCCCGGCCATCACCGGGAGCTGGCCGCGCAGTTCACGGAAGAAGGCGGGGCCCGACTCCAGGCCGACCGTGTAGACGTACAGGGCGAGGCCCAGCGCCGAGACCCCGGCGGGCACGGCGGCGGCGATGTCCTCGTCCAGCGCCCCCACGAGGAGGCCGACGAAGAGGACACCGGCCGCCCCCAGCCGTACCGGGCCGAAGCGGACCATGCCGAGCAGCGCGCCGAGCGTGATCACCGCGAACACGGTCACCCACGGGTTGTCCGCGAAGAACTGCCACACCGGCGGTGCCTCCCCGTCTCGAAGCGAACCCGTTCAGGATCTTCGAGGTGCGGGGAGGCCGCCACCTGATCTCAGAGCTGTCAGACGTTGTGCGGCACATGCGCCGGGCGGCCCCGGCCCCGCGTCAGCGTGTAGCCGAACACGGCCGCGAGCGCGGCGAGCACACCGCCGCCGACCGTCCACAGCCAGCGGGTCGTCCACCAGCCCGACGCCCAGCCGTCCTCCGGCTCAGCGGCTGTCCGGGCCTGCGGGGCCCCCGACGCGCCCGTCACCGAGATGCCCGGCACCAGCGGCTCCGCGAGCGCGCCGTCCACGTGGTGGGCGCCGCCGGCGTCCACCACGTCGGCCCGCACCTCGGTCTCGAACGGCAGCCCGAGCTCGTCGGCCGGGAGGTTCACCACCGTCAGCCGCACGTAGTAGCTGCCGGGCAGCGGGTCGTTCGCCCACGGCTCGGACCAGGACCGTACGGTGCGCAGCACACAGGAGAGCTCGACCGCCGACGCGTCGGCCGCCGCCTTCCGGGTCTGGTGGCCGTACTGGCACGCCTGGCGGCGGCGCAGCCCGTCGTACACGTCGATCTGCCAGGTGGAGCCCGAGCGCTT
Organism: Streptomyces cyaneofuscatus; assembly: GCF_033109485.1. Lineage (NCBI taxonomy): Bacteria > Bacillati > Actinomycetota > Actinomycetes > Kitasatosporales > Streptomycetaceae > Streptomyces > Streptomyces cyaneofuscatus. The sequence goes on along the minus strand of NZ_CP137002.1, from coordinate 949,190 downwards.
CACCTCGCCCTCCGGGAGCTTCACCGTCGCCTTCACGGTGGCCCGCTGTCCGGCGTCGGCCGGGAACACCCAGTACAGGTAGTCGCCCGCCGACGCCTGCGCGGTGCCGCTCTGCCCCTGCTGGAGCGCGGTCGCCGTACGGAACGTGGTGCCGGCCTCGGTGGGCCCGGGGCCCTCGTCGCCGGGGCTCGCGCTCGCCGACGGGTCGTCGGCCACGGCCGTGCCCGCCGAGGTGAACAGGGTCAGCCCGGCGAGCAGCGCCCCGGCGAACGCGCGCCGCACGCCACGGGCGCGGCGGGAAGTCGTCGTCACCATCAGTTGGTCCTCCATACGGCGATGCGCCAGCGCGAGATCCAGCCGAACAGCAGCCCCGCGACCAGTCCGGTCAGCACGAGGACGCCGAGCAGCCACCAGCCGCGGCCGAGGCCGAAGGCCGCCACGTCGGACGCCTGGTCGGGTCCGTCCACCAGGTCCACGGTCAGCTCGACCGGCAGACCGGGCGTCCGCTTCACCGAGGCGGGCGCGGAGAAGGCGTGGGAGAGCTGGAGGCAGACGGTCTCGGCGGCGGGCTTGCCGCTGCCGTTGTCGCCGTCCTCGACCTCGGCCTTCGGGTAGCGCAGGCCGGACGAGATCACATCCGTACGTCCGGTGCCGGACGCCTCGCCCCGGACGATCTCGCGTCCGGTGTCCGTCACCGCGCGCAGCAGCACGCCGTAGTCGTTGTCGACGGCGCGGTCCGCCGCCACGCTCGCCGAGGCGCGCAGCTCCTGGCCGGGCAGCACGTCGACGCGGTACCAGCGGTGCTCGCCGATCACCTGGCGGTCGGTGTAGAGGCCCGGCTTCAGCGCGGGCGCGGCGGAGCAGCTGGCCGCGCCTTCGGTGGCGACCGGGGTCACGACCGGCTCGGCCGCCCGGTCCACCAACTGCTTCACGCGGCGGGAGAGGTCGTCCTTGTGCTGGACGGCGGTGTACGTGCCGCCGGTGGCCTCGGCGATGCAGGTGAGCTGCTGGCGGATCTTGGCGTTGGGCACCAGGCCGAGGGTGTCGATGACCAGATGGGTGCCGCGCGCGGCGATCTCGCGGGCCACCTCGCACGGGTCGAGCGGGCCGCAGGTGTCCTCGCCGTCCGTGATGAGGACGATCCGGCGGGTCGCCTCGCCGCCTTCGAGGTCGTCGGCCGCGCCGAGCAGCGCCGGGCCGATCGGGGTCCAGCCGGTGGGGGCGAGGGTGGCGACGGCGGTCTTGGCCTCGGTGCGGTCCAGCGGGCCGACCGGGTAGAGCTGCTTGGTGTCCTTGCAGCCCACCTTGCGGTCGTCGCCCGGGTAGTCGGCGCCGAGCGTGCGGATGCCGAGGTGGACCTCTTCGGGCACCGCGTCCAGGACGTCGTTGAACGCCTGCTTGGCGGCGTTCATCCGGGACTGGCCGTCGATGTCGCGGGTACGCATGGAGCCGCTGACGTCGAGGACGAGTTCGACCTTGGGGGCGGGGGTGGCCGGTGGTCCGTCGGCGGCTGCGGGGAGCACGGAGCCGAGCCCGGCGGCCAGGGTGGCGAGCGCTATGCACACCCCGGTCGTCAGCCGATTTCTTGTGATCATCGCCGGATCTTATGGAAAATCAGTTCGTATTCCCAACCGGGGCCGTCGGCGGCCGTCCCCGGCTCATCCGTCAGCCGCCGAGCAGCGGCTCCGAGGCCCGGTCCAGCACCGAGGTGACCCGCTGCCAGGTCTCCAAATCCCTTTCCACCGCGTCGAGTTGACTCCCCGTATCACCGGCGCCCCAGGAGGTCGCCAGCGCCACCGGGTCCCCGCCGCCCGCAGCCGACGCGGCGAGCGCGGCCGCGCCCAGGGCGACCAGTTCGCCGCCCGCCGGGATGACGACCGGGCGGCCGGAGAGCCGGCGCACCGTCTCCACCCAGCTCCGCCCCTGCGCGCCGCCGCCGATCAGCCGCAGCGGGCGGGCGGCGACCTCGGGGGCGTCCGGGTCCAGGCCGCAGGCCCGTAGCAGCGTGTCCAGGGCCCGCAGGACGGTGACGGCCGCGCCTTCGTAGGCGGCGCCGAGGAGTTGCTGCGGGGTGGTGTCGTGGCGCAGACCGGTGAGGAGCCCGGAGGCGGTGGGCAGGTCGGGGGTGCGCTCGCCGTCGAGGTACGGGAGGAGTACGGCTTCGCCGCCGGGGGCCGTGTCCTCGCGGTGCAGGCCGAGGAGGGAGGCGACCTTGTCCACGGCGAGCGTGCAGTTGAGGGTGCAGGCCAGCGGGAGGTACGTACCGTCGGCGGCGGCGAACCCGGAGAGCGCCGGGGCGGTGGAGCGGGTGCGGGAGGCGGCGAAGACCACGCCCGAGGTGCCGAGGGAGAGGACCGGGTGGTCCAGCAGCCCGGCGCCGCCGAGGCCGAGGCCCACGGCCGCGCTCATGTTGTCGCCGGTCCCCGCCGCGACCGCGATCCCGGCGGGCAGCCCCAGCGCCTCGGCCGCCGCGTCGGTGAGCGACCCGATGCGGGTGGCCCCGGTGGGCGCGACCTCGGGGAGGAGGGACGGGTCCAGGCCGAGGAGGTCCAGCAGTTCGGGGTCGTAGGCGCCGGTCGCGGTGGCGTACCAGCCGGTGCCGGAGGCGTCGCCGGGATCGGTCGCCGCGACGCCCGCGAGGCGCTCGGTGAGGAAGTCGTGCGGCAGCCGCACGCCTACGGCCCCCTTCGCCGCGTCCGGGTCCATCTCCCGCAGCCACTGCCACTTGGAGGCGGTGATCGAGGCGACCGGTACGGAACCGGTCCGCGCGGTCCACGCGTCCGGACCGCCGAGCGAGGCGGTGAGAGCGTTGGCCTGCGGTGCGGAGCGGGTGTCGTTCCAGAGCAGCGCGGGCCGCAGCGGACGCCCCGAGCGGTCGAGCACGACGAGCCCGTGCTGCTGCCCGGCCACCGCGATCCCGGTCACCGCGCGGGCGGGCAGGCCCGACTCCTTCAGCCCGGCCGCCACCGCGTCGCCCAGCGCCCGCCACCAGACCTCCGGATCGCTCTCCCGGGCGCCGGCCTCCCCGGTCACGACGTGGGGGGCGCGTCCCACCGCGAGCTGCTCGCCGGTCACGGCGTCGATCACGGCGGCCTTGGTGGACTGGGTGGAGCTGTCCACGCCGATGACGACGGTACGTGACGACATGGGCGGCCTCTTTCGCAGGGTGGATCGGGCTCATTCGGCTGTACCGCGAACAAATTACGTGATCCGCGGCCCGGCGAACAGGTCTCCCGCCGACTCGCCGTAGACCAGGGGGTTACGCCGGGCGGGGACCCTGTGCATGATTAGTCATGACACTGAACAAATAGGGGTTCGGGGCTTCCGGCCCAGCCCCGACGGCAGGCGAAGGCGGTCGGACGACGATGACGGAACGCACCACCCCCACCTCCGGGGACAGGTTCACCCCCACCCCCGAGGACAAGTTCAGCTTCGGCCTGTGGACCGTGGGCTGGCAGGGCCGGGACCCCTTCGGCGACGCCACCCGCGCGGCCATCGACCCCGTCGAGTCCGTCCAGCGGCTCGCCGAGCTCGGCGCCTGGGGCGTGACCTTCCACGACGACGACCTGATCCCCTTCGGCGCGCCGGAGCCCGACCGCGAGGCGGTCGTCAAGCGGTTCCGCCAGGCCGTGGACGCGAGCGGCCTCGTCGTGCCCATGGTGACCACGAACCTCTTCACCCACCCGGTCTTCAAGGACGGCGGGTTCACCGCCAACGACCGCGACGTACGCCGTTACGCGCTCCGCAAGACCCTGCGCAACATCGACCTCGCCGTCGAACTCGGCGCCACCACCTTCGTCGCCTGGGGCGGCCGCGAGGGCGCGGAGTCCGGCGGGGCCAAGGACGTACGGCTCGCCCTGCACCGGATGAAGGAGGCCTTCGACCTGCTCGGCGAGTACGTCACCGAGCAGGGGTACGACCTCCGCTTCGCCATCGAGCCCAAGCCGAACGAGCCGCGCGGCGACATCCTGCTGCCCACCATCGGCCACGCCCTCGCCTTCATCGAGCGCCTGGAGCGCCCCGAGCTGGTCGGCGTCAACCCCGAGACCGGGCACGAGCAGATGGCCGGGCTCAACTTCCCGCACGGCATCGCCCAGGCCATGTGGGCCGGCAAGCTCTTCCACATCGACCTCAACGGCCAGTCCGGCATCAAGTACGACCAGGACCTCCGCTTCGGCGCGGGCGACCTGCGCCAGGCGTTCTGGCTCGTCGACCTGCTGGAGAGCGGCTACGAGGGCCCCCGCCACTTCGACTTCAAGCCCCCGCGCACCGAGGACTACGACGGCGTCTGGGCCTCGGCCGCCGGGTGCATGCGCAACTACCTGATCCTCAAGGAGCGGGCGGCCGCCTTCCGCGCCGACCCCGAGGTCCGGGCCGCGCTGCGCGCCTCCCGCCTGGACGAGCTGGCCCGCCCCACCGCCGGGGACGGCCTGGCGGCCCTGCTCGCCGACCGCACGGCGTACGAGGAGTTCGACGTGGACGCGGCGGCGGAACGCGGCATGGCCTTCGAGGCCCTGGACCAGCTGGCCATGGACCACCTGCTCGCGGTGCGCTGACGGCAAGGGTGAGCCGGGGCCCCCGGCTCACCCGCCCGACGGCTCCGCGTACGCCACCGGGTCGTCCAGCACGTCCTGCACCACCAGCGCCGCCGCGCCCCGCGCCGCGTCCCCCGCCACCGACGACGCGCGGAGCCGGCCGCTGCCCGGGGACCAGAGCCCCGACACCACCCGGCCGGTCAGCTCCTCGTCGGCCGGGGGCGACAGCCACGGCATCAGGCCCCGGTAGATCCCGCCGAGCACCACCGCGTCCGGGTCGACCAGGTTCACCGCACCCGACACCACCCGGCCCAGCATCCGCCCCGCCTCGGCGACCGCCGCCACCGCCCGCTCGTCCCCGGCCCGCGCGCGCCGCTCCAGCTCCAGCACGCCGGAGCCGCCCCCGGCCCCCGGCCCGTCGACCCCGGCGGCCCGCAGGAGGGCGCTCTGACCGGCGTACTGCTCCAGGCAGCCCCGCGACCCGCACCGGCACTCCGGCCCGTCCGGGTCCACCACGACATGCCCGATCTCCCCCGCGAACCCGTGCGCCCCGCGCAGCAGTTCGCCGTTCAGCACCAGCGCGCCGCCGACCCCGATCTCCCCGGTCAGATACAGGAAGCTGCGTACGTCACCGAGGCCGCCGAACCACAGCTCGGCCAGGGCCGCGAGATTGGCCTCGTTCTCCGAGGCGACCGGGAGCACCGGGTGGCCGGGGCGCAGCGCGGTGAGCGCGTCGCCGAACAGGTCCTGCGCCGGGACCTCGTTCCAGCCGAGGTTCGGGGCCTGGCGTACCGCGCCGCCGGAGACCAGACCGGGCAGCGCCAGCGCGACGCCCACCGGCCGCAGCTCCTGCTCGCGCGCCGAGTCCAGGGTCCGCGCGGCGATCGCGGCCGCTCGGGCGAGGACGTCCTCGGCGGGCGCGCCCCGGTTGTCGAGGTGTTCGGTCTGCCGGACCCGGCCGGTGCCCGCGAGGTCGACCACGCAGACCGAGACGTAATCGATGTTGATCTCCACACCGAGCCCGGCGGGGCCGGTGCGGGCCACCTTGAGCGCGGTGCCGGGGCGCCCGGCCTGCCCGCTGAACGTCTTGCCCGACTCGGTGAGGAACCCGCTGTCCATCAGCTGCTCGACCAGCGAGGAGACCGCGGCCCGGGTCAGGCCGACCCGCGCGGCGACCCCGGCGCGGGTCGCCTCACCGCTCTCGCCCTCGTCCCGCACGGCGCGCAGTACCAGGCTCAGATTGTGCCGTCGCACGGTGTCCTTGTCGGCCTTGGGCCCCAGCGGAGTGAGGATGCTCTTCATATCGTCGCCGAGCCTATGCGATCGCGGACACGGCGGGCGGCGCGGCGGAGAGGCGGCCCCTTCCGTGAACACCGGAAGGGGCCGCCCCGCTTATCAGGGCTTCGCGCCCCGGGCCTTCAGCATGTCCGCCATCAGCCCGATCTCGGACTGCTGGCCGCTGACCATGCCCTGCGCCAGATTCCGGATGACGTCCGTCCCCGCAGCCTCGGCCCCGGCCCGCGCCATGTCCACGCCGGCGCGGTGGTGCACGGTCATCAGCCGCAGGAACAGCACCTCGGCCGCCTTGCCCTCGGCCGCCTCCAGCGCCTCCAGCTCGGCGTCGGTCGCCATGCCCGGCATCAGCGAACCGTCACCCGTCGGCTTGACCGTGTGGCCCATCCACGCCATCGGCGGCTTCGCCGAACTCTTGGGCAGGCCCCACATCTCCAGCCAGCCCAGCATCATGCCGCGCTGGTTGGCCTGGGTGTTGATGATGTCGTACGCCAGCCGCCGCACGTCCTCGTCGTCGGTACGGTCCCGCACGATGAACGACATCTCCACCGCCTGCTGATGGTGGATCGCCATGTCCCGGGCGAAGCCCGCGTCCGCCGACTCCTCCGCCGGAGCGGACAGCGCCGCCTTCGCGGAGGGGGACGCCGCGGACGGCCGTACCACCATCAGCGCCACCAGACCCACCGCGAGCAGCAGCACGGCGGCGCCCGCGAGCACCATCCGCCGGGTGGAGGAGAACGGGCCCGTCGCGGAGGTCACTTGTCGAGTCCGCCGGTGCAGGCGGCACCCGGCTCAGGGGTCTGCGGTCCCTGCACGTACTTGGAGAAGAACTGCCCGACGCGGGAGTCGGAGGCGTCATCGACCGCCACCTGCTTGCCCCACGCGCTGAGCATGAGGGGCTCCTTCTGGTCCTTGACCGGGCTGATGAAGGAGTACGGGGTGGACTTGACCTTGTCCGTGAGCGCCTTGACGTCCGCCTCCGGGGCCTTGTCGTTGTACGTGACCCAGACGGCGCCGTGCTCCAGGGAGTGGACGGCGTTCTCCTTCGGTATCTCGGCGGTGTAGACGTCCGCGTTGCAGTTCATCCAGACCTGGTTGTGGTCGCCGCCGACGGGCGGGTTCATCGGGTAGTCGACCTTGGTCGCCACGTGCTCCCGGCCCAGGTCGTCCCAGCTGCGCTCACCGGTGACGGGGGAGGCCTTGGCCTGCTCCTCCTTCTTCTCCTTCTCGTTCGCCTGGTACACCAGGTAGCCGCCTCCGGCGACCAGCGCGAGGACCACGGCGACCGACGCGCCGATGGCGATGAGGCGGCCCCGGCGCTCACGGGCGCGCTCCTTGCGGCGGGCCTCCTCCAGCTTGGCGCGGCGGGCGTTGGCGGGGGAGTTCTTGTTCTTGGCGGCAGCCATGGAAGGTCCTCGTCGTTCAGCGGATGCGGGGATGCAGACAGTCGTGCGGGAAAGCAGCGGTCGTGCGGAAAGCAGCGGTCGTCCGGAGAGCAGGGGAGAAGCAGACCCGGCTCTAGATCCGTTGGACCTGAAGACGCAGCTGATCGACGGAGTGGGCACCGTCGTGGGAGGGCCCCCGGATGGCGGCCGCCCCGCTCAGCGGGGCGGCGGGCACGAAGGCCACGGGGGAGGGGAGGGCCACGGGCGCGGACGACACCGGGAGCACGATGGCCGCCGAGTGGGTCGAGCTGCCGTGGCACGAGGTCCCGAGCCCCCGGTCGGCGGGGGCGGCCAGGACGGCCGGCTCGACGGCCAGGTCGGGCACCGGAGTCAGCGTCCGTACGGGGGCCGGGCCCGGAGCCTCCATCGCCACCGGCACGGCAGCGGCGGCCGGGGTGGTGACCGAGCAGCAGAAGAGCAGGGCCAGCAGGGCGAACATCCAGCCCAGCGAGGCGGGCAGGCCTGAGCGGCACCGCTGCCGGTCGGTCCGAGCGCTCACCCTGGTCATGGCCCGTCATCGTAGTAGGTGCATGAAGATTCAAAGAATATGGGTCACCGATTCCGCGGGACAGTGTGCCGGACGGCCGGGCGGTGCGACAGAGGGAAAATCTTTTACAGGTGTAATACCTGTTAACGTATGTGGGTGAGTGATACACCCAGTGATGCATCCCCCCGGCCGCGGCAGCCGTTCGCCCGCGGCCTCCCGCTGGCCGCCCCACTGCGCCTCAACCGCCCCTCGGACACCTGGTTCAAGCCCGCGCTGAGCGTTGTCGCCGCCTCCGCCGTACCGCATCTGACGCTCCTGGCCCTCGGCCGGCTCGACCTCGTGATGTACACGATGGCCGGTTCGCTCTGCGCGCTCTACGGGCACGGCCTGCCGTACGCCCGGCGGGCCCGCACCCTGGCGGGCGTCGTGCTCTCCATGACCGCCGGGCTCGCGGCCGCCCTGGTCACCGCCTCGCTCACACACTCCACCGCCGTGCTCGTCGCGGTCGGCGCGCTCCTCGCCGCCACGCAGAAGGCGGCGTGCGACGCGGTCCGGATCGGCCCGCCCGGCCACGTGATCCTCACCTTCGTCAGCTCCGCCGCACTGTTCGCACCGCAGCGCCTCGGCCAGGTCCCGGCCCACCTCGCGCTGACCCTGGGCGCGGGTGCGGTGGCCTGGCTCGTCTGTGTGGGGCCCGCGCTGATCCGCCGTGAGGGGCCCGAGCGCCGCGCGGTCGCCCGCGCCCTCGAAGCCGCCGCCGACCGCGTGGCCGAACCCGGACCCCGTACGCGCCACACCGCGGCCGCCGCCGTGCACGCCGCCTGGCAGTGCCTGCTCGCCTCCGGCCGGCCCACCCCCGTACGGCGCTCCCTGGAACGGCTGGTGGTGCACGCCGAGGCGGCCGGCGCCTCCGCGCATCCGGACCAGGACCCGGACCGGCTGCGCGCCTGGGCCGCCCTGACCCGCGCCCGGGGACCCGTCCCCGAACCACCGCCCGCACCCGGTACGGCCGCCGAGCTGTACGGGATCGACGCCGAGCGGGCCGCCCTGCGCGTCTCCGGTGGCCGCCGCGCCGCCCGTCGCACGCTGCTGCGCAGCCTCGGCCCCGGATCGCACCTGCTGCCCGTGGCCGCCCGTACGCTGATCGGCTGCGCGCTCGCCGGCTACCTCTGCGCCGCCCTCGGCGTCGGCCGCCCCTACTGGGCCATCGTCACCGCCGCCTCCCTCTACCAGGCCAACACCACCCTCACCTGGAACCGGACCCTCCAGCGCACCCTCGGCAACCTCCTCGGCGTCCTGGTCTTCGCCGCCGTCCTGCCGCTCTCCCGCACCGGCCCGCTCGCGCTCGTCCTGTGCTGCCTCTTCTTCAGCTTCGCCGCCGAGGCCCTGATCACCCGGAACTACTGGCTCGGCTCCGTCGCCGTCACCCCGATGGCCCTCCTGGTCCTGGAGTTCGGCGGTACCCACCCGGCCGGGGAACTTGTCGGCGACCGGGTCCTGGACACCGTCCTCGGCGCGCTCGCCGGGTTCCTCGCGGCGGTGCTCATCACCAACCGGAGGGCGGCGGGCCGCGTCGAGCGCGCCCTCGAAGCCGCCGCACAGGCCCGGGCCGCTGCCGAAAGGGCGTACGCGGACCGGGCGCACACCGGCCCCGACGGGCTCGACCGGGCGCGCCGCGCGCTGACCGCGCGCCTCGTCGAACTGCGCGAGGCCGCCGACATCGCGGCGGGGGAGTGGTGGCAGCGCGCCCTGCCCGAGCAGCGGCTTCTCGCGGCTGAGCGGGCCGGACACCGTACGCTCGCCGCGACAGCACAACGGCAGGGCCCGCCGGTCCGCGCCCCGGAGACGCGGAGCGGCGCGGTGGCCCCTGCCCCGGCGAACGGAGCGGCGTGACCGACGACATCGTGGCCTTGGTGGTGCGGCAGTGGCAGGCCGTCGATCCCGAGCTCGACACCGGCCCGATGGAGATCATCGGCCGGATCAACCGCTGCGCCGCCCTGCTCCAGCAGGCGGAAGACGCCCCGCTGCGCTCCGCCGGACTGACCCGCCCCGAGTTCGACCTCCTCGGTGCTGTCCGCCGTACCGCCCGGGAACTCACACCGGGCGAGCTCGCCCGGGAGACCTTCTCCTCCGGCGCCGCCGTCACCAAGCGGCTGCGGGCCCTCCAGGAACGCGGCCTGGTGGACCGCCGGGGCGACGAGCGCGACCGGCGGGTCGCCCATGTCCGCCTCACCGACGCGGGCCGCGCCCTGGTCGACCGGCTGCTGCCCGAACAGCTCGCGTACGAGCGGGCGGTGCTCTCGGGGCTCGACGACGGAAGCCGTGGCGAACTCGGTTCCCGGCTCAGTGAGTTGCTGGTGCAGCTGGAGGGGCGGATCGGCGGAGCGCGGCGCTGAGGGCTTCGTACGCCGCCGGTCGCGCCGGGTCAGGACGGCGGTGCGGGTGCCAGCAGCGCCGCCGACTCCCGTAGCCGCTCCGCCCGTTCGGCGAGCGCCGCGTCGCCGGAGCGGTCCGCCGGGGCCGCGGCCACCAGGGCGAGCCGGTCCCGCCAGCTGGATCCGGCCAGGGCGACGGCGACCGTGGTCATGCCCGGGACGGAGGCGCCCCGGCTGACGGCGTGGCCCCTCCGCCGGATCACCGTTAGCTCGTCCAGCAGGGCCGTCCGCGAGGTGAGCGTGGCCGGGGTGACCGCTTCCAGCTCCTCGTCCGGGTACAGCGCGCACACCTGGTCCGCCGTCATGCGGGAGAGCAGCAGCAGCCCGCCCGAGCCCGCATGGGCCGGGCCGGTCCGCCCCAACTCCAGCGCCACCCGCACCGGATGGGACGACTCGCGCCCGTCCGTGACGATGACCTGGTCGCCGATGAGTGCCACGCTCCACACCGTCTCCCCGGTCCGCCCGGCCGCGTCCTCCAGCACCGGCCCCAGCCGGTCGCGGGCCGCGCGGCCGAAACCGGCGGGCCGGCCGATCCGCACCAGCTCCGGGCCCGCCGCGTAGCCGCGCCCGGACGTGTCCCGGATCGCGAACCCCCGGCTCTCCAGGGTGCTCAGGACCCGGTGCGCGGTGGACCGTCCGACGCGGAGGTGCCCGGCGGCCTCGGTGACGGTGAGGGTGTCATGGGTGAGGAAGAGCCGCATGGCGCGGAGCCCCGTATCCAGCGAAGCGATCGTGTAGTCACCTGTCGCCGTCATGCTTCCGCCCGCTCCCTGTCGTCGTCACTCCGGGTACCCGCCGACGCCCCCGTGGGGTGGCGCCGACCGCCATGATCTCCGCTGCGGGGCCGCCCGCGCGGGGCGCTTCAAGGGTCCGTGGAATCTGCGGGCGTATACGCGTCAGCACAGTGTTTTTCCGGGTCACCCGCCGAGTGTTCAGGAATCTGCTCCTTTCGATCCGGTTCGATCACCTGTGCCTTTGTCCTGTTCTGCGGTACGAAATAAGGTACTGGTCAAGCAAATTGACCGGGTATCACCTATTCCTGGATCGATCCCGTCCCGTCAGCCGGGACGTAGAGGGTGAGGCGTAGCCCCTTTCCCGCCATCGTCACTCCTCGCGCACGCTCCACAGCGGTGAGTGGGAAAACTGGCGAGTGTATTCCTCTTCGCGGGCTCCCGCAGGGGGTTGGGTGAATATGCCGATCCCCTGTTCTGATCTGGCTAAGCTCACGCGCAGTGAAGTCGAGTTGATGCGAATTCGAGCACTTGTTCCTGAGTCTCCGCTCACGTGCGTATACATCCCGGAATCAACCGCCAGAGGGTTTTAGATGGTCCGTGTTGAATCACCGCCGACCGACAGAGAAGTCCCCGTCGTCCGCGTAGTCCTGCCGCCCGTGGTCCTGCTGGCCGGCGCCACCGCCGCCGGCGTGGCCCTGGTGGTCCCGGCCGCGCGGATACCAGTCGCCGTGTGCGGCGCGATCACCACGCTCGTGGTCGCCGTGCTCACCGTGGCGCTGCACCGCCGCAGGCGCGCCATGGCCGCCCAGCGCGCGGAGTACGAACAGCGCATCGCCTACCTGGAACACCGCATCCTCAGCCATGACTCCGAGACCGTGCGGCTCACCAAGGAGGTCATGCCCGCCGCCATCAGGCGTCTACGGGTGGGCAATTCGCCCGAGGAGGTCATGCGCGACATCGTCGACGCGGACGCCGCCAACCGGCATCTGCCCAAGGCGCTGCGCGAGCAGATCTACCAGGTCCTCGAAGTCATCGACAACGAGGAGGCCCGGCGTGACTCCGCGCAGCGCGCCTTCGTCAGCGTCGCCCGCCGCGTCCAGGCCATCGTGCACCGCCAGGCCAGTGAACTGCGGGAGATGGAGGACCACTACGGGCGCAACCCCGAGGTCTTCGACGACCTGCTCCGCATCGACCACGGCACCGCGCTGATCGGCCGGCTCGCCGACTCCATCGCCGTCCTCGGCGGGGCCAGGCCCAGCCGCCAGTGGCCCAAGCCCGTACCGCTGTTCAGCGTGTTGCGCGGCGCGATGTCCCGCATCCTGGAGTACCAGCGCGTCGATCTGCACTCGATCGCCAAGGTCGCCATCGTCGGCACCTCGGTCGAGCCGCTCATCCACGCCTGCGCCGAGCTCCTAGACAACGCGACCCGCTACTCGCCGCCCCAGACCCGGGTGCACGTCACCGCGGTCGAGGTGCAGACGGGTATCGCCATCGAGATCGAGGACGGCGGCGTCAGCCTCAGCGAGGAGGCCCGCGCCCGGGCCGAGAACATGCTCGCCCAGGCCCAGGCCGGCATCAACATGAACGACCTCGGGGAGTCCCCGCGGCTCGGCATGGCCGTCGTCGGACGCCTCTCGCGGATGTACCAGCTCCAGGTGTCGCTGCGCCAGTCGGCGTACGGCGGTGTCCGCGCGGTCCTCATCGTGCCGCGCGACATGATCACCACCGGACCCGCCCCGGGCATCGCCCATGGCATCGGTGCCACCTCGCGGCCCACCAGCTCGCTGGACATGTCGCAGCTCCAGCACGTGGTGCCGCCGCCCGGAAAGCGCAAGTCCAAGCCCAAGCCCGCCGCCACCGGCCCGGTGCCCTCCGTGGTCGCACCGGTCCCCGCCGGTGCCCCCGCCGCGGCCGCCCGTCCGGCCACGCCCGCCGCGGCCATGGAGGACGACGTCCCGGTGGTCACCGAGTGGACCGAGAACGGACTGCCGCAGCGCCGCAGCCGGGGCCGCGCCCCGCTCGGCTCGCACAACCTGCCGCAGCAGCCCCCGCCGCCGCCCGCCCCTGTCAACGGGGGCCTGCCGAGCCGGGGCGGACACCCCGACGGCGGGTACGGCGCGCCTGCCGGACCCGGCGGGCCCGGCGGCTCCGGCGAGAAGCCCCCCGGCCTCTGGCTGGAGGCCTTCACCAAGGCCGTCAACGGCGTACCGCAGGAACCGAAGCACGGCGAAGACTCCGATGACGCGTGGGACAAGGGAGACCTGAAGTGATCCAGCAGCGGGGAAACATGGACTGGATGCTCAAGGAACTGGCCGACGACGTGCCGAGCATCCACCAGATCGTGGTGCTCTCCTCGGACGGGCTGCGCATCGCCATGCACGGCGGCGACCCCGATGTCGCCGACCGGCTGGCGGCGGCCTGCGCCGGGCTGCAGAGCCTGGCGGCCGCCGTGGCCACCGAGATCCCTTACAGCGACGGCCTGATGAAGCTCGTGGTCATCGAGGTCACCGGCGGATTCTTCTACCTGATGGCGGCCGGGACCGGTGCCTATCTCGCCGTGCTGGCGGGCGAGACCGTGGACGCCGGCCTGGTCGGCGCCCGGATGCGGGACATGGTCGTGCGGATCGGCGCCCACCTGACCAGTCCGCCCCGCCACGGCGGGCAGTCCGGATGAGCGGACCCCGACGAGAACGCCGCAAGACCGATCCGGCGCTCAGCGATCCGGAACGGCTGTACGTGATCACCGGCGATCTCGACGACAGCGAGCGCGCCGCGCTCGACCTGGTCACGATGGTCGTCGCGCAGGCCGAGCCCTCGCCGACGTTCCAGCCGGAGCAGGCCGCGATCCTGCGGCTCTGTCAGGCGCCTTTATCGGTCGCCGAGATCTCCGCCTACCTCAGCCTGCCGTTCAGCGTGGTCACCTCGCTCCTGAGCGATCTCCTCGCGACCGAACTCATCGAGTCGCGAGCGCCGATCGTCCGCGCCACACTCCCCGACAGGTCCCTTCTCGAAGCGGTGATGCATGGACTTCAGAAGCTCTGACACGATCACCGGACCCCGCACCGAGGACGTCCTCCCCACCACGGCCACCGCCGCGGTGAAGGTCGTGATCGTCGGCGGGTTCGGCGTCGGCAAGACGACCATGGTCGGCTCGGTCAGCGAGATCCGGCCCCTGACGACCGAAGAGACCATGACCCAGGCCGGCGTCGGCGTGGACGACAACGCCGGGGTGGAGACGAAGACCGCCACCACCGTTGCCATGGACTTCGGCCGGATCAGCCTCAGCGAGGAGCTGATCCTCTACCTCTTCGGCACCCCCGGCCAGGAACGCTTCTGGTTCCTGTGGAACGGCCTCTTCGAAGGAGCCCTCGGCGCCGTCGTCCTCATCGACACCCGGCGGCTCGAAGTCAGCTTCGACGTCATCGGCCGGCTGGAGGAGCGCGGAGTGCCGTTCGTGGTGGCCGTCAACACCTTCCCCGACGCACCGCACCACCCGGTCGAGGCCCTGCGCAGAGCCCTCGACCTGCCGGACGAGGTCCCGATGATCGACTGCGACGCCCGGCTGCGGGCCTCCAGCCGCGATGTGCTGATGACCCTCATGCGCTATCTGCACAGCCTGGCCGTCCCGCTCGCCTGACGGGCCGTGGGAGCGGTTCCGGCCGTTCGCCTCGCTCCGTCCCGTGGGAGCGGTTCCGGCCGCTCCCGCTCGCCCGGTGCCCCGTCGGCCCCGGGACGGTTCCCGGCCGTCCCGAGGCCGGGAGCGCGCACCGTTCCCCCGGCGCGCGCCCCCTCGTACACCCTGCCCACCTGCGCTCGCCCCTTGGCCGTCCTGATCCCTGGAGCCACTGTGACAACCCCCTTCCACCACGAGCCCGGCGCCGCCCCGCCGCCCCAGTGCCCGGCCCACAACCTCGGCACCGGCCCCGGCGGCCTGCGCCGGCTGTACGGCCCCGAGGCGGAGAACGACCCCGCCGGCCTCTACGACAAGCTCCGCGCCGAACACGGCACGGTCGCCCCGGTCCTGCTCCACGGCGACGTACCCGCCTGGCTCGTCCTCGGCCACAGCGAGAACCTCCACCTCACCCGGACCCCCTCCCAGTTCTCCCGGGACTCCCGGCGCTGGCGGGCCCTCCAGGACGGCAGCGTCGCCCCGGACCACCCGCTCGCCCCGATCTTCACCTGGCAGCCCGTCTGCGTCTTCGCCGACGGCGCCAAGCACGAGCGGCAGCGCGGCGCGGTCACCGACAGCATGGAGCGCATCGACACCCGCGGGGTGCGCCGCCACATCAACCGCTTCAGTAACCGCCTGGTCAACGACTTCTCCGAGAAGGGCAGCGCCGACCTGGTCACCCAGTTCGCGGACCATCTGCCGATGATGGTGATGTGCGCGATCTTCGGCATGCCCGAGGAGTACGACGAGCGGCTCGTCCAGGCGGCCCGCGACATGACCCGCGGCACCGAGACCGCCGTGGCCAGCAACGCCCACATCGTCGCCGTGCTGACGCGCCTGGTGGAGCGCCGCCGCGCCGAACCGGCCCCCGACTTCGCCTCCTGGCTGGTCGAGCACCCCGCCACGATGACCGACATCGAGGTCGTGGAGCACCTGCGCCTCATCCTCATCGCCGCGTACGAGTCCACCGCCAACCTCATCGCCAACGTGCTGCGCATGGTCCTCACCGACCCGCGCTTCCGCGCCCGGCTCAGCGGCGGCCATATGACCGTGCCCGAGGCGGTGGAGCAGACCCTCTGGGACGAGCCGCCCTTCACCGCCGTCTTCGGCCGCTGGGCGGTCGGCGACACCGAGCTGGGCGGCCAGCAGATCAAGGCGGGCGACGCCCTGCTCGTCGGCATCGCCCCGGCCAACACCGACCCCACGGTCCGCCCCGACCTCACCGCCAACATGGAGGGCAACCGCGCCCACCTGGCGTTCAGCGGCGGTCCGCACGAGTGCCCCGGTCAGGACATCGGCCGGGCGATCGCGGACGTGGGCGTCGACGCGCTGCTGATGCGTCTGCCGGACCTGGAGCTGGGGGTGGAGGAGAGCGAGCTGCGCTGGGTGGGCAACATCATGTCCCGCCACCTGGTGGAGCTGCCGGTGAAGTTCGCCCCCAGCCCGCAGCAGAAGCTGGATTCCGACCCGCTCTCGGTGATGGCCCGCGCCGTCCGTCCGACGGGTGACTGGGAGATCTCCTCGCCCGCCCGTCCCGTCCCCGAGCCCGTGCACTCCCTCGCCGGGACGCAGCCCGCCCACGCCCCGGGCGCGGCGCCGCAGCCCCGCCCGGCCCCTGCTCCCGCGGCGGCGCCGGCCGAGCCGGCGCCGGAAACCGCTGTGGTCCCGCAGCAGCGCCGACCGGCCGCGCCCGCCCGGCTCTGGCAGGCGGTCTCCCGCTGGTGGAACGGCTACTGACCCGCTCCGGCGGCGGCACCGGGCCCGAGGGTCCGGCGCCGCCGCCGACGTGCGCGGGGCGCACCCCCGTACCATCGAGCAGCGTGAAGCTGACAATTCTTGGCGGTGGCGGATTCCGGGTGCCTCTTGTGTACGGGGCCCTGCTCGGCGATCACGCCGAGGGCCGTGTCTCCCGGGTCACCCTGTACGACACCGACGCCGACCGGCTCACCGCCGTCGCCCGGGTCCTGGAGGAGCAGGCGCGGGGCGTGCCCGACGCGCCCGCCGTCGTCGCCACCACCGAGCTGGACGAGGCGTTGCGCGGCGCCGACTTCGTCTTCTCCGCGATCCGCGTCGGGGGCCTCGCCGGCCGGGCCGCCGACGAACGGGTCGCCCTCGACCTCGGTGTGCTCGGCCAGGAGACGGTCGGTGCCGGAGGCATCGCCTACGGGCTGCGCACCGTCCCCGTCGCCGTCGACCTGGCCCGGCGCATCGCCCGGCTCGCCCCGCACGCCTGGACCATCAACTTCACCAACCCGGCCGGGCTGGTCACCGAGGCCATGTCCCGCCATCTCGGCGACCGCGTCATCGGCATCTGCGACTCCCCGGTCGGGCTCGGGAGGCGTATCGCCCGGGTCCTGGGCGCCGACCCCGACCGGGCCTGGATCGACTACGCCGGGCTCAACCACCTCGGCTGGGTGCGGGGCCTGTACGTCGACGGCCGGGACGAACTGCCCCGGCTGCTCGCGGATCCGGAGCTGCTGGGCTCCTTCGAGGAGGGCCGCCTCTTCGGCACGGAACTGCTCCGGTCGCTGGACGCGATCCCCAACGAGTACCTGCACTACTACTACTTCAACCGCGAGGCCGTCCGCTCCTACCAGGAGGCCGAGCAGACCCGGGGCGCCTTCCTCCGCGACCAGCAGGAGGGGTTCTACGCCCGGATGCGGGAGCCCGGCACCCCGGCTCTGGCCACCTGGGACCGTACCCGTGCCGAGCGCGAGGCCACGTACATGGCGGAGAACCGGGACGTCGCCGGGGCGGGGGAGCGGGAGGAGAGCGATCTGGAGTCCGGCGGCTACGAACAGGTGGCCCTCGCGCTGATGCGGGCCGTCGCCCGCAACGAACGCACCTCGCTGATCCTCAACGTCCGCAACCGCACGGCCCTTTCGGTGCTGGACGCCGATGCCGTGGTGGAGGTGCCCTGCCTGGTCGATGCCAACGGGGCCCATCCGGTGGCCGTTTCGCCGCTCCCGTACCACGCCGTCGGTCTCGTCACCGCGGTGAAGGCCGTGGAGCGGGCGGTGCTGGAGGCGGCGGAGAGCGGGTCCAGGTCGGCTGCCGTGCAAGCCTTCGCGCTGCACCCGCTGGTCGACTCCGTCGCGGTGGCGCGGCGGCTGGTCGACCGGTACGCAGGGGTCCATCCGGAGCTGGCCTACCTGAACGCTCCCTGAAGCGTGTCGCAGAGGGCTGCGTCCTGGCGGGTCAGGGCCGGTGCCGCCGCGGTTCGTTCGGGAGTCCCGCTCCGCAACACGCTTCAGGCCAGCAGCAGTGGCATGTCCCAGTCCGCCGGAGTGCCGCCGCTCGCGTAGGAGTCCAGAGCCAGTGCCAGGCCGGCCGCTCCGTCGAGGTAGCCGGAGACGTCCGTCGCGAACGGTGTCTTCGTCATGGTGAAGCGGAAACCGAACGGCAGCTCCGGGTCGAAGGCGTCGACCAGGTCGGCCGCGATCCGGTCGCGGACGGCCTCGACGCGGTCGTCGCCGACGTGTTCGTTCAGCCGTCCGAGCTGGTGCAGCGCTCCGGCCCAGCCGTGGCACAGCGCGTTGTCGTTGATGCCCCAACGCTCCATCGGCAGAGCCAGCAGCCGTTCGACGGAGGCGTTCGCGGTGCCGGTCCAGTCCGCGCGGTCCAGCGCCAGGCCCGCCAGCTGGAGGCCGCGCGAGACGCCAGGAGCGCCGTAGCACCAGGAGGGCCAGCCGGCCGGCGCGGTGAAGGCGTCCGGACCGGCCAGCCAGTCGGCCAGGCTCAGGTGCGGCGGCCAGTAGAGACCGTAGGCGTCGCGCACCGCCCAGTGCGTGAGCAGCGCGGCGGCCGACTCGATGGCCTCGCGCTGGCCCGGCACGCGCACACCCTGGCGCCACGCGAGCGACAGCAGAGCGAGCGGGCCGGCGACTCCGTGCGAGATACCGAGGTTGAGGTGACCGTCCGGCAGGTCTGCCTCCGAGCCGATCCGCGGCGCGTCCAGCGCCCACCACCGAGGCACCTTGTGACCACGGTGCTCCACCTCACCCTGTGCGAGGCGGGTCAGATAGGTCAGTACGGTCTCCAGCTCCTCGCCGCAGGTCTCCGCGCGAGCCAGCAGATAGCGGCCGACGCCGGTCATGCCGCGCACCACCTCGTAGTGGCCGATGGTGGACAGCGGAGCGTTGTCCGGGACGGCCGGCATCGTCGTGCGGACCAGGTCGCGCTGGTAGCCGTCGAGCCGTTCGAGCGCGGAGATGTAGCCGCCGGTGGTGCGGTGCGCCAGCAGGACGGCGAAGCCGAGCGCGCCGGGACCTTTGAAGATGCCGCTCGCCGAGGTGGCAACGGTGGACGCGGCACGGGTCGCGGCCGAGAGATACGCGTGCGCGCGAGCCGTACGGTCGGTTCCGGTGCGGGCCGCGCCGCTGAACGCGATGGCCAGCCCCGGACTGCCGCTGCCGAGCGTCATCTCGGCCCAGATGTTCTCCGGCTCGCCGTTCCCGGATGCCTCGGCCGGGATCCGGGTCGCGGCCATGGTGGCCGCCGGATCGGCCAGCCGGTCCAGGATCTGTTCGGAGACCTCCCCGGCGCGCTCGCGCGGACCGGCCGCGTGGAGAGTGGTCATCGGGCGCTCCTGTCGGCTGTGGCGGTGGTCCGGGCCGCGTGCGCGCGGGCGGCGATGAAGGTGCGTGCGGCTCCGCGCAGGACCGCGTAGGCGCGGGACTCGGCGGCCTGGTCGATGCCGAAGAGCCGGTTGTGCCGCATGTGCAGCAGCGACAGCACGGCCTCGTCGCGGTCGGCCTCCGAGGCCGCCAGCACCAGCTTTCCGTATGCCTGTGGCTCGGGAGAGCCGGTCCATACCTCCGTGAGCGCCGGGATGCGCAGCTCGCGGGCGGCGCGGCGTGCGGTGTCGCCGGGCATGTCTCCGGGCCGCACCAGCAGGTCGGCCAGCGCGCGATGGCGCTGGTAGATCTCGTGGTCGGGCCCCTTGGTGAACATGTGGTCCGCCCAGGCGCACCAGTCCCAGTCGCCGAGCGAGTCCAGCAGGACCGCGTGTCCGGCGGCCGCCAGGACCTCGTCCGGTACGGCCGCCGCACCGGCGCGGCGGGCCTGGAGCTGGATCAGCGCGGACCGGCTGTCGGCGAGGAAGAGCCCTTCGGCGGCTTCCTGCGCGGCGGCACCGAGATAGCGGTCGGTCTCCGGGCGGTAGGCGTCCAGCACCATCGTCCGTACGGCTCCGGACGCGGTCAGGCCCCTCACGAACGCGGTCAGCGCCGGCAGGACCCGCTCGCGCAGTGCGGCCGGTTCGCCGTGCAGACGGATCCGCAGATGCGGATCCGGATCGCGGTAGCGCAGGAAGAACCAGCGGTCGACGTCCGCGTCGACCTCGGCCAGCAGCGCCGGCAGGTGGTCGGCGAGCAGACCGTCGTGCGCGGCCTTCTGCGCGTACAGCTTGACGGACAGCCAGTCCTCACCGGGCAGATGGACGGTGGTCGGCGAGATCCGGATGCCGGACCTGGCGAGCGGCGGCGCGTCCTCCCGCGGCCCGGCTGCGGCGGTGGCGCGGGCGGTGCGGACGAGCGGAACGACGATCTCGGTGCTGTGTCCGGAGTTCCAGCCGAGACCGGCTCCATCGGCGGTGAGGTCCTCGTACAGCTGGAACCGGGGCTCCTTGGCCGTCAGTTCGGCGCGCAGCAGGTTCTGGTCCCACGGCTCGCGCAGATCGATCGGGAACATCTGGTCGTTGCGCGCGATCTGGATACGGTCGGGAACGCGGCCGCGGCGACGCCAGTCGCGCAGGCCGTCCTGCCAGGTGGAGGTGGAGGCCGAGCGCGCCGCGTCCATCAGGCGGCGTCCGGCGAGCCAGCGGCGCGGCGAGGTCAGCACGCGGCCGTGGCGCACGCGCGGCAGGTACGGGAGGACGTCGAGGCCGGCCCAGTCCCAGCCGGACCACACTCGGGGCCGGGCCGCGGCGAGGTCGGAGAGGAAGCGCGCGACCGGCGGCGCTTGCGCGTCCAGGGCCAGCATGTGCGGGAAGACCGGCACGACCGGCCGGCCGGTCGGCGCGTGCAGCAGCCGCAGTCCGTCCTCGCCGGCGGCGACGAGGAGAGCGCGCCAGTCCAGGCAGTGAGCGTCGCCCCGGTCGTCGGCGACGCCGACCGGAATGCGGTACGGCAGCAGTGGCGGCACCTGCACGATGTTCAGCGAGCGCGGGTCGCTCGGCATGACGTCGACCTGCGCCATCAGGGCGTCGTCGTCACCGGGTCCAGCGGCCAGCGCGGCCAGCTCGTCGGTGAGGCCGGCGACAGCGGCGAACCGGCCCGCGGTCGCGCCGGCCGTCCAGGAGCCGATGTGCGGGCTGCCGAGCAGCAGGAAGTCGCCCCGGTCGAGAGCCTCCTGGCTGTCGGCGAGGATCTGGAAGCAGAGTTCGAGCGTGCGCGGCACGCGTCCGCCGGGCGTGTGTCCGACCGCCTTCGCCAGCCGGGCCACGTCGGCCTCGGTCAGTTCGATGTCGCCGCCGTCGAGGATGGCCTGCTGCGTGAGTTCGGCGATGGCCGCCCGGCGCGGCCGGTCGGCGTCCTCGCCGGGGCCGACGCGTGGATGAGCCGCCGCGGGAGCGCCGTACTCGGGTGGCAGGCCGAGGCCGCGGTGCGGGTCGACGAGGTCGCCGAGCGGCACGGCGGAGGCGGTTCCGTACCGCTCGATGAAGCGGTCGCGGTAGTCCCGCATGTGATCCAGCGTCGTCCACTCCGGCGTCATCGCCCAGATCGCGGCGGCGTAACGCCGCACTTCGTCGCCGACCGCCCGCGGCAGCACGATGTCGGCCGGCATCCGCAGGTCCACATGGACCGGTGGCCGCTGTCCGCTGTCCGCCGCGCTGCCGTCCAGCGTGCGGACGGCGGAGAGCAGAGCGCGCCAGGAGTCCTGGCCGAGGCCGGGCGGATCCGCCTCGTGGCCGGCGGCGGCGGCGCGGATCGCGCGCAGGCCCTCGGCCGCGCCCGGCACGGCTCCGTCGACGGCGGCTTCGATACGGCCGAGCAGAGCGGCGTCGATGCGGTGCGGCGTGAGCGAGGTGAGCAGGAAGCCGTGCTGGACGAGCCCGGCGAGGAAGCCGTCGATGCGGTCGGGCCCGACGGACGGGAAGCGGGCCGCCAGACCGTCGAGCAGGTCCGTGTACGCGACGGGCCGTTCGGCGGCTTCGCGGACCACGGCGACGAGGGCGTTGTCATGGACCGATATCTCCCGTCCACCGGTGTGCAGGACGAGCCTGCCGTCGCGGCGCGCGCACAGATCACTCAGGACGACGTCGGTGCGGCGGCGGACCTGCGGAACGGCGAGCCAGTCGCGGACGCGCCGGTGCAGCCAGCCGCCGTCGAGGCGGACCGACACCTCGCCGGGGCCGGTGAGCCGGGCCTCGGCGGCGGAGCCGAAGGAGGCTCTGCCGACGCCGGCGAACAGGCCGAACGGGGTCGGACGCCCGCCGGCCCGGCGGGCGTATCGCGTGAGGGTCCTGGCGGCGCTGAGTGTGCGCTTGCGGCCGAGTGCCGCCGCGCCCTCGTCGGTGGCGAGGCGCTGAAGGCTGAGCGAGAGGCTGCCGCTGGCGACCTCGACGGCCTGGCGGAGCAGCGGGTCGGCGGCCATGCGGCGCAGCCCCGGCACCGGGTCGGCGGCGTCGACGCGGCTCTCGGCGCGGTCGCGCGGCGTACTCGCCATCCGTACGAGCACCGGCTCGCGGACTTCGAAGAGGTCCAGTTCCAGGTCCAGCTCAGGTCGCACGTCGGCTTTCCCCCATGGCGCGGTGGACGCGGGAAGGCGGGGCGGGCTCGGCCCGCCCCGCCTCATTTCAGTCGCGTCCCGGATCGGTCAGGACGTCGCGCCGTGTCAGCAGCAGACGGGACAACGGGTGCCGATCGCGTAGCTGCTCGGCGAGGTGTACGTTCCGGCGCCGAACTCCTGCGTCTGGTCCGTGACTTCGGAGATCCGAAGGTCGAGGTCCAGGTCAGCGGCGTCGTTGGCGACAATCATCTCGGTGCGCATGCGTCCCCCAAAGGGTGCGTAGAAGCGAACAAATGATTGATGCATCGGAGCTGTTGTTCGGCCCCGCGTTCCCCACTCTTCACTGTGGCATCAGCGCCGGGGAGCCGGTTTTCGGCCAAGTGTAAGAACCATCGGAACGGGGTGCTTCAGGCGGAGCTACTGGGTCGAAAGGGGCCCCGCCGCTTTCATATGACGGTGTCCACGCCGTTGCGCGGGAAATCTCCCATCCCGTTCTCGACGGTACGCACACCGCTGTGATGAGGTGTTATCAACCGGAAGCGCGAAGAGGAGCGGCGTCCTCCGCCGATCGGCAGCAGCGGCCGGTGTCCGACAGTGCATGGCTCGAATTGGCGGTGGATCGTCTCAGTGGACGGACACGGCCCGCGGACCGCCGTCCGGCTCCCAGGACGGTGCGGCTCCGGTGACCTGGCACACCATGAGATACAGCGGAATCGGCGGAGTGTAGGGCGTGCGGCTGTCCGGGGCGTGGATCAGCCGGGGCCGCACGGCCCGCACCAGTGCTCCGGCGGCGTACGTCACCTGCTCGGGCCAGTCCAGATCCAGGTCGGAGCCGGCCGGGACGATCCACCACCAGCGGTCCGCCTCCGCGAACACGCAGCCGGTGCGCGGGAGATGGGACATCAGCCGGAAGCCGTGCCGCGCGGGCACGCCGACCGCGTCGCACCCCAGGCTGGCCGACATCGACGGCGGCAGCGACAACTGGACCCGGCCGCCCCGGGATTCCTCGGCGGCCCGCGGGCGCGGCGTACCGCGCAGCCGGGACAGCGCGTTCCTCAGCATGGCTGCTCCACACCGTGCGGGAGCTCCGCCCACACGATGCGGCCGGAGTCGTCCCCGGCGTCGTGGGAGCCCCACGAGCTGCTCAACGTGTCGACCAGCAGCAGGCCGCGCCCGTGCTCGTCGTCGGAACAGCGCCGCAGCCGGGGGCCACCCGGCTGGTGCCCCTGGTCCTGCACGGCTATCCGCAGCCGTCTGCCGAGACAGCGCAGCTCGCACACCACGCGGGTGCTCGCGGTGTGCACGACCGCGTTGGTGACCAGCTCGGACACGATGAGAACGGCCGCGTCGTACACATCGCCGCCCAGCTTCCAGCTCTCCAGCCGGGCCCGGGTCAGCTGCCGCGCACCGGCCACCGACTCGGGGTGCGCGGGCAGCGCGAAGCAGTAACGGAGCGCTTCCGTCCCGGGGCTGAGGTCCATGAGCCGGGGGATGAGCGCACTGCCAGGTGCCACGACCGATTCCTCACAGTGGGGGCTGCGTCACGCTTCGTTCCCCGGTGTGAGAGGAGCGGTCATGACTGAGCGAACTGGTACGACAGCCAACTCTCCCCCTGACGGGGACACTTGGCAAGGGGCACTCTGAAATTTTCAGAGTGGCTGTGTCGTTGGGGGCGCACGCGTGGCACACTGCTCGCAAAACAGCGCATGGGGAGGTCTGAAGTGAGCGAACCGCGGTCCGCCCCGACCGTGGGCCAGGTCGTGCTCGGCAAGCGCCTGCAGGATCTGCGGGAGCGCGTCGGCCTGACCCGTGACCAGGCGGCGAAGGTGCTCAGGGTCGCTCCCGCGACGATACGCAGGATGGAGACGGCCGAGGTCGGCCTCAAGATCCCCTATGTCCAGCTGCTGCTGAAGGCCTACGGCATCGCCGACGACGAGGCCGAGGCCTTCGTCGACCTGGCCGAGGAGGCCAACAAGCCGGGCTGGTGGCAGCGGTTCCACGACGTCCTGCCCGACTGGTTCAGCATGTACGTCAGCCTGGAGGGCGCCGCGAGCCTGCTGCGCATGTACGAGCCGCACTTCGTCCCCGGGCTGCTCCAGACCGAGGACTACGCGCGCTCCGTGATGCGCACCGGAGCCGTCGGCCAGGCCCGGCCCGAGGACATCGAACGCCATGTGGCCCTGCGTATGGAGCGCCAGTCACTGCTCGCCAAGGAGGACGCCCCCCGGCTCTGGGTGATCATGGACGAGACCGTCCTGCGGCGGCCGGTGGGCGGCCCCCAGGTGATGCGCGCCCAGATCGACAAGCTGCTCGAAGCCACCGAGCTGCCCCATGTCACCCTGCAGATCGCGGAGTTCGCGACCGGCCACCACCCGGGCACCTACGGGCCGTTCGTCCTCTTCCGGTTCGCCGTACCCGAACTCCCGGACATGGTCTTCAGCGAGTACCTCACCGGAGCGGTCTACTTCGACGCCCGGCCCGAGGTCGCCTCGTACCTCGAAGTCATGGACCGCATGGCGGCTCAGGCCGCAACTGCACAACGCACGAAGGAAATCCTCCGGGACTTCCGCAAGGAGCTGTGATGAACCATATATACAACGGCATGCCGGCCGCCGACCTCGGCTCCGAAGGCTGGTACAAGCCCTGGAGCGGCGGCAACGGGGGCAACTGCATCGAGGCCATGAAGCTCGCGGACGGCCGGGTCGCGGTGCGCCAGTCCGCCGATCCGGACGGCCCCGCGCTCATCTACTCCAACGGCGAGATCGCCGCGTTCATCCAGGGTGCCAAGTCGGGCCAGGCGGATTTCCTTCTCACCTGACGCACCACCACCTGTTCTGTCCGACCCCTATCCACGGAGTGCGCCATGACCGGGCAAGACCCTCAGGCCATCGAGATCGACACGAGCAAGCCGCATCCCGCCCGGATGTACGACTGGTTCCTCGGCGGCAAGGACAACTACCCGGTCGACGAGCAGATGGCCCGCCAGCTGCTCCAACTGGACGCCCGGGGCCGGGACATGGCCCGGGTGAACCGTGCCTTCATGCACCGGGCCACCCGCTGGCTCGCCGAGCAGGGGGTACGCCAGTTCCTGGACATCGGCACCGGCATACCCACCGAGCCGAACCTCCACCAGGTCGCCCAGCAGACCGCGCCCGACGCGCGGATCGTGTACTGCGACAACGACCCGATCGTCCTCGCCCACGCGGCCGCCCTGCTGCGCTCCACCCCCGAGGGCGCCACCGAGTACATCCAGGCCGACGCCCGCAAGCCCGAGGCCATCCTGGCCGCGGCGGGCAAGGTCCTGGACTTCGAGAAGCCGATCGCGCTCTCCCTGCTGGCCCTGCTGCACTTCATCGACGACGAGGACGGCGCGGCCGAGCTGGTCGACAAGCTCGTCGACCAGCTCCCCTCCGGCAGCTATCTGGTGCTCTCGCACACCACCGGCGACTTCAACCCGGAGGGCGCCGAGCAGGCACGGGCCATGTACAAGGAGCGCGGGATGACCCTGCGCCCCCGCTCGCGCGCCGAGCTCACCGCCTTCTTCGACGGCCTGGAGCTCGTCGAGCCGGGCGTCTCGCTCTCCGCCGACTGGCGGCCGGAGCTCGGCGAGGTCATCGACGTACCGGGTGACGAGCCGATCCCGGGCTACGCGGGAGTCGCGCGCAAGCCCTGAAGCCGGTCCGTGAGCGCATGGCCCGTCGTCGCGTCCACATGGTCCGGTACGGGGTCGTGGGCGTCCCCCACCGTCGACGTACCGGAGGGCTCGAAGAGCAGCAGGGAGGCACCGTCCGCCGCGTACGGGCGGTGCCAGGTCCCACGCGGCACGACGAAGACCGCGCCCCGGGGGAGCGTCACGGTCCGCTCGTCCTCCGGCCCGTCCCCGTCGCGCAGGGCGATGTCCAGCTCGCCCTCCACCACCAGGAAGAACTCGTCCGTGTTCTCGTGCACATGCCAGACGTGCTCGCCGTGGACCTTGGCGACGCGTACGTCGTAGTCGTTGACGCGGGTCATGATGCGCGGGCTCCACAGCGCGTCGAAGGAGCCGAGGGCATCGTCGATCAGGATCGGTTCGGTGGCAGGTCGTGCCGTGTCCGTGGTCATGCCTCCACCTTGGGCGCTGGACCGCCGCACCCGTGAGTGCTACGAATCGCACATGGCGAAAGAATCCTCGCACCGGGTCGTCATGATCGTGTCGGCCGGCTCGAATCCCTTCGAAATGGGAGTGGCGACCGAGCTCTTCGGCCTGCGCCGCCCCGAGCTGCCCGTGGACTGGTACGACTTCGCGCTCTGCGCGCCCACCCCCACGGTCCGGATGCACGCGGGCTTCTTCCAGCTCTCCGGTGTCCGCGGGCTCGACGCCGTGGACCGCGCCGACACCGTCATCGTCCCCAATCGGCCCGACCCGCTGGAGGACCCCGGACCGGAGGTCCTGGCGGCGATCCGGCGAGCCGCCGATCGCGGCGCCCGGCTGGTCAGCTTCTGCACCGGGACGTTCACACTCGCCGCCGCGGGCGTCCTGGACGGCCGGCGCGCCACCACGCACTGGCCGTGGGCGGAGGCGTTCACCGCCCGGTACCCGCAGGTGGACCTCCGGCCCGACGTGCTCTTCGTCGACGACGGACAGGTGATCACCGCGGCGGGCAGCGCCGCCGCCCTGGACACCTCCCTCCACCTCGTCCGCGCCGACCACGGGGCCGAGATCGCAGTGGCCGTCAGCCGGAGACTGGTCCACCCGGCGCACCGGGACGGCGGTCAGCGCCAGTTCATCGAGCACCCGCTGCCCGAGGTCGCCGACGCCTCGCTCGCCCCGCTCCTGGACTGGGCCACCGAGCACCTGACCGAGGGCCTGGACGTGTCCGCGCTCGCCGCCCGCGCGGCCGTCAGCCCCGCCACCCTCCACCGCCGCTTCCGGGCCCAGCTCTCCACCACCCCGCTGGCCTGGCTGACCGAGCAGCGGACCACCCTGGCCTGCCGCCTCATGGAGCGCGGCGAGGACCGCCTCGACGTGATCGCCCGCACCTGCGGCCTCGGCACGGCGACCAACCTGCGTACGCAACTCCGCCGCCGTACGGGGCTGACGCCCACGGAGTACCGCAGCCGGTTCGCGGCGGGACGCTGAGCGGAAGGGGCGCCGGCGGGCGGGGCACCGGGGAGGGCCGGCGCGCCGGACCGGGGGACAATGGACCCATGTCACGACGCACCTCCCGCCCCCGGCAGCCCGCCGCCCCGCAGGCCCCGCGCATCACCCCCGCCTCGCCCTGCCCCTGCGGCCTGACCGCGACGTACGGGGAGTGCTGCGGCCGGTTCCACTCCGGCAGCGCCGCCGCCCCGACCTGCGAGGCCCTGATGCGCTCCCGGTACGCGGCCTTCGTCGTCCAGGACGCGGCGTACCTCCTGCGCACCTGGCACCCCGAGACCCGCCCGCCGGGCGTCGACTTCGACCCCGCGATGCGCTGGACGGGGCTGGAGATCCTGGAGACCACCGAGGGCAGCGCCTTCCACACCACGGGGACCGTCACCTTCCGCGCCCACTACACCGACGACGGGCGCCCCGACTCCCTTCACGAGCACAGCCGCTTCGTCCGCCACGAGGGCGCCTGGGTCTACGCGACGGCGGTCTTCGTCGACTGAGACCGGGCCGGCGGCACGACCCCGAAAACCCTTTCCCACCAGGGCGGAAGGCCTCGTACGATCCGCGCATGAACGACGACGAAGAGGCAGCGCCGTACGCCACGCGGGAACGATTCTGGCGCGGTGAGCACCTGGCCTTCACCCCCATGGAGCCGGACGACGCCGAGCTGATCCAGCACTGGCGCGCCGACCCGGTCGCCGCCCAGGAGATCGGGGTCTGGCCGGGCCCGCTCCACGATCTCCGCGAACGGCTCGTCTCCTACGTCGAGGACCGGGACCGCGACGACTTCCTCATCCTGCTCCCGGACGACACCCCCATCGGCCACATAGCCCTCACCGAGGAGGACTTCGTCGACGGCACCGCCGAGGCCTATCTGCTGCTCGCCGCCGAGCACCGCTCCAAGGGGTACGGCGCCGACGCGCTGGCCGCCCTCACCGACCTGGCCTTCGGCGAACTGCCCCTGCACCGCGTGGAAGCCGTCACCCACACCGACAACGCCGCCCCTGAAGAAGGCGGGGTTCACACAGGAGGGCGTACGCCGGTCCTCCTGCCTGCACCGGGGGCGCCGCCACGACAACGCGCTCCTGGCCCTGCTCCGTACGGAGTGGGAGGCGCAGACCCGCCCCCGGGCCTGGGACCACGTCTGACCCGAGGGATCAGGCCGGTGCCCCCACCCGGGTGGAGCCGCCCGGGTGGGGCGCCGGGGAGAGCTCCTGGGCCAGGTCCTCCGCCAGGAGCCGCTTCGCGATCATGTCCACGGCGACGCGGAGCTGCGCGTCGTCGGGCCGGGCGCCGTCCTCCGCGAGCCGTTCGTTGAGCCAGCGGCCCCAGGCCTCGGAGATCACGTTCGCCTCGCGCCGGCCCGCCGCCGTATGGGAGAAGATCCGGCCGTCCCCCGTCAGATAGCCCTCCTCGATCATCCGGTCGAAGACGGGCACCAGGACCTCCGGCGGGATGCGGTGCCGGGCCGCGATCAGCCGCAGGCCCGCGTGGCCGACCAGCCGGGTGAAGAGGTCCACCTGCATCACCGCCCACGCCCCCGCCATGTCCAGACGGGTGTCGGAACCGGCGGTGATCCGCCGGGCCGTGTCCGGACCGGCGCCGTGCAGGATCTGGGCCACCGCGATCTCCAGGAGCTTCTCCGAGTCGCCGCTGCCGGGCTGGGCGAAGCCGTCACCCATGTCCGTCGACGCCAGCCGGGCCGAGTCCCGCAGCTTCACCTCCTTGAGGAACAGCGCGACGACGAAGCCGATCAGCGCCACCGGCACCGTCCACAGGAACACGGTGTGCAACGTCTGCGCGTACGCCTGGGCCAGCGGCTCCACCTGGGCGGCGGGCAGCGCGTGCAAGGCCTGCGGGCTCTCCGAGGCCCGGGCCAGGACCGCCGGGTCGCCGCCCGCCGCCACCGCCTGGCCGACCCCGTCGGTGAGGTTGGGCTTCAGCGCGTTGGCGTAGATCGTCCCGAACACGGCCGTGCCGAAGGCGCTGCCGAGCGTACGGAAGAACGTCACGCCCGAGGTCGCCGTACCCAGGTCCGCGTAGTCGACGGTGTTCTGCACGGCGATCGTCAGCACCTGCATGGCGAGTCCGATCCCGAGCCCCAGGACCACCATGTAGAGCGACTCCACCCACACCCCGCTGTCGGGCCCCATCCGGGAGAGGAGGAAGAGCCCGGCCGCCATGACGAGCGTGCCGACGATGGGGAAGACGCGGTAGCGCCCGGTCCTGCTGACCACCGTGCCGCTGAAGATCGAGGCGACCAGGAGCGCGGCGACCAGCGGCAGGGTCCGCACGCCCGAGAGCGTCGCCGAGTCCCCGTCCACGTACTGCAGGTAGGTCGGCAGGAAGATCATCGAGCCGAGCATCGCGAAACCCACGATGAAGCTGAGGATCGAGCAGACGGTGAACACCGGATTCCGGAACAGCCGCATCGGCAGCATCGGTTCCTTCGCCCGCGTCTCCACCAGGCAGAACAGCGTCAGGGCGATGATCCCGCCGATGAACAGCCCGATGATCATGGGCGAGCCCCAGGCGTACTCGTTCCCGCCCCAGCTCGTCGCGAGGATCAGCGCGCTCGCGCCGACGGCGACCAGCGCGATGCCCATGTAGTCGATGACCGGCCGTCCGGCGGCCTTCACCGACGGGATGTTGCGGGCGGCGGCGATCACCACCACGATCGCGATCGGCACATTGACGTAGAACGCCCAGCGCCAGGTCAGATGGTCGGTGAAGAGCCCGCCGAGCAGCGGTCCGATCACCGTGGAGATGCCGAAGACCGCCCCGATCGCGCCCTGGTACTTGCCGCGCTCGCGCAGCGGGATCACATCCGCGATCAGCGCCATCGACGTGACCATGAGGCCGCCGGCGCCGATGCCCTGCATCCCGCGCCAGATGATCAGCAGCAGCATGTCCGAGGCGAGGCCGCAGAGGAACGAGCCGGTGATGAAGACGATCGCCGAAACCTGGAAGACCAGCTTCCGCCCGAACAGGTCACCGAACTTGCCGACCAGCACGGTGGCGACCGTCTCGGCGAGCAGATACGCGGTGACCACCCACGACATGTGCTCGGCGCCGCCCAGGTCCGAGACGATCGTCGGCAGGGCCGTACCCACGATCGTCTGGTCCAGCGCCGCCAGCAGCATGCCGAGCACGATCGTGGCGAAGACGATGTTGCGCCGCCGCCGGTCGAGGACGGGCGGCGGCGCGGCGGCACTCTGCGCGGCGGGGGCTTGCTCGCTGGCAGTGGTCACCTCTGCACCCTCACACCGCCTCCGGCCGCCCGCATGCGGGGACCGTCCGGATGGGCGTCAGCCGATCAGCGCGGCGATCGACGCCTTCAGCCGCGCCACGAACGCCTCCCGGACCTCCTCGTCGACCCGGTCGAGCGAGAGGTACGGGTTGAGGTCCTCCAGCTCCACGAGGAGCAGCTCGCCCTCCTCCGTACGGCAGGCGTCGACCCGCTGGATGCCATGGCCGAGCGCGTTCCACTCGATGAAGCGCCGCGCGAACGCCAGGTCGGCCGCGTCGGCCGCGTACGGCTCCAGCACCCACCGCCGCTTCGGGTCCGGCGCGTACAGCGCGTACTGGAAGTCGTGGTCGACGAAGTAGAAGGACACCTCGTAGCGGAAGTCGATCCGGGGCTGTACGAGCAGCACCCCCTCGCCCTCCCGTGCCAGCTCGCCCGCGACCTCCGCCCCGCCGACGAACCGCAGCCCCACCGAGTCCGCCCCCAGCTTCGGCTTGACCGCGTACGCCCCGGCCTCGGGCAGCAGCCTTAGATCGCCCGCCCGGTCCACGGTGGGGATCACCGGGAACCCGGCCCGGCTCAGCTCCACCAGGTACTCCTTGCCCGCCATGTCGCCGCGCCCGTCCAGCGGGTTGTAGACCGGGACGCCCAGCTCCAGCGCCCGCGCGCGGAACGCGTCGTACGCCTCCTGGTAGTGCAGGACGGGCCCGCTGTTGCGTACGAGGGCGAGGTCGAAGCGGTCCAGCAGCGCGGCCGCGTCCCGGGGGTGGCAGAGCGCGACGTCGAACGCCTCGCGCAGCCGGGACGCCAGGAAGATGTCCTCGTCGCAGTAGCGCCGCCCGCGCGCCTCGTAGGCGAGGTCGGTGACGAGGAGGAGGGCGGGGCGGGGGCCGACGGGGGCGGTCATGGCTTCTCCGGGGTGAGCGGCTGGGACGGACGCCCACTATCCCTGACGTGCGTCCACGGGCCGCTGCCGGGCTACGAGAACGACCCCGGCCCCACCGCCAGCCGCGGGTGGTGGGCGGCCAGGACCTTGTTGGCGCGTGCCAGCTCGGCGAGGGCCTGCTCGCGGTCGGCCTGGTCCTCGATGCCCAGCCGGGGTCCCCGGAACCTGCGGACCTCACGGGCCGCGCAGTCGGCCTCGAACTCCGCCTCCAGGATGTGCGGCGGGATGCACGAGCCGATCAGCGCGGCGACCCGGTCCGGGATCGGCACGGGGACGAGGAGGTGCGAGGCGGTCATGGGGTGTTCCCTCTCGGATGGTTGGCCAGGAGGCGGTACGTGGGTGCTGCCGCCGGATGAGCGGCAGACCCCTCCTTGTGTACGGGACGCGGTTCCGGGTTTCTCGTCGGATACGTCTCCGTGTCGCAACCGTTTGGGACTGACCGTCTATTTCGCCTTACGCGCGGGTAAGTTGACTCGGCGCGCCGAACATGATCCGGATCAGGGGGGTGTGTCGGCCGAGCGCGTGCGCAGCCGTAACGCACGGAGCACGGCCTCAGTCGCGAAACGGCTTTCCGGGTCGACGAGTTGATCACCGAAGATGGTCTCCAGGCTGCGCATGCGGTAGCGCACGGTCTGCGGGTGCACATCGAGCAGTTCGCCCATCTGGGCCGCCGTGCCCCGGGTGTCGAGCCAGATCCGCAGCGTCTCGACCAGCCGCTCACGGCGGGTGTTGCTGATCCCCGCCACGGCGGCCAGTTCCCGCTGGGCGAGCTGGTCGAGGAGGGCGGGGTCGGAGAGCAGCCACAGGGTGATGAGGTGGTCCTCGCAGCGGATCAGCGGGGCGTCGTCGATCACGCCGGAGTCGACGAGCTCCAGCACCCGGCGGGCCCAGCGGATCGAGTCGCAGGCCAGGGCGGTCGGGACGGTCAGCCCGATCGCCGC
The DNA here is from genome assembly GCF_033109485.1 of Streptomyces cyaneofuscatus. Taxonomy (NCBI): domain Bacteria; kingdom Bacillati; phylum Actinomycetota; class Actinomycetes; order Kitasatosporales; family Streptomycetaceae; genus Streptomyces; species Streptomyces cyaneofuscatus. The sequence continues at coordinate 916,595 of NZ_CP137002.1, read as the reverse complement.
GTGGCCGGCGGGGAGTGCCTGCTCCAGCATGGATCTTCGCGCGTCGGTCAGAGGGCCGGGGACGAGTAGGTGCGGCTGGGGGTCGCTGAGATCGAGGAGGAGGTCCCGGTCGGCGCTGAGCCGGTCGAGGGCGGCCGGGGCGCGGACGGCGACCAGGGTGACCTCGTCGGGCAGCGCCCAGCCGGTCTGCTCGCAGAGGTCGGCGATGGCGCTGCGGGGGGCGGGGCGCCCGGCGAGGATGAGGTGGAGCAGACGCCGGCGCAGCGCCTCGCTCTGCTCCCCGGACTGCGACTGGACCTCCAGGAAGCCCTCGCGGGAGAGCGATTCCAGTTCGTCGACATAGGCGAAGAGCGCGTCGGCGAAGCTGAGCATCAGGGTGGGGGAGAGGTGGTAACTCTGCCCCACCTTCTTGGCCCGCCGCAGCGCGACCCGTGCGCCGAGCCGGTAGGCGCCCTGGAGGGTGTCCATCGTCCGCCCCTCGTACGCCTCGAACCGCCCGAACCGCCGGCACATGTCGTCCCGGAGCGTGGTGGGGGTGGTGGGCTCGGCCACCAGGTCGACGAAGGAGGCGAGGCTCTGTTCGACGCCCACCCGGATGGCCTGGCCGTTGGGGCCGTCCAGCAGCCGGGCGTATTCCGGATAGGCGCGGGTGACCTCCACGCCGATTTCCTTGATGAGGCTGGGGAGTTCGGGCCGCATGATCGCGGCGAATTCCTGGGGGAGCGGCCCCAGGGGGTCATCGGTGTCCAACGGCTGTATGAGGTGTGCCATGCCAGGTCCCCTCTGCTCTCGGCGCCCGGTGGTGGGGTGAGACGGTGGGGGAAAGCGCTCCCACGAACCGACAGGTGTGTACCAAGTCCGCGACGAAGATAGACCACGGAACAGGCACTGCACACCACTTGGACAAGATCGGGGTGCAGGGGGCACGCATCGTGTCCATGCGGTGCGACTTACGCGCAGGTCGGACGGTACTGCGCGCTTTCGGACAATGAATTTCGGCCGCATGCTCCGGCGGTGACAAGAGCCGCTACCAGGGCCGTGACGTCGGCCGGGGCCGTTCCCGGCCCGGCGCGGGAGGCCGGTTCCGGCGGCCGGCAGGCATTTCGCCGCCACCGGATGCGCATTCCTTGATAAGGGAGTGACCCCCGGTTACTCATTTACGGATCAAAAACAGGGCCGCGCAAAAATTCTTGGCCGGACGGATTGTGTGGCCGTGTTTCCCGCGAGTAACATCACGCTTCGTTCAATTCGGACATGAAATCTGCCCGAAATTTGACGCTCAGATCTTCCTCCCCCGGGTCCACCCCGCGGCTCCATCACCGCCGACGAATGCGTCGTGGTGCGGGCATGCGTCGGAGAACCGGTCAACTTCGCGCACGAGGCCGCAACCCGGCGGCCGAAAGAGGGGACGACATGAGATCCGTTTCCAACCGCACCCGCATAGGGCTGCTCGCGGCATTCACCGCCTTCAGCGCCGTGCTCTCCACCGGCTCGGCCGCCGCGGCGACCGAACTCAACGGCGACTGGGCGCCGTTCGACCGCTGCCCGGTGGACGCGCCCGCCATGCTCGCGGCGGACGGCATCACGAATATCGCCACCTGTATCTCGTCGAGCTCGGTCACCGGCTCCATCACCCTCGGCAAGAGCCAGGTCCCCACCGGCAACAGCGATCTGCAGCTCGGCGTCATCCAGCACAGCAACGGCACCACCACCCTGGTGCCGCCCGCCGAGGGCGCGCTCACCGCCGACCCGGCCCAGGTCCCCGGAGGGCTGCTCGGGCTGATGTGCCCCAGCGCCATCCCCTTCGTCTCCGCGATCTGCCGCCAGCTGACGGACAACAACCTCAACCGGATCACGGCCACGATCGAACCGGCCGGTGCGCCGCGGGACTTCAACATGGTGGCGGCCTTCTCCACCGGCGAGCCCATCCTCACCCTGCCGGTCCGCATCCACCTGAAGAACCCGTTCCTCGGCGACAAGTGCTACATCGGCACCACCGCCAACCCCGTGCTCCTGAAGCCGCAGAACCTGAACGCGCCGACCCTCTCCCTCCAGCGGTTCGCGGCCGACGGAACCCCGGACGACGAGGGCGAGATGGGCCGCTACACCTTCGCCGGCGCCGACCAGGGCGACGCCACGTTCGCCGTCCCGGGGGCGAGCGGCTGCGGAGCCGGTCTCCTGGACTGGGCGGTGAACCTCAAGACCGGTCTCCCGTCGGCCGCCGGAAAGAACAGCGTGAAGCTCAACAACACCTCGACCTACTTCGGCAGCCCCTACGACCCCGCCGGCCTGGCGCCCGACGAGGGCAGGAAGCTGTCGGAATTCTGGCACTCCGCGAAGCGGTAGCGGCCGACGCCCTCCATTCCCCGAGGGCCTTGCGGAACCGGCAGAAGGAGGTGGTGAGACAGCCGCCCGACCGCTCCTGAATGAAGGCGGGAAAAGAAGGAGCCGCGCCTTCTCCAGTCCAGTTCGAAGCGTGCCGCCCCAATTTCCCGGGCGCGCGTCCACTCGTATCCCCAACGGGACAAGAAAAGGGAGTCATTCCATGATCAAGCGATCCGGTGTACTGACCGCGATCGGTGCCGCCGTGGCATCCGTCGCGCTTGCCGCTCCGTCGGCCATCGCCGCCCCGACCAGCTGGACCATCACGCCGACCGGAGCCTTCACCGGCAGCGCCGGCGTGACCGTCCTGACCGACAACAACGGCAACAAGATCCAGTGCGCCACCTCCGCCGCGTCGGGCTCGGCCCCCACGTCCCCGGTGGCCGGCTCCCCGGCGCAGCTCGCGTCCATCTCGGCGATCTCGTTCAACTCGCCCTGCACCGGGCCGTTCAGCTCGACGTGGACCGTGACCACCACGCCTCCGTGGCAGATCTGGGGTCTCGACTACGCGGCGGGCGCCGGCACCAACTCCACCGGCCAGGTGACCGGTGAGATCAGGGCGATCAAGGCGAAGGTGACCGGGAGCAGCCTGCTGGGCCCGTGCACCTTCGACGTCACCGGCAAGGTGGCGGCCAAGTACAACAACCCGAGCGCCGGCGGGAGCAACGGCACGCTGAACACGGCGGGCGGCGGTCTCACGCTGGCCATCGCCAACAAGGTCGGCGGCGGCTGCGGCATCGTCGGCACCACCGCCAGCTTCCAGGGCCTCTACACCATCAAGAACACGGCCACCGGCAAGTCCCCGGTCATCAGCGGCTGATCCACCGCCCCTGATGCGCAGTACGTGAGTGTGGTGCCCGGCCGTGCGCCCTCGGCGGCCGGGCACCTCCGCGCTTTTCCACTCACTCGCCGACAACTCCGCGGGCCGGAATTGTCATTGCCTGCCAAAGAACCGCGCCGGGTGAAAACTCGGAATTCCCGGCTCTTCCCAGGCGGCCGAAGGAGTGCGTAGCGTACCGGTCGGTAGGAGGATCATTCCGCGTCCGCCCGAAAGGCCGTTGCCGAGAAATGGACCCCATGTGGCGGCCATCGAACCGATGGGCCCGCGCGCGCCGGAAGGACACCATCCGCATGACCGTCGATGTACGCGCCGCGGCGAGACGACCCCTTCATCTCGCCCTGGGCGGGGCGCTCGTCGTCGCCACCGCGCTCATTCCGAGCGCCGAATCGGTGGCGGCCGATCAGACCTCCGAGGTCACCCTTCCCTATACCTGCCCGTTCCCCTCCGGCCCGGAAAAGGTGGAGGTCGCCGTCAAGGCGGTACTGCCCGTCTCCGCCCGGACGGAGGAGACGATCCGCCCCGGTGACGTCTCCGTCGACGTGAGCCTGGCACGGTCCGCGCTGGCCCAGTTCACCGCCCTGGAGGCGGCCACCCTGTCGGCCGTCGCCGAGCTGACCGTACGCAACACCGTCGGCGAGCACACCGCCGACGCCTCCTGGCAGCAGCTCGAAGCCCCCGCGGTCCCGCTGCCACCGGAGGGTGAGGACGAGGACGGCGTGGTGCTCACCGCCACCGGCGACGTCCCCACCGTCGCGTTCGGCAGCCCCGGACGCGCGACGATCGCCCCGGCCGCCCTCAGCCTCACCCTGGCCTCCTTCACCGAGGACGGCGCCCCGACCACGCCCCCGGAGCTCACCGTCGTCTGCGAGAGGGCCGACGACGAGGAGCGGCCCCTCGCCGAGATCACCGTCCGCGACAGCGTCGGCCCGACCACCCCCGCACCCACCCCGGACGCCCCGGACACCCCGGTCCCCGGGGAGGACGACGCGGCCGAACCCCCCGCGAAGCCGGACCGCCCGGCCCCCGGCCTCGACCCGGACGCCCACCGCAGGATCGACGACCTCACCGAGGCGCGGCTCGAAGCCCTCGACGACCCGGACCCCGGAAGCTGCCCCATCGAGATCCCGCCCGAGTGGGTGATGACCACCGCGGAGACGTACGCCGCCGGGTACGCCAACGCCGTCAAGCTGGACGGAGCGGCGGCGCTCGGGCCCGCGTTCATGAAGGTCGTCCTCAACAAGCGGTACATCAACGACTCCTGCGCCTCGACCGTCGACGTCACCTCCGAGGTGGAGTTCGAGTACGAGGGCAAACGGCAGCTCCCGCCCACGAAGGCGACCTTCCTCAGCTACGGGTTCATGCCGACGACCGCCACGATGGTCCTGGAGCAGGTCGGGCCACCGGCCGTCGTCCAGACCCACACGGTCACCAACACCCCGACCTACCCCGAGGAATCGACGGTCACCGCCCAGCTCTCCATGCGCCTGTACGACGTGAAGGTGAACGGCGTACCGCTGGACGTGGGCCCGGACTGCCGCACCGAACGGCCCTTCGAGCAGGTCCTCAAGGGATACGGCCAGAGCTATCCACCGGCCGGGTACCTCGTGGCGACCGGGGGGAACCTGACCGGTTACGCGCACATCCCGCCGTTCAAGGGGTGCGGCGTCGGCGAGAACCTCGACCCGCTCTTCACCTCGGCCATCTCCAGCGTCGGCAAGAAGGCGGACAACTACACCAAGATGACGCAGGCCCCGCTCTGCGTGGCGACGAACCCGGACGGGCCCGACTGCCCGCCGAAGGTGCCGAAGCCCGAGCGGTGACCGAAACCCGGGCGGTGACCGAAGCCCGAGCGGTGACCGAGGCCCGAGCGGTGACCGAATCCGTCACCAGGTGACCAGAAAGCGCACACCACTCCTCTCACTCACTTCCGACAGTCGGAGCGCCGACAGATGACAGAAGTCACCACCACTTCGCAGGAGGGCCGATGGGAATCGAAGTAGTCGTCGAGGGCCTGACGAAGTCCTTCGGCAAGCAGAACATCTGGCAGGACGTCAGCCTCACCCTGCCCGCCGGTGAAGTGAGTGTCATGCTCGGCCCTTCCGGCACCGGGAAGACCGTGTTCCTGAAATCCATCATCGGACTGCTGAAGCCGGAACAGGGCCGCGTCCTCATCAACGGCGTCGACATGGTGAACAGCTCCGAGCGCGACATCATGGAGACGCGGAAGCTCTTCGGCCTCATGTTCCAGGACGGGGCGCTCTTCGGCTCGATGTCGCTCTTCGACAACATCGCCTTCCCACTGCGCGAGCACACCCGCAAGAAGGAATCCGAGATCCGCCGCATCGTCATGGAGCGGATCGACATCGTCGGACTGCTCGGCGCCGAGGGGAAGCTTCCCGGCGAGATATCCGGTGGCATGCGCAAACGCGCCGGCCTCGCCCGCGCCCTCGTCCTGGACCCGCAGATCATCCTCTGCGACGAACCGGACTCCGGACTCGACCCGGTGCGCACCGCCTACCTCTCGCAGCTCCTGATCGATCTGAACGCGCAGATCGATGCGACGATGCTGATCGTCACCCACAACCTCGACATCGCGGCGACCGTCCCCGACAACATGGGGATGCTGTTCTGCCGCAACCTCGTCACCTTCGGGCCGCGCGAGGTGCTCCTCACCAGTGACACCCCGGTCGTCTCGCAGTTCCTCGCCGGACGCCGCGAGGGCCCCATCGGGATGTCCGAGGAGAAGGACGCCGCCACCCTCGCCGCCGAGCAGCAACGTCACGACTCCCTCGGCACCACGGCCACGATCGCCGCACCCCGGACCGTCGTCCCGCAGCTGGAGCCCTCGCCCGGCATGCCCGTACGCCAGGGGGCGCTGCGCCGCCGTGAACGGGTCATGGCGATGATGGGCCAGCTGCCGGAGGCCGCCCGTACGGCCATCCTCAACAGCTACGCCCCGGCCGCGGGGGGTGCGCGAGCGTGACCGCCCCGATGCCGGTGCGGCCGCCCGAGCCGCCCGAAAGACCGCCGCCGGCCATCGCCAAGAGCCCCGAGCCGGCCCCCGTACAGCGGCGCCCCAGCCGGCTGCTCGCCCCGCTCCGGGAGACCGGGAAGCTGTTCGCGCTCGGGATCGCCGTGGGCCGTGCCATCTTCCGCAGGCCCTTCCAGTTACGCGAGTTCATCGAGCAGTTCTGGTTCGTCGCCAGCGTCACGATCCTGCCCGCCGCCCTCGTCTCCATCCCGTTCGGCGCGGTCATCGCCCTCCAGGTCGGCTCGCTCACCCAGCAGCTCGGCGCCCAGTCCTTCACCGGCGGCGCCAGCGTCCTCGCCGTGATCCAGCAGGCCAGCCCCATCATCGTGGCGCTGCTCATCTCCGGCGCCGCGGGCTCCGCGATCTGCGCCGACCTCGGCTCCCGCAAGATCCGTGAGGAGCTCGACGCGATGGAGGTCATGGGCGTCTCGCCCATCCAGCGCCTCGTCGTCCCCCGCGTCCTGGCCACCATGCTCGTCGCCGTCCTGCTCAACGGCCTGATCTCCGTGGTCGGCACGCTCGGCGGCTACTTCTTCAACGTGATCATGCAGGACGGCACCCCGGGCGCCTACCTCGCCAGCTTCTCCGCCCTCGCCCAACTGCCCGACCTGTACGTCAGCGAGTTCAAGGCCCTGATCTTCGGCTTCATCGCGGGCATCGTCGCCGCCCATCGCGGCCTCAACCCGCGCGGCGGCCCCAAGGGCGTCGGTGACGCGGTCAACCAGTCCGTCGTCATCACCTTCATGCTCCTGTTCTTCGTGAACATGGTCCTCACGGCGATCTACCTCCAGATCGTCCCCGCGAAGGGCGGCTGAGACGGATGGCGATGCTCAGCTGGCTCGACCGATCGGGCGACCAACTCACCTTCTACGTACGGGCCCTGGTCTGGATCCCGCGCACCCTGCGCCGCTACCTCAAGGAGGTGCAGCGGCTGCTGGCCGAGGTCGCCTTCGGCAGCGGCGGCCTCGGTGTCATCGGCGGCACCATCGGAGTGATGGTCGCGATGACCCTCTTCACCGGCACGGTCGTCGGGCTCCAGGGGTACGCGGCCCTCGACCAGATCGGCACCTCGGCGTTCACCGGGTTCATCTCCGCCTACTTCAACACCCGGGAGATCGCCCCCCTGGTCGCCGGACTCGCCCTCTCCGCCACCGTCGGCGCGGGCTTCACCGCCCAGCTCGGCGCGATGCGCATCAACGAGGAGGTCGACGCCCTGGAGGCGATGGGCGTGCGCTCCATGCCCTACCTCGTCACCACCCGGATCATTGCCGGGGTCGTGGCGATCATCCCGCTGTACGCGATCGGGCTGCTCTCCTCGTACGTCGCCTCCCGCTACATCACCATCCTCTTCAACGGGCAGTCGGCGGGCACTTACGACCACTACTTCAATCTCTTCCTCTCCCCGGACGACGTGCTGCTGTCGGTGCTCAAGGTGCTGATCTTCAGCGTGCTGGTGATCCTCGCCCACTGCTACTACGGCTTCCACGCCACCGGCGGCCCCGCCGGAGTGGGGGTGGCCGTCGGCCGGTCGGTGCGCAACGCGATCGTGCTCATCAGCGTCACCGACTTCTTCCTCTCGCTCGCCATCTGGGGCGCCACGACGACGGTGAAGGTGGCCGGCTGATGAGTCCACGCACCGCACGAACCGTCCGACGCAGAACCGCCGGAGTCGCCTTCCTGCTGGTACCCGCCGTCCTGGTATGGGTCTCGGTCTCGGTGTACGACAAGGAGTTCACCGACGACGCCACCGTCACCGTCCGCACGGGCCCGGTCGGCAACGAGATGCACGACAACGCCGATGTGAAGCTGCGCGGCGTCGTCATCGGGCAGGTCAGGTCCATCGCCACCGACGGTGAGGGGGCCCGCCTCACCCTGGCCATCGACCCGGACCAGCTCGACCGGATTCCTGCCGACGTCACCGCCCAGATGCTCCCCACCACGCTCTTCGGCCAGCGGTTCGTCGCCCTCGTCCCGCCCCGCACCCCCTCCACGCGCACCCTGAGCGCCGGTGCGGTGATCCCGCAGGACCGCTCCAGCAACGCCATCGAGCTGGAGGAGGTGCTGAACAACGTCCTGCCGCTGCTGACCGCCGTAAAGCCGGAGAAGCTCTCCGCCACCCTGAGCGCTGTCTCCACCGCCCTCGAAGGGCGCGGCGAGAAGCTGGGCGAGACGCTGACCACGCTGGACGCCCACCTGAAGAAGTTCAACCCCCAACTCCCCACGCTCAACGAGGACATCAAGCAGCTCGTCAAGGTGAGCACGCTCTACGCCGACGCGGCCCCGGACGTCCTCGACGCCCTCACCGACGCCACCACCACGAGCGGCACCCTCGCCGAACAGGAGTCCCAGCTCGCCGCGTTGTACGGCACCACCACCGCCTCCGCGCGCGATGTGACCTCCTTCCTGCGGGAGAACAAGGAGAACCTCATCCGGCTCTCCTCCTCCGGCCGCCCCACGCTCGAACTCCTCGCCCGGTACGCCGACTCGTTCCCCTGCACGCTGCGTACGGTCGCCGGCTTCGTGCCCGCCATGGACAAGGCGCTCGGCAAGGGAACGAACGAACCGGGCCTGCACGTGAGCGTCAAGTCCGTTCCCTCCCAAGGGAAGTACGTCCCCGGCAAGGACACCCCGCTCTACAACGCCACCGGCGGGCCGCGCTGTTACTCGGTGCCGTACGTCGGCAAGGGCGGCGCCCCGACCGCCGACAACCGCCGGGCCACCGATGTCACCGCACGGCCCCCCGCCGCCCCGGACACCTCGCTCGGCCTGCCCAACTCGCCCCAGGAGTCCCAGCTCGTCAACGAGCTGGTCGCCCCCTCACTGAAAGTCCAGCCGCAGACCTTGCCCGACTGGAGCAGCGTGCTCATCGGTCCGGCCTTCCGCGGCGCGGAGGTGAAGCTCAAGTGAAACGCCGCTCCCTCGCGGGACCGCTCACCAAGTCCCTCGTCTTCGTCCTGGTGACCGTCCTCGCCACCACCGTCCTCGGGCTCTCCATCGCCAACACGGGCGTCGGCGACACCACGACCTACAAGGCGCGGTTCACCGACGCCACCGGGCTCATCCCCGGCGACAGCGTCCGTATCGCCGGGGTGAAGGTCGGCCAGGTCGAGTCCGTACGGGTCGCGGACCGCAGGGTCGCCGAGGTCACCTTCGGCGTACGGAAGGGGCGTACGCTCCCCGCCTCCGTGACGGCCTCCATCAAGTACCTCAACATGGTCGGCCAGCGCTACGTCGACCTGGACCGGGGCGCCGGGCCGGTCGGCCGGACCTTCGCGGCCGGGGCCACCATCCCCCTCTCCCGCACCACCCCGGCCCTCGACCTCACCCAGCTCTTCAACGGCTTCCAGCCCCTCTTCGAAGGCCTGTCCCCTCCAGACGTCAACCAGCTCGCCGGCTCCATCGTGCAGGTCCTCCAGGGCGAGGGCGGCACCGTCGACTCCATCCTGCGCCACGTCGGCTCGCTCACCAGCACTGTCGCGGCCAAGGACAAGGTGATCGGCGAGGTGATCAAGAACCTCAACACGGTCCTCAAGACGGTCAACGACCGGGAGGCCGGATTCGACGACCTCGTCGTCACCCTGGAGAAGCTGGTCTCCGGCTTCTCCGGCGACCGCAAACCGCTCGGTGAGGCCGTCACCGCGATGGGCGCCCTGACCACGGTCACCGCGGACCTCTTCCAGGACGGCCGGAAGCCGCTCAAGGAGAACATCCGCCAACTGGGGCGGTTGAGCGACCAGTTGGACAAGGGGACGCCTCAGATCGAGAACTTCCTCGACAAGACCCCGGCCAAGATGGAGGCCATCAGCCGCCTCACCTCCTACGGCTCCTGGCTCAACCTCTACCTCTGCGAGGCCAAGGTCGGCGGGGTGGCCACCGACGACGGCTCCACGCCCCCTACCGGCATCGCCATCACCCAGCCGAGGTGCCTGGCATGAGCCCCACCCCCATCCGGGAACGCAACCCGGTCGCCGTCTCCCTCGTGGGACTCCTCGTCCTCACGCTGCTGGCCCTCGCCGCCTGGCGCGCCGACTCCCTGCCCTTCATCGGCGGCGGTACGACGTACAGCGCGGACTTCACCGAATCCGCCGGGCTCTCCGACGGCGACGAGGTGCGCATCGCCGGAGTCAAGGTCGGCGAGGTCACCGGGGTCTCCCTCGACGGGCCCCGCGTGAAGGTCGACTTCAAGGTCAAGGACGCCTGGATCGGCAACGCCTCCACCGTGGGCATCGCCATCAAGACCCTCCTCGGCGAGAAGTACCTCGCCGTCGACCCCCTCGGCAACGCCCCCCAGGACCCCGGCTCCCGCATCGCCGCGAGCCGCACGACCTCCCCGTACGACGTCACCCAGGCGTTCGACGGGCTCGGCGAGACCATCGAGGAGATCGACACCGAGCAGCTCGCCAAGAGCTTCGAGACCATCTCCGCCACCTTCAAGGACTCCCCGCCCCACGTCCGCAGCGCGGCGGAAGGGCTCTCCGCCCTCTCCCGTACGGTCTCCACACGCGACGCCCAGCTCGCCACGCTCCTCCAGGGCAGCAAACGCCTCACGAAGACCCTCGCCGGGAAGAAGAGCAGCTTCGAGACCCTCCTGGAGGACGGCAACCTGCTGCTCGGCGAACTCCAGGCCCGCCGCGACGCCATCCACCTGCTGCTCACCGGCACCCGCAGCCTCGGCACCCAGCTCACCGGCCTCGTCGAGGACAACGACAAGCAGCTCGGGCCGACCCTGGCCTCCCTCGGCCGGGTCACCGCCGTCCTCGCGAAGAACCGCAAGAGCCTGGACAAGGTGCTCGCCCTGACCGGCTCGTACAGCCGGCTCGTCGGCAACACCCTGGGCAACGGCCGCTGGTTCGACACGTACGCCTGCGGAGTCGTGCCCCCGAACTACCTCCCCGCCGGCACACCCCCGGCGACCGGATGCATGCCACCGAAGCAAGGCGGCCGCTGACATGAGACGCACACGCATCATCGGCATCGGCGCCGGACTCGCGGTCGTCGCCGTCGCCGCCACCACCGGGGTCAGCGCGGTGCGGGAGGACTCCCGGACCACCGTCACCGCCTACTTCGAGCGGGCGACGGGTGTCTACGCCGGGTCCGACCTGCGCATCCTCGGGGTCCCGGTCGGCACGGTCGAGTCCGTCACCCCCCGGGGCAGGGAGGTGGAGGTCGTCCTCCGCCTGGACGAGGGCGTCAAGGTGCCCAAGGACGCCCACGCGGTCGTCGTCGCCCCCAGCCTCGTCGCCGACCGGTACATCCAGCTCGCCCCCGCCTACGACGGCGGACCGCTCCTCGCGGACGGCGCCCAGCTCCCCGCCGCCCGCAACGCCACCCCCGTGGAGGTCGACCAGCTGTACGCCTCCATCACCGAGATCACCACGGCGCTCGGCCCGAACGGGGCCAATGCCGACGGGGCGCTGGCCAGGCTGCTGGAGACCGGGGCGAAGAACATGGACGGCAACGGAAAGGCCATCGGGGACTCCGTCGAACAGTTCGGCAAGGCAGCCAAGACGCTCGACAGGAGCAGTGGCGACCTGTTCGACACCCTCGCCTACCTCCAGTCCTTCACCACCATGCTCAAGGAGAACGACAGCGAGGTCCGCACCGCCGAGCAGCAGTTGAACTCGGTCACCTCGTTCCTCGCGGACGACAAGAAGAACCTCAGCGCGGCACTGAAGGAGCTGGGCGCCGCGCTCGGCCAGGTGAAGACGTTCATCGCCAGGAACCGGGGCGCGCTGAAGAAGAACGTCGACGCCCTGGTCCCCATCACCCAGGCCCTGGTCGACCAACGTGCCTCGCTCGCGGAGGCGATGGACACGCTGCCGCTGGCGGCGGGCAACGTCCTGAACGCGTACGACCCCGCCAACCGGACCCTCAACGGCCGGGCCAACCTGAACGAGCTCTCCATGGGCGGCCCCCTCGTCGACCCTGACGCTGCCTCCGGCCCGCCGCCCGGGCTGGCGCCCGTGGACGCGAACCGCCGGAAGGAGCTGCCCGTCCTGCCGCTGCCGGAGGTCGGGACGGTCTTCGGGACCCCGGAGAAACAGCCGGCGAAGCCGAAGCCGGACGACACGAAGGGGGCGGGACGATGAGCGGTTCCCCGCGCACCACCGGCACGCGTACCGCCGGCACGCGTACCGCCGTCCGGGCGGCCACCGGGGCGGTGGCCCTGCTGGCCACCGGCGCCCTGATCGCCCTGGTCGTGGTCCGTACCGACGGCCCGGTCTTCACCGGCATCGAGCAGATCCCGCTGCCCGGCGGCGCCGACCTCGGCGACCGGCCGTACGAGATCACCGCCGAGTTCGGCGACGTCCTCAGCTTGGCCCCGCAGTCCTCGGTGAAGGTCAACGACGTGTCCGTCGGACGCGTCACCAGGATCGACCTCGCCGCCGACGGCTGGAGCGCCAAGGTCACCATGCGGGTCAACGGGGACATCGACCTCCCCGCCAACGCCTACGCCCGCCTCGAACAGTCCAGCCTCCTCGGCGAGAAGTTCATCCAGCTCACCCCGCCCGCCGAGGGCACCGCGCGCGGCTCCCTGGCGGAGAGCGGCCGCATCCCGCTCACCCGGACGAACCGCAACCCGGAGGTCGAAGAGGTCTTCGGAGCCCTGTCGATGCTGCTCAACGGGGGCGGGATCAACCAGCTCAAGACCATCACCACCGAGCTGAACAAAGCCCTCACCGGCCAGGAACCGCAGATCCGCTCGATGCTGAACCGGGTCGACACCCTCGTCACCAACCTCGACAGCAACAAGGGGGACATCACCCGCGCCCTGGACGGCGTCAACCGGCTCGCCGCCACACTCGCCACCCGTAAACAGGACGTCGGAACGGTCCTCACCGGGCTCAGCCCCGGACTGAAGGTCCTGGAGAAACAGCGCGGCTCGCTGCTCACCATGCTGCGCACCCTGGACACCCTCTCCACCGTGGCCGTCGACACGATCAACAGGAGCAAGGCGGACATGATCGCCGACCTGAAGGCGCTCGCCCCGACCCTGAAGGCGCTCGCCGACTCCGGCAAGGACCTTCCCGACGCGCTCCAGGCCTCGCTGACCTACCCGTTCACGGACGAGGTGCTGCGCGGGGTGAAGGGCGACTACCTGAACGTCTACCTGGATGTGACGGCCGCGCCCGGCACCCGGATCATCCCGGCGCTCACCCCGGACGATCCGACCCTGCCGCCACCGCCGCACGAGCCGCCCGGCGAGGGCGCGGAGGGCGCGGCGGCGGCCCGGAACACGCTGCCGCTCCCGCTGCCTGCCGTGTCAGGGACCTCGCGGCCCGAGCAGGGGAGCACCCCGTGATCACTCCCGCCATCCGGCTCAAGAACATCGCCTTCCTCGTGATCGCCGTGCTCGTCCTGGGCTACCTCGGCGTGCGGTACGCCGGCCTCGGCCACTACGTCGGGCTGCGCAGCTACTACACGGTCACCGTCCAACTCCCGCAGACGGGAGGCCTCTACACCCACTCCAACGTCACCTACCGAGGTGTCTCGGTGGGCAGGGTCGGCCCCATCGAGCTGACCGACGACGGGGTGGAGGCCGAGCTGCGGATCGAGAAGGACGCCCCGCCCATCCCGGACGGCCTGAAAGCCGTCGTCGCCAACCTCTCGGCGGTCGGCGAGCAGTACGTCGACCTGCGCCCGTCCCGCTCGCACGGCCCCTACCTGGGCAACGGTTCGGTGATCGACGCGGCCGACACCACCCTCCCGGCGCCGCCCACCGAAGTCCTCACCAGCGTGAACGACTTCGCGAGCTCGGTCGACCTGGAGCATCTGCGCACGGTCGTCGAGGAGTTCGGCACCGCCTTCGAAGGGCGCGGCGACGACCTCCAGGTGCTGCTGGACAGCGGCGGCGAATTCATCGACGCGGCCGACCGGGCCCTGCCGACGACCACCCGGCTGATGGCCGACGGCGAGAGAGTGCTGCGCACCCAGGCCGAACAGGGCGCGGCACTCAAGGGGTTCGCCTCCGGAGCCAAGGAACTGGCCGCCGAACTCAAAAGCTCCGACGGTGACCTGCGACGGCTGATCGCGACCACCCCGGACGCCGCCGTACAGATCAGCGGCCTGCTGCGCGACCTCGACCCGGCCTTCGGCGTCGTCGTCGCCAACCTGCTCACCACGTCGGAGGTCGCCGTCACCCGCCAACGAGGCCTGGAGGAACTGCTGGTGAAGCTGCCCGCGGTGGTGGCGGCCGGAGCGAGCGCGGTCGACGAGGACGGAGCCCGGTTCGGTATGTCGGTCACCTTCTTCGAACCGCTGCCCTGCACCTCCGGGTACGGCGCCACGACCTACCGCAACGGACTCGATACCTCACCCGCGCCTGCCCTCAACTCCACTGCCCGGTGCGCCTCTTCACCCGGTACGGGCATCAACGTCCGGGGCAGCGCCAACGCCCCGAAGGGCGGCCCGGTCCCGGCGCCGTCCAAGCCTGGCTCGATGCTGCTGGGGGAGGGTGGCGCGGGCGCTGGCGCCGACGTGAAGGACCGGCTGCCCGGCGCGCTCGGCACCACGCCCCGTACGGCTCCGCCCGCCCCCGGCATGGCCGGACTCCTGGGTCTGGGAGGCGGTGGCTCATGACGCTCCGCACCCGGCACCTCGGCGGCTGGGCCGTCCTGCTGGCCGCCGCCCTCGTCTGCGGGCTCGGCACCTGGTCGTACGCCCAGGCGCGCGGCGACCGCACCCTCGCCTACGCCAAGGCCCGCGACGCGGCCCTGGCCCAGGGCAAGCGCCACCTCGCCACGCTGAACAGCCTGGACGGCAAGGACGCCACCAGCGTCTCCGCCGGGCTGCGGGCATGGCGCGACTCCTCGACCGGGCCGCTCCACGACCAGCTGAAGCGGACCTCGGCGGCTGATGCGAAGACGCTCACGACGGCGGGTGACACGGCCGACGGCAAGGTGACCTCGGCGGCGCTCACCGCCCTGGACGACCGCACCGGCACGGCGGAACTGATCGCCACCGTGGACGTCGAGGTCACCCCGCGCACGGGCAGCCCCGGCACCCAGCGCAAACGCTTCACGGCCACGCTCGCCCGCACGGGCGACGGCTGGAAGGTCAAGGCGCTCACGGCGATGGCGGCGGGAGACGGCGGATGAGCGGACGAACAGCGTTGGCGGGAAAGGAAGTCGAGGACGAGGAACACCTCGACGACGCCGAACCGGAAAGCACCGATGAGCCCGGTCGCCGCCCCCGGTGGCCCCGCGTCCTCGGCGCCCTCCTGGCCGTCGTCCTGCTCGCGACCGGCGGGCTCCTCTTCGCCGAAGGGCGCGAGCTGCGCGACACCCCGGCCACCGGCAACCTCGCCCTCACGGACGCCGAGGCCACCACCCGGGTCACCGGCGACGTCAGCAACGCGCTCGGCAGGATCTTCAGTTACGGCCCCGCCGCCACCGCCCTCGCCAAGGACGCGGCGCGGGAGGTCCTCGCGGGCAAGGCCCTCCAGCAGTACGCCGCACTGTTCGGCCAGGTCGAGAAGCAGGCCGCCGACCAGAAACTGACGCTGACCACCCACGTCGTACGGGCCGGGGTGACCCGGCTGACCGGTACCGGCGCCCACCTCCTGGTCTTCCTCGACCAGGTCTACGAACGCCGTGGCCGGCCCGCCACGACCGCTTCCGCCCAGCTCTCCGTCACCGCCGAACTGCGAGGCGAACGCTGGCGGATCGTCGAGATCAGCTCCATATGACGGCAGGGGAGAGACACGACATGGTACGGGCGACGACGAGGAACCCCCTGGTGATCGCGGCGACGGCGCTCGCGGTCCTCGCGGCCGGGGCGGCGGGCTGGGGCGGCTGGCAGCGCTACGCCGCAGCCCACGACGACGCGGCCTCCTACGCCCAGGCGCGGGACGACGCGCTGGCGGCAGGCGAGCAGGCGGTCCAGAACATGAACACCCTGGACCACCGCACGCTCGAGAAGGGCCTCGACAGCTGGGAGGAGTCCACCACCGGCGATCTGCACCGCCAACTCCTGGACGGCCGGGACGCGTTCGCGAAGCAGATCGTGGCGGCGAAGACCGTCAGCACGGCGAAGGTGCTCTCCGGCGCGGTGACCGAACTCGACGAACGGGCGGGCCGGGCAGGAGTGATGGTGGCGCTGCGGGTCACCGTCACCGCGCCCAAGGGCGACCCGGCGGTGAAGGAGAGCCGGATGCTCGGCACCCTCACCCGGACCTCCGAGGGGTGGAAGCTCAGCGCGCTCGGCCAGGCCCCCGTCGGCTCCACGGCCGGCTGAACCCGCGCCCCGTACCCGCTGCCGCCGCCCCGCCCCGTTCCGCCCCGCACCCGAGAGGACCCTCCCATGTCGACGACCCGCCACCTGGTCAACCGCCGCCGCAGACTGGCCACTTCACCCTCCCGCCCGAGTCCGTCGACCGAGCTGCTCCCCGAGACCGGGACGGAGGCCGAGCGCGAGCCGCAGGCCGTCACCGAAGCCGAGCCCGAGCCGAAGGCCGTAATCGAGTCCGAGCAGGAGCCGGAACCCAAGGGGGCAACCACCTCCCGGCGGGGCCTCCGCCCCCGCCTCCCCGCCCTCCTCTGCGCCCTCACCGTCCTCCTCGGAGCCTTCGCCGCCTGGGCGTTCACCTCGGCCGCGAGCCTGCGCGAGACGCCCGCGCGGCAGAACACCGCGCTCACCGACATCGCCCGCACCAGCGAGGTGAAGGGCCGGATCGGTGAGGCGGTCGGTGCCGTGTTCTCGTACGACTACGCCTCGCCCGCCCGCTCCGACCGGGCCGCGAGGACCCATCTGACCGGCCGGGCCGTGCAGCAGCACAAGGACATGCTCGCTGAGGTCCGGGCCCAGGCGCCGCAGCAGAAGCTCGTCCTCACCACGACCGTCACCGCGAGCGGCGTGGAGTATCTGGACGGCGACCGCGCCCGGCTGCTGATCTTCGCGGACCAGAGCAACACCCGTACCGGCAGGGACGAAGAGACCACCTACGCGGCGGCCATGTTCGCCGTGGACGCCGTCCGTAGCGGGGACACCTGGCGGATCGCCGCCATCGACACGTTCACCCGCTGAACCGCCAGGCCCGGGCAGCCGGGGAGAGGGGACCAGCTATGAAGTTCACCGGCACGGTACGCCGCCAGCTCACCGGCACGGTCACGGCGGTCGCCGCGATGGCCGCGCTCACCGCATCCCAGGCGCCCGGCTTCGGGAATGCGGTGGCGGTGTCGCGCGAGGAGCGGACCGCCTCGGGCCCGGACGACGTGGTGTGGAGCGAGGTGGAGGGCGACAACGCGTACCACACCGAACTGCCGCCGTTGGAGAGCCCGCGGCCGCCCGCGCCGCTGAAGCCGCCGCAGGCCGTGGTGGAACCGTCGCTCCCGCTGTTCGCCCGGGCCCGGTCGGAGGCTGGCATCCCGGCGACCGTGCTGGCCGCGTACCGGAACGCCGAGCGGTCCTTACGCCGCAGCGACTCCGGCTGCCGGCTGCCGTGGCAGCTGCTCGCGGCGATCGGCAAGGTGGAGTCCGGGCAGGCCGCGGGCGGCCGGGTCGATGCGCGGGGCACGACGCTCACCCCCATCCTGGGGCCCGCCCTCGACGGGGTGGGCTTCGCGCTGATCCGGGACACCGACAACGGGGTGTACGACGGCGACCGTACGTACGACCGGGCCGTCGGGCCGATGCAGTTCATCCCGTCCACCTGGGCGAACTGGGCCATGGACGGCAACGGCGACGGCCGCAAGGACCCGGACAACATCTACGACGCCGCCCTCGCCGCCGGGCACTACCTCTGCGCCGGAGGCCGCGACCTGGGCGTCCGCGCCGACCTGGACCGGGCGATCCTCAGCTACAACCGCTCCGACGTGTATCTGCGTACGGTGCTGTCCTGGCTGGAGTTCTACCGCCAGGGCACCCACCCGGTGGCCGACGGCCAGGGGGTCCTCCCCACCAGTCCCGGACCGGGCGGCACCGACCGGCCCAAGGCGCCCGTCGGCTCCGGCCCCTCCGCGAAGCCCGGCAAGGGAGGCGGCGGCATCGTCATCGGCCCGCAGCCCCCACGCCCGCCCGGCCCCAAACCCACGCCCGGCCCCACGAAGCCCGGCACCCCGAGCCCCTCCGAGCCGGGCTCCCCGAGCCCGACGGACCCCGCCCCGACCCCGACGCCCGGCCCGACGGACCCCACGCCCGGCCCGACGGACCCCACCCCCGGCCCCACCGACCCCACACCCACCGACCCGGCCCCCACCGATCCCGGTCCCGGTCCCACGGACCCAGCCCCCACCGACCCGACCCCATCCGACCCAGGTCCGACCGATCCCACTCCCACCGACCCCACCCCCACCTCCGACCCCACCGACCCCACCCCCACCTCCGACCCCACCGACTCAGCCCCCACCGCCACCCCTGACCCCACCGACCCGGCCCCCACCGACCCCTCCGCGACCTGAGCCGACGATGTGTGAAGGCCTCGAAAGAGTGACGTGACCGTCCTGTGTCCTCAAGGGCCCGCACGGTGGACAGGCGCCGGACCGGGTTGATATTTCGGGCCCCCTCCGAGATCTTTGCCCGAGGGAAACAGTTCGTTCCGACCGGAAGGTGGTGCGACTCGCCACAGGCGGGTCCCCCCTCATGGGTTCACCCAAGACAGAGACCGGCACGTCCACGAAGGAGCGGTTCGACCCGGCCGACTGGGGCCGGCCGCCGTACGCCGTGATCGTCGTCGACCGGGCCGGAACGGCCGTACGCGCCGAGGGGGAGACGACCCTCCTCCCGGGCGTGGAGCAGGGCGTTCCGCTGCCGGCCGGCCTCTCCTGGCTGGCCGGGGCCACCGCCGCGGTGGCCGACGACGCCGTCCACCAGGGCAGCTCGCCGCGGCCCGCCGTCGAGGGGGAGTTCGCGGGGCGCCGCTTCGAGGCCCATCCGACCCGGCGTGCGGACGGCGAGGTGGTGTGGTGGCTGGTGGACCACACGGCCCGGTACGCCGCCGAGGAGGCCCTGACCGCCGAGCGCGAGCGCACCAGGTTCCTCGCCGAGGCGTCCAACGTCCTGCTGTCCTCGCTGAACTCCGATCGGTGCATGGCCGCCACCGCACGGCTGGCCGCCGGATTCCTGGCCGATGCGGCCGTCGTGGTGGCCCCGGCGGCGGGCCGGCGGCTGCCCGTGACCCGTGCCGTGCAGGGCCAGGACGTCACGCAGGACATGATCGCGGCCGACCCCTCCGACGTACCGGGTCTCGCCGAGGCCCTGAGGGGCTTCCCGCCCGTCCCGTCGCGGTGGATCGACCCGACGTCGCTGCCCGAGTGGCTGGTGCCCGACGGCTTCGGCACGACGGTCGGTTCGGTCGTCGTCACCCCGCTGCCCGGGCACGGTGTGCCCGCCGGGGCGCTGATCCTGCTCCGGGCGGACACCCGCAACGGGTTCAGCGACACCGAGGAGACGTTCGCCCGGCTCTTCGCGGCCCGCGCCGGAGCCGCCCTGTCCGCGGCCCGCCTGTACGCGGAACAGCACAGCATCACCCGGACCCTGATGCGCGATCTGCTGCCGCCCCGTCTCCACCGGGTGCACGGGGTGGAGTTCGCCGGGGGGTACCGGCCCTCCAGCTCCCACGAGCGGGTCGGCGGCGACTTCTACGACGTCCACCCCGGCCCCACGGCGTCCGACCCGTCCCTGGTGGTGCTCGGGGACGTCTGCGGCAAGGGGCTGGACGCCGCGGTCCTCACCGGCAAGATCCGCAACACCCTCCAGGCCCTCATGCCGATGGCCGACGACCACGAGCGGGTGCTGCAACTCCTCAACGGGGCCCTGCTGAACGCCGACAACACCCGGTTCGCGACCCTGGTCCTGGCGTCCGTCCTGCGCACCGAGAACCAGGTGCACCTCCGGCTCACCTCGGCCGGCCACCCCGCGCCCCTCGTGGTGCGCGACGACGGCCGGGTGGAGGAGGCCCCCACCCGCGGCAGCCTGGTCGGGGCCCTCGACCACGTGTCGGCCCGCACCGTCGAGACCTCCCTGCTCCCCGGCGACACCTGCCTGCTCTACACCGACGGGATCACCGAGGCGCGCGGCGGCCCGCTCGGCGGTGAGCTCTTCGGCGAGGAGCGGCTGAAACGGGCCCTGGCCGAGTGCGGCGGCATGCCCGGCGACGCGGTGGTGGAGCACATCCGGATGCTCACCGCGCAGTGGCTCGGCGACGGCGGCCACGACGATCTGGCGGTCGTCGCCATCACCGCACCGCGGACCACTCATCTGAGTGCGGTGGACGGCCACACACGGGGCAGGTACACCGCATGACCACCACTGTCGAAGCTCCCGGACTCGACATACTGCGCGGCGATCTGTGGACCGCGGTGACCGGCCGGGACGAGTACCGGGCAGCCGACATCGTGCTGCGGGCCCTGGACGCCGGGACACCCGCCGAATCGGTCCTTCTCGACGTGATCGCCCCCGTCCAGGCCCGGGTCGGCCACGCCTGGCAGGCCGACCGGCTGACCGTCGCCCAGGAGCACGCCGCGACCGCGATCGCCGAGCGGGTGATCGCCGCGCTCGCCCACCACCCCGCCCACCGGCCCGCCCCCTACGTCGGCCGGATCACCGTCGCCTGCGTGGACCAGGAATGGCACGCCCTGCCGGCCCGGCTGCTCGCCGAGGTCCTCACCCTGCGGGGCTGGCGGGTCGACTTCCTCGGCGCACAGGTGCCCACCCCGCACCTGGTGACCCATCTGCACAACACCGGGGCGGACGCGGTGGCCCTCTCCTCGTCCATCGCCACGCGGCTGCCCACGGCCCACACCGCGATCACCGCGTGCCAGGCCGTGGGCGTGCCCGTGCTGGCGGGCGGTGCCGCGTTCGGCCCGGACGGCCGGTACGCCCGGCTGCTCGGCGCCGACGCCTGGGCCCCCGACGCGCGCGCCGCGGCCCGGCGGCTGGCCGACGGCATCCCGCCCCCCGACCTGGCGGTGGGCCGGCCGGTCGAGGAGGGCCTGGCGCATCTCACCGACCAGGAATACACCCTCGTCGTACGGGCCAGGGCCCGGCTCGTCCGGGTGGTGCTGGCGGACCTGGAGCGGAGCTACCCCGCGATGGCCGCCTACTCCGCCCCGCAGCGGGAGCGCACGGCCGAGGACATCGCCCACATCGTGGAGTTCCTCGGCGTCGCCCTCTACACGGACAGCGACGACCTCTTCACCGACTTCATCCGGTGGACCGCCGCCGTCCTGACCGCCCGCAAGGTCCCCGCCGCGTCCCTGCTCCCCGCGCTGGACGCCCTGGGCGCCGAGCTCAAGGACTTCCCGCGGGCCACCCGCATGCTCGACCGTGCCCGCCTCCACCTCGACGAGGCCGTGCCCACCACCGACCAGCCCCCCGGAGCTTCCGCATGACCGCCCTGCCCAGCCCCCTCCTCACCGTCACCGCCGAGGAGGGCCGGGGCTGGGTCCGGCTGCGCCTCACCGGCGACCTGGACTACGACACCAGCCACGAGCTGGTGGTGCGGGCGGGGGACTGGCTGGCCGTCCGGCCGGACCTGCGGGACCTCCGGCTGGGCTGCGCGGAGCTGAGGCTGTGCGACTCCATGGGCGTCTCCGCCCTGCTCCAGATCCACCGCGACGCGGCGGCCCAGGGCGTGGCCCTGCATGTGGAGGACGCGCCGCCGTTCCTGGACCGGATCATGCGGATCACCGGAATCGACCACCTCTTCGCCGCCCGTCAGGAGGAGCGCCGGCCCGCCCGGGGCGCCGGTGAGGCGGCACCGCCCCCCGACCAGCGCCCGTCGCCCTCGTCCTGAGCCGTCACGCCACCGGCCGGCGCGAAGCCGTTACGCCACTCACCGGCAGGCGCGACGGCTCAGAACAGCGCCACCACGGCGACGATGCGCTTGCCACCCTCGTGCGAGGTGACGGACAGCTGCCGGGTGAGCCGGTGCACCAGCGACCAGCCGTAACCGCCCTCGCCGACCGACCCGGGCGGCGGGTCCTGGAGCACGGGATGCCGGGGGTCCGCGTCATCGACGACCAGACGGAGCCCGCTGTCGGTGATCCGGGCCGAGAAGCCGGTGAGGCCCCCGCCGTGCCGCAGTGCGTTGGTCACGATCTCCGAGGTGACCAACAGGGCGTCCGCCACGACCACGTTCGAGAGGATCTCGTCCGACAGTTCGTCGAACTCCGCCGCCAGCAGCCGGGTCACGACATCGCGCGCCTCGCCCGCGGTCCGCGGCAGGTCCGCGGACGGGCCGCCGTCCGCGTGACGTACGGGAGGGGTGCTGTACACGCCCGTACCTCCTTCCGTGCCGTCGATCTTTCCCACGATCTTTTCCACTCCGGTGGAAACCACCGCATTCCCTCTGCCGCCACGTCCATACCTGGCTCACCCCGACGGCTCACCCGGCCCCCCCGCCGTCAGGCCTGCTCCGGGTGGTCGCCCGGCCCGTGCGGCCGGGTGGCCAGCGGGGTGGGGGAGAGGTCCGTCCGTTCCTCGCCCGGTTCCAGCAGGGTGTCCGCGGGCCCGATGATCAGCGGGTCCGGGGTACCGACGGCCTTGTCGTCCTTGCTGTCGTAGTCGAACCGCCACAGCAGACTGCGCATCGCCTCCAGACGGCCGCGCTTCTTGTCGTTGCTCTTCACCACGGTCCACGGCGCGTGTTCGGTGTCGGTGGCCCGGAACATGTCGACCTTCGCCGCCGTGTAGTCGTCCCACAGGTCGAGCGAGGCCAGGTCGGTGGGCGACAGCTTCCACTGGCGCACCGGGTCGACCTGCCGGATCGCGAACCGGGTGCGCTGCTCGTTGCGGGAGACCGAGAACCAGAACTTCACCAGCAGAACGCCGTCGTCGACGAGCATCTCCTCGAACTGCGGCGCCTGCTTGAGGAAGTGCGCGTACTGCTCCGGCGTGCAGAACTCCATCACCCGCTCCACCCCGGCCCGGTTGTACCAGGAGCGGTCGAAGAAGACGATCTCGCCGGCGGTCGGCAGGTGGGACACGTACCGCTGGAAGTACCACTGCCCGCTCTCGCGCTCGGTCGGCTTCTCCAGGGCGACCACGCGTGCCCCACGCGGGTTGAGGCGCTCCGTGAACCGCTGGATCGTCCCGCCCTTGCCCGCGGCGTCGCGGCCCTCGCACAGGACCACCAGCCGTTGCCCGCTCTCCCGGACCCAGCGCTGGAGCTTCAGCAGCTCGATCTGGAGGATGCGCTTCTCCTTCTCGTACTCCCTGCGCCGCATCCGCCGGTCGTACGGGTAGTTCTCCCGCCAGGTCTCCAGCGGGCGGCCCCGCTCGTCCAGCAGCACCGGCTGTTCGGGCCGCCGTCCGTCGACGGTCAGCCCCTTCAGCAGCTCCGCCGGGTCGCTCGTAGGGCCATCGACCATCTTCGTTCCCCGTTCTCCTAGGTACGCCCCCGCCCGCAGCCTCGTTCCCCCGTCGCCGCCGCTCATGTCCGCGGAACCCCCCGGCCGGGTCAGCCGCCGGCGAACACCTCGGCCAGGTCGTAGGAGACGACCTCCTCCAGCTGCGCGTAGGTGCAGCCGGCCGGGGTCCGGTCCGGGCGCCACCGCCGGAACTGAGTCGTATGGCGGAACCGGTCGCCCTCCATGTGGTCGTACGCCACCTCGCAGACCCGCTCCGGCCGCAGCGGCACCCACGACTGGTCCTTCTTCCCGGACCAGCGGTTCTGCGTCCCCGGCAGCCGCGAAGCCTCGTGCGCCGCCGCCTCGGCCCACGCCCCCCACGGGTGGTCGGTGAACTCGCAGCGCAGGGGCGCCAGCTCCTCCGCCAGCTCGGCGCGCCGCTTCATCGGGAAGGCCGCGCAGACGCCGACGTGCTGGAGCACGCCCCCGGTGTCGTACAGGCCGAGCAGGAGCGAGCCGACGACCGGGCCGCTCTTGTGCTCGCGGTACCCGGCCACCACGACGTCGGCGGTCCGCTCGTGCTTGATCTTGTACATCACCCGCGTGTCGGGCCGGTACGGCAGGTCCGGCGGCTTGGCCACGATCCCGTCGAGCCCCGCGCCCTCGTACCGGTCGAACCACTCGCGGGCCAGCTCGATGTCCGTGGTGGACGGAGCGAGGAGTACGGGCGCGGAGGCGCCGGAGAGGGCGGCCGTCAGGACGGCCCGCCGGTCCACCTGCGGGGTGCTCAACAGAGAGGTGTCGTCGACCGCGAGGATGTCGAAGGCGATCAGGCTGGCCGGGGTCCTCTCGGCGAGCATCCGCACCCGGGAGTCCGCCGGATGGATGCGCTCGCTGAGCCGTTCGAAGTCGAGCCGACCCCCGTGCGCGATGACGAGCTCCCCGTCGATGACGCAGCGCGGCGGCAGGTTCTCCCGTACGGCGTCGGCCATCTCGGGGAAGTAGCGGGTCAGCGACTTGCCCGTACGGCTGCCGATCTCCACCTCGTCACCGTCCCGGTAGACGATGGCCCGGAAGCCGTCCCACTTCGCCTCGTAGCTCATGCCCGGCGGGATCTTGGACACCGACTTGGCGAGCATCGGCTTCACGGGCGGCATCACCGGCAGGTCCATGTCCCGATTCTGGACCGCCCCTCTGACCGTGTCTCCCGATATGCGGCATATGTGCGACCGGCCTACGGTGACCGTCATGGGAGCTGCGGTGGAGCTGGACGCGGGCGGACGAGCGGTGAGGCTGTCCAACCCCGACAAGGTGTACTTCCCGGCGAAGGGCTACACCAAGAGGGATGTGGCGGAGTATTTCCTGGCCGTGGGGCCCGGGATCGCCCGGGCGCTCAACCACCGGCCGACCACGCTCCAGCGCTTCGTGGACGGGGTGGAGGGCGACTTCTTCTACCAGAAGCGCGCCCCGAAGAACCTCCCCGAGTGGATCCCCACCGCCAGGATCGCCTTCCCCAGCGGCCGCCCCGCCGACGAGCTCTGCCCCACCGAGCTCGCCGCCGTGATCTGGGCCGCCAACCTCGGCACCCTGACCTTCCACCCCTGGCCGGTCCGGGCCGGGGACACCGACCACCCGGACGAACTCCGTATCGACCTGGACCCGCAGCCCGGCACCGACTACGCCGACGCGGTCACCGCCGCCCACGAGCTGCGCTCCGTCCTGGAGGACCACGGCGTACGCGGCTGGCCCAAGACCTCCGGCGGGCGAGGAATGCATGTCTTCGTCCCCATCGAGCCCGCCTGGACCTTCACCGAGGTCCGGCGCGCCGCCATCGCCGCCGGGCGCGAACTGGAGCGCCGGATGCCCGAGCGGGTGACGACGGCGTGGTGGAAGGAGGAGCGCGGCGAACGCATCTTTGTCGACTTCAATCAGACCGCCCGCGACCGCACGATCGCCTCCGCCTACTCCGTACGCCCCTTCCCGCACGCCCCGGTCTCCGCACCGCTGCGCTGGGAGGAGATCGACGACGCCGAACCGCGCGACTTCGACATCGTCACGCTCCCGGTGCGGTACGCCGAGGTCGGTGACGTCCACGCGGACATGGACCAGGAGGCGTTCCGGCTGGACGGGCTGCTGGAGCTGGCCGACCGGGACGAGAAGGAGCGCGGGCTCGGCGACATGCCGTACCCGCCGGAGTACCCGAAGATGCCCGGCGAACCGAAGAGGGTCCAGCCCAGCCGCGCCCGGCACGACGACGGTGACTCCGCGTGAGCGGAAGCAGTGAGAAGCACGGCGCTCATGGCCGGCCGCTGACCCTCCGCGAGCGCTGGGAGGCGTACAAGAACAGCCCGTTCCTCCCCGCGACCGTCCTCGTCCTCATCGTCGCCGCCGCGGCCGGTCTCTTCGCCGGCTCCTACACCTACGCGATGGCCAACCCCACCCCGCACCGCATCCCGGCGGCCCTGGTCACCCAGCCGGAGGTGGAGCGCGGCGAGGCGTTCGTGGCCGGGATGGAGAAGGCGCTCGACGCCTCGCTCGAACTGCGCGACTACCCGGACGTCGCCGACGCCCGCCGCGCCCTGGACGAGCAGAAGGTCTTCGCGATCGTGCGCGCCTCCGACGACGGGGTGGCGCTGGACGTGGCCGGGGCGTCCGGAGCGTCCGTGGCCGAGCTGCTCGGCAAGGCGGGGATCGAGGTCGGCGACGCCACCGGGGTCGAGGTCACCGTCCGGGACGTCAAGCCGCTCCAGCGGGGCGACCCGCGCGGGCTCGCCCTGTTCTACATCTCGCTGGCCGCCGTCATCATGGGCTTCCTGGGCGCGATCCAGCTGAGCGTCCACGCCCATGGCCTCAACCCGGCGGAACGCATCGCGTTCACCGCCGCGTACGCCCTGCTCGGCGGGTTCGCCATCGCCGCGGCCGTCGACTGGTGGCTCGGGGCGGTGGACCTGCCGTTCGTCCAGTCCTGGCTGATCCTGGCGTTCACGATGTTCACCTCGGGCATGGTCTTCACCATGTTCAACACCCTGATGGGCCGCTGGGCGATGATCCCGACCTGGGGGGTCATGGTGCTGCTCGGCAACCCGTCGTCCGGCGGCGCGGTCTCCTGGCCGCTGCTGCCGTCCGCCCTCGGGCACATCGGCCGCTGGCTACCGCCGGGCGCATCCGTCAACGCCCAGCACACCGCCGTCTACTACCAGGGCCACCAGTTCCTCTTCCCGTACCTGGTCCTGGCCGCCTGGGCGCTGGTCTCCTGCACGGTGTTCTGGGTGTGGCGCCACCGGCACCCAGGAGGCCGCGCCCGCACGCCTGAGCATGCGGCCACGGCCTCCTGAGCCCCTTACGACGGCTTACAGCTTTCCGTACGGCTTACAGCTCCTTGATCCGGATGTCGCGGTACGAGATGACGTCCGTGACCCCGTGGACCTGGAGCCCGATGTAACCGGAGGCGAACCGCCGGCCGTCGGTGCCCGGGTCGTCGCCGCGCGGCGGCTCGAAGAGCTGGCCGCCGGCGTTGTCGAACTCGTTGATCAGGACACCGTTGCGGTAGATCTCGTAGTGCTGGTCGACCACCTTGATCTCGTAGTCGTTCCAGGTGCCCTTGGGCGTGACCCCGGCGCCGCCGAGCCCCACCCGGTCGAACCCGTAGACCGAACCCGTCTTGTACATGTCGCCGTCCGGCCGGTCGTTGACCTGGATCTCATGGCCGTACTTGATGGCGACCCACTCCGGACGGGACTCCTCCGGGTGGTCGTGGACCTTCGGGAAGCGGACGAAGACCCCGCCGTTGGCGTTGCCGGAGCCCGGGGCGTCGTCGCGCCACTGGAGCTTCAGCGAGAAGTCACCGTACGCACGGGTCGGGAACCAGAGCATGCCCATGCCGCCCACCGTGGTGGAGCTGGTGATGGAGCCCTCCTCCTCGTTCAGCCCGAACTGGCCGCCGCCGACGTGCTGCCACTTGGCGAGCGAGGCCGCCGTGCCGTCGAAGAGCTTGGTGTACCCCTCGGACTGGCCCGGCTTGCCGATGCCCGACTGCTTGGCGGCCTGGTTGACCGCCTTGCGCTCGCGCTGGTCGATGACGCCGTCGGTCTTGAGCTTGTCGAGGACCGTCGTCACGTGCTTGAGGAACAGCGCGTGGGAGGACCAGTCCTTCTCGTCCTCGATCAGCTCGTTGATCGTGCAGCGGTTACGGGTGATCCGGTTCGGGACGCCCGTGTCGACCGTGCCGACGAAGACGGTGTGCCGCTCGTCGAACTCCGCACAGTTCGGCGCCGGGACCCCGCCGCCCTGCGCGATGGTGAACGACACCTTCTTCGCCTCGGAGGTGTTGCCCGCCTTGTCCGTCGCCCGGTGCGCCACCGTGTGGTGGCCGACCCGGTCGACGATCACGGGGGTGGTGTACGCGAGGTAGGGGCCGCCGTCGAGGCTGTACTCCACCTTGTCCACGCCCGAGTCGTCGTCGGTCGCGGTGACGGTGGCCTTGGCGCTGGTGATGAACGCGCCGTCGGAGTTCTTGTTCCCCTCCAGCTTCACCGAGGTCTCCGGAGCCGTCTTGTCCTGCGACGGCGGCTCGATGACCTCGAACGTGACGGTCTTCTCGGCCGCGACGTTCCCCGACCGGTCGGTGGCCCGGTAGCGGACGGTGTGCTCGCCCACTTCGTGGACCATCACCGGGGCGGTGTACGGCTTCCACTCGCCGGCCGCGCCGAGCGCGTACTCGATGGTGTTGACGCCGGACCCGGTGTCGGACGCGGTCACGGTGACCGTGGCCATGCCCAGGTACGCGCCCGCGTCGTCCTTCTCGCCCGTGACGGTCGCCGAGGTCTCCGGCGGTGTCTCGTCGTCCGTGGGCGGTGCGGCGACCGCGAAGTCGACGGATTTCTCCGCCGCCGCGTTGCCGGCCTTGTCGGTGGCCCGGTAGCGGACCGTGTGGTCGCCGACCTCGCTCACCACGACGGGCGCGGTGTACGGCTGCCACGCACCGTCGGCCCCGAGCGCGTACTCGACGGTGTCGACGCCGGAGCCCTCGTCGGTCGCCTCGACGGTGACGGTGGCCTGGCCGATGTACGCGCCGTCGCCGTTCTTGTCGCCGTCGACCTTCGCCGAGGTCGCCGGGGCCTCGGTGTCCTCCTCGCCGCCGCCCTCGGTGACGGTCAGGATGCCCTGCATCTGGCCGTGGCCGGGGATCGTGCAGTGGTAGAAGTACCGGCCGGGCGACAGCGTGACCTCCACGCTGTGCTTGCCGCCCTCGGAGTCACCCGGGTTGGCCAGGATGTTCAGCTGGACGTCGTTGTTGAACTCCGGGTCCGACACGCTGAACGTCAGCGTGTGCGGCATGCTCGTGGTGTTGCCGGTGGCCGTGCTGTTCTCGAAGACGATGGTCGCCTTGCCGGCCACCGCCGTCTGCGGAGCGGTGAGATAGCGGTCGATCGGGTCGCCCGCGGTCCAGGTCAGCACCTGGTCGGCGGCCTTCGCCCCGGGCGCGTCACCGCCCTTGCCGTACGCGGCCGTCGAGGTCAGCCCGAGGACCATCAGCAGGGAGGCCATCAGGGCCACCCAGAAGCTGGGCGGCCGATGCCGCCGCCGGGCGAGGTACAGGGGTTGTCTCACTGCGCTGCCGCCTTTCCAACGAGGTCCTTGGCGGCCGGAGTCGCCGCGCCGCCCTTGTAGGTCACGCGCCACAGCGCGGACTTGGAGTCGGAGGTGAAGAAGCCGCGCCCGTAGTCCAGGACGTAGAGCGAGCCGTCCGGGGCGAACTTCCAGTCCATGAGGTTGCGGATACCGTCCGCGCCAACCGGGATGATCTTCTTCAACGACTCGGCGTGCGTGGGCAGTCCGCCCTTCCCAACCGTCTTCGGGTCGGTGATCACAGCGTGGCGCGGCTGCGTGTCGTCGTAGAAGTCACCGACGAACCACTTGCCGTCCCAGTACGCGGGCCACTTCGCCGCCGAGTCGCTCTGCGCGTCGTAGCGGTAGACCGGGCCGTTCATGGTCGCCTGGCCGCCGCCTTTGAGCCAGGGCAGCAGCTCCTTCTGCTCCTCGGCCTTGTAGCTGGGGACGCCGTTGGCGTCGCGCGGGTAGTCGACCCCGCCGCCCTGCGGGGAGTACCAGATGGTGTTCGGGGTCACCGGCGGCAGCTTGACCAGGCCGTCGTTGTTCGGCGACTCGTTCTTCGGGGCGTTGCAGTCGTACCAGCCCAGCGGCTTGGACGGGTCGGGCAGATTGCGGTCCCGGTAGGGCTGGTTGTTGCCCATGCAGAACGGCCAGCCGTGGTTGCCCGCCTTGGTGATCGCGGCGAACGTGTCGTACTTCGCCGGGCCCCAGGTGGTGGAGGCCGAGCCCGCGTCGGGGCCGACCCAGCCGGCGTACAGCGTGTCGGTGGAGGGGTCGACGGAGATCCGGGCCGGGTTGCGTACGCCCATCACATAGATCTCGCCCCGGGTCTTCCCGCCGCCCTCGTCCGGCTCCTTGCCGGTGAAGAGGTTGCCGGACGGGAGGGTGTACGTACCGTCGTCCTCGGGGTGGATCCGCAGGATCTTGCCGTTGAGGTTGTTGGTGTTGCCCGAGGTGCGCCGGGCGTCGGCGAAGGAGACGCCCTTGTAGTTCGGCTCCGGGTTGTTGCCGGAGTAACCGCTGCTGAAACCGGAGGAGTTGTTGTCACCGGTCGCGATGTACAGGTTGCCCTTCGAGTCCCACGCCAGGCCGCCGCCCGCGTGGCAGCAGCTGTGGATCTGCACCGGCCAGCCGAGCAGCACCTTCTCCGAGGCCAGGTCCAGCTTGCCGGTGGCCGAGTCGAAGGTGAAGCGGGAGACCTGACGGGTCGCCATGCGCTTGTCGCGGTCGATCTTCGCGTGCGGGGTGTAGTGGAGGTAGACCCAGCCGTTGGAGGCGAAGTCCGGGTCCAGCTCGATGCCGAGCAGCCCCTCCTCGACCTTCACCAGCTCGTCGCCGCCGCCCTTGTTGCCGAAGACGTCCAGCGCACCGGCCAGGGTGACCTTCTTGGTCTTCGGGTCGTAGACGTGGATCTCGCCCTTGCCCTTGCCGATGTTCGGGTTGTTCCAGTCGGTGACGACCGGGACACCGCTCGCGGCGCCGCCGCGCCCGATGTAGAAGACCTTGCCGTCCGGAGCGGTGACGAGCCCGTGCGGCTCACCGATCTGGTCGTTCTGGCCCGGCTGATTGGGCTGGGTCAGGCGCTCGGCCGTGTAGTTGGAGGTGATGGTCGCCTTGCAGTCGGCCTGCGAGGTCCGGTTCGTCCAGGCGAGGGCGCCGCGCAGATGGTCGCGGAAGTCGGTCTCGGCGAAGCTGTCCGCCGTACCGCCCATCGCCGTGTAGAAGGAGCGGCCGCCGTCGTAGTCGCGGCACCAGGAGACCGGGTGGTCCCAGCCGTTGGCGCCCGTACCCGGCTTGTACGTCAACTCCCGTACGCGGGCCACGGTGTGCACCTCACCGGACGGGTTCTTCGCCCAGTTCAGCCACTTGTCGGGGCGCTTCCACTCCAGCGGCAGGTTCTTGGTCGCCGGGTGGACCCGGTCGCCGATCTCGACGGTGGCCCGCTGCACGGCGGTCGGGCTGCCGGCCGCCGGACGGGCGCCCACCAGACCGGTGAACCAGTCCGAGTACGGCTCGGTGCGCGTCGCGTCATGGATGCCGAGGAAGCCGCCGCCCGCCTCCATGTACGCCTCCAGGCCCGCCTCCTGCTCCGGGTCCAGGACGTCGCCGCCGCCGGTCAGGAAGACCACCGCGTGGAAGGAGCCGAGCCGCTTGCCGTTGGTGAAGACGTTCGGGTTGGCGGTGGCCACGGTGGTGAACCGCCCGGCCTCCGGGCCGCTCTGCCCGATCTTCTCGATCGCCGCGATCCCGGCGTCCGTGTACGGCGCCTCGTCGCCCGCCGACGCATGGAAGACCAGCACCTTCACCTGGTTCTTGGCGCCCGGCGGAGACGGCAGGGACAACGTTGTCGCCATCTTCTCGACCAGGTCCCGGTCCGGCGACGTACCCGCGTTGGCCGGACCGCCCGCGCTCAGCAAGGACACGGTCAGTGCGCCGGCCGCCACGGCCGCCGCGAGGCCGCGTCGGTGTCGTGATCTGGACCGGTGATGCGATGCGCCTTGCATGTGGGTCACCCAACCCTTCTGTGGTCACTGGAGCGTTGACTGCGACAGCGCACGAAGCTAGACCTCTTTTCGTGGCCCGCCAATAGCTATGGCAGCAATCGCACAAACTTTGTCCTGAGTGTGGATAAACGCTCGGCCCCCGGCTACGGTGTGGCCCGTTCCGGTAGCTCCGGGGCCTCCGTCTCCGCCAGTTTCCTTATCCCAGCAGGGAGTTCGACATGGACCGAAGGACCTTCAGCCGGCGGATGCTGGTCGGCGGCGCGGCCGCGGCAGCGACCGGCGTGACATCGTTGTCGCTCGGCGCGGTGGAGGCAAGCTCCGCCGAGAACCCGCCGCGCACGGCCCCGGACGGGGGAGTGGTGCGCCGGATCAAGATGTACGCCGAGAAGCTGCCGAACGGCGAGCTGGGCTACGGCTTCGAGAAGGGCAAGGCGTCGATCCCCGGCCCGCTCATCGAACTGAACGAGGGCGACACCCTGCACATCGACTTCGAGAACCTCACCGACGTGGACGCCAGCCTCCATGTCCACGGCGTCGACTACGACATCGCCAACGACGGCACCCGGATGAACAAGAGCCACGTCGTGCCCGGCGGCACCCGTACGTACACCTGGCGCACGCACAAGCCGGGCCGCCGGAAGGACGGAACGTACGAGCCGGGCAGCGCGGGCTACTGGCACTACCACGACCATGTCGTCGGTACGGACCACGGCACCGGCGGAATCCGCAAGGGGCTGTACGGGCCGCTCGTGGTGCGCAGGAAGGGCGACGTGCTGCCCGACCAGACGTGCACGGTCGTCTTCAACGACATGATGATCAACAACAAGACCGCTCACAACAGCGTCAACTTCGAGGCGACGGTGGGCGACCGGCTCGAATTCGTGATGATCACCCACGGCGAGTACTACCACACCTTCCACATCCACGGTCACCGCTGGGCCGACAACCGGACCGGGATCCTGACCGGTCCCGACGACCCCAGCCGGGTCATCGACAACAAGATCTGCGGGCCCGCCGACTCCTTCGGCCTCCAGATCATCGCGGGCGAACGCGTGGGCGCCGGCGCCTGGATGTACCACTGCCACGTGCAGAGCCACTCCGACATGGGGATGGCCGGGCTGCTGCTGATCAAGAAGCCGGACGGTACGATCCCGGGTTACGAACCCCACCATGTGGCAGGCGGGGCCGAGAAGAAGAAGGCCGCCGAGGGCAAGGGAGAGGCCGAGGGCGCGGCGGAGCACCAGCACTGACCGACCGTCACTCGGACGGGCGGGCCAGCCGCTGCTGCTCCTCCTCGACGATCCGCCGGGCCAGCTCACCGTCGGACACGTCGACGGCGTCCGGCGCGGCCTCCGCGAGGTCGCTGCGCCGGGCGTACGCGTCGAAGAGCCGGTCCTTGCGGGCCAGCAGCTCCACCAGGCGCTGGTCGACGCTGTCCGCCGCCAGCAGCCGGTGCACCTGGACCGTGCGCACCTGCCCCATCCGGTGGGCGCGGGCGACGGCCTGGTGCTCCAGCGTCGGCTTGATCTGCGGCTCGCACAGGATCACCACCGAAGCGGCCTGCATGTTCAGCCCGGTGCCGCCGGCCTGGATCTGGCTCAGCAGCACCGCGTGCCCGTCCCCGGCGGAGAAGGCGTCGACCAGCTCCTGGCGCCGGGCGGCGGGCAGGCTCCCTGAGACCGGTCCGTACGCCTCCGGCCCCAGCGCCTCGCCGACCGCGGCCAGCACCTCGCGGAAGTAGGAGAAGACGACCACCTTCAGCCCGTTGTCCCGTGCCTCGTCGACGAGTTCGCGCAGCCGCTCCAGCTTGGCGGAGGCGGCGGGCGTGGCGTACGCGGCCCGGCGCATCCGCATGAACTGCCCCGACGCCACCGCTTCCCGGTACGCCGCCAGGTCCCCGGCGCTGAACTCCTCCCACTCGTCCACATGGACCAGCGCCGGGAGTTCGGCGAGGACGTCCACCTGGTTGCGCCGCAGATAGGCGGGGGCGACCGCCCGGCGGAAGGCCTGCGAACCGGCGGCGCCGTGCGTGGACGACACCACATCGGCGAGATCCGGGCGGAGTTGGCGTACCAGACTCCGGAACTCCTCCACCCGGTTCTCCATCGGCGTACCCGTGAGGAACAGGACGTGGTCCGCGCGCTCCGCCCACCCGGCGACCGCCTGAGCCCGCCGGGTGGCAGGGTTCTTGACGAAGTGGGCCTCGTCCACGACGAGCATCGACAGGGCGGTGCCGTCCTCGGGGAGGGTGCGCAGCGCGTCGAACGTGGTGAGCGCGACCCCACCACCCGCCACCCACTCCGCGTACGCCTCCAGCCGCTCCGGCCCGTGCACCGGCACCGCGCTCAGGGTGGACCGGGCCCGGATCTCCCGGCTCCAGTTGATCAGCACGCTCGCCGGGCACACCACCAGGAAGCGGCTCTCGCCCCGCGCCGCGAGATGGGCGAGGGCGGCGATGGCCTGCACGGTCTTGCCGAGCCCCATCTCGTCCCCGATGACCACCCGCTTCTGCGCCAGCGCGAAGCGCGCCCCGAACGACTGGTAGCCGCGCAGCGAGACCCGTAGCCGCGAGTCGTCGAGCCGCAGCGCCCGCACCCGGTCCGCGATCCCGGCGGGCAGGAACCCCTCGGCGGCGTCCCGGTCCGGGCCGCTGCCCGACAGCTCGGCGAGGAGGCTGTAGTACTCGGCGGACCGCAGCTCGAAGTCCACCCACGCCCCGGGCGCCGACTCCGGCGCCCGCAGCAGGTCGACCGAGACCTGGCCGAACAGCATCGGCAGCTCATGCTCCGCCGCCTCCGTGAGCGCCGCACCCAGGGCGGCCACGGCGTCCAGTGCCCGGGTCCGCGCCTCCCTGCCGCTGAACAGCATCCGCAGCCGGCTCCCGGCGGGTGCGGCGGCGGACACCAGGGGATCGAGCCGCTCGGCCAGCCGCCCGGCCGCCTCCACCGCCCGCCGTGCGTCCGGACCGGCCTCGACCAGCCGGTGCAGGGCGATGACCAGCGCGGTCGTCGTGTCGTCCG
The DNA here is from genome assembly GCF_033109485.1 of Streptomyces cyaneofuscatus. Lineage (NCBI taxonomy): Bacteria > Bacillati > Actinomycetota > Actinomycetes > Kitasatosporales > Streptomycetaceae > Streptomyces > Streptomyces cyaneofuscatus. Next base: position 881,916 of record NZ_CP137002.1, on the reverse strand, counting down.
GGGCGTCCATGTCGATCCGTACGGAGACGGTCTCGCGCACCGCGTCGGCGATCTGCCCGGCGGCCGCCAGCGCCTGATCGGCGGTGTGCGCCCCGACCCCGGGGATCAGCCGGAGCTCGTAGCGGGCCGTGCCGTGGACCTGCCCGACGGTCGTGAACCCGGCCTGTTCGAGAGCGCCGAGACGCAGCCGGCCCTCCGTGACGTCCTTCAGCCGGGCGACCGGGATGGCGGCCAGCTCCCGGCCGGCCAGGGAGGCCAGGAGCGGATCGAGGACGGCCCGTACGGCGTCGACGGCGCGGGCGTGATCGTCGCGGACGGCACGGGCCCGGCTCAGCAGGGCCGCCGCCTCGACCAGCAGCTCCCGGGTGGCCCGGCCCGTGGTCGCCGGGCGGGCGGCCCTGGCCCCGGTGTCGGTCATCGTCGCTCTCTCCGCCGTGCCCCGCGACCGGCAGGTGGTGGTCCGTTCGCTGTACGTGGCCATCGTCCCACGCCCCACCGACAGCCCCCGGTCCGCTGACCTTCCCCGCGTACCGGCAGCCCTCGGCCCGCCGACAGTCCCCGCGTACCGGCAGCCCCCGGCCCCGCTACCGCGCGGGCGGCCGCCGTTCCGCCGGGGAGAGCAGCAGCACCTCCAGGGCCCGCGCGCAGGACCGGGCCTCGGTGAGCAGCCACTCGGTGCGCTCGGCGGTGATCAGGGACGGGGTGGCCCGTACGGCGAGGGCGAAGCGCGCGTACCCCGCCCCGTCCAGGACCGGCACGGCCAGCGTCCGCACCCCGTGCGCGGACTCCCCGTCGTTGAGCGCGTAGGCCTCGGCCCGTACCCGTACCAACTCCGCCTCCAGGGCCGCCGGTTCGACGATCGTGCGGTCGGTGAACGCGGGCAGCGGCGGCAGCGACGCGGGGCCGCCCTCGCCCGGCCGGGCCCAGGCGAGGAGCACCTTGCCCAGCGCGGTGGAGTGCAGCGGCCGGCGCAGCCCCACCTTCGGCGTCACCGAACCGCCCGCCACGATCACCGCGTGCGGCCCGCTGCGCAGCGCCAGGTCCGCCGTCGCGCCCGTCCGCTCGGCCAGGTCCGCCAGCTCCGGCGCGGCCAGATGCAGCCCGCGCTGGTGGTAGGAGAGCCGGCCCAGCTCGGTCACGGCGGGGCCCAGGCGGTAGCGGGCGGTACGCGGATCCTGCTCCAGGAACCCCGCGCCGAGCAGCGTGCGCGCCAGCCGGTGGGCCGTGGACACCGAGAGCTCCAGACGCCGGGCGAGGTCGGAGGCGCTGAGGTCGGGCCCGTTGTCGTGGAAGCAGTGCAGGACGTCCAGCGCGCGCCGGACGGCCTGGGCGCCGCCCGGCGCGCGTGCTGTCACGGCCTCGGTCATGTCGGGTCACTCTCCGCTCGTCGAAGGGGGGCGCAGGGGTGTGTCCGATTGCCACATTACGGGAGTCGAGAAGGGGTCCAACCCTGCTGAGAAACACTCCGTTCACATGCAATCCCACATCATGGGAAGCGAGTTGTCGCACCCGGCACGGCCGTGGCAGGCTGCGGCCATCACCACCGACGAGCGGGAAGGAGCAGCGAGCCATGGCCCGACGTACCGCCGTGCACGCCTCTTCCGCCCCGGGCGCCCCCGTGCCGCTCGCCCTCACCGTGCGCCGCCACATCGACCTGGCGCGCGTCTCCAGCGCAGCCTGTCGCTGACCCTCGCGGCACCCCCTCCCGTACCTCTCCGGCCGCCCCTCGCGCCGCCGTGGACCCGCGCCGCCGGGAACCCGCGCCGCCGTGGACCCGCTCCACCACCGCTGAACTCCGTGCGGGGCGCGGGGGGCCGGGCCCTGTTCCCCGTGCGCCGCCGTGCGCGCCAGGGGCCCCTCTGGGCTGCCCACCGCCACCCCGCATACCTCACGCGCGCCACCGACCCCTATGGAGACACACCCCCATGACGTCTGCCCCCGCCCTGCCCGCGACGCTCTGGTTCACCCGCTGTCCCGTGCCCACCGCCACCGGGATCGCCGCCGACCGGCAGTGGCTCACCGACGAGTTCGCCCCGGACGGCATCACGGTCCGCTCCCTCCAGGACGCCGAACCGGACGCGGACCGGGAGGCCCACTTCACCCACGCCCTGCCCGGACTCTTCCGGGAAGGCGGCAACGTGCCCGCCCTCTGGGCCCGTTCACGCGGTGAGCGGACCCGGCTGATCGGTCTGACCTGGATCGAGGAGCGCCAGGTCGTCCTGGTCGCCCCCGGTTCCGGCATCCGGTCCGCCCACGATCTGCGAGGGCGGCGGATCGCCCTGCCGGTGCACCCCATCGCCATCGACTTCTGGCGGGCCATGGCGCTGCGCGGCTTCGAGGGCGCCCTCGCCTCGGCGGGCCTCGGCCTGGCTGACACCGTCCCCGTCGACGTACCGGCGGACGGCCACCCGGGGCAGTGGGCCGCCGAGCTGGCCGCCCTGCGCCGGGGTGACGTCGACGCGGTGTACGTCAAGGGCGCCCTCGCGGTCGAAGCGGCCCGCAGGTCCGGGGCCGAGGTCGCCGTGGAGCTCGACGACCTGCCGGACCGCCGCTTCCGGATCAACAACGGGACCCCGCGCCCCATCACCGTCCACCAGGACCTCCTGGACGAACACCCCGCGCTCGTCGACCGCTTCCTCGCCGTCCTGCTCCGGGCCGCCGACTGGGCGGCAAAGAGCCCGGCGGAGGTCGACCGGATCCTCGGCGCCGAGACCGGAGCCGGGGCCGAAGGGGTCGCGGGCGCCTACCGCCCCGGCACTCACCTCACCCTCCACCCCGACCTCTCACCGGAGCGCCTCGCCCTGCTCGCCGAGCAGGAGAGCGCCCTGCGTGCCCACGGCTTCCTGCCCGAGCCCGTCCCCGTCTCCGCGTGGGCCGACCCCGAACCGCTCCGCCGAGCCGCCGCGCTGAACGACGCCCACCCGAAATCCCCCCTGCCCGCCGCCCCCTGAGCCCGAGGACCACCACCATGAACATCACCCGACCACGTCTCCGTACGACCGTCCCGACCGCTCTCCTCGCGGCCGCCGCCCTCCTCGCCCTGTCCGCCTGCTCCACCTCCGACGACAGCAACGGCAGCGCGCCCGCAGGCAGTTCGGGCAAGACCGTCGACGTCCGCATCCCCGACCCCGGCAACTCCGGTGTCCTCGCCCTCGGCAAGAAGGACGGCAGCCTCGACAAGGCGCTCGGCAAGGTCGGCGCCCGGGTGAAGTGGACCGGCAGCGCGGGCCCGTTCGCCCCGGCCGCCCAGGCGATGAACGCCGACCAGCTCGACATCGCCACCGGCTCCATCACCTCCGGTATCACCTCGCTCTCGCAGCGACCCGGCTTCAAGTTCTTCACCGCCGTCGACCCCGACGCGAAGGGCGAGGGCATCCTCGTCCGCGACGGCTCCGGCATCGAATCCGTCGCCGACCTGGTGGGGAAGAAGGTCGCCGTCAACCAGGGCGGCACCGGTGAGTACCTGCTGCTCAAGGCGCTGGCCAAGGAGAAGATCCCGGCCGACCAGGTGGAGCGGGTCTACCTGCGCCCCGACCAGACCGCGGCCGTCTTCAACGCCGGTCAGGTCGACGCCTGGGCCGTCTGGGCCACCTACGCGGTCGCGGAGATCGGCAACGGCAAGGCCCACTTCCTCGCCGACGGAGAGGCCATCGGCTCGGACAACTACAGCCTGAACGCCGTCCGTACGGGCTTCGCCGAGCAGCACCCCGCCGTCGTCAAGGCCCTCTACGACTACCTCCACACGGCCAGCGTCAAGGAGAAGGAGGACCCGGCCGCCTATCTCAACGTCTTCACCGACGTCGGCCCGACCGCCGTCACCGGCAAGGCCAAGGAGGTCCAGACCGAGATCACCGCCACGTCCGGCACCGTGGACCCGATCGGCCCCGAGGACATCGCCCGCTTCGAGTCCGTCGCCGCCTTCTACGCCGAGCAGAAGGTCACCAAGGAGAAGGTGGACGTCGCCGCACACCTCCTCGACGTCGAGAAGCTGACATGAGCGACACCCGCGTGGTCGCCCAGGCCGCCGACCCACCACCCGCGGGGCTCGTCACCCCGCGCCCCCAGCTCCGTAAACCCCGCAGCCGCCCCTACGCCCTGACCGTCCGCGCCCTCGGCCCGTTCGTCCTGCTCGGCCTGTGGTGGGCCGCGTCCGAGACCGGCCTGCTCACCCCGGACGTCCTCGCCTCTCCGGCGGAAGTCCTGAAGGCGGTAGGGGAGTTGTGGGGGAACGGGCAGCTGCCCGACGCGCTCACCACCTCCCTGACCCGCTCCGGGCTCGGGCTGCTCATCGGCCTCGCCGCCGGACTGACCCTCGGCATCACCACCGGGTTCACCCGGCTCGGCGACGAGCTGCTCGACTCCTCCCTCCAGACCCTGCGCACCATCCCGTTCCTCTCCCTGGTCCCGCTGTTCATGGTCTGGTTCGGCATCAACGAGACCGCGAAGATCCTCCTCATCGCGGTCGCCACCACTTTCCCCATGTACGTCTCCGCCTCCAGCGGCGTCCGCAACACCGACCCCAAACTCGTCGAGGCCATGCGCTCCTTCGGCATGAGCCGCCTCGCCACCGTCCGGGAGGTGGTCCTGCCCGGCGCACTGCCCTCGCTCCTGGCCGGACTGAGGCTCTCGATGACCCTCAGCGTCATCGCCCTCATCGCCGCTGAGGAGATCAACGCCACCGCCGGTATCGGCTACTTGATGTCCCAGGCCCAGAGCTACGCCCGCACCGACATCCTCGCCGTCTGCATCCTCGTCTACGGGCTCCTCGGCCTCACCGCCGACGTCCTCGTACGGCTGCTGGAACGCTTCCTGATGCCGTGGCGCACCCCGCAGGGAGCCCGCCGATGACCGAGAACGCCCACCAGCAGGCAGCTGTACGGGTACGGGGCCTGCGCCGGGTCTTCGGCACCCGGGCCGTCCTCGACGGCATTGAACTGGACATCGCACGCGGCGAGTTCGTCGCCCTGCTCGGCGCGAGCGGCAGCGGCAAGACGACCCTGCTGCGGATCCTCGGCGCGCTCGACGGCGCTGACGGGGGAGAGGTGCTCGTCCCCGAGGTCCGCACCATCGTCTTCCAGGAACCCCGCCTCGTACCGTCCAAGAAGGTGCTCGCCAACGTCACCGTCGCCCTGCCGCGCGGCCGGCGGGACGACGGGCTGCGGGCGCTCGCCGAAGTGGGCCTGGAACGGCACGCCGACGCCTGGCCCGCCACCCTTTCCGGCGGAGAGGCCCAGCGGGTGGCCCTGGCCCGGGCGCTCGTACGGGAGCCCGAACTCCTGCTCCTGGACGAGCCGTTCGCCGCGCTCGACGCCCTGACCCGGCTGAAGATGCAGGACCTCGTGGACGAGCTGTGCCGCAAGCACCGGCCCGCCGTCCTGCTGGTGACCCATGACGTCGAGGAGGCCGTACGTCTCGCCGACCGGGTCGCCGTCCTGCGCGACGGGCGGCTCGTCACCGACGAGAAGGTCACCGTCGCCCGCCCCCGCGACCCCGGCGACCCCGCCTTCGCCGCCCTGCGCCGCCGCCTCCTCGACGACCTCGGCGTCCCGGCCGCGTCCCACCCCGTGAAATCCCCCGAACTCGACCGTGTCGGAGTGATCTGAATGACCATCACCATCGGTGTCCACGCCAGCAATCCGTCCCTCTTCCACCTCTACCACCTGACCCGGCTCGGCCTCGCCCAGCAGGAGCTCGAACCCCTCGGCGAGACCGTCGCCTTCCACCCGTACAGCAACGGCGTCCGCACCGGCGAACTCCTCACCCAGGGCGTCATCGACTTCGGCGGCACCGGCTCCACCCCGCCCGTCACCGCCCAGTCCGCCGGCCACGACCTCGTCTACACCGCCGTCTCCGCCCCGCGCCCCGAACACGGCGCCCTGCTCGTTCCCGAGGACAGCCCGGTCCGTACCGTCGCCGACCTCAAGGGCACCACCGTCCACCTGGCGATCGGCTCCTGGCAGACCCACCTCGTCGCCAAGGCCCTCGACGACGCGGGCCTCTCCTACGCAGCCGACATCACCGCCGTACGCTCCACCGAGGAGAGCGAGCAGCTCCTGCGCACCGGGGCCATCGCCGCCTGGGTCGCCCAGGGACCCGAGCTCGCCGCCGCCCGCCGTACCGGCGGAGTGCGTACCCTCATCCCCACCGGCGACGTCATCAGCGACCGGTCGGTGTTCTTCACCCGCCGCGAACTCGCCGAGCAGCGGCCCGAGATCGTCGAAGCACTGACCCGCGCCCTGCGACGCGCCGACGACTGGGCCGCCGCCCACCCCCGCGAGGCCGCCCACCTGGCCGCCGCCGACCTCGGCGGCGACGTGGACGACTGGGAGAGTGCGCTGACCGCCCTGCCCTGGCGGATCGAGCCGGTGAGCGGGGAGTTCCTCGCCGAGCAGCAGGAGGCGGCCGACATCTTCCACCGCACCGGCTTCATCGAGCACCCGGTCACCGTGGCCCGCGCCGTCGCCCACGCCCCCGCGACCACCCCGGCCGCCGCCCTGAAGGCGGTCTGAGCAGCCATGGCCACCGAAGTCCTCTGGTACATCATCCCGCGCGAGGGCGCCTACCCGTGGGAGCCGGCCGGCCGCCGCCCCACCGACCTCGGCTACCTCACCCGGCTCGCCGGAACGGTCGAACAGCTCGGCTACAGCGGGGCGTTGCTCGCCACCGACCTGCACGACGTGTGGCCGCTGGGCAGCGCGCTGTCCGCCGCCACCAGCACCCGGTTCAAGCCGCTGCTCGCCGTCCACCCCGGACTGATCTCACCGACCCTGCTGGCGAAGATGGCGCTCACCTTCGACAACCTCTTCGGCGGACGGCTCCGCTTCAACGTCGTCAACGGCTCCACCAAGTCCCTCCAGGAGTACGGGCTCCATGTGGAGCACGACGAGCGGTACGAGCTGAGCGCCGAATACTGGTCCCTCGTCAAACGGCTCACCGCGGGCGAAGTCTTCGACCACCAGGGCCGGTTCTACGACCTGAAGAACGCGGGCGCTTCGTTCCGCGAGCTGAAGCCCGTCCAGGACCCGCACATCCCGCTCTGGTTCGGCGGCTCCTCCGCCCCCGGCATCGAGATGGCCGCCCAGCACGTCGACGTCTTCCTCACCTGGGGCGAGCCCCCGCACCTGCTGAAGGAGAAGCTGGAACAGGTCCGCGCCCGGGCCGCCGCCCACGGACGCACCCTGCGCATCGGGCTCCGCCTCCACCTCATCGTCCGCGACACCGAGGACGAGGCGTGGGCGGCGGCCGACCGGCTGCTGGACGTCACCAGCGAGGCGACCTACGCCCGCCAGCTCGGGGACAGGGCGGGGGAGGACGGCGTCGGCTGGCAGCGCCAGTTCCGCCAGCACGGCGGCAGGGTGCCGGCCCGCGCCCGCGAGCTGGAGACCCACCCCAACCTGTGGCCCGGCATGAGCCTCTTCCGCCCGGGGCCCGGCACCGCCGTCGTCGGCTCGACCGCCCAGGTGACCGAGCGGCTGAAGGAGTACGAGGAGCTGGGCGTCGACACCTTCATCCTCTCCGGCAACCCGCTCCTGGAGGAGGCCTACCGCGTCGCCGAGACGGTCCTCCCGGCCCTGGGGGTACGCCGCTGACCTGCGCGGAGACGCGGGGCGGCCCCGGTCGGCCCCGCGCGGACTGCGGTTGTCAGTGGCCGGTGCGAGACTCGACGGGACAGGGAACAGCCCCGCCGCCGCCGTGCGCGAGCGGGGCCACGGGATCCGCTGAAGGAGCACGCCATGCTCAACCCCGCCTTCCCCGACGGAGCACCCAACTGGGTCGATCTCGGCACGCCCGACGTCGACGGGGCCGCCGCCTTCTACGGCGGTCTCCTCGGCTGGGAGCACGTCCCCGGCGGCCCGGAGGTCGGGGGGTACGGGATGTTCACCCTGGACGGCCACACCACCGGCGGGGTCATGGCGGTCCCCGAGGAGCAGTCCTCCAGCGCCTGGTCCCTCTACTTCCAGTCGCCCGACATCTACGCCACCGCCGAGCAGGTGAACCGGGCCGGCGGCCGTGCCGCCTTCGAGCCGATGGATGTCCTCGACTACGGCCGGATGGGCGGCTTCACGGACCCGGGCGGAGCCTACTTCGGCGTATGGCAGCCGCGGCAGAACCCCGGTCTCGGCGTCATCCAGCAGCCGGGCTCGCTCCTCTGGGCCGAGCTGTACACCCCGGACGTCCCGGCGGCGGCCCGGTTCTTCGGCGACGTCTTCGGCTGGAAGACCGACGCGCTGAAGGTGGAGGGCACCGAGTACGTCTACACCACGGTCCACCCCGCCGGCACCGGCCCGGAGCTGTCGTTCGGCGGTCTGGTCACGATGGGCGACGTCCCGGCCGAGGCGGCGCGCGGCCCGCACTGGATGCCGTACTTCGCGGTCGAGGACGTGGCGGCGACGGTGGACGCCGCCAAGCGGCTCGGCGGGGCGGAGGCGCTGCCGGCGATGGAGGTGCCGGGCGTCGGCACCATGGCCAACGTCACCGATCCGTTCGGAGCGGTCTTCGCGGTGATGAAGCCCCTGCCGAGGCAGTAGAAGCGAGGCAGTGGAACAGGAGAAGCGAGGCAGTGGAAGAGGGCGCGCCGGACGATTGATGGATCGTTGATCAGTCGTTTATCGCACCCGTGCACCGTAGGTCCCATGCTGATCAATATGGTGACCGAGGACGCGCTCGACTGGCAGGAGACCGCGTTGTGCGCGCAGGCCGGACCCGAGTTCTTCTTTCCGGCCCCGGGCAGTTCGACGCGTGAGGCCAAGCAGCTCTGCGGAGCCTGCGAGGGACGCGTGGCCTGCCTGGAGTACGCACTCGCCAACGACGAGCGGTTCGGCGTCTGGGGCGGACTCTCCGAGAAGGAGCGCGAACGGCTGCGCCGGGAAGAGCGCGACCAGGGCTGACCCTCCCCGGTAGGTGCCGGGACTCCGCGCCGTGACACGGGCACACCAGACGTCCGCCGAAACCTCCAGGGCCACCAGTCCTTCGCCGTCACCGTGCGCTGCCCCCTGCCCCCCGGCCCGCTGCCGGCCGCCTCCTCCCGGTCTGACCTGGAAATGGCGGGGCAGGAGACCCTGGGCCGGCAGGGAAGCTCCCCCGGCGACGACGAGAAGGGGAAACGCACCGATGTCTCCGGTTACCGAAGAGTGGGGCGAGGTCCTGCGCACGCATCTGGCTCTCGACGAGAAGGGTTCGCCCGTCCTGGCCGCCGCCGCGTTCTCCGCCGAGGCTGGCTTCTTCGCCGTCGTGGGGCGCGGCGACGAGGACGGCCGGCCGTACTTCCGCTCTGTGCCGTACGACGCCGAAAGCCTGGTCCCGGATGATGTCGAGGCCCTGTGCACGGTGTGCGAGGAGGTTGTCCACTCCCGGGGCCTCCGCATCGCGGGCACGCTCTGGCGACGTGAGAGCCGTGAGATGATCAGCGATGTCGTGACCGGGAGTGAGCTGGAACTCGCTCTGTTGAGGGACGGCGACCGCGCCATGTGGGTCGTCCGGGCGTCCCAGGGCATCTGCACCTTCGTGCTGGTGGACGATGACAGCGGAGCCCATGTCTTCGAGGCCCGGTCCCTGGCGCTGGACTTCGACTCCTTCCTGGTCGGCCAGGGGTACTGAGCCCGCACCTGACCGGCCGGTCCTGCCGGGCCGATCCCTGATCGGCCGGTGGCATCGGGTCAGAGGTAGCGGCGGATCGGTACGACGGCCGCTTCCCGCACCCGCTGGAGGACATCGCGCCGCTTCCACCGGCCGCGCTCGATCAGCACGCTCTTCTCGCGGTCCTCGTCGAAGTGGGCGTCGAGCGTGTCCGTGAACTCGCAGTCCATGACCGCGAGCATGACCTCCTCGTCGTGGTCGAGGGAGCGCCGGTTGAAGTTGGTGGAGCCGATCAGCGCGGCGACCCGGTCGATCGTGAGTACTTTCGCGTGCATCATCGTCGGCTGGTACTGGTAGATCTTCACCCCGCAGGCCGTCAGCTCCTCGTAGTGGCGCTGACCGGCGAGCTGGCAGACCCGCTTGTCGGTGTGCGGGCCCGGCAGCAGGATCTCGACCTCCACCCCGCGCCGGGCGGCGGCGCAGAGCAGCCCGGTGAAGTAGTCGTCGGGTGCGAAGTAGGCGGTGGTGAGGCGGATGCGCTCCTCGGCGGATTCCAGGACGACCCGCATCAGGGTCTGCATGTCCTGCCAGCCGAAGGACGACGAGCCGCGGACGACCTGAATGACCGCGTCACCGTGGTGGTCGCTCGCCACGAACCGGTCGCGCTCGTCGAACAGCTCGTCCTGGCACTCGGCCCAGTTCTGCGCGAAGGCGGCGGCCAGACCGTCGACGGCGGGGCCGCGGACCTGCACATGGGTGTCCCGCCACTCGTGTTCGTTGCGCGCGTCGCCGCACCACTCCTCGGCTATCCCGACGCCGCCGGTGAACGCGATCGACTCGTCGGTGATGAGGACCTTGCGGTGACAGCGGTGGTTCTGCTTCAGCGGCGAGAGGTAGAGCGGCTTCCGGAACCAGGCGACCGTCACCCCGGCCTCGTCCATCATGTCCAGCTGACCCTTCTCGATCAGCCGCGAGCCGAACCCGTCGAGCAGCAGCCGGACCCGGACACCGGCCCGGGCCCGCTCGGCGAGCGCCTCGGCGAACTCCTTCGCGATGTCGCCCCGCCAGTAGACGAAGGTCATCATGTCGACGGTGTGCTCCGCCTCGCGGATCGCCTTCAGCATCGCACCGAAGATCTGATCGCCGTTGCGGAGCGGAACCAGCGAGTTCCCCTCGGTGGCCGCGATCCCGATCAGCCGCTCCAGCCTGCGTCTGAGCCGTAGGGAGCGTCGCTCGCACACCTCGGGATCGAGTTCGGCCGGATCGTGCGGCGGCGTACCGACGGGGGTTGCGATGACCTCGGACATGGTGCACCTCTGTGTGCGTGAGGCTGCGCATGGGCAGCGTTCCGGCGCTACGTGACGGGCGTCAAGCAGCGACCGTCTACCCCCTGACAGCTCGGGGATTCAACTGACCGAGTGGTTTACGGCGCAGAAAATGCGGGGTGTTCCTCAAACCGTCGCGCGGGTCTTCGGGCGCTCTGCCGGCCGTCCGCCCGAAGACCCGGCGGCATGAGCTACAGGACGGTCGCCCCGTACGCGCTCAGCGCCTCGGTGACGGGCTGGTAGAACGTCGTGCCGCCCGTCCGGCAGTTGCCGCTGCCGCCGGAGGTGAGACCCAGAGCGGTGCTGCCCGCGAAGAGCGCGCCACCACTGTCGCCGGGCTCGGCACAGACGTTGGTCTGGATCATGCCGTACACGATCCCGCTGGAACCGTAGTTGACCGTGGCGTTGAGACCGGTGACCGAGCCGCTGCGCAGCCCGGTGGTGCTGCCGCTGCGTCGGACGGACTGGCCCACGGAGGCGTTGCCCGCCGTCGTGATGTCCTGGTACGAGCCGTTGTACAGGTAGACCCTGCCGTCGGCTGCCGCCGGGTTGGAGTGGCGGATGATCCCGTAGTCGTTGTTCGGGAAGCTCGTTCCGGTCCGCGTCCCGATGGACCAGTTGGCGCTGATGTTGGTGCAGTGGCCGGCGGTCAGCGCGTGGGCGACGCCGTTGACCGACACGTTGAAGCCGAGCGAACAACGGCTGCCACCGGTGGTGATGGCCTCGCCGCCGGCGATCAGCGGCCTGAACGTGCCCTCGGTGCGGTTGACCGTGAGTTCGGCCTTGGACGTTGCCAGTGCTTTCTTGATCTTGGCCAGTTCGGACTTCGACACGGTGCTGTCGGCGGTGAGCACGATCTTGCCGGTGCTCGCCTCCGTGTACCAGGCGGTGCCCGCCACATCGGCGGCGAGGACGGCAGAGCTGGCGTCGGCGAGCTGCGAAACGGTCGCCTTGGCCTCCGCCTCGGGAGCGGCGACGGCTGAGGGGGTCGCCAGAGCCACGGAGGCGACCAGGCCGGACGCCACGGCGAGGAGCCGCGCGTGTCTGGGCATGCTGCTGATCGACGAGAAGCGCTTGAAGGTCACGAGGTCCTCCGAGATATGGGGGGACAGCCCTGGTCGGGTGAGGTAGGGCTGTTGGTGCGGGAGGTTCCCACCCGACGATCATTGGGCGTGAACCTGTCAAGTTGCACGCTGGAATCGTTGACGGCGGAGGCTGTCGGCGCAAGGTCGGATTCGCGCCCGCGAGCCCGGAATGCGGCGGAGGGGGGTAAGGGGCGGAGGGCTCGGTCCGTCAGGCGTAAATGCTCCTGATGTGGAGATTGGTGTCTATGACCCCAACATCCCGTGAGGCGTAGCGAATTTGTCATCTCTTTACATAGGGTTACCGATAGTTATGCCACAGCCGAGTACCCTCCGCTCCGCGCCCGGGACTCGCATGGCCCCTGTGCATCGACCGCAGAAGGTGCATAGGTGGCAATTTTCCCTGATGGGGCGACTGGGGAACTCTGGCGCCGCATTGCCAGTTTGCCGCACTTTGGGGCTGGCTGAATACGTGCTTCCGCCCTTGGTGTCCTGCCGTCTCCGGCCCTGAATGCGTCCGGAGATGCCTTCTTGCGCACTGGTTCGCCTTATGCGCGTGCCGGCCGTGGTGGTGTCGCCCGTCCGTCAGCGCCACAGCTGCCTGACCGTGGCGCTGACGGCAAGGGGGATCGGTGAGGCGGCGTCAGCCGCGGCCGCGCGCGGCCATCCGCGCCTTGCGGGCGGCGAGCTTCTCGTCGAACTTCGACGCCTCGCTGTCCAGCCCGCCCATGTAGAGGCCGAGTTCCTCCTGAGCCTTCATGCCCTCCGGGCCGAGCCCGTCGATGTCCATGACCTTCAGGTAGCGCAGCACCGGCTGGATCACGTCGTCGTGGTGGATGCGCATGTTGTAGATCTCGCCGATCGCCATCTGCGCGGCGGCCCGCTCGAAGCCGGGCATGCCGTGGCCGGGCATCCGGAAGTTGACGACGACGTCGCGCACGGCCTGCATGGTCAGGTCCGGGGCCAGCTCGAAGGCGGCGCCCAGGAGGTTGCGGTAGAAGACCATGTGCAGGTTCTCGTCGGTGGCGATCCGGGCCAGCATCCGGTCGCAGACCGGGTCGCCGGACTGGTGGCCGGTGTTGCGGTGCGAGACGCGGGTGGCCAGCTCCTGGAAGGCGACGTAGGCGACGGAGTGCAGCATCGAGTGCCGGTTGTCCGACTCGAAGCCCTCCGCCATGTGAGCCATGCGGAACTGCTCCAGCTTGTCCGGGTCGACGGCGCGCGAGGTGAGCAGGTAGTCGCGCATCACGATGCCGTGGCGGCCCTCCTCGGCGGTCCAGCGGTGCACCCAGGTGCCCCAGGCGCCGTCGCGGCCGAAGAGGGAGGCGATCTCGTGGTGGTAGCTGGGGAGGTTGTCCTCGGTGAGGAGGTTCACCACGAGCGCGATCTTGCCGATGTCGGTGACCTTGGACTGGTCCGCGGACCACGCCTCGCCGTCCTCGAAGATGCCGGGGAAGTTCCGTCCGTCGGAGAACGGGACGTACTCGTGGGGCATCCAGTCCTTGGCGACCTTGAGATGGCGGTTGAGTTCCTTCTCCACCACCTCTTCCAGCGCGTACAGCAGCTGGGCGTCGGTCCACGCCTTTGAACTGCCGAGGTGGGGAGAGGTGATCGTCACGGGGAGCTCCTGGGGACGGGAGTGGGGGACGGGAGTTACCTACGGATTCGTAGGTTACGTGACCGTAGGTTAAGGCGGCGGTAAGGGGTAAGCCAAGCCCGTCCCCGCGGGCATCCGATTACGTACCGTTATGCGCGCAGCTCGCGGCGGACGTCGGTGAGCTTCAGCGGGTCTTCGCAGGTCAGCGGGGGTCTTCGGGCAGTCCCAGGTCCCGGCGCAGATACCGGGCGGTAACCGAGGTGCGGTCCGCGAGCAGCCCCTCCGGCGTCCCCTCGAAGACCAGCTCGCCGCCCTTCTTCCCGCCGTCCGGGCCGAGGTCGATCACCCAGTCCGCCCGCTTGAGGACCTCCAGGTTGTGTTCGACGCAGATCACCGTGTTCCCCGCGTCGACGAGCCGGTCCAGCAGATCCACCAGCGCCCCCGTGTCGGCCAGGTGCAGCCCGGTCGTCGGCTCGTCCAGGACGTACACGCTGGAGGTGCGGTGCAGCTGGGTGGCGAGCTTGATCCGCTGGCGCTCACCTCCCGAGAGGGTGCTGAGGGGCTGCCCGAGCGTGAGGTAGGTGAGGCCGACCTCGTCGAGCGTGCGCAGCTTCCGCAGCAGGACGCGGTCCTCGAACAGCCCGACCGCCTGCGCCGCCGTCATCTCCAGCACGTCGACGATGGACCGGCCGCCGACCCGGTGCTTCAGTACGTCGTCGTGGAAGCGGCGGCCCTCGCACTCCTCGCAGGTGGTGGTGACCGGGTCCATGAACGCCAGGTCGGTGGAGATCTCCCCGCGGCCCGAGCAACCCGGACAGGCTCCCGCCGAGTTGAAGCTGAACAGCCCGGCATCGACGCCGTTCTCGCGGGCGAAGACCTTGCGGATGGTGTCCAGTGCGCCGATGTACGAGGCCGGGGTCGAGCGGGAGGAAGCGGTGATGGCGCTCTGGTCGATGACCACCGCCTGCGGGTGGGCCGCCGTGAACACCTCCGATACCAGCGTCGACTTGCCCGAACCCGCCACACCGGTCACCACGGTCAGCACCCCGGTGGGGAACGACACGTCCAGCCCCTTGAGGTTGTGCAGTTCGGCTCCCCGGACCGGGAGCTGCCCGGTGGGGGAGCGGAACTCGCTCTTGACGGTGGTCCGTCGGCGCAGACACCGCCCGGTGAGCGTGTCCGCCTCCCGCAGCCGGTCGAACGGCCCCTCGAAGACGACATGGCCGCCCTCCGACCCGGCTCGCGGCCCCATGTCGACGATATGGTCCGCGACCGCCATCACATCCGGGTCGTGCTCGACGACCAGCACGGTGTTGCCCTTGTCGCGCAGCCGCACCAGCAGATCGCCGAGCCGCCCGACGTCCCGTGGGTGCAGTCCGACGCTCGGCTCGTCGAAGACGAAGGTCAGCCCGGTCAGTGAACTCCCCAGGTGCCGGACCATCTTGAGCCGCTGCCCCTCGCCGCCCGAGAGGGTGGTCGTCTCCCGGTCCAGGCTGAGATAGCCGAGCCCGATCCCCACGAGCCGCTCCAGCCGCTCGCGGGCCGCCGCCGCGATCGGGCCGCCCACCGGATCGTCGATCCTGGCCAGGACGCCGACGAGATCGGCGACCTCCATCCGCCCGTAGTCGGCGGGCGAGAGCCCGTCGACGCGGGTGGCGAGCGCCGCCGCGTTCAGCCGCGCCCCGCCGCAGGAGGCGCAGACACGCTCGACGGTGAACCGGTCGGCCGCCGCGCGCCGCTTGTCCGACAGCGACGCCGTGTCCCGCTTGAGGTAGAGCCGCTCGAACCGCGTCACCACCCCCTCGAACCGCATGTCCGCCGAGCCCGTACGCAGATCGAGCCGGACGGTGAACCCGGTTCCGTACAGCAGGAGTTGGCGCTCCTCCTCGCCGTACGCGGAGAGCGGCAGGTCGTTGTCGAACCGCCCCGACCCGCCGTACAGGTTCCACTCCCAGCTGCCCACCGTGAGGCCGGGCAGCAGCAGTGCTCCCTCGTTCAGCGACTTCGACCAGTCCACCGCCCGGTTCAGGTCGAGCCGGACCGTACGCCCCACCCCGTCGCACTCCGGGCACATCCCCGTCGGGTCGTTGAAGGAGTACGCGGTGGCCCCGCCGGCGCTCGGTGTCCCGTACCGGGAGAACAGCACCCGGATCACCGACCAGATGTCCGTCGCCGTGCCCACGGTCGAGCGGATGTTGCCGCCCAGCGGCTTCTGGTCGATGACGACGGCCACGGACAGGTCCTCCATGGACTCCGCCCGTGGCCGCTCGTACTTCGGCAGCCGGTTGCGCAGGAACGAGGTGAAGGTCTCGTTCAGCTGCCGCTGGGACTCCACGGCGATCGTGTCGAAGACGACCGATGACTTCCCCGAGCCGGAGACCCCGGTGAAGACGGTGATCCGGCCCTTGGGCAGGGTGAGGGAGACGTCGCGCAGATTGTTCTCGTGCGCTCCGGTGATGACGATGCCGCGCTCGGTGCTGAGATCCATACCGACGACGCTAGGCCGGATACCCGACAGCTTCTGTCGCCTTTTCCCGCGGATCTCCCGAGGCCGCTCACCGCCCCGCCCGCACCTCCTCGGGATTCGTGTCCCGCAGCTTCCCGTCCAGGCGCAGCCACCGGGTGATCCCGATCGCCTCCAGGAACGGCACGTCGTGGCTCGCCACGATCAGCGCCCCCTCGTACGCCTCCAGCGCCTCGGTCAGCCGCCGTACGCTCGCCAGGTCGAGGCTGTTCGTCGGCTCGTCCAGCAACAGCAGCCGGGGTGCCGGGTCCGCCAGCAGCAGCATCGCCAGCGTCGCCCGGAAGCGCTCCCCGCCCGACAGCGTTCCGGCCGGACGGTCGGCGGCGCCCCCCTTGAAGAGGAAGCGCGCGAGCCGGGCCCGGACGCCGTTGTCGCTCAGGCCGGGGGCCGACCGTTTCACGTTGTCCGCCACCGACAGCGTGTCGTCCAGCGTGTCCAGCCGCTGCGGGAGGAAGCCCAGCGGCACCGGCGTCGTCGCCTCACCGGAGAGCGGGGCGAGCTCACCCGCGATCGTCCGCAGCAACGCCGTCTTGCCCGCCCCGTTGCGCCCGGTCAGCGCGATCCGCTCCGGACCGCTGACCGTCAACTCCCCATGCAGCGGCGGCCCGTAGGGCGGCACCGGATCACGCAGGAGCAGCACCTCGTTCCCCGGATGCACCCGCGTCGTCGGCAGCTCGATCCGGATCTCCTCGTCCTCACGCACCGCCGCCTCCGCCTCGTCGAGACGCTCCCTGGCCTCCGCCAGCCGCTCGGTGTGCAGGATGCGGTGCTTGCCGGCGGACTCCTGGGCGGACCGCTTGCGCTGGCCCATCACCACCTTGGGCTCCCGCTTGGTGTCCCACATCTTCTGCCCGTACCGCCTGCGCCGGGCCAACTTCATGTGTGCTTCTGCCAGTTCGCGCTTCTGCCGCTGCACATCCGACTCGGCGGCCCGCACCATCCGCTGCGCCGCCTCCTGCTCGACGGCGAGCGCCTCCTCGTACGCCGAGAGGTTTCCGCCGTACCAGGTGACCGCGCCCTCGCGCAGATCCGCGATCCGGTCGACCCGCTCCAGCAGCTCCCGGTCGTGGCTCACCACGAGCAGCGCCCCGGTCCAGGCGTCGACCGCGTCGTACAGCCGCTTGCGGGCGACGGTGTCCAGGTTGTTCGTCGGCTCGTCCAGCAGCAGCACCCCGGGACGGGCCAGCAGCAGGGCCGCCAGCCGCAGGAGCACGCACTCGCCGCCGGACATCTCCCCGACCGTGCGGTCCAGGCCGATGTGGCCGAGGCCGAGCCCGTCCAGGGCGGCGCGGGCGCGCTGCTCCACGTCCCAGTCGTCACCGATCACGGTGAAGAGCTCCTCGCGCACGTCACCCGCCTCGACGGCGTCGATCGCCGCCCGCCGGTCCGCGATGCCCAGCACCCGGTCGACCCGTAGCGCGGTGTCCAGGGTGACGGTCTGCGGCAGATACCCGAGGCCGCCACGGGTCCTGATCTCGCCCTCCAACGGGGCGAGATCACCGGCGATCAGCCGCAACAGGGTCGATTTGCCGCATCCGTTGAGGCCGATGAGCCCGGTGCGGCCGGGGCCCACGGTGAGGTCGAAGCCGGAGAAGACCTCGGTGCCGTCGGGCCAGGAGAAGGAGAGGGAGGTACAGCTGATGTGGGTGTCGGACGTAGACATACGGATCTCCCGTGTACGTCGGGGAAATGAGCTGAGGACGGCTGACGAGCTGAGGTCGCACACGGGCGCCCGAGACCACGACGGGGCGTGGCGGCGCTGCACGGTGCGGGGGACCTCAGATCAGCAACGTCCTTCTCCGATCCGACGACAACAGGGACAGTCACGAAGGTAGAACCGGAGCGCACATCCCGGCAACGGATTTTCCGACGGGGAGGCGGGGAGGCGGTGAGGCCGCGAGAGAGCGGGGCTCCGCCGCTCAGCAGGCGCCGCCGAGCAGATCGGTCAGGTTCCGGTCCAGCTCCAGGTAGCGGTACTCGTCACCCATCGGCACCAGCTCCTGCGCCCGCTCCAGGAAGCGGCGCAGCTCCGCCGTGCGTACGTGGACCATGGCGATGCCCTCGGCCGCGTGGAACTCCAGCACCGTCCGCTCGTACCCGAACGGCCTGACCCGGACGTCCCCCTCGCCGGCCGGGGTGTCGACCCCCGCCGTCAGCAGCTCACGGGAGAACTCCCAGGACACCTCGGTCCCCTCCAGGGTCGCCGGGGCCGGAAACGCCATCCGCACGGCGAAGGGGTCCTTGCGGTCGTAACTCAGTGTGGCCGGCAGGGTTTCCATCCGCGGGGCGGACGCGACCATGCGGGCCTGCACGGACTGCTCGATAACGCTGGACAAGACCTGCTCCCTCTCGCGGCTGGGTGAACGGTTCCCGGCATTGGAGTAGACGACGGAACGCATCGATCCGTGCACCGGCGGGTGGCGTGAGCTGCGTCACCGCCCACGCCCCGCCCCTCCTCCACGCTCTCCTGCATCCCCGCCTCCTGCCCGCTTCTCGGCGCCGCACCCTGACCGGCATACGTTCCGGCCTGCGCAAAGTCCGCGGAGGGGGCCGCCCGGCCCGCCTACTGCCCCGGCAACTCCTGCTTGAACGGCGCGAGTTCGGGTGCCGTCTTGGTCGCGATGAATTCGGTGATCCGGTAGGCGCAGACCCCGTGCGCGGCGAAGGGGTCGGCCGCGGCGATCTCCTCGATCCGCTGCCGGTCGTCCCCGACGGCGAGGATCACCCCGCCGTCCCGGGGGTTCTTGCGACCGGACGCGATGAAGACACCGGCCGCGTACTGCTCGTCGAGCCAGGCGATGTGCTCCTTCATCAGCGCGTCCGCGCGCTCGACGGGAGCCGTATAGGTCAATTCGAGTACGAACATGATCGTCAGGCTACGGGAACGGGGGTGCCCCGGCACCGCCTAAGCTGCTGGTCATGACGGAACAGCACACCCCCGCCCATGAGACCCCCGCAGACGAAGCCGAGGGCCGGGCGATCCAGGACCGCCTGCGCGGCCTCGTGGTGCTGGACGAGCCGGGCCCGGCGCCCGGCACCGGCCTGGTGACCGGGGTCGACGTGGCGTACGACGAGGAGAAGGACGTCGTCGTCGCGGCGGCCGTGGTGCTGGACGCCGAGACGCTGGAGACCGTGGACGAGGCGACTGCGGTCGGCACGATCACCTTCCCGTACGTCCCCGGGCTGCTGGCCTTCCGCGAGATGCCCGCCGTGCTGGAGGCCCTGGAGTCGCTGACCGTCGACCCCGGTGTCGTCATCTGCGACGGGTACGGCCTCGCCCACCCGCGCCGCTTCGGGCTCGCCAGCCACCTGGGCGTGCTCACCGGGCTGCCCGTGATCGGCGTCGGCAAGAACCCCTTCACCTTCACCTACGAGGCCCCCGGCCCCCGGCGCGGCGACTTCTCCCCGCTGGTGGACGGCGACGAGGTGGTGGGCCGGGCGCTGCGCACCCAGGAGAACACCAACCCGGTCTTCGTCTCCGTCGGCCACCGGATCAGCCTCGACAACGCCTGTGCCCACACCCTGCGCCTGGCCCGCCGCTTCCGCCAGCCGGAGAGCACCCGCCGGGCGGACGCGCTGTGCCGGCAGACCCTGCGGGAAGCGACGGCCTGAGCGCGACCGCCGGAGCGTGGCCGACGGATGCGAATGAGTACCTGTACGGATGCATAAAGCGATCTTGCTGGGCAGGCTGAACACATGAACGACTCTCGCGCAGCTGCCCGCCCCGTCCCCTTCGGCCCCGCCCAGCACCGCATGGCCCACGGTATGGCTCTCGGTATGGCCATCGGCGGGGCTGTCGGCCTCGTCTGGCTGGGCGCGATGCTCTACACGCTGGCCGGCTGGATCTTCTAGCGGCGCTTCCTCACCGCACCGCCGCCACCCGGATGCGCAGCCCCGCCGCCGTCAGGCGTTCCAGCAGCGCGTCGCCCATCGCCGTCGCCGTGGTGACCTGGCCGGAGGTCTCCGGGAGCTTGTCCAGGGCGAGGCAGAGGGCCGACTCGGCGAGGATCTTGGCCGTCTCGTCGTAGCCCGGATCGCCGCCGGACACCTCGGTGAAGACCCGCCGCCCGCCGCCCTCCCCGACGAAGCGGACGCTGAACCAGCTCCGCCTGCGGCGTTCCGCGTCCGGCCCCTGCCCCGCCTCGTACCGCCCCATCAGCCAGTCGCGTACGGGCCCCACCTGGGCGGCGGCGACCAGCGCACCGACCGCCGCGGGCCCGCCGAGGGCCATCGGCAGGGTCTTGACCGACGCGAAGTGGCGGTAGCGGAAGTCGGGGCCGTACCGCTCCAGCGCCCGCGCGGAGCGGCCCACGACCGCCGGGTCCACGGTCGGCAGCGGCAGCGCCCAGGTGCCGGTGGCCCCGTTGAAGTGCGGGGAGCCCGCCGGGGTGCGGACCCGGCGCCCCACCTGGCGGGGCTCGTGCAGGCGCCGCTCCCGGGCGGCGAGCAGCATCTGCGGGCCGCGCCCCATCGCGGTGAGCGCGGAGGCGAACGTGCCGCCGGAGAAGACGGCGTTGCTGCGGACGAAGCCGTCGACGGTCAGCGGCACACCCTCCGGCAGCTGCTTGACCGTGAAGTACGCCCCCAGGTCATGGGGTACGGAGTCGAAGCCGCAGGCATGCACGATCCGGGCGCCGGTCTCCCGGGCCCGCGCGTCGTGGCGCACATAGGTCCGGTCGATGAACTCCGCCTCGCCGGTGAGGTCCAGATAGTCCGTCCCGGCCTCGGCGCAGGCGGCGACGAGCTTCTCGCCGTACAGGATGTACGGGCCCACGGTCGTGGCCACCACCCGTGCGGATTCCGCGAGTTCACGCAGCGCGTCCTCGTCGTCGGCGTCGGTCTCCAGCAACGGCAGCCCGGCGCAGCCCGGTTCGATCGCGGCGAGCTGTTCGCGCAGCCGTTCCAGCTTGGCGCGGCTACGGCCGGCCAGCCCCCAGCGCAGACCCTCGGGGGCATGCGCCGCCAGGTACTCCGCCGTGAGCACCCCCACGAAACCGGTGGCACCGAAAAGGACGACGTCCAGGGGGCGTGCGGCCCCGTTCTGCCTGTTCACGAGTGCCTCCGGGGGCGAGGGGACGGGTGAGGACGTGGCAGGCAGGCTAGCGGAGGGGGCCGGCGGGTGTGCGGCCGGGCGGGGCGTGGCCGTGGAACGTCCGGCGGGGATGCGAGAGGATCCCGGTGAAGAACTAAGCGCTTGCTCGGCCCGGGGGGTTGTGCGGAGTGGGGCGCGTTCTTAGCATCATTGATGTTACATCGGTTGTGTCACACCCCTGGGGGCTCACGGATGGCAAGGACCGGGCACGGCCCGCTGGCAGGAATCCGGGTCGTCGAGCTGGCGGGGATCGGCCCCGGACCGTTCGCGGCGATGCTGCTGGCGGACCTCGGAGCCGACGTCGTACGCGTCGACCGCCCCGGCGGAGCCGCCCTCGGCATCGATCCGGCCTACGACATCACCAACCGCAACAAGCGCTCCGTCCTCGTCGACCTCAAGGACGAGGGCGGCGCCGGCCGCGTCCTGGACCTGGCCGAACGCGCCGACATCCTCATCGAGGGATACCGCCCCGGCGTCGCCGAGCGGCTCGGCGTCGGGCCCGACGCCTGCCTCGCCCGCAACCCGAAGCTGGTCTACGGGCGGATGACCGGCTGGGGCCAGGACGGCCCGCTGGCGCAGCGGGCCGGGCACGACGTCGTGTACCTCGCGCTCACCGGCACCCTCTCCATGATCGGCAAGCCGGACGAGCCGCCCGTGGTCCCCGCCAACCTGGTCGGGGACTACGCGGGCGGCTCGCTCTACCTCGTCGTCGGGGTCCTCGCCGCCCTCCAGCACGCCCGTACGCCGGGTGGCGCGGGCCAGGTGGTGGACGCGGCGATCGTCGACGGTGCCGCCCACCTCGCCTCGATGATCCACGGCATGCTCGCCGCCGGGAGCTGGCAGGACCGGCGCGGCGCCAACCTGCTGGACGGCGGCTGCCCCTTCTACGGCACCTACGCCACCTCCGACGGCGGCCACATGGCGGTCGGCCCGCTGGAGGGCCAGTTCTACGACGAGTTCATCGGCCTCCTCGGCCTCGCGGACGCCTTCCCCGACCGGTGGGAGCTGGCCCGCTGGGACGAACTCCGCGCCGCCGTCACCGAGCGTTTCGCGACCCGTACGCGTGCGGAGTGGACCGAGGTCTTCGAGGGCACCGACGCCTGCGTGGCCCCCGTCCTTACGCTCCGCGAAGCCCCGCACCACCCGCACCTCGCCGCCCGCTCCACCTTCGTCGAGCACAGCGGCATCACCCAGCCCGCCCCCGCCCCGCGCTTCTCCGCCACCCCCGTCTCCGTCCGCAGCGGCCCCGCGCAACCGGGCGCCGACACCGACGCGGTCGCCGCCGACTGGGACGTACCGGCGCTCCGGCCCCACCCTCACGACTAGGAGACCCCGTGCAACGCCAGATCTTCACCGAGGAGCACGACGCGTTCCGCGCGACCGTCCGGGCCTTCCTGGCCAAGGAGGTCCTCCCGTACTACGAGCAGTGGGAGCAGGACGGCATCGTCTCCCGCGACGCCTGGCTCGCCGCCGGGCGCGCCGGGCTGCTCGGTCTCGCCGTCCCCGAGGAGTACGGGGGCGGCGGCTCCACCGACTTCCGCTACAGCGCCGTCCTCGCCGAGGAGTTCACCCGGGCCGGGGCGCCCGGCCTCGCCATCGGCCTGCACAACGACATCATCGGCCCCTACCTCACCGGCCTCGCCACCGACGAACAGAAGCAGCGCTGGCTGCCCGGCTTCTGCTCCGGCGAGACCATCACCGCCATCGCCATGACCGAGCCGGGCGCCGGCTCCGACCTCCAGGCGATCCGCACCACCGCCGAGGACAAGGGCGACCACTGGCTGCTCAACGGCTCCAAGACCTTCATCTCCAACGGCATCCTGGCCGACCTGGTGATCGTCGTCGCCAAGACCACCCCCGACGGCGGCGCCAAGGGGCTCTCACTGATCGTCGTCGAGCGGGGCGCGGAGGGCTTCGAGCGGGGCCGCAACCTCGACAAGATCGGCCAGAAGTCGCAGGACACCGCCGAGTTGTTCTTCAACGACGTCCGCGTCCCCAAGGAGAACCTCCTCGGTGAACTCGACGGCGCGTTCATCCACCTGATGACCAACCTGGCCCAGGAGCGCATGGGCATAGCGGTCGCCGGGATCGCCGCCGCCGAACACCTGCTGGAGATCACCACGCAGTACGTCAAGGAGCGCGAGGCCTTCGGGCGGCCGCTCTCCAAGCTCCAGCACATCCGGTTCGAGATCGCGGAGATGGCCACCGAGTGCGCCGTCACCCGCACGTTCCTGGACCGGTGCATCGTCGACCACTCCGACGGGACGCTGGACGCCGTCCACGCCTCGATGGCCAAGTGGTGGGCCACCGAACTGCAGAAGCGCGTCGCCGACCGCTGCCTCCAACTCCACGGCGGGTACGGCTACATGAGCGAGTACCGGGTCGCCAAGGCGTTCACCGACGGCCGTATCCAGACCATCTACGGCGGCACGACCGAGATCATGAAGGAGATCATCGGCCGCTCGCTGCTCGCCTGACCACCTCTTCGCCTTCTCTCAACCACCCTCGAAAGGCAGCTGTCTTGAGTACCGAAGCATTCGTCTACGACGCGATCCGCACCCCGCGCGGCCGTGGCAAGGCCAACGGCGCCCTGCACGGCACCAAGCCGATCGACCTGGTCGTCGGCCTCATCCACGAGATCCAGGGCCGCTTCCCGGACCTCGACCCGGCCGCCATCGACGACATCGTCCTCGGCGTGGTCAGCCCGCTCGGCGACCAGGGCTCCGACATCGCCCGCATCGCCGCCATCGCCGCCGGCCTGCCCGACTCCGTCGCCGGCGTCCAGGAGAACCGCTTCTGTGCCTCGGGCCTGGAAGCGGTCAACCTGGCCGCCGCCAAGGTCCGTTCGGGCTGGGAGGACCTGGTGCTAGCCGGTGGCGTCGAGTCGATGTCGCGGGTACCGATGGGCTCCGACGGCGGAGCCTGGGCCATGGACCCGATGACCAGCTTCGAGACCGGCTTCGCCCCGCAGGGCATCGGCGCCGACCTCATCGCCACCATCGAGGGCTTCAGCCGCCGCGACGTCGACGAGTACGCCGCCCTCTCCCAGGAGCGCGCCGCCGCGGCCTGGAAGGACGGCCGCTTCAACCGCTCCGTCGTCCCGGTCAAGGACCGCAACGGCCTGCTCGTCCTGGACCACGACGAGCACATGCGCCCCGGCACCACCGCCGACTCGCTCGCCGGCCTGAAGCCCTCCTTCGCCACCATCGGTGACATGGGCGGCTTCGACGCGGTGGCGCTGCAGAAGTACCACTGGGTCGAGAAGATCGACCACGTCCACCACGCGGGCAACTCCTCCGGCATCGTCGACGGCGCCGCCCTCGTCGCCATCGGCTCGAAGGAGGTCGGCGAGCGCTACGGCCTCACCCCGCGCGCCCGGATCGTCTCCGCCGCCGTCTCCGGCTCCGAACCCACCATCATGCTCACCGGCCCCGCCCCCGCCACCCGCAAGGCGCTCGCCAAGGCCGGGCTCACCATCGACGACATCGACCTGGTCGAGATCAACGAGGCCTTCGCCGGGGTCGTCCTGCGCTTCGTCAAGGACATGGGCCTGAGCCTGGACAAGGTCAACGTCAACGGCGGCGCCATCGCCCTCGGCCACCCGCTCGGCGCGACCGGCGCGATGATCCTCGGCACCGTCATCGACGAACTGGAGCGCCGCGACCAGCGGTTCGGCCTGGTCACCCTCTGCGTCGGCGGCGGCATGGGCGTCGCCACGATCGTCGAACGCATCTGACCTGTTCCCGGCCCCGGCCCCACCTGCTTACGGAGAAAACACCGACATGACGACCGAGAGCACCACCATCCGCTGGGAACAGGACGAGACCGGCGTCGTCACCCTCGTCCTCGATGACCCGAACCAGTCCGCGAACACGATGAACCAGGCCTTCAAGGACTCCATCGCGGCCATCGCCGACCGCGCCGAGGCCGAGAAGGACTCCATCCGCGGCATCATCTACACCTCCGCGAAGAAGACCTTCTTCGCGGGCGGCGACCTCAAGGACATGATCAAGGTCGGCCCCGAGAACGCCCAGGCCGCCTTCGACACCGGCACCGCCATCAAGCGCTCGCTGCGCCGCATCGAGACCCTCGGCAAGCCCGTCGTCGCCGCCATCAACGGCGCGGCCCTCGGCGGCGGTTACGAGATCGCGCTCGCCTCCCACCACCGCGTCGCCCTCGACGCCCCCGGCTCCCGCATCGGCCTGCCCGAGGTCACCCTCGGCCTGCTCCCGGCGGGCGGCGGCGTCACCCGGACCGTACGCCTCATGGGCATCGCCGACGCCCTGCTCAAGGTGCTTCTCCAGGGCACCCAGTACACCCCGCAGCGCGCCTTGGAGAACGGCCTCGTCCACGAAGTCGCCGCCACAAGCGAGGAGATGATCGAGAAGGCCCGCGCCTTCATCGACGCCAACCCCGAGTCCCAGCAGCCCTGGGACGTCAAGGGCTACCGCATCCCCGGCGGCACCCCCTCCAACCCCAAGTTCGCCGCCAACCTGCCCGCGTTCCCGGCCAACTTGAAGAAGCAGATCGCGGGCGCGCCCATGCCCGCGCCGCGCAACATCCTCGCGGCGGCCGTCGAGGGCTCCCAGGTCGACTTCGAGACCGCCCTGACCATCGAGGCCCGGTACTTCACCGAGCTGGTCACCGGCCAGGTCTCCAAGAACATGATCCAGGCGTTCTTCTTCGACCTCCAGGCCGTCAACTCCGGGGCCAACCGCCCCAAGGACATCCCCGAGCGCCCGGTCCGCAAGGTCGCCGTGCTCGGCGCCGGGATGATGGGCGCGGGCATCGCCTACTCCTGCGCCAAGGCCGGGATCGACGTCGTCCTCAAGGACGTCTCCACGGAGGCGGCCGCCAAGGGCAAGGCGTACAGCGAGAAGCTGCTCGCCAAGGCGCTCTCCCGGGGCCGTACGACGGAGGCGAAGCGCGACGAGCTGCTGGCCCGGATCACGCCGACCGGCGACGCGGCCGACCTCGCCGGCTGCGACGCGGTGATCGAGGCCGTCTTCGAGGACACCGCCCTCAAGCACAAGGTGTTCCAGGAGATCCAGGACGTCATCGAGCCCGACGCCCTCCTCTGCTCCAACACCTCCACCCTCCCCATCACGGTCCTCGCCGAGGGAGTGTCCCGCCCGGCCGACTTCATCGGCCTGCACTTCTTCTCACCGGTCGACAAGATGCCGCTCGTCGAGATCATCAAGGGCGAGCGGACCGGCGACGAGGCGCTGGCCCGCGCCTTCGACCTCGTACGGCGCATCAAGAAGACGCCGATCGTCGTCAACGACTCACGCGGCTTCTTCACTTCGCGCGTCATCGGCCAGTTCATCAACGAGGGCGTGGCGATGGTCGGCGAGGGCGTGGAGCCCGCGTCGATCGAGCAGGCCGCCGCCCAGTCCGGCTACCCGGCCAAGGTGCTCTCCCTGATGGACGAGCTGACCCTGACCCTGCCCCGCAAGATCCGCAACGAGACCAAGCGGGCGGTGGAGGAGGCCGGCGGCACCTGGCCCGGCCACCCCTCCGACGAGGTCATCGACCGCATGGTCGACGAGTTCGGCCGCACGGGGCGCAGTGGGGGAGGGGGCTTCTACGACTACGACGAGGAGGGCAGGCGCACCGGTCTCTGGCCGGGCCTGCGCGAGCACTTCACCACCAAGGCCGAGGCGGACGTCCCCTTCGAGGACATGAAGGAGCGGATGCTCTTCTCCGAGGCGCTGGACAGCGTCCGCTGCCTGGAGGAGAACGTCCTCATCTCCGTCGCGGACGCCAACATCGGCTCCATCATGGGCATCGGCTTCCCGCCGTGGACCGGCGGCGTCCTCCAGTACATCAACGGGTACGAAGGCGGCCTGCCCGGATTCGTCGCCCGCGCCCGGGAGTTGGCCGACCGCTACGGCGACCGGTTCCTGCCGCCCGCGCTGCTCGTGGAGAAGGCGGAGAAGGGCGAAACGTTCCACGACTGAGCCTGTTCCGAGCCGCGTTCACCGCCCTGATCATTCGGTGGTGAACGCGGCCCGCAGCTCCTCCTTCAGCGACCGCTGAAAGGCCGTCACCAAGGCCTGCACGACGATCGGTTGCATGTGGGCCGACAGCGACTTCATCGCGGCCACATGCTCCGGGTCGCCCTCACGCTCCCGGTACGGATTCCACACCTCGTCCCGGAAGAGCCGGGTCATCTCCTGCGCCGCCGACCGCGTGTGCTCCAGCAGCACGGTCCGCGCCGCCAGGATCGTCTCGTGGGCGATCGGCACGTCCAGCAGCTCGACGCCGAGCCGCAGCAGCCCGAGGTCCACCCGGTACGCCCCGCCGTCCTCCTCGGGCCGCACCAGCACCCCCATCGCCGCCAGCCGGTCCACATCCGGCTCCGCCAGGGCCCGCCCCGCCCGCTTCTCCAGCTCGGCCCGGGTCAGGTCCTCCGCGGTGTCCGGCGCCCAGGACGCCACCAGCGCCCGGTGGATCGCCAGATCGTGGGCGCTCAGATCGGGCGGCAACTGCTCCAGATAGCGTTCGATCGCGGCGAGCGTCATGCCCTGGTGCTGGAGCTCCTCGATCAGCGCGAGCCGCGAGAGGTGATCGGCCCCGTACCGCCCGACCCGGCGCGGCCCGATGACCGGGGGCGGCAGCAGGCCCCGGGTGCTGTAGAACCGCACGGTACGTACGGTGACCCCGGCACGCGCCGCCAGCTCGTCCACCGTGAGCGTGGGCTCGTCGGTCCCCGTCGCCATCTCTGCTCCCCGCAGTCGAACCCTCGTATCGGACAGTGCTGCTGTCTCACCACTTCTGCCAAAGTCTCCGGCACCACGGCCCCGCCGTCCACCCCGGCCCCCGCCCCCACACTCCTCCCACCCGCGAGGGATCATGGAGAGAAGGGACGGGCAGCGCACCGCAGGCCCGCCAGGAGTGCGGGAGCACCGGATGAGCAGCGCGAACGGCGTCGAGGAGCCCCTGCCACCCCCGCCCGGCGGGGTCCTGTGGAGCCTCTCCGGTGACATCCGGGCCCTGCTGATGCTGCCCGCCGCCCTCACTCTCCAGGTCGCCCACCCCGCCGTCGGCGCGGGCGTCGACGAGCACTCCGTCTTCCGCACCGACCCCTGGGGGCGCGGCGAACGCTCCCTGCGCTCGCTCCAGCTCTGGGTGTACGGCGGAGAGGAGGCCGCCGAGGAGGGCCGCAGGCTGCGCCGGCTCCACCGTACGATCCAGGGCACCGACACCCGGGGCCGCGCGTACCACGCGCTGACGCCCGCCAACTACGCCTGGGTGCACGCCACCGGCTTCCCCGTCTACCGGCACGCGGCGCGCTATCTGATCCGGCCGATGACCCCCGCGCAGGAACGCGCCCTGTACGCGGAGTGGCTCCAGGTCGGCCGGATCCTCGGCATCCACGACCGGGACATGCCGCAGACGATCGAGGAGTTCTGGCCGTACTGGGAGAAGATGCTCGCCGGGGAGATCGAGGCGACGACCGTGGTGCGCGAACTGGTCGACGTGGACCAGCCCGTACCGCCGCCGGACCGTGGCCCGTGGCCGGTGCGGACGGTTCTGCGGGCCCTGTGGCCGGTGCTCCTGCCGCCGCTGGCGCGCGGCCGGCGGTTCGTCACCATCGGGCTCATGCCGCCGGACGCCCGCGCGGCGATCGGCCTGCCGTGGACGGCGGCCCAGGAGAAGCGGCTGCGGCGGCTCTGCGCGGTGCTGCGGGTCGTCGTCCCCGCCCTCCCGGAGCGGCTGCGGTATCTGCCGATGGCCCGGGCGGCCCGCGCCGCGCACGCCACCGGGGGCCCTCGGAACGGCTGAACCTCACCGCTCCGAGGGCCCCCGGTTCAACCGGCGCGCAGTGATCAGCGATGACCGTGACCGTCGTGGTCCCCGTGATCCCCGTGGTCGTGGATCGTGTTCGTCGCCGCGATCTTCTTCCACGACGCCGGCCGCTCCGGCCGGACCCCCGCCCGGGACGACACCGCGCCCTTGGCGATGCCCGCCGAGGCCGCCGCCGGCAGCGCGGGCCGCTTCGGCTGGTACAGCCAGGTGTCGAAGAGCGTCGCCAGCGGCTTGCCCGAGACCCGCTCCGCGTACCGCAGGAAGTCACCCACGGTCGCGTTGGAGTGCGCCTTCTCGGTCGGCCACCCCTTCAGCAGGGCGAAGAAGGTCTCGTCACCGACCCTGTTGCGCAGCGCCTGGAGCGCCAGTGCGCCCCGGTCGTAGACGGCGATGTCGAACTGCTTGTCCGGACCCGGGTCGCCCGGCTTCACCTTCCAGAACGGGTCGTCCGCCGGGTGCTGGGCGTAGACGTAGTCGGCCAGCTGCTGCGCGGTGCCCTCGCCCTCCTTCTCCGACCAGAGCCACTGGCTGTAGCGGGCGAAGCCCTCGTTGATCCAGATGTCCTTCCAGCCGTCGACCGACACGCTGTTGCCGTACCACTGGTGCGCGATCTCGTGGACGACGACCGACACGTTGGCGCCGTTCGCGAACTGCCGCGGGCTGTAGAAGGGCCGCGTCTGGGTCTCCAGGGCGAAGCCGCTCGTCACGTTGGGCACATAGCCGCCGAGCGCGTTGAACGGGTACGGCCCGAAGACCTCGGTCAGCCACTCGGCGACCTCGGTGGTCCGCTCGATGCTGGCCCGGGCGGCGCCCGCGTTGGGGCCGAGGTCCTTGCTGTACGCGTTCAGCACCGGCAGACCGTCGGCCGTCTTGTCGGTCGTGATGTCGAACTTGCCGACCGCGAGCGTCGAGAGGTACGTGGCCTGCGGCTTGTCGGAGCGCCAGTTGAAGCGGGTCCAGCCGAGCTTGGAGCTCTGCGAGACGAGCACCCCGTTGCTGATCGCCTGCGTGCCGTCCGGCACGGAGACCGAGATGTCGTACGTGGCCTTGTCGAGCGGGTGGTCGTTGCTCGGGTACCACCAGACCGCCGACTCCGGCTCCTGCGCGGCGACGCCGCCGTCCGGGGTCCGGGCCCAGGCGGTCCAGCCGTTGATCTTCAGCTCGGAGGGCTTCCCGGCGTACCGGACGACCACCGAGACGTCCTTGCCCTTGGCCAGGGGACCCGTCGGGGTGATCTCCAGCTCCTGGGTGCCGGTCTTGGCGAAGGAGGCCTTCTTGCCGTTGACCCGCACCTCGGAGACGGCGAGCCCGAAGTCGAGGTTGAACCGGGTCAGGTCCTGCGTGGTGGTGGCGAGGATCGTCGCCGTGCCCTCCAGCAGGTCGGTCGCCGGCTGGTACGTCAGCCGGAGGTCGTAGTGGGAGACGTCGTAGCCGCCGTTTCCGCTGGCCGGGTAGTAGGGGTCGCCGATACCCGGGGCGCCCACGGTGCCCGTGGAGGCCGATGCCGGGATCGCCAGCAGAAGGGTGGCCGCCAGAGCGCCGGGGACGATTAATCTGCGGTGCACGCATACTCCAAGTCGTCGGGATCGTGGACCGGACGGCGGGTGTCGCCGGCCGGTCGTGGAACCGGGCGGGGGGTGGTTCCGACCGGTCAGGAAAAAGGCTAAGCAGCCCACCGGGCAGGACGGTCGAATCCGGGCATCCCTGTCACACGATCGCCATGCCCTCGTCACGACCCGCAGTGATCGCCCCCTGTTGCACAGGAGTTGACCCGGGTAACGTCCGCAACACCGGCCGGCCGGGAGGGCGCGCGGTGCCCGCCGCGCGCGTCTCGTTCGCACCCTGCGCGCGCCCCGCGCGCACCCGCGCGTACTCGCGCGCACCCCGCCGGTACTCCGCTCGTCCTCCGGGAGGCAGCCGCTGATGACCCCTCGCATCACCCGCGCGCTCCGCATGCTCAGCCCGCACCCGTGGCTCGGACCGGTCGCGCACCCCGGCCGCCCGCCGTCCGCCGCGCGGCGCCGGGGCCCGGCACTCCGGCGCCGGAGTGCGGTGGTGGCAGCGGTCCTGGGCGCACTGGCCGTCCCGTTCGCCATCGCACCCGCCGAGGCCGCGCCGCACCCGCCGCGCACCGGGTTCGAGACGAGCGACGGGGCGCGCTGGACCGGGGCGGGCGAGGAACAGGCCTTCCTGGGGGCGGTCGACCGGGCGAGCGACCGGGCCGCCGTCGACCGGATCGGGACCACGAAGGAGGGCCGCCCCCTCCAGCTCGTACGCATCGGGGAGCGGCGCCCCGCCGCCACCACGGTCCTGCTGATCTGCAGTCAGCACGGCGACGAGCCCGCCGGGCGTGAGGCCTGTCTGACCACCCTGCGCGACCTGGCCTTCGCCCAGGACCGGGCGACCCGCGCCTTCCTCTCCCGTACGACGGTCCTGGTGCTGCCCACCGCCAACCCGGACGGGCGCGCCGCCGACACCCGGGGCAACGCCGACGGCGTCGACATCAACCGGGACCACATCGCCCTGCAGACCGCGGAGGGCCGGGCGATCGCGGCCGTCGTCCGTGACGAACGGCCGGATGTCATCTACGACTTGCACGAGTACGGCGCCACACCCCCGTACTACGACAAGGACCTCTTCGTCCTGTGGCCCCGCAACCTGAACGTCGCGCGCGGCGTCCACGACGTCTCGCGGACCCTCTCCGAGCAGTACGTCCGGCCCGCCGCGACCGGCGCCGGCTACAGCAACGGCCACTACGGCATCTGGACCGACCCGGTCACCGGCGACCCCGTCAGGCAGACGGCCGGTGACGGCCAGGAACGCATCCTGCGCAACACGTCCGGACTCAAGCACGCGGTCGGCCTCCTCATCGAGTCGCGCATCGACGCCCTGAGCGAGGCCGAGAAGGACGACCGGGCCCTCAACCACCGGCGCAGGGCCGACTCCCAGCGGACGGCCCTCGGCGGTCTCTTCGCCTTCACCGAGGAGCAGCGCACCCGTATCCGGGCGGCCACCGGGCTCTCCCGCGTGAGCGGGTACGCCGACCGCGGCCCGGTCTACCTGGGCGGCGCGGACAACGATCCCGCCGAGCCCGGCGAGATCCTCGCCGACCCGCCGTGCGGCTACCGGCTGGACGCGGCCCAGTACGCCGAGGTCAAGGACGAGCTCGCCCTGCACGGCGTCCGGTCCCACCGGGACGGAGCTGGCGCATATGTGCCCCTACGGCAGTCGGCGAGAAGCCTGATTCCGCTGCTCCTCGACCAGCAAGCGACATATTCGCTCACATCTGGTCAAGCTGATACGGCTTGTTGATCCTTCGAGATCGTGGACAGGTGTGGTACTGCCTACGAAGAGCGTTTTTCGGACTCGGTGAAAGGTGCCATTTGTGTCCCAGGACGACCAGTCAGCTGGAGGCCGGGAGGAACTGTCGGTCACGGCCGACCTTCCCCCCGAACCCCTCAGCACCCGGGCCCCGACCACCGACCGGGTGGTCTTCGGCGTCACAGCGGTCCTCACCCTCGCCTTCGTCATCTGGGGCGCGACCGCCACCTCATCGCTGGAGACGGCGTCCAGCAAGCTGCTCACCGGGCTGATCCACAACGGTGGCTGGGCCTTCATGCTCGCCGCCTCCGGGTTCGTCATCTTCGCCCTCTGGCTGGCCATCAGCCGCTACGGGAAGATCTGCCTGGGCCAGGAGGGCGAGGGGCCGGAGTTCCGGACCATCTCCTGGATCGCGATGATGTTCAGCGCCGGCATGGGCATCGGCCTGATGTTCTGGGGTGTCAGCGAGCCCCTGGCCCACTTCCGCACCCCGCCGCCCGGCACCGACCCCGCGGACTCGGCCGACGCCATGCAGACGGCGATGGCCACCACCCTCTTCCACTGGACGCTGCACCCCTGGGCCATCTACGCGGTGGTCGGACTCGCCATCGCGTACAGCGCCTACCGGATGCGCAGGCGGCAGACGATCAGCGCGGTCTTCGAGCCGCTGATCGGCAAGCGGCACGCGTACGGCGGATTCGGCCGCTTCATCGACATCCTCGCCATCTTCGCGACGCTCTTCGGTTCGGCCGCCTCGCTGGGCCTCGGCGCGCTCCAGATCGGCAGCGGGATCCAGGAGCTGGACTGGCTGGAGAAGGCCGGCACCGGACTCCTCGTCACCGTCATCGCCGTGCTGACGGTCTGCTTCGTCGCCTCCGCGGTCTCCGGTGTGGAGAAGGGCATCCAGTGGCTCTCCAACATCAACATGGTGCTGGCGCTGCTCCTGGTCCTGTTCGTCTTCGTCGCCGGTCCCACGATCTTCGTGCTCGACTTGATCCCCACCTCGCTGGGCGCCTACCTCACCGACCTCGGACAGCTCGTCGGCCGCACCGAGGCGACCGGCGGCGGTGAGGTGGCCGACTGGCTCGGCAGCTGGACGGTCTTCTACTGGGCCTGGTGGATCTCCTGGACGCCCTTCGTCGGCATGTTCATCGCCCGGATCAGCCGCGGCCGCACGATCCGCCAGTTCGTCGGCGGCGTCATCCTGGTCCCCAGCACGGTCAGCCTGATCTGGTTCGCCGTCTTCGGCGGCTCGGCCATGAAGCTGGACGAGGCGGGCAAGCTCACCGGCGCGGAGACCCCCGAGGCGCAGCTCTTCGGCGTCCTCCAGGAGTTCCCGATCGCCACCGTGACGAGCATCCTGGTGATGATCCTCGTCGGCATCTTCTTCGTCTCCGGCGCCGACGCCGCCTCGATCGTCATGGGCACGCTCTCCCAGAAGGGCGTCCTGGAGCCCAGCAAGTGGATCGTCATCTTCTGGGGTGTCGTGACCGGGGCCGTGGCCGCGATCATGCTGCTCATCGGTGACGGCAAGGAGAACGCCCTGGAGGGGCTCCAGAACCTCACGATCCTGGTCGCCGCCCCCTTCGTCATCGTCATGATCGGCATGTGCGTGGCCCTGATGCGGGACCTGCGCAAGGACCCGCAGATCGTCCGCCAGGAGTTCGGCGTGGAGGCGGTCGAGTCCGCGGTGATCGAGGGGCACGCCAAGTACGACGGCGACTTCGAGATCCGTATCGGCCCCGGCACGACGGTCACCGCGGACGAACGCCACAAGGAGGTCCCGACCGAGAAGGGCCCGACCGAGAAGGGCCCCCAGGGCTGATCCGTGGATCCCGGGATCCAGGGAGACCATCTCGTACGTGTCCCGGCGACCATCTCGTACGTGTACGGCGGCGGCTCAGCCCACCAGGGCGGCCGCCGCCCGTGCGCAGCCCCAGGCCACGGTGACCCCCGCGCCGCCGTGGCCGTAGTTGTGGACCAGGAGCCCGCCGCCCGGCAGGGCCTCCGCCTCGATCCGCACCCCGCCCTCCCGCACCGGCCGCAGCCCCACCCGGTGCCCCAGCACCCGGGCGCCCGCGATCTCCGGCCGGACCCGCGCACACCGCGCCACGATCTCCCGGGCCACCGCCGCGTCGGGCTCCCGGCGCTCGTCGTCCGCCTCGGCCGTACCGCCCAGCACCAGGCCGGCCGGCTGCGGGAAGAAGTACGTCGTCGCGGCGGACGCCGGGTCCGCCTCGGCGAACCACTCGGTGATCCCCGGGTTCTCCACCACGACCAGCTGCCCCCGCACCGCCCGCACCCCCGCGTCCGGCACCAGCTCGCGCGCCCCGAGCCCCGTGCAGTTCACCACCACCGGGGCCCGCGCCGCCGCCTCCGCGAACCCGTCCACCGCCCGCCGCTCCACCGCACCGCCCGCCGCCACCAGCCGCCGCTCCAGCCACGCCAGGTGCACCGGCATGTCCAGCAGCGGCAGGGTCACCCGCAGCCCCTCGGCCACCTCCACCGCACCCTTCAGCTCCGCCGCCCACGGCCCCAGCGCCGCGAACCGCTCACCGCCGTGCACCCCCGCCACCAGCCGTACGCCGGTCCCGCCGGGCCCGGCCGCCAGCTCCTCGTACACGGCAAGGGTCTCCAGCGACCAGGCGCCGACCCGCTCGGCAGGCTCGATCCGGTACGGCCACCACAGCGCCCCCGCCACCGCCGACGTCGTCGACCCGGCCGGATCGCGCGACCAGACCCGCACCCGCAGCCCGCGCTCGGCCAGCGTCACGGCGGTGGTGAGGCCGATGACCCCGCCGCCCACCACGATCACGTCCGCCCCATCCGTCACCTTCGCCGCATCCGTCATCACGGTCACTCCCGTCACCTCGCTACACGCCCGTCGCTGCCCGGACGCTAACGGAAACCGGAGGCCAGGGGCACAGGGCAAGGGGCACCGGGCACCGGAGACTAGGATCGGCACCCTGATGACTGCCACCCTCGTCGCCAAGGACCTCGCCGCCGGACACGGTGACCGCACGCTCTTCGCCGGACTCGACCTCGTCGTCGCCCCCGGAGACGTGATCGGTCTCGTCGGAGTCAACGGCGCCGGAAAATCGTCCCTGCTCCGCCTGCTCGCCGGACTCGACCGCCCGGAGGAGGGCGAGCTGCGGCTCTCCCCGCCCACCGCCACCGTCGGCCACCTCCCGCAGGAGCCCGAGCGGCGCGAGGGCGAGACCGTGGCCGCGTTCCTGGCCCGCCGTACCGGCGTCGCCGACGCCCAGCGCGCCATGGACGAGGCGACGGAGGGCCTGGTCTCCGGGGCCCCGGGCGCGGACGACGCGTACTCCGAGACCCTGGAGCGCTGGCTCGCCCTCGGCGGCGCGGACCTGGAGGAGCGGGCCGCGCAGGTCGCCGCCGAGCTGGGGCTCACCGTGAGCCTGGACCTGCCCATGACGGCTCTCTCCGGCGGGCAGGCAGCACGCGCCGGGCTCGCCTCACTGCTCCTCTCCCGTTACGACGTCTTCCTGCTGGACGAGCCCACCAACGACCTCGACCTCGACGGCCTGGAGCGCCTGGAGCGCTTCGTCTCGGGGCTGCGGGCCGGGACCGTCGTCATCAGCCACGACCGCGAGTTCCTGATGCGCACGGTCACCAAGGTGCTGGAGCTCGACCTCGCCCAGCAGCAGATCAACCTGTACGGCGGTGGCTACGCGGCCTACCTGGAGGAGCGCGAGACCGCCCGCCGGCACGCCCGCGAGGGCTACGAGGAGTACGCCGACAAGAAGGCCGCCCTCGAAGCCCGCGGCCATATGCAGCGCTCGTGGATGGACAAGGGCGTCAAGAACGCCCGCCGCAAGGCCACCGACGGCGACAAGCTCGGCCGCAACGCGCGCAGCGAGGCGAGCGAGAAGCAGGCGGCGAAGGCCCGGCAGACCCAGCGCATGATCGAGCGCCTAGACGTCGTCGAGGAGCCGCGCAAGGAGTGGGAGCTGCGGATGGAGATCGCCACCGCTCCGCGCTCCGGATCGGTCGTCGCGACCCTGCGCGAAGCCCGCGTGGTGCGCGGCGACTTCTCGTTCGGGCCCGCCTCGCTCCAGATCGACTGGGCCGACCGGGTCGCCATCACCGGCGCCAACGGCGCGGGCAAGTCCACCCTGCTCGCCGCCCTGTTGGAGCGGCTCCCGCTCGACTCCGGCCACGCCACGCTCGGTTCGGGCGTCGTGGTCGGCGAGGTGGACCAGGCCCGCAAGCTCTTCCTCGGCTCGCAGTCGCTGCTGGAGGCGTTCTGCGGCGCCGTGCCCGACACGGAACCGGCCGAAGTCCGCACACTGCTCGCCAAGTTCGGCCTGCGCGCCGACCATGTGATGCGCCCGGCCACCAGCCTCTCCCCGGGCGAACGCACCCGCGCCGCCCTCGCCCTGCTCCAGGGCCGAGGCGTCAACCTCCTGGTGCTCGACGAGCCGACGAACCACCTGGACCTGCCCGCCATCGAGCAGTTGGAGGCGGCCCTGGAGAGCTACACGGGCACGCTGCTGCTGGTCACCCACGACCGCCGGATGCTCGAAGCGGTCCGCGTGACGCGCCGCATCGAGGTCGCGGACGGCCAGGTCAAGGAAGTCTGAGCGGAGTCACGGAGACGGGGACGGGCCGCACACGGCGACCCGCCCCCACCGCCTTCGGGGCTCAGCGCCCCCGGCCGCCCTGCTTCGGGTCGGATGTCAGCCCGGCCCGCCGCAGTGCATCGGCCATCGCGCTGTTCGCCGGAGCCGGAGCGCCCTGGCCCTGCCGAGAGCCACCGCCGCCGGAGCCGCCGCGCCGGTCCCGGCCGCCGCCCTGACGGCCCTGGCCACCGCCCTGCCCGCCACCGGACCCCTGACCGCCCTGCCCCTGCCGCTGCTTCGGCGGACGGGCGCCCCGCTCACCGCGGCCCTCACCGCGCCCCTGCCCGCCGCCCGCGCCCGGCTCGTCGTCCAGCCGCAGCGTCAGCGAGATCCGCTTGCGCTGCGCGTCGACGTCCATGACCTTGACCTTCACGATGTCCCCGGGCTTCACGACATCGCGCGGGTCCTTCACGAACGTCTTCGACAGCGCCGACACATGCACCAGACCGTCCTGGTGGACACCGATGTCCACGAACGCGCCGAACGCCGCGACGTTCGTCACGACGCCCTCCAGCACCATGCCGGGCTCCAGGTCGCCGAGCTTCTCGACGCCCTCCTTGAAGGTCGCCGTACGGAACGCGGGCCGGGGGTCGCGCCCCGGCTTCTCCAGCTCCTTCAGGATGTCCGTCACGGTCGGCAGACCGAACATGTCGTCCACGAAGTCCGCCGCGCGCAGCGACCGCAGCGCCTCCGCGTTGCCGATCAGCGAAGCGACCTCGCCGCCCGCGCTCTTCCCCATCGCCCGCACCACGGGGTACGCCTCCGGGTGCACGCTGGAGGCGTCCAGCGGGTCGTCGCCACCCCGGATCCGCAGGAAGCCCGCACACTGCTCGTACGCCTTCGGGCCGAGCCGCGCCACGTCCTTGAGTGCCTTGCGGGAACGGAACGGGCCGTTGGTGTCGCGGTGCGTCACGATGTTCTCGGCGAGCCCCGAGCTGATCCCCGAGACCCGCGAAAGCAGCGGCGCGGAGGCGGTGTTGACGTCCACACCGACGCCGTTCACACAGTCCTCGACGACCGCGTCCAGCGAACGCGAGAGCTTCACCTCGGACAGGTCGTGCTGGTACTGGCCGACGCCGATCGACTTCGGGTCGATCTTCACCAGCTCGGCCAGCGGGTCCTGGAGCCGCCGCGCGATCGACACCGCGCCGCGCAACGACACGTCCATGTCCGGGAGTTCCTGCGAGGCGAAGGCGGAGGCGGAGTACACCGAGGCGCCCGCCTCCGAGACCATCACCTTGGTGAGCTTCAACTCCGGGTGCTTGTCGATCAGTTCACCGGCGAGCTTGTCCGTCTCACGGGACGCCGTGCCGTTGCCGATCGCGATCAGGTCGACCGCGTGCTCCTTCGCCAGGTGCGCGAGCTTGGCCAGCGCCTGGTCCCACTTGTTGGCGGGCACATGCGGGTGGATCACATCGGTGGCCACCACCTTGCCGGTCGCGTCGACGACCGCGACCTTCACCCCCGTACGGAAACCGGGGTCCAGGCCCAGCGTGGCCCGCGTCCCGGCCGGGGCGGCGAGCAGCAGATCGCGCAGGTTGGAGGCGAAGACCCGTACCGCCTCGTCCTCCGCCGCCGTGCGCAGCCGCAGGCGCAGATCGATGCCGAGGTGCACCTGGATCCGGGTACGCCACGCCCAACGCACGGTGTCCGCGAGCCACTTGTCGCCCGGGCGGCCCCGGTCGGCGATCTCGAAGCGGCGAGCGATCATGTTCTCGTACGTGGACGGGCCCGGCTTCTCCGCCGCCTCCGGCGCCTCCGGCTCCAGGACCAGGTCGAGCACGTTCTCCTTCTCGCCGCGCAGCATCGCGAGCACCCGGTGCGAGGGCAGTGCGGTGAACGGCTCCGCGAAGTCGAAGTAGTCGGCGAACTTGGCGCCCGCCTCCTCCTGGCCCTCACGCACCTTCGCCGCCAGCCGGCCCCGGCTCCACATGCGCTCGCGCAGCTCACCCGTCAGGTCGGCGTCCTCGGAGAACCGCTCGGTGAGGATGGAACGCGCGCCCTCCAGAGCGGCCGCCGCGTCCGCCACGCCCTTGTCGCCGTCCACGAACGCGGCAGCGGCGACGAGGGGATCGGCCGACGGGTCGGCGAGTAGGCCGTCCGCCAGCGGTTCGAGCCCCGCCTCCCGGGCGATCTGCGCCTTCGTCCGCCGCTTCGGCTTGAACGGCAGGTAGATGTCCTCCAAGCGCGCCTTGGTCTCGGCACCCCGGATCGCGGCCTCCAGCGCGGCGTCGAGCTTGCCCTGTTCGCGTACGGATTCGAGGATCGACGTACGCCGCTCCTCCAGCTCCCGCAGATACCGCAGCCGCTCCTCCAGCGTGCGCAGCTGCGCGTCGTCGAGCGATTCGGTCGCCTCCTTGCGGTAGCGCGCGATGAACGGCACGGTGGAACCGCCGTCGAGCAGCTCGACGGCCGCCCTGACCTGTCGCTCACGTACGCCGAGCTCCTCGGCGATCCTGCCTTCGATGGACGTCGTCACGGTTTTCCCGACTCGCCTTCTCGTACTGGCTGTGCAGTTGACAGGGCCCTCTCGGTCGGATCGGACCCCCAGAGCTGCATTGTGCCGGGTGGCCGGGGGCCGTGTCGCATGACCTCGGGGAACACGCCCGGAAGCCCCCGCACCGCGTACGGGAGCCCCGGGCCGGCCGCGTGGATCAGCGCCCGGTCGCCTCGGCCGGGAAGGCGCCGTTCGCGGCAGCCGTGAAGAGGAAGCCGCGCCCCAGCTCGGTGAGCCGCTCCACGCCTTCGGCGCCCAGGTGTTCGTACGGGGCCCGGTCCATCCGGTCCGTCGCCTCCTCCACCTCCGCGCGCAGCGCCGTCCCCGCGTCGGTCAGCGCCAGCTCCTCGCCCGCCGCCAGCAGCCCGCGCTCCCGCAGCCGGCCGGACGCCGCCTCCCAGTCGGTGCGGCGCCAGCCGCGCGAGGACAGGATCCAGCGGATCGCCATGCCCTTGCCGGTCGCGGTGTGGCTGACGAGCGACTCCACCGGATCCAGACCGGCGGCCAGCAGCGCGGCGAGGTGGGCGTCGCCGCGGTGCTCGCGCAGCAGGGTCGCGGCGTGCCAGAAGGCCAGGTGCGGCTCGTCGGGCACCGGCAGCTCCGCGTGGGCCGCGTAGAGCGGGCGGGCGTGCGGGGTGCAGGCCTCGGTGGCGCGCAGCGCCAGCCGGGCCGCCTCCGCCATCTCGTCGGAGGCGATGATCTCCTCGCCGAGCAGCCGCCGCAGCGTCGAGTCCGCAGCCCGCAGCCGGGCCCCCAGCACCTGCTCGGGCGAGGCCACGGACCAGACCGCGGGCACGTGCTCAGCCACCAGGGCCGGGTTGAAGTTGTAGAAGGTCGCCGAGACGGTGCCCGCCCCCACGGGCCCGAACGCGGCGGCCCGGGTGGCGAAGTAGACGGCGCTCGGGTCGTCGAAGCCGAGCTTGCCCAGCTCGGCGCCCAGGTCGGGGGAGAAGAAGAGGCACGAGTGCAGCGGGTTGACCGCGTTGTGACAGCGGCGTTCCGCGCGGGCCGGAAGAGTACTCATACCCGCACGTTACCGACTGGTCGGTACGCCGTGAAGTGCGGGGAGCGGTTCAGCGCCGGGAACGGCGTGATGGCAGAAAAGGTGGGGTATTCGTCATTGTGGCCATCACCGCCCGCCGCCCAGGATGACAGGCGTGACCCAGCGAACCGTGCTCGTCGTCCTCTTCGACGGCGTCCAGAGCCTCGACGCGACCGGCCCGATGGAGGTCTTCGCCGGGGCCTCCCGCGCACCCGGTGTCTCCTACGACCTGCGGACCGCCTCCCTCGACGGCGGCCCCGTCCGCACGAGCAGCGGACTGACCCTGGTCCCCGACAGCAGCCTCGCCGAGGCCCCCGTACCGCACACCCTGCTGGTCCCCGGCGGACACGGCACCCGGGACTCCCACCCGGAGCTGACCGCCTGGCTGCGGGCGCACGCCGGGCAGGCGGAGCGGCTGGTCTCCGTGTGCACCGGCGCCCTGCTGCTGGCCGAGGCGGGCTTCCTGGACGGCCACCGGGTGACGACCCACTGGAACTACTGCGCCGAGCTCGCCCGCGATTTCCCCGACGTCCACGTCGACCCCGACCCGATCTTCGTACGGGACGGGCGGCTGGCCACCTCGGCGGGCGTCACCGCCGGCATCGACCTGGCCCTCGCGCTCGTCGAGGAGGACCACGGCCGGGACCTCGCCCTGACCATCGCCCGCCACCTCGTGGTCTTCCTCCGCCGCCCCGGCAACCAGGCCCAGTTCAGCGCCCAGCTCAGCGCCCAGACCGCCCGGCGCGAACCGCTGCGCGAGGTCCAGCACTGGATCACCCGGAACCCGGACGCGGATCTCGCCGTGGACGCCCTCGCGGCCCGCGCCCGACTCTCGCCCCGGCACTTCGCCCGTGCGTTCCGGGCGGAGACCGGTACGACACCGGGGCGCTACGTCGACCGCGTACGGCTGGAGCACGCCCGCAGGCTCCTGGAGGACACCTCCGACTCCGTCGAACAGGTCGCCCGTGCCAGCGGCTACGGCACGCCGGAAGCCATGCGCCGCGCCTTCGTCAAAGCCCTCGCCACCGCCCCGGCGGAGTACCGCCGCCGCTTCCGCACACCGATCTCCACCACCTGAGCCCCCCCTCCACCGAAACCACCGGACCCGTGCCCTCCACCGAAACCACCTGACCCGCCCCGTCCACCGAAAGGCAGCCCCGTGCAGATCGCCGTCACCCTCTTCGACCGCTTCACCGCCCTGGACGCGGTGGGACCGTACGAGATCCTCAGCCGCGCCCCCGGCGCCGAGGTCGTCTTCGTCGCCGAAGCGACCGGCCCCGTGGCCAACGACAGCGGCAGCCTCCAGCTCGTCGCCCACCGGACCCTCGCCGAGGTCCCGTCACCCGATCTGGTGATCGTGCCCGGCGGTCCGGGGCAGAGCGACCAGATGGAGAACGCCACCCTGCTCGGCTGGCTGCGCGCGGTGGACGCCACCACCACCTGGACGACCTCCGTCTGCACCGGCTCCCTGCTGCTCGCGGCGGCCGGAGTCCTCAAGGGCAGGCGGGCCACCTCGCACTGGCTGGCGCTGGAGGCGCTGAAGGAGTTCGGTGCCGAGCCGACGGGGGAGCGGGTGGTGTTCGACGGCAAGTACGTCACCGCCGCCGGCGTCTCCTCCGGCATCGACATGGGCCTCACCCTGCTCGGTCGGATCGCGGGTGACGACGCGGCGCGCTCGGTGCAGCTGCTCACCGAGTACGACCCGCAGCCGCCCTACGACTGCGGGTCCCCCGAGAAGGCCCCGGCTGCCCTGGTCGAGGAGTGGCGGGCCCGGAGCCGCCACATCATGCGCTAGGGCCCGTCGTGTACGTGAAGTGCGGCGCGCGCCGCTCCAGGAAGGCGGCGACCCCCTCCGCGGTGTCGCCGCTGCCCTGCGCCTGACCGGCCCAGTACCCGTCCCGGTCCTGCCGCCCCGCCGCGAACTCCTTCGCCGCCGCCTGCGTCAGCTGGGAGCGCGAGGCCAGCACCCCCGCGTACGCCGCCACCCGCTCGTCCAGTCCGCCGGCCGGCAGCACCTCGTCCACCAGCCCGGTGCGCAGGGCCCTCTCCGTGCCGATCAGCTCGCCGGAGAAGAGCAGATGCTTTGCCGTGGCCGGGCCGACCAGGCCGACCAGCCGCCGGGTGGAGGAGGACGGGTAGACGATGCCGAGCTTGGCCGGGGTGACGCCGAACAGGGCCCCCTCCTGGGCGAACCGCAGATCGCAGGCGGCCGCGAGCTGGCTGCCGCCGCCCACGCAGTAGCCGCGCACCGCGGCGAGCGTCGGCCGGGGGAACGCGGCCAGCGCCTCCTCGGCCGCCACCGCCAGCGCCTGGGCGTCCCCGGCGCTCTCGCGCAGCGTGGAGATGTCCGCCCCGGCGCAGAAGGTGTCACCGGCGCCCGTCAGCACCAGCACCCGGACCGCCGGGTCGGCGGCCAGCCGCTCCAGCAGCTCCGGCAGGCTCCGCCACATCCCGGCGGTCATGGCGTTGCGCTTGGCGGGGTGGCTGATCACGACGGTGGCGATGCCGCCGTCGACGGAGCAGAGGAGCTGGGGTTCCGTACGGTCCATGCGCCGGATGCTATCCGCAGGGTTCGAACCTATGATCAAGAAGGGGTCGCGAAGCGGACACGCACCGTGAGGAGCTGTCGATGAACGGACCCACCGCCGAGGGCAAGAAGCACGGACCCGGCACCCAGGGCGGGAAGCACGGACCCACCGCCGAGGGCAGAAAGCTCAGCCGCAGCTTCAGCTGGCTCGCCCTCCTCGGCACGCTGCTGGTGATCGCGGGGATCGTCGGCCTGATCTACACCGGTGTCGCCACCCTCACCTCGATGCTGCTCTTCGGCTGGCTGCTGCTGATCGGCGGTGTCGTCGCCCTGGCGCACGCGATCCAGTCGCGCGGCACCAACTACTTCTGGCTGGGCGTCGTGGTCGCCGCCCTGAACCTCGCCGCAGGTGTCGTGGTGATCCGCCACCCGGAGGGCACCGCCGAGGCGCTGACCATGTTCGCCGCGCTGCTCTTCCTGACGGGCGGGGTGTTCCGGCTGGTCGGCAGCGTCGTCGTGCGCGGTCCGCAGATGGGATGGACGCTGCTGCAAGGCGCCTTCGGGCTGCTCCTCGGCCTGCTGGTGCTGTTCGACTGGCCGCACAGCAGCCTGTACGTCCTCGGGGTCTTCTTCTCGCTGGCCCTGCTCTTCGACGGCCTCGGCCTCATCGCCATCGGCGTCGGCGGCCGGCGCATCGTCAGCATGGTCTCGGAGCAGCTGGAAGATCGGCTCGATCGACCCGGCCCGGCTACGGACAGTCCGCCCAAGGCCCCGGGAGACGGGCAGAAGTAGTCCGCCACCTGGCACCTTCACACACCTTCGGTCAAATAGCGCCGATACACAGCTACTTCCGATCAGTGGCACGGTATGGACCAAGCCATTCCCAACACTCTTTACTCGACGGTCAGTGCAGTGCGAGTGAGAGCTGGTGCCGGACGATGGAGAGCCTCGGGAGTGCCCCTGCCGAACCCGTGTCGTACGAGGGGGTGTGGCGCTTCACCGCCCCCGCCGTGGACGTGTCCGTGCCCCAGGCCCGGCGTGCCGTACGCGACCTCCTCGGCCGCCAGGGCGTGCCGATCGAGGA
This sequence comes from Streptomyces cyaneofuscatus, assembly GCF_033109485.1. Taxonomy (NCBI): domain Bacteria; kingdom Bacillati; phylum Actinomycetota; class Actinomycetes; order Kitasatosporales; family Streptomycetaceae; genus Streptomyces; species Streptomyces cyaneofuscatus. Next base: position 837,791 of record NZ_CP137002.1, on the reverse strand, counting down.
CGACATCCTCCAAGGGCTGCTGCTGATCGTCTCGGAGCTGGTCACCAACGCCGTCAAGCACGCGGCGCTGCTCTCGCCCGAGCTGGCGGTCGAGGTGGCCATCGGTGCCGACTGGGTCAGAGTCTCCGTCGAGGACAGCCACCCCTACCGGCCCACCGCCCTGGAGACGGACTACGCGCAGACGGGCGGCCGAGGGCTCCTGCTGGTCAAGGTGGTCACCGCGGAGGCGGGCGGGACCTGCGACGTGGAGCACACCGCGAGCGGCGGCAAGATCATCTGGGCGGCGCTGCCGTTGAAGACGCAGCTCTGACCGCCCCGTACGAGATCCGCGCGAGCGTCACCAGCCCGCGGAGGGACCCGTCAGCTCACGGATCGCCGGACGCGCCGCGTCCAGCACCGTCATGAACCATGCCGAGAACGGCGCCCGCGCATGCCGCTCCGCCAGCTCCGCCGCCGTCACGAAGGCGGTCTCGCCGACCTCCTCCGGGTCCGGCTTCAGCGCCTCCTGCGCCATCCCCACGAACAGGTGGTTGAACTCCTGCTCCACCAGGCCCGAGGCCGGGTCCGGGTGGTTGTAGCGGACCGTGCCCGCCTCGGCCAGGAGCGAGGGCGCGATCCCCAGCTCCTCGTACGTACGCCGGGCGGCCGCCGCGAAGGGGGCCTCGCCCGGGTAGGGGTGGCCGCAGCAGGTGTTCGACCAGACGCCGGGGGAGTGGTACTTGCCGAGCGCCCTGCGCTGGAGCAGCAGCCGTCCCTGCTCGTCGAAGAGGAAGACGGAGAACGCGCGGTGCAGCTGCCCGGGGGCCTGGTGGGCCGCCAGCTTCTCCGCGGTGCCGATGGTGGTGCCGTTCTCGTCGACCAGTTCGAGCATGATCGCTTCTGCGGTTCCGTTCGACGAGCTGTGCGTCGCGGTGGCTGGTGTGGTCGGCATACCCATCCTTGTCTGTGGTCCCCGGCCTCGTGCGCCGGACCCCTCGAGTCCGGCCAAGTCTGCCGTACAAAAGCCGCTTGTCCGTACTTCGGTTCCGGGCATGTCCGCCCCGCCGCGCCCTGGGAGCGCGGCGGGGCGGACGGGCGTGTCAGACCCCGAAGGCCGCCGGATAGCGGATCATGCCCACCGGAACCGGAACGGAATCGTCCAGGACCAGCGCCATCATCGCCTCGTCCGGCACCTCGAATCCGGGCCGGATCCCGTACCGGGAAGCGGGTACGCAACCGAAGCGCGCGTAGTAGTCCGGATCACCGAGCACCACCACCAGCGCTTCTCCGCGCACCCGGGCCGCGTCGAGCGCCGCCCGCACCACGGCCTGCCCGGCACCCTGGCGCTGATGGGCGGGGGAGGTGGCGACCGGGGCCAGCGCGAGCGCCGGAGCGTCCCCGATCCGGCACCGGGTCAGCAGGGCGTACGCCGCCACGGAACCGTCCGGTGCCTCGGCGACGTACGACAGCTCCGGCAGCCAGGCCTCGGCGTCGGCGCGCAGGGCGTCCACGAGGTCGGCCTCGTCCCGGGTCGGGAAGGCGGCCGAGTTGACCGCGTGCACGGCCTCCCGGTCCGCCGCCGTCTCCGGCCGGGTGGTCCAGCGTGGGTCGGCCGGGCGCAGCACGTACGCGGCGTAGCCGTACTCCGCGCCGTACGCACGCCGTACCGCCAGCTCCTCACGGGTCGCCGCGAGCGCCCACTCCATGCCGGGAGACATACCGGGAGCTGTCGGGTCGGCGCTCTCCACGCGCTCGGCGAGCGGGACGTAGTACGTGTCCCAGTCGCTGTCGGGCTGGAGCAGTACCGCCGAGACCGTGCAGCCCGCGGTGACTGCTGCCGCGGTGGTCTCCGGCAGGGTGCGCAGGGAGCCGTTGCGGTCCCAGAAGTCGCGCGCCCCGGCCGAGGGCGCGTCGGTGGTCCAGACGCACTCGGAGATCACCATCGCGCCGCCCGGGGCGAGCAGCCGCTGCCACTCCCGTACGGCGGTGGCGAAGCCGATGCAGTACGCCGACCCCTCCGCCCAGATCAGGTCGAAGGAGCCCGGCGCGAAGTCCGGGCCGGTGAGGTCGCCCATGTCGGCCCGGACCGTACGGATACGGTCGCCCAGGCCGCGCGCCTTCGCCGCCTCGTCCAGCTCGTCCAGGAACGGCCGGTGCAGGTCGACCGCGGTCACCTCGGCGCCCGCCTCGGCGGCGAGCAGCAGGGCGGCACGGCCGGGGCCGCAGCCCAGGTCGAGGACGCGCGGACGGTCGGGGAGAGGGCCGGCCAGAGCCAGCAGCCGACGCGTGGTGGCGTCGGAGCCGGGGCTCTGCCGGGGGAGACGGTGGTGCAGGGTGAAGAAGGCCTCGGTGCGCGAGGCGTCGTCGATGTGGTCGGTCAACGTGGGAACCCTTTGGGTGTCAGGGCTCCGACCCGATCCGAGAAGAGGTGGACCTAGCCGGAAACCCGGGAGATGAGGGAAGAACGATTGCTACGCCGGGAAGGCGTCGTCGCGACCGTCATCAACCTCAGCTCCTCTCGAAAGGGTCCCGGTCCACCCGGGCCGTCCACCGCTGAGACTCGAACGTCTCAGCGAAACAACGCTGACAACCCTACACCGCCGTCACGCACCGCCCCGTGGTGCTCAGTGGCACAGATGTGCCTCGTGCTCCGCGTGCCCGCTCGGCTCCAGCTGGAAGGTGCAGTGCTCCACGTCGAAGTGGTCCCCGAGGCAGCCCTGCAACTCGTGCAGCACCTTCTCGTGCCCTATCGAGTCGAGCATCTCCTGGCGCACCACCACGTGCGCGGAGAGCACCGGCATCCCCGAGGTGATCGTCCAGGCGTGCAGGTCGTGGACGCCCAGGACGCCGGGCAGGGCCGTGATGTGGGCCCGTACCTCCGCCATGTCCACACCCTTGGGCGCCGCCTCCAGCAGCACGTTCAGGGTCTCCCGCAGCAGCTTCACCGTCCGGGGGACGATCATCAGGCCGATCACCAGGGAGGCGATCGGGTCGGCGGCCTGCCAGCCGGTCGCCATGATGATGCCCGCCGAGACGATCACGGCGAGCGAGCCCAGGGTGTCCGCCAGCACCTCCAGATAGGCGCCGCGCACATTGAGGCTCTCCTTCTGCCCGCGCATCAGCAGAGAGAGGGAGACGACATTGGCGACCAGGCCGACGGTGGCGAACGCGATGGCGAGGCCGCCCTTGGTCTCGGCCGGCGTGATGAACCGGTCGACCGCCTCGAAGATCAGGAAGCCGCCGACGCCCAGCAGCAGCAGGCAGTTGGCGAGCGCCGCCAGGATCTCGGCGCGGGCGAAGCCGAAGGTGCGGTTCGGACCGGCGGGCCGGTTGGCGAAGTGGATGGCGAGCAGCGCCATCCCGAGCCCCAGGGCGTCGGTGGCCATGTGGGCGGCGTCCGCGATCAGGGCCAGCGAGTCGGAGAGCACCCCGCCGACGATCTCCATGACCATCACGCTCAGGGTGATCCCCAAGGCCACCCGGAGCCTGCCCCGGTACGCGGCGGACGCCGTGCCCGTCGGGGGCGGCCCGCCGTGTGTGTGCCCGTGATCGTGGCCAGCCCCCATGCGAAACGCCTCCCGTGTCCGTGCGACAGCGCCCGGCGAAACCGCCCGACGACGCCAGTGAACTACGGGTGGGGGGTATCGGGCAACACGGCACTGAACACCGTTGTCATATGCTCTGACCTGCGGAAACGTTCCGCAGGTCAGAGCGCTGACGAGATCGTTTACGGACGTCCGCCCAGGGCCTCACGTCCGCCCAGGGCCTCACGTCCGCCCCGGGCCTCGCGTCCGCCCCGCGCACCGGTACGCGCCTCGGGATGGCGCAGGCACCACCCCTCCCAGGCCGACTCCACCATCGAGCGGACGTCCCGGCGGGCCGTCCACCCCAGCTCCCGCACCATCCGGGCGTCCGAGGCCACCGCCTTCGCCGCGTCTCCTGGGCGGCGCGGCTCCACCACCGGCTCCACCGGGTGCCCGGACACCTCGCGGATCACGTCGATCAGCTCCCGTACCGACACGCCCTCGCCCCGGCCGACGTTCAGCGTCAGATCGCCGCCCTCGCGCACCCCCAGCTTCCGCGCCACGGCGAGGTGGGCGTCGGCCAGGTCGGCGACGTGGATGTAGTCACGGATGCACGTGCCGTCGGGCGTGGGGTAGTCGTCGCCGAAGATCCGGGGCGCCTCACCGCGCGTCAGCCGGTCGAAGACCATCGGGACGATGTTGAACACCCCGGTGTCCGCCAGCTCCGGCCCGGCCGAGCCCGCCACGTTGAAGTAGCGCAGGCAGGCGGTGGAGATCCCGTGGGCCTTGCCCGTCGCCCGCACGAGCCACTCCCCGGCGAGCTTGGTCTCCCCGTACGGGTTGATCGGCAGGCAGGGCGTCTCCTCGGTGATGAGGTCCACGTCCGGTACGCCGTAGACGGCCGCCGAGGACGAGAAGAGGAAGCGCCGCACGCCCGCCGCGACCACGGCCTCCAGCAGCACGGTCAGCCCGGCGATGTTCTCCCGGTAGTACAGCAGGGGCTTCTCGACGGACTCGCCGACCTGCTTCTTCGCCGCGAGATGCACCACACCGCTCACCGCTTGCTCGCCGAGCACCCGGTCCAGCAGCTCCCGGTCCCCGGCCGAGCCCTCCACCAGGGTGACGGCCTCCGGCAGCCGGTCCACGATGCCGCTGGAGCGGTCGTCGAGCACCACGACCCGCTCTCCCGCCGCCACCATGGCCCGCGCCACATGTGCCCCGATGTATCCCGCTCCGCCTGTGATCAGCCATGTCATGGCCGTCAGCCTAGGCGCCCGGCTCACCCGGTCCGACCGGCGGTTTGTGGGCCGGGCCACCGATCGATGATGATGATCGAAGACGGAGCCCGGACCATCCCGTGCACCCGAACGGCGCGCGAACGGGTGGTGAACCCGGTCGTCCGTTCATCCGATAGCCTCAGCCGACACGCCGCCGGCCCGCCTCGTGGCCGTGCTGCCGAGTGTCGTCCACCGTCAGTGCCAAGGAGTGAGTTCGTCTGTCGACCGCCATCCTCACCGGTACGCCGGTACCCGGGTCGTCGCTCGCGGACGATCTGAGGGCCCTGGGCTTCGACGTGGTGAGTGCCGCCGACGCCGGTGACGCCGCCGCACTCCTCGCCGACGTCCCGGCCGACCACCGCGTCGCCCTCGTCGACCCCCGCTTCCTGGGCCACCTCCACGCGCTGCGGCTCGGGCTGACCGACCCGCGCTTCCCCGCCGCCACCGTCACCGGTGCCCTCACCGCCCAGCCCCAGGCCCGCCCGGCCCTGGTGCGCGCGCTGGAGCGCACCACGGCCGCGGTCGGCGCGGGCGCCCCCGCCGTCGACCCGGACACCGGCCCGGCACCCGGGGACCCCACCGTCCCCGGCCGCATCGCCGTCGAGCTGGAGGCCGAGGGCATCGCCGTACAGCGCCCCGCCCTCGGCTCGCTCGTCGCGGCCGTACCCACCGACCGCGATCAGGAGGCCGCGGCCGTGGCCGGGCTCGTCGCGGTCGACGACGAGGCGGTACGGCTGCGCAACGCGGTCAAGTCCCGCGACGGGTTCTTCACCACCTTCTGCATCAGCCCCTACTCCCGCTACATCGCCCGCTGGTGCGCCCGCCGGGGCCTCACCCCGAACCAGGTCACCACCGCCTCCCTGATCACCGCGCTCATCGCGGCGGGCAGCGCGGCGACCGGCACCCGGGGCGGCTACATCGCCGCCGGTATCCTGCTCCTGGTCTCCTTCGTCCTGGACTGCACCGACGGGCAGCTCGCCCGCTACTCGCTCCAGTACTCGACGATGGGCGCCTGGCTGGACGCCACGTTCGACCGGGCCAAGGAGTACGCCTACTACGCCGGGCTCGCCATCGGGGCCGCCCGCGGCGGGGACGACGTATGGGTCCTGGCGCTCGGCGCGATGGTCCTCCAGGCCTGCCGCCATATCGTGGACTTCTCGTTCAACGAGGCCAACCACGACTCGGTCGCCAACACCAGCCCCACCGCCGCCCTCTCCGACGCGCTCGACAACGTCGGCTGGACGGTGTGGGTGCGGCGGATAATCGTTCTGCCGATCGGCGAACGCTGGGCCATGATCGCCGTGCTCACCGCGCTCACCACCCCCCGCACCGTCTTCTACGCCCTGCTCATCGGCTGCGCCCTGGCCGCCACCTACACCCTGGTGGGGCGCCTCCTGCGCTCGGTGACCCGCAAGGCCCGACGTACCGAGCGCGCGGCACGGGCACTGGCGGACCTCGCCGACTCCGGCCCCCTCGCCCAGGCCGTCGCCTCGCTCGTCCACGGTCCGAAGAGAGCGCTGACGGCCCCGGCCGCCGCCCTCATCGGCACCCTCGTGATGGTCGGCGCCGCGCTCTTCCTCCCGTACGGCAGCTGGCTCACCGTCGTCGCCGCGGCGGTCTACGTCGTGCTCTCCGGCTTCGCCGTGGCCCGCCCGCTCAGACGGGCGCTCGACTGGCTGGTGCCGCCGTTCTTCCGGGTCGCGGAGTACGTCACGATCCTCGTGCTCGCGGCCCGCAGCGACGTCCCGCACGCCGTTCCGGCGGCCTTCGGGCTCGTCTCGGCCGTCGCCTACCATCACTACGACACGGTGTACCGCATCCGCGGAGGCACCGGCGCGCCGCCCCAGTGGCTGGTGCGGACGATCGGGGGACACGAGGGCCGCACCGCGCTGGTGGCCGTCCTCGCCGCCTCCCTCACCCACACCTCAGGTTTCACCACGGCTCTCACCGCCCTCGCGGTGGCCGTGGCTCTGGTGGTGCTCGTGGAGTCCATCCGCTTCTGGGTGTCCTCCTCGGCCCCCGCCGTACACGACGAAGGAGAACTCGCATGATCGGCCTCGTACTGGCAGCCGGTGCTGGACGACGTCTGCGCCCGTACACGGACACGCTCCCCAAGGCGCTCGTCCCGGTGGACGGCGACAAGACGGTCCTCGACCTCACGCTCGCCAACTTCGCCGAGGTCGGACTCACCGAGGTCGCGATCGTCGTCGGCTACCGCAAGGAGGCCGTCTACGCCCGCAAGGCCGAGCTGGAGGCGACGTACGGCGTCACGCTCACGCTCATCGACAACGACAAGGCCGAGGAGTGGAACAACGCCTACTCCCTGTGGTGCGCCCGTGACGTCCTCAAGCGAGGTGTGATCCTCGCCAACGGGGACACCGTGCACCCGGTCTCCGTCGAGAAGACCCTCCTGGACGCCCGGGGCAAGGGTCAGAAGATCATCCTCGCCCTGGACACCGAGAAGAGCCTGGCCGACGAGGAGATGAAGGTCATCACCGAGGAGGGCAAGGGCGTCCAGCGCATCACCAAGCTGATGGACCCGGCCACCGCCACCGGTGAGTACATCGGCGTCACCCTCATCGAGGCCGAGGCCGCCGAGGAGCTCGCGGACGCCCTGAAGACCACCTTCGAGCGCGACCCCGACCTCTACTACGAGGACGGCTACCAGGAGCTCGTCAACCGCGGCTTCACCGTCGACGTCGCCCCCATCGGCACCGTGACCTGGGTCGAGATCGACAACCACGACGACCTCAAGAAGGGCCGGGAGATCGCGTGCCAGTACTGACCCGGCTCATTCCGTCCCCGGTCGTCGTCGACATCCGGCGCGGCGCCATGGACGATCTGGCGGGTCTCCTGGCCGATCAGCGGATCTCCTCCTCGGGCAAGCTCGCCATCGCGATCAGCGACGGCTCCGGGCGCGCCCTGCGGGAGAGGCTCGCCCCGGTCCTGCCGGGTGCCGACTGGTACGCCGTCGCCGACGGCACGATCGACTCCGCGGTGAAGCTCGCCGACGGGATCAAGGGCACCCGGTACGACGCGGTCGTCGGCCTCGGCGGCGGCAAGATCATCGACGTGGCGAAGTACGCCGCGGCGCGGGTCGGGCTGCCCATGGTCGCCGTCGCGACGAACCTCTCGCACGACGGCCTGTGCTCCCCGGTCGCCACCCTGGACAACGACAACGGACGCGGTTCCTACGGGGTCCCCACCCCGATCGCCGTGGTCATCGACCTCGACGTGATCCGTGAGGCGCCCGCCCGGTACGTCCGTTCCGGCATCGGTGACGCGGTCTCGAACATCTCCTGCGTCGCCGACTGGGAGCTGGCCCACGAGGTCAACGACGAGGAGATAGACGGTCTCGCGGCCGCCATGGCCCGCCAGGCCGGCGAGGCCGTGCTGCGCCACCCCGGCGGGGTCGGCGACGACGCCTTCCTCAAGGTGCTGGCCGAGGGGCTCGTGCTGACGGGCATCTCGATGTCGGTCGCGGGCGACTCCCGTCCCGCCTCCGGCGCCTGCCACGAGATCAACCACGCCTTCGACCTGCTGTACCCCCAGCGTGCGGCCAGCCACGGCGAGCAGGTCGGCCTCGGCGCCTGCTTCGCCATGCATCTGCGCGGTGCCCGCCAGGAGGCCCTCCTGATGGCATCGACCCTGCGCCGCCACGGTCTGCCGGTGCTGCCCGAGGAGATCGGGTTCACCGTCGACGAGTTCGTCCGGGCCGTCGACTACGCGCCGCAGACCCGCCCGGGACGCTTCACCGTCCTGGAACACCTCAGCCTGTCCACCGACCAGATCAGGGACGCGTACGCCGACTATGCCTCGACCATCAGTAGCTGAACTCCGCCCGGTCGTGCACCCTCCGGGGGTGAAGGACCGGCGCAGCGGCGAGCACTGGGCCGGCCGCATGTACATGCGGGAGGTCTCCCTGCGGGTGGACCGCTATCTGGTGAACACCAAGGTCACCCCGAACCAGGTCACGTACGTCATGACGCTGGCCGGGGTCCTGGCCGCCCCCGCCCTGCTGGTGCCCGGTATACCCGGCGCCCTGCTCGGCGTGCTGATGGTCCAGCTCTACCTGCTCTTCGACTGCGTGGACGGGGAGCTGGCCCGCTGGAAGAAGCAGTACTCGCTCAGCGGCGTCTACCTGGACCGGGTCGCCGCCTACCTGTGCGACGCGGCGGTGCTCGTCGGCCTCGGCCTGCGCGCCGCCGACCTCTGGGGCGAGGGCCGGATCGACTGGCTCTGGGCGTTCCTGGGGACGCTCGCCGCGCTCGGCGCGATCATGATCAAGGCCGAGACGGACCTGGTCGGCGTCGCCCGCCACCAGGGCGGGCTGCCGCCGGTGAAGGAGGCGGCCTCCGAGCCGCGCTCCTCCGGGATGGCGCTGGCCCGCCGGGCGGCCGGGGCGCTCAAGTTCCACCGGCTGATCCTCGGCATCGAGGCCTCGCTGCTGATCCTGCTGGTGGCGATCCTGGACACGATCGGCGGCGACCTCTTCTACACCCGTCTGGCCACCGCCGTCCTGGCCGGCATCGCACTCCTCCAGACCCTGCTGCACCTGGTCTCCGTCCTGGCGTCCAGCAGGCTGAAGTGACCTCACCCATGAAACTGGGCGCGGTGATCATCACCATGGGCGATCGCCCCGACGAGCTCCGCGCCCTCCTCGATTCGGTCATCGCGCAGGAGGGTGACCGGATCGAGGTCGTGGTGGTCGGCAACGGAGCCCCGGTGGGGTCCGTACCGGCCGGTGTACGGACGGTGGAGCTACCGGAGAACATCGGCATCCCCGGCGGCCGCAACGTCGGCATCGAGGCGTTCGGCCCGTCCGGCGCGGACGTCGACGCCCTGCTCTTCCTCGACGACGACGGGCTGCTCCCGGGCCGGGACACCGCCGAACTCTGCCGGCAGGCGTTCGCGGCGGACCCGAAACTCGGCATCATCACCTTCCGGATCACCGACCCGGACACGGGCGCGACCCAGCGCCGCCACGTGCCCCGGCTCCGGGCGGCCGACCCGACGCGCTCCTCCCGCGTGACGACCTTCCTCGGCGGCGCCAACGCCGTACGCACCCGGGTCCTCGCCGAGGCCGGCCCGCTGCCGGAGCAGTTCTTCTACGCCCATGAGGAGACGGACCTCGCCTGGCGGGCGCTCGACGCGGGCTGGATGATCGACTACCGCGCGGACCTGGTGCTCCACCACCCCACCACGGCCCCCTCCCGGCACGCGGTCCACCACCGCATGGTGGCCCGCAACCGGGTCTGGCTGGCCCGCCGCAACCTGCCCGCCCCGCTGGTCCCCCTCTATCTCGGGGTCTGGCTGCTGCTGACCCTGGTCAGGCGCCCGCCGCCGCCCGCGCTGAAGGCGTGGTTCGGCGGCTTCCGGGAAGGCTGGGCGACCCCCTGCGGACCGCGCCGCCCGATGAAGTGGCGTACGGTGTGGCGGCTGACGCGGCTGGGACGACCTCCGGTCATCTGAGAAGCTTTCCTCTGAGAGCATGAGGCGTATTTTCTTTCCGGGACCTGTCCGCCTGAGCCGCGCCCGCGACTGGCTGCGCGTGAAGACGAGAGTTTCAACTTGTGAGTGACACGACCCACGACGGTGGGGTGGCCCTCGGGGCCCCGCCGTCCGCCGACGAGGGCCTCGGCGCGGCCCAGCTGGCCGCGAAGTACGGCCTGACCGTGAGCGGCGCCCGGCCGGGGCTGCTCGCCTACCTGCGACAGCTCTGGGGCCGGCGCCACTTCATCCTGGCCTTCTCCCGGGCGAAGCTGACCGCTCAGTACAGCCAGGCCAAACTGGGCCAGCTGTGGCAGGTGGTCACCCCACTCCTGAACGCCGCTGTCTATTACCTGATCTTCGGACTGATCCTGGGGACCAGGGAGGGCATCCCGCACGACGTCTTCGTGCCGTTCCTGGTCACCGGCGTCTTCGTCTTCACCTTCACCCAGAGCTCGGTGATGGCGGGCGTCCGGTCGATCTCCGGCAACCTCGGACTGGTCCGGGCCCTCCACTTCCCCCGGGCCTCGCTCCCCATCTCCTTCTCGCTCCAGCAGCTCCAGCAACTGTTGTTCTCGATGATCGTGCTGGTCGCGGTCGCCATCATCTTCGGCAGTTACCCGTCGCTGTCGTGGCTCCTGGTGATCCCCGCCCTGATCCTCCAGTTCTTCTTCAACACCGGCCTCGCCCTCGTCATGGCCCGGCTCGGCTCCAAGACCCCCGATCTCGCGCAGCTGATGCCGTTCATCACCCGGACCTGGATGTACGCCTCGGGTGTCATGTTCTCCATCCCGGTGATGCTCAAGGACAAGCCGGCCTGGATCGCCGACGTGCTCCAGTACAACCCGGCGGCCATCTACATGGACCTGGTCCGCTTCGCCCTGATCGACGGCTACGGCTCCGAGAACCTGCCGGACCACGTCTGGGCCGCCGGCCTGGCCTGGGCCGTCCTGCTGGGCGTCGTGGGATTCGTGTACTTCTGGAAGGCAGAGGAACGGTACGGCCGTGGCTGAGGACAACACGCAGGGACGGATTCCCACGGTCATCGCCGACGATGTCCACATCGTCTACCGCGTCAACGGCACCGGCGGCGGCCGGGGCAGCGCCACCGCCGCGCTGAGCCGCATGATGCGCCGCGGCAAGGGCGAGCCGCGCGGGATGCGGAAGGTGCACGCCGTACGCGGCGTCTCCTTCACCGCCTACCGCGGCGAGGCCATCGGCCTCATCGGCACCAACGGCTCCGGGAAGTCGACGCTGCTGCGGGCCATCGCCGGCCTGCTGCCGACCGAGTCCGGTCGCGTCTACACCGACGGCCAGCCCTCGCTGCTCGGCGTCAACGCGGCGCTGATGAGCGACCTCACCGGCGAGCGCAACGTGGTGCTGGGCGGACTGGCCATGGGCATGAGCCAGGCCGAGATCCGCGAGCGCTACGACGAGATCGTGGACTTCTCCGGCATCAACGAGAAGGGTGACTTCATCACCCTGCCGATGCGGACGTACTCCTCCGGCATGGCGGCGCGCCTGCGCTTCTCCATCGCCGCCGCCAAGAACCACGACGTCCTCATGATCGACGAGGCGCTGGCCACCGGTGACCACAAGTTCCGGGTCCGCTCCGAGGCGCGGATCCGTGAACTCCGCAAGGAGGCGGGCACCGTTTTCCTGGTCAGCCACAACAACAAGTCGATCAGGGACACCTGCGACCGGGCGCTCTGGCTGGAGAAGGGCGAACTCCTGATGGACGGCCCCACCGAGGAAGTCCTCAAGGCGTACGAACGCGAGACGGGCAAGTAGTTTCCCAGCCATGTGGCCTCCGCCGGACCGCTCCGGTGGGGGCCACAGCGCTGTACGGGTCCGGGGAGGCCACCCGCAGTAGGGAGCCGGGGGTGATCTCCTCCCGGCGGATGACGTCAATCCACCTGCGTACGAGCAAGGTTGACGCGTGGTGCGGTGTCCGCGCCCGGGGCGCCTCACCCCGGCGCACCCCTGTGAGCTGTACAACGTAAGCTGTAGCGGTGCTGATTCATGGCAAGTGGGGCGATACGCCCCCGGCGCTCCGCCCGCTGTGCCGCAGTGCACTCGGAAGAACGAGCGGCGTGTCCGAAAAGGGATGTTTTGGGTCAGCAGTGTAGAACGGGAGATGTGACGGCAATGACGGAAAATCTCCAGCTCCGACGTGGTTCCGCCGTCCCCGCGCCGGGCGGTCCGCAGTGACCTCCACCCCCGAGGCGCGCACCGGCGACGCCACGCTCGGCAAGGCCGCGGACGAGAACTTCCCCGTGGCCCCCTTCTTCCTGCCCCGCGCCTGGCGCGACGACCTGATGGCGGTCTACGGCTACGCCCGGCTCGTCGACGACATCGGCGACGGCGACCTCGCCCCCGGCGGAGCCGACGCCCGCCACCTGGGCCTGGAGCCGGAGCAGAGCGACGACCGGCTCGCCATGCTCGATGCCTTCGAGACGGACCTGCACCGGGTCTTCGCCACCACCGGCCAGGAGCCACACCACCCCCTGCTGCGCGCCCTGCGCCCCACCGTGCGGCGCCGCGCGCTCACCCCCGAACCCTTCCTCGGCCTGATCGAGGCCAACCGGCAGGACCAGAAGGTCCGCCGCTACGCCACCTACGGAGAGCTCGCCGCCTACTGCGAGCTCTCCGCCAACCCGGTCGGCCGCCTGGTCCTCGCCCTCACCGGCACCACGAGCCCGGAGCGCGTACGCCTCTCCGACGCGGTCTGCACCGCGCTCCAGATCGTCGAGCACCTCCAGGACGTGGCCGAGGACCTCGCCCGCGACCGGATCTATCTGCCCGCCGAGGACATGGACCGCTTCCGGGTCACCGAGGCCGACCTGGCCCGGCCGTCCGCGGGTGCCTCGGTCCGCGCCCTGATCGCGTACGAAGCACAGCGCGCGAGCGAGCTGCTGAGTGACGGCATCCCCCTGGTGGGCAGCGTCGACGGCAGACTGCGGCTCCTCCTCGCCGGATTCGTCGGCGGCGGGCGCTCCGCCCTCACCGCGATCTCGGCCGCCGGATTCGACGTACTGCCAGGGCCACCCAAGCCCACCAAGCCCAGCATGCTGCGCGAAGCCGCAGTCGTCCTGCGAAGAGCGCGTAGAGAGAGGTGAGCTGGACCGTGGAGGGACAGACGACGTACATGTCGCCGCCGGTGCAGGCCGCATACAGTTACTGCGAGGCCGTCACCGGACAGCAGGCCCGGAACTTCGCCTACGGCATCAGGCTGCTGCCGTACGAGAAGCGGCAGGCCATGTCGGCGCTGTACGCCTTCTCCCGTCGCGTCGACGACATCGGCGACGGCGAGCTGGACCCGGGGACCAAGCGGACCCGGCTGGAGAGCACCCGCGAACTGCTCGACCGGATCCGGCACGGCAAGGTGGAGGAGGACGACACCGACCCGGTGGCCGTCGCCCTCGCCGACGCCGCCCAGCGCTTCCCGCTCCCGCTGGAGGGCCTCGACGAGCTGATCGACGGCGTCCTGATGGACGTCCGCGGCGCCACGTACGAGACCTGGGACGACCTGAAGACCTACTGCCGCTGTGTCGCCGGTGCCATCGGACGCCTCAGCCTCGGCGTCTTCGGTACGGAACCGGGCGCATCCGGTTCCGAGCGGGCCTCCGAGTACGCCGACACCCTCGGCCTCGCCCTCCAGCTCACCAACATCCTGCGCGACGTCCGCGAGGACGCCGGCAACGGGCGCACCTACCTACCCGCCGACGATCTGGCCAAGTTCGGCTGCTCGGCCGGATTCCACCGGACCACCCCGCCGCCCGGCTCCGACTTCGCGGGCCTCATCCACTTCGAGGTGCGCCGGGCCCGGGCCCTGTTCGCCGAGGGGTACCGCCTGCTGCCGATGCTCGACCGCCGCAGCGGCGCCTGCGTCGCCGCCATGGCCGGGATCTACCGCCGTCTCCTGGACCGGATCGAGCGCGACCCGGAGGCCGTGCTGCGCGGCCGGGTCTCCCTCCCCGGCCATGAGAAGGCGTACGTCGCGGTGCGCGGCCTCTCCGGCCTGGACGCCCGCCACATCTCGCGCCTGACCTCCCGGGGGCGGGCCTGATGCGCTCCGGCGGGTCCGGCGCCCGGTCAACCCTCCGGTGGCCGCACGCGTCCACGACTGCGACGATTCCTTCCGGGACGACCCGGCGATCGGCGACGGTCCGGCCGTCGGCGCCGGTCCGACGATCGAAGACGGCCCGGCGAGAGGGGCAGGCATGAGCGACGAGACCCCGCGCCCCGTCGCGGTCGTCGTCGGAGGGGGCCTCGCCGGCATCACGGCGGCCCTCCGCCTCGCGGACGCCGGGCTGGAGGTGACCCTGCTGGAGGGGCGGCCCCGCCTCGGCGGCCTCGCCTTCTCCTTCCAGCGCGGCGACCTCACCGTCGACAACGGCCAGCACGTCTACCTGCGCTGCTGCACCGGCTACCGCTGGTTCCTCGACCGCATCGAGGCCGCCCACCTCGCCCCCCTCCAGGACCGCCTGGACGTACCCGTCCTGGACGTCGGCCGCGCCGCCGGACCCCGCCTGGGACGCATCCGCCGCACCGGTCTGCCCGTACCGCTGCACCTGGCCGGCGGCCTCGCGGCCTACCCGCACCTCTCCCTCGCGGAGAAGGCGAACGTCGGCCGTGCCGCCCTCGCGCTCGGCCGCCTCGACCCCGCCGACCCGGCTCTGGACCGCATCGACTTCGCCACCTGGCTGAAGCGGCACGGCCAGTCCGAGCGCGCCATCGAGGCGCTCTGGGACCTCGTCGGCGTCGCCACCCTCAACGCCACCGCGCCGAACGCCTCCATGGCACTCGCCGCCAAGGTCTTCAAGACCGGCCTGCTCTCCGAGCCCGGCGCCGCCGACATCGGCTGGGCCACCGTGCCGCTCGGCGAGCTGCACGACACCCTCGCCCGCAAGGCCCTGGACACCGCGGGCGTCCGCACCGAGCTGCGCGCCAAGGTGGGGTCCCTGACCCGCACCGAGGACGGCCGCTGGAGCGTCGAGAGCGCGGGGGAGCGGATCACCGCCGACACCGTCGTCCTCGCCGTACCGCAGCACGAGACCCACGACCTGCTGCCCGCGGGCGCCCTGGACGAGCCGGATCTGCTGCTCGACATCGACAACGCGCCCATCCTCAACGTGCACGTGATCTACGACCGCCCGGTGCTGCGCCGCCCGTTCTTCGCCGCGATCGGCTCCCCGGTCCAGTGGGTCTTCGACCGTACGCACTCCTCGGGGCTGAAGGGCCCCGGGCAGTATCTGGCGGTCTCCCAGTCCGCCGTCCAGGACGAGATCGACCTGCCCGTCGCCGAGCTGCGCGAGCGCTATTTGCCCGAGCTGGAGCGGCTCCTGCCCGCCGCACGCGGCGCGGGCATCCGGGACTTCTTCGTCACCCGGGAGCGCACCGCCACCTTCGCGCCCGCCCCCGGCGTCGGCGCGCTGCGCCCCGGCCCCCGTACGCGAGCGCCCGGACTCCACCTGTCGGGTGCCTGGACCGCCACCGGCTGGCCCGCGACGATGGAGGGTGCCGTGCGCAGCGGCTTCCAGGCCGCCGACGCGGCCCTCCACGACCTCGGCCGCCCCCATGGACATCCGCTGCAGGAGGCGGCATGAGCAGTACCACCGGAACAAGAGGAGAGTCAGTGACCCCGGCGAATCCGGCTTCCGACACCGTGGACCAGACCACGGACGTCACCGCGCTTCTGGAGCGCGGACGAGCCCTGTCAGCGCCGGTCCTGCGGGCTGCCGTGGACCGGCTGGCGCCGCCCATGGACACCGTCGCGGCCTACCACTTCGGCTGGATCGACGCCGAAGGACGGCCCTCGGACGGCGACGGCGGCAAGGCCGTGCGCCCCGCGCTCGCCCTGCTGTCGGCCGAAGCGGCGGGCGCCCCCGCCGAGGCGGGCGTCCCCGGCGCCGTGGCCGTCGAACTTGTGCACAACTTCTCGCTGCTGCACGACGACCTGATGGACGGCGACGAGCAGCGCCGCCACCGCGACACCGTATGGAAGGTGCACGGCCCCGCCCAGGCGATCCTGGTCGGCGACGCGCTCTTCGCGCTGGCCTACGACGTCCTGCTGGAGCTCGGCACGGTCGAGGCGGGCCGCGCGGCCCGCCGGCTGACCTCGGCCACCCGCAAGCTCATCGACGGGCAGGCCCAGGACATCTCCTACGAGCACCGCGAGCGGGTCACCGTCGAGGAGTGCCTGGAGATGGAGGGCAACAAGACCGGCGCCCTGCTGGCCTGCGCGGTCTCCATCGGCGCGGTGCTCGGCGGCGCCGACGACCGCACCGCCGACACCCTGGAGACGTACGGGTACCACCTGGGCCTCGCCTTCCAGGCCGTCGACGACCTGCTCGGCATCTGGGGCGACCCGGAGGCCACCGGCAAGCAGACCTGGAGCGACCTGCGCCAGCGCAAGAAGTCCCTCCCGGTCGTCGCCGCGCTCGCCGCCGGCGGACCGGCCTCCGAGCGGCTCGGCGAGCTGCTCGCCGCCGACGCCAAGAGCAGTGACTTCGACAGCTTCTCCGAAGAGGAGTTCGCCGCCCGCGCGGCGCTCATCGAGGAGGCGGGCGGCCGCGAGTGGACCGCGCAGGAGGCCCGTCGTCAGCACACGGTGGCCATCGAGGCGCTGCACGCCGTCGACATGCCGCATCAGGTACGTGCGCAGCTCACCGCGCTCGCCGATTTCGTGGTGGTGCGGAAGCGGTGATCAGCACCCGTATATGACTCGCAGTCGCCGTGCGGCGCCCTGACCAGGGCGCCGCACGACGGAGACCCCAGCGCACAGCAGAGAAACCACTGCACGTAAGGGGAAGCTCATGACAGCGACGACCGACGGATCCACCGGGGCCGCGAACCTTTCCGCGGCCCCGGCCGGGCATCCGGCCGACACGACCACCGCCGCGGACGACGTCACCGCCGCCGCGCGGCAGGCCGCGGAACGCTCCGTGGCCCACCTCCTCGGCCGACAGGACGAGCAGGGCTGGTGGAAGGGCGACCTGGCCACCAACGTCACGATGGACGCCGAGGACCTGCTCCTGCGCCAGTTCCTCGGGATCCAGGACCCGGAGACCACCCGGGCGGCCGCTCTCTTCATCCGGGGCGAACAGCTCGGTGACGGCACCTGGAACACCTTCTACGGCGGACCGAGCGACCTCTCCGCCACCATCGAGGCGTATGTGGCCCTGCGGCTGGCCGGGGACCGCCCCGAAGAGCCGCACATGGCCCGCGCCTCCGCCTGGATCAGGGAGCAGGGCGGCATCGCGGCCGCCCGCGTCTTCACCCGGATCTGGCTGGCCCTGTTCGGCTGGTGGAAGTGGGACGACCTCCCCGAACTCCCGCCCGAGCTGATGTTCTTCCCCAAGTGGGTCCCGCTCAACATCTACGACTTCGGCTGCTGGGCCCGCCAGACCATCGTGCCGCTGACCATCGTCTCCGCCAAGCGCCCGGTGCGGCCCGCGCCCTTCGCCCTGGACGAGCTGCACACCGATCCCGCCGAGCCCAGTCCGCCCAGGAAGCTTGCTCCGGCGGCCAGTTGGGACGGCCTCTTCCAACGGCTGGACAAGGGGCTGCACCTCTACCACAGGGTCGCCCCGCGCCTGCTGCGCCGGATCGCGATGAACGTGGCCGCCCGGTGGATCGTGGAGCGCCAGGAGAACGACGGCTGCTGGGGCGGCATCCAGCCCCCTGCCGTCTACTCCATCATCGCCCTGCACCTCCTCGGCTACGACCTCGACCACCCCGTGATGAAGGCGGGCCTGGCCTCGCTGGACCGGTTCGCCGTGCACCGCGAGGACGGCGCCCGGATGGTCGAGGCCTGCCAGTCGCCCGTCTGGGACACCTGCCTGGCCACCATCGCCCTGGTCGACGGCGGACTCAGACCCGACCACCCGGCGCTGGTGAAGGCCGCCGACTGGATGCTGGCCGAGGAGATCACCCGGCCCGGCGACTGGTCCGTACGCAAACCCGAACTCGCCCCCGGAGGCTGGGCGTTCGAGTTCCACAACGACAACTACCCGGACATCGACGACACCGCCGAAGTCGTCCTGGCGCTGCGCCGGGTGCGCCACCCCGACCCCGCCCGGCTGGAAGCCGCCATCGAGCGTGGGGTGCGCTGGAACCTCGGAATGCAGTCCCGCAACGGGGCCTGGGGGGCGTTCGACGCCGACAACACCAGCCCCTTCCCCAACCGCCTGCCGTTCTGCGACTTCGGCGAGGTCATCGACCCGCCGTCGGCCGATGTCACCGGCCATGTGGTGGAGATGCTCGCCGTCGAGGGGCTCGGCGCCCATCCCCGTACCCGGCGGGGCATCGAGTGGCTGCTCGCCGAACAGGAGGCGTGCGGCGCCTGGTTCGGCCGCTGGGGCGTCAACTACGTCTACGGGACGGGGTCGGTGGTGCCCGCGCTGGTCGCGGCCGGACTGCCCGCCGCGCACCCCTCGATCCGCCGGGCGGTGACCTGGCTGGAGTCCGTGCAGAACGACGACGGGGGCTGGGGCGAGGACCTGCGCTCGTACACGGAGGAGAAGTGGATCGGGCACGGTGAGTCCACCGCCTCCCAGACCGCCTGGGCCCTGCTCGCCCTGCTCGCCGCGGGCCGCCGCGACAGCCGGGCCGTCGCCCGCGGGGTCACCTGGCTGACCGAGGCCCAGCAGGCCGACGGCTCCTGGGACGAGCCGTATTTCACCGGTACCGGCTTCCCCTGGGACTTCTCGATCAACTACCACCTCTACCGCCAGGTCTTCCCCCTGACGGCACTCGGGCGCTACGTGTACGGCGACCCGTTCGCCGACCGTACGGGCGCCGCCCAGGGGGCCTGATGGCCGGCGCACCGGGGGCCGCGCCCCCTCAGGCGCCGCTGCTGGTCGCCTGCGCGCTGGGCATCGAGCAGCTGGCCCTGCGCAGCGGCAGGCGGCCTGGCGGCCCGGTACGGGTCCTGCGGACCGGGATGGGCCCCCGGGCGGCGGAGGCGGCCGTCGCGGCTGCCCTCGCCCCCGGTGGCCTATCGGACGCCGCCGTCATCGCCTCCGGCTTCTGCGCCGGCCTCGCCCCCGGGATGCACCCCGGGGACCTGGTCGTCGCCGAGGAGACCCGGGACGCGGACGGCGCCACCCCCTGCACCGGCACCGGGCTGCTGGTCGCCGCCCTGGCCCGGGCCGCCCCCGGCTCCACCGTCCACACCGGCCCGCTCACCGGCTCCGACCACGTCGTACGCGGCCCCGAGCGGGCCGCGCTGCGGGCCACCGGGGCCGTCGCGGTGGACATGGAATCCGCAGCCACACTGCGTACCGCCCTGTGCCACGGGCCGCGCCCGGTTGCGGCCGTCCGGGTGGTCGTGGACGCTCCAGAGCATGAGCTCGTCCGAATCGGCACGGTACGCGGTGGAATATCGGCCTTCCGTGTTCTCCGTGCCGTCCTACCGGCTTTTTACGAATGGCACCGATCTTTACTGCTCCCCAGGAGGTGAGCCAGATGGCCATGCCGCTCCGCCAGTCCATCAAGGTCGCGACGTATCTCTTCGAACAGAAGCTCCGCAAGCGTGAGAAGTTCCCGCTGATCGTCGAGCTGGAGCCGTTGTTCGCCTGCAACCTCGCGTGCGAGGGATGCGGGAAGATCCAGCACCCGGCCGGTGTCCTGAAGCAGCGCATGCCGGTCGCCCAGGCAGTGGGCGCGGTCCTCGAATCCGGTGCCCCCATGGTCTCCATCGCCGGCGGCGAGCCGCTGATGCATCCGCAGATCGACGAGATCGTGCGCCAGCTCGTCGCGAAGAAGAAATACGTCTTCCTCTGCACCAACGCGATGCTCATGCGCAAGAAGCTCGACAAGTTCACCCCGTCGCCCTACTTCGCCTTCGCCGTGCACATCGACGGACTGCGGCAGCGGCACGACGAGTCGGTCGCCAAGGAAGGCGTCTTCGACGAGGCCGTCGCCGCGATGAAGGAGGCCAAGGCGCGCGGCTTCCGCGTCACCACCAACTCCACCTTCTTCAACACCGACACCCCGCAGACCATCGTCGAGGTCCTCAACTACCTCAACGACGACCTCAAGGTCGACGAGATGATGATCTCGCCCGCCTACGCGTACGAGAAGGCGCCCGACCAGGAGCACTTCCTCGGCGTCGAGCAGACCCGCGAACTCTTCAAGAAGGCCTTCGCGGGCGGCAACCGGGCCCGCTGGCGGCTCAACCACTCGCCGCTCTTCCTGGACTTCCTGGAGGGCAAGGCGGACTTCCCGTGCACCGCGTGGGCGATCCCCAACTACTCGCTCTTCGGCTGGCAGCGCCCCTGCTACCTGATGAGCGACGGCTACGTACCGACGTACCGTCAGCTCATCGAGGAGACCGACTGGGAGAAGTACGGCCGGGGCAAGGACCCGCGCTGCGCCAACTGCATGGCGCACTGCGGCTACGAACCCACGGCGGTGCTCGCCACCATGGGGTCGCTGAAGGAGTCCCTGCGCGCGGCGCGGGAGACCATCAGCAGCAACCGGTGACGTCGTGACGGTGAGGGGGCCGGGCGGCCGGCCCCCTCGGCAAACGCAGTGAAGGAGAAGAGCGGGCGATGACGGACGGCGGGCCCCAGGGCTTCGACCTGAAACGGCTCCTCGCGGAGCGCGGGCACGAGCGGTACGAGCTGCACGCGCGCCACCTCAACCACCAGCTGCCGCGCATGCTGCACACCATCGGCTTCGACAAGGTCTACGAACGGGCCGAGGGCGCGTACTTCTGGGACGCGGAGGGCAACGACTACCTCGACATGCTCGCCGGGTTCGGTGTGATGGGCATCGGCCGGCACCACCCGGTCGTCCGCCGGGCCCTGCACGACGTGCTCGACGCCCAGCTCGCCGACCTCACCCGCTTCGACTGCCAGCCGCTGCCGGGGCTCCTCGCCGAGAAGCTGCTCGGCCACAGCCCGCACCTGGACCGCGTCTTCTTCGGGAACAGCGGTACGGAGGCGGTCGAGACGGCGCTGAAGTTCGCCCGGTACGCCACCGGGAAGCCCCGCGTCCTCTACTGCACCCACGCCTTCCACGGGCTGACCACCGGCTCCCTCTCGGTCAACGGCGAGAGCGGCTTCCGGGACGGCTTCGCCCCGCTGCTGCCCGACACCCCGATCGCGCTCGGCGACCTGGACGCGCTGCGCCGGGAGCTGAAGCGCGGGGATGTGGCGGCCCTGGTCGTGGAGCCGATCCAGGGCAAGGGCGTGCACGCCGCACCGCCCGGCTTCCTCCGCGAGGCGCAGGAGCTGCTGCACCGGCACAAGGCGCTGCTGATCGCCGACGAGGTGCAGACCGGGCTCGGCAGGACCGGCGACTTCTACGCGTACCAGCACGAGGACGGCGTGGAGCCGGACCTGGTCTGCGTCGCCAAGGCGCTCTCCGGCGGCTATGTGCCGGTCGGCGCGACGCTCGGCAAGGACTGGATCTTCCGCAAGGTCTACTCCTCGATGGACCGGGTCCTCGTCCACTCCGCCAGCTTCGGCTCCAACGCCCAGGCCATGGCGGCGGGGCTCGCCGTGCTGACGGTGATGGAGGACGAGGAGACCGTCGCGAACGCCCGGCGGGCGGGTGATCTGCTGCGGGAGCGCCTCTCCGCCCTGGTGGACCGCTACGAGCTGCTGCACGAGGTGCGCGGGCGCGGGCTGATGATCGGCATCGAGTTCGGCCGCCCCACCTCGCTGAAGCTCCGCAGCCGCTGGACCATGCTCCAGGCGGCCCGCAAGGGGCTCTTCGCCCAGATGGTCGTGGTGCCGCTGCTCCAGAAGCACCGCATCCTCACCCAGGTCTCCGGCGACCACCTG
The DNA here is from genome assembly GCF_033109485.1 of Streptomyces cyaneofuscatus. NCBI lineage: Bacteria > Bacillati > Actinomycetota > Actinomycetes > Kitasatosporales > Streptomycetaceae > Streptomyces > Streptomyces cyaneofuscatus. Next base: position 815,723 of record NZ_CP137002.1, on the reverse strand, counting down.
GAAGTGATCAAGCTGATCCCGCCGCTGATCATCGGGGAGGCGGAGGTGGACCGCTTCGTGGCGGCGTTCACGGAGGTCATGGACGACGCGCACAGCGGCGGCGGCCTGATGTGGGACTTCGGCCGGACCCTGGTCAAGCAGGCCGTGGCCAACCGCTGAAATTTTGCCTCCGGGGCAATTTATTTGCCCGGGAGGAAAGTTCCTGGCCCAATGGACGCATGAACCCTCCGGACGAAGGGGCGGCCGACGAGCTCCCCGGCGTCGCCCCCCGACTGCGCGACCTGCGCCGTGGCCGCGGTCTCACCCTGGAGACCGCCGCCCAGCGGGCCGGACTCTCCCCGGCCCACCTCTCCCGGCTGGAGACCGGCCGCAGGCAGCCTTCGCTGCCCATGCTGCTGGGCCTCGCCCGTATCTACGGTACGACGGTTTCCGAGCTTCTCGGCGAGAAGCCGCCCGAGCGGGAGGCGGTCATCCGCGGCGGCGCCTTCGAGGGCGCCGAGGCGGACGGCTGGATGTACCGTAGGGCCGGCGGCTCCGGCCGCGCCATGCAGGCGCTGCGGGTCCGGGTCCCGTACGGCGCCCAGGGCGATCTGGTGCGGGTGCACCCCGGTGAGGAGTGGCTGTACGTCCTCGGCGGGCGGCTGCGGGTCGCGCTGGGGGAGACCGTGCACGATCTGGACCCGGGCGACAGCGCCCACTTCGACTCGCTCACGCCGCACCGGATCGCGGCCCTGGACCGGGGCGGGGCGGAGCTGCTCTTCGTCCACTCCCTGCTGCAGAGCCCCGCGGCCGAGCTCTGCCTCGGCAACGCGCTCCACGCGCGCTGACCCCTTCGTTCCCCCGGCCGCGAGGCCGGCAGAGAGGACCGTCATGTCCGATTCCGAGCACTACGACCCGCTGACCCCGAGGCGCCCGAAGGCCACGAAGGACACGCAGGAGCGCCGGATGCCGCGCGGTCTGGTGATCCGGCTCTTCGCCTACCTGGTGGTCGGCCACGTGATCGCGGCCTTCCTCTACCTGCTCTTCGTGGTGGCGGGCGCCGAGTAGGCGCTCAGCCCTGGTCGAGGAGGCGCTCGCGCAGCCGCTCCCGGGTCTCGGGGGAGACGCCCAGCCCCTCCGACAGGTAGCGGTCGGTCGTGCCCCAGGTGTCGTCGATGGCCGCGAACGCCGCCGCGAGGTAGGAGGCCTGCGCCCCGAAGAGCGGATTGAGGAGCTCCATCACCTCGGGGGACATCCCGGTCTCCGACATGTCCGTGCGCTTCACCTTGTACCGGCGGTGCGGATCGTTGGACTTGAGGTAGTCCGCCTCGATCGCCTCGCGCTCGACGCCGACCGCGAGCAGCGAGACCGCGATCGACAGGCCGGCCCGGTCCTTGCCCGCCGCGCAGTGCATCAGGGCCGGCACGCTGTCCTCCGCCAGGGCGTGCAGGACGCGGCTGTGCTCGGCGGTGCGGTCCACGATGGTCGAGCGGTACATGGTGATCATGCGCTCGGTGCCCTTGCCGTTCGCCAGGATCGAGCGCAGCTGCTCGATGTTCCCGTCGCGGACCAGCCGCCAGAACTCTGCTCCGTCGGCCGGGTCGGAGAGCGGAATACTGACATTGCGGACACCGGCCAGCTCGATGTCGTACCCGTCGAGCTTGTGGTCGGCGGAATTGCGGAAGTCGAAGACGGTGTGCAGCCCGAGTCCGCCGAGGAAGAGCGCGTCCTCGGCGGTGGCGTGCGCCAGGTGGCCGCTGCGGTAGAGCCGGCCGAAGGCGGTGCGCCGCCCGTCCTCGGTGGGAAGCCCGCCCACGTCACGGAAGTTGCGGACTCCGGTCAGTTCGGTCTCGGTCGGCGGGACCTGCGGCACCTGCTGCGTCACGGTGGCTCCTGGAATCTTCGGCGTCGGCGCGGCTCTCCGGCGAGGGCGCTCCTGTGACGATACGACATCGGTTCACGGGGCAATCATCGGAAGTCTGACGGGGTGTCAGGGGTCGCGTCGACGGCATGTCCGTATTGGTGCATTTCGTAGAACATGCCCTGCTAATGGGGGAGATGGGATTCCGTAGGTGAGCGGGATCATATCCGTGACGGACCGTGGCGGCGGCGCCCTGGCTATTTCCCGGGATCCGCACGGAAAGCCAAGATCCGTAATCCACGGAGGGTGACGGGAAATCCGGAGCGAAATTGAATCGATGATTCCGGGGCGCAACCGACGGCTTGTTCCCGTCGTCCTCACTCGTTTACGGTCACCGTCAATCCGGACGGACCGCCTAATCCTGCCGCCGCCCGGAATTCGCACCCACCCACTCACGTGTGGCAGGAGCGGGGGAACCAGGTAAGCCGCCGGCCCGGAGCGATCCGGACCGGCTAGGGGTGAAGCCGCCATCCGGCGGCCGGGCATCTCCAGCCCGAACCCGACAGCTCACCTCGCAGGCGCCGGAGAGGAACTTCCCCATGCCCGCAAAGGGTAAGCACCGCCGTCCCAAGTCCGGCCCGATCCACCGCGGCGTCCTCGCCGCGGGCACCGGCGGCGCCGTACTCGCCCTCCCGCTGTTCGGCGCGACCGGCGCCCACGCCGCGGAGAAGGCGGCCCCCGCCGTCCAGCCCGCCGCCGCGCAGAGCGCCCAGCAGGCCGCACCGCAGGCCGCGCCCGCCACGGCGAAGAAGGCCGCCCCGAAGACGTACGCCGTCGTCTCCGGCGACTACCTCGCGAAGATCGCGACCGAGCACCAGGTCAAGGGCGGCTGGCAGAAGCTGTACCAGGACAACCGCTCGACCGTCGGCGAGAACCCCGGCCTGATCTTCCCGGGCATGAAGCTGACCCTCGGCGCCAAGGCCACCGGCACCGCCGCGCCTTCGGAGGCCAAGAAGTCCGCCCCGGCCCCCAAGGCCGCCGCGCCGAAGAAGGCCGCCCCGAAGAAGGCCGAGCCGGCCCCGAAGGCCGACACCCTCTCGGCCGACGAGTCCGACGCCGCCGCCGAGTCCGGCGCCTCCACGCAGACCGGCTCCTCCGAGTCCACCGGCTCCGGCTGGACCGCGCCGCTCGACAACGCCAACGTCACCACCCAGTACCGCGCTTCCGGCTCCAGCTGGTCCAGCGGCTACCACACCGGCTCCGACTTCCAGGCCGCCTCCGGCACCCCCGTCAAGGCGATCGGCCCGGGCACCGTGGTCTCGGCCGGCTGGAGCGGTTCGTACGGCAACGAGGTCGTCATCAAGCACGAGGACGGCATGTACTCCCAGTACGCCCACCAGTCCTCGCTGAGCGTCTCCGCCGGCCAGACCGTCACCGGCGGCCAGCAGATCGGCCTCTCCGGCTCCACCGGAAACTCCACCGGCCCGCACCTCCACTTCGAGGTCCGCACCGGCCCGAGCTACGGCTCGGACGTCGACCCGGTCGCCTACCTGCGCCAGCACGGCGTCTCCCTCTGACCCCAGGGCGAGAAGAAGTGATCGAGGGGCGGTGCGCGGCGGCGCACCGCCCCTCCACTTATTCCGGCTTTACCGAAATCTGACCGGGTGGTCTATGTCACCACCCGTCAACCCCGTATTACGGTCGCGTAGGTCACATTGAACGGTGCAGGATATGTGCTTGTGGCAGACGATTCGAGAACCCAGCAGCAGAACATCATCGGGTCGTACGCGGCGATCGGGGACAGTTTCACGGAGGGCGTCGGCGACCCCGGCCCCGACGGCACCTTTGTCGGCTGGGCGGACCGGTTCGCGGTTCTGCTCGCCGACCGGCTCCCCGCCCCCGACGCGGCGACGAACCCGGACGAGACCCGGCACGGCAATTTCCGTTACGCCAATCTCGCCGTACGCGGACGCCTCCTCGACCAGATCGTCGAGGAGCAGCTGCCCCGCGCCAAGGAACTGGCCCCCGACCTGGTCACCTTCTGCGCGGGCGGCAACGACATCATCCGGCCCGGCACCGACCCCGACGATCTGGCCGAGCGCTTCGAGCGGGCTGTCGCGGACCTGACCGAGGCGGTCGGCACCGTCATGGTCACCACCGGGTTCGACACCCGGGGCGTTCCGGTGCTGCGCCACATGCGCGGCAAGATCGCCACGTACAACGTGCACCTGAGGGCCATCGCCGACCGGTACCAGTGCCCCGTGCTCGACCTGTGGTCGCTGCGCTCGGTCCAGGACCGGCGCGCATGGGACGCCGACCGGCTCCACCTGTCGCCCGAGGGCCACACCCGCGTCGCGCTGCGCGCCGCCCAGGTCCTCGGCCACGAGGTGCCGGCCGACCCGGACCAGCCCTGGCCGCCGCAGGCCCAGCGCCGCCCCTTCGACGAGCGGCGCGACAACATCCAGTGGGCGCGGGAGTACCTCGTGCCGTGGATCGGCCGGCGGCTGCGCGGCGAGTCGTCCGGCGACCACGTCGAGGCGAAGCGGCCGGACCTGCTGCCGCTGTAGGGATCAGGGGTTGAGGAGCGGGAGCGTACGCCGGGACGGGCCGGGGACCACGGGTCCGCCCGGTGCCGGGTCCGGCCCCGGGCCCACGCCGGACCCGGCGGGTATCCGCTCCAGGACGCCGCCCGCGAACACGTCGTACAGCGGCAGCGTCTCCAGGTGTACGTAGCCGATGTGGCAGTCGCACACGGCCAGCGGGCAGGCCCGGGGACCGAGCGCCGCGCGGTAGCTGCCGTCGTAGAGGTTGCCCAGCTCCGCCTTGACGAAGTGGCAGCGCCGCACCGTGCCGTCACCGTCCACCGAGATCACCGACTCGCCCGTCCGGCAGGGCAGCCCGGCCGAGCGGTGCGGATGCCGGCTGTAGGGGAAGAGCGGGTCCAGCTCCGTCCACCGCTCCGCCTCCTCATCGGTGTACGTGTGCCCCTCGGCGGCGTTCACCCAGAGGTAGACCTCGGCAGGCAGCGCGGCCCGCAGCCGCCGGGCCTCCTCCAGATGCTCGTCGAACCCCACCACGCCCACGCTGTAGCGGATGCCGCGCGCGGACAGCTCCCGGCAGCGGCCGAGGAACCGCTCGTACGGGGTCTGCCCCGGGTGGTACGTGCACCAGAGCGCGATCCGCTCCGGATCGGCGTCCGCCAGCCACGTGGTGCGGCCGCTGAGGTTCGTCTGGATGGCGACCCGGCCGATGTGCGGCAGCTGGGACAGCTCGGTCAGCGCACGCCGGTACCAGGAGCGCACCAGGCCCTCGCCCCACGGGGTGAACAGCACGGAGAGCCGGTCGCCGGTCTGCGCAGCCGCCCACGCGGTGAACCGCTCCAGCGCCTCCCGGTCCGCCGTCAACTGGGCCTTGCTGTCCCGCCGCTTGGCGAACGGGCAGTACGGACAGTCGTAGTCGCACGAGGCCAGCGGGCCCCGGTAGAGGATCGTCAGGTCCATGGCCCGCTCACTTCCGCTCATACGCGGCCATCGCGGCCCGCACTCCGGGGGAGAACAGCGCCGGACCCAGCGCGTCCGAGTGCGCCAGCCCCAGCGGCGAGAGCCGGAGAAGGCCCTCGGGCGCCTGCGCGTCCAGCCAGCCCCGGTCCGCGAACCGCGCCAGCTCGGCGGGGAAGTCCGCACGGGGGTCCGTGCCGAAGCGGGCGCGGTAGTCGTCCAGGGGCAGGCCCGCCGCCTGGAGCAGCGACTGGAGGAGGTGGCGCCTGCGGGCCTCGGCCGCGTCGACGTACCTGCCGACCTCGGCCCGGGAGAAGTCCTCGGTGGCGGTGAACCGGTCGATGATGGAGCGGATCTCCCGCATGTCCACCGCGTAGTCGAAGGAGTAGTGGAGGGCGGAGGTGTATGAACGGGCCCCGCAGCCCAGGCCGATCATGCCGTCGGTCTGGCAGGCGTAGTCCTCGGGACCTTCTTGGGGTGCGTCGGCGCGCCGGAACATCCGCATCGACACCTGCTCGTAGCCGTGCGCCAGCAGATGGTCCCGCCCCACCGCGTAGAGCCGCAGCCGCTGTTCGTCCCAGGCGGCCTGCTCCAGGGCCTCCGCCTCGGGGCCGGTCGCGGCGGCGCCCAGGCGGTGCAGACCGGTCAGCGGGCGGACGTACAGCGGGTAGAGGTACATCTCCTCCGGCCGCCAGGCCAGCGCGGCGTCCAGGGAGGTGAGCCAGGTGCGCTCGGTCTGGCCGTCGATGCCGTAGATCAGGTCGATGTTGAGCACCGGTATCCGGGCGTCCCGGATCCGGCCGAGCGCGGCTTCCACCTCGGCCCGGCGCTGTGGACGGACGGCGGCCCGCGCCTCCGCGTCCACGAAGCTCTGTACGCCGATGCTGACCCGGGTCGTCCCCCGGTCGGCCAGCACGGCGAGGCGGTCGGCGGTCGCGGTGGACGGGGAGGTCTCCACCGACAGCGGCACCGCGAGCAGGTCTGCGCCCATCCGCTTCTCCGCTATGTCGCAGAGCCGCTCCAGCTCGTCCGCCGTGAGGAAGGTCGGCGTCCCGCCGCCGAAGGCCGCCGCCGCGAACCGCACCGGCTCGTCGTCGCCGAGCGCGTCCCGTACGGCCACGGCCTGCCGGTCCAGGGCGTCGAGATAGCGGGTCGTCAGCTCCTCGGGCGCGCCGATCCGGGTGAAGAGGTTGCAGAAGCCGCAGCGGACCTCGCAGAACGGTATGTGGAGGTAGAGGGAGAGGGCGCTCTTGGGCTCCGCCGCCCACAGCTCACGCAGCGCGGGCCGCTCCGGCAGGGGGCGGTAGGCCGTCTTGTGCGGATAGGCGTAGACGTAACTCTCGTACGGCCTGACGGCGGGCATGCCTGTCGCCGTAGCGGTGCTCGTGGTGGTGCTGGTGGTCATCAGGAGGCCCCCGGTTCGAGGAAGAAGTGCGCATAGGGCACGGTCCAGACGGCCTCGTGGCCGAGCCGGTGGCCGGTGTAGCCGTCGTCGCCGTAGGTGGTGCCGTGGTCGGAGCAGACGATGGCGAAACACCGGCGGCGGCTGCTCGCGGCGGCGAAGAGCCGGCCGATGTGCCGGTCGACGTACTCCAGGGCGGCCGCGTGCGTGGCCCGGGAGTCCCCGGCCTCGCGGGTCGCGCCCGGGGTGTGGAACCAGTTCGGCTGATGCAGCGCGGAGACGTTGACGAAGAGGAAGAGCCGCTGCTCCGACGGGAGTTCGGCCACCACCTTCTCGGCCCGGGTCACCTGCTCCTCGAACGAGGTCGGCGACGCGACACCGAACTCCGGCTCCCAGTGGCTCTCCTGGAACATGCCGGGCAGCACTGATCCCAGCGCGCCCTGCCGGTTGAAGAAGCCGACCCCGCCGACGCACACCGTGCGGTAGCCCTCGGCGGCCAGACCCGACACCAGGTCCGGGGTGTCGAAGACGAACGTGCCGTCCGCCGTCGTCTCACTGCCCGCGAAGCGCGCCGCGAACAGCCGCGGGTGCGGGCCGGGGGCGGCCGGCGTCGGCAGGAACCCGGCGAACATCGCCTGGTGCGACGCGTAGGTGAAGCTGCCCGGGGCGTGCCGCTTCTCCCACACACCGCCGGGCAGGTGCCGGGCCAGGTTCGGGATGCGCCCGGCGGCGGCCAGCTCGGCGGCGACATCGTGGCGCAGGGTGTCCAGGGTGACCAGCAGCAGATCGTGGCTGCCCACGACCTCGGCCATATCGGGCCGCTGGGGATCAGGGAGACGTGACGGCATGGTCGTTCCTCGTTCGGTCCAGTACGGCGGCGACCTGCGCCGCATAGGTGTCAAGACCCTCGGCACCGCTGCCAGGCAGCCCGGTCAGCCCGGGCAGCAGATCACCGAAGGCGTTGACCTCGCCGACGGCGAAGCGCCGCCAGCCGGCCGCGGGCAGCAGGTCGACGCCCACGCACAGCGTCCCGGGGAAGCAGGCGGCGGCTCGCTCGCAGATCGCCAGCGCCTCGCGCCAGCAGCCGCCCACCGCCGACACGGCGGCCCGGACCTCGTCGAGATCGCCGCGGGCGCCCCCGAGGTGGAGGTTGGTCATGGGGGAGAGGCTCGTGCGGACGACGGCGTGGGTGGCCCGGCCGCCGACCACCACGATCCGCAGATCGGCGGCCCGTCCGCGCTGCGACGCCTTGGGCAGCCAGCGCTCGATGTGCAGGCCGTCCGGGGCGAGCGCGTCCACGAGTGCGCCCACCTCCGCCTCCGTGGTGTACCGGCGGACCCGGAGCGAGTTGAACAGCCGCCCCTGGGCGTCCCGTTCCACCGAGGTGCTCGCCCTGACCCGGCCGGGCCCCGCGGTCTCCACCGCCAGCACCCCCGAGGCGGACGAGCCGTGGGCGAGCTTCACGAACGCCCGGGGCATCCGGTGCTCCCGCAGCAGCGCCCGTACGTCGGACCAGCCCCGCACCTCGGCCGCCTGCGGCCCCGACGTGGGCGAGGCGGGCACCGGCACCTCCGCGCCCTCCAGCAGGGCGTGGCAGAGCCGCTTGTCGAAGAGCGCGGCGATGTCACCGGGGGAGGTGAGCACCTCGGCACCGGCCGCCGAGGCGGCCCGCGTCACCTCGCCGACCGCCGAGAGGAACCCGGCGTACCACCGCGCGGACCCCTCCACCCGGGTCGGGTCGTCGACCCCGCGCAGCAGCCGCTCCACCTCCGCGTCCTCGCCGGGCGAGTCGATCCGGACGGTCTCGCCCGGCTGGAACTCCGCCTCGCCGCGCAGCACCTGGAGCCAGGACACCACCCGGGCGGGCTCCAGCCCGGGGCCCCGTACGGCCTCCCGGAAGAAGGTGACCCGGCGGTTCTCCGGATTGCCCACGACCGCGAAACGCGGGGCCCCCGCACTCTTGGGGCTACTCGCTGACGGCGACATAGCGCTCCGGTTCCTCGTCCGGGTCCGCGTAGTCCTCCTCGGCCTCGCCGCCCTCGACCACGGCCGGGGCGCACGCGGCCCTGATCCGCTCCAGCACCGGGCCGGTGAGGTAGTGGTGGCGCAGGTCGAGCGTGGCGAGGTGGTTGAGCGGCTGCCCGTTCAGCAGGGCCTCCCCGCCCGTGTCGCTGAGGGTGCCCATGGAGAGCGCGAGGGTCTCCAGCTGGGCGACGACGGGCGCGGACGCCACGGCCGCCGCGATCTCGTCCTGGATCTCACTGTTCTGGAGGCCCAGGTGGCGCAGCCGGGGGAACGTGCCGCCGGACAGGACCGGCCCGAGGTCGGCGAGCGTGGCATCGCCCCCGTACCACGAGCTGCCGAACCACAGGTCGAGCCGCTCCAGCGCGGGCAGTTCGCTCGCGGTGACCGCCCGCACCAGATCGCCGGGCAGCCCGCCGGACTCGAAGCGCAGCGTCTTCAGCGCCGCATGACGGATGGGCCGCAGAGCCAGGCCCTCCTGGCCGCAGCCCCGTACCGTGAACTCCTCCAGCATCGGCAGCGCTTCGAGCACCGGCGTGATGTCGCACATGCGCAGCCACGACACCTCGCACTCCTCGCCCACCACATCGGCGAGGAAGAGTCCCCGCAGGGCCGGGAAGCGGTCCGCGCCGGCGACCAGCAGATCGCGCACCTGCTCGAACGGCGTGTACTCCTCACGCCACCAGGGGCCGATGACGAGCGCCCTGACCCGCGCCGTGTCCACGGTCTCCAGGAACTGCTCCCACAGGACCGCGAAGTCCGTCTGCTCGTCGTAGTCGCACTCCAGCCGCCAGGCCACCGCGTCGGCTGCGGGCAGGGCCGCGGACGACGAGGCGGGCGTATGGACGGGGAGCCCGTGGAACTCGTCGAAGTGCTGAATACGGATCCGGGTCACGGCACTCACTCCGACACGGCGGTGTAGCGGCCCTCGATGCCGCGGCCGCCCCACGGCTCGTTCCGCTCGGACAGGTCGACGCGCACGCCGTGCGGCTCCAGGGCCGAGCGGACCCGCTGCTCCATCGCCTCGGTGAGGAAGTGGTGGTGGAGGTCGAGGTCGTCGAGATGGGTGAGCGGCTGTCCTTCGAGGAGCGCGGCCGCGCCCTCGTCCCCCAGCGTCCCGTTCGACAGGTCGAGCGTCCTGAGCCGGGCGACGACCGGCGCCGACGCCAGGGCCGCCGCGATCTCGTTCTCCACCTCGCTGTTGCGCAGGCCCAGGTGGTGCAGGCGGGGGAACCGGGTGCCCGAGAGCAGCGGCGCGAGGTCCGCGACCTCGGTGTCGCCCTCGTAGGCCGACACACCGAGCCAGAGGTCCAGCCGCTCCAGCGCGGGCAGTTCGCTGTCCAGCACCCCGCGGACCACCTGCACGGGCAGACCGCCTGCCTGGATCGTCAGCGACCGCAGCCGGTCGTGCTTCGTCGGCGGGAACACCAGGCCGCTGCCGCCCCGCACCCCGAACTCGGTCAGCGCGGGAAAGGCGGCCAGCAGCGTCGTGACATCGGCATGCTCGATCCAGGTGATCTCGGCCTGCTCCGCCTCCAGATCCCCGACGAACACCGCCTCCAGCGAGGTCAGCCGGTCGGCGGCGGCGATCACCAGATCGATCGGGAGCGAGGAGTTCTCCTCGTACGCCTCGCCCCACTGGCCGATGATCAGGGCCTTGACCCCGGCCGGGTCGACCGCGCCCAGGAAGTCGGCGAACTCGTCGGCCCAGGGACGGTCCCGGTCGTCGTCGCCGTACGGTTCCACGGAGATGCGCCAGGCCACATCATCGGCGGCGGGCCGGTCGGCCGGATCGTCCTTGGGCTGGAAGTCGACGGCCGGAAGACCGCCGAACGCTTGCAGATGCTCCGCACCGTACATCGCACTGAACTCCTGGTCCTGGGGACGGCTGATGTCCGCAAGGTTTATCAAGCCGCACTGACAACGCCGCGACCGGGACCGCTCCGAGCCGTCTCCCGGACGTCTGGGAGGCCGCCGGGAGGGCCCGTTGTCAGACCCTGCCCGTAGCGTTTTTCCCGTGGCCGGCACAGCGGGTGCCGCGACCGAGGGGAGACGTCTGTGTACCGGCAGGGCGATGTACTGATCGTGGCGCTGGAGGAGTCGGCGGTGCCCGCCCCCTTCCTGAAGGCATCGGGCGAACTGCGCGACGGGCGGGGGCGGCTGGTGCTCGCGCTGGGGGAGGTGACCGGGCACGCGCACGCCGTGCAGGGGCCCGGCCGGCTGATCCGGGAGGCGGGGCCGTTCGGACCGATGCTGCTCCATCTCCCGGAGGGCGGGCGGGTGGTGCACGAGGAGCACGCCACGATCGCTCTGCCGCAGGGCTGGTTCCGCGTGGTGCGCCAGCGGGAGTACGCGCCCGGCGCGATCCGCATCGTCGCGGACTGACCGCGCCCGGCTCCACGGACCGGCGGGGGCGCGGAGACCGGCACCCGGCCGGCACACAGACCGGCATCAGACCGAGCACGACAACCGAGCATGACCACCGAGTACGACAACCGAGCGCAACAGGGGACGGGACAACCGATGCAGCACGTGAATACCTGGCGGGACGTGGCGGCGGCGACCGGCGCGGCGGACCCGGCGGCCGCCGAGGAGGGCGTGCGGCGCGCCTACCGCACCGCCGGACTCGCCGAGCCCGAGCGGATCGTCTGGGCCGAATCGCCCCGGGCGGCCGTCAAGGCGGTCGAGAAGCTGGCCGACGCCGGACGGTCGGTGCGCGAAGAGGTCCGCACCCGGCCGTGGGCCGAGGAGCGTCGCCGGATGTACGACGAACTGGGCCCGGCCGGCTGGTCCGCACTCTGGTCCGCCACCGGGGCCCAGCTCTGGGAGACCACGGCCGCGCTCGCCGAGCGCATACGGTCCGGAGTCGTCGCCGATCTGGCGGGGAAGCCGGAGGACGAGGGCGCGGTGCGGTTGGTGCTGCTCGACGCGGTGCTCGGGCAGCACGACGCCGCCTGGCTCGCCGCCTTCGACGGGCGCGGCGACCGGCTCACCGGCCTGGCCGAGGTCGCCCGGAACGCCGGCTGGTGGTGGCCGTACGAGAGGGCCGTGGTGATCAGCGAGCGGCCCGAGGTCCTGCACCGCGACGAGGCGGGCCGACTCGACCACGGGGCGGGACCGGCCCTCGCCTACCGGGACGGGTTCGCGCTGTACGCCTGGCGCGGCATGCCGGTGCCCGCCGACTTCCTGGCGGAGCTGGCGTCGCTGACCCCGCAGCGCATACGGGAAGAGGAGAACGCGGAGCTGCGCCGCGTGATGCTGGAGTTCTACGGCTACGACCGCTATCTCACGGAGTCGGGGGCCGAGCCCGTCCACCGCGACGAGACGGGCATCCTCTGGCGCATCGCACTCGATGGCGACGAGGACGTGGTGATGGTCGAGGTGGTCAACTCCACCCCCGAGCCCGACGGCACGCATCGCACCTACTGGCTCCGGGTGCCGCCCGCGACACGGACCGCCAAGGACGGGGTCGCCTGGACGTTCGGGCTGGACGGCGCCGCCTACGCCCCGGTGCGGCAGACCTGACCGCGCCAGACCTGACGGTGCTGGACGTGACAACGCCGGACGTGGCCGCGCCGGGCCGGACCGCGCCGGACGTGGCCGCGTCAGCCGGTCAGCGTCGCGTGGTCGAGGCCCAGCTCGCGGGCGAGGGCGTCGTCGGTCCAGCGGAGCATCGTGGACCGGGAGAGGGGACCCGCGTACGACGTCATCTGCACGGCCAGCCCGTCCAGCAGGGCGGTCAGCCGCCAGGCCGCCGACTCCGGGTCCTCGCAGCGGAACTCACCGGCGGCGGCGCCCTCCGCGATGACCTCGGCCAGCTCCGCCTTCCACCGCCGGTCGAGGTCGCCCGCGACCTCGCGCAGGGCGGGCTCCCGCAAGGAGACCGCCCAGCCCTCGATCCACAGCCGCCACCCCTTGGCCTGCCCGGTCGGCGCGTACCACCGCACGGCTGCCCGCAGACGCCGTACGGCCGAGGTGCGCCGGGCCAGCAGCTTGCGCAGATGGGCGAGGTCGGCCTCGGCCGCGTACCCGAAGGCGGCGGCGACCAGCTTCTCCTTGGTCGAGAAGTGGTAGAGCACCAGCGCGTTGCTCACCCCCAGCGCGGACGCCACATCGGCGATCCGCACGGAGGAGGCCCCACGGATCTCGATCTGTTCGACCGTCGCCCGCAGCATCTCCTCGCGCCGCTCCGCCACGTTCAACCGGACTCTTGCCACGCGACCACCCTAGACGAGTCATTCCGGTGCAATCGGTTGTGACGGCGCCCGGGTCATCGCTTCGCGCGTACGCGTGCGAAGGCCGCCGAACGCCACGCCGGCCTGAGCCCCGTCGTGCCGAGATCCGGCGGGTGGCGGTGGTGGACCTCCTCCTCGCGGTCGCCGTAGAGCAGGGTCACGTTGATGCGGAGATTCTCGTAACCGGGGCGGAAGCGGACCTCGTCCGACGCGTGGAACAGGTCGGAGTCGAAGATCACCGCCCGGTTCTGCCGGTAGGGGATGGTCATGCTGCGGGCCCGTCGGCGTCGCAGGAACGGCCGGATCAGATCCTGGCGGCCGTTGTACGTGTCGAAGCCCCAGGACAAGGGGGCGTCGACGTCGTGCACCACCAGGCCACCCGAGCGCTCGTCGGTGTTCGCGTCGTCGGGGGTGATCCAGAAATTGACGTTGACGGCGGCGAAGTCCGCGTGGGTGGTGACATCGGCGGGGACCTCGGGGCCGCACTTGAAGCCCCACATCTGGCGCAGCGGGTACCGGTCGCCGATGAGCCGCGGCAGGGCGTCCCGCAGTTCCTCGGCGATCTGCATGAGGAGGGGGCAGCTGAACCCGTCCTGCATGAGCGCGCCCAGCCGCCCGTGGGCGTAGCGGTTGCCGAACCAGACCGTCGATTCCAGGCAGAACCGGTACAGCTCCTCCAGCGCCTCCTCGGTGAGGAAGTCGTCCACGGAGACGACGCCGGGTGCGTTCGCCAGATACTGCTCCTCGACGGCGGCGGGATCCCAGCGGTCGGACAGCGCACGTGCCACGCGCGGTGTGTCCCGGATGTGCAGCAGGCGGTTGTAGGTGGGCGCGATGCAGGCATCGGCCTCGGTGTCCAGGGGCTTCCGGGCGTCGGGGCTGATGGCCGCCAGCTGGTCGTGCGCGGCCTGGTAGGAGTCGATGACCTGGCTGTACTCCGTGCCCAGCACGCCCAGGCCCTGGAGGTGGCGCATCTGGTCGATGTCGTGCCCCAGTTTGGGAACGCTCAGGGGGACGACCGACCGCCTGGCCGGATCGGCGGCGTCCCAGCGCAGCCGGGCGAGGAGCTGGGCACACCCCTGGGCCAGCGGGAAGTCGCCTCGTTCCAAGGCCACCGTGACGGCCTCCGGCAACCACACCGTGGCGTCGTCCCCCTGGCCGTCGTCCTTCGTGCCCGGTGGGTCGCACCACCGCAGCGCCTCGTCCCCTTGTTCCGAGACGGCCAGCAGAAGCACCAGTTCGCGCCGGGCCGCCCGGTCCCGCGGTCCGGCCCGGAGGGCGTCGCGGAGAACGCCCACGGCCTCCTGCGTGCGGCCCTCCTCGGCGGCCGCCCTCACCCGCGCGACCACCGGGCCGGCCTCCCATGACGTACCCACCCACGTCACCCGAGCCGGAAGGCGCCGCGCGCCTGGAGCTCGACCGCGTAGCGTGCGAGGGCGTTGAGCGTCACCGCGGCGTACGGGGGCACGAAGCCCGCGCCGATCGCCTGCTGGTCGTCCGCCTGCTGGACATGGACGTAGGTGGTCCAGGTGATGCTGGTGACGAACGGGGTGCTGCCGCGGGCCTGCATGCCGACACTCTCCTGGTCCGCCGCCGTCTCTTCGTCCGCCTCGCCGCCCCCGTCACCGCAGAGCGTGTGCGAGACATGGAGGTTGATGAAGTAGTGGAGGAGGTCGTCGGTGAGCCCGTGGATCCGCGTCTTTGACGTGCACCCCTCCAGCAGGGCCGCGAAGACCTCCTGACCGTCGTTCTCCACCGTCGCCCGGCAGAACTCCGTGAGGAACTCTCCCTGCGGGGGCACCGCGTCCGTGTGACGGTGCACGTACTCCTGGAACCACCGCAGAAGCTTCGGGTTGGCGAACACGGAGTAGATGAGCCGGTCGGTGAGGGCCGCCTGCTCGTCCGAGACGGGTGGCACGGCGAGGTACTCCGTCAGGATCTGCGAGGGGCCGGTGATGAACTGCTCCCGCAGGAGGAAGTCGGTCTCCATGGCCAGGAACAGTGCGTCGATCCGGCGCACGTTCGCGGCGCGGGACATGACGGTGGATCGTTGTGCGTCCAAGGTCTTCTCTTCCCATCTGGGTCGGCCCGGCAGCCGCCGCGCCACCCGACCGGAACACCGAGACCGGAATCCCGGTGCCTTCGACGCCCGGCGGGGGCCCCGCCGGGCGCCGTGGCGTCATCGATACCAGCTCCGGATCCGCCCGCGGCGGAGTCGGCGCGCGCCGGTCGGGCAACCATCCCAACAGCAGATCGGCATGTGGGGTACGGCCCGGCGACGCGTGGCGGCGGACTGCCCGCACGGATGCCGCGGCGCGGCGGAATCCTCGGGGGGAGAAGCGCGTTGGACCGTTCATGACGTCATTCGAACCGGCGCGGGAAGCGCTGCTCCGCCTCATCGGCGAGCACGACGGGGGAGTGCTGGTCACTCTGAAACAGGACGGGCGGCCCCAGCTGTCCAACGTCAACCACGCCTATTACCCCGACGAGCAGGTGATCCGGGTATCGATCACCGAGGGCCGGGCGAAGACGCGCAACCTGCGTCGCGACCCCCGCGCGAGCTACCACGTCACCAGCGACGACCGCTGGGCCTGGACCGTCGTGGACGGCACCGCCGAGCTGACCCCGCCCGCCGCCGAACGCGACGACGCCACGGTGGAGGCCCTGATCACGCTGTACCGCGACGTCCGTGGTGAGCACCCGGACTGGGAGGACTACCGGCGGGCCATGGTCGAGGACCGCAGGGTGGTGCTCACGCTGCATATCGAGCACGTGTACGGGCAGTCGCGTGAGCGGTGAACGGCCACCGGACCGCTGCCCCGTTCACCGCTCTCTTCTCGCCCTGTCGGACAGTCCGACGATAATGGGACGACACCGACTCCCCCAGGAGATGTTGTGACCGGCGCCGACTACTTTGTCCCCTTCCGTACGAAACTGCGTTCGATGCGCACCGAGCCCTTCGGGGCCGATCCGGCGGGAGCGCGGATGCAGCGCATTCTGAACTCGCCGAACTTCGCCGACGGGGTGTTCCAGAACCCGCTGGGAGCCCGGACCAGGCCGTCCGGGTCAGGGCTGGAATTCGCCAAGGTCTACTTCCAGAAGGAGCAGCGGATCCGCAGGGCGCCGGCGGGCACCGTTCCGGTCCATGCCACCACCCTCGCCGATCTGGCCGCACCGCCCGCCACGGGGCTGCGGCTGACCTGGATGGGTCACTCCAGCGTCCTCGCCGAGATCGACGGCCGCCGGGTCCTGTTCGACCCGGTCTGGGGTGAGCGGTGTTCCCCGTTCCCCTTCGCCGGACCCAAGCGGCTGCACCCGGTGCCGGTGCCGCTGGCCACGCTCGGCGACGTCGATGTGGTGGTGATCTCCCACGACCACTACGACCATCTCGACCTGCCGACGATCCGATCGCTGGCGGGCACGGACACCGTCTTCGCCGTACCGCTCGGGGTCGGCGCCCATCTGGAGCGCTGGGGGGTGGCTCCCGACCGGCTGCGCGAGCTCGACTGGAACGAGACCGCGAAGGTCAACGGGATCAGCCTCACCGCCACTCCCGCGCGCCACTTCTGCGGCCGGGGCCTGCGGAACAACCAGCACACCCTGTGGGCCTCCTGGGCCGTCTCCGGCCCGGAACACCGGATCTACCACAGCGGCGACACGGGCTACTTCCCCGGCTTCCGGGACATTGGCGCCGAGCACGGCCCCTTCGACGCCACGATGATCCAGATCGGCGCCTACTCGGAGTACTGGCCGGACATCCACATGACCCCCGCCGAGGGCATGCGGGCCCACCTGGACCTCCAGGGCGGACGCCCGCACGGGGTGATGCTGCCGATCCACTGGGGCACCTTCAACCTCGCCCCGCACGCCTGGGCCGAGCCCGCCGAGTGGACGAAGGACGCCGCCGAGGAGGCCGAGCAGGCGGCGGCGTTCCCCCGGCCGGGCGAACCCTTCGAACCCGGCGGAACGCTTCCGGTGGGCCCGTGGTGGCGAGCTGTCTCGGCACCGATGGCGCACCCTTGGCGGCCTGCCCGGAGTACCGAGGGTCTGGACGAGGCGAGCAAGGGGGATCTCGACCTTGCTGGTGAGCGGTGACGTCGGTCGTGGACGAGCCGGGGAAGACGGCCGCACCGCTGTAGCGTCTCCCGGCTGAGGCGCGGGACGGTGTCCGGCCGGGTGATGTTTCGGTGTGGACTTCCGCCGTGAGGCGGCCACTTACGCACCGGCATGGAGATACGCCGCCCACACCTGGATCGGCGAGGTGTGCCGTACGTGCAGGACGGCCCTGTGCAGGGCGTGGGCTGCCGTCTCGTGGGCCAGGCGGCCGTCCACCGTCAGGTTGGCGTAGAACCGGCCCGCCATCTCCACGGCGGGGCGGTCCAGTACCGACCACATCGTGCCGACAGTGTGCCGGTAGCCGGCGACCTGGCAGCTCAGTGCGAGATGGAGCGGCTCGTCCGGCGCGCCGGTGCCCGTCACGGCGCTTTCGCACGACGACAAGTAGGCCAGTTCTCCGGCGGGCAGCCGGAGGCTCGTCACGGCGAGCGCGGTCAGTTCACCGTCCGCCAGCCGGATCGCCGCCAGTCCGGGATTCCACAGGTCCTGTCCGCTGTGTCCGATGAAGTGCCAGCAGCGATGCCGCACCAGTCGCTCGGTGACGGCGGCCCGTGTCGCCTGGTCGTCCCGCAGGATCTGCGGCCTCTGCGGACAGGCGTCGGTCACCGCCGCGATCTCCTCCTCGGCGAAGTCGAGCGGGCGCAGCCCCGGCAAGCGCGGCACCGAGGCAACCAACAGTTCGCCGCCGCCCTCCCGAGTACCGGCCGCATCCGGGCGCGGTCGTCGCGCGGTCACCAGGGCGCGCAAGGTCGACGTGTAGGAGGGGACCACCCGGTCCGGCACGCCGTCGTCCCGGCCGAGGCGCGCTTCGTAGTGCTGGGCGGCATGGAGCGGCAGCAGGGCCAGCGGTCCTGTGGGGCAGAACCACAGTCTGGGTTGGCCGTGCTCGCGCCGCGGCAGCTCCAGTGCGTCCAGTACCGGGCCTGCCACGGTGTGCCAGAGCCAGGCGCAGACCTCGGCCAGCCGTTCGGTGACCCTTCGGCGGTTCGCCGGGGTGAGGCTGTCCGCGGCGCGCATCGCGCGGAGGGTGTGCAGATGCAGAGCGACGGCACGGGCCAGTCCGTCGGAGGTCAGCCCGGGCAAGGGGATGACGCGAACACCGGCGCCGGTCAGCACGAGGGCGTCGGACCGGTAGCGACTGACGTTGATCAGAACGACGGGGCCCTTTCTGGAGCCGGAACCGCTGAGGAGTTCACCGACGGCAGCGGGCCGGGCGAAGTGGTTCATGTCGTCCAAGGCGCGGATCTGCTCCAGTACGTCGTTCAGCTCGGTCGCCAGGGATTTCCGGCGGTCGGTGGACTCTCGCGCGGCGTTCGGCTCCAGATAGCGGACCGTGCTGCCGGAGCGGCGGGACAGCTGGTGCGAACGTCGCTCGTCGAGCCGCTTCCGCAGCCTGTCGAACTGTTCGGCCAGGTCCGGAGCGGTCTGACGCAGCGTGGCCATCTCGCTTTCCGGGTAGAACAACGCGTCGAGCAGCACTCCGCGGCCCTCCTCTACCAGTTCCACGGCGCGCAACGGATCCGCGCCGGAGCAGGCGAGCAGACAGGCGGCGGCATCACGGCCCAGACCGGCGAAGAGAGTGAGGACGTACTCCTGATCGCCGCGGTCCAAATGGGCGAACGGCAGCAGTGGCAGCAGAGCGAGCGCCCGCTCGAAGGCTTGGAACGCGGCCTGCCAGCGCTGGGCCGCCGCAGCGGCCCGGCCGTGTTCCAGTGCCGCCTCGGCACGCAGTATGGGTGAGGCCGCCGTGACACGTTCGGCGTCCGTGAACGCGGCCAGGGCCCGCGTCAGTTCGGCGTCGTCCTGGGTGCGTTCGTACTGCGCCACCCGGGCCAGGCCGAGGTTGTAGAGGAAGAGGGCGCGCTCAGCCGTGTCCGACGGCAGGGTGGCCGTCTCGTCGTCCAGCAGGGCGAGCGCTTCGGTCAGTTCGGCGTCACCGGTCAGGTGTTCCTGGTGGCCCAACAGCAGGTCGGCGGCGAGATTGCACCGGCAGGCGGAACCCGTCGGCACTTCCGGGGGCAGGGCCTGGACGGCACGGCGTCCGGCCGCGATGGCCTCCCGCAGATGGTCCCCGTCGTACGGTTCGGCGGCGCGGCGTGCCGCGAAGTGGCGCTCGCGCAGGACCCGGGCGTAGGTCTGGAGGTAGAGATGCCGGTCGGGGTCCTGGTCGGCGGCCGTGTCCACGGCCTCCTGCGCGGTACGGACCGCCTCGACCAGCACCTCGGAGTCGGATGTGTGCTCGTGCAGCAGGCTCAGCGCGATGGCGGCGTTCGACAGGTATCCGGGACGCCGTGCGTCACCGAGGGCGGTGACCCGCCGCGCCTCGCGGTGGTGACGCACTGCTTCCATCAGCACGGCGAGGTCTCTGTCGACCTGGTATGCGTCGGCCAGACAGAGCCCCAGACAGGAGAGAGAACCGCCGTGGCCGGGCCGTTCCGGCGCCGAAGCGGCCACGGCGGCCCGGGCGTGGGCGATGGCCTCGTCGAGCAGTTCGGGGGACTCGGATCCAGTTCGGTCGAACTGGTCGGACAGGGCGTTGGCGAGGTTGGTGAGGCAGTCGGGCAGGTCCGCACCGCCGTCGTCGGCGAGCTCCACCGCCGTGCGCCCGGCTGCCACCGCCTCGTCCAGGTCAGCCGGGGGGCCGCCCTGAGCGGCGGACGACCGCAGCGCGCTGCTCAGGCTGGAGTGGATCCGGACCTGCAGGAGCGTTCCTCTCGCTGTCCGCGCGGCCGCCCGCAGATGGCTCACAGCCTCCGCGACCAGGGCTGTTCCGCCGGTGAGTTCGGCCAGCGTCAGCTGGGCGTTTGCCAGGGCTAGCAGGATGCCGGCGTACTCCTCGTCATCGTCCTCGGCGGTGACGTCGTCCAAGGCGCGGGTCAGCAAGCCTGCGGCCTCGCGCGCGTCGTCCGGCTCACCGGTACGCGTGGCCCGGGTCTCCAGGGCTATGGCCAGGCGCAAAACGCGCAGGGTGAGTCCGTGCTCCCCGCCCGGCGTGGCAGCGACCGTCGTACGCAGCAGTGTGATCGCTTCGTCCAGCAACGCGCGGTTCCCCGTGTGCTCGTACGAGACGTGCAGGGCGGCCGCCACATCCTGTTCCACTGTGCGCCGGTCCGCGCTGTCCGGGGCGGTGGCGTCGGCCGCCTGCCGCAGTACACGCAGCGCCTCGGCGACCGCCTCGGGGTCGGTCGAGAGCTCGTCGCGCAGTAACAGGGCGGTACCCAGAGCGTGCAGCACTCCTCTGTCCGCGGGGAAGTCGGGCACGATGTCCCGGTAGATGCCGATCCCCTCATCCAGCCCTGCTGTCCAGTCGGCGGCCGAGGCGACCGAACAAAGCGCTTCGGCCAGCGCGA
Organism: Streptomyces cyaneofuscatus; assembly: GCF_033109485.1. Lineage (NCBI taxonomy): Bacteria > Bacillati > Actinomycetota > Actinomycetes > Kitasatosporales > Streptomycetaceae > Streptomyces > Streptomyces cyaneofuscatus. Next base: position 795,261 of record NZ_CP137002.1, on the reverse strand, counting down.
ACCGTGCCATGGGACGCGTTTCGCGGGAAGCCCGCTCCACAGCTCTGCGGGCGACGGCGAAAGCCCCTTCGAGCGTCTCGACTTCTGTTCCCTCCTCCACCGATGTCTCCAGCACATCAGCGAACCGGACGAGGACGGCGGGCAATTCGTCGGACTCCCGCGGGACATCGGCAACTGCGCGCACCACACAGTGCACAGCCTCCTTGTATTCGGCCCCGGTTCCCCCTCCCGCCTTGTGCACCAGCAGCAGGGCGTCCGCGAGAGTGCACAGGGCCGCGCACCACCACTCCTCCTGCGCTGACAGCCCGGCGAGTGCACGCCGCGCGGCGGCGACCGCCTCAGCCGCCTCCGACGGAGCGTCACTCAGGGAGAGTTCATGGCGCTGCTGAAGCAGCAGACTGAGGTTCAGGTGGAAGACCCGACGGGCCGGTCCGGAAGAGGTGACCTTGATCGCGCGCCGCAGGAGACGCTCGGCACGGCGCAGCCGTCGCCCTGCGGTCCGCCCATCTGCGCGTGTCATCCACGTGGCCGCGCGATCGTTCCAGTGCGCCGCGAGACGGTCGCGCAGCCGCAGCCACGCCCGGCCGACTGAGGCTGTCAGAGTTCGGGACGGGTCCGGGGTGTCACGGTCGCGGGCCATGGGGACAGTATCGGAGGGGCGAAACGAACATGGACGCCGTTCCGACCGACGTCAACCGGGGGTGGGGCAGTGCTGGAGGAGATTCTGGCGGGGCTGGTCGTATCGTTGCTCGGTTCCGGTGCAGCCGTACTGTGGCTGCACCGGCGCAGATTACGACTCCTGTTGCCGGTGCTGCGGTCCGCCGACCGGATGCGGGTGTCCGCCGCCGTACTCCTGCGGGTCCAGGACGACGGTGGGTACGTCCTGTTCCACTCACCGCGCCGCCCCGGCTCCTACGGGCCCCCGGGCGGCGTCGCCAAGTACTCGGCCGGTGCCCGCCGGGAGCTGGAGCGTCTCGGCTTCCATGAGGAGCCCCGCAGCCATCCCGACATGCGGCACGACCTGAGGGGTTTCGTGCCCGCCAGAGCACTCGCCGGATTCGCGCGCTGGTGGTCCAGGGGCGACGGACGGGAGTCCGCGGCGGAGTGTCTGCGCCGGGAGTTGGACGAGGAACTGGCCGAGGTGGGGCACGCGCACCACGGTGTCGACCTCACGGGTGTCGACTTCACGCCTGTACGCACCGTGCTGGACGGGCCGCACCGCGTACCCGGTCAGCCGTACCGGCAACTGCGCCTGATAGAGGTCTGCGACCTGGACCCCGCGTCGCCCGGTGCCACGGGTCTGCTGCGCCTGCTGCTGGAACTGGCGGGGGATCCGGCGGACGAGGGGATCATCCGGGCGTCGGTGTTCGACATCGAGTACGGCCGCCGTGACAGGTGTTACATACAGCCGCAGTCCGCGTACCTCTTCGGAGAGCGGCGACTCAACGCGGATCTGCCGATGATGCGGTGAGTGCCTGGAGCGGGGGTCAGCGGCCGGTGTGACAGTAACCAGCCCACATCAGGGGCGAGTTCGTCAGGCGTGCGGAGCGCAGGACGGCGTGCAGAGCGGTTGCCGGACTCTCGTCACCTTGCGCGGCCGTCGGCGAGATCGCCGGCCGGAGGGCGAAGAAGCCGCCCGTGATCTCCGGGGCGCCCATGTCGAGCACGGACCACAGATTCGCCACGACCTGCCGGAATCCGGCGATCTGGAGCGCACCGGCCAAGGAGAGGGCCTCGTCGGGCAGGGTCGGATCACCCAGCGCGCTCTCGCAGGACGACAGGTAGGCGAGATCGGCGTTGCGCAGTCGTAGGGCCGCGATCTCCCGCATGGTCAGGGGACCGTCCTGGGTATACAGGGCGGCGCGGCCGGGATCGCCCGGGTCCTGGGAGCTGTGGCCGACGAAGAGCAGCCCGCGATGCCGGTGGAGTTCGGCCGTGACGCGGGAGCGGGTGGCGCCGCGTCCGGCGAGGACCACCAGCCGGCTCTCGGGCCCCGGGCGCCGGGCGCCGTGGACCGCCCGGACCTCTCGTGCGGCGTGCCGGAGGTGCGGTCTGCCCGGGACGCGCGGTACGCAGACCGCGAGGAGGGAGCGGGTGTCCCGGGCGCCTTCGGCACTTCCGGCATCACCGGTCGGCCCCGCCGAGGCGGGCCGCTCCCGGGAGGCGATCAGGGAGCGGAGGGTAGGGGTGTAGGAGGAGACCACCCGGTCGGTGACTCCGGTGTCGCACAGGCGGGCCGGATCGTAGCGTTGGGCGGCGTGCAGGGGCAGCACGGCAAGAGGGCCGGTGGGGCACCACCACAGGCGGGGCCAGCCGTCGTCGCGGTGGTCCAGTCCGAGTCCGGTGAGCACGGGCTCGGCCACGTTGCCCCACAGCCAGGCCAGAGTCTCGCGCAGGTTCTCGGCCGCGGCCGCGCGCTGCCGGGGTGTACCCGGTCGCCGCAGAGCCGCGACGAGCCGCAGGTGGGCGCGGGCGACCTCGTGCAGCCGGTCCCGGGACAGACCGGGCAGCGGGATGCAGCGGACGCCACCGGTGGTGACGACGAGCGCGTCGCAGCGCAGCCCGCTGACGTTGACGACGACCACCGGGCCGTGCTCGGCGGCGCCGCGCAGTTCGGCGGCGTCCGGAGGCAGCAGGAACCTCTCCAGTCCCGGCAGGCGCCGAACGAGCTTCAGCAGCGCCTCACGATCGGCTGCGGCCGCCGACGTGCGGGCCATCTGCACGGCGAGTGCCGGGGCCGAGGGCTCCGCGGGGTCGCGCCGGCCGAACGTACGCCTTTCGAGGACGCTCTGGAGCCGGCGCAGCCGGCGGGCCAGCAGGGGCCTGGTGCGGTCGAGCAGTTCCGGTCCGCCGCGTCCGCCGACCGCTTGAGCCAGCAGGACCCCACGTCCCTGCTCCAGCAGTTCCAGCGCCGAATCGTGACGGCCCTGCGCGATGGCACAAGCGGCCGCTTCCGCCGCCACCCCCGAGAACTCGCGCAGCAGCTGCTCCTGGTCCGTCCGCGCCAGCCCGAACCAGGCCAGCGTCTCCAACAGGCCGACCGCGTGCCGGTAGCCGTCGAGCGCGTCCGAGCGCCGCGGATCGACCGAGGCCGCGAGCCGCCCCCGGTACAAGGCGGCCCGTGCCCGCCCCAGCGCCGGTGCGGTCGCCACCCCTGCGGCCGCCGCGTACGCGGCGAGCGCGCGCTCTCGCTCCCGAACGGCCCGTCCGGTGGATGCCGGATGCCGGGCGACGGCCGGCCGGTCGACGGTGGGAGAGCCCATGACCTGGGACGACCGGCCGGCAGGGGCGGAGCCCCGCGAGCGTGATGTGGTCAGCCCGGCGCGCTCCGCGTGGGCTGCGCCGAGGTTGGTGAGGTAGCGGCAGCGATCGGGGTCCTCGGCAGGGGCGCGTACGGCTTCGCGGAGCAGACCCACCGCGCGGTCGAGGTCGGACGCGGCCCGGTCCGCGCGGTAGCGGCCGATGAGCGCGTTGCCCAGGTTCGACAGGGCACCAGGCCGGCCGGGGTGACCGGCAGGGGTCAGAGCGAGCGCCTCCTCGTACGCGGAGACTGCCGCTCTGACATGCTCCGGGCCGCCCTTGACGTCGTAGCGCCTCTGGTGCAGAACACCGAGCAGGTCGAGATGCGCACGCCGTAGCCGGTGTGGGTGGCTCAGCGCCTCGTGGAGCGCGTCCTCGGCGCTGTCGAGGACCGCGTCGTCCTTGGTCCGGTCGAAGACGCGCAGGCAGACGGCGGCGAGGCTGCCCAGCCGCGACGCCCGGGCCGGGTCGCCGTGCGGGGTCGCCGACACGGCTTGCGTCACATGGTCGAGCGCGGCCCTCAGCGCGTCCGTGTCCGCCGTCCGCTCGAAGTGACGTAACAATGCCCGCGCCATGTTGCTCCGCCGGTACGCCTGTTCGGATCCGTCCAGGGAGGGCACGCGCAAGCTGTCGGCCAGGAGGCTCATCGCCTCGGCCAGCGAGCCCACGTCGCCCATGTGCTCGAAGCGGGTGACGAGCGATGAGCCCAGGTTCGACTGGTACAGCGCACGATCCGGGTCGTCACGCGCCGTGGCCCGCAACGCCTGGCGCTGGACGTGCAACGCGGCCGCCAAGTCGGCCGTGGGGCCGCCCGATACCTCGAAGCGCGCGGACAGGGCAGCGCCCAGGTTGCTCAGCAGAGTCGCGCGGCCCTTGCCTCCGTGCGGTGCGGCGGCGGGGCGCAGACCGCCCTCCGGCGCACCCGCCGCGCGGGCGAAATCGGCGACCGCGGCGTCCAGCGTGCTCCGTTCACCGGTCCGCTCGAACAACGCCCAGTACGCGGAGCCGCGGTTGCTGTGGAAAGTACCCAGATGGGGATGGTCCGGTGTGGCCGCCGAGAGTGCGCCGCACAGCAGAACCAGGGCACGGCGCACGGCGCTGGTGCTGTTCACGCGCTCCGCGTGCTCCAGCACGCGCATGCCCACGGCGTGCCGGGCGAGCGCAAGGAGGTGAGCGTCCGGTACGCCGCCGTGGGCGGCCCGGTACCGGTCGAGCAGCCGCGGATCGGGACCGCCGGGTCCGAGCGCCAAGGCGGTCAGCATCACCTCCGCGGCGGCGCGGACCTCATCGGTGCGCCGACCGGGATCGTGCCCGCCCCGGTGCCTGTGCAACTGTGCCACGAGTATCGCGGTACGCAGCGTTTCGGCCGGTACACCCGGTTCTTTCCGCGGCGTCCAGTCGACTTCGGCGAGTGCTTCGTCGGCCGATCGCAGGGCCGCGTCGGCGAGGATCGGCGTGGTGTCGCCCGTCTCCTCGAAGTCGCGCAGCAGCGCACCGAGTTCCGCCCCAGGATCTCGATCCGCGGACTCCTGCCCGCCGACCGCCGCGCTCAGCGCTCACCGTCCGGGACGGCCTGTGCGGCCGGCGGTACCGGCTTCATGTCCCGGTTCAGCAGCAGGCACTGAGGCGGCATCAGCTCTTCGGTCCGGACCCGCCGGCACAGGTCACCGGGGCAGCCGAACCGTGTGCTCGCCGGCTCCCAGCTGTCGAGCCACGTGCTGTCCATGCCCTCGTCCGCCTCCGCGAGGGCGTCGTCACCGTGCCGTACGGTCCAGTCGTCCTGGCCCGCGTCGAGGCGCTGGATCTCGTCGACCAGGCGCTGCCACCTCCGCAGCAGGGCGGGGGTGGGCATGCCGGGCTCGGTCACCAGTGCCCGCCAGTCGTCCTGAAGGGAGTGCCGGTGCGCGCGTATCCGGATCTCGTGGAACCCGTCGCATACTTCGGCCCAGGTCAATGGGCCCATCGGGGCCTGGTCCACCGCGTCCGTCCCGGTCACGTCGCCTCCCCGCCACGCGCAGTGTGCACAGCCGAATCGTAGCCGCCGTAACGTTCGTCCGTGTCCTGGATGTTGACGTGGTTAGGCTGTACCGGGCGCCGCGGCTGCGGCAGTCATGGTCAGGGGGCAGAGTGCTGATCACCTTCGCCGAGGAGTTCGACGGGGAGGCCCAGGCGCGGATCTCGGCCGCGCTGCACAGAGTCCGGACGGCCGGGGGTGTGCCGGGATTCTCCTCATGGTCGCCCGACCGCATCGCCGTGGAGCGGCAGTTCGGCGACGGCCTGAGCGGGGCGCTGGTCATCGGACTGCGGGTGACGACGGACGGGATGCAAACGCGGCATGTGGCCAAGCTGGCTCCGGCCGAAGAGGTGCACAGTGAACTCCGCGCCTTTCGGGAGATCTTTCACCAACTCCCCAACACGCTCTTCGTCCCCATCCGTACGGCTACGCCGGGCGCTGACGACCCGGCCACCGCCAGGGAGTTCGAGCCTGACGAGGCCGTGGTCTCCGTCGACGTGGTCACCTGGGCCGGATGCGAGCACGATCAGGAAGTGGTGAGCCTGGAAAGGCTGGTCGAGCGGGCGATGGCCCCGGAAGCCGCACCCGACGAGGTCGAGCGCGCCAAGGCATCGCTGGACCGGCTGCTGAGCGTCGCCTCCCAGGCCATGTACCGGGGCGCGCGCCCCCTGCGCGACCAAGACGTCCGCATGAAGGCGAAGACGTCGTTCGGCCCCGATCTGCACGTGGTGGTCGACGGCGTCGACCCGAAGGGCCAGCCGGTGTACGGCAAGCCGGACAGGCAGACCCTCGATGCCCATGTGCGCGCGCCCCTGGACCTGGTGCGGACGGGTCTCGCAGCCCCCGGAGAGGAGCGGAATGTGTCTCCGGGGGAGCTCATCACGCTCACCGTGGACGGAACGCGGACCACCGGCGAGGGCTTCCTCGTACACCGTGACGACGCGACGGTGGTGGTGGAGTTCGAACCCGGCGGCGACACGGCCACGCTGCGCTCCCTGGACCCGGACGAGGTGCGTTACATCCACGGCAAGGTGACCGATACCCGGCCGCATCGCGTCCGGCGCCGCATCGCCGCCGCTCTGGGGCCGTCTGGTGGCACCCCGGGGGTCGTCCGGGTGGACGGAACATGTGCCCGGGACCCCTTCGCGCTGCTCGACCATGTCGTCCGTGAGCGCACCGCCGCCACCCTCGTCGGCGTGGTCCACGGCGACCTCAATCACCGCAACGTCCTGTTCTGCGACAACCGGCCCTTTCTCATCGACTACGCCAGGGGCCGGCGAAACATGCCGGTCCTGGACGACCTGGCGTGGCTGGAGATCAACATGCTGCGCCGGCCCCTGGCTGACGGGCTCTCCTTCGGCGACCTCGTGGCCGTGCAACGCCTGCTGCTGCTCGGCGACCTGGTGGCGGACGTGCTGCCGTCCGGCCCGGACGGCATCGGCGCACTCGGCGAACGGCTCGCCGGTCTGGTCGCCCACCGAGGCCGGGGCGCCGTCACGGCGATCCGGCTGCTCGCCACCCTGCGGGCGCGCGTGCGGCAGATCTGCGCGGGCAAGGACACCGGCCGGCCGTGGTGGAGCGAGTACCAGGTCGCCCTGCTGCTCGCCGCGCACCGTACGTTCAAGTGGCCGGACGACCTGCAGACGGCGGCGGGCTGGCGTGCCCAGGTGGCATCCGGCTGTGTCGCGACGGAGGCACTGGAGGCAGGAGGCCCTGGCCTCGGACTGTGGGACGGCGCCGAACTCGCCGCCGCCGCACGGGCTCTGCTGCCCTTGCTCCCGGACGAGCCGGATCCCCGGGCGGCGGGTCTCCTGGCCGCAGTGGTCGAAGGACTGCCGGCGGAGCGCGAGTCGGACACCGTTCTCGCGGACGTCCTGCGGCGTGCTCGCACCGCTGTGGCCCGTGCGGTCGCCGGTCCGGCGGCACACCGACGACGCCGGGAGCTGGACGAGGAACGGGGGACGCGCACCCCGTTCATCGACCTGTCCGCCGAGGTGGCCGTTTCGGCGGCCCGAGGTGTTCGACGGACCTGGTCCGAGGCAGCCGGCGCCGTCGACCGGGTGCTGGCCGAGCCTGACGCCCTGGTGCTGGGAGGAAGCGGATCGGGCCGGACGACGCTGCTCGACGAGGTGGAGCGCAGGAGGCTCGCCGCCCTGCTGGAGACCGGGCCGGCAAGCACCGAAGGAGCGGAGACGGCTGTCCCGGGACTGTTGCCCCTGCGACTGGCGGAGGATGTGGTCGGCCTGTGCGGGGACGGGCAGATGCTGGAGCAGCAGGTGATCGCGGCGCTGGAGACGGTGGCACCCGGTGCCGACGGGCGGCAACTCCTCGCGGGGGGTGCGGTACACCTCCTGGCCGACCTGCCGGGCGGAGTGGGCGCCGAGGCCATGGCCGACGCGCTGCGGCAGTTCCGGTGCCGTCGGCCCGCAGTCCCGGTCACAGCGGCGACGCCCGGACGGGAACCTTCCGCCGCTCACGACGGCTGCACCGCCGTGCGTCTCCTCGGCCCCCGGCCGGAACAGGCGGCCCGCTACCTCGCCCGCCGATCGGCGCAGCGCGGGCTGGGCCCGGAGCACGCCGCCGAGCTCATCGACCTGGTGCTGTCCGGCACCTGGGCGGAGCTGTTGCGCGAGGGACGCTGTTCGCCTCTGCTGCTCTCACGCTTGGCCCGGTGGCCCGTCGGCGCCCCCGCGCGGCATCGGCCGGTGAACGAATACGAGGTGCTGGACGCCTACTTCACCGAGACCAGGACAACCTGGCCCTACGCGGTACGTCGTCACGTGAAGGCGCGAGCCGCGCATCTCACCGATCCGCAGGAGGAACCCCGGGGCAACGAGAAGCTTTCGGAGGAACAGCAGGCCTTACTGATCGATTCGGGAGTGCTCACGCCGGAAGGGGCCTTTCACCGCGTCGAGGAGCGCGACTACTTCGCCTACCGATGGCTGAGCTCAAGGACCCAGGACAGGGCACTGCTTCTGCGGCTGGCGCCGCGTCACCGCTGGTACGGAGCATTCCGGTTGCTCTCCGCGCTGGCGCCATCGTCCCAGAAGTGGCTACCACGGCTTGTGGAGGAATTGGCGGGGGCGGATCCGGTGCAGACCGCCAGACTCCTGGGAGCCCCGGCCCATCCCTGCCGCAGGCTGGTGGAGCCTTTCCTGCACCGTCAGGCGGCGGCCCTCGCCGACCGGCAGGCCGGAGAGCTGGAGCACATCGCGGCAGCCGACTCTCTGGCCGCGTTCGACGCACCGGTGGCCTACCGCCACCTGCTCACCGCGCTGTCCGACGCGGACGGCCCGGAAACCGCTCGGACCGCGGCGCTGCGTGCCCTGGTCACAGCGGCTCGCACCACACATCATGCCGCGCAGAGCCGTCGCCTGGCCGGGGAACTGGCGCACCGCCTGGCCCCTTTGATCACACCGGACGGCCCGCGACAGCTGACGCTGTCCGCCCTGGATGCCGTCGGGACACTCGGCCTGAACCGACTGGTGCTGCACACGGCCGACCTCGTGCGGCCGGGCGCGCCGTGGCCCCTGGTACGGGCCGCGCTGGCCGCCTTGGACGCCCTGGACACGTCCCGGACCGCGGCCCTGTCGGAGATCCGGCTGTCGGTGGAACGCGAGGGGCTGTCGCACGTCGAACGGGCCATGGACGCTCCGCTCTCCAGCCGTGAGGCCGGCGCACTCGCCGCGGAGCGGGAACAGCTCATACAGCGGCTGCCCGGCCCTGAGCGGATCTGCGCGCTGCTGGAGCGGCGCTTCGCGCCCGGGTTCGGGGAACTGGCCGGTGAACTGCTGGAGGAGCACGTCCACGGCGCGCCGCTGCCCGACGGGGCGACGCCCGCCGAGGTCACGCTCTGGAGGAGGGGGGAGCCCGAGACCGCCTACGCCGCACTCCGGACAGCGACCGACGCGCTGTGCCTCGCCGCCGCGGTGCACCGCTTGTTGTACGACGCTCCCGCGCGTGCTGCCGACGCCTTCGTCCTGCTGTCCGGCCCGGAGTCGTCGGCCGGGCCCGGGGGGCCCGAACGTGCCGGTCCCGTCGCGGCCACCGTGCGGTGGCTGCCCACCGAGCTCCTCGCACAGGCCGAGCAGTTCGCCCTGACAGCGGCGGAGGCGTGCGTTCCGGCTTCTTCCCTGGATGGCATCGCAGCACTCGTCGACGCCCTGTTCGCCCGTGACCGACCGGCCGGAGCCCGGCTCGCGCGCCGGATCCATCGCATCTTCACCGCCGCCGGCCTGCCGGCCCGCTTGCAGGGCGCCTGGAACGCCACGCTGACCCGCTGTTCGGCCTACCTGGCCAGTGCCTCGGTGCTGCTTCCTTCCTCCGGCCCGGACCGTGGCGACGACAGCCAGGACGCCGTCCTCGACGCCTTGGCCGACCATGGCTTCCTCCTGCTGGCGGCACCGGTTCCGGACTTCCAGGCCCATGGCGCGGGATCACGGTTCCCCGACGCCGTCCTGCGACGGCTGCGGAGCTCCGGACCGGACGCCCTGCCGCGTCTCGCTCGGGCGGCGGTGGTTCTCGGCCTGGTGGACGCCCTGCCCGTGCTGTGTGAGGCGATCACGCAGCGGGACGGAGCCGGCACGGCCGTGCCGGTCTCGCTGGGAGCGTTCGGGGTACGCGAGGTTTCGCCCTTCGCGGAGCTGCTCGTGGCGACGGGATACCTCGCAGCCCTGGCGGGTGCCGGGTCCGTGGACGCCGTTCGCGCGTACCAGGCGGTGAGTGAGCTCGACACGTCCGGCGCCCATCCCAGTGTGCGGGTTGCCCGGTTGACCGCGCTGGCCGTGTCGGGGAACTGGGCGCCCGTGCTGGATGCCCTCCCGGACGAGGACCCGAGACTGCCTCTCATCGCACGAAACGCACTCGTCCACTGGCTGCCCGGCCCGTTCACCCCGGCCGACGCCGACGCCGACGCCTCCGCGGCCGCCCGTCAGCTCACCGCACGTCTGGCCGAAGGTCACGGGCTGACGCCGGAGGCCCGTTCGCAGATGTACGGCCTGCGGACCGCACTGGAACGGCACACCGGTACGGCCACCATCCATCGGCCCCCGCATACCTGAACGGACGGCGCAGGCCGCCGACGCTGTCGAAGAACATCGTCGCCGCTTTCCGGCCGGTCGCCCGGCGGGACCGGGACATGGCCGGAGAGCGGTGACCACTGGGGGAGGGCCCAAGCGTCCGGGCCCTCCCCCGAAGCGGAGATCAGGCCGCCGGGGCCGGGTACGTCGGGTACTCCACGCCGGAGACGTGCTGGACGACCCGGATGACCTGGCACGAGTAGCCGAACTCGTTGTCGTACCAGAGGTAGAGGATCGCGTTGTCGCCGTCGACCTTGGTGGCGCCCGCGTCGACGATCGAGGCGTGGCGCGAGCCGATGAAGTCGCTGGAGACCGCGTCGGGGGCGCTGATGAAGTCGATCTGGCGCTTGAGCGGCGAGGCCAGCGAGACGTTGCGGAGGTAGTCGAGGACCTCCTCGCGGTCGGTCTCCCGGCCCAGGCGCAGGCTCAGGATCGCGATCGAGACGTCCGGCACCGGGACGCGGATGGAGCTGCCGGTGATCGGCGCGTCCAGATCAGGCAGGGCCTTGGCCACGGCGGAGGCGGCGCCGGTCTCGGTGATGACCATGTTGAGCGCCGCCGAGCGGCCCCGCCGGTCGGAGCTGTGGTAGTTGTCCAGCAGGTTCTGGTCGTTGGTGTACGAGTGGACGGTCTCCACGTGGCCGCGCAGGACGCCGTACTCGTCCGCCATCGCCTTGAGCGGCGGGACGATCGCGTTGGTGGTGCAGGACGCGCAGGACAGGATCTGCTCGTCGTCCTTGATCGTGTCGTGGTTGACCCCGTGGACGATGTTGGGGACGTCGCCCTTGCCCGGCGCGGTCAGGACGACCTTGGCGATGCCGGGGCGCAGGTGGTTCGAGAGTCCCTCGCGGTCGCGCCACCTGCCGGTGTTGTCGATCAGGATGGCGTCCTTGATCCCGTACTCGGTGTAGTCCACCGCCGTCGGGTCGTCCGAGTAGATCACCTTGATCTCGTTGCCGTTGGCGATGATCTTGCTGTTCGCCTCGTCGACGGTGATCGTCCCGGAGAACTGGCCGTGGATCGAGTCGCGCCGCAGCAGTGAGGCGCGCTTGACGATGTCCTGGCCGGAGCCCTTGCGTACGACGATGGCGCGCAGCCGCAGTCCGTTGCCGGAACCGGCCTTCTCGATGAGGAGGCGGGCGATGAGGCGGCCGATACGGCCGAAGCCGTAGAGGACGACATCGCGCGAGTCGCGGCGTTCGATCTTGTTGGCCCCGGTCGCCCCGGCGACGGCCTCGGCGGTGAACTCCTCCACGCTCAGACCGCGGTCGTCGGCCCGGAACGTCGCGGCCAGCATGCCTATGTCGATCTGGGAGGGGCCGAGGTCGAGTGTCGTCAGCGCCCGCAGGAACGGCATCGTCTCGGTGACCGAGAGTTCCTCACCGGCGATCTGCCGGGCGAAGCGGTGGGTCTTGAGGATGCTGACCACCGACTTGTTCACCAGGGAGCGGCTGTGCAGCAGGACGTTCACGTCCTGCTCACGGTGCAGCTTCCCGATGATCGGGATCATCGACTCCGCGATCTCCTCGCGGTGCATCCAGTTGGTGAACGAGTCGTCATTGACAGTCACGTGTTTATCTTTCGAGCTAGGCGGCGCTCATATGGTAGCCGCCCCGGTGTGTTCATCCTCAAGGTGGTCCCGTCCGGGGGTCCGGGGCGGGCCGTGCCGCTGTCATTGCGGCGTAATCGGGCGCCCGTGCGAGAGGTCATACCAGAGCGGGACGGATGGCGGGCAAGTTCCACAACTGCTCGTCGCACACAGGTCGGTGGCGACTACCGTGTGTGCTCGGTGATCAACGGCGGGCTCCTGGACCCAAGGGCCGGCCCGACCGCTGACCCGAGCTGGACCGACCCACCGCAGGTGCCACCGCAGGAACGCCGACAGGGGCGACAGGAACGCCGATTCCTGGTGCCCCCGTACCGAGGACGCTGATGTCTCAACTTCGCGCACCCGCCGCGCGACCGGACCGCCGCGAGGGCGGGCGGCACGGCCGCCCCGGCGCACGCGCCCACTCGGCCACAAGCAGGCCGCGCGCCACCCAGCCCGTCCCTGAGGGGCGCATACGGCCCCAGTTGCTGCGTACCGCGCTGCTCCCCACCATCGCCGCCCTGCTCAGCGGCGCGGCAGCCGTCATCTTCACCGTCCGGGACGGTGGTGTCGACCCGTCCCCGGGCCTCTGGGCCGCACTCGGCGGATCGGCCGCCCTGGCCGTCGCCGCCGTCGCGGCCGCCTACCTCGGTGCCCACCGCGTGGCCGGTGCCGTGCTCGACCGGGCGCTGACGCTCCGCCGCGCCAGCGCCCAGGGCCAGGCCGAGCTCCAGCGGGTGGTGGAGCAGCTCCGGGCCGGGGAGCCCGTCGGCCCCAGGCGCCCCTCGCCGCCGCCCGCCCCCGACGGCGACGCCTTCGACCTGCTCGCCCAGGAGATGGGGCGGGCCCAGGACGCCGCGGTCACCGCCGTCGTCCAGGCCTCGCAGCTCTTCAGCTCCACCGGCAACGAACAGAAGGTCGAGGTCTTCGTCAACCTCGCCCGGCGGCTCCAGTCCCTGGTCCACCGCGAGATCCAGATCCTCGACGAGCTGGAGCACGAGGTCGAGGACCCCGACCTGCTCAAGGGCCTCTTCCACGTCGACCACCTGGCCACCCGGATCCGCCGCCACGCGGAGAACCTCGCCGTCCTCGGCGGGGCCGTCTCCCGGCGCCAGTGGAGCAACCCGGTCACCATGACCGAGGTGCTGCGCTCGGCCATCGCCGAGGTGGAGCAGTACCCCCGGGTCAAGCTGGTCCCGCCGATGGAGGGCACCCTGCGCGGCCACGCCGTCGCCGACGTGATCCACCTGCTGGCCGAACTGGTCGAGAACGCCACGGTGTTCTCCGCCCCGCACACCCAGGTCCTGCTGCGCGTCCAGCGCGTCACTGCCGGACTCGCGCTGGAGGTGGAGGACCGCGGCCTCGGGATGCCGGACCACGAGCAGAACCGGATGAACGCCCTGCTCTCCGACCCCGACCAGGTCAACGTCGCCCATCTGCTCCAGGACGGCCGGATCGGCCTGTTCGTCGTCTCGGCCCTGGCCCGTCGCCACGGCATCGCGGTCCGTCTCCAGAGCAACATCTACGGCGGCACGCAGGCGGTCCTCGTCCTGCCGCAGACCCTCCTCGGGGCCGACCCGGACGCCGCGACAGCTCCCGGCGCCGCCCCCGTGCCGCCGCCCGGAGCCGTGCACCGGCCGCCCGCCGACGACGGACGCACGGCCCCGGCCGCACCGCCGCAGGTGCGGGCCGCCCAGCCGCAGGCCGTCCCCGCACCGCCTGGGCAGGCACTCCCCGGCCAGGCGCCTCCCGGCCGAACGCCCGTCGGCCAGGCGCCCTCCGGTCACCCGCGCGACGCCCAGGCGCCGGGCTCGCACGCCCACGCCGCACCGGAGAGCCGCACGCCGGGGCCCCGGGGCGAGGCCCCGCCCCTCCCGCTGCGCGCCGAGCGGGTCGACCGGCCCGCACCGGCCGCGTCCGCCCCCGACCGGCCCGCGCCGGCCGCCTTCGCACCGGAGCACGCCGACCGCCCCGCCCCGGCCGCCTTCGTCCCCGAGCGGGTCGACCGGCCCGCGCCGCCCGCCGCCCGCCCCGAACTCCCCAAGCGGGCCAACCAGGAACACCTCGTCCCGCAGCTGCGCGAGGCGCCCGTGCCCCGCGTCGAGGACGAGCACGCCCTGCACGACCCGGGCCTGATGGCCGCTTTCCGGCGCGGCGTCGACCTCGCCGAGGCCCAGACGGCCCAGACGGCGCAGGAGGAGGGGACCGGCGGCGGATACGGCGATGCCACCGGTGCGCCGACCGCGCTCGACGCGCCCCTGGAGGCCCTCGCCCCCCTCCCCGTACGCGGAGCCACCGAATCCGTACGCGGAGCGCCCCAAGCGCCCACGCCCCTCGGCCGCCCGCAGGCCGGGCACGAGACCTTCCTGCCGGGCCACGCCGTGCCGGAACCCCGTAAAGACACGACTTTCAAGGAGTAGACACGATGCCGAGCGACATGCAGGCCGGTCAGGTCTCGGACCTGGACTGGCTGCTGAGCGGACTGGTCCAACGCGTGCCCTACACGCGCAGCGCGGTGCTGCTCTCGGCCGACGGACTGGTGAAATCCGTCCACGGCATGGACCCCGACAGCGCCGACCACATGGCCGCCCTGGCCGCCGGGCTGTACTCCCTGGGCCGCAGCGCCGGCGCCCGCTTCGGGGACAACGGCGACGTCCGGCAGGTGGTCGTCGAACTCGACTCCACGCTCCTGTTCGTCTCCACCGCCGGGTCCGGCACCTGTCTCGCCGTCCTCGCCGGACGCGAGGCGGACGCGGCGGTGCTCGGCTACGAGATGGCGATGCTGGTCAAGAGCGTCCGCCCCTATCTGATGACCCCGCTGCGGCAGCCGGCCGGGGCACCGTTCACCCCGGGGCTGTGAGGATGCCGGCCCCGCAGGACGGGCCCCTGCTCGACGACGCGGCCGGCCGGCTGATCCGCCCGTACACCGTCAGCAACGGCCGCACCCGGCCGTCCACCGGATTCGATCTGCTCTCCCTGGTCATGGCCACGGGCATCGAACCCGACATCCCCCTCGGCCCCGAACACACCATGGCCCTCGGACTGTGCGAGGGCCCCATGTCCGTCGCCGAGATCGCCGCACACCTCCGGCTGCCCGCGGTCGTCACCAAGGTCCTCCTCTCCGACCTGGTCGGCTGCGGAGCGGTCACCGCGCACGCCCCCGCATTCCATGACACACCCACCGACCGATCCCTGCTGGAGGCAGTGCTCGATGGTTTACGACGACAGCTCTGACCGCACCGGAACCACCGAGTTCTTCCCCGTGGCCCTCAAGGTCCTGGTCGCGGGCGGATTCGGCGTCGGCAAGACGACCTTCGTCGGCGCGGTCAGCGAGATCGCCCCGCTGTCCACCGAGGAGCTGCTCACCCAGTCCAGCGTGGGCACCGACAACCTGGACGGCGTCGAGTCCAAGACGGCCACCACCGTCGCCATGGACTTCGGCCGCATCACCCTCTCCGAACAGCACGTCCTGTACCTGTTCGGGACGCCGGGCCAGGAGCGCTTCTGGTTCATGTGGGACGAGCTCTCCAACGGCGCGCTCGGCGCCGTGGTGCTCGCCGACACCCGGCGGCTCGCGGAGTGCTTCGCCGCCGTGGACTTCTTCGAGCGGCGCGGCATCGGATTCATCGTGGCGGTCAACGAGTTCGACGGCGCTTACCGCTATGAGCCCGACGAGATCCGGGCCGCGCTCGACCTTGGACCCGCGGTGCCGGTCGTCCTGTGCGACGCGCGGATCGCCAGCTCCGGTACGGGGGCGCTGGTCACCCTCGTACAGCATCTGATCAACGCGACCTCGGCGCCCGCCCCGCTCCAGGCCTTCGGAGCCCACCAGTGACGTCCTTCGCCACCGGCCGGATGCTGCTGACCCCCGCCGACCGGGACGGCCCGGCCCGCGCGGAGCGGCTGCGGAGGCTGGATCTCGGTGAACGCCCCGACGCCTCGTTCGACAGCTTCGACGCCTTCGCCGACAAGGTGGCCGAAGTGACCGCGTCACCCTTCTCGATGGTCAACTTCATCGACGAGAACCGGCAGTTCTTCGCGGGGCTGCACACGCCGACGGGCAATCGGGGCGGTCAGGACATCGGGGCCGTCGCGGCGGGCGGCCACCGCGGCGCCCGCCACATGGCCCGCGACCACGGCTACTGCCCGCATGTCGTCGTCCGGCGCAAGGCGCTCGTCCTGGACGACGTCTGCGACTACCCGCGGTTCGCCGGCAATCCGGTCGTCGACGACATAGGCGTCCGCTCCTACCTCGGTGCCCCGCTCATCGACCGTACGGGCATCGCGCTGGGCACCGTCTGCGCCGTCGACACCGTGCCGCGCCCCTGGGGCCGTGCGGGCCTGGACACCATCAAGTCCCTCGCCCAGGAGCTCGTCCGCCAGATCGACCACCGGGAGGGCTACCGCCACCCCTGATGAAACGGTGACCGGTGGTTTCAACTCCCGTGCGGCGGTGGGCCCGTGCTGCCCCGCAGCACCACCTCCCCGTCGATCCGGACCACCCGCGAGCGCCCCGCCCCCGACGGTGTGCGCAGGGCCAGCGCGATCACGCGCTCGCCCATCTCGGTGAGCGGCAGCGCCACCGTGGTCAGCGGCGGCGACAGCTCCCGTACGACGGGGATGTCGTCGAACCCCGCCAGCGACATGTCCTCCGGCACCCGCACCCCCGCCTCGCGCAGCGCGGCCAGCGCACCGACCGCCATCACATCGGTCACCGCGAAGACGCAGGTCGGCCGGGGGCCGCCGGATGCCAGTAACCGCCGCGCCGCCAGATGGCCGCCCTCCCGGGTGAACGCCCCCCGCACCACCTGGTCGAGACCGATGCCCGCCTGGGCCAGCCCCTCCCGGAATCCCGCCAACCGGTCGGCCACCGTGGTCAGTTCGGACGGCCCGGTGAGCACGGCGAACTCCCGGTGCCCGAGCGCCACCAGCGCCTTCGCCAGCTCCGCCGCCCCGGCCCGGTTCTCCGGCTGCACGGTGTCCACCCGCAGCGACCGGTGCCGGCTGACCACCGCGACCCGGCCGCCCGCGCGCACGTACGGATCCAGCTCCGCGTCCATCGCCCGCTCCCAGGCCCGGTCCTGGAACCCGGAGCCGATCAGCAGGATGGCCCTCGCCCGCTGGGCCCGCAGCATCGAGACGTACGCGATCTCCCGGGCCGGTTCACGGAAGGTGGAGGCGAGCATCACCAGCAGGTCCTGCTCCGCCGCCGCCCGCATCACCCCACTCGCGATGCCGGCGAAGTACGGGTCGCTGACGTCGTGGCAGATCAGCCCCACCGTACGGTTGCCGTCGGAGCTGGCGAGGGCCTGGGCATGGGCGTTGGGGATGTAGCCGAGGAGGTCGGCCGCGGCGCGCACCCGGCTGCGCAGATCGTCGCGGACCCGGGTGGTGCCGTTCAGCGCCCGGGAGGCGGTGGCCAGCGATACGCCCGCCTCGCGGGCCACCGCGTCCAGCGTCACGTGGGGGGCCGGGACGCGGCGGCGCGCATCGGGGTGGAGAGGTGTTTCCCGTTCACTCAACTCGACCCCCAGGGGTGCGGTGGTGGCAGGGCCCCGAAACTTCGGGACGACCTATTGACCGTGTGCGCGAACAGTCATTAGCGTGGCGTCACCTTACCAGAAAGCGCTTTCTGAAAGCGCCTTCAGATCACCACCACTCGCATCGCAGGATCGCACAGCTCGTCACAACCGACCCCGCCTTACAGGGAGTTCACCGTGAGTGAGACCGCGTTGGCCAAGAGGCCCGCCGAGGTGGCGGGGGTCGCCCGCCGGGCGGGCCCCACGGCGGGGGAGCGGCTGGCCCGCGCCGCGGAGCGGAGCTGGCGGCCCGTGGCGCTGCTGCTCGCCTGCTTCGCGCTCTGGTGGATGATCGCGGCGGCCGAGCTCGTCGAGCCGTATCTCGTGCCGTCGCCCGGCGCGACCCTCGATGTCCTGACGGGCAAGGCGGGTTACCTCTGGCAGCACAGCTGGGTGACGACGTACGAGACGCTCCTCGGCTTCGTCATCGCTGTCGTCGTCGGGGTGTTCGCGGCGGTGGTGATGGTGTACTCCTCCACCGTCGAGCGGACGCTCTACCCCATCCTCCTCTTCGCCCAGGTCGTCCCGAAGATCGCCATCGCCCCGCTCTTCGTGGTGTGGCTCGGCTTCGGTATCGCACCCAAGATCCTCATCGCCGTCCTCATCGCCTTCTTCCCGGTGGTGATCTCGATGGTCACCGGTCTCAAGGCCGTCGACCCGGAGATGCTCCAACTCTCCGCCACGATGGGGGCGAAGCCCTGGCAGACCTTCCTGAAGATCCGCTTCCCGGCCTCGCTCCCGCACCTGTTCTCGGGCCTCAAGGTCGCCGTCACCCTCGCGGTGACCGGTGCGGTGGTGGGCGAGTTCGTCGGGGCGAACGAGGGCCTCGGCTATGTGATCCTCCAGGCCAACGGCAACCTGGACACCCCGATGCTCTTCGCCGGGCTGCTCGTGATGTCGCTGATCGGCGTCGTGCTCTTCGTCGTCGTCGAGATCGCCGAGAAGCTGCTGCTGCCGTGGCACGCGAGCCGCCGGGAGACCTCGGCGACCACCACGTACTGAACTCCCGGAAGCCACCGTCCCGTTGCGAGAAGGGCCAGCTCATGCACGCGCGCAGACTCCTGATCGGTGCCGTACCCCTCGTCCTGGTGGCGACCGCCTGCGGCGGCAACGACGCGTCGACCACCACCAGCGACTCCGGCAAGAAGCTGGACCGGGTCACGCTGACGCTCAACTGGTATCCGTACGGCGAACACGCGCCGTTCTACTACGGAAAACAGCAGAAGATCTTCGAGAAGCACGGCATCGACCTGGACGTCCGGTCGGGCCAGGGCTCGCAGAAGACCGTCCAGGCAACCGCCGCCGGGCAGAGCGACTTCGGCTGGGCGGACACCCCGGCGCTGCTCGCGGGTGTGGACCAGGGCGTCAAGGTGAAGAGCCTCGGTGTCTTCCTCCAGACCACGCCCGCCTCCGTGCAGTCCTTCGACGCGAAGGGCATCGCCGCGCCCGGTGATCTCAAGGGCCGCACGATCGCCGGGACCGCCGGGGACGCGCTCTCCAAGACCTTCCCGATCTTCCTGAAGAAGAACGGCATCGGCGAGTCGGACGTCAAGGTCCAGAACACCGACCCGGCGGGCAAGATCGCCGCCGTCATCTCCGGGAAGACCGACGGGCTGCTCGGTTACGCGAGCGACCAGGGGCCCACCATGCAGGACAAGGCCAAGAAGCCGGTCTCGTACCTCCGGTTCTCCGAGCACGGGCTGAACTTCTACTCCAACGGGCTCCTCGCCGGACAGAAGATCCTCACCGCCAAGCCGGAGTTGGCCCAGCGCATGGTGAAGGCGGTGAGCGAGTCGTGGGCGGCAGCGGCGAAGGAGCCGGGGCCGGCGGTCGAGGCGATGGAGGGCGCGTCCGAGCAACTGCCTCCGAAATCCGTCCTGTCGGAGCAGTTCGCCACGACACTCACCCTGCTGCACACCGAGGCGACCGAGGGCAAGGCGCCCGGCGTCAACACCGAGGCCGACTGGCAGCAGACCATCGACGTGTTCGCCGAGGCGGGCATCGTGGCCTCGCCGAAGGCCGTGGCCGACTACTGGGACACGAAGACGGCGCTGAAGGGATGACAACGATGCCGAAGGAGCAGACGACGACAGTGCCCGTGCCGTCCGGTGGTGTTGGGGCGGCGGCGGTCCAACTGGCCGATGTAGCCGTGCGGTTCCGCAGCAAGAAGCGCGATGTCACGGCGCTGAGCGATGTCTCGCTGGATGTGGCGCCGGGGGAGTTCGTCGCCATCGTCGGACCGTCGGGGTGCGGCAAGTCCACGCTGCTGAAGCTGGTCGCCGGGCTGCTCACGGCCTCCTCCGGCGAGGTCCTGCTCGGCGGCGAGCGGGTCACCGGGCCACGCCACGACATCGGTTACGTCTTCCAGCGCGCGGCCCTGCTGGAGTGGCGCTCCGCGCTGCGCAACATCCTGCTCCAGGCCGAGATCCGCCGGATGCCGGCGGCCCAGGCGCGCGGACGGGCCGACGAGCTGATCCGGATGACCGGCCTGACCGGATTCGAGGACGCCTACCCGCACGAGCTCTCCGGCGGAATGCAGCAACGGGTCGCGCTCTGCCGGGCGTTGCTCCACGAACCGCCGGTCCTGCTGATGGACGAGCCGTTCGGCGCGCTGGACGCCCTGACCCGCGAGCAGATGAACACCGAGCTGAACCGGATCTGGCGGTCCACCGGTACGACGGTGCTGCTGGTCACCCACTCGATCTCGGAAGCCGTCTATCTGGCCGACCGGGTGGTGGTCATGAGCCCGCGCCCGGGCACCATCACGGAGATCATCGAGGTGGGGCTGCCGGCCGAGCGCGACTACAGCGAGACGCTGGGGCGCCCGGAGTTCCGCGCCGCCGCGGCGCACATCCGCGACCTGCTGGGGGCGGTGTCGGCGCAGGACTGAGGGGCGTAGAGCAGGATCGGGGCTGGGGCCTCCCTCATGCCGGTTCCTGATCCAGCCCGAACGCGTCCGCCAGCATCTCCATGTGGGCGCCCAGCAGCGTGCCGCCCCGGTGTGCCATCCCGGCGAACTGGCCGGCCACCTCCAGGCTCACCGAGCCGTGCAGCTGGGTCCAGGCCAGCACCGCCCCCGCCAGCGCCGAGGCCGCCCGGGCCTCCCCGGCCGGGGCATCAGGAGCGCCGGCCGCCTCCGGGGCGTACCGGGCCACCCAGGCCCCCACCGTCCCGTCCGCCGCGAGCCAGGCGGTCATCTCGTCCACCGTGGCGGCCACCGCCGGTCCGGGGCTCCCGGTGGCGAAGAGCGGCAGGAAGGGGCCCAGCACCGCACGCGCTCGCTCCAGGGTGTCGGCCGGGGCCACATAGCCGGGGACCGGGGCGCCCTGGATCAGCAGATAGCGGTGCGGCTCGGCGATCGCCCAGGTGCGGTACGCCTCGGCCAGATCGTGCAGCCGTGCGCGGACGCCCCGGGACCCCTTCGCCGAGCGGGCCGCCGCCCGTGCCATCGCGGCGGCAGCGTCGTCGTACGCGTCCCTGATCAGGGCGTTGAGCAGATCGTCCCGGCCGGCGAAGTAGCGGTAGAGGGCGGGGCCGGAGAGGCCCATCTCCTTGGCGATCCGCGTCAGCGCGAGAGCGGTGCCGCCGCCCTCCGCGAGCTGCCGCAGCGCCAGGTCCTTGATCTCCGCACGGGTCTGTTCCCGGTACCGGGCGCGCGGTCCTTGCTGGGCCCGTTCCATCACGGTCCCCTCTCGCCTGCTCTCACCTGCCGAGCTCACTTCGGTTACAGAGTCTAACAAGCGCTATTGCTATGGGCTATCGCGAGAGTTAAGGTATCTAACAGAAGTGACGGACCGATCCACCTCGAAGGGGCACGCCATGACCACCGCACTCGCTCTGCACACCGTCCTCGGTTCCGGACCCGCCGGTACGGCTCTGGCCACGGAGCTGGTCCGCCGGGGCCACCCGGTCCGGCTCGTCGACCGGTCGGGCGACGGCCCGGCGATCGAGGGCGTCGAGCGGTACGCCGCCGATGTCGCGACCCCCGAGGGGGCCCGCGCGGCCGTGGCCGGGGCCGCCGTCGTGTACCACTGCGTCAACGTCGGCTACCACCTCCAGGCGGAGGTCATGCCGAAGATCCAGGAGGCGGTGCTCGGCGCGGCCGAGCAGGAGGGCGCCCGGCTCGTCGTCCTGGACACGCTCTACCCGTACGGCGAGACGCACGGCGCGGTCATGACCGAGGACTCCCCGTGGAACGCCACCACCCGCAAGGGCCGGATGCGCGCCGAGCTCGACGCCCGCTATCTCGCCGCCCACCGCGAGGGCAGGCTGTCCGTCGTCCTCGGGCGCTCCGCCGACTTCGTCGGCCCCGGGGTCCTCAACTCCACGCTCGGCGGCGCCGTCTTCCCCGCCGCCCTCACCGGGCAGCCGGTGCCCGCCCTCGGCGACATCGATCTGCCGCACAGCTACACGTACATCGAGGACGTCGCCGCCGGGCTCGCCACCCTCGGCGAGCGCCCGGAGGGCGACGGCCGGGTCTGGCACCTGCCCACCGCACCGGCGCGCACCACCCGCCAGATCCTCGCCCTCGTCGAGGAGCGCACCGGCCGCCCGCTGGAGCTGACCGTGATCCCCGAGCCCCGCCCCTTCGGCCCCTTCGACGAGGCCTTCATGGCGGAGTACGCGGAGATGTTCTACCAGCACACCGAGGCGCAGATCGTCGACTCCTCGGCCATCGAGAAGGCCTTCGGCCTCACCCCCACCCCGCTGGAGACGGCCATCGACGCGACCCTCGGGTGGTACGGGGAGCTCCTCGCCGCCCCGCAGCGCTGAACGAGCCCGGCCCCGGGTGCGGAACCGCACACCCGGGACCGGACCGACGCGTCACCGCTCAGCACACCACTGCTCAGCACGTACCGCCGCTCAACGCACCACTGCTCAGCACGTACCGCCGCTCAACGCACCACCGCTCCGTGGCCGCCGTCAGTAGCGCAGCCTCGACAGATACCGGTAGCTGGCCCGTGCCGAGGCGAACGGGTCGGCCGGCGCGTCATGCTCCACCAGCCACTGCCGCACCCCGCCCTGCCGCGCGGTGTCGAACATCCCCGGGAAGTCCAGCACCCCCGACCCGACATCCGCGAAGTCCCCGTTCGGCGCCATGTCCTTCACATGGAGGGCCGGGAACCGCCCGAGATGCCGGACGAACAGCTCGCCGGGCGCGGAGGAGCCTCCCTTGGCCGCCCAGTACACATCCAGCTCGAACCCGACCAGCTCCGGATCGGTCTCGTCGAGCAGGATGTCGTACAGGCTGACCCCGTCCACCACCTCATGGTCGCCACCGTGGTTGTGGTACAGCAGTTTCAGTCCTGATTCCCGGGCGGCGAGCCCCGCCCGGTTGAACTGCCGTGCCACTTCCCGGTATCCGGCCGGGGAGTGCAGTGACCCCGGCAGGCTCGGCACCACGATCCACCTGCCGCCGAGGGTGTGGACGTCCTCCAGGGCCTGCGGCAGCCCGGGGCCGGTCACGGTGTCGTAGCCGACGTGCTCCAGGACCGCCTTCAGTCGGACCCGGTCCAGCATCTTCCGTATCGCGGCAGAGGAGTTGCCGTGCCGGCCGCTGACGCCGACCGTGGCGTAACCGATCCTGGCGAGCTGCTCCAGCGTCCCCGCGAAGTCCGCCGCGAGCGGCGTCCGCATCGTGTAGAGGTGCATGCCGATCCCGGACGGCGGGATGCGCCGGCAGCCCCGACGCCCGGCCGCCGAGGCCGGTGCCGCGCCGCCGGTGCCGACGGCGGTGACGGCGGCGGTACCGAATGCCGCGCCGACGGCCGTACCGACTGCCTTACCGAGAAAGGCTCTTCGTGTGCTGTTCACGCGTTCCCCGCCTCTCACTTGACGTCGATGCGCACGGCACCGGTGGTCGTGTCGCCCTTGTTGTCGGTGACTGTCAGATGCGCGGTGTAGGCGCCCTTGCGGTCGTACCGGTGCGTCGCCGTCGCACCCTCGGGCCCGGTCGGCTTCACGTTGTCGCCGAAGTCCCAGTGGTACGAGGCGATCGTCCGGCCCTCCGCCGGCTCGACCGTGCTGCTCAGCGCGACGGTCAACGGCGCTGTCCCGGAGGCCGGTTCGGCCTGTACCGTCACCTCCGTACCGCCCGCCTTCTCCACGCCCGGCCCGTTGAAGTGCAGCCAGTCGACCGAGAGCAGGTCGGCCTTGCCGTCGCTCCACTCCGGGTTGGTGAAGACCGCGTACAGCTTCGTCGTACCGCCCGGGTCCTTGAGGTCCGGCGTCGGCGAGATGAGCTTCTCCCAGCCGCCGGTGCTCGGAACGGTCACCGAACCGAGCAGCTCGCCGGTCGGGGACCCGGCCCGGAACTCCACCGTGCCGCCGAGCCCGCCCGACGAGGCGCCGACCGTCACCGAGTCGACACCCTTCAGGTTCACCGGATCGAAGGTGACCCAGTCGCCGTCCTCGATCTCGATGAGCCGCTTCCCGCCGGACGCGTCCGCCCGACTCCCCACCTCCGCACCGCCGTTACGGCCACCGGTCGAGATGAAGTGCTCGGCCTCGCGGTGAGAGGTGCGCAGGGTCAGTGAGGTGGAGCCGGTCAGTGCGGGGGCGTCCGGTGCGCCCTTGTCCTCGTACTGGGCGGTGATCCCGTAGTAGAGGTTCTGTCCCGGGCCGTGGCTGTCTCCCGCGTCCGTCACGATCTCACCTGTGCAGCCGGTGTAGTTGTCCAGCGGATGCAGATGGGTGTCATGGCCGAGCTGCGACTGCACCACGACCCGCGAGCAGTCGATCGGACCGCTCTGCCCGTCCTCCTCGTCGGTCACCTCGACCGTGAAGGGGATGGTGTCACCGAAGCTGAACATCCCGCCGTCCGGCGGCTGTTGGATGGTCACCTCGGGCCGGGTGTTGCCCACGGTGATGTCCTGCACCGCCAGCGCCGTCAGCTCGTCGGGCCCGGTGACGGTCAGCCGGGCCGTGTGGAGCCCCTTGGCGGTGTACGTGTGCGAGGGGGCGGCCTCGGTCGAGTCCGTGGTGCCGTCCCCGTCGAAGTCCCAGGCATAGGTGACCGGTTGGTCGCCGGGCAGCCCTGATCCCTCGCTGGAGAACTTCACCGTGAGCGGGGCCGGTCCGCTGTCCCGGTCGACGGAGAGCTTGGCGTCGGGCAGCCGGCCGTCACCGACGTGGTCGATCCGGTAGATGCCCGCGCCCTCGTTGCTGCCGCCCCGGCCGGTACCGCTGCCGAGCCCGAAGTCGATGACGTACAGCGCCCCGTCCGGACCGAAGTCCGCGTCGAAGGGCTGGTTCCACTCCATGTCCTCGAAGATGCCGTTGATGGAGTGCAGGTCACCCTCCTTCACCGGGTCGAAGCGCGGGTCGGTGAAGGTCTGGTCCTCGCTCTGGAAGGAGAAGGTCTTGAACCACCGCCGGGTCAACTCGTAGTTGAACGCCTTGCCTTCGAAGTACGCGGGGAACTTCGTCCGATAGGTGTTGTCCGGGTCGTAGTCGTAGACCGGACCGCCCATCGGGCCACCGCCCCCGGTGCCCAGCTCCGGGAACTCGGCCGACGCGGAGTACGCGTACCAGACCGTGGCGGGCTGGGCGGGCGGCAGCTCACGCAACCCGGTGTTGTTCGGCGAGTCGTTGACCGGTGCCGCACAGTCGAACTCCGGACCGGACTTCTTCGCCGCGAAGTCGTAGTCGTTGAAAGGGGTGTTGTTCCCGATGCAGTACGGCCACCCGAAGTTCCCCGCCTCGGTGATACGGGTGTACTCGACGGTCCCCTCGGGCCCCCGGTCCGCCACCGCCTGCCGCGCGTCGGGACCGTAGTCCGCGACCATCAGCGCCCCGCTGAGCGGATCGGTGGTGATCCGGAACGGGTTGCGCATGCCCATCGCGTAGATCTCCGCGCGCGTCTTCGCGGTGCCGGGCGCGAAGAGGTTCCCCTCCGGGACGGTGTACGTCCCGTCGTCCTGCGGTGTGATCCGCAGGATCTTGCCGCGCAGGTCGTTGGTGTTGCCCGCGGTCATCTGCGCGTCCCAGGCGCGCCGGCCCTCGCCCTCGTCGATGGGTGTGAAGCCGTCCGAGGCGAACGGGTCGGTGTTGTCGCCGGTCGCCGCGTACAGGTTGCCGTCCTTGTCGAAGGCGAGCGAACCGGCCATGTGGGAGTTGGCCCGGCCCTCACCGCGCAGCGTCGGAACGGTCAGCAGCCGTTTCTCGGAAGCCGGATCGACGGTGTTTCCGTCCACGGTGAAGCGCGAGAGGTTCAGCCGCTTCTCGACCTTGTCGGAGTACAGCAGATAGAGCCAGTTGTTCTCCGCGAACCCGGGGTCCAGGGTCAGCCCCAGCAGCCCGTCGGACTGACTGGTCATCTCCGGCGTGTAGGCGAAGTCCAGCGCGGTCGACACCTTCATCGTCTCCTGGTCGATCACCTTGAGCTTCCCGGTCCGCTGGGCGAAGAAGACCCGGCGGTCGGGGGCGATCGCCAGCTCGAACGGGTCGGCCAGGTCGCTCGTCGCGAGCGCCGTACGCTGGAACGAGCCGGTACGGGTCGCGGTGCATTCGCCCTCCGCGGCGCCCGCCGCCCACTGGATGCCGCCGAGGAGATGCCGGACGAAGGCCTCCTCCTGGAAGGCCGCCTTGTCGTGCCCGCCCGCGGTGAACCAGGAGCGGCCGCCGTCGTAGTTCTGGCACCAGGAGAACGGATGGTCCACGCCTTCGTCGAGACCGGTGACCCCGTCGCGCACCTTGATCTGGGCGAGGGTGTGCACCTTGGAGGTCGGATTGGAGCGCCAGTTGTACCACTCCTCCGTCCGCTCCCAGAGGTCCGGCAGATGCTCCGTGGAGGGGTGGGCGCGGTCCAGGACCTTGACCCGGCCCGTCTGCACCTCGGGGTGCTGGTCGAAGATCGCGCCGACCAGACCCTCGTACCAGTCCCAGTCCCGCTCACTGGCGGACGCGGCGTGCACGCCCACCCAGCCACCGCCCGCGCGGATGAACCGCTGGAGCGCGGCCCGTTCGTCGGAGGTCAGCAAGTCGCCTTTCTCCGGGGTGGAGTTGGTGTTGTTGAAGACGACGGCCTGGAAGCGGCCGAGATCGGCGTCGTTGAAGACGGCGGAGTCCTCGGTGGCCTCCACCTCGAAGCCGTGCTCGGCCCCAAGCTTCTTCACCGCCTCGATCCCGGCCGGAATGGAGTCATGGGTGAAGTTGGTGACCTCGGAGTAGACGAGCACCCGGTACGGGGCCGCCGCCTGCGCCGCGGGCGGCGCGGCCACCAGCAGGGCGAGGACCAGTGCCAGGAGGGAGGTGACGGCGATGAGGGGGGATGGGGCCCGGGGGGGACGGCCGAGGCGGCCGGCCCGGCGTGACGAACGGCGTTTCATGGGGCGCTCCCTGTGCGGTAGATGCCGGCTGTGGGGTGTAGAAAGCGCTTTCTGAAGTACGCCGTTCAGGGTAGGTTCACCGCTCCGACGGGGTCAATGGGTCTGCGGGGCCCGCCGGTCCGGGTGCGACGCGGGTTCCGGCCGGGGGTGGATGTCGGTCCCGGGGATTACGGTCGAATCCCGGCAACGGCCGCCGGGGTCCACCCGATCGGAGAACCGGGATGACCGCAATAAGTCCGAGAAGCCCACGCAGTGGCCCGAGCAGGGCCACTGCCGCCACCATCACCGCCGCGGACGTCCGTTCGGCCGCGCTGTCCCTGCCCGACACCACGGAGAAGCTCGCGTGGGGGCAGCCCACCTTCCGGGTGGCGGGCAAGATCTTCGCCTCGCTGGGCGACGACGACACGGCTATGGGGGTGAAGTGCCCCAAGGAGGACCGTGCGGAGCTGATCGCCACCGAGCCGGAGAAGTTCTTCCTCAAGGAGGGGCACGACGACAACTACGCCTGGCTGCGGGTCCGGCTGGCCGCACTGGAGGACGCCGGGGAGCTCGCCGCCATCCTCGCCGACGCCTGGCGACAGGTCGCCCCGCGCCGGCTGCTGGCGGCGCACCCGGAGCTGGAGGGACCGGGGGAGGGGTGAGGGGAGGGTCGGATTTCGCCGCCCCTCCGATGGCTGCCCCTCAGGCCGGCAGGAACCCGGTGATCCGCTTCCGCAGCCCCTGCGCGTCCAGCCCGTGCGCCGCCAGGTGCTCCTCCATCTGCCCGTACCTGCGCAGCTCGGCGCGCCCCACCCCCAGGCCGAGGACCCGGTGGGGCAGCTCCACGAGCGCCTCGTTCGCCGCGGCCGTGGAGGTGCCCGCCAGGTAGGGCTCCACGATCACCACATCGGCGCCCGGACCGGCACCCGCGGCGCGGCGCAGGCCTGCCCCGTCGAACGGCCGCACGGTGGTCGCGTACAGCACGTTCACGTCCAGCCCCTCGGTCGCCGCGAGGACGTTGTCGAGCATCGGGCCGACCGCGACGACGGTCCCGCCCCGCCCCTCGCGCACCACGGAGAATCCGGTGGCGCCCGTGGAGCCGGTGGAGCTGGCGGAGCGGCCCACGGGCCGCGCCTGCCGGTTCACCTGGAGCGAGAGGCGTACGTACACGCGGTCGTCGCCGTCCACCGCTTCCCGCAGCAGCGCCTCGGCCTCGTCGGGGTGGCCCGGCACATGGACCGTCCAGCCCTCCAGGGTGTCCAGGAGCGCGACATCGCCCGGCGCCATATGGGTGAAGCCCCCGGCGGGCCAGTCGTACGAGCCCCCGGCGCTGACCAGGATCCCGCCCACCCCCTGGTGTCCGAAGTCCAGCTTGACCTGCTCGAACGGCCGTTCCACCAGGAAGCTGGCGAAGGTGTGCACGATGGGCCGCATTCCGGTCAGCGCCATCCCTGCCCCGGCTCCGATCAGCAGCTGCTCCCTGATTCCGACGTTGATCACCCGGTCGGGATGGGCCCGCCGGGCGGGTGCGAAGCCGTCGGCGCTGATGTCGGCGAGCACGACGGCCAGCCGGGGCTCCTCGGCCAGGAGCTGCGAGGTGATGGCGATGAAGCGGTCACGCATGGTGTCCATGAAGGGGTCCTCCTGAGAATCCGCCGGTCACGGACCGGACCGGCCTGAACTGCGTTGACGGGTGGCGGGGTCAGCCCTTGGGCTCGACCCGGGCGACCACGGCCCGGGGCCGGCCGGGGTGGGGTGCGGTGAAGGCCGCGTACAGGGCTTCGTGGTCGCGGCCGTCCACCGTCGCCGCCGACCATCCCGCCGCCTCGAAACGGGAGGCGATGCCGCCGGGCCAGCCGTGGGTGGCGGAGGCGTTGTCGATCACCAGCGTGTGCAGCTGGTCGAGTCCGGCCGGGCCTGCGTGGGCGATGGCCTCGTGATTGCTGCCCTCGTCCAGCTCGGCGTCGCCGACCAGCACCCAGACCCGGGGATCGGTGAGCCCCTGGGCCCGCAGCCCGAGGACGGTCCCGACGGCCAGCGGCAGGCCGTGCCCCAACGACCCGCTGCCGATCTCCGCACCCGGGACGAGCAGCCGGTCCGGGTGGTGGCCGAGGGGCGAGTCGTACGTTCCGAAGCCGCGCAGCAGCTCCTCGTCGAAGAACCCGTGCGCTGCCAGGACGGCGTAGTACGCCATGGGGCCGTGCCCCTTGGAGAGGAGGAAGCGGTCGCGCCCGGGATCGTCGACGGTGGCGGGCGTCACGCGGAGCACCTTGTTGTAGAGCACCCACAGGGCGTCCGTCGTGGAATGGGCGGCGGGGGCGTGCTTCTCGGCGCCGGTCATGAGGGCGATCAGGCGGTTGACGTCGGGGAAGTCGGCGGAATCGGGAGAATCAGGAGAATCAGGAGAACCGGGGGAATCGGAAAGGTCGCGGAGTCCGCGTACGGGTGCGACAGTCGTGTTCGTCATGACGCCGAGCGTTCACCCTCAACCAAGGTTGAGGTCAAGCGGGAAACGCGTTCGTGACCACCTGCTCGAGTGCGGTATTGTTCTCATGCGCGTTCAGCCAGGGGAAACCCCAGGTCAGACGGGCACCGGGACGTGGCGCAGCTTGGTAGCGCACTTGACTGGGGGTCAAGGGGTCGCAGGTTCAAATCCTGTCGTCCCGACTGTGCGGAAACGCAGGTCGGAGGCCGTTCTCTCATCCGTGAGAGAGCGGCCTTTCGTGCGTCCCGGCGATGCCGGCCCGTAGAGGCCACGCACCCTAGGAGACGATCCGGCCGTCGGCGGGCAGGATCTGTTCGGCCCAGATGACCTTGCCCTCCGGTGTGTACCGCGTGCCCCAGTGCTCGCTGATCTGTGCCACCAGGAACAGTCCGCGGCCTCCCTCGTCCATGCCGGCCGCGTACCGCAGGTGCGGGGCGGTACTGCTGCTGTCCCCCACCTCGCAGGTCAAGGTGCGATCACGCAGAAGTCGCAGGTGGACCGGGGCCGCGCCGTACCGTATGGCGTTGGTGATGAGCTCGCTGAGAATGAGTTCCGTGCTGAAGACGAGCTCCTCCAGACCCCACTCCTCGAGCTGCGCAGCCGCGCGGCTGCGCATGGCGCCGACCTCGCTCGGGTCGAACGGAACGTCCCACTGGGCGACCCGGTCGGCCCCCAGGGTGCGTGTCCGGGCGATGAGCAGCGCGATGTCGTCGGACGGCTGATCGGGGAGCAGGGCGTCGAGTACGGCGCGGCGGCCGGCGTCCGGGTCCCGGCCGGGGTGGCTCAGTGCCGTGCGCAGCTTTTCCAGACCCTCCGCGATGTCCCGGCTCCGCTCCTCGACCAGCCCGTCGGTGTACAGGACGAGCTGGCTGCCCTCTGCCAGCCGCAGTTCCACGGTCTCGAACGGCATGCCTCCCAGCCCGAGCGGGGGACCGGCCGGCAGCTCCGTGATCGTCGTCGTGCCGTCCGGGGCGACCACGAGCGGTGGCATGTGCCCGGCCCGTGCCATGGTGCAGTTCCGGGAGACCGGGTCGTAGACGGCATAAAGGCAGGTCGCGCCCAGGACACCGCCGTCGGGGGCGGCGCCGTCGCCCTCCTGGTCCATACGCTGGACGAGGTCGTCGAGACGAGCGAGCAGTTCGTCGGGCGGCAGGTCCAGCGAGGAGAAGTTGTGCACAGCCGTGCGCAGCCGCCCCATGGTGGCGGCGGCGTGCAGGCCGTGTCCGACGACGTCGCCGACGACGAGCCCGACGCGGCTTCCCGGCAGCGGGATCACGTCGAACCAGTCCCCGCCCACTCCGGACTGCGCGGGCTGGTAGAAGTGCGCGACATCCACGGCACTCTGCTCGGGCAGGTCCCGTGGCAGCAGGCTGCGCTGGAGCGTCACGGCGAGATGGTGTTCGCGCGTGTAGCGGCGGGCGTTGTCCATGGCGACCGCGGCGCGGCCGACGAGCTCCTCCGCCAAGGACACGTCGTCCTCGTCGAACGGTTCCGGCTTCTGCCACCGCCAGAAGTTGGCCACCCCCAGCACGACGCCCCTGGCCTTCAGCGGAGCGGCGATGAGCGAGTGGATCCCGTAGCCGACGATCTCCGCCGTCCGGCCCGGGTCCTGGGCGTGCCAGCCCGGCGCGTCCCGCAGATCCGGTACGAGTTCGACGGCGCCCGTGCCGTAACCGCGGGCCTGTGGCGTGGACGGCAGGAAGTCGATCAGCGCGCCGAGCGGGTACAGCGGGTGATCCGAGCGGATGCCGTTGACCGCCGTGCGCCGCATGTCGGCGCCCGGACCGGGCTCGTCGCCGTTCAGCACCGGGTCGGCCAGGTCGACCGTCACGAAGTCCGCGAACCGGGGGACGGCGACGTCGGCCAGCTCCTCCGCGGTCCGCACCACGTCGAGCGTGGTGCCGATGTCGCCCCCGGCGTCGTAGAGCAGCTTGAGCCGCTTCCGGGCCGTTTCCGCCCGGCTGCTCAGGAGCTGCATCTCGGTGGAGTCGCGGATGGTGACCGCCGAGCCCTGCGGGCGGCCCCCGGGGTGGGTGGGCCGCTGATTGACGACGAGCAGCCGGTCCCCGGCCTCCAGCACCTCGTCGGTCGCGATCCGGCCGGACAGCAGCAGGTCCGCCATCCGGCGGTCCATGCCGACCTCGTCGACGGGGCGTCCCTCGGCGTCGTCCGGCAGGTCGAGCAGTCGTCCGGCCTCGTCGTTCGCCAGGAGCAGCCGTCCTTCGCCGTCGGTGATCAGCACCCCTTCGCGGACGGCGTGGAGCACCGCGTCGTGGTGCTCGTACATGCGGGTCATCTCCTGCGTGCCGAGCCCATGGGTCTGGCGGCGGAGTCTTCGGCTGATCAGCGCCGAGCCGACGGTGGCCAGCACCAGGCCGCCGGCGATGGACAGGAGGAAGACCGGAAGCTGTTGGTTGGCGATGTCGGAGACGCTCTTCACCGTCAGACCCGCCGAGACGAGGGCGATGACCTCGCCTTCGGTCGAGGTGACCGGCACGATCGCCTGGATCTCCTTGCCGAGCGGTCCCTGCACACTCTCGGTGTGCACCCGGCCGGCGAGCGAGGGCTCGATCGTGCCGACGAACCGCTCGCCGATGCGATCGGGCTGAGGGTGGCTGTAGCGGATGCCTTGGGTGTCCATCACCACGATGAAGTCCACCCCTGCGGCCTTGCGCGTCTCCTCGGCGAGAGGCTGCAGGATCAAGGACGGGTCCGGCGCCTTCAGCGCTTCCCGTAGGCCCAGGGAGTTCGCGAAGGTCTGCGCCACGGAGACGGACCGGTTGCGCGCCTCCCGGTCGATGTCGTGCCGTGACTGCAACACCAGGGCCAGCAAGGCCCCGGCGGCGAGCAGCACCACGATCGCCACCTGGAGGACGAATACCTGCCCGGCGACGCTTCCGGATCTTCTGCCTAGGCTCGACCGCACCGGTATGCGGGACACGAGAGACGGCACGCGCTCACAACCCCAGTTGTAGCACCTCCGCACGCACAGGGCTTCCGGCGCTCACCTTACGTATCGGGGTGGCCTCGCAGGGTCCTCGCTCCCGAGGGGGTGGACGGGCCCTGGCCGCATTGTCAGTGGGGGCGCCTAGAGTCTCTCCCACTCGTCACGGTGCGTTGCCGTCGGCGGGTCTCATCAGCGTGCCGCTGCTCGGCGGCGGCGTACGGAATTCGGGGAGAACAGCGCATGGGGTGGGTACCGGCGGGCGACTACGAAGTCGCCCTGGAGGCAGGCAAGGTGGTCTGCCGCAACGGGAAGGGCCGGCGGCTCAAGTCCGTACCGGCCAAGCTGAAGGAGGATCCGGCGGTCGTCGGGCTCCGGCAGCTGACCGAGTGGCTGGAGCGGCACGAAGGCCGGTGCCTGACCGACGTCGAGCAGTGGATGGTGCGCTCCCTGCCCGTCCCCACCGCCGTCCTCGCCCAGGTCTGGCCCGACCCGGCGTGGCAGGCGGCCCTGCGGGACGTGGTGGTCACCGGCGCGGACGGCGGCGTCGCCGGGTTCCTGCGCGATGTCGACCCCGACCGCGGCCTCGGCCTCGTCGACCTGGACGGCGATACGGTCCGCATCACCCCGGACGTCGTGAGCCTGCCGCACCCCGTCCTCCTCGACGACCTGGACGACCTGCGGGAGTTCGCGGTCGAACTGGGGGTGAGCCAGCGGGTGGAGCAGCTGTTCCGCGAGGTGTGGCGCCGCCCGCCGGGCCTCGCCCCGGACACCGTCTCCGTGGACACCTACGCCGGCGGCGTCTTCAAGGAACTGCGCTTCCTGCACGGCCGCGTCACCCAGCTCGGCTACCGGTCGCGCGGCGGATACGCGGTCTGCCCGGTCGTCGAGGACGGCGCCACCGTCGAGGCCCGTATCTGGATCGGCGAGCACGACGGCTACGACCAGTACGGCACCGAGACGGGTCCCCTGGGCTGGACCGACCCCTCGGGGCGCGCGCTGACGGCCGCCGAGGTCGGCCCCGTCGCGTGGTCCGAGGGCATGCGCATGGCGGCGGCGCTCTACGCCGGTCGCGACGTGGAGGACGAGGAGCGGGCGGCATGAGCACCACGACGACGAACACCGAAGCGAACGTCGAAGCGAACACCGAAGCGAGCAGTGACGTGAACACCGACACCGAGACCGGTACCGGCACGGCGGCGCTCCCCGCCCAGGCGCGCGGCCGGGCCACCGGAAACCCCGCCGCCGAGGCCCGCGCCGCGGCCCTGCTGGACGCGGGCGCCATCCTCCCCGCCGGCACCACCGACCGGGACGACGCCGACGCGCTCACCGCCCGCACCTACACGCACACCGCCCTCGGCGACCGCCCCGTGGTGCGCCTCGTGCCCGGCACCCTCGGCGAAGCCGAGGACCTGGCCCTGGAGTTCCTCGGGCTGGCCCGGACCGCCGATGCCCCCGTCGTGGGCCAGGTCCGCCGCGAGACGCTGGGCTTCCCCGCCTGGGCGCTGGTCAACGACCCGGCCAACGGGCACCACGCCCTGGCCCTGGTCAAGGACATCGAGCGGCTGGGCCGGCAGGCCAGGACCCGCGCCGGTGCCGCGAAGGAGGGCTTCGACGACCTCGGCACCCGGCTCGGCCGGGCCGTCCCGCACTTCCTCCCCACCTACTACGAGCAGGTCGCCCGCCTCTTCCTCCAGGCGGAGAACACCACCTACGCGGCCTCCTTCTTCGGCAAGGCCCGCGAGGCAGAGCGGGTCCACGGCCTCGTCGTGGACGAGGACCGGCAGCGGGCCGTCTTCCTGGAGTTCGCCTTCGCCGGCGCCCTGACCGTCAAGGCGCTGCGGCAGTATGTGCGGGACCTGGTGGCCCGGCTCGCCCCGGCGGACGCCTGGGCGCAGTTCCGCCGCCTGCTGGTCGAGCGCTGCGCCGCGGGCATGCCGCCCTACGCGGCGCTGCCCCAGGACGTGCGGGCCCTGGTCAAGGCCGCCGGGCTGGACCGCGAGAGCGCCGAACGCGACCTGGTGGCCGACCTGATCGGTTCTCCGGGCGTGGTCCGCGCCCCCGCCTCGTTCTGGACGGCCTACCGCGATGCCGTCGTCGCCCTCGCCCACCGGGACCCGGTCGTGCGCGCCCGCCTCCTCGGGTTTTTCCCGGAGACCTTCACCGAGAACGGCGGCCGGGACCGGGACGGCGAGCGGGGCTGGCTCACGCTGCTGGCGGAGTCCGGCGCCGAGGAGCTGCTCACCACCCTCCCCGACAACCCCGGTACTCCCGGTTCCTCCGGCGCTGTTGGTGTGTTCGGTGCCTCCGGTGAGGACGCCCCGTCCGTCTCCCCGGCGGACTGGCTCGCCCGCTGGGAGGCGCACCGTCGACGCTCCTCGGCCACCGTGGGCCGCAGCCCCGAGACCCTCGCCGTGGTCGCCCGCGCGGCGGACCGGCTGCGCGCCGACGGACGACCGGTCGAGCTGTTCCAGGGCCGCTGGCAGCGCACCGCCGACCTGGACGTCCTCGATCTCTGCCTGGCCTCCGGCATCCCCGTCGCCGAGCCGGACGACGGGGACCGGGGCACCCGGCAGTCCCCGGGCTTCGCCCTCAGCCGCTGGCTGACCGACACCGCGCCCGGCGCGCGGGACCTCGCCGCCCTCGCCGCACACCCCGTCTTCCGCGCCCTGCTGAACCGCACCGTCGGCGAGCTCGGCAGCGGACGCGGCCAGCGGCTGAGCGACGCCGGCATGGCGAAGCTCGCCGCACACCCGGTCCTCTCGGGCGTCCTGCGCGAGTGGCTGACCGCCCGCGCCGAGGAGTACACGGCCGCCCGGGGACTCCCCGGAATGCAGACCGCCCTCAACAAGCTCTCGGGATTCCGCGCCGTGGCCGCCGAGGTCGCCCCCGAGGCGGTGCGGCTCCTCGAGGCCCACGACGTGGTCCCCCTGCTCGCCGCCACCCTGCGTACCGGCGTCCTCGACGAGCTGGGCTGGCCCGCGCTGGACGAGACGTACGCCGAACTCGCCGCGGAAGCGGCCGCGGCCGCCAACCGCAACCGCCACCACCGCTCGGAGCGCGTCGGCGTCACCGGCGCCTGGCCCGCGCTGATCCTGAACACCCTCGACCGCGCCGTCGTCGTCGGCCCCGAGGGCGTCCTGCTGCGCCACAGCCTGCGGCTGCCCGCCACCGTCGACCACTGGCGGACCACCGCCTTCCGTTACGTCGACGGCGAGTTGCTGGTCATCTGGTGGGAGGACGGCAAGCAGCGCGGCTACTGGTCGCACCGCCCCGCCGAGGTGTTCACCGTCGGCGGCGAGCAGATCCCGCGCTGGGGCGGCTCCGGCGCCTCCGACGAGGTCTGCGTGCCGCTGCCCGGCGGCGGCCGCGCCACCGGCGGCAAGGCCCTGCACGCGGGCGACACCTCCCTCCCGCCGCAGCGCGCCGTCATCTCCGACGGCACGGGCCTCTGGCGCGACGGACACCAGGGCCGGCAGCGCGTATGGCTGGAGTACGACCCCGCCACCGGCACGCACGGCCGCGCCTCCCTGCCCGCCTTCCTCCGCTCGGGCGTCCAGGACGGCACCCGGCTGCTCACCGAGCACTGCCAGGTGCTGCCCCTCCAACCCGGCCTGGAGACCACCCCGTTCGGCACGGACGGTACGGTTCTCGGCCGCTGGGTCCGCCGTACGGTCATCGAACCCGGCACCGCCGCCCCCGCCGACGGCCACCGGATCGTGGCCGGCACCCCCGACGGCCGCACCGCGACCCTGCCGTACCCTCTGTGCGACGCCGACTGCGCCCCGGTGCCCCTCGGCGCGCTCGCCCTGCCCGGCGGATCGCTGCCGGTCGTGGCCCTGCACCACCGCTCCGTGGAAGCCCACCCGGCGGACACCGACGGCACCGGCGGGACCCTGTGGTCCGTCACCCCCGACTCCTCCGGCGGCAACGACGCGGCGGGCACCCCCTACGTGCCGCCCGTCTCCTACTGGCACGCCCTGCGCCCGAGGGACGAGCGCGGCTCCGCGGCCCTGCGGGCCATGACCGACTCCCGGGCGGAGGAGCTGATCAAGGAGGTCGCCGCCGCGGTCACCCGGCACCTGGAGGCGTTCCGGGCCGTCGAGGAGTACACCGGCCCCTCGTCGCACGAACTGAGCCAGGAGGCCGTCGCCCGGGTTCTGCCCGAGGTGTCCGACGTACGCCTCCTCGCCGGTGTGACCGGCCTCGTCCGCAACGCGGTGGACCGGGCCGTCGCGGCCGTCCGGTTCCTGGATCCGCCCGAGCCCGCCCAGCCGGCCACCCCCAGGAACACCGCGCGTACCCAGGGCATGTTCTTCGACCACACCCCCGAGCACGCCGACGACGCGACCCTGCGGGACGCCACCGCCTTCGGCTCCGACCGCATCTACGGCGGCTGGTGGGGAGGCGGCGGCCGATGGACCACCCTCCACCAGATCCTCGCCGTCAACCATGTCCTCGGCGGTGAACCGGCGTTCGGCCCGCCCGTGCCGTCCAAGGTCCCCTTCCCGCCCGTCGACGGCTGGCAGCGCGACGAGTTCACCGTGCCCGGCGGCTCCATGTCCTGGACCTCCCTCCTCGACAAGCTGCCCGAACTCGCCTACCGGGCCGCCTCGCCGGCCACTTCTCCCGAGCACCGCGCCGGGCTCCTGGTGCTGCTGGAGACCCTCGCCGCAGGCCCGCTGGCCGACCCGGCGGGCACCGTCCGGCAGGTGGAGCTCATCGAGCCGCACAGCAGCACGCCCGGCCGGCTGGGACGCCCCGAGGCCGTGCACCGCATGGGCCAGGTGCTGCGCAAGGGCGCCCGTACGGTGGTGGTCATCGCCGAGCGTGGCCGGAACACCCGGAACGACGCGGCCCACTGGCTGGCCGTGGACCACGACCCGACCGGCGCCTTCGGACCCGTACCCGGCTTCACCCTGGACCGCGAGTACGTCCACCGACCGGGCATCGCCCGCGACCGGCTGACCCGGCTCACCGCGCTGGTGCGGGAACAGGGCCCCGCGCCCTGGCGTCCGGAGGCCGCCGAGGCGTTCCACACGGCCACCGGGATCGGGCCGCTCCAGGCCGTCGCCCTGCTGTCGGCCGCCGTCGCCGAACCGGGAGCCGATGCTCTCACCCTGCTCGGCGCCAAGACCCGGGCCTTCGAGGCGGCCCAGGCCAGGCTGGACGCCCTGCCCGACGACGACCGCCACGCACTGGTCCGCGCGCTGCTGCCCACGGACCCGGCCGAGCTGTGGACCACGGGCCCGGACGTCCAGGCCGCCACCGAGGTCTGGCGGGAGCGTCTGGCCTCCCTCGTCCGCGTCCCCGAGGAGCTGGACCTCGACCTGTCGGGCACCAACGCCGGTGCCGTGGACCTGGTCCTCAACGCGGGCTCCCGGAGCTGGCTCAGCCACGGCGTCGACGTCCCCGACGGGACCGGTCGGCCGAGCCTGCGCCGGGTCGTCGCACGCGGTGCGGTCACCTCCGCCCTGACCGCGCTGCGCACCCTCGCCTACACCCTGCCGTACGGGCATCCCCTGCGGGCCCACCTGCCCACCGGGTTCACGGCCCTGCGCGACCGCCTGACCGACCCGGGCCTGGTGCTGGACCTCGGCCTGAACTGGACGGAGTCGGGCCAGCCGGTCGGCGCCCCGATCCGCGCCGCACTCGGGCTCCCCGAGTCCGGCGGGGCGGACGCCGACGGACTGGTCCGGGCCGGCACGGCGCTGCTCCTCGCGCCCGGCCACAACAACCACGAGACGCTGCTGATCCGCCCGGCCGGTCTGACGGGCCCCGACGATCCTGCCTTCGGTCTCATCGAGGGCACGGTCGCCGCGCACGCCACCGGCGACCTTCTCGCCCTGCACGCCCTGCTCGGCGAGGAGACCGGGGAACTGGTCACGGCGGGGCTGCCCGAGGCGGCTGCGGGCTCTTCGGGCTCTGGCGGCTCCACGGGCTCCGAAAGCTCCCCGCACCACCCGGCGCAGGACCCGACCCGCGCGGTGCCGGAGCTGGTGGCTGAGGCCGCCGAGACCCTCGGCCTCAGCGCGGACGCCGCCGCCCTGTATCTGATGCTGCTCACCCTGCCCGACCCGACGGACCGCAACTGCGTCCGCTGGACGGAGTGGAAGCCGGCCCGCGTCAAGAAGGCCCGGGCGGAACTCGCCGCCACCGACCTCGTCCTGGAGGCGAAGCGCTCCCGCGCCGGCCGCACCCTGTTCCTGCCCTGCGGCTGGCTGGAGCGCAACGCCCCCGCGCTGCCGCTGGAGACCTGGAAGGAAGGCCTGTACCCGGTGGCCGGCGGCATCCGCACCGTGCCCCACCTCCCCGTGCCCGCGCTGTTCGCAGCCGCCTGGGCGCGGGTCCGCGGCGGCGACGCCCCCGCCTTCGAAGAACTGCAGACCCGCGCACCCCGGAAGGGCCGCCGCCGATGACGAACTCCACCACCAGCGCCATGGACAGCACCACCGCGCCCGGCGTCCCGGACCAGCCGGCGGCGCCCGGCCGCGAGCACCGCCAGGTGACCCCGCCCGAGGACCGGTACGCCACCGAACTGGCCTTCCTCGCCGCCCACGACACCGGCCCCCGCCCGCCCGGCTGGCGGCTCACCCCGCGCGCCGTCGTCACCTTCGTGACGGGCAGCGCGGGGGAGGCACTGGGCCTGCCGAAGGGCGCCCGGCCCGGTGCCGGGGTGCCGCCCCGCCTGGTGATCGAGCAGAAGTTCGTCGGTGAACGCGCCCTGGTCGAACGGTGCGTGGTCACCCTCGCCGGCGAGCGCGGCCTCCTCCTCGTGGGCGAGCCCGGCACCGCCAAATCAATGCTCTCCGAGCTGCTGTCGGCGGCCGTCTGCGGCACCAGCGCACTCACCGTGCAGGGCACCGCGGGCACCACCGAGGACCAGCTCAAGTACGGCTGGAATTACGCGCTGCTGCTCGCCCAGGGCCCCACCGAGCAGGCCCTGGTGCCCTCCCCGGTGCTCACCGCCATGACCCGGGGCGCGGTCGCCCGCGTCGAGGAGGTCACCCGCTGTCTGCCCGAGGTCCAGGACGCCCTGGTGTCCCTGCTGTCCGAGCGCCGGATCGCGGTCCCCGAACTCGCGGGCAGCGAGGGCGCCCAGGTGCACGCGGCCCCCGGCTTCGCCCTCATCGCCACCGCCAACCTGCGGGACAGGGGCGTCTCCGAGATGTCGGCCGCGCTGAAGCGGCGCTTCAACTTCGAGACGGTCGGCCCGATCGGGGACGTGGACGCCGAGACCGCGCTCGTCCGCAGCCAGTCGCGCGCCGCGGTGGAACGGGCGGGAGCCGCCTACCAGGTGGATGACGCGGTCC
Source organism: Streptomyces cyaneofuscatus (assembly GCF_033109485.1). Taxonomy (NCBI): domain Bacteria; kingdom Bacillati; phylum Actinomycetota; class Actinomycetes; order Kitasatosporales; family Streptomycetaceae; genus Streptomyces; species Streptomyces cyaneofuscatus. The sequence goes on along the minus strand of NZ_CP137002.1, from coordinate 755,652 downwards.
TCGAAGCGCTGGTTACCGCCTTCCGGGACCTGCGGGAGGGCCGCTCGACGGAGGGGTGGGAGGTCGAGCGCCCCTCCACGGTGATGAGCACGGCGGAGGCGGTCTCCGTCGCGGGCTCCCTCGGTCTGGCCGCCGCCTACTTCCCGGGCGACCGGGACGTGCTCTCCCTCCTGCCCGGCCATCTGCTCGGCGTCGTCCGGAAGGACGACCCGGCCGACGCGGCACGGCTGCTGGGGTACTGGGACGGCCCGGTGCGCAGGCGCGCCGAGCAGGGGTCCGCCACCTGGCGTGCCCTGTGGGACCTGCGCGCGGTGCTGGAGAACTGACGGATGAGCCAGTCGACCACCCCCGAGAAGCGGACGGCCACCCCGGAGGGCCGGGAGGCCACCGCCGGGACGACGCGGCCGATCGCCGAGGCGGCGGCCACCACCAAGAAGCGCCCGGTCGCCGCCGGGGCGGCGCGCCCGGTCGCCGAGGCGCCGACCGCGCTGCCGTCGCAGGCACCGGAGGCCGGGCCCGCCACCCCGGAGGCCGCGGTGGCGGCGCTCGCGGCGGACGGGCCCGGGCTGCCCTTCCTGATCGGGGTGCGCCACCACGCGCCCTCCCTCGCGGCCGCCGTCCCGGCCCTGCTGGACGCGGCGGCCCCGGATGTCCTCCTCGTCGAGCTGCCCGCCGAGTTCCAGCCCTGGCTGGGCTGGCTCGCCCACGAGGAGACCCGGGCCCCGGTGGCGCTGGCCGCCGTGCCCGCCGAGGGCCCGGGTGTAGGCGGCGGACAGGGGCCCGCCTTCTACCCGTTCGCCGACTTCTCGCCTGAACTGGCCGCCCTGCGCTGGGCAGCCCGGAACGGGGTCCCGGCCGTGGCCTGCGATCTCCCGCTCGCCGACCGGGCCTGGGCGCGGGGCGGTCCGGACGCGCCCGCACCTGTACCGGGCGTGGATTCCGCACCCGTACCGGGGGAGGGCCACGGGCTGTCCGCCGCACTCAGGTCGCGGCTCACCGGCCGCGAAGGCGACGACCTGTGGGACCGCCTGGTGGAGGCCCCCGCCCCCGGCTCCCCACCCGAGGCGCTCCGCCGCGCCGCCCTGCTCACCGGCTGGGCGCTGCGGTACGAGGCCGAGGCGCGGCGCGGCGTGGACGGCACCGACCTGGTGCGCGAGGCGTGCATGCGCGAGCACATCGCCGAGGCCCTGGCGAACGGGCGGCGGCCCGCCGTGGTGGTGGGCGCCTTCCACACCCCGGCGCTGCTGCCGTACGCCGAGGGGGCGGCGACGGCCCCCGCGCCGGACGTGTCTGCCGCACCGGACGCGGCCGACGTGCCCGGTGCGGCAAACTCACCCCGTGCGGCACCCGCGAGCGAGCCCGGTGCGGGCGCGGAGGCGGCCTGCACCGTCTCCCTGATCCCGTATACCTACCCCCTGCTCGACTCCCGCTCCGGCTACCCGGCCGGCATCCGGGACCCGGAGTGGCAGCACACCGTCCTGGACGCCGCCGGGGACCCGGCCGCCCTGCACGAGGCGCTGGTCCGCACCGCGGTCCGCGTCTGCGTCGCCCTGCGTGAACAGGGCCATCCCTACGGCCCGGCGGACGGCAGGGAGGTCGTCCGGGTCGCCGGGGACCTGGCCCGGCTGCGCGACCTGCCCGCCCCCGGGCGGGGCGAACTCCTGGAGGCCGTGCAGACGGTGCTCGGCCGGGGCGAGACCTACGGCACGGGCCGCGCCGTCGCCCACGCGCTCGAACGCGTCCTCGTCGGCACCCGTACCGGACGCCCCGCGCCCGCCGCCCCGCGCAGCGGCCTCGGCCCCGCCGTGGAGGCCGAGACCGAGGCGCTGTCCCTGCCCGGCCCGGCGGACACGCACGAGAAGACGCCGCGCGACCTCCGGCTCGACCCGGCCCGCTCCGCCCTGGACGGGCGCCGTGAACTGCTGCTGCGCCGGCTGACGGCGTGCGGCATCCCCTACGCGCAGGAGCAGGGGGTGACCGGCGCGGCGGGTTCGGAAGGGCTCACCACGCGCTGGCACGTGCGATGGACCCCGGCCACGGCCGCGATGGTCACCGCGGCCGGAGTCCGGGGCGTCACCCCCGCACAGGCGGCCGAGGGGGTGCTGCGCGGACGGCACGCCACCGAAAGCGCGGAGGGCGGCCCGACGGCCGCGCAGGTGGTACGCGGCCTCACGGAAGCCGCGGAGTGCGGGCTCCCCGTTCTGGCCGATGAGCGCCTGACGGAGCTGGCGGCCGTGCTCCCCGCGAGCGGGACCCTTCCCGAACTTCTCGCCGGGCTCGACCTCCTGGACCGCGTCGCCGCGGGCCACCTGCCCGGCCTGGGATCGCCCCGCGACCCGTCGCGCCCCAAGGCCGCGAACGCCGTCGCCCCTCTCTCGGCCCGCGTCGCGCACGCGGCGGAGCTCCTGACCTCGGCGGCGGTGCGCCAGGTCGACGGCCTCACCGGCTCCGAGGAGCCCGAGGACGCCCGGGCGCTGCTCGAACTGGCTCAGCGCGCCGACCGGCTGGGCGGCATCCGGCTCGCCGACGCCCTCGCCCGGCTGGCCGCCGACGGCACCCCGCTGATCGCGGCGGCGGCCGGAGCCGTCCGGGTGCTCACGGGCCACGAGCAGGCCGAGACCTTCGGGGTGCGCGTCGCCTCCTGGGTGGACGCGGCGGTGGACAGCCCCTCCCGGGCCGCCCTCACCGCCCGCCTCACCGGCGTCCTGACGGCGGCGGGCCCGCTCCTGACCGTCGGCGTCGCGGCCCTGGACCCCTTGCTGCGCCGGGTCGTCGAGCTGGACGACGCCGCGTTCCTGACCCGGCTGCCCGCTCTGCGCGGCGGCTTCGACACCCTGAGCCCGGCCGCCCGGGACCGGCTGCTGGGCACGGTCGAGGAGCGCCTGGGCGAGCGGGTGGACCTCGCCGACGCGGACGACCCGGCGGAGCTGGCGCGCCGCGCGGTCGCCGACCTCGCCGCCCGCGACCTCCTGACCGCTCTCGGCCTGCCGGTCCCGTCCCCGGGGGACACGGACCGGCACCCGCCCTCGGCTCCAGCCGCCACCACCCGGCCTCACGCCGACCCGGCGTACCCCGGCACCACCGGGACCTCCCCGGCGACCGGCCCCGCTACCGCCTCCGCCCCCGGCCCGGAATCCGCCCCCGGCCCTGGTCCGGAATCCGCCCCCGGCCCTGGTCCGGAATCCGCCCCCGGCCCTGGTCCGGAATCCGCCGCCGGCCCCGAACCCACCCCCGTACGCACCCTCGCACCCGCCGACCGGTGGCGGCTCGTCCTCGGCCGGCGTCCCGACCAACTGCCTTCCGGGGCCGCCCGCCTGGCCACCGCCCTGGACGAGCTGTACGGCGCGGGGCGCGGCGAGGGCTCCCGTGGCGGCCTGCCCACCCCCGGCGGGAGTCGCGGCGGCCGCGAGGCACCGTTCCCCGGAGTCCGCGAGTGGTCCGAGGAACTCGCCGCGCTCTTCGGCCCCGGCGTCCGCGAGGAGGTCCTCGCCGCCGCTGCCGCGACCGGCCGGCAGGACGTCCTCACCGAGCTCGACCCGGCCGCCGCCACCCCCTCCGTAGAGCTGCTCCGCACGGTCCTGCGCTACGCGGGCGGTCTCCCCGAGGCGCGCCTCGCGGCCCTCCGGCCACTGGTCCGCCGCCTGGTCGACGAACTGACCCGGCAGCTGGCCACCCGGCTGCGGCCGGCCCTCACCGGCACCATGCTGGCCCGGCCCACCCGCCGCCCGGGCGGACGGCTCGACCTGCCGCGTACGCTGCGCGCCAATCTGGCCGCCGCCCGCCGTACGGAGGACGGCACGGTCCAAGTCGTCCCCGAGAAGCCGGTGTTCCGCAGCCGCGCCCGCCGGTCGGCCGACTGGCGCCTGATCCTGGTCACCGACGTCTCCGGGTCCATGGAGGCGTCGACGATCTGGTCCGCGCTGACCGCCTCCGTCCTGGCCGGGGTGCCGACCCTGAGCACCCACTTCCTGGCCTTCTCCACGGAGGTCGTCGACCTCACCGGCCATGTGCACGACCCCCTCTCCCTCCTTCTGGAGGTGAGCGTGGGCGGCGGCACGCACATTGCCGCCGGGCTGCGGCACGCGCGCAGCCTGATCACGGTGCCCAGCCGCACCCTTGTCGTCGTGATCAGCGACTTCGAGGAGGGCGCTCCGCTCGGCGGACTGCTGTCCGAGGTCCGGGCCCTGGTCGCCACCGGCTGCCATGTCCTGGGGTGCGCCAGCCTCGACGACGCCGGCCGGCCGCGCTACTCGACGGGCGTCGCCGGGCAGCTCGTGGCCGCCGGCATGCCTGTGGCGGCCCTCAGCCCACTCGAACTCGCCCGCTGGATAGGGGAGAAGACCGCATGACCGCCGCCTCGTTGCCACCCGTCGCGCCGGAGGTCACGGCCACACTGGTGGAGGACCTCTCGCCCCGGCTGCGCAAGCGGCTGGACGCGGCGGTCACCAAGCTCGGCAGCCGCCCCACGCACCGCGACGGGGAGACGGTGACGATCGCGGTCGACGACGACACCGAACTGCGCCTCCACGCCCCGGGCGGCGTGGTGGCCACGGTGGACGCCATCACCTGCGGCTGCCTCCTCGCCCCGGCCTGCGTCCACCGCGCGGCTGCCGCCTGCGCCGCCCCCGCGGCGGACCCGGCCCCCGAGCCCGAACCCGCCGCCGAATCCACCCCCGACGTGGCTCCCGACCCCGCCGCACAACCGGCCGCCCCTACGGTCCCCGACCCCACCCCGCCCCCCACCTCCACCCCGTCCCCCGGCGACACCACCCCGCCGACCGCCCCCGCCCCGGCAATCACCGCGCCCACCCCCACCCCCGACGAGGCAACCCCCGCCCAGCGCGAGGCGGCCGCCGCTCTCTGGTCGGCGGGCGCGGCCGTGCTGGAGGCGGGCGTGGCCGGGGCCGGGGCCGTCGCCCAGGCGGCACTGCTGCGCGCCGCGCACACCGCCCGGCTCCGGCACCTGCCGCGCGGCGCGTCCGCCGCACTGTCCGTCGTCACCCTGCTGCGCGCGGCCCGCGCCGGCGACCCCTCGTACCGCACCGCCGACCTCGTCACCGCCCTGGCCGAACTCCTGGGCACCGCGCACCGTGTGGGGACGGCCTCCGGCGCGGAGCTGGCAGCCGTACGGGGCCGTGCCCGCCGCCCGTACAGCCCGGACGGGTCCCTGCGCCTGTACGGCCTGTTCACCGAACCCGTGGTCACCGACTCGGGGCACGGCGGCGCCCGCACCTGGGTCGTCACCGCCGACGGCCGGCTCTGCACGGTCGGCGACGTGGCGCCCGGCGGGGTGGGACGCGCCCTGGGCGTGGCCGACCGCACCGTGCGGCTCGGGGACACCGCGCTCACCCACCGGGAGCTGGGCCGGGCCGGCCTCGCGGTCTCCGGGGCGACGGTCTCGCCGGACGGCAGACTGGGCGCCGGGAAGGGTGTCAAGGCCGTCACCGCCCGGGGCGCGGCCTGGACGGAACCGCCTCTCGCCGCCCTGTGGGAGACCCCGCCCGCCGAACAGGCCGCTCGCGCCCTGCGATCCGTCTCCCGCTACGCGGAACCGGACGGCGGTGGCAGCGACCTCGTCTTCCTGGACGTTGAACTCCTGGGCGCGGTAGGGGAGTCGGGCGGTACGTGCCTGCTCGCGCGGTGCGACGGCGGGGTCCCCGTCCGGCTCGCCGTCGCCGACGACGACCCCGCGCTGGCCCACCGCGACAACCTGATGCTCCTGGCCACGGCACCGGGGAAACGGCTGCGGATCATCGGCCGCCTGGTGCCCGCCCCGCACCCCCGGCTCACCCTCCTGGCCTGCTCGCACCCCACCGGGGAGTCCACGGTCGACCTCGGCTTCGACCGTCTGAGCCGCGCCGACCTCCCCGACCCGGTCGCCCCCGTGCACTCCGCCCCGGACCGGCCCGGCGGCCCCGGCGCGGAGTCACCCCTCCATCTCCTGGAGCGCCGCGTCGAACAGACCGTCCCGGCGGGCCGCGCCGCCCTCGGCATGGTCGGGGACGTCACCGCCGAGGCCCGCCGCCTGCGCCGCGCGGGCCTCCCCACGGCCGCCGGCCTGCTCACCACCCTCCGCGCCTCGGCGGCCCGCCGCGAACGCGACCTCTTCGGCCGCCTCCTCCCCGCCGACACCGACGGCTTCGCCGCCCACTGGCTGGCCGCCGCCCGGTACACGGCCGCCGTCGCCGAGTCCTTGTGCGCGGCGGCCTGGGAGCCGGGACCGGCTGCCCTCACCCACGGCCCCACGGAAGCCACCGCCCCCCGACCGGCCGGAAGCCACCGATGAACACCCCCCGCACGAAAATCCTCGCCGCCGCGGCGGCCGTCGCCCTCCTCGCGGGCGGCGGCGCGCTCGCCCTGTCCCTGCGCGGAGGCGACGAACCCACCCCGCAGACCTCCTTCTGCTGGGGCAGCCTCACCCGCGCGGACGTGTCCGCGCTCACCGTCGAACCGCGCGAGCGGTACACGTCCAGGGAGACCGCAGTGGCAGCCTCCCGGCTCTCCTACTGCGATGTGGACGACGAGTTCACGCTGAGCCTCGAATCCCTGCACTCCGCCGAGAGCGTCTGGGGGACCGCCGACGAGGTCGCCGCCGCGTCCCCGGTCCGCGCCCCGATCCCCGGCGCGCCCGGGTGGGTCAACAGGACGTACGCCGGGGTCCTGCTGCCCACCGACTGCGCCGACGCCCTGGCAAAAGCCGCGCCCTATCTTCAGATTCAGGCGACGAACGACCAGGAGGAGACCTGGAGGGACGGCGCTCTGCAGAAGCGGATGGCCACCGTCCTGACCACCGCCGCCGACCGGCTGACCGGGAAACTGGGCTGCTCCGGACCCGCACCCGCGACCCCGCCGGGGGCCGCCCCGCCCGTACTCGAACGCGAGGAGCTGGACCCCGCCCGGGCGTGCGGCATCGAGGGGTTCGCCCCGCTGAAGCCATCGGCCGTCGCCGGATTCTCCCAGGCTGCGACCGGGGGCGACTTCCGCCTGTGGAGCTGCGCCATCGGCGTCGGCGACGACGACAGCGACAACCTCGTCCACTTCACCGTCACCCAGGAACCCGCCCTGGTCGAACGGCACGGCGCCGACGACAAGGACCGGTCCGCCCTGCTGACCTGCGCGGGCAGGCCGACCCTGGTCCAGGTCGGGCACTTCCACGGGCTGAAGGAGAAGCCCGCCCGCGACGACCTCCGCCCGGATGCCGACCTGCTGGCCGGCCTGGCCGACGCCGTCGCCGGCCAGGCCGGGTGCGAGCGGGAGTGACCGAGGAGACGTGGGCCACATGTGCGCGCGGCCGGTATGCCCTCGCTCCGTCCGGGCGTTGGCGTCGAGTGGAGCATTTCCCAGCCGACGAAGATGAACAGGACTTGACGTGACCGACCTCGAATCCGGCCGCGCGGCCGCGTCTCTCTCCCGCCCCTTCACGGTCCGCGGACTCACGTCGCGCAACCGGATCGCCATGGCTCCCATGACCCGGCAGTTCTCCCCCGACGGGGTCCCCGGCCGGGACGTGGCGGACTACTACGCCCGACGGGCCGCCGGTGGGGTGGGCCTGATCATCACCGAGGGCACCTACATCGACCACGACTCCGCCGGGACCAGCGACCGGGTCCCGCGCTTCCACGGCGAGGACGCCTTCGCGGGCTGGGCCGGCGTCGTCGACTCCGTACACGGGGCGGGCGGTACGGTCATCCCGCAGCTGTGGCACGTGGGTGTCACGCGCACCGAGGGCGCGCCCCCGGTGGCGGACGCCGAACCGGTGGGCCCCTCGGGAGTCTCCCTGACCGGCGAGCCCAAGGGGCGCGCCATGACGCAGCAGGACCTCGATGACGTCATCGCCGCGTTCGCCGACGCAGCCGCCGCCGCCGAGCGCCTCGGCTTCGACGGCATCGAACTCCACGGAGCCCACGGCTACTTGATCGACCAGTTTTTGTGGTCCGGCAGCAACCGCCGTACCGACGCCTACGGTGGCGACCTCGTCGCCCGTACCCGGTTCGCGGCCGAGATCGTCGCCGCCTGCCGGGCGGCGGTCTCCGACTCCTTCCCCCTCTTCTTCCGTATGTCCCAGTGGAAGATGCACGCCTACGAGGCCAAGCTCGCGCAGACCCCCACCGAACTGGACTTCCTGATCACGCCGTTGGCCGAGGCGGGGGTCGATGTCTTCCACGCCTCCACCCGCCGCTACTGGCTCCCCGAGTTCGACGACTCCGACCTGAACCTGGCCGGCTGGGTGAAGAAGATCAGCGGCAGGCCGACGGTCACGGTCGGTTCGGTCGGCCTGGACGGTGACTTCTTCGGCGCCTTCGCGGGCAACGGCTCCGCGGTCACCGGCGTCGACCGACTGCTGGACCGGATGGAGAGCGACGAGTTCGACATGGTCGCCGTCGGCCGCGCCCTGATCGCCGACCCGGAGTGGGCGGCCAAGACCCTGAGCGGGCGGACCGGGGACATCACCCCGTTCGGTGCGGAGATGCTGAAGGCCCTTCGCTGAAAGCGCAGTTGGCGGGGCGGACCGGAGCGGGAACGAGGCCGAGGTCGGGCCGGGCTCGGCGGGAAGCGTCGCGTACTTGGCCGAATGCGATGTTTATCGGAGCGAATTCCTGAAGGCCGGTCCGTCGGCCGCCGGGTCCGGTTCATACTCGGGCCTGCGGGTGCCCCGGCCGTTCATTGTGGCAGGTGCATGGCGATCGGCTGTCGGTGGCCCGCCCCTTGCCCGTGCGCCGGCGAACGCCCTGTTTCCGGACCGAAGAGGAACACACGCCGTGAAGTCGCAGACGTTACGCCTTCCGCTCGCGCTCGGCCTCGCCTCCGCGCTGCTGGCCTTCCCGACGGCCGCGCACGCGAAGCCGGCCGAGGACCACGCCCCGACCCTGGCGGCCCTCAAGGCGCTCCAGGCGAACGCGGGCCCCGGAGCGGGCGTCCACGCCGGTGACGGATCCACGTCCTGGACCCTCTCCACCGGCACGGGCACCGTCAACCAGAACCGGCCGATCCAGCCGGACGAGCGCTTCCGTGCCGGGAGCCAGACCAAGACCTTCGTCGCCGTCACGGTCCTGAAACTGGTCGAGCAGGGTGCCTTCTCGCTGGACGAGCCGATCGGCGGCCTGCTGCCCGGCGTGGTCACCGGCAACGGGTACGACGACACCGCCATCACCGTGCGCCACCTCCTCCAGCACACCAGCGGTATCCCCACCAACGGGCTGCCCCTCCCGCAGGCCGGTCCGGACGGTACGTACACGCTGGCCGCCCTGGTGAAGGACGGGCTCCGCTTCGCCCCGGCCGCGGCTCCGGGAGCCGCGTTCCACTACTCCAACACCAACTACGAGATCCTCGGCCTGCTCATCGAGAAGGTGACCGGGCTGCCGGTGTACGAGGCGGTCACCACCACGGTCATCCGTCCCCTCGGCCTGCCCCGGACCAGCTTCCCGGCGGCCGGTGACCGCGCCGTACCCGAACCCGCCGTGCACGGCTACCGAGGCGCCCGGATCGGCGGCTTCTTCTTCTGGCTGGACGGAACGGTCTACGAGCCCAGCAACTTCTACGCCTCCGGCGCCGTCATCTCCACCCTGAAGGACCTCACCGCCTTCTACCGGGCGCTGATCGGCGGTGAGGTGCTCACGCCGGCTTCCCTGGCGGAGCTGGAGAGGACGGTCCAACCCGGAGCGCCGGGTGTGGAGTACGGGCTCGGCATCACCGCGTACGCCCTGTCCTGCGGTGGCAAGGCCTGGGGCCACAACGGTGCCGTGCCGGGCTACTTCACCCAGACACTGGTCACGAAGGACGGCCGGCACGCCTCAGTGGTGACCAATGCCCACCTGGTGACCAATGTGCCCAACGCGCAGATGATGAAGGTCCTGGACACCGCCCTGTGCGAGCCCCGCGACTGACGCGCACACGGCTGACGCGCACACGGCTGACGCGCACACGGCTGACGCGCACACGGCTGACGCGCACCCAACCCACGCACCCCCGACCCACGCACCCCCGGCGAACGGCCGAGCCCGGTGTCCCGTGTCCGGCCGTACCGCCCGCATTTACCGGCCCGTCACGACCCCTTCCCTTCTGTTCGGTTCTCTTGGAGCATTCTGTTCGCTTCTGTTCCCCCACTCCAAGAGGCCCCCACGCATGACTGAGATGAATCGGCGCCGGTTTCTGCAGATCGCCGGTGCGACGGCGGGATTCGCCGCTCTGTCGGGCAGCATCGACCGGGCCGCGGCCATACCCGCCCACCGGGCCAGCGGGACGATCCAGGATGTCGAGCACATCGTCGTCCTGATGCAGGAGAACCGTTCCTTCGATCACTACTTCGGGGCGATGAAAGGGGTCCGCGGGTTCGGCGACCCGCGGCCCGTGACTCTGCCGAGCGGAAAGTCCGTGTGGCACCAGGCGGACGCCGCGGGCAAGGTGACGCTGCCGTTCCACCCGACCGCCGACGACCTGGGCATGCAGTTCCTCCAGGGCCTCAACCATGACTGGCCGGGCGGCCAACGGGCTTACAACGGGGGCCGTTACGACCGGTGGGTACCGGCCAAGACCCCCACGACCATGGCCTACCTCACCCGCGAGGACATCCCCTTCCACTACGCGCTCGCCGACCGCTTCACCGTCTGCGACGCCTACCACTGCTCCTTCATCGGAGCCACCGACCCCAACCGCTACTACCTCTGGTCGGGTTACACCGGCAACGACGGCGCGGGCGGCGGCCCGGTGCTCGGCAACGAGGAGCAGGGGTACGGGTGGCAGACCTATCCCGAGCGGCTGGAGGAGGCCGGGGTCTCCTGGAAGGTCTACCAGGACATCGGGGACGGGCTGGACGCGGCGGGGCGCTGGGGCTGGATCGATGACGCCTACCGGGGCAACTACGGCTGCAACTCACTGCTCTACTTCCACAAATACCGCAATGCCCGGCCCGGCGACCCGCTGTACGAGAAGGCGCGCACCGGCACCGACGTGAAGGCCGGCGGTGGCTACTTCGACGCGATCGCCGCCGACGTACAGGCCGGGAAGCTGCCGCAGATCTCCTGGGTCGCCGCCCCCGAGGCCTTCAGCGAGCACTCCAACTTCCCCTCCAACTACGGTGCCTGGTACATCGCGGGGCTGCTCGACGCCCTCGCCTCCGACCCCGAGGTCTGGAGCAGGACCGCCCTGTTCATCACGTACGACGAGAACGACGGCTTCTTCGACCACGTCGTCCCGCCCTACCCGCCGGCCTCCGCCGCCCAGGGCCTCTCCACGGCCGACACCACCACGGAGGTCTACCCGGGCGGACCCTCCTACGGGCCCGGCCTCTACGGGCTGGGCCCGCGTGTGCCGATGTTCGTCATCTCGCCCTGGAGCACCGGCGGTTACGTCTGCTCCGAGGTCTTCGACCACACTTCCGTACTGCGCTTCATGGAACAGCGCTTCGGCGTGCACGAGCCGAACATCTCGCCCTGGCGGCGGGCGGTCTGCGGCGACCTCACCTCCGCGTTCGACTTCGGCCGCACCGAACCCGCCCCCGACGACCTGCCGGACACCTCCGCGTACGAGCCCCCGGACCGCGAGCGCCACCCCGACTACCGGCCCGTCCCGCCGGCCGTCGGCGCCATGCCCGCTCAGGAACCGGGCAGCCGCCCCACCCGGCCGCTCCCCTACGAGCCTTACGTCGACGCGGCCGTGGAACCGGACAGCGGAAAGATCGCGCTCACGTTCAGCCCGGGGACGGCGGCCGGCGCGCAGTTCTACGTCACCTCCGCCAACCGCACCGACGCCCCGTGGACGTACACCGCCGGCGCGGGCCGGACCCTCACCGACCGCTGGAACTCCGCCTACTCCGGCGGCAGCCACGACCTCACGGTGCACGGCCCGAACGGCTTCCTGCGTACGTTCCGGAGCCCGGGCGCCACCGCAGGACCCGAGGCCACCGCCCGCCACAACGCCACCAGCGGCAACCTGGACCTCACGCTCACCAACTACGGCGCCGCGGACGCCGTACTGACGATCGCCAACGCCTACGGGGGAGCGGAACAGACGGTGACCGTACGGCCGGGCGCCACGGTTTCCCGCACGGTCGACCTGCGGGCGGGCAAGCGCTGGTACGACGTGTCCGTCACCGCTGACGCCGAACCGGGCTTCCTCCGCCGGTTCGCGGGCCATGTGGAGACGGGGGCCGCCGGAGTCAGCGACCCGGCGACCGTCACCGGCTGAGGTGCGTCGGGAGACCGGCTGAACGCGGTGGGAGCCGGGCCGGACCCCGTGGTCCCGCCCGGCTCCCGTACACGGTCCGGCTCCCGTACGCGGTGGGGGTCAGGCGGCTCCGCCGTTGCCCGCTCCCGCGCCCGACGCGGCCTTGATGCCCTTGACGATCTCGTCCAGGACGGACAGCTTCGGCGCGTCCTTGTTGATGTCGAAGCCGGACCGGACCACCACGAGCATGTCCTTGGAGGCGGGGGAGGGGAACACCAGCGATTCCACGTACCCGTCGTCGCCCTTCTCCGTCACCACCTTCCACCGCACCGCGTAGCCCTTCTGCCCCGCCACGGTGACCGCGCCGGACCTGATCTCCTCGTGCGAGGTGATCTTCCCGTAGGAGTCCCCGCCGTAGGACTCCTCGGCGTTGACGGCGATGTCCTTCTTCGCCGCATCCTCCGCCGTCCCGGCCGTGAGCTTCAGGGCCACCGCGGGCGCCGAGAAGACCCCTCCCCGCACACACGTCTTGCCGGCGCCGCCGGGGCAGGGGTGCTCACCCGTCGTCAGACCGGCGCCGACCGCGGCCGACTTGCCCGTCCACCCCTTGGGCACCGGCAGGCTGATCCCGGCCGCCAGGTCCGTGGCGTAGCCCGGCTCCGTCGGCGGGAGCTGCTCGCCGGGGCCCTGGGAGCCGCCGCCGTCCTCGCCGTCCTTGTCACCTTCGCTCCCGTTCCCGCCGTCCGGTGCGCCGGACCCCTCGGGGGCGGGCGGGGGCGTGGACGGTGAGGCGACCGCGATGCCCGGCCGGCCCCCGTCGTCCTCGCGCAGCAGGTACATCCCGCCCCCGATCGCGGCGAGCACCACGGCGCCGACGATCGCGCCGACGCCGATACGGATGCCACGGCGGCGCACGGCGGCGGGTGACGGGCGGACGTGGCCCGTCCACTGCGCTCCGTCCCACCAGCGTTCCTGATCGGGGCCTTTACCTGAATGCCCGGGGTCTGGATGCCAGCCGGGCGGGGTCATCTGGGTCACGGGTGCACTTTATGCGGGCAGAGTGAGAATCACATGAACTGCCTGCCGCGCGAAGGGCTGACCCGGGCCGGCGGTCACGGTTCGATCAGGCCCGCGCGGATCGCGTACCGGGTGAGCTCCAGGCGGTCGCGCAGCCCGAGCTTCTGGAGCAGATTGGCGCGGTGCCGCTCCACGGTCTTGACGCTGATGACGAGCAGCTCGGCGATCTCCTTGGAGGAGTGGCCCTCGGCGACCAGCTTGAGGATCTCCTCCTCGCGTTCGGTGATCGCCCGGGCCGGCAGGTCCTCGCCGTCCTTGGCCCGGTCGAGGAAGTTCCGGATGAGCGCCGTGACCGCGCCAGGGTAGAGGAACGGCTCGTCGCGCATCGCCGCCCGGCAGGCCTCCACCAGGTCCCGGTCGGCCACCGACTTGAGGACGTACCCGGCCGCCCCCGTCTTCAACGCCTCGAAGAAGTACTGCTCGTTGTCGTACATCGTGAGCATCAGGATGCGCAGCCCGGGCAGCACCCGGGACAGCTCGCGCGCCGCCTGCAGGCCCGTCAGCCGGGGCATCGCGATGTCCAGGATGGCCAGATCCGGCCGTTCGGCGCGGGCCATCTCGATGGCCTCGGCGCCGTCGCCGGCCTCGGCCACGACCGTGAGGTCCGGCTCGCCGTCCAGGATCAGCCGGACCCCCCGGCGTACCAGGGCATGGTCGTCGGCCAGCAGGATCCGGGTCGGCGCGGCGGGGCCCCGGGAGGGGGACGGGGAGGAGAGGGGCATGGTCACCGGCTTCCGTTCCGGACGGGCACATCGTGACGTACTACGGGTACATCGAGCCGTACTTCGGTACCGCCCTGCGGCCCCGCACCGAGGAACAGTTCGGCGCCGATCAGCAGGGCGCGCTCCCGCATACCGCGCAGCCCCGCGCCCTCGGGGGTGTCCCCGAGGCCCCGGCCGTCGTCGCGGATGCGCAGCTCCACCCCGCAGGGGCTGCTGCGCAGGGAGAGCTCGAGCCGTGACGCGCGGGCGTGGCGGACCGTGTTGGTGAGCGCCTCCTGCGCGATCCGGTAGATGACCAGCTCGGCCTCGGCGTCCAGTTCGGGCAGGTCCTTGCCCATCTGCCGGCGGATCGTCAGCCCGTCGGGCGTCGGCGTCTCGGTGATGAGCGCCGTGAGGGCGCTGACCAGACCCAGTTCCTCCAGCACCCCGGGGCGCAGCCGGCGGGCGATCCGGCGGATCTCGTCCAGGGAGCCGCGGGTGATCTCCTGGACCTGCCGCAGCTCGCCGCGGAGCGGCTCGGGGGCGTGGTCGGCGACGCGCTTGAGTTCGAGGAGGACCGCGGTGAGGGTCTGCCCGACCTCGTCGTGGAGCTCCTGGGCCACCCGGCGGCGCTCGGCCTCCTGGGCGGAAAGCGCGCGGGCGCTGCTGGTGGCGCGTTCGGCCTCCAGCCGGTCGAGCATGGTGTTGAACGTCTCGATCAGGGCGGCGATCTCGCCGTGCCCGGCCACCTCGGGGCGCGGGCTCGGGCGCAGCAGGTCGGTCGTGGTCATCGCGCGGGTCACCCGCTGGAGCGGGAAGAGGCCGAGCCGGAGCAGGGCCGCGTTGGCGGCGAGCATGAAAGCGATCCCCCCGGTCAGGATCATCGCCTCCGTCAGCAGGACCGGCGTGGAGATGGTGATCGGGCCGAGCAGCAGCAGGGCGCCCGCGGCGACGAGCACAGCGGCGTTGAGCAGAAAAATCCGCCAGAACAGGGACAAGGGAGCACGGCCTCCATCGGACGTCGCAGCGGTCGCGGGCATTGCGGGCGTCGACACGGGCGACGCGCGCGTTCGTAGGCGTTCGCGGGCGTTGACGTGGGTGTCGACAGCCTCCACTATCGTCGCTGCGCGCGGGAAACACGCCGTCGCCCGGATGCGCCCGCCCCGGCGGTGGGAGGGGCGTACGGCCCACCGTGCGTCTGCATGGTGCGCACCCCCGGATATGGGTGCTGCCCCCGATAGTCCTTCCGGACGCCCCCGCCGATCATGAACTCAGGGCCCGGGGGGCCCTGCCCGTGCCGCACCACCGGGCCGGCGCCGGAGGGGCCGAGAGGTCTCCGTACCGGGAGGGAGACACCATGCCCACGTACGACGAACGGCTGCGCGCCCTTGAGGAGCAGCTGCATCGCGACGACCCCGGTTTCGCGGCGGCGATGGCCGACGGCACCCCGCGCAGCCCCCGCGAGTACCGCCGCCGCAACGCCTGGCTGGCGATGGCCTTCGGGCTCACTGCCCTGGGCATGGGCATCGCCATCGGCCACGGACTCCTGATCGCCACCGGGCTGGTGGTGGCGGGAGCGGCCGCCCACCTCTTCGACCCGCAGCGCGGCCGTCTGCACGGCAAGGACATCCCGAGCACCCCCGGGAACCCGAGCACCCCCGGGAACCCGGGAGCCCCCTGAAACCTGGGAAACCCGCGAACTCACTGACGCGCGGCGCCCGCACCGCCGCTTCCCCCGGCCCCTCCGCACGGGCCGGCCGAGGCCCCGACCGCCGAACCGGTCGGGGCCTTCGTGCGCTCGGAGAATGGGACCTCTGTTTGGTCCTACCTCTGAAGGGTGAAAGGTCCGACCACACCGCATGTGTGACATACGCTGAACGCCCTGGAACCGGCCGAGGCAGGGAGTGGCGGATGTCCGTCGAATGGCAGCCCGTGCGGCAGTCCCGCACGCACGAACTCGTGCTCAGCTCCATCGAGGAGCGGGTCTTCGCCGGTGAGCTCAAGGCGGGCGACCGCCTCCCGCCCGAGCGGGAACTGGCCCCCGTGCTCGGCGTCAGTCGGTCCGCCCTGCGTGAGGCGCTGCGGGTGCTGGAGACCATCGGCGTCCTGGCTGCTCAGCCCGGCCGGGGCCCGGACGCCGGGGCCCGGATCGTGCGCAACCCGGACGACGCCCTGGGCCGGCTGCTGCGGCTCCACTTCGCCCTCGGCAGCTACAGCCTCCAGGACGTCCTGGAGGCCCGGATCGTCCTGGAGCGGTCCAGCTTCGAGGCCGCCGCCGGCCACGCGTCGTCCGAGGATCTCGACGAGGCGGAGGAACTGGTACGGGGGATGGCGGAGCCGGGCGTGGGAGTGGGCGCGTTCAATGACCTGGACACCCGCTTCCACGTCCTGATCGCCCGCAGCTCCGGCAATGCCCTGACCTCCACCCTCACCTCCGCCGTACGGGAGTCGGTGCGCCCGCTGATCCTGCGTGCCCTGGAGGGGGTCGAGGACTGGCCCGCCACCGCCCGCGCTCTCAACGCACAGCACCGAGCCCTCCTGGCGCTGGTGCGCGAGGGGCGGGGTGCTGAGGCCGCCGACCTGGTGGAGCAGCACATCCGGGGGCTGCACGGAACGCTCGTGGACGATCCGTTCGGGCCGTAGCGGCGGGGGAGGGGCGGGTGCGCGCCGCTCCGACCGGTCCGGCGTGGCCCGTTCCTTCAACGGACCGAGCCTAGTATGGTCCGACCATAAAAACGTCGTAGTGAAATCGGAATCCGCCGGGGAGGCCCTATGCGCATCGGACTCTTCGCCACCTGCCTGGGCGACACGCTCTTCCCCGACGCGGTGCGCTCCACCGCCGTCCTGCTCACGCGCCTGGGCCACGAGGTGGTGTTCCCGCCGGAGCAGACGTGCTGCGGGCAGATGCACATCAACACCGGCTACCAGCGTGAACCCGTCCCCCTGGTCCGGAACTTCGCCGAGCAGTTCGGCGACGCCTCCATCGACGCGGTCGTGATGCCGTCGGGTTCGTGCGCCGGTTCGGTCCGCCACCAGCACGCGATCGTCGCCGACCGCTACGGGGACGCCGCCCTGCGCGCCGGGGTGGCCGTCGTCGCGGCGAAGACGTACGAGCTCTCCGAGCTCCTCGTCGACGTCCTCGGGGTGACCGGGGTCGGCGCGTACTTCCCGCACCGGGTGACGTACCACCCGACCTGCCACTCGCTGAGGATGCTCCGCGTCGGCGACAGACCGCTCCGGCTGCTGCGTGCCGTCGACGCCATCGACCTCGTCGAGCTGCCCGGCGCCGATTCCTGCTGCGGGTTCGGCGGGACCTTCGCCCTCAAGAACGCCGAGACCTCCACCGCGATGCTCCACGACAAGCTGGCCGGCATCGCCACCACCGGGGCTGAAGTCTGCACCGCCGGCGACTCCTCCTGCCTGATGCACATCGGCGGAGGCCTCTCCCGCATCCGCTCCGGCACCCGTACCGTCCACCTCGCCCGGATCCTCGCCGCCACCCGCGCCACGCCCGACGTCCTGACGGAGGCCGCCGCCGTATGAGCACGTTCCTCGGCATGCCCGCCCGGCCGCCCCGCTCCCCGTACGGCACCGGCAACCTGCGCGGCGACGAGCCCTTCCCCCGCGCCGCCCACCAGGAACTGGGCAACGGACAGCTGCGTCGCAATCTCCACAAGGCCACCACCACGATCCGCGCCAAACGCCTGAACGTCACCGGCGAGCTCCCCGACTGGGAGGCCCTTCGCGACGCCGGCTCCGCCATCAAGACCGATGCGATGAACCGGCTGCCCGAACTCCTGGAACAGCTGGAGCGCAAGGTCACCGAGCACGGTGGCACGGTCCACTGGGCGCGCGACGCCGCCGAGGCGAACGAGATCGTCGCCCGGCTGGTGCGGGCCACCGGCAGCAGCGAGGTCATCAAGGTCAAGTCGATGGCCACCCAGGAGACCGGGCTCAACGAGCACCTGGAGTCGGCCGGCATCACCCCGTACGAAACCGACCTCGCCGAACTCATCGTGCAGCTCGCCCACGACAAGCCGTCCCACATCCTGGTGCCCGCGATCCACCGCAACCGGGACGAGATCCGGCAGATCTTCCTGGACCGCATCCCCGGTGTCGACCCGGAGCTGGACAACGTCCCGGCCAACCTCGCGGCCGCCGCCCGTGCCTATCTGCGGCAGAAGTTCATGACGACGAAGGTCGCCGTCTCCGGCGCCAACTTCGGCATCGCCGAGACCGGCACCCTCTCCGTCGTCGAGTCCGAGGGCAACGGCCGTATGTGTCTCACCCTTCCCGAGACGCTGATCACCGTGATGGGCGTTGAAAAGGTGTTGCCGCGCTACCAGGATCTGGAGGTGTTTCTCCAACTGCTGCCGCGTTCCTCAACCGGTGAACGCATGAACCCCTACACCTCGTTGTGGACCGGGGTGACCCCCGGCGACGGCCCCCAGGACTTCCATCTGGTGCTGCTCGACAACGGGCGTACAGCCGCGCTCGCCGACGCGATCGGGCGCGCGGCGCTCAACTGCATCCGCTGCTCGGCCTGTCTCAACGTCTGCCCGGTCTACGAACGGACCGGCGGCCACGCCTACGGCTCGACCTACCCCGGCCCGATCGGCGCCGTCCTCACCCCGCAGCTCGCCGGGATGCACGCGGCCGACGACGACCCCAACAGCTCGCTGCCGTACGCCTCCAGCCTCTGCGGGGCCTGTTTCGACGCCTGCCCCGTGAAGATCGACATCCCGTCGCTGCTGGTGGAGCTGCGCCACCAGCACACCGAACAGACCGGCACCACACCGGAGAAGCTGGCGATGAAGGCGGCCGCCGCGGTGATGAAGAGGCCCGCGCTGTACACGGGCGCGCAGAAGGCGGCCGGCCTCGGCCGCGCGGTCGCGGGACGCGACGGGACGATCTCCCGCCTGCCCCCGCCGTTCAACGGCTGGAGCGACAGCCGTGACACGGCGGCCCCGCCCCGGCAGACCTTCCGCGCCTGGTTCGCCTCCCACGAGGGCCGCGCCGCGCTCCGGGCAGCCGCCGACGAACACGACCGGGGCCAGGCAGGATCCGACCAGGGGCCAGGAGAACCTGACCGGAACCAGGGAGAGGACGGGACCCGGTGACGAGTGCCCGCGAGACCGTGCTCGGCCGGGTCCGCGACGCCCTGGCCCTGGCCCCGGCGCCCGCCACCGTCGTCCCCCGCGCCTACCGCACCGGCCGGGCCCTCCCTGACCCCGAACGCCTCGCCCTCTTCACCGACCGGCTCCTCGACTACCGGGCCGAGGTCCACCCCTGCACCGACGACCGCACGGCGCAGGTCGTCGCCGAGGTGCTGCGCGACCACGGCGCCCGCCGGACCGGGGTGCCCGCCGGACTGGATCCGCGCTGGCTCGACGCGTACGACGGTGAGGTGTGCCAGGACGCGGCGGACATCCCCGCGCCCCGACTGGACTCCCTGGACGCGGTGGTGACCGCATCCGCCGCCGGCTGCGCCGAGACCGGCACGATCTTTCTGGACGGTTCGCCCGACCAGGGACGCCGGGCGCTGTCGCTCGTCCCCGATCTGCACCTCTGCGTCGTGGACCTCTCCTCCGTCGAGGCCGGGGTGCCCGAGGCGGTGGCCCGGCTGGTGCCCGAGCGGCCGACGACCCTGATCAGCGGCCCTTCGGCCACCTCGGACATCGAACTGGAGCGGGTGGAGGGCGTGCACGGCCCCCGCACCCTGGTGGTGGTGATCCGTACCGACAGGTGACCGGACTGATAGGCGACCGCACTGATAGGCGACCGTATCGACAGGTGAGCGATCTATGGTCCGACCTATGAATGATCCACCGTGACAGCCCCCCGACCGAAGACGATCCGCGTCCTCACTCCATCCTCCGCCCAGCAGACCTCGACCCCGACACCGCCCGAGTCACCGCTCGAGTAACCGTCCTCGTCCGGACCGGGTCGTACGTGCGTCGTGTCCACGACCGGCTCCAACGGCCCGGCCTCCGGTTCCGCCGTGAGCGACGCGAGGGCCACCAGCACCACGTCCCCCGCCACGTCGGCGGCCAGCCGGGGCAGCACCGCCCAGCGGGTGAACGCCGTGCCCTGCGGGGCCCGTACCTCCTCCGGTGCCGCCCAGCCGTGGAGCCCGTACAGCTGGGAGCGCACCGGCCCGCCGGGCTCCGTCGCCCAGCCGGTCAGTTCGGCCCGTGCCCCGTCCGGCGCACCGAGCACCCGGTGCACCCGCAGCTCGTACCGGCCCCGTGCCACCGTCACGCTCTCCACCCGGAGGCCGGGGGCGGTGGAGGGGCCCGCCGGGAACACGGGTGTGTGCCAGGACCCGGCCCAGCCCCAGCCGTCGCCGTGTCCGGCCCCGAGCGGGTGGATCCGGCGCCGGGTGCTGCGTACCCCGCCGACCGTCACGGAGAGGTGGTTGTCCGCCGGGTTCGCCGCCGAGGTCGGTCCGGTCACGGTGGAGTAGGCGAGCCGGGCGTAGTGCGGGTCCGTGCCGGCACCCGGCTCGCCCTCGTCCGAGCGGACATGGTCGCTGCCGTGGTTGTGGAGCCGCACCACGCCGTCCGCCCGGGTCGACTGCATCAGGAACCCTGGTGCCGGTACGGACAGCACCCGGTCCGCGCCCTCGCTCGGAGCCGCCTCCTCCACCGACGTCCACAGCGGGTGCCCGGCGGGAGCCAGCAGCGCGACGAACGCCTTCGACGCCCAGTAGGGCGACGCGGGACCGGAATAGGACTGCAGGGTCGCCGGGTGGGGGCCGTGCCAGCCGAGGCTCAGCAGCCCGTCACCGCCGCTCGCGCCCCGCTCCAGGAAGTACCGCAGCGACCCGTTGACCAGCCGCCGCGACACCCCGGGGGAGAGCGGGGTGTGCCCGGAGACCGCGCCGAGACCCACGGCCGCGCTCGCGGCGAAGCGGTAGGTGAGCGAGCGCCCGAAGTGCAGCGGGGCCCCGTCGCCGCCGAACATCAGCGAGAAGCTCTCCAGATGTTCGCGCAGCCGCGCCCCGTGGTGCGCCGACGCGCTGCCGTCGCCCGCCAGATGGGCGTCCAGCACCGGATACAGATGCAGCGCCCACCCGTTGTAGTGGTCGAAGGCGCGCCCGTCCCCGTCGGCGTACCAGCCGTCGCCCCGGTACCAGCCCTCCAGCAGCTCCAGCGCCCGCTCCCGTGCCCGGGCGGTCTCCGCGTCCCCGCGCCCCACCGACTCCAGGAAGCCGGCGACCGTGTACGGGAAGAGGTACCAGTTGTTGCCCGCCGGAAGATGCCGCAGCGCACCCCGCAGCCACAGCTCCGCCCGGTCCTGCACCTCGGCCGACAGCCGGTCCCAGAGCCAGGGCCGGGTGAGGCGCAGCCCGAGCGCGACGGACGCGGACTCCACCATGGGCTGCCCCTGCACATGGTGGTCCAGGATGACCGGCCAGGACTCCGCGTCGTCCCGCCCCGGCGTACGTGTCCCGGACGCGAGCCCCCGCGCGTACCGATCCAGCCATTCGTGCGGGTCCTTCCCCTCGGCCCCGGCGACCCGGAAGGCGGCTGCCAGGAAGGTCCGCGCGTACCCTTCCAGCCCGTCGGAGCGCACGCCGGAGTGCGAGGGAGGGCCCGGCAGGTCGAGCAGCGCCCCGCCGGGGGTGGCCCACCGCCAGGCGGCGTGCAGCAGCCCGTCGGCGGCGGCCTCCCAGTGCGCCCGGGTGTACCCGGTGTACGGGCTCGACGCCCGCTCCTCCGGGGGAAGTTCGAACGAGGGGGAGCGGAAGGTCGTCATACGGGGAGGCCAGGCCCTTCGTGGGGGACACGGTCAGCACCGGAAATCCTGATCGGGTGATCGGAAACGGTCAAGAGGTCGACCAGAAGCCCGCCGAAGCGATCAAACGATCAGGAGGAGGCGACGCCGGAGCCTCAGCCGGCGCCGCGCTCAGGGAAGCAGCAGCCAGTCCGCACCGACGGCGGCCACCAGACCGGCCCCGAGCAGCCAGCTGCCGAGCCTGGTACGGCCGTTCCTGCTGAGTTCGATCACCAGGCCGCACAGGATGAGCGCGAGCCCGTAGACACCCACCACCAGCACCGACGACCGGCTCGCGATCCGCAGGGCGAGGACCACACCCATCGCGACCATGCCCACGGAGGAGAGAACGATCCGCAGCCGCCGAGCCTGACGTGGCGTCAGTCTCTTCGCGAGCTCAGGCTGGCCCTCCGACTCCGATTCAGGCTCCGATTCGGGCGCCGGCTCGGTCTCGACGTCGGTCTCGACGTCGGTACGGGAGGCTGCCGCGGTCTGTGTGTCCTCGCTGTCCGCGGTGTCGTGCGCGTCCTCGGCCGGATCCGCCACCGCCGTCCCGGCTATCGAGGTGTCGGTCTCCCGGTCCTGGCCCTTGCGCTGGTCCCGGTCCTGGTCCTGGTCAGAAGTGCTCATGGAGCCGGATCGTAATGGCTGCGCGGCAGCCCCGTTACCGGAGCCGGGCGTTCCGCCACCGGCCTGGACCGACCCGGACCCGCCCGGACCTCGCCTGCCCTGACCGCCCCGGACCGCGGGGCTGCATCGGCTACCCCAGCAGCCGGGGCGCCTCGGCCGCCGCGTCCACCGTCGGGCCGCTCTCCACCCGAACGGCCAACCCCTGGGCCCAGTCGATCAGCTCGCCGATCCCGATCCCGTGAGGCCGGGCCTCGCCGTACGGGGCGAGCGCGCCCGCGCCCCGGCGCAGCAGTCGCGCCCCGCCCGCCGTGTTGCCGCGCGCGGCATGGGTCAGCCCCACGGCCATCTGCGCGAGCCCCCGCCACAGCTCGCGCTCGCTCGAAGGCCCCGACTTCCAGGCGTCCTCGAACACCTCGTGCGCGTGGAACGGCATCCCCGCGTCCAGCAGCCGCTGTGCCTCCCGCAGTGTCTCGTGCGGTGTGCGGACGACGCCCTCGGGCTGACGCTCGACCCCGGGCGTGCCGTAGGGCAGCGGACGGCCCAGCCCGTCCCGGGGGCGCGCGTTGCGCGCCCGGCCTTCGGTGTCGCGGTCCCTGTGTGTCTCGTTCACTACTCGATTGTGCCTCGCACCTGCAAGGAATCGGCCGAACCCTGTCGGTGAGCACCCGCGCACGACTAGGCTCGTCCGTCGTCACTGCATGCCATTTGGGGAAGGGTGGGCATGAAGCCGTCCCGGCCGTTGTACGAGCGTGAACCGGAACTCGCCGCCGCTGCCAAGGCGGTGGACGATCTGTGCGGAGCGCAGGCCGTCGGCGGGCTCCTGGTCTTCAGCGGGGAGGCGGGGCTCGGGAAGACCGCCCTGCTCGCCGAGATCCGGGCGATGGCCGCCGACCGCTGCACGATCTGGTCCGCCCGGGGCGGCGAGACCGTCACCTCCGTACCGTTCCACGTCGTACGGCAGTTGCTGCAGCCCGCCCTCGACCAGTTCCCGCCCGACGAGAAGCGGGCCCTGTTCGACGACTGGTACGACACCACGGCGCCGGCGCTCGGACTCGCCGAGCCCAGCGGTCCGCAGCCCGACCCGCAAGGTGTCCGGGACGGCCTGGACTATGTCGTCTCCCGGCTCGCCTCGCGCCTCAGCCACCGGCCGTTACTGCTGCTGGTCGACGACGCCCACTGGGCGGACGGCGAATCCCTGACCTGGCTCTCCTCGTTCACCGCCCGCCTCGGCGAACTCCCGCTGCTCGTCGTCCAGGCGTACCGGCCGCAGGAGATGGCCGAACGCAACGCGAGCTACGTCGCCGACCGCGAGGCCGAACGCGGCTCCGACGGCCAGAGCGCGGTCACCCGGGTCGCCCTGCGCGCGCTGACCCCGGACGCCACCGCCGAACTGGCCCGCGCGGCGCTCGGCGAACATGCGGACGACCCGTTCTGCCGCGAGGTCTGGGCCGTCACCGGTGGGAACCCGTACGAGGCCGTCGAGCTGGTCGCCAAGGTCCAGGACCAGGAGCTGGCCCCGGTCGAGGAGTCGGCCGGGCAGCTGCGGGAGCTCGGCGCCTCCGCCCGGGGCAGCGGGCTCGTCGCCCGTCTGGAGCGGCTCGGCACCAACGCCAACCGGTTCGCCTGGGCCGCCGCCGTGCTCGGCACCGACATCTCCCAGGAGCTGGCCGCCACCCTCGCCGGGATGAGTTCGGCGGAGGCCGCCGACTGCACGGCGCGGCTGCGGGACGCCCGTATCGTCAGCGGGTTCGACCCGCTGGAGTTCGTCCACCCGCTGATCGCGACCGCCGTCTACCGCTCCATCCCGCCGGCCACCCGCACCGCGATGCACGGCCGCGCCGCCTGGGCCATCACCCGGGCCGGCCTTGGTGCGGCGGCCGCCTCCCGGCACCTGCTGGAGGTCCACCCGGACGACGACCAGGAGCTGGTCGCCCAGCTCCGCGAAGCCGCGGGCCAGCACCTCGCGGTCGGCGCCCCGGAAGCGGCCAGGCGCTGTCTGGAACGTGCCCTGGAGGAGCCGCCCCGCCCCAAGGACCGCGCGGTCCTGCTGTACGAGCTCGGCTGTGCCACCCTGCTCAGCTCCCCGCCCACCACCGTGCAGCACCTGCGGGCGGCCCTCGACATGCCGGGCCTCGACGACGGCCTGCGGGTCGACGCCACGTTCCGGCTCGCGGCCGCGCTCGCCCACAACAACCAGTTGAAGGACGCGGCGCTCTCGCTGGCCGCCGAGGCGGCCCGTACGGCACCGGGCCCCGGCCTGATGCGGCTGCAGGCCGCGCACTTCATGTGGGAGGGCATGCAGGCCAGCGAGGACGACGGCCCGGCCCGCTCCCGCCGCCTCACCCGCAACGCCGACCACCTCAAGGGCCGCGACAACTCCGAGCGGGCACTGCTCACCCTGCGGGCCTTCGACGCCATGCTGCGCGGCGAGAACGCCCAGCTCATCGTCGACCTCTGCGAACGCGCCCTGATCGACGGCAGCCCCGCCCGCGGCCTCGGCTGGACCGACTCCGAGTGGGGCTTCGAACTGCCCACCATGGTCGGCATCACCTACACCTTCACCGACCAGCTGGACCGGGCCGAGAGTCTCTTCGGCGAAGCGGTGCGGGCCTTCGAGATCTCCGGCTGGAGCGGGGCCCACCTGGCATTCGCACACACCCTGCTCGGCATGGTCCACCGCCGTCGCGGCCGTCTCGCGGAGGCCGAGGGCTTCCTGCGCGAGGGACTCCGGCTCGCCGACCGTGTCGGCTCCGGCCTGCCCGTCCACTGGGACGCCGCGTGCCTGCTCATCGACACGCTGCTGGCCCGGGGACGTACCGCCGAGGCCCGCAAGATCGCCGACCGCTACCACTTCGGACCGCCCTACCCCAGCGCCATGGTGCTGCCGGACGGCCCGTGCATCCTGGGCCGCCTGCTGCTGGCCGAAGGCCGTAAGGAGGAAGCGATCGCCGAACTCGAAGCGGCGGGTGCCGCCCTGGAGCCGCGCGAACGGTTCAACGGCATCTGGGCACCCTGGGCCGGCGACCTCGCCCGCGCCCTGGCCGAGGACGACCCGGCCCGTGCGGCCCACCTCGCGGCCCGCGCCCGGGTGCACGCCGAACGGTTCGGCACGGACACCGCCATCGGCGAAGCCCTGCGCTGCGTCTCACTCTTCGCCCCGCCCGAGGAGGCGGAGCAGCTCCTCGCCGACGCCGTCCGTCACCTGGAGAGGTCCTCCTCCGCCTACGAGCACGCGCTCGCCCGCGTCGACTACGGCATCGCGATCGGCTCGCACCGAGAACTGGCCCGGGCCCAGAAGCAGGCCATGGCCTGCGGAGCCGAGGGACTGGCGGCCCGCGCCCAGAAGGCACGGACGTCGATCCGGTCCTCGGAGTGAGGTAATGTTTGTCCTGCGCGGCCGCCCCGGGAAACCGGGCGGAATCGCATCGGGACGTGGCGCAGCTTGGTAGCGCACTTGACTGGGGGTCAAGGGGTCGCAGGTTCAAATCCTGTCGTCCCGACTGGAAACAGTCGCAGGTCAGGGCCGGTTTCGGAGAAATCCGAAACCGGCCCTCGATCATTCCGGGGACCACAGCTCGGTGAACCGGTCGAGCAGTCCCGCCGCCGCCGTCACGTCGTCCGTCAGCGGCCGGTCGGCCAGCTCCGCGTCGAGGACCGATTCCGCCAGCTGGAAGGCGCGGCCGACCGGCAGACCGGGATCGAGCCGCAGGTCGCGCTGGCGCAACGCCCTGACGGCGGCGACGAGTTCGCAGCCCACGACGAGCCGGTACGCCGCACACGCCCGCAGGGTCTGCCGCGCCCCCAGGGACGCGAAGCTGGCCTGTTCCTCCACGCCCCGGGAGAGCACCGCGTGGCCGAGGGAGGCGGGCGCGGAGAAGGCCCGCAGGTCGCCGAGGGCCGCCCCGGCCGCGTACTCCAGGATCATCACGCCCGACGACGCCGGCTCGCCGTCCGCGAGGAAGGGGCGCAGGCGGGTGAAGCCCGGTTCGTTCAGTGTCGAGAGGCGGGAGGTCGACAGGCGGGCCACCTGCGTCACCGACAGCCTGAAGTGGTCCAGGGCCAGTGCGAGTTGGGCCAGGTAGAAGCCGCCGTGGTGGTAGGCCGCCATGTCGTCGGCCGAGATCAGCGGGTTCTCGGCGGCCGCGTTGATCTCGACCGCGAGGACCTCGTCGAGCGCGTTCGCCGCGTCGTGGGCGGGCCCGTGGATCTGCGGGACGCAGCGGAAGCCGTACGGGTCCTGGATCCGCCCGAGGGGCGGTGTGGGGCGGTCGGGGGCGCCGAGCAGCCGCCGCATCTGTTCCGCGACCGCCTTCGAGCCGGCGTGGGGCCGCGCCTCGTGCACGGGGAGCGCGTACGCCTCGTACGAACCGTCGATCGCCATCAGCGACAGCGCCGCCACCACCTGCGTGGCCGCGATCAGGCCGCGCAGCTCGTGCAGGGCGAGCGCGGACTGGCCGAGGGTCAGGGCGTTGCTGCTGATCAGGGCCAGGGCGTCGTTGTTGTCGAGCGGCTGCGGTTCGGGCGCGGTTCCCTTTCCCTGCCAGGGGTGTTCCCCCGCCAGCGCGAGGCCCATCTGCGCGAGCGCGGCGATGTCTCCGGTGCCGACCGAGCCGAATGCGTTGACCCGAGGGTAGGCGCCCGTCTCCAGGGCTTCGCACAGGGCGGTGACGACGGTCGGGCGCAGTCCGGCGCCCCCGGCGAGGAGCTGGTTGGCGCGGACGGCCAGCATGGCGCGGACCTCGCGGGCGGGGAGTTCCTCGCCGATCGCTCCGGCATGGCTGCGCAGCAGCCGCAGTCCGTGGTCGGCGGCCGCCTCGGTGGGCACGTACTCATTCCGGTTGGCGCCCACTCCGGTGGAACGGCCGTAGACGCGGCCCCATGAAGCGATTTCCCGCGCGGCGTTCCAGGAGTCCTCCACGCGCTTCATGCCCTCGGTCGCCGGAACGGGCCGGGCGAGGGATTCGGCCATGCGTACGACATCTGGGACCATGAGTCGGCGGCCGTCGAGGACGATGACCGCGTTGTGGTCATGGGCCACTTCGTCCGCAATATGAGACGACATAGGCGGCAATTCATCCTCCATCGGGCGCTCCGTCTTGCCTTGCGGCCACTGATCGCCAGGGATTTGCGCCTGCGCGGCGACAACCTATTGACAATCTATTCAGGCACGGAGAACTCTGCATGATGATATGCAGCCGGGCAAGGGACTCCTCATGATCCAGTTCGATACGGTCCACAAGCGCTTCCCGAACGGCACAACCGCGGTGCACGACCTCACCCTTGAGATGCCGGAAGGGGGCGTGACCGTCCTCGTCGGATCTTCCGGTTGCGGTAAGACGACGACGCTCCGCATGATCAACCGGATGGTCGATCCGACCTCCGGGACGATCAGGGTGGGCGGCAAGGACGTCCTGGAGCAGGACGCCGCCGAACTGCGCCGCTCCATCGGCTATGTCATCCAGCAGGCCGGGCTCTTCCCGCACCGCACCGTCGTGGACAACATCGCGACCGTACCGCTGCTGCTCGGCTGGGGCCGCAGGAAGGCCCGGGCGCGGGCGGCGGAGCTCCTGGAGACGGTCGGCCTCTCCGCCGACACCGGCAAGCGCTACCCGCACCAGCTCTCCGGCGGCCAGCAGCAGCGCGTCGGCGTGGCCCGCGCACTCGCCGCCGACCCGCCGGTCCTCCTCATGGACGAGCCGTTCGGCGCCGTCGACCCCGTGGTCCGCACCCAGCTCCAGGACGAACTGCTGCGACTCCAGAGAGAGCTGAACAAGACCATCGTCTTCGTCACCCACGACATCGACGAGGCCGTACGGCTCGGTGACCGCATAGCCGTCTTCCGTACCGGCGGCCATCTCGTCCAGTGCGCCGCGCCCGCCGAACTCCTGGCCCGTCCCGCGGACGCGTTCGTGGCCGACTTCCTGGGCGCGGAGCGCGGTCTGAAACTGCTGTCCCTGACAACGTTGGCCGGGGTCGCCCAAGGGCCCGCCCCCAAGGGCGACCGCTGGCAGCTGACCCTCGACCCCGCCCGTAAGCCGCTGGTCTGGCGCGACGGGGAGAGCGGCACGGAGATACCGGTCCGGCCGCTGCGGGACACCGACTCGCTCCTCTCGGCGCTCAACGAGTCCATCGCGGCGCCGAGCGGCCTGGTCGCCCGGGTCGACGCGGACGGTGTCCTCACCGGCGTCACCTCCCGCGAGGACATCCACGACCGCGCGGGCCACGTGCACAGCGAGGCAAGCACGGTGGCCGCGTGAGCGTCGACTGGTCGTGGATAGCCGACCACACCGACGACCTCACCGCCCTGACCCTCTCCCACCTGCAGGCCGCCCTCACCGCCGTACTCCTCGGCCTGCTCGTCTCGCTTCCCCTCGCCGTGGTGGCCCACCGGGTACGCAGGCTGCGCGGACTGCTCCTCGGGCTGTCGAACGTCCTGTTCACCATCCCGTCCATCGCCGTCTTCGTGCTCCTCCTGCCGGTCAGCGGACTCACCCGCACCACCACCGTCATCGGTCTGACGATCTACACACTCGTCGTGCTCCTGCGGAACACCGTCGAGGGCCTCGACTCCGTCCCCGCGAAGACGAAGGAAGCCGCGAAGGCCATGGGCACCCGGCCGCTGCGCACCCTGCTCACCGTCGAACTGCCCCTCGCCCTCCCCGTCATCATGGCGGGCGTGCGGATCGCGACGGTGATGGCGATCTCCCTGGTCTCCGTGGCCACGTACATCGGCGACGGTGGACTCGGGCAGCTGTTCACCGACGGGTTCCAGCGCAACTTCCCCACGCCGGTCATCGTCGGCGTCGTCCTGACCCTGCTCCTCGCGCTCGTCGCGGACGCCCTGCTCGTCACCCTCCAGTACGTCCTGACGCCGTGGACCCGCCGGCAGAAGCAGGGGGCCTGACCTCATGTACGAACTCCTCAAGGGCCTCGGTGCCTGGCTGGCCGGCAGCGAACAGTGGGCCGGTTCCGACGGCATCGGACACCGCCTCGCCGAGCACCTCCAGTACTCGCTGCTCGCCACCCTCATCGCCGCCGCCATCGCCCTGCCCGTCGGCCTGCTGATCGGGCACACCGGGCGCGGCGCGTTCATCGCCATCAACCTGTCGAGCTTCGGGCGGGCCCTGCCCACGGTCGGGCTCGTCGTGCTGGTCTTCCTCGCCAGCGGCCTGTCCATGTGGCCCGTCTACATCGCGCTGGTGGCCCTCGCCGTGCCCTCCATCGTCACCAACACGTACGCCGGGATGACGGCGGTCGACCCCGAGGTACGGGACGCGGCGCGCGGCCAGGGCATGCGCCGGCACCAGGTGCTCCTCCAGGTCGAGCTGCCCCTCGCGCTGCCGCTGATCATGACCGGGCTGCGGCTCGCGCTCATCCAGGTCGTCGCGACCGCCACGATCGCGGCGTACGTCTCCTTCGGCGGACTCGGCCGGTACGTCTTCGACGGGCTCGCCCAGCGCGACCTCGTGCAGGTGCTCGGCGGCGCCGTGCTCGTGGCCGTCGTCGCCGTCGTCCTCGACCTCGCCCTCTCCGCCCTCCAGCGCGTCCTGTTCCGCCACCGTCCCGCCCCGCAGGCCTAGGAGTCGGCCCCTCATGACCCGTACGAACCGTGAAAGCCGCGTGAACCCCATGAACCGCAGAACTCTCCTCGGCGGACTCTTCGCCGCCGCCACCGTCCCCGCCCTCGCCTCCTGCAGCAGCGGCATCACCTCCCTCGACGGAGAAGGATCCGGCGGCGGGGGCGGCGGCTCCAGCGAGGGCGGCGTCACCATCGGCACCGCCAACTTCACCGAGAACCAGGTCCTCGGATACCTCTACGCGGCCGCCCTCGAAGCGGCCGGGGTGACGACCAGGGTCCGCCCCAACCTGGGCACCCGCGAGATTCTCATCCCCGCGCTCAAGGGCGGCGACATCGATCTGCTGCCCGAGTACCAGGGCGCGCTGCTCCACTACCTCGACGCGAAGGCCGAGGCCACGGAGGAGGGCACGATGCAGAACGCCCTCGCCATCGCGCTGCCACGCGGTCTCCAGATCCTCCCGTACGGCGAGGCGGAGAACGCCGACGCCTTCGCCGTCACCCAGGAGACCGCCGAGAAGTACGGCCTGAAATCCCTGGCCGACCTCGCGAAGCACAACGGCAAGCTCATCATCGGCGCGGCCCCCGAGGTGAAGAAGCGCACGGTGGGCTCGGTGGGCCTCAAGGACGTGTACGGGGTGGAGTTCAAGGAGTTCAAGTCCCTCGACTCCTCAGGACCGCTGGTCAAGGGCGCCCTCAAGAAGGGCGACGTGGACGTGGCCAACCTCTTCACCACCGACACCGACATCACCGCCGAGGGCTGGGTCGTGCTCACCGACCCCAAAAACCTCATCCCCGGCCAGCACGTCGTCCCGCTCATCGCCGACCGCAAGGCCGACTCGACGGTCCGCAAGGCGCTCGCCCGCCTCGGCAGTGTGCTGACCACCGAGGACCTCACCGAGCTCAACCGTCTGGTGGACAAGGACAGGAAGGACCCCGAGGACGTCGCGTACGACTGGGCGGCGGAGCACGGGATCAAGAAGTAGCCCGGAGGCCCGGAGGGCCCGGGCACCCGTGCCGCCCCGCCCCTCACGCCTCCGCGGGGCGGGGCATCGCGGCCAGATAGTCGCCGAAGCCACCGTGGGCGCGGGCCTGGAGCCGGGGCGAGGTCAGGACGGGACAGTGGGCGGTGCGCAACACCCGGTGGCCCCGGCGTTCGAGGGCCTCGACCAGGGCACGGTCCTCGCCGGTGGCCAGGGAGGGGAAGCCGCCCACGTCCAGATAGGCGGCGGTGGCGACGCCTAGGTTGGCGCCGTGGACGTGCGGGTGTGCCCAGGGGGTTCCGGTCGGCGGCCGGGTGGCCTCGTACCGGATCCGGTGGGGCACGGCCAGCGGTGAGGTGGACGGCAGGGCGACGGTCCCGACGACCGCCTGCCAGCCTTCGCGGGCCCTGGCCAGCTGGTGGGCCAGCCAGTCGTGCGGGACCACGCTGTCGGCGTCGGTCGTCGCGATCCAGGTGACGGGCGCCGCAGCCTCCGCCCGGGCCAGGGCGTGGCGGACACCGGCGGCTCTGGCCCGGCCCGGGTTACGGAAGGCGGCGTCGACCACGAGCGCTCCGGCGTCGCGGGCCACCGCCGGTGTACGGTCCCGGCAGTCGTCCGCCACCACGACCGTCAGGACTCGTGTCACGGCGAGAGCGGGGTGGCGGGCCGCCCTGCCGATCGCGGCGAGCGCCGCCGGCAGCAACGCCTCCTCGTCGTGGGCAGGAACGACCACGGCGACGGTTCGCGCGCTCACACCAGCCCCTCGCGGGCGGCGACCCCGGAGGGCCGTCCGCCGTCCGCGGAGGTCCGCCGGTGGACCTGGAGGACGAAGTCCTCCTCCCGGTGGTCGGCGAGGAGGACGAGGCCGGGCTGGTCCGCGACGCGTCGCGCGATCCCGGCGCCGGTGGTCAGATGCTCCTCCACCGGATGGTTCCAGTGGACGGTGACCAGGGTGCCCTCCGGCTCCAGGGACGACACCGTCCGCTCCAGCACCGTGTCGAGCGTCATCTCGTCCAGGTAGTAGAGGAGTTCGGAGAGCACGATCAGGTCGAAGGAGCCCCCTGGCCACTCCTCGGGCAGCAGCATGCGGTGCACCGACACGTTGGGGAGAGCAGCGGTGCGCCGCCGTGCGGTCCCGACGGCTGACTCCACCCGGTCGCAGGCGAGCACGGTGCCGCAGCGGTCCGCCAGCCGGCGGGTGAGTTCCCCGACGGAGCAGCCGGGTTCGAACGCCCGGCGGTAGCGGGGCAGCGGCAGGGCCGCGACGGTCAGGTCGTACTTGCGGCGCTCGTACCACCGCTCGGTCAGGCTCCACGGGTCCTCCGCGGAGCCGTACATGGCGTCGAAGTACGTGGCCGGCGTGGAGGGGCGGCTCATACGAAGACCACCTCCCAGCCGCGCAGATGGTGCGTCAGCTCCTCCGGAGGCAGTACGGCCGCGTCCTGCGGCGCGGGGCCGAGCGGCCGGATCTGCGTGGCGAACCGGCTGACGGCGGCCCGCTTGAGGGCCTGCGCCGCCGACGGCAGGACGATCCGGGCGGCCCGCTCCCACGGGACCCTGCTGTCGCCCGGTTCGGCCCAGTGCCACATCCAGACCGGATACAGCGCGCACGGCACGGCCGTGGCCCGAGCGGCGGCCAAGGCAGCGCGGCCGGCCGCCTCGTGGTCGCTGTGCACGTCCTCGGTCCACGGCGCCAGGCAGAGTGCCGCACCGGACATCAGGGCGGCCAGTTCGCGGGCCAGTGCGTCCTCATGATCGCCCACTCCCGTGTCCGGCAGCCTCAGCCGTACGATCTCGGCCCCGGCCGCACCCAGCTCGGCCAGCGCCTCCTCCAGCTCCCGGGCCCGCAGCTCGGCGAGCTCGGCGGGGGAGAGGACGAGCGAGCCCGGGTGGGAGCCCTCGCCGTCGGTGACCGACACCACGGTCACGGCGAGACCGGCCGCCACCAGCCGGGCGATGGTGCCGCCCACGCCCAGCACCTCGTCGTCGGGATGGGCGGCGACCACCACCACCCGCCCCTCCTCCGGCAGTACGTAGTCCGGCAGCCGGTCCCAGCCGTGCCACGCGCGCCAGAGCGCCTCGTCGGTGCCGGGTGCCTGGATCGCGTCGGCATGGCCCTCGGGGCTCCGGTCCTCCACCGTACTCATCGGCTCTCCTCCGGTCCGCGTGCGGCCAGCCCGCCCAGAGCCGCCAGGTCCCGTTCCGCGTGGTGCTGGCGCACGTAGACGCCGAGGTCGGTCACGGCCCGCGCATGCCGCCCGTCATGGCACAGCGGGCCCGCGCCGGTCGCCCGGCCCACGTGGTCCAGGACCTCGGAGCACACCTCCGCCACCAGGGCCCGCACCCGCAGCGCACGCAGCCCGGCCGTCCCCGCCTTGTCGAGCGGGTCGAGGTCGATCTCCTCGGCCGCCCGGCGCAGCACCGTTCCGGCCGTGTACAGCCGCAGGTCCACCGCGCCGGCGTGGCTATCGGTGAACGGGTCGGCGCGCTGCTCCGCCCGGGTGAACAGCACGCGGGCGACCGCCCGCGCCCCGCCGTACCAGCACGCGGCCACGCCGACCCCGCCGTGGTGGAAGCCGGGGCGGCGCAGGTACGCCTCCACCCCGCCGACCGGGGTGGCCGGGACGTCGGTGAAGCGGATGTCGGGGCTGTCGCTGCCGGCCATGCCGATGGCCCGCCAGGTGCCGGGGACCGGCGCGCATCCCGGGCCCGCCTCCGCTTCCGGGAGGCTTTCCGGGATCCCGGTGCGGACGGCGAAGAGCCGCCGGCCGTCCTCGGCCGTGGCGGTGACCAGGGCGTGGGTGCAGCTGTGCGCTCCGGAGCAGTACTGCTTGAGACCGTTGAGCACCCAGCCGTCCGGGCCGCGGGTCGCGGTCAGCCCGGAGCCCGGCGGTTCGGCGGCCCACACCCCCCAGTACTGGCCGGGTGCCACCGGATCGCCGTCCAGTTCGGCCAGGATCGCCACGGCGTCGAGGTGGCCCTCCGCCAGCCGGGCGGCGCACAGGTCGTCCTCCGCCACCGCGGACAGCACATCGAACCGGGCGGAGGTCCGGCCACCGCCCGGCAACGGCGCCTCGACGGTGCCCGCCGTCACGGCGTCGACGAAGCGGGTGAACCGGTCCGCCGCACGGCGGACCGCGAGGGCGGCCGAACCTCCGCCGTCGGAGGTCTCGACGCCTGCCGGCAGGGGGATCGCATCATGCATCGGCGGCACTCCTTGCTCCATCGCTCACCGGCCATCGGCCGCCAGGGACCCACCGCCCCTGGAGAAGTCGGGGGCCGGGGGTGCGCTTCCACGATCACCTTTTCCGGCGGCCCGCGCTTCTGGGTGCCCCTGGATCGCGGCGCCACACCTGATGGCGGTGGTGGACCGCCCGGAACCCGGGAGTCAGGAGGACGCGGGCACGCGCAGGGCGAGCAGGGCGGTGTCGTCGCTGGCCCAGCCGTCGTGGTGGTCGGCCAGAGCCGCACCGATGCCTTTCACGGTCGCCTCCGCGTCCAGACCGCGCGTGCCGGACAGCGCGGCGGCGAGCTCGGCGTCGCCGAACACCTGCTGCCGCTCGCCGGGCGGTGTGCCGGGGCGGGGACGTGCCTCGCACGCGCCGTCGGTGTAGAGGAGCAGCAGATCGCCGGGGGCAAGACGGAAGCGGACATCGACGAGGCTGACGTGTTCCACGACCCCGAGGAGGGTCCCGGGGGTACCGACCCGGTGCACGCGTCCGTCGGCCCGGCGGATGAGGGCGGGCGGGTGCCCGGCGAGGCTGACACGGCCCGCGAGTCCGCCCGGGGTGAGGCGGAAGGCGGTGTAGACGGCAGTCAGGAACCGGGGCGCGCGCTGGGCGAGCATCGCGGTGTTCAGCCCGCCCAGCAGGGCGGCGGGCGAGAGGACCCGCGAGGCGTCGGCCCGCACGGTGTAGCGCGCCATGGCGGTGACCTTGGCGGCTTCCACGCCCTTGCCGCACACATCGCCGAGTACGGCGGCGTACGAGGACCCCCGGGTGGCGAAGAGGTCGTAGAAGTCGCCGCCCACCTCGACCCCGGAGCTGCCGCTGGCGGAGGCCGGATGGTAGGAGGCGGCCACCTCCAGGCCGGGGACCGGGTGGAGGGACGGCGGGAGGAGCCCCTGCTGGAGGGAGTGCGCGAGATCGGCGGAGAGCCGGTGGGCCTGCCGGGCCGCCTCCAGCGACTGGCGCAGGTGGATCTCGGCGGAGACCGAGCGGGCCAGGGTCTCCAGCGTCGTCAGGTCGGCGGCCGACCAGGTGCGGGGGGAGTCGTCGATGACGCAGAAGCTCCCCAGCACCTCGCCGCCGGGCGCCAGCAGCGGAAAGCCGGCCCAGGCGCCGATGTTCATCGGCCCGACCGACGGGTGGTCGCGGGTCCGGGGGTCGCTCGCCGCGTCGTCCACGATGAAGGGATCACCGGCCAGCCCGACCAGGAAGTAGCAGAAGCTCTCTCGTACAGGGTTCTGGCGGGCGCCGATGTCGGTGGCGTCCACGCCCACGCAGGACTTCCAGAAGGAGCGGTCCTCGTCGACCAGGGTCACGAAGGCCCGGCCGGATCCGGTCACCCGCGCCGCCAGTGAGGCGAGGTCCTCGAAGACCTCCTCGGGACCGGTGTCCAGCAGCCCCGTGGCGGCCACCGCCGCCAGCCGGGCCGGGTCCGACAGGGCAGCCGGAAGGCCGTCCGCGCGGATACCCGCGCCGAAATCCAGACCTGCCGCCACCGGACCGCCCACTTTCCTCATGCTCCTGCTCCACAAGGAAACCACGCCCCCGGAAGGGATGACCCGGGTGCTCCTCAGGCCAGGAGCTTCGCCTTCGCCCGCTCGTACTCCTCCGCGTTGAGCGCGCCCTTGTCCTTGAGCTCGGCGAGCTTCGCCAGATCGCTCACATGGCTGGTGGAGCCGGAGGAGCCCTCGCTGCTCGCGGCCTCCCTCACGTAACTCCGGAAGGCCGCTTCCGAGTCCTTGACCGCCTTGGCGTCGCGCTCGTGCATGCTGCGGCCGCGGACGATCAGGTAGATCAGGACGCCCAGGTAGGGCAGCAGGATGACGAAGATCAGCCAGCCCGCCTTGGCCCAGCCGTTCAGCGTGTGGTCGCGGAAGAGGTCCGTGATCACTTTGAACAGCAGGAAGAACCACATGACCCAGAGGAACAGGTACAGCATGGTCAGGAAGAGGTTCAGGAGCGGGTAATCGTCCATGGGGCCAACTCCGTTCGCGCGGATGGTCCCTCATTCATACGCCTGGTCCCTTTTGCCCGCATCTGTAGTCGGAGCATCAGGGCCCCTGATCAGCGCTGCTCTCGGGCCCCCGTGATCCGCAGGAGGTGGGCGGGCGGATGGGTGAGGCCGAGGTCCGGGCGCCAGGCCGCGAGGATCTGGGCCGACGGGTCGAACAGCGGCGTCGGCAGCTCCTCGGGGGCGGTCCACCGCCATGCGCTGATCAGGTGCGGCTCGGTGACCTCGGGGATGCCGGAGTGCAGGCGTACGAGGGCCGCCATGCTGATCCGGTTGATGCCGCCGATCACGTCGTGGAGCATCGCGAAGACGTCCACCGCGCTCTCGTCCACGGTGAGACCGGTCTCCTCGCGCAGCTCACGGGCGGCCGCCGCCGCGACCGACTCGTGCGTCGGGTCGACCTTGCCGCCGGGCAGCTCCCACGTACCGCTGTGGTGCCGGCCCAGGAGCACACATCCCTGTCCGTCCTCGACGATCACGCCGACTCCTAGGGCCGCCTGCGCCTTGGGCGGGCGGCTGTTGCGGGAGGGGCCGGTGCCGGAGCGGGGGTCGGTGGTCTCGGTGGCCATGGTGCTGCATCTCCGCTCTCCGGGGGCCTCTTACGGGCCGGTGGGTACGGAACACCGTAACGACATCGGGGCCCCGGTCCCGCTCAGACCACCAGCCGCAGAGCCGTCGCCGAGATGCCCAGCCGTACGCTCTGCCCCCAGGTCAGCTGCAGGGCGTCCGACTCCATCCCGTCCCCGAAGACCACGATCCGGTCCGACTCGACGGTGAGCCGCAGGCCTTGGCCCCGGTTCAGTTCGCCGGAGACCAGGGACGTGCCCGTGGCGGGGGAGGGCCAGGCCTCGCGGACGAACCAGAGGAGCCGGGGGTCGCTCGGCGCGGGCAGCGGGGTGGTGCTTCCGCGCTCCAGCCAGAGCGAGCGCAGCCAGCCGGTGGCGCCCGTGCCCGTGCCGACCAGGACCCCGGAGGAGGCCTGGGCCTCGCCGGGGGCCGGATCGCCGTCGGGGCCCAGGCGGTAGCGGGCCGTCTGGTGGCCGGGCGGGCCCAGGTAGATCTCGTTGAGCGCGACCAGCCGTTGGGTGTCGTCGGCGACCGCCTCGACCATGGTCAGCGCGTCGACCGTGGATCCGGTGGCCGTCGCCGCGCGCAGCAGGGCGGCCGCGTCGGTACGGCGGTGGCGGACCAGGACCCCGGGGTTGCGGCCGGGATCGGTGTCGATGCCCACCACCGGCTGCCCGGACAGGTACTTCGCGGCGTTGGCGACCAGCCCGTCCTGGCCGACCACGACCACCACGTCCTCCGACGCGAACAGGAACCGGTCCAGGTCCGCCCGCTCCACCCGGGTGGAGCGCCAGGTGAGCGGCACGGCGGCCGCCACGTCCCGCAGGGCCTGTTGCGTACGTTCGTGGCGCCGGGCCACCTCGTCGATCGAGCGGCCCCGGCTGGAGAGGAAGAACGCGGCCTGCCCGTGCGTTCCGTGCCGGGCCAGCAGCTCCTCGTACTCGGTCCTGCGGTGTACGAGGACGGCCCGGGGCGCCAGGCTCACGCTCCCGCCCCGCCGTCCGCGCGGCCGAGCTTGGTGAGCAGGCCCGTGAGCACGTCGGGGGAGAGGGTGAGGCTCTCGATGCGCGGCACGTTCTCCGCGAGCCGGGTCGCCGCCAGGGCGTGCAGGGTGGCCGGATCGACCTCGCCGTGCACCCGCAGCCAGGCGGCCTGGGCCTCGGCGCGCGCCGAGCCCGTCTCGCGCGCCGCCTCGGCGTCCGCCCGGGCCAGGCGCACCTTGCGGGAGGCCTCCGCCTCCGTCCGTACGCCGTCGGCCGCGGCCTTCTCCTCGGCCTCGCGGCGGGCGTTGGTGCCGCGCTGGTCGACCAGCTGCTCCTCGCGTCGGGCCAGCTCGATCTGGCTGGCCAGCTCGTTCTCGGCGATGGTGCGCTCGCGCTCGACGGCCACCGCGCGGCGTTCATAGGTCGCCCGGTCCGCCTCCTGCTGGATCTGCTCGCGCGCCGGTGTGCGCAGGGCGCGCTCGACCTCGGCCTCGGGGCGGATCGCGACGACGCGTACGGCGACCACGTCGATCCCGGTGGCGGGGAGCCTCGGCTCGGCGGCGAGACCCGTGGCGACCCGTTCGCGTACGGAGGCGACCCCGTCCACCAAAGCCTGTGCGAGCGGGGTGCGGGCCAGGACGTCCAACGTGTGCTGCTGCGCGGTCTCGGTGAGCAGGGTGGCGATCTGCTCCAGCGGTGCGCTGCGCCAGCTCCCGGTGTCGGGGTCCACGGAGAAGTCCAGCCGGTCGGCCGCCAGCGCCGGGTCGCTGACCCGGTAGGTGACGGTGGCCTGCACGGTGACGTCCTGGAAGTCGGCCGTACGGGCGTGGAACGCCATGGCCAGCTCCCGGTCGTCGACCGGTACCTCAGAGAGCGCGGCCGACAGCGACCGGTACCAGAAGCTGAGCCCCCGGCCGTCGTGGGCGAGCTTGCCGCGCTTGTGGTGGCGGATGTGGGCGGTGGGTGCGGAGCGCAGATGGCGCCAGCCGAAGCGCCGCGTGATGTCGGCCATGGGGTCCCCCTCGAACTTGATGTCGTCATGAAGACGATAAGGGGGATGGGGTAAATGGTCAAGGTGACGAGAAGGGGGGTCGGGGGGCTCGGCGGGCCAGGTCTCTGGCGGGGATCTCGCCGCCACCGTGCACGGCCAGGTCGGCTCCGTTGACGTACGAGGCGTGCGGGCCGGCCAGCCAGAGGCAGGCGTGGGCCACATCGGCCGGAACCGCCAGCCGCCCCATGGGGACGATGCCCGCCACCGCCGCCCCGTCGTCCTCCCCGTACAGCTCGGTGGCGCTCGCGGTGCGGATGGGCCCGGCGGTGATGTGGTTCACCCGGACCTTCGGTGCCCACTCCAGGGCCAGGGCCCGGGTGAGGCCGAGCAGGCCCGCCTTGGCCGCCGAGTAGGCGGCGGTGCCCGGCTGCGGGTCGCGGGCGGAGACGCTGCCGATGTTGATCACGGCCCCGCCCTCCGGCTGCTCCCGCATGACCAGGTTGGCTGCCTGGGCCACGTAGAAGGGCGCGAGGAGATTGAGGGCGACGACCTTCTCGACGAAGCGGGGGGAGACGGTGGCCGCGTCGGCGTCGGGGGAGCCGCCCGCGTTGTTGACGAGGATGTCGAGTCGCCCGAATTGTTCGGCTGTCGCGGCCACCAGGTGGGCTGCCGCTGCCGGGTCCCGGACGTCCGTGGAGCGGAAGGCGGCGTCCCGGCCGTCGGAGGACGGCAGAGTGGGAGGGGTGGTGCGGGCGCAGACCATGACCTCCGCGCCCGCGGCGAGGAAGGCCTCCGCGATGACGGTGCCGATGCCCTGGGTGCCGCCGGTGACGATGGCCACCCGTCCGGTGAAGTCGATCGGATTGCCCAGCTCCATGGTCCGCCTCCCGTGTGCGTGGACCTCCCGTGCGCGTGGACGCGGAATCTACCAATCGCTTGTTAGGTGCGGTAGGGGGCTGCGGGGGTGCCTGGAAACACGGGCGGCCGGTGAGCTCCGAAGAGTTCACCGGCCGGCCGGGCGTTGCGCCGCCCCCGTCCCCACGGTGCGGCGCCGGGTGGACCGTCCCCATCCGCTGGGACGGACGGTCCACGTCCGTCAGGACCCGGGCGTACCCGCGTCCCATGTCTGTCAGGACCGGGCGCACCCGAGTCCACGTCTGTCAGGACTCCGGCGCACCCGCCGTGAGTCCGAGTCCGGGCAGGATCGCCTTCTCGACGAACCTGGTGAGGTACGCCGCGTCCGCGTACCGTCCCTCCAGCAGCGGCCGCGCTCGCATCACGCCGAGCAGTTGTGCCGCCACGTACTCCGCCCCCGGCAGGTCCGCCGCGATCTCGCCGCGCGCCTGGGCCCGCCGGACCATCGCGTCGATCGCCGCGATCTCCGGCAGGATCAGCGCCTCGCGCAGGGCGCACAGCAGCTCGGGGGTCTGGAGCGCCGCGTGGCTGAGCGCGTGCATCAGCGGGGTGTCGCGCCCCGAGGCCTCGCCGATCGCCCGGGCCGCCTCCAGGAGGTCCCCGGCGAGCGTTCCGGTGTCGATGTCCGGAAGCCGCATCCGCCGGGTGCCGTGCAGCGCGGCGACGACCAGCTCCGGCTTCGAGCCCCACTGCCGGTACAGCGTCGACTTGCCGCAGCGGGTACGGGCGGCGACGCCCTCCATGGTCAGCGACTCGTAGCCGCCCTCCCGCACCAAATCCAGCACCGCCGTGTAGAGCTCCTGCGCCCGCTCCGGTGTGATCTTCGACCGGCGGGAAGCGAGGGCTGACTCCGGTACGGAATCGGGCGACGGCATGGACGGTCCCTCCTGCGGCGGTGCGGCGAGGCTCTCGATACGCCAGTGTACCGATACGTGCGTGTACCGATACGCCAACGTATCGGTACACTGGCGTATCGATTCGGCACGGGTTCGCCATGCCGTCCTGACACCGCTTCGCATCCAAGGGGGCACCGGGTGACGTACGCCCGCACCGAGCCCACGGACCAGGAGCCGGACATACGTGCCCGACCGCCCCTCGTCCGCGAGTTCCTTCTCGTGGCCGGACTCTTCCTGGCCTACAAGTTCGGCCGCCGAGCAGCCAACGGCCATGTCGAGGAGGCGTTCCGCAACGCCGGGAACGTCTGGGACCTCGAACGTGCCCTGCACCTCCCGGGTGAGGGCGCCGTCCAGGGCGTACTGCTGCACAGCCAGCCGCTGATCCACGCGGCGAACACCTACTACGCCACCGTGCACTTCCCCGCCACGGTCCTCTTCCTGGTCTGGCTCTACTGGCGCCGCCCGCTCCACTACCTCTGGTCACGGCGCATCCTCGCCGTGCTCACCGGGGGAGCCCTGGTGCTCCACCTCCTCTTCCCGCTCGCCCCGCCCCGGATGCTCCCGGCCGCCGGACTGGTCGACACCGGCCAGGTCTACGGGCCGACGGTGTACGGGGCGACGCCCGCGACCGACACGATGGCGAACCAGTTCGCCGCGATGCCCTCGCTGCACGTCGGCTGGGCCGTGATGGTGGCCGTCGGGCTGATCCTCGCCACCCGCTCCCGATGGCGCTGGCTCTGGCTGCTGCACCCGG
This sequence comes from Streptomyces cyaneofuscatus, assembly GCF_033109485.1. Classification (NCBI taxonomy): domain Bacteria; kingdom Bacillati; phylum Actinomycetota; class Actinomycetes; order Kitasatosporales; family Streptomycetaceae; genus Streptomyces; species Streptomyces cyaneofuscatus. Next base: position 714,400 of record NZ_CP137002.1, on the reverse strand, counting down.
CGATCACCCTGCTCGTCGTCGTGGGCACCGCCAACCACTACTGGCTGGACGCGGTCGTCGTCGTGGCGCTGCTGGCGGTGGCGCTCGCCGCGCTGCGCCTGCCGCGCGCGGCCAGGAACGTACCGGCGCACCTGCCGTGGGCGGCCGGTGACGGGGCGGTGTCCGGCGGGGGTGCGCACGTACCGGCGTACGCCGTCCCGGGTGCGGAGGCGGCAGCGGACTCGTACACCGTCGGCGCCGCGCACCCCGCGCGTACCCCCGCCAGCCCGGCGCACCCCGCACGCACCCCTGCCGGGGCCGGAGCCGGCCGGTGAACGCCACCCTGATCGCCGTCGCGCTCTCCCTCGTCTCCGCCGGCGCCTACGCGGCCGCCGCCGTCGCCCAGTCCCGGCTGGCCGGGCGTACCGAGCCCTCCACCGGGGTGCTGCGCCTGCTCGGCCGGGGCGCCTGGTGGTCGGCGGTCGGCCTCAACGCCGGGGGCGCGCTGCTCCATGTCGCGGCGCTCAACTACGGCCCGCTCACCCTGGTCCAGCCGCTCGGCGCGCTCACGCTCGTCGCCGCCGTCCCGCTCGGGGCGCGCGCCGCCGGACGCCGGGTCGGGCGCACCGAGTGGCGGGGCACGGTCCTCACCCTGCTCGGCCTCGGCGCCCTGCTTCTCACGGCGGGCGGCTCCGCCCCGCACGAGACCCTCACCCTGCCCGAGGCCCTCGGCGTCGGCGCCGCCACCATGGCGGTCGTCGCCGGGCTCAGCAGGCCGGGGGCCCGTCCGGGCCTGCGGCACGCGGCGGCCTCCGGCATCACCTCGGGCGTCGCCTCCGCGCTCACCCAGACCCTCACGGTCGCCGTCACCGACCACTCCGGCGGCCCGCTGTTCAGCTGGCGGCTGCTGACGGTGGCGCTGCTCGTCTCCGCCTTCGCGATGGGCGGCCTGCTGCTGTCCCAGACCGCCTACCGGGGCGGCCTCGGCGCACCGCTCGCCGTCGTCACCCTGGCCAACCCGGTCGCCGCCGCCGCGATCGGCCTGGCCCTCCTCGGCGAACGCCTCCAGGGCGGGCCGGTGAGCCTGGTCCTGGCGCTGCTCGGTACGGCGGCCGCCGTACGCGGGGTGATCCTGCTGAGCCGGGCCCAGGCGCACGGCGGTACGGATCCGGGCGAGGCGGCCGTGGGGCCCGGGCCTCTGAAGCCGGCGCCCTCCCGGGTCGTCATCGGGAGCCCCCGGCGCGCCGCCGCACCGGAACCCGTGACCGTACGGGCGGGCGCACGCCACCACCCGTGACGTCGGTCCACGTCAGTCGTCTCCCAGGTCGCCGATGGCGCGGGTCAACCAGCCGATCCAGAACGTCTCCAGGTCGATGCCGCCGCGCAGCACCAGATGGCGCAGCCGGTCCGCATCGCCCTCGGGCGCGGGGGTGAAGTCCCGCTCCTCGATCTCCCGGTACTCCGCCAACTGCCGCTCGTGCAGCGCGAGATGGCGGCGGAGCTCCGTCCCCATCCCGTTCACCCCGACGACCGCCGCCGCCCGCATCCGCAGGAGCAGCGGATCGCGGACCGGGCGCGGGTCCTCGGGGAGTGCCACCCAGGCCGCCAGCTCCTCGCGGCCGGCGGGCAGCACCTCGTACTCCTTCTTCTGTCCCCGGGCGGGAGCCGCCGTCGGCAGCGCCCTGATCCTTCCTGCCTGCTCCAGTTTTCCCAGCTCGCGGTAGATCTGCTGGTGCGTGGAGGACCAGAAGTAGCCGATCGACCGGTCGAACCTGCGGGTCAGTTCCAGACCCGAGGACGGCTTCTCCAGCAGAGCGGTGAGAATCGCGTGCGGCAGTGACATGACGTGCATCCTAAGGACGGGCCGGACGGGTGTTCACGGCGACGGCCGAAGGGGCGACGGCCCACGGGCCTACAGCGCCGCCGCCAGCTCCGTGCCCTGGCGGATCGCCCGCTTCGCGTCCAGTTCGGCCGCCACGTCCGCGCCGCCGATCAGGTGGACCGGGCCGCCCGCCGCGCGCAACTCCTCGTACAGCTCCCGGCGCGGCTCCTGGCCTGCGCAGAGCACCACGGTGTCCACCGGCAGCACCCGCCGCTCGCCGTCGACCGTGAGGTGGAGGCCCTCGTCGTCGATCAGGTCGTAGGACGCGCCCGCGATCATCTCGACGCCCCGGTGGCGCAGTTCGGTGCGGTGGATCCAGCCGGTCGTCTTGCCGAGAGCCGCGCCGACCTTGGTGGTCTTGCGCTGGACGAGGTGGACGGTACGGGGCGTCTTGGGGCGCTCGGGGGCGCGCAGGCCGCCGCGCTCCTCGTAGGCCGTGTCCACGCCCCACTGCCGGAAGAACGTCTCCGCGTCCAGGCTCGCCGCGTCGCCGCCGTCCGTGAGGAACTCCGCGACGTCGAAGCCGATGCCGCCCGCGCCCACGATCGCGACCCGGTCGCCGACCGGTGCGCCGTCGCGCAGGACGTCCAGGTAGCTGACGACGTTCGGGTGGTCCGTGCCGGGGATCGCCGGGGTACGCGGCTCCACGCCCGTGGCGAGCACGATCTCGTCGAAGCCGTCCAGCGTCCCGGCGTCCGCCCGGGTGGACAGGCGCAGCTCGACATCCAGCTCCGCCAGCCGCGTACGGAAGTAGCGCAGCGTCTCGTTGAACTCTTCCTTGCCCGGCACCCGGCGGGCCACGTTCAGCTGGCCGCCGATCTCGTCCGCCGAGTCGAACAGCGTCACCGCGTGGCCCCGCTCGGCCGCCGTGACCGAGCACGCGAGACCCGCCGGACCGGCACCCACCACGGCGACGCGTTTACGGGTCCGGGTCGGGCTCAGGACCAGCTCGGTCTCGTGGCAGGCGCGCGGATTGACCAGGCAGGAGGTGATCTGGAGGCTGAAGATGTGGTCCAGGCAGGCCTGGTTGCAGCCGATGCAGGTGTTGATGGCGTCCGCGCGGCCGGCCGCCGCCTTGGCGACGAACTCCGGGTCGGCGAGGAAGGGCCGCGCCATCGAGACCATGTCCGCCCGGCCCGAGGCGAGGACCTCCTCGGCGACCTCGGGGGTGTTGATGCGGTTGCTCGTCACCAGCGGTACGGAGACGGCCCCGCGCACCCGCTCGGTCACCCAGGTGAAGGCGGCGCGCGGCACGGAGGTGGCGATGGTGGGGATGCGCGCCTCGTGCCAGCCGATGCCGGTGTTGATGATCGTCGCGCCCGCCGCCTCGATCTCCTTCGCCAGCGTCACGACCTCCTCCAGCGTCGAGCCGCCCGGCACCAGGTCCAGCATGGAGAGCCGGTAGATCAGGATGAAGTCGGTGCCGACCCGCTCGCGGACCCGGCGCACGATCTCGACGGGGAACCGGATGCGGTTCTCGTAACTGCCACCCCAGCGGTCGGTGCGGTGGTTGGTGGCGGAGACGATGAACTCGTTGATCAGGTAGCCCTCGGAGCCCATGATCTCGACGCCGTCGTACCCGGCGAGCTGAGCCAGCTCCGCCGCCCGGACGAACTCCTCTATGGTCTCCTCGACCTCGGCGTCCGTCAGGGCGTTCGGGGTGAACCCGCTGATGAGGGCCTTGAGGGCGCTCGGTGCGACCAGGTCCGGGTGGTGTGCGTACCGGCCGAAGTGCAGGATCTGCATCGCGATCCGGCCGCCCGCCGCGTGCACCGCCGAGGTGATCTCGCGGTGCTGCTCCGCCTCCGCCTCGGTCGTCATCTTGGCGCCGCCGGGGAAGGAGCAGGCCCGCTCGCTGGGGGCGATGCCGCCGGTGACCATCAGGCCGACGCCGCCCCGGGCGCGCTCCGCGTAGAAGGCCGCCATCCGCTCGAAGCCGCGCTCGGCCTCCTCCAGGCCGATGTGCATCGAGCCCATGAGCACCCGGTTGGGGAGGGTGGTGAACCCGAGGTCCAGCGGGCTCAGCAAGGTCGGGTACAGGCTCATCCGGGTCTCCTCCGCACAGGGTCGTCGCGTCAGTTGTAGACCACCGCGAGCTTCTTTTGCAACAAGTTGCACAATGATCTGCGTCGCATGCCCGGCAGCCGAGCGACCTCCGCTGGAACCCTGCTGGACCCCCGCCCGACCTCCGCCAGGCCTTGCGGCGCCTGACCCGTGACCCGTACGGCGTATTCGGCCGGGCCCGTCCGGCACCGGCCGACGAGAGTGGGATCCACAGCGAAACCCTCACCCCGGGAGTTCCCATGGTCTGCGTCAACCGGCGTGATCTCGGCCTGCTCGCCCTGCGCGTCGGCACCGGCGCGGTGCTCGCCGCCCACGGCAGCCAGAAGCTGGCCGGCTGGTTCGGCGGCGGAGGCATCCAGGGCACCACGGCCGCGATGGAGGCGATGGGCTTCCATCCGCCCAAGCACAGCGCCGTGGCCGCCGGGCTCGGTGAGGCGGGCGGCGGTGTGCTGCTGGCCCTCGGGCTCGCCACCCCCGCCGCCGGGGCCGCGGCCGCCGGGGCGATGGCCGGCGCGGTGGCCGTGCACGCCCCGGCGGGATTCTTCGCCCAGGGCGGCGGCTACGAGTACCCGGCGTTCCTCGGCTTCACCGCCGCCGCCATCGGGCTGGCCGGCCCCGGCCGCTACTCCGTTGACCACGTCACCTGCCATATCTTCGACCGGCCCTGGATGGTCGCCCTCGCCTTCGCGGGCAGCGCGGCCGCGGCCGTCGCGGTGGTCGGCAAACGGGCCAAGGGCCAGTCCGACGAGCCGCAGGAGGCGGGCCGATGAGCGCGGACCCGCGCCTCTACGACGGTTCCGCCGGCCCGCCTCCCGCGCCCGACCCGGACAGCGCCTGGGTCACCGGAGGCGTGCTGTTCGCCGGGGTGCTGATGCTCTGCCAGGGCGTCGTCGCGGCCCTGCAGGGCATCGCGGCCCTCGGCGACAGCGACGTCTACGGCACCGTCGGCGACTACCTCTACCGGTTCAGCCTCACCAGCTGGGGCTGGATCCACCTGGTGCTCGGCGTCTGTGCGGCGATCACCGGAGCCGGGCTCCTCAAGGGCGCCGGGTGGGCCCGGGTGGCCGGCATCCTGTTCGCCTCCCTCGCCCTGTTCGCGCAGTTCCTCTTCCTGCCGTACGCGCCGGTCTGGTCGGTGCTCATGATCGGGGTGGACATCTTCGTGATCTGGGCGCTGAGCGCCTACCGGCCCCCGGCCGCCGAAGTCGTCCCGCGCTGACCGTCCGCGTCAGGCGTTCCCGCTCCCGCCGTCCGCGTCAGGCGTTGCTCCTCCCGCCGTCCGCGCCCTCGCGGCTCAGCGCACCCGGCCACCAGGCCTTCGGCCCGATGTCCCGCACCAGCGCCGGGACGAGGAGCGAGCGGACGACCAGGGTGTCCAGCAGGACACCGAAGGCGACGATGAAGGCGATCTGGACGAGGAACGCCAGCGGGATGACGCCCAGGGCGGCGAACGTGGCCGCCAGGACGACACCGGCCGATGTGATGACCCCACCGGTCGTGGTCAGCCCGCGCAGGATGCCCTCCCGGGTGCCGTGCCGCAGGGACTCCTCGCGGACCCGGGACATCAGGAAGATGTTGTAGTCGACGCCGAGGGCGACCAGAAACACGAACCCGTACAGCGGCACCGAGGAATCCGTACCGCTGAAGCCGAACACATGGGTGAAGACCAGCGACGAGATCCCCAGCGTGGCCAGGAAGTTCAGCGCCACCGTGGTCACCAGCAGCACCGGCATCAGCAGCGACCGCAGCAGGAAGACCAGGATCACCAGGATGATCGCCAGCACCACCGGCACGATCAGCATGCGGTCGTCCTCGGCCGTGCGCTGGGTGTCGTACTGCTGGGCCGTGTAGCCGCCGACCAGGGCGTCCGAACCCGGCACCGCGTGCACCGCCTCGCGCAGGGCGGCGACCGTCTCCTTGGCGGCGTCGCTGTCGGCCGCGGCCTTCAGGGTCGCGTCGATCCGGACCTTGCCGTCGACGACCAGCGGTTCACCGCCGGGCCGGCCGCCCTCGCTCACCGGCGCGACCGAGGCCACCCCGTCCGTACGGGTCGCGGCCTCGCTCACCTCGGGCAGCTTGTCGGCCGCCGCGATGATCACCGCCGGGTTGCCGGAACCGCCGGGGAAGTGCTCGCCCAGCGTCTCCTGCGCGGCCACGGACGGGGCGTCGTTGACGAAGATCTCGTCGAGCGGCACGCCCTTGGAGGTGAGCGTGGGGGCGAAGGCGGCACAGGCGATCAGGACGGCGAGGGTGATCGCCCAGACCTTGCGGGGAGCCCGGTCGACCAGGTCTGCGACCTTGCTCCAGATGCCGTGGCCGCCGGTCCCGTCCTGGGCAGGCTTGGGCTTCGCGGGCCAGTACGCCTTGCGGCCCAGCAGCACCAGGACGGCGGGGAGGAAGGTGAGGGCGCTCAGGACCGAGCAGACGATGCCGATCGCGCCCACCGGACCGAGCGCCCGGTTGTTGGTGAGGTCGCTGAGCAGCAGGGCGAGCAGGCCCACGGCCACCGTCGCGGCGCTGGCCGTGATCGGCCCGAACGACTCACGCAGCGCGACCCTCATCGCGGCGAACCGGTCGCCCTGGACCGCGAGTTCCTCCCGGAACCGGGCGGTGAGCAGCAGCGCGTAGTCCGTCGCGGCGCCGATCACCAGGATCGACAGGATGCCCTGCACCTGGCCGTCCACCCGCACGATGTCGTGGTCGGCGAGCACATAGACGATCGCGCAGGCCAGCCCCAGGGCGAACACCGAACCCAGGATGATGAGGAAGGGGAGCAGCACGCTGCGGTACACGAGCAGCAGGATCACCAGCACGGTGATCAGCGCCACCCCGAGGAGCAGCCCGTCGATGCCCGCGAAGGCGTCGGAGAGGTCGGCCTGGCTCGCGGCCGGTCCCGCCAGCTGCACCGTCGCGTCCGGCACTTCGGCCCCGGCCTTCTTGACCTCCTCCAGCACCGTCGGCAGCTCGTCCCCGAGGTCGGGGCTCAGCTGCACGATGCCCTGGAGCGCGAGTCCGTCCTCGGAGGGCAGCGCGGGGGAGGCCTGTCCGACGACGCCCTCGGTGCCCGCGAGCGAGGCGAGAGCGCCGGTGGCGGCTTCCCGCTGGGCATCGCTCACCGGGGTTCCCGCGTCCTTCGACGTCCATACGAGGATGGCCGGGAGGGTCTCGTTCTGCTGAAAGGCCTTCTGCGCGTCGATGACTTGAGTGGATTCGGCGTTCTGGGGCAGGAAGGACGCCTGGTCGTTGGTAGCGACCTCGCCGAGCTTGCCGGCGTACGGACCGAGCCCGCCGCCGATACCGAGCCAGGCGATCAGCAGGACGACAGGGATCAGCCAGCGGGCCGACCGTGCAGGGGTGAACATGCCTCTCCCGGGGTGCGAGGAGTATCTCAACGATGAACAATCTCAATCGTTGAAATACATTAGCGGAGTGCTCGTGGGGAGAGTCGTCCGGGTTCCTCCGAGGGCCCGAGGGCCCGATGGGCCGGTCGGGGAGCGTACGAGGAGTTACGGGGAGAGCTTCGGCGGGCCATCCCCTCATGGATGCACCCGGCGGCCGAAAATCTCAGCGACGCGCCGAAGGGGGCCCGGGCGGCGCACCTGAAGGCCTCAGCGGCGCGGTGCGGGAGCCTCGGACAGCTCCTCGTTCATCGCCGCGAGGAAGCGCAGGACGGTCGTGAGCTCCGCCTCGCTGAAGCGTGACCTCGCGCGCTCGGTGGCCTCGGCGAGCGGCATGAAGTAGTCACGGGCGGCCATCCGGGCGCTCGCCTCGTAGTGGACGTGCACCACCCGCCGGTCGCTGCTCTCCCGGGCCCGCCGGATGTGGCCGGCCCGCTCCAGGCGGTCGAGGCAGGCGGTCACCGCGCCCGAGGTGAGCCCCAGGTGCTCGCGCAGCGCGCCCGGTGTGAGAGGAGCGGGGGCGTCGAGGATCGCCGCCAGGGCGGTCACGTCCGTGGGGTGAAGCTGCTGGTGCGCGGCGAAGCCGTGGGTCATCCGGTTGATCTCGCCGTTCATCCGGCGGAGCTCGACCGCGAACGCCTGGAGACCGGCGGCGGCTCCGGGTTCCGGGGCCGCGGCGGAGTCCGAGGCGCTGCTCCGGTTCTGTCGGCTGTCGGCGCTGGTCACGTACTCAGCGTATAGAACGGGCGGCCGTGGCCGGTGCCCGGACCGTCACTCGGTCCGGGCACCGGCCACGGTGCGCGGGCGCCGTCACGACGGCTGCCCGGCCTCGGTCACGACGTCGGCATGAGCACCGTGTCGACCAGGTTGACCGTGGCGTTCGCCGTCGGCACATTGCCGCAGACGATCTTCGAGGAGTCGTTCACCGTGAAGTCGGTACCGGACCCCTTCACCGTGAGATCGGTGCCCTGCAGAGTCTTGTAGGTGCCGTCCTCCAGCTGCTTCGTCGTCAGCTTCTCGCCCACCACGTGGTACGTCAGCACCTTGGTGAGCTCCTCCTTGTCGTTCAGGAGCGCGTTGAGGTCGGCCTGCGGGATCTTCTCGAAGGCGGCGTTCGTCGGTGCGAACACCGTGATGTTCTCGGCGTTGTTGAGCGTGTCCACCAGGCCGGCCTTCTGGATGGCGCTGACCAGCGTGGAGAGTTCGGGGTTGTTGGAGGCGGCGGTGGCGACCGGATCCTTCGCCATGCCTTCGAGGCTGCCCGCGCCTTCCTTCGGGACGGAGGCACAAGCCGGACCGAACGGTTCCGCCGGAGCCTCTGCTTGCGCCTGCGGCGCGAAGAACGCCATGGAGGCGGGGAAGGCGAGAGCGGCGGCGGCCGCGGCGGTGCGCTGCAGACGGGTGATGGTCATGATGTCTCCTCCGGCGGGTGGGGTGAGATATTCACGCCGTACGGCCATAGTGGGCCGTAGAACCAGTAGCCCATAGAAGAAGTTCCGGGTCAAATGCAGAGCCCCGAGAGGGAAATGGGCGAGCGATTCAGTGAGGCCGGGAAAGCGCTGCGAGAAACCGTCGAGGGGAAGGTCGACTGGTGTTGCCCTGGCGCCCATTACCCCGTCCCACGTGCGGTTATGGTCAGTTTCGATGCAGAAGCGACGCGACAGGACCAGCGGGGAGACATGCTGCACGGTAGTTATGGGAATAGTGTCTGCCGTAAGGAGAAGGAATTCACCGTCCGCTACCGAAAGCTGCTGATCGGTCGACCGTAAGCCGACCGTGAGGGAAATTATTCGTGCATTTACCGGAAAGTGTGCGGATGTATTTCTCTGCCCGAAGCGCATTCCGTGATCGGGACTCGAAGCGGCATCCACGGAGCTGATCCCGCGGCCCCGCCACATCCCGGCAGGAGTTGATCCGCCGGACCGGGGCAACCGGCATGACATGAATACCCGTTCAGTAGCAGCTCAGGGGCGCGGCCAGGCAAGACGCGCCGCAAACAGCAAGGCGGTGGAGGTCGGAGCCCGTGCCGGGTTCGGCGCCCGCGGCGTCATCTACGTGCTCGTGGGCGCCCTCGCCCTGCAGATCGCGCTCTCCGGAGGCGGCGGCAAGCAGGCGGACCGGGGCGGAGTGATCGCGGAGATAGCCGAGAAGCCGTTCGGCAAGATCGTGTTGTGGCTGCTGGGCATAGCCCTGGTGGGCATGGCGCTCTGGCGGCTGTCCGAGGCCCTCTTCGGCTCGGCAGGACCCGACGGCGGCAAGGCCTCGAAGCGGGCCATGGCCGCGGGACGGTTCGTCTTCTACAGCTTCGTCGCCTACTCCGTCCTGTCCTTCGCCGCGGGCGACTCCGGCAGTGGTGGCGGCTCCTCCGACCAGCAGTCCCAGGACGTCACCGCCAAGGTGCTGGGCTGGCCCGGCGGCCAGTGGATCGTCGGCATCGGAGGCGTGGCGATCGCCTGTGCCGGTATCTGGATCGCGGTCCGGGCCATCATGCGGAAGTACCACAAGCACCTCAAGATGGCGGAGATGTCCCAGAAGGTGCGCCGTGCGGTCGACTTCACCGGAGTGTTCGGCGGCTCGGCGCGCGGCGCCGTCTTCGCCACCGCGGGCGGCTTCGCCGTCGCCGCGGCGGTCAAGCACAACCCCGACCAGTCCAAGGGGATGGACGACACCCTGCGCTCGTTCACGGAGACCCCCGTCGGTCCGTGGCTCCTGGTCGTCATCGCCCTCGGCCTGGTCGCCTTCGGGATCTTCTCCTGGTTCAACGCCCGCTACCGAAAGGTCTGACGGGCTGCCGCGTAGCCTGATGGCTACCGCGAAGTCCGACGGGCTACCGCAAGGTCTGGCCGACGCCGCCCCCGGTCACCCGGGGCGGCCCGGCCTTCGCACCCCGGCGGGCCGCGTCCTCACGGGCGGCCTCCTCGGGGTGCCGGCTGCGCCAGTAGGGGTTGTCGTGCGGGAGCCCGCCGGTGACCCGGCCGTACATACCGAACGTCAGGATCAGCAGCCCCATCACGAAGCTGAAGATCACGTTGGGCATGCCGAAGTCCAGGATGTTCGCGCCCTTGTCCAGGATGAAGATGTGGACGAACCCGCTGAGCAGGAAGAGCGTGCCGACCGTCATGTTCACCATCGACGCGACGTTCCCGCCGATCACCGCCCCGGCGATCAGCACCAGGCCGACGGCGACGGAGATCAGGCTCAGCACGCCGTTGGTGGAGAGCCCGGCCACCTGAGAGCCGCTCGTGTCGAAGAAGCTCAGCTGGTCGGCGAAGCCGAGGATGCCGAAGACCAGAAGGATGACTCCGCACAGCCCCGCTCCGATCCGGTACACGGTCGCGAGCCGGTGGTCCACGGGGAGTTCGTCGCTCAGTTTCATTGCCGTCTCCTGTCGCTGCCTGCTGCGGGAGCCCGGGCGGGTCCCGATCGGTCCGCCCCCTTCGTGCCCCTTCCTGCGGCCGTCCCCTCCCGTCACGTCTCCCGCCCCGCTTACGCCACCGAGGCGGAGCCCTCCGCGACGGCACCTTCCGCGACGGCACCTTCCGCGACGGAACGCCGGATGCGCAATATCGCGCGCCGGGCGTGACTCTTCACTGTGCCGAGCGGCAGGCCGGTCCGCTCGGCGATCTGGACATGGGTGAGGTCGTCGAAGTACGCCAGGCGGAGAATCTGCCGCTGGACCGGGGGTAGCTTGCGCAGCTCCTGCGTCACCAGCACGCGGTCCAGCGCGGCCTCCGGCCGCTCGGCCGTTCCGGGGACGCCGGCCCCCTCGCGCGCCGCGTGGGCGGCGGCCAGCTCCGTACGCCGGGACCGGGCCGCATGGGCGTCCGCGATCTTGCGGCGGGCGATGCCGACCAGCCAGCCCGGAAGGGGTCCGCGCACCGCGTGGTAGCCGTGGCGGCCCCGCCACGCGGCGAGGAACGTCTGCTGCGCCACGTCCTCGGCCTCCCGGGCATCCCCCAGGGACCGGGCGGCGAGTGAGTGGACGAGGGCGCCCCACCGGCGGTAGACGAGGGCGAAGCTGTCCTCGTCGCCGCGCACGAATCCGGCGGCCAGCCGTTCCGACTCGACCCGGTCCTCGGGTCGGTCCTCGCCCCGCTCCTCGGTCCGGCTCTCGGGCCGGTCCACAAGCCGGCCCTCAGACCGACTCTCAGGCCGTTTCTCGGCCAGGGCAGGCATCGCGGGCACTGTGCCGACCGGGCTCAGGAGTGCCGTCATGTCCGTCCGTCCTCTCCGCTCCGCCGCAGGTCCACTGCTCGTGCCGCGCGGACCGGGCCGCCCTCCGGGCACACCCGTCGCCCCGCTGATCACCAGGCAACCGGGCGGCGGAGCGCCGGGCAACATGCATCGTTTCTGCGTCGTATGGTGGGCTGTATGGACGATGCGGTCTCCACGCTCACCCGAGACCCCGCCGTCGGTGGCCTGACCACCGGGGCGGTGGCCCGGCTGCTGGGGGTGGCGCCGACGACGCTGCGTTCGTGGGACCGCCGTTACGGGATCGGCCCGGCCTCCCGTGAGGGCGGGCGGCACCGGCGGTGGACGGCGGCCGACATTCGGCTGCTGGAGTGCATGTGCGGCCTGACCAACGCGGGCATGCCCCCGGCCGAAGCCGCCCGGGCCGCTCTGGCGGCGGCCTCCCCGGAGTCCCTTCCCGGGCCGGACGATCACGAGGACGAGGGCCGCGCCGACAGGCCCGCCTCCCATGCCCCCGGAGCGCTCCCGATCGGCCGCGCCCGCCGGGAGTGCCGCGGGCTGGCCAGGGCGGCGGTCCGGCTCGACGCCCACGCCATGGACGAACTGCTGGCCGCGGCGATCGAGCGGTACGGGCTGCTCGCCGCCTGGGAGTCGGTCATCATGCCGACGCTGCACGCCGTCGGCCGTAAGTGGGAGACCGCGGGGGAGCGGTACATCGAGGTCGAGCACCTGCTCTCCTGGCACGTCTCCAGCGCTCTGCGCCGGGCGGCGTCGCAGCGCCCGCCCGTGGCCGGCTCCGGGGTGTCCCTGCTGGCCTGTACCCCGGGCGAGAGTCATACGCTGGCCCTGGAGGCGCTCACCGCCGGACTGGCCCAACAGGGCCTGCCCGTCAGGATGTTCGGCGCCGCCCTGCCGGTTGAGGCGATGGAGGAGGCGGTGCGGCGCACCGGGCCCGCCGCCGTCGTGCTCTGGGCCCAGTCCCGGTCCACCGCGAGCCGTGCGCTGGTGGCGCGGGTGGAGTCCATCGAGTGGGGCGTACGGGGCGCCCGGCGGCGGCCGGTCGTGCTGGTCGCCGGACCTGGCTGGGCCGGGCAGTTGCCGCCCGGTGCCCGCCATCCGTCCGGGCTGGCCGAGGCGTTGGACGCGCTCGCGGCGATCAGCCGCCGCTGAGCCCTTGTGCCGCTCCGAGTCGGGCCTCCGGCCGGGTGCGGAGCCGGGTGCGGAAGGTGCGGCGGTAGGCGTCCGGCGGGACACCGACCGTCCGGTGGAAGTGGCGGCGCAGAGTGGCGGCGGTGCCCATGCCCGTGGCCGCCGCGACGGCGTCCACGGTGTCGTCGGTGGTCTCCAGCAACTCCTGTGCCCGGCGGATCCGTTGGACGAGCAGCCACTGCAAGGGAGTCGTGCCGGTGGCCGACTTGAAGTGACGGCCCAGGTGCCGTGAACTCATCCGCGCCTGCCGCGCCAGGTCCTCCACGGTGAGCGGCCGGTCCAGTCGGCGCATCGCCCAGGGGAAGAGATCGGCGAGTGGATGGCCGCCCGGTGCGGGCACCGGGGTCGTGACGAACTGCGCCTGACCGCCGTCCCGGTGGGGCGGCACGACCAGGCGGCGGGCGAGGGCGTTGGCCACCGCCGAGCCGTGGTCGAGCCGGACGAGGTGCAGGCACAGGTCCATGGCGGCGGCCTTGCCCGCGGAGGTGAGGACGGTGTCGTCGTCCACGTAGAGGACATCCGGGTCGACCGTCACCCGGGGGTGCCGCTCGGCCAGCACCTGGGTGTGCGCCCAGTGTGTGGTCGCCCGCCTGCCGTCCAGCAGGCCGGCCGCGGCCAGCACGAAGGCGCCCGTGCAGAGGGAGGCCACCCGGGCTCCCGCCTCGTGGGCCGCGCGGACGGCGTCGACCAGGTCGGCCGACGGGGCCTGGTCGACGTCGGCCCAGCCGGGGACGATCACGGTGTGGGCGCCCACGAGCCCGTCGAGCCCCAGGTCGGGCTCCAGCCGGAACCGTCCGGCCCGTACGGCGTCCGGCCCGCAGAGCGAGAGCCGGTACCACGAATCGGCCCCGTCGGGTGCGTGGGACCCGAAGACCTCGCAGGCCAGGGCCAGTTCGAAGTGGAGCATGCCGTCGGTGACGGCGAGCGCGACAGCGGTCATGTCCGAAAGTGTACGGGTCATGACGTTCCGGACCGTCGCGGTGGACGACCGCCTCCGGCCAGGATGCCGGTGACAGGAAAGCCGGGGCGGCAGAGCCGCGGCTGCGGATCATCCACGAACGACGGCAAGGGGACAACTCATGGGATCGGAACGGGCGGTGGCGGTCTTCGGCGCCTACGGACACACCGGGCGGTTCGTGGTGGCGGAGCTGAGGGCGCGCGGATTCCGCCCCGTTCTCGTCGGCCGCGACCCCGACAAGCTGAATGCACTGGCGTACGGCACGGAGGCACACGGGACCGGTGTGTCCGGCGTCCACGGAGTCGAGCACCGCGCGGCCGCAACGTACGGAACCGCGCCGGACATCCGTACGGCGTCGGCCGACGACCCCGCCTCGGTCGACCGGGCCCTCACCGGCGCGGCGGCCGTCATCAACTGCGCCGGCCCCTTCGCCACCACGGCGGCCCCGGTGATCGAGGCGGCCCTGCGAGCGGGTATCCCCTATCTGGACGTGGCGGCCGAGATCGAGGCCAACCTCGACACCTTCGCGCACTACGCCGAACGGGCCCGTGCAACACAGGCGTTGATCGTCCCGGCGATGGCCTTCTTCGGCGGCTTCGGGGATCTGCTGGCCACTGCGGCGATGGGCGACTGGACAGCCGCCGACGAGGTGCACATCGCGTACGGGCTGAGCAGCTGGCACCCCACCGCCGGGACCCGTACGGCGGGCGCGGTCTCCCGGGAGCGGCGGGGCGCCGGCCGGCGCATCCGCTACACCGCAGGGCGGTTGGAGCACCGCGACGACGCACCGCCCACCCTGGAGTGGCCCTTCCCCGAACCACTGGGCCCGCGCACGGTGATCGGGGAGTTCACGATGGCCGACGTCGTGACCGTACCGAGCCATCTGACCGTCCCCGAGGTCCGCACCTACATGACGGCCGAGGCGGCCCGCGACCTCTCCTCCCCGGACACACCGGCACCGGCGGCGGTCGACGAGCGGGGGCGCTCCGACCAGACGTTTCTCGTCGATGTGGTGGTCCGCTCGGGCGGAGCCGAACGGCGGGCCGTCGCCCGGGGGCAGGACATCTATGCCGTCACCGCGCCTCTGGTGGTGGAAGCGGCCGAGCGCGTGCTGACGGGACGCACCCGCGCGGTCGGCGTCGCCTCGGCGGGCAGGATGTTCGACGCGCCCGACTTCCTCCGGGCGCTGTCCCCGCACATCAGCGTGGAACTGTTCACCTAGAGCCTCTCGTTTGGCTCAGGAACTCCGCCAGCCCCGTCAGCAGCCGCTCCACGTCGTCCGTGTCGTTGTACGGGGACAGCCCCACGCGCAGGCCGCCGGCGTCGCCGAGACCCAGGTGGCGGGAGGCCTCCAGGGCGTAGAAGGAACCCGCCGGGGCGTGGACACCGGAGCGGGCGAGGAAGCGGTACGCGTCCGAGGCGTCCCGGCCCTCGAAGGTGACCAGCAGTGTGGGTGTCCGCTCCGCCGCCCGGGAGTGCACCGTCACCCCGCCGAGCTCGCCCAGCCCCTTTTCGACCACCTCCAGCAGGGCGTTCTCGTGGGCCTCGATCGCCGCGTAGGCGGTCCGCAGCCGGTCCCGCCGCCCGCCCGCCGTACCGCCGTCACCCAGGTCCGCGATGAAGTCGACGGCGGCGCGGGTGGCCGCCAGTGACTCGTACGGAAGGGTGCCGAGCTCGAAGCGCTCGGGCACGGCGTCGCTGGACGGCACCAGCTTGTCGGGCCGCAGGGTCTCCAGCAGCTCCGGGCGGGCGGCGAGCACGCCGTGGTGGGGGCCGAAGAACTTGTACGGCGAGCAGACGAAGAAGTCGGCGCCGATCCGCTCCACATCCACGAAGCCGTGCGCCGTCAGGTGCACCCCGTCGACGTGGAACAGCGCACCGGCCCGGTGGACCAGCTCCCCGATCGCGGCGACATCGGGCCGGGTTCCGATCAGGTTGGAGGCCCCGGTCACCGCGACCAGCCGGGTCCGCTCGGTCAGCAGCGCCCCGACGGCCTCCGTGGGCAGTTCCCCGGTGGCCGGGTCGAACTCCGCCCACCGCACCACCGCACCAACCCGCTCGGCAGCCTGCACCCAGGGACGGATGTTGGCGTCGTGGTCCAGCCGGCTGACGACCACCTCGTCCCCCGGAGCCCAACTCCGCGACAGGGTCCGGGAGATGTCGTACGTGAGCTGGGTCGAGCTGCGCCCATGGACGATGCCGCCCGGGTCCGCGCCCAGCAGATCCGCCAGCGCCTGTCTGAAGTCGCCGACGATCGTCTCGGCGTGTATCTCCCCGGGCAGGGTGGCGCCCCGGATCGACAGCGGCCGGCTCAGCGCCTCGGTGAGGGCCGCGATGACGGGCGCCGGGGTCTGCGTACCGCCGGGCCCGTCGAAGTGCGCCGTACCGGCCCGGAGGGCGGGGAACTGCGCGCGCAATGTGCTGACGTCGTAACTCAAGGAGACTCCCTCGCTCGGGGACGCCCGGACCGGATCACGGTCGTGGTGCGCCGACAGTCCGTCGCCGCGGCTCCGCCCTGTGGCGGGTGCGCGGTTCGGCGCCGATCATCGCAGGCTGTCCCCACCCGTGAAAGGCCGATCATCGCAGGGTGTCCCCACCCGTCAAAGGACGTCTCGCGCCGACCGGTGCGCGGGCGCACCGCCCGCGGCCGGGAGTGCGCCGCCGCGTACGCACGCACGTCGCGGCGCGCGTTCATGCGCCCGTCACATGGCACAGAGATCATCTTACGAGGGAATTCCTCATACAAATTTACTCGCCTAAGTGCCGTGAAAGATTTCCCGCATTCCCTGGCCCCGCAGATTGCCTTCGGCAATTCGGTGACGAGGCGGTGGTTAAAGCCGTGGGAATCGGAAATGAATGATCTGGGCCGATGGAGCTGGGGGGCATCGGTTCACGCCACGGTCCGTTGCGGCGGAGCCGGGTGTCCGGAATCGATCGGTACATGAGCCGCTGCTCACGCCCCGGGGTGCCCATCAACCCCTCGGGCGCCCTTGAACTGCGCCGATGCGATGTTCTCTCCTAGATCACATCTCCTGCGGAGGGTCACGGATGGACGAGTGCGAACGGTCCGCCGATGGCGAGCCCGATTCCTTCGATGGCGAAATCGATTCGGTCGGATATGCGGGCGTCGGGAAAAGTGCGGTCGGTGTCTCCCCGGCTTCCGTCCTCCGTGCGACCGCCTATCCGTTCCTCTTGCTTGCCGTCGTTCTGGTCGGCGCGTCCGCATTGGTTCTGCGCTGGGATCCGGCCATCGTGAGCCCTCTTTTCCTCGTCGGGACCCTCACGTATCTGGCCATTCTCGAACAGCTGATTCCCTATGACCGGACCTGGCATCCCGGAAAGGAGGAGTGGCGCTGGTACGGCATCTATTTTCTGCTCACCATGGCCGGAAGCGGACTGGCGCAACTTCTCGTCACGGCAGCCGTGGGGTGGATCTCGGCCGACGAGCGCGGCCACCACCTCTGGGCCGAGATCCCGGGCGCCCTGCTCGCCGGATCGCTCGTCAGCTACCTGGTGCACCGCCTCGGCCACACCAGCGCCCTCCTGTGGCGCCTGCACGGGGTGCACCACGTACCGCAGAAGGTCAACGTCGCCAACAACGGCGTCAACCACGTGCTGGACATCGTGCTCGCCCAGAGCCTCGTCCAGCTGACCCTGGCCCTGGCCGGATTCTCCCGCTCGGCCGTGCTGGTGACGGGGCTCTTCGTCGTCGCCCAGGGCTATTTCGTCCACGCCAACATCGATGTCCGCATCGGCCGGTTCAACCATCTGCTGGCCAGCCCCGAGCAGCACCGCCTGCACCACAGCACCGACCTGTCCGAAGCCGGCCACTACGGCTCCGACCTCTCCTGCTGGGACCACCTCTTCGGCAGCTTCACCTGGCGCCCCGGCCGCGAACCCGCGGCCGTCGGCCTCCACGACCCGGCCTCCTTCCCCGGCACCGGAGAGATCCTCGCCGGCCTCCTGCACCCCTGGCGGCGACGGCCGGGACCCGCTCCGGGCACGGACTGACCGCACCGCACCTCACCCACCTCACCCCAGCCATCTCCCGCCGCATCAAGACGACTTGAGGAGTTCGACATGGCCGACGCGAACGACGCGCACACCCACGCGTTACGTCAGAAGGTGGCGATCATCGGCATGGGGTGCCGCCTCCCCGGCGGCGCCTCGGACCACCGGACCTTCTGGCGGAACCTGATGGCGGGCAAGGACTGCATCACGCCCACCCCGCCCGACCGGTACGACGTCACCACACTCGGCAGCCGGTTCCGCGACAAACCCGGGCGCCTCGTCGGCGGCCGCGGCGGATACATCGACGGATTCGACGAGTTCGACCCCGCGTTCTTCGGCATCAGCCCCCGCGAGGCCGACCACATGGACCCCCAGCAGCGAAAACTCCTGGAGGTGGCCTGGGAGACCCTGGAGGACGGCGGCCAGCGCCCCGCCGACCTGGCCGGGGAGAACGTCGCCGTCTACGTCGGCGCGTTCACCCTGGACTACAAGATCCTCCAGTTCGCCGACCTGGGCTTCACCTCGCTGGCCGCGCACACCGCGACCGGCACCATGATGACGATGGTGTCGAACCGGATCTCGTACTGCTTCGACTTCCGCGGCCCCAGCCTCTCCATCGACACCGCGTGCAGCTCCTCCCTGGTCGCGGTCCACCTCGCCTGCCAGGCCCTGAGCCGCGGCGAGACTGATCTCGCGCTCGCCGGCGGCACCCTGCTGCACCTGGCCCCGCAGTACACGATCGCCGAGACGAAGGGCGGCTTCCTGTCGCCCGAGGGCCGCTCCCGTACGTTCGACGCCGCCGCCGACGGCTATGTACGGGCCGAGGGCGTCGGCCTGGTCGCGCTGAAGCGGCTGGAGGACGCCGTGCGGGACGGGGACCGGATCCACGCGGTGATCCTCGGCAGCGGGGTCAACCAGGACGGCCACACCAACGGCATCACCGTGCCCAACCCCGACGCCCAGGTCTCCCTCATCCACCGCGTCTGCGCCGAGGCCGGCATCACCCCCGGCGAGCTCCAGTACATGGAGGCGCACGGCACCTCCACCCCGGTCGGCGACCCGATCGAGGCGGGGGCCCTGGCCCGCGCCCTGGCCGTCGGGCGCAAGCCGGGCGCTCGCGCGTACGTCGGCTCCGTGAAGACCAACATCGGGCACACCGAGGCCGCCGCCGGGATCGCCGGACTGATCAAGACCGTCCTCAGCCTCCAGCACCGCCACATCCCGCCCCACATCAACCTGGAGCGCCTCAACCCCGCCATCGACCAGGCCGCGCTGCCGTACGAGATCCCCACCCGGCCGACCCCCTGGCCCGAGCACGACGGGCCCGCCCGGGCGGGCGTGAACTCGTTCGGATTCGGCGGCACCAACGCCCACGTCGTCCTGGAGGAGGCCCCGCCGCCCGTCCCCGAGACCACCCCCGCCGAACGGGCCTGGACCATCCTGCCGCTGAGCGCCCGGCACCCGGACGCGCTCCCGGAGCTGGCCGCCGGCATCCGCGCCGAACTGGCCGGCGAGAACGGCCCGGCCGTGGCCCTGTCCGACCTCGGCCACACCCTGGCCCACCGCCGCCAGCACCTCCCGCACCGGCTCTCCGTCGTCCACACCTCCCGCGCCTCCCTCGACGAGGCGCTCGCCGCCCACCTGCGCGGCGAGAGCCACCCCCGGATCGTCCAGGACCGCGCGCGGGACGCCGAAGCGCGCCGCCTGGTCTGGGTCTTCACCGGCATGGGGCCCCAGTGGTGGGGGATGGGCCGCCAACTCCTCGACCACGAGCCGGTGTTCCGTGAGGCGGTCACCCGATGCGACCGGGCCCTGCGGGAGTTCGCCGACTGGTCCCTGATCGAGGAGCTGACCGCCGAGGAATCCGCCTCCCGCATGGACGAGACCTGGCTCGCGCAGCCCGCGAACTTCGCCCTCCAGGTCGGCCTCGCGGCCCTGTGGAGGTCGTACGGCGTGCGCCCGGACGCCATCGTCGGCCACAGCACCGGGGAGATCGCCGCCTTCTACGAGGCGGGCGTCTACTCCCTCCAGGACGCGGCCCGGATCGCGGTGCACCGCAGCCGCCTCCAGCAGACCCTCGCCGGGACGGGCACCATGCTCGCGGTGAGCCTGACGGAGGACGAGGCGGAACGCCGGGTGCGCCCCTACCAGGACCGGGTCTCCATCGCCGCCGTCAACAGCCCCACCTCCCTCACGCTGGCCGGGGAGAGGGAGGCCCTGGGCCTGCTGGCCGAGGAGTTGCGGGCCGAGCAGCAGTTCGCCAAGTTCCTCACCGTGCAAGTGCCGTACCACAGCGTCGGCATGGATCGGATCAAGGACGAACTGCTCACGGCGCTGGCCCCCTTGGAGCCGCGCCCGGCTCGCCTTCCGCTCCACCTCACGGGCTCCGACGGGGTCGCCCAGGGAAGCGAGTTGAACGCCGCCTACTGGTGGCGGAACGTACGCGACCGGGTACGGTTCCGGGCCGCCGTCGACCGCCTCGCCGGTGACGGGCACCAGGTGTTCCTGGAGATCGGCCCGCACCCGGTCCTCGGCCACGCGATCCGCGAGTGCCTGGAGGCCGCCGGGGCGACCGGGCTGACGCTGCCCTCGATCCGCCGCCAGGAGGACGAGAGCGAGCGGTTCGCGCTCTCCCTCGCCTCCCTCCACAACCTGGGCGCCGATATCGACTGGGACGTCCTCCAGCCCACCGGCCGGCCGGTCACGCTGCCCCCTCACCCCTTCCGGCGCGACCGGCACTGGACCGAGCCCCCGGCCGTCGCCCAGGTCCGCCTGGGCCAGGTCGACCACCCGCTCCTCGGCCGCCGCACCGACCGCACCGAACCGGCCTGGCAGGCCCGCCTGGACGCCGAGTCCCTGCCCTACCTGGCCGACCACCGCATCCAGGACACCGTGGTGTTCCCCGCCGCCGGCTACATCGAGATGGCGACCCAGGCCGCCGTGCGGCTCACCGGCTCCACCACCGCCGTCCTCGCGGACATCGACCTCCGCAAAGCGCTCTTCCTCCCGGACGGCGAGGACCGGACCGTGGAGGTGTCGCTCTCCCTGGAGGACGCGGCCTTCACGATCGCCTCGCCCGCCACCGGGGACGACGGGGAGCGGACCGTCCACGCGAGCGGGATCGTCCGCACCGGGCAGCGCCGCAGGACCGGCGCCCCGCTCGACGCCGCCGCGATCCGGGCCCGTACCGCCCGCCGTCTGGACGGCCCCGACTGCTACGCCGCGCTGGCCGGGCTCGGCTACCACTACGGCCCCGCCTTCCGGGCCATCGAGGAGGTGTGGATCGGCGTTGGGGAGGTCCTCGCCCGGATCCGCCCGCCCGCCGGCGTCGACGCCGCGGGCCACCACCTCCACCCCGTCCTGCTCGACGCCTGCTTCCAGGCGCTGCTGACCCCGCAGCTCCTTCAGGACCCGGCACCGGCATCCGGCATCAGGCTGCCGCTCTCGCTGGCCGAGGTCGCCTGCGAACCGGTCGGTGACCAGCCGCTCTGGGTGCACGCCACCGTGCGGCCTTCGGACGCCGACACCACGCTCGGGGACATCGCACTCTATGCCGACGACGGCGCGCCGCTGGGCCGGATCGAGGGGTTCCGGGCCGCCGATGTGGAGAAGGCGGCCACCGCAGTCGCCCGGACCACCATCGACTCCTGGCTCGCGGAGACCGTCTGGACGGAGTGCCCGGACCTGGCGGAGGCGGACCCGCTCGCGCCCGCCGTCATAGCGGCCCGGGACCACGGCTGGCTGGTCCTCGCCGATACCCAGGGCATCGCCGACGCCTTCGCCACCCTCGCCGCCGCCCGGGGCGAACGCTGCCACCTGGTGCGCCGCGGTGAGGCGTACGCCGGAGCGGGCCCGGACGGCTCGTACACAGTCGACCCCGGGTCCACCGCCGACCTGGAGCGCCTCCTCGCCGAGCTGGACCGGGACGGCGAGCCGTTCCACGGGGCCGTCCTGCACCTGTGGAACCTGGACCGGCCCTCGCTGGCCGCCTGCGACCGGCAGGCCGTACGCGACCACGCCGGCCCGGGCTCGTACTCCCTGATCGCCCTGGCCCGGACCCTCCTCGCCCGAGGCTCCGGAGGCAGGCTGCACGTGGTCACCCGGGGCGCCCAGCCCGTCCTGCCCGACGAGCCCGTCGAACCGCTCGGAGCTCCCGCCTGGGGCGTCGGCCGCGTCCTGCGCCACCAGGAACTCAGCGACCACCCGGGCAAGTTGATCGACCTCGATCCTGAGCGGCGCCCCGGCCCGGAGGGAGCCCTTGCCGAGGCGGAGGCGCTCCTGCGCGAGGCGCTGGCCGACGACGAGGAGGAGATCGCCCTGCGCGACGGCGTACGCCGCACCAGCCGCCTCCGCCCGGCCGAGGGCCTCACCCGGCCGTTGCCGCTACGGCTGCGGGCCGACGGCAGCTACCTGGTGACCGGGGCCTTCGGCGCACTCGGCCGGCTGCTCTGCCGCACCCTCGTCCGGCGAGGGGCCCGCAGGCTCATCCTGGTGGGGCGTACGCCGGTGCCCGCCCGCGAGAAGTGGGGCACCACCGACCCCGCCACCGCCGAGGGCCGGGCCGTGGGTCTCCTCCGTGAGCTGGAGGCGCTCGGCGCCCAGGCCGTGCTGGCCCCCCTCGACATCACCGACGAGGACGCCCTGACCGGCTGGCTCGACGCCTACCGGCGCACCGGCTCCCCGCCCGTGCGCGGCGTGTTCCATCTCGCCGGACAGGTCCGCGACACCCTGGTCACCGACCTGGACCGGCCCGCCTTCGACGCCGTCCACGATCCCAAAACCGTCGGCGCCTACCTCCTCCACCGGCACCTGCGGGACGAACCCCTCGACCACTTCGTCCTCTTCGCCTCCATCGCCTCCCTGCTCACCACCGCCGGGCAGACCAACTACGCGGCGGGCAACGCCTTCCTGGACGCCCTGGCCCACCACCGCCGCGCCCAGGGACTGCCCGCGCTCAGCCTCGACTGGGGCCCCTGGGCCACCGGCATGATCGAGGAACTCGGCCTGGTCGACCACTACCTGCACAGCCGCGGCATGAACTCCCTGGCCCCCGACGCCGGCATGGCCGTCCTGGAACGCGTCATCGGCCAGGACCACGCCCAACTGGTCGTCGCCACCGTCGTCGACTGGCCCACCTTCCTGGCCTGGTACCCGGCTCCACCCCCGCTCGTCACCGCCCTGGCCGCGGCGGCCGCCCCGCCCCCGGCCGCCACCCAGGGCAACGGCTTCCTCGACACCTTCCGTACCGCTGATGAGCAGACCCGCCGCTCCCTGGTGGCGACACGCTTCGCCGCCCTCGCCGCCGCCGTCCTGCGCACCGGCGCCGACCGCATCGACCCCACCGAAGGCCTCGGCCACCTGGGGCTCGACTCCCTGCTGGCCATGGAGCTGCGCGCCCGCATCCACGCCGAGCTCGGCGTCGCCCTCCCCGTGGTCGCCCTGCTCAGCGGGACCCCGGCCGGAGAGCTGGCCGCGCAGCTCCACGACGGCCTGGCGGAACTGGCCTCGGCCGACGGGACGGACACCACCGGCCGGGCCGTCGAGCTCCACGACGACCCCGCGCGCTACCCGCTGACCCAGAACCAGAAGGCGCTCTGGTTCCTCAAGCACCTCAACCCCGACGGGTACGCCTACAACATCGGCGGAGCCGTCGAGGTGGACGTCGCCCTCGAACCGGACCTGATGTTCGAGGCCGTCCGCCGGCTCATCGCCCGCCACCCCGCCCTGCGCACCAACTTCCTCCTGGAGGACGGGCAGGCCGTGCAGCGGGTCGCCGAGGACACCGAACCCGACCTCGCCCTCTTCGACGTCCAGGGCGAGGAGTGGGAGACCATCCACGCCACCATCGTCGCCGAGTACCGCAAGCCGTACGACCTCGCCCACGACCCGCTCGTCCGCTTCCGCCTCTTCAAGCGCGGGCACGACCGCTGGGTCATCATGAAGGCCGTCCACCACATCGTCTCCGACGCCATCTCCACGTTCACCTTCATCGAGGAGCTCTTCCAGGTCTACGAGGCTCTGCGGCAGGGCCTCGAACCCCAGCTCCCGCCCGTGGAAGCCCGCTATCTCGACTTCCTCAACCAGCAGAACGCCTTCCTCGCCGGGCGTGAGGCCGCCGGAATGCTGGACTACTGGCGCTCCCACCTCCCCGCCGAGGTCCCGCTCCTCGACCTCCCCACCGACAAGCCGCGCCCGGCAGTCCAAACCCACAACGGTGCTTCCGAGTTCTTCGTGCTGGACGCCGAACTCAGCTCCCGGGTGCACGCCTTGGCCCGTGCGCACAACGTCACGCCGTTCATGGTGCTGCTGAGCGCCTACTACCTGCTGCTCCACCGCTACTCCGGCCAGGACCACATCGTCGTCGGCTCCCCGGTGACCGGCCGGACGCGGCAGGACTTCGCCTCCGTCTACGGCTACTTCGTCAACCCGCTCCCGCTCCACGCCGACCTCACCGGCGACCCGAGCGTGGCAGAACTCCTGGAACAGGTCCGCCGGACCGTCCTCGGCGGTCTGGACAACCAGGAGTACCCGTTCGTCCTGCTCGTCGACGAGCTCGGCCTCCAGCACGACCCCAGCCGCTCGGCCGTCTTCCAGGCGATGTTCATCCTCCTCACCCACAAGGTCGCCACCGAGCAGTACGGCTACCGGCTGGAATACATCGAACTGCCGGAGGAGGAGGGCCAGTTCGACATCACCCTCTCCGCCTACGAGGACGAGGCGGACCACCGCTTCCACTGCGTCTTCAAGTACAACACCGACCTCTTCCTCCCGCAGACCATGCGCCGCATGGCCGCCCACTACACCCGTCTGCTCGACCACATGACCCGGACGCCCGGCGAACACCCCGCCTCGCGGCTGGAGATGCTGGACGAGGAGGAGCGGGAACAGCTGGTGGGGGAGTGGAGCCGCCCCGCCCTGCCCACGGCCCTCGCGGACTCGCCCTTCACCCCGGTCCATGAGCTGGTCGGCGAGGTCGCGGCCGCCCGTCCCGGGTCGGTCGCCGTCACCATGCCGCTCCCGGGCGGTGGCGCCCGTCGGCTGACCTACGGGGAGCTGGAGCGGCGGGCTGCCGACGCGGCCGCCCGGCTGCGCACCCTGGGCGTCACCGCCGGCTCGGTGGTCGTCGTCTGCCTGGACAAGTCGCCCGAGCTGATCGTCACCCTGCTCGCCGTTCTCAAGGCCGGCGGTGCCTACCTGCCGCTGCGGACCGGCCAGCCCGCCGACCGCATCGCCCACCTCGTCCGGGCCACCGGAGCGGGCCTCGTCATCGTCTCCGGCGAGCCCGCACGCGAGGGGACCGCCGCCCTGCCGGTCATCACCCTGACCCTCGACGCCCTCCACGCCACCGAGCCGCACCCGGACGGCCCCCGGCAGAACACGGTCCCGGACTCGACCGCGTACGTCATCACCACCTCCGGCTCCACCGGCCGCCCGAAGGCCGTCCGCGTCAGCCATCGCAACCTCGCTTCCGCGTACGGGGCGTGGCGTCAGGCGTACCGGCTGGAGAGCGACGTCCGGGTGCACCTCCAGATGGCCGAGCCGTCGTTCGACGTGTTCACCGGCGACCTGGTCCGCGCGCTCTGCTCGGGCGGCAACCTCGTCCTGGCCGACCGCGACCTGCTCTTCGACACCCCGCGGCTGTACCGGACGATGCGTCAGGAGCGCGTCGACGGCGCCGAATTCGTACCGGCGGTGGTGCGGGGACTGATGGACCACTGCGTGCGGGAGCGGCTGCGGCTGGACTTCCTGAGGCTGCTGGTGGTCGGTTCGGACGCCTGGAAGGTGGCGGAGTACGAGAGGCTGAGCGAGCTGTGCGGTCCGGCGACGCGGCTCGTCAACTCCTACGGCCTCACCGAGGCGACCATCGACAGCGCCTTCTTCGAGGGGCCCGTCGACGACCTGGAGCCGGGCCTGATGGTCCCGATCGGCCGGCCCCTGCCCAACAGCACCCTCCACGTCCTGGACGCCCACGGCGAACCCGTCCCGCCCGGCGTCCCCGGCGAGCTCTGGATCGGCGGTGACGGTGTCGCGCTCGGCTATGCCGGAGACCCCGGGCAGACGGCGGACCGCTTCGTCACCCGTACGCTCGGCAAGGCGCCGGGCGCCCGCCCCGAGCGGCTCTACCGGACCGGCGACATCGCCCGCTGGGACGCCCACGGCCGCGTCCATCTGCTCGGCCGGACGGACAGTCAGGTCAAACTGCGCGGCCACCGCATCGAGATCGGCGAGATCGAGGCCCACCTCGCCCAGTGGCCCCCGCTCGCCCGGGCCGTCGTCACCGTCACCACGGACACCGGGGGAGAGCCCGCGCTCTGCGCCTACTGCGTACCGGCGACACCGGGCACCGCACTCGACCGGCGGGCCCTGCGCCGCCATCTGGCCGGCTCACTGCCCTCGTACATGATCCCGTCGTACATCGTCGAGCTGCCCGCCCTCCCGCTCACCGCCAACGGCAAGATCGACACCGCCGCCCTGCCCGCACCCCGCGCCGAGACCGGCGAACGCCCCCACGAGGAGCCGGTGACGCTCTACGAGATGGGCGTGGCCCGGCACTGGAAGGCGCTGCTGGGGCTCGAACGGGTGGGCCTGGAGGACGACTTCTTCGAAGTCGGCGGCTCCTCCATCAAGCTCATCGAGCTTCTCCACCACCTGCGCACCGAGTTCGGCGTCACCGTCCCCGTCAGCCGCCTCTACCAGGTCACCACCCTCCACGGCATGGCCGCCACCGTCCAGGAGGTCCTGCACAGCACCAGCACCGACGAACTGCCCTACCTGACCTTCAACTCCGGTCAGGCGCCGCACCTCTTCTGCTTCCCGCCCGCCGGCGGCCACGGACTCGTCTACCGGGGCCTGGCCGCCCAGCTCCCGGAGTACGCCGTCATCGGCTTCAACTACCTCCCGGGCGACGACAAGGTGGCGCGGTACGCCGACCTGATCGAGGCCGCCCGGCCCGAGGGGTCCTGCCTGCTCCTCGGCTACTCCCTCGGTGGCAATCTCGCCTTCGAGACGGCGAAGGAGCTGGAGCGGCGCGGGCGGCGGGTGGGCCATGTCGTCATCCTCGACTCCCGCCGGATCATGGAGCGTTACGAGCCCGGGGACGAGGGGATCCGCGTCTTCGAGGCCGAACTCGCCGACCACCTGCGCAAACACACCGGGTCGGACGCCGTCGCCGAGGAAACCCTCGCGCACGCCGCTGAGTACCTCACCTTCTGCGGCCGCACCCCCAACACCGGAACGGTGAACGCGCCGGTCAGCGTGATCACCGACGAGGAGAAGACCGCCCTGTACGCGGCCGGCGAGCACGGCACCTGGCACGGCAGCTCCACCGCCACCACCGTCGTCCTGCGCGGCTCCGGCGTCCACGCCGACATGCTCGACCCCAAGCACCTCGCCCGCAACGCCGCCCTGGTCCGCACCGTACTGACGGGAGACGCGGCCCATGGCGGATGACCCGAGCACGCCCCGGGACACGGCTGACGACTGGAGCAGCCGCGAGCGCACCCCCGGCACCCCACCCCGCGTGATCATCATCGGCGCGGGAGTGGCCGGCCTCTCCACCGGCTGCTACGCCCAGATGAGCGGCGCCAGGACCCGGATCTTCGAGAAGCACGTCCTTCCCGGCGGCTGCTGCACCGCCTGGTCGCGCGACGGGTACCTCTTCGACTACTGCATCGAGTGGCTGATCGGCACCGCGCCCGGCAACGACGCCCACCAGGTCTGGCGGGAGCTGGGCGCGCTGGACGGGAAGACCGTCACCAACTTCGAGCTGTTCAACAAGGTGGAGGACGAGAGGGGCCGTTCGGTCACGTTCTACAACGACCCGGACCGCCTGGAGGCCCATCTGCTGGCGATCTCACCCGCCGACGCCCCCCTGATCCGGGCCTTCACCCGCGATCTGAAGCGGTTCATCGCCATCGAGCTGTACCCGTTCCTGACGGCACCGGCCCTGCGGACCGTACGGGAGCGGGCGGCGACCCTGCGCACGGTGCTGCCGGCCTTCCGGCTGTTCTGGCGGACAGCGGCGACGCCGATGCACGTCTTCGCCGACAGGTTCCAGGACCCGCTGCTGCGCCGGGCCTTCCGCAACATCTTCTTCCAGGACCCGGAGGGCTTCCCGCTCCTGCCGTACCTGTTCAACATGGCGGCGGCGTACCACCTCAACGCCGGTTTCCCGCAAGGCGGTTCGCTCGGCCTCTCGCGCTCGATCGAGGAGCGCTACCTGAAGCTCGGCGGCCACGTCACCTACCGGGCCCGTACGGAGAAGGTCCTGGTCGAGAACGACCGGGCGATCGGTGTCGAACTCCGCAACGGGAAGCGGTACTTCGCCGAGCACGTGGTCTCCGCGGCCGACGGTCATACCACCGTGTACGGGCTGCTCGGCGGCCGGTACACCGGACCCAGGATCGACAAGCTCTACACCGACCTCCTCCAACGCCCCGGCACTCTCTTCCCCGCCGTCGTCTCCGCCTTCGTGGGCCTGCGCGGCGACTTCGACCCCGGCGAGGCCCACAGCACCACCCACCTCCTGACCGACGAGGACGGGAAACAGCTCCCCGGCGCCCTCCAGAACAGCCTGGTCGTCCAGGTCCGCTCCCGCTACTGCGACGGCTTCGCACCCCCCGGCCGCTCCGTCCTGCACTGCACCTACTTCAGCGACTACGCCTATTGGAAGGAGCTGCGCACCCGCGACCGCAAGGAGTACCGGCAACGCAAGCACGAAGTCGCCGACTTCGTCCGCACCTTCCTGGAACGCCGCTCCCCGGGCATCACCGACCGCATCGACCTCATCGACGTCGCCTCGCCCGCCACCACCCACCGGTACACCGGCAACCACAACGGCTCCATCCTCGCCTGGAAGGCCTTCTCCGACGCCGACGACGTCGCAGCCCGCCTGGTCGGGAAGGACCGGATGCGGCTCCCCGGCCTCACCGGCTTCTCCATGGCCGGGCAGTGGGTCGGCATGGGTGGCCTGATCCGGGCCGCCTCCACCGGCCGCTTCGCCGTCCAGTACCTCTGCCGCGAACTCGGCCTGGAATTCCGGGCGTGGGAGAGCGAGGCCACCGAGCCCTGGCACACCGGGAAGCTGGGAAAGCTGCCCCAGCTCGACCGGTGGTCAGCACGGGAGGACACCAGTTCATGACCCCGTCCACGACCGACAGCACCCGCCGGCCCCGCGAGTCGATGATCATCATCGGCGGCGGCCTCGGCGGCCTCTCCACCGGCTGCTACGCCCGGATGAACGGCTACCGCACCCACATCCTGGAGATGCACGAACTGCCCGGCGGCTGCTGCACCGCCTGGGAGCGCGGCGGCTTCACCCTGGACGCCTGCGTCAGCTGGCTCCTCGGCAGTGGCCCCGGCAACGAGATGCACCAGATCTGGCTGGAGCTGGGCGCGTTGCAGGGCAAGGAGATCCGCCACTTCGACGTGTTCAACATCGTGCGCGGACAGGAAGGGCGGGCCGTCCACTTCTACTCCGACCCGGACCGGCTGGAGGCCCACCTGATCGGTATCTCGCCGGCCGACGCCCGTACCGTACGCAAGTTCTGCGCCCAACTGCGCAGCTTCCGCAAAGCCCTTGCCGTCTACCCGTTCCTCAAGCCCGTCGGGCTGATGGGCCGCGTGGAGCGCTGGCGGATGCTCGCCTCGTTCCTCCCGTACGTCAACGCCGTCCGCACCACGATCACGGTCCTGATGGCCGACTACTCGGCGAAGTTCAAGGACCCGCTCCTGCGGGAGGCCTTCAACTTCATCCTGTACGAGAAGCACCCGAACTTCCCCGTCCTGCCCTTCCACTTCCAGCTCGCCTCCCATGCCAACCTGTCCGCCGGCGTCCCCGAAGGCGGCTCGCTCGGCCTCGCCCGGTCCATCGAGGCCCGCTACCGGCGGCTCGGCGGGGAGATCTCGTACAACACCAAGGTCGAGACGGTCATCGTCGAGGACGACCGCGCGGTGGGTGTCCGGCTCAGCGACGGGCAGGAACTCCGCGCGGACATCGTGGTGTCGGCCTGCGACGGCTACACCACCACCATGAAGTTCCTTGAGGGCAAGTACCTGGGCGAGGAGTACCGCAAGCTCTACACCCGGACCATCCACGAGCCGGGCATGGTCTTCCCCGGCTACTTCACCCTCTTCCTCGGCCTCTCCCGCCCCTTCCCGGAAGGGGACCCCTGCACGACCTACCTGCTCGACGCGGCCACGGCGGCGAAACTCACCGGCATCCGGCACGCCAGCATCAACGTCCAGTTCCGCAACCGCCATTACCCCGAACTCTCCCCGGACGGCACCACCGTCGTCTACGCCACCTACTTCTGCGACATCGCCCCCTGGCGGGCCCTGGACGAAGGCCCCGAACAGGTCACCCGCTCCCGCGGCGGACAGGAGCTGCACACCCTGCCCGTCCGCCACGGCCGCGGCTACTACGCGGCCAAACGGCGCGCACGCGAGACGCTCGTGGACTTCCTGGAGCAGCGCTTCCCGGGCATCCGCGACGCCATTGTCGTACGTGACGTCTCCAGCCCGCTCACCCAGGTCCGCTACACCGGCAACTACGACGGCACGGTGCTGGGCTGGCAGCCGTTCGTGGAGAGCGGCGAGAGGCTCGAAGAGCTGGTCAAGAAGTACGGTCCGGGGCTGCCCGGCCTGGCGAACTTCTACCAGTCCGGCGTCTGGGCCACCACCGGCGGGCTGATCCGGGCGGCCGCCGCCGGACGCCACGTCACGCAGTTCATCTGCCGCGACGACGGCAGGCCCTTCACCGCGTCGGTCGACCGCACCGCGCCCCCGCCGACCCACCGCGTCATCCCCGTACCGACGTCAGGGAAGAGCACATGAAGATCGAGAAATGGGTGGTCCGCGAACACGTCGAGGGCGTGCCCGACGTGGACCGTGTCTACGCCAAGGTCGTCGAGAACGTCGACGTGACCCTGGCCCCCGACGAGATGCTCCTGCGCACGCTGTACGTCTCCGTCGACCCCTACCTCCAGGGCATCGCCCTGGACACCCCGATCGGGACCCACATGGGCGCCGACTCGATCATGGAGGTCGTCGAGGCCGGACCGCGCGCCGCCCACGGCGTCGGTGACCTCGTGCAGGGCTTCGGCGGCTGGCGGTCCCATGTCGTCTCCACCGGGGAGGCCGAGCTCTGGCAGACCGGTACGTTCCCCATGGTCTTCCCGGCCTACCGCAGGCTGGACCCGCAGTGGTACGACGACGCCCTGCCGCTCCCGACCGCGCTGAGCGTGATGGGCGGACCGGGGATGACGGCCTGGGGGACCCTCGCCAAGTACATGACCGTGACCCCGGGGGACACCTTCGTCATCAGCGGGGCCTCCGGTGCGGTCGGCGCGCTCGTCGGCCAGCTCGCCGCGCTCGCCGGTGCCCGGGTCATCGGGACCACCTCGTCCCCGCAGAAGGCGGAGTACCTCCTCGGCCTCGGCTTCGACACGGTCGTCGTCTACCGGCACACCGACAGCGCCGGCACCGTCCGCGAGGCGCTGACCCGGGCGGCCCCCGACGGGGTCGACCGCTACTTCGACAACCTCGGCGGCACGATCACCGACGTGGTGTTCTCCATGCTCAACGTCGGCAGTCAGGTGGCGGTGTGCTGGCAGTGGGCGACCCAGGTCGGCAACGAGGGCACCGGACCGCGCCTGCTGCCGTACCTGATGTTCCCGCGCGCGACGGTCCGGGGGATCTTCTCCCTGGAGTGGTTCACCGAGCAGAACTGGAAGGACCTCCACGCGGAGCTGGGCGGCCGGGTCCGGCGCGGGGAGGTCGTCTGCGACCACACCCTCCACCACGGCTTCGACGCCATCCCCGCCGCGTACGCAAGCCTCTACCGCGACCGGCCGGACCACCGGGGCAAGGTACTGGTCGCTCTGTGAGGACCGCCGGGGCCCAAACCCCCTCCCCGCCGAAGGAGTTCACGATGACCACCACCGACCCGTCGTCCCTGGTCCCCCTGCACCGCCTGCACTTCGAGGAACCGGGCCCGCCCCGCCTCGGTGAACTGCCGGGCGGAGCACCCGCCTGGCTGGTCAGCCGGTACGCGGATGTCCGCCAGGTGCTCTCCGACCCGCGCTTCGGCCGGTCCCGGCTGTACGCGGCGGACGCCCCGGCCCTCTCCGACGTACCGGACCTCGTGAACAACCCCGACCTGATGTTCAACCAGGACGGCCCCGACCACCTGCGGCTGCGCCGGACCCTGCGCCGCGCCTTCACCCCGAGGGCCGTCGCCCGCTGGCGGCCGTGGATAGCCGCCATCGTGGAACAGCTCCTCGACCGGCTGGAGGACCGGCCGCAACCGGCCGACATCATCGAGGAGTTCACCCTCCCCCTCCCCGTGGCGGTGATCAGCCGGCTGATGGGCCTGGACGCGTCCGCCCACGGCCGGCTGCGCCACTGGAGCGAACACGCCTTCTCCGACGGCTCCCACTCGGGGGAGGAGGTGGAGTCCGTACTCAAGGAGTTCAGCGCGTTCGGCGGGGAGCTGCTCACGGAACGGCGGCGCGCCCCCGGCGACGACCTGATCAGCAGCCTGGTGCGGGCCGCCGACGACGAAGGCGGGCTCCCCGAGGCGCAGTTGGTGAGCCTGGTCTGCGGGCTCGTCGTCGGGGGCCACGACAGCACGATGACCATGCTGGGCAACGCGCTGCTCTACCTCCTCGGCGAACGCCCGGAGAGCTGGCCCCGCATCGGCGCGGACGAGGAGGCGGCCGGAAGGGTGGCGGACCGGCTCATCCACCTCGTCCCGCTGGGCGACGACCGGGGAACGGCACGCCACGCGGCCGAGGACACCGAGGTCGGCGGGGTGGTGATCCCGGCCGGTGCGGTCGTCCTCGCGGACTGCGGCGCCGCCAACCGCGACCCCGCCGTCTTCCCCCGCCACACCCGCGACGACCTGTTCGCCCCGCTGGAGGCCCCCACCCTCTCCTTCGGGGCCGGGGCCCACTACTGCCTGGGCGCCTGGCTGGCCCGTACGGAACTCCAGATCGCCCTGCACCGCCTCTCCGCCCGCTTCCCGGGCCTGCGCCTGACGGAGCCGGCGGACGCGGTGCTCTGGCGCACGGGGACGACGTCCCGCAGTCCGCAGCGGCTGGGGGTGCGCTGGTAGGACGCGCCGGCCTCGGCGGAGGTGCTCGCCTGCCGAATTGTGCAAAGGGCTCCCGGCTGTCGAGGAGCTGAAGCACAATCACTTCTGTGACTCTCAGGGGCAGAGCCGGCGCGATACCGCAGGGCGCTCGCGGGGCGGCATGAGCTTACGAATCTTCATCAGCCACGGGGCCGGCCGGGACGCGGGCGTGCGGGCGGTGCTGGACAACATCGTGCCGCGCTTGACCGCGAGCGGCTACGATGTCTTCGTCGACGTCGAGAAGCTGCGTGCCGGCGACGAGTGGCACGAGGTGCTCTACCGCGAGATGTACCAGTGCGATGCGGCGATCGTCCTGCTCGGTCCTGAGACAGTGGCGGCGCCCCGGTGGGTGCGGCGTGAGGCCGAAGTCCTGGTCGGCCGCTTCAAGGTGGGCGGACTAGCTGCCGTGCTCCCGGGGATCGTGGGCGCGGTAAGCACGGCCGAGGCACGCAAACAGGGGTTCGACGCGCTGCTGTCGATCCAGGCCGCGACCTGGCAGTCCCCGGACGGCGAGCGGCCCGCAGGGGCGGACACGCTCACCGTCGCCGACCGGATCATGGCGGAGTTCTCTCCCCAGGATCTGCGCACGGCGAACCCCGGCGCCCGCGACTGGGCCCTGCGAGTGGCTCGCTACCTCGAATCCGCCCGTCGCCGCAGCCCCAGCAGCCTCCTGGACGCAGCCCGCCGCCTTGGCCTCACCGATGAGGAACTGGTACATGTCAGCGCCCGGATCGGCGCTGAACTCTTCCTTTCCCACCGCATGTTGAGCGGTGGCATCAGGGAGGAACTCCCGACAGCGGTGGAATGGCTGAAGCCCGCACTCGGGGCGGACCAGCTCCGTCAGCTGTCCGCGGAGGTCCTGCCGAGTTGGGTCGACCAGGAGTCGGCCCGCCGCTTCCTGCCCGCAGCGGCCGCCGCCCCCCAGCCCTATGACGGCTCACCCGTGCTCGTGTTCAACGCCTACGAGGAATGGACGGTGGAGCAGTACGTACGCCGAGCCGTGTGCAACGCCCCCGACACCTACAGTTTCGGCGCCCTGGAGCGCGGACTGCCCGACGACGACGCATCGTCGTCGGAGGCCCTCGAAGCGGCCTGCCGCACCGCACTGCGCCAGGTCTTCCGCGTCCCGCCGCGGATGCCGCTGAACTCCCGGACCGTCCAGCCCAAGGACGGGACCTTCAGCTACCTTGTGCTGAGCGCCGCCGATCATGCCGTCGAGGACCTGGCTCAGGTGACTCGCTCCCTGCGAGACGACTTCCCCTGGCTGATCGTGGTGGTTCTCACCGGCGGCGCCGAGCCTGGGCCGGTGGCCAGGATCGCGGACACGGTCGTCGTCGTGCCGCCGATCACCGTGGAGACCGAGCTGGCCGCGTACCACCTCAAGCAACGTCTGGACGCGGTTGTCCAGGATTCCGGCACCTTTCCCCTCTCCGAGGTGAGCTGATGTTCCCCCAGGTACTCGAATCGACCGACATGCCGGACCGCCGCGACGGGCTGATCTACGTCATGCCCTCGGATCTGTCGCTCGCGGTCGAGGTGGCACTGGCGACCGGCCGCCCACTGCTTCTGCGGGGAGAGCCGGGCTCGGGTAAGTCCTCGCTGGCTCCCTGGGTGGCCAGGGAGCGCGGCTGGCGCTACTACGAGCACGTGGTGACCTCCCAGACCCGGGCACGTGACCTGCTGTGGTCCTTCGACGCCGTGCGACGGCTCGCGGACGCCCAGGCGGAACGCCGTACCAGCCACGGCCGGACATCACGGCACTTCGAGGGCAGGTACGTCCAACCGGGCCCGCTGTGGTGGGCCTTCGCCCCCCGGTCGGCCGAGGGGTTCGTCAGCCGGTCCTCCGGCCGGCACGGCACTGGCCCTCAGCACCGGCCCTCCGGGGGAAGCCGTAAAGAGTTCAGGGCGGAGAAAGGGCGCTCCACGGACCACGCGGTCGTCCTGATCGACGAGATCGACAAGGCTGACCCCGACGTGCCGAACGGCCTCCTCGTACCCTTGTCGTCGAACGGATTCGTGGTGGCCGAGACCGGAACGGAGGTCTCCGTCGAACCCCCGGAGCAGCCCACCGACACCCCTTTCTCCCGGCATCTGATCGTCATCACCACCAACGAGGAGCGGGAGCTGCCCCAGGCGTTCCTGCGCCGCTGTGTCATCGCCCGCCTCCAGCCGCCGGAGGACGTGAAGGAACTGGTCAGGATCGCCCACCAGCACCTGACGGCCCGGCTGCCGGAGGTCTCCCCAGCCGATTTGGAGCTTGCCGCCGCCCTGGCAGAGGAGTTGCGGGAGGTCCGGCGAGTCGCAGCCCGGGACGGTGTGCGGCGCCCCAGTACGGCGGAGTACCTGGACGCTCTGTGGGCCTGCCGTTCCCTGGGCGTCACTGTGGACGACCCGCGCTGGCAAGCCCTGAGGGGTCTCACGCTGGTCAAGCCGCAGCAGTTGAGGGACTGAGGCAGATGCGGGAGGGCCGGACCGCAGGAGCACAGGCGTCGATCACGGACGGGCCGGCCGGTATCTGGGTCGGTGACCTGGCCCGGGCGCTCACCCGGTTGGGCGTCGACCATGGCGACGGGGAGACGGTGCGGCGCATTGCCGTGCTGCTGGGCCTGCGCGGTCCGGTCCCGGGCCCGGGGCCTGCCCCGCGGTGGCAGGCCCCCTCCGCACCGGAGGCGGAGGAGGAGCGCAGATCCGCTCCACCGCCTCCCCTCCGGGCGGAGGATGCCGCCGCCCTACCGGACAACGCCGAGTCACCGCCGTCGACGACGGAGGGGGCCGCCGGGCCCCTTCCCCTCCTCACTCCGCTGGCAGGAGCCTCGGGCACCCGGCCCGCGTGGAGATTCCCCGCGCTCGCCGAACGGGGCGACGGGCCCGCCGAAGCCGAACCGGCCCACCACAGCCTGCTGCCCCCCAACTCGGAGACGGCCACCCTGCAGACCGTGCTGTCGCGGACCGTACCCGAGGGCGAGATCGACACCCACCGGCTGCTCGAGGAGTTCGCCACCGGCCGCCCGCTCCAGGACCTGCCCCGGCTGCCGGTGCGCACCCTGCGCTTCGGGACTCAGGTGTTGGTAGACCTGGGCCCCGGCATGGAGATGTTCGCCCGGGACCAGGAGGAGCTGGTCAACCGCATCACTGTGATCGTCGGGAGGCACACCACGAACGTCCTGTACTTCGCCGTGTCACCCCTCAACCACGTCGGCCCGGGAGCGGGCTGGACCTGGCGGCCTTACCGGCCGCCGGCCGCCGGAACCCGGGTTCTGATCCTGAGCGGGTTCGGCTGCAACCTCCCGGGATCCGGGCCTCCGCCCATGCTCTGGCAGGAGTGGCAGGAGGTCACCGCGCTGCTCCGGCGCAGCGGTTGCCGGCCCGCGGCGCTCGTCCCGCTGCCCCCGGATCGCTTCCCGGCCCCGCTCACCTCCCTCATGCCTGTCGTGAGCTGGGACCGTTCCACCACCACTGTCCAGGCCGAATCGAGGGTCCCGTGACGACGACCGGACCCCGGCTGCCCGGTCTGCCGGCCGCCACACCACGGCCGGACGACCTTCCGCCCCAGGCGCTGCGGCTGGCTGTCGCTTTGAGCACCGCGGTCCGGATCGAACCCGAACTCCTGCGCCTCGTCCGGGTGAGGGTGGAACCGACCCTCACCGTGGCGGCGGAATCCGACCTGTGGTACGGGCCGTGGGCCGCCCGTAATGGCGGTGCGTACATGGCCCTGCGGCAGCCCCTGCTGACCCCGCTGCGCGAACGGCTCGTGGCCGAGCTTGCCAGCAGCGGGCCCGAGGACCCGCTGCTGGCCATCGGCGGCTTGGTGGCAGAAGCACACCGGAGCCTGTCCCCGGTCCTCGCGCTGGAGGAGCGGGTGACGTGGGCCTCGGTGCTCGCCGACGCCGGGCTCGGACATCTCGCCGAACACACCGTGGACGAACTTATGGAACCGGCTCTGCGCGCCGCAGTGGAGAATCCGTCGCGGCACGAGGGGCTGCGCCGGTGGTTCACCGGCGCGGCGCAGCGGTTGCCCGAACGGGCCAGGGCCAGCCGCAACGCGATGCGGCTGGCCCGCACCCTGGAGGTCGACCTTGAGACCGGACCCGGCCAGGACGGGAGCGGCCACCCCTTCACGGCGGCCGACCGGCGGGCACCGGCAGCCGACGAATTCATCCTGGCGGTCCGTCACGACGGGGGCTACATCACGATCGGGGATCCGTCTTGGCCCGCCACCGCGATCCAGGTCCCCGAAGGGCCGGTCCTGGTGCTCGACGTCTCGGACAGCCCGACCCGGTGGGAACGGGCCGAACGCGTGGCCCTGCGCAAGGGGGTAACGGTATCGGTGCGAGCCGAGGGGGTGCCCGTCTATCTCCGTACGGAGACCGGCGTGGTGTACGCGCTCGGCGCGCCCCACGTCTCCGGGCGGGAGTACGGGCAGGCGGAGCCCGACACCACAGTGGGCATCCTGCTCCGTGAGCGGGTGTCGCAGCTGGCAGATGATCACGCTCTTCGGTACGGCGTGCATCCCGCTGCAGGCCCCTTCCTCCTGGGCGCCCCCCCGAGCGGTGAGCTGCCCGCCCTCCCCCCGTACCTTCCCCGACAGGTGGACGAGGAACTGGCCGAGGCCCTGCACAGGGCCCCCGAGCGCAGGAACCGCCGCTTCGTCGTGCTCACCGGCGAGCCGGGGAGCGGCCGCACCCGCACCCTGTGGGAGGGAATGCGCCGCAGTCTGGGCCCGCGCTGGGCACTCCGCCCACCCGACGTGATCTCCCCGGCAGACCTCGCGGCTGCTCTGCGCGAGGACCCGCTCGCATCACCCGTCGTGCTGTGGCTCGACGACCTGGACATCCGGCTGTCGGGAGACTCCGGCGAGGAACTGGCCCGGTCCGTCACCGACTTCCTCAAAGACCCCGCCACCGGCGACGTGCTGCTGCTTGCCACCGCCGGGCCGTCCCCGAAAGGCCTGGGGGAGGCCGGTCGTGACCTTCTCGCACAAGCGATCACCCTACGGTTGCCCGCCGCCTTCTCCGAGAGCGAGCTAGCGGCCCTGGCGAAGCGCCGGCCACCCGCCGATCCCCGGCTCTTGAACGCCGTTCGCCATCATCGTCAGGGCAGGATCGCCCAGTACCTCTCCGGTCTGAACACCTTACTGGCCGACCCCGTGGGAGGGATCGCGCTCCCCGCCCGTCCGCCCGGTCCGCTGCACGAGACCCTGCCGAGGCCGGGCCCGCTCACCGGGCGCCACGCGGAGACCGACAGGCTGCGGGCGGCCCTGGACCCCGCGGCCAACCGACGGCAGCCACCGGTGGTCGCCGTGACGGGCCTGCCGGGTGTCGGCAAGACCGCGCTCGCCGTGGAAGTGGCACAGCAGGCCCAGGACCGCGGGCTCTTTCCAGGCGGAGTCGTCTTCGCCCACCTGAACGGAGACACATCCGGAGAGGCACGGACGGACGTCGGCGCGGCCTTGAATCTGCTGTTGCGCACCCTGGGCGTCCCGGCGGCGGACATTCCGGCCCATGAGGCGGGCCAGACGGCGATGTATCGGCGCCGCCTGGCCGGTCTGGCCCGGGAGGGTGCCCCCCTGCTCCTCGTGCTGGACAACGTGGAGTCGTGGACCCGGCTCCAGCTGCTGCTCCCCAGGATTCCGGGTATCGCGACCCTGGTCACCGCACGGTCCCGCAGCTCCGCCGCGGGCGCGACCTACCACGTCGAGCTGGGGGTGCTCCGCCCGGACGATGCCGTGGCCATGCTGGAGGCGGCCGCGCAACGTGACGGAGCACCTCCGCCGGAGAGAGCCGAAGCACTCCGGCTGGCCCAGCTGTGCGGCTTTCTCCCGCTCGCGCTCAGTGTGGTGGCCGCCCGGCTGGCCCGGAATCCGACGACGGACCTGGCCGGTTTGGTGGCGGAACTGGCCTCCGCCCGGCTCCGCCTTGGACGCGACGAGGAGGAGGTCTCCGTACGAGCCGCGCTGGATTCCTCCTACCGGCTCCTCACCGAGCCCGAGGCGCGGGCGCTGCGGTACCTGGCGATCGCTCCGGGAACCGAGATCTCCGCCGAGGCGGCGGTGCTGCTGCTGGGCGTTTCCGAGGACGAGACCAACGGGCTTCTCGCCGCGCTGACCGACGCCCATCTGCTGACGTCGGTGGCCTCCCAGCGCTGGAGCATGCACGACCTGGTCGCGCTGTACGCCACCGAGCGCGCCTCCCACGGCGAGCAGGACGAACAGGCGGAGGCGATCGCACGGCTCGCCGTCGGCTACCTCCAGGGCACCCGGCGCGCGACCGCCGCACTGGGCGAGGAGACCATGAACCTCGCGGAACGACGGCGTGCCCTGCGGTGGCTCACGGAGGAACGGCTCAACCTGCTGGCGATGGTAGACAAGGGACCGGAGGGCATCGCCGTCGAACTGGCTCTCCAGCTGGTCGAATTCCTCACCGAGGAACGCTTCTTCGGGGATCTGCTCTGGATCAACGACCGTGTGTACGAGGTGGCCTCGTCACGTTCCGACGAGGCCCTGCTGGCGACCGCACTCAACAACCGGGGAGCGGCACTGGCACACGTGCGACGGTTCGACGAGGCGGTCGTGTGCTTCGAACAGGCCCAGTCGGCGTACCGGGAGCTGGGAGACGCTCCGGCGGAGGCCCGTGCGCTCAACAACCTCGGGGCTGCTCTGCTGGGGTCCGGCCGGACCGAGGACGCGACCACGGTGCTCGAGTCCGCCGTCGAGGCATACGCCGCTCTCGGATTCGGCCCTGAGCACGCGGATGTCCTCGACAACCTTGGTACGGCGCTGTTGAGGTCCGACCGGACCATCGAAGCCCTCGATGCCTTCGAGAGTGCGCTCGCCCTCTCCGCCGCCGACCAGCCCCGACGTAAGGCCCGGCAGCTCGGCAATCTCGCCGCGGCGCTGCGGTCGGCCGGCCGGCCGGACGATGCCATCGGCGCGCTGGAGCGCGCTGTGGACCTGTACGGGAGCGCCGGAGCACGCCACGGCCAGGCGCAGGCACGGAACAACCTCGGCAACGCTTTGCGGCAGGCGCACCGCACGGCGGAGGCGGTCGACTGTCTCACGGAGGCCGTCGCGGTCTTCGACGAACTGGAGGACCGCCACGGCCAGGCCCAGGCGCTGAACAATCTGGGGGCGGCCCTTCTGGAGGCGGGCCGGGTACAGGAGGCCATTGAGGCCCTGCGGCGGTCCGGCGAGCTCCACGGAGAGCTGGGGGACAGGCGCGGCGAGGCCCAGGCGCTGAACAATCTCGGTCTCGGGCTGTTCGAGGACGCCCGGTTCGAGGACGCCTTGCCCAGTCTGCTGGCCGCCCGGGACATGTACGCGCTCGTGGGAGACCGTTTCAGCGAGGCCCAGGCGCTCAACAACGCGGGC
Organism: Streptomyces cyaneofuscatus; assembly: GCF_033109485.1. NCBI lineage: Bacteria > Bacillati > Actinomycetota > Actinomycetes > Kitasatosporales > Streptomycetaceae > Streptomyces > Streptomyces cyaneofuscatus. The sequence continues at coordinate 674,209 of NZ_CP137002.1, read as the reverse complement.
AACGCACTGCGTCGACTCGGCCGTCATGACGAAGCCGCCGAGCAGCTGTCCCTGGCAATCGAGCTGTCGCAGCAGGCGGGCGACGCGGGCGGGGTACTGCGTGCCCGGGACAACCTGGGACTCGCGCGACTGGAAGGCGGACAAGCGACCGCCGCCACCGCCGCCTTCTTGTTCAACGCCCGGCAGTACGAGGCGGCGGGCGACGACCGAGGCCATGCCCAGGCCCTCAACAACCTGGGCAGCGCACTGATGGCGGAGGGCGACTACGGGAAGGCCGCGGACGTGCTGCGCGCTGCCGAAGGACTGCTGGCGCGTACCGGTGACCGGGGGGCATGGGCCCAGACGGTCGGCAATCTGGGCCTTGCTCTGGAGAGCATGGGCAGCCGCGCCGAGGCCATCCTGCTTCTCCGACGGAGCGCGGAAGCCTTTGCCGCACTGGGTGACAGCGACGGCCGCTTTCACGCCCTCTACAACCTGGGCAGCGCCTTGAGACGGGCGGGCCGGCGGAGGGAGTCCGAGGAGGTCCTGCGCGAGGCGGCGCGGCTCACTCCCCGGACGGGAACCTACTGATCCTCCTCCTCCGCACGGGCACCGGGCGAGGAGTGCAAGAAGTTGATGTTGCCCATGTTCCCCACCTGGATCACCGAACCGTGGTACGTCCCACCCGAGATCATGTTGGTGACGTTGCCGGGGCCTCCGATCCTGTCCTCGGCCTCATCGCTCCATTCCTCGAGGTCCGAGCGGAATTCGTCGTCTTGGACGGACCGCCGGACCAACGCTCTGATCAGCGCGTGGGCCAGCTCCGGGTCGGTCGGCGACGCCTCGAAGGCGGCGAATTCCTCCTCTGCGGACTCCCCTGCGGCGGGCCGCAGGACAAGGCGCCGCAATCTCCGCCAGAGCGTGCTGCGTGAGGCACCGGTGGCGACGCGGATCAACAGCGCCGCCTGCAGGAGCGTCGGCTCCATCCTTGTATCCGCCTCCCTCTCGCTTCGATTCCGTCATGGGCCCTGCCGTACACCGTACCGGCGGCTATGCCGTCGCCGAAGGCGTGCGGGGCGGTGCACCACCGGCTGCCGCCGGATCGGCGGCGCCCGGTGACGTCAGCTCCGGCCCCAGAGCGGGTGCGGGCACGGCTCCGGCGCGCAACCGCTCGTAGACGAGGTCGAAGGTGAAACCCGCGCTGAAGCCCAGGGGGATCGCGAAGAAGAGCAGCCTGCGTACGTCCAGCTGGTCGAAAAGAGCTGGAACCGCGAGGAGTTGGGAGGCGAAGTAGAGGAGCACGGTGACCAGGCCCGCTCCCAGCCCCCTGATCCCGGCACGTACCCAGGCGGCCTCCGTCTCGAAGGAGTTACGGGTCATAGCCCCCGCGATCGATGCGAGCAGCGGGGCCGCGGTCAGGGCCGCCAAGGCGCGGGCGTCGGCCGGGCCGGGCTCACCGGCCAGGACGAGAGCCGCGAGGGATCCGACCACGCTCACGGCGGCGGCGGTCAGCCCGCCACCGGTCCGGCGGGCCAGCGACCGGGCGGCCCGCTCCTGGACCCGGGCGCTCTCCACGCGCCGGGTCCGCATCCGCAGCAGGCAGGCGATCAACCGCGGCGCGGCATCCGGGGACCAGTCACGGCCGAGCAGAGCGATGTCCTCGTCGTCGGCATGGTTGCGCACCTTGTCGAGGTTCACCCAGACCTGACCCGCCCCGCCCCCGAACGCGGCGACGGGCAGCACCGGAATACCCTGCGCCATCGCGACGATGCCCGCCACCCGGGTGGACTGTCCGCCGCCCACCAGGAGCACCCCGTCGCAGCTCAACAAGGTCCGATAGTAGGCGACTTCCCACTCACCGCTGGTATCCCGGTACGTGTCCAGGGTGACCGAACTGCCGTCGGGCAGAGCGAAGGCGACCTCGCGGTGGCGCGGGGGATACGCGGCCACTCGGCCAGGGTTCTGCGCGTCGGTCCCTTCGGCGTATCCGTGGACGACCTCGTGCTCGATGTAGGTGGGTTTGCTGGAGAAGACGGCGAGATCGCACCCCGCCCGGGCCAGCTCGCGGCCGAGATCTCGGCAGGCTCTCGGGGCCTGGTCGGCCGCCCGGAGCGGAGGCGCGAAGGTGCGTGCCGGGTCCACACTGCCGACGACTGCTATTAAGGGGCGTTCGCGCTGCGACAAGAGCATGCGTGACTCTATCCCACAGATCAAGATCACCACTGCCCCGTAGAAGACCAGGACCGATTCGGAGACTGACCGGCCCCGGCCGCCATTCCGCAGGTCTGACCGGCCGCCGTCAGGGCACACGGCGTAACGCCGGGGAAGAACAGGCTTCCCCGGCCCGCCGTCCGGCGGAGGACCCGGGGGACCCGATGGAGACCACCACGCCCGCGAGAGCGGCCGACCCGTCCGGAGTTCCGGCTCCGCCACGCCTGGGCCACTCGCCGGCGCTGAGCAGCGGCGCCGGCCGCGCGGTGGCGCGGATCGCGGCGTTCGCGGTCTGCCAGGCGGCGATGATCGCGGGCCTCGGCCTGCTGATCACCGGTCCGGCGCGGAACCTGTGGCCGCTCTCCGCCGAGGACGCGCTGAACGACGCCTTCGAACGCGTACGCAACGACGCACTGACCACCGCATCGGCGATCGCCTCGGGGGCGGGGGACACCCACACCGTCGTCGGCGTCACCGTCCTGTGCTGCCTGGCGCTCCTCGTGGTGCCGCCGCTTCCCCGGTGGCGCGCGGCGCTCTTCCTGGCCCTGGCCGTGTGGCTCCAGTCCCTGGTCTTCCTGCTCATCACGGAGGCCGTGGACCGGACGCGTCCGGACGTGGAGCGCCTGGACGCCTCGCCTCCGACGTCGAGCTACACCTCCGGGCACACCGGGGCGGCCACCGCGCTCTACGCCGGCCTCGCCGTCCTGGTGCTGTCCCGGGTCCGTGGCCGCTGGGGCAGGGTGGTCGCCGTCCTCCTGCTGCTGATCCCGCTCCTGGTCGGGCTGGCCCGGCTCTACCGCGGCATGCACCACCCCAGCGACGTCGTGGGCGGGCTGCTCAACGGCGCGCTCTCGCTGTTCGTCGTCGGGCGTGCCGTGCTGGCCGACGACGCCTGGGCCGCCCGGCCACCGGCCGACGCGGTGGACATCGCCGTCGCGGCCGCCGAGCGCCGGCCCGGCCCGTCGCGCGAGCCCGCCGTGGTGATCGTCAATCCGACCGTCACCGACACCGCCACCCGCGACCGGCTGCGGCTCGTCCTCGCGCAACGGGGGCATACCGACATGACGTTCGTGGAGACCACCGAGCACGACACCGGGGGCGGCCAGGCGGCGGACGCGGTACGCGGCGGAGCGGGCCTCATCGTCGCGTGCGGCGGCGACGGCACCATCCGCGCGGTCGCCGACGTCCTGGCCGGAACCGGAGTCACGCTGGCCGTCGTGCCCTGCGGTACGGGCAACCTGCTGGCCCGGAACCTGGGGCTGCCCCTCGACCCCGCCGACGCCCTGGCCGCCGCGCTCACCGGCGAGCCCCGGGCGCTGGACCTCGGCACCATCAGCGGCGACGGGATCGCCCGCACGCACTTCACGGCCATGTCGGGGGCCGGACTCGACGCGGCGGTGATGGGCTCCACCTCCGACCGCGCCAAGTCGGCGCTCGGCTGGCCCGCCTACGTCCTGGCCGGGCTCGGCGAACTGCGGGGCCCCCGGATGCGGCTGGCCGTCACCCTCGACGGCGCACCGGCGCTGCACCGCACCGCCCGCATGGTCCTCATCGCCAACATCGGCACCGTCCAGGGCGGTACGGCCCTCGTCCCCGGCGCCCGGCCCGACGACGGGCTGCTGGACCTCGCGCTCTTCGACCCCCGAGGTGCGGGCGGCTGGCTGCGGGCGGTGGGCGTGCTGCTGCGCGGATCGCGGCCCACCGGGGGCGGCACCGCCGCCGGTGCGCACGGGGGCCCGGTCGAGTTCTTCACCTTCCGCCGCGCCGAACTGACCTTCACCCGGCCCCAGCCCCGCGAAGTGGACGGCGACCCGGCGGCCCCCGGCCGCCGGATCATCGCCGAGGTCAGGCCCGGCGCCCTCACCGTGCTGCTGCCCGCCGGGGAGAAGTGATGGGAACCGCGACCCGGGTGCCGGTCACCCACGACATGACCGGCGACGAACTCTCCGCCGACGAAGCCCTCGTGGCGCTCCGCCGGTACGGCCGCTGGCCCCTGCTGCGCGACGCCTTCGTACGCTTCCGTTACGCCGACGGCTTCAGCCACTCCCGCGCGCTGGCCCTCCAGACGATCCTGGCGGTCATCCCGCTGGTGATCGCGTTCGTGGGCCTCTCCACCGCACTGCACACCGAGAACATCGGACGACTCGCCGAGCTGACGATCCGCAGCATGAGCGAAGGGCCGAGCGCCTCCGTGGTGGACGAGGCGCTGGACCGCAACCGGCGGGGCGACGGCGACGGTGCCGAGATCGCCCTCTGGTTCGGACTTCTCTTCTCCGTGGCCAACGTCACGACGGCGATGTGCCAGATCGAGCGCGGCGCCAACCGGATCTACGGGGTGGAGCGGGACCGGGTCTTCCACCGCAAGTACCTGCGGGGCCTGGTCATGTCGTTGAGCGCCGGGATACCGCTCGGCATCGCCTCGATCATGATCGTGGCCGGCGGGGACTTCGTGAGAGCCGCCACCACTGTCTACGGACTCGGCGACGGCGCCCGGACGGCCTGGGACCTCCTGCGCATCCCGCTCGGCCTGCTGCTCGCCCTGATCTCCGCCAGCGCGATCTTCCGGCGCTCGCCGCGCCGCCGGCAGCCCGGCTACACCTGGCTCGCCTTCGGCGCCGCCGTGTACCTGGTGCTCTGGACCCTGCTGACCTGGCTGCTCAGCCTCTACCTCCAGCTCAGCGGCTCCTTCGACACGGTCTACGGACCGCTCAGCCTCTTCATGGCCCTCCTCCTGTGGTCCTACCTGACCTCCCTGTCCCTCTTCCTCGGACTGTCCTTCGCCGCCCAGCTGGAAGCCGTACGCGCGGGGAAACCCGGCCCGATCACCGCCGACCCAGGAACCTGACATGCCGACACGCACCACCACCCCGCACACCCAGGAGCAGCGCACCCGCCGCGCCGACCGCCGGTTCGGCGTCCGCCTGCTGGGAGCCGTGGCCGCCGCTGCCGCCGCCGCGATCCCCTTCGCCCTGCTGCTCGTCCTCGTCGAGGCGAACTGGCCCCCGCTGCGCCGCGTCGACGCGGGGGCGGCCCGCCGACTGCACGAGGTCGCCCTCGAACACCCGGCGTGGACCGGTACGTTGCGGATCCTGTCCGACTGGGTGTGGGACCCGGCGACCCTGCGCATCGCCGTCGCGCTGCTCACGCTCTGGCTCCTGTACCGGCGGGCCTGGCGCCTCGCGGCCTGGGCGGCGGTGACGGCGACCGGCGGAGCGCTGACCGGCGTGCTCGTGAAGGTGGTCGTGGAGCGGGCGCGGCCGTCGCTGGAGGATCCGGTCGCGCAGGCACCCGGCTACTCCTTCCCTTCCGGGCACGCGATGACGGCGACCACCTCGTTCGCCGTGCTGCTCCTGGTGCTGCTGCCGATGGTGCCGCGCGCCTGGCGTGCGCTCTGCTGGGGTGCGGCGGGGGTGTCGGTCCTGGGTGTGGGCTTCACCCGGATCGCGCTGGGCGTGCACTGGTTCAGCGATGTCATCGGCGGCTGGCTGCTGGGCGCCGCCGTGGTGGTCCTGACCGGCTGGGCCTTCGAGGCGTGGCGGGCGGATTCCGGCCGCCGCCCCACGAGCGTGGCCGAAGGGCTGGAACCCGAGCTCACCGACGAGGACCCGGAGCCGTCGGACCCGGCGTCCCGCCACGGTTGAGCCCCGGAGCTCCGCCACGGTTGAGGCCCGCCACGGTTGAGCCGGCACCGTACCGCTCAGCGGCCGGGCGCCCCCGCGCGCAGCCCGTCCATCACGAAGTCCAGCAGCCGGGCGGCCCGCGGCTCCCACTCCTCCTGCGGATCCAGCTGCCAGAGGCCCGCGATGGCCAGGAAGAAGTCATCCGGGGTCACCCCCGGGCGTATGGTTCCTGCCTCCTCGTTGGCGCGGAGCAGCGTTCCGGCGGCCTCCAGCACCGGGGCGGGGCCGGGCTTGGCCGGGCCGCCCGGGGCGCTGGTGACCAGCCGAATCGCGTCCGCCAGGCCCGCCTTGGTCATGGCGAACCCGGCGAGCCGGTCCATCCACTCACGCAGGGCCGCCTCAGGTTCCCGGGTGTCCAGCAACTCGCCTGCGGCGTCGGCCACTTGCTGCATCTCGTAGCGGTAGATCTCCAGGACGAGCGCTTCACGGTGCGGGAAGTTGCGGTAGAAGGTGCCCTGCCCGACGCCCGCCTTCCTGGCGATCGTGCTCAGCGGGACGTCCGGGCGCACCGTCAGTTCGGCCATGGCGACACGCAGGATGCGCTCGCGGTTGCGCACCGCGTCCGAACGTGCGGGAGCGTCCGAGCGTGCCGGCGTGTCCGAACGCGCCGGCGTGTCCGAACGCGCGGCCGCGTCCTTCCTCGGCTGGGACACGCGTCCTCCTTCACGGGTTCGTGGCCGAATCCCGTCCTTGTTAAGCGGACAGCTGTCCGTTACGTTGAATGGCGAAGCGGACAGTGGTCCGGTTAGGGCACCTTAGCGCGGCCCGCCACCTGTGGGCACCCGGTGGCGGCTGCCGGACCGCTGCCGCAGCGCCGATCTCCTGTCACCGGACACCGAAGAAGGCTGATCATGGCCCCAGCACCCTCGTCGACCAGTAGCGCGATCACCCTGAACATCAACGGCGAGAAGCACCACCTGTCCGTCGACCACCGCACCACGCTCCTCGACGCCCTGCGCGAGCGCCTCGACCTCACCGGCACCAAGAAGGGCTGCGACCAAGGGCAGTGCGGGGCCTGCACCGTCCTGCTCGGCGGACGCCGCGCCGTCGCCTGCCTCACCCTCGCCGTCGCGGCCGAGGGGCGCGAGATCACCACCATCGAAGGCATCGCCGACGGCGACGACCTGCACCCCGTCCAGCAGGCCTTCCTCGAACTCGACGGCTACCAGTGCGGCTACTGCACCCCCGGCCAGATCTGCTCGGCCATCGCCGTCATCGAGGAGCACGCGGCCGGCTGGCCGAGCGCCGCCACCGACGACGTACGCCTCGAGGCGACACCACCACCGCTGACGCCCGACGAGATCCGCGAACGGATGAGCGGCAACCTGTGCCGCTGCGGCGCGTACGTCTCGATCGTCCAGGCCGTCTCCCGTGGCGCCCAGGCTCACGCGGAGTCCCGTACGGCAGCAGCCGAGGAGGCCGCCGCATGAAGGAGTTCGACTACCGGCGTGCCCACGACGTCACCGGTGCGGTCGCCCTGCTCGCGGCCGACCCGGACGCACGGTTCCTCGGCGGCGGCACCAACCTCGTCGACCTGATGAAGACCGGCGTCGAACGGCCCGCACTTCTCGTCGACGTGACCGAACTGCCGCTGGACCGCGTCGAGTCCACGACGGACGGCGGTCTGCGCATCGGAGCCACCGTCACCAACAGCGACCTCGCCGCCCACCCCGAAGTCCGCCGCCGCTACCCGGCGTTGACCCAGGCCGTCCTGGCCGGGGCCTCCGGGCAGCTGCGCAACATGGCCACCGTCGGCGGCAACCTGCTCCAGCGCACCCGCTGCGGCTACTTCTCCGACGTGAGCGGGCCCTGCAACAAGCGTGTCCCGGGCAGTGGTTGTCCGGCCGTCACCGGTGAGCACCACAACCACGCGGTGCTCGGCGCCTCCGACCACTGTGTGGCCGTGCACCCCTCCGACATGGGCGTGGCCCTGACGGCGTTCGACGCCCAGGTCGCGTACGAGAGCCTCGACGGGCCGGGCGAGATGCCGCTCACCGGCCTCTACCTCCCCGTCGGCGACACCCCGCACCGCGAAACCGCCCTGCCGCCAGGTGCGTTGATCACCCACGTCACCCTCCCTCGGGCGCCCGTCGCCGCCAACTCCCGCTACCGCAAGGTGCGCGAGCGCGCCTCGTACGCCTTCGCCATCGGCTCCGTCGCCGCCGCGCTCGACATCGAGGACGGACGCGTACGCGCGGCCCGGATCGCCCTCGGGGCCGTCGCCTCCCGGCCATGGCGCGCCAGCGCGGCCGAAGCCGTCCTGACCGGCGCGCCGGCCACCGGCGCGACCTTCGCCGCCGCCGCGGACGCCGAACTCGCCGCCGCCAGGCCGCTGCCCGACAACGGATACAAGGTGACCCTCATGCGCAACCTCATGGTCTCTGTCCTGACCGAACTGGCGGAAGGGAACGCCCGATGACCACCACCACACCGGGCTCCCGGGCGCTGCGCGCCGCCGTCGGCACCGCCCGCACCCGCGTCGAGGGCCGCGACAAGGTCACCGGCGCCGCGCGCTACGCGGGCGAGATCCCCTTCGCCGACCTGGCTCACGGCTGGCTGGTGCTCTCCACGGCCACCCGCGCCCGCATCCGCACGATCGACACCGCCCCGGTCCTCTCCATGCCGGGCGTCCTCACCGTCCTGCACCACGCCAACGCCCCACGCCTGCACACCGATTACGTCGGCATGCTCGGCACCCCGCCGGACCCGGCCGCCGTCGTCTTCCAGAACGACCGGGTGCCGTTCGCCGGCTGGCCGGTCGCGCTGGTCGTCGCCGAGACCCCCGAACAGGCCCGGGAGGCGGCCGAGGCGCTGGTGGTGACGTACGACGAGGAGCCGCACGCCACCGTGTTGATCGCCGACGACCCCGCCGCCTACGCTGCCGCGGGTCACATGCCCGCCGAGACGGAGAAGGGCGACCTGGAAGCCCAACTCGCCTCCTCCGCCGTCGTGCTGGACGAGGAGTACACCACCCCCGAGGAACAGCACAGCATGATGGAGCCGCACGCGGCGACCGCGATGTGGGACGGCGGCCGGCTGGAGGTGGTCGACTCCAACCAGGGCGCCGGCTGGGTCCAGTCCGAGCTGGCCAAGCTGTTCTCCCTCGACGCGTCCTCGGTGCGGGTGCGCTCCGAACACATCGGCGGCGGCTTCGGCAGCAAGGGCCTCCGGGCCCACCAGGTGTCCGCCGTGATGGCCGCCACCGCCTTGCAGCGGCCTGTACGCGTCGTCATGACGAGGCGTCAGTTGTTCTCGCTGGCCGGCTACCGCAGCCCCACCACCCAACGGGTCAGGCTCGGCGCGGACCCCGACGGCAGGCTCCGCGCCCTGGAGCACCGCTCGCTCAACCAGACCTCGACCGTGTACGAGTTCGTGGAGCCGAGTGCGGGCGTCGCCCGGGTCATGTACGACGCCGACGCCCACCGCACGGCCAACCACGTCGTACGGCTCGACGTGCCGTCCCCGTCCTGGATGCGGGCGCCGGGGGAGGCGCCGGGGTCGTTCGCGATCGAGTCGGCCCTCGACGAACTCGCCGTACGCGCCGGCCTCGACCCGGTCGAGCTCCGGCTGCGCAACGAGCCCGAGGTGGGTCCCGTATCCGGCCTCCCCTTCAGCACCCACAACCTGGCCGCCTGCCTCCGCGAGGGCGCCCGCAGGTTCGGCTGGGCGGACCGCGACCCCCGCCCCGGGATCCGCCGCGACGGCCGATGGCTGCTCGGCACGGGGACGGCGGCGGCCTCCTTCGGTGCCGGAGCCATGCCCTCCACGGCCCTGGTCACGGCGGCGGCGGACGGCTCGTACACCGTACGGATCGCCGCCGCCGACATCGGCACCGGCGCCCGTACCGCGCTCACCCTGATCGCCGCCGACGCCCTGGAGACCACGCCCGAACGGGTCCGGGTCCGCATCGGCGACAGCGACTTCGGCCCCGCGATGATCGCCGGCGGTTCCATGGGCACCCGCTCCTGGGCCTGGGCGATCACGGTGGCCGCCGCCGAACTCCGGGAGCGGCTCGCGGGGACCCCGGACATCCCGCCGGAGGGGATCACCGTGCGCTCCGACACGACAGCGGCCCTCGGCGCCCTCGCCCAGAAGGAACGGCACTCCTTCGGCGCCCAGTTCGCGGAGGTCGCCGTGGACACCGCCACCGGAGAGGTCCGGGTCCGCCGGATGCTGGGCATCTTCGCGGCAGGCCGGATCGTCAACCCGCTCACCGCCCGCAACCAGCTGGTCGGCGGGATGACGTGGGGCATCTCCATGGCCCTGCACGAGGAGGCGGTCCGCGACCGGAACACCGGCCGCCACTACGCTCCCGACCTCGCCGGCTACCACGTGGCCACCCACGCCGACGTCCCGGACATCGAGGCGGACTGGGTGGAGGACCACGACCCGGACGACCCGGTCGGCATCAAGGGCGTCGGGGAGATCGGCATCGTGGGCGCGGCGGCGGCCGTCGCCAACGCGGTCTGGCACGCCACCGGCGTACGGCACCGGAACCTCCCGATCCGCCCGGACCGCATCCTCGCAGCCTCGGCACCGCAGCCCCGTGACGGAGCGGCGGATGCTTGACATCGCCGACGCACTCCACCGCTGGACGGCCGAGGGCCGGGAGTTCGCGGTCGCCACCGTCGTCTCCGTCGACGGCAGCGCCCCGCGCGGTCCCGGCGCCGCGCTGGCCGTCGACAGCGAGGGCACGGCGATCGGCTCGGTCTCCGGCGGCTGCGTGGAGGGCGCGGTCTACGAGCTGTGCGCCCAGGCACTCCAGGACGGCCGGTCCGTCCGCGAGAGCTTCGGCTACAGCGACGAGGACGCCTTCGCGGTGGGCCTGACCTGCGGCGGGGTCCTGGACATCCTGGTCACACCGGTCCGTGACGAGACTCCGGAACGGGCGGTGCTCCAGGCCGCCCTCTCCGCCGCCACCTCCGGCGGGACGGCGGCCCTCGCCCGGGTCGTACGCGGCCCGGCGGAACTGCTCGGGCGGGCCCTGCTGGTCCGCCCCGACGGCACCCACGAAGGCGGGCTCGGCGGCCCCGCCGACCTGGACCGTACGGCGGCGGCCGAGGCCCGGGCGCTCCTGGACACCGGGCGGACGGGCACCGTCATCCTCTCCGAGGACGGTTCGCACTGCCCCGGCGGGCTCACCCTGCTCGTCGAGTGCAGCGTGGAACCGCCCCGCATGATCGTGTTCGGGGCCGTCGACTTCGCAGCGGCCCTGGTGCGGGCCGGCAAGTTCCTGGGCCACCACGTCACGGTGTGCGACGCCCGGCCCGTCTTCGCCACCCGGGCCCGCTTCCCCGAGGCGGACGAGGTCGTCGTCGACTGGCCGCACCGCTATCTGCGCGGCACCCGGACCGACGGGCGCACGGCGGTGTGCGTCCTCACCCACGAGGCCCGGTTCGACGTGCCGCTGCTCACGGAGGCCCTGCGGCGGCCGGCCGCGTTCGTCGGTGCGATGGGCTCGCGCCGGACCCACGAGGACCGGCTGCGGAGGCTGCGCGAGGCGGGGCTGGACGAGGAGGAGCTGGCGCGCCTGCGGTCACCCATCGGCCTGGACCTCGGGGCCCGTACGCCTGAGGAGACGGCCCTGTCCATCGCCGCCGAGATCGTGGCGGCCCGGCGCGGCGGGACGGGCCTGCCGCTGACCGGCGGGGCGGAGCCCATCCACCGGGACCTGGCGCGGTCGGCGGCCTGAGGTCTGCCCGGCCCGGCCTGGCCCGGCCGGTCTCAGCGCAGGCGCCGAATGCGGATCGGCCCGTGCGCCTCGTCCGGATCGACGGGCCGGCCACCCTGGGTGATCTCCACCTCCCCGGCCGCCACCAGCCGCCGCGCCGCCCGGCGGACCGGCTCCATGAGCGCGCGCCAGCCGTCGTCGTCCCCGTCGTAGACCGCACGCGCCGCGTCGGAAGGGCAGATGGTCGCGGTGGGCGCGCGCCCGTCGAGCAGCTCCAGGATGGCCTGTTCAAGCCGCTGGTCCTGCTGCTGCCCGGGTTCGTTCATGCGGCGAGTGTCCCATCGGTCCCGGAACCCTGCGCGCAGAACGCCCGGCCGGCTTCCGCGGAACCCACTCAGCGGGCCCGCCCGCCGTCTCCCGGGGACACCAGTCGACGCAGGGCGAGACGAGCCAGGGGCGCGTACACCACGACAACAGGCGCCGGTCCCTCGATGCGCAGCTCGGTCTCCGCTCCGGACGGCGCACGCTCCCGCACGGCGTGCCACAGACGCATCCGCACCGGCCCGATCCGGACCCGCCAACTCCAGGTGCGAGCCTCATGGTCGACGGCCTCGACGAGAAACCCGACCCCCGGCCCCACCACCGGCACCACCCGCCCACGCATCCCCGCCCGCAGCTCGGCCTCCGCCTCCACGGCCCGGATCTGCGGAGCCCACGTCGGCCAGCGATCCGTCCGGATGTACCGCTGCCAGACCGTCTCCGCCCTCGCCGCGCCCACGGCCCGTACCGTTCGCCTCACGCCTTCACGCTGCTCGTGATGACCATCGCCGGCAAACTGGTCCCGCCATCTGGCGCAGCAGCTTGCACAGAGCCGTCCAGCAGGAGGGGCGCGATCAGGAGATGAACGCCCGCAGCAGGGTGGCGAAGGCGGTCAGCTCTTCGATCATCTGCGTGGGGAGTGGCTTCTCGTCGAAGTGGGCGATCCTGTTGCGGATGTCCTTCACTCGCTTCAAACGGCCGATGAACTGCTCCCGGGGCATGGTCGGCCACTTCAAAGCCTCCCAGTTGAGATCTGCGCGCTCGGCGAGCGACTGCTTCATCTGGTCGCCGTCAAGGAGCTTCAAGTAGTCGCCGAACATCAGGTCCGACACTTGGCCAGTGCGGTGTTCGGGCTTCTTGTTCGTCTGGACGGCTTTGACGGACTCCTCGTCCAGGACCGTCCCCAGACAACGGCGCAGCAGGGACTCGATCTCCCCGACGATGAAGAAGGGCCGCGCCGACCCTGCGAAGCGCTCTGTGACATCCGCGGCGGTGACAATGCCCGACAGGCAGCCGTCGTCGCCACGTACAAGCAGGTAACCGTGCTCCCTGACCACCGGGAGAGCGGCGAAGAGCTCCTGGCGCGCGTCCGCGACCGGCAGGGAATCCTTCTCCATGGCGTTCTCCAGCGTGGCGGACTTGCCCGCCTCATACATTCTGGCGACGGAACCCCAGGTGACCACGCCGTGGATCTGTGCCATCCCGGTGGTCACCGGCACCTGGGAGAAACTCTCGGTACGCATCAGGAAGGTCGCGTGAGCCAGGGAGTTGCCCAGGGTCACTCCGCGCACGCCCCGCTTCGCCGACGGGATGTCACCAAGCAGCAGTCGTTGGGGAAGCGAGGGGAGTGCCTCGTCCATCTCCGCCCCCGCGTCGCTCTCGACGGGCCTGGCTTGAGCCGGGACGGAGGTGATGGGGACCACGTCAACACTGCTCCGCAGTCCGCAGATCGCGAAGTCCGGGAGCGTCGTCAGTCCCGAGTCCGCCAGCGCCTGCGAGATCAGGTGCACCGTGCGGTGATCGCGGACCCGTACCTGGAACAGGTCGAGGATCTTTTGCACGGGCACGGTCTGGCCCTTGAGCGCTGCGAGATCCTTCTCGCTCGGCCTGGTGGTCATCGTGCGTCGCCCTCGGACAGGTCACGGAGCATCGTGCGCTTGCCCATGGCGGACTGCACCAGATCCTGCAACTGCCGGGACCGGTCGGTGTAGAAGCGCTTGTAGTCGCTCTCGCGGAGCGACTCCGGATCGATCAGGTGGGTGGCCACAATGTCGTCGAACCACTCCGGGCGCGTGTCGGAGGCGGCGATGAGGGTGGAGAGGTAGGACGACGGAGCCCCCATCATGTCCATCGTGGCACGGTAGGACAGCGGGGTCTTGTTCACGATCGAGTTCGTCGGCAGACCCTGGCTGTTGCCCCGGCGGAACCAGGCCTTGGGGAAGATCTGCCGGACGTCGACGCTGTACTCGTCGAGCCGCCCCGCGCTGAGAGGGGAGTCCGTGTAGTGCCAGTCGACCGCGCCCTGCTTGATCAGCAGAGCGTAGATCCCCTTGTAGGCGGCGCTGTTGCGGGTGGTGAGGGTGTCGAGCCGCTCGGTGAAGAAGAAGGCGTCCGCGACCGTGTCGGGCGCGCGGTCCTCCTTGCGGATCCAGTCGACGAGCTGCTCGACGTCCCGGGTGAATCGCGTTTCGGTCGAGCCGCCGTACATTTCACCCAGAACTCCGCACCAGTACCACTGCTCGATCTTCTCCTGCGGGACCGGGCCTTCCAACTCGGTCGCGCCGAGAATGGCGCGGACGGCCGCGAGCGGGACGAGTTGCGTCTTGTACGGAAGGTCGTTGGGCCGGACGATGCACTGTCGTTCCAGGAAATCGCCCACCCATGCGAAGGCCTCGGCCAGTGCGGGCGCCAGCCGGACGAAGTCGGCCAGCGGGAGGTCGAGCAGGTCGCGCCGCTTGCATGACACCGCGGCTCCGGCCCCCGCTTCCTTGCGCTCCCAGGTGCGCACCAGAGCGATGGCCTGCAGAAAGTCGATGCTGCTCAGGCCGTTCTCCAGGCCGCTGTCCAGTCGGCCGAAGACGGGATACTGCGACGCCACCGTCTGCTTGATCTCCCGCCACACCTCGGGAAGCTGGTAATAGTCACCGGTCTGTTCGACGTACTCCGGGTCGCCGGCGTACGTGGCAGTGAGCAGTTCGAAGACGTTCAGGGGCACGCCGCCGGTGTTGACGCGCTCGAACACGGCGCATACGGCGTCCATGGAGGTGGAGGCGGCCAGCCGGATCATCGGCACCTGGAAGGCGCGTACCTGCTGGAGGACCAAGTCGTCGAACTGGCCCCAGCGGTCCCAGTTCCGCTCTTCGTCCGCCTTGATGTATCCCCTCTTCCACTGGTTGACGCGCTGGGCGTCGAAGACCAGGTGCAGGGGGAAGAGGTCGGCCGCGCACTCGGCCTCCTCGGTTCTCAGATCCAGGACCACCGTGCGGTTGAAGTCGGTGCGGAGGACCTTGTCCGCCGGGACGGACAGGATCGCCTCGTCGCGGTCGGCGGCGGGCCCGACGGACTTCTCGATGTCGACGTAGTACCAGCGCTCGATGGGCTTGCCTCGGGAGTCCGACGTCTCCACCGGGGCGTCCAGCCACAGTGCCTGGAAGAGGGAGGTAAGGCGCTGCTGTCCGTCCAGCAGCAGGAGGTCCGCCTTCGGGTCCCCGTCGGGTCGGGCGCCGGTGAGCGTACGGGAACGGAAGCGGGTCGCACCACCTGTCTGCAGCGTCATCACCACGCCGAGCGGGTAGTCCAGCGTTACTGTCGCGATAATTGCCCTGATTCGGTCGTCGTCCCACTTCCAGTTCCGCTGGAAGTCGGGCAGTTGTAACGCCCCTGAGGCGACATCCGCGAGTACGTCCCGGAGCTTGAGATTGTCCAGTGCCGCCATGTGTCTCTCTTCTCACCCTGCCGCATGTACGGAGAGTGATTCCAGCAGCCATCTCGGGTGACCGTCAACCGGTTCTCCGATGAAGGGGATCTCCACGAACGCGTCCCACTGCCGTCGTGACAGCTTCGGCCCGCTCGTTCTGCCCTGCTTCATCGTCCGAATGGACATACTCCTGGCGCGTGTGGCCGTTTTGCTGCGCGATGCGTCCGAGCTCCTAGAACATGGCATCAGTGTGTGGTGACCGGCTTCTCCGCGCTGCGGTTTCACGCACGGGTCGGCCGGTAAGCGTGTGGACCCGGCGTTCACAGTCGAATGGAGAACTCAATGAGCACCTACGCCGACCCGCTCGTCGACGTCGTAGCCCCGATGAGCACGTACGAGGCGCAGGTATGGGAGACGCTCAGTGAGCACTGGCAGCGCCGCAACAATCGCCGTGGTCTGCCCAACTGGGCGAGCGCCGCGCTCGGTCGCACTGGTGAGGTCGCCGGAAACGCCGCGAGAAGGGTTACGGATGCTGTGCCGGAGGCGGTCACCGAGCCGATCCGTCGCGCAGGCGACGCGGTCACCGACAAGGCCGTGCGACCGGCGCTCGCAGGGGCGGCAGCGGTGCTCGAACTGGTCAACGACTGGGCCATGGAGCTCAACGACCCCAAGAACGTGGAGAAGCTCGCCCGCAAACGAGGGCTCGAACTCGACAGTTTCACCGAACTACGGCAGCAGGACCTGAAGGTCTGTGACCGTTTGCTGACCCGCAACACCCTCAAGTGGCGGACCACCGGTGCTGTCGAAGGCGGTGCCATGGGGCTGCTGGCCATGGTCCCGGTCGCCGGAATACCCGTCGCGATGACAGCGGACATCCTCGTCGTCCAGGTCCTGAGCACGTCGATCGCGGCGCGTGTCGCGTACTCCTACGGCTACGACGCCAAAGACCCCGAAGAGCAAGACTTCATCCAACGCCTGGTACAGCGCTCCTTCTTGGCACAGGCGACCAAAGCCAAGCCGCTGCGCGAGACCGCGCGGGCGGCGAACGCGGTCAAGGGACGCATCAACTGGTCGCAGAAGCTCCGCCAGGACCACCGGCTCCTGGAGGCCCTCGAGAAGCTGATGCAGCAGCTGGGCCCTGCCGGCTCCAGAGTGCCGGTCAAGAACGTCGCCAAGGTCGTGCCGATCGTAGGTGTCCTCATAGGCGCCGGCATGAATTCCGCGATTCTCGGCAGGGTGGCCGCCGACGCCCAGCGCTACTGCCAGACCCGATTCCTGTGCGAAAAGTACGGGCTGCCGCTGCCGACAGCACTGACGGCCGACCCGGACGAGGACCCTCAGACCGACGCCACGTGAGTGACTGTCGCCGGGCTCCCGACGCAGCCCCTGCGTGTGCCCATTCGAACCATGAGCGAGGGGACCAGTGGCTCGTTCTCACCGTGAAGGCAGAGACGGTCCCAACCTCTTCCTGCGCTTCTGGGGGGCCTAGGCCGCAGGCTGGGCGGCGGCTGCGGCCGTGCGGGACATCGCCGGGGAGGCGTTGAACAGGGCGTGGACGGCGGAGTTGACCTGGGCGGCGACGGCTTCGGGGGTGGAGGTGTCGAGTTTGCCGTCGAGGTGCAGGAAGGCGAGGCCGTGGACGAGGGCCCAGACCGTGGTCGAGAGGGCGTCCGCGTCCACGTCGGGGAAGGTGGCGCCGACGATGGTGCGGACGTACTGCGAGATGGCCTCGGTCGCGGCGACGCGCTCCGCGCTGGTGGGGTCGCAGGGCTCCGCGAACATCGCCCGGAAGAGGGCCGGGTGCTCCAGTGCGAACTGTACGTAGGCGACGGCGACCGCGGCGAGTTCGTCGGGGGTCGAAGGCGCGGGGTGGGCTTGTGCCAGGGATCCGGCGAGCTCGCGGTACCCCTCGGCGGCCACGGCGGAGACCAGGGCCTCGCGGTCGGCGTAGTGGCGGTAGGGGGCCGTCGCCGACACCCCGGCACGGCGGGCCACCGCGCGCAGCGAGAGGCCGGCGCTGCCGTCCTCCTCCAGGAGCTCGCGCGCGGCACGAAGGCAGGCGGCGCGCAGATCGCCGTGGTGGTACGTGCTGCTCCGAGGCATGAGCCGTGCTCCTTATGTTTGTCATGTCCACATCTCCTCCCTGATGTGAACGATGTATACATCTTAGGTGATGGGGAGGGGAGAGGAAACCGGGCCTGTCCGCGAGCGGTTTCCGTCACCGCTTCTCCCGGAGCGGAAGAGGGCGGGGCCCGCCCACACGGCGGGCCCCGCCCTCTTCGGCCCCGCCCTCTTCATGGCTCGTGCTCCTCATGGGCTGGGGCTGTCCGGTCCTCCGCGGTTCAGCGGACGCCTGCCGACTTGAGGAGTCTGAGTGCTCCGGTCAGGAGGACGGCCCAGGTTTCGGGGCTGATCCGGGCGGGCGGGGTGAAGCCCTGGATGCGCTGGTGGGCGATGGTCTGGGGCTCGGTGTACTTGAGGATGCCGTCGGCGCCGTGGCGGCGGCCGAGACCGGAGTCGCCCATGCCGCCCATCGGGGCGTCGACGCTTCCCCACGCGGCGGCGAAGGCCTCGTTGACGTTGACGGTTCCGGCGTGCACGCGGGCGGCGACGGCGCGGCCGCGGGCTCCGTTGCGGGACCACACGCTGGCGTTGAGGCCGTAGGAGGTGGCGTTGGCGAGGGTGACGGCTTCCTCGACGTCGCGGTAGGTGTAGATCGAGACGACCGGGCCGAAGGTCTCGTGGTCGTACAGGGTCATGTCCGGGGTGACGTCGGTGAGGATGGTCGGCTCGTAGAAGAGCGGGCCGAGGTCGGGGCGCGCCGTGCCGCCGGCGAGGACGGTGGCGCCCTTGGCGACGGCGTCGTCCACGTGCTCCGTGACGGTCTTGAGCTGGGCGGGGGTGGTGAGGCTGCCCACGTCCATGCTGTAGTCGTACGCGGCGCCGATCGTGAGCTTCCGCGTCCGGGCGGTGAACGCGGCGACGAACTCGTCGCGGATGGACTCGGCGACGTACAGGCGCTCGATGGAGACGCACAGCTGACCGGCGGAGGGGAAGCAGGCGGCGACGGCGCCTTCCGCCGCCTTCTCGATGTCGGCGTCGTCGAGGACGATCATGGGGTTCTTGCCGCCGAGTTCGAGGGAGGCGCCGATGAGGCGTCGGCCCGCGTCGGCGGCGATCTGGCGGCCGGTGGCGGTGGAGCCGGTGAACATCATGTAGTCCGCGTTGTCCATCAGCGGGTCGCCGATGGAGCTGCCGCGGCCGATGACCATCTGCCACACGTCCCGGGGGAGCCCGGCCTCGTACATCAGGTCCATGGACCACAGCGCGGTCAGCGCGGTCTGGGTGTCGGGCTTCTGGACGACGGCGTTGCCGGCCATCAGCGCCGCGATGGTGTCGCTGGCGGCCATGCTGAGGGGGTAGTTCCAGGGCGAGATGACAGTGACGACGCCCTTGGGGTGGTGCAGTTCGGTGGTATGCGTGAGCAGCGGGATCGCGCCGCGACGGCGCTTGGGGCTGAGGTACTTGGCGGCGTTGCGGGCGTAGTACCGGGAGACGATCCCGATGTCGACGACCTCCAGGAACGCGTCCCGGCGGGTCTTGCCGTTCTCGGCCTGCATCAGGTCCAGGGCCTCGTCCTGACGGGCCAGGACGAGGTCGTGGTAGCGCAGCAGGATCCTCTTGCGCTCGCTCAGGGGGGTGGCGGCCCACACCTTCTGCGCGACCCGGGCGCGGGCGAAGGCGGCCTCGACGTCATCCGGCGTCGAGACCGGGAGGTCGGCCAGGGGGACGCCGGTGTAGGGGGCGGTGGTGGTGACCCGTACGGCGTCCGGCGCGGCGGATACCCGTGCGGTCAGCCGTCGGAGCAGCGTCGGGGCGATGGACCCCGGCAGGGCCGCGACGCGGGTGGTCGTGGGGCGGGTTGCGTGTTCGGTGGTCATGGCGGGGCTCCTTGCTCACTTGTTCCGGGGCGGGACCGAGGTGGGGACCGGCATGTGCAGGGCGGCCTGGCCTTCGGTCATCACGTCGAACTGGATGGTCCGCTTCGGCTTGAGCGACCGCAGATCGTCGGACATACGGCCCTCGCCGAGCTGGAGCGTGACGCCGCGCGTGCTGCGCGTCGTGCCGGCGTTCAGCACGTTGGTCTGGTTCAGGGTGGAGTGCCACCCGCCGTTGATCGACGTGTACGAGGTGAGCGAGCCGACGCGCTCCCCGCTCACGTACGCCCTCTGGGTCGGGGTGGCCGCCGAGAACGCCAGATCGACTCCGCCGGCGTCGTTGGCCACGCGGGCGGTCGTCCGGACGTCGTTGATGTCGACGTCGAGGTCGGTGACCCACTTGGGGAAGCCGTAGCCGTCGTGGCCGCGGACCTGCGCGATGTCCGAATTCACGGGCAGGGACAGCACGTAGGCGTCGAGGTGTTCGTTCTTGAGGCCGGTGACGAGGTCGAAGAAGCCGAGCTTCCCGTGGCGGGCGGGCTTCACCGCGATGCCGACCGTGGCTTCGGTGTAGAAGTCGATGTCGCACACGTCGTAGCGGAAGAACATCACCGAGATCAGCCCGAGTCCGGGCACGATCTCCAGCGGCGAGAGCTCCTCGGGCAGGCGGGTGCGGATCGCCTTGGACGGGGCGAGCATCGTCAGCCGGGCGGTGGACATCGTGTAGTAGAAGTTCGGGGTGAGCGTCGGGCCGATCGGGGAGTCGACCTTGATCTTGGGCAGTCGGCGGAAGAAGTCCACGCCGCTGACGCGCGGGTCCCGGGCGATCGCGTCGAGGTCGGGGTTCATCCGGTACCGGTCGTACAGACCGCCCTTGGGGACCGTGACCTCGCGGCCTCGCAGGTCGACCTTGACGGTGTCCTTGTCCTTCTGCGGGGAAGGCATGGTGTGATTTCCTCTCATGTTAACGGCGTATACATGACGGTATGGGTGCTCCAGCCCTCGGGCGGCCTGGTCGGGGCCCGTGGCATCCGCCGGCCCGGCGGTGCCCGGCTGTTCGTCGTCCCTGGTCCGGGTGCCGCCGCTCAGGCCGCGTTCCGGGGCTCGGCCAGCCAGGTGCGGTAGCGACGCAGGGCGGTTCGCTGCTTGCGCTGTTCGGAGATCAGGGCGATCGCGGGGTGGGTGCCGGGCTTGGGCCTGCTGCCCCGGGCGAGGCGGCGCATCTGGTGGCGGACCTGGGCCATGCTCGCGGCGGATGCGAGGGCCTTGTCGGACCACTTCACCGGGCGCATCCGGCGGTCAGCCTCGCGGCCGCCGCGCCAGCGGTCGGGCAGATCGGGCGTGACGGCGAGTGCGGTGCCCATGCCGATGACCGCGACGCCGCTGTCGAGGACCCGCTCCGCGGTCCTGCGCCGGGTGATGCCGCCGGTGAGCATGAGGGGGACCGGACTGGACTTCACCAGGTCCTTGGCCAGATCCAGGAAGTACGCCTCACGGGCCTGGGTCCGGGTGTCGGCGGCCCGGCCGGTCATGGCCGGGCTCTCGTAACTGCCGCCGGAGAGTTCGACCAGGTCGACGCCGAGAGGTTCGAGCATCTCGATGACCTGGCGGGCGTCCTCGGCGTCGAATCCGCCGCGCTGGAAGTCGGCGGAGTTCAGCTTGACCGCGACCGCGAAGGACGGTGACACGGCGGCCCGTACGGCCTTGACGATGTCGAGCAGCATCCGGGCGCGGTTCTCCAGGGGTCCGCCCCAGTGGTCGGTGCGCTTGTTGACCAGGGGGGAGAGGAACTGCGACAGCAGGTAGCCGTGCGCGGCGTGGATCTCGACACCGTCGAAGCCGGCCTTCTCGGCGCGGTGCGCGGTCACCGCGTACCGGGTCACGGTCTCCTCGATCTGCTGCGCGGTCATGGCGCTGGGGCGGCCGAACCGGCTGCTGTGCTTGCCCAGGCTGACGCCGATGTCGGACGGACCCCAGACGACGCCGGGCATGTCGGAGGCGATCTGGCGGCCGGGGTGGTTGATCTGCATCCATATAGAGCCGCCGCCGGACTTGCCCGCCTTCGCCCACTCGGTGAACGGCTCGAGCGGCGCGTTCTCGTCGAGCACGACACCGGCGGGGCCGGTCAGCGCCTCGGCGTGGACCATGACGTTGCCGGTGATCAGCAGACCCGTGCCGCCGGCCGCCCATCGCCGGTACAGCGTGAAGAGCTGCTCGTCGGGCAACTGGCCGTCACCGGCCATGTTCTCCTCCATCGCAGCCTTCGCGATCCGGTTCTTCAGTGCCCGCCCCGAGCGCAGGTGCAGCGGTGAGAACAGCTCGCCGGTCATATCGATTCTCTCTTTCCTCTTGATCGCCTACGATGTGTACAGCACTCACATTAGCCCAGGAATGTAATCAGCGTAAACATTGGGAGGTGTGGACTGCGTCGCACCGGGCGGGGGGAAGGTGCCGCTGTCCGGGCTGCGGCCGTCATCCTGCGGTTCGCCACCCGGCCCGCGTACCTCTGGCTCCAACTCGGTGGTGGGGTAGGCGCGTTCTGCTTCACCCTTCCCTCCGCGGCGCCCGGCGTCAGGTGTCCTTCAGGTCGATCCCCCTGGTCTCCCGCATGAGGTCGCACGCGATCCCCTTGACCGGGCGCGGCAGCCTGATGCGGTGCACCCCGGACCACCTCGTCTATACGGCCCAGCGCAGCCCGCTGCGGCATGAACGGCTTGCGGACTTCTGTGCGGGTTGCGGTGGACGAATAGGGCACAAAGGATGGAATCGCTCATTGTCCTCTGGGGCGTCCACCGCTTCGGCAGCCGATGGGGTCGCGTGAACAGGGGCACGCATGTGTGCCACGGACGGGGCACACGGGTGTGCCCATGAAAGGGAGTCGACATGACTGATCTACCTCCTCCGATCACCCCGTATCTCGAGCCTGCGGCGAGGGAGTTGTGTGAGGCGACGGACCCGCATCCGCGGATCTACGAGGTCCCGCCGGAGAAGGGCCGTGACATCCTGCTCGGCCTGCAGAGTGACGAGAGCGTGCCCCGCCCCGAGGTCGACGAGGAGTGGGTCGAGGTGGACGCGGGCCGGTGGGGCACGGTCCGCACCCGGATCATCCGGCCCAAGGGAGCGACCGGGCAGCTGCCGGTGGTGTTCTACATCCACGGCGCCGGCTGGGTCTTCGGCGACGACAAGACCCATGACCGCCTCTTCCGTGAACTCGCCGTCGGCGCCGGTGCGGCGGGTGTCTTCCCCGTCTACGACCGCGCACCCGAGGCCAAGTACCCCACGCAGGTGGAGCAGAACTACGCCGTGGGCCGGTGGGTCCTGGAACACGGTGCGGAGCACGGCCTGGACACCTCGCGGATCGCCGTCACCGGCGAGTCGGTCGGCGGCTGCATGTCGGCCGTCTTCGCGCTGATGAACAAGGAGCGCGGCGGGATCGACCTCAAGGCGCAGGTCCTGCTGTACCCGGTGTCCGACGCCGACTTCGACACCCCGTCCTACCTCCAGTTCGCCGAGGGCTACTACCTCACCCGTGACGGCATGAAGTGGTTCTGGGACGCCTACACCAGCGACCCCGCCCAGCGCACCGAGGTGTACGCCGCCCCGCTCCAGGCATCCCTGGACCAGCTCCGGGGGCTGCCCACCACCCTCGTCATCACCGACGAGGCCGACGTCCTGCGTGATGAGGGCGAGAGCTACGCCAACAGGCTGCGCGAGGCCGGCGTCGACGTGACCTCGGTCCGGGTGGCGGGCATGGTCCACGACTTCCTGCTCCTGGACAGCCTCCGCGACACCCGCGCCGCCAACGTCGCCCGCACCCTCGCCGTAGACGCCCTCAAAACGGCCCTGCACGACAGCTGAGACCCGCCCGGTTGCCCAGGCTGGCCGGTCACCTCGCTCTGTGTGACCGGCACGATGTGGTCCGGGCGCCCCGCCGGGGACGAAGGGGCGGGTCGTGGCCCGCCCCTCTTCGCCGGTTCAGCCCGCCCGCACGGCCTCCTCGACGGGGAGTCGGTTGCCGAGACGGGTCATCATCAGCCCGGCGAGCGCCGCGACGGGGTAGGCGAGCACCCCGTAGACGGCAGCGGGCACAGCCAGGCTGACGCTGCCGAGCACGCTGATCGCCAACGTCATGGCGACCGCGCTGTTGTGCACGCCGATCTCCATGGAGCAGGCGATCGCCTGCCGCTTGCCGACGCGTGCCCAGCGCGGCACGAAGTACCCCGTGGCGAGGCTCAGTACGCAGAAGAGAAGCGCCACAGGCCCCGCGTCCACGAGATAGTCGACGATGTTCTCCCGCTCGGCGAGTACGGCCCCGACGATCACCGCGACAAGGACGACGACCGACAGGTTGCGCACCGGACGGTCCATGCGCCGCGCGAACGCCTCCGACCGCCGGCGCGCGATCAGGCCGATCACCACCGGCACCAGCACCAGGGCGAAGACCTGGAGCACCTTGCCGAACTGCAGCCCCAGCCCGTCCTCCCCGATCCCCGGTTCGAAGTGGAGCAGGGCGAGGTTGGCGATGATCGGCAGCGTGACGACGGCCACCACCGCGTTTATCGCGGTGAGCGTGACGTTCAGCGCCACGTCACCGCCGAAGAGGTGGCTGAAGAGGTTGGCCGTCGTCCCGCCGGGCGAAGCGGCCAGCAGCATCATGCCGACGGCGAGCTCGGGGGAGAGGCCGAAGGCGATGACCAGGCCGAAACAGACGGCGGGCAGCAGCAACGCCTGGCAGACCAGCGCTATGACGACGGCACGCGGATGCCGGCGAACCCGCCGGAAGTCATCGGCGGTCAGGGACAGGCCCAGCCCGAACATGATGACGGCGAGGGCGAGCGGGAGCATGACGGTGGCGATGGGAGAGTCCATGTGCGGGTTCGCTCCTGGGCGGGGCAAGTGGTGGCGGGGAAGGGCTGTGCTGGGGAGGGCCGGGCAGTCGACCGCGTAACCGCTGAGAGCGCACGTGCGAGAACCCGATCGGGCCGTTCGTGAGCCGCGACGCCACGGCCATCAGCTCGGACCGAGCAGCCACGATCAGCGTGAACGCCTGCCGAGCGTCAGCCCCGCGGCACATTTCGACGCCCAGGACCGGGCCGCGAGAAGGCAGATCGTGCCTCGGGAACCGGTGGAAAGGAGGGCGAGGGGAAGGGAAGCGAGCCCGGCCGTATCCGTTCGGGCACCTGCTCGGCTGCTGGGGTGCTCGGGGCGGTGGCTTTCCTGGTAACCCCCTCACGGCTGTGTCGGCGGCGCCTGCATGAATGTAACGTCGCTATGTATGCACCGTCAACACTCTGTCACGTCCCTTCCGGTGGCGGGTGCTGCTCCGCACATGACGCACCGGCTGCGATGCGGGCATTCCGAGCAATCCCCCTCATGCTCCGGCGTGAACGCCTTCACGGACTCCTCAACCGGGTCCGGCATCCGCCCGCCTGCCGCCTCAGGAGCCTGTTTGTCGCCGGCCGGGCACGTCTCCTCCGGCTTCACCGCACCGAAGAAGAGCCAGACTGTCCCCATGGACACCTCCTCAGCCCACCAGGACCGTGAAGAAGCAGAGCGGCTGAGCACCGCTGTGGGGGTGCTCGCCGCCTTCCTGAGCCGCCAGCCGCTCACCCAGGCCCTGGCCTCGCTGGAGCACCGATTGGAGGGCGCCGACGGGATGGCCGTCCTGCGGATAGCGGAGGACAGCCACGTCATGCCGGAGCTGCTTGCCTCAGCGTTCACGGCCCGCGAAAGCCTGGGCCGGATCAACGACTTGATCCACGCCTGCGGCATCCTCCTCGCCCTGCCCCACATCCTCGGGGATGAGGAACGCATCACCGTCCGCCCCTCCCTCGGCGCCGGCAACGACCCGAGCCGTCCGTACGACCTGGAGACAGACCAGCGCATCGCGGAGTTCAAGCTCGCTCGTTGGCGCGGCGCGGACGCCATACGCAAGCGCCAGACCTTCAAGGACCTCGTGATGCTCGCCGCCGACACTTCCGGCCGCCGGGCAGAGCTGTTCGTGATCGGTTCCGAGCCCAGCAGCTTCCTGACGACCAGCACTTCAACCGCGGCCTGGGCCCTGGACCGCACCCCAGGGGCGCTGCGGACCTTCACCACCGTCTTCGGCCCACCGAGCATGTCCGTCGCCCAGTTCACCGCGACCCATGCCGCCCACGTTCAGATCACCGATCTGCGGGATCTTCTTCCCGCGCCCGTCGCAGCCCTTTTGCAGTGATACGCAGGCTGCGGAGTTCAACCGCGAAGTGTTGCCCGACGTGATCAACCGGCGCACCCGGATTGTCCACGGACAGGACGAGGCGCCTCGTCCTGTCCCGGCAGCAGACGCAGGGCGAGGACCGATCCGTCGGCTTGCACGGAGACGGGGCCGCCCCAGTCCTTGTCGAAGGTGAGGCGGGGGCGGACGTGGCGGCTCGCGTGGAAGAGGGCGCGGTACTCCTCGACGTCGCCCCTGACGAGGAGTCGGAAGACCTCCTCGTCCACGCCGGAGAACGCTTCGACGCGGGGGCCGTTGAGGCGGAAGACGTGGTCGGTGCCGACGTACTTGGTGCCGGAGAGGGCGTGGGTGGCGTCCTGGATGCTCATGCTGGCCGCGTGCTCAAGGCCGGTGAAGCGTTTGCGGCCCTGCCGGTCGGTCAGGTGGCGGGCGGTGGCGTGGCCGGAGCCGGTGAAGGCCATGAGGCCGGCCGCCGTGGTGTGGGCCAGGGACTCCTGGAACCAGGCGTAGTCCTTCGCCTGCACGTGGCAACCCCGTACGGGCTCCGGTGCCACCAGGCCCTCGGTCGGCGGGTGGATGCCCGGCATCACGTTCGCCTGGCACGGCGGGTCGTTCAGGTTCGGCTCACGGACCTCGGCCGGGAACAGCCGGCCGCCGCTGCCGGGTGCCTGAAGGGCGTGGACGGCCATCGTGCCGCCGTCCGTCGGGAGCTGCGTGCTGAACAACAGGCTGGGGGTCTCGTTCCACGGGCCGATATGGACCGCTCGGCGTGGGCGGAGGCGGAGGCCAGCTGTTCGGCGGAGATGGCGGTGTCGCCGTGGTTGCCCTTGCAGGCGAGGGGGATGGTGAGGGACGGCTCGCCCGGCCGCCAGACCTCTGCGAAGTACTGAGGGCGGTAGCGGTACTTCACCTTCTCGCCCTTGTCTCTGCTGGTGAGAGCCCAGCCCGCGCGTAACGCCGTGTCGGCGGGGACGATCGTCACCGTGTGGTCGGGGAAGCGGCTGCGCAGCAGGTGTTCGGCGAGGGTGAGTGCGAAGCCGATGCCGAGCTCGCCGGACTGCAGCGACTTGTAGTGGTCCGCGATGCGGTGGCCTTCGTCGGTGAGGCCGAGGAAGGAGTCGCGACCGCCGGCCAGGGCCTGGGTGTATTTGAGAGCGCCCCAGTGTTCCGCCAGTCCTCGGCCCGCACCACGCCACGACAGCGCGGTTGCCCGGGCGAGGGTATGGAGGACGTCCCACAGAGTCACTTCGAACTGCCGGGGTAGCTCCGTCTGCGGGATCGGGGCGAGATCACGCTTCCGGCGGAGCGGCTCGTCCTCGTTCTCCTTCCGCTTCTTGTCGTCCGCCGCGATGGCGGACTTCACGTTCCCGATGAGCGCCACGTCGGAGTGGACGGAGATGTTCGACGGCTGGGTCAGGTCCTGGAGCACTTCCTCGGTCGGCTTCAACAGCTCTCCTTCACGGTGTGCGAGGGCGGTTCGCCATCGGTCGGACCGTACGGAAGGGGGGAGCGGCGCACGCAAGTGTGCAGGGGCGCGTGACATGGACCTTGGCTCGGTCGGCGTGTGCCGGTGTACAGTCGAGATCGCCCTTGACCTGCATAAAGCAGGCAGGGAGCCGTCTCAGAGGAGTCCACAGTGCTGCGCACTCTGTTCAAGTCCAAGATCCACCGGGCCACCGTCACCCAGGCTGACCTGCACTACGTCGGCTCCGTGACGATCGACGCCGACCTGATGGACGCCGCCGACCTGCTGCCCGGCGAGCTGGTCCATATCGTTGACATCGACAACGGCGCCCGCCTGGAGACGTACGTCATCGAGGGCGTGCGCGGCTCCGGTGTCATCGGGATCAACGGCGCCGCCGCACACCTCGTGCACCCCGGTGACCTGGTCATCCTGATCAGCTACGCACAGGTCGAGGACGCCGAGGCCCGCGCGTTCACCCCGAAGGTCGTCCATGTCGACGCGGACAACCGGATCGTGGCGCTCGGCACCGACGCGTCGGCCCCGGTGCCCGGGACCCGTACGGAGCGGAGCCCGCAGGCGGTCGTCGCGGGCGGCTGAATCGGCCGTCCGTGCCCACGGAACGAGGAGAGCGGAAGCCCATGGCGGAGGACGCTGCTGTAGAGATCAGCGACGACCGTGAGCGCGGCATGCTCACGGCCCGGGCGGACGGGAAGGTCGCCGGAACGATCGCGTACTTCGTCATGGAGCCCGCCCCGGGCGCGCTCGTGGCCGTCCATACGGTGGTCCGCCCCGAGCACGAGGGCAAGGGCATCGCCGGAGCCCTCGTCCGGAGGTTCTACGCCATCGCCGCGGAGGAGGGAGTCCCCGTCGTGCCCCTGTGCCCGTACGCGGCGAAGTGGGCGCAGCGCCACCCTGACGAGGCACCCGCGGCTCCGGAGGAGCTCGTACGGGAGGCGGAGCGGCAGCTCAAGGACCATCCCGAGCTGTTCTGAGGGGGAGCAGGAGGAGAAGGAGAGGGAGGGGTGGCGGGCGCTTGTTCCGCGAACCCGCACTCCGCCCTGCGTCGTACGTGTGGACTCGGCAGGCGCGGGCAGCCGCACCGGGAGACGGTGGAGGAAAGCTCCATCTGTCCGTTTCGTGTCGTTGTGGAGGATCGAAATGACCCACCCGTACCCCGACCCCGTACCGCCGTCGCCGACGCCTCCGCCCGTGCCGGGTCCGCCCACCCCGGTGCCGAGCCCGCCGCCCGTGCCGCCGGGGCCCGCCCCGGTGCCGCCCGGCCCGGCCCCGGACCCGATTCCGCAGCCTCCGGCGCCCGGCCCCGACCCCGTACCGGACCCGGAGCCGCAGCCCGCCGGGTCGTAGAGGAGTGGCCTGGGGGCTCCGTTCGTACGGAGCCCCCACTCAGCCCAGCCCCGTCAGCGCGTCCGCGTGTGCCAGGCCGCTCTCCGCGGCGATCGCGTCCATCGTCTGGGCCTCCCGCACCGTCGCGAACACCACCTCGCCCTCCGGCGCCGTCGAGCGGAAGCCGTACACCGCCGGGCGCGGCAGGCTGTTGTACGCCCACGGGGTGGAGAAGTAGTACGCCCCCGTGTCGTACAGGACGACGAAATCGCCCTCGGCCAGCTCCGGCAACTCCCGGCCGTGCGCCACCACATCGCCCGCGAAGCAGCACGGCCCCCCGATGTCCTGTGCCAGCGGCCGTCCGCTTTTCGGCGAGCCGTCCTCTGTGAACGCCCCGACCCGCAGCGGCCAGGAGTCGGGCATGAAGACGGTACGGGTGGCGGTCTGCGCCCCCGCGTGGGTGAGCGCGATCCGGCGGCCGCCGGCGTCCTTCGTGTACTCCACCCGCGCCCCGATGAAGCCGTTCTTCGCGAGCAGCGACCGGCCGAACTCGGTGACCAGCGCGTACCGGCCGGAGAACAGGCCCGGGGCCGCCGCCGTCAGCGCGTCCACGTACGCCGCGTACGTCGGGTGCGTGGTGTCGTCCGTGAAGTTGACCGGCAGCCCGCCGCCGATGTCCAGGCTGGTCACCTGCCGGGTGCCGAGGCGTTCGTTGATCTCCTCGGCCAGCTCGTACGTCTGCGCCACGCCCGCCGCGATCAGCTCCAACGGGCAGCCCTGGGAGCCGACATGGGCGTGCAGGCGGGTCAGCCACGGGCGCGCCTCGAAGGCCCGTACGACCGCCTCGCGCGCGCCCGGATCACGGAGCGCCACCCCGAACTTCGAGGTGTCCGTCGCCGTGGACATCGGGCCGATCGCCCCGCCGCCCACCTGCGGGTTGACCCGCAGTCCGAGGACGGAGGGGGCGTCGCGGTGCCGCAGTGTGTCGATACGGCGGAGTTCGTCGATGCTGTCGGCGTTGACGGCCACCCCGAGGGCGAGCGCCAGCCGGATCTCCTCGCGGGTCTTGGCGGGGGAGTCCAGGACGATCGTCCCCGGAGCGAAACCGGCCTCGACGGCGAGCCGCAGCTCACCCGGGCTCGCCACCTCGCACCCCATCCCGCAGTCGGCGAGCAGCCGCAGGACCGGGATGAGGGAGGAGGCCTTGGCCGCGAAGGTGTGCAGCACCCCGGGGCTGTGCGCGAACGCCTCCCGCAGCTCGGCGACGGACGAGCGCACC
Source organism: Streptomyces cyaneofuscatus (assembly GCF_033109485.1). Lineage (NCBI taxonomy): Bacteria > Bacillati > Actinomycetota > Actinomycetes > Kitasatosporales > Streptomycetaceae > Streptomyces > Streptomyces cyaneofuscatus. Next base: position 644,689 of record NZ_CP137002.1, on the reverse strand, counting down.
CCCTCCGTGTCGACGAACCCGGCCACCGGGCGGGACTCGCTCAGCAGCCCCTGCCCGACGGCCGCCCGGACGGCCGCGTCGAAGCGGACGGCGGGGCGCGCGAAAGGCGGTGTAGGTGGCGTAGGTGTCTGTGTCGTACGGCCGGAGTCGGTGATGGCTGCCCCCACATGTCTTCGACGAAAGCGGCTGGACCTCAGGCGATGAGCCCCACCACCGCCTCCGGCGTCAGCATCCGGAACGTGAACGCCTGCTGGAAGTAGAGGTGGACGCTGGTGGCGTCATGGTCCGCGTACCCGATCGACAGGTCCTGGCCCAGGCAGAGTTCGAAGTCGCCGCCCCGGGTCGACAGCAGCACCCCGCCCTTCACGGCGGGCGCCCACAGGATCTCGTCGTCCACGATACGGGCCAGATGGGTCTTGACCGGAAAGCCGTGGTCCGACATCTCGGCGGCCTCCGTGAACGCGTCCGCGCCGAGCAGCAGCCGATACGGCCCCTCGACACCGGCCAGCCGCAGCCGCGTCACCGCCTGGCTGACCGCCACCGGATAGTCCCGTGCGTCGGCGGGCAGCGGCAGCGGGTCGTGCGAGGAGCCGTCCCGCAGACCGGTGATCCCGGCCGCCGCGTACCCGTCGATGACCGCCATGTCCTCCGCGAACGCACAGGTGCGCGCCGCGTCCTTGACGGGCTGCCAGTCGCTGTCGGCGGAGCCGCGCTCCACGTCGTCCACCGCCTGCCTGCTCACCGTGAACGGCACCCGCCACTCGATGACCGGCATCGACGTACGCGCCCGGGCCACCACATCCGGCGTCGGCGGGTCGATGTCGCGCAGATGGCCGTCACCGACCGCAGCCAGCGTCGGGCCGTCCGGATCGGAGACGTCGACGACGCGGCGGCCCGCGACATGGCGGCGGAACGTACGCCGCGCCTCCTCCTCGATCTCGTCCCAGGCGGCGGGGGTGACCGGTGCGAGCTCGCGATGCAGATTGTTCATCACTGGGCGCTTTCTTGCAGGCTGCCGATGCGCAGCGAACCGTGGTCCGACCCGGCCGACCCGGCCGATCCTTCCGGTCCGTCCGGTCCGTCCGGTGCGGCCGCGACGGGCACCGGTTCCGGCCGGTCCTCGGCGCGGACCAGGGAGGGCGGGGGCGGCGGGTCGTCGAGGAACTCGGCGCGCGGGGCGAAGAAGAGGCCTCCGGTGACCGCCGTGGAGAAGTCGAGGATGCGGTCGTGCGTGCCGGGCGGATCGCCGAGGAACATGTTGCGGAGCATGCGTTCGGTGACGTCGGGGTCGGCCGCGTACCCGATGAAGTACGTGCCGAACTCGCCCTGACCGAAGTTCCCGAACGGCATGTTCGCCCGCAGGATGTCGCGTTCGGTGCCGTCCGGGTCGGTGATCGTGTTGAGCGCGAGATGGGAGTCGGCGGGCTTCTCGTCGTCGGGAAACTCCACGTCGTCGAGTTTCGTGCGCCCGATGACGCGCTCCTGCTCCTCCACGGAGAGCGCGTTCCAGGACGTCAGGTCGTGCAGATACTTCTGTACGACGACATAACTGCCGCCCTCGAACTCCGGATCGTCGTCCGCGCCGACCAGCGCCGCCGAGCGGGCGTCGTCGCCCACCGGATTCTCCGTACCGTCCACGAAGCCCAGCAGATCCCGGTGGTCGAGATAGCGGAAACCGTGCGTCTCGTCCACGATCCGCAGCGCCCCGCCGAGCTTGGTGAGCAGCTGCGCCGCCCACTCGAAGCAGACGTCCATCCGCTCCGCCCGGATGTGCAGCAGCACATCGCCCGGGGTCGCCGGGGCGTGGTGGAGCCGGCCCCGCAACTCCTGGAACGGGTGGAGGTGCGCGGGGCGCCCCCCGCCGAACAGACGGTCCCAGACGGCGGAGCCGAACCCCGTCACACAGGCGAGACCGGCGTCCGGGTAGCGGAAGCCGAGGGACCGGGCGACGGCCGCCAGGTCCGGCAGCACCTCCCGTACGGCGTCCTCACCGCCCGGCTCGACCGTCCCGACCAGGAACAGCGCCGCATTGGTCAGCGGCGCCACGACGGGCTGGACGGAGACGGGGTCGGGGACGGCTGCGGACATGCGCGGCACTCCAGGCATCGGGGGACCGGGTACAACAGGGCTCGCAGCCCACTAAGCCATGCCCCGCGGACAGCCGCACCCGGGGTGACCCGGCCGAGCCACCCGGTGACCCGGCCGCCCCACCCCGGGTGCGTACGCCTCAGCCCGCCTCGACCTCGGACCGGTCCCCGCCCCACAGCGTGTGGAACGACCCCTCCCGGTCCGGACGCCGGTAGGTGTGCGCCCCGAAGAAGTCCCGCTGCCCCTGCGTGAGCGCCGCCGGCAGCCGGTCCGCGCGCAACCCGTCGTAGTAGGACAGCGCGGCGGCGAAACCGGGCGTCGGCACGCCCTGGCGCGCGGCCTCCGCCACCACCGCCCGCCAGTCCTCCTGCGCGGCCCCGATCTCCCGCCCGAACTCCTCGTCCGACAGCAGGCTCACCAGCTCCGGCCGGGAGTCGTAGGCGGCCCGGATACGGTCAAGGAACGCCGCCCGGATGATGCAGCCCGCCCGCCAGATCGCCGCCACCGAACCGAGGTCGATGTCCCAGTCGTACGCCTCGCTGCCGGCCCGGATCTGGTGGAAGCCCTGCGTGTACGAGACGACCTTCGAGGCGTAGAGGGCCTGCTCGACCCGGTCCGCGAACGCCGACGCGTCCGCCCCCTCCAGCGGTTTCGCCACCGGCCCCGGCAGCTCCCGCGACGCCTCGCGCAGGTCCGCGTGGCCGGAGAGGGAACGCGCGAAGACCGCCTCGGCGATCCCGGAGACGGGAACACCCAGGTCGAGCGCGATCTGCACCGTCCACCGCCCGGTGCCCTTCTGCTCCGCGCGGTCCTGCACGACGTCGACGAACGGCTTGCCGGTGGCCGCGTCCGTATGGGCGAGGACCTCGGCGGTGATCTCGATGAGGTACGAGTCCAGCCGTCCGGTGTTCCAGCTCCGGAAGGTGTCGGCGATCTGCGCGGGGGAGTACCCGGCGATCCGGCGCAGCAGGTCGTACGCCTCGGCGATCAGCTGCATGTCCGCGTACTCGATGCCGTTGTGCACCATCTTCACGAAGTGCCCGGCCCCGTCGGGGCCGATGTGCGCGGTGCACGGGGTGCCGTCCTTCGCCTTCGCGGCGATCTTCTCCAGCATCGGGCCCAGCGACGCGTACGACTCGGCCGATCCGCCCGGCATGATGCTCGGGCCGTGGAGCGCGCCCTCCTCCCCGCCGGAGACGCCCGCCCCGACGAAGTGGATCCCGCGTTCCCGCAACTCCTTCTCCCGGCGGCGGGTGTCCTCGAAGTGGGCGTTGCCACCGTCGATGATGACGTCGCCGTCCTCCAGCAGCGGCGCGAACTCCTGGATCACCGCGTCCGTCGGATCCCCGGCCTTCACCATGATCACCAGTCGGCGGGGGCGTTCCAGCGCCGCGACGAACTCCTCGGGGGTGTGCGCGGCGACGAACGTGCCCTCGTCACCGAACTCCTTCACGAGGGCGTCGGTCCGGGAGGCCGTGCGGTTGTGCACCGCGACGGTGAAGCCGTTGCGGGCGAAGTTCCGGGCCAGGTTGCGGCCCATCACCGCGAGTCCGGTGACGCCGATCTGGGCAGTGCCGCTCATCTGTGTGCTCCTGCGATTCCGGGGGGCGTTCGGTCAGGGGAGTACGGGACGGGGGACGGCGGCGTTCACGCGCCTTCGGCGGAGCCCTTGATGGAGCCCTCTACGGGGGAGCTGTCAACAGGAGCGCCGTCCTCGGCGGCACCGTCGACGAGCGCGCCGTCGGGCAGCGAACCGTCCAGAAGGCTCTCGTCGTCCCCCTCCTCGGGGATCACGTGCATCGCGGCTTCCTCGGCCGACGCCGCCGCGCCGTCGATGCCCACATCGCTGGCGGTGAGCGTGGCCGGGACAGTGCCGTCCGCCTGCTGGGTCAGCCGCCCGGCACGGGCGACGCCGACCTTGCCGTCCCAGAGCTCGCCATCCCCGCCCGCCAGGTCTCCCACACCGTCGCCGGTGAAACCGGGAGTCTCGGGAACCTCCCTGGTCAGCCGGGTTTCGAGCGACTCACCCGTGAGGCTCTCGGCAGCCGTGGTGCCGAGGCCTTCCACCACCCAGGGGCGGTCCGGCGGTGAATAGCCCTCGTCGAGCGGATCGCCGGTGCCGGAGGGGTCCAGCAGCGTGTCCTCGGAGCCGAGCTGTTCATCGGGGTCGGCGGCCTCCTGCTCCTGAGGCTGGTAGACGTCGTCCCCCCAGTCGGTGTCGCTCATGGCGCGCATCCTTTCCTCGGGAGAACCACTGTCCCCTGTACGCAATTCCACTCCGGTCCCGCTCCGCCCGCAAAGGGAAGATCGGGCCCTGACATGTCCCCGCCTGCTCCGGGCGGGCCGGGACAGGCCGGAGCGGACGTACACTCGGCTCATGGGTCGTAGCGCCGAACTGGGGAAGTGCCCGCACCGGGCCCCCTCCGCGCTGCCCCCGGTCGCGGTCCCCGCCGCCGCACCGGCACCCGCCGACGCGGCGCCCGGAACGGGCCGTACCGCACTGCACGGCCACGGCTAGCGGTCTTCGGCGTCCGCGGATCCGGGCCAAGGGGACGCCCCGGTCCGCCGCCCCTCCCACGAACGACTCCGGCCTCTCCGCGCCGGAGGGAGCCGCCGCCCCCGGCGCTCGCATACGTAACGCAACACCCATCACGCATCACGCGGCACCCATCACGTCACGCAACACCCACCACGTAACGCAACATCCGACACGTTACGCATCACGCATCACGCATCACGCATCACGCGGCACAGGCGCACCCGCCCGTGCCGCTGCCCGGCGACGGCCGCAGAGACGGGCCGAGCCGCACTCGAAGGGACCATCGTGAAGCTGAGCGACCTACTGGCCGGGCAGGACCACCACGTGCTGCAGGGAAGCCCCGAGCGCACCAGGATCACCGCCGGCACGACGTACGACGCGGACCGGGTCACGCCCGGCTCCGTCTTCGTCGCGGTACCCGACCACGCGGCCGGCGGTCCGGACGCCGTCGCGCCGGCCGTCGCCCGTGGCGCGGCAGCCGTCGTCGTCGACGCCCAGGCACCACCTCTTCCCGCGGCGGCGGGCGACGTGTGCGCGATCCGGGTGCCGGACGCCCGCAAGGCCGCCGCCGTCATCGCCTCGCGCTACTTCGGTGAGCCGGGCCGTGCGATGGACCTGATCGCGATCACCGGGACCAACGGCAAGACCTCCGTCTCGTACATGGCCGAGTCGGTGCTACGGCTCGCCGAGGGCGCCCGGGTCGGGGTGATCGGCACGGCGGGGAGCCGGATCGGGGACGAACCGATCCCGATGCCGCCCTCCGCGCTCTCCACCCCCGAATCGCCCGACCTCCAGTACCTGCTGAGCCGTATGCGCGACAGCGCGGCCGGCAGCGTCGTCCTGGAGGCCACCTCGATGGGCCTGCTGACGCACCGTCTGGACCGGACCTTCATCGACGTGGGCGTCTTCACCAACCTGTCGCAGGACCACCTCGACGACCACGGCACCATGGAGCACTACCGCGATGCCAAACTCCGCCTCTTCCAGGGGCTGTGCCGGCGCGCGGTCATCAACGCGGACGACCCGGTCGGCGCCGGCATCCGGGAGCTGATGCCCGACGCGGTGACCACGTACGCCCTGGACGGCCCGGCGGACTACCGCGCCACCGACCTGGCGGTGGACGCCTCGGGGACCCGGTTCACCCTGCACCACGACGGCCGGAAGTACCCGGCGGCGATCCCGTCCCCGGGGCGGTTCTCGGTCTCCAACGCCCTAGCGACGGTGGCCGCCTGCCACCTGCTCGGCCACGGCCTGGCCGGGCTCGTCGACGCGCTGGAGCGCATGCCGCAGATCCCGGGCCGCTTCGAGCGCCTCCACACCTCCGAGGGCACCTCGGTGATCGTGGACTACGCCCACTCGCCGGACTCCCTCAACAAGGTCCTGACCACGATCCGCGGCTTCGCCGAGGGCCGGGTCATCACCGTCTTCGGCTGCGGCGGCGACCGCGACACCACCAAGCGCGCCGAGATGGGCACCATCGCCGGCACCCACTCGGACCTGTGCGTGCTCACCTCGGACAATCCCCGGTACGAGGACCCCGAGGCGATCCTCGACCAGATCGCGCCCGGCATCGCGGCGACCGGAACGCCGTTCGAACGGTTCACGGACCGCCGTGCGGCCATCGCCTCCGCCCTCGCCTCGGCGGGACCGGCCGACATCGTGCTCATCGCGGGCAAGGGCAGCGAGCCGCACCAGATCGTCGGTGACGAACTGCTGCCCTTCAGCGACATGGCGACGGTGCGCGAACTGATCGGCCAGTAGGCGACCGATTCCCGGGCCCACCCCGCCCACCTGCGAAAAGGCGTTGGCGCGAGAGGCCTCCCGGCTGACATCCTGCCCACCGCACGCCCGAACGCCGGGCGGGTGGTCGGGCGGAGCAGGGCGGGGGAGCGGCAGCCGTGGATGTGTTCACCACGCGGGCGGGACGCGTACGAGGGCGGCGCTCCGAGCGGGACCCGGGGATCGTGACCGTACGCGGACTCCCTTACGCCGCACCGCCGTTCGGCGCCGACCGGTTCCGGGCGCCCCGTCCGGCGCAGCCCTGGGACGGCGTACGGGAGTGCACCGCGTACGGGCCCGTGGCGCCCCAGTCCGCCGAACTGCCCGGCTCCCCGGCCTGGTCGCCCGGGGACGAGGACATCCTCACACTGAACATCTGGGCACCGGCCGACGGGCCCGGAGACCTGCCCGTGCTCGTCTGGATCCACGGCGGCGCGTACGTCTTCGGCTCCTCCGCCCAGCCCGACTTCGACGGCACCGCCCTCGCCGCCCGGGGGCTCGTCGTCGTCACGCTCAACCACCGCCTCGGCTTCGAGGGGTTCGGCCACGTTCCCGCCGACGGCGAGGGGCCCGCCTGCCCCGACAACCGGGGGCTGCTCGACCAGATCGCCGCCCTGGAATGGGTCCGGGACACCATCGCCGCCTTCGGTGGCTCACCCGGGCGCGTCACCCTGGCCGGACAGTCCTCGGGGGCCACCTCCGTGGCCTGCCTGATGGCAGCCGACCGGGCGCGCGGCCTGTTCCACCGGGCCATCCTGCACAGCGCCGTCAACGCCTGCGCCACGGTCGGACAGGCGGCCCGCACCACCGCCGAGGTCGCGGCGGCGGCCGGGGTGCCCGCCACCCGCGCGGGGCTGCTCGCCGCCTCACCGCAGGCGCTGGTGAGCGCATCCGACCGGGTCGTCGAGCGGTACCGGCAGGACCCCGGCTCCGGGCAGCGCCACTACGATCCGGCGATCTACGGGCCCGTCGCCGACGGGGACCTGCTGCCCTGCGACCCGCTGGAGGCGTGGGCCGCCGGGGCCGGAGCCGGCGCGGACGTGGAGCTGCTGGTCTGCCACACGACGGAGGAGTACTGGCTCCTCGACGCCGTGGGCAGCAGCGCCAAGGTGACCACGGAACAGCAACTCCGCACGTTCGCCGCAGACTTCGGCCTGCCACCGCAGCTCGTCGACGCCTACCGCGACCGTCTGCCGGACGCCGCTCCCGTCCTCGACGTCTATCTTGCCCTGTACGGAGACCTCCTCTTCGCCGAATACAGCAGCCGGCTCGCCGAGGCCCACGCCCGGGCCGGCGGACGGACCTACCTCTCCCGCTTCGACCGCCGGAGCGGCGGGGACGCTGGGGACAGCGGCAGGGACAGCGGCAGGGACAGCGGCAGGGACAGCGGCGGGGACGGCAGGCGGGTCCGGGCCTGGCACTGCGCGGACATCCCCTTCGCCTTCGGGAACCTCCACGACGAGAACCTCCACTTCCTGATGGGCGGCCCGCCCGGCCCGGCCGACCACGAGCTGGCGCACCGCATGACCGGCGCCTGGGCCGCCTTCGCCGCCCACGGGGACCCGGGCTGGGCCCCGCTGGACGGCGGCGGAGAAGGGAATGCGGTGCGGGTGTGGCGTACGGCCGGGGAGGAAGCCCGGGAGACCGGCGCGTTCCGTGATCCGTGGGAAGCGGCGGGACTGCCCCTGCTGGCACCCTGACACGGCTCAGTGCGGCCTGACACGGCTCAGTACGGCGGCAGCCGCAGCGCCCCCGTACCCTCGCGTACGTCGTGCACGATGCGGATCTTCCCCACCGGGTTGCCGCGCTCGTCCGCCGTGACCAGGACCGCGTCGTCGCTGTTGACGCAGCGTCCCCGCTCGCCCGGCTCGGGGCAGAAGAGCAGATAGCCGGTCTGCCGGTCGATCCGGCCCGGCTCCAGGCGCCACACCCACTGATAGTCGCTCATGACCACGTTCGGGTAGGTGGCGCGCAGCTCCTCCCGTACGGCGTCCTGGACCGTCTTCCCGAACGCCTGCCGCTCCTTGAACGGCCGCACCACCCGGGCGCTGCCCACCGTGTCCACCCGCCCGTCCACGATGTCGTAACTGGCCGAGTAATAGGTGTGCTTGGTGAGCGAGGCGACCAGGTTGCTACGGGTCAGGCGCAGCAGGGTGGGCCAGGAATCCTTGCCCCGGTTGCGCTTCTCGGCAACGGCGGGGGAGACCACGTTCACGTACGAGGCCTTTGCCTTCGCGAGCGGGGTGTCGGCTCCGCTCGCCGTGACCCAGCGCTGGACGCAGCCTCCGATGTCGGCGAGCACCCGCTGCACGGTGGCGTTGGTCAGTTCGGCCACCACGTACGGCGGCGTCCCGGTGGGGCCGAGGGCGATGACCTCGTAGCCGCACGCGTCGAACGCGTCCCGCAGGGTGCGGTACGCGGCCGCGTCCGCCCGCCCGCGCGCCACCGCTTCCGCGAGGACCCCGGCGCACTCCTTGCTGTCGCAGGTGCCCTTGTCCGCGTTGATGCGCAGCCGGACCACGGCGTCCCGGTCGTCGGCCACGGCGAAGGTGACCTCCGAGCCTCCGGTGCCCGGGAAGAGCGTGCGTGCCCCGATCGCCTTGATCTGGCCGGGGAAGTGCTTGTCGGCCAGTTCCTCCGCCGCCCGGCGGTCCTCCTTGGTGGTGACCACCCCGCAGGCCCCGACCAGGGTCACCAGCGAACCTGCCAGTACGCAGATGGCGGCGGCTCTCCACTGCCTGCGGCGTGATCCAGCCATGGTCTGCTCCTCGGGGTGGTGCCGCCGTGTGTTCCTGTGACAGTAGGACCGGAAGCCGTGAGGCCGGATGAGTACGCCTACTCAAACCCCTCCGCACCACCTCCTGTCATTGGCATGGACCTGACTATCGAACTCCGCTACAGTCCGGGACGACGCATCTGAGAGCGCTCTCAAAAGCTCGATCCGATGTGCTCCCGGATGGATCCCGTTCCACCCCCACGTCGCTGGAACAACAGGAAGGGTCACTCCCTTGAGACACGCAACCGCCCTGCGGACCGGTCTGTCCGCGCTCCTGGTCCTCGGTGCCTGGACCGCCGTCGGCCCGTCGGCCGCCTCCGCCGCCCCCACCGGCTCCGCGGAGCTCCCCGCCTCCGCCGCCCTGCTCTCCGCCATGCAGCGTGACCTCGGCCTGACCGAGGGCCAGGCCCGTACGCGGCTGGCGCAGGAGAAGGCGGCGACGGCCCTGGAGCCGAAGGCGCAGCGCGCCGCGGGCTCGGCCTACGGCGGGTCGTGGTTCGACTCCGCGACCGGCAAGCTCACCGTGGCGGTCGCCGACGCCGGCAAGGCCGGTGCCGTACGGGCCGCCGGCGCGCAGACCCGGATCGTCGAGCACTCGGCCGCCCAGCTCGACGCCACGATGAAGCGCATCGACGCCCTGAGCGCGCCCGACGGCGTGGCAAGTTGGCGCGTCGACCCCGCCACCAGCCGCGTCGTCGTGAACGTCGTCGGATCCGCACAGGGTGACAACGATGTCCGCGCCTTTGTCGCCAAGGCCCGCAAGGCCGGGCCCGTCACGGTGGAGCGGACGGCCGAGGCCCCGCAGACCTTCGCCGCCGGGACCGTCGGCGGCGACCCGTACTACACCGGCAACGTCCGCTGCTCGATCGGCTTCTCGGTCCACGGCGGCTTCGTCACCGCCGGGCACTGCGGGGGCACCGGGCAGCAGGTCCGCGGCTGGGACAACTCCTACATCGGCAACTTCCAGGGCTCGTCCTTCCCCGGCGACGACTACGCCTGGGTGAACGTCGGCAGCGGCTGGTGGACCGTCCCCGTCGTCCTCGGCTGGGGTACCGTCCCGGACCAGCTGGTGCGCGGCTCGAACGAGGCCCCGATCGGCGCCTCGATCTGCCGCTCCGGCTCCACCACCCGCTGGCACTGCGGCCGGGTCCTCGCCAAGAACGAGACCGTCAACTACAGCCAGGGCGCCGTGCACCAGATGACCAAGACCAGCGTCTGCGCCCAGGGCGGCGACTCCGGTGGGTCGTTCATCAGCGGCGACCAGGCCCAGGGCGTCACCTCCGGCGGCTGGGGCAACTGCTCCAGCGGCGGTGAGACCTGGTACCAGCCGATCAACGAGATCCTCAACCGCTACGGGCTGAGGCTGCACACCGCCTGATCCGGGGGAGCCGCACGCCCGGCTCCCGTCGGTGAGGTGAATGCGTACGACAGGTGCCTGAGCGGCCCCGCCCACGGGTGGGGCCGCTTCCGTGTGTCCGTCCTTCCCCGCGCCCCCCGGGCGATTCGGCACCCGCCGTCGCATTGGCCCGTTACCTCAACGCCCTTTGCGTAGAGCGTCGTTCACAAGCTATTGACACTCTCTGAGCCTCGACGCAACACTGACAGCGCCTTGGAGAGCGCTCTCCCAGATAGTCTCCGGCCGCTTGCCGGTCTCGTGGACGCCCTGGGGCGGTGGCCCTTCCCGGCTGTACCACCAGCTCAACTCTCCCCCCACCGTGCACCCGATGTGCATGGATGCAGAGCGGCATGGAGGTCCGCATGGCGACAAGACTCAACAGAACGACCCTGGTGTCCACGCTGATCGTGGCGACCGCCCTGGCCCTGGTGGCCCTGGGGCTGTCCGTGATCACGAACGCCGGAGCCACCACGGCCGCGGCCGCCCGGCCCGCGGCCGATCCGCCCGCTGCGGCGTCCCACGTGATGCAGGGTCACAAGATGGCGCCCGCCAAGCCGGTGGCCTTCGGCGACGACCCCGACGGCGACGGGTACATTCCGGCGAATCCGCCGGTCACCGGGGTGGAACCGTCCCGGGAGATACCCCCGCACCGCTACTTCCACGAGTTCCAGGCGAACTGTTCGGTCACCCACACCGCCCCGGACGACCCGATCGTCTACCCGGGCCAGGCCGGCGCGTCGCACGACCACACGTTCATGGGGAACGACACCACGAACGCCAGCAGCACCACCGCCTCGCTCGGTGCGGGCGGCACGGCCTGCGTGGCGCCGGGTGACCTCTCCGCGTACTGGATGCCGACCCTCTACAAGGGGAACCAGGAGATCCGCCCGATCGGACCGCAGGTCATCTACTACAAGGCCGGGGTCACCGACTATCGCACGGTCCGGCCCTTCCCCAAGGGGCTGCGGTTCGTCGTCGGCAGCCCGACCCAGACCAAGGAGCAGTTCCGCGACCACCCCGGCATGGTCGAGGGGTACGAGTGCGGTGAGAGCTACCACAACTACGACTTCCCGGCGGCCTGCCCCACCAGCCCGGACACCCAGCTGAACCTGCGTATGCAGGCGCCCAGTTGCTGGGACGGGAAGTACCTGGACACCCCCGACCACAAGGCCCACATGGCCTATCCGATCGTGACGGGGGCCAACCAGGACGTCTGCCCGGCGAGCCACCCGGTCGCTCTGCCGATGATCGAGTTCAAGATGGCGTGGCCGGTCAACGGAGACATGTCGCAGGTGAGACTGGCCAGCGGGACCGGCCATTCCTTCCACTACGACTTCTTCAACGCGTGGGACGACGCCACGCTGAAGGCCCTGGTCGACCACTGTGTCGTCGGCGGCCTCCAGTGCAACGCGCGCGGCTACGACGAGAACAACCCCGGCCGGGGTGCCGCTCTGGACGAGAACTACGAGCTGCCCTGACCGCTGATCGACCGCCGGACCGAACCTTGAGCGCTCTTCCCCGTGGGCGCACCCTGCCTACGAGGGAGAGCGCTCTCCCATCCCTCTCTCTCCCTTCCCTCAGCCCCTCCCCCCAGCCCCTTCCCCACTGAGGAGCACTCCCCCCATGAACCTCCCCCCTCTCCGACGGTCACCCCGCGCACGGCGCCGGGCCACCGCACGCCTCGCCGCAGCCGCTCTCCTGGCCGGGGCCGTGGCCGCCCTTCCGGCGCCCGCCGCCCACGCGGCGGGCAGCGTGGTCGAGGTGACCGGCTCGCAGGGCGACTGGCAGTTGACCGTGGACGGTTCGCCGTACACCGTCAAGGGCCTGACCTGGGGCCCATCCGTCGCGGACGCCGAGCGGTACATGCCCGATGTGAAGTCGATGGGTGTCAACACGATCCGCACCTGGGGCACCGACGCCACCACGAAGCCCCTCCTGGACACCGCGGCGGCCAACGGCATCAAGGTGATCGCCGGCTTCTGGCTCCAGCCCGGCGGCGGCCCCGGCAGCGGCGGCTGTGTGAACTACCTGACGGACACCGCGTACAAGAACGACATGCTCGCCGAGTTCCCGAAGTGGGTGGAGACCTACAAGGACCATGAGGGCGTCCTCATGTGGAACGTCGGCAACGAGTCCGTACTCGGCCTGCAGAACTGCTACAGCGGCGAGGCCCTGGAGCAGCAGCGCGACGCGTACACCTCGTTCGTCAACGAGATCGCCAAGAAGATCCACGACGTCGACCCGAACCACCCGGTCACCTCCACCGACGCCTGGACCGGGGCCTGGCCGTACTACAAGAAGAACGCGCCCGACCTCGACCTCTACGCCGTGAACTCCTACGACGCCGTCTGCGACATCCGCTCCACCTGGGAGCAGGGCGGGTACGACAAGCCCTACATCGTCACCGAGGGCGGGCCGGCCGGCGAGTGGGAGGTGCCGGACGACGCCAACGGCGTACCGCAGGAGCCCACCGACGTGGAGAAGGCGGCCGGGTACAAGAGCGCCTGGGACTGCGTCCAGGACCACCCGGGCGTCTCGCTCGGAGCGACACTCTTCCATTACGGCACCGAGTACGACTTCGGGGGCGTCTGGTTCAACCTGCTGCCCGCCGGCCAGAAGCGGCTCTCGTACCACGCGGTGAAGGAGGCGTACGGCGCCTCCACCTCCGGTGACAACACCCCGCCCGTCATCAGCGGGTTCACCGTCGACAACGCCACCGCCGTGCCGGCCGGGCGGACCTTCCGGGTGAGCGCCTCCGTCACCGACCCGGACGGCGACGCCCTCAGCCACCAGGTGCTGTTCAGTTCCAAGTACGTCGACGACAACGGCAGCCTGACGGAGGCGGAGTTCACCGACCGCGGCGACGGCACCTTCGACGTGACCGCCCCGGACCGGCTCGGCGTCTGGAAGGTCTACCTCAAGTCCACCGACGGCCAGGGCAACGCCGGCATCGAGACCACGTCCTTCAAGGTGGTGCCGCCACAGGTCGACGGGGACAACCTGGCGCTCGGCAGGACCGCCACGGCCTCGACCTTCCAGGCGGACAGCACCGGCTGCCCCTGCCCGGCGGCCAACGCCGTCGACGGGTCCTTCGACACCCGCTGGGCCAGTGAGTGGGCCGACCGGCAGTGGATCCAGGTCGACCTGGGCTCCACCACCTCCTTCGACCACGTACAGCTGGCCTGGGAGGCCGCCTACGCCAAGGGCTACACCGTCCAGACATCGGACAACGGCGAGGACTGGACCACCGTCCACACCGAGACCGCGGGCAACGGCGGCATCGACGACATCGAGGTCGCCGGGAGCGGCCGCTACGTCCGTGTGAGCACCTCGGAGCGCGGCACCCCGTGGGGCAACTCGCTCTACGAGTTCGGCGTCTACCGCAGCTGATCCCGCCGGACTCCACGACGACCTGCCGCACCGTTTCTCCCCGCTGCCGGTGCGGTGGGACAGGCCGTGGCGGCCACGGAAATCCGTGGCCGCCACGGCCTTCCCCTTTGTACGGTGGCCCCTTCCGGCACCGACAAGATCACTGCCTTCCGCCGGACGGAGACCACGATGACCGACAGGACGGCCGTACGGACAGGCCTGCTCACGGTGGACGGCGCCACCCTCCACCACGAGGTGCGCGGCGGGGGGCCGTTGCTGGTGATGATGCCGGGCGGGAGCGCCGACGCGGGGATCTACGATGCGATCGCGGCGGATCTGGCGGACCGCTGGACGGTGGCCACCTTCGACCCGCGGGGCTACTCGCGCAGCGCGCCGGCCGGGCCGGTGGCGGACCAGTCGCCCGCGACGCACGCCGATGACATCGTCCGGCTGATCGAGTCGCTGTCGCCGGACGGGGCTCCCGCCGCGCTCTTCGGCTCCAGTTCGAGCGCCGTCGTCGCGCTGGCCGCTCTGGCCCGCCACCCCGGCCGGCTGAGCCGGGTCGTCGCCCACGAACCGCCCGTGGTCGCGTTGTTGCCCGACCCGGAGGCGGGGCGCGCGCTCTTCGCGGCCGTACGGGAGGCCTTCCGGCGGGACGGGGTGGCGGCGGCGATGACGACAATGGCGGCGGGGCTCGCGCCGGAGGAGGGTGAGGCCGCCCCGGGCCCGGAGCGGGCGGCCGAGAGGGGTGAGGCCCCCACCCCGGAGCAGACCGCGGACCAGGCCGCCAGCCAGGAGCAGGCCCCTGACCCGGAACAGGCCGCCACCTTTCGCCGGATGCACGCCAACCTGCCCGTCTTCCTGGAGCACGTGCTCTGCCCCTTCAGCGGTTACGTCCCCGACCTGGTGGCCCTCAAGGCCGCCGCCGCGCACCTGGTCGTGGGCGTCGGCCGGGACTCCCGCGCCCTCCTGCCCGCCGTCGCCGCCGAAGGGCTGGCCCGGCGCGTGGGGGCCGAGGTGGCGGAGTTCCCCGGCGGGCACATCGGCCTCACCGAGCACCCCAGGGCCTTCGCCGCCCGCCTGCGGGACGTGCTCGCCGCCCCGTGAAAAGGCTCCCGGCCGTGGCGGGCGTACCACCACGGCCGGGAGCCCGCAGGCAAGGCGGAGGAGCTCAGGCGGGCAGCCCCGCGTGGCGCCCCGCGTGTTCCCGGATCAGCTCCGCGTACCGGCGGCCGCTGCTCTTGACCGTACGGCGCTGGGTCGCGTAGTCCACGTGCACCAGGCCGAACCGCTTGTCGTAGCCGTACGCCCACTCGAAGTTGTCCAGCAGCGACCAGGCGAAGTACCCGGCCAGCGGCGCGCCCTTGGCGACGGCGCGGGCGCAGGCGGCGAGGTGCTCCTCCAGGTACGCCACGCGCTCCGGGTCGTGGACCGAGCCGTCCGCCGCGACGGTGTCCTGGTAGGCCGAGCCGTTCTCGGTGACGTAGATGCGCTCCACGCCGTACTCCTCGGTGAGCCGCAGCAGCAACTGCTCCAGCCCGTCCGCGTACACCTCCCAGTCCATGTACGTGTGGCGCGCGTCGGCCACCGGGACCTGCGTGAACCCGGGCGCCGGGCCGGACGGGTCGGCGGTGACGATCTGGCGGAAGTAGTAGTTCAAGCCCAGCCAGTCCAGCGGCGCCGCGATGGTCTCCAGGTCGCCCGGCCGCACCGGGAGCTCGACTCCGTACGTCTCGACCATGTCCTGCGGGTAGCCGCGCCCGAGGACCGGGTCCAGCCACCAGCGGTTGATGTGGCCGTCCGCGCGGCGGGCGGCGGCCAGGTCGGCCTCGCTCGTGCTCGCCGGCACGATCGGGCTGAGGTTGTTCACGATGCCGACCCGGGCGTCCGAGGAGGCCGCGCGGATCGCCTGCACGGCCAGGCCGTGGCCCAGGTGCAGGTGGTACGAGGCCCGTACGGCGGCCGTCAGGTCGGTGAGGCCCGGGGCCATCCGGCCCTCCAGGTGCCCGATCCACGCCGAGCAGAGCGGCTCGTTGAGCGTCGCCCAGTCCTTGACCCGGTCGCCGATCCGCTCGACGACGTGGGAGGCGTACGCGGCGAAGTGCTCGGAGGTCTCCCGCACGGTCCAGCCGCCCCGGTCCTGGAGCACCTGCGGCAGGTCCCAGTGGTAGAGCGTGGCGAACGGGGTGACCCCGGCCTCCAGGAGGCCGTCCACCAGCCGGTCGTAGAAGTCCAGGCCCGCCTTGTTGACCGGCCCGTCGCCGCCCGGTACGACGCGCGGCCAGGCGATCGAGAACCGGTAGGCGTCCGCGCCGACCTGCTTGATCAGGCCGATGTCCTCGGGGACCCGGTGGTAGTGGTCACAGGCGATGTCCCCCGTGTCACCGCCGTCGACCTTGCCGGGCGTGTGCGAGAACGTGTCCCAGATGGAGGGGGAGCGGCCGTCCTCGGTGACGGCTCCCTCGATCTGGTACGCGGCGGTGGCGACGCCCCAGGTGAAGTCGGCCGGGAAGGCGTTGAGGTCTCTCACGTGCTGCCCTTCTTCGGTCACGTGCTGCCTTTCTGCGGAGGTCACTTGACGGCTCCCGCGGTGAGTCCGGCGACCAGGTAGCGCTGCAACAACAGGAACCCGGCGACGATCGGCACGCTCACCACGAGCGAGGCGGCCATGACCTGGTTCCAGTAGACGTCGTTCTGCGTGGCGTACCCCTGGAGGCCGACGGAGAGGGTCCGGGTCGCGTCGTTGGTCATGACGGAGGCGAAGAGGACTTCGCCCCAGGCCGTCATGAACGAGTAGACGGAGACGGCGACGATGCCCGGCACGGCGGCCGGCACGACGACCCGGAAGAGGGCGCCGACCGGTCCGCAGCCGTCCACGAGGGCGGCCTCGTCGAGGTCCTTCGGGATGGAGTCGAAGTACCCGATCAGCATCCATATGGAGAACGGCAGCGAGAACGTCAGATAGGTGAGTATCAGGCCGCCGCGTGAACCGTAGAGGGCGACGCCGGTGGAGCTGCCGATGTTGACGAAGATGAGGAACAGCGGCAGCAGGAAGAGGATGCCCGGGAACATCTGCGTGGAGAGCACCGTGACGGTGAAGACCCGCTTGCCCCGGAACGTGTAGCGGCTCACCGCGTAGGCGGCGAACACCGCGATGGTCACCGACAGCACCGTCGCCGAACCCGCCACGATCAGCGAGTTGACGAAGTACTTGGCGAGCGGAACGGTCTTCCAGATGTCGAAGTAGGGCTGGACCGTCAGCGTGGAGGGGATCCACTGGAACTTCCCCGACACGTCCTGGAGCGGCTTCAGCGAGCTGCTGACCATCACGTAGACCGGCAGCAGGACGAAGCCGGCGAGCAGCGTGAGGACGATGCGCCGCGTCCACAGGAAGGACTGCGGGGCGGCCATCGGGGAGCGGGTACGCGACCGGGAGGCGCCCGGGGTCCGCGTGAGGCTAGACATCGGCGCCCTTCCTTCCGCGTGAGGTGAGGATCAGGTAGACGGCCGTCACGACCAGCAGGAAGAGCAGCAGGAGGACGGACATCGCGGAACCGGTCCCGAAGTTCCACGTGACGAACGAGGACTGGTAGATGTGGATCGAGATGAGGTCCGCGCTCTCCGGCGCCGATTTGCCGAACAGGACGTACGGCGTGTTGAAGTCGTTGAACGTCCAGAGGAAGAGCACGAGGACCAGCACCTGGTTGACCGGGCGCAGCGAGGGCAGGGTGATCCTGCGGATCTGCTGCCAGATGCCGGCGCCGTCGATCGAGGCGGCCTCGTACAGCTCACGCGGGATGTTCTGAAGGCCCGCCATCAGCATGAGGAAGGCGAACGGCCAGCCCTTCCACACCGAGACGATGATCAGCGTGTAGATGCTGTTGTCACCGATCAGCCAGAAGGACGGCTCATCGGTGATCCCGAGCTGGTCGTGCAGCACGTGGTTGATCAGGCCGTTGTCCCGCTGGAACATGAACGCCCAGGTGATGACGGCGGCGTAGACCGGCAGGGCGTACGGGACGAGGAAGATGGCCCGCAGGACGCCCCGGCCGCGGAAGCTCTCCTGGAGGAGGATCGCCGCCGCCGTGCCGAGCAGCCAGGCGAAGCCGACCGAGAAGAACGTGAAGACGCACGTGACGAAGAACGAGTGGAGCAGGGCCTCACCGATCGGCGCGTCGAAGTCGACGGCGATGCGGTAGTTGTCGAGGCCGGTCCAGGGCGCCGCACCCCAGTTGTTGATGAAGAACTGGGTGAGCTGACGGAAGCTCATCACGATCCCGATGATCATCGGGACGATGTGGATGAGCAGTTCCAGCAGGACGGCGGGCAGGAGCAGGAGATAGGGCAGTCCGCCTTGGCGGATCCGGTCGGGGATGCGCGGCAGTCTCCTGCGCGCACCCCCGGTGCCCCGGCTCGTACCCCCGGTGGCCGACTTGACGGCCTCGGGGTTGGTGACGGTGGCGGTCATGGATCAGGGCCTCACTGCTGCATCGACTGCTGGGCCTTTTCGAGGCGTGCCTTGACGGACGCCTCCGTCACCGGACGTCCGGCGGCGGCGTCCGCCCACAGCTCCTTGACCGCGGTGCCGACCGCCGTCTCGAACTGCGACTCGTTGGGGACCTGGGGGAGCGGGGCGGCGCTGGTGGAGAGGGTGTCGCGCAGGACCTTGAGGTCGGGGGCGCCGAAGGCCGCGTCGGCCTGGGCCTCCTTGACCGGCGGGATCGACCCGTAGGTCTTGTTGAGGTGCTTCTGCTCCTCGTCGCTGGTCATGAACTTCACGAACTTCTTGGCGCCGTCGATGTTCTTGGTGTTCTTGAACACCGCGATGTTGATGCCGGCGACCATCGAGTTGACCTGCTTGCCCGTGCCCGGAGCGCCTGCCGGGACCGGCACCGGGGCCGCGCCCCAGTCCTCGGGCTTCATGCCCTGGGCGGCGAAGGTGGAGGCGGCCGCCTGCCACAGCACCATCGCGGTCTTGCCCTTGGCGAAGTCGGTCAGCGACTGGTTCTGGGCGTACTCCGCGTTGCCCGGAGCGATGATCTTGTCCTTGGCCATGAAGTCGATGTACTGCTTCACGGCGGCGACGGCACCGTCCGAGGTGAAGGTCGCCTTGCCGTCCTTGTCGAAGAAGTCGGCGCCGTGCTGCTGGCCCAGGACGAAGGTCTGGTGGATGTTGTTGGAGAGGTTGCCGCCCTCGGCGCCCAGGCCCCACTTGTCGCCCTTGGATATCTTCTTGCCCGCCGCGACGAGCTCGTCCCAGGTCGTCGGGGGCTTCTCGATGCCCGCCTCGGCGAACATCTTCTTGTTGTAGTAGAGCGCGTACGCCAGCGAGTACAGCGGGACGGCGGCGGGCGGCTCGCCCTCCTTGCCGGCCGAGGCGACCGCCGAGTCGACGAAGCGGTCCCGACCGCCGATCGCCTCGAAGTTCTTCTCGTCCCACGGCAGGAGCGCGCCGGTCGCCTGGAGCGACGCCGACCAGGTGTTGCCGATGTTCAGCACGTCCGGGCCCTGACCGGACGCGGTGGCGGCGAGGATCCGGTTCAGCAGGTCGGCCCACGGCACGACCTCCAGCTTCACCTTGATCCCGGTCTCCTTCTCGAACTTCTTCAGCTCGGGAGTGAGGATCTTCTTGTCGGCCTCGATGCTGGGGCCCTGGTTGGACGCCCAGTACGTGAGGGTCTTCGGGGACTCGTTGCTCCCCGTGCTGCCGGTCGACCCGCCGCCGCAGCCGGTGGCGGCGACGGTGATGGCGATCGCTAGGGTGACGGCGCTTGCGGCTCTGAGGTGACGCATGTGAGGTGGCCCCTTTCCGGGGATGGCTGCGTCCGGCGGACCGAACGGCCTCCATGACTTAATTTATGCCGTGATTTAAGAGGTGAGAGAAGGTCGCGTCAAGATCTGGGACCAGGTATGTTCCTGGACGGGAAGGAGCAACATGGCCGAGCGCAACAGACGAACCGTGCGTGACCTGCGGCGGGGCAACCGGGCGAGGGTATTGCAACGGTTGTATTTCGACGGTCCGCTGAGCCGCCAGGAGCTCGGACCGGCCACCGGGCTGAGCTCGGGATCCATCAGCAACGTTGTTGCCGAACTGGCCGCCGAGGGGCTCCTCCAGGAGGCCGGCATCGTCGACTCCGACGGCGGCCGCCCCCGTACGCTGCTGAAGGTCGCCCCGGACGGCGGGCTGCTGGTCGGCATCGACATCGGGGAGACCCGGGTGCGCGTCGAGCTCTTCGACCTCTCCCTCACCGAACTGGCCCGCACCGAAAGGCTGCTGGCCCAGCACGGATACGACGTCGAGCGCATCGTCGCCCATGTCCGTACGGGCGTCGCCGACGTCCTGCGCGACGCGGGCGCCGACCCGCACCGGCTGCTCGGCATCGGCGTCGGGGTCCCCGGCATCATCGAGCGCGAAGGGCCTCAGGGCCCCGACGGCAGGCGCACCGCCGTGGTGCACGGCCAGACGATCGGCTGGCAGGCGGTCCCCTTCGAGCAGCTGCTCCGCGAGGCCGTCGACGTACCGCCCGAGGTTCCCCTCTTCATCGACAACGGCGCCAAGACGCTCGGCCGGGCCGAGATGTGGTTCGGCGGCGGGCGGGGCGCGGGCGCCGCCGCCATCGCCCTCATCGGCTCCGGGGTCGGCGCCTGCGTCGACCACGGCGACATCCTCGCCGAGGACCGCACGAGCCTCGCCCTAGAATGGGGCCACACCACCGTCCAGCTGCGCGGCCGCCGGTGCCGCTGCGGCTCCATCGGCTGCCTGGAGGCGTACGCCGGCGCGGAGGCGCTGCGCGAACGCTGGCGCGAGGCGGGCGGCCCGCTCCCCGAGGACGCCGACGACGAGACCGCCCTCGCCGCACTCCTCGCCGCCGCCTACCCCCCGCCGGGCGGCCCCGCCCCCGACGCGGTCGCCCTCTCGCTCCTCGACGAGACCGCCGAATGCCTCGGCGCGGCCCTCGCGGACCTGGTCAACCTCTTCCTGCCCGAACGCATCCTGCTCGGCGGCTGGGCGGGCCTGCTGCTCGGCCCCCACCTGCTCCCCGACATCCGCCGGTACGCGAACGAGTACGCCCTGCGCCACGCGGCGGCCCGCACCACCATCGAGATGGGCCGGCTCGGCCCGGACGCGGTCACCGTCGGCGCCGCCACGCTCCCGCTGGCCGACTTCCTGACCCGCGGCGGCAGCCGCCCGGCCCCCGGCGCCCGGCCGGACGGCACCGGCGCACCATCGCGCACGGCGACGGAGACCGTACGCAACCGGAGCCGTACGAAGGCGAGTTGACGGCGGGGAGCGGGCGAGGCCGCTACGCCGACCCCCGCACCACCAGCTCCGGTTCGAAGATGACCGAGGTGGCCGGGGCGGCCGGGCGGGCCATCCGGTCCAGGAGCAGGCGGGTCATCTCGGCGGCCATCTCCTCCACCGGCTGGCGGACCGTGGTCAGCGGCGGCCGGCACGCCAGGGCGGCGCTGCTGTCGTCGAAGCCGACCACCGCCACGTCCTCGGGCACCCGGCGGCCGTGTTCCCGCAGGACATGGCAGGCCCCCATCGCCATCAGGTCGTTGGCGGCAAAGACCCCGTCCAGATCCGGATGCTCCGCGAGCAGCCGCTCCATCGCCGCCTCACCGCTCTCCTGGGTGAACTGACCCTCCGCGATGGGGGTGTACGGGTGCCCGTGCCGCGCCATGGTGTCCCGGAAGCCGGCCAGCCGGGCCTGGCCCGCCGGCACGTCCAGCGGGCCGCTGATCGTCGCGATCCGGCGGCAGTCCCTGGCCAGCAGGTGCTCGGCCGCCAGCCGGGCGCCGTCCTGGTGGGCGAGGTCGACGTAGCTGATGGGGACGGGCCGGGCGGGGCGCGCGTAGAGGACCGCCGCGAGCCCCGCCTCCGCGAGCAGGCCGGGCAACGGGTCCTCGGCGTGCGTGGAGACGATGAGCGCCCCGTCCGCGCTGCCCTGCCGCAGATACGCCACCACCTCGTCGCGGGCCCGCGAGGTCTCCGCGAACATCAGCACCGGATGCATCCCGCGCGGCCGCAGGTAGTTGACCACTCCGGTGACCACCCGGCCGAAGAAGGGGTCGGCGAAGACCTGCGCGGTGAAGGACCCGTCGTCCCCGGCCGCCCGTGAACCGGCGCCCTCCGGGCCCGGTCCCGGTTCGACGCCCGCCCCCGACACCACCAGCGCCACGGCGTCCGCCCGCCGGGTGACCAGGGAGCGGGCCGCCCGGTTCGGCGCGTAGCCCGTGACGGAGACCGCCTGCCGTACGACCTCCTGGATCGCCGGATCGACGTTGCGCACACCGTTGATGACCCGGGAGACGGTGGCGCGCGAGACACCGGCGGCCCGCGCCACGTCCTCCAGGGTTGGTGCTCCGGCCGACCGCAGATCATCCGTCATGAGCGCCTTTATAGCACCTGCGGAGAGCGCTCTCCATCCGCAACCGCCCGCCCCTTTCCCGCCCCTTGCGCAGCGGGCGGGCGGGGATGGTCCGTTGGGCCCAGGGGCGAAATCCGGCCACAGACTCGACCACGGCGGCCGACTATCACGTTTCGCTTGTGATCAGCCTTCGCGCCGCCCTACGTTTGCCCCGCTTGCGACATCTCAACGCCAGTGGGGGAGACCCGTCATGGCCGCAAACGGTCGGCACCGCAGATACCAGCCCAGCCGGATCAACCGTGCCTCGCTCACGGTCACCGCGGGCGGTGCGGGCCTAGCACTCCCGCTCATCACCGCGACCTCGGCGGGAGCCGCCTCGGGGGAGGTCTGGGAGAAGGTCGCCGCCTGTGAGTCGAGCGGCAACTGGGCCATCAACACGGGCAACGGCTATTACGGCGGGCTGCAGTTCAGCGGTCCGACCTGGGCTGCCTTCGGCGGTACGCAGTACGCGCCGCGCGCCGACCTCGCCACCCGGGACCAGCAGATCGACATCGCCGAGCGGGTGCTCGACGGCCAGGGGCCCGGAGCCTGGCCGGCCTGCTCCGTGAAGGCCGGGCTCACCCGGGGCGGGGACGCACCCGACACCACCCCGCAGAGCGCGGGCACCCGGCCCGTCCAGGCCGCGGCGCCGCAGAGCGCCCCGCCCCGGAAACCGAGGACGACGCCCGCCGCGGCGACACCGACCCACGTACCGGGCAAGCGCGACGCGTACACCGTCGCGAGCGGCGACTCGCTCTCCGGGATCGCCGACGCCCAGCGGGTCAGCGGCGGCTGGCAGCAGCTCTACGCGGCCAACCGCACGGTCGTCGGTGACGACCCCGACCTGATCTTCCCCGGCCAGCGGCTGAGCCTCATCCCGCGCGGCGGGGAGGGGGCGGACGTCCGGAAGCCCGCACCGCCGCCCGAGCCGCAGAAGCGGCAGGCGGCGCCCAAGCCCAGGTCTTCGGAGCAGCAGGCGGCAGGGGCCCGGGCCGACGAGGCGAAGAAGGCCGAGCAGCGGGCGGCCGAACAGAAGCAGGCCGAACAGAAGCGGGCCGAAGAGAAGCGGGCCGAGCAGCAGAAGGCCGAGCGGGAGCGGGCGGAGCAGAAGCGGGCCGAGCGGAAGAAGGCCGAGCAGAGGCAGGCCTCGCCCAAGCCGCAGAAGCAGGCGCCAGCGGAACGCGCCGTGAAGCGCTCCGGCATGAGCGCCCCCGTCGCCGCCTCCACCGGAACCGCCTACCGCCAGGCCGGCTCCTGGTCCAGCGGCTATCACACGGGCGTCGACTTCCCCGTACCCACCGGGACCTCGGTGAAGGCCGTGGCCTCGGGCCGGGTCGTCTCCTCCGGCTGGGCGGGGGCGTACGGCTACGAGGTGGTCATCCGCCACGAGGACGGCAGGTACAGCCAGTACGCCCACCTCTCCGCCCTCCATGTGCGGGAGGGGCAGTCGGTCTCCGGAGGGCAGCGGATCGCCCGCTCCGGCTCCACCGGCAACAGCACCGGCCCGCACCTGCACTTCGAGGTCCGCCTCGGCCCCGGCTACGGGTCGGACATCGACCCGCTGGCCTACCTCAGGGCGGGCGGCGTCAGCGTCTGAACCGTCCGCTCCGAGTGCGGGGCGGCGGCCGGCTCACCGCGCCGGTCGTGCCCCGCCCGGCGCGTACCACCGAACTCCACCCGCGGAACCGCACCGCCGGGCCGCAGCGGCAGCGGCGGAACGTACGTCGACCCGACTGCGGCCGGCGCCTCCTCGGGCCACACCTGCGCGCCCTGCGCACCGCTGCCTTCCTGCTCCGCGCCCTGAGCGCCGTGCGGCCTCAGGCGCCCCTGCCCGGCCTGCTCCGCGCTCAGTCGCTCCTTCGTGAGCAGGACCAGGCCGCCCGCCGCCAGCGCCCCGCAGAAGAGCGCGAGGACCGTGCCGGCGGCGCCCTGGCGGAAGTGCTCGCCGAACAGCGTGATCCCGATCGCGGCGGCCACCACGGGGTTGACCACCGTCACCGTCGCCAGCGGGGCGGCGAGCCCCGCACCCCGGTAGGCGGCCTGGGAGAGCAGCAGGCCCGCCGCCGCGAGCCCGGCGATCACCAGCAGCGTCGGGAGCCCTGAGCGCACCGAGCCGGACGTCCACTCCATGGCCACGGTCTTGGTGAAGACCGAGGCCATACCGAACGCCCCGCCGGCCGCCGTGGCCAGCACCGCGCTCCGCAGCACCGGCCGGTGCAGCGTCCGGGCGAGCAGCATGAGTGCGCCCACCGCCCCGAAGGTCACCGTGGCCAGTGCCAGCTGCTCGGGCCCGCCCAGGGTGTGCGGCTCGGCGTCGCCCGTGAGGGCCAGCAGCCCGACGAGACCGGCCGTCGCCATGAGCGCACCGCGCCAGGCTCGCGCCCCGGCCCGGCGGCCGACGAAGAGGGCCGCCATGGGCAGGGCGAAGACGATCGTCAGCGCGCCGAGCGGCTGGACCAGGCTGAGAGGCCCGTAGGCGAGGGCGACCACGTGCAGGACCGCGCCGACGCCGTTGAGGAGCACCGCCACCCACCAGACCGCGTTGCGCACCAGGGCGTGCGGGGAGTTGCCGCCGCGCGCGGCCACCCGCTCCTGAACGATCGCCCCGGCCGCGTAGGCGACCGCGGAGACCAGTGACAGCAGCACAGACAGCGCGAGGGGGCTCATGTACACCACGATGTCCTGTCCGGGGCGCCACGTCGTCGTCCTTGAGACGTCACTTCCGCGTACTGCCCCAGTAGTACGGACGGAGGACCGAGGTCCTCCCCTCGACGGTAGTCCTGCCGGGCCCGGCCGTCAGAAGTTGTGCACCGGCGGATACGGTGAGCGGCGCGGACGGCACACGGCGTCGCCGGACGCGGGCCGCGCTCCGGCGCCGACCCGGGGATCGTGGCGAGTGAGGAGCGGGGCATGGACCTGGAGCGGACGGCCTCGGTGGGCGGCTTCTTCACGCTGCGGACCGCGCCGGTCCCCGGCGGCTCCCACCGGCCGCTGGCGGAGCTGTACGCGGGCGGGACGGCGCCCCTGACGGCGCGGGTCGACAAGGTCGCGGCGCGGCTGGTCACCCCCGAACGCCGGGTCGCCGCCTCCATCGCCCATCTCGGCCTCGCCGCCCGGCTCTGGTCCATCGCGCTGGGCCCGGCGGCGCTCTTCGGCCGCATCCCCGCCCTCGTACCGGACACCCTGCACTGGGACCCGCAGCGCACCTCGCCGGAGGACCTGTGGCTCGCGGACCCCGAGGAGCTGCCCGGCACGGCCGACCGGATCCGCGAGCAGGTCCAGTACGGGCATCTGGTGCCGCTGGCCGAGGCCGTCCGGCGCGACGGGAACATCTCCCCGCAGCTGCTGTGGGGCAACGCCGGGTCCGCGCTCGCCGGGGCCGTACGCGAGCTGGTCACCTGGGCGCGCGGGCAGGACCGCCCGGACGTGGCGCAGCGGGCCCGGGCGCTGGCGGCCGAGCTGTTCGACCACCCCGACCTGCGTTCCACCGGCTCCCCGCACGGTCCGGCGTTCCGGCGGCGGAGCTGCTGTCTGTACTGGCGTTGTCCGGGCGGCGGGCTCTGCGGCGACTGCGTCTTCGACCGTGCGCCGGGCCGGACGGACGCGGCCCGGTAGACGCGGGTCCAGGGCCGTAACGGCCCGCCGCCCACGGCCGCCGGGCCCGGAGATGTCGGTCAGGAGGGCAGGGCCGCGTCTATGGCCTCGTCGACGTCCTGCAGGACGGGGATCGCGCTGTCGAGCCCGATCATCCCGATCAGCCGCCGTACGAACGGGGAGGGCGCGGCGAGCCGCAGCCGGCCGCCGAGCGCGGTCTGCCCCTGGAGCAGCACGTTGACCGTGGTGGAGTCGGCGAAGCCCACCCCCGAGAGATCCACGACGACCGGTCCGGAACCCTCTTCGGCCGCCGCTTCCAGTGCTCGGCCGAGCGGCGGAACGCTGTCGATATCGAGGTCACCCGACACGGTGAGGACCAGAGCACCCCGTTCTCGACGGGCATTGATTCTGACGGCTCTGTCTTCGTTGGGCGATGGTTGCACGGAAGGCACCTCGGGCGGTTCGGGTGGATGACGGATGCCGGTGCGCCGGACGGGTCGGCCTCGTTCCGTCCCTGCTCACGGCGGGGTACGGGACAACGATAGAAGGAACGGTTGCCATTTGACAACATTTGCCATTGGGTAACAATCTGATCCGCAACGGTTGAAGGATCAGCCGTCGGCGGTGACGCACCGAGAGAAGCGGAAGCAGGAGCTGGATGAGGCTAGGCGCTGTCGGCGACATCATCGCGGAGCAGGGGGCCCGCCGCACCCGTTTCCGGCGAGAGCCTGTCCGCGGCCGCCGCGTGGAAGGCCGCCAGGCCCTCCGCGAGCGCGGCCACGGCGGCCGGTTCCATACGTTCCAGCACGGCGCTCAGCTCGCGGGCGCGCAGGGCCCGGTACTCTTCGAGGAGGGCCCGGCCGCGCAGACTCAGCCGCAGCACCACCTCGCGCCGACTCGTCGGGCTGGGTGCCCGCTGTACGAGCCCCATCGCCTCCATCCGGTCGCAGAGCCGGCTGACCGACGGCGCGCGCGAGCCCAACGCCTCGCCCAACGAGCGCAGATTGGTGCCCTCCTGCTTCTCGATCACGAGCAGGGCCCGGAGCTGGGAGGGCGATACGGTGCCCGAAGCGGCCGCTTCCTGGCCGCGGCCCCAGAGCACTTCCAGCAGCTCCGAGGCCGC
Source organism: Streptomyces cyaneofuscatus (assembly GCF_033109485.1). NCBI lineage: Bacteria > Bacillati > Actinomycetota > Actinomycetes > Kitasatosporales > Streptomycetaceae > Streptomyces > Streptomyces cyaneofuscatus. The sequence goes on along the minus strand of NZ_CP137002.1, from coordinate 617,614 downwards.
GGAGGCGTCGGCGGACACCTCTGCGCGGGTGCGCGGGCGGCGTGCGGAGTGGGGCATTCATCCACTCTGTCATCCGTCGGCCCCGCTTGTCAGCCCGGACCCAGCCCCTACGACGTCGCAGGACGAAGAATGTACGAGAGACCGTGAACAGAAGACCGGACATCGAGACGGCTGTGAGGGCCGCCGCTCCGCACGCGCTGCTGTCGACGCTGCGCCCCCTGCTGACCGACGCCTACGGGGCTCTGGCGGTGGAGCTGCATCTGGCCGACTACGGTCTGAGGGTCCTCAAGCGCCTGGACGGGGCCGACGGCGAGGAGGAGCCGCTCTCCCTGCACAACAGTGCGGAGGGGCGGGCCTTCGGCAGCCAGAAGCCCCGCGAACAGCAGGTCAGGCAGGGCGACGCGGTCGATCACTTCCTCCCGGTGACGGTGCGCGGCGAACGCCTCGGCATTCTCACCGTTCGGCTGCCCGCCGAGCGGTCGGTGCCGGAGGTGGTGGGTGAGCTGACCTATGTGGCCGATCTGCTGGGCCACGAGATGCTGGTCGCCGAACGGGACACCGACATCTACCAGCGCGCCCGGCGCACCACCCGGCTCACTCTGGCCGCCGAGATGCAGTGGCAGCTGCTGCCCGCCCGGGCCTGCACCGCCGCCGAGTTCGCCATCGGCGCCCAGCTGGAGCCGGCGTACTCGATACACGGCGACAACTTCGACTGGGCGGCCGACGCCGAGGAGCTGACCCTCGCGGTGACCAACGGTATGGGCGAGGGCATACAGGCCTCGCTGCTCACCAACCTCGCGGTGAACGCCCTGCGCAACGCGCGTCGGGCCGGCATCGGCATCGCCGACCAGGCGGCCCTGGCCGACCAGGCGATCTACGACCAGCACCGCGGGGCCTCCCACGTCTCCACGCTGCTGCTCCGCTTCGAGCTGGCGACCGGCCGGGTAGGCGTCGTGGACGCCGGATCGCCGCAGCTGTGGATCCAGCGCGGCCGCACGGTCCGGCGCATGGAGCTGGAGGCCCAGCTCCCGCTCGGCATGTTCGAGGAGTCGCACTACACGGTCCAGGAGTTCCACGTGGAGCCCGGCGACCGGCTGCTGCTGCTCAGCGACGGCGTCTACGAGGCGGTGTCCCCGGCGGGGGAGGCGTACGGCGAACGGGCGCTGGCCCGCGCCATCCAGTCGACGCGGCTGCTGCCGGCGGCGACCGTCCCGCGCGCGATGCTCGGCGAACTGGCCGAGTACCGCGTCACGGAGACACTCGACGATGCGCTGGTGGTCTGCCTGGACTGGTTCGGCCGGCAGCACGACAGCTGAGGCCGCAACACGATGCCCCCGAAGGACGCGTCACGCGTCCTTCGGGGGCATCGTCGTGTCCGGGTCAGGTCTCCGGGTCAGGTGGAGAGCTGGAACTCCGCACGGATCCGCTTGCCGACCGGCACCCGCTCCGCCGTGAGCCGGTCGCACAGGGCCACGACGATCTCCATGCCGTGCCCGCCCAGCCGGGAGGGGTCGGGGCCGTACAGCACGGGCATCGCCGTACTGCTGTCGTACACCGTGACGCTCATGACCTCGGCGTTCCCCTCCAGCTCCAGGAGGTACGGGCCGTGGCTGTAGCGGTCGGCGTTGGTGACCAGCTCGCTCACGGCCAGCATCAGATCGCTGCGGGTGTGCTCGCCGATCGGCGCCAGGCACTCCACCGCGAGCCGGGTGAGGAAACGGTCCGCCAGGGCGCGCGCGAGCGCGATGCAGCCCGGCTCGCCGTCGAAGACCTCGGCGCTCAGCAGTACCTCCGGGGACCGAAGACCCTGGCCGGGGTCGTCCGGTGGCGAGGTGACCTCTGTGTTCATGTGCTCCAGCCAGGCGCCGCAGTGAGGTCGGAGACCCTATTCCGCCATTCGTCTACCCGCGTCAAAGGATCCCACTCCAGGCGATCCGGACCGATCCTACGCACGTCCGGGCAGCCGCACCACGGTCACGAAGAATTCATCGATCTGACGTACCGCCGCGATGAACTGATCCAGGTCCACCGGCTTGGTCACGTACGCGTTGGCGTGCAGCTTGTAGCTGCGCAGGATGTCCTCCTCGGCCGAGGAGGTGGTGAGGACGACCACGGGGATGAGCGACAGCTCGGGGTCGCCCTTGATCTGCTCCAGGACCTGCCGCCCGTCGTACTTGGGCAGGTTCAGGTCGAGGAGCACCAGGTCGGGGCGGGGGGCGTCGGTGTACTCGCCGCGCCGGTAGAGGAAGTCCAGCGCCTCCTGGCCGTCGCGCACGACGTGCAGGGTGTTGCGGATCTTGTTGTCCTCGAACGCCTCACGGGTCATGAGCTCGTCGCCGGGATCGTCCTCGACCAGGAGGACCTCGATGGGTTGTACGGGGGTGTTCACGAAGGGTCTCCCGGCTGGCTGATGGTCAGGGCCGGAGCGAGGGGCTCGGCCGTGGTCTGCTGGGGCGCCTCGGGCGCGGCAGGCAGGGTGAAGTGTATGCGGGTGCCTTCGCCGGGTTCGCCGTCCAGCCAGATCCGGCCACCGTGGAACTCGATGATCTTCCGGCAGAGCGCGAGGCCGATGCCCGTTCCCTCGTACTCGTCGCGCGCGTGCAGCCGCTGGAAGATCACGAACACCTTGTCCGCGAACTCGGGCGCGATCCCGATCCCGTTGTCCGAGACGCTCAGGTGCCAGTCGTCGTCCTCGCGTACGCAGTCGACGGTGATCCGGCACTCCACGTCCTCCCGGCGGAACTTGACCGCGTTGCCGATGAGGTTCTGCCAGACCATCGTGAGCGCCGTGCCGTCACCGAGCAGCTCGGGCAGCTCCCGCGGCCGCTCGATCACGGCCCCGGACTCCTCGACGGCCAGCGTCAGGTTGCCCAGCGCACGGTCCAGGGCCCGGTCCAGATCGACCGGCTGCCGGCCGTCGTTGAGCCGGCCCACCCGCGAGAAGGTCAGCAGATCGTTGATGAGCACCTGCATCCGCTTGGCGCCGTCCACCGCGAAGGCGATGTACTGCTTGCCCCGGTCGTCCAGCTCCTTGCCGTACCGCTTCTCCAGCAGCTGGCAGAAGGAGGCGACCTTGCGCAGCGGCTCCTGGAGGTCGTGCGAGGCGACGTACGCGAACTGCTCCAGCTCGGAGTTGGAGCGGCGCAGCTCCTGCGTCTGCTCGGCGAGCAGCGTCTCGCGGCCCTGCGCCCCGTCCAGCTCGTCGACCAGCCGCCGCCGCATGTCCTCCACGGCCCCGGCCATGGCCCGGACGTCGGAGGGCCCCTTGACCTCGATCCGCTGGTCGAAGGCGCCCGACTGTACGCGCTCCGAGGCGGCGCGCAGCCGGTTCAGCGGAACGCCCACCACCCGGTGGAGCAGCACGCTGAGCGCCACCACGGTCAGGACGAAGACGGCCACCAGGGCGAACAGCACCTGGTCGCGGGTGGTGCGGGCGTCGTTCAGCTCGGCCCGTACGGTGTCGCGGGCCTCGGAGAGGTGTGTCTGCTGGGCACCGTAGGCTCGCCGCAGCGCGTCGAAGTCCGTCTTGCTGCTCTGCAGCTGCGCCGAGGCGCCGTCCACGCTCGGCCCCTGCTCGCGGACCATCTTCAGCAGCGGCTCGGCCTTGTTCTCGCGCCACTGCCGTGCGACGGTCTCGATCGCGTCGAGATCCTCGGCGAACTGCTTCTGCCCGCCGACCAGCTGCCGGGCCCGGGTCAGCCGGTCCCGCTCGGCGGCCTTGCCCGCCTCGTACGGTTCGAGGAACGAGTCGTCGCCCGTCAGGGCGAAACCGCGGACCCCGGTCTCCTGGTCCAGCAGGGCGTTCTGCAACTGGAAGGAGACCGACCGCGCGGGCTGTATTCGGTCGACCAGATCGGTGGTGTGGTCCGACATCCGGGCCAGCACCAGCCCGCCGGCCACCAGGCAGCCGCAGACGACCACGATGAAGCCGCCGAGGATCAGGTGCACCCAGTTCTGCACCGAGAACCGGGCGGCCACGCCGGAGCCCGCCGGGTCCTTCCCCGTGTCGTGACGTGTGGACTGTTCCGTGCTCATGAAAGTTCCGATCCCCAGCCCAGATGCAGGACTGCCACATCATCCGCAAGTCCGCCGTAGGGGGCGGCTCCCTCGGCGGCTCCGGCCACCAGCGCGTCGACGAATCTCCGGCCCGGCAACGGCCCGTAGGCCCGGGCCATCTCCAGCAGCCCTTCCTCACCGAGGCGGCTGTCCGGACCGTTGCGTCCTTCGAAGAGTCCGTCGGTGAAGAGTACGAGACCGTCACCGGGGACCAGCGGCAGGTCGACCGTGGGCCACCGGCCCATCCCGGGGAGCAGCCCGAGTGCCATGCCGCCCTCCGGCTCCACCCAGCGGACCTCCTCGCCCCGGCGCAGCAGCAGCCCCGGGTGTCCCGCCCGCACGATCTGCACGCTCCGCCCGTCGGGCGCGAAGGTCAGGGAGGTCATCGTGGCGAAGACGTGCGAGTCCGAGCGCTCGGCGACCAGGATCTCCTCCAGCAGCTCGATCTGCTCCAGGTGGGAGGTCCCGCACAGCACGGCCGTACGCCACGCCACCCGGAGGCAGACCCCCAGCGCGGCCTCCGCCGCACCGTGCCCCGAGACATCACCGATCACCGCGTGGACCGCGCCGTCGGCGGTCTGCACGACGTCGTAGAAGTCACCGCTCAGCAGCCCGTGGACGCGCCCCGGCTCGTACCGGGCGCGCGCCTGGAACCGGTCGTCCCGCAGCAGCGGGACGGGCAGCAGCCCGCGCTCCAGCCGGGCGTTCTCCTGGGCGATCAGCTGATTGGACCTCAGCGCCGCCGCGGCCCGTTCCACTTCCTTGCGCTGGAGGGCGTAGCGGATCGCCCGCGACAGCATCTCGGGGTCCAGCCGCCCCTTGACCAGGTAGTCCTGGGCGCCTCCGGCCACCGCGCGCAGCCCCGTGCCCGACTCGTCGAGACCGGTGAGGACGACGATCGCGGCCTCGCTGTCGGACTCCAGGATCTGGCGTACGGCGTCCAGACCGTGGACGTCCGGGAGGTGCAGGTCGAGAAGGACGCAGACGGGGGTGGCACAGGTGCGCAGGAAGGCGCGGGCCTCGGCGAGCGTCTTGCGCCAGGTGAGGGCGGAGTCCAGCTCGCTGTCGGTGAGCATCTCCTCGACCAGCAGCGCGTCGCCCGCGTCGTCCTCCACCAGGAGGATGGTCGCGTCGACGTTCCACAGGAGGGTGCTGGGAGAGGAGTCGCCGGTGATCTCCTGCTGGGAGGGGATGCCGGCGGTGCCCACAGGTTTCAGAGACATGCCCATGGGTGACTCGGCCAACCCCTCCACCCCCACACACGAACGGCTCAGCCCATCCGGCCGATCGTCGGGAAGCATATGTGATCGGCGGCCCCGGCAGATGCCACGGGCCGCCGGTCTGACAGGAAGCGGTCGGGCACCCAGGAGGGTGCCCGACCGGTCGAACGGCGGGTGCCGGGGAGATCCGGACAGGTCAGGAAGTGAGCGGACTCACGCCTCGACGCTCATTCCCTTACGCAGTTGCTTGACGATCCGGGTCAGCAGCCGCGACACATGCATCTGGGAGACGCCCAGCTCCGCGCCGATCTGCGCCTGGGTCATCTCGGCCCCGAACCGCATCTGCACGATCCGGCGCTCCCGGTCGTCCAGCTGCTCCAGCAGCGGCGCCAGGGTGTGCAGGTTCTCGACGGTCTCCATGCCCGGGTCGGCCTCGCCGAGCACATCGGCGTACGCGCGCTGCTCCTGCCCGGAGTCGCTGTCCGCCGAAGGGGTGTCGAGGGAACCGGCGGAGTAGCCGTTGGCGGCCACGAGCCCCTCGATGATCTCCTCCTCGGGCAGGTCGAGGTGGGCGGCGAGCTCCTTGACCGTGGGGTCGCGGTCCAGCTCCGCGGAGAGCTGCTCCTTCGCCTTGGCCAGGTCGACCCGCAGCTCCTGGAGGCGGCGCGGCACGTGCACGGACCAGGTGGTGTCCCGGAAGAACCGCTTGATCTCGCCCACGATGTAGGGGACGGCGAAGGTGGCGAACTCGACCTCGCGGGAGAGGTCGAAGCGGTCGATCGCCTTGATCAGCCCGATCGTGCCGACCTGGATGATGTCCTCGGTGTCGTCGCCGCCGCGGTTGCGGAAGCGGGACGCCGCGAAGCGCACCAGGGAGAGGTTCATCTCGATCAGGGTGTTACGGGCGTACTGGTACTCGTGGGTGCCCTCCTCCAGAACCTGGAGGCGGTCGAAGAACACCTTGGACAGGGCTCGCGCGTCCTTGGGAGCGACCTTTCCGGCGTCCTCCACCCAGGGCAGTTCCTCGGCGCCGACATCGGTCCGCGCGCCGGCCAGGTCGTCGCTCAGCGGCGCCGTCGCTCCGGTGGCTCGCACAGACATCGCCGTCATGGTGTCACCCTCCCTGTCACCCAATGTGTCGGACGGTCGCCTTCCCGGTCGTTCCGAAGTCATGCCTGCCTTTTCGAGAAAGTTTTCCGGCCCCTGTTTTCGGGTCCCTGTCCGGGCCGTCGCCCGCGCAGCCCGCCCGAACGGAGCAGCCTCACGCGCATGGCAAACTTGAGCGGGGTGTTTCGGCCTGCGGTGATCCCTGACCCGCGGCGATGAAGATGACAGAGGAACGGCAATGACGGTGACAGAGGACAGCCCGGAGCTCGCTCCCGGAATCGACGAGTTCGGTCCCGGCATCGACCCGGAGCGGCTGGCCGTCTGCCTGAGCGTGCTCGACGAGCTCGACCGCATCGAGGTCGACCACCCGGACGCCATCGCCGTCCGCCGGGCCACCGCCGGGATCTACCGCACCGTGAAGCAGCGCCGCCGCCAGGAGCGCCGGGCCGCCAAGACCGCCCACGACCGGGCCGTCACCGAGGCGACCGCGACCGGCTCGGCCGAGCGCATCGACGACGAGACGCAGGGCGTCCTGCCGTCCTCCTCCGCCCAGTCGGAGATCGCGGGCATACTCCAGCGCCCCCGCTCCTGCTACATCTGCAAGACCCGGTACGTCGAGGTGGACGCGTTCTACCACCAGCTGTGCCAGCCCTGCGCCAAGGAGAACCGCGCCCGCCGCGACGCCCGCACCGACCTCACCGGGCGCCGGGCGCTCCTCACCGGCGGCCGGGCGAAGATCGGCATGTACATCGCGCTGCGGCTGCTGCGCGACGGGGCGCACACCACCATCACCACCCGCTTCCCCAACGACGCGATCCGCCGCTTCAAGGCGATGGAGGACAGCGACGAGTGGATCCACCGGCTGAAGATCGTCGGCATCGACCTCCGCGACCCGGCCCAGGTCGTCGCGCTGGCCGACTCCGTCGCCGCCGAGGGCCCGCTCGACATCCTCATCAACAACGCGGCCCAGACGGTACGCCGCTCCCCGGGGGCGTACAGCGAGCTCGTCAACGCCGAGTCCGCTCCGCTGCCCGCGGGCGCGCTGCCCGCCGCCGAGGTCATCGGCACCTTCGGCAGCGGCACGGTCGACCGGGTGGCCGCCCTGCCCGCCGCCCGCAAGGAGGGCCTCAGCGCCCAGGAGGTCACCGACCTCGCCCTGGTCACCGGCTCCGCCTCCCCGGCCCGGATCGCCGCGGGCACCGCGATCGACGCGGGCGGGCTCGTCCCTGACCTGCACGACACCAACAGCTGGGTCCAGACGGTCGAGGACGTCGAGCCGATCGAGCTCCTCGAAGTCCAGCTCTGCAACTCCACCGCGCCGTTCATCCTGATCAGCCGACTCCGCCCGGCGATGGCCGCCACCGCCGCCCGGCACGCGTACGTCGTCAACGTCTCCGCCATGGAGGGCGTCTTCAGCCGGGGCTACAAGGGCGCGGGCCACCCGCACACCAACATGGCCAAGGCCGCGCTCAACATGCTCACGCGCACCAGCGCCCAGGAGATGTTCGAGAAGGACAACATCCTGATGACGGCCGTGGACACCGGCTGGATCACCGACGAGCGGCCGCACCCGGACAAGATGCGGCTGGCCGAGGAGGGTTTCCACGCCCCGCTGGACCTCGTCGACGGCGCGGCCAGGGTCTACGACCCGATCGTGCGCGGTGAGGGCGGCGAGGCGCTCTACGGCTGCTTCCTCAAGGACTACGCCCCCGCGAACTGGTAGCCCCCGCGAACTGGTAGGCCCGGCCTCCGTCGGCGTAACCCGACCGGCTCAAGCGGAACCGCACCTTCCGTGCGGCGGCCGCAGACCCGGCCCAGGATGGATCCTGGGCCGGGTTTTCGCTGTGCGAAGTGGCCGAAAGTGACCCACTGCACACGTTCTATCGAGCGCGGAGCCGCTCATTTGGTTACTCTGAGGCGAACGGACGCCATCGAGGAGCCCACGAAGGTTCCCCGACCGTCCCGGGACAGGTCTGCAACCCGACCGCCGTCCCGCCCCGACACGGCGCCACCGCGACCGACATATCTCAAGCCCCTGCCCCACTCCGGGGCGGTCGATCTCCGGCGCCGCAGCCGGAGCGTAGGCCCCGCCCCGGGTGACGCGACACAGAGGAGTGCGCGGTGACGACACCAGAACTGACGATGCGCGAGAAGCGACCCGCCGAACGGTACGGGGAGCGGACCGCACGGCCCGAGAAGCTCCGGAACATCGAGGTGTGGGCCCGGTCCGCACCGATCCGGCTGGCCGGCTACGAGGACGACCTCGCCGAGCCGCACATTCTGCCCGGCATCGACTGACCGCTCGCAGGCCTCTTGAGCAGGCCTCTTCAGCGCGTCCCACGGCCCGTGTCCCGGCTCTCCCGCTCCGGCGGGAGCGGCCGGGACACGGGCCGCATGAATTCCCGCACGTAGGTGCGGTCCCACCAGCACCCCGTGGCCCACAGCTCGCTCGGCCCGGTGAACCGGTAGTGGAACACCCGGGCACGCACATGCGCGGGAGGGGCGTCCGGGAACGGGTTGTGCGCCAGCAGCCGGAGCGTGTCCCGGTCCCCGAGCAGCAGCCGTTCGGTGAACGGGCCGAACCAGGAGCGCGCGTAAGCGGGGGAGAGCGCCGCGAACCACATCATCCAGTCGAGCCGCAGGTGGTACGGGGCGAAGAGGCGCGGCAGCCGCCGCACATCGCCCGGTTTGCCGCGGAAACCGTACTCCCGCCACTCGGCGCCCTCGTCCGCGACCGGATCCGCCGTGCCCTCCACCACGACTTCCAGCCGCATTCTGCTGATGGAGCCGAACGCCCCGTAGGTGTTGACGAGGTGCAGGGGGTCGAACGACCGGTTCATCACCTGCCGGCGCGAGAGCAGATTGCGCGCGGGGCGGTAGCTGAGGACCAGGACCAGGCCCGTCACCGCGATGACGACCACCTCGTACCAGAGCGGTGGCGCGGCCAGGGCGGGCGGCCGGCCGGCGAACGGGGTCCAGTCGATCACGGAGAGCGCCAGCGCGATGGTCAGCCAGTTCAGCCAGGCGAAGTTGCCCGACAGGACCAGCCATAGCTGGGTGAGCACCATCAGGGCGGCGGCCGCGCTCGCCACCGGCTGCGGGGTGAACAGCAGGAAGGGGACCAGCAGCTGGGTGACGTGGTTGGCGGCCACCTCGACCCGGTGCACGGGCCGCGGCAGATGGTGGAAGAACCAGCTGAGCGGCCCCGGCATCGGCTGGGTCTCATGGTGGAAGTCGAGGCAGGTCAGCTTCCGCCAGCACGCGTCGCCGCGCATCTTGATGAGCCCGGCGCCGAACTCCAGCCGGAACAGCAGCCACCGCAGCAGCCAGAGCACCAGCACGGGCGGCGCGGTGTCCCCCGTACCGAGAAAGACGGCGAGGAACCCCGTCTCCAGGAGCAGCGACTCCCAGCCGAACCCGTACCAGACCTGCCCGACCTGCACGATCGACAGGTACAGCACCCAGGGCAGCGCCCACAGCAGCATCCCGCCCCAGAGCGGAAGGAAACCGTCAAGACCGGCGATCAGGGCCACCGACACCGCGCAGCCGCCCCAGGCGACGGCGGCGAAGAAGCGGTCGGAGTAGTGCAGCCGGAACAGCCCCGGCGCCGCCTTCCAGGGAGTACGCCGGAGCAGCTCCGGTACGGGCAGGATGCCGCGCTCGCCGAACAGCGCGCGGAACTGGAGGGCAGCGGAGAGGAAGGCGACCAGGTAGATCACGGCCAGCGTCCGCTGGAAGATCAGCCTGCTCAGCCAGTAGCCGTCGGCGGAGAACCACTCCATCCCCGCCAGTATCGGCCCGGCGGTGGCGTTCAGCCCGCCGCGACGAGCCGGCGCAGCGTCCGGCCCAGCCGGCGCGCGTACCAGAGCTGCACGGGCGGTACGAGCGGTCCCGCGAGCCGGGCGTACCAGGCGGCGGGGCGGGAGAACGCCATGACCGTGAACCAGACGGTGCCGTCGTCCGCCAGGTCGACCACGAAGCACTCCTCGCCGTTCTCCGGGTGCCCGGTCAGGGTGCCGTAACCGAATCCGGTACGGCCCTCCTCCGCGTACGCCGTCCAGATCACCTCGCACGGTGCGGTGAGGCGTACCGGTCCCACTCCGAGCGTCACCGTGACGGTGCCACCGGGCTCCGCCCGCCGGGCCGAGGCGTCGACCCGGGCTCCCGAGGCCCGGTGCATGCGCCACTCGGTCACCGCCGCTCCCGCCACCGCGAAGTCGTCCGCGCCGCGGCCGACCGGGGTGCTGTGGTGCAGATGGTTGTAGCCCTTGGGGAGCGGGCCGAGCCGGGTGGCGCCGACCTCGGGGTAGGTGAGCGTGCTCATGCTGTCCTGCTTTCCGAATGGGTGGTGGTGCGGATGCGCTGCCAGGCCAGGAGCGAGCAGAGGGCGAAGCCCAGCGCGTTGCCCAGGCCATGGGTGGCGGCCATCCAGGTCAGGGTGGGGTGGGGCAGCCCGGTCGCCTCGCCGACCGCCCAGCTGAGGGCGAGCAGCATGGTGGCGACCAGGACGGCGGCGGAGGTGAGGAGCAGCAGCCGGGTCGTCCTGTCCCGGCCCTCCTCGTGCCCCAGGCGCCAGGTGAGCAGGCCGACGGTCCACATGCCGGCCGTCAGGGCCACGGCCCCGGCCAGTTCGGCCCAGTCGCCGATGAAGTAGCCGACGAGGACGAGCAGGGTGCCCAGCGGCACGCTGAGCGCGGCGAACCGGCCCGCGGGGCCCTCGGTGACCCGGCAGACGAGCCCGGCGACCAGGGCCGCGGCGAAACCGGCGAAGTGGAAGTGCGGCACGGTCAGGGCGAGGATGCCCAGCTCGAAGCCGAACAGCTCGTGGCCCCACCGCTCCGCGACCAGGGCGAGCGCGGCGACGGCCGGGGTGACGAGAGCGGTGAGGAGGGCGATCTGGGCGGGGGAGAGGTCCCGGCCGCGGACCGCCCGGCGCGCGCCGAGCAGGGCGAGAAGGACGGTGCCCAGTGCGTAGCACGAGGCCAGCGCGGTGGCGGTAGGACCACGCGGCAGCCACAGGGCCACCGCGCCGGGCGCCGCGAAGAGGGGCCAGAGCCGGCGGATCCCGTCCAGCTCCCGCAGCCCGGTCAGTCGCAGCCCTGCCGGGACGACCAGGAGCATGCCCAGCATCACGATCCCGTTGACCAGCACGGTCACGGCCCCACCCCCGTCTTTGAACGTGTTCAACTCCTGGGATGAGAGTAGAGGCTTTCTTGAACGCGTTCAAGGTGGCTGTGTCCGGCTCCGTCTCCGCTTGCGGGCTGCCGACCGGTGCGGCACAGATGGTGACGGATCCATCCGTTCGCCATGGACAGGCAGGAGAGCTCTGTGCGCTCACCCAGACGTTTCCGGTGTGCCGCGCTCGCCGCGCTGACCGCCGGGGCCCTGTTCGCCGTGGCCGGCTGCGACAGTGCCGCCGACCGCACGACGAAGGGCACCACGGGCACCGCGGAGGCCGAGGACGTCCTCCTCCAGCCGCTCGCCGAGCCGGGCCCCGGGCCTTTCACGAAGTCGACCGCGCGGCAGACGCCTTCGCCGACGGCCACCCCCTCGCCGCAGGAGGGTGACGGGTCCGCCACCCGGACGGTCCATCGTGTCTCGGGCGTCGTTCCCGGGCTCTACGGAGGCGTCCGCTCCGAGGCGTCCTGCGACGTCGAGCAGCAGGCCCGCCTGCTCACCGCCGACCAGGACAAGGCGCGGGCCTTCGCGGAGAAGGCGGGCATCGAGGCCGTCCAGATCCCGGGCTATCTGCGCTCGCTCACCCCGGTGACCCTGCGCGCCGACACGCAGGTCACCAACCACGGCTACAGCGCCAACTCCGTCACCGCCTTCCAGGCCGTGCTCCAGGCGGGCACCGCCGTCCTGGTCGACAGCAAGGGCCTGCCGAGGGTCCGCTGCGCCTGCGGCAACCCGCTGGAGCGGCCGGTGATCGCGAAGGGGCAGGTCACCCACCGGGGCGAGCGCTGGGCCGGATACGACCCCGCGCGGATCCTGGCGGTCGACCCGGGCGTGAAGCCGCTGAGCAGCCTGATCATCGTGGACACCGCCGACAACACCTGGATCGAACGGGCCGTCGGCGACGACGTCGGGCGCGACCGGACCCCGGACGACCCGCCGCCCTTCGAGCCGAGTGTGGACCTGCTCTTCCCGTCCCCGGCCCGCCCCTCCGAGCCCGCACCGACGGAATCCGCCCCGTCGGCCCCGTCCCCCGCCGAACCGGAGGGGACGGAGTGCCCGGACTCCCCGGGCGACCCCGCCGAACTGCCCCCCGGCTGCCCGCCGCCCATGGAGCCCGACCCCGGCACCGAGGCGCCGGACGACTTCGACGGCATGCCGAGCGACGAGCCCTGGGAGATGGAGGAGGGCGAGCTCGGCGTGGTGCCGGAGCCGACCCAGGTCTCTCCCCGCGAACCCCGCGAACCCCGCGAACCCGGCGAACTCGACGAACTCGGCGAACTCGATGGACTCGAAGAGCCGGATGGACTCGAAGAACCGGATGGGTCCGGCGAACTCGATGAGTTCGGCGAGCCGGCGGACTCCGGCGTCCCTGAGCCGTTCGCCGGCTGACCGGCCGGGACCAGGTCTTCCTCAGCCCGTACGGCGGCCGCTCCGGCCGCCGTACGGATCGCTCGAAGAATCGGACAAATGGTGGCAGAGTGGCCCACATGGATGATCGGGTAGCGGGTGCCCTGTCACTCCCGGACGACTGGCCCGCCCACCCGGACCTCAGCCTCGCCCTGAACCGTATGGGCAGCTTCGACTGGGATCTGGGCACCGGCCTCATGCACATGGACCAGGCCGCCCTCGACGTGTTCGACCTGACCCCCGAGGAGTACGACGGCCGCCCGGCCTCCCTCGCCCACCGCGTACCGACCGACGAGGCGCAGCGCCTGGACGGGATGGTCTCGCAGGCCCTCAAGAGCGGCCTCACCAACTACGGCGCCTATTTCCGCATCCAGCGCCGCGACGGCACCCTGCGCTGGACCCACACCCAGGGCTTCGTCCGCCGGGACGGGACCGGCCGGCCCCACCGCATCATCGGGATCGTCCGCGACGCGACCCAGGAGCTGGCCGACTCCTCCGCCCGCCAGGACCTGGACCTGGAGCGGCGCCGCCGCACCAGCCTGGTGGAGGGCACGACGGCCGCCCTGGCCCACGCCCGTACCGTCAAGGACGTCATCGCGGTCCTCAAGAACTCCCAGGGCCTGGCCCACCTGGGCGCCACCAGCCTCGTCATGGGCCTGCTGGAGTCCGGCCGTATCCACCTCGTGGCCGACGGACCCGAGGGCGCCTACGTTCCCGGCACCCGGTTCACCCGGGTGGACGAGCAGTACCCGATGAGTGAGGTCGTCCGCACCCTCGCCCCGCGCTTCATCGAGTCCGCGGAGGACTTCGCCACCTCCTATCCGGTCCTCTGGCCCAACATCAGCCACCTGGGGATCACCGCGGCCGCCTATATGCCGCTGATCGCGCAGGCCCGCCCGATCGGCGCACTCGGGCTGCTCTACCGCGACAAGGCGGGCTTCACCCCCGACGAGCGCAACCTCCTCATGGCGCTCGGCACCTCGATCGCCCAGAGCCTCCAGCGGGCGATGCTCTACGAGCAGGAGCACGACCTCGCCGAAGGGCTCCAGCAGGCGATGCTGCCGCGCCGGATCCCCGCCGTCCCCGGGGCGCAGGTCGCCGTCCGCTACCGCTCGGCCCGGCTCGGCCGGGACATCGGCGGCGACTGGTACGACCTGATCCCGCTGCCCGGCGGGCGGGTCGGCGCCGTCATCGGGGACGTCCAGGGGCACGACACGCACGCCGCCGCCGTCATGGGGCAGCTCCGCATCGTGCTGCGCGCCTACGCGGCCGAGGGTCACAGCCCCGCCACCGTCATGGCGCGTGCCTCCGTCTTCCTGCACGAGCTGGACACCGATCGCTTCGCCACCTGCACGTACGCCGAGGTCGACCTGACCACCGGGGTCGTCCAGGTGGTCCGCGCGGGACATGTCGACCCGCTGGTACGCGATGTGGACGGGAGCTGCCGCCGGATGCCGGCCGAGGGCGGGCTGCCGCTGGGGCTCTCCGCGGAGTTCGGGCGGCTGGAGTACCCGGTCGGTACGGCGGAGCTGGACCCGGGCCAGACGATGATCCTGTTCACCGACGGCCTGGTCGAGCTGCCCGGATCCGATCTCGACGAGGGGATGCAGCTGCTGACCACACTGGTCTCCAACGGCCCCCAGAACCTCCAGAAGCTCGCCGACGATTTGTGCGACGCCGTCGACGTGCGCGGCGGCCAGGACGACGTGGCGCTCCTGCTGCTCCGCCGCCGGGCCGCCCAGGCGCCCCAGTCCGGCGGCCGGCTCCGGCAGCACGTCGCCCAGAACGATCCCGAGGCGCTCAGCTCGGCCCGGCACATGATCCGGGCGGCGGTACGCGCCTGGGGGGCGAAGGAGCGGGCCGACGAGATCGAACTGGCCGCCGACGAGCTGACCACCAACGCCCTGATGCACACCGACGGCGGGGCCGTCGTCACGATCCGGGTGATGGCCGGCTCCGAGCGGCGGCTCCGGGTCGATGTGGAGGACCGCTCCAGTGCTCTGCCCCGCCGCCGGGACGCGGGTTCCGACGGGGTCTCCGGCCGCGGTCTGATGCTCGTCGACCGGCTGGCCGACGTCTGGGGCGTGGAGTCCCGGGGCAGTGGCAAGTGCGTGTGGTGCGAGTTCCTGATCCCCGAGCGGTCGTGATGAGCGGGCGACCTGTTCTGTAACAGTACGTAACATGTCCGTGCTTGACCGTAACCGACCGCAAGCGATTGACTGCGGGGGTACGGCCGTTCCGCCCCCGACGACATGAGGCACCTGTTGGGTACCGAACTCCTGGCCCCGCTCGATCTGGCCTTCTGGCATCTCGAATCCGACGCCCACCCGATGCACCTGGGCGCGCTCGCCGTCTTCGCCCCGGCGCCCGGCGTCACCCCGCCGCACGTTCTGGAACTGCTCCGCACCCGGGCCGCCGCGATCCCCCGGCTGCGGATGTGCGTACGGGACGTCCTGCTGCCGGTCGGCGGTGCGGCCTGGACGGTCGACAAGGACTTCGACGTGCACCGGCATGTGCGCCGCGTCGCCGTGGACGAGGGCGACTTCATGGCTGGGGCCACCCGGCTGGCCGGGGAGCTGATGGAACAGCCGCTGGGCCGCGGGCTGCCGCCCTGGCAGATGTACCTCATCGGCGGCGCCGACGACGGGCCGTTCGCCGTGCTGGTCAAGCTGCACCACGCGCTGGCCGACGGGATGCGGGCGGTCGCCATCGGCGCCGGGATCTTCGACGAGATCGCCGCCGCCACCACGGCCCGGTCCGCCGCCCGTGGCCGCCCCGCCGTCCCGCCCCGCTCCTGGCTCCCCGACCCCCGCGAGGTGGCCGGCATGGCGCTCGGGCGGATCGGTGAGGTCGGCCGGGCGCTGGGCGTGGGCGCCTCCGTGGTCCGCGCGGGCCGCCTCGATCTGCGCTCCACCGCCTTCACCGCACCCTCCAGCGGCACCCGGCGCCTGGCCACCGCCGACCTGGACGCCACGGCCCTCCAGCGGATCCGGCGGGCCGAGGGCGGCACCGCCAACGACATCCTGCTCGCTGTGGTCGCCGGGGCCCTGCGCCGCTGGATGGCCGAGCGCGGCGAGGGGCCCGCCGCCACCGACCCGCGCGCCCTGGTGCCGGTCTCGCGGCGCAGGCCCGGCGGCGCGGTGAGCGGGAACCGGCTCTCCGCCTACCTCCTCGACCTGCCCGTCGGTGCGGCCGACCCCCGGGAACGGCTCCGGGCGGTCCGGGGAGCGATGGACCGTAACAAGGCGGCCGGACCGCTGAAGGGCGCCGGTGCCGTCGCCGTACTCGCCGACCAACTGCACCCGCTGGCCCACCGGTTCGGCGCACCGCTCGCCGCCAACGCCGCCCGGATGCTCTTCGACCTGCTCGTCACCAGCGTCCCGCTCCCGCGCTCCGCGCTCTCGCTCGGCGGCTGCCCCCTGAGCGCCCTCTACCCGATGGCACCGCTGGCCCGGGGCCAGTCGCTGGCCGTCGCCCTGTCGACGTACGGCGGCCGCGTGCACGTGGGTCTGGTGGCGGACGGCAAGGCGCTGCCGGACCTGGACCGGCTGGCCGGTGCGGTCCAGGAGGAGTTCGACGAGCTCCGGGAGCTGGTCACCGGCGGGCGGGTGGCGGCACCGGTGTCCTGACAGGCAGCCGTACGCGGCCTGCGGCAGGCTGGTGCCATGCCCGAGCTGCCCGAAGTCGAAGCCCTGCGGGTCTTCCTCGACGACCACCTGGTCGGCAAGGAGATCGCCCGTGTCCTCCCGCTGGCGATCAGCGTCCTGAAGACGTACGACCCGCCGCTGAGCGCCCTCGACGGAACCACCGTCACCTCGGTGGCCCGCCACGGCAAGTTCCTCGACATCGAGGCGGGCGGGCTGCACCTCTGCACCCACCTGGCACGGGCGGGCTGGCTCCGCTGGAAGGACTCCTTCCCGGCCGCCCCGCCGCGCCCCGGCAAGGGTCCGCTCGCCCTGCGCCTGGTGACCGTGGACGGTGACGGCTTCGACCTCACCGAGATGGGGACCAAGAAGAGCCTCTCCGTCCACCTAGTCCGCGACCCGGTGGACGTCCCCGGCATCGCCCGCCTCGGCCCCGACCCGCTCGCCGACGCCTTCGACCGGGACACCTTCGCGGGCATCGTCGGCGCGGCGCGCCGCCAGATCAAGGGCGCCCTGCGCGACCAGACGCTCATCGCGGGCATCGGCAACGCCTACAGCGACGAGATCCTGCACGTGGCGAAGATGTCCCCGTTCAAGCGGACCGCCGACCTCGACGAGGACGACATCACCCGCCTGTACACCGCGCTGCGCACCACGCTCAAGGACGCCGTGGCACGCTCCAGCGGGGTGGAGGCCGGAAAGCTCAAGTCCGAGAAGAAGAGCGGGATGCGGGTCCACGGGCGTACGGGGGAGGCCTGTCCGGTCTGCGGAGACACCATCCTGGAGGTCTCCTTCAGCGACTCCTCGCTCCAGTACTGCCCGACCTGCCAGACCGGCGGCAAGCCGCTGGCCGACCGGCGCCTGTCCAAGTTCCTCAAGTAGGAGGGCGGCCGCTCACCGCTCCACCGTCATCAGCCGCCGCCCGTCCGCCGTCCGCACCTCGAAGTGGTCGATGCCCTCCGGCCGCAGCGCCGCCCCGCCGGACACCTCCACCAGGCCGTCCCCCGCACCCCCGGCCGACCAGCTGCTCACCGTCTCCTCGCTGCCGTCCCGGCCCACCGCGATCAGCGCGCAGACCCCGACGACGGGCACCCGGACGACCTCCAGCGCCACCGACGTACCCCACTCGTGCCCCGCCGCCGTCACCACCGCGGCCGCCCCCGACGCCTGATCGGCCCCCACCCAGCGCTGGACCACCGCCCCGCCCGCCGGACCGCCGGGGCCGCCCGAGGAACCGGCCACCGCCAACGGCCCGCCCACCGCCAGCACTACCGCGGCCGCCACCAGCGCGAGCCGTCGCCTGTCCGCCCTGCGCCGCCCCGCCGCCACCGCCTCGACCAGCCGGTCCGCGAGGCCGTGGGAGGGCCGCACCACCGGCCGGGCCACCGCCAGCCGGGCCGCGACCGGCGCCAGCTCGCGGGCCCGGACACGGCACGGCGGACACTCCTCCAGATGCTCCTCGAACCGGAAGGCGTCGGCCCTCCCGAGGACGCCCAGGGCGTAGGCCCCCACCCGGATGTGGGGCTCGGTCAGCTGCATGTACTGCGGTACGGGAACAAGCCGGGATTCACTCAAGCCAGGAGGCCCCGGAGCACCTAAACTCCGGGCTCATGCTGCGCGTACTCGCCGTCGACGACGAACCACCCGCCCTGGAGGAGCTGCTCTACCTCCTGCGCGCCGACCCCCGCATCCGCAGCGCCGAAGGTGCCACCGGGGCGACCGAGGCGCTTCGCCGCATCGGCAACGCGGTGGACGCGGGCCCCGACGACCCGTCCGCGATCGACGTCGTCTTCCTCGACATCCACATGGCGGGGCTCACCGGCCTCGACGTCGCCCAGCTCCTCGCCGGATTCGCCTCGCCCCCGCTCATCGTCTTCGTCACCGCGCACGAGGGCTTCGCCGTGCACGCCTTCGACCTCAAGGCCGTCGACTACGTCCTCAAACCGGTCCGCCGCGAACGCCTCGCCGAGGCCGTACGCCGGGTCGCCGAGCAGGTGGGGGAGCGGTCCGCCCCCGTCAACGACACCGCCACCGACCAGATCCCGGTCGAGCTGGGCGGCGTCATCCGCTTCATCCCGATCGACGAGATCGCGTACGCCGAGGCGCAGGGCGACTACGCCCGGCTGCACACCGCGGCCGGCAGCCACCTCGTCCGCATCCCGCTCACCACCCTGGAGGAGCGCTGGCGCTCGCGCGGCTTCGTCCGGATCCACCGCCGCCACCTCGTGGCGCTCAGCCGGATCGACGAGCTGCGGCTGGACGCGGGGAGCATGAGCGTACGGATCGGGGAGGCCGAGCTGGCCGTCAGCCGCCGCCACACCCGGGCCCTGCGCGACCTGCTGATGCGCCAGGGCGGCCGCTGACCTGGGGCGACCTCCGCCGAAGCCGCTCCGGTGAAGCCTTCCCAGCACCACCCCCCGCCGCCTACACTCCGAGCCCATGTCACCGGAGACCGCACCCCGGCGCGAAGTCGTCACGGGAGAGCCCCGCCGGGTGCGTCCGCTGCCCCGTTACCGCACCCAGGCGGAGATCGAGGAGCAGACCGCCCTCGGCGGCGCCTACGTCCGCTCGCTCATGCGGAGCCAGCTCCGCGCCGGACTCACCGTCTTCGCCGTGCTCGCCCTCGTCGCGGGCACCCTGCCGCTCCTGTTCGCCGCCCTGAACAGCGCCGCCCTGGTCTGGGCGGTGCTCGGCTTCGCCACCTACCCGCCGCTCACCCTGGCCGCCTGGTGGTACGTGCGCCGGGCCGAACGCAACGAACGCGACTTCGCCCGGCTGGTGGAGGGCCGCCCGACGCCGTGAGCGCCCCCGACCACACGGCGTCCTGGGTGGCGGTCGCCCTCGTCGTCCTCGCCACCGTCCTCGTCGGCGGCTTCGGCCTGCGCATCTCCCGTACGACCTCCGACTTCTACGTGGCGTCCCGTACCGTGCGCCCCCGGCTCAACGCCGCCGCCATCAGCGGGGAGTACCTCTCGGCCGCCTCCTTCCTCGGCGTCGCGGGGCTCGTCCTGCTGCACGGCCCGGACATGCTCTGGTACCCGGTCGGCTACACCGCCGGATATCTGGTGCTGCTGGTCTTCGTCGCGGCCCCGCTGCGCCGCTCGGGGGCGTACACCCTGCCGGACTTCGCCGAGGGGCGGCTCGAATCGCTCCACGTGCGGCGCCTGGTCAGCATCCTCGTGGTCGGCGCCGGATGGCTCTACCTCGTGCCGCAGCTCCAGGGCGCCGGGCTGACGCTGAAGATCCTCACGGGGGCGCCCGGCTGGCTCGGCGACGTCCTCGTGGCGACCGTGGTGATGGTGGCCGTGGCGGCGGGCGGGATGCGGTCCATCACCTTCGTCCAGGTCTTCCAGTACTGGCTGAAGCTCACCGCGCTCCTGGTCCCCGCCCTCTTCCTCGTCCTCGCCTGGCAGGGCGACGGCCGCCCCCGGGTCAGCTTCGACGACCAGTTCGCCGTCTTCCGCGCCGACCACCCGCTCTACGCGACGTACGGACTCATCGTGGCGACCTTCCTCGGCACCATGGGCCTGCCGCATGTCGTCGTCCGCTTCTACACCAGCCCCAACGGCCGCGACGCCCGGCGCACCACCGTCGCCGTCCTCGCCCTGGTCGGCCTCTTCTATCTGCTGCCGCCCATCTACGGGGCGCTGGGCCGGCTGTACGCCCCTGAGCTGCGGCACGGGGGAGACGCGGACGCGGCCGTCCTGCTGCTGCCCGCCCGGGTCATCGGCGGGCTCGGCGGCGATCTGCTGGGGGCGCTGATCGCGGGCGGGGCGTTCGCCGCGTTCCTCTCCACCGCGTCCGGGCTCACCATGGCCGTCGCCGGGGTCATCACCCAGGACGTGCTGCCCTCGCGCGGGGTGCGCCACTTCCGGCTCGCCACCGTCCTCGCCATCGCCGTGCCGCTGATCATCTCGCTGCTGGTCAGCCGGGTGCCGGTGGCCGACGCGGTGGGCATGGCCTTCGCCGTCTCCGCGTCCTCCTTCTGTCCGTTGCTCGTCCTCGGCATCTGGTGGCGCCGCCTCACCCCGCCCGGCGCGATAGCCGGGCTCGTCCTCGGCGGCGGCTCAGCTCTGCTCGCCGTCGCGATCACCGTGAGCGGTGCCGTACGCCCGCCCGGCTGGCCGCACGCCCTGCTCGCCTGGCCCGCCGTCTGGTCCGTCCCGGTTGGCTTCCTCGCGATGATCCTCGTCTCGCTCGCGACCCCGGGGCGGATCCCGCCGGGCACCAACGCGGCCATGACCCGCTTCCACCTCCCCGAGGCGCTCACCTCGGCGCGCGGCGCCGGGAGGGAACGATGACGGGGGCCGGGATCGCCGTCCTCACCGTCCTGGTGGCGCTGCTGCTCGGTACGGGGTTCCTGCTGGGCCGCCGCACCGCCCGCCCGCTCCGCCCGAGCGATGTCGGCACCCCCGTCGAGCACGCCACGTTCGAGACCCTGCACACCGCGTCCCTCGCCGCGCCCCCGCTGCGCGCCGGTCTCACCGAGGAGAGCGCCCGGCGCTCGGCCCGCCGGCTGCGCTCGCTGCTCGGCACCGACGCCCTCTGCCTCACCGACCGGGAACGTGTCCTGGTCTGGGACGGCGCCGGACACCATCACGGCAAGGACGTGATGGGCCACATCGAGGAGCTGCTGGAGGGCGGGCGCGGCACGGCCTTCGACAGCGGCTGCGCCGACCTCGACTGCCCGCTGCGCTGGGCGGTCGCCGTACCGCTCACCGTCGAGAACCGGGTCCTGGGGGCGCTCGTCGCCTACGCCCCGCGCGAGTCGGCGGTGCTGGCCCGGGCGGCGGGCGAGGTCGCGCGCTGGGTCTGCGTACAGCTGGAGCTGGCCGAGCTGGACCGCTCCCGTACGCAGCTGATCGAGGCCGAGATCAAGGCGCTACGGGCGCAGATCTCCCCGCACTTCATCTTCAACTCCCTCGCCGCCATCGCCTCGTTCGTCCGCACCGACCCCGAGCAGGCACGCGAACTGCTCCTGGAGTTCGCCGACTTCACCCGCTACTCCTTCCGCCGGCACGGCGAGTTCACCACGCTGGCCGACGAACTCCACTCCATCGACCAGTACTTGGCCCTGGTCCGGGCCCGCTTCGGCAAACGCCTCTCGGTCACCCTCCAGGTGGCCCCCGAGGTGCTCCCGGTCGCCCTGCCGTTCCTCTGTCTCCAGCCGCTGGTGGAGAACGCGGTGAAGCACGGCCTGGAGGGAGCCTCCACCCCGCCCCGCGAACGACCTGCGGACACTCCGTTCCGCATCACCATCAGCGCGCTGGACGCCGGATCCGAGGCCGAGGTCGTCATCGAGGACAACGGCGGCGGCATGGACCCCGAACGGCTGCGCCGCATCCTGCGCGGCGAGGCCACCACCTCCACCGGTATCGGCCTGCTCAACGTGGAGGAGCGGCTGCGCCAGGTGTACGGGGACGGGTACGGGCTTGTCATCGAGACCGGGATCGGCGCGGGCATGAAGATCACACTCCGGCTGCCCAAGTACCGTGCGGGCGTGCACGGTTCATGAGGCCCGGGCCCCGTCCCGGTCCGTGCCCGGCCGCCTCAGCAGAGGTGGACGGCCAAGTGCCCCAGCGGCAGACCCAGTTGCCATGCCGGAGTCCACACCTGGACCTCGCCCTCCTCCTCGTGCCCGCCCCCGGCCACCGGCTCCCAGGGCGCGGGCACGATCGCATCGAGGTCGGCGGCGAGCAGCTCGGTCTCCTCCAGCCACCGCCAGGCCGCCCGGGCCAGCGCCACATCGGGGTCGCCGGGCCCGGCCCGGCGCTCGGACTCCGTGAGCCGCTCGCAGACCCAGCTCCGCCAGGTGGCCCCGTACGCCGTGAGCACCCGCAGCTCGTCGGCGCGCGCCTCGGACAGCGTGCCGGAGACCGGGGCCTCGCCCAGGAGGCCGGAGAGGAACATCGTGAGCGCGAGCGCGTCGCGCCCGGCCCGGAACTCCAGGGTCGTCGGCTCCATCAGGTCGCCGGTGCGTAACAGCTCGTCCGCGACGTACTCGGTGTACAGCCAGGCCATCGGTACCGGCAGCCCGCCCCCACCGGTCCCACGCGTATCCTCGGGACGCATCCCGTCTCGCCTCTTTCCTTGCTCGGTACCGGGCTTCACGCAGCATTGAACCGGGGGCGGGCGCCCCGCGTGGGCAGAAGCGGAGGATCGCCCAGGAGATGCGAGGCTGTGAATGAGTGCCGACCCCGGCGACGACCCGCATGTGCGCCTGCTGCTGGGTGCGTACGTCCTGGACGCGCTGGACGCGGAGGAGACCTGCCGGGTCGCCCGCCACCTCCAGCTCTGCGACGCCTGCGCCCGGGACTATGTGGAGGTGACGGAGGCCTCGGCCCTGCTCGCCCTGTTGCGGGCGGAGGACCTCAGCGAGTAGCCGGGCAGATTACGTGAGAGCAGCCGCAGGGCGTAGTACGAACGGGACTTGACGGTCCCGGCGGGGATGCCGAGCGCCTCGGCGGTCTCGCCGACGCTCAGCCCGCGGAAGTAGATCTGCACCAGCACCGCACGGTGTTCGGGGCTGAGCGTGCGGACCGCCTCACGGACGTCCAGGGCGCGGACGGCGGAGTCCGCGGTGTCCTGGTCGGCCGGGGTGCTCTCCAGCACCAGATCACTGACCTCGGTGGGGCGCGCCTGGCGGGAGCGCCGGGCGTCGATGGCGAGGCGGCGGCCGACGGTGAAGAGCCAGGGCCGCATCGACTCGTAGGGCGCGTCGAAGGCCTCCGGGTGCTGCCAGGCGCGCACCAGGGTCTCCTGCACCAGATCCTCGGCCCGCTGCCGGTCACCGAAGGTCAGGCCCAGCAGGAAGTGGAAGAGGGCGGGGCCGTGTTCCCGCTGCAACTCCGCGATGGCCCGCTCATCGGTCGTCGTCGTGGTCTTCATGAACGTCCTTTCCCGCGGGAGGCCCCCGGACGGCCTCGCTGCCGCCTGGCGTATACGAACGCATTCGGCGGCGCAGGAACAGGCGGTGCACCGAGGCGTGCGACGAGCGGTCGCTCAGTGCGGCGAATGGTGCGGCGAACGGTCAAGGGGCCGTCGGGGTCGGACGGTACGACCAGTTCAGCTAGGTATGCGGCAATGCTCCTTGCCTCAGCAGTATGACGATATGTGTAGTCGGATGGTCGTAATCATCCGAACATGGAGTCGAGCAGATGACGCAGCGCATCCGACCGGGCGCCGTGGCCGCCCTCGCCCTCCTGCTCGCCGCGGCCACCGGCTGCACCGGCCAGCAGCCCCAGGCGCCCGTCCCGAGCGCACCCCCCACCGCCGCCGGGGGCGCGGGCGGCCAGGACGCCGACGTGCCCCGCCCCTTCACCCTCCTCGCCTCGGGAGATGTCCTGCCGCACTCCTCCGTCATCGACCGGGCGGCGGCCGACGCGGGCGGGCAGGGCTACGACTTCACCCCGATGCTCAAGGCCGCGGCACCCGTCGTCTCCCGAGCCGACCTGGCCATCTGCCACATGGAGACGGTGTACGGGAAGGACGGCGGCCCCTACACCGGCTACCCGAGCTTCAAGTCACCGCCCGAGGTCGCCACCGCGCTGCGCGCCACCGGCTACGACTCCTGCTCCACCGCCTCCAACCACACCCTGGACGACGGGGCCGAAGGCATCGCCCGCACGCTCGGAGCCCTGGACAAGGCAGGCATCCGCCACGCCGGATCCGCCCGCTCCGCCGCCGAGGCCGCCCGCCCCACGATCCTGCCGACGGGACCGGGGAAGAAGGCGGCGAAGGTCGCCCACCTCGCGTACACCTACGGCACCAACGACATCCCGCTGCCCGCCGGGAAGCCGTGGGCGGTCAACGTGACCGACGAGCGGAAGATCGTGGCGGAGGCGAGGAAGGCCCGGCGGGCGGGCGCCGACGTCGTGGTGCTCTCCGCGCACTGGGGTACCGAATGGCAGGACGAACCGGACGCCAGGCAGCTGGAACTGGCCGACCGCCTCACCGCATCCCAGGACCGCGGCCGTCCCGACCTCGACCTGATCATCGGCACCCACGCCCATGTCCCGCAGGCGTACGAGAAGGTCAACGGAACCTGGGTCGTCTACGGCATGGGCGACCAGATCGCCGGCGCGATGATCAACTACCAGGGTGTCCAGGACCCGCGCGGCAACCAGAGTTCGATGGGTCGCTTCACCTTCGCGCCGCCCGCCGAGCCGGGCGGGCGCTGGACGGTGCAAAAGGCCGAGTTCGTGCCGCAGTGGTACGACACGGACACCGGGCGCGTCGTCGACCTCAACACCTCCATCAAGGCCGGGGCCGACCACCACCGCCAGGTCCGCGACCGGATCCGGGACGTGGTGCTGGGCCGGGGCGCGGCGGCCGACGGCCTCGTGATGGGGGAGTAGAGCCCGTCGTACGAGGGGTTACGGCACCACGGTGACCGGCCAGCGGCCCGCCTTCACCAGCCGCACCGCTACCGAGCCGATGAACCGGTGCCCCGCCGACTCCGACGCCCCCACCACCACGGCGTCGGCGGTGAGTTCGTCGGCCGCCGTCACCAGCCCGTTGTACGGGTCGCCGCGGAAGGTGTGGAACTCCCAGCGCACGTCCCACGTGTCCTTCAGCCGCTCCGCCGACTCGCGGATCTCGTCGGCCAGCTCCTGGGCGACCTCGCCCGTGGTGTCGCCGACAGGCACGCCCAGGGCGGCGCCCGAGGGGATCACGGGCTGGACGTAGACGAGGGCCAGCGTGGCGTTCTGCCGCCGGGCGAGACCGGCGGCGTAGGCGGCCGCGCGCATGGACGAGTCGGAGCCGTCGAGCCCGGCGACGATCACCTTGGGCCCGTCCGTACCGCGTTCGAACTGATGGGGCTGCTGCTCTGTCACGGCTCCGAGGCTATCGGCTCGCCCGGAAGCCGCGGAGGAGGGCCGGCGACCCCGGCAGGCCGCTGCGTCGAATGGGTACAAAACGGTCGGCCCTCGGTGTCGTCGGCCGAAGCGGGAGCCCGGCCGTGCGAGCAGTTGGCCATGAGAAGTGATCACATCCGGCCCGACCGCCGCACCCTGCTGAAGGTCGCCCTCGGCCTCGGAACCGCCACGACCCTGCATCTGATCGCCGCCGATCCGGCCTCGACGCCCACCCGCCCCGCACGGGCCGCGGGCACCCCGCCCGCGGCGGCCGCCGGGCCGCCCGCCGGACTGCCGGCCAGGCCGCCCGCGTACCGCCTGCAACCCATGACGGCGGGCTCCCCGCCCCGCTTCCGGCCGGCCAGCCCCCCGGTGCGGACCCGGCCCTTCGAGGAGCTCCCCGACCTCGGGCACTCGATGGTGCTCAGCTTCGACGACGGCCCCGACGCCCGCTACACCCCGGACATCCTGGCCACCCTGCGCAAGCACCGGGTCCGCGCGATGTTCTTCGTCTGCGGCGAGATGGCCGACGCCCACCCGGACCTGCTGCGCGAGATGGCGGACGACGGTCATGTCGTGGGCAACCACTCCTGGTCGCACCCGCTGATCCCGGGGCTCTCCCGCGCCGCGATCCGCGACGAGCTCGGCCGCACCAGCGATGTGGTCGAGCGGGTGCTCGGCGCCGCGCCGCTCTGGTACCGGGCCCCGTACGGCGCGTGGAACCGCAACTCCTTCGAGATCGGCGCCGACCTCGGCATGGAGCCGATGGCCTGGACCGTCGACACGCTCGACTGGACCACTCCGGGGACCGGCACGATCGTCCGCCGGGTCATGGACGGGGCGGCGCCCGGTGTCGTCGTCCTCTCGCACGACGCGGGCGGCAACCGGTCCCAGAGCGTGGCCGCCCTGCGGCGCTACCTCCCCCGGCTGCTCGACGAGGGCTACCGCATCACGGTGCCGCAGCGGGTCTGAGAGGCCGGTCCGCCCGACGCGGCCTGCCGAAGATACGGTTCCTCCGATACGCGCCCGGGGTGGAGCCCCGGGCGCGCCGACGTACCACCTGTGGGGGGAACCATGACCGAGCGGTACGGGGCGTACGCCCTGGCGGGCAATCCGGCGGCTCCGGCCGGAGTGCTGCTGAGGCTGCTGGCACTGAACGACCGGTCGATCACCCATCGCCTCTCGTATCACCCCGCGCTGACCGGCGAGGTCGCCGAGGCCATGCTCACCCACCCCGAGCGCTGGGTACGGCACCTGCTGGCCGAGAGCTTCACCGCCGCTCCCGAACTGCGGGCCCGCCTCCTGGACGGACCGGCGTCCGACGCGATGGCGGTCGCGATGGGCCCCCACCCCTACCGCATCCGGGTACCTCCGCTGCCGGACCATGCGTACGAGCGCCTCCTGAACCACGAGCGGGGCAACGTCCGGTACGAGACGGTCGGCGCGCCGTCCACGCCGGACCACGTCCTGGTGCCGCTCGCCGGCCACGCGGATCCGCACTTCCGGCGGGCGGCCTCCCGGCGCGTCTGGCACCTGCTCGACGCCGACGCGCGCTCGGCACTCCTCGCGGACCCCGACCCCGACGTACGCACCGCCGCCTCGCTCCAGGTCATGGACGAGGACGAGGAGCGCACCGAGGAGCTCATCGGGACGCTGGCCGGCGACTGGCGCCTGGGGGAGGTCGCGGAGCGCGGCAGGCTGGGGCGGGCCCTCGCGGAACGCCTGGTGGCCGAAGAGGTGCTCCTCGCGCGGCTCGCCCTCAACCCGGCCCTCCCCGCCGACCTGGCCGCAGGGCTCGCGGACCACGAGAACCCGGCCGTCCGGCTGGCCGTCTCGGCCCGCCCGGAGCTCTCGGAGGACGAGCGGGCGGCCATCGACTGGCGGATCGACCCCGAGGACCGGCTCCCCGGCCTGTGGTGGGTGTGGAACGCGCGACACGATCCGGAGACCCTGCGGCGGTGCGCGACCTCCGCGCACACCTGGCTGCGGCGCACCGCCGCGAGCTGCCCCCAGCTGCCGCAGGACTGCGTCGAACTCCTCGCCGGGGACGCGGACTTCGCCGTACGGCTGCTGCTCGCCGAAGGTCACCCCGAGGCTCCGGAGGAACTGCTGCTCGACCTGTATCTGCACGGCACCCACCGGGCGGTGGGGTCGCTGATCCCCCGGCCGCGGTTTCCGGCGGAGGGCCTTGCCCGGCGGTTCGCCGATGCGCCGGACCCCCGGGCGCGCGCCCTGGCCCTGCGGGATCCGGCGGCCACCCCCGAGCTCGTCGAACGGCTGAGCCGGGACCCGGACGCGGGAGTGCGGCGGGCGGCCGCCCGCGATCCACGGCTCCCCGTGCCCAGGCTGCTGGAACTGCTTGCGGAGCCCGATACGTTGTCGGGCGCCGCCGCCAACCCGGCGCTGCCACCCGCGGAGATGTACGCGCTCCTGGACCGGGAGGGCATCCCGCGCTGAACTGTGCGGCGGGGCGTTCGGTGACGTACCGTCAGCGGGTCTCGACCGGCCGGTGGGTCAGCGGGTCTCGACGAGCCGGGCGAAGACCACCACGTTCCCGTCGTAGCCGCCCGCCTTCGAGTAGCCCCCGCCGCAGGTGATCACCCGGAGCTCCGCATGGCCGGTGTCGCCGTAGACCCGGGCGCCGGGGAAGTCGTTCTTGGAGAAGACCTCCACCCCGTAGACCTCGAAGACGCCGACCCGCCCGTCGTAGCGCTCCACCTCGACGCGGTGGCCCTTCTGGAGCGAGCCGAGGCCGTAGAAGACCGCGGGCCCGGAGTTGTTGTCGACATGGCCGACGACCACCGAGGTGCCGCGCTGCCCGGGCGCGATGCCGTTCTGGTACCAGCCGGCGAGGTTGGGGTCCTCGGCCGGCGGGGCGTCGATCCAGCCGTTGGCGTCCAGATTGACGTCGACGATCGGGGCGTCCACGTTGATGTTCGGGATCTTCACCCGGGAGGCGGGGGCGTACGGCAGCGGCTGCACCGGCTCGCCCTCCAACGGCGGCCCCGCGGCGTCGCTGCTCAGGTCCAGTGAGGCGGCGGCCGCGGGCTGCGGCGGGCCCTCCTCCCCGAACTCCGCCCCGTTGCGCAGGAGGGCGAGGCCCGTGAGCATGACCAGGGCGACAGCACCCCACGGCACGCGTCTGGTCCGCTCGGCGCCGGCGTAGTGCTGCTGGCCCATGGTGCTCCCTTCGTCGCGACGCTTGGAACGTTAAGGGCGGTACGGCCGGGCGGCGATCAGGGAGAGGCGAACGGGTGGCGGGCGCGACCCGGACCTCCGCGGTGACGGCGTGCGGGCCCTCGGTGTGGCGGCGTACGGGCCCCGGGGTTACTGCCCTTCGGAGTAATGAGCAGATAAAACTTCTGATGGCCTGTGACCTGCGGCTCCGTCAGATCCAGGGGTTTTCGTACGGCGTGTCGCGTCACCGGGGTGGAGCAGTGCCGAAGTGCGAGCCGGTGATCGGCTGGTGAGTGTTCGTCATGGGAGGCGTCCACGTCGATCGATTCCCGGAGGACAGGACTCCGGGGCGTTTCCCGCTGGAGGTCCACACGATGCGTGCTTCACGCGTTCTCGCGGTCACGGTGACCGCTTTCGCAGCCGTCGGGCTCGCTGCCCCCATGGCCGCCGCCACCAACGGTCCGGTCAACGTCGCCGTCAACCCGCAGTCGGTCCACCAGGGCGGCACGCTGAAGATCACCGCCCGGGGCTGCGGTCACGGCGGCACGGTCTGGTCGAACGCGTTCCCGACGACCAGCCTCTCGGCAGGTGACGGCACCAACTACGCCCACGCCCGCATCCGCAACAACACCACCCCGGGTCACTACCACCTCTCGGTGAAGTGCAGTGACAACGACCGGATCGCGACGCACAAGTTCACCGTGCTCGCCGGCAACGGCGCGCAGGGCGGGCTCGGCGGCTCGATGGGGCCGAACTCCACGGAGATGCAGGTCGGCGGCGGACTGGTGGCCGCGGCGGCCGTCGGTGGCGCGGTCTTCCTCGTCCGGCGCCGGCGGACCAGCCATGCGGCCTTCTAGGACGCCGGACCTCCCGCCCGGCCCGATACGCCCGTCGCCCCGAGTCCTGCGGTCAGGACCCGGGGCGACTGTCGTGCGTTCCACCTCGATCCTCGCGCCGTCAGTGCCGGCGGCCGGCGCCGCGGCGACGAGCGAACCAGAGCGTGCCGGTGGCGGCCGCGAGCACGAGGGCCGCGCCCGCCGCGACCTCCACCGTGTTCATGGTGCCGGCGCTGCCGCCGAGTCCGCCGCGCACGCCGCTCGGCGCGATGGCCGTGGAGCTGACGGTCGGTGCCGTGGTCGGAGCGGTCGTGGGCGTCGGGGTGCTGGTGGCGCCCCCGGTGATGGTCAGGTTGACGTTGCGGGTGGTACCGGTGGAGCCGCAGGCGAACGTCACCGCGTAGACCGCGCCCCGCCGGGCGTCCGCGTCGACGGTGGCGGTGGCCGTGGTGGAGCCGCTCGGGATCACGGTCGTGTCGAAGATGCCCGAGGTGACGGTCGTCTCGCCGGTGCACCCGCCGCCGCCGAGGGTCACCCGGCCGCCCGGAGCGATCACCGAGGGGGAGATCGTCGGGTTGAACGTGTTGATGGCCCCGTCCGGCGCGGCATGGGCGGCGGACGGGGCCAGCAGGGTGAGGGCGGTGGCGCCCAGGAGTGCGAGGGGTGCGACACGTATCGCGCGCATGGTGGATCCTCCGGGTTCCCCGAGGGGCAGCTGCGGAATGAATTTCCACATAGCAGGAAAAATGCACCTCGATGCGCGACACGCTAGGAGGGGTGCCGACCGACCGCTATCGGGGTCGGGCGAACGGGTCATGCCGTCCCCCGGCCGGCCTACTCGGCGGCTCACCGGCCGGGGCGACGGGGTATCAGCGGGTGGCCTCCGGGAACAGGTCGAGGAAGGGCTCGGCGGTGGCCGAGATGCCCCGGCCGAAGGGCGCGTCGAAGTCCCAGATCAGGAAGAGCAGGAACGCGATCAGCGCGCTGAAGAGCCCCGCCAGCAGCAGTTCCCGGAAGGTTCTGCGGATCTGGAGGGTGAAGATCAGCCCGACCGTCACCAGCGCCCCGATGATCAGGCCGAACCACACCACCCCGGGCATCGTCTCGCCCGCGTTCTGCCCCCGCGAGGTACGGGCGTCGTCCGCCGCCGCCACCTGGTCCACCAGCGGCTGGTAGGCCTGCCCCTCGTGGTCCGTCTGCGGCTCGTACTCGGTGACGTCCGCCCGCACCCGGTCCAGCAGCTCCGTGCCGCGTTCGGTGAGGGTGCCCTGGTCCGACATCACCTTCCACTCGGTGTCGATGACATGGG
Source organism: Streptomyces cyaneofuscatus (assembly GCF_033109485.1). NCBI lineage: Bacteria > Bacillati > Actinomycetota > Actinomycetes > Kitasatosporales > Streptomycetaceae > Streptomyces > Streptomyces cyaneofuscatus. Next base: position 586,822 of record NZ_CP137002.1, on the reverse strand, counting down.
CGACGTACGCGTCGACGTCCGCGCGGATGCGGTCGCGGACCTCCGCCGGGTAGACGGAGGACCGGGCCTGCACCTCGTGCAGTGCCTGCGCCTCAAGCCGTACGGACTCCTGGGCGGCGCTGCGGCCCTCCCAGACCCCGGCGATGGCCAGACCCAGCACGATCGCGTAGACCACGCCGATCATCATCGTCATGTACTCGATGACGTCGGGTGTCTCGGACGGATCGTCGTCATCGGCGATCCGGCGGTTGTTGAGGACCGCGATGGTGAGCACGACCGCACAGGCCGACGCCATGGCAATGCTCAGGACGAGCCATTCGGACATGGATATCTCCTCGTCAGCGGGACGATCGCGGCCGCAGTACGGCGACGGCGAACACCGCCGGGGCGGTGATCAGCAGGGTCGTGGACACCAGGGACGGCCCGCTCCGCGGCTCCTTGCGGGTCGCTTTGCGGTACGTCGGAAGCGCCACGGGCCGGGGCTCCGGCGGCTTCGGCCGCACCGAGGGGGTCGGTGACGGCTTCGGCGCCGGCCTGGGTGCGGGCGCGGCCCTCTGAACGGGCGGCGGTGGCGGTGGTGGTGGTGGTGGTGGAGGAGGGGGCGGTGGCGGCTCCGGCGCAGGTGGTGGGGGCGGTGGTTCCGGCGCCGGGGGAGGAGGTGGCGGTGGTGGCTCCGGTGGCGGTGGCGGCGGTGGTGGTGGCTCCGGGGGCGGAGGCGGTGGAGGCGGTGGAGGGGGCGGCGGCGGTGGCGGGGGAGGAGGCGGCGGTTCCGGTGGGGTGACCGCCCCGCAGTTTCCGCTGCCCGCCACGGCGACCGCGGTGGTGCCGTCGTCCTGCCCGATGACGGCCACCGCGCAGGCGTCGGCGGTCGCGGGCTGCGGTACGGCTATCAGCCAGACGAGTGCGGCGGCTGTCGAGAGCCGCCCGATGCGGGATCCGTACACGACCGGGAGCATGATCCACGTCGTCCGGCGACACACAGGACTCCGCGGGGATTCGCCTGATGGTGGGACAAGAAGCCGTTCATGTTTGCGCACGGTTGACGGCCCGACAGGCGCCCCCGCCCACCGCCCCGATGGGCGTGCCGCCGAATTCTTCTCGGCCCGCGTTGAACGCGGGCCCCGTCACGCCGCGTACCTAGGGCCATGGACGGCGCGGCCTCGCGTCTCCATCGCAGCGATACGACGACGTACTACGGGAGTCGATATGAACACCTGGCGCAACGCCTCGCTCGCGGTCACCGCCGCGGCCCTTTTGACGCTGACGACGGCGTGCGGTCAGGAGCAGGGCACGGCATCGCCCAACGGCCAGGCGGTCGGAAACGCGGCCCCGGCGCAGCAGCCGGCCGAGAGCGGCTACGGCTCCTCCGGCGGTGGTTACGGCTCCGGCGCGGACGTCGCGGCCCCGAAGGCGGCGGGTCAACTCGCCGTCCAGGACAGCAAGAAGCTCGGGAAGGTGCTCACCGACAGCGAGGGGTTCACCCTCTACCGGTTCGACAAGGACACCGCGAAGCCGCCGAAGTCGAACTGCGACGGAGACTGCGCGACGGCGTGGCCCGTGGTGCCCGCGGGCGACGTCAAGGCCGCCGCCGGAACCGATGCCTCACTGCTCGGCGAGGTCGTCCGGACCGACGGCTCCAAGCAGCTCACGGTCGACGGCTGGCCGATGTACCGGTACGCGAAGGACACCGCGCCGGGACAGACCAACGGCCAGGGTGTCGGCGGTACCTGGTTCGCCTCCGCCCCCGACGGGAAGAAGGCGGCGGCCAACGCCGACGGTGCGGCCGTCACCGATCCGGCCGGCGCCGAACCGGCCGACGCGGCGGGGCTTTCCGTCCGCAAGGACCCGGAACTCGGTGACATCGTGGTGGACAAGCGCGGTATGACGGTTTACCGGTTCACGCAGGACTCCGCCTGGCCGATGAAGACGGCCTGCACCGGCGACTGCCTCAAGAAGTGGCCGGTAGTCGCCCCCGTGTCCAAAAACTCGGTGGAAGGCGTGACGAAGAAGGGATTCGTCACTTTCGACCGCCCCGACGGGATCAAGCAGCAGACCATCGACTGCTGGCCGATCTATACGTTCGCCGGGGACGAGAAGCCGGGTGACGTCAACGGCCAGGGAGTCGGCGGTACGTGGTTCGCGGTCTCGCCCGACTCCAAGCTCGTCAAGACCACGAAGTAACCGCCCAGTAGCCCGCAAGTGGCCCCGAACCACCGGGAATCGGTGAGTGAAGTGCCGGTCCGTCGCTGCATGTGTACGCGCAGCGACGGACCGGCCGTTGTTGCCACCGGAGTGTGACCAATAACGGATCCCTAATTTCCGTTTCCACTCGCTCTCTTGGCGGTCGATCAGTAGCCTCTGGTCAACACTGACCATGAACATGGCCGGATCGCCGTGGCGAACTTGTTGGAGACATCGATGGAGCGTCCCGCCTGGGCACCGCAAGGCATAGATATCTCGGTGCCGAGCGTGTCCCGCATGTACGACTTCTATCTGGGCGGATCGCACAATTTCGAGGTGGACCGGGAAGCCGCGCGGAAGGCCATGGAGTTCCTCCCGGGCCTTCCCAAGATCATGCAGGCGAATCGGGCCTTTATGCGCCGGGCCGTGCGGTACGCGGTTGCCGAGGGGATCGATCAGTTCCTCGACATCGGCTCCGGCATCCCGACCTTCGGCAACGTCCACGAGGTGGCCCAGGCCGCCGACCCGCGGGCCAGGGTGGCGTACGTCGACCACGACCCGGTCGCCGTCGCGCACAGCCAGGCGGTGCTGGAGGGCAACGACCTGGCCGTCATCGCCGCCGCCGACCTGCGCCGGCCCAAGGAGGTCCTGGCCGACCCGGCGATCACCGGACTCCTCGACCTGGACCGCCCGGTGGCCCTGCTGCTCGTCGCGGTGCTCCACTTCATCGAGGACGCCGACGACCCGCGCGCGGCGGTCGCCGAACTGCGTGAGGCACTGGCCCCCGGCAGCCTCGTCATCCTGACCCACGCCTCGTACGAGGGCATCCCGCTCTCCAAGGAGGAGGCGGACGGCACGGTCGGCGTCTACCGGAACATCCGCAACCCGCTCATCATGCGGACGCACGAGGAGATCGGCGCGTTCTTCGAGGGGTACGAGATGGTGGAGCCCGGTCTCGTGTCGATGCCCGAGTGGCGGCCGGACACCCCGCAGTCCCCGGAGCAGGAAGACCCGTACGCCTTCTCGGGCTTCGGCGGGGTCGGGCGTAAGGCGTGAGTATTCCCGCCCAGGCCTCCGGTGAGCAGGACGCGGAACCGGACGGACCGGAAGGCCGGCTCCGGAGATTCGCCACGATCTGGAGCCGGGCCATCTTCCCGCTGACGGCCACCTCCCTGACCCGCCCGGAGTTCGAGCGGCATCTCCTGCCGCTGGCACGGGAGTTGAGCCTGACCCTGCACGCTCACCCGTTCGACGCCTCGCCCGCCGCCCGGATCGGCGCGGCGCTGGTCGACGCGCACTGCACCGACCCGGACGCCCTGAGCTCCACGCTCGGGGTCGTCGACTCCTACCTCGTGCTGTACTGCGGCGGCAACGGTCCGGGTGAGCTGTCCACCGAGGACGCCCGCGCCCGCTGCGCCCGGATCCAGCACACCCTCGCCTCCGGCTTCTCCCAGGCCCTGCGCGAGCGGACCCTGGCCGAGCAGGAGGCCATCGCCCGCTCCGCGCTCACCGCCCGCTCCAACGCCGAGCAGGCCCTCCACGCCACCGAGGCCCGCTTCCGCGCGGTCTTCAAGGACGCCGCCGTCGGCATCGGCATCGCCGACCTCGACGGCAACATCCTGGAGATCAACGACACCCTCACCAAGATGTTCGGCGGCCTGGAGCACCACGTCCGCAGCCACAAGGTGAACGAGTGGGTCCACCCCGAGGACTCGCCGCAGGTGTGGAAGTTCTACAACGAGCTCGTACGGGGGGAGCGCGACCACTACCGGGTCGAGAAGGCGTACTACCGCAACGACGGCACCGTCCTGTGGACCAACCTCACCGTCTCGCTGCTGCGCGACCCCGAGGGCCGCCCGCAGTACCAGCTGGCGTTGATGGAGGACACCACCGAGCGGCGCCTGCTCAACCTGCGGCTGCGGTACGAGGCCACCCATGACGCGCTCACCGGACTGCCCAACCGGACGCTGTTCTTCGAGCGTCTGGAGAAGGTGCTCGCGGCCAAGGACGGGGCCCGTTTCGGCCTCTGCTACCTGGACCTCGACGGCTTCAAGGCCATCAACGACAGCCTCGGCCATGCGGCCGGCGACCGGCTCCTGGTGGAGGTCGCCGACCGGCTCCAGAGCTGCGCCACCGCACCCGGCGAGATGGTGGCCCGGCTAGGCGGCGACGAGTTCGTGGCCCTGACCACCGGCTCGTCCACCGCCGACGCGGTGGACGAGCTGGCCGGACGCATCCTCAACGTGCTGGCCACCCCGATCCGGCTGGACGGCCGCGAGCTGAGCGTCCGCGGCTCCATCGGCGTCGTCGAGGGCCCGGCCGGGGAGCGCAGCGCCGCCGAGGTGCTGCGCAGCGCGGACATCACCATGTACCGCGCCAAGGCGGCGGGCGGCAACCGCTTCGAGCTCGCCGACGCCGAGGCCGACGCCCGCGCCATCACGCGCCACGGGCTGACCACCGCGCTGCCCGCCGCGCTGGACCGGGGCGAGTTCTTCATCGAGTACCAGCCGCTCGTCCACCTCGGCGACGGCACCGTGCACGGCGCCGAGGCGCTCGTACGGTGGTGCCACCCGCAGCACGGGGTCCTCGGCCCCGACCGGTTCATCCCGCTCGCCGAGCACACCGGGCTGATCGTGCCGCTGGGGCGCTGGGTGCTGGAGGAGTCCGTCCGGCAGGCCAACTTCTGGAAGGAGCGGCACAGCGACGGCGGCCCTCTGCGGATCAACGTCAACCTCTCGCCGACCCAGTTGCACCACCCCCGGCTGGTCGCCGAGACCGTCGACGTACTGGAACGCTCCGGCCTGGAGCCGGGCGCGCTCTGCCTGGAGGTCACCGAGTCCGCCCTGATCGGCGCCGACGACGATCTCCTCAAGCCGCTGCGGCAGCTCGCGGAGATGGGCGTCGACATCGCGCTCGACGACTTCGGCACCGGCTACTCCAACCTCGCGAACCTGCGGCGGCTGCCGGTGAGCGTCCTCAAGCTGGACCGCTCCTTCACCCGGGGCATGCAGCAGCACCCGGCCGACCCGGTCGACCTGAAGATCGTCGAGGGGATCGTCTCGCTGGCCCACAGCCTGGAGCTGGCCGTCACGGTGGAGGGCGTGGAGACGGGGGCGCAGGCCGAGCAGCTGCGCAAGATCGGCTGCGACACCGCGCAGGGCTGGTATTACGCCCGTCCCGGCGCCCCGGACCGCATCCACTCGCTGCTGCTGGCCGACGCGGTCTGAGCTGTACGAGGGCCTTCAGTCGACCTGCCCGTGCTCCAGCAGCATCCGCTGGAGCTCCCGGGCCGCGCGGGGCGGGGCCACGTCGCTGCGGTGCGCGAGAGCGATCGTGCGCCGCAGCCCGGGCCCGGCCAGCGGGGTCTTCCGCAGGTCGTGGCCCGCCCGCCCCGCGGCCATGCTCGGCACCACCGCGATCCCGAGCCCCGCCCGTACGAAACCGAGCACCGCGTCCATCTCGCCGCCCTCCACCGTGAACGATGGCTCGAACCCCTCCGCGCGGCAGGCGGCGAGCGTCAGTTCCCGCAGGTTGTAGCCGTGCCGGAACATCACCAGCGGCGCCCCTTCGAGATCCGCGATCCGGACCCGGCCGCCGCGCCCCGGGGCCGGCTCCGCGGCGGACGACACCACCACCAGGTCCTCCCGCAGCAGCTCCACCGTGGTCAGCGCGGGGGAGGCGGCCGGCAGCGGCAGCACCACCAGCGCCAGGTCGAGCGCCCCGCGCGCCAGCTGCCGTACGAGGTCGTGCGAGCCGCCCTCCTCCAGCAGCAGCCGCACCCCCGGATGCCGGTCGTGGAAGGCGCGCAGCACATCGGGCAGCAGCCCCGTACAGAGGCTCGGCGTCGCCCCGAGCCGCACCCGGCCGCTCCGCAGCTGCACCAGCTCCTGCACCTCGTGGCGTGCGGTCTCCGCGTCCGCGAGGATCCGCCGGGCCAGTGGCAGCAGCGCCTCGCCCGCGTCGGTCAGGGCGATGTTGCCCCGGGCCCGGCTGAACAGCTCGGCCCCCAGCTCGCTCTCCAGGGCCCGGATCTGCTGGGAGAGCGAGGGCTGCGAGACATGCACGGCCTCGGCGGCCCGGGTGAAGTGCAGGGTCTCGGCGACGGCCACGAAATAGGTGAGCTGCTGGAAGTGCATACACCGAGGCTACCGTCGTTCGATAGGCAACACCTATGAAGATCAGCCACGCCATGTCTTGGACTGATCGGCCCGGGGCCCCTACCGTCAGGTCCATGGCATTGGCAACGCGGACGGACCGACGGCCGTCGATGACGCGTACGCTCTGGGACTCGACCGTCGGCAAGAAAACCATCATGGCCGTCTCCGGTCTGATCATGCTCGGGTACCTCGTCGCCCACATGGTCGGAAACCTGAAGATCTTCTTCGGACCCGGTGAGTTCGACGGCTACGCCCACTGGCTGCGCACCATGGGCGAACCGATCCTGCACTACGAGTGGGCGCTGTGGATCGTCCGCGTGGGGCTGGTCGCCGCCGTCGTGCTGCACGGCATCTCCGCGTACCAGCTGAGCCGCCGCGACATCAGAGCGCGCCCGGCGAAGTACGTCCACAAGAGGCCCCGCGCCAGCTACGCCACCCGGACCATGCGCTGGGGCGGGATCATCCTCGCGCTCTTCATCGTCTGGCACATCCTCGACCTGACGACCGGCACCGTCCACACCAGCTTCGAGGCCGGACACCCGTACCAGAACGTCATCGACACCTTCTCCACCTGGTACGGAAACGTCATCTACATCGTCGCCGTGCTCGCCATGGGCCTCCATGTCCAGCATGGATTCTGGAGCGCCGCGCAGACCCTCGGCGTCGGCAACGCGACCCGCGACCGCGTCCTGAAGACCCTCGCCAACATCCTCGCGGCGGTGCTGACGCTGGGCTTCATCTCCGTACCCGTCGCCGTCATGACCGGAGTGGTGAGCTGACATGCCCGACTACACGCACTACGCCACGGGCGAGCCCGTCGTCGACACCAAGGCCCCCGAGGGACCGGTCGCCGAGCGCTGGGACACCCGCCGCTTCCAAGCCAAGCTCGTGAACCCGGCCAACCGGCGTAAACATACGGTCATCGTCGTCGGCACCGGACTGGCCGGCGGATCGGCCGGTGCCACGCTGGCCGAACAGGGGTACCACGTCGTCCAGTTCTGCTTCCAGGACTCGCCCCGGCGCGCCCACTCGGTCGCCGCGCAGGGCGGTATCAACGCGGCGAAGAACTACCGCAACGACGGCGACTCCATCCACCGGCTCTTCTACGACACCGTCAAGGGCGGCGACTTCCGCGCCCGGGAGTCCAACGTCCACCGGCTGGCGCAGATCTCGGTGGAGATCATCGACCAGTGCGTCGCCCAGGGCGTCCCCTTCGCCCGCGAGTACGGCGGCCTCCTCGACAACCGCTCCTTCGGCGGCGTACAGGTCTCCCGTACGTTCTACGCGCGCGGCCAGACCGGGCAGCAGCTCCTCCTCGGCGCCTACCAGGCGCTCTCCCGGCAGATCGCCACGGGCGGCGTCGAACTCCACGCCCGTACCGAGATGCTGGACCTGATCGTGGTCGACGGGAAGGCGCGTGGCATCGTCGCCCGCGACCTCGTCACCGGGAAGATCGACACCTACTTCGCCGACGCGGTCGTTCTGGCCACCGGCGGCTACGGCAACGTCTTCTACCTGTCGACCAACGCCATGAACTCCAACGCCACCGCCATCTGGCGGGCCCACCGGCGCGGCGCCTACATGGCCAACCCCTGCTTCACCCAGATCCACCCCACCTGCATCCCGCGCACCGGTGACCACCAGTCCAAGCTCACCCTGATGAGCGAGTCGCTCCGCAACGACGGCCGCATCTGGGTCCCCAAGGCCAAGGGCGACGACCGACCGGCCGACCAGATCCCCGAGGACGAGCGCGACTACTACCTGGAGCGCATCTACCCGGCCTTCGGCAACCTGGTGCCCCGCGACATCGCCTCCCGCGCCGCCAAGAACGTCTGCGACGAGGGGCGCGGCGTCGGCCCCGGCGGGCAGGGGGTCTACCTGGACTTCGCCGAGGCCATCGGCCGGATGGGCCGCAAGGCGGTCGAGGCGAAGTACGGCAACCTCTTCGACATGTACCAGCGGATCACCGACGAGGACCCCTACACGGTCCCGATGCGGATCTACCCCGCCGTGCACTACACGATGGGCGGCCTCTGGGTCGACTACGATCTCTCGACCACCATCCCCGGCCTCTTCGCCATCGGCGAGGCGAACTTCTCCGACCACGGGGCCAACCGGCTCGGCGCCTCCGCGCTGATGCAGGGCCTCGCCGACGGCTATTTCGTCCTGCCCTCCACCATCAACGACTACCTCGCCCGCAACCCGCACACCGAGAAGGTCGACGCCGAACACCCGGCCGTGGCCGAGGTGGTGGCGGAGACCGAGGACCGGATCAACCTGCTGCTCTCCGTCGACGGCGACCGCACCCCCGACTCCTTCCACCGCGAGATCGGTGAACTCATGTGGGAGTACTGCGGGATGGCCCGCACCGAGGACGGACTGCGCAAAGCGCTCGCCAAGATCCCGGAGATCCGGGGGGAGTTCTGGCGCCGCATCAAGGTGCCCGGCACCGGCGGACAGTTCAACCAGTCGCTGGAGAAGGCGAATCGCATCGTCGACTACCTGGAGCTGGCCGAGCTGATGTGCCTCGACGCGCTGCACCGCGCCGAGTCCTGCGGCGGCCACTTCCGCGAGGAGTCCCAGACCCCCGAGGGCGAGGCCGAGCGGCGCGACGAGGAGTTCTCGTACGCCGCCGCCTGGGAGTTCACCGTCACCGGCGGGGCCCCCGTCCTGCACAAGGAAGACCTCGTCTTCGAGTACGTCCACCCCACTCAGCGGAGCTACGCATGAAGCTCACCCTGCGCGTCTGGCGCCAGCAGAATGCCGAGACGCCCGGCGCCATGGCCACCTACGAAGTCGACGGGATCTCCCAGGACATGTCGTTCCTGGAGATGCTCGACACCCTCAACGAGGAGCTCATCCTCGCCGGGGACGAGCCCGTCGCCTTCGACCACGACTGCCGCGAGGGCATCTGCGGCGCGTGCAGCCTCGTCATCAACGGCGACGCCCACGGCCCGGAGCGCACCACCACCTGCCAGCTCCACATGCGGTCCTTCGACGACGGCGACACGATCGACATCGAGCCGTGGCGGGCCTCCGCCTTCCCGGTCGTCAAGGACCTGGTCGTGGACCGCTCCTCCTTCGACCGCATCATCCAGTCCGGCGGCTACATCTCCGCCCCCACCGGCACCGCGCCCGACGCCCACGCCACCCCGGTGCCCAAGCCGGACGCCGAACTCGCCTTCGAGAACGCCGAATGCATCGGCTGCGGCGCCTGCGTCGCGGCCTGCCCGAACGGCTCGGCGATGCTCTTCACGGCCGCCAAGGTCAACCACCTCAACGTCCTGCCGCAGGGCGCCCCGGAGCGTGAGACCCGGGTCCTGGACATGGTGGCCCAGATGGACGAGGAGGGGTTCGGCGGCTGCACCCTGACCGGCGAGTGCGCGACCGCCTGTCCGAAGGGCATTCCGCTGCCGTCGATCGCGGCGATGAACAAGGAGTGGCTGCGGGCGACGCGCAAAGTCCGCCGCTGAGAGGCGAGTTGATCCCGTACGGTGCCTTCTTGAGGACCGTGCGGGGTCAACTCCCCAGCGTCTTAGCCAGATACGGCGCCGTACGGCTCTCCGCCGACCGCGCCACCTCCTGCGGGGTGCCGGTCGCCACGATCCGCCCGCCCCGGTCGCCGCCGCCCGGCCCCAGGTCGATGACATGGTCCGCGCCCGCCACCACGGTCATGTCGTGCTCCACGACCACCACCGTGTTGTGCGCGTCCACCAGACCGTGCAACTGCCGCATCAGCACCTCGACATCGGCCGGATGCAGGCCGGTCGTCGGCTCGTCCAGCAGATACAGGGTGTGGCCGCGCCGGGTGCGCTGGAGCTCCGAGGCGAGCTTGATCCGCTGGGCCTCGCCGCCGGACAGCTCGGTGGCAGGCTGCCCGAGCCGCAGATAGCCGAGCCCCACGTCCAGCAGAGTGGTCAGCGCTCGCTCGGCCGCCGGGGTCCCGGAGAAGAAGTCCGCCGCCGACTCCACGGTGAGATCGAGGACCTGAGCGACCGTCAACCCGCCCAGCGTGACCTCCAGCGTCTCCGGGTTGTAACGCGCGCCGTGGCAGTCCGGGCAGGGCGCGTAGGTGCTGGGCAGGAAGAGCAGCTCCACCGAGACGAACCCCTCGCCCTGGCACGTCTCGCACCGCCCGCCGCTCACGTTGAACGAGAACCGCCCCGCCGTGTAGCCCCGCTCCCGCGCCGTCTCCGTCCGCGCGAACAGCTTCCGTACGGTGTCGAAGAGCCCGGTGTACGTGGCCAGGTTGGACCGGGGCGTCCGCCCGATCGGCTTCTGGTCCACCTGGACGAGCCGGTCCACCGCCTCAAGACCGCTCGCCGAAGCGCAGAACTGCTCGCCCGCCCCAACAGCCTCCTCGCCCGCCTCCCGGTCCGCCAGCACCCCGGCGAGCACCTGCCCCACCAGGGTCGACTTGCCCGACCCGGACACGCCGGTCACCGCCGTGAACACCCCGAGCGGGAACGCCGCGTCGACGCCGCGCACATTGTGCCGCTCCACCCCGGAGAGCCGGATCCACCCGGAAGGGGTGCGCGTCTCCCGTACCGGCTCCGGCTCGTCCTCCGACGGGAACAGGAACCGCCGCGTCGCCGACTCCGGCACCTCGGCCAGTCCCTCCGGCGGCCCGCTGTGCAGCACCCGCCCACCGTGCTCCCCGGCCAGCGGGCCCACATCCACCAGCCAGTCCGCCCGCCGCACCACATCCATCTGGTGCTCCACCACGAAGACCGAGTTCCCGGCCTCCTTGAGCCGGCCGAGCACCCCGAGCAGGGACTCCGTATCGGCGGGGTGCAGCCCGGCCGACGGCTCGTCCAGTACGTAGACGACGCCGAAGAGCCCGGAGCGCAACTGCGTTGCCAGCCGCAGCCGCTGCAACTCGCCGGAGGAGAGGGTGGGGGCCGTCCGGTCCAGGCTCAGATAGCCGAGCCCCAGCTCCGTGACCGTCCCGATCCGGGCCAGCAGGTCACCGGTCAGCACCCGGGCCGTCTCCTCACCGCCCGCCCCGGCCCCCGTGAGCACCTCGGCCAGCGCGGAGAGGGGCAGCGCGGCCAGCTCCGCGACGGTCCGCCCGGCGAAGGTCACCGCCATCGCCTCCGGCCGCAGCCTGCTCCCGCCGCACACCGGACACGGCACACTCGTCAGGAAGCGCTCGGCCTTCGCCCGCAGCGTGCGGCTCTTGGTGTCGGCGAAGGTGTGCAGCACATAGCGCCGGGCGCTCATGTACGTTCCCTGGTACGGGCGTTGGATCCGGCCCGCGTCCCGCACCGGATGCACCGTGACCACCGGCTGCTCGTCGGTGAACAGGATCCACTCCCGGTCCTTCGCCGCCAGCTCACGCCACGGCCGGTCGACGTCGTACCCCAGGGTGTCCAGCACATCCCGCAGGTTCTTCCCCTGCCAGGCCCCCGGCCACGCGGCGATCGCCCCCTCCCGGATGGAGAGTGAGGGGTCGGGGACGAGCAGTTCCTCGTCCGTCCGGTGGATCCGCCCGAGACCATGGCACTCGGGGCAGGCCCCGGCCGCCGTGTTGGGGGAGAAGGCGTCGGAGTCCAGCCGATCGGCGCCCGCCGGGTACTCCCCGGCCCGGGAGAACAGCATCCGGAGTGAGTTGGAGAGCGTGGTCACCGTCCCCACAGACGACCGGGCCCCGGGCGCCGAGCGGCGCTGCTCCAGGGAGACGGCGGGCGGCAGCCCGGTGATCTCCCCGACGGCGGGTGCGCCCACCTGGTGGATGAGCCGGCGCGCGTACGGGGCGACCGACTCGAAGTAGCGGCGCTGGGCCTCGGCGTAGATCGTGCCGAACGCCAGCGAGGACTTGCCGGAGCCGGAGACCCCGGTGAAGACCGTGAGGGTGTCGCGCGGGATGTCGACGTTCACGTCCTGGAGGTTGTGCTCGCGCGCGCCGCGCACCCGGACGTACGGATCGTGGGGGGAGTGCATGGGGCGGGGCTCCGTACGTGAGGGGACAAACGGTTCGATTCTAGGCGCGGACGGGGCCGGGGGGCGGGGAGGGCCGGGGCGAGGCGGCGGCCCGGTCGGCCGTCCGGTCCACCCCCTGTCTCCTGTGCGGTGAGCAGCACGGCAGGGCGAAGGCGTGACGGCCGCCGGGAGCAGCAAGGGAGTGCCGGGCAGGAGTGGGCCGCCGACGCGGCTGCCGGAAGTTCTCTGGGCGCGAACCGGGCGGACGCGGAGACTCGCAGGTGCCGGAGCCGGTCCCAGGCCCGGACGTGACCGCATCCATGGAGGCGACCGGTGGACAGCGCAGATGCCCGGACGGCGGATTCCGGACGGCCGATGTCGTTCGCACAGCGACGGCTGTGGTTTCTGGACAGCCTGCGTCCCGGGACGCCGGGTGATCTGCTGCCGCTGGCACTGCGCGTTCGAGGGGACCTCGACGAGAAGGCCCTCACCGGGGCATTCGAGGCCGTACTCGCCCGGCACGACGTGCTCCGGACCCGGTACCCGTCCGTGGACGGCGAGCCGGTCGCGGTGGTGGAGCCTGTCGTGGAGGTGCCGTGGGACCACCGGGACCTGCGGAGCCTGCCTTCCCAGGAGCGCGAGTCACGGCTCACCGAGCTGATCGCCGCCGAACTGGTCAGGCCGCTGCCGCTGGACACCGCGCCGCCGCTGCGGCTGACGCTGGTGCGGCTCGGCGATCAGGAGCACCTGCTCCTGATCGTGGTCCACCACATCGCCTTCGACTTCTTCTCCTGGCCCGTCCTCACCCGGGAACTGGCGGCCGGGTACCAGGCCCGTACGGGAGGTGCGGGAGCGGAGCCCGAGCCGCTGCCCCTCCAGTACGCCGACACCGCCGTTGAGCAGGCCGTGCGCCTCGCCGGCCCCCGGGGCGAGCGTCAACTCGCCTACTGGCGTGAGCGGCTGGCCGGACTCGAACCCCTGGGACTGCCCGCCGACCGGCCGCGGCCAGCCATCTGGGACGGCGCCGCCGACATCGCCCGCTTCACCGTTCCGGCCGGACTCGCCGCCGAGGTGGACCGGCTGGCCAGAGCACACCGGGCCACGCGCTTCATGGTGCTGCTCGCCGCCTTCCAGGCCACACTGGGGCGCCTGGCCGACCGCGACGACGTGGCCGTCGGCACCCCGGTCAGTGGCCGGGGGCGGCGCCCTCTCGGTGAGCTGATCGGGCTGTTCGTCAACTCGGTGGTGCTGCGCACCAGCCTGGCCGGTTCCCCGTCCTTCGCCGGACTGCTCGGCCGGGTACGCACGGACACCCTGGCCGCGCTCAGCCATGCCGAGCTGCCCTTCGAGCGGGTCGTCACCGAGCTCGCCCAGCAGCGTGACCTGTCCCGCAACCCCCTCTTCCAGGTCTCCTTCCAGCTGCTTCCCCTCCCTGAGGAGCCCGACCATCTGCCCGGCCTGGACACCAGGATGGTCTCCACCCCGGCGTCGGGCACCGCCTTCGACCTGGCACTCGACCTCCTCTCCCAGCCCGACGGCCGGATCTCCGGCCGGATGCAGTACGCCACCGCGCTCTTCGACCCCGACACCGCCGAGCGGATCGGCGCCGCCTTCGTCACCCTGCTGACGGCCGCCGTGGCCGAACCGGACGCCCCGCTCGCCCGGCTCACCGGGCAGATCGAGGGACTGCCCGGTCGCGAGCGGCGCAGACTGCTGGCCCAGGGCAACGACACGGCGCTGGACGTGCCCGACGTGCCCTGGACGGAGCTGTTCGCCCGGCAGGTGTCCCGCACCCCCGGCGCGGTGGCGGTCAGCGGCTCCGGCAGCTCCCTCACGTACGGCGAACTGGACGCCCGGGCCGACCGGCTGGCACACCGTCTCGCCGCCCTCGGTGCCGGTCCTGGCGTTCCGGTCGGGGTCTTCCTGGAGCGGAGCCCTGATCTGGTGACAGCCCTGCTGGCGGTCCACCGGGCCGGTGCCGTCTACCTTCCGCTCGACCCGGACTACCCGCCCGCCCGGATCGGCCATCTCCTCCAGGACTCCGGCGCCGCGATCATCGTCAGCGAAGGGTCCCTCACCCGCCGGCTGGCGGACACGGGCGGCGGCGGCCGTCAGCCCGAGCCGCGCACCCTGCTCCTCGACGACGCCGCCGACGCCGACGCCGACGCCGATGCCGATGCCGACGACTCCGACGAGGGCTCACGGGCGACCGGGGCCTCGGGCCCGAGGCCACCGCACCGTCCGCGCCCGGACGAACTCGCCTACATCTTCTACACCTCCGGCTCCACCGGGCAGCCGAAGGGCGTGCTCGTCGAGCACCGGTCGCTCACGCACTTCCTGGCCTCCATGGCCGACCGGCTGCCGATCGGCCCCGGTGCCACGTTCCTGGGCATCACCACGGTCTCGTTCGACCCGTCCCTCATGGAACTGTGCCTCCCGCTGACCACCGGGGCGCGGCTGCTGCTGGCCGACCGCGAACAGGCCCGCGACCCGCAGCGGATGGCGGCCCTGATCGACAGCGCCGGCACCGCCCTGGTCCAGGCCACCCCGGTGACCTTGCGGATGCTGCTGGACTGCGGATGGCGGCCGGGCGCCGGACTCGACATCCTCAGCGGTGGCGAGAAGCTGCACACCGAACTCGCGGTACGGCTGGCGGACGGCGGTGCGCGGGTGTGGGACCTCTACGGCCCGACCGAGACCACCGTCTGGTCCACCACCTCCCGCCTCGACCCCCGGGGGCGCCCCGAGGACTGGCACCTACGGGGCAACACACGCCTCGTGCTGCTCGACGCCCGTGGGGAACCCGTTGCCGAAGGGGCCGTCGGGGAGATCTGCATCGGCGGCAGCGGCCTGGGCTGGGGTTACCACGGAAGGCCGGCCCAGAGCGCCGCGGCCTTCGTCCCCGACCCCTTCGCCGACCGTCCCGGCGCCCGGCTGTACCGCACGGGCGATCTCGCGCGCCGGCGTTCCGACGGGTCCTTGGAGATCCTGGGCCGGGCCGACCACCAGGTGAAGATCCGGGGGCACCGGATCGAGCCGGGGGAGATCGAGTCCGCGCTCCTGGCCCTCGGCCACATCCGGGCCGTGGTGGTCCGTGCGGTGCCGCACCCGGACGGTGATCAGCGGCTGGCCGCCTATCTCGTGCTGAAGGAGCCGGCCGCGGCAGCCGCCCATGACGAGCTGAGGACGGCCCTGCTGGCCACCCTGCCCGACTACATGGTGCCCGAGGCCTTCGTGACCCTGGAGGAGCTGCCCCGGACCCCGAACGGCAAGGTCGACCGCCGGGCACTGCCGCCGGTGGCCGACTGGGGCGCCGTGGGCGGCCCCATGGGCGCGCCACCCCGCACCGACCGCGAACGCGCGGTGGCCGCGGTCTGGGAGGACGTGCTCGGCATCCGGGAGATCGGTATCGACCACGACTTCTTCCAGCTCGGCGGGCACTCCCTGCTCGCCACCCGTGTCTCGGTGCGGCTCAGGTCCGCGCTCGGGATCGACGTACCGGTCCGGGCACTCTTCGAGCATCCCACCGTGGCCGCGCTGGCCGCGGCTCTGCCCGGCTATCCCACCGTCGCCACCGCGGCGTCCGCGCCGGTGCTGGGAGCCCGGCGGCGCACACGCCGCCCGGTGGCGGACGCCCGCCCCTGAGGGCTCCCGCCCGACCGCCCTCCGGAACCTCCACCGGGGCGGCGCAGCCGGCCCCGCCGGCCGTCGCCACGCACACCGCCGCCAGTCGCCTCACGCAGCCGTCCCGCCGGGGCGTGCCGTCCCCGACCGGGACCGGCACGACGGGCGAGAACCGAAAGGACCACCGACCACCATGACCATCGCCTTCACCCCTCCCCCCGTAGTCGTTCCGTCCTTCGGCGCGGCCGGGGCGCCCGATGTGGACGTCTTCGAACGGTACGAGTCCCACGTCCGCAGCTACTGCCGCAAGTTCCCGGCGGTCTTCGTCCGGGCCAAGGGCGCCCGGCTGTACGCCGAGGACGGCCGGGTCTTCACCGACTTCTTCTGCGGCGCGGGCTCCCTCAACTACGGCCACAACCCGGACCCGATCAAGGTGCGGATCACCGACTACCTCGCCTCCGACGGCATGATGCACGGCCTCGACATGTACACCGCGGCGAAGCGGTCCTTCCTGACCGCGCTGACCGAGCACATCCTGCGCCCCTGCGGCCTGGACTACACCGTGCAGTTCTCCGGCCCGACCGGAGCCGACGCCGTCGAGGCCGCCCTCAAACTGGCCCGGAAGGCCACGGGCCGCCGGGGGGTCTTCGCCTTCAGCGGGGGGTACCACGGGATGACCCGGGGGTCGCTGGCCGTCACCGGTAACGGACGGGCCCGCCGGGCCGGGGGGGTGCACGGCCAGGACGAGGTCACGTTCATCCCCTACGAGGACGGTCCCCAGGGCCCGTTCGACTCCGTCGCCCTCATCGAACGGCTGCTGGCCGACTCCTCCTCCGGGGTCGAGGTGCCCGCCGCGGTGATCGTCGAGCCCCTGCAGATGGAGGGCGGCGTGTACGCGGCCTCCGCCGACTGGCTGCGGCGGCTGCGCGCCGTCACCGAACGGCACGGCATCCTGCTGATCTGCGACGAGATCCAGTCCGGATGCGGCCGTACCGGCACCTTCTTCGGCTTCGAGGAGTCCGGCATCGTCCCGGACATGGTGACCGTCTCCAAGTCCATCAGCGGCTACGGTCTCCCGCTGGCCCTCACCCTCTTCCGGCCCGGACTGGACGTCTGGGAGCCCGGGGAGCACACCGGCACCTTCCGCGGCAACCAGCTCGCGTTCGTCGCCGCGACCGCCGCCGCCGAGCTGTGGAGCGACCCGGAGTTCGTGGAGCGGCTGCCCGTGCCGGCCCGGTCCCTGGCCGGCTTCGGCGCCGAACTGA
Organism: Streptomyces cyaneofuscatus; assembly: GCF_033109485.1. NCBI lineage: Bacteria > Bacillati > Actinomycetota > Actinomycetes > Kitasatosporales > Streptomycetaceae > Streptomyces > Streptomyces cyaneofuscatus. The sequence continues at coordinate 569,673 of NZ_CP137002.1, read as the reverse complement.
CCGCCGCCGAACCGGAGATCACCGTCCGGGGCCGAGGCATGGTGCTCGGCATCGACCTCGGCCGGGCCGGCGGCGGCAAGCGCGCCGAGGAGGTCCAGCGGTACGCCTTCGAGCACGGGCTCATCGTCGAACTCTCCGGCCGTGACGACGAGGTGATCAAGATCCTGCCGCCGCTGACCGTCACCCCCGAGGAACTGGACCACGGCATCGGCGTGCTCCGCGCCGCACTGCTCGGCCGCTGAGACCGCACCGACCGCTCCATCCAGGAGGAAGCACCATGCCCCAGGCCGAACGCCGCCATCTGATCTCCATCGACGACCTCTCCGACGACGAACTGCTGCACATCGCCCGGCGAGGCGCCGAGTTCTCCGCGGGCGCCGCCGACGACGCGCGCCCCCTGGCGGACACCGTCGTCGGCGTGCTGTTCCGCAAGACCTCCACCCGCACCCGTACCGCCTTCTCCGCCGGAGCGCTGAGGCTGGGCGCACGGCTGATCACCTACGGCCCCGGGGACCTCCAGGAGAACACCGGGGAGACCGTCGAGGACAGCGCGGCCGTGCTCTCCCGCATGATCGACGTCCTGGTGGCGCGCACCGCCGGGCCCGAGCGGGAGCTGCGCGCCTACGCCGACCAGCGGCGGATGGCCGTGATCAACGCGATGAGCCAGGAGGAGCACCCCACCCAGGCACTGGCCGACCTCACCACGCTGCTCCGCAGGTTCGGGCGCATCGAGGACCTCCACGTGGTCTACGTGGGCGAGGGCAACAACACCGCCTCCGCCCTGGCCCTGGCGCTCTCCCGCTTCCCGGGCACGCGGCTCACGCTGCGCACCCCGCCCGGGTACGGACTGGCCCCCGCCTATCTGGAGCGGGCGGCGGCCCATGCCCGGCGGAGCGGCGCCCGGATCGAGGAGCGCCACGACATGGCGGACCTGCCGGCCGCCGACGTCGTCTACACCACCCGCTGGCAGACCACCGGCACCGCCAAACCGACCCCTGACTGGCGCGAGGTGTTCGCGCCCTTCCAGGTCGACGAGAAAACCATGGCAAGCAGCCCCGACGCGGTCTTCATGCACGACCTCCCCGCCCACCGGGGCGAAGAGGTGACCGCGGACGTGCTCGACGGCCCGGCGAGCATCGCCTTCGACCAGGCCGAGAACAAATACCACAGCGCCCGCGCCGTTCTCGAATGGTGCGCGGCCGACCGGAGCTTCGAGAGGTAGAGCGTCATGGGCGCGGAAAAGCAAGCGGAAAAGCACACGGAAAAGCACGCGGAAGACCAGGAAGCCGTTTATCTGCCCGGTGGGCGTTGGCGGTTGTGGGAGCAGTTTTCGTTGCGTGGGCCGGGTTTTCCGGTGGGGGGTGTGTTGGATCTGGCTCCGGTGGATGTGTCGGTGTATGCGGACAAGTTTGCCGGTGGGGTGTTGTCGGGCCCTGACTGGGATGAGTTCGAGGGGGTGTTCGGGGAGGTTGCGGCGCGTACTGCGGTGAGGTTGCAGGGTGTTGCGGGTTCTTCGGATTTCACCGCTGCGGTGGCGTGGCAGAACCGGACGGTGTTGCGGACGGGTTTGCGGCCGTTTCTGGGGTGGGTTCCTTCGGCGTCGGGTCGGTCGAGTATGCCGCGTCAGCGTGAGGAGTTGGTGGCGCATTATTGGCAGCGCTTCTGTGTGAAGAATGACACGATCGGGTTTTTCGGTCCGGTGGGCTGGGGTCGTGTGGATGGTTCGGTGGGGGGTGTGGAGGTTGATGCGGGGGAGGGGTTGACGGCGTCGTCGTCGGTGTTCTTCTCGAGTTGGTCGATCGATGCGCTGGCGAAGACGTTGTCGGCGGACGAGCGGCTGATGGCCTGGATCCCCCCACGACGCACTCCGTTCGCCCGGATCGGACGGAGCGACGGCGGCACGTTCGTACGGCTCCCGGGGCGGCCCGAACAGCCCGTCCCCGGCGAGCTGCTGCCGATGCTGGAACTGGTCGACGGCCGCCGCACCCTCGGCGACCTCGCCCGCGAGCTCTCGCTCCCCGCCGGCCTGGCCGAGGAGCACCTGCGCGAGCTGGTGCGTCGTCGGTGGGTGAGCTGGCGGTTGGAGGTGCCCTCCGGAGCGCGTCCGGACCGGGAGTTGCGTGCGGTCCTGGAGCGGGTGGGCGATGTTGAGCTGCGGCGTGGTGCGCTGGAGCCGTTGGAGGTGCTGGAGCGAGGCCGTGAGCGGGTGGAGGCGGCCGGGCGTGACGCGGAGGCGTTGTGCGAGGCGCTCGCTGCTTTGGAGGAGGACTTCACCCGGATCACGGACACTGCTTCGCAGCGCGCCAAGGGCAGTCGTACGGCTCCGAACCGGTCGCTCGTCTACTCCGACACCCGCCGCTCCGCCACCGCCCGGCTCAGCCCCGCCGTCCTGGACGAACTCACCCCGCTCTCCCTGTGCCTGACGGCCGTGGGCTGGCTGACCAGCCGGTACGCGGAGTCCATGCGCGCGCACATCCGGCAGAGCTTCGACCAGGTGCGCGGCGACCGGCCGACCACCGACCTCGCCTCGCTCTGGTTCGCCTGCCTGCCCGCTCCGCACGCCGCGTCCATGCCGGAGGCCGACCGGATCGGTGCCGAACTGCGCGAGCGCTGGGCCCGGATCATCGACGCCCCGGAAGGCGCACGCCGCGTACAGCTGTCCTCCGCGGACATCGCCGACCGGGTCCACGAGGAGTTCGACGGACCGCGCGACGGCTGGTCGCTCTCCCGCTACGTGAGCCCCGACGTGCTCATCATGGCCAAGGACGCCGCCGCCGTCGAACGGGGCGACTTCGAACTCGTCCTCGGCGAACTGCACATCGCCATGAACACCGTGGCCGCCTCCCTCTTCGTCAACCAGCACCCCGTCGTCGAGGAGCTGATCGCCGAGACCGACCGCGACTTCCCCGGTCCCCGGCTGATGCCGATGCTGCCCAAGGAACTGCCGCTGAAGTGGTCGGCCCGCAGCCGACCCGCCCTGGACCGCCCGGAGGACTACTTCGTCGCCATCGCCGAACACACCAGCGACCCGCACCGGGACCGCACCGTACTCAGCGCCGACGTCACGGTGGCCGACCGCTACGGCCGGCTGACCGCCGTCCTGCCCGACGGCAGTGAGTTCGACGTGCTCGACGTCTTCAGCCACGCCCTGACCAACCGTGTCATGGACCGCTTCGCCCTGCGCCCCGATGCGGATCATGTGCCGCGGGTGATGGTGGACAAGCTGGTGGTGAGTCGTGAGTCGTGGCGGTTCACGGGTGGGGAGTTGGGGTTCGCGGAGGAGAAGAGTGAGGCCCGGCGGTATGTCCGGGCGCGGAACTGGCGCAGTGAGCGGGGGTTGCCGCGGTATGTGTTCGTGGTGTCGCCGACGGAGCCGCGTCCGTTCTATGTGGATTTCGATGCTCCGGTGTATGTGAACATCCTGGCCAAGGCCGCTCGTCGGCTGGCGCGGAAGGATCCGGAGGCGAAGCTCACGATCACGGAGATGCTGCCCAGTCCCGAGCACGCGTGGCTGACCGATGACCGGGGCAACACCTACACCTCCGAACTCCGCTTCGTCGCCGTCGACCAGGAACACCAGCAGGGAGGCGTCCCCTCATGGTGAGCCTCCTCGACGCCATCCGGGACCACGCCGCGCGCACCCCGGAGGCCACCGCGCTGCGCGCCCCCGGCCGCACCGTCAGCTACCGGCAGTTCGACACCTGGACCGACCGGCTGGCCCGCCTGCTGACCGCCCACGGGGTCGGACCCGAGCGGGTCTGCGCCCTGGCCCTGGAACCGGGCCCGGAGAGCGTGGTCGCGGTGGCGGCCGTCCTCCGAGCCGGAGGAGCCTTCCTCACGCTGGACGTGACCCAGCCGCCGCCCCGGCTGGCCGCCATGGTCCGCAGCGGCGGCGCCACCGTTCTGATCACCCGGAGCGCGGTGCGGGAGAGGACGGGGCTGACCGTCGACGGGCCGGTGATCGACCTCGACGACGCCGCAGAGCCGGACGGACCGGGCGGCTCGGGACCGCCGGGCGGAACACCCGCCGGCTCCGGTCGGCAGCTCGCCTACGTCAGCCACACCTCCGGCTCCACCGGCACCCCCAACGCCGTCCTGATCGAGCGCGCGGGCCTCGACTCGTACCTCGGGTTCATCGCCCGGGACTACGGCCTGGGCCCCGACACCGTGGCGCTCCAGGTCGCACCCCTCGGCTACGACGCCTCCATCCGCGACACCTTCGCCCCGCTGGTCGCCGGCGGCACCGTCGTCCTGGCGGAACGCGGCACCCTGCTGCGCGCCGACAGCTTCGCGGAGACCCTGCGCCGCGAAGGCGTCAACACCCTGCTGAGCGTCACCCCGTCCTTCCTCACCTTTCTGGCCCAGCAGGACCTGGCCGAGGAACATCTGCGTGGACTGCGCCTCGTCGTGACCAGCGGGGAGTCGCTGCTGCCCTTCCTCCGCTCCGGCGCGCGCCGCCTGCTGCCCGGCAGCCTGGTCAACCAGTACGGCCCCACCGAATGCACCATGACGGCCACCCGTTACGCGGTGCCCCCTGAGCCGGACACCACCCGTGACCTGGTCGGGACACCCATCGACGGGATGACGGTCCGTCTGACCGGCCCCGGCGGTGACGAGGTGCCCCCGGGCGGCACCGGTGAGATCGTCCTCGGCGGGATCGGCGTGGCGCGCGGCTACCTGGGACGCCCCGGGTTCACCGCCGACCGCTTCCGCCCCGACCCCGGGGGGCCACCCGGCGCCCGCGCCTACCGCACCGGAGACCTGGCACGGGCCGGTGAGGACGGCGTCCTGGAGTACCTGGGCCGCTCCGACCGGCAGGTGAAGATCCGGGGCTACCGGGTCGACCCGGCCGAGATCGAGGGCGTCCTGCTCGGCCACCCCCGCGTCACCGGCGCCGTGGTCACGGCCGAACCGGACGAGCAGGGGCGGGTGTTCCTGTACGCCCATGTCACCGGCCCCCTCGACGAGGTGACCGACGCGGAGCTGCGCCGGCACCTCGCGACGGTCCTGCCGCCGCACATGATGCCCCGCAGGTTCCACCGCATCGAGCGGCTGCCCACCACCCGTACGGGCAAGACGGACCGGGCGGCCCTGCGCCGCACCGCCGCCCCGGTCCCGGACCGCACACCATGACCGCCGCCGGAACCCGCCTCGGCGCGGGGGACGTACGGGCGGCCGCCGAACGGATCCGCGGCCCGGTCCGCCGAACACCTCTGCTGGCCGCCGACGCACTGCCGGGACTGGCGGAGGCCGGGCTCCGCGGAGTGCTGCTCAAGGCCGAACACCTGCAACGGGGCGGTTCGTTCAAGGCCAGGGGCGCCGCCAACGCGCTCCTGGGCCGGGACACCGCGGCCGTGGTCGCCGGGTCCTCCGGCAACCACGGCATCGCCGTGGCCGCGCTGGCGCGCCGGACCGGCGCCGCGGCCACCGTGGTGATGGCCGCGGGAGCCGGCCGGGAGAAGGCCGACGCCATCCGCCGGCTGGGCGCCCGTGTGGTGACGGCGGACGGCGGTGTGGCCGCCCGCGACCAGCTGGCCCGGCGGCTGGCGGCGGACACCGGCGCCCTGCTGGTGCACTCCTCCGACGACGAGCGGGTCATCGCGGGCCAGGGCACCGTCGCCCTGGAGATCCTGGAGGAGGCGCCCGACCTCGATCTGCTCTTCGTCCCGGTCGGCGGCGGCGGACTGCTGGCGGGCTGCTGCCTCGCGGCCGGTCTCGCCGTGCGCCCTCCGCGCGTGATCGGCGTGGAACCCCAGGAGGCGCGCCGCTACGCCGTGTCGCTCGCGGCCGGAAACCCGGTCGAGCTGCCCGCGTCGAGGACCGTCGCCGACGGGCTGCGCGGCCAGCGGCCCGGCGAGATCACCTTTCCCATCGTCCGAGGACGGGTCGACGAGCTGATCGCCGTGGGGGACGACGAGGTCCTCCGGGCCATGGAGCTGCTGCACCGGGCCGGCCTGCCCGCCGAACCGAGCGGCAGCGTGGCCCTGGCCGGCGCGCTCCGGCGCGGCTTCCACGGGCGTACGGCCGTGGTGGTCTCCGGCGGCAACTCGCCGTCCGCGCTGGCCGCCATGGGGGTGGAGGCCGGGAGGGGCGCGGCCGATCAGGCTCCGCCGTTCCCCGCCCCTCCTGTCTCCGTCCTGTCGTGACGCCCGTCCCCGTCCCCGCCCACCCCGCTGTTTCCGACATCACTTCCTCCCTACCCGAAGGAGTCACCATGACCGTCCAGGACCAGACCCTCGCGCGCGACCTCCGGAGCGTCGCCGGGCTGACCGAACTCATCACCGTCCTCTACCAGGAGGCGCTGGCCAACGAAGGCCTCGACGAGCACGCCGACTTCTTCGAGTCCGGCGGCGACTCGCTGACGGCCTTCCAGATCACCGGACGCATCCAGGAGGCGGTCGGCACGGAGATCGCCATCGCCCTCGTCTTCACCTACCCGACCCCCGCCGAACTGGCCGAGGTCGTCGCCGAGGAACTCGCCGACCTCCCGGCGGGTGCGACCCATGAGTGACGACGGCGCGCTGCTGCTGGGCCGCCGTTGGCGGTTGTGGGAGCAGTTTTCGTTGCGTGGGCCGGGTTTTCCGGTGGGGGGTGTGTTGGATCTGGCTCCGGTGGATGTGTCGGTGTATGCGGACAAGTTTGCCGGTGGGGTGTTGTCGGGTCCTGACTGGGATGAGTTCGAGGGGGTGTTCGGGGAGGTCGCGGCGCGTACTGCGGTGAGGTTGCAGGGTGTTGCGGGTTCTTCGGATTTCACCGCTGCGGTGGCGTGGCAGAACCGGACGGTGTTGCGGACGGGTTTGCGGCCGTTTCTGGGGTGGGTTCCTTCGGCGTCGGGTCGGTCGAGTATGCCGCGTCAGCGTGAGGAGTTGGTGGCGCATTATTGGCAGCGCTTCTGTGTGAAGAATGACACGATCGGGTTTTTCGGTCCGGTGGGCTGGGGTCGTGTGGATGGTTCGGTGGGGGGTGTGGAGGTTGATGCGGGGGAGGGGTTGACGGCGTCGTCGTCGGTGTTCTTCTCGAGTTGGTCGATCGATGCGCTGGCGAAGACGTTGTCGGCGGACGAGCGGCTGATGGCCTGGATCCCCCCACGACGGCTGCCCTACATCCGCGCCGAGTCCGACGAGGGACCCGTCCACGTCCCCGGCCGCCGCCCGCAGCCGGCGCCGCCCCATCTGGTGGCCCTGCTGCGGCTGGCGGACGGCCGGCGCTCACCGCACGAGCTCGCCCGGATCCTCGGCACCTCACTCGACGAGGTCACCTCCCGACTCACCGAGCTGGTGGGTCGTCGGTGGGTGAGCTGGCGGTTGGAGGTGCCTTCGGGTGCGCGTCCGGACCGGGAGTTGCGTGCGGTTCTGGAGCGGGTGGGGGATGTTGAGCTGCGGCGTGGTGCGCTGGAGCCGTTGGCGGTGCTGGAGCGAGGCCGTGAGCGGGTGGAGGCGGCCGGGCGTGACGCGGAGGCGTTGTGCGAGGCGCTGGCGGCGTTGGAGGAGGACTTCACCCGGATCACCGATACCGCGTCCCAGCGTGCCAAGGGCAGCGGTACGGCTCCGAACCGGTCGCTGGTCTACTCCGACACCCGGCGCTCCGCCACCGCCCGGATCGGCGGCACGGTCCTGGAGGCCATGGCGCCCCTGGACCCGCTGATGACCAGCGCCGCGTGGCTCATGGGCCGGCTCGGCGCCCGGGTGGAGCAGCGGGCCGTCGAGGTCTACGAGAAGCTGTCCGCCGCCTCCGGCGAGGACCGGGTCAACCTCGCCGACTTCTGGTTCGCCTCCATGCCGATCCTGCACGGCGACGCGGTCACCGACGCACAGGAGGTGCTGGCGGAGTTCCAGCGCCGCTGGGCGCGGATCATCCCGCTGCCGGAGGGGGAGGCGCGGGTGCGGGTGACCCACCCGGCCGTCGCGTCCCAGGTGGCCGAGGCGTTCCCCGCGGTCCCGGTCGCCTGGAGCGCCGCCCGTTACCTCAGCCCCGATGTGCTGATCGCCGCCCGTGACACCGAGTCGATCGGCCGGGGCGACTTCGAACTCGTCCTCGGTGAACTGCACCTGGCGTCCAACACCATGGGCGCCTCGCTGTTCGTCAGCCAGCATCCCGAGCCGGCGGAACTCCTCCGGCTCACCGGCCGGGACCACCCCGGCCCCCGCCTGCTGCCCCTGCTGCCCAAGGAGCACAAGGCACGGCTCTCGACCCGGGTGCGCAATGTGCTGGTCCGGCCGGAGGACTACTACGTCGCCCTGATGGAGCTCACCGCCGACCCGCACCGGGACCGTACCGTGCTCAGCGCCGACGCCCACGTCGTCCGGCGCGACGGCCGGCCGGTCGTCGTACTGCCCGACGGCACGGAGTTCCCCGTCACCGATGTGTTCGGCCATGTGCTGACCACCCTGGCCATGGACATGTTCCGGCTGTTCCCCGATGCGGATCATGTGCCGCGGGTGATGGTGGACAAGCTGGTGGTGAGTCGTGAGTCGTGGCGGTTCACGGGTGGGGAGTTGGGGTTCGCGGAGGAGAAGAGTGAGGCCCGGCGGTATGTCCGGGCGCGGAACTGGCGCAGTGAGCGGGGGTTGCCGCGGTATGTGTTCGTGGTGTCGCCGACGGAGCCGCGTCCGTTCTATGTGGATTTCGATGCTCCGGTGTATGTGAACATCCTGGCCAAGGCCGCTCGTCGGCTGGCGCGGAAGGATCCGGAGGCGAAGCTCACGATCACGGAGATGCTGCCCAGTCCCGAGCATGCGTGGCTGACCGACGACCAGGGCAACACCTACGCCTCCGAACTCCGTTTCGTCGCCGTCGACCAGCACGACTGAGAACACCGAAGACCCTCGCACGGGGTGTCCGGCCGCAGCGGCCGGGCACCCCGTCGTCATGTCCGGGGCCGGACCGAGGTACGGGGAGCCGGCCGGTGCGGTCGGGGCACCGCCCGTCGACGGAGTGGGCCGCCGAGGATCGACGCGACCGCCCACCCGTCCGCCGCGCGGAGTGTCCCCCGCGCCCTCCGCATCGGCCGGGCGCGGGCGACAGCACGGAGCCCGGCCGGAGCGTGTGCTCCGGCCGGGCTCTGTCCGGTCCTCTCCCCGGGACGTCAGTCCAGCACCGAGGCCAGGGTCGAGGCCAGGGACGTGACGTGGGGCAGGCGCATGACGCCGAAGTGGTCGCCGGGGACCCGGTGGACCTCGACCCCCGAGTTCAGCTCCCGCCAGCGGCTCAGGTACTCCTCGTACGACTGGCCGAGGGCCACCTCGTGCTCACCGCGGGCGAGTTCGTCGCTGATGATCAGATGCAGCGTGCCGGGGACGTGGTGGTGCCGGTAGGTGAGCGTCATCTCCATCACCTCGCGCCAGATCCGGGCCGAAGGGAGCCAGACATCGGCCCCGTTCCGCTCGGGGAGCACGATCCCGGTCTCCGGGTCGGCATCGTCCACCAGGTGGTCCAGCAGCTTCAGGATCTCCTCGCGCAGCGCACCCGTGTCCTCCTCCGGGCCGGCGGCGGCCAGCTCCTCCAGCTTGGCGGTGCAGCTCTCGATCAGGTGGAACTCCTCCCACAGGCCCTGCCGTTCGTGGCTGTCCAGGCCCGGATCGAGCAGGACGAACGTCACCTCCTCCCCGTCCGCCCGCAGCCGGTCCGCCATCTCGGCGGTGATGCCGCTGCCGCCGCACCAGCCCAGCAGCCGGTACGGGCCGTGCGGACGGGCCGCGCGGATCTCGGCGACGTACCGCTGTGCCATCTCCGCGGCGGTGGGCACCGGCAGCCCAGGACCGGACTGGAGGCCGGGCCACTCCAGGGCGGCGACCGGCAGATCCGGCGCCAGGTGCGGGAGCAGCCGCTGGTACCAGTGGGCGCTGCCGCCGCCGGGGTGGACGCAGAACAGCGGCGCCCGGTCGCCCTCGGCGCGCAGCCACATCAGGGCGGTGCGCGAGGTGTCCCCGTAGTCGCCGCGCTCGGCCGCTGCGGCGATGGCGTCCAGGGTGTGGTGCTCCACGAACGCCCGTACGGTCAGCTCCAGGCCGTGGCGTTCCCGGAGCAGTGCGATGGCCCGCAGAATCAGCAGGGAGTGCCCGCCGAGCAGGAAGAAGTCGTCGTGGACTCCCACCTGTTCGAGGTTGAGGACCTCCGCCCACACCTCGGCCAGGGCCCGTTCGGCCGCGGTGCGCGGGGCGACCACCTCACCACCGGTGCCGCCGTCCGGCGCCGGGAGCGCCGCGCGGTCCAGCTTCCCGTTGGCGTTGAGCGGCAGCTCGTCCAGCCGGACCCAGGCGCTGGGCACCAGGAAGCCGGGGACCTTCGCACGGAGTGAGGAACGCAGGAGCGCCGGGTCGAAACCGCTGTGCTCCGCCGGAACGATGTAGCCGACGAGCTGCTTGTCGCCGTCCGGGCCCGGACGCACGGCGGCCGCCGCCTCGTGCACCCCCGGCAGACCGCTCAGACCCGCCTCGACCTCGCCCAGCTCGATACGGTGGCCGCGCACCTTGACCTGGTGGTCGCGGCGGCCCAGGAAGTGCAGCACGCCGTCCGGGTCCTGGCGCACCAGGTCGCCGGTGCGGTAGAGCCTGCCACCGGGCCAGGTGCCGGTGGGGTCGGGTACGAACCGGTCGGCGGTCAGCTCCGGGCGGCCCAGGTAACCACGGGCCACCCCGGGACCGCCGAGCAGCAGTTCGCCGGCGACACCGTACGGAACGGGGCGGAGGTCCTCGTCGGTGACCAGCGCGGTGGTGTGCGCGATCGGCGGGCCGATGGGGATGGGCCGGTCCGTCTGCTCCAGGGTGAGCGCGTGCTGCCCGGTGGCGAAGGTGGTGCACTCGGTCGGCCCGTACATGTTGCTGACCCGCAGCCCGTGGCCGAGCGCGTCCCGTACCCGGCTCGCGGAGAGCACGTCCCCGCCGGTCAGCAGCGTACGCAGACCGGTCAGCGTGTCCGGGCAGCTCTCCACCATCAGATGGAAGAGGCTGGTCGTCAGGAACGCCACGGTCACCCCGTGCTCGCTCAGCACCTCGGCGATGCCCGCGGTGGTGGGCGTGCCGGGCGGGGCGAACGCCAGCCGGCCGCCGTTGGCGAGCGTGCCCCACAGCTCGAAGGCGGAGGCGTCGAAGGCCAGCGGAGAGACCACCAGGACGGTGTCCCGCGGCCCGATCTCCGCGTGGTTCTCGTCGTGCACCAGACGCACGACATTGCGGTGGGTGACCTGGACGCCCTTGGGACGGCCGGTGGATCCGGAGGTGTAGATGACGTACGCGGTGTTGTCGGGGGAGATGCCCGCCTCCGGGGCGGTGGGAGGCTGTGCCTCCAGTTCGTCCCGCGCGGTGTCCAGGAGCACCGTCGGGACATCTCCGGGGAGCCGGTCCGCCAGGTCGGAGCGGGTGACCAGCAGCCGGGCACCGGAGTCGGAGAGCAGATAGCCGATCCGCTCCTCGGGGTACTCCGGGTCGACCGGTACGTAGCAGCCGCCCGCCTTGACCACGCCGAGCAGGGCGACCGCCGTCTCCGCGCCGCGCTCCAGGCAGACCGCCACGGGGTCCTCGGCGCGCACCCCGCGGGCCCGCAGCAGGTGGGCGAACCGGTTGGCGCGTTCCTCCAACTGGCCGTAGGTCACGGTCGATTCACGGTCGACCAGGGCCACCGCCCCCGGGTCGGCGCCCCGGCCGATCAGCTCCGGCAGGGTCACCTCGGGCGGCAGCCGACGGGGCACCGGACCGGAGGCGTCGCCGGCCAGGCCGACGGCGCGGAAGGACGCGGGGGAGGACTCCGGCCGCTCGGCCATGGTCCGCAGCACCTCCACGAAGGCGGCGGCCATCGTCTCCAGCCGGGCCCGGTCGGCCCAGCCCGGCCGGCAGGTCATCCGTAGCTCGCCCGGGAAGGTCCACACGTCGAAGGTGAACTCGTTGGGGCTGCTGTCGGTGACCGCCTCGGGGGCGGAGCCGGACTGGTCCAGTACATGGAAGTCGAGGTAGCCGAAGATCACGTCGACCAGCGGGACCCCCGCGCCCCATTCCCGCTGCATGGCGGGCAGCGGGTACCGGCGGTGCGGCCAGATGGCGGCCTCCTCCGCGAAGACCGCGCGCAGCAGCTCCTCCCAGCTCGGTGCCTCCAGGTCGACCGCGAACGGCACGGTGTTGAGGTACATGCCGCGCACCTCGTCGCCGTCCGGGAGTTCGGGGCGGCCGTTGCAGACGGCTCCGGCGAAGAAGCGGCGCTGTCCGGAGATCAGGCCCAGCAGCGTGAGATGGGCGGTGTAGAGCACCGTCTTGAGCGAGGTGCCGGTACGGGCCGCCAGGGCGCGCAGCTCCGGGTCCAGTCCCGCCCAGGAGACCCGGACCTCATGGGCGGGCCCACCCGACTCCGTCGGCGCGGTGGGCGCGGGCAGCTCCAGGCGCGGGAAGCCGTCGATCCTGCTCTGCCAGAACGCCCGGTCCTCCGAGGACTCCAGCGCCTGCTGTTCCAGGGCGATGAAGTCGGCGTAGCGGGCCCGCGGCGGGGGTGTGACGGCGCAGTCGGCGTCCTCGCGGATACGGCCGTAGTCGGCGCGGATCTCCTGGATCACCGAGTGGTGGCTCCAGCCGTCCAGGATCGCGTGGCACTCCGTGTGGGTGAGCGTCCAGGTGCGTTCACCGGTGCGGTGCACGTGGTAGCGGAGCAGCGGGGCGCGTTCCAGGTCGAACGGTACGCGCTGCTCGGCGGCGCGGAACTCCGCGACGGCGGCGCGCTGTCCGGCCCGGTCCAGCTCCCGCAGATCGGTGAACCCGACCTCCGCCTCGGCCTTGGCGTGCACGAGCTGGAGCGGTCCGGAGAAACCGGACAGCCGGAAGGAGGTACGGAGGATCTCGTGCCGGTCGACGAGGCGCCGGATCGCCTCCCGCAGCGCGGGCAGGTCGAAGGGGCCGTCGTCGGTGAAGTGGAAACTGCTGACGTTCTGGTAGGTGTTGGCGTCCGGATCGGCCAGCAGTTCGTAGACCATCCCGGCCTGGACCTCGCCCAGCGGATAGGCGTCGGCCAGCCCGTCCGGCAGCCGCTCGCGGTCGGCCGGTGTCAGCTGGCTGAACGGGGCGACCAGTTCGTGCCCCTGCCCGCTGCCGCTGGTCTCGGTGGCGACGGTGGCGAGCTGGGCGACCGTGGGGTGGGTGAAGAGGTGCTGTACGGACAGGGCCAGGCCGCGGGCCGTGAGCGCCCCCACCGCGCGGATCGCCCGGATGGAGTCGCCGCCGAGGTCGAAGAACCGGTCGTGGACGCCCACCCGGTCGAGGTCCAGCGCGGCGGCCAGTTCCTCGGCGATGGTCCGCTCCACCGGGGTGCGGGGCGCGGTGTACTCACCGGCCCGGCTCTCCCGGCTGCGGTCCGGGGCGGGCAGCGCCTTGCGGTCGGTCTTGCCGCTCGCGGTCAGCGGCAGGGCGTCGAGCACCGTCCAGTCGCCGGGCACCATGGCGTCCGGCAGCCGCTCGCGGAGCCAGGTCCGTACGGCGTCGGTGTCCGGGGCGCCGGCCTCCGGCGAGGGGTGGCCGACGAGATGGGCCACCAGCCGCCCGTCGTGCACCGTGACGGCCGCGGCGCTGACCGAGGGGTGCTCGTGCAGGACCGCCTCGATCTCGCCCAGCTCGATGCGCTGGCCGCGGATCTTCACCTGGTGGTCCATCCGGCCCAGATAGTCGATGGAGCCGTCCGGCAGATGGCGGGCCAGGTCGCCGGTGCGGTAGAGCCGCGCGCCGGGCTCCCCGCCGAAGGGGTCGGGGACGAACCGGTCGGCGGTCAGCGCGGGCCGTCCCGGGTAGCCCCGGGCCAGCTGGACACCGCCCAGCAGCAGCTCTCCCGGGATCCCGACCGGGACGGGCCGCAGGGCCGCGTCCACGATGTAGGTACGGGTGTTGGCGATGGGCCTGCCGATGGTGACGCGCTGTCCGGGAACGCAGGGGGCGTGGGTGACGTCCACGGCCGCCTCGGTCGGGCCGTAGAGGTTGTGCGGGGCGACCCCCAGACGCTCCACCGACGCGGTGACCAGGTCCCCCGGCAGCGCCTCGCCGCTGCAGACGACGCGCCGCACCGAGGGCAGCGCCGGCACGGGGCCCGCGAGGAACGCGCGCAGCATCGACGGGACGAAGTGCAGGGTGGTGATGGACTGTTCGGCGATGGTCCGGGCGAGGTACGCCGGATCCCGGTGGCCTCCGGGGCGTGCCATCACCAGGGTGGCGCCCGTGATCACCGGCCAGAAGAACTCCCAGACCGACACGTCGAAGCCCATCGGGGTCTTCTGGAGCACCCGGTCGGTGGCGTCGAGGCCGAACTCCCGCTGCATCCAGTGCAACCGGTTGACGATCGCCCGGTGCTCCACCAGCACCCCCTTGGGGCGGCCGGTGGACCCGGAGGTGTAGATGACGTACGCGGCGTCGTCCGGGCCGGAGGAGCCCCCGGGCAGGGCAGGGGCCCCGTCGGGCAGCATTCCGCCCCGCGCCAGGGGCACGACCGCGACCTCCTCCGGCACCCCGTCCGGGCCGGCCCCGGTATCGGTGAGCACGACCCGGGCACCGGAGTCGGAGAGCATGTACCGGCGGCGCTCCGCAGGGAGATCCGGCTCCAGCGGGAGGTAGGCGCTGCCCGCCTTGAGCACACCGAGGAGGGCGACCAGCAGCCCCCGGGAGCGCTCCAGGCACACCCCGGTCACGGTGCCGGGACCGGCCCCCCGGGCCCTGAGCGCGTCGGCCACCGCCTCCGCGCGGCGGTCCAGCTCGGCGTAGCCGAGCGTGCCGTCCTCGTCGGCCACCGCCACCGCGTCCGGGGTCGCCGCGGCCTGGGCCTCGAACAGCCCGTGCAGCGTGCCGGTGGGGAACGGGACGGCGGTGTCGTTCCAGCGGTGGACGACCTGCTCCAGCTCCGCCGGGGACATCAGCTCCAGCTCGGCCACCGGGACGTCGGGCTCGGCCACGGCGGCGGTGAGCAGCCGGACGAAGTGACCGGCCATGCGGGCGGCCGTCGCCGCGTCGAACAGCGCGGTGGCGTAGTTGAGTCCGCCGGAGAGCGATCCGTCCGGCTGCTCGGCGACACTGAGCGTCAGATCGAACTTGGCGGTGGTCTCACCGACCGCGAGCCGCTCCACCACGATCGTCTCCGCACCCCCGGCGTCCGCCTCCGAGGACTCACCGTCGGTGCCCTCCCAGAGGAACATGGCGCCGAACAACGGTGTACGGGAGGGATCGCGCTCCGGAGCCAGCGCGTCCACCAGCCGTTCGAAGGGCACCTCCTGGTGGCCGTAGTCGTCCAGCGAGCCCTCCCGCACCCGGTCCAGCACCTCGCCGAAGCCGGGGGCTCCCGAGAGGTCGGTGCGCAGGACCAGGGTGTTGAGGAAGAGCCCCAGCATGTTCTGGGTCTCGGTCCGGTCCCGGCCGGACACGGGGGTGCCGACGGCGATGTCGGTGCTGCCCGCGTACCGGCCGAGCAGCACCTGGAACGCGGCGAGAGCGGCCATGAACGGGGTGGCGCCGCGTTCACGGGCCAGCCGGGAGAGCCGGCCGGCGACGTCGGCCGGCACGGTGAAGGGCGCCACGGCCCCGCTCTCGTCCCGGACCGCGGGCCGCGGCCGGTCGGTGGGCAGCTCCAGCGGCGTGAGCCCCGCCAGCCGCCCGCGCCAGTGGGCGAGGCCTTCCCGGAGCTTCTCCTCGGTGAGCCGGGCCCGCTGCCAGACGGCGAAGTCCGCGTACTGGAGAGCGGGCGCGGCAGGTTCCGGATACTCCTCCCCGGCAATCGACCGGCGGTAGTCGGCCATGAGCTCACGCACCATCAGCTCTTCCGACAGGCCGTCCGCCGCGATGTGGTGCACGGTCAGGAAGAGAACGTGCTCCTCGGCCGAGCAACGGGCCAGGACGGCCCGCAGTACGGGCCCCTCGGCCAGGTCCACCGGCCGCCGCCCCGAGGTGCCCAGCACCGCCAGCCGGCGTGCGCGGTCCGCCGGGTCCAGCGCGGCGAGATCCTCCTCGACGAGGTCCACGGGGGCGGGCGGGTCCACGATCTGGACCGGGTCGCCGTCGACGACCTCGTAACGGGTGCGCAGCACTTCGTGCCGTCTCACCAGCGCGTCCAGCGCACCCCGCAGCGCCCCGGGGTCCAGAGGGCCGCGCAGCCGTAGCGCGGCCGTCATGAGGTAGGTGGTGGAACCGGGACTCAGCCGGTCCAGCACCCACAGCCGCTGCTGGGCGGAGGAGAGCGGCAGCGGACCGCCGCGCGGGGCACGGGGGATGCCGTCGGACGGGGCGGGGGCGGCCGCACCGCGCAGCCGCTGCCGGAGCAGGCGGGCGCGGAGGTCCGCGGGGTCGAGTGTCTGGTGGGTCATCGTGCGCCTTCCGGGTTCAGCAGTTCCGCGACCTCTGCGTCGGAGAGCTGGGCGACAGCGGCCTCGACGGCCTCGGTGACGGCCGCCGCGAGGGCGGTGACGGTGGTGTGTTCGAAGAGGCGGCGCAGCGGAAGTTCCACCGCGAAGGCCTCCCTCAGCCGGGCCAGGACCCGGGTGGCCAGCAGCGAGTGCCCGCCCAGGGCGAAGAAGTCGTCCTCGGCACCGACCCGGTCGACCCCGAGCGCCTCCGCCCAGATCGCGGCGACCGCCTCCTCGACCGGGTCCCGGGGCGCCACAAAGGCGCGTTCGAGAGCGGTGGCGGGGGCGGGCAGGGCCTTGCGGTCGATCTTCTGGCTGGCGGTCATCGGCAGGGAGTCCAGCACGGTCCACAGCGCCGGAACCATGTAGTCGGGCAGCCCCTCCCGCAGATGCTCACGGAGCGTCTCCGGGTCCGGGGCGGGGGCGCCGTCCAGGCCGGTCACATAGGCGGCCAGCCGGCGGTCGCCCGGGGTGATCTCGGGCGCGGTCACCGCCGCCGCACCGACGCCGGGATGGCCGGTGAGGGCCGCCTCGATCTCCCCGAGCTCGATGCGCAGCCCGCGGATTTTCACCTGCTGGTCGATCCGGCCCAGGAACTCCAGGGTGCCGTCCGGCCGGTAGCGCACCAGGTCACCGGTGCGGTAGAGCCGCTCGCCCGCGCCGCCGAACGGATCGGGCACGAACTGTGCGGCGGTCAGCTCCGGCCGCCCGTGGTAGCCGCGGGCCAGCCGGACGCCGCCGACACAGAGTTCGCCGGGCACACCGATCGGTACGGGGCGCTGCCCGGCGTCCAGGACGTAGGCCCGGGTGCCCGCGAAGGGGCGGCCCAGCGGCATGGACGCGGTGTCCCGTTCCCCGCTCTGCCCGGCCGGACCGGTGTGCAGCAGGCAGGTGACGGTCGCCTCCGTGGGGCCGTAGCAGCAGACGAAGCGTCCGGGCAGCCCGCTCGCGGCCCACTGCCGGGCGTCGGCCACGGTGACCACGTCGCTGCTGAGGTTGATCAGCTTCAGCCCGGTGAGCACGCTCGTGTCGTAGTTCATCGCCTCCCGGTAGTAGGCCGGGGTGGTCTCCATGACCGTGACACCGTGTTCGGCCAGCCGGGCGGGGAGTTCGGCCGGGCTCCAGAACAGCGGGTCGGCGATCACCACGGCGGCACCGGTCAGCAGCGGGGCGGCGATCTGCTCCATCGACACGTCGAAGGTCAGGGAGGAGAGCTGGACCACCCGTTCACCCGGGCCGATCCCGTACGCGTCGGCGGCGATGCGGCAGTGGTGGGCATAGGCGCGGTGGTCGATCATCACCCCCTTGGGGCGCCCGGTGGAACCGGAGGTGTAGATCACGTAGGCGAGGTTCTCCGGGGCCGCCGGAACGTCCGGCAGCGCCCCCTCGGCGCCGTCAGCGGCCAGGGCGTCCACGGTGAGCACCTGATGGCCGGCGCCGGTGAGGCTGTCCGCGTGCTCGGACGTGGTGACCAGGAACCGGGCCTCGGCGTCCTCGACGGTCCGCAGGAGGCGCTGCCGGGGATGGCGGGGGTCCAGCGGTACGTAGACCGCACCCGCCCGCAACACACCGAGCAGGGTGACCACGGCGTCGATGCCGCGTTCCTGGCAGGAGGCCACCGGGGTCTCCGGACCGGCCCCCAGGGCTCGCAGGCGCCGGGCGAAGCGGGCGGAGCGGGCCTCCAGAGCCGCGTAGTCGAGCTCCTCCTCACCGAAGACCAGGGCGGTGGCGTCCGGGGTGCGGGCGGCCTGCCGGACGAACAGCTCCGGCACGGTCAGCCCGCGTTCGTCCTCGGGGACTATCTCCGGCAGCCGGGCGGCGTACGGGTCGGGCCAGACGTCCAGCAACTGCCGGCGCTCGGCGTCCGACATCAGATCGAGACCGGCCACGGCCGTGTCGGGCGCGGCGGTCAACGATTCCAGGAGGCGCAGATAGTGGGCGGCCATCCGCTCCACCGTGGAGCGGTCGAAGAGTGCGCTCGCGTACTCGAACCAGCAGTGCATCCGTCCGTCGGGACGCTCCTTCACGGTCAGCGTCAGGTCGAACTTGGCGGTCCGCGGACCCGCGTTGAGCGGTTCGGCCGCCAGCCCGCCGAGCGTGGAGGTGAGCCCGCCCATGTGCTGGTGCTCGAACATCACCTGGAACAGCGGGTTGCGGGAGAGGTCGCGGTCGGTCGCCAGCTCGTCCACGAGCTGCTCGAACGGGACGTCCTGGTGGGCGAACGCCTCCAGGCAGACCTCCTTCACCCGCTCCAGCAGTCCGGTGAAGGCCGGGTCCCCGCTCAGATCCGTACGGATGACCAGGCTGTTCACGAAGAGGCCGAGCAGCCCCTCCGCCTCCTCCCGGGTCCGGGCGGCCACCGGAACGCCCACCGCGATGTCCGTACGGCCCGTGTAGCGGTGCAGCAGCACCTGGAACGCGCCGAGCAGCGTCATGAAGGGCGTCGCGCCTGACCGCTCGCCCAGCTCCGTCACCGCGCGGCCCAGGGCGTCGGGGACGTCGACGACGACGGTGTCCCCGGCCGCGTCGCGGGTGGCGCCGCGCGGCCGGTCGGACGGCAGCTCGACCGGGGTGAGACCGCCGAGGCGCTCCAGCCAGTGCTCCAGCTGACGAGCGGTCTCCGGGGTGTCCTCCTGGGCGCGCTGCCATGCGGCGAAGTCCGCGTACTGGACCGGTCCCGGACGGAGCGGCGCCTGACGGCCCGCGGCGAACGCGGTGTACGCGGTGTCCAGGTCACGCAGGAACACCTTGGTCGACCAGGCGTCGAAGGCGATGTGGTGGGCGGCCAGGGCCACCCAGTGGTCGCCGGGAGCGGCGCGGATCACCGTGACCCGCAAGGGGTGTTCGGCCGCCAGGTCGAAGGGGACGCGCAGGGCCTCCTCCAGCAGCTCCCGGGCACGGACGGGTCCGTCGTCGGTTCCCGAGAGGTCCACCTCCCGGTACGCCACCGGACCGGGCGGGTCGATGAGCTGCACCGGGCTGCCGTCCCGCTCCTCGTACCGGGTTCGCAGCACCTCGTGCACCCGTACCACCTCCTCCAGCGCTCGCCGGAAGGCCTCGGTGTCCAGCGGGCCGTGCAGCCGCAGGGCCAGCGGGATCAGGTACTCCTGGCTCCCCGGCTCCAGCCGGTCCAGGAACCACATGCGCTGCTGGCCGAAGGAGAGCGGCAGCACACCGTCCCGCGAGACCGGAACGATCCCGCCAGGTCCCTGACCGGGTTCCTCCGCCTGAGCGGCCCCGGTGGCCCGGTCGATGCGGGAGGCCAGGGCGGCGGCGGTGCGGTCGGCGAAGAGGTCGGCCACCGTCATCTCGATGCCGAAGGCACGGCGCAGCCCGAGGATCAGCCGGATGGCGAGCAGCGAGTGGCCGCCCAGTCCGAAGAAGTCGTCATCGGGTCCCGGTTCGGGAATCTCCAGGACCGAGGCCATGGCTGCCACGACGGCCTGTTCCGTCGCCGTACGGGGAGTGGTGCGGTCCGGTCCGATCGCGGCGGACGGTGCCACGTCCTCCTCGGGGCCGGGCAGCGCTCCCCGGTCCACCTTCCCGCTGGCGGTCAGGGGGAGGGCGTCCAGCAGGACCAGCCGGGAGGGCACGACCGCGGCGGGCAGCCGCGCGGCGAGGTGGGCCAGCAGCTCCGACCGCAGCCCGGCCGGGTCCGTTCCGGTGGCAGGCACGGCGTAGGCGGTCAGCTCCAGCTGGCCGTGCGCCCCGGGCCGGGCCACGACCGCCGAAGCGGTCGCCGCGGGATGGGCCAGCAGCAGGGCCTCGATCTCGGCCGGCTCGACCCGGACACCGTGGATCTTCACCTGGTCGTCGCTCCGGCCCAGGAACTCCAGGGTCCCGTCGGCCCGCCAGCGGACCAGGTCGCCCGTGCGGTACCAGCGACCGCCGGGCACCGTGGCGTACGGGTCGACGCCGAAACGCTCGGCCGTCTGCCCGGGGCGGCCGAGATACCCCCGGGCCAGGCCGGCTCCCCGTACGCACAGCTCACCGGGGACCCCGACCGGGACCAGCAGGTCCGCCCGGTCCACCACGGAGACACCCACACCGGTCAGGGGAGCGCCGATGGCGACCGTGCCGGATCCGGGCAGCCCCTCGCCCGTGTAGCGGTGGGCGGTCGAGTCGATGGAGCACTCGGTGGGGCCGTAGGTGTTGGAGACCTCCACCCCGGGCACCGCCGCGCGCAGCCGCTCGCACAGCTGGGCGGGCAGTGGTTCCCCGGCCGAGCTGACCAGCCGCAGCGCGGTGCAGCGGGAGAGGGCCGGCTCCTGTACGAGCAGCCGCAGCACCGAGGGCACCACCTGGAGCAGGGTGACCCGGTGGCGGGCCATGGCGGCGGCCATCACGGACGGGTCCCGGTGCGCGTCCGCCGGGGCCATCACCACGGTGCCGCCGGAGACCAGCGGGGAGAGGAACTCCCAGAGGGAGGCGTCGAACCCGATGGTGGTCTTCTGGAGCAGCCGGTCCGCCGCGGTCATCGCGTACGCCTCCACCGACCACAGCACCCGGTTGCGCAGCCCGCCGTGGGTCACCACCACGCCCTTGGGGGTACCGGTGGATCCGGAGGTGTACACCACGCAGGCCGCCTCGTCCGGACCGGCCTGGTGGGGGAAGGCCGCGGACGAGGCGTCCGGACCGGTCCCGGCCCACTCGGCGTCCAGCGCACGCACCGGGATGTCCCCGCCGAAGCCGTCGCGCAGGGCCTCCTCGGTGAGCACCAGCGCCGCGCCGGAGTCCGACAGGAGGAACTCCCGCCGGACGTCGGGGAGATCGGGGGCCAGCGGCACATGGACTCCGCCGACGGCCAGCACGGCCAGGATCGCTGTCACCAGCTCCGGGCCGCGGTGGAGACTGACCGCGACGGGGGTGCCGGGGCGGACCCCCTCCTCCCGCAGCCGGACCGCCAGCCCGGTGATCCGGCCGGCCAGCCCGGCGTAGTCCACCGAGCCTCCGTCGTACGCCACGGCTGTCGCATCCGGGGTGGCGGCCGCCCGGTCGAGCACCATCCCGACCAGGCCGTGGCCGGAGCGGTCCTGCGAGGCGGGCCGGGACACACCCTGCCCCCAGGCGGTGAGCACGGCCCGCTCCGCCGGTGCGGTCAGCTCCAGCCGGTCCACCGGGGTGCCGGGCGAGGCGACCACCTGGCCGAGCAGATGGAGGAAGTTCTCGGCCATGCGCTCCACCCGGTCCCGGTCGAAGAGCGCGGTCGGATAGATGAACTCACCGCCGATCGTGCCGTCCGGACGTTCCGTCAGGTGGAGGGAGAGGTCGAAGGCGGAGCTGCGCGCGCCCCCGGCGACCCGGGTGACCTCCAGGCCCTGGAGCGCGAACGGGCGGCGGTGTGCGTTGTGCAGTGCGAACCCGGCTTGGAAGACCGGGTTGCGCCCCGGGTCCCGCTCCGGGGCGAGGTCGGCGACCACCCGCTCGAAGGGCACCTCCTGGTGGCTGTAGGCGTCCAGCGTGGTGCTCTTCACCCGGGACAGGAGCTCCCGGAAGTCCGGGGCGCCGCCCAGGTCCGTACGCAGCACCACCGTGTTGAGGAACAGCCCGATCAGCCGTTCCAGCCGGGCGTCGTCCCGGTTGGCCAGGGAGACGCCGACCGCGATGTCCTCGGCCCCGGAGTAGCGCCCGAGCAGCAGTTGGTACGCGGCGAGCCCGGCCATGAAGAGCGTGGTGCCCTGCTCCTTGGCGAGCGCCGAGAAGCCTGCCGCGAGGGGCGCCGGCACGGTGAAGGCGACGGTGTCACCCGTGGCGTCCCACTGGGCCGGCCGGGGCCGGTCGGTGGGCAGGCCCAGGGGAGTCGTGTCCGTCAGCCGCTGCCGCCAGTAACCGAGTTGGCGGTCCATCAGTTCGGGCTGCGCCGTCCACCACTCGCGCTGCCACTCCGCGTAGTCCGCGTACTGGAGTTCCGGATCCGCCGGCGCCGGGGCGCCACCGGAGGCGAACGCCGCGTACGACTCGCGCAGTTCGTCGGCGAGCAGGCCCCAGGACCAGCCGTCGAAGGCGATGTGGTGGAAGGTGAGCAGCAGAGCCCAGTCCTCCGGTGCCAGCCGGACCACTGCCACACGCCAGGGATGCTCCCGGCGGATGTCGAGGGGCCTGGCGGCCCAGCTCGCGCCGAACTCCCGCAGGCCCTGCTCGCGCTGCTCTTCCGGGACGTCGCCGAGGTCGGCCAGCTCCGGTTTCACCGGCTCCGGCTCGTCGATGAGCTGGATGCCGACGCCGTCCTCGTCGGCGTACCGGGTGCGGAGCACCTCGTGCCGGGCGGCTGTCTCGGTGAGCGCGGCGATCAACGCCTCCGTGTCCAGCGGGCCGCGGATGCGGAAGGTTTCGTGCATCAGATACTCGGCGGCGTCGCCCGACCTGAGCTGGTCGAGCAGCCAGAGCTGTTCCTGTGCGAAGGACAGCGGATAACCGCCGTCGACGGGTGCCATCGGTCGTCTCCCTGGGCAGATGATGGTGGGGCGGTGGGGCGGTGGGGCGCGGTCGGCGTACGGGGCCGGGCGGCGGGTCAGTCCTGTTCGACCGGACCGCTGGACGGCTCGGCCATGGCGACGGCGATCTTGCGGGGGCCGGTGAACGGCTCCCGGGCGTGTGCGGCCAGCATGTTGTCCACGACCAGCACATCGCCCTGCTGCCAGTCGAAGCGCCGCTGCTCGGCGCGGTAGCAGTCCCGCAGGTGTGCCACCACCTCGTCCGGCACCGGGGCGCCGTCGCCGTAATAGGTGTTGGTCGGCAGGTCCGCCTCCTCGTACATCTCCCGCAGCGCACCGCAGAGGTCCGGCCCCAGCGTGGTGACGTGGAAGAACGTCAGGTGGTTGAACCACACGCGCTCCCCGGTCACCGGATGCCGGTGCACCGCCTCGCGGCGTGCCCGGGTCCGCAGGCCCCCCGGGGTCCACTCGGCGACCACACCGTTGCGAGCGCAGTACGCCTCGACCTCGGCGCGGTCCTCGGTGTTGAAGGCGTGCTGCCAGGGGACGCCGAAGCCGTCCGTGAAGTTGCGCACCACCATCCAGCCCCGGGCGGCGAACTCCTCCCGTACCTGCGGGTCGATCGCGGCCAGCACCCGCCGGGTGTCGGCGAGCGGGGTGGAGCCCAGCGTGTCGGGCGGGGTCACGCAGAGGAAGAACAGCGTCAGCGGCCAGGTCGCCTGGTAGGAGTTCTCGTTGTGGAGAAAGATCTCCTCGGAGGGCGGATAGTCGGTCGAGGTGTAGACCTGGCCCTTGATGGTGGAGCGGGGCGAGGAGCGCTCCGCGTACGTCAGCGGCTCGCCGCCGATGGCGCGGACCGTCCGCTCGAAGCCGTCCACGCCGTCGTCGCCGAAACCACGCAGCAGCACGGCACCGTGCTCACGCAGTCGGGCGCGGATCTCCGGCCGGGCGGCGGCCAGCCGGCCCGCCGCGGAGCCCCCGGGGGCGGCCGTCATCAGATGAGGAAGCGTCTGCCCTGAGGTCCGGGACTCGGCCGAGGCCGGCGTGAACAGGGCTGAAGGGTTTGCGGTCATACCGGCCAGGGTCGGCGCACGGCTCCCGACAGGGCAGAGAACATCCGGCGGAGTCGTCGGCACGGTGGGTGCGCCCCATTCTGCGCGTCCTTCCCTGGGCCGGTCCGCCGCCGCGCGGCACGCTGACGTCACCGTGCGGCCCGGTGGCCCAACCGTCGTGCCGGGTGTCCCGTGCGGCCTTCGAGAGGATTCCCCGTGTCTGAATGGAGAACAGGCCCATGAGCAGGGTCGCCGACCACGCGGGTGCCGCACCCGCGCCACCGCCCTTGCGGCGCAATCGGGATTTCCTGCTGCTGTGGAGCGGTTCGGCGGTGGCGATCATCGGATCCACGGCGTCCACGGTGGCCTACCCGCTGCTGGTGCTCGCGGTCACGGGGTCGCCCTCCGCCGCGGGGCTGGTCGGGTTCGTGGTGCTGCTGCCCGCCCTGATCTTCCAGCTGCCGGCCGGGATCCTGGTCGACAGCTGGAACCGCAAGCGCGTGATGATGTGGTGCGACGGACTGCGTGCCGTCGGCGCGGCGAGTGTGGTGCTGGCCCTGCTCCTGGGCGAACTCCGGCTGGCCCATGTGATGGTGGTCGGGTTCGTGGAGGGCACGCTCACGGTCCTCAACGGGCTTGCCTCCACCGCCGCTGTGCCCAACGTGGTCCACCCCAGCCAGTTGTCGGCGGCGCTCGCCGGGAACGAGGCGCGGGGCCGGGCCGCCACCATGATCGGGACTCCCCTGGGGGGGATTCTCTTCGGTGTCGGCCGGGCGGTCCCCTTCGTGCTGGAGACCTTCGCGTATCTCGTCTCGCTGGCCACCCTGCTGGGCATCCGGAAGGACTTCCAGACGGCCCGCCCCGGCGAACGGGCCGGGGCCGGTCCGAGCGGCGGCGCGGCGGGGGAGAGCCGCACCACCCGGGTGCGGCGGCAGGCGGGCCGGATGGCCGAGGGGCTCACCTGGCTCTGGCGGCAACCGCTGCTGCGCACCACCGCGCTCCTGGTGGCCGGGAGCAACCTGCTGTTCCGCGCGCTCTTCCTGCTGATGATCGTGCTGCTCGCCGAGGAGGGCGCGGGTCCGGCAGCGATCGGTGTGCTCGTGGGCGTGGCCGGCGGGTGCGGGATGCTCGGGGCGCTGGTCGCCGGCCGGATCGGCCGCACCCTCAGGATGAATTCCCTGGTGATCGGGGCCAACTGGGTGTGGGCCCTGCTCATGTGCGTACTGGCCTTCGGGGGCGGGCTGTGGCCGGCCGCGATCGCCTACACGGCGATGTGGTTCGTCGGGCCCATCTGGAACGTGGCGGTCGGCACCTACCAGCTGGCCGTCACCCCCGACGGACTGCGTGGCCGGGTGCTGAGCGCGTCCAGCCTGCTGGCCAACGGCGCGCTGTCGCTGGGGGCGCTGGCAGGCGGCCTGCTGCTGGACGGCTTCGGGGTGCGGGCCGCGGCGGCGGTGCTCGCCGGGTGGATGGTGCTCATGGCTCTGGCCGCCACCTTCTCCCGCCCGGTGCGCCGGGCCACGATGACCGCGATCACCGCCCCCGCCGAACCGGCGCCCGCCGAGGTGCCCGCTCCGGCCGAACCCCGCAAGGCACCCGCCGGGGCGACCGGGGCCGGCTCCGACGGTCACCACTGAGCAACCCGTTGTCCATCCCCTTCCCGTACGACAGATACTGGAGACCACGCCATGTTCCGGACCATGTTCAAGTCCAAGATCCACCGCGCCACCGTCACCCAGGCCGATCTGCACTACGTCGGATCGCTGACGATCGACGAGGACCTCATGGACGCCGCCGACCTGCTCCCCGGTGAGCAGGTCCAGATCGTCGACATCACCAACGGCGCCCGCCTGGAGACCTACGTCATCTCCGGCGAACGCGGCAGCGGGATCATCGGCATCAACGGAGCCGCGGCGCGGCTGGTCCAGCCGGGAGACCTGGTCATCATCATCTCGTACGCCTCCGTCGCCGACGCCGAGGCCAAGGCGCTCGTGCCCAGCGTCGTCCACGTGGACCAGCACAACCGGCAGGTGTCGCTCACCGGTTCGGATCTGGCCGAGCCCGCGCCCGGCAGCGGCACCGTCCGCGGTGATCTCGTCCACTGACGCGACGGAACCGCGTGCGGGCCCGAGGTCACCGACCTCGGGCCCACACGCGGTTCGCGGCTCCTGCGGGGCCGCTGCGTCAGATCAGCCCGGCTCGCACCGCGCGTGCCACCGCATGGGCCCGGTTCCGGACCTGGAGCCGGGCCATCAGCTCGTAGATGACGTTCTTGACGGTGTGCTCCGAGCAGGACAGCGCCTGGGCGATCACCGCGTTGCCGTGGCCCTCGGCGACCAGGGTGAGCACTGCTGTCTGGCGCGGCGTCAGCGGGGCTGTCCGGGCGGTACGGGGAGTGTCGGGGAGAGCCGTCGCGGGCTCGGGACCCGACTGCTGGGAGGCGCCGAGCAGGCGCACCAGCACACCGTAGGGAAGCCGGCCGTCGCCGTGGTGGGCCGAGTGGACGGCGGCCACCAGCTGCTCCGGAGTGGCGTCGGTGGTCCGCAGGATCGTCCGGGCCCCCGCCCGCACCGCCCGCAGCACACCGTCCGGGGAGACCGACTGGGCGGCCACCAGGACCCCGTGCCGGTTCCGGCCTCTGAGCGCGGGGGCGGGGCACGACTCGACCGCCTCGTCCACGGTCCTCCCGGCGGCCAGCACGACCAGATCGGGGCGGGGCGATCCGCCCTCCACCAGGGGGATTCCCGCCCCGGACAGCCGGCGGTGCCAGGACCGCCGCAGGTCGTCGTCCGCGGCGCGCACGTGGACGCGCACCGCGGTCCGGTCCGTGGCGGCACGGTGGGGCGCGGAGGCGCCGGCCGGGGTGCGGGCGGTGGGCGGCGCGGCGCTCACAGGAGACCCGCCCGGAGCGCGTAGGCGACCGCGTGGGCGCGGTTCCTCAGCCGGAATCGCTGGGTCACGTTGTGCATCACCGTCGTCACCGTCCGGACCGAGTACGAGAGCCGTCCCGCTATCTCGCTGGTCTCGTGGCCTTCGGCCACCAGCCGGAGCACCGCGCGTTCCCTCTCACTGAGCCCCGCCGCCCCCCAGGCATCGGCGACACCCGCCCCGGCGTCCTCCGTACGCTGCTCCAGCAGCCCGTCCAGCAGATCGGGCGGCACCGTGCAGTCCCCGCTCGCCGCGGCCAGCACGGCGTGGGCCAGTCGCGGGCCGCTGGTCTCCCGGCGGCGCAGCAGACCCCGGGCCCCCGTGGCAATGGCGTGCAGCGCCTCCGGCGGGCTCAGCTCGGTGGCGACCAGGACGACCTCCGGGCGGTGGTCAGCGGCCCGGGTACGGCGCAGCAGGTCCAGAACCGGGTCGGCCACCCGGTCGACCACGACGACCGTCACGTCCGGAAGCTCGCCCCCGACGGCGGGCAGGATCTCCGGGCTGCTCGCCAGGGCGCTCAAGGTGCCTGCCTCCAGCACCGGGTCCACAGCGACGACGCTCACGCGCACCGTATTCCTCATGGATCTTCCTCCTCGCTCGGCAACGGCTCTCGCCGGTGTCACCGAGCATCGAGTCCGAGGGCGCGCGGGACATCGGTACACCACCCCCAGATTTCCGCGGTGCCCCCACCTCCGGTCGCCCCCGCGATGTCCATGAGCGCGGAACGGCCCCCGTGCGCGTCCGGAAACGCACGGGGGCCGTGGGTGAGGATCGGCTCTGACCTGCGAGAAGTCGGTTCCTGGCCAAGAGGTATGGGGGTGCAGCCGAAATATGGGGGGCCGCTCCCCAGACGCGGGCCCGCTCAGACGGTCTCGACGGTCCTGGGTTCCGGGAGGAAGCCGGCGATCTCGTGGCCGACACCGGCCGCGCGAGCCTCGCGCACCACCAGTCCGGCCAGCGCCAGATCCAGTACCCCGAGACCGAACGGCGAGAACAGAGTGGTGCGTGCCGGGTCCCGCGGGCCCGGTTCCGCGTCCCTCAGGAGCTCGCCGAGCGTGGCGCCGATGAACGAGCGGCTGCCCACCCGCGTCTCCGCCAGATGGACCGACGTGGCCGCCCGGCAGACATGGTCGGGGTCGTCCACCACGTTCACCGCGTCCAGGACGCCCTCGACCGTGACGTCCCGGAGTGACACGTGCAGCACCAGCGTGCCCGGCAGGCACTCGTCGAGATCCAGATGGGGCACGGTGGCCGTGGTCGCCAGACTGACCAGCCGGTGCGCGGAGAGCGCCGCCCCGGCGCTCTCCGCCACGCGCACCACACGGCCGTCCCCGGCCAGTTCGGCGGAGCAGCGGTCCCGGAAGTCCGCGGCCCGCCGGGCATCCAGGTCGTGGACGGTGATGTCGGTGATCTCCGGCCGTACGACCAGGAGGAAGCGGAGCACCTCGAAGTTGATCACACCGCAGCCGATCAGCGACACACCCGTCTCCCGGCCGTCCTCGGACGGCAGGGAGACGGCGGCGAGAGCGGCGCTCGCCGCGGTGCGGCGAGCGGAGATGGTGGACCCCTCCACGAGAGCCACCGGCCTGCCCGTCCGCATGGAGTTGACGATGATCGCGGCGGAAGCGCGCTCCAGACCCTCCGCGACATTCCCGGGAAAGGAGGCGATCCACTTCATCCCGGCCAGTGGCTCCGCCCCACCCAGGTACGCGGGCAGCCCGATGATCCGGTTGCCGGGGTCGTCGGGAAAGCGCAGGAACACCGAGTGCGGCAGCGACGTGTCTTCGGCGGCATGGAGCAGATACGCCTCGCGCACGGCGTCCAGTACCTCCCGCTCCCGGTCGTCCAGAAGCCGCCGTACGTCTCCGTTGCCGATCGTCAGCATCCTGCCACCCCGGTCATCCCGCTGTTCTCGGCCACGTCGGCCACCTCGTCCTTCCACAGGTGGGACACCTCGCCGAACTGGCGCTCCACCCACCCGTCGTCGTAGATCGTGTTCAGATAACGTTCGCCACGGTCCGGCATCATCAGCACGCAGGTGGCACCGTCCGGGATGCGGTCGCCCATCTGTTGCAGGGCCGTGGCCACCGCGCCGGAGGAGCCGCCGAGCAGCAGCCCTTCGCGCAGCGCCAGCCGGCGGCATCCCACCAGGCTGTCCAGATCGCTGACGTGCACCACCTCGTCGGCGAGCCCGCCCCGGTAGAGCGGGGGCCGGACCGCCGCGCCATGACCGGGGATCAGCCGGCGTCCGGTCGGCGGCCGGAAGATGGCGCTGCCCTCGGCGTCCACGGTGACCACCCGGGTGGGCAGTCCGCGGTCGCGGATCAGGTCGCCGCAGCCGCGCAGAGTGCCCGAGGAACTGATCGTGCAGAACAGGTAGTCGGGCGCGGCGCCCAGGTCCTCGACGATCTCCGCCATGGTGATCCGGTGCGCCCAGGCGTTGCGGGGGTTGGCGTACTGGTTGGGCCAGTAGGCCCCGGGCAGCGCGTCGACCAGCTCCCGCACGCGTGCGATCCGCACCGGCTGGAACTCGCCGGTGACCGGGTCGCCTTCCGTGACCGTGTGCACATCGGCGCCGAGCGCTCGCATGATCGCGATGTTCTGCGGATTGGTGCGTGGGTCCACCACGCAGATGAACCGCAGGTCCAGGGCGCGGCAGACCTGGGCCATGCCGACACCGAGGTTGCCCGAGCTGGACTCGACCACGGTACCGCTGCCGGGGACCACCGCGCCGGTGGCGACGGCGTGGCTCAGCATGGCGTAGGCGGAACGGTCCTTGATGCTGCCGCCGGTGCTGACCGACTCCAGCTTGGCCCAGACCCGGAAGCGGGCGCCGGGCACCAGCCGGGTCAGTTCCACCAGAGGCGTCCCGCCGACGGCCGACAGCGCGCCCGCACGGTCCGGGCCGTACCCGGCGGATGCGGGGCCGGGCGGCTGAATGGTGTCGGACGGTAGGGCTACCTCGTCCGCAGGCCCGGCAGCCTGCGCCACGAGGGCCGACCGGTATCTCGGCTGGGAGACGGAGTTCATCGCCGGACTTCCCCTCGGTGTCGGTAGGCGGATCAGACCGGGAGGCTCTGGCATCCGGCCCTACCGGTGGCCGCCTCGGCGGCCTCGCTCTCCATCCGGTGGCGCAGACTGGCGGGGCGCATGTCCGTCCACACCCGCCCGATGTGGTCGAGGCACTCCTCCTTGCTGCCCTGGGTTCCCTCGGCCCGCCAGCCCGCGGGCAGCTCGCGCTCGGCCTGCCAGATCGAATACTGCTCCTCGTCGTTGAGTACGACGCGGTAGACGCTCTCGGTGTGGTCGGACATCGCCGTCTCTCCTCGGTCGGTGGTCGCGCCGCGGTCGATACCGGCGCCAGAGTGAGAGTGCCTTCTGACCTCGGCCGTCCGTAGAGACAAACGGGCAGCGGTGACGGCGGCAGCCGCCCGCCGGTCCTTCCCGGCGGGGCCGGGCGTCAGCTGTCGGGGGCAGGGCCGGAGTGCTTCGGTACGCGGTCGGCGCCGAGCTTTCCTAAGCTGGCCGGATGAACGAAGACGCCCGGCCGCTGGCCGTGTTCGACCTCGACGGCACGCTCGCCGACACGGCCCACCGGCAGCACTTCCTGGAAGGGCCGAAGCGCGACTGGAACGGCTTCTTCGCCGCCGCCCCGGACGATCCGCCGCTGGCCGAAGGGGTGGCCCTCGTGCTCGCGAGCGCCGAGGAGTGCGAGGTCGTCTATCTGACCGGGCGGCCCGAGCGCTGCCGCCGGGCCACCGTGGACTGGCTGAGCCGTCAGGGACTGCCCGGCGGACAGCTGTTCATGCGGCGCAACGACGACCGGCGCCCGGCCCGCCGGACGAAGCTGGACATCCTCCGGCGGCTGGGCCGGTCGCGTGAGGTGCGCATGCTCGTCGACGACGACGAGCTGGTCTGCGATGCGGCCGAAGTGGCCGGATTCCCGGTGGTCCGGGCCCGCTGGTTCGACCCGTCACAGGCGCTGAAGGATGGACAGGAGCGGGACGGGCGTACCTGATCAGGCGTTTTCGTCGAGCCGGAAGCCCACCTTCAGGCCGACTTGGTAGTGCGCGATTCGGCCATCCTCGATATGACCGCGCACTTGGTTAATCTCGAACCAGTCGAGATTGTGCAACGTTTCCGCGGCTCTTGCGACGCCGTTCCGGATCGCCGCGTCGATGCCCTCCTCGGAGGTTCCTACGATTTCGGTGACCCGATAGGTGTGGTTGGACATGTTTTGTCTCCTCTCTGCTGACCACGGTGCCTCAAAGCCGGGTGTCGCGCGAGAGGGCGAGTGGGGCGAATGGGGACGAGCACACGCCTTGACCTACTGATTGGTCCATACCAAAATTCAGCCAAACACCCGTGCGAGCGCCGCCCGCAATCCCCCCACACCGGGTCCTGATTTCGTCGTGCCGTTTCGCAGAAGGTGACCACGTGAAGAACCGCATACTCGTCGGAGCCGTCGCGCTCGTTTCGTCCGTCACGCTCAGCGGATGTGGCTACTTCTCCGGCTCGGGTGGCGGAGACCGCACGGTGACGGTCTGGCTGATGAAGGACAGCGTCTCGCAGGGATTCCTGGAGAAGTTCACCAGCACGTACGAGAAGGAGAATCCCTCCGTCACGCTGGAGTTCAAGATCCAGGAGTGGGGCGGCATCGGCCCCAAGGTCCTGGACGCCCTGGAGAGCGACGACGCCCCCGATGTGATCGAGGTCGGAAACACCCAGGTCGCGCAGTACGCGGAGAGCGGCGGCCTGCGTGACCTCACCCTCGAATCGATGCGTGACCTGGGCAGCGAGGACTGGCTGCCCGGCCTCGCCCAGCCCGGCCAGATCAGCGGTGTGCAGTACGGCATCCCCTGGTACGCGGCCAACCGCGTGGTGATCTACAACAAGGACATCTTCAAGGCCGCCGGCGTGGACGACCTCCCCAAGACGCGCGCCGAGTGGATCTCGGACACCGAGAAGCTCAACACCCAGGGCAAGCAGGGTATTTATCTGGCCGGTCAGAACTGGTACGTGCTGGCCGGATTCATCTGGGACGAGGGCGGCGAACTCGCCGAGGGCGGCGGCGGTGACTGGCGGGGCACCCTGGACACCCCCCAGGCGCTCGCCGGAATGAACTTCTACAAGGAACTCCAGGCGCTCGGCGAGGGGCCGGCGGACTCCGACGAGGAGAAGCCGCCGCAGAACGACGTATTCGCCAAGGGAGACGTCGCCCAGATCATCTCGCTCCCCGGCAGCGCCGCGCTCATCGAGCAGAAGAATCCCGAACTCAAGGGAAAGCTCGGCTACTTCCCCATTCCCGGCAAGACCGCCAAGGCCCCCGGCTCCGTCTTCACCGGCGGCTCGGACCTCATCGTCCCGAAGAAGGCCGACCAGCGCAGCGCCGGTATCGCCGTCGTCAAGGCGCTGGCGAGCGAGAAGTGGCAGACCGAACTCGCCCGCACCATGAGCTACGTTCCCAACAAGCCCAAGCTCGCCCACGTCGTCGAAGGCGAGGAGGGCACCGCCGCGATGGCCGAGGGCGCGAGCCAGGGCCGCGCCACGCCCAACTCCTCGCAGTGGGCCAAGGTCGAGGCGGAGAACCCGATCAAGCCGTACATGACGGCGGTGCTCACGGGCGCCGACCCGGCCCTGGCGGCGAAGAAGGCGTCGGAGCGCATCACGGCCATGCTCGCCGGCAGCTGACCGGGCCGCCGGTACCCCTGGACGGCCGGACGGCGTCCCTGGGGATTCAGCCGTCGCACATCCCCGCGCTCCACGGCGGACACGTCGAATCCAGCCGGTGACGGAAGAAGTAGGGGGCCGGGCCTTCGCACCCCGAGGGCCCGGCAGCCGTCCCTGCTGATCCGTCCCCGGAGACTGCCATGACCGTGCTGCCCACCGCCCCGCCCGCACCGTTCCCCACCCGGCCCGCCCCCGCCGCTCCCCGTCTCCCCGAACCCGCCTACCGGGTCTCCCTCGCCACCGGCCAGGAGGACGTACGCGCCGCCCAGCGCCTGCGCCACCAGGTGTTCGCCGGTGAGCTGGGAGCCAGGCTGGAGGGGCCCGAACCGGGCATCGACAGCGACGCGTTCGACGCGTACTGCGACCACCTGCTGGTCCGCGAGACCGCCACGGACGAGGTCGTCGCCACCTACCGCCTGCTGCCGCCCGACCGCGCCCGGATAGCCGGACGGCTCTACGCGGAGAGCGAGTTCGACCTCACCCGCCTCGCGCCCATCCGCGACGACCTCGTCGAGGTCGGCCGCTCCTGCGTCCACCCCGCCCACCGCGACGGCGCCGTCATCGCCCTCGTCTGGGCCGGGCTCGCCCGCTACATGGAGCGTTCCGGCCACACCTGGCTGGCGGGCTGCTGCTCCCTGCCGCTGGCCGACGGCGGCACGCTCGCCGCCCGCAGCTGGAACACCGTACGCACCGCCCACCTGGCGCCCGAGGAGTTCTGGGTCTCCCCGCACCGCCTCTGGGACGCCTCCGCGCACCCGGAGGCCGGACCCGGCTCCCGGGCGGACCTGCCGCCCCTGCTCCGCGGCTATCTGCGGCTCGGCGCCTGGGTCTGCGGAGCCCCGGCGTACGACCCCGAGTTCAACGTGGCGGACCTGTACGTCCTGCTCTCGCTGCGCCGCACCGACCCGCGCTACCTGCGCCGCTTCCTCTCGCTCGCCCCGCAGACGTGAGCGCCGCCCGTACGCCCGGTGTCAGCGCCGCCCGTCCCGCAGACGTGAGCACCGCCCGTCCCGCACGCGTGAGCGCCTCCCGTCCCACCGCCACGAGCGCCTGGCTGCCCGTCGCCCCCTGCACCCCGCACGCCTGCGCCCGGCACACCGGCCCGGTCCGGGCGCCGCTCCCCGCCGTCCTGCGGCTGCTGACCGGCTGCGCGTGGACGCTGCTGGGGGTGGCCTGCGCCCTGCCGGTCCGGCTGCTTCCCAAGGCTCCGCGGGCGTGGCTGGTACGGCGCTGGGCCCGGGGTGTGCCGCGTGCCTTCGGCGTACGGGTGACGGTCCGGGTGCATCCGTACGCCTACGGCCCCGGCGGCGAGCTCGTCGTCGCCAACCACGTCTCCTGGCTGGACATCCCCCTGGTCGCCTCCGTGCTACCCGGCCGGATGCTCGCCAAGAGCGAGGTCGGGCGCTGGCCGCTGCTCGGCCGGCTCGCCGGGCTCGGCTCCACGCTCTTCATCGACCGGGACCGGCTGCGCGCGCTGCCGGGGGCCGTGGACACCGTCGCCGGAGCCCTGCGTTCGGGCTCCCGCGTCGTGGCGTTCCCCGAGGGCAGCACCTGGTGCGGGCGGGGGAGCGGCGGGGTGTTCCGGCCGGCCGTGTTCCAGGCGGCGATCGACGCGGAGGTCTCCGTACGACCGGTCCGCATCACCTACCGCGCCCCGGGCGCCGTGGCGTTCGTGGGGGACGATCCGCTCGCCGCTTCCCTGTGGAGGGTGGTGCGGGCGGCGGGGCTCACCGCCGAGGTCGACGTCCTCGCCCCCATCCCGGCAGGCGATCACGCGGGAACCGTGGGGAGCCGTGAGCCGGGCCGCCGGGCACTGGCCCGTACGGCGAGAGCCGCCGTCGCCGGAACGGACCGGACGACGACGGCTCCCGAGACAGCCGTCGCTCAGACCGCGGTGGCCAGCGACAGGGCGAACCGCCCCGCAGCGTCCGTCCACCACTGAGCGAGCTGGAGCCCGGCCGCGGCCAGCTCCTCGCGCACATCCTCCTGGCGGAACTTCGACGACACCTCCGTACGCAGCTCCTCACCGGCCTCGAACGGCACCACCAGGTCCAGCTCCCGGATCTTCACGGTCAGCGCCCGGCGGGCGCGCAGCCGCATCTCGATCCAGCGCTGCTCCGGGTTCCACACCGCGACATGCTCGAAGTCGTCGAGCGGGAAGTCGGCGCCCAGCTCCCGGTTGACGACGTTCAGCACGTTCTTGTTGAAGGCCGCCGTCACGCCCGACGCGTCGTCGTAGGCCGCGACCAGCGTCTCCTCGTCCTTGACCAGGTCCGTGCCGAGCAGCAGCGCGTCGCCGGGGGTCAGGAGCGAGCGCACCGAGTGCAGGAAGCCGGCCCGCTCCTCGGGGAGCAGATTGCCGATCGTGCCGCCGAGGAAGGCGACGAGCCGGGGCCCGGGCGTGCCGGGCAGCGCGAGTCCGCCGGTGAAGTCGGCGATCAGGGCGTGCACGGAGAGCGCGGGGTGCTCGGCGAGCAGCGATTCGGCGGCCCCGGTGAGCGCGCTCTCGCTCACGTCCACCGGTACGTAACTCTCCAGCCCGTCCAGGGCCTCCAGCAGATGACGGGTCTTCTCCGAGGAGCCCGAGCCCAGCTCGATCACGGTCCGGGCGCCCGAGACCGCGGCGATCTCCCCGGCGCGCTCCTCCAGGATCTCCCGCTCGGCGCGGGTCGGGTAGTACTCGGGCAGCCGGGTGATGTCCTCGAACAGCTCGCTGCCGCGCGCGTCGTAGAACCACTTGGGCGGCAGCGTCTTGGGGTGCCGGGTCAGCCCGCTCAGGACATCGGCGCGCAGCGCCGCGTCCGTCGCGTCCTCCGGCAGGGTGCGGGTCAGCAGGAAAGGGCTCACGCGGCGGGCTCCTTGAGCGGTGTGGGGGTGACGTCTGCGGAGGTCGCGACCAGCAGGGTGCGGTCGGGGACCTCGCGCCAGCGGGGATCGTCGTCGTACGGCTCCGAGGCCACGGCGGTCGAGCGGCCCGGGTCGTGGAGGTACCAGAGGGTGTCGCCCCAGGCGGTGGCCACGATGGCGGTGCCGTCCGTGACCAGCAGATTGAGCCGGGACCCGGGTGCCGCCTCCGCGACCTCCCGTACGGTCTCCGCGACCGCCCTCGGCAGGTCGTCCCCGGCGGCGACGCGGTGCAGGACCAGCGCCCAGAGAAGCGCGGAGTCGTTGCGGGCGGCCAGCGAGAGCAGCTCCTCGGCGGGCAGCGCGGCGGCCGGGCCCGCCAGGGAGGCCGGCCAGCCCGGCACCGCGCCGTTGTGGCTGAAGAGCAGCCGCCCGGCGGCGTACGGAGCGGCCGCGGCCTCCCCGTCCGCACCCGCCTCGGTGGCGTCCCGTACGGCGGCGAGCAGCGCGGTCGACCGCACCACCCGGGCGAGGTCCACGAACGTCTGGTCGTGCCAGATCGGCCCCTGGCGCCGGTAGCGGCCGGGCACCGGGTCGCCGTCCGCGTACCAGCCGACGCCGAAACCGTCCGCGTTGACCGTCCCGTACCGCTGGCGGCGCGGCTCCCAGGACTGGCGCACCAAAGAGTGCGGCGGCTCGGCCAGCACGGTCCCGAGGGCCACCGGGTCGCCCACATAGGCGATATGACGGCACATCAGGCGTCCCTCGCGGTGCGGAACCCGGAGAAGATCTGCCGCCGCACCGGCAGGTCCCAGTTGCGGAAGGTGCCCCGGCAGGCGACCTGGTCCACGGCGAACGAGCCGCCGCGTAGCACCTTGTGGCCCGGTCCGAAGAACACGTCCGAGTACTCCCGGTAGGGGAAGGCGACGAAGCCCGGGTAGGGCAGGAAGTCGCTGGAGGTCCACTCCCACACATCGCCGATCAGCTGCCCCGCGCCGGACGGCGCCCGGCCCGCCGGATACGCACCGGCCCGCGCCGGGCGCAGATGGCGCTGGCCCAGATTGGCCTGCTCGGGGGTCGGGTCCGTGTCGCCCCAGGGGTAGCGCAGCGAACGCCCGGTGGCGGGATCGTGCCGGGCGGCCTTCTCCCACTCGGCCTCGGTGGGCAGCCGCCGGCCGGCCCAGCGGGCGTACGCGTCCGCCTCGTACCAGCTGACGTGCAGCACCGGCTCGTCGTCCGGCACCGGCTCGGTCACCCCGAACCGGCGGCGCAGCCACTGCCCGGCGTCCCGGTGCCAGAACAGCGGGGCGGCCAGGTCGTGTTCACGGACCATGTCCCAGCCCTCGGGCGCCCACCAGCGGGGGTCGGTGTAGCCGCCGTCCTCGATGAACCGCCGGTACGCACCGCAGGTGACGGGCGCGGTGTCCAGGTGGAAGGCGGCCACCTCACGCCGGTGCGCGGGCCGTTCGTTGTCCAGGGCCCACGGCTCGGCGGAGGTGCCCATGGTGAACGGGCCGCCGGGGACGAGGACTTCGGCGGGCAGCGTGGCGGCGTCCGTGGGTGCGGGCGGCGCGGGAGCGGTCAGCGCGACCGGGCCCGTGCGCAGCTGATGGGTGATCAGCATCGTCTCGTCGTGCTGCTGTTCGTGCTGGGCGATCATCCCGAAGGCGAACCCGGCCCGCTCCAGCGGACGGCCCCCTTCGTGCAGCGGGGCGCCCTCCAGGATGTCCAGGGCCCTGCCCCGTACATCGGAGGCGTACGTCCGTGCCTCGGCGGGTGCCAGCAGCGGCAGCGAGGGCCGGGCCGCGCGGGGGTGCTCGAAGGCGTCGTACAGCCCGTCTATCTCGGGGCGCAGCGCCTCACGCCCGCCGACCGCGCGGAGCAGCCACTGCTCCTCCTGGTTGCCGATATGGGCCAGGTCCCAGACGAGCGGGGACATCAAGGGGGAGTGCTGGGCCGTGAGTTCACCGTCGTCGACGCTGTCGGTGAGGGTGACGGTGCGCGCCCGGGCGGTCAGCAGCGCGTCGAGGGCGCGCTGCCGGAGCACCTCGGGGTCATGGCCGCCGGAGCCCGTCGGGAAGCCGTCCGCGGTGGAGACGGAGGGGGTGCGGTCGTCGGTCATGCTGAGGCCACCCTTCCGGTGTGCGGGTCGTCCGTGGAGCCGATGAGGCCCGTCGGCCGGACCGGATCGGTGAGAACGCCTGAATCGAGCAGATCGTCGGCCGGACATCGGCCCCGGGCCGCATACCGGTCGTTGAAGGCCGCCACGGTGTCCCGTACCGCCTTGTCGGCGCCCATCCGGTCGAGCGCGGTGAGCGCCGTGTCGAAGCAGACCGTGGCCGCCGCCCGCAGCTCCGGATCGGCGAGGCCCTCGCGGGCGGCCGTCGTCCAGAGCGGGTTGCGCGGCGCGGGAGCGGATCCCGCCGACTCGGCCAGGGGCTTCACGGTGCGGTACACGGTCTCGGCGGCCTCCGGGTCGTCGTACAGGGCGGTGGCGACGGCGAGCGGCACCAGCCACCCGTCCGCGCCGCTCTGCGCGTCGATCATGCGCAGTTCGAGGTGCCCGCGCGGCCGGACCGGCGGGAACAGGGTGGTGATGTGGTAGTCGAGATCGGCCCGTACCGGCGGCCGGGGCGCGCCGGTACGGATCCACTCGCGGAAGGTGAGGCCCTCGGGCACGTCCCAGGGGCCCTCCTCGCGGCGGACGCACATCACGGTCGTGTCCAGCACATGCGCGGCCCACGCCTCACGCGGGGGAAGCCCGCTGCCCGGCGCCAGCGTCCGTACCGGGTCGAGATCGGCCCACAAGGCCTGCCGGGAGGACTTCCAGCCGGTCGGGCGGCCCTGCCGGAACGGCGAATTGGCGAACGCGGCCACCAGGACGGCACCGAGCAGATGGGTGAGCTGCCAGCGCCGCCGGTAGCCGAGCGGGCCCGGCTCCTCCTCGCCCGCGTCCAGGCAGACCTGCACGGAGGCGGAGGTGCACATCATCGCCCGCCCGGACGGGCCCGCCCGGTCGAGCGCCGCCTCCATCGCGTCGTACCGGGGCTCGCGCAGCCTGCGGTGCGGCGTCTGCCACGGGTCCACGCCGAGGCCGACCGGGGCGAGCCCGTCCCGGCCGAGCGAGGCGCGGACGGCGGCCAGGTCCGCCGCGGTCGTCCCGACGCACTCCATCAGGGAGCCGGCCGGCTGGGAGCTGAGCTCCAGCTGCCCGCCCGGCTCGAACGTCAGTGCGGCGCTCAGGGGCAGCTCCCGGAGGGCCGCGACGGCGCTGTCCAGCCGCTCCTGGGCCACTGGAACGGCGGGATTCTCCTGGTCATGGATGAGCCATTCGAGTTCCACCCCCACGATGCGAGGGGGACCCGTCTTGAAACATATGCCGCGCAGTAAATCCTGGGCCGCACCCTCGTCGAGGGTGGCGTGATCCGGGTGTGCGCCGGGGCCGCCAGGTGTGTCCGAGGACATGAGGCGCCTCCTTCTCAGTTGCGTACCTACCACCCAAACCCGTACCCAGGGATCGCACAAGGGTGCGCCTGAGCCACCGGAAATGCGGTCGCCACCGCACCGCTCCGGAACCAGCATGCGCCGTACACCCCGCACCGGCGAGCGGCGGCCGGCCCCGGAAGCACCGCTCCCGCAGCGGCCCGGCCGGACCGGAAGCACGGCTCCCGGTCAGTTCCAGCCGTACCGCTCCCGGAGCCGCCCGACGACGGAATCGAACCGGTCCCGGTCCAGGGCACAGGCCTCGCGCCGCATCCCGTCCTCGTGGACCCGCAGCACCCGGTCCAGATCCACCCAGGACTGCCGGCCGGAGCTGTCCCAGGGGCCGGCCCCCAGCGCCACCCACTCGTGGTCCATGTCGTGCTGCTTGCTGGAGAGCTGGACGGCGAGCAGCGTGCCCGCCGCCTCCCGGGCGACGACGAGGACCGGCCGGTCCTTGCCCCGCCCGTCCATCTCCTCGAACGGCACCCAGGTCCAGACGATCTCGCCCGGATCGGGGTCGCCGTCGCGGTCGGGGGCGTACGAGGTGCGGACCGGGCCCACCTCGCGCGGATCGGCCTGGACGGTGGCGGTCGGACCGGTGCTGCCGGGCGGTACGGGCTGGCTGTCGGTGCGCTGTGCGCTGTGGTGGAACGTCATCGCAACACCGTAGGACCTGCACGGCCCCGTCCCGGGAGCGGGTCCGCCGAACGGGGGCCGCGGCGAGGCGCCCCCGGGGCGCGGCCCGGCCCGCCGGATCTGGAAGACTGCCGCACGCCATGAGCCAGTTACCCAAGCAGCCCGCCGAAGTCTCCGTACCGACCAGCGCCGATGTCGCGCGCCTCGCCGGAGTCTCCCGGGCCACCGTGTCGTACGTACTGAACAACAACGCCACCGTCCGGATCAGCGAACCCACCCGGCACCGCGTCAGGGAGGCCGCCACCCAACTCGGTTACGTCCCGCACGCGGCCGCCCGCAGCCTGCGCGCCGGACACAGCCGCCTGGTCCTGCTGCCCTCCGGGCATATACCGGCGGGCCCGCTCCACCAGC
Organism: Streptomyces cyaneofuscatus; assembly: GCF_033109485.1. Taxonomy (NCBI): domain Bacteria; kingdom Bacillati; phylum Actinomycetota; class Actinomycetes; order Kitasatosporales; family Streptomycetaceae; genus Streptomyces; species Streptomyces cyaneofuscatus. The sequence goes on along the minus strand of NZ_CP137002.1, from coordinate 529,807 downwards.
ACTTCTTCCAGGAACTCCAGGCCGGACTGCGCCGTCTGGACTACACCGTCGTCCAGTACGGCAGCGCCGGCCTCGCCGACGACGAGGCGGTGCGGGCCTGGGCCGAACTGCGGCCCGTCGCCGTCGTCGTACCGCCCGGCATCACCCTCACCCCGCACGGCACGGAGATCCTCACCCGCTCCGGCGCCAAGGCGGTGATCACTCTGGGGCCGGAGCCGGTCGAGGGCGCGCACGGGCTGGTCATGGACCAGCGCCAGGTCGGGGCCAGCGCGGTCGGACACCTGCTGGCGCGCGGCCGTCGCCGTATCGGGGTGGTGATGCCCCGGGAGGCGGGCCTCACCCCGTTCTCCGAACCCCGCCTCGCCGGGGCCCGGCGGACGGCGGAACCGGCCGGGGCCCACATCAGCCCCCTCCCGCTCCACTACGAGGAGGAGTCCGCGGCGGAGCTGGCGCACCGCTGGCGGGAGCTGGGCCTCGACGCCGTGTTCGCGTACAACGACGAGTACGCCATGCTGCTGATGCGGGCCCTCCAGGACGCGGGCGTCGCGATACCCGGCGACACGGCGGTCGTCGGAGCGGACGACCTGCTGCTCGGCAGACTGCTGCGGCCCCGCCTCTCCACCGTCCGCATGGAGCTCGCCATGCCGGACCCGCTGGCCGAGACGATCGACCGCCTCGTCCACCACCCAGGCACCGCCCCCGTCCACCACGACCTGCTGCGCACCAGCGCGGTGCACCGGGAGTCCAGCTGACCGCCCCGGCGCGACGACATGCGCGGAGTACGGGGGATGTCTAGCGTCGGGGCCATGAGTCATCCGCAGAATTACGAGCTCCTCCTGATCCCCGACCACAGCAGGACGCGGACCGGAGCCCCCGGACGGCCGATCCGCTCGGCGATCGTCGCCGCCACCGGCGAGACGGGGGCCTCGGGCTACCCCCGGTACACGGGCCAGGGCATGGAGGCGGACATCGACCCGGAGACCCGCACGGTGGAGGCGGTGCTGATCGACGGCGAGGAACTGGACCCGGGCATGTCGGTGCAGGTCGCCGACGGAGACGGCCCGGGGCGCTGACCGGCGGGGAGGGGTCCCGGGCACGGCTGAAGGACCCCGACCGCAGACCACCGCTTCGTCCCTCAGCGGTGGCGGATCAGGGCCCTTCGGGCCGCGCCGTGCGCCGGTACGGCAGCTACTGGGGCTCCGGCTGTCCCTGCCCGGCCTCCGCCGCCCGCTTCTGCTCCTCGACGGACTTGCGGACCTCGTCCATGTCCAGGTTCCGGGCCTGGCCGATGACGTCCTCCAGGGCCGCCTCGGGCAGGGCGCCGGGCTGCGAGAAGACCGCGACGTTGTCCCGGACGATCATCAGCGTCGGGATGGACCGGATCTCGAAGGCCGCCGCCAGCTCCTGCTGCGCTTCCGTGTCGACCTTCGCGAAGACGAGGTCGGGGTGGCGCTCGGACGCCGAGTCGTAGACCGGCGCGAACTGTCGGCAGGGGCCGCACCAGGAAGCCCAGAAGTCGATCAGCACGAAGCCGTTGTCGCTGACGACCTGATCGAAGTTTTCCTTGGTGAGCTCTACGGTGCTCATACTCCAGATACCTCTTCCTGTGCCCGTTCGGACGTGTCCGGCACAACGGTGACTGCACGTGCGCTATTCCGCCTGCCCGTGTGGCCCGGGCGCACACTCCCGAGGACACTGTTTCCATGACTGATGCAGTAGAGGTTTCCCCGTACGACGTGGTGGTCATCGGCGCAGGTCCGGTGGGGGAGAACGTGGCCGACCGGGCCCGCGCGGCCGGGCTCAGCACGGCCGTGGTGGAGTCGGAGCTGATCGGCGGCGAGTGCTCGTACTGGGCCTGCATGCCGAGCAAGGCCCTGCTGCGCCCCGTGGTCGCCCGGGCGGACGCCCGCCGCGTCCCGGGCCTGAGTACCGCCGTTCAGGGCCCCCTCGACGTCCAGGCCGTCCTCGCCCACCGCGACGACAAGACGAGCAACTGGAAGGACGACGGACAGGTCGACTGGCTGGAGAGCGTCGGAGCGGACATCTACCGCGGTACGGGACGCCTCACCGGCCCCCGCGAGGTCACTGTCACCGCCCCCGACGGCACCGGGCACCGGCTCACCGCCCGGCACGCCGTCGCCGTCTGCACCGGCACCCGGGCGGTCGTCCCCGACCTCCCCGGCATCACCGAGGCCCGCCCCTGGACCAGCCGCGAGGCCACCAGCGCCAAGAAGGTGCCCGGCCGGCTCGTGGTGGTCGGCGGGGGAGTGGTCGGCGTGGAGATGGCGACCGTCTGGCAGGCGCTGGGCGCCGAGGTGACACTGCTGATCCGCGGCGGGGGCCTGCTCCCGAAGATGGAGCCCTTCGCGGGCGAGCTGGTGGCCGAGGCGCTGGAGGAGGCCGGGGCCACCATCCGTACGGGTGTCTCCGTCACCGCCGTCGAGCGCCCCGCACCGGACGGCCCGGTCACGGTCGTCCTGGATGACGGCGGCCGGATCGAGGCCGACGAGATCCTCTTCGCCACCGGCCGGGCACCGCGCACGGACGACCTGGGCCTGGAGACGATCGGCCTGAAGCCCGGCTCCTGGCTCACGGTGGACGACAGCTGCCGCGTCGAGGGCACGGACTGGCTGTACGGCGTCGGGGACGTCAACCACCGCGCCCTCCTCACCCACCAGGGCAAGTACCAGGCCCGCATCGCAGGCGCCGCGATCGCCGCCCGCGCCCAGCAGGACTCGCCCCTGGACACGTCCCCCTGGGGCCCGCACACGGCCACCGCCGACCACGCGGCCGTCCCCCAGGTCGTCTTCACCGACCCCGAGGCGGCCTCCGTCGGCCTCACCCTCGCCGAGGCCGAACGCGCGGGCCACCGCGTCCGCGCGGTCGACTACGACCTCGCGTCGGTCGCCGGCTCCGGCCTGTACGCCGACGGCTACCGGGGCCGAGCCCGGATGATCGTGGACCTGGACCGCGAGATCCTGCTCGGCGTGACCTTCGTCGGCCCCGGCATCGGCGAACTCCTGCACTCCGCCACGGTGGCGGTCGCGGGGGAGGTCCCCATCGACCGGCTGTGGCACGCGGTGCCGGCGTACCCGACGATCAGCGAGGTGTGGCTGCGGCTGCTGGAGACGTACCGGGGGTAGGGACCGCCGCGCCCTCGGACCGGGCGTCGGGTCGCCGCCCGTCTCCGGTCGTCGCCCACCCCGCGTGGAACCGCACTGCGGTCCGCACCGGGAGGGCGGTGCTCATGCGGTGGGGAGCACTGCTTGACGTACCTCGCGGATGACGGTGACCCGGCCGCCGTCGCCGGGTTCGGGGTCGGGAATCACCGCTTCCGGGTCGACGAGGTAGACCTGCCGACCGTCCAGCGTCAGCCGGCGCGCGATCTCCAGCACCATGCGCCGTGCCACGTCGTCGATCGCGTGGACCCGGGTGAGGTCGATGGCCACCCGGGTCTCCTGCGGATCGGTGTCCAGGACCTCCCGCACCACACGCTCGGCGCCCGCGAAGCCGATGCCGCCCTGGAGTTCCAGAACGCGGAGTGCGTCCGGTCCGCTGCCGAGGACGTGACTGGACCGCACGACCGCCCGCCCTGCGGACGGGACCTCCATCACGTGCAGGCCCATGTCGGAGGAGAAGCGCTCGAAGAGGGACACCCCGCGGACGCTGTTCCCGTGGCTGTCCAGGCGGGGTGAGAAGGTGGCGATCCCGATACGTCCGGGAAGCGCGCCGATCAGGCCTCCGGCCACCCCGCTCTTCGCGGGGATGCCGACCTGGGTCGTCCAGTCACCCGCGGCGTCGTACATGCCACAGCTGAACATGACGCTCAGGACCTGGCGCACCACCCCTTCCGGCACCACCTGTTCACCCGAGAGCGGGTTCACGCCGCGGTTGGCCAGGGTCGCCGCCATCATGGCCAGATCCCGGGCCGTGACGAGGACCGAGCACTGCCGGGTGTAGCCGTCGACGACCGCCCCCGCGTCCTCGGTCAGGATGTCGTGGCTGCGCAGCATGTGCGCGATGGCGAGGTTTCGGTGCGCGTGCTCCATCTCCGACGCGCACACCTTCTCGTCCATCTCCAAGCGGCGGCCGGCGAAGGCCGATAGGCCGTCGAGCACGCGCCGCACCCGCTCGGCGGGGCCCGATCCCGCCTCCGCGACCAGGGAGTGAACGGTGATCGCACCAGCGTTGATCATGGGGTTGAGCGGGCGTCCGGTGCCGCTCTCCAGGGAGATCTCGTTGAACGCTTCCCCCGAAGGCTCGACGCCCACCTTGGCGAGCACCGTGCCGAAGCCGCGGTCGGCCAGCGCCAGGGCGTACGCGAACGGCTTCGAGATCGACTGGATCGTGAACGGGACGTCGATGTCACCCGCGCCGTGCACCTGCCCGTCGACGGTGGCGAAGGCCGCGCCCAGCCGCTCGGGATCAGCCGCCGCCAGTTCAGGGATGTAGGAGGCCGGTTCCCCGGAGGCGTCCGGCTCCACCTGCCCCAGCACCTCGGCCAGATAGTCGGGAATGATGGGCCGCATTCTTCACCTCTCCGATCGCACCACCGATGTACGGCGCGGGGCGCGTCCTGACTGTGGGCCGCGTCCTGCCGCCGGGGCGCCTTCGCGGCGCCGTCGGTCGCGTGGCCAGGCTACCCACCGGGCGGGCGCGGACCGGCCGGTGGTGGATCGCGGATCACCGCGGGCGCGTCCCGGCAGAACTGGACGACGCGAGGCGGCGCACGACGGGTGTGCGCGCACCCGGGTTCCCGCAGAGGCATGTGAGCGGCCATCAGGGGAAGAGAATCATCCATGACACGAGGGGGTCAGACGTGAAGGTGGGACTGCTGAGTCGTGAGTACCCGCCGGACGTCTACGGCGGCGCCGGTGTCCATGTCGAGTTCCTGGCCAGGGAGTTACGCGCGCTCACCGATCTGCAGGTCCACACCTGGGGTGAAGGCGCTTCGGACGGGCTGGTACGGCACCGGCCGGGCCGGGAGCTCGACGGCGCCAACGACGCGCTGCGCGCCTTCTCGGTGGACCTGTCCATCGCCGCCGCGCTCGAAGGCCGCGACCTCGTCCACTCGCACACCTGGTACGCCAACCTCGCGGGCCACCTCGCCGGACTGCTCTACGGCATCCCTCACGTGGTGACCGCCCATTCGCTGGAGCCCCTGCGGCCCTGGAAGTCCGAACAGCTCGGCGGCGGCTACGCGTTGTCCAGCTGGGCCGAGCGCACCGCCATGGAGTCCGCCGACGCGGTCATCGCCGTCTCGCACGGAATGCGGGCCGACATCCTCGGCTGCTATCCGCAGCTGGATCCCGACCGGGTCAGGGTCGTCCACAACGGCATCGACACCCGCCTGTACCGGCCCGTCCCCGGAGTCGACGTACTGCACCGCCTGGGTGTCGACCCGGACCGCCCCTTCGTCCTGTTCGTCGGCCGCATCACGCGCCAGAAGGGTGTCCCGCACCTGCTGCGCGCCGCCCACCGGCTCGACCCCTCCGCACAGCTGGTGCTCTGCGCGGGCGCGCCCGACACCCCGGAGATCGAGGCCGAGTTCCGCGAACTCGTCGGCGAACTGAGGCGCTCGCGCGACGGGGTCCACTGGATCCCGGACATGCTCCCGCGCCCCGACGTCATCCAACTCCTGAGCAGAGCAGCCGTGTTCGTCTGCCCTTCGATGTACGAGCCTTTGGGCATCGTCAATCTCGAAGCGATGGCCTGCGGCGCGGCCGTGGTCGCCTCCGCGGTCGGCGGCATCCCCGAGGTCGTCTCCGACGGCGGCACCGGACTGCTCGTACCGTACGAGGCCGCTGAACCGGCCCGGTTCGAGGCGGACCTCGCCGAGGCGATCGGCCAGGTGCTCGCCGACCGTCCGGCGGCCCGGCGGATGGGCGAGGCGGGCCGCGAACGTGCGGTGCGGGAGTTCGGCTGGGACATGGTCGCCCGGCGGACTGCCGAGGTGTACGAGGAGACCGTCAAAAGGGTGTAGCCGGGAACGGTCCGGTGTTTCGGAAGGGGGAGTGGCCATGCGCGCTGGACCTTCGGTGCTGGGGATCGTCCTTGCGGGAGGAGAGGGAAAACGGCTGATGCCGCTGACGGCCGACCGGGCGAAGCCCGCGGTGACCTTCGGCGGGACCTACCGGCTGGTCGACTTCGTCCTGTCGAACCTCGTCAACGCCGACATCACGAGGATCTGCGTCCTCACCCAGTACAAGTCGCACTCACTGGACCGCCATGTGACCACCACCTGGCGGATGTCCAGCCTGCTCGGCAACTACGTCACCCCGGTCCCCGCCCAGCAGCGTCTCGGCCCGCGCTGGTACCTCGGCAGCGCGGACGCCATCCTGCAGTCGCTCAACCTCGTCCACGACGAACAGCCGGACTACATAGCGGTGTTCGGAGCCGACCACGTCTACCGCATGGACGCACGCCAGATGCTGGAGCGGCACATCGAGAGCGGCGCCGGCGTCACCGTCGCCGGCATCAAGGTGCCCCGTGCGGAAGCGTCCGCCTTCGGCGTCATCACCCCGGCCTCCGACGGCTCACGCGTGGAACGCTTCCTGGAGAAGCCCTCCGACCCGCCCGGCCTGTCCGGCGACCCGACCAAGGTCTTCGCGTCGATGGGCAACTACCTCTTCTCCACGAAGGTTCTCGTGGACGCCCTCCACCAGGACGCCGAGGACGAGAACTCCGTCCACGACATGGGCGGATCCATCCTGCCCATGCTCACCGAGCGCGGGGCCGCGCATGTCTACGACTTCGACGACAACCAGGTACCGGGCGAGACCCAACGCGAACGTGGGTACTGGCGGGACGTGGGCTCTCTGGACAGCTACTACGAGGCCCACATGGACCTCATCTCCGAGCAGCCGCTCTTCAGTCTCTACAACGATCGCTGGCCCATGTACACCCATGCGGGCCACCAGGCCCCGGCCCGGTTCGTCTCCGGAGGCATCGCCGGCGAGTCGATCGTCAGCCCGGGCTGCGTGATCCGTGGCCAGGTCACCGGGTCCGTGCTCTCGCCCGGTGTGATCGTCGAGCAGGGCGCGGTGGTCCAGGGCTCCGTGCTGCACCACGGCGTGCGCGTCGGCAGGGGAGCGGTCGTGCGCAACGCGATCCTCGACAAGAACGTCGATGTCCCGCCCAGGGCGACGATAGGCGTCAACCCGGAACGGGACCGTGAGCTCTACACCGTTTCGCACAACGGCGTCATCGCCCTCGGCAAGGGGCAGGCGGTGTCGTAGCACGGCCGCGGTGTGTGTCCGGCCCGACGGTTGCCGGACACACACCGCGGCTGCGTACGGGCCTCTAGCGTGCCGCCGGGGGGTGGAGCAGCCGGGCCAGGAGGTCGTCGAGGCTGACCAGTCCGGAGAGCCCGCCCTGCTCGTCCCGTACGACGGCGATCGTCGCGCGGCGCTCGCGCAGCCGCTCCACCGCATGGGCGGCCGTCTCGTCCGGTGCCAGTTCCGGTACGGGCCGGGCCAGGTCGCGGGCCGACGCCCGCCGGCCGGCGGCGCGGGCCACCAGGGCGTCGCGGGCGTGGACGGATCCCAGGACCCGTTCCCCGTCCCGTACGAGCAGCCGGGTGCGGCCGGCGGCGGTGGCGACGGCCAGGATCCGGTCGAGGTCCACATCCGCCGGTACGGTCACGATCCGCTCGGCGGGGATCGCCAGTTCGGCCACCGGGGTCTGCGGCTCGGTCAGTGAGCGGGTCACCAGGCCGGAGTCGCCCTTGCTGATCAGGCCGAGCCGCTCGGACTCCTCGATGAGGTGGGTGAGCTGGTCGCGGTTGTGCACGGAGGTGAGCTCGTCGCGCGGGGTCACCCGGCAGAGCCGTACCAGCGCGTTGCTGACCGCGTTCAGCACCCGGATCAGCGGGCGTACCACCTTGACCATGGCCCGGAACGCCGGGCTCAGGAGCATCGCGGAGCGCTCCGGGTGGGCGATCGCCCAGGACTTGGGCGCCATCTCACCGACCACCATGTGCAGGAAGACGACGAGGGCCATCGCCAGGGCGAAGGCGATGCCGTAGCTCAGCCCGGCGGGCAGCCCGAGCCGTTCCAGCAGCGGGTCCAGCTCGTGCGAGATGGCCGGCTTGGAGACGGCGCCGAGGCCCAGGGTGCAGAGGGTGATGCCGAGCTGGGCGCCCGCGAGCATGAGGGACAGCTCGCGCATCCCGGCGAGAGCCGCCTTGGCGCCGCGCTGCCCGGCGAGGACCGCCTGTTCCATGCGGTGGCGCTTGGAGGCGACCAGGGCGAACTCGGCGGCGACGAAGAAACCGCTGCCGATCAGCAGCAGGAGGGTGACGAAGAGCGCCATGGGGAAGCTCATGCCTGCGGCTCCTGTTCGATACGGACGTACTCGGCCACGTGCCGGTCGAGGGTGCGGACCTCGATCCGGACACCGGAGACGGTGAGGCGGTCCCCGACGGTGGGGAAGCGGCCGAGCCGGTCGATGATCAGACCGGCGAGGGTGTCGTAGTCGCCCTCCTCCGGGAGCACGATGCCGGTGGCCTCCTCGATCTCGTCCAGGCGGCGTCCCGCGTCGACGACCCAGCCGGCGCCGTCGGCGACCGCGTGTTCGTCGACCGGGTCGGACTCGTCGGCGATCTCCCCGACCAGCTCCTCGGCGATGTCCTCGTACGTGACGATGCCCGCGACACCGCCGTGCTCGTCCAGCACGACGGCGAACTCGTCGTCCCGCTCCCGCATCTGCGCGACCGCCGCCGGGAGTTTCAGGATCTCGGGCAGCAGGAGCGGGCGGCGGGCCAGCTCCCCGGCGGTGGTGCGGCCGACATCGGCGGCGGGAAGCGCCATCAGCTCCCGTACGCCGAGCACTCCGGCGGGGTCGTCGGGGTGGTCGCCGAGCACGGGGTAGTTCGAGTGGCCGTGCCGGCCGATCAGCTCGACGGCCTCCAGGGCCCTGGCCTCGCGGCGTACGAAGGTGACGTCGGCACGCGGCACCATGACCTCGCCCAGCGTGCGCTCGGAGAACTCCAGCGCGTGGTCGACGAGTTCGACTGTGGCGGCGGGCAGTTCGCCCTGCTCGTGGGACTCGCCGATCAGATGGCCGAGCTCCTCCAGGGTGGCGCCGTGGTGGAGCTCCTCGACCGGTTCGATGCCGATCCGGCGCAGCAGCCGGTTGGCCGCGCTGTCGAAGACGTGGATGACCGGGCCGACGATCCGCAGGTAGATGAGGGTGGAGGTGGCCAGGGACTTCGCCAGCCGCTCGGGGACGGCGAGGGCGAGGTTCTTGGGCGCGAGCTCGCCCAGCACCATCTGGATGACGGTCGCCACGACGAACGAGAGCGTCACCGAGATCGCCGAGACCACTCCGCCGGGGAGGCCGGTGCCGTCGAGGGCCGGCTTCAGCAGCGCGGAGACGGACGGTTCGGCGAGGAAGCCGACGACCAGGCCGGTGACGGTGATGCCGAGCTGGGCGCCCGAGAGCATGAAGGAGAGCCGCTCCAGGACCTTCACGGCCTTGGCGGCCCGCTTGTCACCGGCCGCGGCCTCCCGGGAGAGCGTCAGGCGGTCGGCGGACACATAGGCGAACTCCTGGGCCACGAAGTAGCCCGTTCCGGCGGTCAGGACGAACACGGCGAGCAGGCCGAGCAGGGCGGCGGTCATCGTCCACCCGCCCGGTGCGGGGCGGGCTCATCACTCGATGGAGTCCGGGGACCGGACTCCGGAGGCCCCGAAGGGCCCGTACTGGCGTACAACGCGTAACTCCTCATCCGGCCGGGGGTTCCGGCCAACCATGGTGATCGGGGTGCGCCGCGGATCGGCGGAGGTGTGGTCGCCGGTGCCCCGGGTGAGGATCCGGTCCGCGCCGCGTCCGTCCTGATCTGCTGTGACTCCGTCCGGGCGAGATGTGAGCACCCGCGCATGATTCTCCATGCCGGGCGGGTGCGGCACGGCCGTACGCACCGCCGGAGCGTGCGCCTGACAGAACTTTACATTTCTGTAGACCGGCCGCTGGGTTGAGGCCCCCTCGTGGGACGGGGCGGCGGCTTTCGGACTCGTGTCCGATCTTCTGTGTGTGCGCTCCGGGGCCATCTCCCCTCTTCTATGCTCTACAAGCCTGTAGATGACGCCGGGGCGGCAGAGAAGTCTGTGCCGACCCGGCGAACACGCGCTTCGTGGGGAAGCGCGACCTGAAGAGGGGAACGAGCGTGGCTTCGATCGATCTGGGCAACGTGCTGGACAAGGCCTGGGCGGACAAGAGTGTGCCCGAGGTGCTGTCGGCGCCGGTGTCGGCGCTCAAGGGGGTTTCGGACCGTCAGGGTGATCTGCTGAACGAGGCGTTCGGCATCAAGACCGTTGCCGACCTCGCGAAACTGAAGTACGTCGGCTGGGCGCAGGCCCTGGCCGCGCTGGACGCGGCGAAGTAGCGCGGCGTCCGCAGAGCGGGGCCACGGGCAGGAGTCCCTGCCCGTGGCCCGGTCAGCCGGCCTCCGCGGGTGCTGCCTCCTCCACACTGCGGGAGTCCGTGAGGCTCAGCGCGCCGACCGTCGCGATCAGGCCGACGGCGACGGCGAGTACGGCGTACGCGATCCGCTCGCCGTGGAAGAAGGAGGACACGAGGCCGCTGCTCCACAGCCCGGCCGGGAGCTGGGTGGTGACCAGGGCGGCGATCAGCGTGCCGACCACGGCGGTTCCGACGCTGGTGCCGACCTCCTGCGCGGTGTCGTTGAGCGCGGTCCCCATCGAGGTGCGGTTGGCCGGCATCGCGTCGACGAGCGCGACCGCGCAGATCGTCATGACGGTCCGCAGTCCGATCGTCATGAGCACCATGCAGAGCGCGATGACGAGATAGCCGTGCTCGACACCCCAGGACAGTCCCGCCAGCGCGACGGCCAGGCAGGCCGCGCCCACCAGGCAGGCGATGCGGTGGCCGTAGCGGCGGGCCAGTCCCTCGGACACGGGCGTCGCGAGCAGCATGGTCACGATCAGCGGCAGGTTGGCGAGGCCGGCTCGTACGGGGCTCCAGCCGTACGCGTACTGGAAGTGCAGGATGAGCCCGAACATCACGCCGGCCATCGCGATGGACGTACCGATCTGTGCCACGGCGGCACCGCGGACCGTGCCGTTGGCGAACAGGCCCAGGTCCAGCATCGGGGCCCGGCTGCGGCGCTCGTGGAGGATGAAGGCGGTCGCTGCGACGGCCGCGCCCACGACCGAGCCGATGGTGAGGGCGGAGAGCCAGCCGTTCTCGACGCCGCTGGTCAGCGCGTAGCAGGCGAGTCCGATCGTGACGACGCTCAGTGCGGCGCCAGGTATGTCGAGCCGGTCGCGCGTCAGGTCCTCGGGCCGGTCGGCCGGGACGCCGAGGCGGACCCCGATCCAGGCGATCACCGCGATCGGGGCGTTGACGACGAGCAGCCACTCCCAGCGCACATGGGCCAGGGCCGTGCCGCCGATCAGCGGTCCGAGGATGAAGCCGGACATGCCGACGACGATCATCACCGTCATGGCGCGCATCCGCAGCGCCTTGTCGTCGAAGAGGCGGAGGACCAGCGAGTTCGTGATCGGGGCCATCGCCGCGGCGGCGATGCCGAGCAGGGCGCGCAGGGTGATGAGCTCGCCCGCGGTGGTGACCCATACGGCGCACAGGCTCAGCGCGCCGAACACGGACAGCCCGACGAGCAGGACGCGGCGGCGGCCGAGCCGGTCGGCCATGGAGCCCGCGGTGAGCAGCAGACCGCCGAAGGTCAGTGAGTACGCGCCGGTGACCCACTGCAGCGCGGTGGTGCCACCGCCGATGTCGCGTCCGATGGTGGGCAGCGCGATCGACAGCAGGGTGTTGTCGACCATCTCCACGAAGAAGGCCAGACAGAGGGCGGCCAGCGGAATCCAGGCGGCGCGCAGGGAGGGATAGGTGCGGGAAGCGGGGGGTTTCAGTATCGCGGTCGTCATGGCGGCGCTCCTTTCGATCGAACGCCGCTCGGTTATCGAACGGTGTTCCATGAGGTACGGTAGAACAGCGTTCGATAGAGATGCAAACGAAGGGGCAGAGGCCATGCCGCGCCACCAGAACCGTGGAGCCGCCGGCGGTCGCCGCCGGGCTTCGCACTCGATGGAGTCCGTGCTCACCGAGGCGGTGGCGCTGCTCGACGAGGCGGGACCTTCGGCCCTGACGTTCCGGGCGCTCGCGCAGCGCCTCGGGGGTGGTGTGGCCAGCATCTACTGGTACGTCGCGAGCAAGGACGAGCTGCTCGACCGCGCCACCGACCACGTCATCGGCGGCGTCCTCGCCGAGATCGAGGCCATCGAGCCCGGCGACGACCCGATCGACCACCTGCGCGCGATGTCACTGACCCTGTTCGACGCGATCCTGGTGCGGCCCTGGCTCGGGAACTACTTCATGCGCAACACCGACGTCCAGGGCAACGCCCTGCGCCTGTACGAGAAGTTGGGGCAGCCGACTCTGCGGCTGAAGCTCACCGCGCGCCAGCGGTTCCACGCCGTATCGGCGATCACGACGGTCGTCGTCGGCTCCGCGGTCGACCTCGGGCAGGAACCGCCTCAGGAGGTCCTCGACGGAGCCCTCGGCCGTGACGAGTTCCTCGGCCGCTTCGCCGCGACCTGGCGGGAGCTCGACGCCGACGGCTTCCCCTTCGTGCACGAGATCGTCGACGAGTTCGACGGGCACGACGACATCGAGCAGTTCCGGGCCGCGCTGGACCTGACCCTGGCGGGGCTGCGCCTCCAGGCCGGCGCCTGAGCGCGCCGGGGGGGCTACTGCGCCTCGCGTCGTCGTCGGCGCGCGCGCTCGAACTCGGCGACGTCCGACATCCAGGGGCCGTGCCGATCGAGTGCGGCGCAGCCGCCGAGGGCAAAGGTGCTCACCAGCTTCCGGTACCCGTCCATCCCGTCGACGAGGCCGTACTCGACCCGGTACTCCGGCTCCGATCCGCCCCTCCCCTCGCGCACCGTGGTGACCCGGGCGATGGAGTCCGCGTAGAAGTGGAGCTGGACGCCTTCGCCCATCTCCTCGTCCTCGATGGTGAACACTTCGTTGTCCGATGCGGAGCGATCGCCGACGAACTCCCAGAACTCCGCACCGGCGGAGCGGGGGCCGCCCTGGCGCCACTTCTTCTCGACGCCCTTGTCATCGGTGAAGGACAGGGCTGTCTTCCTCGCGCGACCGCCGGCGTCGGCGTGGTCGCCGGCCGCCTCCTCGTCGTCCTCCATGGGCGCGCCCTTGGAGCGGGCCGCGGCCTCCGAGCACATCAGGAAGCTCACGGAACGCACCGCGTCATCGGCGAGGCCGACGTGGGCACGGCGCACGGCGGTCTCCACCGCCGCCGCCATCCGCTCCCAGGCGCGCTTGTCCGTGGCGCGCTTCCCCCGTCGTGGATCACGGCCGATCCGCATTCCGGCGCACGCCTGCTCGGCGGTGGCGACCACCCGTACGACCTCGGGCAGCAGCGCGGGGTCGACGGCGTCCGGCGTCCGCTTCGGGAGGGTCGAGCCGTGCAGGTACTGGCCCGTGTACCGCAGGATCGCGGCGTCGAGCGGACCGAGTACGGTCCCGCGTTCGGCGCGACGGCGGTTCGCGTGGTACTCCTGCGCCCGCTTCGCATCGGACGTCTCCGTCGCCGTGCGCAGGGCCGCGCAGACCTGACCGCGCTCCAGCAGATCGATGCCGGCCCCGTGGGCGATGAGCCGGCCCCGGTCCCAGGGGATGCGCCGGAAGAGCGCGTCGACGTCCGCGGGCGCGGAGAGGAGGATCGGGTCCAGGAGCGCGACGGCGGCGTTCTCATCCAGGCTGCCCCGGGTTCCGGCGGCGTCGCACAGCGGAAGGACCGCACTCCACAGCAGCAGGTGTCTGGCCAGATCCTCCTGGATCACCGAGAGGTGGGCTTCCCCGATCGGGAACGTGAACGTGCGCGGTTCGTGGTTGGCATCGGCCCCGGCACCCAGCATCAGCTTCAGCTCACCGTCCTCGCGGATCACGTTCGGTATCCAGCCGCTCCGGCGCGTGAAGACGATGTCGCTCATGGGCCCAGTCTTCCCCATCGGACGTGAGCCCGAGGGCCGGGCCCCCGGCGTCGAGGCGGGCGACGGGGAGACCGTGAGGCCGGGCGGCCGACAGGTGCGCCGCCCGCCTCCGGTCCGGGAACCACGCCGGGAGCAGGTCAGCTGTCGCCGGGTGCGCTGGTGAAGGCGGCGCCGGACTCTGTCATCCGGTCGACCGCGTAGGCCGGGTCGAGCAGTGTCTCGGGGGTGTGGATGCCCGGTGCGACGGGTCCGCCGCGCAGCCCGAGCATCCGCTCGACGCCGAGGGCGATGCCGGTCGCGGTCAAGGGGCGCTGCCCTGCCGGGTGGACCAGGTGACGGCTCGTACGGAGCGGCGCACCCTTCCGGTCTGCTCCTTCGAGGTCGATCCGGACCTCGAAGGAAGGGGGTCCGCCGAGGCGTCTGCCCGCGGATGTGCCGACGGCGAAGTCGAAGCGGACGTCGGGTGCGCCCGTGGCGAGGGCGAGGCTCGGTACGTCGAGGATGGCGATGCTCTGCCCGGGCAGGGTGGTGCCGTCGCTGCTGCGCACCTCGACCCGCGCGTCGGGGCCGGTGATCCAGGTGAAGACGCCGTCCCGGCGCACCAGGCCCGCCGAGGTGGCCGTGGACCACCGTTCCAGATCGGCTATGCCTGCCGGTCCGCCGGTGTCCAGTTCGTCCAGCACGCCACTGATCCGGATGGTGTCGATCCGGTCGAACTGCCGGGCCCGGTGCAGGGCCGCGAGGACGACGGTGCCGGCGCAGTAGTGGCCGGCCACCAGGATCGGCGTGGGGTTCGCTCGCTGGGCACCCGCGACGACCTCGGGCGCGATGTCCACCAGGCCGCTGGAGATGCCGAGGTACGGCAGCCCGCGGTGCTGTGCGTAGCGCAGCCCGTGCAGGTGGTCGTCCCAGAGTGCGGCGACCACCGCCGAGTAGGTGCCGTCGGCGGGGAGGCCGAGATCGCCGCGCCGCAGATCGATGGTCGCCGCCGTTGCGGTGCCGAGTCCGTCGGCCACCCGCTGTGCGCGACCGATGTCGCGGCCCGCGATCGTCAGCGGCAGCGCCGGATGCCATTGGCGCAGGAGAGCGGCGGCCCCCGAGCCCGCCTGTCCCGAACCGCCCAAGAACAGTACTGATTCCGGCTGTCCCACGGTGCGTTCCCCTCACATCCATGAAGCTACATTTTGTAACCTACGTTTTGTAGCTTAGGTTGGAGGGGGAACGCAAGGGAGGGCCATGGCCACCACACCCACCCGCCTGTCCAAGCAGGCCAGGCGGGAGCAGTTGCTCGACACCGCCGTGGCGATCGTGCGCACCCGGGGCGCCGATGCCCTGACGCTGGTCACCCTCGCGGAGGAGGCCGGGGTGAGCAGACCGATCGCCTACGACCACTTCGCCACCCGCCCCGGCCTGCTGCTCGCGCTCCACCGGCGACTCGACGAACGCCACCGGGCCGCGATCACGCAGGCGTTGCGGGACGCCGCACCCGGCGCCGACGAGGTCGCCCGCGTCATCAGCACCGCCTACTTCGCCTGCGCCACCGATATGCCGGAGCTCGGCGCCGTCTCCGCCGCGCTGAAGGGAAGCCCGGAAATGGAGGCGATCCAGCACGAGTTGACCGCCGGCTATGCGCACCTGATGGCCACTGCGCTGCTTGCGTACTCCGGCCTCGCGCCCCACGCACTCCGGCTGCGGTGTGTCGGCCTGCTGGGTGCGGCGGAGGCGATCGCCGCCGAGCTGAACGGGGAGCGGACGACCGGCAGCGAAGCGGTGACCGCGCTGACCGGCCTGATCGTAGGCGGCCTCGACGCCCGGTGATCAGGGGGATGAGGGCTGTACGGAGACCGGGGCCCGTATCCCGGTGAGGTGCCCGGTGTGCGGGCTGCCCCCGGATGACTACGTAAGGTGACGCGTGGGCCCGGAGTGGGCGGGTACGGGAGGCGCAGCCCTCCCCGTCATCAGGGGGGTGCGACCGGCAACGTGGCGAGGAAGAGGGCAGGTTGAGGCGGACGGGGACGCGGTGGTCGGCGGCCCGGCAGTGGGTGGGCCAGGAGTGGGCGGAGGTGCGGCGGTCCGTCCGCAGCGCGTGCGAGGAGGCCGGACCCGAGCGGGACACGCTCGTCCAGTCTCTCAAGGCAGCAGGGGCGGCGATACTCGCGTGGGCGTTGTGCGGATGGTGGTTCCAGGCCCCGATGGCGCTGCTCGCTCCGTGGACGGCGATCGCGATGGTCGGCAGCACGGTCTACCAGTCGCTGCGTACGGGAGCCCAGCAGTTCGCCATCATCGCCCTCGGCACCGTCTGGGCATCCGGGGCGATGGCTCTTACCCGGGACCAGAGCATGGCCGCCATGCTGCTCACCCTCCCGTTCATGATGCTGCTCGGCAACTACCGCCGCTTCGGCAGCCAGGGCATCTACGGTGCCACCACGGCGCTCTTCGTGATCACCGCCGGAGTGTCCAGCACCTCCACGGTGGGGCACCGGCTCCTGGAGACCCTCATCGGTGCGGTGATCGGCCTCCTGGTCAACGCGCTCGTCCTGCCACCCGTCCACCTGCGCAGCGTCCGTGACCGCCTCGGCCGTGTCGCGCAGGAGACGGCGGACCTGCTGGACGCCATGGCGGACGGACTGCGCGAGGAGGACGGGCTGGAGGGGGCTGAGGGCTGGCACCTCAGGGCCACCCGCCTGACGGTCTCGCTCCAGGACGTGAGCGACGCCCGCCGCTGGGCGATGGAGGGTTCGCGCTGGAACCCGGGAGGCCGTCTGCGCCGCACGGGACCGAAGCCTCCGCCGTTCGCCGAGGACATGCGGTGGGGCCGTGTCTGCACCCGCGCTCTGGCGGTCGCCCGTACGCTCGCCGGGATCCGCGAGGACCCGGAACTCAGCCGGCCGTCACCGGACTTCTTCCGGCAGCTGTCCGACGTTCTGCGCCAGGCCGCGGTCATCTGTGTACGGGAGACGGAACTGCTCACCTCCGCCGAGTCGGACAATCCGCGCGACGACCGCGACGACCGCGACGACCGCGACGACCGCGACGACCGCGACGACCGCGACGCGGTGGCGGGGAAGGCCCGGGCCGGCCTCGACACGCTCACCGGGATCTTCCGCCGGCAGGAAGGAACGGCGGCGGCCGTCGGAGGTGAACTGCTGCTGGAGGTACGGCAGCTGGTGACCGAACTCGGTTCCGCCTGAGCGGGTGCCACCAGGGTGGGCAGGACCGGGCCGAGGGCCGGCCTACCGGTCGCGTGGAGCGGCCTGGTAGGAGTACCAGTCGGCACGGCCTCCGGCGCCCAGGACCTCGGCGGGGGAGGAGAGCTGCTCGCTGGGCCGGTCCCGTAGCTCGCGCCGGGCGACCCGGGCGACGAGCGCCGGAAACAACGGGCGCAGCGGCTGGCACCAGCGGAGCCACGGCGGGGCGTAGATGTGCGGGGCACGGTGGGCGATGCCCCGGGTGAGCCACCGGGCGACCTGGTCGGGGGAGTGCACACGGCGGGCCGGGCGGGGCTGATTGCGTCGCAGGGCTTCCAGGACGGGGTGGTCGTCGATGCCGGTGAGCATGTCGGTACCCGTCCAGTGCAGGTACGCGATGCCGACCTGGACCCCGTCCGGTTCGAGCTCCCCGCGCAGCGCGAGGGCGAACGACTCCGCACCCGCCTTGGAGGCGCAGTAGGCGCTCATCATGGGCGCCGCGCCGAACGCGGCCGTGGAAGCGATCTGGAGGAAGTAGCCGCGGGCCGCCGTGAGCTGGGGCAGGAACGCGCGGACGGTGTTGGCGGAGCCGGTGAGGTTGACGTCGATGACCCGTTGCCAGAGCTCGGCGGCCGTGTGGTCGAAGGGGCCGCTCACCGCGATGCCGGCGTTGGCCACGACCACGCTCGCCGCGCCGAGTCCGGTCTCCACGCGAAGGGCGGCGTCCGCGAGTGCCGTACGGTCGGTGACGTCGGCCTCGACGCAGATGCTCCGGCCCGGCAGGGAATCGGCGACCACCTGGAGGGTCTCCCTCTCCCGTCCGATCAGCGCCACGTCCATCCCGGCCTCGGAGAGGCTGTGCGCGAGGGCTTCACCGATGCCGCGGGCGGCGCCGGTGACGACCGCGACCCGCCCGCGCAGGGGGGCGCCTCGGGCGTGGTGGGTGAGGCGCCCGCCGGGGGTGTCTCGCATCGTCTCTCCTCGATCCCGGGCCGCGTGTCTCCGAAGGCTCGGCAGCCGCCTTCCCCGTCACGTCCTGGCCATGGCTTTTCCGCGAGACCTGTCGTTTCAGCCCAGCCCCGGCGCAGCCCAGCCCGGCCCCCAAGGGGACAGGCGGCCTACTCCAGCGTGCGGCCCATCCGCACACTCTGCAAGTTCCTCACCTGGTGGGCGCCCCGTAGCGGGCGGCGAGCGCGGTGGCCCGTTCGTGCAGTGCGGTACGCAGCCACTGCGGGGACAGGGCCTCCGCGTCCGCGGCGAGCTTCCAGAGCACCCACTCGGCGTGCCGCGCGTCCTGGAAGGTCACCTCCAGCCGCAGCCACCCGTTCCTTTCACCCTCTTCGGCATCCTCCGCGAGGACCGCCAGCGCCGTCCCCACCAGCTCCTCCCGCCGCGCCGGGTCCACCCGTACCAGCACGGTGACCTGGTCGCCACCGGTCCGGAACCGTGTGCCGCGTTCCTGCCAGGCCCGGTCCAGGTCGACCCGTTCCGGCCGCTCGGCGGGTTCGGCGAGCTCCTCGGCGGCCAGGATCCGGGAGAGCCGGTACGTGCGGTCCTCGCCCGACCTGGTGGCCAGCAGGTAGCCCTGCTCGCGTACGGTGACCAGGCCGATGGGGTCGACCGTGCGCCAGCGCGGGGTCCGGCCCACCGCCTCGTAGCGGATGCGCAGCTTGCGCCCGGCGAACACCGCGCGCCGGACCTCGCCCGCGATCGGATCGGGTACGTCGTCACCCTCCAGCCGACGCGCGAGGAGATCGGTCTCCGGGTCGATGAGCAGCCGCTCGGCTACCCCGGCCGCGGTGTCCCGATGGCTCTCCGGCAGCGCGTCGACCACCTTGAGCATGGCCGAGGCGAGCGCCGAGCCGAGGCCGAACGCCTGCGCCCCGCGCCGCGATCCGGCGACCAGCAGGGCGAGGGCCTCGTCATGGTTCAGCCCGGTGAGCTCGGTCCGGAAGCCGGGCAGCAGCGCGAAGCCGCCGTACCGGCCGCGTTCGGCGTGGACCGGGACACCGGCCGCGGACAGCGCCTCGATGTCGCGCAGCACCGTACGCGTGGACACCTCCAGCTCTTGGGCGAGCGCGGTCGCGGAGAGCCGGCCGCGCTGGCGCAACAGCAGGACCAGGGAGACCAGTCGATCGGCGCGCATGGGAAAACCCTAGGGCAATACATGACATGAGGTGTCGTGATGCGCTGCGAGGCTCAATGTGTCGCCCGAAGGCGGCAGTTCATCCATATGAAGGAGCAGCGCATGGGGTCCCGACTCAACCCGTACATCAGTTTCGACGGGAACGCGCGGCAGGCGATGAAGTTCTACCAGGAGGTCTTCGGCGGCGAGCTGGAGGTGTCCACGGCCGCCGACTTCGGCTCGGCGAACTCGGGCTCGGCGAACTCCGGCTCGGCGAACTCGGGCTCGGCGGACGCCTCCGACGCCGACAAGGTCCTGCACGCCCGGCTGGACACCCCGGACGGCTACACGGTGATGGCCTGGGACGTGCCGGAAGGGGTGCCGTACCGCCCGGGCAACGACGTCGCGGTCTACCTCGGCGGCGATGACAACGAACTCCGCGTCCGCTTCGAGCGGCTGTCCGAGGGCGGCACGGTGACCATGCCTCTGGAGAAGCAGCCATGGGGTGACGAGGCGGGCGCCCTCGTGGACCGGTTCGGGATCACCTGGATGGTCAACATCGGCCAGGAATAGCCCTGTTACAGCGGCGGCCAACCGTGACGCCGTGGGCCGAGGCGGTCAGACGATACGGGTCAGCCCCTCGATCGCCGTCTGCGCCCACTGCTGCGCCCCCGCCGCCGTACCGGCCGCCACTCCGGTCGCGACCGGTGCCAGCACCCCCTTGAGCATGGCCAGCGCGCGGCGGACCCGGCCCTCCTCCGGGGTGCCCGGCCCGCTGATCGTCGCGCGGACCTCGTCGGCCGCCGCCTCCACGTCCTCACGGTCGCGGTCGGCGAGGCCAGCCCGGGGCAACTGCTGGAGCAGGTCGTCGACCAGTGCGGCGAGCGCCTCGAACCCCGGGGCGACCGTGCTGTTGTTCTGCTGGTTCTGCGTGACGGACTGGTTGTTCCAGGCGAACTGGGCACCGGAGACAGCCTCGTTGAACACCGGCCCCTCGTGGTTGTGCACGTTCCGCGGGTCGTTCATGCGGGGGTACCGCCCTCTCCGGTCTGCTGCTGGATGGCCGTCGTGTTGTTCCACGCCAGCTGGACGCCGTGGACCTCGTCGTTGAACACCGGCGCGTTGAAGTTGTTGATGATGGTCGGGGGCGGTTCGGCCGGCTCCGCGCTCTCCACCACCGGCAGCGACGTACGGAGGGAGACCAGCTCCACCAGTCCGTTGTGCCGCGCGGCGTCACCCCCCTCTCCCGCCACGGTGCAGCCCACCAGCCGTCCGCCGCACCGGTCCCGCAGGCTCACCCCCACGACCGCGCAGTCGGTGAACTCGCTGTCCGTGACGTCCAGATAGGCGGAACCACTGCCGCTGAGCCCGGCGGTGCCGGCGCCGGACACGGTGAGGTTCCTCGCGACGAGCCTGCCCTTGCCGAAGGCGCTCACCCCCCACCTGCTCACCGCCTCGATCGTGCAGTCCCGCACGAACAGTTGAGCCTCCTCACCCACGCCGAAGCCCAGCGTCCCCCGCTCGGCGGACACGTCGGTGAGCCTGACCCGCGACTGGCCCAGGACCTCGACGGCGGACAGGTCGAAGTCCCGGAACACCGCGTCGGTGATGTCGGCCGTGGTGCCGGCGTTCCCCAAGGTCTGCACGTGCGAGGGGCAGCGTTCGACCCGGACGTGCTCGAAGACGGCGGTGCTCCCGTCCTTGACCCGCAGGGCGACGCTCGTCAGGTCCTCGATCGCGACGCGGCTGAAACGGCCTCTGGCCGCTTCGGTGACGGCGATCCCCACATTGCCGCCCGAGACGCGGCAGCCGTCGACCTCCGGAGAGCCGCCCTCCGTGGAGAGCACAGCGGCGTTCCCCGCGTCGAGGACCGTGCACTCCTCGAACCGGCCGCGGCCCGCGGACCCGACGTTGATTCCGGTGTCCCGGCACCGGGCGAAGGTGCATCCGCGCACCACCGGGTCGGCGCCGGTCGTGACCGCGATCCCGTGCTGGGCGTCGGTGACGCTGGTGCTGTCCACGGAGCCCCTGGACTGCTCCATGAACCAGATCCCCTCGGCGTGCACGGCCTCGACGGCGCAGCCGGCCACCCTGAGCTCCGCCTGCGTGTCCGCGACGACGGCCGCGAGACCGGTGCCGGTCAGCTTGCACCCGGTGACCTCGGCCCGCGCACCACTGACGCGTACGCCGTGGATGCGGCTGCCCTCGACACGGCTGTCCCGGACCGTGACGTCGGCGCCTTCGATCACGGCGATCGCGTTGTCGGTGGCATCGGTGAACCGGCACCGCTCCACGAGCCCGCGGGCCCCGCTGAAGAGGGCCCGGCCGTGCAGCACCACGCTGTCCCGCAGCGTGAGTGAGGTGTTGGGCCCGGCGTGCACGCCGACCCCGTTGTACGCGCGGATCTCGACCCGGTCGAGGGTGAGCGTCCCCGCATGGCAGGCGACGGTGTCGGCGTCGCGGCCGGTCAGGACGAGGCCGTCGACACCGACCGTTCCGTACGCGTCGAGGGCGGTCCCGCGCGCCTGGCCCACCACCACCGAGCCGGGCGCCCCCGCCGCGACGAGCCGGACCTCTCCCCGTACGGTGAGGGCTTCCTCGTACCGGCCGGGCGCGATCTCGATCAGCGCCGCCCGGCCCCGCCGGGCCGCCGCCAGGAGCGCGGAGGTGATGTCGGCGTGGACGCCGCGACCGCCGCGCGGTGAGACGACGTACTTCGCGACCATCTCCGCTCCCCCCACGGCGCATGTCCGGCGCGGTCGATGCTACCTGAGCGGTCGTCACCGGGCGGGTCGTCCACAGGCAGGCCGAGCCGCCGGGACCACGGCGCCCCCGCCCAGGTCGTCGACCCGGGCGGGGGCATCGGGAGCGGTGGATCAGCGTGCCGGCCGGAGCTCCAGCGTGCAGCACTTCACGCTGCCGCCCGCCTTGAGGAGCTCGGAGAGGTCCACACCGACCGGGCGGAAGCCGCGGTCACGGAGCTGCTCCGCGAGACCCGTGGCGTTCTGCGGCAGCACCACGTTCAGCCCGTCCGACGTGGCGTTCAGCCCGAACACCGCCGCGTCCTCGGCCGAGGCGAGCACGGCGTCCGGGAAGAGGCGTCGCAGGACCGCGAGGCTGCCGGGGGAGAAGGCCCCCGGGTAGTAGGCGATCGTCTTCTCGTCCAGCACGGTGAGGGCCGTGTCCAGGTGGTAGTAGTCGGGGTCCACCAGGGTCAGCCCGATCACCGGGCGGCCGAAGAACTCCTGGGCCTCGTCGTGGGAGCGGGGATCGCTGCGGAACCCCGTACCGGCGAGCAGGAGATCACCCACGAGCAGGTAGTCGCCCTCCCCTTCGTTGACGACGCTCGCGGTGCGCAGGTCGGGGAAGCCGTTGTCGCGCAGCCAGTCGTGGTACGCCGGACCCTCGGCGATCCGCTCGGCGTCACGGAAGCGGGCCACGAGGGCTCGCCCGTCGACGACCGTGGCACCGTTGGCGGCGAAGACCATGTCGGGGAGCCCGCGGACGGGTTCGATGGTGTCGACGGTGTGCCCGAGGCTCAGGTAGACCTCGCGCAGTCGCTCCCACTGGGCGATGGCCAGCGGAGTGTCGACAGGCTTCTTCGGGTCCATCCACGGGTTGATGGAGTAGACCACGTCGAAGTAGGTGGGCCGGCACATGAGGTAGTGCCGGGCACGTGCGGTACGCATGGGTGAGGGTCCCGATCGTCAGGGGCGGCCGGTGAGATAGCCGCCCATCGAGGTGAAGTACTCGGTCGCGGGAAGTTCGCGGCCGTCCCCGGTCCGTACGCGGGTGATGGCCAGACCGTGGTTGCGGCCGGTTCGGGCGTCGGCTCCGGCGACGATCACGACGCCGTCGCCCTCGCGGTAGAAGATCCGGCCCGGGGTGCCGCCGTAGCGGCCCTCGGACACGACAGCGGAGAGGACTTCGAGCCGCTGCCCCTTGTGGAAGGTGAAGGCGCTCGGGTACGGAGCGGACTGGGCGCGGATCAGACGCTCCAGGTCCTCGGCCGGCCAGTTCCAGTCGATACGGATGTCCTCCTCGGCCCGCTTGTGGAAGAAGCTGGCCTTCGACCGGTCCTGCCGGGTGAACTCGGTCTGCCCCGAGGCGATCAGGCCCAGCGCCTCGGTGGTGACCGGGGCGATGAGGTCGACCGTACGGTGGAAGAGGTCGGTGGTGGTGTCCGTCGGACCGACGGTCACCGAACGCTGGATGACGATGTCGCCCGCGTCCAGCTCCTCGTCCATCAGATGGGCCGTGACGCCGACTTCCGGCTCGCCGTTGATGAGCGCCCAGATCAGCGGCGAGAAACCCGCGTAGGCGGGCAGCAGGGAGTCGTGGATGTTCAGCGTGCCGTGGACCGGCAGGTTGTAGATCTCCGGCGGCATCCACGTCCGCCAGTTGTTGGCGACGATGATGTCCGGGGCCACCTCCTTGAGGCGCTCCACCAGTTCATCGTCCGGCCGGTTGCGGATGATCACGGGGATCCCGTGCTTCTCCGCCAGATCGGCCACCGAGTCGCTCCAGATCTTCTCGTAGGCGTGCTCGCTCTTCGGGTGCGTCACCACCGTCACCACGTCGTGCTCGGAGTCCAGCAGCGCTTGCAGGGTGCGGTGCCCCCAGGTCTGGTAACCGAACATGACGACCCGCATGGAGGTGCCTCCTTGGAAGAGCGATGACCGGCAAATCAGTAAAGCAAGGCTTACCTAAGAGCACAACGGCCCATGATTCATAGTGGGGTTGAGATGATCAGGTCGGCCGGAATCACCCCCTGACATCGACAGGTGAGGCCGTGCGGGTTAGCTTGGCCCGGCCCGCTCTCCGGCCGTGCGCCGTGGGTCCGACCGCGACGGGGAGGGACCTCCCATGCTCTGTACGAGGCTGACGAACGCCCGCATCCTCACGCTCGACGCGCACCACCCCGTCGCCCGCGACCTCGGTATCTGGCGGGGCCGGATCGTCGGCGTGGACGAGGCGGTGACCGCCCTCCCGGCCCGCGAGGTGGTCGACCTCCAGGGCGCCACCGTGCTGCCCGGCTTCATCGACAGCCATGTCCACCTGGCCTGGGCCGGGTTCAAGGCCCGTACGCCGAGCATCGCCCCGTGCACGCGGATCGAGGACATCCTCGCCGTCGTGGACGAGGCCGCCCGCCGGCCCGCACCCCCCGGCGCCTGGCTGGATATCGCCGGTTACGACCAGCGGGCCCTGGGCCGCCATCTGACCGCCGCCGAACTGGACCGGGTCAGCCACGGCCGCAAGATCCTCCTGATGCACGACTCCGGACACGCCTGCGTCGTCAACACCGCCGTCCTGGATCTGCTGCCGGCCGAGGTGGAGCACGAGGAGGGCTTCCTCGCCGAGAGCGCCATGACCGCCGCCCGACGGCTGCGGCTCCCGTACTCCCAGGAGGAGCTCGCCGACGCGATCGAACACGCCGCCCGCGCCTGCCTCACCGAGGGGATCACCGCCTGCGCCGAGGCCGGCGTCGGCGGCGGGCTGCTGGGGCACAGCCCCGTCGAACTCGGCGCCTACCAACTCCTCCGCGACCGGGGCCGACTGCCCCTGCGCGTTCAGCTCATGGCCTCCGGAGACACCCTCCGTACCCGCGCGGCCCACCCCGACGACGGCTTCACCGAGGCCCTGGACCTCGGGCTGCGCACCGGATTCGGCGACGACTGGCTCTCCCTCGGCGCCCTGAAGATCTACACCGACGGCGGCATGATGGCGCGCACGGCCGCGCTCACCTCCCCGTACGAGGGGACGCACGACACCGGCCGGCTCCAGGACGACCCCGACCGGCTCACCCGCCTCATCATCGACGGCCACCTCGCCGGCTGGCAGCTCGCCGTCCACGCCATCGGGGACCGCGCCGCCGACCTCGCCCTGGACGCCCTGGAAAGCGCCCAGAAGCTCAAGCCCCGGCCCGACGCCCGCCACCGCATCGAGCACGCCGGACTCATCCGCCCCGACCAGCTGCCCCGGTTCGCCGCGCTCGGCGTGAGCGCGGTGGTCCAGCCCAACTTCCTGCGGTACTTCGGCGACGACTACGCGACGGTGATGGGGGAGCGGCGGGCCGGCTGGATGTACCGGGGTCGGGGGTTCCTGGACCACGGTGTCACGCTCGTCGGCTCCTCCGACCGGCCCGTCACCGACGGTTCCCCGCTGCGGGCGATCCAGTTCATGGCCGAACGGGCCTCCGTCTCCGGCCGGATCATCGGCGGGGACGAGACGATCGGCGTCGCGGAGGCCGTACGCGCCTACACGGTCGCCGGCGCCCACGCCTGCCGCTGGGACGACACGGCGGGCACCCTCTCCCCGGGCAAGCGTGCCGACTTGGTGGTCCTCGGCGACGACCCGCACCGGGTGGACCCCGCGCGGATCGGGGACATCGAGGTCGTGACGACGTACGTGGACGGCCGGGACACCAGGGAGGCCCTGCCCGCCTGAGACGCGGGGCGGGGACGGGGGCTCCAGCCCTCCGCCCTCTCGGCTCGACCACCAGATCTGGGAATCAACGCCTTTTTCGTGTTATTCGGGGTGAATAGGGACATCGGCCCCGTAGGTTGGGGAGAACCGCCACTCGACTGGCGTCCTACGTCCCCCGACACCGCAGCCGGACGAGCGCCGGGCCGCCGTGTTCCACCGGTCGCCCGGCGCCCCGCGCGCCGCTGTTCACGAACGAGGAAAGGCAGGGCAGGTGAACGTGCTTGGGATCATCGCCTCCGCTGTGGCCGCGCTGTTCATCACGGTCGTACTCGCCAAGGGCGTCCGCCGTACGGCGCTCCGCTCCGGCATCGGCCGTGAGCCGGGCGCACGCCCCTCGCGTGCCGGGGTGGTGCGCAGACTGGGCGGCGCGACGGTCGTCATCGGCGTCGGTGCGGCGGCCGCCGCCGGCTCGGGACTCGGAGCGGCGGGCGACGGGGGACGGGCCGTCACCGGACTGCTCGCCGGAGCCGGGATCGTCGCTGCCCTGGGGCTCGTCCACGACGTGCGGCCGCTCGGCGTCCCCCTGCGGATGGCGGTCCAGACGGCCGCCGCCACGCTCGCCGTGTGCCTGGCCGGTCTGTCGCCGGTGGCGGGCGTCCTGGCCGTGATCTGGATCGTCCTCGTCACCCATGCCTTCGCCCTGCTCGACACCTCCGACGGGGCCCTGGCGACCGTCGGCGCCGTCACCGCCGCCGGGCTGCTCGCCTGCGCGGCGCTCGACGGCCGGTCCGGGCCCGCCCTGCTGACCGCCGCCCTGCTCGCCGGGCTCATCGGCTTCCTGCTCCACAACTGGCACCCCGCGCGCCTCCGCCCCGGCGCCTCCGCCTCTCTCTTCACCGGCTTCGTCCTCGCCTCCTCCGGCGCGCTGATCCACGCGGCGGCACCGCCGGAGCGCGCCGCCTGGGCCGCGCTGCCCGTCCTCGCGACCGTCGCCCTCGCCGACACGGCCCTCGTCCTGGCCTCCCGCCGCCGCGCCTCGCGCCCCCTGCTCCAGGACGGCGGCGACCACATCACGCACCGCCTGCGCCGGATCCGCGTCACCGTGCCCGGGACGGCCGTCGTCCTCGGCCTGTGGGCGGGCGTGGCGGTGTCGATCGGCGCGCTGGTGTACGCGGGGGTGCTGCACCCCGCGCTCGCCCTCGTACCGCCGGTCGGCAGTGCCCTGGCCGTCCTCGCCCTGCTGAGGATCCCGGCGTACGTGGCTCCGCCCAGGACCGGCACCCGCCGCCCGGCCCCCGGCACCCCGGTACCGGCCGCCCCGTCCACGCCACCCGCCCCGGCCGGCACCGCCCCGGCAGCCGCCGAGCCGGCCAGGACCCCGGCAGGCCGCCCCACCGTGCCCCCGCCGCCCACCGGCCGCCCCGCCGTCGGCGTCACCGCCGACCGGAGCTGACCCCGAGGGCCGCAGCCCCCACTCCTCACCCCCGCCACCGCCCGACCGTCGCCCGGGCCGCTGTCCGCGCGTACGGGGACACCATCAGGAACGGCGCCCACGGCCAGGTGTGGCGCAGGCAGTACACCCACCACTGGCGCGGCGGCAGCTCGGTCACGGAGGTCACCCGGCGCAGCGCCTCCCGCACCCCGATCCCCGGCTCCCTGGAGCCGGGGACGTCCGGCCCCTCCGCGCACCCGCCGACGGGCCACGGGGCGACGAACGCGGGCACCCCGGCCCGGCGGGCGCGGAACCCGTGGTCGTAGTCGCCCATCCGGTGGCGGAAGACCTTGTCGAGGTCCCCGACCCGGTCGTACGCGGCCCGCGAGAGCAGCACCACCCGGCCGTCGTACGTGTCGCACGGCTCCGGCCGTTCCCCGCCGGGCTCCACGAGCACCAGGGACCGGCCCCGCCGCCCCGAGTACACCGTGGTTCCGTCCGCGCCCCGGACCGCCCCGACGACGACCGCCCCGGCCCCGACCACGTCCGCGGCGGCCATGAGCTGGGCGAGGGCGTCCGGGTACAGGTCGACCCCGTCGTCCAGCCACAGCTGGTGCGTCCATCGGTGGCTCGGGCCGCCCGGTCTGCCGCGGTGCGAACCGCCTCCGCCCCCGCCGCTGCGGCTGTTGCGGCTGGCGATGCGCATCGCCTGGTTACGGGGGACGTCCGCGCCCACCGACATGACCTCGACGGACGGATGGCGGAGGCGGACGGCCTCCGGAGTGCCGTCGGTGGAGCCCGCGTCCACCAGGTGCACGCCCAGCGTGGCGTGGGCCGGAAGGCCCTGCTGGCTCTCCAGGGCGCTGAGCGCCGACAGGGTCCGCGCGCGCCTGTTGTGACTCGTCATCAGCACGGCCAGGTGGACGGAGTGCACGGCGGAGCTCCTCACTGCATGAATCTCATCATTCATGCATAAAAGTCGATAATCCGCATAGGCTGAGTGAGTGATCGCCGCACCGCTGGAGTACCCGCTTCCCCCGGAACCCGGCCCCATGTCCCCGGGCCGGGCCCGGCGGGCGGTGCGTGTGGTGGCGTTCGTACTGGCCGCGCTGAGCGTGCTGACGGTGGCACTCACCTCGACGGTCCGCGCCACCGTCCTGTCGCCGGGGTACTACCGGTCGGTCCTGGACGAGGAGTCGGCGTACGACCGCCTCTACAGCGAGGTGCTCGTCGACCCGGCGATCGCCCCGGTCACCCGCGACCTCCTCGCCCACCTGCCCGTGCCGGAGGCGCTCGTGACCTCCAACATCAAGGTCGTCCTGCCGCCGGAGACCGTCCGCTCCCTGACCGACCAGCAGATCCACGCCCTCACCGACTACCTGCGCGGCGACACCGACGAGCTGCGGCTGAACGTGGACATCGACCCGGTGCTGCGGAACCTGGCCGAACTCGCCCGGATCTACTTCGGCGACCTGGTGGCCGGACTCCAGGACCAGGAGGAACCGGACTTCGCCCGGTTCACCGACGACCTCACCGGGGCGCTCGAAGCGCTCAGGGAGGGCCGCGCGCCCGCGCTCCCCGCCCTGCCGCTCACCGACGACCAGGCGGCCCGCGCCACCGACGCCCTGCTGACCCTGGTGCCCGAGCGGGACCGGACGGAGCTGCGCCCCGATGTGGAAGTGGCCCTGGGCAGGGGCGACGTATCGACGGCCCTGGCGACGACCGCGTCCGCCGCACTCGCCGACGGGTCACGGACCGCCGCCGCCGACCTGCGCACCACGCTCCAAGGGGGTACGTGGGACCTCACCGCGGCCCTGACGGCGGCGGGCAACGACCTCGACGCCCTGGAGCAGGCGCGCGAGCGGGTGCGGTGGCTGACGTACCTCCAGATCCTCGCCACCGCCCTCGCCCTGACCTCCCTCGCCGCTCTCTGGGCCACCGGCCCCCGCGCCTCCGCCCGGCGGCTGATGGCGCTGGGACAGGCGGTCGCCTGCGGCGGGATCCTCGCGGCGACGGCCGTCCTGCTGACCCGGTGGGTCACCGGCGGCCGGTTCCTCACCATCCCGGCCTCCTGGCCGCCGAGCGTCAGCGCCCTCGTCGAGGACCTCCAGCGCAACGCCGTGGACCAGGCGGTGGCCACCGGACTGACCGCCGCCCTCACCGCCCTCGTCGGCGGTGCCCTCCTCACCGCCACGGGCTGGGCCTTCCTGGTGCGCCCGCGCACGCTCCCGGCACCCACCGCCGTACGGGGCGTGGCCGCGGGCGTGACCTGCGCGGCGCTGGCGGGCGCGCTACTCGTCCCGCCCGTACTCGCCCCGTCCGCGCCCCGCCGCTGCCAGGGCAGCGCCGAACTCTGCGACCTGCGGTACGACGAGGTCGCCCACCTCACCGCCCACAACGCCATGTCCACCACCGCCGACCGGTTCATCGGCCCCCTCCAGGACCCCGACATCACGACCCAGCTCGACACCGGGGTCCGGGCGCTGCAACTGGACACGTACCACTGGGAGAGCCCGCAGGACGTCGCCGCCCGGCTCGACAACCCCGAGTTCACGCCCGAGCAGCGTCGGCTCATCTCGGCCGCGATCGACAAGGCCAACCCGCCGCGCGAGGGCCTCTGGCTCTGCCACAGCGTCTGCCGGGCCGGCGCGATCGAACTGACACCCACCTTGAAGGACATCGGCGACTGGCTCCGCGCCCACCCGTCCGAGATCGTGACGCTCATCGTCCAGGACGACATCGGCGCCGAGGAGACCGCGGAGGCCTTCCGCCGGGCGGGCCTCGACGACCTGCTCCACACCCCGTCCGAGGACCCCGACGAGCCGTGGCCCACGCTGGAGGAGATGATCGACAGCGGCCGACGGCTGGTGGTGTTCGCCGAGAAGGCGGACGGCCCGGCGCCCTGGTACCGCAACTTCTACCGGTACGGGATGGAGACCCCGTTCGCCTTCCGCAGCCCCGACGAGATGAGCTGCGCACCGAACCGGGGCGGCACCGGCAAACGCCTCTTCCTCCTCAACCACTTCGTCACCAACGGCGGCGGCAGCAGGCTGGACGCGGGCCGGATCAACTCGCGTGACTGGCTGCTGGAGCGGGCCCGGACCTGCGAGGCTGAGCGTGACAGTCCGGTGAACTTCGTCGCGGTCGACTACACGACCGTCGGGGACGCGCTCGGGGCGGTGGAGGAACTGAACAACGGCCGTGCACAGGAGCGCCGCTGACCTGTCGACGACTCCGCCGTGGCGCCGGGCGAACGGACCGACGGACTTGCGCGGGAACCCCGGGGCGGCTGTCGGAGGCTCATGAGAGGCTACCTTTCCAGCGGCTCCGCACCCTCTGCGGACGGAGCCGGACGACGGCCGACAGAACGGGGAACCAGCGCACATGACCGCTCCGAGCGATCCCGCACCGACCGGTGCCCCTTCAGCCGTTCCGTCGCCCGGCGGCGCTCCCGCCCCGCGCGGGACCGGCCGTCTGCTGGCCGTGAGCGACCTCCACGCGGCGGTCACCGACAACCGGCCCATCGTGGAGTCCCTCCACCCCACGTCCGACGCGGACTGGCTCATCGTCGCGGGCGACGTGGCGGAGCGCCCCGACGACATCCGGTGGGCACTGAGCCTCCTCGCGGAGCGTTTCGCCCAGGTCATATGGACGCCCGGCAACCACGAACTGTGGACCCTGGACAAGGATCCGGTACAACTGCGCGGCCAGGCCCGGTACGAGCACCTCGTCGACCTCTGCCGCGAGCTCGGCGTGATCACCCCCGAGGACCCGTTCCCGCTGTGGCCGGGCCCCGAGGGACCGGTGGCGATCGCGCCGCTGTTCCTCCTGTACGACTACACCTTCCGCGCCCCGGGGACGCACACGAAGGAGGAGTCGCTGGCTGTCGCCCACGAGTCCGGCATCGTCTGCAATGACGAGTACCTCCTCCACCCCGACCCGTACCCGACCCGCGACGACTGGTGCCGGGCCCGGGTCGCGGAGACGGAGCGCAGGCTCGCCGCCCACGACCCGGAGATCCCGCTCGTCCTCGCCGGGCACTGGCCGCTGGTCCGCGAACCCACGTCGGTGATGTGGTACCCGGAGTTCGCCCAGTGGTGCGGCACCGAGCTCACCGCCGACTGGCACCGCCGGTTCAACGTCGCGGCCGTCGTCTACGGGCACCTCCACATCCCCCGTACGACCTGGTACGACGACGTGCGCTTCGAGGAGGTCTCCATCGGCTACCCGAGGGAGTGGCGCGAACGGGGCCACCCGCGCGGTCTCCTGCGCCAGATCCTCCCGTACGAGGCGGAGTCCGAGCCCCCCGCCCGTACCGGCACCGCCACCTCCGGAGGCTCCCGGTGATCGAGAGTCTGCTGCCCGCGTACGTCTCCTGCGCCGCGACGCGCGAGGAGAGCGTGCCGGACGGAACCCTGTTCCCCGAGGAGGAGGCGCTGGTCGCCCGGAGCGTGCCCAAACGCCGCAACGACTTCGCGACCGCGCGGGCCTGTGCGCGGCGGGCCATGGGCCGGCTCGGGCTGGAACCCGTCGCCGTACTCCACGGCAAGCGCGGCATGCCCCAGTGGCCCGAGGGCATCGTCGGCAGCCTCACGCACTGCGACGGGTACCGGGCCGCGGCGCTGGCGCGCGAGGCGGACGTGCTCTCGCTCGGCGTCGACGCCGAACCGCACGCTCCGCTGCCGGAAGGCGTGGGGGAGTTGGTGGTGCGCCGCTCGGAGCGCGAACGGTTCGCCGGGCCGCCGGGCGGGGAGGCGGGCGAGGTCGGCGCGATCCACTGGGACCGGCTGCTGTTCAGCGCCAAGGAGAGCGTCTTCAAGACCTGGTACCCGCTCACCCTGACCGAGCTGGACTTCGACGAGGCGGACCTGACCTTCCACCGGGACGGCGATGGGGCGGCGTTGGGCACGTTCACCGCCCGGCTGCTGCGCACCGATCCGGCCCTGCCGCCGGTGCTGGACGGCAAGTGGCGTGTGGAGGACGGCATCGTGGCCACGGCCGTGCTGCTACGGCCCGACTGGCGGGATTCCTGAGGAGCGGCTCAGGGCCCCTCAGCCGCGGCGAGCGGCCGTCCCAGCCGGACGTTCCACCGGCCCGACCGGCCGCTGAGCTCCGTCAGGACCAGGGGCGCGACGTCGAGCCGCCAGAACGCCTCCACCGGCAGGGCCAGAGCGTGCACGACGGCGGCCCGTACGACGGCGGGCTCGACGACCGCGAGGACGCCCCCCTCCTCGGCGCCGAGGACTCCGTCCAGCCAGCCGCCCACCCGCTCCACCAGCGCCCGCAGTGACTCGCCGCCGTGCGGAGCCGCCGACGGGTCGCCGATCCAGGCGGCCACCGCGTCGGGTTCGGCGGCGCCCACCTCGTCGAGGCGGCGGCCGCTCCAGCGTCCGAGATTCCAGCCGGTGAGCGCCGGTTCGGCACGGGCGGCGAGACCGAGGGCGGCGGCGGTCCCGAGGCACCGCTCGGAAGGCCCGCTGAGAACCGCGCCCGACCTCGGCACGGCGGCGGCCGCCGCCCGCGCGCTCCGCTCCCCGGCCCGGTCCAGCGGGGCATCGCCGTCGAAACGGGCCTCCCGCAGCGCCGCGTTCATCGCCGGTGAGACCAACATCACCCGTACTGTCATGTTCCTGCCTCAAGTCGTTCCGTGACGGCCTCAACGCCCGTGACCGGCAGGCGATTCGGGGCCCGAAGCTCCGCAGATTGCACCATGGCGGTGCCTGCGTACAGGCGGTATGGTCACGTCGACCATGACGACGGTGTGACGGAAGCCCGGTGAGAATCCGGCACGGTCGCGCCACTGTGTACCCGTACCTGTGCGGGAAGTCAGACCCAGCACCTTCGTCGGATGTACCACGACAGGGACGCGTGTTCCCACAGGAGGTTCCGCCATGGCGCAGTCCGCCGCTCCCGCAACCGGGGCACCCGCCATCGTTCCGATCTCGGCCAAGGCTCTCGCTCCCTGGGCGGTCTTCGTCGGCATCCTGGCGCTCGTACTGCTGTACTTCGTCGGCGCCGAGCAGGGCGCCACCGCCCTCATCTCGGGCGAAGGCGTCCATGAATGGGTCCACGACGGCCGTCACCTGCTCGGTTTCCCCTGCCACTGAGCCACCCGCTCCATCCGGTTCAGCGAAGGAACAAGGGAAACAGGGAAAGTCTCGTGAACTCCATATCTGTCAGAGCTCTGCTCGTGCGCGGCATGATCGCGGGCGTGATCGCGGGTGCGCTGGCGCTCGCCGTCGCGTACTTCCTCGGCGAGTCCCAGGTGGACGCCGCCATCGCCATCGAAGAGGCCCACAGCCACGCCGCGCACGGTGGCGGCGGCGAGGAAGAGGAACTGGTCAGCCGCACCATGCAGGCGACCGGCGGCCTCGCCACCGCACTCCTGGTCTTCGGCGTCGCGGTGGGCGGCATCGCCGCCCTCGTGTACGCGTACGCGCTGGGCCGCATCGGCAACTTCGGCCCGCGTGCCACCGCCGCGCTGATCGCGGGAGCGGCCCTCCTCACCGTCTACGTGGTGCCGTTCCTGAAGTACCCGGCGAACCCGCCGGCCGTCGGCAACCCCGACACCATTGGGAAGCGCACCACCCTGTTCTTCCTGATGGTCGCGCTCAGCCTGCTGCTGGCCGTCGCCGCCGTGATCATCGGCAAGCGGCTCGCACCGGCCCTGGGCAACTGGAACGCCACCATCGTGGCCGCCGCCGGCTTCATCCTGGCGGTCGGCCTCGCCTACGCCTTCCTGCCCTCGTTCGACGAGGTCGGCAAGGACTTCCCGGCCAGCCTGCTGTGGAAGTTCCGGCTCTCCACGCTCGCCGTCCAGACCACCTTCTGGGCCGGGTTCGGCCTGATCTTCGGCTATCTCACCGAGCGGCTGCTGGTCTCCGGGAACGGTGCCGACGCGCGCCGCGTGGCGACGCCCGTGGGCTGACCGCCCGCGCTCCGTACAGAACCCGCCGGGGTGCAACCGGCGGGTTCTGTCTTTTTTGGTCGTTCCCGGTCGTCTCCAGGGAGTTGGTAGCGTTGCTAACGTATCGATGTTAGCGTTGATGTTGTCGGGTTTCACGGAACCGCCGCGACCCCTGTCGCCAGGAGCGATGTCATGACCGAACAGAACCAGTCCGTGCCCACCGCCGACGCCCCTCGCCGCGTGGCCGTGGTCACCGGAGGATCCCGGGGCATCGGCCGGGAGAGCGCCGAGCGGCTCGCCGCCGACGGCCTCGCGGTCGTCGTCACCTACGCGGGTAGCAAGGACGAGGCGGAAGCGGCCGTCGCCGCCATCACGGCCGCGGGCGGCGAGGCGATCGCCCACCGGGCGGATGTGGCCGACGAGACGGCTGTCGCCGGGCTCTTCGACGCCGCGGAGGAGGCGTACGGAGGCGTCGACGTGGTCGTGCACGCCGCCGGAGTGATGGCTCTCGCGCCGCTGGCCGAGCTGGACCTCGACGCGCTCGACCGGATGATCCGCACCAACATCCGCGGCACCTTCGTCGTCGACCAGCAGGCCGCGCGCCGGGTCCGGGCCGGCGGGGCCGTCATCAACTTCTCCAGCTCCGTGCTGGCGCTCGCCCTGCCCGGATACACCGCCTACGCCGCCACCAAGGGGGCCGTCGAGGCGATGACCCTGATCCTCGCCCGTGAGCTGCGTGGCCGGGACATCACGGTCAACGCCGTCGCCCCCGGGCCGACCGCCACCGCCCTCTTCCTGGACGGCAAGGACGAGGAGACCGTCGCGCGGATGGCCGCCCAGCCGCCGCTGGAGCGCCTCGGGGCCCCGCAGGACATAGCCGAGGTGGTCTCCTTCCTCGCCGGTCCCGCCCGCTGGGTCAACGGCCAGGTCCTGCGGGCCAACGGCGGCATCGTCTGAGCGCCGTGTCCCGCCTTGATAGCGTCCGTCCGATGAGCAGCACCACGAGCACACGGACCCGCATCCTCCAGGTCGCCGCCCAACTGGTCGGTGACTCGCCCGACGGTGACATCTCCACGCGCGCCGTGTGCGAGGCGGCCCAGGTCGGGGCCCCCGCCCTCTACCGCCACTTCGGGGACAAGGAAGGCCTCCTGTCGGCCGTCGTCGACCACGGCTTCGAGCAGTATCTCGCGACGAAACGAGAGCGCGAGGCGAGCGCGGACCCCGTGGAGGACCTGCGCCGCGGCTGGGACAGCCACGTCGAGTTCGCCGTCCGCAACCCGAACCTCTACCGCCTGATGAACTCACCGGCGATGCGGACGCCGCCCGCCGCTGCCCTGGAGTCGCACCGCATCCTGACCCGGGACCTGGAACGGGCCGCCGCCCAGGGCCGGATACGGGTCGCGCCCGAGCTCGCCGCCCAGATGGTCATGTCGGCCACTGTGGGGGTGGCGCTGATGCTGGTCGCCCGCCCCGCCACCTTCGACGACCCCGGCCTCTCCCGCCGGGTGCGGGACGCCGTACACGCCTCTATCCTCACCCCGGACTCCGATCCCGACCCGGACCCGGGGACGGGTGCGGGGGAGGAGGCCGAAGTCCCCTCGGCCGCGGCCCGGTTGAGCGCACTGCTGCGCCAGGCGCAGGGGTCGGGGCTCAGCACCGCGGAGGCGGCGCTGATGAAGGAGTGGCTCGACCGGGTGGCGAACGCCGGCCCGGAGGGCTGACGGCGCCCGCCCGTCCGCACCGGCCCGGAGGACTGGGAGCGCCCGTCCGTCAGGATGCCGTGGGGGAGGGGGCGTCACGATCGCGCAGCCCGTCCTCCATGAGGCGGGCGGTGTTCTCGACGATGCTCCCGATGTCGTCGCGCACCTCGTGTTCCTTGCTCCCGTACGGGGCGTACGCGGTCACCGAGAGCAGGAGGTCGCCGTTCCACAGGAGGAGCGTGCGGCCGGGGCGCCCCTGGTCGTCGGCCGGTTTCGCGTACGCGGCGTCGTGCACCCGCTGCGGCCCACGCCCGTGCGCCCGGTCGAGGTCCTCCTTGACGCGGTACGCGTGGTGGGCGGCCCCGACGTCCTCGTACACGGCGGCGGTCGTGCTGAGCCTCCACAACGCCCCGTCCGGGCCCGTGAGATCGGCCAGGCAGCCCGTCTGCCGGTAGCGGGGGCGGGCGCCGTTCTCGCCGATGTCCTCCCGGGCGTCGGGGTCGGCGGAATCGGTGGTCGAGCCGACGGTGAACCCCCGGGCGAGCGGCGTGTCCGCGAGCAGTGCGCACGGGCTGCCGGTCCAGCTGTGCACCCCTGGTGCGCGGGCGGCGGGCTTCCCCGGGCCCCCGGCCCCCTCCTGGCCGCCCCCGGAGCAGCCGGACACGGCCACCGCCGCCGATGCGATGAGCGCGGCCACCCGCGCCCGGCCTAACTCCGCATCCCTGGATCTGCGCATCCCCCGCCCCTTCGTCCCGGAAAGCTCATTATCGGCTGCTCGTACCGGCTGGTAAAGGAGGACAGGGCCGCACCGGTCCGGTGCGGCCCTGCTGTCGTACGGGTGGGAGTCAGCCCTCCCACGGCCCGAAGTCGCCCTCGAACGCGGCGGCCATCCGCAGCTGCGTCGCCGCCTCGGCCTGCCGTCCCTGGCGCTCCAGCGTCCGGCCGAGCATGAGGCGCGCGTAGCTCTCGACCGGGTCGAGCTCCAGGACCGCGCGCAGCTCCTCCTCGGCCCGGCCGAGCCGGGCGGAGTGGTAGAAGGACCGGGCCAGCAGCAGCCGCGGAGCGACCTGCTCCGGCGCCTCCTCGACGAGCCCGCCCAGGATCCGGGCGGCCGTGAGGTACTCCTTGGCCTCGAAGAACATCTGCGCCCGGTCCCACCGGTCGGCGGCCGTGCCGAACTCGTAGTAGGTCTCGTTCACGCGTCCTCCTCGTCATCGTGCGGGCCACCCGCTCGGGGCCGAGCCGCCGAGCTCCCGTCCCGCCATCCGTTCAGCCGTGACAACACCGCATACTGGTTGAACATTCCACTAAATCTTTGGCGTGGGTGCCGACGCTCCACGCTCGTACGGGAATAGGTTGAGCGCCATGAGCAATCTCGATCGCCAGGCCACTCCCTCCGTCTGCGGAGGGCGCGGCTTCGTCGTCGCCGAGCCGGTCCGTGAACTCCTCACCCCCCGCCGGGTACCGCTCGGCGAGTCCACCGAGGTGCGCCGCCTGCTGCCCAACCTGGGCCGCCGCATGGTGGGGGCGTGGGCGTTCGTCGACCACTACGGGCCGGACGACATCGCGGACGAACCCGGTATGCAGGTGCCGCCCCACCCGCACATGGGGCTCCAGACCGTCAGCTGGCTCCACGACGGCGAGGTCCTGCACCGGGACAGTCTGGGCAGTCTGCAGACGGTGCGCCCCCGCGAGCTGGGCCTCATGACCTCGGGCCGCGCCATCAGCCACTCCGAGGAGAGCCCGAAGCCGCACGCCCGGTTCCTCCACGGCGCCCAGCTCTGGGCGGCGCTCCCCGACGCCCACCGCCACGTGGAGCCGCACTTCCAGCACCACACTGACCTCCCCACTGTGACCGCCCCCGGCCTCACCGCCACCGTGATCCTCGGCGAACTGGACGGCGCGGCCTCACCCGGCACCACCTACACCCCGATCGTCGGCGCCGACCTCACCCTGGCCGAGGGCGCAGAGGCCCGCCTCCCACTGGACCCGGACTTCGAGTACGCGGTCCTGTCGATGTCGGGAGAGGCCGAGGTCGACGGCGTACCCGTGCTGCCCGGCTCGATGCTCTACCTCGGCTGCGGCCGCACGGAACTGCCCCTGCGCGCCCTCTCCGACGCCGGGCTGATGCTCCTGGGCGGCGAGCCGTTCGAGGAGGAGATCGTGATGTTCTGGAACTTCATCGCCCGATCCGGTGAGGAGATCGCACAGGCGCGAAAAGACTGGGAGGAGGGCTCGCGGTTCGGCGAGGTGAAGGGCTACGACGGCGCCCGCCTGCCCGCCCCGGAGCTGCCCGCCACCCCGCTGAAACCGCGCGGGCGGGTCCGCTGAAGGATCGACGCTGACCTTTTGCTGACTCTCCTGGCGAGCGGCCTCTGGGATCCGGTAGCGGCTGGCGGACCGCCGGGGTGAGCGCCACGACCCTCACGAGCATCCAATACGTACGGAATGTCCACTTCTCTTATGATGGCAAGGGGGCTAGGCCAGAAACGGGCTGATGCCGATGAGTGGACCCGTGAACGCCCAGGGGGCCGGCGCCGGAGAGGCAGGACCGTCGCCGGAGCTCTATCCCGCCACCGCTTGGGTGGACCGGACGGGCACCGTCCGATGGTGGAGTGCGGAGGCGGAGGCCCTTCTCGGACACCCGGCCGGGGAAGTCTGCGGCACACCGGCGGCGGAGCTGCTGACCACGCGCGGAGACCGCGAAGCGGCGCTGGCCGGTCGTGACCGGTCCGACGATGGTCGGAGCTGGGACGGCGTTCTCGCCCTGCGTCACCGTGACGGGCACGAGGTGAGGGTCGCGCTGCGCGTGCGTCCGCTCACGGACCGGGTGGGCCGGGCGGGATGGTCGGTCTCCGCGGGGGACGCTGGGCTGATCGAGCGGGAGGGCGTCGACCGGGCGATGATGCGGGCTCTCTTCGAGCAGTACCCCGCCCCCATCACCCTCCTTGACGGCGAGTCGCGGTACCGGTTGCTGAACGGAGCGGCGGAGCGGGTCCTCGACCGTCCCGGAAACCGGCTCATCGGCCGGCACGCCGGCGCTGACGCCCTCCACGTCGACTCCGGAGTGATCGACCGGGTTCTGCGGCAGGTGCGGGAAACCGGCGAGTCCGTCCTCGGGCTTCCGGTACGCGGGAGCCCCCCGTCCGGTCCGGAGGGCGAGCGGATGTGGTCGCTGTCCACGTTCCGGCTGACCGATCCGGCCGACCGCCTCCTCGGCATGTGCCAGGCGTACGTCGACATCACGGACGGCTACCGGGCCGAGCGGCAACGGGAATTGCTGACCAGGGCCGGTGCGGGCATCGGTGCCACGCTGGACGTGGCACGCACCGCGCAGGAGCTGGCGGACGTTCTCGTTCCGGCCCTCGGTGACGTGGCCTGGGTTGCCTTGTCCGAGGCCGTACTCGACGGGGACGAGCCCCCGAAGATGTCCGGCCCGGGGCAGTGGAACCTGCGCCGGACAGGCGTGGCCCCACCGGGTGCGGGCTGGCCCACCGGTCTCCCGGCCGCAGGCGCACTCTCGCCCGCACTGCCGAACCACGCACTCCTACGGAGGATCGGGCAAGGGGAGACCGTCCTGCTGCCCGACCGGGACAGCGTGATCGCCGCGGCCGAGGGGTACTCGGAGCTGGCTCCGCTGTTCGTCCCCGAGCACGGCCACTCGGCGATCGCGGCTCCGCTGTTCGCCCGTGGCCTCGTCCTCGGCACCGTGGTCGTCTGGCGCACCCGCCGACCCGGCCCTTTCGAC
This sequence comes from Streptomyces cyaneofuscatus, assembly GCF_033109485.1. Taxonomy (NCBI): domain Bacteria; kingdom Bacillati; phylum Actinomycetota; class Actinomycetes; order Kitasatosporales; family Streptomycetaceae; genus Streptomyces; species Streptomyces cyaneofuscatus. The sequence goes on along the minus strand of NZ_CP137002.1, from coordinate 490,281 downwards.
CAGGAGGACGCCGACCTGCTGACGGAGATGGCGTCGCGGGCCGCACTCGGCGTGGACAACGCCCGCCGTTACACGCGCGAGCACCGGGCGGCCGTCGCCCTGCAGCAGCGCCTGCTCCCCGCGGCCACCACCGACACTCGCGCGGCGGAGACCGTGGGGTTCTACGTGCCCGCGGGAGGCGGGGCGGAGATCGGCGGTGACTGGTACGACGTCATACCCCTCCCGTCCTTCCGCGTCGCCCTCGTCGCGGGCGACGTCATGGGACACGGTCTGCCCGCCACCGCCACCATGGGCCGGCTACGCACGGCCGTCGACACCCTGGCCGACCTGGAACTGGACCCGGACGAACTCCTCACCCATCTCGACGACCTCGTCCAGCAGCTCCAGGGCGAGGCACCCCACCAAGGGGACACCGTCGGGGCCAGTTGCCTGTACGCGGTCTACGACCCCGTCACCTGCCAGTGCACCCTGGCCAGCGCCGGACACCCGCCGCCCGTCGTGATCCGGCCCGACGGCACCGTCGAATCCGTCGAGGTCTCGCCAGGACCGCTGCTCGGTGTGGGCGGGATGCCGTTCGAGGCCACCACGTTCGACCTGGAGTCCGGCAGCGTCATCGCGGTGTACACCAAAGGCGTCATCTACCGGGACGACCACGATCCCGACGCCGGCCTGCGGCGGCTGACCGACCGTCTCGCGCGGTCCGGCGGCCCCGGCCGTGATCTGGACGACGTGGGACACGAGCTGCTCCGGAGCCTGGGCGATGCTCCGGCCCGCGACGACATGGCCCTGCTCCTGGCGCGCACGCGTGCCGTCGCTCCGGAGGACACCGAGACCTGGGAATTCCCCGCGGACGTGTCCGTCGCCGCCGCCGCCCGCAAGGCGGCGGCCGGGCAACTGGCCGCGTGGGGGCTGGACGAGCTGTCCTTCACCACCGAACTGGTCGTCAGCGAACTCGTCACCAACGCCGTCCGGTACGCGGGCGGCCCCATCGGCCTGCGCCTCATCCGGGGAGACGTGCTGGTCTGCGAGGTCAACGACCCCAGCAACACCCAGCCACGGCTGCGCCGGGCCCGTTGGTCCGACGAAGGGGGCCGAGGCCTGTTCCTCATCGCCCAGCTCACCACCCGTTGGGGCAGCCGCTACACCCGGAGCGGAAAGACCATCTGGACCGAACAACCCCTCACCGCCGAGCCAGGTCTGCTCGACTTGCCGCCTTGACCGCGGCCGGGGCCGGCTTCTAGGCGGTGCGCGGTTGCAGGTCGACATCACTCCCGGACAAGAGGGCAACGATTCCGTTGTCGGTGACGGTCACGGACCGGATCGCGAGCCCTTCGGGCAGGTTGTCGAGCGGGGCTGTGCGCTCCAAGCTGCTCTCCAGCAGGGTGCGTGCGGCAGGAGGCACATTCTCGGAGAGCCGGACGTCGTCGACTCCGATGGCTCTCGGGCCGGCGATGCCGACGCGTGTGGAGGCCGAGACCTGTCCGAGCAGCGGGACCCGGGTGGTCACCTTCAATCGGTCGTCGCCGTGCCCTCGGTCGACGGCGACCCCGTAGAAGGCCGAGAGGTCCTCGTACGCGATGGTCGCCGTGACCTCCGCCTCGTCGGCCCGTTCCCGTCCGCTCTGCTCTTGCCGGACTCCTCGCAGATGGACGGCGAGGTCCTGAATGATCAGGACCCGGCCGTTCACGGTGGCCGGAACCTGCGCGGCGTCGATGTCCGCCTCAGTGATCTTCTTCCGGGCCAGCTGCAGTGACACGGGAAGGCCGTTCACATGTACCTGGGGATCGGAGTCGAGGCCCATGCCCCGCCGAACCGAGTCGGCGATGCGGTTCTGCGCGTACTGTGTGGCCCACATCTCGCCGCCGCCGGCGCTGATGAGCAGTGCCAGAGCGACCGCGATCAATCCGTTCCGGCGACGCGTGCGCCGCATCGCCCGGCTGTTCTTCGGTCCGTTCATGCTCTGCCCTTCCGGAGACCTCTCAGCCCTGTGCCGCGCTTCTGTTGCGTTGGTTTTCATGGAATGTGATCGCCCGTCAGGAAAGCGTCGCGAGCATGGCGATCGGTCCGGGTGGCGAGGAGAACGGTGTCGCCGCGGCTCAACCGCGTCCCGGCAGACGGAATGGTTGCCGTGACGATGCTGGCGTCGACGCCACTGGAGCGCGGAGTGAGCGCGATGTTCAGGCCCAGCTCGGCCAGGTCTGCTCTGGCTTGTGCGAGGGTCTTCCCGACCAGGTTTCCGGGGACGGCGACGGCTGGCGTCGTGGGCTCCGTCGACGCGCGCGGACTCATCGGGCCGGGACCGATGGCGTGCGTCGCGTCCGGAGCCGTGGTGAGGACGGCAGCGGTGACTGCGCCTGCGCCGAGAAGAGCCAACGCTGCCAGGGCCGTCCGCTGCGGACCGCGGGACTCCTTGGAAGTCCTGAGCACCGTTGTCGCCGGTTCCTCCGGGAAGGTCGGCGCTTCCAGGAGCGTGGTGTCCTGAGGAGGCGCGAAGCCGTGACTTCGATGGGCGACCAAAGCCTTATGCATGGCCGTCGCGTCGGCGAATCGGTCGTCGGGGTTCTTGGCCATGGCTCGGGTGAGCACCGCCTGGACGTGCGGGGGCAGTTGCACCCCGAGGTCCCTCGGGGCCTGCGGGTCTGCGCACATGTGCTGGTAGGCGATGGCGAACGGGCTGTCCCCGCTGAAGGGCTGGCGGCCGGTGAGGAGCTCGTAGAGCATGCAGCCGGTCGAGTAGAGGTCGGAGCGGGCATCGACGGGTCGGCCTTGTGCCTGCTCGGGGGACATGTAGGCGGCGGTGCCGACCGCGCTGCCCGTCCTGGTCACCCCCTTGTCGTGTCCGTCGGAGATGTGGGCGATCCCGAAGTCCATGACCTTGACCAGCCCGTCGGCGGTGATCATGACGTTGGCCGGCTTGACGTCCCGGTGGACCAGCCCGGCCGCGTGTGCGCAGGTGAGTGCCTCCAGCGTTCCTGCGACCCAGTCGACCGCTTCCTGCGTCGAGGGCGGGGCCGACCTCAGCCGTTCGGCTGCGGTGTGTCCGGAGACGTATTCCATGACCAGGTAGGGACGCGGAGGCACTGTCGGGAGTCGGCCGGCGTCGTAAACGGCCGCGACGCGCGGATGGTTGAGGGAGGCGGCCGCGCGGACCTCGCGCTGGAAGCGGCTCTGGGCGACTTCGTCGAGGGTGAGCTGCGTGTGCAGCAGCTTCACGGCGACCGCGCGGCGCAGAACCAGGTCGTCGGCCGACCAGACCTCGCCCATGCCGCCGCGGCCGATCATCCGGCGCAGCGCGTACCGGTCGTCGATCAGGCCGGTCCATGTGTCGTCGAGGGGGTGCTGCATGACGGGTACCTGCGGTCCTTCGAGTGGTCGGACTGACGGGGAGAGGGGTGCGGTGGGGTTCCCGGCCTGGGCTGTCCTCCGCTCGGCGACGGGAGGAGGCCGTACGGGTCCACCGACCCCCGTGTGGCGCCATCGGGATGAACGAGAGCGGCCCAGATGCGTCGTTGCCGCAGTCAGCGGCGCCGTTCGGAGCCGAGGGTCCCGCTCCGCCACAGGCCCGCAGGGCATCCGGCCACGGGCGGTTCAGTCCGACGTCGGTGGTGTCTTCGGTGCCCGGAGCAGGCAGCCGATCGCGGCGGCGAGCACGATGACGCCGACGGCGACGAGCGAGGCGGACAGGCCGTCCATGAAGGCGGACTTGACGCCGTCCGCCAGGGCCGCGCCCCGGGCACCGAGCTGATCGGCGACGTGCAGGCCCGCCGCGGCGGAGTCGCGTGCGGCCTCGGCGGCTTCGTGGGGAAGCCGGTCGATGGAGTCGGGCAGGTTCGAGCGGTAGTGGCTGCCGTAGATCGAGCCCATGAGGGCGATGCCGACGGCCGAGCCGACCTCGCGGGTGGTGTCGTTCATCGCGGAGGCGACCCCCTGTTGGCCGCGGCCGAGAGAGCCGGTGATGGCGGAGGTGCCCACGGCTCCGGACAGACCGATGCCGAGGCCCGCCAGGACGAGTCCGCCGAGGAACGGCAGGTAGCCGGAGCCGACGTCGAGTCGGGAGATGACGAACAGGCCGGCGCTCAGCAGGAGCAGCCCGACGGTCATGGTGAGCTTCATCCCGATCCTTCGCACCAGGTGAGGGGTGGCCTGGGAGGTGGGCAGGACGACGACCGCCACGGGTACGAGGGCGGCGGCGGCCTTGAGCGGGCTGTAGCCGAGGATGAGCTGCAGGTACTGCAGGCCGACGAAGAAGAACCCGAAGACGGCCATGAACTGCACGAGGACGGTGATCGCACCCGCCCGGAAGCCACGGATGCCGAACAGGGCGGGATCGAGCAGGGGGTGCTCACGCCGCAGCCCGAGCCAGGCATACGCGGTGAAGGCCAGCACCGTGACCACGAGGGCGGCGATCACGACGGGTTCCGTCCAGCCCCGCTCGTTGCCCTCGATGATGGCGAAGACGAGGGCGCCGATACCGACGGCCGTGGAGATGGCTCCGGAGACATCGGGTGGGGAGGGGCGCTCGTCCTTGGTGTCGGGCGACAGGAGGAGGGCGGCGACGGCGGCCACGAGGGCGGCCGCGGCGCTCGTGATGAAGATCGACCGCCAGGAGTACCACTCCAGCAGGGCCCCCGCGGCCAGCATGCCGATGATGGCTCCGGCGGCGGCGAATCCGGACCAGGTGGCCACGCCCTTGACGCGCTGCTCGGGAGGGAAGGCGGCGGTGATCGTGGACAGGGTGCCCGGCATGATCATCGCGGCCCCCAGGCCCATGACGACCCGCCAGACGATGAGCGTGGTCGTGGAGTCGGCGAAGGAAGCGGCCAGGGAGGCGGCGCCGAAGACGACGGTGCCCGCGACGAGGACGTTGCGGCGGCCGATCCGGTCGCCGATGGCGCCGAAAGGCAGGACGAGCGCGGCCAGGGCGACGGTGTACCCGTCGGCGATCCAGGTCAGTTCGCCGTTGGTGGCCGACAGGTCGATGGCGAGGTCGGGCAGGGCGAGGTTGAGGGCGGAGACGGAGGCGACGACGAGGACCAGGGACAGACACATGGCGAAGAGGACGCCGTTGTGGCCGCCCCGGCCGGTCGCGACGGCGTCCTGCCGGTCTTCGGTCTGACTCTCGGGCTTGTCGTGGGGAGTGGAGGACATGAGGAACCTGTCTCAGTCGGTGCTGGGCTGGAGGAGCTTGAAGACCAGGCGCGCGGCGGTGCGCTGCGCCGCCTGGCGCAGGCGCGCCGGTGCCGGCAGTGGCGGGGGCGCCGTTGGGGGAGTTGCGGACAGGCGGGGGAGGAGCGCTTCGGCGTTTGTGCGGTTGACGGCCTCGCGGGTGTCCGGGGCGAGGTGGTCGTCGAGGCCGCTCGCGAAGTACTGCCCGGCGGGAGTGGGGGCAAAGGGCCAGTCACTGCCGAAGAGCACGTGGCCGGGGCGGGCGAAGGCGAGCAGGGTGGGCAGGGCGGCGGGGCTGGAGGACAAGGCGGTGTCGAAGTAGAAGGAGCGGAAGTCTTCCAGTACGTCGAGCGGGCTGCGCGCTGTGTCGTTGGCGATGGTGAGGGCCATGCGGTGTGAGGAGTAAGGAACGAAGCCGCCGGCGTGGCTGAGGATGAACCGGATGTTCGGGTAGCGGCGAGGGATGCCGTTGCGGACCAGGAGGTAGGCGGCGCGGGTGGTGTCCAGCAGGAAGTCGGCGGCGAAGGCGGGGATGCCGTCGACCGGGGGAGCGGGCAGTTCGGCCGGGTGTACGAAGACCACCGCGCCGCGGTCGTGCAGCTCCCGCCACAGCGTGTCCTGGCCGTCCGCGCCGAGGTAGGCACCGCGGTTGTTGGCGAGCAGGGTGACGCCGTCGGCGCGCAGCTCGTCCAGTGCGCGCGCGGCTTCGGTGGCCGAGGCATCGGTGTCGGGCATGGGGAGGGTGGCGAAGAAGCCGAAGCGGCCGGGATGGTCGGAGGCCAGGGCCGCACAGTGGTCGTTGAGGCGTCGGGCCAGACCGGCGGCGTCGGCGGGTGCGGTGAGGAAGCCGGTTCCGGGCGTGGAGACGGAGACGATCGACGTGGTGGTGCCGAGCAGGTCCATCAGCTGCAGGGCGGACTCGGGGCTCCAGTCCGGCAGCGCGCGTCCGCCGGCGTCGGCGATGCCGGCCTTGGCGAGCTCGTCGCGGTAGAAAGCGGGCACTATGTGCTGATGTACGTCGATGCGCTGTGCGGCGGGGGACATGAAGCGGCCTTTCGTGGGGTCTGCGGAGTGCGGAGGGGAGGCCTCGTCGGCCGCCGACCGTGCGTCTCCGCCGACTCGATGAGGCTATGAGGACGGGTGCCAGGGGGTGGCGAAGAAGTCCGGCGTGGCGGTGGCGGAGAGCTGTCGGGAGAGCGGCGGAGAAGTTCGGAGTGGGCTGAGGGTGGCCAGGCGGCGGGTGACGCTGTCCTGCTGGACGGCGTAGGCGTCGGCCAGGTCGAGGGCAGGCCACGTCATGGAGAGAGGTTCGACCGGGGCCGTGCGGCGCTCGGCCTCTCGTAGCAGCTGTGCGGCTTCCGCGCGGTGCCGGACAGCCGCCGGCCTCATGCCTCGCCCTTGGTGGCCATGCGTGTCGCAGCCTCGTAGACCAGCTGGGCGTGCAGTTCGAACATCGCCACCAGGTCGAGGGCGTCCCCGTTGATCTCCCGCTGGACGAACAGCCCGTCGGCACCCGCGACGGCGTAGGCCGTCAGGATCTGGACGGACTCCTTGTCGAGGCCCGGAACGAGGGTTTCGGCCATCTCGGCGATCTTGGCCCTCGCGATGTCGCGGACGTGCAGGAACACCGTACGGCCGCGGGGTTCGACGGGGCGCCGCTCGAGGGCGAGCATCAGCCCCAGGCGCAGGAAGTCGGGGGCGTCGACCAGTGACTTGGCCACGTTCCCGGCCACGGCGGTGACCCGCTCCAGGGGAGTGCCGGTTTCCTCGCCCGGGAGTTCGAAGGCAGCCAGCCAGGTGTCGAAGCTGCGCTCGATGACCGCGGCGATCAGGTCGTCCTTGTCCTTGAAGTGCCAGTAGATCGAGCTGGCGGGCAGTCCGCACGCGGCGCTGACGGCGGCGATCGACGTGCCTTCGTAACCGCGCTCGCCGGCGATATCCACGGCGGCGTCGAGGATGCGCTGCCGCGATTCCACTCCGTTCGCGCGCTTCTTGCGGGTCGTCTGCGGCTTCGTCATGGCAGGTGCCCTCCTGTCGGTGCGTTCCGCGCCGGCCGCTTGACCGTCGCTGACGACCAGCCTACCGTAGCAATCGTTCCAATTGTAGTGACCGATCCAGGAAGGGTCGAGCGTCATGATCGACAACGAGGTGGCCCGATGAGTGAGACCACGGCCGAAACCGGGGCCGAAGACGTCTACGACGTCGCGGTGATCGGATACGGGCCCACGGGCGTGACCGCGGCGAACCTGCTGGGAGCCATGGGCCTGCGCGTCCTCGTCCTGGAGCGGGACGCCGCGATCTTCACCCGCGCCAGGGCCATCTCCACCGACGAGGAGGTCGTCCGCATCTGGCAGCGCATCGGCCTGGCCGAGCGGCTCAAGCAGGACATGCTGACCGAGCGGGACGTGGACTTCGTCGACGCCGGCGGCCGTCCGTTCATCAGTGCCCGCCCCACCCCACGCGGGCACGGTCACCCGCCGCAGATGTTCATCTACCAGCCGGCTCTGGAGCAGGTCCTGCGTGACGGCGTCGACCGCTACCCGAACGTGAAGATCCTGGTACGCCACGAGTGCCTGCGCCTGCGCCAGGACGCCGACGGGGTGGAACTGACGGTCGTCGGCACCGCCGACGACTCCGTTCACCGGCTGCGCGCGTCGTACGTGATCGCGGCCGACGGCGGATCCAGCCTCACCCGTGCCCAGCTGAACATCGGCTACGAGGGCACGACGTACGAGGACCGCTGGGTGGTGATCGACACGAAGATGCTCAAGCCCTGGCCGGACCACGACAAGCTGCGCTTCCACTGCGACCCGGCCCGTCCGGCCGTGGACTGCCCGACCCCGCTCGGCCACCACCGGTGGGAGTTCCCGATCCTGCCCGGCGACGACGAGAAGCAGCTGACGACCGAGGAGGCCGTGTACCGGCTGGTGGCCCGGTACGGCATCTCCCGCGACAGCATCGACGTCCTGCGCGCCACCGTCTACAGCCACCACGTGCGCTTCGCCAGCCGCTTCCGTATGGGCCGGGTCTTTCTCGCCGGCGACGCCGCCCACGCCATGCCGCCGTGGATCGGTCAGGGCATGGCCGCCGGCGTGCGCGACGTGGCCAACCTCTGCTGGAAACTCGACGCCGTGCTGCGCGGCGAACTGCCCGAGGGCGTCCTCGACAGCTACGAGGCCGAGCGCATGCCGCACGTCAAGGAGGTCACCAAGCGGGCGGTGTTCGTCGGCCGGATCATCACCGAGCGCCGCCGGCCGGTCGCCCGCGTCCGCAACGGTGCCCTGCGCGCCCTGGACCGCATACCGGGCTTCGGCGACTGGACGCAGAACTCGAACTGGATCCCCGTCGCCCGCTACGAAGCCGGCCTGCAGGCCGGCCCCCGCACCAAGGCGACCGGCCACCAGATTCCCCAGCCCTGGGTCACCGCCCCGGACGGCACCCGTGTCCGGCTCGACGACGCCCTCGGCGGCCGATGGAACCTTCTCCATGCCGGCACCGCCGTCGCCCAGCCGGCCTGGAGACTCTCCGGCGTCTCCTCCCTGACCGTCACACCTGTCGGCTCCGGGCCGGCCGAGGACACCCTCGTCGACAGCGACGGCGTCCTGCTGCCCTGGATGAGACGGCACGGCGCGGCCACGCTCGCCCTGCGCCCCGACGCCTATGTCTACGCGGCGGCCTCCGGGGGTGCCCTGCTTCCCCCGCCACCCCAGGGCTTCACCCCGTCCACGACTCCGTCCACGCCCCCGCGCATCGACGCATCCACCGCTCAGTGAGAACCCCGGCACAGTGAGGACACCGGCATCATGACGACGACACCGACCGACCTGCCGACGATGCAGGAGACGACGTACGACATCGGCGGAAGGAAAATTTTCGCCGCGGAGACCGGAGACGGCCCGCCGGCCCTGCTGCTGCACGGCGGAGGCCCCGGGGCCTCCGGCGTTTCCAACTACGCCCGCAACATCGTCGAGTTGGCCAAGGAGTACCGGGTCATCGTGCCCGACCTGCCCGGCTACGGCCGCAGTACCAAGGGAGTCGACGGCAGCGACCCCTTCGGCCACCTGGCCGACGGCATTCGCGGACTGCTCGACGAACTCGGCCTGGAGAAGGCCCATCTGGTGGGCAACTCCTACGGCGGCGCCTGCGCCCTGCGTCTCGCCCTGGACACCCCGGACCGGGTCGACCGGATGGTCCTGATGGGCCCCGGCGGCATCGGCACCACCCGCAGCCTGCCCACCCCAGGTCTCAACAGCCTGCTGAACTACTACACCGGCGACGGACCCTCGCGGCGGAAGCTGGAGAAGTTCATCCGCAACTACCTTGTCTTCAACGCCGCCGACGTCCCCGACGCCGCGATCGACGAGCGTTACCGCGCCAGCATCGATCCGGAAGTGATCGCCTCACCGCCGCTACGCAGGCCTTCCGGTCCCAACGCCCTGCGAACCGTGTGGAAGATGGACTTCACCCGCGACGCACGCCTGTGCCGACTGCCGGTGCCTACGCTGGTGCTGTGGGGGGCGCAGGACAGGGTCAACCGGCCGTCCGGCGGCCCGATGCTCGCCGAACGCATGCCCAACTGCGACCTCTACATGGCCGCGAACACCGGGCACTGGGTCCAGTTCGAGCGCGCGGAGCTCTTCAACCGGCTGTGCGCCGACTTCCTGGCAGGCCGACGATGAACACCGCAGCGACCAGCACAGCCTCCGTCTTCGGCGCCGTCCACCTCGGCTACATCATCATCGAGACCAACCGCTTCGCCGACTGGCGCCGCTTCGGCACCGACGCCATCGGCATGCACCACGACACCCTCTCCCACGACCTCATGCGCTTCCGCCTCGACGACCAGGAATGCCGCTTCCTGCTCCGGCGCGGCCCGGCCGAGGACGTCGTCGCCACCGGCTGGCACATCGACGACCATGCCTCCTTCGAGCAGATCGAGGCCCGTATCCGGGCGCACGGCGTCCCTGTCGTACGGGGCTCCGACGAGGAGGCCGCTCTGCGCGGCGTGGAACGCCTCCTGTGCTTCCCCGGCCCCAAGGGCATCACCCAGGAGATCTACACCACCCCGCTGACCTCCGCCGAACCGCTGCGCATGCTGGCGTCCGGCTTCGTCACCGGCGACTCCGGCATGGGGCACATCGCGCTCACCTCCACCAAGCCCACGCGGATCCGCGGCTACTTCAACACCGTCTTCGACGCCCGTCTGACCGACTACATCGATGAGACCATCAGCGGCGTCAAACTCAAGATCCGCTTCCTTCGCGTCAACGAACGCCACCACTCCATCGCGGTGGCCGCCACCCGCGGCCTGCCCATCGACCCGATCCGCACCCGCGTCCAGCACCTCAACATCCAGGCCGCCACCCTGGACGACGTCGCCCAGAGCTACCAGCGGGTGCACGAACTCGGCTTCGACATGGCGCTGTCGGTCGGCCAGCACACCAACGACAAGGAACTGTCCTACTACGCCCGCACCCCTTCGGGCTTCGAATGGGAAGTCGGCTGGAACCCGATCGTCATCGACGAGACGATCTGGGAACCCTCCACCCACCAGGGCATCAGCATCTGGGGCCACCTCCCCGTCGGCCAGACCATCGTGGACAAGCTCGCCCAGTTCCGTGCCGGCGCCCGCTCCCTCGCCCACCCCGAGAACGCGGTGCCCGCCCTCAGCGGCGCGGGCATCGCCGACGACTGACCCGGCACGGTCATTCCACCGCCCGGCCCCCCCGGCACACCGCCCGTCGTGCTTCCCGTACGGCACGCCAGGAACCGTGATGCCGGAACCCGGTGAGCGGCCATCCACCTCGCGAGAGGACTCCGACCCATGTCCGTCCCACCGCCCGGCCCCGGCAACGGGCCCCCGTCGCAGGACCGGCCCCGCGACGCCGTCGCAAGGGCCGTGCAGCGATTGCCCCGCACGCTGTCCGGTACGCGTCGGCGGTTCCTGGCGGTCAACGGCACCGCCTTCCTGCTCACCGCCTCGCTGTCCGCCACGGCCGGCGAGCTGTTCGCCACCCGCCCGGTCGGCACCCTGCCTTTGGGCGTCGTGCTCGGCATCCTGCAACTGGCCGTTCTGCTGCTCACCTCCTGGTGGTACGACCGCACGCTCCGCCGCCACGCAGATCCACTCGCCGGCCTGATACGACGTCATGCCGAGCTCGTGAGCACGCCCCCGCCTCAGTCTGCTCCGGCAGAAGCTCCGGGGAGGCGGAGATGAGCGAGCTGTCACTCGCCGCGGGGCTCGTATCGGCCGCAGGCGGTTCCGACGACCGGACGATGGTGGTGACCGCCTTCATGGCGTTCATCGTGCTGTCCCTCCTGCTGTGCGTCCTGGCCGGTCCCGAGGACGACACCACGGCCGACTTCTACACCGGCAACCGGTCACTGACGCCGGCGCAGAACGCGCTGGCGCTCACCGGGGACTACATATCGGCCGCCACCCTCCTGGGCGTGTCCGGCCTGGTGGCCGTGGCCGGATACGACGGCATCTCCCTGGCGGTCAGCAGCTGCCTGGCCGTCGGGGTGTTCCTGCTGCTGGCCGGTCCGCTGCGCCAGGCCGGCCGCTACACCCTGGGCGACATCTTCGCGCTGCGTTCGCCGGGGCCGTCGTCCCGTATCGCCGCCGCCACGGCCACGTTGGCCGTCTGCCTGCCCTTCCTCGTCCTCCAACTGGCCGGAGCCGGCAGTGCCACGGCCCTGCTGCTCGGACTGACCGGCCCGGGCGCCGCACAGGTGTGCACCGTCTTCGTCGGCTTGCTGATGATCGGCTACACGGTGCTCGGCGGCATGAGAGGGACGAGCCTCGTCCAGATCGTCAAGGTGGCAGTGGTGCTCACCACCATGCTGATCCTCGCCTTCCTGGTCCTGCGCCACCACGGCTTCGCGCCCGGCGCCCTGCTGACCGCGGCCGAGCAGGGGAGCGGGTTCCACGACCGCTACTTCGAACCCGGTCACGCCGCGGGGGAGAGTGCGGCCGGCCGCCTGGACTTCCTGAGCCTGCAACTGTCCGTCGTCCTGGGCGGCGCGTGCATGCCGCACGTCGTGATGCGCATCAACTCGGCCGCCGACGGCGTCACCGCCCGCCGGGCGACCCGCTGGACCATCGCCATCATGGCCCTCTTCCTCCTCTGTGTCGTCATCGCGGGACTCGGCGCCGCCGGGGTCGTGGGCGGCCAGAAGATCCGTGCCGTCGACAGCGGCGGCCAGATGGCCCTTCTCCTCCTGGCCGAGGAGTTGGGTGGTGGCACATCGGGGTTCGCGGGCAGCGTGCTGTACACCGCCGTCGCATGCTCCGTCTTCGTGACCGTACTTGCGGTGGTCGCCGGCATAGCCCTGAGCGCCGCGGCCGCCCTCGCGCACGACCTGCACGCCCACGCGGCACGCGGGGGACGCATGTCCGAGCGTCGGGAGGTCCGGTCGGCCAGATGGGCCGTAGGCGCCGTGGGCGGGCTCGGCATCTTCCTCGCGGCGACGGCCCAGGGACGGAACCTTCAGTCCCTGACCTATCTGGCACTCGCCCTCGCCGCCTCCACGGTCCTGCCCGCCTGCCTGTACGGACTGTTCTGGAGCCGGTACAACCGGACCGGGATGCTGTGGACGGTGTACGGCGGTGTCCTCTGCACCACCGTCCTGTTCGTCTGCTCCCTCTCCTTCTCGGGCACGCCCACTTCGCTGCTGCCGGAACACGACTTCCACCTCATCGGGCTCCAGTCGACCGCCGCGATGGCCGTTCCCGTGGGATTCCTCCTCGGGTGGGCGGGCAGCGCCGTAGGACGGCGTGCACGGCCCACGGACGAAGCCGCGGCGGATCTCCGATGGCGGGAACGCGTTCTCGTCGGAGTCCGAGAGGAATGACATGTACCACCGCCGGGCAGTTCGGTGCCGGCTCAGAGCGAAGTACCGCCCACCGTTCCGCCGCCCGCGCGCAGCACGCGGGACAGGCCCAGAGCGGCTGTCCGCACGGCGGGTGCCAGTTGGGCGGGGTGGAACCGGCCACGCGGTACGGCGACGGAAAGAGCGGCCACCGCCGTCGGCCCGTCGAAGACGGGCGAGGCGATGCAGCTGACGTCGAGGGCGGCCTCCTGCTCCTCGTAGGCGAGACCGGAGACCTGGATCTGCTCCACGGCGGTGCGCAGCCGCGCCGGGTCGGTGACCGAGTACGGGGTGAGCCGGGGCAGGGGCCCTGCCAGTACCTCGTCCGCCAGCTCGGGGCCGGAGAAGGCCAGCAGGGCCTTGCCGACGCCCGTGCAGGTCAGGGGGAGCCGTCCCCCGATGCGGGAGGGCAGCGACAGGGTCCGGTGGCCGTGGATCCGCTCGATGTAGACCACGTCGTGCCCCTCCCGGACGCCGAGGTGCACGGTCTCGTGCGTGGCCTCGAACAGGTCCTGGAGGAACGGCAGTGCCGCCTCCCGCAGGTCGAGCCTGCGGGGCACCAGTGAGCCCAGCTCGAAGAGCTTCCCGCCGAGCCGGTAGCTCTCGCCGTCGCGTTCCAGCAGCCCGAGGCGCACCAGATCGGCGCAGAGGCGGAACGCGGTCGTCTTCGCCAGTCCCGAGCGGGCGGCGATTTCCGTGAGACGGAACGTTCCGCCGTCCGGACGGAAGCAATCCAGGACGGAAGCCGCTTTGTCGAGCATGTTTCCCTGCACGTTGTTCCGTGTCATGGAACGCATTTTGCCCCCGCTCGAACCGTACGCCTATACCTGTCGTGCATCGGCGGCCGCCCATCGCCGCCTCTCCCACAGTCCCGCCACCCCCCGCCCGGAGGTAACCCGCATGTTCGCCCCGTACCGCCGCACCAGCCCCCGCAGGGGGCGACCGTGAGCCCGCACAAGCCCGCCGACGCCGTGACCGGGGCGGCGGCCGTCCTGGCGGAGGCCGCCCGCACCGGCGTCCCCTGCGCCCCCGTCCGCTCGCTCCTGCCCGAGGACACCGCGGCGGACATCGAAGCCGCGTACGCCGTGCAACGCCTGAACGTGGAACGCGGGATCACCGCCGGGCGGCGGCTGGTCGGCCGCAAGATCGGCCTGACCTCGCCCGCCGTGCAGCGGCAACTCGGCGTGGACCAGCCGGACTTCGGCGCGCTGTTCGCCGACATGGCGGTTCCCGAGGGGCAGCCGATCGCTCCCGGCCGACTCCTCCAGCCGAAGGTCGAGGCCGAGGTCGCCCTGGTGCTCGGCACGGACCTGCCGCACCGAGACCCGACCGTCGCGGACCTGCTGCGCGCCACGGCATTCGCGCTGCCCGCACTGGAGATCGTCGACAGTCGGATCGCCGACTGGGACATCACCATCGTCGACACCGTCGCTGACAACGCCTCCTGCGGCCTGTACGTCCTCGGCGGAACCCCTGTCCCGCTTGACCGCGTCGACCTGCGGGCCGTGACGATGACCCTCACCAGGAACGGCGAGACGGTCTCCGAAGGCACCGGAGCCGACTGCCTGGGCAGCCCGCTCACCGCCGCCCTCTGGCTCGCCTCCACCCTCGCCGGGCTCGGCGACCCGCTGCGGGCCGGCGACATCGTCCTGACCGGTGCGCTCGGCCCGATGACGGTCGCCGCCGAGGGCGACGAGTTCACCGCGTACATCGAAGGCCTCGGCACGGTCGGGACCTCGTTCGCGTCCGCCGCCACGGAAGGAGCCACAGCATGAGCAGGAGCACGAAGGTCGCCGTCATCGGGTCGGGCAACATCGGCACCGACCTGATGATCAAAATCCTGCGGCTCTCCGACTCCCTGGAGATCGCCGCCATGGTCGGGATCGACCCCGACTCCGACGGCCTGGCCCGCGCCCGCCGCCTGAAGGTCGCCACCACCCACGGGGGCGTCGACGGCCTGGTGAAGCTGGACGAGTTCGCCGACGTCGAGCTCGTCTTCGACGCCACTTCGGCCGGCGCGCACCGCCACCACGACGAGGTACTGCGCTCGCTGGGCCGCAGGGTCGTGGACCTGACGCCCGCCGCGCTCGGTCCGTACGTCGTCCCGCCGGTCAACGGTGAGGCCCACCTCGACGCGCCGAACGTCAACATGGTCACCTGCGGCGGCCAGGCCACCATCCCGATCGTGGCCGCCGTCGCCGACGTGACCCCCGTCCACTACGGCGAGATCGTCGCCTCGATCTCCTCCCGCTCGGCCGGCCCCGGTACCCGGGCCAACATCGACGAGTTCACCGAGACGACCTCGTCGGCCATCGAGAAGGTGGGCGCCGCCGCGCGGGGCAAGGCGATCATCGTCCTGAACCCGGCCGAACCCCCGCTGATCATGCGTGACACCGTGTACTGCCTGGTCGGTGAGTGCGACGACGCCGCGGTGGCCGCCTCGGTGGAGGAGATGGTCGCCCGGGTCCAGACGTACGTGCCCGGATACCGCCTCAAGCAGAAGGTGCAGTTCGAGCGCGTCGCCGCCGACG
Source organism: Streptomyces cyaneofuscatus (assembly GCF_033109485.1). NCBI lineage: Bacteria > Bacillati > Actinomycetota > Actinomycetes > Kitasatosporales > Streptomycetaceae > Streptomyces > Streptomyces cyaneofuscatus. The sequence goes on along the minus strand of NZ_CP137002.1, from coordinate 474,712 downwards.
ACCCCCTGCGCCCATTGCTGCCCGCCGGCACGCGGTCCACGGACGCCGCGAAGGTCTCGGTCTTCCTGGAGGTCGAGGGCGCCGCCCACTACCTGCCCGCCTACGCCGGGAACCTCGACATCATGACCTCGGCAGCCCTGCGCACCGCCGAACGCATGGCCGCAGCGCTGCCCTTCACGAAGGTGGACTCCCGATGACCGCGAACCAGCCCCCCGCCCTGTACGTACAGGACGTGACCCTGCGGGACGGCATGCACGCCGTACGCCACCGGTACACCGTCGACCAGGCCCGTACGATCGCCGCCGCACTCGACGAGGCCGGGGTCGCCGCGATCGAGATCGCTCACGGCGACGGCCTGTCCGGCTCCAGCATCACGTACGGCGTCGGCGCGCATACCGACTGGGAGTGGATCGAGGCCGTCTGCGGCAGCGTCCACCTCGCGGCGCCCACCACGCTGCTCCTGCCCGGCATCGGCACCCTGCACGACCTGCGCCAGGCACACACCCTCGGCATCCGCTCGGTCCGCGTCGCCACCCACTGCACCGAGGCCGACATCTCCGCCCAGCACATCGCCGCCGCCCGCGACCTGGGCATGGACGTGGCCGGGTTCCTGATGATGTCCCACATGGCCGAACCCGCCGAACTGGCCCGTCAGGCCAAGCTCATGGAGTCCTACGGAGCCGGGTGTGTCTACGTCACCGACTCCGGCGGCCGCCTGACCATGGACGGCGTCCGTGACCGCGTCCGCGCCTACCGCGATGTCCTCGATCCGGACACCGAGATCGGCATCCACGCCCACCACAACCTCGGCCTGGGCGTCGCCAACTCCGTCGTCGCCGTCGAGAACGGTGTCACCCGCGTCGACGCCTCCCTCGCCGGACAGGGCGCCGGAGCCGGAAACTGCCCCCTGGAGGCCTTCATCGCGGTCGCCGACCTGATGGGCTGGAAGCACGGCTGCGACCTGTTCCCCCTGATGGACGCCGCCGACGACGTCGTACGTCCTCTCCAGGACCGCGAAGTCCGCGTCGACCGCGAGACCCTCACCCTCGGCTACACGGGCGTGTACTCCAGCTTCCTGCGCCACGCCGAGGCCGCCGCCCGCCGGTACGACCTCGACACCCGGGCCATCCTCGTCGAGGCCGGCCGGCGCAAGATGGTCGGCGGCCAGGAGGACATGATCACGGATATCGCCCTCGACCTCGCGGCGACCGCCTCCGCCGGCTGACTGAGAACGGTCGGCGCCGAGGACCCGTGGCCGTTCGACGGAAACGGTGCCACCGACGCCAGGGACGGACTCGGGCGGCGCGGCCGATGCCGCCGGGTACGGTCCAGTGATCCGCACCGGTACCGGAGTCAGGCGGTGACCAGTTCCCGCTCCTGATCAGGTGTTCCGGCCTTGGGCTTCCGGTTCGGCAGCGAGAGCCGGAAGACCTTGTGCCACGCGGAGAACACCTGCTTGGGCAGCGGGCCGGTGACGTACTCCAGCTCGTACTTCTCGAACAGCGCGCGCACCTTCACCGCGACCTCGGCGTACCGGTTGCTCGGCAGGTCCGGGAAGAGGTGGTGCTCGATCTGGTGCGAGAGGTTGCCGGTCATGAAGTGCATGGCCTTGCTGCCGCTGATGTTCGCCGAGCCCATCATCTGGCGCAGGTACCACTGGCCGCGCGTCTCGCCCCTGATCGACCGGCGCTCGAAGACCTGTACGCCTTCGGGGAAGTGCCCGCACATGATCACCGAGTGGGTCCAGAGGTTACGGACCAGGTTCGCGGTGAACGTGGCGGCGAGTGTGGTGAGGAACGACGGGCCCGACAGCAGCGGGTGGATCACGTAGTCCTTGAGCACCTGCTTGCGGATCTTGCGGCCCACCGCCCTGGCTCGCGCGCGGAACTCCGGGTTCTTGCGGCGGCGCTTGTGGAGGTTCTTGCCGAGCTCCAGGTCGTACGCGGCGATGCCGTACTCGAAGAAGCAGGCGTTGAGGAAGTTCCACAGCGGCTGGCCGAGGTGGAAGGGGTGCCACCTCTGGTCCTCGTCGACGCGCATGATGCCGTAGCCGAGGTCGTTGTCCTTGCCGATCACGTTGGTGTACGTGTGGTGCAGCTCGTTGTGCGAGTGCTTCCACTGATCGGACGGCGAGACGTGATCCCACTCCCAGGTGGTGGAGTGGATCTTCGGGTCCCGCATCCAGTCCCACTGGCCGTGCAGGACGTTGTGCCCGATCTCCATGTTGTCCATGATCTTCGCCACGGACAGCCCGGCGGTGCCGAGCACCCACGCGGGCGGGAAGAGCGAGAACAGCAGCACGCCCCTGCTGACCAGTTCGAGCTTGCGCTGCACCGAGATGACTCTACGGATGTAAGCGGCGTCCTTCTCACCGCGGTCGGCGATCACCTCGTCGCGGATCGCGTCCAGCTCGCGGCCCAGCTCCTCGATCTGTTCCGCGGTCAGGTGGGCGGTGGGGTCGATGGCGGTCAAGGTGTTCCTACCGTTCGATGTCGCAGGGGCCCGCCGCGGCGGACACACAGGTCTGGATGAGGACGCCCGGTTCGGCCTCGGTGATCTCGCCGGTGCGCAGGTCACGTACGGCACCCGCCTTGAGCGGCGTGACGCAGCCGAAGCAGATGCCCATGCGGCACCCGGAGGGCATGAGCACGCCGGCTTCCTCGCCGATGTCCAGCAGCGGCGTGGCGCCGTCCGCGGCCACGGTCCTGCCGGTGGTGCTGAACGTGACCTCGCCGCCCTCGCCGGCGACGACGATGCCGGGGCGGAAGCGCTCGGTGTGCAGCCGCTCCCGGGAGCCGTGCTCGGTCCAGTGCTCCTCGGCGGCGTCGAGCAGGCCCGCGGGCCCGCAGGCCCAGGTCTCGCGCTCGGCCCAGTCGGGCACGAGTTCGCCGAGACGGGAGATGTCGAGCAGGCCGTCCGTGTCGGTGTGCACCTCGGTGAGGCGCAGCCGCCCGGCCGCGACCAGACCGTGCAGTTCGTCGCGGAAGATCACGTCGCGCGGCTGTGGTGCGCAGTGGACCATGAGGACGTCGTCGAACGCGGTGTCGCGCAGCATGCCCATCACGGGCGTGATGCCGCTGCCGGCCGTCAGGTAGAGCACCTTGGCGGGCCTGGCCCGCGGCAGCACGAAGTCACCGGTCGGCTGGTCCAGCTGGATCAGGGTGCCCGGTTTCGCCCTGCGGACCAGGTAATTGCTGACCTTGCCGTCCGGGATCGCCTTCACGGTGATCGTGATGCGGCCGTCCTGGCGGTTCGTCGGCGAGGTGACGGAGTAGGCACGCCACAGGCGCACCCCGTCGACGTCGACCCCGATCCGCACGTACTGACCTGCCGTGTGGCCGCGCCAGGCCCGTCCCGGTCTGATCACGACCGTCGCGGCGTCACTCGTCTCGGGGGTCACGGCCTCGATGCGCCCCCGTAGGTCGGCGCCCGTACGGAGCGGGCTGACCAGGTCGAGGTAGTCCGACGGCAGGAGCGGCGTCGTGACCATCTCCAGCAGTTTCCACGCCCTGCCGCGGAGGGCTGTACTCGTCATGGCCCCAGCTTGCTGTGCCTCAAGGCGTAAAGTCCTGACCGTAGGGCGTGAATCTGATCAGCAGGATTGTTCGCAGGGAACAAACATGAGCCATGCAGTCCGGAGGGCCAGCGAGCTGACCCTTGACGAAACGACGGTCACCGCGCTGCGGGCCGCGCTGAAGACCACCGCCGACGAAATCGTCCAGGCGATCATCGACGAGGTGCCCTCCTATGCCAACGCCCTTGCGGGCCGTATGGGCGGCACCATCCGCCGGGCGGTCCGCACCGCGCTGGGGCACTACCTGGACCTCGCGAGCGGGAAGGCCACAGGCGGCGACGGCGGTGACGCGGCCTACGAGCTGGGCCGCGGCGAGGTGCGCGACGGCCGTTCGATGGACGCCCTGCTCAGCGCCTACCGCGTCGGTGCCCGCGTGGCCTGGCGATGCCTGGCGGCGGGTGCCGTACCCGCGGGTCTGCCCGCCGCCGACGTCGCCAAGTTCGCCGAGCTGACCTTCGCCTACATCGACGAGCTCTCCGCCGCGAGCGCCGCGGGCCACGCCGATGAACTGGCCGCCCGGGGCAGGGCCCACGAGCGCCTCCTGGAAGACCTGGCCCGGGACCTCCTCACCGGCGCGGGACCGGACGTGCTGCTGGCCTCCGGCCAACGGGCCGGGTGGCAGCCTCCGGTCACGCTGACCGCGGTCCTGCTGCCCGCCGCCCAGGCCCGGCCTGCCTACCGCGCACTCGACCCGAGCACCCTCGTCCTCGACGATCTGCCGGATGACACAGGTGTGCTGCTCGTCCCGGACGCCGACCGGTCGCATCTCCTGCGGCAGCTGACCGACCGCACCGCCGTGGTCGGCCCGGCACGGCCGTGGACCCGTGTGTCCGCCTCGTACGCGCGAGCCGTGCGGGCGCGTTCCCTCTCCCCTGACATCCGCGACACCGAGGACCACCTGCCCGAGCTGGTGCTGAGCGCCGACGCGGACGCGTTCGCGGACCTGCGTGCCCGGGCCCTCGCGCCGCTGCGGACCTTGCCTGCCGCGACCGCGCGGCGGCTGGAGGAGACGCTGCGGGCATGGCTGCTGCACCAGGGCCGGCGGGACGAGGCGGCGGCGGCCTTGTTCGTCCATCCCCAGACGGTCCGCTACCGGATGTCGCAGCTACGGGAGCTGTTCCCGGATCTCGCGTCGCCGGACAAGGTCCTGGAACTGACGCTGGCGGTCGGTCTCCGGGGCAGCTGACGCGCGGGCCGGCCGAAACCCGGCCATCGCGCGCCCATACGGGGGACGGGTGCTGCTTACGGGAGGACGAGGTTCCGGCCGGGACCGCCTTCGACCATGTCCTTGCCCGGTCCGCCCAGGATCACGTCGTCGCCGGCCTCGCCGTGCAGCATGTCGTCGCCCGGGCCGCCGAGGAGGACGTCCTTGCCGTCCCCGCCCATAACGTGGTCGTCGCCCGGGCCCGCGTACACGAGGTCCCTGCCGCCGTAGCCCTCGATCATGTCGTCGCCCCGGCCGCCCCACATCCGCTGGTCGCCGTCGTCGCCCATCAGGTGGTCCATGCCGTCACCGCCGTCCAGGACCACGCGCCCCATGACCATGTCGTCGCCCGCGTCGCCCCTCACCGTGTGTGCGGTGTGGGCGTGCAGGGTGTCGTCACCGGGACCACCGCTGACGGTGGCCACCCCGGGGTCGCTGGTGGCGATCTCGTCGTCGCCGTCGCCGAGGAAGACATCGATCCGGTCCGGCCGGGAGCTGCCGGTGGGCAGTTCGCAGACGACGTACGTCTCGACCCCCGGCTCCAGGTACGTGCAGTGGTCGCCGGGCTGGAGGGGGACCGCGTCGCGGAAGCCGATGCGCCGGACCCCGTCGCCCTGGTCCATCGGGACCACGTGGAGGTCGTTGACCTGCCCCGGGGCGGCGGTGAAGGTGATCGACTGCTTCGCCCAGTCGGCGCCGATGCGGGCCTTGGCACCGGTGGCGGCGGGAGCCGCGACGGCCGGGGACGCGGCGAGGCCGGTGGCGAGCAGGGCCACGACGGCTGCGCGGGCGGTGACTCGGTGGCGGTTCATGGGACCTCATCTCGATGGGGTGGTCGTCGGGTCCGCCCGGCGGTCCGGCGGCATCCTCGCCCGCGTACGCGTACGCGCTTGACGTGATCGCTTGCACACGAGCGCGAGGTGCCGCCCGGTGCCCGGAGCGGACGGTGCACCGCCCGCTCCGGGCACCGGCCGGGCGTCGGCCGGACTGGTTCACTCAGGTTCCGGTGCCTGCCGGCCGAGCCGGGTGGCGCCGAGGTGCGGCGGTACGGTGGTGCGGTCGCGCGTCAGCTCACGTTCACGTCCACGCAGGCGTAGAAGGCGTTGGCGGTGTCGGCGATGTTCCACACGGCCAGCACCTTCTGCTTGCCGGTCAGGGTGCCGAAGTTCACCTGGTGGGTGACGGTCTCTCCCGGCCGGGCGCCACCGTCGTTGAACTCCGCGATCTTCCGGCCGCCCGCGTAGTACTGCCAGGTGCTGGTGGCGTGCCGTGCCGTCAGCCGCCAGTTGAAGCTGGTCGTCCGGCTGACCGGGGTGACCCTCCAGCCTTTGTTGTCGTTGTTGAGCTCGGCGAAGGCGGCGTTCCCTCCGCTGCAGCTCGTTAAGCCCTTGGGGCCCTCGACGCTCTGCGGCTCGTACTTGATGGCGCCGCAGGAGACCGTGCCGGCGGCGCACTGGGCCTGCCGGCTGGGGGGCGAGGATATGTAGCCGTGCGCGCTCGCGCCGCCGGCAGGCAGGGTGACGGCCAGGAGCGGGGCGATGCCCGCGCCGAGAGCGACGGCCAGCAGCTTCTTGCTCTTCATGACAACTCCTCTGCAGGGGTTGGTGCATGCCCAAGGAATGGGTATGCATGGACATGACAAGCGGTGTCGTGCATGACGTTCGGGCGGTCATGGGCGACCAGGGGAGCGTACCCCGCTTGGTCTAGACCAAGCTAGGGTGCGTTCGCGGTCGGCCTTCGGGCCGGTGATGCGCTGCTCGCGCGCGGAGACGGTCCTTCCCGGCCCGCCGGATCCGCCCCGACCGCTGTTACACAACGATCATTGAGTGCCTTTCAGGGGCCTCGGCATACTTCGGAACCCGGGGCCGTACGCGTATCCGAACGGCCCTGCGCGGGCTGGGCCTTCGCCCGCCCGATCCACTCCTGAGCAGGGGCCATCTTGCGTAAACGATCAAAGAAGGCGTACGCCGTCGCGGCCGCGGCCGCCGTCGTGCTGACGGCGGGCACGACCGGCCCGGTATCGGCGCAGAACGGGGAAGCCGGACCCCAACCCCTGGCCATCGCCGAGGACTTGGGGGCGTCGGGCACCACCGTCACCCTGATCACCGGCGACCGGGTCCTCGTCGACTCGCGCGGCCGGGCCGGCGGTATCGAGCGGGCGAAGGGCCGGGAGGGCATCCCCTTCTTCACGCAGACCCACAACGGCCGTACCTATGTCGTGCCGCGCGACGCACGGCGCCTGATCGCCGACGGCACGCTGGACCAGCGGCTGTTCGACATCGGTGAACTCGCGGGACCGGAGAGCCGCAAGGCCCACCGGGCCGGGCTCAAGGTGATCGTCGGCTACCGGGGCGCTGCGGCCAAGTCCGCCCGCAGCGAAGTGCGTTCGTCCGACGGCACCACCCTCCGCCGCACCCTGTCCGCCCTCGACGCCGATGCCGTCACCAGCGCCACCACCGACAGCACCGGTGCTCTGTGGGACGCCCTGACGCGTGAGCGGAGCGACGGCTCGGCGGCCACGACTGCCGGCATCGCGCGCATCTGGCTCGACGGGGTGCGCAAGGCCTCGCTCGACCGCAGCACCGGCCAGGTCGGCGCCCCGGCGGCCTGGGCCCGCTCGTACGACGGGACCGGTACGAAGATCGCCGTCGTGGACACCGGCATCGACGCCACCCACCCGGATCTGGCCGGCCGGGTGGTGGCGGAGCGGAACTTCAGCGGCTCCCCGGACGCCAAGGACCGGGTCGGGCACGGCACGCACGTCGCCTCCACCGCCGCCGGTACGGGGGCGAAGGACGCCCGGTTCAAGGGCGTCGCCCCCGGGGCGCAGCTGATCAACGCCAAGGTGCTGGACGACCGGGGAGCCGGTGACGACTCCGGTGTCATCGCCGGTGTCGACTGGGCCGTCGCCCAGGGCGCCGATGTCATCAACATGAGCCTGGGCGGCCCCGACACCCCGGGGATCGACCCGCTGGAGGCACAGGTCGACAAGGTCTCCGCGGAGAAGGGCATCCTCTTCGCGGTAGCCGCGGGCAACAACGGGCCGGGTCTGGGCACGGTCGCGTCGCCGGGCAGCGCCGACGCGGCCCTGACGGTCGGCGCCGTCGACGACGACGACGCGATCGCCGACTTCTCCGGCGTCGGGCCCCGCACCGGGGACGGCGCAGTCAAGCCCGACCTCACCGCGCCGGGCGTGGGCATCACCGCGGCCGCGGCCACCGGCACCGGAGGACAGAACCCGCCCGGATACGCCACCCTGGACGGCACATCGATGGCGACCCCGCACGTCGCGGGAGCCGCGGCCATCCTCAAGCAGAAGAACCCCGCCTGGACGGGCGCACAGATCAAGGCCGCCCTCACGGGCTCGGCCGAGGGCGGCCCCCACACGGTCTTCCAGCAGGGCGCGGGCCGGCTCGCCGTCGGCAAGGCGATCGACCAGACGCTCGTCGCCGAACCGGTCTCGGTCACCCTGGGCACCCAGCCGTGGCCCCACACCGACGACACGCCCGTCACCGAGCGGGTGACGTACCGGAACAACGGCACCGCCGACGTGACGGTGGACCTGGCGCTGGAGGCACCCACCGGCGGCGACGGACAGCCCGCACCGGCCGGGTTCTTCACCCTCGGCGCGCAGCGGATCACGGTCCCGGCGGGCTCCACCGCCGCCGTGGAGCTGACGGCCGACACCCGGCTCGGCGGCACGGTCGACGGCTCGTACTCGGCCACGGTCGTCGCGACCGGAGGCGGTCAGACCGTGCGCACCCCGGCGGCGGTGGACCGGGAGAGCGAGTCGTACGACGTCACCTTCAAGACCCTCGGACGGGACGGAGCACCCAGCACCGCCTGGCACGCCGACCTGAAGGGCTACCGCGAATCCGCGGCGGGCCTGCGGTTCTTCCCGGACCTGTCGTCGGGCTCCACCACGACGGTCCGGCTGCCGCGCGGCACCTACAGCCTTGCCGCCGACCTGCCGGCCGACCCCGCCGCCCCCGGCAAGGGCGCCGATCTGATCAGCAATCCGGAGCTGTCGGTGACCGGTCCCACGACGGTCACCCTCGACGCCCGGACCACCCGGCCCGTGAAGGTCACGGTCCCGGACCCGGCCGCACGCCCCACCCGCGCCGGAATGATGTACACCCTGAGCACACCCGAGACGTTCATCATGGAGGGGGCCGAGTACGGCAGCTTCACCAACCTCCGTACCGCCTACCAGGGTCCCAGCATGGCCGACGGCTCCCTCACCCAGCAGTGGTCCGCCCACTGGGAGCGGAACGGCACCGAGTACAACGTCCTCACCGGCGGCCCGGTGCGCAAGCTGGCCACCGGCTTCACCAAGACCTACACGACCAAGGACATGGCCCTGGTGAAGGCGCGGATCGGATCGTCCGTCCCCGGTGCCGACGGTGCCCTCGCGGCGCACGGCCTGATGGACAACGGCGGCGGCGTCCAGGCCCTCTACACGGTGCGGTCCGCACCGGAGACACGGAACGTGTATCTCTCCACGGCGGACGGGGCCGCCTGGAACATCGTCGCGGGTCTGCTGGGCGAGGCGGACCCGACGGGATACCGGGGCTTCGACTCGGTGTACGAGCTCGGCGACCGGAAGTTCACGGCGGGGGCGACGTACACCGAGACCTTCAACGCCGGTGTCATGGGGCCGCGGATGAACGCGGACGAGGGGCTCGTCCGCGACGGCGACGACCTCCACGGCTCGTTGCCGCTGGTCAGTGACGGGGCGGACCACTCCGGGTTCGCCGAGTACACGGAGGCGAGCACCACCGTCCACCGCGACGGCCGACTGCTCACGCGGGAGGACGTCGCCATCGACCGGCAGACCTTCACGCTCCCGGCGGAGTCCGCCGCGTACACGGTGGCGACCACGGTCCGCCGCAACCCGGCGATCAACCGCGCCGCCCCCCGGATCGACGCCTCGTGGTCCTTCACCTCGGCCCGCACCACGGAAGCGACGTTGCTTCCGGCCTCCACGGTCCGCTTCCGGCCGGAACTCGCCCTGGACTCCACGGTTCCGGCGGGCGGCAAGGTGACCGTCCCCGTCCAGGTGCAGGGCGCGGCGGCCGGTGCGAACCTCAAGGCCCTTCAGGTCCAGGTGTCGTACGACGGCACCACATGGCTCTCCGCCCCGGTCGGTTCGGGCAAGGTCACGGTACGGGCCCCGGAGAAGGGCAAGGCGGTCTCGCTGAAGGCCGTCGTCACCGACAAGGCCGGCAACCGGTCGACGGTCACGATCCACGACGCCTTCTTCGGCAGGTGAGAGACCGCCGTTGAGTGGAGAGGGGGCGGCCCGCCGGAACCTTCGTTCCGGCGGGCCGCCCCCTTTCCGCGCGGGCCCACGCGGAAAGGGAGCGGCTCAGCGCACCGGAGCCGGGACCGGGCGCAGGGGGCAGTCCGCCGGGGCGAGGCGCTCGTCCTGCCCCACCAGGCTCACGGACACGGCCCCCTGCGCATGCGCCGCGAACGCCGCCGTGCAGACGAGCTGGTCGCGGGCGCGGGCCGGCAGCCGCGCCACCCGCAGGCGCAGCCTGACCTCGACGGTGGGGCCGTCCGCCTGGACCCGGTCGGCGGCGGACGCCGAACGGGGCAGCGAGGGAGCACTGCGCAGCCCGGCCCGCCGCTCCGCCTTGTCCGGCCCGGCGAGCAGAGCGGTGACGGCGGCGCGTGCGTCCGGCCCGTCCGCGCCCTCGGCCGGAACCGGCCAGGGCGCTTCGACGATCCGGGGCACGGGCAGCAGCTCGCCGGAGGGGGAGTAGAAGAACAACAGCATGCGCCCCTCGCGCGGGGGAAGCAGATCGGCGACGGCCGGGCGGCCCGCATCGATCACCGCCGTCTCCTGGACACCGCAGCCCACGAGCGGGCCCCAGGCCACCACCAGCAGCGCGGCGAGCAGACCCGCCCGCCGCACACGGAACACCGGCCGCCTCACCTACCCGACCTCTTCACGCCCCGGCTGTCCGCAGCTTCCGAGCCCGCACCGGCCGCCGGACCGTCCGGCGCGCCGCTCCCGGACGTGGGCCCCTCGAAAGGCAGTTCCACGGTGAACAGCGCGCCGCCCCCGGGGACGTTCTCCGCGCGGAGGGTGCCGCCGTGCAGCGTCACGTTCTCCTCGGCGATCGCCAGCCCGAGGCCGCTGCCCGACGAGCGGGAACGGGCGTCGTCCGCCTTGTAGAAGCGGTCGAAGATGTGCGGCAGCGCCTCCGGGGCGATCCCGGGGCCGCAGTCACGCACCTCCGTGACCAGCGCATCCCCGCGTTTCGAGAGCCGTACGGTGACCGGTTCGGTGCCGTGGCGTAGGGCGTTGCCGACGAGGTTGGCCACCACCACGTCGAAGCGGCGCGGGTCGAGGCGGATACGGAACCCGTCGGGCAGCTCGGTGTGGACCCGGCCGAGCCACTGCCGGTCGGCCAGCGTGTTCCGTACGGACTCCGCCGCGTCCACCTCGTCCGTGGTGAGTTCCGCGGCGCGGGCGTCGAAGCGGGAGATCTCCATCAGATCCTCCACCAGCACGGCCAGTTTGGTCGTCTCGGCGCTGATCAGACGCACCGCCCGCGCGGTGTCCGGGCCGAGCTCCCCGGCGTCCTCGTCCAGCACGTCCGCGACGGCGAGCATCCCGGCGAGCGGGGTGCGCAACTCGTGCGAGACGTCCGAGGCGAAGCGCCGGGCCCGCCCGCCGGCGTCCCGCAACTCCTGTACGGAGTGCTCCAGTCGGGCCGCCGACTCGTTGAACGTCCTTGCCAGTTCGGCCATCTCGTCCCGGCCCCGCACCGGGATGCGGGTGTCGAGCCGGCCGCCGCCCATGGAGTGTGCGGCACGCCGCAGTGCACGGACGGGGCGCAGCACACTGCGCGCCGCCAGGAGCGCGGGCACCAGGGCCACGGCCAGCCCCGGCAGCGCTCCGTCGCGGGCGGCGGTCACCAGCGCGTCGATGTCGACCTCCTCGTTCGTCATGGGCATCACCGCGTACAGGACGAGGCCGCTCGGCACCGCGCGGCCACCGGCGACGACCCGGGTCAGCACCGGCATCCCGATCGTCAGATACGCCTTGCCGTCCTTGACGACCCGCTCGAAGCTGCCGTGCGGCGAGGTGCGCGCGGCGCGGCGCAGCTCCGCGGTGAGCACCCCGGAGACGGGCCGGTCACCCGAGGAGGCGCGTACGGAGCCGTACTCGGCGAAGACGATCCACGGGTGGGGCTTGGCGCGCGCCGCGATGTCGTACAGGTGCCACCGCAGCCCGTCCGGGTCCAGCGGCAGGCCCGGGACGAACCGCTCGGCCTCCTCGCGGAAGGAGACGACGGCCGTGTCCTGTGCGCGGGTGAGGACCGCGTTGCGCGCCTCACGGTAGGTCAGCGCGGCGGTCGTGACGGCGCTGACCGCCGCCACCAGCAGGAACGCGAGCACCAGCCGAGTGCGCAGCCCGAACGCGACGGTCGCCGCGGGCCGTCTCACAGCGGGCCGAAGCGGTAGCCGAGGCCGCGCAGGGTCTGGATGTACCGGGGAGCGCCGGGCGGCTCGCCGATCTTGATGCGCAGCCGGCGCACACAGGCGTCCACCAGGCGGACGTCGCTGTGGTAGCTGAGCTCCCACACCTCCTTCAGGAGCCGCTGCCGGCTGAAGACCTGCTCCGGCACCGCGGACAGGTGCAGCAGCAGCTTGAGTTCGGACGGTGCGAGGGGGAGCGGGGCGCCGGACCTGAGGACGGTGTGAGCGGCGCGGTCGACGGTGAGTTCACCGTGGTGCTCGACCGGGGGCCGCGCACCGGCCGGGTCCTCGGCACGGCGCAGCACGGCACGGATGCGGGCCTCGACGATCTCGGCACGGGCGGGCTTGACGATGTAGTCGTCCGCGCCCGCGTCCAGACCGAGGACGATGTCGCCGTCGTCGCCGCGCGCGGTCAGCATGATGATCGGCAACTGCCCAGCCTCGCGTACCCGGTGACACACCTGTACGCCGTTCATGGCGGGCAGCATCAGGTCGAGCAGCAGCAGATCGGGGCGGAAGGTCCCCAGCGCCTCCAGACCGGCCTCGCCGGTCGCGGTGGCGAGCACCTCGTGCCCGAGCCGCCGCAGCCCGAGCTCGATCCCCTCGCGCACGGAGCGGTCGTCTTCGACGAGGAGGACGCGTGGCATGGGGTGGCTCCAGGGACCTGGGGGACGGGGAGTCAAGAACGTGTGCACGGCCGGCCCTCCGCCGCGGAAACGCGCCAGGGGACGGCCCTCCACCTGCGGATTTCCGTGACAGCCCCCACCGGGATGATATGCGGCGGCGGCCGGATGCCAGATCACCGCCTACAACTCCGGTATCACACACGGCTTTTGCGTCATTCCCAGGATGGAGACAAGTGCGCCTCGCGGAGGGATCCGCCGGCGCGGCCGGTTCCTGAAGGGTCTTTCCCGACCGATACACGCGACCGGAAGGATCGATATCGTGCGCAGACGACGTCTCGTGCCGCTGTTGGCCGTGAGTCTCACGGCAACGCTGGCTCCCGCGCTCGCCACCTCCACGGCCAGCGCCGCCCCGGCCGCCGCCCCATCGGTCGACTCCTCGTACGCAGCCCCTCCGTCCGCCGCGCTTCCGTCGGCCGCCCAGGGCGCCGCGCTGGACCGGTACACGAAGCAGAAGCCGCGATGGAAGCGATGCGAATCCACCGCTCCGGCGGAGTTCCAGTGCGCCACGATCAAGGTCCCGCTGGACTACCGGGCACCCGGCGGCAAGCGGATCGACCTGGCGATATCCCGGATCAGGACCGCCGAGCCCGGCAAACGCCACGGTGTGCTGCTCTCCAACCCCGGCGGCCCCGGGGGATCGGGCACCTACATGCCGCTGGCGCTGCGGGAGGAGCTGCCCAAGTCCGTCCTGCGGAAGTACGACCTCATCGGCTTCGACCCGCGCGGGGTGGGCGAGAGCAGCCCGGTCACCTGCGGCCTGACACCGGACGAGGAGGAATGGCTGCGGCCGTACAAGAAGGAGACGTACGCCAAGGACGTCGCCTGGGCGCGCAAGGTCGCGGACAAGTGCCGGGCCAAGGCGGGCGCCACCCTCCCGCACATCACCACGCGCAACACCGCCCGCGACCTGGACCTGCTCCGGGCGGTCCTCGGCGAGAAGAAGATCTCGTACCTCGGATACTCGTACGGCACCTACCTGGGCGCCGTCTACACCCAGCTCTTCCCGGGCCGCGCCGACCGGTTCGTCCTCGACAGCGCGGTCGACCCGGCGCTCGCCTGGCGGGGCATGGTCCAGTGGTGGGCGTGGGGCGCCGAGCCCGCGTTCGACCGGTGGACCGGGTGGGCCGCCGCGCGTTCGGAGACGTACGGCCTCGGTGACACGCCGAAGAAGGTCGACCGGACCTTCTGGGAGCTGGTCGCGCGGGCCGACAGGAAGCCCATCGACCTGGACGGGCTCCTGCTGACCGGCGATGACATCCGCATCGGCATGCGGGCGGCGGTCTTCAGCCCGCAGACCGCCACCGAGGCGTTCGTGGAGCTGAAGAAGGCCGCGGACGGTCAGCCGGCCGCCGCGCGGAAGCTCACGGCGTTCACCGGGACCACCGGGGCGGCACGCCAAGCCGCCGACGTGCCGGCGGACAACATGACGGCGAGCTTCTGGGCCGTGGTGTGCGGCGACAACTCGGCCGCCTGGCCGCGGAACCCCGAGCGCTACCGGCAGGACGCCATCGCGGACAAGGGCCGCTACCCGCTCTTCGGCGACTTCGCGTCCAGCATCAAGCCCTGTGCGTTCTGGAACCCCTCGGTGGAACGGGCGACCGTGGTGAACAACAAGGCCGGCTCCCTGATCGTCCAGAACGAGTGGGACTCGCAGACCCCGCTGCCCAGCGCCCAGGCCCTCCACAAGGACCTGAAGCGCTCCAGGATGGTCACCGTCCTCGGTGGCGAGGGCCACGGTGTCTACCCGAGCGGCAACGCGTGCACGGACGGTACGGTCACGGGCTACCTGCTCTCCGGAAAGCTTCCGGCGAAGGACGTGACCTGCCGGGCGACCGCCGCGTCGAACGCGGACGCGCGGCAGAACCGGAAGGGAGACGAGCTCCCCGGGTCGCCGCTCCCGGAGCGCGCCCCGGACCGCTTCTGAGTCCGGTCGTACGGCCCCGAGCCGTATGACGCGTTCAAAGGTCGGGCGGGACCTCCGAGCGGGGGTCCCGCCCCGCCGGGCGGCCGCGGGCGGCACCGGGCGGGCCCGGGCGGCCCCGGGCGGGCCCACC
The DNA here is from genome assembly GCF_033109485.1 of Streptomyces cyaneofuscatus. Taxonomy (NCBI): domain Bacteria; kingdom Bacillati; phylum Actinomycetota; class Actinomycetes; order Kitasatosporales; family Streptomycetaceae; genus Streptomyces; species Streptomyces cyaneofuscatus. The sequence goes on along the minus strand of NZ_CP137002.1, from coordinate 459,700 downwards.
GGGGTCAGCGTCCTCGCGGCAGGTGCCTGCCCGGGGTGTGGCCGTAGGCCCGGCGGAAGACGTCGATGAACGCGCTGGCGGACGCCCAGCCGCACCGGTGGGCCACGGTGGTCACCGGAGCGTCCTCGGCCAGCAGGACCAAGGCCTGGTACAGGCGGAGCTGGGTGCGCCACTGAGGGAACGTCATGCCCAGCTCGGCGGTGAAGAGCCGGGACAGCGTGCGCGCGCTCGCGCCTGCCTCCCTGCTCAGGGCGGCCAGCGTCCGCCGGTCCGCGGGGTCGGCGCGCAGGGTGTCGCAGATGTGCCTCAGGCGCGGGTCGGAGGGGGACGGCAGCTGGACCGGCTGCTGCGGCGAGGCGGCCAGCCGGTCCAGCAGCACGGCCCGCAGCCGGCGGCCCTCGGGGCTGTCGTCGTCGCCGGGGGTGCCGGTGTGGGCGAGGATCAGCTCCCGCAGGAGCGGCTCCACGGTCAGTACGGCCGGGGCGTCCAGCCCGAGCGGGTTCTCCGTCGCGGGTAGCCCGACCAGGTGCAACTGGAGTGCCCCATGGGCACGGTGGGCGTGCACGGTGCCCGCCGGCACCCAGATGGCCCGGTTCGCCGGCGCGATCCACGTACCGGCATCGGTGGTGACGGCCAGGACGCCGCGTGCCGCGTAGACGATCTGGTGGTCGTCGTGGCGGTGGGCGTCGATGTCCGAACCGGGCGCCAGCCACTGTGTGCGGGTCGGGGCGACCGGCTCATGGCGGATCTCAGTCATGGGTTGTCGTTATATCGGAAGTCCGACAGCCGGTGCCTGGCGACGATGGCGGAGTGGCGAAAAACAAGGCAATCACCCTGCTGTCCATCGGGCACGCGTGCGTCGACGTCTACCAGGGCGCTGTGGCCGCGCTCGTCCCGTACTTCGTCGCCGAACGCGCCTACACCTACGCCGCGGCCTCCGGCATCGTGCTCGCCGCGTCGCTGCTCTCCTCCGTCGCACAACCCCTGTTCGGCCTGGCGACCGACCGCCGGGCGATGCCCTGGCTGCTGCCCGTGAGCACGCTCGTCGGAGGCCTCGGGACCGCCCTGAGCGGGCTGGGCGATTCCTACGCGCTGACCCTGCTGTTCGTGGGCATCGGCGGGGTCGGCGTGGCCGCGTACCACCCGGAGTCCGCCCGGGTGGCGCGCGTCGCCAGTGGGGGCAGCCATACGGCGATGGGCTGGTTCTCCCTGGGCGGCAACCTCGGGTTCGCCCTCGCGCCCCTCCTGGTGGCCGTGGTCGTCGGCGCCGGGGGACTGGGGCTCACCCCGCTGCTCGTCGTCCCCGCCCTCGTCGGGAGCCTGCTGACCCTGCCCGTACTGCGCGGCCTGGAACGCCGGACGTCAGCAGCCCCGGAAGCGGGCACGGCACCCGTGGTCCCCGACGATGTGGCCTCGTTCGTGAGGCTCGCCCTGGCCGTGGTCTGCCGGTCCGTCGTCTTCATCGGCCTGAGTACGTTCATCGCGTTCTACGTGCGCCAACGCACCGGCGGCGGGGCGGCGGCGGGGACCGCGGCCCTGGTCGTCCTCTACCTCGGCGGCGCGGTCGGCACCGTCCTGGGCGGCGCTCTCGCCGAGCGCTGGGACCGGGTGACGGTGGTGCGCCGGTCCTACCTCCTCACGGTGGGGGCGGTCGCGGGGCTCGTCCTCCTGCCGGGGGCGTCGGCCCTCTACGTGTGTATCGCCCTGACCTCGGCGGGCCTCTACATCCCGTTCTCCCTCCAGGTGACCCTGGCTCAGGACTACCTGCCCAGCCGGGTCGGCACGGCCAGTGGCATCACCCTGGGGCTGACGGTGAGCGTCGGCGGCCTGTTCAGCCCGCTGATCGGCCGGCTGGCCGACGCCACGTCCCTGCGGACCGCCCTGCTGCCGCTGATCGCGATGCCCGCCCTGAGCTGGCTGCTCTTCCTCACCCTCACGGAACCGGCCCGGCCGGACGCGCCGCGCCGGACGTCCGGAGGCGGGCGCGGGCTGATCGGAACGAGAGGCTCTAACCGCCGGCGGTGAGCCCGGTGGCCGTCGCCCGGAGCAGCCGGGTCAGCCGGGGCTCGAAGTCCAGGGCGATGTGCTCCCAGCGGGGGTTCTGGGCGTAGAGGGCGGCCAGCGTGGGCGTGGGGTGGGAGATCTGCCACAGGTTGGCCGTCAGCCCCAGCGCCACCGTGATGAGGTCCTGGACCTGACCGCCGGTCATGGTGCCCGCGCCGGTGAGGGTGTCGACGATGGCGTCGTACGACGTGAACGAGCTGGTCTTGAAGCGGCGGGCCCGCTCGATGTCGACATCGCCCTCCAGGCTCAGCGGGACATGGGTGAGCAGGTCGCAGAAGAGCGGTTGCGCGGCGAGGGTGCCCGCCACGGCGTCCGCGGTCTGCGCCGGGGTGAGGTCGCGGGCGTCCGCCAGGCGGGCGGTGAGAAGGAGGCTCCACTCGTGCCAGCCGCGTTCGGCCAGTTCGAGCAGGAGCTCCTCCTTGCTGTCGAAGTAGCGGCGCACGGCCGAGGGGTGCAGGCCCGCGGCCTCGGTGACGGCCGCCAGCGTGAGGTGCCGGACACCGCCCCGGGTGGCGGCGAGCGCCCGGGCGGCGTCGAGCAGGTCTTCGGTCCGGCGGAGCTTGGCCTCGGGCGAACGGGCGCGGCGTTGCATGGCCCCACCGTAACGCACGGGAGCTGCGTTAACGGCGGTGGCGTGTTAGCGTGGAGATAGCGCAATCGAATTGCGTTATCTCTGTGCATCGCTTCCCGGGGGACTGTCCGGCACGGTCCGTGCCGCGCCCCCGCACGTCCCTTTTCCTGTGCTCATCGTTCTCATCCCGTACGGACGGAGTTCATCCATGTCGAAGGTATTCCTGGTCACCGGCTCCTCCCGGGGCCTCGGCCGCGAGATCGTCACCGCCGCACTCGCCGCCGGCCACCGGGTGCTGGCCACCGCCCGCGATCCGCGCACCCTGGACGATCTGGTCGCCGCCCACGGCGACCGGGTGCGCGCCGCCCGGCTCGACGTGACCGACGCCGACGCCGCCGAGCGCGTCGTCCGCGAGGCCGTCGAGGCCTTCGGGCGGCTGGACGTCGTGGTCAACAACGCGGGCCAGGGCGATCGCGCCGCCCTGGAGGACACGACCCTGGAGGTGTTCCGCCGGCAGGTCGACACCAACTTCTACGGCACCGTGTACGTCAGCCGGGCCGCCGTCCCCGTACTGCGCCGCCAGGGCGGCGGCCGCATCATCCAGATCTCGTCCCTCGGCGGCCGCATCGGCAGCCCCGGCATGAGCGCCTACCACGCCGCCAAGTGGGCCGTCGGCGGCTTCTCCGAGTCCCTGGCCGCCGAGGTCGCCCCGCTGGGCATCAAGGTCACCGTCCTGGAGCCGGGTGGCATGCGGACGGAATGGGCCGGGTCGTCCATGAGTACCCCGCCCGTCAGTGAGCCGTACCGGGCCACCGTCGGCGCCGCGGCCGAGTCGATGAAGAACTTCGCCGCCGAGGCCAACGGTGATCCGGCCAAGGTCGCGCAGGCCGTCCTCACCGTCTCCGCCCTCGACGAGCCCCCGCTGCGCCTGCTGCTGGGCTCGGACTCCTACGCGTACGGGCGTGCAGCGTGGGCCGGGCGGCTGGAGGAGGACGAGAAGTGGCGGTACGTCAGCGTCTCCACCGACCACGACGAGGCGGAGGGTGACGGCTCCCGCTGGCTCGCCGACCAGCGCTCGTGACTAGAGGCCCTGATCCGCTGGAAGGGCGTACAGGCGCGGCAGGTTGACCACGATCGCCTCCTGCGTGGAGCGGGCGATGACGACCACGGCCTCCTCGGAGGGGTCGGGGTTCTCCTCCCGGTGCGGCACGAACGGCGGGACGAAGATGTAGTCGCCCGGTGACGTGCGCAGCCGTACCTCCTGCGGCTCCTCGCCCGAGTCGTCTAGGAACACGAACTCCGGGTGCCCGCTGACCACATGGATGGCCGTCTCCGAGGCGCCGTGGTGGTGGTCGGAGGAGGAGGTGGAGGGTGCGACATGGGTCTGGCCCATCCACAGCTTCTCGGAGCCGGTCGTCTTCCCGCTGATGGCCGCGAACCGGCGCATCCCGCCGGTCTGGGCGGTGTCGCCGTCCAGCGCGTCCGCGCGGATGTGGTGCAGCCGGGTGTGCAGCGGAGTGGTGGGGCGGTCCCCGGGGGTCTCGTGGAGGTGCGGGTGGAAACCTTCGCCTGCGGTGGTCAGGGGCTCGCTCATGGCGGGGACGCTAAGGCGGCGCGGAAAAGGATGTCAAGAGGTGTCCTTTGCGGTTCATCTGCGGCAACACTGCTGTCACGTAGCAGCTCAATCCGGCGGAGGCCGGGCCTCCGCACGGCCTTTCGGGCATGATGAGCGCCATGCATATCTCCGCGAAAGCGGACTACGCCACGCGGGCCCTCCTGGAGCTCGCCCGTGAACCTGGCCGTCCGCTCACCTGCGAAGCCATCGCCTCCTCGCAGGAGATTCCCTTCCGTTTCCTGAAGTCCGTGGTGGGCGAGTTGCGCCGCGCCGGGCTCGTCCGCAGCCAGCGCGGCTGCGAGGGCGGCTACTGGCTCGGCAGACCCGCCGACGAGGTCACCCTCCTCGACGTGGTGCGCGCCATCGACGGCGACGTCCTCACCCTGCGCGGCGAACCGCTGGACGGGCTCGGCTATCCCGGTCCCGCCGCGCCGCTGCCCGGTGTGTGGCGGCAGATCGAGGCGGGAGCGGCCGCCGTCCTCGGCGGGCTGACCCTGGCCGCGCTGCTGCCCGCCGGGCTCTCCGCCGGCGCCCGCGAACACCACTCCGAGGTCGGCGCCGCGTGACGGCCACACCGGACCCGGACGGCCCGCCTCTGCTGGAGGCCACTCCCGCCCCGGAGGGACCGCCGCCGCTGGAGGTGGTGGAGTACACCGATCCGCTCTGCCCCTGGGCCTGGGGCTCCGAGCCCTCCTTCCGTCGGCTCCGGGCGGCGCTGGCCGGCCGGGTCCACTGGCGGCGCGCGTACGCCATCCTCTTCGACGACGACGAGGACGATCCGCCCCCCGACCCCGCCGCCGAAACCGCTTGGTACGCAGGTCACTTGGCGGACATCGCCGCCCACACGCAGGCTCCCCGCGCGCATCGGCTGAGCCGGGTCGCGGCCAGCTCCTGGCCCTCCTCGCTCGTCGCCAGGGCTGCCGAGGCCCAAGGCCCCGAGATCGCCGAGCGGGTGCTGCGACGGCTGCGCGAGAGCGTCTTCGTCCTCGGTGAGCCCGCGGACACCGAGGCCCTCGCGCTCCGGTCCGTACGCGGGGTGCCGGGCCTGGATCCCGGCCGGCTGGCGCGGGACGCCGCCTCCGTCGACGTACGGGAGAGTGTGCGCGCCGACCGGGCCGAGGCGCGCCGTCCGGTCCCCGAGGTGTTCTCCGTACGGGAGCGGTCGCCGCACCCCGGGGCGGCGAAGGAGACCCCCGGCGGCGAAGTCCGGTACGCGCTGCCGACGCTGCTGTTCCGGACCCCGGGCGCCTGTCGTGCGGTGCCCGGCTGGCGGCCGTACGAGGCGTACGCGGCCGCCGTCGACGCGCTGAGCCCGGGGCTGCGCCAGGAGGCCGTGCCGTTCGCTCCTGACCGGGCGCTGGAGCGCTATCGGAGCCTCACCGAGCCGGAGCGGCTGGTGCTGTCGGAGGGGGTCTGGCCGCCGCCGCGCGCGGTGCGGGTGGACACCGCCCAAGGGGCCGTTTGGCTGCACCCCGACGAGGCCCAACACCACCCCGCCGCCCGGCAGTAGAGGGCCGCAACGCCCTGAGCTGCGGCCGAGTGCCGTTCCACCGAATGAGACACCAAAAGGTGTCCATTGACATCCGGTGCCGTGCGGCACCAGGATGTGCCGCATGCTCACGACGCACCCCGGCGTGATGTGCCGCTACGTGGACCTGCGGCGCACCTCCAGCGCTCTCTGTCGCTGACCGACCCCGCCACTTCGGCCCACAGGCGCTCCCCGACCGCCGACGACAGCCCCGCCGGCCGTCGTCACACCGGCCGGCCCCTGTCTCCTCCGCGTCCCTTCCGTGCATCCCCGCGCACCTTCAACGGCCCTCGCCGTGCGCCCCGTTCGTGACCCCGTCGCCGTCACCGCTGCCGTCGACCGTCCCGGACCGCGCTCGCACCGACGCGTGCCGACGCTCCCACCGCCCTGCCCGGATGCCCCACGTCCGGCTCCGGCGTGGGCGCCGGCCGCCCCCGGTTCCGCTCCGCCCGCCCCGTACCGCGGCCGGAGCCCCTCACAGAGAGAACACCGAGATGCCCGCACGACCCACGAACCCCCGCCCGGGACTCCGCGTCCGGCCCGCCCGACGGGCCGGACGTCTGCGGGCCACCGCCCTCGGGACCGCCCTCGCCGCCCTGCTCGTCCCGGCCCTGAGCGCTTGCGGCTCGGACGCCTCGTCCGCGACCGGCAACGCCACGCTGAAGTGGGCCTCCTCCTACTTCCCGGCCCACTGGGACCCGGTCGTGTCGGGCAGCGGCGCCCAGTTCCGCCAACTCGCCCTCGTCTACGCCTCCTTGACCCGCACCGATGAGCAAGGCAAGGCCGTCCCGGACCTCGCCGAGAGCTGGGAGTACAACGACAAGGGCGACCGCATCACCTTCAAGCTGCGCCCCGGCCAGAAGTTCAGCGACGGCGAACCGATCGACGCCACCGCGGTGAAGGCCGCCATCGAACGCGCCCAGAAGCAGAAGAACTCCGCGCTCTTCGGCGACCTCACCTCGATCGGAAAGGTCGAGGCCGACGGGCTCGAAGCAACCCTGAACCTCACTCAGGTCGACTACCAGATACCGCAGTTGCTCGGTCAGCGCGTCCTCCAGATCGCCAGCCCCAAGGCGGCGAAGGACCCCGAGAAGCTGGACCAGAACCCGGTCGGGGCCGGGCCCTTCGTGGTCCAGCAGCTGATCCCCGGTACCAAGGCCGTCCTCAAGAAGAACCCGGACTACTGGGACGCCGAGAACATCCACATCGACAACGTCGAGCTGGTCTCCGCCCCCGACACCTCGACGGTCGTCTCCGGACTGCGCACCGGCGTCTACAACTTCGCCGACATCGACCCCAGCCAGGCGGACGCGGCGAAGAAGGCCGGACTCGACGTCTTCGTCCAGCCCGGCTTCAACGCCGCCAACCTGAGCCTCAACATCAACAAGGCGCCCTTCGACAACGACAAGGTCGTCGACGCGGTCCGGCACGCGGTCAACCGCGAGGAGTTCGTGCAGAAGCTGACCTTCGGCTACGGCGAGCCGACCGACCAGCCCTTCCCGAAGGGGTACGTGGCCTACGACCCGAAGTCCGAGAACGCCTACCCCTACGACCCCGCGAAGGCGAAGAAGCTCCTGGCCGAGGCGGGCCACCAGCCCGGTGACCTCAAGCTGAACCTGGTCATCCCGTCCGAGGACCCGCAGGCCGAGATCGTCCAGTCGCAGCTGGCAGCCGTCGGCATCAAGGTCACCATCAAGATCGACAAGAACTGGTCCACCCCGTTCTTCGCCAAGGACCTGACGTTCTCGCTGTACGGGACCACCGGCCGCGACTCCGCCGCCCAGACCCTCACCGCGCACTTCGGCCCCAACGGCCCGCTCAACCTCTCCACCCCGTACGAGCCGGCCGGGTTTGAGGAGGCCGTGGCCAAGGTCCGTCAGACCCCGCTGGACTCGCCCGACTACGCCGCCACTCTCCAGGCCGCGACCCGGGCCGGGCTCGAGAGCAAGGCGCTGGTGTTCACGTACGCCTCACCGAACCTCTTCGCCAAGACGAAGGCGCTCTCCGCGCTCCCGAAGAACCCCGGGCACATCGACTGGACCGGCGTGAAGCTCTCCGGCGCCAACTGACCTGCCCGCAGCACCGATCACTCTTCCAGTACCACCCATCCGCCCGTCCGTCCATCGCACAGAGAGGGGGCAGCCCCATGACGACGACCGAGCCACCGGTCACCTCTGCCCGCCGTCGCGGGGTCGCCGTGGCCAGGACACGGCACGCGAGCACCCGCGTCCTGGCCGTCCTCGCCCGGTCGGTCGCCATCTTCGTACCGGTCTTCCTGGTCGCGACCTTCGTGACCTTCGCACTCCGCTCACTCAGCGGACTCAGCCCGGCCCGCATCCAGTTGGGGGAGGACGCCACCCCCGAGGCCATCGCCCGCATCGAGTCCCAGTGGGGGCTGGACAAGCCCTTCCTGACTCAATACTGGGACTGGTTCAGCGGCGTTCTGCACGGTGAGCTCGGCAGCAGTTGGGTGAACGGCGCCGACATCTCCACCCTCATCGGCCTCGGCCTGGGGGTGAGCCTCTCGGTCGCCACGTTCGCCCTGGTGATCGGAGTGGTCGTCGGATTCGTCCTCGGTACGGTCGCGGCGCTCCGGCGGACCACCGCGATCGACCGGGCGATCACCGGGTTCGTCACCGTGATCTCGGTGATGCCCGCCTTCGTCGTCGGCATCGTGCTGGTCGCCGTACTCGCCGTCGGGTTCGGGTTCTTCCCCTCCGCCGGCTACATCCCGGCGGAGCAGGGCGTCGGTCCCTGGCTCGCCCACATCACCCTGCCCGCCCTGGCGCTCAGCTTCGACGTCATCGCCGATGTGGCACGCCAGCTGCGCTCCAGCCTCATCGGCGCCTACCAGGAGAACTACGTGACGGGCGCGGTGGTACGGGGACTGAGCCCGCGCCGGATCTTCTTCGGGCACGTCCTGCGCAACGGCCTCGGCCCGACGCTCGCCACGCTCGGGCAGAAGTTCCCGGCCCTGGTCGGCGCCTCCGTCGTCACCGAGTGGATCTTCGGCCTCCAGGGGTTCGGCCGGTTCGCCAACGACTCCGCGCAGGCCGGTGACGTACCCGCCGTACAGGGCGTCCTGGTGGTCTCGATCGCCCTGGTCGTCTCCTTCAACCTCATCATCAACCTGGTGCTGGCCCGTGTGATGCCGGCCTCCCAGCGGGGGGTGTGACCATGGTGCGCCGCGTTCTCGCACTCAACTCCGGACGGATCGCCGTCACCATCCTCGCCCTGATCGCGCTCCTCGCGCTCCTCGGCCCGTGGCTCGCCCCGCAGAACCCCCTGGCCACCAGCGACAACGCGCTCGCGGCCACCTCGGCCGCCCACTGGCTGGGCACGGACTACCTCGGCCGCGATGTGCTCAGTCGCCTGCTGGACGGCTCCCGCGTCAGCGTGCTCGGCTCGCTGGAGGTCGCCCTGGTGGCCCTCGTCGTCGGCGCGATCCCCGGCATCCTGTCGGTCTACCTCGGCCGCGCCTTCGAGTGGTTCACGCTCCGCATCGCGGACACGCTGGTCGCCCTGCCGTTCCTGCTCTTCGCCATCGCGGTGATCGCCCTGCTCGGCAACGGCATCACCCAGGCCATGCTTGTCACCGGAGTCCTGGTCTCCCCGCTCTTCTACCGGGTCTCCCGCGCCGCCACCCTGGCCGTCGCCCGCTCCCCGTACGTGGAAGCCGCGATCGTCTCCGGCGCCTCCATCGGCTGGATCGTTCGCCGCCATGTGTGGACCAAGGTGCTCCCGCCGATCGCTGTCGCGCTCGCCCAGACCATCGGCGTCGGCTTCGTGATCGTCTCGAGCCTCACCTTCCTCGGCATCGGCGTCCAGCCGCCCGAGCCCACCTGGGGCGGGCTGCTCGCCTCCGACCTGGGCTACCTCAGCCACCGCCCCTGGGCCCCGGTCGCACCCGCACTGCTGATCATGGTCACCGTCTGGGCCTGCAACCTCCTCGCCGACGCGATCCGCGACGTCTCCGGTGAGGCGGGCCGGGCGCTGGCCAACGACCACAAGGCCCGCGCCAACCGCCGCGAGGCGGCGGCCGGACCCCACCCCGCCGGAGGTTCCCGATGAGCCCGCTGACCCCCGACACCCTCACCGCCCGCCCGGCCGGCACCGCCGAGAAGACCTTCGACGCCCGGGACGTTCCGGAGGCGGCCCAACCCGTCCTCGCACTCCACGACGTACGCATCACCGACCGGGTCACCGAACGGGAGATCGTCCACGGCGTCACCTTCGAGCTGACCCCCGGCAAGGCGGTCGGGATCGTCGGGGAGTCCGGCAGTGGCAAGACCCTCACCTGCCGGGCCGCGCTCGGCATCCTGCCCCCGCACTTCGAGATCACGGCCGGCCGCATCGACCTCGCGGGCACCGACATCGCGACGCTCACCCCCCGGCAGTGGACGGACCTGCGCGGCGCCACCATCAGCGCCGTCTTCCAGGACCCTGCCTCCTACCTCAACCCGGCGATCAAGGTCGGCGCCCAGATCGCCGAGGTCATCCGGGTCAAGCAGGGGCTGGGGCGAAGGGCCGCCCGCCGCCGCGCCGTCGATCTGCTCGGAGCCGTACGGCTGCGCGACCCGGAACTCGTCTACGGGCAGTACCCCTACGAGCTCTCCGGCGGCATGCTCCAACGCGTCCTGATCGCCGCCGCGATCGCCGTCGAACCCCGGGCCCTCATCGCCGACGAGGCGACCACCGCCCTCGACGTCACCGTCCAGGCCGAGATCCTCGACCTCCTCGCCGAGCTGCGCGAGCGCACCGGCCTCGCCCTCGTCGTCGTCTCCCACGACCTCGCCGTCGTCGCCCATCTCTGTGACGAGGTCCTGGTGATGCGGCAGGGCGAGGTGGTGGAGCAGGGCGAGACCCGCGCGGTGCTCCACGACCCGCGGCACGACTACACCCGGCTGCTCATCGCCGAGCACGACAGCTACGGCCTGGACAAGTTCCTCGCGCCGAAGGAGGCGTCATGACCACCACCACGGCACCGGAGGCGAAGGACGCCGTACGCGAGGACGGGCCTGGCCCGGTCCTGGAGGTGGCCGGACTCGACGTGCACTACGGCCGGGGGCGCAAGCGTCGCCGCGCCCTGCACGGCGTCACCCTGGACATCGCGCCCGGCGAGGCCGTCGGCGTCATCGGTGAGACGGGCTCCGGCAAGTCCACCCTGGCCCGCACGGTCCTCGGCCTCGTCCCCGCGTCGGCCGGCTCGATCCGCATCGCCGGGGAGGAGGTCAGCGGGTACGGGCCCCGCCAGTGGCGCGACCTGCGGCGGCGCGGCGTGATCCAGTACGTCTTCCAGGACCCGCTCCGCAGCCTCGACCCGGACCTCACCATCGAGGACTCCCTGACCGAACCCCTCCTCATCCAGGGCGTCCGGCGCAAGGAGGCGGCGCTGCGGGCCCGCTCCTTCCTCGACCGGGTCCACCTCACCACCGACCTGCTGGACCGGCTGCCCGGCGAACTCTCCGGCGGCCAGCGCCAACGGGTCTCCGTCGCCCGGGCCCTGGTCACCGAACCCCGCCTCGTCATCCTCGACGAACCGGTCAGCGCCCTCGACTCCGCCAACCGCGTCCAGGTCCTGGAGATCCTCAAGGAACTCCGTACCTCCGGGGTCGCCCTCGTCTTCATCTCCCACGACCTCGGCTCCGTCGCCGGGACCGCCGACCGCATCGCCGTCCTCTACCAGGGCGAACTGGTGGAGACCGGCACCGCCCGCGCGGTCGTCAACGAGCCGCAGCACCCCTACACCCGCCTGCTCCTCGGCTCCGCCCCCACCCTGCGGGGAAAGCCCGCCGACCGCGCCGAACGCGAGGCCCTGCGCGCGCTGTTGATCGCCTGAGCCCACCCCCCTAACCACCTACCGATAGGACCGGCCATGTCCCGCAGAATCCATCTCGCCCTGCACCCCTACGGTGTCGGCGGCCCCGGCCAGCACGGTCTCTGGAAGGACCCGCGCGTCGCCAAGGACGCCAGCATCGACATCAACTACTACATCCAGCAGGCGCAGGCGGCCGAACACGCTCTCTTCGACGCCCTGTTCATCGTCGACAGCCAGTTCATCAACTCCACCTACCCCGCCCACTACCTCAACCGGCTCGAGCCGCTGACCCTGTTGTCGGCGGTTGCCACCCACACCCGCCACATCGGCCTGGTCGCCACGGCGAGTTCGACGTACAACTCACCGTTCAACCTCGCCCGCCGCTTCGCCTCCCTCGACCTCATCAGCGGCGGCCGCGCCGGCTGGAACGTGGTGACCAGCTTCGACACCGGCACCTCGAAGAACTTCGGCCTCGACGAGCACCTCGACTACGCCACCCGCTACGGCCGCGCCCTGGAGTTCGTCCAGGTCGCCCGGGGCCTGTGGGACTCCTACGAGGACGACGCCTTCCCCGCCGACGTCGAGCGGAGCCTCTTCCTCGACCCCGAGCGGCTGCACGCCCTGGACCACGTGGGGGAGCACTTCAAGGTCGCCGGACCGCTCAACGTCTCCCGCTCCCCGCAGGGCCAGCCCGTCATCTTCCAGGCCGGGGTCTCCGCCGAGGGCCGCGACCTCGCCGCCCGGGTCGCCGAGGGCATCTACGCACCCGGCGGCACGCTGGAGCAGGCGCAGGAGTACTACGCCGACATCAAGCAGCGCACCGCCGCCCACGGCCGCGACCCCGACCACATCAAGGTCTTCATCCACGGCGGCCCCATCGTCGCCTCCACCGACGAGGAGGCCCGCCGCCGCGAGCGGGAGATATTCGAGGAGGACAACGACTTCGAGCGCAACCTCGCCCTGCTCGGCCGCTCCTTCGGCGCGTACGACTTCAGCGTCCACGACCTGGACGCCCCCTTCCCCGACGTCGCCCACCTCGCCGAGAAGGGAGGCCGAACGGGAGCGGCGAGGATCATCGAGCGCGCCCGGGAGCAGAAGCTGACCCTGCGTCAAGTCGCGCAAGAGGCCAACGCGTTCCGGCAGTCGCCGTTCGTCGGTGCCCCCGACACCGTCGCCGACACCATCGAGAAGTGGTACGACGCGGGCACCCTCGACGGCATCAACCTCGCCTTCCGGAACAACGACGACCTCAACCTCTTCGTCGACGGTGTCGTGCCGCTGCTCCAGAAGCGCGGGCTGTTCCGCACCGCGTACGAGGCCGACACCCTGCGCGGCAACCTCGGCCTGCCCATCCCCGCCAACCGCCACACCCGCGAGCGCGAACTCGCGGGCGGCTAAGGCCCCGCCATGCCCCAGCTCCCCGCGACGGGCGGCCGCGACGTCCACACCGTCCGCTTCCCCGTCGGCAGACCCCCGGCCACCGTCGACGTCCTCATCGTCGGCGCGGGCCCGGTCGGCCTCGCCGCCGCGACCGAACTGACCGCCCGGGGCCTTAGGGTCGCCGTCGTCGACGGCGCCCGCACCGCGACCCTGGTGCGGGCCGGCGCGATGGGCCACACCCCCCGCGTGGTCGAACACTTCCGCCGCTGGGGCCTGCTCCAGCGCATCCGCGAGGCCTGGACCTACCCGCCGGAGTGGAACCGGGGGACCCGGCTGGTCACCTCGCTCACCGGCCATGAACTCGTCCCCGTGTCCCGCCCGTCGTTCCGTGGTTCCGGCACCCCCGACCACGCGGCGGACGAGGCGCTGCGCCGCCCGCAGACCGTGCTCCAGCAGGTCTTCCTCGACCACCTCGCCGAACACGGCGTCAGCGTCGCCGGAGGATGGGAGCTCCGGGAGCTGGCAGAGGACACCGAGGGGGTCCGCGGCGGGGTGGTGGACGTCGACTCGGGGGAGCGGCGCACGGTCCGGGCGGCGTACGTCCTCGGCACCGACGGCGGCTCCAGCACCACCCGCCGGCTCGCCGGGATCGACCGGGAGGGCGACCACGCGACCGAGAAGCGGCTGCGCCTGATCGTCCGCACCGGCGACATCTCCGACCGGGTCGGCGCGGCCCCGAGCGCCACCAACATCGTGTTCAACCACCGGGCGTCCGGCTTCCTCGCGGCCGTCAGCACCCGCGAGTGGCGGGTGTACGCGGGACCGTACCCGCTCGGTCACGAGCCCACCGAGGACGAGCTGCTGGAGATCGGGCGGGCCGCGTTCGGCTTCGACCTCGAACTCGACCTGGTCTCCGCGACGACCTTCTACCACGCCACCCGGATCGCCACGACGTTCCGCAAGGGCCGGGTCCTGCTCGCCGGGGACGCCGCCCACGTCCGTACACCCGGCGGCAACCTCGGCGAGGGCATCGGGGACGTCGCCAACCTCGGCTGGAAGCTGGCCGCCGTCCTCGCCGGCCACGCCCCCGACACGCTCCTCGACTCCTACGACCAGGAACGCCGGCCGCACAACTGGCGGGTGGCCGACCACTCGTTGGAGCGGTCACGCCGCTCGCAGGCCACGCTGGCCGAGATCCGCGCGGGCGGCATCCCGGACGACGCCGACCTCGGCGACGAGGCCGTACGGCGGCGGGCCGAGATCGGCGAGCGGCTGCGCCGGGACCATGCCGGGGGAGCGGGGGTCACCTTCGACGAGCGGTACGACGCGTCGGACGTGATCTGGTACGAGGAGGGGCAGTTGGCCTCCGAACCGGGCTGGCGGCCCGACGTGTACGAGGACGATCCCCGGCCGGGTCACCGCGCGCCGGACGGCCGGATCGACCCGCACGGCTCCACCCTCCACGACCGCATCGGCACGTCCTTCGCCCTGCTCGTCCTCACCGAGGGCCCCGTCGTGCAGTTCGCCGAAGGCGGCACCCGGGACCGGGCGGTCGAGGACGCCTTCACCCAGGAGGCGGCCGCCCGGTCGCTGCCGCTGACGGTGATCCACCTGACCGACCCCGACGCCCGCGCGGTCTACGGCACCTCGTACGTCCTCGTCCGCCCCGACCAGCACGTCGCCTGGCGCGGCTCCGTGCTGCCCGACGGCGGCGCCCGCGCGGTCCTCGACCGGGTGCTGGGCCGGACCCGGTCCGGCACCGCGGCGGAGGCCCTCGGGCCCGTCCCCGCCCAGCGTGTCCTTTGATCCCCTCCCCCCCCACCGAGCCAGGAGCCCGAGATGACCGAGCACGCCGAGTACACCGACCACCACGGCCCCGAGGGGCCCGCCATCCGCGGCACGGTCGTCGTGGTGCCCGGCCGGGGTGAGACCCGGGACACCTACACGCGGCTGGGCCGACGGCTCGCCGCCGACGCCTACCGGGTCCGGGTCGTGGACGCCGTCCGCCTCGACGCCGACGACCCGGCCGGCTCCCTCACCCGGTTCGGCGCCCAGGTCGCCGAGGCCGTCGCGGGCACGGCGGGCCCGGACGGGGTCGCCCGCCCGGTGGTCCTGGTGGGCGCCGACACCGGGGCGGTCGTGGTGGCGGCACTCCTGGGGAGCGGCGAGAGCGCGGCGGCCGACGCCGTCGTCCTCGCCGGGCTCCCCGCGCGTACCGCCGCCTCCGCCGACTGGGACGACGAGCTCGACGTCCGTACGTTCTGTCCCGCCCACCGCTCCACGCTCTCCGGCGACTCCGGATTCCGCCGGGGCGCACTCGACGAGGCGGTGCCGGAGGCCCTGCTCACGGCGGCGTACGAGAGCGAGGCGGAGGTCCCGGCGCTGATCCTGACCGGCGACGCCGATCCGCTCGCGGACCGCGACGCCCTCACCCGTACCGCCAAGTCCCTACCCCGGGCCCGCCTTTCGATCGTGCGCGACGCCCACCACGACGTCCTCAACGACATGCAGCACCGCTCGGTCGCCGCCGAGATCGTCACGTTCCTGGAGGCGCTGCGCAACGAACTCGTGCCGCTCGTCACGGTGGAGTCCACCGCCTGGTGAGCCCGGCCGTCCGCACCTGAACCGCCGTAGTACCCCAGCGAACTGCCGTAACAACCAAGCCGTTTGCGAAGACCGCATCCCGAAAGGTCACCTCATGGCCACCGTCCTCTCCGTCTCCGGAAGCCCCTCCGCCACCTCCCGCACCGCACGCCTCCTGCTCCACCTCGACGACCGGCTCCGGGGCCAGGGCCACGACGTGGTCTCCCTGGACGTGCGCACCCTGCCCGCCGACGCCCTGCTCGGCGCCGACTTCGCCCACCCGGCCATCGTCGAGGCCACCGCGCTGTTCGACCGGGTGGACGGGGTGGTCATCGGCACCCCGATCTACAAGGCCGCCTACTCGGGGCTGCTCAAGTCGCTGCTGGACCTGCTCCCGCAGTACGCGCTGACCGGCAAGACCGTGCTGCCGCTCGCCACGGGCGGCAGCACGGCTCATGTCCTCGCCATCGACTACGCGTTGCGCCCGGTGCTGACCTCGATGGGCGCCGCGCACGTCGTACCGGGCTGGTTCACCCTGGACAAGGACATCACCGTCAACGCCGACGGCACGGTCGCTCTCGCGGCGCCCACGGCCGAGGCCCTGGGCGAGGTCACGGACCGGTTCTCCGCCGTACTCCGCGAACGTACGGCACTCCAGGAGCGTACGGCGGTGCTGCCGGCACCCAGCACGGCGGTGCTGGCCCCCAGCGCCTGAACGAGCCGGTAGCGCAGGGGTGGCCACGGCTTCCCCACTCGAACGAGTGGATCTTGCTCCTGATCCATGCGGTTCGGGCGGGGAAGCGGGCCCGGCGACGCGATCATTCGGCGGTGATCAACTCGATTCGGACGGCTCATCGTCCCAAGTCCCTGGTCCCGGCCGGGATCGGCGCCCTCGCTCTCCTCACCCTCCTCCCCACCGTCCCGGCCGCCGCTGCCGCACCCGCGCAGGACCCGGCCCCCACCTCGGCCGCGCAGCCCCAGCACCGCTCCATCACCCCGGCCGAGCGCCGGACCGCCGCCCACCTCGACGCCCTGCGGAGCGACCCGGAACGGCTGCAGGCCTTCTTCACCGCACTGCCCAAGGGCGGCGACCTCCACAACCACCTGTCCGGCGCGGTCACCACCGAGTACCTGATCCAGCTCGCGGGCGAGAACGGGCTCTGCATCGACGCCACGGACACCGCCGTACGCCCGCCCTGCGGACCCGGCACGCGACCGGCCGCCGACGCCCGTACGGACAGCCAGTTCCGGCAGCGCATCGTCCGGGCCTGGTCGATGCAGGACTTCCCCGCCGACCAGTCGGGCCACGACCACTTCTTCGACACGTTCGGCAAGTTCGGCGAGGCGACGCGCGATCGCGGCAAGCTGCTCGCCAATGTCGCCAACACCGTCGTGGAGCAGAACCAGTTCTATCTGGAGACCCTGGTCACCCCCGCCTCCGACAGCGCGCGGAAGCTCGCCGAGTCCGTCGGCTACGACACCGACCTCGCCGCCTTCCACCGCAAGCTCGTCGCCGGCGGGAAGCTCGACAAGGTCGTCACCGAGGCCGTCCGCGAGGCCGATGCCGCCGACGCCCAGTTCCGTGAGGCCGCGCACTGCGACACCCGCCGCCCCGACCCGGGCTGCCGGCTCCCCGTACGGTGGATCTCCCAGGTCTCCCGGGGCAGTTCGAACGAGCGCGTGTTCACCCAGATGGCCGTCGGCCTGCGGCTCGCCGAACGCGACCCGCGGTTCGTCGCGGTCAACCTCGTCCAGCCGGAGGACGGCGAGAGCGCGCTGCGCAACTACAGCCTCCAGATGCGGATGCTCCAATACCTGCGCAGCCAGTACCCCGACGTCCGCATCACCCTGCACGCCGGTGAGCTGACGCCCGGCCTGGTCAAGCCCGAGGACCTCACCTTCCACATCCGCGAGGCCGTGCTCGTGGCCGGAGCCGAACGCATCGGCCACGGCGTCGACCTGGTCCACGAGGACGACTGGCGCGGCCTCGCCCGGACGATGGCCCGGCGCGGTGTCGCCGTCGAGGTCCCGTTCAGCAGCAACAAGCAGATCCTCGGCGTGGCCGGCGACGACCACCCGTTCAACGCCTACCGCCACCACGGCGTCCCCGTGGTCCTGGCCACCGACGACCCCGGCGTCTCGCGCATCGACATCAGCCATGAGTACCGGTACGCCCGGGAGACCTACGGCCTGAGCTACCCCGAGCTGAAGGACCTGGCCCGCGCCTCGCTGGAGTACGCCTTCCTCGAGGGCGACGGCCTGTGGGCCACCGGATCGGCCCGGGCCGGCTACCGCCCGGTGCGCGCCTGCGCCGGAGCCCGGCCGGGCATCGTCCCGCCCGCCCCGGACTGCGTCCGCCACCTGGAGGGCAACGCGAAGGCCGCGACCCAGTGGCGCCAGGAAGCGGCGTTCGCCGGATTCGAACGCCGGTACGGCGGATGGCGCTGACGCCACACCGCCGCTGAGGCAGGCCATGGGGGGCGCGGGTCTTGAACTGCGGCCCGCGCCCCCCACGGCTACGCTCGAAAAATGCGAGACAGCGGAGACCGGCCCGGGCCGCCCCCGGACAGCCCCGAAGGCGCGGCGGACCCGGCGACCCACGCGCTGCTCGCCTCCGCCGTGGACGACTGGGCCGCCGCGATCGTCGCGAACGACGCCGAGCGGATCGCCGCCTTCATGGCGGACGAGTGGGTCATCGTCTCCGAGTCCGGCATCACCGACCGCGACACCTTCCTGGCCTTCGTCACCTCCGGCGACCTGACCCACTCGGCGATGCGGGCGATCACCCCGCCGAGGATCCGCGTCCACGGGGACACCGCCGTCGTCACCGCGCGGATCACGAACACCGCCCACTACGGCGGCGACCGCTTCGACGCCGACGAATGGACCACGGACGTCTTCGTACGGCGGGACGGCGACTGGCGGTGCGTGCTCAGCCACATCACCCCGGCCGCCTCTCCCGAGGGTTCATGAGCCGCCTGGGCTATCCGGCGGCCGCCGCCGTCTTCGCCATCGGTATGGCGGGCACCACCCTGCCCACCCCGCTCTACGGGCTCTACCGGGAGGAGCTCGGCTTCTCCGAGCTGATGGTGACGGTGGTCTTCGCCGTCTACGCCCTCGGCGTCATCGCCACCCTGCTCCTCGCCGGGAATGCCTCCGACGAGACGGGGCGACGGCCCGTCCTCCTGGCCGCCCTGGGCTTCTCCGCGGCCAGTGCCCTCTGCTTCCTCTTCGAGGGCGGGCTCCCGGCCCTCTTCGCGGGCCGCCTGCTGTCGGGGTTCGCCGCCGGGCTGCTGAGCGGCGCCGCGACCGTCACGGTGATGGAACTGGCGCCACCGGGGCGTGAGGCCAGAGCGGGCCTCGCCGCGACCGCCGCGAACATGGGCGGCCTCGGCTGCGGCCCACTCCTGGCGGGGCTCCTCGCCGAGTACGCCCCCCGGCCCCTGACGCTGCCCTTCGTCGCCCACCTGGCGCTGATCGCCGTGGCCGCCGTGCTGACCTGGCTGCTGCCCGAAACGGTCACCTCCCCCGTACGACGCTTCCGGCTGCACCCGCAAGGCCTCGCCGTCCCGCCCCAGGTGCGCGGGGTGTTCGCCCCCTCGGCGCTGGCCGCCTTCGCCGGGTTCTCCCTGCTGGGCCTCTTCACGGCGGTCGCCCCGGCGTTCGTGGCCGAGACGCTCGACGTGCACAACCTCGCCCTGGCCGGACTCGTCGTCTTCTCCGTCTTCCTCGCCTCCACGGCCGGGCAGGCGCTCATGGGACGCGTGGGGGAGCGGCGGGCCCTGCCGGGCGGGTGCTTCGTCCTGGTCGTGGGACTGGTGCTGGTGGCGGCCTCGTTGCTGCTCGCCTCGCTGCCGCTGCTCGTCGCGGGGGCGCTCTGCGGCGGCCTGGGGCAGGGGCTCGCGTTCCGGGGCGCGGTGACGGCGATCAGTGGAGCGGCACCGGCCGAGCACCGGGCCGCGACGGTGTCAGCGTTCTTCGTCATCGCCTATCTGGGCATCTCGCTGCCGGTGGTGGGCGTGGGCGCGCTGACCCTCTGGCTCGGGCTCAGGAACGCCGGGCTGACTTTCGCCGGGTGTGTGCTGGCCCTGGCCCTGGGCGTCGGCCTGTACCTGGCCCGGAGACCTCCCGCCCGCACCTGACGGGCGGCGCCGTCACCCGCAGTGGGGCCCGGCACCTGCGGATGGAGGACGGCTGCGCGGTCTTTCCTGTCTTCGCCGTTGGCTCCGGGGCCACCGCTTTACGGTCTGACCCCGTCCCCCGAGGGCCCTGCCGCCGCCGGGTCCGGTGCGCTCCGTGCGTCACCGGGCCCGGAGAGGGCGTCGCGCAACTCGTTCCGGAGGTGCGGCTTGAGGTCGAACCTCTTCCAGATCCGCCCGATCGTCGACTCCGACAGCCCGGTGCGCCGGGCCATCGCGGCGCGGGTCCAGTGGGTGTCCAGGCCCGGACTGGTCTGCAAGGTCGCCACGATGACCTCCTCGATCTGATCGGGCTGGATCGACGGCGGCCGCCCCGGCCGGGGCTCGTCCCGCAGGCCGTCGAGGCGGTGGGCGATGAACCGGGCCCGCCACCGCTCGACAGTCGATTCGTCGATACCGAGGTCGGCCGCCGCCTGCCGGTTGGTCCCGCCCTCCGCGCAGCGCAGCACGATCTTCGAGCGCAGTGCCAGGAACTGGGCGGTCTTCGCCCGCCTGGCCCAGCGGGTCAACTGGGCCCGCTCGGCGTCGTCCAGGACCAGATCGGCCTTGGGCCGGCCGATCCGGCAGGCGTCGTCGAGCCCCGCCATCCCCTCGGCGGCGAAGCGGCGGCGCCACTTGGCGACGGTCTTGACCGCGACCCCGAGGGACCGGGCGGCGCCCATGTTCGACATGCCGTCGGCGCACGCCAGGACGATCCGGGCCCGTTCGGCCCGCCGCCGGTCCGGCCGTTTTGCCCGGGCCGCCAGTTCCTTCCGATCGTCCTCGGACAGGACGATCGCCACAGCGGAAGGGCCCGGGCAGGGGAGGTCACGGGAGTGATGATGAGGCATGGAAATTTCTGTGCATCCCTGAGTCGGAGACGGGCCGAATACGTTCGTCGGTGGCGCCGCCCCCCGGCCGGTGCCGTCGTCGGAGGACGGCACCGGCCGGCGGGAGGCGGCGGGGAGGCGGGCCGGCTAGCGGCGCGGGCCGTCTCCGGCGGGCAGACCGCAGTAGCGGTCCAGCAGGTGGGCGACCTCGCTGACGTGGGGTGCCCTGAGCATCGTCGCGTGGTCACCCGGGATGTCGACGAAGGTCACCTCGCCCGCCGCGTAGTTCTCCCAGGCCGAGAAGAGGCTCGCCACCTCCGGCGCGTGGTTCTTGGTCCGGAACACATGGACCGGGATGTCCAGCTTCCGTTCGGGCAGGACGACGTCCCGCGAATACATCAGCTGATGCATCTGGAGGCGCAGGAACCGGTCCAGATAGTCCTCGCTGAGGAAGGCGGAGACCCGCGGATCGTTCTTCGCCCGGTCGAGAAGGACCTTCTTCGCCTCCTCGTAGGGGAGGTCCTTGAGTTGATCCCGGTCCTGGTCCAGCATCCCCCCGATCCCCATGGCGAGGATGAAGACCCGCGTCTCCTCCTCGGTGAGGTCCGCGTCGGCCACGGGAATGTCCCCCAGATTCGGCGGGGTGTCGAGGATGATGAGCCCCTTCGGCCGCACGCCCCGGTCCAGGAGCCTCGCCGCGAGGTGGAAGGCGATGTGCCCGCCCAGGGAGTGGCCGCCGATGTAGACGCCGTCGCCGGCCACCCCGGCCGCCGAGTCGGAGCAGAACTGCACCATCTCGTCGAACGACGGGTAGACCGGGGACTCCCCGGCGCCGAGCCCGGGCGCCTCGACGCCGTGGATCTCGCCGAACCCCCGCAGGTGGCGGGCCAGTTCGATGTAGCCGAGGACGGTCCCGCCGGCCGGCGGCGCGAAGACGATCCCCGGCCCGTCGCCGCTGCGCGGGTTGAGCCGTACGAGCTTCGCCGCCGGGTCACCGGCGGACGTCCCGTCCGTCGTCCGCTCGTCGAGCGCCCGCGCCAGGCTGCGGACGTCCGGGTACAGGAACACCTGCTTGGGGTCGACGAGAACGCCTTCCCCGTGGAGCACCGAGACCAGCTTGATGGTCAGCAGCGAGTCGCCCCCGAGATCGAAGAAGGACTCGTCGGGGTGGACGCGCTCGCGCCCCAGGACGGACCGGTAGGCGGCGAGCAACGTCCGCTCCTGCGGGGGGAGTTCGGCAACGGCCTCAGGTGCCGTGCCCGGTGCCTCCTCGCCGCCGCCGGAGCGCAGCCGCGTGACATCCACCTTGCCGCTGCTCCTGAGCGGCAGCGCGTCGTAGACGTGGACGGCCGAGGGCACCGCGTACGGCGGCACCAGACGGCGTACCCCCTCCAGAATCTCGGCCGACCCCAACCCCTCGGCGGCGACATGAGCTGTCAGCGCCCCCGCCGACCCCGGACGCGCGACGACGAAGGCGTCCTTCACCCCGGCCAGCGAGCAGAGCGCGCTCCGTACGGCGTTCAGTTCCACCCGGTGGCCCCGGACCTTCACCTGGCCGTCGCGGCGTCCGTGGTAGTGGAGTTGGCCGTCACGGCTCAGGGTGACCCAGTCGCCGGTGCGGTAGAGCCGCACGCCCGGCAGCGCCGGCACCTCCACGAAGCGGCGGGCGGCCTCCTCCTCGTTGCCGACGTACCCGAGGGCGAGTCCCTCGCCGCCGACGTACAGCTCACCCAGCACGCCGTACGGGACGGGCGCGCCCGTCGCGTCCAGGGGGAGGGCGATCCGGCCGGGGAAGGGGCGCCCGATCGGGAGGGCGCCCGCCACGGGCCGGGTCGTCGAGAACGTGGTGGTGAACGTGGTGTTCTCGGTCGGACCGTAGCCGTTGGTGATACGGAGACCCGCGCTCTGTTCCAGGACCCGGTTGACGTGGGCCGGTGAGACGACGTCGCCGCCGACGACCAGCTCCCGGAGCCCGTCGAAGAGGGACGCGTCGGCGTCCGTCAGCTGGTGGAACAGGGGTGCGCTCACCCACATGAGGGTGGGACGGCGCTCCTCGATCTCCCGCCGCAGCGCGCCGACGTCCAGGACGGTGTCCTTCCCGGTGAGGATCAGCGTGCCGCCGTTGAGGAGCGCCGCCCAGATCTCGAAGGTGGACGCGTCGAAGGAGAGCGCGCCGGTCTGGAGCACCCGTACCTGCTCGTCGAGTGTGATCCACCCCGGATCCCGCACCAGCCCCACCACACTCGCCTGGCTGATGGAGACCCCCTTGGGGAGGCCCGTCGTGCCCGAGGTGAACATGACGTACGCTTCGTCGCCCCCGGTGACGGGCGGCACCTCGCCCCCGGTCCCGCCCTGCTGCGACGGGAGGGCGACCGGCTCACCCGCGGGCTCACCCGACGCGTCGACCGGGGACAGCCCCCGGGCCGTCAGGCGCCAACGGATGGAGCCCGCGCGGAGGATGGACGCGGCGACTGCCGGCGGAAGGCCGGGGTCGATCGGAACGTACGCACCGCCGAGCTTCAGGATGCCGAGAATCCCGGTGATCGTGGAGAGGGCCTTCTCGGCGTCGATCGCGACACGGGCCCCGGCGGTGACCCCCTGTTCCCGGAGACGGGCCGCGAGGGACGAACTGCGGGCGTCCAGCTCCCGGTAGGTGATCTCCTCCTCCCCGTGGACCACGGCGGTCCGCCCACCGTGGGCGCGGGCCGTGTCCGAGAACGCGGCGGCGACCGACCCGGCGGGCGCGCTCTCCCGCGTGCGGTCGGAGAGACGCACCACCTCCGCCCGCTCCTGAGGCGTCAGCACGCTCAACACCCTTACAGGCGAGCCGGGATCGTCGGCCATGGAGAACAGGAGCGTACGGAAGTGGGCGCGCCAGCCCTGGACCGTCTCCTCGCGGAAGAGGGAGGTCGCGTACTCGAAGGCCAGGGTCAGCCCGTGGTCCCGCTCGTACGCGTGGAGGGACAGGTCGAAGCGGGCGATGCGGTGCCGCAGATCGAGCGGTGTCCGGGCGGCGCCCGCGAACTCCGGGAAGTCCTCCCGGGGAACGTAGTTGAACATGGTCTGGACGATGGGCGGGCGCGAGGTGTCGCGGCCCTCGGAGAAGCGGGTGACCATGTGGTCGAAGGGGTAGTCCTGGTGCTCCAGCAGCCCCGTCATGGACCGGTGGACAGCGGCGCACTGATCGCGTACGGAGGCGGAGCCGGCCAGAGACACCCGGCAGGGGAGGGTGTTCACCAGCATGCCCACCGCGTCGAGCAGCGCCGGATCGTCCCGCCGCATCGCGGGCATGCCGACGAAGAACTCCCGCTGCCCGCTCAGCCGGGAGAGGAAGACACCGAAGACGGTGGCCACGAAGACCGCGCTCGACACCCCGGCCGACGCGGCGGCCTCGCCCACCCGGCGCACCTCGTCCCGGTCGAGTTCGAGGAAGAGGGTGTCCCCGGCGTAGGACTGGAGGCGCGGACGGCTGAAGTCCGTGGGCAGCTCCAGCGGTTCGACGTCCTGCTCCAGCACCGTGCGCCAGTGGTCCGCCGCCTTCTCGGAGGCGGCACCGGCCGCGTCCTGCCGCGCCACGGCCCGCGTGATGCCCGTGGGCAGAGCGGCGAGCAGCGGTATGTCCTGCGAGACCAGCGCGTTGTAGACGGTCACCAGGTCACGCATGAAGACGCTCAGCGACCAGCCGTCGGAGGTGATGTGGTGGTGCGAGACGACCAGAACGTCCCGTTGCGCAGGCAGACTTACGAGGGTGTAGCGGGCCAGCGGCGCCGCTTCGAGGTCGTACTTGTGCGCCAGCTCCCGGTCCAGGGTCTCCCGCAGCACCGACTCCGCCTCGCCGGTCTCCCGGTCCCGCAGCTCCACATGGTCCAGGGAGACGGAGGGCGCCTCGACCAGCCGGCTGCGCGGGGTGCCGTCGACGGTCTCGAAGACCGTACGCAGCGACTCGTGCCGACGGGTGACGTGGACGAGCGCCTTCTCCAGCAGCCGGGGCTCCAGAACTCCCGCCAACTCCCAGGCGGCCACGATGTTGTAGAGCGCGAGCTCGGGTTCGACGCGCTCGGCGAAGTAGATCCGGCGCTGGGCGCTGGAGAGGCCGTCCTCCTCCGCCGTCGCCGCTGCCTGTGCCGACTGCGGTGTCGCTTCGTCGGTGGCGCTCGCCGCCGCCTTCTCGTCGATCAGGGAGGCCACGGCGGAGAGCCGGGAGCTCTTGAAGAACTCGTGCAGCGCGACCGTCACACCGAACGCGAGCCGGATGTCGTTGGCCAGCCGGGCCGCCATCAGGGAGTGGCCGCCCAGCATGAAGAAGTCGTCGTCGCGTGCGAGGTTCTCCGTACCGAGGATCTCCTCCCACAGCGTGGCGAGCCGCTGCTCCGTCGCCGTCTCCGGCGGGGCGGCGGCCGCCGTGGAGCTCGCCGTCTGGAGCAGCCGGACCGTGTCGATGTGCCCGTCGCCCTTCCGGGGGATCCGGTCGACCCGCGAGCTCCGCAAGGCCGGTGCCAGATCGGCGAGTTGCCCGGTCTCCAGCTCGCTCTCCGCCACGTAGAAGTAGCGGGGTACGAGCTCCCAGCCGGGCTTGTGGCGGACGTGCGAGGCCACATCGGGGTGTGCGCCGTCCAGACCGATGTACGTGACCGGCTGGTTGCGCCGGACCGCGATGTCCACGGACTCCAGGGCCAGATCGACGTCGAGGGAGAGGAAGCCGCGCCGCTCGGCCGGCAGGCTGCCGCCCGCCCCGCCCGACATACCGGTGCCGGACCACGCGCTCCAGCCGAGGGACATGGCGCGCCGGTACCCCTGCTCCCGCAGGGCCCGCACCGCCGCGTTGAGCGCGCTGTTGGACGCGGAGTACTCCGTGTACCCGGCGCCGCCGAAGTAGGCGTTGACCGAGCTGAAGCCGACGAGCAGTGCGTCCCTGGCCAGCTCCCCGGCCAGCGCCGCCATGCCCCGTACCTTCAGGGCCGTGTACCGCGCCAGCCGGCTCTCGTCCAGGTGCGGGGCCCCGTCGAGGCCCTCCAGCGCGTCGTCCTCGCCGAAGTTGCCGAGGCCGGCCAGATGGAACGCCCCGTCGATGCGCCCGTCCACGGTGGACCGCAGTGCGGCCCGGAGCCGCTCCGGCGCGTCGGCGGCCGCGAGGTCCACCGAGACGTAGTCGACCTGGGTGCGGGCCTCCAGGGTGCGCAGGGCGTGGCTGCGGCTCTCGTCGAGCTGCCCGGCCGGGGTGGAGCCGACCAGGACGAGCCGGGCGCCGTACTTCTCGGCCAGGAACCGGGACAGCTCCCGCCCCACACCGCCCAGGCCGCCGGTGACGATGTACCGGCCGCCCTCCTTGATCTCGGCCGCCACCCCGGCGGGGTCGCGCGGAGCCGGGGAGAGCGCCCGTTCCGTACGGGTCCCCGCGTGGTAGGCCACCGCCGGAGCAGGCGCGTACGCCACCAACTCGCGTGCCAGAAGCGCCACGTTGGCCTCGTCGACCGCATCGAGGTCGCTCCAGACGAGCACCGGTGCACCGGCCTCGGCGTTGACGCTCTGCACATAGCCCTGGAGCGCGCCGAGGTGGGCCCGGGCGCTGTCGTCGTGCGCGCGTCCGCCGACGGTGACGAGGGCGATCCGCAGCCCCTCCCCGCGTCCGGCGGCGGCGTGGTCCCCGATCAGCCGCGTGGTGGCGCCGATCAGCTCGTACACCGCCTGGCTGTCCCACCCGGGCCGGGTCAGCCGCAGGTCGACCACGGCGTCGATCGTGCCGTCGGGACGCTCGGCCCCCTCGCCCGCCTGGACGGAGAGCCCCTCCGACAGTACGCGCGTGACCTCGGCCCGGTCCGCCGGCTCACCGCCCACCAGGCCGAGCGTCACCGGCTGCCCGTCCACCGCCGGAAGGACGCGCGGCTGCTCGGTCTCGACGAAGAACCACGGCGGGACGAACGCCGCGCCCGAGCCGCGCGACTGCCCGACCGCGTGGAGTCGCTCGTCCAGCGTGCCGTCCTGGAGCCGGGCGACGAGCTTGCTCCGCTGGATCTTCCCGATGCTCGTCTTGGGGATCTCCTCGGCAGGCAGGGGGATCACATGGCGGGCGGAGAGGCTGAACTCCCGGCGCAGGGTGGCCTGGATGTCCTTGATCTGCCGCAACAGCGCGTCCGGTGCTGTCAGTTCGGAGACGTAGAAGATCGCGAGGTGATCGGTGACGTCGTCCTCGTCACGGACCGAGCACGCGGCGGCGAAGGACGGCAGGACGCCGTCGACCGTCTCGACCACGGCCTCCAGGTCGACGTTCTGGATGTTGACGCCGTTCACGATGATCAGGTCGGCGCCGCGGCCGGTGAAGGTGACCTTGCGGTCCCGGATGAAGGCCAGGTCCCCGGTGTCGAACCAGGCGTCGTCGCGGAAGAACTTCGCGTTCGCCTCCGGGTTGTTGAAGTACTCGACGAGCCGGGTCAGCCCGCGGACCTGGAAGTGGCCCACGTGCCCCTCGTCGACCAGCTCGCCGGCGTCGTCGACGACCCGCACGTCCACCCCCGGATAGACCCGGCCGCACTCGACGAACCGGCTCAGCGCGGTGGGCTCGGACGGAGCGAACTCGATCCCGCCGTCCGGGCGGATCCGGTCGACGTACTGCACGCCGGTGGACTTCCCGTACTCCAGCGCGTCCGAGACCACGACCATGTTGCACGTCTCCGACATGCCCCACTCCGGCTTGATCGCCTGCCCGGGCAGCCCGTACCGCTCCAGCAGGCCCAGGAGCCGCTGGCAGGTGGCGAAGTGGACCTGCTCGCCCGCGTTGATCCAGCGGCGTACGGCCGAGAGCTCCCAGTCCGCTGCCTCGCCGCCCGCGACGGTGTCGGCGAGCAGGGCCAGCATGGAGTTCGGGCCCCAGGTGACCGTCGCCCGGTGCCGGGTCGCCAGGTCCAGCCAGCGGGTGGGCCGGGTGAGGACGTGGTCGGTGGCCGCGTGGACCTGGTGGGCGCCCAGGTACAGGGGGAGGAGATGGGAGTGGATGAGCCCGACCACGTGCTCGATGGCCAGCCAGTTGAGGAAGACGTCGTCGGCCGCGTACGCGCTGTGCTGAACCGCCGCCTGCTGCTTGTGCACGATGTTCGCGTGGGACTGCACCACCCCCTTCGGGGTGCCGGTGCTTCCCGAGGTGAAGAGGATCAGTGCGGGCGATTCCGGGTCGACGTCCACCACGACGGGCGCGGCGGAGCACGTCTCCGCCTCGGCCAGCGACAGCAGCGACGCGCCCTCCAGCAGGGGCCGGACCGCCTCCACCAGGGCGGGGGAGGCCAGGACCCGCGGCTCGCGTGCCGTGGTCCAGATCCGCCGGAGGCTCTCGGCCTCGGCCCGCCGCTCCTCGTAGTCCGCCGACGCCGTCACCGGCACGGCCACCGCCCCGGCCAGCAGCGCACCCCACAGCGCGACGACGAACTCCTCGTGACCGGCGGCCAGAAGGAGGACCCGGTCACCGGGGGCGACCCCGTCGCCCCGGAGGAAGGCCGCCACCCGCTCGGACCGCTCCAGCAGCTCGGCGTACGGCAGGAACCTCTCCGTACCGGCGGAGTCGACGAAGCGGCAGCCCCGCCCGGCCCCACTGCCGGCGGCCCGGCGCAGGGTGTCGGCCAGCGTCCGCGCGTCACCCGGTACGGGTAAGAGCGGCGGCCCCTGGATGTACGCGGGAACGGCGGGAGCCGCACCGGGTATCAGCCCGTCGCCCTCCTGCTCAGGCACGGGAGTCTCAGGCACGGGAGAGGTGGCGGCGTACGCCCGGCGTGCCAGCGGGGCGCCGAAGTCGTACGACTCCCCGTACAGCACGACGCTCTCGCCGAGGCCATGGCTCTCCCGCCATCCGGCCTCCAGCTCCGCCAGTCGCGGCGCGTCCACGAGCGCCGCCTGCCGCAGCGTCGCGTAGTCCACCCCGCCCCGGTCGTCGAGCGGCAGGCAGGAGACGGTGACGACGTCGTCCACCGGGAGCCCCGCCAGGCTCTCGACCGTGAGGGCGCGGCCGGACACCGTCCGGACGAAGGCCACGGAACGCGTCGAGCCGGCCGGGGTGCGCAGCTGGACCGCCGCGCACTCCGCCACGTCGGCGACCTCCCGGACACGTGCTTCCACCACGGCGACCGGATAGCGGCGTCCCTGGTGGCGAATCAGCTCGGATACGCGATGGGTGGTGCGAATCGGCATGATGAACCCTGTTTTCCTTGGATCAGTCAAGAAGCTTGATGGAGTCGCGGCCCGTCCACATACCGACATCGCCCGTGGGATAGAGATACCGGTGGGGTGAGGGGAATCCGGGTTCGGTCTCGCCCTCCGCCATCCACTGCCCCCACTCGCCGTCGACGGGAAGATCGGAGACGGAATCGGCCGCCACATGGATATGGCCCGGAACGCCGACCGGGCAGGGCCGGGCCTGCTCGTCCAGGACGAAGACCGGGCCGCGGAAGTCCGCGAAGAACTTCTGCTGATCCTCGTGCTCGGCCTCGACGGTGGGCGCGTTCTGCGAGCTCCGCAGCAGGTCGGCCAGGGCCGCCGCGTCCACGCCGTCCACATCGGCCACCAGACGGTGGCCCGAGGAGACCTGGTGGAGCGCGGTGCGGAAGAGCCCCATGAACGCGGAGACCCAGGCCGGCTCGACGACACCGGTCATCGACGAGAACCGGACCGTGAGCCGCTCGCCGGGAATGGCGACGACGGTCAGGGGGTAATTCGTCCGCTCGTGGCTCGCGAACGATCCGATGCCCAGATTCTTTGATGTGAGGAACTCCGGGCCCAGCGGATAGTTCTCCAGGATGAACAGCACATCGAATTGCGCACGGCTCTTACCCGCACCCGAGGCCGCACGCGACCCCGCACCCGAGCCCTTTTCCGGGCCTGCGCTCTCCAGAATGTGGGTGGTCGCCAGGCCGCTGTGCTCGATGGCACCGAACCCGTCGGTCTGGATGCGCCCCATGAGGGAATCGACCGGTTCGTCACCGGCCATCCGGACGCGCATGGGCAGCGTGTTGATGAGCAGCCCCACCACCCGCTCCACATCCGGTACGTCGGGGGAGCGCCCGGACACCGTCACGCCGAAGATCACATCGTCCGCGCCCGACACGATGCGCAGAGTGAGGGCGAGCGCGGTCTGGAGCACGGTGCTCAAGGTGCAGTGGGCGCCGGCGGCGAACTCCCGGACGAGCGTGGTCTCTTCCTCGTCGAGCACGAGGTCCAGCTGCGAGAACCGGTCCTCGTCGGCGCTCGACCGCGCCTCCGGGGGCAGGACCCACGGAGTGGAGTCCGCGAGGTACCGCGACCAGTAGGCGCGGGCCTCGGTGAGATCGAGGTTCCCCAGCCACTCCGCGTAGCTCCGGAAGCTCGGCGCCGGCTCGATCGCGGCGGGCTCCGGCACGCCCGCGTCGTACAGCTCCAGGGTCCTCGCGAGGATCCGGAAGACGCTCCAGCCGTCCAGCGAGATGTGCGGGAAGCTGAAGGCGAAGACGTGCTCGTCGTCGCCGGTCCGTGCGACGGTGACCCGGAGCAGCGGGCCGGCGGTCAGGTCGAACCCGGCCGCGATGTCGGCGGCGAGGAGGTCGTCCACCGCACGCCGGCGCTCGGCCTCGTCGGCCCGGTCGGTCAGATCCCGGTGGTCGATCCGGAAGCCGGCCGAGCCCAGGACGATCTGCACGGGCCGGGAGAGGTTCTCCCAGCCGTAGACGGTCCGCAGCATCTCGTTCTCGGCGATGACGATGTTCCAGGCCGCCTCGAACGCCGGGAGGTCGAGGGAGCCGTGGAGGGTGGTGACGACCTGGCCGAAGTAGTCGCTGCTGCCCGGGTGCATCAACTCGTGGTAGAGCAAACCCTCCTGAGTAGGCGTCAGCGGCAGGATGTGCTGGACGTCGTCCCCGTACGCCGTGAGCACGGCCGCCCGGTCGGCGGCGGGCAGGGCGGCCGGCTCCTTCACGGCGGGAGCGTGGGTGCCGTCCAGCCCTTCCGCGAGCGCGAGCAGATTCCGCTCGTACGCCTCCAGGAGCTTCAGCACCTCGGGGGAGTCCGCAAAGGCGCGGTCCACCCGCATCGAGACCTTGAGGTCGTCGCCGTACTTGAAGAGGTTGAACTCGATGGCGCACTCACGCCGTGAGGACCCCGAGCGGAAGTCCCCGTACGCCGAACTCGCCAGCTCCATCCCGCTGGGCATGGCCCCGAGGTAGTTGAAGGCGACCGGTACGGCGGAGACCAGGGGCGGCACGGAGTGGTCCAGGTAGGCGAGGACACCGTAGTCGTCCCCGCCGCCCGGTATCGCCCTCAGCTGCTCCCGTACGGCCTGGACATCGGCGACCGGGGTTCCGCCGTCGCCCGCACCGCACAGGACGGCCGGGTACATGCTGGTGAACCAGCCCACCGTCCCGGAGATGTCCGGGGAGCCGGGGGAGTCCGACCGCCCGTGGCCCTCCAGCAGGACCGGGAACTCCGGGACGGCGAACGCCTCGCGGTACGCCCGGGCGAGCGTGGCGAGCAGGGCGTGCTGGAGCTCGGCGCCCGCGACGGACGCCCCGATCCGGGCGAGCCGGCCCGTGACCTCGGCGCTCACACCGAACTCCCGGTCCACCGTGCCGGACTCCGTGAGCGTGGTCCGCGGGAAGGGGCTCCGGATCTTCGAGGCGACCTCGGTCCAGTAGGGGATCTGCCCCTGGACCTCGGGCGAGGCCACCCGCTGATGGGTGGCGGCGATCCAGGACGAGAAGGTCGCCGCGACGGGCGGCAGCCGCAGCTCCGCCGGGGCTTCGCGCAGGGCCGTGCGGATGCCGCGGGCCAGGATGCGCAGGGAGACACCGTCGCTGACCAGGTGGTGCAGGGCGAGGACGAGCTTAACCTCCGCCCCGGCGTTCACCTTCCCCGCCAGCAGCATCCGGCCCTCGCCGACGCTGAGCGCCCGCTGCATCGCCGTCAACTGAGGCTGGATGTCCGCGACATGCTCGGTGGTCCACTTGCGGACCGGGATGTCATGGGCGGGCAGCCCCTCCTGGTAGTGCCAGGTGGCCCCCTCCCGCCAGAACCGCGCCCGCAGCGCCGGGTGCTGTTCCTGGACCGCCCGCAGGGCCTGCGCGATCCGGGGCAGCGGGTAGTCCTCGTCCAGATCCAGGACGAGCGGCAGATTCCAGTGGTCGAGCCAGTTGTCGCCGCCGAGCGTCTCGAAGAACCATGCGTGTACGGGGGCGAGTTCGGCCGTCCCCGCCCGCTCGACGGTGTTCACCGCCGGGTCCGACTGCGCGTGCGGCGAACTCGGCACCATCAGCGCGGCCAGTCGGCGGACCGACTGGTTCTCGAAGACCTCCTTCGCGGAGATCTGGTACCCGGAGCCGCGGAGCCGGTTGGTCATCTGGATGACTTGGATGGAGTCCCCGCCCAGGCTGAAGAAGTTGTCGTCCGCGCCGAACGTGTCGAAGCCGAGGAGATCGGCCCAGATGCGCCGCAGCTCGTTCGCCTGGGGACTCAGGCCATCGTCCGCCGTATCGTCCCCACCGGTCCCGCCGACGGCGATCTCGACAGCGGAGAGCTGGCGTCGGTCGACCTTGCCGTTCCGGTCGAGCGGGAGCCGGTCGAGCCGGACGAAGACGGCGGGGACCATGTAGTCGGGGAGCAGCCGCTCCAGGTCGGCACGGATGTCCGCGTCGCCGTCGGCCGCGTAGAACGCGACGAGCCGCAGGGTGCCGCCCTCCGGCGTACGCGCCTCGATCGCCACGTCCCGTACGTACTCCAGGGAACGGACGGCGAGCTCGATCTCCGACAGCTCCACCCGGTAGCCGCGGACCTTCACCTGGTGGTCCACGCGCCCGATGAATTCAAGGTCCAGCTCCTCGTTGAGCCGGACCAGGTCACCGGTCCGGTACATCCGGCCGCCCTCGGTGAACGGGTCGTCGAGGAAGGAGGCCGCCGTCAGGTCGTCCCGGTTCACATAGCCGA
This sequence comes from Streptomyces cyaneofuscatus, assembly GCF_033109485.1. NCBI lineage: Bacteria > Bacillati > Actinomycetota > Actinomycetes > Kitasatosporales > Streptomycetaceae > Streptomyces > Streptomyces cyaneofuscatus. The sequence goes on along the minus strand of NZ_CP137002.1, from coordinate 427,205 downwards.
GCGCCACGCCCCGCCCGCCGACATGGAGTTCGCCGGGGACCCCGATGGGCTGGAGCCGGCCGGCACCGCCCAGGACGTACGCGGAGGAGTGGCCGATGGGCCGGCCGATGGGGATCGCGCGGTCGGCCGGAACGTCGTCGGGGATGCGGTACGTCGTGGAGAAGGTGGTGTTCTCGGTCGGCCCGTACCCGTTGATGATCCGGATGCCGGGGCACGCCTCGACGACCGCCCTGATCTGCCGGGGCGGCAGCACGTCACCGCCCACGAGGAGCTGCCGCAGCGGCCCGAAGACACCGGGGTCGGAGTCCACGATCTGGCTGAACAGCGGGGCGCTCATCCACATGACCGTCGCACCCGAAGCGTCGATCGCCTCGCGCAGCGCGGTGATGTCCAGCAGCACGTGCTCGTCGACCAGGTGGAGCGCCGCCCCGTTCAGCAGCGAGCCCCAGACCTCCAGCGTGGACGCGTCGAAGGTCAGCGACCCCGTCTGCAACACCACGTCCCCGGGGCCGAGTTCGACGAAGTCCGGCCGGTGCGCCAGGCGGAGGACGTTCTCCACGGAGACGGCGACGCCCTTGGGCCGGCCCGTGGAGCCCGAGGTGTACATGATGTACGCCGGGCTCGACGCGGCGTCCGTCTCGTGCCACGCGGGCCCGGACTCCGGCACCGCGGCGTCGTACACCGCGAGAGGCAACTGGAGTACGTCACCGAGAGGTTCGGCCGCGGCGTCGTCCAGCAGGACCAGTGCCTCGGAGTCGGAGAGCACCAGCCTTCGGCGCTCCTCCGGGTCGGAGGGCCGTACGGGCACATAGGCCGCGCCGAGCCGGGCGACCGCGATCATGGCGATCACCACATGCGGGGAGCGGCGGGCCGTGATCCCGACCCGGCTGCCGGGGACGACACCCTCGGCCCGCAGATACGCGGCGTAGGCGGCGGACCGGTCCCAGAGCTCGGTGAAGGTGTACGACTCCGACCCCATGACCAGCGCCGGACGGTCGGTCCGCTCCCGCACCACGGCGGACAGCACTGCCGGGACCGACGACGGCAGGGGCGCGTCGAGAGGTCCGTTGACCGAGAGGATGCGCTCCCGCTCGGTCTCCGGCACGATGTCGATGTGCCCGACCTCCGGGTCCGGCAGCCCCGGGAGATCGCGGAGAACCGTGTGGTACGCCTCCACCCAGCGCTCGACGTCCTGCCGGGGGAAGAGGTCGCGGCGGTACTCGAAGACGAGGTCGAGATCCCCGTCCCGTTCGAACGCCTGGATGGACAGGTCGAACTTCGCGGTGTCGCTCTCCCAGATCTTCAGCCGCCAGTCGGCCCGCGGCGTGCTGAGCCGCTCGATCTGGGCGTTCTGCAGCACGAACAGCACCTGGAACAACGGGTTCTTGTTGTGCGCCCGCTCGGGCTGCAACGCCTGCACCAACGAGTCGAACTGGACGTCCTGGTGGTCCTGGAGGCCGATCACCTTCCGCTTGACCTGCTGGACCAGCGCGGAGAACGGCTCGGCGTCGTCGATGCGGATGTCCAGCGGCAGGGTGTTCGCCAGGAACCCGACCATGTCGGAGGTGTTCCCCCGGCCACGGTTGGCGATCAGCGTGCCGAGCCGCACATGATGACTGAGCGTCAGGCGTTGGTGGAGCACCGCGTAGGCCGCGAGCAGCAGCACGTACAGGGAGACGTCGTGGTCGCGCGCGAGCTTGCGCAGACCGCGCAGCACCTCGGGGCCCACGGTGGACTCGTGGTGTTCACCGTCGGAGGTAGGCGCCTCCGTCGCATCCGCGCGGGCCGGCAGCTCGGCGGGAACGGTGACCTGCCCCAGCTCGTCCGTCCAGTACGCCAACTGCTCCTGGTAGCCCGCCGAGTTCTCGTACGCCGTGACGTCGGCGACGTACCGTCCGTAGAGCCCCCTGACCGGCGTCAGCTTCGATGCGCCGTGCTCCAGGAGGTCGTCGTGGATCGCGGCGAGGTCGGAGAGGATCACCCCCATCGACCAGCCGTCCGAGACGATGTGATGGATGGTCAGCACGAGGGTGACCCGGTCGTCCGCGCTCGTGACGATGGCGGCGCGCAGCGGCAGTTGGCTCAGGAGGTCGAACGGGGTGGCGGCCGAGGCCGCGATGATCCCGTCCAGCCGGCGGGCCCGGTCGCTCTCGGGGAGGTCACGCAGATCGTGCTCGTCGAAGGTCAGGTCCACCTCCTCGATCGGGACGGCGTGCTGCCAGAACGTGCCGGACGCGTCCTCGCGGAACCGGACGCGTAGGGCCTCGTGCCGGTCGACGAGCGTCATGAGCGCCGTCTTGAGCAGGGGGCGGACCACGCCGCCCGACACCTCGATGGAGACGGTGTTGTTGTAGTAGGGGCTCGCCGGATCGGCCTGGAACAGGAACCAGAGGCGGCGCTGCTGCGGGGTGAGGGGGACCTCGGCCGTCGCGTCGGCCTTCAGCGAGGGGAGGGCCGGGGCCTCGGGGGTGGTGCTCCCGGCCGCCTGCCCGGCGAGGTGGCGGATCGTCGGTTCCTTGTAGAACTCCTCGTGCGAGACCACGGCGACCCCGTCGTCCCGGAGCTTCGCGAGGAGCTGGATGGTGGCGATCGAGTCGGCACCCAGGTCGAACAGGTTCTCCGTCACCCCGATGGTCCCGACCCGGAACACCGCCCGGCAGATGTCGCGTATGCGCTCCTCGGCGGCGTCGCGGGGCGGCTCGACCGTCACCGCGCCGCGCAGCACGTCGAGCCGGTCCAGCACCATGTCCCGGTCCACGAGGCCGTTGCGGTCCACGGGGAGCTCGTCGAGGATCTCGTACCGGAGCCGCGCACCGCCGAGGTGGTCGCGGACGGTGTCCTCGACGGCGTCGGCCCGCGGTGCGAAGAGCCGCTCGAAGTCACCGAAGTCGGTCACGACACAGGCGGGTTCGGGCGACGCGCCGTCGCTCCCGGTTGTCAGACCGTGAGGGAGACGCGAGCCGTCCACCCCGATGTAGACGGCCGGCCGGTCGGTGCGGAGCGCGTCGAGGAGTGCGCCGAGCCCTTGGAGCGGCTCGACGGTCTCGATGCCACGCCGGTGCAGGGACCGGTTCACCTTCAGATCGCGGCTCATGCCCGTCTCGTCCCAGACACCCCACGCCACCGAGGTGGCGCGCACGCCCTGGGAGCGGAGGTGGGCCGAGTAGTGGCCGGCGAAGTCCGACGCGGCGACGTACGCCGAGACGGTCGCCCCCGGTGCGAGGCTGCGCGCACTGGCGAAGGTGACGAGGAAGGCGTCCCGGTGCTCCTGGGCGAGCAGACCGCCCAGATGGTGGAGACCGGCCACCTTCGGCTTGAAGACCTCCGCGAGCTCCTCGGTCGACTGATCGCCCACCAGCGCCTCGTGGACCATGCCGGCCAGGTGGAAGACGCCGTGGAGCGCGAGACCGGACGAGGCGGCGTGGTGCCGGACCGTCTCCCGCAGCTGGGCGGGGTCCTGGAGATCGGAGCGCGCGTACGTGAACGTCCCGCCGTGCTCGCCCGCGATCGCCTCGAACGAGCTGACCTGGTCCTGAACCGCGGCCTCTTCGCGCCGGCCGAGCACGAGCACGTTCCGCCGGAAGCGGCGGAGCAGCAGGGCGACGAGGATCTTCCCGATCCCGCCGAGCCCGCCGGTGACGACGAGGAAACCGTCCTGCCCGTCCAGCGAGGTGCCGGTCGCGGGGAGCGTCAGTGGTTCGACCGCCTGCTTCTGGCGCAGGCCGTCGACGTAGGCCACGGAGAGGCCGTCGTGCGGCTGGGAGGCCTCGCGCTCGAAGAGTGCGGCGAGGTCGTCGGCCGGGCCGTTGCCGGGGCCGTCGTTCGCGCCGGAGAGGTCGATGTGCGTCAGCGCGTGCCCCTCGGCCACCGCGCTCCGGACGAACCCGGCGATCGGCGCGGAGCCGTAGCCCGGGTTGGCCGGGAGGACGCCGAGCGCGTCACGGGTGAAGACGGCCCCGTACGAGATGGAGACACCGGCTGCCGGGAGCTCACGCAACAGGTTCTGCACGCTGAACACCCCACGGGCCTGTGCGCCGAGGATGCCCCCGCGCCCGGCGGCCTCCGCCGACGGGCGCAGAGCCCACAGATGGGCGATCTCCAGAGACTCGATGCCCGCACCCCGCAGGGCCGCGCCGAGCTGTGCGTACGCCTCCGAGGAGCGGGGATCGACCTCGGCGGTCAGGACGCCGGGGAGGCCGCCGCTCTCCAGCCGCACCTCGCCGCCGCCCTCCGCCGGGCGCACCCACACGACCCGCCGGCTCTCGGACCCGAGGAACCCCGTCAGGGCCTCCTCGTCGTCCGCGAAGACCGCGAGAGCCGGGGCGGGATGCTGCCGTGCGGGGAGCGCTTCCGCGTCGGCCCGGACGAGGGTGTCGGCGTAGACGCCGACGGGGCGCGCCGGGGCGAGGTCCACCGAGTCGGCCGCAGCACCGCCGAGCAGCGCTTCGAGCAGTTCCGCGTCGGGGCGTGCGGCGATCCCGTCGACGAAGGCCACCTCGTGGTGGACGACACCGTTCGCCTTCACGGCGCGGACCGCACGCTCGTGGACGGCCGCCCGGTAGTCGGCGTGCCCGGAGCGCGGCTCGATCGCGACGACCGCGCCCGGCATGCCGGGCAGCAGCACATCGGCCGTCCACACCCGCGAACCCACCACGCCCGGAAGCGCGTTCACCGCCGTTTCGATCCCGGTGCTGCGGACCCACCCCGATCCGAGGCCACCCAGGGCGATCCCGCCGGTCGTCCCGGCACCCGGCGCGGGCCGCGTTCGACCGAGCTCCTTCGCGGAGGCCGTGAGGTAGCGCCCGGGGCCGATCAGCGGCCGCAGCGCGTCCGCGAGGAGCGCCCGGCGCCGCTCGTCGCCGTCCTGCCCGGCGGTACGGTCGGCGAACAGGCCGTCCCGGTAGGCCGCACCGAGCTTGGCCCGCTGGATCTTGCCCAGGTTCGTCTTGGGGATGTCCTCCCGGCGCACGGGGATGACCGCGTGCAGCCTGATCCCGATCCGGCGCAGCACATGGGCGCGGATGGCATCCGTCACCGGCTCGTCCGTCACCGTTTCGTCCGCCACCTGCTCGGCCGTCCGCCCGGCGCGGGGCACGAAGAAGACGACGGCCTGCTCCTCACCCGTGGCGGGGTCGGTGTGGGCCCAGGCGGCCGTGAAACTCGTCTCCACGGCCGGGAGTTCCTCGATCGCCGCCTCGACCTCGGAGAGGTCGAAGTTGAGACCGTTCACGATCAGGATCTGCTTGGCCCGCCCGGTCATGGTGACCACGCCGTCGCGGACATGGGCGAGGTCCCCGGTCCTGAACCACCCGTCGGGAGTGAAGCTCTCCTCGTTGGCGGTGGGGTGGTGGAGGTACCCCCGCGTCACACACTCCCCGCGGACCAGGAGATGACCGACCTGCCCCTGGGGAACGGCCGCGCCGTCATCGTCGGCGACGAGCACCTCCAGGCCCGGGATCGGACGGCCCAGCGCGACGAATTTCGGTACGCGCCCGGCACCTTCCCCGTCCTCCGGGGTGGCCGGCTCCTCGGTCGCCGGGACGAACTCCCGGTTGTAGAAGACCCCGGAGCAGGTCTCGGCCATGCCCCACACCGGTACGAAGACATCGGGGCGCAGCCCGAACCCGGCCAGCTGGGTGGTGAGTTGTGCGATGGCGCGGGCGTTGAGCATCTCGCCGGCATTGATGGACTCGCGAAGGCAGGACAGATCCCACGACGCGTGTTCCCGTCCCGGCACGAGATTGCCGAGCAGGGAGTAGGCGAACTGCGGTGCCCACGTGTAATTGACCCGGTACGTGTCGATGAGATCGAGCCATACCAGCGGATCGGCCAGAATGTGTCCGGGCGCGACCTGTACCTGTTCGCTGAGCCGGCAGACGCCCCGCAGATGGGACATGAGAATGCCCGCCGCATGTTCCAGCGGCATCCAATTGAGCTGAACGTCCCTGCCGCCGCCGTCGCTCTGCATGACGCCGGCTTCCCGGGCCAGGATCGCCCCGTGCGTCTGCACGGCACCCTTGGGTGCTCCGGTGCTCCCGGAGGTGAAGAAGATGACCGCCGCCCCATCGGGCTCCGCGGCCTGGACACCGGACGCGTCGCCCGCGCTCGGCAGCTCCGCGTTCCGGGGAAGGACGATGACCGCGTCGCGCTCGACACCGGCATCGGAGACGACCGGAAGATAGGCCTCGGCCAGCCCCGGGCCGACGATCACCCGGCCGGACCCCAGCGTGGCGAGAACCCGGGAAACGCTCTCCAGATTGTCCCGGTCGACGATATTCGGAACACTTAGCGGAACGACGACGACTCCGGCATGGACGGCCGCCCAGAAAGCCCGCAGATATTCATGTGCGTTGTTCAGCTGGAGAATCAGGTGTTCGCCCGCGCGCAGGCCGGCCGCTTCCGTCAGCCACCACGAGAGGCGTAATGCGTCCTCGTACAGGGCGCCGTAGGTGGTGACATCGTACGAACCGTCGGCGTCGTACAGGTGAATTTTCGTGCCGGGCGCCTGTGCGGCGGCTTCTTCCAATGCTCCGAAGACGGTCTTCCAGCGGGGTGGGGAAACCACCTCACCGCCCGAGACGTACGAAGTCACTCCAGCGTCATCCCTGGAAGGAGACACCATCTTTCTCCAGCCCCCTCTTCGACTTTTCCACGATCAATTGAATGATGCTCTGCAGGTTTTCGTCGACAAAGAAATGACCTCCGGCGTAGGAATGGAATTCCACGCCGGACACGCTGAGCGCCTCCCAGACGCCGGGCGGAGCCTGTTGCGCGGCGGCGTCGTCCTTGCCGTTGAGAATCACCAGGGGACTCCGGACGGGAACGCGCTCGTCGATCGACCGCGCACCGTCCTCCAGCAGATGGAAATCCGCCCGGATGATCGGCAGGAACAGCGTGCGCATGAGCTCATGGCCGGCGACGGCCTGCGGTAGACCGCCGTACGCGTCGAGCCCGGCGATCAGCTGCTGATCGCTCAGCTCCCGGGCGGGCCTGCTCAGGACGTTGCGGTAGGCCGGCGTGCCCCGTCCCGAGAGGAACAACCGGTCGGCCCGGACCCCCAGGGACTCCAGACGCCTTTCGAGCTCCAGCGCGATGTAGGCGCCCATGCTGTGGCCGAAGATCGCAAAAGAATCTCCTGGTTCCAGTACCGAGAGGGCTCGGCGGGTGAGGTCGTCGAGGGCTTCGGCGAAAGACGCGTAAAACCCGTAGGACATTCGGTCGCCACGTCCGTTGAGCTCCAGCGGGACGATCTCGATGGATGGCGGCATCAGGGATGTCCACCGGTGATAGCGGCTCGCGGTGCCCCCGGCGTGGGGCAGACAGAGAAGTTTCACCGGTACGGCCCGGTGTTCTGGTTGCCACGCTTTCGCTCACGAAAGGGGCATCGACGTTTTCCCAACACTCCCACAGCGGATCGGTCGGAGTGTGAACGGTCTGCGAAGTTATTCATAACTCGCACGGAGGCCCCCCCTGCCATCAGCATCCCCCTGCATCGGCTTCAGCGGCACGCTAGCAGAGCCCGTAGAGGAATGGCCAGGTCCGCCGGGAGTGCGCGGGGTCTAAGGGACTTTCTCCCGGCGGATGGGCGCTCATGCGGAGGCAGCCGGAATTGAGTTACCGAACGGTACGTCGCGCCGGAAGTTCTGCCGGTTAGTTTCTGCCCGGTTGATATCAGGCTGACGGGGAGTCATCGGCTATGGCGATGGCTCGTCGGCCGGGCGGGCGGAATTACCGGTAGGCCGACCGGGGCGCACCGGGGCGAAAGGCCCCCCGGGCGCGGCGGTCAGGCCGGTCCGGCCGCCCCGCCGCACCCCCCTGCCGACCGGGCACGGACGCCCCCCGGAACTTCCGGCGCGCGCGACCGGATGACTACGGACAGTAGTCGGCGCGCGGTGATCTTCCGGCCGCCTCCGCCGGCCGGTCGCCGGTCCCCCTCACCCCTCCCTGCGGGACCGCCAGAGCAGCCAGATGAAGTACGGCGCCCCGATCACCGCGGTCAGCAGCCCCACCGGGATCTGCGCCGGGGCGATGATCGTGCGGCCCACCGTGTCGGAGACCACCACCAGCAGCGCTCCGAGCAGCGCGCTCACCGGGACGACCCGCACATGCCGCCGCCCCACCAGAGCCCGGGCCGCGTGCGGTGCGACGAGCCCGACGAAGCCGATCACGCCGACCGCCGCCACCGCCCCGGCGGTCAGGACGACGGCGATGGACAGCAGCCCGAGCCGGGTGGTGCCCAGGCGGACCCCGAGCAGCCGGGGTGTGTCGCCGTCCAGCCCGATGAGATCGAGGTCCCGGCGCATCACCGCCAGCACCGGAAGGGCTGCGGCCAGCGCCACCAGCACCGGGATCAGCTCCGGGAACGTACGCCCGTACGTCGACCCGCCCAGCCAGGCCAGCGCCTTGGTCGCGTTGTACGGGTCGGTGAGCACGATCAGCAGGCTGACGAACGCACCGCCGCCCGCCTGGACCCCGATACCGATCAGCACCAGGCGGTTCTGCTCCAGCCCACGCCGCGCGGCCAGACCGAAGACCAGTGCGGCGGCGGCCGCCGCACCGGCCAGCGCGGAGCCGCCGATCAGCCAGAAACTCGCCAGCGGTACGACGGTGAGGACGGCGACCGCCCCGACCCCCGCCCCACTGACGACGCCGAGGACGCCCGGCTCCGCGAGCGGGTTGCGCGACACCGCCTGGACAACGGCGCCCGCCACCGCCAGCGCCGCCCCCGCCAGCAGGGCGGCGGCGACCCGGGGCACGCGGGTGTCGAGCACGTACGTCGTGAACTGCCCCGACCGGCCGGCGAGCCAGTTGACCACATCGCCCAGGAGCAGCGTGGCGTCGCCGAGGAGCGTCGCCGCCACCACCGCACCGAGCAGTCCCACGACCGTCACCACCAGCGTGACGACGAAGGCGCGCCGGCCGCGCATGCGGGCGAACGCCGTCGAGCCGCCGTCCGTGCCCAGATCGCGCGACCGGTAGGCCAGGAAGACCAGGACGAGCGCGCCGAAGCAGGTCGTGACGATCCCGGTGGGGACCTCGGCCCCCGCCTGCGCGCCGAACACCGCACGCAGCAGCACATCCGCGCCGAGCACCACGAGCACGCCCGCGAGCGCCGACGCCGGGATGAACGCGTGGTGCCGGACCAGGACCGGCACCCACGTACCGAGCAGGCGGACCACGGCCGGTGCGCACAGCCCGACGAAGCCGATCGGCCCCGCCACCGTCACGGCGACCGCCGCGAGCAGCACGGCGAGGACCACGACGACGGAACGCGTCAGCCGGGGACTGACGCCCACGACCGCGGCGCCGTCGTCCCCGAGGGCGAGAATGTCCAGCCGCCGGCCCATCAGCATCAGCCCGGCGAACGCCACGAGCGCGACGGGGGCGAGCCGGTCGATGGACTGCATACCGATCTGGGCGAGCGAGCCGTTGCCCCAGGCGAACAGCCCCGTCGTCTGCTGGGAGCGCAGGAGCAGGAGCATCCCGCTCAGCCCGGACAGGGCGAGGGTGAGCGCGGAGCCCGCCAGCACCAGCCGGATCGGACCGGCCCCCGCCCGTGACAGACCGAGGACGACGCCCGCCGCGAGGAGCCCGCCGAGGAACGCCGTACCGCCCGCCGGGAGCGCGGGCAGCGTGATGCCGAACGCGGCGACGGCGACGACCGCGAGGTACGCCCCCGCGTTGACGGCGAGGGTGTCGGGCGAGGCCAGCATGTTGCGCGACACCGACTGGAGGGCCGCGCCCGCCGCGCCGAGCGCGCAGCCGACGAGGAGCCCGGCCGCGAGCCGGGGCAGCCGGGAGTCCAGGACGACGGCGGCGCTCTGCTCGTCGGCGGTCCGGTCCGACGCGGGGCCGGTGAGCAACTGCCAGAGCGTGTGCAGGTCGACGGCGGCCGTGCCCTGGCTCAGGTGGACGACCGCGAGGGCGCCGAGGGCCAGCAGCGCGGCGAACGCGAGAAGGAACATGCGGCCGCGGCGGGCCGGGCGGCCGGGCGCGGCCGGGGACGGTGCCCCGGCCGGACCGGCCGCGCCCGCCACCGTCTTCACGGGGGCGGGCGGGGCGGGAGTGGTGCGGGTGCTCATCGTCAGGCGGTCAGCGCGCCGACGAGCGCATCGATGTACTCGCGCATGGCCGCGGTCCCGCCGAACATCCAGATGCCGTCGGGCAGCCGGTGGACCTGGTCCTTCTTCACGAACGGCAGCGACTTCCACACCGCGTTGTCCTTGAGCCCGTCGGCGAACGGGTCGCCGCCGTCGGAGTCGTTGGCGATGTACGCGAACCGCGCGTCGCCGATCTTCGTCAGCCCCTCGACATCGGTGGCCGCGAGACCGTAGGCCTTGTCGCCCTCCAGCTTCCACGGGCTGACCAGGCCGAGTTCGGTGTTGACGTCGGCGAGCAGCGAGCCCTTGACGTACGGGCGCACGGAGACCTGGTTGCCCTCCTGCCAGCCGTCGGCGAAGGCGACCTCCTTGCCGTCGAGACCGGCCGCCGAGAGCTTCTTCTTCCCGTCCTCGATCGCCTTGCGGAAGGAGGCGATCTCGCTCTTCGCCTTCTCCTCGGTGCCGGTGGCCTCCGCGATGAGGTTGACGTTGTCGACCATCTGGTCGATCTGCCGGCTCGCGTCGGCCGAGCGCACCACGACGACCGGCGCGGCCTTGGACAGCTGCGCGATGGCCGAGTCGGAGAGGTCGCTGGTCGCCACGATGAGGTCGGGCTTCAGGCCTGCCACGGTGGCGACGCTGGGCTCACCCCGGGTGCCTATGTCCTTGACGTCCTTGGTGAGCGGCGCGGACTTGTCGTACGCCGTGTAGCCCTTGACGTCGGCGACGCCGACCGGCTGCACGCCGAGCGTCACGAGCGTCTCGACGACGTTCCACTCGGTGCCGACGACGCGCTTGGCCGGACCGTCGAGCGTGACCTTCTTGCCGCGGGAGTCGGTGACCGTCACCGCGGTCTCCTTGGCGGACTCCTTCTTCGGCGCCTCGGTGGTGCCGCAGCCGGAGAGGGCGAGGGCGGCCGTGGCGGCGAGTGCGGGCCAGGCCAGGTACTGGTTCTTCATGAGGGGGTTCAGGGCCTTTCGGTACGGAGGTGGTGGCGGCCCACCGCGCGGGTGCGCGGGATGCCGGTGGACGGGTCCGGTTCGACGTCGATCCGGATGCCGTAGGTCTGGGTCAGCCGCTCGGAGTCGTAGACCTCCGCGGGGGTGCCGGAGGCGGCGATCCGCCCCGACGAGAGCAGGACGACCTGGTCGGCCACGGCGGCGGCCTGGTCCAGGTCGTGCAGGACGACCCCGACGGTCACGCCGTGGGTGTCGGCGAGATCGCGTACGAGATCGAGGATCTCCACCTGGTAGCGCAGGTCGAGATAGGTCGTCGGTTCGTCGAGCAGCAGCACGTCGGTGTCCTGCGCCAGGCAGCAGGCGAACCAGACGCGTTGCAGCTGACCGCCGGAGAGGCTCTCGACGCCGCGGTCGGCGAAGTCGGTGAGGTTGGTGACGGCGAGCGCGTGGTCGATCCTCCGGGCGCCGTCGGGGTCACTCCCGCGCAGCCGTCCCCGGTAGGGGTGGCGGCCGAATCCCACCACGTCCCGCACGCTCAGCCCCGCCGGGGCGTTGCGGCTCTGGGCGAGCAGGGTGATGCGGCGGGCGAAGTCGTTACGGGACAGGGCGAGGGCGTCGACCGGCTCGTCGTCGCCCGGGGCGGACACCGTCACCGTGCCGGTGCGGGCCTTGTGGAGCCGGGCGACGGCGCGCAGCAGGGTGGACTTCCCGCTGCCGTTCGGCCCGATCAGGGCGGTGACCCGACCGCGAGGCAGCCGCAGGTCGGCCCCGTGGACGACATCGGCCCGGTCGTACGCGACGGTCATGTCACGGGCGTCCAGACCGACGTGGCCGGAGGGGCCGACATGGCCGGTGGGACCTACGGGGCTGTCAGGGCTCGCGGCGAGGCCGGACGTGGTGGTCCGGAGCGGCGGGCTGTCTTCACGGTCGTGGGCAGGAGCGATCACGACGGTGAGGGTAGCCTAACCTTAATTTGGCGCTGCACCCGGTATACGGAACGTTCACTTCCAAGGGTCACGGGCGGCTCCGGCGGTCGCCTCCCGGCGCGGCCGTGAGGGTGCTGATGGGCCCGAATCGCAGCGCTTTCCAGTCGAAGCGGCTTCTGAAGGTTTCCGGACGCTCCGGAATCACCGCAGGTCAGGCGGTCGTTTTCCGTTGAACCGTCGACGGGTGTCCATATGCTGGACGGCCCCCGCAACCCGTGTGAGCTGCCCGAACGACCATCCGGTCGGTTCGAACGAACGTCTGCGGCTGGAAGCGGGCTGTCGATGTGCGCCTACTGTCCGCATGCGTAAGACTCCTGACCGCAATCAGCACCCGACCGAGGAGTTTTCACTCATGCGACACAACCGTCACGCAATCTTCGCGACCATCGCCGCGAGCGCCCTGGTCCTCGGCGGCCTCGCCGCCACCTCCGCCCACGCGGCGCCGGCGAAGGCGGAGAGCCTCTACGCGCCCTCCGCCCTCGTCCTCACCGTGGCCCAGGGCGAGGACCCGCTCACCGCGACGGTCAAGCGGGCGGTCACGCTCACCTGCGCCCCGAACGCCGAGGGCACCCACCCGGCCCCGGCAGCCGCGTGCGCCGAACTCGACGCGGTCGGCGGCCAGTTCACCGCGCTGGCCCGGACCTCGCCCGACCGCATGTGTACCCGGCAGTGGGACCCGGTCGTGATCACCGCCCACGGCGTCTGGCACGGCAAGCGCGTCGCGTTCTCGACCACGTACGGCAACGCCTGCGAGCTGGCCGGCAGCATGAACGACAGCGCCGTCTACTCGTTCTGAGCCGGTTCGGCACCCTTGGGGGAATCCTGGTCCTTGGGGGAATCCTGCGTCACCCGGGTCCCCGGGTGACGCAGCGCGAACAGGAACGCGATGGCCAGGACGATCGCCATCCCGTAGAACACCCACTGGTTGGCCTGGGCGAAGTCCATCCGGATCGCCGACATCGAGTCCTTCACCGCATCGGTCACCGGGCCGCTCCCTGAAGGACCGCGGGTATCGGCCTGACCGGTCACCGCCTGCGCGACCGACTCCGCGGCATCGCCTGCCGCACCCTCCGGCACACCCTTGCCGACCAGCGTGCCCTCCACGTTGGTGACCGTACGGTGCGTCAACACCGTGCCGAACACGGCGAGTCCGATGCTGGCCGCGAAGTTCCGCACGGTCTGGGTGATCCCGGTGACCTCCCCGTACGAAGCGCCGATCGCCCGGTTCACGGCATCGGTCGAGGCCGGCGCCAGCAGCAGCCCGATCCCGGCGCCGGCCATGGCCGCGTACAGCCACTGGTCGTGCATGGACAGCGTGGTCAACTTCTGGGCCCACAGGAAGAATCCGACCGCACCGAGCGCGGTGCCCAGCTTCAGCGCCGGCCGGGCACCGCGCTTGTCCAGGATGCGACCGCCCCACTGGGAGGCGATGCCGAAGCCGATGAAGAAGTACAGGAGGTAGAGCGCGGCCTGGTTCGGAGAGGCGCTCAGCGAGACCTGCGCGTACACGGAGGCGAAGAAGAAGACCGGGACGAACGCCATCATCGAGAAGAACAGCACCGCGTTGTCGATCTGGAACGCCCGGTCCCGGAACACCTGGAGCTTGATGAGGGGGAACCGCGCCCGCAGTTCGAACCAGCAGAAGAACGCCAGCACCAGCAGCCCGACCACGATGCACGCCCAAGTGGTGACGGAGCTCCAGCCCCAGGTGGACGCTTGTTGCAGCCCCAGCACCGTCAGCCCCATCCCGACCGCGACCAGCGCGGCGCCGGGCAGATCCAGCGGCTCGCGCCGCGACCGGTCCGGGATACGTGCCAGCAGCGTCAGCACGATGGCGATGACGGCGACGGGGACGTTGACCCAGAAGATCGCGCGCCACGTCCACGAGGTCAGCCAGCCGCCGAGCAGCGGCCCCACCGCGGTGAGAGCCCCGGAGAGCCCGAAGAACAGCGCCAGCGCCCGCCCTCGCCGCTCCACCGGGAACACCGCGATGACCACGGCCAGAGCGGCCGGGAACATCAGGGCCGCGCCGATGCCCTGCACGGCGCGGAAGCCGATCAGCCAGGCCTGCGCGAAGTCCCCGGCCGGCACGGCACCGCACATCGCGGAGGAGATGACGAACACGAGGGTGCCGATCAGCATCACGCGGCGGTGCCCGTAGATGTCGGACAGCCGCCCGCCCAGCGCGAAGAACGCGGCCAGGGTGAGCAGATAGGCGTTGACGACCCACTGCATCTGCGTGGAGGTGAGGCCCAGTTCGTGGATGATGTCCGGTGCGGCGATGGCGACGATCGTCTGGTCGATGAAGGTCATCGACACGGCGAACAGCATGGCCGCGAGAGCGAGGCTCTGATTCGGGGATCCGGCCCGGCGGCCTGAGGCCGCCGGGCCTGACGACGCCGGTTCCGGGCCGTCCCCCTTGGAGGTGTCTGTGCCCATACGTTCATGGTGCTCGGCCTGCCACGGTGCTGCATCCCGAGCGGCCGTCGCCCCAGTCCTGACAGGGGCGGACGTGGGCTACTTGCCGGAGCCGGAGTACGGCAGCAGCGCCATCTCACGGGCGTTCTTGATGGCCGCGGCGAGCTGCCGCTGCTGCTGGGCGCTCACCCGGCTCACCCTGCGGCTGCGGATCTTGCCGCGGTCGGAGATGAACTTCCGCAGCAGATCGGTGTCCTTGTAGTCGATGTAGGTGATCCCCGCCGCGTCCAGCGGGTTGGGGCGGGTCTTGAGGGGCTTACGGGGGTCCTGCTTGCGTGCCATCGGGGTTCCTTGTGCGGGTGGTCGGGGGTACGGGGGTGGCTCGCCGGTTCACACCGGGTCGAGGAGCGCGTCGAACGCGGCGGGCAGGCTCTTCCACGCCTCCGGGCCCGCCCGGTACTCCTCGTCGCTGAGCAGGCACGACTCCAGCAGCCCGGTCAGCCCGTCGCGGTCGAGGCCGGGGGAGACGAAGACCAGGTGCTGGCAGCGGTCGCCGTGCTCGGGGTGCCAGTCCAGCGCGGCCGCGGCCTGCCGGTAGGGCGGCACCAGAGCCCAGGCCGCGTCCGGGAGGGAGGCGAGATAAGGGCCGGTGTTCTCCACGCAGAGGGCACCGCCCGCCGCGTCCCAGGAGAGCAGGGTGTCGGGCCGGTCCGCGAGCCAGAACCGGCCCCGGCTGCGGGCCGCCGCACAGCACAGGTCCTCCAGCGCGTGGTAGAGGCGCTCGGGGTGGAAGGGGCGGTGGCGCCGCCAGACGAGCGTGGACACCCCGGCCTCCTCCGCCTCCTGCGGCAGCAGCGCACAGGCGGGATGCTGACCTGCGGCAGCCGCCTCCACATCGAACCCGGCGACCGCTACCGGCGCCAACTCGGCCGCATCCGAAGCGATCTGACGTGCCATCGGGTTCATCTGGCGGATCAGCGCACGGTCCTCGTCGTCGGCCGCCGGACTGTCGGCCACGGCGAGGACGGGGGCGTACTCCACCTGCCGGGCCCAGGTGTCCCCGATGGTCCGCTGGTCGGCGGGGGCCGCCGCGAGACCGGCCTCCGCCAGGTCGTCGCCGTTGGTGAGGCACGGCAGGACGAGGGTGGGATCGACCGCGGTGATCACATTGGTGACCTCGAAGCTGCTCGCCCCGTGCACCGCGATGACCTCGGCCATCGACTTCGGCTCCACGGAGTCCCAGAGCTCCAGGACGGCCAGCCGGGTCAGACCGCTGTCCGCCAGCCGTTGCAGCTCGGGGACCAGGTCCTCCCGCAGTGCGCAGCACGCGCAGTCGTTGACCAGGGGCGTCTCGCCGGCCGACAGCTCCCCGGTGGCGTCCCGCAGGGTGCGGCGTACGGTCCCGTCGGTCGCCGTGGACAGGTCGTGGTGGAGGGCGACGCTGTGCGGAACCTGGGAGAGCAGCGTCTCCACCACCTCGTGCCGCACCTCCGCGTGCAGCCCGCAGACGATGACGACGGGTAGTTTCCGCCGCGGTTCCGCCGTCACCGGGCCTCACCGCGCCCGTAGCGGCGCTCGAAGCGCTCGACGCGGCCCGCGGTGTCCAGGACGCGGGCGGTGCCGGTGTAGAAGGGGTGGCTCGCGGAGGAGATCTCCACATCGACGACCGGGTAGGTCCGGCCGTCCTCCCACTCGACGGTCTTCTCGCTGGTCAGCGTGGAGCGGGTGAGGAAAGCGAAGTCGGCGGCCTTGTCGCGGAAGACGACGGGGCCGTAGGCGGGGTGGATTCCGGGCTTCATGAGGGGGGTCCTAGCGGTCAGGGTTGCTGCGGGGCGGGCCGGAGAAAGTCGGGCCGGAGAGGGGAGGGCCGGAGGAGGAGGGCCCTCAGCGCTCCTCGCGGAAGTCGACATGACGGCGGGCGACCGGGTCGTACTTGCGCAGCACCATGCGGTCGGGGTCGTTCCGGCGGTTCTTACGGGTGACGTAGGTGTAGCCGGTCCCCGCGGTGGAGCGGAGCTTGATGACCGGGCGTACTTCGTTGCGAGCCATGGGCGCTACTATATGGCAATGGTTTCCATTTTCAATAATGGATGCATCGATGAGAGGCAGGTAACGTCCGTGTCCGCCCACTGCCAACTGACCGGCTCCAAGCCGGGATTCGGCAACGCCATTTCCCACTCGCACCGCCGTACGTCACGCCGGTTCGACCCCAATGTCCAGCGCAAGCGGTACTGGCTCCCCAGTGAGGGGCGCCATGTGCGGCTGACCCTCAGCGCCCGGGCGATCAAGACGATCGACGTGATCGGTATCGAAGCGGCGGTCGCCCGTATCCGTGCGCGAGGAGGGAAGGTCTGATGGCGAAGAAGAGCAAGATCGCGCAGAACGAGAAGCGCAAGGTGATCGTCGAGCGTTACGCGGCCCGCCGGGCCGAACTCAAGGAGATCGTCCGCCGCCCCGGCACCCCGGCGGCCGAACGTGCCGCCGCCCTCGCGGAGTTGCGGCGCCAGCCGCGTGACGCCAGCGCCACACGGGTGCGCAACCGGGACAGTGTCGACGGCAGGCCCCGGGGGTATCTGCGCACCTTCGGCCTCTCCCGGGTCCGGATGCGCGAACAGGCGCACGCCGGATTCCTGCCCGGGGTGACCAAGTCCTCCTGGTGACGCCGGTCTGAGCGCGACGAGGGGCGGGTGGTGGCGCGGCGATCGTGCCGCGCCACCACCCGCCCCTCTCCGTGCCGTGGGGGCTCAGCCCTCCGGCCGGATCAGGCCGCGCTCGTACGCCTTCACCAGCCGCTGCGGCACCTGGTGGACCGCGCCGTCGATGGTCACCGGCACGAGCTGCGGCGTCGTGGCCTTCCACTGGGCGCGGCGGTGGCGGGTGTTGCTGCGGGACATCTTGCGCTTCGGAACTGCCATGGGTCTCTCCTGGGGGTGGCGGCCGGTCGGTGGCGCCGACCGTATAGGGAAATGGAAGTCGTTTTCAAATGACGATCCGTCGGGCGATCCGTCACCGCCCCACGAGGTCCGCGTGCGCGCCATCGTCGGGCGTGATCAGCGCCAGATGGCCGCCGTCGTCGAGTGGTGTGGGGAAGGTGAGGGTGGTGACCGGCTCCGCCCGGTCGGCGTCGAAGACGTGCACCTCGCCATGGCCGCCCCGGCTGACCGCGACCAGGCCGGCGCCGGGGGAGGCGGCGATCGCCCGCCGCTGGACGCCGTCCCATGGGGTGCCTCCACGCCGGGGCGCACCGGACATCGCGGGCAGCGGGAGGCGGGCGGTGAGGTGCGGCCGGGCCCCGGGAGTGGTGGGCGCGGCCAGCAGGATCAGCTCGTCGCCGTCCGGGTGGACGCGGGAGTACGCGATGTGCCGGGCGGTCACGGCGAGCCGGAACACCAGCCCGGGCCCCAGCTCCAGCCTCGCCGTGGTGCCCGTGTCCAGCCCGTGCCACCAGGCGTCGTTGGTCCACTCCGGCCACCGCCCCGGCGCGGAGGGCCCGCCGCGTACGCAGGACCAGAGGGTGCGCCGTACGGGGTCCAGCCGCAGGTAGTAGCCCCGGCCTCCCGTGCGTCCGTCGGCGGCCCAGGGGAGGGGCGCCTCCCGCGTGAGCTCCTCGCCGTCGTGCCGGACCCGGTGCACGCCCGAGCCCGCCGCCGCGAACACCCGCCCGGTGGCCGGGTCGTAGGCGTCCCCGTGCCCGTCGTCGTCCGGCAGCCCGATGCGCCGGACGGGCTCCACCGGCGGGCACGAAGGGGGTGCGGCCATCAGGTCGTGGTGCCGGTGGACCAGGAGTTCGCCGGGCTCCCGGTGGCGCAGCACCACGAGCGGCGACGGACCGCCGAGGACCGTGACGCCCGGCTCACCGGTCCGGCCCCGTACGCGTACGGCGACGGCTCCGTCCGGTGCGTCGAGGTCGACGGCCGTCAACAGCCCGGTCCAGGCCTCCTCGTTACGCCCGAGACCGGTGGTCACCGCGAGGTGCCTGCCGCCCGGCGCGGCCGCAAGGTGTTCGGCGGGCACGGCGACCGGTATCCGGCGCCGGACCAGGGGCCGGCCCGCATCGGGACTGTACGGATCGAGGACCAGCAGCTCGCCCGCCCGGTCGTCCACGCAGGCGACCAAGCCGTCCGGCAGGGCGAGGAACCCGGCGTGCTCAGCGAGGTGCCGGTGGTTCAGTGCTGCCCGTTCGTCGCCGTCCGGGAGGTCCAACAGGCTGATGCGTCCCGAGACTTGGTCGGCGACCAGGAGGCGGGGTGGCGGATGGGGAGGGTGGGGCATGGGGAGCTCCTGAGGGCGGTCGATGGGTCCGGCGGTCCGGTGGGAAGCCTTGGCCCGCTTTATTGGAAATGATAATCATGTGTAAGGTTCCGCTCTGTGGTGGGGATGGCTCCCCGGGGCCCCGCCGTCGCACCTGCCTCCTTCCCGGGGCCGTACAGAATCTGAGGAACGAGCCGATGCCACGCACCGCACTGAGAGTCCGCCGCTGGGCCGCGATCGCCGTACTGGGAGGGCTGCTGGCCGGCTGCGGCACGACGGGCGGTGAATCCGGGACCGCCGCCGAGCCCGCGGCCGGGCCCCGTACGAGCACCGAGGTCCAGCCCATCAAGGCCGCCACCGAGATCACCGACGCCAAGGGCGTCACGGTCTCCCTGAAGAAGCCCCCGCAGAAGATCGTCTGCCTGGTCGCCCTCTGCGACGACATCCTGGTCGAGCTGGGCATGACCCCCACCGCCACCAACTCCGCCGTGCTCGCGCACCCGGAGTTCCTCGGCAAGGAGAAGGCGGCGAAGGTCCCCGTCGTGCCCGGCGGCTTCCTCAGCCCCGAGGTCGAGGCGATCCTCTCCCACCGGCCCGACCTGGTGATCGGCCTGGAGGACACCCACGGCAAGCTCGCCCCCGCACTGAAGGGCGCCACCACCTTCTGGCCGGTGCAGCCCGGCTCCTGGAAGGACAGCGTCGGCTACCTGCGGGACCTGGCCGCACTCACCGGCCGTACGGAGGAGGGCGAGAAGGCCGAGAAGACGTTCCGCGCCCGCCTGGCCAAGGCCGAGGAGGCCAGGAGCGACAAGACCTCGCTGATCATCTTCGGCAGCGACGAGAACTTCGGCGTGGCCACCCCGGAGACCGACGTGGCCGCCGGACTCTTCCCGAAGATCTCCCACTACCCCTGGAAGAGCCGGGGGATCGACGGCTCCTACAGCCTGGAGGAGATCCTCGCCCGGGACGTCGACGTCCTGTTCGTGGAGACGCTCTCCTTCGGCGCCCCGGACGGCAAGCTCTCCGACAAGCTCGCCAAGAATCCGCTCTGGTCGCGGATCCCGGCGGTGAAGAACGGCAAGGTCATCGAGGTCGACTCCGAGGTCTGGGCCAAGGGGCGCGGCACCCGGTCCCTGGGCGTCGTCCTCGACGAGGCCACGGCCGCACTGCGGTGAGGGGCGCCACTTCGGCGACGAGCGGCACCGCAGTGAGGCGCCTGCCCGTGGCGCCGGTCTGTCTGACGGCGGCGGCCGTGGTGGGCGCGGTGTGCGCCCTCAGCCTCGGTACGCCGTACGTCCCGCCCGGCCGGCTCCTGACCACCCTGGGGTCCGACGGCCTCGCGGGCCTCGTCGTCACCGAACTGCGGCTTCCCCGCATGGTGTTGGCGCTGGTTGCCGGTGCCTGCCTCGGCGCCGCGGGCCTCGTCCTCCAGGAGGCGCTGCGTAATCCGCTCGCCGTCCCGGAGATGCTCGGCGTCTCCTCCGGCGCCGCGCTCGGGGTCGCGGCACCGCTGGTGCTCGCCCTCTCCGTGCCGCTCGGCCTCCAGCCCTTCCTGGCTCTCGCCGGGGCCGCGTTCGGCGGGCTGCTCACGCTGGTGGCCGCCGGGTTCGGGCGCAGCCCGTCGTCGGTGCTGCTGACGGGGGCCGCCGTCGCGGCGGCGCTCCAGGCCGGGCTGCTGGTGCTCATGGTGATGGCCGACCAGCTCGACCTCCAGCTCATCTACCGCTATCTGCTGGGCAGTCTGTCCGCCCGCACCTGGGACGACGTCACCGGCCTGCTGCCCTGGCTGGCCGTCGCCGTTCCGGCGCTCGTGCTCTGTGTGCCGGTGCTCGGCGTGCTGCGGCTCGGCGACGACGACGCCCGCGCCCTCGGCGTACGCGTGGAGCGTGCGCGGGTCGCGGCGCTGGGCATCGCCGTCGTCCTGATCGCCCCCGTGGTGGCGGTCTGCGGCCCGGTCGCCTGGGTCGGCTTCCTCGCGCCCCACCTCGCCCGACGGCTGCGGCCGGACGGCGGGGCCGCGGGCTGGCTCGTCCGGTCCGCGCTGTGCGGGGCGGTCGTGGTGCTCTGCGCTGACCAGCCCGCGCGGCTGGCGCTCGCACCGGTCGAGACGCCCGTCGGCGCGTGGACGGCCCTGGTCGGTGTGCCGGTCGGGGTGGTGCTGCTGAAGCGGGGGCGGCGGGCGGCCAAGGACCGGGGGCCGGTCGGCGGGCGCCCCGTCGACGACCCCGTACCTCTCCTGCGGAAGGCGGAACGATGAGCGTCCTGGAAGTGGCGCCCGCACCACCCCGGCGGGCCTGGCGCTCACCGGCTGTCCGGATGGGCGCCCTGGCGGTCCTGGTCTGCGCCGTCGCCTGCGCGGACCTGTTCGCCGGGCGGGGCGTCACGGGCGAGGGGGTGCGGGCCGTACTCCTCGGCGGGGGCGGCGACCCGATGGCCGAACACATCGTCCTCCAACTCCGTTTGCCCCGGCTGCTGGTGGCGCTGGTCGCCGGGGCGAGCCTGGGAGTCGCCGGGCTCGTCCTCCAGTCGGCCCTGCGCAATCCGCTGGCCGGGCCCGAGGTCACCGGGGTCACCCCCGGCGCGGTCCTCGGCGCGGTCGCCGCCACGGGCCTCGGCCTGGCCGGCTGGGACTCCCCGACGGCGGTCGTCGTCGCGGCCTGCCTCGGCGGGTTCGCGGGCGCGGGACTGCTCTGGCTGCTCGCGGGCCGGGAGAAGGGCGACCCCGAACAGACCGCCGTCTACGGAGTGCTGGTGTCGGCGGTCCTCGCCGGACTCACCGCCGTCGTCCTCTTGGTGGCCCCCGGCGAACTCGGCAGCGTGGTCCAGTGGTTGATCGGCTCCACCGAGGGCCGGGTCTGGCAGCACTGGCACCTGCTGTGGCCGTGGGCCGCGGTCTGGGGAGCCGCCGCATGGCTGCTCTCCGCGCCCCTGACCCTGCTGCGCTGCGGCGACGAACAGGCCTCCGCCGCCGGACTGGACGCCGGGCGGAGCCGTGCCGCCGCGCTCGTGTGTGCGGTGGCCCTGACGGCCGGCGCCGTCTCGGCCGTGGGGGCCCTCGGCTTCGTGGGGCTGCTGGTGCCGCATCTGGCGCTGGCCGTCTTCGGGGCCGACCTGCGCATCACCCTGCCCGGCGCCGCGCTGCTCGGCGCGGTGGTGGTGGGCGGGGCGGACGCGGCGGCCCAACTGCTGTCCCGGCTCCTGGTGGTGGCGCTCGACGCGGACCGGCTGACCCTGCCGGTCGGCGCGCTGACCACCTCTCTCGGGGCCGGGCTGCTGCTGATCGTGGCGCGGCGACGGGCGGACGAACGATGACGGGGAGGCGGCCGGACATGGCAGCACGTACGAGAGATGTCACGACGCACGGGGAGGACGGGAAGAAGGGCATGGCGGACACGCCGGACGGGAGGAAACCCACAGCGGGAGCACCGGACGTGGTGGTCCGGGCGGAACGGCTCAGCTTCGGCTATCCGGGGCGTGAGGTGCTGCGCGGGATCGACCTGAGCATCGGAGCCGGCGAACTCGTCGCCCTCATCGGCCTGAACGGCTGCGGCAAGAGCACCTTCCTCAAGCTCGCCGCCGGACTGCTCATCCCGAGCGACGGCCGGGTCCTGCTCGACGGGGACGACGCGGCACGCCTGCCGAGACGGGCCGCCGCCCGCCGCGTGGCGCTGCTCCACCAGTCGGCCCCGGCCGTACCGGCCCTGACCGTACGGCAATTGGTCCGCCAGGGCCGTTACGCCACCCGCGGCCCGCTCGGGATGCTGCGGGACGGCGACGACGAGGTGACGGCCCGGGCCCTCGCGGACGTCGGCGTCACCGGCTGGGCGGACCGGCCGGTCGACGCGCTGTCCGGCGGTGAGCGGCAACGGGTCCGGCTGGCCATGGCGCTGGCCCAGGACGCCCCGGTCCTCTTCCTGGACGAGCCCACCACCTATCTCGACCTGCGGCACCAACTGGAGGTGCTCCAGACCGTCGTACGGCTGCGCGCCGAGCGCCGGCTCACGGTGGTGATGGTGCTGCACGACCTCAACCACGCGGCACGGTTCGCCGACCGGATCGTGGCGCTGCGCGAGGGGCGCATCGCCGCCGACGGCGCGCCCGGAGAGGTGGTCACGGAGCGGCTGCTGGCCGAAGTCCTGGGCGTCCAGGGGCGGGTGGGGATCGATACCGAGGGCGGCTGGCCCGTCTGTTACCCAGATCACCCTCTAGATCAGCTCAAGCTATTGCGGAATGAAAATCATATTCATTAGTGTCTGTGGTGCGGCAAAGAACGGCGTCGCAACCATCACCAACCGATCCGAATGGAGGCTTCAACTCATGGAGCACAACAAGGTGTTCAGCCCGATCGCCGACCAGGGCCAGCTCGCCCACCTCTCCGCCACCCACTCGAACGCCCTCGTCGAGAACCCCTTCGACGACGCCGTCGAGGCCGACACCGCGGACGAGCAGTAAGCGGCACCTGCCGCTGAGGCAGGCTCCCGCCCCGTTCGCACCACCTGATCACCCCCGTACGACGCCCCTCGGAGGCCCCCGTGAACCGCAGTCGACTCGCTCCCGGAGCCGGGATCGTCACCGCCCCCGGTGACCGGCCCGTACTCCGCACCTCCGAAGGGGAGTTCCTGCGCATCGACACCGGCCACGTCGGCCCGGGGGAGCTGGTCGACCGGCTGACCGAGGGGGAGGGGCAGGCGTCATCGGCTGAACTCGACCGTCTGGTCGCGGCGTTCGAGGAGGCCGGGCACGCGGTGACCGAACCCCGCCGCCCACCGCTCACCGGACGGACCGTCCACCTCCTTGGCGACCCCGTCCTCACCGAACCCCTCGCCCGCTTCGCCGCGGCCGAAGGGGCCGAGGTCCAGTCCGCCTCCGCCGACGACGTGGCCGGTCTCGCGGGGCGGCGGGACACCGCCCTGGTCTGGTGCCTCGACTCACCCGTGCCCGAAGGGCTCTGGGACGAAGCCGACCGGCTGCCCGCCCGGCACACCGCCTGGCTGCGCTGCCACCGCGAAGGCGCCCACACCTGGACCGAGCCCCTCGCCTCCGCCCCCGGCGACGTCACCGCCGCCCACGTCCGCCTCCGCAGACTCGCGGCCACCGCCGCCCACCGCGAACTCGCCGCCTACTGGGCCGGCCACCGTACCCCCGACACCGGCCCGCACCCCACCGAACCGGCCGCCGCCCTCATCGCCGCACTGCTCACCGCCGACCTGATCGCCTGGGCGAGCGGAGAGCCACACCGGGGCTCCGGCCTCCCGGCCCGCCGTCGGCTGCGCCGGATCGACCTGCGCGACCTGACCGTCACCGAACACCCCGTGTTCCCCGTACCGGAGGTCGCCCCGCTGCCCGCCCCCACCGCACGGACGGCCCCGTGACCACCACGGCGAACACCACAGCAAGCGCCACGGCGAGCACCGCGACCAACACCACGGCAGGCATCACGACCGTGTACGTTCCCGCCCCCGACGGCACCCCGCTCGCCACCGACCTCTGCCTGCCCGCCACACCGGGCCCCCGCCCCGCCGTCGTCATCCGCACCCCCTACGGCCGCACCGCCCACCGCGTCGAGCTGCGCGGCTGGGCGGCCCACGGATTCGCCGCCCTCGCCCAGGACGTCCGCGGCCGGAACGGTTCGCCGGGACCGTGGCACCCCTACCAGGACCACGAGGAGAGCGACGGCGCCGCGACCGTGGCCTGGGTGCGCGACCAGGCGTGGAGCGGCGGGGGTCCGGTCGTCGCCGTCGGCTCCTCCTACGCCGCCCACTGCGCCCTCGTCACCGCGCTCGGCCCGCCCGGCGTCGGCCGGGCGGACGCCGTCATCGCCGCCGTCCCCGCCCTCGGCCTCGCCGACACCGCCCGCGAACCCGCGGGGCCCGAACGGCTTTGGGCCCGCGCCGGCTGGTGGGCCGCCCACGGCGACCGCCCCGACTCCGCCCCCGACGCGCTGGCCGACGCCCTCGCCGCCGACCCCCGGTTGCTGGAACACCTCCCGGTCACCCGGCTGGCCGACCGCCTGGGCCGGGCCCTGCCCTCCTGGCCCGGACTCTGGGACGACCGCCCGCGCGGCCGGATCGTCCGGCGCGGCTCCGCCTCCCGGCTCCCGCTCCTCGCCGTCGGCGGCACCCACGACCCCTTCGCCGAGGACACCGTGGCGCTGTGGCGTGCCTGGGGCGGCCCCGCCCGCCTGCTGCTCGGCCCCTGGGGCCACCACCTCACCGCGGAGCGCCCCCGGTTGGCCGCCGACCGCGTCAACCTCGGTGCTCTGTACGTACGGTGGGCCCGCGCCGCCCTCGCCGGACGGCTGGAGCCCGATCGGCGCGGGGTCATCACCCTGGGCGGCAGCGGCCGTTGGCACGGCGTGGGGAGGCAGGCCGCCAACACAGCTCGCACCGCCAGCTGGCCCTTCGACGCCCCAACCGGCCTCCGGCTGCTGCACGGAGCCGAGTTCACCGCCGACCCGGCCCGCCCCGTCCGCTCCGACGACCTGGCCGTCCCGGCCGACACCACGTGCGCCGACCGCTGCCTCCTCCTCTCCCCGCCCCTGCCCCGCCCGCTCGACCTGGCCGGACCCGCCACCGCCCGGCTCCACGCCACCGCCGACACCCCCGCCGCCGACTGGGCCGTACGCGTCACCGCGCTCGACCCGGCCGGCCGGGCGGAGCCGCTCGCGTTCGGCATCGTCCGGCGCACCGACCCTCCCGGGGAGGCCGCGGAGATCACCGTGCCCCTCGGCACCCTGGGCCGCCGGCTGCCCGCCGGGACGAGGCTCCGCACGGAGATCGCCGGACACCACTTCCCGGCCCACGCCCGCAACCCGCACACCGGGGAGAACCCGGTGACCGCCACCCGCCTCGTCCCGTCCCGCAGAGCCGTCACGGCCCGGGGGAGCGCCCTGCACCTGACCGTCGTCGCCCGGCGTCGTTACGTCGAGCCCGTACCGGAGATATGCCGTTGACCAGCACCTTGCCCATCGAAGCCCTGGTCGACCCCGTCTGCGGGCTGATCCGCGGTGTCGAGCCCGTCGAGCGCCCCGCAGGGGCGCCGCCCCGCTACACCGCGATGACCGCCGAGGTCGCCGACGCCCGACGCCTCGGCGCCTGGCCCGCCGACCGGGTCTCGCTCGGCACCACCTTCGGGGACGCCCGAGGCGCCTGGATCGCCGCCGTCGCCGAGGCCGTGGAACGCTACTGCGGCAACCGGGTCCCGCCGCCCGGCCACCCCGCCGCACCCCGCAGGGCCACGGCCGCCGAGCTGGAGGCGGAGGGGCTGCGGCTGTACGGGCCCGGGGCGGTCCCCGCGTACGCCACCTGGCAGCACGGGCGTTCAGGCTTCCCGTACGCCGAACTCACCCCCGACACCCCGGCGCTCTGGACACCGGGCACGGAGGGCGGGCAGCCCTGCTGGGCGCCGGTCTCCCTCACCCACCTCAACTGGCGCCAGGGTGAGTTGCGTTCACTGCCCCGCACGCACCACCTCAACTACGCGGGCATAGCCACCGGCCAGGGCTCCGACGACGCCGTCGAGCGCGGGCTGCTCGAAGTCGTGGAGCGTGACGCCCTGGAGCTGTGGTGGCACCTGGACGGACCCACCCGGGGCATCGACCCGGCGAGCGTGCCCGGCCTGACCGAGGATCTCGCGGGCGCCGAACTGGACGTCCACATCGTGGAGATGCCCTCCGAGTTCGCCCCCTGCGTGGCCGCCCTGGTCCACGATCCCCGGCGCGGCATCCACGCCGCCGGGTTCGCCTGCCGGTACGACCCTGCGGAGGCGGCCCGCAAGGCGGTGCTGGAGGCGGTGCACACCTGGGTCTTCACGCAAGGCGCGGTGGATGCCGACGGCTGGGTCCACCGCTCCGTGGAGGCCGGACTCTTCGCCCGGGGCCTCTACCTGGACCACCGGACCGACCGCCGCTATCTCGACGACTGCGGAACGGAGTTCGCCGCAGTACGGGACCTCGGCGCCCATGTGCAGGTCTGGCTCGACGACCGGATGGCGCCGCTGGCCAGTCGCTTCAC
Organism: Streptomyces cyaneofuscatus; assembly: GCF_033109485.1. Lineage (NCBI taxonomy): Bacteria > Bacillati > Actinomycetota > Actinomycetes > Kitasatosporales > Streptomycetaceae > Streptomyces > Streptomyces cyaneofuscatus. Next base: position 400,479 of record NZ_CP137002.1, on the reverse strand, counting down.
CGCCCCCGCCGGGGGCGTCGTCCCCGTCACCGAGATCGCCCCCGGCAGCCGCCCCGCCCTGGACGCGGCACTCGCCGCCGGTGGCCACCGGGTGATCACGGTCGACCTGACCACCGAGGACATCGCCGAAACCTCCCTGCGGGTCGCCCGTGTGCTGGTCTCCGGCCTGATCCCCAACGCGCCCGCCGCCTTCGCCTACTTCGGCTGCCCGCGCTTCGCCGGGGCCGCGCTCGACCGGGGCTGGCGCACCCAACCCCCTACCGGCCCGGCGGACTTCACCCTCGCACCGCCGCCGCACATGTAAAGGAGCACGTGCCCATGACCCACGCTCCTCCCGCAGCCCCCGGCCTCCTGAGCCGCGCCCTGGCCGACGCCAGGTCACCCCGCGTGCCGCGCACCGTCCCGTATCTGCCGGAGCGTGCCTTTCCGTGGGGCGAACCGGGACTGCACCCGGCCGGGGCCGGGGGAGGGGTGGATCTGGACCGTGTTCTGCGGCTGTCCCTCGCCGCGCCCCGGAACGCGGGCGGCCGACTGCGGCCCGTCGCCTCGGCGGGCGCGCTCCATCCCGTACGGGCGCATCTGCTCGTCGGCCCCGGCTGCTCGCTGCCGCCCGGGCGGTACGCCTACGACCCGCGTGCCCACCGTGCCCACCCGCGCGGCCGGGCCCCCGCTGACGCGCTCCCGGGAGTTGCCGTCGTCCTCACCGTGACGGCCGCCCGTACGGTCGCCCACTACGAGCACCGCGCCTGGCCACTGCTCCTGCTGGACGCCGGTCACGCGGCGGCCGCCTTGGCGCTGGCCGCTGCCCCGGGCGACGTGCGGGTCTCCCTCGACGCGGACGGTCAAGAGCTCGCCGCGGCTGCCGGGCTGCCCCGCGCGGCCGATCGGCAGGCCCGATGGCCCGGCGTCGAACCCGAACTCCCACTCGCGGCCGTCTGGTTGCCGTCCGCAGACGGGTCCGTCCCCTCAACTGCCCCGCTCACTGCCTGGGCCGCCCTGCCCTGCGCCGCCGACCCACTCCCGCAACGGGGCGCCGGAGGCGACGCCCCGCCCCGCGAACTGGCTGCCGCACGGCACCTGTTGACGTACCTGACCGCAGGAACAGGCCTCACCTGGCACCCGGCTGCCCGCCCCGCCCCGGTGACGGACGAGACCCTCCGTACGCGAAGGAGCGCACCCCCCTCCGACCTGGCGCACCCGCCTGCCCCGGACCTGCTCGCCCGGGTCCTGGCCACCGCCGAGGGGGCCCGGCCGGACGGCCCCGCCTGGGCCGCGGCGGTCGGCGGCGACGCCCCGGGGCTCCTCACGACCGCCGGCCGCCTCGCCTCCGGCGACGCCCGCCCCACCCTCGCCCACTGGGCGGCGGGCCAGCGGTGGATCGGTACGGCAGGCGCGGTGCTGGTCGCCCACGGCTGCCCCGCCGACGCCCCGCCGTCCCTGATCCGTAGCAGCCACCTGGCCGCCGGTTACGCCGCCGGGGTAACCCAGGCCCACGCCACCGCCCTCGGGCTCCGCTCACGCCCCATCGGCTCCTGGCTCCAGGCCGACCTCGGCGCCGCACTGGGCGACGCCCCCGGACACGACTGGATCGTCCACGGCCTCGCCCTCGCCGGGCCGGCCGATCCCTCACTCCCCGCCCCACCGCCCCTCCCGGGCAAGGAAGAACGCCCATGATGCTCCACCCCGAACTCCTGCGCGCCGCCCGCACCGCCCGCCGCCCCCTCGGCTGCGCGACCGCGCTGCTGGCCGCGGTCACCCTCACCCACCTCGCGCAAGCCGTGCTGCTCGCCGTCGTCCTCTCCCGGATCGCCCAGGGAGACACGTCCGGCCTGGCGCCGCTCCTCCTCTCCGTGCTCGCCGTCGTCCTCGTCCGCGCCGCGCTCGGCCGGGCCCAGCGGCTGACCGCCGTCACCGCGGGCGCTGCCGTCCGGATCCGGCTCCGCGACACCCTCCTGTCCCGCCTCGGCGAACTCGGGCCCACCGCGATCACCGGTGCCCGGGCCGGAGCCGTACGCGCCACGCTCGTCGACGGCGTCGAGGGCGTGGACGCGTACGTCTCCCGCTACCTCCCCCAGGCGCTCATCACCTCCGCCGTCCCGCCCCTCCTGCTCGTCGCCGTCGCGCTCATCGAGCCGTACGCCGCCCTCGCCCTCGGCCTGGCCCTGCTGCTCGCACTCTTCGGTCCGCGCGGATGGGACCGCCTGCTCGCCCGGCGCGGCAAGGAGCACTGGGACTCCTACGAAGCCCTCGCCGCCGACTACCTGGAGGCCCTCCAGGGCATGGCCACCCTGCGCGCGGCCGGTGCGGTGGGCCGCGTACGGGACCGGCTGGAGAAGCGGTCGGTGGCGCTCCACCGGGCGACCGTCGCCAAACTCCGGGTCTCGCTCGTCGACACCGGCCTCACCGACCTCGCCGTCCAGGGCGGCACCGCGGCAGCCGTCCTGGTGGCGTGCTCCTCGGCGGCCACCGGACGCACCGCCACCACCGGGACGTACCTCCTGCTCATGCTCGCCTCCGAGTGCTTCCGCCCCATCCGCGACCTCTCCCGCGAATGGCACGCCGGCTACCTCGGGGTCTCCGCAGCCGACGGGATCGCCGCCCTGCGCACCGCCGAACCCGCCGTCGCCGACCGGGGAACGGTGGAGGCCCGCTGGGACACCGCCCCCGAAATCCGTTTCGTAGACGTCCACTTCACCCATCCGTCGAGCAAGCGCCCCGCCCTGGACGGCGTCACCTTCACCGCACCCGCCGGGCGGACGACGGCGATCGTCGGGCCCTCCGGCGCCGGGAAGTCGACCCTGCTCAGCCTGCTGCTGCGCCAGCGCGACCCCGACAGCGGCCGCGTCACGATCGCCGGGACCGAGACCGCCGCCCACCCCCTCGCCTCGCTGCGCCGGGGGATCGCCGTCGTCTCCCAGGAGACGTACCTCTTCCACGCCACGATCGCCGAGAACCTGCGCATCGCCCGGCCGGACGCCACCGACACACAGCTGCGGTCCGCCACCCGGGCGGCGGGCATCCACCAGGAGATCACCGCCTTCCCCCAGGGGTACGACACCCTCGTCGGCGAACGCGGCGCCACGCTCTCCGGCGGCCAGCGCCAACGGCTCGCCCTCGCCCGCGCGCTCCTCGCCGACGCCCCGGTCCTGATCCTGGACGAGGCGACCAGCGCGGTGGACGAGCGGGGCGAGGCCCGGATCGTCCGGGAGCTGCCGGCGGCGAGCCGGGGCCGTACCTGCCTCGTCGTCGCCCACCGGCTCGACGCCGTACGCCACGCCGACCACATCGTCGTCCTCGACGGCGGCCGGGTCGAGGCATCCGGCGACCACAGCGCACTGCTGGCGGGCGGCGGCGTGTACGCCTCGCTCATCGCGGCAGGCCACACCGCCCAGGAGCAAGCGGGCGACACCGCCCAGGAGCCGACGGAGCCGACGGGCCACACCGCCCAGGAGCAAGCGGGCCGCACCGCCCAGGAGGAACACGCCGCATGACACCGCCCGAGCCCGCACCCCTGTCCGCATCCGCGAAGGCCACCGCCCCCCACGACACCGGCGCCCTCCGCTCCCTCCTCCCCGTCCTCGGCGCCCACCGCGTCACCGTTCTGCGCACCTGCCTCGCCGCCCTCGTCGACCAGGCGGCCCTGGTCGCCCTGGTCACCCTCGCCGCGCACACCGTGGGCACCGCGGTGATCGAGCACCGCGCCCCCTCACCCACGACCGTGGCCGTCCTCATCGGGCTCGTCCTGCTCAGGGCGCTCGCCACCTGGCGGGAGATGGACCTCTCACACGACCTCGCCTACCGCGTCCTGGCCGAACTGCGGGTCCGGGTCTTCGACGGGCTCGCCCGCTCCGCCCCCGCCCGGATCGCGGGGCGCCGCAGTGGTGACCTCGCCGCGACCGCGCTCGGGGATGTGGAGGCGCTGGAGTTCTTCTACGCCCACGCCATCGCCCAACTCCTCGCCTCCGGGCTCGTCTTCGCGGTCGCCGCGACCCTGCTGGGCGTCCTCGGGCCCTGGCTGCTTCTCGCCGTCGTGCCCGCCGCCCTGCTGCTCCTCTGGTCGCCCCTGCTGGAGGCGCGGGGCCGGGCCGAGCGCGGGGCGCGGACCCGGGCCGCGCTCGCCGACCTCTCCGCGGAGAGCGTGGAGAGTGTCGACGGCATCCGCGAGCTGCTGATGGCGGGCGCCCTGGACCGTACGCGGGCCCGGCTGCGGTCCGGCGGCCGGCGCCTCGCCCGCGCCCAGCGGGCCGAGCAGTCCTGGGAGACAGGTGCCGGAGCCGCCCGCGATCTGCTCGTCGTCGGCGCCGTCATCGGGGTCGTGGCCGCCGCCGCCCACGCGGCGGGCGGCGGACGGCTCGACGGCGCCTGGGCCCCGGCAGCGATGGCCCTCGCCCTCGGCGCCCTCGCCCCGGTGGCCGAATCGGCGGCCGCGCTGGGCCGGGCGGGCAGCCTGCGCGCCGCCGCCGCCCGGGTCCGCGCGGCGGTGAACGCCCCCGCCGGGGCCCCCGCCCCGGTCTCCCCGCTCCCCGCCCCTGCGGGCCCGCTGGGCCTGCGGCTGCGCGGCGTACGGTTCGGCTACGGCTCCGCCCCCGTCCTGGACGGCCTCGACCTGACGGTGCGGCCGGGCGAGACGGTGGCCCTCGTCGGCGCGTCGGGGGCCGGAAAGAGCAGCGTCGCCCATCTCCTGGCCCGCTACTGGGACCCGCAGGAAGGCATGGTGGAGCTGGTTCCTCAGGGCCCCGCCCACCCCGTCGACCTGCGGGACCTCGCCGAGGACGACCTGCGGGCCGCCATGTGCGTCGTCGGCCAGGAGGCCCCGCTCTTCCACGGGACCCTCGCCGAGAACCTCCGCCTCGGCGCCCCCGACGCCACCGACCACGAGCTGGCCGCCACCATCCGCACCTGCGGCCTCGTCCCCGTCACCGACGCGCTGCCCCAGGGCCTGGACACCCCGGTCGGCGAACGCGGCGCGACCCTTTCCGGCGGCCAGCGCGCCAGGGTCGCCCTGGCCCGGGGGCTCCTCGGCCGCCCCCGGGTCCTCGTCCTCGACGAGACGACGGCCCACCTCGACCACCAGGGCGACGCGGAACTGGCGCGGGCGCTCACGGCGGACTCCCGGGCCCGTTCCCGTACGACGCTGATCATCGCCCACCGCCCCGCCACCGTCCGAAGGGCCGACCGCATCGCGGTCCTGGACGGGGGCCGCATCGTCGAGGAGGGCACCTGGGACGAGCTGATCCGGGCGGGCGGCGCGCTGACGAGGCTGCTCAGCCGGAAGAGCCGGGAGGAGTCGGAGACACCGGAGGGGACCCGACCGTGGGCACCGGCGGAGGCGGAGACGACGGAAGCCCCTGCTCCGCCCAGATGATCTTCCCCCGGTGCGTGTACCGGGTGCCCCACCGCCGGGCGAGCTGGGCGACCAGGAACAGACCGCGTCCGCCCTCGTCCGTCGTCCGGGCGTGCCGCAGCCGTGGGGTGGTGCTGCTGGCGTCGGAGACCTCGCAGGTCAGCACGGACTGGAGCAGCAGCCGCAGCCGGACGGGGCCGGAGGCGTACCGGATCGCGTTGGTCACCAGCTCGCTGACGATCAGTTCGGTCGTCATCGTCAGCTCGTCGAGACCCCACGCCTCCAGCTGGCGGGCCACCTTGTTCCGGGTCGCCCCGACGGCCGCCGGGTCGAGCGGCACCTCCCACGAGACCAGCCGGTCGGGCCTCAGCGCGTGGGTGCGGGCGAGCAGGAGCGCGATGTCGTCCGGCTGCGGAACGGGCAGGAGCTCCTTCACCACCGCCTCGCACAGCTCGTCCAGCGGCAGCCCCTCCCGTGAGATCGCCCGCCCCAGCCGGATCTTGCCCTGCTCGACGTCCTTCTCGGGGCCCTCGATGAGGCCGTCGGTGTAGAGGCCGAGCAGGGTTCCCTCGGGCAGCTCGACCTCGAGGGACTCGAAGGGGAGCCCGCCGAGGCCCAGCGGCGGGCCGAGGGGAAGGTCGGGGAAGCTGACCGCACCCTGCGGGGTGACGATCACCGGCGGCGGGTGCCCGGCCCGGGCCATCGTGCAGCAGCGGGACGCCGGATCGTAGACGGCGTAGAGGCAGGTGGCGCCCAGCACCGTCGTGCCGCCCCGGTCGGCCTTCCCGCCCGCCGGCTCCTCCTCGCTCAGCCGCATGACGAGGTCGTCCAGCCGGGCCAGCAGTTCGTCGGGCGCCAGGTCCATGTCGGCCAGCGTCTGCACGGCGGTCCGCAGCCGCCCCATCGTCGCCGCCGCGCTGATCCCGTGCCCCACCACGTCCCCGATGACCAGGCCGACCCGGGCCCCGGACAGCGGGATAACATCGAACCAGTCGCCCCCGACGCCGACCTTCGCGTCCGCCGGGAGGTAGGAGGAGGCCACGTCCAGCGCCGTCCCGCCGCGCAGGGTGTGCGGCAGCAGGCTCTCCTGGAGCACCAGCGCGGCGGTGTGCTCCCGGGTGTAGCGCCGGGCGTTGTCCACGCACACCGCCGCCCGGGCCACCAGCTCCCGGGCCGGCGCCACATCGTCCTCGTCGAACGGGACCGGGTTCTGCGACCGCATGAACGTGGTGAGCCCGAGGACGGTGTCCCGCGCCCGCATCGGCACGGAGATCAGCGAGTGCAGCCCGAACTCGCGGATCCGGGCGGCCCGCGCGGGGTGCTCCACGGCCCACGTATGGCTGTCCGGGTCGAGCATCGGCAGGAGGACCGGGTCACCGTCGAAGAGGAGGTGGACGTCGTGCGGCGGCGGTACGAACTCGACTCTCTCCCCGATCTGCACCACGGCCTCCGGACACCCCTCGCGCACCGAACTCATTGCCATCCGGAGCATCGGCGGCCTGCCGACCTGCATCCCCGGCCCGGGCAGCGGCGTCTCCGGCCGGTCCCGGCCCAGCGGCGTCTCCAGCAGGTCGACGAAGACGAAGTCGGCGAACCGGGGCACCGCGAAATCCGCCAGCTCCTGGGCCGTGCGCTGCACATCCAGGGTGGAGCCGATACTGGCCCCCGCCTCGTTCACCAGCGCCAGCAGCCGGCGCGCGTTCCACCGGTCGGTCACGTCCAGCACCATGTAGCCGATGCCGATCCGGTTCTCCTCGGCGTCCGCCAGCGGGAAGAACGAGCTCGAATAGGCCCGCCGGCGGTTCGGGTCGGACCAGCTCCAGCCCAGGTACTCGTAGTCGGTGACCGGTACACCGCTCGCCAGGACCTGCCGCATCAGCCGCTCGATGGGCGCCGAGAGCAGCCCGGGCAGCACATCGGCGGGCCGCCGCCCCAGGCGCTGCTCCCGGGGGACCCCGCCGAACTGCTCCAGGGTGTCGTTGAGCCAGATGTAGCGCAGCTCCGGATCCAGCACCGCCATGCCGACCGGCGACCGGGTCAGGAACCCCTCCAGCACCGACCCGTCGACCGTCCACTGCGGGGTGCGCTCCCGCCCGGAGACCAGGAAACCCTCGCGCCCGGCGACCAGGAACGAGGCGGAGACCCGTACGTCGACATCGATCAGCCGGTCGTCCCGGCCGCGCAGGGCGATCTGCCCGCTCCACCCCGACCCCTCACGGCTACGGGCGGCGATCGCGGACGTACGCCGGGTGTCCGGGGCCCCGGCCAGCAGCAGGGCGGCGGAGCGGCCCACCATCTCGGCGGCCGCGTACCCCAGCAGGGCCTCCGCCCCGCGGGTCCAGCCGATGACCGTGCCGTCCCCGGCGATCACCGCCACCGCGTCGTCGCCCAGCCGCACGGGGCCCCGTGGATCCGCGGGGGGCAGCGGGCCGGGGCCCGCCGGGGGGCCCTCGTCGGCGGATGCCATGCACCTCACCACCATCTCTAGGTCTCCATGGTCGCGCGTCACCCCCGAGTGCGCAGCGGCCCGCGCTCCGGCCCGGTCCTGCGTACGGGCTTTCGCCCGTTCGGCGGCGTGACGCGGCGGGCCGTGTCCCCGTTGGGGGAGTGACAAGCGGTTGCTTGTCCATCTGCCCCCGCGCTGGACCCGTGTGGGTGGACGGCTCCGGCTCTCCGGTGGAGGGCCGGAGCCGTTTCCATGCACGCGGTCAGTAGCGGAAGCAGATCCTGCGTTCCTTGAGCCAGGGCCCCAGCAGGTCCCCGAACGGCACGGTCACACACCACCTGCGGGTGCCCGGCGCCTCGGGGGCGGTGGGGGTGGGCTGCACCGACGGCGTGGGCGACGGCTGGACGGCCGGCGGGACGGTCGGGCTCGGAGTCGGAGGCGGCGTCGGGGAAGGGGTCGGAGAAGGCGTCGGGCTCGGGGCCGTGGTGGGAGGCGCGGGCTTCACCGGGGCGGCCATCTCGGCGAGCTTCGTCCGGAACACCCTTGAGGAGCGCGGATTGCTCTTGCACTGCCACACCCCGTGCGGGCAGTAGTCCGTGATCGTCTGGTACAGCGGCTGGTGGCGGTCGATCCAGTCGAGCATCCGGCGCATGTACTCCGGATTGTCACCGTTGCGGAAGAGCCCCCACTCCGGGAACGAGATCGGCTTGCCGCGCTCCGCCGCGAAGTCGACGTGCTTCTGGAGGCCGTACGGATCGTTGATCTGGTCGTCGAAGGACTCGCCCGGCGGCTGGTCGTAGGAGTCCATGCCGATGATGTCGACGACATCGTCACCCGGGTAGCACGCGGTCCACGGCACCGCGTCCAGCCCCCGGCTGGGCGTGAAGTCGAAGCGGAACTCCTGGCCGGGCACCGCACGCATCGCCGTCACGATCCGCTGCCAGTACGCCTTCCAGGACGCCGGATCGGGACCGCAGCGGTGGGTGTACGTGGTGCCGTTCATCTCCCAGCCGAGCACGATCACCGTGTCCGGCACACCGAGGGAGACCAGGCGCTCCGCCAGCCTGGTGAAGTGCTGGTCGTAGTCGCCCGCCGCCCCGGACCGCAGCAGCCGGCGGACCTGGGCATCCGGGACACGCTCCTCGTTCCGCTCCAGCATGGGCACGTTGAGGACGAACATCCGGTCCTCGTCCGCCTTGCGCCAGTCGGCCCAGGCGTCCAGGAAGTCGGGGGTCCCCTCGATGTTCACCCACAGGTCGCCCGGCAGGTAGGTGTGCCCCACCCGCAGCTCGGCGCCGCCGAGCCAGCGGGACAGGTCCGCCATCCTGCTCACCCCGGCGGGCCCGTAGTCCAGATAGGCGCCGTGCGCCGTGGAACCGGCGCCCCTGCTGCCCTGCGGCCCCGGGGCGGCGCTGTCCACGGAATCGGTGCCCGGCGGCAGCTGCCCGGCGATACCGCCGCCTGCCAGGAGACTGAGGACGGCCGCGGCGATGCATGTGGTGATGAGTCGGCGCTTGGCCGGCATGACTCCTCCTGGCTGAAAGGGAATTCCGGCCGGTTCGGCCCGATGGGAAGAGAGTTTCATCATCCTGCACCGCACGCGAATAGAGCGGTCCATTTATCGTATGCGGCGTTGCGAACGGGCCGTTCAGGTGACGGTGGAGTCGAGCGTGAAGGGCAGGGAACCGACGCGGTTGTCGAAATTCGAATCGACCAGCTTCGGATCGCCCGTCCGCCGGATGACGGTCCGTCGGGTGAGCAGTTCCCGGTACAGGGCCGTCATTTCGAGGCGGGCCAGGTGGGCGCCGAGGCAGTGGTGCGGGCCACCTCCCCCGTAACCCAGGTGCGGATTCGGCGACCGGGTGATGTCGAAGAGATCCGGACGGGTGAAAACCGATTCATCGCGATTGGCGGACGCGTAGAGCAGTGCGACTTTCTCCCCGGGAAGAAAGGTCCGGCCACCCAGCTCGCATTCCGATACGACGGTCCTGCGGAACTGGATGATCGGCGTCGAATGGCGGACGATTTCCTCGACGGCACCCCCGATGTACCGGTCGAAGTCCGACCGGAGCAGCTCCCGCTGCTCCGGATGCCGGCCCAGCAGGAACAGCCCGTGCGCGATCGCGTTGCGCGTGGTCTCCACCCCGGCCACCAGCAGCAGCGAGAAGAAGGCGCCCAGATCCCGCGAGGAGAGGCCCTCGCCCTCGATGTCCGCGCGCACCAGGGCCGAGACGAGGTCGTCCTGCGGGCGGCGCCGCCGCTCCCGTGCCAGACGCGCCATGACGAGCTGCATCATCGCCAGCGACGCGAGCCCGCGGCCGGGGATCCGCAGCCTGGCCCGGCCCCGGCGCTCGACGCCGACATGCTCGGAGGCGTGGTCGATCTGCGCGGCGATCCGCGGCCGGTGCTCCCCGGGGATGCCCATCAGGTCGCAGATCACCTCCAGCGGCAGCCGCGACGCCGCCGAGGGCATGAAGTCGCCCGGGCGCTCGGCGATCATCTCGTCCACCAGCCGCCCGGCCAGCCGGCCGATGTTCTCCTCGGTGGCGGCGAGCAGCCGGGGGGTGAAGCGCCGGGAGATGATCCGCCGCAGCGCCGCGTGCTCGGGCCCGTCCATGTTGACCATCGAGTTCCCGAACAGCGCCTTCGCCCAGCCGGCCGGCTCCGGGGTGGTGACCCCCGGCGCGCTCGCGAAGACCTTCGGGGTACGGCTCGCGGTCAGCACGTCCGCGTGGCGCACGAGGGCGTAGAACGGTTTGCCGGAGGTACGGGCGGTGCCCGGACGGGGCGTGAACAGCACGGGTGCCTCCAGCTGCCGCAGCCGGGCGAAGGCGCTGAGCCGCTCCGGGCGGGGCAGCTGCCAGAAGGCCGGGTCGGCGAGATCGATGCGGGCCGCACGATCGTCGGACACCTGATTCGGAACGGTCATGTCCATCCACCTCCACGAGTTCGCCGAGTTCGCCAGGTCATGGTCCGGTCCGTTGCACGCCGCGCGCCGCGCGACGCGGGCCTCCCGCGCGGATGGCCGTGCACGGTCACGCGTTTGACGGAACGCGCAGCACGCCGCGCCCACGAGAACGGTTTCGGCGCCGCCTCGTTGCCACCATCGCGAGCAACAGCAGCCCCGAGGGGCGTCAAGGAGAGGCAGTCACCATGAGCCGAACCACGGATCCGGGCGGCGGCGCACCGCGTGGAGCACGCGGTCCGTCGCGCCGGATCGTCCTGCGCACCGCCTTCACCGCGGCCGTCGCCGGGGGCACCGCCGCGGTCCTCCTGCCGGTTTACGACAACGAGCCGGGCACCGCCTCCGCGCCCGCGCAGGGGCCCGGGCACACCGCCGCGGCGGCGGAGGAGTTCGCCGAGATGTACCGGGGCCGGGAGATCCGCGGCTCGGTGACCGTCCTGGTCCCGGCCGGCGAGGCGGGCGGCGGCGCAGGGGCCCACGACACCGAGCCGGTCACGGAGATCCGCATCGACGGCCGCCCGCTGCACGTCATGCGGCGCGCGGACGGCACGTATCTGAGCGACGTCACGCACTACGAGTCGTTCCCCACGCTCCGCGAGGCGGCCCGCGCCGCCGTGGACGAGCTCGGCACCGCCCGCCTCGCGCTCCCCGCCCCCGACCACAGGCGCACGTGGCACCACAAGTGAGCTTCGCACCGCTCAAGAACCAGGAGGACCGGAACCGGTGTACACCCGCAAGAACCAGCGCGACCTCACGCGCACCGAGAAGCGGCGTCTCGTCGACGCGATCCTGAAGCTCAAGAAGTCGGGCCGCTACGACGACTTCGTCGTCATGCACCGCGAGTACTACGTCATGGACACGGAGAGCCGGCCGCGCCCCGCCCATATGACGTCCTCGTTCTTCCCCTGGCACCGCCGCTACCTGCTGGAGTTCGAGCGGGCCCTCCAGGCCGTCGACCCGGGGGTGAGCGTCCCGTACTGGGACTGGACCAAGGACCGCTCGACCACCTCCTCGCTCTGGGCGGAGGACTTCCTCGGCGGCAACGGCCGGGCCGGCGACCGGCGCGTCACCACCGGCCCGTTCGCCTATGCCACGGGCAACTGGAGTGTCGGCCGAGGGGTCACCGACCAGAACTGGCTGACCCGCAACTTCGGCAGGCCCGGCAACAACCCGGTCTCCCTCCCCACCGCCGACGACGTGGCGCGGGCGCTGAAGGACCCGGTCTACGACACCGAGCCGTGGAACAGCATCAGCACCGAGGGGTTCCGCAACCGCATCGAGGGCTGGGGCATCCACCGGGTGCGCAACGTCGGCAACCACAACCGGGTCCACCAGTGGGTCGGCGGCCCGATGGCCGGGGCCGCCTCCCCCGAGGATCCGGTCTTCTGGCTCCACCACTCGTTCATCGACCTGCTCTGGGACCGCTGGCGCAAGGCGCACCCCAAGGCCGCCTACCTGCCGGGCCGCAAGCCCGCCTCACCCGGCCGGGACCGCGCCTACGTCTTCGGGCTCGACGACCCGATGCCCCCGTGGAACGTCACCCCGAGGAAGCTCCTCGACCACAGCAAGATCTACCGCTACGCCTGAGCGCGCACAGCGAAACGGCCGGCCCCTCCGGGAAGGAGGGAGCCGGCCGTTTCCGTGGAACGGGGTGATCAGCGGCCGTAGCCGTAGTCGCCCTTGTCGTCGTGGCCACCGTCGGCGTTGACACAGGTGTTGCCGAAGGCCGGGTTGAGCAGCCCGATCACGTTGACGGTGTTGCCGCAGACGTTGACCGGCACGTGGACCGGGACCTGGACGACGTTGCCCGAGAGGACACCGGGGGACCCGATGGCCGCACCCTGCGCACCGGCGTCCGCGGAGGCCATGCCGGCGCCGCCGGCGATGAGGGCACCGGTGCCCGCCATGACAGCGGCGACCTTCGTGATACGCGACATCAGAACTCCTTGTAAGGAAGGGGGGTTGCTGCGGAGCACGAGGCCCGCATGCCCTGACAACGCGAGAGGCGCCGGACGGTAACGGATCGACGCGAAGGCGATGTTTGCGGTGTTGTTCCACGGCCTGTCGCGGCCCGCCTCACCGCCCGATGACGGGAAGCGTGGTAAGCCGCCCGTGCCAGTCCCGCGCAGCGGGGAACCGGGTCTTCACGGTCTCCACGGCCCGCTCCCGTACCGCCACCTGCGACTCCCGCAGCCGCAGCAGCGGCTCCAGACCGGGGCGGGCCAGCAGCAGCCGCTGGTTGACCACCGTGACCGGCTGCCAGTGGTTCTTGTACTGCTCCGCGCCGCGCAGCAGGCTCAGCACCTCACGGCCGGTGTCCGAGGCCTGCTGGGAGACCTCGCGCAGCAGCATCGTCGACACATCGACCTTCCGGTCCCGCAGCCCCGGGTCCGCCCCGTACATGTAGCCGCCCGCCAGTTGCCCGGACTGCAGGGTCAGGTTGGCCGCCACGACCTGGCCGCCCATCCGGAACTCGGTGACGGCGGCACTGCCGTCGCCCACCATCCGGCCCACCGAGCGGACCAGGTGGTCCGAGAACCGGGCCCGCAGGTGCTCCGGGTTCACCCCCCGGTCCCGCCACTGGAGTTCGTGGAGCCGCAGCAGGGTGCCGATGGCCGCCGCCACCCCGTCCTGCGGGATCTCGCGGGCCTCCACGTCCAGCGCCTCGATCCTGCGCAGTTTGGCCCGCAGCCGCTGGCCCCGCGAGCCGGTGAGCCGGCCCACGAGATCGCCGAGCGGCCGGGCGGGCAGCTCCATGCACGTCGAGTCCGTGAGCCGGCTCCGCGCGCCCGGCCACCGCCCGAAGAGCAGCTGCGCCGACGCGTCCGGCCGGACCTCCCGCAGGTCGACCACGGTGTGCCGGGCGGCCCGGTCCAGACCCCGCTGGAGCGCCCCGACCGCGTACCCGGCCTCCTCCTCGTCCAGCAGGATGTCGAAGAAGTCGGAGATCGCCCCGCCCATCGGCACCAGCAGCGGCATCGGACGGTGCACCAGCATCAGCGGCGCCGCCCCGATCAGCCGCCCCGAGCGGCGCACCAGCAGGACCCGCAGCCTCCCCTCCTGACCGTAGGAGATCCACCAGGAATGGAGCCACGCGTGGCTCTGGAACGGGGTGGCGGTGGCGCAGCGGCGGTGCAGCGCGTCCCACTCCCCGGCGAGCGCGCCGAACTCCCGGAAGTCACGGCAGAGCGTCACGGTGAGGCTGCCCGCCCGGTCGGCCGTCATCGTACGAGCTCCCGGTCCTCGGTGGCGGTGGCCTGGTCCTCGGCGGCGGTCGGTCCGGGCACCTGGGCGGAGACGCTCCAGCCCGCGCGGCGCGGGCGGACGAGCAGGACGAGACCGCCCAGCAGACCGCCCGCCGCCGCTCCCACGGCGGTACCCAGCGGCACCGACGGCGAGACCGGCTGGTCCGGCTTCATGGCGTGGGTGAACTTGATCAGCTTCACCCCGGTGTCCTTGGAGACATGGCCGCTGCTCACGATGACGGCCTCGATGACCGCGTTCGCGATGTCGGCGGCCTTGCCCGGCTTGTCCGACGTCCCGGTCACCGAGATCATCGGCGAGTCGGGGGAGGTCTCCGAGCGGACCTGGGAGCGCAGGGCGCGCACCGGCTCGCCGGCCGCCCCCTGGGCGTAGGAGAGGGTCGCGTCGCTGGTCACGAGGCGCCCGTAGGACTGGGCGTAGCCGAGCGCGGCCCCGGGGACCGCCTCCTCCTCGGCGACCGCCATGGCGTAACTGGTGGCCTCGTACTGCGGGGAGGCGAGCAGCCCGTACGAGAGCCCGGACGCGGTGCCGAGCAGCACACAGACGGGCAGGGGCCACCAGTGGGGCAGCCGGGTGAGGGCGGTGCGCAGCTGCGCGGGGGCGGTACGCAGCCGCTTCCGCAGGACGGCGGGTCGCTGCTGCTCGGGAGACTCGGTCATGAAAGGGCTCTCCGGTTCGGTGGGGCGGTGTCGAGGGCGTACGCGTACACGTCCATCAGGCGCTCGCTGCTGCGCCGGATGTCGTAGTGGCCGACGGCCCGCGGTGGCGGGCTGCGGTCCGGGCGGTCCTGTATCCGCTGCCGCAGCACGGCGGTCAGCTCGTCGGGGCTCCCGGCGATCCGCGTGGCCCCCGGGGCATGGGCGGCGGACAGGTCGTCGATGGCCGGGCAGGCGTCGTGCAGGACAGGCAGCCCGGCGGCGAGCGCCTCCACGGCGGCAAGCCCGAAGGACTCCTCGCGGGACGTCGATACGAAGGTGTCGACGGCGCTGAGCAGGGCCGGGACCCCGGGCACCGGGCCGCTTCCGCCCGCGCCGCACTCCCCGAGGAGGCGGATCCGGTCCGCCGCCCCGAGCCGGGCCGCCAGGTCTTTGAGCGCCCCGGCCTCCGGCCCGTCACCGGCCAGCAGCAGCCGGGCCCCCGGCAGCGCGGCGACCGCCCGTACCGCCACGTCGAAGCGTTTCCCGGGCACCAGCCGGCCCACCCCGCCGACCACGAACGCGTCGTCGGGGATCCCCAGCGCCGCCCGCACGGCGAGCCGCCGGTCCGGGTCGAAGCGGTAGCGGTCCGCGTCGATGCCGTTGGGCACCAGCCGGATCCGCTCGGCGGGCACCCCCCAGTCCCGCAGCCGCCCGGCGACCGTGGAGGAGACGGCGACCGTGGCCGCGCCGAGCCGCTCCGTGGAGAGGTACAGGGCGCGGATGCCCCGGGTCAGCGGGCGGCCCTCGATCTCGGCGCGCCCCAGGGAGTGTTCGGTCGCCACGGCCGCCCGCACACCGGCCAGGCGCGCCGCGATCCTCCCGTACACACAGGCCCGGTAGAGGTGGGTGTGGACCAGGTCGTAGCGGCCGTCGCGGATCAGCCGGGTCAGGCGTCCGACGGCCGACAGGTCCCGGTTGCCGCGCATCCCCAGGTGGATGACGCGCACCCCGTCGGCCCGCAGGCCGTCCGCCACCGGGCCCGGGTTGGTGAGCGTCACCACGTCGCACTCCACCGGCAGATGGCGCAGCAGCAGCCGCAACTGCTGCTCGGCGCCCCCGACCCCGAGCCCGGTGATGACGTGCAGCGCCCTCACCGGGGGCCACCCGCCCGTACCGGGGGAGCCGTTCGGGCGCCCGCGCCGGGGACCGCCCCGTGGCGCAGCCCGTGCCGCAGGTCCTTCGCCCAGAGCCGTACGCCCCGGTCCGCCTGGCTGATGTGGGTGCGGGGGAGCGCGAACCGGCTGAGCAGCGGTCCCGGAGCCAGCGCGCAGCCGTATCCGTACCCGGCACGGCGCACGGCTTCCGCCACCCGCCGGTCCAGCGTCCCGTACGGATAGCAGAAGCCTTCCGGGAGCGTGCCGGTGAGATCGGCGATCAACTCGCGGCTGCGGACGGTCTCCTGGCGCAGCTCCTCGTCGGCCAGCGTCGTGAGGTCCTGGTGCAGCAGGCCGTGCGAGCCGACCTCCATCCCCGCCTCGGCGACGCGCCGGATCTCGTCGTGGGTGAGCAGCGGTTTGCGCGGTCCCAGCGGGTCCCACTCGTTCACCCCTCCCGGCCGCCCCGGCAGGACGAAGACGGTCGCGGTGCAGCCGTGGACGCGCAGGACGGGCAATGCCTCCCGGAGGAAGTCCGCGTACCCGTCGTCGAAGGTCAGCCCGACCACATCCCGCCGCCCCGCCGCATGGGCCCGCATCAGCTCCGACACCCCCACCCCCCGCAACCCCCGGCTGCGCAGCCACGCCAGCTGCTCGCCGAGCCGCCGGGGGGAGACGGTGATGCCGTACGGGTCGTCGTCGGTGTCCGTGACCGAGTGGTACGTGAGGATCCACGGCTGACGTCGGGTGTGCGGGCGGAGCCGGGACGAGGGAGCGTCGGCGTAAGGCGCCGAGGGGTCAGCGGCCATCAGTGAACCTCCGTCGGATGAGTGCCAGCAGGGAGACGACCACGGGCGAGCGCAGGGCCAGCCCGGTCAGGAAGAAGACGGCGGGGACGAGGACACACCCGGCGGCCAGGCTCAGCACGGCGTCGGGGACCAGCTGCGCCGCCGCCCAGCCCGCCGCCCCGGCCACCAGCGCCGCGCCCGCGAGACGGCCGAGCGACAGGGCGACCGCCCGGGCCCGGATCGGGACCACCCGGGTGCCCAGACCCATCAGCAGGAGCAGCGCGGTGGTGCTGATCCCGACGGCGTTGGCGGTGGCGATCCCGGAGACGCCGAAGCGGTACGTGAGCGCGTATCCGGCGCCCATCGTGACCAGGAGCCCGGTGCCCATCGCGAACGCCGGGAACCAGGTGGGCCGGCCGGACGAGAAGAACGGCCGGCTCAGCGCGCCGACGAGACAGTGGCCGAGCAGCCCCGCCGCGTAGACCCGCATCACCTGCGCGGTGGCCTCGGTGTCGGCGGTGTCGAACGCGCCGCGCTGGAAGAGGACTTCGATGATCTGGGGCGCGTAACCGAGGACGACCGCCGTGCCGAGCAGCACGACCATGCCCGCCAGCGCGAGGTCCCGCTCGACCCGCTGCCGGGCCTTCTCCCGCTGACCGGAGGCCATCGCCCGCGCGACGACCGGGAACGTCACCGTGCAGATCATCAGCGAGAGCACCATCGGCATCTGCGCGACCTTCTGCGCGTAGTTCAGATGCGAGATGGCGCCCGCCGGAAGAGTGGAGGCGAGGAACCGCTCCACCAGCACCTGTGACTGACGGCTCACCACGAACAGCACGACCGGGGCGAGGACCGTCAGGCCCAGCAGGGGAGCGGTGCGCGAGGCACGCTTCCTGAGCCGTGTGAAGCGGGGGCGGGCCAGCGGCAGCAGGCGCAGGAGGGTGGGGAGCTGGGTGAGGATCATCAGCAGGCTGCCGACGGCGACGCCCGCCGCCGCCGCCCGTACGCCCCACACCGAGTGCAGCGCCAGCGTCATGCCGATGATGCCGATGTTGTACGCGACGTAGACCCCGGCGGGCGGCAGGAAGCTGCGGTGGGCGCGCAGGGCGGCGCTGAGGTAGCCGGTGATGCCGAAGGTGAGCACGGTGACGGCGGTGAGCCGGGTGCAGTCCACCGCGAGGTCCGGATCGGCCAGCCCGGGTGCGAGGACGCGGACGACCCAGGGGGCGCCCGCCATCAGCAGCGCAGCTCCGGCCATGAGGAGGACGCAGAGCCGGGGGAGGGTGGCCGCCACCAGCTCCCGTACGGGGTCGGGTGCCGGTTCCCCGGTGTCGGTCCTCGGGGTGGCCTCGGCGTCCGCGCGCCGGGTGAGGGCGAGGCTGAATGCCGGGACGAGGAGCAGCGCCATCCCGTCCTCGATCAGCAGCGTGGCCGCCATCTCCGGCACGGTCCAGGCGATGAGGAACGCGTCACTGGCGTCGCTCGCCCCGAAGTACCGGGCGATCGCCTGGTCCCGCACCAGGCCGAGTACGGCCGCGAGCACGGTCAGCACCGCCGTGCCCGCCGCCGCACGGGCGAGGAAGGAGCCGAGCCCGGGAGCCTCGCCGCTGTCCGCCGGTTCCGGCGTGGTGTCGACGGCCGTGGTCCCCCCGGGGCCGGAGCCGGGAGGCTGCCCAGGCCCCGGGAGCAGGGGAGGGACGGCCTCCGCGCGGGCTTTCTGGGGGAGGGCGTCGCGGGGGCGGTCGTCGAGCGGAGGGGCCTCGCGGGGGAGCGCCTCCGCCTCCGTCCCCGTACCGGTGTCGCTCATGCGGTGCCCGCCTTCTCCGGCTCGGCCAGCGCCCACCAGGCGGCCAGCCCCAGGACGATGCCGCTCAGCACGGTCGTGGGCCCGCCGATGTCGGAGTACAGGAAGTTGACGCTCTGCCAGGCCATCAGGGCGACCGCCACCAGCCCGCAGTCCACGGCCGCGTGGCCGCGCGAGCGGGCCCGGACCAGCCTGCGTACGGCGCCGGTCAGGATCGCCGCCCAGCTGCCGACGACCGCCGTCAGGCCGATGAGGCCCTGCTCGCTGAGGATGAGCAGATACATGTTGTGGGGGGAGAGCAGGGCCTGCCTGCGGAACTGCTGGCCCGCGCCCGCCGTGTCGCTCCCGGAGGAGAGACCGACCGAGGCGTGGGCGTCGCGGTGGGCCGGGAACCCCTTGAGGCCGACCCCGGTCACGGGCTGCTCGCGCCACATGGAGCCCGCCGCGCTCCACATGGCGTACCGGTCGCTCACCGACCGGTCGGGGGCCCGGGTCACCTGGGTGACGCTGGCGGCCCGCTCGGAGATCATCTCCGAGCCGATGCCGAACCCGCCGACCAGGACCACCCCGGTGGCCCCCAGCACCGCCAGCGAGGCGAGCGCCTGACGGCGGCCCGTCAGGCAGAGCGCCACCAGAAGGGCGGCCGCCGTGGCGATCCACACCCCCCGGCTGAAGGAGAGCGCGAGCGGCACGATCAGCCCGACGGCGACGACAGCGGCCGCGGGACGCAGCCAGGCCGGGGCGGTACGCGGGGTCCGCAGAGCAAAGGCGGCGGCGGCCAGCAGTCCGTAGGCGACGACCGTGGCCATCCCCATGATGTCGCTGGGTCCGAACGTGCCGACCGCCCGGACCTCCTCGCCCATGTACGAGGCGCCGGTCCCGGTGACGTACTGGTCGACGCCCACCACACCCTGGACGAGGGCCAGGACCACCAGTGCCCCGGCGACGATGCGGAAGCCGTGGGCGTCCTTGAGCAGGAGGCAGACGGCGGCCGGGACCAGGACGAAGACCTGGAGGTAGCGGACCAGACCCGGCAGCGCGGCGCCGGGGTCGGCCGCCGTCACCGCCGCCACCGCGAACCCCACGGCGGGCAGCCCCAGCACCAGGGCGGCGGCCCCATTGAGCGGGCGCTGCCGGAGGGACAGCAGCCGCCCCGCACAGACCAGCACCGCGATGCCGGAGGCGATGTCGGCCGGTCCCACCCCGCCGCCGACGGCGTACGGCAGGGCGGGCAGCAGGACGGTCGCGATCAGGGGGAGCAGCGGCCACCGGCTCCGCCAACCGCTCGAAGGCGGAAGCGGAACGGTACGGGCCGGGGCCCCGGGCACCGGTGCGGTGAGGGTGGCGGCCATGGTCAGCTGCCTCCGAGCCGGAAGAAGGAGCCCACGGTCCGCGCCAGCACGCACGCGTCCTGCCACAGGGACCAGGTATCGATGTACCGGTTGTCGAACCGGGCCCGCTCCTCGATCGAGGTGTCACCGCGCAACCCGTTCACCTGTGCCAGCCCCGTGATGCCCACCGGCATCCGGTGGCGGGCCTGGTAGCCGGGGTGCGTACGGCTGAACTGGGCGACGAAGAAGGGGCGTTCGGGCCGGGGGCCGACCAGGCTCATGTCGCCGCGCAGGACGTTCCACAGCTGCGGCAGCTCGTCCAGCGAGCTGCGGCGCAGCAGCCGGCCGGCGCGGCTCATCCGGCCGTCGGAGGCCACGTTCCACCGGGTCGCCGACTCCTGGGCGTCGGCGGGCCGCAGCGTACGGAACTTCAGCAGGACGAAGGGGCGGCCGTGCCGGCCCACCCGCTCCTGCCGGAAGATGACGCCGGGCCCGTCCGAGAGCCGCACCGCCAGCGCGCACACCGCCATCAGCGGGGACAGCAGCACCAGACCGGTCCCCGCCAGGAGGGCGTCCATCACCCGCTTCGCCGCATGGCTCACGGGCCGGTGCGTGCCGTCCTGGAGCGGGTGGGCGGCGAATCCCCACAGGTGGTCGGGGCGGCCCCCGGCGGGGCGGGTGGCCACGGCGGTGTCGCCGGTCACCAGCCACACCCGGCAGCCGTGGCCGGTGAGCAGGGCGAACAGAGCGGCACCGTCGGGGGTGGACTCTGGCGGCGCGGTGAACACCGCGTGCCGCACGCTGTTCTGCACGACGGCCCGTCCCACCTCCTGCGGGGTGACCAGGACCGGCAGCTTCACGACGTCCGGCGGTGCGGAGGCGTCCTCCGTGGAGACGGCGGAGGCGTCGGGACCGGCGGACGCGGCGACCCGGCCGACCGGGCGCAGCCCGTACCCGGGGTGGTCGTACAGCGCCGCCGCCACCTGACGGGCCACCGGGCCGTGGCCCACGATCAGCGTGGAGAGCGGGTTGCGGATCGCCGCCCGGTGCCGGATCCGGTGCACCACCGCGCGTGCGGAGGCGCACAGCACGGTCTGGACGGCCGCCGCGTACGCGAGCACCGCCCAGCCGAACGCGTGGGCCGGGGCCCAGACGTCGACGACCTCCATGGTCACGTACCACTGGAGCAGGGAGAGACCGAGGAGCGCGGGCACTTCGGAGAGCACCGAGGGGGAGAGGCCGAGCCGGTAGAGCCCCCGGTACGCGTGGAGCAGCACCTGCGCCACCGCCTGGACGGCGACCACGGGCCAGGGCCAGCCGGCCGGGGCGCACAGGGCGAACGTGCCGGCCAGCGCCGCCGCGTCCGCGCCGAGCAGCTGCGCGACGGGCGCGAAACGCGTGGCGGCGCGTCCACCGCCGAGCTCCCGCGTACCGCCGTCGCCTCTTCGCGGCGGATGAACCGTGGGCGCCTGTACGGCTGTTGCCTGTCCGGCGCCGGGGGCCGGTGCACTCTCCATCGTCATCGCTCGGTGCGCTTCCTCATCGTGGGGCCGGACAGGGAGACAATTTCCTGGTAGAGACCGGCAACCGCCCCCGCGGTCCGTCGGACGTCGAACGCCGCCCGGGCATGGCGCAGGGCCCGGTGGGACACCGCCTCGCGCAGCTCCGGATCGGTGAGCAGCGCGGTGAGCGAGGCGGCGAGCGCCGCGGGGTCCTCGGGCGGTACGAGGAGGTGGTCCTCGTCGCCCGGCGCCACGCTCTCCCGCGCCCCGCTCACCTCGCTCATCACCACGGCCCGGCCGCAGGCCATGGCCTCCAGAGGCGCCAGTGCCATGCCCTCCCAGCGGGACGGCAGGACGACGACGTCGGCCGCGTGGATCCACGGCCGTACGTCGGCGCTCGCCCCGGTGAACAGGACGCCGGCCGGGGCCGTGGCCTCCAGGCCGGCCCGGTCCGGGCCGTCGCCGACGAGCACCAGACGCGCGCCCGGCACCCGCAGCCGCCGCCAGGCGTCGAGCAGGACGTCCTGGCCCTTCTGCCGGGTCAGACGGCCGACGCAGACGACGAGGGGAGCCCGTGGATCCACCCCGTCCAGCAAGGGCAGCGTGGCCCGGGCCGCGGTGCGGTCGGCCTGCCCGCCGGGACGGAAGCGGTCGAGGTCGATGCCGTTGTGGATCACCGACCAGCGGGCGGCGATGCCCGCCTGCTGGCCGGTGCGCCGCTCGGACTCGCTGACGCAGAGGATGTGGTCGGCCCAGCGCGCCCCGAACCGCTCCCACCCCCGGGCCAGTTCGGCGGTACGGCCGTCCACGGCCTCGAAGGACCAGGCGTGCGGCTGGAACACCGTGGGCACCCGGCCCCGTACGGCGATCCGGCCCGCGAGACCGGCCTTGGCGCTGTGCGCGTGCACCACGTGCGGGCGGCAGTCGCGGACGATCCGCCGCGCGGCGGCGACCTCACCGGCCAGCCGCGGGCCCGGGGCCCGGGTGGCGGACCAGCCCCGGACCTGAGCCCCGGCGGCGGCCGCCCCGACGGCCAGCGGGCTCCCGGGCGGGCAGGCCACCACGGGCCGCAGCCCGGCGACGGTCTGGGCCCTGACGAGATCGGTGACGACCCGGGCCACTCCACCGTCCACGGGCTGAACCAAATGAAGGACCGTCAATTGTCTTTCTTCGGCACGACGCATGTGCAGCACGTACGGCTCTCTTCGCTCAATCCGGTGAGTAAAGCCGAAGTGCACTTTGGCAGACATGTGGCGAAATCGTGCGCGTGACTCGCTCATACGACCACGTGGGGATTACCCGTACGATGCCGCTGATCAGGTGGTACGCGCGGCCGATCCGTAACTTCGCGAAAGCGTCGGAATGCGTGTCAGGGGAGGGGGTGCGGCGCAATCGCGGGGGCTGGCCGAAGGAATTGCCTCGGGGAGGACGTGACTCTGTTCGCCGCATCTCGGGGGCGGCCGGTTGCCGCAGTGGATGGCGGCACCATCTACCTGACGGTCACGTAGTTCTATTGTCGGGAAAGGACTCCGCCCGGGTGGCCGCGAAGGTGACGTCCCCGGCGTGGGCGATGATCTCCACCTCGTCGCCGAGGGCCCATTCCGCGACCCGGGACGCCATCGCCGCCGGCACGATCTCACTGATCCCCGGCGCGGCCGGGATGTCGTACGTGGCGTGCGCGTCGTGCGGCAGCACGACCCGGTACTCCAGCTCCAGCGCCCTGCGGGCGGTGGCCAGGACGCACATCTCCGACATCACCCCGCACACGGCGAGCGACGCGACCCCGGCGCCCGTCAGCCGGTCCTCCAGCGCGGTGCCCTCGAAGCCGTCGTCCTCGGTCTTGCGCATCACGGTCTCGGCCGGGCCGCCGTTGACCGGGAGGAACAACTCCCACCCGGGGGTGTGCGGTTCGTCGGGCTCCCCGGCCGGCCCGTCGTTCTGCAGGTGGACGATGAGCGCCCCGGCCGCCCGGGCCCGGCGGACGAGGGCGTCGACCCGGTCCAGCAGCCGGGCCGCGTCGGGCACGGGGTTCTCGCCCGCGACGAAGGCCGCCTGGAGATCCACGACGAGCAGTGCCTGTACGGGGGCGGGGTGGGGGTACATGGCGGCTCCGGCCTTCGGGGTGCGCAGGGGCTCAAGGGTGTTCAGGGGCTTGGGGGTGTTCATCCTCGCAGCCGGCGGCCCGGGAAAGGCCGCCGGCTTCAGGTCATCCGGTGCGGTCGACGAGGAACGGGATCAGGGTGAGCAGGTCCCCCCGCGCGCCCTCGTGGAGCTCCACCCCGTCCAGGCAGGCGCGGGCGGCCCGCAGGTGCTCCCGGGCCTCGGTGACCGTGGCCCGGCGTCCGCCGGCCTCGTCGACCAGCTCGGCCGCCCGGCGCAGCCCCGCCTCGTCGAGCGGCCCGGCCCCGGTGAGGAGGGCCTCCAGCCGCCGGGCCGCCGGGTGGTCGGCCGCCAGAGCGGCGAGCACCGGGAAGGTCTTCTTGAGCCGCCGCAGGTCGCTGTGGACCGGCTTCCCCGTGATCTGCGGATCGCCCCAGATCCCCAGCAGGTCGTCCACCGCCTGGAACGCCACGCCCAGATGCCGCCCCGCCCCGTCCAGCGCGTCGGCCGTGGACGCGGGGGCACCGGCCAGCACCGCACCCAGGGCGGCGGCACAGCCGAGCAGGGACCCCGTCTTGTGCGTGGCCATCGCGCGGTACTCGTGCGGCAGGACCGCCTCGGGCCCCGTCCACGGCCGCGACTCGAAGAGCAGGTCCTGCGCCTGACCGTGCACCAGGTCGCCCAGCGCCCCCGACAGATGGCGCACCGCCGCCGTACCTCTCGGGCCGGGGACCTCCGTCAGGATCCGGACGGCCAGCGCGAACAGGGCGTCCCCTGTCAGGACGGCGGGCCCGGTGCCGTACGCCTTCCAGACGGTCGGGCGGCGGCGCCGGGTCTCGTCGCCGTCCATGATGTCGTCGTGGATGAGGGAGAAGGTGTGGACGAGCTCGACGGCGACCGCGCCGGTGACCCCGTCCAGGCCGCTGCCCCCGGCGGCCTCCGCGCCGAGCACCGCGAGCGCCTGGCGGACCCCCTTACCCTGCGAGCCGGGGACCGGGTCGCCGTCCACCCCGCTCCAGCCCAGCGAGAAGGCGGCCGTCTCGGCGTGCCAGGGGTGGAGCCGGCGCACCGACTCGACCAGGGCGGGCCGGACCAGCTCGCGGCACCGGTCGAGTATCTGCGGCGCGGCCGCCTGACGGGTCGTGGACAGGGTCATCGGGCCCGGGCCTCCTCGTACGCGGCGGCGGATCCGGTGCCGGGGGCGGTCGCCGAGGAGGCCTCCGGGAGATCCGCGACCGGTTCCACGCCCAGCTCGGCGTACGCCTTCTCCACCATCTCCCGGGCGTTGAGCAGCCCGATCCGGCTCAGCCTGCCCCGCAGCTCGTCCAACTCGGCGGCCGTGTCCGCGCGGTCCCGGCCGAGCCGGGCGCGCGCCTTGACCAGACCCAGGGCCGCCAGCGCCTCGCCCCGGGGTTCGGTCATCGCGCGGAACTCGCCGAGCGCCTGCTCGTAGACCTCGCGGGCCTCCTCGTACCGTCCGGCGCGGAAGAGCACGTTGGCGCGCATCTTGTGGTTGTAGGCGAGTGCGCTGGAGAGCTTCATCTCCCGGCAGGTGACCTCGGCCTCGGCGAGCAGACCGAGCGCGCGTTCCGTCGCCCCGTCCCGGAGGGAAACGATGTCAGCGATGCCGCGCAGGGCCCAGGCCCGGCCCCGCCGGTCGTCCGCGTCACCCGCGAGGGCGGCCGCCTCCTCGAACATCTCCAGGGCCGAGTCGAGCTGCCCGGTGTTGCGGTGGATCTGCGCGATGCCCTCCAGTGCCCACACCGTGTGGCGGGCCTCGCCCCGGGCGCGGGCCTCGGCGAGCAACTGCTCGTGCAGGGTGGCGACCGTCTCGTAGTCGCCCTGGATGCGCCCGGTCTCGGCCAGTCCGGCGAGCGAGTAGCCGCGCGCGACCACGTCGCCACCGCGCTTGCCCAGCTCGGCGGCGAGCCCCAGCAGCCGGAACGCCAGCCGCAGCGAACCCCGTTGACGCGCCAGCGTCCCCCCGCTCCACAGCGCCCAGGCCATCGCCCCGGTGGCCCCGGCCGAGCGCGCGGCCCGGTAGCTGGCCTTCCACGCCCGGTCCGCCTCCTCGACCTGCCCCAGCCGGCGGTGCGCCTCGGCCACGGCGAGCCCGCTCCGCGCCACCTCCTCCTGGGAGCCGGAGAGCTCGGCCTGTTTCAGATGCCGTACGCCCTCGGCCAGTACGTCGGTGAGGGAGGCGTTCACCGACATCTTGGTGAGAGCACCCTGGTACTCGGGCGCCAGTGCCTTGGTCTGCATGGGAGCCTTCCGCGCGGTGCCCGGGACGGGCCGGTGTCCACTATGCGCACCGTGTATACATAGGGTGCATAGTTGGCCGGTTCTCCGAGCCCGGTACAGGTGGGGGCGGACGCCGCTCGTTCCCGGGCGGCGAACCGTTCTGTCAGTGATCAAGACGGCGGCGGGGCGCCCGGGGTTGCTCGAACCCCGCAGGACGTTCTCCGGAAGTCCCCCGGGCGTGACCGGCCCCTCGGCCGTCAGCCGGCGCGGGGCGGCTCGTGCAGGCCGAAGGGGGACCCCTGGTCGTCGCGGCAGAGCCGGAAACGGCCGAACCGGGCGGCCGACGCGTCGTCCTCGCCCAGGTCCGTACCCTCCACGCTGCCGCCCAGCTCACGCACCTGCGCCACCGCGGCGGCCATGTCGTCGACCCGGAAGAAGAGATACGGGCCGCCCCCGGGATCACCACCGTGGACACCCCCCTGCCCGCTGGGGGTCCCGATCGCGAAGCCGCCCTCGCCCGAGGGGCCCGGCTCGAAGTTCCACCCGAACAAGGCACCGTAGAACGTCCGGGCCTTCTCGGGATCGTCCACCCCGAGCTCGAAGAAGGAGATCTCACCGGCCATCGCGGGCACCTGCCATCTCTGCCGGGGGCCGCACACGCCGTGCGGGGACGCGCGCGCTCGCTCCCTCCCACCGTACGGCGGCGGATCCGCCCGCGCAGTGCCGTCCCGGCGGCTTCCCCGTACGGGCGAACAGGACGGGCGGTGCCCCCGTGGCCGGGCTGGAATGGGCGGGTGACGGCACCCCCGGACGACTGCCTCGCACGCAACGAATGGATCTGCGGCGCCTACCTCTCCAGCCGCCGGGAGATCCTCTGGGATGCTGCCCTTCAGCACCTCCAGCTGACCGCGCTCGCCGTCCTCATCGGGCTCGCCCTCGCCGTCCCGCTGGCCCTCGCCGCCCGCCGCTGGAGGTGGGCCGCCGGACCCGTGCTGGGGCTGACGACGATCCTCTACACCATCCCGTCGCTGGCGATGTTCTCGCTGCTCCTGCCGGTGTACGGGCTCTCCGCCGCGCTCGTCGTCACGGGGCTCGTCCTCTACTCGCTGACCCTGCTGGTCCGCAACATCCTCGCCGGGCTCCGGGCCGTCCCCGAGGAGACCCGGCAGGCCGCGCGCGGCATGGGGTACGGGCCGCTGCGCCTGCTGCTCGCCGTGGAACTCCCGCTCGCGCTGCCCGCCGCCATGGCCGGACTGCGGATCGCCACCGTCTCCGCCGTCTCCCTCGTCACGGTGGGCGCGATCGTCGGATACGGCGGGCTCGGCAACCTCATCTACTCCGGGATGAACACCTACTTCAAGGCCCAGGTGCTGACCGCCTCCGTGCTCTGCGTCGTCATCGCCGTCGCCGCCGACCTCCTCCTCCTGGGCGCGCAACGGATGCTGACCCCCTGGACCCGGAGGCAGACATGAACGTGCTCTCCGAGACCTGGTCCTGGCTCACCACCGCCACCCACTGGTCCGGCCCCGACGGGATCTGGAACCGGCTCGGCGAACATCTCTTCCTCACCGTCGTCTGCCTGCTCATCAGCTGCCTGATCGCCCTGCCCGTCGCCCTGGTCCTCGGCCATCTCGGCAAGGGCGGCGCGCTCGCCGTCAACATCTCCAACATCGGCCGGGCGGTGCCCACCTTCGCCGTGCTCGTCCTGCTGCTGCTCACCCCCGTGGGCACGTACGGCCAGTGGTCGACGATCATCGCGCTCGTGCTGTTCGCCGTGCCGCCGCTGCTCACCAACGCGTACGTCGGGATGCGCGAGGTGGACCGGGACGTCGTGCGGGCCGCCCGGGGGATGGGCATGACCGGGCGCCAGATGCTGTGGAGCGTGGAGCTGCCGCTGGCACTCCCGCTGATCCTCACCGGCGTCCGGATCGCCGCCGTGCAGCTCGTCGCCACCGCCACCCTCGCCGCCCTGGCCGGCGGCGGGGGACTGGGCCGGATCATCACCGCCGGGTTCAACCTCGCCTCCACCCCGCAGGTGGTCGCCGGGGCGATCCTGGTGGCGGTCTTCGCCCTCCTCGTCGAGAGCCTCTTCGAGGCGGGTCAGCGGATGGCGCCCAGCCGGGGGAGGGAGGCCGCATGAGCCGGGCCCGCCGGACCCTCGCGGCGCTGGTGCTGCTCGCCGCCACCGCCTGCACCACCGGCCCCAGCCTGGAGAACCAGGGCGAGGTCACCGCGCCGCCCGGCGACAGCAAGGAACTGACCATCGGCTCGGCCGGATTCACCGAGAGCGACCTGCTGGCCCAGATGTACACCCTGCTCCTGGAGCGCGCCGGATACTCCGCCGACATCATCTCCGTGACCAACCGGGAGATCTACGAACCCGCCCTGGAGAGCGGCCAGATCGATGTCGTACCGGAGTACGCGGCGACCTTCGCCGACTGGCTGAACGCCAAGGCCAACGGCGCCGACGCGGCCCCCGTCGGATCGCCCGACCTCGCCGCCACCATGAAGGCGCTGCGCGCGCTCGCGGCGCCGCGCGGGCTCACCGTGCTGGACCCCGGCCGGGCCGTCGACCAGAACGCCTTCGCGGTCGCCGCCTCCTACGCGAAGGAGCACGACCTGAAGACCCTCAGCGACCTCGGCCGGGCGAAGCTCCCGGTACGCCTCGCGGCGGGCGACGAATGCGTCCAGCGGCCCTACTGCGCACCCGGGCTGAAGGAGACGTACGGCATCGACATCGTCGCCGTCGACCCGAAGGGCGTCGGCACCACCCAGGCGAAACAGGCCGTCCAGAACGGTCAGGACCAGATGGTTCTGACCACCACCACCGACGCCACCCTCGACCAGTTCGGACTGGTCCTGCTGGCGGACGACAAGAAGCTCCAGAATGCCGACTACGTGGTCCCCGTCGTCAACCGCGCCCGCGCCGGGAGCGCCGGCGTGCGCGACGCCCTCGGCCGGCTCAACACCGTCCTGACCACCGCCGACCTGGCCTCCATGAACGAACAGGTCGACAGCTGGCGCAGGCTCCCCGAGGACGTCGCACGCAGCTACCTGGAGTCGAAGAAGCTCATCCCCAAGGGCTGAGTCCTCAACGTGCTCAACGGGGAGCCGGCGGCCATGGCACGTCCGCCAGCAGGGGCAGGATCTCGGCCTCCTCGTAGTCGAGGTGCTCGGTCAACTGGTCCGACATCCTCGTCAGTTCGGCGCGGAAGCGGTCCGGATCGGCGATGGCCACACCGGCCAGCAGCGCCGCCAGCGCCGACTGCACGGCCGCGATCGACCGGTGCTCCTCCCGGAGCCGGTCGAAGACGGGGCGGAGGTGGGGGTTGTAGCCCTCCATGGCCGGGAACATATGGCCGTCCTCGCTCGTGTGATGGAACTCCAGCGCCTGGCAGAACGCCAGGCAGCGCTGCCGGATCTGGAGGCCGAGGCCGGGAGACGCCGGGGCGCCCGCTCCCCGGTGGGCGGCGCGGGCGGCGAAGTGCGCTTCCGTCTCCGCGTGCACCTGGGCCAGTTGGCCGCGCAGCCAGGTGTGCACCTCGGTGAGCTTGCCGGCCAGCGAGGTGATGGCGGGGGCCGGTTCCTGCGGGTCGGGGAGGTGGAGGACCACCACCGGCAGCCCCCGGTCGGTCGCCGCCTGGTACTCCGCGTAGCCGGGCGCTTCGGCCACCACCCGGGCGAACAGCTCGTCGCGCGTGGCCCCTTCGGCGGGTACGGCGATGGTCTCGAACTCCTGGTCACCCAGCTCCACCTGGACCGCCGGGTGGGCCAGGAGGTTGTGGTACCAGTCGGGGTGGTGCGGGGCGCCGAGGTTCGAGCCGACGACCAACACCCGTTCGCCGTCGCGGACATGGCCGAGCGGGGTGGTGTGGGGCCGCCCGGTGCGGGCGCCGGTGGTGGTCAGCAGAAGGAGGTCGGAGCCGGCGAAGGGGCCGCCGACCTTGCCCGCGTTGGCGCGGAACTCATCGATGACGGACTGCTGGAAGGCAGAGGGCATGGGTGTTCTGGGTCTCCCGTAGACGGGTGCGGAAAGGGTGTGGATACGGCGCGGCGCGGGGCGCGGAGTGCGGCCGGGAACGGCGGCACGCGCGGTCGCGGAGGCGCTGGGCGTCAGAAGCAGCGGGCGGTGAGTGGACTCATCACGTCGTCCCTGGAAGAAGGTGCTGGCTTGGCCGTCGGCCGGCCCAGATCTCTTTGGCCGACGTCACGCCGCACGCCGACCATTAGAGCGAGGGTGCCCGACGCTGTCAACGGGGGACGGGCCGCCGCTCCCGGCGCGCGGAAAACGCGTTGCCCGCCCGCTCGTGGCCTGCGACGCTCGGGCCCATGCCTGAACAATCGACCCTGCCGCCGCAGCGGCCCGTCCGCCGTACGCACCAGGTCTCCGCCCTCTTCGCGCACGGCCGGCTGGTCACGATCCCGCGCAAGCAGGCCCGGCTGGAGCAGCTGCTGGTGCACCTCGCCGAGACCCTGTTCGAGCGCGACCGCTCGTACACCGAGCAGGAGGTCAACGAGGCGCTGCTCACCGTTCACGAGGACTGCTCCGCGCTCCGCCGCCACCTGGTCGTCGCCGGGCTGCTGGTGCGGCCCCGGGACGGCAGCAGCTACCGGCGCGGCAGGTGACCTCCCGCCCCTGCGGCCCGGGATGAGATCCTGACCGCATGGGGATTCTGCGCAAGGCGTGCACGCGCTGCACGAAACGGGGACGGCTGCGGCGCGGAGTGTGCCGCCGATGCCGATTGAAGGAACACGGGGCCGAGGCGGCCGACAGCGGCAGCGACGTGGCGGAGGTCATGGTGGAGACCGGTGCGTTGGGGGCGGTGGGTCGCGTGTTCGGCGCGATCGTCCGCGCGATTCTCAACTGACCTCCCGTACGAGGGAGATACCGGGGGCGGCCGGTGTGCGGGAGCACGAGCTCCCGCACACCGGCCGCCCCCGCTCACGCGTCCGCCACCGAGTCGAAGTCCACCTCCTCGCGCCCCACCCCCTGCGCGTCCGCGTCCACCGACCGGCGCAGCGCCTCATGGAGCTTCGCGGGCGTCAGGACCCCCAGGAACCGGGCCCCGTCCAGCACCGCCACCCACCCCGCGTCGTGCTGGAGCATCTCGCTGAACGCCTGCTTCAACGGGGCGCCGACCGGCACCCACGCCTCCATCCGGCGGGCCAGAGCGCCCACCGTCCCCCGCTCCCCGGCGCTCCGCAGCGCGTCCGCCGACACCCAGCCGTGCAGCTCGCCCGCGCCGCTCAGCACCACCGCCCAGCGGGCCCCCGCCGCCCGCAGCCGCTCCGCCGCCACCGCCGCCGACTCGTCCAGCCGGGCCACCGGCGGCTCCTCCAGGTCCTCCGGCTGGATCGCGGTCACCGACAGCCGCTTCAACCCCCGGTCCGAGCCCACGAACTGGGCCACGTACGGGGTCGCCGGGGTGCCGAGCACGGCGGCCGGGGTGTCCAGCTGCTCGATGCGCCCCTCCCCGTACACCGCGATCCGGTCGCCCATCCGGACCGCTTCCTCGATGTCGTGCGTGACCATCAGGACCGTCTTGCGCACCCGCTCCTGGAGGGCCAGGAACTCGTTCTGCAGCCGCTCCCGCACCACCGGGTCCACCGCTCCGAAGGGCTCGTCCATCAGCAGCACCGGCGGGTCCGCGGCGAGCGCCCGCGCCACGCCGACCCGCTGGCGCTGACCGCCGGAGAGCTGCGACGGATAGCGCGAGCCGTACGTCTTCGGGTCCAGACCCACCAGGTCCAGCAGCTCCGCCGCCCGCTCCCGGGCCCGTGCGCGCTTCCAGCCGACCAGCGCGGGCACGGTCGCGGTGTTGTCCAGGACCGTGCGGTGCGGGAAGAGGCCGACCTGCTGGATCACATAGCCGATCCGGCGGCGCAGCTTCACCGGGTCGATCCCGGCGATGTCCTCGCCGCCCACCAGGATCCGGCCCGAGGTCGGCTCGATCAGCCGGTTGACCATCATCATCGTGGTCGTCTTGCCGCAGCCGGACGGCCCGACCAGCGTCACCAGCTCACCCTCCGCCACCTCGAAGGAGAGCCCGTCGACCGCCGTCGTCCCGTCCGGGTAGACCTTGCCGACCTGCTCGAACCGGATCATGTCCGCACAGTAGGAGCGCCCCGGGCGCGGCGCACACGGGCCGGGACCGTCCGGGGCACCCGCCCCTTCGCCGACGGCGCCGGGCCATGTGCTGAACTGGCCCTTTCATCAGGACTCATCAGGACCCGCCCGGCCCCACGACCCAGGAGCACCCGTGACCAGTTACCGCCAGCCCGGCGTCGTCCTCACCGACCACCGCTTCACCGTCCCCCTCGACCACAGCGACCCCGGCGGCGAGCAGATCGAGGTGTACGGGCGCGAGGCCGTGGCCGCCGGGAGGGCGGGCGAGGAGCTGCCCTGGCTGGTCTACCTGGAGGGCGGCCCCGGCTTCGGCGCCCGCCGGTTCACCGGTACGGAGGCCTGGCTCGGCCGGGCCCTGCGCGAGTTCCGGGTGCTCCTGCTCGACCAGCGCGGCACCGGCCTGTCCACCCCCGCCAACCGGCAGACCCTCCCGCTGCTCGGCGGTCCCCGGGAGCAGGCCGACTACCTCGCCCACTTCCGCTCCGACGCCATCGTCCGGGACTGCGAGCTCATCCGCCCCCGGCTGACCGGCGGCGCCCCCTGGACGGTGCTCGGCCAGTCCTTCGGCGGGTTCTGCGCGGTCCGCTACCTCTCCTCGGCGCCCGAGGGACTCGCGGCGGTCCTCATCACGGGCGGGCTGCCCTCGCTGGACGCCCACGCGGACGACGTCTACCGGGCCGCGTACCCCCGTATCGAACGGAAGGTCGCCGCGCACTACGCCCGCTACCCGCAGGACGTCGACCGGGCCCGCGCCATCGCCGCGTACCTGGCCGAACACCGTCCCGAGAGCGCCGGCCACCGGCTGACCCCCGAACTCTTCCAGTCGCTCGGCATCCTGCTCGGCGCCGGCAGCGGCAGCCACCAGCTCCACTACCTGCTGGAGAACGCGTTCGTCCGCACCCCGCACGGCACCGAGCTCTCCGACACCTTCCAGGAGGCCCTGCGCTCGGCCACCTCGTTCGCCGGGCACCCGCTCTATGCCCTGGTCCACGAGGCGATCTACGGATACGGCGAGCGCCCCACCGGCTGGTCCGCCGAACGCGTACGCACCGAGTTCCCGCAGTTCGACGCGGCGGCGGCCCTGGCGGGCGACGGGCCGCTCCTCTTCACCGGCGAGACCGTCCACCCCTGGCACTTCGACGTCGACCCGGCGCTGCGCCCGCTCCGCGAGACCGCCGAGCTCCTCGCGCAGCGCACCGACTGGCCCACGCTCTACGACCCCGAGCGGCTCGCCGCCAACGAGGTGCCCGTCGCCGCCGCCGTCTACCACGACGACATGTACGTGGACACCGAGCACTCGCTGCGCACCGCCGCCGCGATCCGGGGGCTGCGCACCTGGGTGACGAACGAGTACGAGCACGACGGGGTGCGCGCCGGCGGACCGCGCGTCCTGGACCGGCTGCTCGCGATGGTCAGGGACGAAGCCTGACCATCGGCGCGGCGGACGTCAGCGCTGGAGCGCCTCCAGCGTGGCGTCCAGGTCCTCGGCGGAGCGCGGCGCCCGGTTGTACGGGAGCTTCGACAGGGCCGACGCCATGCCGCAGGTGTTGGTGACGGCCGAGAAGACCAGGCCCGAGCCGATCCCGGCGGAGAGCCAGCGGGCGGCCGGGAAGCGGATGCCCGCCACCAGCCCGGCCACCACCAGCGAACCGGCCGCGAGCCGCACCTGGCGCTCCATGGGCCAGACGGCACGGGCACCCTCGGGCCGGTCCAGGCCGCGGCCGTCACCCTCCCAGGCGGACGTGCCGCCGGTCAGCGTGGCGGCCTCGATGTCGGCGCCCGCGAGGATCTCGCAGGCCCGGGTGGAGCGAACGCCGGAGGCGCACACCACCAGCAGCGAGCCGCGGGCGGACGCGGACTTGAGGGCGGGCAGCGCGTCGGGCAGCTTGTCGAGCGGAATGTTCAGCGCGCCGGGTACATGGCCCGCGGCGTACTCGCCGGGAGCCCGCACATCGATCACGGTGAACTCCTCCAGACGGGCTGCGGCCTGGGCGGGGGAGAGGGATGCGGGGCTGGTCACGGGTGGGGGTTCCTTTCGACGGCCGGGCGGGCGGCGGGAGGGCTGGGACTCTACACGTGTCCCCAGCGGCGGCTGTACGTGTTTCCAGCACCGTACGGCCCGCCCGCATTCCCCTCCCGTACCCGGAGATCCGCCGGTCACGGCTCTCTCGCATGATCGTCGGTAGCCTGCGGGTATGACGCAGCAGCCGCTCGAACCCCTGCCCGCCGACTGGAGCCGCGCCCTGGCGGTGGTCGCCCACCCCGACGACCTGGAGTACGGCGCGGCCGCCGCCGTGGCCGACTGGACCGACGGCGGCCGTGAGGTCGTCTACCTCCTCGCCAGCCGGGGCGAGGCCGGGATCGACACCCTGCCGCCCGAGGAGTGCGCGCCCCTGCGCGAGCGGGAGCAGCGGGTGAGCGCCGCCGTCGTCGGGGTCCGTACGGTGGAGTTCCTCGACCACCGCGACGGGGTGATCGAGTACGGCACCGGGCTGCGCCGCGACATCGCCGCCGCCATCCGCCGCCACCGCCCGGAACTGGTCGTCACCCTGAACCACCGGGACACCTGGGGCGGCGTCGCCTGGAACACCCCCGACCACCGGGCGGTCGGCCGGGCCACCCTGGACGCAGTCGCCGACGCGGGCAACCGGTGGATCTTCCCGGAGCTGAAGGAACAGGGCCTGGAGCCGTGGGACGGGGTGCGGTGGACCGCCGTGGCGGGCAGCGACCGGCCCACGCACGCGGTGGACGCGACGGCGGGGTTCGAACGTTCCGTCACGTCCCTGCTCGCGCACCGCACGTACATCGAGGCCCTGAGCGAGGAAGAGCCGGAGACGTACTGCCGGACCTTCCTGGAGGGCATGGTGCGGGCCGAGGCCGACCGGTTCGGCGGGCGCCCGGCGGTCACCTTCGAGGTCTTCGCCCACTGAAACCGTCAGGAATGGCGAAGCGGGATTGACAATCCCGCTTGCCGATTCTGCAATGGGCGCATGAAGGAACACGACCGGGACGACCCCGAACTCGACGCCGTCCTCACCGGGGTCGGCCCCCGCCTGCGCCGCCTGCGCAAGGACCGCGGGGTCACCCTCTCCGCCCTCTCCGCCGCCACCGGGATCTCCGTCTCCACGCTCTCCCGGCTGGAGTCCGGCGGCCGCCGCCCCAGCCTGGAGCTGCTGCTCCCCATCGCCCGCGCCCACGAGGTCCCGCTCGACGACCTGGTGGGCGCCCCGCCGGTCGGGGACCCCCGGGTGCGGGCCAAGCCGATCGTGCAGCACGGCCGGACGATGCTGCCGCTGACCGCCCGGCCCGGCGGACTCCAGGCGTACAAGATGGTGCAGGAGGCGGGCAGCGGCGAGGTACCGGAGCAGCGCACGCACGAGGGGTACGAGTGGCTGTTCGTGCTCTCCGGGAAGCTGCGGCTGCTGCTGGCCGAGCACGATCTGGTGCTGGAGCCGGGGGAGGCCGCCGAGTTCGACACCCGGCTGCCGCACTGGTTCGGGCCCGCGGAGGACAAGCCGGTGGAGTTCCTGAGCCTCTTCGGCCCGCAGGGCGAGCGGATGCATGTGCGGGCCAAGCCGAAGCGGGGGTGAAGCACCACCGGGGTGTTCCCATCCAGGCAAGCGACCGCTTAGTATGCGCCGGAGCGCTGGTTACGCGAGCAGTGGTTACGCGAGCAGTGGAAATGCCGACAGCGGCAGCGGTTGATGCCGACAGTGTTGTGGAGGCCCCTCATGCAGGCATGGCGAGTGCACCGGAACGGCGAGCCGGGCGAGGTGATGAGCCTGGAGGAGACGGACCGGCCCACCCCCGGTGACGGGCAGGTGCTCGTCCGGGTCGCCGCGGCGAACGTCAACTTCCCCGACGCCCTGCTCTGCCGGGGCCAGTACCAGGTGCGGCCGCCGCTCCCGTTCACCCCGGGCGTCGAGGTGTGCGGCACGACGGAGGACGGGCGGCGCGTCCTCGCCACCCCCGCCCTGCCGTACGGCGGTTTCGCCGAGTACGTCGTCGCGGACGAGGCAGCCCTGCTGCCCGCCCCCGACGCCCTGGACGACGCCGAGGCGGCCGCTCTCCACATCGGCTACCAGACCGGCTGGTTCGGCCTGCACCGCCGCGCCCACCTCCAGGCCGGCGAGACCCTCCTCGTCCACGCGGCGGCGGGCGGTGTCGGCAGCGCGGCCGTCCAGCTCGGCAAGGCCGCGGGCGCCACCGTGATCGGGGTCGTCGGCGGACCGGACAAGGCGGCCGTCGCCCGTGAGCTCGGCTGCGACCTGGTCATCGACCGGCGCGGCGAGGACATCGTCGCCGCCGTGAAGGAAGCCACCGGCGGGCGCGGCGCGGACGTCGTCTACGACCCGGTCGGCGGCGACGCGTACGCCAAGTCCGTCAAGTGCATCGCCTTCGAGGGCCGCGTCCTCGTCGTCGGCTTCGCCAGCGGCAGCATCCCGGCCCCGGCGCTCAACCACGCCCTGGTGAAGAACTACTCCATCGTCGGGCTGCACTGGGGCCTCTACAACACCAAGGACCCGGCCGCCGTCCGCGCCTGCCACGACGAGCTGACCAAGCTGGCCGCCCAGGGGATCGTGAAACCCCTGATCAGTGAGCGTGTCGGGATGGCCGGAGCCGCCGAGGCCGTCCAGCGCGTCGCCGACGGCACCAGCACCGGCCGGATCGTCGTCCTGCCCGCAGGAGTGCCCGCAGGAGTGGCCGGAGGTGCCCGATGAGCCCCGCCGCCGCACCCGCCGTCGACGCCGCCGAGATCCGCCGCCGCACCCGTGAGCTGCTCGCCGCGCACCCGCCCGCCACGACCGACCGTACCGACTTCCTGAAGGCCCGGTTCGACGCGGGCCTCGCCTGGGTCCACTACCCGGTGGGCCTCGGCGGACTCGACGCGCCCCGCTCCCTCCAGCAGGTCGTGGACGCCGAACTCGCCGCCGCCGACGCGCCGGACAACGACCCGCGCCGCATCGGCATCGGCCTCGGCATGGCCGCGCCCACCATCCTCGGCTTCGGTACCGACGAGCAGAAGCGCCGCTTCCTGCGCCCGCTGTGGGTGGGCGAGGAGGTCTGGTGCCAGCTCTTCAGCGAGCCCGGCGCCGGCTCCGACCTCGCGGCGCTCGCCACCCGGGCCGTTCGCGACGGCGACGACTGGGTGATCGACGGGCAGAAGGTCTGGACATCCAGCGCCCACCTGGCCCGCTGGGCGATCCTCATCGCCCGCACCGACCCCGACCTCCCCAAGCACCGGGGCATCAGCTACTTCATCTGCGACATGACCGACCCCGGCGTGGACGTCCGGCCGCTGCGCCAGATCACCGGGGAGGCCGAGTTCAACGAAGTCTTCCTCTCCGGCGTACGCATCCCCGACAGCCACCGGCTCGGCCCCGTCGGCGACGGCTGGAAGGTCGCCCAGACCACGCTGATGAACGAGCGCGTCTCCATCGGCGGCTCCCGCATCCCGCGCGAGGGCGGCATGATCGGCCCGGTCTCGCAGACCTGGCGGAACCGCCCCGACCTGCGCACCCACGACACCCACCAACGCCTGCTCACCCTCTGGGTCGAGGCCGAGGTCGCCCGGCTCACCGGGGAGCGGCTGCGTCAGCAGCTCGTCGCCGGACAGCCGGGCCCCGAGGGCTCGGGGATGAAGCTCGCCTTCGCCCGCCTCAACCAGGAGATCAGCGGCCTGGAGGTGGAACTGCTCGGCGACGAGGGCCTGTTGTACGGCGACTGGACCATGGTCCGCCCGGAGCTGGTCGACTTCACGGGCCGCGACGCCGGCTACCGCTACCTCCGCTCCAAGGGCAACTCCATCGAGGGCGGCACCAGCGAGGTCCTGCTGAACATCGTGGCCGAGCGCGTGCTCGGGCTGCCCGCCGAACCCCGCAACGACAAGGACGTCGCCTGGAAGGACCTGAGCCGATGACCGCGCCCACCCAGCCCCCCGCCGCCACCCCCGGACAGCCCTCCGCCGCCACCCCGGGACAGCCCCCCGCCACCCCCGACCTCCTCTACACCCAGGACGAGGAGGACCTGCGCTCCGCCGTACGCGCCCTCCTCGCCGACCGGGCCGACGCGCCGACGGTGATCGCGGCGACCGAGTCCGACACGCCGTACGACCCCCGGCTGTGGGAGGCGCTGGCCACCGGCATCGGCGCCGCCGGACTCCTCGTACCGGAGAAGCTCGGCGGCCAGGGCGCGTCCCACCGGGAGGCCGCCGTGGTCCTGGAGGAGCTGGGCCGCAGCGTGGCCCCGGCCCCGTACCTGACCAGCGCCGTCGTGGCGACGGAAACGCTGCTCGCACTGGCCGACGGGGAGGACGGACCGGCCGCCGCGCTCCTGGCCGAGCTGGCCTCCGGTGCGCGTACGGCGGTGCTCGCCGTGCCCTTCGCCACCCCGCCCTCCGGTGCGCGGGCGGCCCTCACCTCACTCGACGGCACGGTACGCGGAGTCGCCGACGCGGCCGTGGCCGACGTCCTGCTGGTGCCTACCGCCGAAGGCCTGTACGCGGTCGAGGCTGTGGCCCCCGGAGTGGTGGTGGAACCCCTCGTACCGCTGGACCTGACCCGCCCCCTCGCCGCCCTCACCCTGTCCGGCGCCGCCGGGACCCTGCTCGCCGACGCGGACGCGAGCACCACCGCCGTACGGCGCGGTCTGCTGGCCGGAGCCGGACTGCTCGCCTCCGAGCAGCTCGGGATCGCCGAGTGGTGCCTCACCGAGACCGTGCGGTACACCCGCGAACGCCACCAGTTCAACCGGCCCGTGGGCTCCTTCCAGTCGCTCAAGCACCGCATGGCCCAGCTCTGGCTGGAGGTCGTCTCGGCCCGCGCCGCCGCCCGTAACGCCGCCGACGCCCTCGCCACCGGCAGCCCCGACGCCCCGCTCGCGGTAGCGGTGGCGCAGGCCTACTGCTCCGGCGTCGCGGTCCACGCCGCCGAGGAGTGCGTCCAGCTCCACGGCGGGATCGGGATGACCTGGGAACACCCGGCGCACCTCTACCTCAAGCGCGCCAAGGCGGACTCGATCGCGTACGGCTCGGCGGGCAGCCACCGTGAGGCGGTTGCGGAACTGGCGGAGCTGCCCGCCCCGTAGCAGCCTGTCGGGCCAAGGCCCTCGTACCCGCGTCTCACCTGTCGAGGCGGGGTGTACCAGGGCCTTTTACGTGCTGTTTAATTGCATACCGTTCGCAATAACAGTCGATCTTGAACAGGGATGTGCAGAGTATGACGGCCCGATCGATACGGGGGGCGGTCGCCGCCACGCTGGTGACCGCACTGTCCCTGACCGCGGCAGCCTGCTCCAACCCGGACAGCCCCAAGGCCGGTTCCGGCACCGGGACCACCTCGGCCGTCGTCGGCATCGCCTACGAGCCCGACAGCCTGAGCCCGTTGCTCGGCTACGGCAAGGACGGCAACTCCAAGATCTTCGACGGGCTGCTCGCCCTGGACGAGGAGCTGAAGCTCCAGCCGGCCCTCGCCGCCGCGCTGCCCGAGGTCAGCGAGGACGGGCTGACGTACACGTACAAGCTGCGCCAGGGCGTGAAGTTCAGCGATGGCAAGGCGTTCAGCGCCAAGGACGTCGTCTTCACCTACCGCACCATCCTCGACGCGAAGACCAACAACCCCTCCCGCACCGAGCTGGACGCCGTCAAGGACGTCACGGCGAAGGGCGAGGACACCGTCGTCTTCACGCTCAAGTACCCCTACGCGCCGTTCGCCCAGCGCACCGTCCTGCCCATCGCCCCCGAGCACATCGCGGGCAAGCAGGACGTCAACACGGGCGCCTTCACCACCAAGCCGATCGGCACCGGACCGTACGTCCTCACCAACTGGTCCAAGGGCGAGAAGCTCAGCTTCACCGCGAACCCCCACTACTGGGGCGGCGAACCCGAGGTGAAGAAGTTCACCATGGCGATCATCAAGGACGACGACGTACGCGCCACCCGGCTGCGCTCCGGCGACCTGGACGGCGCGATCCTGCCGCCCAACCTCGCCAAGGGCTTCGCGGACGACAAGGGCAAGAAGACGTACGCGGCCAACAGCTACGACTACCGCACGGTGACGCTGCCCACCAACAACAAGGTCGCCGGTGACACCGCCGTGCGCCGCGCCCTCGATGTCGCGGTCGACCGGCAGACGATGGTCGACGCCATCCTCAACGGCAGCGGCAAGCCCGCCTACGGGCCGGTCCCCACCGACAGCGAGTGGTTCACCCAGGGCACCGAGCGCAAGCACGACGTCGCCGCCGCCAAGAAGATCCTGGACGAGGCCGGCTGGAAGCCCGGCAAGGACGGCGTCCGGGTCAAGGACGGCGTGCGCGCCACGTTCCCCCTCTGGTACCTCAGCGGTGACAAGCTCCGCCAGGAGCACGCCCTCGCCTACGCCTCCGACGCCAAGAAGGCGGGCATCGACATCCGCACCGAGGCCGGGACCTGGGAGGTCATCCAGCCCCGGATGAAGAACGATGCCGTGCTCGCGGGCGGCGGCTCGCCGGCCGACCCCGACTTCGACCAGTACACCCTGCTGAAGTCCTCCCTCGCGGGCGACGGCTTCAACAACATGGCCTGGTACGACAACAAGGCCGTCGACGCGGCGATCGAGGCCGGCCGCAGGAGCGGGGACAAGGCCGAGCGGAAGAAGGCCTACGACACCGTCCAGCGCGAGCTGGTGAAGAACCCCGGCTACACCTTCCTCACCCACATCGACCACCTCTACGTCGTCGACGACCGCTTCGGCCCCCTCACCACCCAGGTCGAGCCGCACGACCACGGGCTGGCCTCCGGCCCCTGGTGGAACGTCGAGAAGTGGAAGCCCGAGAGCACCGGGGACACGAAGAAGTGAAGCCGCGCCTCCCCTGGGGGCCGATGGCACGGATGACGGGACGGCGGGCCCTGTTCGCCGTCCCGGTCCTCCTCACTGTCACCTTCGGCGTCTTCGCCGTCGCCGCCGCGTCCCCCTTCGACCCCGTCAAGGCGTACGCGGGCACCGCGGGCCTCACCGCCTCGCAGGAGAACCTGGACCAGCTCCGGGTCAACCTCGGCGTCGACCAGCCGCTCGTCACCCGCTGGTGGAACTGGCTGACCTCGGCGCTCCAGGGGGACTTCGGCGACTCCAGCGTGATGCGCCAGCCGGTCGCCGACGTGATCGTCGAACGCATGGGCTGGTCGTCCCTGCTCGCCGCCTCCGCGTTCCTGATCGCCATCCTGCTCGGCACCGGACTCGGCGTCCTCGCCGCCCGCAGGCCCGGCGGCTGGCTGGACCGCGGAGTCAGCTCCGCCGCGTACACCCTGGAAGCCGCCCCCGTCTTCTGGCTCGGCCTCCTCGCCATCTGGCTCTTCGCCCTGAAGCTGGACGTCCTCCCGGCCGGCGGGCTCACCGACGCCGCCAGCGAGACCATCACCTTCGGCCAGGTCGCCTCCCACCTCGTCCTGCCGGCGGCCGTCCTCGGGATCTCCCAGCTGCCGTGGTTCTTCCTGTACGTACGTCAAGGGGTCACCGACGCACTCGCCGAGGACCCGGTGCGCGGGGCGCGCGCCCGCGGGCTGAGCGAGCGCACGGTGCTTCTCGGCCACGCCCTGCGCTCCGGGATGCTGCCGATGCTCACCCTGATCGGCTCCCGCGTCCCCGAACTCATCACCGGGGCACTCCTCATCGAGACGGTCTTCAGCTGGCCCGGCATCGCCGCCGCCACCGTGGAGGCCGCCACCTCGGTCGACTTCTCCCTGCTGGCCGCGCTCACGGTGCTCGCCACCGCCGCCGTCCTGCTCGGCAACCTCCTCTCCGACCTCCTCTACGGACTCGCCGACCCCCGGGTGGCCTTCGATGGCTGAGACCGCGCTCGCCCCGCTGCCGGGCCGCACCACCCGCCGTATCCGGGTCGCCACCTCCGCGACCATCGTCGTCGCCGTCGCCCTCGCCGTACTGATCGTGCCGCCGCTGGCCCAGCTCGACCAGCAGGCCGTCGACCTGTCGAACAAGCTCCACCCACCGTCCTGGGCCCACCCCTTCGGCACCGACGACGTCGGGCGCGACCTGCTGCTGCGCTGTGTCTACGGGCTCCGCGTCTCGCTGCTCGTCGGACTGGTCGCGGCCCTGACGGCGACCGTGATCGGCACGGCGATCGGCGCGCTCGCCGGGTCGTTCGGCGGCTGGCCGGACCGGATCGTGATGCGGATCGTCGACACCCTGTCCTCCATCCCGCATCTGCTGCTCGGCATCTTCATCGTGGCGATGTTCCGGCCCGGGGTCTGGCCGGTCATCATCTCGGTGGCCCTCACCCACTGGATCTCCACCGCCCGGATCGTCCGCTCCGAGGTGCTCTCGCTGCGCTCGCGCCCCTTCATCGACGCGGCCGTCTCCGGCGGCGCGTCCCGGGTCCGGGTCATCGTGCGCCACCTGCTGCCCGGGGTGCTCCCGCAGGCCGGGCTCGCGGCGGTCCTCATGGTGCCGCACGCCATGTGGCACGAGTCCGCGCTCTCCTTCCTCGGGCTCGGCCTCCCCGCCCACCAGGCCAGTCTCGGCAACCTCGTCCAGTCCGCGCGCGGTTCGCTGCTCGCGGGGGACTGGTGGCCGACGCTCTTCCCCGGCCTCTTCCTGATCATCCCGACGCTCGCCCTGGCGGGGATCGCCGGAGCCTGGCGGGACCGGATCAACCCGCGCCGGAAATCGGAGCTGATGCTGTGACCCGCGACCACGCTGCGGCCGTCCTCGACGTCCAGGACCTCTCCGTACGCTTCCGGATGCGCGGCGGCCGGGACATCGCGGCGGTCACCGACGCCCGGTTCTCCGTCGCGCCGGGAGAGTGCCTCGCCCTGGTCGGTGAGAGCGGCTGCGGCAAGTCGGTGCTCGCCTCCGCGCTGCTCGGCCTGCTCCCGGCCAACGCGCAGACCACGGGGAGCGCGGTGCTGGGCGGGGACACCGACCTGCTGACGGCGGGGGAGCGGACGCTGGCCCGTACGGTACGGGGACGGCGCATCGGCCTCGTACCGCAGAGCCCCGCCGCCCACCTCACCCCCGTGCGCACCGTCCGCGCCCAGCTGGAGGAGACCCTGCGGGAGCTCTCCGGGCTGCGCGGGTCCGCCGCCGTACAGGAGGCGGCCGCCCGGGCCTCGTTCCCGGCCGACCACCTCGACCGCTACCCGCACGAACTCTCCGGCGGCCTCGCCCAGCGCGCCGCCACCGCCCTCGCCCTGATCGGCGACGCCCCGCTGCTGCTCGCGGACGAGCCGACCACCGGCCTCGACCGGGATCTGGTCGAGCGGACCGTGGACGAACTGCGCCGCCACACCGACGAGGGCCGGGCGCTGCTGATCATCACCCACGACCTGGCGGCGGCCGAGCGGATCGCGGACCGGGTCGCCGTGATGTACGCGGGCCGGATCGTCGAGATCGCCGACGCGGGCCCCTTCTTCGGCGCACCCGGCCCCCGCCACCCGTACGCGAAGGGCCTGCTCGACGCCCTGCCCGAACGGGACTTCGCCCCCATCCCCGGCATGCCGCCCGAGCTCGGCGCGCTCCCCGCCGGCTGTGCCTTCGCCGCCCGGTGCGCCCGCGCCGACGACCGCTGCACCACCGAACGCCCGGCCTTCGCAGACAGCCTCGCCTGCCACCACGGGCTGACCGGCCACGCGCACACCCTCACGAAGGCGGCCGCCGATGCTTGAGCTGACCCGTATCACCGCCGGGTACGACCGCCGCGCCCCGGTCGTCCGCGATGTCTCCCTGAGCGTCGGGCACGGCGAGGCGGTGGGGCTCCTGGGCCCCAGCGGCTGCGGCAAGTCCACCCTGGCCAAGGTCGCCGCCCTCCTGCACCGCCCGGACGCCGGAACCATGACCCTCGACGGAACGGTCGTACGCGGCTGGCGGCACCGAGCCCCGCGCGAGCAGCGCACCGCCGTGGGCGTCGTCTTCCAGCAGCCCCGCCTCTCCGCCGACCCCCGCCTCAGCCTGCGCGAACTTATCGCCCAGCCCCTCCGGTCCACCGGCCGCCGCCGCGAGGTCCCGGCCCGGGTGGCGGAGCTGGCCCCGCTGGTCGGCCTCTCCGCCGAACTGCTGGAGCGCCGCCCGCACGCGGTGAGCGACGGGCAGTTGCAACGGGCCTGCCTGGCGCGGGCGCTCGTGCTGCGGCCGGGGCTGCTGATCTGCGACGAGATGACCGCGATGCTGGACGCCTCGACGACGGCCGCGCTGGTCGCCGTGGTGGAGGCGTACCGCGCGGAGTCCGGCGCCGCGCTCCTGGCCGTCGGCCACGACCGGGTGCTGCTGGAACGCTGGTGCGACCGGACGGTCCGGTGGGACGAGCGGGCCGTGGAGCGTGTCCCGGTGGGGTGACGGGGGTGGTCAGCGCGTCCCATGAGCGGGTCCGTGGAGCGCGATCCACTTATCAAGCGCTGACCGGCAGGCGACGATCACGCCAACAATTGGCAGGTACCTGACGGTCTGCCGGTGGCCGGGCCCATACTCGTCGCGTCCGGCCCGTCCCGGGCCCCGCAGACGCTTCA
Source organism: Streptomyces cyaneofuscatus (assembly GCF_033109485.1). Classification (NCBI taxonomy): domain Bacteria; kingdom Bacillati; phylum Actinomycetota; class Actinomycetes; order Kitasatosporales; family Streptomycetaceae; genus Streptomyces; species Streptomyces cyaneofuscatus. The sequence goes on along the minus strand of NZ_CP137002.1, from coordinate 356,282 downwards.
GGGAGCCTCCATGGCCGCACCGCCCGCCCCGACCCGCCGCCGCGCCCTTACCGTCACCCTCGCCGCCGCCGCGGTGATCGCCGCTCCCGCCGGAGTGGCCGCCGCGTCCCCGGCCGCAGCCTCCCCGGCCACCGTCGGCCGCCCCTCCAGGTCCCGCCCCCTCCGGCACGCCCACGCGCACAACGACTACCTGCACCCGCGTCCGCTCCACGACGCCCTCGCGCACGGCTTCACCAGCGTCGAGGCCGACATCTTCCTCGTCGACGGCGAGCTGCTCGTCGCCCACGACCCCGCCGGGCTCGACCCCAGCCGGACCCTCGCCGGCCTCTACCTCGAACCGTTACGCGCCCTGGTCCGGGCCGGACACGGCAGCGTGTACCCGCACCACCGCCGGCCCCTGCAACTCCTCATCGACATCAAGGCCGACGGCGTCGCCGCCTACCGCGAACTCGACCGGCAGCTCACCCGTTACGGCTCCCTGTTCACCCGCTACCACCACGGCCGGGTCCGCCCCGGAGCGGTCACCGCCGTCATCTCGGGCGACCGCGCCGCCCGGGTGCCGATGGAGGCCCAGCGCACCCGCCTCGCCTTCTACGACGGCCGCCTCGACGACCTCGGTACCGCGTCACCCGCCTCGTTCACCCCGCTGATCAGCGCCAACTGGACCCAGACCTTCGGCTGGCTCGGTGCGGGCCCCTTCCCCCGCGCCGAGCGCGACCGGCTCCGCACCCTCGTCCGGGCCGCCCACCGCGAGGGCCGCCGTATCCGCTTCTGGGCCACCCCCGACCTGCCGGGACCCGAACGCGAGGCGGTCTGGAACGAGCTCCTGGCCGCCGGGGCCGACCACCTCAACACCGACGACCTGGCCGGGCTGGAACGCTTCCTCCGTGCGCGGACGGGCGCGGCTCCGACCCCGTAACACCGCACAGGCCGGGAGTACCCGTTCGGCGGACACGCCAGTGCGCCGAACGGTCGCCCCGCTGCGCCACACTGGCGGCCGAATGCCGCAAATCCGGCGCGGCGGAGGAGGCTGGCCATGGTCATTTCGATCTCCCTGGTGGTGCTGCTGACGATCCTGGCGGTGATCTTTCTCCGCAACGGCGGGCTGAAGCTCTCGCACGCGATCGTCTGCGCCCTGCTGGGCTTCCTGCTGGCCAGTACGAGCATGGCGCCGACCATCCACGACGGGATCGGCGCCACCGCCAACCTGGTCAGCGGCCTGCACCCCTGATTCCGGCCGCCGGTCCTGCGGTGTCCGGCGATCACGCACAATGGGCAGATGTCCTTTCCGCCCCCCGGACGCCATTCGGGCGCCGCCCACCACGAGTACTGCAACACCGGCCTCTGCTGCCGGTGCCAGATGCGTACCTGGACGACGAAGGCAGGCAGCGAGCGGCTCTGCGGGCCGTGCGCCGCCTGCTGCCAGGAGTGCGGCCGGGCGCCCGCGCCCCACCTGGACGGACTCGACGGCGGGCTGTGCGCCGAGTGCCGCGGCCTGTGCGAGCGCTGCCACGCGCCGAGAAGGCCCGACGGGTCCTGCGCCTGCGACCGCTGGCGGGAGAACGCCAAGAGCAACCCGCGCGGCTATGTCCTCCAGGCGCTGCCGCAGCAGCTTCTCCAGGCGCTCGGCGGCCGGGTCCCGAGCACCGTCCACGACCTGATCCACGACGAGCTGGGCCGCAACCGCAGCGCCGGTCTCCTCCGGGAGCGCATCGAACGCCGCTGGAACCTGCGCTGGGCCCACGCCCTCAACGAGAAGGACGAGGACGGCCGCCGGCGTTGGAGCGCCCAGGACATCGCCGAGCAGCTGCTGATGCCCGGTTCCTGTTCCGACCCCGAGTGCGAGGACGGCCACCTCGCCTCGACCGACGCCCCGTGCACCCGCTGCCGGCAGCCCCTGCACCGGTTCGTCACCTCGGTCGCCGACCACACCGCGACCCCGGAGCACGCCCACGCGGCGGCGGCCCGGATCCGCCGGGCGATGCTGGAGAACCGCTCGCGCAAGAAGCTCCCCCCGCGCGGACAGGCGAGCGGATAGCGGACAGGCGGGCGGTAGCGGACAGGCGGACGGGGCTCGGCTCGGTGTGGAGCGGGCATTGCCGCACGTGGCGCGGTGTTGCGGCCGTGTGTCGTGCCCGCGAAACCCTTCCGCTTTCCATGGACACTTCAAGGGGTGCGTCCTAACGTCGGGCGGCGGCGCGACCCCCGTCCGTAATCAAGGAGCCCGATGCCCCCGCCGTACCGCCGTGTGCTCACCCGCGTCCTGGCCCTGACGCTCGCCGTCGCCTCCGTCACCCTCCTGGCCCCCGCGGCCCCCGCGGTGGCCGACGACATCCCGAAGGCTCCCGGCCACCGCCTGGTCGGCGACTACCAGGGCGCGCCCGCCACCGCCTCCCCGGCCCCCGGCCAGGCGCCCCCGCAACACCCGTACCTCGCCCCCAACGGCCGCAGCGGCATGCACGCCGACGCGGCGGGCAGCGGCACCCACCCGTACTCCGGGCCGCTCGGCCGGAACCCGGAAGTGGTCAGCGAGAAGATCGCCCCGGTCGGCGGCGAGTGCGCCACCGCCACCTTCGACACGGCCGGCCGGCTGATCACGGTCTGCGGGACCTTCACCGGCTTCCTGCTCAAGCTGCTCGACCCGCGCACCCTCGACACGCTGGCCGAGTACAAGCTGCCGCAGCGCTCGTCCACCGTCGAAGCGATCACGCGTCTCGACTTCTCGAAGATCTTCAAGGACACCTCGGGCGGCGCCTACTTCTACCTCGACGACCAGGACCGGGTCGTCCTCGCCGACTCCCGCCAGCACGTCCTGCGCATCGCCCACCGGCAGAACGCGGCCGGCCGCTGGGAGTTCACCGTCGAGAACGACTGGGACCTCACCGGGCAGGTCCCGCACGACTGCGTCAGCTGGACCAACCTCTTCCCCAGCGGCACCTGCGACCCCGTCACCTCCGTGATGCCCGACTGGCAGGGCCGCATCTGGTGGGTCACCCGGCTCGGCCGGGTCGGCACGGTCGACCCGGAGACCTCCGTCATCCGCTCCGTCCGGCTGACCGGCGAGGAGATCCAGAACTCCTTCTCCGTGGCCCGGGACGGGGTCTCCATCGTCTCCGACCACGCCCTCTACAGCTTCACCGCCGACCCCGACGGCACCCCGCGCATCCAGTGGCGCCAGACCTACGACCGGGGCACCGGCACCAAGCCCGGCTCGGTGAACCAGGGCTCGGGCACCACGCCGGACCTCTTCGGCACCGGTGAAGAGTACGTGGCGATCACCGACAACGCGGACGACCGCATGAACGTCCTCGTCTACCGCCGGGGCACCGGCGTCCCCGCCGACCGCCGCCTCGTCTGCTCGGTCCCCGTCTTCGGCTCCGGCCGCTCCACCACGGACAACTCCCTGATCAGCTGGGGCAACAGCCTCGTCGTCGAGAACAACTACGGCTACGAGAACCCCACCTCGCTCCTGCTGGGCCGCAGTGTCGTCGGCGGTGTCACCCGCATCGACGTACGGCCCGACGGCAGCGGGTGCGACACCGTGTGGGAGAGCGCCGTCCGCTCACCCTCCACCGTGCCCAAGCTCTCCACCGCCAACGGGCTGCTCTACTTCTACGAGAAGGAGCCCAACGCCCTCGGCATCGACGCCTGGTACCTCACCGCCGTCGACTTCCGCACCGGTGAACGCCGTTGGCGCAAGCTGACCGGCACCGGACCGGCGTACGACAACAACTGGGCGCCCATCACCATCGGCCCCGACGGCACGGCGTACGCGGGGGTCTTCAACGGCATCGTGGCGGTGCGTGACACCGGCTGAGCCACCGCGGCAGCACGCGGACGCCGCACAGAAGTGCACTCCACCGCACGTGGTGACCGGTGCGCACGCCCTATGCTCGCGGCCATGGAGCAACGGGAAGTCGTGAAGCGCGTGATCGGCATCCTCACAGAGGCGCGCGAAATGCAGCGCCTGCTGGAGGCGGACCTCGAACGGGAAGACCTGGATGCGGGAGCGGGCGCCGTCACCGCCCTGCTGAACGAGACGATGCCCCACATCGCCATCCCCGACGATTTCTCCGTCGAGGAGGTGGTGACCGTGGTCGGGCGTGAGGTCGGCGGCGCGGTGGAGCAGCTCGTGAGCGCCTTCACGCTGGCTTTCACGATGCTGGCGCAGGTGCACGACTCCGGGCAGACGGACGTCTCGTCGGCCGATGTCCTGCAGGACCTGGCACTGCGGGTCGAGGCCGGCGGACCCGAGGACGAGGACGACGGGCCGGTGCTCTAGAGCCCGCACCGGCGGCCTCCTGCATTCTGCGGCGCGCGTAGGCATAGTGGGAGGGAGAAGCGTGAATCTCCTCGCGGTACGGAGGCACCTGTGGGTAGGAGCACCGACATGGCCCGCGCCAAGGCGCGCCGGCTGAAAGGCATGAAGAAGGAGTCGGACGGCATCGCCCTCGGCGACGAGCGGATGAAGGCCGAAGGAAGGCAGGAGCAGGAGGCGGCCCGCCGGGAGGAAGAGCGGGCCCGCGCACTGCGGGGAGCCTCCGGCCACTGAGGTGGTGGGGCGCCCGTGCCGTCGCGATCAGTCGTACGGTACGGGCGCTTCCGCGCGTACGGGTCCGGGCGCCAGCCCGCGTGCGGGTGGTGCTCCTGATGGCTCCCCGTGCGGATGGTGCTACTGACGGCGTGCCGCCTCCGTGACCGCGTCCACGATGTCCTTGTTCAGGGCCGCCCGCACGAGCGCGGCCGCGAACCTCGCGTCGTCGTGTCCGCGCGCCGCCTGGGCCGCCTTGCCGGGGGATGTGGGCAGGCCGAGCCGCTCGGCCCCTTGCAGCGCCTTCGCCCCCAGCCAGGGGCCGGTCTCCGGCCAGACGGACTGCACCTCGCGTACGAAGATGTCGGCGCCGGCGGGTCCGATGCCCGGCACGCGCCGGAGCCCCTCCATCAGCCGGTCCCGGTCGCCGTCGGCCTCCTCGCGCAGTCGCCGCAGATCGCCCCGCCAGGTGTCCAGGACGAGCTGGGCGCCGTCACCGAGCTGGGTGGCGGTGCGCTCGTCGTAACGCCGGTAGTGGCCTTCTCCCAGCGCGTCGACCCGCTGCTGCCAGGTGGCGTCCACCATCCGGCGCGGGGTGCGCATGCCGTGGTCGAAGAGGACCCGGGCGGCCGCGACGGCCACCGAGGCGCGGATGCGGGCGGACAGCAGGAGGCTCAGCACGAGGAGCTGGTAGAGGGGCTGCGGGGTGTCCTTGAGCCGGATGCCCGCCTCCTCCGCGTACGTCCGGCCGCACTCCTCCATCAGCGCGTCGGCGATCCGGCGCGCCGAGGGCGGCTTCCTCCCGCTCATGCCAGACCGAAGACCCGCGCGACGAAGAACCCGGCGACCAGCAGCGCACCGAGCACGATGAGGCCGATCCAGACGGCCGGGTGCTCCCAGACACCGCCGTCCGGGCGCTCCTCGTGGGCATCGCCGATCGAGCCCTCGGCGGGGGGCGTCTCTGTGGGGGGATTCACGAGAACAGCCATGCATCCAGAGTCCCTCGGTCGCTGCCCGCGCGCACGCCGTACGGACGGGACCTCGTCCCGCCACCGGGACAGGGCCGTACGGAGGCACCCCGGGCGCGGAGCGCTGCGCGCGGGGGAAACGGGGCACGGTCAAAGGCATGCCCGCCGTTTCCGCGCCCGTCATCAAGCTCGTGCAGCGCACCACCGAACCCGCGGGGGTCCAGACGCTCCGCTCGACCGCGGCCGCCGTCATCGCCTACTCCGTCGCCGTGTGGGCCCTGCCCGAACCGGCACCGCTGACCGCCCCCCTCACCGCGCTCCTGGTCGTGCAGGTGACCCTCTACGCCACCCTTACCACCGGCATCCGCCGCGTGAACTCCGTCATCGTCGGCGTGCTCATCGCCATCGCCTTCAGCTCCCTGGTGGGGCTGAGCTGGTGGAGCCTCGGGCTGACCATCTTCACCTCGCTGCTCATCGGGCGGCTGGTACGGGTCAACGAGTTCGTCCCCGAGGTGGCGATCAGCGCGATGCTCGTGCTCGGCGTCTCCCAGGTCGCCGACACCGCCTGGGACCGGGTGTGGGAGACGCTCATCGGGGCGGTGGTCGGGCTCCTGTTCAACCTGGTCTTCGCCCCGCCCGTCTGGGTCGCGTCGGCGGGCACCTCCATCGGCTCCCTGGCCGGCCGGATGGGCACGATGCTCCGCAGCATGGGCGAGGAGGTGGTGGGGAACAACCCCGTCTCCCGGGCGGCGGCCCGGCTCCACGAGGCCCGCAGGCTCGACCACGACATCGTCGAGGTCGACGCCTCGCTCCGCCAGGCGGAGGAAAGTCTCACCCTCAACCCCAGGGTGAGACAAGGGCTTCTCTACCGGGTCGTCCTGCGCACCGGACTGGACACCCTGGAGATCTGCGCGGTCGTGCTGCGGGTCCTGTCCCGCACCCTCACCGACCTGGCGAAGGCCCGCACGGAGGAGACGCTGTTCCCGGCCGATGTGGCGGGCCTGCTCCAGGAGCTCTTCGGCCAGCTCGCCGACGCCATCGAAAGCTTCGCCGTCCTCGTCACCACCCCGCTCGCCGCCGACGGTGAGGCGGCGGAGGACCGGCTCTCCGAGGCGCTCGCCCGCAGCCGCGCCACCCGCGACCTGGTCGCCGACCTGCTGCTGGAGGACGTCCAGGAGCACCCGCGCCAGTGGCAGCTGCACGGGGCGCTGCTCGCCGAGATCGACCGGGTGCTGGCCGAGCTCGACATCGACGAACGGACCAAGCGGCTGGGCGAGGAGCTGGACCGGCGGGCGTCCGAGGCCCACGAACGCCACCCCCGGGTGCGCGCGATGATCCGGCGGCTGAGCCGGGCCGCCACGTGAAACGTTCCCGGTGGGGTACGCGGGATGCGGAAGCCTCCGGTCACTGGTTCGCTGGAGGCAGTGGTTCCCCTGGCCCGAGGAGTGGTGATGAGCGGTTCGGACGAGCCCGCCGACCTGGCGCGGCAGATGCGTGAGAAAGCCCAGCAGCTCGCCGAGGCGGCGGAACGCGCGACGGACCCCGAGGAACGTCAGCGGCTGGCGAAGAAGTCCCGGACGATCCGGGACCGCAGCGAACAGCAGAGCGCCATGGCCGCCGGAGACATCTACCCGGAGAAGTAGACGGCCCGGCAGGACCGGCGCCCTTGTGGTGCGACTCGCCCGCCCCGGTCTGTGCCTGGGGCGGGCGTCCCTGTGTGCAGCAGACCCGCACCGCCCTGGCCCGTGCCCGGGGCGGGCGTTCCCGGGCCCCCGTCACCCCGCCCAGTCCAGCAGCCGTTCCACCGGCCAGGTGGTCACCACCCGCTCCGCCGGTACGCCGCACTCCTCGGCCCGTGCGCAGCCGTTGATCTGCCAGTCCAGCTGGCCGGGGGCGTGCGCGTCGGTGTCGATCGCGAACAGAGTGCCCGCCTCCACGGCCCGGCGCAGCAGCCGGCGGGGCGGGTCCAGCCGCTCCGGCCGGCAGTTGATCTCCACCGCCGTCCCCGCCTCGGCGCAGGCGGCGAATACCCGGTCCGCGTCGAACCGGGACTCCGGCCTGCCGCGCTCCGACAGCAGACGGCCCGTGCAGTGGCCCAGCACATTCGCCTGCGGATGGCGGACGGCCGCCTCCAGACGCCGGGTCATCGGGGCCGGGTCCATCCGCAGCTTGGAGTGGACGGAGACGACCACCACGTCCAGCCGCTCCAGCAGCTCCGGCTCCTGGTCCAGCGAACCGTCCGGCAGGATGTCGCACTCGATCCCGGTCAGCAGACGGAACGGCGCCCACTCCTCGTTGAGCCGCTCCACCACCGCCAGCTGCTCCCGCAGCCGCTCGGGCGACAGGCCCTTGGCGACCGTCAGCCGGGGCGAGTGGTCGGTGAGCACCGCCCACTCATGGCCCAGCTCCGCCGCCGTGCGGCCCATCTCCTCGATCGGGCTGCCGCCGTCCGACCAGTCGGAGTGGAGATGGCAGTCGCCCCGCAGCCGGGAGAGGAGTTCCTGGCCTGTGCCGGGTGCGGGTTCGGCGGCCGCCTCGTCCTCCAGCCGCTCCAGATAGCCCGGCACCTCACCTGCCTGGGCCTCCCGGATCACCTGCGCGGTACGGGGGCCGATCCCGGAGACCCGCTCCAGGGTCCCCGCGGCCACCCGCTCGGCCGCCTCCCCGGGCTCCATCGTGTCGACCACCTCGGCGGCGGTCCGGAAGGCCTTCACCCGGTAGGTGGCGGCCTGCGAGCGCTCCAGCAGGAACGCGATACGCCGCAGAGCGGTGACGGGGTCCATCGGCACCTCCAGGTGGGAGCGTCGGCCGCCCCGCAGGTCACCCGTCCGGGCCGCCTGTCCCCAGGATCGCCGCAGCGGCGCCCGGACGGCCACCGGACCGCCGTCCCCTCCCGGGCCCCGACGGTCAACCGGCTCCCTCGGGCTCCGCCGCCGCCCAGCGCCGGGCCCCGTAGTTGTAGTCATGGACGGGCCGGCCCGGCGCCCCGCTCGTACGGAACGGGCGCCCGCCGTCGTCGATCCGCACCGTGCCGGACCGGCCCCCGCCGCTCCACCGCAGCTCCGCGACCCAGTCGCAGTCGCAGCGGGCCGCACGCCCTGTGACGAGGAAGACCTCGGGGTCCGCGGCCGAGACGCGGTACGGGAAGGAGACCGGTGCGATGGGCTCACCCGTGTCGTTGCCCGGCACGGACCGGGCCACCGGACGCTCCGCGTCGAGATCGACGTCGAACATCCGCGGGGTGAGCGCCCCGCCGCACCCGGAACTCATCCGGTGGACCTGCCCCTCGGCGGGCCCCCGCCGCGCGACCACCCGGATCCGCAGCGCCTCCAGCACCACCGCCCGCTCGCCCGTGCCCTGGAGGGTGATCCGTACGCCGGTCTCACCCGCGTGCACCGCGCCGAGCGCCTGCGCCCAGGGCTCCGCGTCCGCCTCGGCCGGTGGCGGCGGGACCGCGCCCGGGGGACGGGCGACGAGATACTCGTGCCCGCAGCCGTACCGCCAGACATGGTCGTCGGTGGTCCAGGTGAACGGGGGAGCGGCGGGCCGAGCCACCGGTGGCTGCCGCTCGGGGCGCTCCGGCCGCGCGGGCCCGCCGAAGCCCGCGACCAGACCGGTGGCCAGGGCGGCGACGGCCGCGCAGACGGCGAGAACCGGCGCCCACCGGCGTACGACGGGGGAGCGGGGCGCCGGGGGTACGGGCGCGGACCGGTCCCCGTCGCGGTGTACGGAGGTGGCGCCGGGCGCACCGGAATCGCCGAGGGCCTCCGCACCGGGCGTGCCCAGAGCCTCGGATGCCGGACCCGCCGCAGAACGTGCCTCCTCGGCATCCGGGTCCGCCGCAGAACTGGCCTTCTCGGCATCCGGGTCCGCCGAAGAGCCCGACTCCTCGGCACCCGGGGCCGCGCCCGCCTCCTGCCGCTCCAGCCGTTCCGCGTCCGCCCGTAGCCACAGCCGGTGCAGCGCCTGCCGTTCCTCGACGGTGCGGCCGCACAGCCGTGCCAGCCGCTCCACCGGGGCGAACTCCGCCGGCACGGTCTGCCCGGTGCAGTAGCGGTGGAGCGTCGAGCCGCTGACCCCGATCCGCCGGGCCAGCGACGCGTACGTCCGGCCTGAGCCGTCCCGCAGCTCCCGCAGCCGGCCCGCCAGCACCTCCCGTGCGAGCTCCTCACCCACCCGTCGACCGCCCGTTCCCTCGTCACCCGACACCCGCTCGACCTCCCCCGGCCGTCCCACCAAGGCGTTCCACCCCGCCGAGAACACCCACGTCACCGGAGGTGGGACGGTTCCAGGGCCGTCGGAACCCGTGTCGTGCTTGTCGCCGCCGGGAGGCCCGCCCCAGGCTGGTGCCGTTCCACCGACCGACCGCTCGACCATCTGAACGGGGATCACCACCATGCGCACCACCCGCACGTTCCGCACCGCACTCCTGACCGCCGCGATCGTCGGCCTCGCCGCCACCGCACTGCCCACGGCCCCCGCGGCCGCCGCCCCCGCCGCGCCGAAGTTCCTCTCCGCCGGGCAGTGGCCCGCCTCCCTCACCCCCTGGACCGCCGGGCCGGTGCACAAGGGCCTGCCCGAGGAGGGCTCCGTCTGCACGGCGGGGACCATCCCGGCCAAGGGGACCCGCCACCGGGACTTCCGTACCGAGCTGGACACCGGCGCCCGGCAGACCATCACCGTCGCCCCCACCGCCGCGAAGGCCAAGGCGCTCGCCGCCGAGCTGCGGACCGCGCTGGCGACCTGCCTCGACCGGCTGAAGGAGCAGGAGCCCGGCCTGGAGGGCGTCAGCCGCTACCACGGCCGGGTGAACGTGGAGGAGGGCGCGCATGTGTACAGCATCGACACGTCCTACCCGGAGGTCGGCTCCACCGACATCGGCCTCCACTCCGTCGGCCGGGACGGCCGCACGGTGACCGTCCTGGAGTGGGGACAGCTGGGTGACCTGGACGGCGCCCCGCTGAAGGGATTCCGGAAGACGACCGGCACCGCCGTCGCCAAGCTGCACTGAGACCGCGTCGGCGGAGCGGCCGGCACGGGGTTCCGGCCGGTCCGCCGACGTGCGCGGCCCCCGCTGCGGGGAGCATGCTGGCTGTGTGACCCGGCACGATGAGACCCGGCCCGCCCCGTCCCCCGGAGACGGGGCCGCGGCCGGGCAAGACGACGGCGGCCGAGTACCGGACGAGCTGTCCCTCGTACTCGCGCAGGGGGTGGTCAGCGCCGTCGAGACCGCCGGGGGATACGCGGGCGGCATCTACCTCCGCTCCGGGACGCCCGGACTGCTGCGCCTCGCCGTCCTCGCCGGACTGCCGGGGCCGCTGTTCCGGCCCTGGTGGCGGATGCACGTGAACCGGCCGTTCCCCGTCTCCGAGGCCTACCGCTCAGGGCGGCCCGTGCTGCTCGCCGACGCGGAGGAGGGCATGCGGCGGTTTCCCCAGCTGATGGCGGGGCTGCCGTTCCCGTTCGGCTCGCTGTGGGTCCCGATCACCGGCCCGCAGGGCAGCATGGGCGTGATGGCCGTCCTGCGGACCGCCACCCCGGGCGAGGAGATCGCTCCCGCCGACGGGGAGCGGCTGCTGCGCCTGGGCCACCGCCTCGGGGCCGCGCTCACCGATCTGGAGTCGCGGTCCCTCCCCGTCGTCTGGGAGAAGGAGCCGATCCCCGTCCAGCTGCCTGCCGCCCCCGCGCCCCCGGTCCGGGTCGGCAGTTTCGACTGGGACCTGCACTCCGGGGGCCTGACCGCGGACGACGACCTGTGCGCGATCTTCGGGACGGAGCCGGCGGAGTTCCCCGGCACCGTCGACGCCCTCGCCGAACGCCTCGTACCGGAGGACGTGTACGGGCTGTGGGCCCTGGCCCGGCAGGCGGTGGAGTCCGCCGACCCGGTGGTGCGGAGGATGCGGCTGCGCGGGCCCGACGGCCGCTACCACCTGCTGGAGCTCTCCGGCCGCTGGACCCACCCGGACGGGGAGAGCGCGGAGAGCCATCTGACCGGCTTCGTCGTCGACTTCGGCGCGGGACCCGTCATCGCGGAGGCGGCGGACCGGCTGCCCCGGGGGATCGTCTCCCTGGACCGGATCGGGCGCATCACCTACGCCAACGCGCTCGCGGAGGAGCTGCTCGACCTCCCCCGCGCCGAGCTGGTGGGCCACGTCGTGTGGGAGGTGCTGCCGTGGTTCGGGCATCCGGCGTACGAGGACCACTGCCGGGCGGCCCTGATCTCCGACGAACCCGTCCACTTCCTCGCCCGGCGGGCCCCGTCGGTCTGGCTCTCGGTCTCCCTGTACCCCGGCCACGACGGGCTGAGCGCGGTCTTCCAGGCCACGGAACGGCCGGCGTACGCGCCCGGGTCCGTCACCACGCCCGGGCTGGGCATCGGCTCCACCGCCGACCGCTCCTCCGCGCTCTACCGCCCGGTCGCCCTGGCCATCGCGCTCACCGAGGCGGTCACGGCCCGTCAGGTCTCCGCCGTGGTCACCGAGGAGCTGCTGCCCGCGTTCGGCGGCCGGCAGCTCGCCATCTACCTGCTGAGCGAACGTCACCTCCACCTCGCCTGGGAGACGGGGTTCCCCAAGGGGTTCCTCGACCGCTTCGACGGGGTCGGGCTCGACGTCTCCATCCCCGGCGTGGAGACCCTGACCACCGGCCGCCCGATCTTCTTCGAATCCATGCAGCGCCTGGCCGACGCCTATCCGGGCATCCCGATGGAGACCGACGTCGGCGCGCGCGCCTTCCTCCCGCTGATCGCGTCGGGGCGGCCCGTCGGCTCGTGCATCCTCGGCTTCGACCGGCCCCGGGGGTTCAGCCCCGAGGAGCGCACCGTCCTGACCGCGCTGGCCGGGCTGATCGCCCAGGCCCTGCAACGCGCCCAGCGGTACGACAGCGAGTCGGCGCTCGCCCGGGGGCTCCAGGACGCCCTGCTGCCGCACCGGCTGCCGGAGGTCGACGGGGTCGACACCCTCGGGCGCTATCTCTCCGGCACCCAGGACATGGAGGTGGGCGGCGACTGGTACGACGTCATCGAGACCGGCGACGAACTCGCCCTGGTCATCGGCGACGTCCAGGGGCACGGTGTCTCGGCGGCCGCCACCATGGGTCAACTGCGCAGCGCGGTAAGGGCGTTCGCCCTCAGCAACCATGACCCGCAGGAGGTGATGAGCGGCACCAACCGGCTGCTCATCGATCTCGACCCGGGCCAGTTCGCCAGCTGCTGCTACATCGTGCTGGACCCGCTCACCGGGCGGGCCCGTGCCGTACGGGCGGGCCACCCGCAGCCTGTGCTGCGGCACCCCGACGGCCGGACCGAGGTGCTGGACCTGGCCGGCGGCATCGTGCTCGGCATCGACGGGCAGGCGACCTACCCCGTCACGGAGCTGCGACTCGATCCGGGCGACATGCTCGCCCTGTTCACCGACGGGCTCATCGAACGCCCCGGGACCGACATCGACGAGGGCATCGAACGGCTGCGGGCCACCATCGCCGGGATCGGCCCGGTCCCGCTGGCCGAGCTGGCGAACCGGGTGATCGGGGAGGCCCGGCAGGCCACCGACCGGCCCGACGACATCGCGCTCCTGGTCGCCGCCCGCTGGACGCACCTCCCGGAGAAGGCGCCGCAGCCGTCCCGGGACACCGCCCCGCCGGACCTGTGGCGGACGTTCCGCGGGCCGGGCCCGGGAGGCACGACGAGTACCCCGGACCCGGCCTGAGCCGAGCGGTGACGGCTCTGCGACGGCCCTGCGACGGCCCTGATCAGGCGCCGGAGGCGTCCAGCATGCCCTCGCGCTCCACGACCTTGATGCGCTCACGGCCCTGGGCGACGCCGAGCGCCTGCTCGTGGGCGTCCAGCTTGTGCCAGCCCTCCCACGTCGTGAAGCGGACGTTGCGGCTCTCCAGGAAGGCCTCCACGGCCTCCGGGGCGGGCGTCGCCGGCTCGGGCAGACGGCCTGCGGCGCGGTCCTCCAGGAGGCAGGCGACCGTCTCGTTGGCGTCACCCTTGGTGTGGCCGATCAGGCCGATCGGGCCGCGCTTGATCCAGCCCGTGACGTAGACCGACGCCATGTGCTCGTCCCCGGCGATGACGCGGCCCGCCTCGTGCGGGACCGTGCCGGAGGCCACGTCGAAGGGGAGCTTCGGCAGCTCCTCCGAGTAGTAGCCGACGGCCCGGTAGACGCTCTGCATGTCCCAGTCGGTGAACTTGCCGGTGCCCCGGACGTTGCCGGTGCCGTCCAGCTCGGTGCGCTCGGTGCGCAGCGCGACGACCTTGCCGTCCTCGCCGAGGATCTCGACCGGGGACTCGAAGAAGTGCAGGAAGAGCTTGTGCGGGCGGTCGCCGACATCGCGGATCGCCCAGTTCTCCAGGGTCTGCGCGACCATGTTGGCCTGCTTGTTCTCCCGCCGGGTGGCGATCGAGCCCTCGTCGTACTCGATGTCCTCGGGGTTGACGATGACCTCGATGTTGGGGGAGTGGTCCAGCTCGCGCAGCTCCATCGGGCTGAACTTGGCCTGCGCCGGGCCACGCCGCCCGAACACATGCACCTCCAGCGCCTTGTTCTCCTTGAGGCCCTGGTACACGTTGTCCGGGATCTCGGTCGGCAGCAGCTCGTCGGCCGTCTTGGCCAGCACCCGGGCGACGTCCAGCGCCACGTTGCCGACGCCGAGGACGGCGACCTTCTCCGCGGTGAGCGGCCAGGTGCGCGGCACCTCGGGGTGGCCGTCGTACCAGGAGACGAACTCGGCCGCGCCGTAGGAGCCGTCCAGCTCGATGCCCGCGATGTCGAGCGCCCGGTCGGCCTCGGCGCCGGTCGAGAAGATCACCGCGTCGTAGAAGGACCGCAGGTCGTCCAGGTCGATGTCGTTCGGGTAGCTCACATTGCCGAAGAGGCGGATCTGCGGCTTGTCCAGCACCTGGTGCAGCGCCTTGACGATGCCCTTGATCCGGGGGTGGTCGGGGGCCACGCCGTAACGGATCAGGCCGAAGGGTGCGGGCATGCGCTCGAACAGGTCGATCGAGACACCCGGGTCCTGGCAGACCTCGGATTTGAGCAGCGCGTCCGCAGCGTAGATACCGGCAGGGCCGGCTCCGACAATGGCGACGCGGACGGGGCGTGTCATGGCGTGGTGATCCTTAAGGCGGGCGAACGCGGGCAGGTACAGCGTACGTCGGAGGTAAGGGTTGGCTTACTAGTCTCCACCCCACACCGTAAGCCCTGGCCGCGCGGGGCCTCCGACCCGGCCTACGGAACCGCCCGAAAAGTCCGTTTCGGTGGGGCGGTATGGGCGATTTCGGCCTTTTAACCCCCTCTTCCATAAAAGGGCTATTGAGCTTCTTGGGTTGTTTTGACCGCGCCCTTTTCGGTCAGCCCCGTACGAAGTGGTGAGCGTCACGTCCGGGGGTGCGGACGCGGAATCGGAAGGTTCGGTTCCCTTCTGTGCCAAGAAAGTTGACACCGTGACGGAACGGGCGCGGCCGGGAATTCCGTAATTCGATCTTGCGGAGAAAGGTCATCCGGAATTCGGGGCTTGTTCTGTTCGGCGCTTTTCGCCTACGGTCACGCTCAATCCGGATGGAACGCCGAATCCTGCCGCCGTCCGGGAATCCGAAACCCACCCACGTACGGCAGGAGCGGGGGACCCAGGTAAGCCGCCGATCCGGTCTCCGGAACGGCTAGGGGTGAAGTCGCACGTCCATGCGGCCAGACATCTCCCGTCTGAACCCGACAGCTCACCTCGTAGGCGCCGGAGAGGAAATTCCCCATGCCCGCACAGGGTAAGCACCGCCGTCCCAAGTCCGTCTCGCTGAGCCGCGGCATCGCCGCCGTGACCACAGGTGGAGCCGTTCTGGCCCTCCCCGTGCTCGGCGCCACCACCGCCTCCGCCGCCCCCGCGCACTCCGTCGCCGCGGAAAAGGCGGTCGCTCCCGTCTCCGTGACCGCCCAGGCGAATTCCGTGACGAAGGCCGCGCCCGCCAAGCATTCCGTGGTGTCCGGCGAAACGCTTTCCAAGATCGCCCGCGAGTATTCCGTCAACGGCGGCTGGAAGAAGCTGTACGAAGGCAACCGCAAGGCCGTTGGTGAGAACCCGAACCTTATTCACCCGGGTATCACGCTGACCATCGGCGCCAAGGCTGCCGCCCCGTCAGACGCCAAGGCCGCCAAGGCTGCCGAGGCCGCCCCGGCCGCCGAGCGCACCGCAACGGCGGAGCGCGCCGACCGCTCGGAGCGCACCACGGCCGCGCCCGCCGCCGCCCCGGCCGCCGCCGCTCCCGCCACGTACACCAACGACCTCGATGGCTGGATCAAGGAGTCGCTGGCGGTCATGGCCCAGCACGGCATCCCCGGCAGCTACGAGGGCATCCACCGCAACATCATCCGCGAGTCCTCGGGCAACCCGAACGCCATCAACAACTGGGACTCCAACGCGGTGAAGGGCACCCCGTCCAAGGGGCTGCTCCAGGTCATCGACCCGACGTTCCAGGCGTACCACGTGCCCGGCACCTCGACCGACAGCTACGACCCGGTCGCCAACATCACCGCCGCGTGCAACTACGCCGCCGACCGGTACGGCTCGATCGACAACGTCTTCGGCGCCTACTGATCGCTGGACGAAGGCTCACATCCGAGGGGCCCCGGACCGCACGGTCCGGGGCCCCTCGGGCGTGCGCATCCGCAGGGGGAAGTTACCCCCAAGTTTCTAGTGACTTACCACGCGATCGACAGTAGAACCTGTTGCACTCTGTCGAGAGTGAGGGATGTCACATGAACGACACTACCCTGCACAACAACGCCCCCAAGGGTGTATCGCGTCGAAGATTCATCACAGGAACAGGTTCTCTTCTCGGGGTCGCGGCGCTCGCCGGACCCACCACGCCGGTCTGGGCCACGCCCCGCGCGGCAGCGGCCCCCATCGGATCCGGCGCCCATGTGCCGGTGCTGGTCATCGGGACCGGCTACGGCGGTTCGGTGGCCGCTCTCCGGCTCGCCCAGGCCGGCACGGACGTCCACATGGTCGAGATGGGCATGGCCTGGGACACCCCCGGCGCGGACGGCAAGATCTTCGCCAACACCACCAAGCCCGACGACCGCTCCTTCTGGCTGCGCACCAGGACCAAGCAGCCGCTGAGCAACTTCCTCGGCTTCCCGATCGACAAGAACGTCAACCGCTACACCGGCATCCTGGACGCCGAGGAGTTCGCCGGCATCACCGTCTACCAGGGGCGCGGCGTCGGGGGCGGCTCGCTGGTCAACGGCGGTATGGCCGTCACGCCCAAGCGGGAGAACTTCGCCGCCATCCTCCCGTCGGTGAACGCCGCCGAGATGTACAGCACGTACTACCCGCGCGCCAACGCGGACCTCGGCGTCACCACCATCGACCCCGTGTGGTTCGACTCCGTCGACTGCTACCAGTACGCACGGGTCGGCCGGAAGCACGCCCAGCGCTCCGGCTTCCCGTTCCTCTTCGTGCCCGCCGTGTACGACTGGGACTACATGAAGCAGGAGGCGGCCGGGACCGTCCCGAAGTCCGCGCTGGACGCCGAGATCCTCTACGGCAACAACTACGGCAAGAAGTCGCTCCAGAAGACCTACATCGACCGGATCAAGGCCACCGGCCGGGTCACCATCAGCCCCCTGCACAAGGTCACCCGCGTCTCCCCGGCCTCCGGCGGCGGCTACACGGTCCTCATCGACCAGCTGGACACCACCGGCCGGACCGCCGTCACCAAGACGGTCACGGCGGACAGGGTCTTCTTCGCCGCGGGCAGCGTCGGCACCAGCAAGCTGCTCGTCGGGCTGAAGGCGACCGGGGCGCTGCCCGGCCTGAACAACGAGGTCGGCAAGGGCTGGGGCGACAACGGCAACGTCATGTGCGGCCGGGCCAACCACCTCTGGGACCCGACGGGGAAGGTGCAGTCGTCCATCCCCACCGGCGGCATCGACAACTGGGACGCCGGCGGAGCGTTCGCCGAAGTCGCTCCGCTGCCCACCGGGATCGAGACCTGGGCCTCGTTCTACCTCTCGATCACCAAGAACCCCCACCGGGCCGAGTTCACCTGGAACGCGGCGGCGGGCAGGCCCGAACTGAACTGGCAGACGGCGTGGAAGCAGCCGTCGATCGACGCCGCGAAGACCATCTTCGACAAGATCAACAAGAAGGAGGGGACGATCTACCGCACGGACCTCTTCGGCACCTACAAGATCTGGGGGGACCACCTCACCTACCACCCGCTGGGCGGAGCGGTCCTCGACAAGGCCACCGACAACTACGGTCGGCTGCACGGTTATCCGGGGCTGTACGTCATCGACGGCGCCCTGATCCCCGGCAACGTCAGCGTCAACCCGTTCGTCACGATCACCGCGCTCGCCGAGCGCAACATCGAGCGGATCATCGCCACCGATATGCGCCGCTGATCCACCGGGCGTACGGAGAGCCCGGGGCCGGGAGTGCCAACCCGGCGGCCCCGGACTCCGTCAGTGACCCGGCAGCACGCACACCGCGTCGATCCCCAGCACATGGTTGAGCCGCCCGAACGCCAGCCAGGAGCCGATGCTCATGGACAGCTCCACGATCTCCACCTGGCTGTAGTGCGCGGTCATCCGCTTCCAGAAGGCGTCGTCGAGACCGTGGTGGTCCAGCGCGTACCGCTCCGCGTATTCCGCCGCCAGCCGGGTCCGCGCGTCGAAGGCGTCCGTCGTACGCCACTCGGTCACCGCCTGAGCGAACTCCTCCTCGACCTTCGCGCCGTCCCGCTCCGTCCGCCAGTCCAGGCAGAACAGGCACCCGTTGATCTGCGCGATCCGCAGCCGGGCCGCCTCGAACTCCCGCAGGCCCAGCGTCGTGTGCTCGTACACGGACATCGAGAAGGTGGCGGCGGCCATGCCGATGCCGGGGACCATCTCCCCCCACACGTAACCGATGGGCTCCTGGCCCTCCGGAATGTCGATGATCATGCCGTTCTCCTTCCCAGCCTGCCGACAGCGGGCCGCAGCGGGACATCGAGTGCGTCGTACAGGCCCGGTTTGGCGTCCACCAGCCAGTCGATCGCCGAGACGAGCCGCCCGACCGCCGTGGCGTTACCGCCCGCCGACCGGTTCTCGCCCTCGTCGGACGCCTCGACCGTCACCTCGATACGGGGGCGGCCCTCGATCACCACCCGGTGCGCGCCCACGCCGTCGGGTGGGGATGGCCAGTCCGGGGCGCACGACGGATGGATGCGGGTGATGTGCTCGATCACGATGCGGGGCTCGCCGCCCACGATGCCCTGCACCTCGAACCGCACCGCGCCCTGGGTGCCCGCCGCGAACTCGCCCATTGTGCGGGTGGTCACCGTCGTCTCCAGCGCCCGGCGGTCCAGCGTCTCGCGGATCTCGTCCAGTTCGACGCCGAGCGCCCGGGCCATCAGCCGTATCTGACCGCCCCACACCATCGTCGGAACGCTCTCGGCGAGCATGAGCGGCTGGTAGTCCAGCGGGTGGCCCATGCCGATCAGGTGGCGTACCGAATCCTCCTGCTCGTACGTGGAGTAGTCGAAGATCTCCTGGCAGCGGATCACGTCCACCTCGGTGCCCAGACCGCTGACCAGCAGCGGCAGGACGTCGTTGCCCCAGCCGGGGTCGACCCCGGAGACGAAGAGGGAGCCGCCGCCCTCCGCGACGGCGGCCAGGACGGGGTCCCGCAGCTCGGGCGGGGCGTTGCGCTGGTCGTAGAGGGGATAGAGGGAGGGCGTGACGACGACGGCTCCGGCCCGGATCGCCCGGCCGATGTCGGTGAGCGCGTCGTCGGGGCGGATGTCGCCGGACGCCGCGTAGACCAGCGCCCGGGGGCGGCCGGCCAGGACGGCGGCGATGTCGTCGGTGGCCGCGACGCCGAGCGTGCGGCCGAGACCGCCCAACTCGCCCGCGTCCCGGCCGACCTTGCCGGGATCGTGGACGAGGACGGCGGTGAGTGTCAGTGCCGGATGGGCCTCGACGGCGCGGATCGCCGCGCGGCCGACGTTGCCGGTACCCCAGACAACCGTGGGAATCATGCGCGGAGGGTAGCGGCCGGACCTTGCACTTCCCAGAGCCGTGGCGGGGAAATATGTGTGTTCCCGGGCCGGCGGGCGAACCGCCGACCCGGGAACCGTACAGAGATGACTACCGCTTGGCGCGTGCGGCGGTCGGGCTGCCGCTGATCGTGAACTGCGAGCCGGGCTCGATCAGCACATGGCCGTCACGCGAGTTGGTGATCGTCACGTTGGTCAGCGTCGCGTTGCCGCGCGCGCCGCCCATCGCGAGGATGCCGGAGCCGTTGTTGGACTTGTCGATCCGGACGTCTCGGATCTTCACGTCGGGCATCAGGCCGCCACCGGTCTTGAACTGGATGCCGTCGTAGGTGGAGTCGATGATGTCGGTGTCGCGGATCGTGACGCCGGGGATGGGCAGGTTCTGCGGGAAGAGGGTGATCGCGCCGAACTCCTGGTCCTCGTTCCAGAAGGCTCCGCCGGTGCGGTACAGCGCGTTGTTGGCGATCAGCGTCTGCCCGGAGAAGGGCAGCGGGTCGTGGTCGGTCGCCAGCATGATGGCCGGGTAGTTCATCGTGTCGGCGATGATGTTGTTCTCGATCTTGTTGCCGTAACCGCCGTAGATCGCGATGCCGTTGGCTCGCCACGGCAGCTGGATGGTGTTGTTGCGGAAGCTGTTGTCGTGGCCGATGTCGACGGACTGGTCCTTGACGTACTTGCTGGACCAGACGGCGAGAGCGTCGTCGCCGGTGTTGCGGAACGAGGAGTTGTACACGGTCGAATTGCGGGTGCCATTGGCGAAGTTGATGCCGTCGGCGTAGGTGTTGCGGATCCGCATCCCGGTGAACTCGACGCCGTCGCCCGGGTTCCAGAGGGACTGGATGTTGTCGTAGTCGCGGCCCGCCCAGACGCCCACGTTGGCGTGCTCGATCCAGACGTTGCTGATCTTCGTGTTCTTGCCGAACCGCCCGTTGAGCGCGACACCGCCCTCGTGGTTGCCGTCACCGCCGCGGATCGTGCCGGAGCCGAAGATCGCGATGTCGGAAATTTTCGTGTTCTCGTCGATGTCGAAACCGAAGTTGCCCTCGTGCGGGTGGTTGATCCCGCCCGCCTCGTGCGGCGGGGTCAGCGTGTAGAGCTGGGAGTGCCACATGCCCGCGCCCCGGATCGTCACGTCACGGATGCCCACCTGGTTCCACTGGCCACGGTCCAGCGGGTCGTCGGTGAGGATCTTCTGCTCCTGGCGCCACTGACCCGCCGGGATCCAGACGCAGCCGATCTGGCCGTTCTGGTTGGCCGTCACCGCGCGCTGGATGGCGGCGGTGTCGTCGATCCCGTCGTTCGCCACCGCGCCGTACTGCGTGATGGAGACGCAGCCCGAGGGCTGGGAGGTCGGCGGGGCGACCTGCTCCAGGTCGATCAGGTCGATGATGTAGAACGCGGCGTTGTCACCGGAGTCCCGCTGGAGGCGGAACTTGGTGCCCGCCGGATAGGTCTGGGCGAGCAGCGCGTGCGACTCGTCGAACAGCCGCCGCGCGTCGCCGCCCGGGGTGTTGGTGAGCCCCTCCGGGCTGTCGGTGTTGCCGTACAGCCAGCTGTGCTTGGAGGAGAGGTCGAGCTTGCGGACGAACTGGCCGTTCGCGTAGAGGCTGATGGTCGCCTGGCGGCCGCCGCCGCCCGCCGCGTCCGGGATGGAGTTGCGGACGACGATGGAGTTCGACGCGTTGGTCGAGGTGAACTCCACGTACTCACCGGTGGAGTTGAGCCGCACCGACTTGCGCCCCGATGACTCGGTGGCGAAGTTGGTGTGGCCGAAGGTCCGCTTGGCGTCCGAGGTGAGCAAAGTGCCCTGGTACGCGGCGTCCTCCGCCTCGTACTCCGTGTACGGCACCGCCGCGCCGCGCCCGACGACGATGGAGCGGGCCAGCACGTTGTTGGTCTCGCTGGTCTCCGCGACCAGGTTCGTCGCGTCGGCCGTGGCGGTCAGGGTGGCCCCGCCGCTCGCCGCCGTCCAGGTGCCGCTGATGGGCACGTTCACCGTGGCGCCCGCCGGGACGGCCGGGGTGGTGCCGTTGAGCGTGGTGGAGCCCACCGTCAGCCGGGTGACGGTGCCCGCGCTCACCGCGCTGGTACCGCGGTTGTGCACGGCGACGGTGAAGCTGACCGCCGCGCCGACGGCCGGGTTGGACGGGCTGGAGGTGATGGAGCGGACCTCCAGGTCGGGGCCGGGGCTCTGGCCGACCACCAGCGGGGACGCGGTGGTGCGGCTGTTGTTGGTGTTGTCCGACTCGATGATCGTGTCGGTCGGGTCCACCAGCGCCGAGACGGTGTACGAGCCCTGCGGCCGCTTGCCGACCGGGACGGATACCTGGGCCGAGGCTCCTGCGGCGAGCGGGCCGACCGGGGCGCTGCCCACGACCACACCGCCGAGGCTGACATCGACGGTGGTCGCCGCCGAGGCGGCCGTACCGATGTTGCGTACGGTCCCCTGGACGGTGATGTTGTCCGTCTCCGAAGGCGCCGAAGGGCTCCAGGACAGCGCGCTCACGGTCAGGTCCGGATTGGGCGCGGGCGTCCCGAGGATCTGGATCTCGGCGACCTGGGCGCCGGGCGCCCCGGTGTTGGAGAAGAACTGCAACTGGAGGTCGGCGGCCCGGCCGCCGACCGGGACCGTCACGGTGTTCTGGTTGGTGGCCGGGTTGAACACATAGCCGGCGCGGGACTTGAGCGAGG
This sequence comes from Streptomyces cyaneofuscatus, assembly GCF_033109485.1. Lineage (NCBI taxonomy): Bacteria > Bacillati > Actinomycetota > Actinomycetes > Kitasatosporales > Streptomycetaceae > Streptomyces > Streptomyces cyaneofuscatus. The sequence continues at coordinate 334,054 of NZ_CP137002.1, read as the reverse complement.
TGAAGGCGCTGCCGCTCTGGGTCCGGCCGAGCACCTGGAACTCCTGGGTCCTGGTGGACCAGATCGGGTCCGGGTTCAGCTTGATCACCACGGACTGGAGGTCCGCGTCGGCGCCCAGCTTCACCGTGAGGTTCGAGGGGTGCCCGTTCGACTCCCAGTAGGTGTTCACCTGGCCGTCGTTGGCGTTGACGACGGGGAAGCCGCCGTGCGATCCGCTGGCCGTGACGGCCTTGCCCCGGGCCAGGTCGGTCGCCTCAGCCGCTGCCGCCTGGACGGGAAGCAGGCCGACGGTGACGAGCCCCGCTATGAGCAGGCCGGTGATCGATCGTTCGCTGAGCCGTTTCCATCTCATGCTGTCCTCTGCTTCCACGGTATTTGAGCCATGCAGTCAATGTTTTGCAAACAGCAGTTGATAGATTTCTGGTCTGTTTCTGATTTGTCAACGGTTCTCGCATGCTCACGTCATGAAGGTGCGGTGAGTGACGCCTCGTCAGGAGGCGGTGGGCGATGAGTGGTTCAAGACAGCGCCGTACCGCGCGCCAGGAGCAGTGCCAGGTCCGCCGCCGCCACGGTCACCGCCCCGGCCAGCGCGGCCTTGTGCCACCACCGGCCCAGCACCGGCCCCAGCAGTGCCGCCGCACCGGCCAGGACGAGCACGGCCAGCGACCCGGCGTCCACCGGACCGGGCGGGCCGAGCACCAGGACGCCCGTGGCCGCGAGGAGCGGCACCGGCAGCAGCAGCCGGGTCCCCCGGGCGCCGAGCCGGTGCGGCAGCCCCCGGATACCGGCGGCCCGGTCCGCCTCGATGTCCGGGAGGGTGTCGCCCAGGTGGGCCGCGCACCCCAGCAGCGCCCCCGCGGTCACCGTCCACCACCGGGGCCAGGGCGCGTCGGGCAGGCTGAGCGTCACAAGCGAGGGGAGCGCGGCGAATCCGGCCGCGTACGGCACCCAGGAGAGCACCGTCGCCTTCAGCCTCAGGTTGTAGAGCCAGGCGGCGGCGACCGCGGCGAGGTGCACCGTACCGGCGAGAAAGCCGCAGGTCAGGGAGAGCGGTACGCACAGGGCGAGCGCGACCGCCGCCGCACCCCACGCCGCGCGCACGGAGACCGCGCCGTCCGCGACCGGCTTCCCCCGTCGCCCGGCCCGGGCGTCGCGCCCCGCGTCGTACGCGTCGTTGCACCAGCCCACCGAGAGCTGCCCGGTCAGCACCGCCACCCCGACCAGGGCGAGCCGTGCGGGGGAGAGGCCCGCCCCGACGGCCAGGGCGCAGGCGAGCGCGGTGACCGCGACCACCGGCCCCGGATGGCAGGCGAGCGCAAGACCCGCCGCGCGGCCCGGCCACCGGGCCGCCGCCGTGGCCGTACCTGCGCCGCCGATGGAGTCCATGGCGTCCATCCGGCGATCGTAGGGAGCTGTGGCTCCGTCAACACGGCAGCCGCGCGCCTCTTTTGCCAGGTTTTGCTCGTATTCGTAGGCAGGATGGGGTGATGACGTCCCCGACGCAGGAGCCGCAATGACCCGGATCGCCGCGGTCCACGGGGCCCTGCCGCCCCACCGCCACACCCAGCGAGCGGTCACCGACATGGTGGCCGACACCTGTCTGCCGCCCGGCACCGACCGCCGCGTCCTGGACCGGCTCCACGAGAACGCCCGCGTCCGCACCCGCCACACCGTGCTGCCGCTGGAGAGCTACCGCGACCTGAACGGCTTCGGCGCGGCCAACGACGTGTTCATCCGCTCGGCTGTCGACCTCGGCGGCCAGGCCGTACGAGGCGCCCTGCGCGCGGCCGGGCTGCGCCCCACCGATGTGGACCTGCTGATGTTCACCTCCGTCACCGGCCTCGCCGCCCCCTCCGTCGACGCCCGGCTGGTGGCCCGCCTCGGCCTGCGCTCCGATGTGAAGCGGCTGCCGGTCTTCGGCCTCGGCTGTGTCGCCGGAGCGGCCGGGGTGGCCCGGGTCCACGACTATCTGCTCGGCCGGCCCGACGACGTCGCCGTGCTGCTCTCGGTCGAGCTCTGCTCGCTGACCTTCCAGCGCCAGGACGTGACCCCCGCCAACCTGGTGGCCACCGCCCTGTTCGGCGACGGGGCGGCCGCGGTGGTCGCCCTCGGCGGGCGGCGGGCCGTCGCCGGACCCGAGATCGTGGCCACCCGCAGCCGGATGTACCCGGAGACCGAGCACGTGATGGGCTGGTCCATCGGCTCCACCGGATTCAGCGTGGTCCTCGATCCGGCCGTGCCCGACGTCGTACGCCAGTACCTCGCCGACGACGTACGGGAGTTCCTCGACGAACACGGCCTCAAGCCGAAGGACATCGCCCACTGGGTCTGCCACCCGGGCGGCCCCAAGGTCCTGGAGGCCGTCACCGAGGTCCTCGACCTGCGCGAGGGCGCGCTGGACGTCACCTGGCGCTCGCTGGCCGACGTCGGCAACCTCTCCTCCGCCTCGGTCCTGCACGTCCTGCGGGACACCATCGAGCACCGCCGCCCCGAACCGGGCACCCCCGGACTCCTGCTGGCCATGGGCCCGGGCTTCTGCTGCGAACTGGTGCTGCTGCGCTGGTAGGAAGGTACGGCTCATGATCTGGTACACCGCCCTGGTGCTCGGCGTCGCCGTCGAACGCCTCGCCGAGCTCGTCGTCGCCCGCCGCAACACCCGCTGGAGCCTGGCCCGTGGCGGCTCCGAGGCGGGCGGCGGCCACTACCCGGCGATGGTCGCCCTGCACACCGCCCTGCTGGCCGGGTGCCTGGCCGAGGTCCACTTCGCCGACCGCCCCTTCCTGCCTGCCCTCGGCTGGACCATGGCGGCCGTCGTCGTCGCGGCGCAGGCGTTGCGCTGGTGGTGCATCACCATGCTCGGGCCCCGCTGGAACACCCGCGTCATCGTCGTCCCCGGCCTGCCCCTGGTCACCGGCGGCCCCTACCGGTGGCTGCGCCACCCCAACTACGTCGCCGTCGCCGCCGAAGGCATCGCCCTGCCCCTCGTCCACGGGGCGTGGGCGACCGCGGCGGTCTTCACCCTGCTCAACGCCGTCCTCATGGCAGTCCGGATCCGCTGTGAGGACGAGGCGCTGGCCCGCCTCCCGATGGCGGAAGCACGGGCGTGATCGACATCCTGGTCGCAGGCGGCGGACCGGCGGGACTGGCCGCCGCGATCCAGGCCGCCCGGGCGGGCCTGGAGGCCGTGGTGGTCGAACCCCGCCCCGCCCCCGTCGACAAGGCCTGCGGCGAGGGCATCATGCCCGGCGGCCTCGCCGCCCTCCACCGCCTCGGCGTCCACCCGGCCGGGCACCCCCTGCGCGGCATCCGGTACACCGACGGGCGGCGCAGCGCGGAGGCGGCGTTCCGGGGCGCGTACGGGCTCGGCGTACGGCGCACCGCCCTGCACGCGGCCCTCCACGAGCGGGCGCGAGCCCTCGGCGTACGCATCGTGGAAGGCAAGGTCCGCGAGGTCCGCCAGGACGGGCGGACCGTCACCGCCGCCGGGCTGACCGCGCGCTGGCTCATCGCCGCCGACGGCCTCCACTCGCCGCTGCGCCGCACCCTCGGCCTGGACCACCCCACCCCCGGGCCCGGCCGCTACGGGCTGCGGCGGCACTACCGCACCGCCCCCTGGACGGACCTGGTCGAGGTCCACTGGTCACCGGAGGCGGAGGCGTACGTGACCCCCGTCGGCGAGCACCTGGTGGGCGTCGCCGTCCTCAGCCGCGACCGCCGCCCCTACGACGAGCACCTGGCCGGCTTCCCGGCCCTCGCCGCCCGGCTCGGCCCGCACGCCACCCCCGTACGCGGGGCAGGTCCGCTCCGGCAGCGGGCGTCGGCGCCACGGGCCGGACGCGTCCTGCTGGTCGGCGACGCGGCGGGCTACACCGACGCGCTGACCGGGGAGGGCATCGCCCTCGCCGTGGCCACCGCGACGGCGGCGGTCGGCTGCCTGGCCGCCGGGCGGCCCGAGGAGTACCCGGCCCGGTGGACGGGGGCGACGCGCCGCTACCGGCTGCTGACCCAGGCCCTGCTGGGTGCCGCGGGCCACCCCGTGTCGCGCCGGATGATCGTCGCGGCGGCCCACCGCGCACCCGCCCTCTTCCGCGCGGCGGTCCGCGCGCTCCAGTAGGGCGGCCCCGCCCCTCGGGTGATCGAATGGCGAGGCTCCCGGTTCCGTCATAACGTCGATCGGGTGAACGTCGGCCGGGTCAACGGTCCGCGTTCACCCGGCCGACGGAAGACCGACCGCCCCGACAGGGGCGCAGCGCCCTCGGAACGAGAGACGAACCCACCCATGACGGGCTCCCACGCGACACCCGGCAAGACCACCCGGCCCGATCAGCAGGGCCGGGGCAGCGGACTGGCACTCCTCGTCATCGCCTCGTGCCAGCTGATGGTGGTCCTCGACATCACCATCGTCAACATCGCCCTCCCTCACATGCAGAAGTCCCTGGGCTTCTCCACCGAGAACCTGTCCTGGGTCGTCAACGCCTACACGCTGACCTTCGGCGGACTGCTGCTGCTCGGCGGGCGGCTCGGTGACATCCTCGGCCGCCGCCGCGTCTTCATCTTCGGTGTGCTGCTCTTCGTGCTCGCCTCGCTGCTCGGCGGACTCTCCCAGGAGTCCTGGCAGTTGCTCGCCGCCCGCGCGCTCCAGGGCGTCGGCGGCGCCATCGCCTCGCCGACCGCCCTGTCGCTGATCACCACGACCTTCCGCGAGGGCCCCGAACGCAACAGGGCGTTCGGGGTGTTCGCCGCGGTCTCGGCGGGCGGCAGCGCGATCGGGCTGCTGGCGGGCGGGGTGCTCGTCGAGTGGCTGGACTGGCGATGGGTCCTGTTCGTGAACGTCCCCATCGGCCTGCTCATCGCCTTCGCCACGCCCCGCTACATCCGCGAGTCCGAACGCCACCCGGGCCACTTCGACGTCGTCGGCGCCCTCACCTCGACCGTCGGCATGGTGCTGCTGGTCTACGGTTTCATCCGCGCCTCCGAGGACGGCTGGAGCGACCCGCTCACCCTCGGCTCGTTCGCGGCGGCGGTCGTGCTGCTGGCGCTGTTCATCTTCATCGAGAGCCGCTCCCGGCAGCCGATCACCCCGCTGTGGATGTTCCGCGACCGCAACCGCGCCGGGACCTACGCGATGATGCTGAGCCTCGCCGCGGCGATGTTCGGGATGTTCTTCTTCCTGACGCTCTTCGTGCAGAACGTGCTGGACTTCAGCCCGCTGCGGGCCGGACTCGCCTTCCTGCCGGTCAGCGTCATCATCGCGGTCGGCGCGGGCTTCGCCTCCCAGCTGCTGCCCCGGTGGGGGCCGAAACCCTTCATGGTCACGGGCGCGCTGCTGGCCGCCATCGGGCTCGGCTGGCTGACGCTGACCGACGTCCACAGCACGTACCTCGGCTCCATCCTCGGCCCGATGCTCGTCTTCGGCCTGGGCATGGGCATGCAGTTCGTCTCGCTGACCCTCATGGCGGTCTCCGGCGTCGCCCCGAAGGAGGCGGGCGCGGCCTCCGGGGTCCTCAACGCGACCCAGCAGGTGGGCGGCTCCCTGGGGCTCTCCATCCTGGTGACGATGTTCGGCACGGCCAGCCGCCACGAGGCCACCGACCAGGTGCCGCGCTTCCTGGAACAGGCCACCCCCGCCCAGCTGCTCCAGTTCCGCAGGACCGGAGAGCTGCCACCGCCCTGGGGGGACGAGGTCCTCACCGCGGGCGTCTCCAGCGCCTTCGTCGTGGCGGCCTGCTTCGCCGTCTTCGCCGCGCTGGTCGCCCTGCTGGTCATCCAGGTCCGCGCCTCCGACCTGGCCCGGCTCCAAGGCGGCGCGACCCCCGGGGTGACCGTCCCCGGGGAGGCCGGCCCAGACGGGACCGGCGAAACGTCCGACACCCCCGGTACGTCCTCCGACACACCCCCCGACACCGCGAAAGGCTCCCACAGCCATGGACTGGACCCTTGAAGTGATCGTGCTCCCCGTGACCGACCTGGACCGGGCCCGTGACTTCTACCGGGACAAGATCGGCTTCCATGTCGACATCGACGGCGAGGTGATGCCGGGGGCGCGCGTCGTTCAGCTCACCCCGCCCGGCTCGGGCTGCTCGATCGCCCTGATCGACGGCATCCCGAACCCGACGGGGGACCCGCAACCGGGCACGTACCACGGCCTCCAGCTCTGCGTCACGGACATCGACGCCGCCCACGCGGAGCTCGTCGCCCGCGGGGTGGAGGTCTCCGAACCGCAGCGGTACACCCCCGAGGACGGGGCCACGTTCATGTACTTCACTGACCCGGACGGCAACGGCTGGGCCGTCCAGGAGTACCGCCGCCGGCTCACCGAACCCCTCCACCAGGTCCTCGCCGACCTCGCCGCCAAGGGCACCGGCGAGACCGCGGACTGACCGCACCGCCTGCCCGTGGTGGATCGCGCCGCCCCGGTCCACCACAATGCTCCCCGTATCACCGCAGTGATCCATGAACACGAGGGAGCAGCATCCAATGGCCGGCAACGCAGACATGGTGGCCTTCGTCCAGGCGCGTCTCGCCGATGAGGAGCAGGTCGCCCTGGCTGCCGGCGGGGACCGATGGCGGTGCCCGGCGGATGTGCCCGGAGAGGTCCACGACCGCAGAGGCGGCGTCGCGTTCACCGTGCGGGACAGCGGCTTCGACCATCACATCGCCCTGCAGGACCCCGCCCGCACCCTGGAGCGCATCGAGACGCACCGGGTGCTGCTCGGCGAGTACGTCGAGGTCGCCGAGCTGGACACCGACCGCCCGGCCCAGGACTTCCGCTCCGGCCGGGCGGTGGGCCTGGGCTTCGCCGTACGGCAGCTCGCCGCCGAGTACGCCGGACACCCCGACTACCAGGCGCGGTGGCTGCCCCGGTTCATCCAGTAGTGAGATCCAGTAGCGAGATCCAGTGGTGAGGGGACGAAGGGCGCCGGGAGCCGGTAACTTACTCGCAAGTAAGTCATGGTCCCGGCGCTCGTCGACGTAAGGAGCCCCCATGTCCTCCGTGTCCTCCCGGACGCGTTCCCCCCTGCTGCTCGCCGGACTCATGGCGGGGGCGGGGGTGCTCCACTTCGCCGTCCCGAAGGCGTTCGACGCCACCGTGCCCCGGATCCTGCCCGGCGAGCCCCGAACCTGGACGTACGCGAGCGGAGTGGTCGAACTCGCCCTGGCCGCGGGGATCGCGCACCCCCGGACGCGGGGCGCCGCGGCCCGGGCGACCGCGGGCTTCTTCGTCGGGGTGTTTCCGGCCAATGTGCAGATGGCCGTGGACTGGCGCGGCCGGCCCCGGCCGCAGCGGGCCGCGGCCCTGGCCAGGCTGCCCCTCCAGCTGCCGCTGGTGCTCTGGGCGCGGAGTGTCGCCCGGGGTGCCGACGGGCCCTGAACAGGGCGCAGTCGGTGGGGTTCGAGCCACCTGCCCGGAGGAAGATCCACACCAAAATGGCGTTGCTCTCTGGTGAGGAGTGATCCCGCCGTGTAGCGTCGCCGGAAGATGTCGTGGTTCGCAGTACCTGCCCGCGCCTGGCGCGGGCGTTTTGCTGTGCAGTGCCTGAGAACCAGGGCGATCACCTCCGGGTCCGCGCGGTGCGGATCCGTTTACTGCTGAGAGGTACAGGCATGGCCAGCGGAACCGTCAAGTGGTTCAACTCGGAAAAGGGCTTCGGCTTCATCGCGCAGGACGGCGGCGGCCCCGACGTCTTCGCGCACTACTCCAACATCAACTCCACCGGCTTCCGTGAGCTCCAGGAAGGCCAGGCGGTGACCTTCGACATCACCCAGGGCCAGAAGGGCCCCCAGGCGGAGAACATCACCACCGCCTGATCCGGGTTGAACGACCCCTCGGCCCCCCAGGACGCGCGCGTCCTGGGGGGCCGAGGGCGTCCGGGGCCGGTCCCGAACGGATTGGCCCGGTCCGGTTTGCGGGGCGTATGCCGGGTACCCGGGGTGTCCGAGCCGTTGATCCCGGAGCTCGCCGAGCTTCCGGGACGAGCAGGAAGGACATCCCATGCTGAAGGCCATCGCCGATGTGCTGCGGTCCGTCGGAGGAGCCATCGCCACCGTGGTCACGCTGCCCTTCCGGGCCCTCGCCCGCCTCTTCGGGGGCGCGTCGAGCACGGCGCGCGGACACCACTGAGCTGATGCGCACGTAAGGCCTGTGCCCCCGGTCCGGGAAAGGACCGGGGGCACAGGCCTTACGTCTGTCCCGTCCGCGACGGCCGCCTAACCCGTGGACTCGTCCGGCGTCGGGTGGTCCTCGGGGTGCGCACCGGCGTTGCGCGGCTCGTCCTTGCCGGAACCCGCCTCGTCCGGGTCGGGCCGGTCGCCGCTCTCGCGGGCGACCCGCTCCGGGATCGGTATGTCGAGGGCGTCCTCGCCCTCCTGGGTCTGCTGGTCCGGCATGTCCGCCGGTACGGGAGGCGGGGAGCCGGAAGCCCCGGTGTAGGCGGTGCCTTCCGGCCTGCGGTCGGTCATGAGAGCGTCCTTCCGTGCTGCCCCGGAAGTGCCCGGGGTCGGATCGTCCGTCCTGCTGGGTACCCCTTGCGGGCCGATCGATTCACCGCAGGCGGGGCCGGGGGAGACTTCCCACACGGGGGTATGGGTCGCCCATGCCGGGGTACTCGGGGCTGTGCCCGGGAGCACAGGCCGAGCACACGACATTCACATGAAGAGTCCCCATTCACATGAAGAATCCCGCGGAAGGATCCCCCGCATGCTGATGGCCCACCCCACCGTGCTGCGCAATCTCGTCGAGCAGTACGAGGCCTTGCGCCTGCTGCACGCGGACGGCGGCTCCGCCGAGGCGCGTCAGCGCATGGACGACGTGGCCTACACCCTGTGCGTCTCGACGGGCACGGGCGATGTCGACAGCGCGCTGGTCGCCGCCCGGCACCGGTTGCCGGGTGCCCGTCCCGAGGACGACTCCGTCCTCTCTGCCTGATCGCCGGATGAACACCGAAGGGGTGGGAGCTGTGGTGCGGACCGTGGGCGTGGAAGAGGAACTGCTGCTGGTCGACCCGGACAGCGGGGAGGCGCGTGCCCTGTCTACGGCGGTGCTGGCCCTCGCCGAGAGGGACGCGGAGGGGGAGTCGGCCTTCGAGTCGGAGCTGCACCGCCAGCAGCTGGAGTTCGCCACGCATCCCTGCCGGGAGATGGGCGAGATCGCCGACGCGGTGCAGAGGTGGCGCGCCGAGGCGAGCCGCCACGCCGCCGACGTGGGGGCCTCGGTCGCGGCTCTGGCGACCTCGCCGCTGCCGGTGAGCCCCACGATCGGGACGGGGGAGCGGTACGACTGGATGGCGGAGCGCTACGGGCTGACCGCCCAGGAGCAGCTGACCTGCGGATGCCACGTACACGTCTCGGTCGAGTCGGACGAGGAGGGCGTCGCCGTGCTCGACCGGATCCGCGGCTGGCTGCCGGTCCTGCTCGCCCTGAGCGCCAACTCCCCCTTCTGGCAGGCGCAGGACACCCAGTACGCCAGTTACCGCAGCCGGGTCTGGGGCAGGTGGCCCTCGGCCGGGCCGGTGGAGCTCCACGGCTCCGCCGAGCGGTACCACGAGCAGGTGAAAGCCCTCGTCGGCACGGGCGTGCTCAAGGACGAGGGGATGGTCTACTTCGACGCGCGCCTTTCGGCCAACTACCCCACAGTGGAGGTCAGGATCGCCGACGTCTGCCTGGACCCGGCGGACACGGTGCTGCTGGCCACGCTGGTGCGGGCGCTGGTGGAGACGGCCGCGCGGGAGTGGCGGGCCGGGCAGCCTCCCCTGGACACCGAGGTGTCCCTGCTGCGGGTGGCGTCCTGGCAGGCGGCCCGTTCGGGTCTGGAGGACCGGCTGATCCACCCGCGCAGCCTGCGGCCCGAGCCCGCGGCCGACGTGCTCCAGGCGCTCGTGGCCCATGTGCGGGACGCCCTGGAGGACAGCGGCGACCTCAAGGCCGCGCAGAAGGCGCTGGCCGCACTGGAGCGGCGCGGCAACGGGGCCAGGGTGCAGCGCGAGATCCTGGAGCGGACCGGAAGCCTCCGCGACACCGTCGCGGAGTGCGTCCGCATCACGGCAGGATGAGAAGAACGCCCGACGACACGACCGCATGACCTTCGAGGAAAACCGCAGAACCTGCGAGGAAAGGAGCAGCACATGGCCACCACCGATCTCGGCAACCGCCGGATCCTGGCGATCGTCACCAACTACGGGGTCGAGCAGGACGAGCTCGTCGTGCCCGTGAAGCACCTGCGCGACCACGGGGCCCAGGTCAGTGTGGCGGCGGTCTCCGACGACGAGATCCGGACGCTCGTGGGCGACCGCGACCCCGGTGACACCGTGCGGCCCGACCTCACCCTGGCTGACGTCGACCCCGCCGCGTACGACCTCCTGCTCGTCCCGGGCGGCACGCTCAACGCCGACACCCTGCGCCTCCAGGACGCCACCACCCGGATCGTCAGCTCGTTCGCGGCCTCCGGCCGGCCCGTCGCGGCCATCTGCCACGGCCCGTGGGCGCTCATCGAGGGCGGCTACGTCCAGGGCAAGACCCTGACCTCGTACGCGTCCCTGAAGACCGACATCACCAACGCCGGCGGCTCCTGGGTCGACAAGTCGGTGGTCCGCGACGACGAGGGCGGCTGGCCGCTGATCACCTCGCGGAACCCCGACGACCTGCCGGACTTCCTCCGCGAGATCGACGCGGTCCTCACCGCATCCTGACCCTGGAATCCTGACCCTGACGCCTGCCCGACGGCCCCCGTCCGCGAAACCGCGGCGGTGGCCGTCGGCATGTCCGCGTACGCAGGGGATGCGGGGCGGCAATAGGGCCCCCGCGCACTTACCGGCCGGGACGTGCGCGCGGCATCCAGGAAAGAGGCTGCCGGCTAGAAGTTCCTGAAGCGGGCCGACCCGAGGAGGGCCCATGGATGCCCCGACCGCCACCACGGCCGACACGGACGTGATGGAGACACCTCAGGAAGACCCGACCGTTCACATCCTCTGGATCAACGCGGCTCTGAGCTGCGACGGCGACTCCGTGTCCCTCACCGCCGCCACCCAGCCGAGCATCGAGAAACTCACGCTCGGCGCCTTGCCCGGCCTGCCCAAGGTCGCGGTCCACCGGCCCCTCATCGACTACGAGTGCGGACCCGTCGAGGGCGCCGACAACTTCGTGGAGTGGTTCTTCTAGGCCGACCGGGGCGAGCTGGAACCCTTCGTCCTGGTGGTCGAGGGCTTCATCCCGAACGAGCGCATCAAACCCGAGGGCTACTGGTGCGGCTTCGGCGACGACGGCGTCGACATCCGCCCGCTGCGGGCCGCGCCCGGCGACGCGGTCCTGGTCAGCGGAGAGATCGGGGTCCACGGCGTCGCCATCATGAGCGTGCGCGAGGGCCTGGAGTTCGGCGTCGAGATCCAGGGCGACACCGCTTCCCTGGCCGGCCTGGTGGCCGACATGCTCGCCGTCTGCCCGGACCTCCAGGTCCTGCGCGACCCCACCCGGGGCGGCCTGGCCACCTCGCTCGACGAGATCGCCGGGGCGGCGGGCGTCGGGATCACCCTCGACGAGCGTTCCCTCCCCGTCCCCGACACCGTCGCCAACGCCTGCTCCTTCCTCGGCCTCGACCCCCTGTACGTCGCCAACGAGGGCAAGCTCGTCGCCTTCGTACCGCCCGACCACGCCGACGCCGTCCTGGAGGCGATGCGCGCCCACCCGCTCGGCAAGGAGTCGGTGCGGATCGGGACCTGCGTCGAGGACCATCCCGGCATGGTCGTGGCCGCCACCGGCCTCGGCGGAACCCGGGTGGTGGACATGCCCCTGGGTGAGCAACTGCCGCGGATCTGCTGATACCGGACCCGGGCGGGGCCGTGCACCCGAGGTGGTATCGAACAACCCCCGATGGAAGGTTAGGCTGACCTAAGTCGATCCGGAAACTTCGCACGAAGGGGCCTTGTCCATGACGATCCACCGAGCCGTCGTCGCCCGAGTCCAGCCGCTCACCGCGACGATGACCCGCGTCACGCTCCATGGCGAAGGTCTCGCCGGCTTCGAGTCCACCGGGGTCGGCGACGAGTACATACGCCTCTTCTTCCCGCACGGCCCCGACCGCTCGGACGTCTCCCTGCCCGTCACCACGGAGAAGGGCTGGGAGACCCCGGAGGGCCGGCCCGTCGCCCCGATGCGTACGTACACCGTGCGGGCGGCGCGCCCGGAGAGCCGGGAGATCGACGTCGACTTCGTGCTCCACGACCACGGGGTGGCCTCGACCTGGGTGGCCGGTGCGCAGCCCGGGGACGTGCTCGGGGTGAACGACCCGACCGGCCTCTACAGCCCGCCGGACGACCTCGCCTGGCAGGTGCTGATCGCCGACCAGACCGGCCTGCCCGCCGTGGCGCGCCTCCTGGAGAACACCCCGGACGAGGTCGCCACCCGCGTGGTCGTCGAACTCCCCGGCCCCGAGGCCGTCCAGCCGCTGCCCGGCACCAAGGTCACCTGGACCTACGGCGGCAACGGCCACGAGGCCAGCCGGCTGGCCGAGCTGGTGAGCGCCGCGATCCCGCCCGGCACGGACATGACCGGCGGCTACGTCTGGGTCGCGGGCGAGACCAACGCGCTGCGCACCGTACGCCGTTACCTCCGCAAGGAGCTGGGGCTGCCCGCCACCCGGTTCAAGGTCGTCGGCTACTGGATCCCGGACGCCGACAGCTGGAACGAGCGGTACGAGGCCCTGCCCGAGGCCGTCCGCGCCGAGCTGCTGGCCCTCTGGGACGACCCGGTCGACGACGAGCAGGACCTCACCATCCGCTACGAGGCGCGCCTCAGCGACCTCGGGCTGTGACCGCCGTGCACCGTCGCGCAACCGACCGCGGCGCCTCAGGAGACCGTGCGCGCGGGGCGTTATCCGCTCCCGCCCGCCACCGGACGGGTGGGTGAGAGGCTCCAGTGCCCGGTCAGACCACCCTCGGCCGCCCCGCCCCGGCGGCCCGCAAGCACCAGGAAACGACCCCGGCCCGCATCGCCCTGCGGGGCGGCGGACTGCTCGTCCTCGGGGGGCTCCTGCTCCTCCTCGTCGCGCTGAGCACCTGGATCGGCGCCAAGGACACCACGCTCGGCCAGGTATGGACGGCCATCTGGAACGACGACGGCTCCTACACCACCGATGTGATCCGGCAGTTGAGGCTGCCGCGCACCCTCGTCGGCCTGATGACCGGCGCGGCCCTCGGCGTGGCGGGAGCGGTGATGCAGGCCGTGACCCGTAACCCCCTGGCCGACCCCGGACTGCTCGGCGTCAACGCGGGCGCCTCCGCCGCAGTGGTGTTCGGCATCGGTGTCATCGGCCTCGCGGGCTTCGGCTCGCTGGTCTGGTTCTCCTTCGCGGGCGCCGCGCTCACCACCGTCATCGTGTACGTCCTCGGCGCCTCCGGGCGGGCCGGGCCCACGCCCGTACGTCTCGCCCTGGCCGGAGCCGCCGTGAGCGCGAGCCTGAGCGGGGTCATCGCCGGACTCACCGTCTTCGACTCGGCCACCTACGACTACCTGCGCTTCTGGATGGTCGGCTCGCTCGCCGGGCGGGAACCCGAACTCGTCGTGCAGCTCCTGCCGTTCATCGTCATCGGCCTGGTGATCGCCCTGCTGCTGGCCCGCTCGCTCAACTCCCTCGCCCTGGGTGACGAACTGGGGCGGGCGCTCGGCGCACGCATCGCCCGGACCCGGATCGCCGCCGTGGTCGTGGTGACCCTGCTCTGCGGCGCGTCGACCGCGGCCGCCGGCCCGATCGCCTTCGTCGGCCTCGTCGTCCCCCTCGTGGCGCGCTGGCTGACCGGCCCCGATCTGCGCTGGGTGCTGCCGTACTCGATGCTGCTCGCCCCCGTGCTCCTGCTGGTCTCGGACATCATCGGCCGGGTGGCACTGCCGGGCGACGAGCTGGAGGTCGGCGCCGTGACGGCGGTGATCGGCGCGCCGGTCTTCATCGCCATGGTGTGCCGTCGTAAGGAGGCCTCGCTGTGACGACGACCGAGGTCCGGCCCGCCCGGCAGAGCGCGGGCCCCTCCACCGCCCCCGCCCGGCCGGTACGGCTCTGGGCCGGGCGGGTCAGCTTCCGGATGCACCGGCGGACCGGTGCGGTGATCGTCGGCGCGCTGCTGCTCGCCGGGGGCTTCTTGCTGGTCAGCCTCTGCGTCGGCGCCTACCCGGTGACCGTCCCCGAAGTGGGCCGCGCCCTGTTCTACGGGACGGGCGACCGGCTCGCCGTCCACTTCGTCAACCAGGAACGCCTGCCGCAGGCGCTGCTGGCGATCCTGGTCGGCTGCGCGCTGGGCATCAGCGGCGCGATCTTCCAGAGCGTCTCCCGCAATGCCCTGGCCAGTCCGGACGTCATCGGCTTCAACAGCGGCGCGGCGACCGGCGCGATCCTGGTCATCGTGACCTTCGGGGGAGCGGCCGCCTCGGTGGCGGCCGGGGCGATCGCCGGAGGACTGGCCACCGCGCTGGTGGTCTCGGTGCTGGCGAGCCGGGGAGGGCTGCACGGTATCCGGCTGGTGCTCATCGGGCTCGGGGTGACCGCCATGCTCGGCTCGGTCAACTCCTACCTCCTCACCAGGTCCTCGCTCAACGACGCCCAGAACGCGCACATCTGGCTCGTCGGCACGCTCAACGGGCGGGGCTGGAGCTCGGTGCAGACGATGGCGGTGGCGCTGGTGGTGCTGCTGCCCCTGGCCCTGCTGTTCGGCAGACGGCTGCGGATGATGGAGCTCGGCGACGATCTGGCGACCGGTCTGGGCGTCCGCGTCAACCGTTCGCGGCTCGCGCTGACCGTGCTGGGCATCGGGCTGTGCGGGGTCGCCGTGGCGAGCGCCGGCCCCATCCCGTTCATCGCGCTGGCCGCCCCTCAGATCGCCGTCATGGTGAGCCGCAGTCCCGGGGTCAGTCTGCTCTCGGCGGGCGCGGTGGGCGCCGGACTGCTGTCGGCCGCACACCTCGCTTCCAGCCAGTTCTTCACCGCCCTGGTGTGGGCCGACGAGCGGATCGGCTGGATCCAGGTGGTCGAGGAGTCCCAGCGCAACAACCTGCTCCCGGTGGGCGTCACCACGGCCGTGCTGGGCGGTGTCTACCTCGCCTGGGTGCTGTTCAAGCGGCGTGGCACCGGCACCGCGTAGCCGGATGGCTGGGAGCGTGGCGTTCATTTCCGGCCATCAACGTCCCTGATGCGGAAGGGAGTTGTGAGGTTCGATGAGTCAACCGAGAACAAGGTGGGTAGGGTCGCTATCGTCGAAGTAAAGATAGCCTTACCTAAGTTTGCGGCCTGGCTTTCAGGCCCACACCCAAGGCCTGGGCCCCAGGCCTGAGTTCAAGGAGGATCGGTGACCAACCCGTTCGAGGACGAGAACGGCACCTACCTGGTGCTCGTCAACGACGAGGGGCAGCACTCCCTGTGGCCCTCCTTCGCCGAGGTGCCCGCCGGCTGGACCGTGGCCCACCCGGAGGACACCCGCCAGGCCTGCCTCGACTACGTGGAGCAGAACTGGACCGACCTGCGGCCCAAGAGCCTGATAGAGAGCATGGCGGCCGATCCGACATGAGCCCTTCCCCGAAGCCGCCGCACCCGGTCGCCCGCCGCGGGTTCCTCATCGGAGCCGGCCTGGTGAGCACCGGGGCGGCCCTCGGCACCGGACTCGCCCTCACCGGCGGATCCGGCCGGGCCGTGGCAGCCCCCGCCCCACCCCGCCCCGACCTGATGACCGCCGCACTCGGCACCCCGCTCGACGACCTGCCCGAAGCCGTCCGTGAGGCCCGCGAGGCAGGCCCCCGGCTCACCGGGAAAGCCGCCGGAGCGGCGGCCCGCGCGGCCCGCACCCTCACCCCCTTCCTCGACCCGCTGCCCATTCCCCGGGTACTGCGCGGCCGCAAGGGGGAGCTCACCGTCCCCATGCGTCCGGCCCGCGTACGGCTCCACCGAAGCCTCCCCGCCACCCGGCTCTGGACCTACGACGGCACCCATGTGGGCCCGACCATCGAGGCACGGCGCGGCAGCCGGCTCCGTATCGCCTGGGAGAACGACCTCAGTGGCGCCTTCCCGCTGCCGGCCGTCCGGGTCCCCTTCGCCTACGACCCCGAGCTGCCCCTGATGTGGGACCGGCCCGGACGTGAGGGCTCCGAACCCCGCGCCGACGTGGCCGCCCTGCCGCCCTGGGCCGTGGTGCACCTGCACGGCGCCGTCACCGGCGGCGGCAACGACGGCTGGGCGGAGAACGCCGTACTGCCGGGCTCGGCGCAACTCGCCGAATACCCCAACGACCAGCCGGCCGCCGGACTCTGGTACCACGACCACGCCATGCACATCACACACCTCAACGTGATGACCGGACTCGGCGCGGGCGCCTACCTGATCAGGGACGAGGAGGAGCGGCGCTTACGCCTGCCCTCGGGGGACCGCGAGATTCCGCTCGTCATCTACGACCGCAACCTCGACCTGGACGCCGACGGCGCGTTCACCGGCGACCTCCTCTACAAGGGAATCGTCGTCGCCGACGACCCCTACGAGCTGGTCCGCCCCTTCACGGGGCCGTTCAACCTGGTCAACGGGGTGATCTGGCCGCATCTGGACGTGGACGCCGGGTGGTACCGCTTCCGGGCCCTCAACGCCGCCAACAACCGGCCCTACCTGCTCAAGATCCTCGACGAGTCCGGCGCCGAACTGCCATCCACCGCCTTCCGGCTGATCGGCACGGACAGCGGGCTGCTGCCCGCTCCCGACCCGGTGACCGGGGGCGTACCCCTCACCCCCGGCGAACGCGCCGACCTCCTGGTGGACTTCACCGCCCTGCGCGGCAGACGGCTCCGCCTGGTCAACGCCCTCCCGGAACCCGGCGCCCGGCCCGACCTGATGGAGTTCCGCGTCGCCTCCCGGGCGGCGCCGGGCACATTCGTCCCGCCGAAGCGGCTCGCCACCTCCTTCACGCCGGTCAGGCCCCCGGCCTCCGCCCCCGAACGCCTCGTCGTGGTCACCCCCGTCTATCCCAAGGACCCCGAACTCTGGGAGATGGAGGAGACCGACGCCCCCGAAGGGCCGCTGCCCATCGACGGGATCATCCAGATCGAGGACGAGCACGGCACCGTACGCACCTTCCGGCGGGTCGCCGCCACCTTCGAGGACCCGGTGCGCTTCACCGTCGCCGCGGGAGCCACCGAACGGTGGAGGTTCCTCAGCCTGGAGAAATCCGCGGGGGCCTTCCCGCACCCCATGCACCTGCACTCGGTCGCCTTCCAGGGGCTGAGCCGCGAGGTGTACGACGTCAGCTCCTTCACCGCCTTCGAACTCGACGGCGGCTACGGGATGGGCACCACCACCCCGATCCGGTGGCTGCGCAACGCCCCCCTCACCGCTGCGGAGAAGGGCCCCAAGGACGTCATCTCGCTCGCTCCCGCCCAGCTCATCACGGTCGGCGCCACCTTCGACGGGCCGCCCGGACGGTTCATGCACCACTGCCACGTCTACGAGCACGAGGACATGATGATGATGCGCCCCTTCGTCGTACAGCCGAAAGCTGTCATGTCGCTCGCCCCCCACCACGGCCACAGATTCCCCGGCCACAGATCCGCCGGCTGACCGAGCCCGCACCCTGGCGCTGAGGACGCCGCGCCGGGGCCCGACCTGCGGGCCGGACCCCGGCGCGTCCCCGGACGCCCGCCTTCCGCACGCTTCGGCTTTGCGCGCGCCTCGGCTTCCGCGCGCCGCCACCATCCCTCCTCCGTCCTGCCGCCGCGCCGACGGGACCGTAGGCGTGCCCGTCCGGCATGCCCTGCTTCCGCATGCGCCGGTTCCGTACGCCCCGCCTTCGCACGCCCCGCCCACGCCCCTGTCCGCCTCACCGGAGTCCGGTGAGACTTCCCGCCGGGAGACTGAGCATGACCACCGACCGCGAACGCCTGCCGCTGACCGAGGCCCAGCTCGGGCTCTGGTCCGCGCAGCGACTCGACCCGGCGAACCCCGCGTATCTCACCGCGGAGTACGTCGAGCTCACCGGGGAGCTGGACGAGCAGGCGTTCGCGACGGCGGTGACCCGGGCCACCGGTGAGGCCGATGGCCTCTCCGTCCGCTTCGCCGCCGACGGGGACACAGTCCGGCAGGAGACCGGCGCGGTGGCGCCCGTCCGGCCCGACCTGCTGGACTTCCGCGAAGCCACCGATCCGCGGGGTGCGGCGCACGCCTGGATGGCCCACGACCTCTCCCTGCCCGTCGACCTGGAGGACGGCCGGCTCCAACTCCACGCCCTGCTGCGCACCGGGGACGGACAGTGGCTCTGGTACCACCGCTGCCACCACATCCTCCTGGACGCCTACGGCTACGCCCGCTTCGCCGAGCGCGTCGCCGAGCTCTACGGCCACCTGACCGCGGGCACCACGCCGCCCGACGCCGCGTTCGGCTCGATCCGGGACGCGATCGCCGAGGACCAGCGGTACGGGGACTCCGAACAGCACGCGGTGGACGGAGAGTTCTGGCGCGACCTGCTCGCCGACCGCCCGCACCCCGCGACCCCCGCCCGCGCGGAACCCACCCGCCCCGCGCACCGGGCCCTGCGCACCGGACTCACCCTCCGTGCCGCCGACGCCGAACGGCTCACCGCCTTCGCCGCGCAGGCCCGCGCCACCTGGCCGGAAGCCGTCACCGCCGCCTGGGCCCTCTACCTCACCCGGCTCACCGGGGCGGGCGAAGCCGTGATCGGGCTGCCCGTCAGCAACCGCACCGGCAGCGCGCTCGCCAGAATCCCCACCACCGCCGTCAACGTCGTGCCCCTCAGGATCGCCGTCGACGAGCGGGAGCCCGTCGGCGACCTCCTGCGCCGCGTGGTGAGGACGCTGCGCCGCCAGCGCCGCCATCAGCGCTACCGGGGCGAGCAACTGCGCCGGGAACTCGGCCTGTTCGGTGACGGCAAGCGCCTGGTCGGACCGCAGCTGAACATCAAGCCCTTCACCACCGAGATCGCCTTCGGAGACTGCGCGGGGTCGGTCCACTCGCTGGCCGCCGGAGCCGTGGAGGACCTGACGGTCACCGTGAGCGGGCAGGGCGGCGAGGACGGCCTTACCGGCCTCGGCCTCACCATCGACGCCAACCCCGAGGTGTACGGGGAGAAGGAGCCGGCCGCCCACCTCCACCGCTTCGCCGGGCTGCTCGACCGCCTCTCCCGCTGTGCCCCCGACACCCCGGTGGGCCGCCTCGCCCTCGTGGACGACACCGAACGCCACCGCCTCCTCGCGGAGTCCACCACCCCGGCCGACGACGACGCCCCCGCCCCCGACCTCGCCGAGGGGTTCGCGGAACAGGTGCGGCGCACCCCGGAGGCGGTCGCGCTCCGCTGCGGCGGGAAGAGCCTCACGTACGCCCAACTCGCCGATCGAGTGGACCGGTTGAGCGGCGAGCTACGGGCCCGAGGGGCGGGCCGGGGCACTCTGGTCGCCGTCGCGCTGCCGCGGAGCGAAGCCCTGGTGGTCACCCTGCTGGCCGTGGCGGCGGCCGGTGCCGCGTACGTACCGCTGGACCCCCGCTACCCGGCGGACCGGCTGCGGTACATGCTCGACGACACCCGCCCCCTGCTGCTGGTGACGGACCGCACGCCGGACGGCGGCGCCGCGCCGCCCGTACTCACGGTGGACGCAGGCGGTACCGCACTCGCCGCGCGGCCGCCGGAACGGCCCGTGCCCGCGCCGCCCGCCCACCCGGGCGACCCCGCGTACGTGATCCACACCTCCGGGTCCACCGGCCGTCCCAAGGGGGTCGTGGTTCCCCGGCGTGCCCTGGCCAACCTGCTCGCCGCCATGGGCCGGCTGCTCGGCCTGACCGGCGAGGACCGCCTGCTGGCCGTCACCACCGTCTCCTTCGACATCGCGACGCTGGAGCTCTTCGTCCCCCTCCTCAGCGGGGCGACGGTCGTGCTCGCGGACGAGGAGGCGGTACGTGACCCCTTCGCACTCGCCGAGCTGGTCAGGGCGGCCGAGCCCACCGTCATGCAGGCCACGCCCTCGCTCTGGCGGGTCCTCGCCGACGCCGCGCCCGACGCGCTCGGCGGCCTGCGGGCGCTCAGCGGCGGAGAGCCGCTCCCCGCCGACCTGGCCCGCACCCTCACCCGGCACGCGGCGGGACTCGTCAACCTCTACGGCCCGACCGAGACCACCGTCTGGTCCACCGCCGCCACCCTCACCACCGCCACCGCCACCGCCACCGCCACCGCCACCGCCACCGCCACCGCCACCGCCACCGCCACCGCCACCGCCACCGCCACCGCCACCGCCACCGCCACCGCCACCGCCACCGCGCCGCACGTCGGCAGGCCGGTCCGGCGCACCCGCGCCTACGTCCTGGACCGCACTCTGGCCCCCGCCCCGGCCGGAACGACCGGTGAGCTCCACCTCGCCGGCGACGGGGTCGCCGACGGCTACCTCGGCCGCACCGGGCTCACCGCCGAACGCTTCGTCGCCGACCCCTACGGGCCGCCCGGCAGCCGCATGTACCGCACCGGTGACCTCGCCCGCCTCCGGGAGGACGGCACCCTGGAGGTGCTCGGCCGCGCCGACCACCAGGTCAAGATCCGCGGCCACCGGGTCGAGCCGGGTGAGATCGAGGCCGCCCTCCTGTCCCACCCCTCGGTGACCGAGGCGGCGGTCACGGCCACGCCCGGCCCGGGCGGAGAGCCGGCCCTGGTGGCGTACTGCGTCCTGTCCACGGAGACCGCCGCCGGCCCTTCCGCTGCCCGAGCCGACACCGCCGTCAGCCCGTCCGCCGTCGGAGCCGACACCGCCCCCGACCCTTCCGCCGTCGGAACCGACACCGCCCCCGACCCTCGCTGGGCCGACCCGTTGCGCGCGGCCCTGGCCGCCACACTCCCCGAGCACCTGGTCCCCGGCCACTTCGTCGCCCTGCCCCGGCTGCCGCGCACCGCGAACGGCAAGACCGACCGTGCCGCCCTCCCCACCGTCCGGGCGGGCGCAGGCACCGCAGCGGGACGCGCCCCCCGGCCCGGCGACGAGGCGTTGCTCTGCGACCTGTTCGCCCAGGTGCTCGCGCTGCCCGACGTGTCACCCGACGACGACTTCTTCCGCCTGGGCGGCCACTCCCTCTCCGCCGCCCGGCTGGTCACCGCGCTCCGCACCCGCACCGCCGTGCAACTGCCGGTACGCGCCGTGTTCGACCACCCGACCCCTGCCCGGCTCGCCCCCGTCCTGGCGGACGCCCAGGCCTCCCGGGAGACCGCGGCCGTACCCCCGCTGGTCCGGCGGGCCCGCACCCACGACCAGCCGCTCTCCGCCGGACAGCGACGCCTGTGGTTCCTCGGCCGGAGCGACGGCGAGGACGGCTCCTACAACATTCCGCTGGCCCTGGACCTGACCGGGCGGCTCGACCCGGCCGCCCTGCGCCTCGCGCTCGCCGACCTCGCCGCCCGCCACGAGATCCTGCGCACGGTCTTCCCCGCCGAGGGGGGAGAGCCCCGGCAGCACATCCTGGACGCCGCATCCGCCGCGCCCGGGCTGTCCGAACGGGACACCTCGGCGCAAGATCTGACGGGACGTCTGGCCATGTTCGCGGCGGAGCCATTCGCCATCGAACGCGAAACGCCCCTCCGTGCCGCCTTGTTCACCGTCGTACCGGAGGACGGGGAGCAGGAGCCCGCCCGGCAGACGCTGTTGCTCGTCCTGCACCACATCGCGGCGGACGAGTGGTCCCTGCCCCCGCTCCTCGACGACCTCGCCGCCTGCTACGCCGCCCGGCTCGGCTCCACGCCCCCCGACCGCCCGGCGCTCCTCGTGGACCACGCCGACTTCGCCCTCTGGCAGCGAGAGGTGGTGGCGGCGACCGAGCAGGCCGACACCGCGTACTGGCGCACCCGGCTGAGCGGCGCCCCCGAACAGCTGCAGCTGCCCTGGGCCCGCCCCCGGCCCGAGCGGACCGGCGGCCCCGCCCGGACCCACGACTTCACCATCGACACCCGGCTCCACGCGCGGATCACGGCCCTGGGCCGGTCCACCCGAACCACCTCCTTCATGGTGCTGCACGCCGCGTTCGTCACCGCCCTGGCCCAACTCGGCTGCGGCGACGACCTGGTGATCGGCACACCGGTCGCCGGCCGGGACGACGAGGCGCTCCGCGACAGCGTCGGCTTCCTCATCAACACCCTGCCGTTGCGCAGCGACCTCAGCGGCACCCCCAGCTTCCTGGAGCTGCTGGAGCGGACCCGGCACGACGACCTCGCCGCCCTCACCCACCAGCGGCTCCCGCTGGACCGCATCGTCGCCGAGGTCAACCCGCCCCGGCTGCCCGGAGTCAGCCCCCTGTTCCAAGTGCTGTTCGCGGTACGGGAGGAGTTCCCCGACCGGCCCGTCCTTCCCGGACAGAACGGCCGGCCACGGCTCGTGCCGACCGGGGTGGCCAAGTTCGACCTCCAGTGCACCATCAGCGAGGACCCGGCCACCGGCACGGCCACCGGGCAGCTCGAATACCGCACCGATCTGTGGGACGCCGACGCCGCCGGCCGCTTCGGCCGGGTGCTGCTGCACGTCCTGGAACAGGTCACCGCCGACCCGGCCCGCCCCCTCGTCACGATCCCGCCCGTGCCCGCATCCGCCACGGCGGGCGCGGCTGCCGTCCCGCACCCCGCTCCGCCCGCCACCCTCGCCGAACTCTGCTCCGCCCAGGCGGCCCGTACCCCCGACCGCACCGCCCTCGTCAGCGCGGAGGGGCCGCTGACCTACGGCGAACTCGACGCCCGCGCCGCCCGTCTGGCAGGGCTCCTGGCCCAGCGCGGTGCCGGACCGGGCGCCCTCGTCGGTATCAGCCTGCCCCGGGGCGCCGGCCTTCTCGTCGCCCTGCTGGCCGTCGCCCGGACCGGGGCCGCCTATCTGCCGGTCGACCCCGGCTTCCCGGCCGAGCGGATCCGGATGCTGCTCGCGGACGCGCATCCCGCACTCCTGGTCACCGACCGGGAGACCGCCCGCACCATCGGCGCCGAGCCGCGTACCGCTCTGCTCCTGGACGACCCGGGGACCGCCGCCGCTCTCGGTGCGGCCGCGCCGCTCGCGCCCCGGCCCGCCCACCCCCTCGCCCCGGCCTACGTCATCTACACCTCCGGTTCCACCGGCCGGCCCAAGGGGGTCGTCGTCACCTCCGGGGCCGTCGGCAACTTCCTGCTCTGCCTGGCCGACACCCTGGAGTTCACCGGGCGCGAGCGCCTGCTGGCGGTCACCACGGTCGGCTTCGACATCGCCGTACTCGAACTGTTCCTGCCGCTGATCACCGGCGGCACCGTGATCCTCGCCGACCGCGAACAGGTCCGTGACCCGGCGCTCCTCACCGCGCTCATCGCCGCCACCCGCCCCACCGTCATGCAGGCCACCCCCTCCCTCTGGCGGTCCCTCCTGGACCACGACGAGGACGCCGTGACGGGGCTGCGCACCCTCGTCGGCGGTGAAGCCCTCGACCCCGGCCTCGCCCGCCGGCTCGCGGAGCACGGGGCAGGGCTGGTCAACCTCTACGGGCCCACCGAGACGACCATCTGGTCCACGGCGGGCGCACTCGGCAGGGCGGCGGCGAGCAGCCCGCACATCGGCACCCCGCTGTGGAACACCCGCGCCCACGTGCTCGGCCGGGGCCTCGTCCCGCTGCCCGCCGGAACCGTGGGGGAGCTCTACCTCGCCGGCGACGGCCTCGCCCAGGGATACGCCGGCCAGGCCGGGCTGACCTCCGAACGCTTCACCGCCGACCCCTACGGGCCGCCCGGATCCCGCATGTACCGCACCGGCGACCTCGCCCGCCTCCGGGACGACGCCACCCTGGAGATCGTCGGGCGCGCCGACCATCAGGTGAAGATCCGCGGCCACCGCATCGAACCCGGGGAAGTGGCCGCCGCCCTGCGCACCCGCCCCGAGGTCGCCGACGCGGCCGTGATCGCCCACCAGGACCCGTCCGACCCGGCACCCCGGCTCATCGCCTACCTCACCGGGCTCCCCGGCACCACCCCGCAGGAGCGGGCGGCCGCGGCCGCCCGGGTCCGCGAGGAGCTGCGGACCGTCCTGCCCGGCCACCTGATCCCGGCGCTCTGCCTGCCGCTCGACACCCTCCCGCTCACCCCCAACGGAAAGCTGGACCGCAACGCCCTGCCCGCACCCCGGCCCGCCGATCCGACCACCGGACGTGCCCCGGCAGGCCAGCGGGAGGAGCTGCTCGCCGCCCTCTTCGCCGACCTGCTCTCCACCGGACAGGTCGGCGCGGACGCCGACTTCTTCGCCCTGGGCGGCCACTCCCTGCTCGCCGCCCGGCTCGCGGGGCGAGCGGCCGAGGTGCTCGGCCATCCGCTCTCCGTCCGGCAGATCTTCGACACCCCGACCGTCGCCGCCCTGGCCGCCCGCTCCGCGCCCCCGACGGCCGGACTGCCCGCCCTCGAACGCGTCGCCGACGACGAGGGCGCTCCGCCGCTCTCGCCCGCACAGGCCAGGCTCTGGTTCCTCAGCCGGCTCCAGCCCGGCACCACCTACCACCTGCCCTTCGTCCTCACCCTCACCGGGGCGTGCGACCTCGGCGCGCTGACCGCCGCCGTCACCGACCTCGCCGCCCGCCACGCCGTGCTCCGCACCGTGTTCCCCGAGGCCGACGGCGCCCCCGTCCAGCAGGTCCTGGAGAGCGCCGCGCCGGTCCGGATCCGGGCAACGGACGGCCCGGAGGAGGTGGAGCGGACCCTCGACGCCCTCAGCGCCGAACCCTTCGACCTGGCGACCGAACCCCCGCTCCGCGTGACCGTGCTGACCGAGGCGGACCGCACCACCGTGCTCCTGCTCATCCACCACATCGCGGCCGACGAATGGTCGGTGGAGCCCCTGCTCACCGATCTCTCCGCCGCCTACCGGGCGCGCCTGGCCGGCCGGGCGCCGACGTGGCCCCCGCTCCCCGTCCGCTACACCGACTACGCCCGCTGGCAGCGGGAGCTGCTGGACGGCGGCCACCTGGACGACCGGCTCGACTTCTGGCGGCGTACGCTCCAGGGCGCCCCGGCCGTCCTCGCACTCCCCACCGACCGGCCGCGCCCGGACACCCCCACCGGACGCGGTGGATTCGTCCCCTTGACCCTGCCCGACGAGGTCGCCTCACAGCTCCGCGCCCTGGCCGCCGACGCCGGGGTGACCCCGTTCATGGTCACGCAGGCCGCGCTCTGCGCCCTGCTCACCGGGCTCGGCGCCGGCGACGACATCCCCCTCGGAGTCCCGACCGCCGGCCGGGGCGAACGCCACACGGAGAAGCTGATCGGCTTCTTCGTGAACACCCTCGTCCTGCGCACCGACCTGTCCGGGGACCCGTCCTTCCGTGAACTCCTCGGCCGGGTGAGGGCCGTGGACCTCGATGCCTTCGACCACGCCGAGCTGCCCTTCGAGCGGGTGGTGGAGGAGCTCAACCCCGAACGCGGCGCGGCCAACCCGCTGTTCCAGGTGATGCTCACCTACCAGAACCGCACCGAGCCCCCCTTCACCGCGCCCGGCGTCGAGGCCGGCTTCGCTCTGCGGGAGACCGCCACCGCCAAGTTCGACCTCACCGTCGGCTTCACCGACCACCTCACCACCGGGGCCATCGACGGGGCGGTCAACTACAGCGCCGACCTGTTCGACCGCGCCACCGTGGTCACGCTCGTCGAGCGGCTGGTCGCCCTGCTGGCCAGGGCGGTTGCCCGCCCGGACACCTCGCTCAGCTCCCTCGGGGTCCTCCTGGACGGCGAGGAGGAGACCCTGCTACGCGACTGGAACCCGCGGGGCGGCCACCCGGACACCCTGTCCGTCCTCGACCGGTTCGCCCGCGCGGCGCACCTGAGGCCCGACGCCCCCGCCGTCACGTCCGAGGGCCGCACCCTGACCTACGCCGAGCTCGACGCCCGTACCAACTCCCTGGCCCGGAACCTCATTTCACGCGGTGCCGGACCCGAGGAGCGCGTCGCGCTGCTGCTGCCCCGCTCGCTCACCCTCGTGGAGGCGGTGCTCGCGGTGGCCAAGACCGGGGCCGCCTATGTCCCCGTCGACCCCGCGTACCCGGACGAGCGCATCGCCTGGACCCTCCAGGACGCCGATCCCGCCCTCGTCCTCACCGACACGGCCACCGCCCACCGTGCCCCCGCCGAATCCGCCGAATCCGCCGCACCCGTCCTCGTACTCGACGGAGAAGACAGCACCTGGCCGCAGTCGTCGCAGGACCCCGTCACCGACGCCGAGCGCACCGCCCCCCTGAGCCGGGACCACGCCGCCTACCTGATCTACACCTCCGGCTCCACCGGCCGCCCCAAGGGCGTCGTCGTCACCGGCCGCAACCTGGCCCGCCTCTTCGACGCCACCGCCGAGCACGCCTTCGGCCCCGACGACGTCTGGACCCTCTTCCACAGCTACGCCTTCGACTTCTCCGTCTGGGAGATGTGGGGCGCCCTGCTCCACGGCGGCCGCCTGGTCGTCGTCCCGCACGCCGTCACCCGCGCCCCCGACGACTTCCTCGCCCTGCTGCACCGCGAAGGCGTCACCGTCCTCAACCAGACACCCTCCGCCTGCTACCAGCTCACCGAAGCCCTCGCCGCCCCCGGCTCACCCGGCGCACCCCCCGCACTGCGGCTGATCGTCCTCGGCGGGGAGGCCCTGGACCCCGCCCGGCTCGCTCCCTGGCTCCAACTGCCGGGCGCGCCGCGCGTGGTGAACATGTACGGCATCACCGAGACCACCGTCCACGTCACCACCCACCCCCTCACCCCCGAGGCGGCCGTCCCCGGCACCAGCCCGGTCGGCCGGGCCATCGACGACCTGCGCCTCTACGTCCTGGACCGCGCCCTGCGCCCCGTACCGCCGGGCGTGAGCGGTGAGCTGTACGTCAGCGGGGCCGGGCTCGCCCGGGGCTACCGGGGGCGGCACGCGCTGACCGCCGA
The DNA here is from genome assembly GCF_033109485.1 of Streptomyces cyaneofuscatus. NCBI lineage: Bacteria > Bacillati > Actinomycetota > Actinomycetes > Kitasatosporales > Streptomycetaceae > Streptomyces > Streptomyces cyaneofuscatus. The sequence goes on along the minus strand of NZ_CP137002.1, from coordinate 307,160 downwards.
ACGCTTCGTCGCCGACCCGTACGGCCCGCCCGGCACCCGGATGTACCGCAGCGGCGACCTCGCCCGCTGGTCCGCCGACGGCACCCTGCACTACCTCGGGCGGGTCGACAGCCAGGTGTCGCTGCGCGGCTTCCGCATCGAGACCGCCGAGATCGAGGCGGTGCTCCGCACCCGGGGCGGGGCCCGCTCCGTCGCCGTCCTCCTGCGCGAGGACCTGCCCGCAGGACCCGGGCTCGTCGCCTACACGACCGGGGGAGCGGACGCGGCCGCGCTGCGCGAGGCGTGCGCCGCCGCCCTGCCGGACCACATGGTGCCTACCGCCTTCGTCGGCGTGGAACGGCTCCCGCTCACCGCCAACGGCAAGCTCGACCGGGCCGCCCTGCCGCTGCCCGGCACGGACACCGGGGAATCCGGTGGCCGGGCCGTGCGGACCCCGCACGAACGGCTGCTCGCCGGGCTGTACGGGGAGGTGCTGGGCCGCGCCCCCGTCGGCGTGGACGACGACTTCTTCGCGCTCGGGGGCCACTCCCTGCTCGTCACCCGCCTCGCCGGGCGGGTGCGTACGGAGCTGGGGCTCGACGTTCCCGTACGGACGCTCTTCGAGGCCCCGACCGTGGCCCGGCTCGCCGCCCGCCTCACCGGGCTCACCCGCACGGCGGGGGAGGGGACGCCCGCACTCGCCCGTGCCGCCGCCCGCCCCGAACGGCTGCCGCTCTCACCCGCGCAGGCCCGGCTGTGGTTCCTGCACCGGCTCGGCGGATCACCCGTCACCTATGCGGTCCCGCTGCTGATCAGGCTGCACGGACCCGTCGACGAGGACGCCCTCGGCCGCGCCCTCACCGCCCTGACCCACCGCCACGAGATCCTGCGCACCTGCTACCCCGAGCACGAGGGCCGCCCGGTGCAGCAGGTGCTGCCCGAAGCCGCCTCCGTACCGCTGAGCCACGTCCGGCTGGTGGAGGGCGAGAGCGTCGAGGACGCGGCCCGGCGGCTGGCGGCCGAGCCGTTCGACCTGGCGGACCGGCCACCGCTCCGCGCCCACCTGCTCACCGGCCCGGGCGGCGGCTCCGGTTCCGGTGACGTACGCGCCCTGCTGCTGACGCTGCACCACATCGCCTTCGACGAGGGCTCCACCGGCCCGATCGTCCGTGATCTCGGCAGGCTCTACGCCACCGAGACCGACCCGGAACAGCAGACGCCGGCCGAACCCGCGCTCCAGTACGCCGACTACACCCTCTGGCACCGCGCGGCCACCGACGCCCGGGAGAAGGGGCTGCTGGCCTACTGGCGCACCGCCCTCGCCGGAGCGCCCGAGGAGATCACGCTGCCCCTGGACCGGCCCCGGCCCACGGCGGTCGACGAGCGGGGCGACTCGGTGGAGTTCACCCTCCCCGCCGCGACCCACCGGGCCGCCGTCCAGCTCGCCCGCTCCAGTGGCGCCACCCTCTTCATGACGCTCCAGGCCGCCCTCGCCGTCCTGCTCAGCGCCCACGGAGCCGGCCACGACCTGCCGATCGGGACCACGCTCAGCGGACGCGGTGAGGACGCCCTCGCCGAGCTGCCGGGACTGGTCGCCAACACCGTCGTCCTGCGCACCGACACCTCCGGCAACCCCACCTTCGCCGAACTCCTCGCCCGGGTCCGCGCCGGCGACCTGGACGCCTTCGACCACGGCGACCTGCCCTTCGAACGGCTGGTGGACGACCTCGCCCCGGAACGCTCCCTCTCCCGCCACCCGCTCTTCCAGGTCGCCCTGATCCACCAGAACGCCCCCCGGCGCACCCACCCCTTCGGCCCGGGCAGCGCCGATGTGGAACTGGTCGAGACCCGGGCCGCCAAGTTCGACCTGACGCTCGCCGTCGTCGAAGAGTCCGGTACGGAAGGGCTCCGGGCCGCCTTCAACTACCGCACGGCCCTCTTCGACCGCCCCACCGTCGAAGCCCTCGCCCGCCGGCTGACCGCTCTGCTGCACCGGCTCTGCGCCTATCCCGACCTGCCCCTCAGCCACATCCCGGTCCTCGACGGCACGGAACAGCGGTGGGTGCTCTCCACGTCGACCGGTCCCGACGTGCCCCTGCCCGCCCGCACCCTCACCGACCTGGTGCGCGAGCAGGCCGCCCGCACCCCGGCGGCCGAGGCGCTGCGCGACGGGACGCGCAGCTGGAGCTACGGCGAGTTCGACACCGAGACCGACCGGATCGCCGGACTCCTCGCCGACCGGGACGTGCGACGCGGCGACACCGTGGCCGTGGCGCTGCCCCGAAGCGCGGAACTCGTCCTGGCCGTCCACGCCGTGCAGCGCGCCGGCGCCGCCTACCTGCCCCTCGACCCGGCCCTGCCACCGGCGAGGATCGGCGAACTGCTCCGGGACGCGGACGCCTCGCTGCTGGTCACCGACGCGTCCCGGCCGCTGCCCGACGGGGCGGCCGACGGCCTCCCGGTGCTCGACATCCGCTCCGAGGACGTGCCGCGCTTCACCACCGTGCCCGACACCCCCCGGCCCGCCGACCCCGCGTACATCCTGTTCACCTCCGGCTCCACCGGCCGCCCCAAGGGCGTCTCCGTTCCGCACAGCGCCGTCACCAACCGGCTGCGGTGGGCCCAGGAGACCTACCGGCTCTCGGCGCGGGACCGTGTCCTGCTCAAGACGCCGGCGAGCTTCGACGTATCGGTCTGGGAGCTGTTCTGGCCCCTGCTGGCCGGCGCCACCCTCGTCACCGCCGGGCCCGACGACCACCGCGACCCCGCCGCCATCGCCCGGCTGATCCGCCACCACTCCATCACCACCGTGCACTTCGTCCCCTCGATGCTGACGGCCTTCACCGCGGTCGCCGGACCCGGTGACTGCGCCACCCTCCGCCGCGTCATCGCCAGCGGCGAGACCCTGAGCCCCGCTGCGGCGGCCGGACTGCTGGACCTGGCCCCCCACACCGAACTCCACAACCTGTACGGGCCCACCGAAGCCGCCGTGGACGTCACCGCCCATCACGTCACCGGCGACGACATCGCCGCCGGACACATCCCGATCGGCGCCCCCGTGTGGAACACCGCCACCCTCGTCCTGGACGAGCGGCTGCGCCCGGCGCCGCCCGGGGCGGCGGGGGAGCTGTACCTCGCCGGCGTCCAGCTCGCCCACGGCTACCACGGCCGGGCCGCGTTGACCGCCGAACGCTTCGTCCCCCACCCGTACGGTCCGCCCGGCAGCCGCCTCTACCGCACCGGCGACCTGGCCCGGTTGCGGGCCGACGGGGTGCTGGAACACCTCGGGCGCGCGGACGACCAGCTGAAACTGCGCGGACAGCGCGTCGAACCCGGCGAGATCCAGGCCGCGCTGGACGCCCACCCGGAGGTCGCCCACAGCGCGGTGGTCGCCCGCGAGGACGCGGCCACGGGGGCGACGCACCTCATCGGCTACGTCGTGCCGCGCCCCGGTACGCCGACGGCCGAGCGGCTGCCGGCCGGACCGGACGAGCACGGTGAGGCCAGGCTGCCCGCCGTGCTGCACGAGTACGGTGACGTGCGGCTGCCGGACGGACTGCACGAGTACGGTGACGTGCGGCTGCCGGACGGACTGGACGAGCACCTCGCCGCCCGGCTGCCCGCCCATCTCATCCCCACCGCCCTCGTCCCGCTGCCCGCCCTCCCGGTCACCGCCAACGGCAAGCTCGACCGGTCCGCGCTGCCCGCACCCCGGCTCGCCTCCCCGGACACCCGGACCGAGCCCGCCACCGACGAGGAACGCCGGCTGGCCGCCCTCTTCGCCGAACTCCTGCGGACCGAACACGTCGGCGTGGACGACAGCTTCTTCGCCCTCGGCGGTGACAGCATCCTCTCCATCCAGCTCGTCGGAGCCGCACGCAAGGCCGGGATCGTCTTCACCCCGCAGGACGTCTTCCGCCGCCGGACGGTCAGCGGTCTGCTGGCCGTCGCCGAGCGCGCCACCGAGCCGACGGCGGGGCAGCAGACCGCCCACGGCACCCCGGACGGCGGAAGGCCGGGACGGCTCACCCCGCTCCAGGAGGGGCTGCTCTTCCTCTCGCAGTACGACGGCCAGTACGGCGGGCAGCACGACGGCCAGTACGACGGGTCGCGGGGCGCCGGAGCCGAGGCCCTGGACGTCTACCACGTCCAGGTCGTGGTCCGGCTCACCGACCCCCTCGACCCCGACCGGCTGCGCGGCGCCCTGCGCACCGTCGTCGACCGCCACGACCCCTTGCGCACCGGGTTCACCGCCGGCGAGGACGGTTGGGCCCGACGCGTCCACGACGGCCTGGAACCGGAGGTGGACGAGCTGGACCTGCGCCGCCGCAAGCCCCGGGAGCAGGAACGGCGCGCACTGCGCCGCATCGACGAAGAACGGCGCCGCCGCTTCGACCTGACCGCCCCTCCGCTGCTCCGCGCCACCCTGATCCACCGCTCCGACGCCACCGAGCTGGTCCTCACCGGCCACCACCTCGTCCTGGACGGCTGGTCCCTGCCCCTGCTCGTACGGGAGATCCTGCACAGCTACGCGGGTCTGCCCCTGGCCGCCGCACCCCGGTACGCGCACTACGCGTCCTGGCTCGACGCCCAGGACGAGGAGAGCGCCGCCGAGGCGTGGCGGAATGCCCTGGACGGGGTCACCGAACCCACCCGCCTGGTCCCCGACGACCCCGGCGAGAGCGAACTGCCGGCCGAGCACGTCGTGGTGCTGGACCCCGAACTCACCGCCCGCCTCGCCGCGTTCGCCCGGGAGCGGGAGCTCACCCTGGGCAGCCTCACGCAGACCGTGTGGGGCCTGGTGCTGAGCGCGCACACCGGACGCCGTGACGTGGTCTTCGGCACCGTCGTCGCCGGCCGGCCCGCCGAGGTGCCGGACGCGCCGGACATGATCGGGCTGTACGTCAACACCGTGCCCGTACGCGTCACCCTGCGGCCCGAGGAGACGCTCGCCGCGCTCGCGGAGCGCGTCCAGGGCGAGTACGCCGCGCTGCTGCCGCACCAGCACCTCGGCCTGGCCGCGATCCAACGTGCCGCCGGTCAGGGTGTCCTGTTCGACACGCTGACCGCCCTGGAGAGCTACCCCGCCGACCCGGTCGCCTCCCTCGCCGCCGCGACTGGGCTCGGAGTGGCGGGGATCCGGGGCCGGGACGCCACCCACTACCCGGTCACGTTCGCCGTCGTCCCCGGTGAACGGCTCACCCTGCGCCTGGCCCACCGCCCCGCCGCCGTCCCACCCGACCGGGCCCGGGAGCTGGCCGCACGCGTCGAGCACCTGCTGCGGACGCTCGTCGCCGCACCGGACACCCGCGTCGCCGACCTCGACCCGCTCACCCCCGCCGAGCGCACCGCCCTCACCCCGCACCGCGAGGGGCCGCAGGCGCCGCCCGCCCGCACCTGGCACCAGCTGTTCGCCGCGCAGCGGGACCGGCGGCCCGACGCCGTCGCCGTGGACGCGCCGGGCGGCACGCTCACGTACGCCGAACTGGACGAGCGCGCCGGGCGCCTGGCCGAACGGCTGCGCGGCACCGGCATCCGTCCGGGACAGGTGGTCGCGGTCATCCTGCCCCGCTCCGCCGACCTGGTCGTCGCCCAGCTCGCCGTCCAGCGGGCCGGCGCCGCCCACCTGCCCGTCGACCCGGACTATCCCGGGCAGCGCATCGCCGCCATGCTCCGGGACGCCCGGCCGGCCGGAATCCTCACCCACCGGGCCCTGGCCGACCGCCACCCGGGGGCGCTGTTCACGGACGGAGAGCCGGAGACGGGCGCGGCCACCGGAGCGCCTGCCCGCAACACGTCCGCCACCGGCGCGCCCGTCCAGGTCGCCCCTGCCACCGAGGAGTCCGCCCCCGTCACCCCCGTCACCCCCGTCACCCCCGTCACCCCCGACCACCCCGCCTACCTCACCTTCACCTCCGGATCCACCGGCCGCCCCAAGGGCGTCGTCACCACCCACCGGGGACTGGCCGCCCTCGCCACCGCCCAGGCCGAGCGCCTGGGTATCGACGACGAGAGCCGGGTGCTCCAGCTCGCCTCCCCGTCCTTCGACGCGTCCGTCATGGAGACGCTGATGGCCCTGGCCACCGGGGCCACCCTCGTCATCCCCGAACCCGGGCCGCTGGCAGGCGAGTTGCTCGGCGAGACGATCGCCCGCCGCCGGATCAGCCACGCCCTCATCCCTCCGACCGCCCTGACCGGCCTGGAACCCGACGGCCTGGACTGCCTGCGCACCCTCATAGTCGGCGGCGAGGCGTGCCCGGCCCCTCTGACCGCCCGCTGGGCGCCCGGCCGACGCATGATCAACGCCTACGGCCCCACCGAGGCCACCGCCTGCGTCACCATGAGCGCCGCCCTGCGCCCCGGCTCCGAGCCGCCCATCGGCACCCCGCTCCACGGCGTCCGCACCCACGTCCTGGACACCCTGCTCCGGCCGGTCCCGCCCGGCGCCACGGGGGAGTTGTACGTCGCCGGACCCGGCGTCGCCCAGGGCTACCTGGGCCGCCCCGGGCTGACCGCCGAGCGCTTCACCGCCGAGCCCGGCGGCGCCCCCGGCAGCCGGATGTACCGCACCGGCGACCTCGTCTCCCGTACGGCGGACGGCTCCCTCCGCTACCACGGCCGCGCCGACGACCAGATCAAGGTGCGCGGCTTCCGCGTCGAGCCCGGCGAGATCACCGCCGCGCTCCAGGCGCTCGACCAGGTCCGCTCCGCCGCCGTGATCCTCCGCCAGGACGCCCCGGCCGGACCGACGAGGCTCGTCGCCTACGTCACCCCCGCGGACGGTACGGGCGACGAGCCCCTCGACCCCGCCGCCCTGCGCACGGCGTTGGCGGCCGCCCTGCCCGACCACATGGTGCCCGCCGCCTTCGTGACCGTCCCCGCGCTGCCGGTGACCGCACACGGAAAGCTCGACCGCGACGCTCTGCCCGCGCCCGACTTCAGCGCCGCCACCGGGCAGGCGGTGCCCGAAGGGCCTGTCGAGGAGGCCCTGGCCGCGCTCTTCGCCGACCTGCTCGCCCTGCCCTCCGTGGGAGCCGAGGACAGCTTCTTCACGCTCGGCGGGGACAGCATCCTCTCCATGCAACTGGTGGCCCGGGCCCGCGCCGCCGGGATTCTCCTCACCCCGCGTGAGGTCTTCGAAGCGCGGTCGGTCCGCGCGCTCGCCGCACTGGCCGCCGAGCGGGAGCCCGGTACGGCCGTGGGCGCGGCGCCTGCCGCCGCCCCGGCCTCCGGTCCGGCTCCCCTCACGCCCATCATGCGCTGGCTGTCCGAACGCCCCGGCCCCACCGGCCGGTTCAGCCAGTCGATGCTGCTCACCCTCCCTCCCGGCATCGATCCCACCGAGACGGAACGCACCCTCACCGCCCTGCTGCGCCACCACGACATGCTGCGGGCCCGCATCGACCTGCGGGCCGGGACAGCGGTGATCCCGGAACCCGGTGAGACGCGGCCACCGCTGCTGGACACGGGGGAGTGGGACCCGCAGTCGGGACCGGAGGCCCTGGCCCGCGAGGTGGACGAGCTCGCCGCCCGGCTCGACCCGGCCGAAGGGCTCATGGTGCGGGCCCGCCAGTACCCGGCCGGCAGGCTGCTCCTGGTCATCCACCACCTGGCCGTGGACGGCGTCTCCTGGCGCATCCTGCTCGACGACCTCGCCCAGGCGGCCCGCGACATCTCCGCAGGGCGCGCGCCCCGGCCGGACGCGGTGACCACCTCGTTCCGGGCCTGGGCACTGACGCTGGAGCGGGCGGCCGCCCGCCGTACCGCCGAACTACCGCGCTGGCAGGAGATCCTGGCCGCCCCCGACCGGCTCCCCGCCCCCGTGGCCCGCACCGGAACGGAGCTGGGCACGGTCGCCGACGCCCGCCACCTGACCGCGACCCTGAGCGGCGAGCACACCCGCTCCCTGCTCACCGCGTCGGCGGAACGCCACGGGGCGCGGGTCCAGGACCTGCTGCTCACCGCGCTGGCCCGGGCGGTCCGCGAGTGGAGCGGGCGCGACCGGGTGGACTTCGCCGCCCATGTGGAGGGCCACGGCCGGGAGCAGCAGATCGTGGACGGCGCCGACCTGTCCCGTACCGTCGGCTGGTTCACCAGCCTCTATCCCGTACGCCTGCTGGCCACGGCCGCCGAACCGCCGGCCGCCACCCTGACCCGCACCCGGGACCACCTGGCCGAGCTGCCCGACAGCGGCATCGGCTACGGGCTGCTGCGGTACGCGGCCCCGGACCAGGGCCCGATCGCCCCCGGTGCCGAAGCACCCGCGCTCGCCTTCAACTACCTGGGCCGGTTCGGTACGGCACCCGGCGCCGGGGGAGAACCGTGGAGCCCGGCGCCCGAGGCGGGGGTGCTCGGCGGGGCGATCGACGCCACGCTCGCCATGGCCCATGCCGTGGAGATCAACGCCCTCACCCGGGACACCCCCGAAGGGCCGCTGCTGGACACCCGGCTGACCTGGTCGCCGGGCGCCCTGGACGGCGAGGCGGCCCGCGCGCTGGCCGACTGCTGGCAGCGCGCGCTGATCGCCCTCGCCGCCGAGGACCCCGGGCCCGCGCCCACTGCCGCGCCCGCCCACGGGCTGTCCCCCCTCAGCCCCGAACAGACCGCGATGCTCGAAGCCCGATGGAGGAACCGGTGAGCGTGGACCACGGCCTGGAAGACATTCTTCCGCTGGCACCCCTTCAGGAAGGCCTGCTCTTCCACGCGGACCTCGCCGGAGCGAGCACCGGTTCAGGCGCGAACACCGGCTCCGCCCCGGACACCGGTTCAGGCACAGGCGCCGCCTCCGGCACGGTCAAGGCCGCCGGCACCCCCGGCGGACTCGACGTCTACACCATGCGTCTGGTCTTCCGTCTCGACGGCGATCTCGACACCACCGCCCTGCGCCGGGCGATGGACACGGTCCTGGACCGCCACCCCCACCTGCGGGCCGCCTTCCTCCAGGAGGGCCTCGACCGGCCCGTCCAGGTGATCCCCCGGGACGCCGAGGTGCCGTGGCGGGAGATCGACCTGCGCGGTGCGGACCCCGAAGAGCGGCGGGCCGAGGAGAAGCGGGTCCTCGACGAGGAACGCGCCCACCGCTTCGACCTCACCCGCCCCCCGCTCCTCCGCCTCACCCTGCTGCGCCACACCGGCCAGGACCACACGCTGATCCTCACCGCCCACCACGTCCTGCTCGACGGCTGGTCGGTCCCCCTGCTCGGCAAGGAGCTGTTCACCGCCTACGCCCAGCACACCAAGGCCCCCGCCGCGCCCGCCCTCCCGGCCGTGCGGCCCTACCGCGACTTCCTGGCCTGGCTCGCCGCCCAGGACCGCCCGGCCGCCGAGGCGGCCTGGTCGCGGGCGCTGGCGCCGCTGACCGGGCCGACCCTCCTGGCTCCCGCCTCCGTCGGCGCCGCGCCGGCCGAACCGCCCGTCCAGCTGGACCTGCGGCTCTCCGCCGCCACCGCCGAGGGGCTGGCCGCCTTCGCGGCGGCCCGTCAGCTCACCGTGGCCGCCGTCCACCAGGCCGCCTGGGGCGCCACGCTGGCCCGCCTCACCGGCCGGGCGGACGTCGCCTTCGGCACCACCGTCTCCGGCCGTCCGGCCGATCTCGACGGGGCGGAGTCCATGATCGGCCTCTTCATCAACACCCTTCCCGTGGTCGTCCACGCGCCCCCGCGCGCCGCTCTGGCCGACATCGCGACCACCCTCCACGCCGAGCGCACGAAGCTCCTCGGTCACGAGCACCTCGGGCTCCAGCACATCCAGCGACTCGGCGGCCACGGCGAGCTGTTCGACACCCTCCTCGTGGTGGAGAACTTCGGTGTCGACAGCGAGGGGCTCGCCGAGGCCCAGGCCGCCGGGGGCCTCACCGTGCGCTCGGTACGCGGGGAGGACGCCACGCACTACCCCGTCACCGTCGTCGTCCACCCCGGCCCCGCGACCCGGATCGCGCTGCGCCACCGCCCCGATCTGATCACCGCCGACCGGGCCCGCGCCCTCGGTACCGCCTACGTCCGGGTCCTGGACGCCCTGGCCGCCGACTCCACCGCTCCGGCCGGCACGGTGGACCTGCTCTCGGCACAAGACCGCCGCCGCGTCCTGGAGGACGGTGACGTTCTCACGTCCGGCGACCTGGACGACGAGAGCATCCCGGACCGGTTCGCCGCCGCCGTCGCCCTCGACCCCGACGCGATCGCCGTGACCGACGGGGACACGGCGACGAGCTACCGCGAGCTCGACGCCGCAGCCGACCGGATCGCCCGCCTGCTGCACGCCCACGGCGCCCGCCCCGGCACCCTGGTCGCGCTCGCCCTGGGCCCCTCCACCGCGCAGATCGCCGCGATCCTCGGCGTGCTGAAGACCGGTGCCGCCTACCTACCGCTCGCCACCACCACCCCGGCCGACCGGGTGGCCGTCCAACTGGCCACCGCACGGCCCGTGGTGGGCGTGACCCTCTCCCGGTACCGCGACGAACTCCCCTCGGTGGACGGGAGCCCGGGAACGGGGTGGCTGGCCCTGGACGACGTACCGGATCCGGAACCTCCGGCGCGCCCCGCACCCCGTGTTCCCCGCAGCGCCGCCGCGTACGTCATCCACACCTCCGGCTCCACCGGCCGCCCCAAGGGCGTGGTCGTCGAGCACGGCAACGTCCTGCGGCTCCTGGACACCACCGAGGAGGACTTCGGCTTCGGCCCCGGCGACGTGTGGACGCTCTTCCACTCCTACGCCTTCGACTTCTCCGTCTGGGAGATCTTCGGCGCCCTGCTGTACGGCGGCCGCCTCGTCATCGTCCCGCGTGAAGTGACCCGCACCCCCGAGGAGTTCGCGGCCCTCCTGCGCCGCGAACGCGTCACCGTGCTCAACCAGACCCCCTCCGCCTTCCACCAGCTCGCCGACGTCCTGCTCGACCGGCCGGAGGACGGCGGACTCGCCCTCCGTACCGTCGTGTTCGGCGGTGAGGCGCTGGAACCGGAGCGGCTGGGGGAGTGGTGGCGGCGGTACGGGGACGAGGGACCCGAACTCGTCAACATGTACGGCATCACCGAGACGACCGTCCACGTCACCACCCACACCCTCACTCCCGAGGCGGCCGTCCCGGGGGGCAGCCCCGTCGGGCGGCCCCTGGAAGACCTCGCCGTACGCCTGCTGGACAGCGCCCTCCAGCCGGTCGCCCCCGGCGCGACGGGCGAGCTGTACGTGTCCGGACCCGGCCTGGCCCGGGGCTATCTGGGGCAGCACGGCCTCACCGCCACCCGCTTCGTGGCCGACCCGTTCGGCGGGCCCGGCTCCCGGATGTACCGCACCGGTGACCTGGCGCGCTGGACGGACGACGGGGAGCTGGACTACCTCGGCCGCGCCGACGAGCAGGTCCAGATCCGCGGATTCCGGGTCGAGCCGGGGGAGGCCCGGGCCGCCCTCGCCGCGCTCGACGAGGTCGCCGACGCCGTCGTCCTGGCGCGCCCCGCCCCCGGCGGCGGGACCCGGCTCCTCGGCTACGTCACCCCCGCCGGCGGCCGGCCGGCCGACCCGGCCCGGCTCCGGGAGGCCCTGTGCGAACGCCTGCCCGACCACCTCGTCCCCGCCGCCGTCATCGCCGTCGACCACTGGCCGCTCACCGGCAACGGCAAGCTCGACCGCAACGCCCTGCCCGAGCCGGAGGAGAGCACCACCGTCGGCGGCCGTGCGCCCGCCACCCCGCAGGAGGAGATCATCGCGCACCTGTTCGCGGAGATCCTGGAACGCGAACAGGTGGGCGCCGACGACGACTTCTTCGCCCTCGGCGGCCACTCCCTCCTGGCGACCCGGCTCGCCTCCCGTATCCGCGCGGCGCTCGACGTACGGCTGTCGGTACGCGATGTCTTCGAGGCGGGAACCGTCGCCGCGCTCGCCCGCCGCACCCGGAGCGCCGAAACCGCCCCCGTACCCCTGCGCCCCCGGCCGCGCCCCGACACCCTGCCGCTCTCACCGGCCCAGCAGCGGCTCTGGTTCCTCCAGCAGCTCCACGGCGTCGGCGCCGACTACACGATCCCGTTCGCCGCCCGGCTGACCGGCCCGCTGGACGTCCCGGCCCTGCGCGCCGCCCTCGTCGACGTGGCGGCCCGGCACGAGTCCCTGCGCACCGTCTTCCCCGCCACCGACGGGCAGCCGCGCCAGCACATCGTGGCCACCGACGGCCTCCCGCCGCTGCTCACGGTGGTCGAATCCGACGGCCGCGACGGCGAGATCGCCTCCTTCACCGAGGAGATGGCCCGCACCCCCTTCGACGTCGAGCGGGACGTACCGCTGCGCGCCGGACTGCTGCGGCTCGCCCCCGACCAGCACGTGATCGTGCTCGTCGTCCACCACATCGCCGCCGACCAGTGGTCCGCCCGCCCCCTCCTCACCGACCTCGCCACCGCCTACGCCGCACGGTGCGAGGGCCGCGCCCCCGACCGGCCGCCGCTGCCCGTCCAGTACGCCGACTTCACGCTCTGGCAGCGCGAGACCCTGGGCTGGCAGGACGGCTCCCCGCTCCCCGGCGGCGTCCTGGCCGCCCAGCTCGACCACTGGCGCGAGCACCTGCGGGACCTGCCCGCCGAGCTCCCCCTGCCCACCGACCACCCCCGGCCGCCGGTCCCGAGCCACCGGGGCGGCTTCGTCCGCTTCACCGTCCCCGCCGAGGTCCACACGGCGATGCGCGCCCTGGCCCGCACCGAGTCCGTCTCGCTGTTCATGGTCGCCCACGCCGCCCTGGCGGCCCTCCTCGCCCGCACCGGATCGGGCCGGGACATCGTCATCGGCACACCCGTCGCCGGACGCCACGACACCGCGCTCGACGACCTGGTCGGCTTCTTCGTCAACAACCTGGTCCTGCGCACCGACCTCACCGGCGACCCGTCCTTCCGCGACCTCCTGCGCCGCGTCCGGGAGACCGACCTCGCCGCCTACGCCCACGCCGACGTCCCCTTCGAACACCTGGTGGACGCGCTCGCCCCGCACCGCTCGCTCGCCCGCCACCCGCTCTTCCAGGTGATGCTGGCGTACGAGAACCGGCAGGCGGGTGAGATCGGGCTGCCCGGCCTCACCACCACGACGGTCCCGGCGCGCGGCCGCTCCGCCAAGTTCGACCTGACCTTCACCCTGGCCGAACGCGAGGGCACCCACGGCATCGAAGGCGTCCTGGAGTACGCCGAGGACCTCTTCGAACCGGCCACCGCCCAGGCCCTCGCCGACCGCCTCGTACGCCTCCTGTCGGCCGCGGTCGCCGACCCCGCCGCCCCGCTGCACCGGCTGGAGATCCTCAGCCCCGCCGAACGCGCCGCGCTCATCGGCGGCCCCGACGCCGCCGCCGTACCGCACGGCGACGCCTGGTCCACCCTCCCCGGCCTCTTCGCCGCCCAGGCCGCCGCACACCCTGGGGCGCCCGCGCTCGCCGGACCCACCCTCACCGCCGGCCCGCGTACCGAACTGGACTACCGGAGCCTGGACGCGGCCGCGAGCGCCCTCGCCCGCACCCTCACCGACCACGGCGTACGTCCCCGGGGCCGGGTCGCGGTCATGCTGCCCCGCACCGTCGAAGCGGTCGTCGCGCTCCTCGCGGTGGCGAAGACCGGAGCCGTGTACGTGCCCGTCGACCCCGGCTACCCGGCCGAGCGCGTCGCCCACATGCTCACCGACGCGGCCCCCGCCCTGGTCCTCACCGCACCCGGCGCGCCCGCCCCCGACGGCGTGCCCGGCCTGGAGCTGGACAGCTCGCTGCTCACCCGGTCCGCCGAGGACCCCGGCCACTGGCGCACCCTGCGCCCCGACGCGGCGGCGTACGTCATCTACACCTCGGGTTCCACCGGCACCCCCAAGGGCGTGGTCGTCACCCACACCGGGCTGCCCGCCCTCGCCCGCACCCTCACCGACGCCTTCGCCACCGGACCGGGCTCCCGGGTCCTCCAGTTCGCCTCGCTGAGCTTCGACACCTCCGTGTGGGAGATCGTCATGGCGCTGCTCTCCGGGGCCGCCCTGGAGATCGTCCCCGCCGAACAGCGCCTCGGTGAACCGCTCGCCCGCTTCCTCGCCGAGCACCGCGTCACCCACCTCACCGTGCCGCCCGCCGTCCTCGCCGCGCTCCCCGAGGGCGCCGTCGCCCCCGGCACCACGCTCATCGTCGCCGGGGAGGCCTGCACCCCCGCCCTCGTCCGCACCTGGGCCGGCCGCACCCGCATGTTCAACTCCTACGGACCCACCGAGACCACCGTTGACGCCACCCTGTGGCGCTGCACCCCGGACGGGCTGCGCGGCGACGACAACAGCCCCGTCCCCGTCGGCACGGCCGTCGCGGAGACCGCCGTCTACGTCCTGGACGCGGCCCTGGGGCCGGTGCCGCCCGGCACCCCCGGCGAGCTGTACGCCGCCGGATCGGGGCTCGCCCAGGGCTACGCGGGCCGCCCGGGGCTGACCGCGGGACGGTTCGTCGCCAACCCGTACGGGCCGCCCGGCTCCCGCATGTACCGCACCGGCGACCTGGCCCGGTGGCGCGGGGACGGGCAGCTGGAGTACCTCGGCCGCGCCGACCACCAGGTGAAGCTGCGCGGCTTCCGCATCGAGCTCGGGGAGATCGAGTCGGCCCTGGCCGCCCTGCCGGGCGTACGCCAGGCCGCCGCCGTCCTGCGCGAGGACCGGCCAGGCAGCAGACTGCTCGCCGGATACGCCGTCGCCAAGGACGGCACGGAGCTGGACCCCGGAGCACTGCGCGAGGCCCTCACCCACCGGCTGCCCGACTACGCCGTCCCGGCCACCGTCACCGTCCTGCCCGCCCTTCCGCTCGGGCCCACCGGCAAGGTGGACCGCGCGGCCCTGCCCGCCCCGGCCGCCCCGTCCACCGATGACGCGCCACTGGAAGGCGCGGCCGCCGAGCTGGCCGTCCTCTTCGCCGACATCCTGCGCCTGGACGGCCCGCCCGGCGGGGACGACTCGTTCTTCGCCCTCGGCGGAGACAGCATCAGCTCCATCCAACTGGTCTCCCGCGCCCGGAAGTCGGGGTTCGACGTCAGCGCCCGGCAGGTCTTCGAACACCCCACCCCGCGCGCCCTCGCCGAGGCACTCGCCCCGCGCACCGCCCTGCCGGGCGACCGCGCGGAGCCCGTGGCGGACGCGCCCGCACCGGCCCCGTTCACCCCGCTCATGCACTGGCTGCGCCGCAGCCCCGGGCACTGGACGGGCTTCCACCAGTCGATGCTCTCCACCGTCCCGGCCGACCTCACGGCGGAACGGCTGCGCACCGCGCTCGGCCACCTCCTGGACACCCACGACCTGCTGGGCGCGGCGGTCACCGACGACGCGGGACAGCCGCGCCTCACACCCGCCGGAACCGCCCCGGACCTCGCCTCCCTGCTCACCGTCGTCCCGGTCACCGGGGACGAGGCCGAGCTGCGGCTGGCCGTCGAGGCGCACTCCCGGTCCGCCGCCGCCGAACTCGACCCGCAGGCGGGCCAGTTGCTGCGGGCCGTGTGGTTCTCGCGCGGACCCGGCCGGGACGGGCGGCTGCTGCTGCTCGTGCACCACCTCGCCGTCGACGGGGTGTCCTGGCGGATCCTGCTGCCCGATCTCGCCCACGCCGTCACCACCGGCACACCCCCGCCCCGCCCCACCACCTCCTTCGCGCACTGGGCGGAGGCCCTGTACGGGGCCCCCGAGCGGTTCGCCGCCGAGCGGGACCACTGGGCGGCCGCGCTCCACGAACCGCCCGCGCCCCTGGCCGCCCCGGACGCGGCGGCCGCCCCGCACACCCCCGGTGAGCTGCGCACCGAACTCCCGCCGGAGATCACCGCCCCCCTGCTCGCCGCGACCGCCGCCGCCTTCCACGCTCGGCCCGACGAACTCCTCCTGGCGGCCCTCGTCCACGCCGTCGGCGCGAAGGACCCGCTGCTGGTCGACCTGGAATCCCACGGCCGCCACGAGGAACTGGTGCCCGGCGCCGACCTCTCCCGTACCGTCGGCTGGTTCACCACGCAGTACCCCGTACGCCTGCACCCGGGGAGTGGCTCCGTCGGCCAGGACGTCAAGCGCGTCAAGGACCAACTGGCCGCCGTCCCCGGCCGGGGCGCCGGCTACGGGGCCCTGCACGCGCAGGCGCCGAGCGGCGCCCAGATCGCCTTCAACTACCTCGGCCGCTTCACCGCCGACACTGCCGACGGCCACTGGGGCCCCGCCCCCGAATCGGACGCCGTCCACACCGGACCGCTCCCCGTCCTCCTGGGCGGACACGTGCTGGACCTCAACGCCACGACGCTGGACGGCCCCCAGGGGCCGCTGCTCACGGTCCGCTGGACCTACGCCGCCGACCTCCTCGCCCCCGACCGGGTCCGCACCCTCGCCGAGCGGTTCACCGCGGCCCTGGCCGAACTCGTCCGGCGCAGCGGCGAACCCGGCTTCGCCGGACACAGCCCCGGCGACTTCGCCGTACCGCTGAGCCAGGGGGAGATCACCGAGCTCGAAACGGACCGCCCCGGACTCGACGGACTCCTTCCCCTCACCCCCCTCCAGCACGGTCTCGCCTACCACGCGCTGACCGGGGACCGGACCGGCCCCGACATCTACGCGGTCCAGCTGGAACTGGAGCTCACCGGCCCCCTCGACCCCGCCCGGCTGCACCGCGCCGCCCGGACCGTCCTCAGCCGCCACGCCAATCTGCGGGCCGGATTCCGCCGGCTCTCCACCGGACGGCTGGTGCAGTACACCAGCGCCGACGCGGCCCCGGAGTGGACCGAGCACGACCTGCGGGAACACCCCGCCGACCTCGACACCCTGGTCGCGGAGGACCGCACCCGCCGCTTCGACCCGGACCGCCCGCCGCTGCTGCGCATCACCCTGATCCGTACCTCGGACGACCGGTGGCGGCTGCTCCTCACCAGCCACCATCTGCTGCTCGACGGCTGGTCGTCCCCGCTGCTCCTCACCGACATCTTCGACGCCTACGCCGGGCGGCCCCCGGTCCACCGGCGCCCGTTCGCCGAGTACGCCACCTGGCTCACCACCCGCGACCGGGCGGCCGCCGAGGCCGCCTGGCGCACCGCCCTGGCCGGGATCACGGAACCCACCCTGGTCGCGCCCGCCGCCCCGGCCACCGCACACATCCCCCAGGAGACCGGCACCGAACTCGACGCGGACCTCACCTCCGCCCTCCAGCGGTACGCGCGGGCCGAGGGCACCACCCTGAACACCGTCGTCCAGGCGGGCTGGGGGCTCGTCCTCGCCCGCCTCACCGGCCGCGACGACGTGGTCTTCGGCAGCGCCGTCTCCGGCCGCCCCGCCGAACTCGACGGGGTGGAAGCGATGGTGGGGCTGTTCGTCAACACGCTGCCCACCCGGGTACGGACCGGCCCCGCCCGCCCGGTCGGCGACGCGGTCACCGACCTGCACGCCCGCCAGGTCGCCCTGCTCGACCACCAGCATCTCGGACTGGCCGACATCCAGCGGCTGTCGGGGCTGCCGGTGCTGCTCGACACCATGACCGTCTTCGAGAACTACCCCTTCGACGACGAATCCCTCACCGGCGCCGAACGCGCCGCCGGGCTGGAGGTGCGCGGCGTCGGCGGCCGGGACGCCACCCACTATCCGCTCACGCTCGCCATCACCCTGCACGGCGGCCGCATCCGGCTGGTCCTCAAGCACCGCCCCGATCTGTACGACACCGACGCGGCCCGGCACATCCTGGAGCTGCTGACCCGCGCCCTGCACCACCTCGCCCACCGGCCGGAGACACCGGCCGGGCGGCTGGACATCGCCGGGGGAGCGGCGGCCGAGGTGCTCCACCGGCCCGCGCCGACCGCCACCGCCGATGCCCCCGGATGCGCCGCCACGGTCGCCGCCTTCGCCGCCGCCGAACCCGACACCGTCGCCGTACGCACCCTCGGCGGGGGCGGCGAGAGCGTGAGCTACGGCGAACTCGCGGCGCGGGCAGCACGGTTCGCGGAGCGGCTCCGGGAGGCCGGGGCCGGACCCGAGGCCGTCGTCGCCGTGCTCCTGCCCCGCTCGGTGGACCTGGTGACCACCGAACTCGCCATCGCGTGGGCCGGGGCGGCCTGTCTGCCCCTGCACCCCGACTGGCCCGCCGAACGCGTCCGTACGGTGCTGAGCGCGTCCGGCGCGGTCGCGCTGGTGTGCCTCTCCGGCTCCGGCGACCCCGCCTACGGTCCGCTGCCTCTCGTGCATCCGCCCCACGAGGGCCCGGAGGGTGCGGGCGGACCCTGGCCGCCGGTCGCGCAGCCCGCGCCCGACCGGCTCGCGTACGTCATGTACACCTCCGGATCCACCGGGGAGCCCAAGGGCGTCGGCGTCCCCGAGCGTGCCGTGCTCGCCCTCGCCGCCGACAGCCGGTTCACCGGCGGAGCGTACGACCGGACGCTGGTCCACTCACCGCACTCCTTCGACGCGGCCACCCACGAGATCTGGGGGACGCTGCTGCGCGGTGGCCAACTCGTCCTCGCCCCCGACGAACCCCTCGACCCGGCCCGCTGGCGCGAGCTGCTGACCGGCGACGCGGAACACGGCGAAGGGGCGGGGTCCGCCTGGTTCACCGCCGGGCTGTTCGCCCTCCTCGCCCAGGAGGCACCCGAGGTCTTCGCCGCCCTGCGCGAGGTGTGGACCGGCGGCGACGTGGTCCCGCCCGCCGCCGTGACCGCAGCCCTGCACGCCGCACCGGAGCTGCGCATCGTCAACGGTTACGGGCCGACCGAGACCACCACGTTCGCCACCGCCCACCCGCTGGAGCCGGGCACACCCGGCGAGGGCCCCCTCCCGATCGGGGTCCCCCTGGACGGCACGACCGCCCGCGTGCTCGACAGCGCCCTGCGGCCCGTCCTGCCCGGCGTCCCGGGCGAGCTGTACGTCGGCGGGTCCGGGCTGGCCCGCGGCTACCACCGGCGCCCCCGGCTCACCGCCGAACGCTTCGTCGCCGATCCGCACGGGGCGACGCCGGGGGAGCGGCTGTACCGCACGGGCGACCTGGTCCGCGTCCGGCCCGACGGTGCCCTGGACTTCCTGGGGCGCGCCGACGACCAGGTCAAGCTGCGCGGGCACCGCGTCGAGCCCGGCGAGACCGAGGCCGCGCTGCTGGCCCAGGACGGGGTCGCGCGGGCGGCCGTCGTCCTGCGCACGGACCTGCCGGGCGGCCCCGCGCTCGTCGGCTATGTTGTGCCCGACGCCCCCCTGGACCTGGCGGCACTGCGCGACCGGCTCGCCGCCCGCCTCCCCGGCTACCAGGTCCCCGCCGCCCTCCTCGCCCTGGAGGCCCTCCCGCTCACCGAGAACGGCAAGCTCGACCGCGCCGCTCTGCCCGCACCGGAGCGGACGGCCACGGACCGCGCCGGAGGCGAGCCCCTGGACCAGCGCACCGAACTCCTGTGCCGTCTCTTCGCGGACGTCCTGAACCTCGCCGAACTCGGCCCGCACGACGACTTCTTCGAGCACGGCGGACACTCACTGACCGCGATGAGCCTGGCCGGCCGGGTACGGACCGTGCTGGGCGCGGACCTGAGCGTCGGGCAACTGTTCGCCGCCCGGACCCCGGCCGCCACCGCGGCCCTGCTCCGCGACGCACGGCGGCCCGCCCAGGGCCGCACGGCGCCCGCCGGAGGCCCACGCCCCGCCGAACCGCCCCTCTCCGCAGCCCAGCAGCGCCTCTGGTTCCTCCACCGGCTCGACGACGAACCCACTGCCGCCTACAACGTCCCCATCGCCCTGCGCCTGGCCGGGTCGCTGGACACGGAGGCCCTGGCCCGGGCGCTGGCGGACCTGGCCGCCCGCCACGAGGTGCTGCGCACGGTCTTCCCCGAACGTGCGGGCCGCGCGGTGCAGCGCATCCTCGCCCCGGGGGACGCCCCCGTACCGCTGAACGTCGAGGAGGTGGCGGCGCCGGACCTGGAGGCGGCCCTCGCCGAGGCCGCCACCCGTCCCTTCGCCCTGGAGACGGAGACCCCGCTGCGCGCCACCGTGTTCCGGGTGCGGGCCGAGGGGGAGAGGGACCGCCACGACGTGCTCCTCCTGGTGCTGCACCACATCGCGGGGGACGAGTGGTCCGTACGTCCCCTGCTGGACGACCTCGCCACCGCCCTCGCCGCCCGCACCGGGCAGCGGGAGCCCAACTGGGAGCCGCTGCCGCTCCAGTACGCCGACCACACGCTCCGGCAGCGGGAACTGCTGGGCGCGGAGGACGACGACGCGAGCGAGACCGGCCGCCAAGTGCGTTACTGGCAGGACCGGTTGGCCGGTCTCCCGGCGGAGACTCCGCTTCCGCTGGACCGGCCGCGCCGGCCGGACACCGGCCATGGCGGCGGCATCGTCGAGTTCGCCCTCTCCGGCGAGGTCACGGCGGGCCTGCGGCGGCTCGCCTCCCGGACCGGCGCGACCCCCTTCATGGTCGCCCACGCGGCGCTCGCCGTCCTCCTGCACCGGATCGGCTCCACCGACGACGTGCCCATCGGCACCCTCGTCGCCGGGCGCGACGACGCCTCGGTCCACGAACTGGTCGGGTTCTTCGTCAACACCCTCGTCCTGCGGCTGGACCTGGGCGGCGACCCGACCCCCGAGCAGCTCGTCACCCGCGCCCGTGACACCACGCTGGCCGCGCTCGACCACGCGGACCTCCCCTTCGAGCGGCTGGTGGACCTGCTCGACGTCGAACGCTCCCTG
The DNA here is from genome assembly GCF_033109485.1 of Streptomyces cyaneofuscatus. Taxonomy (NCBI): domain Bacteria; kingdom Bacillati; phylum Actinomycetota; class Actinomycetes; order Kitasatosporales; family Streptomycetaceae; genus Streptomyces; species Streptomyces cyaneofuscatus. Next base: position 286,535 of record NZ_CP137002.1, on the reverse strand, counting down.
GAACGGCACCCGTTGTTCCAGGTGATGCTCAACTACCAGACCCGGACCGCCGAAGGGCCGGAACTGTCCGGCCTGAGCAGCGAACCGGTGGCCGTCCACACCCGCACCGCCAAGTTCGACCTCACGGTGACCCTTGTCCAGGAACCGGGCGCCGAGGGCGCCTTGAACGGAGGCATCACCTACCGCACCGGACTCTTCGACGAGGAGACCGTGCGGCGGATCGCCGACTGGTATCAGCGGATCCTGACCGCCTTCGCCGAGCGGCCCGACCGCCCGGCGTCCGCCGTCCGGCTGCTCACGGACGACGAACACCACCGGCTGCTCACGGAGTGGAACCGGGCCGAGGAGCCGGTCCACGCCCCTTCGGTCGCCCGGGAGTTCGCGGCCCAGGCTGCCCGTACCCCCGAGGCCGCCGCGGTCATCGACGGCCCGGACGTCCTCACCTACGGCGAACTCCTGGCCCGGGCGCAGTCGTCGGCCGTACGCCTGCGGCACCACGGGGTACGGCACGGTGAACCCGTCGCCGTCCTGCTGCCGCGCTCGGCGGGGCTGGTGACCGCCGCCCACGCCGTGCTCCAGGCCGGCGGCGCCTATCTGCCCCTGGACCCGGCCCACCCCGCACCGCGCATCGCCGCCATGCTCGCCGACAACCCGCCGCTGGTGCTGCTGACGGACCACGCCCACCTGGACCTGCTGCCGGACGGGCTGAGCTGTCCGGTACTGCTGCTCGACGACGCACGGACCGCCGGTCCGGGGACCCGCGAGGGTGCGGCAGCCCCCGCCCCGGAAGCCGTCCGTGCCTTCGAGCCCGCCGACCCCCACCCGGCGCAGCCCGCGTACATCCTGCACACCTCCGGCTCCACCGGCCGCCCCAAGGCCGTCGTCGTGCCGCACGGTGCGCTGGCCAACCGGCTCGCCTGGACCCAGCGGCGCTTCCCCCTCAACCCGGGCGACCGGATGCTCGCCAAGGCGGCCCCCGGGTTCGACGTCTCGGTCTGGGAGCTGACCGGCCCGCTGCTCGCCGGTGCGGCCGTCGTCCTCGCGAGCCCCGAAGGCCACCGGGACCCCGCTCACCTGGCCCGGCTCATCCGGGAACACGAGGTCCACGCCGTGCACTTCGTGCCGTCCCTGCTCACGCTCTTCGCGGCGGAGCCGGAGGCCGCGCACTGCACCTCGCTGCGGTGGATCTTCAGTGGCGGCGAAGCCCTCACCGACGCCCTCGTCCGGCGCTGCGCGGAGGTTTTCGCCGCTCCGGTCGTCAACCAGTACGGACCCACCGAGGCGGCCGTCGACGTCACCGCCCGGACCGCCGTACCCGGCGAAGCGCCCTTCGTCCCGCTCGGCGCCCCCGGCGCCGGAACCCGCGCCTATGTCCTGGACGCGCGCCTGCGCCCCGTGCCGCCCGGTGTGAGTGGTGAACTCTATCTGGGCGGTGCTCAGTTGGCGCTCGGCTACCTCGGCCGGAGCGGGCAGAGCGCGGAACGTTTCGTCGCCGACCCGTTCGGCCCGCCGGGGACCCGGCTCTACCGCACCGGCGACCTGGCCCGCTGGAACCGCCTGGGCGAGCTGGAGTACCTGCGCCGCGCCGACGACCAGGTGAAGCTGCGCGGCGTACGGATCGAGCCGGAGGAGGTCCGGGCCGCACTGCTGAGCCACCCCGCCGTGCGGGACGCTGCCGTCCTCGTCCGCGACGACCCGCCCGGCGCCGCGCGCCTCGTCGGCTATGTCACGGCGGCGGAGACGACCGGCCCCGCCGACCTCATCACGCACACCGCCCGCCTGCTCCCTGCCGCCCTGGTGCCGTCCGACATCGTGGTGCTGGACCGCTTCCCGCTGACCGTGAGCGGGAAGCTGGACCGGGCCGCGCTCCCCGCACCCGTCGTCGCGGAGCCCGGGGGCCAGGAGCTGCCGAGGGACGCCACCGAGCAGGTGCTCGCCGAGCTCGTCGCCGAACTGCTGAAGCTGCCCGCCGTCGGACGGCACGACAGCTTCTTCAGCCTCGGTGGCGACAGCATCACCTCCATCGTGCTGGTCAGCGCGGCCCGGCGACGCGGGCTGGTGATCACCCCGCGTGACGTCTTCGAGCAGCGCACGGTCGCCGCGCTGGCGGCGGTGGCCCGGCGGGAGGAGGCCGTGGCCCTGGTCCACGACCCGGGGGCCGGAACCGTGCCGCTCACGCCCGTCATGCACGCGTTGCGCCGGCGCGGCGGCGACCACCGCACCTACCACCAGTCCCTCCTGGTGACCACGCCGCCCGGCCTCACCCCCGAGCGGCTGCGCCGGGCGCTCGGCCGCCTCGTCGCCCACCACCCCGTCCTCGCCGCCCGTCTGGACGCGGCGGGCCCCGACGACTGGACGCTGCACGTCCCCGAGAATCCGGCGCCCCGCCCCGACGACCTGCTGCGCCACCTCCGTACGACCGGGGAGGGCGCCACCGCGCCGCTCGCGGACACCATCGCCGAGGCCTCACGTGCGGCCGTCGGCGAACTCGACCCGCACCGCGGCCGGATGCTGCGCGCGGTCCTCTTCGACCCCGGCGACGGGACCCCCGGCCGGCTGCTGCTGACCGCCCACCACCTCGTCGTCGACGCGGTGTCCTGGCGGATCCTCCTCCCCGACCTCGCCCAGCTCTGCGCCGGCCAGGACGGCCCGCTGCCCCCGGTCGAGGTCTCCTTCCGCAGCTGGTCCCGGGCGCTGACCGCGTCGGCCGCCGACCGCCGCCCCGAACTCCCGTACTGGAGCGAGGTGCTGGGCGACCCAGGGCCCGCCCCGTACGGCCGGGCACCCGACCCCGCCACCGACACCCCCGACACCGTCCACCGCTTCACCACCACCGTGCCCGCCGCCCTGGCCGACCCGGTCCTCACCGAGGTCACCGAGGCCTTCCACTGCGGCGAACAGGACGTCCTCCTCACCGCCTTCGTCCTCGCCCACAGCCGCTGGCGGTCCGCCGGCAGCACGCTCGTCCTGCTCGAAGGACACGGCCGGGACGCCGCTCTGCCCCAGGTCGCCGCCCCCGCCCGTACGGTCGGCTGGTTCACCGCCCAGTACCCGTTCCGGGGGGTACTCCAGGACGCCGGGCCCGACGCCACCATCGCCGACCCGCAGGCGGCGGGCCGCCTCCTCAAGCAGATCAAGGAGCAGCTGCGCGCGGTCCCGGACCACGGCATCGGCTACGGCCAGCTGCGCCACCTGGACCCCGCGTCCGCGCAGACCCTGGGCGCCCTTCCCGAGCCCCTGACCGGCTTCAACTACCTGGGCCGCTACGACGTCGGTGAGGCCGACGGGCCCGCCCCCGAACCCTGGACCCCGAGCCCCGAGTCGCCCGCCGTGTGGCGCCCGGCCCCCGCGCTCGGCGTCCACACCGCGGTGGACCTCGACATCACCGCCCTTCGCCGCCCCTCCGGCACCGAGCTCTCGGCCAGCTGGCACCACGCGAGCCGGCTCGTGGGCGACGAGGAGATCGCGGTCCTGGACCGCTGGTGGCGCACCGCCCTGGAAACCCTGGTGGCCGCGGCTCGCACCGAGGCGGCCGGGCACACCCCGTCCGACCTCGGCCTGCTGTCGCTGAGCCAGGACGAAATCGACGAGTTCGAAGACGAGTGGAGGACCACGTGACCGGCGCACCCCAGGGACTGCAGGACATACTCCCGCTGTCCCCGCTCCAACAGGGGCTCTACTTCCTGTCGTCCTACGACGACAGCGCGCTGGACGTGTACAACGTGCAGCTCGGCCTGGACCTGACGGGACCGCTCGACACGGACCGCCTGCGCCGCGCCGCCGACGCCCTCCTGACCCGCCACCCCAACCTCAAGGCCGCCTTCCGCACCCGGCGCAACGGCGACCCCGTCACCGTCATCCCGCACACGGTGACCGTCCCCTGGCAGGACACCGACCTCTCCGGCCTGGCGGACGCCGAGCGCGACCGCCGTGTACGCCGGCTCACCGACGCGGACCGGCACACCCGCTTCGACCTCGCGCGGCCGCCCCTGATCCGCTTCACCACGATCCGGCTGGCCCCCGAACGGCACCGGCTCCTGTTCACCCACCACCACCTGCTGCTCGACGGCTGGTCCACCGCCCGGGTCGTCCAGGAGCTCTTCGCCCTGTACGCGGCCGACGGCACCCCCACCGCCCTGCCCGAGGTACGCCCGTACCGCGATTACCTGGCCTGGGCCGCCTCCCAGGACACCGAGGCGGACGAACGCGCCTGGAGCGAGGCGCTGGCCGGTCTCGACGGTCCGACCGTCATCGCCCCCGGCCTCGACGGGCAGCCGCAGGCCGAACCGGCGGCCCTGGACGTGGAACTCGCCCCCGGTTCCGCCGCCGCACTGGTCGCCGCCGCCCGCGCGCTGGACGTCACCGTGCCCGTCGTCGTCCAGACCCTGTGGTCCTTGGTCCTGGCTGACCTGACAGGCCGTCAGGACGTGGTGTCGGGCACCACCGTGTCCGGCCGTCCGGCCGAACTCGCCGGTTCCGAAAGCATGGTGGGGCTGTTCATCAACACCCTTCCGGTACGGGTCCGGCTCCGCCACGACGAGACGCTCGCCGCGCTCGTCCGGCGCACGGCCGGCGAACAGGCCGCCCTCCTGCCGCACCACCATGTCGCGCTCGCCCGGATCCAGAAGCTCACCGGCTCCGGCGGCCCGCTCTTCGACACCCTGTGCGTGTTCGAGAACTACCTGGTCGACAGCGCCCCCGCCCAGGACGCGGCCGATCCCCAGGAGTTCGCCGGGGTGCGCGTCGAGGCCGTCACCGGGCAGGACGCCACCCACTACCCGCTCACCCTGGTCGCCGCTCCTGGGTCCGACGGCGGGCCGGTCCTACGGCTGCGCTACCGCGGCGACGCCCTCACCGGACAGGACGCCGCCCGCGTCGCCGCCCGGCTCCGCCGCGCCGTCGAGGAGTTCACCGCCGACCCGCACCGCCCCCTGCCCCGCACCGACCTCCTCACCCCCGAAGAGCGTGACCAGGTCCTGCACGCCTTCAACGCGGACACCGTGGCGGTCGAACCGGCCACCCTGCCCGCGCTCTTCGAAGAGCAGGCCGCCGCGCACCCCGACGAGCCGGCCGTCGACGACAGCGGGCGCGTGCTCACGTACGCCGAGCTGAACACCCGCGCCAACCGGCTCGCCCACGCCCTCATCGCGGCGGGCACCGGCCCCGAGGACGTCGTCGGCGTCGCTCTGCGCCGGGGCGCCGACGTGTACGTCGCCCAGCTCGCCGTCGGCAAGGCGGGCGGCGTCTTCGCCCCGCTCGACCCGGACCAGCCCGCCGAACGCCTCGCCGGTCTGATCACCGACAGCCGGGCCGCCGTCGTGCTCGCCCACTCCGGCACCGACCACACCGCCTGGTCCGGCGACGCCACCGTCATCGCCACCGACCGGCTGCCCGAGGGACTGCCCGGCCACAACCCCACCGACGCCGACCGCAGGGCCCCGCTCAGGCTGCACAACGGCGCCTACCTCATCTACACCTCCGGCTCCACCGGCCGGCCCAAGGGCGTCCTCGTCGAGCACCGCCCGCTCGTCGACCTGATCGCCTGGGCCCACGCCTGCTTCGCCACCGGGCCCGGCGACCGCGTCACCCAGTTCGCGTCCCCCAGCTTCGACGTCACCTTCTGCGAACTCGCCAACTCCCTCTTCTCCGGGGCGACCCTGGTGGTCGTCCCCGAGGAGGAGCGCGCCGGGGCGCCGCTCGCGGACTTCCTGAACCGGGCGGCCGTCACCCTCGCCGTGATCCCGCCGACCGTCGTCGCCTCCCTCCCGCCGGACACCCCGCTCCCGGAGGGCATGACCCTGATCGTCGGCACCGAGGCGCTGCCCCCAGAGACCGTCCGCACCTGGGCCCGCCGCCACCGCCTCTTCAACGCCTACGGGCCCACCGAAGCCGTCGTGAACTCCGCCACCTGGGAGGTCCCGGCCGGGTGGACCGACGGCCCCGTCCCGATCGGGCCCCCCGACGTCAACAAGCGCGCCTACGTCCTCGACAGCGCCCTGCGCCCGGTCGCCCCGGGCATCCTCGGCGAGCTCTACATCGCCGGCCCCGGCCTCGCCCGCGGCTACCTCGGCCGCCCCCTCATCACCGCCGACCGCTTCGTCGCCGACCCGTTCGGTGAGCCCGGGACCCGGATGTACCGGACCGGGGACCTGGCCCGCTGGAACGGGAAGGGCGAGCTGGAGTACGCCGGCCGCACCGACCACCAGCTCAAGATCCGCGGCTTCCGCGTCGAGCCCGGCGAGGTCGAGGCCCGGCTCACCGCACACCCCGCCATCGCCCAGGCCGTCGTCACCGGCCACACCGACCACCGGGGCGTCCGCCGCCTCGTCGCCCACGCCGTCCCCGCCCCGGGCTCCGCCCCCCGCCCGGCGGACGTCATCGCCTGGGCCGCCGAAAGCCTGCCCGACCACATGGTCCCCGCGGCCGTGGTCCTCCTCGACGCCCTCCCGCTCACCTCGGCGAACAAGACCGACCGATCCGCCCTGCCCGCACCTGACTTCACCGCCACCGGCGGCGGCACCGCCCCCCGTACCGACCGGGAGAAGGAACTCGCGGCCCTCTTCGCCGAACTCCTCCACCTCCCCGAAGTCGGCGTCGAGGAAAGCTTCTTCGCCCTCGGCGGCGACAGCATCTCCGCCATCCAGCTCGTCGGCGCGGCCCGCCGCCGAGGGCTCCGGTTCAGCCCCCGGGACGTCTTCGAGCGGCGTACGGTCGAGCAACTCGCCGCCCTGGCCCGCACGGTGGACGAGACGGCCACCCCGGTCGAGCGCACCGCCCGCAGCGCGCCCCTCACCCCCATCCTGCGCCGGCTCGTCGAGCGCGGCGGCCCGGTCACCGGCTACCACCAGTCCACCGTCCTGCACACCCCGCCCGGCGCCACCGCCGACCGGATCACCGCCGGACTGCTCCGGATCCTCGACCACCACGACGTCCTGCGGGCCCGGCTCACCGACCGCACCCTGGAGATCCCCGCCCCCGGCAGCCACCCCGGGCCCACCCCGCTGCTCCGGATCGACGCCGTCGAGACGGCCGACGAGGAGCTGCTGCCCACCCTGCGCGCCGAGGCCCGCGAGGCGGCCCGGTCGCTCGACCCGTACGCCGGGTGCATGGTCCGGGCGCTCTGGCTGGACGCCGGCCCCGACCGGGGCGGACTGCTCGCGCTCCTCATCCACCACGCCGTCGTCGACGGTGTCTCCTGGCGCATCCTCACCCAGGACCTGGCCACCGCCCTGGAAGCCGAACGGCACGGCCACACCGCCGAACTCCAGCCCGTGGAAACGCCGTTCGCCGACTGGGCGCAGGGTCTGGAGCAGGCCGCGCTCGCCCCCGGGCGCGTCGCGGAGGCCGCGCACTGGGCCGCCGTCCTCGGCGACGAGGGAGCGGCCCCGCTGCCCGCCCCGGACCCGGCCCTCGACACCCTCTCCACCGTCCGCACGATCTCCGTCGACCTCACGCCCGAACACACCCGGCCCCTCCTCACCGGCCTGCCTGAACGCTTCCACGCGGGCCCCGACGAATTCCTGGTCACCGCGCTCGCCCTGGCGCTCGCCACCTGGCGGGACGAGTCCGGACCGGTCGTCGTCGACATCGAGGGCCACGGGCGCGCCGAGCACCTGGTGCCCGGCGCCGGACTCTCCCGCACGGTCGGCTGGTTCACCGCCGTCCACCCGGTACGCCTGGACCTCGGCGGCTCCGCCTCCCGCACCGGCGACGAGCTGGCCGCAGCGGTGAAGCGGGTCAAGGAACAGCTGCGGGCCGCCCCCGACAGCGGCCTCGGCCACGGTCTCCTGCGCCACCTCAACCCCGAGCTGCGGGAGACCCTCGCCGCGCTCCCCGAACCACGGATCGCGTACAACTACCTGGGGCGCTTCGGGGGTTCCCGTACGGCGGACGTCTCCGGCCCGCCCGCCCCCTGGAGTCCGGTCCTCACCGGGTCCCTCGGCGGGGGAGCGGACGACGCGCTGCCCGCCTCGCACACCCTCACCCTCAACGCCTCCGTCGTGGACGGACCCGAAGGGCCCCTCCTCCAGGCCGGCTTCAGCTTCCCGGAACGCCTCCTGGACCCGGCCGACGTCGAGCGCCTGGCCCGCCTGTGGACCGAGGCCCTACGCGGCCTGGCCGGGCTGGCGGGCCGGCCGGCGGCCGGCGGGCACACGCCCAGCGACTTCCCGCTCGTCGCCGTGGACCAGGCGGAGATCGACGCCCTGGAGGCCCGCGCCCCGCTGGCCGACCTGCTGCCGCTCTCGCCGCTCCAGTCCGGGCTGTACTTCCTCACCGGCTTCGGCGCCGAGGGCGAAGGCCCCGACGTCTACACCACCCAGACCGCCCTCGACATCGAGGGCGACCTCGACACCGAACGGCTCCGCCGCGCCGGACGGGCCCTCCTGGCCCGCCACCCCAACCTCCGGGCCGGATTCCACGGCCGCCGCGGAGCCGACCCGCTCCAGGTCGTCCCCGCGCAGGCCGAGATCCCCCTGTACGTGTACGACCTCACCTCGTCCGGCCTGACCGAGGGGCAGCGGCAGGGGCGGGCGCAGAACATCCTCACGGCCGACCGGCGCCAGGGCTTCGACCTGACCGCGCCCCCGCTCCTGCGGTTCACCCTGGTCCGGCTCGCCGAGCGCCGACAGGTGCTCGCCCTCACCTCCCACCACATCCTGCTCGACGGCTGGTCGGGCCCGCTGCTCGTGCGGGACCTGCTGGCCCTCTACCGGGGCGCGCCAGGACCGGCCCCCCGCCCCTACCGGGACTTCCTCCTCTGGCTGAACGGCCGGGACCGCGCCACCACCCACCGCCTCTGGCGGGAGGCGCTCGCCGGGATCGACGGCCCGACCCGGCTCGTCCCCGAAGCCGCGGCGATGCCCGCAGGCGTGCCCGAACGCGTCGAGATCCCGCTCCCCGACGACCTGGTGGCCCGCGTCCACGCCTTCGCCCGGGCCCGCGACCTCACCGTCAGCACCGTGCTCCAGGGCGCGTGGGGGCTGCTGCTGGGCCGGCTCACCGGCCGTACCGACGTGACGTTCGGCGTCACCGTCTCCGGCCGCCCCGCCGACCTCGACGGCTCGCACGACATGATCGGCCTCTTCATCAACACCGTGCCCACCCGGGTCACCCTGTGCCACGACCAGAGCCTCGCCGGTCTCGTGACGCAGCTGGGCGAGCGGCAGGCGGCGCTGATGGACCACCAGTACGAGCCGCTCGCCGAGCTGCAACGCCTCGCCGGACACCGCGAACTCTTCGACACCCTCGTCCTGTTCGAGAACTTCCCGGTCGACGCGGAGCAGCTGCGCCGCACCGAGGAGCGCGCCGGACTGCTGGTGACCGGGGCGCGTGGTCACGACGCCACCCACTACCCGCTGGTGCTGGTCGCCCTGCCCGGCCGCGACCGCCTCGCGCTCGCCCTGGACCACCGGCCCGAGCTGCTCACCGCCGAGAGGGTCACCGAGATCGGCGCCCAGTTGGTCGCCGTCCTGGAGCAGCTCGTCGACCGGCCCGACTCCACCACCGCCGCCCTCGACACCGGGGCGGTGGACCGGACCCGGCTCGACGGCCCGACCCGGCCCGTCACCCCGCTCGGCCTCGCCGGACGCTTCCTGCGCCAGGCAGCCGCGACCCCGGACGCGACCGCGCTGATCGCGGGCGACGAGGAGTGGAGCTACGCCACCCTCGCAGAGCGGGTCACGGTCATCGCGGCCCGGCTGCGCGACCTCGGCGCCCGGCCCGAGCGGCTGATCGCGGTCGCCCTGCCCCGGAGCGCCGACCTCGTGGCGGTCCTCCTCGCCGTCTCCGCCACCGGAGCCGCGTACGTGCCCGTCGACCCGGACTTCCCGGCCGACCGCGTCGCCTACCTGCTGGAGGATTCCGCCCCGCTGCTCGTCGTACGCCCCGGCTCGCCGCTCCTCGCCCCGGGGCCGTACGAAGGCACCGTGTCCGACCTGCCGGAGCTGCCCGGTCTCGCCCCCCAACCCGAGGCGACCGCGTACGTCATCCACACCTCCGGCTCCACCGGTAACCCCAAGGGCGTCGTCGTCACCCACCGCGCCCTCGCCAACCTGCTCGACGCGGTCGCGGAGACCCTCGCATCCGGCCCGGGCCACCGCCTCCTCGCCGTCACCACGGTCAGCTTCGACATCGCCGCGCTGGAACTCTTCGTCCCGCTCGTCACCGGGGCCGCCGTCGTCCTCGCCCAGCGGGAGGAAGTGCTCGACCCGCTGCTCCTGAGCGGCCTGGCCGAGCGCACCGGCGCCACCCACCTCCAGGCCACCCCCTCCCTCTGGCGCGGCATCACCGACGCCGCCCCCGGACTCCTCGGCGGCCTCTGCGTCCTGAGCGGCGGCGAACCGCTCCCCGCCGACCTCGCCGACCGCCTCGCCACCGGGGGAGAGCGGCTGCTGAACCTGTACGGGCCCACCGAGACCACCATCTGGTCCACCGTCGCCGACCTCACCCCCGGCGCCAACCCGCCGCACGTCGGACACGCCCTGAACAACACCACCCTGCGCGTCCTGGACACCTGGCTGCGGCCCGTGCCGACCGGCGTACCCGGGGAGCTGTACATCGGCGGCGCCGGGCTGGCCCGGGGCTACCTCGGCCGGAGCGCCCTGACCGCCTCCCGGTTCACCGCCGACCCGTTCGGCGAGCCCGGCAGCCGGATGTACCGCACCGGCGACCTGGCCCAGGTCCTCGACGACGGCACCCTGCGGGTGCTGGGCCGCACCGACCACCAGTTGAAGGTACGCGGCCACCGCGTCGAGCCCGGCGAGATCGAGACGGTCCTGCGCACCCACCCCGACGTCACCGACACCGTCGTCCTCGGCCTCCCCGACCCCAGCGGGTCGGTGCGCCTGGTCGCGTACGTCACCGGCACGGCCACCGGACTCCGCCCCTACCTCGCCGAACGGCTGCCCGAGCACCTGGTCCCCTCCGTGATCATGGAGCTGGCCGCCCTTCCCCTCACCCCCAACGGCAAGGTCGACCGGGCCGCCCTGCCCGCACCCCAGGCCTCCGGCGGGGAGCGGGCGCGGGCGCCCCGGGACGCCCGCGAGGCCGTCCTCGGGGAGCTGTTCGCCGATGTCCTCGGCCTCGCCCACGCCGGTCCCGACGACGACTTCTTCCACCTCGGCGGCCACTCGCTGCTCGCCATGCAGCTCGCCAACCGGCTCCGCTCCACCCTCGGTGTCGAGGTCGCCCTGCGGGACATCTTCGAGCACCCCACCCCGGCCGCCCTCGCCCGGACCGTGCTGCCGCGCCCGATCGCCCGCACCGCCCCCGTACGGCGCGAACGCCGGGCCGGCCAGGTGATCCCGCTCTCCTTCGCGCAGAGCCGGCTGTGGTTCCTGCACCGGCTGGACGGGCCCAGCGCCACCTACAACCTGTTCATCGTGGTCCGTCTGGGCGGGGAGCTGGACCGGGAGGCGCTGCGCCTGGCGGTCGGCGACGTCGTCGTACGCCACGAGAGCCTGCGGACCGTCTACCCGGACGCCGACGGGCTGCCGCACCAGCACATCCTCGACGAGGAGAGCGCCCGCGCCGCCTGCGACCTCGCGGCCGTCACCGAGGTGGCCGAGGCCGACCTGGAGGCGGCGCTGCGGGCACGGGTGACCCAGCCCATCGACATCATCGGGGAGATCCCGCTCCGGGCCCGGCTGCTGCGCACGGAGCGGGACCACGTCCTCACCCTGACGCTCCATCACATCGCGGGCGACGAATGGTCGATGCGCCCCCTCGTCGACGACCTGCGCACCGCCTACACCGCGCGCGTCACCGGCACCGCGCCCGACTGGGAGCCCCTGCCCGTCGACTACGCGGACTACGCGCTCTGGCAGCGTGACGTCCTCGGCGAGGAGAGCGACCCCGACAGCCAGGTGGCCCGGCAGGCCGCCTTCTGGAAGGAGACCCTCGCCGGTTCCCCCGACGAGCTCGCCCTGCCCTACGACCGGCCGCGCCCCGCCGAGGAGACCCACGAAGGCGCCACCGTCACCTTCTCCGTCGACCCGGCCGTCCACGCCGACCTGCGGAGCCTCGCCGCCCGCAACGGCACCAGCGTCTTCATGGCGGTGCAGGCGGCCCTCGCGGTCCTCCTCTCCGCCCACGGCGCCGGCACCGACATCCCCATCGGCACGCCGGTCGCCGGACGCACCGACGAGAAGTTCGACGACCTCATCGGCTTCTTCGTCAACACCCTCGTCCTGCGCACCGACCTGAGCGGCCGCCCCACCTTCCACGAGCTGCTCGCCCGGGTCCGCGACACCGACCTGGCCGCGTTCGACCACGCCGATCTGCCGTTCGAGCAGCTCGTCGACATCGTCGCCCCCGAGCGCACCCTCGCCCGCAACCCGCTCTTCCAGGTCCTGCTGGTCTTCCAGCAGGTCTCCGAGGACACCTTCACCCTGCCCGGCCTCGATGTCACCCCGGTCAGCGCGGACCCCGGAGTCGCCAAGCTGGACCTCCAGTTCACCCTGGCGGAGCGGCCCGACGGGGCCGGGATCACCGGCATGCTGATCTACCAGACCAGCCTGTTCGACCCCACGACCGCCCAGGCGCTGGCCGACCGCTACGTCAGCCTCCTCACCGCCCTGGTCGCCCGCCCCGAACTGCCCGTGCACCGCGCCCCCTTGCTCAGCGGCCAGGACCGGGCCCGGGTGCTCGCGGCGGCCACCGGGGAGAGCCGCCCGCTGCCGGAGGCCACCCTGCCGGACCTCCTCGCCGAGCGGTACGCCGAGGAGGTCTCCGTACCGGCCCTGATCGACGGGGACAGCACCCTGTCGTACGAGGAGTTCGACCGGCGGGTGGGCCGACTGGCCGCCCTGCTGCGGGACTTGGGCGTCGGTCCCGAGGTGCGCGTCGCCGTGGCGCTGCCCCGGAGCACCGACCTGGTCGTGGCCCTGCACGCCGTGCAGCGCGCGGGCGGGGCCTACCTGCCCGTGGACCCCGACCACCCTCAGGACCGCGTCACCCACATGCTCACCGACGCCGCCCCGCACCTCCTGCTCACCCTGACCGGGCTACGGGACCGGCTGCCCGTCCCCGACGGCCTGACCGCGCTCGCGCTCGACGCCCCCGACGTACGCGCCGCACAGGAAGCGGCCACCCCGGCGGGCGCCCACCCCGGCCTGCGCGGAGACCACGCCGCCTACGTCCTCTACACCTCCGGCTCCACCGGCCGACCCAAGGCCGTCGTCGTCACCCACCGGGCCCTGGTCAACCGGCTCCGGTGGATGGCCGGCCACTTCCCGTTCGGCCCCGAGGACCGGGTCCTGCAGAAGACCCCGGCCGGATTCGACGTCTCCGTATGGGAGTTCTTCCTGCCGATGCTCACCGGGTCGACCCTCGTGGTGCTGCCCGACGGACTCCACCGCGACCCGGCCGAGGTCGCCTCGGCGGTCATCCGGCACGGCGTCACCACCGTCCACTTCGTCCCCTCCATGCTGGCCGCCTTCGCCGCCGAGCCCCGGGCCGCCGACTGCACCGCACTGCGCCGGATCATCGCCAGCGGCGAGGCGCTGACCACGGCCCTCGCCACCTCCGTACGGACCGTCCTGCCCGCCACGAGCCTGCACAACCTGTACGGGCCCACGGAGGCGGCCATCGACGTCACGTCCTGGGAGGCCGTACCCGGGGAGCCGGGCGGCGGCGTGCCCATCGGCCGTCCCGTCCACAACACCGGCACGTACGTCCTCGACGCCTGGCTGCGGCCCGCCCCCGACGGCGTCACCGGCGAGCTGTATCTGAGCGGTCCGCAACTCGCCCGCGGCTACCACGGCCGGCCCGCCCTCACCGCCGACCGCTTCGTCGCCCACCCCTTCGGCTCACCTGGCGAGCGCCTCTACCGCACCGGCGACCTCGTACGGCGGCGGGAGGACGGCGCACTCGTCTACGTGGGCCGCACCGACGGCCAGATCAAGCTACGCGGACTGCGCGTCGAACTCGGCGAGATCGAGGCCGTCATCGCCGAGGACCCGCAGGTCGCCGCCTCGGCCGTGCTGCTGCGCGAGGACGCCCCCGGGCGGCCGGTGCTCACCGGCTACCTCGTCCCCGCTCCCGGCGCCTCGCCCGACAGCGCGGAGATCACCGAAAGCATCGCGCGGCGGCTGCCCGACCACATGGTGCCCACCGCCCTGATCACCCTGGACACCCTGCCGCTGACCGCCAGCGGCAAGCTCGACCGGGCGGCCCTGCCCGCCCCCGACCTCGCCGCCACAGCCACCGCGATCGCCCCGCGCGGCATCCGGGAGGCGGTCCTCACCACCCTCTTCGCCGAGCTGCTCGGCGTGGAGACGGCCGGGGCCGAGGACAGCTTCTTCGCCCTCGGCGGCGACAGCATCCTCTCCATCCAACTGGTCGCCCGCGCCCGCAAGGCCGGAATGACCCTCACCCCCCGGGACGTCTTCGAGCAGAAGACCCCCGCCGCGCTCGCCCGCACCGCCGCGGCCGCCGCGCCCACCGCCGTACCGCGCCTGGCACCCACCGGGCTGACCCCGCTCACCCCGTACCAGCGGTGGGTGCTCGGCCACGGGCCGGCCGAGGGGCGGTACGAGTACGTCCACCTCGTCACCCCGCCCGAGGCCACCCGCGCCACCCTGACGGCCGCACTCAGCCGACTGATGGCCCGTCACCCGATTCTGGGCGCAGCGCTGGTGGGGGAGCCGGGACGGCAGGCCCTGCACATTCCCGAGCCCTCGGAACGGTCCGCGGAGGCGGTGCTGCTCCCTGTGGACGGTACGGAGGGCCTTCGTGAGGCCGTCGCCGAGGCGGCCAACCAACTCGCCCCGCAGGCAGGCAAGATGATCCGGGGCATCTGGAGTGACCGGGGCCCCGGCCGCAGTGGCCGGCTCGCCCTCCTCATCCACCACCTCGTGGTCGACAGCGCGTCCTGGCCCCTCATCACCGCCGACCTCGCCGCCGCCCACGACGACGTGCTGGCCGGGAACCCGCCCGCCCCGCCCGGCGACGGCACCTCCTTCCGGCAGTGGGCCCTGGGCCTCGCCGACGCCGCCACGAGCCCCGGCCGCCGCGCCGAGGCCCCCGTCTGGCGCGCCCGCGAGGAACGGGAGGCACTCGCCCTCGGGGCCCGCCCCCTCGATCCGGCCCTGGACGCCCTGGAGACCACCGCCCACCTCGAACGCACCCTGGACCCGGACCTCACCCGGGCGCTGACCACCCGTGCCCCCGCCGCCGTGCACGGCACCGCCCACGACGTCCTCGTGGCCGCGACCGCGCTGGCGTTCGCCCGCTGGCGCGAGGAGCGCGGTGAGCCGGTGGGCCGGGACGTGATCGCGGTGGCGGGCCACGGCCGCGAGGAGAGCGTCGTACCCGGATCCGAACTCGCGGCCACCGTAGGCCGGTTCACCACCTGGCACCCCGTAGCCCTGGACCTCCCCGTACCGCCCGGAGCGCAGGGGGCCGACGCACGCCGGGCCCTGATGACGATCAAGGAGCACCTGCGCGAGACGCCCGACGCCGGCATCGGCCACGGGCTGCTGCACCACGTCGACGGCCCGGCCGGCCCGTCCCGCACCCCGGAGGTCGTCCTCGTCCACCGCGACCCCGCCTCCGCACCGGGGTCCGGAGCATGGCCGACCGCCCCCGAAGGGCTCCCGCCCCTGCCCTCCTCCGCCTCCGCCCTGTTCCCGCTGGAGATCGCCGTCTCGACGGCCGACGGCCCGGACGGGCCCCGGCTGACGACCCGCTGGACCTACGCCACCGGCGTCCTGGACGGCGCGGACGCCGAACGGCTGCTCACCCTGTGGGGCGAGGCGCTGGACACCCTCGCCGCCGTACCGGCCGACCCGGTCCACACACCGTCCGACTTCCCCCTCGTCCCGCTCGACCAGGGGCAGACGGACGCCCTCCAGGCGCGGTTCCCCGCGCTGCGGGACATCTGGCCGCTGACCCCGCTCCAGGAAGGGTTCTACGCCCTCACCCAGCTGTCGGGCGACGACATCGACGTCTACACCGTCCAGCTCACCCTGCGGCTCAGCGGCGAACTGGACCCGGCCGCCCTGCGCGGCGCCGCCGCCGCTCTGCTGGAGCGCAACCCCGGGCTGCGGACCGCCTTCGTCGGTACGGGCGGCCGCCCCGTACAGGTCGTCCTGGACGGTGTCACCCCCGACTGGGCCGAGACCGACCTCCGGTCCACGCCCGCCGACGAGCGGGAGGAGGCCCTGAGGACGCTCGCCGTCACGGAGCGCCTGCGCCCCTTCGACCTCACCGCGCCCCCGCTCCTGCGGCTGCGACTGGTACGGCTGGGGGAGCGGGAACACGCCCTCATGGTCACCAACCACCACGCGATCCTCGACGGCTGGTCGGTACCCGTCCTGCTGCAGGAACTGCTGGCCCTGTACGCGTCGTCGATCGGGTCCGCCGAACCGCCGACGCCGCGCCGCGCGTTCAAGGACTTCCTGGCCTGGCACGCGGCCCAGGACGTGCGAGGCGCCGAGGACGCCTGGCGCGAGGCACTGTCCGGGGTCACCGAACCGACCCTGCTGGCACCCGCCGACCCCGACCGCAGGCCCGTCCTCTCCGACCGGATCCCCTACCAACTGGACGCGGACCTGCGCGAGCGCCTCCAGGCACTGGCGCGGGGCGCCGACGTCACCATCAACACCGTCGTGCAGTTCGCCTGGGCTCTGCTGCTGGCCCGGCACACCGGCCGCGACGACGTCGTGTTCGGCGCCACCGTGTCCGGCCGTCCGCCGGAGATCGACGGCGTGGAGAGCATGACGGGACTCTTCATCAACACCCTGCCCGTCCGTGTCGACCTGCGCGCCGGCGGCACCGTACGCCAGGCGCTGGCCCGGCTCCAGCAGGAGCAGGCGAGGCTCTCCGCCCATCAGCACCTCGGGCTGGCCGACGTCCAGCGGCTCGCCGGAGCCGGCGAACTCTTCGACACCCTGATGGTGTTCGAGAACTACTTCATCGACGGAGAAGGGCTGCGCCGCGCCGAGCGCTCCGGCGAACTGGCCGTCACCGGAAGCGACCAGACCGACGCCACCCACTACCCGCTGACCCTCGTCGTCGTACCCGGCGGGCACCTCATCCTGGAGTACCGGCCCGACCTGTTCGGGCCCGAACAGGCGGCCGCCCTGGTGGGGCGCCTCACTCACCTCCTGACCGAGCTGGGCAACCGGCCGGACACACCCGTCCACCGCCTCCAGGCCCTCGCGCCCGACGAGCGGCACCAGGTCCTCACCGACTGGAATCCCGTACCCCGGCCCCACCCGGAGCAGACCCTGCCCCAGCTCTTCGCCGAGGCGGCCGCCCGCGACCCCGAAGCCCCGGCCGTCGTCTGCGGCGAGCGGACCCTGAGCTTCGGCGAGGTGACCGCCCGCGCCGCCCGGCTCGCCCACGAACTGATCGACCGGGGCGTGGGCGCCGAGGACCTGGTGGCGCTCATGCTGCCGCGCACCGAGGAGATGCTCATCAGCATTCTGGCCGTCCACCAGGCCGGAGCCGCCTATCTGCCGCTGGACCCCGACTACCCGGCCGCCCGGCTGGCGTTCATGCTGGAGGACGCCTCGCCCGCCCTCCTGCTCACCACCACCGCACTCGCCGGACGGACCGGGTCCCCGGCCACAGCGCCGCAGGACGAGCGGCACCCGGTGACCATGGCGCTGGACGATCCCGGGATCGCGGCGGCGATTGCCGGCCGGTCCTGCCGGCCGCCCACCGACGCCGACCGGTGGCGTCCGCTGCGGCCGGAGAACCCGGCGTACCTCATCTACACCTCCGGTTCCACCGGCACCCCCAAGGGCGTCGTCATCACCCACCGTGGTGTGGCCAACCTCTTCCACAGCCACCGCCGCGCGCTGTACGAGCCCGTCGTCGAGCGGACCGGCCGGTCCCGGCTGCACGTGGGGCACGCCTGGTCGTTCTCGTTCGACGCCTCCTGGCAGCCGCAGCTGTGGATGTACCACGGCCACTGCGTCCACGTCCTGGCCGAGGACATCCAGCGCGACCCCGAGCAACTGCACGGCTATCTCCGGGACCACGCCATCGACTTCATCGAGGTCGCCCCGTCGGTGCTCGCCCAACTGGAACAGGCCGGGCTGACCGAGGGCGGGAGCTGCCCGCTGCCGCTGCTCGGCGTCGGCGGAGAGGCCGTCCCCGACAGCCAGTGGGCCCGGCTGCGGGAGCTGCCCGGCACCGATGTGGTCAACCTGTACGGGCCCACCGAGGGCACGGTCGACGCGCTGGTCGCCCATGTCCGCGACAGCGAGAGCCAGTTGATCGGCCGGCCGGTGGACAACGCGCGCGTCCACCTGCTGGACGCGGGGCTGCGGCCCGTACCGCCCGGGGTGGCGGGGGAGATGTACCTCGCGGGCGCCGGTCTTGCCCGTGGCTACCGGGGCCGGTCCGCGCTCACCGCCGAGCGCTTCGTCGCGGACCCGTTCGCCGCCGACGGCAGCCGGCTCTACCGGACCGGGGACCTGGCGCGCTGGACGGAGGACGGGGCGGTGGAGTTCCTCGGCCGGGTCGACGACCAGGTGAAGATCCGGGGCTTCCGGATCGAGCCGGGCGAGATCGAGACCGCCGCCGCCGCTCACCCTGACCTGGCCCGAGCGGTCGTCACCGCCCGGGAGGACGGCGGGGTACGGCGCCTCGTCGCGTACGCCGTGCCCCGGCCGGGAACCGCTCCCGACCCGGTCGAGGTACGGGCCTGGCTCGCCGGGCGGCTGCCCGGACACCTCGTGCCGGCGGCGGTCGTCCTGCTGGACGCCCTGCCGATGACCGCCAACGCGAAGCTGGACCGGGACCGGCTGCCCGCCCCCGACTTCGGCGCCGCCGCGCGGGGCCGGGAACCGGTGGGGGAGGCGGAGAGCGCCGTGTGCGCCGCCATGGCCCGGGTGCTTTCGCTGCCCCGGATCGGGGCGGACGACGACTTCTTCGCCCTCGGCGGGGACAGCATCGTCACCGTACGGCTGGCGGGGGCCCTGCGCTCGGAGGGCTGGGAGGTCTCGCCGAAGGAGGTCTTCCAGCGCCGCACGGCGGCCGCCCTGGCGGCGGGGCTCCGCCGTCGGGGCGGCGACCCGGTGCGCCCGGAGCGCGCTCCGGCGGCTGCCGGGGGCGCCGGAACGGACAACGGCCCGGACACCGCCCCGGAAACGGGTGCGGGTGCCTGAGCCGGTGTGCTGCGTCGGAGGGGGACCCGGCACCGGCCGGGTCCCCCTCCGGCACGCCCCACTACATCTTCTTGAGCATCTCCTCGATCTCACCGACCGCGGCGATCGCGAAGCTGTAGTTCGCCATCACGAAGTGCTTCGAGGGGAAGGCCCGTCCGGCCTTGACCGCGGGCACGCCCTTCCACAGTTTGTGGTCCAGCAGCTGCTGGGTGGTGGGCGTCGCCTTGCCGTCGGCCTGCACCGAGTAGATCAGCGCATCGCAGTCCTTGAGGACGTCCATCTCCTCGTAGCTCTTCGGTACGAAGCCCGCCTCCTTCTCGGGCAGCCCGGCGCCGATCCGCAGACCGACGTCGCGCATCACCGTGACCAGAGGTGTACCGAGGAAGAACTTGCCGTTCGGACCGCCGCTCAGGGGCGCCCAGGTGGTGGTCTCGATCTGCTTGCGGTACGCCTTCTTCACCTCGGCGAGGCGGCCCTCGTACTCCTTCTTCTTCTCGCCGAGCTGGCTCTCGCGGTTGACCGCCTTCGCCAGTTTGGCGATCTGCTCGTTCCAGAACGCCCCGCTGGTGTGCCAGTCGAAGAAGGCCACCGGAGCGATGGTCTTGAGCGGCGCCGACTTCTCCTTGTAGAACTGATCGATGATCAGGTCCGGCTTGAGAGCGGCGATCGCCTGGGAGTTGGGCGTTCCCGAGGCGCCGATCGTGGCGACGTCCTTGAGCTGCTCGTACACGTCCTTCGGCAGCAGTTGCGGGTTGGCCGCCCCGTCCGGGATGCCGACCGGGACCAGTCCGAGATCGAGGAGCATCAGGGCGTCGTAGTTCTCCAGAACCACCACCCGCTTGGGCTCCTGGGGGACCTGTACCGTCCCGTTGTCCGTCTCCAGGCTGCGGGTCGCCGCAGCGGACGGCTCCTTTGAACCGCTCCCCTCCGACCCCTTGCCGTCGGACTCGCTCACGCCACAGGCCGTCAGCCCTAAGGCCGCCGCCGCACCCGTGAGTCCGCCGAGGAAGCGCCTGCGCTCCACCGCGCCGGACAGGACACGTGAACGTGCCATGTTCACTCCTTAGTTCAGGAACAGGAAGATCTTCCAGCCGCATCGGAGCGCGGCCGGAAGTAAGGTGTGCCTAACCTATCGTCTCCGGGCGGGATTCCGGGAGTCGATCACCGCAAGAGCAGCGAGGAGTCCGGACAGCATGAGCAGGGCCACGACCGATGAGCGCCGAACCCGCAGGCCGGGGCGCATTCATGTGACCACCGTGCGCAGAACGCGGCGGGTGACCCCCCGAATGGTCCGCCTCACTCTGGGTGGTGACGATCTGTCAGCTTTCAGCAGCAACGGAAGCGACCAGCATGTCGCCCTGTACTTCTACCAGCCCGGTGTCGAACTGCCCCGGCCGTTCACGACCGAGGCGGCGCGGGCGCTGCTGCCCACCGCCCAACCACGCCTGCGCCGCTACACGATCCGGGAGCACCGCCCCGAACTCGCCGAAGTGGACATGGACTTCGTCCTGCACGGGCCCGACCAGCTCGCCTCGGGCTGGGCCGAGCGGGTCCGGCCGGGGGACGAGGTGATCTGGTTCGGTCCCAGCCCGGCCTATCCGCTCACACCGCTCACCGACTGGACCCTCCTGCTCGGAGACGAGACGGCACTGCCCGCCATCGCCGCGATCCTCGCCGAACTCCCGCCCGGACACCGGGTCCTGGCCGCGATCGAGGTCGCCGACCCGGCCGAGGAGCAGCCGCTGCCCACCCGGGCCGACGCCACCGTCACCTGGCTCCACCGCCACGACCGGGGATACGGAGACCTCCTGCGCGAACACGCCACCGGCCTCCGGCTCCCCGAGGGCGACGGGCGCGTGTGGGGCGGCGCGGAACGCCAGGTGATGCGGGACCTGCGGCACCACTTCGTCGACACGCTCGGCCTCGACCGCGCCGACACCCACCTCACCGCCTACTGGACCCAGGGCGAAACCCAGGACAGCGAGGTCTGACCCCACCATGCCCTCCGCATTCCTCAACGGCATCGACCTCGTCCACGACGACACAGGCGGCGACGGAGAGCCCGTGGTGCT
Source organism: Streptomyces cyaneofuscatus (assembly GCF_033109485.1). Classification (NCBI taxonomy): domain Bacteria; kingdom Bacillati; phylum Actinomycetota; class Actinomycetes; order Kitasatosporales; family Streptomycetaceae; genus Streptomyces; species Streptomyces cyaneofuscatus. Next base: position 265,342 of record NZ_CP137002.1, on the reverse strand, counting down.
CGTCAACGGCACCGCCGCGAGCCGCGCCACCTGGCGTGCCCACCAGACCTCCGCCCTCGTCGACGCGGGCTACCGGGTGGTCGCCCCCGACAACCGGGGCCTCCCGCCGAACGAATTACCTCCCGGCGGCATCACGCCGGAGGCCATGGCCGCCGATGTGGCCGCCCTCATCGACCACCTCGGCCTCGCCCCCTGCCGGATCATCGGCTTTTCCCTGGGCGCCGTCGTCGTCGGTGAACTCCTTCTGGCCCGGCGCGAACTCGTCAGCCAGGCGGTCCTGATGGCCGGACGGGCCCGCCCCGACACGTTCGGCTCCGCCCTCAACACGGCCCGCCGCGACCTGTACGACAGCGGGATGGACGTCCCCGCCTCGCACCGGGCCGTCTTCTCCGCGCTGTGCTACCTCTCGCCGCACACCCTGCGCGACCCCGCGGCGGCGCGCGACTGGATCGACGTCTTCACCTGCGCACCGGGGGCGAACGGACCGGGCGTCCGAGCCCAGTACGACGCCATGGGCGACGCCGACCGGCTGCCCCGGTTCGCCACGATCGACGTCCCGCTCCTGTGCATCGGCTTCGCCGACGACGTCATGGTCCCGCCGACGGCGACGCGGGAGATCGCCGATACGGTTCCGGGCGCCCGCTACACCGAGATCGAACGCGCCGGCCACTTCGGCCACCTGGAACGCCCGGCCGAGGTCAACGCGGCGCTGCTCGGCTTCTTCGCGGAGGCGCCCGGCCGGTCCACCGGACGCGCACACCCCGGCACAGCGCTGCCCGGCGCGTCCGCCCGGCGCGCCCACCCCACCGACGCAGGGCGAGGTGCCGCATGACCCCCCGTAGCACCGGCGGAACGGCTTCCGAGCCCGCCGCCCCCACCACCAAGGACGGGCTGCGGCTCCTGACGGGATGCCTCCGGGACCGCCCCGCCCTGGTCGTCCTCGCCGTCCTCGGCGGTCTCGTCTACCAGCTCGCGCTCATCGCCCTGCCCTGGCTGGTGGAACGCGCCGTCGACCAGGGCATCGTGGACGGCGACAGCTCCGCCCTGCGCCACTGGGCCCTCGTCATCGCCGGGGCCGGCGTCCTCGCCGCCCTCGCCGAGATGGTCCTCGGCTGGTACTCCACCCTGCTAGCCACCACCCAGGGCAACCGCCTCTACATCGCCGTCGCCGACCGGATATCCCACCTCGACAGCCGTGCGCTCGCCCGCTTCGGCGAGGGCGACCTCGGGATGCGCGGCACCCGGGACGTGGACCTCGTCCGCACCTGGCTCTCCGGCGTGGCCTCGTTCGTCACCGGGGTCGCCGGGTTCATCATCATGATCGTCGCCATCATGCGGCTCGACCCGCTGCTCGCCGTGGTCTGCGTGCTCTGCGTCCCGCCCCTGGTCTGGATCAACACCTACTGGTTCCCCCGGCGGTTCGGCGCCGCCAACACCCGGCTCTCCGCCGCCCACGGAAGCCGCGCCGACGCCGTCGAGGAACTGCTCTCCGCCAGCGCCGCCGTCCGCGGACTCGGCGGCGAACCCGCCCTCGTACGACGGCACCACGAGCGCAGCGCCACGGTCACCGAGCACACCCTCGCCACCGGACGGGTCTCCGCCGACTGGGCCGCGCTCTCGCCCTTCGTACCGGCCCTCGCCATCGGCGCCGGTCTCGGCCTCGGCGGCCTCGCCGTGCTGCGGGGCACCATGTCCGTCGGCGGCATCGTCGCCTTCACCAGCTGGATGAGCATGCTCGTCCTGTGGGTCGGCGTCATCACCCTGCGGGTCAGCCAGCTCAGCCAGGCCACCACCGCCGCCCGCCGCCTCCAGGACGTCCTGCTGCCCCGGCCCACCGACCGCGCCGAGGGCACCCGCCCCCTGCCCGCCACCGGCGACCTCACCGCCGAGGGCGTCGGCCACACCGTCGACGGACACCCGGTCCTCGCCCCGGCCGACCTCACCGTGCGCCCCGGCGAACTCATCAGCGTGACCGGACCCACCGGCTCCGGCAAGACCACCCTCCTGAGGATCCTCGCCGGGCTCCAGCCGCCCACCACCGGCACCGTCCGCTTCGGCGGCGTCCCCCTCGAAGCGGCCGGCCCCGCCGAACTCCACGCCAGACTCGGCTACGTACCCCAACGCCCCGTCACCCTCAGCGGCACCCTCGCCGACAACCTCCGCCTCGGCGCCCCCTACACCGACGACGAACTCCGCGAGGCCTGCCGCACCGCGGCACTCGACGACTACCTCGCCTCGGCCCCCGACGGCCTCGACACCCTCGTCGGTGAACGCGGCAACACCCTCTCCGGCGGCCAGCTCCAACGCCTCGCCCTCGCCAGGGCCGTCCTGCGCAGGCCGGCCGTCCTCCTCCTCGACGACATCACCTCGGCCATCGACACCGCCACCGAACGCGCCCTGCTGGAACGGCTCCTCGCCTGGTCCGGAACGACCGCGATCGTCTGCGCCACCCACCGCCCCACCTTCATCGACGCGGCCGACCGCACCCTCGCCCTGGCACCGGCCCGTCCGGCCGCCGCCGCCGACGTAACGGAAGCACGGGTGAGCACCGGTGGCTGAACACCAGCGCCTGACCGAGACCCCCGACCAGCGCCGCGTCCTGCGCCGCGCCTGGCCCCATCTGCGCCCCGAGCGCCGCGGCATCGCCCTCGCCCTGGCTGTGAGCGCCGCCGCGACCGCCACCACCGTCGCCGTCCCCGCCGTCATCGGCGCGGGCGTCGACCAGCTCCTGGAACGGGACCGTACGGGTCTGTTCACCGCCGTCGCCGCGCTCACCGTACTGGCGCTGCTGCGACTCGTCCTGTTCCGCACGTCGGAACTGCTGCTCACCACCGTCGGCGAGCGTGTCGTCCGCGCCCTGCGCGAACTGGCCGTCACCCGGCTCTCCCGGGCACCCCTGCGCTTCCTCGAAGCCCACCCCTCCGGCGACCTGCTGCGCCGCAGCACCACCGAGATCGCCGACCTCGCGAACTTCGTCCGCGCCCAGCTCCCCGACGTCCTCACCGTCGCCGGCTACCTCGTCCTCACCACCGTCCTGCTGCTCACCTACTCGCCCCTGCTCACCCTGGCCCTGGCCCTCGCGTTCGTGCCCGCCATCGTCGGTGTGCTGAAACTCTTCAAGAGGGCCGCGGGCCCGGCCTTCGCCGCCGAAGCGGCCGCCGCCGGAACGGTCGCGACCACCTACCGCGAGCTGGTCCAGTCCCGTGAGATGCTCCTCACCGGCGGCGGCATCGCCTTCTGGCGCGAGCGCTTCCTCGCCGACCACCAGCGGCGTTACCGGGCGGCCCGGCGCAGCCAGCGTGCCCTGTTCCTCATCAGCCTCTCCCGCGTCGTCCAGAGCGTGACGACCGCCGTGCTCCTCCTTGTCGGCGGCTGGCTCGCCGCCCGGGGCTCCATCAGCGTCGGCACGGTCGTCGTCTTCATCCTCGCCACCCGCCAGCTCTTCGACTCAGCCAGCCAGGCGTCGAACCTGGTCGGCCAGGTGCAGGTCTCCCTCGTCGGACTGGCCCGCCTGCTCGACCTGCTCACCACCACCGAGCCCCGCCCCGCACTCGCCCCGCCCCGCCCCGCCCCCGACGACGGACCGCGCCCGGTCACCCGGGAGCGCGGCCCGCTCGACATCGAGAACCTCCACTACTCCTACGTACCGGGAAGGGAGGTCCTGCGCGGACTCTCCGTACGCGTGGAACCCGGCGAACGCGTCGGGCTCGTCGGCCCCACCGGTGCGGGCAAGACCACCCTCGCCAAACTCCTGACCGGCCTCTACACCCCCGACAGCGGCACCGTCCGCTACGACGGCCACGACCTGGCGAGCCTCCCGCCCGCCGAACTGCGCCGCAGGATCGTCCTGGTCCCGCAGCGCGTCCACATGATCGAGGGCACTCTGCTGGACAACCTCCGGCTCGTCCCCGGCGATCCCGACGAGAAGACCATCGCCCGGGCCGTCGAACACCTCGGCCTCACCGGCTGGACCGAGTCGCTCGACGACGGACTCCACACCGACCTCGGCCGGGGCGCCGGCCGGCTCTCCGCCGGTGAACTCCAGCTGATCGGCCTGGTGCGCGCCGCCCTCCTCGACCCGGCCGTCCTCGTCCTCGACGAGGCCACCGCCGACATCGACCCGGAGACGGCACACACCCTGGAGACCGCGATCGACACCCTGCGGGCCGACCGGACCCTGATCGTCATCGCCCACCGCGAGGCCACCATTAAGCGGCTGCCGCGGATCATCCGCCTGGACGGCAACGCGCTGCTCCCCCAGGACTGACCTCGGGCCCGAGGGAGTGGCGGTACGGCTACGGGGTGTCCGGCGGATCAGCGCCGGACACCCCCTAGGGGGTGTCTTGCCGATCATGCCGGGCTCGCGGGGGCTGGTGCCGCACCTCGCGGCGTTGTCGTCCCTCGCCGACGCTCCGCGTCGACTCCCTCCTCCGCCTTGCGATGCACGGCACCAGCCCCCGCTCCCTGATCCGGCCTGATCGGCAAGACACCCCCTAGGCTGCCACCGGCATCCGTACCGGCAGCGACCCAGGAGCACGCCCCATGTCCGACCCCGCCCCGCGCCACCCGTACCCCGACGCCTTCCGGCCCGACGGAACACCGGCACCGCATCCGCTCCTCACCCCGGTGCTCGGGCTGCTCGGCACCTGGGCGGGGAGCGGGCGGGGCGGATACCCGACGCTCGACGAGGAGTTCGCCTACACGCAGGAGATCACCTTCAGCCATGACGGACGCCCCTTCCTCCACTACGCGTCGCGCGCCTGGCTGGTCGACGCGGAGGGGCATCCGCTGCGGCCCTCGGCCCGGGAGAGCGGCTGGTGGCGGCTCCAGCCGGAAGGGCGGGTGGAAGCGCTGATCACCCAGCCCACCGGCATCGCGGAGATCGCGGTCGGCCGGGCCGGTGACGGCACCGTCGACCTCGCCACCCACGAAGTGGCGCTCGCCCCCACCGCCAAGCAGGTCGACGCCACCCGCCGCCGCTACGCCCTGACCGGCGAGGACACCCTCTCCTTCGTCCACGACCTCGCGGCGGTCGGGCAGCCGTTGCAGCACCACCTGGCGGCGGAGTTCCGGCGGTGTTCGACGAGCTGATCCGGAACCGGCGAGGATAGATCGGATTTGCATATGGAGGGTCTTCTGGGGCATATGGACAGGACAACTTTTGGTAAGGAGTTCGTATCCGATGTCCATGCCCAGTTACCCTCAGCAGCCGAACGCGGACCAAGCGCAGTACGGCGCGCAGTACGGCGCTCCGGAACCCGCGAGGAGCAACGGCTTCGCGGTCACCGCTCTTGTCCTGGGTCTGCTCGCCTGCCTCTTCTTCTGGACGGTCGTCGGCGGACTTCTTCTCGGCCTGCTCGCGCTGGTGTTCGGCATCCTCGGTGCGCTCCGTGCCCGCCAGGGGAGGGCCCCGCGCAAGGGCATGGCGATCGCCGGTGCCGTCCTCGGCGCACTCGGGCTGATCGGCTCGGCCATCGTCCTCATCATCGGCATATCCGTGGTGAACTCCGGGTCGTTCCAGGACTTCGAGGACTGCATGCAGAGCGCGAACAGCTCGGCCGAAGAGGACCGCTGCGCCGAGGACTTCGGCGAGAGCCTGTTCAAGTGACCTCGAACGGCGGGGCGGCGGTTTGCGGCCGCGGCCCGAGTTTGTGACGGTAGGGGCGAGGAGCGGTCTTCCTCACCGCCGGACCCGACGGTCCGGCGGACCATGTGTGCCCAACCGAGCAGAGGAAGAGGAGGGTTCGAATGTCCTCGAAGCGACGTCGTAAGAAGAAGGCCCGCCGCAAGAACGGCGCCAACCACGGCAAGCGCCCGCAGAGCTGAGGCCGGCCCGGGGGTCCGAGGGGCAGCACCGCACGGTGCTGCCCCTCGGACCTGTTCCGGGCAGGCGCCGTGGGGGGCGTGCCCGGCACCCCGGCCGGACGCCGATGCGGGGGAGAGGTCGGAGCACTCATAAGGTGGCTCCCATGTCTGCCTCGTTGAGCTCAGAAAAGACCGCGGCCGCGCTCCGCAGATCGGCACGCGTCTCGCTCGAACTGCTGCTGGTCCTGTTGATGGCCGCCGTCGCCCTGTGGCTTCTGGGCCGGACCTGGCCGGTGGTGTGGCCTCTCATAGTGGGTCTGCTCCTCACCACCCTGACCTGGCCGTTCGCCCGCTTCCTGCGCCGCCACGGATGGCGTCCCGCACCGGCCGCGGCGCTGGTGACCGTGCTGTTCCTCCTGGTCGGCACCGGCATCGCGGCCCTGATCGCGATCCCCGTGGCCTCCCAGTCCGGCCAGCTCGCCGACGGTGTCGTCGAAGGCATCGGCAGGCTGCGCGAGTGGGCCGCCGGACCGCCGCTGAACATCAGCGACGACCAGATCACGGGCGCCTTCGACGCCGCCGTCGACCGCATCGAGAACAGCGCGGGCAGCGTCGTCACCACGGCGGTCACCGGGGTGAGCACCGTCTTCAGCGGTCTGATCACCGCTGTGCTGGCCCTCTTCCTGATGTTCTTCTTCCTCAAGGACGGCCCGCGCTTCCTGCCGTGGCTCTCCCGCCAGCTGCCCGGCCGGCTCGCCACCGATGTCCCGGTCGTGGCCGAGCGCTGCTGGGACACGCTCGGTTCGTTCGTGCGGTCCCAGGCCTTCGTGGGCCTGCTCGACGCCGTCTTCATCGGCATCGGCCTGTGGATCCTGGGCGTTCCTCTGGTGCTCCCGCTGGCGGTGCTGACGTTCGTCTCCGCGTTCGTGCCGATCGTCGGCGCGGTCTTCGCCGGTTTCGTCGCGGTGCTCATCGCGCTGGTCTCCAACGGCCTGACCGACGCGCTGATCGTGCTGGCGATCATCATCGCGGTGCAGCAGTTGGAGGGCAACGTCTTCCAGCCCATGATCCAGAGCCGTGGACTCGGCCTGCACGCCGCGGTGGTCCTGCTGGCGGTGACGCTCGGCGGCAGTCTGGCCGGTGTCGTGGGGAGCCTGCTCGCGGTCCCGGTGGCCGCGCTGATCGCCGTGATCTGGAACTACCTGCGCGAACAGCTCAGCGATCCGCAGGAAGGGCCGGGGCAGGGGGACCGGGAACCGGAGCCGGCACCTGCCCCGGACGGCGGCCCCGACGCCGACGCCCCGGTCCCCGCGTAACGAGGTCCGGCCGGGCCCGAAGGCGCATCTCCCTTGCGTGACGACGTTCGGCCCGCCCCGGTGGCGTAACTCCCCTCCCCACCGGGGCGCTCGGCCCGGGTCTCAGCGCCGCCGGGCCGCACCTGACGGGCGTGGCGCGCCCAGGCGCAGCCGGGCGAGGACGGCCGCGCGGGCGAGACCGGGCATGGTGAGGGACCACATGGCGCTGACCTGCTGGTGGAGGCCGTCCCGCTCGGCCAGGGCGAGGGAGAGCATCTGCACCCCGCTGTAGCAGCCCACGATGGTCCGGGAGGCCTCCACAGGTTCCACGTGGTCCTGGAGTTCACCGGCCTCACGGGCGGATTCGAGGACGGCGGTGACGGCTCCCAGCGGGCCCGCGTAGCTCTCGGCGGTCTGGTAGGGGCCCGGTTCGATGCTGAGGCGTACGGCGGCCCGCAGGACGGGGTCCTCCAGGAGGCCGGCGGTGTAGTGGTGGCTGATGTCGATCAGGGCCTGGAGCCAGAACTCGGGAACCGGGCCCGACGCCGTCTGCTCGGCGACCCGCTGGAAGTACGTGTTCTGGTGGGCCAGGATCGCGTCGCCGACCTGTTCCTTGGAGTCGAAGTGGTGGTAGAAGCCGCCGCGTGAGACCTGGGCGAGGCGCTGGATCTCGGGAGTCGTCGCGCCTGTGTAGCCGTCCCGGGCGATGATCACCCCGGCGGCCTCGATGATCCGCTGAACGGTCTGATCCCCGCGGTCCTGCATCGTCACGCCTCCCTGGGCCCGCCACCGACGCTACCCGGAGCCTGCGCGGCACGCCCCCGCTGCGGGGCCGGGTGCCGGACATCGGCGTACTCCGGGAACCCTGTCCGCTCGCTCCCGTCAGTTGAACAGGTGACTTATCCCGCCCTGGCCGTCCGTTCCGTTCCAGACCGCGGCCCCCAGCCAGAAGGGGAACCAGAAGACCTGCTCCGGCATCATGGGCGCGGCGGCGAACCAGGCCACCGGCAGAACCGCGAAGAACAGGCAGCAGGAGAGCCGCCTTCTGCCGTAGGGGTGTGACCGTCCTGTCGGGTGTGCAGTCATCCCGCGACGGTAGGCCGCGGGCGCGAACCGGGCATGAGTAGCCGTACTCAGGCCGCCGCTCCGCGCCGGATGGTGGAGAGCTCGTACAGATTCCCCGCACGGGTCTAGGCCCGCACTCCCCTCTTGCTATACCTTGCGTCTAATAAGCTTGCTAGACGCCGCGTCTAACAAGCGGGCGGCGCTCGGCGGCCATCGAACTCATCGGGCGGGAACGCGATGGGGGACAGGCCGGGCGGCGCCGGGCCGATCTCGCGAGTCAAGGAGCCGCACCATGTCAAGCAGCACCGTTCGGCCGGAGGACCAGGACCGGCTCGCCGAGCAGGACGTCGCCCGACGCCTGCTCGACTCGTCCGCCAAACTCTCGTACGACCCGGCCACCGAAGTGGATTGGGAGACCCCGCTCGACCCGGACCACCACGGCGCGAGCCCCGAGTGGTCCACGCTCTACGGCACCGCGTACTGGAACGAGTTGACCGACGCCCAGCGCAAGGCGCTCACCCGCCAGGAAGCGGCGTCCGTCGCCAGCACGGGCATCTGGTTCGAGATGATCCTCCAGCAGATGGTGCTCCGTGACATGTACGCCAAGGACCCGACCGACCCCCGGTTCCAGTGGGCGCTCACCGAGGTCGCCGACGAGTGCCGCCACTCGATCATGTTCGCCCGCGGCGCCGCGAAGCTGGGCGCACCGGCCTACCGGCCGCGCCGCCCCGTGGTGGAGCTGGGCCGCGCCTTCAAGACCCTGGCCTTCGGCGAGGCCGCCTACGCGGCGATACTCGTGGCCGAGGAAGTCCTCGACGTGATGCAGCGTGACTGGATGCGGGACGAGCGGGTCGCGCCCTTCGTCCGCACCATCAACAACATCCATGTCGTGGAGGAGTCGCGGCACATGAAGTTCGCCCGCGACGAGACCCGCAAACGGCTCCGGGACGCGGGCGTGGTACGCCGTCAGCTCAACGCGGTCGTGGTGGCGATCGCCTCGTACTACATCGTCACCAGCATGGTGAACCGCGACGTGTACACCAACGCCGGTCTGGACGCGCGGCGGGCCCGGGCCGAGGCGAAGGTCAACGAGCACCACAAGTCGCTGATGCGCTCCAGCTGTTCGGGGCTGATGGAGTTCCTCGCCTCCGCCCGGCTGCTGACGAAGCCCGCGCTGTTCTTCTACAAGCGCGCCTCGCTGATCTGATCCGGGCCGCAGGACACCGGCGATCCGCTCCCTCACCACGACCCGAGACGACGAGATGACCTACGCGATCACCCAGACCTGTTGCTCCGACGCCACCTGTGTCGCCGTCTGCCCCGTCAACTGCATCCATCCGACCCCCGAGGAGCGGGAGTTCGGCAGCACGGAGATGCTCTACGTCGACCCGCAGACCTGCATCGACTGCGGGGCCTGCGCCGACGCCTGCCCGGTCGACGCGATCTTCCCGGTGGACAGCCTCTTCGGGGCGCAGAAGGAGTACGCCGCCATCAACGCGGCCTACTTCACCGACCGGGAGCCCGAACCCGCCCCCGCCGGACCGAACTTCCACGTCTGGGGCGAGCCCACCTTCGAGCGCAGCCTGCCCGCCGACTTCGCCCCGATCCGGGTGGCGGTCGTCGGCACCGGGCCGGCCGGCATGTACGCCGCCGAGGACCTGCTCCTGCACACCGACGCCGAGGTGACCCTGGTCGACCGGCTGCCGGTGGCGGGCGGCCTCATCCGTTACGGCGTGGCGCCCGACCACCCGGCGACGAAGAAGGTCGGCGAGACCTTCGCCCGGTTCCACTCCCATCCCCGGGTACGGATGCACCTGGGAGTCGAGGCCGGCAAGGACATCACGGCCCAGGAGCTCGCCGCCCACCACGACGCGGTGATCTACGCGGTCGGCGCCTCCACCGACCGCCGGCTCGGTATCCCGGGGGAGGACCTGCCCGGCAGCGCCTCGGCCACTTCGTTCGTCTCCTGGTACAACGCCCACCCGGAGGTGGCGCCCGAATCCGTCCGTCTGAACGCGGAACGCGTGGTCGTCGTAGGCAACGGCAACGTCGCCCTCGACGTGGCGCGCATCCTGGTCGCGGACCCGGAAGCGCTGGCCGCCACCGACATCGCCGACCACGCGCTCGCGGCGTTGCGGGGGTCGAAGGTCCGTGAGGTGGTGCTGCTGGGGCGGCGCGGCCCCGAGGACGCGGCCTGCACCGCCTCCGAGCTGCTCGCCCTGAAGCACCTGCCGGGTGTCGGCCTGGTCGTCGACGATCACGACCCCAGGACCGGCGCCGCGATCGACGCGGCGGCCCCGGGCGGGAAGGCGGCGCTGCTGCGGGACGTGGAGCGCCGGGAGGTGGACTGGTCGCGGCCGCCGGAACCGGGCCGGCGCATCGTCTTCCGCTTCCACTCCGCCCCGATGGAGGCGCTGGGCGAGGACCACGTCACGGCCGTGCGCGTGACGTCGGGGCCGGGCGAGCGGGACATCCCGGCGGGCCTGCTGCTGCGGGCGGTCGGCTACCGGGGGGTGGCCGTGCCGGGCCTGCCCTTCGACGAGGCGTCCGGGACCGTACCGCACGAGGGGGGACGGGTGAGCGGTATGGCCGGCACGTACGTCGTCGGCTGGATCAAGCGCGGCCCTTCGGGCGGTATCGGCGCCAACCGCACCTGCGCCGCCGAGACCGTCGGAACACTGCTGGCCGACGCCGTGGCCGGCGCGCTGCCCGCCCCGGCCCGCCCGTCCACGGCGTTCCGCCGCCTCGTCCGCAGCCGTGGCGGTGACGTCGTCGACGCCCGGGGGCTGGCCGCCATCGACCGGGCGGAGACGGCCCGGGGCCGGGAGCACGGCCGCCCGCGCGTCAAGCTCGGCACGGTTCCCGCCCTGGTCGCGGCGGCCAAAGGCCGTCGCCGCTGGAAGACGCCCGGCTGATCCGAGCTGAGCCGACCGTGAGCAGAGCCGAGGCCCCACCGGCAGGTGAACCGGTGGGGCCTCGGCGATTCGTGCAGGCAGCGGGGGAGAGCCCGCGTGAACTCGGGTCAGGGGGTTTCCGGACTGCCGCCGGACGCCGTCAGCTCGGCCAGTTTCTGGAATTCCCCGAGATCGTAGTTGGCGAGCGCCGAATCGAGGTTGGTGAGGGCCCCGAGGTGTTCCACGAATCCCTGGGGATCGTATTCGATCTGGAGCGCGACCCGGCTGGAGCGGTCGTCGAGCCGGTGGAAGGTGACCACCCCGGCGTGATGGACGCCTTCGGTCGTCTTCCAGGCGATGCGGTTCTCGGGCACCACCTCGGTCAGCTCCGCGACGAACCCCTTGTCCGCGCCGGGCAGCGACAGCTGCCAGGCGAAACGCCGCTCGTCCAGCGGGTCCACCCGCTGCACATGGCTCAGGAACTTCGGCCACTGGGTGACATCGCTCCACAGCGCCCAGGTGACGGCGACCGGCGCCTGGATGTCGACGGTCTCGACGATGGAGGAGGACATGCACGACCACCTTGCTTTCCCTCGGGTACGGCTTGGGCTCTCTGTTACCCGCATCCGGAAGGTCCACGCGAAGCCGGCCGACGGAAACCGACGGAAAACCTTTATGAGGCGCATACTCGAAGGTAGTCGGCAGTGTTTGGAGGGCTCCATGATTGTCCTCGGTGTCATTCTGCTGGTGATCGGTCTGATCGCCGGCATTTCCATCCTCTGGACCATCGGCATCATTCTCGTGGCCATCGGTCTGGTCCTCTGGGTCCTGGGCGCGACGGGCCGCGCGGTGGGCGGAAGGCGCCACTACTGGTAGCCCGCCGGGGAGGAGCCCGTGCACCCACAACACCGTCGCCGCCGCTCCCGTACGGGGAGGGCGGCGACGGGCGTTGTCAGTGCCTTCTCCTACGGTGTGAGCAGTGAGACCCGCCGGAACGGCCGCGGGTCCGCCCTGGGGAGGGGTCTGCCATGTCTGCCGCGTCCACCACCGTGCCGACGACGACGTATCTGGAGCTGTCACAGGAAGGCGCCGGTGCGCACAAGTTCTACGAGGTGACCGTCGACGGCCTTGTGGTGACCGTGCGCTACGGGCGGATCGGTGCCGCCGGACAGGTCCAGACATCGACGTTCGCCACGGTCGCCAAGGCGCAGGCGGCGGCCGCGAAGAAGGTGGGGGAGAAGGTCCGTAAGGGCTACGCCCCGGCCATTCAGGGGCAACGCGCGCCTCGGGCCGTGACCCGTCGCCAGGTGACCTCGGCCCCCTCCACGGCGCGCTCCGTCGCCCCCGTGCTGTGGCGCTTCCGTACCGGCTCCTCCGCGTTCGGTATCCACGTCGACGACGAGCGGTGCTGGGTCGGCAACCAGGCGGGCGATGTCTACACCCTGGACCACGACGGCGCCGTCCTCGCCCGCTTCAGCCTCCCCGACGGCGTGAAGTGCCTGGTCGCCGACGACTTCTGGATCTACGCGGGCTGTGACGACGGCCGGGTCTACGACCTCTCCTCCAAGCTGCCGTTCGCGGCGTACGACATCGCGGCGGACGTCGACATCTTCTGGCTGGACATCCACGAGGGCCTGCTGAACGTCTCGGACCGGGACGGCCGGCTGACCGTCATCGACCACGAGGACGAGCACCAGTGGTCGCGCCGCAGCCAGGGCGAGCACGCCTGGATGGTCCGCGCCGACGACCGGGCGGTCTACCACGGCCACCACCGCGGTGTCACCGCCTACGCCCCGGACGGCGGCGGCGAGTTGTGGCACACGCCCACCCGCGGCGGCGTCCTGTTCGGCTGGCAGGAGGACGACGCGGTGTACGCGGGGACGGCGCACCGGGTGGTCCAGCGGCTGGCGAAGTCGACCGGCGCGATCGAGGCCACGTACGCCTGCGACAGCGCGGTCTACTCGTGCGCCACCTCGCCCGGCGGGCGGTTCGTCTTCGCGGGCGACGCCTCGTCCTCCGTGTACTGCTTCGACCAGGACGGCACGCGCCTGTGGAAGCTCGGTACGGGCGGCGGGTCGGCGCTGTCCATGCAGTACCGCGACGGGCGGCTCTACCTGGTGACGACGGACGGCTCGCTGGTCTGCGTGGACGCCAGCGAGGCGGCCATCTCCGCGGCCCAGCAGGGCACGGTGCCCGCGCCCCGTGACGTGAAGCTGGCGGCGGCGCTGCCGACCTACGCGCCCGCCACGGCCGTCGCCGCGGTGACCACCGTCACCCACGCCCCCGCCGGATCGGTCGTCGTGGAGTGCGTCCAGGACACCGGCGGCCGCATCCGGGTGCATGTGGTCTCCGGGGGCTACGACACCTCCTGGAACGTGCAGTTCCCCCGCGCGATACGAGAGCCCGGCGCGCGGTACGTCGTGGACTCCCTGCACGCGGCGGCCGGCGGCTTCTACCGGGTCCGGGGTGACATCCGACGACTGCAGTGAGCCCCGCCCGACGGTGGGCCGACAGGCCCGGCCCACCGTCGGACGGCTTGGCGGAGAGCTTTTCGACCGCTGGATGGGAGCGCTTCCATTACGTCAAATCTCCTTCAGTACAAGGTGATTGAGTCGGGACGCTTGACATGTACTTGCCGTCACGCCACCTTGGGAGCGCTCCCACAGTTTGTTGCCGCACCGCATGCCGCACCACCTCGCACGCCTCACCTCCTGAGCACCAAGACGCCCTGAGCCCGTCCGCCACGTCAGGCCGTGGCGGACGTACGAGAGGAGCACGGAGCCGCAAATGAGAAGCAGAGGCACCACCCCGCACGCACCGCGCAGACGAGCGGTCGCCGCACTGTCCGCCCTGGTCATGGGCGCGTCCCTGGCGATCGCCTTACCCGGCCAGGCAACGGCCGCCGCCCGCGCCGACAACCCCTACGTCGGCGCCACCGTCTATGTGAACCCCGACTGGTCCGCCAGGGCCGCCGCCGAACCGGGCGGCGGCGCCATCGCGGACGAGCCGTCGTTCGTCTGGATGGACCGCATCGCCGCCATCGGCGGCACCCCCGGCGCGCGCGGCCTGCGCGCCCACCTCGACACGGCCGTGAGCCAGGGCGCCGACCTCTTCCAGGTCGTCATCTACAACCTCCCCGGCCGGGACTGCGCCGCCCTCGCCTCCAACGGCGAACTCGGCCCCGCCGAGCTCGGCCGCTACAAGAGCGACTACATCGACCCGATCGCCGCCATCCTCGGCGACCCCGCCTACGCGAGCCTGCGCATCGTCACCCTCATCGAACCCGACTCGCTGCCCAACCTGGTCACCAATGCGGGCGGCACCGCGGGGTCGACCCCCGAGTGCGCCACGATGAAGGCAAACGGGAACTACGAGAAGGGCATCGGGTACGCCCTCCACACACTCGGCGCCCTCCCCAACGTCTACAACTACGTCGACGCGGCCCACCACGGCTGGCTCGGCTGGGACTCCAACTTCGTCCCCGCCGCCGAGCAGTTCAAGAAGGCCGCCACCGTCGAAGGCGCCTCCGTCGCCGACGTCCACGGCTTCATCGTGAACACGGCCAACTACTCGGCCCTCAAGGAACCCCACTTCAAGGTGACGGACTCCGTGAACGGGACCACGGTGCGCCAGTCCTCCTGGGTCGACTGGAACTACTACGTGGACGAGCTGACGTTCGCCCAGGCCCTGCGCACCGAGCTGGTCCGCCAGGGCTTCGCCCCCGGCATCGGCATGCTCATCGACACCGCCCGCAACGGCTGGGGCGGCCCGTCCCGGCCCACCGGCCCCGGCCCGACGACCAGCGTCAACGCCTATGTCGACGGCGGCCGCACCGACCGCCGCATCCACGCGGGCAACTGGTGCAACCAGAGCGGCGCCGGCGTCGGCGAGCGGCCCACGACCGCCCCCGAGCCCGGGATCGACGCCTACGTCTGGGCCAAGCCGCCGGGCGAGTCCGACGGCAGCAGCAAGCCCGTCGACAATGACGAGGGCAAGGGCTTCGACCGGATGTGCGACCCGACGTACACCGGCAACGGCCGCAACGGCTTCAACCTCACGGGCGCCCTGCCCGACTCCCCGGTCGCCGGGCACTGGTTCTCCAGCCAGTTCCAGGAGCTCCTGCGCAACGCCAACCCGCCGCTCGACGGCGGCAACGGCGGAGAGCAGGACACCCAGGCGCCGACGGCACCCACGGCCCTGCGGGCCACGGCCAAGTCCAGCAGCAGCGTCACGCTGGCCTGGACGGCGTCCACGGACAACCGGGCGGTCACCGGGTACGACATCCTGCGCGGCGGCGCGGTCGTAGGCTCCACCGCATCGACCACCTTCACCGACACCGGCCTGAGCGCGTCGACCACCTACAGATACACGGTCCGGGCCAAGGACGCGGCGGGCAACATATCGGCGGCGTCGGCAGCCCTCCCGGTCACCACCGAGGCGGGCGGCTCCACCGGCACGGGCGCCCTCAAGGTCCAGTACCGCAACACCGACTCCTCCCCGACCGACAACCAGATCCGCATGTCCCTCCAGGTCGTCAACACCGGGACGAGCGCGGTCAACCTGTCCACGGTGACGGCCCGCTACTGGTTCACCCCTGACGCCGGAGCGAGCACCTTCGCCACCTCCTGCGACTGGGCGGTCCTGGGCTGCGGCAACGTGACGCACGGCGTACGTACGGCGAGCGCACCGGCCCCCGGCGCCAGCCACTACCTGGAGGCCGGCTTCGGCAGCGGCACGCTGGCGGCGGGAGCCTCGACCGGCGAGATCCAGCTACGGATCAACAAGAGCGACTGGTCGTCCTTCCAGGAGGCCGACGACTACAGCCGTGCCACCAACACCGCCTTCGCCGACGCCCCGAGAATCGGCGTCTACGTCGGCTCCACCCTCACCTGGGGCACCGCCCCCTGACCGGACGCGCGAGCAACTGCCCTTCTCCCGCAGCACGGTGGGGGAGGGGCAGCCGGTTTTGTTCATGCGAGTGCAACGCCGCGCGCCTGTCCCGGGCCGGGGAGCGCGCCTACCGTGGACGGGTGACTCTCCCCGCGCTCTACCGCCGACTGCACGTGGACCTGGCGCGCACGTGCGCGTCCCTCTGTTGACGAACCCGCCTCCGGTCCCCGTACGACAACAGCCGCGAGCACAGGGAGCAGATGGGCATGACCACCGCCACCACCGCACTGGAGATACGCCGCGTCGGACCCAGGATCGGCGCCGAGGTGATCGGCGCCGACCTCACGCGACCCGTCGGCGAGACGACCGCCGACCGGCTGCGCGAGGCCTTCGAGGAGCACAAGGTGCTGGTGTTCCGCAACCAGCACCTGACGCCCGACCAGCACGTCGAGGCCGTACGCATCTTCGCGGAGCCGTTCGACCACCCCACCGCCGTCAAGGACGCCGCCAACCCGCTGGTCTACCCGTACAACGTCCGCCAGACGGGGAAGGCCAGCCAGTGGCACATCGGCGGGCTCTGGCGCAGCCCCGTCTTCGCCATCGAGTCGCTCACCTACGAGGAGGTGCCCGAGCTCGGCGGGCACACCCTGTGGGCCGACCTCCAGGCCGCGTACGACGATCTGTCGGAGCCCTTCAAGGTGCTGCTGGCCTCGGTGAGCGCCGCCTACGACGCCGACCCGCAGAACTACGCCCAGGGGAAGAAGCGGACCGCCGTCGGGGAGACCGTCGAGCACCCGGTCGTCCTCGAACACCCCGTCACCGGGCGGAAGGGGCTGTTCATCAGCACCTCGGCGCTCCGGCTCACCGGGGTCACCCCTGAGGAGGGCAAGGTACTTCTCGACCACCTCCTCCGGCACGCCTCGTCGCCGGACTACACCATCCGCTTCGGCTGGAACCCCGGCGACTTCGTGCTCTGGGACAACCAGGCGACCTGGCACTACGCCGTGGACGACTACGGCGACGGCGCCCGCGTGTACCGCAAGGTGATCGGTGTGGAGCGCCCGCAGGCCTAGGCCGCCGCCTGATGCCGTCCGCGACCCGCTCATTCGTACGTAGGCACCGCTGTGGTGCGCCGTACGGGTGAGCGGGTCGCCCGCCGGGAATATCGGGGCCGCGTGACGGTTGATCACCCCATGACTTCCTTGACGCACGAGGCATTCGGCCGGGTCGGCATCTGGAGCGGCGCCCTGCACGGGTCGCGGACGGACGACACGGGCAGGAAGGCGATCGCGGAGGCGGCCGCCGAACTCGAAGAGCTGGGGTACGGCACCCTCTGGATCGGCGGCAGCCCCTCACCGGACGACGCAGCCGCCGTCGTCGACGCCACCCGTACGGTGACGGTGGCCACCGGCATCCTGAACATCTGGAGCCACACCGCCGAGGAGGTGGCCGCCCGGATCGCCACCGTCGAGGAGGCCGCGCGCGGGCGGTTCGTCCTCGGCCTGGGCGTCAGCCACGGTCCGCTGGTGCCGCAGTACGCGAAGCCGTACAGCGCGATGGTCGCCTACCTCGACGCGCTGGACGCGGCGAACCCTTCCGTGGAGCCGGGGGAGCGGGTCCTGGCGGCGCTCGGCCCGAAGATGCTGAAGCTCGCGGCCGACCGGGCGCTGGGCGCACACCCGTATCTCGTCACCACCGAGCACACGGCCGAGGCCCGCGAGGCGCTCGGCCCCGACGCCCTGCTCGCCCCCGAGCTGACGGTCGTGCTCGACACCGACCCGGACCGGGCCCGCACCACCGCGCGGAACATGTTGGAGATGTACCTCCAGCTCCCCAACTACACCGCCAACCTGCTGCGGCTGGGGTTCGCGGAGAGCGACTTCGAGGGCGGCGGCAGCGTCCGCCTCCTCGACGCCCTCTTCGCGCTGGGCGACGCCGAGCACGTGAAGTCCCGGACCCGGGCGTACCTCGACGCGGGCGCCGACCATGTGGCGCTCCAGGTGCTCACCGCGGACGAGGACGGCGCCGGACTGCCGAGGGCCCAATGGCGGGAGCTGGCCGAGGCGTTCGGCGACGAGCTGTAGAGCAGGCGACGAGCCGTGGCGAAGGCGACGAGCCGTAGAGAAGGCGACGAGCCGTAGAGAAGACGAGCCGTAGAGAAGACGAGCTGTAGAGAAGCGGCGGGAATAATTCGGCCGGCGGCCTTGTCCAAGCTGGGTCCCCTTCACGCCGCCACCCCTGGGAGCATCGTGCCCGAGACCGTGCCTGTCACCTCCACCGTCCGCCCGGAACTGCCGGCCCTGCCCGCGCAGGCCGAGCGGCTGATCGAGCTGGGGGTCCATGAGCTGGCCGGATTGACCGCGACCGAGCTGCGCGCCTTCGCCCGGGACGCCGGGGGCACCGACGACAGCGTGGACGGCGAGCGCACCCTGCTCGCCGTCCACCCCGACCGGGCCCCCGCCTCCGCGCTCGCCCCGCTGCTCCGCCGCCAGGAGAAGCCGGGCTTCGTCGTCACCGACATGCCCGATGTCGATCTCTTCACACCGCTGGAAGACCTCGCCCTGCCGGATGCGCCTCTCTACCTCCTCACCGGCATCGACCGCGGTGATCAGATGGCCAACTGGAGCCCGAACGAGGCCCTGCCCGCCATCGGCGAACAAGGGCGCACGCCGCTGGTGCTGACCGAGGGCATCCACTGGGTGCTCCAGCAGCCGGCCGCCCTGGAGCGGAACCACTGCTTCATGACCATCGGTTCGCGGCTCCGCAAGGCCAACGGCGCCCTGGACGCCCGCACCCCGGCGATCTGGATCAGCAACGGCACCGGACGGGACGGCGGCGAGCGGCGGAACGCCCCGAAGGTGGGCTGGTGCTGGGCGGGCAACCGGCACACCTGGCTGGGCTTCGCCTCCGCGACCGGACGCCGGAGCTGAGGTGCGGGCGTACGGTCAGACGGTGGTACCGCAGGTGGCGGAGACGTACCGGACGTATCCGTAGTAGCTGATCGCGTACCACCGGTCGCTGGAGACGCCGCAGGCGTGGACGTGACCTCCCGCCACGGTTCCGCACCCGCCGGAGCAGGGCCAGGACTCGCCGGGCTTGATCTCGCCCTTGATCTCCGAGTCGCCCCGCGCGTACTCCCTGATGCGCGCCAGCTCCCAGCCGGACCTGACCGTGACGCGGCCGACGGCCGGGGCGGTGGCCCGATCCGCCTCGACGGCGGAGGGCTCCGCTCCGGCGACTACGGGCTTCGCTCCGGCCGGTACGGGCTCCGCTCCGGCCGGGGCGGGTGCGCTCAGGGTCAGCGCCAGTGCCTGCGCCACGATGGCGCAGGCCCATGCGATGCGGTGCGTCGGCTTCTTCATGTTCTCTCCGGATCCTTGGTTCCGTGGGGTGGTCCGTGACCACGCAGGGTGGTCCAGGACGTCCACGTACGGGTGTGCTCGTCATCCCATCGAGTGGGCGGAGCGGTGAGGGTCCCGGCCGC
Organism: Streptomyces cyaneofuscatus; assembly: GCF_033109485.1. Taxonomy (NCBI): domain Bacteria; kingdom Bacillati; phylum Actinomycetota; class Actinomycetes; order Kitasatosporales; family Streptomycetaceae; genus Streptomyces; species Streptomyces cyaneofuscatus. The sequence continues at coordinate 245,909 of NZ_CP137002.1, read as the reverse complement.
GGAACGAGCGCCGTTGCGGGGCGCCGGCAGGCCGGGGATTCAGAGTTTGTGGCGGTGCGTCAGCCTTCGCAAGCTTGTCCCGGTTGTTTCCGAGATGTCGGGATCCCTAGGGTGCTGACCTGCTGGGACGTGCCCGTCCCGGGACGAGGGACAGGCGGCTGGGGCGGCAGTCACGGCCGGGACGGAAGGAAGCCGCCATGGGGGCAGGCGCAGCGCCCGACGACGAGGCCGCCCGCAGACTGGGTGCGGAGCTGCGGGCGCTCCAGCAGCGCTCCGGACGCACCTTGCGCGATCTGGAGACCCGCGTACGGATCAGTGACTCGTCGCTGTCCCGGTACTTCCGCGGCACCACCGTTCCGCCCTGGGCCACGGTCCGGGACCTGTGCCGTGCGCTGGGCGCCGATCCGACGGCGTACCGGTCACTGTGGGAAGCCGCCGAGCGGAACCAGTCGCAGTCGCAGCCGCAGCCGGTGCCGGTGTCGGTGCCGGTGATGCAGCCGGAACCGAACCCCGTGGCGGAGCCGATCCCCCAGCCCCGCCCCGACGTGCAGCCGCAACCTCTTGCCGGCACCGATGACCGGTCCGGCCGGTCACCCCGGAACCGCACCCGGCCATGGCACCGCGTCACCGGCCCGGGAGCGCGCGACCGCTGGACCTTCACAGCGGCCGGGGGTGTGGCCGGGGCGGTGCTGGGCTCCTTGCTCACCTGGTCCGTGCTGCTTCCGCCCGATGCCCCGGCGGCCGGCCCCATCGGGGGCGCGGAGACGGTGAGCGACGGAACGGCCGTGGCGGGCGGCCCCGGACCGTCCCGCTCGGCCAGGATCTTCGTCAGCCGTGCCACCGGCGCCTGCCTCGACCACAGCCTCGACCAGAAGCTCCGTACGTACGCGTGCAACGGGCTGAGCTACCAGCGGTGGACCGTGCACAAGCTGCCGGACGGCACCCACCAGCTGCGCAACCACGCCACCGGGGCCTGCCTGAGCCATGGGGAGAAGGGGCTGACGGCCGTGGACTGTTCCGCATCCGCCCCGCAGAAGTGGTCGTTCACCACCTGGCCCGACGACTCGGTCGAGGTCAGGAGCGTGGCCACCGGGGCATGCCTGGACGACAGCGCCGCCCCGGGCCTTCGTGCGCTGCCGTGCACCGGAACGAGCCGTCAGCAGTGGGGCTGACGCCCACCGGCCGCCCTCGGCCGGAGGATCGCCGCCATGGACTCCTCGCGCCACCGTCCCAGCAGCTCGTGGAAGGCGACCGCGCCGTGCGGGTAGGTGAAGGGACCGTTCGGCCGCCCGCGTCCTTCCCGGTTGTAGTACCCGGGGGTGCACTCGGCGTGGAACCACTCGTGGTCGGGGGCGTCCTCGGCGAGCGCGGCGATCCACGCGTCCTCGTCCTCGCGGGACGGTTCGATGACCGCGCCCCCGGCCTCGGCGGCCGCGATCAGGGCGGCGGCGTGGACCGCCTGCTCGTCCAGGATGTGGGTGAAGTTGACGCTGCTGGCGTTCTGGAGGGTGCCCATCTGGACCAGGTTCGGGAACCCGTTGCTGGTGAAGCCGTGGAGCGTACGCGGACCTTCCTGCCCCCACCTGTGCAGCAGTTGCCGCCCGCCCCGGCCGTGGACGGGCAGCTTTCCGGAGAGGATGCCGGAGGTGCCGACGGAGAAGCCCGTGGCGAAGATCAGGCAGTCCAGTTCGTACGTGGTGCCGCCCACCACGACGCCGTGCGCGGTGACACGTTCGATGCCGTGGGTGTCCGCGGTGTCGACCAGGGTGACGTCGGAGCGGTTGAACGCCTGGTAGTACGCGTCCGAGAAGGCCGGGCGCTTGCAGGCGTACCGGTACCAGGGCTTGAGCCTCTCCGCCGTGCCGGGGTCGGTGACGGACCGCTCGACACGGGCGCGCAGCTCGTTCATCTTGGCGGCGTCGGCGACCTCGTACGCGGCCTCGAAGGCCTTCCGGTCGCCTCCCCGGCGGAAGCTCGGCAGCAGCTTCTCCAGGAGGACCGCCGAGCGGGTCCAGCCGTCGGCCACGAGATCCCGCTCCTCCGGTTCGCCGGAGACGATCCGCAGGTAGTTCTCGCGGCGTTCGCGCGCCCAGCCCTCGCGGTCCGCTCCGACGTCCTCGGCCGTGGTGCGGCGGTTGGCGCGTACGTCGACGGTGGAGGGGGTGCGCTGGAAGACATGGACGTGCCCGGCGTCCTCGGCCAGCATCGGAATGACCTGGATGCCGGTGGCGCCGGTGCCGACGACGCCCACGCGCTTCCCCGCGAGGCCGGTCATGCCGCCCTCCGGGGTGCCGCCGGTGTAGGCGTAGTCCCACCGCGAGGTGTGGAACGTATGGCCGGTGAAGTCCTCGATCCCCGGTATCCCGGGGAGTTTCGGCTCGGAGAGGGTGCCGGTGGCGGTGACGACGTACGTGGCCCGGAACGCGTCCCCGCGGTCGGTGGTCACGAGCCACGCCTCCGCCGCCTCGTCCCAGGCCAGGGAGGTGACCGTGGTGGAGAAGAGGGCGTCCGGGCGGAGAACGAACTTCTGCGCGATCCGCACCGCGTGGCGGCGTATCTCCTCGCCGGGGGAGTACTTCCACTCCGGCACATGGCCGGTCTCGTCGAGCATCGGCAGGTAGACGTGCGACTCGATGTCGCAGTGGATGCCCGGGTAGCGGTTCCAGTACCAGGTGCCCCCGAAGTCACCGCCCTGCTCGACGATCCGGATGCGCTCCACGCCCCGCTGCCGTAACCGGGCCCCCGCCAGGATGCCGCCGAACCCGCCGCCGACCACGGCGACGTCGACCGTGTCGTGCACCGGCTCACGCTCGGCCGGCTCGGTGTACGGATCGGCGGCGTAGTACCCGAACTCGGCGTCGGTCGGGCGGTACTGGCGGACACCGTCGGGGCGTACGCGCCGTTCACGTTCGTGGCGGTAGCGCTCCCGGAGCGCCTCCAGCTCTTCGGGATCCGGTATGCCGGGATCGGGTACGGCGGTATCCGGTATGTGACGATCCGTCATCTAACACCTCGTTCCTGCCGGTCGCACCGCCCCGGGGTGGACGGTCATCGGCTACGGTAACAACAACCGGACAGAGGTGTCCGGTTGGAACGCGGGTCCGGTCCGGCACGGCATCCGGCCACTGCGCGTGCAAGTGAGCTGCCCGGCCGGCGGCACCCGCACACAGCGGACAGGAAGAGTGATCCTCCATGCGTCGACTCCCGCCCCGACCTCGCGCCGCGCGCGCCAAGGCCGGGCTGCTGGCCATCGCCTTCGCCTTCGCTTTTGCCATCGCCGGATGCGGTACGGAATCAGGCGCCTCCGGCGGCCTGTCTGCGCCCGCCACCACCACCGCCACCACCGCCACCACCGGCACCATCCGGGCCCAGAAGGTCATGCAGCTGACCCGGACCCACGAGGAGACCGGCATGACCCTGCTGGAGGGCCCGGCCTTCCACCCGGACGGCGGCCTGTTCGTCGTCGACGTCACCGCACCCCCGGGCAAGCCCAAGGTCCTGCGCGTCGACGTGCGGCGCAAGACGGTGCGGGCAGTCCACACCGACGGCCGGGGCGCCTACACCTCCGCCCAGTTCAGCCCGTACGACGGGCGGCTCTACCTCACCGACTACGCCCACGGCGAGATCGTGAGCCTCGCGCCGGACGGCGGCGACCTGCGGACCTTCTTCGCCGGCGAGGTAGGCGGAGCACGGATGAATCCGGACGACATCGCCTTCGACGAGAAGGGCCACCTGTACGTCAGTGACTCCCGGGGCCTGTCGGAGGGCGCCGCGCACGGGCGCGTCGTGCGCATCGACCGCGAGGGCGGGAAGGCGACCGTCCTGGCCGACGGCCTGGCCGCGACGAACGGCATCTCGTTCGACCAGGCCTATCGCGGGCTCTGGATCAGCGAGCTGACGGAGAACCGGATCTCCTACCTCCGCCTCGGTGAAGGCGGCGAGGCGGCGTCCCGGCACACCGCGATCCGTGTCGACGGAGGGATCGCCCAGACCGACTCGATCGCCGTGGACGCGGACGGCAACCTCTACCAGGGCCTCCACGGCAGGCCCGCGATCGTCGTGTACGACCGGCACGGCGAGCGCCTGGCGACGGTCGAGGTTCCCGCCCGTGCCGAAGGACTCGAATCGGCGACGAACGTGGCGATCACCCCCGGCGGAACCAAGGCGTACATGACCGTCAGCGGCCCCGGCGGGGGATACCTCTACACCTTCGACGCCCTGGGGAAGGGCACCCGCCAGTCCAACGGCGGCTGACGCCGCGTGGGCGGCCACCCGGCAGTCCAACGGTCGCTGACGGCGCGCGGGCGGTCACCCGGCGAAGGGCCGTACCGCTCCCACCTCGACGCCGAGCAGCCGCCACGCCGCCAGCGCCCGGCGCTCCCGCTCCGCACGCGTGGGGCCGGTCACGGCGCCCGAGACCATGGCCACCGCGAGCATGAGGTCGTCCGCCCCGCCCAGCCGGTGACCGTCCGTCAGGTGCCCTCGCAGGCTGCGCGCGACCCGCTCGGACAGGGCCGAGGCGTGCGCATGGACGCCGTCGGCCCGGTCCTCGGTGCGGTCCTCGGTCCGGCCGCCGGTCCGGTCGGCGTGCAGAAGGCCGATGAAAGCCGCCGACTCCGTCAGATGCCAGGTCAGCACACCGAGCACACCGGCCAGGGTCGCGCCCGCGGCCACGGCCGCCTGCTCCACCTCCCGTACGTTCTCCTCCAGAACGGCGTCCGCCAGGGCGGCCCGGTCGGGGAAGTGCCGGTACAGCACGCCCTGCCCGACCCCGGCCCGGCGGGCGATCCCGGAGAGCGGGGCGTCCAGGCCGTGCTCCGCGTAGACCTCGCGGGCGGCGGCGATCAGGGCCGCCCGGTTGCGTGCGGCGGCCTTGGGCCCGTCGTTCGCGGGCCGTCGCTCCTCCGCCGTGGGGTGCTGCGTCACGTCGGAAGCGTAACGGCCGGGTGCCGCCGCCCCTGCCGGGGCCTCCGGACGAACGGGTGCCGGGCCGCCGTCAGGGCCTCTGCACGAAGAACTCGTTGCCGTCGGGGTCGAACATCAGCACGCGGCCTCCTTCGCCCTCGCCCTCATCCGCCTCGGAGCGAGTCGCGCCGAGAGAGACGAGGCGCCCCACCTCCGCCTGCCAGTCGGTGCCGGAGGGGAGGGCCAGCTCGAAGGAGAGCCTGTTCGCGCCCGTCTTCGGCGCCACCGGAGGGCCACCCCAGGTGATCTTCGTACCGCCGTCCGGCGACTGGATCGCGGTCTCCTCGTCCTGGTCCCAGACCAGGGGCCAGCGCAAGGCCTCGCTCCAGAAGTACCCGACCTCCTGCGTACCGTCGCAGGCCAGCGCCCCGATGAAGCCGGTGTCGGCGAGGAACTTGTTGCCCGGCTCGATGACGCAGAACTCGTTGCCGTCCGGATCGGCGAGCACCACATGCCCCTCCTCCGGCAACTGGCCCACGTCGATGTGGCGCCCGCCGTGCTCCAGGGCCCTGGCGACCGTCCGCCGCTGGTCCTCCGGGGAGGCGCTCGTCAGATCGAAGTGCGCCCGGTTCTGGCCGGTCTTCGGCTCCTGCCCGGGCAGGAAACGGATCCGGAACCCGGAGCCGTCCGGGGGCAGGATCGCGGCGGCGTCCTCGTCGGGACCTCCGGCCACCTCCCAGCCCAGGACCCCGGACCAGAAGTCGGCCAGGTCCGACGGCCGGGTCGTCCGGAAACAGATCGCGAACAGTTGACTGGTCATACCCCGTGCATCTCCGATCCGGTGACGGCCGGTCCGGCCGCTTGCCACGCGACGCGCAGCCTAGGGGCGCCGCGGCGCACCCGCATCCGAGTTTCCGTCGCGGAGCGTACGGAAGCGGCGCGCGCCGCCGGCCGGCTCAGCAGGAGGGGCGGGCTCTGGGGCGCATCATGGGAGGCGTCAGCCTCGTGGCGGGCCCCGCCCGGTAGAGCGTCGCGGGCCGGCCGCCCTGCGCGGCTCCCCGGCGTCCGGTGGGGGTGAGGAAGCCGTCGGCCTCGGTCACCTTGCGGTGGAAGTTCGGGGGGTCGAGCCGGACGTCCCACACCGTCTCGTACACGCCGCGCAGCTCGCTGATCGTGAACTCCGGGTCGCAGAAGCTGGTGGCCACGGTCGTGAACTGGAGGGCGTTCCGGGCCCGTTCGACGGCGTCGCGCAGGATCTGGCCGTGGTCGAAGGCCAAGGCCCCGGTGTCGGTGAGAAGCGGGGCCACCGGGCACAGGAGGGCGTTCCGTGCGTCGGAGCCCGCGGTGGGGGCGGGCAGGCGGGGGGCGATCGCCAGGAAGGCGCAGGTCACGACGCGCCGGTCCCTCGGGTCGCGGCCGGGGGCGGAGTAGACGCCGAGCTGTTCCAGGTGGAGGGCGTCGGCGTCGAGCCGGGTTTCCTCGCCCAGCTCTCTGGCCGCGGTCTCCTCGACGGTCTCGTCGCCCCGCATGAAGCCGCCGGGCAGGGCAAGGCGGCCGCGGAAGGGCTCTGTTCCCCGCTCCACGAGCAGGACGTGCAACGTGTGGTGACGGATGGTCAGGATGACGAGATCCGTCGTCACATGCAGCAACAACCGTTCACGGTACACGTGTGTCATTCGGCGAAGACTACTTAATTGTTCGATTGACAGGAACCTCGGGATTCATAGAGTCTTTATGACAAGAAGGGTGCGGAGCGACCGCCCCGGCGTACGGCCGGGCGGCGGAGCGGGGCCCTTCACACAGGGGGTCTCGTGCTGCTCTCCATCGATGTCGGCGCCTCGTCGACCAAGGCGGCCGTCCTGCTCGACGGTGACGAGGGTGTCGTCCCCATCGAGGAACAGGGCCGGCCCGAGTGGCCCACCGGGCTTCTGCTGCACCCGGACGGCGCCTTGACCACCGGTCAGCAGGCTGAGAACACCCGTAAGGCCCCCCGGTTCCGGGGCCGTTACCTGACCGGCCTCAAACAGCAGGTCAATCTGGTGGGCGGCATCGAGCCCGTGCACCGGGAGCTGCTGTTCCCCTCGGGCGAGTCCCGGCCCCTGGTACGGGGCTTCGCCGCCGTGATCAGCCATGTGCTCGACGCCGCGCGTGAACGGTACGGGGAGCCCCGGCACGTGATCCTCAGCCACCCGGTGATGTGGTCCGAGCAGCAGCGGGCCGTCCTCGCGGAGGCCGCGGTGGCGGCGGGCTGCCGGTCGGCCTCGCTGGTCGGGGAGGCCGCCGCGGTGGGGATGTTCGCGGCGCGGCGACGTGCCGAGCAGCTCGGCGAGGGGACCTTCGCCGTGTTCGACCTCGGGGCCTCCACCTTCGACTTCGCCCTCATGCGCGCCGTCCCCGACGGCTTACCCGACGTCATGTACTCCACCGGGCGGCACGTCGGCGGGGACGACTTCGACGTGCGGGTGCTGGACGTCGTACGGGACAGCGCGGACGACGCGACCCGGCGGCTGCTGGAGAGGCTTGTGCTGGACGATCCCGAACTGCTCAAGTCCGAGGCCGAGTTGCTCAAGCGGCGTCTCAGCACCGACGACGAGGTGAACTTCGCCGTCGCCGACGACGCACCCCCGGTGACCATCTACCGGGAGGACTTCGCCGAAGCCGTCGACGACCTCGTCCTCGCCTGCGTCGCCACGGCGCGGGCGGCGATCACCTCCTTCCCCGAGGACATACCCGGCACCCTCGTGCTCAGCGGCGGCGGGGCCCGGACCCCGGTGGTGCGCGAGCAGGTGGAGGAGCTCGTGCGCGTGCTCTCCCGCCTCCGGAAGGACGGCGGCGAGTCCGGGGAGGTGGCCCTGGTGGACCTCACCGACGACATCGAGGGGAGCGCGGTCGCGCTCGGCGTCCACCGCCGGATGCGGAGTACGGGGAAGCCGCCGCAGCCGGCCCGGCCCTTCACCCTCACCTCCGCCGCGATCCTGCTCGGCGACCCCGGCAGCGAGGTGGTCGCGCTCCCCGGCGGCGTACTGGAACGCGGCCCGGACCATCGAATACGCGTCCTGCCCACAGGGAACGGCGAGAACGGCGGGAGGGGCGGCCACGACGGAGACGGTCCGCCCGTCCCCGAGGACCGCCCCGCCGTGACGCGGATCGCCGCCGACGTGACGACCGGCCGCGTCGTCCTCGCCTACCCGTCACCCGCCTTCGCCTGCACCACGACGGACGCGTCCGGGGGACTGCGGCTCGGCAGCGTCCTGGGCTCGTTCGCGGCGCTGCCGACGCGCCCGGAGGGCACCGTCACGGCCCTGGCCCGGCGGGGAGAGCTGTTCGCCTGGAGCCAGACCGGCCGCCGCGGCTCCACCCTCGTCGGGGGCGGAGGGAACGGCTGGCGGCCGCTGCCCCTGCGCGAACCGGTACGGGAGCTGGCCTTCGCCGACGACCGTACGCTGCTGGCCCGGGTCGCCGGACGGATCGTGCACCTCGACGTCCGCACCGGCCACCCGACCGGCGAGACGCCCCTGCCCGACTCCGTACCCCTCCTCGTCGGCCCGGCCGGCCTGTGCTGCACGCTCTCCGACGACGAGCTGACGGGCTGGGCGGTCACCGCCGAGGGCTTGGAGCAGCTCTGGCGGCGGGCCCTGCGCACCGGGGGCGCCGTGGCGTTGACCGGTGGGGCGGGCGAGCGCCTGGTCGTCGCGTACGACGCGGACGCGGAGGTGTACCGGGCGCTGGACGGGGAGAGTGGGCGCCAGGTCGCGCTGCGGGACGCCTGGCGTCTCCCCACCCCCGAGGCGCTGCTGCCCGGTGCCGACCCCGGGGTCGTCTACGCCCGCCGGAGGACGGCCGGCGGCGCGGTGCTCGACCTGCTCCACCTGGCTCCGGTGAAGCCGTGAACGGCGCGCTCGACGCGCGCGGCGTCGTGGCCGGGTTCTGCGGGGAGCTGCTGAGCGACCCCCGCCACCGCGACGATCCGGTGCTCGGGGACATCGCCGCCCAGTGCCGTCAGCCGTTACGCGTGCTCCTGGTCGGTGACGTCTCCGCGGGCAAGTCCACGCTGCTGAACGCCCTGCTCGCGGGCCACCACGCTCGGACGGCCCACCGGGAGACGACATCGACGGTGACGTGGTTCCACGGCCTTGGGCCGCAGGCCGTGCGGCTGCCCGACCCCACGCACCGCGGCGTCCGGGTGGACTTCCCGCTGGCCAGGCGGTTGATGATCGCCGATGCGCCGGGGCTCAACACGAAGTCGGAGAACCCGCGCCACACCCTGCGGATGCTGCCCGGCGGGGACCTGGCCGGGGCCGCGGCGGCCTATGCCTTCCTCCTGCTGCGCGGAAGGGCCGACGGCGAGGCGGAGGCTCTGGGGAATCTGACGGCGATGACCGCCGGGCCCTTCGACCTGGTCGGGAACGTCGTCGCGGTGGCGGGCAAGGCGGACGAGGTGGGTTCGGACCAGGCGGAGATCGAGGAACGCGTGCCTCGCGAGGCACGGGTGCCGATCCGGGCCGTCGCCGTCCACCAGAAGATGGCCGTCGCCGCCCGCGTCGCGGAGGTGTCGGCCCCGTTCCTGTCGGCCCTGGCGTCGATCCGGACGAAGCCCGAACTGGTGGCCCGGCCGACCCTGAGCTGGCCGCACCTCACCGGCCACCTGTCGGAAGCACAGCTGGCGGGGCTCACCGCCGCGCTGGGTTCGCCCGCCTGGCTGCCGGAGCTGATCCGCCGGACGGCGGAGTCGGCCACGGCACAGGACGTCCTGCGGGTGGTGGAGGAGATGTCCCGGATACCCGTGCTGGAAGCGGTCCTAGCCGACATGGCCGACGACGAGGACCTGTTCACGGCCACCGCCGCCGTGCTGCGGCTGCGGCACTGGGCAGCGCGTCCCGGGTCCGGGGGCGGCGCATCCGTCCGGGAAGGGCTGCGGGCGCTCCAGAACACGGCCGCCTTCGACCGGCTGCGCGCCCGGGCCGCCGCACGCCTGGTGCGGCACGGCCAGGTGGCCGCCGAGCTCGCCGAGGAGGACCGGGAGGCGGCCTGTGAGCTGTTGCGTTCGGGCACGTGCCACGACCCGCCCGCCCTCGCCGCCCGCTGGGCCTCCTACGCCGCCCACCCGTTGCGGCCCACCCGGAGCCGCGCGGTGGCCGAGCTGATCGCCGATCTGGCCCGCCGGGCGGACACACCGCTACGGCAGAGGGGAGCCGCACGATGACCACACGGACACCCGGCAGCGACGCACGGGCCCGCGGGCACACCCGGTGGCGGGGGAACCAACGGGTCTCCCGGGCGGCGGGTCGTACGGCCGATGGGCTGCGGCGGCTCGCGGACCGGCTGGACCGGGCGGCCGGGCGCGACGGGTATGCGGGCGGCTCGGTACGCGGGCCGGGGGAGCCGGGCGCCGCCGGCCCGGACGCCCCCGGTCCTGCCGCAGCGCTCCCCGTGCCGTCCCCGGAGGGCGCACCCTCCCCGGCCGGCCCGCCTGCCGCCTCCCCGGCCGCCCCGCCGGTCACACCGCCGGACTGCGTCGCCGTCGCCCGGGACGTGCTGGCGGTCGCCGACCGGTTGCGCAACGAGGAGCTGGCCCGCCGGCTCTTCGACGCGGTGGGCCGGCTCCCGGGCGTCCGGGCGCTCCGCCCGGCGCCCGGCGACGCCTTCGAGCCGGCGCAGCACCAGTGGGACGAGACCCGGCCCACGGACGACCCCGCCCGGGAGGAGACGGTGGCGGCCCTGCTGGCCCCCGGCTTCTCCGGGCCCCGGAACGAACTGATCCGGACCGCGAGAGTCGCTGTGTACGCGACCGAAGTGAAGTGAGGACGCCATGGCCCTGCACCGAGAAGACGACGCGACGGCCCCCGAGCCCGAGGGCGGCCCCGGCCCCGCCGGAACGCCCGAGCAGCTGATGGACGACACCGTCGCCGGACTGCTCGCCCTCGTGGACGAACAGCCCATAGCCAGCAGCGTGTCCCTGCCTCTGCGGTCCCTGGCCGGCCGCTGGCGGGAACCCTTCGCCCGGGTGGCCGTGCTCGGCGAGGTGTCCGTCGGCAAGTCCACGCTGATCAACGCCCTGCTGAAGGAGCCGCTGCTGCCCACGGCCGTGCCGGCGCTGTCCTCCGTACCCGTGGAGCTGCGGTACGGCCCCGAGATCCGGGGCACGGTGACGCTGTACGACGCCGGCCGCGGCGAGATCGTCGAGCGCGACCTCGCCGGGAAGGAGGAGATCAAGGTCTACCTGACGGAGGCGGGGGAACGGACCGTCACCGACCGCCACGGGCGGGGTGCCCAAGTGCTGAGCGCCACGATCCAGATCCCGGCCGAGGTGCTGGCCGGAGGGCTGCGCCTGGTGGACACCCCCGGCGTGGGCGGCGCGAACCCGGCCCACCGCAGACTGACCCTGGCAGCGTTGTCCGACGCCGACGCGGTGCTGTTCGTGGTGCGGTCCGGAGAACCGCTCAGCGCCTCCGAGCAGGACTTCCTCCTCCAGGCGGCGCAGCGTGTGGACTCGGTCGCCGTCGTCCAGACGCACAGCGATCTCGTCCATGAGGCCGGAAGCAAACTGGACGACGATGTGGCACGCCTGCGCACCCCGAGCACCTGGGCCGCGGTGACCGACGACGAGGAGGACGCGGACCGGATCGCCCGGCTGATGAGCGGTGTCGAGGGGCTGTCCGTCTCCGCGCGGCTCGCGCTCGGCGCCCAGGGCGCCGCTCCGGGCCCGCAGCGGGAGGAGGACTTGGCGCTGAGCGGTCTGTCGGAGCTGGAGGAGTGGTTGCGCACCCGCGTCGTCCAGCGGGTGGAGGAGATCCACCGCCGCGACATGGTGCGGCTGACGGAGTCGACGGCCCGTGCCGTACGGCGCCGGCTCGAGGAGCTGCACGAGGTCCTGCGAGGCGACGAGAAGGCCCAGCTCGCCATCGACGAGCGGGAACGGCGCATCGCCGAGTGGGAACGGACCGACGGGGACTCCTGGCGCAAGCACATCAACGGTGCCCTCACCTCCCTCGCTGAGGACCTTCCCACGCAGGCGGCGGCCCGCGTGGAGATCCTGCGCGCCGACTACCAGGACCGGTTCGACGAGATGGACCGGGCGGAGCGCAAGGACGCTCTGAAGACGCTGCCCCTGCAACCCCAGACAGCGCTGGACGAGATGGTCACGACGGTGCGGGAACGCCTGACGGAGGCGGTGCGCGTCATCACCGAGCGGGACGACAAGGACGTGATCGCCGCACACCTGCGGCGGCTCGGCGATTCGGCGACGGTCTCCGTGCGGATCCCGGAGCCGAAGAAGATCAGTGACTCCGCCATGGAGCAGATGGCGAACGCCTTCGTCATGGCCAAGGCGGCCTTCTTCCGGTCCCAGGCCCAGCGAAGGGACAAGGACGACGCCGGGCAGAGTCAGCCCACCGAGGCGGATTCCCGGTCGACGGCGCTGGCCGTGTTCACCTCGCTGACCGTGGGGACGGTCAAGGAACTCTTCGCGCGCCGGGCGGCCCGGCGTGAGGATCTGACGACCCTCTTCGACCGGGTGGTCAAGGCCGTCACCGGGGAGGTCCTGACCGTCGCTCGGAAGGAGGCCGAGCAGGGGTGCGCGTCCGTCACGACGGTGATCGAGGACCTCCTCGTGGAGCAGCGGGAAGAGGTCGACCGGGACCGGCACGACCTCCGGCTGGTGCTGGAGCTGAGCCCTGCCGAGCGTGCCGAACGGCTGGCGGCCACGACGCTGTCCCTCCGGGAGCTGGACGCACTGGCGGGTCGGCTGGCCGTCGTACGGGAACGGTGGGACCTGTGAGCGGGGTCCCGGACGCCGTGGACGACCAGGAGCGCAGGGCGGCGCGGCGGGAGGTGCTGCTCCTGGAGTACGAGGTGCTCAAGGCCGAGCAGAAGGCCCGGATCATCGCCCGTGACCACCTCATGTACGCCACGCTCGCCGGTCTCGTTTCGGTCCTGGTCGTCGTCTTCACGGCGGAGGCGCCGGCGGGGACGGTGCTCCTCCTGCCGCCCGTCTGCCTGGTGCTGGGCTGGACGTATCTCGTCAACGACCTGAAGATCTCCGCCGCCGGGCGCTACCTGCGCGACGAACTCGCGCCCCGCCTCGCCGACCTCACCGGCACCCGCCCCGGTGAGGTGCTGGGCTGGGAGTGGGCCCACCGCGGCGAGCCGGGCCGGATCGCGGCGAAGATCCTGCAACTCGCCGTCGACCTGGTCATGTTCGTCGTCCCCACCGTGGTGGCGGTGGTGCTTCACTGGATGGAGGCCATCCCTGGACGCGGCCTGTCCCTCGTCGCGGCGGCCGAGCTCGCCGCGGCTGCCGTCCTGGCCGTCCGCATCGTGCTGGCGGCCGACTTCGCCTCAGAAAGGAGAACGCCGTGACAGAACTCCGCGTCGGCCTCATCGTGCCTCTGCCCGAGGAGTTCGGCTACGTCAGCTCCGTCGTCGACCTCCTCGGTGACTTCCGGGAGGAGGGCCGGGTCTACCACTCCTTCCTCATTCCGGGGACGGAGATCACCGGGCTGCTGACCGTCCTGCACGACATGGGGCAGTCGAATGCCGCCATCGCCGCCCAGGACCTCATCCGCGTCTTCGGCGTCCCGCTGGTGGCCCTGATCGGAACTGGTGCGGCGCTCTCGTCGGAGGTCGCGCTGGGGGACGTGGTGGTGGCCTCGGAGATCGATGCCTATCTGTACCGGGCGAAGGCGGTGGGGGACGCCGAACACCCGGGAGGGCCGGGCCTGGCGCTGGCCGGGACGAGCTGGAAGCCGTCCGCCCCCCTGCTCGACCTCGTCCGCAACTTCCCGCTGCGCAAGGCCAGCCGGGGTCTCGTCACCGCCTGGTCGCGGGACGCGCTGGCACGCTGTCCCCTGCCCGTCGGCCTCCGTCCGGCCGCGGGGCCCGGACTCCACGTCGCGCCGGTCGCCACGGGGGACGTGGTGGTCGGTTCGGACGCGTTCAAGGAGGTGATCCGAAACAAGAACCGCACCCTCGCCGCCGTGGAGATGGAAGCGGGCGGTGCCGCACTCTCCACGTACCACTCCGACACCGCCGACGTTCTCGTCGTCCGGGGCATCTCCGACCACGCCGCGAAGGACAAGACGGCGACGGACCTGACCCCGGACGTCGACGGCAGGCCCAACGCCTGGCGCCGCTACGCCGCCACCAATGCCACCCGGATCCTGCTGAAGCTCCTTGCCGCCCCCGACTTCCCTTGGCGCGCGACGAGCCCGGCCCGCAGTCCCGTGAACCCGGCCCCGCTCCGTCGCCCCGAGTCGGGCCCTTCCCTGGGCGACGGAGCGGAATCGGGGCCCGCCGTGGACGGGAGGAGTGCCGACGGCCGCCGCTCCGGGAAGGGGTGGCTCGACGGCCGTACGGTGGCCGCGGTCACGAGCGGAGCCGCCACGACGCTGGCCGTCGAGTCCCTCCTGCATCGGCGCCGGGACATCGAGGAGGCCCTTGCGGCCGCCTCCACGCCTCCGGCGCCGGACGCCGGGAGCCATACGGCCCGAACCGAGTCGGCCGACTGTTCCGACGGATCCGACGGAGGCTCGCATCCGTCCGCCGACCTCCACCCCTGACCCGGACCGGCCCGGCGTGAGGTGAGCGGGAGGCGCCCGAAAGGACCAGCGGGTGAGAGGGGCGGGTGGAGGAGTGACGAAGATTCGGCGCCGGGATTTCACCTCGCGTCCTCATCGATCGTTTTCCGTCATCCACCCTCTCGCATAGGCACCGATCCACCGATTTGATGGCGTATGGACCTGGTCGGGGCAACTCATTTTCGGCCAGGCCCGTCCCAGGGGTCTTGTGGTGGGTGTACCGGCCTACCCAGCATGGAACAACGTTGTCAGGGACACGTCGGATTGATCGTGTTCCTGGAAACGCGCCATGGGCGTCCACCCAACGCCCCGAGTTCCCCCCACGATCTGGAGGACTACAGTGCGACTCTCTCACCCCCACAGCCTTTCGAGACGAGCACGACTCATCGCCGGAGCAACCGGCCTCGCCGCTGTCGCGGCGTTCGCCGTCCCCGCCGCCACCGCGTCCGCCCAGCCCGCCCCGAAGACGTTCAGCGCCACCGAGCTCAACGTGACGGCCGACTCCGTGCGCACCGCCGACATCGGCGGCACCGCCTGGTACGTCGATGCCGCGTCGGGCAAGGTCGTCGTCACCGTCGACAGCACCGTCAGCAAGGCCGAGATCGCCAAGATCGAGAACGAGGCCGGCGCGAACGCCGACGCTCTCGAGGTCAAGCGCACCACCGGTACGTTCTCCAAGCTCATCGCGGGCGGCGAGGCCATCACCACCGGCGGAGCCCGGTGTTCCCTGGGCTTCAACGTGCAGGACGGCGCGGGCACCAAGTTCGCCCTGACTGCCGGTCATTGCACCAACATCGGCAGCTCGTGGTCCATCGGCACCACCACCGGATCCAGCTTCCCCGGCAACGACTACGGCATCATCCGCCACTCCGACCCCGGCGCGGCCGACGGCCGGGTCTACCTCTACAACGGCGGCTACCAGGAGATCACCGGCGCCGGTGACCCCTCGGTCGGCCAGTCCGTCCAGCGCAGCGGCAGCACCACCGGCCTGCACGGCGGCTCGGTCACCGGCCTCAACGCCACCGTCAACTACGGTGCGGACGGCATCGTCTCCGGTCTGATCCAGACCAACGTCTGCGCCGAGCCCGGCGACAGCGGCGGCGCGCTCTTCTCCGGAACCACCGCGCTCGGCCTCACCTCCGGCGGCAGCGGCAACTGCTCCTCCGGCGGCACCACGTTCTACCAGCCCGTCACCGAGGCGCTCGGCGCCTACGGGGTGAGCATCATCTGATCCCCGTACCACCCAAGGCTTCCCACCATCGGCCCTGAGCACTGTCCCCGCCTGCTCCACCGGCGGGGACAGCGCTCGTTCCGGCGGAACCACGCCACCGAGCCGCGCCGCCGTCCGCCCTCGTCGGTGAGGTGAACGCCACCCCGAGGCGGCGCACTCGTTGGTGAGGTAACCGCCGTACCTCTGGGGAGCGTCCCTCCGATGCGAAGCATCCGCAGTACCAAGCACCTCGGCCTCATCGGGATGCTGCTGATCGCCGTGGCCTTCGCCGGGCTCCAGCTGACAGCCGTCACCGGAAGGGCCTCGCCCGACACGAAGAACTACCTCTCCTACGCCCTGTCCCTCAGCGGCGAGAGCCGGGCCGAGGCGGGCCGCCGGGCCATCGACTACTCCTGTGCCAGCCAGCAGCACGGTCCCCTGGACTCCATCCCCTGGACCAGCAGGAAGGTCGCGGGGGAGTCGGAGGAGCAGTGCGTGCGCCGGCTGAACGACTCGGTCGCCCACTGGTCCCGCAACGGCAACACCTCGGGGATGATCGCGCCCTTCGCGAACCATCGCTTCATGGCCATCTTCGAGGCCCGCCCGGGGTATCCCCTCTTCCTGGTCCCCTTCGTCACCGTCTTCGGCGCGATGTGGGGTCTCTGGCTCGCGGGCCTCGTCGTCGCGCTGGCCGGAAGCGTCTGCGTCCTGCTCACCCTGCGGTGCGCGGGCGCCTCCCGCCGCGCCGGCCTGGCGGGTCAGGCGCTGTACCTCGCTCTGCCTACCGGAACGGTCGCCATGAACCCGCTGAGCGACGGGCTCTCGCTGGCTCTGGGCACGGCGGTCGTCCTCGGGTGCACGCTGCTCGCCCTGGACCGCCCTCGTACGGGAGCGGCGCTCGTCGCGGGCGGCCTGGCCCTGATGTTCCCGGTGCGCTACTCGCAGGCGCTGCTCCTGGCGGTCGCCCTCGCGGCCGGATTCGCACTCCGGTGGGTGTGGCTGCGCCGCCGCCGGCGGCCGTCGCAGCGGACGGGGCAGTCGGCCGTCCTGTGCGGGGCCCTGGCCGTGGCCGTCTACGCGGGCGCGCACCTCCTGTCCTGGCCCACGGGCCAGGACAGCGCCCAGGACTTGCTGACCGACCACTACCGGCATCCCGATCTGCCCAACCCCTGGCCGGAGTTCCTCGTCCAGGAACGGATCTTCTGGACGGCGTGGCTCCAGCGCCAGGCCACCTATCCCGTACTCCCTGTCCTGCTCGCGCTCTCGGCCTGGGCGCTGCTGAGACGGCGCTCGGCGGTCCTGCCGATCGCCCTGGCGGCGGCGTCCGCAGGCATCCTCAACCAGGCGGGCCACCCGAACCTGGACCAGCTGCTCGGCCACCGCCTCATCGTGTTCGTCTGGCTGCTCCCGGTTCTGGCCGTTCCGCTGCTGCTGGACCGGGAGCCGACGCCGTCGACGGGAGGAGAAGGGGCGCAGCGCCCACCTCTGAAGCGCCGACGGGACCGCGACCCAGCGGCGAGCCGTGCCGCCGGAAGCGGCAGCTGAGGAGGGATACCCAGGTCACCCCGGAACCGGGCGGAGCGCAGTGCGAAGCCGTACCGGTGAGAGGTGTCCACCGGTACGGCATGCAAACCTCGGATGCCCGGGGGACGGACTCCGGTCAGCCGAGCTTGACGCTGTCGCCCGCTGAGATGACCTTCATCGTGGTGCCGGTGCCGGCGAAGTACCAGCGCCAGGTGCCCGCCGCTGAGGCTGTCACGGCGGCCCTGAGGTTGCCGGAAGCGCTGCTCTTCACCGTTGCGACGTTCTTGTACGAGGTGGCCCCCGCCTTGCGGAACTGCAGAGTCACCTTCTGCCCACCGAAACCGTGGTACTCGAGGTCTTTCCAACTGGACCGGGAGAGCTTGCCTTTGACGGTGAGCTTCTTCCCGTTGCTGCCGGGTTCGGGCGCGGCGTCCGTCGTCAGGGTCGCGGCGCGCTTGAACTGATACAGCGCGATGCGGTCGGAGATCCAGTAGTCCTTGTCATTCGCGTTGACCTGCCACTGCCCGGCGATTTTGTCGGGATCCCTGTCACTGACGTGCGGCATCGCCTTCGGGTCGACATACATGGTCGCCGTGCAGTCGGACGTTGTCTTCGACTTCTTCACACAGCTCGTATCGATCCACTCCACCGGGCCGCCGCGGTTGTGCGTGCTGAAGGTGCTGACGCGGTCGACACCCCTGACCCCGGAGTTGTCCTTGACGGTCATCCTGATCGGAAACGTCACGGGCTTCGAGACGCCCACGATGACGTTCGTTCCGCCGTCCACGACCCTCTTGATGGTCCGGATGTCGCCGCGGCCCTCAGCCCGGGCCGACGGCGCCCCCAGCATCGTCAGGGCGACGGCGGCCGCGGCCACCGACCAGAGTGGTCTTCGTCGCATGGCACTCCACTGTCATGGCCGGCCCGTCGGCCGAACCGGGTGGATCATGCTGACACGTACCGCTGTCCGGCCGATGGCCGGGCCCGCGCTGCCCGTGGCCCGGGGCGGGGTCAGCTGACGGACCGGATGGTGCTCCAGCTGCTCGCGCCGACCGTCGTGCGCTCGCCGTCCACCGGGTGGCCCGCCGCACCGGTTGCGCCGGCGTAGAACATCAGGGTGCCGGTGCCCTCGTTCGTCGTGGTCCACATGTCGGCGACGCCGTTGCCGTCGGCGTCGGCTGCCCCTGCGATCAAGGGACGGTTGACGAGGCCGTAACCGTGGCCGTAGAGGGTGCGGGCGTCGAAGCCTCCGCCGTCGCGCCCCCGGTAGAGCCAAAGGTCACCGTTGGCCGTGTTGCGGGCCAGAAGGTCGGGGCGGCCGTCCCGGTCGGCGTCGCCGGGGGCCGTGAGGGTCATCACGTCCCAGCCGCTGTTGCCGATGAGGACGGGGGCGGCCACGGCCGGGACGGCGCCGCGTACACCCGCGTAGAGCCAGAGCTTGTCGCCGTAGGAGAGAACCGTGTCGGGGTGGCCGTCCCGGGTGACATCGCCGGGACTGACGACCCTCGCGTCCGTGGGCAGGCCGACGGCGACCGTGACGGGGGCGGCCAGCGAGCCGTCCCCGCGGTTGGCGTAGATGCGTAGGTCGCCGCCCACCCGGGCGACGACGTCCTCCGCGCCGTCTCCTGTCCAGTCGCCGCGGTGGGTCACGGAGGCGCCCCTCCAGCCACCGGTACCGATGATGTCGTGGGCGCCGGGCACACCTCCGGTCCCCGCGCCGTGGTAGAGGCGCAGCTTGCCCAGGTCGTCGACGGCCAGGAGGTCCGGCTTACCGTCACCGGTCATGTCGCCGGGGACGGGCGCGTCGCGGAGGTAGGCGATGACGGGGGCGTGGTCGGAGTAGCCGTTCGGCGGGTCGGTCGCCTCGGCGCCGGTGTTCCGGGTCCGGTCCATACGGGACTGGTCGACGGTGCAGGCGACGAAGCGGGGGCCGTCGGCGCGCAGGGTGGTGAACAGATGGTCGAGCCAGTGGCGGCTGGGTGCGGCCGCGGTGGACGCCCAGTACTGATAGGTGTGGTCGCCGTTGAGGCAGCGGTCCAGCTTCGAGGTGACCGGGGCCAGATCGGCGGACGCGGCGTTGCGGTTGAAGTCGCCGCCGATCACCACACCGACCGGGATGTCGTCCTGAAGGTGAGCGGCGATGGCCTGGGACTGGCGCTTGGCGATCGCCGACTCGCCGGGGATCAGGTGCACGCTGCAGAACTTGTCGGGCAGGCCGGTGATGCGGGCGCACACCATCGGCAGCTTGCGCGGGGACAGATCGGCCGGCACCGTCTCGACCCGCTCGACGGGGCCGTCGAACGTGCCCTTGACAGCGAGCAGGACGCCCAGGTCGCCACCGAGCGCTTCACCGCGGCAGCGGCTGTCCAGGTCCGATTCGCGGTTGCCGGGCGCGTGCGCGAAGGACCATCCGGGGCCGAGACGTTCCTTCAGGAGTGCCATGTGGCTCTTGCGCCAGTTGGCACGGCGCCCGGTGTCGGGTGTGGCCTCGTCGTAGCCGCAGACCTCCTGGAGCATCACCACATTCGCCTGGTGCTCGGTGACCAGTTGGGCGACTTGCTCCGCCTTGCGGTCGGGCTCGTTACGGAAGGCGCAGTAGCCCGCCGTGCCGCGCGGGCTGCCGGCCTCTCCGCAGATGTTCCAGGTGATGACCCGCGTCTCCCCCGGGTATGGCGGGGTCATCGATGCCGTCCGGGCTGCCGCGGTCGTTTCGACCGGCGCCGGCGCCGCCTGTACCGGCACGCCGAGCAGCAAGCCGCTGACG
Organism: Streptomyces cyaneofuscatus; assembly: GCF_033109485.1. Lineage (NCBI taxonomy): Bacteria > Bacillati > Actinomycetota > Actinomycetes > Kitasatosporales > Streptomycetaceae > Streptomyces > Streptomyces cyaneofuscatus. The sequence continues at coordinate 225,931 of NZ_CP137002.1, read as the reverse complement.
ACGGCCAGTACCAGCGCTGCCGTTGTCACTCTCTTCAACGTTGTTCCTCCCCTGAGGTCCAGGTCCGACGCGACCCGGACGCCCGCAGATCATCTCAAGCGCGAAGAGACCAGGTGAGGTCTGGCCAGTTCAGATACGCCCTGCGCGGCCGCCCCTACCGGAGCGGACGCTGTACCCGCGCGACACCGACGGCCAGGCGGTGCTGCGCCCGCCAACCCGCAAGCGGTCCGCGCCTCCTGCAGCATGCTGAACGAGGCTTGCACTGTGGGGCGTTCTCGTGATGGCCGGTGTTGTGGGAGGAGGGCGTGGGCCGGGGCTACAGTGACGCTGTGGACATACCTGGCTGGTTGATCTGGGTCGCTCTGGCGCTGTTCGTCGTGCAGGCCCTGGGCCTGGTGCCTTCCATCCGTCGGTGGCGCCGGTCCGGCCCCGGGGAGCGTTCCGGGGCGGGCCTGGATCTGCTGGACACGGTCGCGGGCGTGATGCTGATGGGTGGTCTGCTGCTGAGTCTTGCGGTGGCGGAATCCTGGGTCTGGCTGTTGGCCACCGGTTTCGTGCTGATGGTCGGCGTGTACGCCGTGAAGGGTCTCCACCTGCTACGAGCCCGCCGCCGCCCCACGACGTGACGCGATGGGCCGCCCGGAGCATCCGGTCGAACGTTCCGCCCATCGCCCACCTGTGGAAACGGGTATGGAAAGTGGCCCATGGCCCGTATCGCCCGGACGTCCCGCCGCAGAAGCCGGGCTTCTTCTAGGCACAGCAGAAGGGCGCCTGATCGGGGGCCCTTGACCAGCGGAAACGGCCAATGTACGGCCAAGCTGTAGGGCGTGGTCCGCGTATGGCCCGGATCTTGGTCGGCACGGAGCGCACCCCTTCCTTGACGGTCTGCCGACCCGCGTGCGCATACCGGTGCTCGCTGCGCGAACGAGCGCAACGGCCGTCCGAGTCCCTCTCACCTGTGCTGCGCTCAACCTCCCTGCTAGGGGCCCATCCTGACGAGGCGAGTGTTCGGCGGGGCAGATCGCGGCTGACTGGCCACCGCAATTGGTCTGTACCTGTCGGGGTAGAAGAGCTGCATGAGCGACAACGGCATCTCGATCACAGTCGAACTGCACGGCGGACCGCTGGATGGGCAAACCACCCCCGTGACCCTCACGGATGAGGACCCCTGGGTTGGGCTTCCCAACGACGGCTGTACCTACCCTGGTGGCAGCAGCATCTATGCACCGGACATCCAGGGCCGCTGGGTATGGCAGGACGACCAGCCGGCCCGTACCCCGTGACCCCGCATCCGCCCGGCAGTGTGGCAGCCTCGGAGGAGAAAGACATGGATCGCTTTCGCGTGACAGGTGCCTGGCTGGCTGGCCTCAGGGCAGCTCTGCTGTGCAGGGAAGAGGAGGTGCTCCTCGGAGTCCTTCAGCGACCCGACTATCCCGCGCTCGTGTCATGTCCGATCTGTGACGAGGGCCCGGAAAGCGTCGTGTCGTGTGTCGAGGACCCGGCCATTGACGGACGGCGGGTGGTTCTCGTGGACTTCCGGCCTTGTCGGCATGGCATCTGGGTGGCCGTCGGCGAGTAGCGGAAGGTTCCGTCGCGAGCGTTGCGAACAGGACGCCGGCCCTGCGGCGGGCAAGGCAGGGTAGGGCCTGACCTTCGCCGTAGGTGCTGGTGGGCGGTTCAATACGGTCAACGTCCAGTCTCTCATCAGCGGAGCGGCCCCGCGGTGGGGGCCGCTTTGAACGACGAATCCTGATGAGTGAGCGAAGGGTGACTGGGTGAGGTGTCAATTGCCGGAGCCGGCGATTGCGGTGACACGGATCTCCACGCGCATGGCGGCAAGGCCGAGGACGGTGACGCCGGTTTCGGTCCAGATCGGCGCGCGGCCATCCAGGCGGAGGCGGAATTGTTGGGCCATGATGCGGTTGACGTCCTCGCTGATGACCTTCTCCCCGGGGGCGACTTTGTGGTACGAGTTGACGTGGATGACGTCATGCCAGGTCGCGCCGACCGTGGCGAGCGCGCGCTCCACGTTCTCGAAGGCCTGGACGATCTCCTCCTCCAGCGAGTCGGGGATGTTCAGGTCGTCGTCCACACCTGCCTGGCCGGAAATCTCGACCCGGTCCCCGACGCGGACGGCGCTGCTGTAGCCCAGGGCATCGTGAAGCTTCTCGCCATAGCCCGGAACGATGCCGAAAGTGACTGTGTCCATGGTGCTCCATCTCCCTCTCTCCAGGGCCGCGCGTTGCCCTGATGTGACTTCACGCGTAAAGTCAACATAGCAAGGGATGACTTCAAGCGCAAAGTAAAGAAGAGGTTTTCCCGAGGATCGGGCGACCCCAGGAGGAGGGTTTGTGAGCGACAGCGGCGAACGTGGGAGTGACGAGGAACCGCGCTGGCTCAACAGCCAGGAGAAGGCGGCCTGGACGGGGTTGATCTCCCTGGTCCTGCTGCTGCCGGGCAAGCTGGAATCGCCGCTGCGGGAAGAGCACGGCATCACCTTGTTCGAGTACCTCGTGCTCAGCCATCTTTCCGAAGCCACACGACGCCAGCTGCGGATGGGTGAGCTCGCCTTCCTCGCCAGCGGATCCCTCTCTCGGCTGTCCAACGTCATCAAACGGTGTGAACAACGCGGCTGGGTCGTCCGCAGCCCTGATCCGGCCGACGGGCGTTACACCCTCGCCGAACTGACCGACGCAGGCTTCGACATCGTGGGCCAGGCAGCTCCCACCCATCTACGCGCCGTACGCGGTCTCGTCCTGGATTCCCTCAGCACCGCCGACCAGAAGGCCCTCACCCGGATCGCGGAGAAGATGCACATCGTCCCCGACGACTTCGCCTGAGGCCCGTCCAGACCCGGCCTCAAGTTCCGGTGCGGCCGGCGCTCGGAGGGTCGTCTCGAGTGCGACCGCCGGAATCCCGGGCTGGTCGAGGTCGGCGGCCCAGGGCTTGGTGTCCAGCAGCCGGCGGGGGAGCGGGACTGCGGTTCCGGCTCCAAGGTGTACGGAAGGGTCAGCTCAGGCTCGCGGAGTCGAGCTACTCAGCTACCGGTCGCACGTCCTGCTACTACCGCTGAGAATGCCCCGAGTTCGGCACGTTCCGCTGAGCGTCCGCACCTGACTGCGCCTGGTGCGCAGCCAAGACCCATGACGGCATGTTCTGTTCCGCCCAGACGATCTTGCCTGTGGCCGTGCGGGATGAACCCCAGCGGCGGCACAGCATGTTGATGAGTTGAAGGCCCCGTCCACCCTCGTCGCTCAGGCCCGCGTGCTGGATCTGGGGCAGGTCGGGGCCGGTGTCCGACACCTCCACGACGAGGCGTTCCCCGCGCAGCAGCCGTAGTGTGCCGGGGCCGTTCCCGTAGCGCAGTGCGTTGCCGACCAGTTCGGAGACGACGAGCTCGGAGACGTCGGCGAGCTCCTCGAGGCCCCATGACGCGAGCTGGCCGATGACGAGACCACGGGCGGCCGAGGCGGCCCGGCCGTCCTGCGGCAGCTCCCACACCCTCAGCTCCCCCGCCGGCAGTGCGGCGCTCGTGGTGACGAGGAGCACGGCCTCATCGAACCGGGGGGCGGCGGCCGGGGCGCGCTCCACCAGACCCCCCTTCTCAAGCGATCCGGGCGGAAGGCCTAGCGCTGCCGTACGCAGCCGGTCCAACTGGGCGTCCACGTCGGCGTCCCGGGACTTGATCAGGCCGTCCGTGTACATGACCAGATGGGCACCGTCAGGGACGCGCAGCCGCAAGGGGTCGTACGGGATCACGCCCGCCCCCAGCGGCGCGCCGATCGGCACCGGGACGAGGTCGGCGGCGCCGTGCCCGTCGAGGAGCAGCGGTGGCAGGTGCCCGGCGCTCGCCAGCGTGTAGGAGGAGTCGGCGGGGTCGTAGACCGCGCACAGGCAGGTGGAGACCTGCTCGTCCTCCAGGTCGCGGGTGGCCAGGTCGAGCCGCGCGAGGATCCGCTCAGGGGCCATGTCCAGAGTCATCAGTGCGCGGGCCACCGTCCGCAGGCGCCCCATGGTCGCGGCGGCCGGCAACCCGTGCCCCATAACATCGCCCACCATCAGGGCCGTCCGTCCGCCGGGCAGGGCCATCACGTCGTACCAGTCCCCGCCTACGCCTTGATGTGCCGCCGCGGGCGCGTACTCGGAGTGCACCAGCAGGCCCGGCGTCGCCGGAGTAACGCGCGGCAACAAGGAGCGCTGCAACGAGACGACATGCTCACGCTCCCGCCCGTACAGTCGCGCGTTGTCGATGAAGACCGCCGCCTTGGAAGCGAGCTGCTCCGCCAGCGCCACGTCGGTCGTGGAGAACGGTGGAGTTCCACGGCCGCGCACGAAGTCGGCGCTGCCGAGCAGCAGCCCACGGGCGATCAGGGGCACGGCCAGGTAGCTGTGCACGCCGGCGGCGCGCAGCTGTGCGGCGGCGCTCGCGGTGGGCGCGACGCGGATGAAATCGTCGTCGCGCACCCTGCTCAGCAGCACGGGTTTGCCTTGCCGGAGGACGTACCGGTGGAGCAGCGTCTCGTGCGGCTCCTTGGCGTGCACGAAGGTCTCGCCCACCGGGGTCGGCTCCAGGTTGGAGAGCTCCTCGATGGCGCACAGCGCCATGGCTCGCATCTGTGGGATGCCGGGTCCGGACTTCCGGGAGCCTTCGTCACCTCGCAGGACACTCTCGAGGATGTCCACAGCCGCTCCGTCGGCGAAACTGGGCACCGTGAACTCGGCGAGTTCCAGAGCGGTGCGCTCCAAATCCAGAGTCGTGCCGATGCGGGAGCTGGCGGAATTCAGCCAGGCAAGTCGGCTACGGGTGGTGAACCGGTCGGGTGGCAGGACGCCCTTGCTCCGGCGGAACCGCACGTTCGCGCCGACCGAGCGCCGTCCGGCGGAGCCTCGGTAGGACAGGCGCCGTTTACCACTGCCGGCGTTCACTCTTCTGCCTCCCAAGCAGGACTCGACGCCTCTTGGTGCCCAGTGTGCACCGGAAACAGCGGCGGCACCTCCGGGTGACCCTCGTTGGATGGCCTGTTCACCGACGGTGCTCCGGCGCCCGTTCCCAGTCCTGCTGGTTTGGCTCGCGGGTCGGCCCGGCCCGGATCGCTCCTGCCACCTACCCCGTTCCCTGCTCGGAGCATCCCCACGGCGTCACCTTGATCAGCACGACCGGCCCGGCAGGCAGCAAGCGTTCTCGACACGGGGACCTCGCAGCCCGGTGCGAACGGGGCGAAGCCGTGCTCGGTCAGTCAGCGAACTGCCATCAGACTTGTCCTCGGCGAGAGCTGAATTGCTGTGCCGCGAGTAGTGATCGCGAGTAAAGCGCACCCGGTCATCTCGTGTCCCGCCTTACTTCAGGGTTTCCTGGCGACCGCTCCGTACATGGCGATGTCGCGGCCGTCGATGCCGTTCTGCTCCGGGCCGGGGCGCCAGGCGTGCACCTGGGTGACCTCGGGATCCTGCAGTTCCAGGCCGTCGAAGAACGAGGTGGCGGTTCGTAGATCTCGCAGGACAAAGGGCATACCTTGCTCACGGTACTCCTGGGCGACCCGGTTCACTTCCTCGGGCGCGAAGTCCGCGGTGCCGATGGTCATCGCCAGGTAGCTGCCGGACGGCAGTGGGTTCAGCAGGTCCTGGACCAGATGCCGGTCGTCGGGGGGCAGGATGAAGTGCATGATGCCGATGACCATGAGGCCGACGGGCCGGTTCAGGTCGATGAGCTCGCGGAACTCGGGACTGTCCAGGATGGTGCCGGGGTCGTGCATGTTCGCGTCCACGTAGGCGGTTGCGCCCTCGGGTGAACTCTGCAGCAGGGCGCGGGCGTGAGCGAGGACGATGGGGTCGTTGTCGACGTAGACCACGTGCGATTCAGGGGCCACTTCCTGCGCGATCTCGTGCAGGTTCGGGGACGTCGGAAGACCGGTTCCGATGTCGAGGAACTGGCGGATGCCTCGCTCCTCTGCCAGGAAGCGCGCCGCGCGGTGCATGAACCGGCGGTTTTCCATCATGTGCACAGGCAGGGCGGGCCAGTGTCGGCACATGGCGTCGCCCGCTACCTCATCCACGGGGTAGTGGTCTTTGCCGCCCAGGATGTAGTCGTACACCCGGGCGGAGTGGGCGCGTGAGGTCGCGAGCTTGCCCTGATGGTCGTTCGGCGCGTTCATGCGGTGCCTCTCTCATCCGAGGACGGGCTTTCTCGACGGTATGGAGACACTCTTCCGGGTGCAAACGGTGAGATTCGCGAGAGGCGCGGTCATGAGTCCGGCCGGGCTTGCAGGGCGATCATGGCGATGTCGTCCCGGCGGTGGTGCAGAGGTGGCAGAAGGCTGCGGATCATGGAAGACAGAGGCAAGCCTTGGCGGGCCAGCACGTCGGATCGTTCACGCAACCGCTGGAGGTTGTCACCGATGTCCGTCTCTCGCGTCTCCACCAGCCCGTCGGTGTAGAGCACCAGGATGTCCCCTGCGTGCAGGTCCGCGTCGAGGGTGGTGCGGGCGAGGGAGTCGGTGACGCACAAGGGCGGGTCCGGGGCTGTCAGGTCGTGCAGATACTGCGATGGGGCGTCCGCTGGGATGACCAGGGGCGGCGGATGCCCGGCGTTGGACAGGGCGATGTGCCAGCTGCCGCGCGTCCGGCGGTGCAGGACCGCGTGCACCGCCGTGACCATCGACGGACTGTCGAGCGCCTGCACGATGCGGTCGAGACGCCCCAGCGTGGACGCCGGATCGGCGGCCGGGCCGCAGTCGTAGGCGAGTCCCCGAAGGATGCTGTTGACGCGTCCCATCGCCATGGCCGCGTCGAGGTCGTGCCCCGCGATATCGCCGATGGAGAGGGCGAGGGCATCGGGGGAGAGCCGGACGGCGTCGTACCAGTCCCCGCCTACCTCCGCCGCCGAGTCGGCCGGATGGTAGAGCGCGGTGATCGTGAGACCGTCGATGGCCGGCGGGGCCGCGAGGAACGACTGCTGTAGCGCGAGTGCCTTGCCGCGGATGCTCTGCAGCTCCATCGTCCGCCGCAGCGGCCCGCTCATCTGCTGGAATACGTCCCGCAGCAGCGAGAGGTCGGCCTCGTCCGGGGGCGGGTTGCCCCGGCAGGTCGCGATCGTCGCCAGCGCGACGGTCCGGCCGTCCACCACCAGGGGCACCAACGCCATGCCAGTCGCTCCGGCCTTGCGCAGCCACCGTACGGAAACGTTTGAGAGCCCTTCGTCGGGAGGTCCGTCGGGCGGGAAGACCAGAAGCCGAGCCTCCTGGCTCTTGATGGCCCGCTGGGCGACCTGCCCCAGCATGAAGTCGGCGTCCAGAGGGGGCAGGGAAGGCAGACCGGGGGCAAGCCCCACACGCTCCGGCGGCGTTGGGGTGGATGCGCGGGAAGGCCGCGCACCCGCTTCGACGCCGTCCACTACGCGGAAGATGGCCACCGCGTCAGCGAGCTCGGGCACGACGGCCGCGGCCGTCGTCAGGAAAGCCTCCGAAAGATCGCGGGCCGCGGGCACCGCCGCCATACGCGCCAGCAACTTCTCCCGCATACGGGCACGCCAGTGCTCCTCGGCGTCGGTGGCAGTTCCGACAAACTCCACTTCCCCGTTCTCGTCGATGGTGGGCGCAGCAATGATCTTGACGTGGCGGAAGCGGTCGGCGGCTCCGTCGAGCCGCACCCTGACGATCGCATCGAGCGAGGACCGCTCGCGCGTAGCCCTGCGCCATGCACGCTGGAACCAGTCCCGGTCCTTGGGATGCACGGCGTCCATCCACGAGGTATCGGTGCCGGGAGTCCACAGCGTCTCGGCGATCCCGCCTCGGGACAATACGGAGACGTCACCGCTGGGCGACATCACCCACACCGACTGCGGTACGGCCCCCATGAGTGCCCGGTACCGGCGGAGGAGCCGCTCCTCGTTCACGGCCGTGCCCTTCGCCATTGGGCCGACGAGCCCGAGATACAGGCCGGCGGCAGAGCATCGTCTGCCGCCGACGCTGATCGCCTCCGCCCGCCCCACTCTCCGGACGACGGCAGGGGACCATCACCACTCATGCCTCGATGATCCCCCGCATCCGGGACATCAGCACGCCCAGGCGTTCCGCCCGGCCATCGGGCACGCTGACGAGAGCTGACCGAGGCTCCCAAGCTACCGCGAGCCCCCGCCCCCCCCGGGCCACCGGAACCACTCGATCGAAGTGGGGCCACGTCGCCTTGCGTGGTGGACCGCGACCTCGACAGTCCCGAAGGGGAACTCGCCGGCCGGGGGGTGGACGGCTGCCGCGCCCTCCAGGCCTCCCGCGTTCTCAGGGACGGCGGGTCCGTCGACACGTACAACGTCGAGAAGAAGCTCAACGGCTTCCAGTGACGTGCGCTGGTCGCCGCCGCTGGCCTTGGCGAACACGCCCGCACCGACCTGCTCGCCCAGCTGGACCGGTTCGAGGTGCTGGCGGCAGCGGTCCTGGGGGCCGACGTCGCCTTCCGGGAGCGCGGCCCCGCTGGACGCGCCAGGCTCACCGCGGCGGCCCAGGCGATGACGACGGAGATCCAGGCACTGACGGCTTGACAGTGCGGCAACCGGTGGAGCCTGGTGGGAATCCTGCCGCGCGATGTTGGCATGCTCTTGCCGGGGGTGTGCAGGAGGGCCGAACTGGTAGGGGGGCCGGCCTGGAGGAACCAGAGCGTCACCGCGACCGGCCTTCCCGGAGAATCGCCCATTCCCGACGCGCGACCGTTCCGAACGACCGTCACCGCGACGTTCCTCCGGAACGGCGGCTCCCTGGCCCGTCATCTGATGGCGCCGACCTGAGCAATCCGCACCACACCATCGACCACCGAAGCGCCCGCCTCCTTCGGCTGGTGCCACTGGCGCAAAGGCCCGTCCGGTTCCGCCGCCATGGTCGACGCTATCGAGCGGAGTTCCGGGCCCGGCGCGGGCCTGTACGCGTGCTCCCCGTGCCAGGAGCAGCGCGGTCTGCGCTCAATCGTCGAGCAGCCCCACGAGGTGGCCTACCGCATACTTCGTGAACCGCACCGAGGAGTGCGTCAGCGGATTCTCGCGCCGGGGTGGTGCGGCGTGCACGGTGAACCAAAACGCCGTCCCGGTCGACCAGGGCGCCCGCAATCCCGAGCGGGCGGCACCCACTTTCCCCAGCAGGTCCTGGAATCGACGCTGACCATGCTCCGGCCATGCTCCGGTCGATCCACTCTCGGCATCGGCATCGGCATCGGCATCGGCGTCGGCTTGGACGGCCCGCGGAATTCTCTCCCACGTGCCGTCCGCCGACCACCTGCGATGACGATCGTGAACCGTCTTCCAGTTGGCGAAGCAGCGAGGCAGGTCCCGCCAGGCTCTAGAAGAAGCCCAGCTTCTGCGCCGAGTACGACACCAGAAGGTTCTTCGTCTGCTGGTAGTGCTCCAGCATCATCTTGTGGTTCTCCCGGCCGATGCCCGACTCCTTGTAGCCTCCGAACGCAGCGTGGGCCGGATACGCGTGGTAGCAGTTCGTCCAGACCCGGCCCGCCTTGATCGCGCGGCCCGCCCGGTACGCGGTGTTGGTGTCGCGGGTCCATACACCGGCGCCGAGCCCGTACAGGGTGTCGTTGGCCGTCGTGATGGCGTCGTCGAAGTCGGTGAAGGAGGCCACCGCCACGACCGGGCCGAAGATCTCCTCCTGGAAGACCCGCATCCGGTTGTCGCCCTCGAAGACGGTCGGCTGGACGTAGTAGCCGCCCGCCAGTTCGCCGCCGTGCTCGATGCGCTCACCGCCCGTGAGGATCTTCGCGCCCTCCTGCCGGCCGATCTCCAGGTAGGAGAGGATCTTCTGGAGCTGGGTGTCGGACGCCTGCGCGCCGATCATCGTGTCGGTGTCGAGGGGGTTGCCCGGCAGGATCTTCTCCGTACGGGCGATCCCGGCCTCCAGGAAGGCGCCGTAGTGCCCCCGCTGGATCAGGGCGCGCGAGGGACACGTGCACACCTCGCCCTGGTTGAGGGCGAACATGGTGAACCCTTCGAGGGCCTTGTCGAGGAAGTCGTCGTCGCTGCGGGACACGTCGTCGAAGAAGATGTTCGGCGACTTGCCGCCCAGCTCCAGCGTCACCGGCTTGAGGTTCTCGGAGGCGTACCGCATGATCAGCCGCCCCGTCGTGGTCTCCCCGGTGAACGCGATCTTCGCGACGCGCGGGCTGGAGGCCAGCGGCTTGCCGGCCTCCTCGCCGAAGCCGTTGACGATGTTGACGATCCCGGGCGGCAGCAGATCGGCCACCAGGCTCATCCAGAAGTGGATGGAGGCCGGAGTCTGCTCGGCCGGCTTGAGGACCACCGCGTTGCCCGCGGCCAGCGCCGGGGCGAGCTTCCAGGTGGCCATCAGGATGGGGAAGTTCCACGGGATGATCTGGCCGACCACGCCCAGCGGCTCGTGGAAGTGGTACGCGACGGTGTCCTCGTCCAGCTCGCTGAGCGAGCCCTCCTGGGCGCGCAGGACGCCCGCGAAGTAGCGGAAGTGGTCGATGGCCAGCGGGATGTCGGCGGCCAGCGTCTCGCGCACCGGCTTTCCGTTCTCCCAGCTCTCCGCGACCGCCAGCTCCTCCAGATGCGCCTCCATACGGTCCGCGATCCGGTTCAGGACGGCCGCCCGGTCACCGGCCGGCGTCGCTCCCCACGCGGGCGCGGCGGAGTGCGCCGCGTCCAGGGCGAGTTCGACGTCCTCGGCGGTGCCGCGGGCGATCTCGGTGAAGGGGCGGCCGTTGACGGGACTGGGGTTCTCGAAGTACCCGCCCCGGACCGGCGGGACGTACGCGCCGCCGATCCAGTGGTCGTAGCGGGACGCGTACGTGACGATCGCGCCCTCGGTGCCTGGTGCGGCGTAACGGGTCATCTCTGTGGCCTCCCGGATCCGGTGCCGCCCGCCGTTGGACGGCCCTCGGCGCGAGGCTAGGAGGCCGGACGTTGCAACGCCGTTGCGGTACGGGGGCGTTTGCGCGGAGACGCCGGTGCGGGGGCTTCGGCGCGACACGCCTCTGCGGTACGGGGGCGTCCGCGCGGAGCCGCCACCTGCCCCATGCCCGAACGCCCCTCAGCCCCCCTGTTCCGCGTCCAGCCCCCGCACCCTCGCGAGCAGCGCCGCCCGCCGCTCCGCCGGGGCCGCCCCCGCCAGCGCCCGCCACACCGCCAGGTCGTCCTCGCCCCACGGGCTGTACGCCCAGTCGGCCAGCAGCCCCGGATCACCCCGGGCGATCAGCGCCGCCCGCAACTCGTCCGCGATGCGGTGGCGCAGCCGTACGACGGCGGGGGCGCGCGAACCTGGCAGCAGCGGGCCCGCGTAGGCGCCCAGCGCCGCCGCCACCGCCCCCGACCCCAGCCTGCGCGCCACCGTGTCGAAGTCGGCGTCCACCGGCACGCCGAGCCGGTACGGGCGTGAGTGCAGCAGCTCCGGGCCCAGCAGCCTTCTGAGCCGGGAGAGTTCGGCCCGCAGCGTCACGGGGGGCACCGACTCGTCCTCGTACAGCTCGATCAGCAGCTCGTCCCCGCTCAGCCCCTCCGGGCGGCGGGCCAGGGCGACGAGGATCTCGCTGTGCCGTCTGCTGAGCCGGATCCTGCGGTCCCCGGCCACGAGCAGCGCCTCGTCCCGGCCCAGCGCGCTCAGCCGCACCGAACCGACGTCCGCCACCGCCGGTGCCAGCAGCGCGAGTTGCGATTCGGCGGCCCGCGCCACCGCCTGGACGAAGGCCAGACTGTGCGGGTGCGCCAGCCGGTCGCCGCCCGTGATGTCCACCGCCCCCAGCACCCGGCCGGTGTGCGGGTCGTGGAGCGGGGCCGCCGCGCACGTCCACTGCTGCACCGGGCGCAGGAAGTGCTCGGCCGCGAAGACCTGTACCGGCCGGTCGACCGCGATGGCCGTGCCCGGCGCGTTGGTCCCGGCCACGCTCTCCGCCCAGCGGGCGCCCTCCACGAAGTTCATCGCCCCCGCCCGGCGGCGGGCCGCCGCGTGGCCCTCCACCCACAGCAGCCTGCCGTGGGCGTCGCAGACGGCCAGCAGATGCTCCCCGTCCGTCGCGTACGCGCCCATGAGTTCACGGATCACGGGCATCGCCCGGGCCAGCGGATGCGCCTCACGGTACGGGCCCAGCTCATCCGCGCCGAACTCCACCACCGGGGCGCCGTCCGGGCTTACACGGGCCCGGGCCGAGCGGAGCCACGACTCGCCGACCACCGTACGTACCGGCCGTTCCAGCCGTCCCGCCGAGGTGAACACCTCGTGCGCGCGGCGCAGCGCGCCCATCCGCTCACCGGGGTCCGTGTCAGCGGCCAGGGCCACCCAGGGGTCCGTCAACTCGCCCTCCGTCCGGGGCCGTCCTGCCTCCCCATCGTCGTCGCCCCCGGCCTCCGCGACAACCCGGCTGCGGCGGGTGATGGGGGCGCGGGCTCAGGGGCGCGCGACGAGACGGAGGTAGCGCTCCCAGTCCCAGAGCACGCCGGGGTCGGTGTGGTCGCTGCCCGGCACCTCGTGGTGGCCGATGATGTGCGCCCGGTCCTTGGGTATGCCGTGCCGCTCGCAGATCGCCGCGGTGAGCAGGGCCGAGCGCCGGTACATCACGTCGGTGAAGAACTCCGGCCGGTCCACCCATCCCTCGTGCTCGATGCCGATGCTGCGGACGTTGACGTCCCAGTTGCCCGCGTGCCAGGCGATGTCGCTCTCCCGTACGCACTGCGCGACATGACCGTCACCGGAGCGCACCACGTAGTGGGCGGAGACCTGCTTGGCCGGATCGCGGAAGATGCCGATCGTCGGGGTGAACAACTGCTGGGCCACGTGGATGACGACACGGTCGACGCGGCGCTCCGAAGGGCGCGCGGGGACGGTGTAGTTCGCCCCGTGGGCCGGTGCCCAGAGAGCCGCCGGGTGGTCCGCGACGGCGGTCGTAGGTGACACGGCCCGTGCCGACGCCGGAACGAGCGCGGCCGCCGCGGTGACGGCGGCCCCCTGAAGGAGCCTTCTGCGGTGCATCGCACTCCTATGGGGGCCGGGGGCGCTGTAAGGGTGACGCGTAACGGATAGCTGTAAGGGTGACGCGTAAAGAAAAAGGGGGAGGCCGAAGCCGTCTTCCGCTGATGACGTACGGAAGAGGGCTCCGGTTCCCCACGCCCGTCGGCGGAGCTCAGTCCCCGGCCGACGCCCCCGCCAGCGCACTCGCCGGGTCGTCGTCCGCAGGCCCCGCGGGCACCCAGCGGCCGCGCTCCTTGCGGTACGGCCACCACCGGCCGTCGCGGTCGTACCGGAGCTGGACATCGGCGCCCGCCACCGTCCAGCGGGCCCGCGCCGCCCGCCACTGGGGCCGCTCACCCTCCTCCCAGGCCGCCGCGAGCCGCGCGCGAGCCCGGGCGAGGGAGTCCGGGTCCGGGTCCCACTCCTCGTCGAGCACCGCCAGCGCGGCAGCACCGCCGTAGCGCCAGGCGCTCACCGCCGCCCCCAGCTCGGCCCGCGGCCGGCCGCTCCCCTCGGCCAGCCGCTTCGCGATCCACGGCTCGGGGCGGGCATCGGCGGCCATCCGCACCGCGTCCTGCTCCGGCGTCAGCTCCGCCGGAACCGGCTGCCGTCCGTGCCCCGGAGCCAGCGCCTCCAGCAGCATCCGGTGGGCCCGTACGGCGCTGTCGGCGGCCAGCACCTCCAGCGCCGCCGGGTCGATGCCGGACGGCGGGCCCGCCTCCGTGTCCAGCGACGGCGGCAGCCCCGGCTCCTCGGGCACCGACGGCGGCATGGGGAGCGGCGGCAGGATGGAGCCCGCGGCGAACGCCTCGTCGGCCGGGACGCCGTACCCCTCCCCGGCCGCCTCCTCCGGCCCGTCGCCCTCCGCACCGCGCACCGCACGGGCGGCGCTGCGCACCTGGAGCTCGTCCAGCAGCCGCCGCTCCCCGCGCCCCCGCAGCAGCAGGAGGACGAACGGGTCCTCGTCCAGCAGCCGCGCCACCTGATAGCACAGGGCGCCCGAGTGGGGGCAGTGGTCCCAGGTGCCGCAGGTGCACTCCGGCTCCAGGTCACCGATGCCGGGCAGCAGGTCCACCCCGGCACCCGCCGCGTCCTCCACCAGATGCGGCTCCATCTCCCGGTCGAGCAGCGCCGCGATGTGCCCGGCCCGCTCCACCGCCATGTCCAGGAAGCGGTCCCACGCCTCGTCGCCGAGCTCCTGGAGCAGCACATCGCTCCGGTGACCCGTGCCGTCCCGGTCCCGTACGACGGCCGTGATCCGGCCGGGGCGTACGGAGACCGCCCCCACGCCGCCCTCCCTGGCCAGCTTGCGCCCCTTCTTGAGCTGCTGACCGTCCAGGGCGGTGTCCTCCAGCGCCTGGAGCCAGGCGCGGCCCCACCAGGACGTGGCGAAACCCCTGCCCGGCGGGGGAGGCAGCGGCGCGAACGTACGCTCCGCCCCACCGCCGGAATCCACCGCGCCCGTCCCGTACTCGTCGTCCTCGCTCATCGTGCGCCCCCTCGCAGCTCGACCAGATCGGCCAGTTCCGCATCGGTCAGTTCGGTCAGCGCGGCCTCCCCCGAGCCGAGCACCGCGTCCGCGAGCCCCTGCTTGCGGGCGAGCATCTCCGCGATCCGGTCCTCGATCGTGCCCTCGGCGATCAGCCGGTGCACCTGGACGGGCTGCGTCTGCCCGATCCGGTACGCCCGGTCCGTCGCCTGCGCCTCCACCGCCGGATTCCACCAGCGGTCGAAGTGCACGACATGGCCGGCCCGGGTGAGGTTGAGCCCGGTCCCCGCCGCCTTGAGGGACAGCAGGAACACCGGGGCCTCGCCCGCCTGGAAGCGGCCCACCATCTCCTCGCGCCGCGCCACCGGCGTACCGCCGTGCAGGAACTGCGTACGCACCCCCCGCTCCGCGAGGTGCTCCTCCAGCAGCCGCGCCATCTGTACGTACTGCGTGAACACCAGTACGGAACCCTGTTCGGCCAGGATCGTGTCCAGGAGTTCGTCCAGCAGCTCGACCTTCCCCGACCGGTCCGCGATCCGCGGCCGGTCCTCCTTCAGGTACTGCGCCGGGTGATTACAGATCTGCTTCAGCGCCGTCAGCAGCTTCATCACGAGCCCCCGCCGCTCGAACCCGTCGGCGCCGGCGATCTCGGCGAGGGTCTCGCGGACCACCGCCTCGTACAGCCCGGTCTGTTCGGCCGTCAGCGAGACGGCCCGGTCGGTCTCCGTCTTCGGCGGCAGCTCCGGCGCGATCCCCGGGTCGGACTTGCGGCGGCGCAGCAGGAACGGGCGCACCAGGGCCGCGAGCCGCTCGGCGGCCGCCGGGTCCGTGCCGCCCTCGACGGCGGCGGCGTACCGGGTACGGAAGGTTCCGAGCCGGCCCAGCAGCCCGGGCGTCGTCCAGTCCAGGATCGCCCACAGCTCGGAGAGGTTGTTCTCCACCGGAGTGCCGGTGAGGGCGACGCGGGACCGGCCGCCGATGGTGCGCAGCTGCTTGGCCGTCGCCGAGTGCGGGTTCTTCACGTGCTGCGCCTCGTCGGTGACGACCATGCCCCAGGAGGCGGCCGCCAGCCGGGGCGCGTCCAGACGCATCGTGCCGTACGTCGTCAGGACGAACTCGCCGTCCACCAGCCCTTCCAGGGAGCGCGACGCGCCGTGGAAACGGCGTACAGGGGTGCCCGGGGCGAACTTCTCGATCTCCCGCTGCCAGTTGCCCATCAACGACGTCGGACAGACCACCAGCGTCGGCCCGGCCGCCTCCCGGTCGCTCTGGCGGTGCAGATGCAGGGCGATGAGCGTGATCGTTTTGCCCAGACCCATGTCGTCGGCGAGGCAGGCGCCGAGCCCGAGCGAGGTCATGGTGTTGAGCCAGTTCAGACCGCGCAGCTGGTAGTCGCGCAGGGTCGCGGTCAACGCTTCGGGCTGCCCGATCGTCTGCTGAGCTGCGGACTCCGGATCGGCCAGCCGCTTGCGCAACCCCTCCAGCCAGCCCGTCGCGGCCACCTCCACCCGGCGCCCGTCCACCTCGGTGGAGCCGGTCAGCGCCGCGCCCAGCGCGTCGATGGGGGTGACCTTTCGGTCCTGGGTCTCCCGGGCCCGGCGCGCCTCCTCCGGGTCGATGAGCACCCATTGGTCGCGCAGCCGCACGATCGGTCTGCTGGACTCCGCGAGCCGGTCCAGCTCCGCCCGGCTCAGCTGGCGGTCGCCCAGCGCGAACCGCCAGTCGAACGCGAGCAGGGCGTCGGCGGAGAGGAACGACGGAGTGTCCGCGACGGTCCGCCGCCTGCCGTCACCCTCTTCGCCGCTGTCGTCCTGTCCACCGGTCGGGCCGATCACCGCGCGGGCGGTCAGCTTCCTCGCCAGCTCCTTGGGCCAGTGCACCTGCACGCCCGTGGCGGCCAGGGCGCGTGAGGCGGGCCCCAGCAGTTCGGCGATCTCCTCGTCGGCCGGCTCCACCGCGTCCGGTACGGCGGCGGACAGCAGCGGCGCCAGGGGTGGCCAGGCGCGGGCGGCCCGGCGCAGGGCGAGGAGGGCGTCCATCCGGGCCCGCGGCCCGAACGCTGCCGCGCTCCGGGTGCCGCCCGCCCAGACCTCGGCCGCGTCGGCGACCAGGGAAGGGTCGCTGACGCTGTGGATCTGCAGGACGGCACGGAAGGAAGGCGCCGCGTCGTCAACAAGAGGGGCGTCAGCGGGGGAGGCCGGTGAGGCCAGTGAGGACGCTGAGGCCGGTGTGGCCGTTCCCGTGATCTCGATACGCAGCGAGAGCCGTACCCCCGCGTCGTGACCGGCCGCCACATCAGCGGCCCAGGACCGCCCTTGGGGCAGATGCTGCGGTTCCCGGGCGGCGAACGCGGGGCCCGCGGTGGCGAATCCGGCGGCGGGTGTCCGGGGCAGCCCGTCCGCCACCGCGTCCAGGAACGCCCGCAGCAGCCGCTCCGGTTCGGGCAGCAGCAGCGGCCCGTCCACCGTCGCGCCGGTCTCCAGCGGGGTCGCGTGAGCGGTGGGCGGCATCGACGCCGCGAGCTCCCGGATCCGCTCCAGGTCCCCGGCGCCCAACGGCCCGACCCGCCAGGCGTCCTGGTCGGTGGGGCTCAGGCCCGGCAGCAGGAGGCCGCGGGCGACGAACTGCAGGCCGAGCAGTGCGGCGGCGCCCCAGAAGGCGGTCGCGGGGGAGGCCTGGCCGTCGGCCCGCGCCCGGGTCAGCACCGGCAGGGCCTCACGTACGGGAAGGTGCAGGCCGGGCACGCTACGGCGCCGGAGGTCGGCCTCGGCCACGGTGAGCTCCGACAGGATCCCGGGCGCGTCGGGAGGGGGGCTACCGTCCGGGTTCCAGAAGGCCATCAGGCTGGTACGGGACGGATCCGCGGGGATGAAGACCGCGGAGCAGCGGGACAGCTCTGAAATCTCGGAAGGCGTTGCCGCGGGGTGCCGGTGCACAGCGATGTCAGATTCCTCAAATTTGACTAGTGGGTCGGGGTCGCCGAGGATACTCCACTCAATGCCGCGACGTGCGGCTACCGGCCGTGATCTGCCTCACTCATTGATGCTCTCGTGAGCGGGTGGTGGAGCTGGCACCACCACGGGGCACGGGGGTCTGCCCCAGGACGATCGGGGTGGTGGCGCCATGGCTGCCGTTAGCCTCCGATCCGTACGTTTAACGAGGTCAGCGCTTATGTTTGAGAGACCGGAGACCTCATGTCCCAGGCAACAGCAACCGCTGCGGATCCCGCCGGCGACAGCAGTTCGGAACGAACCGGCCTCCCGGCTGCCGGCAGTGATTTCGCCCCTCTGCTGCGTGCTGTGAAGGGGCAGGGCCTCCTCGAACGACGCACCGGGCGGTACGTGATCAGCATCGCGGCCAACCTGGTGGCCCTGGGCGGGGTGATCGCCGCCTTCGTTCTGCTGGGCGACACCTGGTTGAGCCTGTTCCTCGCCCTTCCGCTGGCGGTGCTGTGGACCCGTACGGCCTTCGTCGCCCATGACGCGGGCCATTCCCAGATATCCGGTGACCGCAAGGCGAGCAGGCTGATCGGCCTGTTCCACGCCAACCTGCTCCTCGGCATGAACGAGGCTTGGTGGAACGACAAGCACGTACGCCACCACGCCAACCCCAACCACGTCGACAAGGACCCCGATGTCGGCGTCGGCGCCCTGGTCTGGACCCAGAAGCAGGCGGCGCAACGCGAAGGATTCGCCCGCTGGCTGACCCGCAACCAGGCCCGGCTGTTCTTCCCGATGCTGCTGCTGGAGGGCATAGCCCTGAAGATCTACGGGTTCCAGTTCCTGCGCCACCAGCCGGCCCGGGAGCGTGCGGTGTCGGCCCTGCTGATGACCGCGCACCTCGCGCTGTACACGACCCTGCTGCTGACCGTCCTGTCACCGGGCAAGGCCCTCGTCTTCGCCCTGCTGCTGCACGCCCTGTTCGGTCTCCACCTGGGCATGGCCTTCGCCCCGAACCACAAGGGCATGGAGATGCCCGACCCGGACGGGGACCGCTGGAGCCACCTGCAGCGCCAGGTCCTGACCTCACGCAATGTGCGCGGCGCGGTCCTCACCGACTGGTTCCTCGGCGGCCTGAACTACCAGATCGAGCACCATCTGTTCCCGAGCATGCCCCGGCCGCACCTGCGGCTGGCCCAGCCCCTGGTCAAGGAGCACTGCAGGAGCATCGGCATGCCGTACGCGGAGACCGGACTCGTCGAGTCCTACCGGCAGGCGCTGGCCCATATGCACGAGGTCGGTGAGCCGCTGCGATGACCGGCGCCACGGGGGACAGGGCGGGCGGTCACGGAGGACAGGGGGAGGGCGTGCGGGGGAACGTAAGGACGCACGGATGCGTTGACAGGACAGAAGCAGCGCCGGCCGCGAAGGAGGCGTGGACCATGTCGAACGGTGCGAAGGTCGCTGTCGCGGGGGTGGTGGCCGGGGTCGCCCTGTGGGCCCTGCTCGGATTCTGGTGGGCCCTGCTGGTCGTGATCGGTGTCCCCGTCGCGGGCTATCTGCTGCTGGACCCGTCCCAGCGAAGCAGGCTCCGCAGGATCAACCGCAAGCAGATCGGCCGCTGAGCCCGGGATTCCGCGGCAGCCGAGTCCGAGACCCACCAGCAGCGGAGGCCAGGCTCCGCATCCCGGTCACGCCGGATGCGGAGCCAGCGCGTCCAAGGCCTTCAGGAGACCGGGCAGTGCGGGCCCGCGGCCGACGGGCAGCACCTCACCCGGCTCCTCGTCCAGCAGGATCAGCGCTATGTCGTCGGTCCTGGCGACCATCGACCACCCCGGGCCGTCGACCCGCAGGGTGCGTGCGTCGGCCGAGGCGAAGCCGGAGCGGATCCGGCCGGGCGGTGGCGGAGTCTTCGTGTAGGCGAGGGCCTCCGCCAGGGCCCGTCGTACGCCGGGGTGCTGACCGGTCACAGCGCCACCGGGTTCCGCGTCCCCCTCGGCGGCGGTGTCCTCGTCCCCCTGCTCACCGTTCCCGGCTTGTCCGGTCGGCTCGCCGCCCGGCCGGACGAACTGCGCATCGTCGATCTGCTCCCGCCACAGCGCCCACCGCTCCGCGATCTCATCGGCCCCGAGCCGCCGCTGCGCGGGACCCCAGGACCCCGTGTCCGGCGGAGACAACGGCGCGGGGCCCACCCCGCCCGTCTCCGGGTCGTGCGGGGCGGGCACACCGGGCGCGGCGACAGCCAGGGCCAGCGGCCAGCCGGGCAGCGCACACACCACGGAGCGGTCGTCGGGGGAGAGGTCGTACTCCATGCCGCAGTCCCACGCGGCGATGGCCACGGCCACCAGCGAGACATCCTCGACGACCACGGTCCAGCGGGCGCCGTCGCCGTCCTGCCCGAGCACGAGACCGTAGCCCTCCTCGTACGGTTCGAGGGCGAGCGCGCCGCACGCCGCCACGTAGTCGTCGCCCAGCACGCTCGGGAACCGGGCAGGCGTGAGCAGCACCGCGGTCAGCACCAGCAGCGCGTCGTCGTCGGCGTCCACACCGGCCACAGTGTCCTCCTCGTCCCCGATCCCCCGCTCGGCCACCCGTCGCCCCCGGGTCCGCCTCGCGTCGTCCGTCGGCGCACCTTAACTACTCGGTAACCCCGCCGTCGAGGCCCCGGCAGACACCGCCGAACCCGATCCGCCGGTCCCTCGACCGAGTCGCGTCATGGTCGGGAAGCGCCGAGATGTACGGGGCGATCCCCGTAGCATCGGAGGTTCGGACGAATGAGGCGAACGAGGGGAAGAGCATGGTTCAGCGGTACGACCGGCTGAAGGAGATTCAGCGACTCGACCCGGAGCGGGACTTCCTGGAGATCTACCGCCTCACCGTCACCTACGAGTTCCCCTGGGACATCACCCGCGCCCTCGAACTGGCCCTCTACCGCACCTATGCCGTGCCCAGCATCGGCCGACTCCTCGACGAGACAGCTGAGCTGACGGAGCGTTCGCAGAAGCGGTACGACGACACCGCCCTGCTCCTCGACACCGTGGTGGAGCACGGATTCGACACCGAGGAGGGGCGCACGGCCGTCCGCCGGATCAACCAGATGCACCGCAGCTACGACATCAGCAACGACGACATGCGATACGTCCTGTGCACCTTCGTCGTCACGCCGAAGCGCTGGCTGGACGACTACGGCTGGCGCCGGCTCTCCGACCACGAACTGCGGGCCTTCGCCGCCTACTACCGCACGCTGGGCGCCCGCATGGGGATCAAGGACCTCCCGCAGAGCTACGAGGACTTCGAGCGCACCCTCGACACCTACGAGCACGAGCACTTCGGCTGGGACGCGGGAGCCCGCCGGGTCTCCGACGCGACCCTGGCACTCATGGGCTCCTGGTACCCGGCGCCGCTCGCCCCGCTGGTCCGGGGCGCCAGCCTCGCGCTCCTCGACGACTCACTGCTGCGGGCGTTCCGTTACGAGCACCCGGGCGCCGTGGCCCGTGGGCTGACCCGGGGTGCCCTGCGGCTGCGGGCCCGCGCCGTCCGCCTCCTGCCACCCCGGCGCACGCCGCACTACGCGCGCCAGAACCCCGAGATCAAGGGCTACCCGGACGGCTACGAGGTCGCCGCGCTCGGCACGTTCCCCACGCCGGGAGTCCGTGGCTGCCCGGTTCCCGGCCACCGGCCGCCGTCAGAGCTGCCCGCCGAGTGACTGCAGGGTGGTCCGCAGCCATCGGAGTTCCGCTTCGCCGGTCGCCCGCGCGATGAGGAGGACGCCTCTGCGGAAGGGGTCCTCCAACTCCTCGGCGCGCAGCGCCCGGTCGCCGTCGTAGAAGAAGCTCGCCGGTTCCTCCAGGAACACCAGCCGCCGCCGGAGCACCTCCGCCTGCGCCGAGGGCTCCGGAAGGTGCCGGAGGAAGGCCAGCAGGACGAACCACCGGTTCTCGTCGGTGATGTCCGCCCGTTCCGCGGAGGCCAGCCGGTCGCGCAGCTCCGCCCGGCCCGCCCCCGTGAGCGTCAGTACCTGCCGTGGCGCCGCTGTGGCGCCCGGTTGCGTCTCCCGGGCCAGCAGCCCTGCCTTCTCCAGCCGTTTGATCGCCGGATAGAGCGTGCTCTCCGGGACGGGGCGTACGTGCCCGATCAGTGCCGTGAGGCGTTTGCGCAGCTCATAGCCGTGCAAGGGGGTGTCACAGAGGAATCCGAGGATGGCGAGCTCCAGCATGCCCGCATCCTATCGCCGATACGTCGTTGACGTAGTACCTCGGTGTCGAGGTATGTTCGCGGCTCGACGGTGGAGCCGGGCCGGTGCCGCACAGGGCGGCCGCTAGCGGGCGAGAAAGAGGGGGGGAGCGCGGTGTACGAGGCTGAGTTCGACGGGCAGGGCAGCCGGATCAGATGGACCGAGGCGGCCGGGAGCGGCGGAGACGGCGGGGGCGAGGGGGCGGCCACCGTCTATGTGCACGGGCTCGGCGCGATGTCGGCGGACCACCACGCCCATGTGGCGGCCCACCCGGCGCTGTCCGGCCGCCGCTCGCTCTTCGTCGACCTCCCCGGCCACGGCATCAGCGACCGTCCCACCGGCTTCGGCTACGCGCTGGAGGATCACGCCGACGCGCTCGCCGCGGCCCTCGACGCGGCGGGCGTCCGCGGTGCCCGCGTCGTCGGCCACAGCATGGCGGCTCGGTGTCCGTCGTCCTCGCCCATCGGCGCCCCGATCTCGTCTCGGGCCTGGTCCTCACGGAGGCGAACCTCGACCCGGCCCCGCCGCCGGCCGCCGCCAGCAGCTCCATCGCCGCGTACCCGGAGGAGCAGTTCGTCCGGGGCGGCGGCTTCGCCGAGGTTCTGGGGCGGTTCGGATCCACCTGGGCGGCGACCATGCGCCTGGCGGACCCCCTGGCCCTGCACCGCTCGGCCACCGGACTGGTGCGGGGTACCGCCCCGACCGTCCGGCGGATGCTGATGGAGTCACCGGCCGAGCGGAGCTTTCTCCAGGGGACGCTGAGCGGCGAACTGCCCGGCGCCGCCGAGCTGGTGGCCTCGGGGGTCCGCGTGATCCAGGCGCCCGGCGCCGGGCACAACGTCATGTTCGACCGCCCCGACGTGCTGGCGGCCGCCGTCGCGGGTGGCACCGTCCGAGGCTGCGGGGCGCTGGGCCCCGTACCGCTGCCGGAGCTTGCGTACGGCAACGGGCCCGGGTCCGTTGCCGTGGTCCGTCAGGGTTGACGTACGGCGAGAGCGAGGAAGCGGTCGTCCTCGTCGGTGTAGGAGTCCAGCCGCCACCCCGAACCGGCCAGCAGAGCCCGCAGCCTGGGCTCCGCCCGCAGATCGTCATCGGTGACGGTGCGCCCGTGCCGCGCGGCGAGGGCGGCACGGCCGATCGGGTGGAACAGGGCCAGCACCCCGCCGGGCCGCACCACCCGCGCCAGCTCCGCCGTATCGGCCTCGGGGCGGGCCAGATGCGAGATCAGCCCGGCCCCGAACACCGCGTCCAACACCCCGTCACCCAGCGGCAGCCGCGCGACATCGGCCCGGAGCAGCGTGCCGCTCTCCGCTCGCCCCGCCCGCACGGCCGCTTCCAGCATGGCGGGCGTCAGGTCGGCGCCCAGCACGGTGCCGCGCGGACCGACCACCGCACGCAGGGCGGGGAGTGCCCGGCCGGTACCGCAGCCCGCGTCGAGCACAGCGTCCCCTGGCCGCAGCCCGAGGAGACCGGCCGCGGCGGCATAGGCCGGGCCGTCGTCGGGAAACCGGCTGTCCCAGTCGGCCGCGCGCGGGGTGAAGAAGTCCAGGACGTGGGTGCGGTCATCGGTCATGCGGACATGATCGCGCGGTCGGCGCCCGGCCGGAACGCTGCTCAGACGTTGACGCCGTAGTCGGACGCGATGCCGGCGAGCCCCGAGGCGTACCCCTGGCCGACGGCGCGGAACTTCCACTCCGCGCCATGCCGGTACAGCTCACCGAAGACCATCGCGGTCTCGGTGGAGGCGTCCTCGCTGAGGTCGTAGCGGGCCAGCTCGACCCCGTTGGCCCGGTTCACCACGCGGATGAACGCGTTCCGCACCTGGCCGAAGCTCTGGCCCCGGCTCTGGGCGTCATGGATGGAGACCGGGAACACGATCTTCGCGATCTCGGCGGGGACCGAGGCCAGGTCGACCTCGACCGACTCGTCGTCCCCCTCGCCCTCGCCCGTCAGGTTGTCACCGGTGTGGCGGACGGAACCGTCGGGGCTGTTGAGGTTGTTGTAGAAGACGAAGTGGGCGTCGGAGAGGACCTTGCCCGCGGCCGAGCACAGCAGCGCACTGGCATCCAGGTCGTGATCGGCCCCGGTCGTGGTCCGTACGTCCCAGCCGAGGCCTACCGTCACGGCCGTCAGGCCGGGGGCCTCCTTCGACAGGGAGACGTTGCCGCCCTTCGCCAGGCTCACACCCATGAATGTCCTCCAGTGTTCCGTCGGTCCGCACGTCTGATCGGTCGATCCCTTGATCCTGCGATCCGTGCTGCTTCGTTGTCACTACATATGGCCGCTACTGGTACGAACGCCCCACGCGGCCTTCGAGGTTCCCGGATTGCGCAAGCCCTGAAATGAGGCGGCGGCCGTGAAACGATCCGCCGCCGAGCACCCGGTCCGGGTCGCCGGGCCCGGGCCCCGAGGCGGGGTCAGCGGGCTTCGTCGTCCTTCATGGCCTTCGCCTCGCTCTTGAGGATGCGCACCGACTTCCCCAGGGCGCGGGCGGTGTCGGGCAGCTTCTTCGAGCCGAAGAGCACGATCACCACGACGGCCAGGATCAACAGGTGCCAGGGCTCCAGGCCGTTGCGCAACATTCTGGTCCCGCCCTTCTCTCCGTCCGCGCGACAACAGTTGCCGCATTGCGCAACTGTACAACTGTCGATCGAAGGCCGGACGGCCACCCCCTCAGCGGCGCCGCTCGTAACGCCTCCGTGCCGCTGTGAGCCCCACCGCGTACAGGCCCAGCACCGAGCCGAGCAGCAGGTAGTAGAGAGGCGGCAGGGCGCTCATCCCCAGCAGGGGGCCCAGCGGGGTGAGGGGGAGCAGGACGCCGACCGCCGCGAGTCCGGCCGCCGCCGCCCGCAGAGGGCCTCCGGCCCGCCGTTCGGCGGCGCTGCGACCGGTCCGGAGCAGGACCATGACGAGGGCCTGGGTCAGCAGGTTCTCGGTGAACCACCCGGCGTGGAAGGCCGCCTCGCCGTCGGTCCCGGCCGCGTTGTGGAGCGCGAGGGCCAGCACCCCGAAGGTGGCGAGGTCGGCGGCGGCATTGAGCAGTCCGAAGCCGGTGATGAAGCGCAGGAAGTCACGTGAGCGCAGGACCGCGGGCCGACGCAGGGCGGACGCGCCCGGGCGGTCGAACGCGAAGGCGAGCTGCGCGGCGTCGAAGCAGAGGTTCTGCACCAGCACCTGCGCCGGGAGCATGGGGAGGAAGGGCAGCATCAGCCCGGCCGTCAGCATGGCGATGACGTTGCCCAGGTTGGAGGAGAGGGTGATGCGCAGATAGGTGGCGATGTTCCCGCTGCTGTGCCGCCCCGCCAGCACCGCCCGGTCGATCGCGGTGAGATCCTTCTCCGCCAGTACGACGTCGGCCGCCTCGCGCGCCACATCGACCGCGTTGCGCGGACAGATGCCGACATCGGCCGCATGCAGGGCGGGCAGATCGTTGACGCCGTCACCCAGGAACCCGGTGGTGTGCCCGGCGGCCCGCAGCGCCGAGACGATCCGGGCCTTGTGCTCAGGGGTGCAGCGCGCGAACACGGTCGCCCGGTCCGCGACCCGCGCCAGCTCGGCGTCCGACAGCGTGTCCACCAGCTCGGCCGTCACCACCTCGCCGTACCCGCCCGCCGCGTCCGTGCGCAGGCCCAGGTCCTCGCAGGCGCGGGCGGCCGTACCCGGGTGGTCGCCGGTCAGCACTTTCACGGTCACGCCCCGCCGGGCGAGCACGTCCAGGGCGTCGGCTGCGCTCGGCGCGGGCACGTCCCGCAGCGCGACCAGGCCCACGAAAGTCAGACCGCGCTCGTCCGCCGGGCTGTACGCACCGTGCCGGGCGGGCCGGTCGGCACGGGCCACGGCCAGCAGGCGCAGTCCCGACTCCGCCTTCCGGGCGGCGAGGGCGAGCAGCCGCTCCCGCTCGTCCCCGTCCAGCGCGCACCGTTCGAGAACCGCCTCCACGGCCCCCTTCGTCACCAGCGTGTGGACGCCGAGCCGGCCCGGCCGCCGGAGCACAGCGGTCGCCACCCGTCGCACCGGATCGAAGGGCAGCGCGGCCACCCCCTCGTACGCCGAAGCCCCCAGGAGCTCCGCGTCTTCCGCGGCGTCCAGCACCGCCTCATCGAGGGCGTCCGGCGCCGGCAGCTCCGCCAGCTGGAGCGTCCACAGCGCGCTGAGCGCCGCCCACCGCAGAACACCGGGATCGGGCAGGTCCGAACCGTCGACCGCCGCCTCGACGACGGGCCGGTCCTCGGTCAGCGTTCCGGTCTTGTCCAGGCACAGCACGTCGACGGCGCCCAGGTCGTGCAGGGCGGGCAGCCGTTTGACGATGACTCCGCTGGTACGGGCGAGGCGGGCCGCACCCCGTGCGAGCGCCGTCGTGACGATGACGGGCAGCATCTCGGGCGTGAGCCCCACCGCCACGGCGACGGCGAACGGCAGTGTCTCCAGTCCCCGGCCCCGCAGCGCCGCGTTGGCCATCAGCACCAGCGGCGGGGTCAGCAGCATGAACCGGATCAGCGTCCAGGAGATGCCCTGCACCGACCGGTCGAAGGCGCTGCCACCCCGCTGCCGGGCCCGGCCGTCGTGCGCGGCGGCGAACCGCGTCGCCCCTCCGGTGGCCGTGATCACCGCCGTACCGCTGCCGGACGTCACGCTGCTGCCCTGGAAACACAGCTGCGGCTGCGCGAACGGCCCGGCCCCGGCGAGCGCGGGGTCCGGTGCGTCGAGGGGATGCTTCTCCACCGGCGCCGACTCCCCGGTCAGGGCCGACTGGTGCACCGTGAGCCCGCCGGCCCGCAGCACCTGCGCATCCGCCGGTACGAGATCGCCCGGCCCCAGCCGGATCACATCGCCGGGCACGAGGTCGGCGACCGGAACTTCCCGCTCCCGGGACGGCGCGTCCGCCGAGGTCCGGCGTACGACGGTCGCCGTGGTGGCCACCAGCTCCCTGAGCGCCGCCGTCGAACGGTCGGCCCGGTGCTCCTCGGTCGAGCGCAGCAGGCAGCTGACCGCGACCAGGGCCAGGATCACGCAGGCCGTGCCCCAGGCGGACACGACGGCGGAGACCAGCCCCAGGCAGAGGAGTACGGAGGTGAAGGGGTCCCGGAGACTGCGGACGAAACGCCGGGGCCAGGGAACCGGCCGCCAGGCGGGCAGCACGTTCTCGCCGAACCGGGCGAGCCGCTCCTCGGCATGCGCCTCCACCAGGCCACGCGGTCCGCTGTCCAGCGAGCGCAGTATCTGGAGGGACGTTCCCACGGACCCCGGCACGGACGTACCGACGGCCGGGAACGGTGTCACCGGGGCCGGTGTACCGGGGGCGGCCCGGCCGGATCCCGCGGCTGCGCTGCTCTCAGGCACCGAGTTCACGCAGGCGGACGGGCTCCTGGGCCGGGTGGCCGGCGCGCTCGGCGAGCTGGCCGACCATGAGCCGTACGACCGTCACCACGTCGGGGTCGTCGACCAGGTAGACCTGCCGGCGACCCTCACGCCGCGAACGCACGAGACCGGCCAGCTTGAGCTTGGTCAGGTGCTGGCTGACCGAGGGGAGGGTGCCGCCCACCCGCTCGGCGAGGCCCGTCACATCGCTCTCGCCCTGGGCCAGCGCCCACACGATGTGCAGCCTCGCCGGTGTCGCCAGGAGCCCGAACGCGGCGGCGGCCTCGGCGAGCACCTCGGCGGGCGGATCCTGGAAACCGCCGCCGGTACCTGTCGACACGCTTGCTCTCTCCTTGCCGCGACCGAAAGAAACCAGTGTAGAGGCCGCGCCGTACAGCGACGAGATGCGGCAGGAGTGGGCAGGCGAGGTCCGCATCGATCAAGAACGATCAACCCTCTCGGACCGTACAGACGGTTGCCATGCTGTCCCGACGGCGAGGCCCGAACGATCGGACGCGATGTCCGAACGACCGGACCGGGCTTCGCCGGAGGTGTGCGGCTCGTTCCCAGGAGAATCTCTCGCAGGAGAAGTGATCGATGTCCTTTGAGCACGTCGGGAACGCGCACAGTACGCACGGCGCCCATGGGGACGACGCGATGGCTCTGAAGATCCTGGTGGCGGGCGGATTCGGAGCCGGGAAGACGACCCTGGTCGGCGCAGTCAGCGACATCCGGCCGCTGCGGACCGAGGAACCCCTCAGCGCGGCCGGGCGCGGGGTGGACGACACCGATGGGGTGACGCGGAAGACCGCCTCGACCGTAGCGATGGATTTCGGCCGTATTACCATCCACGCCGGTCTGTCTCTGTACCTGTTCGGCACACCGGGGCAGGACCGCTTCTGGTTCCTCTGGGACGAGCTGTCCGAAGGTGCGCTGGCGGCGGTCGTCCTCGCCGACACCCGGCGTCTGGAGGACTGCTTCGCGGCCGTCGACTACTTCGAGCGCCGGCGCATACCGTTCGTCGTCGCCGTCAACTGCTTCCCCGGGGCGCGCACCTACGCCGCGCACGACGTGTCGCACGCCCTCGACCTGGACCGGGGCACCCCCGTCGTGCTGTGCGACGCGCGCGACCGGGACTCCGGGAAAGACGTCCTGATCCGTACGGTCGAGTACGCCGGGCGGGTGCACACCGCCCGGCTCCTCGACGCCGTCGGCTGACCGCCCGCCGACGGCGAGCGGCCGTTCAGTCGGCCAGGCCGGCCAGGGCGATGACCTTGTCGATCCGCACACGCACCACCAGTTCACCGGCCACACCGTTGCGCCGGCCGAACTCCTCGGCAGCCTCCGGTCCCACGTAGCGCTCGGCGATCCGTGTCGCCCACCGCAGCAGTTCCCCGGGGTCCTCGCTCAGCTCCGCATGCCCCTGCACCACGGCGAACGCATACGGCGGCCGTTCGTCGTCGACACACAGGGAGACCCGTGCGTCGCGCTCCAGGTTGCGGCCTTTCACACTCTTCGTGCCGGTGTTGAAGACCAGCGAGTCGCCGTCGAGCAGGAACCAGACGGGCGCGATGTGCGGACTGCCGTCGGCCCGCACGGTCGAAACCTTCGCGGTGCGGGTGCCTTCGGAAAGGAAGGCCCGCCACTCTTCATCGGTCATGTGATGTGCCATGGACCCATCCTGGGCCCGCCGCCCGCGTGGCGCGAAGCGGCGCCCCGGCAGGCGGGGGGCGCTTGCCCGTACGGAGGCGGTGCGCAAGGCTTACGCGCGTAGCGGGGGCACGGGGAACGAAGGCACGGGGAGGACGAGCAGATGGCGCTTGACCGGGGACTTGACTGGCTCCTTGACGATCTCACCAGCAGGGTGCGGTACATACGGCACGCCTTGGTGCTGTCGAACGACGGCCTGGTCACCGGGGCCAGTACGGGACTGGCCCGCGAGGACGCCGAACACCTGGCCGCGGTCTCGTCCGGTCTGCACAGCCTGGCGCGCGGTTCGGGGCGGCACTTCCGGGCGGGGCGGGCCCGCCAGACCATGGTCGAGTTCGACGAGGCGCTGCTCTTCGTGACCGCCGCGGGCGACGGCAGCTGCCTGTGTGTGCTGACCGCCGCGGAAGCCGATGTCGGGCAGGTGGCCTATGAGATGACCCTGCTCGTCAACCGGGTCGGTGAGCACCTCGGTGTATCCGTCCGCCAGAGCGGCCCGGAGGACGTAAAACCCCTCTGAAAACCCCTCTGACCCCTTCCGGCCTGCTCTGACCTGGCCTTTTCTCCGGCCGAGGAGAGTTATCCACAGGCCGGACCGGAAGTGACCCCGCCGGGCTACCGTGATCACGGAGAGTATTCGAGCTCACGGGGAGGACGGCCATGACGGTCAAGGAAGCGGTCCGCGCGCGGACCGGGAGCGCGTACGAAGTCCGGGGCGGCGACGAAAGCCGGGACGAGGGCGAGCACACCCCGCCCGGCACATCGGCGGCCACGGCCACCCCGGCCACGGCGGACACGCCAGCCACACCGGCCACGGTGGCCGCCGGCCGTGCGGCGCAGGAACTGGGGCTCAGGCGCAGCGAATTCGAGCTGGCCGTGCACCTGGGGCTGATCGCCGTCACCGCCGGTCCGGGTAGCGGGCGGCCGCGGGTGCACGAGCGGGAGATCGCGCGGCTGCGCGAAGACCCGGGGTTTCCCGACGGGCTGGCCGAGCGCGTCCGCACCGTCGGCACCGCGGAGGGTGCCGCGCTGCTCGGTATCGCCCCCGCCCGGTTCACCCGGCTGGCCCGGGCGGGCTGCGTCTCGCCGGTCACGTTCTACCTGAACCGCTACCGCGCGGTGGTGTGGCTCTACCTCGCGGACGAGCTCGCCTCGTTCGCCGTGCGGGAACCCGAGCTGCTCGCCAACCGTACGCCCCTCGGGATGCGCACGATGCTGGAGGCGGGCGGCGACCGGCGGGCGCGGAACTGGCGCAGTCAGCGCATCGACCGACTGCTGAAGCGCACCGTCGACCCCTGGGCGCGGGCGGCGGTCGAGGCGTCCGCACTGGACTCCGCGCATCTGGCGGAGGTGGTGGAGGACCCGTACGAGCGCGCCTATCTCGCCCGGGTCAGGCCGGAGCCCGTCTTCGGGCGGCCGGGGTCCGTGGCGGCCAGGGAGACCATGGGGGAGCTGATGCTGGCGGACGATCCCGACGAGATCCTCTGGCGGCGGATCAACCTGACGCTCGGTCTGGACCTGGCCCGCGAGGAACGGCCGGCTCCACATCCGGGTGACGACCCCGGGGCCCGGATGACACCGGCCCCGGAACCCACCTCCCGCGTGGCTCCACCACAGGCGCAGCCCGTCGCGGAGACGGCGGCGCCCCTGTCGCCTCCTGCCGGGGAAACGCCCTCCGGTCTGCGGGAGCCTGGCGGAAAACGGCTGCTGGCCCGGCTGGGATGGCGCCGGCGGAGCGACGGATAGCCGTTCGCGGACGGGCGTTCGAGTCCTGCATCATGTCCGCATGTTGATCAGGGAAGCAACCACCGAGGACTGGCCCGCCATCTGGCCGTTCTTCCACGAAATCATCGCCGCGGGCGAGACCCTCACCTACCCGCTGGACCTCGGAAAGGAGGACGCACAGGGGTGGTGGTACGTCGCCGCTCCGAACCGCGTGGTAGTCGCCGTCGACGAGGCCGGAGCGGTCCTCGGCACCGCGAAGATGAACCGGAACCACATGGGTAACGGCTCCCACGTGGCCAGTGCCACGTACATGGTCGACCCCGCCCACTCCGGCAAGGGAGTGGGGCGCGCCCTGTGCACGTACTCGGTCGAGTGGGCCCGCACGTCGGGTTTCCGGGCGATGCAGTTCAACGCGGTGGTCGAGACGAACACCCGCGCGGTCAAGCTGTACGAGTCCCTCGGCTTCGAGGTGATCGGCACCCTTCCCGAGGGGTTCAACCACCCGGCCGAGGGCTATGTGGGCCTGCACATCATGCACAAGGCCCTCTGACACCGCCGGGTCGCCGCTTCGGCCACCGGCCGGTCCTCGTCGGCGGACGATGGCCTGAAGCCGATGTCCACCTTGTCTCATGAGGCGGTGAAGCCGCCGGGTCGCGCGAGGTGCCGGGCTCGCCCGTCATCGCCGCCCGGCGGGCGGGGCCTGCTCCACCGCACCCGGGGGAGGGGCGGTGGCAGGAGGGGGAGCGGGACCGATCTCGCACCAGACGGCCTTGCCCTCGCCGCGGGGTTCGATCCCCCAGCGGGTGGCGACCGCGTCGAGCAGGAGCAGTCCCCGGCCCGACGTCGAGGTCTCGCCCGGGGTACGCCGCCGGGGCCAGGCGCTCGACCGGTCCTGCACCGAGAGCCGGATCCGCCGCACCGGCTCGGGCAGCACCTCCAGGGTCAGGACCGCCCCGCCCTCCGTGTGCAGCAGAACGTTCACCAGCAGCTCACCCGTGACCAGTTCGGCGTCGTCGGCGAACTCGGCCATGTCCCAGTCGGCGAGCGCCTGGCGCACGATCGCCCGGGCGTCCGACAGCCCCTCCGGGTCCGCCTGGTGGATGTACTGGTGCAGCCGGGGCGCGTGCGAGGACCCCACATCGGGGCTGCGCCGCAGGACCAGGAGCGCCACGTCGTCCCCCGACCCCCACCGCTCCCAGAGCCGGTCCGAGAGATGGTCGGCCAGCGCCTCGGCCCCGGCGGGGCCCGCGCTCACCTCGTTCCGCAGTGCTTCCACCCCCGCGTCCAGGTCGGCGCCCGGCTCCTCCACCAGGCCGTCCGTGTACAGCACGAACGTCTCCCCGGGCACCAGATCGAGCCGGGTCTCCGGGTACTCCTCGTCCTCGAACTCCGTGGAGATGCCCAGCGGCAGACCACCGCGCACCTGCGGACTGCCGACCCGCCCGTCCGCATGCCGGATCAGCGGCCCGAGGTGCCCGGCCCGGACCACCCGAGCCGCCCCCGTCGCCAGGTCGACCTGCGCGTAGGTGCAGGTCGCGAAGCGGTCGGTGTCCAGTTCGGAGAGGAAGCGCGAGGCCCGGGCCAGCACGGTCGCCGGAGGGTGCCCCTCGGCGGCGTACGCACGCAGGGCGATGCGCAACTGGCCCATGATCGCGGCGGCATGGGTGTCGTGCCCCTGCACATCACCGACGACGAGCCCGTAACGGTTCTTGGGCAGGGCGATCACGTCGTACCAGTCGCCGCCGACCTGCCGTCCGCTCCACGCGGCGTGGTACCGCACCGCGATCTCGCCGCCCTCGATGTCCTGTATGCGCGGAGGGAGCATCGCGGACTGGAGCTGGGTGGCGAACTCCCGCTCCTCGTCGAAGAGCATCGCCCGCTGGAGCGACTGCGCCACGATGGCCGCGAGGCCCAGGCACAGGATCCGCTCGTCGGCGTTGAAGACGGTGCGCTCCCGGTAGAACAGGGCGAGCCCGCCGAGCGACCTCGCCTGGGCGACCAGGGGCAGATAGGCGGCGGCCCGGAACCGGAGCCTGCCCAGATGCGGCTCCAGCACCGGATAGCGCCGGGCCAGTGCCGCCAGGGACGTGATGAACCGGGGCCGCCCGCTGCGGATGGCGTCGGCCAGCGGAAGGTTGCGCTCCAGGTCGCCCGAGCCGAGCCCGTCGAGCGCCTCCAGCGACTCGCCGCTCAGCGCCACGATGTTCAGCGCGGAGTTCTCCACCAGCCCCAGGGCCAGCCCGTCCGCCCCCAGCCTCGCCAGTCCGCCCGGACCGGTGAGCGCGGCCGTCACATCGTCCACGGTCACCGCGCGTGACATCGCGCTGGTCGTGCGCTCGACGATGTTGGTCTGCCGCTGCCGGCGCTTTTCCAGATCGAGGACGAAGGCCGAATGGGTGACTTCCGCCGTCGCGTCGCGGACCACCCCCACGATCCGGTGGGCCTTCCCGTCCTTCGACCGCAGGATGCGGGCCTGGACATGGGTCCACTGGCTCGTCCCGTCGTCCAGCGGAACCCGGAAGTGGACGTTGTAGGAGTTGCTGCCGCCCGTGATGGCCTCGTCGATCGTGACGTCCAGCCGAGCCCGTTCCGCCGGCTCCAGCCGCTCCACCAGGGCGCCGGGACGCGAGTCGTACGTCGCCGGGTCCACGCCGAAGACCGCGAGCCCCGCCTCGTCGATGTCCAGGGTCCGCGCGTCGAGATCCCAGTCGAAGCTGCCGGTCCGGTTCATGGCGAGGCGTTCCGTCGGCCCGATCTCACCGTTGGTCCTCCGGTCGATCCGGCGGAGCGGAGCGGCTTCGGTGTCCTGCCGCCGTTCGTGGTCGGTCATGCATGCTCCGGAGGTCGTCCGGCGGGGCGCGCGGCGACGCGCCCCGTAGGCCTCAATTGTCGAGCCGCTCGCACCGGAGTGCCACAGCGGAGCACCACCGAACTTTCTCCCGCACCCAGGCCCGGACCCCAGGCCCGGACCCCACGTCGGAACCGCCGGCCCGACCCCCGGTCCGGAGGGCGGCGCACGGCGTCGCAGAATGGGCGGGAGAGGACCGTCCGGCGGCGACGGACGGCCCCACCAGGTCTCCACCGTGTCCAGTGAGCGGAGTGCACAAATGATCGACGACCGGCCCGTCCTGCTGGAGACCCGAGGGCGCTCCCTCCACATCACCCTCAACCGGCCCCGCGCCATCAACGCCCTCACCCCCACCATGGTGCGGCTCCTCGACGAGGCGCTCGCCGGTGCCGAGCAGGACGAGGCGGTCACCTCGGTCGTCCTGGCGGGAGCGGGCGACCGCGGCCTGTGCGCGGGCGGTGACATCCGGGCGCTCCACGACGACACCCGGGCGGGAGGCCGTGCGTCGTTGGACTTCTGGCGCGACGAGTACCGTCTGAACGCCCGCATCGCCCGGTTCCCCAAGCCGTACGTCGCGCTGATGGACGGCATCGTGATGGGCGGGGGGATCGGGGTCTCGGCCCACGGCTCACTCCGGATCGTCACGGAGCGCACCCGCGCGGCGATGCCCGAGACCGGAATCGGATTCGTGCCCGATGTCGGCGGCACCCACCTGCTGGCCGCAGCCCCGGGCGAGCTGGGCACCCACCTGGCGCTCACCGGGCGTTCCGTCGGGGCGGCCGACGCCCTGCTCTGCGGCCTCGCCGACCACCACGTACCCACGCGGCGGCTGCCGGAGCTCACCGAGGCACTGGCCGGGGCGGGGAGCGCCGACGAGGTGGCACTGACGGTGCAGGAGTTCGCCGAGGAGCCGCCTGCCGGTGAGCTCGCCGCGCAGCGCGACTGGATCGACGCCTGCTACGCCGCGGACACCGTCGAGGAGATCGTCCGACGGCTTCGGGCGTGCTCCGCCCCCGCGGCGGCCGACGCGGCGGCGGAACTCGCGGGAAGGTCGCCCCTGGCGCTCAAGGTCACGCTCGCCGCCGTACGGAGGGCCGCCCGGCTCGGCAGTCTGGAAGCCGTCCTCGACCAGGAGTTCCGCGTCTCCGGCCGGATCCGTGAGGAACCGGACTTCGTGGAGGGCGTACGCGCCCGGATCATCGACAAGGACGGCAGCCCGCAGTGGAAACCGGCGACCCTCGCCGAGGTCGACGACAGTGCGGTCGCCCGCTTCTTCGCCCCTCTCGGACCGGATGAGCAGGAGCTCGGTCTCGCCCTCGAGGCTCCCACCGCCCATGCCACCGTCGACGGTACGAGCTGAGACCGGGCCCCCAGCCGGTGTTCCTCCTGCCGGCCTCCCCTGTTACCTGTCGCTGCCGGACAGGCTCGGCTGCAACTCCCGTACCAGAGCGAACAGCCGGTCCTCGTTCCCCGTCAGCCCCGCGCCGCGCAGGGCGCGGTCGGCCTCCCGCATCGGTGAGGTGAGCAACGGCAGGTACAGGGGCGCGTCTTCCGGGTCCGAGAGCGCGGCCCGGGTGGCCTCCAGCAGGCGGACATACGCCTGCGCCGCGGCGAGCTCGTCTTTGTCCATCTCAGCGTCTCCTGGTCGAAGGTGTCGGACCGTCAAGCATCTCGCACGGGTCTGACAACGCCCCTCCGAGCCGCTACCGCACCCCGGCAACTCCCGCCGGTGGCTCAACCTCCAGATACCGCCGCCTGCGAGGACCCCGGTAGAGCAGCACGGTCCAGCCGAGCCGTCGCAGGACCTCGGCGCACTCGGCCAGCGCCTCCTCCTCGTGGTGCGCGGCGCCGCTGCCCGGCGGCCCGGCCCACTCGACCCGCACCGACCCGGTCTGCTCGCCCGCACGCACCCGGTACCCGGCCGACACCCGGTGCCCCGACGCGTCGACGGCGGACGGAGTGGCTCCGGAACTCTCCAGGGCCAACGCGACGGCCCGTACCGGCCGGTGAAGCTCCCACGGCGCCGGAGCGGCCTCCGGAGAGCCGGCCCGTCCGTCACCGGTCAGCCGGCGGATCTGCAGCAGCCCCTCGAAGGCGGTCCGCACCGAGGCGGCGCGCACCTCGGCGGCCTCGGTGGGCAGCGGCCCGTCCCCGGTCGCGGGCTCGAAGCCGGCGCCCTCCTCGCTGCCCATACGTCCCCCTACGTGCCCTGAGCCCGGACCCCGCGCGTACGTGATCCAGTGTGCACCGGGGCACTGACATCGCCCGTCGCCCGGACCGGACGGTGTCGAGCGGCTCGACAGGCTCAGGAGGCCTTTCGGAGGTCCTCCTCCACGACGGCCTTGAGGCGCTCCAGGGTCGTCCGGATGTTGCCGCGCTGGAACTGCCCGAAGGTCTTCCCGCGCGTTGCGACGCGATCGAAACCGTTGGCCAGGAAGTCCGGCCAGGAGCGCCGGTCGTCGGTCCAGGTCTCGGTCACCCGGGTCCCGCCGTCCACCGCTTCGAAGCGGTACTCCCAGGTCGCGATGGGTCCGGGAAGGCGCGGGCGCCGGACGCCGATGGCGTGGACCCGGAAGGCGAAACGCTCGCCCGGATCGGCCGCCGTCACGGTGCACCGGGTCGTCCAGCTCACCGCGCCGCGCTTGTTGCGGCCCTCGAAGACCATGCCGACGTACGCGCCGCGCGGCTCTCCCTTGACGGTCGCCCCGCGGTTCTCCGGGCTCCAACGGCCCATCGCGGTCGGGTCGCTGAGCTGTTCGTACACGTGTGCCGGCGGGGCGTCGATGACGATGCTGTCCGCCACGGACATGGTGCGGGGCATGACGCAACTCCTTGTCCACGGTCGTCGTCGGGCCGGGTCCCGGGACCGGACGGACCGTGGCGCCGCATCCCGGGCCCACACCTTACTCGCGAGTAGGCGCCGTGTTGAGTGGCGGGCGCGGTCGGGAACCGGGCCACGGTTCAGCGCGTGCGCCGCTCCCGCCGGTTCGCCACCCTCACCCGAACGTCGGTCGGCAGGCCGCGTACGCCCGCGCAACGGCGCGCGTCCGCCACCACCCCGGCGGCGACCCGGCGCACCACCTCCGCGGGCCGGGCCTCCGGCTCGACGACCAGCGTCACCGCCGCCCGCAGCGGGCGGCCCGCTACGCGCACCCGGGCGTGCGCCACCCCGTCGACCGCAGCCGCCTGCGCGGTCATCGCCCGCTCCCACGCCCGCCGCCGCAGCGTCAGACCGGCGCCCATCAGGCCGACCCACCGGGGCCGGGACGCCGACACCTGCCCGGCGAACCACCGGAGGAGCAGCGCCAGTACGAGGACGAGCCCCGCGATCACGGCAGGGGTCCACCAGCCGGTCTCCCGCACCCGGGCCAGTCCGTCGCGGTCCAGCAGCACCCCGTCGGCCGCGCGCCCGGACCACCACGCCGGTACCTCGCGCCCCACCCGGCCCAGCCCCGAACCGTCCCCGACGGCCAGCAGAGACCCGCCGCCCAGCAGGGCGAGGCCGACCGTCCCGAGCAGCACCCGGTTCACCGCGCCACGCCCGATCACCGCCACGCTCGCCACATCCTCACTTCACTCATGCTTCTCCGCCGTCCCGAAGACCGCCCCGAGCACCCGGTGTGCCGTCCACGGCCCTGTCCGGCCGGCCCACTACGTCTGACCCCGTCGGCGCATCCGACCGCCCCGCCGCATCCGGCCGTTCCACCGCCACCACCGATTCCTCCGGTACAGGTGGCGGCATCCCCGCCTCGCGCCGTACCCGGACCCGCAGCGCGGGCGGACGGGCCAGGCCCAGTTCCAGCAGGGCCGCGTCCAGCACCCGGACCGCCTCGGCGCGTACCTCCGCCGGATCGCCGTACCCCACACCGGCCCGCACTGCCGCCCGCCGCCGACGCACGGTCACCCGCACCCGGACGACCCCGGGGACGCCGAGGGCCCGCTCCCGCAGGATCCGGGCCGCCGCCTCGCGGTCCAGCGCCGCCCGTACCCCCGGGCCGGGCGCCGCCATCCGCAGCCGTCGCCGCAGCCCCGGCAGGAGCGCGCACCCCAGCAGCCAGGCGCCCGCGAGCGCCGCGGCCGCCCCACCGATCCGTACCGCGCAGTCCGCCGGACCATGGGTCGCCGCCCAGTCGAGCACCGCCGTACGCCAGCCGGCGGGGGCGTCGCCGAACCGGACCGCGACCACATCGGCCAGCACCAGCCCGCACACCACGGCTCCCACGGCCGCCAGGACCGCCGCCGGAACACGCCGCTCCGCCCTGATCCGGGGGCCAGGACGGCCACCGTCCAGGCCCGGAGCCGCCTCCACGGCCTCCGGAACCACCGGCGCAGGGCCCACCGACAGCGTGTCGACCCGTACCTCGGCGCGAGGTACGGACAGCCCCGTCAGGGCCGCCGTCCGGGCCGCCGCCCGCTCCCTGATCCGCCGCGCGGCCTCGTCGGCCCGCACCGGATAGGGCAGCCGTACGCCGACCGAGATCCGCGCGGAGGTCCCGCGCACCCCGGCCGAACCCCGGAGCACCGACCCGCCGTCGGGCAGCGCCTCGGCGGCGGCCCGCTCGGCGATCCGCCGGACCGCCCGCGGCGCCACCGTCGTCGTACCGCGCTCACCGGCCTGGACCGTCACGGCCGCCTCCCCGCCAACGAGTCGAGGAACTCGCGCAACCCGACGCCCCGGTCCACGAGGTGACCGGCGAACCATCCCAGCGCGCCGAGCGCGGCCACCACGAGGAACGCCCCGAACCCGCCGAACCAGCCCGCGAACCCCAGCGCCATGCCCGCCGCCGCCCCGATCACGCCCCGGCCCGGCACACCCTCCGCCGGGCCGGGCCCGTCCGCCCTCCGTGTCACGCCGTCACGCCACGCGGGTCTCGGTGACGGCGGCCTCGTCGTCGTCCTCGGGCAGGTGCACGTCGTTGACGGTCACGTTGACCTCGACGACCTCCAGACCCGTCGTCCGCTCCACCGCCGCGATGACGTTCTCGCGCACGTCACGCGCCACATCGGTGATCGCGACGCCGTACTCGACGACGAGATCCAGGTCGATGGCCGTCTGACGCTCGCCCACCTCGACCTTGACGCCCCGTCCGACGTTCGGCCGGCCGCCCGGCACCCGGTCGCGCACCGCGCCGAGCGTCCGGGAGAGGCCGCCGCCCATGTCGTACACGCCCGGGATCTCCCGAGCCGCCATCCCCGCGATCTTCACGACGACGGTGTCCGCGATCGAGGTACGGCCCCGCGTCGCCGCGGGCTCGGACGCGCCGGTGGCGCCCCGCCCCACGGTCGTCGTACCGCCGGCCGCGCCGCTCTGCTTCGGTCCGCCTACGCCCGGTCCCGTGCCCGTGGCGGGAACGGCTGCGGTTGTCTGGGTGGTGGTCATGGAAACTCCTCGCGTATCGCTCGGCTCGTATCGCCTGACATCTCGTTGGACACGCTGTCCGCCGATTCGTCACGCGGGTTCCCGGAAACTTTTCGCCGATCCCTGGCCGATCCCTGGCCGACCCCAGATCGGGCAGCGCGGTCCGCAGCACACCCGTGCGTGACGTTCTCCCGATCCAGGTGTCCAACGGGAAGAAGCGAGCAGACCGAGAGGGTGTCGTGCAACCGACTGAGGGAGGGGCTGGTCCGTGCCCGGCAACGGGAATCAGATGACGGAACGGGCGCCGGAGGGCGTCCGGGCCGACGAGGGGCTGCTGGTCGTACGGGCCGGGGAGGGCGACGAGGAGGCGTTCGAGGTGCTCGTACGGCGGCACAGCCCCGCCATGCTGCAACTCGCGATGCGGTTCCTTGGAGACCGGGCGGACGCGGAGGACGCCGTTCAGGACGCGTTCGTCAGCGCCTGGCGCAAGCTTCCCGAGTTCCGCCGGGACGCCTCCTTCCACACATGGCTCCACCGCATCGTCACCAACCGCTGCCTCAACCGGCTCCGGTCCCGCAGACCGGCGGCGGACCTCGACTCGGTGCCCGAACAGGCCGCCCCGGAGCACCAGGCGTCCCCCGCCCGCGCCGTCGAGTCGCGGGCCGCGGCCGACGCACTGGCGGCGGCGATGGCGGGCCTGTCGCCCGAACAACGTGTCTGCTGGGTGCTCCGCGAGATGCAGGGGCTGTCGTACGAGAGCATCGCGGACACGGTCGGAATCAGTCTGCAGGCGGTCCGCGGCCGGGTCTTCCGGGCCCGCCGCTACCTGACGGAGGCGATGAGCGCATGGCGATGAGCGCCAACCCCGACCGGCCGGAAGAGAGCCGGTCGCAGGAGATTCAGCCGGAAGAGAGCCGGTACGAAGAGGAGGAGCGGCTCGCCTGCGGGCGCCTGCTGAGCGACGTCTGGGACGCGTGGGACGCCGGCCGGACGGCCGACGACCCGCACCTGACGGCTTGCCCGCACTGCTCGGCGGCCCTGGCCGAACTCACCGGCCTGGGCGACGCCGTACGCCGTACCTGCGCCGAGGAGCCCGGAGTGCCCGAGGCGGCCGCGGCCGCGGTCACGGCCCGCGTGATGGACCTCGTCCGGCTCGAACTGGGCCCCGGGCGCTCGCTTCCCCTGGGGGAACCGGAGGAGGACCACTGGATCGTCGAGGCGGCCGCCGCGCGGCTGCTGCGGGCGGCGGTCGACGCGCTGCCCGGGGTACGGGCCGGGAGCTGCCGGATCGCCCCGCTCGACCCGGCCGATCCGACGGGGCCCGTCCACGTACGCGTCGAGGTCGTGGCGAGCCTGGACCGGTCACTGCCGGATCTGGCCGACGCCGTACGCGCACGGATCGCCGAGGTCACCGACCAGGACATCGGCATCCGCCTCGGCGCGGCCGACGTCCTGGTCGTGGACATCGTCGACGACGACGAGGAAGACGACCAAGAAGCAGACGACGAGGACGGCGACGAGTACAGGCGCCACGGCACAGGAGGAGCAGCGTGATGGCCGCCGACACACCCCGGCTCCGGGACCGGCTCGCCGAAGCGGCGGCCGGGGCCGCTCAGGACGTCCCCGGCGTTGCCTTCCTGCGCCCCGGCGTCGTCGACCTGCTGCGGACGCGGGTCGCCGACCGGGCCCCGCGTCTCGCGGCGGGGCCCGGGGCGCGGGCGCAGGGGGTGCGGGTGAGCCGGGACGAGGCCACCGGTGCCTGGCACATCGACATCCGCCTCGTCCTGCACCGGGGCCACCGCGCCCTCGACGTCACCCGGGCCGTACAGACCGCCACGCTGGCCGCGGTCCGGGACGAGCCGTCGGTCTCGGTGCGGGTGACGGTGACGGGGGTGGTCTGAGCGGCGGGCCGCCGGCGGGGGAGAGAGACCGCGTGCCGGGGCAGGACAGCGGCCGGGCCGCCCGGATTCACGCCCCGGGCGGCCCGCCCTCCGCCACGGCACCGATCAGGCGCGCCCTCCGCCACGGCACCGATCCCGGTCTCCGCCACCGCACCGATCAGGCGCGCCACTCCGCCGTGCGCTCCGGCGACGCCTCCGCCAGCGCCTTCACGATGGCGTCCGCGTCGCCCTGGTTGCCGTACACCGGCGTCCCGGGCTGCTGGCGCCACGACTCGTCCAGGCCGCCGGCGTCGACCGTGTCGAAGCCGAGCTCGTCGATCAGGTCGCGGACGGCCTGCTTGGCCGCCGGGTCGTCCCCGGCCACCGGCAGCGCCTGCCGCCCGGGGCTGCCCTGTGGAGCGCCCCGGTCCAGGATGTCCTGCGCGTACGTCCCGTTGAACGCCTTGATCACCGGGTGGCCGATCTGCTGCTCGGTCCACCGGCTCTCCGTCAGCCCGTCCTCGATGGCGGCGATCCGGCCGTCGCGCTGCTGCGGGTAGTAGTTCCCGGTGTCGATGACCGCGACGTTCTCCGCCGCCCCGTCCAGGAATCCCGCGGGCAGGTCGGGGACCGCCTTCAACGGGACGGTCACGACGACGATACGGGCGCCCCGCGCTGCCTCGGCGGCGGCCACCGGAGTGGCTCCCGTCTCCTCGGCCAGGGCGCTGAGGGTCTCGGGGCCACGGGAGTTGGCGACCGATACCTCATGTCCGAGTGCGGTCAGCCGCCTGGTGAGATTGCCGCCGATGTTGCCCGCTCCGATAATGCCGATCTTCATGGATCCGACCTTCCGATTCCTGCCGTGTGGGAAGAAGTGGTTCTGCCGCTTCACCAACTCCGCTGCCCGGCGAGCTATTCCGGGCCGTGTGGGCCATTTGAGTGTCCTTGCCGGGCGCTCGCGCGGGACGGGGAGGTATGTCCCACCGGACCGATCACCGCGGGTCCATCCTGGTCGCCGAGTCCATACGGGCCGTTGACCGAAGGAGCGTCGCAGTGACGACGAGGGGCATCTCGCAACCGGTGGAGACCGATGCCGCAGAGGGGGACGAACTGCCGGTACGGCTCAAGGAGCCGGGCAACGTCGTCATCAAGTGGATGACCACCACGGACCACAAGACGATCGGGACGCTCTATCTCACCACCTCCTTCGCCTTCTTCTGCGTGGGAGGGCTGCTGGCCCTGGTGATGCGCGCCGAACTGGCGCGGCCCGGAACCCAGCTGATTTCGAACGAACAATTTAATCAGGCGTTCACGATGCACGGCACGATCATGCTGCTGATGTTCGCGACACCGCTGTTCGTCGGATTCGCCAACTGGATCATGCCGCTCCAGATCGGCGCGCCCGATGTGGCGTTCCCGCGGCTGAACATGTTCTCGTACTGGCTGTACCTCTTCGGCTCGCTCATCGCGGTGGCCGGCTTCCTCACGCCGCAAGGGGCCGCCGACTTCGGCTGGTTCGCCTACGCGCCGCTGAACGACGCGGTCCGCTCGCCGGGCATCGGCGCCGACATGTGGATCATGGGTCTGGCCTTCTCCGGCTTCGGCACGATCCTCGGCTCGGTCAACTTCATCACCACGATCATCTGCATGCGCGCCCCCGGCATGACGATGTTCCGCATGCCGATCTTCACCTGGAACGTCCTGCTGACCGGTGTGCTCGTCCTGCTCGCCTTCCCGGTCCTGGCCGCCGCCCTGCTGGCCCTGGAGGCGGACCGCAAGTTCGGCGCCCATGTCTTCGACCCGGCCAACGGGGGAGCGCTGCTGTGGCAGCACCTCTTCTGGTTCTTCGGCCATCCCGAGGTCTACATCATCGCGTTGCCGTTCTTCGGCATCGTCACCGAGATCTTCCCGGTCTTCAGCCGTAAACCGGTTTTCGGCTACATCGGTCTGGTCGCCGCCACCATCGCCATCGCGGGCCTCTCCGCGACGGTCTGGGCGCACCACATGTTCGTCACCGGCGCGGTCCTGCTGCCGTTCTTCTCCTTCATGACGTTCCTCATCGCCGTGCCGACCGGGGTGAAATTCTTCAACTGGATCGGCACGATGTGGAAGGGGTCGATCTCCCTCGAAACGCCGATGCTCTGGTCGATCGGATTCCTGGTCACCTTCCTCTTCGGCGGTCTGACCGGCATCATTCTC
Organism: Streptomyces cyaneofuscatus; assembly: GCF_033109485.1. Taxonomy (NCBI): domain Bacteria; kingdom Bacillati; phylum Actinomycetota; class Actinomycetes; order Kitasatosporales; family Streptomycetaceae; genus Streptomyces; species Streptomyces cyaneofuscatus. The sequence goes on along the minus strand of NZ_CP137002.1, from coordinate 183,240 downwards.
GCCTCGCCTCCGATGGACTTCCACGTCTCCGACTCGTACTTCGTCGTCGCGCACTTCCACTACGTCGTCTTCGGCACCGTGGTCTTCGCGATGTTCGCCGGATTCCACTTCTGGTGGCCGAAGTTCACCGGGAAAATGCTGGACGAGCAGCTCGGAAAGGTCACGTTCTGGACGCTGTTCGTCGGCTTCCACGGCACATTCTTGGTGCAGCACTGGCTCGGTGCCGAGGGAATGCCCCGCCGTTACGCGGACTATCTCGCCGCCGACGGTTTCACCGCGCTGAACACCATCTCCACCATTGCCTCCTTCGTGCTCGGCCTCTCCCTCCTGCCGTTCTTCTACAACGTCTGGAAGACCGCCAAGTACGGGAAGCAGATCGTGGAGGACGACCCGTGGGGCTACGGCCGTTCGCTGGAGTGGGCGACCTCCTGCCCGCCGCCGCGCCACAACTTCGTCACCCTGCCGCGGATCCGCTCCGAATCCCCGGCGTTCGACCTGCACCACCCGTCGCTGAGGGCGATCGACGAGACCGCCAACCGGCCCGACGCCTCCGCCACCGTGGCACCGGGGGACAAGCAGGAGTGACCGTGGCCCGCCCCGCCCCGCCCCGGAGAGCCCGACGAGAGGAGGACGTGTGAACCCCGACAAGGACAGCGCCCGCGGCCTGGCCCAGCTGGAGGGCTACCTGCTGTGGAACGCCGAGGTCGAGAGGGCGCGAGCACAGGCGCGCCGGTTCACCGGCGAACTGCCCTGGCTCACCACCGCCCAGCGCGAGGACGTCGAACGCGTCTACCTCGCCGACCGGGTCGCCGTCTCCCGCGAGTCGCTCACCCGCGTCCGGGACCGGGCGGCCGAACTGCGCGGGGAGTACACCGCCCGCTACGAGCGGCTCCGGGCCCGCTGTGTCGCGCTCTCGGTCGTGGCGGTGGGCGCGGTCACCGGCATCGGTACGTCCCTGACCCTGCTGCTCCGCTGAACCGGCCGGGACCCGGTGCGGCCCGGCCGCGGCCGCACCGGGTCCCCGCCGTGCGAGCGACCGCCGCGTGAGCGCCCGCTGTGCGACCGCCCGCCGTGCGGGCGGTCGGCGGAACCCGTCAGACCAGTACCCCGGAACGCGCGGACGTGCGGTGCGCCGCATCGAGAGCGGCCAGCTGCTCCGCGATCCGTTCGGCGTGCGACGGGGGCAGTGTGGCGCCGCGGTCGTGGAGGTGGACCGCGCAGGCCGTCGTCGTGTCCACCAGACGCTCCAGAGCACCGGCCACCTCCTCGAACTCGGCCGTGCGCCCGGCGACCGGCGGGAGTTCGGCCGCCGAGAGGTCCAGTGCGGACCGCGCCACGGCGAGCGAGCGGTAGGCGTCGCGGCGCAGCACCCCGCGCCCCGCACCGTCCTGAGGGTGGGCCAGGACGTGGCGCAGATACCGGTGCGCCGCCGCCACCGCCGTGTCCACCGCGTCCCGCACCCGGTTGCCCCGAGGCCCGGGCAGTGGCAGATGCCCCACCAGCAGCACGATCGCGCAGGCCGTCAGCGACTCCACGACCCGGCCCCACGCGGCCTGCGGCTCGCCCGCCAGCAGGACGAGGGAGAGCACGAGAACGGTGACGACCGCGGTCTGGGCCGCGAAGTGCCGGGTGGCGACGGGGATCAGCGCCCCGCACAGCGCGACGGCCGCGACCATGGGCAGCGGACCGGCCACCAGCGCGAAGAACCCGGCGAAGACGGCGGCGCCCACCACCGTCCCGGCGACCCGGCTCAGCACCCGGGAGACGAGCGGCCCGAGATCCGGCTTCACCAGGAACACCGCCGTGGCGGGCATCCAGTACCAGTGCTCGTGGTCCAGGCCGAGCGCCACCGCCGCACTGACCCCGCAGCACAGCGCCACCCGGAACCCGTACTCACGCCCCGCCGGCCCGAAGGCCCTGCGCAGCAGCGCGAGCAGACCCGGGCGCCCACGCACGGTCCGCAGCGACTGTCCGGGCCGGTGGTCGAACGCCTCCGCGGCCGCCAGGAGGGCGTCGTCCAGGGCGCGCAGCCCCGCATCGGACCGCACCGGCGCGGGCAGCGGCCCGCAGGCGCTCCCCGTACGCACCGCCTGCGCCAGCCGCAGCGGCCCCTCCGCGACCCGGTCCGGCAACGGCTCACCGGCCCACGCCAGCGCCGTCGCCGCCTCGGCCAGCGGCAGCGCCGCCGCGTACTGGGCGTGCAGCCGCCGCTCCGCCGCCGAGCTCGCGTACCGCCGCAGCCGGGGCCCGGACAGCGCGTCCTGCGCCTGGTCGAGTGCGGCCGTGAGCGCCGCCCGGCGGGCCGGAGCCCGGGTACCGCCCGCCGCGCGCAGCAGCCCGGCCACCGCCCCGTACACGGAGGCCACCGCCTCGCGCTCGCCGTCGTACCGATAGGGGCCGCCGGAGGTCCGGCGCCGCGACGGCAGCACCAGCCGCAGCACCAGCGCCCACCCCGCCCCCGCCAGGAACAGCAGCACCCGCTCCCCGCCGGGCTCCGGCAGCGGCATGCCCGCCCCGATCACCGCCGCGACCAGCAACTGCGTACCGCACGCCGAGGCGACCGGGCCCGTCGAGCTGAGCGCCCCCGCGAGCAGCCCCAGCACACCCAGCAGCACCGGCAGGACGAGCATCGCGGCTTCCGGCGGACCGACGGCGGGCAGCAGCGAGCCGATCAGCAGTCCGGCGGCGCCAGCGAGCGCCGGGACCCCCACCCGCGACACGGACGAGCGGCGGCCGCCCGGGCGGTCGTTGATCCCGGCGAACATCGCCCCCAGCGCCGCCGGAACACCCGCCGTCGGCCGGTCGGCGGCCACCGCCAGCAGCAGCGGGAGCATGGCGAGCGCCCCGCGCACCACCGCACCAGCGTGGACAGGCCCGCGCTGGGTCCGCAGGACATGGCCGAGCCAGAGCGGCAACGGCCGGGCGGCGAGGGGGAAAGCGGGTGACACGACCGGGCTCCAGTCCGCAGGGGAAGGGGATCCGCCGGCGGACACCATCGGCCTGGGCGCTGCTGCCAGTCTGGAACACCGAGGTGGAGGCGGTGCTTCGCCCGCATTTCCACCAGGTGAAAGATCACCGCGCGATGCTCGGCGCAGGGTGCTCGGCGCGCAGGGCTCACCGTGCGGTGCTCAGCGCGCCGGGCTCACCGTGCGCCGAACTTCTGCGTCCACACCGGCCCGCCGCCGGAGTCCACCTTCCCGATGCCCATCTCCTTGAAGGAGCAGTTCAGGATGTTCGCGCGGTGCCCCGGGCTGTTCATCCACGCCCGCATCACATCGGCCGGGGTCCGCTGCCCCTTGGCGATGTTCTCGCCGTAGGTGCTCCACCGGTATCCGGCCGCGGTGATCCGGTCGCCCGGGTCGCGGCCGTCCAGCGAGGTGTGCGAGAAGTAGTCCTGGGCCGCCATGTCGGCGGAGTGCCGCTGCGCCGCCGTCGCCAGCAGGTCGTTGGAGGTCACCGGACCGCAGCCCTCCTTCGCCCGCTCGGTGTTGACGATCTGGAGGACCTGGCCGCCCTCCGACGCCGGAGGTGCGGGCGCGGGGGCGGGCGGCGGCGGGGGCTTCGGGGCCGGGGCGGACGTGCTCGGCGCGGGGGGCCGGGTGCTCTTCGTCGGCGAGGGCTGGCGCTTCGGCTTGCGCGAAGGGCTCTTCAACGGCGAGGCACTGGCCGAGGGCGAGGCGGACGACGCCGAGGCCGACGGCGACGGTGCCGTCCTCGTGGGGGAGGGGGCGGCGCTCGTGGGGAGGGTCGCGCCATCGGTGGGCACCCCGGCGCTCAGGGTCGTCGCGTCCCGCTCCTCGCCGTCGGTGTAGAGGTGCACGGCCGCGCCGCCGGTCCCCAGCGCCGCGACGGCGACCACGGCGGCGATGGCCGAGTTGCGGCGGCGCCGCCGTACCTGACCGCGCCTGCGCTCGGCCCGTCCGGCCCCGGCCGCGGAGTCCACGGTGAGGTGCGCGGCCGTCGTCAGCAGCTCCGGCGCCACCGCCGCTCCCGCGGCCCCGGCCACCGGGACCAGCGCGAGACCGACCAGCAGCCCCTCCGCCGGTACGAGCCCCGATCCGTGGCCCGAGCAGACGGTGCACTCACGGGCGTGGCGGGCCAGCCGCTTGCGCCACAGGGCGGACGGGACCCCGTCCCAGCCGGCCAGGATGTCCTCCAGCAGCACGCACGGCGGGTCGGCCGCCAGTGCGCCCACCACGACCCGGGCCGCCTCCAGCTGCGCCTTCATCCGCTGGACGCGTACGGCCGTGTGCTGGGCGGAGAGCTCCAGCGCCGCCGCGACCTCGGCCCGCGACAGCTGCCCCGCCGTCTCCAGCCACCACAGCGACAGCAGCGCGCGGTCGTCCTCGTCCAGCCACCGCGTCGCCTCCGCCACCTGGCGCCGCTGCCCGGTCAGCCCGAGCCGCAGAATGGTCAGCTCGACGAAGTCGGCGCGCGGATCGGCCAGGTCGAACGCGTCGTCCAGCCGGCCGGCGGAGACCGTCCCCGACTGGCCCTCGCGCCAGTGCCGGCGTATCTCGTTCATGGCGATCGCCACCAGCCAGGACCGGAATCTCTCCGGGTCGCGGAGCTCCGGCAGGCTGCGCAGCATGCGCAGCACCGTCTCCTGCACCACGTCGTCGACATCCGCGTGCCCGTTCAACGCCCGACCGACGACGTTGTACAGCAACGGCAGATACGCCGCGACGAGCCGGTCCTTGGCCTCCTGGTCGCCGTTCCGCGCCGCCGCGATCAAGGCCGTCCCGTGATCCTTGCCCATGCTGTGCTCACTCTTCCGGGGTCCGGTGCTGTCACTTCCCACACTCGGGAGATGCGGTGCGGGCCGGACAATAACAAGAATCTGATAATCGCCCCGGATTTCTTCGGCCGCACGTGACGGGTCTGTGCCACAGAACACGTTCTGTGGCACAGACCCGTCACGGCCGGTGGCGTTAGGAGCGCGGCGGTCCGTCCTGGTCGCGCTCCGTCCCGAACTGCTGCCTGAGCTTGTCCTGAGCGGTGTCGACGTGGCCGCTGTACTTGCCCTTGGTGCGGTCGTCGACCATGTCTCCCGCCTTGTCGACGCCCTTGCCCGCCTGGTCCTCATGGCCCTTGAGCATCTTCTTGATCTTGTCCATCGCGGACATGCCTGATCCTCCTCGCCTCTGAGCCCCCAACCCTTCAAGGGTCGCCGCACCCGGCCCGGCCCGCATCCGGGCGCCCGAGGAGTCCGCACGGTGGACGGGAAGTGTGAAGCCGAGCCGACTGGGCAGATACCGGTCACCTGGAGGAGGTGGTGGCCATGGGCCGCATCCGCATCGTTGTCCGTCGACCCCCGCCCCCGTCCGGGCCGCCCCCGCTCGACCTGCGGACCCCTTCCGGTCGGCCGCTGCCCTACTGAGCGCGTACGGGACCGGGCGTGTACGCGCGAGCGGTCACCGACCGGACTGCGGCGGATCGTCGTCGTACCGCGCCGCGGGCCGTCCCGGGAGCGGCGCGAGCTGTTCCACCAGCGCCTCCAGCTCCACCACCGCGTGCTCCGTCTCACGGCGGATGTTCTGGTGCTCGGCCACGATCGCCCCGAGCAGCAGCGCCGTGAGCGCCACGCATCCGTTGAGCACGGTCAGGTTGGCCATGATCTCCATGAGCGTATGGCCCGCGAACGGCCCCAGCCCGTCCGTGCCCGCGGTGATCGCCAGCACCGACACCACCAGGGCGCACGGCGCGCTGCCGGGCAGCTGGAACCGGAGCGCCGCCCAGATGATCACCGGGAACACCAGGTAGATCATCGAGAGTGAGCTCCGGGTGGAGAAGAACCCCGCCACCACCACGACGACCGCGAGCAGGCACGCCTCCGGCCACCGGTCGGACAGCCGAGGCCACCGCGCCCGGCTCAGCACCAGCAGTACGGGGGTGACCACGAGGACCCCCATGGCGTCCCCGGCCCACCACGACGACCAGACCAGCCAGAACCGCCCCGGCGGAACCTTGTCGTCGAGCATCAGCGTCACGCTGCCGGCCGTGGCGCTGATCAGCATCCCGGCGAACGCGCCGAGGAAGACCAGGCAGACCCCGTCCCGCAGCCGGGCCAGTTCACTGCGGAATCCCACCCTGCGCAGCAGCGCGTAGGCGGCCAGCGGCGCGAGCGTGTTGCCCAGCACGATGCCCAGCCGGGAGACGGTGAACGCGTCACCGATGGCGGAGACGGTGAAGAACGCGCCCAGGGCGATGCCCGGCCAGACCCGGGCGCCGAAGTACAGCAGGGCGGCGAGCGAGATCCCGGTGGGCGGCCAGAGCGGGGTGACCACCGCGCCGTCCACCACCACCTGGCGTGTCAGCCCGAGCCGCCCCGAGAGGTAGTAGGCGCCGGTCACGCCCAGGATCTGCGCCACGTAAACGGCCCGACGTCTGGCTTCCTTGCTGTGGATCACAGCACTCATCAGACACCGGCCGCGCGGAGGAGGCAGCCGGTGACACGCGCCCTGCCACCCCCGGCGTCAGCGCGCCCGGGCCGGGGCGTGCCGCAGGACGAGCACGGCCGCGTCGTCCTCGTGGCCCGTCAGCTCCGCCGCCCCGAGCACCCCGTCGGCCAGCGCGTCCGCGCTCTCCCCGGCGTGGGCGGCGACCAGCCGCCGCACCCGTTCGAGGCCGTCCTCGATCAGCAGCGACGGGCCCTCGATCACACCGTCGGTCAGCAGCACGATCGCGCCGTCCGCGTCCAGGGTCCGCCGGGTGACGGGGTACTTCTCACCCGTCTGGATGCCCAGCGGCAGGCCTCCCGGGTCCTCCGTGACGCCCGACCGCCCGTCCACGGTCGCCCAGACGCTGGCCACATGCCCGGCCCGCGCACTGTGCAGCTCCCAGGTGTGCGGGTCCAGCCGCAGGAACGTACAGGTCGCGAAGAGACCGGAGTCCACGGACAGCAGGAGGTCGTTGGTCCGGCCCATGACCTCACCCGGGTCGGAGACCGTCCCCGCGATCGCCCGCATCGCGATGCGGACCTGCCCCATGAAGGCGGCTGCCTCCACGTCGTGCCCCTGCACGTCACCGATGGCGAACCCCAGGGCACCGTCGGCCAGCGCGAAGCCGTCGTACCAGTCACCGCCGATGTCCAGGCCGTCACGGGCGGGCGCGTACCGCGCCGCGGACCGGAGACCGGGCAGCTCGGGAAGGGTCGCCGGAAGCATGTCGCGCTGAAGGGCCTGCGCGAGTTCCACTCTGGCCTGGTGGAATTCCACCTCCCGCCGAGCGCGGGCAGTGAGGCTCTGCAACGTGGTCAGCAGGTCCTCGGCGCTTACCGAGCGGGGAGTCCGACGCCGGTTCATGGGCTGCTCCGCGGTGCGTGAGTCCCTGAATCATATGGCGCCCTCCGCGCGGCGGCGACTCCGCCGGGGACCGGCGCACGACGGTGGCCGGATGGCCCCGCACGCCGGGCCGTTGTCAGTGGCCGGTGGGATGCTGCCTTGCATGGACGAGCTGATGAGGCAGCGACGGGTGTACGGCGCCGACCACGACGATCCGCACCCCGGCCCCAGGCCGGGCCACGACTACCGGGAGCTGGTCGGCGGCCCGCTCGACGGGCTGCTCCTGGACGTCACCGGCTGGAGCGAGACAGCACTTCGTGAGGGGGCCGGACTGGTGACGGAGATAGGCGCCTACGGACCGGGCGGCCGCGCCGAGTACGGGCCCCGCTCGATCGACGGCCACCAGTGGGACTGGCGGGGCGACGTCCGCTAGGAGCGGGGGAGGAGGACGGGGGCCGCACGGCGTCCGATAGGTTCTCCGGTCATGTGGGCTTTGAGCGCTGTCGGATACCGTCGGCTGGGTGCGGCAGCCGCCCTGGCGACCGCCGCGGGCGGCTGGTTCTCCGGGAAACTGCCGGCCCACGACCCCTGGGGCCTCTGGGTCGACCACGGCTCCACCGTGCGGACAGCGGCCGCCGTCCTCGCCTACGCCGGACTCACCGTGCTCGTCGTCGCCTGGTGGCAGTACGGCAGAACCGCGCCCTCCGTACGCGAGACGCTCACCACCCTCGCCTGGTGGACCGCGCCGTTCCTGCTCACGCCCCCGCTCTACAGCGCCGACGTCTACAGCTACATCGCCCAGGGCGCCATGGTCATCGAAGGCCACGACGTCTACACCGTCGGCCCCTCCAGCCTGGATCCCGCCGGAATCGGCGGCGACGCGGCGGCGAGCGTCGGCAACCACTGGCGCGACACCCCGGCCCCGTACGGCCCGCTCTTCCTCCTGCTCTCCGCCGCCGTGGCGAAGACGACCGGCGGCACCATCGTCCCCGCGGTCCTGGCGATGCGGCTCATCGCGCTGGCCTCACTCGTCCTCGTCGTCTGGGCCCTGCGCAGGCTGGCCCGGGAGCACGGCACCAGCGAGAGCCGCGCCCTGTGGCTGGGGGCGCTCAACCCGCTCCTGCTCATGCACGTCGTCGCGGGCATGCACAACGACGGCCTGATGATCGGCCTCATGCTGGCCGGGCTCGCGCTCGCGCTGCGCGGCCGATGGGTGGCCGGCAGCGCCCTCGTCGGGCTCGCGATGATGGTCAAGTCCCCGGCGGCCGTGTCGCTGCTGTTCATCGGCGTGATGGTGCACGCGTCGGCGACCGGGCCGCAGCTACGGCGGTGGGCCAAGGGACTCCTCGCGCCCGGCCTCGTCGCGTGTGCCGTCGCCGGATCGGCGACGGTGGTCAGCGGTACCGGCTTCGGCTGGCTCAGGACCCAGGGCGTCGCCGGCAACATCCACACGGCTCTCTCCGTCGTCAGCGACCTCGGCCTGGGCCTGGGCGAGCTGGGCCGCCTGCTCCTGGGCACCGACCCCGAACCGGTCAAGTCCGCCGTGCAGACCCTCGGCCTGGCGGCGGCGGTCGTCCTGATCTTCGTCCTCGCATGGCGGTCCATGAAGGGCCACCTGCCACCGGTCCACGCCCTGGGCCTGGGGCTGCTGGTACTGGTCGCGCTCTCGCCCATGGTGCAACCGTGGTACCTGCTGTGGGGGCTCGTGGTCGTGGCCGCCACCCAGCAGCACGGCCGCATCCCCGCGGTCCTCATCGTGCTGTCGGCGGCGCTGGTCTACGAGACCCACCCCACCGGGGCCACCCCGCCCTACGGATTCGCCCTCGCCGGAATCGCGGCCCTCGTCGCCACCCTCGTCATCCGCCGCGCCCCGTTCCTCCCGGAAGCCGCACGCGTGCCCGGGCCGCGCGGCGGCGACCTGGACGCCCCGCTGAGCACCGAGGCCCCGCAGGCCACCGCGTAGATAATCCCTCGACGCCCCCGCGGGCCTCCGCTACGCTGATCACGTCCTGTTGTCTCCGATAGAGGTGGACGTTGCGCATCTGAGGTCCGCGATCATCACGCGGTACGGCCTGACCCGTACACCGGTCACGACGCTGTCGGCATGTCTGCCGCCCGTGACTTCCGCGTGGATGCGACCTCGGTGCTGAGCCGTCCCACACCTTCGCAGGACTTCTCTCCCACCACTCTCCGGCCCACCGAGCCGGGTCGCCGCGTGCTGTTCGCATACGAAGCCCCCCGTTCCCCACGCTTCCGACTGCGAGCTGCCACCATGAGCCATCCCACCGCGCCCAGCGCCTCCGTCGCCGTCTCCCACCTCACCTTCCGGTGGCCCGACGGCACCAGCCTCTTCGACGGGCTCTCCCTCACCGTCCCCCGCGGCCGCACCGGCCTGGTCGGCACCAACGGCACCGGCAAGTCGACCCTGCTGCGCCTGCTCGCCGGGCAGCTGCGCCCCGCGGAGGGATCCGTCACCGTGGGCGGAAACCTCGCCTACCTGCCGCAGAACATCACCCTGGACACGGAGCTGCGGGTCGACGGGGCCCTCGGCATCGCCGAGCGGCGGGCCGCCCTGCGCGCCATCGAGTCCGGAGACGTACGGGAGGAACACTTCGAGACGGTCGGCGACGACTGGGACGTCGAGGAACGCGCCCTGGCCACCCTCGGCTCCCTCGGCCTCGGCGCCGTGGAACTGGACCGCACCGTCGGGCAGCTGTCCGGCGGGGAGACCGTCCTGCTGCGCCTGGCCGCCCTCCTGCTCGAGCGACCCGACGTCCTCCTCCTCGACGAGCCCACCAACAACCTGGACCTGTTCGCCCGCCGCAGGCTCTACGACGCCGTCGACTCCTGGCGCACCGGCATCCTCATCGTCGTCAGCCACGACCGGGACCTGCTGGAGCGGGTCGACCGCATCGCCGAGCTGCGATCGGGGGCGGTGAACTGGTACGGAGGCGGCTGGTCCGCCTACCAGGACGCCCTCGCCACCCAGCAGGAGGCCGCCGGCCGGATGCTCCGCTCCGCCGAGGCCGACGTACGGCGCCAGCAGCGCGAGCTGGAGGAGACCCGCACCAAGGTGGCCCGCCGCCAGCGCCACGACAAGAAGCTCGACGGCCAGCGGAAGGCCCCGCGCATCGTCGCCGGGGAGCGCAAGCGCTCCGCCCAGGAGTCCGGGGACCGGCTGCGCGGGCTGCACGAGGACCGCCTTGACGAGGCCCGCGAACGCCGGGAGGAGGCCGCCGAAGCCGTCCGCCGCGACGCCGAGATCAAGGTGAGCCTGCCCCACACCGCCGTACCGGCCGGGCGCACCGTCCTGACCGTCCGGGAGCTGAGCCTGACCTACGGACGGCTGCGCGAGGGCAGCCTTCAGGTGAAGGGGCCCGAGCGCATCGCCCTGGTCGGCCGCAACGGGGCGGGCAAGACGACCCTGCTGCGCACGCTCACGGGAGAGCTCGCGCCGAGCTCCGGCGAGGCGGTGGCGTCGGTGCCGCTGAAGTTCCTCCCGCAGCGGCTGGACGTCCTCGACGACACCCTGAGCGTCGCCGCGAACGTCGCCCGCACGGCGCCCGGCACCACCGACAACCAGATCCGCTCCCAGCTCGCCCGGTTCCTCTTCAAGGGCGCCCGCGCCGAGCAGCAGGCGGGCACCCTCTCGGGCGGTGAACGCTTCCGGGCCGCGCTCGCGGCAACGATGCTCGCCGCCCCCGCCCCGCAGCTGCTCCTGCTGGACGAGCCGACGAACAACCTCGACCTGGCCAGCGTGCGGCAGCTGACGAGCGCCCTGGAGTCCTACGAGGGCGCTCTCGTCATCGCCAGCCACGACCTGCCGTTCCTGGAGTCCGTGGGCATCACCCGCTGGATCCTGCTGGACGACGAGCTGAGGGAGACCGACGCCGAGGAGGTACGGGAACTCTTCGACGGCTCCCGTCAGGCCGCTTCGTAGCGGTGGGCGCGTCCGCCCCGCCATTCCACCCAGACCGGGTTGTCGAGGATCCGGTCCGCTTCTTCGAGGCCGGCCTCGCTCAGGAACACGATCACGTCGTGGTCGCTGTGGGCCAGCCCGAGTATCTCGTCCCGGCCTTCGTAGTGCACGGTCACCCGGCGGCCGCCCGAGGGGGTCGGCCGGTGGATGACGATGGGGGGATTCGCCATGGGTCCACCCTGCGCCGCGCCCTGCCCCCGCGCATCCGCTGCCCGCCCTCTCCGCGAGCGGGCCGTGGACCCGCCGGGGAGGGCCGGGCCCTGCCGGGGCCCGGAGGGAGGCCCTCACCGCCGGGCGGCCCCGATTTCCACCGTTGTGGTGACGCGCACCAGGGCGGGGGTGCGCGGGGCGGAGCCGAACCCGAAGGCGACGGGCGGATCGAGCGGGGCGAGCGGGCCCAGGTCCACACCGTCCAGGACGGCGTCGGCGGCCAGGACCGGCCGCAGGTCCCGTGCCCCGTACCACTCCCGCCGCCCCGGGCCCGCCCGGCCCAGGGTGCGGACGCCGGGCATGAGGAGCCGGGCCGGTACGTCGCACAGTGCGGCCCAGAGCGGGCTGTGGACGAGCGGGGCCGGTACGGCGGACAGCAGCCGGCCGAGGGCGGTCCGCCGTCCGGCCCGCAGCCGCAGGTGCAGCGGCCCCGCCTCGACGACCCAGACGTGCCCGCTGCGGGAGACGGAACCGGTGACGGAGACCGGGACCACCTCGGTCCGGTCGAAGCGGTACGTGGCGGCGACGAAGTCCGCGACCGTCCGGGACGGGGCCAGCAGGACCCGCTCGCCGTCGGGATGCTCGACCATGACGTCGCTGAACGCCCCGAACGGCGAACGCGGCCAGTGCCCGACCACCAGCCGGGTCCCCGAAGAGGTCCCCACACCGGCGATCCAGCCGTCGAACCGCAACCGCTCGCCCGCCACGGCCGCCTACTCGAAACGCGACGGGTCGCCGGCGCCCCGCCGTACGATCTCCGGCTCGTCACCGGAGAAGTCGATCACCGTGGTCGGCTCGGTGCCGCAGTCGCCCGAGTCGATCACGGCGTCCACCTCGTGGTCGAGCCGCTCCTTGATCTCCCAGCCCTGCGTCAGCGGCTCCTCCTCGTCCGGCAGCAGCAGGGTGCTGGACAGCAGCGGCTCGCCCAGCTCGGCGACCAGTGCCTGGGTCACGACGTGGTCGGGGATACGGACGCCGACCGTCTTCTTCTTCGGGTGCAGCAGCTGGCGGGGCACCTCCTTCGTCGCCGGGAGGATGAAGGTGTAGCTGCCGGGCGTGGCCGCCTTGACGGCGCGGAACACGTCGTTGTCGACGCGGACGAACTGCGCGAGCTGCGCGAAGTCGTGGCACACCAGCGTGAAGTGGTGGCGGTCGTCGAGGTTGCGGATGGACCTGATCCGGGCGATGCCGTCGCGGTTGCCCAGCTGACAGCCCAGCGCGTAACAGGAATCGGTCGGATACGCGACGAGCGCACCGGAACGGATGCTGTCGACCACCGTGCTGATGGTGCGCGGCTGGGGATTCTCGGGGTGCACGTCGAAGTACTTGGCCATCCGCCGAGCTTACGTGCTCGACAAGCGGCCCGTCCGGACAGTGGGCACGACGAGGGGGAGGCGGCCCGGAACACCGGACCGCCTCCCCTGCGAGCATCTCGTACGGTCAGACCGTGGCGGGGCCGACCAGCTCCTCCAGGACGTCCTCCATCGTCACGAAGCCGATGACCGTCCCCTTGTCCCCGGCGACGGCGGCGAGGTGCGTACCGGCGGCACGCATCGCCGTCAGGGTGTCGTCTAGCGGAGTGTCGATCTCGACCCGGATGACCGGGTGGATCGCGCTCGTGGGCAGCGGCTTGGTGCGCTCCGCGACCCCCAGGGCGTCCTTGATGTGCAGATAGCCCAGCACCCCGTCGTCCGGCCCGGTCACCGGCAGCCGGGAGAAGCCCGAGGCGACCGCGGCCCGCTCCAGCTGCTGCGGGGTGATGCCGAGGTCGACGGTGACGGTCCGGTTCAGCGGGACCAGCACCTCGCCGACCGGCCGGGTGCCCAGCTCCAGGGCGTCCCGCAGCCGCTCGCCGTCGGCCGGGGCGAGGAGACCGGCGTCGGACGAGTCCTTCACCAGACGGACCAGCTCGTCGTCGGTGAAGACCGAGGCGACCTCGTCCTTCGGCTCCACCTTCAGCAGCCGCAGCAGCATGTTGGCGAACGCGTTGATACCGAAGATGACCGGGCGCAGCGCCCGGGTCAGCGCCACCAGGGACGGACCCAGCGCCAGGGCTGTCGCGACGGGCGCGGCGAGCGCGATGTTCTTCGGGATCATCTCGCCGATGAGCATGTGGAGATAGGTCGCCAGGGTCAGCGCGATGACGAAGGCGATCGGGTGTACCAGCGCGTCCGGCACGCCGATCGCGTCGAACGGCGGCTCCAGCAGATGGGCGATGGCCGGTTCGGCGACCGCGCCCAGCACCAGCGAGGAGATCGTGATGCCGAGCTGGGCCGTGGCCATGGCGGCCGACAGGTGCTCGATACCCCACAGGGTGCTCTTCGCCCGCCGGCTGCCGCGCAGGGCATCCGGCTCGATCTGGCTGCGGCGCACGGAGATCAGGGCGAACTCCGCGCCGACGAAGAACGCGTTCGTGAGGAGCGTGAACGCGCCGATGAGAAGCTGAACGGTGGTCATCGGGCGTCCTCCTCCACGAGGGTCAGGGCCGGGGCGGGCGCGGTGATCCGCACCCGGTCGGCCCGGTGGTGTTCGATGTCGAGGACGTCGAACTGCCAGCCGTCGACCTCCACCCGGTCCGTGCGGACGGGGATGCGGGCGAGCTGGTTGGCGAGCAGCCCGGCGAGCGTCTCGTACGGGCCGTCCGGCGCGGAGAAGCCGATCCGGTCGAGCTGGTCCAGCCGGATGCTGCCCTCGGCCGCCCAGACCTGACGGCCGTCGCCGAGCGGCTCGGCCGGTGCCAGGTCGGGGCGCTCGTGCGGGTCGTGCTCGTCGCGGACCTCTCCGACGACCTCCTCCACGATGTCCTCCACCGTGGCGACGCCCGCCGTACCGCCGTACTCGTCGATGACGACGGCCATGGTCCGGTGCCGGCGCATCTGCGCCAGCAGCCGGTCCACGGGCAGCGAGTCCGGTACGAGGAGGGGCTCGGTGGCCAGCGCGGTGACCGGGGTCCGGGCGCGCTTCGACTCCTCCAGGGCCAGCACGTCGCGGATGTGGATCGTCCCGATGACGTGGTCCAGGCTGTCGCGGTAGACCGGGAAGCGGGACAGGCCGGTGGCCAGCGTGAGGTTGGCGGCGTCGGCCGCGGTGGCGTGGGACTCCAGGGCCCGCACGTCCACCCGGGGCGTCATCACGTTCTCGGCGGACAGCTCCGCCAGGTTCAGGGTGCGGACGAAGAGCTCCGCCGAGTCCTGCTCGATGGCGCCCTGGCGGGCCGAGTGCTCGGCGAGGGCGATGAGCTCCTGCGGGGTACGGGCCGAGGCCAGCTCCTCCGCCGGCTCCAGGCCGAACCGGCGCAGGGCGCGGTTGGCCGTGTTGTTGAGGTGGCGGATCAGCGGGGCGAAGCAGGCCGTGAACGCGCGCTGCGGGCCGGACACGACCTTGGCGACGGCGAGCGGGCTGGAGATCGCCCAGTTCTTCGGGACGAGCTCACCGACGACCATGAGGACGACGGTGGACAGCGCCACACCGAGCAGGGTCGCGACCGTGGAGACGGCTCCGGCCGGAACACCGGCGGACTCCAGCGGGGAGCGCAGGAGCCCGGCGAGGGCCGGCTCGGCCAGCATGCCGATGACCAGAGACGTCACGGTGATGCCGAGCTGGGCGCCGGACAGCTGGAAGGTCAGCCGCTTGGCGGCCTTGAGTGCGCTTTCGGCTCCGCGCTCACCGGCCTGCGCGGCTCGTTCGAGCTCACCGCGCTCGATGGTGGTCAGCGAGAACTCGGCTGCGACGAACACCGCGCACGCCAGAGTCAGACCGAGGGCGAGAAGGAGCAGGAGTACTTCGCTCACCGTGTCACCTCCGTCCCCTGGTGAGCAGGGGTGGGGATGACACGGTTCGTACTGGGAGGCTCACCCATTGCGGTACCGCAGCTCCTTCTCTGTTCGGTCGTCGGGTTCGACGTCTGGCGGCGGGTGGAAACCCGCTTTGTAGATAGTAAAGGGGGCGCAAAGCAAAGGGGAGTGGCACGCATCACAGGTGTGGTCGGATGGGTAGGCAGGTGTTTTCACCACACGAAGAAGGAGTGGACGCCGGACATGGTGTTCAAGAAGTTGCTCGGAGCCCTCGGAGTCGGCGGTCCCTCGGTCGACACCGTCCTGCAGCCCGACCCCGCCCTTCCCGGCGGACCGCTCTCCGGTGAGGTCCGGCTGCGCGGCGGCGGAACGGATGTGACGGTGGAACAGATCTCCCTCCTCCTGGTCGCCCGGGTCGAGGTGGAGGGTAACGACGAGGAGCACGACTCCACGGTCGTCCTCGAACGGTTCACCGTCGGCGGCGGATTCCGGCTCGCGGAGGACGCCGAGCACACCGTGCCGTTCACCGTCACCCTGCCCTGGGAGACCCCGGTCACACAGCTCCACGGCCAGCCGCTGGGCCCCGTCCTCGGGATCCGTACGGAACTGGAGGTGGCCGGAGCACGGGACAAGGGCGACCTCGACGCGCTCGCGGTGGGCCCGCTGCCCGCCCAGGAGGCGATCCTGGAGGCGTTCGGGCAGCTCGGATACGGCTTCAAGTCGGCCGATCTGGAGCTCGGTCACATCCGGGGGACCGGTCAGCGGCTGCCTTGCTACCAGGAGATCGAGATCGTGCCGCCCGCCGGCCAGGCCCACGCGGTGAACGAGATCGAGGTGACGTTCCTCGCCGCGCCGGACGGCCTGGAGGTCGTGATCGAGGCGGACAAGCGGGCCGGGCTCTTCTCGGAGAGTCATGACACCGTGCACCGCTTCACCACCTCGCACCACGCCCTGCCGCAGGCCGACCGCAACGCCGAGGTCGACGCCTGGCTGCAGCAGGTGATCGGCGCCCACGCGGCCCACGCCGCGCCGTACCCGTACGCACAGGGCGGCGGCCACCACCACCACGACGACCACCACCGGTCCGGTCCCGGCACCGGGGCGGTGGTGGCCGGAGTCGCGGCGGGCGCCGCCGTCGGTGTCGTCGGCGGAATGGTCGCCGCCGAGGTGATCGACGAGATCGGAGACGCCTTCGAGGGCGACGACGAGGGGGAGGGCGGCGAGGAGGAGTAGTTCACGGTGCGGCCCCGCGCCGACGGCCCCGCAAGGGTGCCCGTCCGCGCGGGGCCGCCGCACCGGCAGGGCGCGCTACCCGGCCAGACGGGCGGCCAGAGCGTCCAGGTCGGCCACGAACCAGATGTCCCGCCCCTGATTGGCCTCGCGCACCAGATCGGGCAGGGCCGAGCTCGCCGCCAGATGACGGGTGATGTCCCCGACGACGACCAGCCGGAGACGGTAGTTGGAGAACTTCTGGAGGATCGCGCCGGCCACCCCGGTGCTCAGGTCGAAGAAGCGGTCGTTCAGCCGCTCCGCCGGGACCGCGACCACCTCGGCGCCCTGAAAGGCGGGTCCGATCAGCTGGTCGAGCGCGTCCTGCACGGTGGCGATCGAGGGGCCGTCCGTAGAGCAGGCCAGCACCGCTGTGCCGTGGTGGTCCACCAGGAGGTCAGGCACGGTGCGCCGCCTCCGGTCCGAGGTCGAGCAGCCCGTTCTCCGGGCCGAGCACGCCGTCGATCAGGTGCAGCAGCTCGGCGGTGGCCGCGGCGCCGCCGAGAATCACGATCTTCATCCGGGCTCGTTCCCTGTCGTGGACGGTCTGGATGCGCAGGGAATCCGGTGCGTCCCGGGGGGACTGCGCGCTCGCGGTGACGAAGGTGCTCAGCCGGTGCGCGGCCTCGGGGCCGATCGCGTCGATCTGCACGATGCTCGACACCTCCAGGTGTCCCCGCCCCGCGTCCGCCGGCGCGGTGCTCGAACTGCCGGTCAGCGCCTCGAAGTCCGCTCGGCTGATCCGGTACTGCTTGCCGATCCGGACGGCCTTGAGCCGCCCGTCACGCACGTAGTTCCGGACGGTCCGCACATGCAGACCCAGCCGTTCGGCCACTTCGCCGATCGAGTAAAGCTCAGGTTCACCGCTCTCCATGGGAATGAATATTACTTCAATATTCCCTCTGGAGGGGAAGATAGGGAGTGATAGGGGAAAATGACACCCGTTGCTCCGGGTGGGGGTCACAGCAGGTGTGCCGGCCCGCTGACGAGGAAGGTGGAGGGTGTGAACCGCCGCACGGACGCGTCGACGTCGACGAGGAGATCCATGAACGCGCAGACCCGGCCTTCCGACCCGTCGCACCAGCGCCCCGACGGAGTCACCGACGCGACCGTCGAGGCGCTCGGCGCCCTCTCGAAGGCGCTGGAGACCACCGAACGGGCCCGCGGTGCCCTCTACGCGTTCCACCAGCTCACCGGCGGCGCTGACCTCAGCCTCGACGACGCCGTACGGCTGCTCCGTGAGGCGGGGCACGGGGAGCAGGCCGACCGGGTCCAGCGGGAGATCCTCGGCCGCAACGTCATCCCCGGCCACTGGACCTTCCAGATCGTCGAGGAGTACAACGCCACGTACTACGACGTGTTCCGGACGGTCGAGCGGGAGATCCGGGGCGAACTGGCCGGGGGCCGTGACCACCTGTACGAAGCCGAGATGAAGGAAGCCCGTCGCACACGAGGGCACCCGGACCACAGCGCCACCTGAGGCCGTGTCACGGCGCGTCGCACGCATCCGTCCGGCCCCCTGGTGCGGAAGGATTTCCGTACCTGGCAGGCCGCGGGGATCCGTACCCGCCCAACCGAGAGGGGAGCCGTGCCTGACCCCGACGTCGTCATCGTGGGCGCCGGAGCGGCCGGGCTGAGCCTGGCGTACCACCTGTGCGCACCGGGCGGCGCCGTGCCGCTGTCGGTCGTCCTCGTCGACGCCCCGCCGGGGCCCTTGAGGCCGCCGCCGCGCACCTGGTGCTACTGGGAACCGCCCGGCGGCGCCTACGACTCCGCGCTCGCCGCCTCCTGGCCTTGGCTGCGGGTGCGGGCGGCCGACGGGGCGGCCACGGTCACCGAACCGTCCCCCTACCGCTACAAGATGCTCCGGTCGGACGCCTTCGAGGCCCTGGTCGGCCGGCGGCTGTCCGACGCGCCGGGCTTCCGCCGGATCGAGGCCACGGTCACCGCCGTACGCGACGCACCCGACGGCGGCGGCGAAGTCCTGGCCCAGGACGGACGGGTTCTCGTACGCGGCCGCCGGGTCTTCGACTCCCGCCCACCCGGCCGTCTGCCGCCCGCCCGCACCACCCTGCTCCAGCACTTCATGGGCTGGTTCGTCCGCACCGAGCGCCCCGCCTTCGACCCGACGACCGCCGACCTCATGGACTTCCGTACGCCACAGCCCGCGCGGGGACTCTCCTTCGGCTACGTCCTGCCGCTCGACCCGCAGACCGCCCTGGTCGAGTACACCGAGTTCTCGCCCGCCCCGCTGTCCACCGAGGCCTACCGGCGTGCCCTCGGCCACTACACCCAGGAGGTCCTGAAACTGGGGGAGTTCCGGGTCACCGCACAGGAGCGCGGCGTCATCCCCATGACGGACGGACACTTCCCGCGCCGCGACGGGCGCTCCGTGCACCGCATCGGCACCGCCGGAGGCGCGACCCGCCCCTCCACCGGGTACACCTTCGCGGCCGTGCAACGGCAGAGCCGATCCGTCGCCGACCGGCTCCGCGCCGGCCGCGAGCTGCGGATGCCCGCGCCGTACGGGGCCCGGCCCCGCGCGATGGACGCGGTCATGCTGCGGGCGCTGGACAGCGGCCGGGTGGACGGCTCCGACTTCTTCACCCGCCTCTTCCGCGGTGTCCCGGCCGCCCGGCTGCTCCGCTTCCTGGACGGCAGCTCACACCTCCACGAGGACCTGCTGATCGGCCTCCGGACCCCGGTCGCCCCCATGCTGCGGACCGTCGCCGAACTCCCCTTCCTGACCAGACGCCAACCACCCCACCCCCTGCCTCCACCGACCGGCCACGAGAAGAGCACCCCATGACCCTGTTGCGCGACGACGACCTGTCCGCGGCCTTCGACCACGGCTCCGCCGCCTACGACCGGCTGGTCGCGGCCAGCCCCGGCTACCACGGCCATCTGCGCCGCTCCGCCCGCCGGCTGGGGCTGCCCGACGGCGGACGCGGGCTGCGCGTGCTGGACCTGGGGTGCGGTACGGGTGCCTCGACGGCCGCGCTCCTCGCCGCCGCCCCGTACGCCCGTATCACCGGCGTCGACGCCTCCGCCGGCATGCTGGACCGGGCGGCGGCCAAGAGCTGGCCGGAGGGCGTCGACTTCGTGCACGTCCCGGTCGAGGAGCTGGCGGGCAGGCTGCGGCCCGCCTCCTTCGACGCGGTGTTCGCCGGGTACCTCTTCCGCAACCTCGCCGACCCCGACAAGGCCCTCGACCTCGTACGCGGTCTGCTCGCCCCGGACGGCCGCCTCGCCGTGCACGAGTACACGCTCGGCGGATCACCCGTCCACCGTGCCGTGTGGAACACGGTCTGCGCCACGGTCATCCAGCCCGCCGGGCGCCTCACCGGGGACGCCGGGCTCTACCGCCATCTCCGGCGCAGTGTCCTGGAGTTCGACACGGCACCCGCGTTCGCCCGGCGGCTGCGCCGGGCCGGGTTCACCGACGTACGCGTCCTCCCGCTGCCCGGCTGGCAGACCGGCATCACCCACACCTTCGTCGGCCGCGCGGGGGAGGGGGCGTGATGTTCCTGCGCGACAGCGACAGCGACAGCCACAGCCGCAGCCACAGCGGCACGGGCCACCGGCGCGGCCGCGACCGCCGGGCGGCCGTGGTGCCCGCCCCCGACGGCCGGGCCCGCTTCACCTCACAGGACGCCCCCACCGCGGCGGTCGTCGGCGGCGGCATCGCCGGTCTCGCAGCGGCCACCCTCCTGGCGGAGCGCGGCGTACGCGTCACCCTCCACGAGCGCGAACCGGGCCTCGGCGGACGGCTGTCCGGCTGGCCCACCGAGCTGGCCGACGGCACGGACGTCACCATGAGCCGGGGCTTCCACGCCTTCTTCCGCCAGTACTACAACCTGCGCGGCCTGCTGCGCCGGGTCGACGCGGGCCTCGACGCGCTGACCCGGCTCCCCGACTACCCCCTGCGGCACAGCTCCGGCCTGCACGACAGCTTCGCCCGGGTGCCGCGCACCCCTCCGCTCAGTGCCCTGGGCTTCGTCGCCCTCAGCCCCACCTTCGGCGTGCGCGACCTGGCCCGGATGAACCCGCGCGCCGCCCTGCCGTTGCTGGACGTCCGGGTCCCCGAGGTCTACGACCGGCTCGACGGGATCAGCGCCCATGACTTCCTCACCCGCATCCGCTTCCCCGAAGCCGCCCACCACCTGGCGTTCGAGGTGTTCTCCCGTAGCTTCTTCGCCGACCCGCGCGAACTGTCGGCGGCGGAACTGGTGCTGATGTTCCACATCTACTTCCTCGGCTCCAGCGAGGGTCTGCTCTTCGACGTCCCCGACGAGCCGTTCCCCACCGCCCTGTGGGACCCCCTGCACCGCTATCTGACCGGACATGGCGTCGACGTACGGACCCGGACACCGGTCCGGCAGGTGCGGCCGCTGCCTGACGGCGGGCTCGACGTCACCACGGACGGGGGCACCACGCGTTACGACGCCCTCGTCCTCGCCCTGGACAGCGGCGGCCTGCGCCGCGTCGTCGGCGCCTCCCCGGAGCTGGGCGACGCCGAGTGGCGGGCCGGGATCGAACGGCTGCGCACCGCACCGCCGTTCCTGGTCTCCCGGCTCTGGCTCGACCGGCCGGTGGCGTACGACCGGCCGGGCTTCCTGGGCACCAGCGGCTACGGGCCCCTGGACAACGTCAGCGTCCTGGACCGCTGGGAGGGCGAGGCGGCCCGCTGGGCCCGGCGCACCAGGGGCTCCGTCGTCGAACTGCACGCATACGCCGTCGCACCGGACGCCGACCGGGGGGCCGTACAGGCCGAGGCGCTGCGGCAACTGCACCGGATCTACCCGGAGACGCAGAGCGCCCGCATCGTCGACGAACGGCACGAGTGGCGGGCGGACTGCCCGATGTTCCCCGTCGGCGGCTACCGGGACCGGCCCGGCGTGCGCAGCCCCGACCCCGCAGTCATGGTGGCCGGGGACATGGTCCGCACCGGGCTGCCGGTGGCGCTGATGGAACGCGCGGCCACCAGCGGATTCCTCGCCGCGAACGCCCTGTTGGAGCGGTGGGGCGTACGCGGGCAGACACTCTGGACCGTCCCGCGCGCGGGACGGTCGGCGGCACTGCGCCGACTCGCGGCACTGGGGGCCGACTGAGGGACGGGGGCGATCGCCGGGCTCAGCCCGGGAACCGCCCGCTGTCCCGCAGCTCCCAACGCCTCTCCGCGTACGCCAGGTCGTCCCGCCACAACCGGCCGGCCGAGGCCCGCATCAGCGGGCGCAGCAGCGGCGCGACCGCGCGGGCCACCGCGAAACCGCGCCGGTCCGACGCCGCGACCAGCGCCTCCGTCACGGCGGTACGCGGCAGCCCCCGCTCGTCCGGGGCCAGGGGAGTGGCGTGCGTCTCCACCACGGACCCCGCGCCCTCACCCTCGACGATGTGCATGACGACCGTACGGGGCTCGGGCGCCGTGAACCGGGCCCGCACCGGGACCACCAGCCGCCCGGCCACCTTGAAGGACACGTCGACCAGGAACCCGTCATCGTCGTCCGGGGAGTCACCCCGGGAGTCGCCCGGGGAGTCGGCGGGCGTTCCGGTCACCGTCAGATCCACGAAGGAGTACGGGTGGAACCACGCCCCGTGCCACGGGTCGAGCCGGTTGGCCACCACGTCCTCCGGCTCGCAGCGGCCCACGCCCGTGTAGACCGCCTCCACCGCGTCCCGGACCCTCGGCCGGACCGGAACGTACGGCCGCTCCGAAGGCGTCTCGCCGCCCACCCGGTCCAGCCGCACCCAGAGCAGGACCCCGTCGTCGAAAGCCGGGAAGGGCTCCCACCCGGCGAACGGCCCGCCGTCCAGGGCCAGTCCGTGCCAGTGGCAGACCAGCGTGCCGCAGCGGACCGGGCTGTCGCGCAGCGGCGCCCCGAGGTGCGGGCAGGCCCCCGGTCCGGTGCGGAGCCTCCCCTCGGCGTCCCGCCAGGCCACCACCTCGGTGGAGCCGACCGTGGTGCCGAGCGTCCGACCCGGAGGAAGGTCGCGGGAGGCGCCGATGACGTACCAGTTGCCGGACGGGCGGCTCTGCGCCCGCTTCAGGGCGTCCGCGATCAGCCCCGGTTTCGCCTCCCGCCAGGTGGGCTCCTGCCGGTCCCACGGGACGGGCGTGCGCCGCAGCCGCAACGGGATGCGGCTCGGGCGTCCTGCCGCCGGGCTCATAGCGCCTCCTCGCGTACGGGGGCCACCCGCGGCCGGGGCGAGGGGGAGGCGCAGGAGGGCCCCACCACCGGTGCCTCCTCACCACGGCGGCTCCCTGCCCGTGCGGCGACAGCCCGTACCAGCCCGTCCAGCGCCACCACCGCACGCCGTCGGCGCGGGACCACCGACCGGCGGTGCAGGACCGCGTACCCGTCGGCCGCGATCGCGTCCAGGATGCCGCTGTACAGCACGAACGCCGTACGGATACAGGGCCGCGACACCGGGGCGAGCATCGCGATCCCGGGCAGGGCGTCCCGGTACACGGCCCGGTTGTGGGCGGCGGCGGCCCGCAGGACGTCGGTGATCCGCGTATCCCGCGCCCTCGTCCTCCGGCTCCACTCGAAGCGCTCCCGGTCCACCCCGTGCGCGGCCAGCAGCTCCGCCGGCAGATAGAGCCTGCCCCGGTCCAGGTCCTCGCCCACGTCCCGCAGGAAGTTCGTCAGCTGGAAGGCGACCCCGAGCGCGGCCGCGTGCGGAGCGGCCTCCTCGCGCGGCGTCACCGTCCCGAGCACCGGAAGCATCTGGAGGCCGATCACGGCGGCGGAGCCGTGCATGTACCGGCCGAGCTCCTCGTACGTGGCGTACCCGCCGACTGTCAGATCGCTGCGCATGGAGGCCAGGAAGTCGGTGAAGTGGACGCGGTCGATGCCGTACCGCCGAGCGGTGTCGGCGAGCGCGCTGATCACCGGCTCGGTGGCCCCCTCCCGCCGCAGCCCTGCCTCCAAGCCTGCCTCCAGCCCTGCTTCCAACTGGGCCTCCAGGGCGAGCAGGGCGCGGCCACGCTCGGCGGGGGTGGCCGAGGAGTCGAGATCGTCCACGATGTCGTCGGCCCAGCGGGCGAAGCCGTACAGGGCGTGGACGGCCGGGCGCCGGTCGACGGGCAGCAGCCGCGTCGCGAGGAAGTACGTCTTGCCGTGGCGGGCGTTGAGCCCTCGGCAGTGGGTGTACGCCGCCCGGAGGGCGGGATCGTGGATGCCGGCGGCGTCGAGTTCACGGACGGTCATGCAGCAGTGCCTCTCCAGTCGGTACGGGGGCCGGTGATCCTCTGAGCGGCCAGCTTTCCGGAGATCAGGACGGTCGGCACGCCGACGCCGGGCGTGGTGCCGCACCCCGCGAGGACGGCGTTGACCGTGCCCCGCACCAGGTTGCGCGGCCGGAACGGGCCGGTCTGCGGGAACGTGTGGGCCACGGAGAACGGGGTGCCCGCCGCATGGCCTTGGGCGGTCCAGTCGACCGGCGTGACCAGCCCCTCCTCCTCGATCGCCGCGCCGAGCCCGGGCATCTCGCGGCGCTCCAGCTCGGCCAGGAGCTCGTCCCGGTAGCGGGGGCCCAGCTCCCGCCACTTCCGTACGCCGGGACCGACCTCGGTGTTCGGGCAGGGCGCCAGCACGTAGTGGAGGTGCTTGCCCGGCGGGGCGAGGGAGGGGTCGGTGGCGGTGGGCCGGGTGATGAGGAGGGAGGGGTCCGACATCAGCTCCCCGGTGCGGGTGAGTTCACGGAAGGTGCTCTTCCAGGCCGCGCCGAACGAGATGGTGTGGTGCGCCAGATCCGGCCAGGTGCGGTCCGTTCCCGCGTGCAGGATCACCGCGGACGGCGAATGGCGCAGGCGGAGCGGCCGGTGGGGGCTGCGGCCGAGCAGCCGGTAGGTGACGGGGAGGTCGGGGGTGAGGACCACCGCGTCGCAGGGGATGCGCTCCCGGTCGGTGACGACGGCGGTGACCCGTTCACCCGAACGCTCCAGCCGGGTCACGGTCTGCCCGTACCGGAACGCGGCCCCCGCCTCGGCGGCCGAGTCCGCCATCGCCCGGGGCAGCGCGTGCATTCCGCCCTTGGGGAAGTACACCCCGGCGATCGTGTCCATGTAGGCGATGACGGCGTACGCGGCGAGCGCCCGGGCCGGCGGGACACCGGCGTACAGAGCCTGGAACGAGAAGACCCTGCGCAGCCGTTCGTCCGAGACGAAGCTCCCGATCCGCGCGTCGAGCCGGCCGAAACCGCCGAGGGCGGCGAGCCGCGCGAGATCGGGGTGGGCGAGCTGGAGCGGCGAGTCGAAGTTGGCGTCGATGAACCGGCGCATCTGCACCCGGTAGAGGCGTTCCAGCCACCGCCGCAGCCGACGGTAGCCGACCGCCTGCCGGGCCCCCGCGAACTGTTCGACCGCGGCCTCCATCGCGGCCCCGTCGGTGTGCACGTCGAGCTGGGACCCGTCGGCGAACCTGGCCCGGTAGGCCGGGTCCAGCGGGATCAGCTCCAGCCGGTCGGCCAGCTTGTCCCCGACCGCGGCGAAGGCCTCCTCAACCAGGTCCGGCATGGTCAGCACGGTCGGACCGGTGTCGATGCGGAAACCGCCCGACTCCAGCAGCCCGGCCCGGCCGCCGGGCCCGGAGTCCCGCTCGACCACCGTCACCCGGCGGCCCGCGCCGAGGAGGTGGAGCGTGGCGGCGAGCCCCGCCAGACCGGCACCGACCACCACCACATGGTCGACGGGCCCCTTCACCGTGATCACCGGACATGTCCCCCTTCGGCCACGGACAGAACGCCTGCTGCTGCCGGGCTGTGGTGCCCGCCCGTGTCGTCGGGGGTGGCCGGGCCGAACCCGGACGGGTCCCCGGAGACCGTGCGCAGCAGGCCGAGCAGCTGCCGGCCGCCGTGCGCGTCCAGGTCGACGGCCTCGCCCAGCCGGCGTACGGCGTGGTCGCGGAGGCGCTCCGCCTTGCGCTCCACATGGGCGCGCGCGCCGGTCGCCTCGAAGACCCCGCGTACATCGGCGAGATCCCTCTCGGTGACATCGGCGTTGCCCACGGCGTGGCCGAGGACGGCCAGTGCCCCTTCGTCACCCGCGGCCTCGGCACGTTCCCGGGCGACGGCGAGGAGGTAGGTCGGCTTGCCTTCGCGGATGTCGTCGCCGGACGGCTTCCCGGTCCGCGCCGGGTCGCCGAAGACCCCGAGCAGATCGTCCCGGAGCTGGAAGGCGATCCCGGCGCACCGGCCGGCCGAACGCAGTGCGGCCGTGGTGTGCTCATCGGCGTCGGCCAGGGCGGCCCCGATCGCCAGGGGCCGCTCGACGGAGTACAGGGCGCTTTTGAGGCAGGCGGTCCGTATCGCCCGCGCCGCCGAGGAGCCCCCGGTGGCCTGGCCGTGCAGGTCAAGGTACTGACCCGCGACCATCTCGGTCCGCAGGGAGCGCCAGATGACCCCGATCCGCCGTCGTACGGGAGCGGGCAGCGCCGTCTCCGCCACGGTGTCGTCGGCCCAGGCCAGCGCGAGGTCCCCGGCCAGCACGGCGGCGGAGGTGCCGAATGCGGAGCCCCGCTCCGAGTCCGGGGACAGGCCCGCCCGGGCGGCGATGCCGATGTGCACGGCGGGCTTCCCCCGGCGCAGCCGTGACCGGTCCATCACGTCGTCGTGGATCAGCGCGCAGGTCTGGATGAGCTCCAGCGCGACCCCCAGGCGCAGCGCGGCCGCCGTGGACCCGGCGTCCGCCGCACCGCAGGCCCGCATCCCCCACCACAGGAGCCGGGGGCGCATCCGCTTGCCCCCGTGCAGCGTGAAGTCGGCGACCCGCCCGGCCAGCTCCCCGGCGAACGAGGCGTCGATCTCGGACGCCTGGGCGACCCGTTCCGCGAGCACCGCCCGCGCGGTACGCAGGACGGCGCCGGCCACGTCCGCGTCGACGGCCCCGGCCGCGGTGGACGCCGTGGCCGAGGGGTCCGGGGACGGCGGCAGCGGGCAGGCGGCGAAGGAGTGCTCCACGGCCGGGATGCGGGCCATCTCACGTCCTTCCGGTCAGGTGGGCGGCGAACCGTTCGCCACTCCTTCCGCACACGTACCCCGTTCGGATGCGGTGAGGCAGGACTGATCGGGCGCGTCGGCCGCGCGAGGAAGGAGGCGGTGGTCAGAGACGATCACGACAGCGGCACGCTCCCGGCGGAGAAACACCCGGGGAGGCGCCCCGGGAGGCGACGGCCCGCCCGTTCGGCCTACGGGAAGTGGCCTGCGGGAGGCGGCGGAGCGGGCTCGTGGTCCCGTACTGGCCCGGCGGCGCGGCGGCGGCGCGGGGCTGGGCGAACGGCCGGACGGCCGGTCACCTGCGGGCGAGTTGCCTGCGGTGACCGGCCGTCCGGGGAGGGCGTACGGGAAGGGCGTACGGGCGGGTGCGGGTCAGCGGACGTCGACGTAGTCGCCCGGGCCCGTGGTGCCCAGACGGGCGGCCGTGGCCTTGAACTCGGCCTTCCAGGTGCCGTCCTTCTTGGCGGTGAAGCCCTTGCTGAAGACGCCCTTGCCGTTCGTGCGCACGGTGGCCAGCTTGGTCCACTTCTTGGAGCCCTTGGCCTGGAACAGGATGTTCACGGACTGGCCCGAGGTGTTCTTCCAGGTGCCGTCCAGGCTGCGCAGGGTGCCCTTGGCCGTGATGGTGCGGCCCTTGCGGACCGGCTCCGGGGAGGCGTTGAAGCCGGAGATGGCGGTCCGCAGCTTGACGTCCACGAAGTCGGCGCCGCTGACGGCCGCGGCGCGGTCGGCGGTCCCGGCGTAGCGGGCGCGCCAGGTGCCGTCCGTCTTGGCGGTGACCGAGGTCGCGATGGCGCCCTTGGCACTGGTGGTGACCGTGGCGGCCTTGCTCCAGGTCTTGGCGCCCTTCGCCTGGAACTCGATGACGACGGACGCCTTGGCCAGCGGGGTCCAGGCGTTGCTCGTGGCACCGGCGGTCTGGAGGGTGGCGGCGATCTTCAGCTTGCTCCCCTTGCCGATCGGCTCGGGGGAGGCGTTGAAGGAGATGATCCGGGCGGGCACCGCGGACACGGTGAGCGTGGCGGCCGAGGTGGCGGTCTCGCCGGAAGCGTTGACGAACACGGCGCGGTAGCGGTGCTTGTTCACCGCGGCGCTCGCCTTGACCGTCAGCTTGGTGGAAGTGGCGCCGGAGACGGTGCTCCAGGTCTTGCCGGCGTCCGCGCTGCGCTCCCAGCGGACCGAGTCGTACCCGGTCGCGGCGGCGGTGAAGACGGCGTCGGCACCCGAGCGGGCGGTACGGGCGGTCGGCTGCTGCGTCACGACGGCGGCCGGGACGGCGTCGCCGAAGTACAGCTGCTGGGACACGTCCTGGGCGCGCGAGGGCATCCAGGTCGGGTCGGTGCGGTCGTGCGAGTTGAAGGTGGTGACGAAGCAGGCGGTGGTCCGGCAGTCGACGGTGGTGGTGCCGGAGGTGAACGTCTCGGTGAGCTTCGCCGTCACGGTGAAGGTGCCGTCGACGCCGACGCTGCGTATCCAGGCGGCGTTGCCGTAGAGGCTGGGGTACGTGGTGCCGTCCAGGGCCACGGACTGCGCCAGGTAGACGCCGCGGCCGGGCTGGTAGCCCTTGCCCTCGACCGTGACCTCTGTCTCCGCGCCGAGCTTGGTGACCTGGCTGACGGTCAGGGTGGGGACGCTGGTGGTGCCGGCGATGGCGACGGGGTCCAGCGCGGAGCCGGGCTCGTACATCGGCTGGCCCTTGTTGGCGAAGATCTGCGCGCCCTTGGCGGTGAGCTTCGACGTGATCCCGGTCCAGTCGAGCACGGCCCCGTTCAGGGCGCCGGCCGACGCCTTCAGCTCGGCGAGCTCCACTCCGGCCGTGGTGACCGGATCCTGGCCTTCGGTCAGGTCGCTCGTCACGTCCACGAAGAGCGACCCCACGCCCTTCTTGAGGACGATCCGGGGGTTGGCGAGGGTGATGGCGGTGATGTCGTGGGCCGGCACCGCGTAGGTGACCGAGCCGCCGAAGCGGACATCGGCGTTGCGCTTGGCGGGGTCCACCGCACCGTGCTTGACGGGGTAACCGATCACCCCGGCGGCGTCCTTGGTGGCGCCGTCGGCCACCGTCACCGAGCCGCCGAAGCGCGTGACGTAATCGAACCAGGACTTCTTCAGGCCCCAGGAGGACCCACCGGACACCAGGATCGGGGCGGCCGCCGACGTGGTCCCGGCCTGCGCGGCCTGGGCTGCGACGACGGTGCCCGGAGCGGCAGCGGCGGCGGGAACGGCGAGGACACCGGTGCCCAGGGAGACGACGGTGAGTGCGGCGAGAGCGGCGAGGTGGCCGCGGCGGGGCATGGACATGCGCTGCATGTCTCCTTCGGGGGAGGGCACGGCACAGCGGTTGGGGGCAGCCGTGCCTGGACGAATGACAAAGAAGGGGGGATACCGGCTTCTCGCGTGGGGACCCGAAGACGACAGTCGTCATATTAGGTGAGGCTTACCTAAATGTCACCGCCGGGTGTCCGATGTCCGCTCCGGCTTGACCTTGACACCGTGACAGGCTCTTCACTCCGGGGAGAGGAGGTGGTCGCGATGACGGTCACAGGACAGGACACCGACGCGGCACGGGCGGTCAGGGCACTGGAGGACGACCGTGCGTCCGTACGGCTGCGAGCCGCCCTGGCGATCGGGGCGGCGCCCGACCCGCGTTACGTCGACCGGCTCGTCGGGCGCTGTGCGGTCGAGGGTGAGTTCTTCGTACGCGACATGCTGACCTGGGCGCTCACCCGCTACCCGGTCCACCTGACCCTCCCGGCGCTGCTCCGCGAACTCCGATCCGAGTGCGCGCAGGCACGGAGCCAGGCCCTGCACACGCTGTCGAAGGTCGGGGACCGGCGGGCGTGGCCGGCGATCACCCGGTCGCTGCTGACCGACGCCGACGACGAGGTGGCCCGGAGCGCCTGGCGGGCCGCGGCCGTGCTCGTACCGGAAGGCGAGGAGGCCGCGCTGGCCACCGTGCTGACGACGCAGCTCGGGCGCGGTGAACGCGAGACACAGCTGAGCCTGAGCCGGGCACTCGTCGCGCTGGGGGAGACGGTGGAGCCACTGCTGCTCGCCGCGACGAGCTCTCCCGACCCGCGCGTCCGCGTCCACGCGCTCGCCACGCAACGGCTGCTGCGCGACCCGGACGCCGGGTTCACCTTCGCGATCGAGGAGGCGAAGCGCGTCGTCGCCCTCGGTGGCACCGGCCAGGAGGGACAGTAGGGCGTGCTGATCGGTGAGGTGGCGCGACGGTCCGGGGTCAGTGCCCGCATGCTCCGGCACTACGAGTCGCTCGGCCTGGTGCACCCCTCGGGCCGCACCGGCTCCGGCTACCGGGAGTACTCCGAGGAGGACATCCGGCGGATCTTCCACATCGAGAGCCTGCGGGCGCTGGGCCTTTCGCTGCGTGAGGTCAAACGCGCGCTCGACGACGCGGACTTCACGCCGTCCACGCTCGTCGACGACCTGATCCGCCGGACACGCGAACGCATCGCGGCGGAGACCGAGCTGCTCACGCGGCTGCGCCGGATCCACGCCGCCGACCCCGCCGGCTGGGAGGACGCCCTCCAGGTCGTCACGCTCCTCCAGGCGCTGGGGTCCAAGAGCGCCGACGTGCGCCAGCGTGCGGCGCTCGCCTCGGCCTCATCGGCCTTCCCGGGCTCCTCGGCCGATGAGGTTCCGGTGCCGGTGGAGGCCCTCGTCGAGGCGGCGCTCGGCGAGAGCGATCCGAACGTCGCCGGGGCCCTCCGCTGGGCGCTGGCACGATCGGGCGACGGCGCCCCGGCCCTGCTGGCGGAGGGGATCGGCTCCCCGGTGGCCGCGGTGCGCGAACGCGCCGTCCGCTCCCTCGCCGTGCTGCCCGGCGGTGAGGCCGCCGGGCATCTGCGGGACGCCCTCGCCCACCCCGACCCCGTGGTCCGGGGCCACGCGGCTCTGGCGATCGGGGCCCGGGGCGACACCGACGCCGTCCCGGCCCTCGTCGACCTGCTGGAGGAGGGCCGGAACGACACCGACGCGGCCGACACACTGAGCGTGCTGGCGAGCGACACCGCCACGGCGGACCGGATCGCGCACCGGCTCATCGAGCGCCTTGCCCGCACCACCACCCGAGCGCCCGCACGCGGACGGCTCACCCAGGCGCTGGCAGGCATTCCGGGCACACGCGCGTCACAGGCCCTCGCGGAGCTGTCGCACGACACGGACCGGGCTGTCGCCCTGACCGCCACGTACCTCCTCCACCTGCGCGACGCACGCTGACGGCTCACCTCGGGATGCCGGGTGGATCGCCGGCTACGGCCGAGGCTTGTCCGCGAACACCCAGCGGTTGCCCGCCAGTGCGTCGTTCTCCTCGGGCAGCGGTCCGCGCCCGTGCAGGCGGGTGAAGTCGAACGGGGTGTGGACGGCGGTGGACCAGCCCCCGTCCGCCAGACGGCCTGCGGAGTCGGGGCGGGGAGCCAGGTCGAAGAGGTCGAGCAGGTCGATGCCGATCTGTTCCCTCGTGGACGTGTAGAGCGGGCTGTCGCGGTACGCCAGGAGGTCCTTCTCCAGCTTGACCTCGAAGGCCAGCGCGCTTCCTCCGGCGCTGAGCCGGTCGACGGTGTCGATGAGATACGTCTCGGCGGCCGGAGGCAGGTAGAACAGCAGCCCCTCGACCAGCCAGACGCTCGGCGCGGCCGGGTCGAAGCCCGCACCGGGCAGGGCCCCCGCCCAGTCGGCGCGCAGATCCATCGGGACCGGCACGCGCGCCGCCTTCGGGACGGCCGAAAGACCGTCGAGCACCTGGTGCTTGAACGCCAGCACCTCCCCCCGGTCGATCTCGAAGATCACACACCCGGGAGGCCAGTCCAGCCGGAACGCACGCGCGTCCAGCCCCGCCCCGAGCAGCACCACCTGGCGGACGTTCCCCGCGTGCACGGACTGGAGCAGGAAGTCGTCGAGGACGCGTGTCCGCAGCCCGAAGTACCGGGCGAACCGGCCCCACAACGGGTCCCGGTCCCCGCCCGGGACCTCCCTCGGACGGACCGGCCAGCCCTCGGACGCCGGGGCGGCGAGCACGAAGTGCTCCGCGTAGGCGTCCTGGGCCAGGCTGTCGGGGCGGTGGGTCTCGATCGCCCGTGCCGCGGCGACCAGCAGGGCCGTCACGCCGACCCCTCCGGCCACGCCGCCTTCCGCGCCGGTGTTCCGGCGCGCTGTGTCGACCATGTGTGCACTCCCTCGGTACGTGGAATTCGCGGGCCTCACGGAATCAGCACCGGCTTGACCACCAGGCCCGCCTCGCAGTCGCGTTCGGCCTCGTTGATGTCGGCGAGCGGATACGTACGGATCAGCTGGTCGAAGGGGAACCGCCCGGCCTGCCACAGCCCGGTCAGCCGTGGGACGAGCAGCCCAGGAACCGCGTCCCCCTCGCAGATGTGGGAGATCTTCCGGCCCCGGTCCAAGGCCCCCACCTCCAGCGGCAGCGCGGTGTGCAGCCTGGCCACCAGGCCGAGATGGCCGGTGGGGCGCAGGGCCCGCAGCGCGTCGTTGATCAGCCGCGCGGAGCCCGTGGTGTCCAGCGCGTACTGCGCGCCGCCGTCCGTCAGCCG
This sequence comes from Streptomyces cyaneofuscatus, assembly GCF_033109485.1. Classification (NCBI taxonomy): domain Bacteria; kingdom Bacillati; phylum Actinomycetota; class Actinomycetes; order Kitasatosporales; family Streptomycetaceae; genus Streptomyces; species Streptomyces cyaneofuscatus. The sequence goes on along the minus strand of NZ_CP137002.1, from coordinate 151,142 downwards.
CCGGATGAGCCCCGGCAGATCGGCGGAGTCCGCGTGCACCGGGACCGCGTCCAGCTTCTCGGCGAGCGCCAGCCGTTCCGGGTGCCGGTCGACCGCCACGGCCACCGCTCCCGCTGCGGTCGCCGCCATCACCGCGGCCAGCCCCACCGCCCCCGCGCCGAAGACCGCGACGGTGTCGCCGGGGCCCGCGCCGAAGGAGTTGAGAACCGCTCCGGCACCGGTGAGGAAGCCGCAGCCGAGCGGCCCGAGCAGGGCCAGGGGAAGCGAGGGATCGACCCGTACGGCGTTGCGGGCCGGGACCACCGCGAACGCGGCGAACGAGGACTGGCCGAACCACCGGGGGGCCAGGGCGCCACCGGCCACGTCGGTGAACCGGGCCGCGTGCTCCGGGCGCCCGCCGAAGAGGTTGAGCGCGGCGAACCGGTCGCAGTAGGCGGGGGCCGCCCCCAGACAGCTCCGGCACCGCCCGCAGGAGTCGAAGCTCAGCACGACATGGTCGCCGACGGCGAGCCCGGTGTCCGGTCCGCCCGTCTCCACCACCACCCCGGACCCCTCATGGCCGAGCACCGCCGGCAGCGGTGAGCGGCCCGCCGAACGCCGTACCGCCAGATCGGTCCGGCACATCCCGCACCCCGCGATCCGGACCAGGATCTCGCCCTCGGCCGGCCCCGCGTTCAGCATCACCTCCTCCACGGCGAACGGGTCCTCGTACGAACGCAGTACCGCCGCACCGAACCTCATGGCCGGACCTCCTTCGGGCGGTGGACGACGAACGGCCTGAGGTTGCCGTACAGCCCCCACGCCCCGCCCGCGACGCCGACACCGCTGTCCTTGATGCCGGCGAAGGGCTGGGCGAGGGAAAGTTCGGCGTGGTGGTTGATCCACGCCGTCCCGCACTCCAGCCGGTCGGCCACCGCCGCGGCCCGGTCCAGATCGGTCCCCCACACCGAACCGCCAAGACCGAAGCGGGTGGCGTTGGCCGCCTCGACGGCTTCGTCGAGGCTCCGGTACGGCAGCACCGGCAGGACCGGGCCGAACTGCTCCTCCGTCACCACCTGGCTGTCGGTAGGCACATCGGCCAGGACGGTCGGGGCGTAGAAGTAGCCCGGCCGGTCCAGCCGGTGACCACCGGCCACGGCACGGGCCCCGTCCGCCAGGGCCCGGTCCGTGCACCGCTCCACCCGGGCCAGCTGGGCGGCGTTGTTGAGCGGCCCCAGCTCCGTGCCCGGGTCGAGACCGGCCCCGACGACGACGGTCTTCGCCCGTTCCGCCAGGGCCTCGACCACCTGGGAGTGCAGGCGGGCCGGGGCGTACACGCGCTTGACCGCCATGCACACCTGCCCGCAGTTGCGGAACGCCGCCCAGAACAGCCGGTCCGCGATCCGCTCCACATCCACATCGTCCAGCAGGACGGCGGCGTCGTTACCGCCCAGCTCCAGGGTGACCCGGGCGAGGCCGGGCGCCGCGGCCTGCGCGACGGCCCGCCCGGTGGGCACCGAACCCGTGAACGTCACATGGCGGATCCCCGGGTGTGAGGCCAGGAGGGCGCCGAGGGGCTCGCGGCCGGTGATCACGGTCAGCACGCCCTCGGGAAGGGCGGCGGAGAGGACGGACGCCAGCAGCCGGGTGGCGAGCGGCGTGAAGGGGGAGGGCTTGAGCACCACCGTGTTGCCCGCCGCGAGCGCGGGCACGAACTTCGCCGAGGCGAGCTGGAGGGGAAAGTTCCACGGGACGATGGCGGCGACCGGCCCGAGCGACCGCCAGCGGATCTCGCTGTGCACCGGCCTCCCGTCGGCGATCGTCCGCAGCTCGGGTGCCATACCGGCGAAGTGGCGCAGCCGGGCCGCCGTACGGGCGACCTCCGCGTACGACTCGGTCAGGGGCTTGCCCTGTTCCCGGGTGAGCAGGGGAGCGAGCTCCGCCCCGGCCGCCTCCACGGCGTCGGCCGAGGCGAGCAGGGCGGTGGCCCGGGCGGCGGGGTCGGACCGCCACCCCCGCCACGCCTCATGGGCCCGGGCGACGACATCGTCCAGCTCGTCCGGCCGCTGGTCGGGCGCCTCGCCGAAGGCCTCGCCCGTCGCCGGATCGAGCACGGCGAAGCGCTCACCGGGGGCTCCGGCGCCCGGTTCACGGTGGCGCACGCCGGCGGTCAGAGCGCGGCCACGGTGGTCGCGTGCTCCTGGGCGTGCCGGTCCATCTCCGCCCGGAAGGCGGCCACCAGCCGTGGCTGGATCCGGCCGGCGTTGCGATCGCCCCCCTCGCAGACCGCCCCGCGCACGCCCACGATGTCCGTCCCGATGCGGGTCAGCGTCGCGAGGTCCTCCGCCTTCACGCTGCCCGCCAGGGCGGCGAGCAGCCCCGCCTCGTGGGCCAGCCGGACGAACTCCGCGCACGCGGCCGGGGAGACGTGGTCGAACAGCCGGGTCCCGTCCTTGATCGCGGTGTCGAGCATCGCCGCGTCGGAGCCGGAGCGGCGGGCGATGTCGGGCAGCGCGAGCGGGCTGACGCAGCCGATCCGGTGGGCGTCGGCATACCCCGAGGCGACGACGAACGCGTCCGGCCGGTACTCCTTCACGGCCCGCACGACCCCGCTCATGACCTCGATGGCCTGCTCGGGCGTCGTGCACCCGTAGAGGCCGACCTTGATGTACGTGGCACCCGAGACGGCCGCGCCGAGCGCCGCCTGGGCCACCGTGCCGGGCTTGTACGGTACGTCCCCCACGGTCGCGGAGACCGGCTTGTCCGCCGGGACCGCCCCGCGGATCTCCCTGATCACCCACGGGTAGTTCGCGCCGAGCGAGCCCTCGTCGGGCTTCTTGACGTCGACGATGTCCAGGTGCTCCGCCGCCTTCGCGCACTCGAGGGCCTCTTCGACACCGTCGGGGGAGATGAGAAGCAGCAACGTGGATTCCTTCCACCGCAGGGCCACCCGCCGAAGGACGGGTGCGCGGATTCGCCGGGATCTTGTGCGGTCGGCTCATCCTCGCCGCGCCCCGAGAGCCCCGGCAGGGCGCGAGGGATGGCGAACGGATCACTGCCGTGACGTGCTCACGCCCCCCTGGTGCGCCCTCGGCTGTCTGAATCCGCGATTCATGGGCACATGGCTCTCACCACACTCCGGAAGGGAAACCATCATGCTCGGTATAGCCGCGGCCGTTCTGTTCTTCATCGCCTTCCTGATCAACGCGGCGGACATCTCGACGAACGATGTGTTCGCATCGACGAACGTCATGCTCATCGGCCTGACGCTGCTCGCCCTGCACGTGGCAGGGATCGGCTCCGGCCTGCGCACCGGGTCGTCGCGCAGGCGCTGACGTACACGAAATGCCTGACAGGGCGGGGCCCCGCACAGCTGTGTGCGGGGCCCCGCCCTGTCACGCGCCGCCCGCTCCGCCGCCACCCTGCCACCCACCAGCTTTCGCAGGTGTGAACGGACAGGGCAGGGGAACTCGGTTCGTCAGCCGGGTCCCAAGAACGGTCACCCTGTGCGAACCCACGATTGGCGCCCCGGACCGAAGGAGCGGAGCCTTGACGGGTGGAAAGACCCACGATTCACGCGTCCGACGCGTGCAGGAGGTATCCGTGACCGCCACTGTGAACACGTCGGCCGCTTTCCGGCGGCAGGGTGTCCGCACCCTGCCCGGTGTCTACGCGCCTCAGCACGACACCCACCTGCTGCTGCGGGCCTTGGCCCGCGAGACCGTCCGCCCCGGTTCCCAGGTGATCGACCTCGGCACCGGCAGCGGCCTCCTCGCGGTGGCCGCCGCCCGCCGGGGCGGCCACGTGACCGCCGTCGACGTCGGCCGCCGCGCCGTCCTCACCGCCCGCCTGAACGCCCGGCTCGCCGGGCAACGGGTGACCGTCCACCGCGGCGACCTCGCCGACCCGGTGCCGGGCCGGATGTACGACCTGGTGCTCAGCAATCCGCCGTACGTCCCCTCGCCGCTGGGCCCGCCGCCCAGGCGCGGGAGCGCCCGCGCCTGGGACGCGGGGCACGACGGGCGCGCGGTGGTGGACCGCATCTGCGACGCGGCCCCCTACCTCCTGCACAGGGGAGGCGTCCTGCTCATGGTCCACTCCGACCTGACCGGTACGGAGGCGACCCTGCGGCACCTGTCACGCGGAGGCCTGAAGGCCGAGGTGAGCGACACGGCGAGCGTGCCGTTCGGGCCCGTGCTGCGCTCCCGGCTCCCGTGGCTGCGGGGCCGGGGCCTGCTGGACGAGCACACCGACGAGGAGAAGCTGGTGGTCATCCGTGCCGAGCAGCCCTGAACGGTCCGGACGGCCCGCCCGCGTCACCCTCGGTGGAGACGGGCCGCTCCTGGTGGAGGGGCCCGTCGAGGTGGTCGGCGACGACGGCACCCTGTACACCTCCCGCCGCTTCACCGCCGCGATCTGCACCTGCCGCAAGACCCGTACGTACCCGTGGTGCGACACCAGCCACCGCCGCCGGGTGAAGCCGGAACCGCACCCGGACGACGCGGCCGACCGTACCGACGGAGCCGACCGTACCGATGGAGCCGCCTGATGCCCGCCCACCGTGAGCCGAGGCGCCTGAGCCCCCCGCTGCCCGCCCCGCGCGGACCGCTGTCGGGCGACGTCATCGCGGCTCTGCGCACGGGCGAGGGCCCCCGGGCCCACGCGGCCGGGGACGCGGACCCCTTCGGGGACGACCTCCAGCTCGCCCTCTACGTCCTGTACGAGCTGCACTACCAGGGCTTCGAGAACGTGGACGAGGAGCACGAGTGGGACCCCGCCCTGCTCGGACTGCGCCGCTCCCTGGAGCAGCCCTTCCTCGCCGCCCTCCGCGAGGGAACGGGCACGGACGGGGACGTGGAAACGGCCCTGGCCGGTCTGCTCGTCGAGCCCGTCGGCGACGACGGCCACAGCGTCAGCCACTTCCTCCAGAACGATGGCGAGCTGTGGCACCTGCGCGAGTACGCCGCCCTGCGCTCGCTCTACCACCTCAAGGAGGCCGATCCGCACGCCTGGGTGATCCCGCGGCTGTACGGACGGGCCAAGGCCGCCATGGTGGCGGTCGAATTCGACGAGTTCGGCGCCGGACGGGAGGCGGACATTCACGCCCGCCTGTACGCCGACCTGATGGACGACCTGTCCCTGGAGACGGCGTACGGGCACTACCTCGACGCCGCCCCCGCCGACGTGCTCGCCACCGTCAACCTGATGTCCCTGTTCGGGCTGCACCGCTCCCTCAGGGGCGCTCTCGTCGGCCACTTCGCCGCCGTCGAGGTCACCTCCTCACCCGGCTCGCGCCGGCTCGCCGCGGCGTTGAAACGCGTCGGCGCGGGACCGGCGGCCCAGCGGTTCTACGACGAACACGTGGAGGCCGACGCGGTGCACGAACAGGTGGTACGCCGCGATGTCATCGGCGGGCTGCTCGCCGACGAGCCTCACCTGGAACCCGACATCGCCTTCGGCATCGAGGCCACCGGACTCCTGGAGGACCGCCTCGCCACGCGTCTGCTCGCCGCCTGGCGGAGCAACTCCACAGCGCTGCGCGGCCCGCTGGACTGACCGGCGGCGACACCAGAGGCCACGTGCGGGGTCACCGTACGTGACCCCAGGAGATGCGATCCGGCCGGACTCCGGTGACGCTGGGGCTCCGACCGCGCACGCAACACCACGTTGCCGACGGAGGAACCACGACGGAGGACACCCCATGAACCTGCCCGACACCCCGCTGGAACGAGCCCGCCGCACCCGCGAACGCGCCGAGGAACTGGGCCGCGCCGCCGACCGGGCGACCGACCCCGAGCACCGGCAGCGCCTGCGGGAGAAGGCCCGCCGCCTGCTCGGCGAGGAGGCGGCGGGCCAGGAGAGGAGCTGACCCGCACCTCGCCGCGGCGGGATGCGGGCCGGAGGGGGAGCCGTGCGGGTCAGACGGGGAGCGGGGCGGCCGGTGCCACGAGCGCCCCCCCGATGCCGTGCCGCTCCAGCGCGTCGGCGACGAACCCGCTCGCCTTCATCTCCTCCACGAACGACGCCAGCACCTCCTGCGCCGCCGTACCCCGGGCGGCCGGGATGCCCATGGCCTGCTGGATCACCATGAAGCGCCCCGGCAGCACCCGTACGCCGGGAGCGCGCCGGGCCTCTTCCTCCAGCAACTGGCGGATCCCGGCGGCCACTTCGACCTCACCGTCCCGCAGGGCGGCGAGCGCGGCGGGCGCGCCCTGCAGCCGCACGATCTCGGCGGCCTCGATCGCCCGGGTGAGGAAGAGGTCGTAGGCGCTGCCCGAGCCGACCGAGATACGGGTCCCCTCGACGTCCACCTCCCCGTTGCCGGCCAGCGCGGACGACTCGCGTACGAGATAGCTGCCCTCGATCAGTACATAGGGAGCGGTGAACAGCAGCCCCTCGCTCCGCGCGGGGTCCACGGCGAAGAAGCCGAGGTCCGCCTTCTCCGCCCTCACCGCCTCCACGGAAGCGGCCGCCTTCTCGAAGACCACGAGCTCCACCGGCACCCCGAGCCGCTGCCCGAACGCGTACGCGAGGTCGACCGACACCCCCACCGGCTCGCCGCCCGCCGGCCCTCGCTGGGCCAGGATCGGGTTGCCGAGGTTGATGGACGCGCGCAGTGTGCCGTCGGGCGCGAACGCGGGAACAAGGGCCGGAGCTATCTGCTGCTGGGTCATGCGGGCGAGTCTATGAGCCCGGTGCCGGGCGACGACGAGGCCCGAAACCCGCCGACCAGGCCCGCGACCGCCTCCGTACGGCCTGACGCGCCCACCCTCCGCCTCCGTACGGCTTTACGCGCCCACCGTCCCGCCGTCCGTACGGCCTTACGCCCCCACCGTCCCGTCCACCCCTTCGCGCAGCAGGTCCGCGTGCCCGTTGTGACGCCCGTACTCCAGGAGGACGTGCACCATGACCATCCGGAGCGACACCTCCTCGCCCCACCGTGGCTGGTAGCCCGCCAGGTCCAGGGAGCCGGCCTCCCGCTCGATGCGCCGCGAGGTCTCGACCTCGGCCTCCCACGCGGTGAACGCCTCCGCCCGGGTCGACGCGCTCGCGTCGTACGCCGCCTGGAAGTCGATCTTCTCGGACCAGACCATCGGGGCGTCCCGGTCCTCGAACGTCCGGCGGAACCAGGCCCGTTCCACCTCCGCCATATGACGGACCAGGCCGAGCAGCGACAGGGCCGACGGCTCCATCGACTTCTCGCGCAGCTGCTCGTCGGTCAGCCCCTCGCACTTCATGGCGAGGGTCGCCCGGTGGTAGTCGAGGAAGGACCGGAGGGTCTCGCGCTCGGTCCCGAAGGACGGGGGTCCCACTCGGTGATCGTCTGTCATGGCCGCATCCCTCGTTCCGTCGTACTGTACCGACGGTCAGTATCCCCAACCCCCGGCTCCGGCCGTCGGGCCGGACCCCCGGCTCCGGCCGTCAGGCCAGCCGCACCTTCACCGTCTGCGTGGCCCCGCGCGTCCCCGAGAGATCGCCGAACACCAGCCGCAGCGACGCCCCGGTGGTCGCCGATGTCACGGTCGACGGCTTCGAGACGACGGAGGCGACGGCCCGGTTCCAGGTCAGGGTCAGGTTCGTCCGCATCCGCATGGGGTCGCTGACGCAGAGCGTCGCCGTGCCGTCCGGGTGCTCGGTGACCATGACGGAGCAGGGGGCGTCCGCGGTGAGCGGTCCGACGCTCCCGCCGAACCAGAAGTTGACGGCGGTCAGCCCGAGCGAGGCCACCGACACGCCCTGCTGGTCATCGGTGTTGGCGAGCACCCGCAGCCAGCCGGGGTCGGCGGCCCGGGCGGCGGTCCGCTGCTCGGAGGCGCCGGGGAGCAGCTGGTAGGCGTACGAGGCGCCTGCCGGGTTCTGGCCGTGGTCGACCCAGAGGGTGAGATAGGTGCGTGTCACCGTGTCCGTGGAGCCCCCGGTGTTGATGTCGCGCCACCGCCCGGACCGGTTCTCGCGCAGCGCCTTGACGGTCGCCCTGCCCGGGAAGACATAGCCGCCGTGCCCGCCGAGATGGGCCCAGGAGGCGTCGGTCAGGGTCGCCGACCACGGGCGGGTGACGGGTTTCACCGAGCCGTCGACGGTGAAGGGGGCGTTCCCCGTCGGGCCCAGGTTGCGGTTGTCCACCGTGGTCTCCACCGCCGCCCCGTCCTGGCTGCGGATCCCCGCGCCGAGACAGACCACGGTGTCGTCCAGGAAGAACCACGACTTCTTCGCCAGCAGCGTGCTGGACAGCCCCTTGAGGTATTGCCCCACGGCTGCCCGCTTCTTGTCCGTTACCCCGCCGACCCAGTTCACTTCCGGGAGCGCCACCCCCCAGTCGCCGCCCGCCCCGTCGGCCAGCGGCTTGCGCGAGGCGGTGGTGCCGGGGAGGCGGTACGGGTCGACGGTGGGCCAGAACGCGTCGCTGTACTGGCCGTTGGCGAAGGTGTCGCCCCACCAGTAGAGCATCCCGGACCCGGTGTGCCAGCCGCGCAGGTTCTCGCCGTTGCCGGTCTCGTAGTACGTGATCCGCTTGTCGGCCATGGACAGGGCGGCGGCCCAGCCGGGGCGGCGGTGGGTTGCCCGGGCCATGTCGGGGAAGAGGCGGTGGCCCTCCGGCTCGGGGAGCGGGGTGAGCGAGGTGTCGTCCAGGACGGACTTGAGGCGGGAGAGGGCGGTGAGGTTGAGGGAGGGGTTGCTCAGCGGCGGGCTGTAGTAGTCGCGCTGGGCCCAGCCCTTGACGAGCGCCCGCCACCGGGCGTTCTCGGCGGCCGACGCGCCCCGGCCGAGCAGCACGATCGAGGCGAGGACGGGGTGGCCGCGCCGGTGGTCGTCGACCTCGCCGCGGCTGATCGCGCGGCCCGCGACGGAGTCCATGACGAGCCCGTTGTAGAGGAACGGCGCCCAGGCGTTCTCCACCGCGTCGAACACCACCTGCCGCTTCGGGTCGGTCACCTCCCACGTCGTCCCCTTCAGCAGGGCGAACAGCAGCCCGAGCCCGCCGAGCATCACCGAGCCGTAGCTGCCGGTGTAGGGCACGGTGGTGTGCTGGATGAACGAGCCGTCGGCGTAGAGCCCGTCGCCCTTGCTGACCAGCGGGAAGACGGGGGAGAGGGCGTCCCGGGCGAGCGCGATCTTGGCGGCCGTCCCGCCGACGACCCCGCGCAGGGCCAGCACCCGGCACAGGTCGACCCGGTTCGCCCCGGTGCTCGTGCCCGTGTACGAGGCGACGGCGGAGGCCGGTACGAAGTGGTCGACGGCGGCGCAGTAGCGCCCGAGCTGCGCCGGGGTCAGGGCGTCGTACATCAGCACGCACACGTCCAGCAGGGCCTGGGGCGCGCCGATCTGCCAGCTGTACCAGTTCCCGTACCGCACCTGCCCGGCCTTGTAGACCTGGCTGTTGAGGTGTTCGAGGCCGGTGACGATCGCGTCGCGCAGACCGGTGTTGCCGGTCAGGCCGGTGCCCTGTTGCCGGTAGGCCTGGGCCATCGCGTTGAGGCGGATGAAACTGTCGGCCATCTTCGCGGAGAAGCCGTACGACTCGGGGTCGGTGTCCGGGTCGGGGTCGGCGTACACCGCGTCCGGCCACAGCGACCCGTTGGCCGGAGCCATGGTGTCCAGCCACTGCCGGGCCTGGGTGCCGAGCGTCGCGAGCCGCGTCCTGAAGGGTTCGGCGGTCGGACTGAACCCCTCGCCGAGGATCAGGGCGCTCCAGGTGGCGCGCAGCGCGGCGTACGGATCGTCGTCCGCGGCGGTGGCCGTGCGGGGCGCGGCCAGCACGAGGGCGCTGCCGCCCGCCGCGGTGAGCACGGCGGAGGTGGCGAGGAACGTACGGCGGGACCAGGCAGATGTCATGGGGGAGCTCCGGGCTGGATCCGACTGTTCTGAGCGGGCAGGCACTTTCTAACAGCCGTCCGGCAATCCGCTCAACAACTCTGACTGAATTGATCGTGTCGATCGGTTCGATGGGAGTGTATGGCGCTGCCTCGGGTGCACGGCCGCTCCTGCGCCCGGCAGAGGCAAAACCGCCGGTGGGATCGTTTCGAGCGGATGTGATCGATATGGTTGAGGGGGGTGAGCGAGAGCAGCCGCCACCACCGCAGTCAGCTGTCACAGCCGTCTAAAGAGACCAAGGGGATCCATGCGACTCCATGTCGACCAGCGCCACGAGCGGGTGCTCCAGCTCGTCCGCGAACGAGGCAGCCTCCGGGTCGCCGAACTCGCCGAGGAGCTCGGCATGTCCGCGGTCACCCTGCGCCGGGACGTCGAGGCGCTCGCGGCCCAGGGGCTGGTGGAACGGCTGCACGGCGCGGTGGTCTGGCCCTCCGGGGCGTCCGGGCCGGCCCCCGCCGCCGCACCCACGGCCGAAGGTCTCGTGGTGGGCATGGTCGTCCCGACCACCGAGTACTACTACGCGGATGTCGTGCGCGGCGCCCGGGAAGCGGTGGAGGCGGCGGGCGCACGCCTGACGATCGGGCTCTCGCGGTACCTCCCCGACGAGGACGAGGCCCAGGCCCGCCGCCTGCTCTCCACCGGCGCCGACGGCCTCCTCCTGACGCCCAGCTGGGAGCGGGGCCACCCGGAGCCCGGCGAGGGGCTATGGGCGGCCGAGCAGGAGACCCCGGTCGTGCTGGTGGAGCGCTGGGCCCCCCTCGGCCACCCGCTGGCGGGGCTCGACCGGGTCCGTTCCGACCACGCCCACGGCGCCGCGGAGGCGGTCGCGCACCTGGCCGGGCTCGGCCACCGGTCCATCGCGCTCGCCGTGCAGGAGAGCCCCACCGCCCCCCGGCTCAGGGCGGGTTACGCGGCCGCCGTGGCGGCCCTCGGACTGAGTCCGGTCGCCGCCTCGCCCCTTCAGGACACGCCGTCACGCTCGGAGACCGACCGTTTCGAGCGGACGCTGGAGTACCTGTGCGAGGGGGTGGCGGGCGGCGACGTCACCGCCGCGATCGTGCACAGCGACGCGGACGCGATCGTGCTCATCCCGCGCCTCCAGGCCCGGGGCGTGCGGGTCCCGGAGGACCTCGCGGTGATCGCGTACGACGACGAGGTGGCGAGCCTGGCCGATCTGCCGCTCACCGCCGTGGCGCCGGACAAGCACGCGGTCGGCGCGGCGGCGGCGAAGCTCCTGCTCTCCCGGCTGGGCGTGTCCGACGAGGGCCCGGCCGCCCGCCGTCACCTCGACATCCTGCCCACCCTGCGCGTCCGGGTCTCGTGCGGGGCGGCCGCTGCCGGCGCCTGATCCGACGCGCTCCAGCCGTACCCCGGGCGTCAACAGGCCTTGCGGGTACGGCTTTTCGCATGCCCGGACGCACCGTACGGGTGGCGCGTGCGCACACCGCCCCGTGATCGATTCGATTGAATTGGTCATTTCCTCTTGACGGTGATCGGTTCTGCGCAAAATGATGTGTGGCGTTCGCCTCATCTCCCGCAGTTCGAGGTCCCGTAGGAGCCGGTCCATGTCCTGTACGCACCGCACCACCCGCCTCGCCCTCGTGGCGTCCGCCGCCTCACTGGCCCTGCTCACCACCGCCTGCGGTGGCGGCTCGGGCTCGGACGCCTCGGGCCCCGGCGACGGCAAGCCCGTCACGCTCACCTTCTGGTCGGCCACCGCGGGCGCCAAGGAGACGGCCGAGGCGTTCAACAAGACGCACTCCGGCATCAAGGTGAAGTTCTCGCTCGTCCCGGCGGGCCCCGAGGGCGTCACCAAGCTCTCCAACGCGGTCAAGGGCGGCAACGCCCCCGACATCGCCACCATGGACTACTCCGCCCTCCCCGAGTACGCCAGCGAGGGCAACCTGGAGGACCTCACCCCCAGCTCCGGCGAGCTGGTGAAAAAGGAGTTCCCCGAGGCGGTCCAGTCGCTGGTCAACCTCGGCGGCTCCACCTGGGCCGTCCCCTTCGACGTGACGCCCATCCAGCTCTACTACCGCAAGGACCTCTTCAAGAAGTTCGGCGTCGAGGTCCCCAAGACCTGGGCCGAGTACCGCAAGGCCGCCGAGAAGATCCACCAGGGCGACCCGGACCTCACCATCACCAACTTCGGCGGCGGCGACCCGGCCCTCCTCTCCGGTCTCGCCTGGCAGGCCGGCGCCCAGTGGTACGGCACCAAGGACGACGCCTGGAAGGTGAACATCGACGAACCGGCGTCACAGAAGGTCGCCGCCTACTGGGACGGCCTCCTCAAGGACGGCCTCGCCTCCAGGACCCCGCTCTGGGGCGAGGGCGAGACCAAGGAGCGCGCCACCGGCAAGGTCGCCACCATCATCGGCGCCGCCTGGAGCGCGGGGAACTTCCCCGTCAGCTACCCCGACAGCAAGGGCAAGTGGGGCATAGCCCCGCTCCCGACCTGGGACGGCACACCGAGCACCGGCATGTACGGCGGCACCTCCTACATCGTCCCCAAGGGCAGCGAGCACACCGAAGCGGCGGCCGAGTTCATCAAGTGGGTCACCACCGACCCGAAGGCCATGACCGCCCGCCTCTCCTCGCTCAAGACCCCCAGCAGCGCCCTGCCCGCCAACGAGTCCATGCGCGCCGCCGCGGCCAAGGAGTTCGACAGCTCCTACTTCGGCGACCAGGACGTCTACCAGCTGGCAGGCGAGGCCGCCGGCACGATCGTGCCCGGCTGGACCTGGGGCCCGGTCCAGCAGCAGGTCACCTCGGCGCAGATGGCCGCGGGCGGGGACCACACCAAGATGCTGAGCGCCGGACAGACGAAGGGCGAGAGCGCGGTCACGGACCGCGGCCTGAAGCTCGCCCAGTAGCCGGGCCCCCGACCGGCGGGGCGCGCAACGGGGCCGCAAGGCCCCACCGCCCCGCCCCGGCCGCCCGCATCTCCCCTCCCCGCCCATCACGCCGAAGGAGCACCAGGTGGCAGCCCCCCTCACCCGGCCGGTCACGGCCCCACCACCCCGCCGGGCCGCACCGCCGTCGGAGCGCCCCGCCGTACCGAAGAGCCCCGGCGGCCCGGGCGCGCGACGCGGACAGCGCCGGGCCGTGGCCCTGTTCATGGTGCCGTTCTTCGCCCTGTTCACCGCCGTCACCGTGCTGCCGATGTTCTACGCGGCCTGGATGAGCCTCTTCCGCGAGGAGTCCTCCGGCCTCGGATTCGGCGGCACCGAACGGGTCTTCGCCGGATTCGGCAACTTCACCGAGGCCCTCGGCAACGAGGCGTTCCTCCGCTCCTTCGGCCACATCGCGTTCTACTGCGTGCTGTACATCCCCGCCATGGTCGGCGGCGCGCTCATCCTCGCCCTGCTCGTCGACTCGGCGATGGCCCGCGCCCGCCGCTTCTTCCAGATCGCCTACTTCCTGCCGCACGCGGTACCGGGCCTGATCGCCTCGCTCATCTGGCTCTACCTCTACACGCCGGGCCTCAGCCCGGTCACCGACGTGCTCGACGCCCTCGGCGCCAACTGGAACTTCTTCGGCCAGGACGAGGCGATCTACTCCGTCGTCAACATCTCCGCCTGGCAGTGGACCGGCTACAACATGATCATCTTCTACGCCGGGCTCCAGGCCGTCCCGCGCGAGGTCCTGGAGGCCGCGACCGTCGACGGCTCCGGCGCCCTGCGCACCGCCCTCCAGGTCAAGGTCCCGATGATCCGGCCCACCGTCGTGCTGACCCTGCTCTTCACCTGCGTCGGCGCCATCCAGCTCTTCGACGCCCCCAAACTCGTCCAGCTCCGGGCCAACACCATGGGCGAGGACTGGTCGCCGACCATGTTCATCTACACCGCGGCCTTCAAGGGCCACGACTACGGCCTGGCCGCCGCGAGCTCCCTGATCCTCGCCCTCGTCGCCGGCCTGCTGTCCTTCGTCGTCACCAAGCTCGGCAACCGGTGGAAGGCCTCATGAGCACCCAGACAGCCACCCCCGACGCACCGCCCGGCCCCGCGCCCGCCCGCCGGCCCTCCCCGCCCCGGCGCCCGCGACGTACAGGCCAACTCACCTCGAAGGTCGCGGTCAACGCCGTCCTGGCCGTCGTCGCCGTCTACACCCTGATGCCGCTGACCTGGCTGCTCATCGCCGCCACCAAGAACTATCGCGATCTCTTCGCCACCAACCCGTTCAGCCTCGGCGACTTCCACCTCCTGTCCAACCTGGACGCCCTCTTCGCGTACAACGACGGGCTGTACGGCCGCTGGCTGCTCAACAGCCTCCTCTACACCCTGGTCGCGGCGATCCTCTCCACCCTGGTCTCCGTCGCCTGCGGCTACGCCTTCGACAAGTACGTGTTCCGGGGCAAGGAGAAGCTGTTCGGCGTCGTGCTCGTCGGCGTCCTGATCCCGTCCACCGTCGTCCAGCTCCCGCTGTACCTGATGGCCTCGGAGCTCGGCCTCGTCGACACCTACTGGGCCGTGCTCATCCCAAGCCTCGTCAACCCGTTCGGCGTCTACCTGGCGCGCGTCTTCTCCGAGGGGTACGTACCGGGCGAGGTCCTGGAAGCGGCGCGGGTGGACGGGGCGGGGGAGCTCAGGACCTTCACCAAGGTCGCCCTTCCCATGCTCGCGCCCGGCTTCGTGACCATCTTCCTGTTCTCGTTCACCGCCAACTGGAACAACTTCTACGGCGCGCTGATGATGCTCAATGACGAGCGCCTCTACCCCGTCAACCTGGGCCTGTTCATGTGGAACCAGAACGTCTACCAGCAGCCGGAGCTGTACCCCCTGGTCATCATCGGCTCCCTGGTGGCCGTCGTTCCGCTGATCATCGCCTTCCTCTGCCTGCAGCGCTTCTGGCGCTCGGGCCTCACCGCAGGAGCCGTCAAGTGAGCCGCCCCGCCCCCACCGCCAGCCGGCTCCACACCCGCCCCCGAACCGTGCTGGCGATGAGCGGGGAGACCCGCGACGCGATCCTCCGCCCGGCCGCCCTGGAGCGGCTCGCCCGGATCGCGGACGTACAACCCGCCCTGCTGGTGACCGACTTCGGCGCCGACGACCCGGTCCAGCGCGCCGCGTTGCGCGAGGCCGAGGCCCTCTTCACCGGCTGGGGCTGCCCGCCCCTGACCGCCGGCGCCCTGGACGCCATGCCCCGCCTGCGGACCGTCGTGCACGCGGCCGGCTCGGTCAAGCACCACATCACCCAGGACGTCTGGGACCGGGGCATCACCGTCTCCACGGCCGCCACGGCCAACGCCCTCCCGGTCGCGGAGTACACGGTGGCGGCGATCCTCTTCGCCAACAAGCACGTCCTGGAGAGCGCCCGCGTCTACCGGGAGTCGAGGAGCGGGGTCAACCTGCTGCGTGAGTTCCCGTCCATCGGCAACTACCGCCGTACGGTGGGCATCGTCGGCGCCTCCCGCATCGGCCGCCGCGTCGCCGAACTGCTGCGCCCCTTCGACCTGCGCGTCCTCGTGCACGACCCGTACCTGGACGAGGAGAGCGCGCGAGCCCTCGGCGCCGAGCTGACCTATCTGGACGCGCTCGTCGCGCAGAGCGACGTGGTCACCCTCCACGCCCCCGAACTCCCGCAGACCCGCCACCTGTTCGACGCCGGACGCCTCGCGCTGATGCGGGACGGGGCAACCCTCGTCAACACGGCACGCGGCTCGCTGGTCGACACCGACGCGCTGGTCAAGGAGCTGGTCACCGGCCGGATCGACGCCGTACTCGACCACACGGAACCCGAAGTGCTGCCCGCCGACTCGCCGTTGTACGACCTGCCGAACGTGCTGCTCACCCCGCACATCGCCGGCTCCCAGGGCGGCGAGCTCCACCGGCTGGCCGACGCCGCGGTCGACGAGCTCGAACGGTACGCCCACGGGCTGCCGTTCGCCCATGCGGTGGACCCCCGCACCCTGCACCAGCAGGCCTGACCCCCTCCAGGAAGGCACCCCATGCCCCGCGCCCGCCGGGTGCTCGTCGTCGGCATCGACGGCGTACGCCTCGACACGCTCGCCCGTGTCCCCACACCGCACCTCGATACGGTCGCGGACTCCGGATTCCTGGCCCCCGTGACCGTCGCCGAGTCGACCCCCACCATGTCCGGCCCGTGCTGGGCGACGATCGTCACCGGCGTCCGCGTCACCAAACACGCCGTGTGGTCCAACGACTTCAGCGGCCACCGCCTCGGCGTCTTCCCGGACTTCACCACCCGCCTGGCCCGCCAGGACGGCCGCCGCACCTATGTCGCGGCGGCCTGGGAACCCCTGGTCACCGTGGCCGACGGCGGCCCGGTGTTCCGCCGCCCCACCCGGCTCACCCACCATGCCCCGGCCGCCGACACCCCGCAGGCCTGGGAGGACGCCGACGAGGCGACCGTGCGCGACGCCGTCGCCGTCCTGGCCCACGAGGACCCCGAGGCCTCCTTCGTCTACCTCGGCGCCCCCGACGAAACCGCCCACCACCTCGGCTGCGGAACGGCGTACGAGGAGTCCATCGCCGCGGCCGACCACCGCCTGGGCCGCCTCCTCACCGCCCTGCGCACCCGCCCGACGTACGCCGACGAGGCCTGGACCGTCCTCGTCGTCACCGACCACGGGCACCGCGACGAGGGCGGCCACGGCGGGGCGAGCGAGGCCGAACGCACGGCATGGCTGGCCTGCGCGGGCCCGGACATCACGGCGGGCGCCCGACCGCTGCGCCCGGTCCGGCACGAGGACGTCGCGGCCCAGGTGTACGCCGCGCTCGACCGCACCCCCGACTCGCACTGGACCCTCGACGGCACCGCCGTACCGACCCTGCCGCAGGCCGTCCTCCTGGACATGGACGGCACGTTGGTGGACACCGAACCCCTGTGGCTCGACGCCGCCCGCGAGGTCGCCGCCGCCCACGGCCACACCCTGACCGACGAGGAGGGAGCGGGCGTCCTCGGCCGCACCTGCGCCGACACGGCGGCCTACCTGGCGACGCTGAGCCCCGGGGCCGCCGCAGACCAAACCCTGGAATCCGACTTGGAGGACACGTTCCTCATGGCGGTCGAGAAGGGGGTACGGCTACGCCCCGGCGCCCGCGACCTGCTCGACCGCCTGGCCGACGGGAACATCCCCGCCGCCCTGGTCTCGGCCTCCCCGCGCCGGGTCGTGGACGCGGTGCTCAGGACGCTGGGCGCCGAGGTGTTCCGTACGACGGTGGCGGACGGCGAGACGGACCGCTCCAAGCCGTACCCGGACCCGTACCTCGAAGCGGCGGCCCGCCTCCACCTCCCACCCGGCGCCTGCCTGGTGGTCGAGGACAGTCCCACCGGCATCGCGGCCGCCGAGGCGGCGGGCTGCCGGGTGGCGGCCGTGCCCTCCGCGACCCCGGTCGACGCGGCCCCGGGCCGGAGGGTGCTGGAGAGCCTTGCGCACCTCACGGTCTTCTAGGCAGTGGCCTTCACCGCGGGCGCGGGCAGCACGGAGATCAGCCGGCTCACCGTCCGCGCCATCGCGTCCCGCCCCAGCGCAAGGTACGCGCGCGGATCGACGCCCCGCTCGTCCTGGGCGAGGCGTTCCCGTATCGCGTCGGTCATCGCGATGTTCAGCGCGGTGCCGATGTTGACCTTGGCGATCCCTCCGGCGACGGCCCGCGCCAGCTCGTCGTCACAGGCGCCGGACGAACCGTGCAGCACCAGCGGCACCGGCACGGCCTCACGGAGCCGGGCCAGCAGGCCGTGGTCGATACGGGCGTCGCGTGAGGTCATGGCGTGCGAGGTGCCGACCGCCACGGCCAGCGCGTCGACCCCGGTGGCGGCGACGAAGGCGAGCGCCTCCTCCGGGTCCGTACGGGCGCCGGGCGCGTGGGCGTCCAGCGCGGCCTCCCCGTTCTTGCCGCCGACCTGCCCCAGCTCGGCCTCCAGCCAGAGGCCCTCCCCGTGCGCCCAGGCGACGGCGGCGCGGGTGGCCGCCAGGTTCTCCGCGTACGGCAGCCGGGCGGCGTCGAACATCGCCGAGCTGAACCCGCACTCCGCCGCCTGGTGCAGCAGCTCGGGGGAGTGGACGTGGTCGAGATGGAGGGCGACCGGAACCGTGGCCGCCCGGGCGCTCTCGTGCGCGGCGCGGGCCAGCGGGCGCAGCCGGCCGCCGTGGTACTTGACCGCGTTCTCGCTGATCTGGAGGATCACCGGCGACCCGGCGGCCTCCGCTCCCTCCACGATCGCTTCCGCGTGCTCCAGGGTGATGACGTTGAACGCGGCGACCGCACCGCGCCGGGCTGCGGCATCGGCGATCAGCTCGCCGGTGGCGGCGATGGGCATGGCAACTCCGGGGTGAGGGGCCGTCAGGCCGTGCTGAGGATGACCGAGCGCGTCAGGTGGCGCGGCCGGTCCGGATCGAGGCCGCGGGCCTGGGCGATCGCCAGCGCGAGCCGCTGCACCCGGACCAGCTCCGCGAGCGGGTCGAGCCCGCCGGCCACCCACCGGGCGCCGGTCGCGTGAACCTCGTCGGACAGGCCGGCCGGTGCGTCACCGAGCATCCAGGTGGCGGTGGAGCGGGTGGAGATGCTGATCGGGCCGTGCCGGTACTCCATCGCCGGATATGCCTCGCTCCAGGACAGCGCCGCCTCACGCATCTTCAGCGCCCCCTCGTTGGCGAGCCCCACGCTCCAGCCCCGCCCGAGGAAGGTGAACTGGGTGCACTCCACCAGCCCGGCCGGCAGCGGTTCGGCGATCGCGACCTGGGCGTCCTCCACCACCGCGTCGGTGTGCAGGCCCAGCTGGGCGCGGAGCAGGGTCAGTGCCGAGGTCGCGAACCGCGTCTGCACGACCGACCGCTCGTCGGCGAAGTCGAGGACCACGGTGTCGTCGGCCATCGTCGCCATGGGGGAGTCGGGATCCCCGATGATCACGGTCCGTCGCACGCCCTTGGCCTGGGTGAGCAGGCCGAGCACTTCGGTCGTGGTGCCGGAGCGGCTCAGCGCCACGATCCGGTCGTAGCGGCGGCCGGCGGGGAACTCCGACGCGGCGAAGGCGTCGGTCTCGCCCTGGCCACTGCCCTCGCGAAGGGCCGCGTAGGCCTGGGCCATGAAGTACGAGGTGCCGCAGCCGACGACGGCGATGCGCTCGCCGGTCGCGGGGAGCTGTCCCGCGAGTCCGCCGGCCATCCCCGCCGCCCGCCGCCAGCAGTCGGGCTGACTGGCCAACTCCCGTGCCACATGCGTCATCTGATCTCCCCATGTCCGGTGCATGCTCGAAGCTGCATATTAGGCTCGCGTTTCGAGCATTATCAAGCAGTGCAGGGTGTGGGGGTGCGCGACAGGAACAGAAACGCCCCCCGGTACGGACCGGGGGGCGTGACGGACGGGAGGGGGTGTGTGGAGGAGGGAACGGGCGACGGCGGTCAGCGCAGTGCCGAGGGCAGCGCCTCCCGGTGGATGATGCCAAGCCGCTGGGTGGCCCGGGTCAGCGCCACGTACAGATCGCTCGTCCCGTACCGGCCGGGCTCCACGACCAGCACATGGTCGAACTCCAGCCCCTTCGCCTGCCGTGGGTCGAGCAGCACCACCGGCTGCGTGAGATCGGGCTCGGCCCCCGCGGTGAGCTCCTCCAGCGGCGCGGCGACCTCCTCGTGCAGCGCGCGCGGAGCGATCACCGCGAGACGCCCCTCCTGGGGGGTCAGCTCCGCGACGGCCTTCGCCACCGCACCCGCCAGATCCTCCCCGGCGTCCCGCACCCACGGCTCCTCGCCGGTCGACCGCACCGAACCGGGCGCCATGAAGGAGGGGTTCCGCTCCCGTACGACGCGGGCGGCCAGCTCCATGATCTCGGCGGGCGTACGGTAGTTGACCGCGAGCGTCACATGCTCGAAGCGGTCCCCGACGTACGGCTGAAGGATCTTCTCCCACGAACCGACGCCGGCCTCCTCCGAGGTCTGGGCCGGGTCGCCGACCAGCGTCAGTGAACGGGTCGGCGAGCGCCGCATCAGCAGCCGCCACGCCATCGGCGACAGCTCCTGCGCCTCGTCCACGATGATGTGCCCGAACGCCCAGGTGCGGTCGGCGGCCGCCCGCTCGGCCGCGCTGCGGTGGTCGATCTCCTCGTGCCGCTCCGCCATGCGCTCGGCGTCGATGATGTCGTGGGC
Source organism: Streptomyces cyaneofuscatus (assembly GCF_033109485.1). Taxonomy (NCBI): domain Bacteria; kingdom Bacillati; phylum Actinomycetota; class Actinomycetes; order Kitasatosporales; family Streptomycetaceae; genus Streptomyces; species Streptomyces cyaneofuscatus. Next base: position 131,185 of record NZ_CP137002.1, on the reverse strand, counting down.
GGCGAGAACCTCGGACTCCTCGTCCTCGAACTCGTACGTCTCCGAACCCCGCGACAGCTCCAACAACCCCTGCGCGTAAGCGATCCGTTCCTGCCGCTCGGCCTCGGCGGCGGCCCGCGCAGCGCTGTCGTCGGCGCCGAGCAGCTCGGCCGCCTCGTCGAGCAGGGGTACGTCCGCCGGGGTCCACGCCCCGCTGCCGGGCGCCCGCCGCAGGGCGTCGGCGTCCGCGTCGTCCACGTACACCGGCTCGGCCAGATATCCGGCGAGGAACTCCTCCGGAGTGAGCACCGGCCACAGCGACTCGATGGCCTCGTGGACCTCGCCGCTCATCGCGACGGCCTTGCCGAGCTGCGCGATGTCGTCCGGACCGAGGAAGTTGGGCCCGCCGTACGGGTCGGCGCCGATGCGCTCGGTGAGCTGGGCGGTGAGGGCGTCGATGATCCGGAACGCGAAGTGCGGGCGGGCGAGGTTGTGCGGCAGCAGGGTGTCCCGGGCCGCCTGCCGGGCCTCGTACGCGATCTCCCAGTCCAGGACGAGATCGCCGTCGTCGTGCGGGATGACCAACGGCGCACCGGGCTCGGGAAGTTGCTGCCGGTCGCGTACGGCGAGGGCGAGCGCCTCCGCCATCTGCGCGCTGCCCTTGACGGCGGCCGCGCGGGGGGTGTCCGTGCCGGTGGCATGGACGCCGGGAAAGAGTTCGGCCTGCGTGGCGAGCAGGACCCCGGTCTCACCGAGGGCGGGCAGCACCTCCGCGATGTACCGCAGGAAGGCCGGGTTGGGCCCCACGATCAGCACGGCACGCTTGGCCAGCACCTCGCGGTGCTCGTACAGCAGGAAGGCCGCCCGGTGCAGTGCGACGGCCGTCTTGCCCGTGCCGGGCCCGCCCTCGACGACCAGGACACCGCGGTGCGGGGCGCGGATGATGCGGTCCTGCTCCGCCTGGATGGTCCGCACGATGTCACCCATACGGCCGGTGCGGGCGGAATTCAGCGCGGACAGCAGAACGGCGTCGCCGTTGCGGTCCTCGAAACCCGTGCGGTCCTCGTCCCCGAGGTCCAGGATCTCGTCATGGAGCTCGGTGACCGTACGCCCCTCGGATGTGATGTGCCGACGCCGCCGCAGCCCCATCGGCACATGCCCGGTGGCCAGATAGAAAGGCCGGGCGACCGGCGCGCGCCAGTCGATGAGAAGAGGCGTGTGCTCGGTGTCGTCCTCACGAATCCCGATACGCCCGATATGGTGCGCGGTGCCGTCGGAAAGGTCGATGCGACCGAAACACAGGGAACCGTCCACCGCGTTGAGCGCGGCCAGCAGCCCCGCCCGCTCCGTGACGAGCACATCGCGCTCCAGCTTGGCCTGGAGCCCGGTCCCGACCGGCGTCAGCGCCTCCTCGACATGCCGGGCCGTGACCCCGCGCAGCTCGTCGACGCGCGCGTGGACGCGGTCGACGAATTCCTGCTCTTCCCGCAATTCGACGGCTTCCCGGTTTGACAAAACGGCTCCCTGACGGATATGGTTCTTCTTATAAGGCCTCCGCGTGGGGCCTTTCTGTATGAGCGCAGAAGAATCAAATATACGCGGGAAAATCCCTGGTACGCAATTGCGGACCGGGGATTCTTTGTGTGGCGAGGAGGTCCGCTCGGTGCCCGGGAGGGCGGCGTGCGGCCGTCCAGGTGTATTGCCCCTGGCATGTGCGTGTCCGCCCGGTCGCCGCGATCCTCCTGCGTAATGGTTTGGGCTCCGCACCATCCGTTACGCAGTTGCTGAGAAGGAGCACCCATGCTTCGTCGTATCGCCGTCACTCTTGCGACCGTCGCCGCGGCCGGCCTCATGGCGGCCACGCCCGCCGTCGCCGACGAGTGGGAGGGCGGAAAGGCCGGTGCCGAGTACGGGGCCGTCGAAGGACACCGCGGCACCGCCGAGTACACCAACCTCGGTGGCCCGTACGGCATCACCCACGCCACGGAGAGCCGGGAGCACATCGCGGCGGAGCACGGCTACTTCTACGCCCAGTACCTGCAGGGCCGCCGCTGATCGTCCGACCATTGACAGGGCCCGCCCCCCTCGGGGGCGGGCCCTGTCCGCGTCACCGGTCCCGCCGGCGGCTCAGAAACCGCCGAGGTCCGAACTCAGCCAGCGCTGGGGCCGCATGTGGATGACCACCTGGTCGCCGTGTTCCCTCCAGGCGAAGTCGACATAGCCGTCGACCTTCTCCGCGGGCAGATAGCGGGACGAGATCTCCACCAGCTGCTCACGGGTGGCGGGGAGCGTCGCGACGACGGGGCCTTCCACGGACACATAGCGGACGGTCGGTTCGACCCGGTCCACCATCAGGGAGAACCGGCCCGCCCCGGCGATCAGCCGGCCCTTGCGGGAGTCGCGCCCCGTCATGATCCAGAGGTCGCCGCCGGGCGCGTACTGGTACCAGATGGGCACGGTGAGCGGGGCGCGCCCCTCGTCCGCCGCGTCCACGGCCAGCGCGGCGACATGCGGTTCGGCCAGGAACTGTTCACGCTCTTCACGGGTCAGAGCCACAGGTGCTTCCTCCATCTCGCGGATGTCCTGCGCCCAGGATGCCGCCCGGCACCCCGGTACCCGGTCAGACACCCTGGCCCGCGCGGAGATCCTCCACCGCGGCCCTGGCCGCCGCGCCGATCACGGCGTCCGCGCGCGGCAGCTTCCGGTCGGCACGGGCGGCCTGGGTGAAGACCACGGCCGTGTAGACGCTGCCGTCCGCGAGCTCCACCACCCCCGCCTCGTGGCGCATCGAGCCGAACGTGCCGGTCTTGCCGTGGACGGTCATGTCGTCGTACGGGAATCCGGAGGCCAGGCGGTGCGTCCACGGCTGGGTGAGCATCGCCGCGCGCATGAAGGAGCAGCTCTCGGGCGACGCGGCCTCGTCCGTCCAGATGGCCCGGAGCAGCCGGGCGGTCTCGGCCGGGGTGGAGGACGCCTTGTACGCGGGGTCGTACACGTCCGGCGGTACGACGGTGTCGTTGTCCTCGACATGGGCCATGGCCGCGTCGAGCGACCCGGCGCCCGTATCGGCGAGCAGCCGGTCGAACGTACCGACGACCCCTCCGTGGATCCGGGTGTGCGGCAGACCGAGTTCGGCGCACATTCCGTCGACGGCCTCGGCGCCGACCGTACGCAGCACGGCGTGGGCCGCCGTGTTGTCGGAGACGCTCATCATCTGCACCACCAGGTCGCGCAGCGACATCGTGACCGGGTCGCGCAGGATGGACAGGCCCGTGGGGCCGGGGACCCGGTCCGCTGCCTCCAGCGTGAGCCGGTGGAGTGGGTCGACCAGCCTCGCGTCGGCCAGCCGGCAGAAGGCCGCCATGAGCGCCACCTTGTAGACGGAGCCCATCGGCACCTGCTCGTCCGGGTCGACGACCACGCGGGCCGAGGGGCGGTGCAGGTCCGCCACATGCAGCCAGCCCCGGACGCCGGCGTCGTCGAAGAGGGAGCGGATGGTCCGCTCCACCCCGCCGCCGCGCCGGGGGCCGGTCACCGTGCCGCCTTACGGGCGAGGACGTCCTCCAGCAGTTGGGCCGTCCCGGCCGGATCACCGGAACCAGAACCGGAACCGGAACGCCGGGGGTTCCAAACCACCCGCAGTCGCAGGGGGAGCGGCGGGTCGACCGCCGGCCGCCGCTCGACCTGGGAAGCCGTCAGTGCTTCGTCCGCCGTGACCAGGACGGCTTGCCCCGCCGCCACCAGCGCCAGCCCGGCCCGCTCGTCGGTGACCACCACCGTCTCCACCCGGCGGCCCCGGCTCGCCAGCGTGTCGACGAACAGATCGTGGGCGGCGGGCGCCTCGCCCCGGGGGCGTACCGCGACGGGCAGCCGTCGTGGCGACGGACCCGCAGACGCATCACCGGACTCCGCCGGGCGGGCCGGGGCGAGGATCCAGGTCGGCAGCAGGATCACCTGCCCGGCGGCGAGGCCGTGCAGGACGGAGGGGTGCCGGACCACGGCGAGGTCCAGGCGGCCCGACGCGACATCGGAGAGCAGGGTCGCGGTGGGAGCCGTCACCGTGCTGATGCGCGCCCGGTCGCCCGCCCGGACCGGGGCCGCCGCCACATCGGCCGCCAGCGGCGCCGGTACCTCGGGGGCCAGCCCCAGCCGCAGCCGGCGGCCGCCCGCGTGTTCACGGGCACCGGTCTCCCGGAGCTCCGCCAGGGCGGCCAGAGCCCGCCGCGCGTGCGGCAGCAGCAGGGCGCCCTCCTCGGTGAGGAACACCCCGCGCTCCCGCTCGAACAGCCGGACACCGAGCAACGCCTCCAGCCGGCGCAGCCCCTGGGAGAGAGGCGGCTGGGTGATCCCGACCCGCCCGGCGGCGGCACCGAAATGCTCCTCCTCCGCCAGCGCGACGAAGATTTCCAGGTGCCGTTCCGTCAGCACTCCGTCAGCACTCCCTCTCCCTGGCATGCGGTGATACGGCGGATGAATCACTCCGATGCCGAGAGCGTATTCGACATACGGACCGGCCGCGGGTTTGACTCCGCTGAGGCCGACGACGCGGCCCGCGCCTCGCGCAGCAGCACGGCCGCGACCGGGCGACAAGCCCGCGCTCCACGAACGAACACCGTCGAGAGAGAGGTCCACCGCTGTGCCCTCCCGTACGCCCGCCCCTGCCTCCCGCCGCTCCGCGCTCGCCGCACTGGCCGGCGCCGCCCTGCTCCCGCTCACCGGTTGTTCCTCGGCCGGAGCGAATACCGCCGCCGGCGGAAGGAGCGGGGCGAGCCGCTCCGGCTCCGGACCCTCCCCGTCCGCCTCGACCCTGCCTCGTACCGACCGCGCCTTCGCCGAGCTGGAGCGGAAGTTCGACGCCCGGCTGGGCGTATACGCGATCGACACCGGCGACGGACGGACCGTCACCCACCGCCCCGACGAGCGGTTCGCCTACGCCTCCACCTGCAAAGCCCTGATCGCCGGTGCCCTCCTGGCCAGGAAGACCCTGCCGCAGATGGAGCGCCTCGTGCGCTACGGCCAGGAGGAGATCGTCCCCCACTCGCCCATCACCGAGAAGCATGTCGCCACCGGCATGACCCTGGGGGAACTGTGCGACGCCACCATCCGCTACAGCGACAACGCCGCCGCCAACCTCCTCTTCCGCGAACTGGGCGGTCCCCGGGGCCTCCAGGACGCCCTGCGCGGAATCGGCGACCGCGTCACCCGCTGCGACCGCTACGAGGTCGCCCTCAACGACACCGCGCCGGGCGACCCCCGTGACACCAGCACACCCCGCGCCCTGGCCACGGACCTGCGTGCGTACGTCCTCGGCTCCGCGCTCCCGGCCGAGAAGCAGGCCGTGCTCGCCGACTGGCTCAAGCGCAACACCACCGGCGACCACACCATCCGCGCGGGCACGCCGCGCGGCTGGGTGGTCGGCGACAAGACCGGCACCGCCGCCTACGGCACCCGCAACGACATCGCCATCGTCTGGCCGCCGCGCGCCGCCCCGATCGCGATCGCCGTCCTCTCCCGCCGCGACACCAAGGACGCCGAGACCGACGACGCCCTGATCGCCGGAGCGGCGAAGGTCGCCCTCGGCGCGTTCGCCTGAGCGGCCCGGGGCTCTACGGCACGGGCATCTCCGGGTGGCGGCCGACCGGCAGGACGTACTGGAGCGGCTGGTCCAGGTCGTCGAGGCCGAAGATCTCGTGGGCCAGGTCGTCCCGGAACCCGCCGAGCGGTGTGGTGCCCAGCCGTAGCGCGGTGGCGGTGAGCAGGAGCGACTGCGCCAGGTGGCCCGCCTCCAGGAGGCCCAGGCGCAGAGCACGGAGACCGTAGCGCTCCCGGAGCCGGCCCAGGTCGACGTAGAGGCCGAGCACAACCGGCAGCGCGTCCGGCACGATGCCGTCGGGGTCGTCGTCGGCGCGCGAGAGGTACGAGGACAACGACCTGATGTCGTCCAGGGCGGGCGCCGGGCCGATGTACCGCAGCGCCCGGCGGTCCGGAAGGCACTGGTAGGTGCCCGGTGCCAGCCCGTGGACGTCCAGCGCGATCAGCCGGAGCCCGGCGGTGTAGAGGGCGCCCGCGCTCGGATACGGCCGGTGGCGCATGAGCCGTTCACCACCGTCGGCGAACCGGTGCACCGACTCGTGCCCGGACGCGTGCGCGCCCCACAGCAGCGTGCCGAGCGAGGCCGCGTCCAGAGGTCCGGTGAGCGAACCCCGCCGGGAGACACGGCTGTTCATCACCGTCCGCAGACCCGTGTCCGGGAACGGGCCTGCGGGGAGCGGGAGTTCGGTGCCGCGCGAGGAGCCGGGCGCTTCGGCCGGGGCGGCCCGGACGGCCCGGACGGTCCGGGTGGCCCGTACGTCACGTGGCGCCGAGTCCTGCTCCCGCCCGAGGTGGAACTTGCTCCGCTCCAGGTACTGCCGGTCGGGCGCGGTGTGGTCGTCCGGGAAGTACGAGGCCGGCTCCCCCCGGTCCAGCAGCGTGCGCGCGGCCAGCCGGCAGACCGCCCGCTCCTCGTCGGGCGCCAGGCCCAACCGGTTGAAGAGCATGTGCAGCTGGGACGCCCAGACATACGGGCGGCCCACCGACGGGGAGGCGGAGCGCAGCGCCCGGTCGGCCTTGCGGACACCGTCGTACCAGTCGGCCGGCGCGCCGGGGGCCGTGCCCTCCTCCAACGCCCGCCGCAGGTCCCGCGCCCGGCCCGTGAGAACCTCGCGTTGCAGGGCGTAGACGCTGTTGACCTTCGCGTGGACGTGCCGGGGGCCGAGCAAGGGCACGTCCTCCGCCCACCGCCAGCTCGCGGCGTGGCGCCGTAGCCACTGCGCCGCCGACAGCCGGTCCATGCCGCAGGCGAGAGCGGTGGCATGCGCGAGATCGATGGCGAGGGCGAGCCGGGCACTGCCGCGCGGAGTGTCCCGGACGGCCCGCACGGCCACCCGGCTCGACAGGATGAACACCTCTTCCGCCACCGGCAGGGCCGCGGACCCTCCGTAGCGCGCGGTTTCGGGAACGTACGGCTCCACGCGGACCTCGGCGTGCTCCGCCTGCCCGCTTGCGTCGTGCCCGCGCACGTCCTGCCCTCGTACGTCCTGCCCACGTACGGACTCGGCGACGGGCACCCGCTCGGCCAGGCGCGCGAGAGCCTCCGGCAGGGACGCGGCCCGAGCCGACGGCGCCCCGCGCACCCGGAGGCGCAGATGGTGGCCGCCCTCGTCGTAGCGGATGAAGAACCAGTCGCCGGCCCCGAGCCCGTCGAGGAGCGGGGCCACGTCCTCGGTGAGGAAAGCGTCGACGTCCTCGGGAGCGGAGCGCAGGAAGCAGTGGAGGCTGAGCCAGGTGTCCGGGGATCCGGTCGTCACGGGGTGGCTTCCTGTTCCGGTGTTCGGTCGGTCGGGCAGCGGGGAGGCGGAGTTCCTCACGGGAACGGGTGCGGATGCAGGGCCAGTTCGTCATGCCGGGCCCTGCGCGGTACGCGCCCCAGCCGGAGCGGCACGTCCAGCAGCCGGTCGAGCCCGAGCGTGCGCCGGTTGACATGACCGAACGTCATCGGCAGCGAGCCCGGGACCACGATCTTCGCCGTGTGCAGCCCGAGCCGGTCGCGTACCACGGACTCGCTCAGCGGTACGGCGACGACCTCCAGGCCGAGACCGGCCAGCCGGGTCACGGTCTGCTCCAGCAGGGCGGTGACATCCGGTACGGGAAGTGGTGCCGACGCGCCGGGCCAGATGTCCCGCCAGTCCGTCTCCGGGCCGTCCGGGTCCAGGAAGTCCAGCCGGGGGCGGGCCTCCGGAAGGGTGTTGACGGCCACATGGTCCGCGAGCGTCGTGACCAGCTCGGGCCGCTCCAGCATCGGGAGCAGCCGTCGCCGGTCGAACGTCTCCGGTTCGGCCCGGTGCCGGTGGACGGCGTTGATCACATTGGTCACCACCTCGGCGAGCGCGGAGCGGATCGTGGCCAGCGGATGGTGATGGCTCCCGGCGGCGACGAACGCCCCCGGCGCCGTCGCCGGCTCGCCCCGGTGCAGGGCGACCGCGATGACGGCAGGGACCTGGAAGTCGTTCGTCGCGTCGAACAGCGCCACCCGGTAGCCGGCGAGCGCCGCCCGGTCCACGAGGTGCGCCACCTCCGCGTCCTCGGCCGGCACGGTGATCCGGCGCAGCGGGGTGCGCGCGTACCACGCCATCAGGAACGCGTCCCGCTCGGCGACCTCGAACAGCCCGTACAACGCCGCCTCCGCCGGGCTGTTGCCCAGCCCGCACCCGTTGGAGCACTCGTACACCACCCGGGGCCGGCCCGGGCTCGCGTCCCAGTAGGCGACGTGCTCGGGCACCGCCGTCGTCCGGTCACGGGTCAGGGACCAGCCGTGCACCCAGTCCAGTTCCAGGTCCGGCGTGTACGGCACGGTCGCCGATGCGGGGTGACCGTGGTGGGCGGGGTCGGGTAGTCCCAGCCGCACCGGGTCCACCGCCCGTTCGGGGCCGAGTTCGGCGTACGGGGCGCGCAGGACGGTCCGGTGACCGGTGGGGCTCATCGACGCCAGGCGTTCCGCCCCCTCGAACAGGGCGATGCGCTCACTGCTCGCGAAGTCGCTGCTCCGCCCGTAGCCGCCGTCTCGCATATGACGGCCGTACGTCACATACGCGCTGGTCAGGCTGTGTACGGACTCCTCGGTGCGCAGGATCTGGTGGACCGGGCCGAACCGCTCGTCGAACAGCACCTCCCGCAGACCCGCCACGTCCGTACGGGAGTTGGGCTCGCGCAGCGACACCGGGTCGGCGGGCGGTCTCGGGGCGCGGCGGGCGGCCGGGCCGAAGGCCGCCTCGGCGACCTCGGCACCGTCGGGCGGCAGTGGCAGGCAGACCGCGCACCCGCCGATGGGCTCGAAGCGGTGCGTCGACCAGGTGCCCCGGCCGTTGTGGACGACATGGACGACCGCCCCGTCACTGTCCAGAAGTGAGGCGGCCAGAACACCGACCGCGTCGGTGAACGCGGGGGAGGGGCGGCCCTCCAGCCGCAGGCTGGGGCTGTGCCACGGCACCCGGCCGCCGATCGTGGCCAGCCGCCGGTACTCGCCGCACGCCAGACACCCCCGTGCGCCGGGCCGCAGGACCGGCCCCACCACCGTCAGCGCCCCGTCGCCCCGGACGGGGACGAGCGTCACCGGATGGGCCAGCCCGTGCCGGGACAGCTCCTCCGCCGTCCCCAGGGTCCAGGCGTCCAGGACGACGACGGCGCTGCCCTCGGTGAGCCGCAGGGCGCCCGCAGCGTCGAGCACGGTGGTGGCGGGCAACTCCTGGGCCAGGGCGTGCCGGAGCGGGTCTGCGGCGGTCACCGGGATCCTTCCGTGAGGGTGGGGTGCGTACGGTGACCGGGCCGGGCGGAGAGCACGGAGAAGCCGCACTGACGCAACGCCGACCACAGCGCGCGTACGTCGGCGTGCGCGTCGGCCGGCGGCTCCCACGGCTGCGGGAACCACCCGGTCAGTGCGGCCAGGGCCTCCTGGAGTTCCGGTTCCCGGGCGGCCGACTCCGCCAGCCAGGCCGTCGTCCACCCCGCGTCCTCCCAGGGGGCCGTCGCCTCCGGCCGGGCGAGCGAGGCGACCGCGCCGCTGGGTGTCACCAGATGCCGGGCCTGCGGGGCGTCGGCGGCCGCCTGGACCTCGACCACGGCGGAGAGCGCGGCGAAGGCGACGGCGTCGTCCGCCGACGCCTCGACGGCCGTGCCGAGCACGCCGCCCGTTGCCGCACGTCCCTGGACCTGGACCTGGACCTCTGCGTGGAATACGGCCCCGCCGCCGCCCGCATCGAGGCGCGACACCGCCACGTCCGCGTCGACCCCGAGCCGCCGGACCAGGACGGACCACCAGTGCAGCGCCTGCGGATGGCGTCCGGGCTCCGGGCTCCAGGGCACGGGCGCGGCCCCACCGAACGGACCTGCGGTGTCACCGGAGCGTGCGCCCTGCTGCTGTACCGCCCCCGCCCGCCGCAGCGCACGCCCGCGCGCGTGCACGGCGCCCGCTCCGACCACCGGGCCCCCTTCCCCCTCCAGGCCCGATTCGCCCTTCCCCAGAAGGAGTTCGGCCGCTCGGCAGACCGCTTCCAGCCGGGCCAGGTCCGCCCGGGCGGAACCGGACACCAGGATCTCGCCCCCCACCGAGGAGCGGACCAACGCCGCCGGGAGCTGGGGCAGCGCCCCGGGGTCCGGCTCGTCCAGGACACCGGCCAGGCGGTCGGTGAGCACCGGAATACGGGCCAGGGCCTCGGCCAGCGTACGTACGTCAGCACGCGGGCGGACCCGGCCGGCGTCCACGAGCACGGAGCCAACCCAGGTGCGGTACTCGCCCCGCAACGGCTCCCGCTCCGCGACCAGTGCCGCCGGCAGCCCCGGGATCAGCCGCGCGTCGCCCGCCTCGGCCGACGGGTCGCGGAGCCCGGCCACCGCGCACACCAGCCGCTGCGCCGCCGAGGAGGCCAGGAGCGCGGGCAGACCGGGATGCTCGGCCCCGCCAAGGGCCTCCCGTCGGCGCAACCTGTCCGCCAGCCCGTCGGCATCGGCCCGTGCCTGCCTGGCGCTGCCCACGGGGGTGACGAATCCGACCCCCGGGCGCAGGCCGACGACCACCGACCTCTCCTCCGCGTCCTGTTCCGCCGCGAAGGGCGAGGGCTCGCCCGGCCCGGCGGCGACGAGCAGGACTTGCCCGTCCGGCAGGTCCGCCGCTTCTGCGGTCGCCGCCCGGACTCCGGCTCGGTCCAGCGCCCGTGCGGCGGCGCGGACGAGCGGACCGTCCGGACGCGCGGCAAGGACCCGCACCCGGCTGCGGATGAGGGCGGCCACGGCTTCCTCGGGCCGGTCGGCGACCGCCCCGAGCCACTGACCGGCCGCATCGCCGTTCTCACCGGCCGCGTCGCCCTTCTCCCCGGCCGGGCGCTCGACCAGGAGACCGTGGTCGTGCAACTGGCCGATCACCGTGACCAGGGCGGCCCGCAGCGGCGAACCCGCCACGGCCGCCTGCACCAGCTCCGCGCCCCCGTCGCCCGCGAGCGCCTCGGCCAGACGGCCCCACAGCACCGGCAGCCCGGCGCCGCCCTCCAGCGTGACGCTGGTGATCCAGCCCCGCAGATGTACGCCGTGGGGGAGGACGGTCACCGAGACCCCCGGGCGTAACGTCCACCGCCCCAGGGAATCCAGCGCGTCCGGCTCACCCTCCTGATAGGTCGCCATGTCCGGCCCCGCCTGATCGACGGTCATCGGTCGTCCCTTCGGTTCGCCCACCCGGCAGTCGCATGGGCTTGGGCATCACGGGCATCGCCCACACCGAGCCCGGCACGGTAGGTCTCCACCACCAGCTCCACCGCCGCGTGCGCCTCGCCCCGGGCCGGTGCGGGCAGCGCCTCCTCCAGGACCGCCCCACCGGGGTGGCGGGCCAGCCACTTGCCCAGGCAGCGCAGATGCAGCGCGTCCCCGAGATCGACGTACTGCGGTCGGGGACGGTCGAGCGCGCTCAGGAGGTCCTCGTCCACCCGCCCGCCCCGGGCCGGAGGCGCGGCATGCAGATAGAGCTGATCGGGGACGCCGAGCAGAGCTCGCCACCGCGCCACCGTCCCGACCGGCACCTCACCCTCCGCCGCGAGCTCCGCGAGCAGCACCGTCACCGTGGGACCCGCCAGCTCCCACCGGCGCCGGCGCAGCACGAGGTGTCGGTGGCGCAGGCGTGGGGTGCGTACGAGGTCTCCGCCCGGTACGGCGGTGAGGTGACGGGGGACCAGGGCGCCGAAATCGGTGATGCCGTGCGGATGGTCCATCAGCAGAGGTGCGAGCCTCGGCTGCAGCAGGAGCGGCGCGAAGACCCCCGCGTAGAGCACATCGGCCCACGCGCCGGTGGCCTTGACCCGGACGCGTACCTCGTCACCGTGCAGGTCATGGACGAGTTCGACGTCGTCCATGCCGAGGGAGGCGTACGAGCGGTCCGGTCCGATCTCCTCCGGGACGAACCGGGGATGCAGGTTGGCGTTGAAGCCGCTGACCGGGCGCACCTGAGCCACCACGGCACCGGGGCCGAGCGTGTCGGACACGGCGGTGGCCGCCACCCGCGCGGCCCCGGGGTCCAGGGAGTCCAGGAACCTGCTGCTGAACCGCCCCCACCCCCCGTACACATGGTTCACGCACAGCACCCCCTTGCTCGCCCGCTGGACGAACCCGGTGTACGAGACCGGGCGCCGGGTCGCCCACGACGGCATCCGGGAGCCGAGCCCAGCCACCAGGCCGGCGGGCAGGACGACGTCGTCGGGGCCGCCGCTGTCGGCGTGTGCCCGGTGCACGGCCTCCACCAGCTCGGCCCGGAGCGCGGCGAGTCGGCGGATGCCGTCGGCGGCGGTGGACCCGTCGCCGTCCGTGCCGGGAGCGCCCCCGTCGGCGGCCCGTGAGGCCCGCTGCCAGGCCTCGTCGGCGTCGGCGCCGAAGTCCCACACGTGCGGGCAGACGCCGCCGGACCCGTACCGGGCGACGAAACTGTCCCGTACCTGTCGGCGTACCGCCGGACCGAGGTCGAACACCTCGGACAGGGAGGCCAGTTCACCCAGTGCCCGGTGGTCGGCGGCGCCGAGGAAGCCGTCCAGCCGGATCGGCTGCCGCATGACGACGTCCTCGCTGAGGACGGTGAGACGGGTGGAGTCGGGGCCCACCGGCTGGCCCAGGTCGGCGAGGAGCGTCACCCAGCGGTCCCGGAGGGTGGCGAGCAGGGCGGCGCGGCGGCCGGGTTCCGCCGTGCCGAACTCACCGGTCGCGGCGGAGAGATCGTCGATGCGGAGGGCCAGTTCGCGGTCATGCGGTGCGCCGGTGCTCCGTAACCAGCCGGCCAGCCGGGGGAGGGGGGCGGGGTCCTGGGGGGCGTAGGGCTCCACCGGGACGAGCAGCCCCGCGTCGCAGACCTGGCGGAGGAAGGCGGTCGCGGCGGCGACCTGGTCCGGTGCTGCGGCGACCTGGTCCGGGGCGGCGGCTACCTGGTCCGGGTCCGGTTCGGCGGAGCCTCCCCTCGCGAGCATCCCGGCCAGCGTGTCGAGCGTCGCCGGGGGGTCGCACAGCGCGGCGAGCCGCCGAAGCGGTTCCGCCGCACCGAGGGTGACTTCGTCGTCCTCCACCGCGAGGAAGCGCGAGGCGGTGAAGGCCGTACGGGAGCGGGCGAAGGCGGCCCGCCCGCCGGAGTCACGCAGGCTGCTGCACATGCGGTGCGGCAGGGTCGAGCGGCGGCGCGGGTCCGCCGCCAGCGCCGCGAACAGGGTGTCCACCAGCGTCCGGTTGGCGTGGACCACGGCGCGGGACGAACCGACCGGCAGATCCGCCCCGTTCCAGGAGAAGTCACCCCGGTCCACGGCCGACGGGGTCGGCAGCACCCCCCAGCCGACCGCCGTGAACGCGGACAGCGGGGTCGTGCGGGCGACCGCCCGCACCGCGTGCCGCGCCACCCCGGCCTCCTCCTTCCGCGCCCTGCGGTCCGTCGGCCCGTGCCCGGCCCGCAACACCGCCCGCAGCAGGTCGGCGCTGGTGAACGACGCGGCACGGAGGAACGAGGGCTCCCGGCACAACCCGGCGAGCACCGACCGGCCGGCGGCGAGGGCGGGGTCCGTACCGGCCCGGAGGACCGCGAGCACGTCCTCCCTGCGCCCGCGTGCGTCGAGCCAGGCGCGCAGTTCGGGCACCCGGCTGGCCAGGCCGTCCAGACGGCGGAGAAGGGCGGGCCGAGGCTCGCGCCCGTTGTGCACCGCACGCCGGAGCGGGAGCACCACCTCGCGGTGGAAGTCCTCCGTATGGCCCGCCCGGCTCGCGTACAGGGCGTCACCGAGCGCGGGGGCCAGGGCCGTGAGCCGGCCTTCCAGCACCACCAGTTCGGCCAGCACGGCCCGGAAGGCAGCGGCGGGTGCGGGCTCGGCGGGCAGGCCCAGCAGGGTTGTACGGACCAGCGCGCCTGGGGCGACCCGGGGGAGCGGGACCGGGTGCCCGTCATGCGTTCCGTCATGCGCTGGGACCAGGGGCGTCACGGGCATCAGGAGTTCCGGTACGGGCGGTTTCACATCGTTCCAGTCGGATGGGCGGTGGACAGGGCCCGGCGGGCGGTTGGGACGCGCCGGTTCGCATGCGAGCGGGCCTCCGCGGCACCGCGCCGCCGAACGGGGCCGGGCGGTGCCGCGGAAGCCCTCACAGTTCCTGTGTCACGCGGTGTCGAGCTGGAGCGGCGGCTGCACGCTGCAACCGCTGCAGCCCTGACACGAGGTCGAGGAGGAGGACGACAGCGAGTACGTGGACTCGCCGATCCCCGCCGTGTCGCGCATCGCGGTGACGGTGATCTCACCGAGGTCCAGCGCGTCGAGATCGAATGAGGTAGCCATCTCGGGAAGTGACATAGGTGCTCCGGGGGTTGTGAGAGCAGAAATGGTGCTGATGTGCACCGGTTCGGCAGCGTAGGTCGGAGCGCGGAGCCCGGAGCAGCACCGTATTCAGCCATCGGGACGGCAGAGAAATGTCTCAAAAGCGCGATTACCGACGGATGACCATGCGTAGACCGCTGGAGCGTGGGCCGCGCGTTTGCTTCCGGGAACCGGCCAGACTGCGGCCTGGGCACGGACCGGCGACTGCGCCGGATCTCGCCGGAGCGGGCGATACCGGAAGGCAAAGGTGACCTTCCGGAGCCCCTCCGTCCGAATCTTTCTGTCGTCCGGAGGGGCGCGGAGAGACACTTCTTACGTTTATTCCGGGAATGCCCTTTGCCGGATCCGGCGGGCCACCTCCGCGTCGATGGTGCGGGTGAGCAGATGGAGCGGCGCCGCGTCGGTCCCGCCCGCTTCCGCCGCGGCCCAGTAGGCCAGGCCGGTGGCCGCGTCGACCGTGCCGCGAACGAGGGGCACGTCGGCTCCGGACGCGTGGAGCAGGGACTCCAGCCGGCAGGAGGCGATGGTGCCCGGGATCGTGGGCTGGGCGAGGTACCCGGCCGCCGCGGCGGCCGGCAGGCCGTCGGCCACCCGCCGTTCGACGGTCCCGATGCTCAGCAGGCCGCCGCCCACGACCAGGACGTCCCTCGCCCGGTCCATCCGGTCGAAGGCGCGCCCGGTGTCGAAGCAGTGCGGGAACGAGTCGTCGACCACCGTCGTACCGGGTTCGAGACGGTCGACGTCCAGGAGCGTGCCGCCGCCGCTGACCGCCGCGACGATCAGGCGTGCCCCGTACACCGGGTCGGGCAGCCCCTCGTCCGATGTGAGTACGTCGACGTCGTCGGCGAGTCCGCGTGCACGGAGGCGTTCGGCCAGTTCCTTGAGGCGGGGCCCGCTGCCCGGCACGTCGCACAGCAGGAGCCGGGCGGGCGGGGTCTGCGCCTGGCCGAGCAGCAGCTCCAGGGTGGAGGAACCGATGGAGCCCAGCCCCACGAACGCGACGGTGAGGGACTCCAGTTCCTGCCCGGTGGCGTCGAGCGCGGCGTGGACGGTCTTGACGACGGAGACGACGGTCGCCGCATGGCCGGTGGTGACGGCCGTGGTGGCTCCGCTGCCGCCGATGGCGCGTAGGACGTCGAAGCCGTAGCCGGTGAGCGAAGGGATCATCCCGGCGAGCGAGACGGACCGGGCGCCGAAGGACGAGGCGAGTTCCACGGCGCGTGCGGTGTGCCGGAGGAGGGCAGGGCCGGAGCCTGGCGCCAGTTCGTCCGCGAACAGGGGGGCGCACACGAAGCCCGAACGCCCCAGCGGGGTGCTCAGGGTTTCGAGGAGCCGTGGGCGCCCGTCCGGGAAGAGCAGGGCCCGCAGCTCCTCGCGGGGCAGCGCCGCCTCCGGCAGGCGGGCCAGCCGGGCGAGGTGGGACGGGGACGGCAGGTAGCCGACGAGTGCGGCATCCATGCGCGGCTCCTGGCCGGGGCCGTCCAGGCTCAGGTCCGGGCTCAGGCTCGCCACAGTCCGGCTCCCGGCGCTCCGTTGCTTCGGCACCGGCGCGCGGACCGGCACCGACGCTGGCACCTGCGCTGCAACCGGCCCGGACACTGACACCGGATCGGCCCCCGCGTGCGTCAGCGTGTCCCGTATCGCCTCCGTGAACGCGGCCAGCGCCCGCTGCGTGAACGCCGCCGCCGACGCGCGAACGGTGAGCCGCAGCTGCCCGGAATCCAGGCCGGCCGCCAGGAACACATCCGTACCGACCGGAGGCGGGGTGTACTCGCCGACGCTGTCCTGACGGCCGACCGTGAGCGTCCGCCCGCTCTCCGGCCCGAGAGCGGAGAAGTCCAAGTAGGTGAAGAAGAACTGTGAGGCCAGGGGCAGCCCGTCGGGCAGTGATGGTACGGGACCCTCATGGACCTGCGCCGCCGTCGCCTCGGCGACGATCCGCCGCAGATCGTCCTCGAAGTCCGCGCCCGGAGGCCGCCCGGAATCCGGACCGGCCGGCCGCAGGGGTACGGCCGTGGCATAGGGGCCGAACACCCGGTGCGCGTCCGGCAGGGCGAGGTCCCTGCCGCTGACGGCGAGACCGAGCACCAGATCCTCCCGGCCGGTCGCGGCCATGAGCGCCCGGTAGTAGGCGGTCAGCACGGGGGCGTAGAGGGTGGCGCCGGTGCGGGAGGCGAGACCGCGCAGCTGCTCCACCTGGTCCGCGCCGAGAGTGAACCCGTCGGTCAGGAAGGGCACGTGACGGCCCGCCTCACCGCTGCTCCCGCCGGTCCCGGCGCTCAGCACCGGCGGCCGGTAGGGCGCACTCAGCAGCGCCCACCTGCTCCCATCCCGCGTCGCCGCCGCCAGCGTGACGGCGTCGGCATCCGCACCGGCACCGGCACCCGTGGTCGCGGTCGCGTCCGCCCGTACGGAGAGACGGGCGGCGTGGTCGCGGAACGTACTGCGCAGCGGGGCCAGGGCCGGTTCCTCGCCACGTGACAGCGCGTCGTACACGGTCGTCAGCTCCCGGATCAGGAGCGCCGCGCTGTAGCCGTCGCCGATGATGTGGTGCGCGTGCACCAGCAGCACGTGGTCCTCGGGGGCGAGGGTGAGCACCCGCAGGCGCAGCAGGGGCCAGGCCCAGGGTTCGAAGCGGCGCGTCCGTTCGGCGGCGGTCGCCTCCTCGATGCCGTGCGGTCCGGTGACGGTCTCGAAGTCGACCGGCAGGCGCAGCGACGGCGGCAGCTCCTGCTGGACGGCCGGGCGTGCCCCGGCGGGAAAGACGGTGCGCAGCATGGGATGCCGTACGACGAGGGCGTCCACCGCCTGCTGGAACCGGGCAGTGTCGAGCGGGCCGTGCAGGCGCAGCCGCGTCAGCCAGGACGATGCCTCCCCCGGCGCGATGGTCTCGGCCAGCAGGAAGCCGCGCTGGGTGGGCGTGAGCGGGAAGGGCAGGGGCCCCGCCCCGCCCGTCTCCGCCCCGGCGACACCCACGTCCCGGACCGACGGGTCCCCGGCGGTGCCGGACGGGTCAGCAGCATCCGCGGCGGCCGCAGCCGCAGCCGCGTCCACGGCATCGGCGAGGGCGGCCAGGGTGCGGTGACGGTAGATCACGGTCGGCCGGGGGAGCGGCCCGCCCTCCTTCTCCAGCCGGGCGAACACCTCCAGGACGAGCAGGGAGTCGCCGCCCAGCGCGAAGAAGTCGTCCTCACGGCACACGTCGTCGGTCTGGAGCAGCACGGACCAGATGCGGGCCAGCCGGACCTCGGTCGGCGTGAGCGGCGCCGTACGGGAGACATCCGCGGGCTCCACCGGCTCCGCGGGCTCCACCGGCTCGTCGCCGCCCTCCGTCCGCGCACCCGCCGGGAGGGCCACCAGCCGACGCCGGTCGATCTTGCCCGTGCCGGTGAGCGGCATCCTGGCGACCGAGGTGATGCGGGACGGGACCATGTACGGCGGCAGCGTCCCGGCGAGATGGAGCCGAAGCGCCACCGCATCCGCGGCGGGCACCCCCGCCCTCGGGGTCACGAACGCCACGAGGCGGCCGTCCTGGAGGAGGACGACGGCTTGGGCGATGTCCGGACGGGCCTGCAGCACGGCCTCGATCTCGCCGGGCTCGACCCGGTTGCCCCGGACCTTCACCTGGTCGTCCAGCCGCCCGAGGAACTCCAGGGTGCCGTCCTCGGCGACCCGTGCCCGGTCACCGCTGCGGTACCAGCGCCGCCCCCGCCGATGCGTGAACGCAGCCTCGGTCAGGGCCGGTTCACCGAGGTATCCGGCCGTCAGGCCGACCCCCGCGATGAGGAGCTCACCGGCCTCGCCTAGCTGTCGCACCTCCGCGTCCGGACCGACGATTTCCACCTCCGTCCCGGCCACAGGAGTGCCGATGGGCAGCTGCCGTACGTCGTCGCCGGGCCGGGCGCCGATGATGTGGCAGGTCGTGTTGATGGTCGCTTCGGTCGGCCCGTACAGGTTGGCGATGCGCTGTCCGCTGCCGAACAGGTCGAACCAGCGGCGTACGTGGGCGGGCGACAGGGCCTCGCCGCCGACGTGGATCCACCGGAGGGAGGACAGATCCGGCCGTGGCGCGCCGCGCCGTACCCGCTCCTCGGAGGCGGTGAGGAGCTGTTCCCAGAGGGTGGGTACGGAGCTCCACACGGTGATCCGGGTGCGTTCGACGTGGGTCAGCAGGAGGTCGGGGTCGCGCAGGAGGTCCCGGTCCACCGTGACCACGGTCGCCCCGACGAGCAGCGGGGCGAGGAGCTGGCGGACGGAGGCGTCGAAGCAGAGCGACGCCGTCTGGGCGAGACGGTCGTGCTCGTCGTACCCGAAGGTGCCGATGGCCCAGGAGAGGTAGTTCTCCATCGAACGGTAGGTGATGGGTACGGCCTTGGGCCGCCCGGTGGAGCCGGAGGTGAAGATCACGTAGGCGATCGCCTCCGCGTCGACGGGCCCGACCGGCTCTTCGGCAGTCCCCTGCGAGGCGGGTTCCGTCCTGTCGGCGGAGACCAGGGTGACGTCACCGAGCGCCTCGCCCGCCGCACGGGTGGCGGCGTGGCAGAGCACGGTACGGGCACCCGAGCGGGCGAGCTGGTCCGCGAGGCGCGGGGTCGGGTGGCCGGAGTCCAGCGGCACCCAGCCCGCACCGGCGCGCAGGACGGCGACGACCGAGACGACCGCGTCGGCGCCGGGTTCGGTCAGCAGCCCGACCAGGCTTCCCGCCGTGACGCCGTGGGCCAGGAGGCGGGCCGCGAGGGCGTGGGAGGCACGGTCGAGTTCCCCGTACGTCAGGGTCTCGGCGCCCGTGTCGACGGCAACCGCGTCCGGGGTGGCCCGGAACCGGGTGAGCAGCCGCTCCACGATCGTGGCGGACCGGGATGTCGGTGCCGGATGTGCGGCCTCGGTGTCCGCCAGGGCGGCCAGCTCATCGTGGAAGTCGCGGTCCAGCCGCGCCACCGTCTCCGGTGCGAAGAGACGGACGGGGAAGTTCCACGAGAAGCGCAGGACCTCGCTGTCCTGCCAGCACAGCAGGCTGAGACGGGTCGCCGGGGTGCCGGTCCCGGCGGCGGTCGGCCGCACGGTCACCGGGCACCGAGCGTCGAGGGTGGCAGGGAAGCGGGCGAAGCTGAACCCGGCCGGGCTCACCGTCCGAGGCCCGGCCCCCGTGGGCCTGCCCGGCAGCAGCCGGGCCAGGTCGAGGCTGGTGGGCGCCGCATGCCGCTCGCTGGCCGGCCAGACCCGCCCTAGCCGCTCGGCCAGCTCCCACACCGACTCATGCGGGTCGCTCTCCCAGAGCAGCGGCAGGGTGTCGGCCAGCGGCCCCACCAGCCGGTCCAGACCCGGCAGCCGGGCGTCGCGCCGGGCGCGGGCCACGTTCACCGCGACCTCGCGCTGTCCGCTCCACCGGCCCAGGCAGCGCACATGGGCGGCGAGCAGCAGATGGAACAGGCTCACGCCGTGCTCGGCGGCCCGCTTCTCCAGCGCGGCGGTCAGCGGCGCGTCGAGGGCGCTCCCGTGGGTCGCCAGGGGAGCGGTCGGGAGGGCGTCGGGATCACCGTCGTACGGCAGTCGCAGCGCCTCGCCCCGGCCGGCCAGCCGCCCCGACCAGTAGCGCAGGTCGGTGGCGAGAGCCTGAGCACCGGCCGCCGAGGAGCGCTCCTCGGCGGCAGCGGCGGAGTACCGCGCGAAGTCGGTGCCGAGAGCGGGCAGCGACGGCTCGGACGCAGGCTCCTGCCCGTGGGCGAGGGCGGTGTAGAGCGACCAGAGATCCTCGGCGAGGACGTTGAGGCTGTAGCCGTCGCCCGCCACGTGGTGGATGACCAGCGTGAGATGGGCCAGGTCCGGGCTCTCCCGGGTGAGGACCGCCCGTACGGGAGGCTCGGCGGAGAGGTCGAACGGCCGGTTGCGCAGGGCGCTTTCGATGTCCTCGATACGCCCGGCGTCCTCCCGCACCTCGTACCAGGCGGACAGGGCGGTGGGCGGCGCGATGTACTGCCGGGGTGCGGTCCTGCCGTTCCCGTCCGTCCGGTCCTCGACGCGGACCCGCAGCATGGTGTGCCGGTCGGCGAGCGCGGTGAGCGCGCGGCCGAGGAGCTCGCTGTCCAGGGGCCCCTGGACGGTCTGGCGTACGTATCCGTGGGCCGGGATGTCCGGGTGGAGCCGCCCGCTGGTGTGCAGGGCCAGTTGGACGGGGGTGAGCGGGAACGGCTCCCCGTCCGCGACGGGGGAGGGGGCCTCCGGGAACGCCGGGAACGCCGGGGGCGGGTCGGCCGGGGCATCGAGATGCGCGGCCAGTTCGCGGACGGTCCGGTACTCGAAGAAGAGCGTGGCGGGCAGGGAGGTGCCCAGCTCCCGCTCCAACTGCCGTACGAGGTCGACGGCGGCGAGCGAGTCCAAGCCGAGGGAGAGGAACGGCGCGTCGTCGGGGATCTCGGCGGGAGACAGCCGCAACGCCGCCGCCAGGAGCCGGCGCAACAGCGCGGCGGTCCCCGAGCCCGTACGCGTAACGGCCTCTGCGGCCACCGGCAGGGAGCCAGGCTGTGCATCCGACACAGCCCCGGGCTCCGCCCCCGGCACGGGCAGCGACGCCACGGCCCCGGCCACGGTCCCCGGGACATCGATGCGGGGCTCGGCCAGCGCCAGATCGGTGCGGGGCGTGGCCGGCGCCAGATGCGCCAGCACCAACTGCGCCGCGTCGACACCCCATGCCGTACGGAGCGCCGCCAGCGCGGGAGCGGTGGCCACAGGCCGACTGCCGACGCGCTGTACGGCGGCGGAACCGGGCCCCGCCCCGGCGCCGAGGCCCGCCGCCATGCCCGTTTCGGCGAACGCGGCGAGGTTCACGGACTGCCAGGGCCGGCCCGCCCGCCGCTCCGACGCGGCGAACGCGTCGAGGAAGGCGTTGGCACCGGCATAGTCGCCCAACGCGCCCGCCAGACCGGGCAGCAGGGCGGAGACCGAGGAGAACACGACACAGACCGCCGGGGCGAGCCCGTGCCGTCGCAGCGCCTGCGAGAGCAGCCACGCGCCCCGCGTCTTGGCGGCCAGAGCGTCGGCCGTCTCCCGCGCGCTCCTGTTCCGCAGCGTGCGGGGGCGGACCACTCCTGCCGCGTGGAAGAGCCCGTCCAGACGGGGCAGTTGGGCGAGGAGTGCGTCGACGTCCCGTTCCACCGAGACGTCGGCCACGCGGTAGCGCACGGTGGCGCCCAGCGCCCGAAGCTCCTCGACGAGCCCTGCGGGCGGCTGGAGGGAGCGCCCGGCGAGTACGAGTGTGGGGCGGCCCCTTGCGGCCAAGTCCCGGGCGAGCGCACCCCCGATCCCGCCGCCGCCCCCGGTGATGAGGAAGGTGCCGTCGGGCGCCAACGGGGACGCCGCCGCATCCTTCGCCGCCAGAGGCGCGATCCCCCGGGTGAGCCTGCGGCCCGCGCGCCAGGCGACTGTGGTGGTCGCGCCCGGCGCGCCGCCCGCACGGAGTTCGGCGAGCACGGCGGCGAGCCGCTGGGCAGGGGTGTCCAGCGAGCAGAGGTCCACCCCGGTGGCCGAACAGCCCGGCGTTTCCTGCGGCAGAGCCAGCAGCGGCCCGGCCAGCACCGCATACACCGGCCGTGGCCGCTCGGGGGAGGCCCCCGTGGTGTGGACGTCCTCCGTCAGCACCAGCAGCCGGCGCGCCCGGGTCCCGTCCAGCAGGGCGAGGGCCTCGTCGAAGGCGGCCAGCGCGCTCTCCTGCGCCCGGCCGAGTGCGTCGGCGTCCTCCTGGGCGGGCGCGGGCCCGGCCACCAGCACCACGGCGTCCGGCGGCCCCTCGCCCCCGGTGTGCAGCCGGACGCCTTCGGCGGCGAACTGCTCGGCGAGCCGGCTGACGGACGCGGCGTCAGGACCGGTCAACAGGACGGAACGCACGGCCGCCGCCGACGCCTCGGGCAAGCTGGCTTCCTCCCACAGCACCCGGTGCAGCAGCGGGCTCACCTGCGGATCGGCCCAGTACCGGTCGCGCCGGAAGGGGTAGGTGGGCAGCGGCACCCGGTGGTGGTCCGCGTCGAGCGCGCTACGGTCCAGCGGCACACCACGCGACCACAGACGCCCGACGGTCTCCAGGAGCGCCCGCCGCCCGTCACCGGCCGAGGTGCCACCCTCGGCACCGCCGGGGAGCGCGGGAACCACCAGCACGGCCCCGCCCCGGCCCGCTGCCCCCGCCCTGCTCCTCCCGTCCGCGTCCGGGTCCGCTCCACTCCGCCCGCCGGCAGGCGCGTCGTCCGGGTCTTCCACCGGACGCACTCCTGCGGCTGCCGCCGCACGTGCCGCGCCGGACAAGGTCGCCCCGTGCCCGACCTCCACGAACGTGTCGTACCCCTCCCCGGCCAGACGCTCCACGGCGGCCCCGAACAGGACCGGTCGCAGGGCGTGTTCGCGCAGGTACTCCGGACCCAGGACCGGCTGCCACTCGGCGGTGACCGTACTCAGCAGAGGGACGGACGGTTCATGGAGGGTGAGCGCACGCGCCGCGTCGGCGAGCCGCTCGGCGACCGGGCGCATGAGCGGCGAATGGAAGGCACGGGAGACCCGCAGACGACGTACGGGAATGCCCCGGGCATCGAGGTCGCGGGCAGCCCTCTCCACCGCGCCGACGGAACCGGAGAGCACCTGAAGCCCCGGCCCGTTGTACGCGGCCACGGCGAGATCACCGTCGGCCCCCGCCACCACCGCGGCGACGGCCTCCTCACCTCCCCGTACAGCGACCATCGCGCCGGGCTCGGTGAACGCGCCCATGAGACGGCCGCGTTCAGCGGCGAACCGTACGGCGTCCCGCAGGGTCAGCACCCCGCCGACACAGGCGGCGGCGATCTCCCCGGCACTGTGCCCGGCGACCGCGTCGGGCTCCACGCCCCACTCCCGCAACTGCCGGGCGAGCGCGACCCCGGAGGCGACCAGCAGTGGTTGCGCCACCTCCGTCCTGGCCAGCGCCTCGGGGTCCGCCTCCGGATCCAGGCCCCAGTCCGTCAACGGCCGCCCGCGCACCGGCCCGAGGAGCGCGGACGCCTCGTCGAGGGTGTCCCGGAACACCGGCGCCGTCCGGTACAGCGCCCGGTCCCGCCCGGGGAACTGCGCGCCCTGCCCGGGAAACAGGAAGACGAGCCGCGGCCGCGAACGGGCGACGCTCTCCACGCCCGGCACGGACGCCGCGAGGCGGGCCCGCAGATCACCGTCCGCGACGACGGCGAGCCGGTGGGGACCGTCGTCCCGGGACGTGCTCGCGGTCAGGCACACGTCCCCTTCGTCCAGCTCCGGGTGCTCGTCGAGGTGGGCGGCCAACCGGTCCGCCGCCTCCCGCAGCCCGTCCGCGCTCCGGGCCGACAGCGTCAGCAGATGCGGCCCGGCCGAGGCGCCCTCGTACGGGGCGCGGGGCGGAGCCTCCTCCAGCACGGCATGCGCGTTGGTGCCACCGAAACCGAAGGCGTTGATGCCCGCCACGAGCGGCCCGGCGGAGGTCCACTCCCGGGCCTCGGTCACCACGGAGAAGCCGGCGGGTGCGAGCCCTGGCGCGGGAGACGCGTGGTGCAACGACGCCGGAATCCTGCGGTGGCTCAGCGCCAGCACGACCTTCACCAGCGCGGGCAGCGCGGCCGCGTTGAGCAGATGCCCGATGTTCGTCTTCACCGAACCGAGCAGCCGCGGCTCACCGTCGGCCCGTACGGGAAACGCGTGGGCGAGCGAGCGCAGCTCGATCGGATCCCCCACGGCCGTGCCCGTGCCATGGGCCTCCACATAGGTCACCGCAGCGGGATCGACACCGGCCGCCTCGTACGCACGGCCGATGACCTCGCGCTGCCGCAGCGGATTGGGGGCCATGAGGCCCATCGAACGGCCATCGTTGTTGACGGCCGTGCCCCGGACCACCGCGAGTACGGAGTCGTCGGCGGCACAGGCGGCATCCAGGCGCGTCAGGACGACGGCCGCGCCGCCCTCGCCGGGCACGAAGCCGTCGGCGTCGGCGCTGAAGGCGCGGCTGCGGCCGGTGGGGGAGAGGGCCTGTGCCTCCTCCAGCAGACGGTGACCGGTGGACGTCAGGTGGAGGTTGACCCCGCCGACCACCGCGAGGTCGCACTCCCCGTCCAGCAGGCTGCGCCGCGCCAGGTGCAGCGCCACCAGCCCCGACGAGCACGCCGTGTCCACGGCGAGCGCGGGACCGTCGAGGTCGAGGCACTGGGAGACGCGGGCGGCGATGAGGCTGGGCAGGTTCCCGGTGAGCGTGGCGGGAAGAGGCGACCCGTCGGCGGAGGCACGGTCCAGCACCTCCCGGTAGCCGCTCTCCCCGACGGCCGCGAAGACCCCGACCCGGCGGCCGCGCCGACGGGGCCCCGCGTACCCGGCGCGTTCGAGGGCCTCATGGGCGAGTTCGAGGAAGAGCCGCGCCTGCGGATCGAGCGCGCGGGCCTCGTCCTCGCCGATCCCGAAGTAGCCGGCGTCGAAAGCGGCGGGGTCGTCGAGCAGAGCACCCCAGCGCTTCCGGGCTGCTGCCGTACGGGCCCCGGGGTCGTCCCATCGCCCGTCCGGTACGGGGGTGACGGCGTCGTGCCCGTCGACGAGCAGGTCCCAGAAGGCGTCGGGAGTGTCGGCGCCGGGGAACCGGCACGCCATCCCGATGACGGCCGCTGACACGTCCGCCGCCCCTGAAAGCCGCTCACTCTCCGGGCCGGAGGCCGGGCGTACCGGAACGGAGGAGGCCAGAAGACGACCGGCGAGTGCGGCGACCGTGCCGTGGTCCCGGATCACCGCGGGCGGCAGCGTCAGACCGAACGCGTCCTCCAGCGCCACGAGAACCTCCATGGCCTTGAGCGAGGTCCCCCCGAGGCTTCCGAACGGCTCGTGCAGCCCGATCGACTCCACGGCCCGGCCCAGCACCCGCGCCCACACCTCCCGTACGGCCTGTTCGGCCTCGGCCCGGGAACGGGGCGCCACGGCCGGTACGGGCGGCACAGGAGCCGCAGGAGCCGCAGGAAACGCGGCAGACGCGACAGCCTCCCCCGCCCCCCACTTACCCGCCTCCCACTCACCCGCCTCGAATCGCTCCCGCAGCCGCTGCCGTTGCAGCTTCCCGCTCGTCGTACGGGGAAAGGCCCCCGGAGGCAGCGCGAGCACCCGTACGTCGTCGTGGAGCAGCGCCTCGCGCACCCGGGCGGCGACCCGTTCGAGCACCTCCGCCGCCTCGCCCGGCGGCCGGGCCCAGGGGACGAAGACGACGACCCGTTCCCCGCCGGTCACGGGATCGGTCGAGCCGACCACCGCCGGAGCACCGGCCGGCAGCCCGGAGGTCGCCGCCGCGACCGCCTCCATGTCCGGGGCGTGGAAGGTCCGGCCGTTGAGGAACAGCACGTCATTGTGCCGCCCCGTGACACACAGCCGTCCGTCCCGCAGGAAACCCAGATCGCCGGTACGCAGCCACCCGTCCGCGAACACATCGGCGCTGACGCCGGGAAGTCCGTGGTAACCGCGGGCCAGCTGAGGACCGCTCACCAGGATGTGCCCGACCCGCCGGTCCCCGAGCTCCGCGCCCCCGTCGTCGACGATCCGCACGGCGCAGCCCGCCACCGGCAGCCCGACGTCCATCAGTTCGACGGCTCCCTCGCCTGCAACGGAGCCCACCACCGAATCCACCACCGAGTCCACCGCCACGCCCCGGCTCAGCGCTTCCCGGTCCAGGACCAGCGGCTCGGCCACTTCCCCCGGCGGCGGGAAGGTCACCGCCAGCGTCGCCTCCGCCAGCCCGTAGACGGGCTGAGCCGCCGCAGGATCGAGCCCCGCCGGGCGCATCGTACGGGCGAACTCCCGCCACACAGCGGGCGCGATCGGCTCCGCCCCCACCAGCATCAGCCGCACGGCCGACAGGTCCAGCCGGGCGACGATCTCGTCCGGAACCCGTCGTACGGCCAGCGCCAGGGCGAAGTTGGCCGCGGAGAGCACGGTGGCCCGGTGCCGGTCCGCCACCTCGAACCAGATCCGGGGCCGCTTGGCGAACGACAGCGGCCCGATCTTCACCTGCCTGGCGCGGGCGGCCAGCGGAGCGAGGTGGGTACCGATGAGCCCCATGTCATGGAAGTACGGCATCCAGCTGACCAGGACGTCGTCGGCATTGAGCGCCGAGGCCTCCCGTATCTGCTCCAGATTGGCCAGCACCGCACGATGGGTGACCTCCACCCCCTTGGGGGCACCGGTGCTCCCCGAGGAGAACTGCACGAAGGCGACGTCGTCCGGCCCGGCACCGAAGGGCTCCCGCAACACCGGCCCTTCCCGCAGCGCATCGAGCGTGAGAGCGCGTACGTCCTCCGGCAGTTCACCGGCCACCGACCTGGTCGCCGCGTCCACGACGACGGGCGGCCTTCCCAGGTGCTCCCAGACCGGCAGGATCCGCCGGGCGTCGGGAGCCAGCGGTACGGGGACGATACCGGCGGCCAGCGCGCCCCAGAACATCGGCTGGAAGTCCTCGCTGCGATCGGCGAGCAACGGCAGACAGGTCCCCGGCACGACGCCGGCCTCCCGGAGGCCACCGGCCACGTGCAGCGCGTCGTCGAGGAGTTCGCGCAGCGTGACGGTCAGCTCGCTGCCGTCGCCGCGCACATGGACGACGACCTGTCCGGGAGCCTCACGGACCGCGCCCAGCAGTACATCCAGCAGTGTCATGTTGTTGTCCACCGGTCCGTCAGTCCGTTCCCCATACGCGCGGCGACGCACGCACTGATCATTTCCCGGCCGGTCACCGGCCCCCAGTGATGATCTTAGAAACGTCCTGTTCGCGAGGAATCCCCCGGCGGGAGGAGACCGCGTGCCCCCTGAGTCTGACCCGGACCCCGGCGAGGTGTGACGCACCGATGATGTCGGGTGTCCTGTCCGGCTGCCCAGCCGGACAGGACACCCGACGGCTCCCTACGCGTCGGCCGGCCCGGTCTGCTGCACGACCTCGAAGGACCACACGGTGGACCCGCTGGCCGCAGGCTTCGGACGCTCGCCGCCCTCGGCGCCACCGCCACCGCCCTGGTGGGCGGCCTTCATCGGACCCTCCATCCATGCCTGGAAGGACGCCTCGTCACGCCACCGCGTGTAGACGAGGTAGTCGTCCGTGCCCTCGACGGGCCGGAGGAGCTCGAACCACTCGAACCCGTCGGAGCTCTCGACGGCGTGGGCCCGGGACGCGAAGCGCTTCTCCAGCGTCTCGCGCTGTTCCTGGGGGACGGTCAGCACATTGATCTTGACTACGCTCATGGCCTCATCCTGCCGTACGACCCTAGGCGGACGGAGCAGCGGCCCTGGCACCGTGCTGGACGAAAACGGCTTGGCCGGTCAGCAGCGGACTGTGACAATGCCTCCTGCCGCAGTGGAGGACATTTGTTCGTTTTCGTGTGTGCCGGGTGCGGAGCCGGATTGACCGCCCCGCTCTCCCAGGTCGTCCTGCCGGCACCCTGCTGATCCCGGAGAGGGGCGGCGGCTACTGCTGCGGCGTCGACGGTTCGGACGGTCCCAACATGGCCTGCCAGGCGTGCGGCCGACCCGTGGCGAGCAGGATCGACGACTGTTCGCTCTGGCAGGCGGTGTGGCTCGCCCCGGACGCCGTGCGCCGCCGTCGCGTGGGCTGCGCCGACGCCGTACCGCTCTCCTGGGCGGAACTGATGGCGGAGGAGAAGGTCACGCCCCCGTTCGAACCGGTCGCCAGGTGGGATTCGCCGGCGAGGGTGAACGCCCCGTGGCCGTGGAGCCCCCGTTGGGAAGCCGCGGCCGGCCAGGCGCTCGCCCATCTGCTGGTGGCGTCGCGGGGCCGGCCGGTGACCGTCCCGGGAGGCCTGACCGAGGAGGTGTTCCGGCAGGCTCTCGATACGCTGCTGCCCACCGGTCCGCCGTCACGGCGCGCGGTCCTGGCCGGACCCGGACGGCCGGCACCCGACCCGGACGCCGACATCCTCCTCGTACCCGTCCATCCGCAGACGGGGGAGACGTTGACGCCGGCCGGTCCCGCCGCCTCGGCCTACCGAGTCCCGTTGCCCTTGGGGATGTGGCTCGGTCTCGGCTCGCCGGAACCGCATCCGCCGGTTCCTGCGTCGGGCGTCCTGCCCGAAGGCGTCCTCCGCGACGACCCGCCCGTGCCGCGCTCCCCTCGCCTGTTCCGGTCGGACCGGGGCGTGTTCCGGCACACCCTGGTCCGGCTGTCGGCCGGCGGCAGCCCCTGGCTCCGCGAGATCCTGGAGAACATCCCCCAGTACGTGCGCGCCGGCCTTCTCCAGCCCCTCTCCCTCCAGGGCAGGCGCGGCCACCGGATAGGCTGCGACTTCGCCACGGGGGAAGTCCGGTCGAAGTCCGGCGCTGACCCGCAACGGTAGGCGGAACCTCGGTTCCGTGAGCCCGATCACCCGTGGCGGAGAAGGCTCCTGACAACTCGCCGTGGACTGCGAAGGGTGCTGCGCGGGCGTCCGCCGTCCGGGGCTGCTCCTCCTTGCGCAGACGTACGGCCCGAGGCGAAAGCGACCGGCCTGTGGCCACGTCTGTCGACCGCATACCCGCCAAGCCCGCGCACCCGTCCCGCGCCGGTACGGCGCCGCCGCCACCCCGGCGCATACCCCTGCCGATCCTCCTGGCGGGCCTGTGCCTCGCCCTCCCCGTCTCCCTCGTCTGCGGGGCCGGACTGGGGGCTTCAGGGCTCTCCTGGGCCGAGGTGCTGCGCTACTTGTGGGCGGGCCTGACCGGCGGCGCCATCGGGCCCGACGAGGTGTCGGCGTACACCATCGTCTGGGAACTGCGCCTGTCGCGGGCCGTGTTGGCTGCGATCGTGGGAGCCGGGCTGTCGGCCATCGGGGTCGCCGTCCAGGCCATGGTCCGCAACGCGCTCGCGGACCCGTTCGTGCTCGGCATCTCCTCGGGCGCGGCGGTCGGCGCCAACGCCGTACTGATCTTCGGGGCGCTGGGAGCGCTGGGCATCTGGGCCCTGTCCACGGCGGCGTTCGTCTCGGCCCTGCTCGCCATGCTGCTCGTCTACGCGGTCGCCCGCACCGAACGCGGACTGACTCCGCTGCGGCTCGTCCTGACGGGCACCGCGATGTACTACGGCTTCTCGGCCGTCACCACCTTCATGGTGTTCGCGGCCGAGCGCGGCGAGGCGGCCCGCTCCGCGATGATGTGGCTGCTCGGCAGCCTGAGCGGCGCCAACTGGGCCTCTGTGCCGATCGCCGCAGGCGCCGTGCTCGCCGGCCTCGCCCACCTCGGCTGGTCGGCACGGCGCCTCAACGCCCTCGCCATGGGGGACGAGACCGCCGCCGCCCTCGGCGTCGACCCCGGGAGGCTGCGCAAGGAGCTCTTCCTGGTCTCGGCGGCCGTCACCGGGGCGGTCGTCGCGGTGAGCGGGGCGATCGGCTTCGTCGGCCTGATGGTCCCGCACGCCGTACGGATGCTGGTCGGCGCGGACCACCGGAGGGTCCTGCTCGTCGCACCGCTCGCCGGAGCCGTGCTGCTGATCTGGGTGGACATCCTCTCCCGCGTGGTGCTGGCCCCGGCCGAACTCCCCGTGGGCGTCCTCACCGCGGTCATCGGCGTGCCCTGCTTCATCCTGCTGATGCGCCGCAGGTCCTACTCCTTCGGAGGCATCTGATGCGGATCGACATCGACGCGCTGACCGTCGAGACCGCCGGCGCACGCCTGGTGGACGAGGTGACCCTCGGGGCGGGGGAGGGACAGCTCGTCGGCCTGGTCGGCCCCAACGGAAGCGGCAAGTCCACGCTGCTGCGCTGCGTCTACCGGGCCCTGCGCCCCTCCTCCGGCACCGTCCGCGTCGGCGGTGACGACTTCCACGCCCTGAGCACCCGTGAAGGCGCCCGCCGCCTGGCCGCCCTCCCGCAGGACGCGGTCGCCGAGTTCGACTTCACCGTGGCCGAGATCGTGGCGATGGGACGTATGCCGCACCAGGGCCCGATGGCCCGGGTGACCGATGAGGACCGCGACCGGTGCACCGAGGCACTGGACGGGGTCGGCGCGGCCCACCTGGCCGAACGCGGCTTCCTCACCCTCTCCGGCGGCGAGAGGCAGCGTGTCCTGATCGCCCGTGCGCTCGCCCAGCAGCCCAGGGTCCTGGTGCTCGACGAGCCCACCAACCACCTGGACATCGCCCACCAGCTGGAAATCCTCGCCCTGGTCCGCGGCAGCGGCCTGACCGTGCTCACCGCCCTCCACGACCTCAACCTCGCCGCTCTCCACTGCGACCTGATCCACGTCATCGACGGCGGCCGGATCGCCGCCTCCGGAGCCCCGTACGACGTCCTGACCACCGAGCTGCTGGCCGAGGTCTTCGGCGTACGGGCGCACCGCGTCGCCCACCCCGAGACCGGCGCGCTGCAACTGCTCTTCGACCTTCCCCGAGCCCGCCCCGCCACCCCCTGAGGAGCCCCAGCCACCATGCCGAACCCCCTGCGCCCCGCAGCCCTCGTCCTCGCCGCCGCCCTGGCCCTCACCGGCTGCGGAGCGGACGTCACGCCGCAGTCGGACGGGAAGGACGACAGCGCGAAAGCCGACCGGCACTACCCGGTGACCGTCGAGAACTGCGGAGAGAAGAAGAGCTACGACAAGGCGCCGCAGCGCGTCGTGACGAACGACGTCGGCATCACCGAGATCATGTTCGCCCTCGGACTCGAGGACCACATGGCCGGCTACGTGATGCCCGACGACAAGGGCGACATGACGTCCGTCCCGTGGAAGGACGGCTACAAGAAGACGACGTGGCTCTCCAAGGACCGCATCAACAAGGAACTGGTCCTGGGCGCCCGCGCCGACCTGGTCTTCGCCGGCTGGAACTACGGCTTCAACGAGGGCGAGGGCTTCACCCCCGCCGAGCTGAAGCGCGTGGGCGTCGACTCGTACCTGCTGAGCGAGTCGTGCCGCAACGGACAGGGCAAGGCGCGCGGGGTCATGCCGCCCCTCGAAGCGCTCTACACCGACCTGGGGAACCTCGGGAAAATCTTCGACGTGGAGGACCGCGCGGACACCCTCATCGCGTCCTTCCGGAAGCAGGTCGCCGACGCCCAGGCGAAGGCGCCGAAGGGGAGTGACCGCCCGCGCGTCTTCCTGTACGACGACGGGAAGGACAAGCCGCTGACCTCGGGTGCGTACGCCGGACCGCACGACATCATCACCAAGGCCGGCGGCGACCACATCATGAAGGACCTCAAGGACAGCTGGACGACGGTGGGCTGGGAGACGGTGGTCGACCGCGACCCCGAGGTCATCGTCATCAACAACTACGGGGACACCAGCGCCGAGCAGAAGCGCACGTTCCTGAAGACCTACAAGCCGCTCGCGAACGTCTCCGCGATCAAGAACGACCGGATCGTCGTCCTCGACTACGTGGACCTGGTCGAGAGCCCGCGCAATCCCGCGGCCATCAGCTCGCTGGCGGCGGACCTGCGGAAGTTCGCTTCGTAACCCCGTAACTCCGCGGACCCCGCACCACCCGCGCGATCACGGCCGCCGCGCGGGTGGTGACGGCGGCTGCGCCGGACCGGCGTCCGTCAGCGCTTCGCGCGCGACGGTGAGGATCTCCTCGGAGACCTGGGAGCCCTTGGTGGCGCGGGCCAGGACGAGCGCGCCGACCAGGGTGCTCAGCCGGGCGAGGCCGTCCTCGTCCTCGGTCGCGAGCCAGTGGGCGAAGTCGGCCACGCCCTCCGCGTAGACGCGGTGGGCCGTGTCGCTTCCGGACGCGCGGGCCATGTCGGAGGCGAGTCCGGCGGCGGGGCAGCCGTCCGCGGCGCTGTCGCGGTGCTCCGCCGAGAGATAGGTGGAGATCAGCGACCGCTGGGCGGCGTCGCGCTGTCCGGCGTGCCGTTCGAGCCCGTCCTCGCGGAGCCGGGCGAACCCGTCGAAGGCGTGGGCGGTGGCCTCGTCGACGAGCGCTTCCTTGGACGCGAACTGCTTGTAGAAGCCGCCATGGGTCAGGCCCGCCGCTTTCATGAGATCCGCGACGCTGACGTGGGTGCCCTGCTCCCGGAAGAGCCGCGACGCGGTCTCCACCACCCGTCGCCGGTTCTCCTCCGCCTGCGCCTGCGATACGCGGCCCATGGCCCACCTCTCCTGTCTCTCCCGCGGACGCCCCGGACGGGAAGCCCCGGATGTCGGTTGACATCTATCCTAGTCCGTCATTTAGATTGGAGTCATAATCTAAAGCGCCCTGAGGAGTGGACATGGAACTCAAGAACGCGGTCGCTGTGGTCACCGGCGCCAACCGAGGGCTCGGACAGCATCTGGCGGCCCAGCTCCTGGAGCGCGGAGCGACGGTGTACGCGGCGGCCCGCCGCCCCGGCACGGTGGACCTGCCGGGCGCCATCCCGCTGCGGCTGGACGTGACGGACGAGGAGTCGATCAGGGCCGCCGCCCGCACTGCCTCCGACGCGACGTTGCTGGTGAACAATGCGGGCATCTCCACCGCCACGTCCCTGCTCACGGGCGACCTGGACGCGGTGCGCCGGGAGATGGAGACGAACTTCTACGGCCCCCTCGCCGTGACGCGGGCCTTCACCCCCGTCATCGAGGGCAACGGCGGGGGAGCGGTGCTCAACATCCTGTCGGTCCTGTCCTGGCTGCACCCGGCAGGGCTCGGGTCCTACGCCGCATCCAAGGCCGCCGCCTGGGCGCTGACCGACGCCACCCGGGAGGAGCTGGCGCCCCGCGGCATCACGGTATCGGCGCTGCACGTCGGCTACATGGACACCGACATGGCCGCCGCCGTCCCCGCCGATCAGAAGGCCGACCCCGCCGATGTCGCCGCGCAGGCCCTGGACGGCATCGAGAAGGGCCTGCCGGAAATCCTCGCGGACGCGACGACGCGGCAGGTCCGGCAGAGCCTGGCCGCCCTGCCGTACGCGGCGTAGCAGGGACCCGGCCGTACGAAGGCCCGCCCCCGGGCAACGGCTCCGGGGGCGGGCCCGCGAACCACCTGACGTCGGGCTCAGCCGTTGAACGTGTCCGGGTCGGGCCCGGTGCGCTCATCACGGTTGAGGGCGGAGATCTCACCGATGTCGCCTTCGGTGAGCTCGAAGTCGAAGAGGTCGAAGTTCTCCTCGATCCGCTTCTTCGTCACGGACTTGGGGAAGACGATGTCCCCGCGCTGGAGGTGCCAGCGCAGCGTCACCTGCGCGGCTGACCGGCCCACCCGCTCGGCGATGCGGGTGATCGCCGGGTCCGAGAGCACCTTGCCCTGCGCGATGGGCGACCAGGCCTCCGTGGCGATGTCGTGCTCGGCGCCGAAGGCCCGTACGGCGTCCTGGGTGAGGTAGGGGTGCACCTCGATCTGGTTGACGGCGGGCACCACCGTGCTGCTCTCCAGGAGTCGGCGCAGGTGGTTCGGCTGGAAGTTGGAGACCCCGATCGCCTTGGCCCGGCCGGACCGGTAGATCTCCTCCAGGGCCTTCCAGGTCTCCACGAAGTCCCCCGAACCCGGCAGGGGCCAGTGGATGAGGAAGAGGTCCAGGTACTCCAGACCGAGCTCATCCATTGTGCGGTCGAACGCCCGTAGCGCCTCGTCGTGCTGGTGCGCGTCGTTGTTCAGCTTGCTCGTCACGAAGACGTCGGCGCGGTCGAGCCCGGAGTCGCGGACCGCCTGGCCGACCTCCTTCTCGTTGCCGTACATCTCCGCCGTGTCGATGTGCCGGTAACCGGTCTCCAGAGCGGCCAGCGTGGTCTCGCGGGTGTCCTTAGGCGGGATCTGGAAGGTCCCGAAGCCGAGCTGGGGGATCGTGACGCCGTTGTTGAGGGTGATGTCGGGTACTGCGGGCACGGTGACTCCTTGGTGTCGACGCCTCGGAAGGCGGTGAGAGAGGTGTACGGGATGGGTGGCCGCGCAGGTCCGCCTGAGGACGGGCCCGACAGGCCGGCGGGAAGGGCGGGCCCAGGGGTGGGGCGCGGAACAGGCCCGGGGAGCTCCTCAGCCCGCGATGCCGCTGAGCTCGGCGTCCGGCGGCAGCACGCGTACGAGCTTGCGGTTGACGAACTCCTGCATACCGAGCTTCGAGAGCTCCCGCCCGTAGCCGGAGCGCTTGATCCCGCCGAACGGCAGGTCGGGCTGGGTCGAGGTCGGGTGGTTGACCCAGACCATGCCGGTCTCCACCCGCTCGGCCACGCGTCGGCCCCGGTCCACGTCCGAGCAGAAGACGGACCCGCCGAGCCCGTACCGGCTGTCGTTGGCGAGCGCGATGGCCTCGTCCTCGTCCTCGACCCGGTAGATCACGGCGGCGGGCCCGAAGAGCTCCTCCGCGTACGCCCGCATGCCGGGCTTGACGCCGGTGAGGATCGTCGGCTGGACGAAGGCCCCGGGGCGGTCGATCCGGCCGCCGCCGATCACCAGCTCGGCGCCCTGCTCCACGGTCTCGCGGATCTGCTCGGCCAGGTCGGAGGCGGCCTGTTCGGAGGAGAGCGGCCCCAGCGTCGTCGCCTCGTCGGACGGATCGCCGGGGGTGAGCGCCGCGAACGTGCCGCGCAGCCCCTCGACGAAGTCGTCGTAGACGTCCGCGAGCACGATGAACCGCTTCGACGCCACGCAGCTCTGCCCGGTGTTGGCCATCCGGCCGGCCACCGCGGCACCGACCGTACGCTCCAGGTTTTCACCGTCGAGCACGATGAAGACATCGCTGCCGCCCAGCTCCAGCAGGCTGGGCTTCATGTTGCGGCCGGCCCGCTCCGCGACCTGGGCCCCGGCCCGCTCGCTGCCGGTCAGCGAGGCTCCCTTCACCACCGGGCTGTCGATGATGCGCGAGATCTCGTCGTGGCTCACGAACAGGTTCGTGTAGACGCCCTCGGGCGCGCCCGCGTCGCGGAACAGCACCTCCAGGGCGAGCGCGGACTGCGGACAGATCCCGGCGTGCTTGACGAGAACGGTGTTGCCCAGCACGAGGTTGGGCCCCGCGAAGCGCACCACCTGATAGAGCGGGAAGTTCCAGGGCATGACGCCCAGCAGGACCCCGAGCGGCTCGTTGACGAGATACGCCTCGCCCTCCTCGACGTCGAGCGGCTCACGGGCCGCGAAGCCGGGGCCGTGCTCCGCGTAGTACGCAAGGATCGACGCGGCGAGATCCACCTCTCCGCGGGCTTCGGAGATCAGCTTGCCCATCTCCAGGGTGATCAGGCGCGCCAAGGTCTCCTTGCGCTCCTTCATCAGCCCGGCGACGCGCCCGACCAGCGCGGCACGCTCCTCGATGCTCCGCTTGCGCCAGGCGTCGAAGGCGTCGCCCGCGGTCTCCAGGACGGCGTCCACCTCCGCGCCCTCGATGGCCGGGAACTCCGCGAGGGTCTCCCCGGTGTACGGATTGACGGTGGCGAACGGACTCTTGCGCTGCTCTGACATGAAAACTCCAGAACGACGGGTACTGCATGAGGCGGAACCCTGCGCTCCGCCTCAATGCGAGTTCCCGACTCGGCGCGCGGGAAACTAACCCAAAAGCATCTACATCGGGATATCTCCCGGCCGGCCTCACCCGGTCCCGGCCGACCCGTCGTCGACGGGGATGCCCAGCCGGCCGGCCAAGGTGGTGAGCGCCGTCCCCAGCGGGAGCGCGACGCGGGTGACGGCGTGGCGGTCGCCCCGGGTGTGATCCCGGTTGATGATCAGCACGGGCTGACCGGCCTGCGCCGCCTGGCGGACGAACCGGAGCCCGGACATCACGGTCAGTGAAGATCCCAGGACGAGCAGTGCGGTGGCCTCACGGACCAGCGAACGGCAGTGTTCGACCCGCTCGACGGGCACGGCCTCCCCGAAGAACACCACGTCGGGTTTGAGGATGCCGCCGCAGACGGTGCACGGAACCACGCGGAAGTCCCCGACCTGCTCGTCGGTGAGGTCGGCGTCGCCGTCCGGGTTGATCGCGGCGGCCACGGGCGCGAAGCCCTCGTTGGCCTCCTCCAGTCGCCGGGCGAGTTCGCGGCGCGGGCTGAGGGTGCCGCAGGAGAGACAGACCACCCGGTCCAGGCTTCCGTGCAGCTCCACGACCTCTTCGCTGCCGGCGGCCTGGTGCAGACCGTCGACGTTCTGGGTGATCACACCCGAGAGCATGCCGTGCCGTTCGAACGAGGCCACGGCCCGGTGCCCGGCATTGGGGCGGGCGCTGCCGAAGGTGCGCCAGCCGAGATGGCTGCGCGCCCAGTACCTGCGGCGGGCCTGGGCGTCGGCGGTGAAGTCCTGGTACGTCATCGGGGTGTGCCGGCTCAGGCTTCCGCCCTCACCCCGGTAGTCAGGGATGCCCGACTCGGTGGAGATGCCCGCCCCGCTCAGCACCAGCACACCGCCACCGCTCAGCGCGTCGGCGACCGGCTCCAGATCGGTGGTGCCCGGCGACAGCTCCTCGGTGGGGGTCCAGCTCAGAGTGGGGCGCATGCGCATGCCCCCAGCGTACGGAACGGGCCGCCGGAACCCGGCGCCGCCACCGCACCACGCGCGCACCGTTCCGGTCCCACGCCCGCGGGAGACCAGCCCTATCCGGCCAGGCAGTGCCAGTGGCGTGCCCCTGATTCGGCTAGGTGCTGCCACGTTGTGATCCGCACCACCGATTTCCAGCCTGTCTCGCGTGACAGGAGCATGGCGAACGCCTCTTGGTGGGCATAGGTTCTGCGGCTCCCGGAGGCTCGGCAACTGTCCCTGCGGAAAGGCAGGTTGGCGGCAGCCGTCCTCCCGTCACTCTCGGCTCCGCCCGGAGCCGAGCCCCCCCCATGAGTGAAGGGACAGCAATGCTGAATTCGATAGTGCTGAAGGCGGCCGGTATTGCCGCGGCGATCACCCTGACCACCGTCACGGCGGCGAGCGCCACGGAGGCACCGGCTCCGCCTGTCACGGAAGGCTCGGCGGCCGTGGTGACACTCCGCTACGACGACAGCCGTGCGGGCAGCTGGGAGGCGGCGATCGCGGCCGGGGTCGCCTCGTGGAACTCGAACGTCGACAACGTCAAGCTGGTCGAGGCCGCGCCCGGCGAGCGCGCCGAGATCCAGATCGTGGCCACCAGCGGCTGGCCGCAGGCCACGCTGGGCCCGGTCCGCCCTCGTGGCCAGGTCCGGGTGGAGCTGGGCAGTCAGGCGGTCACCGAGGGGCACGACAGGACCCGCATCGCCGCACACGAGATCGGCCACAGCCTGGGCCTGCCGGACACCAAGCCCGGCCCGTGCTCCCAGCTGATGTCGGGCTCCAGCGCCGGAATCAGCTGCAGGAATTCGGTCCCGAACGCGACGGAGCAGTCCCGCGTCGAATCCTTCTACGCCAACGGCCTCGCCTCACGCACCCCGGCCGACGGACGGATCCTGGTGGACGCGCCGTAGCGGGTCGCCCGACGGCCGCGAGGTACTCATCGCCCAAGGTCTCAGCCGTCCTGCCGGGCGCTCCGCAGCCGTTCCTGCCGACCAAGGGCGGCCTTGACGGGGAAGAGGGCGAGCCAGCACCACATGGCCGCCTGCGGGGCGAAGAAGGCAATGGGTACGGAGGCTCCGAACACCGCGATCGTCGCGCTCAGGTCTGCCGCGGTGTCCCGCCACTCGCCCACGGCGCGGACACCGTGGCGGCCTCTCAGCGTCGCGAACATGGCGAGTTGGAGCAGGTCGATGAGGCAGATGGTCGCTGCGTACAGCACCACTGCCCAGGGCTCGCGTGCTCCGTACTCGGCGAGGAGGGAGGTGGGGAAGGGCACCAGGGCGATCACGCCGAGGACTGCGAGGGCCAGATGCTGGGGAAGGCCGCCTGTCTGTGCGGACATGAGGAGGATCTGCCGCTGGTCGCGCCAGAAGACGCCCAGGATGAGGAAGCTGAGCGCGTAGGCGGCGAGCTGGGGGGTGCTTTCGCGCAGGGCGTCGTGGAACTGTGCGGAGTTCAGGCCGGGCGGGACCCTGACGTCGAGGGCGAGCAGGGTCATGGCGATTGCGAAGATGCCGTCGGACAGTGTGATCAGGCGGTCGGGGCGTGCTGATGGGGGGCTGGCGTTACTCACCTGGCTCACTTTGGCTTCTGGCCTGTGGTCGGAGGTGAATTGCTCCGACTGCGGGCACGCCGCTCTTGCAGCTCGCGGGCGAGGGTGACCGCGCCACCGCTGGTGGGGTGGCCGTCGGGGCTGGATGCGGTAGGGCGCCCAGGCTGGCCCTGGGGCATGTGTGCTGCACGGGGGCCGGCGGTACTGCGGGTGAAGTGCGCCGCCTCGTTCATTCCTGCCGCTCAAGGGCATCGGCGGTATCCTGAGGGGGCGGCGACCGGGGCTGCGCCGCACCCGCGGGACCAGGCGATGTGCGGCGGAGTGTGAGCTCGGATCCCATGCTGGTGCTGCCCCCACGCGACCGATGCCGACCGTGCGACTCGCGACGCGACGTACACGGTCTGTACCACTGCCTGCTGCGGCCCCGGCCGGGGCCGGCCCTCTCCGGGAGGGGTGTATGAGTGCCGAGTTCGAGGCTACCGTCACCATCGACCGCCCCATCGACGCTGTGTTCACGTACTTGGCGGACGGGCGGAACGATCCCGATTTCAGTCCACGTGTGCTCAGGATCGACAAGAGTCCGGACGGAGCGACGGCGGCAGGCACCGTCTTTCACAGCACGGTGAAAGACGCGGGAATGAAGACCGAACGGGATTTCGAGATCACAGAGTTGACCACCCCGACGCGCATCCGCTGGCGTGAGGCCTCGCGCAACTCGATCACTGTGCGGGAAGGCGGTTACGACCTGGAGCCGGATCCGGGGGGAGGGACCCGGGTGCGCCTGTTCAACGTCCTCGAGGGCCTTGGCATCGGTAAGCTGCTGCTGCCCCTGGCGGGCGGCGCGTCACGGAAGGACGCCCCTGATTTCGGCCGGCGTATCAAGGTCGCTGCCGAGCGCGCGATCTGACCAGGAGCCCGGAACTTGCTCTGATCAGGAGCCCGGTGCTCGCTGACCAGGGTCGGGTTGTTGTGGTCTGGTTCTGGTTGTTGGGGTGTGGTGTTTGCCGGGTCGGTTGCCGGGGGCGCCGTACTCCTGGTTGGGCGGTTGGTGTTTGTGTGTTCTTCGTGTTCTGGCCGGGTCTGCCGGCTGGGCTGGCTGGCGTGCCGTGGTGTGTTGTGGCTGGGCTTGCCGGGTGGTTGGTGTTTCGGGGCGGTCCTGGTCGATGGGGTTGTAGTCAGCCGCGTTTGGTTGCGTTGACGCCGGCTTGGGATCTGCTGGTGGTGTTGAGGTGTTCCATGAGTTGGGACATCGTGCGGCGTATGGTTCGCGGGGATGCTTCTGGTTTCCGTCCTGCGGTTTCGTCGGTGTCGCCGGCGGCTGCTCCTTGGAGGAGTTCTTTTTCTGCGGGTGTGCAGCCGGTGTGGTCGCGTGGGATCTGTTTGCCGAGGTGGAGTCCGTTCTCCTGTACCTGGTCGAAGTGGGGTGTGGGGTGCGGCGACGATGCCGGGGCTGCGGACTTCGAGGGCGCCGGTGCGGGGGTCGTCGGGCTGGACGGGCAGCAGGGCGATCTGGCGGTCGATGATGACCATCTGGATCGGGACTGCGGGCACGGAGCGCATTTCGCTGCCGAGTTCTACCGGCCAGCGTGCGTAGGCGAGGGTGTCGGTGTTGTTGCGGAAGCTGTCCTGGCATATTGCGCGGATGGTGACGCCGCGTCTGAGGGCTTCCTCGTTGAGGGGTGGGCGACGCCGCCCGGTCCGCCGATCAGGGGGAAGTGCACGACGTAGGAGCCGAGGCCGATCTGGTCGACCTTGACGGGATTGGTGGACGGCGAGGTCCAACTGCCCCACTGCCGTGACGGGTCGGGCACGTAGCCGGCAGGCGGGGTTGCGTTATCCAGGTACGCGAATCCCCAGCGGTCGGGTACCGCCGCTTGAGCTCTGGTGGCGGTGTGAACGGCTGCGGCCAGCAGGGCGGCCAGCATGGCCAAAGCGAGTAGAACGGCCCGGCCGGGTCTCCCGAACAGAGGTAGTGTGCGGACGTGCATGGGCGTGCCTCCTGTGTGATGAGGTTGGTACTGCCTGCGCGATCCGGTGGTGTGTGTTCGAACGTCCGGGCATGTTCCGCAGCGCGAGGGCGTACTCGCACCAGTTGCCCTGCGGCTCTGAAGGAAGGCGGCAGAGCACGCGCTCGCGGCATGCCGCGGGTTCGGAATCCGACGCTCACTGTCCCAGAAGCACGTGCCTGTGCAGCGCTCGCGGCATGCCGCGGGTTCGGAATCCGACGCTCACTGTCCCAGAAGCACGTGCCTGTGCAGCGCTCGCGGCATGCCGCGGGTTCGGAATCCGACGCTCACTGTCCCAGAAGCACGTGCCTGTGCAGCGCTCGCGGTCAGCCGTTTCGGTGCTCCTCGCACCTGCCACTGGGGCCCCGTGGTTCACGCTGTTTGTCAACTGGTGCTATACATCGGTCCCATTCGCCCGTTGCTCTGTCACCAGCCATCCTGCTCTGCCTCATACGCCCCTCCCTCTTCTCCTCACACCGCCATCGAGCCTGGCTGAGATCTGTCTGATCCGCCTTCGTCGGATCTGTAAGGTCCCCGCATGACCTCCCTCATCGGTGCCGCGTGCCCGGATGACCTTGTGGCCGCTCAGTCCGAGCTCCTCGGGTCGGCGAGAGGCACGCAAGAGGCGTAGCGGGAGTGCGACGCGCTCGCTGACGTCTGGCCCGCCCTGGAGCTGGCCGCGGCCCTCGCGGCTGTCGCCTCGGGCGATCAGCAGACAGCCATGCGGCTCTGGCCGGCCTCAAGGGCGGATTGCGGGTCCCTCGCGCCACCGCCCTCTAGCATCCCGGCCCGGTAGTTGGCGGCCCGGCCAGGCCAGCGCAACTACCCATTTTGCAAAGGCAATCCGCCGTGGCACTCGTAGGATGTCTGAATGCCGAAGCCGAGACAGATGAGCCGCCGCACATGGGTTGCCGCGTGGGCCGTGCTGTGCCTGGTCGGCTTCGCCGGTACTGCCGGGCTGAATGCCTCCTCAGCACCGAACCTGCAGCCTGAGAAGCACGTCAGTGCCGAGTGCCGCGAGTTCATCGCCGACATCAAGGCACAGCTGGACAAGGCAAGGCCGGAAGTCGGGAACGACGGAATTCTGGCTTTCTCGCGGCAGCGACCCAGTGCGGAGGACTGCAGTGACGAGCTCCGCGACTTCTTCCGGAACGATCGGTAAAGCCCTCCATACGCGCCGAGTTCCGCAGCACCGTCGACGGCCTGGCTACCACCACTCACCAGCGGCGCACCACCACCGCGTTGTACGTCGTGACGGCCGGTGAGCCGTTCGGGCTGGGCACCGCGATCGGCATGATGATGACGGAGCGTGGCGTGCCTCCCCGGCCGTCGGCGGCAGCGTCCTCGCCGACGCGGACGCAGAGGCCCGGATCGGTGGGGACGCGTACGCCATCCAGGACACTGCATTTGGAATCCGCATTCTCATCGGCGACATCAGAGGGCAAGGGGTCGGTGCCGTCTCCATCACCACCACACTGATCGGTGCCTTCCGCGAAGCCGCTCACCACACATCCAGCCTGGAAGAACTGGCTGAACGGCTGGAACACTCCCTCGAACGCGACCAGGCCCAGCACTCCCACCCCAGCCATGACGAAGAGTTCACGACCGCCCTGATTGCCGAGATCGACCACGCGGGTCGCACCTTGCGACTGCTCGACCGGGGCTACCCCGCCCCATACCTCATCCGTTCCGGCCACGTCATCGAACTGCTCTCCGCCGACCCCGGTCTTCCCCTGGGCATCACCGACGGAGTCACCGAACACCTTCGTCGTGGGCCGCAGCACCGCCGCGCTCACCGTCCTGGTCGCAACGTCGACCATGCCGGTCAGCTCAACGGTGCCGCCCACCCCGTCGTCCAGGCGGACCAGCACGTCCAGCGGGATGGAATTGATCTGCATCACTTCACCCGGCGCGAACGCGGGCAACGCACCGAACGGCGCGGACGCCCCATGCCCCCGTGACCTGCAGGTCTTTGCCGAGCCGCTGGTGTCGGTGCCGCTAGTGAGCCTGTCCAGCAGCCGGTAGAGCGTGCGGCGTGAAGGCAGCCTCACGTCCCGGCTGATCGACGTCGGCGACCACGACCACAACGGATCGGTGCGGCAAGCCCTGCCCCGGATCGTCAGGTTCTTCGACGAGTCGGCGAAGAACAACTGAAGCACGCCACCGGCGACGGCTGAGAGCAGAAGATGTACGCGCAGCGGCGCGCCCGCTCGCCCCATGCCTCCGCCGTACGCCCGGCGCCAGTCACGCCGAGGACGCCGCGCTGTGGACCTCAGGGGTACGCGGGCCGGGCACCCTCGCGGCCCTGGCGGCCAGGTCCAGCTCCAAGCGGCTGTTCATCTCCAGCTCGAACCGCCCGTAGGGGGTTCACGTGCGTCCAGAACAGCGGGGAGAACGCCCGCTGGTCCGCGTCGGTGAGGCTGTCGGCCCATATCGAATCGGCAGGACCTGCTGCATCAGCAGCGTGGGCCGGGCAGTGCGCACCTGCCGACTGTTCTCGATCTTGCACCGGGAAAGGTTCGTTTGTGAGAACGGCTTACGCGTCAACCTCTGAGTAGATCGCGCTGGATCCGGTGAGCGACAGAGCGGCGCACCGATGCTGATGCAGTGGTGACGACCTTCGAGGGAAGGTCAGGCCGCGGCTGATCTCGTCGTACGCGGCCCGGTAACCGCCGGACAGCTCTGCCTGGTGCAGCCTCAGGTCCTCCTCGATGAGACGCCTCAGCTCGTCGATATTCTGGGGCGTGAAGCGCTTCTTTCCCTGGGTGAGCGCGTTGACATAGCGGGTACAGTGCGCGGTTTCATCGAGAGTCTCAGAGATCTCCTCTGCGAGGCCGCAGAGTCGCCCTTCGAGCCAGGGGGGCGTCGCGTTGGTCGAGGGACACCTCCATCTGCCCCGGCCGCGCAGCCGGTCGTGGAACTCCCTGACCAGCACGCGGTCGCGCCAGCGGCGGAAGAACACGTAGACCCCGGTCTCACGGTGGGAAGTCGGCCGGCCTCGCCCGCCACTTGACGCCGTTGTCCACGAGATACCGGATCGCGTCCAGTATCGCCCGGTGGCAGTACGCCTCCGGCTGCCCGCCCGGCCCCGCGTCGAGCCCGGCACCGGCAGCAGCGGCCGGACCACAGCCCACTCCGTGTGCGTCATGTCCGAGGGATGCCGCTTCGGCCTGAACCGCCTCCCGGGCTGGACCACCGGCAAGGAGACCACGGACTCCACCTGGACTGCCCCCGTCTTCGGCGACGACGTGAAGGAGCCCTGCTACCAGGCCACCTTCACCAGCGCCCACTGCAAGCAGGCCTGGCGCTGGAGCCTGGACCACGTCAAGGACACCCACGGCAACGTGATGTCCTACTTCTACACGCCCGAGACGAACCACTACGCCCTGAACGGCAAGACGGACGTCAACGGCACCGCCTACCACCGCGGCGGATACCTCAAGCGGATCGACTACGGCCAGCGCGAGAACCAGGCCTACGCATCCAAGGCACCCGCCCGCGTCCTGTTTAACCTGACCGAACGCTGCCTGCCCACAGACGACTTCGACTGCGCGGAATCCAAGCGGACCAAGACGAACGCGAAGTACTGGCCGGACACACCGGTCGACCAGGAGTGCAAGGCCGGCACCAAGTGCACCGTGGGGCAGACGTTCTGGACCACGAAGCGCCTCACGGGCGTCACCACCCAGATGCGCAAGAACGCCACCGAGTACCAGGACGTTGACGCGTGGACCTTCACCCACCTGTTCACCGACAACGGTGACGACTCCAAGACCCTCTGGCTATCGAAGATCAACCACGAGGGCCGGGTCGGAACCACGGTCAAGCTGCCGACGCTCGAGCTCTACGGAAAACAGTTCATCAACCGGGTCGACGGCGACAACGACAACATTGCCCCCTTCCACCGCTTCCGCCTCACGGCCGTCCTCAGCGAGACGGGCGCCCAGCTGGACGTCAACTACGCCGCGACGGAGTGCACCAAGGCCACCCTGCCCAAGCCGGGCGAGTCGACCAGGCGCTGCTATCCGGTGACGTGGTCCCCGCCCGGCACCATCGAGCCGATCACGGACTGGTTCCACAAGTACGTGGTGGCCGCGATCATCGAGACCGACCGGACGGGCGGCAGCGACAGCCTCACCACGCGCTACGACTACCAAGGCCCCGCGGCCTGGCGTAAGGCCAAGCCGGACGGCATCACCGAGGCCAAGTACCTCACGTGGGGCAGTTGGCAGGGCTACGGCAAAGTCAAGGTCACCAGCGGCAGCGCCGACAAGCAGACCTCGCGGATCGACTACACCTACCTGCAGGGCATGGACGGCGACCAGGACCCGGACGGCAAAACCCGTTCGGTGAAGGTCAAGGACTCCACCGGGGTCGAGTACACCTCGTCCGAGGAGTTCACCGGACACCAGCTCGAAGCACACACCTACGACGGCACCAAGCTCGTCTCCAAGGTGATCAACGAGCCCTGGAAGCACACCACCGCCACCCAGACCCGCGACTGGGCAACCTCCCACTCAGTGCTCGTGCGCTCCGACACCGAGCGCGGCTACAGCCTGCTCTCCAACGGCACCTGGCGGGCCACCAAGAGCACCATCAAGTACGACACGTCCAACGGCACAGGCCGTGTCCT
Organism: Streptomyces cyaneofuscatus; assembly: GCF_033109485.1. NCBI lineage: Bacteria > Bacillati > Actinomycetota > Actinomycetes > Kitasatosporales > Streptomycetaceae > Streptomyces > Streptomyces cyaneofuscatus. Next base: position 86,217 of record NZ_CP137002.1, on the reverse strand, counting down.
GGAGGTCGAGGACCAGGGAGACCTCTCCACGGCCGCCGATGACACCTGCACCCGGACCTGGTACGTGGACAACGCGGCCGCCAACCTCCTCAGCCTGCCCTCGCGGAGCGAGGCCGTCGGCGTCAAGTGCTCGGAGACCCCGGACCGTAGGACGCAGGTCCACGCGGACGAGCGCACGTCCTACGACAACAAGGCCTTCGGCGCCGCACCCACCAAGGGTGACGCGACGATGACCGAACGCCTGATCTCCCACAACGGCACCACGGGCACCTACCAGACCACCGGCTGGACGACCTACGACGCCTTCGGCCGTCCGAAGTCCCAGAAGGACGCGACCCAGGCGGAGACGAAGACCGACTACGTCGACGTCAACGGCCTGATCTCCCAGACCAAAGCCACCAACGCGCTCGGCCACGTCACCACCACCGACTTCGCCCCCGCATGGGGCACGTCGGCAGGGCATACCGACCCCAACGGCAAGCGGACCGATCTGGCCTACGACGGCCTGGGCCGCCTCACCTCGGTGTGGTTCCCGGACCGTGCGAAGACACAGACCCCGAGCATCAAGTACTCGTACAATGTCCGCCGCGACAAGGTCGTCGCGATCAAGGTGGAGAAGATCGAGAACAGCGGGTCGTACGGCGCGGAGTACCAGTTGTACGATGCCCTGCTGCGGCCGCGGCAGCTCCAGACGGAGGGGCCCGACGGCACACGCATGGTCGCCGACTCCTTCTACGACGGCACCGGCAAGATCAAGAAGACCAACGGCACCTACAACGCCGCCGATGCCGCCTCCGACGAACTGTTCATCGTCCACAACGGCGAGGTCCGCCAGCAGAGCCTGCTGGAGTACGACGGCCTGGGCCGACCAACCGCCCAGATCACGGTGGTCTCCGGCGTCGAGCAGTGGCGCACCACAACGAAGTACGACGGCGAGCGGACGACGGTCGACCCGCCCAAGGGCGGCGTCCCCACAACGGCGATCACGGACTCGGCGGGCAATACGAAGGAGCTCTGGCACTACCGGGGCGATGCCCCGAACCCGCTGCTCGGCTACGACGTGACCAAGTACACCTACACGCCGAAGAACCAGCTCAAGACGGTCACGGACGACAAGCAGAACGTCTGGAGCTACGAGTACGACCTGCTGGGCCGCAAGACGAAGAGCGTGGACCCCGACACAGGGACGTCGACGACGGAGTACGACGCCCTCGACCGCCCGAAGTCGTCCACGGACAGCCGCCAGACGAAGATCTCCACGCTCTACGACAAGCTCGGCCGCCCGCTGTCCACCTGGAAGGGGGAGGTCGAAACCGGAACCCGCCTCACGGAGACCCGGTACGACAAGACGGGGCTGCTGGGCCAGGCATGGGCCAATATCAGCTACCTCTCGCCGACCGAGTCGTTCGGCACCGTCATCCAGACGATGGACGACTTCTACCGGCCGACGAAGACGAACTACGTCGTGCCCGCCTCGCAGGGATCACTCGCCGGCACGTACACCTTCACCGCGGCGTACAACCGCGACGGCACCCTCCAGTCGACCGGCATCCCCGCCACGGGTGACCTTCCGGCAGAAGTACTGGTCAACGGCTACGACGACCTGCAGCGCCCGACGACCCTCACGGGCTCGACGCCGTATGTCACCAGCTCCGTCTACTCCAAGCTGAGCCACCTCCAGCAGCTGGAACTCTCCACCGGTGCAGGAAAGAAGGTGTGGCAGACCTTCGACTACGAGACCGGTACGGACCGGCTGACGCGCTCGGTGGTCGACTACGGGGCTTCCGCTCCGGCGAAGGAGTCCACCTACTCGTACGACCAGGCGGGCAACGTCCTGTCCATCGCGGACAAGGCGAACGCCTCCTCGCCCGACGTCCAGTGCTTCGCCTACGACAGCCGGCAACGCCTGGCCGAGGCCTGGAGTCCGGCGTCGAGCGCGACGGACGCCGACGGCAGCGGCACCCTCGGAACGTCGGCACCGCTGGAGGGCTCCGGCCCGAAGGCCTGTCAGGCCGCCCCCGGCGCCTCACCGCTCGGCGGACCGGCCCCCTACTGGAAGTCGTACGTCACCGACGCCATCGGCAACAGGACATCCGACACCACGCACGACACGAGCCTCGACGCGACGAAGAACATCTACCGCACCTACACCTACGGAGATGCGGGAGCCCTCGGTGACGGCCCCCACCAGGTCACCAAGATCGTCGAGAAGACGCCCACCGGTAATCGCCAGTCGTCGTACGAGTACGACGACGCCGGCAACACCACCAAGCGCACCATCGGCGGTGACGCCCAGACCCTCGAATGGAACGCCACCGGCAACCTCGCCAAGGCCAAGGAGGCGAGCGGAGCCGAGACCACCTACCTGTACGACAGCGGCGGCAACCGGATCCAGCGCAAGGACCCGACGGGTACGACGGTCTACCTGCCCGGCGTCGAGCTGAAGCTGTCCGTGGACGGCACGAAGAAGGAAGCCACCCGCTACTACTCGCACGCTGGCCAGGCGGTCGCGGTCCGTACGAACGACGGCAAGCTGTCGTTCACGGTCGGAGACCACCACGGCACCGGCGAACTCGCGATCGACGCCACCACCGGTGCCCTCTCCCAACGCCGCTTCGACCCCTACGGAGTCGACCGGGGCACAGCGTCCGGCACCTGGCCGGGCGAGAAGGGCTATGTCGGCGGCACGATCGACAAGTCCACCGGCCTGACCCACCTGGGCGCCCGCGAGTACGACGCGGTCATCGGAAAGTTCATCTCCGTCGACCCGCTCGTCGACCACACCCAGCCGCAGCAGATCAACGGCTACGCCTACGCCAACAACACCCCTGTCACCCACGCCGACCCCAGCGGCCTGGCCATCGCGGAATGCATGGAAGGCCTCCTCGAATGCCGGGGCGGAACTCCTGTCAGCGGCAAGCCGAGCAAACCGAGCCCCCCGCACATGGGAGAGAAAGAGGTCGCCCAAGCCTCCAGCGCGCTCCAGGGCGCCCAAAGCCAGCAGTCCGCAGCCAAGAAGCGCATCGCATCCGCAGTCAAGACCCTCGTCAAGATCGCCATGGACGAACTGGGCGTCACGGCGGCACTCGACTGCCTCTCCAGCGGCGACCTGGGGGCCTGCGGCGAGACGGCGCTCAACGTCGCGGGCAGCTTCGCCGGCGGTCTCGCGGGCAAGCTGGTCGGGAAGTACGTCTGGCAGCCCGTCAAGGGCTGGGCTCTCTCCAAACGCGTGATGAACCTCGGGGCCGACCTCATTGCCGGAGCCAAGAGCTATTGGAAGGCCAGCAAGGCCGTCGGTAAGGCCAAGGACTCCCTGGCCTCGGCGAGGAATAAGGCAAGGAAGAAGGGCAGGGACGACGACTCATGTCACAGCTTCCTGCCAGGCACACAGGTACTCCTCGCCGACGGAACCACGAAACCGATCGAAGAGATCGAACTCGGGGACGATGTTGTCGTCACCGACCCGGAGAGCGGTGAGACGCCGGTGCGGGACGTGGTCGCCACGATCACGACCGAGAACGACAAGCACTTCGTCGACCTGACCGTCACAGGTGGATCCGGCACATCGGCATCACTCGTCTCCACGACCACGCACCCGTTCTGGTCGGTGTCCGAAGGGGACTGGGTCGAAGCCGGGGACCTGCGCATCGGCATGACCCTGCGTACGGCGGAGGGTGACACGGTCGCTCTCGAAGGCGTCCGCTACTTCGACAAGCGCCAGCGGACCCACGACCTGACCATCGCAGGTATCCACACGTACTATGTGCTGGCGGGGGCCACGCCGGTCTTGCTTCACAATTGCAACAAGAATCAAGGTGTCTATATATTCGACGATAAGTCGAAGCCTGGCCACGTGTATATCGGCAAGACCAACAACTTTAACGTTCGACTGGACAAGCATGCAGACTTGGGCAGGCGAGACAAGGATGGGCCTGTCATTTGCATCCATGTGTGCGGAGATGACACGTCTCTCAGAATCCGAGAGCACATCATGAAGGTTCAGTTCGGAAAAATGGGCTTTAAGCTCAGTAGCGGCATTGAGGGGTTTGGTCGAAACCTCTACAACAAGCGCCAGGCGACTCAGCCTGAGCTCCCGTTCGAGTAGGGCGATATGGGGAAATGGGGATACGGGCCATTCGATAACGATGGCGCCGCGGACTTTGCTGGCGATTTGGATGCCACTCCGCTGTCTAGGCGGATTCAGACGATCCGAGCTGCCCTCGCCTCGGTGGCGGGCGACGGCAGCCCGCATATCGATGGTGGTAGAGCAGAGCTGGCAATCGCTGCCGCTGCGTTGACAGTCCGAGGGGTTGAGGGCGGCGATGAATTTCAATCTGCGACGTGGGGGCCGAATACGAAGATTCCGCAGATCCCGAAAGAACTGGCACCCCTGGCGCTCGAAGCGATTTCTCGCCTACTCGCCACAAGTAATGACTTGCGGGACGACTGGAGCGTGGAGGAGGAAGGCGCTGAATGGCTTGCAATGCTCCGAAGGCTGAAAGCAGTGCTTGACAGAGAAAGTAATGCAGGGGTTCCCCTCTCCGCTCCAGGCGCCGAAGGTAAAAAGCAAGGGCCGCAGAGGGCTAGGCGAGCTGCGCATGAGGATGAATCCATCCAGGAAGGTCTTTGGTAATGCCTTCAAGGTGGCTATCTGAATCAACTGAATGAAGGGTCATGAAGGCACGAGCCGTGACTTCGTCACGTCATCTGATCATGGAGAATTCGGTAGCCTGGCAAATGTGAGGGTCCCCTCCACGCTTCTGCGCGGAGGGGACCCTCGGGTCGTTGACGGCAACGGTGACGGCAACTTCAGCGGACGACGGCTGTGTCGGGTGGGTCGTCGGGGTCGTCGCCGGTGGGGCTGAGCGCGCTGCTGAGGGTGTCGATGGCTTGGCGTTGGAGGCGGAGTCGGACGTGGGCATAGACGCCGGCGGTGACGCCGATGTGGGCGTGGCCGAGGAGTTCCTTGATGACGACGAGGTCCACGCCTTGCTCCAGGAGCAGGGTGGCGGTCGAGTGGCGGAGGTCGTGGAAGCGGATGCGGCGGAGTCCGGCCCGGTTGAGGAAGCTGCGGAAGCGGCGGGTGAAGTTTGCTGGGTCGAGCGGTCTGCCGGTCGGGGTGGTGAAGACGAGGCCGCTGTCCTTCCATCTCACCCCGGCCTCTCCCTGTTCTGCTGTTCCTGGTGCTTCTTGAGGGAGTGGATGCATTCGGTCGGGAGGGCGATGCGTCGTTCGGACGCCCGGGTCTTGGTGGGGAGGCGGGTGAGGCCGCCGGTTCGGGTGCGCTGGAGCGAGCGCCGGACGCTGGCCGTTCCGGCGTTGAGGTCGAGGTCTTCCCAGTGGAGGCCGAGGAGTTCGCCCTTGCGGAGGCCAGTGCGGAGGCCAGTGCGGAGGGCGAGTTCGTACAGCCCGTGGAGTCGATCGGCGCGGGCCGCGTCGAGGAACTGACGGGCCTCTACTGCGGTGAGCGGACGGAAGCGTCTGGGCTGGTGCGTGGTGGTCTTGATGTTGCGGGCGACGTTCCGGGGCAGCTCGTCTTCGCGGACGGCGTGTTCAAGGCGACCCGCTGGCGCGGGTCGCGCGCGGCACGGCCGCCCGCCCGGCCCGCTCTCGCCTCCGCCACTGCGGGCCGGCCAGCGACCAGGCCGCGCAGAGACAGCGCAGCGTTGTGCCGGAAGCGCGGAGAAGGCCGGACGCGCCAGCACGTCGAACGCCAGGCCGACGGTGGGGCGGCGTCGGGGAGCCGGCTGGTGCGCAGCTCGCGGGTGGGGTCGGGTCGGCTCCTTGGGCTTTACCCACCTGTTCGATTCGGGGCCCGCGTCGGGTAAGGCCAGGGGGCCTCTCGTTCAAATTCCGGGCAGGATCAAAGCCTGCCCGAGTTGCCGGCCAGCGTACGGCCCCCTGACCATGCCCGACCCCAACCCGAACAGGACACCGGCCAGGGCCCACTCCACCGCCCTCACGTACGTGGCCGTCTGACGGCAACGCCGACGGCAACAGGGGCGTACAGCAGGGCACTTCCACGCACACCCACGGACTGGCCGAATTCCGCTGACCTGCTAGAACGCAGATGACAGCACCTCAGCACGCACACGTACTATGTGCTGGCGGGGGCCACGCCGGTACTCGTTCACAACTGCAACGAAGTTTTCTATCGTGTGATGAGCGAGAAAGAATTTAGCCAACTGGGAACCAACGGCGAGATCACTGTCCGAGGTACCGAGAATTTCATTACGCAGGACCGCGAGTATCTCGAAGGTCTTCGGTATCAGACCCACCGCAGGGGAGGCAGGAATGCCGACAAGTACACGGTTCTGGTTTGCTTCGAGACGTCTCCGGGTGCCCGCGACGCATTGATCGCGGCCGGTAAAAGTCCGGGTGAAATCGGTCAGGACGTAAATGCTGTGCACCTGAAGTCGGAGCGTGGCTTCGACACGTACGGCCTCAGACCCGGATCGGTCGGAGTGTTCAATTCGCGAATTGTCGGATTCGGAAGAGTGGAGGACTGGTGACGTTCCCCGGAGCGGAAAGATCTCAGGCTGATCTGGTTGAAGCACTCGCCGACGGCACGGGGCGGGATGCCAGGTTCATCGCGGCCGGGCGTCCCGAGGTCACTCAGCTCATCGCCTCCTGGATCCGGGAAGCCGCTCACGCGGGAAACTGGACAAGGGTCGACAAGTTCGCCAACCTGGCCGCCCCCTTGGGGGCGCCGGGCCTCGGCGGAGTTCTTCAGGAGATCCTTGATTCGGATGCAGTGGGGTTCAACAAAGAGGATCTCGTAGAGATCCTCGGCGAGATCCGGGAAACGAACGCGGTCGCCTGCCTGTCCAGGGTGGCGGAACGTTCGGTAGACGAGGACGCTCCGGCGTACTGGCTGTGCCAGAAGGTCATCTCTTCCCTGGGGGAGATCAACACGCCGGAGGCCCTTGAATGCCTTCGCCGGATGACGAACCCGTCGTGGCCCGACGTTGTCCGATGGCATGCGGCTGTCGAACTCGGGGTCGAGGACGAGCTCGGGTTTGACGAAGATCAAATGCTGGGGTAGTCGGAGCTCCGGGCGCTGTTGAGTTCCAAGGAGTTCCCATAGCGTCAGTGAATAGGAAGCCCCGCCAGATGTGTTCTGGCGGGGCTTCTGCGTGGGGTGACGGCAGTAGCTGACGGCAACGTCAGCGGACGAGGGCGGTGCAGGGGGGCGGCTCGTCGCCGTCGGAGTTGCCCGTCTTGGTGGTCTCCCGGCCGCCGAGCGCGGTACTGAGAGTGTCGATGGCGTCTCGCTGGAGGCGGAGTCGGACGTGGGCGTAGACGGTGGCGGTGACGCCGATGTGGGCGTGGCCGAGGAGTTCCTTGATGACGACGAGTTCGACGCCCTGTTCCAGGAGCAGGGTGGCGGTGGAGTGGCGGAGGTCGTGGAAGCGGATGCGGCGGAGGCCGGCCTTGCGGAGGAGAGTGGTGAAGGCGCGGGTGAGGTTGGTCGGGTCGGGTGCTGGTGGCGTCGTGGACACCACCAGCACCCGTCGAGTCAGTGCCGGATGGTCACCGACTGACCTACTTGCGCTTGCAGTACTTGTTTTTCTTGCTCACGTTGCCGGGACGCGCCCAATCGTGGACTACGTAGCCCACGGTGGCTCCGAACTTCCAGGTGAAACAACCCCCCCGCTTGACGATTCCGCCCCGATCTGCAGAGCAGCACCACCCGGCCGCCCGGGCATCCAGGCTCCGCGTGGGGGGGGCGTCCAATAGCGATAGCGATCCTCACCAGGCCAGACCCCCAAGGCGCCCGCCGGACAGGGGCGGTACCTTGCCGCCATGTGTATCTCTACAGGTGAGGCCGCATTCTCTGGCACGGTCGTGTACTGCGGGCGCCAGCACCACAGCGTGCACGGTCTCGTCCACGTCCTGGGCTACCAAAACACGGCCGTCAACCTGGCGGACGGCCCGAACGCCATGCTGCTGCACCTGCCCACCAGGCAGCTCACACCCCGGCACTTCCTCTCGGCCGGGCGCGCTGGTGACATCCTGCACCGCATGGTCGCCGCCGTGGAACACGTCGCTGCCACAGCCGACGGCATCGCGTGGATGAGCGCGGAACCGCAGCCCGTCCAGGTCTTCGACCACGACGTCTACACGGTGCTCTTGGCAGACGACCCCACCGCGGTCCCCGCCGCGCTGTGGCAGGTGCCGCCGCACCGGCGCCCCGATCTTGACCCGGATCTGCTGCACTTCTACGCCGACCACTTCCCCGACCACACCATCGCCGTGTGCTGCTTCGACAACGCCGACGCGCAACGCGCCAAGCCCTTGCTGCTGTGGTATCCGCCCCTCGACCCCGACCGGCTGACCGTGCCGGCCCTGGACAGCCACACCGGTAAGGCGCCGGACCTCGACGCCACCGTGCCCGTGGACCACTGGGTCCTGTTCTCCACCGACCAAGCCCCCTCCGACTGGGGCGCACCCGTCGTGTACCCCGGGGACATGCGCCACCGCCTGCGCGCCTTCCTCCCCACCGCCGTCGTCGGCCGGCACTACGGCAGCGGACAGACTCTGCCCAACGGAGACTTCACCATCAGTCACCGCGATTTGCTCACCGGCGACCCCGACCGCATCGAGCGCCTGCAACCGATCCGCCGCTGAAAGATCAGGACGGGCGGGAGATGGCACCTCAACCGAACCCGACATCACCCATTCAAGTTCAGTAGCTGCCACGAGAATGGCCATTTCGTCCTCGCCTTGGAGAGGCTCGGCGGGTGTGAGGGCACGCCAATTCAGCTGCCGCGAGTTCTTCTTGGGCATTCAGCGTCCGGGCCCTGTTCAGCGCTGCAGCAATATCGTTGAGGGCAGGTTGAGCGAGTAGATCCTGGGGTGCTACCAACGGTGGGGGCGCGGGGTCCGAGGCCGCAGAGAACTTCAGGTCGTGCGCATCGGGATGCAGCGGCAACCGGTGGACATCGGCCCGAGCCTGTTCCCACAGGCCTCCAAGGAGCGAACACGCCCCACCGTTCGGTCGGCCTCCTCGTGCGCGACTCGCTTGTGCACCAACGCCTGCTGTGTCTCGTTATGTACCCGGGCCAGTTCGCCGGAAGTGGCGTCGCCGTGGTGCATGTTGGCATGAAGCACATCATGACTGGAGATGATGTCCCGCAAGGCGCTGATGATGGACCACAAGGTGGTCATCAAGAACTGGGCATCACGTAGGGCGTAACGCAGACGCGTCTCGGTATGCCGGGCACGCTCAAGATCCACCTCCAGGCGCAGGGTGGCGACCATGTCCCCGCCCTCACCGCCTAAACCTCTTCCGGCCTGCCCGGCAGGGTGATCTACTTGCCGAAGACGGCCCCTTTCCCCAAGCAACTTAAGCAGTCGCTTTGCCTCTGCCAGGCGTTCATGGTGCTGCTCGGCCGACAGGCCAGCGGCACGGTTGGTGATCAATAGGAACCGGCGGGTGAAAGGCCACGGTGGCGCAGGCAAGGCCTGCGCCCTGAAAAGCCGATCAATATGCGACTTCGAGAACTTCATCGAGCTGATCGGTACTTCCAGAGTGCCCTCGCCAGGACCCTTCCCGTTCATCTCCTCCTGTGCTGCGCGGACAAACCGATCCGAGACCTCACGTGCCCCCATGCCCGCCTCGTCGGCTTGTGCGCGCAGAAAGAGCGCGTAAGCCCGGTGCGCATCGGCTCCAGAGGGCTGCTTGCCAGCACCCAGATCTCCACCCTGTGCCACGTGTCCACCGTTCTCAAGAGGTCCCACCCTGTTCCCGGGAGCGGCAGGGCAATGTCGGCAAGCGGCCAGTCCTGCTGCGGCCCCGTACCGGTGTGCACCGCCAGCGCCGTGCCTGGGCGGCGGCCGCCGGTGTTCTTGATGCCGCTGATCGCGTTGTCGAAGACCTCGTCGATCTCGGCGGGGCTGACTGCGGTGCCTTGCCAGCCTCGGTAAACACATCCACCGTGGTGTCGGCGTAGCAGAGGTACGGCCCGCATCCCCCCAGCACGGCCGTGGGATCGGGGGACGGCTCGGTGAGGAGGGATACAGTCTCCAGTACGGCGAGGGTGGTGACGGCCAGCCACAAAGGCTCGTCCGGTGGGTGTGAGAGCCGAAGATGGCCGGCGACGCGGAGCTTATCGCCAGGGACTGCCGATCGGCCGGATCGCCGCGGACCCCCCTACTACTCCGGCAAGCACAAACGTCACCGCGTGAATGTGCAGGACCTCACCGACCCGTTCGGTCGGCTGCTCTGAGCCTCGGCCGCCCTGCCGGGCTCCACCCATGACCTGACGGCCGCCCGAAGCCACGGGATCGTCGTCGCGCTCGCCGCCGCGGGAAGGAAATGCTGTGCGGACAAGGCGTACCAAGGCGCCAGCCCGCACATCCGGGTCCCCTTCCGGGAACGCAGACAAGCGGTGGAAACGACGTCACAACAGCAGCCACGCCAAGATCCGGTGCGTCGGCGAGCAAGCGATGGCAGTCCTGAAGGGCTGGCGCCTTGCTCCGGAAGCTCCGCTGCAGCACCAACCGGATCACCGACATCGCGAAGGCCGTCCTCGTCCACCACCACGCCTTGGGCAGGGGACCAGCGGGCCGCTGAAGCCCAAGGCCCCTCCGCAGACGTCCTGCACCCGCTGGTGGTCAGGCCCAGGACCCCGGCGGCACCGACTCCACCCGGCCCGGCAGGTCGCCACCGGAAGTGCACGGCCTTCCAGAACTGCGGACGTCATGGCCCAGGAAGCGTGGACTCCGGTTTCCTGGCGGATCGCGGTGGCGGCCTGACGCGTGCCCCCGTCAACGCTCAATTCCCGTCCAAGTCCCCTCCCGCGAGCAGGAAGCGTGGCGTGCACGCTCATGGAGCTGAGGCGATTGATGCCAAGGCGGCCCAGGTTGTCACGGGTCAGCGTGGGCTCGACCTCCTTGACTCCGACCGCGCCCGTTCGGGCTGCTCCCGCCAGGCGCTCTTTGCGTGAGCGCCGGCGGAGCCACCAGCCTGTGTGCTACTTGACCATGATCGTTCTCAGCGCAAACCCCTGTACCGATGTTCCCCGAGGCCGGAGTCGACGTGAACCCTGGCACGCTCCGTGGTTCGTCTCGTTCTCGAGCCGCTCGGCACCCGCTCTCGTCCCCCATCTGGGCAAACAGTTGCGATGTCCCGAGGTGATCATCTGATGGTCCGTCATGATTATTCGACGGCGCGGGTGTTGAGGCGCCAGCCGTTTGTCACCTCAATTTTCCTTCACGTTTTCTTGAGCTTGAAAAGTGATCAGCGACCCTAGGTTGAGCCTGACTCCGGCGCGCAGATCGGCCGAATCTCGCGCGGGAGATGACGTGTATTCGCGAGAGAAGGGAAAAGCAGATGCTTGATACCGATCCCACGCCAGGAGGAGCGGTCGACCTCGTCGTCGGCGATGCCGATGAGTCCTGGGAGGACCTCGTACGCGATCTGATCGCGGGCCCGGCGGACCCCTCGCGCATCCTCACGGACTGCGGTGGTAACGGCTGTAACTGTGCCGGCTGTGTCGGCTGTGGCCTGAACTGCATGAGCGGCGGCTGGAAGTGCGCCACGTGTGGCAGCGCGTGCTGCTAGTGCCGTCCCCGGCCGACCCCGCCGGTCGAGGCGGTAGGTAGCGAATCGCCCGCCGGCGGTGGTACCCGTCGGCGGGTGCCACCCGGACAAGGAGCCACGGTGTTCCTTGCCTGACCTGAATGACGTGAACATGAAACAGCTTGATCCGCTTCTCTCGCGCTACGGCGTCGTCGGGGACGCCTTCGACCTCTCCCCGTCCCGCTATCGAGGTCTGCCGGAGCTGAGCTCCTACGGGGTCGATCTCGGCAGCGGCTTCCCGGGCTTCGAGGCACGCCCGGACGACCGGGTTGTGGCCGGAGGGCATGCGCTGGGAGACAAGGACAGGGCACGCCTGCTCGCCATCGCCGAGGGATGCGAGCGCTACTCGGGGGCGCAGTTCGGCACGGAGGGCGTAGTGACCGCCGCCGCGCACGATCTCGATGGCAGGGTGCTCGACTGGTCGCGGGTTCCGCGTCTGTCCGACGCGGAGTACGCGCATCCGCGGTGCCCGCTCGTCCCCTTCGATCCGGCCGCGCCGATCAGGTGGGTGCGGGGGGTGGATCTCCGGGACGGAGACCCCACCTGGCTGCCGCTCTCCATGGCGGCCTACCGGTCGGGGCGCCGTCTCCCGGCCGAGCGCTTCGTGGCGAGCATCTCGACGGGCTGCGCCGTGCACACCGATCCCGCGAGTGCTGTCTTCGGCGGCCTGAGCGAGGTCGTCGAGCGGGACATGATCGCCGTTCTGTGGCTACAGAAGCTGCCGCTGCCGCACATTCCTTTCGACGTGCTGGACGAGCGGGAACTCACCGTGGTCGAGTGGGCGCACGATCGCTTCCTCGATACCGTGCTGCTGGATGCCACCAGTGACATCGGTGTACCCACGGTGTACTGCATGCAGACCGCACCGCATGACCAGACGATACGCACCATGGTCGGGTGCGGTACCGGGCTCACCATTCAGGATGCCGCGTACAAGGCGTTGCTGGAAGTCACCTGCTTCCGTGATTCGCTGCATGTGGAGTGGGAGGAGCCCGAGTCCTTCGCCGACTACACCGATATCTCGGACGGCGCGAAGTACATGGGCAAGCCGGAGAACGCCCCGCACTTCGCATTCCTCACCGATGACCACCCCGACCGGCCCTCGTTCCAGGATCGCGGCCGGTACGCCGCCGATGCCACTGAGGGGCTGACCCGCGCTGTCCGGAGGTTTGCCGAGCTGGACATGGCGGTGATCGCCGTGGACCGGACGACGACGGAACTCGCCTCGGTCGGACTGCACTCTGCGACCGTGGTCATCCCGGACCTCCAGCCCATGTCCCTCGTGCCGCTCGCCCAGTATCACGCACATCCCCGGCTCTACTCCGCCCCCGCGGCGATGGGATATCGCGTACTGCCTGTCGAGGAGTTGAACCCGTGTCCGCAGCCGTTCGCCTGACCCGTCTGTCCGTCCTCGGTACCGGGGCTTTCGGCGCCCGGGCGTCCGAACTGCTGCCGGAGATCTCGGGCCTGGCCGTCACCCAGGTCGGTCCGGAGATTACCTGCGACATGCTCGTCGATGCCGATGCAGCCGTGCTGGTACTGGACCGTCCAGCCCGGCGGTTGGCACGCCGATTCCGGCAGGTGGCCTCCGAGGCGGGAAAGCCGTGGCTCTTGGTGGAGTTCGATCACCCCGTCATCCGAGTGGGACCGTACTTCGATCCTGCGGCCGGCCCATGCCTGGACTGCTTCTATGCGCGTGAGGACCAGCACGCCGACAAGCCGGCTCCCCTCCGGAAACCCGTACCCGGGCACGAGCACACGCACGAACACAACCACGGACACGCCCACGCACCGGACTGTTCGCACTCATCGGCCCCCGCGTCGGCGGAGGAAGGACTCGGCGTCGAGGCGGCGGCCGGGGTCCTGCCGCATCAGGCGCGCATCGCCGCGGGGCTGCTGAGCCTGTCGCTGGCCGAGCAGGTTCGCGGGCGGGTGGTCACCGTCGATCTCCGCACGGCGGCGGTCCGCTCGGACCAGGTGATCGGCTGCCACGGCTGCCCGCACTGCGGCGACGAGACCCAACGCACGCTCATGTCGCGACAGCTCGATCACCTGTTCCGTACCGTGGGAGGCGTCACTCATGACGAGCACCGATAGTTTCCCCGCAGGCGGCCTCCGGCCCCGGTTGCGCGGTGGGGTGGCGGTCTCCGCCGCCGACGGCCAGGTCGTCTTCTCGGCCGGACAGATCCGCAAGAGGATCGGCGGTGGGGACGCCCTCCGGCTCCTGCTGCCGATCGCGTCGGCGATGGACGGACGCCGTACGGTCGGCGACCTCGCCGAAGCGACGGACCTTCCGTACGAGGCGGTGGCCCAGGCCGTGGCACTGCTGGTGAAGCAGGGCCTCGTCCTCTCCGGGGAGGTCTCATCGCCGAAGCCGCTGGCGGCAGGGGTCGTCGACTACCTGGAACAGACCGCTGGTTCCTCGGCCACGTTCCGCGACGCCTCCGAGGTACTGGAACGCCTGTCGCGATGCGCGGTGCTGATCGTCGCCCCACCGGGGCACACGGAAGCCGTCCGCGCCGACCTGGCGAGGAGCGGCGTCGGAACAGTCCACAGCGCGTCCACGCCGGCCGGAGTCGGCAATGAGGTGCTCGACAGCCTGCGGGAAGCGGCGGGCAGCCTCGTGGTGCTGTACGGCCCGCCCCGCCACGATGACGGCACGGACAGCTTCACCGACGACTGCGCGGCCCGCGACATCGCGGTACTGCACTACGCGGCGCACCAGGGGCAGGTCGACCTCGGTCCGCTGGTGCATCCGCGGGCGACGCTGTGCCGACGCTGCTTCACCAGCGGCTACCTCGCGGAGTTCGGAAGCGAACAGCCGGCCCCGGCCGACACCGCCACGGGGACGGTCGCCGCCGGACTCGTGGTGGGCGAAGCGCTGGCCTACCTGGCCGACGTCGACAGCATGCGCACCAGTCAGGCTCTCGTCCGCTGGACCCTGCCGGACTCCACCGCGGTGCGGTACGCGGTCTCAGCCGAGGCCGACTGCGCATCGTGCGCGACGACGTCCCGCCGCTCGGGAGAGCGTGCAACCGTACTGGAGGCGTACGAGGACGTCGTCGCCGCGCAACCGCTCGCCGACCGGCCTCAGCCTCCGGTCACCGCCGGCCGGGAGAAGCGCCTGACGGCGCTGGGCAAGGAACGCGAGTCGTTCCCCACCGCACCGGTGATACCACTGCCTCCGCCACCGGCGACCGCGTCCGCCGCCCCGACCGGTGACGAGGTGCCGACCGTGTCCGAGGCGGGCCCGACCGGGACGGTGGGGACCGCCGACGCGGCATTCGTCGCCGACCTGGCGGCGATGGTGGCGGGACGGCGCGGGGACGGCGGACCTCGCAGGTGGACCGCGTCCGGGGGAGGCCTCGCGTCGGTCGAGCTGTATCTGATGTGCGCGGACACGGTCTCCGGGCTGCCCGCGCACACCCTCCTGAAGTACGACGACATCGCCCACCGGCTCCTCGTCACCCGCCGGACCCACGGCCCCGGCCTATGGCGGTCCATGCTCGACGCGACCGGGATCACGGAGACTCCGGACGTCGTTCTGGTCGTCGTCGGCGCGCTCTGGAGACTGAAGCTCAAGTACAGCACCTTCGGGATCCGGCTGGGGCACCTCGACGCCGGGTGCGCCCTCGCGCAACTGCACGCGGTGGCCACCGACAGAGGAGCACGCCTCACTCTGAACGACCGCTGGCAGCCGACGCTGCCGACGTTGCTGGAACTCAAGGAAGACGAACAGGTCATGGCCGTGGCCGGCCTGTGGACCCCGCGGAGCGCGCGATGCCTCTGATCAATGAGACCGACCTGTGGTCGCTGGCGAAGCGTGCCCTCGCCCCCGCCGACCGCCCCGACGAGCGCACCCCTCCGGGCGGGCCGTCGGCCCAGGACACCTCCCGGACCTCCCCGGCCTCCCGGATCTCTCGGAGCGTGCCGCTCCACGATGTGCTGACAGCCCGTCGATCGGTCCGCCGGTTCCGGCAGGACCCGGTGCCCGACACCGACCTCGCCACCCTTCTGGATCTGGCCACGTCGACCGACCGGCAGATGTGGCCGCACGGTACGGCCGCGACCACCCCGCAGGCATGGCTCGTCAGCGGCGTGACAGGTACCTCGGGAGCGCGGCTGCGCCAGTACATCTCGCGGCGGTCCACGGCGGGGGAGTTCACCGACCGCGGCGACAGCCCCGAACCGGCCCTGCTCGCCACGCGTTACGCCCCGGCCCCGGTAACGATCCTGATCTGCGCGCAGATCACCGACGACATCGACACCGACCCCGACACCGGGTCCGACGACACCGGCTCGGACTACGGGCGGGCGCTCCTGCGGGCGTCGGCGTTCGGCTACAACGCCTGGCTGTCGGCGGTCGCGGCGGGGCTCGGCGGCAGCGTGTACGGCCGTTCCTCACCCGAGGTGACCCGCATCGTGCGCCGGTACACCGGTACACCGGCGAGGCACCTTTTCACCCTGGTGCTCGGGCATCCCGCCGAAGCCCCGCAGGAGTCCGGACCGTGAGTGACACCGAACGGATACAGATACGCGCTCTCGGCCGGCGCGTACTACGGCGATTCGCCGCGCACAAGGCCGGCTTCGCGCTGTCCCTGCTGACCGTCGTGCTGTCCACGGCACTCGGGATCAGCGGACCGCTGTTCCTCCGCGTCATCGTCGACGAGGCGGTGCCCCAGCGCGACCGGGAGCTGCTGATGTGGATGTGCCTGGGCATGCTCGGCGTGGGGATCGCCCAGAGCGGCTTCTTCTACCTGCAGAGCCGGTTGACGAACTCGATCGGACTCGGGGTGGTCCACGACCTGCGGGTGGATGTGTACGAGCGGGTGCAGTCGATGCCGATCACCTTCCACGCCGGCCGGTCGGGGGCAGAGGTGCAGACACGGCTGGCCAGCGACATCGGCGGCATCTCCGACGTGATCACCTTCACCGCCCAGCGCGCGCTCGGGTCACTGACCATGGTGATCACCATCGGGACCGCCATGTTCATCCTCAGCTGGCCCGTCGCCCTGGTGGCGATCGGTCTCACACTGGGGCTGGTCATCATGAACCAGCGCTACGCCGAACGGCAACGGCTCCTGGCTGTCGAGGCACAGGAGCACACATCGGAGATGATGCGCCTGACCGGCGAGCACCTCTCCCTGCCCGGTGTCCTCATGGGACGTACGCTGCGCTGCTGGGACGGCCAGCGGGACCGGTTCCGGGCGTCGTCGTCGGCCATCGCCGACCTGACGATCCGTGAGCGTTCCATGGCGACCAGCGCGGAGTCGATCATCGGCGTCTCCTTCGCGGTGATCCCGCCGGTGGTCTACTGGATGGCGGGCGGCGGCTTCACCAGCCTGTCGATCGGCACCGCGATCGTGCTGGTCGTGCTGCAACTCCAGCTCGCGCAGCCGATACAGGCGCTGCTCGGCCTGAGCACGTCCGTGCGGCGGTCACTGGCGCACTTCGACCGGATCTTCGAGTACATCGACCTCGGGCCGACGGCGGCCCTGCCCGCGCCGCGGACCCCGCACACCGGGACCCGGGTACCCGCGGTCGGCATCACGCTGCGCGGGGTCTCCTACCGCTATCCGGAGAGCGGCGGGAGCACACTGCGCGGGATCGACCTGGACTTCCCCGCCGGTTCCACCACCATGATCGTGGGTTCGACCGGCTCCGGAAAGAGCACCCTGGGCTACCTCGTAGCGGGACTGCTGGAGCCCGGCGCCGGTACGGTCCGGGTGTCCGGCGGCGATGACAAGCCGTCCGAGACGGTCCTGCTGGTACCCCAGGAGCCCGGGATCTTCAACGCCTCCTTCCGGGACAACCTCCTCCTCGCCCGCCCTGGTGCCACCGAGGCCGAACTGCGTGAGGTGCTGTCCCGACTGGCTCTCGACGATCTCGTCTCCTCCTTCCCCGAGGGACTGGACACCTCGGTCGGCGAAAGGGGCTACCAGCTCTCCGGCGGCGAACGCCAGCGGCTCGGGCTGGCCCGCGCACTGCTGTCGGACGCCCCCGTCGTCGTGCTCGACGAGGTGACGAGCGCTCTGGACTGGGCCACCGCACGAACGGTGCAGGCAGCACTGGAGGAACTGCGGGGCAACCGGACCACGGTCGTCATCAGCCACCGGCTGTCCGGAGTCAAGGACACCGACCGGGTGGTGGTTCTCGCGGAAGGGATCGTCGCGGAGAACGGCACTCATGGCGAACTCCGTACCACGCCCGGCCGGTACTCCGACCTGCTGCGCATGCGCGACGAGGACCTGTCCGAGGCGGGTACGACGCCATGACTTCCCCCATCGGACTCTCCGCGGCGATCATGACCCACCCCGCCCGCAGGGCGAGAGCCCTCGCACTCAGGGACAGCATTCCGGAGTTGAGCCTCCAGGTCGTCGAGGATCCCGACCCCTACGGCCCCGGCTCCTGTTCGGCGAGGACCGCGGTGCTCGCATGGGGGGCAGTGGCCCCCGAGGCCACCCACCACCTGGTCCTTCAGGACGATGCCGTCCCCGTCGCGGACCTGCGGGAACGTGTACTGCGTAGGGTCGGTGAGCGGCCGGCCGCCGCGATCAGCCTCTACACGGAATGGGCTTCGGCCACGTCGTCCGCCGTCCACCTCGCGGCCTGGCTCGGACAGTCCTTCGCCGAGGTGTGCGACCCGTACACGCCCTGTATCGGACTCGTTCTGCCGGCGGAGGCGGCCCGTGAACTGGCGAGGGCGAGACCGGAGGTTCCGCAGGACGACGTCATGATCGCCGGCGTGCTGCGCCGGCTCGGGGTCCCCGAATACGTGACCGTTCCCAATCTGGTCCAGCACGCGACCGAGGTAAGTCTCACCGGAAATACCCCGATGGGGTTGCGGCTGGCCGCCTGCTACTCCAGCGCAGCCTACAGCGACACCGCGCCGGTGGTGGACGCCCGGGTGGACCTGCTGCCCTGCTTCTCACGCTCGTACGGAAGGCCGTACTACCTGGAACGGGACCCCGGCAGCGTCTCGGGCTGGTCGCAGCGCGGTCTCCTCGAGACGCTGCGGCGGCGAGACGTGGATGTGCCCGCACTGCAACGCACGGCGGCACGCCGGTCGGCGGACCTGCACCGCGCCCATCCTGATCTGCGGCCCGACATCGTCATCAGCCTGTGGATCACCGCATGGCTGGCGGGCGCCGAACTCCGCAGGCTCCTCGGCGACCATGCCGTGGCCCCGGTCGAGGTGCTCGACCGGAGACTGGGGCAGATCGCTCTGGCCAACATCGGCCCCGGGATCTTCGACCAGTACACGTTGCCGGAACGACTCCTGGAACTGTCACCCGTCCTGGAGACCTTCGCCCGCACGGCGTTCACTGAGGGCGTCACGCCGTCCGGTGCCCGTGACGGGCGATTCCCCGACCACCGGTCGCTCAGCGGCTGAAGAGGAACTTATCGATGAGAGTCAATTTCGTCTCACGCGGTCACGGCTACGGCCACGCTGCCCGAGACCTGAGGATCATGACCGCGATGCGCCAGGTGAACCCCGGGGTACAGATCAGGCTGGCTTCGGCGGGGAGCGGAGCGGACTACTACCGCTCCCGCGGTGTCGAGGCCGTCGACCTCGGTTTCGACGACGCCGACGACATGGGTGAGGCGGCGAGTTGGCGCGTCTGGCGATTCCTGTACGAGCGTGCCGACGCCGACCTGGTGGTGAGCGACGAGTACCTGACCGTGCCCGGCTTCTGCCGCCATGTCCTCGACGTTCCGAACGTGCTGATCACGGACTGGTTCTTCGCCGAGTTCGGCCAGCCCGACGCCGACTCGATCATGGACGACGCGCTGGAGGTGGTGGTCCCGGACTTTCCCGAGGCACATCCGGTCCCACCGGCCACGACCGCACCGGTGTGGTTCTGCGGACCCCTTGTGGATGCCTTCGCACCACAGCGGGCCGAGGCTCGCAATGCCCTCGGCCTCGACGAGGACGCGCTCATCATGACGGTGGCGGCGGGCGGTCGCCCGGACCGTATCGCCGCCCTGCGCATCCAGTTGCAGGCGCTCGAGGTGTGGAGCAGATACGCCGCCCCGACGGATCAGCTCCTCCTCTTGGCGGACCCGCCCCCCACGCGTGGGCGTGCCCCCGCCACCCCCAACGTCCGATGGCTCGGGCGGACCGATCGGCCGGAGCTGTACTACCGGGCCGCCGATGTCGTACTGGCCGACGCGCTGGGCTTCACCGGCTGCGAGCTCGTCGCCAACGGCGTGCCGGTCATCGCCTCCGTCACGCCGGACCCCGGCCGGGCGTTGCGCGTCGGATTCGCCGAGCGCATGGACATGCTGGAGCGGACCGGTCTACTGATCCGCACCCACGCTGACGAGGACCCCGCGGCGCTCTGGGACAGCGTGCGGGAGATGCGCGGCCGGGCCGACGATCCGGCGCCCGGGCATCTCTGGGCTGACCCCTTGGATGTCGCCACCCGGATACTCGGCCACAGCCGTACGACTTGAGGCCACCTTCCCGGGATCTCCCCGTACGAGCCGGACTCCGTGTGCACGAGTGCATGCACGGGCTCTTTCCTCGTACGGGAAGACCGGTCGCGGCCCGCCCGCGGGACCGCCGGGCCGTCCCGGTGAACCCGTGCGCACCGCGACAGGTCCGCCACCGCCGAGATCACCGCGCAGCGGAGAGGGTGCGGGTGACCGCTCCGTTCGAGCACGGAGGCTTCACGGTTAGCCCCCCGGTAGCCAGCCGTCAGGGCGTGCGAGATGGCGTTGTACGCCTGCGCGTCCGTGAGAGGCCAGACCCCGAGGCCGAGCTGGGGAACGGGGACTCCGTTGTTGAGGGTCAGACTGCGCATGGGCGAACTTTCCAGGTGCGGCTATTTCGGCTTGCTGCGGGCCCGGGCAGCCGTAGGCGGGCTCGACGACACGTCCGCACTCCGGCCGGGAAGGTGCCCGGACGTGCGGACCGTGGGCGGAGATCGCACTCTCGTCAGGGGCCGGGTGACGCCGGGGTGGTGCGGGCGGTCTTGAGGTGAGGAAGCCGATCGCCTCCACCGGACACAGGGCGACCGCGTCATCGGCGGAACCGGGCTGATCGGATCCCAGGTAGTGCGGGATCTCGACGCGGCCGGACACCACCCGGTACCCCACTCCCAGTCCACCGGGGCCGACGTGATCACCGGCGAGGGCCTAGACGCCGCCCTTACAGGCGCGGACGTGGTCGTCAACCTCACCAACTCACCGACGTTCGACGACGCCTCGCCAGCGTTCTTCCGGACCTCGATGAACAACCTCGTGGACGCCGCCCGAAGGGCGGATGTCGGGCACTTCGTCGTCCTGTCGATCGTCGGGGTCGACCAGGTGCCCGAACTGGACTACTACCGGGCCAAGACGCTCCAGGAGGACATCCTCAAAGCCAATCCCATGCCCTACTCCATCGTCCGCGCCACGCAGTTCATGGAGTTCATCGACACCGTCCTCTCCTGGACCGCCGACGACCACACGGTCCGCCTCCCACGTACCCGGCTCTGATCGTCGACTCACAGTCGGTCAAGGGAGCCTCCACCGTCGGCAGGAAAAGCCGCGGTTACGACGCCGCGAAGAAGATCAACGACCGTTATCTTGAGCCATCGCGATGAGGACGAGGCTGACCAGGGAAAATGCGATGTGGACGGTGTCCTCGACGCGGAGGGTTGGGGGGCTTTCCGGCTGCGGTGATTGTGTCGCCCGGCGTGTCGCTCGCTCTGGACGGTCAGCCAGATGATGTCTCGACTGTCACTTCAACGGAATGGTGTCGGAGCCGGGAGGCTACGAGCTCCATCTCGACGAACGTGCCCACGAGGCCGGTCGTCTTCAACTCGTTCGCCATAGCTCGTGCTTGTGCCAGTGGCAGGTCGTGCACCTCTCGAAGGGCGCGAAGGACGGGCACTGCACTCGCCTCGCGCGCTGTCAGCCGGAGCCGGGCGGGTCCGTGTTCCGCGAGGAGGGCCTGGCGGATCTCCTCCGGGGTCGCGTCGCCGAAGTCCTGCTCGCACCAGGCGATGGGGCAGGACTGGCAGGCCCCCTCGGTTCCCCACCACAGGCGCCCGCGTTCGATGTGCTGGCCGGTGTCGAGTGTCAGCACACCGCCGCAGGCCTCGCATCGTGTCGTGATCGTCACGCCCTGGCTTATCACCGTGCTCCTGTTCATCGGACCTTGCCCCGGATAGTGCCGTAACAGCACTCCTCCGTCGACCGAGTATCCCCGCCGACGTCCCGGGGTGGTTGCGGGAACAGCTGCGGCCGCGATGCCCGCGCATCAGCCTCTCAGCATGGGCCGATCGCCCTTGCAACTGGTGACGTCGCCGCGGCACGGACGCCGCAGACGTCGGACGTGCGGCGTTCGCCCAACGCCAGCGCCAGGGACTGCCTGAGCTCGCGGTTCTCCTCCTCCAGCTGCCGGGTGCGCTCGGTGGCGGCCTCCAGGCGCCGCAGCAGGGATGCTTCGGAGGCCCGCTGCCGATCGGGGACCGGGCGGGCAGCAGGGACGGGACGATGCCGGGCTCGCAGACGTTCAATCTCGGCTCGCAGGTCCGGCTGGTTGTAGAGCCAGGACCGGGAGACGCCCGCTTCGCGGGCGACGGCCTCGAAAGTGATCACCGAGCCGGTGGCGTCCATCCGCCGAAGGGCTGATACCGCGCGTCGGCGGGTCGCCGCGGCCCGCCGTCGGGCTGAGTCGACGATCAGGTGGGAGTTGTCATCCGGCATGGGCGGCGTCCTCCGGGTTGTCCTGGCCGTCCTGGAGCTCGCTGATCATGCGGTCGAGGTTGTCGGCAACCTGCTGGTTCATCTCAGCGACCCGGGTGTGGCCGCAGCCGCTGGCGTTGTCGATCAGCGCCAGGGTCCGGGTCCGCTGTTCACGGAGCTCGGGCAGGAACTCGGGTCCGGTGAGGAAGACCGGGCAGGTCGGGCACGCGTTCGCGTGCGGGCAGGTCTTCTGGACGGGCAGTCCGCAGTAGCCGTTGGGCAGAGTTTGAGTGGCGATGCCGTAGCGGGTCTTGGCCCACTGGACTTGGCCGAGGGGCCCATCGCTCTCCAGTACGACGCGCTCACCCTTGATGTTGACCTTCATCGCCTCCTCCCATCGGCGCCGCACCGTCTGGTCGGTGATCCGCGCATAGTGGGCTGTCATCTGGGACGACTCGTGGTCAAGGAGGACTCGTACGACTTCCTGTGGGACGTACCTGTTGATCAGTCGGCAGGCAAAGGTGTGTCGCCACTGATGCGGTGTGAGATGGACGGGGCGGCCGTGCTCGTCGTGGACTTCGCACGTCGCCAGCCAGCGCTTCAGCATCTGGCGGTAGGTGCCGTAGGGCAGTCGGAGGTTGCCGGACACGTTCGCGTGGGACCTGGGGAAGAGACAGGTGGTGCCCTCGGGCCAGCGTTCCAGGATGCGCTGTTGCTGGGCGCGGATGTCGGCCTGGAGTTCCTCGTCGATGGGGACGGCTGCCTCGCGCTTCATCTTGGTGTTGAAGTACCGCAGGTAGGGGGCGCCTTGACCGTCATGGACGAGGCAGTCGAAGTCCAGCGTGAGGGCGCTTGAGATCCGCAGCACGCAGCGGACAAGGACGAGAGTGATGACCCGGCCCGCCGGGTTGGTCCATCGCCGCAGGTTCTCTTCGGATTCGACCTGGGTCATGACGTGTTCGGCCAGCCGGCGGGAGACCTGCGCGGGGGCGGGCGGCGTGTCACCGGGGTAGAAGGCGGCCGTGCCCGGCAGCGTGTCGTCCCAGCGATGCTGCCGGATGGTCTGGAAGAACAGGTTCAGCCCGCCGATCTTCGTCTTCTTGACAGCGTGCCCGCCCGGCCGCGAGGCAACCCAGGCCAGATGCCGTTCAAGCAGCGGGCGGTCGACGTCGGCCAGCCGATCGACACCGGCGAGGGTGAGGAACTCACTGAAGCAGACCAGGGCGTCCAGCCCTGCCCTTGCCGCAGCGATGCTCAGCCCGGAGGTCAGCCGCAAGCGCATCCATCGTTTCCCCAGGTCACGGAGCCAGGGCTGGGCAATGGCATCGAATCGGAGCCGGACCCGTGGACGTGGGGCGGTGGCTGCGGCAGGAGTGATGCTGCCGGGCAGCTTGTGCAGGCGCCAGACATCCCAGCAGTACTCGATCTCCCAGCCGGCTCCATCCCGCAGTGTCTCGACAGCGTCGCGTGTCTCGATCAGGAACAGCACCGGATCACGGATCACGCGGGCTTTGGCGGCCTGCCGCCACTCGGCCTCATCGAGATCCAGCAGTGAGGAGACCGCCGCAGATTTCGCGAGTCGCACTGCCTGCATCACCCCGCGTGGGGCGGTCGCACGACGGTGAGCGTCGGCCCGGCACTGCAGCCCGTACTGAAATTCCAGTGTCAGCTGGGGCGGCAAATCACGCAGGTCGATGACCCCGCCGCCGTTCAACTCGCTGTCGAGGATGAACCGTTCAACATCGTGGTGGCCGGCGCGCTTCCACCGGTCGTGATCGTTCTTGCAGAACAGCTTCTGCGGCGTTTCGACCCAGAGCGTGCAGAACGGCAGACGGCACTCAGTGGCCTCGGGGTTGACCAGGGCCGGAGCCTCCCAGGACTCCAGGGCAGGTCTGCCCGCTCGTGCCCATCGGTCGTGGTGCTTGGAGCACAACCCGCGGGAGCTGAGGCCATAGCGGCAGCCGTCGACGCGGCAGGCCGCGAGAGGCGTCCGACCACGAATCGGTGCCCCAGGGTCGGCGAGGAAGGCCGCCAGATCCGGTTGCCCACGGTGCCGCCACCGGACGGCGTGCCCGTTGCAGAGGCCGCGCATGCTGACTGGGCGATCGCAGTCAACAACCGTGCAGGTGGGGGACGCGAAGACCGAATCGTCCGGGGCGGGACGGTAGATCTCGGTGCGGAAATCCGCCCGGACCGCGGCCAGTAGCCTCTCCAGCAGGCCGCCTCGTCCGTGGCTGGGGCGAACGGCGCCGGCGGTCACAGTCGGACCTCTCGCCCGGTGAACCAGCCTGCTTCCTCCAGGGTGCGGCGGGCGTCCTCGACGGTCAGGTGGCCATACGTGTCGATCGTGGTGCTGATCGAGACATGGCCAAGGAGCTCTTTGACGTTCTCCATGCCCGCCCCGCGCCTCAGCAGCCAGGTCGCGTAGGTGTGCCGGTACTGGTGCGGCTCGAAGAGGATGCCGGTGGTCCACCGGAGCCGTTGCACCAGGTCATAGACGGCCGGGTAGCCCCATGGGTGGCCGTGCGGTTCGGCGAAGAGGTTGACGAAGACGTAGTCGGAGTCCAGGGCGCCGTACTCGCGGTGCAGGTAGTCGGAGTACAGACGCATCAGCTCCGCGCTGCACAAGGTGTGGAGTGAACAGGCCCCGGCCCCTGACCAGCGCGGGTCAGTTGCCCTCATGACGCAGGAGTTCCGCGCGGCCGTGGCCACGTGCAGCCCCTAGCACTGGCCCGGAGCCCGGAGCAGTGGGGGCCGAGGATAGGTTGTCCTGGCGCGGCCTCGATGGCTGGTGGCTCCCGCCAACACATGCGCGCCGAAGGCCGCCGCCATTCCTCGCGGGGCCGGAGCGGCTCCGAGTCCGTAGGGGCTCCGGAGGGTAGTTCGGCCGGTGGCGGGCCTTCAAGGCACCCGCACGCTGACCATCAGTCAGGAAGCGCTCCAAGCCCGTAGCTGACGGCCGAGCAGGCCGACCCCCTTTACACCAGACGCCGCGTCCCGCGCCAGAGCGACCGCTTCCTTCGGCCGGTACTCCAGCCGGCAACCGTTCAAGGTCAGGTAGGCCTCCGCGCAGTGCCACGCATAGGCCTCGTTCGAGTGCTCCAGACAGGGCAGCCGTGCCAGCGTCTGCAGCAACGCACCGGCCTGGAGGTACAGCGATCCGTAGATGTCACGCTCTAGGGCCCGCGCGTTGACCCGTGCCACTGCCGCATACAGCGTGCCGTAATCGTCGACCTGCGGATCACCCGGCAACAGCTCAGCAGCGTGCAGCAGAAAGGTCACGTCCAACGGGTGCAGCGGTTCGTTCTGCGTCACGCGGCGTTCCCCTGCTCCGGCTGCTCCTCAAGATCACGTCGAGCCTCCAGCTCCGCGGCCCGCTGCCCCCTGCTGGGACCGACGCCGGCCTCTGCGGCGAACGCCTCCCCCGCGCGGGACATCGATTCCCGGAACGCCTCGAGGAAGCGCCCCTCCATGGCAGTGGCGCGCGCGTATGCGGCGGACAGGATGTACTCCTGCAGGCTGACGCCCTCCTGCTTCGCGGCGGCCTCGATCGCGGCACGCTGAGCCGGGTCTGGGAAACGTAGGTTCATAGCTTTGGGCTGTGACATGGTACCGAGGGTACCGGTGGTACCACGCGAGGGCCAGGAGGGCGCACGCGCTGTCCCTGACCTCCTGCTCGCCCTTGTCCTGCTTTACGAAGCTGCCGCCCCGACCGTGGCGAGCCCCGGGGCGGTGTCCTGCCGGAGGGCTGTCCGGCGGAACTTCGGGGCGCCCCACGGCTCTGCCTCTCACTTACCCGAAACCATCAGGTCTAGACCTTTCTTCGTTGATGGTGATCTCCCGGGGCGGTGGTTTCGGAGGGCGGGCCGTGGCGCCCGCCGACGCGCGCAACTCCACAACCGCAGCCCCCGCTCCGCCTACACCTCCACCAGCCCGGACACGGCCGCACCGAAACAGTCGTCACCGCCGCGCCCGTACGCAGAGCCGGCCGAGGAACAGCAGCCTCTAACGGGTGGTGACCGGGACACCGGTGAACGGCGCCAGCAGTTACGGGACAGCCTTTAAAGGTCGTTGCAGAAGGGTGGGTGTGGGCAGGCCGGGATGGCATTTGACCTGCTGGTTCAGCCCGTTATGGCGAGGTTGTGCATGGTGGCGACGGCTTGTACGGCGTGGTGGAGTCCGTCTCCTTTCTGGCGGCAGTCGCGGAGGACCGAGACGTCGCTGCCGACAGCGATTGCTGAAAGGAGTAGGGGACACCCTTGCGATGACCACCCGTGTAGTGGGCCCGGAGGATGTACGTCCGCTGGCCGGGTACTGGGTGTTCTCGGCGGTATGACGTGGGACAGTTCGCCTGATCCGCCGACGACTACCCACGCCGAAGCTGCTCCCCGGGGAGAAAGAACATGACCTACGCGAGGACATCGTGGCGCGAGAACGCGGCGTGCCGTAGCGCTGACCCGGAGGAGTTGTTCGCGGACAGCGCCGCGCAGAGCCGTGCCAAGGCGGTTTGCGGTGGTTGACCAGTGCGCGCCGAGTGCCTGGCCGAAGCGCTCGACAACCGCGTCCAATTCGGGGTGTGGGGCGGTATGACGGAGCGCGAACGCAGGGCGCTGCTGCGGCGTCGATCCGATGTCGATTCCTGGTGGCAGGTCCTGGTGACTGCGCGTTACGAGCACAACCAGCCCCGAAGGCCATGAGCCTGTTGACTGTTGTTCCTTTGCTGCGAACTGGTGTGCGCTCCCCGTTCGCGGCCCTGCTGTGTTCGTCTTGGGCGACCCCGCCACCTGGGACCGGGCAGGCCGCCGCGGTCATTGTCACCCGCCTCCCCTCCGCGACTGCCGCCTCAAAGACGACGGCGTCCACCACGCCATGCCAGGCATCGTCCGAGGCGGTAGCAGGGGTCCGGCCAGGACGAGTCGGCGGTCCGCGCGCGGTGGCGACGGCGTCCGAGGAGGAGGGAGTCGAGGAACGAGCTGTCACCGAAGGCCCGGACGGCGCCCCCGGGTCCAGCAGAGCTTCTCTTAGCCCCGGCGCGCAGGCGTCCGGCCAGCCGGCCGGGGTAGGCGGCTGTGCGGCCCGCGGATCGGCGCGGCTGAAACGCAGGAGAGGACACGATCAGCGTGAGCGACGCCGAGCGCCCAAAGCAGACCCCCGACGGAGCGGCCGAACTCCTGGTTCGCTGCCTGGAGAACGAGGGCGTCGAGGTGGTGTTCGGCGTACCCGGCGAGGAGAACATCCGTTTCACCAATGCCCTCGCCCGCTCGGAGAAGATCCGCTACATCCTTGCCCGGCACGAGCAGGCCGCGTCTTTCATGGCGGAGATGCACGGCCGGCTCACCGGCTCGGCGGGTGTGATGTCCGCGACGCTGGGGCCCGGCGCGATCAACCTGATGCTGGGCGTGGCCGACGCTATGACGAACAGCACGCCCGTTGTCGCGATCACCGCGCAGGTCGGCAAGGAGCGCAACTACAAGGAGTCCCACCAGTTCGTGGACCTGGTGAGCATGTTCGCTCCGGTCACGAAGTGGTCGGCGGAGGTCTCGGCTCCCCGGGCCATCCCGGAGATGGTGCGGCGAGCGTTCAAGACCGCGGAGTCCGAGCGGCCAGGTGCCGTCTACCTCGCTGTGCCCGAGGACGTCGATGAGGCGACGGACGGCTCGGACCTGCGCCCGCTGCGCAGGAACGTCGTGCAGCCCGAGGCGCCGTCCCCTGAGCAGATCAAGCG
The DNA here is from genome assembly GCF_033109485.1 of Streptomyces cyaneofuscatus. Taxonomy (NCBI): domain Bacteria; kingdom Bacillati; phylum Actinomycetota; class Actinomycetes; order Kitasatosporales; family Streptomycetaceae; genus Streptomyces; species Streptomyces cyaneofuscatus. Next base: position 58,228 of record NZ_CP137002.1, on the reverse strand, counting down.
GGCGGGGGAGTTGCTGCGGGCGGCACGCCGGCCGGTGATCCTCGCCGGACACGGTGCGGCGCGCGGCGGCGCCGAGGAGTCGCTGGCGGCGTTCGCCACCGCACTCGACGTGTCGACGGCGACCACCTTCCACGGCAAGGGCGTCCTGCCCGACGACCACCCGTGTGCGACCGGCACGTTCGGCTTCATGCGGCGCGACTACACCAACTTCGGGTTCGAGGAGGCCGACGTCGTCATCGCCGTCGGCTACGAGCTGCAGGAGTTCGACCCGTCCCGGATAAACCCGGACGGTGACAAGAAGATCGTCCACATCCATCGCGTCCCGGCTGAGGTGGATGACAGCTACTCGGTCGACGTCGGCATCATCGGCGACATCTCCGCCTCCCTCAACGCCCTCGCCACCGAACTCGACGGCCTGCGCTGGACCATCGACGACGAGGACACCGCGGCTATCCGCGCGCTGCTGGCCAAGGAACTCGAGCAGGGCGCCGAGGACGAGCGCTACCCGCTCGCACCGCAGCGCGTCATCGCCGACACCCGCGCCGCGCTCGGTCGCGACGACATCGTGCTGGTCGACACCGGCGCGCTGAAGATGTGGATGGCCCGGCTCTACCCAACCTATGCGCCGAACACCTGCCTCATCTCCAACGGCTTGTCCACCATGGGTTTCTCGCTGCCCGGCGCGCTCGCGGTTCAGCTCGCCAGGCCGCAGACGAAGGTGTTGGCGGCTGTCGGCGACGGCTCGTTCCTCATGCACTCCCAGGAGATCGAGACGGCGGTTCGGGAAAACATCCCGCTGACCGTGCTGATCTGGGAGGACAACGGCTACGGGCTCATCAAGTGGAAGATGGACCTGGAGGTCGGGGAACACTCCAACACCGACTTCGGCAACCCGGACATCGTCCAGTACGCCCGCAGCTTCGGCGCGAAGGGCTACCACATCGAGTCCGCTGCGGACCTTCTGCCGACGCTCCGTGAGGCACTGGCGGACCCGGGAGTGTCAATCATCAACTGCCCGGTGGACTATGCCGAGAACATGAACCTCATCGAGCACCTCGGACACCTCGACTCGGCGCTCTGACCCGCCCGCGGCGCGGCCCGACCCCCGGTACGGGCCGCGCGGCGGCCCTCTCGCAGGGGCGGAGCCCTCGGATCTGCGGCATAGCGTGGCATCTCCGCGGCCCGGGGTAGATGGCCACCGTGAGATTCGGCCAGTCGGGGAGAGGAACTCTTATCGTGCGTGCTCGGAGCATAGGTGCGGCAGCCGCCACGGGGTTGGCGCTGGTGGCCGCCCGCGACCTCCTGCAGAAGAAGCACACGCTGCTGAGGAACTTCCCCCTCGTGGGACACGCCAGGTATGTGCTGGAGACGATCGGCCCAGAGCTACGGCAGTACATCGTGACGTCCAACGATGAGGAGCGTCCCTTCAGCCGTGACCAGCGCAGCTGGATCTACGCGTCGGCGAAAGGCGAGAACAACTACTTCGGGTTCGGCACCGACAACGACATCGAGCACATACAGGGTCATGCATACGTGAAGCAGCGTACGTTCGCCGGTGTGCTGCCCGATCCGAGCGACCCGCAGGCCGCGTTGCCTTCTGCCAAGGTGCTCGGCGGACCGCGCGGCCGCGCCAAGGCGTTCCGCCCGGCGAGCGTCATCAACATCTCGGCGATGAGCCTCGGCTCGCTGTCCGGCGCGGCCGTCACTGCGCTCAACAAGGGCGCGGCGCTGGCCGGGACGATGCAGAACACCGGCGAGGGCGGCCTGTCGCCCTACCACCTCAACGGTGGGGACCTTGTCTTCCAGATCGGTACGTCGTACTTCGGCTGCCGTAACGAGGACGGGACGTTCAACCTCGACAAGCTCAAGTCCATCGTCGAGGGCGCGCCCGTCAAGGCGATCGAGATCAAGCTTTCGCAGGGAGCGAAGCCGGGGCTCGGCGGCATGCTGCCGGGTGTAAAGGTGACCGACGAGATTGCCGGGATCCGCGGCATTCCCGCAGGCAAGGACTGCGTTTCGCCGTCGCGGCACACCGCGTTCCACGACGTCGACTCGATGCTCGACTTCGTGGAGCTGTTGGCCGCGGAGACTGGATTGCCGGTCGGGATCAAGAGCGCCATCGGGGAGATGGACTTCTGGGAGGAACTCGCCACCCTGATGGAGCGGGGTGAGCGGGGGGTCGACTTCGTGACCGTCGACGGTGGCGAGGGCGGCACCGGGGCGGCTCCCCTGGTCTTCGCCGACTCGGTGTCCCTGCCGTTCCGCATGGGCTTCTCCCGCGTCTACGGCATGTTCGCCGAGCGGGACCTGACCGACGACATCACCTTCATCGGCTCGGGCAAGCTCGGCCTGCCCGAGAACGCCGTCGTCGCGTTCGCCCTCGGCGTCGACATGATCAACGTGGGCCGTGAGGCGATGCTGTCCATCGGCTGCATCCAGGCCCAGAAATGCCACACCGACAAGTGCCCCACCGGCATCGCCACCCAGAACCCATGGCTGGCGCGCGGCATCGACGTGCCCTCGAAGGGCATCCGGGCTGCGATGTACCTGCGCACCCTGCGCCGGGAGTTGCTGAAGGTCTCGGGTGCCGTCGGTGTCCTCCACCCGTCGCTCATCACCCCCGCCGACATAGACCTCCTGAACGGCGACTACGACGCCCGCAGCCTGGGCAGTGTGTACGGCTACAAGGATGGCTGGGGCTCGCTCGGCCCGGAGCTCGCCCATGAGATCGCCGAACTGCTCACCACCTGAGCCAGCTGCTCGGCCACCTGCCCTTCGGCTGTCATCCCCTGCGGTGCCTCTGGAGGTGACGCCGGGCCCGCGCCCGGTGACGGAGACAGTCGGCGTCGACCAGGTGCTCATCGACTGGTCCTCCACCCGCCGCCGGCGGATCGAGAACGTCCTGGAGGGCCTCACCCACACGTACGCCCAGTATCAGGGGTGGCTGCCCGGGGAGAAGGCCCGTCATGGCATGGGCTGGCAGGCGGCCCAGGACACCCGCTGGCCGCTGTGGATGTTGCTGTTCGCCCGCCGGTTGCGACACCTCGGAGGCGGAGCGCGCGTTTTCGTCGGCGCCTGTCGCCACCGCCAGGTAGACGGCGAAGGAATTGTCGGTGTCGTACACGACAGCCACTCCAGTGGGCATCTGTATTCCTGCCCAACTCGGCACCCATTGGGATGAATGTTTGCAGCCGCACTGTGCTCTCCGGTCGTGTCCTGCATGACCATCTTGCGGCAGGGCAGGGCAGGGCAGGGCAGGGCAGCGGCTGAGACCTTCTCATTTGGTGAGTCTGCGGTAGCAGATGGGGATGCAGGCGGTGCTGGTGAAGGCCAGGAGGCGGTCGCTGTCTGCGGGGCAGGTGGGCTCGACAGTGGCGCGCCCGGGTTCCGGTCGCGCCGCTGTCGAGCTGTGGTCAGCTCTGGGGGGAGTCCCCGGGTCAGTGGAGCTTGTTGACGGCGGTCTTCGTCGTGGTGCGGAAGGCGGTCAGCGGGGCGTCCTCGAGGTCGCCCATCTGGCCCCAGCGGACGAGGGTGACGGTGCGGCCGTCGCGGCCGACGGAGAACAGGTGGATGTCGGAGCTGCCGATCTGCGGGTCGGCGGTGTCCAGGCTGTAGACCCAGGCGCCCTCCTCGACGGCGAGCTTGCCGTGGGACGCGCTGACGGCCTGCAGGCCGGGGTTCTGCTGCTCCAGCAGGGGGCCGCAGCCGGCGAGGGCCCCGCGGAGGGTGTTGACCAGTTTCACGGCGTCGGCCTCGGTGCGGGCGACGGTGGTGACCTGGACGCCGTTGGTGTCGAGCTCGGTGCTGAACTCGCGGTAGCGGGTGTTCTGCGCCGGGATCTTGTACGGGGCGCAGAGGACGCCGCCGTTCTCCGGGACGCCGGTGAAGACCTGTGTGGCGGTCCACGGCGTCGACGACGGCGGCATCTGGGAGGCGGCGAGGAAGGCGGGCTGTGCAGCGGCCTGCGCCGGGGCCGTGGCGAGGGCCGCGAGGCCCAGTGCGGCTGCGGCTGCGGTGGCGAGTGCGGTGCGGAGCTTGTTCATGGTGGTGGGTCCCCCGTCGGGTCGCTCTTCGGTCAGTGCTCCACCAGCGTGCGGCCGGCGCCCGCCGGCTGCAACGATCACGCGCCCACGATTTGTCCCGGAACGATTCCACCCCCGCTGACGTGCAAAGACGTGAACGAGTGGGATGCAGGGTCGAGGGTTGGAATTCCGAAGGAAGCCGCCGTCCAGGAGTTCGCGGAACTTGTGCGCGCACTGAAGGCGCGGGACGGGAGAAGTTACGAGGCGCTGGGCCGGCGGCTGAGCGTCAGCGCGTCCACCCTCCACCGCCACTGCTCGGGCACGACCGTCCAGGAGGAGCTCGCCGCAGTCGACCGCCTCGCCCTGCTGCGTGGGGTGGACAAGGGTCTCCATGAGCGGTGCAACCTCCCGTGGCCCGTAGACCTGTCTCGGCCTCGCACTTGTGATCTCACTTCGTCCACGTGGGGCTCGTCGTGTCGGTGAGGGATCAGAAGGTGCGGTAACGGTGTTCCTTGGCCTGATGTCCGGGTACCAGGCGGGCACGGCTGAACCGGCGGATGAACAGGGAGACAACGAGATGGCGAAGAAGAAGGCTTCTGGCAGCACGGGCCCGAAGGCTGCCTCGGCAGCCAGCCGTTCCACGCAGAAGGGTACGACCAAGAGCAGCAGGAAGGCCGCCGCCAGCGCCCTGTCGCAGACTCCCGGCAAGGCGGGTACGGGTGGTGTAAAGAAGACGACAGGTGGCCAGTCGGCCTCCGCTGCGGGTAAGACGGTGGGGTCCAAGAAGGGGTCGAAGTCCGAGAAGAAGGCTGCGGCAAGCGCTCTTTCCCAGGCGTCGACCACGTCCTCGGGTCGACCGCGCAAGAAGATACTCACTGCGGCCGCCAAGGTGCTGGCCGACAGGAAGTCGACCAAGGCCGAGCGCTCCGAAGCGGCGAGCACGCTCGCGCAGGCAGCGGCGTACGCGCTGAGGTAGCCGCGGGCCTTCCAGCAGCGTCGTGGGTCAGCGCAGCGTACGCGCTGACCCACGACGCTGCTGGAAGCCTGGCCACAGGTGGTCGGACAGGCTCGTCAGCCGCCGGTCTCGATGCCCAGCATGAGAGACGGATTACAGGCGGACCGCCCCCTGCGTCTGGTCACGTACTCAAGCAGCCTCCGATGGATGGGCCGTCGCGGGGTAGGTGATCATGGGCGTCGAGGCCCGACCATCGGCGGGAGCATGTCCTGAGTAAGGGGACCTGCCGATCGGAGGAGTCGTGTCATGGGCGAGCGCCGTGTGGTGGTGTCCGGTGCGAGTATTGCCGGGTTGTCGGTCGCCTTCTGGATGCGGAGGCTTGGTTGGCAGGTCACGGTGATCGAGCGGGCGCCCGCTTTCCGCGATGGGGGCCAAAACGTCGACGTGAGGGGCGTTGCGCGGGAGGTCTTGGACCGCACGGGGCTGTTTGAGGCGGTGAGGAGCCAGAACACAACGGAGACGGGGACGGTCTTCGTCGATGCAGACGGCCGGGTGACGGCCGAGCTGCCTTCCGATGGTCCGGACGGCGCGACGGCCGAGCTGGAGGTGCTGCGCGGTGACCTGGCCCGTACCATCCACGATCACCTGCCGCCCGGTGTCGACTCCGTTCACGGTGACACCATCGAGACCGTGACGGAGCCCGCCGAAGGTGTCCGCATCGTCACGTCCGCCGGACGTCAGATGCACTGCGACCTTCTGGTGGTTGCCGAGGGTGTGCGCTCAGCGACCCGCGACCGCGTCTTCATATCCGGAGAGGTAAGCAGGACCGACCTCGACGTGACCATGGTCTTCGGCACGATCCCCCGCACGGACAACGACGACAACCAGTGGCGCTGGCACACCACCACCCAAGGACGACAGATCCATCTGCGGCCTGACCGCCACGGCACCACCCGCGCAATCCTTTCCTTCAGCCCGGGAGAGGACCTCACCAGTCTGGACCGCATGCTCGCCCTGACCCGGCTCCGGGAGCGGTACGCCGGCGTGGGCTGGCAAGCACCCCGTGTCCTCGATGCCTTCGACACCGCTGAGGACCTCTACATCGACCAGCTGACGCAGATCAGGATGACGACCTGGCACCGCGGGCACATCGTCGTGGCGGGTGATGCCGGATGGTGTGTCACACCGATGGGCGGGGGAGGCGCATCACTCGCTATCACCAGCGGATACGTCCTGGCCGCGCAGATCGCCGCCCACCCCGGGAACACCGAGGCCGCCCTGCTGGCCTATGAAGCCTGGATGCGGCCTCTGGTCGACGACGTTCAGCATCTGCCGCGAGGAATCAAGCACTTCGCCTATCCGCAGACCCGGACCGGCCTGGCTCTACGTCGCCTCGCCGACAAAGCCCTGACCTCGGCGCCGCTCAAGCCCCTGACCGCGAAGCTCACACAGGTCGCCGCCACAGAGCGCCGGTTGCCTGAGTTCCCCGACGCCGGCCGATGACACCGGCGCGAGGCAGGTTGCCAAAGGCTCCTCGGCCTCCTGCCGAGGGGCGCCTCACTCCCCGGCCTTTCCCGGCCTTGGCCTTGGCTTCGTGCGGGTCGAGGTACGCGGTCACCGGGGTCGCCGCCACCCCGTGGACGGCCACGGAGATCAGGACGGCGAAGACCACCACCGCCCACATCTCCCGTTCGTACCGCCCGAAGCCGCCCTCCCCCAAGGCGTAGGCGAGGTAGAAGAACGAGCCGATGCCCCGGATCCCGAAGAAGGCGGTGGCCGCCCGCTCGGTCGGAAGCCCGGGGCCCCGCAGCTGGGCGAGCCAGCCGATGGCCGGGCGGATGAGGACATGCAGGAGTACGCCTATGGCCGCGCCCCGCCAGGTGAGTGCGGCCAGGCCGCCGGAGGCCACGAAGGCGCCCACGGCGAAGAGGAGCAGGGCCATCAGCAGGCGTTCGACCTGCTCGACGAAGCCGTGCATCACCTTGTTGTAGTGTCGCCCATCATCAGCAACTGCCGGGGCGCGTTGCGGGCCTGGGCGACCACGTCGTCCTCCAGGCTGCCCTCCCGGTCTCTGCCTCCTACATTGCCTTCTCCCAGCTACGGGCCCGGACGCCGGATACGGGCTTGGTCCCGCTGGAGGAATGGCTCTTGCCGACCGCCCAGGTGATCAGGGCGCAGAGCGCAAATCCGACTCCCAGGATGCTGGATCCGGCCCATCCGTGGGAGGTGAAGACGGAGGTAGTGGTGACCGCGCCGAGGGCGGAGCCGAGGGAGTAGAAGACCATGTAGGCGCCGATGACGCCGCTGGTGCGCTTCGTGTGCGCGCTGGTGAGCGTGTGCTGGTTGCTCACGTGCACGACCTGGACCGCAAAGTCGAGCAGCACGACGCCGACGATGAGCAGCCACAGTGCCCAGGACAGCTGGGCGATCGCGGCCCAGGAGACGATGAGCAGGGCGAGCGCGAAGCCCGCCATCGGCGCCGTCCGCCCCGCGTCCGCCCAGCGTCCCGCGCGTGCGGCGCCCAGCGCGCCGACGAGTCCGGCGACCCCGAACATGCCGATCTGGCTTTCGTTGAAATGCCACGGCGCTTCCGTCAGCGGCAGCGACAGCCCGCTCCACAGCGTTGCAAAGGACGCGAACAGGAAGAACGCGATGAGGCCGCGCGTCAGGAGTAGCCGCTCCCCGAACAGCGCGCCGAACGCGGTGAGGGCCTGCCCGTATCCTGCGGGCCGGCGGGAATGCTCCTCCGGGGGGAGGGCGCGCGGGACGAGGACGGCGAGCCCGAGCGCTAGCACGCCGAGCAGCACGTAGATGCTCCGCCAACCCCACTGCTCGGCGAGCAGGCCTGTGACGATCCGCGCGCCGAGGATGCCGATCACCACGCCGGACGTCACGATCCCGATGTTCCGCCCACGCTCGGCAGGCGGCGAGATCGACGCCGCGTAGGCCACCGTGGTCTGCACCACGACCGCGAACATCCCGGCCAGCGCGAGTCCTGCGAAGGCCATCGCAGCAGTCGAGGCCGCAGCGGTCAGGAGCAGGCCGCCCGCGGTGATCGCGAGGTGCACCGCAATGAGCCGACGCCTGTTGACGATCACGTCGCCGAGCGGGACCAGCAGCACCAGGCCAACAAGGTAGCCGAACTGGCCGATCGAGACGATCCACCCCAACTGCCCCGCGGAGACGCCGAGGCTGGCCCCCATCGGCGCGAGCACCGGTTGCGCGGCATAGATGCTCGCCACCGCGACACCGCACACGACCGCCAGTAGCACCCGTCGCCAGACGTCCATCGTTCTCCGATGTAGAAATGAGTAGCATAATGCAACTTATTTTGAGGCTAAGGCATAATGGTCTCAATCTGCAACTCATCCAGGAGGTGTCATGCCGCACCCCTCCACCGGCGCCCCGAACGTCACCTGGACCGATCCCGACTGCCCCGTCGCCCGCACGCTCGACCTCGTCGGTGACCGCTGGAGCCTTCTGGTCGTCCGAGACGCGATGGACGGGGCCCGCTCCTTCACCGAGTTCCAGCGCCGCACCGGCATCGCCCGCAACATCCTCAGCGACCGGCTTCGGAAGCTCAGTGCCCAGGGACTCCTCGCCCAGCAAACCGCCCCCACAGGCCGCCGTTTGGAGTACGTGCTCACCGACAGGGGCCGTGACCTCTTCCCCGTGCTCCTCGCCCTGCGCCAGTGGGGGGAGCGCCACACCTTCGATCCCGGCGAGCCTCACTCCACTCTGGTCGACGAGCAGGGCGTCCGCGTCCCGGACCTCGCACCGACCGGGGCCGACGGCGCCCCCCTCGCGGCCGACACCACGAGCGTGCGCAAGACCAGCAAAAGCCGGTGAGGCACGCCCGGAACCACCGTCAGCGCCCCCGCCCGCGCGCGCCGCTTGCGGCGAGAGTGCCGGGGGCCGTTATCGCCGGTGGCTGCCACCTGACTTACGCGTCGGGGTGCTCCGGCAGGGCGAGCCAGTCCGACCAGGAGATCTCGCGGCCGAGGAAGCGCGGCTGTTCGAACGGCCAGTCGGCGGCGATCCACTGTGGCACCAGCGCGTCGAGGGCCTGCTCGACTTTGCTGTCCACCAGTTCGTCCACGACCCACCAGGAGATCTCGGCGTCCGCGCCGGCCCTCTCCGGTGGGTCGATGTAGACACAGCCGAGCAGAGCTGTCTCCGCCGCGTCGAACAGCGCGTAGTTGAAGGACTGGTGTGCGGCGATCTCCTTCTGGTGCCGCAACAGGTCGGCCTGGTCGGCCTCGTAGGTCATGGTGGCTGCGGGCCAGCCCCAGGCCGGGCCGAAGATGGTCCACAGCCGCTCGCGCGAACCCATCACAGCCGGATAGTCGAGCGGGGTGTCCGCCTCCCGGATCGGTCGCAGGTGATGGCCGCCGCCCGGCAGCGGTACCAGGACGGGATGGACGAAGTCATCGGGAAGCCAGCTCATGGCGCCCGACCGTAGCAGCGCGCGGCCGTCCAATCCCCTGGAGCTCGCACGCATGCGCGGGCTCGTGCCATCGCCGGAGGCGTTAGCCGGTCCGGTCGGGTTTGGAAGAGCTGTGATGGAACAGACGAGGTGTTAACGCAGACTTTATCTTCGCTGGTAGGAGTAACTTCATGGGCATCATCGCGTGGATCTTGATCGGGCTGTTCGCTGGGATCATCGCCAAGCTGCTGATGCCGGGCAAGGACCCGGGCGGCATCATCGTCACGATCCTCATCGGGATCGCGGGCGGTCTGCTCGGCGGTTGGCTCGGCAAGGTCATCTTCGGCATCGACTCCATCGACGGCTTCTTCGAGATCTCCACTTGGATCGCGGCCATCGTGGGCTCCATGATCCTGCTGGCCCTCTACCGGCTGATCACGGGCAACCGGCGACACGCCTGATCTCCATCTCCAGCTCAACTACACACCGGTGCGCAAAGACGGCTCCGCCCTCCATGAGGGGCGGAGCCGTCTTTGCGCGGCGGTTGCATGAAAAACGCCGCGGCACGTGGGTGCCGCCCGCGGCCGAAGCCCGATAAGCGGCGTTGAACCGTTCAGAGCCAGCAGGACACGAGGCGACAAGATCTTCATCGCCTCAGTCCATCAAGTCCCTGCCGACATGCACACCCTGTTCCGGAACAAAGATCACTCGCCCCCTTGGACTGCCGGACGCAGTCCAAGGGGGCGAGTTGAAAAACGCCTACTGAGAGGGTGTTTACCCCTCTCTTGATGCAGTTTCAGGTGCTATGCGACTCGGCTGGGATGAGATGGGTGCTTCTCGAGGTCCCGGTGGTGCCAGTGGAGTGTTGATGCCCCGGTCTCGCCCGCACTCCTCCTGTTTCATCCCAGGACGCGCCGTCGTGCACCGTTCACTTCGCGCGCCTGATGCATGCGCCTGGGCCGGATCCGCGGCCGGCCGGTACTCCAGAATCATGACTGAGCGCCGTCGCTATCCAAGCGACCTCTCCGATGCCCGATGGGAGCTGGTCGAGCCGGTCCTGACCGCATGGCGGGCAGAGCGCCGCGGCCGCGGACTGGACATCGGCAGGCCACCGAATCACGACCTGCGAAGCCTGCTGGACGCGGTCCTCTACGTGAACCGCACCGGGATCCCCTGGCGCTATCTGCCGCACGACTACCCCCACTGGAACACCGTCTACGCCTACTTCGCCCGCTGGCAGGAAGAAGGCGTATTCGACCAGCTCAACAGCCTCCTCCGACGCCAAGTCCGCAGGCAGGAAGGCAGGGGCGATGAACCGACCGCCTGCGTCATCGACTCCCAGAGCATCAAGACCTCCACCAACGTCCCCGCCACCGGGCAAGGCATCGACGCGGGCAAGAAGATCGTCGGCCGCAAGCGGAGCATCGTCAGCACCGGACAGCTTTCCTCCGCTCTCCTCGGCTTCGACGATCCACCCGGCGACGGTCACTCTCCAGCGGGATATCCCGGCCCCGCCCGTACGCCGGGTGGAGCCCGCGAGGGCCTGGGCGGTTGAGTACGAGCGGCACTACGCCGGCGCGACGGTCCAGCGGACCACGGTCCACCGCTCCGACTGCTGGTCGATCCAGGGACGCAGCGAGGACATCACCGACGAGCACGAGGCCCGCGCAGCCATGGCGAAGACATCAGCCCGCGGCTGCACTCTCTGCGGCACCGACCAGTCACTGGCCCGATGACGTCGGCGGCGTACAAGAGCGCCTAGGGCTGTGGGGGAGGCCCGGAGTGGTGTCGGCTGAGGGAATTTCCCCTCCCGTGGGGAGGACCGGGGGGGCGGGCGGCGGCGGGCCCTGCTCTCGCGGCGCGAGGCAGGGCCCGACCGGTGTGCGGGACGGGGGGCCCGCAGCACCAACGATGCACCCAATCCAGCCATATGGACAGGGGTGTGACCGGAATTTGCTGTACCCGGCGGAGGGTTGGTCGCGCCGTCCCTCGGGTCTGGGGCAGGGGACGCGGGCAGGGGAGGTGCCTCGACCGAGGGCTGAATTTTGAAACCGGCCGCCCTCCCGTACTGGGTCAGCGCTTGATGGTGACGCAGGGCATTCGCTCGGCGTGGCCGGAGACCTCGGCGCAGATCCGGCTCCGGTGCCGGAAGTTCTTGCCGATGGTCCACGTGGCGATCTCGTACTTGTACCGGCCCTGCTGCCGGGAGGACATCGCCTTCCAGCCGCGAACGTCCCGCACCCACTCCCCGCCGCGCCACTCGCTGATCCGCGCCCGTACGCCCGGCTTCCAGCCGTCCAGGAGCACCCGCACCTCGCGGACCTTGAGCCCCGATGACGCCGATGCTCACCGGCCCGTCCTCGGCGCTCCCGCTCGCCTGCGCGGGCGCCTGCCCCAGTGCGCAGAGCGCCATCACCGATACCGCCACAACTGCCGTTCGTGTCCGCATGGTTCGCATGCCGGATCAACGCCGCTCGCCGCCGCAGGTCACCGGCCGATGCTGTGGCACATGCCCGCCAGGCCGGGGGAGATGACGCCTTGGGCGGAGCGGCAGACGGACCGCATACCGCCGCCGGTCGGCACACGGGCGCTCGGCACGCGCGGCGCCCACCGCTTCGTGCTGCGCGGCGGTACGGCGGGAACCTGAGGCCGCGTGCGCGGCTGGGTGGGGCGGGCCCGCCCCGGCGCCGGCTCGGTGCGCGGCGGCTCTCGCCGTACGGCGGGCTGGCGGTGGGCCTGGCGATTCGCGGTGGCCGACGCGCCGGGGGAGGGTCCGATCCAGGCCAGCTCCTCCATGCCGCGCGGCTGCACCGGGGGAGAGGGAGGGACGGAGGGCGCCGGGGGGAGCGGTGCGGACTGCCCGGCGGGCTGGTGGCGGGGAGGGGCGGGGTGTTCCGGGGGGACGGACACGCACCCGGTCAGGAGGGCGGCCAGGGCGAGCACGGCGAGGGGGAGGGGGCGCAGGCGCATGGGTCCACCGTGGCCCGGGGATCGGGGCCCTGTACGGGGGCGCGGCGGTACGTCACCGGTTCGGGTGGCGGCCCGGACTGGCCACAGAATTCGAACACGCGATCTAATAGGTGGATGGACCGCCACCACCTCTTCCCCGCCGACCTGATCCGCGCCCAGCAGCAGTGGCACGACACCTACCGCGCTCTCGCCATCCCTCGCCCCCGCCACACCACCGAGCTGCGCCGCCGGCTCCTGCGCCTGTCGGTCCGGATCCACTGGCATCCGTTCTGGTCCACCCCGGCGGGCCGTACGCCTGCGGCGCGGGTGGAGCTGCGGCAGCGGACCGCTGATGGCCGGACCCGGGGCGCGGCGTGAGGCACGACGGCGCCCTGTCGGAACGGCAGGAAGCGATCATGCGCGTCATCCGATCCTGGATCTTCGAGCACGGGCAGGGGCCGACGATCCGGCAGATCGGTGAACGGGTCGGCCTCTCCTCCACCAGCTCCGTCGCCTATCAGCTCGGCCAGCTCGAAGGGTGGGGGCTGATCACCCGTACCGGCAGAGGCTGGAAGACCTGCCACCTGGGGAGCCCGAAGCCGTCCCGGTGCGGACTGCGGAGCCGTTGAGCCCTTGAGCCCTGTCCTTTCGGTAGCGAGGGCCGCTATGGGGTGAGGCGGGAGACTCCCGCCGGGTGGAGGTACTGACGTGATCGTTCGATTCGTAGATGGCCCGCTCGCCGGACGCGAGCTGAAGACCACCGACACCCCGTGGGCCGGGGACTGGCTCACGGTCGACGGGGCGGCCGACTGGGGCCTGTACGTCCCCGTCCTCCGTACGGTGCACGGCGTCGTTATGGCGGAGGCCCGGGTCACCATCCCACGCCGCCGGTAGGGTGCGGGCAGACCGTGCCGACATGGAGTGTGCGGGACAGGTCCGGGTCTCTGGAGTACGGCTCGGACCCCTGGTGCCGGTGGCGGCCCCGCCGCCGGTACCAGGCCCCGTCTGCTCCGTAGTGCTGCCGGGGGATCGCCTGCGGAATGGCCCGCGCCCCCGGGCGGTGGGCCAGGAGGCGCGGGACGATCGGCTCATGGGCGGGGTGTCAGGTCGCTGTGGCCCAGTCGACGCCGAGCGCGGCGAGCTGCTCGCGCTGCTCGGTGCTGAGCTTGGCGCGCCTGCTGCGGGTGTTGCTGACCCAGGTGCCGAGCGCGACCGGCCCTTCCTGAAGGTGTTCCACATGGGTTCGCGGTACGACGACCCGTCCCTCCCGGGCCGCGTACTGGGTGAGCGCGGCGATTCCACGCTCGAAGGCCCCGCCCTTCCGCGCCGGGGCGGTCTCGGTCCGGCGCTTGAGCCCGAGTGCCTCCAGGCGTTCGCGCTGCTCGGGGCCCAGGGCGTCCCATACGGTGGGGTCGGTCTGGCGGGTGGTCCAAGTGCCGACGTCGACCCCGTTCACGGTGACGCCGGGCAAGACGTCGGCCGGGCCCTGCTCTTCGGCCAGGAGGACGCGGGCGGCGGCGTAGTGGCGCTGCCAGTCGACCGGCCACTGGGTAGGGTTCCATTCCGGGTCGATCGCCTCCAGGGCGCGGCGGCGCTCGTCGGCGCGCACGGGGTCGGTGCCCAGCCCGCCGCGACGGCGGAGGTTGGAGAGCCACTGTCCCACCGCCACCCCGTCCCAGACCGTGTTCTTCGGGCAGGCCAGGGTGGAGTGCGCGGCGTAGTAGGAGCGGGCCGCACCGAGGCTCTTCCAGAATCCGGCGTCGCCGACCGACCAGACCATGCCCACCTCGTTCAGCAGGTCCACCCGCCACGCCTTCAGGGTCCCGGCCTTGAACGCCCTGCGCTGCTCGCTGACCCAGCTCCCAAGCGCGTAGGTACCGTCGTCGCCCACCTTGACCGTGGTCTCGCTGGGGACGCGGGCGTTCCCGTGCTCCCCGGCCCAGGTCCGCAGGGTGTTGTATCCGGTCAGCCAGATCTCGCTGTCCGGCCGCAGGACGCGGGTGCGCAGGAACAGTGCGACGGCCTGCGGGTCGCGGGGGAGGGAGAACCGCAGCAGCGGCGTCGTGACGGGCGCGATGCCCGGGGCCGCGTCGTCCTCGTCACCTTGGTCCTCCTCACCCTCTTCAACGCCACCCTGTTCGTGGCCGCCTTCGTCGTCGGTGCCGGCCGCCGCGGGCTCCGGCTCGCCGTCCTGGTCCTGGCCGTCGTCCTCGCCGAGCTGCTCGCCGTCCTGGGCGGGTGGCGCCTGCGGGTCGAGTGCGAGGACGGAGGTGATCTGGCCGCGCGCGGTCGTGGTGGGCAGGGCCATGCGCTCGATGACCCGGTCATCGTGTGCCCGCAGGCCCTGGAGGATCGCGACCAGGCCCCGATAGCTGGAGGACGCCATCATGTCGGCCGGGTCTTCGCCGGGCTCCAGGAAGACCGGCACCAGGATGCGGCTGATCTTGCCGTCGCCGGGCTCCTGGCGCAGGGCCCGCCCGATGATCTGCACGATCTCCACCGGACTGCTGCGGGTATCGGCGAACACCACGGCTCCCACTCCGCGCTTGCCCCTGATGTCGACCCCTTCCCCGAGGACCCGGCAGGAGGCCAGGAAGCCGAGTTCAGTCACCCACCCCTCGGCGTCGATGCCGTCGGCGTAGCGGGTGAGGACGTCGCGGCGGTGGGTGGCGGGGTGCTCGCCGGAGAGCCAGTCGGAGCCGACGCGGGCCGGGTAGGCGGCGGGGTCAGCAGCGTGAAGCCGCGCGGCGGTCTCCGGCATCGCCCGCGCGAAGCTCATCGCGTCCAGCGTCCGTGAGTGGAACGTCATGTAGGAGCGCACGCCGGTCTCGTCTGCGTGCTTGAGGAGTGCGGCCTGGAGGGCAGCGAGCCGGCGGCCGCGCCGCTCCTCCATCGACGCGTCCTCGCTGAGCGGTGCCGGGTCGCGGATCTCCAGGACGTCGACCTCGAACCGGGCGAGGATTCCCCGCTCGACGCTTTCCATGAGGCCGGTCTCGTGGAGGACCGGCCCGTACAGCTCGGTGTCGTCCATAGAGGCGACGAGCCGCCCGCCCAGCACCTCCCCGCCGCCCGGGACGTCGGCCGCGCCGAGCTGGGCGCCGTCGGCCCCCTCCTCGGCCGTACGCGGGCCCGCTTCCCACAGGCGGGGGGTGGCGGTCATGTAGAGCCGCCGCGCGGCCGGGAAGCGGGCCTGGTCGTGAATCCCCGCCCAGGCCTTCGAGCCGTCGCCCGATGTCCGGTGCGCCTCATCGACCACCACCAGGTCGAACGGGGCCATCTTCTGCCCGTACGAGCCGCGCAGCGCCCGTTCCAGCGCCCCGGGCGCAGTCGCGTCCTGGTCGTCCTGGTCGTCGGCCAGGCCCTGCCCAGCCAGGCTCGCGTACGTCGCGAACACCAGCATCGGCCCCGAGCTGGCCCAGAGGGCGAGCTGTGTCGGATTGGTCGTGCACCGCACCCCGAGGGCCTCCAGCAGCGGGTCCGCACCGAGGGAGCAGACCGCGATGGCGGGGCCGATGTGCCCGGTCCGGCGCCACGCCTCGATCGTCTGCGTCAGCAGGTCCAGGGTCGGGACCAGGACGCCGATCATCCCGTTCGGGCACAGCCGCATCGCGGCAACCGCGGCGGTGATGGTCTTGCCGGTGCCGGTGGCCATGTGGACCTGTCCGCGCAGTCCGCCCACGGGCATGGTCCCGTCGGCCGGGAGGGACAGGCCCGACACGATCCGGTCGACGGCCTCGACCTGGTGGGGCCGGAGGGTGATCCCGGACCTGTTCGCCTGCGGTGTCTGCTGCATACCCCTATGCTCCTCGCTACGAGCTGCCCAAATGCGATACGGACGCTGCACAATCTAGCATTAAATCTAGGTCAATGGTGGTACACTTTTCTCATGAATGAGAAAGCGAGTGTTGAAGCGCTGCTCGAAGAGGCCCGTCTCGCCAAGGCGATGCCGCCCCCGCAGGAACGCCTGCGGCTGCGCGAGGCCGCCGGGCTGACCCGCGCCCAGGTCGCCACGGCGGTCGGGGTCGCGCGCGGCACCGTTCTGGCCTGGGAGTCCGGGAAGTCAGACCCGACCCCGCCCGGCCGCCTGCCCTATCTGCGCCTGCTGGAGGGTCTGGCCGAGCTCTACCCCGCCCCGGTCGATCCGGCGGACAACCCGATCGCGGCTCTGTTCAACGACCAGCCGTACGGCACCGCCCCCGCACCTGCCGCCGCCGAGACGCCCGCCGTCGCGGTACCGGCCGCGCTCACCGGGCTGGAGACGCTGCGTGGCCCGGACGGCCGCGCGATCGAGGGGGACCCGGGCCCGTGCATCCGGTGCGGCGTCGAGACCACCTACCAGTCCACCGACGGCCGCCCGCTCCACTCCGGGGCGATGTGCCAGCCCACCACCCCACAGCCCACGGCAGCGCCCCCGGCGACACCGCCCGCACCCGCATCGGTCGCTGCTCCGGCTTCGGCGGCGGCCCCGGTCTCGCCGGTCCCGGCCCGGGTACCGACCCGCCCGCAGCGCCGGTCCAAGAGCGCCGAGCGCGCCGAGGCGGACCTCATGGGGCTGATCCGGGGTGCGGTCGAGCAGGAGGCCGAGCGCGCCGGCGGGGACGAGGACGCCGCGCTGGACGCGCTGGTGAAGCGGGCGATCCCGGACGTCATGCACCTGTTCACCGAGACGCGGGCCACCGCTCGGTACGAGTACACCGCCTACCCGGCGCTGCCGGACATCCTCCACAAGCCGTCCAAGCGGGAGCCGGATCAGATCTGGGAGGCCCGCCCCGCCTACAACAACCCCGCCTACTCGATGCGCGCCCCCGAGCGGAACATCAAGGTCACCGCCCTGGACGTCAACGCCGCCTACCTGTCCGCGCTCAAGGTCTGGCTCCCGATCGGGAAGTTGGAGCACACCACCGGGTCGGACGGTATCGGCCCGAAGCGCAGCGGCGTTCACCTGATCACCCCCGCCGAGTGGGCCCACCCCCACCTGCCCGACCCGCTCGGCGACCGCGACACCCCCGGCGCCCTGTGGATCACCGACGCCACCCTGCGCCTCCTGCTGCGCCTGTCCGGCCCGAAGTGGGCCCTGACCGGGGCCCCGACGGTTCACGAGTCCTGGACGTCGGGGGCGACGGAGAATTTCCTGGACGCGCTGCGGAAGTTGCTGGTGGCCGCGCGGTCGGAGGCGATCGCGGCTGGAGACAAGCTGACGCTGGAGTACGTCAAGGCCATGTACTCGAAGTTCGTGAGCACCATGGGGGAGTCGGTGCACAACCGGGAGATGGTCCGCCCGGACTGGATGCACCTCATCCACTCGCAGGCGTTCGCGCTGCACTGCGGCCGCGCGTACAAAGCCCACCAGGCCGGGCTGGACGTCGTGGCGCTGAAGCACACCGACGAGCTGCACGTGACCGGGGACTGGCGGCAGGTGTTCCCCGAGGGCCGGGGTGTGTCCGAGCTGAAGATCAAGCAGGGCGACGGCAAGGCCTCCGGTGAGTACCTGGTCGGGAAGGTGGGCGGCTGATGGCCGGACGCTGGATGGACTTCGGGAAGTACGGCGCGGCCGGCGCACCCGGCGCCGAGGCGCTCGGCATCGCCATGGAAGGGATGGTGCGCGGCATCAGCTCACCCGTGGACAGTGAGCGCGGTCTCGCCGCCCGCCTGAACTACCTCACCCGCTCGGATGCCGGTTATGAGGCGATGGACCGGGCCGGGGTCCACGTCTCCCCGCGCACCCTGATGGCCTGGCTCGCGGAGGAGCGCACCCCGAACAAGGCCAACTTGGCCCGGCTGGATGCGGCGTACTGGGACCTGCGCCGCCGCAACGTCGCCGCTGACCTCAAGCACCGGCTGAACAACGGCGGCCGGGGGACCCGGGTGGAGATCAACCCGGTCAACCAGGGCGGGGTGGAACAGAAGTACAGGCGGGACCTGGCCCCCCGCAGCATCAACGTCCGGGGCGTCTGGGACCGGGCGGTCGACGCGTGGATGGACGACGACCTGGAGGAGCTGGACGCGGTCTGGGATGAAGTCCTGGACCTGATCGGCTCGGACTACGACGGCTACAGCTTCGTGTCCTCGATCGGCTGGTCTGCCTGACCCCACCCGCCCCGCCGCCCCGGGTGAGGCCCGCCCCCGGCACTGGAGTTGTCGGGGGCGGACCGGTCCGAGGGTGCCTGGCGGCCCGTCCGCGTGATGAGCGGCGCGCGGGCCGGGACACAAAGGGCCGGCACCCAATCCGTCCACGGGGGTGGGACGGGTGGCAAGGGTGCCGGCCAACGCAACCCCCGACAGGGGGCCCGCTCGCAGCGTACCGCCCAACGGCCCGGGGACCGGGCCGATACCGTCGTTCGACACCGTGAGTTCTGGAGGAGTAACCTCGTGATCAGAGCAGGCCGACAGCACCTCGTGCGCACCCTGGCGGACCTCGCCGCGCAGCAAGGCGTCGGTGTCGACCACTACACCCGTCTCAAGCCGTACGCGGCCGAAGGGTTCCCGGCCCCGGTCAGTTCGGAGGGATCGCGGACGCGGCTGTACGACGGGGAGCAGGTCGACGCCTACCTCCTGGGCAAGCCCGTGCCCCCGCTCCCGGAGCCGGAGGTCGAGGACGACGGGGACCTCCTGGACCGCCGGGAGTGCGCGGCGCTGATCGGGGTGGCTCCGGCCTCCTGGGATGTCTACAAGCGCGACCCCGCCCTGACCGAGGCCCGCATCGAGGCGGGCGGGGTCGAGCACTGGCCCCGCCACGCGGTGAAGGCGTTCCAGGCGGGCCGCCCCGGCGACGCTGCGCAGCGGACCGGACGGCCCAAGAGCACCGGGGACCAGGTCCCGCGCGACCAGGTCCACGGGCTCGTCGCCGAGCTGCTGGACGCCGACCCCACGATCAGCGCCGCCACGGTCACCGAGCGGCTCGGCGTTCACCGCAACACCGGGCAGGACACCCTGACCCGGCTGCGCGCCGACCGCATCGCCGACCACATCGAAGCCCACCCGACCCTGACCCCCACCGAGGCCGCCGCCCAGCTCGGCTACCCGGCCGGACAGGTCCGCCGCGCCACCGCCCGCGCCGAAACCGTCCTGCGCGCCCGCCACGTCGCCCCCTACCTGACCGACGTGGCCGCCGCCCTGCACCGAGCCGGCTGGACCACCGCCGAGGCCGCGCCCGATGTTCAGTTCCCCGGTGACGACCGGGTCGTCGCCGCGCTCGTCCTGGACAGCGACCAGGCCCCGGCCCCCGCTCTCGTGTGGGATGAGCGGTACGGGTGGCGCACCGCCGCCTCCCGCCGCCACCCCATCACCAAAGGCGCGGTGCCCCCCTCCGAGGGCGGGGGAGTGCGCTACCTCGCCGGAGGTATCACCCCGGCGCCCGGCGGCGTCGTCGCCGCCCTCACCACCCCCGTCACATAGGCCCAGGAGGCACCGTGCACGTCTCACCAGACCCGATCACGAACCCGCAGCAGGCCGCCCAGGAGCGGGAAACCCTGCTCGACCTCATCGCACGCGGCCTGTACTGCACCACCGCCAGCGCCCTCGGGGCCGGCCACGACGAGCCGAGCGCGAAAGCGCTCGCCACAGCGCGGGTGGTGGCCGACGACTACGTGGCCGCGTACGAAGAATGGCTCGTGAAGCTCGCCGCCGACAACGCCGCACCGGGCCCGCAGTGACCCGTGGGCCCGGCGGCGCTGTCACCGCCGGGCCAACCGGTCCCCAGGGTGCGGGGACCGACGCGTATTCCTGACCGCCACGACCGCCACGGTCGCAGCGGTCCGCGCCGAGAACCACCTCTGGTTGCCCTTGGCCGCCATCGAGGACGACGACACCCAGGCCCGCCTCGGCGCGGCCCGTACCGAGACCGAACGCCTGCAGCGCGCCGTCACCGCGTTCGCGAAACTCCTCGGTCAGGACCGGGGCGACTTCATGGTCTCGGACCTGCTGCGCGAACCGCCGGCCCCGGCCCGCGTGCCCGCCCAGGCCGCCCGTGAGCACGAGGTGGCCCGCGAGGAGAGCGAGCCCGTCCTACGGCGGGCCCATACGGCGACTGCCGTATCCCCCGGCCTCGCCCGACAGGCGTACGGGCAGGCGCAGCAGCTCGCCGCTGAGGCCCACGACCCCACCGAGACGGTCACCGAGCCCGCAGTCCAGCCCCAGCCCGGCGACACGGGCGAGGACGGCGCCCCGGGAGCGGGCCGAGCGGGAGAAGCGCCTGGCGGAGAGCCAGCGGCAGCGCGAGATGGCGGCCGTGCCGCCCTGGAAGAGCCGGCCGTACGGCAAGCGGTCGGACGCCGGGCTGGTCCGGGCGATCGGCGTGGCCCAGGAGGCGGGCACGCTCGCCGAGCACAGTGCACGGCGAACGGCGGAGGAGGCCCGCCTCCTGGAGGAGCGCCTCGCCCAGGAGAAGGCGGCCGGGCAGACCCGCGGCCAGGCGGTGGCCGCCTCAGCGGCGACCCTGCTGGACCAGGCGGAGATGAAGGCCGCCGAGGCCGTACGGGAGTCCGCCCGCGAGCTCAACGCGAAGAGCCGGGCGGAGGAGAAGGACCGGTACCTGCGGGACTACCTGGAGCCCAAGAAGAAGCTGGGCCTCATGGAGCGCCTGCGGAGGGGCCTCACGAAGAAGCAGATCGACAAGGACATCAAGGACGTCACCGCCGAGCGCACCGCCTGGCGTACGGAGGAGGGCGAGGCCCGCACCGCCGCCCGGGACGCCAAGGTCGAGGCGTGGGCGCTGATCCGCACCAGCAAGCTCGCCGAGCAGTTCCGCGACGTCGACGCCACGAAGTTCGCGCCGGACGACGTCACCACCGTCACCGAGCGGCTGGCGACGATGCGCGGGCAGCTCCCCGACATCGAGCTGCGCATCGACCGCCGCGACGCCCAGAAGTTGACCCGCCTGCAGGGCGAGGCCACCCAGTACACCGAGGCGGCCGCGAAGCACCGCACCACCGCGGCGGCCGCCCGGACCGAACAGGCCCGCCGGGCGGACATGGCGAAGCGGCACCCCGAGCTGTACGACATCGAGACCAAGGCCCGCCGCTCGTACGCCGTCCAGCAGAAACGCGCGGCCGCCGAGCAGTCCCGGGCCCGGGCCCAGGAGTCGGCCGGCTACCACCGCACACCGCCCAACCAGGGGCGAGGAGGTCCGTCCGCAGGACGACGGTGAGCACCGAGGCCACGCCCGATTCCACCCACCCGTCGAACGCAGAAGCGGTTGGCCCGGCAAGGAGATTACTGATTCCTGCGATGAGATTCCGGCTGAGCGAATTACATCGCGGAAATCTGCGAAATCATCGCAGGATTCCGACGTGAATTCTGATCACAGCGTTAATTCACGCCGCTACGCGATCCCGGAACATGATTCCAAAGCCCCAAACAGGTCCACGTGGTGCGCTGACCTGGGGTTTTGTGAGAAGGGGCGACGGTTTCAGCGGTCGGGATTTCCTCGCCGTTACAACCGTTCCGGGGTCAGGCGCTAGGCTCGTCTCGTTCACGCCCTGCGTCGGCTAACTGACGGAGGGAGATCTCGTTGCGGCCCGATGCTTGGCGGCTGGGCTGCACCCGAGATCTCCCTCTTGCTGCCGTCGGGCTCCCGTCTCTGCGAGGAGAGCAAACCCGTGACACCTATCGACCGTACTACCCGGATGTCCGGGCTGCGGACCGCCCTGGTCTGGGCCGTCGTAACGACCGCAGCCGCATCCATCGGCACAACGGCCTACCTGGCCTGGGAGGGACTGGACCAGGCCGCCACCGCGGTGGCCGCCTCCGGAACCGCAGCGGTCTCCATCGGCGGAGCCTGGGCGTACGCCCGCTCGCGCGAGGTGGCAACTGCGACGGTGGCCCATGGCTCGGACGGCGGAGATAGGCCCGTTGATCCTAACGGGGGCAACTCCGCCTGATCAGTAGCGGAAGCCCCCGGCGGTGCTCGCAGGAGCAGCTGCCGGGGGCTTCGTCGTCGCCCGGGCCCACGGGGGAAGGCGCCGGGAGACGGTCAGGGGGACGGAACAGCGGGCGCGGTCTCGGAGGACTGGTCCGTCAGCCGGTCGAGCCGGCGGTAAGGGAGCGGACGACTTGGGCGCGTTCCTGGACGCACCGCACCGTGCCCTCCAAAGGGCCTCCAACAGAAGGTCGACGGCGTCCAGGGTCTCGTCGGCGGCCGCGTGCGACCAGCAACCCGCTGCTCTCACGTTCTCCTCCAGCCGAGCAGCGGCAACGAGCAGGGCAGCGGTCTGACTGCGGGGCGGGGAGGTCATGCCCGCTCAACGAGCAACTGCCGCCTGAGTCGCTCCGGGGTCAGTCGCCGGTGATCTCGGAGCGTCAACCGTCCCGCACCGGCGTGGCCCGGGCGGACGACCTCCGTGGGCCGATCGAGTTACCCGGCTGCGCCAGCTGGGGGATGCCGTGTCAGACCAGGTCCCTACTGTCCGCCTCAGGCTGAGCCCAGCCCGTCATCGATGCGCTGAAGGAGGAACACGATGGTCTTCGTCGGGGTGCACGGAGAATGGGGGCGGATCGATGCGACCCAGGCCGACCTGGGGTGCGGGCAAGACCGGGAGAGCATCTACAAGGTCAAGCCGCCCGCACCGCTGACCTGCTACGAGTGCGAATGGCGCCTCCATCTGGTCCACAGAACACACGGCGCGTACGACCTGTGGTTCCTGCGGCACGCCAAGAACGCCCCGCACTGCGGGGCGCGGCTCGCGGGCGAGGGCATGGCCCACCACCTCCTCAAGCTCGACCTTGCCCATCACGTCCGCGCGGCCGGCTGGAGCGCCGAGTACGAGGTGGCCGCCCCTGACGGCTCCTGGCGCGCGGACGTGATGGCCACCTCCCCGGACGGCACCCGGCGCGTCGCCCTGGAAGCGCAGATGTCCGCCATCTCCATCACCGACATCGAAACCCGCACCACCCGGTACGCCGCCGCCGGGGTCGAGGTGTGCTGGTTCACCGACCGCAAGACCGTCCCCTGGCTCGACAACGTGCCCTGCGCCCAGATCGCCCGCCCCGACGACGGCGCCGTCCAGGTCACGGCCGGGCCCGCCCGTTTCGAGCCGGAGTGGTGCCGCGACCGTGCCGACTGTGACTGGAGCAGCGGTTACGTCGACGGAGCTCTCCCGTGCGGCGGGCACGGGGAGTGGTCGGACGTCCACTCGTTTCCGCTCGCCCGGTTCGTCGCCGCCATCTGCGCGAACACCATCCGGCCTCACCGCCTGCGCGTGCCGAGCTGGAAGAGGGACGAGACCATCTGGCGGTGGATCAGCAGACGGTACTTCGAGCTTGAGGAGGAACAGGTCCGGGCCATGGCCTGGAGGAAACAGGTGGGGGAGCGCCTGGCCGCCATCCAGCAGCGCCAGCGCGAGGCGAGAGCGGCTGCCGAGCGGGAGCACATGGCGGCGATCGAGGCCTTGCTCCAGCGCCAGAAGGCGTTGGTCAAACCGGTGGTGGAGTTCGTCTTCCGCGAGGCCGGCGCCTATCCGATGGTCGGCCGTGACGGTATCCCCGAGTTCGCCATGGGAGTGCCCGTGCACGTCCGGGGCAAGCCGTACGCGGTCATCTGCCCGGTGGCCAGCCGAGTACCCGCCCTGCGCGGTCGGCTGGCCCCGCTCGTGCTCTTTGCGGCCTCCGAGCGCGAGCGCAGCCGCATCGCCGCCCAGGCCGCCCCCGGGCAACGCATCGAGGTCCTTGAGCCGGAACCGTCGAAGGAACCGCCGCCCACCGTTCCACGCCAGCCCCAGCAGGGCGGGCTGACCGTCAGAGAGGCGGTGAATCGGATGTTCGGCCTCGACCGCATGTGACGCGCGGCGCCGCCGCGGGGGACGGCGCCTGCGCTCTTCTACTCCTGGGAAGGCGTCGGCTCGGTGGGGGCCGGGTCGCGGCGGCGGAGGCGGGCTGTCCGGAGGGAGCGGAGAGCGGCGGCCGCCGCGGTGGTGACGACGGCGGCGGACAGGCTCCCGAGGAACTCGGGAAGCGCCTCACGCAGCAGGACGACGAGGTCGGACACGGAGACGGGTACGGCGCGCCGAGGACTCCGTCGCGCGCCGATTCCTCTCGTGCTCGAAAAGACACAGCGGTGCACCGACCGGCCGGGAGCCTCGGCCGCAGACACGGTTGGCCCGCGCGCGTCTGCCGACCGGCCCGCGCGTGGATTGATCCTCCCTCAGTGCGAGGACCATCCTCCCGGCTCGGGCGACGCCGTGTCCCGGCTTTCTGCAAACAAGTGCTGACTTCCGCGCACCCCGTCCGTGTATCGCGGACGGGGTGCTCCCGACCGGACCTGTGTGCCCCTGCCGTGTTGGGGCACACAGGGTCAGGCGATCACGGACCGGGTGAAGGCGACCGTGGCTCCGAAGGCGGCTCCGGCGGCGAGCGCAGAGGTGGACCACGGGCTGCCGGCGGCGAAGGTGAGGATGCCGGCTGCCGCGGCGGCCTGGATGCCGATCAGGAACACCACTGCGGAACGCAGGCTCAGCAGCGGTTCCTGAGACCTGTCGTGCCTTGCCATCAGCTCTCTCCGAGGATCTGCGCCTCGGTCCGGCGCGCGATCTCGTCGCCCGCGCGGAGAAGCTTGCGCCGTACCCGGCTGCCCATCTTGACGTCCATGTCGACCACGAGGGAGGCCTGTTGCCAGTTGAGTTCGCTGTTCTCGGCCCAGGCCCGGGCCACTCGTTGTTCGTTGCTCTTGAGCCGCCTCGTCGCGTAGCGAACATCCCGGTTGTCGAAACGGTCGGCCCACGGCGTTGCCGCTGAGGTTGCCACGTCTTCCGGACCCCGCTCCGGAGACCGCAGATCGATCCCCACCGGCAGGTCCCCGACACTGCGCCCCATCACCTGGTGATCGCTGTCCAGGTCGTTCCCCTCCCGGGCGCACGCGCGCAGAGCGAGGCGTACCGCGTCGGCGTCCTGGAGGTCCACGTGGTTCTCCCACTCCCGTAGGAGGAGCGCCAGGGCGAGGGCCTGGGCGTGATCCTCGCTGGCTGGCCGGAGCCGAAGGCGGTCGTGCAGGAACTCCTCCATCGGCCCGGGGTCGCCCTGCAGGTAGGAGTTCAGCGCCGCGCGGGCTTCCCAGACGATCGGTGCCCCGAGCCGATCGAGCAGCCGGTTGATGGACCGCAGCGGGTACAGCCACTCCTCCGCCATGCCCCACGGCAGCGCCCTGGCGCGGGGCATGGCGGCCAGGACGCTACCCCGCAGTGCAGCCATGGGCCCGTCGGCCCGGTCGAATCGGAACACCTGCCAGGGGCGCGGGGTGATGCCGAGATCGATGACGGACTTCGCTCCCGCCCGGGCGGGAGCCATGCCGAACAGTGCCGACTTCGAGGGCATCGAGAGGCCGAACGCCTTCGCCGACGTCGGACCGTCGAAGCCGGCCAACGTCTTCGAGAAGGTGTCCAGCGCCGAGGCGGCGGCGCTCCTGCCGACGAGCGTCTTCCTGAAGGCGATCGAGACGCCGGGGCTGAGGCCGGGGAGCAGGGAGTCGAGCTTGCTCGTCCGGCCGCCCATGAGGTCCGGCAACGGGAGAACAGGCCCCTTAGCAAGGGACAGGTTCCTCATGGCCGAGGCGGTGACGTTGACCGTCGAGGAGAAGCCGGTGAGGTTCGAGGTCGCTGCCCGTCCGGCGTGCAGGGAAGTGAGCAAGGACCCCGCGCCGGTGATCTGGGGCAGTACCGCTGACTTGGCGGCCAGGATGTTCGTCAAGTCGCGGGAAGGGGGGAAGACGTCAAGAGAGCGGAACGTGGGCACGAGTGCCTCCTTGGGCCAGAAGTTCTTTTCCTACTCTCCGGTGACGGCATCCGGGCGTTCCGACAAAAAATCTTCGCCAGCCCCGAGTGACCTGCATCACATCATTCTGGTGATCCTCGGAGCTTTCCTTCCAGCCCCAAGGTATCGGGGGCTGCCGACAGCGGGCGGTGATATGCACCTAGCGGACCGCCGGGTCTGGGACCACTGCCACCGGTCCCAGACCTGCAGGGCAGGGGATTGAGAGGGTTCAGCCGACGTCCTCATGCGGTTCACAGCTAAGGCCGTCGACGCCAGGAGGGTGGCCCGCGCTCAGTCGAGGCGATGGCGCCCACCCCTGCCAGCCCGCCGCCGCGCGCCCGCCCCCAGAGCCCGCCCAGCCCACCATCCACCCGTGACACCAACGGGTACCCGCGACGCCGCGGCGGGCGTACGCTCCCGCCCATGACCACCATTACGGCACCCACCAACCGCCAGGAGCCGGACCCCGGATGGGGTGTCACCGCCTCCTGAATGACCACCGCTGCGCCCCCGGACACCAATCCGGGGGCGCAGCCGCGTACAGACCTGACGACGCCGCCCGGTGCCGTGCGTGAACCTCGGACTGCCGGTCAGGTGGGTTCTTAAAGGTCAGTGCAGGACGGCACTCTGGCCAGGTCCCGCGCACAGCCGCAACCGGACTGTGCTCGGGCTGCATCATGGCCAGCATGAGACTTCAGATAGCCCGCCGCTGCCTAGCGTCGCGCTGCCCCTTGCCTCGCCGTTTCCAGTGCCGTCAGCCGTCACAGTGGCAACCCACGCACACCAGGCAGGATCGGCAGTCTGGGCACTGCTGGCGCATCAGGTCCCCGCACGGCTGGAACAGGTCGTCGGTGGGGGCGGGGCAGTAGCACTCGCAGCAGGAGCCGCACTCCTCGTGCACACGGTCACGACGGCGGCCGCCGATTACGACCGTGCCCCGGTACCCGCAGTCCCGGCAGCGGCGGGGGACCACCGGGGCAGGCTCCGGCAGGTCGTCCATCTTCCGCACCCACGCGCGCAGCGCCTGGAGGTCGCCGGCCGTGAGCCCGGTCGCCGGTTCGACCGCGTACGGCAGCAGGGGCGCGGCGGTGTCGTATCTCCTCCTCGCTGCGCTGCGTACCGCCTGCGCGTGGTGGTCTCCGGCCCGTACCCACGCCACCGGCCGGTCATGGGTCTGCGCCCACGACGCGATCTCCTCGGCTCGCCGGGCCAGGTCGCCCTCCGCGTAGGGGCAGAGGGCGGGGTCGTCGGCCCGGAGGTAGTGCACGGCGCCAGTGTCCCGCAGCGGCACCAGCGGCGGCACCGTGTCCCACCCGAGGGCGGGGAGCAGCGGCTCCAGTTCGTCCGGGGTGTACGAAGAGACCAGGACCAGGTCGGCGGAGAGGCAGGCCAGGGCACGGCCCACCGCCGGGTCCAGGGCGAGCCGGGGCCCGCGATCGCGCGGCCGGGGGATCACCGCCTCCGCCCGCCAGGCGGCGGACTCCGTCTCATGCACATGGTGTGCCCGGTCGGCATCGGCCCGCCGTACGGGGACAGCACTCCGTCAATCTCAACCGCAACATATGAACGCATACAGAGAGCGTATAGGGTAAATCGCCGTAAAAACTGACAAATGCGGTGCAGGGGGCGGGAGTTGGGGCGCCGCTTCCCTGGGGGGGGGGGGGGGGGGGGGGAACAGCGCGCTGCGGGCGATCGTCGACCGGGTCTGCGAGGACCCCGAGGCGCCCTGGCGGAGCTGGGCGAGCAGGGGCGGGGCCCAGTGCTCCTCCCACTGCGCGCACTGGTCGCGGCCCGGCCCCGGCAGCAGCAAGTCTGTCATCACGTTTGCGCCGGGCCGGGCGGCCCAGGGGCAGGCGCGTGCGGCCCGCCGGTTGTAGGCGATGATCCCGAAGTCCGGCCCCTCCAGCAGTGCCGGGTATGGCAGCCGATCGATGTGGTCACGGATGTCGTCAGGGACCTCGGGGGTGATGGGGGAGAGCAGGGGCGGCACGGGCCGCCCGGCCCACCGGTAGAGGGCGAGTTGCTCGTCCGGGTGGAGGGTGAGCAGCCGAGAGACTTCGGCGATGGTGTCGCTGCTCATCGGGCGGCGGCCGGTCTCCAGCCTGCGGTAGTAGTGCTCGCTGATCCCGAGCTCCTGGGCCATCACGGTCTGCGTGACCGGGCCCTCGCCGTGCGCCGGGTCCGCACCGGGCAGGTCGGCCAGGGTGCGCCGGGCCCGGACTACCTAGCTAACCAAGGAGGACGTAGTCCCAGTAGACCGGGACACTCGACGCGAGCTGATGCCGGCTGAAGTCGATGATCCGCTCGGGGTCCTCGCCCTGTGACAGCGCGTACTGCAGCACTTCGCAGGCGCCATCGGCGATCTCGGGCGGGGGCTCGCTCCCCCATGACGCCAGATAGTCGATGAGTTCCTTCGGTACGACGTCCGAATCCCTTGCCAGCTCGGCCAGCTCGGCGAATACGGCGCACCAGACAGAGAGGTCGCTGTGGAGGTACAGCGCCGCCTCGCCCGGTTCGGTCAGCATCGCCGGCATCGACATCGCCTGTCCCAGGCGCCCGGCGGCCGGTACGGTCATGCTCGCGGGTTCCAGGCCGACCGATTGAGCCGCGGGCCAGAGCATCCTGCGGGCTTTTGCCACCGTGTGCAGGGTCAGCCCGAAGAAGCCGGCTGGGATCTCGTGTCGGTGGCGGGTGATCAGGAGTCCGTAAGTGGTCAGTTCGGCCTCCTGACAGTAGAACTCCCCGATGAGCAGCCGTTGGAGCTGCTCTCGGTTAACCTCTCCGGCGCGCATGCGTGGTGCCATTTCGAGGTCGCTGACGAGACGCTCGACTTCGGGCCGCATGCTGTTGATCAGCTGTTCAGCGTTCATGGCCTGTCCCTTCCTTCGACCACGCTCTGGGCTCTGCGTGGGTCTGGTCACTCCTGGCGGTTCTGTTCCGGTTGCGGCGGCGCTCGGTTTTCCCGGCCGCTCGTGTGGGCACGGTGGTCAACTCACCAGCAGGGTCTTCCCCCTCCCGGGGTTGGTTTCGGCGTGGATCACGGCGGTCGTCACGTCCGACAGGTCGTACTGTTCAGAGACCGGTGCGTCGATGTGACGGTGTGTCATTTGATCGGTGACCCGGCGGGTCAGTTCGCCCGTCTCCTCGGGGAGCAGGCGGGTCAGTCGCTGAGGAAGCCAGAAGCCCTCGACGGTGATGCCGTGGAAGACCAGAAGGTCCGGCGAGAGCGGCATCGGGGTCCCCGAGAGCATCCCGTAGACGATCATTCGTCCACCGTCCCGCAGACAGCTCAGAGCGAGTTC
The DNA here is from genome assembly GCF_033109485.1 of Streptomyces cyaneofuscatus. NCBI lineage: Bacteria > Bacillati > Actinomycetota > Actinomycetes > Kitasatosporales > Streptomycetaceae > Streptomyces > Streptomyces cyaneofuscatus. The sequence goes on along the minus strand of NZ_CP137002.1, from coordinate 28,837 downwards.
GCCGGTGGCGCCCCCGACCGCGTCGATGGCGGCCGCGACGCCCTGCGCTCCCGCGAACGCCGCGACGCGTTCACGCGCTTCTTCCGATGTATCGGTGAGGACCTGGAGCGTGTCGGAATCCGACGGCTTCGGGCCCGGACGTGGTCGCCGGACCAGCCCAATGCAGCGTATGCCTCGTCGGCGCGCCAAGGCGGTGATCATTCGGCCTACCGTCGAGGCCGCTGCGGTCTGGAGGAGTACCTCTCCCTTGGTCAGGCCGAGGTCGTCCAGGAGCAGGTTGGCGGTCACGGGATTGATCGTCATCTGGCACGCGAGGTCGTCCGGGAGGTTGCCCGGTATCGCGATCACCTCGCTGGCGGGAACGTTGAGGTAGTCCTGCCACGTCCCGGTGGCCGAGACCGCCACCCGGTCTCCTGGCTCCAGATGGACGTCGGGTGCTGCCTGGTCCACGACTCCTGTTCCCTCGAAGCCCACCAGGGATGTCGGGGGACCGCCCTGCGGGCCGGGGCGGAAGCTTGCCGCTCTTCCGTACCGCCCGCGGATCCACAACAGGTCCGAGGGGTTGACGGGGCGGGCGGTAAGGCGTATACGTACCGCCCCTGCGCCGGGTTCGGCCTTCGGGGCCTCGGCCACGGTCAGGACATCGGCGGGCTCACCGTATGCCGAGAAGACGACGGACCGCATCAGTGGTCCGATGAGCTTGTGCCGTCGGCGGGAAGGTTCCGGACCTGGTCAGGGGGCGGGGCGAGGTAGCCGGTGCGTCGGAACTCCCGCAGATAGGTGTCAAGCAGGTCGGCGTCGGTCGGTGGGCAGGAGAGGCCGCTGCCGGCGAGCGCCGCCTCGGTGTTGCCTCGGCCGAAGGCCGGGAAAGTGCCGTCTAGGTACATCTGCTTGACCGTGAGATCGCTGTCGTGCGCCGGTTCCACGAACAGAGGCACATAGGGTGCCATGGGGTGGTCGGGGTGCTTTGCCGTCAGTTCGGCGATCATGGCGGTCCATTCGTCGTACGAGATGGTGCGCACCGGGTAGCCCATGGCGACCAGGCGCTCCACCAGTGCCGGCAGCCGGGCGTCGTGTGGATTGGTGAGGTGGTAGACGCGACCGTCGGGTCGCTGGTGAGTGATGATGTGCACGATGGCTTCAGCGGTGTAGTCCACGGGGACGAAGTCCAGGGGCAGGCTCATGTCCGGTGCTAGGCCGGTCTCGGCGATGGTCCGGAATAGGGCGCACATCATGGTGTCGGTGTTCCATACACCGCGATCCGCTGTGCCGGTCACCTCGTAGGGCCGGTGGATGGCGATCGGCAGACCGCGTCCTCCGGCTTCGGCGATCAGCCGTTCAGCCACCCATTTGGTCTCGGGGTAGCCGAGGGAGATGCGGTCGGCGTGGTCCAGAGGGGTGTCCTCTTCGACGCGGTCGACACCGGCGGTGCCGAAGCCGACGATCACCGTGATGGTGGAGATGTAGTGAACTGGCTTGATCCTGTACTGGCCCGCCAGTTCCAGGACCGTACGGGTGCCGCCGACGTTGGTGGGCGCCAGCGCACTGTACGGGTAGACGAAGTTGACTTGTGCCCCGCAGTGCACGATCAGGTCGATGTCATGGGTGAGGGAGTTCCAGGCGTCTTCAGGAAGACCGAAGTGGGGTTCGGCCAGCTCCCCGGGGACGGGGACGACTCGGTCGAGAAGGGGTTCCGGGTCCACGCCGTAGCGCCGCATCCGGGCCGCGAGGCGGGTAAGGGCCTCCTGTGGATCCCGCGCGCGGATCAGGCAATGTACGTGTTCGACGCCTGCGCTCAGCAGACGTTCGACGAGGTGGACGCCCAGGAATCCGGTGGCGCCGGTCAGGAACACCTGCTTGGGGTCACGGGCGGTCTCGGGGGCATCGGTGGTGAAGCGGAGGCCGGGCGAGAGCTGGCTTTCCTCGGCGAAGTCCACCGGCGTCTCCTCCTCTTGCCGTTCGTCGTCCAGGGTTCGCAGTTTCGCGGCGAAGTCCGCCAGGGACGGGTCGTTCACCAGGTGGCGGATCAGGGCCCGCCCGTGCCCACCGGCGAGTTGAAGTCGTTCCTGTACGGCTGCGGTCACCTGGGTGGCGCGCAGGGAGGTGCCGCCCAGCCCGAAGAAGGTGTCGTCGCGCCCGAGAGCGTCCACATGCAAGACGTCCCGCCAGATCCGGGCGACCGTTTCCTCCCACTCGCCCCGGAGCCCGCTGTCCGAGCTGTCGGCACTCTTCGAGGACGCCGCCAGGTCTGCGAGCTGGGTGCGATCAACCTTGCCGCTGGAGGTGAGGGGCAGGGTGTCGACCCGAGCGATGTGGGCGGGAACCATGTAGGAAGGCAGCCGGTCGCGGACGTGGTCGTGTAAGCGCCGGGAGAGTTGTCCTTCGCGGCCGGGGTGCGCCACCACGGCCGCTACCAGCAGTTCGTCGGCACCTTCACCGACCACCCCCACCGCCGCCTGGCTGACATCGGGATGGGACAGCACCACCGACTCGACCTCGTCGAGTTCGACCCGGTACCCGCGCAGCTTGATCTGCCGGTCCCGGCGGCCGAGGTAGTCGAGTACTCCGTCCTTGCCCCAGCAGGCCAGGTCACCGGTTTGGTACAGCCGGGACCGCACCGCCTCGGGCGTCCACTCGTCATCGACGAAATGCTTGGCAGTCTTGTCAGGATCCTTTAGATAGCCGAGTGCGACGCCGTCCCCCCCGACCCACAGCTCGCCGATCTCCCCCGGCTCGGCGATCGCCCCGTCCTCGCGCACCACGTAGGCCGTCGTGCCGGCCACAGGTATGCCGATCGGCACCCTCTCGGCCTGCTCGGACAGCGCCTCGACGAGGTACGTCGTGGAGAGCGAGGAGTTCTCTGTAGGCCCGTAGCCGTTGAGGAACATCTGTGGCCGGCCGTGGCCCAGCACCGTACGCACGGCACGTGGCCCGACGGTGTCGCCACCCGCGACAAGGCATCGCAGGCCGGCGAACATTCCCGGCGCCGCATGGGCGTGCTGGTGAAAAAGTCCCGTACTCAGCCACATCACGCTGATCCGCTGATCGAGCAGCACACTTTCCAGCGCCCGGGTGTCCAGAAGGTCTTCCTTGAGGACGGGTACGAGGCAGGCCCCGTTGAGCAGGGTGCTGAACATTTCGAAGCACGAGATGTCGAAGGTCAGATTCGTGGTCGCGAGAACCCGGTCATCCGCGAGGATCCGGAGGTCCCCGGTGTCGCGTGCCAGCCTGGTCTGCCCGCGGTGCGGGCACACCACGCCTTTGGGCGCGCCGGTGGAACCGGAGGTGTAGATGACATACGCGGCATCTTGAGGGCTCCGATTACGCCACCACTGCGCATCTGCTTCGTCCGCGGCGGCGGACAGTTCGTCACTGGTGACGAGTGACACGCCGTCAGGCACCGCAGGATGTTCACCGGGGGCGTATACCGCCACATGAACGTTCGCCTCGTTGAGAATGCGCGCGAGTCGTTCAGCCGGGTAGTCGACACTCAGCGGCAGATACGCTGCCCCCGCGAACAGGATCGCCATGACGGCGGCCGCCGCCTCCGGGGAGCGCTCGATCATCACCGCGACGATGTCGCCCTCACTCACCCCGCGGGCGCGCAGAGCCGTCGCGCCGCGCCGGGCGCGTTCCGCCAGTTCGCGGTAGGTCCAGCTCCCTCCCTGCCACTCGACGGCGTACGCGTCGGGACGCGTCTCGGCCTGGTCGACAAAGAGGGACGGAATGGTGGCATCTCGCGGGTAGTCCGTACGCACGCGATTGAAGGTGTGCGCATGACGGGGAAGAGCAGGATTCCGTGAGGTGGCCACGAGGGCTCCTTCAGATGACGGGTCGGAGTGGGAGAAGAGCGTCACATGCGGCTTAGATCGACGATGATTTGATGCCTTTTTCGCTCGGACGCCAACTGTGGCCCCCAAGATTCACTTCTGGCATGCGTTTTGGATTAGCTGAGCCGGTCCGCGTTCCAAGACATTGATCGTTGCGAGTTTCGGCTGAGCGTGGTCCTCGAGCAAGCAGGTACCCGAAGCAGGGAGGCAAAAACACTGATTCGTTGAAGGTCTTGATATGACCCCAAGGAGGTTTACATTTATGCGACGCTTGTCGAATGTCAAGCAACTCCTCTCCCATCCGTTGCGATGGTAATGCTCACAGGGGCTTCTCCGTCGCATTTTTATGCCTGGAGCGGCACGGAAACCAGCCAACCAGGTTCGAGGACTTCGCCGCACACCGGTGCCCGATTCGACTCGCTCACCCTGTGGCTGAAACATGCAGTGCCCTCACGGTGAAGGTAGGCGTATCGGCGACGATACGCGGTCTAATTGAGGCAGGCGCGACGGAAAAGCAGTGCTGTTACTGCTGTGTAGACGCAGAACGGCCAAATTCGCAGCCATCGGTTGCTGCGGACATTTTCGGGTAGGCCCCCAGTAAAAGGACCGTGCGCGCGTACAGAAAGAGGACGCCGCAGCAACATCACCTTTTCCATCAATCAGGAAGGAGTTCCACCGTGACCGTCAAAAATGCAACAGCCGTCCGTCTAGCTGAAATCCTCCAGACAAAGCGCCTCGAAAACCCGATCGGCAACGCCCTGCTGGAGTCCGCTGCCCGGGGGGACCTGCGCATGGACGCGCTGCAACGCCTGGTCGGAACGGAGGCGCAGGCGCACCGTGCGGAACTGGCCGCATACGGCACGATGCTCGCGCGATACCCGGAGCATCCTGCGGCTGATCTGTTCATCCAGCTCGCCCAACTGGTGTACGCGGCACAGCCGAAGCTCCGCGAGTGCGCCAAGGCCCTGGGGATGAGCGATGCCCACTCCTCCCGCTGGCCCGCGGAGCGTGCGACCTACTCGTTCAATGGCACGTTGAGCTGGTTGGCTGTGCAGGGAAGCCAGGCGGCATGCGCGCTGGCGTCGTACACCGACATGAAGGTGTACTTCTCCGGTTGCACGCAGTTCGCGCAGCGGGTCCGGACAGACGGTATCGACGTTCCGCCGGAGTTTCTCGCCTACTACGACGACGAAGGCAGCGAGGAGCTGCGCCAACTGGCCTTGGACGTGGTGCAAAACGGGCTGGACAGGGGCGACGACGAGGCGGACGCGGTGTTCTGTGCACGTCTGCTGGAGGAATCGATCGGCGAATTCTGGCAGTCCGCCGCCGGTACGATCTGACTCGGCTTCTGAGCCGACGAGGAGAAGCCGTGCGCATCGGAATCGCCGGCGCGGGAATTGCCGGCCTGGCAGCAGCGTGGTTGCTCGACGGAGTCCATGACGTCGTCGTGCTGGAAGCACGGAGCACATTGGGCGGAAACCTTCGTACGGTGCATCTGCCTGACGCCGCAGACGGCGCTGAGACGGTCGAACTGGGTGTGCAGGGAGTTCCCCTGCGCCTCTCCCACTTGGTCGCGGCCTTCGCGTCGGCCCTGGGATTTCGGCGCGAGGAATGGACCGGTCTTCCTGACAGCCGGGCCATTCAGTGGGAGAGCCCGTCCATACTGCGGGGCGGTGACGCCGCCGACGCCAAGAGGTCTCAGAAGGAAGCTGCACGGGACGCACTTGCTGTCCTGGCCGCCGAGGCAGCGGATTGGATACGTCAGGACATTGACTGGGACGTGTCGCTGGAAGCCCAGGTCAATTCCTGGAAACCGTCCGACTTCGTCCGGAACGGGATGGTCCATGCCTTGGCGGCATCCCTGTTCGGCTGCACCATGAGAGAGGCCGGACAACTGTCGGCGCGTGCGGTGGGTGCCTTCTACGCGGAGCCGGACGAGGACGGGGCCGCCGGACTCTTCCGGCTCCGCGGGGGCATGCAATCGCTTGCTTGGCGGCTCGCATCGGACACCTCCACCACGTCGCTGCTACCCGGTCGGGCGCTCCGCCGACTGCATCGCACAGAAGACGGATGGGAGATGATCGACCGCTCGGACGAGCGGTGGCCCGTGGATGCCGTTGTCCTGGCACTCCCCGCCTACGCCGCACGTGCGGCCCTCCCTCTCAGTGATGCCCCTGAGCTGAACGCGGCCCTCGGCGCCTTCACCTATCGGGATCTCAGCTACGGCATCCACCGAGACGCGTTCTACATGCCGCCGGACCGCCGGCACTGGGCACCCTCACACGTCACGGTGCACGGCCCCTGGGCGGAAACCACGTCCTGGACGCGGCGCCCCGGCGGACAGGACGTGTTCGTCAGCCAGCTCACCCACCGAGACGAGTTGCCGCGCACCCTCCTGGCGACGTCCGCCTTCCGCACCTTGCAGCCCACGACCGACCTGGTCGCCGCTCAGAACGAACTCAACTCATACCAGGGCGCGAAGAACATCTACTTCGCCGGCCACCTCACCGTTCCCGTCAACGAACTCGAAAGCACCCTCGCCTCCGCAGTCGCCGTCTGCCGACGATTGACTCCCAGCCTCCCCCGCTTGACCTCCCTCACCAGCCACGACAAGGAACTCCCATGACCTCCGACCTCTTCCGCGACCAGCACACACATGTCGGTGACCTGGTCATCCCCTGCATAGACGTCGCCGACGGACGCGCGACCACTCCCAGCCGCATAGCGGGACTCGAGGGCTCCGACGACGTCGCCGCCATCTCCGCGGTCTACGCCGCGGGCAGCGCCCAGAAACTGTTCCTGGACGTTTTCGACGGCTGGGACGCTATCGGCTACCTACCCGATCTGCTACGCCGCCTCAAGGACACCGGCGTCGACCTGCTCGTGTCCGTGGGTCACGGCACGCTTCCGTCGGTGGACCACGCGCAACGCCTGTTGCGGGCCGGGGCGGACGCGGTGTCCGTGAGCACCAGCCTGGTGGAGGAGCCCGGCACAGTCGAGGCAGCCCTGCAGGAGCTCGGCGGCCAGCGGATCATGGCAGTGATCAACAGCCGGGCGACGGGCCCGAGCCAGTGGAACGTCCATATCCACGACGGCGCGCAGGACACCGGCATGAGCGCCGTGGCTCTCGCCGCGGAGCTCGCCGAACTGCAGGTGGGCTCCATCCTCGCCAACAGCATCGACAGGGAAGGAACCGGACGGGGCTTCGACCTTGCCCTCACCCGTGCCGTCGCCTCCGTGTCCGGCCTGCCCGTCATCGCCTCCGGTGGGTGCGGCACCCTCAGCCATCTACAGGAGGCCCTGAGCGCCGGCGACACCGCGTACGTCCTGGTCAACAACATGCTGCACAACGGGCAGCACAGCATCAGCGAAGTACGTGACTACCTTTACACCTATTCCTCTTTCGGCACCGGGCCCAGTTGACGGGCAGTTGGCGGGCCGGACCTGACAGCGAGGAACACCGACCTCGGTCTCCGGGGATGTACTACTCCTGGGAGAGACGACGCAGGATACCGTTCAGAACGGTGGAATCTATGTAGGCGTGCACTTCGACGATGGTTTCCTTTTCGAAGCGACAGACCCATACATAGAACGGGTCGTAGGGCACTCCGTCCCGCGCGGTAGCGACACCTTCCAACTCTGCGGTGGTCACCGCGCCACCTCCGTGAAGCCCGCGGATACGGAAATTGAGTGCGTCGGAGAACAACGGCCGTACCTTTCCGATGGTGGCAGGCATGAACTCCTCTCGCCCTTGGTAAGCCCCCGCGAGCGGGTGCTGTCCGAAAAGTGTCCACTGCACGTCGTCGGCAAGCCGGTCGAAGAAGTCGTTCACCGTGTCACTGTTCTCCAAGAGGGAGAAGAGGGCACGCCGGTCTGCTCCAGGTTCCTGCCAGGCTTGCATGAGAGTTCCTTTGCGTAGGGCGGTGATCCGTAGACACGGGGCCCGCCGAGGGCGGGAGAGGGACGTGTCGTGACGGATTCCGGAATGAGCGGTTCATGGAAACACCCCATTGAGGAGCGTGAGTACGTGGTTCGGCCTGCGGAAACAGGAAAAGTGGTCTCCGGGGATCTGCATCACGTCTGCCGGCGCAACGGTGTAGGCGTTCCATCCTGCGGCGCCGGCGGCGTCGAGGTGGGGATCCTCAGCACCGAACAAGACGGATACCGCGACGGTGATTTTCGCTGTCGGCGGCTCGCGGTAAGCGGTCAGCATCCGCAGATCCGACTCCAGGGTTTCGGTAGCGAGGGTGCGCTGTTCGGAAGCGTCGCCAGAGCAGGTTTCCTCGCCCAGCCACTGCACATCGCTACCCGCGCTGTCCCATTCGGCCTGGGCGCGCGCTCCGGCGTGCTGAGGGGAGAGACTGCCTGAGAGGAACAGGTGCTGCGGGGCGGTGCCTCCGATGCGCAGCAGCTCGCTGCTGGTTTCGTAGGCGACGATAGCCCCCATGCTGTGGCCGAACAGTGCGTAGGGTCGGTCGCCGATCCATTGGAGTGCGTACGCGGTATCCCGCGCCATGGCCCGCAGGTCCGTCGGTGGCGGCTCGGCCGCCCGGTTCTCCCGGCCAGGGTATTCGACGGCCCAGAGTTCCCAGGCGGGCGGCAGATGTGGAAGCCAGCTGAGAAAGGCGCTGGCGCCCCCTCCGGCGTGGGGGAAACACACGAGACGGGTCGTGTCGGCGGCAGAGGAGAAGTCAAGGCGCCTGAGCCACTGTGTCGCCGGGGACGGGGCAGGATTGCCCGCTGGTACCCAGCTCATGGTGCCGTCCGCGGGGTTTCCCACTGTCGATCGGTGTCCGGGCGTTCCAGGAGCTCGGCCATCGCCGCCACCGTGCCCGCTTTGAGAAGGGCCCGCAGGGAGATGCGGCGTCCGAAGCGCTCGTAGAGCATGGTCGACAATTGCATCGCGCGAATACTGTCGCCGCCCAGGTCGAAGAACCGGTCGTGGCGGGATGTCACCTCGGTTTCCAGGATTGTCGTCCATGCCTCGGCGAGAGCTTGTTCGCTTGCGCCGCGGGGCGGCTCGGCAGGCGCCTTCTCGGCTTCTGGCGTTCCCCACCCCGCGAGGGTCTTGCGGTCGATCTTGCCGTTGCCGTTGAGCGGAAACTCGGGAAGCAGCAGGTGATGGGCTGGGCGGGCGTAGGCGGGAAGTCGGGCTGCGGCGTGTTCGACGACGCCTGCCTGGTCCAGCGGTGAGGCGCCGGCCAACAGATAGGCGACTATCCGGCGGGAGAGTCCGGTGCCGGTCACCACTGCGACTGCTCGGGCCACGTGCTCGTGGGATTCCAGGGCTGCTTCGATTTCACCGAGCTCGATGCGGTATCCGTTGATCTTCACCTGTTGGTCGGTGCGTCCTTGGAACTCCAGCATGCCGTCGGACCAGTACCGCCCCATGTCACCCGTGCGATACCAGCGTTCATTCCCGCAGGTGACGAACTGCTTCGCGGTGCGCTCCGGATCGTTGCGATATCCGCGGGCGACTCCGACGCCGCCGATCCACAGTTCGCCCGATACCCAGTCCGGCCGGTCCCGGCCGGAGGGGTCCACGACCCGGTATCGCTGATTGCCCAGCGGATACCCGTACGGGATCGAGGTCCAGCGGGGATCGACCTGATCGGCCTGGTAGTAGTTCGAGTAGATGGACCCCTCCGTCGCGCCCCCGCAACCCACGAACACGCACTTGGGCACCATTGCGTGGAGACGTTCCGGAAGGTCAGTGCCTATCCAGTCTCCGCCGGTGATGACCAGCCGCAGGCTGTCGGGTGGTGTGCTGCCCTCGGAGGCGGTAAGGAGCATGTCGAGCAGTACTGGTACGGAATCCCAGACGGTGATCCTGTGGTCTCGTATCAACTGCAGCCAGGTTGCCGGGTCTCGTGCCGCACCGGGGGCGGGGACTACGGCTGCACCGCCCGCCATGAGAAGCCCGAAGAGCTCGTAAACTGAAAGGTCGAAGTCGAGCGCGGACACGTGCAGGCTGCGGTCCTGCGGACCGACACCCCAGCGCTCGTTGATGTCCTCAAGGGTGTTGACCGCCGAGCGGTGTGATATTTCGACGCCCTTGGGGCGGCCGGTGGATCCGGACGTGAAGATGATGTACGCAAGAGAGGCTGGGGCGACCAGTAGCGGCTCAGGGAGAGCTGTTGAGTCTAGGCACTGCGCGGGTGTGATCTGCTGGCCCGGGTAGTCATCCGCTGCGGGGTCGGAGGGCAGGTCGGTGATGGTGTATTTGACGCCGGCCGTCCGGCAGATCGCAGCGCGCCGCTGCGCTGGCTGATCGGTTCCGATCGGCACATAGCAGGCCCCCGCGGCCAGGACACCCAGGACTGCACGGACTTGGTCGGTGCCCGGGTCCAGGCTGACAGCAACGGGGTCCTCGTCGCGCACCCCCAGAGAACGGAGCAGACCTGCGGTGCGTAGTGCCCCGTCCGCGAGGTCCCCGCGGGTCGTGGTCGCCCGCTCCGTGATGAGCGCGGGCAAATCCGGTTCGGCTGCCGCCAGTTCGAAGAACCGCTCGTGCAGGAGCTGTCCGCTTTCGGCCCGCGTCGTGGCATTGACGCACTCGCGCGTTGCTCGCTGGCCGCTGGGCTGTGTGGCGGGTGGCGGGAGGTCCCACGGTTTGTCGACGAAAGCGTCGAGGATGTCCTCGCAGGTCTCGGTCATCGCGTCGAGCATGCCCATAGGGAACAGTTCCTCGGCGGCGTCCCATGCCAGCCGCACCCCGTCGGCATGGGGGTAGACCAGGCAGTCCAGCCATACCTGCGGCGTCTGGGTGATCATCCAGGATATCGGTCCGAAGTATTGCTCGAATCGGCTGGTGGTCCAGTGGCCGTCCAGCAGATCGGTGTAGACAGCACCGGCCGGGGGGAGGAGTTCATGGCGAGACCGAGCCAGCGCCCTGAGGGCTGCCGGCCCGTCAGCGAACGCCGCAGAGCGGGCTGTCCGCACTTCCCCGTCGAGAGCGCAGGCCAGGTGGTTCAGGGTCGGAGCGCTCTGCGCGCTCACGCTGAGAAGATGAAGCTGGGTGAAGTCCCCGACCATCTTGCCGAGGTTCAGGTCTGACGGGCGGTCGAACCCCGGCAGGCTGACGAGAAAGTCGGGGCCCTCGCTCCACCGGCCCAATGTGTAGGTGTACGCGGCCAGCAGCACGGACGCCGGGTCGATGGAAGCCAGCGCGGCCTTGGCCTTCAGCAGACCCCACCGCGAGGCCGACATGGTGACCTCGCGCCGGACGAACCGCGCACCGGTGACGTCCAGCGGGTCCACGGCCATACTGAACTGTGGCGGACTCAACTCCCGCCCTCTGAGGCGCTTTTCCCAAGCGGTCTCATTAGGACTGGCATCGCAGAGGTGGCTGCGACGGTAGGCGGCGAAGTCTTGCGTCTGCACGGAGAGGCGTGCCGCACCGTCAGCGTAGAAGTCCCCGAGGTCAGCCAACAGGAGTCGGATACTCGGCGGGTCGGCAGCCAGCAGATCCACGTCCACATGGAGGCGGGAGCGCGTGTCTGACAGGACCGACAGCCGCACGTCGAGGCACTGTCCGTCTTGGACGGCAAGCTTCTGGGTCGACATCTCCCCACGCAGTTCGCTGAGCGTTCGAACTCGCTCCTCTTCGCTCTTCCCAGAAAGGTCAGTGACCGAAAGAGCACTGGTGGGGCAGCTCAGGGTCGTGGCGTCCTCTGCGTTGTCGGGGAAGGCGGTGCGGAGCATTGGGTGCTGCTTCTGGAGGAGACGGACCGCCTCCTCGAGCCGGGGCGCATCGACCTGGGGGCCATCGCATTCGAGATACAGGTGGCATCCGACGTCGCCCAGCGGCTCGTCCGCGGCTCTACCGACCCGGTAGGACTGCTGCGCGGAGGTGAGTGGGAAGGTCCTCGCATCTTCTGCGGAACTCTGGTTCATGCCGGTGCGGAAGGCTTCAGCGGGTGTCATCGGAGACCTCCGAGTGCGGTGCAGCGGTCATACACGCGGTCGTTCCCCAGGAGCTGCCCCTATTCGAGACAGAACTCGCGATGTCGGCGGCAGACTGCCTGATTGCCGCTGTGATGACGTCTAGACCTTGACGCGCCTGCTCCTCGGATACGATGAGTGGCGGCATGATGCGCAGGCAGTTGCCCGCTGCCCCTCCGACACCGACGAGTAGTCCGGCACGGCGGCACCTCTCCTGCACGGCAGATGCCATTCTGCTGCTGGGGTCAGCGGATCCAGGGTGAGCGAATTCGATGGCCTGCAGCAGGCCCATCCCACGCACTTCATACACCCACGACACGTCGGCGAGGTCACGGCGCAGGCCCTCCAGAAGGAGAGCGCCGGTCCTTTCCGCATGAGAGGGAAGGGAGTGCTCTTCGATATAATCGAGAGTAGCGGTGGCAGCCGCCATAGAAAGAGGGTTTCCGCCGAAAGACGATATGGAAGACACATTTAGTGCCGACATTATTTCGCGGCGCCCTACCACTCCCCCCATCGTGAGTCCGTTCCCCACTCCCTTGGCGAAGACCAGCATGTCGGGCGTCACATTATGCGACTGAAAACCCCAGTATTTTCCGGTGCGACCCCATCCGGTCTGTATCTCGTCCACAATCAGCGGTATATCGTGCCGCCTCAGGATCTCCTGGTAAGCGTGAAGTTGTCCGGGTGCCAGAGGAATCGCCCCGCCCATCCCCTGTACGGGCTCCACGAGCATCGCGGCCGTCGTGGCCGGGGTCGAGGACGCGATCAGTTCCTCCAGTTCCTCAGCGGTCGACCGCACGTATGCTGCGTCGTCCATGCCGGCCCGGTCCCCTCTCCTACGCCCGCCGGGTGCAAATGCAACCCGCAGCGGGGAAAGACCTCTACCCTGCCAGCAACGGATACCGGTCACTGCCAGCGCCCCGAAGGAACGCCCATGATAGGAGCGCCTCAAGGAAATGACTTGGGAACTATCACGATATTCCGTCGTCAGGAGCAAAGCTGTTTCAACGGCTTCCGTCCCCGAGCAGGTGAAGAAGACCATTGGGTCATCCATCCCGGAAAGCCGCGCCACTCGCTCGGCCATCTGCACCTGAGCACGTATGAGGTAAAAAGTGGAGGTGTGAACGACACCGGTATTCAACTGACCTATGAGTGCTTCGCGCACTTCGGGAAGATTGTACCCGAGGAGATTTGTCGAGATCCCGGAATAGAAATCGAGGTACGCCTTGCCTTCGTCGTCAGTAACCAGGCAGCCATCGCCGTGATGGATACTTAGAGGAGAGTCATAGAAAAGTGGAACCCAGGGGGGTGTAACGCCCTGGTGGCGCTGCAGTAGGCTACTTGGATTTTCCCGTGCCTCCATGACGCCTCCCGATCCTCGGTGACCCCTAACAGCGTAACTATGGCTCGCGGAGCCCGCCACTCGGATGGCGCAGGCTTAGGTTAGTCGAACGAATTAGTGGCAACCCGCGAGGCGTCACGTAAAGCGGTGAAATAAAAGTTGACAAAGTGGGGTGAAATCAAAAAGTGATGGCCTCGGCCATTCCTGATGGTCAGCCTTTCGATTGTTGTGGTGACTTGTTCAGACTTCTTCTGCTGCTGCTCTTCCTGCTCGTGGTGTTGGGGGCGTGGCGAGCAAGTTCGGCGTCGTCACGTGCTGTCCGGTTCATGCGAATTTGCCGCGCCTTGCGGTGCGCCGAGGGCAAGGTGGGCGCATGCGTCCAGACCTTGAGCTTGACTCTGTCGGGGATCTTTGGAGTTTCCCGGTGCGACAGCATGGTCAACGGGCACGCTCGGGTAGTTCCGCCGACCGGTGAAGCTGTCGAGGTGCTGGTTGTCCCATCGCTCCCGTTTTGATGAGCAAGTTCCGCCTCTGACCGCGCAGGTTGCACGGACGAGCAATCCGGGAGGCACGGCGGCGATATGGGCGCGTGACGGGCTGTGGTGCGACGAGGACTTCGCCGACTGGTACCCGAGGGACGGGCGTCCGGGGTTTTCGCCTACTCAGCTGGCCACTGTCTGCGTACTGCAGTTCCTGCTCGGCCTGTCGCACCGGCAGGCAGAGCAGGCGGTCCGCTGCCTGAGGGCGCGCCGCGGGCACCAGGCGGGCTCACGCCGCCTTGCCATCGTGGTCCTGCTGACGGCGGCCGCCGCGCGGCGAACTTGCCCGCCTCGACGGGTCCACCTGTCCCACAGTTCTCGATCGCGCCGCTTCGCCTCCGTCGGCGTCCTCACCCTCGTCGCCCTCCTGCCCTGACCGGCGGGTGATCCGAAGGCGCAGGTCACCCGCAGGCCGCGCAGTGTCGAACGGGAAGAAGCGCGGACCGATGGGGTCCGGGGGCCGGCTCCTCCGGCGGGCATCGACACGCCGGAGGAGCCGCAGCTGGTCGGCCCCCATCGGCGGGAAATGAGAAGGGCCGTCCCGAGCTGGGGGCGTTTTGCCCCGTTGTTTAGCTCAGTTCTGCGTACTTGGTGAGGTTCACGCTGCTCGCCGGGTTGGTATGGATTCCTAGGTGATGCGGCGGGTCATGAGGGCGACAATCGCGATGCAGATCATGGCGGTGGAGCGGGTGGGAGGACCGGACAGTCGCGGCGGGCGGCGCCCGAGCGCCGCACTGCAAGCCGGTGGCCTACGCAACGGTCGGCACGGGCCGGCCGGGGCGGCCGCCGGGCAGGAGGCCGCCCGAAAGGATCTCCACAGCCGCTGCGGCAACAGCTTCAACACGTCATCACACACCAACAGCATCCCGCTGAAGTGACGTGATGTCAGGGTTTTCCAACCTCACGCTGTCGCGTGGTGAAGGACGAAAACGGCCTTCACCACGTCGGTGATCCGGTTCGTGCTGCAGCGGAGCTTCCGTAGCAGTCGCCAGCCCTTCAGGGTGGTCATGACCTGCTCGCCGAGGCAGCGGATCTTGGCGTGCTGTTGTGCCGGCGCTGCCACCGCTTGAGGCGACGGCCGCGGAAGGGCACCCGGACCGGACAGCCTGCACCTTGGTATGCCTTGTCCGCCCAGCACTTGAGTTCGGCAGCGACGAGAGCTTCGACGATCCCGTGAGTGCGGGCCGCAGTCAGGTCGTGGGTGGAGCCGGGCAGCGCGGGCGAAGCCCACAGCAGGCGGCCGAACGGGTCGGTGAGAACGTGGACGTTCATGCCGTGACGTTTGTGTTTGCCGGAGTAGTACGGGGTGTCGGCGGCGATTCGGTCGATCGGCAGCAGGGTGCCGTCGAGGATCACAAAGGCCAGGCGGCTCGCGGTCCGCATGACCTGGGCCAGGCTTGGAGCGAGCGTGGCCAGGACTTCTATCGCCTCGCGGACATAGCGGTAGACCGTCGCGACCCCGATGCCGAACCCGGCGGCAAGCTGGGCGTAGGTGTCACCGCAGCGCAGATGCGCCAGAACCAGGAGGGCCTGGCGGCCCGGCGTGATGCGCCGCCACCGGGTGCCGATCTCACGACGGTGCGCAGCCAGGTGCCCGGCGAGGTGGCGCAGATGGCCACTGGACAGATCGATCGCCGATCGGTAGACAAGCACGCGAAGCTCCTGGTCGGCACGGGTGATCTTGGTCGTCGTCTACCAGGAGCCTTACCGCTTCGCGTAACCCGCCAACCACCGGCCCACACCATCAGGTTGGAAAGGGCTCACTGCCCCACGAATTGATCAACGCTCACAAGAATCTCGTATGATCCCGGAACTACACCCATTTATAGTCATCGACTCGTCCTCGTTGGAGGCCTGCGCCAGACACGCTGTGCGTATGCCGCACATTGCCACCTCGTCGACAATCAGCCCGCTGATGCATCCGTTCCGGGAGCGGGGACTCGAAAGGCAAGGGGACTGCTGGCGGAGGGAAGGAAGTAGACCGTGTACATGATGAGATCCTCGTTTCCCAAGTTGCTGCCGATGTGGGCATGGTCTGATCCGGCTGCCTCCACGAACGACTGCCCGGCCTCCACTGTCTCCGTGCTGAGGTCGCGGGCCAGCGTGTACGTCAACACGCCCTGGTTGACCACGGTGAGAAGTGGCCCCGGATGGTAGTGCCAGCCGGTGGTGCCCCCAGGGGGCACTACGATGCGCCGCACTTGGACGATCTCCGCGTCTTTGCCCAATGCTGGAAGGGCCGCTTTCACCTGGCCTCGCGCGAGGGGCTGGTTATCTGCCCTGGGGGCCGTCTTCGGTGGAGAATTTCCTGTCAGCGTGCGCAGCAGCTCGGTGGCAGGGTCCGTCATTGGTGTGTCCCTCTGTGTCCATGGCATGGGGCCTGAAGGCGTATGTCAGAACCGAGGGCGTAGCCCGCGGGCGATCAGGATCTCGTCGTTGCTGACTCCCGCCGGAACCATGGGCCAGACCATATCGGTCCTGGGTACGACGAATTCGAGGACTGCGGGGCGATCTCGCACGGCGGATGCTGCCATAATGGCCCGGTCGACGTCTTCTCGTCGGGTGACACGCTCCGCAGCGCAGCCGTAGGCCAGCGCGAGGGCGGTGATGTCGGGGCTCGTCGGTCCATCGCGAGTGTCGAGGTCCACCTGCTGGATGTGGCCTTCGTAGAAGAGGTCTTGCCATTGCCGGACCATCCCCAGGGTGCTGTTGTTAATCACGGCAACCTTGATCGGCAGTTGCTCGTGGACGCAGGTGGCGAGTTCCTGATTGGTCATTTGAAAGCACCCGTCGCCGTCGATAGCCCACACGTCGGCATCCGGATAAGCAGCCTGGGCGCCGAGTGCGGCCGGGATGGCGTATCCCATCGTGCCGGCTCCGCCGGAGGTCAAGAAGGTCCGTGGTGTGTGGTGTGTCAGCAGTTGCGCTGCCCACATCTGGTGCTGACCCACTCCGGCCGTGTAGATGGCTCGCGGGCCGCCGGTCAAAACGGCGAGTCGCCGCAGGACGTAGGGGGCTGTCAGGACGGACTCGTTTTCAGTGCTGCCCAGCGGGTAGCGCGCACGCCAGTCGCAGATGAGGTTCCACCAGTCCGATTGGTCTGGCGGCGTGTCGTCGCGACGCCTGCGGCGCGCCTCGTCCAGCAGCGCGCTGAGCGCCAGAGCGCAATCGGCGTGCAGCTCAACGTCCGCCACCCGCTTGCGCGACAATTCCCGCGCATCGATTTCGATCTGCACGATCCGAGCGTGAGGGGCGAAGCCGTCGAGTTCTCCGGTCACGCGGTCGTCGAATCTCGCGCCCACCGCTAGGATTAGATCGGCACGCTGCAGTGCCGCGACCGCAGGTACGGTGCCGTGCATGCCGGGCATACCGAGGTACAGCCGATGGCCGCTGGGAAAGACACCCTGAGCCATGAGCGTGGCCGCCACGGGCACATGCAGATATTCGGCAAGGGCGCGTAAAGGCTCGGCTGCCGCAGCCTTGACAGCACCACCCCCCACGTAGAGCACTGGCCGGGACGCCGCCAGGAGGAGGTCTACCGCGCTCGACACGGCGGCCGGGTCTGCCGGTCTTGGCGCACGGATCGGCCTTCTGGGCCGGGGCGTTCCGACCGTGCCCGCCAGAGCATCCTTGGTGATGGAGAGCAGTACCGGCCCCGGCCTGCCGCTGATCGCGCGGCCGACCGCCTCGTGCACCGCGGCCTCGACGTCAGAGGCGGTGGTCACCTCGGACGTGAACTTGGTGACGGGCGACACGATCGAGCAGATGTCCGTCTCCTGAAAGGCGTCGGTACCCAACTGCCCGCTACCGACCTGCCCGGTGAGGGCCAGGACGGGCACGGAATCCATATGGGCGTCCATCAGTGCAGTAACCAGGTTGGTCGCACCCGGCCCCGATGTCGCGAAGCAGACACCCAGCCGGCCAGACGCCTGCGCGTAGCCGCACGCTGCGTGCCCGGCTCCTTGCTCGTGGCGGGTCAGAAAGTGGCGCAACCCGGGAACACTGCCCAGTGCTTCGTACAGAGCCAGGCTCGCACCGCCCGGAATGCCGAAGACGTGCGAAACTCCACATGCTCGCAGGGCCGTCAAAGCCGATTCGGCACCCGTTGGTTGGCGCGGCGGATTTGTGCTGCTGGCTGGCATGGCACACCTCCCACATAGTCGCTCCTTCAGTAACGCACATCGGGACCTCCCCGCATAGGCAGCCGCAGCACCTTTGCGACCCTGCGGTCTGATCCGTGCATCTTCTGTCAAGAACTATCCCCGATGACGCCAGTTGCCGACTCGATCACACCCGTCACGCTGCGCGCGCGGCAAGGGGGGCATGCCCATGAACAGGGAACAACGCATCGCCCGTACCTTTGTGGAATGGGCCGACACTATGGGGACTTCGACGTTATCGGCTTCCTGCAGCAGATAATCTTGCGCCGCCAGGACCTCCTCGACGTCACCAGTCCCGCGGTCTTCCTCGCTCACCCCGGCCCACTCTGCGCAGAACCGCCCCTGCGACCCCACCCCGCCGCGGCAGAGCGCTGGAGGCCAGACCGGCTGCGAACAGGGCCCGGCCGTGGACGCCCACCGCACCGCGCGGCCGGTCACCGCCCACGGCCCGGCCGACGTGGTCGCTCGCTGGCCGCAGTCCACTCCGCTGCTGCAGCAGGACGGCTCACCCGCGCTATGGCCCTGCCGATGCACCTGCGAGAGACGTCGGCAGGCGGTCAGGGGCTGTCCGGGGCGACCTGGGGGACAGCCACCGGTCGCGCCCAGTCCATGCCCAGCTCGGCGAGCAGGGCGAGCTGATCAGCGTTCAACCGGTCTCTTCTCGATTTTGTGTTCGAAATCCATACGCCGAGCCGTACGGGTACCGGCTCCGCCTCGCCGTCGACGGCGACCTGGACGACCGTGCCGCGTGGGACCGGCCGGTCGGCGCCTTCCCGCTCGATCCACTGCGCCAGTGCCGCGAGACCCCGCTCGAACGCCAGCTGCGCCTTGCTCGGTCCTTTCCCCGGTCCCGTTGCCGCACGGGAAGGCGCCGGTACGGCGGGTAACGCTGGGAGGGGGGTTTGTTGGTGTGCGGCGGGGCGGCTGGTCTGGGGTGTTGCTGGTTCGCTGAGAGGTGGAATTGGCGGCTCGTACAGGTGGGTTGGGGTACCTGAGCTGGAGTTATGTGTTCTGTGCTGAGGGCGGCTGGGTGTGTTGTAGGTAGTTCTGGCGTGTAAAGGCCTGATTGGTGTTTGTGCTGGTCAAGCCTTTGCCTGTCTGATGGGCGGGGCTAGCGGCTTCGGGCGCGAGTGTGGGGGCGGTGTTGGGTTTCGGCGAGGTGGTCGAGGCGGATGGTGTCGAGGGTGGTTTTGGTGATGCGTTCGGTGCCGTCATCAGCTCGCCGACGAGACCTGGATCGGATTCTCGCGAAATATTGAATGGCCGGCGGCTGGTGCGGACTGTTGTCCCCGCGCTCACCCGGAGCGCCCCTTTCACCCCACGATGGAGAACACCGTCATGTCCTCGCTCGCCCTGCTCGTCGCCGTGCTCCTGGTCCTGGTCACCGTCATGTTCGTCGGCGCACTTCTCTACCTCGGGCACCACCACCCGAAGCTGATCGCCCCGCTGACGCTCGCCATGGTCGGCGCGGCGTTCGTCGCCGCCCTCGTCGTCCCGATCGTCACCTCATGACGCCCCGGCCACCGCCCCGCGCCTCACCGAGAAGACGGACGAGAGGCGTCCGGGAGGCACCGGCCGACCGCGACCGAGGCTGCCGGAGAGCCTTGCCCGGTGCGTGGATCAGGTCCGTGCCGCGGCCACCTGGACCTGCCCGAGAGGGTGGCCGCGGCTGGCACTCACGTGGCGTCGTAGGCGAGGGTGGCGAGGTGGAGTGCTTGGGTGAGGCTGGCTTCGTCGGTCAGGTCGATGCTGACGCGGTATGCCCGGTGCCCGGTATCAAGGGTGCGAGCTTGCGTGGCGCCTATCGCGTCAAGTTGTTCGCGGGTGTGGTGGAGGCGGAGGTTGATGCTGCTGTGTTCGGCGTAGACGTAGGCGAAGCCGCCGAACTGTGAGCCCTGGCGGCGCAGCCGGAGGTAGCGGCTGTAGTCCAGGGGAGCGCCCGGCTTGGCGTTCTGGCGCTTGATGCCGTGCACCTGGACGTTCTCCCACCGGGTTGCCTCGGCCAGGAAACGAACGAACAGATCGGGCGCCGGACTGCGCCGCAGCAGCGCGCGCACCGCCTCCTGTCCCTCATCCGGCACGCCGGGAAGAGGCAAGGCCGCGCTCACAGAGGGGCCCGCCAGGACCTCGGGGTTGTCTGGTGGGTTGTCCTGGACAACCCACCAGGTCGCGGGTTCGGGGAGTTCGCTGCTCAGGCGGTTGAGGGTGGTGTTGTCTTCGTCGTTGACCTGGCTGGCGCGGTCGAGGACGGTGTCGATGTCGTCACCGACCGGATCCGCTGACACCGGCCCCGCCTCGGCCTCGTCGGCCAGCGCGGGCAGCGGGGGCAGGGTGTTGAGGGGTGAGGTGGTGTCGCCGGCGCGGAGGCGGTCGAGTTCGTCGGTGAGCCGGCGCAGCTGATTCTGAAGGACAGCTTCGAGGGTTTCGGCCTGGCGCTGTTTCTCCTCCGCCCGCCGCAGCTCCGCCCGGGCCCGCTGTTCCTGCTCCTCCGCCCGGGCCAGCTTCCGCTCGGCATCCTCCAACGCCTCACTTCGCGGCCGGGAACGCAGCTGGTCGCGTTCCTCGACCAGGCTGGCGACTCGCCGGTCGAGCTGGTGGATCATGTTCAGCAGGACCATGACGAGTTTGTCGGAGTTGTTCTTCGCCCGCTCGACCTCCGCCCGCTGCTCCAGGGCCCGGGTGAGCCGGTCGTACGTCTCGATCTGCAGTGCCTGCGCCGCGGCGAGTTCCACCGCATACCCCGCACCCGGCCCAGCCACGACGGGCGCGCCCGGAGTGGTGCGGGGCGCGGGGCGCATCGCTTGTTCGCGCAGGGCGAGAGCTTCTTCATGGCGGCGCTGACGCAGGTCGGGGCGGACCGTCGCTCGGATCAGCGCGGCGATGAACGCCTGCGTCGGTACCTTCCCGGCGAGGTAGACCCCGGTCTGGGCCTTGCTCATGCTGATCTCGCCGCTCAGCACCGCGAGGGTCTTCCCCGAGTCGTCCACGTGCCGGCGCAGCGCCTCGGCGAGCTTGCGTGCCGCAGGGTTCTCGGCGCGGATCGGCCCCCACGGCCTGCCCCCGCCTACCTTCGGTGTCATGTGAGCCCCCGCCCCTGGGCTGCTGGTGTCCGGCCTGTCCTGGACAAAGAGCCCCTGGTCCGGAACTTACCTGCGTTGTCCGGCCCCTGACTCCCGGACGGCCCGATCCACCCCCACAGTCACCTCCCTTCAGCCGCCGAACACCCCCGTTCCGCGGCACCACTCGGGGAGGACCCTTCATGCTCGACCACCTCAACACCGCCCTCGCCGCTATCGGCGCCCTGGCCGCACTCGCCCAGCTCGCCCTCGACGTCCACCACGCCCGCAACAGCGACCGGAAGAACAAGGACGACCAGGAGCGGTGAGACCCCACGGCCAACGGCGTGCCCGGGCAGAGACCCGGGCACGCCGCTGGCCTCCCGTTGCTCCTGGTGGACCGGCTCGCACCGCACGCGGGCGGCAGCCTCCCGCTGTGCCTGGCGCGGACGCGCTGTCCCGCAGCCGTCCGCCCCGGTGCCAACTCCCGCGCTATGCGGCGCCCGCCGGGCCGTACGAGCGCCAGCGAGCGGGCCACCGACGCAACTGGAAGGGAGAGCACCTGGTGCTCTCCCTCACCGCGCTGGTGCCCGCCCGCACCATCACGGGGGCGGTGAAGTCGGTGTTGTGGCGCGGTCGCCCACCACCGCCCCGCCCCGTCACGGTGGTGTCAGCAGCTCGCCCGGGGGACTTGCGCGACTTGCCCCGCCGCGTCGCATGGTGCTGCCACAACCCCCTGACAGACCCATGCCCGCCCCGGGAGAACCAGCCGTGAGCAGAAGGGCATTCGACTTCCTAGACCCCATGCGTGAAGGCATGTCGCTGGTGCTGTCCGGGACCCAAGGGGCGAAGCCCTACCCGTATCCGATCGAAGGGAGCCCGATGTCCTCGCCCGTGTCCCTGCTCCTGGTGCTCGTCGTCGCCCTGGCCCTCGTCGAGCCTGCCCGGCCCGTCGGCCGGCCCGAATGCCACATGGCGCACCGTCAGGCTCCGCCCTGTGGCGGCCGGGTGGAGTTTGCCCCACCATCAGCGTCGCGTGATGCGCATCACAGGATTTCCATCCGACATTTCTGCGGCTCCGCCCCATAACGGAGACACGGAGGTGCTCCGGTAGCAGGGCCGGAGTGCCGATTCAATACCCGCAACCCGGCAAAAGAGCAGGTCAAAGCATTGAATGCCTCTGCTCTGCCCGATCGAATGAGGCCCGCCGGACGGGACTTGACCCGCTAACCCCCACTTCCCTCATCGTGCTGCCCGGCACCACCACCGCGCCCTGAACCGCTCTCGCGCTGCTGTCCCTGCCCCACCCCGCGACGCAAGGGGTGCAGGTGCTCCACGATCCGCGCTCGATCACTCCCGACCCTTGAAGGACGTATCCGTCATGACGACGATCGACTCCACCCCGACGCCCGACCCGACCACTCCCGCACCGGACCCCGCGCCGGCCCCGGTACCGCCCGCCCCCGCTCCGAGGGCTGTGTTCCTCCTGGCGGGGGCCATGTTCGTGTTCGTCCCCATCACCATAGCCATGGTCTTCTTCCTGCTGGACCGCCCGAACGTGCGGGACTCGATGGACGCCACGGGCTCGTTCCTCGGCGGGACCGCCGGATGGGGCGCTCTGATCCTGTCGCTCGTGCTGTGTGCCCTCCAGGCGTACAGGGACCGGCCCTCCCCGTGACTAGCCGTACCCCGGGCACGCCCAGCTCCGTGGGGTGCCCGGGCGGCGGCGGGCCCCGGCGGGGGCGCCGGTCGCTGTCGGCTGATCAGCTCCGGAAGTACCGTGAACCGTATTGCATAGCAATACGAAACCGCAGGTCACAGGCCACATGGGTGTGGCGCAGGTACTGATGTTCTGTCAGAGTGAGGGGGCGTCCAGTCGTCATGGAAGTCCGATGGACGGGGGGAGCTTTCATGCCGTGTGTCCACTCCAGCTCGCCGTTCGGCTGGCAGCCTGCCAAGTCTCACCGCGGGGGTGTCGTTCTTGCGGGCTACGACACATGGGTGCCGGGCAACTCACTTATGCTGATGCCTGCTTCACCTGACCGACTCCTCTTGCGCTTCACCATCCGGTGAAGGCCCTGACCCCAGGGCTTTTGGGGTCAGTTGGGAGAAGCCGATGGAACCGAAGGACGCATGTTCCTGCGAGTCGCGTCTGTCGTACCGACAGAAAGCACTGCTCGCCTGGGCGCCTGCGATCGTGGTGATCATCGAATGCGTGACGCAGCTCGTCCGATGAAGGTGGGACGAGAGGGAACACCGGCCGGACGGGCCAGCTCAGCAATGGGCCCGGCCGAATGGAACACGGCCGGGCCCACTCACTGCTGACGCGAGCGATGGGCCTGTACCGGCTGGAACCGGTGCGGGCTCTTCGTTTCTCTCGTGCCTACTACGCAGTTTCTAGCATGCTCGTTGCCTACTTTATTGCCAATAAAGTAGGCAGCAAAGTCCATCGTACGGGAGCCGCACCTCCAGGTGCCTGGCGTCGAGGCGAGCGTGAGCTCGACTTACCTCCGCAGGTCAGAGCGCCCTCACGGTCACAATGCCGGCTTCGGGTGCTATCGGCGGTGTGCTGCGAGGGTGCCGCCGACGGCGCAGACTGCGGTGGTGGTCGTGCCGAGCACGGTCGCGGCTTCGGGGCCGCCGCCGGCTATCGCGAGGACGGTGACCCCGGCCATGCCGAGCACGCCCACGACGAGCGTGGCCCAGCCCATCGGGTTGGCCTGACGGTGGTCTCGGGTACCGTCGGGAGGAGTACCTGGTTCAGGTACGTCAGTGGATGCCATGGTGCCTCTCTTCCTTCTCCGCATCGGGACGGGACAGCGGCCCCTCGGCAGACGCGAGGGAGATCTGCGTACGGCGGCCGTCCAAAGCAAGCCGTACGGGGGTCTCCCTCAGTCATGAGCGGACCTCGTCATATGAGCCTAAGGGGCGGCCCCGACACGCATGCACGCGTACTGCGTGCCTCACGGCGAGCATCAGCCCCGCCGGGCCTCCTAGTTGACGAAGTTGCCGCAGGTCAGCCCTTGGGCCACTGCTGATGAAACCGTCACGCCTGTCCGATGGACGGGCTCTCGGCATGGAACGGGGCAGGCACGTCACCCTTGAGAAGCGATGGATACGTGGCTTGCCCTTCGCCTTCTTGATGAACCCCTTCGCCTTGATGTTCCTGGCGGCCTTGATGGCGTTCACCTTTTCGGTATCGGTGAACCTCGACCTTGCGACGGGTGCGGCACACCAGCAGGTCTCCCCCTGCCCTTTCGGAAGAAGAAACCGCTTCTGAACTGCTCCGCGGGTATGAGGGGCTAGCTGGAAGGAGGTTGGAGAAGCTTCTCCCCGTCGTCGTTGATGACGTTCATCTCCGGCGTGGCATCCGTGGAGCCGTCAGCCTGGGGGTGCTGAACGCGCGGGACGTGTAGGAACAGCCGCCGGATTCCCGTTTCCGCCCAGGGCAGGGGCGGGGGGCGCCGGCTGGAACTCTGTGCGCTCCCGGACCAACTTCGGGATGCTGGTGGATGCGACGCTGCTGCCGTACAGCTTCGAAGGCTGTGTGAGGACCAGCCCGCCGACCTTGCAGAAGCGCTCGGTCTTGCCGTCTACCAGAGTGCGGTGTCCTCGACTAACACGATGCTGGCATCGGACACGGTGGCCTGCTTGGGCGAGGAACATCTCGACGACCAAGCCGCGCTCGGGAGAGTCGAAGTCGGTGGTGCTCATCGTGTACAGCACGAATCGAGCCCGTCCTGGAGACGTCGGTCTCGACGACGGCGAAGTCTAGGGGGACGCAGTTCTCGCCGTTGGCGGCTTGCTGTCGGGAGGGGCCTGTCCGTGGCCCCCGTGAGCACGGCTGCCGGTCCGGTCGGGTGTGGCCCCTCCCGTCACTCGGCGGAGGTGGGGCCGGTGCTGAGCGGGCGTCGCCCGGCGGGCCGGGACACGGGCTGGGCGGCGGTGGCACCATCCAGGCGCTCCGCCGCGAGAACGGCGCGCGGTACGGCCTTACCGGGCGGCGCCCCCTGGTTGTCGACGGCGGGTGCGGGTCCGGTGCCCAACGGGCGGCGGGTGGTCACCCGACGATTCTCTCCCTGGCAGGGCTACCGACTCCCTTGAGAGCAAGTGCAGGGGTTGCGGGGCTTACCCCGCCGCAGTGCAGTGTGCTGCCACATGCCGACCGAACCGATACACAAGTCGGCCGTCACTTCTTCGCCCTACCCCTCCATAACTAAGGCGTAGAAGACCAGGGGCTAGCGCTCCACGCTTCCTGCCGAACGGGACTTGCGCCGCTTGGCCGGCCACACCGCATGGTGCGTCCAGTAGTCCCGACCACCGGTTTGTCCAGTCCTCGCGAATCCGCTCCACGCCCCGTCACCAGCCCATCGCAGAGGCCCGGATCGGATTCTCGCGAAATATTGAATGCCCGGCGGCAAGTGCGGACTGTTGACCCCGCGCTCACCCGGAGCGCACCAACGAAGGAGAGATCTCATGACGACGACGATGACGAACGCACCGGCCTCGACGACCGCTCCGGCACCCGTGGTCCCGCCCCCGCCCGCTCCGGCCCCGGTGCCGGTTGCCGCGTCGCGGCGGTCCGTGCACCTCCTGATGGCAGCAGTCGGCTGCCTCGCGGTGGTCTGCCTCCTGTACGTCCTGGTCGACCGCCCCGGCCTCCGGGGTCCGTTGGCGGACCTCGCGACGATCATCACCCCCCTGGTCGGTGCCGCCGGTCTCTTCCGGGGCGCCTCCCGGGCGAGCCAGTGACCCACCGGGCCGCAGGGCCCGGCGTGCTCCTGGTGGTCGTCGGCGTACGTCACCTCCGTGACGTACGCCGGGCCTTGCAGCCCGGGGCCCGGTGGGCAAGCCCTCCTTCGAGAGGGGCTTGCCCAGGGGCCGGGCGGGCTTGCCCACGGGGCGGTCGGGCGTCGACCGCACCTTCCTCTATCGCCACCGCGACCTCCTCGCTCAGATCCACGCCCAGGCCGCCGAACCCGTCACCGCCCCCGGCGGCCGAGGCCCGGCCGTCAGCCGGGCCTCGCTCAAGGCCGACCTCGCGGCCGCCGACGCCCGCACTGCCCGCCTCGCCGCCCAGGTCCGCCGCATCGAAGCACGACTGAGCGAAGTCCTCGGCGACCAGGTCTGGAGCGAGTCCGGTGTCGGCGGACCCGAGGACACCGAACAGTTCAAGGCCCGGATCACGACCCTCGAACAGCAGCTGATCGACTTGGAGTTGAAGCTCTAGGAACGGGACGACGACCTGGCCGCGGCCCGCGCGGCCAACCGTGAGCTGATGGCCCAGTTCAATCGCCAGGATTCAGCACGCTCGTGAGGTCTCACATTCCGTTTTCAGCCTGCGGAATTTTAGAGTCTTCCTGCGCTGGGAACTGGCGAAAACGCCAGATTCGCAAAACGTGATCTTCCCTCGCCCAGTAGTCTTCAGGGACCAACTGGGCGAGGAGGGCCGGCTCGGGCTCGTCACGCAAGGCGCGGATTTCACCTTCATCGGTAGTGACGGCATCCAGGAACCGGAGGGTATACAGCTTGCTTAGCGGACCGAAGAAGGCGAATCCCTGCTCCGCGATCAGGCGTGCGCCATCATCGTCGGTCTCTGGCCGGTAGATGAAGTCAACCCTCTCAACCCGACCTTGATCATCAAAGTAGCTCTCCATGGTCTCTTCCCAGTCACCATGCCAGACCAGGAACCATGCCAGTTTCTGTTCATCGGAGTTGGTGATTACCCGCCCGGCACTACGCAACTCCACCCCGCCAATGGTGAGCGCCCGCCAGTCATTCCCCGCCAGCTTTTCCTTTTCCGGGTCCATTGCCACCGAGAACGTGAGGGGTGGCTCAGACGCGAGCATTCCGTCGCCAAGAAGCGATTGCATTTCATTGGCCTTGATGGCGTCGACGAAGGGTAGTCGCTGTTGACTTCCGACGCGGTTGAAGACGGATGGGTCGACCAGCGTCCACATGCCCATCCGGCTCCAAAAATGTGCATAGAGCAGCCGACCGCCCGTGGCCTGAGCATAAGTCTGAGCTGCGGCCATGTCTTTGGCGCGGACCTTTGCCTCAAGACCAGCTGGAGGCACATTCTTTACTTCGATCAGGAGTTGGGTGCCATCCCCCAGGACAACGCGGAAGTCTGGCGGTTGAAGCTCCCCGTCTGAGTCATCGAAGTAGAAAAGACCAGAGTCTTCGGTCTTGATCAGTCGGACAGAACCGAGGGCAACCACCACTGCTTCGAACGCGTACTGGGTCAGCCAGCCCTGCAGCCTGGAGATGTTGCCCAGAGACTCGCCGAGGGCATCACTGATCGCTGTGACACTCTCGGCATGCCGGTCGCTGAGCAGCCGTTGCCCATCAGGAGACGGCAGCGCCAGTTCGATCAGCGGCATGACTTCGAGCCCCAGATTGCCCTTCCGGCCCCGTCGCAACGTCATGTGCCCGCCCCCGTGTCGTTCGCCCTGCCCCGCAGCCGGACTCATCGCCGACCTCGCTGAGGTCTATGCCTACACCTCCCAGCCGAGACGTGCCTCTGAATTGACCAAGAGGCACTTGAAGCGAATCTTGAGGCGGACCCGTGCACCACACCTGTTGCATCCGCTACAGTGCTCGCGACCGCTCCTGAGCTGCGGAAACTCCACCCGCACACTCGCGGCGCCCCGGAGAAACGTCGGCGACTTCGACGCCTCGGGCGCCGACATCGAACGGGACTGGGTGGCCCGCACTGACTGCTGGGCCCATGTGGAGCGGATCCTGCTCACCCACGGCCAGGTGCGCGAGCACGCGCTGCCCGCAGCGGTGGGGAAGGCCGGTGACCCGCGCTGGGCGAAGTTCGCTGCCCGCTACCGCCTCGATCCCACCCGGCCGGTGCAGTGGGAGGTGGAGGCACTGGACCCGGCCGATCTTCAGCGCCTGGTCCTGGCCGCCGTCGCTCCGTACATCGACCAGGCCGTCCTCACCGACTGCATCACGCAGGAGGAACACCAGCGCGGGCAGCTCCGGGCGTTCACCGAACGGTGGCCCCGCCCGTCACCCGGCGATGACGGGTGACTCCCGAACTCACGAACACCGGGGCCGGTGAACGGGTTGGCCGGCCCCGGGGGAACGAACAGAAGTGGCCCCACCTCGCCTCGGCACGACGCGCATCGCTTGCGCATCGGGTTGCCTACCTGGTTCCGCATCAGGTCGCGCATCTGGTTGCGGTTCGCGTTGCCCAACGGGTTTGCGTACCCGGATTCGGCGGCGGGCCGTTGTCGCAGGCCCGGGTGCCCTCGGGCAGCGGACCCGCAGTGCTGACACCTCTTCCCACCCCGATGGGAAGAGGCGTCTTCCCGTTCTCCCGGGCGGGTTGCACCGGGCGGGGGCTGCACGGTTGTTCACGCAGGTGCCTCCAGAGTTGCACCGGGGGTTGCACCGGAGGTGTGAACCCCCATTGCGTGTTTCCGGGTGTTCTTGCTGGTCAGGCCTGGTGGGCAAACCGGGCAAGCGCGCCGACACCTCTTTCCCCGCGTAGCCGGAGGAAGAGGCTCTCTCCTCCTGGGGCGGCGCCGGTGGCACGGCCGGGATTCTGCTGTAACCGGCCCTGTGCGCCGGGTTACGGTGATCATCACTGTGACCGGCGACCGTACGGGGGCCCACTGATGACGATGCGACACGGGGCGGGGCTGTGCGCGGCCGTGACGCTCGTGCTGGTCCTGACCGGCTGCAGGGGAGGCGACGACGATCCGAAGCCGGTCTTCCCCACCCTGAAAGCCCCTTCGCCCACCACGACCGCGTCCGCGTCGGTGGACCCGCAGGCAGTGGAGAAGACGGCGGTCCTCGCTTCGTACACGGCGATGTGGACTGAGCAGATGAAGGCCTACCGCAAGGCGGACGCGAAGGGCACCGATCTGGAGCGGTACGTCACGGCGGAGGCGCTGGGCCAGTTCCGCAACGACCTGGACCGGATGAAGCAGGCCGGGACCGTCGTGCGCGG